>NZ_KK854001.1 GCF_000696185.1 Kitasatospora cheerisanensis KCTC 2395 | reverse complement strand
GCCGTCTTCTTCTCACCCTTCGGCGCGGCGGCGCGGGCCGCGTCCACGGTCTGACGAGCCGTCGCCCGCCCGGCCAGCACGCCGGCCTTGGCCCTGGCCTGGGCGTCCTGCACCGCCTGTCGGGCCTGTGCCTTCGCGGACTCCAGCTCGGCCTTGACCATGGCGACCTCGGCGCGGGCGGCCTCGATGGCGTCCGCCGAGGACGCGCGGGTGCCCTGGATGGCGTCCATCAACGCGTCCAGGCGGTCCGCGTAGGCGTGGCGGGGGTGAAGGTCACCAGGTAAGCGGACCCGCCGGCCCGGATCCAGGACACCACCGCGCCGGTGATCTGGGCCGCGCGCCGGGTGTGGATCGTGGCCGAGCAGGGCGGGCAGAACCAGATCTTTGCGCACTTCAGCGTGCCGAGGACGACGGTGTGGCCCTCTGCGCTCTGGGCCTTGATGACGCCGGTCTCGGGGTCCATGACGGTCCGTCCGCAGCCGCGGCACGTGCGTTCTCCGGTGATCCGCCACAGGGTGCGGCGGGCCGCGTACCGCCGCGCCGCCCGCGACCGTGCTCGTGCCTCGCGGACGGCTGCGGTCGAGGAGCCCGGAAACTCTGTTGTTTCTTTTCCAAGCGGGCCCGCTTCGCGGCCCGAAACGCCGGTCTGACCTGCGGGAATGCCGGTTTCAACCCCGGACATTGGTTCGTGTCCTGACGGATTGCCAGTGGCGGCCGCGACGATCCGCTTCGCGCGCTTGCGGCAGGCGTCCGAGCACCAACTCGCGACCAACTTGCCGGGGGTGACCTTGACCGAGGCCCTGCACATCGCGCACTTCGGGCGCTTCTTGCGGCGGACGGGGACGGTGGCGGCCATGGTGGGCGTCACCGTGGACGGGCCGCCGGCCTTGTGTCGCGTGCTGACGTGCGGACGGTCGCCGCCGTCCGGGCGCTCGACCGCGTGTGCGGGAGCGTCGTCCGGGCCGGTGGCCGGGGTGCGCACCTGGTGCGCACCGGTGTGCACACCTCGGTGTGCATCAGTCTCGTGGGGTGTTGCGCGGATACCCGCACCACCCGTTACGCTGGTCAAGCGTTGGGTTTCCTCAGCTGTCTTCGCCTAGCCGGGCGACAGTGAATGGGACTCGGCCGGTGGGGTCCCGAGTTGGCGCTCGGTCCCACACAGCCTTTGTGCTGGCTGATCATCATGCCGTACTGAGGCGCTACGTGAGGCACATGGCGCGCAAGTCGCGAGTGTGACCTAGGAGACCGTCAGGGCCCGCTCCCCCGCTGGGGGGCGGGCCCTGCGGCGTTTCCTGGGGGGGGTCGGGTCAGGCGGTGAGGGCCTCAGTGGCAACGCGGTCCCAGGCGGCGCGGAGGCGGGCGGCGCTGCCCTGGTAGCCGAGCTCGCGGAACCGGGCCTCCATCTCGCGGTAGCTGCGCGGCGGTTCGGTCTCGGTCCGGATCATGTGGACCACCACGTCGAGCTCGACGTCGGTCAGCCGGCTGCCGGGGCCGGGAACCGACACGGCTGTGTCGGTCGCCTCGATCACCGTGTCGGTTTCCGCGTCGGTCGCCGGATCGGCGGCCGCCTCGACGTCCGCCAGGTGCTGCTCGTCGGTCGTCGGGGAGTGGTCCGTGTCGGTCTCCATGTCAACCGACACGGCGGCCGTGTCGGTTTCGCCAGCGGCCGCGTCGATGTCCGTGTACTTGACGGCGCCCTCGACGTCCGCCAGGTACAGCTCGTCGGTCGTCAGGGGGCGGGGCGTGTCGGTTTCGGGGCGGGGGCGACGCGCGGCGGCCAGGAGGGCGTCCAGCGCGGCCGATTTGGCCTCGTCCAGGGCTGTGAGCTGCTGCGGGACGGGAGCGGGCTCGCGTCGTACCGGGCGGGGCTCGTAGTACCGGAGTTCGTCGAGGGCGCCGTCGGAGGCGAGCACCCGGACCGGGTGGACGGCCGGGCGGACGCAGATGGTGTGGCGGACGGGCTCCGCCACGGCGGGCGACACGGCCGTGTCGGCCGGCGGCGCGGGGGGCACCTCCACCTGCCAGGCCTCGGGTCCGCAGATGGTCATCGAGGGGCGGGCCGGGGTACTGACCGGCTCGACCGACACGGGCGTGTCGGTTGCCGTGTCGGTCCGGGCGATGGCCGCGCCGACGATCTGGTGGATCTGACGCATCAGCAGACCGAACGCCAACATCGCGGCGGTTGGCGGCACGGCCGCGACTACGTAGGTCAGCTCCGTCGATCCCGTCGGCACGCCCGCGATGTTGAGCACGATCGAACCCACCGACCCGATCGCAGTGGCCCCGACGGCCCACCAGTCGGTCCGGCCTCGCAGGCCGGCGCGGAGCATCAACACCTCGCCGATCACCACGAATGCGTCGAGGGCTGCGGGCCACGCCCAGGCCCGTTCCGGTGCGGAACCGAGGCCGTTGTCGCGGGCGATGTCGTGCAGGTGAGCGTAGGACAGCCAGAACACCACACTGGTCAGCGCGATGATCAGGGCTCCGGCCAACAGGGTCAGGATCAGGTCGAGTCGACCCGCCGAGACGCGGTGGCGCGTCGCCGCATACTGGGTGTTGTGTGACACGGGTACCTCCGTCGATCACGAGTTGGTAGGGCCGACCCCGGGGCTCATCCGGAGTCGGCCCTTCTGCATGCACTACAGCGCGGTGGAGTACCGCAGGACGGTGGCGGTGACCTTGACGCCCACCTCCACCGTCCGGGAGTCCGCCAGCCAGACCGTGCGCACGATCTGATTGACGATCACCTGACCGGTGAGGCCCAGCGCCTCGGCCTCCGGCACGGTCGCCAGCCGGGGGCTGATCTCCTCCAGTACCTGGGCCTGCGGAACACCGAGACGCTCGGCGGCCAGCTCACGGCTGGCACCGGTCGACACGGGCTCGGTCAGCTCGGGCACGGCCTCGATGACGTACGCCGGGTAGTAGGACGACGAGTAGTGCACGGGCACGCCACCGCGGCTGACGACACGCCGACGGACGTGCACCGGAGTGCCGGGTTCGACTCCGAGGCGGTGGGCCACGGTTTCGTCGGCCGGCACCGTGCCAACCTCCAGGATTCGGCTGGTCTCGCCCTGTGCCAGCGCCCGGCCGGTGGCCGCGTGTGCCGCGACGCGGGCGGCAACGCCGTCGCTGCCGTACGGGGCTACGACCGTGCCCCCGCCGGTGGTGGCGGTGGTGAGGCCCTCGGTGCGGAGCCGAGCGTAGGCCCGGCTAGCTGTCTGCTGGGCTACCCCGAACTCCTGCATCACCTCTCGCAGGGTCGGGAGGCGGTCGCCGGGCCTCAGCTCACCTCCCTCGATCTGCCTGCGGAAATGCCCCGCGATGTCGGCGTATCCGGCCACGGGATCCCTCCTCTCATGTGAGCGGACGATGTGCCCGCCCTACCTCCAAACGGTAGAACATGAAGTCGTACCCTACCAAGGGGGTAGAGCAAATTCGAGTTTTGGTCTACATTCGGTGATGCAAGAAGCCCCGACCGGATGCGACCCGGCCGGGGCTCAGGCCACCCCCTCCGTGAAGGGACCAGCCATGCTCGACGCTACCCCGCCCCCGTCCCCCCGATCACGCCCGCCGACCTGGCCAAGGCCGCTGCTGGCGCGGCCCGCCTGCTGGGCCGCCTGCTGGGCGGTGCGCGGTGATGACCTGCCTGCCGATCATCGGCACCCTCGCCCCCGCCGGCCTGCCGGACACCTACACCGCGACCGAGCCGATCGGCGTCGCCGAACTGCGCGAGGTGATCAAGGCGAAGTGGTGCCTGAGCTGCCGCACCGTTGACGGCTCGTCCACCAGCACCGGCTGCGGCACGTACTACCTGCTCGCCGAGATCGACGGCCAGGTCCTCACCGTCCGCGGCGAGTTCGCGGGGGTGCGGTGATGAGCCTCTTCAACTCCCGCTCCAGCGAGCCGAGGCCGTCCACCCGCACGGACACCCCGGCGCACGTCGACTCCGCCGGCCGCACCTGGACCGGCGCCGACTACGACGAGGCCCGCGCCAACGGCCGCCCGGTCCAAGCCCCGCGCACCACCCACAGCACCGACCAGCTCGGCCGCACCTCCTCCTGAACACCTGGTGCGCACCCCTGCACACCTCGGGGTGCGCACCTCCCCTGACCTGGAGAGATACCCGTGATCGGGACCCTGATCCTCCTGATCGGCCTCGCGGCCGACGCCGCGCTGATCGTCTACTGCATCTACCTGTTCCTGACGGGGTGGACGCGATGACCACGACCCC
>NZ_KK854000.1 GCF_000696185.1 Kitasatospora cheerisanensis KCTC 2395 | reverse complement strand
TTCTGGGGAGTCGGTCAGGGAAGACTGTGCCAGGAAGGCATCAGCATCGCCCTTCCGAAGAAATTTGGAAACTGAATGCGACGATATCCGTCAGAAGGTCCCGAAATGCTGCCCGGCCCCAATTCCGCGTCGAAGCGCCTGCCGGTCGTGGACAGCCAGAGGATCTCCAACTCCGGGTTGGACAGGGTTGACGCGATGAGACGACTGGCGTCGGAACTCAGCGCTGCGGCCTCCCAGGGGCCTCCGTCGCTCCAGGCGGGTAGTGACGAAGTCCAGGGCTGCGGTCCGATCGGCCGGGCCGAAAGCGCCATTGATCTTCATTCCGAGCCCGGAGATTCCGAAGTCTCCGTCAGCTCCCATTGGTTCCATTTCTTGTGTTGCCTTCGGCTGGTTACTCGGGATAAGACGTGTAGACGATGAAGTTGTCCGGGTGGCCTGCCACGTACTTGAGGAAGACGCGGACCTTCCTGCCGGTGGGAAGTCTTCGTCAACGGATTGGCGGGAAGCGGCTTCCCGCTGAGTTCATATTTGTATGCCAGGTCGCCCGGGATGACGTCCGTCGAATTTCCCAGGGTACCTCTTTGAGGTCGTCACCCGGGGATGAATTATCCGTCCGTCCCGCGATCCTTTTCCGCTGCACGCGATCCAGTTCTGCAGGACACGCTCGTTGGCGGTACCTTACGCCACCTTCTTCGACCGCGTGGGCGACAGCCTTCTGAGCGGTCGCGGCGTCGACCCAGACCGTGACGAGGCCCTTTCCTTCACCCGCGTCCAGCAGTTTCTGTCCGCTCAGGTCGATGTGGTCCGCGACGGTGTGCCCACCCCTCCTGGGCGAACTTGACGTCGTCCTCGATGAAGTTGATGCAGTTGTGGACAAGGATGTCCGGCGGAGTCGGCACCCGCTGCTCCGGCGAAGAAGGTGTGGGTACCGTCGACCGTCAGTCGGTACACCATGACGTCCGGCGCTGCCGGCGGTCGAGCGCAGTGATGCTCCGCAGTGAGCCGTCGGCGGAGTGCACACGATTACCCGGCCGCAGGCCCGCCACGGTCGTCCAGCCGCCGCCTTCAACAAAGACGCGGTGTCCCTCGGTGGAAGTGAAGACCCCACCGCCTTCCACGCTGACCTCGGTCAGTCGGCCGGTGGTGTGGGAGTAGGTCGCTGTGACGGTCTGTACCTGAGGAGAAGCGCCCGGGACTCCGGCGAGCACACGGTCGCCGATTCGGACCTGCTCAATCGGGCGGTGGGAGCCGTCGGCCAGGGACGGGCGCGTTCCGGCGGGGAAGCTGTTTTCCTCGCACCGCTCGGCCCACCTCGCGGCGGCTGCCTCGTTCTCCGCCTGCCTGAGCAACTGCGGGTCCATGCCCTGGACCTTGCGAAGCGCAGAAAGCGCTCGTCGACGCTCATGCCGTTCTTCAGGTTGAGGCGGAGGTGGACAGGGCGTCCGCGCTGGTCAGGAGCCAGCCTGCCGATGGTGGCGTCCTTGAAACCGTCGAGGCTGACCTGTAGGGCGAGTTTGGCCTCCTCGATCGTCATGCCGCCGACCTCGATCGCGTAGCGGAAGGCGACTACGCCCTTGGCGGCTTTCGGCCAGGGTTCCGAAGGGGATGAAGTTGGACGCTGCCCAGGCGCAGGAGGAGTTGAGGCCGGGGTTCTTGAAGCAGTCGATGAAGTCGCCCCAGGAAGGATGTGGGCGGCCGATCGTCGAACTCTCTCGATCGTCTGGCAGGTCCGCCACCAGGGTTCGAGTAGCACTTTGTACCGCGTCAGGTACTCGCTGTACGGCATGTCGATGCGGCTCTCGACCTGAACGTGGTCGAGCGTCCTGCTGTCGAGGGGGGACGGAATCCACTCCGTGTACTTGCCGTGGCACGCGGCGATGCTCAGCCCCGGTTCGGGACAGGTCCTCAGGATGTAGTCGACCTGGCCGGGTCACCCTTGACGTTGACCGGGGATGGTGCAGACGTCTTCCCCCGCTGGGCCGCGGTGCCAGTTGGCCTTGCTGGCCCAGCTGCTGAGGAGGTCGGCGGCGTTGATGCAGGCCAGCAGGCCGTCGGCGTACTTCTTGTCGTTGACGACCCTCCTGCTTCAGCTCTCCCGTTGGGAACCCACAATCGATGTAGGACACCCGACCGAGGTTCGTCGACGACGACCGCGGTCTCGGACTCCATCTGGCCGGCGGCGTTGCCGTCCTGCATCTTCTGGTAGGCCGATCTTGAACGCCTCGACCCGCGGCCTGGTGGGCTTCGGCGGCGCTGGCCTGGGCCGCGAGCTTGGAAGCGAGTGCGTCGTCAGCAGCCCTCTTCGCGTCCGTGGCGAACTGACGGGCCTGCGCTGCGGAGCGGCGGCCGCGGTGGCGGAGTGGTCGGGCGCTGCGGGCGGCAGCGTCGGCGCTGGCGGCGGAGTTGCGGGCCTGGGCGGCGTAGGCGGCGGCCTGGTCGGCGCTGGCCTTCCGCTTGGCGGGCGGATTCGGCTGCTTGGCTGCCCAGTTGGCGGCCTCGGTGGCGGAGGCCTGTGCCTGGCCGGCGTAGGTGGCGGCTTCGGTTGGCGGCGCCGCGGGCGGTGGCGTAGCCTGGGCGGCCTGGCCGCGTACTGGCGGGCGAGGGCGGGTGTTGCCGTCGATGGCCTGGAGGTAGGAGGAGAGATGGTGGCGACGTGGGCCGCGGTGACGGCGTCGCGCTGCTGGGCCTTGGGGCAGGCCGATCTTCAGGAAGGGTTCGAGGCCGGAGGTGGGCCCGGACATGGCGGCCTGGGCCGCTGCCTTGACCTCGGGTCCGCCGGCGGAGAATGGCCTGGGAGACCAGGAGGCGGTTGTCGTCGTCGCGGGGCGGCGTACTGGCCGGTGGCGAGGAACGCGCGGACGTCGTCGATGGTGCCGTCGAGCGCCTTGCCGGCGGCTTCCCGCACCCCGCGGGCCGCCGGAGGACATGATCTTCGACAGGGCGAGCCGGTCGTCGTCGTCCTTGCCCGGGTAGGCGCCGGTGGCGAGGAACGCCCCACCTCCTGGAGGGGTCCCGACCGAGGCCGCCTCCGCGGCCAGTCGCTGCTCCCAGCTTGGTGGAGGCGGCGACCTTCGCAAGGACGCTGGTGCGGTCGTCGTGTTCTCCGGGCCAGTGCCAAGTCGGTGCTCAGGAACGCGAGGACGTCCGCGTCGTGGCCCCCACCGCGGTCTGTGCCGCGACCTGGACCCACGGCCGCCGGCACTCAGCAGGCGGGTCGCGGCCAGGCGCCCTTGGCGACCGCTACCGACGGGTCGACGCCGGCGGCCGTGGCCTCGGCCAGCAGACGCTCGGTGTCGGCGGCCAACTCGGTGGCCTTGGCCCGACTCCCACGCGGCCTTCTTCGCCTTCGGCCGCCTCCTCGAAGTACGCCTGCCTCGGCAGCAGCGACCTCGACAGCCTGCTGCGGCCGCCAGACGCTCCGCGTCCGAGGCGCGCGCAAGATCGGCGATCTTGTGCGCCTGGGTCGCGGCGGCTGCCGCCTCGTCGGCGGCCTGCTGCGCCGCAGTGGCGGCGGCCTGGCGGTGGCGGCTGCAGTGGCGGCTTCGCCGGCGTGGTCCCCCGCCTGTTGGGCAGCCTGGGCTGCCGCAGACGCGTGAGTGGCAGAGGATGGCGGCGCGCTGGGCCTCGGCCGATGCCGCCCGGCCTCGGCCGCGATCTTCTGGACGGCGGCGCAGGCCCTACTGGCCTCGCCCGCAGCCTTCTTGCACGGTCCGCGGCGGCCTGGCACGGTCGCGGGCCTCTTCCGAGACACCGGCCTGGTCGGCTGCCTCCAGCGCGGCGGCGGCGGCCGCGTCCAGTTGGTGGCCGCTTCCTTCGCCGAGGCCGGCCGCGTTGTCGCCTGCTTCGACGCCTGGAAGGCCCACTGGGCGCGCTCCGCCGATGGTCTGTGCTTCACCGGCGGCTTCTTCGCGCGATCGCCGCGTTCTTGGCCTTGTCCGCGTCAGCGGCGTTGCCGGCGGCCCTGGCAGCGGCGTCCTGGGCCTGGGCTGCCGCATTGCCGGCGGCCGCCGAAGCGCGGCGCGTCGCGGCGGCGTCGGCGGCCTGCCGGGAGGCTCGTTGGCCTGGCGGCGGCCTCGGAGGCGGTCCTGCGGCCTTCGCGGGCCCGCTCGGCCGCGTCGGCGGCCTTCCGCAGCGGCGTTGGAGGCCTTCTCGCGTCGCCCTGTGCCGCCTTGGTCTCCGCTGCGGCCTTCTCGGCGGCTTGCTTGGCCAGGGCGCTCGCGGCCAGTGCCTTGGCGGCGGCGTCCTCGGCCTGCCGGCCTGCTCGCCGGCCTGGTCGACGGCGTTGCTCGTCAGGTCGGCGAGCTGGGAGGATCGTCAGGGTTTCCTGGTCGTGCGCGGCGGGCGGTCTGGTAGCCGTAGCGAGGAGGAACTCCCCGGACGTCGTCGATGTGGCCCGTCCAGCGCCAGCCCCGCGGCCTTCTTCACCTCCCGTGCTGCCGGAGGACATCAGCTGCGACAGCTTCAGGGCGCGTCGTCCGTCCTCTCGCGCGCCCGGTACTCTCGCGGTGGCGGACGGAAGGCGTTGACGTCGTCGATGGTGCCCGTCCCAGCGCAGAGCCCGCGGCCCTTGCGCCACCCGCCGGGCCCGCCGGACGACATGAATCTGGGACAGCTTTCAGCCGCTGGTCGTCCCTCGGAAACGCGGAACGCTTTGTAAAGCCGTTGTCAGACGAAACGCCCTGGACGTCGCCGCGCTGCCGGCGAGGGCTTCAGGCGCTCGGCCGCGCGCACCCACGGTGCCGGAGGTCGCGATGACCCCTCCTCCACCGCGGGTGCGCAGGTCGGTCTACAAGAGACAAAAAGAGAGAACGGTCCGCAAGAAAGACAGGACGACAGAGAGCCACAGTCGCTCGTCGGAGCCCGGCCCGCAAACGCGGTTCTCGTCGGCCTGCCTGAACAGGCCTGGCGAGCCGTCCTTACCCGCCGCCGATCAGCCGCCGACCCGTCGGGAACGGGGGCGAGTCGGCGGCTCCCCGGCGGCGAAGGCGGGCGTGGCGAGCAGGCGGCGAGCAGGCCGCCGACGCGACACCGACGGTGCACCGGCCGCAGTCGTACCATTTGCCTACTGGGAGTTCTCATCGAAAGGTCTGTGATCCCCCTCAGGCTGGTGGTGAGACCCGCCGGAGAGCCGGCAGGGCGCGGTGCGCCCGGCGCGGGCACCGCGACGGGGCCGTGTGGCGTTGCCGGGCTCTTTCGAAGGCCCGGGCATCTGCGACCAGTGCGGATGCCCCGGGCGGAGCCAAGTGCTCGGAGTACCAGGGGGTCGGGGCAGCAGGGACCGGAGCCTCCGCGGGGTCAAGGCCTTGCAGGACACGAGCTCGAACTTCTCGTTCTGGTCCGCTCCTTGCAGTCGAACAGGATGATCGGTTGCGTTTGTCCATGACATGCGCCGGAGTTCCATCCGTCCTTCGAGCTGCGCGGCTGGCCGGCGCGGCCGGCCGAGCCTCGGGACCACCGGCGGGCCGCTGCCCGACTGGTGGCCGAGCGCGCCCGCCGGCTCGGCCGGCACGCGCCCTACGCGACCAATTCGGTGCATCCCTGACCGGTCGGCTCACCTCCCGGACCTGCCGGCGCGGTGCTTCCGCCGAGGAACCGTACTGCGGGTGCTGCCCAACGCTGTCCGTGCGCGCACCGTCGCGGTGGCCACGACCCGTCCGTGCAGCCACTGAAAACTGCCGCTGGCCACCGCGACCCTGGGGCAGCGCAAACGCCGCACCCAATCAAGCCGGGCACGCTCACCGACGGGCCGCCGGGCAGCTCCTGCTCCAGGCCGTCCTGGAGCGCGAACCCCGCTCGCCGCCCGGATCCTGCACGCCGACGAGCAGTGCCACGCGCAGGCCGCCGGCGAGGAACTGCTCGCCGTCCTGCTGCGCCGCTACCCGGCCGGCCTGGACGAGGCCGTGACGGTGCCGCTGGCCGCGCTGCTGGCGCCCGCGCCGGGCGGCCGGCTGGTGGTCGACCACCTCGCGGACCGCTTCCACGGCGGCTCGGTGCTCGACCTGTACCGCGAGCTGGTGGAACTGCTGCTGGACTGGCAGACCACGCTGTTCGGGTACGGCATCGCGCTGGAGTCGCACCAGCAGAACACCTCGCTGGTGCTGGACACCGTCGAGGGCCGGACCAGGCTGCGGCTGCTCTACAAGGACAACGACGGCCCCCGGATCAACACCGCCCGGCTCGGT
>NZ_KK853999.1 GCF_000696185.1 Kitasatospora cheerisanensis KCTC 2395 | reverse complement strand
TCGACGGCCAACGTCCTCGCCGTACCCGGCCGCCCTGGACAGCGGCCCCCGGACGGCGGCCAGAACGACCAGCGCCTGGCAACCGGCGACCCGGCAGCGGCCGACGCCCGGCCATCCGGCCGCTCCCGGAGGGCACCCGACCCGCGGCTGTCGCGGGAGCTGTCGCGCCCCCACCACACACAGGGGAAACCGGGCATCCGCCCACGTCACACCACACGACAGCACCCACCGCGACAGGCCAACGCGACAAGGGGCGCGACAACCCACCCACTACCCCCGAGCCACCACCAGAGCGGCCCCCACGGCGGCCTGACGGCCACCCAGCCATCCAGCCGGAACGGCGGCGCCCAACAGCACCCGAACCGACCCGGACAGCCGGGCAGCACGGCCGAGCCGGGCGCAGCGGGAACGGCCTGGCGGCCGACCAGAACGACGGCCGGGCCCAGCAGGCAGGCAGGCAGGCGCCGGGCGGGCAAGAAGCCGCCGAGGCTGGCCACCACGGACGGCGGCCACCCAGAAACACACAGCCCGACCCCGCCAAACCGAACACCAACCCCCGCCACCACCACACCACCGCAATTCCAACCCGAATTCACGCCACCACCCAGAAGCCAATCCACCAAAACAACCCATCGGAATTACCGGCGGAATTCACCCCCGAAAACAGCCCACAACTCCCCACCCGCCCCGACCCCACCCAACGATCACACACAGTCACCAACACCCGGACCGCACCAACCCGGCCCGTACCTCCAACAGGTCCAACCGAAGGTCCAGACAACATGGCGTGATAGGCCATTCCACGCCCGCCACGACCAACAGGTCACACCCTGCGGCCCTTCGCCGGGTAGAGCCTCGTGTGCGGCACGCGTCCTCCCATTACGGACCGTCCGGGGTGGAGACCAGCGCGGCCACCAGCTCGCGCTTGGTCGGGGCGGGCAGCACCAGCGGCCCCAAGTCCTTGACGGCGCGGTCCTGTTCGCAACGTCGGGCACTCCAGCCGGTCCGGGCCGGCCTTCTCCCGCAGCTCCGGCTTCGAGCCCTCCTTCCCGCCGATCGAGCCCCGGCACCTCCAGCACAGGCACAGCAAGCGAGAGGTGCAGCACTCGTTGGAGTGAACGGTGTCTGTTCTTCTATCTGCCGGTTTCTCAACGGACTTGACTGCCTGACGGCGGGGCGCTGCGGTGAGGGGTGGGTTTGATGGATGCGGCGAGGGTGGAGGCGTGCTTCGTCACGGTCGCTGGCGAGGTGGTCCAGCAGCGCCTGGGGCGGGTGGCCGGACAGGTGCGGTTCGAGGAGTTAAGGCCGGTTTCGGCGTTCCCAGTGGTGCCGGGGCGCAGCTGGGGTCCGGGGTGGTGGTGGTCTTCGACGACGGGGCGGTTGGTGGCGCATGGGTCGATGGCGATGCGGATGCAGTTGATGCTGCTGGACCGTGAGCGTTCGGTGACCGGTCTGGCGGGGCGGCCGGTGCGGCTGCTGTGGCGTGAGGAGGACGGAGTGGTGCGTTCCTGGGTTCCGCAGTTGTTCGCCCGCTACGCGGACGGCGGGGCGCTGCTGGCCGACTGTCCTGCCGTTGCGGGCGTGGGCGGGCCGGCGGCGCAGCGGGCGGCGCGGGTGCTGGCGCAGGTGTGTGAGGGGGTGGGGTGGGTGTACCGGCGGTTGGAGCCGCCGTCGCCGGTGGTGGCGGCGAATGTGCGGTGGCTGGCGGGGTACCGGCATCCGCGGTTCGGTGCTGACGGGGTCCTGCGTGAGGCGGTGCTGGCTGCGTTCGCCGAGCCGCGGCCGCTGGCGGATGGGGTCGCGGCGGTGGGGGTGCCGTTGCGGGCGGGGCCGATGGTCTTCCATCTGCTGTGGTCCGGTGTTCTGTCCGCGGGGTTGGCGGAGAGGCCGTTGGACGCCGGGACCGTGGTGGGCCGGGGGGTGGCGGCGTGAGCGGCGGTTCGGGTCGGCGGGTGCTGGCGGTGGGTGCGCACATCGTCTTCGACGGGCGCGGGTGGCAGGTGGTCGGGGTGGAGGGGCATCTGGTGCGGCTGGCCGGTGAGCGCGGGGAGGTCGCGACCGTGCTGGCCGGGCACCTGGTGGCGGCGCCGGACTTCGCGGTGGCCGGCGCGCGGCCGCGGGTGGGGGTGCCGCAGTGGGGGTTGTTCCAGACGGTGCCGGTGCGCGAGCAGGAGAAGGCCCTGGCCTGGCAGCGCCACATCCAGGAAGTGGAGTACGGACTCGCCGGCGGGGAGGGAGCGGCGGGGGTGCCGAGGCCGCAGTACGACCCGCTCTCGCGCACGCTGGCTGAGCGGGAGCAGGCCAAGGCCGCGGAGCTCACCGCTCTGGGGTGGGAGCACGTCGCTGTCAGCACCGTGCAGCGGATGCGGCTGAACTACCGGCGCCAGGGGTTGTGGGGGCTGGTCGACCACCGCACGACCAAACCGGTCAGCCGCACCGGGCGCGCCGACGAGAAGGTCGTCGCCGCGGTGCTGGAGGCGCTGCGGCGCCAGCGCGGCCGCTCCAAGGGCACGGTGAAGGGGCTGATGCAGCTCACTCGCCAGGTGCTGGACGAGCGGTACGGAGTGGGGGTGGTGAAGCTGTCGGCGCAGGCGACGTTCTACCGGCTGGTGAAGGCGCTGGCCGACCCCGCCGAACTGCCCGGCCGGCCAGCGCGCACCGCCACCGCCTCACCGGGGCGGCCGTTCACGCCGGCGGTGGCGCTGCGGCCGGGCGAGCAGGTCATGCTCGACTCCACCCGCTTGGCCGTCATGGCCGTCTTCGCCGACGGCACCACCGGCCGCCCGGAGCTGACCATCGCGCTGGACGTCGCCACTCGCTCCATCCTGGCCGCCGTTCTGCGCCCGGCGAGCACCAAGGCCGTCGACGCGGCGCTGCTGCTCGCCGAGATGGCCGTCCCGCACCCGCTGCGCCCCACCTGGCCCGAGCCGCTGGCAATGTCCCGCGCGCCCGTGCCGTACGAGGACCTCCTGGACGCGGACCCGCGCCTGGAGCAAGCTGTGGGGCGCCCGGTGGTGGTGCCGGAGACCGTGGTCGTCGACCGCGGCCGGATCTTCCTCTCCGCGGCGTTCCTGGCCGCCTGCGAAAGCCTGGGCATCAGCGTGCAGCCCACCCCGCCGAGACGCCCGACCGCGAAGGGCCACGTCGAGCGCGCCTTCGGGTCCATCAACACCCTGTTCTGCCAACACGTCGCCGGCCACACCGGCTCAAACGTCCTGCGCCGCGGATCCGACAGCCAGCGCGAAGCCCTGTGGAGCGTCGCCCAGCTCCAGGACATGCTCGACCGGTGGATCGCCACCGAGTGGCAGAACAGACCCGCCGAGGGGCTGCGCCACCCGTCGATGCCCGCCACCGCGCTGAGCCCGAACGAGATGTGGGGCGCCATGCTGGGCGCCGGCGGGTACGTGCCGCTGCCGCTGAGCGGCGACGACTACATCGAGCTGCTGCCCGTCGTATGGAAGCCGATCACCGAGCGCGGCATCCGCCTGAACCACCGCACCTACGACCACCCCGCACTCGGCGACTACCGCGGCCAGGCCTCCGGCACCACGGCGCAGCAGGGCCGGTGGGAGGTCCACCACAACCCCCACGACGCCCGCCGGATCTGGGTCCGCCTCGGTGACGGCGCCTTTACGCCCATCCCGTGGATCCACGCCGACCACGTCCACCAGCCCTTCGGCGACCAACTGTGGCAGCACCTCAAGGACACCGTCGCCCGGCGCGGGGACCGCGACCGGCACGAAGCCGACCTCGCACGCGCCCTCGACGACCTCCTGCGCCGCGCCCGAAACGGCACTGCCCACCCCCGCGAACACGCTCTGCTCACCCGCCACGCACCCGCCGCCCTCCCCCACGACCACACCAGCGGGCCCGGTGGGCCCGTCGGTGCCGTGGAGGATCCGGGCGGACGGATCCGAGGACGCGGGAAGACGAGGCGCCAGAAGCAGACCGCCGCCCCGGAGAACTCAGGCCCCGGGCAGCAGTCTGACGACCACGGGTCGGCTGTTCCGAGGCCGCGGCGGGCCGGCGCTGCACGGTCCGGGACGGCGGCCGGGGAAGGCGGGGCCCCCGCGGCGCTGTTCGACGCCGCCGCACCGTGGCCCACACCGATGTCACCGCCAGGAAGTCCGTACCCGCGCGGTGAGAACGAGGACGGTCTCGACGCCGGCCTCGCCTGGGACGACGAGGACGAACTGGACGATGAGGATGCGGTGGACACCGGCTTCGGCCTGTACGACGCGGCCGAGGAGGCACAGCAGTGGTGACCCCGGCCGCCGGCCAGCCCGCAGTCCAGGCCGGGACCGCGACGCCCACCACGTGGGAGGAATGGCGGCGCTTCGTCGACCGCAAACGGCCCGCACCGCCCTCACCGGAGGGGCCCCGGCGCAGCGCGGCCCAACGCCTGGTCTACCACTCCCGGTTCGTCGTCGTCCGCACCCCGGCCCTGGAGCAGATCACCACGAGCGTGCGCACCCTCACGCTGCTCGGGCGCCACCAGGACGGCACCGCACGGCCCGGACTGATCGTCACCGGACCACCCACCACCGGCAAGAGCACCGCCCTGCAGGAAGTCGGGCGCACCTACGAACTGCACCAGCGGTCCTTGTCCCGCACTCCCGTCCCCGGGCGGGCGCCGGTCGCGTACATCCTGGTGCCGCCCGGAGCGAGCGCCAAGAGCCTGGCCGCCGAGTTCGCCCGCTTCGTCGGCCTGCCGGTCGGCCCGCGCATGACCCAGGCCCTGCTCACCACGACCGTGTGCAGCATGTACACCAGCCTGGGAGTCAGTCTGGTCCTCGTGGACGAGATCCACCGCCTCAACCCCCGCACCACCAACGGCTCGGAAGCCGCCGACTTCCTCAAAGACCTCACCGAACGCCTGCCCGCCACGTTCGTCTACGCCGGCATCGACGTCACCGACACCCCGCTGTTCACCGGGGTGCGCGGCGCGCAGCTGGCCGGGCGTACCTCGCTGATCGACTGCGACCCCCTGCCCGCCCTCATCGGCGACCGCACCCCGTTCCGCTCCACCGTCGCCGCGTTCGAGAACGCCCTCGACCTCACCGCCCACCGGCCCGGCTCCCTACGGCGGCTCGCCCCCTACCTCCACCAGCGCACCGCCGGGCGGATCGGCAGCCTCTCCCGCCTCATCCGCCAGGCCGCGATCACCGCGATCCTCGACGGCACGGAGAAAATCACCAAGACCTCGCTGGACGCGATCACCCTCGACCACCTCGCCGAACAACACCACCGACCGATCCGGCCCACGGCACGACGACGGTGAACCCGCCCGCAACCGCCACCGGGCCAGAGGCAGACGGCGGCCCCGCCACCGGACACCAGGCGCAGCACCCCCCGGGCGGTCCGCGGGCGGCCGCACCCGGACCCGATCCGGTGACCGTGCCCGTATCCGGCACCCGGCCGCTCCCGGTCCTCCTCACCCCGGCGCCCACCCTGCTGGACATCCGGCCCCTGCCGCGGAAAGCACCGCCTCCTGGCTCCAGCGCCTCGCCGACGCCCACCACCTGACACCCGCACACCTGCTGGACGGCCTCGCCATCACCGCAAGCGGCCGCCCCAGCCGCACCCCCGCAGGCAGCGAACTCCACCTCGACCACACGGCACAGCACCGCCTGGCCGCGTTCACCCGCCTCCCCCACCACCACCTCACCCGCGCCCTGCCCCACCTCGGCACTCCCTCCCCCGCCGCGGGGCCCGGCCGCGCACGTGCGGGCAACGCCGGCGGCCACGCCTGGTGGCACAGGCTCGACCCCCGCCACGCACCGCTGCGGGCCTACCCCACGTGCACGCTGCGCCGCACAGCCGGCACCACCGACCACGCCAGACTCTGCCCACGCCACCAGCACTGGGCCGCCGGCCCCCACCACAGCCTCAGCACCGCCGCGCTACCCGAACTCGACACCGCGTACAGATCCCATCGGCGTCTACGACACCGCTCCCACGCCGCAGACGCGTGGACCTGGGCTGCCGCGACCACCACCCGCTGGCACGACCACACCACCCACGCGGCCCTGACCGCCCGCTGGCGCCGCCGCCGGCACCTCCTCCAACACGCCAACCCCGACGTCCAGCCCGTCACCGGCTCCTGGACACTCCTGGCCCGAGACGCCGTCACCTACCCCGAAACCGTCACCCTCGCCCGCGCCCTGGCCGCTACCCCACTGTTCCCCGCCACCCCGCCACGGCCGCCCCCACCCGGCCGTCCACGCCTTCCTCGACCACACCGCCCGCGCGCTCGGCCTGCCCCACCTCACCCCGCTGCCCGGCAACCTCCTCACCACCTGGACCCACCACCACACCCGAAACCGCTGAACACCCAGGCCGGCCCGGCCGCAGCCATCCCCGCCACCGCGCGGCACATACAGGGCTATCAACCAAACAGCGGGAAACCCCACCCCTTCTCACACCATCCACAAGCTCTCAACCCACCACCAAAACCCGCAGGCCAAACCGCCCTGACCACCAGCTGGCAACACCCCCCGAGAACCGGCCCCACCCCGAACACCACCCCCACCACCGACCGGCCCTTCCCAACCAACCCATCAACCCCCAGCCCAGAAACACGACCGCTCAACAAATCACCCACCCGCCACACGGGCGCAGCAACCGCGCTCGTCAGGGCTGCGACGGTGCCGAACCGCGGAGCGACGATCGGGCCGCCTGGATAATCGCGCTCGCCAGAGCTCGTTCCGCTGCGGAGGGGCTGATCCGGCCCTCCAGTATGGCCCGCTCCGCCTTGGCGAGGAGATCCACGCGCTCCACCGAGTCCTTCCCGCCGGTCCCCGCCGGTAGTACGTGGTGATACCGAGCGAGCCAGGCCGGGGCCGCCCCGATCCAGGGCTCGGTCGCCAGGGTGGCCACTCGTGTTGCTGTCGGCCGAGCAAACACGCGCCGCCAGGCGCTGTTCCAGGTGTCGAGGTCGGGCAGCCGGTGCGGCCTGCAGCCGAACAGGAACGCCTCCACCTGGTCCCAGGTGGGAAACGACCGGGGCCCGGTGAGCATCCGGTTCACCGCGCTCTTGGAGATCGCGTAGCCGGCCTCCTCCGCGTTGCGGGCGATGCCGCGTACCGAGAGGCCGCCGGTCTCGTGCCGGTAGGAACGGAGCCCGAGCTGGAAGTCGATCGGGCTGCGCATGTAGTCGGGGTGCGGGGCAACCGTCGGGTGCCGGCGGCGCGCCTCCTGCTTCCCGAGCTTGGGGTCGGCGTACGCGGCCGCGGTCTTCTCCCGCTGGTGGCGGCGCTTGGCCGTGGCGAGGAGCCGACGGGCCTGCTCCTGCTCGGCGGCGCCGCCGCCGCACGCGCTCACGTAGCCCCGAACCGTCTCCGGGCGGGGAAGGAAGGTACCGCCCCGGTCCGCGCGGGAGAGGGTGACGAGCGAGCAGTAGCGGACGCCGCCGAGCCTGTCCGCGAGCTGCCTGTAGGTCAGATCGGTGCCGTCGGGTCGCCGACGGAGCCGGCGGAGGAACTCTGCGAGGTCCTCCGCCGGCCCCGGCTCGACTCCGGCCTTCTTGCGGCCGGCCACGACTACCGGCTCAGGTTCCAGCGCAGGCGCACGGTGCTGCGCAGGGCCCGCTTGATGAACCAGGCGACCGCGGTGGTCACGACAGCGGTGGCCGCGGCGGCCACGATCGGGTTGGCCACCACGGCGGGCTGGACGACAGCCGTGCCGGCGATCACCACGATCAGGATCACGACGGCGATGACGCCCACCGGCAGGCCGCCGCTCAGCGGCCGGGGGGGCAGGGACATGGGCATAGAAGCCCTCCTCAACTTTCTTCTGATGTCGGTTGGTTAGCTGGGTGCGCCCCTTGTGGCTTGCCGTCCACGGAACTGACGGGGCATCACAGATCTTCGCCTGTAGGGGACTTCAAAAGCAAGTCCGTACCCTGGGAGTCCCCGCCCATTGTTTCAGAGTGTCCGTATTTCTTAGACAGTTTCGTCGGACACAAGGCAGGCGATGGACCATCGTTTCAGCAGGTCATAGAGATCCCATCGCGTCAGATTGTTTCAAAGAACGCCCTCTTGTCCCGCAGTCGGTTGTAGCTGCAGCACCCGGTTGTGATGCTGGCTCACGACGGCTTTCCCTGGCTGTCGGTTGGTTAGCACAAGGGATGGGCCACCAGCTGTTGCCGCAGCCGGCCCGATGATTAAGAAGACATTGCAGGGCGCCGGGTCCATCCCGGCGCCCTTCTTCATGCCCGCCCATCCCGGCCGCCGGGAGTTTTGGCGATCCGGGGAAGCGCTGCTACGGCAAACCGGCTGACAGCGAAGGAAGTTGATCCTCCGGCCGTCATATATCCGAATACGCGCAGTTGCGGTCGGCGGGTCAGTTCAGGCTCGCGTACTCCTCGATGCGGTCGGCGAGGCGGCGGTCGGGGCAGGTGACGATGCCGTAGGTGTCGTCGCTCGTGGTGGTCACAAGGCGCTGGACCTCGGCGAGGAGCCTGCCGGGGGGTGCTGCGGCCGGGGCGGAGGCGCGGACGTCGCCGACGATCGGCGCGGTGCGGAAGTAGTCCTCCATGTCGGGAACGGCGGGCGCGGGAACGCCGGGCTGGAGCGGCTCGTCGGCTTCGTCGACGTGGACGGCCTGGTCGAACCAGAGCCGGGCTTCTTCGATCTCGCCGTGGCCGAGGTGGTGCAGGTACAGGCACCAGGCGGAGGTCCGGTCTCCGGCGCCGGCTCCGATCTTCCACCAGAATTCCGCGCTGACGGGGTGTTGTCCGGTGTGGTGAAGCAGGCAGCCGAAGAGTCGGAAGGCGATGATCTCCTGGGCGATCTCCTCGGTCCCGCCGGCGTGGCGGGGGTGGGCCGCGGTGGCGCGGTCGGCGAGTTCGGCGAGGTTCGCCAGGCCGCCGATCGTCCTGGCGCGGGCGGCGATCTCGGTGCGCACGACGGCGTCCAGGCACTCGCGGGCGTGGGCCTGCTCGGCCCACCAGGTGGGCGGGGGCTGCTGGCGGCGCCGGATGCGGGCGACGTCGGCGGAGATCCGGCGCAGGGCGCCGGGGACGTCGAAGTCGTCGTCCTCGGCCTCGGGCCGGGCGAGCAGGGACTCGAGGATGTCGTCGGGGTTCATCGGACTCCTTCCCGGCGGGGCCGAGGGATGACGGTGGTGCGGCGCAGGACGTGAAGGCCGGTCAGCGTCTGGTCGAGGGAGGCGACCGCGTGGCGGCAGTGGTAGTCGACCGTGCGGGAGGCGAGGTTGAGGATCAGGGCGGTGAACGCGGAGGTGTAGCCCATGGAGTAGCGCAGGATCACAACCTCCTGCTGGCGGTCGGGGAGGTCGGCGATCGCGGCGAACAGGCCGACGCCGCCGTCGGCGTTGACGAGGGTCTCCCGGATCTGCCGCAGGAGCCGGCGGGCTGCGTGCAGCCGCGCGGCGAGGTCGTGTTCACGGCGCAGGCGGTGGACGCGGTAGGTGACGGCGCCGACCAGGACGGTGCGGGTGTGGGCTTCGAAGTCGGGGGCCTCCAGGGCTTCGGCCCAGTGGCAGCAGAGGTGGGTGAAGACCTCGAGGGCGACCTCGTCGGCGGCGCTGCGGTCGCCGAGCATCTCACGAACTGCCGGTAGTCCTTCTGGTTGGCCAGGAAGAAGGCCTCGAAGTCGAGCGGCAGGTCGACGGGGTCGTGCACGGCCGGGCCGTTGCCGGTGGCGAAGGTGTCGTCGTTCACCAGGCCGCCCGCGCGCTGCAGGACACCGCGGCCGGCACGGAACGAGCGCCCGGCCGGCGGGATCGGGTACGGGCCGCACGCACCTGCGGCACCGTGTCACGGAGGGTTTTCATCGGACTCTTTCGGTCGACGCGGCGTCAGGTCCTGCACGCCGGGGTCACGTTGTGGCCCACGACCACACAACCAAACGAGGCCTGCCGTTCACGCATGCCGACCGGATAAATCTCACGATCAGAAGTCGCTCAACTACTCAAAGCGACATCGTGCACTGTGGCTGCCAGAGAGTGACAGGTAGAGAGGTCAATGGAGCACCCATTCGAGCACACTCCGTAACAGGGCGTGGCGTGAATCACACATACGCCCCCCGGGGTGGCCGTCCGGACTCGGCGATCGGCCGCAACGGCCGGGCAGGAGAATCGGCGAAGTCCGGGACGGGAGGTCGAGGCAGGGCCAGGGTGGGGCCATGACTGATACGAGTGGGCTGGCGGGCTTTGTGGCGGCGCCGAACGGCTGGCGGGTGGCGATCGGTTGCCCGGAGGACAGCCTGATCATGGTGGTGCCGGTGATCGGGTGGCTACCGATCAAGAAGGACTCCGGCTCGATCATGTTCTCGTCGCTGGAGCCGGTGGTGCTCTTCGACAACACGGACGAGCCGATCATCAGCACCGTCCACGACACCCTCACCAACTGGGCGGACCGCTCGTACGTGCACCAGGTACTCGCGCCGGGCTTCGAGGTCCGAAAGCTCCCGGACGGGTGGAAGGTCGTGGAGTACGGCGACCAATGAGGTCCGCTCCGGTGAGCGTCTCGCGGCCGCGACGCGGCGCTCAGGCCGGGAGTCCGACGACACGCTCTTGCGGCCCGTGGGGCGCGCACGCCACGATGCTGGTTTCGTTGCGTGAGAGGGGATCGACGATGGGTGACGAGAACAAGGGCGGGGAGCAGGACGGCGGGGGCGGGGCGCACGCGAAGCCGGGTGGTCCGGCGATCGGGCCGAAGCCGAGCCCGGACGGTCAGGGGCCGGCTCCGGACCCGAAGCACAAGAAGTGAGCGGCGACCTGGCGGCAGGCGCGCGGGTGGCGCTGGCCGATCGGCTCGCCGAGGCGGGTGTGCTGGACGCGGGGTGGCGCGGGTCGTTCGAGGCCGTGGCCCGGCATCTGTTCCTGCCGCCCGTGTACTGGGAGTTCGTCGACGGCGCGGCGGTGCGGCGCGACCAGGGCACGGATCCGGAGGAGTGGCTGGCCGGCGCGTACCGGGACACGGCGGCGATCACGCAGTGGGACGACGGCGACGAGGGCGGCGGGCAGCGGGACTTCACGTCGAGCCTGAGCATGCCGACGATGGTGGCGCGGATGCTCGGCGACCTCGACGTCGAGGACGGGCACCGGGTGCGGGAGGTCGGCACCGGGCCCGGCTTCAACGCCGCGCTCCTGGCGCACCGCCTGGGCGCGGAGCAGGTGGTGAGCGTCGAGATCGACGAGGCCGTCGCCCGCTGCGCGCGCGGGAACCTGGCGGCGGCGGGCCTGGGCGGGGTGGAGGTGCTGCTCGGGGACGGCGCCGACGCGGCGGTCGGGGCAGACGGGGTGGACGGGGTGGACGGGCGGGCCGACCGGCTGATCGCCACCTGCTCGAGCCTGCTGACCGACGTCCCCGTCGCCTGGCTCGAACAGACCGTGCCGGGCGGTGTCATCGTGGCCCCCACCGCCACGCTGTTCGGCGGCGGCGCCACCGCCCGCCTCCGCGTCGCCGACGACGGACGCTCCGCGAGCGGGCGCTTCACCGGGGCCGCCGACTTCATGCGGATGCGCCAGCAGCGCTACCAGGCACCGCCCGTCGACGCCTACCTGCCCGGCGAATGGCCCGGCGACGCCACGCCGTCGCTCACCGGCCTCGACCCGGAGGACATCGGGGACTCCTGGCTCGCCCAGTTCGCCATCGGCGCCGCCCTGCCGGACCTCTACTACCGGCGCGCCCCGTACCGGGACACGGTGACGTGGTGGTTCTTCGACACCGCGGTGACCTCCTGGGCGACGGTCGACTCCGTGCCCGGCCAGGCCGAGTTCGACGTGCGGCAGACCGGACCCCGCCGGCTGTGGGAAGAGATCCACACCGCCTGGCAGGCCTGGGACAAAGCCGGCCGGCCCGGCTACGACAGGTTCGGGCTCACCGTCACCACCGCCGGCACCCGCACCCTGTGGCTCGACAACCCCGACCACCCGTGGAACCCGACCGCACGCTGACCCCGGTGGTGGGCCGGCCCCGAACCGGTGGCCCGCCCGGCACCAGCAGGCCGGGCAGCCAGGAGCCCTGCAAGCTCGAAGGCGTGCAGGGCTCCTGGCTGCCCGTCAGCGAACCCATCCGACGTGGGTGAGCCGCACACCCTGCTCGGCCAGGCCCCGCACGGAGACCGCCTCCTCGCGGGCGAACACCAGCGGCAGGACCAGGTCGTCACTCCCGCCACCGGTAGGGCACTCGGCCCACACCCTGCCCCGATCGTCCAGCAGCACCGCGGCATGGTCCTCACTCGGCACGGACACGATAGGCACGAGGCCGGCCTCATCGTGCGGTCCCAGTAGACGATGGCGAGCTGCTCGACGCACCGGTCCTGCATGTCCGGGCAACGAGGTGCGAGGGGCCCGGGGTCAGCGGCTGTGCTCGGGGTGGGTGCCGGGCTCGAACGTGACCGCGCCCGGGGTGTGGTGGTCGCGGAAGCCCTCCACCACTTTGGCGCCGCGCGCGCCGAGGCCGGCGTAGGCGATCAGGCCCGGCCAGTCGCCGGCGTCGACCAGCGCCCGGCACGTCGGGCAGGCGTAGAACCGGTCGCCCGACGCCCAGGTGTAGGTGGGGAGGTCGATGAAGAACTCGGCGGTGGCGAAGAAGACGATCGCCCCCGGGCGCGAGCAGAAGTCGCAGGTCGGCACCGGCGGCCGCGGGCCGATTCCGTGCACGGGAACTGACGGACCGTCAGGGACATCATCGCTCATCGCCATGGCCGGCATCCTACGGCCCCCACACGGCCCCGGACGGGGCCTCAGACGACCCGCCCGGGCCCAGGGGACCGGCCCGTCCTCCTGCGGTCCCAGCAGGCGATGGCGAGCTGCTCGACGCGCGAGCCCTGCACGTCCGGGCAGCGGGGCCAGGTCAGTGCCGGACTCCGGCGTCCGTCCAGGCGGCCGTGATCCGGCGGTAGGCGTCGACGGCGGCATCTCCCCGCTCTTCGCCCAGGACCACGGCCGTGGCCACCGCCTTGACCTCCGGCAGCTCCAGCACCAGGACCGCCGCCACCTTCTCCAGATCCGCGACCACCCGCCCCACCGTCCGGGCCGCAGCGACCACGTCGGCGCACAGCAGCTCCAGAAGCCCGCGCACCACGTCCGTGTCCGGGTCGCCCGCCACCGCGCGGCGCAGCACCAGCAGCACGTCCCACAACGCCTCCAGCTTCCAGACCGGCACCGTGTACAGCACCACCTGGCCGGCGCCGCCGTCCTCGGGAACGGCCCCGGCCGGAGTCTCGACGAGCAGGCCCGCGGCCCGGCAGGCATCGGCGGTCAGCAGAAAGCGGCCGTCGTCCCGGTACGCGTTCGCCGCCGCAGCCGCGGCAGCCGCGGCAAGCATCCCCAACACCTCGTCACCGAGGCAGGCGACGTCCCGAATCCAGTCCGGACGGCCAGGAAGCACACAGACACGATCCGGGCCCACCCCACGCACACTCTTCACCACCGCAGCGTCCCAACACGCCCCGGCCCGACGCAGCAGAACGCCCGAACGCCACCCCACCCGGTGCCGGCTCGCGCGACGGACACCAGGACGGCCCCGGCCGGCGACCGGGGCGCAGCGGGAGGGCCTGACAGCCGCACCGCGGACCGGCCGGCGGCAGAACCCCACGACGGCGGGAACGGGGCACGCCGGTGGGTTCGTTCAGGGGCCGGCGCCCGGCGCGGCGCTCCCGGGTCGGGTGGCGATGTCAAGCGGCCCGGCAGACGGGGCGCCAGACAGGGCATCAGGCGGAAGCAGACCCGCCCGGCCCCGAGCCACCGGGCGGGACGGCCAGGCCGCGACCCGGACGGGAAGGGATCGTTAGTCGGTTGTCAGCCAACCAGCCTTCAGCCCGACCAAGGAGACGTCCCCATGACCACCACCGAGACCAGCACACCGACGCGCAGCGGGAGTCCCGATTCCGCCGTCGACAGGGTCGCCGACTTCTACGGCGCCTACATCGACGCCGTCGACGACGGCACCGACGACCTCGGCGAGGAGCTGCGCGCCCACTACCTCACCGAGGACCTCCGCCAGCGGCTGGCCGCCTGGGAGGAGGCCAACCACGCCGACGGCGTCCTGCGTGCCCAGGACGTCCCCACACACTGGGAAGTCCGCTACCACGACTCCGGTGCCGGCCACCTGTTCACCACCGTCACCCTCACCTGGGGCACCGGCCCCGACGCCGGCCACACCCGGCTCGCCGTCCAGAGCGATCTGAGCACCAAGCTCATCTCCGACATCGAAGACGCACCCGCCGGCGCCTGACAGCGCCCACGGCGGTGGGCCCCGGCCGTCACCGGGGCCCACCCTGTGGTGGATCACCGTCCACCTGGACCGTGAGCTGTGACCCGTCCGGTCGGCGCAGCACGGCCCTACGGCACGGCCGAGGCCGGTGGCAACCGGCGGCCCAGGGCCGGCTCAACTGCCTGGTCGTCAGGCCGTTCGCCCGTCCTGGCAGCGCCTGATGCCCGATGATGTCGACCGGGGGTGAGCGGCACGGACGGGGGGAACTGCACCGGCATGGAGATGATCAGCGCCACCGGGCTGAAGGGCACGCCCTGGCCGGAGCTGATGCCCGACGGCCGTCCCGCGCTGATCGTCCCCGCCGCCCCCGACCGCCCGGTGCCCGCCGCCGACGGCTGGGCCAGCCACGACACCGCCGACCCGCACCCCGACTGGTCGGCGGTCCTGAACGACTACCGGCTCACCCTGCACCGGCCCGACGGGACCACCTGGTTCGACGGCGAGATCGCCGCCGACCGGCACTGGCGCCGGCGCGTCCGCGACCACCGCGCCCTCCTGCTGGTCACCGGCCCGTTCACCGACGTCTTCGGCCTCCGACCCGCAGCCGAAGCCGGACTGCTCATGCTCCTCACCGTCCCGGCCCGGCTCATCAGCAGCCTCTGAGCCTGCCGGTCAGCGGGTCCATCCGACATGGGTGAGCCGCACGCCCTGCTCGGCCAGGTCCTGCACGGAGACCGCCTCCTCGCGGGCGTAACACCAGCGACAGGACCAGGTCGTCACTCCCGCCGCCGGTGGGGCACTGCGCCCACACCCTGCCCCGGTCGTCCAGCAGCACCGCGGCACGGTCCTCACTCGGCGCCAAGGAGGAGGACACGAGGCCGACCTCCTCGGCCGCGCCCAGCCAGGTGCCGGCCTCATCGGTCAGCCGCGTCTGCTCCTACCGGGCGACGATGTGGCGCCGGCGCGGCCCAGGGGCGAATTGACGCCGACCTCGCGTGAGGGACCAGCCCGCCACCGGCTGGCCGTACTCACCACGTTTCACGTCCTGTGGCGAGGTTGATGTTGCCCCACCGATTTTCGAGCCAGTGGTCGGTGGGCGTACGCATCGTCTTCACCAACTTTCCTTCCTTGTCCCACACCCAGACTGCAATGCCGAACCCAAACGGCACAGTGTCACCCTTCTGATAGTGCGCATATACCGCCATCTCCACTACATTCCCCTTGCGGAGATAGCTGTCGGCAAAGTCCTGGTAGTCCATCATGCTGCCGCTCCCGGTATTAACCGGATATTGCCAGCATGGGGCCAGATTTTCGGCCCTTCCGGAACCGCCCAACTGACGCGGAATGAAATGGCAGCGACTGACCGAGGAGGCCTCCGGATATTTGGCGGCCATTCTCTGCGCTTCGGCCCACCCTGCAATAGGCGATTGCGTTGCCTTCTGGCCATCGCCGGCATCCGTCGGGAATTCCGCGAGCGCATTGGTACCGACCATGCAGGCCTCGGCGCCGAAGGACCTGTTGGTCGGCGCTTCAAGCGGCTCGTAATTCACCCAGCCCGTGCCGAGGTCCTCAGCTCCCGGAGGGCGGCTCCTGAGGCACGATCCCCAGTTCTCCGGGTCGTCTTCGCCTGAAGATGGAGCCGGTGCGGAGCCGGGAGCGCCGGCCGCTTGCAGCGATGCAGCAGCGGCGGCGGGGTTCGACGCCGAGGCGACAATGTTCTGGGTCTGTCCTGCCTGCTGCCCGTTGAGTGAGGACGCCGCGGGAGTGTTGTCGCTGTTGGGGTTGTGGCCTGGCTCAACCCTTGTCCAGTCGATTCTTGGGGGACGATATCCGTTCGACCCGGAATTGTCGTCGCAGTCATCATATCCAGCTGCCAGCCCATACTCGTCGCCCCCTCTCTTCGAATTGCCGGCGGGTGCCCATCTCTGGAAGCTGAAGCTCTCCTTTTCCATCTTGGTGACGCGCGGATCGCGCCCGTTCTTTCCGGACCCGTAGCCGCTTCCTCGCTTCTGCCAGGCCGAGGATCCGTAGTCGGCCGCGGTCTGTCCGCCGCCGCCGGCGGCGCTGTACCTGGCCAGGTCGGAGTAGCGCTCCATCGTGGCCTGCTGGTTCCTTTGGGCCCTGTTGGGGTTCCCGTTGGAGCGGCTGTTGTACGACGAGAGGTCGTAGTACCGCTCCATCGTGGCCTGGCGGTTCTTCGCGGTCCTGTTCCCGTACGGGTTGGTGGGTGATCCGTCCCGGCTTGGCCTGGGTCCGCTGGTGCAGGGGTTGTGGCCGCTGGGGTCGGTGTTGGCGAGGGGGTCGCCTGCGCCGTAGGAGTAGGTGTTGGCGGTGGCGGCGGTGGTCGGTGCGAGGGTGGCGGTGTCGCGGCTGGTGAAGCCGGCGGTGGCGGGGTCGTACCAGCGGCTGGCGGTGCTGACCTGGCCGGTGGTGGTGTCGGTCCAGCCGCCCTGGTAGCCGAGGCTGGCTGGGTTGCCGGTCGAACCGGTGGGCTTGCCCCAGGGGTCGTAGGCGGTGGAAGCGGTCGGGGCGGTGCCGGTGGCGGCGAAGGTGCCGATCAGGTCGTCGTGGCGGTCGGTGTAGGCCAGGGCCGCGCTGTTCGCCGAGCCGATGGCGGTGAGGGTGCCGCGAGGGGTGCGGGAGTAGTTCTCGGTGCCGTCGGAGGTGAGGGTGCCGGTCGGGCCGTCGTAGGTGAAGGCGTGGGTGCCGGACTGGGTGAGGCGGCCGAGGGCGTCGTAGGTGTAGGTCTGGCCCTGTTGGGCGGTGAGGTTGTCGTAGGCGTCGTAGGTCGCGGTGGTGGTGGCGTTGCCGGTGGTGCTGGTGGAACGGGTGCCGCGGGCGGTGTACGTGTAGCTGGTGCCGAGGCTGTTGGAGGTGAGCTGGTTGCGCTGGTTGTACGTGGCGGTGTTGGCGCCGTTTGCGGTGAGGTTGCCGTTGCCGTCATAGCCGTAGCTCGTGGGCGTGGCGCCGTTTGTCCAGGTGCTGAGGCGGCCGGCCTGGTCGTAGGCGTAGGTGTTGGTGCTCGCTCCGGCGAGGCCGGCGGTGGTCTTGGTCTTGAGGCGGCCGGAGGGGAAGTAGGTGTAGGTGAGGGACGAGACAGCGGTGCCGGTGGCGGTGGTGAGGCTGTCGCCGGTGGTGTTGCCGAGGTCGTCGTAGGTGTAGGTGCGGTTGTTGCCGGTGCCGTACTGGATCGTGGCGACCTGGTCGCGGGTGGTGTAGCTGTAGGTGAGGAGGGTGTTGGTGAGGGGTTCGGCGAAGGTCTTCAGGCGGCCGGCGTTGTCGTAGGTGTAGGTGGCGGGGCCGGATTCGTTGGTTCGTCGGGTGAGGTTGCCGTCTCCGTTGTAGGTGTAGGTGGCGTGGCTGAGGGGGCCGTTGGCGGCGGTGAGCTGTCCGCGGTCGTCGTAGGTGTAGGTCTGGGTGCCGGTGGGGGCGGACATCGAGGTGAGGCGGCCGGCCAGGTCGTAGCCGAAGGTGCGGGCGGGGTTGGTGGCGGCTTCGCCGCCGGTGCCGTTCTGGGCGGTGAGGTTGCCCAGGACGTCGTAGGCGTTGGTGAGGGTGACGCCGCCGGGTTCGTTCTTTGTGGTGGGGGCGTCGAGGAGGTCGTAGCCGAGGGTGTAGGTGCGATCGGCGACGCTCGGGTAGGCGGGGGTCGCGGGCTCGATGGTGGACTCGGGCAGCCCGTGGGTGTTGAAGGTGTAGTAGGTGGTGTTGCCGTTGCCGTCGGTGTAGGCGGTGCGGTGGCCGGTGGCGTCGTAGCCGAACGCGGTGGTGACGTTCGCGGTGGCGGAGACGGGCTCGATGTGGCGCACGATGCGGCCGAGGTTGTCGTAGGCGGCCGTGGTGGTGTTTCCGTCGGCGTCGGTGGCGGACACCGGGTTGCCCGCCACGTCGTAGGAGGCAGCACTACTGGCCAGCACGGCGCCGGCTGCCGAGAGCCGGGTAGTGGTCTTCATCTGGCCGGCCCGGTCGTAGCCGATGGTGGTGGCGGGGCCCGGGGTGCCGGGCTGGTCGCCGGGCTGGGTGTTCTTGAGGGGCTGGCCTGCCAGGTTGTAGGTGCTGGTGGTGGTGTTGCCGAGCGGGTCGGTGACGGAGGTGTTCTCGCCTGCGGCGTTGTAGGTGGCGGTGGTGCGGGCTCCGGTGGGAGTGGTGACGGATGTGGTGTTCCCGGCGTCGTCGTACTCGAGGGTGGTGGTGAAGGCGTCAGTGGCCGTGGTGGGGTGCCGGACCAGGTCGGTGGTGGTGATCGGCCGGCCGAGGTCGTCGTAGGTGGATTCGGTGCGGGCACCCGTCGGGTCGGTCGCGGAGAGCAGGTCCCCGGCGAGGTCGAAGGTCGCGTACGCCTTCGGGGCGGTACCGGCCAGTTGCGGGTAGTCGGTGGCGACGAGGTTGCCGAGCTGGTCGTAGGTGTGGGTGGTCAGCTGGTTCTTGGCGTCGAGTTGGCGCTGGGGCCGGTCGAGGGCGTCGTAGTCGATCTGGGTGATGGCCGTGACGGCGGCGGTCTGGCCCGGGGCGGCGTATGAGGGGCTGGCGACGGATTCGTGGTGGCCGGTGGCCGGGTCCCAGGTGTGGGTGTAGGTGGTGATGCTGCCGGTGGGGTCCTGGGTGGACGTCGGGTCGTCGTCGATGCCGTAGCCGGCCCGGGAGATCGCCCGGGTGCCGTGCAGGACGGTGGCGGTGCCGGTGGCGGGGTCGACGGTGGTCGTGTCGGCGGGCGGAGCGGTGGTGAGGGTGAGGCGGCCGAGGGCGTCGTGGCTGTAGGTGGTGGTGTAGGCGGCCGGGTCGGCGCCGGCGGTGTTGCCGAGCGGGCTGATGGTGGTGAGCGGGAGGCCGCGCTGGTCGTAGGTGTTCTTGACGGTGCTGTCGGCAGGGGTGTTCTTGACGGTCTGGGTGAGGACCTGACCGACGCTGTTGTAGGTGGCGTCGGTTTCGCGGGTCTCGCCGCCGCCGCTCAGGACAGTGGTGAGGACGTTGTCGGCGGCGTCGTACGTGTAGGCGGTGGTGCGGTTGAGGCCGCCGGGGTCGAGGGTGGTGGCGGTGGTGCGGCCGGCGGCGTCGTAGACGGTGGCCACGGTGGTCTTGCCGCCGCCGGTGGTCTGCTGGGTGAGCCGGCCTGCGGCGTCGTAGGTGTTCTGCTGCAGGACGACGGTGCGCTGGGTGCCGTCGGGGCTTCGGTAGGCGTCGAGGTCGACCTCGGCGACGGTGTTGTCGTCGTTGTAGTAGGTGTGGGTGGTGCGGCCCATCGCGTCGGTGACGGTGGCCAGGCGGCCGGCGGGGTCGTAGGCGCGGGCTTCGAGGACCTGGGCGCGGGAGGGGACGGGATCGAGCGGGCTGCCGGTGTAGTTGCCGATGCCGGTGCGCACGAGCCGGTTGCGTCCGTCGTAGGTGTAGCTCCACCGGGTGCCGGCGGGGTCGGTCCTGTTGGTGACGTTGCCGTAGGCGTCGTAGGTGTAGACGGTGGTGCGGCCGGCGGGGTCGGTGGTCTTGTTGAGGAGGTTGTTGGTGGTGTTGTAGGCCCAGGTGGTGGTTCGGGAGGCGTCGCCGCCGGTGGTGTCGGAGACGGTCCGGGTGGTGAGGTTGCCGTCGGTGTCGTAGGTGAGGGCCGTCTTGCGGGTGTGGACGGTGCCGGTGACGGCGTCGGTGGTGGCGGGATCGGTCTGGGTCAGCGGGTTGCCGAGACCGTCCCAGGTGTAGGCCGTGGTGGTGGACGCGGCGGCGTTTCCGCAGTCGGTGCAGGTGGTGGTCGTAGCGGTGGTGCGGCCGAGGTTGTCGTAGGTGCGGGTGGTGACCAGGCCGGTGGGTGTGGTAGTGCGGGTGAGGTTGCCGGTCTTGTCGTAGGCGTAGGCGGTGGTTGCGCCGCCTACGTCGGTGGTGGTGGCGACCAGGGCTGCGGGTTGGGTTCCGGTGGAGCCGACGGCCGGTTCGGTGCCGGTGGTGTAGGTGGTGGTGGCGGTGCGGCCGCCCGGGAAGTCGGGGGTTGCGGGAGTGGTCGTGGTGGTGGGGTCGCCGAGCGTGTTGTAGCCGTAAGTGGTGGCGTAGGTGCTGTCGCTGGCGTCCTTGGCTCTGGCGTCGGTGCTGGTCAGGCGCCGGTCGTTGGAGGGGTCGAACGGGTTGCCTTCGCTGTAGGAGTAGCTGGCGTAGGCGGTGTGGCAGTGCGCGGCGTCCGTGCAGGTGGTGGTGGAGACAGGGTTGCCGCGCTCGTCGTGGCCGGTGGTGGTGGAGTGCCCGTTCGCGTCGGTGGTGCTGTAGAGGAAGCCGTGGGTGTCGTAGCTGTAGCGGCTGGTCGCGGCGGTGCCGTCGGTGGTGGCGGCGAGTTGGCCGGTGCGGGTGTCCCAGCGCCAGGTGAGGGTGTGGGAGGCGGGGTCGCTGACGGTCGCGACGGTGGTTTTGGTCTGGGCGGTGGCGCTGCCCATGGCCTTGTAGTGCGCGGTGACGGTGTCGGCGCCGAGCACGGACGGGTAGTGGGCGACCTCGGCGATGGTTCCGGTGAAGCGTCCGTCGGTGCTGGCGGGGTGGTTGGGCCAGCCGCCGTCGTCGGTGCCGGCGCCGACGTACACGTATGCGGCGCCGTTGTAGTAGACGGTGCGTTTGACGGTGGAGCTCGCGGCGCCGGCGCCGTCGAGGTACAGGGTTTGGCCGTTGTCGTCGCCGGCGATCACGGCGTGGTGCCATGCGTTGTCGTTGACGGTCTTGGTGGAGGCGAGGGTGTTGGCCGGGTCGCCGGTCCACAGGCCGCCGTACAGCCTGCCGTCGGCTCCGACGTACAGGGCGGGGTTCCACTGGTTGGTGCCGGCCGTGTGCGCGGTGCCGAGCGGGAAGGACTGGTAGCTGTACAGGACGCCGGCGGTGCTGGTCTTGAACCACAACTCGATGCTGTTGGCACCGTGTCGCGGGGCGGCGGAACTCGGCAGTTGCAGGAGTGAGGTCGTGCCGTTGAAGGTCGCGCCGGTGCCGTCGGAGCTGCCGGAGGGTCCCGTGGCGCCGAGGGTGGTGTTGGTGTAGGTGCCGTGTTCCTGGTTGGGCAGGGGGGTGCCGAGGGTGTCCTGGACGACGGTGCTGCCGGCGGGTTCGTTCAGCCGCCAGTACGCCTCGGGGACGGAGCCGATGACGGAGGTGCGGTAGTTCGCGGACTGGGTGACGGCTTCGCCCGCGGGAGCGGTGGCAGCGGTGTAGTGCCGGCCGATGATGGTGGTGTCGAGGGCGTAGCCGTAGTAGGAGAGGTCGGCGATCTGGCCGGTGAAGTGTCCGTTGGCGTCGGCTGGTGCCGACGGCCAGCCGGTGGCGGATCCGGCGCCGAGGTAGGAGTACTGGGTGCTGCTGTACTTGGTGGGGCCGGTGATGCGGTTGCCGGTGGCTGTCCCGTCGAGGTAGAGCTGCTGGAAGTAGTTGCCGCTGGTGTAGCCGATCACCAGGGTGGCCATGTGCCAGGCGTTGTCGTTGACGGTGGTGGCGGAGGCGATGGTGTTGTTCTTGTCGCCGTTCCAGACCTGTCCGTGGAGTTTGCCGTCGGTGCCGACGTACAGGACGGGGGTGGAGGTGGCCGGCGTGCTGCCGAGGGGGTCGGACTGGTAGCTGTAGATGACGCCGGCGTTGGCGGTCTTGAACCAGACCTCGACGGTGGCGGTGTTGCCGACACGGGGGGCGGCGTTTGCGGGCAGCCGGACGGCCGAGGTGGTGCCGTTGAACGTGGTGGCGTTGGTGTTGCCGGTGGCGTAGGGGCCGCCGGCGGCCTGGGTGGTGTTGGAGTAGGTGCCCTGGTTCTGGGTGAGGGCTTGTGAGGTGAGCAGTTCGGCCATCTGGTTGCCGGCGGTGTCGTTCAGGCGCCAGTAGCCGGTGGGGTGGGCGTCGACGACGGCGCCGTCGTAGGCGGCGGAGCCGTTGGCGGCCTGGGCGAAGAGTGCGGCGGCGTCGATGCCGTGGTCGAAGGCGGCGACGTCGGCGATCTGGCCGTTGAAGTGGCCGAACGGGTCGGCGGGGGCGGAGGGCCAGCCGGGTCCGGCGTAGCCGGCGCCGAGGTAGAGGTGGGTCTGGCCGTTGTCCTTGATCTGGCCGGTGGCGGTGCCGGCGCTCTGGCCGTCGAGGTAGAGGGTCTGGGTGGTGGGGGTGTCGGCGGACAGCACTGCTTGGTGCCACTTGCCGTCGGTGACGGTGGCGCTGCTGGCGATCGGGGTCGGGCCTCCGGTCCAGAATTCGCCGTGGAGTTTGCCGTCGGTGCCGACGTACAGGGCGGGGGTCCAGCGGTCGGCGGTGACGGTGTGGGTGCCGCCGATCGGGAAGGACTGGTAGCCGAGCAGGGTGCCGGGCTTGGTGGTTTTGAACCAGAGGGCGAGGGCGCCGGTGCCGGTGGTGGGGGTGTAGGTGGCGGGGAGTTCGGCCCAGGAGGTGGTGCCGTCGAAGGTCGCGGCGGTGGTTGCGGTCATCGGGCCGGGGGCGCCGAGGGTGACGTTGGAGTAGGTGCCGTTGTTCGGGGTGGGGCGCGGGGTGTAGATGGCGTTGGCGGCCTGGCTGGCGTTGCTTTCGGCGAGTCGCCAGTAGCCGTCGGGGCGGGAGCCGAGGACGGTGCCGCGGTACTCCTGCTCGGATCCTGTGACGGTGGGCTGGTTGAGTTTCCAGATGCCGCCGTTGGGGTCGGTGTACTGGGTGGCGCGGTCGTTGACGGTGTCGTAGCTGACGGCGAGTTTGGTCTTGCCGGAGGGCAGGGCGACGTTGGTGAGCTGGGCGGAGGGTACCTGCGAGGCGGCCCACTGGGCGGCGACTGCGGGGGCGCCGAGCGCGTGCGGGTAGACGGCGGCTTCGGCGAGTTGCCCGTTGAAGTGGTTGACGCCGGCGGCGCCGGGGGCGGGGGCGGCGGGCCAGGGGATGTTCTGGGTGTAGCCGGCGCCGAGGTAGGTGTAGTCGGTGTCCAGGTGGTCGATGGCGCCGTTGAGGGTGCCGACCGGTGCGCCGTCGAGGTAGAGGGTCTGGGTGTCGCCGGCGCCGGAGAGCACGGCGTAGTGCCACTTGCCGTCGGTGACCGGGGTGGCGGAGGTGATCGGGTTGAAGCCGATCGCGGTGCCGTAGAGCTCTCCGCGGAGTTTGCCGTCGGTGCCGATGTACAACGGCTGGGAGGCGTGGGAGGGAGCGGTGCCCAGGGGCTGGTTCTGGTAGCCGACCAGGGCGCCGGGACTGGTGGTCTTGAACCAGAGGCCGACGGCGAGGTAGCTGTTGCGCAGCGTTCCGTTGGGCAGGGCGAGGGAGGAGGCGGTGCCGTCGAAGGAGGCGGTGGTGGTGGCGGAGCCGTTGAGGGGGCCGGTTCCGGTGCCGAGGGTGACGGAGGTGTAGGTGCCCTTGTCGGTGCCCTGGTTGGCGATGTTCTCGCTGGTGGCGTTGGTGGCGTCGGCGGCGTCGCCGAGTCGCCAGTAGGAGGACGGGCCGGCGTCCATCACCGTGGTGCGGAAGTGGGAGCCGGGGCTGTAGGTGTAGGTGGTGCAGGGGCGGGTGGTGTTGGTTCCGGCGGGCGGGGTGCAGACCTGGGCCAGCCGGTCGGGGTTGGCACTGTCGTAGGTGTAGGTCCAGGTCAGGGCGGTGGAGGGGTCGCCCGGGGTGGTGGGGTCGGTGGCGACGGCGGCGATGTGCTTGCCGTCGGCGGACCAGGTGAAGTGCAGGGCGCGGCCGGAGGCCTGGTCGGTGGCGGTGTCGAGCTTGCCTGCGGTGTAGTGCAGCTGCTGGGTGTGTTGCTGGCGGTCGGTGATCTGCGAGAGCAGGAAGCCGCTGCCGGAGGGCTGGGCGAAGGTGTAGACGGTGCCGCTCTTGTCGGCGAGGGTGAAGCCGCCGCCGGGGTTGGCGGCGAGGGTCTCGAACTCGCCGGCGGGCGAGGTGTAGAGGGCCATGCCGGTGGTGGTGCGGGTGAGGGGGGACCCGGGCGGGGTGCTGCCGGTGCGGTAGAGGTACTGGACGCCGGTGGTCCTGTCGACGGCGAGCAGGTCGGTGCCCTGGTCTCCGGGGATGCCGTTGACGGGGGCGAGGTCGCGCATGTTCTGCCAGCCGGTGGCGAGGACGGTCGGGCCGCCGAGGGTGCCGGTGCCCAGGGTGGCGCTGCCGGTTCCGGGGTAGAGGAGCAGGCGGCCGGAGGAGTCGACAGTGACGACATCGCCGCGGCGGTCGTGGTTGAAGTCGCCTCCGATGACGTCGCGGTAGCCGGGGTCCCAGCCGTTGCCGAGGTAGACCCGGGCGCCGAGGCTGCCGTTCGCGTTGACCGGGTAGGCGTACATGTTGTTGTCCGAGCTGTCGACGGCGACGATGTCCTTCTTGCCGTCGGCGGCCAGGGGCGGGGTGATCGCCACGTTGCGCATGCCGTTCCAGCCGCTGGCGCCGATCGCGGTGATCGCGCCCAGGTTGGAGCCGCTCTGGCCGGCGTAGAGGTTGAGTGCGCCGTTCCAGCCGGCGACGGCGATGACATCGCCGATGCCGTCGCCGTTCAGGTCGGCGCCGGCGATTTGTGAGACGCTGTTCCAGCCGTCGCCGAGCCAGCGGCGCTTGGCCTGGGAAAAGTCGGGGCCGGGGTAGACCCACAGCTTGCCGGTGCTGGCGTCGACGGCGATCGCGTCGTCGATGCCGTCTCCGGTCTGGTCGCCGGCGGCCGCGAGTTGGGTGAGCTGGAAGTCGTTGCGGCCGAAGCGCTCGGTGCGGCCGTTGCCGGTGGTCAGGACCACGCCGCCGTCGCTGTCGCCGTCCGGGACGACGCTGAGGTCGTAGGACGACGACCAGCCCGCACCGAAGAGCGAACCGGTGCGCGGGTCGAGGGAGTTGTAGGTACGGCTGACTGCGAGCGACGGGCCCACCGCTGCGACCATGGCGTCGGTGGCACCGGTGGTGTAGTTGCCGGCCTGCGGGTCGAAGCTGCGGGTGGTGCCGTTGCCGACCGCCCCGCCGATCCGCGAGGTGACCACGGGCTGCTGGACGGATGTGCTGAACGAGCGCGGCACCGACGGCAGGCTTTCGCCCTGGTGGTCGCCCGCTTTGACGGTCCAGTAGTAGCTGGAGTTCCACGCGAGCAGGCCGTCGGGGACCTTCCAGGAGCTGCTCGGCTGCCACCCGGAGTCGGCGATCAGTTGGGGGTCGCCGACCGCGGGGGCGCTGTACACCTGGAACCTGAAGTCGACGCCGGTGCCCGGGTAGTTGTCGGGATCGTGGCCGGTGGCGTACAGCTCGGGGGCAAGGACTCCGACCTGGGTGTCGCCGAGGGGCAGGGCGGTGTCGACCTGCGGGGGGATGTTCTGGGCGGAGGCCCAGATGCAGTTCTGGTAGTGGACGCCGTAGCTGTCGTTGAGGGAGCTCGTGCCGTTGACGGTGCCGTCCCAGCAGACCTGGTACTGGTTTCCGGCGGGCAGCGCCGGGATGGCCACGGTGACGGTGGTGGACTGCCCGGTCTGGACCAGGCCGGGGACGCCGACCAGGGGGCCGGCGCCGACGACCTCGTTCCAGTTCGCGTCGTAGACGCGGGCGCGGACCTGCATGCTGTTGGAGTTCCACCAGTTGGCGGCTTCGTTGCGCAGGGTGATCTGCGCGCTGCCCGGCTGGACCGCGGTCGGCGGGATGTAATTGGCGACGCCGGTGTACGAGGCGGCCCAGTCGGAGGAAGTGATCGACAGGTACGGCGCGTAGGCGCCGGTGACGGCGGAGTCGAAGCGCTTGTAGGCGTTGACGGTGGATTCGTCGGCGGTGATCGCGAGGCCGTAGTTGGGCTGGCCGTGGGTCCAGCTGTTGACGAGTTGGGAACCCGGGGACGTCTGGTCCTTGCCGAGGTGGATGGTCTCCCACTGGACGCCGCCGCACAGGTCGCCGTCGGCGAACTTCTCGGTGCCGACGAGCTGTCCCAGGCCCGCGCCCGGGAAGGTCCGCATGCCGGACGCGGACCAGCTGTTGGTGACCTGGTACACGTTGACCGTGTTCCTGGTGCAGCTGTTGGAGTGGGTGTTGGCGATGTGGAGGTCGACGGCTTCGACGAACTGGTTGGCCAGGTTGCTGGAGACACCGGGGAAGGCGATGAAGCCGCGCCCGACGTGCTGGCTGTCGTAGCGGCCGACGTGCAGTTCGCGGTCGGCGGAGTTGTCGTTGGTGTAGCCGCTGATGACGTACGTCGAGGAGTCGCCCGTGATGCCGGCGGTGGTCGGATCGACCCGGACGGGGAAGGCACGCTGGGGGTCGTGGAGCCAGGCGGTGTCGAGGTCCATGCGCAGGGCCGGGGCGCCGTCGGCAGTGGTGAGCGTGTAGGTGACGCCCGAGCTGGTGCGGCCCTCGCCGGTGCGGGGGTCGCTGGCCGCGTCGACCATGGAGCCGGCCGGGATGGTGGCCCGGACAGCGCCCTGCTCGTCCTTGAACACGACGGCGCCGTTGCCGTCGAGGGATGCGGTGAGCCCGCGCAGGCGCAGCGGGAAGGTCCAGGTGGTGGGCGCGGAAGCGTCGTGCAGGACGAGGGTCTCCTTCATCCCGTCCGCGATGGCGTTGTAGACCAGGTCGGTCTGCGGTGCGGCCAGCGGGTAGGTGACGGTGTCGCCTGCGGCGCTGCCGCGCACCGGCGTCGTGCCGGCGAGGCCGAAGGAGAGCTCGTGCCCGTCGTCGAGGGTGTAGGTGAGCAGCGAGGGGCTGTCGGCCTGCGCGGCGAGGCTGACCTGTCGGCTGTTGCCGGTCTCGCGCCAGCGGTTGTCGCGGCCGAGGGTCACGGTGGTGTCGATGGGCAGCCAGGTGCCGTCGCCGGTCTGGTAGTTGATGGGGCGGCTGTAGACCCGGGTGGTCTTGGTGCCGTCGTTGTTGCGGTACTGGGTGGTGTTGACGGTGCGGGCGGAGGGTTCCTCGACGCCGGTGTCGCCGTCGCTCCCGGGGCCGGGGAGTCCGTTCTTGGCCTTCAGTTCGGTGCTTGCCGGCCGCCGGGCGGATGCGGCGGGGGTGCCGTCCGGTTTGGCGGCGCGGCCTTCCAGCCAGTCGGGCGGGGCGGTGGTCTTCACCGGCTGCGCGGTGCGGGCGTCGAGGGACGGGCCGGAGGCGGGGGCGCCGGCGCTCTTCGGCTGTGGCAGTTCACCGCGTCCGGGGGTGTGGTTGTCGCCCTTGCCTGTGCCGCTCTTGGAGGTCGCTGAGGCGGGCACCGAGTCCGGTCGGCCGTCGGCGGTTCCGGCGAGTTGGGCCGGGGTGCGGGGTGCGGGCAGGTTCAGCGGCGCGTGGGCGGCCGCGAACGCCGTCGCGTCCTGGGTGCCGAGCGAGACGAGCACGGCCAAGGCCACCAGCAGCGCGGACGCTCCGCCGCGACCGGTGCGGCGGGCCGGCTCGACGCCGGTCGCGCCTGGGCGGTGGCGTACCGGGGCGGACGGCAGGAATTGACGGAACATCGAGCGGCGCACAGCCGGCCCCCACACAAGCAGACATGGCCGAGCCGCCCCGTTGGCGACCGGCAGCGGAATTCTTAGCGGCAACCGGTGGTGGCGTACAGAGCCGGGGCCGTCCTCGCCGTCTCACTTTTGCGCATGAAAACGGACAAGTGCCAACAATATCGGCCGATATTTTACGAATCCTTTAAGGTAGTGCCGAATTTCTTTGGATCCCCAGATCCACCCGGGACGGGGCTGGGAAAATTGATTCCCGCCGGGGTAGCATCCCTGCCGGACGAAAGGGGATCGACAGCGTCGGGCCCGGCCCGCGTCCGTTCGGCTCGGAGAATTGGTTCGGATATGTCAGCCCCAGGAGTACGACGAGTCCTGCGTTCCTTTGTGTGCGCGGCCGGCGTCCTCGCCTGCCTCGCCGGCACCCCCGGAACCGCAGTCGGGGAGCCTGCGGGCGCGGTGTCCTGGCCCCTCGACGGCCGGCACTTCGACGCCGAGAGGCTGTGGCAGCACAGCACCGGGCGCGGCGTGGTGGTCGCGGTCGTGGACAGCGGCGTCGACGCCTCCCGGCCGGATCTGGCACGCCAGGTGATGCCGGGGACGAGCCTGCTCGGCGACGGCGGCGACGGCCGGAGCGACGCCTCCGGCGACGCGCACGGCACCGCGATCGCCGCGATCATCGCGGCCTCCGCGCCGGCCGGATCCCCGCCGGGAGCGGTCGGCCTGGCCCCGGGCGCCTCGATCCTCCCGGTCCGGGTCATGGCCGACACGGCCGCCGATCCCAGAGTCCTCGCACAGGGGATGACCTGGGCAGTCGATCACGGGGCACGGGTCATCAACGTCTCGATCGCCGCCGACCAGCCCAACCAACTCGTGCGCCAGGCCGTCGAGTACGCCGACCGCCACGGCGTGATCGTCGTGGCGGCAGCGGGCAACCAGGGCGAGACGGGCAACCCGCCCCAGTACCCCGCTGCCTTCCCCGGCGTGGTCTCGGTGTCCGGAATCGACGAGAGCGGGGCGTTCTGGACACCCAGCGAGTCCGGCGCCGTCGCCGTCGCTGCCCCCGCCCACCACGTCGTCTCCGCCGACAACCACGGCTCGCTGCAGACGATCAGCGGCACCAGCTACGCCGCCGCCTACGTCTCCGCCACCGCCGCCCTGCTCATGGAGAAGTACCCACAGCTCGGCGCCCACCAGATCGTCCGCCGGATCCTCGACACCACCTCCGCCCACCACGACCGCCCCGATGCGCGCACCGGCTACGGGCTGCTCGACCCGCGTGCCGCGCTCGAGTCGTCCACCCCGCTCCCGACCGACACCTCCGACCCGCTCCGCGCCGCTGCGTCTCCCACCGCACGGCCCCAAGGCTCCGCCATGGGGCCGGCCGCCGTCCTCACCGCCCTCGTCCTGGCCGTCCTGGCATCCGCTGCTGCGGTGATCCGCCGACGCCGCGCCCGTACCCGCTGCTTCTCCCCCGCCGTGACGCCGCTCAAGGGGGCCGCACCGGCAAGACGCGGCACCCCGCGACGCGCCGCCCCCAGGCAGACCACTTCCGCCCGCGCTCCTCGAACCGGAAACCGCAGATCACCATGACCCGCCGGCTCACCGCCCTCCGCGCACCGCGCCCGCTCGCCGCGCTCACCGCCGCCCTCCTCCTTGGCGCCGCGCTGACCTGGTGGCTGTGGCCCCACCGCACCGCTGCGGCCCGGGTCACCGCCGACGACTACTCGGGCCGCCCCAGCGCCTGCGTCGCGGCGGACGACTCCCCCGCCACCGCCACGCTTCTTCAGCACACCTGGGCCGTCGTCCAACAGGCTGCCAAGGACAGCTCCGTCAACGCCCAACAGCTCGCGATGCCCGCCGTCGGCGCGAAGGACGCCGCCCCCTACCTCGCCGGCCTGGTCGCCCAACAGTGCACCCTCCTGGTCACCGTCGGGCCCGCCTTCACCGCGGCCGTCCCTGCCGTGGCCAAGGACGCGCCGAAGACCCGCTTCGTCGCCGTCGCACCCCCCGGCGGGACCGACCTCACCGGCACCGGGGCCACTGTTCTGACGGAGGACCAACTCGCCACCCGACTCACCGACCTCGTCCACGGCCTCCCCGCACACCGCTGACGCAGCCCCCAGCACCGCGCCGGCACCCGGAAACTGCCTGACGGGGCAGGCCGCCGTCCACCGCACGAAGCCGTCCTCCGAAGGAACCGTCCGCATCGCGTGCCGACCCCGCCGACGGCACAACGCCGACGGGCCGAGCGCGAGCCGACCTCGCGTCCCGGACCCGATCAGGAGGGGCAGGCTCCACCCGGCGAACGCCCCGTACGAAGCTCCCGCATGCCCCGGAACGATGCCCGATCCCTCGTGGAGCGCCAAGAGAGCAAAGATGCAGCGCCAAGAACTGTAGACGGGTTGCCAAGTCATTTCCCGACCCAACCGCTAAGCTATTCCTCCGGCCGCCCAAAACCACAACGCAACTTCGGAAGACAGTGACGGAATCTCAAGCGGCGGACCGCAGCCGGGCCGGGACTTTACCGGGACTTCCTGCCGCCCGCGGGAGCGGGTTCTCGGGCGAGGCACCGGGATCCCCACTTTGGCGCGGAAAAACTGCACGCCGACCTGCAATAGCCACGGCCGACTAGGCGAATCGCACAAGGCCGGAATTGCACGCACTCCCGCCGCCAAAGCCGCCGGCCCGAACTGCCGGTGGGCATGCCGACAGCCGCGTCGGCAGACGCCACGGGTTTCGCTGAATGGTCACTGCTTCGCTCCCGAGCAGGAGTGGATCCCGTCCCGGCCCAGGCCGGGCCGGCGGGGCCGGTGCGGCCCCGATCAGCCGGAGACGGTCTCCGGGTGCCGGGTGAGCGCGTCCAGGAGCGCGACCTGCTGCTCCGTCAGCTTCCCTCAGTGCGCGCCTTGTCCTGCTTGCGCAGCCACGTGCCGGGCCGGAACGCCGCATCGTCGCCCAGGCCGGTGCGGTTCGCGGGGCCGTCGAGCGTTCCGCCGGCGGCGAGATAGGCGAGCAGGCGCCGGTAGGAGCGGTTCCAGTCCGGCTCCAGGCGCCACAGCCCGTCCAGGCCGTCCAGCTTCGCGACCTGGGCGGCGGTGAGGTTCTCGGCCTTGCGCTGGCGGCGCATCCAGGCGCCGACCGCGTAGTCGTCGAGCTTGGCGGTGGCGGGGATCGCGAGGTGCCCGTGCCGGCGGTGGAACGCGGCGGCGTAGGCGGCCCCGCGCTCCCACGCGTTGGCGTTCTTCGACCAGATCATCCCGAGCGCGTCCAGCTCGTTGACACGGGCCGGGTCGAGGAGCTGCTGGCCGTGCAGGTGACGCTGGCGGGCGAGCCAGGACACCAGCTCGCCGTGGGCCTCGCGATCGGTGGGGTCGAGGTGGCCGTGCTGGAGATGGAACGCGGTGGCGACGGCGTGCATCCGCTGCCACTCGGTGGCGCGCGGGTTGAACGCGCGCAGTTTGACGGTCTGCAGGATCTTCGCCGCGTGCCGGCGGGCGTCGATCTTGAGCCACTCGATCGGCGACTCCACCGGGCCCGGAGGCTGCTCGCCTCCCCCGGCCTCCCCGGCCTCGGACGGCGCTGCCGCGGTGGTGTCTGCGGCGCCCTGCGAACGCGCGCCGCGCAGCTCCGTGATCCGGCCCACCACCCGGGCGTCGTGCGCCGCCAGAGCGCGCAGGACCCGCCAGATCGTCCGGAAGCTGGAGGCCTCGATCTCGGCGTCGGCCTCCGCCTTCACCGCCTCGCCGGCGTCGCGGACCTCCGACGGATGCGCAGTCGCGGTGTCGTCGCCGACCGCGGGCGTCGGCAGGTAGACCGGGATGATGATCCACGCGAGCTTGCCCTGCCGGAACCCCTGGCGCAGGGCGCGGCCGATGGCCTGGACGATGTCGATGACGCTCGACTTGGGGTCGGCGAAGACGATCGCGTCGACGATCAGGTCGATGCCCTCGGTCAACAGCCGGCTGTTGCAGAGGATGCAGCACTCTTCGCCGTCCTCGCCGGTGTGGGCCCTGAACGTGGCGAACGCGGCGCGGCGGTCCTTGAGTCGGTCGGTGCCGGCCACGGCGAGGGCGGTCAGCCGCTCCGCGCGCTCCGCGTCGGGCAGCAACTCCGCGGTCCCGAGCAGGGACTTCGCGAAGTCACGCGCCCCGGACACCCGGGAGTGGAAGGTGATCACGCGGCGCAGGTCGAGGTCGGCGACCGCGCGCAGCACCGCGATCTGCAGCGCCAGGCGCAGGAGTTCCTCGTTGCTGCGCTGGGAGCGCAGGTCGGCGACGGACGGCAGGTTGAGGAGGTCGCGCAGGTCCTCATCGGTGACGACGGGGACCAGGACGCGGTAGTCGGCGAGATAGCCGTGCTCGATGCCCTGCCCCAGGGTCCAGGTGAACACGGTCCTGCCGAAGATCCGCTCGTCGTCCATGGAGCAGAGGGCGGGCAGCTTCTCCGCGCCGCCGTCGGCGTCTGCGGTGAGGTCGGCGAGGCCGTCCTTCGCGCTCCGGTCGTCGGCGATCCGCGGGGTGGCGGTGAAGTACA
>NZ_KK853998.1:95710-110217 GCF_000696185.1 Kitasatospora cheerisanensis KCTC 2395 | reverse complement strand
GGCGGCGCTTCGCGGGGACCTGGGCGTCGTCGTGGACGGCCGCCCACGCCTTCCCCTCCGCGCCTGCCGTGCGGTGGGCCTCGTCGATCACCACCAGGTCCCAGGCGGGCAGGCGGAAGTCGCGGTGGGCCTGGACGATCCGCTCCAGCGAGGCGTAGGTGGCGTAGACGGTGACCGGCTCACCGGCCTTCTCAGCGGCGACCAGCTCCGCGATCCGCGCGGCCTGCGTCGTCACCTGCGCGTGAACGCGGCCGCCGGCCTCCGCGCTCTCCAGCGCCTCCTCCCGCGAACACGCCGCCACCGCCAGCCCCCGCCGCCCTCCCTTCAACGACCAGGCCTCCGCCGTCTGCTCCAACAACTCGATCGTCGGCACCAGCACCAGCACCCGGCCCCGCGCCGCCAGCCGCCGGGCGCAGCCGGCCGCGATCAGGGTCTTGCCCGAGCCAGTCGCCGCGATGACGGTGGCGCGGCCACCGTCCTTCACCTCGCGCACCGCCGCCGCGACCGCGTCCTTCTGGAACCAGTGCAACGGCAACGGATTCACCGTGCCGGACGGCTGCGCCGGCACCGGCGCCTGGGCGCGCAGCCCGGCCGGCACGGTCTGCTCGGCGGTGGCAGTGGTCTCCACGGCGGTGCTTCTCCTTCGGGTGCTGAGGCTGGGGAGGTGGGGCGGGCGGACCTACTGCTGCTACTCGGGGACCCAGCCTCGGACTTCGAGGTAGGCGATGTCGGCATCGTCGACCGCGCGGCCGGTCTCGACCAGCCACTCGCGCATGGCCTCGGTGACGTCGCCGTGGTGGTCGGCGACCCGCTGCGACCACTCGGCGGCGTCGAACCCGCCGGTGGAGGCGGAGCCGTAGGTGCGCTCCTCCGTGCCGTCCGAGCGCGGGATGAAGCCGCGGCGGATGCCGCCGGAGTCCTTCTCCGAGCCCGCGCTGTAGACGTACTGGTCGGCCTTCATCCGCACCGTGAAGGCGAGGCGGCCGCCGGCCTGCCCGGTCTCGTGCACCACCGGCGCGAGATGGGAGGCACCCGACCGGATGGCCTGCTTCCCGGCCCGGCCCGCCATCGACCCACCCGCTTCGCCGACGACGTCCTTGCCGCGCACCCGCGCCTTCTGCCCGGTCTTCGTGCGACGGCGCTGCACGTTCTCCTGGGCGACCGCGCCGAGGGCCTCGGTGTCGCGCTCGCCGCCGCGCACCGCACGGACCAGCTGGCGCAGCGCGCCGACCATGCTCGCGCCCTTGCCCTTGGTGAAGAACTGGGAGACGAGCGAGGCGTCGCGGCCGAGCATCTTGGCGACCTGGCGCTTGGTGTAGCCCTGGTCGATCAACTCCTGCGTGAGCCGTGCGGCCTCGTTCGGCTGGTTCGGGTCCGCCGGACTCACCGGTCACCTCCGGCCGTCTGCTCGGCGGCGAGTTCGGCGCGGCCCAGGCCCCGCAGCTTCAGGTACTCCTCCTGAGAGGACGGGTGCTCGGTGAGCAGGACGTCGGCGAGCTCGTCGGTCAGCTCCTCGGCGTCCGCCTCGTCGGGCGGTGTATCCGGGGCCAGGACCACACCGCGGGCCTCGGCGGCGCGGCGCAGCACTGCGAGTGCCTCGTCGGGGCCGATGAACCAGGCGGGCCGGCCGGTGTACGGGGTGTTCACGGGCCCTCCTCAGGGGTCCAGCAGGTCGGCGTCCTCGACGGCGCGGCCGGTGGCCACCAGCCACTCCCGCACGGCGGGGCGCGCCGTGGTTGTCGTGATCTACAGGTCAAGTACGGGGATGGTCCGGCCGCGCGTGGCCCGCACCTCGTTCAGCCAGCCGATGACCTTGAACCACGCGGTGCTGCTCTGGCCGGCCTGGGGGCCGTCGGGGCCGAGGAGTTCTCGCAGAGCGGCGAGGGCGGCGGCGTCGCGGGTGTCGGCGGAGAGGGTGACGAGCTGGCGGGCGATGTTGACCGCATAGTCGGCGGTGGCCTGGACGTCGTCGGCGTCGTCGGCGGGCAGCACGACGGAAAGCAGGTGCTCGTACTCGCCCCAGCCGGGCGGGGTGACGGTGACCCGCGCGTCGCCGAACCGGGGCCGACGGACGGCCTCGACCCACCACTGCCGGTCGGTGTCGATTCCGGCCTGCGCCGGCGTCGTCGGCTCGGTGTCGTTCGAAGTCGCGCGCACGTCCACGATCGGAACGTCAGCGGGGAGGGCGGGCAGCATCACGGGGATCTCCTTGTCGGTGCGGGCGCCCTGACCGGTGCGGGGCCAGGTGCGTACGGTCTGCGGGTCCCACAAGGGGGTGCGCCCGGCATGGGCGCACGGCTCCGGCGCCTGGCCCCGGGCCCGGTAGCCGTGCCAGGTCTTCAGTCCGATCCCCCAGGCGGCGGCGCACTGCTGGGCGGTCCACAACTCGGTGGCGGTGAAGCTCATAAGAAAACTTTACAGTTCGAGACTGTGAAGTTCAAGCCGCCGAGTACACCTGCCCCTGACGCGCCGTCTGCCGCTCGCACAGACGGCGCAGAACGAACGACGGGGCCGCCACCTCCAGGAGGTGACGGCCCCGTCCAGGCGTGTCAGCGCGACTCAGTCCTTCTCGGCCAGGAAGCCGCGGCCCAGCTTGCGGCGCCCGCCCGGCACGCCCTCGCGGACCGGCACGGCCGCCGCCGGCGCGGCGGCGGGTTCGAGGAACGGCGAGCGCTCGGCGGGCAGCAGGCGCGGCACGGCGTCGTCCGGCACGGCCCGGTCGACGGCGGCGGACTCGGAGAAGTGCAGCCCCAACGGGCGGCGATCGGTGCTCATGCCCCCATTCTGACCGGTCGTCACCGACTCGAATCCCGCCTCGCCTTGCTCACACCGTCTCGTCGGGCTTGTAGTGCCGGTGCTCGGCGAGCTTCTCCCCGCGCCGGGAGGTGCCGACGCAGGTCGCGAACAGCCGCCAGCCGTCCGCGCAGTCGACCGTCAGGCCGTAGCGGAACCCGGGCGGGACGGGGCGCGTGCTGTACCGCTCGGCGCGCAGCACGTGCCCTTCCTCGGCGCCGGCGGCGAGCGCGGTCAGCAGGGCCTGCTCGATCTCCCCGGTCGCGGCCTTCCCGCCGCCGGGCAGGTCGGGCGTCGGCTGCTCGGCCAGGCGCTCGCCCTCGACCGCGGCGGCCGGGGCGGTGTTGGACGCGCCGGTGACGGTCCAGTAGACGGTGCCGGCGCCCTGCGCGGTGACCACGAGACCGTACGGGCGGCCGGTCCAGGGCTCGGCGGCCTCGATGCCGGGGACGGCGGTGGGCAGGTGGCTGATCAGGAGGCTCTGCAGCTCGGCGGGGGTCACTGCCGGATCGTATCCGCGCCCCCGCCCGGGCACGGCGGGCGGGCCCGCGCCGTGCCCGGGGTTCACCGGCCCGGCCCCTGCGGGCCACGGCGCTCCCGACTGCGCCGGGCCGGTCCAGGACAGAAGGAAGGCTCGGATCAGCGGTGCTTGCTCGTGATGCCGATCGTCGGGTTCAAGTCGTCCAGGCGGATCGGGATGCGGACGATGAGGGCGGCGGCGATCATCGCGCCGTTGGACACATAGCCGAAGTCGCCCCAGTTCTCCGCGGAGTGCTTCAGGTTGTAGCTGTGCAGGGAGTGGGATGACAGGCGGGTCTGCCACGGCCGGGAGTGCAGGTAGTCGGCGCAGTGCTGAACCTCTCCGAGCAGGCCGCGCAGCTGCTCGCGGCCTGCCGCGGTGTCGTAGCTGTAGCCGATGGGCCTGCCGTAGCCGTTGGCGTTCAGGAGCGGGTGGGCGTCGAGGACGGCGTCCAGGTCGGCCTGCGTGATGGTGGTGGCCATCGGTTCTCCTTGGGGTGCCGGCCGCTGGTTGGCGGTTCGGTCGTGCTGTTCAACGGTCGGGCGGCAGGTCAGGACACTTCCGCGCCCGAGCGGCGACGATCCCTTGGCCGCAGACGGGCGCTGCCCTGCTCTCGCGCCGGGCGGCGTGCCGGCCGTGCCCGCCGGCGGCCCGGGACCGTGGCTCGTCGACGGTGGCGGAAGGGGTCGGGGCCGGGGGTTCGGCGGCGAGACAGCGGCGCAGGAGCCGTCGACGGCCGCCAGCGGCTTCTCCGTTCCGTCGTACGGGCGAGAGCCCACCGGGTGCTGATCGGCCGTCAGCAGCCTGTACGGGGCCCGTCCAGGGGCAAGGCGAGGCCGGAACGGGACCAGGACGGGAGGCCGGGACAGGCCCGGAGACGAACATGACCTGGGGTTCGACTGCACGCATGAAGGTGCGCACCGCACCAGCGGGCGTAAAGGTCACTGAGCGGCTTCCCCTGGTTCCGCCTGCCGTGTGGCCTCGAGAGCGTCACCCCTATTCATCTGGGCATTTGGTCCCGTGTGCGGATCCGGGGGTTGGGCGTGTTTTGGGCACTCGCCACCGCACGCTTACGCTCAACCTGAGTAGGAGTCAGGCAGGGGAGCGGACGCCGCCGCGGGCGCGCCGGTCTCCTGACCCGTCGCCTGTTTCTTCCTCCCGGTCGGCCCCTGGGCCTCTCGGACTCCGGCGGCACACGGCCGCCGGTTGCCCCCGCTTCGGCGGGGGTGTTGAGGGAGGGAGCCGGAATGAACGGATCCGAACGGCAGGCGCCGTCCGAGGAGCAGTCGGCCTCGGTGCAGCGGTCGGCCACGACGAGCCGTGACGTCCGGCACCACACGGACAGCCAGACCGTGCTGGAACGCGGACTGCGGAAGGGCGGGGTCGTCTTCGACTTCGTCGGCAAGCTCGCATCGGCCGGCTACTGGGTGTTTCGGCTGCTGAAGGTCCTCGACCTGCTGTAGCCGGCGCGGCGGTCGGCCCCTGCCAGGGGGCCGACCGCCACACACCGTGCGGTGACGGCATTTTGTGAAAAGCGGCGGATTCGGGTTCGCGCCACAGGCACTGCGAATGCCTGCGGACCCGAGTCCGTCGTACATCCCAACCACCCGGACCTGACGAAGCTGTGGCCCGATGTCGTCCGAATGCATCACCCGACACGGTACCCGCAGGCACCGGTCCCACCAATCGGGCATGACCGGATTCCGATTCACGCCTGGTCAACAACGTTCACGCGAACGCCCACCCTGACCGCCCCCTGCCACCCCTGCCACCCCACCAGGAGGTCGTACCAACGACCCGCATCTGATCGTCCCGGCTCTTTCTGCCCGGCACCGGCTGCGCCCGGCGGTCCTCGCCCCGACGCTGGGAGTCGTGACGTCGTGGGCGCTGCCCGAGCCGATGCTCACCGAGCCGGTGAGCAGCCCCGACCTGCCTGCCGGGTGGGCGGCGGAGCCGAAGTGGGACGGGTACCGGGCCGGGCTGCTGGTCGGCCGAGGCGGACAGGTGGTGCTGCGGTCGCGGCGCGGGGCGCAGATGGCGGCGGCGTTCCCGGAGGTCGTGCGCGCCGCCCGGGAGTTGGGTGAGCAGGTCGCGCTGGACGGCGAGCTGGTGGTGTGGGAGGGCGGCCGGCTGGCGTTCGAGCGGCTGCAGCGCCGCCTCGCCTCCCGCGGGGCGCGGGCGGAGCAGGCGGCGCGGGAGTGGCCGGCGCATTTCGTGGCCTTCGACCTGCTGCACGACGGCGAGCAGGACCTGATCGGGTGGCCGTACGAGCGGCGCCGGACCGCCCTGGAGGGGCTGTTCGCCGACCTGCCGGCGGCAGGGCCGCTGGCGCTGTGCCCGTCGACGACCGACCCGGAACAGGCACGGGAGTGGCTCGGGTGGACCGCGGCCGGGCTGGAGGGCCTGTGCTTCAAGCGCCTCGGCGAGCGGTACCTGCCCGGCCGGCGGGCCTGGCGGAAGTACAAGGTCCGGGTGACGACCGAGGCGGTGGTCGGCGCGGTCACCGGCAGCATCGCCTCGCCCGCCACGCTGCTGCTCGGCCGCCAGGACCGGGAAGGCCTGCTGCGCTACGTCGGCCGCACCACCACGCTGAACAGCGTGCTGGCGCACGACATCGGCGAGAGGCTGACACCCGCCCGGGCCGGCCACCCGTGGGCCGGGTGGACGTTCTCCGCCGGGTGGGGCAGCCGCGACACCCTCGACGTCCACCTCGTCGAACCCGACCTGGTGCTGGAAGTGGTAGCCGACACCGCCCGCGACCACGCCGGCCGCTGGCGCCACCCCGTCCGCGCCCACCGCACCCGCACCGACCTCACACCGGACGACCTACCGCCGCGGTGACGGCAGGCAGGCTCGGGCGCAGCGCGGCGGGCTTCGCTGCGCTGCTGGGCTGGGCCGGCGCCGTGCTGCCTCTAAGCCAGGGTTTCGAACTAGTATTCGAGAAGTGAGCACCGTTCCCGTTCCGCGCCGGCAAGGCGATCCGGCCCTGCGCGGCCTTCGGACCGGTGACGCCCAGACCGCCCCGGACAAGGTGATCGACGAGCCCTGCCAGCCGGACCGGCTGGAGCGGTGGCAGCTTGTGTGGATCCGCCTCGGCGGCCGGTGGCGGCCGGGCGTGCTCCTCGCGTGGCGGCGGGCCCTCGGCGGCCGGTGGTGGCTCGCCCTGGTGCAGTGGGACCGGGACACGGCCGCCTGGTTCTACTACGAACATGCGACGATCCGCCCCCTCCCGGCCAGACGGAAGACGTGAACGCTGCCCGCTGACGCCTCGCCGCACAGCTCCTTCTCTGCGCCTCCGCCCAACTCCCGCCGACCTGCCCGCTGTCTGCCGGCCCGTCCGGCGAAGCGGTGCGGCACGCCCCGGCGCGTCGTGCCGGGGTCCGTCCGTCCGGCGCGCTGTCCATGCCGGACGCCGTCGACCTGCACGGACGCAGGTCCGGACAAGGCGGACTGTCCGGGATCCACCCCGGACACCCGATCCCCTGGGCAACAGGTGCCATGGCGGGGAGGCTGCCTCCGTCGGAGCCGCAGTGCGCGGCCGATCGAGGAGGGGCGGGATGGGACGGCCGGACACGGCGGGCTCGCAGCAGTTGATCAGGCACTGGCGGGGCACGGCTGCGCAGCTCTTCGGCATGGCCGCCGGACGGTTCCCCCGACCGGAGGCCAGCGTGCTGCTGGGCAGGATCGCCGGCTGCGAGGCGCCGCCCAGCGTGCTGCGCGCCCTGACCGTGGTCCGCCGCGGCCCTGGCGCCCACCGGGCACCCCGGCGCCCGTGGCGGAGCCGCGCGGCGGTGCCGGCCGCGATGGCGGCGGTCTGCCTCATCGCCCTGGCCGCCGTCCTGATGCAGCGGCAGACCGCCCCCTCCCGGCCCGCCGTCCAGCACTCCACCGCCCTCCCTGCTCCGGCGCCGGCCGCGCCCGTCGCCCCGCCTGCCGTGCCGGCGGTGGCGGGTGGGCCCGCCCCCTCCGTCCCGGCCGGGACGGAGGACGCGGCGGCTGGCGCGGGCGTGCGGTCCGTGGCGGTCCGGCGCGGTGACACCCTGTGGGGCCTGGCGCGGCGTCACCACACCACGGTGCAGACCTTGCAGGAGCTGAACGGGCTGGGCACGTCGACGCTGATCCTGGCCGGCGCAACCCTGCGCCTGCCCGCGGGCGCCGCCGCGCCGGAGGCCTCGCCCGCACCGGCATCCGGCACGACTTCCCCGACGCCCGGTACGACGGCGTCCCCCGCACCAGCCACCGGATCGGCCCCGGCCGGCGACCCGGCGGTGGCGTTCGCTCTCGCGCAGGTCGGCAAGCCCTACCGGTGGGGCGCGGCCGGACCGGACGCGTTCGACTGCTCCGGGCTGGTGATGCGGGCCTGGCAGCGCGCCGGCGTCACCCTGCCCCGCACGACCTGGGACATGCTCCGCTCCGGGACGGCCGTCGCCCGCGCCGACCTGCGACCGGGGGACCTGGTGCTCACCAACGGCGGCGGCCACGTCCAGCTCTACCTCGGCGACGGCAAGGTCGTCCACGCTCCTGGCACCGGCCGCAGCGTCACCATCACCGCGCTGCCCTCCGACAACGCGGTCACCGCCTACCGGCGCCCCGGCCCGGCCGAACACTGACCGCCCGGCCGCGACTTCTACCAGCGGCAGGTCGCGCGGGACGCGGACGCGGCGACCTTGTAGGCGTCGCCGCTCCTGGCCGGCTTGTTGGACAGCGTGACGGAGAACCAGCCGTCGGAGGGGATCGGCCAGGTCCCCAGCGAGGCCCACTGCCCGCGGCTGGCGACCTGGTTGACCGGAGGCGGGCTGTAGAGGGGCGGCTCGGCGTTCTGCCGCGCATCCAGGAAGTAGATCGCGGTGCCGCCCGCGTCCGCACTGTTGGGAACGTAGACATCGATGGTGCAGCTGCCCGAGCCGGTGTGCCCGGTGTTGAACTGCCAGAACGCGCCACCGTCGGCGTGGCCGGCCACGCCCGACACGGTGGCCGCCACGGCCTGCCCGTGGCAGGTGCTGCCGTTCAGTCCGCCGCCGCCGGCCTGGAAGATCGGGTCGGCGTAGAACCACTCGGCATCGCAGCCCGGTCCGTGGACCGCGCTGTAGCGCACCTGCCCGGACGCCGTGGTGGGCTGCGTCGGCGTCGCTTGGGCCCCTCCCCCGGGCTGCTGCCCGCCACCCGCCCCGTTCCCGGCACCCGCTCCCGCGCCGGGCGCAGAACCGCTCCCGCCGCTCCCTGCTCCACCGCTGCCGCCAGCCCCGCCGCTCCCGCCGCCGGGCCCGTACCGCTGCCGCCCGTCGCAGCGGGCGGCTGGGCCGGATCGGACCCGCCCGCCGAAGGCGAGGCCTGCGGCGGCAGCCCCCCGGCCGACGCCGAAGGACTGCCCGACACCGGCGCGCCGCTGGGCGCCGGCACGCCGGCCGCGGATCCGCCGCCCGCGGCGCCCCTGGCGCCGCGGGCGGCGTCGAACACCCCGGCGCTGTACAGGCCGCCGCCCAGGACGAGCACCACCACCGCCGCCGCGATCCCGACCACGGCACGCCGTCGCCCCCGGCGGCCGGGCCCCAGCATCGCGGTGCCCTCCTCGTCCGGAACCGCCGGCGCCGAACCGCCCCCGTCGGCCTCCGACACGACCTCCTCCACCGGCACCGTCGGTGTGGAGCTCGCACCGCCGGCCCTCGCCGCTTCGGTGACCGTTCCCGGCGCGCGGCCCGGGCGGCCTTCGCCGCGGTGAGGAGCCCGAGAAGCTCGGCCGGGCCCTCCCCGAGCTTCGCCAAGAACGCCGCCAGCGACTTGTTCTGCGGCAGCGCCTTCCCGTTCAGCCATTCGTAGAGCGTTGAGCGCCCCACCGACCCGGCCTTCGCGGCCGCATCAGCACCCCCATGCCGTGCCACCAGGTTCTGCAGTGCTTCCCGAAATGCCTGCCCCGGGCCGCCCGAACCGTCCGCGTCCACCGCGCCAGCCTCCCCTTCCAAACCGCCGACCTCCCCTGTCTTCGCAGCTCAGCACACGTCCGGACAGCGGTCCGGACAGTCCGGACCGTCCACGCTCAGTCCGCAGTCGGTCCGTGATCAGGCCACAGCATGGTGGACACCCGGCCCCCCGGCCAATCTGAAGGAGCGTCAACTCCGGCGCGAAACCCACCACTTCCCCACCGGGAGCTACTTCGCCATGCGCAAATCCAAGATCCGCGCACTGATGGCCGCCAGCACGGCGGCACTCGCGCTCGGCTTCATCGCCCCCGCGGCCCACGCCCGCACCGACGTCAACGACCAGAGCTCGAAGCTGCCGGCCGTGGAGACCGGCGTCGACCGCAACAACGACACCGCCCCCTACAGCGGCGGCGGCAGGTTCTACACGGCTCCCAGCGGCGGCTGCAGCACGGGCTTCGGCGTCCACAAGAGCGGCGAGCCGGCGACGACGGCGATGCTGACCGTGGCCCACTGCTTCGACGCGGTCGGTGACGAAGCCTTCGCCGACTCCGGGAACAGCCACCCGATCGGCACCGTCAGCACCCTCGACGCCTACCAGGACGCGGCGCTCGTCACCATGCCCAGCGGCGCGAACATCTTCGACGGGCCGGCCGGCCCGGGCGCGTTCCACAAGCAGGTGATCGGCGTGCACAGGCCGCAGGTCGGCGACTCCCTGTGCGTGTCCGGGGCCACGTCGGGCATCAAGTGCGGACTGCGCGTCTCCTCGATCACCGACAGCGGCGCGGTCGCGCTGGACTGGTCCTGGTTCAGCGAGCCTCCTTTCCACGGCGGTGACAGCGGCGGCCCGCTGTTCGTCCTCGGCCCGAAGCCGGGCACCGTCTACGCCGCCGGCCTTGTCCACGGCTACATCGGGACCCCCATGTTCTCCATCCCGGAGGTGGTGAACATCTGCAACGCGCTCAACGCCACCAAGACCGAAATCAACGTCCCGCCCGGCGAGCGGTCCAACCAGGCCGACGAGTGCGGCACCCCGCAGAGCGGCGCGCCCGCATCACCCGAACCGCAGACCGACCCGACCTCCGGCCCGAACTCCGGTCCCCGGCCCGACCAGTCCCCCGCCAGCCCCGCCCCGCAGTCCCAGATCCTGCCGCCCGACGACGGCAGCACCACGAAGCCCAGCACCGTCACCGGCATCGTCAAGGCCGACCCGATGCCCCTGCGAGAAGGGCCCGGCCTGGGGCACCCCCGGATCAGGGACCTGCAGCAGGGCATGACCGTCACCGTCGACTGCTTCACCGACGGCGGCCAGCAACTGTGGGGATGGGGCGGCCAGAGCCCGTACTGGGACCACGCCACCGTCCAGATCGGCGACCGGACGCTGACCGGCTACCTCGCCGACGTCTGGGTCGACACCGGCGTCAGCATCGACAGGACCGGCATCCCGCGCTGCGCCAACTGACCTGCCCCACCGGTGAGCACCAGCCGGCGTGCCCGCTCGCCGACCGGTGTCGCTCGGCGAGCGGGCACGCCGCCCCGGGCAAGGGGGCACGAACGCAGCCGCCCCCACCCGTGCCCACGGTCCCGCCGGATTGTCGGCAGCCGCCTGTTCCTGCAGCTCAATCCCTGTCCGGACAGCAGTCCGGACAGAGTGGACCGGCTGCGGGAAGTCCGGGATCAGGCCGCGGCACGGCGGAGAACCGACACCGGCAGCCAACCGCGGAAGCGTCACCTTCCGCGCCCAGCCACCACTTACGGGAGATTCCCGATGCAACGTCACGCCTACGCGAAGACGGGAGCGCTCGTCGCCCTGGTCCTCGCCGTCCTGGTCAGCATCGTCCACCTGACCTCCACCGCCGGCGCCCGCGAAAAGGTCGCCTCCGAGGCCGCCGAGCCGGCGCAGAACCTGCTCGCCCAGATCCCGCCCAGCCTGCGCGAGTTGTGCCTGAGCTTCACCAACGGCCCGATGACCTGCCTCACGACCGTCCGGGACTCCGCCGACTTCGCCTCCCACCACCAGGGCGACCTCGCGACCGCGCCCGGCGATCTGTACGACGGGCTCGACGACGCCGGCCGCCACTGCCTGTGGCAGGGATATCTGGCCGTCGCCGCCGGCGACCCCGGCTACGCCAGCGACTGGGGCTACTTCCACGAGCAGACCAACTACCTCGCCGAGTACGACAAGCACCCGAACGGCGACCCTGCCGCCCACGCCATGGACCTGCACAACAATGACATCGCCCGTCGACTCGTGCAGAACGCCGGCATGATCCACCCCCGGCTCGAGTGGCTCCCCCTGTCCCACGACGAAGAAAGCAAACTCCTCTCGTTGTGCCGGGCGGCGCTCGGCCGCGCCATCCACGTCAAGCCGATCGACGACGAGCACAGCGACAACGGCATCCCCGTGAAGACCCTGATCGCCGACGAACCCGACCGGTTCTGCGAGTTGGACTACCGCGTCTGCTCCCTGCAGGACCGACTGGTCTACCTCACCAAGGGCGCCGAACTCCAGCCCGCCGTTACATCCACACCCCCCGTCCTCCCCCCTTCACCGGCCCCCACCGCGCAAGAACCCACCACCTCTCCCACACCGCACCAGAACACCGCACCCCAGCAGCCGGCTGCCCGAGCCCCGCAGTCCGGCAGCCTGCCGCCCATCGGCGAGCCTCGCCCGTCGATCACCAGCACCGTTGCTGCCCCTGCGCAGACCTACACCGTCCACCGGCTCACCGACGGCTTCCTCGCGCAATGGACCGGTCCCGGCAGCGGCCAGGTCGCCGGACGCCTGCCCGGCAACGGCACCGAGGTGCGTGTCGTGTGCCAGACAAACGGCCCGACCGTCGACGGACTGCCCTACACCCTCTGGGACCGCCTCGACACCGGGCTCTATGTCTACGACTACTACCTCACCACCCCCGGTGACGCCTTCACCCCCGCGCTCGCCCACTGCTGACAAGCCGTCACCACATCGGCCTGCCCGGCTACGGCCGGGCGGGCCGCGCACCGAACCCGCCCACCGTGAGGAACCCGCCATGACCCACGCCGTACCCCAGCGCCCGACCCAGCCCGCACCCCCCGCACCCCCGCACCCCCCGCTCCGCCTGCGGGCCGGCCGCAGCCGCCCCGCCCCGCCGCGAACGCCGGGAGCGGACGGCGGGTGATCCCCGAACACGTCCACGCCGCCGCGTTCCTCGGCTACACCCTCGCCGCCGCGCTGGCCGGCTTCGCCCTCGCCGCCTTCACCGCCGCCCAACCCGGCGAGGACGACATCCGGCGCGCCTGCTCAACCCCCGGCGCGATCACCGGCACCACCTGCCACGCCGACCTCCCCACCGCCCTGCCCGCACCGACACTCCTGCTGGCCGCCGCGGCTCTTGCCGTCGCCGGCGTCGCGTTCGCCTTCCACACCCGCCGCCGCGCCGCCCGGCCCATCCTCGCCGCGATCGGCTGGGCCGGTGCGGCGTTCGACGTGCTGCTGTCCACCGACGCGCCCGGCCTGCCCGCGGCCCTGGCCGCCGTGATCGCCGCGGCCGTGTGCACGGTCATGGCCCGCCTGCCCTACAGTGCGCCCGCCCGCCGCTACCTCGACGGCCACACACCCCTGTACGCGGAACGCCTGACCCATCCTCAGCGGCCGGCACGCGCCACCCGGCCCGGCGAGATGCGCGCCGCCGCCGGCTACCTGGTCCTGCTCACCATCGCCGGACTGTGGCCGCTCGCCGCCGCACTCGCCTTCGCCCCCGCCGCAACCCTGCCCGCGCTCGGCATGATCGCCCTGCACGCCGCCGCGGCCCGCGGCCTGCTCCGCGGCCGGCTGTGGGCCCGCGCCTACACCACCACGCTCACCTCGCTGTCCCTGGCCGCTGTCCTGCCCGCCGCCGTCCAGCTGTGGGCCCTCGCCCACCCGAAGCGCGAAGGCTTCCTCACCCCCGACCCCGCGGACGTCGGCACCCCGCTCGCCGTGCTGCTGACGCTGGCCGCCGTCAACGCGGCAGTGCTGTACGCCACCGCATTCAGCCCCCGCACCAGCCGCTGGCACACCCACGCCCATTGAACCCACCCGACTCGCCGATCACGGCACGGCGATCTCCCAGCCGTCGACGAGCACCCCCGTCGCGCCCCGCAGGTGGGCCCGCCACAGCGACGTGAACCAGGCGCTCTGCTCGGGCTGCAGGAACAGCAGCCACTCCTCGTGGGTCCGCCAGGCGAACGCGTCGTGCTCCGCGCTCAGCCTCGGCAAGAGGCCCGCCGGCACCGGGTCGGGGCGAACGCGAAGTCGACGACGGGAGGCCAGCCGTCGGCCGCGGAGCGGTAGTCGACGGCGAGGGGGTGCTCGCCGGCATCGGCGAGGCCCGCCGGCAGCTGCCACCAGGCGGGGTGCCCGGGGTAGGGGCGGGCCTTGTGGAGCATCAGGATCCGTCCGTCCTCGTCGCTGACGAGGACGGACGCGGAGACGACGTGCGGGGGCAGGGTGGCGGCGAACGCGGCGGGCTCAAGGGTCTCGATCACCGTGCTGGTCTCCCTGCTGGCGCCGGTCAGCGGGCGAGCGTGACGGTGAGCGGCGAGTTGGAGCAGGCGGCGGCGAGGCGGTGCAGGGTGTCGGCCTCGGCCTGGTCCACGCTCAGGCCCCAGCGGGTCTTCACGACGGTCCAGTCGGTGAGGTAGGTGCAGCGGAAGGCCTCGGCCGGCGGCAGCCACTCCGACACGTCCTTGTCCGCCTTCGACCGGTTGGACTTCGCGGAGACCGCGATCAGCGCACGCGGCTCGTCGCGGTCGTTGGCGTAGGCCTGCCGCTCCGCCGCCGACCAGGCGGACGCCCCGACTGGCGGGGCGCGTCATTCTGAACGTCCGGTATTCCTACCAGGCCTCGCGCTGGTCGCGGACTCACCTCCTACGGATCGAGCCCTTCGAGCCAAACGGCCACGTTCAGGGACTGCTGTAGATCTGGTTCGAACACGTTGGGATACGTCTCTGTGAGGGTGCGGCGGATGGTGACGGCTTCTTGGACGGCTGCCAGGCCCTCCTCCCGCCGGCCCACCGCGCCGAGCCGGACGGCGAGGTTGCTGAGGGCACTGGCGAGGCCGGGCAGGTGGGCGTCCGGGTTCGCCGCGACCAGGGTGCGGTAGTGGCCGGCGGCTTCTCGGACGGCGGCCAGGCCCTCCTCCGACCGACCCGCGTCGCCGAGCCGGACGGAGAGGTTGTTGAGGGAACCGGCGAGGCCGGGCAAGTGGGCGTCCGGGTTCGCCGCGACCAGGGTGCGGCGGATGGTGACGGCTTCC
>NZ_KK853998.1:53081-94753 GCF_000696185.1 Kitasatospora cheerisanensis KCTC 2395 | reverse complement strand
GGGTTCGCTGCGGCCAGGGTGCGGTAGTGGCCGGTGGCTTCTTGGGTGACTGCCAGGCCTTCCGCCCGCCGCCCCGCGTCGCCGAGCCGGAGAGAGAGGCTGTTGAGGGCCATGGCGAGGCCGGGCAGGTGGGCGTCCGGATTCGCCGCGACCAGGGTGCGGTAGTGGCCGGTGATGGCGTGGGTGAGGCCGACCGCGCTGTTCGTGAGGCGGTGGCTGGTGTGGGGGAACAGATCGTGAATCGTGATGAGGGTGTCGAGGGGGGTGTCGGGGTGGGTGGTGAGGGTGTCGAGGGCGGCGATGAGGGGTGTGGGGTGGTCGGTGCGGGTCGCGGTGGTGACGATGTGCGGGGCCAGGAGCTCGTGGTGGCGGACGCAGAGGTCGGTGAGCCGGCTGTCGAGGCGGTTGGCGAAGACTGGGTGGGTGGCGGCGCGGCTGTAGACGGTGAGGAGCTGGGCGCTCTGGGCGTCGTCGGCGCCGTCGAGGAGCTGGTCGGCCAGGCGGGGGACGGCCAGGAGGGTGCGGCCGATGTGGCGTTCGGCGAGGCGGTCGGGCTGCAGCGAGCCCCACGGTGAACCGGGCACCGTGGCGGGATAGAGGGTAGCCAGCCAGGCGGTGACTTGGTCGCGGCGGTCGCGGGGCTGGTCCGCGAGGACGGGTAGGCGCCGCCACAGCAGGTCGGCGCTTTCGTCGTCGTCGGCGCCGGTCAGCTGGGCCGCGGCGAGCGCGGTCCTCAGGGTGTTCATGCCGAGGGTTGGGGCGAGGCCGCGGGTGGTGGCGGTGTCGCGCCAGTAGCGGGCTTCGTGGCCGAGGAGCCGGTCCTCGACGTCCTGTGTGTCCTCGTCGCCGCCGTTGCCCGCGGGTTCGGTGTGGGCGGTGTCGAGAAGGCCGGCGAGGACGGTCATGTGGAGGGTGAGCGCGTTCCCGTAGGCGGCGTCCCTGCCGAGGTGCCGGGGCGGCCGCAGGTTTGCGGCGGCTGCCGCCCAGTCGTGCCCGCTGAGGCCGGGCACGGTGGGGAGTTCAGCGGCCAGGGCGCGGGCGGCGTCGCGGTAGTGGACGGCGCGGCGGTCGGGGGCGTCCTCCAACGGTGCGAGGCGGTGGGTTCTGGCGGTGGCGAGGAGTTCCTCGGCCTGTCGGCTTCCCTCGCGGGCCTGCTGCCACCAGTCGCCCGCGGTGCGGGCCAGCAGCAGGAGCTTGAAGGGGCTGGTGCCGGGGTGGTCGGCGGCGGCCTCGACGAGGGCGCCGAGCTGGTCGGGGCGGGTCTCGGCGTAGTCGAGGACGATCAGCAGCGGCTTCGCCGCCCGTCGCAGCTCCAGTAGCTGGTCCGGGCGGGCGCCGGCGCGCGGCCACAGCACCGTCCAGCCCCGGGCGGTGAGTTCACGGCCGAGATGGTGGGCGAGGCGGGTCTTGCCCTGCCCACCCGGGCCGTGCAGCAGCCACGCCCCGAACCCGCCCTGGGCGCACCACCCTTCCAGGTCGGCGAGAGGCCGCTTGCGGCCGTGGAAGGGAACGGTCTGCCGGCCGGCTTCCAGCAGAGCCGCGGGGGTGACCGGGGGCGGGCCCGGCCGGACCGTGGGCGGAGTCGGTGAGGTGGTGGAACTCCACCGCCTCCAAGCCGTCGACCAGGTCGCCGCCGTGTGCCGTGAGTGCCGCCCGGAAAGAAGGGTCGTGGGTGAGGACGTAGGCGGGGACGACGTTCAGGCGGGCGTGACCGGAGCCGGCGCGGGCGGCGGCCACCACTCCGATCAGCAGCCGGTCGGTGAGGACGGCCGCGCCGGACAGCCCGCCCCACGGCGAGGCGCCTTCGGCCGGCCAGTGCGGGGGGTGCTGGTCGAGGTCCATGACGTACTGGTTGCCGACGAAGCCGGTGCCGGGGTTGATCCGGCCCGCCAACTGCTCGGCCTCCACCGCGGTGCGGAGACGCTGGGCCTCCTCCGGCACCCCCCACGTCTCACACAGCGCGCCGGGACGGGGGGTGACCAGACGCCCCCACCGCACCGGCGCCGTCGGCGGCTGCCAGTGCGGGGAGTCGTCGACCAGAACGAGCGCCGCGTCACCGCGCTTGCCCGCAGCGCCGGCCCACACCACCACGCCGGCCGCGGTGCCGGTGCCGCCGGGGTGGAACACGGCCACCTGTGCGCCGACGGGGCCGGTGACGTGCGCCGAGGTCAGCACCAGCCGGCCTCCGACCGCGTACCCCGAACCCGGCCTGCCCGGCCCGCTCACCCCGGCAAGACGTACCCGCTCCACCCCTGAACCCCCTACCCCCGCCCCGCATGCCGCTACCCGACTGCAGCGGCGACATCGTCCGCCAGCGGAACAGCCGTCAGACCTACCCCTTGCTCACAAGGCCGCGCAACCGTGCCGATGCCGACACCGTAGGGCCCGCGCCAGGGCCTTCACAGGGGAAGAACCGACTTTCCCGCGTCTCAGCTGATCTCATGGAGTGACACCTGCGGGCTTCACGGCCTCTGCTGGCGCGCCCGGCCGGGAGGTCGGCCCGCCCGCCCGGCCGGGCGGGCCGACAGCACACGGCTACACGCAGGTGTCGAGCATCTCGTTCAACGCGGTCTTCTCCGGCTCGGTGGTGCTGAGGCCGTAGACGTACTTGATGTCGGTCCAGGCACGGCTGTAGGTGCACCAGTACGACCGCAGCGGCGGGCGCCACTGGTCCGGCCCCTTGTCGGCTTTGGCCCTGTTGGACGCGGCGCTGACGGCGACGAGCTGGGAGTGCGCGAGGTCGTTGGCGAACGCGCGGCGCTTGTCGGTGGTCCAGGTGTCGGCTCCGGACCGCCACGAGGCGGCGAGCGGGACGAGGTGGTCGATGTCCAGCAGCTTGGCGTCCGTGAAGGCCTTGTCGTCGTACGGGCTCACCCAAGAACCTGACACGGCGCGGCACTGGTTGTCCTGGACGATGTCCACTCCGTCGCGTTGCAGGACGACCTCGCGGGTGTCGCAGGTGCCGTACTGCCGGATCCAGTGCGGGAACTTCTCCCGCGAGTACCCGTCCATGCTGTGCGGGGCCTCGACGACCAGCTCGTCGAGTTCCGCGCGGACCTGCTCGAGCGGCGGCGGCTCAGGCAGCTGACGGTGCTGGACGAGCGGGGCCGCGGCCGGCTCGGTCGCGCCCGCCGGGGCGGCCGCGGGGATCAGGGCGAGGGCAAGCGCGGCGAGAGCGGTGGCGCCGCGGCGCCACCGTGCTGAAGTGATCATGCAGCAAGGGCTACCGGTCTCCGCCCTGCGGCCGACGGTTCGTCACCCCCCGGGCGGCGTGCCGCTGTCCGGGTTGACGACGGCCGTCGCCGCTTCCGGCCCGGATCGTCTCGTCCTTCGGTCGGCGGCGCGGGCCTGGAGGTAGGCAGTCCAGTCGGTGGCCGCGCGCGTGCGCCACTTGGTGACGGTGATCAGGTGGAGGCCGAGCATGGGGGCGAGGACGGCCGGGGCATGTCCTGGGCGAGTTGGACGAGGGCGCCGGCCCGGGCCGGGCGGTTGGGGATGCCGTGGGCGGTGAGGCGGCGGGCCAGCGTGCTGCCGGTGATGTGCCGGCCGGGTTCGGCCGAGGGGAAGTGCCAGGGGTTGGGGTGGTTCGCCGCCCAGCCCGTCGGCCGGGGCCGGTCGGCGAAGGCGGTCAGGAGCAGGCCGAGGGGGTCGGGCAGGAGCAGGGGGACGCGGTCCAGTAACAGGACCGTGTCGCCGTTGGCCACGGTCACGGCGGCGGCGGGCAGGGCGGCGATCCGGGTGATCTCCTGGCCGAAGAGGAGGAGGATGGCGCCGGCGGTGCGGATGTCGAGCGGCATGGCGGTGTCGGTCAGGCACTGGTGGAGGATCTCCCAGTGGGAGTCCTCGTCCAGGGCGACGGGGTCGGGCCGTGGCCGCAAGGGGACGTCGAGGTCGCGGCGTCGGCCGACCCGGCCGGCGACCGATGGGATGCCGTCGACCAGGTCGAGGGTCCGGGTGACGTCGTTGACGTTGGCTGCGGTGGTGATCACATGGAACGGGATCCCGCCGCCGTCGCTGATCACGTGGTGCTTGCTGCCGGCCTTGCGGCGGTCGACCGGCGACGGACCGGTCGCCTCACCCCCTTTTTCGCGCGTACGTGGGAGGCGTCCACGCACGCGCGGGTCCAGTCGATCAGTCTGGCCGCGTTCAACTCGGCCAGGAGTAAGCGGTGCAGGACCTCGAACACCCCGGCCTTCTGCCAGCGGCCGAGCCGCCGCCAGCAAGTCTGCCCGGAGCCGAAGCCCAACTCGGGCGGCAACTGATGCCAGGCGATCCCGGTGTACAGCACGAAGAGAATCCCCTGCAGGCACAGCCGGTCGTCTACCGGGCGAGGGCCCGGCGACCGCTCCGGCCAGGCCGGCAGCAGCGGCTCGATCCGGGCCCGCAGCTCGTCGTCCACGATCCACGGCTTATTGCTCACTCCATCACGAACCGACGAATCGTCACATCGGTCACGCCCCACCAGCAACGGTCACCAAGATCGTGTTACGAGTTCATAGGTCGAACGGTGGTGGATGGGCCCGTGCGGCATTGCAGTGCCGTCAAGTACGCACGATGGAGCATATTTTCCTCCGGTCGGGCAAGTTCTGGTGCTGTTGCCAGCCGGTTCGACGTCGCGCTATTGCAGAGGACGGTAGGCAGTTACGCAGCACCCGTCCACTGCGTTGCCGTCACTACTGCCGTCACCGCACGCAGAAGCCCCGTCAGGCTACACCTGACGGGGCTTCAAGCTTACTGCCGCTACAAAGCGAACTACTCGTGAGTCCAGGGAGCGGAGCTACGTCTCACACTTCCGCTGACGCTCGGACAACACGACCTCCGACGCCCCGTATCACCAAGGCGCTGTGAAGTCTTCAGAAAATCTCGAGTTAGGTGGCTCTTTTGCCCCAAGTCGCCGAATCAAAGTTCCTCTGCTTTGAGGTCCCATGGGAGGCGATCCTCTGCGGCAACCTGAACCGCGCGGAGCCTATTTCGGTCCTCCTCAATAAGCATGAGCGACTCGAAGGCGTAAGCCGCTCCCGCCAGTGAGGTGCCATACATGACTTCTGCATACAAGAGCCATTGCCCCTGCCGTACGGCATCAACGCATTCCTTGGCGAAAGCATTCTCTGAGACGCTGGTACCTTCCACAGAAGTCGCCGCCCCAAGGATTTGCAGAATCGTACCAAGGGTCTCACGTCTGGCAGGTTCGGAAAGTGGCCCGGTGAGAGCAGCCATGGCCACCGCGAGGAACGCCGGAGATGCCGCCACGAGGCCGTCGGATCCCGTCAAGACGTGGTCGCGAAGTGACGTATTGAATGCCGCGCCACGACCGTGGTTCTGATCAAGCGTCACCAGTTCGGCGATCCTGGCTGGAAGATGCTCGGCACTCAGGCCGCAGCCGCATTCAATCTGCAGCCAATCAAATTTCTGTAGCTCAATCTCAAACATACTCATGGCGGTGCCCTCTTCTTTCATCTCCATGGACCACCAGGCTCGGCGGTAATTCCCGGCACGAAGTTGCCTCGACTCGGATAGTCTACTTGGCACCGAACACAGACAGGCTTGACGATAGCCGACCACGCTCCACTGCTGTCGCGACCAAGGGTATAGGCATGAGTGAAGATCACTTCATCCGCGTTTCCTCCCAGCGCGAGCAAAGCGTTCCCTTCGGCGCAGTACCCGCAACCGGAGGATGCGAGCACCGTATCTCCCGTCCGGGTGTTGAGTGCTCCGACATAAGTACGACTTCTTGTCTTGGCGCTGGAAGCGAACAGTGCGAACTGAGGTACTCGTTGCGAGACCTGTTCGAGACGCTCAGCCTGGGACCAGGCTGCCGGAGCCGGATCCACAACCACATCCGCGGCGCGACCGCCGGGCTCACCGCGTGTACTGGGTACATTGCAGTTGTGAACCAGGACCGGGCTCTTGCCCGCCAGCACATAGTACGTGTGGAGGTCAGCGACGGTGAGGTTGTAGGCGGTCTGCGGTCCGGTTCGGTAGGTGCGTACGGCTTCGATCGTGGCGGTGGTGTCGTCGGTGGAGAGGACTTGGTCGCCGGGCTTGAGGTCGCCGGCGTCCATCCAGCGGTTTGTGGTGATGTCCCAGTAGGGGTGGTGCTGGGTTGAGACGATGTTCGTGGTTTGGGCCTGGGCGGTGAGGGTGAGTTCGGTGAATTCGGTGTCGTTGTGGCCGATGATGGTCGCAGTGACCGGTTCGGGGTGGGTGGTGCGGGTTGCGGGATCGGTTGCGGTGACGGTGTCGTCGGTGGTCAGTTGGTCGATGGGCTTGGTGGTTCCGTCGGCCAGCAGAACCATGGTTCCGGCGGGGAAGCTGTTTTTGCAGCCGCCGCCATTGCCGCTAAGCCAGCCTCCGACTTTTTCGAGTGCCTCACCCCCAGCCTTCTTGAGTACCGGGGCTGCGAGTGCGAGGCCGGTCTCGGCTGTCACGGCGATTGCTGCGCCGGTCAGCTCGTCTTTGAGGAGTCCTCCCACTGAGTGGTCGGCGTTGCCGTCGAGCATGTTGTTGAGGCCGGCGCCGAGTGCTCCGACCGCCGCGGCGCAGCCGACCGCTGCTGCTACCGCGCTCGCGCCGCCGGTTGCGACGGCTCCGGCGATGCCGCTGGTGTAGCACATGGCGCCGGCGCCGATCTCGACCGCCATGACTACGACTGCGCGGACGACGGGGTGGTCGGTGGTGAAGTTCTGGACTCGCTTCGCGCCGTTACTTATGTGGCAGGTGAAGCCGGACCAGCCGCCGCCGCACTTCTTGGTGTTTCGGCCGTTTCCGGTGTTTCCGCCGCTGCCGTTGCCGTTGCTGTCGGTTGTGGCTGGGGTCTCGCTCTGATAGACCGGCTCGCTGTCAAGGTTCCAGACCGATCCGGAGTAGGCGTTGGTCATCAGTCCGGAGGGATCAGAGCTGTTGACGGGGTCGTTGTTGCTGTAGGCGTAGCCGTTCCATTGCTGGGGGTTGGCTGCGTCGATGAGTGGGTCGGGGTTGATGAATCGTCCGTGGACGGGGTCGTACTCGCGGGCTCCGAGATTGGTGAGGCCGGTTGCGGTGTCGAGGGTGCCGCCGACGAAGCCCTTGTCTCCGGACCAGGCGCCCGGTGCGGGTTGGGCGCCGCGGGGGTTGCCGAACGGGTCGACGGGCCTTCGGGTGACAGACTGGCCGGCGTCAGTGTTGATCTGGACGCTGCTGGTGCCGTGCGGGTCGGAGGCCTGGTAGACCAGAGTTCCGCCGCCGGTGGGCCCGGTGACGCGGGTGATGGTGAGGCCGCCGGGCGCGCTGTAGTAGCGGACGTCCGACATGGAGCCGGTGGCGGTGTCCAGGGTCAGTTCGTCGGAGCCGAGGTTGAGCGTGGTCTTGCCGGGGTTGCGGCGGATGAGCTGGTTGCCGTCGGCGTCGTACAGGTAGGAAGTGCCCTTGGCCTCACCGGTCTTGGTGACCGATTCGAGTTTGTCCTCGCCGTTCCAGGTGAGTGCGGTGGTGCCGCTGGTTTCGGTGATGGAGGTGGTGTGGCCGATCGCGTCGTACTGGTAGGACGTCGCGACGGTTCCAGACGCCGACTTGGTGGAGGCGTTCTGCAGGCCGTGCGGGCCGCCGGTGCCTCCGCCGGTGTTCGGGGCGGTGGTGGGGGTGTTGACGGACTTCGGCGCGCCGAAGGTCTGGGTGGTGGTTATGTCCTTGGCAGTGTTTCCGGTGACGTCGTGTTGCACCAGGGATTTGCGGTTGCCGCTGGGGTCGTAGTCGTAGGTCTGCCAGTACGGCGAGGGGCCGCCGACGCTCGGCTTGGCTGGGGTGCCGGTCATGGCGGGACCGGTGGCGTTCACGCAGCCGCCGATTCCGGGGACGGAGGGGCTGGCTTTGGTGGTGGTACCGGCGGTGTCGGTCCAGGCGTTGGTGAGCCGTCCCAGGTAGTCGTACGTGAAGCACTGGGTATCGGTCGCCGAGGCGTTCTGGATGTCGCTCACCGAGGTGATGCGGCCGGCCTGGTTGTAGGTGTAGGTGGTGACGTCGAGCTCTTTCGGGCCGACCTGACGTTCGAGAGTCGACTTGACGACGCGTCCGGTGGCCGGGTCGTAAATCGGCGTGGACGACACCTGGGTGCCGAAATCACCAAGAGTGGTCTGGAGTGTGCGGCCGAGTCCGTCGTATTGGACGCTCTGGGCGAGGGTGCTCAGGCCCGCGGAGCCCAACAGGAGGCCTGTGTCGCTGTAGAGGTAGTCGACCTCTTCGGCGGGCAGGCCGCCCATGGCGGGCAGGTTGGTGTGGTCCAACAGCCCCGTGATCGGGGTGTAGGCGTTGGTGGTGGTGTAGGTGCCGGCGAGCGCTCCTTCGTTGGCGGGGATGGTGACGCTGCTGCCGGTGGGCCGGTAGTTGGTGTCGTATGCGGTGACCGTCTGGGTGTAGGCGTTGCCCGTGGTTCCGCCCACGTACCGGGTGGAGGAGGCCGGCTTGCCCTTGGCGCCGGCAACGGTGTCGTAGGTCCAGCCCGCCAGTTGGTTGGCCGGTGCGACGCTGCCCGCATATATGCCGGTCTTGCGACCCAACAGGTCGTAGCTGTAGGCCAGCACGCTGCCCTTGGCGTCGGTGGTCGAGGCGACTCGGGAGTTGACGTCGTAGGCGGTGCGGGTGGTGCCCGTGTCGGGGTCGGTGACCGAGGTCTGTCGGCCGCGCAGGTCGTAGCCGTAGGTCCAGGTGTTGCCCTGACTGTCGGTGCGCGAGGTGGGCTGACCGGACGGAGTGAACGCGTATGTGGTGACGTCCGCGTCGGCGGCCCTTCCGGTCACAGCGGAGCCGCGGTACTGCCACAGCGCTGTGGTGCGTCCGCGTGCGTCCGTGAAGGTGCTGGTCGGCGTGCCGCCTTGAGGGGGTGTCACATCGACCCGGTCCGCACCGGGGTAGGCCGTGATGGTCGACCACTGCGTCTGGGCGTTGGACCTGAAGTCCGACTTGGTGACCCGACCCATGCCGTCGTAGGTGCTCCAGGTCTGCGCCAGCACTTCCGAGTCGACCTTGGGCACCACGACCGTCCCGTTGGGGGAGGAGTCGGGGTTGTAGTACGGGGCGGACGCTTTGGTCACCCAGCCGTGCGAGTCGTACTGCGTGTCGGTGACATAGCGGCCGGGAATGGTGGTGAGCGGGGTGGTCTGGGTCTGCCGCAGCCGGCCCAGGCCGTCGTACAGGTCGGTCTTCGTCTGGTACAGATCGCTTGCGGTCTCGTTGTGGGACTGCGACGTGACGACCGAGGGCCCGGAGACGCCGTTGACCGCGTAGGAGAACTTGTAGTTCGGGGAGAGGCTGGTGGCCCGGCCCGGGATCCACACGGCGGTCAGGCGGCCGAGGCCGTCGTACTGCTCGGTGGTGGTGCGGCCGTTGAGATCGGTGGAGGCCAGCGGCAGGTTGCGACCGGGGTCCTGGGTGGCGGTGGAGGTCCAGCCGCTGCCCATGGCGCCGGTCGAGGTGACCTTGGTGGGTATCGCTCCGGTGGCCGGGGTGTAGGTGGTGGTGGTCGTGGCAGCGGTCGCGGCCGGGTTGCGCCCGGTCAGCTGGTTGCCGTCCGTGTCGTATGTGGAGCCGTCGCTCTCGGTGTTGGACACCGGACGGCCGTACACGTCGAACGCGGTCGTGGCGGTGTGGATGTACACCGGGTTGCCGGCGTCGTTGTAGTGGTCCAGCGTCTGGGCGCCGGTTGCCTCGGCGAGCGTGCCGGCCTGGCCGAACGGCTTGGAGTCGTAGAGAGTTCGGGTGTTGCTGACTGTGTTGGAGGAGGTCGCCGTCGTGCCGCACGGGCCGGCGACGGACTTCTTCTCGCTGACCAGGGCCACCAGCGCGCTGTTGCTGCTTGTGGCGTATTTGGTGGTGGTGCAGATCTCCGGGGTGGCGGCGGTGCCGTCGCCCTTGTCGTCGACCTGCAGTTCGCGGTTGGCGTGCGCGGGGTCGCTGGTGGCGGTCTTCGTGGTGGTGCGCCAACTGCCGTCGGCCAGCTTGCTCTTGGCCACGGTGGTGACCTGGTCGGCGGGGTAGCGGGCCACGAGGTCGGGCATGCCGCCGGACTGCTTGTGCGTCGCGGTGGCTCGCTGGCCGCTGCTGGTGGTGCCGCTCACGCTGACGACCTGGCCGCCGGCCCGGTCGTAGACCTCGGTCGTGATCGGCGAGCCGGCCAGCCAGTCGCTGTCGGTGACGCTTCCGCCGAGCGGGGTGGTGACGCTCACGCTGCGCTGCGTGCCGTTGGCGAGAACATCGCCGTCCATGCCGCGCAGGTAGGTGACCCTCTGCTGGGTCTTGGGTGCTTCGCCCGTATTGCCGCTGCCGAGGAAGGCGTCCACCGACTGGTAGCCGCGGAAGCTGTCCCAGGTGCGGGTCTTCGGGTCGGTCCACTCACTGTCGTTGCGGTGCCAGGCCGCGCCGCCGTTGTAGGTGTAGGCCGTCGTCTTGGTCATGGCCCAACCGGTGACTGCGTCCGATTCGGCGACCGAGGTGACCAGGTACTTGTTGAACCAGTCGTTCACCGGGTCCGGAGAGGACGAGCCCGGCAGGTACCAGTGGACGGGTTGGCAGGCCATCGTGTTGCCGTCCTCGGAGGACGGCATGTGGTTCTTGACCCGGGAGCACTCCGGGGACGAGTAGTACACCAGGATCTTGCCACCGGTCTCGGTGGTGATCTGCTGCATACGCGGGCGCCTGAAGGCAGGCTGAGCGGGGACCAGGCCGTCGACTCGGTTGTCGAGTTCGACCGGCGTGAAGGAGACGAGTGGAAGCTCGGCCTTCTCCTGGCCGTTCGTGCCGGTGCGCTTGATCGATGCCAGCCACAATGCGGCCCTTGTGGTGTCTCCGGGGTCCTTGAAGATGTGGGTCAGATCCCAGGTGTCGACCGTGCGATAGTCGGTTGCGACCAGCACCTGTGTGGAGATCCCGGTCAGGCGCTTGGTGCTGAAGAAGGACGGCCCGGAGTTTGTGCAACTGGTGTCGCACAGCTGGTCCAACGGAACGTCCGGCCACTTGGTGGCGTTCGCTGAGGTGCGCTGCGAGGGGTCGCAGGCGAACGTCTTGTCCTCCGGCAGGCAGCGCTCGAAGGTGGTGAAGATTGCCTTGGCGGCGGGCTTGAGCGTGCCGTGGGCCGCGACCTGCTCGGGCAGGCGCTGGCCATAGGAGATCTGCGAGAGGGTGCCACCGCGAACGTACGACGTCAGTGTGCCGTTGCCGCTGTTCTGGCCGGCGCCGCGGCTGTACTTGTTGGTCTCGGTGGCGTAGCTGTAGCTGATGAGGTTCTGGTGGGTATCCACCACGTAGTCGAGGTTCCAGCGCCAGCCCATGGAGCACCAGGAGCCTTTGCCGGTACCGGAGTTGTAGCAGGGGTCGCCGCTGTTGGGCGAGTAGACCGGCTCGGACCAGGCGGAGTTCGACGCGGGGTCGGCATTGTCGCCGCCTGGCAGGTGGTTCTGGCCGAACCAGTACTGGGTGCCGTCGGCGACGGTGACCTTCCAGTACTCGCCGTTGTACAGGCCGTTGGGGGCACCCGTCAGCAGTTCGAGCTTCGTGCCGTCGTCGCCCTGCAGGTGCCACACGCCCGTGTCGTCGTCCCGGACGAGGGCGCCGGAGTGGCCGGCCAGCGACATGGAAGCGTTCTGGCCTCCCCAGCAGAGGTCGCCGGAGCCGTCAATGCCGTCCTTGGAACAGCTCTTGTACGACCGTTCGATGAAGCCCGGCTCGTAACTCCAGCCGTCACCCAGCCACGACGACTGGGAATTGGACGCGGACGTCTTGCCGTCCACCGCCGACGAGTCGTACGACAGCGCCACGGACGGCGCCGCCCCGGCTATGCCAGCGGGCATCTGGATCGGGTACGAGTAGGTGAAGTTACCCATGTTCGAACCCGCACCCCACGCCGCCGACGTCGACAGGGAGGTCGCCGCGTACGAGCCGGTGGGGCCCGAGGAATCCGACAGCGTCGCCAACACCATGGGCGCAGCGTTCCCGATCGGCAGGGTGACGTCGGCGCTGAGCCGGCTGGAGGACGTGTCGACCTTGCTCTCGATCCGCGTCTGGGTACGGCACTCGGGCTTGTCCGGGGTGGTCAGTGCGCAAGCGGGCAGTGCCACCAGCCGGGCCCGGTCCGCCCAGAGCGGCCCCGACCAGGCGTTGAGATCGATGTCGACGGTCACCTTTCGGCCCGCCGAGCCCGCGGCGGCCGCAGAGTCGGTCAGCGCGACGATCGGGCCGACCGCGCCGGCGGCCTTGGCCTTCGCCTGATCTGCGACCTCCACCTTCACCTTGTGCGCGGCGACGGAGTCGGCGGCAGCCACTGCCACGGGCAGTGAGCCCGCCTTCACCAGACCTCGGCCGCCGGCCGCGGGCGCAGCCCCGCCCGTGGCGGCGGCGGCGTCCTTCGCCTCCGCGGAACCGGCCCCAACGGTGACCTCCGCGCTGCCGCTCGGCGGTGTGCCCGCAGCGGTAGAACGCCAGTCCTTCGGCACCGGGAACTCGGGCTTGTTCGGCTTCGCGGGCACCAGGTCGGTGCCCTTCACCGGCTTCGTGTCAGACAGCTGGGCCTTGGGCTTCCAGTCCTTGCCGCGGTCCCGGTTCGCTGCCATTGCTTCGACCGACGGTGCCGTGAGCAGCGTCATCAAGACGGCCAGAAGTGCGACGAGGCCGATCCCCCGCGTTCGTTCTCGTAGCCATCGTCCTAGTGGTGTTCCGGCACGCCATGGTCCCACCCGAGTTCTCCAATCGGATTTCATCGCCGATCGATGTGCAATTTCGCAGTCGCGAGCACATCGAGCAGATCCTATGGATCAGCAAAGGCCCGGTACGCGGTAACTGGGAAGCAGCCACCTTGCCGATGCAATCGTTATCAAAAAACATGACGATCCGTCAGGATATGTCCGCCTGATGCAGGTTTCGTTGCATCGACACCAGTTGAGTCTCCGTCATGCGATTGTTATCGGATCTCAAAGTGGATATTTCAGGCATATGGCGACATTACTGTTTCGCTTCTCAAGCGCACGTCGAGACCATCGAGAAATCACAGCCGCACACTCGGTCGGCGAACTACAGAAATTGAGTACGATTTATGTCCAGCCGAAGTTCCGACCTGCGTAAACCGCGACTCCCGGGTCCCGGGAGGGGGCAGGTGCCCCCTCTGATTGCCCTGCTCGCGTCCGGTGCTCTCGGCCTCGGCCTGCTCGGGATCCCGACGGCCGACGCGGCCGCCCTCAGCGCCTCGCCGTCGCCAGCGCCGTCCGCTTCCGGGAACGAAGTTCTCGCCACGACGCCGGAACAACAGGCAATCGCGGATGCCCGCGCGCACGCCAAGTCCACCGGGCAGCAGGTCGTAGTGGAACCGTTGACCACCGAGTCATCACGAACCATGGCGAATCCGAACGGCACGCTGACCACTACCGACAACTCGATTGCCGTACGTACCAAGCGGTCCGGCAAGTGGGCCGATCTCGACCCAACCCTGCATCGCAACGCGGACAATTCCATCAGCCCGGCTGTCACGCAGGACTCGCTGTCGTTGTCGGGCGGCGGTGACGGCCCGCTCGCGACGCTCACCACCGTCGACGGCGAGAAGCTGGCCGTCACCGCCCCATTCACGCTTCCCGCGCCGTCGCTCGCTGGCGCCACAGCCACCTACGCCAACGTGCTGCCCGACGTCGACCTGGTGGTCAGCGCGCTTAGCAACGGCGGGTGGCGGGACGTGATTGTGGTCAAGACCGCAGCTGCGGCCGCCGACCCGCGCCTTAAGACACTGCACTTCCCCATGTCCGTGACTGGCCTGAGCATCGAGACCGACACGGCCGGCAACATCAGCTTCAAGGACTCCGCCGGTAAGGCACGCCTCCAGGCGCCCACGCCGCTGCAGTGGGACTCCACCGTCGCACCGGTCGCCGCTACCGGCTCGGCCGCGCCCTACTCGCTGACGTCAGCTCAACAGACCGAATCCGGGGCGCTGTCGAGTGCCGCTGGCCCTGGCCACACCGCTGTTGTCGCCCCCATGACCGTGAAGTCGACCGGTTCCGGTCTCGATGTGACACCGGACGGGGCCACCTTTGGCAAGGGCACCGGCCCGTGGTACTTGGACCCGACCGTCGGTGCGGTCAGCTACAAGACAGCCTCGACCCAGGTGCAGGAGTACCTCCGCGACGCCAAGTACTTCAGCACCGCCGACCAGGACCTCGGCGTCGGCTATTGCGGCTACAGCGGCTCCAACCCCTGCCCGGCCTACGGTCGGGAGCGTGCCTACATCAGGGTCGGCATCGCGCCCGAGATCTACAACCAGCCCAGCGGTGCCCCGGCCCCGCCGACCGTCTACGACTCCACAATGCTCGTGAACGTCGTCGACGCCTCGTCCCCGACCACCAGCACCACGTTCGGCCTTTACTGGACCGGGACCATCGACGCCGACACCACCTGGAACAACCAGCCGTGCAACGGCAGCGGCACCTTCGGCGGCTGCACCAAGGTCGCAGACTCCGCCGCGCCGATCACCGGAACCGGCACGATCTCCTTCAACGTGACCGCGCAGATGCAGCAGGCCGCGTCCCAGAAGTGGGGCGACTGGACCGTCGGCATCGCGCCCAGCGACGAGAACAACAAGCTCTACCGCCACCACATCCGGAGCAACGTCTCCATCACCACCAACTACGACATCACGCCCAGCTCGTGGTGGCCCCGCAGCAGCCCGACCCCGGGCTTCGCCAACACCGACGGCAAGGGCAAGCCGACCGGCGGCGACTGCTTCGGCAGCAACAACCCAGGCTGGATCGGCGCTACCCAGAACCTCACGCTGGGCCTGAGCCAGTGGTCCCCGACCGGGCAGAACCTCACCGACAACTTCGCCGTCTGGGACGAGACCGCCAACACCTTCCCCGGGGTGTGGTCCACCCCCGCACCCGCCTTCGGAGCCGGGTACGTCAACGTGCCGGGCTCCGCTCTGGCCGACGGCCACCAGTACCGCTGGTGGGCCAATGCCAACGACGGCCTGCTCACCTCTCCGAACTCCGGCCCCTGCTGGCTCCGCGTCGACAAGACACCGCCCAGCGTGAACGTAAGCTCCACCGACTTCCCGCCCTCCGGCTCCCCGAACCCGTCCAAGGCGGTCGGCAGCGCGGGAATATTCACCATCACCGGCAGCGACCTGGCCCCCGCCGGCACCAGTGCCTCCGGCCTCGCCTGCTTCCGGGTCAGCACTGACCCAAGCCCGGTGACCGGCTGGAACTGCGACCAGATCGGCGCCCTACTGCCCGACGCCAGCGGCACAGCCTCCTACAGCTACACCCCGCCGCGCTGGGGCACCAACGTCCTCTACGTACAGGCCCAGGACAACGCCGGCAACTACAGCCAGCCGTTCGCCTACAGCTTCTACGCCCCGTGGAGCGCGGCCCAGGGCGTCGTCTATGGCGATGTCACCGGCGACCGGCGTCCCGACATCCTCCTGCCGGACAGCACCGGCAACCTGCGCGTCGTCCAGAGCACCATCGACCCGACGCACGCAGGCTGGCTGGTCGGACCGGCCGTCACCTCGCCCACCGGCACCTGGCAGGCCGTCCAGGTCACCCATCACGGGTCCCTGCGCGGTGGCGTCACCCTCGATGATCTGATTGCCCACCCGGCTGGAAGCCCACAGCTCTTCCTGTACCTGAACTCGGCCGCCGGATTCACCACCCGCACCGCGTTCTATCTGAACGGCACCACCACGCAGGGTGCGGTCACCTGCACCGACGCCAACGGCCTCACCATCACCTGCCCGACCGAGCTCGGCACCGACTGGAGCAACGCGACCCAGATCCTCGCGGTCGGATCCGTCGAGGACGAAGTCGCTGCCACGCCCGCCAGGACCTACCTGATCGCGGTGATCGGCAAGAAGCTCTGGCTGTTCTCCCCCGGTAGCAACAGCATCAAGCTGCTCGCGCCCAAGGACACCCAGATTTCCGACCTCGACTGGAGCAACTACGACCTGATCGGCCCCGGCCCCGCAAACGGCACCACCACCTGCACCACCACCGCCGGAACCACGACGACCACCAAGCAGGCCACCCTGTGGACCCGCGAGCGCAGCACCGGCAAGATCCTCTCCTACCCGATCACCAGGAACCCCGCCAATAGCTGCGCCATCGACTACTCCGCGCTCGCCGATCCCACCAAGGGGACCGTCATCGGCAGTGGTATCAACCCCGCCGCCTACCCGACGGTCGGCTCGGTCGGTGACCTGACCGGTGACGGCATCGCGGACCTGTACGCGCAGAACTCGGCCAGCCAGCTCACCGTCTGGCCCGGCAAGATCGGGGACCCCGCCGGTCACCCCGGTGTGGTGACCGGCTTCACCGGCGTCAACACCGTCGGCGACCTGCGTCCGCCGCTCGCCCGCTACCCGCTCGCCGGCAACGCCAACGACGCCATCGGCCGCAACAACGGCACCGTCACAGGCGACGTCAGCTGGATCTCCACCGGCCGGGCCGAGCCGGCCAACGCCGCACTGCTCAACAGCACCGGCAACAACGGCGAGATCGACACGACCCTGCAGGTCAACACCCAGCAGTCGTTCACCGTGAGCGCCTGGGCCCGCGCCGACCAGCTCACCGAAGGCGTCGTCGTCAGCCAGGACGGCACCGGCACCAGCAACTTCATGATCTGGCCCAGCCTGGTCAACGGCGTCACCTACTGGAAGTTCGCCATGGCCACCGCCGACACCGCGAGCGGCTGGCCCTACGACGCCACGGACGCTGTCAACTCCGCCGGCCGCGTCCAGCCCGGCGCCTGGACCAAGCTGACCGCGACCTTCAACGCCACCACCAAGCAGATGGTCCTGTTCGTCAACGGCGCCCCCGCCGCCTTCGGCACCCACAACACGACCATCCCGGCCACCGGCAAGCTCGTCATCGGCCGCTACCGGGGCGGCAACGCCAACAGCAACTACTTCAAGGGCGCCGTCGCCGACGTCTCCGTCAGCAACTTCGTCGACACCCTTCCCACCACCCTCACCGGCGGCAGCATCCTCCGCCCCGGCGACACCGTCTACGCCGCCCACACCATGCTGGTCATGCAACCGGATGGCAACCTCGTCCTCTACGCCCTCAACATCCAGAACACCCCCACCGGCAAAGCACTCTGGGCCACCAGCACCAACGGAAACCCGGGCGCCTGGGCCACCATGCAGACCGACGGCAACCTCGTCGTCTACAAGCCCGACCCGACCTTCACCACCCCCGGCAGCAGCGCGAACTCCCTCTGGAACTCCGCCACAGCCGGAAACCCCGGTGCCGTCGCCAAAATCCAGGACGACTGCAACTTCGTCATCTACAAGCCGTCCGGAACCCCCGCCTGGGACTCCAAGACCTACAACCCCAACCCCTGAACCCTCTGCGACCAGGCCCGCCGGACGAACCAGGCCCGGCGGGCCCCTCACCCACCCATCAGACTCCAACCCCAAGGAATCCCATGCCCAAGCAGCCCATCCAGCTCAACAAGGACAGCGCAGTCGGCGGCCCCCTCGCCGGCATGAACGGCTGGCAGTTCCTCCTCACCTTCCTCCCCCTCGGCCTCGCCCTGGCCTTCCTCCTCGGCGCCGTCGGCGCAGCCATTGGAGCAGGTGCCGCACTGGTCAACATCAAGGTCGCCAAGAAGGAACTGTCTACGCCTACCAAGGTACTCGCCATGATCGGCGTCGACCTTGCCGCGGCCGTCCTCTGGTTCATAGTCGCGCTCGCCCTCAACGCAGCGATCGGATAGTCCCGCCGGCTCGAGCGCGCCTGGGTAGGCCAGCGCATCGGCTTCGCGCTCACGGGGGCGCCAGGAGACGTCGCACCGTGACCAGCGGCCGCTTAACCGCTGGCCCTTCCTACTCCCCCGTACTACCCGGGCTGCGCAACCAATCCGCAAGGAACCACACCCGCCGGGGATCGAAAACAGCCAATCAGGACCACGGCACTTAACGCTGCGACGGTGCCTGCATGTTGACCACGGCCAACACGCAGGCACCGTCACCGCATCGAACGTCATTTCGCGAGACCCTCCGCTGCGCCCTGGTCGCGACTGCGGCCAACAGGCCACCGCCCTTCGGCCAGTCCTGGACGACGACAGCTACACGGCCCTCATCGAGGCCCTCCACGCCCAGGTCCCTCTGCCGTTGCCCGCAGACCCACGGGACGTCCTCCCCACCGATGGGCGCCGCTCTCAGCCCCCCGAAGCCTCCACCGAGCGCACATATCGCCCGCGGACAACATCCCGCCGCCGCGCTACCACCACGAGCCGATCGCTACGGGAAAGGCCTCACATCCCGATCCCGGCCGCCTACCGTGGAGTACCAACTACCGGCGGGGGAACGGGGGAGCGGCAGCATGTCGTGGCTAGACGCGGTACCGCTGGCCCTGCGGATGCTGCTGCAGAAGGACAGCCGTGTCGACCCGCACCTGGAGATCCTGCGCCTGGGCGTCGAGCACGAGGACGTCGCAGCCCGCGACATCACCGTCACCCTGGTCCTGGACGGCGCACTCGTGACCGGAACGGTGAACAGCGGCGTCGCCAGCAGCAGCTCGACCAGCCCCCCGAACAGGCTACACAGAGTACTCCGCAGTAGCCACCGGTGCCATCACCGGCGAAACCCCGTCGGCCCGGTGCTGCCTGGTGGTGGCACAGGACAGGCGGCGGCCGGCCGTCCGGTGGCCGTGTGGGGCTGGCGGGGCGAGGCTCGACGGCATGGGGATCATCGTGCTCTTCGTCCTGCGGGCCGACCAGGAAGTGGGCTCGGGCGGCGTTGAGTCGGCCGTGGTCGCGGTCCACGCCGTCGGCGCTGACCCCGACGTGCCCGAGGACCCACTGCCAACCACACTGTGCGGCCTCGACACTGCATCGATGGAGCACGCCCGCTACGAGCGCACCGCGCCGGGCCAGCCCTGGTACCCGCCCCACCTCGCCGCGCAGCGCTGCCCGGAGTGCGAGCGGGCGCTGCGGGCGCTGTAGAGAGGGGTGCTGACGGGGTGTCGGAGGCGGCGGAGGTACTGCGGCGGGCGGCTGGACTGCTGGAGCAGCGGGCGGTGGCGGCCGCCGAGGCCGGGACGCGATGGATGGTCGACCAGGACGAGCACGGGGCGCCGGTGCTCGCCTCGTACCGGCCCGACGACACCATCGCCGGCGAGCCCGTCAGCACGAGCACCATCGCGTCGTACGCCTACACCGACCACCCCGACCGGCACGCCCCGCGGCTCTCGCTCGCCGCAGCCGCGCACAGCGCCGGCCACCGCGCTGGCCCTCACCGCCTGGCTGCGCGCCACCGCGGCATTCGCCGACCGCGCCGAGGAACTCGACGGCCTGGCCGACGCGGCGCCGCTGCTCGACCTGGCCGGCGCCCTCGCCGTGGCCTACCTGCGGCACGACCCGTAGCCGTGTACCCGTCCCGGCTCACCTCCCAGGCTGCCCTGGCGAACGGTGCCCGTCGGAGGCTTGCGCCTGCCGGGCTCTATCGTCCGGTGGCGCCCACGATGTCCTGGACGATCCGGCCATCGGTGCACTGCGGCTCGGCGTGGCCCTGGCGCGGTGACGGCACCGGCCAGGCGCTCGCCGAGGTCCGGGCATAGGGCGTTGGCACTATCGAGCTGGCTGTCACTTTTGTCCGAACTTTTCCCGCCAGGCGTCGCGTGCAGTCTCGAAGGTGTCGGTAGCTCGCAGCCACCGCCCCTCGGCCCAGTTCCGTACCGTCAGTCGGGCCGAGGTCCATCGGAACCACCAGGTCAGCTGCCGGAACGGGATGTAGGTCAGCGTGTCCTTGATCGCCGAATCCGCCGGTCCGCCCAGCCCTTCGGCTCGCAGCGCCGCGTAGATTCCGGGGGTCAGCCGGCCCGAGGTTCTGGCGAGGTCGCCGGCGGCCACGCAGGCCAGCCGGCGGACCTCGGGGCGGGCGGCTCCCAGGGCACGTTCGACCCTCGCCGCGACGGCCTCGAAGTCGCCGTCGGCCGCGTGGACCAGCTTGATCACCTCGGTGCCGACGTCGGGGTCGTCCCGGTCGAGGCCGGCATCGACTGCGGCGAGTCGCTGGTCGATCCCGTCCGGGGTCGGATCCGGCATGGCTGGCGTGCCCTCCTCTGTTTCGCTCATCCGGTCCTGCCTACTCCTCGCAGGGCTTCGGCGGGGGCAGGACTCGCTGCTTCTTGATGTTGTCGATCATTCCAGCCTTCTTCAGCTTGGTCAGGTCTCCCTCGGTGACGCTCTTGGACGGGTACTTGGACTGGACGTGTCCGTGGTAGTACTCGGTGACGTTCCCACGCGTGTCGGTCACCTCGCGGTGCCGGTCGAGGACGACGATCTCGTTGCTGTCGTAGTCGACGCCGAGTCGGCGGGTGACGTCCGGGTTGTTGGGGTCCATGTCGATCGACCGGTCCAGCGCGGCCTGCCCGTTCGAGGGCGCCCGGCTGACCTCACCCTTGCCGGACGAACTCGACGCGCTCCCGTGCTTGTCGTACTCGGAGTCGTCGAAGATCCGCCGGGGCTCGTTTCCGCTGCCGTTGCCGCCGCTGCTGTTGCCCTTGCTCTTGCCCTTGAGGCCGAGCGGGTCCGTCCACCACAGCGGGTTGGCGACGTAGCGGTGGTGGTTCGGCGCGGGTTCCAGGCCGAGGGGGTCGGGCGACAGGTAGCTCGCGGTGTCGGCGTCGTAGTAGCGGGCGAGGTTGTAGTCCAGTCCGGTCTCGGCGTCCCGGTACTGGCCGGGGAACCCGAGCGGGCAGTCGACGTCGCCGCGCCGTGTCTCGATGGGCCGGCCCCAGAGGCTGGCGGTGGTGCGCCACGCGATCTCGCCGTCGGCGGTGACGAGTTCGGCCGGCGCGCCGGCCAGGTCCGTGACGATCGCGTGGAATCGACGGTCGATCTCCTCCCGGGTCGCGCCCGCGAGCCGCCAGGACCGGTCGACCTGGGTGGCGGCGCGGTAGCCGGACGGCTCCCAGTCCCACGTGGTCGCCCGCTCCACGCCGGGCAGTTGGAGGAGCCGCTCGGCCAGGTGGGTACCGTCCCAGCTGAACAGGGCCTGCTCGACGACGGAGCCGTCCGGGGCGAGGCAGGTCTTCGACACGCGGCGTCCCAACGCGTCATACCGGTAGACCCAGGAGCGTCCGTCGGGTGTGTCGGCCCGGACGAGCCGGTCGTCCGCGTTCCAGGTGTAGCGCCACTCGCGGGCCTGGCCGGAGAGCGAGCGGCGGATCGTGCGGACGACTCGGCCCTGGTCGTCGTGCTCGTAGCGGGTGCGTCCCGCGCGGGTGACCAGCGTCCCGGCGACCTCGCGCTCGCCCTGGGAGTCGTCGTCGGTTGCGGGGAAGTCCGCGCGGGTGACGTTGCCCGCCGCGTCGTAGGCGTACGTCTCGGTCCAGGTCGCGGCCCGCACCGCGGTGACCCGGCCGACGGCGTCCAGCTCGAAGGACCGGTCGCCGGCCAGCTGGTCCGCGACGGCGATCGGGTGGCCGTCGGCCCGGTAGGTCCAGCTCCGGGCCTGGAGCTGCCGGTAGCCGCTGGCCTCCGCGGCGTCGGCGCCCCACAGCGCCTGCCCGGCCAGCCGGTGCGACGCGTCCCAGCTCTTGGTCAGCGCGACGCCGGCACCGAAGTGCCTCGTGGTCTCCCGGCCCAGCGCGTCGTGCTGGAACGCCAGCTTCTGGCCGTCCGTCGTGAGGCGCGAGGGCAGGCCGTTCCCGTCGTATGTCCACTCCGACACCACGCCGCTCGGGGTGACCCTGCGGACGGGCCGGCCGAGCAGGTCGTACTCGTTGGACACCGCCCGGCCGTCCGAGCGTTCGCGGATCACCTGCCCCAGCGCGTCGTAGCCGAACTCGACGACGGAGTCGGCGGTGGCCGCGCGGAGCATCCGGCCCGCGCTGTCGTATGCGAAGGAGGTGGCGGTGCCGTCGGCGGACCGGCTCTCGACGACCCGGCCGGCGCCGTCCCGGGTGTACCGGACGGACTGGCCGGAGCCGTTCACCCGCTCGACCAACTGGCCCGCGGCGTCGTACCCGTACCGGAGCGAGCGGCCGTTGAAGTCGTTCTCCCCGACCAGGTTCCCGGCCGGGTCGAACTCGTAGCGCCATCGCGCCCCCTGAGGGCCGGTCACCGCGGTGAGCCGCAGCTCGGTGTCGTGGGCGAACTCGTAGCGGACGCCGTCCGGACCGGTCCGGGCGGTCGGCATGCCGAACGGGCCGTACTCGAAGGCGGTGACCCGGTTGTCGGCGTTCCGGTACTCGACCACGTCGCCACGCGCGTCGTAGCCCCAGCGCTCGGTCCGCCCGTCCTGCCCGGTGTGCCAGGCGAGCAGCCCGTCCGCGGTCCATCCGCGTGTGGTCACGCCGCCGAGAGCGTCGGTGACGGTGTGCGCCCGTCCGAAGGCGTCCCGGGCGCTGGTCGTGACCCCGCCCAGCGGGTCGGTGACCGAGAGGATCAGGCCGGCAGGGTCGGTGGTGTACACGGTGGTGTGGCCGAGCGCGTCGGTGACCGACTCCAGCCGGCCGAACTCGCCGTACTGGCATCGGGTCTGCCCGCCGTTCGGCGCCGTGGTGACCAGCAGGTTGCCCCGCTCGTCGTACTCGTACTGCCACCTCGCGCCGTCGGGCTGGACTGCTTCCACCGGCAGGTGCAGGTCGTTGAACACCGCGGTCGACCGGGTACCGTCCGGCAGCCCCACGGCGACGAGGTTGCCGTCCACGTCGTACTCGTAGGAGGTGGTCCGGCCGAGGGGGTCGGTCTGCGAGAGCAGGCCGTCGCGGCGGTCCCACTCGGAGGTGGTGACCCCGCCGAGCGGGTCGGTCTCGGAGACGGTCTGGCCCGCATCGTTCAGCTGGTAGACGGTCCGGTTGCCGAGCGAGTCCCGGACCGTGGTTACCCGGCGCTCGAGGTCGTACGTGAACACCGCGTCCAAGACGCCGTGGTCGCCGCGGGTCTGCACACAGCGGCCCGCACGGTCATAGATGTACCGGTAGCGGAAGCCGCCTCGGCCGGTCCACGAGGTGACCCGGCCGGCCTCGTCGTAGGTGAGGCGCAGCGGGATGCCGGCGGCGTCGAGGATGTCCGCGAGGTTGCCGTTGCCGTCGTAGCGGAATCCGGCCAGCGGCGCGTCCGGGGACTGCTCCGAGGGGCCCGCACCGATCAGCCGGTATGCGGTGATCCGGCTATTGGTGGACTCGATCGCAATGCGGTAGCCGCCGCTGTGCCGGACCTCGACCGGTACGCCTGCCGCGGAGTACTCGATGTCGATCCGGTTCCCGTTGCGGTCGGTGATCGCGCGCAGCGGCAGCTGCACCGGGCCGTTCGCGGGATCGGTCTCCTCCTCGAGGGCGTCGAAGTGCAGTGCCAGGCCCTTGAAGGGGTCGCTGACGGAGATCCCGGTGCCGGACTCGGTGTCCCGCGTGAGGGGCAGCCGCGGGCCTTCCACCGGGAGTACCGGCTCGCCGGGAAGGGGTGTCGGGTAGACGAGGAGCATGCCGTCGGCGGAGGCGAAGACGACGCCGTCCTCGTCGATTTCCAGTCGCTGGTCCAGGGTCGAGGCCCACGAGCGGCCGAAAAAGCGGCCGGACCGGTAGGAGGAGATGTGGGTGCGGTTCAGCACCAGGGGCAGCACGCCCGGCAGGTCGACGTCTTCGTGCTGCATCACCATCTCGCCCGAGGCGATGTCGACCGGGTCGCTGCGGCAGTTGCGCCGCTTCGCCGGCACCGCAGTCTGCCGGGGCTCGGCCGCGCCGTCGCGCAGCCGCGGCGGCCGGGGATTCGCCGAGCCTCCGTGCCCCGCGCTACCGCCCCCGTGGCCGCTGCCCTTGCCGGTTCCGGTGCCGGGGTGGTGGAGGGCGTCCTTGCCCTCGCCCTTGAGGATCTTCTCGAGGTCTTTGACGTGCTTCTGCTCGATCTCGCGGGTGTTCTTGGCGACGGTCTTCAGGTTGTCGCCCGCGTGCCGGTAGAAGTTCTTGAGCGCCTTCCCGGCGTCCTCCGCCAGCGTCTTGCCAAGCTTCTGCGCGCCGTGCTCCAGCGCCTTGACGATCTGGTTGCTCATTCGAAGCTCACCCCCGCGATCTTGGACTGGAACGCCTGCGCGTGACCGGCGACCGCCTCCGCCTGGTCGTGCATCATCCGGGCGTGCTCGTCCAGCGCGTCCGGGTCGATCTGGAACCCACTCCCGCCACCGCCGCCACCCCCGCCGAGCGCGGACTCGGCGGCCTGGAACACCATCCCCTGAACGGCGTTCGCCACCGTGTCCACCAGCGGGCCGATCGCGGCCTCCACCACCTGCGCGATGATGTACTGCTCCAACTGCTGCTCGAGATAGTTGATCAGGCGCTTCGCGGTCTCCTCGATCAGGATCACCGCCGCCTCCGCCGCACCGAGCGTGGCGACCGCCGCGGCCTGGTCCGCGATGAACGCGGCCGCCAGCGCGATCAGTTCGCCGATCGTCTCGACCTTCATCGCCACGATCACGTCCGCCGCGATGTCCAGCGCGTCCGCGACCACGTGGCACGCCTGCACCAACTCATTCAGGTGCTGGTCCGAGACCGACGCCCACTTGGCGAGCAGCGCCTCGTACGACGCGCCCTGGTACGCCTGCCCCAACTGCTGGATCGTGGACGTCGACTGCTGGTGCACCGACTCCACGTTCTGCGCGAAGTCCCGCACATGCGCGCCGAACTCCCGGACCTTGTCCTCGTTCACCGTCGGCCAGTTGATACCGATGAACGACAGGAACTCCACTACCTCACCAGGCAGTTCAATTGCCACAGCATGCCCCCCGACAGCGACCAGAACTGGACAGACAGTAGTCGAACTGCCGGACACTGCTGGTGCTGTTTCAGGTTTGTGACGGAAGAACCAGCCGTCGACGGGGCCCGGGGCCACTCAAGCCCGACCCAGGCCCGCGCTCTACGGGGTGTCGCCCGCCCAGTCCCATCTCTTCGGGTCGTCGGGACGCGGCTCGTAGTGGGCGCGGCCCCACCGCCGTAGTGACCGAGCTCGGTGACCAGCGCGGCGCCGCATTCGAGCATGTCCGTTTCCCAGCCGGTGACGTCCAGCAGCAGCCCGTCCAGCGGACCACCCACCAGCTCCCGGTACTCGTGGCCCGGGCGCGGACCCGGATCGTCGTGCTCGGCGCCGTACACCCGGCCGCGCAGCAGCTGCTCGTCATACTCGTCCACCAGGCCAGCGTGGCACCGCCGACCGACAGCGCGCGGGTAACCGGCACCACCGGTAGGCGGCATCCGTCATCGCGACCGACAGCACCGGCACGGCGGCCGCGGACGCGGCCGGACTGTGACGGCGGCGACCGGGCAGAGGCGCGCTCCGGCCGGGTCCGCCAAGGGCAGCCAGCGCACTTCCGTGGGTGCCCTCGACGGCCAGGATCAGGCCGAGCGCGCGGCGGCCGGCTCCTCTCCGTCGGCGACCAGGCCGCCGGGCAGCGAGTGCTGTGCGTCACTGGGCCGGTGACAGCGCGGATCACGCACACCCGGCTGTCGGGGTCGACGAGCACCGCACACGCCCGCACCGGGATCGCGGCGGGCGGCGCGGGTCAGTCCTTGTCGGGTCGGCCGAGGCTCCAGCCACCGACTGCGGCGATCGGTCCGCGCCACAGCGCCAGGGTGTGCCTGGTGCGGCCGGCCTGGTGGGTGACGTCGCGCAGGTGCAGGAAACGCTGGTCGATCTCACGGCGGCGACGCCCCGTGTCCGCGGCGGAATCGAGATGGCCGACAGCGTCGCGGACGACCCGGCGCAGCGTGTCGTCCTGGTCGCCGAGTTGACGCAGGTACAGGCGCTCCCAGGTGTCGGTGGAGATCACCGTTCCGGTGACGAGCGCGCCGTCCAGGACCAGGGTGACGGTGATGTCGCGGGCTGCGACGTCCTCGTGCTCGACGCCCAGGCGCAGGATCTCCAGGTGCGGGTCGACCCGGCTGTCCTTCTGCAGCAGCATCCGCAGGGCCAGCGGTACCGCGTCTCGCCACGACATGCTGCTACTCCTCAGGTCTGGTGGGTGGTAGTCCTGCGAGGCAGCGCTGGCGGGGGTCTCTGGTGCTGGTGACGTTCTGTCCGCTGGCGTCCTGTCAGGAAATTAACCGCGGTTAATTCTGGTGCGGCTCGCCGGTGTCTGCGGGGGATTCGGTCTGATGGGTGGTTTCTGACATGCTGGGGCGGTCCGAAGTACCGGTGCTCGCCGGGAAGTCGACGGACTCCGAAGTACCAGGTCAGAAGCCTGGGAAGTCAACGGATCAAGGATCTGATTCATGGCAACAGTGATCGTCGTCCTCAATCGCAAGGGCGGCATCGGCAAGTCCACGATCACGGTGAACCTGGCCGCGACCACCGCGGCGGTCCTCGCCCCGGACAAGGGCTCGGCCCAGGACGGCGTGTTGGCGCCGGTGGCGGCCGTCTCGCTCGACCCGCAGGGCTCCAGCGCGTGGTGGGCGGAGAGGGTCGGTGAGGATCTCCCCTTCATCTTCGCCGAGGCGTACAACGATCTTGATGATCTGAAGCGGCTCCGTGAGGCGACCGCGGTGGACATCGTCATCGTGGACACCCCGGGATGGACCCCGCCGGAGGCCCGCGACGAGAACTCCGGCGACCCGCTCGGTGAGGGCCGCGTCGCGGATTCGATCCGGGCGGCGCTCGACAACGCCGACCACGTGATAGTCCCCATCGAGACCGAGTCGCTCGGCTGGAAGCCCACCGCCGAAACGATCGAGGAGGTCATCAAGCCCCGTGGCATCCCGTTCACGGTGGTGGTCTCGAACTGGGACCCACGTGATGGGGAGGGCGACCGGGACGACACGAAGCAGTTCGTGAGGGACAACGGCTGGCCGCTCGCGAACACCGTGATCCGCCACTACAAGCTGCACTCCAAGGCAGCCGCGCTCGGCCAGGTCGTGACGCAGTACGCCAAGAGCCGCACGGCACAGGAGTGTCAGGCCGACTTCAGCAACCTGGCGCTGGAGATGCAGCTGCGTATCGCCCGTGCCCGCGATGGGAGGAACTCCTGATGGCCGGCCGTCGTGTGAACGTCGCGGATCTGCTGGGCAAGCCGGCCGCGGTCAAGGAACAGGAGACCGAGGGAGCAGCTGACGCTGCGTCCTCCGACCGTCTGATCCACGTCAAGACCGCGCGCCTGGCACCCAACCCGCACAACCCGCGGGACTCCGTCGGCAACCTGTCCGACCTCAGCTCGATCGTGAAGATCCAGCGCCAGAGTCTGCTCGTCGTGACCCGCGCCGCATACCTGCTCCTCTACCCGGACGAGGCGGAGCAGCTGCGCGGCTGCGACTTCATCGTGGTGAACGGCTGCCGGCGGCATGCCGCCGCGTTGGAGTACGGCCGTGAGACGCTGGCGTGCGCGGTCAACGACACGGTTGCGCGGTCCCGGGCGGCGCTGCTGCGTGCCGCTCTCGACGAGAACGTCGAACGCAAGGACCTCGACCCGATCGAGGAGGCCAAGGCGGTCATGGCGATCGTCGCAGAGTACGAGACCGCCAAGGCCGCTGCGGAGGCGGAAGGCTGGACCGCTGCATGGATCTCGCAGCGCAAGAGCCTGCTGAAGCTGCACCCCGATCTGCAGGCGATGGTGCGGGCCCACGCTGCCGGCGAGGAGGCCGGCCTCTCGATCCGGAGGGCGCGGCGCCTCGGCACGGTCAAGGGCATCGAGGGCATGACGGCCGAGCAGCAGTTGGCGCAGCTTGACGTGCTTGAGCGGGACGACGCTTCGAAGAAGGCGGCGGCTGGTCGGCAGGCGAGTTCCGTCTCCCCCGAGCAGGCACCGGCCCCCGCCGGCAGTCGCAGGGCCCAGGATCCGACGACTGCCGGGGCGGAATTTGCCGCGGTTAATTCTGCGGCCCGGCTGGCACTTGCCGTGGAGGATCCTGCGCCTGCTGGCTCGCCTGCGGCACCGGCGTCCACGTCTGACGCGGCCGCCGAATTTACCGCGGTTAATTCTGAGCCTGGCGCCGGCGTGCCGGACCAGCGTGGTGAAGAGGCTGAGACGACCCAGCAGGTGCTCGTCGACTTGGCCGCGATGACCATAGATGATCTTGCTCAGGTCATCTTCTCCACGCTCAGTCTCGATGACACCTACAGGCTCGCCGACGCGCTTGCCACGAGGGTGCTCGAAGCGTCCGACTAGCCCCGCAAATGACGATGGCCCACACCCCGAGCCGGGTGTGGGCCATCGTCATGTTCTGGGATGTCAGGCGGCGGTGTTGAGGGCGGCCGCGGAGAGCGCGACCAGGGCGGCGATCGAAGCGTCGGACGCCCACCGCAGCATGACCATCTTGCGGTCGCAGATGGTGGCGAGGTCGCCGAGGCGGTGCAGGCGGCGGTCCGGACGGAGGGCGGCTCGCAGCTGGTCGTGGTCGAGGCCCGACCAGTAGGCAGGGGAGGAGCGGTCCCGGTCGCCGGCGGCCCGGACTTCGCGGCGCGGCCGGACGACGAGGACGGCGAGGACGGTGGCGGCCAGGAGCAGTGCGGCGGCTGGGGCGATGACGGCGAGTCGGGCGCCGTGGGATTGGGCGAGGATCGCGACGGCGGCCGCGAGGACGCCGTCCAGGCCGAGGAGAACGCCAGCTTTCTGGTCGGTGCGGGCGATGTCGCCCACGGTGTGCGCCAGCGCCTCGGCGAGATTCTGGTCGCCCCGATCAACCGCCGCGTCGGGGACGGTGCTCGTCTCGGTGGCGGTCACGGGCGCTCTCCCTGGGCGGCGGTGGCGGGGGTGAGGGCCATGCGGTGGCGGGCGGTGGCGAGGGCGGCGGTCCAGTCGCCGCCGAACTCGATGGCGCGGTCGTCGATGTAGCAGGCGGCGCCGAGCTTCTTGTTGGTGACGAGGATGCGGCCGCGGGTGGTCCAGTAGCAGCGGTCGGGGTCGTCGTCGACGACCGCGTCGAAGCCGTGGGCGGTCAGCCACTCGGCGATCAGCGGGTGAAAAGTCCGGTGTCGGGCGGTGACGATGAAGACTGCCCTCACCCTGAGCAGAGCGCGCAGGCTCTCCAGCGCCCCGGGGATCGGCTGGCCGTAGATGCGGCCGTCCTGCCATCCCTGGTCGTGCCGGATCAGGGTGAGGTCGAAGTCGACGCCGACGGCCTGGGTGGCGGCGGACTCGGCGCGGTAGGGGACAACGGTTCCGAACAAGGGGTCTCCTCGGTGGTCGGCCGCGGTGCGGCAATGGGCGGTCCGGTGACGGCGGGGCCGGCCTGCTCGTGGCGGCCGGCCCCGGCCGGTAGCGCGTCAGGCGCCGCGGTGGTGGCGGTACCTGAGGTCATCGGCGAGGACGACGCGCAGGGTGCGGGTGAGGGTCTGTCCGCAGCCGGGCAGTGGGCGCTGTAGCCGGTGCGGCCGGTGCAGTCGCTGGAGGGGTCGCGGGGCTGGCCGGTGCGGGGGTGGACGCGGTGGTCGCAGGTGGTGCCGTCGGCGTGGACGGGGCGGATCGTGGCGGTGGTCGTGGTCACGGGGCGTCCTCGGGTCGGGGCTGTCGGGTGCGGGTGGCGTCGCGCAGGCCGGTGATGCGGTGGGCCTGGCGGGCGATGCGCTCGCCGAGGGCGGCCAGGCGGTCGGCTGCCTCGGGGTGCGCGCGGTCGTGGCGCAGGTCGTCCTGGTAGCGCCGGGTGTCGTCGGCGAGTTGGGCGACGTCCAGGGCGTGGGCGCGGAGTTCGTGCGCGACCGCGCGGTCCGAGTCGAGGTGGTGGTCGGTCATGGGGTCCTGTCGCAGGCGGCCGGCCGGGCCTCCGGTGGGTGCCCGGCCAGGCGGTCGGGTCAGTGGTGGTGGGGCAGCGGGGGCAGGAAGGCGCAGGCAGCGGCGTGGGCGGCGACATCCTGGCGAACCGTGTAGAGGGCGGCGGCCTCGGTGCTGGTGCGGCCGTCGCGGCAGCCGGTGCAGTGCCACCAGGCCGGGGTGCCGGGCCGGGCCGGGGTGCCGGCAGGCCACGGCTCGGGGCCGATCAGCTCGACGGCGGCGCCGCCCTTGGTGGGCTGGTGCATCCAGACGTGGCCGGGGCCGCCGCCGGTCGGGGCGTCGCCGATGTGGACCTCGCCGAGCGCCAGGCGGACCTGGCCGTGGTCGGCGGCCTGCCGCAGCAGGGTCATCAGGCGGCGGTGCCCGCCGAGGGCCTCGCCGCCGGAGAGAGTGCGCGACCAGGTGTGGAGGTCGCCGATCGTCGTACGGCGCCGGCCGAGCGACTCCAGGTGTCCGAGGGAGGCGAGGACGACGGTGTATGCGTCGTCGTGGTGGAGCAGGCCGGTGGCCGGGTCGGCGGCCATGCCGTCGAGCAGGTCCTGGGCCGCCCGTCAGGGCACGGTGGTGAGCATCTGTCCTCATTCTTGGGTCGGGTGTCGGCCGGGCGGCCGCGGCGCGCACCGGCCCGCGCCGTCGGCGGTGGCCGGGAGCGGGTCGGTGCGCACCGTGGTGGTCCGGGGCGTGGTGGTCAGAAGAAGGCGAGCTGCTCGCGCTCCGCGCGGGCGGGTGCGAGGTCGGGCAGGCCGGGGGAGTCGGTGGGTGCTGGGCCCTTCTCGCCGGCGGTGTGCCAGTCGGCGAGGGCTTGGGCGTCGGCCGCGGTGCTGCACCAGGCGTCGTCGGTCAGCGCTCGGCGGGTGATAATCCGGCGGCAGCAGTTCACCCACCACCGGCCAGGCCGGGTCGGCCCGCTCGCCTGCTGGATGAGGGGCTGCTCGTGGTGGCAGGCGCAGCGGCAGATCTGGCGGCAGGGTGGTCCGGCGATCCATACCCACGCGAGGTTGTTGGTGCCGGAGTACTCGCGGCTGGGGTGGGTGTGGGGTTCGGGGTGGCGGGCCGGGTGCAGGGCGGCGGTCTGGACGACGGTTTCGTGGATCGGGCGGCGGTCGTGGCGGCACTCGGCGTGGCGGCCGGCCTGGCAGGCGGAAGACGGCGGCCGGTGGCAGGCGCAGTCGGTGAACGTGCCGGGGATGTGCTCGAAGGAGCGCAGCCAGCCCGTGGGCCAGACGTTCTCCCTCACCCAGGCGGCGGCGTTCGGGGGCATGGCGTCGGGGTGGTGGGCACCGGTGTCGTGGCCGTCTCGGGCGCGCTCGGTGGCGAGGCGGGCGCGGCCGGCGTCGGTGAGGCGGGGGCCGTCGGGGTGGTCGGTGATCAGCCCGCCCCAGATGAGCTCGACGACGTTGTTGGGGACGCCGTGGATGCGGTAGCGGTCGTGGTCGTAGTCGAGGAGGCCGCGGTCGGCGAGGTCCAGCCAGCGGGCGTTGACGGGCTTGCCGTCGGGCCAGGGGTCGTGCACGGCGGTGTCCTTTGTGGTGGATGTGACCAGAAGCGGCCCGGCCGCGTGGTGCGGCCGGGCCGGTGATGCGAAGTCAGGGGCGGGGCGGAGTCAGGCGTGGAGGTCGATGACGCCGTCGATGTACTCGGCGCGGCTGAGCGGGTAGCCGGCCATCTCCACCGGGGCATCGGCGGGGGCTTCGGCCAGGGCGGTGAGGAGGTCCTCGGCGGTGAGGCGGTTGGTGCGCTCGGAGGCCCGGGTGAGGTAGCCGGTGCCGCTGTCGGCCGCGGCGGGGCGGGGTGGGGGCCGTGGCGGGGGCGCGGTGGAGGCGGGCGCCGAACAGGTAGCGGCCGACCGGGTACTCGCCGTCCGGCTCGTCGGCCGGGACGGGGTCCGGGTCGGCGGGGAGGTCGAGCGCGGTCTGCCCCTCGGCGGCCAGGGCAGTGCGGGCGGTGAGGGCCTGCTCGGCAGTCAGGTGCGCGGGGTCGGTCTCCGCGCAGACCAGCTCGCCGCCGGCCAGGGTCCTCCAGCCGTGGTCCCGGGCGACGGCGACGACGTCCTCGGGGGACTCGTAGTAGCCGTACTCCTCGTCCAGCGGCTCGTTGCAGATCGCGCACCAGGCGGAGAACAGGATGTGCGGGTGGACGCTGCCGGTGCGGGCCTGACGCGGGCGACGCCACGCGGTGCCGTGGTGCAGCACCACGGCGTGCACGACCGCGTTGAACGGCGAGCCGTCGTCCAGGTCGGCCGCGACCGCGTTGTGCTCGGCGGCCTCGATCAGGGCCTCGCCGAGACTCGGCATCGGCACGACCTGGCCCACGGCGGTCAGCCACAGCGCCCACTCCTGGGACTCGGCTCCGACGACGAGCGGCTGCTCGGCGAACAGGCCCCGGCGGGCGATGGACTGGGCGGCGGAGGCGAGGACCGGCGCGGGCGCGGCCGGGACGGCGGCGGGGGTGGCGGTGGTGTTCATCGTGCTGTCCTTCCTGGAGACGGCGGGAATGGCGGGGAGCGAGTCAGCGGCCGTGGACGGCCGCGGTGCGGTAGTGCGGGTGGGCAGTGGTAACGCGATCGACGCGGTCGAAGCCCTCGGCCAGCAGCTGGTCGACACCCGGCACCAGGCACTCCTGGTCGAGGAGGACGTGGTCCGGGACGACCCGCTCCCGGACCGCGTTCAGCCGGCGGCGCAGCTCCAGCGGGAGGTCGAAGAGGATCGCGTGGGTGGGGCGCTGCCAGTAGCGGGCGCGGGCGAGGAGGTGGGTGCGCCAGGGCTGTTCCAGGGCGGTGGAGTCGATGACGGTGGGCAGGCCGCGGGCGAGGCGGGCGTCCAGGAGCAGGTCGAGGACGGCGGCGGCGACGGTGCTGGCGGACTGGTCGGCTGCGTCGTCGGTGGCCATGGCCCGGTAGGTGTCCAGGCACAGGAGCGAGGTGGCCGGCCAGCGGGCGGCGGCGAAGGTCGACTTTCCGGCGCCCGAGCCGCCGACGAGGACGATCAGCGTGTCGGGTTCGAAGGTGAGGTTCACAAGGGTCCTTCCAGAGGAGGTGGCGGCGGTGCGGGCCCGGGGCTGTCTCCCGGGCCCGCAGTGGTGGACCGGGTCAGCGCCCGGAGATGATCCGGAGGAGCTGGCGGGCGTCGGCGAGGATCTGGGCGTGGTCGAAGGCGAGCTGCTCGGGCAGGGCGTGAGCGGGACCCACTGGACGGCGGCGGCGTCGTCGCCGGCGACGGCCACGACGTTGTCGGGGACGCGGGCCAGGTAGGCGACGCCGACGTACCGGCCGCGCGGGTCGCGGTCGGGCTCGTCGTACACGCCGATGAGGACCAGGTCCGCGGGGGCGACCAGGATGCCGGTCTCCTCGCGCAGTTCGCGGGCGGCGGCGTCCCGGCCGGTCTCGCCGGCGTCGACGTGGCCGCCGGGCAGCGCCAGGAGGCCCTGGTACGGCGGCCAGCCGCGCTCGATCAGCAGCACGCGGCCGTCGAGCCGCACGGCGACGACGTCCGCGGTGTAGCGGATCGCCTCAGCCTTTTCGAGTTCGGTGTCGGCGGTGTCGGTCATGAACGTGTCCTCCAGGGAGTGGACAGATGGGTGCGGGCTCCTGGGTGCTTGCTTCACCCAGGAGCCCGACCGGGCCGCGGCGCGTTGTCTCAGAGCTGCGGCTGCTGCCGTTCGGCTCGGAGGTCGGGGTGGTCGGTCGGGGCCCGGATGCGCACCGCCCGCCCGGCTGGGTGGCGGGCGGGCGGTGTGGGCGGGGACTGGGCGGGTTGTCAGGCCGTGGTCTCGACGGCTTCGAGGGCCTGGCCGGCCTTGCGTTCCTTGCGCTTTGTCCCACCAGCTCCGCGCGTCCCAGTCGGTGGCGTAGCTCAGGAGCATGTAGGCCAGCGTGGTGCCGATCGCGAGAATCCCGTGGGCCCACCCCCACTGGCTGGTGTTGAGAGTGGCGCTGATGGCGCTTCCTCCGCCGATGGCGCTGAGCAGCGTGATGATGCCGCTGGCGAACAGCAGGGCGAACTCGGAGTCGGTGACCTGGCCGATGCTGTGGTGGATGGCGTGGCGGACGTGGAGGGCCAGCACGGTGAGCTGGACAGCCCACAGGGCCAGGACGACGGCGGCGAGGCCGGACAGGGTGACGAGGTGGTGCATCGGGTTCCTTTCGTGAAGGGTGCGCCAATTTTCGGCGGTCGTGCGGTACTTGATCCGGTCTTTGGTGGCTTTCGGCTGATTAGTAGCGGTCGGCGGCGAGGGCGCTTGGTTCGGCGGGCGAACCTGTCCGGCGCCCTCGGGTCGGGTTGTTCGCGAACCGGCCCCGGGGGTCGTGGTTCGCCCCGGGGCCGGTTCGCGGTTCGAGCGGTGAACCGGTTCGCGGTTCGCGGTTCAGGCGGCGGCACGGTTCGCGAACTCGCGGCGGGCGGAGGCGAGCCGGTGGTACGCGGTGGTCTTCTTCAGGCCGAGGTTCGCCATGACGTAGTCGAGGTCGACGGTGTCGTAGCCCACGGCTTCGATCAGGGCGAGGACCTGTCGAACCTGCTCGTCCGCGAGTTCCTGGGCGGCGCTGCGCCGGTTCGAACCGTCCGGGTCCGGGATGGTGCGCTGCTGGTCGGCGGCGGTTCGCGGACCGGGCCCGGTCCCGGCCGGTTCGCCGGTGGGGGTGGTGCGGTTCGCGGCTTCCAGTTCTCGGCGGCCGCCGGTCGCGCCGGAGCGTGCTGCGGGCAGTGCCGGGTTCGGCGAACCGCCGGGGCGGTTCGGGATGTGGTTCGGCGAACCGGCGCGGGTGAGGCGAACCGCGAACCGGGGGATGGCGGCCGGGTTCGGCGAACCGGAGGCCGCGACGATCAGGGTGCGGTTCGGCACGGCGGGCAGGGCGCGCAGCGGCATCCAGTCGCCGACGCCGATCGCGGCGGCGATGAACCGGCGAACCGGTCCGAGGCCGGTTCGGCGAACCATCGCGCGGTGTTTCGCGGCGGCACTCCAGGCGAGTTCGACCGTGGACAGCGACTCGTCGGTGATCGCCAGCGACCACGCGGTGAAGCTGTGCCCGGGGTAGCGGGCCCAGCGGATCGCCCCGATCGTGGGCCGCGACTTGGCGACCTTGCCGTCGGCGCGGAGCTTGGTGCGGTGGATGAGGCGGGCGTAGAGCTCCCACAGCACCATGCCGGTGATGCTCATGGCCGAGAACGCGACCGCCTTGGGGGTGGGGTCCCAGTAGGTGAGCTGGTCGACCATCTTCATCGCGGCCGGGTCCCACTTCTGGCCGGTGACGGTGGCGGAGGCGTGCCAGTAGTTCATGACGGCCGCGCCGACGGCGAACGCCCAGGTCGAGATGCGGTACAGGGTGCCGCTGTCGCCGACCTTGCGTGCCTCGTGGTACATCCACGCGACGAATGCCGTGGACAGCTCCCAGGCGGCGGCGAACAGCACGGTGAACGGAGCGATCCAGCCCAGGATGTCGTGGGCGAAGCCGGCCTGGCCGGTCCAGGCGACGGCCATCGGCGCGGTGATCGGCACGATGGCCAGCAGGCGCCGCGAGTTGGCCTTGGCGAACGCCTTCACACGGCTGGCGGCCGTGGCCTTCCCAGCCCGTTCGGCGGCCCGTGCCTCGCGCTTGAGGCGGCGATTCTCCAGCTTGCGGGTGGTGCGGGCGGTGGCCCGGTGCAGCGTCTGCGCGGCGTCGTCGAGGACCTGGGCGGCGAGTTGCTTCATCTCCTGCGCCTGGAGCGTCGCCTCGTTCGCCTCGGCCAGCGCCTGGTCGGTCTCGGCCTTGACCGCGGCCGCCGCCTGCTCGGCCTGGCGCAGGATCCGGTCGGCGTCCTTCTTCGCCTGCTGCAGCAGCCGGGCCGACTCGGCGGCGGCCCGGGCCTGCTGCCTGCCGGCCTCCTGCTCGGCCCGGTCCCGGACCTGGTCGGCCTCGGCGGCCGCCTTGGCCCGCACCTCTCGGGCGGCGCCGGTGGCCTGGTCGACCTCCCGGTCCGCGTCCTCGCGCAGCCGGCGGGCCTGGACGCGTAGCCGCTCGGCGTCGTCCTCGGCGGCGCGGCGCAGCTCGTCGGCCTGCGCGCGGGCCGTCTCCAGCAGGCCGGCCGCCCGGGTGCGGGCGTCGCCGATCAGGGTGTCGGCCTGTTCGGCGGCGTCCTTGCAAGCCTGCTCGGCCTGCTGCTCGGCGCGGGCGCGCAGGGCCGCGGCGGCCTGGTCGGCCTGGATCCGGGTCCGGCCGGCCTGCTGCTCGGCGGTGCGGGTGAGCTCGGCGGCCGTCTGCTCGGCCCGGGCCAGGATCTGCTCGGCCTCGGCGGCGCCGGCGCGCCGGGCCCGCTCGGATGCCTGGACACGGATCTCGTCGGCCTGCTCGGCCGCGGCCCGGGTCAGGGCCGCCGCCTGCTGCTCGGCTTCCTCGATCCGGCGGCGGGCCTCGTCCTCGGCCTCGCCGCGCCGCTGTTCGGCGTCCTCCGCGGCGGCCTGACGGATCAGGTCGGCATGGTCGGTGACGATTTCCAGGGCCCGCCGGGCCGTCTCCTCGGCACGCTGCGTGACCGTCTCGGCCTCCGCGGCAGCAACGGCGCGCAGCGTCTCGGCCTCGCTCGTCCACTGCTGGGCAGTGGCCAGCTCGGCGTCGGCGGCCAGGCGGGCACGGCGCAGCAGGGCGTCGGCGTCGGCCCGGGCGAGGTCGCGGATGTCGGCGGCGCGGTCGGCCGCGTCGGCCAGGACCGGGTCCGCGGCGGGGCGTCCGAACGTCGCCGAAACGGTCAGGGTCGGGGTCTTCGGCGGGGTCCCGGCGGGCTTCGGCGCGGCGGCCGGACGCGGCTTCTGGGCGGTCTTCGCGGGCGGCTTGGCGGGGGCGGTACGGGTCTTGCGGGGGGCGGTGGTGCGGGCCGGGGTCATGGCCGGTCTCCTCTGATCGGTCACGGCGGGTGAACATCTGGGCGGTGGAGCGGGCTGGGGGGCGGGTGGAGGTGCAGCGGGGTCGGAAGCGGCCCCGGAGGGGGGTCCGGGGGCCGTTTCGAGGGGGTGTGCGGATCTGATCCGTCTGATCTGTTTTCGCAGGTCACGATCCGTTTTCTGATCCGTCGCCGATCTGTCTTTGATCTGTCGCGGAGACGGATCAGGGACAGATCGGCGACGGATCGGGCGACGGATCGTCGTGGGCCGCTGACGGTGACTCTGGGTGTCAGTCCGGCAAGCCCTCGAAGGCGGCTTCGACGTCGCGCAGCCAGTAGCCGGAGGGCGGGTTGTCCTTGTTGAGGTCGACCCGGCGGTCCGTCTTGAGAGGAGGCAGGCCGGCCTTCTTGAACTCCCGGGTGATCTTCTTGACGGCTTCGCGGCGGCGGTCGACCGGGTCCTTGTCCTCCCACTGGCGCCACTCGGGCCCGGTGGTGGCGAGGTGCTCCAGGACCTGGTCGGTGAGCAGGAAGTCGGGGTCGCCGTGGCTGTCGAACGCGGCCCGGATCGCCAGCAACACCGGCGGCAGGTCCTCGTCGCCGTCCACGTCGGCGGGCTCCGGGGTGATGGTGACAGTGCCTGCGGCGAGCCGCTCCTGTGTACGGAGCGTGGCGGTCTCGGCGTTGAGGAAGGTGGCCTTGCGCAGGATCGGGTCACGCAGGCCGGGGGCGACGATGTAGAACGCGCCGGCGTCGGCGAGGTCCCAGTCTCCGGGGCTGGGGACCAGGCGGTGCGGCATCCAGCCCTCGGAGATCGCGGTGTCCGAGCCGACCACCAGCGGCACGTCGGCCTTCCGGCACGGCAGCATGATCCGGATGCCGAAGACGTCGGCGATGGCGTCGCCGACGACGTCGCTGGTCGCGTCCTGTGAGAGCAGCACCACGGTGACGCGGGCCTTGCGGCCGATCCGGCCGAGCTTGATGACCTTGGCCTTCTGCGTCTTGGTCAGCTGCGGGTGCTCGTCGACGATGACGAACACCGCCGGCGAGTCGTCCGTCACCTGCCAGTTGTCGACGTCGTCGCCCATCTGCTCGGTGCGGATCTCCGCCTCGCGGATCGCCCAGTCCAGGACGTCGTCGATCCGCTTCTCGTCGTAGGCGGTCATCGCGGCCAGGTGGCGCAGCGGCCCGAGTCCGCGGCCGGTGGGGTCGACGTCGACCGCGATCGCGTCGGTGCAGCTGGTGATGTAGTCGGCGAGCGTGCGCACGATCGCGGACTTCCCGCCGCCGGGGACGGCGATGACCATGATGTTCTGCCCGGCGATGGTGACCTGGGTGGGGCTGCCGTCCATGGACGGGCCGAGTGAGAACGGCCGCAGGATCGAGTTCGAGCGCGGGGCGTAGACCGGGTGGGGCGGCATCGGGTCGAACGGGTCGCCCAGCAGGATCCGCAGCACCACCGAGCCGGCGGCGGCGGTCTGCGGCTGCGCCATCACACCGCCGGCGCGCACGCCGAGGGCGACGTCCAGTTGCGGCAGGCGCAGGACGAGGTCGGCCGGCTTGCCCTTGACGAGGTGAGCGGTGGCCTTCCATCCCCACTTCTCACGGGTCACGTCGGTGACCGATCCGACGGTCAGGCCCTCCCCGAGCAGGGCCTGGAGGACGGCGGCGCCGGCCTGCTCCTCGGTGGTCGCCTGGCGGATCGGCAGCGGCGGGGCGTCGGTCGCGGTCGCGGTCTCCGTCTCCTTCTTGTCCTTGGCGGGCTTGCCGGTGGCGATCTCGTAGGCGAGGGCGGGGACGTCCGGGAGTTCGCGGCGCCAGCCGGTGATGCGGCCCTTGGCCCAGGCGGTGAGCAGCAGGCCGGCGGTGGTGATGGTCGGCAGGACCAGGTTTCCGATGGCCAGTTCGAGGCCGCCGAGGGCAAGGGTGAGGGTGGCGAGCGCGGTGCGGCGGCGGTTGGCGGTGCGGCGGCGGTGGCGCTCCAGTTCGGCGTCGGTCGGGTCGATGTGGCCGGTGTAGGGCTGGCGCTGGATGTCGCGGGCCCGCTCGCGCCAGTCGGCGGCCTCCTGGTACATAGCGCCGGAGAGGGTGGTGGCCTGCTTGTGGTCGGCGGTGCTGGCTTCGTCGGTCTGCCCGGCGGCGAGGGCGCGCTTGGCCTTCTTCTCCAGTTCGGTCGCCTTCTCCTCCAGGCGCTCGACCTCGGCGGCCTGCTTGGCGGTCCAGGTCGCGTAGCGGCGGTTCAGCAGGGAGGCGCGCAGGTGGGCGGGCGTCTCGCGGGAGGCGCTGGCCCAGGTGCCGGTCTCGGTCTTGAGGACGGTCAGGCCTTCGCGGAGGGCTGTGTACTCGCGGCGGCCCTGGCTTGCCAGGGCGGCCGCGAGTCGGGTGGCGAAGCCGGTGCCGTTGCCGTCGGCGCCGGTGCCGGTGCCGGTGCCGGTGCCGGCGGTGGGGCCGTCGGCCGGGCGGCCCGGGTGGGGCTGGTCGTCGGTGAGGAACTCGCCCTCGGCTTCGAGGTCGATGACGATCGGTTCGGGCGAGTGGGTGGTCACGGCTGCCTCCGGGGCGGTTCGGGCGGGTGGGTGGTCCGGGCGGTTGCGGCCGTCCGCACACGCCGCGCCGCCGGCTTCCGCGGGTGCGGGCCGGATGGCGGGTGGGTGCGGGCGACCGGTGGCGTCCGGAGGGTCAGGCGATGGTGCCGACGAGAGCGGAGCCGAGGTTGTTGGCGGCCGGGATGACGGTGGCCATCACGGCGCCGCCGAGGGTCGCGGACAGGCCGAGGAGAACGCCCGAGACGATGCCGACGCGCATCCGCGGCTTCCAGTCGGCCGGGATCTTCTTCCAGCCGCCGAGGACGACCACGGTCAGCAGCAGGAGGACCAGGTTGCCCATGCCGCTGAGCTCGTAGCCGGGGGAGCGGACGGCGAGGTCCGCGTCGCCGCCGGTCGCGCCCCACATCGCGAGGGTGCCCGCGCCGTTGCCCAGCCAGGTGATCGCGCCGGTGGCGAAACCGAGCAGACCGGACGTGGTGGCGGTGGCGATGCCGCCGTAGGCCATGCCTGCGGCGAGCGGGACCAGGTCGTCGACCGCGCCCTTCATCGCGCCCGCGCGGTTCTTGATGTTGGCCATCGCGAAGCGGCTGGTGTGCCACAGCGGGATGGCGATGCCGACGAAGAGGCCGCCGATGGTGAGCGACGCGGCGGGGATGTTCACGGGTGACCTCCGGAGAAGGGGAAGGAATGAGGGCAGGGGAGGGCGGCCGCCGTCGGGCGGCCGGGGTTCAGGACTGGCGGGTCTGTTCGGCGTCGCCGTCGTCGTGCGCCCGGATCCAGCGGTCGGCGGCGACGATCATGGCGATCGCCGTGGCGAGGACCGCCCAGCAGACGATGTCGATCCAGCCGGGGTGGCCGGTCAGGGCGATGCGGGCGGCGTGCCGCAGGGCGGGCGTGCACGCCGCCGTGCCGACGGCCGCGCCGAGGACCGCGCCGCCCAGGTAGTGCCGGGGCCGGATCGCCTCCCAGGACGGGCGCGGCACGAGGAGCGGAAGGGCGTCGAAACCGGCGCCGAGCAGGGCCGCGACGGGGATGCGGTAGAGGTGGTCGAGGTCCATGGGCACATCTCCTGACGGCTGGTCACTGGAGCGCGCCGAGGAACTGGGCCCCGGCGGCGTTGACGACGGGGACGAGGGTGATCGCGGCCAGGCCGGAGACGCCGGCGGCCAGGCCGAGCGCGGAGCCGGACAGCACGCCGGTGCCGATCTGCGCGCGCAGGCGGGCGTCGCAGCAGCGCCACAGCAGCACGGTGGCGACGACGAGCAGGAGGGTGGCGACGCCGCCGGGGCGGGTGAGGCCGGCCTCGCCGGGGTGGGCGAGCAGCTGCCCGCCGTCGTGGCCGAGGGCCTTGTTGCCGAGCGGGTTGGTCGCGCGGGTGACGAGCAGGTGGGTGGCGAGGCCGAGCAGGCCGCCTGAGCACAGGGCGGCCAGCAGGCCGGACAGCAGGCCGCCGGCCAGCGCGAGGGCGTCGGGCAGCGGAAATCCCTGGCGCCACCAGCGCAGGGCGGTGGCGAGCAGAAGGGCCAGGCCGAGGGCGAGACCGCCGACGGACAGCTGAGTGGATGTCATCTCCGCCTCCGGCGGGGTCAGGGGGCGAGGACCAGGTGGACGAGCACGGGTACGACGTGGACCCCGGTCAGCGCGGACACGGCGGGCGGGGTCAGGAGCACGAGGAGGTCGCCGGCGGCGGCGCGGGTGTGGGCGGAGCCGCGGCGGGCCAGGCGCCACAACCTGACGGCGGCTAGGAGGTAGACGGCTCCGGCGGCGGCGCGGCCGGGCCACCACGGCACGGACAGGGCCAGGCCGGCGACGTCCGCGACGATCGCGACGGCGGGGCGGCGGCCGGCCTCGGCGAACCGGCCGCCTGGGGCGGGCAGGTAGGGGATCCCGGCGGCGGCGACCACCAGGTCACGAATGATGATCACGACATCCCTCACGGAATCGGGCGGTGCCGGACGGTGGGTCAGGTCAGCAGGCGCGCCAGGCCCTGGACAGCGGCGGCCGCGGCGTACAGGACGGCGGCGGCGACCATCGCCCACAGCAGCGGGGCCTGACGGCGGCGCAGTTCGTCGCCGCTCCACGGGCGGCCGAGCCGGGCGGCGACGGCGTGCGCGATCACCACGTACGCGGCGTACGGCACCGCGAACACGGCCAGGACGGGCAGCAGGATCGTGGGCATCAGGCACCCGTTCCGATCCAGGCGATCCCGAGCAGGCCGGCCGGGGTGATGAGCCCGGCGGCGACCCACGAGCAGGTGTGCACCCGCACCAGCCACCGGAGCTTCCGGTGGTCGTGGTAGGCCCATTCCAGGACGCCCGCGGCAGCCAGCATCGCGACGATCACGCCCCACGAGTCGCCCGCGACGTGCAAGAACTTGTTCCAGACCGTCTCGGTCAGGACGACACCGAACAACATCGCGAACCCGTTGCGAACGGGGTGCACGAGGCGGACGTCGAACCGCGACGGGGGCGCCGCCGCGGACGCTTCCGCCATCGCGGCGACGAGCTCGCGGGCGCCGACCCAGGTCCCCGGCACGGGCTGCGCCCAGGCGGCCGGGGCGGTCATGGTCGCCGTCCC
>NZ_KK853998.1:50699-51622 GCF_000696185.1 Kitasatospora cheerisanensis KCTC 2395 | reverse complement strand
GGCCCAGCTCGGCATGGTGATCGGTCCTCTCGGTCGGCCGCCGGGGTCGGCGGCGGGATCTGACGGTGTTTCGGCGGTGCGGATCTGGGCGGGGCGGGTTCCGGGTGGAACCCGCCGCGCTGCCCCCGGCGCCGTCCTGGCCATGGGCATGCCAGGACGGTTCCGAGAGTCAGGCGGCGGGGGCCTGCGGAGCGGAGAAGGAAGGGGAGGAGGGGAAGGTGCTACTGGCCGGAGCCGCCGCCGGTCTTCTGCGCGTCGCGGCGGGCCTGGTCCTCCCGCGCCCGCCGGAGCGCCTCATCGGCCTGGTTGGACAGCTGGCCGGTGATGATCTGAGCCATGGTCAGGACCTCCAGAACGAGCGGCTGACGTACGCGGGGTCGGGGCGGGGGCTGAGCCGGCGCGTACCGTCCGGGTTGTACTCGGCGGCCGGGAGCGAGACCTGCGCCAGGCGGTGGTGCTCCCGGGCGGTGGCCTCGTCGTAGGCGGGCCAGCTACCGGTCAGGCCGGTGCCGGCGCCGGTGGAGGCGGTGGTGGTCCCGGCCGAGCTGCTGCCCAGTCCGAGCCAGGAGAGCAGGCCGGCCATCACTTGCCTCCCTGCTCGGGCTGCGGCGCCGGGGGAGCCGGCCGAGGCTGGGGCTGCGGGCGGTTGCTGTCGACCCAGCTCATCGGCCACCTCCCTGCTGCGCGGCCTGCTGCTGACGAAGCTGCTCGGCCTGCTGCTGCGCCGCGGCGATCTGACGCTGCTGCTCGGCCCACTGCTCGCGCAGGCGCTCCAGCTGGGCCTGTCCCTCGTGCTGGTGGCTCATCGCGCTCACCCGGCCAGCGGGAGCGCGCGCACCGCGGCCGGGGTCCCGGCCGCAGTGTGCGGGGGCGGCCGGGCGGGCTGGAGCCGGCCCAGGGCCCACGGGGGGGGGGAGGGGGGG
>NZ_KK853998.1:0-50647 GCF_000696185.1 Kitasatospora cheerisanensis KCTC 2395 | reverse complement strand
GGTGCGGGGCGGTCGGCGGTGGGGGTGCGGGTCAGGCCGGCCGGGATCTCGCGGCGGCGGCTCTCGCTGGTGCGGACGCGGTCGGTGAGGCGTTCGGCGATGGCGATCAGCGCGTCGAGGCCGGTGAGGTGGTCGGGCAGGCCGTGCTCGGCGGCGTGCAGCCACACGTCCTGGGCGATGTCCTCGTCGAGGTCGATGGCGGTGGGGCCGATGGCGGCGAGGAGTTCGGTGACAGCGGCCTGCAGGCGGCACGCGTAGCGGGTGTAGAGGTGGGTGAGGTCGGCGGGCTGGTGGTGGATGATGGTGTCCACGGTCGTTCTTCCTCTCGCCTGGTGGGCGTGGTGGTGCGCGGCCGGTCGGGCCTCGGGGGCGCAATCCCCGAGGCCCTCTTCTGTGTGGTCGTGCTGGTCGTACGGACCAGCACGGCCGCCGCCCACCCCGGTGTGCGGCGGGGTGGGCGGCGGCCGTGAAGGGCCGTGCGTGACGCGCTGTCAGGCGACGGGGGCCTGCGTGAAACAGGCGAATTCGTCGGTGACATCGGCACCGGCCTCGTCGAGGACCTCGATGCTCCAGGCGTGGCCGCGGGCGGCGGCCCGCATCACGACGGGACCGATCAGGTCGACCTGGCGCCGGGTCAGGGTCCGCTCCATCAGCCTCGCGTCGGGGCCGCAGGAGTACCGCAGCAGAACGGTCTCCTCGACCGGCTGCGCGGCGGGCGCCGGGGCGAGCCGGCGGACCGCGATGTACGGCACGGCCAGGCCGCGGTGGGTCCGGGCCGGGCCGACCACGCGGACGTGCCGGCCGACGGCGTAGTGGTCGGCGGGCATCTCCATCGCCCGGGCGAGGTCCAGGGCGGCCAGGCCCCGCGCGCCGCTGGCGGTGCGCAGGTGCAGCCACAGGGTGCGGCCGGTGTGGCGCCGGTCCGTGATGATGCCGGTGGCGGTGACGAGGCGGGCGTCGGTGAGCCGGTGCAGCGGCGCACTGGCGGGGCCGGCCAGGCCGAGAAACGTCGCCTTGAACGCGCTGCCGATGTGAGTGCCGGTCGGGGCGGTGGTCATCGGGGTAGTGGTGGTCAGGGTATCGAGCGTGGCGGTCACGAGGCCTCCGGGGCAACGAGAAGCGGCGGCCCGGAGAGATCCGGGCCGCCGCAGCGAGAATGAGATGACAGAGGGTCAGGCAGTGGTTCCGGCAGCGGCTCGGGCCGCCGCCCGGCGGATCGGACTCGCCTCCCGGATCGCGGCCTCGGTACGGGCCTCGGCCAGCGCACGGGCGGTCTCGCGGGTGTCGCGCTCCTCGACCTGGAGGTCCGGGCCGTAGAGACGCCGGCGGGTGTCCGCGTGCAGCGCGTGGGAGGTGGTCCGGCGGACCATGTCGGCGTTCTCGGCCTTGGGGTACCGCTCGGCCCACTGGGCGGTCCGGCGCCGCAGCCGCTGCTCGGCCTGGCCGCGCTCGGCGATCCGCTGCCCCTGCTCGGTGCGGGCCTGGGCCGCACGGCGCTCCGGCTCCCGGTACAGCGCGACCCGCAGGTCGCCCTCCAGCCGCAGGCCGTCGGCGCACTGCTGCGCCGGGTCGGTGCAGGCGGCGCAGCGGGAGCGGTGCGTCTCGTAAGCGCGGCGGGCGGAGTCGGCGGTCGGCGCGGCCGGGGTGAGCTGGTGAAGCGCCGGCGGGACCGGCGTCTTCACCTTCCGCAGGACCTTGGTCGGCCGGCGGGCGGCGACGTCGGCGCTGGCCTCAACCTGCTGTTCCCGCAGCCGAACCAGCGTCACGTCGATCGTGACCAGGCGGTTCGAGTTGCTGCAGCGGCGGGCACCGGGAGTGCCGGCCTTCGTGGTGTGGTGCGGGACCAGCTTCCACTGCCTGGTGCCCTTGTTCAGGGTCAAGGGGCACCAGGTCTGGCAGGCCGGGCAGGCCAGGACCTCGGCGCGGTGGGTGAGCTGGACCGAGGCGATGGGGAGCATCGACACCAGGAGCGCTGGCTGGGAGGAGACGTTGGTGGTGCGGGTCCGGCTCTTGCGCTGCCGGGCGGTGGGGATCGCGGTCGAGGTGGTCATTAGGTGCTCCTCGTCTGTGCGGAGAGAGGTGAGGGCCGCGTGGTGCTCTCTCCGACCGCCAGGCCGCGCGGGAATCCCGGCGTCCTGGAGAGCGGACAGCGCATCAGCACTGCCTGCGAGGCAGTCGCACGGGTTTGGTGGAGCTACCCGGCACCCGGTGGGCGGCGACTACCTGCGGTTTCGCATTGAGCGAGGTGACCAACAAACACCACCTTGCCCTCTTGCCCCGCTTGTTGGGACAAGTTGTATAGTGATCGTGCACCCACGCGGAGCTACAAGTCAAGGGGGGACGCACAACATGTACCAACAGGCTGGTTCAGTAGGGCAAGATGAGCCCATGAGCAAACCGTTGTATCGCCAGGTCGCCGACACCCTTCGGGCGGAGATCGCAGACGGAGTCTTCGGACCCGGCGACGACCTTCCCTCCGAGCGGGAGTTGCGCGAGCGCTTCGACGCCTCCCGCAACACGGTCCGGCAGGGCTTGCAGCTGCTGGTCTCGGAAGGCTTGCTCAACTCCTCACAGGGCCGCGCCTACCAGGTCAGGTCCCACGAGATCTTCGTCCTCAACGCGTCCAAGTTCGAAAACCTGCAGTTCTCCCAGCGAGAGGATGGTGACTCGTACGACAACGAGGTGCTGCACTCCGGACGACAGCCCCACCAGGAGTTCCGAGTCGAGATGGTGAAGGTCCCGCAGGACATCGCCGAGCGGCTCAAGGTCGCGCCAGGCGAACAGGGGGTCCTCCGGTTCTGCCGTCGCTTCGTTGACGACACGCCCTGGTCGACACAGGCCACTCACTACCCGAAGTGGCTGGTCGACGCACACCCCCGCCTCGCCGAACCCGACGATATCGAAGAGGGCAGCACTAGATACCTGGCCGACCGAGGTATCGAGCAAATCGGCTACCACGACGAACTGATGACCCGGATGCCGACTCCGGAAGAGGCCCGCGAACTCCAGATCGGCCCCGGCGTTCCGCTGCTGATCTGGATCCGCACCGGCTTCAGCACGGACAAGCCGGTGCGCTGCACGCGCACCACGTTCCGCGGCGACCTGAACCACATCACCTACGACCTGGGCGATCTCCGAGCCCTCACCACCAGAGGCGACCTTCATTGATCATCACCCGCGCAACGCCGACCGATCTGCCGCTGCTCCTCCAATACCGGCAGGAGGCAGCGGCCTGGCTCAGCGAGCTAGGGATCAACCAGTGGAGCAACGCCTTCCCCGAGGCCCACATCCTGGCGAGCATCGAGGCGGGCAACGTCTTCCTATTGAAGGACGGGCCCCACACCGCTGGCACGATCACGCTCGACAGTGAGCCCGAGCCGGACCTTTGGACAGAAGCCGAACTGCGCGAGCCGTCCATGCACCTCCACAAGCTGATCGTGAGCCGTACTTACGCGGGTCAAGGCCTCGGCAGTCGCCTGGTGGACTGGGCTAGCGACCGCACTGCGCAGGCTGGCGGCCACTGGGTCCGAATCAACGTGTGGAGCACCAACGATCGTCTCCAGGCCTACTGGGGCCGCCAAGGCTTCCAGCATGTGCGGACCGTGGTTGGCGGCGGAATCGGAGGCGCTGGTGTTGCTGGGTGGCTCGGCCAACGCGCGGCGCACCGGAGCGATCGACACGGATTCGTCGAGGTGATCTAACGACCGTTCACCGGCACTCCCCCCTTCTGCCGGCACCCGGCGTCGATCACCGTGCCTCGACAAAAGGGGCCGCAGAAAGTGACACGACACGGTGACAGTGAGATGTCACCGGCACTTGTCACCTCCGAACAACCCGACCGCAATGCCACACTCGCCGCATAGACAGCTGGGGAGGGAACTTCAATGGCTGGTGACCGTCCGGACTGGACGCGTCGAATGGTTGAGTACAAGTCCGCAGTCGCCGCGACCTTCAGCACCACCACTAGCACGTTGTTCCCCGAGCGCGGTCGGCCGGACGATCGCGCCGAAATCCTCCAGGTCAGCGGCATGCGACGGGACCGAAGTGACGCCCCCGCATACACACGGCACCCCGTCATGGAGTTGACCGCATGGGTCCTCCAGCGAGGTGCCGTCTGCGTGGGGACACACCTCACCCCCCGAAGGGGGCTGGTGTGGTGACTTAGACCATAGGGGTGCCGGCCCTTGCCGGGGCTGGCTACCCCAAGACCGCATTCAGTGGATGCCACCACCACGTGCGGTCTCTCGATCCGCTCGGTTTGCCGACCGAGCGAGGGCCCGGAACGGACCTCGGCTTGCCGGCCGGGGCCCAGGAAGGGCGGAACTACAGGTTCTCCAGAACCAGGCCCCCGGAAGGGGCCCAACTTGCTGTACCAGCTCCCGCCAAGGAGCTGCTGTTGCCGTACCTCCGCGAGGAGGCCCGTTGTACCGGCCCCAGACGAGGGGGCCGTTGCCGTATCCAGTTGAGAAAAGGAGGGCTCTGTCATTTTGCAGCAGCTCAGCACCCCTTTCCAGTCTTCCCATGTCGCGGCCGAAGGGCACGGCGTCCCCAGTCCAAGCCCGCGCGACGCGGGTGAGGAGGGGAGAGATCTCTCTTCCCCCGTTCCTGCCTTGGGATTCGATGGCGGACCAGTTGACGGACCGGTTGTCGGAGACACCACCTCGCTCCCCACGGGAGTGACGTACATCACACGTCCGGATGTACGTGTCGGGGGTGCCGATGACAGCCCCTCGGATGTAGGTCCGGCCGCGCAGCATATTCCCGGCCAGCGCCGGCAGTCGGTCGATATTGCTCCGGCGCCAGCCCAGGTGGCGTGGGTGCCGCAGGAGCAGCAGTTGGTGTCCGGGGCGGCGGGGCGAGTCACCCTGGACGGGTACTCGTGGCGACAGGCCGCGCACTGGGTGCACGGCGCTGGCCTGTACGTTGCGACGCACGGTCCGCGATTTGGGGAGACGACGCTGCGGCTGGTGGAGGTGCTGGCGGAGCTGACGCCGTGCCGGCCGACGATCGCGTACCTGATGCGGCGGCTCGGTTGCTCGCGTCGGACCGTGCAGTACCACCTGGGGATCCTGCGGTCGACCGGACTGCTGGCCTGGCGGTCGATCGGCACCCGGCTGCCGATGACGGAAGGCCAGAAGCGGGTGGAGAGCCTGGCGTCGGAGTACGAGCGGCTGATCCCGGTCTCCTACGACCAGGCGCTGGGGATCCGCACCGCGGGCGAGGGCCTGGAACGCCGGATGGTCGGCATCTCGGAGGAGGGCCGGACAATCATCGCGGAGCTCGGGAAGAAAGCCGCGACGAAGCCCCGGCGAGTCTGCCGCACCGTTCGTCACAAGAGCATCGGACGGCCCGTCAAGAACCCTCGTTGCACCCCAATGGTGGGTGGTACCACCCACTACCTGAGCTCTCCCTCCGTGGGTGATCAAAAGACTACGGGCGGCGCCCGTGTCGAGAAGTCAGCCACCAGGAAGAAGCGCCCGGCGCGGCCGACCGGAGAGCGGCGCCGTACGGTGCTCGGCCAGGTCGTCACCGCCGCGATGATGGCGGCCGGTGACCGGATGGCCCAGGTCGCCTACCGGCGGGTGCCGTGGGTCCGGCGGGCCAGCCACGACCAGCTGCGATGGGTGCTGAACGACATCGCGGACCGCGGCTGGGGCCCGGAGCGGGCGGTGGCGTGGCTGGCCGAGATCGCGGGCCAGTACGGCGCCGGGGCGCTGTGGCGGCCGGAACGCCCGCACGCCCTGATCGCCCACGCCCTGCGCCAGGAGACCGAGCAGGACGCCTACGACCAGCAGCTGCGGCAGGACGTCGCCGCCCGCGTCGAGCCGATGGACAACGCGGCGATGCGTGAGCTGGCGGGCCTGGCCGGCCTGTTCGCGCTGATGGACACCCCCGGGCCGAACCCGGAGTCCGGCCCGGCCGAGGAGACCCTCGCGCAGGCCCACTGGGCGCCGCGCACCGTCGTCGCCGCGATCGACGACGACGTGGACGCCGCGATCGACCGCTACGGCATCGACCTGGTCGCCCGCTACGCCGGGCTGGCCGCCAACCCCAACGTGCAGATCGGAGTCCGGTGAGCGCCACCGACCCCACCAGCAGCGCCGTCCGGGCGGCCGCCGAGCACCACGACGGCCACGACCAGGCCCACGACGACGTTCGCGAGCCGCAGCTCTCCGGTGCGGACCTCGCCCGGACCATGCTGCGCGCCGCCCAGCGGGCCGCCCGCACCTCCAGCCACGCCCCGGCCAAGCGGAAGCCGCCGACCGCGCGGGAGATCGCCCAGCTCGGCCGCGACGCCTGCGAACCCGCCCTCGCGGGCGGCGTCATTGCGACGATGGCCGACATCGCCGGCTGGGCCACCGGCACCGCCCGCGGAACCCTCCACAACAAGTGGGCGACCATCGTCGGCGACCAGCACGCCCGCCACTGGACCCTCGCCGGATTCGACACCACCACCAGCACCCTGCGCATCCTCGCCGACACCCCGGCCTGGGCCACCCAGCTGCGCCTGCACCAGCGCGACGTCCTGCGCCGCCTCGAGCAGCACCTGCCCGCCGGAAGCGTCCGCGCCCTCGACGTCCGCGTCGGCCGCGCCAGCAGCGAGAGTGCGGACCTGGACAACGACCCGCACTACACCCCGCTCGCCCCAGCCCTGCACCCCGTGGCCGACAGCGGCGTCTACCGGCAGCTGCGCCAGCAGATGACCGAGTTCACCGCCGACCGCCAGGCCGCCATCGAGGAGGCCGCCGCGGAACGCGAGGAGATACTGCGCCGCCACTACAACCGCCTCCGCGAGCCGGAGACCACCGACTGGCTGCCGGTCGAGGAGGACCCGCAGCTGGCGGCCGCGACCGCCCACGCCCGCGAGCAGCGCCAGCGGCACCGCGCCGCACTCCTGCGGGCCCGCGCCGAGCGAGCCGGAGCCACCCCGCTGACCACCGCCCGCCGTGCGGCCAAGGCACCGGCCGCCGTGCGAGGCGCCGCGTGACCTGCTGTCGGTCACCACCCGTGCTGAGTCCATTGGTGACGCCCGCCAGAACGTCGGGCAGCCGCAGCCGGTTGCGGAGCTGGGCGGCTCCTCCCAACGCAGGGTCGGGTGCTCGCGCGGCGACGACTCGGCGCGACCGAGGAACGCGCCGAGCGCGCCCGGCTGACCCCGCTCGCGCGGGGAGGAGCCCTTGCGGCCCAGGAAGGAGGCGAGTGTGCCCGGCTGACCCCCGCTCGCGCGGGGAGGAGTGATTCGGGCGGCCGTCGTTTCGGCGGCACGCCGGCTGACCCCCGCTCGCACGGGGAGGAGGTCGCAGGGAGGACCTTGCCGGTGGCACTCTCCGGCTGACCCCCGCTTGCGCGGGGAGGAGGACCTGGAGGGCATGCTGCCGGAGTGGGCTCGCGGCTGACCCCCGCCTGCGCGGGGAGGACGATGATCCACGTGGCCAGTTTTTCGGCGTCGGCGGCTGACCCCCGCTCGCGCGGGGAGGAGCGACCCACCCGGTTCAGGACGCGCCGCTTCGGCGGCTGACCCCCGCTCGCGCGGGGAGGAGACGCCAGCGATGTACTCGTCCCAGCGCTGCAGCGGCTGACCCCCGCTCGCGCGGGGAGGAGTTCAGGGAGAAGCCGCGCGGCCTGGGCTACCGCGGCTGACCCCCGCTCGCGCGGGGAGGAGTGGTCGCTGACCAACACCAGCGCCCCGCAGTACGGCTGACCCCCGCTCGCGCGGGGAGGAGGCTTCGCGACCTGCAGCGTTGTGGCGGCTTTGCATTTTCTTTGCAGTGCCTGGCGGTTGAGGGAGGTTCAGATCTCAAGGGGCGGCGTGCGGGGGCATCGTGTCACGGCAGTACGACGGTTCTCCCGGTGATGCAGATTTCAGACCCGCGCCGACTGAAGCGCGGGGACCACCCGGCCCGGCCGCCGCGGCGGCGCCGAGGACCGCCGACGGCCGACCCCGATCGAACAGGGAGAACCCGGGACTCCGAGGCGAGAGCCTGCATCCCGCCGGCTGACCCCCGCTCGCGCGGGGAGGAGAGCAGCAACGGTTCTCCGCCCCGGCGGGCCGGCGGCTGACCCCCGCTCACGCGGGGACGACGACGGCAAGGTTCGCGGCGGCCGGCCGCAGGGCGGCTGACCCCCGCTCGCGCGGGGAGGAGCGCACCGTCACCAACGTGCAGGCCGGGCCCGGCGGCTGACCCCCGCCTGCGCGGGATCGAGGACGCTGACCCGGTCTTCTCGGACACTTCGCCCAGACCCGCCCGGTCACCCGATCAGCGGCTCCCATTCCCGCCGAAGTGGCCCCCGAACTCACCGAAGAGCACCCGTCCCGGGCGAGCACCCCACCGCCACGAACGGTCTACACCCGGCTCCCGTTCACACCGAAGTAGTGGCTCTCATATGACCCGACAAAATCACAGCGGCCACGTCCACCAGCTTCGAGTGGACCTCAGCATGCCAGGGATGCCCGAGCCGCTGCGGCAGAACATCCAGAGCAACCTTGCCGAGCACGAACGGGCCTTGCCGAGCACGACTCTGCCCGGCCAGGACTCCCCAGCCCAGGAACAGCCCCGTGACCAGCAACCTTGTCAGGCCGAGACCCGTGACCTCGCCGCAGCGATCTCACGCCTGCTCGCTGGCGAGCCCATCCGCAGCGACGGCAAGCTCACCGTCTCCGTCCTCGCGGCCGAGGCCGCCATCGCGCGGCAGCGACTCTACGAACACCACCGCGAAGCGCTCACGGACTTCAAGACCCGAGCCGGTGGCGGCCCGCTCGTCCCGAACCAACAAGCTCTCCAGCAACGACTCGACGACGTCACAACCAAGATCAAGAAACTCGAAGCCGAGAAGCAGCTGATGAAAGACCAGATCGCATCCCTGACCGTCGTGGTCGTCGAACTCACCCACGAGGCCCAGGCCAAGAACATCATCAAACTCCCACCCCGGCGGCGCCGAGCCAAGTGACGCCAGCGAGCTGCCCACACAGCTGATCCCCGCTTGTTAATTTGGGCTCCGCCAAGGCGTTGCCCCACTTTCCGCACGCCAATGTCTGGTGCGACGGAATACGCTTGTGGTCTCAAACGCTTCGCGCCCGAGCGCTACCCGGGCAGTTCTCTCAACCATGTCGGCTGCGGCATTTGAAGCCCAGCGTTTCTTGGCGACAGCGGCGAAAGCCTTCGCCAGGTCATGTCCAGAGCAGTACTGTTCGCGATCTGAGGCAGTAGAAATTTCCCGCTCAAGCAGGTCCTGCAAGCCAGGGAAGTCGGCAGGGTCCTTCTCAGCGCGCTTGCACGCGATCTCGATCAACTTGGCCAGGTCGACAGTTCCCCGTGTGACGTTTATTACTGCAGGCAAGGGGAAGTCCCTAAGGCCGAGCCCAAGGCCGTCGCGATGCGATATGAATCTGAGCATGCCCACAGGAAATGCCAAGTCCACGCATGCCTTGAAGATTTCCTGCTGCCCGCATCCAGGGGTTCCGTGCTTGAAGCTGAGATTGGTGCAGAAGCTGGCCGCGAGATCCTCGTAGACAAATGGGGCAAAAAAGATGCAGGCATCCAGGTCATAGTAGTCCGTGTAAGTGACCCCTGGATGATCCAGCCCCTCTTCCAGGGTGCCTACCCAGTCTCGATCCAGGGCTGCATAAATAGCAGTCAATGTCGGATTCTTGTGAACTCTCGATACCGCGCCAAGTGCAGTGGTCTTACTATGGGCCGGAACCGTGGCGAAGTGGTCGTGATCGATGAATCGGTCCAATACTGCACAGTCTCCTCGGCCTTCCACGATGATGAATCCGCGGAGATCATTGGAGCGTGTCATGATTAGGTCGGCATAAAGTTCGTCGGGGCCAATTTCTTCCAGCATGCCCGTCTACTCCGCACTTGGGCCGAGGCGGACCATCCTGTCCGCCCACTTGCCAGCGATCTGAGGCGAATGGGTGGCTACGATTGTCCGGAATTGAACCAGGTCGGCGATTCGCCGCAGGTCGCTCATGAAGCGCTTCTGCCACGACACGTGAAGGGAGATTTCTGGCTCATCGATCAAGACGATAGCCCCCGGATTGACATTGAATAGCAAGTCGTAGACTAGGACTAGTTCATGTTGTTCTCCCGAGGACAGGGATGCCAAGTCGAGTTCCTGGCCGTCATCGCTAACCAGGCGAAATCCGTGGTCGCGATCGATTTCTAGATCCTTGAAGAGGAATCGACTGTTAACGATGTCACGAAGCAGTGATACTCGCGCTAGGACATCTTTGAAAGTTGATAGCTTTTCCTCTGTATCTTCAAGATAAGTCCACAGGACGGCGCGCTGCCAATCCTCCATGTGCTCCGGGATCTCGATCACCCCAGAGCGTTCATCGATAAGCGAAATATCACCGAGCTGACGCCTTAGATCTTCTTGATCGTCGTAGCGGTCTCTAATCTCTTGCTCGCTGGCCACATGCATCAGGGACGTTCCCAGGAGCCGGCGAGGATAGGTGCGGTCCCGCTCCTGAGAGGTGCGTGAGTTCTCAGCCAGCTCCTTGGAGAGCCTCTTGCTGAGATCCTGCGAGAATTCCTCGACCTTCGTTGAGGCTGGCCGCCTCCGTCGCCGATCCTCCTCGCGCGGCTGTACAAGCAATCGATGGGTGTCGATCACGTGGACGCGAAGGCCGGACAGGAATTTCTTCAAGGTGTCGGGGGCGCTGTCAAGCAGGAGTTCGCGAACATTTGTGGGAAGTTCCGAATGCCAAGGGTCCTGCGATTCCCAAAACCTGGTGATCGCCATGTGGTGGGCGAGTGTATTGCGCAGCTCGCGTTCATGCGCGCTGAGATTGCGGGAATCCCGGTCGATCCATGTGGAAATATCGGTATCGAGCGGGCTTTTTGCTGCTGGCGACCACTTGGTGGTTTCCAGGTTTTGGGCGGTTAGGGTGAAAGTAATTCCAAGCTCTCGAGGTCGATTTCGGCGCTGGTCGTCGCTGTCTAGCTTTGGCGTTTTCTTGATTACGGTTAGGCGGGTATTGTCACTGAAGCTCAGGTTCAGGGTGCCGAATGGGAGTTCAAGAAGAGTGTCGAGCTGAATGGGCCAGGCAACGGCGCTCAGAAGCTCAAGGAGCTTGGTCTTGCCGACGCCATTTGGCCCGTGCACAATCACAAATGAGTCTGATTCGGGAAATGGAACTTCGTGGTGGAATCGGTCCAACAGGCCCGTTACTTCGACCTTTGTCAACGCGCGCGCTTCGTTCATGCCTCGGCCACTCCGCTCTGTGCTCGATGGTGCCTTTAGGCGAGGCCGATGCTATGCGGGGTCGGGGTCGTGTGTCCCCAACTTCCGTAAATGAGGTGGTACGGCGGTTTCGAAGCCACGTACTGGCGGTCTCCCGCCGGATGCCGGCTGCATCTCCCGCCTTGTGGGCCGGAGAGCTGCAGGGGTCTGTGAGTGGAGCGCGCTGACGCGGCGGCGCCCAGCCAGTTGGGCGACGGGGTCGGCCTCTATATACACAAGCGCGGGGCAAGCCTCAGCGATGGGCACCCGTGAGCTCCGGACTGGGTGGCTGCGACAGGCCAGACATCAAGGTTGCCGGGCATGCCCAGCACCAGGGCCTCGACAGGTGTCGGCTGGGGGGAGAGAACGCCGAAGCCGTGCAGGTTCAGGCCGGCTGACCCCCGCTCGCGCGGGGAGGAGTTCATGTTGCCGGCGTTGACGGTGTACGACTGCGGCTGACCCCCGCTCGCGCGGTGAGGAGTCCGTCCACTCGTAGCCGGCCGCGCGGGCCGCCGGCTGACCCCGCTCGCGCGGGGACGACCGGTACTTCTCCAGTGACGACTTCCCGACTAGCGGCTGACCCCCGCTCGCGCGGGGACGACTCCGGGACGTTGCGGAACTGTGCGAACCGCGCCGGCTGACCCCCGCTCGCGCGGGGAGGAGGCCACCATCAGTGGGACGGCACCGTGTGGCAGCGGCTGACCCCCGCTCGCGCGGGGAGGAGAACTACTTCGTGGTGGACCCGGCGAAGTTCGACGGCTGACCCCCGCTTGCGCGGGGAGGAGGGTCGTGCGCAGCTTCACCCGCGGGTCGTGCGCGGCTGACCCCCGCTGGCGCGGGGAGGAGGTGCGCCCGCAGGTGGGGCAGGTGCCGGTGGGCGGCTGACCCCCGCTCGCGCGGGGAGGAGCCGTTCTCCGGGCTCGGCAGCAGATCTGCGAGCGGCTGACCCCCGCTCGCGCGGGGAGGAGGCGGCCAGCGAGTTGACGCGCATCGACTCCGCCGGCTGCCCCCCGCTTGCGCGGGGACGACCGGAAGCTGACCGCGGGTCAGCAGGTGCTCCGGCGCCAGCGGCTGACCCCCGCGTGCGCGGAAAGGACGTCCCCGAACATGGGGAACAAATAGCGCTCGGCGGCTGACCCCCGCCTGCGCGGGGAGGACCTGCGCTTCATCCCCATCGGCCTCAGTGGCGGCGGCTGACCCCGCCTGCGCGGGGAGGACTGCGGGGTGCGCTGGCCGGCCTTCCGGCCCTCCGGCTGACCCCCGCCTGCGCGGGGAGGACAACGCGGTCTACGGACTCGCGGTGAAGAAGGGCGGCTGACCCCCGCTTGCGCGGGGAGGAGGCCCACTCGATCGTCTCGTAGGCCTCGGGGATCGGCTGACCCCCGCTTGCGCGGGGAGGAGGAGCGCATCCGCACTGCCAGCGACGCCGGAGTCGGCTGACCCCCGCTTGCGCGGGGAGGAGTCCACGTCGTCGGGGGTGTGCGCGCCGAATAGCGGCTGACCCCCGCTTGCGCGGGGAGGAGGCGAGAACGGTAATTTCCCGCTCGGGAAGTGGCGGCTGACCCCCGCTTGCGCGGGGAGGAGGAAATTGGCCCCGACGAACTTTATGCCGACCTAGGCTGACCCCCGCTTGCGCGGGGAGGAGCGAGGTCAAGGGCCGGGGGCATCAGCAGTCTCCGGCTGACCCCCGCTTGCGCGGGGAGGAGACCATGGCCACTCTGTCTGACGTCCTGCACACCGGCTGACCCCCGCTCGCGCGGGGAGGGGGACAGCACCGACCAGCCCCGCTACCCCTTCACCGGCTGACCCCCGCTCGCGCGGGGAGGACCTGGCCGGCGCGGTCCGCACCGTCCGGCTCAGCGGCTGACCCCCGCTTGCGCGGGGAGGACACCGTCAACGACCTCGACGGCGACCTCATGACCGGCTGACCCCCGCTTGCGCGGGGAGGACCGCCACCGGTCGTGACTCGGCGTGAAGTTCATCGGCTGACCCCCGCTTGCGCGGGGAGGACTTGCCGGGCCTCGGGGCCCAGATCCGGATCGACGGCTGACCCCCGCTTGCGCGGGGAGGACGACGCCGGCCGCATGCATTCGGTGCATCACCTCGGCTGACCCCCGCTTGCGCGGGGAGGACGCCTGGTCCTCGTCGGCCTCGGGTGCCTCCAGCGGCTGACCCCCGCTTGCGCGGGGAGGACTCGCGCTCCGCGTCCCGGGCGGCCCGCAGTGCCGGCTGACCCCCGCTTGCGCGGGGAGGACGTGGACGTCGTGTGCACTTCTGAACCGGTGACCGGCTGACCCCCGCTTGCGCGGGGAGGACTGGATGAGGACGGCGCGGTTCGGGTCGAGGGTCGGCTGACCCCCGCTTGCGCGGGGAGGACGCAGGCGTGGGCGTCCGGTGGGCGATGGGCGGCTGACCCCCGCTTGCGCGGGGAGGACGTCATCGGTTTCACGTTCAAGGCGGCGTCGGGCGGCTGACCCCCGCTTGCGCGGGGAGGACGTCTCCGGCACCGTCCTCCAGATCACCGGCAACGGCTGACCCCCGCTTGCGCGGGGAGGACTCCGAGCCGCGGAACGCGATCGGCAGCAGCAGCGGCTGACCCCCGCTTGCGCGGGGAGGACACTTCGCGACCTGCAGCGTTATGACGGCTTTGCACTTTCTTTGCCGTACCTGGCGGTTGAGGGAGATTCAGATCTCAAGGGGCTGCATGCGGGGGCATCGTGTCACGGCAGTACGACGATGCCCCCGGTGAGCGAAGACCTCGAGGCCCGCACCCGACTGAACCCGGGGACGACCCGGCCGCCGCGGCGGTGCCGAGGACCGCCGACAGCCGACCCCCGACCGAGCGGAGAGGATCGGGAGGCGTTCGAGCGCGCCGGCGATCCGGACGGCCGACCCCCGCATGCGCGGGGAAGACAACAGAAGCGCCTGCGGCGTCGGCGCCGTCAGCGGCTGACCACCGCTTGCGCGGGGAGGACATCTCGCTGCGTGCTGAGCTGGCCCGGATCTACGGCTGACCCCCGCTCGCACGGAGACGACGCTCAGGAAGGCCATTGGATGATCCACCAGCGATCCAATCACCGGCCCCTGCCCCTCGACATTCCCCGGGCCGTAGAGTTTCGCCCACGGAAACTGAGTCGACCGGTGAATGGAGAGCGGGCCCGTTGCAGGAGGACGTGTGGTCGATGGCCGCCTGGACACCGTGGGTGTCCTGGGACCAGGCGCTGGCTGTCGCGCCGCGCGAGCCCGGTGTCTACCTCGCCCGTTCCGGCCCGGCCGGGCCGCTCATCTACGTGGGGATGGCCGGACCTCGCAACGGTCAGGGGATCCGAGGCCGACTACGCGTCTACACAAGCGGTCTCTCGTCCGGACTGGGCGAGGCGGCCATGGACCAGGCACTCGCCGACCCCAAGTGGCTGCGCGAGCGGCTCGCGGAGGCAGAATCCGGCCGCGCCTCGCGGATCCGGGAGTGGGGACGCGCCGCGCTCGAGCGCGCCCGGATCGACCTGTGCTGGGCCGTGACCGCCACCGGCACCGAGGCCACCGACCTCGAGGAGCGCGTCCAGCGCGCCCTAGTCGGCAAGTTGCTGTGGAACCGGCAAACCCCCAATTGAGGCGCCGCCGGGGCTCCGGCCTCGGCATCGGCGACCAAATCGGCTGACCGCTGACCCCCGCTCGCGCGGGGACGACGGACTGCAGCTCGTCCGCGTCCAGTTCGCCGGCGGCTGACCCCCGCTCGCGCGGGAACGACGCCGGATACCGATTGGCGAGCTGGGCCCACAGCGGCTGACTCCTGCTCGCCCGGGGAGGACGCCCCGGGACGCGTTGCCCGCCTGCTCCTTGAGCGGCTGACCCCCGCCTGCGCGGGGAGGACCAGATCCAGTCGATCGCCACCAAGGTCTCGGACGGCTGACCCCCGCCTGCGCGGGGAGGACTTCAGCACCCAGCGCAGCTGGTCGTGGGATGCCGGCTGACCCCCGCTCGCGCGGGGACGACGCCGTGCCCTTTCCGGCCTTCGCAGCGCCACGCGGCTGACCCCCGCTGGCGCGGGGACGACGATCGCCCTCATCTGACCCCGCCCCGCGATACCTTGACCGCCCGGCCACGCCAGGCTCAACCGCAGGAGCCCGCCACCATGATTTCGCTCCCGAACCCGCACCGTCGTACGGTCATCGACCAGATGGTGCTCGGAACCACCGACGCTGGCACCACCAACACGATGATCGACGCCCTGCTCTCCGCTCACGAACGGCGGGCCGGCGCGGCTGCCGCCGGGCGGGTGCTCGCTCTCCAGGTCCGCGAACCCGGCCCCCACGCCGATCCGCCCGGCAACTGACCCGAGAACAGCGGGGTCAATGTCCCGCCCTCCGCGCCCGCGGCAAGGCACGGATGCTCGGCGGCCTCACTCCGGTCGTCCGGCTCTACGGCCACGGCGCAGCATCTCGCTCACCCACATCGACCTGCGCGACGAGACCATCAGGGCCGGCCAAGGATGGCCGCCTACCCGCGTCACTACCGCCGAGGAGACCCCCGCGATGACCCAGCCCCAGCCCATGGCCACCTCAGTCGATCGCCGCGTACGCCTGTGGGGACGCGATGTCGTCTGCGCTGTCCAGGACACCCCGACATGGCGACACGGCACGACCCTCTGCGGGGTGGGGCTGACCACTCCGGACGAGCGGCAGCAGCCCAACACCCCCGTCACCTGTCCCAAGTGCATCCGCGTCCAGGAGACCTCGCGATGACCCAGACCACCGGCACCTGCCCCACCTGCGGACGCGAAGGACTGCGGGCTGACCCCCGCTCGCGCGGGGACGACTGCTCGGCGAAGAACCGTACCTCTCGCCCGTCCGGCTGACCCCCGCCTGTGCGGGGAGGACGATCCACCACCCGACGGTCGCCCACGGAAGATCGGCTGACCCCCGCTCGCGGGGAGGACTACCGGAAGCGCACCGACGACGCCGGCGTCCACCGCTGACCCCCGCTCGCGCGGGGAGGACCTTACCAACGACGTCGCCGCGGCGGCGGAAATCGGCTGACCCCCGCTCGCGCGGGGAGGACCACGCGACGGTGACGCGCACCAGGCGCTGGCGCGGCTGACCCCCGCTCGCGCGGGGAGGACCGCACGGCCACCGAGGTGCTGATCTCGGTGGTCGGCTGACCCCCGCTCGCGCGGGGAGGACCTCATGACCGCCGGCGGCGCCCTCGCCGTCACCGGCTGACCCCCGCTCGCGCGGGGAGGACGCGCCCGGCCTCCGCCCATCCGTCACACTCCGCGGCTGACCCCCGCTCGCGCGGGGAGGACGCTTCACGACCTGCAGCGTTATGGTGACTTTGCACTTTCTTTGCCACGTCTGGCTGTTGAGGGAGGTTCAGATATCAAGGAGCTGCGTGCGGGGGCATCGTGGCACGAAAGTACGGCAATGTCCCCGGTGAGCGCCGACCTCGAGGCCCACGCCCACTGAACCCCGGGGACGATCCGGCCGTCGGCGGCGCCGAGGACCGCCGACGGCCGGCCCCCGCTTGCGCGGGGAGGACGCCGCCACGGAATCGTTCAGCTCCGGGGTGAGCGGCTGACCCCCGCTCGCGCGGGGAGGAGACCTGCGCCCGCTGCGTCGTCCTCGCCGGCACCGGCTGACCCCCGCTCGCGCGGGGAGGAGGCCGCCCTGCTCGCCGATGACCAAACCCTCCGCGGCTGACCCCCGCTCGCGCGGGGAGGAACCGTTCTCCGGGCTCGGCAGCAGATCTGCGAGCGGCTGACCCCCGCTCGCGCGGGGAGGAGTGACCATGTCGGCGGAGCGCTGAGTGACATGCCGGCTGACCCCCGCTTGCGCGGGGAGGAGAGGAACTGGCGGGAGACACCGCGCACTGGGCGCGGCTGACCCCCGCTTGCGCGGGGAGGAGAACCACAGCACCAGCACCGCGGACGTCATCGACGGCTGACCCCCGCTTGCGCGGGGAGGAGGCGGCGGGGGTTTGCTTGGTCATGTGCTGCTCCGGCTGACCCCCGCTTGCGCGGGGAGGAGGCTTCGCGACCTGCAGCGTTGTGGCGGCTTTGCGTTTTCTTTGCAGTGCCTGGCGGTTGAGGGAGGTTCAGATCTCAAGGGGCTGCGTGCGGGTGCATCGTGTCACGGCGGTACGACGGTTCTCCCGGTGATGCAGATTCCAGACCCGCGCCGACTGAAGCGCGGGGACCACCCGCCCGCCGCGGCGGCGCCGAGGACCGCCGACGGCCGACCCCGATCGAACAGGGAGGACTCGGGACTCCGGGGCGAGGGCCCGCGTCCCGGCGGCTGACCACCGCTCGCACAAAAAGGACGTCTCTCGATCTCGGGCCTTTACGCCGGAAAGGGGCTGACCCCCGCCTGCGCGGGGAGGACCAGGAACGGTTCTCTGCCGAACTGGCGAAGCCCGGCTGACCCTCGCTCGCACGGGGACGACGGCACGGGGGCGGTGCACGACAGCGAGCCGGTCGGCTGACCCCCGCTCGCGCGGGGAGGACTCACCTGACCGAAAGAGCCGACCCTTGCCCGACGGCTGACCCCCGCTCGCGCGGGGAGGACGAGCCCCACCCCGACCAGCGGGCCAGCACCTGCGGCTGACCCCCGCTCGCGCGGGGAGGACTCGGCGAGCCGGGCCTGCAGCTCCGCCCGATCCGGCTGACCCCCGCTCGCGCGGGGAGGACTCGGCGAGCCGGGCCTGCAGCTCCGCCCGATCCGGCTGACCCCCGCTCGCGCGGGGAGGGCTGCCGGGGATCGCCCAGGTTGAAGCCACCCCACGGCTGACCCCCGCCTGCGCGGGGAGGACCGGTGCGCCCGCAGCTGAGCCTCGATCAGCTCCGGCTGCCCCCGGCCTGCGCGGGGAGGACGGCACCGGGCGCTCGGCGACTGCCGCGCGGTCCGGCTGACCCCCGCCTGCGCGGGGAGCACCTGCGACACCGGCTTTAGGAGAGCCGGGCTAAGGGCCCCGCCTGCGAGGGGAGAACATCGCCAGGATGTGGTGTCCAGACGGAATCGGATCGGCTGACCCCCGCTCGCGCGGGGACGACGCCAGCTCGGTCTCCCGTTCCTGCACGGCCGCCGGCTGACCCCCGCTCGCGCGGGGACGACATCGCCAGGTCCTCGCCCCGGACCGGGTCCAGCGGCTGACCCCCGCTCGCGCGGGGACGACGGCGCCGGTGGTGCTGAACTCCATGGTCTGTCCGGCTGACCCCCGCTCGCGCGGGGACGACTGGTCGAGACGGATGCTGGCGATACCGGCGGCCGGCTGACCCCCGCTCGCGCGGGGACGACCCCGCGCGTGCGAGGGCAACTCCGAGCCGACGGCGGCTGACCCCCGCTCGCGCGGGGACGACGCTTCACGACCTGCAGCGTTATGGCGACTCTGCACTTTCTTTGCCACGCCTGGCTGTTGAGGAAGGTTCAGATATCAAGGACCGGTGCGCGGGGGCATCGTGTCACGGCGGTACGACGATGCCCCCGGTGAGCGCCGACCTCAAGGCCCGCGCCCACTGACCCCGGGGACGATCCGGCCGCCGCGGCGGCGCGGAGGACCGTCGACGGCCGACCCCCGATCGAGCGGGGAGGACCGCTGACGGCTCGCCGGGAGTCTCGAAGGCCGCGGCTGACCCCCGCCTGCGCGGGGAGGACCGCCGAGATCCGAACCGCGGCCGTTCCCGTGACGGCTGACCCCCGCTCGCGTGAGGAGGAGAAGCGGACCAGGCCCGACAACCCGACCACCCACGGCTGACCCCCGCTCGCGCGGGGAGGAGGCCGTCCTCCTCCTGGCCGTCCTGCGCAAGGGCGGCTGACCCCGCTCGCGCGGGGAGGAGCAGCCCATCGTGCGCAGCTCGGCGGCGAGGTCCGGCTGACCCCCGCTCGCGCGGGGAGGAGAGCACGAGGAGCACGAGGAGGAGGAGGAGGAGGAGGAGGAGGAGGAGGAGCCGGGGCTGACCCCCGCTGGCGCGGGGAGGAGAGGCCCTTGGCCTCTGCCCGGCCGGGGCGCCCGGCTGACCCCCGCTGGCGCGGGGAGGAGGCCAGGACGCCCTGCAGAGCCCTCCGCACCCCCGGCTGACCCCCGCTGGCGCGGGGAGGAGTCGCTGCCAGCGGGGGCCGGTCCCCAATGGGGCGGCTGACCCCCGCTGGCGCGGGGAGGAGGCTTCGCGACCTGCAGCGTTGTGGCGGCTTTGCGTTTTCTTTGCAGTGCCTGGCGGTTGAGGGAGGTTCAGATCTCAAGGGGCTGCGTGCGGGGGCATCGTGTCACGGTGGTACGACGACGCCCCCGGTGAGCGCAGGCTCCAGGGCTGAAGCGCGGGGACGACCCTGCCGCCACGTCGGCCGCCGAGGACCGCCGATGGCAGACCTCCGATCGAACAGGGACGACATCAGTCGACGTGCCCGACCCCGGATCCGGCGCGGCTGACCTCCGCTCGCGCGGGGAGGACTGACCCAAGGCCAGACCGACCCGGCCGGACCTCGGCTGCCCCCGCCTGCGCGGGGAGGACCCCGGCACCCGCAGCGGCACACCCGCCGCCTACGGCTGACCCCCGCTTGCGCGGGGAGGACACGCGCTGCTCGATCGCCGGCTGACCCCCGCTCGCGCGGGGAGGACACCAGTGAGTCACGGCCCGCGGTCGAAGCGTTCGGCTGATCCCGGCCTGCGCGGGGAGAGGTGGCAGTTGCAGTTCGCGGTCTCGGAGTCCGGCTGCCCCCCGCTCGCGCGGGGACGACGACTCGGGGCGGCCAGGCCCAGGTGCCGGGCTGGGTGTCGGCTGACCCCCGCTCGCGCAGGGAGGACTGCCGGGGCTCGCCCAGGTTGAAGCCACCCCACGGCTGACCCCCGCCTGCGCGGGGAGGACCCGTACAGCTCGACGTTGTCCTTGCGGATGAGCGGCTGACCCCCGCCTGCGCGGGGAGGACCTCATCGCCTGGACGTCCGGCACCGCTGGCGACGGCTGACCCCCGCCTGCGCGGGGAGGACTCCTGCGTCCCCGGGCACTCCCGGCGCCGCACCGGCTGACCCCCGCCTGCGCGGGGAGGACCGGTGCGCCCGCAGCTGAGCCTCGATCAGCTGCGGCTGCCCCCGGCCTGCGCGGGGAGGACGGCACCGGGCGCTCGGCGACTGCCGCGCGGTCCGGCTGACCCCCGCTCGCGCGGGGAGGACAACCCGCAGCTCGTCTGCACCCAGTACGTCACCGGCTGGCCCCCACCTGCGCGGGGAGGACACGGCCCCAGTTTGGGCAAGTCGGCCGAGTCCCGGCTGCCCCCCGCCTGGGCGGGGAGAACGGGCACTTCGGATGCGGGAAACGGGAAAATTGAGGCTGCCCCCGCCTGCGCGGGGAGGACCCGTCCTTCCTCCGTGCCCTCCGTGCCGGCGACGGCTGACCCCCGCTTGCGCGGGGAGGAGCTGGAGCCCGGGGAGAACCGGCCCGAGGGGCGCGGCTGACCCCCGCTCGCGCGGGGAGGAGATGGGCATGCCCGAGTACGACGTCACCGAGCACGGCTGACCCCCGCTCGCGCGGGGAGGAGGCGGAACCGGTAGCCGTCGAGGCGTCCGGCCGGGGCTGACCCCCGCTCGCGGGGGGAGGAGGCCAAGGGCCGCGTGATCCTCGCCAGCCAGTACCGGCTGACCCCCGCTCGCGCGGGGAGGAGTACGCGCTGAACGGTTCGGCCCGGACTGCGGGCGGCTGACCCCCGCTCGCGCGGGGAGGAGCGCCGTGCGTACTACCTGCGCTACGCCACCCTCGGCTGACCCCCGCTCGCGCGGGGAGGAGCGCTTGAACGCGTCCTTCAGGTCGTCGGTGATCGGCTGACCCCCGCTCGCGCGGGGAGGAGGCCGACAGCCCCGACCCGAAGGACCCCAGTGACGGCTGACCCCCGCTCGCGCGGGGAGGAGATCAGCTCCAGCAGGCGCGTCAGCCCGAGGAACGGCTGACCCCCGCTCGCGCGGGGAGGAGGCTTCGCGACCTGCAGCGTTGTGGCGGCTTTGCGTTTTCTTTGCCATGCCCGGCGGTTGAGGGAGGTTCAGATCTCAAGGGGCTGCGTGCGGGTGAATCGTGTCACGGCGGTACGACGGTTCTCCCGGTGATGCAGATTCCAGGGGCCCCGCGCCGGCTGACGCGCGGGAACGACCCGGCCGCCGCGGCGGTGCCGAGGACCGCCGACGGCCGGCCCCGATCGAACAGGGAGAACCCGGGACTCCGGGGCGAGGGCCTGCATCCCGGCGGCTGACCACCGCTCGCACAAAAAGGACGTCTCTCGATCTCCGGTCTTTACGCCGTAAAGGGGCTGACCCCCGCCTGCGCGGGGAGGATGCGCGTCGAAGCCATCCACGGCTGGGCCGGCTGACCCCCGCTTGCGCGGGGAGGACAAGCTGCCGGGTGCCGGCCTCAACCCGAAGACCGGCTGACCCCCGCTCGCGCGGGGAGGACCCGCTGATCCGGAGTCAACTCGCGCTCCTCGCCGGCTGACCCCCGCTCGCGCGGGGAGGAGCAGACCATCGCCGAGTAGGCGATGTCGATGTACGGCTGACCCCCGCTCGCGCGGGGAGGAGAGCTGGTCGATGTCGGCCTGGATCTGGACGCGCGGCTGACCCCCGCTCGCGCGGGGAGGAGTACTCGACCAGGGCGGGCATCGTCTTCGTCACCGGCTGACCCCCGCTCGCGCGGGGAGGACGCCAGCGCCTCCCGCTCCGGTTCCGTCAGCACCGGCTGACCCCCGCTTGCGCAGGGAGGACGGTGCCCGCGTACACACCTGCTGCTGCGCGTACGGCTGACCCCCGCTTGCGCGGGGAGGAGGCGGGCGCCGGCTGGCTCGCCGGGGCGGGGTTCGGCTGACCCCCGCCTGCGCGGGGATAGCCGGTGCTCAGGTCTAGAACGCAAGCTCGACGGCACCTTCGAAGGGGTGAGTCGTTCGTCACGATTGGGTGAACTGCCGGAAGGGTACTGGATCCCGGTGTAACAAGGACCCACCAGCTTCACGTGCAAGGGCAGGCGGTGGGATGGCAAACAACGGCGGCAAGCGGCGCGGCCGCGTCGTGGACATGAGTGCGGGCGAACCGGCACACTACAAGCCGCCTCCATGCCCTCCGGCGGTCGAGTCCAACACCCGCATCGAGATCACGGACACGGATGAACTCCGGATCCGCATGCAGGTCTACAAGGATTTGATCACGTTCTTCGCCATCATGCAGATGGTGTGGGATGACGGAGAATGGAAGGAAGTCGCCCGGATCGACTGCTGCCACAGCACGATCCACCGGCATCAGTTTGTCCTTCCTGACGGCCGCGATATCCACGATCACCAGCTGATCGTTGAGATCCCGCCCGATGGCGGGGAACGCTGGAGCGTGGTGAACGACGGCTACCACAAAGCGTTGGCAGTGATGTACGAAGAGTGGGAGACGAACGTGCAGAGGTGGCGAGATGGCCGGTGACCGGGCCCTGCGACTGAAGGCCGGATTTGCTCTGGCCAAGGCCCTCGGCGATCGCGACATGCGGAAGCTCTTCGAGCAGCACGGTTACCGCTCAGGGGACGAAGTCGTAACCGCGCTCGAGTCGGATCTCATCCAAGATGTCTTTGCCAGGCTTCGCCGATACTCTCCGCCTGTAGTCGTAGCCATCTACTGGCCTGACACAGGGGAGCTCAAGTTCACGTCCTTCTCCCCTTCCCAGGAAGTTGCCTCTGAGGATCAGAAGGAAGAAGTCGGCGGCACCAGCACCATCGGCATGCTCTATCGTCATGCCGAGGCTCAGCAGAACCCTCGCTTCGTGTTCAAGATGAACTGGGCAAACCCACAAGTAGACATTCAGACCTTTGCGTTGTCCGGAGCCTGCTAGGGGCTGTCTGAGTGATCATCCGGCTGGTTGGCGACCGGTGCCGGCGCGAGGGACGCGGATCCCGTCGAGAACCTCAGCCGACGAGCGGCTGACCCCCGCTCGTGCGGGGAGGAGCAGGTTCGGCCGCCGGAGTAGGCCTGGTACAACGGCTGACCCCCGCTCGCGCGGGGACGACATGTTGTCGCGGATCGACGTGTCGGAGCCCATCGGCTGACCCCCGCTCGCGCGGGGAGGCGCACCGGGCCGACTACGGCGACGTCGCCGCCGCTGGCTGCCCCCCGCTCGCGCGAGGAGGAGGTCGTAGGCCTCCCAGACCTGCCCGAAGCCGCCGGCTGACCCCCGCTTGCGCGGGGAGGACGCCTCGCACACCACTTCGCCCGCGGTGTGGGCCGGCTGACCCCCGCTTACGCGGGGAGGACGGCGGTGAGGCGGTCCTTCACGCGGCCTGGGCCGGCTGACCCCCGCTTGCGCGGGGATGACGGCGCGAACCGCTGGCTGTGGCGCGGGAGCTCCGGCTGACCCCCGCCTGCGCGGGGATGACGGGCGCCTGCTGTGCTGCGGCTGCGTGGGCGGCGGCTGACCCCCGCCTGCGCGGGGATGACTCCGCCCGCGTCCGGAAGTACACCGGCCAGGACGGCTGACCCCCGCCTGCGCGGGGATGACCCTTCACGACCTGCAGCGTAATGGCGACTTTGCACTTTCTTTGCCACGCCTGGCGGTTGAGAGGGATTCAGATCTCAAGGAGCTGCGTGCGGGGGCATCGTGTCACGGCGATACGACGATGCCCCAGGACCTCGAGGCCTGCGCCAGCTGCCCCCGCTCGCGCGGGGAGGAGGCCGCCGCCTACGTCCGCACCGAGACGTTCGGCTGACCCCCGCTCGCGCGGGGAGGAGGTCCAGCGGGCGTGCTCGGACAGACCGCCGAGCGGCTGACCCCCGCTCGCGCGGGGAGGAGGTCTCCTCCCGCGGCCCGGGCGGCGACGTCAGCGGCTGACCCCCGCTCGCGCAGGGAGGAGGCAGACCCGGCCGCCGGCGGCTACCTGAGCCACGGCTGACCCCCGCTCGCGCAGGGAGGAGCTCGCGGCCAGCAGCAGGGCCTCGGCGAAGGTCGGCTGACCCCCGCTCGCGCAGGGAGGACCGCCGAGGAGCTGGAGGCCGACGCCAAGGCACGGCTGACCCCCGCTCGCGCAGGGAGGAGGCGACGGAGAGGGAAGGATAACGGTGATTATCCGGCTGACCCCCGCTCGCGCGGGGAGGAGTTGCTGCTCCAGTTCGGCGACGCGGGCGCGCGCGGCTGACCCCCGCTCGCGCGGGGAGGAGCGCAGCTTGTCCCGGTACTCGTCCTCCGGCAACGGCTGACCCCCGCTCGCGCGGGGAGGAGTCCGGGTCCTCCACGGACTCGGCGGCCAGCGCCGGCTGACCCCCGCTCGCGCGGGGAGGAGCGCCGAGATCCCGGTGCAGGCGTGCGCGGTGCTGGCTGACCCCCGCTCGCGCGGGGAGGAGGACAGGCGCTCGGCCACCAGGGCGTCGTACGCCGGCTGACCCCCGCTCGCGCGGGGAGGAGCCCCAGGCCCGGACGGCACGGCACCAACCACCGGCTGACCCCCGCTCGCGCGGGGAGGAGCGGTGCGCCCGCAGCTGAGCCTCGACCAACTCCGGCTGACCCCCGCTCGCGCGGGGAGGAGGCCCCGCTGCTGATCAACGAGACCGCCACCAGCGGCTGACCCCCGCTCGCGCGGGGAGGAGTACTCCAGGCCGACCTCGCCGTACAGCTGCCACGGCTGACCCCCGCTCGCGCGGGGAGGAGTGGTTCGTCGGCATCAGCACGCGGTTCGACAACGGCTGACCCCCGCTCGCGCGGGGAGGAGCGGCGGCCAGAATCGCGGCCTCTTCCTGCCGACGGCTGACCCCCGCTCGCGCGGGGAGGAGATCGCCGCGATCCGGATGTCCGCCACGTCGTGCGGCTGACCCCCGCTCGCGCGGGGAGGAGCTGTTGATCCCGCCGTGCCGCTGCTCGATGTTCGGCTGACCCCCGCTCGCGCGGGGAGGAGACCGCCTTGCCGGAGTTCGGGAAGATGATGTTCGGCTGACCCCCGCTCGCGCGGGGAGGAGGCTTCGCGACCTGCAGCGTTGTGGCGGCTTTGCGTTTTCTTTGCCATGCCTGGCGGTTGAGGGAGGTTCAGATCTCAAGGGGCTGCGTGCGGGTGCATCGTGTCACGGCGGTACGACGGTTCTCCCGGTGATGTAGATTCCAGACCCGCGCCGACTGAAGCGCGGGAACGACCCGCCCGCCGCGGCGGCGCCGAGGACCACCGACGGCTGGCCCCGATCGAACAGGGAGAACCCGGGACTCCGGGGCGAGGGCCTACATCCCGGCGGCTGATCACCGCCCGCGTGGGGAGGACGTCTCTCGATCTCCGGTCTTTACGCCGTAAAGGGGCTGACCCCCGCTTGCGCGGGGAGGAGGAGCTGAACCCGGCCCGGAACGGTGCCGCGATCGGCTGACCCCCGCTTGCGCGGGGAGGAGGACGGGCCGAGCGGGACCCGCTCCAGGTCGACCGGCTGACCCACGCTTGCGCGGGGAGGAGGGCGGTGAGCGTGGGCATCGGCGGGTCCTCTCCGGCTGACCCCCGCTTGCGCGGGGAGGAGGAGCAGGATCTCCTCGCTGTCCTCCTGGCCGACAGCTGACCCCCGTTCGTGTGGGGACGACGAGCTGGGACGCCGACTCTGCTCGGACCCGGACGGCTGACCCCCGCCTGCGCGGGGAGCACCTGCGACACCGGCTTTAGGAGAGCCGGGCTAAGGGGCCCCGCCTGCGAGGGGAGAACATCGCCAGGATGTGGTGTCCAGACGGAATCGGATCGGCTGACCCCCGCTCGCGCGGGGACGACATCGCCAGGTCCTCGCGCCAGACCGGGTCCAGCGGCTGACCCCCGCTCGCGCGGGGACGACGCCTCGATCAGCCCCGGGTTGGCCTGAAGGAACGGCTGACCCCCGCTCGCGCGGGGACGACACCCCCCGGAGCTCCACCACGACCACGGGGAACGGCTGACCCCCGCTCGCGCGGGGACGATGCTTCACGACCTGCAGCGTTATGGCGACTTTGCACTTTCTTTGCCACGCCTGGCTGTTGAGGAAGGTTCAGATATCAAGGACCGGTGCGCGGGGCATCGTGTCACGGCGGTACGACGATGCCCCCGGTGAGCGCCGACCTCAAGGCCCACGCCCACTGAACCCCGGGGACGATCCGGCCGCCGCGGCGGCGCCGAGGACCGCCGACGGCCAGCCCCGATCGAGCGGGGAGGACGCCGCCACGGAATCGTTCAGCTCCGGGGTGAGCGGCTGACCCCCGCTCGCGCGGGGAGGAGTTGGCAAGGTCGTCGTACTGGAGGACGAGGCGCGGCTGACCCCCGCTCGCGCGGGGACGACGCGCTGGCCAACGTGACGCACGCGCCGAACGCCGGCTGACCCCCGCCTGCGCGGGGAGGACCGCATCACGGCGTTGATCTGTCCTTGCACCGTCGGCTGACCCCCGCTTGCGCGGGGAGGAGCCGGCCAGGATCGCCACGCGCAGCAGTCGGAACGGGTGACCCCCGCTTGCGCGGGGAGGAGGAAGAGACCACCACCGACCGGGCCGCACCCGACGGCTGACCCCCGCTCGCGCGGGGAGGAGGCAACCGCCTCGGCGACGAGCTCGTTCAACGACGGCTGACCCCCGCTCGCGCGGGGAGGAGTGCGTCATGAGCTGGCGGTAGATCTCGCGCTCCGGCTGACCCCCGCTCGCGCGGGGAGGAGGCGTCGTGGTAGCGGATGCGCTGACCCCGGGCCGGCTGACCCCCGCTCGCGCGGGGAGGAGTGGATCGCGGCCTGCAGCAGCGCCGCCTCGTGCGGCTGACCCCCGCTCGCGCGGGGAGGAGACCGCCACTCCCGGGGCGAGCCGTAAGCACTCCGGCTGACCCCCGCTCGCGCGGGAAGGAGGGCGGCCAGGTCGCGGTCGCGGGTCGTGGGGTCGGCTGACCCCCGCTCGCGCGGGGAGGAGTGCTCCTGCGCCCGCGCCAGCTCCTCCGCCGCCGGCTGACGCCCGCTTGCGCGGGGAGGAGGCTTCGCGACCTGCAGCGTTATGACGGCTTTGCGTTTTCTTTGCCATGCCTGGCGGTTGAGGGAGGTTCAGATCTCAAGGGGCTGCGTGCGGGGGCATCGTGTCACGGCAGTACGACAGTTCTCCCGGGAGTGCAGACTCCAGGCCCGCGCCGGCTGAACCCCAGGGACCACCTGCCCGCGGCGGCGCCGATGACCGCCGACGGCCGGCCCCGATCGAACAGGGAGAACCCGGGACTCCGGGGCGAGGGCCTGCATCCCGCCGGCTGACCACCGCCTGCGCGGGGAGGACGCAGTCTGGGCCCGCTGGCCGGCGCCTGCCCCCCACTCGCGCGGGGAGGACCACGGGTCTGCTCCGCTGGCCGCTCCCCGGGACGGCTGACCCCCGCTCGCGCGGGAAGGAGGACTCGTGCGCGGACATCCCCTGCAAGGAGGGCGGCTGACCCCCGCTCGCGCGGGGACGACGGAGTGGTCATGCGCGTTTTCCTGCGCTACAGCGGCTGACCCCCGCTCGCGCGGGGAGGACCCGTCGCCCGAGAAAGGGCCGCGCACCATGGACGGCTGACCCCCGCTCGCGCGGGGAGGACTCGCTCCCGGAGGCCAACGGCCGCGTCTTCCACGGCTGACCCCCGCTCGCGCGGGGAGGACAGCTAGGAGGCCCTCTGACTGCCACGGAACTGCGGCTGACCCCCGCTCGCGCGGGGAGGACGTCATCGTCCCCATGATCACCGAACCTCTGTGCGGCTGACCCCCGCTCGCGCGGGGAGGACGCTTCACGACCTGCAGCGTTATGGCAACTTTGCACTTTCTTTGCCACGTCTGGCTGTTGAGGGAGGTTCAGATATCAAGGACCGGTGTGCGGGGGCATCGTGGCACGAAGGTACGACGATGCCCCCCGGGGACGGACCTCGAAGCCCACACCGGCTGAACCGCGACCCGGCCGCCGCAGCGGCACCGAGGACCGCCGACGCCCGACCCCCACTCACCGACCACACCACCTACCAGGCGCCACACCGCTGCATACACGAGCCCGCCGCCCGCCAGGCCACGCACGACGACACAACTGCCGAACGGGAAACCATCCTGCGCCAGAACCACAACTGGCTGCACAAGCCCAAGGACGCCCACCGGCCCGCGATCGAGGCCCCCGGTCACCGACACCCACGAGCACGCCCCGCCAGCACCGCGAACACCACCGTGCCGCGCCGGCCACCGCCCGCGCCCGGGCCGGGCGGCCCTGCTGCCCATCGCTCGCCCGCCGCAGCCAGCACCCGCTCGCAGGGCCGCGCGAGGCCGCCGACCGTACGTCCCAGAGCGAGTAGCCTCGCAGCAGACAAGAGAGGGAGTGACGTCATGAGTCAGCCCGTGCACGACGGAGTCGAGCTGATCCCCCGGCCCGAGCAGAGTCCGGCCGCCCTCAAGGCCGCCCTTGCGGTCGTCGCCACAGACCGTCTCCCCGAGATGATCGACGGCCAGACGAAGGCCATGGCCGAGGCCATCGCCACGGGCAGTGTCCAACCGATCCGCTCGTTCGTCGCGCACTGGGCCGCCGTCGTGGAGATCGAGCGGCATCCGGCCACCGCACAGGCCTACCACCGGGCGAACTACCTCGCCAACCACGCCGTCACCATCCAGGAGTGCCGGGAACACGCCACCACCGTTGCCGAGCTCTACCGCGCCGCCTTTGCAGCGGTGAACGAGTGACCTGGAGCTGGGAGTACCTGCCCAACGAGCAGCACGTCACCGCCGGCACCCCGACCGACTTCCTTGCCGCCGTCGAGCAGCGGGCCGCCGAACTCGTCCGAGCTGCCGAAGCGCTCTACCTGGACGGCACCTCCTACCAAGGCAGCGGCGAGCCGATGCGCTACCTCGACGTCGCCGGCGGCTTGGTCGCCTACTACATCGTCCCGCGCCTGGAGCTCGTCGTGGTCTGCCAGCTCACGCCACCGCCGACACCCTGAACCTCCAACACCGCCGCGGGGAAGGACCGGCTGCCCCCGCTCGCGCGGGGAGGAGGCCGCCGCGGTGACCGGGGACGTCGAGGACTACGGCTGACCCCCGCTCGCGCGGGGAGGACTCGCCGCCCGCGCGCAGCTCCCGCAGCACCGCCGGCTGACCCCCGCTCACGCGGGGAGGACCTCAAGACGGTGCGGGCCGCCCTGGGCGCGCTCGGCTGCCCCCCGCCTACGCGGGGAGGACTTCCTCATCGGCCATGTCTACATCGGGCGGTGCGGCTGACCCCCGCTCGCGCGGGGAGGACGGACGCCGCACCCAGGCCGGCCGCTGGCCCGGCGGCTGACCCCCGCTCGCGCGGGGAGGAGGCGGTGGAGTAACGCAGGACGGTCGCGGTGATCGAGTGACCCCCGCTTGCGCGGGGAGGACTGCCCAGCTCGGCATCACCGATGAGTTCGAGCCGGGTGGCCCCCGCTCGCGCGGGGAGGACGTCGAAGGCAGGACCTTGCCGGTGGCCCTCTCCGGGTGGCCCTCGCTCTCGTGGGGAGGACGCCGGAACGCTGTTGAACAGCCGGCCGGGTGCCGGCTGACCTCCGCCTGCGCGGGGACAACCCATCAGGCAGCCTCCAGGTACAGCTCGGTGGAGGCTGACCCCCGCTTGCGCGGGGACGACGACACCGAGGCGCAGCTGTTTGCCGACGCCGACGGCTGACCCCCGCTTGCGCGGGGAGGGCGCCGCGACGCCACAAAGCGCCACCGCTACTGTCGGCTGACCCCCGCTTGCATGGGGAGGACCTCCTCCCCAGCTTCGCCACCGGCCTCGCCCGCGGCTGACCCCCGCTCGCGCGGGGAGAAGTTCTTCATCACCGCGATGACGTCCTCGCGCGGCGGCTGACCCCTGCTCGCGCGGGGAGGAGGGCCGCCGCGCCTACGGCGGTCTGGCCTACGACGGCTGCCCCCCGCTCGCACGGGGAGGACTGCGGGATGATCCCCGGCACCCGGTGGTTCTGCGGCTGACCCCCGCTCGCGCGGGGAGGACGGTCGCCGACGATCCGACGCCGCACCGTCAGGCGGCTGACCCCCGCTCGCGCGGGGAGGAGGGGGTGGGGGCGGCGGGTCGGTGGAGATGAGCGGGTGCCCCCCGCTTGCGCGGGGAGGAGTGCGCACCGGCCCGGTCGTCGGCCGGCTCAGGCAGGTGACCCCCGCTTGCGCGGGGAGGACGAGCGGCCGGTGGACATCGCGAACGACTGGTTCGGCTGACCCCCACTCGCGCGGGGAGGACTGCTCCGGCTTCGGTTTCGGGCATCGCGAGAGCGGAGGACCCTCGCTTCCGCGGGGAGGACGCTCGCGGTTTGTCAGTGGGGGCTGGCACCTCCGGAGGACCCCCGCTTGCGCGGGGAGAGGATTTGCTGCGTGTCTGGCCCGGTCTGAAGAGAGGGGGCCCACCCCCGCTGTTGCGGGGCTCGTCGATGCTACCAAGCCTCTATTCAGGCCGACGCAGACGCGCAGCGCAGCAGTGGCAGACGGCGAAATGAAAGTGGTGCCACCGTTTGACGTGGCCTGCTAGTGATTGCTCGCCTGGGGCGGCTGTGTCATCGCTGGAACTGGTGATGGCCGCTCGGGCCGGTGCATTGAAGGCGCTACGGGAAATATGATTGGGGATAGTCGGATGGCTGCCGGGTCCGGCTTTGCTTGCGTCTTCGACGTGATCCTGGCTTTAAAGAAGGAAGGGTCGCGCTATTGCGTGCAGCAGGTGAGGCGACCCTTCCTTCCCGTCGAGGTGGCTTCCCGCTGGGGATGGTTGAGTTGGCTTACAGCTTCTCGATCATCTCCAGCAGGTAGTAGGCGATCATCAGTGCCGTCTTGACGGTCTCCGAGATCTTCCCAGCCACTCTGACGATGCGCCGCAGGCTACCCATTGGCGACTCCCTTGTTGTTCCGAGATTTTCCACCAAGGTTTTCCCAGGTGTCCTCTGCGGGGCCCGCAGCGGGTTTTCGTGGAACGGGAGCAGGGGCAGTTTAGGCGTCGAAAAAATCGATCTACTTTTCGATCGAATGCTTTATCTAAAATCGATCGGGAGTCGAAAGCCTCAAGCGTCCGAAGGTGGCGCTTTCTGACGCTTTTTGATCGGATCGCCCGATCGGCTCACAGATTGTCAGTGGCCTCTGATAACCCATCTGCATGAGCAACACTTCTGGGGCCGGCCCGTTCTGCGGCATCGACACTGTGCTGTGGGGGAAAGAGAACGGTCTCGACAGGGCGTATCCGCTGATCTGCCACCTGTTGGACACCGCAGCGGTCGCGGGCGCGCTGTGGGACCAGGTTCTCGGCAGCGGCACGCGGGCTCGCCTTGCCGAGGAGTTGGGGGCCGACGAGGCCGAGGCGCGCCGGTCGGTGATGGTGTGGGCCGGGTTGCACGACATCGGGAAGATCACCCCCTCGTTCCAGGCGCTGGTTGACGCGGAGTTCGCGAAGCTCGCGTCCGACCCCCGCTACGCGGAGCCCTCGAGCCCGGAGTACGTGCGGCACGAGGCGGCGACGCACTGGGGCCTGGTGGACCTGCTGAAGGTGTGGGGCTACCCGGCCGAGGGACGCCGGATGCGGTCGTGGACGGCGCACCAGGCGGCGCAGCTGCTCGGTGGTCATCACGGCTGCTTCGAGCGGGCGCTGCTGCGCAAGGAGCTGGACCACCCGTCGGCGTACCTGCCCGGGCTGGGGACGGCAGAGCGCTGGGCGGAGCAGCGGGCGGCGCACGCGGAGGCGGTGCGGGGGATCGTCGGCGGCAGTGCGGTGCCGAGGGGCGGGCTGTCGGGGTGGGCGGCGGTGGTGGTGCTGGGTCTGGTGGTGGTGGCGGACTGGTTGGTGAGCCAGGTCGGGGTGATCGAGGGTCGGATTCCGGTCGAGGGGTGGGTGGCGGACGAGGGGGCGTTGCGGGCGCACTACGACGTGGCGGTTTCCGGTGCGACGGGCTGGGTGGCGGAGGCCGGTCTGGGGCGGGCGGTGTTCCCCGCTCGGGCGATCGAGGAGATGTTCGACTTCGAGACGGCGAATCCTCTGCAGCGCAGCCTGGCGAAGGAGTTGCCGGCGCTGGTGTCGGGGCCGGGTCTGGTGCTGGTGACGGCGCCGACGGGTGACGGCAAGAGTGAGGCGGCGTTGTTCGCGGCGTCGGAGTTGGCGCGGGTTTCGGGGTCCGGGGGGCTGTACTTCGCGTTGCCGACGATGGCGACGGCGGATGCGATGTTCGGGCGGGTGCGGAAGTTCGCCGACGACAACCTTGAAGGTGCGCTCGGGTTGATGCCGGTGCACGGGATGGCGCGGCTCAGTCCGCTGTTCAAGCCGGCGCAGGGGGCGGGGGAGGGCGAGGAGGTTCGGGAGAGCCGGGGAATCTCCTCGCAGGAGGGCACATCGACGGAGGCCGCGCAGTGGTTGTGGGCGGGCCGGCGGGGGCTGTTGGCGCCGTTGGCGGTGGGGACGGTCGATCAGGCGCTGACCGGGGTGTTGCCGGTGCGGTACGGGTTTCTGCGGCTGTTCGGGTTGGCGAGCAAGGTGGTGGTCGTCGACGAGGCGCATGCGTACGGGCCGTGGATGCACAGCCTGCTGGTGCGGCTGCTGGAGTGGCTGGGGGCGTTGCGGGCGCCGGTGGTGCTGCTGTCGGCGACGTTGACGGGGCGTTCGGCGTCGTCGCTGGTGGAGGCGTACCGGCGCGGGGCGGGGTTCGAGGACCGGGCGGTGGTCGAGCCGTGCTATCCGGGTTGGTTGTTCGTGGACGCGGCCACGGGGTGGGTGAGCAAGCCGCGGGCGGTGGAGAGTGACCGGGCGCGGGAGCTGGTGGTGGAGCGGCGGCCGGTGCGGTGGGACGTGCACGAGGACGGTGTGCCGGCGGCGGGGTCGCGGCGGGCGGCGTTGGTGGAGCTGGTGGCGCCGGTGGTGGACGGCGGCGGGTGCGTGCTGGTGTGCTGCACGACCGTGGAGGAGGCGCAGCGGACGTTCTTGTTCCTGCGGGAGGCGTTTTCGGGGTTGGCGGGGAGTGCGGGGGGGTTGCGGCTGCTGCATTCGCGGTTTCCGGCGTTCGAGCGGGAGCGGATCTCGGGGGAGTGCGAGGAGGCGTTCGGGAAGGGGAGCGGTGGGGGGGTGAGGGCGGGTTCGGTGTTGGTGGCGACGCAGGTGGTGGAGCAGTCGCTGGATCTGGACTTCGATCTGGTGGTGTCGGATTTGGCGCCGTTGGCGCAGTTGCTGCAGCGGGCGGGGCGGGGGTGGCGGCACAAGCGCGGTGAGCGGCCGGGGTGGGTGGGCGGGCGGCTGCGGCTGGTGGTGCTGGAGCCGGTGGGGGATCACGGCGGGGTGCGGGTGCCTGGGTCGTGGGGGTCGGTGTACGACGCGTCGTTGCTGGTGCGGACGAGCACGCTGCTGGCGGGTTTGGGCGGACGGGCGGTGGCGGTGCCGGGGGACGTGCAGGGGTTGGTCGATGCGGTGTACGAGGACGACTTCGGGCGGCGGTTGGAGGAGTCGGCGCGGCGGGAGTTCGAGCGGTGGGACGTGCGGCGCGAGGCGGGGGAGTTGGCGGAGGCGCAGCTCGCGGATCTGGTGCGGATTCCGGCGCCGGGGGATGTGGACGGTGACTGGTCGGTGCTGACGGATGCTCCTGAGGGGGTGTCGGAGGAGTTGCTGGCGACGCGGTTGGGGGCGGAGACGGCGCGGGTGGTGTTCGTGTATGCGCGGTCGGGGGGTGGGGTGAGTTTGGATCGCGAGGGGCGGGTGCGGGTGCCGGGCTGGTCGCGGGGCCGGGGCGTCGGGCGGGCGGATGCGGTCGAGGTGCTGCGGCATTCGGTGCCGCTGCCGGCCGGTTGGGTGGTAGGGGAGTCGGAGGGCGATGGGCTCGCGGGGCCTTGGGCGAGGACGGCGATGCTCAAGGGCCTGCGGGTGGTGGTGCTGCGCGAGGACCGGGAGGGCCGGTGGGTCGGTCGGGTCGGCGGTCAGGAACTGCAGTTGTCCGATGTCGGGGTGACGCGGGGTTGGAGGGTCGACGAGCCTCAGCGGTTGGCGGTCCCGGTCGTCCCGGACGAGTTGCCGGCTGGTGTGGCAGCTGCGCCTGCGGCCGAGGAGCCGCCGCCGGCTGCTGCTGAGGTGGCGTCCCGGGACGGCGCCGCAGGACCAGAAGTGCCCAAGGACCGCTCGGCATCGCGGCGGGAGCCGGTGGTCGGCGGAAAGCAGAGAAGGGGAAGGGCTGTGACGGTGTCCGATGCGCCGGCGGTGTTCAACCTGGTCGACGAGCCGTGGATCCCGGTGCGGTGGTGTGCGGGCCTGCCGCCGCTCGCGGAGGGCGGGGAGCGTCCCGGCGCGGTGGGTCTGCGGCGGCTGCTGGTGGACGCGCACGAGATCGAGGAGATCGCCGTCGGCCTGCCGCCGGCTCTGGCCGGGCTGTACCGGGTGCTGGTGGCGATCACGGCGCGGGTGACGGGCCTGGACGAGCGCGGGCCGGGACTGTGGGGGGCGCGGCGCGAGCGGGTCCAGGACGGCGGGCGGTTCGATGCGGAGGCCGTCGGCGCCTATCTCGACCGGTATTGGCACCGGTTCGACGTGTTCGACCCGGTGCGGCCGTTCCTGCAGGACCCGCGGCTGGCGCAGCAGTGCGACGCGTCGAACACGGCGGGGGTGGACAAGCTGGTGACGACCAGGCCGTCGGGCAACAACCATGCCTGGTTCGAGCACGTGGCGGCGGGCGCGCCGGTGCTTCCGGGGACGGCCGAGGCGGTTCTGCACCTGCTGGTGTGGCACTACTTCGGGCCGTCGGGCCGGTGCTCGAGCCGGACGGTCGGCGGGGTGAAGGCCGCGGACGCGAAGGCCGGGCCGCTGCGCAGCACCCTGTCGTACCACCCGCAGGGGGAGAGCCTGTTCGAGACGCTGCTGGCGAATCTGGTGCAGCCGGGCGGGCAGGTGCGGCGGGAGGAGGACCTGTGCCCGTGGGAGCAGGCGGAGTTGAACGACCCGCTGGGGGTGCCGGCGCGGGTGCAGGGGCCGTGTTCGTCGTTGACGGGGCGTTCGCAGCATGCGCTGCTGCTGGTGCCGGACGGGGACGGGCGGCGGGTGCGGGATGCGTTCATCACGTGGGCGTGGCGGGAGAAGGTCGCGCGGGAGGGTGATCCGTATCTGATCTGGCAGCTCTCCAAGGAGGGGAACTCCTATCCGCGGCCGGCGGATTCGGGTAGGGCGTTGTGGCGGGATGTGGACGCGCTGCTGCTGAGTGAGCTGCCGGGGGAGAGTCGTCCGCGGCGTCCGGAGGTGTTCCGGACGGCGCCGGAGGTCTCGGAGTGGCTGCGGGTGCGGGCGCTGGGGTTCGAGCAGGACGGCCAGGCGAAGGACGTCCAGTTCGTCGACGCGTCGACGCCGCCCGTGCTGGGGCTGTCGGAGCGTCGGTCGCCGGAGTCCGCCGTGCTGGTGAGCAAGTTGCGGGCGGTCGGAGAGATGTACGGGCGGCGGCTGGAGTTGGCGGTGAAGAGGGCGTGGCAGCAGTTCACCGACGCCCCGAAGTTGAAGGACTGCGCGTGGGCGGTGGACGCGGGTGCGCGGTACTGGCCGGCTGCGGAGGCGGAGTTCTGGGACCGGTTCGGGAGGCGGGACTTCGACGGCGCGGGCGCGGTGTTCCGGCGGCTGGCGGAGGAGGCGTTCGAGGCGGTGACCGCGCGGGCGGTGGTGTCGGTGCGGGGCGCGCGGGCCTGTGAGGCGGCGCGGATCGAGTTGTACGGCGGCCGGCGCAAGAGCGTCCCGGCGCCGGCGGCGGGCGGCTCTGCCCGCCGGAGTGCGAGCAAGGAGGTGGCGAGGTGAGCGAAGCGGTGACGGTGGTCGAGCAGGAACCGCCGGGGACGCCGGCGGGCGGCGTTCCCGCGCAGCGGGGCGGCCGCCGGCCGAGGAGGCCGGAGGCGGCGTTCACGGCGTGGGTGGAGCAGCGGTGTGCGGCGGATCCGGGGGTGCGGTCGGCGCTGCGGCGCGGGGCGGGCAAGGGCCTGGATCGGGTGCCGTCGATGCACCGGTTCGTGGCGCGGTGGCTTCCGGCCGGTGCCGGCGACGAGGTGCAGCGGGCGTACTACACGGTGGCGGCGATGATCGCCGCGCAGCGGCGCAGCCAGTACACGGTGCCGGCGGGCGCAGCGGGCGGGGTCGTGGAGGCCGAGCCGTCCGGGGCTGGCGGGGCTGGCGGGGCGGTCGGGGACGCCGGGGACGCGCCGCAGGGTGCCGCCGTGGCGGGGCCGGACGACGGGGCGCCGGAAGCGCGATGGCTGTCGCGGCAGAGCTTGGGGCGGTCGTTCGCGCAGGCGGTCGCGTCCGGGGGCTGCGGGAGAGTTCGGCGGAAACGCGGCTGAACCTGCTGTCGCGGCAGAGCGTGGACGGCCTGCACCGGCATCTGCCGGGCGCGGTGCGGCAGTTGCGGGAGGCCGGCGCGCCGGTGGACTGGGCGCAGTTGCTGGGGGATCTGGCCGGCTGGCGCCAGTACGGGGGCGAGGTGAAGCGGCGCTGGCTGCAGGACTTCTACCGCGAGCGGCACCGGTCGGGTGTGCGGGCGGCGCGGGAGGCGGACGACGCGGAAGGCGCCGGCGGCGACATGTAGCAGGTGCGGGGCCGGGCGTCGCCCGCCGGGTGGCGCCCATTCAGTTCGGGTTCATGACAGGAATTTTGAGGAGAAGAGCATGGTGGCGAAGTCGAACACGGGCGCGCGGTTCGTGGACGTGCACGTGGTGCAGAGCGTGCCGTTCGCGAACCTGAACCGCGACGACAACAACTCGGTGAAGACGGTCGCCTACGGCGGGACCGAGCGGACCCGGGTCAGCAGCCAGTCGTGGAAGCGCGCGGCCCGCACCTACTTCCAGGAGAAGATGGGGGACGCGGCGCTGCGCACGCGGCGGATCGGAGAGCGGGTGGCGCGGCTGCTGGAGGAGGAGCGGGGCTGGCCGGATGCGCTGGCGGCGCGGGCGGGGCAGCACGTGGCGGCGGGCAGCAGCATCAAGTTCGAGGTCGACGATGACAGCGCGGCGGTGACGACGAACGCCATGGTGTACGTCCCGCACGGCGCGGTGGCGGAACTCGCGGATCTGGCCGGGGAGTTCCGGGCCGCGCTGGAGGCGGCGAAGGACATCAAGAAGCCGAGCGACAAGAGCGTGCTGCCCAAGGATCGGGTGGACGGGGTGCTGCGGTCGCGCAACGGGGTGATCAACCTGTTCGGTCGGATGCTGGCGGAGGTCGACGACGCGGGCGTGGACGGGGCGGTGCAGGTCGCGCACGCGCTGACCACCCACGGCACCGACATCGAGTTGGATTACTTCTCGGCCGTCGACGACGTGACCGACGTCTGGAACGACAGCACGGGCAGTGCGCACATGGGGCACGCCGAGTTCTCCGCCGGCGTCTTCTACCGTTTCGCGACGATCGACCTGAAGGAGCTCGCGGACAACCTCGGCGGCGACCTGGCCGCCGCGCGCGAGCTGGCGGCCGGCTTCCTGGAGGCCTTCGTCCTGTCGCTGCCGCAGGCGAAGAAGACCGCGACCGCGCCGCACACCATCCCCGACCTCGTGCACATCGCGGTGCGCTCGGACCGGCCGCTGTCCTTCGCCGCCGCGTTCGAGAAGCCGGTCCGCGCCGGCCAGCAGGGCGGCTACTCCGAACCCTCCCGCAACGCCCTGGCCGAGTACGCGGCGGCCGCGAACGCGCTGCTGGGCAACCGCGGCGTGGTGGCGGCCGGCTGGGCCGGAGTCGACCCGAAGAACCCGAAGGAACTGGGCGAGCGTGCCGCATCCTTCCCCGCCCTGATCGCCGCCGCCATCGCCGCCGCCTACCCGCAGGCGGACCGGTGAGCAGTGAGGCGGGCCTGCTGCTGAGGCTGGCGGGCCCGCTGCAGTCCTGGGGCGAGCGCAGCAAGTTCAACGAACGCGACACCGCGCCCTTCCCCACCCGCTCCGGAGTGATCGGCCTGCTCGCCGGCGCGCTCGGCCGCCGGCGCGGCGAGGACATCGGCGACCTGGCCCGGCTGTCGCTGACGGTGCGCGCCGACCGGCCGGGGGTGCTGCTGCGCGACCTGCACACCGTCGGCGGAGGACTGCCCGCCCGGCACACCGTCACCACCGCCGAGGGCAAGAAGCGCCCCGCCGCCGCGGCGACACTGCTCTCCCACCGCCACTACCTCGCCGACGCCGTGTTCACCGTGGCGCTCACCGGCCCCGCAGACCTCCTCCAGACGTGCGCCGCGGCGCTGCGCGAGCCGTTCTGGCCGCCCTACCTCGGCCGGCGCTCCTGCCCACCCGAAGGACCACTGCTGCTGGGCGAGTTCGACGACGTCCACCGCCACCTGCTGGACCTGCCGCTGGCCCGCACCCGCAGGGGAGCGGCCGGCACGGTGCCGGTGGTCTTCCACAGCGACCGGCCCCTCACCCACCTCGCCCCCGCCGCAGCGGACACCGACAGCGGCAGCGAGCCGGCCGGCCAGGTCAACGACCAGCCGCTCAACTTCCACCCCCACCGCCGCGCCTACCAGAGCCGCGCCCGCTACCAGCGCACCCTGCACCTGCCCGCCGACCGCTGCCACGGCCTGGGCGCCGACTACCTCAAGGCCCTCGCCGCCTACCTCGCCCCCCACCCGACCCGTCCCGAAGGCACGCCGGCATGACCCTGTGGCTGACCCGCATCATCCCCGACCAGCGCCACCGCGACGTCCACCGCGACGGCGACGACGCCGTCAAACTCCACCACAGGATCATGTCGCTGTTCCCCGACGACATCCCCAGCACCGAACCCCGCCGCCACCTCGGCATCCTCTTCCGCACCGAGACCAGCCACGACGGCGACCGGATCCTGCTGCAGAGCAACCGCGAACCCGACCTCACCCAACTCCCCGCCGGCTACGGCACCACGGCCGCCAAACCCCTCACCCCGCTCCTCGACGCCCTGCGCAAAGGCCTGCCCGTGCGCTACCGCATCGCCGCCAACGCCGTCCGCAAGCCCGGCGCCACCACCCGCGCCCTCTACAACCTCCCGGAAGTCGTCCCCCTGACCGGCCCTCACGCCGACGAATGGTGGACCCGCCAGGCCGAAGCCGCCGGCCTCGCCCTCGCCACCCTGCACTCGACCCCCCTGGACGCCGCCACTGGCAACCGCCACGACAAGCAGCGCGTCCAGCACGCCCGCACCCTCTTCGAAGGAACCGCCCACATCACCGACCCCAACCTCCTACGCACCCGCATCCGCGAAGGCATCGGCCGCGGCAAGGCCTACGGCTGCGGCATGCTCAGCATCGCCCCCCACCGGGAAACGCGGTGACGCCCCCGCGCCCACGCTCCGGCAGCCCGGCCGGCGCCCGGCGCAAACTCGCCGCACCCACCGTGGCGATGCTGCCCCGCATCGCCGACTCCCTGTCCTTCCTCTACCTGGACATCGTGCGGATCGTCCAGGACGACACCGGCGTCTGCGCCGAGATCACCACCGCCCAGCGCGGCACCGAAACCCTCTACCTCCCCACCGCCGCCCTCAGCTGCGCCCTGCTCGGACCCGGCACCTCCATCACCGCCCGCGCCCTGGCCACCCTCGCCCGCCACGGCACCACCGTCGTCATCGCCGGCTCCGGCGGCGTCCGCTGCTACGCCGCCACCCTCCCCGAATCCCTCAGCACCACCTGGCTCGAACGCCAAGCCCGCGCCTGGACCGACGACCGGCAGCGGATGGCCATCGCCATCGCCATGTACCGCCAGCGCTTCGGCAACACCGAGATGCCCACCGACATCAACCTCGACAAGCTCCGCGGCATGGAAGGCCAACGCATCAAAGCCCACTACCGCCTGCTCGCCCAGCAACACCGCATCGGACGCTTCCGCCGCAACTACGACCCCGACTCCTGGGACACCCAGGACCCCGTCAACCTGGCCCTGTCCGCCGCCAACACCTGCCTCTACGGCATCGTCCACGCCGCGATCCTCGCCCTCGGCTGCTCACCCGCCCTCGGCTTCGTCCACAACGGCAACCAGCAGGCCTTCGTCTACGACATCGCCGACCTCTACAAAGCCGAACTGACCATCCCGCTGGCCTTCTCCCTCCACTCCTCCACCGAACCGGAAGCCGAAGCCCGACGCGGGTTCAGAGAAGGGCTCCGCCTCTTCAAACTCCTGCCAAGGATCGTCACCGACGTCCAACGCCTGCTCGCACCCGGCGCCGACATCGCCGCCCCGGACCCTGACGAGCAGCTCGTCGACCTCTGGGACCCGGTCGTCGGAGTAGTCCCCGGCGGCGTCAACTACTCCGCCGGGGAAGGCCCGTGAACCGTCCACAGCCCGCAGGCAAGGAGCCGCTGTGGCGTCCCTGACCGTCCTGTCGATGACCGCCGTCCCGGACCACCTACGAGGGGCCCTGACACGATGGCTGCTGGAAGTCACACCCCAGCTGTACGTCGGAACCATCTCCGCCAAAGTCCGCGAAGAACTCTGGGCATCCGTCAGCAACTGCATCGCAGACGGAGTAGCCGTCCTCGTCCACCCCGCCGCCAACGAACAGGGCTTCGCACTGCGGACAGCAGGAACCCAACGACGCCAGCCCGTCGACTTCGACGGACTGCTGCTCATCGCCCAGGCACGGCCAACTGCACCAGAAAGTCAAGAAATCGCAAAGCCCTAGAGAAAGCGCAGTTCAGAAAGGGTCCTCCCCGCGCGAGCGGGGGTCTGCCGCTTCGACCGGTGAGGATGCTCGCCCACTCGATGTCCTCCCCGCGCGAGCGGGGGTCTGCCGCTGCGCCCGCACGGTGGCATTGACCTGACTGGGTCCTCCCCGCGCGAGCGGGGGTCTGCCGGACGCATGCCTGCCCCCGACGACCTGACCGTTGTCCTCCCCGCGCGAGCGGGGGTCTGCCGGCCTGGGCCCAGGATGCCGGCATCCGCCCTGAGTCCTCCCCGCGCGAGCGGGGGTCTGCCGCAGGCGGCGATCGCGTCGCGGATCTGTGCGGAGTCCTCCCCGCGCGAGCGGGGGTCTGCCTACACGGCGACCTGGGTGGCCCAGATGAAGCCCGTCCTCCCCGCGCGAGCGGGGGTCTGCCGCCGCACGCCATGGCCCGGATCGTCCTCGCCGACCAGCCGCGCCCGCACCCGTTCGGCGACGGGCCCGGTGCCAGTCAGCAACTCGACCGTGGCGCTGGCGTCGATCACGATCACCGCGACCCGCCCTGCTGTTTCTCCGCCCAGGCCTCCAGCAGATCGGCCATCGTCAGATCCTCGGGCAGGCCGGCCAGTTGTTCCGGGGCCGCGGCACCGGATTCTGCCAGAACCGCGCGAACTGACCGGAACGCCCAGACGACATCCGCCGCCCCGGCGTCGGGCTGCGCCACGGCGCGGAGCTCCTGCAGAAGTGCATCGAGCCGGCTCTCCAGCCGGGTGAGGTAGGTGGGCAAGGCCTCGGCCTGGCTTTCCGCGCGGACGTCCTGGAGGGCTTCGTCGATCTGGTCGCTGGTGGGGCGGCGGCTCGCGGACCGGGCTCGTTCGGCGATCCGCTCAAGGTCGGTGGCCTCCATGGGCCTGGGGCCCAGGTGCGCGGGGGCGAGCAGGTGGAGCAGGGCGGCCGGGACGACCGCGGCAACGGGCCTGCCGTAGCGGGTGATGGCGGTGACCCGGCCGGTGTGCTCGGCCGGCCCCCGTAGGTCCTGCGCACCACGGTGTTCAGCAGCCAGTCGGAGTTGTGGCCGCCCGATTCGGCCAGACACACGCCGTTCCCTCGGTCTAGAACTCTCGGAGGAAGCAGTGCAGGCTGTGGTCGAGCAGGGGCCGACCTGCTCCTCGATCCCGAAGACCAGCTGGCTGCCACCGGTTGATAGGCGGGATGGCCGTGGATCTGACCGTAGGAACAACGGGGCCACGGGGCGACCCCTCCGCCGGAGCTGGCGCAGCCGAACTGCGGATCGTTCCACTCCGCCCCGGTGGTTCTGACCATGGGGTGTACCGGTTCAGGAGGGGCTGAGCTCACGACCCAGAGCAGGGTGGTGCTCAGGTCGCCACCTGTAGACAGATGGCGAGGTTCGACCTAAGTGCGGGTCAGTGGGGGGTGGCCCGGCTGTGGTTGCTGTCGGCCAATCCCGCTGTGACGCAAGGTTCATGAAGCAGCGTGGTTGCTGTGATCGATGGGCGTTGGCGGATGAACCTGCGGGTCCTCAGTGGTTGGCGGGACACCCGCAGTGCTCAGGGTCGGGGGCAGCCTCGCCTCTTTAGTAAGAGCCCACAGGCGATAAATGGGGTCTGACCTGCTGGTTTGTAAAGGCCAGTGTCTGGTCCTACCGGACACTGGGGTGCTCGAAGTGCCCCGTGGGCGGGGACAGCAGGGCAGAAGAGTTGCGGGCAGCTGAAAGTTTTCCACAGGGTGGGCATGTGATGCTGCTGTCGCGCTCGGAGGTGGAGTGTCCCGGATCCAGGACACTTGCGGTTCAAGTGTCCGCGATTCGCTACAGAAACTTGCGACTATCAGCAAGTCTTCTTGCGGTCGACGCCAACTTCGAGCCGGCCGGGAAGCTCTGGCTGTATGCCAGGAACGATCGGCGGCAAAACTTGCGCCTATCCGCAAGGAAGCCGCCAACCCGGCTGCCTCGCCCACACCAATCAGAGTCCGGTGTCGGGTCCCGTGAACAAGAGTTGCGACTCGCCGCATCAAAACTTCGAGCCGTCCGCAAGTTCCGCTAGTGTCATGCCGACAATCCGTTCCAGGAGGCACTGTGCGAGCAGAACGACGGACCGGTCCCGCCGGCGCAACACCCAAGCCCCGGCCGGTCCGATCCGCAGCCGAGCCCGAGCTCGTCAGCCTGCTCGACCGCTTCGGCGAACAGCTCGCGATGGACATCGCCACGCAGCCCGCCGCCGCCGCCGTCGACGAAGTCACCGTCAAATTCCGCCCCCGCCGCGCCGCCCACGACATGGCCGGCTCCATGGGCTATTCCCTGACCAGCAACTGGTTCCTCGCCAAAGTCCTGGCCAGGTGCATCGTCGCGCACCGCCTCAGCCCCGTCGAGGTCGCCGTCCTGCTCCACATGATGGGCTCCCAGAACCGAGGCCAGATCAACCAGACCCAGGTCGAGATGGCGAACGAACTCGGCGTCGCCCGCAGCAGCGTCAACTCCGCCATCGGCAGGCTCTGCGAACTCAACTACATCCGCCGGCACAAGAAGCGCGGCCAGTACGACGTCAACCCCCGCCTGTGCTTCCGCGGCAACGGCGACGAGCAGAACGGCGTCCTCGCCCTGGTCCGGGCGGAGAAGCTCGCCTCCGAGTTCCCCGATACGATCGGGCCCGACGACTTCGCCCGCGAAAGCTGAGGAGGACCCCATGGAGATCACCCCCTCCGGCGTGCTCGGCATGATCCCCCGCCTGAAGCTGACGCCCTCCGCGATCGCCGTACTCGGCATCATGTCCGAACTGCAGCAGCCCGGCGGAGAAGTCCGCCACAGCCAGGTCGAGATGGCCGAACGACTCGGCCTCGCCGAATCCGCCGTTAGCCGAGGCATGAAGTGCCTCGTCGATCGGCACCTCGTCATCCGCAGCGGCGACGGCCGCGGCCACAACTACCGCCTGCACCCCTTCATCGCCAAGTACAGCTCCCAGTCCCAGATGGAGGCCGCGCTCCGCGAAGCGGCGCTCGATGTTCGCGAGGGTCGGCTCCCCGACATCGCGGCCCCGCTCTACCGGAAGCAGCCGCCCCGTTCGACCGGGCGCCCCAACCTCGTCGCTGTTTAGAGGTTCTGTCACTCCCTCCGCATGGGGCGCCAGAAGCCCCGCCCGTGGATCGCCGTGGTGAGCGTGTGGTTGAGTTCGCAGAGCGACCGCTGACAGGCAACCAGTTGCCCAGGCACGCCGCACCAGGTCGTCGACGGCGGCCGCCGTCGCGATCGGGAAGTTCACCCTTGGGCAACAAGGTCCGTCCGGCCAGCGACCACCGTAGAGTGCGGGTGCCCCGCCGTGAGCAGCACGGCGGGGCACTGTCGTGTCAGCGACTCTTGCGGGAGTGCGGAATGGCGATTGTGGCTGCCTGCTCGCCGGCGTAGTAGATCGCAGGCTGGGCTTCCTCGGGGTATTCGCTGTGGACGAGGTTGTCGAGGGTGTTGCGGGCTGCTTCGATGCGGTCCATGGCCTGCTTGAGTGCGCGGTACGGGGCACCTTCGGGGCCGCTGCGGGGGTAGGCGTTTGCGAGGTCAACGCCTCGGTGGAGGAGCTCGTTGCGGATGCCGGTGAGGACGGACCCGAGTTCGAGGTGTTCTTCGAGGGTGAGGCGGGGCTTGGTCACGGGGGCGGCTCCTGTCCGTTGGGGTTGTCGTAGTAGGTAACCCGGGATGGTTAACGAGCCGTGGGGGTGTAAGGCCCGGGCCTGACGGGAGCCGGTCTTGGTGGTGGTGACGAAAGCCGGTTGCAGGTGTTCGAGTGGCGGCGCCAGCCTGATCGGGTGGCCTCGCGTGCGCGATGCCACACCTGGCCCCGTGGCCGTCTCCTCGTCCATGTTCGGCTCATTCCCGGTACGACCTGCAGGGGGATCGGGCTCGCCGGGCTACAGGGACGGCTCGGTGAGCCCGATCCGAGGACCTGTAGGTCCCGCTCGCGGGAGGCCGGCCCCGACTGCACCGCGACGCCGGCGACGCCCTCGACGCGATCTACCGCGACGCGCAGGAGGCCGACCGCCCCGCCGCACCTGCCGACCGGGCGTCGAACGGCCGGCCTCAGGCCCCCGCCCCGGCCCGGACCCGCCGTCCTGCCGGTCCCGACCACGCCGTCCCCGGCGCCGGCACCGCCGGGGACGCTGTGCCGCACCTGCCCTACGACCTCGCGCTCGGCCGCCCCACCCGCTGGACGCCGCCCACCGAGCGAGGCCTCGGCGCCCCCGGCCGCTCGTACACCCTCGGCGGCGGCCTGGTCCACCTCACCTGGCCCGACTTCCCCGGCGTCCAGGGCCTCGAGCGGCACGGCCGCCTCGCCGGCTGGGTGGAGGAGTGGGACGTCGCGGCCGGCACCTGGAGCACCCTGGTCGACGGCTGCCAGGTCATCGACGCGGCCGACAACCAGGTGCTGCTGTCCGCCAACGCCGCCGACGCCCTCGAACTCCTGCGCCTGGCCCTGGAACGGCGCGCCGCCGGACAACTGCCCGCTCCCGACGCCGACTCCGAGCCCGGCAGGACAACCTGATCCCCGCGCCGCCGGCATCGGGCTGGCTCGTACATCGGGACCGAGCAGGTCGGCGGTCACCACCGCCATCGGCACCTCGACCGTCTCCAGCTGCAGCAGTCGCGCCAGGTGCGAGGAGTTTGCGCGGCGCCTGGGACGACGTTCCGTTCCTCGGCGGCGTCGTTGCCTACTGCGTAGACCCGACGCTGTAGCCGGGCGGGCCCAGTCGTCGGTCGAAGAATTCTCCGCGCCGGTAGTTCCGCAGGATTGTTCGGCGTAAAAACGCCAGAAGGAATTCGAAGGACGATTCGAGTGCCACCAGAGGGATTCACGCCGCCGGTCGGTCGATTTCGGAGCAGTCCGTTTCCGGCGTCGCTCGCTATCGTTGGCAGGGCATGATTTCCTGCATTCACATCGGCGGGCGGAAACTGCCCGTCGCTCACACCGCCGCCGCCCTCCCAAGCGGGGAGGCGGCGACGTGAGTGACGTGTTCGCGGAGCAGCGGCGTGTGGACCGCTCTGCTGCCGAGCGGGTCCGGCGCGACGCCGCGAACCTGGCGGCCTCGATCACCGCGGCGCTGCGTGTCCTGGACGCCGCCGGGCCGGAGGCCGACGTCGGGGCCGGCCTCGATGCGCTCGCCTCTGCGCTGGCGCCGGTGCGGCCGGATTTCCCGGCCGCGTACTACCCGCTCGGTGAGGCGGCGGCCCGCGCGGCGGGTGTCGCCGCCGACCTCGGCCGGGCCGCCTCGGCGTCACGGCGCCGCGCGGTCGGGCCGTCTTGATGCCGGGGCGGCGCCTGGGCTCGCGGGAGCGGGCGCCGGCGGAGGAGCTGCTCGCCGCCGACGACGACAGCGGACAGGCGGACCAGGACGGCGCTCTGGCCGTCCCCGTGCAGCGCCGGGCCCGGGCGGTGCAGCACGCGCAGCGCGAAGCGCAGCACGATGCGCACGCCGTGCAGCACATTGCGCAGCAGCCGGACGCGGTGCAGCAGCCGGTGCCCGCCGCCCGCCGGGCGGCACCGTCCCACCTCGCGCCTACGATGCCGATCATGGGAACTGACGCGCGAGTCATCGAGGAGACGGGCAGCGCCGCGGAGCAGCCGCGCTGCAAGGTGTGCGGCACGCCGATCAGGGGGGACGGCCCCGGGCAGCGTCCGGCCTACTGCGGCCGGGCCTGCTCCTCCAAGGCGTACCGCGCCCGCACCCGGGACAAGCAGGCCGCCGCCCTCGCCGCCACCAACCTTGATGCCTCGCGCGAGCCACTGGACAGCGAGGCGGCGCAGCAGATCGCCGACCTCGGCGCGCTCGTCGACCGTGCAGCTCGCGGCCTCGCCCAGACCCTGGACCAGGGGGTCGGCCCGGACGTCGGCGCGCAGACCGGCCGGATGCTGCTGCGCCTGCCACTGTCCGGTCTGGAGCGCGCGGCGGAGGAGCTGCTGGCCCGCGCGCGCACCGCCGTGCAGCAGGCGCAGGCCGCGTTCGAGCGGGAACTCGATGCCTCCCGGGAGGCACCAAGTCAGGCTGTCCGGACGCCCGTCCAGGGGGCGGAGCGGGCGCCGGCCGAAGCGGCCCGCCCGCTCGACCGGGCTGCTGCGGCGGCCGCCCCGCCCCGACCTCTGGATGCCTCCCGCGACGCATCAGGGGGGGCAGCACGATGCCTCCCGCGATGTATCGCGTTCGGGACCCAATGCCTCCCGCGACGCATCACCGGGACGGAACGAAGCCTCCCGCGACGCATCACCCGCGCTGCCCGGGCCCGCCGCGCGGCCGGACCCGCTCGCCGTGGTGCCGGTCGACCAGCGCCGCCTCGGTCCGACCACCTTCGCCACCCTGCTGCCGGAGATCGGCCCCGGCTGGGAGATCCGCGGCTGGATCGACCAGGACGACGTGTGCCTGGTCGCCCGCGACGACCGGCTCGTCGGCTGGACCGAGGCCGCCCGCGACAGCCTCGGCGGCTGGATCGCCTTCGTCGGGTTCGGCGAGCCGCTCACCTACCTGGTCGACACCCAGGACCGCCCCATCCGGCACCCCGACGCCCGCACCGCCACCCGCAGCATCGCCCTGGCCCTGCGTCAGGATTCGACCCGCACCTGACCCCACCGACGATCGGGTTCTGTCCAGGGGAAACGCCCGATTGTCCAGGGGAAACGCGGCACCCGCCGGGCCTGTCCATCGCGGCGCGGCCGGTGCCGGCCACCTGCCCCGCCCGGCACCGACCAGCACCGAGGAGAGACCGTGTCCCGTCCCGAGATCACGCCCGGCCAGATCTACACGACCTGCCGGGGCGGCGCGACCAGCACCTACCCCGAGACCGTGATCGTGCGCGCCCTCGACGTCGACGCCCGGACGGTCGAGGCCACCGGCGAGGCCAGCAGCGTGCGCCACACCATCCCCGCCTCGTACTTCCACGCCACCGCGACCACCGCGGCCGGCAAGCCCCGCCGCACCGGCTACTACCTGACCGGCACCCTCTGACCACCCCGCCCCCGGCCCACCGGGCGCGCAAACGTCGATGCCGGGCCCGGACGGTGCTGGGACACCTGTCCCAGCACCGTCCCACGCTGCCCCACTATGTCCGTTTTGCTGGGACGAACCTGGGACTGTCCCACCCCATTTCCCCTGGTGGGAGTGCTGCGTGCCCGGTCTGGGACAGGCCTGCGAGCGGGGCGTGGCTTCTTGTCCTCGGACGGGTGACCTTGACGGTTTGCCATCCGATCTTGACCACCGGCAAGTTCCTGCCAGCTGGTCTTGATCGGTGGGCGGTGGTTGTCACCGCTACTACGTACGGTGGTGCCGGTTTGCCGACCTTCGGGATGAGCTTCACCGGGCCGCCGGGCACGGGGGCCGGGCGGGAGGTCCGAGGGGCCGATCGGCGCGAGCGACCGTCCGAGGAAGGAGTGCGCGATGTTCGGTGCCTGGCAGGTTGTCGAGGAGGACGACCGGGTCCGGTGGGAGTTCGACCCGCTCAAAAGCGTGGGTCCGCTGCGGTTCGGCATGTCGTACGAGGACGTGCTGGAGACACTCGACGGGTTCCTGGAACCCTCGTGCGCCAGCACGCGCCACTACGGCCAGGTGCTGAGCGACGAGTTCTACCTTCCGCGCTCGTCGAACGACTCGGTGCTCACGCTCTACTACGACGCCGAACGCCTGGCCTGTGTGGTCGTCAACGCGTTGCGGGGTCCGCAGGTCACCCTGGACGGGCTGCCCCTGGTCGGCCGGGTGCCGTCCGAACTCGAAAGCGACTTCGCCGCGTACACGGCCGCCCGCGGACACGAACTGCGCTACAGCCAGGACACGTCTCCGGGCTCGGACACGCTCGGGGTGGTCCTGCGTGCCCAGCGTGCCGGGGACGTCGTACTGAGCCGACCCGTGTTCGTCGCCCCGATGTGGGCGGAGCGCTGCGGCGACGTCTCGGAGGGCCCGGTCCCCAGAGCGGAATGGGACGGCGGGCACTGGTGAAGGACGCAGGCGGCTGTCCGGCACGGGCGAGAGCCGCACCAGACCGTCAAGATCGCCTGGCAATCGGTCAAGGTCGCGTGTCAGAGGACACCTGCCCGCCCCGGCCGCCAGCGTCCGCCAGGACGCCCTGCAGGGCCCTCCGCGCCCCTTTCCCGCCCCCGGCCCCGCTCCGACCCTGCCGAAGCCGTACAGCGGCTCTCCCGGCCCCGCTCCGGCCCGCTGCGCCGGTTCCGATGGTGGTTCCGATGGCGGTTCCGACGGTGGTTCCGATGGCGCTCCCCCTTCTCGGCGCTCGGCCACCTCGTCCGCCCAGGTCAAAGGGTTGGAGGAGCACGCCCCGAAGGTCTGGCATCCCTCTGTGCGGCCTGCTGTTGGTGGTGGGTGGCGGTGGAGCCGGTCGGGATCGGCGGCGCTGCGCGGGCTGTTCTTCGGCGCCTGCGGCTGGCCGACGGCGACGGCCGGGCCGCCACCGGGCCCGCGTGCTCGACGGCCCGGCCGTCGCCGGCCCGGTCGAAGCCGCGGTAGTGGTCCCGACGTAGGTCCTGGCCTGGGTCCTGCCCCAGGTCCTGACGCAGGTCCTGACGCCAGTCCCCCAGGTCCGGCGGAAGGCTGGCATACGTGCAGCTCAGAGGCCCATCCAAGGTCCCGGAAATTCCGACATCCCTGTCCCTGGCCCCTCTTCCTGCTGTGGTGGTGGGTGGGCGGTGGTGGCCGGTCGGGATCGGCGGTGCTGCGCGGGCTGGTGGTTGGCGCCTGCGGCTGGCGGCGACGGCCAGGCCGACGCGCGCGGGTTCGGCCACGGGCCGGCCGGGCCGCCTGTGTCTTGTGGGCCCGCGGGCCGGGGTTGCTACTGGGGGTTGCTACTGGCGGTTGCTACTGGCGGTTGCTACTGGCGGTTGCTACTGGCGGTTGCTACTGGCGGTTGCTACTGGCGGTTGCTACTGGCGGTTGCTACTCGCGGTTGCTACTGGGGGTTGCTACTGGCGGTTGCCCCAGCCCCGCCGCCCGGACCGGCATCAGCCCAGGTCAGCGCCCGCTTGTCCACTGTCCATCGGCGCCGACTACTTCTCCCTGGCCACCTCCGGTGCCGGGCGAAGCCCCCGAGCAGCAGGACAGGCGCAGCACCAGGCGGAACGGGAGTCGACCACCTGCTGCGCGCGCCGGCCGAGCCGGGTTCTCCACCGCCCGGCCGGGCGGATCGCCAGCGGCCGGCAGGCCGCCCCGGCCGCTGCGCAGCCGCCCGCCCGGCCCGGGCCGCCCGGGTGCCCGGTGGGGCCGGACCACGACGACGACCAGGCCGTCGAGCACCTGGTCGGTCTTGAGACGGGCTGCTCACCGGCGCTCGGCCTCTTCTCCTGCGGCCGGCCGACGGCGACGGCCGGGCCGTCGAGCACGCGCCCGCCGGCGCGTCCGCCGGCGGGCCGAGGGCCGGTTTCGTATCGGGTTTCGCATCTGGTTTCGTCTCTGGTTTCGCACCTGGTTTCGTCTCTGGTTTCGACTAGAGGCACCCCCTCCCGCTGCGCCCGGCGCGTTTGTGCAGGTCAGGCCCGGCAAGTTTGCGCAGGTCGGTGCCGACTTACCTCTGGGAGCCCCGACCGACCGACGAAGGAGGGGAGGGAGGGGTGGGCGTGGAGCGTCCGTCGGTTCGGGGGCGCTGCGCTGTGCTGTTCGTTTCCTCGGCCGGCGGGGCCGGTCCCAACGTCGGCGGGCTGTCGCGGTGGGGTGTCGTGTGGGGGCGCGACAGGGGTGCTGTGGTGCCCTGTGAGCTGGGTGGAGGGTTGTGGATCCCTGTGCCGGGGTCGGGCGTGACAGGTGGCCCGTCCTGGCCTGTCTCCGGCCGTTCAGGGCCGGGCTGCCTGGTGGTCGGTTTGGTCGGGGGTGGTGCCGGCCTTGCCGGTGACGTCGTGGTGCTGGGGCGTCGTGGCG
>NZ_KK853997.1:8020367-8021569 GCF_000696185.1 Kitasatospora cheerisanensis KCTC 2395 | reverse complement strand
CCCGTGGGCCGTCGAGTGCACCATCGTTTCTCCCGAAGAACCCGACGCGGCACGGCTGGTGCACCACGGCGGCCGGGCCCGGCGGCGGCCCCGGCCCGGCAGGGGATTTCGCGCCATTGCGGTGCGGTGACGCCGTGTGACAATCACCTGCCGCACCGTTGATCGTCCTGCCGCAGGTGTGTGAGCGTGGCAGGGACGGAACGGGCGGCCGTGCGGGGCCGCCGCCGCGCAAGGAGGAACCTGGTGCCCACCCCCGACCGGCCGCTGCGTTCGCTGGGCTTTCTGACCATCGGACTGTTCGACGAGCACCGGCCCGCCGAAGGCCACGAAGCGACGCTGCGCTTGATCGAACTCGGCGAGCAACTCGGCTTCGACAGCGCCTGGTTGCGCCACCGACACCTCCAGTACGGCATCTCCTCGCCCCTCACCGTGCTCGCCGCCGCGAGCCAGCGCACCCGCCGGATCGCCCTCGGCACCGCCGTCACCCCGCTCGGCTGGGAGAACCCGCTGCGGTACGCCGAGGACCTGGCGACCGTCGACATGCTGTCCGGCGGCCGGCTCAACCCGGGCGTCAGCGTCGGCGTCCCCGCGCACTACGAGGACGTGAAGGACGCGCTGTACCCCGACTCCGCCGACCGGGAGGACTTCGGCTACGGCCGGGTCGAGCGGCTGCTCGGACTCCTGCGCGGCGACCCGGCAAGCGCTTTCCAGGGCACCGAGGGCATCGAGTCGTACTCCCAGCACGTCCAACCGCACGTCCCCGGCCTGGCCGGACGGGTCTGGTACGGCGGCGGCAGCCTGCGCTCCGCCCGCTGGGCCGGGCAGCACGGACTCCGGCTGCTCACCAGCAACGTGGTGAAGGCCGAGACCGGCACCGAGACCGGCACCGAGACCGGCACCGAGTTCGACGCCATCCAGCACGCCCAGATCCGCGCCTTCCGGGCCGCACACCCCGACGGCGGACGGGCCCGGGTCTCGCAGGGCCTGGTGGTGCTCCCCACCGACAGCGCCACCCCCGCCCAGCGGGCCAAGTACCGGGCGTACGCCGCCGCGCGACACGCCCGCACCCGCACCCCGCAGGGCCCTGCCCGGCTGCTGTTCGCCTCCGACCTGGTGGGCGGTGCCGACCAGCTCGCCGAACTCCTCTACGCCAACGCCTCGTTCCGCGAGGTCGACGAGGTGGCGATCGCCCTGCCGTTCAC
>NZ_KK853997.1:8018897-8020006 GCF_000696185.1 Kitasatospora cheerisanensis KCTC 2395 | reverse complement strand
GGGGCGTGCGGGGCGAGGTGGGGGTTGGCGGTGAGGGCGTTCTCGAGGAAGCTGAGGGCGAAGAGGTCGTCGCGGCCGGTCAGGACGTCGCCGAGGTTCCACACGTCGGCGCGGTTGGCGAGCATGTCGGGGATGCGGAAGCGCCGGCCGGACTCGGTGTGGGGGTTGGCGGCCATGACGACGGCGAAGCGTTTGCCGCGCAGGTCCCATTCGCGTGGCTGCCCGTCCCACACTCCGTCGATGCGGCGCTGGGCGTCGCACAGCGGGATGAACCGCTGGAGGAGTTCGGGCGAGGTGTGCTGGACGTCGTCGAGGTACAGCAGGACGTTGTTGCCGGCGTGCAGCGCGAAGTTGGTCTTCTCGATCTCCTGGCGGGCGGTGGCGTTGGGGGCTTCGGCGGGGTCGAGGGAGGTGACCTGGTGGCCGAGCGCGGGGCCGTTGACCTTGACCAGGAGCAGGCCGAGCCGGTCGGCCAGGTATTCGACGAGGGTGGTCTTGCCGTAGCCGGGCGGGGAGAGGAGCAGCAGCAGGCCGCTGCGGTCGGTGGCGGTGTCGGCGTCGGCGGTGCCGATCTGCTTGGCGAGGTTGTCGCCGAGCAGGGGGAGGTAGACCTGGTCGGTGAGGCGGTTGCGGACGAAGCCGTTGAGCGGTGTCGGGCGGTAGTGGTCCAGGCGCAGCCGGGTGCGTTCGGCGGTGAGGAGGTCGGTGCGCAGTTGCCGGTGGGCGCGGAAGGCGGGGGCTTCGTGCGTGGCGTGGTCGGCTGTGCGGGTGAGGAGTTCGGCGAGGTTGACGGTGAGGGAGCCGGAGTCCAGGCGGGGGTGGTCGCCGCGCAGGCCGGTGACGACGGTCTCGGTGGCGCCGGTCGCGGCGTAGTGGGGCAGTGCGGGGGTGCAGATCAGGGCGGTGGCTTCGGCGAGGTCGTCGGGTCCGGCGTCGTGGCCGTTCGCGGCGGTGTAGGCGGTGAGCCAGGCGGTGGCGAGCTGGTGGCGGGCGGGGAGGGCGGCGGGCTCGTCGGGGAGGGCGCCGAGGGCGTCGGTGAGGCCGGCGGTGTCGGGTGCGGCGTGGAACGTGTCGAGCAGGGCGAGGGTGGCGGGGCGGGTGGCGAAGCC
>NZ_KK853997.1:7964263-8015280 GCF_000696185.1 Kitasatospora cheerisanensis KCTC 2395 | reverse complement strand
CCAGCAGCAGGCCGTCGAGGCCGACCGCGTCCCGCAGTGTGCATGCACCGGCCGTGGCCAGTCGGGCGGTGCGTGCCAGTTGGAGCTCGCCCGCGCCGAACTCCGCCACCCGGCGGGCGTTGAGGGCGGTGGCCCGCTCGGTCAGGTCGGCCGCGGCTCCGGCCAGCCGCGCGCGCAGCACCTCGTACGTGCCCGTGTCGACGACGTCCTCGGTCACGGTGGCTGCTCCTTCCGGTTCTTCCTGCTGTTGCGGGCCGCGCGCTGCTTCGCCGTGCCGTCGCGGGCCACGAGCTGCTTCACCGTGCCGTCGCGAGCCACGAGCTGCTTCTTCCTGCTGTTGCGGGCCGCGCGCTACTCCGTCGTACCGTCGCGAGCCGCGTGCTGCTTCTTCCTGCTGTTGCGGGCCGCGCGCTACTCCGTCGTACCGTCGCGAGCCGCGTGCTGCTTCGCCGTGCCGCTGCGGGCCGCGAGCTACTTCGTCGTGCCGTTGGAGGCCGCGAGCGGGGTCTCGGCGATGCCCAGCTTCTGTGCGGAGGCGAGCAGTTGGGTGAGCTGGCTGCTCGGGTCGCCGCCCTGGCCGATGAGCTTCGTCAGCAGTGCGGAGACGGTGAGGTTCTGCACGTCCGCGGTGGAGACGGAGGACAGCACCCGGGTGAGGTCCTCGGTGAAGCTGGCGTCGCCGTTCAGCCAGGGGCCGGCCAGGGTGCGGGCGGTGTCGGAGTGGGCGACGAAGGCGTCCACGGCCTTGCCCGCGGTCACGGACTGCACCAGGCGGTCGAAGAAGACGCTGTCACCGCCGACGATGTCGATGTTCGCCTTCTCCAGCCCGGCGGCGACCAGGGCGGCCTGCGCCTCGGCGATCTGCCGCTGCGCGTCCAGGCCCGCCAGCCGGATGTCCTTCTCGGCGGCCAGGCGCAGCCGGTACTCCTCGTGCGCTCGGCCGGCCTCGTCGAGGGCGGCCATCGCGGCGGCTTTCTCGGTCAGGCCCTCGGCCTCGGCCTTGAGCTTCGCGCCGATCTCCAGTGCGGTGGCCTGCGCCTTCTCGGTGAGGACGACGGCCTCCGCCCGGCCGACCTTCTCGATCGCCGCCGCTTCCTGTTCGCGCACCTGGACCTTCGCGAGGCCTTGGGCGGCGGCCTCGGCCTGGATGCCCTCGGCGAGGCGGATCTTCGCGGCCGAGTCGAGGTCCGCCGCCTGGCGGCGCGCCTCGGCGAGGACCAGGGACTCGCGGGCCTTGTGTGCGGACGCCTGCTCGGCGGCCTCGGCGGCCTTGATGTCCTTGACCAGTTTCTCCTGCGCCTCGGCCTCGGCCTGGATGACCGTCGACTTGCGCAGCCGCTCGGCCTCCTCGACGGCGCGCAGGGTCTTGATGGACTCCTCCTGCTCGGCGACGGTTCGGTCCACCGCGACGCGCTCGCGGACGACGTCGGCGATCTCCCGCTTCTGGGTCTCGACCTCCTTGTCCTTGGCGATCCGGGCGAGCTCGGTTTCCCGGTCGCGGCCGATCACCTCCAGCAGCCGGTCCTTCTCGATCCGCTCGCTCTCCACGGCGATGACCCGCTCGCGGTTCTTCTGCGCGACGGCCACCTCGCGGGCCTGGTTCTCGCGCTGGATGCCGAGCTGTTCCTCGGTCTTCAGGAACGCGCCCTGGGCGCTGAGCCGCTCCTCCTCCTGGACGCGGGCGATCGCCGCTTCCTCCTTGGCGCGCAGCGTCTCGATCTCGCGGCGCTGGCGGATCTCCGCGTCCGCCTGACGGCGTTCCAGTTCGAGGACGGCCTCGCGGGCGTCGACGTTCTGCCGGGTGATCTCCTTCTCCTCGGTGCGCCGGTACTCGTTGGTGCGGACGTGCTCGATCGCCGTCAGCTCGGTGATCTTGCGGATGCCCTGGGCGTCGAGGATGTTGTCGGCGTCCAGCGAGGTGATCGGGGTCTGCTCCAGGTGGTCGATCGCCGCGTCCTCCAGGCTGTAGCCGTTGAGGTCGGTGCCGATGACCGCGATGATCTGGTCGCGGAACTCGTGCCGGTGGGTGTAGAGGTCGGTGAAGTCCAGCTGCTTGCCGACGGTCTTCAGCGCCTCGGAGAACTTGGCGGAGAAGAAGTCCTGCACCGCTCCCTGGTCGCTGGCCCGGGCGGTGCCGATCGCCTGGGCCACCTTGATGACGTCCTCGACGGTCTTGTTCACCCGCACGAAGAACGAGATCCGGAGGTCGGCACGGATGTTGTCCCGGCAGATCAGGCCGTCGCGGCCGGTCCGGGAGATCTCGATGGTCTTCACCGAGATGTCCATCAGTTCGGCCTTGTGCAGTACCGGCAGGACGATCGCGCCGGTGAAGGTGACGTCGACCTTCTTCGTCTTGGAGATGATCAGCGCCTTGCCCTGCTCGACCTTCCGGTACAGGCGGCTGGTGAGCAGCAGCAGCGCGAGCACGATGAGCAGCGCGACGGCGACGAGCACGCCGAAGCCCACAGCGATGGTGTTCATCACGGTCCTTTGAGTGAAGAGAAGTCGCCGGTGGCGCGGCGGTGCGGTCAGCTGCCGGGCAGCGCGGGATCGAACGGGGCGACGAGGAAGTACTCGCCCTCGGAGTCGTAGTCGAAGATCAGGGCGGTGCGGCCGGTGGTCAGCCCCGTCTCCTGGGTGCGGGTGCGGATCTGCACGACGGCGGTCGACCCGTCCTCGGCGGCGACTTCGGCCTGCCCGAAGTCGCCGGTCACCCGGCCGGTGCGCACCACGCAGAGCCGTCCCACGAAGTCGTGCCGCCGGGTGGCGCGTTCCTGCCGCAGCAGCTTCGCCAGCGGGCGCAGCAGCGCCTTCGTTCCCGTCCAGGCCGAGACCAGTGCCGCGGCCAGGACGGCGGTGCGGGCCGGCAGGCCGGTGGTCAGCGCCGATCCCGACAGGCTCACGGACCAGGCAATGGCGATCAGCAGTGACCCGGCCACCGTCACCGGTGCCCCGCCCAGTCGCAGGCCGTCGAGGACGCCCCCGTGGGCGTCGATGTCGTGCCCCCGTCGAGGAGGTCGACGCCCAGGCCGCCGAGCAGCACCAGCCCCCAGTACCCGGCGACGACCAGCAACGCGAAGCTGAACAGCGCCGTCGGGTAGCCCAGCGCGGCTTCGAAGAACCTGTGCATCCGGTCTCTCCCCCTTTACCTCACGCTGATCGCTCCCGCACTCGGGTGCGCGGATCGGTCATGGCATTCGGGGAGCGGCTCCCACATTGCCAGGATCCGGCAATCTTTACGCCTTGTTTACACCCGAAACTGTGGGACAACGAGCGCACGCCCGGAACGGGTCCGGGGCCGGACACACGCGGGCCGGGCACCCGGAGGCACGGGCACCACGAAGCACGGGCACACGCAGGCCGGCACCCGCGGGACGGCGCCGGGAGGCGCAGGCACACGCGGGCCGGCCACGCTCGGCGCGGGCACACGCGGAGCGGGCACACGCGGGCGCAGACACACGCGGGCCGGCCACACTCGGAGCGGGCACACGCGGGCCGGCACCGGCAGGGTGTCTCCGCGCAGGGGAGTTCCGACGGCCGGAAACTCACCGGTGTCGCACCGAAGCCACCGGCCCGCGACTGCGAAACTCACCGACTCGTCGCAGCCGGCTGCGACCCGGGTAGCAGTCTCGGCCGACTGCCCGGCGCAGGCCTGCGCCGCTGTCGCACCGCACCCCACCCCACCCCGCCCCACCCCACCGCACCGCACCGGCTCCGTGCTGCCGTCGACTCGATGGCGACGACGGCAGCAGTCGATGGCCGGAGCGGTCGGGTCAGTGCGATGCCGACCGGGCGATCCGGGGTGTCCAGGTGGGCCTTTGGTCGGCGCTCAGGGCGATCCGGCAGCGAGTGGACACGGCGTTCAGTCCAGGACCAGCACCGCTTCCCGCTGCACGGGTGCTGCGGTGGCGTGCGCGGTCGTCGCCTCCACCATCCATACACCCGGCGGGGGCGAGAACGTGGCGCTGTAGCCGCCGTCGCCGTCGGGGACGAGCCGTCGTCGTTCGATGGTCTTCCCGCTGTCCGGCGAGACGAGACGGGCTTGCAGGAGCAGGCCGGGCTCCTCGGAGACAGCGGTCACCGGGAGCGGGGTTCCAGCGGCGGCCGCCTCGGGGACGTCGATGCCGAATCCCGTGCCCAGCATCTGGTAGGGGCGGTGGTCGAGCGCCTCGTAGCGGTCGTACAGCTGGCGGTGGAGCAGGGCGTCGTTGGGCAGTGCGGTGTGGCCAAGGCGGAACCAGTCGACGCGGGCGCCGTCCTCCCACTCGGGCGGCGTGGCGGACAGGCACGGCACGGTGCCGTCGCCCTGCCACCGGTCCCGGTCCTCGAAGCGGTCCGCGTAGGTGATGACTCCGGCCGGCAGGCTGAGCGCGATGTCGGTCGGCTCCCCCTTCCCGCCGGAGGCGAACACCCGGTAGGGGGCGGGTCGGCCCGCCAGCAGGTCCTCCGCGGTGTTCCGGCGCACCGCCTCGTCCAGCTCGCGGCGCAGGGCGAAGGCGTCGTCGACCATGGCGGTGTCGAGGTCGGGAACGGGCACCGCGTCCAGTCGCGTGCCGGCGGGGTGTCCTGTCACGCACTGGTAGGTGGGCAGCAGTTGGTGGACGGACGGCATGGTGCGGGCAGCGGTCACGAGGGCTTCGCGCAGCCTGGTGCCGATGCCGAGGAGCTTCCTGCCGGAGAGGGTCCCGGTGAGGATCCGCACCGCCTTCACCGCTCCCGCGTACGGCGTGCCGATGGTCACCAGGGTCCGGGCGGTCTCCCGTCCGCCCAGCACCTCCAGGTAGTAGCGGGCGACCAGACCGCCCATGGAGTGGCAGACGAGGACCACGCGGGGTTCCTCCTCGTCGCCCGCCGCCCGCCGCTGCTCGCGCCACCGCTGGAGTTCACGGCCCACGAACTCCTTCAACAGGGCGGCGGAGTGCCGGTTGGACAGCCGCCAGTCGTACGGGAAGACGGCGACTCTGCCCTCGGCCAACTCTCCCAGGTGCCGGGTGAGTTCCCGGTAGGCGACGTGGGGCAGCAGCCCCGGGTAGATGCGCGGTTCCCGCAGAAGGCGGGCCGGTGTCAGGGCGTAGGGCCCGTCGGGGGCCGCGTCGCCCAGGCCGGGGGGCAGCGCCAGCCGATCGAAGAAGCCTTCGATGCCCGTGGCCAGCCTGCCGCCGACGCCGAGCGACAGGTTCCACACGTCGCGGCCGTCACCGTCGCACAGGACGCTTCCCATGACTCCCGGCACGAACACCACCAGGTCGTGTGTCACTTGCTGACTCTCCTTCACTTCGTCGGACGTCGGGCCGGGAGGCTTCAGTCGGGAAGGGTCCGTCGCGAGGCGGTGCCGCCGGGCGGGGACACCGTCAGGACGTCCATGCGTTCCAGGCCGACGGACGCCACCACGAGCCCGGTGCCCTCCGGCTCGCGTTGTGCCATCACCTGGTGGACGGCGAAACCGCGATCGGGGATGCCCGAGGTGCGCAGGTCCTCGTGCACGTCCCACAGGTGCAGCACGTGCGAGGCGTCGGCGGCCAGGACCAGCACGCGGTTGCCCGGCAGGCTCCGGCAGGCCAGGGACCGAACTGCCACGACGGTCCTGCTCAGCGGGCGCAGTTCAACGGCGCCCGCCGCCTCCCGAGCTGCTGGCCGCGCGACGAAGACGCCCTTGCCGGTGGCCACGGCGACGTGCCGGCGCCCGTCGTCGTCGTGCGTGCCGGCCAGGGCACGAACGGGCGCTCTCTCCGGCGACCTCAGCGGTACCGGGGCGCCCGGCTCCTGCGCGTCCCACAGCCACACGGTGTCGCCCGCGCCGGCGAGCAGGAAGGGGCGGCCCGTCGGTGATGCGACGAAGGCGAGGTGGCGGACCATGTCGTTGGGCACGTGCAGCGGCGGCAGGGCGGCGGCGGACTCTGCGTCCCAGCGCCGGACGTGCCGGTTGTCGGCCGCGAAGACCTGCACGGTCTGACCGACGCCCAGTGCCACGGCCCCTACGGCGCCGTCCTCACCGGGCGCGACGGGCAGCACGGTCGCCGCGCCGCCGCCGATCCGGCGAACGACGACGGTGGGCCCGTACGCGGTACTCCGCCCGCCGGCCGCCAGCCACGATGCGCCCGAGGTGTCGGTGCACAGGTCCACGGCCTTGTACAGGGCGAGCTCCGACTCCTCGTGGAGGACGCGTCCTCGCAGGTCCCACACCCGCGCGGCGTCCCGGGCGGAGAGGGCCACGGCGCCCTCGCCGGGAGCGGTGCACACCAGGGCCCCGGCATGCTCCATGCCCGGCGCGGGCAGCGCCGCGCGGCGGGTGGAGGACGCGGCGTCCGCTTCCGGTCCGCGCTCCCAGATCCGGACCAGGCTTCCGTCGGCGACGGCCACCCGGCCGTGCTCCCCGCGCAGGACGGTGACCGACGTCGGCCGTGACCGGTGGCCCGTCAGCGGGGCCAGCTCGTGGCGGGTCTCCAGCGACCATCGGCGGACCCGGCCGCCGTCCACGGCCAGGACCAGCGGATTCGCGGAGTCGCTCAGGGCGACGGTCGCCCCCGACGGATGCCGCAGACGGGCGGTGAAGACACACTCCGCCTGGAACTGCTCGCCGCCGTCGAGCCGCCACACGCGTACCTGCGGACTCCTGGTGGTGATCGCGGCGGCCCAGGGGCGTTCACCCGCCGTGGTGACGTCGAGGCACTCGACGCGGCCCGTCCCGGAGCCGAACCCGCCGCGGAACGCGCCGGTCCACGGGTCCAGGACGGCCACGCCCTGTTCGCCGCCGACCAGCAGGCAGGGCGAGTTCCCGACGGTGGTGACGGCGGTGGCGAACACCTCGCCCACCCGGCTTCGCCAGAACCCGCGGTGCCGGGGCCGGCCGTCGCGCCACTCCCACACCGCCACGTGGGCGCCGAAAGCGGCCGCGACGGCCTCCCGGCCGGCGACGGTCCCCACCGCGACCGCTCTGACGGGAGCCGCCCAGCCGAACACCCGCACGAGTCCCGTGCTGTCCCGCGGCCAGATCAGGACACGTTCCGGATCCGCCGCCACCGCCGCGATGCCGCCCTCCCGCGCGGGCGCGGCCAGCGACGTCAGCCGGTGCGCCGCTCCGTCGGACGCGGCGGGCACGTAGCCCCGCACGAGCTCGGGCCGCCCGCCGGTGCTGCTCCAGTGCCACAGGCGCTCACCCGCGGCGTAGAGACCGCCGTCCGGGCTCGACGACACCACGAGAACGTCTCCGAACGGCAGCCCCAGGCTGCGGCCGGGGGCGAAACGCTCGGCCGTCGTCCACTCGTCGGTCCAGTGCAGCGGCGCCGCCGAACGCGCCCACGGCATGAGCTCCGGCTGCTGGCGCAGGGCCTCCGCCTGCAACAGGGCGGCGCGTTCGTCGGGTGCTCTGCGCGCCAGGTCCTCGGCGACGGGCCGGTACAGCTGCGCCTTGGCCGATGCGGTCGCAGCGGGCTGATCGAGCTGGGTCACCAGCCGCCCGGGATCCAGCCGGACGAGCAGTTCGGCGTCCTCCAGGAGGGCCGCCAGCTCGCCGGCCCGGGCGGCGTGCGCGGCCGTGTAGCGCGCGATGTAGGGGTTGGTGGCGGCGCGTCCCCGGTGCAGCGTGTCGTGGACCCGGCGGAGGACCGCCAGCATCGTGGCGTGGGCCCGGGGCTCCGGCAGACCGCAGGCGCGCAGCAGGTGCCCGACGAGCGTCTCGTGGTTCAGCCGGAAGACCGGCTGGCCCGCCTCACCGTGCGCCACCACGTGGGCGCCGCCGGCTTCGCGCATCGCGAGGATGTCGCGGGCCCCGTAGCCGCGCCGGTCCCCGCGGACCTCGGCCAGGGCCCGCGCCGCCTCCAGCCAGATCCCGTCGTTCTCGGGCAGGCCCGCGCCGAAGGAGAGCGCCAGCGGGAGCAGGAGCCCGAGCGCCCAGCCGCCGGTGGACGTCCCGCCCGGCGCGGCGGCGTCCAGGGCGCGGATCTCGTGGTCCAGGGCCTCGCCCAGTCCCGAGGCGAGCACCTGCCGGAACTCCTCGTCCCCGGGCCCGACCGCCCGGTTCAGCCGCAGCAGGGCGGAGCAGTGCAGCTTGGCCACCAGGAAGACGCCGTCGCTCTGCCGCACCAGGGCCCGGCAGACCGCGTCGAGCGTCTCCTCGACGCCGTGGTACGGGCTTCCCGGGCCGCCGAGTCGGGCGCGTACGTAGCCGGCGACGTCGGCGTCCCGGTCCGGCGCCTTGTCCAGGTCGAAGGTGAGGGCGCGGTCCAGGAGGGCGAGGGCGCTGCTCCCGGGCAGCGGCCGGGTGCCGATCAGGACGCGGACGTTCGGCTCGTGGGAGAGCGGGACCAGGACGTCGGCGACGAGCGAGTCGAGCTGCGCCTGGTCCGCCTCGTCGAGTCCGTCGACCAGGAACGTCGTCGACGCGGCGTCGCGGCACCTGCTCAGCAGGGCGTCCATCACGGCCCGCAGGTCCGGCCAGCCCTCGACCGGTTCCGCGAGCTGCAGGCCCTCGGCGAGCTCGCGCGCGCATTCGACGGCCCCGCGGCCCCGGCACTGGATGCCGGCGTCGATGGCGCTGAGCAGCGCGCTCCGGCGGACCGGCGAAAGGCCCTTGAACTGCGGGGTGTTCGCGATCGTCATCAGCGCCAGCTGGGCGAGCAGCGCCGATTTGCCACTGCCCGGGCCGCCGGTGACGATCAGCGCGCCGTTGCGGCCGGGCGAGCCGATCCAGTCGGCGAGGCGGTCGAGGTAGTTGCGCCGTCCGGTGAAGGAGCCGGCCTCGTCCTCCACGAGCAGCCCGGTGAAGCGGCTGCGGAGCATCGTCTGCACGTGCGCGTCGAGCAGTTCCTGCCTGCGCGACCGGGTGGCCGTGGACAGCGGCCGGGCCAGCGCGTCGTAGTACGGATTCAGGAACAGGCCGACGAGCCTGCTGCCCCCGTGGATCTGCGGATGCACGAACTCGTCGGCGAGCTCGCCGCTCACGGCCTCCAGCACCTCGGACGCGTGCAGGGCCTGGGCGTACGGCGTCCAGAGCAGCCGCTCGCGGAACTCGAAACGCGGATCGTCGCAGACGCGACGGAACGCGTGCAGCCAGACGCCGAGCTGCGCCGGCTCGTCGCCGTGCACCGTGCCGAGGACGCCCACGCCGCGGAAGTAGGGCGAGCCCTTGGACACCGGCCGGGGGCCGTAGTAGTCGTCCTCGCGGTTGAAGAGCCCCGTGTGCACCTCGCGTGCGACGTGCGAGGCGTGGCAGGTGTCGAGGATGACCAGGATGTCGCCGGTGGCCTGCCTGAGCAGCTCGACCAGGTCGCTGCCGGTGATGTTGCCGTCGAACTGGTCCGGATCGAGGTCCCGGCAGGGCAGGACCGCGGTGTCCCGCCCCTTCCTGATCCCGTGACCGATCCAGTAGAGGATCTTCCGTCCGGCGGGCGTGGCCATCGCGCGGCGCAGCCCCTGCATGACCTCGCGCCGGGTTCCGGTGACGGTCGGCGCGTCGGCCGTGAAACCCAGCCGGCGGGCCAGGGACCGGAACTCCTCGACGTGCTCGGGGGCGTCCCGCAGGTTGAAGTGCGGGTGGTGGTCGTAGGTGTCCAGGCACACCACCAGGGCCTCGCCGTGGTCGCCGCCCGTGCCCACGTAACCTCCCCCGTCCGTGGGGGATCATGTTGCCGCTCGTCGCATCGGTGTGCAACTGTCTTGACACACAATCGAATTGGGGAGTGGGGGTATCTTGCACGACCAGGAACTCTTCCGTATCGGGTCACTGCACACCACGTGCTACGTCTACGAAGGAGACGGCACGCGGCCGATCAGCGAACGCAACCTCAGGATCTACTTCGAGGCCGCCGATCCCGTGTACGTGCCGGAGGAGGTGCGGCGCTGGCGTCAGGAGATCGAGGACGAGCAGCACACCCGCGCGGTGGCAGGCCGCGACCGCCGCTGGAACCATCCCCGGTTCGCGGTGGAGACGGTGGCGGTCACCCGCAGCGACGACCGCGAGGACCCGATCGTGGAGATCCGGTTCTCGCCGACCGACTACTTCACCTTCCTCGCAGCCCAGCAGCTGGACCGTCGCCTGGAGGAGGGCGAAGGGGCAGGAAAGACCCTCCGCGAGCACTACCTCGACGGCAGGAACCCCGTCCTCGTCAACGGCTTCCTCTCCGCCAGCTTCGGCGCCAACGTCGCCGTCGTGACCGGCCGTGACCAGAAGATGCTGTTCTCCCGGCGCAGCGCGACCGTCGGCGGAAACGCCGGAAACTGGAACTCCTCCGCGAACGAGGGGCTGTCCGGGGAGCACGACCTGAAAGACGGGGTGCCCGACCTCTTCGGCGCCGCCCGTCGAGCCCTGCGCGAGGAACTGGCCGTCCACGAGGGCGATGCCTGCGAGCTGGAACTGCTCTCCTTCGCGATGGACACCGAGCGGCACCAGTGGGCAGCGTTCTTCCTCGCCGTACTCCCCGATCTCGGCGAGGAGCGGCTGCGCGGCCGGTGGAGCAGGGGCATCGACGACAGATGGGAGCACAGCGAGTTCCGCTTCGTCCCGGCCGAGGCCGACGAGGTGATCGCGTTCATGCTCAGTCCCGAGACCCGCGGCCACTGGACAGCCTGCGGCCCGGCCCTGTTCCAGCACGCCCTGGTCCGTCTCATGACACAGCGGCTCGGCAACGCGGGAAAGGGTCGGCTCGCCGTGGAGAAGGCCATCGATCGCCACACCCAGGGCGACTGAGAACCGACCGACCTGCACGACCTGCATGAGGCGCTTCGCCGGAACCGAGCACCCTGGAGACCCGCACGCAAGCGGCGCCGGGAGAACCAGGACCTCCCGGCCGGCTTCGCCCACCGAGGCCCGCCGCCGGCCCGCACTCCGGCCGGAGGCACCGCCGGCCGGCCTGCACCCCGGCCGAAGGCACCGGAGACCGCCGGCCGGCCTGCCCCCACATCGCCGTCGGGCCGCCCTGCCTGACGTCCACTACCGGCGCGCCCGCCCCGCCCGCTTCCTCCTCGACCCGTGGCCCCGCCGTGGCGGAACCGCCGGACCACCACACGGCGGGCAGCCCCTCACGCCGCCGGCGCGCAGCATCAGGTCGCCGGGATCCCCGCCTCCGCTCCTGCTCCGCGCGCCGGGCCGGAGGCGGTGGCTCTGGAGAAGTGGCGTGGGCGGGGTGCGCAAGCGGATGCGCGGGCAGCTGTGGCCGGTGCCCCAGCAGGCGGTGGCATGCGCCCTGGCCCGGTGGGCGGCGAGGAAGCTGTTCGACCACCACCTCCCGCTGCTCGCCCCGATGGCCGCCGTGGTGGCGCTGAACACCCCGGTGGGCGGCCTGGGCACCCACGCGGTCCGGGTGGTGCCCGGCGTGGCGTGGGGCGTCCTGGTCGGCCAGGGCGCGTACACGCTGTTCGGCCACCGCTACGGGGCCCTCGCGGTGGGCTGCGCGATGCTGCCCTCCCTGCTGGTGGCGCCGGCGCCGGCGCCGGACGGCGAGCGGGTGACGACGGCTCAGGCCGCGGCCAGCTCGGTGATCGCGCCGGCCTCCGGACGGGAGGCCGGCATCGACCGGGTCCTGGACGTGCCGGCAGGGGCCGGTGTCGCCCTGGCCTTCAGTCAACTGCTCTTCCCCGCCCACCCGTTGAAGCTGCCGCGGGCCGCCGGGGCGGAGACCTTCCGCGGGCCGGCGCGCCTGCTGCGGCTCGGCGCGCGGGCCGACGCGGGCGACCCGGACCTGCTGCTGCCGCCGGAGTCGCACGCCCTGTACCGCCTGCTGACGGACGTGGACCGGGCCAGGACCGACACGGCCGAGGTAGCCCGGTGCACGCCCCGCCGGCGGCGGCAGCGGCACTCGGTCCCGGCGTCGAGCGGGACGGCCCTGCGGCTGGGCGCGCTCGCCAACAGTCGCCTGACGCCGGCCCGGTTCACGGCCGACGCCGAGGGGCCGGACCGGCGGGCCCTGCTGCCCGTGATGGACGCCCTGACCCGGACCCTGTCCGCGTACGCGGCGGCGGAGCCGGGACGGGACGCCCGGGAGGACTGCGTGCGGGCCGCGCTCGCCGCGGCGGCCCAGGCACCGCCCCACCAGGACCCGCCGACCGAGGCCGGGCGCCTGGCGGTGCACGACCTGCTGGTGGCGATCGGGGTCGCCGCGGACACCGCCGCGACGGCCGTCGACCCCCGACGGCGGCCCGGACCGCCGCCGGGGCGCTCTCCCCGCGGACCGACCGCCCGGCAGTGTGCAACGCCCGGGCGCCGAACCCGCACCAGCTCCACGTTCTCCCGGCCCAGGACCCGGCCCGTCGCCACGGCCGGCTCGTGACAGGCCAGGCCGGGGCGATCCGCAGGTTCCGCAGCACGGGGTCGTCCCGGGCCGCGATCTCCTCGGCCGGGACCGCGATCCGCTCCGACTCCTCCACGGGCACGCCCTGGAGCGCCGGGGCCGACGGGATGGCCGGACCGGCGAGGACCGCACCCGCCGCGGGGCGGGCCGAACCCGCGCTCTGTCGTCGAGGAGAACGGTCCCGCCGACTGCCGCTCGCCGGAATCCGGCTACGGCCGGGGGCAAAGGAGTGTCGTCAGCCGCGGCCGAAGCAGCGCTCGAGTTCCTTCAGGTCGTAGAAGTAGGAGCTCTTGGCGATCGGGTGGCAGCCGTCCTTGAAGGCGGTCTCCCTCTCGTTGTAGAACATCCGGACCAGGTAGGACGGCCGGTCCTTGCCGTCGTCGGCGGCGCGGTACAGGTCCCATTGGAGGTTCGCGGCCATCGGGGAGACCTCGGCGCCGCGCCACGGGTTGTTCAGGTAGCTGTAGGGCTGGTCGGCGGCGGCCTGCCGGGAGCTGCCGGGCAGGCCCAGCAGGGCGGCCAGCGGCTCGATCTCCTCGGCGTGGGTGAAGCGCAGCACCGCGCCGTTGCCGCTGGTGCCGGCGGCCTTGGCCTCCGCCTGCGCGAACAGGTCGTCGAGCAGGACGCCGGCCATCTTGTAGGTGATGGTGCGTCCGCTGAAGCCGGGGCCCTTCTGGTAGAACTCCTCGGCGTCGTCGAGGTAGGCGAACCACTGGGCGTCGCGCGGGGTGAGGAAGCGGTCGAGCGAGACGCCGGGGGCCTCGACGGCGAGGTCGGGGGCGGCGCTGAACAGGGCGTACAGCGAGCGGGCGAAGGCGATCTGCTGCGGGGCGTCGAGGGTGTCCAGGAAGCCGCGGGTGAACAGGCGCTGCGCGGTGTGGCGGGCGGCCTCGGCGGTGCGCGGGTCGGCGTCGATCCGGGCCAGCACGGCGGCCAGGTCGGGGTCGTGGGCGAGGTAGGCCTGGTAGTCGGCGTTCTGCGGCTGCTTGTGGAAGTAGAGCAGGTTCTTGTCGGTCGTCGGGGCCTTGATCAGACCGGCCACGGCCGGCTCGCCGGCGGCCAGGCCGGCGGTGAAGGCGCTGGCGCTGGCAGTGGCGCGGGCCACGCCGGAGGTCTCGACGACGATGGGCTCGCCCTGGGCGGCGATGGTGTCGAACAGGCCGGGCAGGCGCTGCTCCATCCGCAGCGCGGTCTGCCGCTGCTCGTCGGCGCCGCGCGCGGAGAGGTTGCCGTAGCCGATGCCGGAGGCGGCGGCGAGCAGGGTACGGACCTGCGGGGCGAGTTCGGCGCCGAGGTCGGTGAGCGCCCCCTGCTGCTGCGCCCGGTCGAGGAGGGCGAGCACGGCGTCGCCGTCCTCGCTGCTGCTCATCGCGCGGGAGCCGTGCCGGGCGACGTTCTCGGTGAAGACGGCGGTGTAGCCCTTGGGGACCTGCTGGTAGTGCCGGACGTCCTGCTGCGGGGCGTAAGGGGTCTTGGTGCCGTAGACGTCGCGCTGCGCGTGGCCGGCGGCGTCGGCGGTGCCGGCCAGGCCGACGGTGCCGGCGAGCGCGGCCGCGAGGGCGGTGGCGAGAGCGGCGGAACGGTTCACGTGGGAGCCTTTCGGAGCTGGCTGACCGGTAGGTCCCCGGTCGACCGCCGCACCTTCCCAGCCCCTCCCCAACCTCCGCCGTCCGGAGGCGGAGCAGCCGGTGTCCCCCGGGTGAACGCAGACCCTCCCACCGCTGCACTCCCGCCGCCGGCTGCTCCGCAGGCAGGGGCTAGAAGGGGGGTTCCCTCCGGGAAGACCGCGGCAATCGGGACCGCGTGGGCCTGCTCCTCCTGCCGGTGGGCCTCCCGGAGGCGGTCCACGGTCTCCTCGGTGACGCCCAGCGCGCCGGCCGGCCGCTTGATCTGCTCCAGCTCGCCGGGGGCGAGGACGCCGTCCGCGTCGCAGGCCCGCAGCGCGTCGAAGACCAGCGGGACGCGGGCGACCCGGGCGAGCACCTCCGAGCTCTCCATCAGGGCGACCACGTCCTCGTCGGCCGGCTACGCGACGAGTTCCCGAAGGAATTCCCGGTTACCGCCGATAAGGGTGGCCATGTACCCCAGAACCCGGTCCCGCTCCCCCGGGGCGAGGACGCCGTCGCCCTTGACAGCGACCAGCAGGGCCTTCGCGTAGATCCGAATGCCGCCGAAGTCCGGGACGGCGGTGAACGTCCAGTCCTGCCGGAACAGCCACATGCCGGTCCCGGGGCCCGCGCACGCATCTGCTTCGGCCATCGTCGTTCCCCCTTTACTGGAAGAGCGGCCGACCGGGGCGGACAATCGCGGACGTTGCACCCCGTCAACGGCCGCGCTGGGAAAGCCCGTTGCGGATACCACACACCGAGTGCCGGGGAACCCGGCCGTCCCGTCGGCGACACGACACCACCGCCACCCGAACGAGTGGCCGCGGCCGGAACGCCGGCAGTCCACCGAGACCAAGCCGAAGCCCGCAGGCCAGACACACGGGCACGAACAGCAGAGACTCGACCGCTTCGAGGCTACGGCGGACCCCCGGCCCGAGCAGACCACGGGCCGGAACCGCCTGAGTCGAAGAGTCAAACGGCGAGTGCGTGTGCCCCGGGCAGTCTCTCTCCCGTCGGAGCCCGTCGTTCAGCCCGAACGGATGCCCTAGTTGTACTGATCACGGAGGTTGGTGACGGGGTTCACGGTGTGGTGATCTTGAAATGAGTGAGGGCCTTCTGGCTCGGTGTGGATTGCGACATCTGCACCGGCTCCCAGAAAGGCCCTCATGCCACACCGTAACGCACCGCTGACCGAGACCGGCCGTCTGCGTCTGGCCCGCTGCGTGGTGGACGACGGCTGGCCGCTGCGCCGGGCCTCCGAACGTTTCCAGGTCTCACCGACCACCGCCAAGCGCTGGGCCGACCGCTACCGCGCACTCGGCGAGGCCGGCATGAGCGACCGTTCGAGTCGGCCCCACCACAGCCCGCGCCGCACCCCGGCCCGTATCGAGCGGCGGATCATCAAAGTCCGGGTCCTGCGACGCTGGGGACCGGCCCGCATCGCCTACCTGCTCAAGCTCAACCCCGCCACCGTCCACCGGGTCCTGACCCGCTACCGCCTCGCACGGCTCACGCACCTGGACCGCGCCACCGGACGGCCGATACGCCGCTACGAGCACGCCGCCCCGGGCGAGTTGGTACACGTCGACATCAAGAAGCTCGGCAACATCCCCGACGGCGGCGGCCACAAGACCCTGGGCCGCCAAGCCGGACGCAGGACCCGTTCCGGCGTCGGCTACAGCTACCTGCACAACGCCGTCGACGACCACTCCCGCCTGGCCTACAGCGAGATCCTGACCGACGAGCGCAAGGAGACCGCCGCCGCGTTCTGGACCCGGGCAAACGACTTCTTCACCCGGGCCGGGATCACAGTCCGGCGGGTCATGACCGACAACGGCGCCTGCTACAAGTCCCACCCCTGGCGCGACGCGCTGGCCCAAACCGGGGTCGCCCACAAACGCACCCGGCCCTACCGGCCGCAGACCAACGGCAAGGTCGAACGCTTCAACCGCACCCTGCTCGACGAGTGGGCCTATGCCAAGCCCTACCGCACCGAGCAGGAACGACGCGACGCCTACCCCGCCTGGCTCCACACCTACAATCACCACCGCGGACACACCGCACTCGCAGGACAACCACCCGCCAGCCGCGTCCCCAACCTCACAGGACAGAACACCTAGTCTCAGCGGATGACGCTGTACTTCGACCCGGTGGCCATCCTCGGCAACGACCGCGATGCCTTTCGGGGCCGTTGGGAAGACCGACTGTGGCTCAACGTCCCCGGGCCCTTCTACGGAGGGGAGACCGACACCTGCTGGACGGGGCGGCTTTCGGCACCCGGCCACGTCCTCTATGGAGACGAGTACCTCAGCGAGTACGTCTATCGCCAGCCCAGGACGCCTGCGGACACGGCCCTGCTGGTCGAGGCGGCGGACAACGACCCACTCCTCGGGTAGGGCTGTGATGGCGACTCGCGGTGGAGCCCGGAAACGGTCCGGGAGTGGTGGCGCAGCCGCAGTCAGGTCGTGCAGTACCTGTCCGATCAACGGAGCAGGTGGGAGGAGAGCGATGCCTGGGCAGACCAGGGCATAGCCGCTGCCGTCCGCGACTTCGAGCACTACATCGCCGGCGGCCTCGCAACTGACCTGCGGATCTACCTCTACTGGTTGGAAGAGCGGAAGTCCCCCACGCCCGATGACCGGTTGCCCCGGTTGTAGCGTCGGACGGCGAGTACATGGGCCCGCTGGAGCCATGCCGGGGAGGGACGGCCTGGCGGGGTCGCCGGGCTGGTGGAGCTACCGGCCGGTGGCGGGGCGTGCCCGTTGTCTCTGGACTGTCTGCGCCAACTGTTCGTCGAACGCATCGACACCAGGCTCACGGCAGCCCCGTCGCATGGGCGGTCGGGGCGAGGCTGGTGGATATCGTCCGGATCAGCGCCAGCATGCGCCGGCTGTACGCCCTCTCCCGTTCGGCCGTCAGTTCGATCCGCTCCCCGCCGGCCGCGCCGCGCACCGGGTGGAGCAGCAGCGCATGGTCGGAGGCCGCTTCCGGGGTCGAGGTGCCGAGCAGCAGCGGGGCCAACGCGGCGGCCGCCCAGGCCGCCACCGTACGGGCGCTGGTGCCCTTCCCCGCCCACCAGAGCACGCACTCATCGTCAGCCAAGTCGTCCAGCAGGTCGGTCAGATCGCCGTCCTTCTGTCCGCCGGCCCCGGCCGCCACCGCGCCGCACAGCCCGACCAGGCGCGCGACATCGCCGCCGACGACGACGACAGCGATCCTCTGCACCACCTCCACCTCGCCCGCGCCGATCAGCACCGGCCCGCCCGCCCGGCCGCAGAGAAGAACAGCACAGCACAGCGCCACCACGCCAGGGCAGGGGGCTCCAGGAGGTAAGTCGGCGTCGACCCCCCCAAGCCAACCGGGTCTGACCTGCGAATATGGCCTGACCCCGGCGGTACGGCGTACGGCCTTGACCACCGGCATCGCGGGTTCAACCCGAGTAGCGTGCCGGTGCCGGCTTCGTCCTGGGCATGCGGCCCAGCGTCGGCGGTAGTACCGGTGCGTGGCGGGTCAGGAAGTCCCACAGCTGATCGGCGACCGGGCCGTGCGGCCGGTCGCGCCGGCGGGCCGCCGAGAGTTCTTCGACCGCACCGGGGAAGTGCCGTCCGGCGATGGAGAGCAGGCTTCCGTCGCGCAACTCCGACTCGATCATGAATCGCGGCAGGTGTCCCCAGGCCATGCCGTGCAGGATCAGCTCCTTCTTCATGAGGTGGTCCGGCACGGAACACCGGGGCGCGCCCTCGACCAGGAAGTGGCCCTGCTCGGACGGGTGCCGCGCCGAATCCCGCACCACGCACTGGGTGAGGGCCTGCATCCGCTGCGGTGTGAGGTCGGTACCCGGGGGGAAGGGCAGGAAACCGGGCGCCACCACGGGCACCGACGCGACGCGGCCGAGGTCGACCCACTCCATCCGCACGTCACTCTTGGGGACGCGGTGCACGATGAGATCGGCCTCGTCCTCCAGCAGCCGCTCCCAGGGGCCGGTCACCGTCTCGAACTGCAGGTGCAGTCGCGTCTGCGGGTGCTGCGCGAAGAAGCGGCTGAGCAGCGCCAGCACCGGCGGCAGCGGGCACAGGTCCCCGAGCACCACGCGCAGTTCGGCCTCCTCGCCCATCGCCAACTGCGCGGCGTAGAGCCGGAGTTCCTCACTCTCGTGCAGCAGGAGGCGCACCTTGCGGTGAAAGGCCTGCCCCGCCTCGGTGAGCCGCACCCGATAGCCCGAGCGATCCAGCAGGCTCAGGCCCAACTGGCGCTCCAGCTTGGCCACCGCCGCGAAGACCGACGGATGCGAGCGGTGCAGCCGCTCGGCGGCGGCCTGGAAGCCGCCCTCGCTCACGACGGCGTCGAAGCACTGCAACTCGTGAAGCGTGAAGTTCGACATTGTCCGGACAACCTACAGGCCTCTGTCGATCTTTGTAATAGAACTCTGCAGGTGGCGTTCCTAGGCTGAGCACATAGCCGCTGGACCACTGGAGCTGACATGACTTCCCAGACCCGTACCGCCATCACCACCGGCGATGGAGTGCGCATCGCCTACCGCTTCGACGGCGACGAGACCAAGCCGGTGCTGCTGCTCTCGAACTCCATCGGAACCGACCTCCACATGTGGGACGGCCAGGTGCCGGCCCTCACCGAGCACTTCCGGCTGCTGCGCTACGACGCGCGCGGCCACGGAGCCTCGGACGTCCCGAGCGGCCCGTACTCACTGGACCGGCTGGGGCGCGACGCGGTGGAACTGCTGGACGCGCTGGGTCTGCAACGGGTGCACGTGCTGGGCCTGTCCCTCGGCGGAATCGTGGCGCAGTGGCTGGGGATCCACGTCCCGGAGCGGGTCGACCGCCTCGTGCTCTCCAACACCGCCGCGCATCTCGGCCCGGCGAACCAGTGGGACCGGCCTATCGCCGAACTGCTGGAGGCCCCCGACATGCAGGCCACCACGGACATGTTCCTCCGCAACTGGTTCCCGGCCGACATGCTGGAAGAGCGCAACGAGATCGTCGAGGGCTTCCGCCGCACACTGCTCGCCACCCGACGCGAGGGCGTGGCCGGAAGCTGGGCCGCGGTACGCGACTCCGACCTCCGCCGCACGACCGCGCTCATCACCAGCCCGACACTCGTCATCGCAGGCGAGCACGACACCGTCACCTCTGCAGCCCACGGAAAAGAGGTCGCCGCCACCATCCCCGGCGCCCGTCTCACCGTCCTGCCCACAGTGCACCTCGCGAACGTGGAACGCCCCACGGAATTCCTGGACGCCGTAGTGACCTTCCTCCGCGAACAGCCTTGACAGCCACCCCCCCCGGCGACGGCCGCGATGACCAGGACCGGAAGCAAGACCTGGCCGAACTGCAGAAGCCGAACGACAACGCGCCGACCCCGGCCGTGATCACGAATAATGGGGTCCCGCAACGACGTCCTCCGGCTGCACCACAGGGCTCTGGGCTCAACCTGAGCGTGAACGGCGGCGACCGCATGCACGACGCAGTCGACGGCGACCTCGTCGCCTACGACGAGCCCTGGGGCCCGTCTCGCCGCTGAAAGCGGGCGACGCACACTGGAACACCGCCTGGTGCGACGACCTCATCGACATCACCGATCCGACCGCCGCGCGGGAAGTGGAGTTGTTCCCACTGGCCGAGCAGGTCATGGGCATGACGACCGAAAGGTCCTGGTTCACTCGGCCGCTGAGGACAGCGAGAATCCCCGACTCCGCAACCTGTGCCAATACCCCTGCGTGGCAAATCACCTGACCGGCAGAAGCGGGACGGGCCGGTGCCGGGCCCGGCAGCCCACCGCGCGAGGCCGTTCCCTGCAGCCCAGGAGACAGACACGTGCAGGTCTTCCGGCCGTCGCCCGCCCCCGACACAATCGCCCCATGACGATCAGCACGGGCGCGGCGCTGCCCGCACGCAACACACCCCTCGGCCTCGCCCGAGGGGCCCTGACAGGCGGTGTCATCGGGACGTCGCTGGCCGCGGTCGTCGTCGGCGCCGTCATCGAGAAGTGGCAGCTGTTCGTCACCGGACTGGCACTGCCCCCCGTCTACGGCCTGCTCTTCTTCCTCGCCAGTATGCCCAGGTGGGCCCGGGAGGCGGCGATCGCGCCCTGCACGGCGCTCGCCGTGGTCGAGAGCCGGGAGGCCGTCGGCGGAGCGGCGACCAGCGACATCGCGGTGCGGTTCGTGGCGACGGTCGCCCCGGACGACGCACCGGCCTACCGCGTCGCGTTCAAACAGACCGTCAACCTCGCGGACCTGCCCGACTACCGGACGGGCACCGTCGTCGTGGTCCAGTACCCGCCGGACCGGCCGTGGCGGGTGAAGATCGTGAAACGGCCGACTCCGCAGTGGGAGGAGCGGACGGCCGGCGCCCGCCTCGACTCCGCACCGGGGCCGGCCCTGGTGAGCGAGCCCCCCAAGGGCTGCGCCGACGGCCTCGTCATGCTGCTCGCCCTGGTGCTCGCCGCGGCCGGCGTGGTCCTGCTTTTTCGCACCGAGCTGTTCGACCAGGACACCTCCGCCCAGCCGTCGGTCTCCGCCTCTTCGTCTTCGTCGACCACGGTGGTCTCGTCAGCCTCCGCCACCGTCGCCCTCGGCCCGAACCAGTCCTTCCTCGACCAGGGCGAGCTACGCAGGGCCGTCACCTCGCTCACCAAGGGCACGGACGCACGCGCGGCGCTCACCGTCGTCGTACAGGACCAACTGCTGTCGGTCGTGTACGCGCCCACCGGCTCCGAGGCCCCGACGTTCGACCCGCGTTCCCTGCCCTACGACGGCTTCCCCGCCCTCGTCGAGGAGGCGAGGACCAGCCTGGGCGTCGGTTCGCCGCAGACCTGGCAGATCACCGTCGAACGCCTCACCGGCTCCCTCACCATCAGGGTCGGTGTGACGGGCACCGACGGTGCGGCCTCACTGGAGGCGGACGCGGACGGAAAGGTGGTGCGGCGCACCCCGGCGCGCTGACGGACGCCACGCCGGGTGCGTCTCCGTATGGCCCTGCACGGGTATCTGGCGCTGTGGTGCGCGATGTTCGGCACTTTCGCACCGGTCGGCTACGCCCGCTCACTGGCCGGAGTGACCGCGGCCCAGCGGGCGGTGAGGGTCCTGGGGCGGATCGAGCAGGTCCGCGAGCCCCGGCACGGAAGCTCACAGCACGATGGGATCCCCGTGGTCGTCACCTTCCAGACCCCTCCAGCGGCGAGGAGTTCACCGTGACGAACGACGACGACCACGGGGAGAGGATCACCGCGGCCTGGACGGACCGAGAGATCGGGGTCCGCTACCCGTGCGGACGACCGCATGCCTACCAGTTCTTCACCGGCGACCCCGCGGCCTGCCGATGCGGCCTCGGGCGGCCGAACTTCGCGCTCTTCCTGATCCACGCCGGACTGGTGGTCTTCGCCACGATCGACTGGAACTGGCCATGGGCCCTGATCGGCTTCGGCGTTCCGTGGACCCGGTCCGGCCTGTTCCACCTGGCCCGGAGCGCCCGCGCCGTACGCCGCCGTATCGACGCGCTGACGTCCCAGCCCCCGTTCCGGGCCGCGTCGTCGCCGTCGTCACGGACACCGACACCTACAGTGCGAGCGGCGCTTCCACCCGGACGGCCTGCTCGACCTCACTTGCGGCACCGTGGCACTGCTCCTCGGAACGGCTGCGGCCGTTGTCGGGGCGGCGCTGCTGTGACACCCGACGACCGATACGCACCGGAGGACTCTTCTCCCATGGATCCCCTCACGTTCGACTACGAGAACCTGCATGTGCGCGTGGACCGGGGGGGTGTTCGAACTGTTCCAGCCGCACAACCTCGAGAACACGCTCCGGATCCCGCTGCCCTGGCTCGGGGTTCTGATTCACTACAGGAAGCCGGACAGGCCCGGAGAACTGATCTTCGGCGCCGTGGACGATCCCCGGATCCCCCTCTACGGCACCGACCTGGCCTCGTTCGGATACCGCTCCACCCAGGCGGTCCGGGTACCCCGCGGTGACGAGCCGTTGTTCCGCGACTACTTCACCGTAGTGGCCGCGCTCGCCGACCGGCCGGTGGCCTGACATGGAACCCCTGGTCCTCGAACACGACGATGGACACCTGCGGTCCGGCCCAACCGCACCATCGGCTCGAAGCTCTGCGCTTCACCAAGGAAGCCGGCTACGGGGCGATCACCAGGCGCCGACCTGGCCGACGAGACCTGACGGCGCAGCCGGTGAGGAGCAACCTGCCGCACGGCCCCGCCGCGCCCATATGGCACCCGCTCGCCGGGCAGGAGCAGCGGCCGTGCGGGGGGAGCCGTAGTTGGGCAACGGGAGCAGCCGGGGGTCCCCCAGAGAGCTCAGGTCTGTTGGCCCGGCGGTGTCTGGGCTTCGTGGCGAAGGCGCGCGTTTGATCGCACCGCCGTGCCCGGCGGCGGCCGGGCTCAGGGGGCCGTCACCAGGTGACCGGGAGCGCCTCCACCCCGTAGACCGTCGATCCTTCGCGGAAGCGGAGATCCGCCTCGGGGACGGCCAGTTGCAGGGTCGGGAAGCGCCGGAGCAGCGCCGGCAGGGCTACCTTCAGTTCCAGGCGGGCGAGTTGCTGCCCGAGGCATTGGTGGGCGCCGAAGCCGAAGGACAGCTGGGCGACCGGTCGGCGGCGCAGGTCGAGGTCGTCCGGTCGCTCGGGGACGAGTTCGGGGTCGCGGTTCGCCGTCAGGGGGGAGAGCAGGACGTGCTCGCCCTCGGCGATCCGGTGGCCGTTGACGTCGATGTCGGCCACGGCGGTGCGCAGGAGCGGCGCGGGGATGGCGAGATGGCGCAGCAGTTCCTCCACCGCCGTGCCGGCGGCCTCCGGGTCGTCGCGCAGGGTGGCGAGCTGGTCCGGGTGGCGGAGCAGGGCCAGCACGCTCAGGGCGAGCTGGGTCGCGGTGGTCTCGTGTCCTCCGACCAGGAGGGTCGTGCCGAAGCCGATGAGTTCGTCATCGGTGAGTTCCGCGCTGTGCTGCCGTACGACCTCGCCCAGCACTCCGTTCCCGGGGACGGCACGGTTGCGGGCGACGATGTCCGCCATGGCCGCGTTCAACTCGTCCGAGGCGGCGATCAGTTGGCCGGTGTCGGCGGTTCCGTCCATGATCACCTGGGAGCAGCGCTGGATCATCGTCCTGATGCCGTAGGGGACATCGAGCAGTTCGCAGATCACCAGCGAGGGAACGGGCAGGGCGAAGGCCTCGACCAGGTCGACGACCGGTCCCTGCTCGGCCATGGCGTCGAGGTGCTCGGAGACGATCGTCTCGATCGCGGGCCGCAGCCGTTCGACCCGGCGGACGGTGAAGCTGCTGGTGAGCATCCGGCGCAGGCGGGTGTGCTCCGGCCCGCTGTACGCGGGCAGGAAGCCCGGGTGGTTGAACAGGGTGCGCGGTAGCGACGGGTCGATGCCGTCTCCCGTCACCAGGTGCTCGTTGGCGAAGGCGGCCCGGACGTCGCTGTAGCCGGTGATGACGACGGCGTCGATCTCGCCGCGCAGCGGGTGGGTCACGCGCAGCCGCGGCAGGTCGTCCTCGTCGTGCATCCTGCGGAGGTCCGGGGACGGGTCGAAGGGGCAGGTCCGGTCCCGTTCGGAGGCGACGAAGGACGCCGAGCGGTGTTCGGGCATGGTGAGGGCTCCTTGTCCGGATCGGTCGGGGGTGTGCTCTCCCGCGGGCGGGAGGCAGGGAAGGGGAGGCTTAGGCCTACCCGTGGTACCGGGTGGAGGCGTGGTGCCAGTCGTGGGCGCCGCGGATGGTGGTCTGCAGTGCCTCGGTGCAGTAGCGCTGCAGCAGGTCGCGTTCGGCCGGCGAGAGGTGGTCCGTCGCCGTGCTGGCGAGGAGGGCCTGGTGGGCGCTGGTGAACAGTTCCAGGGCTTCGCGGCGGCGGCGCAGGGCCCGGTCGAGCGCCTCCGGCCGGGAGAGCCCGTGTTCCCGTTCCAGGCAGAGCACCAGGTTGTTCTGCTCTCCTCGGGCCGCGTCCTTGTCCAGGGAGACGATGTCGTTGTCGCAGATGACGAAGGTTTTCGTCATCTCTCGCATGACGGACAGGTGCGGCAGCGCGTACAGGTGGTCGGGCAGTACGCAGGAGGAGAGCCGCTCGGCGAGGTCGATGACCGGTGCCACCCCGATGGTGTGGCGCCGGACCTGTAGGTAGGTGCTCAGCGGCATGGGTGCACCGGACTGCCGGCTGCGGGCCTCGTGGACGTGGTGGGCCAGGTAGGAGGACCAGTGGGCTGCCGAGCGCCGGATCCAGTCCTCGGGCATGCCGTGGCAGCTGCGCTGCCGCATGTCGGCGAAGGCGGCGGCCAGGGGCAGCGGTGATGCCTGGCCGGTGACGCCTTCCTGAACGAGTCCGACGAGGTGGCGGACCCGTTCGGGAGAGCTCCCCCACTGTTCGTCGAGGGCGTCGTCGAACAGGAAGTACCAGCTCTGCTGGTCGACGCCGATGTCCAGTTCGCTTCCGGTCGCGTTCGGGTAGAACATGGCCGCGATCAGCGGGAACTGGCCCTTGAGGTGGTGGTCCCGTTCCGTGTCGGTGGCCAGGAAGCCGAAGGACCGGGGCCAGGCGAGGTGGCGGTCGTGGGCGGCCGGGAAGTCCGGGCTGGCCCTGTGGGGGAAGGGGAGCGGGTCGCGTACCGGAGCTTCCGGGGCCGGGGAGAGGATCTCTGCCGTGGATGTCATGGTGAGGTGCACCTCCGGGGAACGGGGCAGGGCCGTGCGGGGCGGGGCCGGTTCAGTCGGTCGGCCAGGGTGCGAGGCGCATGGGTAGCGCGTTGGGCCGGATCAGCGCGTGGGCGACCGGCCGGACCCGGTGCCCTTCCACCGGTCGCGGCCGCCACCGGGAGACGATCGAGCGCAGGACGACCAGCATCTGGGTCATCGCGAAGTGGTCGCCGATGCACTTCCGGTTGCCCAGGGCGAACGGCACGTAGGCGCCCGGCGGCAGGTCCTTCTCGGGCCGGTCGAGCCACCGGTCCGGGTGGAAGCGCAGCGGGTCGGGGTAGTGGGCCGGGTCCCGGTGCATCGTCAGCGCGCTGTAGATCAGCTCGGCCCCCTGCGGGAGGTCGATCCCGCAGACCCGCACCGGCTCCAGGGCACGCCGCATCAGCAGCCAGCTGGGCTGGTGCAGTCGGAGCACCTCGCGCAGGAACCGCTCGGTGAACGGGAGCGTGGCCGCGCCGGGCAGGGCGCCGGCAGGCAGGGCGTCGCACTCGGCCTTGATCCGCTCGGCGTGTTCGGGGTGCCGTCCGATCTCGTGGAGCGCCCAGGCCAGAGTGGTGGCCGTGGTCTCGGCGCCGGCCATGAGCAGGGACAGCAGTTCGTCGCGGGCCTCCACGTCGGTCATCCCCTGCGGGTTGCCGGGCGTGGCGGCGAACATGATCGACAGCAGGTCGCCGCGGTCGGCCGGGTCCTGGCGGGCCTGCCGGACAGCGGAGTCCGCGAGCGCGCGCAGCGCCGCGGCCGCGGCCAGGTACGTGCGGTGCCCCAACGCGGGCGAGGACGCGAGGGGAGCGGGCAGCAGGGTGCCCACAAAGACACCGCGCATCACCGTGTTCAGGTGCTCGGCGACGCGCTCCCCCAACTCGGCGACGGCTGCGGCGCCGTCCGGGCGTTCGGCGCTGAACATGGTAGCCACGAGCACGGCCGTGACCGTCCGCCGCAGCACCAAATCCATGGCGATCACCTCGCCGGGGCGCCAGGCGGAGACCTGTTCCTCGACGATGCCGGTCATCGTGGCGACGCTGCCGGCGACGGCGTCCCGTCTGAACGCAGGCTGGAGCGCACGCCGTTGACGGAGGTGGACGTCGTGTTCGGAGGTGATGATGCCATTACCGATGAAAGGCCGCGCAACGTCGAACAGAAGACCTTTGCCGAACTTCCGGCCCTGTTTCAGGAGAACCTCGTGGACGGCCTCCGGCGAGTTCAGGACGAATACCGGCCTATTACCGAGGAATATCCTCACGATGCCGCCCTGCGCCCGGATCGACTGCAGGAACTCCACCCTTCTGAGCGCAAGTTGCGGCAGGTGGCCGAGCAGCGGAAAGCGTCCCTGCGCCACGGGCGCCGCCACGGGAACACGGGTGGACCTCACAGAATGCACGGCCCTGCACCTCCCTGAAGTTTCGAATCGAAAACCCACCCCACATGGGAACGTTCATTCGCTCGCGGTGCACAATGATCATCGTCCGGCAGATCGGCAGAGGTCAAGGGGCTGGCTTGAATTGAACCCCCGGGGCGATTCCGAGCCGAACGGCATGGATTCCCCCACCTCCAACGCGTTTCACGCCTCCTGTCCCGAATTGGAACGAAAAGCCATCCCCATCCCGCCGCCGGCCCCAGGCCACCAGGCGCCAGGCACCAGGCACCAGGACCAGCGGCACCTCGACACCGGGGTCGCACACCACCAGGTCGACGAACAGCGAGCGACGCCCGGTGCCGGGTGCGGCGGGGAGGCGGCTGACGGCGTCCTGGGCTTCGGCTTTCATCGCGATGGCCTCCGTGCGCTGGCTGGCCGGCGACCGCCGCGGTGCAGGCGAGGATGCACAGCAGTTGGCATAGGCCGCCGCCCGGGGCCGGGTGGAGAGCCCGGTGTGCTCCAGGCGGCCGACCGCGGAAAGCATCAGCCTCTGGGCGGCCGCGGCCTGGTCCTGGTGCCGCAGCACAATGACCATCTCCCGGGCGGCGGCGGCCTGGGCGAGTACCCAGCCGGACACGTCGGCCCACGTGCGAGCGCGGTCAGCGGTCAGTGATCAGCGATCAGCCGGGCCCGGTCGTCGTGGCCGGTCTTGGTCAGGACCGCGCATGGCGAGGCTGTAAACCGTGGGCAGCCGTGCCCGGTCGAGATCACGCCGGGCTCGGCGGCGGCATGAACATCGGCTTGTGCGCGCCGGTGTCGAACAGGTCGCGCGCGGGGACCAGGCTCTGGTCGAGTTGCGCGGCGTTGCGGTTCGGCCCCGGCGCGTCGGCGAGAGCGCCGTCCAGCCCGAGGAGCAGGGCTGCCGGTCCGGCCACGGTGGCAGCGGCGACAAGCCTTCGGCGGAGCAGAGCACAGGACTCTCCCCGGCCTCGCGGGAACTGCCGGCCACTCTATCGACGGGGTGGCCGGGCGACGGGATCAACGCGAGGGAAGCCACCAGTACCTGCTGCGGCATGCCGACTTCGACCGCGGCCTGCCGCAGAAGCGTCAGGTCCGCGATCCTGCTGGCGCGTTCGAGACGGCTGACCGTGGAGGGTGACACCCCAAGGCGGCGGCCGAGCGTCTCCAGTGGCCAGTCGCGATGCTGGCGACCGAGGCGCACCAGTTCCCCAGGGCGGTGCTGTGCCGCCAAAGACCAAGTCCGGCACAGAACCTCCCAGGCGACACAACCGGGGCTCACCAACCGTACACACGGTCCGGCTGTCCGCCGATGCGGCTTGCGGGACCTGCAAAACGCTTCCGTCATAGGCAAGTTCACGGCTCGCGATATCCGGCCGATGGTGTGTATTCACACCGTCGGGGGCCATCCCGCACCACGAAGTCGGAGGAACCATGACAACGGCGACCGCCCCCGCCGACCCGATCACCGGCCTCTTCCGAAACGTGCGCGACCACGTCCCCGCCGACCTGTGGACCAAGAAGATCGGCTTCCTGATGCGCGACCACCCCTACGACTCCGTCATGGCCGCCCGCGCCCTCGGGCAGGGCTACGCCATACCTGCTGACCGCGATGGCCCACCCCGGCGAGCGCCTGGGCCTGGGCCGGCTCGCTCGTGGACATCGGCGTCCACACGATCATCCTGGACACCGTCGCCTACACGGAGCTTTGCCGCGGCCACCACGGGGGCCAGCTCCTGCACCACATGCCGGCCGCCGAGTACAAGCAGGACGGCCCCGTCCTGCGCACCGCGCAACTGATCGCCGCGGAAGGCTGGGACGTGGACCGGCCGCTGTGGGCGGACGCCGCCAAGTGCAGCCCCTGCCACCCCGGCAACGACTCGCACTGACCGGCCGGCGGGTGGCCTCCACCCTCCGCCCGGAGAGAGTGAAGTTCTCCCAGAACCCTCCGACGGTCGGCGGCGGGCGCGAGGATGACCCGGGCGACGACTCCTCCGGCCGCGCCCGCGCCGACAGCGATCGCTCCGTGCCGCCGGCTTTCTCCTGGGTCTGGGCCCAGGACGGCGGCCCCGGAGCCGAGATCCTGGGCACCGTCACCAGGCCCGTCGTCGTCGACCTCGGCTCCGGTGCCGCCCGCCACGCTGCCCACCGCACTCCGGGTGCCCGGGTCGACGCGGTCGACTTCCTCTGTCGGCCGGCACTATATGGCGCGCGACCCGTACGGCCACCTCGAACCGCGCCTCCGCCCGGTGCACGCCGACGCGGTTGACCACCTGGCCGAGCACCCCGGCTCCTACGACGTCTTCCACTCGGCGTTCGGGAGCCCGGACTTCACCGATCCCCGCTGGCTGCTCCCCGCTGCTGTCCGCGCCCTCCGGCCGGGCGGACTGCTGGCGGCCTCAGCGCCGGGGCACTACCCCGGCGGCGCGCCGGCCGGGGTCGACGTCCAACACGCGGAGACACCGGCACGAACCCCAGCCGGCGACGCCGCAACGATGCGCCGCTGGGTGCTCCAGGAAACCGTCTGGACGAAGCTGCTGGACGAGGCGGGCTTCACCCGGATCAGCATCGACCGCTTCCCGCCCGCCGTCCCGGGCGCACGGGCGGCCGACACCCCTCTCCTTCGCGCTCGCCGACCATCCTGAGCAGCCCCCGTCGAAGTCCGGACGGAGTCGCTACGGTCCGTCGACCCCGGCCTCTGGCCGTCATGGAGACAACGGTCAAACGCTCGCTTGCTCCCCGTCCGGGCGCAGGCCGAACGTCCTGGCGCAGCGGGCGTGTGCGAGGGGCCACTGGGCAGCGTCCTCGACGGTGCGCACGGGTCGGGCGGCCTTGTCGGGGTCGGGGTGGCTGGTCCATCCGCAGTCGGCGCCGTCGGCCACTTCGACGTGCGGGATGCCATGTTCGCGGGCGACCGAGAGGCTGCCCGCGTTGTAGGCGACGGCGGACCGGGCGGGGGTAGCGGCTTCGGCCCGGGCCCGGACGGGCATCCGTGCCCCGTTGCGGTGGACGACCCGGCTCACAGACAGCTCGACTGCTGCCCGCGTTGTAGGCGACGGCGGACCGGGCGGGGGTAGCGGCTTCGGCCCGGGCCCGGACGGGCATCCGTGCCCCGTTGCGGTGGACGACCCGGCTCACAGACAGCTCGACTGCTGTCCGCCCGAAACGTCAACCCAGCGGCCGAGGCCGACGATCCCGGCGACCGCTCCCGCCACGGTGCCAGACGGTCCTTCAACCGGTCAGGGCCGGCGAGCCAGGCGAGCGGGGAGACCGGCTCGCCGTGCTTCTCGCGATCGGTGGGGTCGAGGCGACCGTGCCGGAAGTGGAACGCGGTGGCGACGGCGGGCGTCCGCTGCCACTCGACCGGCCGACGCGCGGCCCTTCCGCGGTGCTGTCCGCGCTCGGGACCGACACCGCGGAAAGGGGTCGCGCGTCGGGGGGAGAGCGCTCAGACGGATTCCTCGTTCGGCACCGTGGCGGGTCGCCCGAATCGCAGGCTCAGTAGCACCAGCCCGGCGCACCCGCAGACGAGCGCGATGTCGGCGACGTTGCCCACGAACGGGCCGTAGTCGATGAAGTCCACCACCTGCCCCCGGCCCGGGCCGGGCTCGCGGAAGAGTCGGTCGCCCAGGTGGGATACTGCCCCGCCGAGCAGCGCACCCAGCACGAGCGCCCAGCCCCCCGAAGCCAAGCGGCGGGCGGCGTAGAGAATGCCGACCACCGCTCCTGCCGTCGCCAGGGTGAACACCCAGGTCGCCCCGACACCCACGGAGAAGGCTGCGCCGGGGTTGTGCAGCAGCCGGAAGTGGATCAGCGGCGGGACCACGGCCAGGCGCTCGCCGTGGGACAGCGCCGAAACCGCCCACAGCTTGGTGAGCTGGTCCGCGAGCAGGACCACCGCCGCCAGTATCAGCATCACGCCGTACAGGCGGCTCGAACCCCGCGCCAACCGCATCATCCTGGCCTCCGTGCAGCGATGTCCGAACCGGGAATCCCAGAGACTACCGGCCCCGCCCGGCCGACGACGGCCCGCCCCGATCAGCGCCGCCCCTGCCCGGTGACCTCCCGGCCGGTCCCCGTGGTGCGCCGCGCCGCGCTCCCCGCGACCCGCGCCCCGGCACCTCGCCACCGCCGCCGACCGGCTCGACCACCGCCCACTTGCAGAACGCTCGGCCCTCTGGCCCGGTCGTGGTGGCCACGCAACACGTAGGTGCGGCTGCCCATGGCGTAGATGCGGCCGCCGGTCCGGTTCCCGGCTTTGAAACCGAACCGCTGGTTCAGCCGGCCGTTACAGCTCCAGACCTGCCGTGGACGGGATGCGGCTGCATCATGGCCGCTCAGCACGTCCAGGCACAGGTCGGGCCGACCGTTCTGCCGGTACGCGTAGGCCGGACGCAGGTACCAGCCGCCCCCGGCGGCGCGCTCCAGGCACCAGCGCCCGTTGTCCTGGGCGTGGCCGTTCTGGTCGACGTACTCCCAGGTCGCCACCCTTCGCGCCCGAGCCGCCCAGCCGTTGACCTCCAGGAACCGGGCAAGGTGACCGGGGCCGGCGTAGCCGTCGTCGTAGGTGTGAGGGCCGCCCCGGCACCTGTTGAGCCCGGCCGACTGCACCACCCCGCCGTACACGGAGGCGTCCTGTGCGCTCACCGCAGGCCCGGCCGCCGGACGGGAAGCCGCGACACCCGCACTCGCCCCCACCATGCCGCCGGCACGGCTTGGGAAGAATCGGCCCCGCAGCGGCACACCGGACGGGCGGCGGAGGACGCCACGGGCCCGGTCCGACCAGCCGTCACCAGGCAGGCCTCCCCCTTGCGGCAGGGAGAACGGGTGCGCGGTGCTGCGCGGCCCCATACCCATGGCCCGCAACACGCACCACCGCCGGCGACGGCACGAGGAGCCCCAAAGCGGCTGCCGCGATTGCCTCTGACAGGCAAGCACGATCTGGCGTCAAATCCCAGACCGGGACAGCCCGTTCGGCGACCTGGCGATCCCTCACGGCTTCCTGGTGGACGCCCACCACGCGGGGGGACAGTGCACGCCCCGGGCTTCGGGAACTCCACAGCCGGGTGTGCGGACGTGCGACGCGCCCCGCTTCGGTCGGTCACCCATGCAGCCCCACCGTCGAAGATCACCCGGACGGGAACCCAGGCTAAGGACAACCGGAACCGCCCGCCGACAGGCCGACAGCGCACACCCCCCAGCGGGCCCCGCCGCCACAGGCCCGATCACCGCACCTCCCCTCCCAGCCCCGCCGGCCGGTCGAGTGTTCGCAGCGGATTCCGGCATCGACGTGCCGAGGGAAGCCGGCAACGACCGTCACCTGGACGCAGCCGACTCACTCGGACCCGCGCGGACAGTGGGTGGGCTGTCGGGTCAGGGGCCGAGTGCCAGCACCTGGCCGGGCAGCAGCAGATCGGGGTCGCCGCCGACCGTGTCGCGGTTGAGGGCGTGGAGGGCAGGCCATCCGCCGGGGAAACCGAGCTCTTCAGCGATGCCACTGAGCGTGTCCCCCTCCTCCACCGTCCACATACGCGACGGGCCCGCGGACAGGACGGCAGCGTCCTGCGCATCGGCCCCCGCCACGCCGCCGTCACGCGCTCCCGCCCACGCTTGGAAAGCGTCCGGACCCTCGGGCTCCTGCGCCGCCCCGCCGCCGCACACCGGCCACGGCGCCAGGCCCTGCCGCGCGGCGAGGCGCTCCGCCACCTCGATCTGCTCCTCCCGGGTCGCCCGGTCCGCACGCGGCGCAAAATCGAGCCCACCATTGGCGCGCCAGGTCGCCGCATCGAACTGCAGACCCCCGTAGTAGCCGTTCCCGGTATCGGCGTCCCAGCGGCCACCGCTCTCACAATGCGCCACCACATCCCAGTCCACACCCGCCACCGCGCCCGTCGGCACTCCGACCGCAGACGGCGCCAACAACCCGCCGAACACCGCGGCAACCACAAGCAGAGGAAGAACAACAACGGAAAGACGGCGCAACGACACAGCCACCAGCGGCATGGAAACTCCACAACTCGGAGACAAAAACCCGGACACCGAAGCACCCGGAACCCCATCCGTTCCCACGACGCCACACCACCCGACTCTCCGAAGACGCCAACCCCTCAAACAGCAGCGCAACACCCCACCAATCGGCTCTCTCCTCGCCCCACCCCACCGAACGACAACCGGACCAGGCGGGACGGGCCCACTCGACACCGCACAACGCCAAAGCCGCAGCACCCGGACGGACGGCGCCGGGCCCGACCTCCACGAGGACCGCTGCCCGCCGGCCTCGGCAGGAACACCGCGCCGCTGTAGCGGTCCTCAGGAAGGGTCGCAGGCCCTGGGCCGCGCCACAGGTCAGGGCGGCCAGCCGTTCCGCGTCTGGAACGCCGGGGCGGCCGACAGAGCACAAGCTGCCGGTCCGGCGCGCCGGCGTAGCGGAAGGCACCCCGGTCGAGGGTGATTTCGCCGACGGTGGGGTGCGCGATGCGTTTGCTGCCGAAGTCCTGATGTGCGACGCGGTGCTCGGTCCGCCAAGCCCGGAAGTGCTGGTCGGAGAAGGCCAGTTCACCCACGACGGCGGTGAGGGCCGGCTCGGTCGGATTCGTTCCGGCCGCCATCCGCGAGACTCTGCGCAGGTGCGGGCCGCGTCCTCCCGATCCGAGTAGAGGTCGCGCCTCACCGGGCCGGGCAGGCGGTGCCGGCCATCGCGCGGCGTCTGGCGGAAGTCGGGACCGCGGACGGGCCCGGTGGGCCGGGACGGCGGAATCCTGCGGAGCCGAAAGGCTGTCTCGTAACTCGGCTTCCAGCGTGAGGACATGTGCCTGGCCGGGAGGTTCTGTCGCTCAGCCGGTGAGGGCGAGGTTGTGCATGCGGGCGATGCCGCTGGCTGCCCAGTAGACGGCCAGGCCCCGGCGCCGGCAGGCGCGGAGGATCTTCCAGTTCTTCATCCGGGAGATGGCATGTTCGACGCGTGCCCGCACTCGACGGTGGGAGCGGTTGTCGACCTTCTGCCAGTCGGGCAGGTCCTGGCCCGGTCGGCGTCGGTGCGGGATGAGCGTGCCGGTGCCGCGGTAGGCGCCGTCGGCCAGCACGACGGCGTCGCCGCAGGCGGCATCGACGCCCGAGTCGGCGAAGGCCTGGCAGTCGTTGCGATTGCCGGGCACGGGCCTGCCGACGGCCAGGACCAGGCGGGTGTGGGCGTCGATGAGGATCTGCAGGTTCGCGGAGTGCTGGTAGTTCTTCGACGGGGCGGCCACGCTGCGGTCCTGGGTGGGGACCAGGGTGCCGTCGACGATGACCACGTCGTCGGCGGTGGGATGGCGGCGGGACCGCGCCAGGGCCAGAAACGGGCTGTGGCGGTCGATGATCCGGTGGGTGGCCGCCGGCGAGACGCCGAACAGCGGGCCCAGTTGGCGCATCGTCAGGTTCGTCCGGTAGTAGACCGCGACCAGCAGCACGCGGTCCTCCAGGGACAGCGCCCACGGCCGGCCGGGCCTGGACGGATCGAGGGCCTGGCCGCCGCGGTACTTCACCGCCTTGACCAGACGTCTGAACTGGGCCGGGCGCAGCCCGGTGAACACCTCGATGAGCTCACGACGCTCCGCCGACAGCACCTGCACACCCAGACCAACGCCACTCGGCCCCCGGAGTTACGAGACAGCCTTGAGGCAGCCGGCGACGGGCGCGGTCCGAAGCTGTGCCGGCCTCCTATCCCGCGCAGCAGTCCACCCGACAGCGAATGCCGCACGAAATGCTCGGCACCCGCGCACACCATTCTGTCGATCGCCCATCACAATTCGGACCGCGACACAATCGATGCGACTGGCACAATTCGCATAAATACGCTAGGGAAAATCGCCGGCCACCGTGCTCACTCTCCGAACCGGCGCGCCTTGCGAACAGATGCGCCAGGAATTCCTTTCCGGCAGATTTACGTACAGTAGAAAGAGGCTCAAGGAATCCTCGCCCGCATACCTGCGCGGCCCCACGGTGCGCCCCTACCCCGAGCACCGAGAACGCTCCGTCGGGGCGAATTCCGTCCAGGGCGCGACAGCGCGTGAATCGCCGCGCCACCGGCTGCTCGTCAACTGTGGAGAGAACGTGCCAGACACCTGCGTACGGGTCGGCTAGGGGAACATCGCGCCGATCCACGAGAACGCCCTGACCGCACTGGGGGTGCGGACTCTGAGCGTGCTGGAGCCCGACGGCGCCCGCCGCGAGGACATCCGGTCCCGCGGGCTCAAGGCGGTCACCACCTACCGTGAGGCGGCAGCGCTCGGCCCGGCGTTCTGGGACGTCTGCACGCCCACCTCCTCCCACGTCCACGTACTGGAGTCCATCCACCAGGTCGACCGCGCGGCCGCGGTCGTGGTGGAGAAACCGGTGTGCGACATGCTCGATGCCGACCGGCTGAGGACCGTACTCGAACGCCACCGCGGTCCCGTCGTCGTCAACGAGAACTACTGCTCGTCGGCCGTCGCCGCACAGGTGCGCGACCTGGAACTGCGGGCGACCCGCACGGTGGTGGAGATGACCAAGGACCGCAGGAACGACTTCCTGTCGGGCCGATTCGTCGACCGCACGCTCGGGGCTCTCGGCTACGAGGGGCCGCACCTGCTCGCGGTGGCAAGGCACCTGGGCGACGGAAAGCCCGAAGTCCTCGAAACCGTCGAGATGGACGCCCTGCTCCTGCGGCCCGGCGGCCCCGCGGATCCCGTCGTCCTGCAAGGCCAAGGAAGCGCCTGCGTGCGCTACCGCAGTGCACAGGGCCGCACCGTCGAGCTGTACACCTCGCTGGCCGGTGTCATCGGCCACCCCACCGCGCCGCCCACCCCACCGCGCCGCCCACCCCACCGCGCCGCCCACCCCGGCGAACCGGCACCCCACCCCGGCGGACCGGAGCACCGCCCGGGCCCGCACCCGACCCGCTACCGCATCGCCGCCGTCGACGGCACCACCCCCGACGGCACCCCGCACCGGGTCATCGGCCTCTACGAGCCGCTGCCCGCCCTGCAACGCGGCACGGGCGCCGTCCGCGTCCTGCGCGAAGGCGAGCCCGCCGCTCCCGCACTCCTGGTGTCCGACGACACGATGACGTCGCACCTCGCCCGGGTCCTCGCGCACTTCGCCGGAACCGCGCCCAACCCCTGCCCGGTCGAGCAGGCCCCCGCGGACTGCTCCCTACTGCACGACTGGGCCCGCCGGGGAATGCACCGGCTCCCGACCCGCCCCGTCCCCACCGCCCGTTCCTGAGGAAGGATCCCCCGTGGACACCCACTCCCCGCCCCCGCGGCCACCGGCCTGCCCGCCGGCATCGGCCTCTCCCACGTCCGCGTGCACCCCAGTGCCGCCCCCGACGGGCAGCGCGGCGGCACCCCCCCACGTGCACCTGGCCGCCGGCGAGCTCTACCTGCCGCTGACCGGACGCGGCGCCGCACAATTCCTCACCCCCGCAGGACCGCAGCAGATCGAACTGCGCGCAGGCTGCCCCGTCCAGTTCACCCCCGGCACACTGCACCGCCTGATCACCACCGACGACCGGCTGGAACTGCTCGTCCTGATGGAGAACGGCCGCCTCAACGAAGAAGGCGACGTCGTCTTCACCTTCCCACCCGAAAACCTCGCAGACCCGCAGGCCTACTTCCGTCTGGCCGAGGCCACCGACGAGAGCGCCGTCCTGCGCAGAAGGGACCGTGCCGTCGAAGGCTTCACCCTCCTGAACCGCCTGTGGCAGGACGACCCCGAGGCGGGCCGCCGCGCTCTCGCAACGTTCTATGCCGCAGCCGTCGCCCTGATACAGCCGCGCGCCGCAGGATGGACGGACGTCTTCGCCAAAGGGCCCGGCTTCGCCCTGCGCACCATGGCGGACCGGATCAGCGCGCTCGCCGACGGAGAAAGCGCACACCTCGCAGAAGCCGCCGTCACAGCCCTCGCCCCCTTCGACGAGAACAACCTGACGCCACGCGCCTGCGGCTGGCTGTGGTCCTACCACGCACCGTAAGAACTGTTGCCCCACGAAAAACCGGCCCGCAAACGAACCGACCCGAAAGCTGCCCCGCCACCAGAACCCCTCCGTGGGGGTTCCCGCCACGCAAGCGACGCCGCCCTCCCGGCCGGGCACGTCGGGCAAACACGAGCCACCTGCCAAGCCGGCAGGGGCCGATCCGGCGTGGCGCGCCCCGCGAACGGACCCGGCAGAGAGGGCCCGCTTCGAAACGCCCGCGTTGCGAGCTGCTCGGCCAGCGCGGCGCGGTGCCGACAAGCGTCTCGATGCCAGACGCGCCGCGGCCTTCCCCGGCACGTGCCGCCCACACATGGCGCCCCGCCGACACCGGCCGGGTGACGCCCCGCAGTCGACCCGGAAGCAAACCCGCCCGGCATTCCGGCCCCGCCCGCCGACGCCCGGGAGCGCGGGCACGGAGTCGAACCTGGCAGCCACCCGCTCTGCGCCAGAGCACGCCGCACCCCCGCCGCCGGGCTGCGGGCCTGGGTGAAGGTCCAACCCGGCTGCTCGGCCACAAATGAAAAACCTCGACGAACACCGGAGAATCCCCCGTCCAACTGCCGGATAAGTTCCAGCAGACCCAACCAAATTGGTGCCAAGGTTTCCCAGTTGGACGTCCGGCACCTGAGCCATGGACCCGAACGAGCTGGGCGCATGAGACCTGACCGCGACCCCCGGCCGGTCGGCCAAATACTCTGCCCACACACCGACGTCGAAATTCTCGCAACACGGTGATTTCGATATTCCCCTACGACCCGGCAGCATGCGCGGGTATCCGGCCAGACATGTCTTTCCCCTGAGGAAATGAAACCCTTGGCATCGAAAGCAGACCGGGGGCATGACCACTCGTGTGTGAACGTGTGAGGCCGCGACCGGATGGACGCCGCGTGGCCGGTGCATCGTCTGCGACGGCCACGCCCCGGGCCGGTTCGGGTTCGCATCGTCGACGGGCGAATCGCGCCGGTTGCCGTGTACGCCGGGTTGCAGTCGGCCATGGACTGGCTGCGGCCCATCCCGGCGGCGATCGTTCGGATGATCGCGCCCTCGCGGGGCCGGTCAGCGAGGCGGATCCGGTCTTCCTCACGCTGGAGCCGTAAGGGACGGAGGCCGGTACCTCCGCGTGGGCGGGAGGTACCGGCTTCCTCGGTCAGCCCGGTCGACCGGGGGCTTCGGCGGGCGGCCTTCGCCCGGGCGACCGCGGGTCAGGAGGTGGGCATCAGGACGGTGTCGACGATGTAGACGGTGGCGTTGGCGGTCTGGACGTTGCCGCACAGGACCTTGGAGTTGCCGTTGACGGTGAGGCTAGCCCGGGTGCCGCTGGTGGTGAGGTCGCCGCCCTCAAGGGTCTTGTGGGTGCCGGCCAGCGAGTTCGGGGCCAGGCGCTCAGGGGCGACGTGGTAGGTGAGGACCTTGGTGAGCTTGCCCTTGTCGGCGAGCAGCGCGTCCAGGTCGGCCTTCGGAATCTTGGCGAAGGCGTCGTTGGTGGGCGCGAAGACCGTGATGTTCTGCGCGGAGTTGAGGGTGTCGACCAGCCCGGCCTGCTTGACTGCCGCGACCAGCGTGGACAGCAGCGGGTTGTTCGAGGCAGCGGTGGCGACCGGGTCCTTCGCCATGCCGGTGAACGAGCCGGCGCCGTCCTTCGGCACGGCGGCGCAGGCGCTGCCGAACGGCTGCTCGGCCGTCGCCGCGGAGGAAGCGGTGCCGCCGGACATCGCCGCGGAGGAAGCGCTACCGCCGGACATCGGGGCGGCGGCGGACGAGGAACCGGTGTCGCTGGCGGTGCTACACGCGCTCAGCGTGGCGGCCAGGGCGCCGGCGGCGAGCAGGACGGTGAACGTACGGCGGTTGCGGATGGCAACGGACATGGCGGATCTCTCCTCGGTAGGGGTGATGCGTACGGAAGGTGCGAGTTCAGGAAAGTCAGGTGACGGTGACGACGGTGCTGTGCCAGCCCGTCGCCCCGGCGGGGAAGGGCCCTGCGCGCAGCTCGGGCTGCACGGAGCCGGTGGTGTCGGTGGCGCGGACCTCGATGCGGTGGGTGCCCGGGGGTGCGCCGGCCCAGCGGTGGGACCACTGCCGCCACAGGTCGGGTCCGGCGTCGGCGGCCAACTCGGCCTGCCGCCAGGGGCCGCCGTCGATGCGGACCTCGACGGCCGCGATCCCGCGGTGGGTGGCCCACGCGGTGCCGGCGACGTCGATGTCCCCGGCCGCGACCCGGGCGAACGGGGCCGGGACCTCGATCCGGGAGGCGGTGCGGACGGCGCCGGTGCGGTCCCAGCCGCGGCGCACCCAGTACGGGTCCAGGGCGGCGAAGGTGGTGACCTCCAGGTCGACCAGCCACTTGGTGGCGGAGGTGTAGCCGTAGAAGCCGGGCACCACGCTGCGGCACGGAAAGCCGTGGGCGAGCGGAAGCGCCTCACCGTTCATCGCCACCGCGAGCACGGCGCGGCGGCCGTCCAGGACGGACTCCAGCGGCGTCCCGATCGTCATGCCGTCCTTGGAACGCCCCACCAACTGGTCCGCCCCGGTGCGGACCCCGGCGCGGCGCAGCAGCGCGGGCAGCGAGGCGCCGAGCCAGCGGGTGGTGCCGACGTAGGGGCCGCCGACCTCGTTGGAGACGCAGGACAGCGTGTGGTCGAGCTCCTCCAGCGGTTCGCGGAGCAGTTCGTCGAAGGTGATCAGCTGCGGGCGGTCGACCAGGCCGTGGATGCGCAGCGCCCAGTCCCGGGGGTCGATCCGGGGGATGGTCAGCGCGGTGTCGACCCGGTAGAAGTCGCTGCTGGGCGTGTTGAACGGCACCAGGCCCGGGACGTTCGGGTGCACGGTGGCGGGCAGCGGTGGCGACGGGTCGGGCGGCGGCGGGAGGCGGACGGCGTCGCGGGCGGTCGTGACGTCGAACCGGCGGGCGGTCAGGGCACGTCCGCCGATCCCGGCCAGGGCGCCCGCTGTGAAGGTGCCGGCGGTGGCGGCCAGCACCGTCCGACGGCTTGTCAACAGCGCCTTGCGCGGCGGGGGTTGGTCTTCCATGGCGTTCGCGGACGCCGGAGCCCCCGGGGTCTGCGGCGGACCGGGGCTTTCGGGCGGGTTCGGGCCCGTGGCCTCGGCGCCCGAGCGGGGCCCGGGTGCCGGGACCGGGGTGCGGCGCCACAGGTGTGCCAGCAGGAGGACGGCGGCCGAGCCGACCAGCGCGGCGGCCAGCGACGGGGCGCAGTCCGCCGCCGCCGCGCCGGGGCGTGACAGCGCGGCCCGGGCCCGAGTCCGCCGGCCACCGCGAACACCGCGGCCCCGGCGAGCGGGCGCCGCACCGCAAGCAGCCCGGCCAGCGCGGCGAGCAGCGCCATGGTCAGGTAGATCCCGCCCAGCAGCACCGCCTTGTCGTGGGTACCGAAGGTGCGGACGGCATACTCCTTCAGCGGCGCCGGCGTCAGGTCGATCGCCGCCGCTCCCACCACGAGCACCGGCGCGGTGCCCGCCCCGGTGCCGTACGCGACCGACTCGCCCGCACCGAGCGCCGCCACCGCCGACGCGACGCCGGTCACGGCCGCGCACGCGGCCCGCAGCAGGGCTGCCGGAAGCCGGCCCGAACGGGCGGAGGAGGAGGTAATCGGCTGGTTGCTCACATCCCCTGTTCGGGGCCCGGCACGGGCCGGATTGGCCGGACCTCCCGACCCACCCGATCGGGTGACGCCTGGCGGCACGACACCTCCGCGCGCGTCGCCCCGGGCCGCTTCCTGCCACGATCTGACAGTTGCTCAGGACATGCACAACGAGCTGCGGATACGGCGCTGGACGGCCGCCGAGAACGCGAGTTCACCGCGCACCGGCGGCCGCCGAACGCCGAGGCACCGACACCGCCACCCGCAGCCACGACGACGTCCCGGGTCAGGGGCCTGCGGCGGGCAGCGGTTCAGCCGACGCGCAGGGCGAGCAGGACGACGTCGTCGTCGTGGTCGGGGCCGGCCAGGGTGTCGGCCAGCAGGTCGAGGGCCTGCGGCAGCGGGGTGCGGTCGGCGACGGCCCGGGCCAGGAGAGCGGCGGCGCGGTCGATGCCCTGTTCCAGGTCGCGGCCGCGGTGTTCGACCAGACCGTCGGTGTAGAGGAGCAGGACGGATCCGGGCTCCAGTAGGCGTTCGTGGACCAGGCGCCCTTCGGGCGGGGCCAGACCGGGGTGGAGCAGCAGGCCGTGCTCCGTGAGGCTTTCGGTGTCACGGTCCGGGTGGGCGAGGAGCGGGGAGGGGTGGCCGGCGTTGGACCAGCGCAGCAGCCACGCGCCGTGGGGGCGGGGGTGCAGGTGGGCGTGGACGAGGGTGCCGCTGATGCGAGTGTGCAGCTGCTCGTTGGCGCGTTCGAAGGAGGCGAGGGCGTCGGCGGGGCTTCGCCCGCAGTCGACGTCCGCCTGGCGCAGCATGCTGCGGGCCTGGCCCATCAGGGTGGCTGCGTGCGTGTTGTGTCCGGTGATGTCTCCGACGGTGACGGCCAGCGGCGTGCGCCCGTCGGCCTCGGTCCGGTGGGGAAGGACGGGGTAGGCGTCGTACCAGTCCCCGCCGACCATGTCGTGGTGGGCGGCGGGGCGGTAGAGGGCGGCGAGTTCGAGGCCCGGTGTGCGGGGGAGGTCGGTGAGCATGGCCTGCTGGAGCTGGCGGGCGACGCTGGTGCGCTCGTCCAGGTGCAGGGCCCGTTCGACTGCCAGGGCGGTGTATCCGGCGATGACCGTCAGGACGGCGCGTTCGTGGACGTCGGTCTCGTGGGGTTGGTCCCAGGCGGCCACCAGCGTGCCCAGGGTGGGGCGGCGAGTGCCGGGCAGGGGGACGCACACGGCCGAGCGCAGGCCCATCTGGTCGAAGACGACCACGGTGTGCGGGTCGTAGTGGTCGACGAGCGTCTGGCGGTCGGGGACACTGACCAGCCGGTTGTCGCGTGCGGCCTGCGCGGTGGGCCACCTGTCGGTCAGGGCGTACAGCGGGACCTGCTCCTCCAGGGGCACCGGCCCGTTGGTGGCGTCGACCGCGCGCCGCAGCTTGTCGTCGTCCCCGAGCAGGACCAGCCCCACGTACGCCGGTTTCAGGTCTCCGCTGACCAGGTCGCTGACCGTGGCGCGTACTTGTTCCAGGCCCGAGGTGTCGCCGAGCATCTCGGCCGCCCGGAGCAGCAGTTCGGAGCGCTCCTGCTGGATCCGTATCCGCCGCTCGCCCGCGACGCCCGCCCCGGTGGCCGCCTGCGCCTCGCCGCGGGCCCCGCCACGGTGCTCGTCGTCGGCGCGCCGCGTGCCGGCCCGCTGCCGCAGCTCCGCCGCGCACACGCCCGCCAGGTCCTCGAGGTCCTGACGGTTGTGTGCGCTCCAGTTTCGCGGGCGGGGGTCGTGGACGGCCAGGATCCCCAGGCACTCGCCCCGCAGGCCGTACAGGGGGGCGGCGGCGAAGGCCCCTTCCGCGCCGCTCAGCGCGGCCGCACCACCGTCGGACGCCCACCGGACGAGGTCGTCCACCATCAACAGCTCACCCGTGCGCACCACGTGCCGCCGCAGCGCCGCATGCCAGGGCTCGGCCGGTGGACGCTCCGGCGGCCAGCACTCGAGCACTTCGGCGCCCGCGGGACCGGCCAGCACCGCGACAACCGCCGCGGGCGCGGCCAGCACACTGGCCGCCAGGCGGGCGAAACGGTCCACGAGTCCTCGCACTGATCTCAAGCCGGGCACACCGCCGGATCACGACAGCGTCAACACAGTTGACAGACTCTACCTGGCCGCCCCGCCCAACGGACGGACCGGGAACCCGCCGGTCCAGCCCGTCGGCCGGCGCTGCCGCCGCCGACAGCGTCGCGCCCCACTCCCCCGTCGGCCGCCCGCGATCGGGCACACCACCGCCACCAGGTGCCGGGAGAGGAGGTCACCGGCGCCGCCTTCGCCGCCTGTCTCCCGTGCCAGGGCACAGCGCTGACGCTTCTGGTCGAGGACGCGGCGACCACGGCCCGGCTGGTGGAGCCGGCGTGCGGGGCGGCCGTCGAGCCGGTGGGTGAGGTACCACCCGGTCCGACTGGCCGCTCCGTGTCCGGCCACGCCGGCCCGGAGTTCCGCCGCCTGGCCCACCGGGGTTGGGCAGTGGGGCCGGCGAGGCGGCGGTGGGCCGTGTCAGTGCTGCGGGCGGGCCTGGTGGGCGGTGTCGTGGTCGGGGCCGTAGCGCTGGGTGGTGGCGGTGTGGTCGTGCAGGCGCTGACGCTCGGTCAGGGCGGCGGCCGCGGCGGTGGAGGTGTTCTCGTGGCCGACGTCGGCGTGCCGGTAGGCGCAACGTTCGTCGAACCGGTCCTGTTCCAGAGCCAGTTGGATCGTCTGGTCAGGGTCGTCCCGGCCGCCCGGCGGCGGACCCGGGTGCACTCCTGGTCGTCCCCGGAGCGAGCGGGGGTGCTGGGTGAGGGCGGCGCGCCGGGCGACTGCTGGGCAACCCCGTCGCGGTGAGACCCGGAGCCGCATCGCATCCCCGGGCTCCGGGGCCGATCCGGGAACTGCGGGGCCACGTCGATACCACGGCGATCATGGGGACAGGACCGGGGAGGACCAGGCGGCGCTCGGCGAGCCACAGGGCGAGCCGGCTTGCGAGCCGATCGAGGCCGCCGGAAGGCGGGTCGGCCGGCCCCGCCAGAGGGACGCTGCCGGCCCGGTACTGGAAGAAGAAGTTCAGCTCGCCGTCGGTGGGGGCCAGGGACTCCAACGGGGTCAGAGGGTCCGTCCCGGCCATGAGGCGCGGGTTCTCCCACTCCGGCGAGAACTCTGCGATCGGGGCGCCCTCGGCACCGTTCCAGCCGAGGAACATCACCCAGCGGGCCCCGCGCATGCGGAGGGGATAGCCGGCCACTTGGGCCACGAACTCGCTCAGGGCAGTGGCACCGTCGAAGGTGACGTCCTGCTGGTGCGGTGCATGGCAGTCGTCCCCCATGCACACGCTGTCGCGCGTCAGCACCACTTTCACTGTCATGCCCGGCACGGTAGCCCCCGGAAACCATTATCGTCAATCTGACATTAAATACCGGCCGGGACAGCCCCGAGAGCCCGTCGGGAACGACTCGGGCCCCGGGCACCGGCTGCGGCTGACCCGTCTCACCGAAGTTCGACCGCGCAACATCCGATCCTGGCCACGCACCGTTGCGGGGCACAGCGGGCTCCCTCCCGCCGACCGTGGCCAGGACGCTCAGGACGCCACGTCCGTTTGCTGCCAGCCTTCTTCCCGTCGGATCGTCAGCATGACCTGATGACCGTAGAGAACACGATGAATCCGAACCTGATCACGGAACGAGCGGCTGTGCCGTGCACCGACGTGCCCGCGCATGGCGACGCCTTGGCGGTGCTGCAGAAGTTCTACGCTGCCGAGGCCGCCTACATCGCCGCTGGTGGCCTGGGGAAGGCCAGCTTCGACGGACTCGCCGCTTGCCTCGCCCCGGAGGTGGTGATGTACCAGGCACCTGGGCTCCCCTACGGCGGCACCTGGCGCGGGCCGCGCGGCATCGAAGAGTTCATGGCCGCGATGAGCGAGGCATGGCAGTCATTGGACTTCCTGGAGCAGAGGTTCGTGCTTGACGGAGATGTCGTCGTGGTGATGAACCGGGGCCGGCTCCGGGCCCGCGCCACCGGCCGGGTCCTGGACACCTCGGTCATGCAACTGATCACCGTCAAAGACGGGCTCATCACCGAGATACACCCGTTCTACTGGGACACCATCGCGGTCGCCGAAGCCCTGCGCCCGTAGTAACCGGACGTTCCCCTCGGAGACGGGCCGGTCGATCCCGGCCTGTCTTCGGGCTGCCTCAAATCCCCACCCTCAGAAGCGTTTGCCGGCGACGCGAGTCAGAGCCTGACGGGCCGTCCGGTGCTCGCCGCGGACGGCTTGGCCGACCACGACACCGCCGACCCGCACCCCGACCAATCGGCGGTCCTCGACACCTACCGGCTGGCCCTGCACCGACCCGGCGGAACCGCCTGGTTCGTTCGACGGCGAGACAGCCGCCGACCGGCACTGGCACCGCCGCGTCCGCAACCACCGCCCCCTGCTGATCATCGGCCCGTTCACCCACGTCGTCCGCCTCCGACCCGAAACCGAAGCCGGACGACTGCTCCTCCTCGCCACCGAGACCGCTGAACCCACCGGCCGGGGCACCTCGCCTACCTGCCCGACCCGGGCCGCCGTGTCGGCGGGGCGGCCCCATGCCATCGCTCACTGCGTTCCAGTTCCGCTGGCGCCCGCCAGGTCTTCCCGACCAGCTCCACCGGGATCAGACCTTCCGGGTGCGCCGGAGCGGGAAGCACTGTCGTGCCCCGGCCGTCAGGACAGCGGACCAGCCAGCAGCCGAGCGGCCACGTCGTGCAGTTCGGCCACCAGTTCCTTCGTCAGCCCGCCGCAGTGCTCCTGCTGGTCCTCCGCGCGATACAGCCATCCACGGACCGGCCACAGCGGCGAGCCGGGGTCGTCGGCGGGGCACAGCTCAAAGCCGATCCGCCCGGCCGCCGCCAACGGGTCGAGCCGACCGTCCAGGAGATCCCGCAGACAGTTCCGGGCCAGCGCCCGGTCGCGGCCCTCGACGGTGGCCGGCAGCCGCAGCACCGGCCAGAGTTCCTGTTTTAGCGGGAACAGCAGCCGTCGCGCTTCCGCAGCGTCCGACTCGGACAGCACACCGAGCTCCCACAGGCTCACGGTGTCCACCCCACCGGCCAGCGCCGCTCGGGCGGCCTCCACCGCCGCGCAGACCGTCCCCCCGGACAACCGCGCGGGTCGCGCTCCAGCAGCACCCGGCGCAGCAGTTCCAGGGCCTCGTCCTCCTCCATGGCGCGAGCGTAGCCAACCACTCCAGCCCGGAACGGCGCCCTTGGATCCAGCGGCGGCCGGCGCACCCGCCAGCCCGGCACCGCACACGCCGCCAGCAGTCAAGATCAGGGCCGGGCGCTGCGGTCGTTCAGGAGCGACCTGTTGCCGTGTGCATACGCCTGTCGAAGGGCTCGCGGGGCGGCGTAGAGTGCGCGGTCGTCAGAATTCGTGCGGGCTCGGAGGCGCGGTGTTCGGCTGGTGGAGGCGCGCGTTGCGGTGGCGTGCTGTTGTAGTGGTGGCAGCCGCGGCTTGGGTGTTGCTGGGAGACGCGCCCCTGTGGCAGCGGCTGATGCTGGCAGTGTTCGCGACGGCCGGCGCGGTCGATCTGGTGCTGGCCCTGATCGAGCGAGGCGGGCCGCGACACCGAGCCCATGCGAAGCAGCCTGAGACTGCCCGGCAGTAGATGCCGGCCGGGCCGCGCCCGCGAAAGGCAGGGACGGCGACGGGCGCGCCTACACAGAAGGCCCCGCTCCCGGCCGGTGCCCGGATCGACCGAGACGGTCGACGCGCTCTGCGGCATATTGGCAGGATGAACTGCGGGGCGGGTCGGGCGAGAACGACGGGGGCGGCATGACGTTCGGGGAGACGTTGCTTCGTACGGCGGAGGGCCTCGGGGTCGTCCTACCCGAACAGGAGACGTGGAGCAGCGCGGCGAAGCGCCTCGGCGTCACCTGTCCGGAGCCGGAGAAGTGGAGCAGCAAGGCCGAGTACGTCGACGCGGGGCTCGGCCGGCGGGTGACGGTGACTCCGGCCGATGCGGAGCGTGGGACCTACTGGGTGCACCTGCGGAGCGGCCACTTGTTCCTGGCCGACGGGTTGACCGCCGATCCGGCCGAGATGGTCAGGGCGGTGGCGGCATGGCTGGGTGGAGCGGGGCTGGAGGAGGTCAGGGAGCAGGCCCCGTGCATCGGGTACCGCCCCTGGGCCCTCGCGCACGAGCGGGAGCCGCTCGGTGCGGTCGAGTTGGAGTGGTGCCGCAGGCTCGATCGCGTCCACAGGTGGCCGATGAACGGTTTCCCGCGCGTGCACGCGCTGTTGACGGCGGCGTACGCCCAGCCGGTGCTTCGCCAACTGATGCCGGTGACAAGCCACTTCAACCTCTGGTTCTCCACCAGCATCAAGCCGAACCGGCGGATCAACGGGGTCGGACCCATGATCTGGCCGCACTACGAGAGGTCCTACGCGGTACTGGACGGGCACGAGGTACTCGCGCGCTTCGAGACACCGGAGGAAGCCGTCACCTTCGTCGTGGCCGGCCTGCCGGAAGGGATCGGGCCCGCGACTTGACGCACCGTCCGGGCGGTGCGGACAGCGACTGTGGTCGTTGTCCGTCAACGGTTCACCACTCGGCGGGACGCGGATCGGACGCGGCCTCCGCGACCGGCTGAGCTCGCTCCCGTCCTCTGTGGAAGGGAGCTCAGCCGCTGAGCGCCGAGGCTCGTGCGCCTCGCGGGCCAGGCCCCCGCTGACGCGTCATCGTCGCAGCAGCCAGTGCGGGCCCACCGTCCAGCCAAGGAGGCGCCGACCGTCGGCGCCGTTCGGCTCGGCCTCGCCGCCGGCGGCCGCGAGCCGCAGACCGGCCACCGCCGGGGCGAGCCGCGGCGGATGGTCGCGCTCGATCTCGGCGAGGACGGCTGCCTGCTCCTGCGGCGAGCAGAGCGACAGGTGGAAGACCAGCTGCCGCCAGGCGAACGCGGCGTTCTTCACCACCGGCAGCGGCCGCGGCAACCGCTCGGCCAGCGCCACCAGTTGCCGCGCCGTGGTGAACGCGCCGAGCGCCGCCGCCGGCCAGCCGCCCGCCGGCACGACGCCGACCGGCCCGGCGAGGACGGCCAGGTTGTGCGTGGTGAGGATCTGCGCCTGCTCGATCACCGTCCCGTTGGCGGCCACCGACCCGCGGAGTGCGGGGCTGCCGGCGCGGCGGCGGCACAGCTCCGAGAACTCCCGGGCCACCACCGACCGCTCCCTGTCCTTCTCGGCGCGCTGGGCGAGCACCCACACCCCGGCGTAGTCGATGCCGAAGTACCGCTCGTACAGCGTCCCCTCGAGCAGGCCCGCGGCGATCCCGGCGGCCGCTGCGAACTTCGGAGTGAAGCCGCCCATGAAGATGTCCGCCGCCAGCTCCTCGGTGAACGGCAGCGCGGATTCGGCCCGCCGCGCCAACCCGGCCAGCTCGCCGACCAGCGGGTTCGGCAGGATCGTTCCGGGGAAGGTGCCCACGGCCAGCTCGCCGAGCCGGCGCAGCGCGGCCATCCCGCTCTGCCGGGCGGCCGGGTCGCCGTTCCGGTACGGGCGGACCGCCCGGACCCAGGGCAGTTCCTCCGCCCGGATCTGGTGCGCGTAGTCGAGCAGCAGCAACGACCGCCGTCCGGCGAACGCGCGGTGACCGGCCGACACCAGGCCGCGCAGCGCCGGATCGGCGTGTGCTGCGGCCTCCGCCGCCGCGGCCAGTTGTGGCGCCAGCTCCGCCAGCACCTCGGCGGACGGCACCAGCCCGCGCTCGATCAGCGTCTCGACGGGCGCGCTGGTCGCCGCCAGCACCGGCTTGAACAGTGCTGCCGGCACCGCCGCCCCGGCCGGGACACCGGACGCGGCCGCCTCGGCGGCGGTGACCGGCGCCAGCACGGCGTCCGGATCGGTCAGACCGTCGTCCTGGCCGAGCACCGCGAGACGGCCCGCCAGCACCTGCGCGATCGCGTGGTGGGAGGGCAGCGCGGCCTGCTCGGCCTGGGTCGCCCGCAGCGCGGCGTGGGTCTCGGACCCGGGCAGTCCGCGCTTGCGCACCATGCCGTCCACGGCGAGCAGGAGCAGTCCACGCAGCCGGGGGTCGAGCGGCTCGCCGGCGACCGCGGCCTCCAGCGCGGACCGCAGCACGGCGAGGTTGGTCCCGCGCCTGCGGTGCTTGCCGGACAGCGGGTGCGCGACGGCCAACGTCCGGTACCGCAGCAGCAGTTCGGCGCCGCGCCGCCGCCACTCGGGGCCCGGGTCCGCGTCGAGCGGCTGCCCGCCCTCCGTTGCCTCCAGCCAGTGCGCCAGCAGCTCGTCGGAGAACGGCAGCCACACCGTCAGCGCCTCGCGCTGGGTCTCCACCGACCGGTTCGGCTTCCGGGAGGCCAGCGCGGCGACGGCGTCGCCGACGGACCGCCGGTGGACCGCGTCCGGCGCAGCACCGGCACTGTCGCCCGGCGGAGGCGTGAAGCGCAGCCGCGCCGCGAACGGCGCCAGCACCTCGACCAGTTCGAGAGCCGCCGCCTGCTCGCCGGCCCGCACCAGCCATGCCACGGTCAGCAGCGCCGCCTCCTCTGGCACCGTCACCCGGTAGCGCCCGCTGTCCAGCAGCGCCCACAGCCCGGCCAGCCCGGCCTCGGTGAGCGAGTACGCGAACAGCTCGGCCCGGCCCTCCGGGATCCCCGCCGCCCGGCAGGCCGCCACCTCGTACGGCTTCAACGGCCCCTCGGCGCAAGCCCGTCCGGTCGCGAACCCGCCGCGCTCCACCTCCGGCGTCACCCAGGCAGGCAGGCCCGCCACCGGCGTCCGGGAACCGATCCGCAGGCTGCCGTCCAGCATCCCCGCCAGCACCGCGCGCCAGCGGCCCGCCCGCGCGTCGGCGCGGGAACGGGTCGCCGGATCCGGATGGGAGAGCGCCGTGGCGAAGGCCCGGGCCAGCTGCCCGTGCGCGTAGTCGGTGGAGGCGGTCGTCGTCGAGTGCTGCTGCTCAGCGTTGCTGTCCATGGCCGACACGGCGGGCCCTGCCCCCGCACCCCCCAGGCCCCGAGCCTGGTGCTCTCACTGATCGAGCTACGTGCCGCTGGCCCGAAAAGTACGCGGCGCAACGGACGTCGGGCAACCGGAATTCCCGCCGCCCACCGTGCCCGCCCGCCGGGTCCACCACGGCTTGAACGTCGCTGCGGCGCCCGCCCGGCCGGTCCGCTGAGGGCCCGTCAGCCCGCACGGGCCCGCCAGGTCGGCGATGGTGGCGGTGAGCCAGCCGCACTGATCGATGGTGCAGAAACCGAGTACGGGGGCTCGGCAGGGGGGATAGTGTCGTCGACCACCTGTCGGGGGAGGGGCGGACGGAATGCGCACGTACGATCGGACGCTGGCGACGCGGCTGGCGCGGCGCGCGGTGGAGGCCGTCGCGCCGGAGGAGCTGCCGCAGTTCGCGATGACGGCGGAGGCCTTCCACCGCTCTCCCCCGCCGCCGTGGGCGGTCCCGCAGGGCCGTGACGAACCGCTGGGGCTCGGGCTGGAAACGGTGGCGACGCTGCTCAGCACCGCCGCGCTCGCGGCTGCGGTCCGCGTCCTGGAGCACTTCGCCGAGCAGGCCTCCGACCGGGCTGCGGAGTCTGCGGGCCGATGGGTCCGGTTCAGGTTCGGACGGCGGCGGATCGCAGCGGCACCACCTGTCGACGCGGTCGAGCCGCCGTCCGCCGCGCAGTTGGCCGTGGTGCGCCAGGTCGCCAGGCAGACGGCACTGCAACTGCGGGTCCCGGAGGAGCAGGCCCGGGCGATCGCGGACGCCATCGTGGCGGAGCTGGCCGTTGCCACCGCCGACCCAACCTACCCGGCCGACCCGACCCACCCGGCCGACCCCGCCGACCCGGACGGAGCAGCGGGCAGCCCGCAGGGTTCCGCGCCGTGACCGCCGGTGCCTCAGCCGGCGCCTTAGCCGGCGGCCCGGCGCGGCCCGGGCGCGGTCCGTTCGGCCTCCCCTCCGGCACCACCGCGCGTTTCGTGCTGCTGATCACCGCGGTGACGACGGCGTCGGCAACGCTGGTCAATGGCGTGTCGTCGATGCTCCTCACCTCGGTCGAGCCGCAGCAGATGCTGGCGTACTACCAGTGCGCGGTCCGTGCGACACAGGACGCGGCCGGCGCGAGCAACGCGCGTCCGGGCGGCGAGGTGCCGCCGTTCGTCTTCGACTGCCACGACCCGCGGGCGGGCACGGGGTGGGCGGTCACCGCCGGAGCGACCGTCCTTCTGCTCCTGGTCATCGGCTGCGTCTACGCCTGCCTGCCCGCCTGGCGGAGCCGCCGGCGCGGATACCGGGAGCTGGCGGGCATGCCGGAACTGTCGGCCTCTCTGGACGAGTTGACCAGGACGGCCGGACTGCACCGGCGGGTCACGTTCCTGGCCGAACCCCTCCAACCCGGGATCGACGCCCTCGCCTTCGGTCACGTGAGGCGGCGGCGGGTGGTGCTGAGCGGCGGACTGCTGGCGCTGTTCGCGCGGGACCGGGACGCGTTCCGGACGGTGGTGCTGCACGAGCTCGCCCACATCCGCAACCGGGACCTCGATGTGGCCTTCCTGACGCTCATCGTGTGGCGGATGAACGGACCGCTCCTGCTGGCCTCCGCCGCCCTCGCCGTGCCGGGCAGCCTGTTCCTCGGACCGGAGCTCGCCGCCTCCAACCTGACCCACGCCGTGCGCCTGGGGCTGCTGGCGGTGCTGGCCGCCTTCCTCAAGAACTCGGTGCTGCGCAGCCGGGAGTTGTACGCGGACGCGCGGGTGCGGAGCTGGGAGGGGTCGCCGGATTCGCTGCTGCGGTTGTTCCGCACCTACGGCCTGCCGTCCGCGCCGCGTTCCGGTTGGCGCTCTGCGCTGCTGCGGGTCCATCCGACGGCGGCGCTGCGCGAGCGGGCGCTGGTGGACGAACGTCTGCTGGGCCGGGGCGGGTTCTGGGACTTCTGCGCGGTGGGGGCCACGGCGGCGTTTCTCTACGACTTCGTGGCACTGGGGCCGATCGGCGGCGGCAGCCAGGCCGGTGCGGGCACCGAGGCACTGGCGGCGGGGCTGGCGACCGCGCTGCTGATCGGGGCGGCGGGCACCGCGCTGTGGCGGGAGTCGGCGCGGCCGCCGGAGGAACCGGCCGGGTACGGATCCGGCAGGCGGGCTTCGGCCTCGCGCTGGGGGTGGCGCGGCGCACCTGCTGTCGCCGACGGGGGCCGCCAGTGCGGCGATGCTCGGCGGCAAGGGGATCACCCTGTTCGTCCCGTACGCGGCGCTGGTGGGCCTGTGCGGTCTGGCCACGGCCGGGTGGCTGGCTGCGGTGGCACGCTCGTGGGCCGCTGTGCCGGGCCGGCGGCCGCGGCTGGTGGCGGCGGTGGTGCTGGCGGTGTCGGCCGCGGGTCTGGCCCCCGCGTTCGACTTCCTGATGCGGTTGCCGAGCCTGACGCTGTACGCGGCGTCCTT
>NZ_KK853997.1:7930285-7964155 GCF_000696185.1 Kitasatospora cheerisanensis KCTC 2395 | reverse complement strand
TGCCGAGCCTGACGCTGTACGCGGCGTCCTTCCTGTTCCCGGAGCTTCCCGGGGCGCTAGGTCTTCGTCCTGAGCCTCGTGCTCCAATCCGCCCGCGTCGCCGCGTCCGCCCTGACTCCGCTGACGGTGACGGCGGTGCTGATACCGGTCGCCGGGCGGTACGTCGCCGGGCGTGCGGCGCGAAGGCGGCCGGCCGCCGGTTTCGGCCCTCCCCGGCCGACTGCCGGGCCCCTGGTCCGGCTGGGGGTTCCCGTCGGCCTCGCCGCGTCCGCGCTGGGCGTCCTCATGACGCTGCTGATGGATTCCCCGTTCCGGGGGCTGATCGTGCTGACCTGCGCCGCCCAGCTCACGGCGGCCTGGTGGGCGACCCGCGACTACGCGCCGTTGCCGATCGTCCGGGGCCTGCTCGCGGCCTACGGCTCCGGGGCGCTCGCGGTGATGGGGTGGCTCCCGCTGCTGAGGACCTTGGTCTGCGTGCTCGGGGCCGGCCCGTGCGCGCCTCCGCTCGGCCTGAAGGACGTCTACCTGGGGCTCACGCTGGCACCGCCGGGGGCGTTGGCGGCGTGCGCGGTGCACGCGGGGCTGCACGCTCTGAGGTCTCGCCGCCGGCAGTGACCGCATGTGCCCCGCGCCGCACCTCGGCGGCCTGCACCGGAGACCGAGCGCGTCGGGGCCGAACCCGGACGGGCACCGCGTCGTCCCGGCGCGGGCGGGTGCGGCGCCGCTGCTACCCTCTGGCCTGTGGAGCAGCTACCGGACAGCGTCGACCTGGACATCTTCGAGCGTCGGATCGGCGCCGCGCTGCGGACGATCCGTCAGGTGCGCGGCTGCAGTCTGCACGGCGCGCTCGACGTCTTCACGGAGCGGTACGAGGTGTTGCGGCGCGAGCAGCCCGACCGGTTCCGGTTGACCCGCGAGGAGTACAGCGAGGGCGTCTACACCTGAGTCGGCAGCCCGAAGGCCCGGCACCCGCTGCAACAGCGGGGCCGGGCCTTCGGGTCGGACGGGTCAGCCCGTCGGGCGGGTGAACTTCGGTGCTGCCTTGGTGTAGTGGCCGGGTGTGCCGACCAGCATGGACGAGTCGATCTCGACCTCGGTCAGTCCGTAGCGGGCGCAGTTGCGTCCGGAGAAGGTGTTGCGGGCGGCGTCCTTGAGGCTCATGCCTTTCAGCAGGTTCTCGTTGAACTCCTTCAGGTTCGAGTCGAGGGCCACGCCCCAGTCCGCGTCGAACCTGCGGACGTTCTCGGGCTTGAAGTGCGCCATGACCTCGTCGAACATCTGCCAGCCCGGGGTCGTGCTCGCCCCGCGGATGACGACCATGGAGAGTGCGCCGTCCTCCAGGGTGCCGATGAGCTCGGTGCCGTCGGTGGTGTAGTCCCCGTAGTACTCGCAGATCTCGGTGTTGTGGACCAGGACGGCGGTGCCGCCGGCCTGCACGTAGTAGGTGTGCAGCCCGTCCACGGACAGGTTGTAGGCGGGCTCCAGGCCGGTCCAGTGGCGCACGGACGCGACCTGGACGGCGGCGCCGGTGTCGGTGCGCAGCGTGTCCCCGGGGAGCACGGCGGCGGCGTCGGCCCAGGCCTGCCGGTTCTCCACCCAGAAGGGGTGGTGGTCGGTGCCGGTGAGGGCGCCGGTGGCGCCGTCCTGGCCCCGGACGGTCAGTTCGGTGAACTCGCGGTCGTCGGGGGTGCGGATCGTCGCGGTGACGGTGCGGGCCCCGGTCTCGCCGGTGACCGGGTCGGTGGCGAGCACCCGGTCGCCGACCCGGACCGTCTCGATGGGCCGGGTGGTGCGGTCGGCCATCAGGACGGGGGTGCCGGCGAGGAAGCTGTTGGGGCGCGTCTTGCACTTGGCGAGGGCGTTGCGGGCCGCTTCCATCCGCTCCACGAGCGCGCGGTCCACGTACGGGTTGGCGCGGATCGCGGCGAGGGCCTCGTCGATTCCGACGCCGCTGCGCAGGGAGGCGCGGACCGCTTCGATCAGGTCGGCGGCCTGGGTGAGCTTGGCGGCGGCGCCGGCCTTGTACCCGTCGAGGCTCGCCTGGACGGCGAGTTTCGCGTCCTCCAGCCCGATGCCGGTCTCCAGGGCGAGGCGGAAGGCGGCGATGCCCTTGACGCCCTTGGCGAGCGTGCCCCACGGGATGAAGTTGGAGGCGGCCCACGCGCAGGACGCGTTGACCCCGGGGTTGTTCCAGCACTTGACGAAGTCGCCGGTGAGCGCTTCGAAGATCATCTGGTTGGTGCTCTTGTACTGCTTCTTGACCGTGGCCTCGTAGGTGACGTCGGTCAGCGTCTGGCTGTCGACGAGGACGGTCTCCCAGGTCGAGTACCGGCCGAGGCAGGTCGCGATGGCGAGGCCCGGTTCGGGGCAGGTCTTGAGGAAGTAGTCGAGCGTGCCCGTGGCCTTGACGGTCACGGGTTGGTCGCAGACGAGGTTCTTGCCCTCCTCCCTCCAGTTGCTGAGCAGGACGGCCATGAACTCGGGGTCGTACTCGACGCAGTGCGACCCGTGCTCGGTGTAGCTGTACTTCACGTCGGGCCGCGGCACCATCACGATGTACGAGACCCTGCCGAGGCTGTCGACGACGGCGGTCTCGTTCTGCAGCTTTCCGTCGTCGTTGTCGGCCTGCTGCTTGCGGCCGACCTCGGCCGCGGCGTCCCGGGCGGCCTGCTGGGCCTCCTCGGCGCTCTTTCCGGCCGCGGTGGCGGAGGCCTGCGCCTTGGTCTTGGCGTCCTGGGCGTCGGCGGCGAACTGCTTGGCCTTCGCCTCGTAGCTGCCGGCGGCGGCAGCCGAGTACTCGGCGCGGTGGGCGGCGGCGTCCGCGCTGGCGGCGGACGCGCGGGCCTGCTTGGCGTACCCGGCGGCCCGGTCGGCGGACGCCCTGGCCTGGCGGGCGGACTCGGCGGCCTGCGAGGCCCAGGCCGCCGCCTCGTCCGCGGAGGTCCGGGCCTGGCCGGCGTAGGCCTTGGCCTCGTCGCTGGCGCCGCGGGCGGTGGCGTAGGCCGCCGCTGCTTCGGCCGCGTACTGGCTTGCCAGGGCGGTGTTGCCGTCGATGTCCTGCAGGTAGGCGGCGACGGTGGCGACGTGGGCCGCGGTCACGGCGTCGCGCTGCTGGGCCTTGGCCAGGCCGATGGACAGGAACGGCTGGAGGCCGGAGGTCGGGCCGGACATGACGGCCCGGGCCGCGGCCTGGACCTCGGGCCCGCCGGCGGAGATGGCCTGGGAGACCAGCAGCCGGTTGTCGTCGTCGCGCGCGGCGTACTGGCCGGTGGCGAGGAACGCGCGGACGTCGTCGATGGTGCCGTCCAGCGCCTTGCCGGCGGCTTCCCGCACCCGCGGCCCGCCGGAGGACATGATCTTCGACAGGGCCAGCCGGTCGTCGTCGTCCTTGCCCGGATAGGCGCCGGTCGCGAGGAACGCCCGCACTTGCTCCGGGGTGCCGACCGCGGCCGTCTCGGCGGCCAGCCGCTGCTCGATCTTGGTGGCGGCGAGGGCCTGGGCGGTGACGCTGGCGCGGTCGTCGCGGAGCTTCGCGGTCTCCAGATCCGTCGTCAGGAAGGCCATGACGTCGGCGTCGTGGCCCTCCAGGGCGCTCTGCGCGGCGCCCTGGACCCAGGGTCCGCCGGTGCTGAGCAGCCGGGTGGCGGCCAGCCGGCCCTTGGTGACGGCCGTCGCCCGGTCGGTGCCGGCGGCGGTGGCCTCGGTGAGCAGGCGCTGGGTGTCGGCGGCGAGCGCCGTGGCCTTGCCGGACTCCCAGGCCGCGTCCTTGGCCTTGCGGGCCTCCTCGAAGTAGGCCTGCTCGGCGACGGCCGTCTGGGCGGCCTGTTCGGCGGCCAGCCGCTCGGCGTCCGAGGCGCGGGCGATGTCGGTGACCTTGTGGGCCTGCTCCGCCGTCTGGGCGGCGGTGTCGGCGGCGGTCCGGGCCGCCTCGGCGGCGGCCTTCGCGGTGTCGGCGGCGGTGGCGGCCTCGCCGCGTGGGCGGCGGCCTGCTCGGCCGCGGCGGCGGCCGCTTCGGCGTGGGCGGCGGAGGCGTTGGAGGCGCGTTGGGCCTCGTCGGCGGCGGCCTTCGCCTCGGCGGAGATCTTCGCGGTGGCGGCCGAGGCACGGCGCGCCTCGGCGGCGGCCGACCGGGCGCGGTCGGCGGCCCGGCGGGCGCGTTCCGCGGCCTCGCTGGTCACCCCGGATTGGGTGGCCGCCTCCAGTGCGGCGTCGGCGGCGGCCTGGGCGTTGTCGCCGGCCAGCTTTGCCGCCGAGGTGGCCTCGTTGGCCTGCTGGGTGGCGCGGCCGGCCCACTGCGCGGCCTCGCCGGCGGTCTTGGCGTCGGCGGCGGCCTTGCGCGCGACGACCGCCGCGTCCCTGGCGGCCGCGGCGTCCGCGGCGTTGCTCCCGGCCCGGCCGGCCGCGGCCTGGGCCTTGGCGGCGGCCTCGCCGGCGAGGCCGGAGGCCCGGGCGGCGTCGGCGGCCGCGGAGGCGGCCTGGCGGGCGGCCTCGTTGGCGCTGGTGGCCGCCCGGGAGGCGGTCTGGGCGGCCTTGGCGGCCCGGTCGGCGGCGTCGGCGGCCTTGCCGGCCGCGTTGGAGGCCTTCTTCGCCTCGCCCTGGGCCTGCCGGGTCTCGTCGGCGGCGCGCTGTGCGGCCTGCTTGGCCAGCGCGCTCGCGTCGACGGCCTTGGCGGCGGCGTCCTTCGCCGCGCGGGACTGCTCGCCGGCCTGGTCGGCGGCGTTCTTGGTGAGGTCCGCGAGCTGGGCGATGTTCAGGGTTTCGGCGTCGTGCGCGGCGGCGGTCTGGTAGCCGTAGCGCAGGAACTCCCGGACGTCGTCGATGGTGCCGTCCAGGGCAGTGCCGGCGGCCTTCTTGACCTCCGGTCCGCCGCTGGACATCAGCTGGGACAGCTTCAGCCGGTCGTCGTCCTCCTGCGCCCGGTACTGACCGGTCGTCAGGAACGCGTTGACGTCGTCGTTGCTGCCGTCCAGCGCGAGACCGGCGGCCTTGCGCACGGCCGGCCCGCCGGAGGACATGATCTGCGACAGCTGCAGCCGCTGGTCGTCCTCGAACGGCCGCTTGTAGCCGCCGTCGACGAACGCCTGCACGTCGGCCGCGGAGCCGGCGAGGGCCTTCCGCGCGGCGTCCCGCACCCAGGGGCCGGAGCCCGCGACGAGTTCCTCGACGCGGGCGCGCAGGTCCTGCTCGGACGCGGCCGCGCGGCCGGTGGCCAGGAACGCGGCCACGTCGGCGTCGGAGCCGGCCAGCGCGGTCTCGGCGGCCCGCCTGACGACCGGTCCGCCCGCCTTCCACGCGGCCACGGCGGAGACGCGGTCGGCGACCGGCCCGATCGGCGGCGGGCTGTCGGCCGCGGCCGGCGCGGCCAGCAGGCTGCCGAGCAGGCCGCCGAACGCCAACCCGACGGCGGCGCGCAGGCGTAGGGCCTGGTGTGGTCTGGTGATCTTCATCGAAGATCCGGAATCCTCTCGGGTTCGTGCGGCCCGGGTCCGGCCGATCGTGTCGGATCGGCCGGGCAGGCCCGTGCGGCCGCTGGGTCGACGTGCCGGTGCTGCGGGCGGACCCGCGACCGGCGGCGGTCGCGACGGGTGTCGCGGCCGCCGCCGGGTGCACGGGCGGGGTCAGACGATGTAGCCGGTGACGGCGCTCCGGTTGTGGGCGCCGGAGGTGCCGGCGAGGTTCAGCGCGGTGACCTGGGCCCAGGTCGCGTCGGCCCTGCGGGCCGTCCACAGCAGGCGGTCGTCTCCGGTGGTGACGGTGAACTGGACCTGTCCGTCGACCGTCGAGGCGCTGATCGAGGTGGCGGTGAGGCCGCCCCAGACGCCGGCCAGGTCGGCGAACGGCTGCCAGGTCCGGTCGGCGCGGCGAATGGTGTGGAACTGCCGGGCTCCGTTGTCGACCAGCACCGCGATGTGCGCGTCGTTGCCCGACCCGGCGACGGTGACGCCGCTGATCGGGCCGGTCGCCCCGGCGGCCTGGGCGACGTCGCCCCAGCCGCTCCAGGTGCCGGCGGCGGCGCGGACGGTGTGGTACGCCTTGCCGCCGGCGACGGCGACGACCTGCAGTTCGTTGCCGACGCCCGCGATGGCGACGGTGGTGACGGTGCCGATCGATCCGGCGACCGTCTGCACGTCGCCCCAGCCGCTCCAGGTGCCGTTGCTGTCGCGCATGGTGTGGTGGACCTTGCCGTCGGCGACGACGACCACGTGCAGGTCCCAGCCGATGGACACGGCGGAGACCGCGGTGATGCCGGTCAGCGTCCGGCCGCTGCCGGTCAGGTCGGTGCGCGGGCTCGCGATGACGGCGGCGGCCGGCCAGGGCCGCTCGGGGCGGAGCGCGGAGTGCCACAGGTGGCCGTCGTTGCCGAGCGCGAAGAGGTGGGTCTCGTTGTTGACGCCGGTCTCCGCGAACGCCTTCACGCCGCCCGAGGCGCCGGTGCGGGCCTGGATGTCGGTGAAGTCGGTGGTGCTGCCGTCGGCGAGGCGCACCGCCCGGTAGAGCGCGCCGTTGCCGCCGTTGACGAGCACGGACGCCTTCCAGCCGGGATCGGTGGCACGGGCCGCGAGCAGCCAGGAGCCGAGGCCGTCCGCCCGGATCGCCCGGGCGCCGTTCTGTGCCGAGGCCGTGCCGGCGCAGCCGCCCTGCCAGGCGCGCGAGACGACGCCGCTGATCGTTCCGGCGGCGTTGACCAGCGGGGCTCCGGTGTCACCGGCGCAGATCGGTGCCGCGCCGGCGGCCGGCGCGAGGTCGATGTCGGTGGCGGAGAGCGTGCCGACGGTCTGCGTGGTGGTGCGGGGGGCGGCGCTCCACCACGAGGTGGCGTTGCGGCCGAAGCCGGCGGCCTTCAGGGTGTCGCCGGCAGCGGGGGCGCTCGCGGCGATCTTGAGCGGGGTGACGTCGGTGACCGGCGTGGCGAGGCGGGCCAGCACGGCCTTGCGGTCCGTGTGGGTGCCGAACTCGGCGACGTCGACGGTGTGTCCGCCGACGGTGAAGGTCGTCCTGGTCGCCGGGGTGCCCTGGTTGAAGATCGGAAGGTCGGCGTTGGGACGGAACGGGTCGGCGATGCAGCCGGTGGAGGTCAGCACCCACTGCGGGTCGACCAGGGTGCCGGTGCAGCCGCGGGAGGCGGCCCGGCCGGGGGCGCCGACGGCGAGCGCGCCGACGGCGGGGAACTCCGGGGTGGGCGTCGGGGCGGCGGGGCCGTCGCCGGCCACCAGTTCGAGCAGCATCGCGGGCTTGTTGCCGGTCTGGTTGTCGGCCTCGCCGACCGGGGTCCAGTTGTTCTTCGCGATGTCGACGCTGCTCGTGGCACCGTCGGTGCTGAGCGTCGCCTTGATCGCGTGGCTGTCGCCCTTGATGTTGATGACGTTCGCGGTCTCCACCGCGAGGTAGCCGGACGGGCCGGTGACCTTGAAGCAGACCTCGGCCGGGCTGGCCACCTGGCGGACCACCCGGACCAGTCCCGACTCCGACGCGCAGTCGGCCAGCTTGATGTTCCCGTCGCCGGTCTTCACCGTGAGGCTCTGCTCCGCGAGGATCTTCGCCGCGTCCGGGTACGCGAACGTCTCGACGGCCAGCGGCGGCGGCGCCTCTTCCGCGGCCGCCGGTGTCGCGGCGACCGCCCCCGGTATTGCCAGCAGGGCCGCCAGCAACGGAACAGGCGTCTTAACTCTGCGCAAAATTATCCTCCCCATGCCGAGAATTCGGACATTTCGATGCGGGTAATCATTCGAACATGATCAAGCTATCGGAATTCGCCCGCGGCCGTCGACGGAGGATTCCCGAGCGGGGAAAAGCGCGCTATTTCGGGTGCACCGCCCCATCCGGATACGAACCGTCACAAGTCGGGCCTGCGACCCGGTTTGACGATCCGTCGGCCGGCGGGGAGCGGGCAGGCCGCGCCGCCTTCGCAGCGGCCGGGCCCGCTGGTCAATGCGAATGGCCCGGCGCGGCCGGCCCGTGGTGGCCGTGCTGTCGCTCCAGTCGGTGGCGGGGCCAACGGGCCCGCCACGGCGGGCCATTCGCGCATTTTTCGGATGCCGCTCCGGCTTTTCCGCGAGCTCGCTGTCGGCGCCGGCGCAGGGCCTATCAGCCGACGCGGGGCCCGGCGCCGAGGGCCCTCCCCGCGCCGCCCGCCCGCCCGCCCGCGAACCCGGGGTCCGCGGGCGGCGCCGCGCGGCCTGGCACACCTCTGGTGCCCGCCGGCGCCAGGAACACCTGGAACGCCTGAAACTCGGCCCGAGCGGTCCCGCGCGCCCGGCCGCGCCCCTTCACGCCACCTCGCCACGCCCCACGCCCCGACGGAGCGGAGGACGTTCTCTTTCCCGCCTCTCATCGAGCGCCTAATCTGGGCTCGCTTGTCTACTCAGGGGGAGATGTGACAGAGCCGTCGCGGAAGATGCAGAAGGAACTGTCTCGGGCCGGCTATCGGACGACCCGAGAAGTCGACTCCGGAGAGGAGACCGTCTTCTTGTGGCATCCCGCCTACCACGACGGGTTCATGGCCATCGGATGGGCCATCGACTACGCCGGCGGGTGGGGCGCCTACGGGCGGAACGGTAACGGCGACGGCGTGCGCCTGGGCCGCACCGACAGTCTCGACCAGGCCGTCGTTGCCATCATCGGGTGGGCAGCCGAACACGGGCAGGTCTGAGCCCACGCCATTCCGCGTGCTGCGTCGGCGCGCGCCGCAAAGCATCTGGCTCGCCCCTCGTTCGGCCGGCCTGGCCCACCGAGGGGAAGTCGCGGCGGCTCGGCCCGTCAGCCACCGGGCGCGGGGCAGGAGTGGCGGAATACCTGCCAGGGATGGTGACTTGGGGCGGTCATCCCGCGCACGGGGCCGCCGGGACCTCGGCGGACCAGCCGGCTTCCCCAGGGTGCCGCCGGGCTTCCGTCGGTGGTCGAGCAGGGCGGCGGTGTCGTGCGTCTCGCCACCGCAGGGACGCTGCGGCCACCCCGCCATGACGGGCCGCCACCCTCCACCGGCCGCCACTGCACGTGGACGCCCGGCCGGACGACGGCGCGGCCGAGCGGCAGCTGACCGCAGCAGGCGCGGACCCGGACGGCAGGGCCCGCGGCGGATGCGGAGGTGGAACACGGCCCTGAACGTCCAGACGATGAGCAACGCGGCGGCGAGGACGGGCGGGACGAGGTATTCGCCACGCCGGCCGGGGAGGTCGTCAGCCCGTGCGTGGACGGCCCGGGGCGGGTGGCGGGGTCGCGGCGCAGGGCGGGCGCTGCGGAGTCCCGGCGGTCGTCACCGCCTCCGCGGCGGAAGTCCCAAGAACTGCTTGGCCCGTCGGCCGCCGCAGGAGTCACGCATCTCCGAGTGCACGGCGGAGTACCGCGCGGCGGCCGGAAACTCGGCCCGCATTCGGTACCGTCCAGCACCTTTCTGATGATCTGCGCCCTACCCGACGTGGGCCGATCGCACGTTCCTGGCCCTTTCGCTCGTCGGCTGTTTGCGGCCCGGCCAACGGGCCTTCGACCTGCTCCTGGTGGACGCCGCGCGGCCGGGGCCGGCTTGTCGTCCTGGGCACCCCTTATCCGGCCGCGCAGCCCCTTCCCGTCGCCCCTGCCCTCTGACGGCCGATCCGCCGTGCTGGCCGACGGTCCATCACATGACCGTGCCTGCGCGCGCGGTGACGGGACATCGGAAGACGTGGAGACGCCTCGGAGGGCCGTTCGGGCTGTCGGGTGGCGGCCTGTCGGGATGCCGCCACCCCGGCCCTTGCGGTGAAGGCCGGACCCAGGAACTTCACCGGGGGCACGGAGACGACCGATCTTGTCCACATTGTGAATAATATTAACAAATTCCCCATTTCCCCGAAATTCCCCCGCGCATCCCAATATCAATAATATCTACCCTGTGGCTGACGATCCATTTTTTCGATAGCGTGCGACCGGCAATTTTTCGCCCTGACGAAGTCCGTATTTCCCGTTTTGGAGGTTCCCTTTGCAGAGAATTAAGCGGCCCGCAGTGTTGGTGGCCGCCCTGCTTGCCGTACCCGGCGCCGCCGTCTCCCTGCCGGCGTCCGCGACGGAGCCCGCGGCGCCACTGGCCGTGGAGGCGTTCGGCTACCCGGACGCCGCGAAGATCCTGGCCGAGCAGAACCTGACGCTGAAGGCCGGCGACGGCAACATCCGCCTCGCCGACTGCGCCTCCGAGTCGGGCCTGGTCCGGGTCGTGCGCCAGGTCGCCGCACCGTACGAGGTCTGCTTCAAGATCACCGGACCCTCCGGATACCTCGCCCTCGAGACTCCCAACGTCATCAACATCAAGGGCGACAGCCACGCGATCAAGGCGACCCTCAGCACCGAAGGCGCCACCAGCAACGTCGACATCACGAAGAACGACTGGACCCCCGTCGGCCAGGCCGACAACTCGACCGGCAACAAGCCGGCCGTCCTGCTCGAACTCGTCGCCACCGACGGCACCGCCGCCGCCACGCCCGCCCCCGAGTTCCCCGCCGTCGGCTCCATCGCCGTCGGCGCACCGGGCCGGGCCGGATCCCGCGGCTGCACCGGCACCCTGGTCGACCCGCTGTGGGTCCTCACCTCGGCCGGCTGCTTCACCGACGCCCCCGACTCGCTCGCCGCCGGCGCGCCCGGCGTGAAGAGCTCGTTCACCGCGGGCGGCCGCAGCGTCGACATCGTCGAGCTCGTCCCCCGCGGCGACCGAGACACCGCTCTTGCCCGCCTGGCCACCCCGATCAGCGGAGTCGCCCCGCTCAAGGCTGCCACCGCGGCGGCGACGGGTGGGTCCGCCGTGAAGGTCGCCGGCTTCGGCCGCACCGCCACGAGCTGGGGCACCGGCAGCGGTCCGCGCACCACCAACCAGACCATCGGCGCCATCAGCGCCACCGCCGTCGACCTCTCCCCCGCCACCGGCGCCGCCCCCGTGTGCGCCGGCGACACCGGCGCCCCGGTCGTCAACACCACCGGCGAGATCACCGGCGTCGTCTCCCGCGCCTGGCAAGCCGGCTGCCTCGGCACCCCGGCGAGCGAGACCCGCACCGGCGCACAGGCCGCCCGCGTCGACGACCTCGGTGCCTGGATCACCCCGCAAACCAGCCGCGTCTTCGACCTTCTGAACCCGGCCAGCGGGCGCTGCCTCAACCTCGCCGGAGCCGGCCCCTGGGGCAACGAGAACCCGGTCATCGCGTTCGACTGCACGCTCGGCGCGGACAACGAGAAGTTCCGGATCACCGCCGACGGCCAGCTGCGCAACCCGGTCAGCGGGCGCTGCCTGAACGTCAAGGGCGCGGGGCCGACCTGGGACAACGGCACCCCGATCATCCTGTTCGACTGCGTCGCCGGGGCGGGCAACGAGAAGTTCGAGTGGACCGCCGACGGCCAAATCCGCAACCCCGCCAGCGGACGCTGCATCAACGTCGCCGGGGCGGGCCCGACCTGGCCGAACAACACCCCGGTCATCCTGTTCGACTGCAAGGGCGACCCGAACGAGAAGTTCCGGCCCGTCGCCGACAACGAGATCCCCAGCGCCGTCGGCCAGCTGCGCAACGTGGGCAGCGGACGCTGCCTCAACCTCACCGGCGCGGGCCCGACCTGGGACAACAACACTCCGGTCATCCTGTGGGACTGCAAGGGCGACGCGAACGAGCAGTTCCGCCTCACCGCTGACGGTCAGCTGCTCAACTACGTGAGCGGGCGCTGCCTGAACGTCAAGGGCGCCGGGCCGACCTGGGACAACGGCACCCCGATCATCCTGTTCGACTGCGTCGCCGGCGCCGCCAACGAGAAGTTCGAGTGGACCGCCGACGGCCAGCTCCGCAACCCCGCCAGCGGACGCTGCATCAACGTCGCCGGGGCGGGCCCGGTCTGGAACAACGGCAACCCGATCATCCTGTTCGACTGCAAGGGCGACCCGAACGAGAAGTTCGAGCTCGTGTCCGTGAAGGCCTGACCCCGCGGCAGGCTCCGGTCCTGCTGCACCCACCCGGTACTCCGAGCACTGCTCCGGCCCGGGCATCCGCACTGCCGCAGATGCCCGGGCCCTTCCGGAAGAGCCCGGCAACCGCACACGGCCCCGTCGCCGTGCCCGCCCGGGCGCACCGGCCCTGCCCGGCTCTCCGGCGTGTCCGTCACCACCACCTGAGGGGATCACAGACCTTCGATGAGAATCACCAGTAGGCAATGGACGACCTGGCGGCGCGGTGCCGTCGGTGTCGCGGTCGGCGGCCTGCTCGCCGGCCTGCTCGCCACGCCCGCCTTCGCCGCCGGGGAGCCGCCGATCGGCCCCGTTCCCGACCGGGTCGCGGCGATCGCGGCGTGGAAGGACGGCGGCCCGGCGGTCAGGCAGGCCGCCGAGACCGCGCTGGCCGGCTCCGACGGCGACGTGGCCGCGTTCCTGGCCACCGGCCGGACCGCCGCCTCCGAGACCGACCTGCGCACCCGGGTGGAGGAGGTCATCGCGACCTCCGGCCCGTGGGTGCGCGCGGCGGCGCTGAAGGCGCTCGCCGGCAGCGCGGCCGACGTCCAGGCGTTCGTCGACAACGGCTACAAGCGTCCGTTCGAGGACGACCAGCGGCTGAAGCTGTCCCAGATCATGTCGTCCGGCGGGCCGGCGGTGCGCAAGGCCGCGGGCCTGGCGCTGGACGGCACCATCGACGACGTCAACGCCTTCCTCGCCACCGGCCAGTACCGGGCGCGCGAGGACGACGACCGCCTGAAGCTGTCGCAGCTGATGTCCTCCGGCAGCACGGAGGTGAAGAAGGCCGCGGGCCTGGCGCTGGACGGCACCATCGACGACGTCCGGGAGTTCCTGCGCTACGGCTACCAGACCGCCGCCGCGCACGACCAGGAAACCCTGACGATCTCCCAGCTCGCCGACCTGACGAGCAACGCCGTCGACCAGGCCGGCGAGCAGGCCCGGCAGGCCGAGGACGCCGCCGCCAAGGCACTGGCCGCGAGCGCCCTGGCCAAGCAAGCCGCCGAGAAGGCCGCAGCGGAGACCAAGGCGGCACAGGGCGACGCGAAGAAGGCCTCCAACGCCGCTGCGAAGGCCGCCGACGCGGCCGAGCGGGCCGCGAAGGCCGCCAGGACCGCCTCCGAGGCCGCCGCCAGGGCCAACGAGGCCTCCCGGCAGGCCGCCGACGCCGCCGCCGACGCCGCCCGCGCTTCGGCGGCCGCCGGCAATGCGGCAGCCCAGGCCCAGGACGCCGCTGCCAGGGCCGCCGGCAACGCCGCTGACGCGGACAAGGCCAAGAACGCGGCGATCGCCGCGAAGAAGGCCGCCGGTGAAGCACAGACCATCGGCGAGCGCGCCCAGTGGGCCTTCCAGGCGTCGAAGCAGGCCGACAACGCGGCCGCCTCGGCGAAGGAAGCGGCCACCAACTCGGACGCGGCCGCCGCCGCCGCGCTGGAGGCAGCCGACCAGGCCGGTGTCTCGGAAGAGGCCCGCGACCGTGCCAGGGCCGCCGCGGACCGTGCCAAGAAGGCTGCGGGCGAGGCCAGTAGGGCCTGCGCCGCCGTCCAGAAGATCGCGGCCGAGGCCCGGGCGGCATCGGCCGAGGCCCAGCGCGCCGCCAACTCCTCTGCCACTCACGCGTCTGCGGCAGCCCAGGCTGCCCAACAGGCGGGGGACCACGCCGGCGAAGCCGCCACTGCAGCCGCCACCGCCCAGGCCGCCGCCACTGCGGCGCAGCAGGCCGCCGACGAGGCGGCAGCCGCCGCGACCCAGGCGCACAAGATCGCCGATCTTGCGCGCGCCTCGGACGCGGAGCGTCTGGCGGCGCAGCAGGCTGTCGAGGTCGCTGCTGCCGAGCAGGCGTACTTCGAGGAGGCGGCGAAGGCGAAGAAGGCCGCGTGGGAGTCGGGCAAGGCCACCGAGTTGGCCGCCGACACCGAGCGTCTGCTGGCCGAGGCCACGGCCGCCGGCGTCGACCCGTCGGTAGCGGTCGCCAAGGGCCGCCTGGCCGCGACCCGCCTGCTGAGTGCCGGCGGCCCGTGGGTCCAGGTCGCGGCACAGACCGCGCTGGGGGGCCACGACGCGGACGTCCTCGCGTTCCTGAGCACCGACTTGGCACTGGCCCGAGAACACGACGACCGCACCAGCGTCCTTGCGAAGGTCGCCGCCTCCACCAAGCTGGAGCAGCGACTGGCCGCGGAGGCGGCCTCGGTCGGGACCCTCCAGGAGGTGCGGGCGTTCCTCGCCACCGGCGCCTACCCGGGCAAGGACGACGACGACCGGCTCGCCCTGTCGAAGATCATGTCCTCCGGCGGCCCGCGGGTGCGGGAAGCCGCCGGCAAGGCGCTCGACGGCACCATCGACGACGTCCGCGCGTTCCTCGCCACCGGCCAGTACGCCGCCCGCGACGACGACAACCGCCTCCTGGTCTCCCAGGCCATCTCCGCCGGCGGACCCGAGGTCAAGGCAGCGGCCCAGGCCGCCATGTCCGGCCCCACCTCCGGCCTCGAACCCTTCCTGAAGATCGGCCTGCCCAAGGCCCAGCAGCGCGACGCCGTCACCGCGGCCCACGTCGCCACCATCTCCTCCTACCTCCAGGCCATCGACGGCAACACCGCCCTCGCCCGCCAGTACGCGGCCCAGGCCGCCCAGGCCTACGCCACCGCCCGCGGCGCCGCCAACGAAGCCGCCACCTACGCCGGCCAGGCACAGGCCTCCGCCACCGAGGCCGCCAACTGGGCAGCCCAAGCAGCCGAATCCGCCCGCCAAGCGAAGGCCAGCGCCGACCAGGCCGCCGCCTACGCCGCCCAGGCCCGCAACTCCGCCGCCAGCGCCGACGCTGCCGCCCGCAGCGCCGACCACTCCGCCACCGCGGCCGCCGCCTCCGCAGCGCAGGCCCGTCAGTTCGCCACGGACGCGAAGAAGGCTGCTGACGACGCACTCGCTTCCAAGCTCGCGGCCCAGGCCAGCGCCGCCGAAGCCCACCAGGCCGCGGTCGAGGCGTTCAAGATCGCCTACCAGAAGATGCAGGACGGCAACGCCGCCGGCCAGATGGAGTCCGAGACCGCGGTCGTCGACGACCTCGGTCGGGTGTCCTACATCGATGTGGTTCCCAACGGAGAGCTGAAGCAGGAGGTCGTCAACGACAAGAAGTACGCCGACGGCCTGCTGGCCTGCATCAACGCCGCCGACCTCCTCAGCAGCTGGGCCAGCAAGGCCAACTGGCACCGCGGCCCCAGCGGGGAAGACGTCTGCACCATCCCGGTCAACGTCAAGGTGACCGGCCAGGTCGACTACATCCTGAGGACCTGTCCCGAACCGGGGCTGAGCATCGCCGCGTGCCACGGCAAGTACACGGAGTGGATTCCGTCCCCCCTCGACAGCAGGACGCTCGACCACGTTCAGGTCGAGAGCTCCATCGACATGCCGTACAGCGAGTACCTGACGCGGTACAAGTGCTACTCGAACCCTGGTGGCGGACCCTGCCAGACGATCGAGAGTTCGACGATCGCCGCCCACATCCTCCTGGGCGACTTCATCGACTGCTTCAAGAACCCCGGCCTCAACTCCTCCTGCGCCTGGGCAGCGTCCAACTTCATCCCCTTCGGAACCCTGGCCAAGGCCGCCAAGGGCGTAGTCGCCTTCCGCTACGCGATCGAGGTCGGCGGCATGACGATCGAGGAGGCCAAACTCGCCCTACAGGTCAGCCTCGACGGTTTCAAGGACGCCACCATCGGCAGGCTCCTGACCAGCGCGGACGCCCTGTCCACCTTCCGCCTCAACCTGAAGAACGGCATGAGCGTCGACGAGGCGCTTTCTGCGCTTCGCAAGGTCCAGGGCATGGACCCGCAGTTGCTCAGGCAGGCGGAGAACGAGGCAGCCGCCGCGAGGTGGGCCGAGCGGTGCGAGGAAAACAGCTTCCCCGCCGGAACGCCCGTCCTCCTGGCCGACGGCTCCCACCGCCCGATTGAGCAGGTCCGAATCGGCGACCGTGTGCTCGCCGGAGTCCCGGGCGCTTCTCCTCAGGTACAGACCGTCACAGCGACCTACTCCCACACCACCGGCCGACTGACCGAGGTCAGCGTGGAAGGCGGTGGGGTCTTCACTTCCACCGAGGGACACCGCGTCTTTGTTGAAGGCGGCGGCTGGACGACCGTGGCGGGCCTGCGGCCGGGTAATCGTGTGCACTCCGCCGACGGCTCACTGCGGAGCATCACTGCGCTCGACCGCCGGGCAGCGCCGGACGTCATGGTGTACGACCTGACGGTCGACGGTACCCACACCTTCTTCGCCGGAGCAGCGGGTGCCGACTCGCCGGACATCCTTGTCCACAACTGCATCAACTTCATCGAGGACGACGTCAAGTTCGCCCAGGAGGGTGGGCACACCGTCGCGGACCACATCGACCTGAGCGGACAGAAACTGCTGGACGCGGTGAAGGCAAAGGGCCTCGTCACGGTCTGGGTCGACGCCGCGACCGCTCAGAAGGCTGTCGCCCACGCGGTCGAAGAGTGGCGTAAGGTACCCGCCAACGAGCGTGTCCTGCAGAACTGGATCGCCGTGCAGCGGAAAAGGATCGCGGACGGACGGATATTCATCCCGGGTGACGACCTCAAAGAGGTACCCTGGGAAATTTCGACGGACGTCATCCCGGGCGACCTGGCATACAAATATGAACTCAGCGGGAAGCCGCTTCCCGCCAATCCGTTGACGAAGACTCCCACCGGCAGGAAGGTCCGCGTCTTCCTCAAGTACGTGGCAGGCCACCCGGACAACTTCATCGTCTACACGTCTTATCCCGAGTAACCAGCCGAAGGCAACAAGAAATGGAACCAATGGGAGCTGACGGAGACTTCGGAATCTCCGGGCTCGGAATGAAGATCAATGGCGCTTTCGGCCCGGCCGATCGGACCGCAGCCCTGGACTTCGTCACTACCCGCCTGGAGCGACGAGGCCCCTGGGAGGCCGCAGCGCTGAGTTCCGACGCCAGTCGTCTCATCGCGTCAACCCTGTCCAACCCGGAGTTGGAGATCCTCTGGCTGTCCACGACCGGCAGGCGCTTCGACGCGGAATGGGGGCCGGGCAGCATTCGGGACCTTCTGACGGATATCGTCGCATTCAGTTCCAAATTTCTTCGGAAGGGCGATGCTGATGCCTTCCTGGCACAGTCTTCCCTGACCGACTCCCCAGAAATCCGACAACTCATCCTGGAGGAAATCGACACAGTCCAAGAATCACTGGTGGGGCGGTGCGACCCGTCCGTCAGGGACAGGATTATTCCGCTACTGAACAAGACGGTGGGAGAAATCGGTTCGGATCTCGGGATGCGCCTCTTCCTTCGGGCCATGAAGACATCCTTCGCACCCATCGGACTCACTCGGCTGGCCAGACTCGAAGCCCTGGGTGAAAGGATCGGCTACAGCGACCTTGTGGTCGCAGACGGAACCCTCAATACTCATTTCGACCTGACCGACTGAGCCTCGGTACCGGGCCGAGAAGGGGGCGGTGCCAGAATGGCACCGCCCCCTTCTCAGCTGAAGCCGGGTCTTTGGCCGAGAGCTTTGCCGACCTGCGGGCCGTGGGCACGCAGAAATCCCTCACCGGCCAGCGCGCGCCAGGTTGCCGGTCAGGCCTGTTCGAACTTCACCAGGGACAGTCCGGAAGGAGCCCTGCAGTTCCCGGCCTCTTCGATCGTCGTGAACAGGCCTTTGCCTCGTCCGGGCCGCGCCAACTCGGCCTGCCGTGTATGAGCGGTCTGGCGCGGCGCTGTGCCATTCGGTTCAGGCAGGGCACTCGACCAGCCGAAATGGCGTCTTCCCTGCCGAGCAGCGCAGTCGGGTGTGCGGGGGCGGGCCGACGGTGAGCGAATCGGAGGGACAGGCGCCGGCGGCGGACGGAGGTTGGTGGTGGGTGCGTTCGAGGAGGTCGCGGACGGCCTCTACGGCGTGCTGCCCGGCGAGTTCACCGCGGCGCGCGACGAGGCGGTGGCCCGGGCGCGCCAAGACGGGGAGCGGGGGCTCGCCGCGCAGATCAAGGCGTTGCGGAAGCCGACGCTCCCGGCGTTCGCGCTCAACCGGCTGGTGCGCCGTCATCGTGAGGAGGTTGAGGCGTTGCTGGAGCTCGGCCGTGGCCTGCGCGAGGCGCAGGCGCGGCTCGCCGGGCCCGAGCTGCGGGAGTTGTCCGCCCGGCGGCACCGGCTGGTCGCCGCGCTGACCGAGCAGGCCCGCCGGGCGGCCGCCGAGGTGGGCGAGCACCTGGGCGAGGCGCAGCTGCGGCTCGTGGAGCAGTCGCTGCGGGCGGCGCTTGCCGACGAGCGGGCCGCCGAGGCGCTGGCGGCGGGCCGGCTCAGCGGGCCGTTGGAGGAGACGGGCGCGCTGCCGACCGGCACGGCGAAGGCGACCGCGACCGGAGCGGCGGCGCGCTCCCGCTCCGGGGCGGGCCGGGGCCGGAAGGTGGCGGCGGGCAGCAGGTCTGAGGAAGCGGCGCGCCGGGCATCCGCCCTGCGGGAGGCCCGGGAACGGGTCGTCGTGGCGGAGGCCGTCCTGGCCGATGCCGAAGAGGCGAAGGAGGCCGCCGGCCGGGAGGCCGAGCGCCTGGCCTCCGACACCGCCGCGGCCGCCGAGCACGCCCGACGGGCCCGGGCCGCGCTGGAGCGGGCCGAACGCCGGCTCGCAGGTGCCCGCGGCGCCGAGCAGACCGGCCGTGAGGAGCAGCGTGCGGCCCGGGAGAAGGTCCGCGAGGCCGGTGCGGCGCTGGGCCGGGAGCGGGAGCGGCTGGAGGAGCTGGAGAGGAGAGGTGGTCCGTGATGCCGGACCGTGTCGGGGAGGGGCCACCGCGGGAGCGCCGGTGCCGATCGGCCGGGGGCTTCGGCGGCGGCTGGGCATGCTCTCGGAACCGTGCGGGAGCCTCGGTGCCGGACGAGACTGGTCCGTAGGGGTTTCCTCTGCAACGGGGAGTGCAAGCCATGTCCAAGGATGATCCCTACGCCCGGTTCCGCGACGAGATCGACCGGCAGCCGTCGGAGGAGGAACTGCGTCGGCGCGAAGAGAACGCCAGAGGGTGCGCGTGAAGCAGAGAACGATCCGGACACCCCCATCGCCACCGGAGTGCTCGGAGGTGGCGAGCTCAAGGGCGACGGGTCGGTCAGCGGTTCCCTGGGGGCCGAGCCGCAGGATGAGGCGGGCGGCGAACCGTCCGAGCAGTAGCGGCCGGCGTCTGCGCGGTCGACCGGTGCCACTCGGGGGCACCGGCGCCGGGCGGGCCCGGCGTGAGACGGCCGGAGAGGGTGGTCGGTGATGGCGAGGCCTGTGTGGAGCGGGGTGCTCACCTTCGGTCTGGTGACCGTGCCGGTGGCGCTGTACACCGCGACCGACAGCCACAGCGTGCGGTTCCACCAGTTGCAGCGCGGCACCGGCGACCGGGTGCGCAACAAGCGGGTCAATGAGCGCACCGGGGAGGAGGTCCCGTACCAGGACATCGTGAAGGGCTACGAGGTCACCGAGGGCGAGTACGTCGTCGTCGAGCCCGAGGAGCTGGAGCAGATCTCCCCCGGGCGTTCCCGCACCATCGACATCTCCGGGTTCGTCGACCTCGACCAGGTCGACCCGATCTTCTTCGACAAGACGTACTACCTCGGTCCCAAGGGCAAGGAGTACGCGAAGGTCTTCCAGCTCCTCACCGAGGCGCTCACCCGTTCCAACCGGGCCGGCATCGCGCTGTTCTCCATGCGCGGCAAGGAGTACCTCACCGCGGTGCGCGCCGAGGACGGCCTGCTGGAACTGCACACCATGCACTGGGCCGACGAGCTGCGCGACCCGCGCAAGGAGATCGGCGACCTGCCCGACGGCCGGGCCGGGTACAGCCGCCAGGAACTCGCCACCGCCGAACAACTCGTCGACATGCTGACCGTCGACTGGGATCCCTCGGACTACCGCGACACGTACGAGGAGCAGGTCGAGAAGCTGATCGAGGACAAGCTCGCCGGACGCGAGACCGCCGTCTCCGAGGGCCCGCCCGCCGAGGCCACCAACGTCGTCGACCTCATGGCCGTCCTCGAACGCAGCCTCGAAGGCGCCAAGAGCGGCGGGAAGGCACCGGCCGCCGAAGCCGGGCAGGAGTCGGACGGCCGCCGTTCCGGCACCTCGCGCGCCACGCCGAAGAAGACCGGCGGGAAGAAGACCACCGGCACGGACACCTCGCGGAAGACGGCGACTGCGAAGAAGCGCGCCGGCGCGAAGGATGACCTCTCCCGGCTCACCAAGGCCGAGCTGTACGAGAAGGCCGCCCGGCACGACATCGCCCGCCGCTCCACCATGACCCGCGACGAACTCCAGGAGGCCGTCGCCAAGGCCGAACGCGGCCACCTGCGCGCCGCTTCGTAAGCCCCCCAGTCAGCGCGCAGCGAGCTGCGCGGCGGCCTCGGCGGGAAGCTGAGCTCTTCGACGAAGCCGAGCTCGACCTCGATCAGGTGCTTGCCCGCAACCGACGACGGGACGTCCGTGAGCACGGCCCGCAGGTGCTGCTCGGCCCCGACGAGCACCGTCGAGCACCGGCGGCCCCGACGGCTGCACCGACTACCCCGCCTATGCCTGAAGGCTGACGGTCACGCGCCCCCGGCGGCGGGCCCGGTCCGGGTGAAGCGGACCCACCGGCAGCTCCAGTCGTCGTCCGCGGATGCGAACGGCGTGTCGGCGGGCAGGTAGCGCCCCCGGACGCCCTCCTGCTCCCCGTACGTGACGCGGTAGGCGCCGGGTGCGACGTGCAGGACGGCGCCGATGCGGCTCGTCCCGTCCACGTCCAGTGAGAGGTGCGTGGCGGTGCGGCCCTCCGGGGCGGGGCGGGTGTCGGCGGCAGCGACCGCCGCCCAGGCGACGACGGCGCGGCCGCCGGGCAGGTCGAGGGTGCCGGCGGGCTGTTCCTCGGCGGGCAGGGCGCGGGCGGCGCGGCGGCGCGGGCCGTCCCAGGTGCGCGGGATCCAGGACCGCATGACCAGGAAGGCGGCGCTGTCGGCGGCGAGGGCGATCTCGGCGCTGGCCTCGCCGTCGGTCTCCCAGATCAGGGCGGTGTGCTGCCGTTCCGGCCCGAAGCGCACCGTCGCGGCGTCGAGGTCGTCGTCGTCCGGGTGGACGGCCGTCCAGGCGCGGAGGTAGTCGCAGGCGGGGTCGAGGTCCTGGTACGGGTCGGGTCCGGCGCCGCCCCAGTCGGGGAAGGCGTCGGCGTCGCAGATCAGCAGCGGGCCGCCGAGGCTGTTGACGCGGGCGGAGGGCGGCCAGTGGAAGGCGGTGGGCGGGGCGGGCGCTTCGTTGCTCATCAGGAGGGGTGACTGCCAATCAGGTGCGGGGTCGGCCGGCGGAGTTCTGCGAGCCCCTGCCTACCACGGCCCCACGACAACCCGGCTTCCGCCGCCGGGGATGCGAACACCCGCACTCGGCAGAGCAGTTCGCACCCCCGGGCGCGGCGCGGAACGACCGCGGACGGCGGTCAGGCCTGGCGGCAGTTCTGGCCGTTCACCCACAGGGCGCCCTCGGCCCAGCCGCTCTGGCAGGAGTAGCTGTTGGTGCCGTCGGTGAGGACGAAGTCGGACAGCGGTCCCCACCGGTCGTTCTGGCAGTCGCTGCCGAGGACGTTCGAGCCCTCCGCACCGACCACGGCGCAGGTGATCGATTCGCCGGCCCGGTGCCCGCTGTCGGCGGCAGCGGCGCCGGTGACGGTCAGACAGAGGGCGGCGGCGGCAAGGGCGGCGGCCGCGGGGAGCAGTCGGTTCACGGGGGGTCTCCTCGGGTTGATCGGTTCGGGAGGGTGACTGCGCCGATCGTTCCCATCCGGCTTCCTCGGGTATCGACCCGTTCGACTGACCGGGCCGGCCGGCCGGCCGGCACCGCGCCGCACAGCACAGCACAGCACCGGAGCGCACCACACCGGAACCGCCGCCCGGCCCGGCTCGTCCTCTCCCCACGACGGAGTCCGGTGATCTTGGGGGAATCGTGGCTGACGGCTCGTCGGGAGCAAGCGGTGCGCGCGGGCGGCGCCGGTGGTGGCGCCCGGTCCTGACGGGCCTGTGCGCCCTGCTGCTGCTCGGGCCGGCCGTGCTCGCCGTGGTGCGGGTGCTGGGGCTGGACGACGGGACGGTGCTCGCCCTGCCGATGGCGGCGCTGCCGTACGCGGTGCTGCTCGCGCTCCCGGCGCCGGTGCTGTTGCTGATGGTGCGTCGGCGCTGGTTCGCAGCGGCCGCGGCCGTCCTGGTGGGGTTGCAGTTGTGGTGGCTGGTGCCGCGGGCCGTGCCCGACGGGACGGACGTGCCGGCCGGCGCGCCGCGGCTGCGGGTGGCCACCAGCAACGCGTACATGGGCGGCATCTCCCCGCAGTCGCTGGTGGATCTGGTCCGGGCGCAGCGCGTGGACGCCTTGGCGGTGGAGGAGTTGAGCGAGTCGGCGGCGGCGGCGCTGGACGCGACGGGCATCCGCGCGCTGCTGCCGAACCGGGAGATGCCGCCGGGTACGGACACGGCGATCTACACCCGGCTCCCGGTGACGGGGGCCGGGGATCCGGCGTGGCCGACCACGAACGTGACGGTCGAGGTGGGCGGTCGGCCGATCGTGCTGGTGGCGGTCCACACCTACTATCCGCTCGGCGACGCCCGGAAGTGGGCGGCGGGCATGCGGGCGTTGCGCGACGCCGCGCCGGGGCGCACCGGGAACGCGGTGCTGCTCGGCGACTTCAACGCCACGCTGGACCACGCGCCGATGCGGGACCTGCTGGGTACGGGCCTGACGGACACTCATGCGGAGCTCGGGGCGGGCCTGTTCCCGACCTGGCCGGAGGACAACCGCGACCTGCCGTTCCTGCCGCCGGTGATCCAGATCGACCATGTCCTGCACGGCGGGCGGCTGTCGGCGGTGTCGGTCGAGGAGTTCACGCTGGCGCGGACGGACCACCGGGCGGTGGTGGCGGAACTCGGCGTCCGCAGCTGACTCCTGCGCCCGGCCGGGAGCAGCGGCGCCCGGCCGGGAGCGGCGCCCGGCCGGGAGCGGCGGCCGGCCGGGAGCGGCCGGCCGGCTGGCGTCGGCAGGTCGTGGGGCGGGTGTCGGCGCGGCGATGAGTTTTCCGGCTCCGGGCCGTCTACATGTCGACGGTACGGAGAACCGGCTCATCGGACAGGAGTGCAGGCATGGGCCTCATCCACATCGAACTGTTCACGACCCTCGACCTCGTCGCGCAGGCGCCGGGCGGCCCGGACGAGGACCCCGCGGGGTTCCCGTTCGGCGGCTGGCAGGCGCCGCTGCTGGACGACGTCGCCGGCGCGCAGATCCTCGACGCGTACCGGGGCACGGACGCGCTGCTGCTGGGGCGGCGCACCTACGACATCTTCGCCGGCTACTGGCCGCACCAGAAGGACGGGGAGATCGCCGAGTTGTTCAACCGCGTTCCGAAGTACGTGGCCTCCCGCCGCGCGCCGGACTTGCCGTGGGCCGGCTCGGTGCTGCTGGGCCCGGACCTGGCCCGGGCGGTGCGCGAGCTGCGTGAGCGGCACGAGCACATCAAGGTGGTGGGCAGTCTCGACCTGGTGCAGACCCTGCTGCGGGAGAAGCTGTTCGACCGGCTCGACCTGTGGGTGCACCCGATCATGCTCGGCGTCGGCAAGAAGGTCTTCGAGGGCGGCGTGGTGCCGACGAACCTGACCCTGCTGCATCCGCCGGTGGCCGACCCCGTCGGCACCGTGTTCCTGCGCTACGCGCTGGCCGCCGGCACCCCGCGCACCGGCGACATGAGCGCGCCCGACCGGGGCCTCGGCCCGGACGACGCACACTGACCCCACCGCCTCGGCCCGGACGACGCGCACTGACCCCCACCGCCTCGTGCGCGTGGGGGGTGTCAACCCCGACCTTCGTCGGGGGCGGGGCTTGCCGTTCGGGCCAGGTGGCAGGCCCGAACGGCCGCCTACCGTCCGTTCCATGACATCTCTTCACCCTTCCCGGGCGGCCGGTCCGGCCTCCCATCGCACCCCTCCGCAGGCCCGGCCGGTCGCGGCCGCGGCCCTGCTCCTCGGCGGCGGCGGCGCCGCCGCGCTGCTGGCTCCCGACGGGGGCACGGCGGCGGGCTGGTCCGCCGCCGGCTACCGGCGCACCGTGCGGGCGTTCGCGGACCTGCCCGCCGCCGTTCCGGCGCTCGCGACGGAGCTGGGGCTGCTGGTGCTCGGCGCGGTGTGGCTGCTGTGCTGGTGGCGGGCGCGGGGCCGCTCCCGCGCGGCCGTCGCCGGGGTGCTGCTGGCCGGTGCGGGGACGGTCGTGGCGTACGGGCTCAGCGAGGTGCTGAAGACGGCGTTCGACGAGCAGCGGCCCTGCCGGGCGCTGGGCGGGGTGCCGGCGCAGGTGGCGGCCGAGTGTCCGCCGCCCGGGGACTGGTCGTTCCCCAGCAACCACGCCACCCTCGCCGCGGCGCTGGCCGTCGGCCTGGCCGTGCTGCACCCGCGGGTGGCGGCGCTGGTGCTGCCCGTCGGCGTGGCGACGGCGGCCGGGCGGGTCGCGGCCGGGGTGCACTACCCGCACGACGTGCTGGCGGGCGCGGTGCTCGGCGCGGTCGTGGTGGCGGCGCTGCTGGTCTGCGCGCGTCCGGCCGCGGCCCGCGCGGTGGGCGCCCTCGCGGGCGTGCCGCTGTTCGGCCCGCTGCTGCTGTCCCCGAGCGTGGAGCCGGGCCGGCCGAACGCGGCGTCAGACGGACGAGGCTGACAGTCCGGCCTCGTGGGCGAGGACGGCGGCCGCGGCCCGGTTGGGCACGTCCAGCCGGGTCAGGATCGAGCTGACGTGGGCCTTCACGGTGCCTTCGACCACGCCCAGGCGGCGGGCGATCGCGCCGTTGGACAGTCCGGCGGCGACCAGCGCCAGCACCTCGCGTTCCCGGGCGGTGAGCGCGCCCACCAGCCGGCGGGCCGCCTCGCGCCGCCCGGCCCCGCCGCCGGCTCCCGTGGCGGCGAGGTGGGCGACCACCCGCGCGGCCACCTTGGGTGACAGGTAGGCCGCGCCGGAGGCGATCGCCCGCACCCCGGCGAGCAGTTCCTCCGGTTCCCCGGACTTCACCAGGAACCCGTTCGCGCCGCCGCCCAGCGCCCGCAGGATGTAGTCGTCCTCGCCGAAGGTGGTGAGCATCAGCACTCCTGTCGCGGCGCCGGTGCGGCGCAGTTCGGCGGCGGCCGCGAGGCCGTCCATCCGCGGCATCCGGATGTCCAGCACGGCGACGTCCGGTCGGTGACGCAGCGCCAGGTCGACCGCCTCCCGCCCGTCGGCGGCCTCGGCGACCACGTCGATGGCCGGGTCGGTGGTGAGCACGGCGCGCAGTCCGGCGCGGATCATCGGTTCGTCGTCGGCGAGCAGCACCCGGATCGGCGCGGTGGACATCGGTCTCCTCGGTTCGGGGTTGACGGGGGGTCAGGCGGCGAGCAGGTCGCGGGAGACGAGGCGCCCGCCCTGGTAGCAGAGGCGGTACGCGTCGCCGTACCGGTCGACGAACAGGTCCGCGGTGACGGCGTAGTAGTCGCAGCGCACGTCCTCGCCGGGCGGGGGCGCGGGGGCGTGCGCCACGGCGGGACGGTACGGCAGGCGGTGGGCGGGCAGCCGCGGCTCGATCTCGGCCCGGTCCTGCCCGACCTGTAGCGCGGCGTACGCGGCGGGGTCGAGGACGGAGCGGTGGACGACGTACAGCGTCCAGGCCCGCTGAGCGAGCGTCAGCGTCATCGCGGTCGCCACCGGGACCACGAGTGCGAGACCGAGGCTGCGGCGCAGCCGGCGGCGGCCCTGCCGCAGTGCGGGGACTGCCGGGTCAACAGCACTGACCTTGTGCGGAGTTGACGGACGGTCTGGAAGGTGCGGTGTGCGCGGCAGCTGGGCGGTGACGTCGAAACCGCCGTCGCGGGTCGGCGCGGCGCTGAACTGCCCGCCGACGGCGCGGACGCGTTCGCGCAGTCCCGCGAGGCCGTGCCCGCCGCCGCCCACGAGCTGGTCCGGGGCGGTGGCGGCGGGGCCGTTGGCGATCCGCACCGTCGCGCCGTCGGCGGTGTACCCGACGGCGGCCGTGACGGGTGCCCCCGGCGCGTGCTTGGCGGCATTGGTGAGCGCTTCCTGCACCACCCGGTAGACGGCGTGTTCGACCGCCCGGGGCAGGCCCTCGGGGGTGCCGGTCACCTCGGCGCGCAACTCCAGGCCGGCCGCGGCGGCGCGGGCCAGCAGGTCCTCGACCGCGGCGTCGGCCGGGCCCTCGTCGGCGCCGGCGGTGTCGTCCTCCTCGCTGAGCACCCCGATCACCTCGCCGAGGCGCTCGACCGCGGCAGCGGCGCCGGCCCGCAGGTCACGCGCGGCCTCCCGGTGCGGGTCCGCCAGGCCGGGGGCGAGGGTCAGGGCCCCGGCGCGCAGCGCGATCAGGCTCAGGTCGTGGCCGAGCGCATCGTGCATGTCCCGTGCGATCCGGGCGCGTTCGCGCAGCCGGGCCTGCTCGGCGGTCAGCCGCTGCTCGCGCTCCAGCCGCTCGGCCCGCTCCCACCCGGCCCGGGCCAGCTCCCGCGACTGACGCCAGTACCGCCCCACCAGCCAGGGCAGCATGCCCGCGCCGACCGCGACGAGCGTGAACCGCGTCCCCAGCACCTGCCACCCCGGCACCACCCCCGCCGCCAGTACGGCCGCGCCCGCGACCACTGCGAGCACCGCGATCCCCGGCCGCACCCGCTCCTCCCGCATCCCCAACGCGAACGCCAACCCGCCCGCCACCGGCGCCCACCACAGGTGCGCCACCCCCAACCCGATCCCCACCCCCACTGCCACCGGCAGCGCGACCTCGCTCTTTCGCATGCCGACGACCCTACGTGACCGGCCCCGGACCCCGGATCCGCCGAAAGTCATAGCCCCGCCACCGAACCGCGCCCCGGCGGAGCACCCGGGTGAACGGGCGTCAGAACGCACCCGCTCGCACGACGGGGCCGCAGCCGGACGGGCCTTGAACGGCCCCCAACGTCCCCTGCCGGAGCGGACAGCGGGCCGCCCCCGGTACCCGAAGGCACCGGGGCGGCCCACCCGACCTCGGCCGAGGCGGGGCGTTACCCCACGAACCGGCGCGCGGTCACACGGCGACGTGCCCGCACCAGCAGCAGCGCGCCACCGGCGGTCAGCAGTCCGCCACCGGCCATCCCGGCCAGAGCCACCGGCGAACCGGTGTCCGGGAGACCACCCGGACGGCCACCGTGCGGCGGCTCCGGCGGCCCGGCCGGACCGCCCGGACGCTCCGAACAGCCCTTACCTCCCTTGCCCTTCCACTTGTCCTTGTCCTTGTCGTGCGGAGGGCAGAACCAGACCTCGATGCACAGCTCGACCGGCTCGCTCTCCACGACCTGGCCCTGCGGGTCACGCGCGGACGCCGTCGCCCGGTTCGTCACGTGCCCGGCCTTCGCGTCCTCCTCGGTCACCACGTACGTGCCACGGCAGGTCGTGCTCTGGCCCGGCTCCAGCACCGACGCCTCGCACGACACCTGCTGCACCCGGTCGTCCGTGACCACCAGGTCCGACAGCACCACCGATCCGGTGTTCGTCACGGTGTACGTGTAGGTCACCGTGTCCCCCACCTGCACCGGCCCCGGCGTGTCCGCCGTCTTGACCACGACCAGCGACGACGCACCCACCACCGGAACCGTCACCTCCGCCGGCGGACTCTGCACCGGCTCCCCCTGCGGGCCGGTTCCGTTCGCGTGGGCGGTGTTGGTGACATGACCCGCCGTCACATCGGCCTCGGTCACGGTGTAGGAACCGTGGCAGGTCGTGCTCTGACCGGGGTTGAGGGTGGTCGCGTCACACGTCACCGAGGACACCCGGTCGTCCGTGACGGTGACGTTGTTCACGACCGCCGTCCCGCTGTTGGTGACCGTGTAGGTGTAGTTGACGACATCGCCCACACCGAACGGGCCCGCACTGTCGGCCCGCTTCTCGAAGGCGAGTTGACCCGCACCGACGGTCGGAACCGTCACATCATCCGACGGGCTCTCCACCGGCTCCCCCTGCGGGCCGGTACCGTTCGCGTGAGCAGTGTTGGTGACGTGACCGGCTGCCACGTCCGCCGCCGTCACCACGTACGAACCGTGGCACAGCGTGCTCTGACCCGGGTTCAGCGACGTCGCGTCACAACTAACCGCTGCCACGTGGTCGTCCGTCACGGTGATGTTGCTGACGACCGCAGTCCCCGTGTTGGTGACGGTGTAGGTGTATGCCACCGTTTCCCCGACCCGGAACGGGCCGGCCGAGTCTGCCCGCTTCTCGAAAGCGAGCTGACCGGCGCCCACCGTCGGAACCGTCACATCGGCCGGCGGACTGTGGACGGCCTCGCCCTGCGGGTCCGTGCCGTTCGCGTGGGCGGTGTTCGTGACGTGGCCGGCTGCCACGTCCGCCGCCGTCACCACGTACGAACCGTGGCACAGCGTGCTCTGACCAGGATTCAGGGTCGTCGCGTCACAGGTCACCGAAGACACGTGGTCGTCGGCGACAGTGATGTTGCTGACCACCGCGGTGCCCGTGTTGGTGACGGTGTAGGTGTAGCTCACCGTCTCACCGACCCGGAACGGGCCGGCGGAGTCCGCGCGCTTCTCGAAGCCGAGCTGGCCGACGCCGATGACCGGGACGGTCGCGTCGGCCGGCGGGCTCTCCACCGGCAGGCCCTGCGGGTCGGTGCCGTTCGCGTGCGCCACGTTGGTCACATGACCGGCCGTCACGTCCGCCGCCGTCACCACGTACGAACCGTGGCACAGCGTGCTCTGACCAGGATTCAAGGTGGTCGTGTCGCAGGTCACCGTTGCGACGTGGTCATCCGTCACGGTGATGTTGTTCACCACACCGGTGCCCGTGTTCGTCACGGTGTAGGTGTAGTTGACGGTGTCACCGACGTGCACCGGGCCGGCCGTGTCGGGCTGCTTCTCGATGGCGAGCACACCGACCCCGATGACCGGAACCGTCGCGTCGGCAGGCGGGCTCTCCACGGGCACACCCTGCGGATCCGTCGCGTTCGCGTGCGCCACGTTCGTCACATGACCGGCCGTCACATCCGCCGCTGTCACCACGTACGAACCGTGGCACAGCGTGCTCTGACCAGGATTCAAGGTGGTCGTGTCGCAGGTCACCGTTGCGACGTGGTCGTCGGTGACGGTGACGTTGCTCAGGACGGCGGTGCCCGTGTTGGTCACGGTGTAGGTGTAGTTGACGGTGTCACCGACGTGCACGGGGCCGGCGGTGTCGGGCTGCTTCTCCAGAGCGAGCACACCGACGCCGATGACCGGGACGGTCGCGTCGGCAGGCGGGCTCTCCACGGGCACACCCTGTGGGTCGGTGCCGCTCGCGTGCGCGACGTTCGTCACGTGGCCAGCAGCCACGTCCGCCGCGGTGATGGTGTAGCTGCCGTGGCACAGGGTGCTCTGGCCCGGGTTCAGCGACGTCAGGTCGCACGTCACCGTTGCGACGTGGTCGTCGGTCACCGTGATGTTGTCGACCACCGCCGTGCCCGTGTTGGTCACGGTGTAGGTGTAGGTGACGGTGTCACCCACCTGCACGGGGCCGGCGGTGTCGGGCTGCTTCTCGATGGCGAGCAGGCCGACGCCGATCACCGGAACCGTGGCATCGGCAGGCGGGCTCTCCACCGGCAGGCCCTGCGGGTCGGTGCCGTTCGCGTGAGCCACGTTCGTCACATGACCGGCCGTCACGTCAGCCGCCGTCACCACGTACGAGCCGTGGCACAGCGTGCTCTGGCCCGGGTTCAGCGACGTCGTGTCACACACCACCGAGGACACGTGATCGTCGGTCACCGTGATGTTGTTGACCACCGCGGTGCCCGTGTTGGTCACGGTGTAGGTGTAGGTGACGGTGTCACCCACGTGCACCGGGCCGGTCGTGTCGGGCTGCTTCTCAAGCGCGAGCAGGCCGACGCCGATCACCGGAACCGTCGCGTCGGCCGGCGGGCTCTCCACCACCAGCCCTTGCGGATCCGTCCCGCTCGCCTGCGCGGTGTTGGTGACATGACCGGCCGTCACGTCCGCCTCCGTCACCACGTAGGAGCCGTGGCACAGCGTGCTCTGGCCGGGGTTCAGCGACGTCGTGTCACAGATCACCGAGGACACGTGGTCGTCACTGACGGTGAGGTTGTTCACGGCGGCGCTGCCGGTGTTGGTCACCGTGTAGGTGTAGTTGACGGTGTCGCCCAGGTGGAACGGGCCGGGGGTGTCGGCGTGCTTGTCGAGGGTCAGGTGGGCGACGCCGATGACGGGGAGGGTGACCTCGACCGGGGGGCTGAGGACGGTCTCGCCCTGGGGGTTGGTGCCGGCGGCCTCGGCGCGGTTGGTGAGGTGTCCGAGTGCCAGGTCGGCGTCGGTCACCACGTAGGAGCCGTGGCAGAGGGTGCTCTGACCGGGGTTCAGCGAGGTCAGGTCGCAGGTCACCGGGGTCACGTGGTCGTCGGAGACGAGGATGTTGTCGAGCACGGTGCTGCCGGTGTTCGTGACCGTGTAGGTGTAGTTGACGGTGTCGCCGACCCGGACCGGGCCGGTGGTGTCGGCCTGCTTGTCCAGGGCCAGGGAGGACGGGCCGATGACCACGACCGTCGCTTCGGTCTCGGGCGAGGTCACGGGCTGGCCGTTGGAGACGCCGGAGGCGGTGGCGTGGTTGGTGACCGACCCGAGGTCCGCGTCCGCCGCGGTGATCACGTACGTGCCGTGGCACTTCGTCGCGTCACCGGGACTGCCGCGGGGCGCGAGGACGGTGGTGTCGCAGGTGATGCCGGTGACCCGGTCGTCCGCGATCGCGAGGTCGGTGATCTCGGTGCCGCCGGTGTTCGTCACCACGTACGTGTAGGAGACCGAGTCGCCGACGTGGAACGGCCCGGGCGCGTCGGCGTGCTTGATCACGTCGAGGCCGGGCGGCGCCACCACGGGCACGTCCTCCGAGGAGGGCGGTGAGGTGACCGGGTTGCTGTCCGCTGTGCCGGTCGCCACGGCGGTGTTGAACACGTGCCCCGCGGCGGCGTCCTGAGCGGTGATCAGGTACGTCGAGGTGCAGGTGACCGTCTCACCGGGGGCGAGGACGCTGACCGGGCAGGTCACCGGTCCCACCTTGGGGTCGTTGACCGCCAGGTTGTTGATCGGCACCGTGCCGGAGTTGGTGACGACGAAGTCGTACTGGATCTCCGTCCCGACCGTCAGCACGCCCGGCAGGGGCTGGTGGACCTGCTTGACCAGGTTCAGTTCGGGCAGCGGCTGCTCCGTGGAGATCACCACGTTGCGGATCAGGTGCACGTCCGTGAACAGGCCCGTCGAGCCGGCGAAGCCGAACTTGTAGGTCGCCGGCACCGGCGACGGGGCCGGGGTCGACAGCACCTGCTGCATGCCCGCGCCGTCGTTGAAGTCCACCGACACCGTCAGCACCGGGGACGGCGCCGGGGTGAGGTGCACGTTGACCCGGCGGCGCGAGGGCTCCAGGAGCGTCTGCGCCTGAGCGGCCGTCACCCCGGGCGGGAGCGAGGTCAGCGGGCCCTGCAGGGTGCCGGGGAGGGTGGAGGGCCAGGGGCCGCTCGTGGAGAAGTTGCTGGTGGTGGCGGTCAGGAAGCAGTAGCCCTCCGTGCCGTCGCCCGGGCCGCGCACCGTCACCATGTTCGGGCCCGGCGCGGGGATGTGGAATCCCGTGCCGGCCGGCGAGCGCTGGGCGCAGCCGTTGCCGCGGTGCTCCCAGTCGCCGAAGTAGTTGCCCAGCACGTCCAGGCCGACGCCCAGGTAGCCGCTGTCGACGCCCGGCAGGAAGCCCAGGGCCGGGTTGTCGTCCGGCAGCTTCTGCGCGTAGCCGAGGCTGCCGCCGAACGCTCCCGGGTGCTTCAGCGTCACGTCGCCGTTGACCAGGAAGAACGAGATACCGTCCGCCGGGGTCGCCGGGGTGGTGCTGCCGTACTGCCACTGGTCGAACGTCACGTCCAGGCCGTTGCTCGCGGGGAGTGCCTGGTCGAACAGCACTGCCGCGTCCTGGTCGTTGCTCGAGTCGGTGATCCGCAGGTAGCCGAACGGGGCGCTGTCCAGCGGCGGGACGGGGCCCACCTCCGGGATCGGGCAGCCGCCGAGTTGGCGGCCGTCGGGGCCGAGCGCCGAGGACGGCGCACCGGTCAGGCAGGCCGCGCCGGTGGCCACGAACCGGGGGTCCGCGGTCGCACCGGTGAAGTCCTCCTGGAGGAGCGGGGTACCGAGCGCGCGTACGCGCTCCGGTGCCACCGCTGTCCGGTGCCCGGTCGGCACCACGCCCTGGGCCGCCGCCGCAGCGGACAGTCCCGCACTCACCACTCCCAGCGCCGCCGCAGCGCCGATCAAGCGGGCCGCGCGCGAACCTAGTCGCCACGGACCGCGCAAATATCTCGTCATACCGGCGAGGTATGCACGGCCGGAATCTGCACTAATCGCTTAGTACTATCAGCAGCCCAAACAGACAACCCGAATGCCCCAACAACAGGCAAAGCGTCAGGAATGCCGGCCGCCAACGGCACTGACGCTCCGTCAGTGGTCAAGCTGACACGCCGTCAAAACCGTAAGGCGACCTGCCGGGCCCGGAGTTCAGTGCGGGGCTTGGAAACGCTGCTCGGCGCGGTAGCCGGCGGGCACCCCCTCGACGAGGACCACGTCGGCGACCATGTGACGGGTCCGCAGTTCGAGGATCTCGCGGTAGACCGGCGAGTCGTACCAGTCGCGGGCCTGCCGGTAGCTCGGGAACTCGATCAGGATCACCCCGCTCGGACCCCAACTCCCCTCCAGCACCTCGAATTCGGCGCGGTGCACGAGGAAGCGGCCGCCGAACGGGTCGAGCGTGGCGTCGATGCGGTGCAGGTACTCGGTGATGTCGGGGCCGGGCTCGACGGAGTGGACCTGGGCCAGGGCGTAGGCGGTCATCTGCTGCTCCCGTGGTGTCGGGGGTCGGGTTGACGCCCTCGACGGTACGGAGCGGCGCGGCGGGGCGAATCCGTCACGTATAGGTAGCGCGTGCGGCCTCGTACGGGCACCGCCGGTCGGCGCGGTCAGGCGGTGGGCCACTCGCGGGCGAGGACGGCGTACACGTACTCGCTGCCCCAGCGGTCGCCGTCGAGGTCGCTCTCGACCAGGTGGGCCTCGCGGCGCATGCCGAGGCGTTCGCAGACCTGGGCGGAGGCGGTGTTGAGGGCGTCCAGGCGGGCGAAGACGCGGTGGACGCCCAGGGATTCGAAGGCCGTGGCGACGAGGGCGCGGGCGGCTTCGGTGGCGTAGCCACGCCCGGTGTGCTCAGGGTTGAGGATCCAGCCGATCTCGGCCTGCCGGGCGCGGGCGCTGGTGAGGGTGAGGACGACCTCGCCGAGGACTCCGGGACGGTCGGCGCGGCAGACCGCCCACAGCAGGCTGTCGTTGTCGGCGCTCCAGCCGGCGTGGACGCCGCGGTTGGCTATCGAGGTGGCGCAGACCTCGCGGGTGAGCGGCGGGTGGTAGAGGTAGCGGGCGACCTCGGGCAGCGACCGGTAGGCGTGGCGCTCGTCGAGGTCGTCGGCGGTGAACGGGCGCAGGATCAGCCGCTCGGTGGTGATGGCTGCCGGGATGCGCGGCGCGGCGTCGGTCATCGGGTCCCCCTGGTGGTCGGCGGTGTCGGCCGGCGGTCCGGTCGAGGTGCCCGGCCACCCTAGTTGACGGTCGGTCAGGTCAGTGGCCGGGCTGCCCGGGCCGGGGTTCAGCCGCTCTCGGCGCAGGTCTTCGCCTCGTCGAGGTAGCGGGTGACGGGGCCGAGGGTGAGCAGTCCGCTGGCGGCGCCGGCGTGTTCGGTGCGGGCGGGCAGCAGGGCGGCGTGGGCGCGGGCGGCGAGTTCGGGGTGGTGGAGGCGGGCGGCGGCGTGGGCGGTGAGCGCCCAGAGGGCTTCCTGGAGGTGGTCGCGGGGCGGGGC
>NZ_KK853997.1:7927272-7928655 GCF_000696185.1 Kitasatospora cheerisanensis KCTC 2395 | reverse complement strand
CCGGGCCCTCGGTGACGATCAGATGGGGCGGGGTGCGGGGCGGCCGGGCGGGTTCCAGGGCGCGGCGGAGTGCGGCGACGAAGGTGCGCAGGGCGCCGACGGCGCGGGCGGGCGGGTCGGTCCACAGGTCGTCGACGAGGGTGTCGGTGGCGACGGTGCGTCCTTCGGCGGTGACCAGCCGGGCGAGTACTTCGCGGTGGCGCGGTCCGCCGAGGTCGACGGGGGTGCCGTCGGGGTGCAGGGCGCGGACCGGGCCGAGCACTTCGATGCGCACTCCGTGGTCGGGGGCGGGGTGGTGGTGGCCGGTGGTGTCGGTGCGCATGTCCCCATCCTGCTGGGCGGGGGCGGGTGCGGGCGAACGGCACTGATCGCTTGCTGATCGGACCCCCGGGGCGGGCGCGGGGCGGGCTCGCGCGAGCGGCACTGATCGTTTGCTGATCGGGCTCGGGGAGGCTGGTCCGGTCAGCGTCTCCCTCCCCCGATCTGCAAGGACGGTTCTGTCATGACTCTCGCTTTCTCAGATTTCGAGCCCGTCCGGGTGCCGGTGGCGCCCGGTGTGGAGCTGTCCGCCGTGGTGGGCGGTTCGGGCAGTCCGGTGGTGTTGTTGCACGGTTTTCCGCAGACCCGGCTGATGTGGCGTCAGGTCGCGGAGCGGCTGGCCGGGGAGCACACGGTGATCTGCCCCGACCTGCGCGGTTACGGTGCGAGCGACAAGCCGGACGCGGTCGACGAGGAGGTGTACGCCAAGCGCACGATGGCCGCCGACGTGGTCGCGCTGGCGGGGGCGCTCGGTCACGAGCAGTTCGCGCTGGTGGGTCACGACCGGGGTGCGCTGGTGGCCTTCCGCGCCGGGTTGGACCACCCCGAGACGGTGACGCACCTCGGGATCCTGGACATCGTGCCGACGCTCGACATGTGGAACGTGCTGCAGGGCGTGTCGGCGGCGGTCGGCTACCACCTGTACCTGATGGCGCAGCCGCCGGGCCTGCCCGAGACGATGATCGCGAACAGTGCGGACGCGTTCTTCGGGTCCTTCCTGGACGCCTGGGCGGGCGATCCGGCCGCGATGCCGCCGGCGGTGCGGGCGGAGTACCTGCGGGCGAGTGCGGCGGCGGTGCCGTCGATCGTCGCGGACTACCGGGCGTCGGCGGGCGTCGACGTGGCGCACGACCGGGCGGATCTCGACGCCGGCACCCAGCTGGCCATGCCGGTCACGGTGGTCCAGCAGGACTGGGGTGCGCAGTTGGGCTACGACGCGGCCGGGGTCTGGCGCGCGTGGGCGCCGGACCTCGACCACCGGCTCACCCGTGCGGGGCACTTCATGGCCGAGGAGGCGCCGGACGAGGTGGCCGCGGCGATCCGGGAGCTGCTGGCGCGTTGACG
>NZ_KK853997.1:7925032-7925875 GCF_000696185.1 Kitasatospora cheerisanensis KCTC 2395 | reverse complement strand
GTCTGCGGGGACAGCGCCCGGGTCTGGTCGACCAGTCCCTCCAGGTCCATGGTGGTGTCCTGGACGGCGGGTTCGGTGAGCGGGGTCTCGAACGTGTCCCAGTGCACGGGGATGACGGTGCGGGGGAAGTCGAGCGCCTTGAGCAGGCGCGGCACGTAGCGGTGGACGCTGTGCTTGGTGCTTTCGGCGGAGATCATGGCGATGTCGGGCTTGAGGCCGGCGTAGTTCTGTTCGACGAAGTCGCTGGCGCCGGTCAGCAGGGCCGACGGTCCGTCACCGAGGCGGACCTGGAAGGCGAGGGTGTCGCCCTCGGGCAGGCCGCCGATGGTGGTGGGCACGGTGGCGGGCGGGGCGGTGAGGGTGCCGGGCGCCCAGTACTGGTGGCGGCCGTTGCGGCTGTGCAGGCTGGCCGCCACCCGGACGGTGAACCCGCCGAAGTCGAGGTACTCGCCGCCCTTCACCACGATCAGCTGCTCGGGCTTCACGCCCATCGCCTGGAGCAGGAAGCAGGTGGTGGCGGTGCCGACCACCCGGACGCCCAGGTCCTTGGCGATGTGCGGGACGTCGTTGAAGTGGTCCCAGTGGGTGTGGCTGACCAGTACCAGGTCGGGCTTGCCGATGTGACGGTCCACCAGCTCGGTGTCGATCTTCAGCTCGGTGTCCGGGTCGAAGTCGTTCGTCGGGAAGCGCGTGATGTACGGGTCGAACAGGACGGTCTTCCCGTTGCCCTCGATCCGCCAGCCGCTGTTGCCCAGCCAGGTGTAGACGGTCTCGCCACCCGCGCCGTCCGTGCCGTCCGCGCCGGTCTCGGCCGCCGCGGCCGGGGCGGCGGCCGCCCCGATC
>NZ_KK853997.1:7888369-7923758 GCF_000696185.1 Kitasatospora cheerisanensis KCTC 2395 | reverse complement strand
CTGAGCCTGGGGCAGGTGGTCCCGGTGCTGCTGTTCGGGCGCAGGCCGCTGATGCGCGGCGAGCGCCCGCCGTCCCTCGGGCTGTGGGTCGCGGGCTCGCTGCTCGTCCCGCTCGGCTGCACGGTCGGTCTCGTCGCCCCGCCCCACCGCGCGTCCTGGCCGGTCGCCCCGGCCGTCATGCTGCTCGGCCTCGGCCTGATCGACCGGGCGTACCGCCGGCCCCGCGCCCGCTCCTGAGCGCTCGGTGGTGGAACCGGGGGCGGGGGCGACCGCGTCTGCGCTCCGGCACCGCGAAGATCGACTCGACGACCGGGGAGTGGGGATGGCACCGAACGAACGGGCGGCTGCGCGGCACTGGCACCTGTACGGCGCCGCTGCCGCGGCCTCGGCCGTCGTGCCGTGGGTGTTCTTCCGGGCGGCCCGCCTCGCGGACTGGCGGGTGCGGCACCCGGTGATCGATCCCGAGGACGACTCCCCCGGCCTCGCTTCGAACATGGGGAACGTGCTGGCCGCGCCGCTGTTCGGGCTGGCCGTGCTGGTCTGCCTGGCCCTCCCCGTGGCCTGGGGTTTCGCGGCGTTCCGGGCCCTGGCGGGCCGGACGGCGGGGCGACTGCCGTCGGTCGCGGCGACCTCGCAGGGCGGTTCGCTGCTGCTCGCCGTGCCGGCCGCCCGTTCCCTGCCGCACGGCTGGTGGTGGGCCGCCGCGCTCCTCGCGGCCGCGCTGCTGGCGCTGCTCGCCGCCCGGCCCCGCGCCGGACCGACCGGACCGCGATCGCCTGACGGGCCGACCGGACCGCGATCGCCCGACGGAACGCCGTGCGGCCCAACCACCCGTGTACGACCGGCGGTTGAGCCGTGCGGTGGATCGCAGACCGACGACCGCCTCCGCATCACGCTAGGGTGTCCCAGTTGTGTCGGGGGGCGTACAGGGGGTGACGGCATGTCCAATGCCGGTCTGCTGCACCAGGTTCGGATGGTGCGGGCGGGGGTGGGGGATCCGCGGGCGATGGTCGCGGAGTTCCGGTCGAGTGCCGTGGTGGTGCCGCAGGACGCGGACGGGGCGCTGTGGGCGGGCGACGAGGGCGGGGTCCGGTGGATCCACGCGTTCACGGACGAGGCCGAGTTGGCGGCGTTCGCCGGGGCCCGGGGGTTCACGGGGTCGGAGATCCCGTACCTGACGGTGCTGGGTTCGCGGCTGCTGGACGTGGCGGTGCCGGCGGCGGGGGTGCCGTGCGGGGTGGCGCTGAACGCGGCCGGGGCGCAGCCGATGCTGTTCCCGCCGGTGCGCGGCGTGGTGCCTGACGCCTCGTCGGTCGACGCCAGGGCCGTGGCCGGGGCCGCGGCGGCCGGGGGCCGGTTCTGATGGCGGACCTCCAGGTCGACGCGCAGGCGCTGGAGTTGACGGCGAAGGGCATCAACGACTCGATCAAGGAGCTGGAGTCGGTCGGCTTCGCGGAGGGGGCGGGCGCGGGGCGCGGCTTCTCGCTGCTGGAGCTGACGGGCCTGGAGATCGGCGACCAGGGCTGCCGCAGCGCGTTCGAGGACTTCTGCGAGCGCTGGGCGCTGGTGGTGCGGGAGCTGGTGCAGGAGGGCAACGAGATCGCCGAGCGGCTGAACCTGTCCGCGGGCCTGTACCACGAGCAGGAGAAGTACCTGTCGGATTCGCTGAAGCTGGTGGTGAACTCGGCGATGGGCAATCCGAATCTGACGGGGGAGCAGGTCACCGCGCAGTCCTGGCGGCAGACGCTGTCGGACAACACCGTCAGCCAGATCGCGAACGCGGACTTCTCCGCGCAGTCGTTCCAGGCGGCGGCGGTCCATCAGCAGGCGTCCTGGGAGGGCCTGAAGGCCGACTTCGACCGCAACAGCGGCGCGGCCCGGGTGTTCGGGCCGGACGAGGAGGCCGCGAAGGCGGCGGAGGCCCGGCAGTCCGAACTGAACCGGCAGTACGAGCAGATGACCGGGGGCAAGTGACCGTGCCGGCCCAGGGGGCGGCCGGCACGGCGGGACGGGAGTGGACGCGGTGACGCAGGGGGGTCTGCGGTGGGTCTGATCGACGGGGTCTCGTCGTTCGTCGGCAAGGCCGTCGACTACGGCGCGCACGCGGTCGGCGGCACGCTCGACGCGATCGGCCTGGACGACTGGGGCCATGCGGTCGAGAAGTGGGGCGACGGGATCGCGGACGATCTCGGCGCGGCGGTCGGCGAGCGGAACCTCGGCGAGTCCGAGGATCCGAAGGAGCTGGTGCACGGCGACGTCAAGAAGCTCGGCGAGACCGTCGGGCACCTGCAGAAGTTCGCGGCGGCGTTCGGGACCACCGCGGACGGCCTGGGCCGGATGGACTCCGACCACTGGCAGGGCAGGGCCGCCGACGCGTTCCGCCGGAAGTTCGGCGACCATCCGACGAAGTGGCAGGTCACCGGCAAGGCCTGCGCGGACGCGGCGAAGGCCCTCGACTCGCTGTCCTCGACGGTGGAGTGGGCGCAGGGGCAGGCGCAGCGGGCGATCGACCTGTTCCGCGAGGCGCAGCGGGCGTCCGAGGACGCGCGGGCGCAGTACAGGCGGCAGGTCGACTCCTACAACCGGGACGTCCACGCGTACAACGACGCGGTGGGCCGCGGGCAGAGCCCGACGGCGCCGGCCCGTCCGGGCGAGTTCTCCGACCCGGGTGCGAGTGGTCGGGCCGAGGCCGCGCAACTCCTGGTGGCGGCGCGGCGGGGCCGGGACGAGGCGGCGCGGGCGGCGGAGGCGGCGCTGCGGGGGGCGACGGCGGCGGCGCCGAAGCGGGCCGGTTTCTGGCAGCAGATGGCGAACGACCTGACGGACGCCCCGCAGATCGCCGGGGTGTCGCTGCTGCACCTGGAGGTCGGCTTCGTCAAGGGCGGCGCGGACCTGGCGAAGTTCGTCCGCGGGGTGAACCCGATGGACCCGTACAACCTGACGCATCCCGCGCAGTACGCGGACCACGTCAGCCAGGTCGGCATCGGTCTGGCCCACACCACGATGCATCCGATGCAGTTGGTGGAGGCGCTGGTGGGCTCCGGCTGGGGCAGCGACCCCAGCGAGGCCGGCGGCAAGATGATCTTCAACATCCTCTCCGGCGTCGCCACCGGCGGCGCGGAGGGCGGCGCGCTGGTCGCGGAGCGCGTCGGCATCGACGCGCTGGAGAACGCGGCGAAGAACGAGGCGGTCCACGCCGCGGAGGACGGCGCGATCAACGCGGCCCGCCGCGCGGCGGCCCCCACCGAGTGGAAGCCCCAGCCGGTGGCGTACGAGATCCCGCCTGCCCCGGTCCCGTGGGAGGTCCGCAAGCCGTTCTACGCGGAGGCGGAGCCCGCGGCCGTTCCGCACCAGCCCGCGCCGCTCGCCCCGCACGAGCCGGCCGGCGGGGCCGACCCGTTCGGCACCCAGGTCCGCCACGAGCCGCCCGCCCAGCCGGTGCACGAAGCCCCGCCCTCGGCCCACGAGCCCGCCCCGCCTCAGGAACCGGCCCCGTCCCACGAGCCCGCACCGGAGCACCCGAACGAGCCTGGGCCGGAGAACAGGCCCGAGACGGGCCACGAGGGCGGCCACGACGGGACGGCCGACCACGACGGCGGTTCGGCGAAGGACGACGACGCGGCCCAGGCCGGCGGTCCCGACGACGCGGCCCCCGCCAAGCGGCCGGAGCCGCCGCTCCACATGAAGTCCTTCGAGCAGATCATGGAGGAGAACCGGCTCGCCCAGGAGATGGTGGACGCCCACCGCGCCGTCTCCCAGGACGCGCTGACCTTCCGTGACGGCAACCAGATCGACGAGGCCGCGATCCAGAAGTTCGGTGACGGCTGGCGCGAGGACGTGAGGAACCTGCCGGCCGAACAGCAGCACGCGATCGAGCAGTACACCTACGGCGCCACCGAGGACATCAACGGCTCGCTGCGCGGTCTCGTGCCGGAGACCCCCGAAACCGTAGAACTGATCAGGGGCCTCGACGAGGCGGTCGCCGCGCACCCGGTGCCCGAGGACATCATGATCTCCCGAGGCACCGACCTGGGCCACCTGCGCTTCGACAAGCCCGAGGACCTCCAGGGCCAGGTCTTCACGGAGAACGGCTTCATGTCGACCTCGCCCGGCGACCAACTCCCTGCCGCGTTCCAGGGCAAGGAGGCGATCATGCACCTGCGGGTCCCGGCCGGCACCAAGGCCCTCTGGGTCGAGGAGGCCGGAGCGTTCAAGGCCTCCGAGCAGGAGCTGCTGCTGGCACGCGGTCAGAAGTGGCGGGCCGACAAGGTCGTCGTGGACGCCAAGGGCAAGATCCACATCTACGGGGAGATCGTGCCGTGACAGAGACACCCCGCCTCCCCGAGACCGCCGAAGCCGACGACAGGGATACCGACATGCAGATCGTGGACGCCGGCCCGCCGCGCTACGCGGGCACCGCCACCGGACCGGTGACGTACTACCCGGTGCTGGACGAGGGCGACAGGCTGCACGGCTACCTGTGGTTCTCCGACGAGGAGAACGCCGCCAGTTTCGTGCCGCTGCTGGTCCGCAAGGATCTCAACGCCTACGGCTACTGGTTCGGCCGCCTGCGGGACGCGCGCGCGAGGGACCTGACACCGTCCCAGGCGTGCACCGCCCTCGGCACGGAGCCCTCGGACAGCTACCGCGGCCTGCCGGACCTCTCGGCAGCCGCCACCGCCGAATCCCTCGCGGAGGTCGAACGCCTGGGCGAGGCGGGCTGGGTGCCGCCGAAGGAACCGATCACGCCGGCCGCCTACCGTCCGTTCCCCGGCAACGCGGGCCGCTCCTCCACCGAGCGTGCCCGGCACGGCGACTGGCTGTTCGAGACCGACAAGAACAACCCGGATGCGGTGGACGGCGGATGGCAGTTGGACCCCTGGGGGAAGCCGGTGCGGTACTGGCCGAACCCCCGCCGCGGCGCGCCCGCCGAGCAGCCCCCGCCGGGGCCGTCACTGCGCCGCTGCCGCCGCTGCACGCCGGCCGGCGGCCGGCCGGGCGGGCGCTGCTCGGGTGGCTCGGCGATCCGCAGGCGCCGCGGCTGTGCCGGGTGGCGGGTCGAGCGGCAGCGGCCGCACGCACCTGCTGCGCTGGCTCGCTGCCGCCTGCCCGCCCGACAACCCCCGCACCGACCGCCGCGTCCATGTCCAGCTGGACGCCGAGGGTCTCACCGCCGACAGCTTCGTCTGGACCCTCGCCCGCGGGCTCGGGACGACAGCAGCCGACGCGCACGAGCTCATCGAGACGTTCACCGACGGCACGCCCCGGGTGCTGGTCGTCACCGGCCTCGACCGCGCGGGCGCCGGCCTGGTCCCGGACGCCCCGCAGCGCATCGCCGAGAAGGTGCTGCGGCCGCTGCTCACCGTGCCCTGGCTGCGGATCGTCGTCGAATGCGCCACCGGCACGCCCGCCGCCGAGGCGCTCGACGTCCCCTCTGCCGTCCTCGACCTGGACCGGCCGCAGTGGACCGACCCCGACGCCTACGCCCAGTGGTGCGCATCGCTGGCACACCATCAACTCCCCGCCGCCGCGCTCTACCCGTCCCCCGCGCTCGCCCTGCTCGCCGCCCGCACCGCCCCGGCGCGCCCGTCGACCCCGCCGCCGGCCCGCGCAGAAGGCCGAGACGCTCGCCGAGGCCTGGTGGGCCTCCCTGCCCGAGACGACCCGCGCGCCGATCATCGCGCTGGCTGCCGCGGGCGACGCCGTCGACACCGACCTGTGGAACGCGCTGCCGAACACGGGCGGGCCGTCGGCCGTCGGGGAAGCGGAGGCCTTCGTCCTTCCGTCCGAGGACGGCGGTCGGCTACGGGTCTGGCCCCACACCTTCGCCGAACGGCTCGCCCACTGGGGCCCCGACCACGCAACACTTCGTCAGTCCCTGTTCCCCACCGCCCCGGGGCCGCACGATGCCGCCCGGCTCGGACTCGTCCTGCGGCACGCCGCACGTACCGGCGCCCCGGTCGCCGACCTGCTCTCCGACCCGAACGTCCTCGTGCACGCGGACCCGGCGGCCGTCACCGCCGCGGTCACCAGCTTCGCCAAGGCGTACCAGGACGCGACCTCGCGGACTCGGCTGCGCACGGGTCCGCTCGCCACCGTGACCCCGGATCTGGAAGGCGAGCCGCGACGGCGGCTGATCGAGGCGTGGTGGCTGGCCGGACCGGTGGTGGCGGCGACCGGCGCCCTCGGGTGCGGGCGTCGGCGCTGCACACCTGGCTGGCCGGCGCCGAGGACCCGGCGCTCGCCGACCTGGCGGAGCGGTTTGCGCTGATGGCCGGTCACACCTGGCGGGCTCGCTGGTCGTTCGGGCGCCGCATGGAGCCGGTGTACCTGCTGGCCGCCGGCCACGGCCCCGACCTGGACGGCCTGCTGATGGTCGGCGTCGGCCGCTCGGTGTACGCCCTGGAGCTCGCGGACGGGTCGCTGTCGAAGCGGGTCCGCCGGATCGTGCTCGACGACCCGTCGACGGTCGCCCTGGCCTGGGGACATGACGGCAGCGCCCACGCGCTCCAGCGTGACGGGTCCGTCAACTCCATCATCCCGGACGACAATTCCCGCACGGCCACGAACGCCCTGGTCCGGCTGCGCGAGTCACTCGAGCACGGGGCCACCGCGATGGGCTCCTCCGGCCGGCCCGCCCGGTGATGGTGCTGGGCGACGAGAACGGGTACGTGCACGCGATCCCCGCGATCGACACCGGCGAACCACGCCGCGCGGACACCCAGTTCCACCAAGGGCCGGTCACCGCCGTGGACGTCGCCGGCTACGAGAACGAGCACCTCGTCATCTCCGGCGGCGCCGACGGCACCGTCTGGACCTGGATGCCCGACCGCTACCCCCTCAAGGAGCCGGTCCTCGCCCGCGACCGCCCGTCACCGCCGTCGCGGTCGCCACCACCCCCAACGGCCTGATGTACGCCGCTGCCTGGGAGGACGGCCCGATCCGCGTCGTCCTCCTGGGCGCCGAACGCGTCACCCTCGACCTGCACTTCGGCACCCGCGCGGTCGGCCTCGTCATCACCGACACCGGCCGCCTCTGCGTGGCGACCCGCACCGGCGTCCTCGGCATCGATCTGGCCGAGGCAGCCGGCCCCGCGGGTTCCTGACCGGGCGTCAGTGGCCCAGCACGCCGCGGATCCAACCGTCCACCGTGCCGGTCAGGTCGTACTGGCCGGAGGCGTGGTCGAGGGCGAAGGTGCGGACGGAGTCGCCGCTGTGGAAGAGGCCGCGCTTGTCGAACTCGAGGACCACCTCGACCTGGTGGGGCGAGGTGACGAAGGAGAGTTCGATCTCGTTGCAGCGGTGGGCGAACTGCGGGGCCGCCTTGTACTCGATCTCCTGGTAGAAGGGGAAGGTCTGGCCGGTGCCGTGGATGCGGCCGGCTTCGAGGTCGGCGCGGTGGAAGTGGAAGCCGAGCGCGGCCAGGGCTTCCAGGACGCGCTGCTGCACGGGCAGCGGCTCGACGGCGAGCGGGTCGGTGTCGCCGCGGTCCAGCTGGCCGGCGATGTCCACGTCGGTGCGGACGCCGGGCACCATGCCGGACAGGTGGTGGCCGCCGATCGCGGTGAGCGGGGTCTCCCACGGCACGGGGAAGGCGAACGGGACGGCGCGCTGCTCGCCGGCGGCCAGCCGCAGCGGGCCGCAGACCTGGACGCGGGCGAACTCCTTGGTGGTGTGGCTCTCGCCGTCCTCGTGTTCGACCTCGACCCGGGCGGCCAGGCAGAGCGTGATGCCGTTGATCTCGGCCTCGCGGTCGCCGCCGACCAGGTTGACCTGGCCGTGCACGGTGCCGCCGGGCCGGACGGTCGGCGTGGACAGCACGGTGTCGACGGTGGGTCCGCCGATGCCCAGGGCGCCGAGAAGCCGCTTGAACACCATCCGGGGGCACTCCTCTGAGAGTCGGTTGCGCGAGCGCCCCGATCGTACTTTGCCTGTGCTTTGCCTCCGGAGGGAGGTCGCCCGCCAAACGGCATGACGCTCCCTCAGAACCGCCGGCGGGCCCGGCGGTCCCCGGCGTCGAGGCGCAGGGCGGGGGCCGTCAGCCGCCGGGCCGGAGCATCAGGTCGCTCATCGTTCCGTCGTGCGGGTGGTCGAGGACGGTGGCGAGCGCGGAGGCGACCGATTGCGGGGTCAGGCAGACGCTCGGGTCGAACTCGAGCTGGAAGCGGGCGTGCAGGCGGCGTTGCATGGGGGTGTCGACCTCGCCGGGGTAGACGGTGGTGACGCGGACCCGGTGCGGGTGCTCCTCGGCGCGGAGGGATTCGGCGAGGGCCTTGAGGGCGAACTTGGAGGCCGCGTACGCCCCGAGGCCGGGCGGGGCGTGCAGGCCGGCGCCGGAGTTCATGAAGACGACGTGGCCGTGGGCGGCGCGCAGTGCGGGCAGCAGCAGGCGGGTGAGTTCGGCGGGGGCGAGCAGGTTGACGGTGAGGGTGCGGTCCCACAGTTCGTGGTCGCTGTCGCCGACCGGGCCCCAGTCGGCGACGCCCGCGACGTGCAGCAGGGAGTCGAGCCGGGCCGGGGCGTCCGGGCCGGCGAGCGCCGCGGCCAGGGCGGCGGGTTCGGCGAGGTCCGCGACGACGGTGCGGCAGGTGGGGAACTGTTCGCGCAGCCGGTCTGCGGTGTGTTGGTCGCGGGCCAGCAGCCAGAGTCGGTCGCCGCGGGCGGTGAGGAGTTCGGCGGTGGCCGCGCCGATTCCGGAGCCGGCGCCGGTGAGGAAGTGTGTCGCCATGCGGGGGTTGCTACCCGGGTGCGGCGTTCCGGAAGACCGACAATCGGAATTCCCCGGCCCCGGCGGGGGCGCGGTGGACAAGGTGGGGCGCGCACAGCAGCAAGCGCGCCGGGGGCGCGTAGCTGGGACGATGTCCGGGCCGGTGGGCGCGCGCGGTGGTGGGAGCACGCCCTCGATGCCCGTGGCGCGCCGGTCGGGTACCGGACAGCGGCTGCCGGGCGGAGGCTCGGCAACCGGACTCGTGCGCTCCGACGTTGTGCCGAGGTGCGACCCCGGGACGGCGGGTGCGGCGCGGGCGACGGTGGGCCGGCGGCGCGGGCCGCGCGGGGGAATCCGCGCTGGCCGGGTGCCGCGAGCGGCGGGTGCGGGCCGGCGCCGGTGCCGACGGTCCGTCAGGAAAAGCCCGGGTAAAGGGAGCGCCGGGCGCTGCCGGGCGTGCTCCCGGTGTGCGCCCGCAGATTCCGGCCAACCCTCGCCGAGGCCCTTTCGACGGCCGCGCCGGCCCTTGCAGACTCTCGGTGGCAGTCAGCCGATCTCACAATCGGTCCGGCTCAGCCGTCCCCCGTGCCGCGTCGCTCCGGCTCCGTCCGTGCTGCTGCGGCTCCACCCCGCCCGTGCCGCTGCGGCTCCGTCCGTGCTGCGCCGGCCCGACCCGGCCCGTGCCGCGCTCCGGCAGCTCGAACGCCGTCCGCCGCACGGACCCGATCCCCCTCCCCCGCGACGCGCCATGGAGCGATCCGATGGACATGCGCTACGAGGCGTACTCCTACGCCGATCCGGTCTTCTACGACTCCCCGGTCCAGTGGGCGGCCCGCGACGAGTTCCCGGCGGCCACCGAAGCCGCGCCGAACGGCTGGGTGCGCAGCCTGCGCGAGGTGTGGGTGGGCTACCGGCCCGTCGACCCGCCGCTGCCGGAGCAGGGCTGGAAGGTCCACGTGTCGGCCTGCATGGACAACGCGCCGTGGATCCTGGACGTGGTGCGGGCGCACTGCTTCGAGCACGGGGTGGCGTTCAAGTTCCTGCGCAGTCCGGCGCTGGTGCAGACGCAGAACGCCAAGTACGCCTCGCGCGGCTCCAGCGGGAAGTTCATGACGCTGTACCCGGCCGACGAGGCGCAGTTGGAGCGATGTCTCACCGGCCTCGACGAGGCCCTGGCGGGCGCGCCCGGCCCGTACGTCCTGAGCGATCTGCGCTGGCGGAGCGGCCCGCTGTACCTGCGCTACGGGGCGTTCACCGAGCAGTGGTGCCGCAACGCGGAGGGCGAGTTGGTGCTGGCGCTGCGCGAGCCGTCGGGGGTGCTGCGGCCGGACGTGCGGCGGGCGGCGTTCGAACTCCCGGAGTGGGCGCCGGTGCCGGCGGTGCTGGCGGAGACGGTGGCGGGGGCGGGCCGCAGCAGTGTCGGCGAGTTCCCGTTCACGGTGGAGCGGGCGCTGCACTTCTCCAACGGCGGCGGCATCTACCTGGCGCGGCCGGCGGACGGCGGCGAGCGGGTCGTCCTGAAGGAGGGCCGCCCGTACGCGGGCCTGGACCAGCGCGGCGAGGACGCCGTGCAGCGACTGGCGCGCGAGCAGCGGATCCTGGAGGCGCTGGCCGGTCTGGACGCGGTGCCGGCGGTGCTCGGCGAGTTCACGGCGTGGGAGCACCGGTTCCTGGTGCAGGAGTACGTGGAGGGCGAGGGGCTGCACCACTGGTTCGGCCGGCGCTTCCCGCTGGTGCATCCGGACGCGGACGAGGCGGCGGTGGCCGCCTACCGCGAGGAGGCGACGGCGGTGCTGGACGCGGTGGAACGGGCGCTGCGCGCCATCCACGGCCGCGGCATCGTCTTCGGGGACCTGCACCCGCGCAACCTGATCGTCCGCGAGGACGGCTCGGTGGTCTTCGTCGACTTCGAACTCGCCTCGCCGGTCGAGGAGTTCGTCCGGCCGGCGCTGGGGGCGGCCGGGTTCGCGGCGCCGGCCGGACTGACCGGATTCGCGGTGGACGAGCACGCCCTGCGGGCGCTGCGGCTGTGGGCGTTCCTGCCGCTGCTGCCGCTGACGGTGCTTCACCCGGCGAAGGGCGCGACGCTGGCCCGGTCGGCCCGCAAGCGCTTCGAACTGCCGGACGGGTTCCTGCCCGAGCACGAGGACGCGGCGCCGGCCGGCGCCGGCCGCACCGGGCCCGACCGCACGCAGCAGCACGCCGCCGAGCAGGAGCAACTGGCGGCCGTGGAGGGCCTGTTCGGCGAGGGCCGGGAGGGCTGGCCCGGGCTGCGGGACGGGCTGGTGGCGGCGATCGCCGCGAGTGCCACGCCCGACCGCGCCGACCGGCTGTTCCCGGGCGACCCCGCCCAGTTCACCCACGACGGCCTGGGCCTGTCCTACGGCGCGGCGGGTGTCCTGTGGGCGCTGCACACGGTGGGCGCGGAGCTCGATCCGCGGTACGTGCGCTGGCTGTTGGACGCGGTGGAGCGGCAGCCGGCCCGGCCCGGGCTGTTCGTCGGCGGGCACGGCACCGCCTGGGTGCTGGACCGCCTCGGGCACCGCGAGCCCGCTCTGGAACTGCTGCGCCGCCTGGACAAGGACGACGCGCACGGCGCCGGCCCGGACCTGTCGGCGGGGCTGGCGGGCATCGGCCTGGCCCGCCTGCACTTCGCCCGCGCCACCGGCGATCGCGGTCTGCTGGCCGCGGCGGCCGACAGCGCGGACCGGGCGGTCGCCGCCCTCCGGCTGGGCGGTCCCGCGCCGGCCGTCGCCCGGCCCGGGCTGCTGCACGGGGCGAGCGGCACCGCGCTGCTGCTGCTCCGCCTGTTCGAGGAGTGCGCCGATCCGGCCCTGCTGGACCTCGCCCGGGCGGCCCTGGACCGGGACCTGGAGCGGTGCGTCGTCGCCGAGGACGGCACCCTCCAGGTGGACGACGGCAGCCGGGTGCTGCCGTACCTGGAGTCCGGCAGCGCGGGCATCGCCGCGGTCGGGCAGGCCCTGCTGCGGCACCGTCCCGACCCGGAGCTGGCCGAGCGGCTGGCGCTGGTCCGGGCGGCCGCCGAGCCGGAGTTCATCGTGCAGCCGGGCCTGTTCAACGGCCGGGCCGGCCTGATCGCGCTGCTGGCGCTGGACGCCGGGCCGGAGGACGACCTGATCGACCGTCATGTCCGCCGCCTGGCCTGGCACGTGCTGCCGTACCGGGGCCGGCCGGCCTTCCCCGGCGAGCAGTTGCTGCGCCTGTCGATGGACCTGGCGACCGGCACCGCCGGCGTGCTGACGGCGCTGGCCTCGGTGTACGACCGCACCCCGCCGATGCCGTTCTGGCCGGCCGACAGCTGAACCACCCCCTGGGACGCGGGACTTGACGCCCGCTCCGCCACCCGTCGCGGCCGGGTCATGCCGCCCCACGAGTTCCGGCATCCGCCGGAAGCACCAGCACCACCCGAGTTCCGAAAAGGAGACTGTCATGGCGATCCTCGACCTGCAGGCGCTGGAGACCCCCGAGGAGCCCACCGAGTACCGCTCGGTCCTCAGCTCCCTGAGCGTCGTGAACTGCACCAACAGCACCGTCAGCACCCTGCTCTGTCTCTGAGCACCCCGGCCGGCCGTGCGCCCCTCGGCGCACGGCCGGCCTCCTCGCGTCCGCGCCGCCCCGGCCGCGGCCCCGTCCGCACCACGGCACCACCCCGGGAGCGCCCGTGCCCAGCACTCCGCCCGCCCGCGCCTCCGCGCTGCGGACCGTCCTGGCCCTGAAGCGGCCGTGGACGTTCACCCTCGCCCTGTCCGTCGCCGCCGGCACCGCCTGCACGCTGCTGCTGCCCACGACCCTCGCCCGCGCCGTCGACCGGACCCTGGCGGGCGCGGGGCCCGCCGCCGGGGTCCCGCTGCTGGTCCTGGTCGCCGTCACCGCGGCCGCCCAGGCCACCGCGCAGTACGCCTCGCCCGGCGGGGCCGCCGCGGTGGGCGCGGCGCTGCGCGCGGCGATGATCCGGCGGATCGGCGCGGACGGCCCGGGCGCCGCCGGCCCGACGGCGGGCGACCTGGCGGCCCGGCTCACCGGCAGCGCCCCGCAGGCCGCGCTGGCCGGCCCGGCCGTGGTGCACACGGTGGCCCAACTGCTCACCGCCGCGGGCGCGGTGGCGGGGCTGTTCCTGCTGTCGCCGCGTCCGGCGCTGGCGTTCCTGGTGGCGGCCCCGGCCGGCTGGCTGCTGATCCGCCGTCAGGTCGGCCGGACGGCGGGGCACGGCGAGGCCTATCTCACCGCCCAGTCCGAGATCGCCTCCCGGCTGGTGGAGGCGCTGCACGGCAGTGCGTCGATCGCGGCGGCGGGCGCGCGGTCCGCCGAACTGGCCAGGGTGCTGCGGCCGCTGCCCGGCCTGTCCCGGCACGGCCACGCGCTCTGGCGCAGCCAGCGCGAAACCGCCTGGAAGGTCGGGCTGCTGGCCCCGGCCACGCAGGTCGCGGTGCTGGTCGCGGCGGGTGCGGAGCTCGCCGCCGGGCGGCTCTCCCCGGGCGGGCTGGCCGCGGCGCTGGCCTACAGCACGGTCGGGCTGGGCGGCTTCGGTGCGGCCCAGAGCCTGCTGGACCTGGCCCGGGCCCGGGCCGCCGCCGTCCGGGTCACCGAACTGCTGACCACCCCGTCGGCCGTCCCGGGCAGCTCCGAACTCCCGGCCGGAAAGGGCGCGTTGGAGTTCCGTGGCGTGGTGCTCGGCGGCGGCGGTACGGGCCCGCTGCTGGACCGCCTGGACCTGGCGGTGCCGGCCGGCTGCTGGGTGGCGGTGGTCGGTGCGGACGACGCCGCCGCCTCGGCCGTCACCGCGCTGGCCGCCGGCCTGCTCCGGCCCGAGCGGGCGAGGTGCGGCTCGACGGCGCCGAGCTCGCCGCGGTCCGCCCGGAGCAGCTGCGGGCGGCCGTCGCGGTGGCCTTCGCCGATCCCGTGCTGTACGGCCGGACGATCGCGGAGGCGCTGACGCTCGGTCGGGACGCCATCGGGGAGGCCGAGTTGACGGCCGCCGCGCGCGCCGTGGGCGCGGACGGATTCCTGCGCCGCCTCCCCTCCGGCTACCGCACGCCGCCTGCGGACGCGCCCTTCTCGGGCGGCGAACGCCAGCGGGTCGGCCTGGCCCGCGCCCTCTGCCGGCCGGCGCCCGCCTCCTCGTCCTGGACCACGCGACCGCGAGTCTGGACCCGCTCGCTGAGACCACCGTCCTCGCCGCCCTCCGCACCCACCCCGCCACCCGCCTGTGCGCCACCCGCAGCCCGGCCCTCGCCGCAGCCGCCGATCTCGTCGTCTGGCTCGACCACGGCCGCGTCCGCGACACCGCCCCCCACCACACCCTCTGCTTCTCCCCCGACTACCGCGCCCTCTTCTCCACCGCCCGTCCGGAGCAGCCTTCATGACGCCCCTTCACCCCACCGCTCCCACCCCGCTGCGCGGCGCCCTACGCCGCCTCGCCCCCGCAGGGGCCGCCCCATGACGCCTCCTCACCCCACCGCCCCGCGCGCCGCCCGCACCCTGCTCCGCGGCGCACTGACCGGCAGCCTCCCCCAACTCGTCCGACTCGCCGCCTGGACGGTGCTTTCGGCCGCTCCTGCGGCGCTCTCCGGGAAGGCCCTGGCTCTCGCCGTCGATCGCGGTTTCCTGGCGCACGATCTCCGGGCCGGGTGGGCCTGGCTGGGGCTGTTCGCCGTCGCGGCGACGGTCTCCGCGTGGGGCACCCGGAACGCCTACCGGCCGTTGGCGCGGATCGTGGAGCCGGCCGGGACCGGCTGTTGCGGGCGACGGCGGACGGCGCGTTGCGGCAGACGGCGGCGACCCGGCCGGATCCGGATGCGGCGGCCGTCGCGGTGGCCCGGATCACCCGGCAGGTGGAGGCGGTGCGGGACAGCCTGGCCGGGCAGTTGCAGCTGGTGTCGCACCTGGTGCTGACCCTGTTCGCCGTGGTGGCCGGCACGGCCGCGCTCGCGCCGGGCGCACTCGTCCCGGTCTGCGCGCCGCCGCTGCTCGCGGTCGCCGCCTTCGCGGCGCTCACGCCCCGGATGGCCCGTCGCCAGCGCGAGTTGTTCGCCACCGAGGAGCAGCTCACCGCCTCCGCGCTGCACACCGTGACGGCGCTGCGCGACCTGACCGCCTGCGGGGCCGAGCGGCTCGCGGTGGAGCGGGTGCTCGCCGATGTCGCGGCGAACGAGGCGGCGGGCCGGGGGCTGGCCCGGCTGGCGGCCGTCCGGCACCTGCTGGTCGCGCTGGGCGTGCACGGGCCGCTCGCGGTGCTGACGCTGAGCGCCCCCGCGCTGCTGCGGCACGGCATGTCGCCGGGTGCGCTGCTCGGTGCGCTCGCCTATCTGCTGGGCACGCTGGAGCCGGCGCTGCGGCTGCTGGTCCAGGGGCTCGGCCCGTCCTGGCTCCGTCTGACCGTCGCCGCCGAGCGCCTCGCCGGGACGGCCGCCACCGCCCCGCCCGAGGAGCCCGCCGCCGAACCCGCCGAGAACCCGTCGGCGGTCCCGGCGCAGCGGCGGACTCGCGCTCCGGCGCTGGAACTTCGCGGCGTCGACTACGCGTGGGGGGTCGGCGCCCAGCCGGTGCTCCGCGGTCTCGACCTGGTGCTCCGGGACGGCGAGAGCCTGGCCGTGGTGGGGCCGTCCGGCACCGGGAAGTCGACGCTCGCGGCGGTCGCGGCCGGGCTGCTGCGTCCGGACGCCGGTCGGGTCCTGCTGTCGGGAGCGCCCGCCGAGCGGCTCTCGCCCGCGGACCGTGCCGCCCGCCGGGTGTTCCTGCCGCAGCAGCCGTACCTGTTCTCCGGGACGCTCGCCGAGAACCTCGCCTGGCCGCATCCCGCCGTGCCCGCCGCTCGGCTGCGCGAGGCGCTGGCCGAGCTCGGCGCGGAGGCCCTGACGGACCGTCACGGCGGGCTCGCTGCCGCCGTCGGCCCGGCCGTCCTCTCCCCCGGCGAACGCCAACTGGTCGCGCTGGTCCGCGCGTATCTCAGCCCGGCCCCGCTGACCATCCTCGACGAGGCGACCAGCCACCTGGACGCGGCGGCCGAACTCCGCATCGACCGGGCGTTCCGCGCCCGCCCCGGCGCGCTGCTCACCATCACCCACCGCCCGGCCCAGGCCGACCGCGCCGATCACGTCCTGCGCCTCGACAACGCCGACTGGTCGCTCACCGGCCGCACGCCCTGACCCCCCTGACCGCCCTCCCCGGCATGCGGACGCGGATGCCGGGCAGACGGCCGCCGTCGCAGGAGCCGGGAAGCCGGGAAGCCGGGAAGCCGGAGAGCCGGGAAGCCGGAGAGCCGGGAGGCCGGAGAGCGGAGGGATGACGGTGCGGAAGTCGTACGCCGACGATTCGGTGCGGGCGGCGGGACGGGCCGGGTTCGTGGCGCGGGGTGCGGTGTACCTGCTGGTCGGGGCGCTGGCGTTGGGGATCGCGTTCGGCCGGGGCGGGGCGGAGGCGGACCGGCAGGGGGCGTTGCAGCGGATCGCCGAGCAGCCGTTCGGTTCGGTCCTGCTGTGGGTGCTGGCAGCCGGGTTCGCGGGGATGGCGCTGTGGCGGGCCTGGGCGGCGGCCTTCGGCGGGGCCGGGGTCCACGGCGCGGGCGGCCGGGCCGTGTCCGCGGGCGGGCCGCGTTCTACGGCTTCGTGTGCTGGGGAACGGCGGTCTGCGCGGCGGGCGGCCGGAGCGGCGCGGGCGGTGATGCCGCCTCCCGGGACTGGACGGCGGCCGCGCTGCGCCTGCCGGGCGGCCGCTATCTGGTGGGCGCGGCGGGGCTGGCCCTGCTGGGCGTGGGGGTCGGCGTCGCGGTGCGTGCGGTGCAGCGGCGGTTCCTGCGCAAGCTGGACACCGCGGCGATGCGTCCGCCCGTCCGAACGGCGGTGACGGCCACCGGCGTTGCGGGCAACGTGGCGCGCGGCGCGGTCTTCGCGGGGGCGGGCGTGTTCGTCGTGGTGGCGGCGGCCCGCTTCGATCCGGGGCGGGCGAAGGGCATGGACGACACGCTGCGGGCGTTCGCCGCGAGCGGCCCGGGGCCGTGGCTGCTGGTCGCGGTGGCCGCCGGGCTGGTGCTGTTCGGCGCGTTCTCCCTGTTCAGCGCGCGGTGGCGGCGGCTGTGACGGGCCGTCGGGCAGCCGGCCCGGGCGGGTGCGCCACAATGATCGAATGACTGGTGAGCGGCTGCGGGTGGTACTGGCGGAGGACTCGGCGATCCTTCGGGACGGGCTGGCGGAGCTGCTGACCGTACGCGGCCTGGAGGTGGCGGCCGCGGTCGCCACCGGCGAGGAACTGCTCGCGGCGGTCGCCGAGCACCGTCCGCGGGCCGCCGTGGTCGACGTCCGGATGCCGCCCACGCACACCGACGAGGGCGTGCGGGCGGCGCTGCGGATCCGTCAGGACTGGCCGGACGTCGGCGTCCTGGTGTTCTCCCAGCACCTGGAGACCTCCTGGGTGTCCCGCCTGCTGGCCGGCGGCGCGGCCGGCCTCGGCTACCTGCTGAAGGAACGGGTCTCCCGCACCTCGGAGTTCGTCGACGCCCTGCACCGGGTGGCCGAGGGCGGCACCGCGCTCGATCCCGAGGTCGTCACCCACCTGATGCGCGCCCGCCGCCGCACCGCCGTCGACGACCTGACGCCCCGCGAACGCGAGGTCCTGGCGCTGATGGCCGAGGGCCGCTCCAACCGCGCCGTCGCCCAGCGACTCTCCGTCTCCGAACGCGCGGTGGAGAAGCACGTGGCCGCGGTGTTCACCAAGTTCGACCTCCACGCCTCCCCCTCGGACAACCGGCGGGTCCTGGCAGTGCTGGCGTACCTCTCGGAGACCTCCTGACGGGCCGTCTCCTCGCCTCCGGACAAACCTGACCCGGGCCCGACGCAGCCCTGCGCCGACCGGAGCGCGGAGCCCTCGCGCGGGCCTGGGCGGCAGCGTCGCGCTCGCCCCGGCGGCGAGCACTCCAGCCCGCGCGGTCTCATGACGCGGCATCAACTGTCACAGCGTGAGCGGCAGTTCGACCGTTACGGCGGTCGGGCCGCCCGCCGGGCTGCTGATCCGGAGGGTGCCGTCGACGGCGGCGAGGCGGTCGGCGAGGCCGTGCAGACCGTGGCCGGGGGTGGTGTTGGCGGTGCCGCGGCCGTCGTCGTGGACGGTGAGGCGGGCGCGGGTGGCGGTGGCGGTGAGGGTGAGGGCCGCGGTCGTCGCCCCGCTGTGCTTGCTGATGTTGGTGAGGAGTTCGGCGGCGCAGTACCAGAGGGTCTGCTCGACGGATTCGTCCGGGCGCTGCGGGAGGTCGATCCGGACCTCCACGGGGACGGCGCAGCCGGCCGCGAGAGCGGTGAGCGCCTCGGGGAGGCCCGCGTCGAGACCGGTGGGGCGCAGGCCCTGGGTGAGGGCGCGGAGTTCGGCGATGGTCTCGTCGGTCTGGGTTCGGGCGCGGTCGAGCAGGGTGCGCAGGCGGGGGTCGGCGGCGGGGGTGAGGGTGTCGTCGGCCAGCGAGAGCGTGATGGCGAGGGCGACCAGGCGGGCCTGGGTGCCGTCGTGGAGGTCGCGTTCGAGGGCCCGGAGCCGTTCGGCGCCGGTGGTGAGCAGGGTGTGCCGGGCCGCTTCGAGGTCCTGGACGCGCTGCTGGTCGCGGGCCGGGCCGAGCAGGTGGCGGCCCAGCCGCCGGTTGGCGTCGGCGGCGAGCCGGATCAGCGGCGGGGTGAGGAGGAGGAGCGCGAGGCCGAGCAGCGGCGCGAGGAGGTCCAACGGGCCTGCGGGGTGCGGACCTTGTTCCAGCAGGCGCAGCCACAACGGGAAGCCGAGCAGCCAGCCGCAGGCCGCGGGCAGCAGCAGGACCCCGAGACCGAGGACGCCGAGCGGCAGCCGGAGCAGCAGGTAGCCGAGGGTGCGCCAGGCGACGGTGTCGGTGAGGGCGGCCCTGATCCGGGCGACCAGACCCCGCGGCCGGGCGGCCGGCCCGGGCACGGGAACGGACTCGCCGAGCAACCGGCCCGTCAGCCACCGGTGCGGCCGACCGAGTTCGCGTGCCCCGGCAAGCGCGAGCGCGGTGACCGGCAGCCCGACCACCGTCAACGAGAGCAACACCCCGGCGTACAGCGCGGCCAGCGCGTACGCCCCGCCCACCAGGGCCATCGGCACCCCCACCACCAGGAACCCCGCATCCCCGGCCCGCACCCGCCACCACCGCCGCACACCCTCTCCTTCCCCCGCACCGCTGATCATTCTCCCTCCGTCACCGCCCCGCCAGCGCCGCCGGAGGCTGTCGCATCGCGGCAGTCGCAGCGGCCAGCACCGTGGGAACGGTGAGCAGGCCGGCGGCGGCCACGATCCAGGCGCAGGTGGTGAGGGGGACGGTCGGGACGGGGTTGCCGGTCGCGGCGGTGCTGAAGGCGGTGGTGGTGGCGGCGGTGACGAGGCCGCCGAGGAGGAGGCCGAGGGCGGCGGTGAGCGCGGCTTCGAGGGCGAGCACCCGCAGGACGTGGGCGCGGGTCGCGCCGAGCAGCCGCAGCAGGGCGAATTCGCGGCGCCGTTCGCCGGTGAGGGCGACCAGGGTGGTGAGGGTGGCGATCGCGCCGAAGGAGCCGAGCAGGCCGAGTTCGGCCTGGCGCAGCCAGCTGTCGGTGGCGGAGGTGGCGCCGTCGGGCGGCCCGGCGGCGGCGTGCAGGGCGGTGCCGGTCATGGTGGCCATGGTGGCGGAGAGTCCGGTCAGCAGGGCGATCGGCACGACGGCGGAGGCGAGTCGGCGGGCGTAGCCGCGCAGGTTGGCGTCGGCCTGCCAGCCGGTGCCGGGCAGCAGGGTGCGCAGGACGCGGCCGAGGGGCGCGGTGGCGAGGGGGGCGAGCAGCGGGCCGGCCAGCGCAACGGCGGTGAGCAGGACGAGAGTTGCCATCAGGGTGGCCTGCGCGGCCTTGTCGACCTCGGCGGGCGGGCGGGTCGCGGCGAGGCGTAGCAGCGCGGCGCCGCCGGCGAGGGCGACGGTCGCGGCGAGCAGCCGGACGACGCCGGGGCGCGGGTCCGGTCCCGTACTGTCCGCGAGTGCGGCGGCGGGGGTGGGTGCGGTGACGTGCCGGGCGGTGAGGGTCGCGGCGGTGGTGGCGACCAGCAGGGTGACGGCGGTGGCGACCAGCGCGGCGGGGAGGACGCCGGCGACGTGGGCGTGCGGGGCGGCCATCGCACGGTGCTGGAGCGCGGCGAGGAAGGCGCGGGCGCCGGCCCCGCCGAGCAGGGCACCGGGCACGGCGACCAGCAGGACCGTCAACCCGGCCTGGAGGCGCAGCAGTCGGCGGATCTGTCGGGGCGTGGCGGCGACGGTGCGCAGCAGCGCGAGGTCGCGGTACTGGTGGCGGAGGGCGAACCCGAGCGTGTTGAGCGCGACGAAGAACGCGACCAGCACGGTGATCTCCCCGAACGCTCCGGCGATCAGTCCGAGCCCGGGCCCTTGGACTTCGCGGCGCTCCGCGGCGGGCACGCCGTGTTCGGCGCCGAGCAGCGATCCGAGCGCGGTGACGGTGGCGACGGCGAGCAGCAGTGCGGCGGCCAGTCCGGCGAATCCGGCGGGCCGGCGCTGCAACTGGCGGACGGCGAGCAGGAGACTCATCGTTCCGCACCGCCCGTCCCGGACCCCTGGTCGACCGAACTGCCCGAACCGCTCGAACCGCCCGAGCCGTCCGAGCCGTCCGAGCCGCCCGTGCGGGCCAGCGCTTCGGCGACCTGACGGGCCGTCGGGTGGTGGAGTTCGTCGACCAGGCGGCCGTCGGTGAGGAGCAGGACGCGGTCGGCGTACGCGGCGGCGGCAGGGTCGTGGGTGACCATGACGCAGGTGCCGCCGTCCTGGTCGACGCCGTCGCGCAGCAGGCGGAGGATCTGGGTGCCGGTGGCGCGGTCGAGGGCGCCGGTGGGTTCGTCGGCGAACAGGACCCGGGGCGGGTGACGAGGGCGCGGGCGATGGCGACGCGTTGCTGTTGGCCGCCGGAGAGTTGGGCGGGGCGCCGGCGTTCGCGGCCGGCCAGTCCGACCCGGGCGAGGGCCTCGCGGACGGCGGCGCGGTCGGGGCGGCGGCCGGCCATCCGGCCGGGGAGTTCGACGTTCTGGGCGGCGGTCATGCCGGGCATCAGGTTGAACGCCTGGAAGACGAAGCCGATGTGTTCGCGGCGCAGCCGGGCGAGGCGGCGTTCGGGCAGGCCGTGGACGGCGGTGGGGCCCCACCAGACCTGTCCGCGGTCGGGGCGGTCCATGCCGGCCAGGCAGTGCAGCAGGGTGGTCTTGCCGGATCCGGAGGGGCCCATCACGGCGGTGAACGTCCCGGGCCGGAACTCCACCGTGACGCCGCGCAGGACGGGGACCTCGCTGCCGCCGCGCCGGTAGCTGCGGTGCAGGGCCTCGCCCCGGGCGGCGAATTCCGCTTGGGTACTCGTGACGCTGTTCATGCCTTCATCGTGCGCCGCGGCCACCTGCGGTTTCGCCCGTGCCAGCACCCGTCCTCGGGGTTCGGAAAACCGCACCCCCGACCCTGCCCGGCGGCCAACTCCGTACCCCGCCCCTGCCCAGCAGCCAACTCCGTAACCCGGCCCCGCCCGGCTGCCAACGCCGCACCGAGCCGCCCCGCTGCCAACGCCGCACCCCCGGCCCGCGCGAGGCAGGCCGGGGGTGCGGGTCGCGGGGTGCGGGTCAGACGACCCCGCCGTAGTAGCCGCCGATGGCCCGCCGGTAGTCGGGGTCGTCGGTGTGCCGGTCGCGGTCGTACGCGGGCGAGTTCTTCACCTCGTCCTTGGTGCGGTTCACCCACACCGTGCGCTCGGCGGTGTCGACCCGTCGGATGGTGCCGGCGGGGAGCAGCACCTCGTGCCCGAAGATCCACGGGCCGGTGTCGACCACGATGTGCGCGCTGTCGACCTCTTCGGTGTGCTTGTCGACCTTGCCGATGTGGCCGTCCTCGGCCTCCACCCGGTAGCCGGTCAGGTCGGTGCCCGGGGTCCAGCCCTCGGCCTTGCCGTAGTCCCACATTCCGCTGGTCACAACTGCCTCCTCGGGAAACGGAGTTCCGTGTTCGTGGTACGGCCCTCGACTGCCCCGCCCGGCCGGGGGCATGCCACCGGGACGGAACTTTCCTGCCGAAATGCCGCGGGGCGGGGAGGGAGGCGGGTGCGGGAGTGGATTGCCGCCGGCGGGGGCAGCCGACGGGCAGTGACCACCGGCAGGGAGGATGCGGGCGGATGAGTGCGACGACGGCCGGGGGCGGACCGGCTCCGAACGCGAGGCGGGCGGCGGTGCTGCGGCGCCACCCGCGGCACGAGCGGCGCGGGGAGGCGCGGTTGCCCGCGGTGGTGGCGACGCTGGTGGCGATCCTGCTGTACCTGGCGCTGCCGGACGCCCTGCTGGTGGCTCCGCGCTACGTGCTGCCGGGGCTGGAGTTGCTGCTGCTGGTGCCGCTGGTGGCGGTGAATCCGCATCGGATGACCCGGCAGAACCGGCTGTCCCGGGTGCTGTCGCTCGGCCTGGTCGCGCTGATCGGCGTGAGCAATCTGGTGGCGCTGGGTCTGCTCGTGCACCGGCTGGTGGCGGGCGGGGTGGGCGACGGCGGTTCGCTGCTGGTCGCGGCGCTGCAGGTGTGGGCCACCGACATCGTGGTGTTCGGCCTGGCGTTCTGGGAGCTCGACCGCGGCGGCCCGGTGATGCGCACCCAGCTGCCGCGTGCGGAGCTGCCGTTGGCGGACTTCCGGTTCTCCCAGGACGAGAACCACGACGCGGTCGAGGAGGTCGCCGACGGTTCCAGCCGGTCCTGCGACTGGGCGCCGACCCTGGTCGACTACCTGTACGTGTCGGTGACCAACTCGACGGCGTTCAGCCCGACGGACACCATGCCGCTGTCCACCCGCGCCAAGGTCCTGATGAGCGTGGAGAGCATCGCCGCGCTGATCACCTCGCTGCTGGTGATCGCCCGCGCGGTGGGCGCCCTCCAGTGATGGCCGCCCGGCCCGCGGTCCGACGGTCCGTCAGAACGGCCAGACCAGCGGGACGATCAGCACGGTGACCACGGCCGTCCAGGCGAGCATCAGGGTGCCGAGGCGCCAGAAGTCGCCGAAGCGGTAGGCGCCGGGGCCGTAGACCATCAGGCTGACGCCGTTGGCGAAGGGGGTGAGGAAGGAGGCGCTGGCGCCCATCGCGACGGCGAGCATCATCGGGAGCGGGGAGATGCCGAGGTCGGTGGCGGTGGCGAGGCCGATCGGGATCATCACCAGCGCGGTGGAGGTGTTGGAGATGAACTGGGTGATGACGGCGGCGACCAGGAACAGGCCGGCCAGGACGACCCGCGGTCCGGCGTCGCCGAGTGCCTCCACCACGTGGTCGGCGATCATCCGGGCGGCGCCGGTGCTGGTCATGGCGTTGGCGGGGGCGATCATCGCGCCGATCAGGATGCAGGTGTTCCAGTCGATGCCGCGGTAGAGCTGGGAGATCCGCACCACCCGGGTGATCACCATCAGGCAGGCGCAGACGGTGGCGGCGATCGGGGCGGGGACGAGGTCGAAGGCGAGCAGCACGACCAGCAGGCCGAGCACGGCGAGCGCGGTGGGCGCGCCCCGGCCGAGCGGGACGGCCTGGCGTTTGACCAGGTCGGGGGCGTCGACCACGAGCAGGTCGGGGGTGGAGAGGTGGCGTTCGAGGGCGGGCCAGTCGCCCTGGAGCAGCAGGTGGTCGCCGGCCCGCAGGGTGATCCGGGTGCGGTGCAGGTCGGCGCCGCCGCGCTGGACGGCGAGCAGGGTGAGGCCGTCCTCGGTGACGGTGCCGGGGAAGGCGGCCTGTCCGATCCTCGCGGAGCGCTGCGGGACGACGGCTTCGACCAGTCCGGTGTTCCGGCCGAGCAGGCGCTCGGCGAGCCGGCCGTCGGACCGGTCCACCGTCAGGTCGAGTTCGGCGGCGAGGAGTTCGACGTCCGCGGTGTCGCCGCGCACCAGCAGGACGTCGCCGGTGGCGAGCCGTTCGCGGGTGAGCGGCCGCTCGCTCTCGCCGTCGAGGACGACGAGCAGCAGCAGGCCGGGCCGGTCGCCGGGGTCGAGGGTCTCGCGGGGCGCGCCGGCCAGCGGGGAGCCGGCGGTGACCCGCAGCCGGTGCAGGCGTTCCTCCAGCCGGTACTGCTCGACCAGGGTGTGGGCGTGGCCGCTGAGGTCGGTGGGGACGGCCTCGCTGTGCCGGGCCGGCAGCAGCCGCCGGCCGAACAGCAGCACGAGCACGACGGCGCCGAGGAGTTGGGGGATGCCGAGCACGGACCACTCGAAGAATCCGATGTGGCCGATGCCGGCGTCCTCGGCCTGGGTCGCGGTGATCACGTTGACGGGGGTGCCGAGCAGGGTGAGGGTGGCGCCGCTGAGGCAGGCGAAGGCGAGCGGGATCATCAGCAGCGACGGGGCGGTGCGGGTGCGCACGGCGATGATCACGGTGACCGGGAGCATCGCGGCGACGGCGCCGTTCATGCCGATGAGTCCGCTGAACACGGCGGCGACGGCCATCAGCATGACCATCAGCCTGGTCCGGCTGCGGCCGGCGGCCCGCATCAGGAACTGCCCGGCCCAGGCGCCGACGCCGGTGTTCTCCAGGCCGACGGCGATCGCCAGCAGCGCGGCGATCAGGATCACCACCGGGTCGCCGAAGCCCTGCAGGGTCTCCTGGACGGTGAGCACGCCGGTGAAGTACAGGGCGAGCGCGGCGCCGACGGCGACGACCGCGGCGGGCACCGGGTTCCAGGCGAACAGCACCAGTGCCAGGCCGATCACGATCAGGGTGGTCCACATCGTCACCCCACCGGCCCGTCGGCGGCCGGCGCGGTGTCAGTAGCCGAGCGCAGCGCCGTCACCGCGCGGGTCCGCGCCCCCTTCGTAGAAGCCGTGCCGGTGGTCGACCCGGATGGCCTGGGCGTGGCCCATGGTGTCGTTCCAGTCGGTGACGGGGCGGACGGGCTGGCCGCGGCGGGCGAGTTCGCGCAGCGTCTGGTCACTGATCCGGCCCTCCAGCGACAGGTCCCGGGAGGGGGTGCCCCAGGTGCGGCCCATCAGCCAGCGCGGCGCCTCGATGGCCTGCTGGACGTCGTAGCCGAAGTCGACGATCCGGGTCACCAGGGCGGCCTGCGTCTGGGGTTGGCCCTCGCCGCCCATCGAGCCGCAGGCCAGGTGCGGGCGGCCGCCGGCCAGCAGCAGGGCGGGGGCGAGGGTGTGGAAGGTGCGCTTGCCGGGGGCCAGGTGGTTGGGGTGGTCCTCGTCGAGGGAGAAGAACGCGCCGCGGTTCTGCACCAGGACGCCGGTGTCGCCGCCGACCTCGGCGGAGCCGAAGTCGTGGTAGATCGACTGGATCAGCGAGACCACGGTGCCGTCGCTGTCGGCGGCGGCGAAGTAGCAGGTGTCTCCGGAGGGCGCGCGGCGTTCGTGCGGCCGGGGGTAGGGGATGCCGGCGGGGACGGTCTCGATGTCGGCGGCGTGCTGCGGGTCGATCCGCCGGCGGCGTTCGTCGGCGTACTCCTTGCTGATCAGCCGGTCGACCGGGATGTCCACGAAGCGCGGGTCGGTGAGCCATTCGTCGCGGTCGGCGAAGGCGAGTTTCACCGCCTCGGCGAGGTGGTGGTAGTAGTCGGCGGTGCCCTCGCCGAACGCGGTGAGGTCGAACCCCTCGATCAGGTGGAAGAGTTGAAGGGCGGTCAGGCCCTGGGTGGCGGGCGGCAGTTCGGTGACGGTCAGGCCCCGGTAGCCGCCGGTCAGCGGCTCGACCCATTCGGCGCGGTAGCCGGCGAAGTCGTCGGGGGTGAGCGGGGAGCCGAGCGGGCCGAGGGCCGCGCAGATCCGTTCGGCGGTGCTGCCCCGGTAGAAGCCGTCGCGCGGGCCGTGCGCGGCGAGGTGTTCGAAGGTCCGGGCGAGGTCGGGCTGTTGGAGGCGGTGGCCCTCGCGCAGCAGGCGCCCGCCGGGCAGGTAGACGGCGGCGGTGGCGGGCCGGGCCGCCAGGATGCCCTGGTCGGCGAGCAGCCAGTCGGCGAGCGAGCGGCTGACCGGCATGCCGTCCCGGGCGTGGCCGATGGCGGCGCGGAACAGCGAGTCCCAGGGCAGCCGGCCGTGGCGTTCGTGCGCGAGCCGCCAGCCGTCGACGGCGCCGGGCACGGTCAGCGCGGCCTGCGCGCCGCGGGCCGGGATCTCGGTGCCGTACCTGCTGCGGTAGGCCTCCAGGGTGGCGCCGCGGGCGGCGGGCCCGCTGGCGTCGATGGCCTCCACCTGCCCGTCGGCGTCGGCGATCAGCCAGAAGCCGTCGCCGCCGAGGCCGGCCATGTGCGGGTAGACCACGCACAGCACGGCGTTGGCGGCGATCGCCGCGTCGACGGCGCTGCCGCCGCGCTGCAGCGCCTGGAGTCCGGCGGCGCTGGCCAGGTAGTGCGGCGTGGTGACCATGCCGTTCGCCGCGACCGTGGGGGGACGCCCGGTCCGCGGGCCGTCGGGGTGACTCATGCAACGCCTTCCAGGATCGGGCTTCCGGGCCGGGGACTTCGGGGTCGAACGGGAGTCAGGAGGGCTTCGGGGCTTCGGGCCTCGACCGGCCTACGAGGTCCGCTCGTCGAACTCCATGCCCATGTCGGTGACCTTGTCGGTGGAGTGGTCCATGTACCGGGTGGCGACCGGCAGCACGGCGCCGACCGCGAACGCCGCCAGGCCGAGCCACCACACCCAGGGCCGGTCGTGCTCGGTGCCGGCGCTGATCACCGGGAACGCCGCCAGCAGCAGCACCAGTGACGCCGTCTCGGCCTTCAGTTTGCGGTCCATGACTGCCTCTCAGTTCGCCAGCACCAGCGCGATGGTGGCGGCGCCGGTGAGCACCGCGACCACCACGGTCCAGCCGATGGTCAGCCGCAGCACCGCGCCCTCCCGGCCCTTGATGCCGGCGATGCTGGTGCCGAGCACGATGTTGGCGGGCGCGACGGCGTTGCCGTAGGCGCTGCCGGCGGCCTGGCCGGCCACGATCGCCTCGGCGCTGATGCCGTGCAGGTGTGCGACGTCGCTCTGCACGCCGGCGAACAGCACGTTGGACGCGGTGCTGCTGGAGGTCATGAAGGCGCCGAGCGCGCCGATGACGCTGGCGATGCCCGCGTACACGTTGGGCGGTGAGACGTCGGCGATGCCGTGCGCGATGGTGAGGGTCTGTCCGCTGTGGTCGAGCACCCGGCTGGTGACCAGGAAGGCGATCACCGGCACCGAGGCGGGGACGGCGTCGACCAGCAGGGCGGCCGAGATCCGTTCCCGCTCGTGCAGCCGCGCCCAGTCCCGGTAGTGGCCGCGGTACCGGTAGACCGCCCAGACCACCAGGGTGGTGATCAGCAGCATGGTGCCGGGGTGGGTGAGCAGGGTGATCGGGGCGTAGGTGTCGGTGGCGGCGTTCTGCACGCCGTAGCCGGTGGTGACCTCCGGGAACGGCAGGCCGAGCCGCCAGCGCCGCAGTTGGTCGTTGAGCGGGTCGATCAGCAGGGCGCTCAGGGTGACGGCGGGCAGCACGGCGTAGGGCAGGCAGGACCAGCCGAGGCTCATCACCGGCGGGGTCTCCCGCCGCCGCTCCTCGGTGCGGTCGGCCATCGCGGGGCGGTCCGGGATGCCGGTGATCGGCTCGCCGTAGCGCCGCCACCGCGAGAGCGGGTACAGCGCCAGCAGGGCGACGGCGGCGGCCAGGAAGGTGGACAGCTCGGGGCTGAACAGGGTGGCGAGCATCTGCCCGACGCCCAGGACGGTGCCGAGGATCAGCACCAGCGGCCAGGCGTGCCGGACGGCGGGCCAGCGGCCGTACCACCACACCACCAGGAAGCCGCCGAGGTAGGTGGGGATGAGGATCAGCAGGCCGGACTGGAACGCGGCCCGGGTCTCGTCGTGGATGTCGGCGACCTGGAGGGTGGCCAGCCAGCCGGCGCCGAGGGTGCCGAAGAACCGGGCCCAGGCGTGCGCGAGGACGCCCATGGCGACCGCGTGCACGGGCCGGACGCCGACCGCGATCAGCAGCGGCACGACCACCGCGACGGGTGCGCCGAACCCGGCGATGCCCTGCAGGAAGGAGGAGAACACCCAGGCCAGCGCCAGCACCACGAACAGCTCGTTGCGGCTGAACCGCGAAATCCCCTGCCGCAGCGCGTCGTACGCGCCGGCCTGCTTGGTGACCTGGTAGAGCAGCAGCGCGGGTCAGATCACGTACAGGATGAACACCGCGTCCCAGACGCCCTTTCCGCAGGCGACGGCGAGCGTGTGCCAGGGCGTCCGGAACGCGGCCAGGGCGACCACCGCGGCGGTGAACATGGCGACCGGGGCCGCCTCGGGGCCCGCCAGCGCAGCGGCACCAGGAAGACGAGCAGCACCACGATCGGCAGGACCGCCAACAGCCAGTGCCCCGCGTCGACCGGTACCTGTTCCCCCACTGCGCCCTCCGCATCGGCGGGCACGACGACGCCCGGACCAGGCAACAACCAACACCCTGGCCGCCGCCCGGACGCCGCACGACACCCGGCACCGGCCGCCAACCACCCGAACACACCAACGGCGGCCGGGCGGTCGGGTGACGGTGCGTCAGGAACGGGGCAGGGCGTCGACCCGGGCGAATCCGTAGCCGCGGGCGAGCAGGCCTCGATCACCCCGGGCAGCGCCTCGACGGTCTGCGAGCGGTCGCCGCCGCCGTCGTGCAGCAGGACCACCGACCCGGGGCGGGCCCGTTCGAGCACGGCGCGGGTGATCGCCGCGGCGCCGGGCAGCGTCCAGTCGGACGCCTCGACGTCCCACAGCACCACGGTGGCCCCGCTCCCGGTGAGCCGGCGCAGCACCGCGGGGGTGCGCGAGCCGTACGGGGGCCGGAACATCCGCGGGCCGCCGTCCGCGCCGACGGTGGCGCCGATCGCCTCGTCGGTGCGGGCGAGTTGGGCGAGCAGTTCGCCGCGGGTGAGGTCGGGCAGGTAGGGGTGGGACCAGGAGTGGTTGGCGATCTGGTGGCCGGCGGCGGCCATCCGCTCGAGTTCGGCGGGGTGCGGGAGGGCGTGCAGGCCGACGCAGAAGAAGGTCGCGGGGACGCCGTACCGGTCGAGCAGGTCGAGGATCCGGCCGGTGTGCGGCGGGTTCGGGCCGTCGTCGAAGGTGAGGGCGACCACGGGGCGTTCGCGGTCGCCGGAGGACAGCCAGCGCCCGGCCCGGTGCAGCCGGTCCAGGAGGCCGGGGTCGGTGGCCGGCTCCGGGTCGCGGCCGGCGAGCGTGCCGGTCTCGGCGCTCAGCCGGACCACGGCGGCCGGGTCGCGGGCCGCGGCCAGGGCGAGTTCCTCGGCGGGGACGGAGCCGAACCCGGAGCGGGGCGGCAGCACCCACGGGTCGGCCCGGCCCACGGCCAGTCCGGCGCCGATCAGGCGGCCGTCGAGGATGCCGTTGGTGGAGTCGATCACCGTCAGCAGGCTCTCCCCGGACGCCGCGAACTCCCGTTCCAGGCGCAGCAGGTGGCCGGTGAGGGCGTCCGTCCGGGCGGCCGCGAACCGGGCCGGCGGGGCGGCCGGGCGGCCGTCCTCGTCGAGCACGGCGAGGTCGAAGCCGGAGCCGGTCCAGGCGATTCCCGAGTAGCGCATCCTGCTCCTCCCGCCGCTCGCGGACGTCCGCCGCGAGACCGTTCGGGAGCTTCCCGGACCGGCCGGCGCACCGTCAAGCCTCCGCCGGCAGCCGGCCGGTGTACACGCGCGGGGCGGGCACGTCGGCGCGCACGCGCGGGCGGGCCCGCCGCGGGGTGCGCGGCGGGCCGGGGCCGGTCGGTCAGTGGCTGGAGATGGAGACCTTGCGGAAGTCGACGCGCAGGGTCGGGAAGCCGTCGCCCGGGGCGTTCTGGTCGTCCTCGCCGCCGGCCGCGATCTTCTGCAGCACGTCGAGTCCGGAGGTGACCTGGCCGAACGGGGTGTAGTTGGGCGAGAGCTTGGTGTCCTTCCAGACGAAGAAGAACTGGCTGCCGTTGGTGTTCGGCCCGGCGTTGGCCATCGCGACGGTGCCGGCGGGGTAGGTCGCCCCGTCGAGGTTCTCGTCGGGGAAGGAGTAGCCGGGCCCGCCGCTTCCGGTGCCGGTCGGGTCGCCGCACTGCAGCACGTACAGGCGCTGGGTGGTGAGGCGGTGGCAGTGGGTGCGGTCGTAGTAGCCCTTCTCGGCGAGGAAGCGGAACGAGAAAGTGGTGCACGGGGCCTTGTCGGTCAGCGCCTTGAAGGTGATGGTCCCCTGGGTGGTGCGCAGGACGGCGTTGTACGGCTTGGCGGCCTTCTTGGCGTCGAACACCGGGATGCCCTTGAAGTTGTCCGCGGGCACGGCGGGCGAGTACACGCATCCGCTGCCGGCGGTCGCGGCGGCCGTCGGTTCGGCGGCGGCCGCCGCGGTGGTGGACAGGGCGAGCGGCAGGGTGGACAGGGCGGTGAGCAGCGCCCAGGACTTGCGCTTCATCTTCATCTGGCAGCCTTCGCAGTGGAGTTGATCAGGCATCGGCGTTGATCAGGGACCTGCCATACCTGCCCACTCGGGCCCCACCCACACCCCGGAAACGCAGTGGTCGCACCCTTGTCCGCCCCTTGACGGCCTGTCACGACCCGCCGCGTCCCGTCACCGCCCGTCGTGGCCCGTCACGACCCGGGAGCGCCCCCGCCCCCCAGTGGGGTGGCTCCCGGGGTCGTGCGGGCGGTCAGCGGCCCCAGGCGGAGAACTCGGCGGTGGCGTTGTTGCCGCCGCCGCCGGCCGGCTGCGGGACGTAGAACTTGAGGTCGGTGCCGTTGGAGTCGTAGCTGTTGGAGCCGACGTACGGGTTGTTCCAGTGGACCTGGATGATCCGGCTGTTCAGCAGCGCGTTGGCGCAGTTGTCGGCGTAGAACCGGGCGTAGCCCTCGGTGCCGGTGGCGAAGCCGTTCGACTCGGAGGCCCAGCTGCCCTGCTGGCCGTCGTAGATGCGCACCGGCGGCTCGTAGGTCCAGATGCCGTGCGAGAGCCACCAGTTCTCGCGGGTGAGGGTGCAGCCGGTCCAGTTGTTCAGCTTGACGGTGGTGCTGCGGGCGGCGCTCGCGAGGGCCGGCTTGGCGGCGGCCTGCTCGGCGGCGGGCGCCTTGGCGGTGTCGGCGGTCGCGGCGGTGGCGGTGCCGGTCAGCGTGAGGGCCAGTGCGGCGGCGGCGGTGAGCGCGCCGGCCAGGCGAATGCGGGTTCCCATGGTTTCTCCCCCCGGAGTGGCGGCCGGTCCGTCCGGCTGCCGTGTCACCACTGTGCGACCTCGCGATAAACCTCCGATGGACGACCGATGACAGCGGCGTTCATCCGGGCCTTGCACGGGCCGGGGGCTGCCCCGAACGAGTGCCCGCGCGCGGTGCCGCTCCCGCGCCCCCGGAGCGGAGCAGGACGGCTGTCGCGCCCGGTGCGCCTGCGCCGGAGGTGCCGGAGGCGCGGCCGGTGGAGAAGCATGGCGGCAACACCCCCGAGCGAGAGGCACCGTCCCGTGGCCAGCGAGTTCCAGCGCGCCAAACTCACCACCATGTTCGCGGCGTTCGACACGGATCGGAACGGCTGCCTCGACCGGGACGACTTCCAGGACCTCGCGGAGCGCTGGCACCGTCTTCCCCGGGTGGCCGCCGATCCCGAACTGACCGCGCAGGTCACCGAGGTGATGCTCGCTTGGTGGGAGCGCCTGTCCGCGGCCGCCGACCGCGACAACGACGGCAGGGTGGACCTGGACGAGATCCTTGCCATGGTCGACCGGCCGCCCGCGATGCTGGACGCCGTCAACGCCACCGCCGACGCGGTCTTCGACGCGGTGGACGAGGACGGCGACGGCCGGATCTCGCCCGCCGAGCACCACCGGCTGGTCAACACCTGGCACGGCCGGGCGATCGACACCGCGGACGTGTTCGAGGTGCTCGACCGGGACGGCGACGGCTTCCTCGGGCGGTCCGAGTTCGCCCTGCTGTGGGCGCAGTTCTGGATCAGCGACAACCCGGCCGACCCGGGCAACCTGCTCTGCGGGCCGGTCCCGGCGGCGCGGGCCTGACCGGCGCTCAACTGTTCGGAACGCTGTCGGAATTGACGCGTTCACGGATACCCTCTCCGCGGGCGGCACCGGCCGTCCGCACCGTGGAGGAGGGGTCAGGGTGAGCACGCTCGCGGCAGGGACGGGAGCCGGCCTCGATCCGGTGCTGGCGGACCGGGTGACGGAGGCCCTGCTGCTGGCCGGCCTCCCGGTCGCGCACGGCGGCCACGGGCCGGGCGTCCGCCTGGCGCCGGACCCGGCGGCCGGGGCGGTCGTGCTGCACTGGCTGGCCTCACCCCGGCTGGAGGACGCGGCGACGGCGGGCGGCGAGAACCCGGCGGCGGCGACCCGTCAACTGGTCGCCGACGCCGTGGAGAACGCCCTCGCCGAGTTCCTCCCGGCCCTCGGTCTGGACGCGGAACTCACCACGGTGCGTGCCGCCGCCGGTCTGCCGGCCGCCGCGCCGCCGGTGCCCTACTCCGCGCTGCCGCCGGTGGATCCGGCGGTCCGGGCCGAGCTGGTCACGGCCGTGCGGCGCAGCGCGGCGCTGGCCGGCCTGCCGCTGGCCACCCGCCCGGGCGCGGCCGGCATCACGCTGACCGCCTGCACGCCGACGGGTCTCCCCGACCTCGGCTGGAACCCCTCCCCCCGTCTCCCCGCGGCCCTTCGCCCCGCCGTCCGGGACGCGGTCCGGCACGCCCTCGGCGTCGCCCTGGCCGCCACCGGCCTCCACCTCACCTGGCACCGCCCCCCGGGCATCGAGCCCCAGCTCCGCGCCCACGGCCCGTCCGCCGCCTGACGGGGCATCCAACCGGTTCCGCCCGGCGCGTCCTGACGGCAAGTCAGTCGCGGCCGGACCCAGCCGGACCCGCCCGCCCCCGATCACCCGGCTCCCGGCTCCCGACTCCCGACTCCCGGCTCCCGGCTCCCGGCTCCCGGCTCCCGGCTCCCGGCTCCCGGCTCCCGGCTCCCGGGCATCGCATCCCGACTCCGCGCCCAGGGCAAGCCCCGGCGCCTGACGACCCGTCGCCCACCGTCCCTGCCGGGCCGTCAGCCGCCGCCGGTCCGGGTAGCCCTGACGGCAGGTCAGTCGCGGCTGACCCGCACCCCGCCCACCAGTCCCCAGGCCGCGACGTGCACGGTGGGGCCGCCGGCGACGGTCGGGCCGTCGTCGCTGACTCCGCCGAGGCGGATGCCGGTGACCCGGACCCGGACGTCGGGGCGGACCCGGAGGTGGACGCCGCCGACCAGGCTGAGCTTGGTGATGCGCAGTTCGGCCCCGTCGGGGATGTCCACGTCGGTGAGGTCGATGTCGGCGCCGCCGACCAGCGAGGCGGTCAGGGTGCGGGTGTGGATCGCCTCGCCCTCCAGGCGGGTGCCGCCGATCAGGCTGATGTGCACGTCGGTTGTGTCGTTCCCCGTGTTCGTCATGGCCGTCACCTTAGGGAACGCCGGGTGACCTGCGGAAGTGGTGCCTCCGATCAGTCCTGGGGAAGGTGGTCGGCGAGCAGGGCGGCGAACTCCTCGGGGGTGAGGATGCGGATGCCGAGCTCCTCGGCCTTGGTGCGCTTGGAACCGGCCTTCTCGCCGGCGACCAGCAGGGTGGTCCGCTTGGAGACGGAGGAGGAGGCCTTGCCTCCGGCGCGTTCGACGAGTTCGTTCATCTCGTTGCGGGAGAGGGCGGCGAGCGGGCCGGTCATCGAGCCGGTGACGACCACCGCCTCGCCGGTGAGCGGGCCGGCCTCGCCCGCCGCCTCGGTGTCGGCCCCGTCCCCGGCCTCCGCCGCGCCGGGGCGCTGCGGCTCGGTGACCTGGGTGCCGACCTGCTGCTCCGTCAGCTTGTCGAGGAGCGGGGCGAGTTCGAGCAGTTCGGCGGCGACCACCCGGGCCTTCTCGGTGCCGATGCCGGGGACCTCGGCGAGGGCTTCGGCGTCGGCGGCGCGGATCGCGGCGAGCGAGCCGAAGTGGGCGGCGATCCGGCGGGACATGGTGCGGCCGGTGCCCCGGACGCCGAGGGCGCAGAACACCCGGTTGAGCGGCTGGCTGCGGGCGGTCTCGATGGCGGCCAGCAGGTTGTCGGTGGAGGTCTCGCCCATCCGGTCCAGGGCGAGGAGTTGGTCCCGGGTCAGCGTGAAGAGGTCGGCGATGTCGGTGACCAGGCCGGATTCGACGAGCTGGATCGCGCGGGTGCCGCCGAGTCCCTCGATGTCGAGCTGGTCGCGGCCGGCCGCGTAGATCACCGAGGCCACGGCCTGGCAGTTCCGGCCCCGGACGCAGCGCCAGCGCTGCTCGGAGGTGTCGATCTCGTCGCCGCAGCGCGGGCAGGCGGAGGGGAAGACGATCGGGGTCTGGCTGCCGTCGCGCAGCTCGGCGAGCGGGGCCTCGACGCGCGGGATCACGTCGCCGGCCCGGAAGACGTAGCAGAGGTCGCCGAGCATCAGGTCGCGCCGGGTGATGTCGGCGGGGTTGTGCAGGGTGGCGTAGGTGACGGTGACGCCGTCGATGACCACGGGCTCCAGGACGGCGCGCGGGGCGATGATGCCGGTGCGGCCGACGTTCCACTCCACGTCGAGGAGGCGGGTGACCTTGTGCTCGGCGGCGAGCTTGCGGGCCACTGCCCAGCGCGGGGCGCGGGAGCCGCTGCCGGCCTGGTGCCGGTCGGCGGCGGTGTCGGCCTTGACCACCACGCCGTCGATGCCGAAGGGCAGGGCCGCGCGCAGGGCGGCGATCTCGTCGATGCGCTGCTGGACGGCGTCCAGGGACTCGCAGCGCAGCGGGGCGGCGGCGCTGCTCGCGGCGGTGTTGGCGCCGAGCACGGCCAGCGAGGCGAGCAGGGCGCTGTGCGAGAGGTCGAGGTCGAGGCCGATGGCGTCGTAGGCGAAGAAGGTCAGCTCGATCCGGTACGGGCGGTCCTTGGCGCGGAGCGTCCCGGCGGCGCCGCTGCGCGGGTGGGCGAAGGCGGGCGCCTCGTGGGCGAGGCGGATCCGGTTCGCCTCCTCGAACTGAGCGGTCGTCAGCAGCACCTCGCCGCGCAGCTCGACGTCGATCGGCTCGGTGAGGGTGGCGGGCAGGCCGAGGACGGCGTCGGCGGCGTGGGTGATGTCCTCGCCGGCCAGGCCGTCGCCGCGGGTGAGCATCTGGACCAGCCGTCCGGCCCGGTAGCGGGCGGCGACGGCGAGCCCGTCGAGCTTGGGCTCCACGCACCAGCCGGCCACCGGCCGGCCCAGCCGCCGCTCCAGGCCGGCCGCCCAGTCGGTCAGCTCCTGGGCGTCGAAGACGTTGTCGAGCGAGAGCATCGGAACGGAGTGCGGCACGTCGCCCTGGACGGCGCCGCCGGCCACCTTCCCGGTCGGCGAGTCGGGCAGCACCTCGCCCGGGTGCTCCTCCTCGTACGCGGTGATGGCGCGCAGCAGCGCGTCGTACTCGTCGTCGCCGAGCGGCGTGGAGCCGTCGGTGTAGTAGGCGGCCGAGGCTGCGACTGCGGCCGCGACCGCGTCGGCGTAGTCGGCGGAGGAGAGCAGCGGGGAGGCGGTGTCCGTCATGGGAACATCATCCTGACCAGCACTGACAACTCGAAGAAACGGTTCCGCATCGGCCCGCTGCGGGCCGCCCGGTGCCGGCGCGGCGCCGGGGCGGGGACTGCGACCGTCGTGCTCCCGCCCGCGGACGGTGCCGGCCGGATCCTCCCGCGGCA
>NZ_KK853997.1:7868925-7887864 GCF_000696185.1 Kitasatospora cheerisanensis KCTC 2395 | reverse complement strand
GGCCGAGCGCGGCGATCAGCGCGGGGGCGGCGATCAGCGAGAAGCCCATGCCGGTGGCGGCCTGCGCGAACGCGCCGAGCGCGACGGCCGCCACCGCGAGGGTCTCGGGGCCGGTCACGGTGTGCGGTCCAGGGTGCAGCGGCGCTGGAACCACAGGGCGACGGCCATCAGGGCGGCGGGCAGCACGGTGAAGCCGAACAGCAGGGCGTCGAGTGCGGTGCCGCTCTGCGCGGCGGTGTGGCCGCCGGTGCTGGAGACGAAGCCGCCGAGTGCGAGGGCGGCGGAGTACAGGTAGGGGCCGACGGCGGTGCCGGTGGCCTCGGTGGCGGTCCACACGCCGGTGTAGGCGCCGGCCTTGGCGTCGCCGGTGGTGTCGGCGGCGTTGACGGCGTCGGACAGCATGGAGAACGCGAACAGTTGCAGGCCGGAGAAGGCGATGCCCATGGCCATCACGACGACGGCGGTGAGCGCGGTGCCGGCGCCGCCGCCGAGCCGGGCGCCGGGCAGCAGGGCGAGCGAGCCGGCGGCGAACACGGCCTGGGAGAGCAGCAGTCCGCGCTGTTTTCCGATCCGCCGCGACCACGCCGTCCAGCCGGGTCCGGCGAACATCGCGGGGGCGAGGAACAGGCCCATGAACAGCGCCGTCAGTTTGGCGTTGTGGAACAGGTACTGGGTGACGTAGGGCAGCGCGGCCAGGAACAGGTGGGTGGTGGTGCCGGTGAACAGGTAGGACAGCACCAGGGCGCGGAAGTTGCGGTCCCGGCCGGCGATCCGCAGGTCGGCGAGGGTGGAGTGGCCGGCGCGCGGGTCGGGCGGGCGGAAGCCGCAGGCGTCGGTGAGGCGGCGCACGCCGCGCAGCGCGACGGCGGCGGAGGCGGTCATGGCGACGGCCAGCAGCAGGGCCATCCGGGTGTAGTCGGCGCGGCCGCCGCCGGCGGCGAGGGCGGGTGCGGCGACGCCGGCGCCGAGCAGACCCACCGTCAGCAGCACCATCCGGAACATGAAGACCCGGGTCCGCTCGTGGTAGCCGACGAGCAGGTCGGACGGGGTGGTGAGGTAGGGCACCTGGAAGGCGGCGAACAGCAGGTTGCCGGCGACCAGCCAGCCTCCGACCCACAACGCGGCGGGCACGCCGGTGAGTTGGCCGGGGACGGTGAACATGGCGGCCATCGCCGGGCCGAGCAGCAGTCCGGTGCGCATCATCCGGCGGCGGTGGCCGTGGGTGCGGGCCTGCCGGTCGGAGCGGGAGCCGAGCAGCGGGTGCACCACGATGTCGACGATCTTGGGCAGCAGCAGGGCGAGTCCGGCGAACGCGGCGGGGACGCCGAGCACGTCGGTGAGGAAGTAGAGCAGCAGCAGGCCGGGCACGGTGACCCAGACGCCCATGCCGACGGAGCCGGTGGCGTACCGGGTGAGGGTGCGGCGGTCCGCCCGGGGCGGGGCCTGAGGGTCCGTCACGGGGTGCTCCGGTGGCGGGCGGCGACGCCGGCGGCGAGCGGGGCGTCGTCGAAGGAGCCGGCGGCGGCGCGCGCGGCGAGGGTCTTCCGGACGATCCGGTCGGTGAGGGCGGGCAGGTGCCGGGCGAGGAAGAACTCGATCGCGCCCTTGCGGGTGGTGGGCAGGTCGCGGCGGGCCCGGACGGCGAGCGCGGCGCGTTCGACGGTGTCGACGACGCCTTCGAGCGGCTCGTAGACGCTCATGCCGTCCAGCGAGAGTCCGGCGGCCTTGGTGGAGTCGTGGATGGGGCTGCGCACGGCGGACGGGTAGACGCAGCTGACGGTGACGTGGGTGGCGAGTTCGAGGCGCAGCGCGTCGGCGTAGGCGACCATGGCGCGCTTGGAGGCGCCGTAGGCGGCGGCCAGCGGGAGCTGCATGACGGCCATCCGGGAGGTGACCATGACGACCCGGCCGCGGGCGGCGACCAGCGCGTCGACGCAGGCGGCGGTGGTGCGCCAGGTGCCGAGCAGGTTGATCTCCAGCTGGCGGCGGACTTCGTCGCCGGGGGCGAGTTCGGCGGGGGCGGGCCCGCCGATGCCGGCGTTGTTGACCAGGATGTCGAGGCCGCCGAGGGTGTCGAGGGCTTCGGCGACGGCGGTGGTGACGCTGGTGTCGTCGGTGAGGTCGCACCGGAGGACGGTGAACGGTTCGTCGCCGGTGGGGCGCAGGTCGAGGCCGACGACGTGGGCGCCGGCCCGGGTGAGGCGTTCGCCGAGGGAGCGGCCGATGGTGCCGGAGGCGCCGGTGATCAGGACGCGGCGGCCGCGCGGGTCCTGACGGCGGTCGAACAGTCGGATCGTCATATCGCAGCCTTCGTGGTGGGGTTGAGGCCGGCCCGGCGGGCGCCGGCCCGCAGTTCGCGCGGCACGGCGGCGGTGTACTGGTCGAAGTCGATCCGCATCATGGGCCGCTTGGCGCCCCAGCGGCGGACGGCGGCGGCGTGCGCCCGGCGGACCTGGGCGCGCTGCTCCGCGGGCGCGGGCAGCGCGTACCGGCCGGCCAGGTGGGCGGCGACCAGCTTGCCCTGGGCCTCGACCACGGGGAGCGCGGCGCCGGTGGACTGCATCAGGCCGACGAAGCTCAGCGTGGGGTCGTCGAGGTGGAACACCCGCTGGTAGAGCGGCATGGCCTCGGGGTCGTCGCCGGTCCAGCGCGCGTCCAGGAACGGGATGGTGACGTGGTATCCGGTGGCCCAGACGATCACGTCGACCCGGTCGGCGGTGCCGTCGGTGAACACCACCCGGTCGCCGTCCAGCCGTTCGATGCCGGGGCGGGCCTCGACCTCGCCGTGGGTGAGCCGGTGCAGGATGGTGTCGCTGATGGTGGGGTGGTTCTGGAACAGCCCGCCGGCCGGCTTCGGCAGCCCGTACCGCTCGGGGGTGCCGACGGCGAGCCGCAGCACGGTCTGCGCGACGGCCTGCCGGATCCGCCAGGGCAGGACGGCGAGCGCGCCGCCGGTGGCGTCGGCGGGGCGGCCGAACAGGTACTTGGGCACGATGTGGCTGCCGTGCCGGGCGGACAGCAGCACCGGCCCGTCCGCCACGTAGGAGGCGTCGACGGCGATGTCCATCGCGGAGTTGCCCATGCCGACGACCAGCACCTTCCGGCCCCGGTAGGCCTCGGCGTCGCGGTGGTCGTGGGCGTGCAGCTGGGTGCCGTCGAACTGCCCGGGGTAGCCGGGGCTGGGCCACTTCGGGTCGCGGTTGTGGCCGTTGGCGACCACCACGGCGTCGTACCCGCCGACCTCGCCGTCCGCGGTCTCCACCGCCCAGCGCGCCTCGGTGCGGCGGACGGCGGTGACGGCGGCGTGGAACCGGATCCGCCCGGTGACGCCGAACCGCTCGGCGTACTCGGCGAGGTAGCCCGCCACCCTGGCCGCGGACGGGTAGTCGGGCCAGTGCGCCGGCATCGGGTGGTCGGCGAACTGGGTGCGGCCCTTGCTGGTGTTCAGGTGCAGGCTGTCGTACGCGGGGGACGCCCCGGCGCTGTCGTCGCCCGCCCACAGGCCGCCGACCCGGTCGCCGCGTTCCAGCACGGTGACGTCGAGACCCTGGTCGAGCAGCGCCTTGGCCGTGGCGAGCCCGGCCGCGCCGGCGCCGATCACCGCCACCTTCGTGGAGCCCATGGCCGGGCCCTCCTCTCTGCGGAAGGCGCTCATTCAATCGAATGATGGAGGAATGGGCAATGCTCTGTGACCTGGCTTTTCCGCCTCCGTCACACGATTGAAACCGGCACGACACGTCCGGTAGCCTCGGGCCATGAGCACCCGGTCCGAGGACGGTCCCCGCGAACGCATCCTGGCCACGGCCACCCGCCTGTTCGCCGAGCGCGGGTACGACGCCACCAGCACCCGGGCGATCGGCGACGCGGTCGGCCTGAACATCGCCACCGTCGCCTACCACGTCGGCGCCAAGCCGGAGCTGTACCGCGAGGTGATGCGCCGCGCGCACCTCGCGCAGCGCGAGGTGGTCACCGAGGCGGTCCGCCGGCTGCACGCCTGCGGCCCGTCCGCCGAGGAGACCCGGGCGGCGCTGCTCGCCTTCGTGGACGCCTACCTGTCGTTCTGCCTGAGCCACCCCGAGGTCCCGGCGCTGTGGATGCGCCGCTGGCTGGCCGAGGGCTCCGACCTGTCGGACATCGAGACCGAGTTCGCCGGCCCGCTGGTCGCCGAGGTCGCCACCACCGTCCAGCAGGTCCTGGCCCGGGCCGGCATCGGCGCGGGCGTGGACGTCGAGATGCTGGTGTTCACCATCGTCTGGACGTCCCACTCCTTCGGCCAGGCCGGCGTGATCGACCCGGCCGGCCGCCGCCTGGGCCCGCTCGACCTGCCGGTTCTCGAGCGTTTCCGCCGCCACCTGCACACCGTCGTCAACGGCGTTCTCGACCAGCACCCCTGACGCCCCGTCACCCTCCGGGCCTCCGAACGGCGCCGCCGGGCGCTCCCGGCTCCCCCATTCCCACCCCCGCCCCCGAACCTCGAACTCGAACAGCACTGTTCAAGTTCGAGGTTTTCCGGTATCCCTTAACCCGTACATCACTGTTCGAGTTATCGGGGGCGCCCATGCACGGCACCGCACACCACCCGCCTTCCGCCCACCGGGCCGCCCCGCCCCGGGCCGCCGGCTGCTGCTCGGGGTGCTCTGCCTGGCCCAGTTCATGCTGATCGTCGACGTCACGGTGATCAACGTGGCGCTGCCCTCGATCGGCGCCGACCTGCACCTCGGCCGCTCGGCGCTGACCTGGGCGGTCACCGCGTACACGCTCTGCTTCGGCGGGCTGATGCTGCTCGGCGGGCGGCTGGCCGACGCGTACGGGGCGCGCCGGATCCTGACGGCCGGTCTGGTCCTGTTCACCGCGGCCTCGTTGGCGGGCGGCCTCGCCGACGGGCCCGGCGTCCTGCTGGCCGCGCGCTCCGCGCAGGGGGTGGGCGCGGCGCTGGTCTCCCCGGCCGCGCTGGCCGCGCTCACCCGGGCCTTCGACGGGCCGGAGCGCACCCGGGCGCTCGGCGTGTGGGCGATGCTCGGCGGGATCGGCTTCGCGGCCGGCGCGATGCTCGGCGGGCTGCTCACGGCGGGCCCGGGCTGGCACTGGGTGTTCTTCGTCAACCTGCCGGTCGGCGTCGGCGTGCTCGCCGCCCTGCCCGCCCTGCTCCCGTCCCCCACGCCGTCCGCGGCGGGGCGGATCGACCTGCCGGGCGCGCTGCTGGTCACCGCCGCCACCGGCGCGCTGATCCTCGGCCTGGTCAACGCCGGTGACGACGGCTGGAGTTCGGCCGGCGTCCTGCTGCCGGTGCTCGGCTCGGCGCTGCTCTACGCCCTGTTCGCCGCCGTGGAGCGCCGGACGGCGGCCCCGCTGATGGACGTGCGCCTGCTGGGCCGCCGCCCGGTCGCCGCCGGGTCGCTGCTGATGCTGGTCGCCACCGCGCTGCTGCTCGGCCTGGTGTTCCTCGGCTCGCTGTACCTCCAGGACGTCCGGCGGCTGTCCGCGCTCGCCACCGGCGCGCTGGTGCTGCCGATGGCGGCGGGCACCGCCGTCGCCGCCCACCTGACGGGCCGTCTGCTGGCGCACCTCGGGGTCCGGGCGGTGGCCGCCGCGGGCCTGCTGCTCGCTGCGGGCGGCAGCGTCCTGCTGGCGTTCACCGACGGGCCGGGCTGGACGGTGGCGGGGCTGACGCTCGCCGGGTTCGGCGTCGTCCCGGTGCTGGTCTGCGCGACCACCACCGCGCTCGGGTTCGTCCCGCACCGGGAGGCGGGTGTGGCCTCCGGGGTGGTCAACACCTTCCACGAGGTCGGCGGGGCGATCGGCATCGCGGTGGTGTCCACTGTCGCCGCGCCCGGCATCACCGCGCACTCCCCGGAGGGCTTCCGGGCCGCGCACCTGGTGCTCGCCGGGGTCGCGCTGCTGACGGCCGCGCTCGCGCCCGTCCTGGTCCCGCCGGGCCGGGCCGAACGCCCGGCCGGGATGCACGCGCACTGAGCCGGGCGGCGCTGCCTAGACTCCGGGCATGGAATCCGACCAGCGCGCCGCCGCGCCCACCCGGCGGGCCGGCTCCGGCCAGCCCCGCCGGGCCGACGCCGAACGCAACACCGCCGCGATCCTGGCCGCCGCCGCCGGGTGCTTCGCCCGCGACCCGCAGGCCAGCATGACCGAGATCGCCTCCGCGGCGGGCGTCGGCCGGGTCACCCTCTACGCCCACTTCCCGTCCCGGGAGGCGCTGCTCGGCGAACTGATGGACCGTGCGCTCCGCGAGGTCGCCGCCGCCGTCGCCGCCCAGCACCTCGACCGCTCCCCGGCCGACCGGGCCCTGCGCACCCTGCTCCGCTCGTCCTGGCACCTGCTCGACCGCAACCTGCGGATGCTGCACGCCGCCCGGCGCGCACTGCCCTCGGAGACCGTCGAGGAACGCCACACCGACGTCCTCGCCGCCGTCGAGCAGCTGATCACCCGCGGCCAGGACGAGGGCGCCTTCCGCACCGACCTGCCCGCCCACTGGCTGGTCACCAGCGTCTACACGCTGATCCTCGCCGCGGGCGACCAGGTCGAGTCGGGCCGCTTCTCCTCCGCGGAGGCGCTCTCCGCACTCGAAGCGACCGTCGACTCGGCCCTCCGACCCGCCTGACGGTTCCCTGTCGGAGCGTCAGCGCCCGTCGCGCGGACGCTCCCACTCCTCCGGCTCGTCCGGCCCGTACTCCGCCTCGGCCTGCTCGCGCAGCTTCTGCGCCCGCTTCTCCGACGCCGCCCGCTCCTCCGGCGAGAGGTTCTCCGCCGCGGTCCGCATCTCCCCGAGCCGCGCCCCGATCGCCGAGAGGTACCGGTCCGACTCCACCACGTCCTTCATCCCGATCCGCCCGCTGAGCACCTCCCGGGCCATCTGCTGCAACTCCGGCCCGACACTGTCCGTCTTGGCGATCGTCCGCAACGCCCGGTGCAACTCCGCCGCCTGCGCCGGGTTGTCCGCCACATCCAGCAGTTCCTCGTCCGAGATCTCCGGACCGTCCAGCTCACGATCGTCTGCTGCACCCACGGCTGCTCCCCCTCGGGATTCGGTGATCAAAAAATCATAGTCGCCGCCCCGAAGGACGTCACACCTCAGGCGGAACCCCGCCGGCGCCGGGTCAGATGGCTGCGGCCAGGCGGGCCGCCGTTTCGGTGGCGGTGGGGCCCCAGCGGGGGGCTCCGGCGGTGAGGCGGGCGCGCAGGCCGCGGAGTTCGTGGCGGACCAGGGCGGGGAGGGCGCCCGGCGGGGTGTCGAGCAGGGGGGTGAGGGTGGCGACGGCGGTGTGCGGGTCGTCCTGGCAGAGGTGGCAGTCGGCGATCCGGACCGTCAGCATGGCGCGGGCGGAAGGGAGTTCGCCGGTGCCGAGCAGGCCGAGCGCGGTGTGCGCGGCGGCCAGCGCGCGGCGGGCGAGGCGGGGGTCGCCGCTCGCCGCGGCGAGGTCGCGCAGGGCGGCGGCGGAGCCGGATTCGACCCGCATCCGGAGGGCGGGCGGGGCGAGCCAGGAGACCAGGCCGGAGGCGTCCTCGGGCCGTTCGAGGTGGTGGCGGGCCCGGCCGAGGTGGCGGACGGTGGCGCGGACGTCGCCGGCCAGCGCGGTGGCCCGGGCCTCGCCGATCTGGGAGAGCGCGCCGGACCAGTGGTGTCCGGGTGCGGCGTGCCGGATCTCGCGGGCGTAGTCGCGGGAGGAGGCGGGGTCGTCGTCGAGGAGTCCGAGGACGGCCATGTCGCTGAGCGCGGCGACCTGGGTGGTGGGGTCGCCCGCCAGCGCGGCCCAGCCGACGGCGCGGTCGAAGCAGGACATCGCGGTGGCGGGCCGTCCGCCGTGCAGGCGCAGGCTGCCCGCGGCGTGGGCGTGTTCGGCGGCGAGCCGGGCGAGCACCCGGCGGTGCCGGGCGGGGGCGTCGGCGAGCCGGGCGACCACGGCGCGCAGCGTCGCCTCGATCACGGCGCCGGGTCCGCGTTCGCCCATCGCCCTTTCCGCGCTGTGGAGTTGGGCGCCGAGGACGGCGGTGAGGGCGTGCACGGTGTCGGTGTCGAGCGGCCCGGCGAGGTCGGCGCAGAACGCGGCGTGCAGGGCCAGTGCGACCTCGGGGGGCGGGAGTTCGCAGCCGGCGGCGCCGTGCAGCGGGCACTGGAGGTCGTAGTGCGGGAGCCGGGTGGGGCACTGGTCGGCGACGACCAGGGGTGTCGTGGTGTCGCCGGGCGGCAGCGGGGGCGCAGCAGGTGGGCGGGGAGGGCGGGTCGCTCGGCCTCGGCGGTTTCGGCGCGCCCGTAGCAGCGGGTCAGTTCGCCGCTGGCGGAGAGGAGTTCGTCGAGGCGGCGGACGAGCCGGGGGGTGGCGCGGCGGGCGCCGTGTTCGAGTCGGCTGACGGCGGTGTGGTCGTAGCCGACGGCGGCGCCGAGTTGGGCCTGGGTCCAGCCGGCCTGGCGGCGCCAGTGGCGCAGGAGTGCGCCGAATTCCTGCCAGCTTCCGCTGTCCGGTGCCGCGACCGGTTCGGTTGCGCCCAGCATCCGCCGCCACCTCCCCGAAGGTTCTGCTGCGTCCGCCCGTGCGGGGGCGGTATCGAGACCGTACCGAACCGACCGGGGCCGCGTACATGGCGTGGTCTGTACCTGTTCTTTGCCAACTGGGTGCGGCGTCGCGGTATTTGACGGAACTTGCCAGCCCTTGGTGTGCCCTGTCAGGTCCGTTGACCGTGGCATGGCGAGGGTGTGAGGGTTCCGGGCACCCCCACACCCGTGGCACCCCTCACTCGGGGCACCCCCACACCATTTGGAGCTCTGATGAAACGCAGATTGCTGACCGCCGGCACCACCCTGGCCGTGCTGGGCGGCATGCTGGGTGGTTTCGCCGGTCAGGCGTCCGCCGCCCCCACGCCCGCTCCGCTCGCGCCGACGCCGCTGGCCGCGGCGGTCTCGGCGGCGGATCTGGCCGCCTCGGCCGGACTGGACGCGCTGGCCAAGGGTCCTGACGAGTCGTACGAGCGGCAGTCCGTCACCCCCTTCCTCGGCGGCCTGTACTCGGTGTCGTACCAGCGCAGTTACCGGGGCCTGCCGGTGGTCGGCGGCGACGCGGTGGTGCTCGCCGACGGCCAGGGCAAGGTCCGGGCGGTGCAGAACGCGGCCTCGGGCCCGGTCGGGGTGCCGACGAAGGCGAAGGTGAGCGCGGCGGCCGCGGAGTCGGCGGCGCGGACGAAGCTGGCGAAGGTGGACTCGGCGGAGGCGCCGCGCCTGGTGGTCCGGGTCAAGGACGGCACCTCGCGGCTGGCCTGGGAGTCGGTGCTGTCGGGTTCGGCCGAGGGCCGCCCGAGCCACCTGCACGTGTTCGTCGACGCGATCACCGGCGAGGTCGCCGACAGCTACGACGACGTCAAGGCCGGCACCATCAACAGCAAGTGGAACGGCCCGGCGGGTCTGACCATCTCGACCACCGGCTCGGGCAGTTCGTACTCGCTGCGCGACCCGAGCCGTCCGGGCCTGCAGTGTTCGGACTACTCGACCGGTCAGGTCTTCAGCAAGTCCTCCGACTCCTGGGGCACGGGTGCCGCGACCTCGAAGGAGACCGGCTGCGCCGACGCGATGTTCGCGGCGCAGAAGGAGTGGGACATGCTCCGCGACTGGCTGGGCCGCAACGGCCACAACGGCAACGGCGGCAGCTGGCCGGTCAAGGTCGGCCTGAACGACGTCAACGCGTACTGGGACGGCTCGACCATCTCGATCGGCCACAGCCAGGCGAACGAGTGGATCGCCGCGATCGACGTGGTGGGCCACGAGTTCGGCCACGGCCTGGACCAGTACACGCCGGGCGGCGCGAACAACGAGGCGGGCCTGGGCGAGGCGACCGGCGACATCATGGGTGCGCTGACCGAGGCGTACGCCAACGAGCCGGCGCCGTACGACAGTCCGGACTACACGGTCGGCGAGATGATCAACCTGGTCGGGCAGGGCCCGATCCGGGTGATGTACAACCCCTCCCAGGTCTCCGGCAACCCGAACTGCTACTCGGCGTCGATCCCGAACACCGAGGAGCACGCGGCGGCCGGCCCGCTGAACCACTGGTTCTACCTGCTGGCGGAGGGCTCGAACCCGGGCGGCGGCAAGCCGTCCAGCCCGACCTGCAACTCGTCCTCGGTGACCGGCATCGGCATCCGCGACGCGGGCCGGGTGTTCTACGGCGGCATGCTGCTGAAGACCAGCGGCATGACGTACAAGAAGTACCGCACGGCGACCCTGACGGCGGCCAAGAACCTGGACGCCACCTGCAACTTCTTCAACCGCACCAAGGCCGCGTGGGACGCCGTCAGCGTGCCGGCCCAGGCCGGCGACCCGACCTGCACGGGCACCCCGACCAGTGACTACTCGCTGGCGCTGAACCCGTCCGCGGGCACCGTCCAGGCGGGCGCGTCGACCACGGCGACGGTGTCGACCGCGATCGTCTCGGGCCCGGCGGCCAACGTCTCGCTGTCGGTCAGCGGCGCCCCGTCCGGCACCACCGCGACGGTCTCGCCGTCGACCGTGCAGTCCGGCGGCTCGGCGACGCTGAACATCGGCGTCGGCGCGAACACCCCGGCGGGCACCTACACCCTGACCGTCACCGGCAGCGGGCCGGCCACCCACACCGCGCAGTACCAGCTGACGGTGGGCGGCGGCGGCAACCCGGGCGGCTCGGCCCCGGACATCAACGTGGCCAACGTGCAGGCGCACCTGAGCCAGCTGTACACGATCGCGCAGCAGAACGGCGGCAACCGCCGTGCGGGCACCGCGGGTTACTCGCAGTCGCTGGCGTACGTCAAGGGCAAGCTGCAGGCGGCGGGCTACCAGGTCTCCGAGCAGACCTGCACCTCCTGCTCGTACACCTCGAACAACCTGATCGCGGACTGGCCGGGCGGCCCGTCGGACCAGGTCACCATGTTCGGCGCGCACCTGGACTCGGTCTCGGCCGGCCCGGGCATCAACGACAACGGCTCCGGTTCCGCGGTGCTGCTGGAGAACGCGCTCGTGCTGGCGCAGCAGAACCCGTCCATGAGCCGGCACGTCCGGTTCGCCTGGTGGGCGGGTGAGGAGCAGGGCATGCAGGGTTCGGCGTACTACGTCGGCCAGCTGTCCTCGACCCAGCGTGCGGCGATCAAGGGCTACTACAACTTCGACATGGTCGGCTCCCCCAACGCCGGCTACTTCATCAACAACGTCAACTCGGCCACCGCGGCCCCGCTGAAGGCGTACTGGGACTCGCTGAACCTCCAGCCGGAGGAGAACGTCGAGGGCCAGGGCCGTTCCGACGACTACTCCTTCCAGCAGGGCGGCATCCCGACCTCGGGCTACGCGGCCGGCGCGGACGCGGTCAAGACCACCTCGCAGGCCAGCAAGTGGGGCGGCACGGCGGGCCGTTCGTACGACTCCTGCTACCACTCGTCCTGCGACACCACCTCCAACGTCGACGCGACGGTGCTGAACCGCAACGCCGACGGCGTGGCGTACGCGATCTGGAAGACCTCGGTCTCCGGCACCACGGTGCCCGCGAACGACTTCAGCGTCTCGGTGAACCCGGCCACCGGCACCGTCCAGGCCGGCTCGGCGGCGACCGCGACGGTCTCCACCGCCACCACCTCCGGCTCGGCGCAGAGCCTGTCGCTGACCGCGAGCGGCGCGCCGTCGGGTGCGAGCGTCTCGTTCAGCCCGTCCACCGTCTCCAGCGGCGGCAGCTCCTCGATGACGGTCAGCACCTCCGCGTCCACCCCGGCCGGGACGTACTCGATCACCGTGACCGGCACCGGCGCCTCGGCCACCCACGCCACCACCTTCACCCTGGTGGTGAACGGCGGCGGCAGCGGCGGCACCACCTGGGCGGCCGGCGTCAACTACAACGTGGGTGACACCGTCACCTACAACGGCGTCAGCTACCGCTGCCTGCAGGCGCACCTGTCGCAGAGCACCTGGACGCCGGACGTGGTCCCCGCCCTCTGGCAGCGCGTCTAGCCGCGGGGTGCAGTAACACAGGGGCGGGTGTGCCGCGGCCGGTTGGGGGACAGGCCGCGGCACACCCGCCCCTTCACGCGGTCCTGGGGCTTTCCCTGGCGTCCTGTCAGTCGGGCAGCCGGACGACGGCGGTGCCGGCCTGGGACTCGCCGAAGCCCCAGGCCGCGACGAGCGTGCCGCCGACCGCGTCGGTGACGTCGCTCCACGACCAGTGCTCGGCGCCGCTGTAGTGGCCGCCCTCGCTGCGCGCGTCGGCCTCGGAGCGGCAGAGCATCCGCAGGTGGTCGCGGAGCGCGGGGTGCGCGACGGTGCGCAGCCGCTCCTCCCAGGGCTCGGCGGCGACCGGGCGGCCGCCGAAGTCGTGGGCGGTGACCAGGTGTTCGGGGCCGCGCTCGGTGAAGGTGGCGGCCCGCATCGCGTCGTGCAGGGTGCCGTCGGTGGCGACCCGCAGCACGACGGTCAGCCAGTAGTTGAGCTTCTTGCAGGCCTTGCCGGTCAGGTCGACGCCGTGCCGGCGCAGCAACGGCGCGAGTTGCGCGCCGCGCACCACCGCGCCGTCGGCCTCGTCGGTGGCGGCGACGGCCCGCAGGTCCGCGACGAAGGCCTCGTCGAACGGGCGGGGTCCCTTGTGTCCGTCCGCGCCCCACGGGCCGGTGGCGGCCAGCAGGTCGGGGTCGAAGCGGAACAGCGAGCGAGCGAGGTCGAACTGCCAGTTCCACGGCGAGAACGGGTGCGGGCCGTCCGGGTCGGGCAGGTGGCCGGCCTCGCCGTCGGCGAGGGCGTCGGCGGTGGCCCAGGAGTTGGGGAACAGGAACTCGTCGAGGGTGTCCGAGGCGTGGAACACCGCGAATCCGGTGGCGGCGAGGTCCCCGGCCGGCGCGTCGGCGAGCAGGGCCGCGAAGGCGCCGGCCAGCGCGGCGTCCCACTCGCCGGTGGCCTTGTCGGTCGTCACAGTGTGTCCCTCTTTCCTGTCGTGTCACGGGAGTTGCCGCAAGCTATCGCCTTCCGACGACACCCGCTCTTACGTCCGCCCGACGGGCCGTACCCGTACGATGGCGCGCGGCCGGATCCGCGGATCGGACGGACCGCCGGCCTCCGGGGGAAGGATCGTCCGTTGTCGCACCGTGCCGCGCTGCTCACCGCCACCTCTGCCAGGCTGCGGGCGCTGACGTCCGCGGAGCGGCGGCCGGACCGCCGCCGTCCGGCGTGGCGGGGGCTGCTGGTGCCCGCGGCGGTGGCGCTGGTGCTGGCGTTCGTGCTGAAGACCTTCGTGTTCCAGGTGTTCGTCATCCCGTCCGGCTCGATGATGAACACCCTGAAGAAGGACGACCGGGTCGTGGTCGACAAGTTCAGCCCGTGGCTGGGGGACACGCCGGAGCGGGGCGAGGTGGTGGTGTTCCGCGATCCGGGCGGCTGGCTCGGCGAGGCCCCGGGCGGCGGCGGGGGCGTCCTCGGCGGCGTGCAGACGGCGTTGAGCTGGGTCGGCCTCGCCCCGTCCGCGAACGAGAAGGACCTGATCAAGCGGGTCGTCGCGGTCGCCGGTGACACCGTCGACTGCCGGGCCGGCCACCCGCTGACGGTGAACGGCACCGCCCTCGACGAGCCCTACCTCTTCCCGGGCGCGACGCCCTGCGACGACTACCCGGTCGGCACCGTCACCGTCCCGCCCGGCCACCTGTGGGTGATGGGCGACCACCGCAACGACTCCGCGGACTCCCGCTACCAGCTGCTCCACAACCCGGGCGGCGGCTTCGTCCCGACCGAGAACGTCGTCGGCCGCGCCCGCCTGGTCCTGTGGCCCCTCCCCCGCTGGAGCACCCTCCCCGTCCCCGCCGCCTTCCGCACCCTCGGCTGACCCCTTGGCCGGGGCGGTCCGGCGTGCCAGGATCGGGCCCTGTGGAGATCATCGACAGCGGGCGGTTCCGGCCGGGGGCGGACGGCGGGGCCGAGTACTTGGAGCAACTGCGGGTGCCCGCGCTGAGTTTCGGCACCTACTCGCTGCCGGCCGGGTCGGCGGACGGGCAGTCGCCGCACCGTGAGGACGAGGTGTACGTGGTGACGCAGGGTCGGGGGCGCTTCACCTCCGGCGGCCGGACGGTGGAGGTCGGGCCGGGCACGGCGCTGTTCGTCCCGGCGATGGAGGCGCACCGCTTCCACGACATCGCCGAGGACCTGGTGGCGCTGGTGTTCTTCGCCCCGGCCTACAGCGGCGTTCCGCAGACCGGGGCCTGAGCGGCCGTCAGGGTCCGCCTCCTCAGCCGGTCCGCACGGGTTCCAGCCGCAGGTGCTGGAGCACGGGCCACGGGGGCGGCTCGGCCGGGCCGAACCAGACCCGGGCGTCGAGGCCGGTGCGGACGGGCAGTCGGGGGAAGTCGTTGACGGCGTGTTCGGTGCGGTGGAGGGCGTGCCCGCGGTTCAGGTGCCGGTCCGCGTAGGCGTCGAAGGCGCCGGCGTCCGGGGGGACGCAGATCGTCGCGCCCACCTCGCGGGCGTCGGGCGGCAGCGGGTAGCCGGGTCCGCGCAGCAGCAGGACGTCGTCGCTGTCGAGCATCGTGGCGTTGGCGGCCTCGCGGTGCGCCCGCCAGACCGGGCCGGTGTAGAACGCCTCCAGGGCGCGCCGACGGTGCGTCAGGTCGGGGAAGGCGCGTAGCCAGACGAAGCGGTCGGGGTCGTCGAGGTCGCGGAAGCGCCCGCCGACCGTGATGCCCGCGTCCTGCTGTCCGGTGACGAACTCGCGCTCGAACAGCTCGATCAGGGTCTCTCGGGCGCCGGGGTGCAGGGTGTACTGGCGCAGTTCGACGATGCTCACGCGGCGGCCTCGGCGGGCCCGGCGGTGCGGGTGAGGTCCATGACCCAGTTGAGTTCCCAGGTCCGGCCGCCGTCGGCGGAGAACTCCTGTTCCCAGCGGGCGCGGTCGGGCCCGAGGCGGTGCCAGGTGAAGTGCACCCGGATCGGGCGGCCGTCGTACCGGTCCTCGCCGTGGAAGTCGCCGCGGTCGCCGGTGAAGCCGCCGGTCACGGGCGGGTCGAGCCGGCCGGTGCGGCTGTCGGACCAGTGGATCGCCCACTGCCGGGTCTCCCGGTCGTACAGCCGCAGCGTCGCGCCCTGCCGGCCGAGGGTGGGGAAGGTGATCTCGTCGATGTTGCCGGCGCCGCCGAACAGCGGCCGGACCTCGGAGTGGCCGGGGAACTCCTCCCAGCGACCGCCGGCCGTCTCGGCGAGCGGGGTGGTGAGGCGGCGGTTGGCCACCTGCCAGGTGCCGTGCAGGAAGTCGAAGTCGTTCATGCGCCGCAGGTTAGGGCCGCTCCACTGACATCTGCTGTCAGTGGAGTGCCGCACACTGCTCGGCATGCGTGCGAGCCGCCTGGTCACCCTCCTGCTCCTGCTCCAGAACCGCGGCCGGATGACGGCCGGTCAGCTCGCGGAGGAGCTGGAGGTCTCCGTCCGCACCGTGTACCGGGACGTCGAGGCGCTCGGCTCGGCCGGCGTCCCGCTGTACGGCGAGGCGGGGCACGCGGGCGGCTACCGGCTGGTCGACGGGTACCGGACGCGCCTGACCGGGCTGACGGCGGAGGAGGCGCAGGCCGCGTTCCTCGCCGCGCTGCCCGGCACCGCCGCCGACCTGGGCCTGGGCGGGGCCCTCGCCACGGCCCGGCTCAAGCTCCGCGCCGCGCTCCCGGCGGAGCTGCGCGCGCACGCCGACCGGATCCAGCAGCGCTTCCTGCTCGACGCCCCCGGCTGGTACGCCGACGCCGACGACACCCCGCACCTGACGGCCGTCGCCGACGCGGTGTGGGCGCGGCGCACGGTGCGGTTGCGCTACCGCCGCTGGCGGGCCCCGGAGGAGATCACCCGTCAGGTCCGGCCGTACGGGCTGGTGCTGAAGGCCGGCCGCTGGTACCTGGTCGCCGACGGGCCCTCCGGCCTGCGCACCTACCGGGTCGACCAGATCCTCGAACTCACGGCCCTGGAGGAGGAGTTCACCGTCCCCGAGGACTTCTCGCTGGCCGCGCACTGGTCCCGCGAGCTGGCCGGCTTCCACGCCCGCCTGCACACCGGCCACGCCCTGGTCCGTCTCACCCCGGAGGGCGCCCGCCGCCTCGGCGTCCCACCCGCCGCGGAGGGCTGGACGCGGGCCCGGGTCCCGATCGAGTCGATCGACCACGCCCACGGCGAGTTCCTCCGCCTCGGCACCGACGTCGAGGTCCTGGAGCCGCCCGCGCTCCGCGACCGCCTCGCCGCCACCGTCCGCGCCCTGGCCTCGCGCTACGGCTCTCCGTCCTAAGGTTTGACGGATCGTACGACCGTTCCGGAGGACTCCTTGCTTCAGCTGCGACTCATCGTTCCCGCCGATCTGCGCGGGCAGGTGCTCGACCGGCTCGACGCCTGCGTCGGCGTCGCGCACGTCGCGGTGCTGCCGGGTGGGGCGGTCCGGCCGCCCGGCGATCTGGTGCTGTGCGACGTGGCCCGCGAGGCGGCCGATGAACTCCTCGGCGAGCTGCGGGCGTTGGGCCTGGCCGAGCGCGGGGCGATCGTCATGGACGAGGCGGGGCTGACCATTTCGCGGACCGCCGAGGAGGCGGAGGAGCGGGCCCCGGGCGAGGGCGTGGACGCGCTGGTGTGGGAGGAGGTCTCCGGGATCGTCCACGAGGAGTCCACGCTCAGCTGGGTGTTCCTCGCCCTGCTGACCGTCGCCACCATGCTGGCGGCCTGCGGCGCCGTCCTGGACAGCGCGATCCTGGTGGTCGGCGCGATGGCCGTCGGCCCGGAGTTCGGCCCGCTCGCCGGCCTGTGCGTGGCCGTGGTGCAGCGCCGGGCCCGCCCCGCGGCCCGCTCCCTGCTGGCCCTGGTGGTCGGGTTCACCGTGGCGATGGTCCTCACCGTGGGCTTCGCGCTGCTGATGGACGCCCTCGGCCTGTTCAGCGATGCCAAGTTCGCGGCGGCCCGCCCCAACACCTCGTTCATCTGGCAGCCGGACGCCATGTCGTTCGTGGTCGCCTTCCTGGCGGGCGTCGCGGGCCTGCTGTCGCTGACCTCGGCCAAGGCGTCCGCGCTGGTCGGGGTGGCGATCTCGGTCACCACCGTGCCGGCCGCCGCCAACGCCGCGGTGGCCGTCGCCTACGGCGAGTACGCGCAGGGCTGGGGCTCCGCCGTGCAGTTGGCGCTGAACCTGGGCGGGATCGTGCTGGCGGGCCTGCTCACCCTGCTCGCCCAGCAGGGGGCCTGGCGCTTCGCCCGCCGCCGCTGAGGCCCGCGCGCGGGCTCACTCCGGCGGCCGGGGCGCGGCCCGCTCGGCGGGCAGGTGGCGGGTGAACAGCAGCGCGCCGCCGGTGATCACCGTGCAGGCGAGGACGGCGGACTTGAGGCCCTGGATCTGCGCGTCCCGGTAGTGCTCGACGAGGGCGGCGGCCTCCTGCGGCGGCACGTCCGACCGGGCGGCGAGCGCGGCGGAGACCTGGTCGGCGGGGACGAAGGAGATCCCCGCCGACACGTGCGTGCCGACCTCCTGGGCGACGGCGGCGCTCACCCGCGGATCGCTCTCGATCTTGGCGGTGACGGAGGCGGCGAGGGCGCCGATCAGCAGCGCGCCGATCAGCGCGGTGCCCAGCGAGGAGCCGAGGTTCTGCGCGGTGTACTGCAGGCCGCCGGCCTCGCTGCGCTCCTCCGTCCGCACGCTGGACTGCACGGTGTTGCCCAACTGCGAGGCGAGCAGGCCGAGGCCGATGCCGAGCAGCGCCATCGAGCCGGCGAACGCGCCGCCCTCCAGCTGCGGCCCGATCGCGGTGATCAGCCACAACGTGGCGGCGAGCAGCACCAGCAGGCCGATCCGGACGATCGTCCGGGCGGAGGCGAAGCGCAGCAGCAGCGAGCCGCACATCGAGGTGGCGAGCATCGTCGCGGACACCGGCAGCAGCCGCAGGCCGGTCTGGAACGCGTCCAGCCCCTGCACCACCTGCAGGTACAGCGGGATGACGAAGAACAGGCCGAGCAGGACGGTGTTCTGGTTGAACAGCGTCACCAGGCCCGAGCGCAGCGGCCGGTTGCCGAACAGGTCCAGCGACACCAGCGGTGTCCCGCCCCGCCGTTCGCGGTGCCGCTCGTGGACGCAGAACAGGTACAGCACCGCGGCGCCGAGCCCGACGGCGAACAGCGTGGGCGCGAAGCCGAGGACGGTGAACGGCGGGTTCCGGGGCTGCACCCAGCCCCAACTGCCGCTCTGCAGGACGGCCAGCACCACCAGGGCCAGCCCGGCAGCGGAGAGCGCGGCGCCGAGCACGTCGAGTGCGGGCCGGTCGGCCGGTGCGGGCTGCGGCGGGATCCAGCGCATCACCGCCAGGATCGCCACCACCAGCAGCACTTCGCCCGCGAACACCAGCCGCCAGGTCAGGTAGGTGGTGACCCAGCCGCCGAGCAGCGGGCCGACGGCGATGCCGGCGCCGGCCAGGCCGCCGATCACCCCGTAGGCGACGGCCCGTTCGCGTCCCCGGTAGGAGCCGGCCGCCAGGGCGGCTAGCGCGGGCAGCACCAGCGCGGCGCCCAGCCCTTCGATCACCGACCAGCCGAGCGCGAGCACGCCGACCGTCGGGGCCAGCGCGGTCAGTCCGGAGCCGATGCCGTAGACGATCAGGCCGATGACGAAGACCCGGCGGCGGCCGATCATGTCGCCGATCTTGCCGCCGGTCAGCATGAAGGCCGCCATCACCAGTGTGTAGAGGGTGATGACGGCCTGGATGGTGGTGACTTCGGTGTGGAAGTCCGCGACCAGCTGGCTGATCGACACGTTCATCACCGAGGCGTCGAGCACCATCAGGAACTGCGCCGTCCCGAGGACGATCAGCGGTTTCCACCTGTTCACTGTGCCTCCCGGGCTTCGGCCGGACCGGCAGCCGCCCCGGGTCAGCCGCCGAGGATCCGTGCCTTCTGCGCGGCGAACTCCTCTTCGGTGAGCACGCCTTGGTCCTTGAGCG
>NZ_KK853997.1:7867482-7868147 GCF_000696185.1 Kitasatospora cheerisanensis KCTC 2395 | reverse complement strand
ACCGACCTGCTGGGCGTCCTGCTGGGCCCAGCGGCCGGCCTGCCGGCGGGAGACGCGGTTGGAGACGGCGGTGGCGGTTCCGGCGACGACCGCGGTGCGGGCGACGCCGCGGAGCAGTCCGGGCATGGGTTTCCACCCTTTCTCTCTCGGCTCGTTCCGGTGGCGGACCGGGCCGGCAACGATCAGCTCGCGGGGCCGGGTTCCTCGATCGCGTCGAGGACCTCGACGATGTCCCGCAGCGGCACCCGGCCGCCGGCGACCATCCGGGCGTCGGCCCGGCGCAGCGCGGCGGCGAGCGGTGCGGCCCACCGGTTCTCGTAGAGCAGGACGGCGGCGGAGTCGCCGGGGTCGAGCAGGCCGCCGGCTTCGGCCAGGTCCTGGTCGCCGAGCAGGCCCGAGGAGGCGCCATCGAACACGGCGAGGTCGAGCCGTCCGTCGGCGTCGAAGTCGGCGATCTCGACGGCGGCGACCGTCCCGTCGGCGCCCTTGCGGAGGAAGGTCAGGTCGAGGATGCGGATGATGCCGCGGTCGACCAGGTCGATCAGCAGGGGCAGTCCCTCGCCGGTCAGCCGGCTGCCGGGGAAGGAGATCACCAGGTAGTCGATCGGGCCCAGTTCGTCGGCGTCATGGGGTTGGTTGCTCATCGCGGCTCCCGGGGGGAGGCG
>NZ_KK853997.1:7800000-7867363 GCF_000696185.1 Kitasatospora cheerisanensis KCTC 2395 | reverse complement strand
GCTACCGGCTGCGGGCCGTCGCGGGCGCAGCAGGACTTCGCTGCCGACGGGGGCGAACCCGCAGGCGAGGAACGCCCGCAGGGAGCGCGCGTTGCCGGGCGAGACGGCGGCGAACACCGGTTCGCCGTCCGGGACGAGGGTGAGCGCGTCGGCGATCAGCGAGCGGCCGCGGCCGGGGCCGGGCTGCTCAGGGCGGTGCAGTTCGATGCTCAACTCGCGCCGTCCGGCGAGGCCTTGGGCGAGCGTGACCAATCCGCGCCCGTCGCCGTACACGCCGACGGCGCTGCGCAGCTCGCGGGCGTGCCGCACCCTGGGGTGCCCGTCCGCCCCGTCCAGCGGCCCCAGTCGGACGGGCCCGCCGGTGCCGCGGCCGACCAGTGTGGCGTCGAGGCAGCCGATCCAGCCGCCGGGCCGGCCAGCCGGCGCAGGAAGTCGGGCGCCATCGACTCCCCGAACCCGTCCGGCTGCTGCGCCCGCACCTCCGCGTCGCCCAGCGCGGTGGCGACGACCGCGTGGCCGGTGAACGCGACCGAGCACTCCAGCCCGTCCGCGAGCGCGGGCAGCACCGTCACCCCGCCGTCCACCGGCGGGAACTTCCCCTCGGCCGCGTCCAGGAAGTACCCCAGCAGCGGATGCGACTCGCCCATCCCTCGACCACCCGTCAGTCCGTGAACCACCGACCCCCGAACCTACTCCCCCGCCCGGCCAGTAGGGTCGGCCGGTGATCAACCCGCCCGGCCTCGTGCCCGCCGAGTCCGCCGGAGCTGCCGAGTCCGCCGGACCCGCGACGGTGTTCCGCTGCGCCGCCTGCGACGCCGCGCTGACCGTGCCGCTCCGTCAACTGCCCGCCGTCCCCGCGCCGCCGGCCTACGCCTGGTGGGAGACGGAGACCAGGGGCCCTCTCCGGCGACGGTCCCCCGGGGCCCGCAGGGCAGCATCGTCCTCGACCTCGACGACTCCCTCGGCCTGGAGACCCGCCACGCCTCCCCCGCCTGCTGCGGCGCGACGCCGAACGGCGGACTGAACCAACTCTGCGCCTGCGGAACCCTGGTGGCGACGCTCTGCTCGGACTGCTGCCTGCCGTACGAGCTCCACCTGGCCGCCGACCGGGTCCGGGCCGTCCTGGTCTGACGGCCTATCGGCGGCGGTCGAGCCGCTCGTCGAGGTCCTCGCCGAAGCGGCTCCGGTAGACGCCGTGGGCGAGGAAGCCGGTCGACTGGTAGCCCCGGTGGCGCGGGTCCGCGACCTCCTCGTCCCACGGGTCCGCGCCGTCCAGGTACCGTCGGGCGGCCGCCTCCGGCGTCAACTCCCCTGCCACGACCGCCTGCCAGAACTCCCGGCCCTGACCGACCACCCACCGGCAGAGGTCCTCGGTGCTGTCCTCGGACCAGGTCTCCCCGTCCACCCGGACGCCCTCGGCCGGATCGGCCAGCGCGTCCTGCGCGGCCTCGTGGGCGAGCGCGAAGTCCTCCACGACCTGGCGCGGCTGAGCCCCCAACCAGCTCTCCAGCGCGGCGAGTCGGGGCCGCGCCGCCTCCATCGCCTGCCAGAACCACTCGGGAATGTGCTCCGGTCCCACCTCGGCGTCCCCCGTCCCGTCGACTGCTTCTCTTACCAGCGGCATTCTCACAGCACGCCGGCGTCGGGGCGGCCCCGGCTCGCCCCGACGCCGGCGCGGGCGACCGTCGGGTTCGGTTCGCTCCGTGGTCCCGGCGCCCCGTCAGAGCCAGCCGAGGTGCCCCGCCCGGTAGGCCGCTCGGACGGCCGGGCGGCGAACGGCGGGGTGGCGGGCGAGGAGGTCGCGGATCAGCCAGGAGTCGAACCAGGTGCCGCCGCGCCGGCCCGGCGAGGGCGGGTCGTCGCGGTCGAGTTCGGCGCGCAGGGGGCCGCGGACGCGGACCGCGGGTCGGCCGGGCGGGAAGGCGAGGTGCCGCCAGACGGTGAGGTCGAGCGGGACGGCGGTGACGTCCGGCGGGGTGGGCCAGGGCAGGCCGGTCTGCGGGTGGCGCGGGACGAGGGCGAGTGCGGGGTGACGGCCCGTCAGGGGCGGCCGGGGCCGTGCAGGGCGCAGCGTTTCGCCGGGCCGTCGGCGCCGGGCTGGTAGTGGTGCAGGGCCCGCTCGAAGACGGTGGCGGTGCCGGCGTGGTCGAACCGGACGGGTGAGCCGTCGGCGGCGACGATCAGGTCGACCAGGGTGGTGCCGATCTCCTGGCAACTGCGGTCATTCCACTGGCCGTTCGCCCGGACCGGCGGCACGCCCGACCGCTCGTGGACCAGGACGGTCCAGTCGGCGACGGGCGGGCGGGGGCCGGCCGGGACGCGGCGGACCGCGTCGGGTTCGAGCCGGACGGCCTGCCACAGCGAGCAGTCGTCCTCGCGCGCGCCGACGGGGTGTCCGCAGTGGGCGCAGGCCAGGTTGGGGCCGTCCTGGCCGGTGATGCCGCAGCAGAAGCCGCCGGCGGAGCCGGGGATCAGCACGGTGCCGGTGACGTCGGCGGGGGCGAGCACGGGCCGTCCGGGCGGGCCGTCGGAGAGGTAGTGGGGGACGGGGGCGTAGTAGCCGCGGGCCTCCGCCTCGCCCTCCGCGAGGTCCTCCCAGCTCCGGTAGGGCGGGCCGGAGGGGTCGGGGTCGACCGCGTACGTCCCGACGTCCATCAGGTCCGACATCTGCCGCCCGTTGCCCACCTGGTGGTAGGCGTAGGGCGGGAACCGGACCTGGCCGACCGGCCGGGTGAGTGCGCTCGCGCAGTGCGCGCAGGCGAACAGCTCCAACGGGCACCCTCCTTCGACGATCCGCACAGGATCGAGCGCCGGACGGCCCGGCCGCAAAGGGTTTTCCGACCGCGCGTCAACCGCCCTGCGGGGCGGCCCCGTTCAGCCCTGCTCGCGCAGGGCCCGGTCGACCTGGGCGCGGTCGTAGCCGATCCGGACGAGGTCGAAGGCGGCAGGTCGCGGGCGCTGCTCGGGCGGCAGCGCCAGGTGCGCGTCCACCTGCTCCCGGCTGTAGCCGCGGCGGACCAGGTCGAACGCGGGGGCCGGACCCTCCGACGCGGCGGTGCTCCGGCGCTGCCACCAGTGGCTGCGACGTTCCTCGGTCATGGCTGTGGCCCTCCCCCGTCACGGCACGCGTTCGTGCTGCGCGGGGATGCTACCCGCCGCCCCGGCGGCACCACCCATGGCACCGCGTGGCACCGCCTGGCGCCACCTCCACCCCTGCGCGTTGCCGCAGGTCAACTGGCACCGCGCCAGCACCGCGCCACCATGGCACCACGAAGCACTTGCCATGGCACCATCGTGGTGCCACTATGGAGCCATGGACCTCACCCCGTATGTCGACAACCTCCGCCGCGAGCTCGCGGTGGCCGCCGAGGCCGGCGGACCGGACGCCCGGGAGCTGGCCGATCGGCTGACGGCTCCGCTGGAGTCGGCGACCCGGCTGACGATGCTGGGGGTGCTCTCCGCCGCGATGGCCGAGATCACCCGCGAGCTCGCCCCGGGCTCGGTCGACGTACGGCTGCGCGGTGTGGACCCGGACTTCGTGGTGACCCGGCCGCCGGTCGAGGCCCTCCCGCCGGAGCCGGCCGCCGAGCCGACCGCCGCGCTCCCGCCGGCCGAGCTGCTCGCCGAGGACGACGGCGCCACCGCCCGGATCAACCTGCGGCTGCCGGCCCAGTTGAAGGCGCGTGCCGAGGAGGCCGCCGCCCGCGAGGGGCTGTCGGTGAACGCCTGGCTGGTGCGCGCGGTGGCGTCCGCCGTCGAGGGCGGGGCCCGCCCGCGCCCGCAGCAGCCGGAGCGCGTTCAGGCGGTCGGCCAGAGCTTCACCGGCTGGGTCCGCTGACCCCGGCCGACCGAGCACCGAGTACCACCCCGGGCGTGCGACGGCCGGGCTCCCCCGACGACCCTGACGACCTTGACGACCCGTGAGGACGGTACAGCCATGCCTGCTTTCGAGACCCCCGAGCCGATCTCGCTGAACGCCCAGGTGTACTACGGCTCGCTTCAGGTCACTGCGACGGACCGCACCGACACCCTGGTCGAGGCCCGCCCGCACGACCCGAAGCGCGAGTTGGACGTGCGCGCCGCCGAGCAGACCGAGATCGGCTTCGCGGGCGGCGTGCTGACGGTCCGCACCCCCAAGCAGCGTTCGCTGATCGGCCGGGCCGGCGCGGTGGACGTGTCGGTGGAGGTCCCGGCCGGCTCGCGGCTGGAGGCCGGCGGCTCCTGGCTGCAGGTGTTCGGCGAGGGCCTGCTCGGCGAGGTGCGGGTGAAGAGTTCGGCGGGCGACGTCCGGCTGGACCGCACGGGGCCGCTGCACCTGACGGCCTCGCACGGGTCGATCACCGTCGACCAGGTCCAGGGCCGGGCGGAGATCACCACCAGTTCGGGCAGCATGCGGGTGGGGCTGCTGGACGGCCCGGCGGTGCTGAAGAACTCGCACGGCGCCACCACCGTCGCGCTCGCCACCGGCGACCTGCGGGTGAGCGGCGCCAACGGTGACATCACCGTCGAGCGGGCCGAGGCCTCGGTGCACGCCACCACCGCGCACGGCACCCTGCGGGTCGGCGAAGTGGCGCGCGGCACCGTGCAGTTGGAGACCGACTTCGGCGCGATCGAGATCGGTGTCCGCACCGGCACGGCCGCCTGGCTGGACGTCAGCTCGCAGCGCGGGCAGGTCCGCAACACGCTCGCCGGGACCGGCGCCCCGGAGCAGGACGAGGAGACCGTCGAGGTCCGCGCCCGCACCCGCTTCGGCAACATCGACATCCGCCGCGCCCGCGCCTGACGCCTCGTCAACGCCCTTTCCTGCTGAGCCCCTTCACCTTCGAGTCCACCACGGGAGGACACATGCCCTCATTTGTCATGCCCGCGCCCAGGAAAGCCTCGGGCCCGGCCGTCTCCGCCATCGGCCTGCGCAAGTCGTACGGGGACAAGACCGTCCTCGACGGCATCGACCTCACCATCCCCGCCGGCACGGTGTTCGCCCTGCTCGGCCCGAACGGGGCGGGCAAGACCACCACCGTGGAGATCCTCTCCACCCTGGTCGGCGCGGACGCGGGCCAGGCCCAGATCGCCGGCCACGACCTGGCCGCCGACCCGGACGGGGTGCGGTCGGCGATCGGCGTCACCGGGCAGTTCGCGGCCCTGGACGACATGCTCACCGCCGAGGAGAACCTGCTCCTGATGGCCGACCTGCTGCGCCTGCCCGCACCCGAGGCCGCTCCCGGGTACGCGGGAGTTGCTGCAGCGCTTCGACATCGCGGACGTCGCGGCCAAGCGCGCCGCGACCTTCTCCGGCGGGATGCGCCGCCGGCTCGACCTGGCGATGACCCTGGTCGGCGACCCGGAGGGTGATCTTCCTGGACGAGCCCCACACCGGCCTCGACCCGCGCAGGCCGCCGCACCATGTGGGACACCGTGCGCGGCCTGGTCGCGGGCGGCACACACGGTCTTCCTGACCACCCAGTACCTGGACGAGGCCGACCAACTGGCCGACCGGATCGCGCGGTCCTGGACGGCGGCCGGATCGTCGCCGAGGGCACCGCCGACGAGTTGAAGTCCCCGCATCCCGGGCAGGCCACGTCCGCCTCCGCTTCGGCCGAACCGGCCGCCTACGACCGCGCCTGCGCCGCGTTCCCGGACGCGAGCCGGGACGAGGAGAACCTCGCCCTGCGGATCGCCGGCGACGCGGGCCTGGACGCCCTGCGCACCCTGATCGACCGGCTGGACGCCGCCGGCGTCCCGGCCGCCGACTTCTCCGTGCACACCCGGACCTGGACGACGTCTTCCTCGCCCTGACCGGCACCCCGGCCCCCGCTTCGATCCCTGCGCCTGCTTCGATCCCCCGCCGCGCTTCGGGCCCCGCCCCCGCCGAGGAGACCCCGCGATGAGCAGCACCCTCGCCCTGTCCGTGCACGACTCGATGACCATGCTGCGCCGCAACCTCAAGCACGCGGCCCGCTACCCGGCGGTCTCGCTCGGCCCGGCGATGACGCCGATCCTGATGCTGCTGCTGTTCGTCTACGCCTTCGGCGGCTCGATCGGCGCCGGCATCGGGGGCGGCGGACGGGACGCGTACCTGGCCTATCTGACGCCCGGCATCGTGGTGATGGGCGTGGCGGCGGGCGCGATGTCCACCTCGATCGCGGTCTGCTCCGACATGACCGGCGGCATCATCAACCGCTTCCGCACCATGAACATCACCCGGTCCTCGTTCATGACCGGCCATGTGATCGGCAGCGTGATCCAGACCATGACCGGCCTGCTGCTGGTGATCGCGGTGGCGCTGGCGGTCGGCTTCCGGTCGGACGCGAGCGCGCTGGAGTGGCTGGCGGCGGCCGGGCTGCTCACCGCGATCGCGTTCGCCGTGACCTGGCTGTCGGTGGCGCTCGGCCTGATCTCGAAGACGGTCGAATCGCCAGCAACAAGCCGCTGCTGATCCCAGTTCCTGCCCGTTCCTGGGCTCGGCGTTCGTGCCGGCCGACTCGATGGCGCCGGGCCTGCGCCTGTTCGCCGAGTACCAGCCGTTCACGCCGATGACGGAGACCCTGCGCGGGCTGCTCTCGGGTTCGGCGATCGGCTCCAGCGGCTGGGTGTCGCTGGCCTGGTGCGCGGGCATCGGCGTGGTCGGCTACGCCTGGTCGCGCAAGCTGTTCAACCGCACCACCCACCGCTGACCTGCCGTCAGCGGTCGACCGGGGCCCGACGATCCGTCGGGCCCCCGGCAGGCGTGGGTCAGTTCACGGGGGTGTAGACCCGTTCGATCTGCTGGGTGCCGGACTTGGTGCGGTAGGAGCGGGCCCACTTGGTGGTGGCGTCGGGCTTGGTGCGGTCGGAGAGGACGTAGTAGTCCATCTGCGCCCGCTCGGCGGTGGATGGTCGAGGACGCCGTAGCCGTGCGAGTCCAGGTCGGTCCACTTGACGTGCCGGTTGGCGGCCTGGATCGCGGCGGTGGCCACCAGCGACAGCGTCTGCGGGGCGACCTTCAGGATGTCGTCGATGTTGTCGGAGCTGACCGAGGTGACCACGAACTCGGTGGCGGCGCTGCCGGGAGGCCGGGTAGGTGGCGGCCTCGAACGGCACCTCGCAGGCCCAGGCGGAGTGGATGTCGCCGGTGAGGAACACCGTGTTGGTGATGTGACGGTCCTTCAGGTGGCCGAGCAGCTCGCGCCGGTCGTGGGTGTAGCCGTCCCACTGGTCGACGTTGACGGCCAGTCCCTCGCCGGGCAGGCCGAGCAGCTGGGCGAGCGGGCGCAGCAGGTAGTCGGGCAGGGCGAGGAACGCGACGGGCGAGATCATCACCTCGTTGCCGACCAGCCGCCAGGTGGTGTCGGAGGCGGCCAGTCCGGCCTTCAGCCAGTCGAGTTGGGCCCGGCCGGTGAGGGTGCGGTCGGCGGAGTCGACGTCGCCGTTGCCGATGCCGGCCTGCTGGGAGCGGAACGAGCGCAGGTCGAGCAGGTGCAGGTCGGCGAGCTTGCCGTAGCGCAGTCGCCGGTAGGTGGTGCCGGCGATGGACGGGCGGACCGGCATCCACTCGAAGTAGGCCTGCTTGGCGGCGGCGACCCGGGCGCTCCAGTCTCCCTCGGTGCCGGGGGTGTGGTTCTCGGCGCCGCCGGACCAGGCGTCGTTGGCGAACTCGTGGTCGTCCCAGATGGCGATGGTGGGGACGGCGGCGTGCAGCGCCTGGAGGTCGGCATCGGTCTTGTAACGGCCGTGCCGGGTGCGGTAGTCGGCGAGGGTGATGATCTCGTTGGCGGGGGCGTGCGGGCGGACCACGGTGCCGCGGGTGCCGTACGCGCCGGAGGCGTACTCGTAGATGTAGTCGCCGAGGAACAGGAAGACGTCGAGGTCGCCGCGGGCGGCGAGGTGGCGGTAGGCGGAGAAGTAGCCGGCCTCCCAGTTGGCGCAGGACGCGACGCCGAGGCGCAGCCGGTCGACGGCGGCGTCGGCGGCGGGGGCGGTGCGGGTGCGGCCGACCGGCGAGACGGCGTCGCCGGCCAGGAAGCGGTACCAGTAGGCGGTGTCGGGCTTCAGGCCGCGGACGTCGGCCTTGACGGTGTGGTCGGTGGCGGCGGTGGTGGTGACGGTGCCGCTGGCGGCGATCGCGGTGAAGGCGCGGTCGGTGGCGAGCTGCCACTGCACGGCCGTGTCGGGCCCGAGGCCGGAGCCGGGCGTGGCGGCGGCGACGGGGGTGACGCGGGTCCAGAGCAGGATGCCGTCGGGCAGCGGGTCGCCGGAGGCGACGCCGTGCAGGAACTGTGCTCCGCCGGCGGCGACGGCGTTGCCCGCGGTGCCGGCGAGCGGCAGGGCGAGGGCGCCGGCGGTGAGGGCGGCGGCCTGGATGACCCGCCGGCGCGGCGGGCGGGCGGCGGACGCGGCGGCGGTGGGCGCGGCGGCGTCGATGGGTGCGGGAGCTGTGGGTTCGGTCACACCACGGGAGACTTACTCACCGGTAATGGCTTGTCCAGACCCCGAGTTGACTATTCGTCAAGCTTTCACCGCGATATCGCCGAGCAATCGGGTCGGCCACGAACCGCCCAGGACGCACGACCGGATGGCCCCTGGGCGGCCCGTCGGGGGGCGAAGGTCAGCAGCCGGCCAGGACGTTGCTCAGGGCGGTCTTCTCGGCGGAGTCGACGGACAGGTTGTAGTAGTACTTCACCTGCACCCAGGCGCGGACGTAGGTGCAGCGGTAGCCGGTGACCGGCGGCAGCCACTCGGCCGGGTCCTTGTCGCCCTTGGAGCGGTTGGTGCTGGCGCTGACGGCGAGCAGCTGCGGGCGGGTGACGTCGTTGGCGAAGGCCTGGCGCTGCGCGGTGGTCCAGGCGGAGGCGCCGGAGTCCCAGGCCTCGGCGAGCGGGACGATGTGGTCGATGTCCAGGCTGGACGCGGAGGTGACGGTCAGGTTGTCGTACGGGGAGACCCAGGTGCCGGAGGTGGCGGCGCAGCTGGAGTCGGTGACCACGTTGGAGCCGTCGCGCTTGAGGACGGTCTCCCGGGTGTTGCAGGTGCCGGAGATGGTGATCCAGGTGGGGAACAGGTCGCGGCTGTAGCCGGTGCGGTCCTCGGCCCGGACGGTGAGCTGGCCCAGGTAGCTGCGGGCGATGGCGGCGGAGACCGGGGTGGGCAGCGCGGCCTGGGCGGCGCCGGTGCCGACGGTGAGGGCTCCGGCGGCGAGGCCGCGGTGGCGGCGAGGGTGGCGAAGCGGCGGAGGGAACGGTTCGTCACGACGGGGTGCTCCTGGACTCGATGCGGGGCAGGGGGTGCGTGTGCCGAGCCAGCGTGGCAGGGCCGGGGTCTATGCGGGTAGATCCTCGGTCGTGAAAATTGCATTACCGTCCGATGGCCATATCCGCCGATGATGTGAAGGTTCATCATCAAACGGTCGGCGGTGAGACCCTGATCACATGTCAGGACTCGGTGCGGTGCCCGGCTTCCCGCCTCCACCATGGGCCGCCGCCCCCTGGCCCCGACAGTCCCCTCCGCTCCCCCGGGTGAACGCTCCCCGCTCTCCGCCCCGGGCCGGCCTCCCCCGTGCTACAAGCACGCCGTCCGGTTCAGCGACCGGGCGCGGCCGGCCAGCGGTCGAGCGGGAGCGGGCCCCGCGAGCGGATGGTGCGGATTGCGAAGGTCGAACGGGCGTCCCGGACCGGGCCGATGGCCAGGATCTCGTCCAGCAGCACCTGCTCGTAGCTGGCCAGGTCCGGCACCGCGATCTCCACCAGGAAGTCCGCCTCGCCCGAGACCACGTGGCACGCGACCACGGCGGGGATCTCCGCCAGCGCCTGCTCGATCTGCCGCGAGGTCTCCCGCGAGTGCTGCTCCACCCGCAGCGCGACGAACACCGTCAGCCCCAACCCGACCCGCTCCCGGTCGAGTTCGGCCCGGTACCCGGCGATCACCCCGTCCGCCTCCAGGGCCTTCGTCCGCCGCAGCGCGGAGGACGGCGAGAGGCGGACGGCCTCGGCGAGGTCCACGTTGGCCGTCCGGCCGTGGCGCTGCAGGTGTTCGAGGATGGCACGGTCGATGCGGTCGTACTGCTGGCTCGGCATGCCGTGCACCATATCCGGCCCCACGCGGTGGATCCTGCCACCACGGGCACCGGGGGCGGGGGAATTTGCCAGCGCGTGCCGCGCGATCGGAGCCAGAATCGGGACATGTCAGAGAACACCGAAGGCCGCTCGCACCTGTCCACCGCCGGCGCGTCCGCGCTGTACATCGGGGCCCTGCTGGGCCCGAGTCTGCTGCTGCTCCCGGGGCTCGCCGCCCGTGCGGCCGGCCCCGCCTCGCTGCTGGTGTGGCTGGCCCTGCTGGTGCTCTCCGGGCTGATAGCCGTGGTGTTCTGCGCGCTCGGCACCCGGCTCGGCTCGACCGGCGGCGTCGCCGGCTACACGGCGGCGGCCTCGGCGAGCGGGCCGGACGGGCGGCCGCCTGGTGCTTCCTGGCCGGCGTGGTCGCGGGCGCGCCGGTGGTCTGCCTGATCGGCGGCAGCTACGCGGCGGCGGCCCTCGGCAAGGGCGACTCGACGGCGGTCCGCGCGGCGCTGGTCCTGCTCGGACTGGTGCTGGCCGTCCGGCTGTTGGGCGTGCGCACCGGCGCCGGACTCCAACTGGTCCTGGTCTCCGTGCTGGTGGCCCTGGTCCTGTTCGCGGTGCTCGGCGCCGCGCCGCACTCCCGGGCCGAGCACTGGACGCCGTTCCTGCCGTACGGCTGGGCGGGCGTGGCGCGCGCCGCGCCGCCGCTGATGTTCGCCTTCGTCGGCTGGGAGGCCGCGGCCTCGCTCACCACCCGCCTGCGCGACCCGCGCCGACAGCTGCGCCTGGTGGTGCTGATCGCCTTCGTGGTGACCTCGCTGCTCTGCCTCGGCCTGGCCGCGGCCACCGTCGCGGTGCTCGGCCGGGCGCGGGCGGCGCCGTCCCGCTGGCGGACCTGCTGCGAGCCGCGATCGGCGACAGCGGCCGGATCCTCGCCGCCGGCGCGGCCCTGGTGCTCACCCTCGCCGCCACCAACACCTACCTGACGGGCGCCGCCGAACTCACCGAGGCCCTGCTCCCGCCCCGGCCGAACCCCGGCCGCCGCGGCTCCTACGCCGTGGTCGCCACCACCGCCGTCACCGGCGCCCCGCTGATCCTGCTGGTCGGCTCGGGCGCCCTGACGACCTCTCAGCTGGTGGCCGTCCCGACCGCACTCTTCCTCACCGTCTACCTGGCCTGCACCGCCGCCGCGATCCGCGTCCTCGACGGCCCCGCCCGGCTGGCCGCCGCCGTCTGCTGCCCCGCCGTCCTGGCCCTCCTCCTCGGCACCGGCTGGCCGGTCCTCGCCGCGGCGGCGGTCGCCCTGGCCGCGGCCTTCCTCGGCCAGCGCTCGAACGACTCCGCCGCTCCGCACGGAGTGCCGGTCACGGAACGCGAGTTGAACCCTCGCTGAGCGCTCCGGGGGTGGCGGACTCCTCGCCCCGGCCGGCCCGGAGTGCGGCCAGCCGGACGGCCCACTCGCGTTCGGCGACGGCGAGGCCGCGCTCCAGCGTCCCGACGAACTCCGCCCGGCTCACCGACACCACGGTCGGCTCCTGCCGGGGCACGGTGCCCCAGGCGGCGCCGCCTCCCTCCCAGGTCCGGCAGGCGAGGTGCACCGACTCCCCGTCCGGGAAGGCGAACACCGACACGTCGTCGGTGCACTCGCCCCACTCCAGGAACACCCACCGCGCGAGTTCCTCCCCGGTCCCGTCCCCGACGCCGGGAGCGGCCTCCCCGTACCGCGCCCACTCGGCGAGGCGCAGCGCCTCGACCGGCGAGCCGAACCCCGCCGGGGCCGCGATGGGGGCGCGGTACCGGGCCAGCTCCTCCTTGAGCTTCTTGACCAGCAGCGGCGGGTAGAACGCGTTGTCCCGCGCGTCCACCCACAGCCCGCCGATGTGCACGTCCACGCACAGCAGTTCCGGGTCCCGTTCGAGATGGAACTCCAGACCGAACCCGTCCCGCGACCCGACCAGCACGGCATCCTCCCCGGACCCCACCGATTGACTTCAAGTCGACTTCACGTTCTACGGTGCTCGCACCAGCGATCATTCTCCGGTAGGGGGCACCACCATGACGACCCATCACCTGTCCGACGCCGAACTCGCCGGCCAGCCCGCCGCGTACTGGACCGGCCTGGCCTACGAGTCCCTCATCGCCTTCACCCGCGCCAGGCAGGCCGAACTCGGCTTCACCCAGCCCCAGTTCTGGCTGCTGCGGAACCTGTCGAAGAACGACATCTCCCCCGACGGCCACGGCATGACCGTCCCCGAACTCCAGCACGCCATGAGGTCCTACCTCCGCCCCGAGGACGACCTGACCGCAGAAGCCGAAGTCCTCCTCGAACGCGGCTGGCTCACCCGCGACCCGCAAGGCCGCCTCTGGCTCACCGACCAGGGCGAGCAGGCCCGCGTCGACTTCAAGCAGCACGCCCCGGCCATCCGCGCCGCCATCCACCAGGGCATCTCCGACGCGGACTACGTCACCACGCTGAAGGTGCTCCGGCAACTGATCCGCAACACCGGCGGCGCCACCGCTTAGCCCTCGAATCGGCGACCGGCCACTGGCCCGCATCTGCCGGCGCTCCAGGCCGATCCGCCAGTGGCCGTCCGGATGTTCGGGCTCCCGCGCGAGCAGGGTCGGCACCTGGTCCGTCCCGGTCCTGGCCCACCGTCACGTCGGCCAGTTTCGTCCGCAGCCCGCCATTCCCCGAGATGGGGCGTGAGGATCCCGATGCCCACGTCCACCCGACTGGCCTCCACCGCCAACCCCCGCACCGTGCCAGTCGCCGGCTGCTAGAATGATGGTCATACGCAAGCCTTCTCGGCGTGGACTCCGGTCCGCCGAGGAGGCTTTTTTCATGCCCGGAGGCCAGGACCCGCACCGTCGTGGGGCCGCTCCGAGGCCACGGCCAGGCCGCACGGCTGCCGGTTCCTACCTGCCTGCAAGAGGAGACCCTGCTATGAGCGTACGTACGAACACCCCGCCCGCCGCTGGCACTTGGCGGCTCGGCGACCGCACCGTCAACCGTCTCGGCTTCGGCGCGATGCGGCTGACGGGCACCGCGCCCTTCCACGGCGGGGTGCCGCGTGACCGCGAGCGGTCGATCGCGGTGCTGCGGCGGGCGGTCGAGCTCGGTGTGAACCACCTCGACACCGCCGCGTTCTACTTCTCGGCGACCCGCTCGGCGAACGAGCTGATCAACCGGGCGCTGGCGCCGTACCCGGAGGACCTGGTCATCACCACCAAGGTCTGGCCGGCCCGTGACCCGTCGGGCGCGTGGTGGTGGGCCGCGCCGGAGCAGCTGCGCGGGCAGGTCGAGGAGAACCTCCGTCAACTCGGCCGCGACCACCTGGACGTGGTGAACCTGCGGGTGCCGCCCAGCCGCCGGTCCGGCTCGATCGCCGAGCACTTCGGCGCGCTGGCCGAACTGCGCGACGCCGGACTGATCCGGCACCTCGGCGTCTCCAACGTCACCGCCGCGCAGCTCGCCGAGGCCCGGACCGTCGCGCCGGTGGTCTGCGTGCAGAACCCGTACGGGATCGGCGCCCCGGACCAGGACCGGGCGCTGCTCCGGCAGTGCGGTGAACTCGGCGTCGCCTTCGTGCCGTTCTTCGCCATCGCGGGCGCCGGACACCAGAACGGTCCGGGGATCGGCGACGGCGCGGCGGTGCGCGATATCGCGCGGGCGCACGGCGCGTCGGTCGCGCAGGTCCGGCTGGCCTGGACCCTCCAGCAGGGGCCGCACGTACTGGCGATACCGGGGACGGGCGATCCGGACCACCTCGCGGAGAACGTGGCGGCCGGCTCGCTGCGGCTCTCGGACGGGGAACTGGCGCGCCTGGACGCGCTGCGGCCCGCCGAGGACCCCGGCTCGAACTGACACCCGCCTCCTCGTTCGGGCATTCCGTTGTGGGCGTGGGCAGTTCACCGCCCGGTGGGGTTTCGGCGCGGACGGGCAGCGGGGACGGCGGCGACGGTCCGATGATCGGGCGATGGACCAGCCCTCGGGCGCGTTCCCGGTGCCCCTCCCGCCCCTTCCGACCCTCCCGCCGGTCCCCTGCCCCTGCCCCTCCGCCCGCACCCGCACCCACCGCCATGGCACTGGCACTGCCCGACCCCGACCCCGACACCCAACCCGAGCCCGAGCCCAACTCCCGTCCCCAGCCCGACAACCGCTCCCCGACCGCCGCCCCGGCACCGCACCCGCCGGCACCGCAACCGTCGACACCGCACGCCTCGCCAATGCACGCACCGACCCGCGCGCCGACACCCCGTCAGTCCCCGGTCGCCGAGCCGAAGGCCGCAGCCCCTGCGCCCGCCCCGGCCACCTCGAATCCGCCCCGCCGCCACCGGTCGTCGCGCCCTGGACGGCGGTGGCCGCGCCGCCGCCGGCGGCACCGCCCGGGGCGATCGAGCCGTCGGTGTGGGCGACCGTCGTGGTTCTCACCGTTCTGCTGCCGGCGGCGCTCGCCGCGCTGGCCGGGCAGCATCTCGTGTTCTCCAGGAGGAGCCGATGAATCCCGCTCCACTGCTCGGCGCCCTCGCGGCGACGGCCCTCGCCGTCGGCGCGCTCGCGGTGGCGCACCGGGTCCGCCCCAAGCCTCCGGAGGGCGAGCCGCCGCCGGAGCCGCACCCGACGCTGGGCGCGATCGGCTCCGGACTGCTGTCCGGCTTCACCCTGCTGACGGGGTTTCTGATCGCCACGGGGTGGGCCGCCCACAGCACGGGCGTCGTCCCGCCGGACGGGCTGTACCTGGCGGACCTGGCGGCCGGCGGCGCGGTGCTGCTGTACCCGTCGCTGGCGGGGCTGCCGTTCACGCCCCGGTACGCGACGGCAGTGTGCCTGTTCGGGCTGCTGGTCGGCTATGTGATGGTGACGGCCGTTCAACTGCGGCCGTGAGAAGAGGGGTTGCCCCGCCGGCCCTCTGGGTGGGGGGTGGCCGGCGGGGCTGGGGAGGATGGTCAGGCGGTGGTGCAGGCGGCCCCGTTGAGCGTGAACGCGGTCGGGGTGCTGTTGTTGCTGCCGAAGGTGGCCTGCACGCCGAACGCGGTGGAGGCCCCGGCGGCCAGGGTGCCGTTGTAGCCGAGGTCGGTGGCGGTCACGGCGGCCCCGCTCTGGGTGACGGTGGCGTTCCAGGCGCTGGTGATCTTCTGGTCACCCGGGAACGTCCAGCCGAGCTTCCAGCCGGAGATGGTGGTGCTGCCGGTGTTCTTCACCGTGATGTCGGCGGTGAAGCCCCCGCTCCACGAGTTGGCCCGGTACGCGACCGAGCAGGACGCCCCGCCGGGCGCCGGCGAGGTCGGCGGCTGGGAGGTGGGCGGCTGCGAGGTCGGGGGCTGGGAGGTCGGCGGCTGCGACGTGGGCGGCTGGGAGGTCGGCGGGCTGCTCGGGTCGGGCGCGTTCACGGCCAGCTGGTAGGCGATGTCGGGGACGAAGGTGCCGGCGGCGGCCGCGCAGCCGTCCGCCTCGCCCGGGGGCTTGATCCACAGGAAGGCGTCGACCGCGCTGTCCCCGGTGTTCGCCGTGGGGTAGTTGCCGATGGCGCGCCCGGACGGGTCGCACCAGGTGCTGCCGGCGGGGCCGTTGCCGTTGCGGCTGGTGTCGATGACGGCGTGCAGGTTGCCGGGGTTGCCGAGCGCGGAGAGCAGGTTGCGGGCGAACGCGGTCTCGTTGGCGGTGGTGTTGAAGTTGGAGACGTTGGTGAAGAAGCCGTCGGCGTTGAGGACGCCCGCGCTGCGCAGCCGGTTGGCCTGCTCGCTGGCGGTGTTCCAGGTGGAGTGGCCGCCGTCCAGGTACACCTTGGCGTTCGGGCTGGCGCTGTGGATGGCGGTGACGGCGCGCGAAAGCGAGGCGAAGCGGTCGCTCTGCTGCTGGGCGCTGAGGCAGGTGGTGAGCGCGATCGAGTCCGGTTCGAGCACCACGATGGACCGCAAACTGCCCAGCCCGGCGGCGAACTTGGTCACCCAGGCGTCGTACGAGGAGAGGTCGGGCGCGCCGCCGGCCGAGGCGCCGCCGCAGTCCCGGTTGGGGATGGCGTAGGCGATCAGCACCGGGGTCTGGCCGGCCTGCTCGGCCGCCGAGGTGACCGCGCGGACGTCCGAAGTGACGGTGTTGGGGCGGTAGTTGCTGAACCAGATGCCCTGCGGCTGGCTGGCGATCCGCTTGGAGATCACGGACGTGCGGGAGTCGCCGGGGTTGGCGGCCACCCACTTGACGACCTGGGAGGCCGGGTCTCGGTAGAACTGGGTGCCGGCCGGCAGGCTGCCCTGCACGGCGGCGTCGGCGCCGCCCTGGACGCCGGCGACCAGTCCGAGCGCGGTAGCGGTGGCGGCCAGTGCGAGCACGGCGGCCCGGCGGGTGGGCCGGCCCTGGCGGGCGGCGGGGAACGGCGGGACGGTGCCGCGCCGGCGGCGGTCGGGGGTGTGCACGGTGTCCTCCGGGGGTGCTCTCGGGTGGGAGAGGGTGGACGGCAGCCGGGTGGGGCCCGCTGACCGGGGCCGATGCGAAAGCCGGAGCGTGGGAGCGCTCCCGCAACGGGTCGGGCCGATGGTAGCGGCCGGACCCGCCCCGGCGGCAGGCTCCGTGCACCACGAACGTCCGCCGCCACCCTCGCCGTTGACGCCCCGACACCCGCCGCGACCTGCACCCGGCGGGCCCCGGTCCGGGCCGCCGTCGCGGCCCTCCCGCCGTGTAACTTTCCGCCGAAGGCGCTCGGCGGCCCCTGCCGCGGCGACGGTGCGGGCGCGTACCGTGGGCCGGGGACGTGCGAAGAAACTGGGGGCGGACGATGCGCACAGCGGGGCGGGCGGTCGGGACCACGGTACTGGGGGCGCTGCTGTGGGCCGCGGTGTTCTTCGCGGTGCGCGGACTGGCCGGGTTCTCCTACCGGCACAGCCTGCAGATCGCGATGCCGGCGACGGTGATCGCCGCCCTGTTCATCCTCTTCGCCGGCTGGTCGGCGTCCCGCCAGGACCCCACGGGATGGATGATCGTGCTCGCCGTGCTCGGCGTCGCCATGCTGATCGCCCACACCCACCTCCTGGACGTTCGGGCCCTGCGCGACCACGGCACCGAACAGCACGCCCGCATCACCGAGGTGACCACCCACTTCAACGCGGACAACACCTCCTACCCCCGGTACACCCTGGAGGCCCTGGACGGCCCGCCCATCAACGGCACGGTCGACGGCGGCCTCACCGACTCCCACCGCATCGGCGACACCGTCACCGTCATCACCGACCCGACCGGCCACGTCCCACCCGACCTCGGCACCCTGCCGAGCGCCACCGCCCAACTCTGGACCACCCGCGCCGACGACGCCATCGCCGCCTTGATGATCTTCCCTGCCGCCGGCTGGGCACTGGACCGGATCCGCAAACCCCGCAAACGCACCCGACGTTGACCCGCGGCCTCACCGGCGAAAACCGGCGGAGGGCCTGAGTGGATCGTGACCCACCGGTGAACCCGACCGCCTGGGCCGGCTTCCGGCGGGCCGCCGGTGTCCGGCGGTCGTCGGCTGGTTGCCGTGGGCCCTACACTGCGCGCCATGACTGACACGCGCACCGACCCCGACGCCGCCGAGCGGGAGGCCGCAGCGGCCGCCTTCGGGGCGGAACTCGCCCGGATCGCCGCCGATCTGGGGGTGTCGCTGCCCGTGCCGGAGCGGCTCCACCGCTTCTCCGCGGCCTTCGCCGACGCCCGGACCGAGGACCGGGCGTGGATTCGCACCTGGGTTCCGGAGGCGGGACCGTCCGTCTCGCTCAGCCGCGCCCACGTCACCCTCGTCAACGGCCACGCGCCGGACCTGGCGGCGGCCGTGCGCGTCACCGCGGCCTGGCTCGGCGGCGCCGACCTGGCGGCGGTGCGGACCGTCGCGCCGTTCCTGACCGTCCACGACTGGGCGTTCGCGCACGAGCGCGCGCCGCTCGACGAGGTGGAGCTGACCTGGCGTCAGCGCCTGGGCCACCTGGACCTGCGCGGACCCCACCGGTACCCGCCGGGCTACCGGGCGATGTTCCGGGCCGCGTTCGCCGAGCCGCGGCTGCGCCGGCTGACGCCGGTGACCAGCCATCACACCCTGTGGTTCGCCACCACCACCAGACACCCGTACCAGCGGGTCGGCCCGGCCGTCGAGCCGCGGTACGACGGGACGTTCCTGGTCCGGGTCCAGGGCGGCGAGCCGGTCGAGGTCGCCACCGCCGAGCAGGCCGTCGCCCTCGCGGTGGACGGCCTGCCGACGGGCTACTGACGGCGGGTCAGAGCAGGCCGTCCCAGAGCTGCTCGACGACGACGGCCCACCAGTTCTCCGGGTCGCCGAACACCGTGCCGTCCAGCGCCGCCAGTTCGCGTTGGAGAGCGTCGACGGCGAGGCCGGCGGCCTGCGGGTCGAGGCCGCGCAGGGCGGGGTGGCGGGCGGCCAGCAGGGACAGGCAGCGCAGGTAGGCGGCGAGGTCGGCGTTGAGGTAGCGGCCGGCGCCGGTGTCGGGGTCGACGGCCCAGATCCGGCCGACGCCCGCTCCGGTGCCGGTGCCGCCGTCGCCGCACTGGACGGCGATCAGCGCGCGGCCGTCGTCGCCGAGCACCAGGTAGTCGGCGAGCACGGCACGGGTCCGCTCGGGGACGCGGGCGCCGCGGCCGGTGGCGGCCAGGTGCGCGGCGACCTCGGGCAGGCCGGGCAGGTGACGGAAGAACTCGGGGACGGCGGTGGGCAGTCCGGCCACGGCGAGGGTCGCGGCGGTGGCGGCGGGCAGCGCGGCGGGGGTGTCGCCCTGGACGCGGACGATCCGCTCGGCGCCGAACTGCGCGTCCAGCCGGGCGCCGAGCTCCTGGTCACTCTCGGGGGCGGCGGCGGGCACGGCACGCGGGAACGGGATCCGGTTGGGCCGGATCGGGGCGGGGCGGCCGGCCCGGCGGAAGGTGTCCTCGGTGGCGTCGGTGAGGGCGCGCACGGCGGCGGCCCGGCGGTCGTAGCGCGGGCCGTAGTCGTGGCCGTAGTCGAAGGTGGCGGCGGGGAGTTCGGCGAGCAGCACGGGCGCGCAGTAGCCGCCGGGGAGTTCGCAGGGCCGCAGGTCGGTGTAGACGGACAGCACGTCCTCGGGCCGGACGCCCTGCTGCTGGAGGGTGCGCCAGGCGCGGACCTCGGGGTGGCCGAGGCCGGGCGAGGAGAGCTGGAACAGGGTCTGCTGCTCGCCGGCGGCGTCCCGGTAGGTGAGGACGGCGGAGGTGCCGGGGCCGGTCGCCGGGGGGCGGGACGGGTCGTGGGTTCCGGCGCCGAGCTTGTCGCGGTAGAGCTGGACGACCTCGTCGACGGGCACCGAGGGCCAGTGGGTGAGTTCGCCGGTCTCCCGGTCGACGACGGCACAGGCGGTGCCGATCTCGGCGGGCGCGCGGCGTTCGCCGACGGGCTGCTCGGCCTCGGCGGCGGGGATCGGCCACAGCACCCAGCCGAGGTCGAACTCGTGCACGCCGATCCGGTGCCACTGGTCCTCGGGCCGGGCACCGTTGATCCACTGGTGGGCCGCCTCGATGGCCTGCTCACGGGTCGTCACGCGCTCGTTCTCCTTCGGGGCCGGTTGGTCGTGTTCACAGTAGTCGACGGTGGCCGGTCACTGACCGGCCGGCTGCGCGGCCCCGGGCAGCACCGGCTGCAGGGCGGCGATGCCCCGCGCGTCGGCGATCAGCAGCAGGCCGTCGGGGGTGAGGTCGGCGCCGGCCAGCGGTCCGGCGGACAGGAAGGCGGCGATCGGCCCGGTGACGGTGCCGTCGGGGTGGCGCTGCCAGAGCCGGACGTAGTCGCTGCCGGTGCTGAGTCCGAGGGCCCCGGCGGCGCGCTGCTCGCCGTCGGGGCGGGCGAGCTGCTCGGGTCGGTGTGGTCCGGTTCGCCGGTGCGGGCGTCGTGGGCCGCCAACTCCGGTTCCTGGCCGGGGCGGTGGGCGACCAGCAGGTGGCTGCCGTCGGGGCGGACGGCGGCGGTGACGGCGCCGACGCCGGTGAGCGGCCGGGCCCACAGGGTGCGCCAGGGCACGTCCACGCCGGCGGTGTCGATGCCGGGCAGGCCGTCCTGCCGGGCGGCGTGGTCGAGCAGTGCGGCGCGCAGTTCGACGCCGAGTTCCTGCCGGGTGAACAGCGGGGCCAGCCGCAGCCAGGTGCGGCCGAGCGGCGGCAGTTCGGCGCCTTCGGCGGCGTGCCGGTCGACGGCGGCGCGCAGGCGGTCCTGTTCGGCGTGCAGCAGGAAGCCGGGGTCGGTGAGGAGTTGGTCGAGCAGGCCGCCGTGGAGGGCGTGTCCGGGGAGCTGTTCGCGGACGTAGGGCGCGGCGTCGGCCCAGCGTCCGGGCCGGTCGCCGTCGAGGGTGGCGAGCAGGGCGGTGGCGATCCGGCGGTGGACCTCGCGGGCGGTGCGGCCGAGGCGTTCGCGGATCTCGTCGGCGACGGCGGGGTGGACGATGCGCACGCCGGGCGGCCGGTCCTCGTCGGCGACCAGGTCGAAGAACGGCAGCAGCAGTTCGCGGCCGGTGGCGAGGGCGGGCCCGAGGTCCTTGCCGGCGACGGCGGAGGCGACGGGCGCCCACAGGTCGAGCGGGAGGGGTTCGCCGGGGCCGGCGAGGGCGAGCGGGGCGAGCAGCCGACGGAGCGTCAGTTCGTCGCTGCCGCAGCGTTCGGCGTGCAGGTCGAGGGCGTCGCCGGCGCTGCGGGGCAGCGGCAGCGGGCCGTCGGGGCGGGCCTTGAACGACCAGCCGGCCAGCTGGACGACCAGCGGGGTGCCGGCGACGGCGGCGAGCTGGCGGGCCGAGGTGGTTTCGGGGACGGCGAGTTCGGCCTGCCGGAGCAGCGCCTCGGGGTCGCTCCACGGGTCCTGGTCGAGGTCGAGGACCAGCAGCTGCCCGTCGGGGACGTCCTTGGCGAGCCGTTCGGCTTCGGCGCGGGGCAGGTCGGCGAGCAGCCGCACGCCGGGGTTGAGGGCGAGCGGCAGCAGGACCTCGCCGGTGATCCGGGCGCTCTCCTCGGTGTCGGGGAGCAGCCCGGCCCGGTCGGCGTCGGCGACGACGACGGTCTGCGGCCGGCCGCCGGCGCCGAGTCCGGCGAGGACGGCGGGGAGCTGGTCGGCCCGGTCGGTGCCGGGGGCGAAGTGGTCGGCGAGCAGCCAGCGGAGTTGGACGGCCGTCACGCCGGTGGCGTCGAAGACGGGGGGTGCGGGGAGGTCGGCGGGCGGGACGGTGGCCGGGTCGAGGGCGGCGGTGTCGATGCCGGCCCGGGCGGCGGGGTCGCAGAGCATCAGGAAGGCGGTCAGCAGCCGGGTCCGGCCGCTGCCGCTGTCTCCGGTGATCAGCACCGTGCGCGGCACGTCGGCCGTGCCGGCCCGCCAGGCCGCCAGGGTGCGCAGCGCTGCCGCCCGCCCGCCGAGGTGCGGGTGGGGCTGGTGGGCGGCGGTGGTGTCGGTCACGTGGGTCTCTCCGGTCTCTCCGGTCGGGGGCGGGGGCGGGGGTCAGGCCCAGGTGTCGGGTTCGAGGACGTACTGCCAGCTGTCGGTGGCGGCGGCCTCGGGGTCGATCCCGGCGATCCGGGTGCGCAGTTCGGAGAGCAGGTCGTAGCTGTCGGCGGCGGCGGTCCAGTAGACCGTCAGGTACTGGGTTTGCACGCCGATCATGGTGAGGAAGCTCTGCAGGCTGCTGCCGATCAGCGGCTCGGCGGGCGGGGTGTCGGCGGGCCAGTTCGCGGGCCGCATCCGCAGCACCCGGCCGTCGGAGCCGTCGAGCACCAGGTAGGCGCCGACCCAGCCGCCGATCAGGTGGTACGGGCCGGTGCCGGCCGGTTCGACGCCCTCGGGCCAGGGGGTGGCGGGCAGGCCCTCGTCGGGGGTGAGCCAGTAGCCGGTGCGGCTGTCGACGACGGGCAGGCCGACGGTGGCGAGCAGTTCGCGGGTCGGGCCGTGGGTGATGCCGTCCGGGACGTCCTCGATCCGCCGCAACTGCTCGGCTCCGAAGGCCTGTTCGAGCAGTTGGCGGAGGTCGGGCGTCTCGGCGGGGTCGTACGGGCGGGGCAGCTGCCAGCCGAAGCCGCCGACCAGCGGGACCAGGCGGTGGTCGGGGCCGTCGCGGAGCAGTTTGACGTCGGGTCGGACGGCGTAGGCGCCGCGCGGCCCGGCGGCCACCAGCAGGTCGCCGACCGCGCCGGCGGCGTCCGCGTCGGGGTGGTGGAACACTCCGAGCGGCGCGCCGTCCGGGCCGTCGAGGACGGTGGCGTACTCGATGCGCGAACGGACCGTCAGGGTGGCCGTGCCGCGCTCCAGTTCGTCGCCCGCCTCGCCGAGCAGCTCGCCGGTGGCGGCGTCGCTGACGTAGCCGTTCTCGTCCTCGTCCTCGGTGACGACGACGGGCCGGCCGTCGAGTTCGGCGGGGTAGACCCGGTCGATCTCCTCGGTGTGCCAGGGCCAGGTGCGGGGGGTGAACGCGCCGACGGGGCTCCAGCGGGACCACACGGTGCGGAAGGTCAGCGGTTCGGGGCAGGCGGCGGCCAGTGCCTCGGCGCGGTCGAACTGGCCGCGGGTGTGGGCGTCGTGGGCGAGCCAGGCGACCCATTCGCCGTGCGGCGCCCCGGTCAGGCCGTAGCCGGCGAGGTAGTGCAGGGCGGCGGCGTGGGTGCCGTGCCGGAACCCGTCGATGTCGCCGTAGGCGGTGCGGAAGCCCTCGGTCAGCGCGTCCTGCGGGACGTGCGCGAGGGCGCGGGCGTCGGCGAGCAGGTCGTCGAAGCGTCCAGCCACGGCGGCGTGCCCGGGCAGCGAACGGGCCGCCCACGGCTCGGCCAGGTCAGCCTCCAGCAGACGGTCCGTCATCCGGCCGTGGAACTCGGCGGCTTCGACGGCCGGCCGGCGCAGCTCCTCGACCAGTGCGGGCCGGTCGAAGCCGACGGTGCCGTCCGCCTCCCGCACCAGCGGTTCGGCGGTGACGGCCGCCAGCTCGGCCTCGGTGAGGTCGAGTCCGGCGGCCCGGCACAGCTCGGCCCAGGCGGCGACGGGCACCCGGCGCAGCTGGGCGTCGGCCAGCACCCGCAGCGCGGCGAGCGTCCGCTCCGGAACGGCCTCGGCCAGCGCCGCGAGCTCCTCGGGGCCCTGGCCGGTGGGCAGCCGCAGCACGTCCTGCCAGTACCCGGTGGGCTCGTCGGCGGGCTGCTCGGGCGGCTGCGGCTGCTCGACGACCAGTTGCAGCGCGCCCTCCTGCGCGGCGATGCCGATGGCCGCGCCGACGGCCCGGACCCGGTCGCCCTCGCCGCCGCAGGCCAGCGAACCGGCCAGCTGGGTGTTGGCGAGCAGCACCGTGCGGGCCGTCGAGTCGGTGCGCATGGCGCGCCGCAGCTCGTTCAGGCTGCCGAGGCCCGGCCGGCTCAACAGGCCGGTGCGGTCGATCAGTTCCCGCACCACCGACTCGGCGGTGCGCCCGGCGGCGTCGATCAGGATCGCCTCCGGGAGGGCCTCGGCGATGCCGGCGAGCACCGCGCTGCGACCGCTACCGGCCGGGCCGGTCACGTAGAGCAGACCCCGCTTGCCACCCGCCAGCCGCTCGGTGGCGGCACCGATCGCCGCCGCCACCGCCGCTTCGTCGCGCCCGGTCATCCGGCCACTCCCTCACTCACTCGCTCGTGCTCACTCGCCCGTGTCCATCGCCGAGGCGGCGTCGGCCATGCGCTTCTTCTCCATCGCCAGCCAGACCCGGCCGACCTTGGCCACGTGGTTGCCGAAGTCCCGGTCCATTTCCTGCTTCGGCGTCAGCTGGCCCTCGCCGGGCTTCACATCGGACCCGGGGCCCTTGCGGTACCCGGTCGCATAGTAGACCGGGACGCCGGTGTGCTCGCGCGCCAGGTAGCCGGAGCAGTCCGCGTGACCTTGGGTTTTCTTGCTGCCGCAGGGCTCGCGTTCGGTGTACAGGCTCAGCACCTCGGGCTGGTCCTTCGGGTCGCGGGTGGCCTTCAGGTGGTCCATCCAGCCGCCGAGGTGGGTCTCGGAGTGCAGCGGCGTGATCCCGGCGCGCGGGCCGCTGGGCGGCACCGAGTTGTCCACCACGAAGCTGACCTGCTTCGTCTTGGGGTCGTACACCTCGATCACCGCGTAGTTGCGGGCGCTCAGGTCGGGGCGGTGGGCGGCGACGTCGGCCGCGCCCTTGATGCTGCGCTTCTCGAACGCCTCCCTGACCTCCTTGCGGACGTCCTTGAGGTCGGGGGACAGCTTGAGTCCCTCCTCGCCCTTGGACGTGGCGTGGTCGGCGGCGCCGCGGCTGATCGGGTCCGCCTCGCCGGGCTTGCTGCCCGCCACCCGCGGGTCGGAGTTGTACGGGTAGGGCATCGACTCCGGGCTGGCGCCCACGCCGTGGTTCTTGTGGAACTCGTCGCTCATCCGGCCCATGGCCGCGACGGCGGCGCCCTGCTCGCCCGGGTTCATGTCCTTGAAGCCGGTCAGCGCGTTCTCCAGGTCCGACCGGTTGAACGTCTTCGGGTTGCCCGCCTTGCTGCTGTCCAGCACGTGCCCGAGCTCGCCGCTGCTCGCCCACGCGTCCAGGTTCTGGTTGACCCGGTTCATGTCGACGGCGCGGACGGGGTTGGCGTTCCGGAGCGGCCTCTGGTTCTCGTCCTGCGAGATGCCGTAGATCTTGTCGTCCGGGGTCTCCCTGGGACGGAGGTTCTCGTCCTTGCGGGCGTCCTCGTGGATCGGGTGCTCGGGATCGTTGGCCCGACGCTCGTCGATGATCTCCTTGTCGGTCTTCGGCTTCTCGTTCTTCGACGCGTCGTCCTTCGACGTGTCGTCCTTCTTCGAGGACGGCCCCGCCTCGGCGTTCCCGTCGCCGTCGTTGTGCTTGGCCTTCTTCTTGGACGCACCCTCCTCCGGGTCGTCCTCGGCCTTGTTCTTGCCGGCCGGATCCTCGGGCCGCCGGTCGGAACCGCCGCGGTCCGGGCCGCCCGTGTGATCGGTGCCGGTCGGCTTGCGGTCCGGGTCCAGGGTGATCGCGAAGACGCCGTGGTCGCCGTTGTGCAACGGCTTGTCGCTGCGCTGGCCGGTCTGGTTGTCCAGGTAGGTGATCTTGCCGTCGTGATTGACGACGTTCCACGCGTGGGCCCGCCCGTTGGCGTCCTGCGTGATGATCACCGCCTGCGAACCGTGCCCGCTGTCCCGCAGCTGGTCCTCGATCCGCTTGAACGCCGGATCGCCGTTGCCCATGTCCCGGAACGGCGCGCCGAGTTGGCTCTCCGCCCGGTCCCGGCCGCCCCGCTCGCCTCCGGCCCGCCGTCGCTGCGCGGCGCGGCCGCCGTCGGGTTCCCGCTGTAGGTGTCCGCGGTCGACAGCGCCACGTCGAGGCAGTTGTTGTCCCGCCCCGGCGCGCGGTGCCCGTCGCCGTTGACCGCCCCGGCCAGTCCCCGTTCGGGTCCGGATGCCGCTCCGGCGTCCCGTCCGGGTTCCGCGGCACCCGGCTCTCCAGGTCCGTCTGGTGCTGCGGATCCGGCCGCTCCAACCCGCCGGGCGTGTCGTACGGCCGGCTGTCCGCGAGGCCGCCGTGCGACGGGTCGTCACCGTGCTTGGTGTCTCCGTGCGTTGCGTCGGCGTCGTGCGAGCTGTCCGCATCGGGACGCCCCGAGTCCGACGGGTTGTCGGCGTCGGGACGGTTCGCCTCCGGACGGTCGCCGTCGGGACGCGACGAGTCCGGAGCGTGGTCGCTGTCGGGCCGGCTGCCGTCGGGACGGTTCGAGTCCGAACCACCGGCATCAGGACGGGAGTTGTCGGGCCGACCGCCGTCGGGGCGCGCCGAATCCGGCTTGCCTCCGTCGGGACGGCTGCCATCAGGACGCACCGAATCCGGGCGCGCCGAGTCCGGGCGGCTGCCATCGGGGCGACCGCCGTCGGGGCGAGCCGTGTCGGGACGGCTGCCATCAGGACGCGCCACCTCGGGGCGCGCCGCGTCAGGCCGACCCGTGTCCGGGCGACTGCCGTCGGGACGGCTGCCGTCAGGACGCCCGCCTTCAGGGCGTGCCGCGTCAGGGCGACTTCCGTCCGGGCGTGCCGAATCCGGCCGACCCGTGTCCGGGCGGCTGCTGTCGGGACGGCTGCCGTCGGGGCGGGCCGTGTCGGGACGGTTGCCGTCAGGGCGTGCCGAGTCCGGCCGACCCGAGTCCGGGCGGCTGCTGTCCGGCCGACCTGTGTCCGGGCGGCTGGTGTCCGGACGGCCGCCGGTGGGGCGGGTCGTGTCGGGGCTCGTGCGCTGACCGAATGCGGCTCGCGGGTCGGGACGGTTGGCGGCCGGGCGCGGGGTGAACGTCGAGTTCCCGTCCGGCTGCTGGCCCTGCCGGGACGGCCGGGGCCCGGCACCGTCGGGGTGGTGGAGCTCGGTCCGGCCGTCGGACGGCCACCGCCCGGCGTGGATCCGGTGCCACCGCCCGGCATCGCACCGCCGCCCATCGGCATGCCGCCGCCCGGCACTCCCGTCCCGCCCACGGGACCGGTCGTGCCGTCCGGACCGGACGTCGGGCCCGGCCGCTGATCGGTGCCGGCGTGCGGCGGCGGCGCGGTGGCGGTGCCACCGAGGCCGGCCACGTCCAGTCGCGGCGGTACCTGGGTGTGCGGCGCGGAGTCGGAGTCCCCCGTCCGCGAGTCGCCCCGGAACGGGGGCGCTCCCCGGCCGAGACGGGCGCACCTACCGGCGGCCGCATGTCGGTGCCCGAACTGCCGTGCTGCGAACCGTCCGTGCCAGGCTCGTGCCGCGGCCCGGGCGTCCCGCCCGACGGACCCGGCTCACCCGGCGCGACCCCGGCCCGCTCATGGTGCGGCGACTCGCCGTGCCGCGGCGGGGGCACCTCGTTCGGGCGCCCCGGATCCGCCCCGTGTGAGGGACCCGACGACCCGTCACCACCGTGCACGGGCCCAGGCGCAGGACTCCCGCCGTCCACTCGCGGCGGCTGATGCCCTTCGCCAGGCCGCGGCTGGTGCTCCGGCCCACGCGACTGACCGTCATGCCCAGCAGGCCGACCCGCATCCGGCTCGGTCCGGTGCGACTGACCGTCATGCCCGGCCGGACGACCGGCATCCGGCTCACCACGATGCGGCTGACCGTCATGACCGGCCGAACGACCGGTGTCGGGCTCACCACGATGCGGCTGACCATCGTGCCCAGCAGGCCGACCAGCATCGTGCTCCGGCCCACGCGACTGACCGTCATGCCCGGCCGGACGGCCCGCGTCCGGCTCACCACGATGCGGCTGACCGTCATGACCCGCCGGACGACCGGTGTCGGGCTCACCACGATGCGGCTGACCATCGTGCCCAGCAGGCCGACCCGCATCCGGCTCGGTCCGGTGCGACTGACCGTCCTGCCCCGCCGGGCGGCCGCTGTCGTGGCTGGGCGAGTTCGTACCATCCGCACCCGTCCGCGTCGGACCGTCGTGCGTGGGCGACGGCGCCGGCGAGCCAGCCCCCGAACCACTGTCGTGGCTGGGCGAGTTGGTGCCGTCCGCACCCGTCCGCGTCGGACCGTCGTGGGACGGGGTCGGCGTGCCGCCGGTGTTGGCGTGGTCGGCGCCGACTCGAGTGCCGAAGGGGTCGAGTGCGGGGCCGGAGGCGCTGTCGGGGCGCGGGCGGGGCACCGTGGTCGACTGGTTGCCGCCGGTCGACCCGTGGTCCGTCCCGCTGCTGCCGGACGATCCCGACCCGTTGGGCGTCGAACCCTCGCCGCTCCCACCGTGCTGCGACGAACCGCCGCCGGTCGAACTCCCGCTCCCGGAGGACGAGTTCCCGTGCCCGGTCGACGACGTCGTACCGCCGCCACCAGTACCCGAACCCGAACCGGACCCCGAACCCGAACCGGACCCCGATCCAGCACCGGACCCCGACCCGCTCGACGACTCCCGCCCCCGGAGCGGTCACTCCCGGAGCCCGAACCCGAGCCGGAGCCCGAACCCGACTCCCCGGACCCGTGGTCGCCGGACGACGAATCGCCCCGCCCCGCCGCGTGGTCGATGCCGCTGCGGGCGTGGCCGCCGGCCTTGGAGCCGAGGCCGTCGCGGAGGGACTCGGTGAAGGTCTGGCCGGAGTTCTTCGCGGCGTCGACGAAGTCGTCCGCACCGCGCTTCGCGGTGCGGCCGAGGTCGTAGCCGTTCTGCGCGCCGAAGCCCTGGTTGACGGTCTGCGCGATCAGGTCGCTGATCATGCCCTGGATCGCCGAGACCGCCGGCTCCTTCAGGGTCTCCATGATCGCTTCCATCAACGCTTCCCGGAGTTCCTTCAGGAGGCGTCGGACGATCATCTTGGTGGCCGCGGTCGCACCGGCCGCACCGAGTTCGGAGAGTCCGAGAGTGAACGGCGCAGCGGCCTGCGCGGCGATCAACTCGACCGCCAGCGCGACCAGTTGGGCGATCACCGCGATCTTGCAGGTGATCACGATGACGGCCGCCGCCTCGAACGCGGCGGCGATCAGCCGGGAGGCCATCGCGGCGTCGGCGAGGTAGCCGTCCGAGCCGCCGCCGGAGAACTTCTCCCAGGTCTTGCCGAAGGCGTCGATGCTGTCGCCGGAGTTGGTGGACAGCACGTTGTTCGCGGCGCTCGCGCCCCGGTAGTGGAGTTCCTCGACCTGGTCGGCGAAGTCCCGCCAGACCTGGGCGGATTCCCGGAGCTTGTCCTCGTCGGCGGTCGGCCAGTCGAAGCCGAGCATCTCCAGGACCCACTCGACACTGTCCGGCAACATCAGCGACACTTCGCCACTACCCCCTGCGCCTCACGGAACCGGACCAACAGGCCCTCGGAACGGACTCGGAACGGACTCGGAACGGACTCGGAACGAACTGGCCGTCAGCGGTGGACGGCGAAGAAGAACGACAGCGGCACCGGGCCGCGCCTCGCGGGTGGACCGGGTCAGTATCCCCGCGGCCGGTACAGCGCCCGGACCTGGCCGCCGACCTCGCCCTCGCGGGCTTCGAGGGTGTGCAGGTCGCCCTCGGTCTGACTCTCGTTGGCCTCGTGGCTGTTGGCCATGCCCTGCAGTTTCTCGCCGATCTCGCCGATGCGGGTGCCGAGGGAGTCCATCGACTCCTTCATGCCGTCGCGCAGGCCTTCGTAGACGATGCCGAACTTCTCGCCGAGGTCGTCGTCGCCCCAGGGGGGCGTGTCGCCCTGTTCGAGGCTTTCGAGCCGGCCGGAGAGGGTCTGCAGGGCGGAGAGGAAGTCCTGCCCGACGGCGGACATGTTCCGGCCCTCGGCCCGGAGGCTCTCCGGATCCACCACGATCTGCTGCGACATGCCCGCCCCCATTTCGGACCGCCGGGGCCGTTCGCACTGTCGGCCCCGTAGTTCCGGACCCCGGGTCGGTTCCGACGGCCGTGGGTCCATTGTGCTCACTGCATCATAGGACCCGAATTCATTGCCGAGCCACGTCCCCTACCGACTGCGCAAAAACCTGTCACCTCTCCTCCACCGTCCGGCGGTTGACCCGGACCGCGGAGGACCGCCCCGGCCACGGCCCGTCGACCGTCATCGAACCCGGTGGTCCGCCGACGAATCGCCCCGCCGTGTCCTCCGCCCCCCACACCGGCCCACCACCACCCGACCCCAGAGCCTTCACCATTCCGCCACAGGCCGCGTGCATGACGGACCGTCAGGCGGCCGCCCCGCCCGCGTCCACCGGAAGGTCGGCGAGCCGCCACTCCAGCATCCCGTCGTCCAGCCGGATCGCCCGCCGGCCGCGCGCGGTGAGCAGCCGCACGGCGTCGTAGGCGAGGGCGCAGTACGCGCCGCGGCAGTAGACGACGACCTCGGTGTGCTCGGGGAGTTCGCCGATGCGGTCGGCGAGTTCGTCGACGGGGATGGAGAGCGCTCCGGGGATGTGCCCGGCGGCGTACTCCTCGGCGGGGCGGACGTCGAGGGCGACGGCCCGGCCGGCGGCGATCCGGGCGAGCAGGTCCTCGCGGCTGACGGCGCGCTCGACCGCGTGCTCCTCGTCGGCGGTGCCGAGGGTCTCCGGTCCGAGGTAGGCGGTGCGGGCGGGGCGACGGCGGCCTGGTGGTGCTCGGCGACCCGCCGCAGCAGGTCGAGCAGTCGGGCGACGTCCTCGCCGGCCAGCCGGTAGTGGATCCGGACGCCGTCGCGCCGGGTGGCGACCAGGCCGGTCTGCTTGAGGGTCTGGAGGTGCGCGGAGGCGGTGGTGAGGTTGAGTCCGGCGGCCTTGGCGAGTGCGTCGACGGTGCGTTCGCCCTGGGCCAGCAGGTCGAGCAGTTCGAGCCGTTTCCCGCTGGAGAGGGCCTTGCCGGTGGCGGCGAACGCCTCGTAGAGCTCGGTCTTCGCGGCCCGGTCCGCCATGCCTGCGGCGCCCCTTTCTCGACAAATCTATGGAATAGAGCCTACTCCGCACCGCCCCCGGCCCGACACAAGGCTCAACACGCAAACACACAAACGCTCAAACACACGAACGCTCAACGCACAAACACCCGAACGCTCAACGCACAAGGCGCAACGCACAACGCGCACGGACGCGGACCGCCCCCACGGCGCGGAGGGCGGTCCGGTCGAACAGGCGTGGCTCAGGCAGCGGCGGCCAGCACCTCCCGCAGCGGCGACGGCGTGAGGCCGAAGGTCTCGCGGATGTCGCTGTCGTCCACCCGGAACGGGAGGTCGGACAGGTAGCTCATCTCGATGAACTCCCGCCACAGCGGGTCGCCGAGCGAGAGCAGCGTCAAGTCCCGTTCGGTGAGCGGTTCCAGGCGCGGTTCGGGGGCGCCGTGCAGCTCGGCGAGCACGCCGGCGGCCCGGCGCGGCGTGGTGGTGACGACCGGCGCGTTCCAGGCCCGGCCCCAGGCCTGCTCGTCGCCGCCGGCGACGGCGACCAGGGCGGCGGCGACGTCCTCCGTGGCGGAGAAGGAGTGTTCGGCGTCGGGATCGCCGTGGACGAGGGCGAGTTCGCCGGCCAGCACGCGCGGGGCGACGAGCAGGGTGAACGCCGAGACCGCGCCGGGTCCGAGGTACTGGCCGGCCCGGACTTCGGTGACCCGCAGCCGGCCCTCCCGGTGGGCGGTCTCGGCCTGCTGCCAGAGTGCGGCCCGGACGCGGCCCTTGCGGGTGTGCGGGTCGAGCGGGGTGCGTTCGGTGATCGGGCCGGTGCTCTGCCGGTAGGCGTAGTGGTTGCCGAGCATCACGTAGTCGGCGCCGGCCCGTTCGGTGGCGGCGAGGATCGACGTGAACAGCGGCGGCATGGTCTCGGGCCAGGTGTGATAGGGCGTCATGGCGGCGTTGAAGACGGTGCGGGCGCCGGTGAGGGCTGCGGCGAGGTCCGCGGTGCGGCCCGCGTCGAGGGCGACGCGTTCGATGCGGGGGTGGTCGGGTCCGCTGCCGCTGCGTGTGACGAGTCGGACGTGCTGTCCGCGCTCGGCGAGTCGGCGGGCGGTGGCGACGCCGGTCGCGCCGGCCCCGATGACGACAGATTCGGCCATGGTGTGCCGGCTCCGTTCCGCTGTGACAGCTGGTCAGAGCTGCCGGTTGAAAGGTGAGTTGGTGCGCGGGGGCCCGTCCGCGTGCCCTACTCTGCCTGCCGTTCGCGGGGTAGGGTCAGTGGCCCGATAGCCACGATCCCCAAGGATCCAGCCATGCACCGTGTCGCCGTTCTGGCCGTCCCGCCGGTCAAGCCCTTCGACCTGTCCATGCCCTCGGTGCTGCTGGAGGCGGTCGAGTCCGGGGGCGGCCCGGGGTACGAGGTGACGGTGTGCACGGCCGTGCCGGGGACGCTGGCGGCGTCGGGCGGCATCGGGGTGGTGGTGGGCCGCGGGCTGGAGGTGGTGGCGGCAGCGGACACCGTGATCGTGCCCTCGACCGCCAGCCGGCACGACGCGGAGCCGGCCGCGCTGGACGCCCTGCGGGCGGCGGCCGCGGCGGGAAAGCGCATCGCGTCGATCTGTAGCGGCGCGTTCGTCCTGGCGCAGGCGGGGCTGCTGGACGGCCGCACGGCGACCACGCACTGGGCGCTGGCCGAGGAGTTGCAGCGCGCCTTCCCGGCGGTCCGGGTGGACGCGAACCGGCTGTTCGCGCAGGACGGGCGGATCGTCACGGGCGCGGGCTCGGCGGCGGGGCTGGACCTGTGCCTGTACCTGATCGACGCCGACTACGGGGCGGCGGCGGCCAATGCGGCGGCCCGGGCCGCGGTGGTGACGCCGGTCCGGCACGGCGGGCAGGCGCAGTTCGTGCGGACGCCGCTGCCGGACCGGACTGGCTCACCGCTGGACGAGGCCCGCAGTTGGGCCCTCCAGCACCTGGACCGGCCGATCTCCCTGCCCGAGCTGGCCGAGCGGGCGCGGGTCAGCGTGCGGACGCTGACCCGCCGCTTCACGGCCGAGACGGGGGTGACCCCGTTCGAATGGCTGCTCCAGCAGCGGCTGTTGAGGGCCCGTGAGCTGCTGGAGACCACCGGGCTGACGGTCGACCAGGTCGCGGACCGCAGCGGCCTGGGCTCGGCCGAGTCGCTGCGCCAGCACCTGAACCGCCGGCTCGGCATGAGCCCGGCCGCCTACCGCAGCTCCTTCGCCCGCCGGCGGTGACAACCCGGCGGCAGCAGCGCGGCGCACCCGACGTCCGGCCCGGACGCCTGCCCGGCCCGGACGCCCGGCCGACGTAGACGCTCGGCAGGCCCCGGTTCAGGCGCCCGGCCGCCCGGTGAGGTGGTCGCGGACGCGGTCCACCAGGCCGACGCCCGGGGCGAGCACCCTGCGGGCGGCGGGCGAGGAGGGGGCACCGGGGTGCGGGCGGGTGGGGGCGGTGGCCTTCGCGCGGCGGATCCGGTCGCCGAGGCGGTCGAGTTCCTCGTCGTCGCAGGCGGCCTGGAGGGCGAGGAACAGTTCGCGTTCCTCCTCCTGGATGTGCGAGGTGACCTCCTCGATCAGGGTGGCGGCGAGGCCGGGCAGCGCGGGGTCCTCGGCGGCGGTGCTCTCGATCGCCTTGAGCAGCCGTTCGACCCGGGCGTGGTCCTCGACCTCCTTGTCCGCGAGCACCTCGCCGGCCGGTACCCGGTCGCGCACGGCCGGGTAGAGGTGGGCCTCCTCCGCGACGGAGTGGCGCACCAGTTCGACGGTCACCTCGTCGAGCAGTTCCTTGCGCTCGGTGCCGGTGGCGGCGGAGCGGATCCGGGCGAACAGCGCCTCGATCTCCCGGTGGTCGGTCTTCAGTTCGTGGATGACGTTGCCGCCGTGGCCGGCCATGGTCTGCCTCCCGCGCGCTCCGGGCCGCGCCTTTCGCGGGCCTCCACGGCTTCGGCTGCCCCGTCGGGCCCGGCGCACACCCCCGGGCCGGCCGGCCCGGGCGGCGGGGCGGGCGGTCAGCCCTCCCGGGCGAGGACGAGCTCGTGCTCGATCGAGGACTCGTCGCCCGGGACGGGCACGGACCGGCCGCTGCGGACGAAGCCGATCTTCCGGTAGAAGGCCTCGGCGCGCTCGTTGTCCTGGTGCACGTAGAGGCGGACGCGGGAGATCCGGGGCTCGTCGAGCTCGTGGGCGAAGGCGATCGCGGCGTCGAACAGGGCCCGGGCCAGGCCGGTGCCGCGCTGTTCGGGGCGGACGAACACGCCGACCAGGTGCGCCTGGTCGGCCTCGATCGCCCCACCGAGGACGTCCTGGGTGCCGGCCCGTTCGATCAGTACGGTGACCGATCCGTCCAGGCCGCCGTCCGGCCGTTCGGCGATGAACTGACGGGCGGTCAGCTCCTCGCGGGAGCCGGCCGCGCGCTGCTGCCAGACCTCGTCCGGGCGGGCGACGGCGGTCTCGTAGGTCTCCAGGAAGGCGATGTGCGCGACCGGGTCGCGCAGGGCGTCCAGCCGGAGCTGCTTGGTGCGCTGCCAGTCCTCGACGGTGGTGGGGCGTATCACGTGGTCCATCCGCCGATCTTGGGCCGCCCCGGAGATCGGCGGCAAGCGGATTTCGCGGCGGGCGGACTCAGACCGGTTCGGGCAGGTCCATGGTGGAGACGTCCTTGCCGAGTTCGAGCATCTTCTCCAGGATCCAGCCCCGGTTGAGCAGGGCGTTGCGCGCCCGCAGCCCGGTGGCGGTGCGCGGGGCGAGGAACGGGCCGGTGCGGTCGCCGCCGCGCTGGCAGCGCTCGGCATAGGGGCGGACGGTCTGTTCGTAGCGGGCGAAGGCGGTGCGGTGGTCGCCGTCGGCGCGGGCGAGTTCGGTGGCGAGGACGTACGCGGCGACCAGGGCGGTGCCGGTGCCCATGCCGCCGATGGTGGCGCCGCAGGCGGCGTCGCCGAGCAGCGCGATCCGGCCGTCGGACCAGTGCGGGACGTCGGCGCGGCTGATCGAGTCGAAGTAGAGGTCGTCGGCGTCCTTCAGGGTCTCCAGCAGGTGCGGGACGGGGCGGCCGAGGTCGGCGAAACGTTGCTGCAGCAGGGACTTGAGGGCGTCGGTGTCGTGCCGGTCGTGGTCGAGCTGCGGCGAGGCGAACAGCAGGAAGGCGCCGGCCCGGGCCGGGTCGCGGGGGTCGGCGCCGGCCGAGGCGAGCCGGCCGGGGGTGTTGATGCCGGTGCTGCCGGCGGGCAGGCCGAGCGTGTTGGGGAACTGCCAGGTGGCGGCGTAGTAGCCGAGGTGGCGGACGTAGTCCCGCTCGGGGCCGAAGGCGAGGGCGCGGATCCGGGAGTGCAGTCCGTCGGCGCCGATCACCAGGTCGAAGTGGCGTTCGGGGCCGTGCCGGAAGGCGACCCGGACGCCGCGGTCGTCCTGCCGGAGCGCGGTGACGGTGTTGCCGAACAGGTACTCGGTGCTGGATTCGGTGTGCCGGTGCAGGAGTTGGGCGAGTTCGCCGCGCGGGATCTCGATCTCGCCGCCGGCGAAGTCGGCGGGCAGCCGGAGCCGGGTGCGGCCGTGCCGGTCGGTGAAGGTCATCGGGTTGCCGCCGGTGTCGAGCGCGTGGAGCTCCTCCAGCAGGCCCATCCGCCGGAGGACGGTCAGGTGGGTGGGGCCGCGGAAGTCGACGGCCTGGCCGCCGGGCCGCAGCGCGGGCGCGAGTTCGACCACCGTGGGCCGGTGGCCGTAGCGGGCGAGCCAGTGGGCGAGCGCGGGGCCGCCGATGCCGGCGCCGGAGATCAGGATCTGCATGGGTGTTTCCCCCTCGGAAGGCAGGCCGGAACGGGCCCTCCCCGGGCCCGGGCCAGAAAGTGTGTCCCATGGACACTGTTTCTGCTGTGTACGGTAGACGCAGTTTCAGGCCGGACGCAAGGCGGTTCGGCGGAGTACCGGGGAGGGCCCGTGGCGGAGCAGTCGGAACAGCCGGGACAGGCCGGGCAGGACGCGGCGGCGGTGCGCCTGCTGTGGGGTCCGCCGGCCCGGCCGACCCGGGGGCCGAAGCCGGCCCTCAGCCTGGAGGCGATCGCCCGGGCCGGGATCGAGGTCGCGGACGCCGAGGGGCTGGCCGCGCTGTCCATGCAGCGGGTGGCGGGGCTGCTGGACTACACGAAGATGTCGCTCTACCGGTACGTGCCGGGCAAGGCCGAGCTGATCGCCCTGATGATCGAGCACGCGGTCGGCGAGCCCCCGCCGCCGGGCGAGGCCCCCTGGCGCCAGCAACTCACCGACTGGGCGCACCGGATGGCCGAGGTGCTCGCCGCCCACCCGTGGGTGCTGGACGCGCTGTCCGCGCCGCGACTCACCGGCCCGCGCGAACTCGCCTGGCTGGAGCGGGTGGTGGCCGCGCTGGACGGCCAGGGCCTGAGCGGCGCGGAGCGGATGGACGCGGCGGTGCTGCTGGTCGGTCACGTGCGGGCGATCGCGGCGCAGCAGCGGCAGTCCCGCGAGGGGTCGCCCGAGGCGGAGATGCTGCGCGCGCTGGGCGGGCTGGTGGTGGCGCACGCGGAGCGCTACCCGGCCCTCGCCGCCGCCCTGGCGGAGCCGGGCGACGGCCGCGACAACGCCTTCGACTTCGGCATCGAGCGGATCCTGGACGGCTTGGCGGCGCTGATCGCCCGCCGGGCGGGGCGGCTCTGACGGGCCGTCGGACCCGAACGCGCCTCAGGGCTGCGGGCGGCGCGGCCCGGCGCGGTGCCGGCCGCGCCGGGCGGGGGTGCGGGCCGTGACGGCGCCGGCCAGCACGAGCGGGGTGAGCAGCAGAACCATGGTCAGGTGCATGCGGTGCCTCCGGGTGGTCCGGTTCCTGCTGGTGCCGTTCCCGTGCCGGGCCCGGACGTGTGGGCCGTGCCGCCGGGATCACCCGCCCGGACCGCCTCGCGGCCCGGATCTCCCCCGGTCGGTCGTCCCCCGGCAGTGGATCTCCCCGGGCCGACGATCCGTCAATCTGCTTCGCGGGGGCGCTCGGGCAGCACGATCGGCGCGCCCCTGCGCGGGTGCGCCAGCACCTCGACGGGGTGCCGGTGCACCCCGCACGGCGACAACTCGCCGGTGGGGCCGGTGGCGACGGCCGGCGCCGCGACGCGGTCGGTGTGCGCAGGCGGCGAACGCCAGGTCGTGCAGCACCGGGAACACGCCGTGCCCCGCCCCCGCACGCTCCCCCGCGCTCCGCAGATCGGACCCGGCCGGGCCGCGCCTCACCCTGACGGCGGGTCAGCGCCGGCCTCGGGCCCCGCCCCGCTCACCCCGTCCGCTGCTCGGCGGCCCGCTTCCGGCGGAGGAACTCCGCACGCAGGACGGCCTGTTCGATCGCCGCGTAGGTGGCGGCGTGCTGCGGACGCCAGCGGGCCGCGTCGCGGGCCCGGCGGACGGCGGCCGGGGTGGGCGTTGCTCCGCGGGTGAGCAGGTGGCGGACGGCGCCGAGGCTGGGCGTGCCGGCGGTCCACTCCAGCGGCGTCATGCCCTTCATCGAACGGTCCTCCAGATCCGCGCCGTACTCGAGCAGCAGGTCGATCAGGCTCTCGCGGTGGTCCGCCCCGGGGCAGATCACGGCCACCACCAGCGGCAGTTCCTGCGTCCGCTCGCTCTGGATCCCGGTGGAGGCCCCGGCGACCAGCAGCAGCCTCGCCACCTCCAGGTAGCCCCACCCGAGCGCCAGGTTCAGCGGCTTCAACTCCCGGTAGTCGCCGATCTGCTGGTTCGGGTCGGCACCGGCCCGCAGCAGTTCGGCGACGACGTCCGCATGACCGGCCCGGACGGCGTGCTCGATGGCCGCGGTCCGGTTCCCGTCCCGGCCGTCGGGATCGGCACCGTCCGCCAGCAACGCGACGACGCGCTCCCGGTCGCCGGCCCGCACCGCCTCCGCGAGCCGCTCCGCCCCCGCCGGGACGGCGTTCTGTCGATCCATCAGCCGTTCACGTCGCCCGGCCGGTCCTCGCCCGCGCGTTCCGCCGCGAGAACCGCCAGCTCGCGCAGGCGGGTGAAGTACTCGCGGCCCTCGGCGTCGTCGGCGAGTTCGGGCAGGATCCGGTCGACGGTGGCCGTGCCGTGCCGGAGCGCCTCTCTGCGCCGCCGGTCGAGCGGCCCGGTCAGGGCGGCGGACACGCAGCCGGCCAGGTGGCTGTCGAGCAGGACCAGGTCCTCCCCGGCGGGGGCCTGACGGTAACAGCTGCGCGGGAACGGCAGGGTGAGGAAGTCCTCCCACAGCCGGGCCAGCGGGTCGGAGTGCGTGTCGCTCATGCCGTCGATGATGCCCGAGCCCACAAAACCCGCATCACCCCGCCCCACCCGACGACGAGCCACCACTTCCCACCCCACCAACCTCAGCCTCCAACGGCCCGGCGGGTACTCGCGCCAGCCGACGGAGAACAGCGGCCCTGCCCTGCCCTGTGGCAGGTGCGCTGCTACCCAGCGGGACGGTAACGCCGTGCCGGGCAGCGGACTTCGGGGTGGCGCTGCCGCCCGGAACCTCGCGGGCGCCGTGCGCGCGTACGGGACCGGTCTCGTCCGCGAGTTGTGCGCACACGATTGTTTTTTCACCTATGCCTGGATGGTTGCCGACCAGCGGCCGCGGTTGAGGTGGATCGTGCCGTTGGGGTCGATCCTGGCTTTGCAGCCGTAGAGGGGCAGGCCGCCTTCGACGGCTTGCCGGTTCCGGATCCGTTCGAGGTCGTCCCAGAGGCGGCGGGGTCCGCTCTGGTGGACGGTCGGCGGTTCGAAGCGTTCGGCTTCGGCGCGGGCCCACGATCCGTCGGGGTGGGCGAGGTAGGCGGTGCATCGGCCGGGCCGCTGTTCGAAGTCGATCTCGATACCGGGTGTGGTGATCGTGAGCATCGACCGGACTTCCCAGCTGTCGCGGATGTCGGCGACGGGATAGCGGTAGGTGGCGACGTGTTCGCCTTCGGCTTCGCGGGCGGTCTCGAAGACGGTGTCGAGTCCCGGCGGGTAGTCCGGGCCGTGACGGGTGGTCATGAATCCGGCCCAGTCGCGTTCGACGATTCCGGTAGCGCCGCCGTCGGGGTCCTTCCAGGCGGTCAGGATCAGCGCGGTGTCGGCGATGGTGGTGACGAGACGTCCGCCGGGCCGCAGCACCTGGAGCCAGGAGACCGGGACGGGGCGGGCGGCGACGGTGGCCACGAGCCGGTCGTAGGTGCCGGGGATCGGGCCGGTGGCGTCCACGGTGAGGACGTTGGGCCGGAGCCCCAGTTCCTCGTCGAGGCGGTCCCGTGCCGCGTAGGTCAGGTACTCGTCGACGTCGATGCTGGTGACGCGGTCGGCTCCGAGCCGGACGGAGGCGAGGGCGGTCAGTCCGCCGGCTCCGGTGCCGACGTCGAGGAGGGTGTGGTCGTCGCCGATGCGGGCGTGGCGGAGCATTTTGACGAGGAGTGCGGTGAGGGTGGCGGAACTGGTCGGCCGTCCGGCCGGGTTGTCTTCCGGGCCGGCGTGGTCGGCGTGGAGTCCGGCGATGCTGGTGACCATGGACGCGTGGCCGTAGGCGCGGCGAAACCACAGGTCGGGGTCGTTCTCGCCGTCGATCAGCCGCCAGCCGCCGGCTTCGGCGGGTTCCCACCACTTGGGCACCAGCAGGTGCCGGGCGACCTCGCTGACGGGGTGTCGCCAGCGGGAGTCCGGGTCGGTGGTCCGTTCGGCGAGGTCGTGGGCGTGCTTCGTCCAGCTCATCGAGTCGCCTTTCCGGACGCGGTGGCGGGTGCGATGCCGTAGGCGGGGTTGCACGCTTCGGTGCTGGCCGGGTTGCAGTCGTTGCTGTCGTTGGGGACGCAGCCAGCCGTGGCCGCGCGCTTCGGCGGGATGCTCGCGGAGAGCTTCGCCCACTCCGGGCCGCCGAGGACGGCGCGCAGGCCGCCGGGGTCCTTGACGTCGCCGGAGCCGAGCCAGCGGCCGATGACGCACGGCGCCACGCGGCCGTCGGGGAGGACGGCGAGCCGGCCGCGTGTGCAGTTGCCGCACAGCGCGTCGGGGGTGGGCGCCTGGCCGCCGCCGGCTCGGCCGACGCCGCGGGCGTCGTCGCGGGTGACGTTCTCGACACCGAGCGCGTGCAGTTCCTGCACGGCGAGTTGTTCGAGCTGCCCGTCGTGGCAGCGGACGACGCCGACTCGGAGGGGGATGCCGAGGCTCAGGGCCTTGGCGATGTTGGCGCGGGCCTTGGCGTGGCTTCCCGGGACGTTGGTGACACGGTCGTGTTCTCCGGCATTGACGGAGTAGTACGAGGTGCCGAGTCGGACGCCGGGCCTGGAGAGCACCGCCCAGCCCTTGTCGGTGATGTGGAAGAGGTTGGAGAACACCTCGACGCCGAGGTCCAGCGCCAGGGCGTGGTCGACGAGATCGGCCCAGCCGGGGTAGGCGGTGGGCTCGCCGCCGATCAACTGCACCAGCCGTACGCCGAGTTCGGCGCATTCGGTGATGACCGTCCTCCAGTCGTCGAGGGTCATGGTGCCGTGCGGCACGCCGGGGCCGGACTCGTTGTAGCAGTGGGTGCAGGAGAGCTGGCACTTACCGGTCAGCTCCAGTTCGACCGAGGCGGGCGCGGTGAGCGTCGCCCCGTGCGGTCGTTCCATGATCACGGTCACGCTGGTTCCTCCTTCGTAGTGGGTGGCGCTGGACCGCCGCGGCGGAGCTTCGGGGCTACGCGGGCTGGACGGGCCGGCCGTGGCGCAGCAGCGGCAGCCACATCCCGTACTTGAGCGCGTCGAGGGCCTGGGCGACGCGCCGGGCGGTGTATTCGGCGATGTCGGGGTGCGTGTCGAACTCGGTGGGGTGAACCCATTCGAAGTCGGCGATCTCGGAGACGGCGCCGGAGGGTACGCGCATGTCGGCCTTCTGCTGTTCGGTGAACTCGCCCGCGTCGAAGACGAAGTTGACGCCTTCGCAGGATCCGGTGCCGGGGTCGGCGGCGACCTGGTCGATGGCGATGAGTGCCCAGAGACGCACGTGCAGTCCGGTCTCCTCGGCGAACTCGCGGCGGGCTGCGTCGTCGAACCACTCGCCTTCGGTGGCGGCTCCGCCGGGGAGGATGAGCCCCCTGCCGTAGAGGGTTCGGACGAAGAGGACGCGGCCGGCTTCGTCGCGGGCGATGCCGAGGCATCCGGCGCGGCGTCGCGGGTGGGCGTTGTTCGGGATGTCGCTGTGTGCCACGGTGGTTGGCGTTCTTTCAGTCGGTGTGCGGGTGGGGCTGATCGTGCTCCGCGTAGCGGTTTCGCATGGCCTGCGGCTCGCCCTCCGCTGCTCGGCGGGCGGCGTTGATCACTTGCCGTGCGCCGTCGTAGTCGCGGGCGGCCGAATCGGAGTCTGCGCGTCTCGCGAACTCGGCGGCTCGGGCGACGGCTTGGTCCTGTGTGTCGCGGTTGCTCTTAAATGCCGACTTGTCGTCATACCTGTCATTGGCTGGGCGCCCCTGACCGGGTTTGTCGTAGTGCGGGGCCAGGGGCGGCCTGGCGGCGCGCCCGCGCGCGGCCCTTCCGCCGGATGTGGGCCGGCGGGGCCGGGAATTGGGGGCGGCTCAGCATCGTCGCGCTCGGCGCAGGGGGCGGGTCGCGAGCCACCAAGGCGCGCGGTCGTCGACGAGCACTTCATTGCGGGCCGCCCGAACAACCTTGGGAAGCCGCCGAGCCCGTAGTTGCTGGTCGCGTAGGACTCCATGGCGGCCCGTCAGACAGTGGGCTGCCGCGCCGTCACAGGGCGGTGGCGCGGGCACTCACAGGCGGGCCACGCGAACGTGGAGAGCGGGGTCGGCACGATCAGCTCGTCGGACGAGGTGGTCGACCGGAGGGTGCGGGTGCCGTCGGGCTTCACCGTGCTGACACGGATGGTGAGCCTTGCGGCTGCGGTGGGGTACGACTGCTGCGGCGGAGTCTCCATGAGGCTGCTCCCGTTCGTCCGTCAGGTCTCTTCTTCGTGACACGACGTTAAGAGCGGGTCGCGGAGAGTCGCCAGAAACTTGCTCGAACTTGCTCGGTCGTCACCCAAGTGCGTTGATCGCAGAGGTGATTAGCCCACGAGCATCGGTGCCGTGCACGGCGAGGCCGGCCAGTTCTGAGAACGCCTGGCTGTACTCGGCGATCTCGCCCGGCCGAGTAGCTGTCAGGTGTGCGGCGACGAGTTCCACGTTCACCTGTACGTCGTCGTAGATCGTGAAGCTCTCTGTAGGCCACCCCGCACCCCGGACGACTCCCATCGGGATGATCCCGACACTGACGGACGGGAGCGACGACATGGCGATGAGGTGGCCGAGCTGCGCGGCGAGGGTCTCGGTGTCGCCGATGACTGTCCGAAGCACCCATTCCTCAATCAGGAATGCGAAGCGATGGTCGCCTGATCGAAGGATGCCCTGCCGGTCCATGCGGACGGCAACAGCGTCGTCCACGTCATCGTGACCGCCACCGCGGAGTGCGAGAACGGTGTTCAGCACGGCGCGCGTGTACTCCGCGGTCTGGAGCAGCCCAGGGATGACCCACGACTGGTACATGCGAAAACGGCGAGTACGGTCGAAGAGCGGCCGAACGGCTTGCTGTGGCTGTTTCAGTCCGGAGCGTTCAAGGCGTCGCCATTCGACATAAGCCCCTTCGATGCCCCGGAGGGTGGCGATCAGGTCGGCGGCCAGCTCAGGGACGCCGCAGATGGCAACCCAGGTGCGGATGTCGGTTTCGCTGGGGGTGGTGCGGCCGCTCTGGAGCTTCGAGCACTTGGATTCGTGCCAGTTGGCGCGCTCGGCCAGCTCACGGGCGCTCAGCCCGACGTCTTGCCGAATGCTGCGCAGGCGCTGGCCGAGCGCACGACGTGCTTCTTGGACGCTCGATGACGATGATGCAGACACGATCTCAGCTCGGCTTGTACTCCGCGTGCGGGACGGCGAGGCGCCATACCGCGTCGAACGCCGATCGGCAGAGTTCGACTGTGTCGATGTCTGCCACGATCTCGTCGTCGACGAAGTCGCCCTCGCCGCTGAAGTGATGGACAAGCAGGATGCGGTCGTCGACCAGCCAAAAGTCGTTCGGGGGTAGCGCCAGGCCGGTGGCTCGGTGGCGTGCGAGCCACCGGACGTCCTCGCCGGAGGCGATGTTGCGGAACGTCACGTCGTACTCGAAGCGCGTGTACTCCGAGAGCGGTTCCGAGACGACCCTCGACCGTCGCACGACGACACCGCGGTTGGTGGCCGTGGCGATGAGGTCGAGCCAGGGGCTCCACCAGGACGTCTTGTCGCTCTGGTCGTGTCGGTGGCCGCTCTGCCAGCTGAGGAACATCGGGTCATCGCGCATGTAGCCGTCCCGAAGCTCCAGGTGAACTGCGGAGCGCTGCGCTGACCCGATCAGTTCCTCAAGCGTCGGTGCTGCCGACACCCTTCACCTCCGGGAAGAACTGCATCATGCGCTGCGGAAACTCGATCACGGTCTCGTGGTCGGGGATGTCCATCTGGGACAGCCTCTCCGAGTCCAACACCTTCCAGCCCTGCAACACGTAGTTGCCGGTCTCCTCGTCCAGGTAGACGGTCGGGCTCTTTCCTTCGGGGCTGTCGGGGTCTTGGCCCAGTTTCACCAGTGCCATGGTGTCCCTCCTCGGCGGTTGCGGGCGATCGATGTGCCAGAGCTTGCCTCATCCGCTGGCCAGTTGCGCCCGGCTTCCTCGAACTTGCTGATGGGTGTCCGATTTGAGCTGTCGTCATGCCTGTCAACGGAAGTGACGCCGTGGCGATGACGCACCAGTGCCCGAGGGACGCCGATGCGACTCTCGACGCGATCTGTAACTGGACGGACTGGCTGGCCAGCGGCGAAACGATCCCGTCAGGTGCCGGGGGTGGTGGTGCGTGGTGAGGTCGGCGAGCATCCGGCGTCGAGGGTGAAGAGTCGCGTGCCCGGGCCGGTGACGCGACGGCAATTCCGCCTCGGCCACCGGGCCGCCTGCGGGGTTGGGTGCCAATTCGCTCGCCCGGCCGGCCGGTCGCGTGCTTCGATGCGCGGCATGGACCGCTCTTTCGACGCTCTGCTCGCCGAGGCCGAGGCCGCTCCGGTCGACGGTTGGGACTTCTCCTGGCTCGACGGCCGGGCCACCGAACAGCGCCCCTCCTGGGGCTATCAGCGGTTGCTGGGCGAGCGCCTGGCCGCCGCCTCGGCCGCGCTGGACGTGCAGACCGGCGGCGGCGAGGTGCTGGCCGGCGCGGCGGCGGGGGGCTTCCCTCGCACCATGGTCGCCACCGAGGGCTGGCCGCCGAACGCGGCGAGGGCGACCCGGCTGCTGCACCCGCTGGGCGCGGTGCTGGTCGCCTGCCCGGAGGACGCGCCGCTGCCGTTCGCGGACGGCGCCTTCGACCTGGTGACGAGCCGTCACCCGGCCACCGTGCACTGGCCGGAGCTGGCCCGGGTGCTCGCCCCGGGCGGCAGCTACTTCGCGCAGCACGTCGGCGGGCGGACCAACGTCGAGCTGAGCGCGTTCTTCCTCGGCCCGTTCGAGCCGGGCGGCGACCGCGAGCACGAGGTGGAGGCGGCGCAGGCCCGGGCGGCCGGGCTGGAGGTGGTGCGGTGCCGCAACGAGCGGCTGCGGCTGGAGTTCTTCGACGTCGGCGCGGTGGTGTGGTTCCTGCGCAAGGTGATCTGGACCGTCCCGGACTTCTCGGTGGACCGCTACCGCGAGCGCCTGCGCGAGCTGCACGAACTGATCGGCCGCGAGGGCGTGTTCGTCTCCACCATGTCCCGCACCCTGATCGAGGCCCGCAAGCCCGCCGCCTGATCGAGCTCCCGCGGGCCCCCGTGACGGCGCGCGTCCCCCGCTCGGACCGCCCGAGCGGCTATGCATGGGCCGGGCGAGGTCCGAGGGAGCGCGGGAGGCGGTCGCGGTGGCGCAGGACGAGCAGGAGCAGCGCACGGAGCTGGACCGCAGGGGCGGTCCGGGCCACACGGTGCTGCTGGCGCTGGTGGTGGCCGTCCCGCTGGTGAAGATCGCCTGGACGGTGGGCGGCGGCTCGCACACCCGCGAGGTGGTCAGTGCGATGGGCGCGCGGAACCTCGGCGAGGTGCTGGTCGGCATGGTGACGACCCGTCCGCTGCTGGGGAGTCTGGTGGCGGTGGTCACCTCCCGGGTGGTGTTCGCGCTGTTCGCGGCCCGGGCGCCGTCCCGGGCGGCCGCTCGCTCGGTTCGACGGCCCGGACGGTGGCGCTGACGTTGGTGAACCCGCTGGCGATGGGCGTGCTGTGCTGGGTGTTCTACGGCCCGTGGTGGGGGCTCGGGGTGACGCTGGTCGCGCTGACGCTGCGTCAGGGCATCGTCTGGGAGTACCGGGCGGGCCGCCGCGGCAGCCGCCCGGCCCGTACCGGGCTCGCCCCGTGGCAGGTGCGGTTCGTCGCGACCGAGCAGTGGGCGGCCCTGCTGCTGACGGTGGTGCTGCTGCCGCTCACGGCGTTCGCCACCGCGCTGGACGGCCTGGCCTGGGACACGGTGCTGCACTGCCAGGTGGCGGCCGGCGCGGAGACCGAGGAGTCCCGGCTGATCGAGCTCGATCGCAAGGGCAACGGCGTGGTCGGCTGGGACCTGCACGCCGAGGAGATCGTCAACGGCCTGGGCTGCGTGAAGGAGGACTCGCTGCGGGTCCGCCCGGCCTGGTGGAACTCCTGACCGCCGGCACCCCCGCACCCCGGCGCCCCCGTGCGGTGCGCCTGTGCGGTGCGCCTGCCGAGCGCTCAGCCGGCGAACCACCGCACGGGGTGGCCGGACGCGCCGGTGGTGAGCCAGCTGCCGTCGCCCAGCGGCTGGAGGTCGTACGGGTTCGCGGCGTGCGTGCTGAACTCGCCGAGGATCCGGCCGTCGTGGGCGTCGACGCGGTAGGCCTGGAACCATTCCTGCTCGTCCTCGGTCTCGCCGGTCAGGACGAGCAGCAGGGTGTCCGGGTCGAGGTAGCCGCCGCTCCACTCGACCATGGCCTCGTGCTCCTCGGGCGCCGCGCCGAAGTCGCCGAGGGCGACGGTGAGGCGCAGCTCGCCGCCGGGGAGGTCGAGCACGGTGGCGTCCTCCTGGGTGTGATCGACCGTCAGCAGGCGTCGGCCGTCGGGCGACAGGCCGATCGGGCACCGGTCGTCCCAGGGCAGGCGTTCGACGTCCAGGCCCGCTGCGGTGAGCCGGCCACGGTACACGGTGGTGCCGTCCTGGCCCTCGCCGATGTCGAGCAGCACGGTGCCGCTCGTGGGGTCCGCCCAGTGCTCGCCGCCGTGGCCGACGGTCTCCAGGTCGGCCCGGCCGAGCAGGGCGCCGGTGGCGGGGTCCAGCACCTCCCAGCGGTCGGTGTCGCCGCGCCCGGCCATCGCGTCCGGCCGGTACACCCACAGCTGCCGGTCGTCCGCGGACAGCGCGCAGTTCGCCGTGTGTCCCCACTCCTCGGTCTTCTCGGGCCGGAACGGCGCGCGCCACAGCTGTTCGCCGTCGGCCGCCACGCACACCACCGCGTCCGGCGTGGCGTAGTAGGCGCGGGCGAGGTCGGCCGGCACCGCGCGGCTCACCACGGCGTCGCCGTCCGCCGGGCGGAACACGGCGACGGGCGCGAGCTCCCCGGGCGTCCTGCCGCTCGGCCGGTAGGCGCAGATCGCCCCGTCCACCGCGCGCGTGACGACGGGACGGTGCGGCTGGAGGTCGGTCATGCGCGCCACCGTAGCCGCCGGCGGTGACAGCCCCGCCGACGGGCGGGGTGACGGGGCATCGGCTTCCGTCCCGGGGCGTATTCTCCGGGCCCGGTTCTCCTCCTGGCGAGGGACGCCGTAGAGCCATCCGGTCGGTGAGGCTGGCGGGCGACGAACCCCTTCTGCCGGAGTTTCTGTCGAAGGAGCATCGTGTGAAGAAGTACCGAGCCGTACTGCGGCTGGCCGCGTCCTGGGTGCTGGCGGGCGCGTCGGTGATCGCCCTGACACCCTCGGCGGGCGCGGCCGTGCCCGGTGCGGGCGCGCACGGCACGCCCGGGTTCGCGCCGGTGCCGCAGCGGGCTGCGCTCCAGCAGGGGCTGGACGCGCTGACCGGCCGGGCGGGCGCCAGCGCTGCGATCGCCGAGGTGCGCGACCACGGGCGGGCGGTCTGGCGCGGGAACTCGGGTGTCGCGGACCTGACGACGCAGCAGCCTGCGCCGGTGGAGGGGGAGTTCCGGGCGGGCAGCGTCACCAAGTCCTTCGTGGCGACCGTCGTGCTCCAGCTGGTGGCCGAGCACCGGGTGGGCCTGGAGGACCCGATCGAACGCCACCTGCCGGGCCTGGTTCCGAACGGTGCGAACATCACGGTCCGTCAGCTGCTGAACCACACCTCCGGCCTGTACGACTACACGGAGGACCCGCGGTTCGTGTACGAGTCCGAGGAGGCGATGCGGCGGCTGCTCGCGACGGACCGGTGGAAGTCCTTCGAGCCCCGCGACGTGATCGCGGCGGGCACCTCGAACGAGCCGTACTTCGCACCCGGCCAGGGCTGGTACTACTCGAACACCGGCTACCTGGTGCTGGGCGAGCTGATCCGGCAGGTGACCGGCAACGACTGGCGGACCGAGGTGCGGCAGCGGGTGCTCCGGCCGCTGGGCCTGCGGCACACCTTCCTGCCGGACGGTTCCACCTCCGTGCCCGGGCCGCACAGCCACGGCTACCTGCCGCTGCCCGAAGGCCCGGCGGACATCACCGAGTTGAACCCGTCGGTGGCGGCCTCGGCCGGTGAGCTCATCTCCACCACCGACGACCTGTCCCGCTTCTACGCCGCGCTGCTGGGCGGCCGGCTGCTGCCGCCGGCGCAGCTGGCCGCGATGACGGACACGGTGGCGGCGGTCCCGCAGCCGCCGACCCGCTACGGTCTGGGCCTGATGCAGCTGCGCCTGTCCTGCGGCGAGGTGTGGGGCCATCCGGGCGGCATCTACGGCTACCTCACGTACGTGTTCAGCGATCGCACGGGCACCCGCCAGCTGGCGATCTCGACGAACCCGTACGACCAGCAGAAGGGCGCCGAACTGGTCCCGGCGGCGATCGACCTGATCGACCTCGCCTTCTGCGGTCCGAAGTCCGCCTCCTGATCCGCCGGTTGCTCCTGATCCGACAGCAGCTCCCGACGGTGCCTCCCGGTCCGGCGGGGCGACTTCGCACCGGACCGGGGGGCGGCCGCTCACCTCGGCAGCGCGCCGTCCCGGATCACCCGCCGGTACCAGTGCGCGCTGTCCTTGGGGGTGCGGCGCTGGCTGGCGAAGTCGACGTGGACGATGCCGAAGCGCTTGCTGTAGCCGTACGCCCATTCGTAGTTGTCGAGCAGCGACCAGAGGAAGTAGCCGCGGACGGGGGCGCCGTCGGCGAGGGCGCGGTGCACGGCGGCCAGGTGGGCGTGCAGGTAGGCGATCCGCTCGGGGTCGTGGACGGCGCCGCTGGGGTCGCTGTAGTCCTCGTAGGCGGCGCCGTTCTCGGTGACCAGCAGCGGGACGCCGGGGAGTTCGTCGCGCAGCCGGGTGAGCAGTTCGTACAGGCCGTCGGCGTCGACCGGCCAGTCCATGGCGGTGCGGGCGCCGGGGGCGGGCAGGAAGCGGATGCCTCCGTCGGCGGGCCAGGGGCTGCCGCCCTGGTGCCCGTCGCCGCGCGGCCCGCCCCGGCGGACCCGGCGGCCCCGGCGTCCTCGGCCGCGACGACGGTCGGCGTGTAGTAGTTGATGCCCAGGGAGTCGATGGGGCGGGAGATTTCGGCGAGGTCGCCGTCGCGGACGAAGGACCAGTCGGTGAGCTGCGCGGTGTCGGCGAGGACGTCCTCGGGGTAGCTGCCGCGGAACACCGGGTCGAGGAAGATCCGGTTGGCGAGGCCGTCGATCCGGCGGGCCGCGTCGAGGTCGGCCGGGTCGGCGGTGAGCGGGCGGACGGCGGCCAGGTTGAGGGTGAGCGAGACCTGTGCGGTGTCGGGGAGTTCGGCGCGCAGCGCGGCGGTGCCGAGGCCGTGGGCGAGCAGCAGGTGGTGGTGGGCGGCGAGGGCGGCGACGTGGTCGGTGCGGCCGGGGGCGTGGACGCCGTTGCCGTAGCCGAGGAAGGCGCTGCACCAGGGCTCGTTGAGGGTGGTCCAGGTGGGGATGCGGTCGCCGAGGCGGCGGGCGGCGATGCTCGCGTACTCGGCGAAGCGGTGGGCGGTGTCGCGGCCGGTCCAGCCGCCGCGGTCCTCGAGTTCCTGGGGCAGGTCCCAGTGGTAGAGGGTGGCGACGGGGGTGATGCCGGCGGCGAGCAGTTCGTCGACCAGGCGGTCGTAGAAGTCGAGTCCGGCCTCGTTGGCGGGGCCCCGGCCGCCGGGCCGGATCCGCGGCCAGGCGAGCGAGAACCGGTAGGCGCCCAGGCCGAGTTCGGACATCAGGGCGACGTCCTCGCGGTACCGGTGGTAGTGGTCGGCGGCGATGTCGCCGGTGTCGCCGTTGCGGACGGCGCCGGGGCGGCGGGCGAAGGTGTCCCAGATGGAGGGGGTGCGGCCGTCCCGGTCGGCGGCGCCCTCGATCTGGTAGGCGGCGGTGGCGGCGCCCCAGACGAAGCCGGCCGGGAAGCGGGCGGGGGCAGCGGGGGCGGAGGTGGTCACGGCGAGCGTGTCGGCAGTCATGTCGGGTTCCATCCGGAGGAGTTGAGGGTGCATCAGCAAAGCAAGCCGGATCCGGGTCAGCCCTTGACCGCGCCCTGCATGATGCCGCCGACGATCTGCCGGCCGAGCAGGGCGAACACCAGCAGGACGGGCAGCGTGCCGATCAGGGTGCCGGCCATCACCACGGACTGGTCGGGGACGTAGCCCTGGCCGAGCGACTTCAACGCGACCTGCACGGTGGGGTTCTGGGAGCTGAGCGCGACGATCGGCCAGAAGAAGTCGTTCCAGGTGGCCATGAAGGTGAGCATGCCGAGCACGGCCATGCCGGGGCGGGCGACGGGCAGCACGATCGAGCGGAAGATCCGCAGCAGCGAGGCGCCGTCCGTCCGGCCGGCCTCGACCAGTTCGTCCGGCAGAGCCTGCACCAGGTACTGGCGCATGAAGAACACGCCGAACGCGGAGACCAGCGAGGGCAGGATCACCGAGGGCAGCTTGTTCTGCAGGTCGAGCCGGGCGATGACCATGAACAGCGGGATCACGCCGAGCTGCGGCGGGATCATCATGGTGCCGACGGTGAGCGCCAGCAGCGCGCCGCGACCGCGGAAGCGCAGCTTGGCGAAGGCGAAGCCGGCGAGCGTGGAGGAGAGCACCACGCCGGCGGTGACCGTGCCGGAGACCAGCAGCGAGTTGAGCAGCGCCTTGCCGATCTCGGCCTGCCGGAGTGCCTCGCCCATGTGGTGGAACAGGTTCGGCCCGGGGGTCAACGCGGGGGTGGCGGCGCTGAGTTCGGCGTTGGAGCGGCTGGCGGCGACCAGCGTCCAGTAGAACGGGAGGACCGCGAGCAGGGTGGCGGCGATCAGCACGGCGTGCGCGAGCGGCCCGCCGTGCAGCGGCGAGCGCGCCCTGCGGCCCCCGGCGCGCACGGAACTCCGCTTCCCCGCGGCCGGCTTGTCGAGCGCCTGGGTGGTCACGTGGGTCATCGGGTCACCGGTCCGTACGGTTGCGGCGGGCGGCGATCGCCGCGTTGAGCAGGGCGAGCAGCACGATCAGCAGGAACATCACCCAGGCGACGGCGGCGGCCCGGCCGAGGTGGAAGAACGTCCAGCCCTGTTCGTACAGGTACAGGCCGAGGGTCTGGTACTGGTGCGAGATGCCGCCGCCGGAGTTGCCCTCGTAGAGCAGGGGTTCGCCGAACAGCTGGGTGGCGCCGATGGTGGAGACGATCACGGTGAACACGATGGTGGGGCGCAGTCCGGGGACGGTGACGTGCCGGAACTGCTGCCAGCGCGAGGCGCCGTCGACGGCCGCGGACTCGTACAGCTCGCCGGGGATGGACTGCATGCCGGCCAGGTAGATCAGCGCGTTGTAGCCGGTCCAGCGCCAGGTGACGATGGTGGAGACGCCGAGCTGCGAGGCCCAGGTGCCGGCCTGCCAGTCGACCGGGTGCAGGCCGGTGCTGCTCAGCACCCAGTTGATCAGCCCGTAGTCGCGGCCGAAGAGTTGGGCGAACACCAGGGTGGCGGCGGCGACCGAGGTGGCGTACGGCATCAGCATCGCGACCCGGTAGAAGGCGCGGCCGCGCAGGCGGTGGTTGAGCAGGTGGGCGAGGCCGAGCGCCATCAGCAGCTGGGGGACGGTGGAGAGCACGCCGATGGTGAAGGTGTTGCGCAGCGCGTTCCAGAAGAACGGGTCGTCGAGCAGCCGGGTGTAGTTCTGCAGGCCGAGCCAGTCCATCCGGTCGGAGGTCTGGAGTTCGACCCGGTGCAGCGACACCCAGGCGGTGTACAGCAGCGGGAACAGCCCGAACGCGGCGAACAGCACGAAGAACGGGGCGAGGAAGCCGTACGGGGCGAGTCGGCGGCCCGGGCGGGCGGGCCGCTTCGCGGGCTCGGCGGCGGGCAGCCGCGCGGTGGAGCTGAGGGCCATGGGCGGGGTCCTTCGACGGGGCGGCCCGTCCCGCCGCCGGGTGAACGGCGGGACGGGGCAGCGGGGTTCGGCTACCGTGGGGCGAGGGCCCGTCAGTTGCCGTTGGCCTTCTTGACGTTGTCCAGGGCGTGCTTCCAGGCGGTGTCGGGCGCGGTGCCGGTGCGCTCGACCTCGCCGAGGGCGTCGGTGAACGCCTTGCCGATCACGCCGTCGTCGGTGCCGAGCACCTGGGCGGGCATGGCCTTGGCGGACTCGCTGAAGATCCGGCCGATCGGCGCGTTGTTGAAGTACGCGTCGGTGGCGTCCTTGATGGCGTCCTGGGCGCCGGTGGAGGACGGGAAGGAGCCCTGCTTGGTGAACAGGGTGGCCTGCTGCTCCTTGGCGGTCAGCCACTTGATCAGCTCGGCGGCCTCCTTGGGGTGCTTGGCGGTGCGCGGGACGGTCAGGTAGGAGCCGCCCCAGTTGCCGGTCCGGCCGGGGCCGGGGGCGATGTCCCACTTTCCGGCGCCGGCGTCGCCGGCCTGGCCCTTGATGTAGCCGATCATCCAGGCGGGGCAGGAGAGGGTGGCGAACCTGCCGGTGGAGAACGCCTTGTTCCACTCGGGCGTCCACTGGGCGAGCTTGGCGGACAGGCCGTCGGCGACCAGCGCGGTGGCGTCGGCCCAGGCGGTCTTCACGGCCGGGCTGCTGTCGTACACGGGCTTGCCGGACTCGTCGGCGTAGCGGACCTTCTGCTGGCCGACCTCGGCGGTGAACATGCCCGCGGCGCTGTCGGTCCAGGCGTTGCCGGCCTCGGCCTTGGCGGCGTACTGCTTGCCGAGGTCGAGGTAGCCCTGCCAGCTGGACCACTTGGCGGCGAGTTCGGTGCGGTCGGTGGGCAGCCCGGCGGCCTTGAACAGGTCGGTGCGGTAGCAGATCGCCTCGGGGCCGATGTCGGTGCCCGCGCCGAGCACCTTGCCGTCGGCGGTCCTGATCGCGGCGCCCTTCCACTCCACCAGGCCGTCGTTGACGTCGCCGAGGCCGAGGGTCTTCAGGTCGGTGAACTTGTCGGCCTGCTTCTGCACCACGCCGGCCACCCGGCCGACCTCCAGGCCCTGGATGTCGGCGAGGCCGCCGCCGCCCGCGAGCTTGGTCTGCAGCGCCTGCCAGTACTGGCCCTCGTCCTGGGTGTCGGTCTGCTTGATGGTGATGTTCGGGTGGAGCTTCGCGTACTCGTCGTACAGCCCGGCCTCCTTGAACCCGAAGGTGCCGAACAGGTCCACCGTGAGCGTCACCTTGCCGCCGGCGGAGTCCGCGGACCCGGTGCCGCCGGAGCTGCAGGCGCTGAGCAGGAGCGCGGTGGCGAGGACGGTGCTGCCGAGGGCAGCGGTGGAGCGGCGGACTCTCGGGGTAGCCATGCGAAGGCCTCCAGGGCGGGGCGGGTGCGTGGGCGGGGTGCGAAAGCGAGGGAGCGGTGGGTGCCCGAATTTCTGAGAGCGCTCTCAACCGCTGCCGAGAGAGTGCCGGGCGGAGATTCCCCCGTCAAGCCCTCGAAACCTGAACGTAATCTCGGGCGGACCGCGAGCTGGGCTTTCGACTTCTGAACGCAACAGTCTGCGCCACGGCAGTTGACACCCCTTCAGGCCCGCCCGTACGGTCCGCTGGCTGAGAGCGCTCTCATCCTCCGCCCGCCCCCACTCGAAGGTGGACACGACCATGAAGCTCCGCTCCCTGCGCGGCCCCACCGCCGCCCTCACCACGCTGGCGCTGGCCGCCGCGGCCACCCTCACCGCCGCCCTGGGCTCCGGCACCGCCTCCGCCGCCACCGTCCGGGTCGGCCTCGGCGGCTACAGCGACGCCCGCCCGGCCGGCGCCGTCGGCCCGAGCAATTCCGACGGCGCGCCCGTCACCCCGAAGGTCACCCCGCGGCTGGCCGGCCAGGCCGCCCCCACCAACGACTGGTGGTCCTCGCTGATCTACCAGCGCTACGCGGGCAACCCGTACTCGGAGAACCTGTACGCCCACCCGATGACCTTCAAGGCGCAGGCCGCGGGCCTGGAGGTCGGCTACCCGACCACGCCGACCATCACCCCCGACGGCCGCCAGTACGACTACACCCACGCCCGGGACCTCACCCTCGGCGTGGCCGGCCTGAACTCCCCCGACACCAAGGTCGACGGCTGGTCGGACTGGACCGTCACCCCGTACTGGGCGGACGGCGCGCACACCTTCAGCGCGACCGTCGGCCACGGCCTGCCGTACGTGTACGCGCACGCCACCGGCGGCGCCGCGCAGGTCACCACCGCCTCGGCGCCCACCGTCTTCAGCAACCAGGGCAGCGTGCTCGGCATCACCGTCGGCGGCCACCACTACGGCCTGTTCGCGCCCACCGGCAGCAGCTGGAGCGTCAACGGCAGCACTCTGACGGCGAACCTCGGCGGCAAGGACTACTACTCGGTCGCGCTGCTGCCCTCCGCCGCCGACCTGGCCCAGTTCCGCACCTACGCCTACAACTTCGTCACCGACACCAAGGTCGGCTGGAGCTACGACCAGGCCGCGGGCAGGCTCACCACCACCTTCACCGCCACCACCGCCGCCCAGGAGGGCAGCGCCGCCGGCACCCTGCTCGCGCTCTACCCGCAGCAGTGGCAGGCCACCCCGGACGCGCTGACCCCGCTCGCCTACACCTCCCCGCGCGGCACCATGAAGGTCCGTCAGGGCTCCTCCTTCTCCACCGTGCAGTCGGTCACCGGCGTGCTGCCCTCGCTGCCCGACGTCGGCGGGTACGACCGCGCCGCGCTCGACGGCTACCTGCACCAGGTCTCCGACGCGAGCGACCCGTTCAGCGGCGCCACCGACACCTACTGGGTCGGCAAGGCCCTCGGCCGCCTCGCCCAACTCGTGCCGGTCGCCGACCAGTTGGGCGACACCGCGGCCCGCGACAAGCTGCTCGGGCTGATCAAGGGCAAGCTGCAGACCTGGTTCGCGGGCACCGGCTCACCGGGCTTCGCGTACGACTCCACCTGGAAGACCCTGATCGGCTACCCGGCCTCCTACGGCACCGACGCCGAACTCAACGACCACCACTTCCACTACGGCTACTTCGTGCAGGCCGCCGCCACCGTCGCCCGCTACGACACCGCCTGGGCGGCGGACTCCCAGTGGGGCGGCATGGTCAAGCTGCTGGCCAAGGACGCCGCCAACACCGACCGCGCCGACGCCCGCTTCCCCTGGCTGCGCACCTTCGACCCGTACGCGGGCCACGGCTGGGCGTCCGGGCACGCCGGGTTCGCGGCGGGCAACAACGAGGAGTCCTCCTCCGAGTCGCTGAACTTCAGCGCCGGCCTGCTGCTGTTCGGCGCCGCGACCGGCGACACCGCGCTGCGCGACCTCGGCGTCTACCTGTACACCACCGAGGCCAACTCCGTTCAGCAGTACTGGTTCGACGCCGACCACCGGGTCTTCCCGGCCGCCTTCCAGCACTCCACGGTCGGCATGATCTGGGGCTCCGGCGCCGCCTACTCCACCTGGTGGACGGCCGCGCCCGGCATGATCCACGGCATCAACTTCCTTCCCGTCACCTCGGGTTCGCTCTACCTGGCGCGACGGAAGGACGACCTGGCCGCCAACCTGGCCGAGCTGAAGGCGAACAACGGCGGGGCGTTCACCGACTGGCGCGACCTGCTGTGGGAGGCCGAGGCCCTGACCGACCCGGCCACCGCGAAGGCCGACTGGGACGCCGGGAACGCCGGCTACACCCCGGAGGAGGGCGAGTCCCGGGCCCACACCTACCACTGGATCTACGACCTGGCCGCCCTCGGCACGCTCGACCCGGCCACCACCGCGGACACCCCCACCGCCGCGGTCTTCGTGAACGGCGCCACCCGCACCCACGTGGCGCACAACTACACCACCGCCGCCCGCACCGTGCGCTTCTCCGACGGCTACGCGCTGACCGTCCCGGCCCGCTCCACCGCCTCCGAACGCGGCAGCAGGCCGGACGGCGGCACCGGCGGCGCCACCGGCTCGCCCTCCCGTCCGCCTCCTCGTCCCCCTCGCCGTCGGCCTCCCCCACCGCCCCGCAGACCCGCGCCGGCACCCTGTACCTGCAGCCCGACGGCACCCTCTCCCCCGCCTTCGGCTCCGGCGCGACCGGCAGCACGATCCCGTCCGGCGGCGGCGCCAACCACGACGGCACGCCCTACCAGCCGGTGACGTACACCCTCGGCCACCTCACCGGCACCCTGCGGGCCGGCGGCAGCACCGACTTCGACCTGTACGTCGACGCGGGCTCCACCGTCGCGCTGGCCCAGCAGGCCCGCGTCTCCTACGACTTCGACGGCAACGGCACCGTCGACCGGACCGAGACCTACCGGTACTTCGCCACCGACCCGGTCCCCGGCTGGGAGCGCTACGGCGCCACCGCCGCCGGGCTCCAGTCCAGCACCGGCGGCCCGCTCGCCAACCTGAGCAACGGCACCGTCAGGATCGAGGTCTGGCCCGCCCTCGGCAGCGCCCCGGCCCAACTCCGCACCGGCGCCACCCAGTCCCAGGGCAACGCCTCGGTGCTGCGGCTCCCCTTCGACTGACCTGCGGACGCCTCCCGGGCCCGGCGGAACACTCCGGCCCGGGAGGCGCCGCGCTACGCGGACTCCCGCACCACCAGGTGGGTCGGGATGATCACCGAGGACGGCGCCGAGGCCGCCGGGTCGTTGAGCCTGCGCAGCAGCTGACGCGTCATCAGCCGCCCCATCTCCTCGATCTCCTGGCGGACGGTGGTGAGCGGCGGCTCCGTCCAGGCCGCGATCGACTCGACGTCGTCGAAGCCGACCACCGCGACGTCCTCGGGGATCCGCCGCCCGGCCGCGCGCAGCGCGCGGATCGCGCCGGAGGCCATCGAGTCGGAGGCCGCGAACACCGCGTCCAGGTCCGGCCGCCGGTCGAGCAGTTCGGTCATCGCCCGGGTGCCGCCGTCGGCGGTGAAGTCGCCGACGGCGATCAGGTCCTCGTCGCCGTCGGGGAGCAGGTCGCGGTAGCCGTCGAGGCGGTCGATCGAGGAGGTCTGGTCGAGCGGCCCGGTGATGGTGGCGATCCGCTCCCGGCCGAGCGAGCGCAGGTGCTGGACGGCGAGCCGGGCGCCGCCGCGGTTGTCGTTGTCGATGTAGACCAGGTCGCGGTCGGACTCGGCGCCGGCCAGCCGGGGCGTCCGCCGACCACGAACGGCAGGCCGAGGCGCTGGGCGGTCTCCGGGGTGGGGTCGGAGCGGTGCAGCGAGAACAGCAGCACGCCGTCGACGTGGCCGCCGGCCAGGTAGCGGCCGATCCGCTCGTGGTCCCGCTCGTCCTCGGCCAGCAGCAGCACCATCTGGTTGTCGGCGGCGGCGAGTTCGCGGCTGATGCCGCGCAGGTGCTGGGCGAAGAACGGGTCGGAGAAGAACCGGGCCTCGGGTTCGGCGACGACCACGCCGATCGCCCGGTTGCGCCGGGTGACCAGGGTGCGCGCGGCCAGGTTGGGCACGTAGCCGAGTTCGGCGACGGCCCGTTGGACCTTGTCCCGCAGCGCGGCGCGCACGCCGGCGCCGCCGTTGACCACCCGGGAGGCGGTGGCCCGGGAGACGCCGGCCAGCTCGGCCACCGACTCCAGGGTGGGGCGTCCGCCCGTTCCCGCCTCGGCCTCGCTCACCGTGCACTCCTCTTCGCCGCCGTACGCCCAGGCACCAGGCCGTGATCGCGCTCCTGCTGCCAGCAGCCTAGCGCCCGCCGGCCCGTCCGAGAGCGCTCTCAGAATTCCGCCGCAGGCAGGGTCACGGTGAACACCGAGCCGGTTCCGGGGGTGCTGGCCACCTGCACGGTCCCGTCGTGGAGTTCGACGAGTTTGCGGACGATGGCCAGGCCGAGGCCGCTGCCGCCGGTCTGCCGGTTGCGGGAGCGGTCGGCCCGCCAGAACCGTTCGAACACCAGCGGCAGGTCCGCCGCGGCGATGCCGTGCCCGGTGTCGGCGACCTCGATCCGCACGGCGCCGGCCGCGGCCCGGGCCCGCAGCGTGACGACGCCGCCGGCCGGGGTGTGGCGGACGGCGTTGGACACCAGGTTGCCGAGGGCCTGGCGCAGCCGGACCGGATCGGCGAGGACCTCGGGGCCGGCGGGCGAGGGATCAGCGGGTGAAGGTTCGACGGCCAGCGTGACGCCGGCGGTCTTCGCCTGCGCCCCGTGCGCGTTGGCGACCTGGGTCAACAGGTCGTCGACGTCGACGGGTTCGGGGTGCAGCACCAGTTCGCCGGCGTCGGCGGCGGCGAGGTCCCGCAGGTCGTCGATCAGGTGCTGGAGCAGCATGGCCTCTTCGAGCAGCGAGCCCGTCAGGGCGCGGTCGGCGGTGGCGACGCCGTCCTCGACGGCCTCCAGCCAGCCGCGGATGTTGCTGAGCGGGGTGCGCAGTTCGTGCGCGACGTCGCCGACCATGGCCTTGCGCAGGTCCTCGAGTTGCCGCCGCCGCTCGGCCATGGCGTTGAAGGCGGCGGCGAGTCCGGAGATCTCGTTGCGGCCGGTGACCCGGACCCGGGCGGTGAGGTCGCCGTCGGCCATCCGCCGGGCGGCGTGGGTGAGCGCGTGCAGCGGTTGGGAGAGCCGCAGTCCGACCGCGACGGTGACCGCGACGGTCACGGCCAGCACCAGCGCGGCGACCTCGGTGACCCGCCCGGGGTGGGCGGCGGTCAGCACGGGGGCCTGGCCGGCGGGGTCGGCGGGGGTGCCGACGAACAGCAGCACGGGCGGCGCCACGTACGGGACGAGTTGCTGGCGGCGGGCGTTGGTGAGGCATTCGGAGGCTGCCCGGTCCTGGCGCGGTTCGCCGGTCGGGATGCCGTCCGGTCCCAGCGTCAGGGTGACGGCCCGGGCCTGCCGGCGGGCCAGGCAGGCGTTGACGAGCCCGGTGAGGTCGGCGAGGGCGGCGGTCTCGGTGCGGTCGGCGGCGCTGACCACCATGGGCGTCTCGCAGCGCCGGCCGAGCACTTGGCCGTCGGCGGTGCGCAGTTGGGGCCGTCCGGCGAGGTCGTCGGTGACGGTCGCCTCGATGCCGAGCAGTGAGCGGAGGCAGTCGGCCTGCTGCTGGAGGTCGTTCTGCCGGGCCCGGTGCTCGTCCGGGGTGGGCCGGAACGGGCCCGCCGCGCGGGCGTCGATCCGGTCGGCGGGCCCGTCGGGCAGCAGCGCGAGGTCGACCGAGAGCGGGTCGACGATGGCGGTGGGCGTCCGGGGCGGCGCGGGCCGGTCGGCGGCGGGGCCGGGTGACGGGGGCGCGGCCGGGGCGGCGGAGTCGATGACCGGTTCGGCGTGCGGGGTGGTGAGGACGATGCGCTGCCCGGTGGCGGCCGCGAGTCGGCGGACGGTGTCCTGGGCGCCGTTCCAGTCGGGGTGGGTGGCGGCCCAGCCGAGGAGCTGGTGGTAGATCCGGGTCTGGTCGGCGATGGCCTGGGTCTGTTCCTGTTTGATGGCGCCGGTGGTGGTGCGGGCGGCCAGCCAGGCCGTCGCGGCGATGGAGCAGAGCGAGACCAGTGCGGAGAGCGCGAGCAGACGGGCCGTCAGGCTGCGGCGCAGCGGGGTGTCACGGGGCAACGCGCGGTTCCTCCGCGAGCTTGTAGCCGATGCCGTAGACCGTCAGCAGGGTGGCGGGGCGGCGCGGGTGGGGTTCGATCTTGCGGCGCAGGTTCATCACGTGGGTGTCGACGGTGCGGGCGGTGGTGTACCGGTCGATGCCGTGCAGGTGTTCCAGGAGCTGGGCGCGGGTGAAGACCCGGCCGGGCTGGGCGGCGAGGACTTCCAGCAGGGTGAATTCGGCGGGGGTGCAGCCCACGGGCCGTCCGTGGGCGGTGACTTCGTGGCGCAGCGGGTCGACGGTGAGGGGGCCGACCCGGAGCGGGGCCGGGGGTGCGGCGGGGTCGCGGTGCTGGGCGGGCGGGGCGCCGCGGCGGAGCAGGGCGCGGACCCGGGCGACGAGTTCCCTGGGGCTGTAGGGCTTGGTGAGGTAGTCGTCGGCGCCGAGGTCGAGGCCGAGCAGCAGGTCCTCCTCGGCGGTGCGGGCGGTGAGCATCAGCACCGGGAGGGCGGATTCGGCGCGCAGGGCGCGGCAGACGTCGAGGCCGTCGAGTTCGGGCATCATCACGTCCAGGACGAGGAGTCGGGCCCGTTCGTGGCGGGCTTCGCGCAGGGCGGCCCGGCCGTCGTGGACGACGACGACGTGGTGTCCTTCGCGTTCCAGGTACCGGCGGACGAGGTCGGCCTGTTTGGGGTCGTCCTCCGCGACGACGACGTGTGCGCACATGCGGACGATCGTAGAACGCCCGGGCGGGGCCCTGACCTGACGGTCTGTCGGCCGCCGGCCGTTCCCGGACCGCTTCCCCACCGGTTCCTGACAACTTCCTGACACGGGGCGGCGAGGGTGGCGGGGTCACCGCGTCTCCTTCCGAAAGGCCTCCGCGTGAAGTCCTCCCTGCCGCTCGCCGCCCGTGCCCTCGGGGCGGCCCTGGTCCTGTCGCTGCTCCCGGCGGCGGGCTCCGCCGCGTCCGCCGCCCCGGCGGCCCCGGCCGCCCCGACTGCTCCGACCGCCCCGGCGGCCCCGGCCGCCCCGACTGCTCCGACCGTCTCGGAGCGGGAGGTGATGCCCCATCTGCTGGCGCTTCAGCGGATCGCCGACCGCAACGGGGGCACCCGCGCGCACGGCACGCCGGGGTACGCGGAGTCGGTGGCGTACGTGCGGCGCGCGCTGGACCGGGCGGGTTTCCGCACCGAGTTGCGGCGTTTCGAGCACGGCGGCCGGGCGGGCTGGAACCTGGTCGCCGACTGGCCGGGCGGCGACCCGGAGCACGTGCTGCTGGTGGGCGCGCACCTGGACAGCGTGGCGGAGGGCCCGGGCATCAACGACAACGGCTCGGGTTCGGCGGCGGTGCTGGCCACCGCCCTGCGGGTCGCGGAGTCCGGGCTGCGGCCGGCCCGGCACCTGCGCTTCGCCTGGTGGGGCGCGGAGGAGCTCGGGCTGGTCGGTTCCGCGGACTACGTCGGGAAGTTGTCCGACCGGGAGCGCGGGGCGATCGACCTGTACCTCAACTTCGACCAGACCGGCAGCCGCGGCACCCGGCAGTGGCTGGTGGTGCAGGACGGGCCGGGGGCCGACGAGGCCGCCGGGCGGGCCTTCGCCTCCTGGTTCGCCGCCCGGGGCCTGGCCACCTTCGACGTCGGCGTGGGCGGTTCCGACAACGAGTCCTTCGGCGCCGCGGGCATCCCGTCCTCCGGGTTCAGCACCGGCATCTCGGACTGCATCCACGAGGCCTGCGACGACCTGGCCAACGTCGATCCGGCCACCGAGACCGTCAGCACCAACGCCCTGATCGGCGTGGTGTGGCAGCTCGCAGCGGCCCGTTCCTGACCGTTCGTCACTTCGAGGAGTTCCCAGAGATGCGCACCCGACGCACCGTCACCACGCTCGCCATCGGCACCGCCCTCGGTGTCGCGCTGTCCGTCGTGCCCGCCTCGGCGGCGTCCGGCGTCGGCGACCCGTACTTTCCCGAGGACGGCAACTCCGGCTACGACGTGGGGCATTACGACGTCCGGATCGCCTACGACCCGGCCCGGACCGACCACCTGGACGGCGACACCACCGTCACCGCGCGGGCCACCCGGGCGCTGGACCGGTTCAGCCTGGACCTGAAGGGCTTCACGGTCGCCTCGGTGGCCGTGGACGGCGTGCCGGCGCGGTCCTTCGCGCGGTCCGGCGCGCACAAGCTGGACGTGGTGCCGGCCCGGAAGCTGGCCCGGGGCGTGGTGTTCACCGTCCGGGTGACGTACGCGGGGGCGCCCGACGCGGAGGGCTGGCACACCCTGGCCGACGGCGGGGCGAGCGTGGCGGGCGAGCCGCACTCCGCGACCTCGTGGTACCCGTGCAACGACCACCCGTCCGACAAGGCCACCTTCGCCCTGACCGCGACCGTCCCCGAGGGCTGGACGGCGATCGGCAACGGCCTGCCCGGGCCGACCACCACGGCCGGCGGGACCTCCACCTTCCGCTGGCGGGAGGACCGCCCGCTGGCGACGTACCTGAGCACCGTCGCCGTCGACCGGTTCACCGTGCACCGGGACCGGCTGGACGACGGCACGCCGCTGATCACGGCGTACAGCCCGGACGCGCTGATCGACCCGGCGGCGGAGGCCGAGCAGCGGGACATCCTGGCCTTCCTGGCCTCGAAGTTCGGCCCGTACCCGTTCTCCTCGGCGGGCGCGATCGTGGTGGGCGAAGCCAAGGGTCCGAACGCGGGCCCGGTGGCGCTGGAGACGCAGAGCCGGCCCACGTACGGCGGGGCGATCTTCGACGCGCCGGTGGTGCACGAGAACGCCCACCAGTGGTTCGGCGACAGCGTCTCGTTCAGCGACTGGCGGGACGGCTGCCTCGCCGAGTGCTTCGCCCAGTACGCCAACCAGCTGTGGGAGGAGCACAAGGGCGCCGACCTCGACACCGGCTTCTACGCCTCCGAGGTCGCCGCCAACCGGGACGACCCGGCGTACTGGTCGACGAAGCTCTACGACCCCGGCGCGGGCCGGGAGTTGGACGCCGCGCTGTACTTCAAGGGCTCGCTGATGCTGCACGCCCTGCGGCGCACCGTCGGTGACGAGGCGTTCTTCGCCACGCTGCGCCGGTGGACCGCCGAGCACGCCTACGGCAACGCCTCCTTCCCGCAGTTCGAGGAGTTGGCGGCGCGGGTGTCCGGCCGGGACCTGACGGGCTTCTTCGACGCCTGGGTGCGCGGGGCGACGGTCCCCGCGAAGGAGTACCTGTACCCGGGCCCGCTGGCGGCCCTGGCCGGCCGGTAGTGCAGCCCGTCGTGCCGCCTGCCGTGCGGCCCCCGGGGACGGCGACGGCGTGAAAGGTTCACGTTCCCGGGCCGTTCAGCCGGACTGTGGCCAAGCCCACACCGCGCCCTCGTCGGGCGCCAGGACGGCGAGGGTGTCGGTGCTGCGGGCGGTGGACAGCAGGCGGTCCCAGGACGGCCGTTGCGCGAGCAGGCCGCCGATCGGGGCGGGGCGGTCGGTGAGGTTGAGCGTGACGAGCAGGTCGGGGCCGGCGCCGGCCGAGCGGGTGTAGGCGAGCACGCCGTCCGGGGCGTCGAGCAGGGTGAGGGTGCCGGAGCGCAGGGCCGGGGTGGCGCGGCGCAGCGCGAGCAGGTCGCGGGTGAGGGACAGCGGGGAGTCGCGGTCGGCCTCCTGGTCCTGCACGGTGCCGGCGGGCGGGACGGTGATCGGCAGCCAGGGTTCGACTCCCGGGGCGGTGAAGCCCGCTGACGGGGCGTCGGGCGTCCAGGGCATGGGCGAGCGGGCGTGGTCGCGGCTGAGGGCGGGGGTGCGCAGGCCCCAGGGGTCGCGGATCCGGTCGGGGGCGATGTCGGCGTCGGGCATGGCGAGTTCGTCGCCGTTGTAGAGGATCGCGGTGCCGGGCAGGGTGAGCAGCAGCATCATCGCGTTGGCGGCCTGGGCGGCGCCGACCCGGGAGGCGACCCGCGGGTCGTCGTGGCTGCCCATCACCCAGGTCGCCGACGCCCCGGGCGGGACGGCGTCGAGGACGGCGCGGACCGTGCGGCCGATCGGGTCGGGCCGCCAGTCGACGCCGAGCAGTCCGAAGCAGATCGGCAGGTGGAGTTCGTCGAGGTCCCGGCCGAAGTAGCGGCTCCAGGCGGGCCAGTCGTACTCGTGGACCTCGCCGAGGGCGACGCCGCCGTAGGAGTCGAGCAGGGCGCGGAAGTCCCGGTAGCGGGGGTGCAGGTCGGAGTGGCCCTGGTCGTGCAGGTGGAGCTGGTCGTCGAAGCCGCCCATCTCCCGGTGGTGGGCCGAACTGCCTTGCGCGGCGGGCGGGTTGTCCCGCAGCTTCGGGTCCTTGGCGATGAGCGGGGCGCAGTCCACCCGGAAGCCGTCGACGCCGCGGTCGAGCCAGAACCGGGCGACGTCGAACATGGCGTCCTGGACGGCGGGGTTGCGCCAGTCGAGGTCCGGCATGGAGGGCAGGAAGGAGTGCAGGTAGTACTGGCCGCTCGCGGGGTCGAGGGTCCAGGCGCGGTCGCCGAACAGGGTGATCCAGTTGTTCGGCGGCCCGCCGTCGGGCGCGGGGTCGCGCCACACGTACCAGTCGCGCCGGGGGCCGTGCGGGTCGGCGCGGGAGTCCTGGAACCAGCGGTGCCGGTCCGAGGTGTGGTTGGGGACGTAGTCGACGAGGACGCGCAGGCCGTGCCGGTGGGCGGCGTCGAGGAGTTCGTCGAAGTCGTCGAGGGTGCCGAACAGCGGGTCGACGGCGGTGTGGTCGCGGACGTCGTAGCCGAAGTCGTCCATCGGCGAGGCGAAGAACGGCGACAGCCAGAGCGCGTCGACGCCGAGCCGGGCGAGGTGCGGCAGCCGGCGGCGGACGCCGGGCAGGTCGCCGACGCCGTCGCCGTCCGTGTCGAGGAAGCTTCGCGGGTAGACGTGGTAGATGACGGCGTCGTGCCACCAGAGTCGTTCCATCACCGGTCCGTCGGTCGGGGGTCCAGTACGGCGCGGTACGGCGGGTCAGTACGTCTGGGTCTCGCAGAGCCGCACCCAGTGCGTGGCGGCCAGCCCGTACACCGGGTCGGGGCTGAGGGCGTCCTCGCGCCGGCAGGCCTCCACGTACTTGATGGCGTGCGGGTCCTCCGAGGCCAGGGCGCGTTCGGCGAGCGTGGCGTAGTCCTGGACGGGTTCGAAGGGCCGGTGCTCCTTGCGGCCGGTGCCGTAGGCGCAGCGGATGGCGGCGCTGAACCGGACGGCGGCGGCGACGCTCGGCCAGTGCAGTTCGGCGGGCAGGTGGGGCAGCACCAGGCGGACGGCGGCCGGGGTGGTGAGGGCGTGGACGAAGGCCATCGGCCGGTCGTGGTCGTCGGTCAGGTAGCTGGTGGCGGTGGTGCGGGTGAGCCGGCTGAGCAGCTGCCCGGGGTCGCCGTCGAGGCGCAGGGAGTCGACGGCGGGGGCGAAGTCCGGTTCCAGCCACAGCGATTCGAGCCGGATCCGGAAGATCATGCCGTCGCCCTGGCCGCTGCGCAGCTTGGGGACGGCGGCCCAGGCCTGGTCGAGGTCGCGGTCGTGGGCGGCGGTGCCCTCGGGGAGTTCCTGGAAGCGGGCTGCCCAGTAGCCGAGGCCGCGGGCGAGTTCCTCGATCCGCCAGGGGGTGTGCGCCTCGTCGAGCATCCGGACGGCGTGGCCGGTGCGGATGACGCCGTGGCCGCCGCCGGCGGAGAAGCCTGGCAGCAGGCGGGGCCACCACTTGGCGAGCACCTCGGTCCACGGGGCGCCGTCGAGTTCGCGGCGGAAGAACTCGACCCAGTCGCCCATCAGGCGCATGTTGCCGAGCGCGGGGCGCCAGTTGTCCTCGGTGAGGGTGTCGAAGTGGCTGTAGGTGTCCTGGTAGAGCAGCTTGCGGTAGGAGCTGACCCAGGACGCGATGGCGTCGGCGTGCCCGAGCCGGGCGAGTGCCTCGGCGGCCATCGGGCCGTGGTTGCTGACTCCGGGTCCGAACTCGGGGCCGGAGTCGTCGAGGAACTCCAGTGCGCCGTCCAGTTCGTTCACTGCGCCTCCTTGGTCGATTCCCTTTCATCGAATGCGTTCTGACGTCGTTTCAGCAACACGGCCTCCACGGTTTGGCTCGATCGGTGCGCTGTGCGGGGTGGTGGCGGGGTGTGCCGGGGGCGGACGGGATTGCTCCGGAATCCGCCGGTCACGGCGGGGATCGGCGGGGCGTGCGCGGGGAGCGCGTTCACGCCGGCGTCGGGCGACCGTCATCCGGGAAGGCGCGCTTCCGGTCGGGATCGAGACATGTGCGCCGGGTTGTTGACGCGGACATGCACGCGAACTAGCGTCCTGCCGTGGCCCAGTCATGGGCCGTTCCCGTCGGCCTGCGATCCGGCGATCCCGCACCGGCCCCGCGGCCGGCGTTTCCTGTGTCGACCGCCGGTCGGCTCCGAGCCCCGCACCGGGGCTCCGGTGCGTCCGGCCGTTCCACCGCACCAGGCTGATCCCGCGTCATCAGGTCGGATCCCAGCGCGCCTTGCGCCGAGGCGCCTCGTCACGCCCACTCACGGACCGCGCCCGGTCGCGGCCATGCTCCAACGAGCCCAAGGGGACCCTTGTGATCAAGCACTCCTCGCCGATCAGCGGCATCGACGCCCACGGCGACCTCGTGGTGACCGCCGGATACGACAACCGCGTCATCCTGTGGGACGCCGTCACCCGCACGGCCGTCGCCGAGGCCCGCCACGACCACCTCGCCAACCAGTGCCGCTTCTCCGCCTCCGGCCGCATCGTGGTGACCTCCAGCAGCGACTACTCCGCGCGCCTGTGGTCGGTGCCGGACCTGCGCCTCATCACCGTCCTGACGGACCACAAGGACGACGTCGAGATGACGGTGCTCTCCCCCGACGAGACCCGCGTCGCCACCGCCTCCCGCGACCACGTCGCCCGCGTCTACGACCTCGACGGCCGGCTCCTGCACCGCCTGGAGGGCCACCAGGCGGACGTGCTCTCGGTCGAATGGGTGCGCGGCGGCGCCGAATTGGTGACCACCAGCGACGACGGCACGGTCCGCCGCTGGAACCCGGAGACCGGCGCCCTGCTCAGCACCGTCGACCTCGGCGACATCGAGACCGACACCGTGGCCGTCCTCGGCCCGGACAGCTTCGCGCTCGGCAACGACGAGGGCGAGCTGATCCTGATCGACCCCCGCGGCACCCGCCGCCACCAGGTCCACGACGCCGGCATCAAGCGACTCGCCTGGGACGCCGACCACCGCATCCTGCTCAGCTCCAGCTACGACCGCACCGTGCGGCTGTGGCAGCTCGACCCGGGCGCCGACCCGGTCCACCTGCTGACCAGCGAGGTGCCGGCCGACGTCTGGCTGCGCTCGTGCGCCAAGCTCGACGACACCCGCTGGGTGTTCGGCACCTTCGGCTCCGGCTACGCCGTCTTCGACCGGAAGGACGGCAGCTGGGACCTCACCGGCGTCGAGCCGACCCCCGGGCTCAACGCGGTCGCGCTGACCACCGACGGCCGCTACACGGTCGGCGACAGCGGCACCGTGAAGCGCGACGGCAAGGTCGTCGCCGAACTCGGCAGCTGCTGCAACTTCGTCACCCAGGTCGGCTCCACCGTGGTCGGCGGCGGCCAGCTCGGCACCGTCTTCGACGCCGCCGCCGGCACCGCCGTGCACCAGCACCGCTCCCCGCTCAACTGCGCGGCCGTGCACAGCTCCCGGACCGGCGACGCGCTGATCGTCGGCACCTACACCGGCGAGGTGCTGGTCCTGCGCGACGACACCGGCACCGGCCTGCAACTGGCCGCCACCCACCGCATCCACGACAACGCCATCAAGGGCATCGCCGTCCAGGGCGACGTCCTGTTCAGCGTCTGCGCCACCGGCGCCGCCGCCTGGCACGCGCTGCCGTCCATGGAGCCGATCGCCGTCGACGAGCAGGCCCACGCCCGGATCGCCAACGGCGCCGCCGCGCTGCCCGACGGCCGCTTCGCCAGCGTCGGACGGGACTTGACGCTGCGGATCTGGAGCGCCTCCGGCGAGCAGCAGGCCGCGGTGCCCACCCCGCACCGCAACAGCATCAAGTGCGTCGCCGTCGACCCGCTGACCGGGGTCGTCGCCACCGGCGGCTACCACGGCCGGGTCGCCGTCTACGACCCGGAGACCGCCTCCTGGGTGGCCGACCTGCGGCCCACCGTCGCCGGCATCTCCTCGCTCGCCCCGGCCGGCGCGCCCGGCCGCTTCCTCGCCTCCTCCTACGACGGACGGGTCTACGAGATCGACGCCGACACCTCCGGGCACTCCAAGCGATAGGGGCCACCATGACGACGACTCAGGAAACCGGCACCACCGGGCGGGCCCCGGCCGGGGACGCCGTGCTCCGGCTGGCCAGCGCTCCCGTGCCGGTCGGCTCCACCCTGATGCAGCTGACCGTCTTCGGGCGGATCGGCGCGGCCGGGCAGGAGGACACCGAGGAGGTCGTGACGCTGCGCACGATCGACCCGCGCAGCGAGTCCGAGGAGCCGCCCATCGTGCGGATCCACAGCGCCTGCTTCACCGGGGACGTCCTCGGCTCCGAGAAGTGCGACTGCGGGCCGCAGCTGGCCGCCGCGGTGGACGCCATCATCGCCTCGCGCAACGGCGTCCTGGTCTACATGCTGCGCCAGGAGGGCCGCGGCATCGGCCTGGCGAACAAGATCCGCGCCTACGCCCTCCAGTCCGCCGGGCACGACACCATCAGCGCCAACCTCGCCCTCGGACTGCCCGCCGAGAGCCGGGACTTCACCACGGCCGCCGACTGCCTGCGCCAACTCGGCATCTCCTGGGTGCGGTTGATGACCAACAACCCGGAGAAGGTGGAACAGCTCACCGCCCAGGGCATCGTGGTCAAGGACCGGGTTCCGATCGGCGGCTTCCGCACCCCGTTCAACGAGGGCTACCTGGAGGTCAAGGACCGCCGGATGGGCCACCTCGGCGCCCTCGGCCTG
>NZ_KK853997.1:7796803-7798087 GCF_000696185.1 Kitasatospora cheerisanensis KCTC 2395 | reverse complement strand
GCCCTGGCCGGCGACCCGCGGATCCGCTGGGACGACCCCGCCATGGTGGACGTGCCCGCCGGCCGGGCCCTGATCGGCACCCCGGACGGCGAGGTCGACGAACTGCACCGGGACGCCGAGCAGTTCGGCGTGCAGCGGTCCTGGGTGCAGAAGGAGTGCCCGCGCCACCCGGTGCAGCTGGCCGCGTTCCGGCTCGCGGTGTACCCGGTGACCAACGCCGAGTACGCCGTGTTCCTCGCCGACACCGGCCACAACGAGCTGCCCAGCGGCTGGAGTTACGGCCGCTTCGCGCCGTCCGCCGCCAACCACCCGGTGCACACCGTCACCGCGGACAGCGCCGACGCGTACGCGGCCTGGCTGAGCGGGCGCACCGGCCGCCGGTTCCGGCTGCCCACCGAGCAGGAGTGGGAGTACGCGGCCGGCGGGCCCGAGGGCCCGCGCTACCCGTGGGGCGGCGACTGGCGCGCCGAGGCCGCCAACACCCTGGAGTCCGGGCTGCTGATGACCAGTCCGGTGGGCGTCTTCCCGCAGGGCCGCGCCTGGTGCGGCGCGCTGGACCTCGCGGGCAACGTCGAGGAGTACACCAGCAGCACCTACCGGCCCTACCCGGGCGGCGAGTTGGTGGAGGACGACCTGTACCTGCGGATGGGCGCGTACCGGATCGCGCGCGGCGGCGCGTTCAACCGCTTCCGCGACCTGGCGCGCTGCCAGCGCCGCCACGGCCCCTACCCGCGCTCGCTGTACGCGATGGGCTTCCGCCTCGCCGAGGACGTCCCCCCGCACGGGGAGGGCTGAGCGGCGTGCGCATCGTCCACCTGCACTGGACGGGGCTGCCGGTCACCGGCGGCGTCGAGACCCACCTGAAGGCCCTGGTCGGCCAACTCGCGGCGCTGCCCTGCGAGGTGACGGCGATCGTCGGCACCCCCGACTCCCCGGGCTGCGCGCACCACCCGGCGCTGGACGTCTCCGCGCCCTCGACCGCGGAGCTGAACGCCGACCTCGCGGACCGGCTCCGGGCCGCCGACGTGGTGCACTGGCACAACCCGCAGTGGCACAAGCCCGAGGTGGTCACCGCCGTCCTCGGCCTGCTGCACGGCGGCGGCTGGCGGGGCCGGTTCGTCTTCGACCTGCACAACATCGACGACGACCCCGGCCAGTGGGCGTTCCTGGCCGGCCTGCCGGGCACGGTCGCGGCGCACTCCCCGTTCGTGGCCGGCGAGGTCCGCCGCCGGCTGCCCGCCGCCCGGACCGCCGTCCTCCCGCTGGCGCTGCCGCTGGACGAGG
>NZ_KK853997.1:7715058-7796324 GCF_000696185.1 Kitasatospora cheerisanensis KCTC 2395 | reverse complement strand
TGACCCTGCTCGACGAGGGCGCCGACCTGCACTTCGTCCACGCCGGGACCCGGCACCTGATCTGGCCGCCGGGCATCCCCGACGACCTGATGCGGCGCGCCGAGACCTGGCGCGACAAGGGCCGGTTGCACTTCACGCACTACCGGCCCGAGCAGAGCTGGTCCGCCGTCCGGGCCGCCGGGGTGATCGTCCATCCGACCGTGGACCACGGCGCCCACGGCGAGCCGTTCTCGCTCTCCGTCGCCCAGGCGGTCATCTGCCACCGCCGCATCGTCGCCAGCGACTCCGGCAACCTGCCGGCGCTGCTGGCCGGTTACTCCGCCGCCGAGATCGTCCCGGCCGGCGACGCGCGGGCCGTGACCGGGGCGCTGCGCCGCGCCCTGGACGCGCCCCGGTCGAGCCGACCGCGGCCGACCTGGCGCTGGCCGGGCGCCTGCGGGAGTCCTTCGCCACCGCCGGCCGGCAGCACCTGTCCTTCTACCGCACCGTCACCGCCACCACCTGACCCGGAGGTTCCCGTGTCCACCCCCATCATCCTGGACTGCGATCCCGGCCACGACGACGCCATGGCCATCCTGCTGGCCGTCGGCGACCCGCGCGTCGAGCTGAAGGCCGTCACCACCAGCGCCGGCAACCAGACGGTCGAGAAGACCGCGATGAACGCCCGCCGGATGTGCTCCCTCGCCAGGGCCTTCGACGTCCCGGTCGCCGCCGGCTACCCGAAGCCGCTCACCGGCACCCTGCTGATCGGCGACGACGTGCACGGCGAAACCGGCCTGGACGGCTGGGAGTTCCCCGAGCCGGAGGTCCCGCTGCAGTCGGCGCACGCCGTCGACCTGATCCACGACCTGCTGGTGGACAGCCCCGAACCGATCACCCTCGTGGTGACCGGCCCGCAGACCAACATCGCCGGCCTCTTCGCCCGCCACCCCGACGACCGGGCGCGGATCAAGGAGATCGTCTGCATGGGCGGCGCCACCCACCGCGGCAACACCACGCCGTACGCCGAGTACAACATCCTGGTCGACCCGGAGGCCGCCCACGAGGTCCTCGCCAGCGGCGTCCCGATCACCTACTGCGGCCTGAACGTCACTCACCAGGCCCCGGTCACCTCCGAGGTGATGCAGCGGATCCTCGACGTCGGCACGCACATCAGCAAGGTGTCGGCCTCGCTGCTGGGCTTCCGTTCCAGCACCTACGACCAGATCTGGGACCTGCCCGACGCGCCGCTGCACGACCCGGTGGCCATCGCCCGGGTCCTCGACCCGACGCTGGTCGACTGCGTGGAGGCCCCGGTCTCCATCGAACTGCGCGGAGAGTTCACCCGGGGCGCGACCGTGGTCGACCTGTACGGTGTCACCGGACGGACCCCCAACGCCAAGGTGGCGACCCACTTGGACACCGAGCGGTTCTGGGACGTCTTCATGAAGGCACTCACCGCTCTGGGCTGACCCGACGACACACTCCCTGGAGGCTGACCCGCAGTGCACGCTCCTTCCGGACCGACCCCCGGCCCCGCCTGCTCACTGCGCTCGCCGGCGCGCAGCTGCTGGTGGCGCTGGACTTCTCCATCATCTATGTCGCGCTCCCCGACATCGGGGGAAGCCTGCACTTCTCCACCGTCGCCCTGCAGTGGATCGTCAGCGCCTACGCCATCTTCTTCGCCGGGTGCCTGCTGCTCGGCGGCCAGCTCTCCGACGCCTTCGGCGCGGGGCGGGTCTTCCTCTCCGCCCAACTCCTGTTCGCGGCCTCCTCGGTGGGCGCCGCGCTGGCCGGCTCGGCCGGGCCGCTGATCGCCGCCCGGGTCGGGCAGGGCGTTGCCGCGGCGCTGCTGGTGCCGTCCACGCTCGGCCTGCTCAGCGCCGCCTATCCGGCCGGTCCCGCCCGGGACCGGGCGGTCAGCGTGTGGGGCACCACCGGGGCGGTCGGCCTGGCGCTCGGGGTCACCGCCGGCGGCGGCATCCTGTCCGTCGCGTCCTGGCCGTGGATCTTCTGGATCAACCTGCCCATCGTCGCGGTCTGCCTGCTGGCCGCGGCCCGGCGCTCGGCGCGGCCGCGGACCGCGCCCGCACCCCGATCGCCGCCTCGGCGACCTTCGCCGCCTGCACCGCCGTGGTCGCGGTGGTGCTGGCGTTCACCGAACTCTCCCGCGCCCACCCGTCGGTGCCGGTGATGGCGGTCTCGGTGCTGACGGCGCTCGCCGCGGGCGCCTTCCTGGCCGCCGGCCGCAGCCGCCGCCGGCCGCTGGTGCCGGGCTCGCTGCTGCGCGTGCGCACCCTCCAAGTCGCCTGCGTGGTGGCCGCGTTGTACATGGCCAGCTTCGGCGCCGAGTTCTACCTGGTCACCCTCTACCTGCAGGACGTGCGCGACTGGAGCGCGCTCGCCGCCGGCATCGCGTTCCTGCCGCTGGCCGGCACCATCGTGGTCGGCAACACCCTGGCCGGGCGGCTGGCCGGCCGGATGCCGCTGGGCCGCCTGCTGGCGACGGCCTTCCTCCTCGGCGCGGTCGGCCTGGCCGTCCTCGCCGTGGCGGTCGGCGCGCACGCCGGCTACGCGGCCGGCCTGCTGCCCGGGCTGCTGCTCAGCGGACTGGGCCAGGGCATGGCGTTCACCGGCATGTTCATCACCGGCACCCGCGACCTGCCGCCGCAGAGCAACAGCACCGGCAGCGCCCTGGTGACCACCGCGCAGTACACCGGCGGCTCCGTCGGCCTGGCGGTGCTGGTCCTGCTGCACGGCGAACACCCCGTCACCGCCGATTTCACCCGCACCTTCCTCGTCACCGCCGCGGTCGCCACCGCGGCCGCACCGCTGGCGCTCGCCCTGCTCGCCCGCGACGGGCGCGCCACCACCACGGCATCCCACCCCGCGATCCCCGCGGAAACCCGGGCCGGAGGACAGCAGTGAACCGCACCCACCTGATCGACCGCTCCGAACTCCCCGCCGACGTGCAGCAGTTGGTCGCCGGCTTCGAGAAGGACTACAACTCGTACTTCGGCAGCCTGGTGCACTTCGGCGGCCCCGCCCTGGCGGAGCTGCACCGCCCCGGGCCGCTGCCCGCCAACGTCCGGGTGGCCTCCGCCGAGCGGCCCGCCGTCCTGGAGCGGATGGCCGCCATCGCCGAGATCGCCAACCTGACGGACCAGCAGGAGGCCGACCGGGCCCGCTACTTACGAGCCCTGCTCGACATCTACGCGCTGCTGCCGGTTCAGGCCGCGGAGCGGGCCGCCGAGCCCGGCACCGCCGTGATCGCCCCCGAGCGCGAGGGCCGCATCCTCGCCGAGCACCTCGGCGTCACCGACCGGCACGGGTACTGGACCCCGCAGGCCAAGCGCATCCCGATGGCCGACGGGCTGATCGTCGGCGTCGACGAGTGGCTGCCCTCGCGGGCCGAACGGGTCGTCATCATCGACGGCGTGGTGGCCAGCGGCGTCACGCTGATGGCCATGATGCAGCTCGCCCTGCAGCCCGGCGCCACCGTGGACGTGTTCACCTGCCACTCCACCCAGCAGGGCGCCCTCGCCCTGGCCCGGCACGCCGAGCAGTTGGGCCTGCGGCTGACCCTGCACATCGGCCACGTCTCCGGGGTGCTGAACCGCAAGTTCTACGCGGTCAGCCCCGACGGCGACGGCACGCTCGTCCTCGGCGACGTCGGCGACACCATCGCGCCGGTGGCCGCGACCCGCCCCGCCCCGGGCGCCCGGCCATGACCACCACCGGAGCCGACAAGGCGAGCAGACGCCCCGTCACCGGCCCGGCCGCCGTCCTCGACCGGCACTTCGAACTCGCCGCCCGCGGCACCACCTGGCGCCGGGAGGTACTCGCCGGCGCGTCCACCTTCCTGGCGCTGTCGTACATCGTCATCGTCAACCCGGCGATCCTCGGCCAGGCCGGCATCCCGCGGACCGCCGCCTTCCTGGCCACCGCCGCGGTCGGCGGCCTCGCCACGCTGGCGATGGGCCTGTGGGCCCGGCTGCCGTTCGCGGTCGCGCCCGGCATGGAGATGAACTCCGTCGTCGCCTTCTCGGTGGTCGGCACGCTCGCCTTCGGCTGGCCCGAGGCCCTCGGCATGGTCTTCTGGTCCGGCGTCGCCATGCTGGCGGTCTCCCTGCTGCGGGTGCGCGAGGCCGTCATCAACGCCATTCCGGCCGAGCTGCGTTCGGCGCTGGCCGGCGCCGTCGCCGTCTTCATCGCCCTGATCGGCCTTCAGATCGCCCACCTGCTGCGCACCTCCGGCGGGCACCCCGCCGGGCTCGGCGACTGGACCGGCGCTCCCGCGCTCGCGCTCGGCGCGGGCCTGGCCGCGTCCCTGCTGGTGGACCGCTTCGGCGGCCGGGCCCGGCCGGTGGCCGTGCCGGCCGGCATCCTCGCCTCGGCCGTGGTCTGCGCGGCCGGCGGCGTCGCGGCGGCCGATCCGGGCCGCGGCCTCGACGGCGCCGGCGCCGCCCTGTTCCGCTTCGACCTGACGGTGATCGCCGACCCGCGGGCCTGGGGCGTGATCCTGGTGCTGTTCGCCCTGGACTTCTTCGGCAGCATCGCCAAGATCGTCGGCCTGACCGCCCACACCCCGCTCCAGGACGGCGCCGGGAAGGTCCCGGGCATGCGCCAGGCCCTGCTGATCGACGCCGGGGCGACCGTGGCCGGCTCCGCCGCCGGCTCGTCCAGCTTCGTCGCGTTCGTGGAGAGCGCGGTCGGGATCCGGGCCGGGGCCCGCAGCGGACTCTCCGCCGTCACCACCGGGCTGCTGCTGCTCCTGTGCCTGTTCTTCGCCCCCGTCCTCGCCCACCTGCCGGTCGAGGCCACGGCCGGCGCGCTGGTGTTCGTCGCCGTCAAGATGCTCACCGCGCTGCGCCCGGCCCGCGGCGACCGCCTCGCACTGGCCGCGATCGTCGTGGCGGCCGCCGTCACCGTCGCCACCCTGGCCATCGACCAGGCGATGGCCGCCGCGTTCGCCACCAGCGCGGTGCTGCGCGCGGCGGGCCGGCGACCGGTCCACCCGGCGCTGTGGATCACCACCCTGGTGCTCGCGGCGAGCATCCTGCTCCAGTACCTCCAGTTCTGACCCTTCCGGACCCGTTCCGATCCGACTGTCCTGACATGCCGTCAGCATCTGCCCGAGGGAGCGCCCCCATGCCCCGTGACGACCGGACCCCGGAGTTCGCCGGGTCCGTGGACCAGCCCGGCTCCACCCCCGAACGGCTGCGCCGCCAGATCGAGTTCGTCATCGAGGTCGACCAGCTGAAGAACGTCTTCCGGCGCAGCCCGCTGCTGGCCGCCGACCGGCGCGAGAACGACGCCGAGCACTCCTGGCACCTCGCCCTGATGGCGCTGGTCCTCGCCGAGTACGCGGACGAGCCGGTCGACCCGTTCAAGGTGCTCGCCATGGTCGTGCTGCACGACCTGGTGGAGATCTACGCCGGGGACACCTTCCTGTACGACGCCGCGGCCGCCGCCGGCCAGCAGGACCGCGAACGCGCGGCCGCGGACAAGCTGTTCGCGATCCTGCCGGACGACCAGCGGGACCGGTTCCGGGCGGTCTGGGACGAGTTCGAGGAGCGGGTCAGCGCGGAGGCCCGGTTCGCCAAGGCGATGGACCGCCTCCAGCCGCTGCTGCTCAACTACGGCAACCGCGGCGGCACGTGGCGCACCCCGGGGGTGACGGAGGCGGACGTGCTGGCCCGCAAGTCCGTGATCGGCGAGTCCTCCGCCGAGCTGTGGGCCTACGCCGAGACGCTGATCCGCACCGGCGCCGAGCACGGCTGGGTGCCCCGGTCATGACCGCGCTGGCCCTGTTCGACCTGGACGGCACCCTGCTGGACACCGCGTCCACCGTCGTCGCCACCAGCACCGCGGTCCTCGCCTCGCTCGGCGTCACCGGCGTCGGCCCGGAGGCGGTCCGCGCCACCATCGGCCGCCCGCTGGCCGAGTCCTACGCGGGGCTCCTCGGCGCACCGGCCGACTCGGCGGAGGTCGCCGCCGCGGTGCGCGCCTATCTGGCGCTCTACCGCGAACGGACCGTGCCCCGGGCCCGCGAGCTGCTCTACCCGGGCGTCGCGGACGGCCTGGCCCGGCTGTGCGCCGCCGGCCTCACCCTGACGGTGGCCACCAACATGCTCACCGCCAGCGCCGAGGCGCTGCTCACCTCGGCCGGCCTGCGCGACCGGTTCGCCCTGGTGGTGGGCGCCGACGCCGTAGCCCGCCCCAAACCCGCCCCCGACGCCGGCCTGTTGATCACCACCGAACTGGGCCACCCGCCCGCCGAGGCGGTGATGGTCGGCGACACCGTCCACGACGTCCTGATGGCGAACGCCGCCGGCCTCCGCTCCGTCGCCGTCACCTACGGCCTCCACTCCGAGGCCCGCCTCCGCACCGCCGGCCCGACCTGGCTGGCCGCCGACTTCCCGACGGTGGTCGACCGGATCCTCGCCCCGGCCTGACGCCCCGTCACACCGATCGCGGCCTCCGGCGGGTCTCCGCTGCGGAAGACCTGCCGGAGGCCCCCGGCTTCCCCGTCGGACGTCCGGTCAGGCGGGCCGGACGCCCGGGTTGCCGGCCTCCGTGACGAAGGAGGCGGCGGTGAGCAGGGTGCCGCCGGGCCGGGTGATGTGGCTGACGGCGCGGTAGTCGGCGCGGGCCTGGTGGCGGTCGAGGGTGACCAGGGTGTAGCCGCGCCGGCCGTCGTAGAACTTCATGTGCGGGTTGGCGGCGGTCAGCGTGGCCCAGTTGGACGGGTGGGCCTCGCCGTCGCCGTCGCTGCTGATCGAGGTGCCGACGAACTCGACGCCCACGGTGCGGGAGTTCGGGTCGTCGAAGTTCCGCTTCACGTCGAGCGCGTAGGCCACGTGCACGTCACCGGTGAGCAGCACCAGGTTCTTCACGCCGGCCTGCTCGACGGCGGTCAGGAAGCGCTCGCGGGCGGCCGGGTAGCCGTCCCAGGCGTCCATGGAGAGCTTGGAGGAGGCGGCGGTGGTGTTCTTGCGGCGGGAGAACACCACCTGCTGCGGCACCACGTTCCACAGCGCCTTGGAGCGGCGCAGCCCGTCGGCGAACCAGCGCTCCTGCGCGGCGCCCATCAGGGTGCGCTTCGGGTCCTCGGACGCGGGGGTCGGGTACTGCCAGCCGTCGCCGTTGGCCTGGTCGTCGCGGTACTGGCGGGTGTCGAGGATGTCGAACTGCGCCAACTGCCCGTACTGGAAGCGGCGGTAGAGGGTCAGTTCGGTGCCGTTCGGCTTCGGCATCCGCAGCGGCTGGTTCTCCCAGTAGGCGCGGTAGGCGGCGGCGCGGCGGGCGACGAACGGCGCCGGGTCCTGGTTCTTCTCGGGAATGCCGGCGGCGTAGTTGTTCTCCACCTCGTGGTCGTCCCAGGTGACGTACCAGGGGTGGGCGGCGTGCGCGGCCTGGAGGTCGGCGTCGGTCTTGTACAGCGAGTACCGCAGCCGGTAGTCCTCCAGCGTGGCGGTCTCGTGGCCGAGGGCCGCGGGCAGCACGCGGTCGGTGTACTTGCGGTCGCCGCCGGCCTGGTCGATCCCGTACTCGTAGATGTAGTCGCCGACGTGGAACACCGCGTCCAGGTCCTCCTGGGCGAGGTGCCGGTAGGCGGTGAAGTAGCCGTCCTCGTACGCCTGGCAGGAGACCAGCCCGATCCTGGTGCGGTCCAGCTTGCGGCCGTGGTTGGGGGCGGTGCGGGTGCGTCCGACGGGGCTGCTCCACTGGCCGACGGTGAACCGGTACCAGTACTCGCGGCCGGCGTCCAGGCCGTCGGCGTCCACGTGCACCGACCAGTTGAACTCGGCGTGCGCCCGGGCCGTGCCGCGACGCTCGGTGCGCTTGAACCGCTCGTCCCGGGCGATCTCCCAGCCGACCCGCACGCTGCCCGCCGGCGGCATTCCGGCGCCGGGCTCCAGCGGGCGCGGCGCGAGCCGGGTCCACAGCACCACGGCGTCCGGCAGCGGGTCGCCGGAGGCGACGCCCAGCGTGAACGGGTTCTCGGTGAGGGTGCGCGCGGCGAGTTCGTTCTCCTCGGCGTGCGCGCCCGGCAGGTTGACGCCGAAGGCGAGCGCGGCGGCGGCCGAGGTGACGGTGAGGAACCGGCGGCGGTCGAGCCGGGCTGCGGCGGCGCGCAACTGCTCGTCGGGGGTGGGGCGGTCGGCAAGGCTGCTCATCGGAGTGGCACCTTTCGCTGAATGGGCGGGTGTGCGAAGGAAATTCGACCCGTTCAGGTGGTCCGCCCGTGGTCCTCACTCCGGCAAACGAATGATCATTTGATGGCAAAGTCGTGAAGTCACTGGTCGACGGTGAAGACCACGGCCTGACCCTGCTCGGCGGCCCGCCGGTAGAACTCCCGCAGGTCCGGCAGGAAGCACACGGTGTACGCCAGGTCGTCCTCGCCCCGGAACCCCTCGTAGTCCTCGAACTCCAGCTCCGCGTACCGCCTCCGCAGCCACGCCTCGTCGACCCCCGCCAGCGCCTCCGCCACCGCCCGCACCTCGACCGGCTCCAGGTGGCACACCACGTAGTCCTCCCCCTCCAGCAGCGGCCGGCCGCCGAGGATCGCGTGCGACAGCGGGAACTCCCCGTTGCCGAACTGCAGCCGGCCGTCCGTCAGACACCGGTGCAACGCGTCCCACGCCTTGTCCAGCTCGCACACCCGCGGCTCGTCCCAGGCCTCCTCCACCTCCTCGACCACCCCCATCACCTCCTCGTCCCCCTCACACGCCCCAGCCGCGCCCCCTCCTCCGCCGTCAACGCGAACAACACTCCCCGACACCCCATCCCCCGGGCGCCCCCTTCCGTCTCTCCGACCGATCCAAGCCGACCTCACTGACAGTCCCTCGCTTCAGCCCGTCCGGTCGAGCAGGTCGCGGCCCAGCGGGGTCAGGGTGTGCCGGACGCAGCGGCCTTCGCGGGTGGTGGCGATCAGGCCGGCCTCGCGGAGGGTGGTGGCCCGGCGGCTGGCCGCGGAGGGGGAGAGGTGGAGCGCGTCCGCGAGTTGACGGGTCGACAGGGGGGACCTGAGGGCGGCCAGCGCGGCGCAGCGGGCCGGGCCGAGGAAGCGGCGCAGGACGTGCGGGCCGGGCGGGGCGGCGGGGCCGCCAGCAGACGGTTCACCTGGCCCGGGGCAACTGGAGCAGCATCCACCCCACCTGCGCCCCGGGGGTCCGCCCTCTCGGTGGGGCCCGGCGGCCCGGCTGGCGGCGGGACTAGCCTTCCTCTTCCTCGCGGAATTGCTCCTTGTCGCCGGCGTCGACCGCGGCGATGAACTCGACCTCGACCACGGCCGCGTCCACGATGTCCACGGGGATGGTGACGTCGATGAAGTCCGCGTCGATGTCGACCTCGATCGCGTTGACGTCGATGGTGTCCACGTCCACGGCGTCGATGTCGACGTCGACCACGTCGAGATCGGTGAACGGGGGGACGAACTTCAGGTCGGTGGGGGCGAGTCGGGCGAGCGTGGAGGGCATCCGGAAGGTGCGGGCGAGTGCGGTGCGGGCCCGGTCGACGGCGGTGGAGCGCTCGGCGAGGGCCAGCGAGCGGCCGAGTTCGACGGCCGTCCCGGCGAGGGCGACGCAGACGGCGTGGGCCCGCCAGGCGAGCAGCGGGCTGAGCTCGGCGAGCGCCGACGGGTCCGGCACGGCGTCGGTGTACCCGATGGCGCGGATCTTCATCATCCGGGGGTCGGCGGCGCTGTTCCACAGCCGTCCGATCAGGGCCGGTCCGGGCCGCATCTGGAAGACCACGCCGCCGGACCAGCCGGGCTCGGCGCTGGTCCAGCCGAGGACTCCGTCGGCGTAGCCGAACCGCTGGACCGGCTTTCCGTCGCATTCGACGGTCGCGCCGCGCGCGTCGTCCTCGTCCGCCCGCACGGTGACCACCGGGCCGTCGACCCACCGGCCGCCGTCGCCGACCAGCGAGGTCCGGTAGCTGCCGTACCAGGTGGACAGCGGATCTGCCGCGCCCCGGGCGGCAACTGACTCCGGGTCGAACACGCCGACCTTGCCGAAGGCGTTCTCCGCGGCGGGGCGGGCGCTGCCGTGCCAGACCCGTCCGTGGCAGTACGGGCCCACGTAGCCGGCGCCGGCCGTGCCGTCCTGCGGCGCGGAGGCGAGGGCGAACTCGAGTGCCCCGGACGAGGAGTTGCCGGCGTCCTCGCTCCAGGACAGCACCCCGTCGGCGAGCCGGGCGCCCTGGAGTTCCGCCCCGTCGAGCTCGATCCGGGTGCCGCCGACGAACAGCGTCCGGCCGGGCTCGCCGTCGACGACCAGGTGGTAGCCGCCGGCCCACAGCGCCCGTCCGGCGCCGAGCCTGGTGAACGCCTCGCCGATCGCGGTGACGTCGGTGTCGTAGCCCCAGTGTTCGAGCGCGGTCCGGGCCGCCTCGGCGGGTGCGGGCGCCGCGGACGCCTCGACCAGCAGGCGGGTGTACTCGGCGGCGGTCTCGACGTCGGTGACCAGGCTCAGCACGAACCCGGCGGCGACCTCGTCCTCGGTGCGGTGGAAGCCCTCCCGGATCCGTCCGGCGTGCCCGGTCCGCAGCGCGGTCCGCTCGTCGGCGCGCAGCGGGGCCCGCGACAGCAGGACGCGGTCCGGGTCGTCCTTGTACTGCTCGATCTTGGCCGGGTCGACGGAGAGGTCGCGGATCGCCTCGTAGAACGCCCGTGAGGAACGGGACTTGCGGTAGTCGCGCGGCACCTGGTGCCGGTCGAGCAGTTCGACGAACCGCTCGTCGAACTCGGTGTACGGCTCGTCGAACGGCGCGAACGGGCCCGCCAGCGCCGAGCCGGAGCGCAGCTTCCCGCCCTTCGGCTCGGGCTGGACCGCGACCTTCAGCCCCAGCGCCTTCGCCGTCTCCAGGTCCATCGGCCGCTCGGCCACCGGCGGGACGTAGAAGGTGCTGATGCCGGTGACCCGCCGGCTGTTCTCCGGCTCCAGGAGCTCGGACAGCTTCACCCGCTGGACCACCGGATCGGCGATCGCGTACTGCGCGGCGATGTAGTTGACGATCTCGTGGTCGGGCCCGTACGCCTCCTGGAGGTAGTTGACCAGCGCCCCGAGGTGGGTGTTCGGGAATCCGGCGAACCGGAAGCCGGTGTCGCCGACGCTGCCGACCTGGAGCAGCACCACGTGACTGTCCGTCAGCAGCTGGCGCTTGCGCAGCAGCAGGTCGGTCGCCTCGATGATCTGGCAGCCCGGGCGCGAGGGGTCGATCCCGAGGTCCGAGAACAGGCAGTCCAGCGCGGAGACCGCGGGCAGCATGAACGCGGCGTGGCCCTCCTGCCGGGCGATGGCGATGGCCCGGTGCGAGGGGTTGACGAACACGCCGGGGTGTCCGTAGAAGACGCCGACGACGTTCAGGCCCTCGCGCAGCGGCCGGAGCATCGACTCGGCCATCTGCACGTAGGTGATCCGCCGCGGCTTGTCGTTGTCGTACAGCGTGTACAGGTCGACCGCGTCCGGCTGCTGGTCGAGGATCCACCGCTCGGTGGTCGGGTCCGAGACGCAGTAGAACACCCGGTCCGCCCAGCGGAGGTACTCCTGCGACTCCAGGGTGAACTGTCCGATGGCCCGGATCCCCGATCCCATCAGCACCAGCGTTCCCGGACGGCGCCCGGGCGCGGGCGTACTGCGGAGCTGTCCGTCGGTCATGAGCTCTCCCACTGCGATCAGGCCCCGCCCACACCTCGGGCACGACACTCGGCCCCTGCGCCGCACTGTAGGTCGCCCGCTCCCGCCCCGGCCCGCCCGGTCTCCCGCGGTGTCCGAGTCCCCTCGTTCGGCTCAGGGCGGCCTCCGTCACGCCCCGGCGTGCAGCACCGCCTCGGCGAGTTGCCGCACCCGCTCCATGGTGATGCCCGTCCGCTGCTCGACGGCCAGCGGGTGGTCGGTCGGCTCCAGTTCCACGGTGGGCCGCAGGCCCACCGCGCGGGTGTGCACCATGGTCTTCAGGTTGATCGTCGTCGGCTCGTACGGGAACAGCTCCGTCGACAGCCACCCGAAGTACGCGGGTTCCGACTCCCGCGCGGGGTTCTCCCACATCTCGCTCGCCCGCAGGAAGTTCCGCTCGCTGAGCGACACCCACACGCCCCACGAGAACACCTCGTCGTGGCCGAGGACGGGCAGTTCGATCAGGCCCCGGACGAAGAACGCCTCGCCCCGGATCACACACTGGTCGGACGTCAGCTCGCACTTCTTCGCCCGCTCCATCCCCGGCTCCCAGTGGACCGGCGCGGGGCTGGAGAAGTTCATGGGGGTCTCGGCGTGGTGTTCGCCGCAGCAGGCGCAGCTGAATCCGGTATCGGTCGACGTGCCGGCAGACGCTACCGCCCTGGTCGGACAGGCGGTGCGGCCGGGCTGCCGATCTTGACAGCGGCCGGTGCCCGGGTGGGATCGTGGCCCATGTTCACGACGCCCGACCGGCCGCTCGACGTTCTCGCCGTCTTTCCCGAACTCGCCCCCCTCGCCAGGCGCGCGACTCGGCTGCATCCTCGCCGCGGGATCCCGGCTCCGGGGGCGAGTTCACTGGCGGGGCCCCTGCTGTGGCCGGCGGACGAGCCGTGGCCGGCCTGCGGGCTGGCGCACGTGGTGAAGGTCGAACGGCCCGCGACGCCCGAGGAGTCCCGGCATGCCGCCACCGGACTCGCCCGGCTGAACGCGGACTTCGAGCAGTCGATGGAGCCGTTCTCCGCGCAACTGGCCGATCCCGGCTCCGTCCTGGCCACCTTCCGGGACCGCTGGTACGACCTCCAGCGCGCCGCCTCGGCCGAGCCGCGGGACCGGGCCGTCGTCACGACCGAGGAACTCCTGCCGCCCGAGCAGCCGGTGCCCCTGCTGCCGGTCCTGCAACTGCACGCCGCCGACGTACCGGAGACGTCGTTCCCGGAGGGCGCCGACCTGGTCCAGCTCCTCTGGTGCCCGCTCCCCCACCGCAGCGCGCCCGGTCTTCTCTCGCACCTTCCCGGACCGGCCCCGCTCCTCATCTGGCGTGCCGCGGCCGGACTCTCACGGTCCGTCGGGGCGCCGCGGCCGGCCGGCGCGATCGACGGCTTCGTGCTGGAGCAGTGCGTCCTCGGCCCGGAGGGCATCACCGAGTTCCCGTGCGCCGAGGCCCTCCCGGAGCCGCTGCGCTCCCGCGTGCTGGAGTGGGACGAGGCCCAGGACGCCGCCGGCGGCCCGACCTACGACCGGGACCTCTCCGTGGCTCCCGGCGCCAGGACCGGCGGCTGGCCGGTCGGCCCCCGCCGGGTCCGGTGCGACTGCGGATCCGAGACGGCCCTGTTCCTGACCCTCCCCGAGGGCGGGGAGGGCGAACCGGGTTGGAGTCCGGTCGGGGATCCTGCCCGCGCGGCCCGGCCCGAGGACAACCCGACCGGCCTGACGGGGCCGGAGGAGATCGTCGTCTTCCTCTGCACCCGGGATCCCCGGCACGAGGTCCGGATGGTCGTCGAGTAGGACGCACTGTCGGAGCAGGGCCGTAGGGTGCCCGGATGCCGACCCGAGAGCTGCCCGAGCAGCGGCGCGCCCTGGACGCGGCGGCCGCCGACGCCGCGTCGGCCGCCGCCGAGTACGACGACGCCCGCCGCTGGTTCGCCGCCGAGCGGGCCCGCGGGTGGGTCGAGCCGCTCGCGGCGGAGGTGTGGGTGTTCGACCCGGCGCTGACCCGCGTCCTGATGGTGCGTCACCGGCACCGCGGCTGGGTGCCGCCGGGCGGGGCGGTCGAGCCGGGCGAGACTCCGCGCGAGGGCGCCGCCCGCGAGCTCCGCGAGGAGACCGGCCTCGCCGTGCGGCTGCTGCCGCGCCGGCCGCCGCCGCCGTCCGCTCGTACCTCCGCGGTCTGCCGCCGACCCTCGGGCTGTCGTACGCCGCGCTGGTCGACCCGGCCGCGCCGCTCGCGCCGGAGGACCACCAGCCGGCCGCCTGGCTTCCGCTGGACCGCCCGTGGGACAGCTGCTTCCCCGCCGACCGGCCCCGGATGCGGGCCCACGCCGACCGGCTGGCCGGGGGCCGCTGACAGGTTCCGATCGGGCCCGAACTGTGTCACCGTCAGGTCCTGATCCTGTAACAGCAGCCGGCGTTCCGATCATGCGCACCTAGCCTGAGCTGCATGAGCCTGACAGTTTCCGATGTCGCCGCCGCCGGTGCGGCCTGGGTCTGGATGCCGCCCGACGCCGAGGTCGTCCGCACCGACGAGTACACCTTCCTCCGGCTGCCCGACTACGTCGACTTCGACCTCTCCGTGGTCTCGTTCACGCCGGCCGCCCGGTTGGCCGGGTCGTCGACGAGCTGGTGGAGCGGGCCCGCGCCTTCGGCCCGCCGATCCTGGACTGGCAGGTGCTGCTCGGCGCCCCGGCCGACCTGGAGGCCGAACTGTCCGCGCGCGGCGCGACGGTGAAGCTGGTGCTGGAGATCATGGCGGCCGACCTGAGCGGCGGCGTCCCCGAGCTCCGGCAGCCCGTCGTGGACGTCTCGCTGCGCTGGGCCACCGACGCCGCCACCGCCCGGGACGGCGTGACGATGGAGGCCGCCGCCTTCAACGGCGCCGTTCCGCCGGACGACCGGATCGAGGCCCTCGCCGCCCGGAACGCGGCGTCCGTCCCGGCCGGTGGCGGCGGCATGGTCGTCGCGTACCTGGACGGCGAGCCCATCGGCAGCGGCGGCGTGCAGGTCGTGGACGGCGTCGCCCGGCTCACCGGCGGAGTGGTGGTGCCGCAGTGGCGCAGGCGCGGCGTGTACCGGGCGCTGCTCGGCGCCCGGTTGACCTACGCGGTGGGCCACGGCGCGACGATGGCGCTGGTCAAGGCGAACCCGACCACCTCCGGCCCGATCCTGCTCGCCTCCGGCTTCACCTCGTACGGTCCGGAGCCGGTGTACGCCGTCCCGCTGCACCAGGACCGCGCAGCCTCCTGAGTCGCCGTCAGAGACGGCGGGCCCGCAGCACCCCGGTCAGCATCGGGAGGTCGAACTCGCCGTCCGCGGTCTCCGCCCGGCCCGCCAGGTAGGCGCGGGCCCGGGCGAGCCGCGCCTCCCGCTCGTCCGCGGGCATCACCAGCAGGCCGGCCCTGGTGCCGAGCGTCGCCACCAGCGATTCGGCGGTCCGCCGCTGCCCGTGCGGGAATTCGGCCTGTTCGGCCGCTCCGAACCGGGCGGGGCCGCCGGCAGGGGGCAGGTGCAGCGCGGCCGTCGCGGTGCGCCAGCTCGCGGGCACGTCGCGCGGGCCGATCGCCTCGGGCCCGCCGACCCGGGCCAGGCCGGCCACCCACTCGACGCCGTCGTCGAACAGGTTCCACAACCCGGCCAGCCCCCCGCCCGGGGCGAGCACCCGGGCGATCTCCGGGCCGGCCGCGTCCATGTCGAACCAGTGCATCGCGTTGCCGGACACCACGGCGTCAACGGATCCGTCCGGCAGCGGAATCGCCTCGGCGCTGCCCGCCAGCGCCCGGACCTCCGGCAGCTCGCGGCGCAGCGCGCCGAGCATCGCCGGGTCGGGTTCGACCGCGACGACCTCGACGCCCGCGGCGAGCAGGCAGCCGGTGAGCTTGCCCGTCCCGGCCCCGAGGTCGAGCACCCGCGGCCCGGGCGCCGCTTCGAGCGCCCACCGGACGGCGGCCTGCGCGTAGTCGGGGCGGTGTTCGGCGTACGCGCCGGCGACCGCGCCGAACGAGGAGCGGTGCACGCGGTGTTGGTCGGTCTGCGCCATCGTGTGGATCCCCCTGGTCGGTACGACGGATACGACCGGCGGATCGTACGACGGAGGCGCGCTCGGGCCGGGCGCGGCCGTCGCCGTCCGGCCCTGGGCCGCACTTGAGTACGGATACTCTGGCGCCAGGTGCATCGCATACGGAAGAATGCCGCGCGGGGGGACGGGCCGCCCGGGGCCCGCCACTGGTTTTCCTTGGGAGCACTCGCCGTGAAACGTCCTGTCCTGGTCCTGGCCGCTGTCGCGCTCGCCACCACCGGCACGCTGACCGCCTGCGGCAGCACGCACGCGGGCGACCCCGGCACCGGGGCGAAGGCGCAGCCCGACCCGCAGGTGTCGGCGAGCATCAGCAAGATCGAGCAGGAGGCGGCGGAGCGCCGGCAGCGCGAACTCGCCGAGGCGGACCAGAAGTTCCCCGCGGTGGCGAAGGCCTGCGCGACGGCCTCCACCGCCGTGCCCACCCCGGTGCCGACCGCCGGGCCCGGCGATTCCGGCGAGTCCGGCGGGTCGAACCCGGAGAACCCCAAGTACGCGGAGAACCACGCCTTCCGGAAGATGATGCTGCTGACGGAGAGTCAGCGCTGCCGGGGCGAGGCGCACGCGGCCCGGATCACGGCGGCGGCCGCCCGCGAGACGCCCGCCGACGAGGCGCAGGGCCGCGCGCTGATGAACCGGCTGGACTACCCCCAGGCCACGCTGTCCGCCGCCGGCGACGGCGTCCACTTCACCCTCTCCGTGCCGGGCTCGGGCGGCTGTCTGACCGGCGTCCTCTCCGGTGCGGGCCGCATCGAGGTGCACGGCGTCTACCTGGAAGGCGGCTGCGAGTACCCGCGCGGCGGCCACTGACCTCACCCCGCCCCGACCCGCTCCTCCCCTTCGCCGCACGGCACCTCGCAGCGCCCGGCGATCCACGCCGACGCGGCGGCCGAGATCCGCACCGGCACCGCCCGCCGCGTTCCCGGCCGGCGGCCCGCGGTGCGCGCACAATCGAGGTGCCGGGCGCGGGGTGCGGCGGGCAGGATGGCGCGATGACGAACGATGCTCTGCTGCACGAGACTTGGCGCCGCTGGGAGCTCCTGGCGGACGCCCCGGCGACCTTCCCCGCTCCCGGCCGGGCCACCGTCGTGGTCTCGCCGAACTCCGGCTTCTGCCCACCGGGCTGGGTCGGCCTGGTGACGCTGGGCGGCGCCGTCCTGGCCACCGCCCCGGACGAGCGCCGCGCCCGCCTGCTCCGCGCGGCCCTGCACGAGCAGCCGGACGAACCGGCCACCGACCCCGACCTCCTGCGCACCCTCCTCCCCGTCACCGGGCTGCTCGGCCCGGCCGCGCTCGCCTACCTCGCCCCTGGCGGCCTCCGCCCGCACCCGGCCACCGTCCACCAACTCCCCTGCGACGACGCCCGCTTGTGCGACCTCGCGCACCGCACGGGCGCAGCGGATGCCGAGGAGTCCGGCCTGGCCGGCCTCACCTCGCCGGTCTTCACGGTCCTCGCCGAGGACGGCCGGGTGCTCGCCGCCTGCGGCTACCGCCGCTGGCCGTTCGGGATCGCGCATCTCGGTGTGCTCACCGACCCCGCCCACCGGGGCCACGGCCTCGCCCGTCGCGCCGCCTCCGCCGCCGCGCGGCACGCTCTCGCCGCCGGCCTCCTCCCCCAGTGGCGGGCCCGCGTCCCGGCCTCCCGCCGGGTCGCCGCCCGGCTCGGCTTCCGCGAACTCGGCACCCAACTCTCGGTCGAGGTCGGTTGATTGGCGGCCCATCGGAATCGACGGCGGCATCCTGGGAGTGCGCCTTCGGGGCAGGGCCTGGGTGGCGGTGGTGCTCAGCCGTCGACCAGGACGATCTTCCCGGCCGCGCGGCCGCTCTCGCCGAGGCGGTGCGCTTCGGCGACCCGGTCGAGCGGGAAGGCGTGCACCCGGGGAAGGGCGAGGCGGCCGCTTTCGACGAGCGCGCCGAGTTCGCCGAGGACGTAGAGGGCCCGGCCGTCGTCCCCGCGGCTGAAGGCCACCCCGTGCTGCTGGGCGCCGGTGAAGTCGGCGAGGGTGACGACGTGTCCGGGGCCGCCGCTGAGCTCGATGAGCCCGGGCAGCGCTCCGTGTCCGGCGACGTCCAGGGCCCGGTCGACGCCGCCGGGGGCCAGGGCGCGGACGGCCGGCCCGAGGGTATCGCCGTAGGCGACGGGTTCCGCCCCGAGTGACCGGACGTAGGCGTGCCCGGCGGGGCCGGCAGTGCCGATCACCCCCGCGCCGCGGGCCACGGCCAGCTGGACGGCGACGCTGCAGACGCTTCCCGAGGCGCCGTTGATCAGGACCAGGGTGCCGCTCGCCACGCCCAGCCGGTCGAGTCCGCGGGCGGCCGTCTCGGCCGCGGACGGGAGGGCCGCCGCAGCGGCGAAGCCCGCGGACGCCGGCAGCGGCGCCCAGTGCGACAGCACCGCCGACTCGGCCTGGACGCCGGCGGTTTCGGAGAGGCCGAGCACGCGGTCGCCGACGGACACGCCCGTGACGCCCGCGCCGACCTCGTCCACCACGCCCGCCGCCTCGTGCCCGAGCAGTTGCGGCAGTTCCTGGTCCATCAGGCCCGCGCGCTTCTTCCTGTCGCTGGCGTTGACGCCGGCGGCGCGGACGGCGATGCGGATCCGGCCGGGGCCGGCGTGCGGGGCGGGAAGGTCCACGATCTCCAGGACCTCGGAGCCTCCGAACCTGCTGAACCGCACCGACTTCATCCTGGACTCCGATCCGGACGGCGGACGTGGGGCGCCGGCTCCGGGCCGCCGGCGGGTGCTCGTGGTCAGGCGACGCGTTCGCCGTCGTAGAAGACGCCGCCGGTGGGACCGTCGGCGGGCAGGGTGGCCGCCCACGCGATCCGCCCCGCCCGCACGATCGCCGGCCGCCGCGGCCGCGCCCCCGCTGCGCTTGCCGTCAGCGCTGCGCCGACACCAGCAGCGCGGCGTGCGGCAGCGCCAACCGGCCGTCAGCGTCCAGGAATTCGGCGGCGAGCCGGTCGAACTCCCGACGGATCCCGAGCTGCACGTCCGGCTCCTGACGGTGCAGCAGTTCGCCCAGGAAGGCGACGCCGGTCGCGGGGCCGGCCCACCAGTCGTCGGCGGTGGCGCGGTGGTTCCAGGACAGCACCCGGCCGTGGACGGATCGCAGGCCGGCGCCGGTGAGCAGCGCGGTGAAGGCGCCCGGCTCGGTGACGGCGGCGAGCGCGGCGGGCGGCGGGGGAAGTCCGCGGGGCGGACCGCACCGGCGGCCTCGAAGGCGCGGCCCAGCAGGGACTGTCCGGGCGGGGCGGGGGCCGCCCAGGTGGTGAGGGCGAGCCGGCCGCCGGGGCGGAGCACGCGGCGGAGTTCGGCGAGCGCGTCGGCCGGCCGGCCGACGTGGTTGAGCACGAAGTTGCCCACGACGCAGTCGAACGCGCCGTCCGGGAAGGGGAGTTCGGGAAGCGTCGCGGCCCGCACCTCGGCTTCGGGCGCAGCCCGTCGCGCCTCGGCCAGCATGCTCGGTTCGGCGTCCACGGCCACCACGCGGGCCCCGCGCGCGCAGGCCGCCGCGGCGACGGTGCCCGTGCCGGTGCCGACGTCCAGCACCGTGCTGCCGGGCCGGACGCCGGCGGCATCGAGCAGCGCCGGGACGGGGTGGGCGCACAGCCGGGCGAAGCTCGCGGCGTAGGCGGCGGCCCGCCCGGACCAGATCCGCCGCTCCAGCGCCTCGAACGCGCCGACGCCCTCCGCCCCTGCGACGACCGGCTCCTGAACGCCCGTCACTTCGCCTCCCCGACCGCCACCTTGGCGAGGAATCCCGTCAGGTTGTCGCGCAGGCGGTCGATCCGCTGCTCCTGCGTCAGCGACTCGTGGATCCTGGTGCCGGTCTCGCGCAGGCCGCGGACGTACAGCGAGCAGGCGAGGTCGCTGCACACGTAGGCGCCGACGGAGTTGCCCTGGCGGCCGGCGGGGCCGGCCAGCGGTGCGACCAGGAGGGCGACGCCGCCGGTGTGGGTGGTGACGCACAGGGAGCAGATGCTGCGCCGGGGCGGCCGGCCGGCGCCGGAGGAACTGCGCAGGACGACGGCCCGGGCGCGGTCGTCGACGACGGTGACCAGGTAGGCGCGGTCGGGGCCTGCGGGTCGCGCCAGCCGAGGAAGTCGAGCTCGCTCCACGGCTGCTCGGCCAGTTCGCGCGGCAGGTTCAGTCGTTTCGCCTCGCCCTTGGAGCAGTTCAGGAACGCGGCGCGGATCTCGGATTCGGTCAACTCTCGCACGAAACGCCACGCTAATTTGCCTAAGTCGTTTAGGCAAATGGATAATCTGACCGAGAGGTGCGAGAAAGCGATCGAGGAGCGGGAGGCGGGTCCGGGTGGCGCGTGCTGGGCTGTCGGCGGAGGTCCTCACCAGGGCGGGCGCGGAGTTGGCCGACCGGGTGGGCTTCGAGCAGGTCACGGTGACGGAGTTGGCGCGGCGCTTCGACGTGAAGGTGGCCAGCCTGTACTCGCACGTCAAGAGCTCGCAGGACCTGAAGGTGCGGATCGCCCTGCTGTCGCTGGCCGAGCTCGCCGACCGGGCGGGCGACGCGATCGCCGGGCGGGCGGGGCGCGACGCGCTGGCGGCTTTCGCCGAGGCGTACCGCGGCTACGCACGCGAGCATCCGGGCCGCTACCAGGCCACCCGGCTCCGGCTCGACCCGGAGACCGCCGCGGCCAGTGCGGCGCCCCGGCACGCCCAGCTGACCAGGGCGATCCTGCGCGGCTACCACTTGCCGGAGCCCGCCCAGACGCACGCGGTGCGCCTGCTCGGCGGGGCCTTCCACGGCTACATCGAACTGGAGGCGGCCGGCGGCTTCGCCCACACCCCGGTCGACCCGCAGGAGTCCTGGGACTGGATCGTCGACTCCCTGGACGCCCTGCTCCGCGCCCGAGCCGACAACTGACCGCCGACCGCCGACCGCCGACCGCCGACCGCCGACCGCGAAGCATCGACCGCACAACACCGGCCGCCTACCGCAAAACACCGGCCGCCGGTCGGACGAACCGACCGGCGGCCGACGGAGGGGCCTGACGCACCGTCACGCGCCTTCGCGCACCGGCAGCTTCCACCCGGGCCGCGGGTAGTGGCAGGTGTAGCCGTTGGGGTAGTGCTGGAGGTAGTCCTGGTGCTCGGGCTCGGCCTCCCAGAAGTCGCCGACCGGGGTGACCTCGGTGACCACCTTGCCGGGCCACAGGCCGCTCGCGTCCACGTCGGCGATGGTGTCCAGCGCGGTGGCGCGCTGCTGCTCGTCGACGTAGAAGATCGCCGAGCGGTAGCTGCTGCCGATGTCGTTGCCCTGGCGGTCCACGGTGCTCGGGTCGTGGATCTGGAAGAAGTACTCGAGCAGCGTGCGGTAGCTGATCCGCTCCGGGTCGTAGACGATCTCCAGCGCCTCGGCGTGGCCGGGGTGGTTGCGGTACGTGGCGTGCGCGTTCTCGCCGCCGGTGTAGCCGGTGCGGGTCGACTGGACGCCGGGGAGTTTGCGGATCAGCTCCTGCATTCCCCAGAAGCAGCCGCCGGCCAGGACAGCCCGGTCCGTGGTCATCTCGTTCTCACTCCTCGCGTGGGACGTCCGCACTCCTGGTGCGGTGCGTGTCCCCTCCGCGCGGTGCCGCCCGGCGGGGACCATCCGGTCCAACCGCCGCCGGGCGTCCGGTGTTCCCGGCGGTCTCAGGTCGCCAGCCCGTCCAGCACCTGCGCGCCGGGCAGGGCGGCCAGTGCCGCGCCGGGCAGGATCAGCTTGCCGCGCCGCCGGCCGCTGCCGATCAGCACCCAGGGGGTGGCGGCGACGGCGGCGTCGATCAGCAGCGGCCAGTGCGCGGGCAGGCCGACGGGGGTGATGCCGCCGTACTCCATGCCGCTCTCGCCGACGGCGGTGTCCATCGGCGCGAACGAGGCCTTGCGCGCGCCGAGGTGGCCGCGCACCGCCTTGTTGACGTCGAGCCGGGTGGTGGCCAGCACGACGCCGGCGGCGAGCGTGGTCTCGCCGCCCCGCTTGGCGGCGACCACCACGCAGTTCGCCGACGCCTCGACGGGGACCTGGTACGCGGCGCAGAACACGGCGGTGTCGGCGAGTTCGGGGTCGGTGTCCACGTACCGCACGGCGCGGGCGAGTTCGGCGTCCCACTCCTTGAGCAGCGCGGCGACCGGCCCGGCCAGTTCGGCGACGCAGTCGACGGCCCGCCGCACGTCGGGGAAGTTCCCGAACGGCGCCGTCACCCGCCCGTCCGACGAGCCCGAGGAGCCCGAGGTGGCCGAGGAGTCCGGGGTGACCGGGTCCGCCGTCCCGGCCGGCGATGCGTGCTCGTTCATGGACCCACCCTAGCGAACGGCACCGCCGGGTCCCGGCTGGCCCGTTGGGGTGACCGCACCCGGTGTCGCCGCCGGTGTCGCGGCCGCACGGCGCGTCCCGACCCTATCGTCGTGGGGGTTCCCGACCCGGGGACCGAGGGTGCGTCGAGTGGCCGGGAGTGGCATGGCGACCGGGATTCCCCCGCAGGTGAACGCCCCCGAGGCCCGCGCGGGGCGGGTGCTGCGCCGCTGGAAGCTGTGGCTGATTCCGGGGGTGCTGAGCGCGCTGGTCGCGCTGGTGCTGTCGCTGCTGTACATGGGCGGCATCCTGACGCCGTCCGACAGTCTGCACCGGCTGCCGATCGCGCTGGTCGACGCGGACGCCGGGCCGCCGCTGCCGGGACACTCCGCGCCGCTGGGCGCGGAGTTGGCGGACGCGGTGGCGGCGGGGACGCCGCCGGGCCAGGTGCAGTGGCAGCGGCTGAGCCGCGAGCGGGCGCAGGAGCAGCTGGCCGCGGGCAAGGTGTACGGGGCGCTGGTGGTGCCGGAGGACTTCTCCCGCACGGTGGCCGCGCTGACGGCGGATCAGGCCTCGGCCCGTCCGGTGCTGCTGACGCTGACCAATCCGGGCACCGGGTCGCTGGCCTCCTCGCTGGCCTCGCAGATCACCCAGCAGGCGGCGCACCGGTCCTCGCGGTCGATCGGCGAGCAGTTGACGGCCGCGGTGCCGAACGCCCCGCCGACGGCGCGGCTGCTGCTGGCCGACCCGGTGGACGTGCAGGTGCAGCAGGGGCATCCGATCGCCCGGCACACGGGGCTGGGGCTGAGCGCGTTCTACTACACCCTGCTGCTGGTGCTGGCCGGCTTCCTGAGCGCCAACCTGGTGCACAACGGGGTGGACACGGCGCTGGGTTACGCGGACAGCGAGATCGGCCCGTGGCACTCGCGCCGGCCGACGGTGCCGATCAACCGGACGCAGACGCTGGTGGTGAAGATGGTGATGACGGCGGGCCTGTCGGCCGTCACCACCACGATGATCATGCTGGCGACGGTGGGCATCCTGAACATGGACGCCCCGCACCTGCCGCTGCTCTGGGTGTTCTCGTTCTGCGCCTGCGTGGCGGTCGGCCTCGGGGTGCAGGCGATCAACGCGGCGTTCGGCACGCTCGGCCAGCTGGTCGCGATGTTCGTCTTCATCGCGTTCGCCCTGCCGTCCTCGGGCGCGACGATCCCGCTCCAGGCCACGCCGTCCTTCTACCGCTTCCTCGGCGCGTTCGAGCCGATGCGGCAGGTCGCGGGCGGGGTGCGGGCGATCCTGTACTTCGACGCGCAGGCGGACGCCGGGCTGACCCGCGGCTGGGTGATGATCGCGGTCGGCTTCGTGGTGGCGCTGGTCTTCGGCTTCGCGATGACCCACTACTACGACCGCAAGGGCCTGCACCGCATGGTGCCGTCGCCCTCCTGAAGCACCCGGCAGCGGCGGCGGGCGCGGTACCGCTCCGGAGATCGGGCGCGGTGGCGGGCGCTGTCCTGACGGGTCGTCGGATCCCCCCGCGTCAGGAGGGCAGCGCGGCCTTCCAGCCCCAGGAGGTGCGCCGTTCCAGGCCCGGCAGTTCGCCGCGCCCGGTGCACCACAGCAGCACGGCCGCCGGGTCGCCGGCGGGGGCGTCCGGGAACAGCCGGGCCAGGACGGCGGCGCAGAGCCCGGGCGGCGGGGTCCGGCCGAGGCCGAGGCCGGTGGCGATGTCGTGGGTGTGCAGCAGGATCTCGGCGACGCCCATCGCGGCGAAGCCGCTCGGGTCGGTCGGGCCCCAGTGCCAGGCGCGCAGCCCGGGGTCGGCGGCGGCGAGCGCGACGGCCAGCAGCTCTCCGCAGGCCAGGCTGATCTGCAGGGTGGCGGCGGGGTCGGCGTCCGGACGGACCGTCAGGTCGAAGGGCAGGTAACGGTCGGCGGGCCGGGCGACCAGCTGGCCGGCGTAGGCCAGCAGGTCGTGGCCGATGTGCGCCAGGGTCTCCCGGCACGACCACTCCAGCCCGCCGGCCGGAACGCTCCAGTCGGCTTCCAGGTGCGGGGCGAGGGTGAGGCGCAGCTCCGCGAGGGCGGCGCGCACGTCCTGATGGTCCATCGGGTCATCCTCGCACCCGCACCGCCGGTGGCCTACCGGCGGGCCTGCGGTGGGCCTACAGGTAGGGGCGGGTGATCAGTTCGACGCCGTGGCCGGCCGGGTCGAGCACGTAGACGCCTCGGCCGCCGTGCTCGGTGTTGGTCTCGCCGAGGCGCTGCATCTGCGGGTCGGCCCAGTGCGGGATCTCCCGCTCGCAGAGCAGGGCGTAGGCGCGGTCGAAGTGCTCGTCGTCGACCAGGAAGGCGTAGTGGTGGCGCTGGATCTCCACCGGCGGCTCGGCGAACTGGAGCAGCACGCCGTCGGCGATGGTCAGGTTGGTGAACGGGCCCCAGGACGGCGCCTGTTCGGCCTCCAGCAGCTCCAGGTAGAAGCGTGCCGAGGCCTCGCGGTCCGTGGCGGGGATGATGGTGTGGTTGAAGGCAGCGGGCATGGCGAGGAACCTCGTTCCGAGTCAGGGGTGGGTGAGAAGCCTGGTCGTACCGGGAGCACTGCTCCCGGGACCGGGTGGTCCCCTGACCGGTGGGCGCCCCGAGGACGCCCGGGGTGGGCTCAGTCGCCCACCGGGTCGCCGATCCGTGCGTGGCCCATGGCCGTTCCGGTGTTCACCCGCACACCGTACGCAACGCCCCGTCCCGACGGCAACGGGTTTTCCCCGGGTGGGCGGACCGCCCTTGCCCTGCGCCGGGCGGAAAACCACGGGTGCCCGGCCCCGGGTCGGCCGTACCCTCGCCCGCATGGCTGACGAGTGCTTCACCGATCCCCGGCTGGCCGCCCTCTACGACGTGCTGGATCCGGACCGCAGTGACCTGGTCCCCTATCTCGCCCTGGCGGACGAGCTCGGCGCGCGCAGCGTCCTCGATCTGGGCTGCGGCACCGGCGTGTTCGCGCTGCTGCTGGCCGAACGCGGCCACCGGGTCACGGGGGTGGACCCGGCGGAGGCGTCCCTCGCGCTGGCCCGCGCCAAGCCGGGCGCCGAGCGGGTCCGTTGGCTCTGCGGCGACGGGACCACGCTGCCGCCGCTGCGGGTGGACCTGGTCACCCTGACGGCCAACGCGGCCCAGGCGATCACGGATCCCGGCGACTGGCGCGGCACCCTGCGGGGCGTCCGGGCCGCGCTGCGCCCGGGCGGGCACCTGGCGTTCGAGACCCGCGACCCGGCGCGGCGGGCCTGGGAGGAGTGGAACCGCGAGGCCACCCACCAGGTCGACGAGGTGCCCGGCGTCGGCCGGGTGGAGACCTGGGCGGAGCTGCTGGACGTGTCCGGGCCGCTGGTGACGTTCCGTTGGCACTACGTCTTCGGCGCCGACGGCGCCCGTCTCGTCTCGGACTCCACGCTGCGTTTCCGCGAGCGCGCCGAGGTCGCCGAGGACCTGCGGGCGGCCGGGTTCGAACTCCTGGAGGTCCGCGACGCGCCCGACCGTCCGGGCCGCGAGTTCGTCTTCCTGGCCCGCCGTCCGTGACCTGCCGTCAGGACGTCCAGGGATCCTCCAGCACCGGGATGCACGGGGACAGCAGGGCGTCCTGGTGCTCGCTCACCCGGCCCCGGACCATCCGGTGCACCACGAACCCCTCGGGGTGCGCGCGGTCCTCGTCGTCGTGGACGTACAGCAGCCCGTAGGAGCCGGGGGCGCGGGCGCCGACCTCGCGGAAGAACTCCGGGATCCCGGGGTCGCGGTGGTTGGCGAACCCGGCCAGCTGCACGAACGGTTCGCCGTTGATCCACCGCACGTCGAGCAGCCCGTGCCCGCCGACCTGCCGGGCCCGTTCCTCGATGCCGGCCACCAGCCGCCGCAGGCGCGCCCGCTCGGTGGTGAAGTCCTCGTCGTCCTCCGCCGCGGCGCTCTCCCGGACGGTCACCCAGCCGTGGTACTCGAACATGTCGCGCGGCCTACTCCCCGCCGCCGAGCGGCCGCAGCGGGCCGCCGAGGGTCACCGGGCCGAGGACGGGCGGGAGTTCGCGGACGGCGCGGGCGACGGCCTCCCGCGCGGTCGGGTAGCTGCCGAGGTCCGGGGCGCCCAGACCGGTGCCCACCCCGAAGGTGCCGTCGCCGCCCGCCGCCAGGACCGGCCCGACGGCGGCCATGGCGGGTCCGGTGGTGGTGGAGAAGCGCAGCGCCCAGTGGCTGGTGAACGGGAAGAGGACGCGCAGCACGGGCTCGGCGTGGGCGGCCTCGACCAGTTGACGGTGCGTCGGCGCCCACGGGTGGTCCAGTCCGGCCGCCTCGTCCCGCAGGCGCTGCCAGGCGGAGGCGATCAGGCGGGCGACCTCGCCGGGCTGCTCGGTGGGGTCTGCGGGGTGCGGGGTGGTGTCGGGCATCCGGCCATTGTTCCTCAGGGCGGTTCCGGGCCCGCCGCGCACAGCTTCCGCCGGATCAGCGCGGTGAGCGCGGTCCGGCCGGGGCGGTCGTCCTCGCCGTGCTGGGTGAGCAGTTCGCGGTGGGCGGCGTCGTCCTGCCGCTGAAGGCCCGTCAGGCTGGGCAGCAGGGACGGGTCGGCGAGGAACTGAGGTCAAGCTCCACGCTGAAGGCAGGACGAAGAACGCGCACGCCGCGGGCGCCACGAAGGCAACCCGCTCGGTCCGGCCTGGTGCCGGTGGAGGACACGGCCCCGGCCGTCGGGTCAAGGTCGAGCCCGTCCGTTCCTGACTGCCTGTCACCAGCTGGCCACCGGTGGGGACTCGGGGCTGTGCTGCTGCCAGGCCGCGTCGAGGCGGGCCAGCCGGGCGGGGGCGGCGATGCCGCACAGGCCGGCCACCAGGCCGTCGCGCAGTTCCAGCACCACGGCGCCGCGCACCCGGCCCTCGACCACGGCGATCACGGCCGGGGAGCCGTTGACGTGCGCGACGTGCAGCACGGGCGCGCCGCCGGCCAGCCGGATCTTGGCGGGCGTGGGCCGGAACCCGGCCCGCACGAAGGTGGCGATCTGCTTCCGGTCGGTGAGCCGCAGCAGCCGCTTGGCCAGGCCGGCGCCGTCCGAGACGGCGGTGGCGTCGGCGGTCAGCATCGCCACCAGCTGGTCGACCCGCCCGGAGGTGGCGGCGAGCAGGAACTCCTCGACCACCCGGCGGGCGGACGCCGGGTCCGGCTGCCCGTCGTCGCCGCGGCGTTCGGCAGCGACCCGGCGGCGGGCCCGGTGCACGTGCTGCTGGCTGGCGGACTCGCTGATGTCGAGGATCCCGGCGATCTCGGCGTGCGGGTACGAGAACGCCTCGCGCAGCACGTACGCGGCGCGTTCGACCGGCGCGAGGCGCTGCATCACGGTCAGCACCGCCAGCGACACCGATTCGCGCTGCTCGTAGGTGTCGGCGGGTCCGAGCATCGGGTCGCCCTGAAGCAGCGGTTCGGGCAGGTGCTCGCCCGCGGCCCGCTCGTGCCGGGCGCGGGCCGAACGGAGCTGGTCCAGGCAGAGGTTGGTGACCACCTTGGTCAGCCACGCCTCCGGCACCTCGATGCGCGTGCGGTCGGCGGCCTGCCAGCGCAGGAACGCGTCCTGGACGGCGTCCTCGGCGTCGGCGGCCGAGCCGAGCAGACGGTACGCCAGCGAGGCCAGCCGGCCCCGGCTGGCCTCGAAGCGGTCGACGGCGACAGTGTCCATGCACCACAACTTAGGCGGCGCTCCGCACGGGGGCCTGCTCGGGGGCGAGCGACAGGTGGCGCCTGCGGTGGGGCAGGCCGTAGGTCGGGTGGGCGATGCTCCACACCGAGCCCTTGAGCACGCCGGACTTGAACCGGGCGGCGGTCCGGCCGCCCAGGTACCAGGACTTGGCGCGGACCTCGGCGTCGACCATCTGCACGATCGCGTCCCGCTGCCCGAGGCTGATGTGGTTGCCGTAGTACTTCAGCCCGGAGACGGTGACCTCACGGCCCGTCAGCCTGGCGATGATCGCGGCCGTCGCCTGCATGGCGGTCAGGCCGGCCGAGGCGCAGGACATCGGCAGCGGGCGGCCGTTGGCGCCGATCGCGTGGACGCTGTCGCCGGCCGCCCAGACGTCCGGGTGGGAGACCGAGCGCATGGTGCGGTCGACCACCACCCGGCCGTCCGCGGTGACCTCCAGACCGCTCACGGCGGCCAGCGGCTGCACGGCGAACCCGGCTGCCCAGACCGTCACTTCGGCCGGAACGGAGCGGCCGTCGGCGGCGATCGCCACGCCCGGTTCGACGGCGGCGATCGCGGTGTGCTCGTGGACGGCGATGCCGAACCGGGCGAAGGACGCGCGCAGGTGGCGGCGGGCCTTCGGGGACAGCCACGCTCCGAGTTCGCCGCGGGCGGCGAGCGCCACCTTCAGATCGGGCCGGGCCTCGGCGATCTCGGCGGCGGTCTCGATCCCGGTGAGCCCCTCCCCCACCACCAACACGCTTCCGCCGGGGCCGAGTTCGGCCAGCCGCTCGCGCAGCCGCAGCGCCGCGGACAGGCCGGTCACGTCGAACGCGTACTCGGCCACGCCGGGGACGCCGTGCCGGTCGACGGCGCTGCCGAGCGCGTACAGCAGGGTGTCGTAGGTCAGTTCGGCGTCGCCGTCCTCGCCGGTGACGGCGACGGTCCGGCGCTCGGGGTCGAGGGCGGTGACCCGGGCGACCCGGACGCGCACGCCGGTGCCCGCGAACAGCTCGGTGAGCGGGCGGAACCGGACCGGGTGGCCGATGGCGAGCTGGTGCAGCCGCATCCGCTCGACGAACTCGGGGGCGGCGTTGACGACGGTGATCTCGGTGTCGGCGGCGGACAGCCGGCGGGCCAGGTTGCCGGCGGCGAAGGCTCCGGCGTAGCCGGCGCCGAGGACGACGATGCGGTGCCTCATGACGGTGCTCCTGTCTGGTTCGCGTGCCCTCTGAACGGGGCGGCGCACCGATTGCTGACAGGTTCCGGATGTGACCCGGGTCACCACGCCCAGGCCGGGGTGCGCACCGCGGACCGGGGTCGCTGCGGAGCGGGTCGGCGTCAGTGCGGGCGGGTCGGGGCGGGGTCCTCCGGGAGCAGCGGTCGGATCGCGCCCAGGACGGCGCCGATGCAGACCTCGCGCAGTTCGGTGCGGGTGCAGTGCGGGTCGGCGAGCCAGTCCACGCACAGGACTTGGACGAACACCAGCCAGCTCTTCAGCACGCCCGACACGGCCGCGCGGGTGCCGGCGTCGGTGTGCGGGAGGACGCCGAGCAGGCGTTCGCGCAGGGCGTCGAGCTCCTCGGCGATGATCGTCTGGATCAGGCGGTCGCCGGCCAGCACCCGGTTCGCGGCGAGCACGGTGTGGCGGTTCTCGGCGAAGTACTCGATGTGGGCGTCCAGGCCCTCGGTGAGCTGCTCGACCAGCGAGTCGGCGGGGTCGAACCGGGTCTGGGCGAGGAGCTGTTCGGCGACCTGCCGGTAGAGGGCGGCGAACAGGTCGCGCTTGCTCGGGAAGTGCCGGTAGAGCAGCGCGCGGGAGACGCCGGCCCGCTCGGCGACGTCCTCCATCAGCACCTCGTCGTACGGGTGCGCGGCGAAGGCCTGCGCGGCGACGGCGAGGAGCTGGGCGCGGCGGTCGGCGGGGCTGAGGCGTCGTCTGGGAGGCACGCCGCCATGGTACTTGACACGTGTCTACTAACCGGCCGTAGCCTGGTGAGCCTGGTTGACACGTGTCTACTAAACGGGGGCGACGCTGCCATGACGAAGGTCGGAGCACTGCGGGGACTCATGAAGGTCATGGGGTACGCCTGCGCCGCGATCGGGCTCTACCACCTGCTGCTCGGGAACGCGGCGATCCCGGGCGCGACCTCGGCCGGTCCGACGGTCGACAGCCTGGGCCGCTTCTTCGGCGCGATCTTCGCCGGTTACGGCGTCGCCTGGCTCTGGGCGGCCCGGCAGTCGCCGGTCCCGGTGGCCGCCGTCCGTTGGCTGGCCGGGCTCATGCTGCTGGGCGGGCTCGGGCGGATCCTGTCGATCGCCGCCGACGGCTGGCCGCACTGGTTCCAACTGGTGCTGGGCGTGGTCGAACTGGTGCTGCCGCCCCTGTTCTTCTGGCTGGCGCACCCCGCCGCGGCGCCGCACCGACCGGCCGAGGCCTGACCCCGCCCCGCCAACCACGACCGTCCCGCCGCACCGTGAACGGGCGGCCCAGGGCGGCGGTCACCGAAGCGGGTCGGCCCGGGGCGGTGGTGCTGCCGGGGCCGCCGGTGCACCGAGCCGCGGTGCTCAGCCGGCCGGCGCCATCGTCGCGTGCGGCCCCACCGCCGGTTCGAGCAGCGACAACGTCCGCTGCTGCGCATCGAGGCCGACGCGGACGCCGACCGGCATCGGCAGATTCGGGCCGGCATGCCCGAACTCGACGTTGCCCAGGACCGGGATGTCCCGGTCGCCGAGGACGTCGAGGACGATCTCGGGCAGGGTCGGGGACGCGCCGGGCTCGAGTCCGCCGATCTCGCGCGGAACGCCCACGACCATGCCGGAGATCCGATCGAGGATGCCGGAGTGCCGCATCACTTGCAGATAGCTCCACACGTGCGATGCCAGGCCGCCCATCTCCTCCCAGAACAGCACCGCGCCGTCGAACCGTTCGAGCGGCAGCGCGAATCGCGTCGCCTGCGCCAGCACGATCCGGTTGATCACCCCGCCGATCAGCCGGCCTTCGACCCGGCCAGGACGCCAGCACTCCCACGACGGGCTCGCGGGCAGCGCACCGATCGCCTCGGTGCCGGTCAGCAACCTGGCGTAGAGCGCTTCCAGATCCGCGCGGCGCGCCGCGGGCGCAGAGCGCCAGTGCCCGCCGAAGCCGGGGACGGCCATGTCGGCGTGGAAGCCGACCAGGCCCGTGCGCGCGTAGAGCACCAGATGCAGCAGCGAGATGTCGCTGTAGCCGAGGATGGGCTTGGGGTCGGCCCTGATCGCCTCGACGTCGATCAGGTCGAGGTAGCCGAGCGCCGTCTGGCCGCCGTCGCTCGCGACGATCGCGCGCACCTCGGGATCACGCAGAAGACCGTTGAGTTCCCCGGCGATCTCCGCCGGCGTGGCCGCGCTCCACCAGTGGCGGCGTCCCGCTTCGAGCAGCGGAGCCCGACGCACGCGGAATCCCATCCGCTCCAGCACCACGACCGTCTGCTCGACGTTGGGCTCGTAGGCGGCCGGCAGCGGACCGGACAGCGAGGCAATGACCACGAGATCGCCGGGCCGCAGGGCACGCGGTCGAAGCAGTTGAGGCAGTGCCGGACCAGTCATGGCGTCAGTGTCGCCGGTGCCACTGGCGGGGTCACGCGACTTTCTCCGGTCGTCCGCCCCGGCTCAGGCCGTTCCCGCCACGGCGAACTCGTCGAACGCGAACGCGCGGTCGGGGACGCGGTCGAGGCCACGCGCGAAGACGCGCCGCAGGTGGGCCGGCCGCGCCCCGGTGAACGTCTGCGGTCACCGCCCCGTCCGGCGGATCCTGCCGGACGGGCCCTGACCCGCCGGCACCGGCTCCGGGTGCGCCGGTCGGGACCGTTCGGTGTCGGAGGGGCCGAAGGTCACGGTGGCCGCGAGGCCGAGGAGGACGGCGGCCACCACGCCGGCGATGAACCACCCGGACGGGCCGTTCTTGCCGAGGTGGGTGGCCAGGAGCGGGGTGGCGCCGCCCAGGACGGCGCTGGTCAGTGCGTAGGGGAGGCCGATGCCCAGGGCGCGTACGCGGGGCGGGAAGATCTCGGCGAGCAGGGCGGGCAGGACCGTGGTGACGCAGACCAGGTAGACCACGCCGCTGCCGTAGGCGAGCAGCAGACTGGTGAACCGGCCGGTCATGGCGAGGTAGGCCCAGGAGCCGCCGGTGGCGAAGAGCAGGCTCGCCACCACCAGCAGCCGCCGTGGTCCGACCCGGTCGGCGAGCAGGCCGATCGGCACCTGGAGCAGGATCATCCCGGCGGTGGCGCAGACCACGGCCCAGAACATCGTGCCGTCCGGAGCCAGCCGCTGCCCCATCGCCGGTATCACCGAGGTCCAGGTGCTGCCGACGGTCGCCATCCCGGCCACCAGGAGGACGGAGCGCAGGACCTGCTGCCGGTGGGCGCGCAGGACCTCGCGCAGCGGGCTGCGGTCCTGACGGGAGCTCACCTCGCGCCGGAAGACCTCGCTCTCGGTGATCCGGCTCCGCAGCGCCAGCAGGACCAGCCCGAGCACGCCGCCGATCAGGAACGGCACCCGCCAGCCCCAGGTCTCCATCGCGCCGGGGCCCACCAGGCCGGTCAGCATGCCGCCGAGCATCGCGGCGGTGAACGCGCCCGCGGCGGTGGTGAGCGAGAACAGGCTGCCGTAGAGGCCCCTGCGGCGAGGCGGGGCCAGCTCCATCAGGTACGCCGCCGCGGCGGGCCACTCGCCGCCGGAGGCGATGCCCTGGGCGAGCCGGGCGCAGAGCAGCAGCACCGGGGCGAGGATCCCGGCCTGCTGGTACGTCGGGGCGCTCCCGATCAGGACCGAACCGGCCGTCATCAGGAGAATCGCCAGCAGCAGCGCCGGCTTGCGGCCCCGGCGGTCCGCCAGCCGGCCCAGCAGCACGCCGCCGAGCGGCCTGGCCAGCACGCCCACCCCGAGCACCGCGAAGGCACCGAGCAGCGAGGTGGTCGGATCGGCGGAGGGGAAGAACCGCTCCGCGAAGAGCGGGGCGAACAGACCGTACGCCAGCCAGTCGAAGGACTCCACGAAGTTCCCGACCACGGTCGCGGTGACGGCGCGGCGACGTGACCGCACGGCCCCGGGCGAAGGGGCGGGCAGCGGGTGGGGCGGGCCGGCCTCGGTGTGTGGCATGGGTGGGCTGCTCCCGGCGCGGACGATGGGAGGGCTCATGATTCCGGGCCTCGCGTCCGCCGCCTTCTTCCCGATTGCTCTCTCCCCACCGCCGCGCGTCCCGGGCCCCGGTCCACCGACCGGGGCCCGGAGGCGTCGTCAGCGCCGGCTGCCGTACCCGTGCGCCACGATCCGCCGGGCGCCCTCGGTGTAGTAGCTCCGGTCGGCCGGCAGCTCGGTGTCGAGGCAGCTGACGTAGCGGTTGTACATGCAGAACGCGGCGGCGATCAGCACCGTGTCGTGGATCTCGTCGTCCCCCGCGCCCTCCGCCCGGGCGGCGGCCACGGCCTTCTCCGAGACCGGGCGGGCGAACGCCTGGACCTCGGCGGCGACCCGCAGCAGGGCGCGCAGCTGCTCGGAGACCGGCGCGGTCTCCAGGTCGTTCAGGACGGCCGTCACCAACTCCTCGCCGCCGTCGAGCTGCGCGGCGGCGAACGCGCCGTGCGAGTCGGAGCAGAACCGGGTCCGGTTGAGTTCGGAGACGTAGGCGGCTATCAGCTCGCGCTCTCCCCGGGGCAGCGGGGAGGGGCCGCGCAGCAGGACGTTGACGAGCTGGTTCAGTGGCGCGGCGCTGTCGGGGCGGTCGGCCAGCAGACCGCTGATGCCCGGGAGGTCGTTGCCGATGCTGATGTGTGGCACGGTGGTTCTCCTTTACGGGGTTCCGGATGTGACGGCCCGTCGGCGGGGATCCCGCCCGGCACCGTCCGGTGTCTTCTTTCGGGATCGCGGCACGCCGCCGGGGCGCCCCGGCGGCGTGCCGGTGGGCCCGGCACGAGGTCGAGTCCCCGCCCACCGGGCTCCGGCCCAGCCGGCCCCGGGCGTCGGCGTCCGCCCGGACCGCTCGGAGGACCCGGCACCGGGTGCCACGGCGCTCCGACCGTCCGGAGGTCGCACGATCCGCCGGCAGGACCTAGTTGACATTGACCGCCTTCCAGGCCGCGGCCACGGCGGTGGCTTCCGGGGAGCCGTAGAGTTCGGTGGCTGCCAGGAGGGTCGCGGTGCGGGCGCCCTTGTAGGTGGTGGTGGAGGTCATGTAGACGGTCAGGGCGCGGTACCAGATGGCGGCGGCCTTGGTGCGGCCGATGCCGGCGAGGATGGAGCCGTCGAAGGTCGGGCTGTTGTAGGTCACGCCGTTGATGGTCTTCAGGCCGCTGCCCTCGGCCAGCAGGTAGAAGAAGTGGTTGCCGACGGCGGAGGAGTAGTGCGGGTCCTGGCTGCCGATGCCCGCGTACCAGTAGTCCCGCGAGTAGCCGTCCTTGGAGGGCTTGTCCATGTAGCGCAGCGGGGTGCCGTTGTTGTTGAGGTCGAGCTTCTCGGCGATCAGGTAGTCCGGCGGGTCGGCGGGCAGGTCGGCGGACCACTCGACCATGGTGCCGAGGATGTCCGAGGTGGCCTCGTCGAGGCCGCCGGCCTCGCCGGAGTAGACCAGCCCGGCGGTGGCGGCGGTGACGCCGTGCGTCATCTCGTGGGCGGCGGCGTCGAGTTCGGTCATCGGCTTGGCGTTGCCGGGGCCGTCGCCGTAGCTCATGCAGAAGCAGGAGTCGTCCCAGAAGAGGTCGAGCAGGTTGTTTCCGGTGTGGACGCGGCTGGTGATGCCGACGCCGTTGTTCCGGATGCCGTTGCGGCCGAAGGTGTTCTTGTAGTAGTCCCAGGTCGCGGCGGCGTCGAACTGCGCGTCCACGCCCGCCGACTGACGGTTCGACTGGAGGCCGTTGCCGAAGACGTTGGTGGCGCTGGTGAAGATCGGGCTGCCGGCCACGCCGGCGTCGACGGTGGACTGGTTGCCGCGGGTGGCGTCCTTCAGCAGGTAGGTGCCGCCGCTCTGCGTGGTGGTGAGGGTGACGGCGCCGACGTGGACGCCGGTGCCGGTGCCCGTCGCGGTCCGGATGCCCTCGTCGGTGGCGAGCACCGCTCCGGTGCCCGCGTCCGTGATCACCCGCCGGCTGCTCGGGACTCCGTCGGTGCGCACGCCCGCCACCGCCGTCCGGTAGGCCAGCCGCGGGGCGTCGCCGCCGGCCCAGACCACCAACTGCGCCTGCCCGGCGGCCCCGACCTCCGCGAGCGCCGCGCCCTCCGGCCCTGCGGCAGCCCCGGGCGCAGCCCGGACGGCGCCGGTCGCCCCGGCGGCGGCCTGCTCGGCGGAGAGCGCCGGGACGAGGCTCGGCAGCGACAACTGCCCGGCGAAGGCCCGGTCCACGGAGCTGATCGAGCCGTCGGCCCGCTGGTGCACCACCAGGTCGCCGCCGATGACGGGCAGGCCCGCGAAGGTGCGCTCGTAGCGCAGGTGGCGGTCGCCGTCGGCGTCCAGCACCGCGTCCTTGACGATCAGGCGTTCCTGGCCGCCCAGCGCGAGCGCCCTGGCGACCGGGCCGGCCTGGGCCCCGGCCAGCGCGAGCAGGGCGTCACGCTGCTGCCCCGCCGCCGACGCCCCCGCGTACGCGGGGGCGGCCGGGCCGCGGCGACCTGGACGACGCCCGCCAGCAGGGCGGCGGCGGCGAGCACGGCTCCGACTGTCGGCTTTCGCTTCACGTGCGGGGTGTCCCTTCCACGAGACCGCAGGTGCGCGGTCGCGCCGCGCACCGGGGCGCCGGGCTTGGCACCGTGAGGCGGTACGGGCGCTGACGTGCTGCTCCCGCACGCTTCGTGACGGCCCGTCAGGGTGGGGAGGGACGGCCGCCGAACGGGAGGTGGGCAGTAGCATGACAATGCGGACGGTAAAAGGACAGCTCCCGCCCGCACATTGGCCAGGTCCCGCCACCAGCCCCGCCCGACCGCCGGGGATGCCCCACCACCGCCCCGTTCACCGCACTGGCGAGATCCCGCCACCGACCACCCCCTTGCCACCTCCCGAACGGCCTGCTACTGCCCCAGCCACCCCGAGCCCTCGCCTCGCCGGAGCGGAAGGCTGCGGCCGACGTACCGTCAGTTCCGTTGCCGAGAGCGTCAGTTACTTCCGGAATCCGGCCGTCGGCAGTCCGCAGAACCCTCCCCTCCGCCTCCCCCAGACCCTACGATCGACGCGAGGTCAGGGGGCTTGTGGACATTTCCGCGTTGCGCAATCCGTACGACTACCGCAACCCGGTTCGCGACGACGCCGTCTTCGCCGGGCGCGGCGAGGAGTTGGCCGTCCTCGGGTACGAACTGGACCAGGCATGCGTGGACCGGCCGTCGGTGTGCGTCGTCCTGCACGGCCCGCGGGCCGCCGGGAAGACGAGCCTGCTCAATGCGACCGAACGACTGGCCGCGGCACGGAAGTTCACCACGGTGCGGGTGGAGCTGAACGACACCGACCGGGAGCCCGCGGACTTCTTCCGGAAGCTCTACGAGGAGATCGTCGCCGTGGTCGCCGCCGAAGCCGCCGAGGCCGCCGAGGCCGCGGGCACCGCGCCCGTCGGAACGGCGGCGGTGCGGCGGGTGATGGCCGGAGCCGCCGGGGCGGAGGCCGTGGCCCCGCTCGAGTTCCCGGAGGCGGTGGCGCTCACCGGGCCGGGCGGCCGGGTGCCGGAGGCGGCGTTGCGGGCCGACCTCGCGCACTTCGTGGGACTGCTCGGCCATCCGATCGTGCTGCTGGTGGACGAGGCCCAGGTGATCGCCGAGGACGCCCGGGTGCTGTCGATCCTGCGGTTCCTCACCTCGCGCGTCCACGGGCTGGTGCTGGTGCTCGCCGGAACCTCGGGGCTGATCGAGCAGATCACCGAGGTGCACTCGCCGATCCTGCGGCAGTTCAGGGAGATCGAGGTCCGCCGCTTCGTCGAGTGGGAGGACATCCAGAACTGCATGCTGCTACCGCTGCGCAGTGTCGGCCTCCACAGCCACACGTCCGGCGACGTGGTGGCCGCGTTGACCCACCTCACTGACGGCAATCCGTACGAGATCCAGCTGTACTGCCACGAGATGTTCGCCCAGTGGCAGCACGGCATCACCGACGGCATGGAGCTGAGCCCGAAAGTCATCGAAGGCATCCGCTCCCGGATGGAGTCGGGCCGCCGGGACGTCCTCGACCGCCCGCTGATCCGCGCGGTGCGCTCGCTGGAGCGCACCGACCTGATCGCGTTCAACGTGCTCTCCTCGGCGCTCGACCACGCCACGGCGGACGACGCCTGGTTCGCCTACTGCATGACCGGACCGCCGGAGATCACCCGCGCGGACTTCGACCGGACCAGGAAGACCCTGATCGCCGACGGCGTCCTGGCGAACCAGGAGATCCTCGGGTTCGCGATCGAGACCGAACTCTTCGACGAGATCTACGCCCGGCTGTGGACGGCGAGCACCCTCGGGTCCGCCTCCGGCACGCCGTTCACCAGCCGCAACCCCGTGCACGCGCTGATGGTCGACCGGCTCCACCACCTGCTGAAGGGCTTCGCCGGCGGACCGCTGCGGGTCTTCCCCACCTGCTGCCCCGGCATGGCCGCCCGGCACCTCGACCAGGTCTTCGACGCGCTGAGGACACTGCCCGACGGCGGGCCCGACGCCTCCCCGCGGATCGAGCTGCTCCACCACGCCGTCCTGCAGGCGGGCGAACCCGCGAACCTCGACCTGACCACCGTCACCTGCACCTTCGGCAGCCACCGCGTCGAACGCTGGCTGTACTCGGCGGACACGGACGACATCGTGCTGGCCGACCGTCCTGACTTCCGGGCTGCCGCCGAGCAGATCGCGGCCCTGGGCGGCCGGCTCACGGCCCACCGCAGCAGGATCCCGCTGGAGACCTGGCCGGCGGACGACTGGTTCGACAAGGCGACCGGGCCGACGCGGGCCCTGTTGGGCGAATCCCGCCTCGACGCCAGCTACTCGGCGTACGACGCCGGCGACCTGCGCGCCGCGCTCACCCACCTGAAGTCGTCGTTCGATCTCACGCCGGGCTGGGAACAGGCCAACAACCTGACCTACATCAGCCTGGTCGCCGGGCTCGCCGGCGACGCGCGCGGCTGGGCGGGGCACGCCGTCGAGCTGGCCTCCAGTCCGCAGGAGCGCTCGCTCAGCCACTACAACGCAGCCATGGCGGAACTCCTGGACGAGAACCGGACGGTGGCGGCCGCTCAGCTCGCCCGCGCCGCCGAGGTGTTGGAGACCCGCGGCCTGACCACCTACTTCGTCGCGCTGCTGCTCATGCCGGACGCCGCCGACCCGGCCACCCTGCGCGAGGAGACCGGCGCCAACCTGGTCGCGGCCGTGCGGCGCGCACTCGACCTGCTCGATGCCGTTGGGACTGCCCCGGCGGTCGGCGCCGAAAAGCCACCCGTCGGCCGGGCGCCCGTCATCCTGTCCGTGGCCACCGAGTGGTCGTCGTCCCGCGGTGGTCTCAGCACGCTCAACCGCGACCTCTGCCGTGCCCTGGTGGCGGCCGGCGCGCGGGTGTTCTGCGTGGTACTGGACGCCACGACCCAGGAGTCGGAGGACGCCGAGCGGGTCGGCGTCACGCTGCTGCCGGCGCCCCGCATGCCCGGCGCGTCCGAGGACATGCGGCTGGCCAGTCGGCCCGGCCTGCCGGACGGGGTGGTCCCCGACCTGGTGCTCGGGCACAGCCGGATCACCGGGCCGGCCGCGAAGAAGCTCGCGGACGACTTCTTCCCGGCCGCCCGCCGCCTGCACTTCGTGCACATGGCCCCGGACGAGATCGAGTGGTACAAGCCGGACCGGGGCAGCGACGCCGGGCTCCGCGCCGAGGAGCGGACCGACATCGAGCGTGCGCTCGGCCGGAGCGCGCACCGCGTGGTGGCGGTCGGGCCCTGGCTGCACGACCAGTTCCTGGCCGAGTTCACCGACTCCCCCGGCCGTCAGCCGCTGCGCCTCGACCCCGGGTTCGACGTGTTCACCTCGCCGCCGTCGCGCGTGCCGCCGGGCGGCCGTCCGGTCCGGGTCCTGCTGCTCGGCCGGGTCGAGGACGCCCGGCTGAAGGGGCTCGACCTCGCCGCCGCAGCCTGCGGCCGGGCCGCGCGCTGGATGGAGGAGGACGGTCTGCGCGGCGTCCGGCTGCTGGTACGGGGCGCTCCCGAGGCGGCGGCCGAGGAGCAGCGCGCGCAGATCATGGCCTGGGCGGGCAATCCGCGACTCGATGTCGTGGTCCGCGGGTACGCGGCGTCCCGGGACCGCATCGACAACGACCTGAACAGCGCCAGCCTGCTGGTCATGCCGTCCCGCGCCGAGGGGTTCGGGCTGGTGGGCGTCGAGGCGATCGCGCACGGGCTGCCGGTGCTGGTCGGATCGGAGAGCGGGCTCGCCCAACTGCTCCGCGAGACGCTCGGCCGGGAGCAGGCCGACCGGCACATCGTGGCGATGTCCGGCGACGACGAGAAGGACACCGACCGGTGGGCCCGCGCCATCGACCGGAAGCTGCGCGACTGCAACCGCTCGTTCCAGCTGGCGGAGGAGCTTCGGACCGGCCTCGCCGAACGGGTGCGGTGGGCCGAGGCGGCGACGGTGATCCTCGGGGAGGCGGCGGCCCGCTGACCCGGGGTCGCCTCCCCCCGGGTGACCGGACGGGCCGCCCCTCATCGACGAGTCCGCACCCGGCCCGTGGCGTCGCCCCGTGACATGGGCCGGCGGCCTCGGTCAGTGCCCGGCGTGGTGTACGAACACGTAGGTCTCCCGGTCGAGTTCGGTGATCTCGACGCAGAACGCGGCGGGCACCCGGACGTGCGAGCGCAGCAGGTCGGTGACCCGGGCGGACAGTTCGCCGCGGGCCTCGGCGCTGCGCCCGGCCAGGATCTTGATCTCGACCAGGACCACCGCCTCGCCCGACGAGCCGTCACCGACCAGGTGGGTGGCGGCCGGTCGCACCACGGTCTTGCAGTCGGCGGTGCCGGCGTTGATCACCTCGGGGATCAGCTGGTGCACCTCCTTGGCGAAGGCCGTCGCGTCGAAGTCGAGGCCGGGCGAGTGGTCGATCAGGATCTGCGGCATGGCGGGCTTCCTCACCGGACGTTCGACCGCCCGGGGCCTTCCCGGGACGGTGGCGTCCTTGATCGGAGAACATAGCCCCCGCGAGGTCACCCGGGGCGGGCATACTGGCACAATGTCCGACCATCGCCCGCCCGACGCCGTCGAACCGCCGGACCCGTTCGAAGGACTCGTCCTGGACGAGGAGTTCGTCCGCGCCGCCACCGTGAGCGAACCGTCCGCCCGGGCCCGGATGCTGGCCGAGCGCTGGCGGCACGAGCCGCCGGTCGACCCGGGCGGCCGCCGCTGGTCGACGGACGGCCCGGGCCGCTCCCGCCGCTCCCGCCGCCGCGGGCGGCACGAGCTCCCGGGCGGCACCGGCCGGTTCGGGCGGCTGCGCCGGTTCCGCTCGCTCAGCCGGGGCGAGCAGTGGACGGCGGCGCTGGGGCTGCTGATCGTGCTGCTGGTGGTCGGCGGCGTGCTGTTCGAACCGCAGCGGGCGCACACCCCGCAGCTCGCCCGCACCGCCGGCGGTCCCGGCCGGCCCTCGCCCTCGGTCGACCGCGCGCTGCCCGGCGGCGGGACGTCCGCCGGCAGCCGGTGCGGGACGCACGGCTACCACCGCTTCCCGGCGGCGCCGGCCTCGCTGAGCGTCGACGGGTCGTCAGGACCGGCGCTGCTGCTGGCCGCCCACGGCCACCGGGACCTCGACGCAGGCCGGGCCGGCGAGTTCACCTTCGACCTGCGGATCGGTCCGGGCTCCGGCGCGCCGCTGGCGCTGTCCGCGCCGCTCGGCCCGGACGGCGTCGCGGTGGAGATCGAGGGCCCCGACGGCCTGCTGGCCGGGGCGTACGGGCTGGCCGCGACGGTCGAGGGCGCGCCGCACACCCCCGACGGCCGGGGCTGGCTGGTCTCCTCGGCGGGCGCGGTCGCGCACGTGGTGCTCCCCGCCGCGGCGCTCTGCCCGGGCGTGGACGCGCAGGCGCTCGCCGCCGGGCTGGGGCCGCGCACCGACGGGCACAACGTCCTCACCGGCCCCGCGCCGTACACCGTCACGGTCTCGCTGGCCGACCCGGAGGTGGCCGAACTGCGGCGCTCGCTCGGCGTGCAGCCGCAGGGCGAGGTGCTGGCGGTCACCAACCAGGTGCCGGTGCGCGCGTCCAGGCCGGTCTGAGCCCGGCCGTCCTCCCCCTCGGTGCCGACCGGATCCGGCGCCGACGGCTCCGGCGACGGCCGGTCCTGGAGCTGGCCGCCGGTCGGGGGTGGGGGTAACCCCACCTTGAAGTCTCCGGCCCACGCCATGGTGCGTGACCTGCGGTTTTCCTAGCGTTGGCGATGCCCCGGAAACGAGGACCACCGGGGCGTCACCTCCGAGGAAGGCTTCACCATGTCGCCCCGCCTGCGCCGTTCCCAGCCCGGCCGGCCCACCCCGCCCGCCGCCGCCGACGCCGCCGCGCCCCGGTCGCCCTGGGCCGGCCCGGTCGCGCCCCCGGCCGGACTACAGGGGCCGGGCTGCCCGGGGCCGGGCTGCCCGCGATCGAACTGCGCGGGGTGCGCCGCAGCTACGGGCGGGGCGCGGGCGTGGTGCACGCCCTCGGCGGGATCGACCTGGCGCTCGCGGCGGGCAGCTTCACGGCCGTGATGGGGCCCTCCGGCTCCGGCAAGAGCACCTTCCTGCAGTGCGCCGCCGGCCTCGACCGGCCGGACGCGGGGCAGGTGCTGCTGGCCGGCCGCGAGATCGGCTCGCTCGGCGAGGAGGCGCTGACCAAGCTCCGCCGCAGCCGGATCGGCTTCGTCTTCCAGGCGTTCAACCTGCTGCCCTCGCTGACGGTCCTTCAGAACGTGCTGCTCCCCCAGCGCCTGGCCGGCGAGCGGCAGGACCGGGCGCGCGCCCGCGAGCTGCTCGCCACGGTCGGCCTGGGCGAGCACGCGAACCGCCGGCCCGGCCAGCTCTCCGGCGGCCAGCAGCAGCGCGTCGCGCTGGCCCGGGCCCTGATCACCCGACCGGACGTGATCTTCGCCGACGAGCCCACCGGCGCGCTCGACACCCGCAGCGCGCACGAGGTCCTCGCCCTGCTGCGCAGCGCGGTGGACGGCCTGGGGGCGACGGTGGTGATGGTCACGCACGACCCGGTCGCCGCCTCCTTCGCCGACCGCGCGGTGTTCCTGGCCGGCGGCGTCCTCGCGGGCGAGCTCCACCACCCGGACGCGCACACCGTCTCCGAGCGCATGCTCGCCCTCTCCACCCGCCCGGCCGGCGCCGCCGCATGAACACCCGTCACCTGCGTCCGCACCGCACAAGCCCGCACCGCACAAGCACCCATCGCACGAGCCCGCACCGCACGAACACCCGGCGCACGAGCCCGCACCGCACGAACGCCGACCCCACAAACGCCCGCCGCACGAGCACCTGCTGCTTCCGCCCCTTCCCCTTCCACCCCTCGGAGCCGACCGCATGACCACCGGACTGGCCCGCGCCGCCGTGCGCTTCCGGCCCGCGTCGTTCGCGGGCACCTTCCTGGCCCTGCTGTTCGCCTCGGCGATCGTGACGGCCTGCGGCGTGCTGCTGCAGACCGGCCTGACCGCGAGCCTCGCGCCCGCCCGGTACGCGGACGCGCCGATCCTGGTCTCCGCCGAGCAGCAGGTCGAGGTGACGGTCGTGCACGGCGAGGATCCCGACACCATCGCCCAGGCCCTCCCCGAACGGGCCCGGCTGGACGCCTCGTTGACGGCCGCAGTGGCCGCCGTCCCTGGTGTCGGGCAGGTCCGGCCCGACTCCACGTTCCCGGTGTCGGCCGCAGCCTCCGGCCTGCCCGGGCTCACCGGCCGCGGCTGGGCCGCGCTCGGCATCGCCCCGGGCGAGCGCCTCGTCGAGGGCCGCGCCCCGGCCGACGGCGAACTGGTGCTGGACGCGGCGAGCGCCCGCGCCGCCCACCTCGCCCCCGGCGCCGTGCTCGCCGTCGACACGCCCACCGGCCCCGCCTCCTACCGCGTCTCCGGTCTCGCCGACGCCCAGCCCGGCCGCGCCACGGCCTGGTTCGCCGACGGCGCCGCCGACCGGATATCCGGCCACCCCGGCCGGGTCGACGCCCTCGCGGTGCGGCCGGCGCCCGGCACCGACCCGTCCGCGCTGGCCCGCTCGCTGCGCCACGCCCTGGACGGCAAGGCGCAGGTGACGACGGGTCAGCAGCGCGGCGCCGTGGAGCAGCCGGCGCTGCTCCGGGGCAAGGAGGTGCTGGCCGGGTTCGGCGGCTCCTTCGGCGGGACGGCCACCATGACCGCCGTGTTCGTGCTGGCCGGCACCATCGCGCTGGCCACCGGTCAGCGGGCCCGCGAGTTCGCGCTGCTGCGGACGATCGGGGCGACGCCCCGTCAGGTCCGCCGGGCGATCGCCACCGAGGCGGTGCTGGTCGCGCCGGTCGCGTCGGCGATCGGGGTGCTGCCCGGGCTGGCGCTGGCCCGCTGGTGGTTCGGCGAGCTGGTCGCGCGCGGTGCGGTGCCCGCCGGGGTGTCGCTCGATGCGGGCCCGCTGCCGCTGCTGGTGTCGGTCGCCCTGTGCACGGTGACGGCGCTGGGGCCGGCTGGTTCGCGGCCCGGCGCTGTGCCCGGCTGCGGCCCACCCAGGCGCTCGGCGAGGCCGCTGCCGGTCCGGGCGCGCCGGGCGCGGTCCGGACGGTGTTCGGCGCGCTGTTCACCGCGGGCGCGGTCGCGCTGGCGGTGGTCGCCGCCCAACTGCCCGGTGCGGCGGCGGCGAACACCGCGCTGGGCGTGGTGATGTGCTTCCTGGTCGCGGTGGGGCTGCTCGGCCCGTGGCTGGTGCGCGGCGCGGTCGGCCTGCTGGGCGTGCTGCTGCGCGCCGCCGGGGCCTCGGCCTCGCTGGCGGCCGACAACGCCCGGGCCGGCTCGCGGCGGCTGGCTTCGGCGACCGTCCCGATCGTGATGGTCACCGCCTTCTGCGGGACGCTGGTGTTCCTCCAGTCCAGCCTCCAGCACTCCGCCGCCGAGCAGGTCCGTGCGGGTCTGACGGCGGACCGGGTGGTGGCCGCGGCCCCCGGCGCGCCCGGGCTGCCCTCGGACGCCGTGCGGCGGGCGGCGCAACTGCCGGGCGTGGACGCGGCGGTGGGGCTGCTGCCCACCGGCCTGGTGGTCCAGTCGTCCGGCGCGCTCAGCTCGGCCACCGCCCAGGCGGTGGACGGCGATCCGGCCGCGCTGGCGAAGGTGCTGGATCCGGGGGTGACGTCCGGTTCGCTGGCCGAGCTCGGCCGCTCCGCCGACACGGTGGCGCTGGACTCCTTCCTGGCCGAGAGCCTGCACGCGAAGGTCGGTCAGCGGGCGGCGTTCTGGCTCGGTGACGGCACCCGGGTGGAGCCGACGGTGGTGGCGGTCTACAGCCGGGGGCTGGGTCTCGGGGAGGCCCTGCTGCCGAAGGCCGCGGTCGCCGCGCACACCGATGCGCCGTACCCGGCGCGGCTGCTGGTCGCCGAGGCCCCGGGGGCGGACGGCGCGGCCACCGCCAGGGCGCTGTCCGCGCTCTCCCCGTCCGGGCTGCCGGTGACGGACCGTCAGGGCTTCGCGGCGCAGGCCGACCGCGAGCGCGAGCTGAACGGCTGGGCGAACAACGTGATGGCGGCCGTGCTGGCCGGGTTCGCGGCGCTGACGGCCGCCAACACGCTGGTGATGACGGTGCTGGACCGCCGCCGCGAGATCGCCCTGCTGCGGCTGGCGGGCGGTACCCGCCGTCAGGTCCGCTCGATGCTGCGCTGGGAGGCGCTGCTGATCGCGGCGATCGGCCTGACGGCCGGCGGTGCGATCGCCTGGGCCACGCTCAGTCCGCTCACCCGGGCGCTCACCTCGGCCGCCCCGCACGTCCCGCTCGGCATCGCCCTCTCGCTCGGTGCGGCGGCCGCGCTGCTCTGCCTGGCCGCCACCGCCGTCCCGGGCCGCGCCCTGCTCCGCGCCAGGCCCACCACCGCGATCTGACGCCCCGCACGCCGAGTGCCGCACGGCCGAGTGCTGTACGGCCGAGCGCTGAACGCCGCGATCCGACCGGCGCAGTCCGGACGGCGCGTCCGAAGCGGCGCGGTACGACCGGAGCCCCGCAGGGCCGTCCCTTCCCGGGGCGGCCCTGCGGCGTTCAGAGCGCGATCGGCCGATAGGCCGTCAGTTCCGCCGCCATCTCCTCGGGCGTCGCCCCGTCCGGGCCCCAGAACAGCACATCGGCCGCGGCGGGGTGGGTCACGGCGGCCTGCACCGCCTCCAGGTACCAGTCCGCGTCCGGCCCGGCCGCCAGCACCCGGCGGATCAGCTCCACCAGTTCGTCCCGGCCCACCTCGCCGACCCGCGGCCGGGCCGGGCGGGCGGCTTCGACCGCGAACTCGGCCAGGCTCCGGCTGCCCTCGTACGCGGTGAAGGCCAGCGGCCCGTAGTCGTGCCCCGTCGCCCGGTTGAAGGCCCGCACGGCCTCCTCGGCCCCGGGTCCCCGGCCGTCAGCAGCCCGGCGATCCGCTCGATCTCCCGCTCGATCTCCGCCCGCTGATCCGCCGTCACCACGGGCGGCCGCAACTCCGCGCGCAGTTCCACCGTCGCTCCTTCCGCACCGTCGGCCTCTCGCCGCCAGCCTGTCACGCCGCCCGGGGCCGCTGCTGCCCGGGCGGCGTCATGGTCGGCCGAGGAGTTGGGTGCCGGCCGTGCTGTTGGTGCGGGCGGTGAAGAACTCGGTGAAGCCGCGGACGAATTCCTCCTCGGTGATCCGGCCGTCCCCGTCGGTGTCCAGTTGCTGGAAGCCGTGCGTGAGTTCGGCGGGGTGGACGCGGGAGCCGCCGAACAGGGTGCGGTACTCGTCGGCGCACAGCAGGCCGCTGTGGTCGAGGTCGGCGGCGCGGAACATGGCGCGGACGGCGACGTGCAGGCCGCGGCTCAGGTAGTCGGGGTCGTGGTCGAGGCCGGCCAGCGTCGCGGAGACGAACTCCTCGGCGGAGACCTCGCCGTCGCCGTTGGCGTCCGTGCCTGCGAGCAGTTGCCGCCACCAGGTGTCGAAGGCCGCGTAGACGGCGGTCTCGGCGTCCTGGCCGAGCTCCAGGGGCCAGCAGACGTTGTGCGCCATGGCCTGGAAGTCGGCGGCGGTGAGGCGCCCGTCACCGGTCTGGTCGAGTACCTGGTGGTAGAAGGCGGTGAGCCTGGCCGGCCGGTCGTCCCGGCGTGGCGCGCGCGGCGGCCTGGGTGGCCGGGCGGTGGCGGGCCGGGCCCGTTCCCCGGTGGGCAGCGTGCGGTAGCGGAGCCGGTCGGGCAGCCGCTCGGCGGTCAGCCGGGCGGCCCGGTGGACCGTCCAGGACAGCACGGCGGCGCTGCGGCTGCGTGGCAGGCCGCACTTGGCGCGGAACTCGGCCGGCAGGTCGGCCAGGGTGAGCGCGGTGAGGAAGCGGGCGACGAGTCGGCGCAGCAGCGGCCAGCCGGGGCTGAGCCGGCCGAGGCGGCGCGGGGCGGGGGCGCGGGTGAGCACCGTGTACAGCATGTCCCGTGCGGCGTCGGTGAGTTCGAGGGTGTCGCGGATGGTGGCGCGGAGGTAGCCGGGGACGTCGGCGGCGGTGGGCGGGTACAGCTCGTCGGGGAGCCGGAAGGCCGCGCAGACCTCCCGGAACTCCCGGTAGAGCCGGTCGAGTTCGGCGGGTCTCAGCGGGCGGCCGGAGAGCGCCCGGAGGGCCGTCATGGCCTCGTAGAGGGTGACCAGCACCCACACCCGGACCGCCGGGTCGAGGGCGGTGTAGGGGCGGCCCCGGTCGTCGACCCCGGCGATCCGGCGGTGGCTCCGTTCGAGGCGCTCGATCTCCCGGTGCAGGGCCTCCTGGTCGGAGAAGAACAGGCGGCGGCCGCTGTCCATGGTGTGTTCGACCCGCCGCCAGGGGTGGCTGCGGTAGGTGGACAGTTGGCCGACTCCGGCACCGACGGCGGGGTGGGCGTTCTGCAGGACGAGCAGCCGCCAGGCGACCAGGGCGATGCGGCGTTCGCCGAGGGTGCGGCGCAGCATCGAATCCGCTTCGCTGCGTGCGGTGTCGGTCATGTGGTCCCCCCTTCCGCCCCGGCGGCCCGTCCGCCGGGCCGTCCGGCTTCGGCCGGTTCCGGATGGTCCGAAGCCTAGGGGCGGTTCGCGGGTGAACCTGCTGGTCCGGTGCCCAAACCACCCGGCGGGGTGAGTTCCCGGGCAACTCTCCGCCCGCACGGGTGATTCGGGGCCGGTCGGAACCGACGCTCCGTCAGATCACGTTCCGGAGCAGCCGGTCGTTGGGCGGCCCGGTCAGTCCCACCAGAAGGTCCACTGGTCGGCGTCGACCAGGCCGGGGGCGTATTCGGTGAGGGAGCCGGCGCCTTGGAAGATGTTGTCGGGGCAGAAGGCGAGGTGTTCGGCGGCGATCCGGAGGGCGGTGTCCTCGTCCTCGGGCGGGGCGGAGACGCTCAACTCGAGGTCGGCGAAGCCGACCTGGACCAGCCGGGTGCCGTAGCGGCGCTCCCAGTCGAGCAGCACGGCGGAGACCTTGGCGACGTCGTCCTCGTGGTTGACCGGCCCGGTCCAGCCGCAGGCGGTGAGCGCTTCGGCGCCGGTGGCGGCGGGGACCAGGCCGATCCGCAGGTGCGCGTTGTTGGCGAGCAGGTTGCGGGCCAGCGAGCGGGCCGCCGCGTCGGGGTCGCCGAGTTGTACGGCGGCGGGTGCCGAGCCGGGCCAGCCCTCGGTGAACGGGGCGATGCTGCCGGCGAGTTCCGCCGCCTCCTCGGGGTCGAGGGGTTCGCCGTCCTCGTCGGCGTCGACGAGCGTGGTGGAGTACTCCCAGCCGGTGCGCAGCAGCGCGGCGGGGTCGTACAGGTCGGGTGCGGAGCCGGCCCGGGGCGAGAGTTCGCCGGTGCCCCAGGGCCGGAAGTCGGCGTCGGTGGTGGAGAGCGGGGCGAGCAGCAGGGGCCACAGGCCGCTGGCGGGGTGTTCGCGGTGGAGTTTCTCCCAGAGTCCGAGGGGTGCGGGTCCGTCGCTCATCCAGAGCACGGGCGGGGCATCGGGGTCGTTGTCGTCGGGGGTGACCAGCCGTCCGGCGGGGAGCAGGGCTGCCAGCGCGGCCAGGTCTGCGTCGGGCCGCAGGCGGCGCAGATCGTGGTGGGCGTCGTTCATGCGAACACGCTAGCGATGTCCTCCGACAGGCCCGTCACTACTGATTGGTAGTCAGTGGGGTTGGCGGGCGGGCCGGTTCGCGGACCTGCGGAAGTGGACGTGGAGGCCCGTGGCTGATTACGGTCTGGCATCGAACTCATTGTCGGATGATCACCTGAACAGCCACGATCCGACCGGAGCAGAAAGAAGGAGCCCCGCATGGCTTCCCATCGCCGTCCGAAACAACCGAGTCGCACCCGGACCTATGTCCTGACCGGTGCCGCCGCCACCACGCTCGCGCTCTCCGCGCAGGTCGCCGCGCACGCCGCGCCCGCGCAGCCGAACAAGAACGAGGTGAAGGCGCAGGTCGACAAGCTCGCCGAGGAGCAGGAGCAGGCGGCCGAGAAGTACAACGGCGCCAAGGAGCGGGCGGACCAGCTGCGCAAGCAGGCCGACCAGTTGCAGGACCAGTTGGCGCGCAGCCAGGAGCAGCTGACCGAGCTCTCCTCCGGTCTGGCGGCGGTGGCCGGCGACCAGTACCGGCAGGGCGGGATGGACCCGTCGGTGCGGCTGATGCTCTCCTCCGACCCGGACAAGTACCTGGACCAGGCGTCCTCGTTCGACCAGGCCGCCAGCACCCAGACCGCCACGCTGAAGGCGTTGCAGGACCAGCAGCGGCGGCTGAACCAGCAGAAGCAGGAGGCGGCGGCCGTCCTCGCCGAGCTGGACGGCCAGACCCAGGCCCTCAACGAGGCCAAGGCGACCGTGCAGTCCAAGCTGCAGGAGGCGCAGAAGCTGCTCTCCACGCTGTCCGCCGCCGACCGGGCCGCGATCCTGCGCGGCACCGACGGGTCCGCCTCGCGCAGCTCGTCCCGGGTCGACCCGGCCACCCTGCCGCAGGCCAGCGGCGCGGCCAAGGTCGCGGTGGACGCCGCGATGAGCAAGCAGGGCGCGGACTACATCTGGGGCGCGACCGGTCCGAACACCTTCGACTGCTCGGGCCTGATGGTGTGGGCGTACGCGAAGGCCGGCATCTCGCTGCCGCGCACCTCGCAGGGGCAGGCCTCGGTGGGCACCAGCGTCGGCACGGACTGGCACAACGCGCAGCCCGGCGACCTGGTGATCTACAAGTCCGACCGGAGCCACGTCGCCATGTACATCGGCAACGGCATGGTGGTGCACGCCCCGAAGGCCAACGACGTGGTGAAGGTCATGAAGGTCGACGCCATCTCGATCAACACCATCCGCCGGGTCTGACGGTTCCGGACGGGCGGCGCGGCATCTGATCGCCGATCAGCTCCGGGCGGGGGCGGGGCGGCGGTCGGGGAGCTGTCCGGCGACGATCGAGGCGAGCGCGAGGGCGAAGCCCACCAGCTGGACCGGGCCGAGCGTCTGGTCGAGCAGCACCGCGCCGAGCACGGCGGCCACCAGCGGGGAGAGCAGCGCGAGCACCGCGACGTTGGTGACCGGGAGCGTGGCTATGCCCTGGAACCACAGCGCGTAGGTGAGCAGTCCGCCGACCAGGCCGAGCCAGAGGTAGCCGAGCGCGGCCCGTCCGTCGACGGCCGGCGGGGCGCCCTCGAACAGGAAGGTGAGCGGGAGCAGGAACAGGCCGCCGGCGGTGAGTTGCCAGCCGGTGAGGGCGAGCGGCGAGGCGCCCTCGGGGCGGCCCCAGCGCTTGGTGAGGGTGACGCCGAGCGCCATGGTGGCCGCGCTGCCGATTCCGGCCGCGACGCCGACGGCGTCCAGCGCCGCGCTCGGGCCGATCACCACCAGTCCGACGCCGAGCACGCCGGCCAGGCCCCACAGCAGCCGCCGCCCGGACAGGCGTTGGCGCAGCACGAGGACGGCCAGCACGGCGACGACCATCGGCTGGGCGGCCGCGAGCGTTCCGGCGACCCCGCCGGGCAGGCGTTCGGCGGCGGTGAACAGCAGCGGCAGGAACAGTCCGATGTTCAGCACGCCGAGGACGGCCGCCTTCCCCCACCAACTGCCGCGCGGCAGCGTCCGGGTGGCGGCGAGCGCGATCAGGCCGGCGGGCAGCGCGCGCAGCAGGCCGGCGAACATCGGGTGGCCGGGCGGCAGCAGTTCGGTGGTGACCACGTAGGTGGTGCCCCAGACGGCGGGGGCGAGCGCGGTGAGCGCGGTGCGCGGCAGTGTGCCGAGGCCCGAACTGCCCGGCGCGGCAAGGGTGGTGCGGTCGGTGGCTGGCATGCCGACGAGTCTGGCGGTCCGCCGATCGATGAGTCCAACACATGTCTGTCAGCGCATTGATCTCGTTCCGCGATGGATGCAGGATGGCCCGCATGGAGCTCCAGCAGGTGCGGTACGTCCTCGCGGTCGCCGAGACCCTCAACTTCACCCGTGCCGCGGAGCGCTGCCTGGTGGTGCAGTCCGCGCTGAGCCATCAGATCTCGCGGCTGGAGCAGGAGTTGGGCGCCCGGCTGTTCGAGCGGACCAGCCGCCGGGTGCGGCTGACCGCCGCCGGCGAGGCCTTCCTGCCGGCCGCCCGGCAGTGCCTGGAGGCGGCGGAGCGGGCGGCGGCCGAGGTCGCGGCGGCGGTCGGCGAGGTGCGCGGGCGGCTGGCGGTCGGCCTGATCCCCACCGTCACCGCCGTGGACATCCCGGCCGGCCTGCACGCCTTCCGCGAGCGCCATCCGCAGGTGCGGGTCTCGCTGCGGGTCGGCGCCAGCGACGACCTGGCCGAGCAGGTCCGCCAGGGCGCTCTGGACGTGGCGTTCCTCGGGCTGCCGCCGGCGCTGCGCCTGCCGGGGGTGACGGCCCGTGAGCTGGCCCGCGGCCGGCTGGTGGCGGTGGTCGCGCCGGACCATCCGCTGGCCGCCCGGGCCCGGGTGGGACTGCGGGAGCTGGCCGCCGAGCAGTTCGTCGACCTGCCGGCCGGCACCGCCGGGCGGGCCCAGACCGATCTGGCGTTCAGCGCGGCCGGTCTGGTCCGCGACGTGGCGTTCGAGGTCACCGACGCCGCCTACATCCCCCGCCTGGTCGGCCCGGGCCTAGCGGTGGCGATGCTCCCGGCCGCGTACGTGCCGCAGTTGACGGGGGTGGCCGCGGTGGAGGTCGCGGACGCGCCGACCCGGGTCGAGACGGTGGTGTGGAGCCGCGCGGGGCACACGCCGGCCACCGCCGCGTTCCTCGGACTGCTGGGCGTTCCGGCCGAGCCGACCTCATGAACTCCTCACGTACGACAATCAGCTGATGTCCCGTCAGGTCTCGGCAGTGTGTCGCCGCGTGTCGTCCCGTGTCCGCTCCGGCGATCCGCTGGCGGGCCGCTCCAGCGCTGTGCTTACCTGACGCCACGGCCGTCCCGGTGGCCCTCCGTCCACCGTCCGTCCAGCTCCGACGGCCGTCGACCCTCGCCCCGTGACGGCCCCGTGCGGCCGTCCGTCCCCGCACGCGTACAGGAGCAGCATGTCCGAGCAGAGCACCCCCGGCTGGTCGTTCGAGACCCGGCAGATCCACGCGGGCGCGCAGCCCGATCCGGCGACCGGGGCCCGGGCGGTGCCGATCTACCAGACCACCTCCTTCGCGTTCCGGGACACCGCGCACGCCGCCGACCTGTTCGCGCTCGCCGAGCCGGGCAACATCTACACCCGGATCCACAACCCGACCACCGACGTGCTGGAGCAGCGCCTGGCCTCCCTGGAGGGCGGCGTGGCGGCGGTCGCGCTGGCCTCCGGGCAGGCCGCCGAGACGCTGGCGCTGCTCACCGTCGCCGCCGCCGGCGACCACCTGGTCTCCTCGTCCTCGCTGTACGGCGGCACCTACAACCTGCTGCGGCACACCCTGCCCCGGTTCGGCATCGAGGTGAGCTTCGTCGACGACCCGGACGACCTGGAGGCCTGGCGGGCGGCGATCCGTCCGAACACCAAGGCGCTGTTCGCGGAGTCGCTCGGCAACCCGCGCGGCAACGTGCTGGACGTGCGCGCCGTCGCCGACGTCGCGCACGAGGCCGGGGTGCCGCTGATCGTCGACAACACGGTGCCGACGCCGTTCCTGCTGCGGCCGATCGAGCACGGCGCGGACGTGGTGGTGCACTCGGCGACCAAGTTCCTCGGCGGGCACGGCACCACCATCGGCGGCGTGGTCGTGGACGGCGGCACCTTCGACTTCGGCGCCCACCCCGCGCGCTTCCCCGGCTTCACCGAGCCCGACCCGAGCTACCACGGCCTGCGGTTCTGGGAGGCCCTCGGCCCGGGCGCGTTCGCCGCCAAGCTCCGCGTCCAGTTGCTGCGCGACCTCGGCCCGGCACTGTCCCCGCACTCGGCGTTCCTGCTGCTGCAGGGCATCGAGACGCTGTCGCTGCGGCTGGAGCGGCACACCGCCAACGCCCTGGAGCTGGCCCGCTGGCTGGCCGCCCGCGACGAGGTCGCGGCCGTCCACTACCCGGGCCTGCCGTCCAGCCGCTGGCACGAGGCGGCGCAGCACTACCTGCCGCGCGGCGCGGGCGCGGTGCTTTCCTTCGAGCTGCGCGACGGCGTCGAGGCCGGCCGGCGGTTCGTCGACGGGCTGGAGCTGTTCAGCCACCTCGCCAACATCGGCGACGTGCGCAGCCTGGTGATCCACCCGGCGTCCACCACGCACAGCCAGCTGGACGCCGAGCAGTTGGCGGCCACCGGCACCGCGCCGGGCTTGGTGCGCCTGTCGGTCGGGCTGGAGAGCGTCACCGACCTGAAGGCGGACCTGGAGGCGGGCTTCCGTTCGGCGAAGGGCGCGTCCTGAACGGCACGGTGGGCCTCGCCGTCCCGCCCGCCACCGGGGCGTGGCGGGACGGCGACCCGGCCGGCGGGCGGCGCTGGTTCGCGCTGCCCGGGCCGCTCGCCCTGGAGGCGGGCGGCGCCCTCCCGGGCGGGCGGCTCGCCTACGAGACCTGGGGGACGCTCGCCGCGGACCGCTCCAACGCGGTGCTGGTGCTGCACGCGCTGACCGGCGACAGCCACCTCGCCGGGCCCGCCGGGGCCGGCCACCCCACGGCCGGCTGGTGGGACGAACTGGTTGGCCCGGGGCGGGCGTTGGACACCGACCGGTGGTTCGTGGTGGCGCCCAACGTGCTCGGCGGCTGCCAGGGCTCGACCGGTCCGTCCGCGCCCGCGCCGGACGGCCGGCCCTGGGGCGGGCGCTTCCCGTTCCTCACCCAGCGCGACCAGGTCGCCGCCGAGGCGCGGCTCGCGGACGCGCTCGGCGTGCAGCGGTGGGCGCTGGTGGTCGGCGGGTCGATGGGCGGAATGCGGGCCCTGGAATGGGCGGTGACGCACCCTCACCGGGTCGGCGCGCTGCTGGTGCTGGCCACCGCGGCCGCGGCCTCGGCCGAGCAGATCGCGCACGCCTCCGCGCAGTTGCAGGCGATCCGCACCGACCCGGGCTGGCACGGCGGCGACTACCACCACCTGCCGCCCGGCGCCGGGCCGCACCACGGCCTCGGCCTGGCCCGCCGCCTGGCCCAGATCACCTACCGCAGCGAGCCCGAACTCGCCGGCCGCTTCGGCCGCGCGCCCCAACCGGGCGAACACCCGTGGCACGGCGGCCGGTTCGCCGTCGAGTCGTACCTCGACCACCATGCCGCGAAGCTCGCGCACCGCTTCGACGCGGGCAGCTACGTCGTCCTCAACGAGGCGATGAACGCCCACGACCTCGGCCGCGGCCGGGGCGGCACCGCCGCCGCGCTGCGCCGCGTCACCGCCCCGGCGCTGGTCGCCGCCGTGGACTCCGACCGCCTCTACCCGCCCGCCCAGCAGGCCGAACTCGCCGCCCACCTCCCGCACGCCGACGCCCTGCGCACCATCGCCTCCCCGCACGGCCACGACGGCTTCCTGCTGGAGACCGCCCAGGTCGCCGCGCTGATCGCCGAACTCCTGCCGCCGCGCGAGTGACCGCGCCCGACGTGGCGTCAGACCATCTGGACCGGGGCGCCCATCCGGTAGTCGTGCGCGGAGAACGCGGCCGAGACGGCGAACCGGTCCGCCCGGACCAGGGTCTGGCGCCACTCGATCAGCCGGCCGTCGTCGTCGCGGCCGAGCCGGTCGATCGCGAGCAGCGCGGTGGTCTCCGGGCAGTCGAGCAGGATCCGCTCCCCCCGCCCGGGGACGACGGCGCGGATCCGCTCCCAGCCGCCGCGGATCCGGCTGCCGCAGTGACGTTCGAGCTCGTCGTACAGCGAGGTGTGGGTGAAGTCGACGTCCAGCAGCGGCGCGGCCACGTCCGCCGGGAGCCAGATCCGGTCCACCGCGAGCGGTTCTTCGTCGGCCAGCCGGACGCGTTCCAGGTAGACCAGCGGCGTCGACTCCTCCAGGCCCAGCCGGGCGGCGATGACGCCGTCGGCCCGCCGGTCGAGCGCCCGCACCACGCTGCGCTGGACGGCGCCGACCTCCTCGACCGAGCGGAACAGGCTGTACGCCTCGCCGACGTCCTGCTCCAGCGGGCGGCTCGCGGTGAACCGGGAGGCCCGGCCGCGCCGGGCGGTGACCAGGCCCTCCTCGCGCAGCCCGCGCAGCGCCTCGCGGACGGTGTGCCGGCTGACCCCGTACTCGGCGACCAGGTCGTGCTCGCCGGGGAACACGTCGCGGAACTCGCCCTCGTCGAGCCGGCGCAGCAGGTCGGCGCGCAGCTGCGCCCAGAGCGGACTGCCCGCGGACCGGGTGAGGGGCCTGGGCCCGGGGTCGGAGGTCACGGCGCCGTCCTGGGGTCGATCGGATGGGTGGTGCGCAGCACGCTGCCCATGTTCGTGCTTCCGGGGGACAGCACAAAATCGGACGACCGCCGCCCGGGGGTGGCCCCCGGGCGGCGGTCGTGGGAGCCGTCAGGCGCCAGCGCCGATCAGCATGAAGGCGGCCACGGCGAGCAGGACGGCGGCGAAGGCCCGCTGGAGGGCGGCGCCGGAGAGCCGGCCCGCCAGCCGCTTGCCGTCCCAGGCGCCGAGGATCGCGGCGCCCACGAACGGCCCGAAGACCGCCAGGTCGAGGGTGATGCCGGAGACCGCGAGGCGGGTGGTGAGCGAGACCACCGAGTTGATCAGGATGACCACCAGGCTGGTGCCGACGGCCCGCCGCATCGGCAGCCGGAGCACCGACACCAGCGCGGGCACGGCGAGGAAGCCGCCGCCGACGCCCAGCAGTCCGGTCACCGCGCCGAGTCCCGCTCCGGCCGCGACCGTCCGCAGCCGCCCGCCCCGCCCGGCCGGGGCCCCGGCCGTCCCGTCGCCGTCGCCGTCCGCCGCGGGCGCCCGCCGCGCCGCCCGGGTGCCGCGCAGCATCACCGCGGCGGCCACGGCGGCCAGCACGGCGAACGCGGCGGTCAGCGCCGACTGCGGGATGCGGTGGGCGAGCACGGACGTCCCGATCGCCGGGAGCACGCCGGCCGCGGCGAACAGCGTGCCGGTGCGCCAGCGGACGTTCCCGGTGCCGGCGTGGCGCAACAGCGCGGTGACGGTGGTGGCGGTGACGATGACCAGGCTGGTCGTCCCGGCCTCGGCGGGCGGGACGCCCAGCAGGTACACCAGGGCCGGGACGGCGAGCACTCCCCCGCCGCCGCCGAGCGCGCCGAGGGCCACGCCGACCACGGCTCCGCAGAGCAGAGCGGTGATCAGCACGCTCACGCCGGGACGCCGTCCGGGGCGCTGCCGGCGGGCCGGGCGACCTCGCCGCGCCAGGCGCCGAAGCCGCCGCGCAGGTCGGTGGCCTCGAAGCCGCGGGCGCGCAGCACGGACGCCGCCACCGAGGAGCGGTTGCCGCTCGCGCAGATCACCGTCAGCGGCCGTTCGGTCGGCAGTTCGCCCAGCCGGGCGAGCAGTTCCGGCAGCGGCAGCAGCCGGGCGCCGGGGATGGTGCCGTTGTCCCGCACCTCGCCCGGGCCGCGCACGTCCAGCAGCTCGAACTCGCTTCCGGCGCCTGCCAGTTCGGCGGCGAGCGGGCCGGCGTCCACGCGTATCGCGGCGGTCAGGCAGGCGGGGTCGACCGCGTCCACGGGGGTGCTCAGGGCGCCGAGCACGCGGTCGAAGCCGATCCGGGCCAGTCGGTTGCGGGCCTCGACGGCGGTGTCCGGGTCGCCGCACAGAATGACGGCGTCCTGGGCGTCGAGGACCTGGCCGGCGAGTTCGGCGAACCGGCCGCCGAGCGGGATGTTGACCGCGCCGTGCAGGTGGGCGGCGGCGAACGCCTCGGGGTCGCGGGTGTCCAGCACGGTGGCGCCGCCGGCCCGGGCCGCCAGGAACTCCGCCGGGGCGAGCGCGGGGACGGCGGTGTCCTCGTCCAGCACCGGGCGGGCCTGCCGGTTGCGCACCGAGGTGAACGCGAAGTAGGCGGGCACTGCGGGCTGGCCGGAGGCGACCACGGCGACGAACTCGTCCTCGGTCATGTCGGCCAGCGCGTAGTTGGCGCGGCGCTGGTTGCCGATGGTGCAGCTCAGTTCGGTGGACAGGTTCTTGCCACAGGCCGAGCCGGCGCCGTGCGCCGGGTAGACCCGGGTGTCGTCGGGGAGGGTGAGCAGCGCGCGGGTGGAGTGGTAGAGCAGCCGGCCCATCTCCTCGGCGGAGCGGCCGCGGGAGCTGAGCAGGTCGGGTCGGCCAACGTCGCCGATGAACAGCGTGTCGCCGGTGAGCACGCCGAACGGGACGGCGTCGTCGGCCTGTTCGCGCACCACGACGCAGATCGACTCCGGGGTGTGGCCCGGGGTGTGCAGGATCTCCAGGTCGACCTGGCCGAGGCGGATCCGTTCGCCGTCGCCGAGCGGCTCGGTGTCGAAGTCGAGCACGGCGACGGAGCCGTAGGAGATCCGCGCGCCGGTGCGCTCGGCCAGCTCCAGGTGGCCGGAGAGGAAGTCGGCGTGGATGTGGGTCTCGATCACCCGCTCGATGGTCAGCCCGTGCTGCTCGGCGGTCTCCAGGTACTCGTGGACGTCGCGCTGCGGGTCGACCACGACGGCCCGGCCGGTGGTGCGGTCACCGACCAGGTACGAGGCGTGGGAGAGGCAGTCGAGGTAGAACTGCACGAAGACCAGCGGCCCGGAGGCGGGCGTCGTCATATCGAACTCCTGAGGAGGGTGGGTGGTGGTGCCCCGCGCGGCCGGCGGCCGGCGGGACGGGGGTGTGCACGGGGTCGGGCGGCGGGGGTCAGGCCAGCCCGCGGAGCATCAGGTTCCAGTAGAGGAACGGCAGGCCGCGCCGCTTGAGGTGCCACATGTCGGTGCGCTCGCGGACGGTGTCGATCACCGGGATGGACGGGGCGGGCCGCCCGCTGTAGTCGAACTCGGCGAGCAGCATCTTGTTGCGGGCCGTGGTCAGCGGGCAGGAGGCGTAGCCGTCGTAGGAGGCCGTCGGCTCCCGGCCGTTCATCGCGGCGAGCAGGTTCTCGACCAGCACCGGCGCCTGCTTGCGCACCGCCGCCCCGGTCTTGGAGTTCGGGGACGAGCCGGCGTCGCCCAGCGCCCACACCTCGGGGTACCGGACGTGCCGCATGGTGTGCTTGTCGATCTCGACGTAGCCGGCCGGGTCGTCGGCGCCGGCCAGCGGGCTGCGCTTGAGCCAGTCCGGGGCGCTCTGCGGCGGCACCAGGTGGGCGACGTCGTACGGCAGCGTCGTGGTGCCGCCCGTGGCCAGTTCGGTGACGACCACCTCGCGGGCGCCGGGGCGCACCTCGGTGACCTCGCTGCCATAGTGGACCTTGATGCCGTAGCGGCGCACCACGCCCTCCAGCACCCGGGCGAACTCCGGGACGCCGAAGATGGCCGCGCCGGGGATCACCAGGTGGACGTCGATGTTCCCGAGCACGCCTTCCTTGCGCCAGAAGTCGGCGGCCAGGTACGCGATCTTCTGCGGGGCGCCGCCGCACTTGATGGCGCCGCTCGGCATGCTGAACACCGCGGTGCCGGAGCGGGTCTGCCGGATGAAGCGCCAGGTCGCCGGGGCGTGCTGCGGCAGGTAGTTGCTGGACAGGCCGTCCTTGCCGAGTCCCGCCTCCAGGCCCGGCACCCGGTCCCAGTCCAGCTGGATGCCGGGGCAGACCACGAGCTGCTGGTAGGAGACCGTGCCGCCGTCGTCCAGCGTCACTTCCCGGGCCTCCGGGTCGACGGCGACGGCGGCCCGGCGTATCCACGCCACGCCCTTGGGCATCACGGACGCCTGCGGCCGGATGCTCTCCGCCAGCGGTGCCCGCCCGCCGCCGACCAGGGTCCACAGCGGCTGGTAGTAGTGCCGCTCGCTCGGGTCGAGCACCGCGACGTCCCGCTCCCCGGCCCGCCTGAGCCGGGCGGCGACCGAGATCCCCGCGGTCCCGCCGCCGATGATCACGATCCGGTGCTGCTTGCTGGTCAAAGGGGCCTCCCCGGCCTGGCCAAATGTACGGACATTAAGCTAGGCCCGCCCGGCGGCCCACCGCAAGACGGCCTCTTCATTTGTCCGTACATTTGCCTCTGAGGCACACCCGGGCCGCACCGGGCCCGTGCGCGGGCGGCGTCCCGCCGCTACCGGACGAGCACCGCGACGCCGGTCACCCGGTCGGCGGCGAGGTCCGCGAGCGCCGCGTCCGCGCGCCCCATCGGGTAGCGGTCGACCCGGACCGACGGCCGCACCCGGGCGGCCTCCGCCAGGAACTCCCGGCCGCCGGCCCGGGTGTTGGCGGTGACGCTGCGCAGCGTCCGCTCCTGGAACAGGTGCTGACGGTAGTTCAGCACCGGGATGTCGGTGAGGTGGATCCCGGCGACCGCCAGGGTGCCGCCGCGGTCCAGCGCGGCCAGGGCGACCGGCACGAGCTCCCCGACGGGCGCGAACAGGATCGCCGCGGCCAGCGGTTCGGGCGGCGGGTCGTACGAGTCCCCGGCGAAGCCCGCACCCAGCTCCCGCGCCAGACCCCGGGCCGCCTCGCCGCGGGTGAACACCGCCAGCCGCGCACCCCGGGCGAGCGCGATCTGCGCGGTCAGGTGCGCGGACGCCCCGAACCCGTAGATGCCGAGCAGGCCGCCCGCGGGCAACTCGGCCCGCTCCAGCGCCCGGTGGCCGATGATCCCGGCGCACAGCAGCGGCGCCAGCTCCTCGGCCGGCGGCCCCGCGGGCAGCCGGTACGCGAACCGGGCGTCGGCGGTGACGGCGTCGGCGTAGCCGCCGTGCCGGTCCCAGCCGGTGTACGTCGACCCCGGGCACAGGTTCTCCCGCCCGCTGCGGCAGTACCGGCACCGCCCGCACACCCCGGCCAGCCAGGCCACCCCGGCCCGGTCGCCGACCGCGAACTCCGTCACCCCCGGCCCGGTCGACACCACCTGCCCGACCACCTCGTGGCCCGGCGTGCACCTCGGCAGGTGCGGCGGCAGATCGCCCTCGGCGAGGTGCAGGTCGGTGCGGCACACCCCGCACGCCTCCACCTCGACCAGGATCTCCCCCGCACCGGGCACGGGCGCCGGCCGCCGCTCCCGCACCAGCGGCCCGCCCCGCCCACCGCCCCACCGGACCTGGCCGGTCCACCACCCAGGCCGCCACCTCCCCGCCGGACGACTCCGTGCCGCGCATCGCTGCCTCCCACCGCTCGACGCCCACCCGACGCCCGCCCGGCGACGAACGACGCCCCGCGACGACGGACGGACCCGACTCCTCCCACCAGCCTGCTCCCCCGCCCGCCCCGTGCCGCCCCGGACGGCGAACGACGCCGGGGGTGCAAACCGCGCGCCCCGAACACCCGTGCCAGGACGCCGGACCGGCCAGCAACCGGGCCGCCGGCTCGCGCAGTTCGGCCACCTGCTCCACCGTCGGCCCGCTGCCGTGCTCCTGCTGGTCCTCCGCACGGTGCGGCCGGCCGCGGACCGGCCACAGCGGCGAGCCGGGGTCGTCGGCGGGGCACAGCCCGGAGCCGATCCGCCCCGCCGCCGCCACCGGGTCGAGCCGGCCGTCCAGCAGCTCCCGCAGGCAGTACCGGGCCGGCGCCCGGTCGCGGCCCTCGGCGGTGGCGGGCAGCCGCGGCACCGGCCGGAGTTCCCGCTCCAGCTCGAACAGCAGCCGGCCCGCCTCCACGACGTCCGTCTCGGCCAGCACGCCGAGCTCCCACAGGTTCGGGCCGCCCGCGCCGCCGACCCGTGCCGCCCGGACGGCCGCCACCGCCGCGGCGACCGTCTCCGGGCGCCCGCGCTCCGGCAGCACCCGGCGCAGCGGTTCCAGTGCCGCGTCCGGTTCCGTCGCGCGGGCGCAGCCCCGGGCACCGGGTTGCGCTCCGGGCCCCTTGCCCCTGGAATAGGGCCTTTCGGACCCATGTGGCGCCGGTCTCGGCCGGGAAGGCTGGTGTCAGGGACGGCCACGGTGGACCGATGAGGAGGCGGACGTCATGCGCGGGCGTTTGCGGCAACGGAAGAACCCGCTCCGGCGGGGCAGTGACCGGATTCAGTGGTGGCTGTCGGCGCTCGCGCTGCTGCTGGCGGTGGCCGGCCTCCCGGCGGCTCTCGCGGTGGGTCTGGCGGTGGACCACGACCAGGCCCGGGCCGCCCGGGCGGAGGCCGCGTCCCGGCACCCGGTGACGGCGCGGGTCGCCGAGAACGTCCCGGTCGGGGCCGGCACCGCCACGGTTCCGGCCACCGTGACCTGGACCTCCGCCGACGGCACCGCCCACCGGGGCATCGCCCGGGTCGTCCCCGGGGAGCGCGCCGGCGCCGAGGTGCGGATCTGGCTGGACGCCGCCGGGACGGTCGTCCGCCCGCCGGCCACCACCGGGCAGGCCGCCGTGACGGGCTGGATCGCCGGGCTGCTCACGGCCACCGCGCTGCCGCTGGTCGGCGTCCTGGTGCGGGACGGCGGGCGGGTCGTCCTCGACCGCCGCCGCTACGCCCGCTGGGACGCGGAGTGGCTGCTGGTCGAGCCGCACTGGACCCGCCGCCAGCCGAGCTGACGGCCCGTCAGGGCGGCCGTCCGCTGCGCCGCGGCAAGCTCGGGCGGATGCTGGGTCGGAGGAGAACCTGGAGGTCCCGATGGAGAACCAGTGGGAGAACCGGCCCGCCCCGTCGCCCCGGCCGGGACTGCTCACCTTCCTGGGCGGCGTCGGCACCGTCACCGGCAGCAAGTTCCTCGTCGAGACCGACCACGCCCGGGTGATGATCGACTGCGGGCTGTTCCAGGGCCCGGCCGAACTGCGCCGCCGAAACCGCCGTCCGCTGCCGCTGGACCCGGCCGACGTGCACTGCGTCGTGCTCACCCACGCCCATCTCGACCACTGCGGCCACCTGCCGAAGCTGGTCGCCGACGGGTTCCGCGGCCCGGTGTTCAGCACGCCGTACACGGCCCGGATCGCCGAGCTGATCCTCCGCGACAGCGCCCGCCTGCTGCGCGAGGAGGCCGACCACGCCAACCGGCACGGCTGGTCGAAGCACCGCCCGGCGCTGCCGCTCTACACCGAGGACGACGTCGAACGCACCCTCGCCCGCTTCGACCCGGTGCGGCACGGCAGCGAGGTCGAGATCGCCGACCGCACCGTGCTGCGCCTGCACCGGGCCGGGCACATCCTCGGCTCCTCCTGGGTGCACCTGACCCTGGAGGACGGCGGAACCCTCGCCGTCAGCGGCGACCTCGGCCGCCCCGTCCACCCGCTGCTGAACCCGCCCGAGCCGTTCACGGGCGCGGACGCGCTGCTGGTGGAGTCGACCTACGGCGGCCGGCGGCACGAGGAGGGCGCCGCCCGCGAACGGTTCGCCGGGGCGATCGAACGCACCCTGGCGCGCGGCGGGACCGTCCTGGTGCCGTCCTTCGCCGTCGACCGCACCGAGGTGGTCCTGCACGAGCTCACCGAACTGCGCCGCGCCGGACGGCTGCCGGCCGGCGTCCCGGTCCACGTGGACAGCCCGATGGCGCTCGCCACCCTGCGCATCTACCGGGACGCCTTCGCCGAGCGGGCCCCGGAGCTGCGCCCGGAGGTCCTCGCCCGGGGCGAGGCGGCGATCAGCCCGGAGCCGTTCCGGCCGGTGCACTCCCTCCAGGAGTCGCTGGAGCTGGAGAGCTCGCCGCTGCCCGCCGTCCTGGTGTCGGCGTCCGGCATGGCCACCGGCGGCCGCGTCGTCCGCCACCTGCGCCGGCTGCTGCCCGACCCCCGCAACACCGTGATCGTCGTCGGCTACGCCGCCGCCGGCACCCGCGCCCGGGACCTGGTCGACGGCGCCCGGGTCCTGAAGATGTACGGCGGCTACGTGCCGGTCCGGGCGGAGGTCGTCGACGTCCCGGCGTTCTCGGCGCACGCCGACGCCGCCGAGGTCCTCGACTGGCTGCGCCCGGCCCCGGCGCCGTCCGCGACCTACCTGGTGCACGGCGAGCCGGACGGCTCGCAGGCCCTGCGCGACCGGATCGACCGCGAACTCGGCTGGACCGCTGTCGTGCCGCGCTCCGGCGAACGCGTGCTGGTCCGCTGACACGGGGCCGCGCCCGCCGTCCGCGGCACGCCCCGGCGGGCACACTGGAGCGGGGGCCGCACGAACGGAGGTGGCCGGTGGAGTCCGAGGCCAGGTCCTCGCGGGCGAACGCCCGCCCGCCGATGCCGGATCCCTGGACGCTGCGCTGGACCGGTGCGGGGCCGGCGGAGGTCGGGCTGCGGGAGGCGCTGTGCGCCGTCGGCAACGGCTACCTGGTCACCCGGGGCGCCGCGCCCGAGGCGGTGGCCGACGGCGTGCACTACCCGGGCACCTACCTGGCGGGCTGCTACGACCGGGCCGACTCGGTCGTCGGCGGGCGGACCTTCACCCACGAGGACCTGGTGAACTGCCCGAACTGGCTGCCCGTCACCTTCCGCCCCGCCGGCGGCGCCTGGTTCACCGGCCCGCCCGCCGAGCAGGAACTCGAACTCGACCTGCGGCGCGGCGTGCTGACCCGCCGGGCGCTGTGTGTGGACGCCGCGGGCCGGCGCACCCGGCTGGTCCAGCGCCGCCTGGCCAGCCTGGCCCTGCCGCACCTGGCCGCCCTGGAGACCGTGCTCACGCCGGAGAACTGGTCCGGCCGCCTGGAGGTCCGCTCCGCCCTCGACGGCACCGTCACCAACACGGGCGTGCCCCGCTACACCGGACTGACGGCCCGTCACCTCCGCCCGCGCGGCCAGGGCGCGGAGCAGGACGGCACGCTGTGGCTGGAGGTCTCCACCGGCGCGGGCCGCCGCATCGCGCTCGCCGCCCGCCACCGGCTGCGGGGCGCGGACGGGCCCGCCGGGGTCGGCCGCACCGGCGCGACCCGGGCCGGGTGGACGGCGCAGACCTTCGCTCTGGACGCCGCCGCCGGCCTGCCCGTCACCCTCGACAAGGCCGTCGCCGTGCACACCTCGCACGACCCCGCCACCGGCGACCCGCTCGACGCCGCCCGCCGACTCGCCGCCGACGCCGGGGACTTCGACGAACTGCTGGCCGGCCACGCGCTGCGCTGGGCGCAGCTGTGGCAGCGCTTCGGCACCGACGCGGACTTCCCCGGCCTGGGCCCGCTGCACCTCGACCTGTTCCACCTGCTGCAGACCTTCTCCGAGCACTCGGCGGACCTGGACGTGGGCGTTCCGGCCCGCGGCCTGCACGGCGAGGCGTACCGGGGCCACGTCTTCTGGGACGAGCTGTTCGTGCTGCGGGTACTCGACCTGCGGTTCCCCGAGCTCTCCCGCGCGGTGCTCCGTTACCGCCACCGCCGCCTGGACGCCGCCCGGCAGGCCGCCCGCGCCGAGGGCCGCCGCGGCGCGAGCTATCCGTGGCAGAGCGGCAGCGACGGCCGGGAGGAGTCCCCGCTGGTGCACCTCAACCCGCTCTCCGGCCGATGGGTGCCCGACCACAGCCACCTGCAGCGGCACGTCGGGCTGGCCGTCGCCTACAACGTCTGGCAGTACTACCGGGCCACCGGCGACCGGGACTTCCTGGCGCAGGCCGGCGCCGAGACCCTGCTGGAGATCGCCCGGTACTGGGCGTCGGCGGCCGAGTACGTCCCCGCCCGGGGGCACTGGTCGATCCGCGGGGTCCTCGGGCCGGACGAGTACCACGACGCCTACCCGTGGGCCGACGGCCCCGGGCTCGACGACAACGCCTACACCAACGTCCTCGCCTCCTGGGTGCTCGCCCGGGCCGCCGACGCCCTCGCCGCCCTCCCCGCCCACCGGCGCGGCGAGTTGACGGAGCGACTGGCCCTGGACGCCGCCGAACTCGACCGCTGGCAGCAGCTCGGCCGGCACCTGCACGTCCCGTTCCACGACGGCGTGATCAGCCAGTTCGACGGCTACCAGCGGCTCGCCGAACTCGACTGGGACGGCTACCGCCGCCGCTACCCGGACCTGCGGCGGCTGGACCGGATCCTGGAGGCGGAGGGCGACACCGCCAACCGCTACCGGGTCTCCAAGCAGGCCGACACGCTGATGCTCTGGTACCTGTTCCCGGCCGGCGAGGTCCGCGACCTGCTGCGCCGCCTCGGCCACCGCGCCGACCACGAGCTGATGCGCCGCACCACCTCCTACTACCTGCGCCGGACCGTCCACGGCTCCACCCTCAGCTCCGTGGTGCACGCCTGGGTGCTGACCCGCTGCGACCGCCGCGCCTCCTGGCGGCACTTCCGCGACGCGCTCACCGCCGACCTGTGCGACGCGCAGGGCGGCACCACCCGCGAGGGCGTCCACCTCGGGGCGATGGCCGGCGCCGTCGACCTGCTCCAGCGCTGCTACACCGGCCTCGATCTGCGCGAGGACGCCCTCGGCCTCGACCCGCACCTGCCGTCCGCACTCCCCGGCCTGGCCATGGACCTGTGCTACCGCGGCGAGCGCGGCCTGCGGCTCTCCGTCGACCGGCGCACCGCCACGATCACCCTCGCCCCGGACCGCCGCGAGCCCGTCCGGGTCCGCCTGCACGGCGTGCTCTCCACCGTCCGCCCCGGCGAGAGCCGCACCTTCACCCTCTGACCCTCGCCCGCGCCGACCGGCGCGCCTAGCGTGGAAGGTGAGCCGGCCGTCACCGGACAACGGCCGCCGTTGCGGTGGAGGAGTCATGTCGTCTCGCACCGAAACCCGCCCGATCGTGCTGGGCGTCGACGCCCGGCAGGTCAGCCCCGTGGTTGTCGGCTGGGCCGCCGACGAGGCCGAGCGGCGCGGGCTCCCGCTCCGGCTGGTGCACGTGGTGCCGGACGAGCCGCGCGACCGGCGCGGCGACGGCGGCAGCTACCTGCAGTCGCTGCGCGAGGCGGGGGGCGTCGCTCTGGAGAAGGCCGAGGGCATCGCGCTCGAACGCCACCCCGGGCTGGCCGTGAGCGCCGCGCTGCGCGAGGGCGGCCCGGCGCCGCTGCTGTGCGCGGAGTCGGCACGGGCCGCGCTGGTGGTGCTGGGTTCGCGCCGGCTCAACCGGCTGGAGGAGGCGCTGAGCCGCTACTCCGTCGCCGTCCCGGTCGGCGCGCAGGCGCACTGCCCGGTCGCGGTGGTGCGGGAGCCCGAGCACACCAGCCTCCGGCCGCCGTACGTCGTGCTCGGCGTCGACGGCTCGCCGGCCTGCGGGGCGGCGGTGCGCTTCGCCGCGGACCTGGCCGGCCGCCGCGGCGCGGCCCTGCGCGCGGTGTGGGTGCGCCGGACGCCGGTGCGCCCGTTCGAGCCGCTGGAGAGCGAGCCGGAGATCCGGCGGCGGCTGTTCGAGTCGACGGCGGGCTGCCGTGCGGACGAGCCGGACCTCGACCTCACCCACGAGGTGATCGCCGGCGATCCGGTGGACGAGCTGGTCCGGGTGTCCGCGCACGCCCTGGCGGTCGTGGTCGGCCGCCACGGCCGGGGCGGTCTCACCGGGCTGCGGCTGGGCTCCGTCCCGCACGGCCTGGTCCGCCGGGCGCCCTGCCCGGTGGTCATCGTCCCGGCCGCGCCCGGCGCCGCCGACCCGCTCGCGCGGGAGCGCTGAACGGCCCCCGGCTCACCCTGCGGCGGCGCGCCGGCCGGCCGCGCTCCGGGCAGGGGTTCAGCGGTCCAGGTCGAGCCGGGTCATGAGCTCGCGCAGGGCCGGGGCGCAGCGCTCGGTGTCGGTGGCGGTGAGCCAGGCGAGTTCGGCGATCTCGGCGGCGGGGGTGGGGGTGCCGTCGGCGGGGCCGGTGTAGCAGTGCATGCGCAGCCGGGTGCCGGGGCGGCCGTGGGCGGGGGCCTCGACGGTGTGGGCGTGGGTGAGGCGGTCGGGTGCGCAGCCGAGTCCGAGTTCTTCGCGCAGTTCCCGGGCGAGGGCGTCGGTCGGGGTCTCGCCGGGTTCGAGCTTGCCGCCGGGGAGGTAGAAGGCGTCCTTGCCGCGGGTGCGGACGGCCAGCAGGCGCCCGTCGCGGACGCAGATCCAGCCGACCGAGTCCAGGTGCTGCTGGTCCGCCCGGGTCTTCCACTTGGGGGTGGGCGGTCGCCAGCGGTCGAGGGCGTCGAGCAGGGCGTCGGGGTCGGTCTCGGCTATCAGCTCGCGGTGGGCGGGGCGGACGAAGCCGGTGGCGACGAGGTGGTCGGCGAGTTCGGTCAGGGGCTGCCAGAAGCCGGGCGGGCCGAGCAGGGCGACGGGCTTGGTGTGGAGTCCGAGCTGCTGCCAGGTCCAGGCCTCGAAGAGCTCCTCCAGGGTGCCGGCACCGCCGGGGAGGGCGATGAACGCGTCGGCGGCCTCGGCCATGGCGGCCTTGCGGCGGTGCATGTCCTCGACGACCTGAAGGCGGGTCAGGCCGCGGTGGGCGATCTCCTTGTCGACCAGGGCTTTCGGCATGACGCCGAGCACCTCGCCGCCGGCGTCGAGTGCGGCGTCGGCGAGCGCGCCCATCAGGCCGACCCGGCCGCCTCCGTAGACGATGCCGATGCCTCTGCGGGCCAGCGTGGTGCCCAGCGCGGTGGCGAGGGCGGTGTACTCGGGGCGGTGGCCGGTGGCGGATCCGGCGAAGACTGCGAAGCGCATCAAATCCTCCATATGCGACGCGACGTCGCGTCGCATTATGGCAGAGTGGCCGTCATGACCTCACCCCGTCACGACGCCGAGCCCCCGCCCACCGCCTCCTCCGCCCGCCCCAAGGGCCCCGCGGCCGGGACCGGGTGCTCGACGCCACCCTCGCCCTGCTCAGCGAGGCCGGGTACGCGCGGCTGACCGTCGAAGGCGTGGCCGCCGCCTCGGGCGTGCACAAGAGCACCCTCTACCGCTGGTGGCCGGACAAGGCGGCGCTGGCCGCGGACGCCCTGGCCTCCCGCATGGACACCGGCCCGCTCCCGGACACCGGCAGCACCCGCGACGACCTGACCACCTGGCTGCGCGGCACCATCGCCAACTACACCGCCACCCCGGCCGGTGCGACGATGCCCGCCCTGATCGCCGACCTGGCCGGCCGCCCGGGCGCGCTGGAGGCCTTCCGCGCGGCCTTCCTCACCGAACGCCGCGCCAACTGCGCCGCCGTCCTCCGGCGCGGCATCGCCCGCGGCGACCTGCCGGCCGACACCGACGTCGAACTCTTCATGGACGCCCTGGCCGGCGCGGTCTTCTACCGCCAACTGGTCACCGGCCTCCCCGTCGACGACCGCCTCCCCGACCGCCTGGTCCGCATCCTCGGCCTCTGACAGCAAGCACCGAGCACCAAGCACCGCGCGCCCAGTACCGCGTACCGCGCGCCCGGCCCGTCTCACCGGGGCGCCGCCGGCGCGTCGACCAGCGCCGCCAGCTCCCGGATCAGGGTGTCGGTGCGCTGGAAGGTCAGGCCGGCCAGGGCGACGTGCCGCCAGCGGACGGTGCCCTCGGCGTCGAGCAGGAAGACGGAGCGGCGCAGGCCGATGCCCGGGGCGGTGATGCCGTAGGCCCGTGCGACCGCCTCGCCGGCGTCGGAGAGCAGCGGCAGGCCCAACCCGCGCTTGCGGGCGAAGCGTTCGTGGCTGTCCAGGTCCTGGCCGCTGATGCCCCAGACGGCGGCGCCGAGTTCGGCGAAGCGGTCCAGGTCGGTGTTGTAGGAGCAGAGTTGGCGGGTGCAGACCAGCGTGTCGTCGCCGGGGTAGAAGGCGAGGACGAGCGGGCTGCCCTTGGCGTCGGCGAGGCGGTACTCGCGGCGCTCCGCGGTGTCCCCGTCGAGTCGGAGGCCGGGGAGGGTGAACTCAGGGGCGGACGTACCGGGTTCCGGCGGCTTGGCCATGCGGGTGTTCTCCTTCGACGGGGGTGCCGGGCAGCGTGAGCGGCCCGGTCTGGTTCGGTGGGTAGAACTGCCGGGACCAGCGGCGGAACGGGCCGATCGGGCCGTCGCCGGCGGCCAGCCGGGGGCGGGAAAGATACTGCTTGGTGGACCAGATCGGGAAGTCCGCGGCCGTGAACTCGCAGCTGAACCGGAACATCGGCCCGGCCAGCAGCCGGGACAGCGTCCGGCTCGCGGTGCGGGCCAGCGCGGGCGGGAGCCGGGACGGTTCGGTCACCCGGAACCGGCTGGCCTGCCGGAACTGCATCCGGCCGGGCGCGGTCATGGTGGCCATCACCAGGGAGCACATCTCCAGCCCGAGGGCTGGCGTGTGGACGTCGGTGTGCAGGCAGCTCAGGCCGTACCCGTCGACCTCGACCTCGACCTGACGGCGGCCCAGCAGCGGGAACTGCTCCTGCACCCGCATCGAGACGTGGAAGGTCACCCCGTCGAAGCTGACGGGGGCGGCGAGTTCGCCGCGCGACCAGCCGTGCAGGGTGCGGAAGTGCCCGACGTCGACGGCGTTCTCCATGACGTCCTGGGCGTAGCCGGCCATCTCCCAGGTGGCGTGCCGGGACGGCAGGTCGCCGAGGACGTGCCAGGCGGGGATCTCCCAGTCGGGTTCGCGGCCGTCGTGGTGGCGCCAGACGAAGACGGCGTCGTTGACCTCGCGGACCGGAAGGTGCGTCAGGGCGGCCTTGGGCGGCGGGGTTCCGTAGCCGGTGCGCACGCAGCGGCCGTCGGGGCCGAAGGCGAAGCGGTGGAAGGGGCAGACCAGGTCGTTGCCGGCCACCTCGGCGAGGCCGAGGTGGGCGCCGAGGTGCGGGCAGTAGGGGCGGGTGGCGCGGATCCGGCCGTCGCGCTGCCGGTACAGCACGACGTCCTCGCCGGCCAGTTGGCGGGTCAGCACGGTGCCGGGCTTGAGTTCGGCGGTGAAGGCGAGCGCGGCCCAGCCGTCCGGGCAGGGCAGGGCGGGCGGCAGCGCGGCGTCGCCCGGGGTGGGGCCCTGGTTGATGACCTGTCCGAACTTCCGGGACGGTCGCATGGGTTCTCCTGTTCGGATGTCCGGCGGACAGGGGTTCAGAGTTCGACGACGACCTTGCCGCGGTTGCGGGTGCGGTCGGCGCTGTACAGGCTCTGGTAGGCGGCGGGGATGGCGTCGAAGCCCTGGTGGACGGTCTGCCGGTAGGAGATCTCCCCGGCCCGGACCAGGCCGCCGACCTCGGCGCGCAGCGCGGCCCAGTTGGCCTCGGTGAACCACTCGGGCGCGAAGATGCCGCGGATGGTGGTGCGCGGGAACAGGATGTACGGCAGCAGGCGGGGCCCGGTGTGCTCGTTGCCGACCTGGGCGGCCCACTGCCAGCAGACCGCGACCTGGCTGTGCACGTTCAGCATGGTGAACGCCGCGTCGGTGACGGCGCCGCCGAGGTTGTCGAGGTAGCGGTCGATGCCGTCGGGCGCGGCCTTGCGCAGCAGCTCCCCGATCCGCTCGGGGTCGTCGCCGTGCCGGTAGACGACCGGGTGGATGCCGAGGCCTTCGAGGTAGTCGGCCTTCTCCTCGGAGCTGGTGGTGCCGACGACGTGCGCGCCGGCCCGGACGGCGAGTTGGCCGAACAGCGAGCCGACGGCCCCGCTCGCGGCGCTGACCAGCACGGTGTGGCCGGGGCGCAGCGTCATGAACTTGGTCAGGGTGCCCCAGGCGGTCATGCCGGGGCTGCCGAGGATGCCGAGCGCGGTGCTGATCGGCAGGGTGTCGTCGTAGTCGGCGGGGTCGAGGCGGCGGTACTCGGGGAAGACCATCGGGAAGGTCCCGGTCTGCCAGAGCCGGGCGTCGCCGGTGCCCACCAGGTGGGTGCACCAGCCGCCGTAGCCCTCGACCAGGTCGCCGACGGCGAACCGGGCGCGCGGTCCGGCGGCGAGCACCTCCATGACGGCGTCGCCGCCCATCAGGTCGCCGATCGGGGTGTCGAGGGTGATGCCCTGGAGGTAGGGGTCGAGCGAGAGGTGGCGGGTGCGGAAGAGCATCTCGTCGTCCCGGAGGTCGACGTGGACGTCCTCGACGACCTTGCGGTACATCCGGTGGGCGTCGGGAACGCCGTCGAGGTGTTCCTGGACGACCCACTTGGCGATCTGCACGGTGTGTTCTCTCCTCAGTGTCCGAGCGGGACGACGGGGGCGGCGGGGGCGGCGGAAACGGCGGGCGCGGCGGGGGCAGCGGGCCGACGGGGACGACGAGGTGGGTGGGCGGCGGTGCGGTGCGGTCGATCTCGGCGCGGAACGGCTTGCCGTCGTCGCGGCAGACGAACTGCATGACGTGGCGTCCGGCGGCGGCGGCGCGGATCAGGCCGCCGGTGGTGGCCCAGACACCGGAGAGGTAGAAGTTCCGCAGGCCGGGCAGCGCGGGGCCGTTGCGCTTGATCTCCTGTTCCAGCGTCTCGCCGCTCTCCACGAACGGCTGCCAGCCGAGCACGCTGCCGTCGTAGTTGCCGGTGTAGCGGACCTGGGTGAGCGGGGTGGAGACGTCCCGGACGGCGACGGCGTCCTTCAGGCCGGGGTAGCGCTGGTCGAGGAACTCCACGACGGTGTCCCGGACTTGGCGCTTGGCGGTCTGGTAGGCGCGGCCGCGGCCGGTGGGCAGGGTGTGCAGTTCCTCGCCGCGGCGCAGCCGGCTCTGCTGTTCCGGGCCGGTGCTGAGGGCCCGCCAGGGGGCGATGTCGCAGAAGTAGCTGGCGTAGACGACGGTCGAGTCGGCGGGCGAGAGTTCGGGGTAGTGCCGGCTGCGGAACTGGACGTTGATGCTGGGGTGGCGGATGCCGGTGAGCCGGGCGGCGCGTTCCTCGTCGAGCAGGTAGGTGGTGCACGGTTCGCCCTCGGGGAAGGGCCGGCGCATGCCGAGGAAGACGGTGACGTAGCCGGGGAAGACCATGCCGGGCCGTTCGATGGTGCGGGTGTACAGCTCGCGGTAGGTGTCGCCGAGGTAGCGGCCCTTGAGGAGGTCCAGCAGGGTGGTGCGGCCGTCGGCGGCGGAGACCACGATGTCGGCGCGGAGTTCGCGTCCGTCGCTGAGCCGGACGCCGACCGCGCGGTCCTCCTCGACGAGCACCTCGGTGACCTTGGCGTTGTAGCGGACCTCGCCGCCGAGCCGCCGGTAGCGTTCCTCGATCGAGCGGGCCAGTCCGAGCGAGCCGCCCTCGGGGACGCCGGCCGACAGGTCGGCGTGGCAGGCCAGTTGGAAGTAGAACGGCAGCACGGGGAAGGCGGGGTGGCGCTCGTACAGGATGTAGTTGAAGGCCTCGCGCAGCAGCGGGTGCCGGAAGCGGGCCGAGTAGTCGGTCATCAGGGTGCCGATGGAGCGCCGGACGACGTTGAAGTAGGGCAGGAAGCCGGCCAGCATCCGCCAGCGCTCCACCGTGCCCATCAGGCCGACCGGCTTGAGGAAGGGGTAACTCGGCAGGCAGGCGCGGAACTTGCGCAGGCCGGCGCAGAACTCCCGGATCGGGCGGGCGTCCTCGGGCGAGATGGCCAGCAGGTGGGCTTCGAGCCGGTCGGGGTCGGAGTAGAAGTACACCTCGCCGTGGGCGCTCCGGACGATGTTGAACACGTCGAAGTGGCGCACCTGCTTGCCCTGGAGCGCGCCGAGCTCCAGCCAGATCTGGTGCATCTCGTTGCCCGGGCCGCTGCCCAGCAGCCAGCTGATGCAGCAGTCGAAGGTGAAGTCGCCGCGGTCCCAGCCGGTGCAGCAGCCGCCGGGGATCTCGTGCATCTCCAGGACGGTGCTGCGGTAGCCGTTCATCTGGGCGTAGCAGGCGGTGGAGAGTCCGCCGAGGCCCGCCCCGATGACGATCATGGTTTCTCTGCCGGTCGTGCGGCCGGGTGTGGTCATGCGGTGGCGCTCCAGCGGGCGAGTTGGGGCAGGTGGCCGAGTCGGCCGGGGTGCCAGGGTTCCTGGTCGTCGCTCTCCCAGGCGCGGAACTCCAGGCCCAGTTCCTCGCACAGGTACTGGACGGCGAAGCGTCCGCTGGACGCGGCGCGGATCAGGCCGCCGAGGCTGGCCCAGTGGCCGGCCATCGAGAAGCCGGCCAGGCCGGGCAGCCGCATCCGGTCCCGGTTGATCAGTTTGGTCACCACGTCGTCGGCGCCGGAGAAGGCCTTCCAGGCGAGGATGCTGCCCTGGCTGTTGCCGGTGTAGCGCTCCATGGTGGCCGGGGTGGCGACCTCGATCAGGTCGATGCGTTCGCGCAGGCCGGGGTAGCGCTGTTCCAGGAAGCCCCGGACGACGTCGGCGGCGCGCTGCTTGTGGGCGCGGTACTCGCGGCGGTCCCGGCCGCGCAGGGTCTTCCAGTAGGCGTGGTCGCTGAAGTAGGTGCAGTGGACGACCGACTTGCCGGGCGGTGCGAAGCCGTCCGAGTACTGGGAGCGCTGCTGCACCACCAGGCTGCGCTGGAGGGAGCCGGGCAGTTCGGCGGCCTGCTCGGCGGGGAGCAGGTAGGTGGTGCAGTGCGGGTCGGCGGTGTCGCGGCCGGCGTCGAGTTCGCCGTCGATGCCGAGGAAGACGGAGACGACGGCGGGGAACAGGGTGCCGGGTTCGTGGATGAGGTCCTGGTAGAGCCGGTCGATCCGGGGTCCGGTGTACCGGCCCTCCAGCAGCCGGTAGACGGTGGTGCGGCCGTCGCAGGCGGAGACGACGTGGTCGGCGTAGTGCCGTTCGCCGTTCTTGAGTTCGACGCCGATGGCGCGCCCGTCCTCGACCAGGATGCGTTCGACCCGGGCGCGGTAGCTGATCTCGCCGCCGAGCGAGGTGTAGCGGTGTTCGACGGAGCGTGCCAGGCCGAGTGAACCGCCCTGCGGGAAGCCGGCGTTCAGGTTGCGGGCGGCGGCCATGCTGAACAGGTAGGGCAGCAGCGGGAATCCGTCCGGGTCCTGGAACAGGATGTTGCGGAACGCCTGGCGCAGCAGCGGGTCCTGGAAGCGGTCGGCGAAGGCGTTGAGCGGGGTCGCGGCCGTCCGCCACAGCAGCCGGAAGGAGGGCAGCAGCGCACACAGGGCGACGAGCCGTTCCCGGGGGCTCTGCAGGGCGGGCGGTTTGAGGAAGGGGTGCAGGTCGAGCGCGGCGAAGCGGCGCAGGTCCCGGCAGAAGGAGCGGATCAGGGGGCGTCGGCGGGTGAGATCTCCAGGAGTTGGCGTTCCAGCCGGTCGGGGTCGTTGTAGAAGGTGACCGAGCGGCCGTGTTCGTCGACGACCCGGTTGAACAGGTCGAAGTTGGTGATGGTCTTGCCGTCGAGGGCGCCGAGTTCCCGCCAGACGCGGTTGGCGTCGTTGCCGGGGGCGGTGCCGATCAGCCAGTCGATGCAGTAGTCGAACAGGTAGCCCTTGCGGGACCAGGCGGTGCAGCAGCCGCCGGGCAGCACGTGCTTCTCGAAGATCCGGCTCCGCATGCCGCTCATCTGGGCGTAGCAGCCGGTGGCCATGCCGCCGATGCCGGCGCCGATGACGATGACGTTGGGTGCGTCGGCCCGGGTGGCCGGTCGTCGCTCAGCCCGCGGCACCGGCCGCTCCTTCCGTGCGGGTTCCGGTGAGGATGCCGCGGGTCAGTTCGGCGTTGCGGGCGGCGAAGTCCTGGTCGAGCATCTCGGCGTGGCTGCCGAAGCCGCGGAACACGGTGGTCCGGGCGCTGGAACTGCCGTGCCAGGTGCCCTGGTTGCCGGCCGCGTAGAACGGGACCTTCTGCTCGTCGGAGATGACGCTGATCAGGCCGCGCACCGATCCGAGGTTGGGGGTGCGGCTGCAGAAGTCGAGGTACTCGCGGGCCTGGCTGAGGGTCTCCTCGGCGACGGCGTCGGAGCCGGTGTGCCGGTGCAGGTGTTCGCGCAGCTCCTTCTCGAACGCGTCGAGGTGTTCGGGCCGGAGCTCGAAGGCGTCGGTGATCCGGTAGGAGTCGACGATGAGCACGTGCGGCACCTCGTGGCCGCGGCGTTCGAGTTCCTTGGCCACTTCGAAGGCGAGGTTGCCGCCCAGCGAGTAGCCGAGCAGGGTGTAGGGGCCCTGTTCGCGGAAGCTCTCGATCAGGTCGGCGTAGCGGGCGACCTTGTCGGCGCCGGTCAGGAAGTTGAACGCGAGGAACTGGTACTCGGGCAGGTGCGCGGCGAGTTGGCGGTACACCAGGCCGTGGCCGCCGGCGGGCGGGAAGCAGAACACCGTGCCGTCGCCGCCGTCGCCGGGGTTGAAGCACAGGTACGGGCGGGCGCCGGCGATCCGGCCGGTGATGATGTGCTCCAGGGTCCGGGCCATGCCGCGCAGCGTGGTGGACTCGAACAGCAGGCTGACCGGGATGCTGAGGTTGAACTCGGCCTGCAAGTGGTGGATCAGCTCGATGAGTTTGATCGAGCTGCCGCCGGCCTCGAAGAAGTCGTGCTGCAGGCCGACGAGTTCGAGGCCCAGCAGGGACTTCCAGTGCTCGGCCATCCGCACTTCGAAGAGGGTGGTGGGCGGTTCGGGTTCGCCGTCGCCGGGGTCGAACCGGGGCTCGGGGAGGGCAGCCGTGTCGACCTTGCCGTTGGGGGTGAGCGGCAGCGCGGGCAGCGCGGTGAGGTGGGAGGGCGTCATGAAGGCGGGCAGCCGGTCGGCGAGGCTGCGGCGCAGCTCGCGCGGCAACGGGTCGGCGCCGGGCTCGGGGACGTAGTAGGCGCACAGCACGCCGCCGCCGTCGTCGACCTGACGGACCGTCACGGCGCACTGGCCGACGCCGGGCAGTGCGGCGAGCTGGGTCTCGATCTCGCCGAGTTCGATGCGGTGGCCGCGCACCTTGACCTGGTTGTCGGCCCGGCCGAGCAGCCGGACGGTGCCGTCGGCGTCCCAGTGCGCCAGGTCGCCGGTGCGGTAGAGGCGGACCGTGCGGCCGCCCAGGGCGCGGGTGGTGAAGCGCTGGGCGGTCTGCTCGGGATCGCCCACGTAGCCGTCGGCGACGCCGGCGCCGCCGACCCAGAGTTCGCCGGCCACGCCGGGCGGCACGGGTTCGCCGTGCTCGTCCAGCACGTACAGCGCGCTGTTGGGGAAGGGGCGTCCGATCGGGACCATCCGGCCGGGTTCGGCTCCGTCGGCCGGGCCTTCGAACCAGGCGCTGTCGATGGTGGCCTCGGTGAGGCCGTAGGAGTTGACCAGCCGGGTGTCCGGGCCGCACAGGGCGTGCAGGCGCTGGTGCTCCTCGGCCTTCCAGGCGTCCGAGCCGACGATCAGCAGGCGCATGAAGTCCAGCCGGTGGCCGTCGCGTTCGCAGTGCGCGAGCAGGGCGCGGGCCACGGCGGGGACGAACTCGGCGCAGTCGACGCGTTCCTCGACCATGGTCCGATGCAGCCGGGCGGTGTCGAACAGCAGGTCGCGGTCGACCAGCACCAGGGTGCCGCCCGAGCAGAGCGCCCGCACCAGGTCGCCGGTGAACACGTCGAACGACTGGGCGGCCATCTGCAGGTGGACCCGGACGTCCTGGTCGAGCCGGTACGCGGCGCGCCAGCCGGCGTACACCGAGGCGAGGTTGCGGTGGCTGACCCGCACGGCCTTGGGGCGGCCGGTGCTGCCGGAGGTGTAGATGACGTACGCGGGCGCGTCGAGGGCGACGGCGGGCCCGTCCGGGTCGGCGCTGTCGGGCCCGGTCTCCAGCTGGCCGACGGTGAGCGACTGCGGTGCGAGTCCGGCGAGTTCGGGCCGGTCGCGGTCGGTGAGCAGCAGCACGGCGTCGGCGTTGGCAGTCATGTAGGCGAGCCGGTCGACGGGGTAGCCGGGGTCGAGCGGCAGGTAGGCGCCGCCGGCCCGGAGCACGGCCAGCAGGGTGACCACCAGTTCGGGCGTCTTGTCCAGGCAGAGTGCCACCACCGCCCCGTCGCGGACGCCGAGTTCGCGCAGCCGGCGGGCGGCGCGGCGGCTGCGGCGGTCGAGTTCGGCGTAGTCGAGGTGCCGGGCGGCGGCGCCGGGGCGGCGGGGAGCGTGACGGCGACGGCCTCGGGGCGTTCGGCGGCGATCCGGGCGATCAGCTCGTGCACGGGGGTGTCGGCGGGTTCGGTGCGGTCGGCGCCGCTCCACCGGTCGAGGAGCTGTTCCTGTTCGGCGGCGGCGAGCATCGGCAGCCGGTCGGCGGGCCGGTCCGCGGGGCGCTGGTGAGGGCGTCCAGCAGGTTGCGGTAGTGGCCGGCCATCCGCTGCATGGTCGCGGGCTCGAACAGGTCGGTGTTGTACTTGAAGACGCAGTGGTAGCAGTTGTCGGAGCGGTCCTGGTAGGCGGACAGCGTGATGTCGAACTGCCCTTCCTCCTCCGGGAGTTCGATGTAGTCGAGGTGGTAGCCGTACTTGTCGGTGGCGACCTTGTGGGTGAGCAGGATGAACATCGCCTGGAACACCGCGGAGCGGCTCGGGTCGCGCTGCAGCCCGAGCTGCTCGACCAGGACGACGAACGGGTACTCCTGGTTGTCCAGGCCGCCGAGCACCGTCTCCCGGACCCGGGCCAGCAGCCCGGCGACGGACGGCCGGTCGGCGAGCCCGACGTGCAGCGGCAGCGGGTTGACGAAGTATCCGTAGACCGAGCCGAACTCCTCGCGGGTGCGGCCGGTGACGGGGCTGCCCACGATGATGTCGTCCTGCCCGGAGTACCGGTGCAGCAGCAGGTAGTAGGCGCTGAGCAGCACCATGTACACGGTGACGTCGTGCTCGCGGGCCAACTCCTGGACGCGGCCGCTGAGTTCCTCGTCGAGCTTGAAGAACTCGGAGGCGCCGTTGTGGGTCTGCACGGACGGCCGCGGCTTGTCGGTGGGCAGGCCGAGGACGGGCGCCTCGGCGGGCAGGTGGGTGCGCCAGTACTCCAGCATGCGCGGCGCGTCCGGCCCGGCGAGCAGCCGGTTCTGCCAGTTGAGGAAGTCCAGGTAGCGGGCGGGCACCGGGGGCAGTTCGACGGTGCGGCCGCTGCGGGCGGCCTCGTAGAGGGTGAACAGCTCGTCGATGAAGGTGAAGGTGGAGATCGCGTCGGAGACGATGTGGTGCACCGCCTTCATGATCACCCAGCGGTCGGGACCGCGCTTGAACAGCCGCAGCCGCACCAGCGGATCCCGTTCCAGGTCGTACGGCTTGCGGTACTCCTGGACGATCGTCCGGTGGATGTCGTCCCAGTCGCGGTCCTGGACGTCGAACAGGCCGGTGTCCGGGCGGGCCTCGGCGGAGATCAGCTGGACGGCCTGGCCGTCCTCCAGCACGAAGTTGGCGCGCAGGCACGGGTGCCGCTCCAGCAGCACCCGGAAGGCGTCGAACATCAGCTCCGGGTCGAGTTCGGTGCGGACCTCGACCGCGCCGCCGATGTTGTAGGCGAAGGCGTCCGGGTTGAGCTGCTTGAGGAACCACAGCGCCTTCTGGTTCTGCGTCAGCGGGTAGCGCCGCTCGTCGGTGTGCAGCTCCACCTCCGCCTCCGGCCCGGGACCGTCGGCGGCCGCGGACTCCAGCAGGCCGGCGTGCACCCGCTCGATCAGCTCGCCGACCCGGTCGCCGCTCAGCAGGGTCACCACCGGCAGCGAGACGCCCATCTCGGCGTGGATCCGGGCGCGCAGCTCCATCGCCAGCAGCGAGTCCAGGCCGAGCCCGTTCAGCCCGGCGGCCGGGTCGATCCGCTCCGGGTTGGCCCGGAGCACGCCCGCGACCAGCTCGGTGAACCGCTCGGCCACCAACTGCCGCCGGGCGTCCGGGTCGGCGGCCCGGAACGCGGCCGGGAAGCCGCCGGCCGGCGCGGCCTGGACGGTCTCGGCGGCGGCCGCCAGCTCGGCCACCAGCGCGGGCGGCGTGGCGTACCAGGCCTGGAACACCGGCCAGTCGACGACGGTGGCGACCAGCAGCTGCGCCCGGTCCTGCCCGATGACCCGCTCCAGCACGGCCATGCCCGCGGCCGGCGGCAGCGAGCTCATGCCGCGCGCCTCCCGGTAGTGGCCGACCAGGCCGAGCTCCTCGATCATGCCGGTCGCCCACGGCCCCCAGTCGATGCTGAGCGCGGGCAGGCCGCGGGCCCGGCGGTGGTGGGCCAGCGCGTCCAGGAAGGCGTTGCCCGCCGCGTAGTTGGCCTGTCCGGCGGTGGTCAGCACCGAGGCGATGGAGGCGAACAGCACGAAGTGGTCCAGCGGTTCCCCGCGCAGCTGCCGGTGCAGGTTGCGGGCGCCGACCACCTTGGGCTCGTACGCGGCGTCGAACAGCTCCCGGTCGAGTTCCGGGACGAGCGCGTCCCTGACCTGCCCGGCGAGGTGGAACACGCCGCGCACGGGTGGGAGTTGGCGGCGCCGGTGGTCGGCCAGCCAGTCCGCCAGGGCGGTCTCGTCGGTGACGTCCAGCGGCACCGGGACGGCCTGCGCGCCGAGCTCCTCCAGCTCCCGCAGGAACGCCACCCGCCGGCCGGCCGGGGTGTCCGGGTCGGTGTCGGCCCACTGCTCGCGCGGGGGCAGTGCGGTGCGCCCGGCAAGGATCAGCCGGCGGGCGCCGCGTTTGACCAGCGTCCGGCAGAGCAGCCGGCCGAGGGCGCCGAACGCGCCGGTCACCAGGTAGCTGCCGTCGGCGCGCAGGCGCAGCGGCAGCGGCCGGGTGAGGCCGGCCGGCCGGGCGAGGCGGCAGGTGGCGCGCCGCGGGCCGCGCAGCGCGATCTCCTCCGCGTCCTCGACGGCCAGCTCGCGCAGCAGCGCGGCGGCTTCGGCGGAGTGGTCGGCGGGGTGCTCGGCGGTGCCGGCCAGGTCGATCAACTTGCCGCGGTGGCCGACGAGTTCCTGCTGCCACAGGACCCGTCCGACGCCCCAGGCGGGCGCGCCGAGCGGCTCGACCGGGTCGCCGTCCTCGACGGCCTGGGCGCCCCGGGTGACGATGTGCAGCCGCCCGTTCGGCCGGGCGCTCGGCAGCACCTGGGCGAGGGCGACGAGGGAGTAGCCGCCGAGGGTGCCGCAGTCCGTGAGCTGCTCGCGGCCGGCCGTGTCGATGGACGGCAGGTCGAGGTTCCACAGGTGCAGGACGGTGTCGTAGCCCTCGTCGAGGTCGGCGAACAGCCGGCGCAGGTCGTCCGCGGAGCCGGGCCGGACGGTGGAGCCGTCGGGGCCGTGCCGGTAGGCGGCGCCCGGGCGCACCAGGTGGCAGTGGCCGCCGCGTTCGCGCTGCCGGGCGGCGAGTTGCTCGGCGAGCCCGTGCGCGTCGGCGAGGACCAGCAGCCGGTCCGGGGGCGGCGCGTCGCCGGTGTCGGCGGGCAGGTCGGTCCAGACGGGTTCGGCCAGCCAGCCGTCGATGGCGGCCGGGCCGACGGAGGCGGCGGCGCGCTCGACGCCGGCCGCGCGAAAACCGGTGATCCCGCCGAGCGGCGTGCCGTCCTCGGCGTGCAGGGCGAGGTCGCCGGTCAGTTCGTCCTCGTCCTCCCGGGTGATCGTGGCGTGCACCCAGAACGGCCGGTCGCCGACCGGGTCGAGGCTCACCTCGCGCAGCGACAGCGGGAGCCGGATGCCGCCGTCCGGGCCGTCCCGGTCGAGCAGACGGGGCGTCAGCAGGGTCTGGAAGCAGGCGTCGAGCAGGGTCGGGTGGACGTGGCTCCGCCCGGCGTCGGCGGGGCGCGGCTCGGGGTGGGCGATCCGCGCCAGCGCCTCGCCCGGGCCGATCCACACCTCCTCGATCCGCTGGAACGCCGGCCCGTACTGGTAGCCGAGTTCGCCGAGCCGCCGGTAGCACTCGTCCCGTCCAGCCGCCGGGTGCGGGCCCGGACCGCCGCGAAGTCGGGTGCGGCGGCGGGCCGTCGGCGCTGCTCGGTGCGGACGGTGCCGGTGGCGTGGACGGTGCGCTCCTCGCCCGCGGCGGAGGCGATCGAGAAGGTCACGCCGTCGGAGTCGAAGCCCAGCTGGACGGTCGGGGGCCGGTCCTCGGAGAGGAACAGCGCCTTGGGCAGTTCGATGTCGGCGAGCACCGTCCGGGTGCCGCCGGTCAGCACCCGCACGGCCTGGGCGGCCATCTCCAGGTAGCCGGCGGCGGGGAACACCGTGGTGTCCTCGATCCGGTGGTCGGTCAGGTAGGGCAGCCGTTCGACGTCGAGCTGGACCTCCCAGGCGGGCCGGACGCTCGCGGTGCGGCGGCCCAGCAGCGGGTGGTCGAGCCGTCCGAGCCGGACCTGCTCGACCGGCGCGGGCTCCACCCAGTACCGGTCCCGCTTCCACGGGTAGCCGGGCAGCGGGACGGGCCGGCCCTCGGGCTGCAGCGCCTCCCAGTCCAACTCGACGCCGAGGTTGTGCAGTTCGGCCAGCGAGCGGGCGAACCGCTCGGGCTCGTCCTCCTGCCGGCGGATCGACGGCAGGGTGACGCCGGTCGCCTCCCGCTCGTCGAGGCACTCGCGGATCGCGTGGCCGAGGACGGGGTGCGGGCCGAGCTCCAGGAACACCTGGTGGCCGTCCTCGACCAGCAGGTCCACCGCGGAGCGGAACCGCACCGGCTCGCGGACGTTCTGCCACCAATAGGCGGCGTCCAGCTCGGTGCCGTGCGCACGGCCCTCCCGGGCCGTCAGGTACAGCGGAACCTCGGCCGGACGCGGCTTCAGGTCGGCGAGCGCGTCCAGCAGTTCGTCCCGGATCGGGTCCATCCGCACGCTGTGGTACGGCACCTGCACCGGCAGGAAACGGGCGAAGAGCTGCTCCCGCTCCAGTTCGGCGGCGAGCTGCCGCAGCGCCTCCTTGTCGCCGGAGAGGGTGACCGAGGAGGGGCTGTTGACGGCGGCGACCGACACCCGGTCCCGGCAGGACCGGATCCGGCGGACGGCGTCCGCCTCGGTCAGGCCGACGGCGAGCATCGCACCGGTGCCGGCCAGCCGGTGCTGGAGCCGGCTGCGGTGCAGCATCACCGCGATCGCGTCGGGGAGTTCGTGCACCCCGGCCTCGTGGAAGGCGGCGGCCTCGCCGGTGGAGTGCCCGACCACGGCGTCCGGGCGGACGCCGTAGCTGCGCCAGAGCGCGGCCAGGCCGACCTGCACGGCGAAGTTGGCGGGCTGGGCGAGCCAGGTCTCGGCCATCCGCGACTCGGCCTCCGGGCGGGCCAGTTCCTCCAGCAGCGACCAGCCGGCCTGCCGGCGGATCTCGGCGTCGCAGCGCTCGACGGCCTCCCGGTACACCGGCTCCGCCTCGAACAGGCCCCGGCCCATGCCCCACCACTGCGGGCCCATGCCGGTGAACACCCACACCAGGCGGCGCTGCGCGCGGTCGACCTGACGG
>NZ_KK853997.1:7643219-7714444 GCF_000696185.1 Kitasatospora cheerisanensis KCTC 2395 | reverse complement strand
GCACGTGGGCGTTGGTGCCGCCGAAGCCGAAGGCGTTGACGCCCGCCCGGGCCGGGCCCTCGTGCGCGGGCCAGTCGACGGCCCGGGTCGGGACCTCGAAGGGCAGCGCGGCCCAGTCGATCGCGTCGGTGGGCTGCTCCAGGTTGATGTGCGGCGGGATCCGGCGGTGCTTGAGCGCGAGCACCGTCTTGATCAGCCCGGCGATGCCGGCGGCGGCCTCGGTGTGCCCGATGTTGGTCTTCACCGAGCCGACGTAGCACTTGGCGCCCGGCTGCCGGCCGATGCCGAGGACCCGTCCGAGCGCCTGCGCCTCGATCGGGTCGCCGACCGGGGTGGAGGTGCCGTGCGCCTCCACGTACTGCAGGCTGCCCGGTTGGATGCCCGCCCGTTCGCAGACCCGCTGGACGAGGGCGACCTGGGCGTCGGCGTTGGGCACCGTGATGCCGTCGGTGCGGCCGTCCTGGTTGACGCCGCTGGCGAGCACCACCGCGTGGATCGGGTCGCCGTCGCGCAGCGCGTCCGACAGCCGCTTGAGGGCGACCACGCCGACGCCCTCGGCGCGCACGTAGCCGTCGGCGGTCGCGTCGAAGGCGCGCGACCTGCCCTCGGCGGACAGGAAGCCGCCCTTGGTCTCGGCGATGGTGTACTGCGGCGCGAGGTGCAGCAGGGTGCCGCCGGCCAGCGCGAGGTCGGTCTCGCCGCGCAGCAGGCTCTGCCGGGCGAGGTCCAGCGCGACCAGCGAGGAGCTGCACGCGGTGTCGATCGAGACGCTGGGGCCGCGGAAGTCGAAGCAGTGCGAGATGCGGTTCGACACCATCGTCATCATGGTGCCGGTCGCGGTGTGCGCGGCCAGGCTCTCGAAGCCGAGGTCGGCGAACTGCAGGATCTTGTAGTCCAGGGTGAACGCGCCGACGAACACGCCGACTTCGCGTCCGGCGAGCCGGCTCGGCAGCTGGCCGCCGTCCTCCAGCGCCTCCCAGGCCACCTCCAGCAGCTTGCGCTGCTGCGGGTCCATGTGTTCGGCCTCGCGCGGGCTGATGCCGAAGAACTCGGGGTCGAACTCGTCGAAGCCGTCGATGTAGCCGCCGCGCCCGCCGATCAGCCGGCCCGGCTTGGCGCGGTCCCGGCTGGCCAGGGTCGCGGTGTCGTAGCGGTCGGCCGGGGTGGGCACGATGCAGTCCCGGCCCTCGATCAGGTTGCGCCAGAAGCCCCGGTGGTCGCGGACGCCGCCGGGAAGCCGGCAGCCGATGCCGATGATCGCGATCCGGTCCTGGGAGTCGTTGGGCGAGTCCGTCATTGTCCAATCCGTGTGTCGTGGCGCCCCGGCAGGGGACGGGAGGGAGGTGGGACGGGACCGGGTCAGCTGGACGATCCGGTGGTGGCGTCGGTGGCGGGGCGCCAGGGGTGCAGCAGGCTGGCGAGCACGCTGGTGGTGGGCGGGAAGCTGGCCGGGTCGCGCAGCCCGACCGCGACCGGGCCGAGCCCGGGCCGCCAGGTGAAGCTGCCGAACAGGTGGTCCCAGATCGCGAGGTCCGCACCGAAGTGCCCGGACTGGGCCGGCTCGGTGCTGTGGTGCAGCCGGTGCTGCTCCGGACTGCCGAACACGTGGTTCAGCCGGCCGATCCGGACGTCGATGTTCGCGTGGGCGAAATAGCCCTGTGCGACCACGAACAGCGTGGCGCAGAAGACGGATTCCCGCGAGAATCCGAGCCAGGCCAGCGCCAGTTGCACGACGGCCTGACCGAGCAGGACGTCGAGCAGGTGGTTGACGCCGTTGTTGGTGACGTTCACCTTGTCCAGCCCGTGGTGGACGCCGTGCAGCCGCCACAGCCAGGGCTGGTGGTGGGACCAGCGGTGGAAGAGGTACTTGGCGAGCGAACCGGTCAGCAGCGCGAGCGGGATCTCCGTCCGCAGCGGGAGCGCCGGGTCGAGCGGCGCCAACCGGGCCACCAGGCTCGCGACCAGCAGCTGGCCGAGCGCCCCGCCGACCATCGTCAGCACGAAGTAGACGCCGTAACAGCGGAGTTCACGCCCGCGCGGGTGCCAGTCGGTCCGGTAGGGGATCAGCCGTTCCAGCGCCCAGAGATAGCCGATGGTGCCGATCTGGAAGAGCACCAGGACGCGGCCGATGTCCCAGTGCTCGTGGACGGTCGCCGCCGCCCCCGAGATTACGGCGAGAAGCAGGAACGGATAGGCGACATGCCGCAGAACAGCCAGAAATCCGACCATCGGACCGACAGATCTTCCTTGGCTCAATGCCGACCCTCCCGATGAATCGTCAGCGAACTGAACGGGAGTCCGATGCTAACCACAGGAAGAGTCGACTTGCGCCACCGACGTGGCACGGTTCAAAGAAGTCTGATGATCAATCAGGTAGCGTTGCCGGCAATTCCCCAGCCGTGACCACCGGCGCCCGCCGCCGACGTGGAGGTGCCATGTCCGTCCCCGTCACCCAACTCCCGCCACTGCACGCCCTGGACCTCCCCGACCCGGGCCCGCCCCGGCCGGCCGCCCTCCACGACGGCACCCCCGTCTGGCTGGTCACCCGCTACCACGACGCCCGCCAGGTCCTCACCGACCCGCGCTTCCGCCGCACCCCGGCGGCGGCTCCCGGCGGCGCCTCCGACGGCCACGACGGCGGGGCGCTTCCGCCGGCCCCGGTGGCGGGGACCGGCCGGGCGGCGCGCTGAACGTGTCCACCGACCCCGCTTCGGTCTACAACCAGGACGGCTCCGACCACCAGCGGCTCCGGCGCACCGTCCAGGGCGCGTTCACGCCCCGGGCCGTCGCCCGGTGGCGCCCCTGGGTGGAGACCGTGGTCGGCCGGCTCCTCGACGACCTCCTGACGGCCGGACCGCCGGCGGACCTGGTCGCCGACCTGACCTCCGTCCTCCCCTTCGCCGTCACCTCACGGCTGATGGGCCTGGACGGCCTCGGCCACGAACGCCTCCAGCAGTGGGCGCACTGCCTGACCGCCGACACGACCGTCCCCGCCGAACAAGTCGCGGCCGGACAGCAGGAGTTCGCCGCCTTCGCGGCCACCCTGCTGGCCGACCGCCGACGGCGGCCCGGCGAGGACCTGGTGAGCCGCCTGGTGCAGGCCGCCGACCTGGCCGGCGGCATCCCCGAGGAACAACTCACCTACCTGGTCGGCGGCCTGGCCGCGAGCGGCAGCGACAGCGTCGCCGGCGCACTCGCCAACGCCCTGCTGTACCTGCTCGGCGAACGCCCCGGCGCCTGGCCCCGACTCGCCGACGAGGAAGCGGCCCGGCACGCCACCGAATGGCTCCTGCACCACATCCAGCTGGGCGACGACGAGTTCACCACCCGTCACGCGGTGGACGCCGCCGAGATCGGCGGCGTCCGCATCCCCGCCGGCGCGACGGTCGCGGTCTGCCTCGGCAGCGCCAACCGCGACCCGGCCCTCTTCCCCGACGGCCTCTCCGCCGACCTCTTCTCCCCGCTCCCCGCCCCCACCCTCGCCTTCGGCGCCGGCCCGCACCACTGCCTCGGCACCTGGCTGGCCCGCACCCAGATCCACACCGCCCTGCACCGCCTCGCCACCCGCCTCCCCACCCTCCGCCTCGCCGCCCCGACACCCCCACCACCTGGCGCCTCCACACCACCACCCGCAGCCCCCGCGCCCTCCCCGTCACCTGGTGACCCCACCGAACCACCACCCCCGACGCCCTCCTGACGGCCCGTCGCCCGCCTCCCCGGCGCCCCGGCCCGTCTCGCCGCCCTCTACGCACGCGCCGGTGCTCGCAGCCGGACCGCCCCGGCAAGTGCCCTGCTGAACAGCCTGCCGCCGCCCGCCCTCCCCGCTTCTCCCCTGAGGACGCGTCAGCCTCTGACCGACACCGCCCCCTCCCTGTGCCGCCCGGATCCGTACCGACGGGCCGTCAGGCGATCGACGCGGCGACGATCGCCGCAGCCGCCAGGTTGCAGCTCGCGGACACCCACACCGCCGGGTGCGGTTCCTTCGACACCAGGATCGCGCCGAGCCGCCCGGGGGTGAGCAGGTCCAGCAGCCAGAACGCGAGCGCCATCATCAGCAGCCCCAGCACACCGAAGCAGAGCGTCGACACCAGGCCCTTGCCGAAGTCGTCGTACGTGGTGCGGATCGCCGTGTACACGATGCCGCCGACGCCGAGCAGCGCCGAACTGAGCAGCAGCGCCGCGTTGCGGTTGCCCTCCGCCCAGATCAGCCGGCCGAGCTTGCCGGGGGTGAGCACGTCGATCAGCAGGTAGCCGAGCAACAGCAGCACCAGGCCGACCAGACCGAAGACGGCCGCCGCGCCGAGGCCGTGGACTATGTCGTTCATCTGCGGGACTCCCCCGTCTTCGGGCAGCCGCGCGGGCCGCGCCATGGTCAAGGATCGGCAAAAGATATCCCATGGCCCTGCAACCCGTCGGCTTCCGAAAGCAATGCTCCGACCTGTGGTCCGACCATCACACCTTCCGCGTACGATGGTCCGCCATGACACCGCCGCCGCCCGCCGTTTCCGCCCCGGACAGCTCGACACCGGACCGCTCGGCACCGGACGCCCGCCGCCGCTCGGGCTTCGTCACGCTGGGCATGGTCGGCACCCTGGCCCTCACCCTCGCGGGCTGCTCCTCCTCCTCGAACAGCGCGCCCAGCCGCTGCGTCGACCCGACCACGCTGAAGGTGCTGGACAGTCACTCCTGCACGTCCGGCGGCTCCGGCGCGGGCCGCTGGTACTACTGCGGGTACGGCACCGACACCGCCAACGGCGGCACCTTCGACAAGGCCGCCACCAAGCGCGGCGGCTTTGGCTGCCCCAAGGGCAGCAGCAGCGGCTCGGGCGGGGGCTGACCCTGATGCGCCGTCACACCATCACCCCGCGGCCCGACTGGCTGGCCACCGTCGAAGCGCAGGGCCTCGTGTACGCGATGTGCTCCGACCCCTGCAACCAAGGCGGCCCGCACCCCTACTGGGACGAGAGCGCCTACTACGAGTTCTCCCTCCCCGAGGTCGAGGCCCTGGAGGAGGTCGTCGAGGAACTCCACGAACTCTCCCTCGCCGCCGCCGACCACGTGGTGCGCACCGGCCGCTTCGCCGACTTCGGCATCACCGACCCGCGGCTCGCCACGGTGGTCGCCGAATCCTGGCGCCGCCGCGACGAACAGCCCAGCGTGTACGGCCGTTTCGACCTCGCCTACGACGGCACCGGGCCCGCCAAGCTCTTCGAGTACAACGCCGACACCCCCACCTCCCTGATCGAGGCCGCCGGGCCGCAGTGGTTCTGGCTGGAGGACCGCTTCCCCGACGCCGACCAGTGGAACTCCCTCCACGAACGCCTGATCGCCTCCTGGCAGCGCCAGAAGCACCTGTTCCCGCCCGGGCCCGTGCACTTCGCGCACTCGCGCGGCGACACCGAGGGCGAGGACTGGCTGACCACCCTCTACCTCCAGGAGTGCGCGGAGCAGGCCGGCCTGCAGACCGTCGGCATCGCCATGGAGGACATCGGCTGGGACGGCCTGACCGGCCGCTTCGTCGACCTCGAACACCGCTTCATCCGCTCCGCGTTCAAGCTCTACCCGTGGGAGTGGCTCGCCGACGACGAGTTCGCCGACCAGCTCCTCGACGTCATCGACCTCGGCGGCGGCACCGGCTCCACCCTGTGGATCGAACCCGCCTGGAAGATGCTGCTGTCCAACAAGGCGCTGCTGGCCGTCCTCTGGGAGCTCAACCCCGGCCACCCCAACCTGCTGCCCGCCTACCTCGACGGCCCGCGCGAACTCGCCGACCCCGACGGCCCCGGCTATGCCGCCAAGCCGCTGCTCGGACGCGAGGGCGCCGGCATCCGCATCGTCGAACCCGACGGCACTCAGACCCGACTCGCCGACTGGGCCGGCGACCCCGACCGCTACGGCGCCGAAGGCCACTGCTACCAGCAGTACCACCCCCTCCCCGACTTCGACGGCAACCGCCCCGTCCTCGGCACCTGGGTCGTCGACAGCGAATCCGCCGGCCTCGGCATCCGCGAAACCGACGACAGCCCCATCACCCACCAGGGCGCCCGCTTCCTCCCCCACCTCATCCGCTGACCCCTCACCCCTACTACCTACTCATCACCCGCCGCGATGGGTATCCCCTACGCATTGATCCACCCGCCGGCCCGGCGCAAAGCTGGTATCCGCTCTCCCCACCCCCTAGCCAGGAGACCCGGATGACCCGCCGCGAACGCTTCCGCCTCTACGCCAGCGAACACTTCACCTCCCTCACCGACCACCCCAACTCCCCCACCCCCGCCGAGGCACCGTCAACCGCCAAACCCGCCGCGCCACCCTCTCCCGCCTCGCCCACCTCCACCACCGCCCCCGCCCCTGACCCCGGCATCCCTGGCGACCCGTCAACCGCCCGCCGGCGCAGCGACAGCCCCCCCACCCCTCATCACCGGGCGATCCCGCTCCTCACCAGAACCCACGACCGGCAACTGACGGCCCACCAGCCCTGGCCACCAGGTGGCCCACCTCCCGCCACCGCCAGCCCCGGTTGCCGCTCCGTGCCCCACCACCGCGCGGCCCACCGCGCGGAGCCGGCTCCTCTGCCACGAGCGGCAGCCCGGTAGCCCACGGCCCGTCAACACAGCCCACCGCTGGACGAAGCCGACCTCCCCGGCGTCACAACCGCCGCCCCGACCTCGCCCACGAGCGACACCTCACGGCCGAAACCCGCCGTCAGTGCCCGCTCCACCACGTCCGGCTTGCGCAGCGACCGCGCCACCGTGCTCGCCCGGCGAAGCCGCTCACCTCACGCGGGCCCCAATCCCGCCTACACCGCCCCGCGACCCGCGACCCGCGCGCGAACTCCTTCCATCGACCACCTCCACGTGCTCCCCACCTGCCGAACGCCGTGCCCAACTGCCCCTTGCTCTCCGCTGCCCAGCCCCCGGAGCAGCTGTCCCGGCCCGCTCTTCCACCCTGCGCCGCCTCCCTCCACCGCCGGGAGCACCACCCCGCAGCCCGCCCTCGTACCTCTCGCGCCACCCCGTCCCGCTCACGGGCTCCAGCACCTGGCCACCAGGGCGACCGCGTACGACCGCCGTCTCCCGTCACCCCTCCTCCAACGCCCGCGCCACCTCCTTCCGACCCACCCCCAACTTCCGCAGCACGCTCGCCACATGGTGCTCAACTGTGCGCGGCGACAGGAACAGCGCCTGCGCGATTCCCTGGTTGCCCACGCCCTGCCCGACCAGCTCCGCCACCTGCCGCTCCCGCGGCGACAGCGCCTCGCCGTATCCCCGCCGCCCGGGCGACGCCGCGCGACCCAAGCCGAGGTCCCGCCGGACGTGCTGGCAGCGCGCCGCGTCGGACGTGGCTCCGAGCGTGCTGAACGTGGCCTCGGCCGAGGCCAACCGCTCGGCCGCGCCCTGCGCATCGGTCTCGGCGAGCGTCCGGGCCAACCACTCCTCTGCACGGGCCGATTCGTACGGACGCCCGATCGCCCGCCACGCATCCCGCGACCGTTCGAACGCCTCGCCCGCGCCGCGGCCGTCCACCCCGTCCAGCAGATAGCCACGCGCCATTTCGAGCCCGGCGTGCGCGGCCGGTGCGTCGACTCCACCGAGCGCCTCGGCCGCCTCCTCGATCAGGTGTCGCGCAGCGTCGATGTCGCCGACCGCCCGCGCAGTCTCGACCGCCACCGGGAGCAGCTCCGCACTCCGCGCCCACGCCCCGGCCTGACGCAGTGTCGCCAGCGCCGGCCTGACCACTGCGGCGGCCGCCTCGCCGCCGTGCTCGGCGAGTTCGAGTGAGCCGAGGCCGGCGGCGGACCGTATCGCGGCCGTGACCTGGGATTCCCGCTCGCCGTACCTGGCCGCACTCGCGAACTCCGTCCGGGCCACCGCCAGCCGTCCCCTCGCGGCGGCCAACCTGCCCAGCAGCATGGCCCGTTCCGCACTGGCCATCGCCACGTCCGGGAACTCGGTGCCCAGGGCGGCGAACCGTTCCTCGAGCCCCTGCCAACGTCCGGCCAGCCCGTCCAGGCGCAGCAGGGCGATCCGGCTGTAGCACTCCAGGTAGGCGATGGCGGCCTGCCGGGCCAGCGCCCGACTCTCGGCGAGCAGTCGGCCGGCGCGCTGGTCGTGGCCGGTGTCGAGGGCGATGTCGCCGACGTTGTACAGGGCGCGGGTGGTCTGCCGGACGACCTCGGGGTTGGTGGCGTCCCGGGGCAACCGGTCCAGCTCGGGCCAGAGTTCGGGGTCTCCGTCGCGTGCTTGGAAGGTCAGCAGGGTGGCCCGGTAGGCGGCGGTGACCTCCTCGTCCGGTTCGATCTCCAGGGCGGCTGCGGCTTTCGCCATGCGTTCGCGCGCGGCGGCGCCGGCACCGTCGCGTTCGTTCATCGCCAGCGCCACCAGTGCCCGCGCGGCCCGGGCGGGACGCTCGGCGAGCTCGTCCGCGGCCCGTTCGATCTGCGCGAACCCGGCCCGGTCGCCGCCCTGGACGGCCACGCGCAAGCCGAGCGTCAGCCGGATCTCGCCGCGGTCGGCGACCGGCAGGCGCGGGTCCGCGATGATGCTCGCCAGCACGGCCGTACCGGCGGTGTCGTCGGCGGCGTTCGCGGCGACCGCCGACAGGGCCCGGGCGGCGCGCACCCGCCGGTCGGGGGCCAGGTCGGTCTCGGCGAGCAGTTCGCGCAGCAGCGGACCGGCCGCCGCCGGGTCACCCTGTTCCGCCGCCTGCCCTGCTGCCGCTTCGGCCAGCTGCTGCCAGCTCTCCCGGTCGCCGAGGGCCCGGGTGTGTGCGGCGATCCGGGCGAGTGGCTGTGGCTCTCGGCCTCGCAGCACGGCGATGGCTCGCCGGTGCATCGCGGCGCGCGCCGGCCCCGGGATCCGCCGGTACGCCACCTGCCGGGCCGACTCCCGACGGAACGCGTACCTGGCCGCAGTGGGCTCCGTCAGCACCCCTGCCCGCAGCGCCTCCACCAACGCGAGGGCCACCCGTTCGGCCGACAGCTGCGCGACCTCGGCGATCACCTCCTCACCGGACGGCTCCGCCAGCACCGCCACCGTCTCCACGACCGCGAGCGCGTCCGGTCCGAGCGCAGCCAGCCGCTCGGCAACCGCGTCCCGCAGGCCGCGCGGCAACTCGGCGGCAGTCAGTGCCCCCACCGGGTCCGGGTGCGGACCGCTGTCCCGCCAGCCCGCCAGGTCCTCCGCCAGTACCGCCGGAAGACCACCCGACCGTTCACCCAGCACGGCCGCCAACTCGGACACCGCCTCGGGCGCCAGCCCCGCACCGCACCCCCGACCGGTGAACTCCCGTATCTCCGCCTCGTCCAGCGGCCCGACCTGAACCAGCCCACCGCTCACCCCCGGCGGACAGCGGTAGGCCACGCCCAGCACCGGCGCGCCGGACTCCGTCTCCTCCGCACGGTAGGTCACCACCAGCGACACGCCCGGCAGCGGATCCCTGGCCAGCAGCAGCAACAGGTCCCGACTGGACCGGTCCGCCCACTGTGCGTCCTCGATCAGCAGCACCACCCCGCCCAGCACGCCGAGCAGTGCCCGCACGCCCTGCACCAGCCGGTACCGCTCCTCGCCACCCCCGAGCGCCTCCGGCAGCCAGGCACCCAAGTCGGGCAGCCACGGCCGAAGCGCGCCCGTACTCGGCGGCAGCTCCCTCGGCTCCGTCCCCTCTGCGAGCAACGCACCGCCGCACCGCAACGCGTCGAGTACCGGCCCGTACGGCGTCGGATCCGCGAGCGGCTGGCAGTGCCCGGTCAGCACCCGCTCCGGCGCCACCGCGGCCTGCGCCAGCGCCTGCCGCACCAGCGCGGACTTGCCGACGCCCGCCTCTCCCTCCACCAGTACCACCGAAGGCGCCGCCCGCAGGGCTGCGACCAGCCGCGCCAGTTCCCGCCGCCGCCCGACGAACCCGGGCACTTCGCCGTTCGTCCTCACCGCGCACCTCCTCCGCACATCCGGTCCGACCGCACCAGCCCGCAGAGAGCACGTCCTCTCCGCGCCGGTCATCATGCCCTGCCTCACGTCCGCCCCGACCAGGCCGGTCCGCCGCGCCTCCTGGCCGCCGGCCGGCCCGCCGCGCCCGTTCCCTCCTCTCACGCCCTTCCTATGCCCTTGCCCAGTCCACTCTGCGCTCTCGCCGGTCGGGCGGGCCCCGCCCTACTCGACGTACCCGAGCCCGGAGCGGCACCGGCCTTCCCGCGACCACCTCGTCCGCCCACCCGCCTCCCGCTCAACGCTGTGACTGGTCTCCTCCACCGCCACCGCCGCCGCCACCGCCACTGCCGCCGTCCCGGATCCTGGCCACGGCCCCACCACCGCCTGCCGTCGCACACTCCGCGCCCGCGGACCCTCCAGCTCGCTCAGCTCACCCAGCACCGACTGCCTCCCTCCGCCGCCTGCCTGTCTCGACCGGCCCACCCCACCTCGCTCCACGCCGTCCGCCCGCCTCGTTGACGCCATCGCTACGCCGACGCCGCCCGCCTTGACACCTCCCGAGCAGCCATGGCCGACCGCGACGTGCGCCCACCACAATCCGCACACGACCGAAACCGCCGTCCCCGCCTGCCCACAAGCCGTCCAGCGCCGGGTTCTCGGGAGGTTTCCGCCGCGCCGTGTTGCGGGCCGGGTGGCTCCCTGGCGAGCATGAAGAGGCTGCGTGTGACCTCACCCCGAGTGACGAGGACAGGTGCTGTCATGACCAACTGGGACTCCCAGGACCCCGAACCCGCCGAGGACGACGGCGTCCTCGAACCGGCCGACTCCCTGCTCACGGACCGGCTCGACGACGACCCGCTCGACACGGGCGTCATCCCCCCGGACGGGTACCACGGCGCGACCGCGTACGGCACGACGCCCGGGGAAGCCGTGCGCGGGGAGTCCCTGGACCAGTTGCTGTCCGAGGAGGAGCCCGACGACGACCCGGAGGCAGTCGACGACCGCTGGGCCGACGGTCCGTCCCCCCGTGCCGGCCGCCTGGTCGAGGACGGCATCGACACCGAGGGCGCCGATGTCGGGCCCGACGGCGGCGCGGCCAGCGCCGAGGAGGCGGCCGTGCACTTGGTCTACCCGGACGAGGACGCCGAGGCTGAGCTCGACGACGCCGCCCCCGACGAGCCGCTCCGCGAGGCGGTCCGGTTCACCGTCATCGACGACTTGGCCGACCGGGTGCCGGACGACGACTACCGCTGACGCCCAGGGCTCCCACCGCCTGTCCCGCTCGCCTCACCTGCTCATCTCCACCTCCAGGTCGACCACCAGCAGCTGTGGACCACTCTCGTCCACCTCCGTCACCACAGCCCCGTCCGGTGCCCACGCGGCACTGCCTCCGCAGCCCGTCCACGGCCCGGCCGTGCCGACGTGATTGGCCAGCACCACATGCATCCCGGTCGCCTTGGCGATCGCCGGATGCACCGTCCGCCGCTCCTCCCGACCGCCCTCGGTGCCGTACAGCGAGCTCGCGAGGTGCACCTGGCAGCCCAGTGCCGCGTTTCGCGCCGACACCTCGGGGAAGTGGTTGTCGAAGCAGATGGCCAGCGAGTAGCCCACCCCGTCCAGCCAGAACCGGCCGCCACCACTGCCGGCCGTGAAAACCTCCTGCTCGTTCTCGTACAGGTGCTCCTTCGCGTAGGTCGCCACCACCGCCCCGTCAGGCCCGTACACGCTGCTGACGATCTGCGGCCGGTCCGCCGGCCCTGCGGCGACTCCGTTGACCGCCACCGCGAGGCCGAGCCCCCGCAGTGGCGCGAGCCGTGCATCGTCCGGTGCCGTCCACAGCCGGTGGTCCGCCGAGATCATGTCGAGCTCGTATCCCGTCAGGCACAGCTCCGGGCCGAACACCACAGCCGCGCCGGCCTCCCGTGCCTCCTGCGCCAACGCCGCCAGCTGCCGGACGTTCGCCTCCACATCTCCCGGCGCGCACTCGAACTGAGCCGCCGCCACCCGAACCTGCCCCACGCTGATATCCCCTTCCGTCCATGTACTTGTCGCGCCATCGCCTGACGTACCGTCACTTCGCCCGTACCGCCTGGGATCCGCGATCCGGCCGGCCCGCTGCCAGCACGCCTCTGACGCCAGCTCCTGTCGAACTGCCTGCGGAATGCCAGAGCCACGTGCATCAGCCCCGGTCGAGGACGGTTCGACTGACACCGTAGGGTGTCGGGCCATGACCGCTGACAGGAGCGCCCCGCCCGGTTCCTGGCCCGGGGTTCACGAACGGCTCGCAGAACTGGCTGCGGCCGATCCTCTCCTGCGCCGCTTCGGAGCCGACTCACACCGGTACGTCCTGCGACCACCGCTGTCCGAGTCCGCGGTGACATCGTTCGAGACCCGGCACCGCATCACGCTTCCCCGCTCATACCGCACCTTCCTGCTCGATGCCGCCGACGGCGGCGCAGGTCCGGCCCACGGCCTGCTGGGCCTGACCGAGCTTCCCCCGGATGACGAGGCCCTGTTCGACCTGAAGGCCGACTCGCTCGCACCGGGATTCCTCGCCTCACCTTTCCGGTACCTCACCTCGCAGCCCGGGCCCAGCACCGCCACTGACACTGGCTACGACCTGGCCGGCAGCCTCCCGATCGGCGAGGCCGGCTGCGGGATCTTCTCCCGCCTGGTGATCACCGGCCCCTGCGCCGGCCAGGTCTGGACCGACGACCAGGTCTGGAGCGGCCTCGCCCCAGGACCCGACTTCCGCGTCTGGTACACCGCCTGGCTCGACGCCTATCAACGGTCCGGCACCTGATCCCCCTCCGTTTTTCCTCATCCCGCTGCGTCTTCCAGGAGCGTCCAAATGCCTCCGTCCACCTTTCCTGAGACCGTCCTGCGCACCGACCGTCTGGTACTGCGACCGTTCACCGCGGACGACGTGGCCGACACCCAGCGCGCGTGTTCGGACGAGCTGACTCAGCGATGGCTTCCGCTTCCCAGTCCGCACACCCTCGACCACGCGTCCTCCTGGTGCACCGAGATCTCCCATCACCTGCGTACCTCGGGCGATGGCATCCACTTCGCCATCACCGACGCGGCCACCGGCCAACTCCTCGGCACCGTCGGCCTCAAGAAGACCGACTGGCCGGCCCTCGTCAGTGAGGTGGGCTACTGGATCGCTCCGTGGGCCCGTGGCCGAGGCACAGCCGCTGAAGCAGCCCGGACCGTCGGTGAGTGGCTACTGCGTCAGCAGAGCTTCCAGCGGCTGGTGCTGTTCGCCGCCACCGGCAACACCGCTTCCCAGCGGGTTGCGGAGAAGGCCGGGTTCCAACGCGAGGGCCTCCTGCGGAATGCCGGCTACATCCACGGGGGCAGGGTCGACCTGTTCGGCTACTCCCTCATTCCCGCCGACCTGAACGGCACCTGACGGCCCGCCAACCGCTCGGCAGCGCCCCGGGGCCACATCCGCCGCGTCATGGTCGTATCGCCTTCCGCAATCGTCCGAACGCGGTCGACATCGGCTGGTTCGGCAGAAAGGCCGTGATCTGCTCGGCGCACTCACGGGGTGAGTACGTTCCGCTGTCACACTCGAGGTCGTAATCGCCGTGGCGGTGCACCAGATCGGCCTGGTAAGCGGCCACGCCCGGCGGCCGGTCTGCCCGGGCCGCCTCACGCCGCATCAGCTCCGCTACGTCACATCGGATCCCGACGAAGAGAACCTGATAGGGACTGAGCACGTCCAGGCAGTCGGCCAACCGCCACGGTTCGCTCAACACGTGGTCGACCACCAGGTTGTTGCCGACATCCGCCATCGCAGCGATTGACCGGTGGAATCCCATCCTGGTCCGCTTCAGTGCCTCGTCGAGCTCAGCCGGCTCCATCGCCCGCTTGGTGCGCATGGCGTTGAACATGTCGACGCCGACGTGGAACCAGACCTCATCGTCGAGGATGTCCAGCAACTCGCGCGCGATACTCGACTTCCCCGAACTCGACGTCCCGTTGAGGAAGATGATGCGCCCTGCTGTCTCACCCATGTGATCACCCGCTCCGCTCGCTGCCTTTGATCTGCTTCTTCGACGGTCAGGCCCTGGCCGCCCTACCCTTTCAGCTTCGGCGTATCAGGAACCTGACACTGAACCACAGGCTCACGAACCCCAGCACGTTTCCCACTGCGGTAAGCCTCGCCAGATCGCCGCTCGTCACCTGGCCCAGTATCAGGAAGGCTGCGGCCAGCATCAGCGCGAAGTACACCGCGTTCAAGGCGAACGCCACGCCGGCCCGGCCGATCTGTTCCAGATAGGTCAGCAGCGCCAGAGTTCCGCCGAACAGCGCCAGAGTCGGCCCGGTCCACGCGAAGTACTCGGCTGCCACCGCAGCCGCTGCCCGCTCGCTGGTCAACGCCTCGGCTATCGAGTCTCTGAACAGAAAGACAATCGCGCCGACCACCAGATAAGGCGGAAGCGAGAGCCTCACAACGGCCGTCAGGCCCGCCAGATTGACGCCTCGTCGATTCTCGTCAGGCCGCAGCGTCACCGCGATCGCGGTGCCGGAGCCGATCGCCATCGCGATCACCATCAGCAGCGACGTCGCCATCTGACCGAGACTGAATCCGGCGACCTCCGTCGGCCCCGCTGCCCGAAGCACCCTCAAGTATCCGAATGTGGCGGTGGAGAGGAGCAGGAACGTGGCCGCCACCGGCGCACCGAGCTGCCACGCCGCCCCCACGGCCTGCCGGTCCCCTCGCAGCGCCGGCCACCGAAGGCCCTTCCGCCTCAGCACTGCCGCGGTGAGAACCCCGACGATCACTGTGGCCGGCAGGCTCCCGACCGGCACGGCGAGCGCTCCGAGGCCGGCGGCCCCGTGCAGGACGACCGTGCCTCCGACAGAGAGAGCCGTGAACGTGAGCCCGAGCCAGGCAGCAGCCCCCGCGTGCCCGAGCCCCCGTAGGATGCCTGCCCCCAGGTACGGCGCCAGGCCGACGGCGCTGCTCATCGATGTGGCGGCCACAAAGACCACCACCGACTGGCGTTCACCCGGGGCCACCCCCAAGGCCGTCAGCACCGGCCCGGAGGCCACCACCAAAACGACCGTCTGAAGCAGCAGCAGGCCTCCGCCGATGGCGAAGAACGTCGGAACAGGCCTGAGAGCGTCGCCGTGCCGCCCTGACCGCGATGCCAGGCCGGCCGCGACCTGTGCAGCGACCACCAGTCCCTCGGTCACTGCCAGCGTGAGATAGCCGATCGGCGTGTAGACGGAGCGAATGTAGAGCGCCTCACCGCCCAACCGCCCCAGGAACGCCACCGTCCAGCCCTGGAGGACCAATCCGGCCGCGAGACCGACCAGAATCGACCCGGCCAACCGCATGGCCGGCGCGGCCAGCGCGTGCGCACCCGACCTCCGATCCGGTGACTCTGTCACAATTCCTGTCGTCAAAGCCATCTCCCGATTCTTCCAACAGTCGAGCCGTCGACCGCCGTGGACGTCGATGCGGCCGACCGTAGCGAGGATCCTCAGACAATTCAACATTTAAATTTCCACCTCCTTCGCAGAATCTTGCGAGCGTCCAGCCCAAGGTGAGTTGCCACAAGTCGGGCGGCTCGCATGATTTTCCGACGAACCCGACCCGATCGTCTCATTCCCCTCGGGAATTCAAAGTCACGGTAGAAAAATGGCCTTCGCTCGAATCGTCGGCGAATCCGACGGTCGCACTCCTCGCCGGCGCCCCTCGCCTCACGCCACACCCACCTGCGGATCGCTCCGGCCACCACCGCAAGCTCCCGCCGCTGTCAACGCGCCACTCGTTGGGGGGCATTGGGCAGCACAGCCCGATGCCTGCACCGCTCGGCCCGCGTTGAGTCTTGTGGCGTCGGCCGGCTCGCACTGCCGACCGTCGCGTCCGACCAGTTCAACGGAGGTAGCCCATGTCCACCACCAGTGTCTTCGCCGTCGAAGGGATGAGCTGCGGCCACTGCGAGCGCACCGTCACCGCAGGGCTGAACGCGCTGCCCGACATCACCGACGTCATCGCCGACGCACGGGCCGGCCGGGTCACCATCGAGTCGGCCCAGCCCCTGGACGACGAGCAGGTCCGCGCTGCCGTCACCAGGGCCGGCTTCGCCCTCGGTAGCCGCATCTGACCCCGACGGGACATCTGTAGCGCTAGCGGCCGACGCCCACCTGCGCCGGCCTGCTGCTCAAGCCACTCATTGGCCGACACCTCCTCTCGGTTTCGCCACCGCCACGGCCTTTCTACCGCCCCCGGATCCACGCCAACCTCATTGATGGCCAATAATTCTGGATCCACTCTTCCGGGTCATTTCATGTAACGCGCCTCGGGTCGCGGACAACCGAACCGACTGAGTCCCGCTTGGCCGAGCTCAGCCTGCATCCACCTCACCGCTCCATGCCGCAATCACGAAACGCCCCCGGGGATCCCACCACCCGGGCTGGCCCACTTCACGCCGCCGAAATCGGCAGTCTCTCGGTATCGGATGGCACCCCGCAAAAATTCCCCGAAAAATACTTTGCGGGCATCCCATCGATCTCTCTAAGCTTCGGACCACTGACGGTGGATCAGCTCTACCGCACGCACCGCCTTACCGAGAGGAGGCCCCTGCGATGGTTCCGATAGTTCATCTACGCCCCCGGGCGCATCCGATCACGCACGCGACCTGCTGACCCGCCATCACTCGGAGGTCAGCACGAAGCGCAACGATCGGACTCGCCTCCCCAACTGCTCTGCCACGGAGGCACTGTGATCTTCCGTCCGATCGTTCCCCAAGAGCTCGAAGCCGTCCTGGCTTGGATGCGGCCCGACCCGTCCACCACGATCTCCACTGAAGCCGTCCACACCCGGCTCGCCGACGGCGAGTATCGGCCTGAGTGGATCTGGATCGCGGAGGCGGCGCCCGGCCGCGAGCCGTTGGCGCTTGCCATCTGGTGGGGCATGCCCGGCGACGCCCGACCCCGCAGCCTGGATGCCCTGTTCGCCTCTGGCTCTCCATCGGCCCTCACCGATCCTGAGGCGCGGGGAAACACGGCATCCCCGAAGCTCGGCGATCCCCGCACCGCAGTCGCTGCGGCGCTGCTCACCGCCGCTCACCAGGTCTTCGCCGCGGGGTGTCTCGCACTACCGCCCGACTACCACCTGTTTCTGCCGGCGAACTGGCGCGACCGACCCGAGGCCGCGGCTGCGGTGGAGTGGCGCCGCACGGCGGCGAAGGCGGCCGGTCTCCGCGTCGCCACCGAACGGGTCCGCTTCGAGTGGACCGCCGAACGGCCCGTGCCGACCTTGTCCTCCCGGCTGATGTTCGATCCGGAGCCCAACGACGAGGTCTTCGTCGATCTCTTTCGGCAGGCCCTGCCCGGGAGCCTGGATGCCACCAGCACCAGGGAGGCGTTGCTCCTCGGGCCGGAGGAACAGGCCCGGAACGATGTCGCCTTCTACCACCACGACATGCTCGGTGAGCGCTCCTGGTGGCGGGTGGCTCGAACGGCCACGGGGCAGGTCGTCGGCTTCGGAATACCCTCGCGCAACTCCGCCGCCCCGGTGGTGGGTTACCTCGGAGTCCTCCCCGAGTTCCGCGGGCGGGGCTTCGTGGCCGAGATCCTCGCCGAGGTGACGCGGATCCTCGCTTCCGAGGCGAAGGAGACGGGAATCCGCGCCGATACGGACCTCACCAATCACCCCATGATCGCCGCCTTCGAACTGGTCGGCTACCGCCAGACAGCGCGCCGACTCGTTCTCTCCGCCAGCTGATCAGCCGGCCTGCACGACCGGTTCCAACGCGCCCGACAACCGCCATTGGCTGGACGGTCTGCCCTCACCACCGCCTCCAGCAGCCCGTCCAGCCAATGCCCTCCAGCCCAATACCTCGCTCACTGCCCTCGACTCGTCCCGGAGAGGAGCTCGCCATCAAGTACGACTTCCTGCACAGCGGCCCGCAGGGCCCGCCGTCCACCTCAGCTCAACGAGAACGCCCCTGCCGGTGGCGGCGGCGAATCCTCGGCGGTCGCGTCCGTGACCGGCTCTGCCGCCTGTTCCGGCGACTCCGTCAGCCTCGCGGGGAAGGGGTCGGCAGCGAGCAGTCGACTCAACTCCCCTGCGGGCAACGGCTCGTCGGATCCGATCAGCAGTACGTTCCCGTAGCGCCGGCCACGCAGCACGCTGGGCTCGGCCACCAGGCATACGTGGTCGAAGACGGCAGAGACCGTCGCCACCTGGGCCTTGGCGAATGCCAGGGGCGGACCGTCCGCGAGGTTCGCCGCGTAGCAGCCACCGGGCCGGAGCGTGGCGGCAGCCAGCCGGACGAACTCGACGCTGGTGAGGTGCGCCGGCGTCCGGGAGCCGCGGAACACATCGGCCACCACGATGTCGAAGGTCCCCGGTGTCATGGATTCGAGGGCAGACCGGGCGTCACCGACCACCACGTCGATACCGAACGGCCACGGCAGGTGCTCCGCGACGAACTCGGTCAACGGCCCGTCGACCTCGACCACTTGCTGCCGCGATCCCGGCCGGGTCCACGCCAAGTAGCGGGGCAGGGTGAGCGCGCCGCCGCCGAGATGCAGGACGTCGAGCGGCTCTCCAGGGGCAGCAACCACGTCCAGCAGATGAGCGATCCGCTGGACGTACTCGAACTCGAGGTGGGTGGGGTCCTGGAGATCGACATACGACTGCGGAGTGCCGTCGAGCGTGAGCAGCCAACCGCCCTCTTCGTCGATGTCGGGCATCAACTTGGCTACCCCGAGCGCCACCTCGCGTTCGGCGGGGCGCGGGTCCGGCAAGTCGGCGGCCGGACCGGTCATCGGGCAACCCTCCGGAACGTGACGGAGCGGAGAACGATCGACGAAGGGTCAGCCATGCGGGCAGCTTAGGCCCCACCAGGGCAGTCTTCCCAAACGGAGCCGACTACCGACCGGTATGGTCGCGAAAGCACTACCACCTCGGGGCGGTCCGTGGTGGGCGCAGCAGAGCAGAGAGTGGGTGTGGCTGAAGTGGAGTTCCGCGAAGACATCCTGGGTGCCCCGTACGAGGCGACGGAGCTCCCGCTGATCCCGGACGAGGAGGGAGAAGTCAGTGCCACGCTTGTCCGCAGGCTGGTTTCGGGTTCCCGCCAGGCGGTGCTGTACCTGCACGGCTACACCGACTACTTCTTCCAGACCCACCTGGCCGACCACTTCACCACCGCCGGCTACTCCTTCTACGCCCTGGATCTGCGGAAGTACGGCCGATCGCTTCGGCCGCACCAGTCCCCCAACTTCGTCACGGACCTTGCCGCGTACGACGAGGAACTGGACGAGGCGGTCCGGGTGATCCGGGAGCTCGACGGCCACACCCGGGTCCTGGTGAACGGGCACTCCACCGGCGGGCTGGTGGCGGCCCTGTGGGCGGCGCGTCGCAGGGGGCGCGGTCTGGTCGACGGCCTGTTCCTGAACAGCCCGTTCCTGTCGATGCCCGCCGCACCCGCGGTTCGCACCATCGGGGCTCCGGCCCTCAGCGCCCTCGGCCGGGCCCTCCCGACCCGGAAGCTGCCGGCGCCGCTCAACCCGCACTACGTCCACAGTCTTCACCAGGATCATCGCGGGAGCTGGAACTTCGACCTCACGCTGAAGCCGGCCGAAGGCTTCCCGCTGTACGCGGGCTGGCTGGCGGCGATCCAGCGCGGGCACCGAACGGTCCGGCGCGGGCTCTCCGTCGACTGTCCGATCCTGATGATGGCCTCCACCGCTTCCACCGTGACCAGCCGATGGGATCCCGCGCTGATGCACACCGACGCGGTCCTGCGAGCCGACGACATCGCCGCCCTCGCTCCACGCCTCGGTCGACATGTCACCACCATCCGTGTCGAAGGTGGCGTCCACGACCTGGTCCTGTCCGCCGAGCCGGTCCGGGCACGGGTGTTCGACGAGCTCGACCGCTGGCTCACCACCTACTTCCCAGCTCCCTGACCGGACCTCTTCCGCACGGCCGGGGCATCCGACCGGCCCAGCCCCGGCGGTGCTACCGCCAACGCCCCGGCACGGCCCACCACTCGCCCAAGGGGAGCCCGAACGCCGATCCTTCGAAGGAGGCCACTGCTGATGAACAGTCATGTCCGCGCCTGGCGGGCGTTCCCAGCCACGCGCGTTCCCACCCGCCGCTGATCCAGCACCGCTTCAGTTCTGCGAACGCTGCCGCTTGCGGCGGCTCGTGAGAGCCCTCGGTGTTCCCGCACCCCCGCGAAGCACCGACACCACACCGACTCCCGCCGCACTGACCGGGACGGCCAACAGCGCGCCGATGATTCCGGCGATCCCGGCACCGGCGACCACCGCAATCATGATCGTCGCCGGGTGGAGCTCGACGGTCCGGCTCTGGATGAGCGGTTGAAGGACGTGGCCTTCGATCACCTGCACCGCCAGTACCACCCCCAGTGCCCAGAGGGCGGTACTGAGACCGCCGTCCGCCAGGGCCACAAGTACCGCAGCCGTTCCCGAGAGAAAGGCACCGACGAAAGGAATGTAGGCACCCATGAAAACCAGTGCGCCCAATCCGGCCGCTCCGGGAACACCGAGGAGCAGCAGTCCGATGAAGATGAATGTCGCATCGATCAGTGCGATCAGCGTGGTGCCGCGCATGAAACCGGCCATCGCCGCGAAGGCCTGCTGACCGCACGCGATCACCGTGTCGGAGTGCTTGCCCGGCATCATCTCGTGAATGGCGTCAGCGAACCGGTGGCCGTCGCGCAGGAAGAAGAAGACCAGCGCGAGGGCCAACACTCCTCCGGTCAGCAGTTGGGTGACCAGACCGAGCCCGGACAGCACCCCGCTGGCAAGGGAGTCCACCAGGTTGCTGCCTGATCCGGAGCTCTGCTGGAGCGCGTACTGGATCTTGCCGCCGAGCGGCCCGAGCCACGAAGCGATCCGGTCACCGGCCTGCTGGAGACCGGAGGCGATCTGCGGAGCGCTGTGCACCAGCGAGTTGACGAGCAGTGCAATCCCGCCGGTGACGGCCAGCACCAGGGTGGCGCAGGTCAGACCGGCTGCCGCGCCGCGGCTGACGCCCCGGTTCACCAGCCATGGCATGACCGGATGGAGCAGGGCGGTGGCGAGCAGCGCGATCACCATCGGAATGGTCGCCGCCCTGAGTTCCACGACCACGAACACCACGAATCCGGCAACACCGAGAAACAGAATCACCGCCGCCGACCAGGCCGCAGCCGCACGAATGGGTGGCGGCAGCATCAGGTCCGGTCTCCGATCGTCCGGCACTACAGATTGGGTGGCCACCACCGCACCGCCGGTTCCCGACGCCCCCTCAGCACCTATGGAGGTGTTCCCACTTGATGCAGCCCGCTCGCCGGGCGCCCGCGTCCCAACCCAAGGAACGCTGCCGCTCCCGCCGGCTTCTCCGCCGCCGACAGGACCGCCCGCCCGCTCTCCGCTGGCCTCACCGGCTGCGGCACCTTCCGCCGGACCGGCACCTCGGCCACCGCGTCGTGCGCGATCGGCTGAGCCCGAATCGCCCGCACTGTCACCCGCTCCCGCAGTCGACGGACCGTCGCTGGAGTGACTCACATCAGGCGGCTCCGAGCCCCTCGCAGCGCTGCCCTCGTCCCTGCGTTTGCTGTCGGACGGCACCGGTGGCTCGGATGGCTCGGGTGGCTCGTTCGACTCGCGTGGATCCGGGGAGTCCTCCCGTGCCACCGCCACCACCTCCGCCGCCGACGCGCCGCAATGATCGTCCTATTTCAGCACATAACGGACACCTCGATGGCCAGCCACCCTCGCCACGGCGCGCCCCCAAGGTCGCCAAACGGACCGTCAACCTGCCCGGCCCGCGCTACTCCAGGCCCAGCCGCCTACAACCTCCGACGACTCCCAGCCCCGACGCCGCACCAGCGTCGGCCGACAGATTGGAGACCCTGTGACCCCGCCCGCCCTCACCCTCGCCGCAAGGACGTTCAGTCGAGCCGTCGCCACCGCACGGCAGACCACACGCAGACACCTCGGCCGGTGGCTCGCTCGCGCGAACGCCGCCAACGGCATGTCGCGGGGCTCACCCGATCCGACGGGCCGCACCGTGACCAACCGAACCACCACCGCCGCCGCACCGTCGGCGACAGGTCGTCCCCGTCACCCCGGCAAGGCCCAGTACCTGGCGGCCGGGCCTCCGTCCTGCAAAGGTGCAACAGGCCCTGGCCGGCTCGAAGGTCACCACATCCTCCAGGCACCGCACGGCCTCGACACCGCACCGACCCAAGGCCGACCCCTCCCCACGCGACCGTCCCGCCGGCGAAGGTCAGGGGCGGTGCTGGTCGATCGTCCGGCGCAGCAGGGCCACGCGGTTCGAGGTGAGCGAGTCGACGCCGAGGTCGAGCATCCGTCGCATCGTCCTGCGCAGGTCGACGGTCCAGGTGGCAAGGGCCAGGCCGGCATCGTGGACGCTCGCCACCAGACGCTCGTCGACCAGGCCGAAGGGAGGATTGAGGTAGTGGGGCCGCAGCTCTTCCAGCAAGCGCTGCTTGGGCAGCTGCAGCCGGTTCCAGGTCAGCGAGATCTCCGCCCCCGGGGCGATTTCCCGCACCGCGAGCATCGCAGCGACGGAGCCGCAGAACGCGACCCGGTCGGTCAGTCCGAGCTCGCTGACGGTCCGCCAGGTCGCGGCGGCGGGGCGAGCATCGTCCAGGTCGATCAGCAACTGCCGGCCGTCGGTCTCCGCGACGGCCGCGAGCGCCTCGGCGAGGGTGGGGATCCGCAGGCCGGGCTGGGCCAGTTCGGCGAGCTGTTCGGAGGTGACGCGGTTGATCGGGCGCGGGTCGTTCCAGAGCCGTTCCAGGGTCTGGTCGTGGAGCAGCACCGGCACGCCGTCACGGGTGAGTTGGACGTCGACCTCGACGGCGTCCGCCCCCGCCGCGAGGGCGGCGCTGACCGCCGGCAGGGTGTTCTCGCGGTGCTGGTACGGGTCGCCTCGGTGGGCAACGGCGCGCACGCGGCTCTTCAACGGGGTCGTCCTCTCGCACAGTCGGGCAACTCACACCACGGACCGCCTCGCCAGCGGTTGGCCGCAGAACTCCGCATCCTAGGCGGCTCCCGGTCGACCCTGTGCAGGTGCCTCCGAAACCTGCGGACCGTCAGCCTCGCGCTCGGGCGCTCCTGCTCATCCCTCGGCCACCGGTGGCTCAGAGCGGCGCGGGCGTCGGATCAGCGACGCTCGACGACGACGTTGGTCGACTTGATCACGGCGGTGGCGGGCGCGCCCGGCACCAGCCCGAGTTCCTCCGCCGAGTCCCGGCTGATCAGCGAGACGACGCGGAAGGGACCGGCCTGGATCTCCACCTGCGCGGCCACGTCGCCCAGCACCACGGCTGTCACGATCCCGGGAAACCGGTTCCTGGCCGAAGAACGGCCCTCCGCCTCGCTGTTCTCCGGTCGCGCCAACTCGCGCGCAAAGGCGGCGAGTTCAGCTCCGGCAATGATCCGGTGGCCGTTCTCGTCACGGGTCGCCGGCAGTCGCCCCGCGTCCACCCACCGCCGCATGGTGTCGGCGCTCACCCCCAGCATCGAGGCCGCCTCGCCGATGCGGTACGGGTGGACGGGCCGATCAGGGGTGGCCATCGATGCAGCTCCTGGGCAACTCGCAGAAGGAGGGGAAGACCCCGTCATCCTGCCGTACCGGCCGATCTCTCCGCACACACCCCGCCCTCCGCACCCCGACGACCGTGACACCGCCGCGCTCCGGCACACCCCCGCGCGCCCACCGATCCCACCCGGCCCGCAAAGCCTGCCGCCCGCCGGCCACCTCGCAGCAGCAGCCTCGGGCGTCCGCGTCACCCCATCACCCGCACGAACACTCCACCTGCCCCGGCCCACCACCGACGGCCACGCCAACGCCAACGCCGACGCCGACAGCGACGCCCACGCCCACGCCCACGCCAGAGATCACACCGCCCAACCGCTCACTCCCCCACCCCACACCGCCCAACAAGGCAGCACCGCCCGCCGACGCAGCACCGAGCGCCACGCAGGGCCTGACGACACGTCACCCCGCCCCGCTCTGCCTCAACGCCCGCCGCCCCGACAGCACGTCGGTCTCGAACGCCCGCCGTGCACCCGGCGCAACCGTCGCCCAACGGAACCGGCCAGAGCCTCAGTCGCCTCCGAACAGCTCGCGTCGCGCCCCGTCCCCGGCCGTCAAGACAGCACCGGCGAGCACCGCACCGCCGCCCGCCGTGCCGGCCCGGACCTCGGTGGCGAGCGGCGAGAGCCGGGCGAGCTGGCGCTCGACGCGCGCGGCCAGGGCAGCGCCACCGGCCTGTCCGATCTCGCCGCCCAGCACCACGCACCCGGGGTCCAGCACCACGCAGATCGCGGAGGCACCGACGGCGATCCGTCCGGCCAACTCCTCCAGGAACTCCTCGGCGCCGTTCCGGACGGCGAGCCGCACGACGGCTTCGGCGCCGGGCTCCAGCCCGTCCGGCTCGGCGTGCAGGCCGTGGCGGGCGCCGAGTTCACAGATCGCGGCGCTCGACACCAGGGAGTGGAAACCGCCGTCGCACTTGGTGGCACCCGGCAGGCCGACCGTTCCGGGGACGGGCAGGAACCCGATCTCACCGGTGCCGCCGGATGCGCCTCGTCGCAGCCGGCCGTCCAGCACCACCGACGCGCCGACGCCGTGGCCGAGCCAGATCAGGGCGAAGTCCTTCCTGCCGCGGGCGGCGCCGATGCGGTGTTCGGCGATGCCCGCCAGGTTCACCTCGTTCTCGAGGATGACCTCCGTCCCCGGCCGGGCGCGCAGGGCCGCGAGGAGCTTGGTGTGCCACTCGGGCAGCTTCCCGGAGTTGTTGAGCGCTCCGCTCACCGGGTCCACCAGGCCGGGCGCACCGACCGCGACGGTGTGCAGTTCACGGGCCCCGGCCTCGGCGGCGGTCGCGAGCAGCGTCTCGACCGTCCGCTCCACCAGGAGGTCCCCCTCGCCCAACCCACCACCGGGCCCACCGGAGCAGGCACCAGCACCGGCCACACCCGCCCCGCCGCCCTCGCCGTCCCCACCCGCGCCGTCCCCACCGGCGTCCGCCCGCCGAGCGTCCTCCCGACCAGCATCGTCCTGACCGATCCCGCTCTCACCCGGCGCCTCGATAGTCGCGGTGCCGAGCGTCCGGCCAGTCAGGTCGGCGACCACCAGGCTGACGCCGGTCGCGCGGATGTCGATGCCGGCGAGGTGGGCGCGATCGGCGACCAGGCCGTACAGCCGGGCGTTGGGGCCGCGGCGCAGCGCGGCACTCTCACCGGTCTGGGCGACCAGCCCGCCGCGCTGCAGTCGATCGAGCAGGTCGGCGACGGTGGGGCGGGAAAGCCCGGTCAGCGTGCGGAGGTCGGATGCGGTGAGCGGGCCGCGTTCGAGCAACAGGTCGAGGGCCAGCCGGTCGTTGATAGCCCGGGCGGTGCTCGGCGTGGCGGTGCGAGCGGTCGTCATGAGCCTGCATCCTTCCAGAGGTTTCTATCAGGCAGGGTCCCTGATAGTTTATTGCCATCCGACCGACCCAAGGGGGAGCCCGGCATGGGCGAAACTCTCAAGGACGTCCAGCGCGCAAGGGTGAGCGTGGCGCTGGTGTTCGCCGTCCACGGTGCCGTCACCGGCACCTTCGTCACCCGCATCCCGTGGATCAAGGACCACCTTGATCTGAGTCCCGGTCAGCTCGGTCTCGCCCTGGTCTTCCCGGCGATCGGCGCCTCGGTGGCGATGCCACTGGCCGGCCGCATCGTGCACCGCTTCGGTGCCCGCGCGGCGCTCCAGGGTCTGCTGTCGCTCTGGTGCCTCTCGCTGGCACTGCCTGCGCTCTCCCCGCACCTCGTGGTGCTCTGCCTCGCCCTGTTCCTCTACGGCGCCACGGCCGGCATGTCGGACGTGGCGATGAACGCCCAGGGCGTCGAGGTCGAGGAGCGGCTCGGCCGGTCGGTCATGTCGGGCCTGCACGGGATGTGGAGCCTGGGCGGCCTGATCGCCTCCGGCTTCGGTGTGCTGGCGGCGCATCAGCAGGTGGACGCCCGGCTTCAGTTCGCGGTGACCGCCCTGGTCCTGGTGCTGCTCGCACAGGCGGTGTCGCGCGGCGTGCTCGACGTACGGCCGACCGCCGGCGAGGAGGCCCCGCCCCGCTTCGCGCTGCCGCCGAAGGAGGCGCTGGTCATCGGCCTGGTCGGCTTCTGCGCGGTGTTCGCCGAGGGCGCGTCGATGGACTGGAGCGGCGTCTACCTGCGCGACATCACCGGCGCGTCGGCCTCGACCGCCGCCGCCTGCTTCACCGCCTTCTCCGCCACCATGGCCGCGGCCCGCCTGGCGGGTGACGCGGTGATCCGGCGGCTCGGGCCGGTGCGCACGGTGCGGGTCAGCGGCGGTGTCGCCGCCGTCGGCGGGCTGCTGGTGGTGCTGGCCGACAGCCCGTACGTGGCCATCCCGGGGTTCGCCCTGATCGGCATCGGCATCGCCGTGGTCGTCCCGCTGGCGTTCGCCGCCGCCGGGCGGGCGGGCACCAACCCGAGCCAGTCCATCGCGGGCGTCGCCACCATCACCTACACCTCCGGCCTGGTCGCCCCGGCCGTGGTCGGCGGCATCGCCCAGGCGAGTTCGCTGACGGTCTCCTTCGTCGTCGTCACGCTGCTGGCGGCCGCGCTGATCCCGTCCGCCACGGCCATGCGCCACCGCAAGTCGGCGGACGCCCCGGTCGCCTCCAGTTCCCTGGAGCCCACCGGCTGACCCGTCTCGGACCGCTCAAGCCGGCCGCACGTCGGCCAGGGCCCGACCCGACCCGCCGTCCGGACAGACCGGCCCACCCCAACCCGATCGACCAAGCTGCCCCAACCCGTCGAGCCGACGGACACCACCCGCACCCGCCGACAAGACCGGCTGGCTGCCCCCAGTGCGAACCGGCACTCCACGAGGGGCCCGGGATCCGATCCCGCGCCCCTCCCGGCGTCACGCCCCCCTCCTCAACACACCGCCACGCCCAGCAGCACCCGGCACACTCGGGTCACCCGAAGAACCCGCATCAGTCCACCCGACGCTGCGTCACCCGCCACAGCCGGCGCGGCAGGTCTCCCTCCTCGAAAGCCTCGATCTCGGCCGGCCCCCAGCCCTCCGCAAGGCGGTCAACCAACTCGCGCGAGAAGAAGTGCACCGCGAAACCGCCGTGCTCCCAGATGTCGTCGCCGTGGCCGGTGCCGGTCCCGTAGTGCGCATCGCCGGTGTGCCGGACGGTGTAGACCAGCACTCCCCCGGGCCGCAGGACCCGCCGTACCTCCCGGACCAGCGCTTCCAACTCGGCCGTGGACAGCGCCATGCAGAACAGCATGTGCGCGTACACGGCGTCGACCGACCCGTCCGGCAGGGGCAGCGGTTCGCGGACGTCCTGGGCCACGGTGCTCACCGCCAGGCCCTCGGCGGCGGCCCGCGCGGCCAGTTGTTCGAGGCCGACGGGACTGAAATCGGCAGCGGTCACCGTGAAGCCCTGGCGGGCGAAGTACAGCGCGTCCCGTCCGTGGCCGGCGCCGAGCTCCAGGACGGCCCCGCCCGGCGGGAACACCGCGGCGGCGTGCTCCGCCGACTCCGACGGCCGCTCGCCGTACATGCCGGGGTGGTTGGCGTACGTCCGCTCCCAGTGCTCACGCTGCGCCCGCGCCAGCGGCTCGTTCATCAGCCCTCGCCTCTCCTACTCCGGGGGCGTGTCAACCGCCCGCCGCGCTCCGTCAGTGGTCCGACAATGGTCCGAACCACGAGCCCGCCCGAGACTCCCGGCCCGGGACCGACCGACAGGTCCCCGGCCCCCGCACGTCACAGACCAGTGCCGAACCCGGTGACCTGCCGTTCCATCCTGCCGTGCGATGCTCGTCGTCATGAATTCCGCCCTGCGCAACCCGATCGGCGCCCATGTTCCCGTTGCCGGAAAGGGTCTGGCAGGGACGGGGCTGGCCTACGCCGCCAAGGTGGGCGCGGAGGCGGTGCAGGTGTTCGTCGCCAACCCGCGGGGGTGGGCCACCCCGGCCGGGAACCCCACGCACGATCTGGCGTTCCGCACGGCCTGCGCCGAGCAGGGCATCCCGGCCTACGTGCACGCGCCGTACCTGATCAACTTCGGTTCCGACTCCCCGGCGACTCGTGAACGCTCGGTCGAGTCCCTGACGCATTCGCTGCACCGCTCCGCGGCGATCGGTGCGCTCGGCGCGGTGGTGCACACGGGTTCGGCGCTGTGCGGCACCCGGCAGGACGCGCTGGCACAGGTCCGCGCGCAGGTCCTGCCGATCCTCGACGGGCTCGACCGGTACGGGGACGACGCCCCGTGGCTGCTGCTGGAGCCGACGGCGGGGCAGGGCAGCTCGCTGTGCGCGCGGATGGAGGACCTCGCCGCCTACCTGGAGGCGCTCGACCACCACCCCCGGGTCGGCGTCTGCCTCGACACCTGCCACGCCTTCGCGGCCGGCCACGACCTGGCCGCTCCGGGCGGGGTCGACGAACTCTTCGACGCCCTGCACCGCGCGGTCGGCCCGGACCGGCTGCGGCTGATCCACGCCAACGATTCGCAGGACGTGGCGGGCGCCCGCAAGGACCGCCACGAGAACATCGGCGCCGGCCACATCGGAGCCCCGGCGTTCCGGGCCCTGCTGGCGCACCCGGCGACCGCGGGCGTCCCGCTGATCATCGAGACGCCCGACGGCCGCCACGACCCCGACCGCGTCGAGGGCGTCCGGCACGCCGCCGACATCGCCCTGCTCAAGCAGCTGCGCCGCACCAGCTGAGCCCGGCACACCGCAGACCGCGGCCCATCGCCGGAGCCCCGCAGAACCGGACCGCGCCGCCCCACCGCCGAACACCCTCCCCCTCACCGAACACCCTCCCGGAGCCCCAACCACGAAGCCGGTTAAGCTCCCTGGGTGCCCGCCCCGCAGCCGACACCCGGCCCCACCGCGCCACTCCCCACCACCGTCGAAACCACTCCCACCGAGGCCACTCCCACCGAAACCGCCACCCCCAAAGCTGCCACCCCCAAAGCCACCGCCACCGAAACCGCCACCGCGGCCGAGACCACCAAGACCGTCGCGCCGCAGCCCCACCGCCCGCACCGCCACGCGCTGCTGCGCCTCGGTCTGCTGGCGGGCGTGCTCGCCGCCGCGGCGGCCTCGCTGCTGCTGTGGGACCCGACGGCGGTCCTCGCGGCGGCGGCCGGCCCGTGGCGGATGCCGGTCGCGCTGGCGGCGTACGCCTTCGGCACGGTGGCGTTCCTGCCGCGGCCCGCGCTGAACGCGGGGATGGGCCTGCTGTTCGGCTCGCTGTGGGGCGTGCCGCTCGCGGTCGCCGGGTCGGCGATCGGCGCGATCGTGGCGTTCGCGCTCGGACGGTCGCTCGGCCGGGAGGCGCTGCGGCCGCTGGTCCGCGGCAAGGTGCTGACCGAGATCGACCGCCGGCTCTCCGAGCAGGGGTTCCGCAGCGTGCTGCTGGTGCGCCTGTTCCCAGGGGCGCCGTTCCAGGCGGGCAACTTCGCGTGCGCGTTCTCCGGGGTCCGGTTCTGGCCGTACCTGGCGGCGACGGTGCTGGGCGTGGTGCCGACCACGGCTGCGTACGTCATCGCGGGAGCGAGCGCGAGTTCGCCCGGCTCGCCGGCGTTCCTGATCTCGGCGTCGGTGATCGCGGCGATGTGCGTGTTCAGCGCCGTCTCCCTCTGGCGCGCCCGCCCCCGCCGCTCCGCCTGACCGCCCCGGAACCCCGGCACCCCCAGACCGACAAACCGTCAGAACCCGGCCGCCGCACAGCAGGTGCACCCGCAACCCGGGCCAGGGCGATCCACCTGATGCCCTACCGCTCGATCGCCGGCGACCACTCGCCGAGCACCCGCAGCCACACCGTGTTGACGACCATCAGCGCACCCATCCCAATTGCCCAGGCAGCACGTCCGGTGACGGCCAGCAGGGCGACCGAGCCGCCCCAGACGAGCAGTTGGACGCCGTACCAGGCCACCGCCGAGTCGCGCACGGGCCGCCGCGGCGCGGCGTACCGTCCCCACAGCAAGGCGGCGCCCCCGGCAGCACCAGCGCGATCAGCATCCGCACCACCGTGGGGCCGGCACCCCACAGTCCGTAGCCACCCACCGCCAGCGCCACCAGCGAGGCCAACTCCAGCAGGAAGCGCAACGTCAGCTGGCTCCCCGTCATCACCTTGCGCACACCCGCACCCCGCCCAGGCCAACCAACAACGATGATCCGATCATCGCACCACCACCCCCTCCCCCACGTCCTGCCCCACGCCAGCACACCGGCGACCTCCCGGCACTCAAACCCCGGGCACGACACCAGAACCCGCCGCCCCGCACCCCGCCCCGGCAACCCCACCTCCCGCGCCGCTCTCCCCACCGCACCGCACCGCACCGCACCCCGCCTCCCGCTCCCCGCCGCACCCCGCACCCCGCACCCCGCACCCCGCACCGAAAACGGCTCGCCCGCCGAACGCCCCCTCCCCCACCATGTCCGCATGACGAACACCACCCCCGCCACCACCCGCACCAGCGCGCCGTTCGCCGCCGACGAGGCGACCATGCTGACCTCCTGGCTGGACTTCCATCGCGCCACGCTCGCCCTCAAGTGCGAAGGCCTGACACCGGACCAACTCCGCGAACGGTCCTGTCCCCCGTCCCCGATGTCGCTACTCGGCCTGGTCCGGCACATGGCCGAGGTCGAGCGCCACTGGTTCCGCCGGCACCTCAACGGCGAGGACCTCGGGCCGGACAGCCGCTACTGGTCCGAGGCGTTCCCGGACGGCGACTTCGACCTGGTCGAGGACGCCGATCCGGTGGCCGACACGGCCGCGTGGCAGGAGGACGTCGCCTATGCCCGCGCCGCCGTCGAGGGCGTCTCGCTGGACACGGTGGGCAAGCACCCGTGGCGCGGCAATGAAGTGACGCTCCGTTGGATTCTCGTCCACATGATCGAGGAGTACGCGCGGCACAACGGCCACGCCGACCTGATCCGCGAGCGGATCGACGGCGCCACCGGCGAATGAGGGCTCTGCCGACCGACAGCACCACAAGCAGCGGCACCAAAAACGGCGGCGGGAACACCAGGCCCGGACGCCGCGCACGCGTTGGCCCGCGACACGCCAGGAGTACAGCTGGGAACTGACGTTCACCGGCCACCCCATCGAGTGAAGCCGTTACATGATTGTTGACACACAGTCAACTGCCGCCGGGCCACCACCGATAGTGTCGTCGCGCGCAACCGTTCACCGGCCGCGTGCGTCGTTGCGAATGTCCGAATAACTGCGGACTTTTGTCCGCGCCACAAAGCGTCCGATGGGCGCGTGCGGGCACATCTGCGGTGATCAGTGCGATACTCGGACAGTTCCAACAAGTGGATGACGTGTCAAAACGACCCGTCGTCCTCCGGGGGACGAGTACGGAACGAGACAGGGAGGCGCGGCTATGGGAGCACTTCGCGACGAGCACCACAACGGGTGGCTGATGCCTTCTGGTAGCTACCCGGCCGCGATGTACGAGGAATCGTGGGAGGGCGAGGACACCCTACCGAGCGTGCAGATCGGCCCGTCCAGGATCGTCTCGCTCCGGCCCACCGGGTTCGAGGCTGCCCGCACCGTCGGCGAGCACATCCGGGCGTCTACCCCGGTGGTGATGGACCTCACCGAGATGGATGACGCCGAGGCGAAGCGGATGGTTGACTTCGCCTCCGGCCTGATCTTCGGCACCTGCGGCGGCATCGAGCGGATCGCCCGCCGGGTGTTCCTGCTCACGCCGGCGGAGGTCGAGGTGATGGTCATCGACCGTCCGCTCGACGAGTCGGGCTTCTACAACCAGAGCTGACCCGAGCAGTCAGCGCCGACCGCGAACCCCCGGAGCCGACCCCGAACCACCTGGCCGCCGCCGAACCCGACCGGCTCCGCGAACCACCAGCCTCGCCGAAGACCCCGCGCCCCGCGCGGGGTCTTCGCCGTTCCCGCACCCCCACCCACCTGCACTCATAGCGACCCCAGAAGCCGCCCGACTAGCCGCCCGACTAGCCGCCCGACGAGCCACCCGGCTGACGACCCCATGAGACCCCATGAGACCCAAGCCTCCAAATTGAGACACCAATGTCTCATCTGCGCTAAGCTACTCTCATGGCAACCGACCGCGACTCCGTCCTTGAGGCAGCCGTCGGCGTCCTCTCCCGACGCCCGACGGCCCATCTCGACGAGATCGCCCGCGCCGCCGGCATCAGCCGCGCCACGCTGCACCGGATCTTCCCGGGGCGGGAGGCGCTGATCCGCGAGGTGGGCGCGCTCGGCCTGCGCCGCTTCTCGGCCGCGCTGGACACCGCGCGGGTCGAGGAGGGCAACGCCGAGGCGGCCCTGCGACGGCTGGTGGACGCGGTGGTGCCGGATGCGGCGCTGTGCGCCTTCCTGGCCGGCGAGAACCAGTTGTACGACGATCCGGAGATCAACGACCTCTGGGAGCTCCAGGACGCCCGGGTCCGCGCGCTGTTCCTGCGCGGGCAGAAAGAGGGGGCGTTCCGGGTCGAGCTCTCGGCCGGCTGGCTCAGCGAGGCGTTCTTCGATCTGGTGGCCGGCATCGGCTGGGCCGTCCAGGAAGGCCGGCTCGCCCCTCGCGAAAGCGCATTCTCGCTCGCCGAGTTGTTCCTCGGCGGTGCTCTACGGAGACCTGATACACCATGAGTTCCCCCCTGACCGCCGGCTCCGGCCACTCCCCGCTCGGCCGAGCCGCCGGTTCCGGCCACTCCCCGCTCGGCCGAGCCGCCGGTTCCGGCCGCTCCCCGCTCGGCAGGAAAGACACGTCCGGCCGCCGCTGGGCCGGCCTCGGCGTCCTCGTGCTCGCCGTCACGCTGGTGGCGGTGGACGCGACGGTGCTATCCCTCGCCATCCCCTCGATCACCGAGACCCTCCGCCCGTCCGGCACCCAGCTGCTGTGGATCGGTGACGTCTACTCCTTCGTGCTGGCCGGCCTGCTGGTGTCGATGGGCGCGCTCAGCGACCGGCTGGGGCGCAAGCGGGTGCTGCTGGCGGGGTCGGTGGCGTTCGGAGCGGCCTCGCTGCTGGCGGCGTACGCGCCGAGTGCGGGCTGGCTGATCGTGGCGCGGGCGCTGCTCGGCGTGGCGGGTGGGACGATCATGCCGTCCACGCTGTCGCTGATCCGCGCGCTCTTCCCGGACGCCCGGGAGCGGGCGACGGCGATCGGCATCTGGGGTGCGGGCGCGACGGCGGGTGCGGCGCTGGGCCCGCTGGTGGGCGGCGTGCTGCTGGAGCACTTCTGGTGGGGGTCGGTGTTCCTGCTGAACCTGCCGGTGATGGTGCTGCTGCTGGTGTTCGGCGCCTGGTTGCTGCCGGAGTCCCGCGATCCGCTGCCGGGCCGCTGGGACATGCTGAGCGTGCTGCTGTCGATGGCCGGTGTGATCGGCGTGGTGTACGGCATCAAGGAGTTCGCCGCGCACGGTCTGGACGCCTGGAGCACCCCGGCGACCTTCGTGCTGGGTGCGGCGGCGCTCGCGCTCTTCGTGCGGCGTCAGCTCCGGCTGGAGACCCCGCTGTTGGAGGTCCGGCTGTTCCGTGACCGGCGGTTCACGGCGGCGGTGCTGTCCTCGCTGATCAGTCTGATCGGGCTGTCCGGTGTGATCTTCTTCATGTCGCAGTACCTCCAGTTGGTGCGCGGCTACTCCCCGCTCGCGGCGGGTGTCGCCGAACTGCCGGCCTTCGTCGGTTCGGTGGTGGGCGGCCTGCTGACGGCCCGTCTGGCGCGGCGCGCGGGTGCGCGCCGGGTGCTGACGGTCGGTCTGCTGGTGATGGGGCTGGGCATCGCGGTGCTGGGCATGGTCCGGGTGGACAGCACGTACCTGCTGATCGGCTCCTCGTTCCTGGCGCTGGGCACCGCCGAGGGCGTGGTGTACACCCTGTCCTCGGACCTGGTGCTGGGCGCCGCCCCGGCCGACAAGGCGGGCGCGGCGTCGGCGGTGTCGGAGACGGCCTACGAACTGGGCGCGGCGCTCGGCATCGCGCTGGTCGGCTCGATCGTGACGGCCCTGTATGCGGGTTCGCTCTCCGTCCCGGCGGGCACCGACCCGGCGCTGGCCGGCCAGGCCGGCGACTCGCTCGGCGGCGCGGTCGAAGCGGCCGCCTCCCTGCCGGGCAACCTCGCCGATCAACTGCTGTCCAGCGCGAGCACCGCCTTCGTGCACGGCATCAACGTCGCAGCCTGGGTCTCGACCGCCCTGCTGCTCACGGCCGCCGCCCTCACCCACCGCCTCCTCCGCACCCGCACCGAGACCCCGCCGCCCACCACCCCGACCGCAACGGCCACCCCCTCCGCCCCGACCGCAACGACCGCCACAACAACAGCGGGCCCGGTCTCCCATTCCTGTTCCTGACGCCCCGTCAGGGCCGGCCCCGCAGGTACGCCACCAGCCGTTCGGTGTCCTGAGGGGTCCAGCCGTCCGGCGGGACGATCCGGGCCCAGGCCTCGACCGGCATCAGGCCGTAGCGGTGCCCGTGCCCCTCGGGCACCGCCTCGGACGCGGCCAGGTCGCAGGTGACCTGCCAGAACGTCACCAGGGGGTACCACCGCATGGTCGGTGAGACGTCGTACGCGCGCTGCCCGTTCAGCCAGGCGGGCCGGCTCCAGATCAGGGCGGGCTGCCACCAGACCACGGGGTCGCTGCCGTTCTGCAGGTAGACGACGCGGGGCTCGGGCCAGGGCGCGTCGGGCACCCCGAAGTCGGAGGTCTGCTGGGCGAAGCGGACGGTGCGGCCGTCCTGGTAGACGGGCCGCCAGACGGGGCTGCCGGGGGCGCGCTGTGCGGTGACGGTCTCGCGCAGCGGGTTGTCGGGGGTGGGTCCGACCAGCAGCGCCCCGCCGGTCTCCGCGGAGAGCTGGCCGACGCCGTCGGGGAAGGCGCGTTCGGTGGCGTAGGAGCCGAGGCTCTCGCCGGCCACCAGCAGCCGCGGGCGGCTCTCGGCGGGCAGTTGCGCCCAGTGGGCGTGGACTGCGTCGTACAGCGCCCGCCCGGCTCGGTGGCCTCACCCTCCGTCAGGAAGGAGATCCAGCTCGGCAGGTAGGAGTACTGGTAGGCGACTTCGGCGCTGTCGCCGTCGTAGAGGTACTCGGGCGGCTGGGCGATCCGTTCGTTGACCCAGCCGCTGCCGGTGGTGCCGATCACCACCAGGACCTTCCGCCGGAAGCCGCCGGCCCGGTCGAGTTCGGCGACGGCCCGCCGGGCCCGGTCCTGCAGCACGTGTGCGGGGTCGACGAGGCCGATGCCTGCGCCGGAGCGCAGGCCGACGTAGGCCCGGACGGGGTCCTTCGCGGGGCGTCCGGTGAACGCGGAGATCTGTGCGGCGGTGGGGGCGCGGCCGACGAAGTCGCGGCCCTTCGCGCCGAGGCTGTCCCAGCTCTCGTACGAGGCGGGGCTGCCGGACAGGGTGGGGAGTTCCGGCCGGACGGTACCGGGGCTGGTCGAACGGTCCGTCAGGGCGGCGCCGCGTTCGGCGAGGCCGAGCAGTCCGCGCAGCAGGAAGCCCTCGACGAAGCCGACCACCAGCACGGCGGCGAGGGCGGCGGCCCCGGCGGCGGCCGCGCAGCCGGGGACGGCCCGGCCGAGGATCCGCCGCAGCGTGCGGGTGCCGAGCCGGACGCCCCGGGCGGCGAGCACCAGCAGGCCGCCGAGCAGTGCGGCGACCGGCAGCACCAGCGCCCACTGCCACCAGCCGATCCGCGGGTCGAGGCCGACGGCCCGCCGGACGTCGCCCTGCCAGCGCACGCTCCACGCGGTGATCGCGACGACGGCGCCGCCCCCGGCCCCGGCCAGCAGCCACCAGCCGGCCCGCCGGACGTTCGGCGGCGGGCGCAGCCCGCACTGGTCGGCGACCAGGCCGAAGAACGCCCCGAAGCCGTAGCCGAAGAACGCGGTGATCGCCCCGGCGGCGGCCTGCAGGATCCACGGCCGGGGCAGCAGCGAGGGCGTGAACGACAGGCAGTAGAACAGCACCGCCCCGGCCAGCGCGCTCCAGCTCGGCAGACGCCGTACGATCCGCTGCTCCCCCACCGTCCTCGGCCCTCTCGTCGCGCGTGTTCGCCCACCGGTCACCCGCCATACGTATCTCGCCTTCGCCGCCGTCGATCTGACGGGCCGTCGGACTCCTCCCAATGGCCCAGCGCCGCTGGCCCCGGGGGTTGCCGGGCTCCGACGATGGGGACGCACGTCCGGGCGCGGGCCGAGGGCTCGCCGGATCGACCGCGGCGCGGAGTGGCCCGGCGCGGTTCTGAGCGAAAGGGTGCAGCGCGATGCGAGACGCGGAGCGGAACAGTTCGACCCCGGGCGGAGCTCCTGCCGACGGGACGGCCCGTCCCCGCCCGGCCCGGCAGCCGCTGCTGCGCCAGGGCCCGGTCGGCCCGCCGCGCCGGCCGGAGCCGGCGGCCGGGCGCGGCGCGGCACCCGGGCGGTGATCGCGATGGGGGTGGCCGCGGCGGGGATCGCGGTGCTGGCCTCGTGCGGTGGTTCCTCGGGCGAGGATCCGGTGCAGGCGGCGATGTCGACGTTCGAGGTGGGGCCGCAGGTGGAGAACTTCTCCGGCGAGCCGGCCTCGCCGCTGGCCTCGGTGCACTCCTCGGCGGTGGCGTCGGCCTCGGCGGCCCAGGCGTCGGCCTCGCAGCGGGCGGCGCAGTTCGAGGCCTCGGCCAACGCCCAGGTGGCGGCGGGCCGGGACAAGGCGACGCAGGTGCTGGCGACCGCCCAGGGCCCGGGCAACGCGCTGGACGACGTGACGCTGACGGGGGTGCCCGCGCAGGAGACCGGTGGTCTGGCGGCGGCGAAGGTGACGGTCCGCAACAGCACGCTGGAGACACGCTCGTACGCGATCCAGGTGGACTTCACCGACGCCTCCGGGCACACCGTGGACTCCTCGGTGGTGGGCGTGGAGAACCTGGCGTCGAACGCGTCCGCGAACCCGGTGGTGTTCTCCACCAAGTCCTCGGAGACCACGCTGATCCCGGTCGTGGTGAAGGCCTACCGCTACTGACCTACTGGCTACTGACCTGCCGCTACTGACCTGCCGCTGCCGGCCGGGGCCGGCTGAAGGCCCGTCAGCGCACTGTGCCCGCCGTTCGGGGTGACCGAGCGGCGGGCGCAGTGCGCTGACGGGCCTTCAGTTGACCGACCGGAGGATGACGTCCTCGTAGTCCCAGCCGGGGTCGTCCGCGTCCGGCCAGCCCGCGGTCTCCACCTCCGTCTCCGGGCCGGTGTCGGGGGCGGCCTGCCGGGCGGCGAGTTCCTCGTCGATCCGGTACTCCTCGCTGCGCTGCCGCTCGGTGCGGTAGTGGTCGGCGGAGTGCGGTTCGGCGGGGAACAGGTCGGTCCGGCCGACGCCGAGGGGGCGCAGGTCGTCGGAGGCGGGGTCGGTGTGTTCGGCGATGCGTCCGCTGTGCGTGGTCATGGGTCCATAGTGGTTCGGCCGCACTGAGGGGGCCCGGTGCCCGGCCGTAGGGCCGCCCGATCGGGTGTACGGGTGGCGCCCGCCCCTCGGGGCCACCCGGTCGGCGGGTGCGGGCAACCCGTGCGACCGAACCCGGCTGGCCGCGGGCGGTGCGCGACCTTAGCTTCGAGGCGGCGGGCGCGCCCACGCCGTCCGCGACCGCGACCCCTGGAAGCCGGCTCCCCACCATGACTTCTCCCTTCGCCCCGGCGCGCCCGCGCACCCGCCTCGTCGCCGCCCTGTTCGCCACCGCCGCCGTCGTCCCCACCGTGCTGGCCGCCACTCCGGCCGCCACCGCGCCCGCGACGGCCGCCGGCCCGACCGTGCACCGCCTCGGCCCCGGCGCCTCCGTGCAGGCCGCGCTGGACGCGGCCCGCCCGGGCGACGTGGTGGAGCTGGCCGAGGGCCGCTACCCGGGCAGCGTCACCCTCGCCACCGACGGGGTGACGCTGCGCGGGCAGGGCAGCCGCACCGTGCTGGTCCCCGATCCGGCGGACACCGGCGCGTGCGCGAAGGCCGGCAACGGCCTGTGCGTGACGGGTGTGGCGGACGACCGGGGGGCGCCGGTGCGGCCGGTGTCGGGGGCGGTGGTGGAGTCGCTCGCGGTGGCCGGCTTCGCGAAGAACGGCGTCTCGGCCGCCGTCACCGACCGGCTGACGGTCCGTCAGGTGTCGTCCCACGACAACGGCCTGCAGGGCATCAGTGTCGAGATGTCGACCCGTACGGTGCTGACCGACAACGAGGCGCGGGACAACGGGCAGGCCGGGATCTTCGTCGCCAACTGGTTCGACCGCAAGGGCGGCGCGCTGGAGACCCGCGGCACCGAGGTGTCGGAGAACCGGCTGACCGGCAACCGGATCGGCCTGCAGCTGCGCCGGGTGCGGGACCTGACGGTGACGGCGAACCTGGCGTCCGGCAACTGTGGCGGCGTGTTCGTGGTCGGCGACGACGGGGTGCCGCGGGCCGGTGCGCTGACCGTCCGCGACAACGTGGTGCGCGCCAACAACCGCTACTGCGCGCCCAATCCGCGCCTGGACGCGGTGCAGGGCACCGGCATCCTGCTGACCGGCACCGAGGACGTCACGGTCTCCGGCAACCTGGTCGCCGACCACTCCGGCGACTCGCCGATGTCGGGCGGCATCGTGCTGTACCCGAGCGTGGTGGGCGCGCCGAACACCCGCGCCGACGTCACCGGCAACGCCCTGCACGACAACCTGCCCGCCGATCTCGCCGACCGCGACCACGGCGCCGGCAACTCCTTCACCGCCAACGCCTGCAGCTCCTCCCAGCCCGCCGGCCACTGCTGACCGGCCCTCCAGCCCTCCAGCCCGCGACGAAAGGCCGCCGAGCCCATGACCTCCGCCCCGACCCGCCCCGTCCCGATGTCCCCGACCGCCGCCGACGCGCCCGGCGCCGTCCCGCCCGGGATGCTGCTGCGCGAGCTGGTCTTCGGCGCCGCCTGCGCGGGCGCGGTGCGTGCCGCGGCCAACCTGAAGCTGGCCGACGCACTCGACGAACAGCCCGCCACCGCCGAGGAGTTGGCGCTCCGACTGGGCGTCGAACCGGGCCCGCTGGACCGCCTGCTGCGGGCCCTGGTCTGCTACGAGGTATTCACCCGGACCGGTGACGGCCGCTACGCCCACACCCCGCTGTCGCGCCTGCTGCGCGCCGACGAGCCGGGCAGCCTGCGCGACATCGCCCTGTGGTGCACCGAGCCGTGGACGTGGCAGTCCTGGGCCCGGCTGGACGACGCGGTGCGCACCGGGCGCAGCGTGTTCTCCGACACCTTCGGCAAGGAGTTCTTCCAGTATCTGCACGACGACGCGCCGGACTCCGCGGCCCTGTTCAACCGGGCGATGACGCAGTCCAGCCGCCAGTCGGCGCAGGACCTGGCGGACTTCCTCGACCTGACCGGGATCGCCACCGCGGCGGACATCGGCGGCGGCCAGGGCCAGGCGCTGGCCGCCCTGATGGAGCGTCACCCGGAGCTGCACGGCACGCTGCTGGACCTGCCGAAGGTGGTCGAGCACGCCGATCCGCGGCTGCTGCCGGGCGGTCCGCTGGCCGACCGGGCCCGGCTGGTGGCGGGCGACTGCCGGATCGCGATCCCGGTGCAGGCGGACCTGTACCTGGTGAAGAACATCCTGGAGTGGGACGACGACTCCACCCGCCGCACGCTGCGCAACCTGCGCGCGGTGGCCCGTCCGGGCGCCCGGGTGGTGATCGTGGAGAACCTGGTGGACGACTCGCCCTCGATGCGGTTCACCACGGCGATGGACCTGCTGCTGCTGCTCAACGTCGGCGGCGGGAAGCACACGCTGGGCAGCCTGACCGCGCTGATCGAGGAGTCGGGCCTGCTGCTGGAGAGCGTCGCGCCGGTCAATCCGTACCTGCACGCCTTCACCTGCACGGTCGTCTGACCGCGCCGGCGCGACGCCGAAGCCGCCCGGACCGTTCTCACGGTCCGGGCGGCTTCCCGGGTGCTGCGGCCGGTCAGCGGGCGGCGACGGCGGCGGCCTCCGCGGCCATCTCGGCAACCAGGCCGGTGGTGTGCCGGCCGGCCCGGAAGCGCGGGTCGGCGAGGGTGCGGCGCAGGTAGTCGGTGGTGGTGCAGACGCCGGGGCCTTCGATGCGGAACTCGGCGAGCGCCCGGTCGAGCCGGGCGACGGCCTGCTCGCGGTCGGGGGCCCAGGCGATGGTCTTGGCGAGCAGCGAGTCGTAGTCGGGGCCGATCGGCCAGCCGGGGTAGGCGTGCGTGTCGACCCGGACGAACGGGCCGCCGGGCGGGAAGAATTCGGTGAGCCGGCCGGGGGTGGGCAGGAAGCCGCGTTCGGGGTCCTCGGCGTTGATCCGGGCCTCGACGGCCGCGCCGCGCGGTTTGACGGCGTCCTGGCGGAGCGTCAGCGGTTCGCCGGCGGCGATGGTGAGCTGTTCGCGGACCAGGTCGATGCCGGTGACCATCTCGGTGACGGGGTGTTCGACCTGGAGGCGGCAGTTGACCTCCATCAGGTAGAACGAGCCGTCGGGGGCCAGCACGAATTCGAACGTGGCCGCGCCGACGTAGCCGACGGCGAGGGCGCCGCGGACGGCGGCGGCGCAGATGTCGCGGCGCAGCGGGTCGGGCAGGTTGGGGGCCGGGGATTCCTCGATGAGCTTCTGGTGGCGGCGCTGCACGGAGCAGTCGCGTTCGGCGAGGTGGACGGCGTTGCCGTGGGTGTCGCAGAGCACCTGGACCTCGATGTGCCGGGCGCCGTCGACGTAGCGTTCCAGGTAGAGCCGTTCGTCACCGAAGACGGCGCGGGCGTGGGCCCGGGTCTCCTGGAAGGCGGTGGCCATCTCGGCGGACTCGCGGACCACGGCCATGCCGCGTCCGCCGCCGCCGGCGACGGCCTTGAGGATGACGGGGTATCCGGTGCGGGCGGCGGTCTCGCGGGCTTCGCCGGGGCTGCGGACGGCGCCGACGGAGCCGGGCAGCACGGGCAGCCCCGCTTCGGCCATCAGCCGCCGGGCCACGGACTTGTCGCCGAGCTGCTCCATGACCTGCGGGGGCGGGCCGATGAAGGTGAGGCCGTTGGTCTCGCAGATCTCCGCGAAGTCGGGGTCCTCGGAGAGGAAGCCGTAGCCGGGGTGGACGGCTTCGGCGCCGGTGAGCCGGGCGGCTTCGACGATGGACGGGATGTGCAGGTAGCTGGCCCGGGCACTGGCCGGCCCGAGGTGGACGGCCCGGTCGGCGAAGCGGACCACCGCCGAGTCGCGGTCGGCGGTGGAGTAGACGGCGACGGTGCGCAGGCCCATCTCCCGGCAGGTGCGGGCGATCCGCAGCGCGATCTCGCCGCGGTTGGCGATCAGCACGGTGGTGAACATGCGGTCCCCTTACGCGGGTTCGACGGCGATCAGCCGCTGCTGGAACTCCACGGCGGTGCCGTCGGCGGCCAGGATCTCCACCACCCGGCCGGCCACGTCGGCCTCGACGGGGCTCATCATCTTCATCACTTCGAGGATGCCGATCGGCTGGCCGGGGGTGATGGTGTCGCCGACCGAGACGTACGGCGGCGCGCCCGGTTCGGGCGCGTGGTAGAAGGTGCCGATCATCGGGGCGCACACGTAGCGGTGGGGGTCCTCGGGCTCCTCGGGCGGGAGCTCGGCGCCCGCGGCCGGTCGGCCGTCCCGGGCCCGGCGGGCGCCGCGGGGGTGTCCCATTCGACCTCGACGGCGGTGCCGAGGTGTTCGAGCCGGATCCGGCGGGGCGGCCGGGCGCCGGCCCGGACGAGTTCGGCGACGCTGCGGCACAGTTCGGCGAGGTCGGCGACGTGCTCGGACCCGCCGGCGTGCTCCGGCCCCGCGGCGTGGTCTGCGCCTGCGGCGTGGTCGGTGCCGGCGGGTCCGTCGCCGGTGCGGGCGATCCGTCCGCGTTGCGGCTGGTGTTTCACCTCGACGGTCATGGCTGGCTCCAATCTGCCGCCGCGGTGCCGAGGTCGGTGCCGTAGCGGTGGAAGCGGGCCCGGCGTGCGGCGCGCAGCCGGTCCGGGTCCCAGGGGATCAGTTCGTGCAGGGCCTCGGTGACGGCGGCCTCCAGCAGGTCGGCCGCGGCGGCGTGGTCCTGGTGCGCTCCTTCGGGCGGTTCGGGGACGATGCCGTCCACCACGCCGAGGCTGAGCAGGTCGCCGGGGTGCAGGCGCAGCGAGGCGGCGGCGGCGGGTGCGGCCTGGGGGTCCTTCCAGAGGATGGCGGCGCAGCCCTCGGGGCTGATCACCGAGTAGATGCCGTTGGCGCTGACCAGGACGCGGTCGGCGACGGCGAGTGCGAGGGCGCCGCCGCTGCCGCCCTCGCCGATGAGCACGGCGACGACGGGGACGGGCAGGCGGGCCATCAGCCGGAGGTTCTCGGCGATGGCGGCGGCCTGTCCGCCGATCTCGGCCTCGGGTCCGGGGTTGGCGCCGGGGGTGTCGATCAGGGTGACGACGGGCAGCCGGAGTTTCGCGGCGAGGCGCATCAGCCGGGCGGCCTTGCGGTAGCCGGAGGGCCGGGCCATGCCGAAGCGCCGGCGCCGGCGTTCGCCGAGGTCGGGTCCGCCCTTGTGGTGGCCGATCAGGACGACGGGGGTGCCGGCCAGGTGGCCGGTGCCGGCGATGATGGCGGGGCAGTCCTCGGTGAGCCGGTCGCCGTGGAGTTCCTGGAAGTCGTCGACCAGGCGGCGGATGTAGTCGAGCGTGGTGGGCCGTTCGGGGTGGCGGGCGAGGCGGACGTTCTGCCAGGGGTCGCGGTCGACGAGTTCGTCGGCGGCGCGCAGGATGGCGGCGGGGTCGCCCGGGGGCGGGCCGGGTGGGGGGCCGCAGTCCGAGCAGCCGGCCGAGGACGGGGCGCAGGCCGACCCGGGGCACCACGTCGTCGACCAGTCCGTGGGCGAGCAGGAACTCGGCGGTCTGGAAGCCTTCGGGGAGTTTCTCGCCGGTGGTCTGTTCGATGACGCGGGGCCCGGCGAAGCCCATCCGGGCGCCGGGTTCGGCGAGGATGACGTCGGCGAGGGTGGCGAAGGAGGCGGCGACGCCGCCGTAGGTCGGGTCGGTGATCACCGAGACGGTGAGGATGCCGGCTTCGTCGAGTTCGGCCATGGCCTGCGCGGTCTTGGCCATCTGCATGAGCGACAGCACGCCTTCCTGCATCCGGGCGCCGCCGCTGGCGGTGACCAGCACGAGCGGGGCGCGGCGTTCCAGCGCGAGGCGGGCGGCGTGCGTGATGAGGGCGCCGACGGCGACGCCGAGGCTGCCGCCGAGGAAGCGGAAGTCCATGACGGCGGCGACGCACGGCTGGCCCTCGATCTGTCCGGCGGCGCACAGCACGGCTTCGGTGAGGCCGGTGTCGGCGCGGGCCTCGTCGAGGCGGTCCTGGTAGGTGCGGCTGTCGACGAAGCGCAGCGGGTCGTGCACGGCGGGCACCGCTCCGACGGGTTCGGCGGTGCCCGGGTCGAGGAGTTGGGCGAGCCGCTGCGGGGCGGTGAGCCGCCCGTGGTGCCCGCATTCGGGGCACACCTGCAGGGCGCGCGCGAAGCGTTTGCCGTAGACCAGGCCGGCGCAGCCCGCGCAGCGCACCCAGTCGGCCGTCTCGCTCTGTTCGGCCACGGCGGCTCTCCCTTCCCTGTTCTTCACGGGTGTGGCGGGTTCAGCGGTCCCAGCGGTAGAACTCGTGCGCCATGGCGTCCTTGGGGCTGCGCCAGGTCGCCGGGTCGTAGGCGTCGACGTAGACGGCGAGGCGTTCGCTGACGTCCCGGAACTCGGGGTGTTCGGCGTACCTGGCGACCTCGGGGCCGGCGGGGCGCTCGGACTCGATCAGGTGCAGGTAGACGTCGCCGAACTGGAACAGGCTGCGGCCGCGGACACCGATCAGGCCGGGCAGGGCGCCGCGGTCGGAGTCGGCGAAGACGCCGGCGATGTGGTCGGCGGTGCCGGGTTTCATCCGGGCGACGATCAGGGTGCGGTGCAGGTCGTTCACCGGGCCGCTCCGGCGCGGTGTTCGACCTTGGCGCGGATCAGTTCCATCTGGACCTTGGAGTTCTGGTTGATCCGGTCGGTCATCTGGAGGTCGTCGACGGGCGCGGTGGGCTTCATCGCGAAGTCCTGGATCCAGCGCATCCGGGTGCTCGGTCCGAGGTCCTCGTACTCCCAGCGGATCTCCATGAATTCGAACGGGCCGGGTTCGACCCGGCGGGCGCGGACGGTCAGCTTGTCGCGGTCGGCTTCGCGCTCGGAGACCCAGCTCCACACCTGGCCGTTCTCGTCGGGGTGCATGGTGAGCCGGAACCGCACCAGCTGGCCCTGCCGGTCGAGGACGTCGACGGCGGCGTACTCGCTGAACAGCTGGGGCCACTGCTCCAGGTCGTTGGTCACGTCCCAGACCAGGTCGACGGGGGCGTTGATGAGGATGGTGTTGTCGGTGTGTCCGGGCATGTCAGGCACCAGCTTTCACGGTGGAGTTGACGGTCTTCAGGAACTCGGCGACGGGGCGGCCGAGCAGGTCGGAGGAGTCGATGGAGACGCCGTAGCGGTTCTCCAGGTCGGCGAGGACGCCGAGGACGCCGAGCGAGTCGACGCCGAGGTCGAGGAACATGCAGCCGGGGTCGGCCAGCTGGTCGACGCTGACCTGGACGCCGGCCCGGGTCTTGATCAGGGTGGCGAGTTCCTCGTAGCTGATCTCGGGGTTCACGGTTACTCCTTCAGGTTCGGGCCCGGCGCAGCACCAGGGCGGTGTTGGAGCCCATCAGGCCGCGGCTGAGCACCAGGGCGGTGTGCAGCTCGGCGGGTCGCGGGTGGCCGATGACCAGGTCGAGCCCGTACGGGCAGTCCTGGGTGTGCGGGGTGGGCGGGACCAGGCCCTGTTCGAGGGCGAGCACGGCGGCGGCCACGTCGAGCGCGGGGGCGCCGCAGTGGGCGCGGCCGAGGCCGGCCTTGGGGGCGGTGACGGGGACGCGTTCGGCGTGGTCGCCGAGCGCGTCGGCCAGGGCGAGGGCTTCGGCGCGGTCGGCCTCGGGGACGCCGAGGCCGTCGGCGAAGACCACGTCGATCTCGTCGGGGGCGCAGTGCGCCTCGGCGAGGGCGCCGCGGACGGCGTGGGCGAGTCCTTCGCGGCTGTCGGCCCAGCGGGCGGCGCCGGTGAAGGTGGCGGTGTGTCCGGCGATCCGGGCCCGGGCGCGGGCGCCGCGCCGGCGGGCGGCTTCGTCGTCCTCGACGACGAACATGGCCCCGCCCTCGGCGGGGACGAAGCCGGCCGCGTCGGTGCCGAAGGGCCGGTAGGCGCGGTCGGGGTCGACGGCGGTGGACAGTCCGGGGTAGCCGAGCTGGCAGACCATCGAGTAGGGGGCGATGGGGGCTTCGGCGGCCCCGGCCAGGACGGCGTCGGTGCCGCGGCCGACGGCGCGGGCGGCGTGCGCGAGGGCGTCCAGGCCGCCGGCCTCGTCGGAGGCGACGACGCCGCAGGGGCCCTTGAAGCCGCCGCGGATGGAGATCTGGCCGGTGGAGGCGGCGTAGAACCAGGCGATGGACTGGTAGGGGCCGACGTGGTGGGGTCCTTCGGCCCACAGGTGCTGGAGTTCGCGCTGGCCGAACTCGCCGCCGCCGGATCCCGCCGCGGTGACCACGGCGACCTGGAACGGGTCGTCGGGGTGGGGCGTCAGGTCGGCGTCGGCCATGGCAAGTTCGGCGGCGGCCATCGCGAAGTGGGTGAACCGGTCGGTCTGCACCAGGTAGCGCGGCTCGACGTACGCCTCGGCGTCGAAGCCGCGCACCAGGCCGGCGATGCGCAGCGGGAGGTGCTCGCAGCCCTCGCGGTCGATCGGGGCGAGCGCGGAGCGGCCCTGGCAGAGCGCCTTCCAGTAGTCGTCGGCGCCGATGCCGTGCGGGGAGACCACGCCGACGCCGGTGATCACCGCGCTGCGGGTGGTGTTCATGGGGCCGTCTCCGCTCTGCTCAGCACCACTGCGGACTGGAAGCCGCCGAAGCCGCTGCCGACCGACAGCACGTGGCGCAGCGGCATGTCGCGGGCGGTGCGGGGGACGTAGTCGAGGTCGCACTCGGGGTCGGGTTCGGTGTAGTTGGCGGTCGGCGGGACGACGCCGTGGTGCAGGGCGAGGGTGCAGGCGACCAGTTCGATGGCGCCGATCGCGCCGAGGGAGTGCCCGACCATGGACTTGATGGAGCTCATCGGGGTGCGCCGGGCGTGCGCGCCCAGGGAGCGTTTGACGGCGGCGGTCTCGTGGCGGTCGTTCTGCTTGGTGCCGGAGCCGTGCGCGTTGACGTAGTCGACGGCGTCGCCGGGGAGTTTCGCGTGGGCGAGGGCGCGGTCGATGGCTTCGGACATCTCCACGCCCTCCTGGGTGAGTCCGGTCATGTGGTAGGCGTTGCCGAAGGTGGCGAAGCCGCCGAGTTCGGCGTAGATGCGGGCGCCGCGGCGCCGGGCGTGCTCCCACTCCTCCAGCACGACGACGGCGCCGCCCTCGCCGAGCACGAAGCCGTCGCGGCTCGCGTCGAAGGGGCGGGAGGCGTGTGCGGGGTCGTCGTTGCGGGCGGAGGTGGCCTTGATGGCGTCGAAGCAGGCGACGGTGATCGGGGAGATCGGCGAGTCGCAGGCTCCGGCGACGATCACGTCGGCGCGGCCCTCCTCGATGGCGAGGGCGGCGTACCCGACGGCGTCCAGGCCGGAGGTGCAGCCGGTGGAGACGGTCTGGACGGGGCCGTGGGCGCCGAGCCGTTCGGCGACCGCGGAGGCCAGCGTGGACGGGGAGAACGCCCGTTCCAGGTGCGGCTCGGCGGGCCGGTGGTCGACGCCCCAGTGCTCGCCGCGGCTGCTGACCAGCACGTAGTCGTGTTCGAGGCGGGTGGTGCCGCCGACCGCGGTGCCGAGCGAGACGCCGATCCGCCAGGGGTCCTCGCCCGCGGGGTCGAGGCCGGCGTCGGCGACCGCTTCGTCGGCGGCGACCAGGGCGAACTGCACGTAGCGGTCGTTGCGGGCGATCTGGTCGGCGGTGAGGCCGTGCGCGGCGGGGTCGAAGTCGCATTCGGCGGCGATCCGGGAGCGGAAGCCCTCGGGGTCGAACAGGGTGATGCCGCGGGTGGCGGTGCGGCCGTCGGTGAGCAGCCGCCAGAACTGCGGGACGCCGATGCCGCCGGGGGCGACCACGCCGATGCCGGTCACCGCGACCCGGCGGCTCACGATGCCGCCCCGGCCGGTTCCGGCGGCCCCGACTCGGCGGTGCTCTGCTCCTCGGTGTCGACGTGGCCGAGTTCGGGGCGGGGTGCGAGCGGCCCGAGGTGGAAGACCATCCGGGCCTGGCCGGGGCCGGTGTTGCGGAACCGGTGCCGCATCCCGATCGGGATCATCAGGCCCTGTTCGGGGCGCAGCGGCTGGGTCTTGCCGTCCAGGTCGACCTCGAGTTCGCCGGAGATCACGTACACGAACTCCTCGGAGTACGGGTGGTAGTGCTCGCCGATCCGCTCTCCGGGTTCGACGATGGCCACCCCCATGAATCCGCTGGTGGCGCCGACCGCCGTCGGGGTGAGCATGGCCCGCAGGTCGCCGCCGCGCTTGCGGTTGGGGGGCGCGTCGTCGACGTGGACGACTCGTGGCATCTCGGTGGTCACGGTGGACTTCCTCTCCGGCGTGGGGTCGTGTTCGTTGAGCGGGGTCAGGCGTCGGTCGAGCTGCGGTCGGTGACCGGGGTCATGGCGCACTCGGCGAGCAGGTGGCGCAGGCCGTCGGTGCTGGGGACGGGGTGTTCGGCGGGGATGGCGGCGAGCTTGCCGAGGACGGCGGCGGCGCGCGGGCCGGCCACGCCGAGGGCGGTGGCGGGGTCGTCCGCCGGGTCGGCGAGCAGGTCGACCAGCCGGACCACCAGGTCCTCGTGCCGGTAGACGGTGGCGCGCACCAGCGGCGAGCCGGGGTCGCCGGCGGCGTGCTCGTCCTCGCCGGACAGCAGTTCGGCGAGCGCCGCGCCGCAGCCGGGGCGGACGGGGTACAGGTAGGCGTGCCGCTGCACCGGGCCGGACTTCAGGGCGGCGTGGTGGTGGACGGCGGGCAGTGCGGCGCGCTGGAAGAAGTCGCGGGCGGACAGCGGGTCGTCCAGGTCGCGGTCCTCCTCCAGGTAGGGGTTGATGGCCTCCTCGACGGCCCGCACCTCGGGCTGCCGGGCGACGTGCCGCAGGGCGGCGACCAGGTCGCCGGCGACCTCGACGCAGCGCACGATCCGGTTGCCGCGCATGAACAGCGAGGTGCGCAGCAGGCGGGTGGTGTCGTCGACCCGCGCCTGCGGGGAGCGGTAGCCGGCCAGCAGTTCGGCGGCCCTGGCCTCGGCGCCGGGCTTCACGGTGAAGCTGAGCGCGTGCCGCACCACGCCGTCCGGGCCGGGCCGGGGGGCCGTCGGCACGCCGGGGTGGTGCTGGCCGGGGCCGAGCGGGGAGGCGGGGCTGTCGGTGGCGCGGTCGCCGTGGGTCTCGCGCAGCACGGTGTAGCGCAGCGAGTGGGTGTCGCGGACGCAGCCGTGCATGGGCTTGACCATCTCGCGGTGGGCGTCGCTGTCGACCCAGGCGAGGAACGGTTCGGCGCTCTCCCATTCGCTGGTGATCAGCCACCGGGACGGGTCGTCGATCGACTGGCAGAGCTGGTCGCTGACGTGGCCGGGGACGGCGGACACCTGGTAGCGCAGCAGTTCGTAGGCGTCCAGGAAGCGGTCCTGGGCGCCGTCGTGGACGTCGAGCATCAGGATGACGCGAAGCCGGCCCGCGGCGGGCCGGCCGGTGGTGGTCTCCTCGGCTGTGGAGAGCAGGGTCATGGCGACGGATCCTGTCGTTGGTTCACGGAGGGCCCGCGGCCGACAAGTCGGGCGGCCTCAGCGGCCGTTCGGGTCGGCGGGGCGGGGCGTGGTTCGCACTCGATCGTCACGGGGGCGCGGGGCGGGCGCGAGAGTTCACGGCCATCCGGGCGACGCACCCTGCGTGTCCGGCGGCGGCGGGGGATGGATGCAGGGTCCGGCGTATCCAGCGCCCCGCACGGATGGAGCAGAGCTGATGAACACACAGATGGCGGACCGGGTCCCGGTCCTGGTCGTGGGCGGTTCCCTGGTGGGGCTGTCGGCGTCCCTCTTCCTCGGCCGGCTCGGCGTGCCGCACCTGCTGGTGGAGCGGCACGCCGAGACCTCCCGGCATCCGCGCGGGCGCGGCAACAACCTCCGCACCATGGAGCTGTTCCGCACCGCGGGGGTCGAGGAGGACGTCCGGGCGGCAGCGTCGGTGCTCGCCGACAACCACGGCATCCTGCAGGCCGAGACGCTGTCCGGCGGCGAGCAGGAGTGGCTGTTCCGGGAGATCGACCCCGGCGGGGGGCTGGCCAGATTCAGCCCCTCCTCGTGGTGCCTGTGCAGCCAGAACGACCTGGAGCCGGTGCTGCTGCGGCATGCCGCCGAACGCGGCGACCTCCGTTTCAACACCGAGCTGACCGCCTTCGAGCAGGACGCCGACGGGGTGACGGCGCGCCTGCTGGACCGGGCCACCGGCGAGGAGCGCGAGGTGCGCGCCGACTACCTGGTCGCCGCGGACGGGCCGCGCAGTCCCGTTCGGGAGCGGCTCGGCATCGGGCAGTCCGGGCGCGGCGACCTGTTCCACAACGTCAGCGTCACCTTCCGGGCCAAGCGGCTCGCGGAGGTGGTCGGCGACCGGCGGTTCATCGCCTGCTACCTGACCGACCCGGCCGGGGCGGGGGCGCTGCTGCCCGTCGACAACCGCGAGCAGTGGGTGTTCCACCTGCCCTGGCACCCCGAGCGCGGCGAGAGCGTCGAGGACTTCACCGACCTGCGCTGCGCCGCGCACATCCGGGCCGCCGCCGGGGTCCCCGACCTGGACGTGGAGATCACCGGCCGGGCGCCCTGGCACGCCGCCGAGCGGGTCGCCGACCGGTACGGAGCGGGGCGGGTGTTCCTGGTCGGGGACTCCGCGCACGAGATGCCGCCGACCGGCGCGTTCGGCTCCAACACCGGCATCCAGGACGCCCATAACCTGGCCTGGAAGCTCGCCGCGGTGCTGGCCGGCTGGGGCGGGCCCCGGCTGCTGGAGAGCTACGAGAGCGAGCGGCGGCCGGTCGCCGTGCAGACCGCGGCCCGGGCGGCGGCCCGCTCCGTCGAGCACCAGCACCCCGGCTTCGACGCCGCGCCGGCCGCCGGGCCGCGCACCAACGTGCTGGCGGTGGCGCTCGGCTACCGCTACCCGGAGGGCGCGCTGGTCGGCGCGGACGCCACCGCGGGCGTCGTCCCCGAGCGGTTCGCCGCCACCGGGGAGCCCGGCACCCGCGCCCCGCACCTGTGGCTGCGCGACGCCGCCGGGACGCGGCTGTCCACCCTCGACCTGTTCGACGGCGGGCCGCTGCTGCTCGCCCCCGCCGCGGGCGGCGGGCACTGGCCGGCCGCGGCCCGGCTGGTCGCCCGGCAGACCGGCGTGCCGCTGCGCTGCCTGCTGGTCGGCGACGGCGGCGACCTGCTGCCGGAGCCGCCCGCCGACATCCCCTCGGGCGCCCGCCCCGCCGGCCCGGTCTCCCCCACCACCTGGCCGGAGGCGTACGGGCTGCACCCCGGCGGCGCGGCCCTGGTCCGCCCGGACGGCTTCGTCGGCTGGCGCGCCACCGGGGCCGTCGGCGACCCGGCCGGGCCCTGCGGGTCGGCGTGCGCGGGGTGGCCGGCCTGGCCTGACAGCGTCACAGCCGGACGGGGACCTGCGGCGCGCGTCCCCGTCCGGCTGTGACGCGGATCACCCCCGGCGCAGAACCTGCGCGCCGGCCCCGGCGTCTGGCAGGTGTGAGAGCACGCAGGAGAGCACTGGACGAGCTGGACGAGGAACGTCTGCTCCGCCTGGTCTCCAAGGGCGACCGCGGGGCGTTCGACGAGCTGTACCGGCGCACCGCCCCGTGGCTGGCGGTGCGGCTGCGCCGCCGCTGCGCGGACGAGCAGATCGTCGCCGAGGTCATGCAGGAGACCTTCCTCGCGGTGTGGCGCGCCGCCGACGCCTTCGCGGGCAGATCGAGCTGGCCACAGCGGCAACGGACGGCGGCCACCGCGACGGCCGACACCCTGGCCCAGCTCAATGCGGCACGGCAGCAAGCGGCTCCGCCAAGTGGCCGGACCCCCGCCACGGCCCGGACACCCCCGGTGACGGCGGGCCCGCAATGCCGGCGGACGGGGCCGCTCGGCGGAGCGCTCACCACGGCGGCAACGGACGGTGGCCGCCGCGGCAGCCGACACCCTGGCCCAGCTCAATGCGACGCCGCAACCCCGCCACGGCCCGAACACCCCGGCGACGGCACGCGCAGCACTTCACGGCGGCGGACGGGGCCTGCTCGGGCGGCGGCAGGACGCGGCTGCGCCCAAGGGGTCGCGCACCGGCATCGGAGGTGGTCGCGGTCCGGGCATGGCAGCACCAGCCGGTCGCCGCGGACGGCATGCGGCGCTCGGGGCGCACCACCGGCCCGGGTGTCGGGCACCGCGTGCTGCCGGGCGTCTCCCGGCGGACGGCGCGCCACCGTCGGGGGCTCGACCCGGCTCAGGGGCGGATCGCCGCGAGCAGGGCGAGGAGGACGAAGGCGATCACCACGGCCAGGCTGAGTTGGAACGCGCCCGGGTAGTCGGCGGGGGTGTGGAGGTGGCCGAAGAAGGTCGCGCCGACGGTGGCGATGCCGGCGGCGGAGCCGATGCGTTGGGCGGTCTGGAGGACGCCGCCGGCGCTGCCCGCGCGGACCACGGGGACTTCGCTGAGGGTGAGGGCCTGGTTCGGGGAGACCACCAGGCCGCTGCCGAGGCCGGCGAGCAGCAGCGGCAGGACGGTGGCCCAGCCGACGAAGGGGCCGTTGAAGAGGTGGACGGCGAGCGCGGCGAGGGCCAGGCCGACGGCGACGGTGGCGAGGCCGAAGGCGATCAGCCGTCGGCCGTAGCGGACCACGATGCGTCCGCCGATGGTGGAGGCGATCGCGGAGGCGAGCGCGAAGGGGGTGATGGCGAGGCCCGCGTAGAGCGCGCTGTAGCCGCGGCCGGACTGCAGGTAGAGCGTGAAGACGAAGAAGACCGCGGTGAAGCCGGCGAAGTACAGCAGCGAGACCAGCGAGCCGGCGGTGAACGAGCGGGTGTGGAACAGCTCGGGGTGGACCAGCGGTTCGCGGTCGCGCGCGTAGCGGTGCTCCCAGACGGCGAACGCGGTGAGCACCCCCGCGGAGCCGGCCAGCAGCAGCCACTTGCGCGGGTCGTGCCACTGGGCCTGGACGAGCGGGAGGAGCAGCAGGACGGTGCCGGCGCCGAGCAGCAGGACGCCGACGGGGTCGAAGTCGCGGCGGTCGCAGGTGTCGGGGGTGGGGGCGGGGAGCAGGCGGCGGGCGAACGGGAGGGCGACCAGGCCGATCGGCAGGTTGACGTAGAACACCCAGCGCCAGCCCTCCTCGGTGCCGAAGGCGGCGATCAGCAGGCCGCCGAGCAGCGGGCCGACGGCGGTGGAGAAGCCGATGGTGGTGCCGAGCAGGCCGAACGCGCGGGCGCGTTCGCCGCCGCGGAAGAGCTGCTGGATGAAGCCGGAGACCTGCGGGACGAGGAGTCCGCCGGACATGCCCTGGAGCAGCCGGGCGATCACCAGCCAGGCCTCGTCCTGGGCGGCGCCGGCGAGCGCGCTGGTGGCGGTGAACAGGGCGAGTCCGGCGAGGAAGACGGGGCGGCGGCCGACCGCGTCGCCGAGCCGTCCGGCGGGGACCAGGACGAGTCCGAACGCCAGCGAGTAGCCGGACAGCACCCATTGGAGGCCGGCTTCGGACATGTCCAGGCCGGTGCGGACGGACGGCAGCGCGACGTTGACGATCGACACGTCGAGCAGCGTCATGAACCCGGCGACCAGGCAGACCGCGAGCGCCCGCCAGCGGCGCACCTCGGTGGTCGCGCCGCCGGCTGTCGTGACCTCGGGCATTCGTTGGCGTCCTTCCGTCCGGCGTCCCAGTCTGGGCGGCGCGGACGGCGCCGGGCGGGCGGCGCGCCGGGGTTGACGGCCGGTCGGCTGACGCCGGTCCCCCACCGAACGGCCCGTCGGCTGCCCGAGGGCCGGTGCGGCCGGTGCGCCCCGGATGCCCGGTCAGTCCTCCGCGGGCAGGTCGAGGACGAGCTGCTGGGCGTCGGCGAAGGCGGGCGGGGTGCCGGTGAGGTCGGCGAGGGTGGTGATGGCGACGGCGTCGACGTCGGTGAGCCAGTTGCTGGTCTTGGACTGGACGACCACGGTCCGGGTCTGTTCGGTGCCGTCGCAGACCACCTGCCCGGGGTCGGTGCGGGTGGTGCCGAAGGCGATGGTGGCGGGGTCGTCGGGGTCGGTCTGCTCGACGGAGGTGTTGAGGGCGAGCGGGCCGTCGCCGGGGGCGCAGGTGTAGGTCAGGTCGACCTCGACCCGGCTGGGGACCTTCGGGTCGATGGCCATGCCGCCGATCGCGATGACGGTGGGGGCGTCGGCCGGGTCGCTGTCGGCCGCGGCGGCGGGGGCGAGGGCCAGGCCCAGTGCGAGGGCGGTGAGGGCGGCGGGGAGGTGGAGCTGCACGGCGGGCCCTTTCGGACGGGGGAGGGTCTCTCCGACTGTCCGTCAGCCCCGCTGCCCGGGCGAGCGGGTGGCCGCCGTGCGGGTGTCGGTCCCGCGGGGGTGTCACCCGGGGCGGTAGGGCAGTTCGATCTCGGCCCAGACGACCTTGCCGTACTTGGTGGGGCGGGTGCCCCAGCGGTGGGCGAGTTCGCTGACCAGGTGGATGCCGCGGCCGCCCTCGTCCTCCTCGGCGGAGCTGCGCAGCCGGGGCGGCTGGCCGCCGGCGTCGGAGACTTCCAGGGTGAGGGTGCGGTCGCGGAACAGGCGCAGCCGGCGGGGGGCGTCGGCGTGCAGCAGGGCGTTGGTGACGAGTTCGCTGACCACGAGTTCGGCGTAGTCGGTGAGGGTGGACAGGCCCCAGCTGTCGAGGGTGGCGCGGGTGAAGCGGCGGGCGCGGGCGGGCAGCGGGCCCTCGTTGGGGAGCAGCAGGGTGGCGATGCGGTCGGAGGGCACGGGGAGCACCCGGGCCATGATCATCGCGATGTCGTCCTCGGTGCCGTCGGTGACGAGGGCGGAGAGGGCGGCGTCGCAGCTCTCCTCCAGGGTGCGGCCGGGGGCGGCGAGGGTGCGGGCGAGCAGGTCGATGCCCTCGTCGATGTCGCGGCCGCGGCGTTCGACCAGGCCGTCGGTGTAGAGGGCGAAGGTGGAGCCGGCGGGCAGGGTGTACTCGGTGGATTCGAAGGCGCCGCCGCCGATGCCGAGCGGGACGCCGGGCGGCAGGTGCATCACGTGGGCGGTGCCGTCGGGGTCGACCCGGACGGGCGGGAGGTGGCCGGCGGAGGCGATCACCACGCTGCGGTCGACGGGGTCGTAGACGGCGCACACGCAGGTGGCGAACTGGCCGTCGCCGATCGCGGAGGCGGTCTCGTCGAGCCGGCCGAGGACCTGTTCGGGGGGCAGGTCGAGGGTGGCCAGGGTGCGGGCGACGGTGCGCAGCTGGCCCATGGTGGCGGCGGCCCGGATGCCGTGGCCCATCACGTCGCCGACCACCAGGGCGACGCGTCCGCAGGACAGCGGGACCACGTCGAACCAGTCGCCGCCGACCTCGCTGACCACGCTGGAGGGCAGGTAGCGGTGGGCGATCTCCAGGCCGAGGGTGCGGTGGATCTCCTGCGGGAGCAGGCTGCGCTGGAGGGTGAGGGCGGTTTCGCGTTCGCGCCGGTAGAGCCGGGCGTTGTCGATGGCGAGGGCGGTGCGGGCGACGAGTTCCTCGGCGAGCGAGACGTCGGCGGCGCTGAACGGCTCGGGGTTGCGGGTGCGGATGAACTCGGCGCCGCCGAGCACCATGCCGCGGGCGATCAGCGGTACCAGCAGGTAGGAGTGGATGCCGGCGGCGATGCCGGGGGCGACTCGGTCCTCGCTGGGAACGATGCCGCGCAGCACCTCCTCGTCGACCTGCGGTTTGAGCAGCGGGCGGCCGCTGCGCAGGCACTGGGTGTAGGTGCGTTCGGGGCCGTACTCGGTGGTGCCGCCGACCTGGTCGGCGGCGCCGGTGAGGCTGGAACCGTAGGCCTCGCCGACGGCGAGGGCGCGGACCTGGACGGCCTTGCCGGGCTGGATCGGGGCGGGTTCCTCGCCGCGGACGACGGGTTCGAGCAGGTCGACGGTGGCGAAGTCGGCGAACCGCGGGATGACGGCCTCGATCAGCTCCTCGGCGGTGCGCTGAAGGTCGAGGGTGGTGCCGATGCGGGCGCTGGCGGAGGCGAGCAGGGCGAGGCGTTCCTGGGCGCGGGCGGCGCGGGCCTCGGCCTGGAAGCGTTCGGTGACGTCGATGATGGAGGAGGAGACGCCGAGCACCTGGCCGGTGGAGTCCTCCAGCCGGAAGTAGGACGCGGACCAGGCCCGGTCGCGGCGCGGGTCGCCGGGGACGCGGCCGTGCGAGCGGGCGTCGACGACGGGTTTGCCGGTGGTGAGCACCTGCCGCATGACGGCTTCGATCTCGGCGGCGTTGATGCCGGGCAGCACGGTGGTGATCCGGCGGCCGAGGTGCTGTTCGACGGTGAGGCCGTTGATCCGGGCCAGGGCGTCGTTGAGGCGGATGAAGCGCAGGTCGGTGTCGTAGACGGCGAGGCCGATCGGCGACTGGTTGAAGAAGCCGTCGAAGACGGCCAGGTCGGATTCGACCTCGCGCAGGGCGTGCACGTCGGAGGCGGTGGCCAGCAGCAGGGTGCGGCCGTCGGGCCCGGCGACGGGGTAGGTGTGGAACTCCAGTTCGGCGGTGGAGCCGTCGCGCCGCCGGACCGGGTGGGTGCCGGACCAGCCGCGGCCGGCCAGCAGCTTGCCGATCAGTCGTTCTCCGGCGTCCACGCCGTCGTCGGCGAGCAGCAGCTGGGCGGGGTGTTCGCCGATGGCTTCCCGGGCGGTCCAGCCGGTGAGGGCCTCGGCCTCCTCGCTCCAGTGCAGGATGCGGCCGTCGTCCTGGACCAGGGCGGTGGCCAGCGGGACCAGGCGGTGCCCTGCCAGGCGCGCGGAGGCGGCGCCCGCCGCGTCCCGGCCGGGCGTCTGTTCGAATCCGTGCGTGCTCAGTTGGCCACCTGCCCGGTACCTTCCCCGGTTCTGCCGGTCGTTCCGGCTTCCACCAGACTGCATGGCCTGTCGCGCGCAGGCGACTGGTGGTCGTGCGGGCGATGTGACCGAAGGTGAGAGTGTCCTAGATCCGGGCCTTTCGGGGCAAGGGGGAGACGGTGATCTGCCGGTGGTCGTCGCCGGTCAGGGCGCTGCGGGGGGCTCTCCCGCGGCGAGGGCGGCGTCCAGCAGCCGGGACCACTGGCGGACGATGCCGGCCCGGCGCGGCCCGTCGTCGGTGAGCAGGTTGGCCAGTCCGAGGCCGCGGGCGAGGTCCAGGGTCGCCTGGACGGTCTCCCGGACGCCGGCGGCGCTCTCGTCGGCGCCCAGGCAGCCGACGGCGGCGCGGTGGGCCTCCCGGCCGACGTGGTTCTCCAGGCTGACGATGCGTTCGCGCAGCGGTTCCTCGGTGGCGGCGGCGACCCACAGGTGCAGGGCGGCCCGGAACAGCGGGCCGGTGTAGAGCCGGACGATCATGTCGACGACGGCCTCGGTGCGTTCCGGCCCGGGCGGCGGCAGTTCCCGGACGTGGGCCAGCACGGCGGCGAGCCGTTCGGCGGCGACGTGTTCGACGGCGGCGGTGAACAGGTCCTCGCGGGTGCGGAAGTGGTGCTGGGCGGCGCCGCGGGTGACGCCGGCCCGTTCCGCGACCACGGCGACGGTGGAGCCGTTCCAGCCGACGTCGGCCAGGCACTCCACCGCCGCCTCCAGCAGCCGGCGGCGGGTGGCGCGGCTGCGGTCCTGCTGGGGGCGCGGGCGGCGGGGGTGCTGGTCGTCATCGGCGGCTCCTGCTCGCTGGGCGGTCTGCGCGTTCCGATCCTCGCAGACGTTCAGCGGCTCGCGGCGCGGGCCCGCAGTTCGCGGCGGAGGATCTTGCCGCTGGCGGACTTCGGGACGGCGTCCACGAACTCCACTTCGCGCACCTTCTTGTAGGGGGCGACCCGGCGGGCCACGTACTCGATGACCTCCTGCTCGGCGAGTTCGCAGCCGAACGCGGGCACAACGTACGCCTTGGGGCGTTCGGTGCCCTCGGCGTCGGTGACGCCGATCACCGCGGCGTCGGCGATGGACGGGTGGGTGAGCAGCAGGGCCTCCAGTTCGGCGGGGGCGACCTGGTAGCCCTTGTACTTGATGAGTTCCTTGACCCGGTCGACGACGTACAGGTAGCCGTCCTCGTCGACGTGGCCGACGTCGCCGCTGTGCAGCCAGCCCTCGGGGTCGACGGTGGCGGCGGTGTCGGAGTCGCGGCCGAAGTAGCCCTTCATCACCTGCGGGCCGCGGAACAGCAGTTCGCCGTCCTCGCCGGGGCCGAGGTCGCGGCGCGGCTCGTCGAGGGAGAGCACCCGCAGTTCGGTGCCGGGGACGAGGCGGCCGACGGTGCCGACGGGCGGGTGCGGCTCGTGCGGCGGGACGACGTGGGTGACCGGGGAGAGTTCGGTCATGCCGAAGCCCTGTAGCAGGTGCGGCAGGCCGAGGCGGCGGGCGCAGGCGGCGGCGAGCTCGGCGTCCAGCGGGGCGGCGGCGCTGAGCACGTAGCGGACCGAGGACAGGTCGTAGCGGTCCACCAGCGGGTGCTTGGCGAGGGCGAGGGCGATCGGCGGGGCCACGTACACGGCCTCGATGCGGTGGTCCTGAATGGCCGTCAGGAACTGCTCCAGGTCGAAGCGGGGCAGCACGACGACGGTGGAGCGGGCCCGCAGCGGGCGGTTGAGCAGGGCGGTGAGGCCGTAGATGTGGAAGAACGGGAGGACGGCCAGGATGCGTTCGCCGGGGGTGGTCTTCAGCAGGGCGTCGACCTGGGCCAGGTTGGTGGAGACCGAGCGGTGGGTGAGCATCACGCCCTTGGGCAGGCCGGTGGTGCCGCTGGAGTACGGCAGCACCGCGAGGTCGGTGGCCGGGTCGAGGTCGGGGGTGGGTTCGGGGGCGTCGGTGGCGGCGAGGTCGGTGAGCGAGCGGTGGCCGTCGGCCCGGTCGCAGACGAAGATCTCGGCGACGGGGTGTCCGGCGGCGGCTTCCAGGGCGACCGGCAGGAAGGCGGCGACGGTGATGATCCAGCGGGCGCCGGAGTCGCGGAGCTGGTTGGCGAGTTCGCCGGCCGTGGCGAGCGAGCTGACCGGGGTGACGGTGGCTCCGGTGCGGGTGGTGCCGTAGAACGCCAGCGGGTAGGCGACCGAGTTGGGGCTGAACAGCGCCACCACCTCGCCCTTGCCGACGCCTGCCGCGGCCAGGCCGGCGGCGACCCGGCGGCTGCCCGCGTCCAGTTCGCGGTAGCTGACGGTCCGTCCGGTGAGGGCGTCGACCAGGGCGGGGCGGTCGGCGTGTTCGCCGGTGGCGCAGTCGCCGAGGACGGCGTCGTGGATGGGCCGGTCGAGCGGGGCGACGGTCGGGTAGTCGCTGTGGAACACCATGCTGGCCTCCGGGGCTGGCTCGGCGGTCGGGGTGGTGGCGCTGGACTTGTTCCTTGGCGGTGCGGGTGCGGCTCGGTGGTGCGGGTACTGCTCGATGGTGCTCCGTGGTGCGGGTGGTACCGGTGCGCGGTGCTGTGGCGCTGTGGCTCGGTGGTGCGTGCCGCTGGCCAAGGCTGCCCGGCCCGGGAGGGGCGCGGGCAGGGCGCGTGGCGGGCTTACGGGGTCGCGCGGCGGCGGTACTGACGGTCGATCAGGTCGAGCAGCCGGGCGTGGGTGTCCGGGTCGGCGGCGGCCAGCAGGCCGCCCTCGCCGCTGTGCACGGGCTTGCCGCGCAGGTCGGTGACGGTGCAGCCGGCCGCTTCGCACAGTGCGAGGCCGGCGGCGAAGTGCACGCTGTCGGCCAGCTGGCCGTCGGTGATGTAGGCGGCCCGCCGGCCGGCGGCGACCCAGGCGACGGCCAGTGTGCTGGAGACCACCCGGGGCCGGAACGCGGCCTCGAAGTCGGGGTCGGTGAGCAGGTGGGCGGCGCGGAAGCCGGCGGCGTTCGGGTAGGGCGGGTCGAGGTTGAGGTCGACCAGGGCGGATTCGGCGGAGGGCACGAGCGGGGTGTCCTGCCCGAGGTGACGGAGCCGGGCGCGCTCGCCGTCGGTCCAGTAGGTCTCACCGGTGTACGGGTCGGAGGTGGCGGCGGCGACCGTCCGGCCGCGCTCGCGCAGGGCGACGTTGACGGCCACCAGGTGGGTGCCGACGGCGTAGTTGAGGGTGCCGCAGAGCGGGTCGACCAGCCAGCGGCGGTCGGCGTCGGCCGCGCCGGTGCGGCCGCTCTCCTCGGCGGTGAACGCGTCGCCGGGGCGGGCGGCGCGCAGCAGGCCGAGGATGGCGTCCTCGGCGGCGAGGTCGGCGGCGGTGGCGAAGTCGCCGCCGCCCTTGTGGTGCTTCTCGGCGGTGGCCCAGGAGTGGGCGCGGACGGCTTCGGCGCCGGCCTCGGCGGCCCGCCGGGCGAGTGCGGCGTCGGTGTCCTGGTGCGGAGTGTCCTCGGGGTGGCCGTCCGTTGCGTGCATGATCGTCATGGCGGGAGCGTAGCCGTCGGCGCCGGTGCGATCCGATGATCGGCCGAATTGGGTCGTACACCGGCGCACGACGGTCTCCTGAGGGTGCGTCAGTAGGAACGGGGCAGGCCCAGGGTGTGCTGGGCGACGTAGTTGAGGATCATCTCGCGGCTGACCGGGGCGACCCGGCCGACCCGGGTGGCGGTGATCAGCGCGGCGAGGCCGTACTCCTGGGTGAGGCCGTTGCCGCCGAGGGTCTGCACGGCCTGGTCGACGGCGCGGCAGGAGGCTTCGCCGGCCGCGTACTTGGCCATGTTGGCGGCCTCGCCGGCGCCCAGGTCGTCGCCCGCGTCGTAGAGGTGGGCGGCCTTCTGGGTCATCAGGCGGGCGAGTTCGACCTCGATGGCGCACTGGGCGAGCGGGTGGGCGATGCCCTGGTGGGCGCCGATCGGGCGGTCCCAGACGGTGCGGGTGCGGGCATAGCCGACGGCGGTGTCGAGCGCGTAGCGGGCGATGCCGAGGGTGAACGCGGCGGTCATGATCCGCTCGGGGTTGAGGCCGGCGAAGAGTTGCAGCAGCCCGGCGTCCTCGTCGCCGACCAGGGCGTCGGCGGGCAGCCGGACGTCGTCCAGGAACACCTGGAACTGCCGTTCGGGGGCGGTGAGTTCCATCGGGATGGGGCGGTACTCGAAGCCGGGGGTGTCGCGCGGGACGACGAACAGGGCGGGCTTGAGCTTGCCGGTGCGGGCGTCCTCGGTGCGGCCGACGAACAGGACGGCGTCGGCGTGGTCGATGCCGGAGACGAACACCTTGCGGCCGCTGAGCAGCCAGTCCTGGCCGTCGCGGCGGCCGACGGTGGCGATCCGGTGCGAGTTGGAGCCGGCGTCGGGCTCGGTGATGCCGAACGCCATCACGGTGCTGCCGTCGGCGAGGCCGGGCAGCCAGCGCTGCTTCTGCTCCTCGGTGCCGAACCGGGCGATGACGGTGCCGCAGATCGCGGGCGACACGATCAGCATCAGCAGCGGGCAGCCGGCCGCTCCCAACTCCTCCAGCACGACGGCGAGTTCGCCGATGCCGGCGCCCCCTCCCCCGTACTCGGCGGGTAGGTTGACGCCGAGGTAGCCCAACTTGGCGGCCTCGGACCAGAGTTCCTCGACGGGCTGGTTGGCCCGGGCCTTGCGCTGGAAGTACGCGCGCCCGTAGCGGCGGCCGAGTGCGGCGACGGCCTCGCGCAGGGCGCGGCGGTCCTCGGACTCGACCAGCGGGGAGGCGGGCAGGGCGGTGGTGCGCGGTGCGGACATCGGGGGTCCTTCCGGGCGGAGGGTGGCCGGCGGCGCGGATCGCCCGACCGGCGTGGTGCGCGGTGGGGTTCAGGGCGCGGAGACGACGGCGAGCACGGTGCCGGTCTCGACCTGTTGGCCGACGGTGGCGGGGAGTTCGGTGAGCACGCCGTCGGCGGGGGCGGTGACCTGGTGCTCCATCTTCATCGCCTCCAGCCAGAGCAGCGGCTGGCCGGCGGTGACGTGCCGGCCGGGTTCGGCGGCGATCCGGACGACGGTGCCGGGCATCGGGGCGAGCAGGGTGCCGGGGGCCAACTGGGCGGCCGGGTCCGGGAACCGGTCGAGGACGGTCAGGGTGTGGTGCTCGGTCGGGCCGTCCACGTGGACCTGGTCGCCGTACCGGGCGATCCGGTAGCGGCGGCGCAGCGGTCCGACCGCGAGGTCGACGGATTCCGGTGTGCTGCCGAGGAGTTCGACGTCCGGGTGGTCCTCGGCCCGCAGCCCGTCGCGGGTGAGGCGGTAGCGGACGTCGAGCTCGGCGCCGTCGGCGGTGCGGTAGCGCTTGTGCTGCGGCTGGGACGGCAGGTTGCGCCAGCCGGAGGGGACGGCGCCGGTGCGGCGGTCGGCGGCGTCGGCGAGGGCCGCGGCGAGGGCGGCCAGGGGTGCGGATTTGCCGTCCTGGCCGAGGAGTTGGTCGGCGTGCTCGGTGAGGAAGGCGGTGTGCACGGCGCCGTCCAGGAAGGCGGGGTGGCGCAGGGCGCGGACCAGCAGTTCGCGGTTGGTGGCGGGGCCGTGCAGGCGGGTGCGGGCGAGGGCGTCGGCGAGGCGGCGGGCGGCGGCGCGGCGGGTGGGGGCCCACGCGACGAGTTTGGCGAGCATCGCGTCGTAGTGGACGGTGATCCGGTCCTCGCCGCCGCTGCCGGTGCTGTCGCCGATGCCGGCGTCCAGGCGCAGCCCGGTGGGTGCCGGGTGGGTGCCGAACTCGACGTCCACGCCGGGGACTTCGAGCAGGTGCACGGTGCCGGTGGCGGGCTGCCAGTCGCGGGCCGGGTCCTCGGCGTAGAGCCGGGCCTCGATCGCGCAGCCCTCGGTGGGCGGTGCGGCGGCGGGGAGCTTCTCGCCCTCGGCGACGGCGAGTTGGAGGGCGACCAGGTCGAGTCCGGTGACGGCCTCGGTGACGGGGTGTTCGACCTGGAGGCGGGTGTTCATCTCCAGGAAGGCGAGCCGGCCGTCGGGGGCGAGCAGGAACTCGGCGGTGCCGGCGCCGCGGTAGCCGATGGCGCGGGCGGCGGCGGTGGCGGCGGTGTGCAGGCGGGTGCGCAGGTCGGGGTCGAGGCCGGGGGCCGGGGCCTCCTCGATGACCTTCTGGTGGCGGCGCTGCAGCGAGCAGTCGCGGTCGCCGACGGCCCACACGGTGCCGTGGGCGTCGGCCAGCAGCTGGACCTCCAGGTGGCGGCCGGTGGGCAGGTAGGGCTCGCAGAACACCTCGTCGTCGCCGAACGCGCTGGCCGCCTCGGCCCGGGCGGCGGCCAGCGCGCCGGGCAGCTCGGCGAGGGTCCGCACCACCCGCATGCCGCGTCCGCCGCCGCCGGACGCGGCCTTGACCAGCAGCGGCAGGTCGGCTTCGGCCGGTTCGTCCCGACGGTGAGGACGGGGACGCCGGCGGCGGCCATCAGGCGTTTGGCGGCGGTCTTGGAGCCCATCGCGGCGATCGCGGCGGGCGGCGGGCCGATCCAGAGCAGTCCGGCGTCCTGCACGGCGCGCGCGAACTCGGCGTTCTCGGACAGGAATCCGTAGCCGGGGTGGACGGCGTCGGCGCCCCCGTCGAGGGCGGCGCGGATCAGCAGGTCGGCGCGCAGGTAGGTGTCGGCGGGCGCGGCGCCGGGCAGCCGGACGGCGGTGTCGGCCTCCCGGACGTGCCGGGCGTCGGCGTCCGGGTCGGCGTACACGGCGACGGTGGCGATGCCGAGGGTGCGGCAGGTGCGGAAGATCCGGCGGGCGATCTCGCCGCGGTTGGCCACCAGCAGGGAGGTGATCATCCGTCAGTTCGCTTTCTCGCGGAGGGCATTGGTGGCCTACATCCGGAAGACGCCGTAGCCGCGGGCGCCCTCGACCGGTCCGCTGTGGATCGCGGAGAGGCAGATCCCGAGCACGGTCCGGGTGTCGCGCGGGTCGATCACCCCGTCGTCGTAGAGCCGGCCGGACAGGAACGCGGGCAGCGACTCGGCCTCGATCTGCTGCTCGACCATGGCGCGGATCGCGGCGTCGGCGTCCTCGTCGTACGGCTGGCCCTTGGCGGCGGCGGACTGCCGGGCCACGATGGAGAGCACGCCGGCCAGTTGCTGCGGCCCCATGACGGCGGACTTGGCGCTGGGCCAGGCGAACAGGAAGCGCGGGTCGTAGGCGCGCCCGCACATGCCGTAGTGCCCGGCGCCGTAGGAGGCGCCCATCAGCACCGAGATGTGCGGGACGGTGCTGTTCGACACCGCGTTGATCATCATCGCGCCGTGCTTGATGATGCCGCCCTGCTCGTAGTCCCGGCCGACCATGTAGCCGGTGGTGTTGTGCAGGAACAGCAGCGGCCGGTCGCGCTGGTTGGCGAGCTGGATGAACTGGGCGGCCTTCTGCGACTCCTGGCTGAACAGCACGCCCTGGGCGTTCGCCAGGATGCCGACCGGGTAGCCGTGGACGGTGGCCCAGCCGGTGGCCAGGCTGCTGCCGTACAGCGGCTTGAACTCGTCGAAGTCGGAGCCGTCGGCGATCCGGGCGATCACCTCGCGCGGGTCGAACGGGGCCTTCAGGTCGCCGGGGACGATGCCCAGCAGCTCGTCCTCGTCGTACTTCGGCGGCTCGCACCAGCTCGCGGGCCGCGGGCCGGACTTGCGCCAGTGCAGCCGGTGCACGGCCTGCCGGGCGAGGCGCAGCGCGTCGGGTTCGTCGAGGGCGAGCTGGTCGGCGAGGCCGGAGGTGCGGGCGTGCATCGCGGCGCCGCCGAGGGACTCGTCGTCGGACTCCTCGCCGGTGGCCATCTTCACCAGCGGCGGTCCGCCGAGGAACACCTTGGCCCGCTCCTTGACCATGATCACGTGGTCGGACATGCCGGGCACGTACGCCCCGCCCGCCGTGGAGTTGCCGAACACCACGGCCACGGTGGGGATTCCGGCGGCCGACAGCCTGGTGAGGTCGCGGAACAGCGCGCCGCCGGGGATGAAGATCTCCTTCTGGCTGGGCAGGTCCGCGCCGCCCGACTCCACCAGGTTGACCAGCGGGAGCCGGTTTCGGAGCGCGATCTCGTTGGCCCGCAGCGCCTTGCGCAGCGTCCACGGGTTCGAGGAACCGCCGCGCACCGTCGGGTCGTTGGCGGTGATCACGCACTCGGTGCCGGCGACGGTGCCGATCCCGGTGACCAGCGAGGCGCCGACCGGGTAGTCGCTCCCCCAGGCGGCCAGCGGCGAGAGTTCCAGGAACGCCGAGTCCGGGTCGATCAGCAGCTCGATCCGCTCGCGGGCCAGCAGTTTGCCCCGGCCGCGGTGCCGTTCCACGTACTTGGGCCCGCCGCCGGCCAGGGCCTTCGCGTGCTCGGCGTCCAGGGCGGCGAGTCTCTCCAGCATGGCGGCGCGGTTGGCGGCGTACGCGGCCGCGCCGGTGTCCAGCCGGGTGGGCAGTACGGTCACAGCAGTGCCTCCGGGATGTCGACGTGCCGGGAGCGCAGCCACTCCCCCAGCGCTTTGGCCTGCGGGTCGAACCGGGCCTGGGCGGCGACGCCTTCGCCGAGCAGGCCGCGGAGGGTGAAGTTCACCGCGCGCAGGTTCGGCAGCAGGTGCCGTTCGATCGTCAACGGCGCGGTCTCCGGGAGGAGTTCGCGCAGCCGTTCGGTGGTGAGGGTGTGCGCGAGCCAGCGCCATCCGGGCTCGCTGCGGGCCCACACGCCGAGGTTGGCATCGCCGCCCTTGTCGCCGCTGCGGGCGCCGGCGACCAGGCCGAGCGGGGCCCGGCGGGTCGGCCCGTCGTCCGGCGCGGGCGGCAACGGCGCGTCGTCCGTGGCGACTTGGTGCGTCGGCTGCGGCGCGGGCGGGACGGCGACGGTCCGGCCGCCCGGCAGGTGGGCCAGGTGCTCGACCTCCTTCGCGTCCAACTCCCGTGCCTCGAAGACGCCGTAGGGCGCGGCCGGGCCGGGCGGGGCGGTCAGGTGGAAGCCGGGGTAGCCGGCCAGGCCGAGTTCGACGGCGGCGGCGGTGAGGGCGCGGCCGACCCTGGCCTCCTGCGGGTCGCGGGCGGTGACCCGGAGCCGGGCACTGGCCCGTTCCTCGGTGTCGGCGTCGGGGTGGTCGGTGCGGGCCAGGGTCCACCGCAGCTCGGCCGGCGGGTCGGTCAGCGCGGCGGTCAACTGCCGTTGCACCAAGGCTGCTTTGGCCTCGATGTCGAGCCCGGTGAGGACGAACTCCAGCTCGTTGCGGTGGCCGCCGAGCCGGTTCAGCCCGACCTTGAGGGTGGCCGGCGGGGCCTCGCCGCGCACCCCGTCGATCCGCACCCGGTCGGGGCCGTCCTGAGTGAGCGTCACGGTGTCCAGCCGGGCCGTGACGTCGGGGCCGAGGTAGCGCGGTCCGCCGGTCTCGTACAGGAGTTGGGCGGTGACGGTCTCCACGGTCACCACTCCGCCGGTGCCGGGGTGCTTGGTGATCACGCTGCTGCCGTCGGCGTGCAGTTCGGCGAGCGGGAAGCCCGGGCGGTCGAGGGCCGGCCCGTGTTCGGCGAAGAAGGCGTAGTTGCCGCCGGTGGCCTGGGCCCCGCACTCCAGTACGTGGCCGGCGACCACAGCGCCTGCGAGGGCGTCCAGGTCGGTGGGCGTCCACCCGTGGTGCGCGATGCCCGGCCCCGCGACCAGCGCCGCGTCGGTGACCCGGCCGGTCACCACGACGTTCGCGCCCGCGCGCAGGCACTCGGCGATGCCGAACGCCCCGAGGTACGCGTTGGCGGCCAGCAGCGGGCGGCGCGGGTCCTCGCCCGTCCAGCCGAACTCGGCGGCGCGGGGCAGCAGTTCGTCGCCGGCGACGTACCCGATCCGGGCGTCGACGCCCTGCCGGCCGGCGAGCTCGCCGAGCGCCTCGGCGAGGCGGGCCGGGTTGAGGCCGCCCGCGTTGACCACGATCCGCACGCCGCGGTCGACGGCCTCCGCGAGGCACTCCTCGGCCTGCCGCAGGAAGGTCCGCGCGTAGCCGAGGCCCGGGTCGCGCAGGCGGTCGCGGGCCAGGATCAGCATCGTCAACTCGGCCAGGTAGTCGCCGGTGAGGACGTCCAGCGGGCCGCCGGTCAGCATCTCGCGGAACGCCGCGAACCTGTCCCCGTAGAACCCCGAAGCATTGCCGATCCGCAGCACGGCGCCTCCCCAACTCCCCGCCGACAGCGCACCGTTCACCCCGGGCCGGGGCGTGCCGCACATCGGGCCGCGACCGAGCCTGGCATCCGCCCGCCGACAAATCAAGCACACGCGCTTGTTTTCCGCCGCCACGGGCGGCGTCGGCGTCGATGCTGGAAGGTTCCCCGCGATGGTGACCACGTGTGCCAAGCTGGTTGCCGAACGTGAGCAGGCCGGGTCGCGGTCGTCGGGCGGGCGGGTTGTCGTGGTGGAGGGAACGATGGTCGGCGGAGCGGTACTTGAGCGGTTCGTGGGCGCGGTGAATGCCAAGGACCTGGCGGGCATGGCGGATTGCCTGGCCGAGGAGGTCCACCACGAGGAGCCCGCGCTGGGCTGGGACCTGCACGGGCGGGACGAGGTCCTGGCCGTCATGGAGACCGGGTTGGCCTCGCTCGACAGCGTCATGGAGGTGGAGGAGGTCATCCTCGCGGGCGACCGCCAGATCCTCGGCTACCGGGCGACGGCGACCGTGCTGGAGTCGCTGCGCGGCGGCTGGCCCGCCGGGGCGGTCGGGCGGACGTTCGTCGTCCGCGGGGTCGGCATCGCGCGGATCGACGCGGCGGGGCTGATCGGCCACGTCGTCTTCCACTACGACCTGGCCGGGATCCTCGCGCAGTTGGGCGTCCTGTCCATCGCCGGCTGAAGGCCCGAAGGCCCCGCCACAGATCGGAGCACCTGGTGAACCTGGTACGCCGCCCCGCCGGAACGGCCACCGGCCACGCCGTGGTCCTGGGCGCGGGCATCGCCGGCCTGTGCGCCGCCCGGGCGCTGTCCGAGGTGTTCGACCGGGTCACCCTGGTCGAGCGGGACGCGCTCGCCGAGGACGGCGGCACCCGGCGCGGTGTCCCGCAGGGCGCGCACGTGCACTCGCTGACGGTCCGTGGGGCCGCCGTCCTGGACGGGTTCTTCCCGGGCTTCGTCGGCCGGCTGGCCGCCGACGGCGCCGCGCTGGTCACCGCGCTGAGCGAGGTCGACATCGTGTTCTTCGGCTCCCTGCTGCACAAGGTGCCGGTGGGGACGGTGCTCCAGGCGGGCCGCCCGTTCCTGGAGGACCGGCTGCGGGCCGCCGTCCGCGCGCTCCCCAACCTCGCCGTGCTGGACGACCGGGAGGCGGTCGCCCCGCTCGCCGCGCCCGGCAACGCCCGGGTGGTGGGCGTCCGGCTGGCCCGCCCGGGCGGTGCCGGCGCCGCCGAGGACGTGGACGCCGACCTCGTCGTGGACGCGATGGGACGGGCGGGCCGGGGCGCGGCCTGGCTCGGCTCGCTGGGCTACCGGAAGCCCGTCGAGCAGCGCCTGCGCGTGGACGTCGCGTACGCGAGCCGCCGCTACCGGATCCCGCCGGGCGCGGCCGGCCCCGGCAGGGCCCTGCTCGTCGGGGCCACTCCCGCGCGCCCGCGCGGCCTGGTCCTCACCCAGCAGGAGGACGACCTCTGGGTGCTCTCGCTGTACGGCTTCGGCCACCCCGACCACCCGCCGACCGACCCCGCCGAATTCCTGCGCTTCGCCGGGGAGTTGGCGTCCGGCCCGATCTGGGACGCACTCCGGCGGGCCGAACCGGTCACCGAGGTCGCCTCGTTCGGCTACCCGCACGCGCTGCGCCGGCACTTCCACCGGCTGCGCCGCCTGCCGGACGGGCTGGTCTCCACCGGCGACGCGATCTGCAGCCTCAATCCGATCTACGGGGCGGGGATGACGGTGGCCGCGCTCCAGGCGGCGGCGCTGCGCGAGTGCCTGGCCGGCGGCACCCGGGACCTGCCCCGGCGCTTCTACCGCTCTGCCGCGGACGCGCTCCGGCTGCCCTGGCTGTTCTCCACCCTGGCCGACCGCTCCATGCCCCAAGTCCCGGGCACCCGTCCGGCGTTGGCCGCGTTGCTGGGCAAGTCCTTCCGGGCCACGATGCGGGCCGCCGCGACCGATGCCGAGGTGGCGACGGCGGTCTGGAACGCCGTCAGTCTCACCGCCTCCCCCGCCGCGCTGGCCCGGCCGCGGGTGGTCGCCGCGACGCTGCGCAACTGGCCGCGGCGCGCGCAGGACTCCGGAAGCTGACGTTTCGTCGGTTCTGCGTGGATATCCAGCGGTTTCCCGGCGCGCTCGGGCATGCTGGGCCTGCTGACTGACGACGACCCGGTGGAGCGAGCATGTCCAACATCCCTGCAGATCTGCGGTACGCCGAGTCCCACGAGTGGGCCCGGCTGGAGGCCGACGGCACGGTGACGGTCGGGATCAGCGACCACGCCCAACGGGCTCTGGGCGACGTGGTGTTCGTCGAGCTGGCCGAGGTCGGCAAGGACCTCGCGGCGGGCGATCCGGCGGGCACCGTCGAGTCGGTCAAGGCCGCCTCGGACTACTACGCGCCGGTCGGCGGCAAGGTGATCGCCGTCAACGAGGAGCTGAGCGACAGCCCGGAACTCCTCAACGAGGAGCCCTACGAGTCCTGGATCCTCAAGCTGAAGCCCGCGGACCGGTCCGACCTCGAGAAGCTGCTCGACGCCGCCGGCTACCGGGCCGCCATCGGCGACTGACGTCCGCCCCGGGCGGGGGCCGCTCTTCTCGGTGGTCCACGACTGCCCGTCAGGGCCCCACCGGAGACGGCGGCGCGCGCTGCTCCGTACGAGCGGGTCGGGCCCGTCGGGCAGACTCGTCCGCATGGCAATGGAACTGAGGGTGCGTCGGGCCCGGGTCGAGGATGCGCGGGTGCTGGCCGAGCTGCGGTGGGCGTTCAAGCGGGAGGACCACGAAGGGCCGGCGCCGGCGGAGCGGCCGGTGGCGGAGGCGGAGGAGTGGCTGCGGGAGCGGCTCGGGGGCGGACGCTGGCCGGTGTGGGTGGTGGAGAGCGAGGGCGCGGTCCGCGGGCACGTGTTCCTGCACCTGGTGGAGCGGGTGCCGGAGCCGTTCGCGGACAACGATCCGCTGGGGTACGTCACCAACTTCTACGTCGCGCCGCCGTTCCGGAACCGTGGCGCCGGCGCGGCACTGCTCGCGGCGGTCGACGCGTACGCGCAGCAGGCGGGCCTGAACACGCTGATCGTCTGGCCGTCGGAGCGCAGCGCCCCGCTCTACCGCCGTTCCGGGTTCCGGTCGCCGGAGGAGCTGTTGGAGCGCCCGGTCAACCCGTAGCGTTGGTCCGGTGACTGACGATCTGTCCCCCGCGCCCCTGGTGGTCGACCACGACCCCGGCTGGTCGGCGCGCGCCCTCGCCCTGGTGGACCGGCTCCGTTCGGAGCTCGCGCCGTTGCCGGTGTACGCCGAGCACATCGGCAGTACCGCGATCCCGGGGATGGCCGCGAAACCGGTGTTCGACCTCCAGATCACCGTGACGGACCTGTACGAGGCGGAGTGCGCGTTCGACCGGCCGCTGGCGGAGCTGGGCTTCCGGCAGTCGGTGCATCAGCACGACCACGTGCCGGCGGGCGTCGACGACGACCCCGAGCGGTGGGTGAAGCGGCTGTGGATGCGGCGCGGGCACGCCGGTGCGGACTGCAACCTGCACGTCCGGCTGCTGGGTTCGCCGAACGAGCGGCTCGCGCTGCTGTTCCGCGACTGGTTCCGCGCGCACCCCGGGGCGGTGCCCGCGTACGGCCGGTTCAAGTCGGCGCTCGCGGGTGTCGTCCGGGACGTCGACACCTACGCGGACGTCAAGGATCCGGTGGTGGATCTCGTCGTCACGGTCGCCGAGGCGTGGGCCGCGTCGACCGGCTGGACGCCCCACGCCGGGGTGAACTGACGTGGTGCGCGGCCGGGTTCACCCTGCCCGCAGGCGGTCGTGCAGGGCGCGGGCCACGTGCGCCATGACGGCCTCCGCGGTGGGCTGGACGGCCGCGGGCACGGTGGACTCGGTGAGGGCGGCGACGGCGTAGCGGGTGCCGTCGTCGTGTTCGACCACGCCGATCTCGTGGCGGAGGTTGAGCAGGGTGCCGGTCTTCGAGGACCAGCGGGAGGCATCGGAGCCGAAGTCGGGGGCCAGGCGGTGCCGGATCACGTTCAGGCCCATCAGGGTGCGGACCTGCGCGGCGACCGGGGCGGGGATCCGGCTGGGGGTCCACAGCGCCTGGAGCAGGTCGACGCAGGCCCGGGCGGTGCCGGAGTTGGCGCGGGCGACGTCCAGTTGGGGCACCGGGTGTCCGCGTCCGGCGGTGCGGGAGCCGATGGCCAGGGAGTGCGCGAGGTGGACCTCGCCGGGCTCGAAGCGTTCCACCGGCGTCCGGGCCAGCTCGTGCATCGGGTGCCGCACGGTGAGGCCGGTGAGGCCCGCGTCCGCGAGGACGCGGGTGACCTCGGCCGGCGGGACCAGGGCGAACAGGGCGTCGGCGGCGCTGTTGTCGCTCATCGCGGTGCTCAGGTAGAGCAGGTCCTCGACGGCGATCCGGGCCGGGTGCCGGAACCTGCTCAGCCCGACCGGGCCCGGGGTGGTGATCCGCCCGGGCGGGACGTCGATCACCGCGGCGGCGTCGATCCGCCCGTCCTGGATGTGGGTGAACACCGCGACGGCGAGCGGGACTTTGGCCAGCGAGGCGATCGGCAGCTCGGTGTCCGGGGCGATGCCGAGCTCCTCGCCGGTGTCCAGGTCGCGGACCAGGTACGAGTCGGTCAGCCCGGCGTCCTTGAGCACCGACTGCAGCTCCCGGACGGCGCGTTGCGCGCTCACGACGGCCCCCGGCCGCGCCCAGGCAGGACCCGATCGGGGCCCGCAGGCGGTCGCTCACGGCGCGCGCGTCGATGCCGCTGCCGGTGCGCAGGCGGTAGCCGCGGGCCACCGGCCGGCCCGCCAACGGCCGCCAGCACAGGCCCAGTTCCTCGGCCTGCGCGGGCGAGCAGAGCAGCAGGGCGCCGGCCCGGAGGGTCTCCGAGACGGCCGCGGTCAGCGAGGGTGCGACGGTGATCTGCGCGGGCAACAGGGCCGCGCGGTGGCCGAGTTGCTCCAGCTGGCCGCGCAGGTGCGGCAGGTCGTCCTCCGGCTGGACGCAGATCCGCCG
>NZ_KK853997.1:7588451-7642217 GCF_000696185.1 Kitasatospora cheerisanensis KCTC 2395 | reverse complement strand
GACCACGGCGGCCGCCGCGAGTCCGGCCGCCGCCGAGGCCTTCCGTCGTCTGGAGGAGCGGTTCGGCGCCCGGCTCGGCGTGTACGTGCTGGACACCGGCTCCGGTCGGGAGGTCGCCCACCGGGCGGACGAGCGTTTCGCGTTCGCCTCCACCTCCAAGGCCCTGGTCGGCGGCGCGCTGCTGCGCCGCGCCTCCGACGCGGACCTGGAGCGGGTGGTGACGTACCGTCAGCAGGACGTGCTGGCGTGGGCGCCCGTCACCTCGCAGCACCTGGCGACCGGGATGAAGCTGCGTGACCTGCTGGCCGCGTCCCTGGACCACAGCGACAACACCGCGGCCAACCTGGTCATGGCCGAGGTCGGCGGCCCGGCGGCCGTGCAGCAGGCGCTGCGCGACCTCGGCGACAGCACCACCGACGTCAGCCGTACCGAGCCCGCGCTCAACGAGGCCGTCCCCGGCGACCGGCGGGACACCAGCACGCCCCGCGTGCTCGCGGACGACCTGCGGCAGTACCTCCTCGGCGACGTCCTGCCGCCCGCACGGCGGCAGTTGCTCACCGACCTGATGCTCGCCAACACCACCGGCGGCCCGTACATCCGGGCGGGCGTCCCCGCCGGGTGGCAGGTCGCGGACCGGACCGGCAACGGCGGCTACGGCACCCGCAACGACCTCGCCGTGGTCTGGCCGGGCGGCGGCCGCAAGCCGCTGGTCGTCGCCGTCCTCTCCGACCGCTCCCGGCCGGACGCCCCCTCGAACGACACCCTGCTCGCCGAGGCCACCGAGGCCGCGCTCGACCTGCTGGCTTCCTGATCCGCCCTCGACTTCCTGGAGTGACAGTGACGTTCCCGCCCCTGCCCGGCTCCGCCGACCGGCTCTCCCGGCGCGGCTTCGGCCGGCTCTCCGCCCTCGCCCTCGCCGCAGGTGCCGCCGCCGGCCCGCTGGTCCTCGCCGGACCGGCCGCCGCCGACGGCACGGACGCCCGGGCCTGGTACGAACCGGCCCACCGACTGGCCGGGTCCGACCCCGTCCTGCGCGCGCTGGTGACAGCGCTGACGCCCGACCTCCCGTACCCGCTCCCGCCCGCGCCCGCGCCGGTGAAACTGTTCGACAACCTCGCCGTGCTGAGCGCCGGTTGGGTCTCCGCGACGGCCGTGCTGACCGAGGACGGCATCGTGCTGATCGACGCGCTCACCTCGCCGGCGGAGGCCGAGGGCATCATCGTCCCCGGGCTGCGCGCGCTGGGCGCCGACCCCGCGACGATCAAGTACGTCGTGCTCACCCAGGGCCACTACGACCACTTCGGGGGCGCGCAGCTGCTCGCCGACCGGTACGGCGCACGGGTGTTGATGTCCCCCGCCGACTGGGACCTGGTCGCCGCCACCCGGCCCGCGGACGCCCCCGTCCGGGACTTGGACATCGCCGACGGCCAGGCCCTCACCCTCGGCGGCACCACGATCCGGCTGCACCACACCCCCGGGCACACCCCCGGCACCGTCTCGCCGATCATCCCGGTCCGCGACGGCGGCCGCCGCCACACCGCCATGCTGTGGGGCGGCCTGCTCCCGCCCGGCACGCTCCCGGAGCTCGGCACCTACCTCGCGTCCGTCGAGTCCTTCCGCACCCGCATGGCCCGGGCCGGCGTGGACGTCGAACTCTCCAACCACCCCACGACCGACCACTCCCTCGAACGCGCCGAGCAGCTCCGCGCCCACCCCGAGGCCCCCAACCCCTTCGTCCTCGGCCGCCCGCGCACCGACCGCTTCATGGCCGTCATGTCGGCGATGCTCCGCGGCCGCATCGCCGCCGCCGAAGCTGCGGGCGCCCCGCCCCCCCGGCCTCGCAGTGCTGCTGACTCGGGGGCCGGGCAGAAGGCGGCGCAGGCACGCGGCGGCCGGCCCGGGAGAGTTCGCGCAGCACGAACCCGGCCGGGCCGGCCGCTCTCGGAACGAGGACGGTGCACCGGCAGTGCCGGCCCCGGCGGTCAGTCGAGGCAGAACTCGTTGCCCTCGACGTCCTGCATGACCTGGCAGGACTCGTTGTACTCGTCGGCGAGCAGGAGTTGGCCGCGGGTGGCGCCGAGGGCGACGAGGCGGGCGCTCTCGGCTTCGAGGGCCGCGAGGCGCTCCTCGCCGACCAGGCCGGTGCCGACCCGGACGTCGACGTGGACGCGGTTCTTGACGACCTTGCCCTCGGGGACGCGCTGGAAGTACATGCGCGGGCCGACGCCCTCGGGGTCGGCGGCCGTGAACCAGGCGCCGCGCTGCTCGGGAGCCAGCGACTCGGTGTACGCCTCCCAGCTGTCGAACTCCGGGGGCGGCTGCGGGGGCACGTACCCGAGCGCCGCGCACCAGAAGCGGCCGACCCGCTCCGGATCGGCGCAGTCGAAGGTGATCTGGATCTTCTTGACCGATGGCATCGCGCCACCATAGCAGGATGGATCTTGCCTGCCAGGCGATTATTCCGACCGGCCGCGAGCACCTGCGCAGCCGCGCTGACCTGGTCCTCTCGCCCGGGGACCGGTGTGGTCGGGCTGCCGTCCGGGCGCCGCCGGTCCGCGCGCCGGGGCAGACTGGCGGCCGGGCTCGGGCAGCGGATTCGGGCTGCGGATTCGGACGGCAGGGGGACGGCGTGCACCCGTGGGACTTCGGTTCGCGTGAGCGGGAGTTGCGGCGGGCCGCGGCGCGGATGCGCCGGCGGCTGCGCCGGCACCCCGTCGTGGGCGAGTGGCAGCAGTTGGCGTACTGGGATCCGCTGCCGGCCGCCCGGACGCTCACCGATGCGGTGGGGAACGGCAGTTGGGCGGCGCGCAGCCGGCTGGGGGTGCCGGGGCCGTTCTACGCCGGGGAGACCGACACGGGGCTGAACGGTCCTTACTACCTGCCGGAGCACGTGCTGTCCGACGACGGGCAGGAGTTCGTCCACCGGCAGCCCGGGAATCCGCGGGAGCTCGCCGGCCTGGTGGAGGTCGCGCACGACGAGCCGCTCGGCGGCTACGGCTGGGACGGCGACCGGCACTGGACGCCGGCGGCGGTGCGCGCCTGGTGGGCGCGCCGTGCCGAGGTCCGGGCGTGGATCGCGGCGGAACTGGCCGCCGACCGCAACGACCCGGACGCGCTGCGCGCCTACGCCGCCTACCTGGACGGCGGGTTGGAGGCGTACCTGCGGGGCTACCTGTTCTGGCTGCTGGAAGGCCGGGAGCCGGGTCTCGGCGAGCCGCTGCCGCGGCTCTGAGCCGGTCCGGTGTCGGCGCGGCGTGTGATGCTCCGCCCCATGGGAGCACTGTTCGGCTACTTCGCCGCTGCTGACGATGACGACGCCCTGGGGGCGGTCGTCCGGGACGATGACGAGCCCTTCGGGACGGGGTACGACGGGACGGTGGTGAAGGGCCTCGATCCGGTGGTGGCGCTCGGCCCGGCCGAGGAGTTGCTGACGGGGCGGTCGGCCGCCGAGCTCCGGGCGGATCCGCGCTGCGGGGGTCTGGTCGGGACGAGCGAGGACGGCGAGGCGCTGGTGCTCTCGCTGTCGGACGCGCTCCGGGACGCGCTGGCGCGGTGCGGCGACGCCGCGCCGGCCGAGGTCGCGGCGCGCTGGGCGGCGACCGACGGGCTGTTCCCCGGCGTGCCGGATCCGGAGCATCTCGCGGACTTCCTCCGCGAGTTGGCCGCGCTCGCCGCGCGGGCGGCGGCCCGGGGCGGGCGGCTGTACTGCTGGGTCTGCCCGTGACGCGGGGACGGATAGGGTCGCGTGCCATGACGGTCGATGCGGTGTTGCGTGGGGCGGTCGCCTTTCCGGGCGGTCGCGAACTGGTGCTCGGGTTCGGGTTCGAGGGACACGGCGGTGCGCGCCGGGTGCTGCGGCGGGACGGGGACCGGCTGTCGGTGTTCGAGCTGGACGCGGTGTTCGACGGGCGAACCGAGCCGCTGGCCGTCTTCCCGGTGCCGTGGCCCGCGTGGACGCAGGGCGGGCATTCGGTCGGCCCGGACGGCGGGTTCGCGGCGTTCTCGGGGCAGCGCGCGGTCCGCGCCGTGAACCGGGACGGCACGACCCGGTGGGAGTACCGGCACTCGTGCTGGGGCCCGCTGGTGGGCCATCCGCACAGCGGTGACGAGCAGGAGGTGTGCGCGGGCTCCGAGCACGGGTCCTGCCGGGTCTCGGACGACGGCCGCGTGGTGTGGGCGCACGTCCCGGTGATCGGCCCGCGGCGGAGGACTACGCCGAGGCGTGGGTGGTGCTGGACGCCGACGACGGCCGGGAGTTGGCCCGGCTCGACCTGGAGTGCGTCGCGTCCGGCTCGCACCAGCTGTCGCACCCGGACAGCGGTCACCTGGGCCTGTGCGTCGGCATGGGCCAGGACGGCATCGGCCTGTACTGGGCCCGCTGGGACGGCTCGCGCCTGCACGACGTCCGGCTGGAGGAGGACGGCGAGCGCATCCTGACGGACGTTCACCCCGGCCGCGAGGCGTACCTGACGGTCCAGCACGACGGCTGGGACGTCCAACTGCACGGCCTCGACGGCACCCTCCTCGCCGAGGGCGCCCCGCTCCCGTCCGACGACCCGGACGAGCCCGCCTGCTGGGACTGGTACTGCGGCTTCGTCGACCCGCGCACCGTCCTCGCCTCCACCCTGGACTTCGACGACGACAACGGCGCCCACTGGCTCCTCGACGCCGCCACCCTCACCCCCCGCACCGCCGTCTCCTACCCCGCCGGCCGCACCCCGGGCTACGCCCGCCCCCTCGGCGACGGCACCTGGCTGACCTTCGACGACCGCACCGGCCTCCTCCAACGCTGGTCGGCCCCGAACGTCGACTGACCGGCCGTCGGCCCGGGGGTGAGGTCAGAGGAGCCAGAGGCCGAGGCCGGTGACGAGGATGCCGATGGCGATGAGGAGGGGGCCGAGGAGGTGGTCGCGGGGGCGGTCGGTGCCGGGGCGGATGCGGATGGTGGAGACCAGGCCGAGGCCGGCGAGCAGGGCTCCGAGCGGGGTCAGGATCACCCACAGGAGGGGCGCGACCGTGTGGCCGGAGATCATCGGGCCGTCGGCCGGGCGGCGGGTCGGGGGCGCTCGCCGGGCGCAGACGGTACGTGGGGTGCGGCCATGGTGGGGGTCCTCCTGCGGTAGTCCGCACGACGCTACCCGGGTCCGCAACAAGACTCCGCCACGGATTGGCAAAGCCTTCGCCGCGACCCTCGGCCGGGCGGCCCGGAGGGCGTTCTTGACGGTCCGTCAGCCAAAACCGGCCCCCGACGTCCCACGTTCCGTTCCCAGCGAACGTCCAGGAAACTCCCTGGTCGTTCGGAGGGGGATTCCGGGGCGGTTGCGCGGGCGGTGAGGAGAACGCGGCGGGGGCGCGGGGCCGCGCGGAGGGAGTGCGGCGACCCCGGCCGGGCACCACCTTGCCGGGCCGGGGTCGTGCGGGAGGGAACGGGCCGGTTCAGCCGACCGGGACGGACGGCCGTTCGACGGCGACCGCGGCCGCCTCCCGCTTCGCGGCCCGGCTCGCGGTGCGGCGGGCGACCAGCCGGTTGACCAGGGTGACCATCACCCAGGCGTAGGCCCAGCCGACCAGCACGTCGATGATGAAGTGCTCGCCGCCGTAGACCAGGGTGAAGCCCATGGCCAGGGGGTACGCGGCGAGTATCACCCGCAGGGTGCGCCCGGCCCGGGGCCAGAACACCAGGGCGATCATCATCGGGTAGGCGGAGTGCAGGGACGGCATCGCGGCCACGTCGTTGGCGAACCGGCTGCCGTTCTCGAAGATGGTGCCGGCCCGGTGCAGGCCGCTGTTCTCCAGCACGGCGTTGACGATCCGGTCGACGGCGGGCAGGTGGTTCTCGATCGCGGCCAGCCACGGCGGGTCCGCGGGGTACAGCACGTAGGTGAGGAACCCGGCGAAGGTGATCGACAGGTAGCAGGCGAGGAAGTGCCGGAAGCGGGCGTGGTTGCGTTTCCAGAGCACGGCGAGGATCCCGAACACCGCGAAGAAGTGCGACATGTAGACGCCGACGATCGCGTAGTCGTACCACTGCGGCTGCCCGGGGTGGTAGAGCAGGTGCTGGAGCCGCACCGTCCAGGTCTCGCCGAAGCCGAGCACCTCGTCGAAGGCGATCTGCGGCGCGTAGTGCGGCCGCCAGGGGGTGTGCGCGCCGTAGCCCCGGAGCAGCGAGTACGCCCAGACCACGGCCATCACCGGCACCCAGTCGCGCAGGACGTACAGCCAGCCCTTGCGGCCGCCGCTGTGGACGGACGCGGCGACCAGCGCGGCGATCAGCCACAGGAACACCACGTCGTTGGCGTACGGCAGGCCGTAGACCGCCAGGTAGCGCCAGAAGGCCAGCGCGAACAGCGGCCAGGCGAGGTGCCGGGGGCGGAGTCTGGCCAGCAGGTGGAGCGCCATCGAGCGTGACCGGGCTGCCAGGTGGGACGAGTCGATCATGCGTAACGACGCTAGCAAGAGCGCCTTTGAGAAACCTCCAGCCGCGCGCCCGGGCTCCCAGTGAATTCCCAGACGGCACACGGACGGGCGACGCCGCCGTCCGCGCGGGCGGACGGCGGCGTCGGGGCGGGCCCGTCAGTCGAGCCGGGCGGACTCGCCGAGGGCGATCCGGGCGTAGCGGGTGGTGTCCTCCTCGCGGCCGAGCCAGCCGTCGAAGTTGGCCATGCCGATCTCGCTGTGGTTGGCGTCGTGGATGGGGAAGGTCCGCTCGGGGCGGACGGCGCGCACCATCTCGATCGCGGCGCGCAGCCCCAGCCACGGCCCGGAGGAGGGCAGCAGCAGGGCGCGCACCTCCTCGTCGGGGACGTGCAGCGAGTCGCCCGGGTGGTAGAGGCCGTCGAGCAGGTAGCCGAGGTTGGGGCAGTCCGGGAGGTCGTCGATGGTGACGGCGTGCCGGCCGCCGACGGCGCGCACCGCGAAGCCGCCGGCCTCGAACCGCTCCCCCAGCCCGACGGCGTGCACCGCGCCGCCGAGTTCGTCCGCGACGTCCTTCGGTGCGTACACCTCCAGCGCCGGGTTCGACACCCGGGCCGCGGCCAGCAGTTCGGCGTCCACGTGGTCGCTGTGCCCGTGGGTGATCAGCACGGCGCGCACTCCGGTGAACGCCTCCGGCTCCGTCCAGCAGCCCGGGTCGATCAGCACGGACTTCTCGCCGTCCTCGACCCGGACGCACGCGTGGGCATACTTCGTCAGCAGCATCCGCCCAACCTAGCGGGGCCGCCGATCCGCCGCTTCCCCTTTTCCGCAGCGCTCCTGACGGTGCGTCAGCACGGTGGGCCACCGACGTCCGCCTGGTAAGGGCGGCTGTCGGTGGCCCGGTGCGCGCGGTCAGCGGGTGACGGCTTCGCGCAGGCGCTTCTTGTCGGGCTTGCCGACCGGCGTCAGCGGGATCTCGTCGACGAGGTGCAGCGCCTCGGGGGCGAAGATCCGCCCCTTGCGGGCGGTGACGAAGGCCCGGAGCTCCTCCAACTGCGGCTGCGCGCCCGGCGCGGGGACGACGGCGACGTGGACGTGTTCGGTCTCCTGGTCGTCGCGGACGCCGAAGACCGCGCAGCGGGCGACCGTCGGGTGGGTGAGCAGCAGGTCCTCCACCTCGGAGGGGTAGACGTGGCCGCCGACCACGATGATCAGGTCCTTGACCCGGTCGGAGAGGTAGAGGTAGCCGTCCTCGTCGAGGTAGCCGACGTCGCCGGTGTTCAGCCAGCCGTCGCGCAGCACCTGGGCGGTGAGGTCGGGGCGCTTCCAGTAGCCGGCCATGATGGTGTCGGAGCGCAGGTGGATCTCGCCCTGCTCGCCCACCGGCAGGTCCGTGCCGTCGACCGAGCGGATCGCCACCTCGACGTTCGGGATCGGCCGGCCGACCGGCAGTTGGCCGTTGCGGCCGATCCGCTCGTGCTCCAGCGGGCTGAGCGCGGAGATCAGCTGCGCCTCGGACATACCATAGACGCCGACCAGGACCGGCCCGAACACCTTGAGCGCCTCGCGGATCCGGGTCGGCGAGGCGGCGCTGCCGCCGTACATGATCAGCCGCAGGCTGGACAGGTCGGTGCGGCCGATCGCCGGGTGGTCGAGGAGTTGGTGCAGCAGCGCGGGCAGCACCCAGAGGTCGGTGATGCGCTCGCGTTCGACGGCCGCGAGGACGGCGCCGGGGTCGAAGGAGCGCTGGAGGACCACGGTGCCGCCGCGCTGGAGGACCATGTCGGAGAGGAACCCGGCGAGGTGCGCCAGCGGGGTGGCGGCGAGCAGCCGGGGTTCGGCCGCGCCGCTGCCGACGGGGGCGTCGAAGACCCGGCGGTAGGGGCCGTGCAGGCTGACGATGCCCTTCGGGATGCCGGTGGTGCCGCCGGTGTGACGGATGCTCAGGTGGTCGTCGGGGCCGACCCGGACGTCCGGGGGTTCGGCGGGGCGGTGCGCGGCGGCGGCGATCGCGTCCTCGCCGATCGTGCCGCCGGCCGGGCCGGGCCGAGCGTGAGCACCGTCGGCACCTCGGCGCGCCGCACCAACTCGGGTGCGTCGGCGTACCGTTCGGCGTCCACCAGCAGCACCTCGGTGTCGACGCTGGTGGTGATCTCGGCGAGCACCGGGACGCTCATGCCGTCGTACAGGTTCACCACCCGGGCGCCCGCGAGGCCCGCCGCGTACCGGGCGCTCAGCGCCTCGGCGGTGTTGCCGGTCAGCAGGGTCACGGTGGTGCCGCGGCCCGCGCCACGGGCGATCAGCTCGTGGGCGAGGCGGTAGGTGGCGGCGGCGAAGTCGCCGGCGGTGACGTCCGCCCCGTCGGCGGTGACGATGACCCGCCGGCCGGGGTCGGAGGCCATGGACCGGAGGATCAGCGCCGGTCCGCTGACGAACTCCGCGTCGGACACGGCTACTTCTTCGTTGTGGTTGGCAACCATGGGCACAGGCTAACCCCGCTCCGCCGTCCGTCCCGGGACGGACGGCGCGATATTGGCGTGAACACTCCTACGGCGGCGCATTCATGACGGTCCATCAGGAATCGGCCCGCCGGATCCGGCGCCCCGCCTCGCCTGACGGCCCGTCGGGTCCCGGTCAGCCGGCCCCGACGCTCGGAACGGCGCCCGATGCGGCACCCGCTGCGGCGCTCGGTCCACCCGATCCGGCACCCGATGCGGCACCCGGTGCGGCGCTCGGTCCACCCGATCCGGCACCCGATGCGGCACCCGGTGCGGCGGCGGCCGGCCAGACGGTGACCTCCAGTCTGACCAGGCCGATGTCGTACGGGATGTCGGTGATCCTGGCGGCGATCACCGCGCCCTTGCTGCTGGTCAGGCAGAGTGTGGCGCCGGCCCGGATGCCCTTGGCGTCGTTGGCGGGGCGCTCGGCGGCCGTGTAGTAGCGGAAGCTCTTCAGGGTGCCCGCCCGGGCGGCTTCGCGGCAGCTCGCCTCGGTGATCTCGGCCCCGGCGGGGAGCACCGCGGCGAGGTTGCCGAGCACCACGGTCGGCGCGGGGTGGCTGTGGACCACGAGTTCGTAGGACTTCCGGTCGGCCTCGGAGGCGGCGTTCCAGTCCTCGTCGTCGACCAGCGTGGAGAGCGGCTTGTCGTTCGGCGCGTCCAGGTCGATCAGTTCGTAGCCGCTGCTGACCACGTCGATCTGGAAGGTCACGGTGCGCGCCGCGCGGACGCTGGGGCTCGCCTCGGCGGACGGCGAGGGGGACGGTGACGGCCCGGGCGTCGGGGTGGCGGCGGGCGAGGGCATGGGCGGCGGGACCTGCGGGGTGGAGACGCTGTCGTTGGACTTGATGCCGATGGGCAGCGCCGTGATGATGCCGGCCGCGTTCATGGCGAGGACGGTGATCGCGGCGACCGTCCCGACGATGGAGAGCGAGAGCAGGATGGCACGCCGGTTGGCGGGGGTGTCCGGGGCCTCCCAGGAGACGCCTTCGCGGGTGGCCCGGAACGTCACCCGGTCCGGATGGCCCTCGTCGGGGTGCGGGCCGGGCGGCTGCTCCCCGTCGTGGGGCGGCGGCCCGGAGTCGGGTGCGGTCACGTGGTCTCCTGGTACGGGCAGGGGCCGGGCTGATCCGCCATCAGGTCGGATCCGGTTCGCCACCGTACAGTTGCCCGGCCCGCGGCCCGTGCGGGCCGCCCGGCGGACCGGTCGCCGGCGGTGGTTTCCCTGCTGGGCGCATGCCCCGTCACGGCACCGGCGGAACTGATCCTTTCGGGGTCCGCACCGATCGGGTGAATCACTCGTTCGAGCGAGCGACCCCCCGACGGCGCGGCCGGGTGCGGCCGGTGCGAGTGACGGTCCGTCAGGAGAGCGGGGTCAGCCGGCGGCCTCGATGCGTTCGACGATCTGCTCGCACAGCTCGTGGGTGCGCAGCGCGTCCGCGGCGTCGAGGGTCTTGCCGGCCCGCAGCGCGTCCAGGAAGTGCAGGACGACCTGCTCGATGCCGCGCTGGCGGGCGACCGGCACCCAGTCGCCGCGGCGGCGGACGGTGGGCTGGCCCTTGTGGTCGACCACCTCGGCGAGGTTGTGGACCTCGCGCTTGGAGTCGGCGCCGGAGACTTCGAGGATCTCCTCGGCGGAGCCGGAGACCCGGTTCATCAGCCCGAGCGCGGTGAAGCCCTCGCCGCCCAGCGTGAGGACGACGTGCTCGACCAGGCCGTTCCGGGTGCGGGCCCGGACGTCCACGTGCTCGATCTCGCCGGGGGCGAGGAAGCGCAGGGTGTCGACGACGTGGATGAAGTCGTCGTAGACCAGGGTGCGGGCCCGCTCGGGCAGTCCTTCGCGGTGCTTCTGCAGGACGATCAGGTCGCGCGGGCGTTCGGCGGCGAGCAGGTAGCCGGGGGCGTGCCGCCGGTTGAAGCCGACCGCGAGCGAGCGTCCGGCCCGCTCGGCCAGGCCGACCAGGCGGCGCGCGCCGTCCAGGTCGTAGGCCAGCGGCTTGTCCACGTACACGTCGACGCCGCGGGCCAGCAGCTTCTCCACGATCGGGACGTGCTGGTCGGTGGCGGCGTGCACGAACGCGGCGCGGATGCCGGAGTCGATCAGCTCGTCCAGGTCGGTGGTGCGGAACGGGATCCGGTAGGCGTCGCCGAGCCGGTCGAGCTTGGCCCGGTCCCGGGTCATCAGCCGCAGGTCCAGGCCGGGCTGGGCGGCCAGCACCGGCAGGTAGGCCTTCTGCGCGATGTCGCCGAGTCCGATGACGCCGATCGGAAGGGCGGTGCGGTCGGACTCGTGATCGCTCATCTGGGCACTCCTGCGAGGTGGGTGGCGGTCGGCGCGGACCACCGGCAGCATATGCCAGCGCCCTCGGCGGTCCGTCAGGACGCGGGTCCGGCCCCGGGCGGGAGCAGCGCGGCGGCCAGTTCGCGCCAGGCGGGCAGCGGGAGTTCGGCCGGGTCGGGGGTGAGGACCTGGAGGCAGACGTGGTCGGCGCCGGCGTCGAGGTGTTCGCCGACCCGGCGGGCGACGGCGTCGAGGTCGCCGTGCGCGACCAGGGCGTCGACCAGGCGGCGGCTCGGGGCGGGCGCCAGGTCCTGGTCGGTGAAGCCGAGGCGGCGCAGGTTGGCCTGCTGGTGGGCGGCGTAGGTGGTGTACACGGCGACGTGGGCGGTGGCGGTCTCCCGGGCGCGGGCCGGGTCGGGGTCGAGCACGACGGCCTGTTCGACGGCGAGGACGGCGTCGGGGCCGAGGGCGGTGCGGGCCAGGGCGGTGTGCTCGGGCGGCACGAAGTAGGTGTGGGCGCCGGCGGTTCGGGCGGCGGCGAGCCGGAGCATGGCGGGTCCGAGGGCGGCCAGCAGCCGGCGGCGGACGGGGTCGGCAGCGGTGGCGGCGGGGCCGCCGGGGCGGCGTCGAGGTCGTCGAGGTAGCCGCGGGTGCCGGCCAGCGGGCCGGCGGGGGTGGCGCCGGGGGTGCCGGCCACCCGGTGGCCGCCGAGGCCGAGCAGGTAGCGGCCGGGGTGGGCGTCGTCGAGGGTGCGGGTGGCGGCGGCGGTGGCCTGCGGGGTGCGCCGGCCCATGTCGGCGATGCCGGAGGCGACGGTGATCCGGCGGGTGGCGTCGAGCAGCAGCCAGGCCTGGCCGAAGCTGTCGCGACCCTCGCCCTCGCCGAACCACAGGGCGCCGTAGCCGAGTTCGTCGATCTCGGCGGCGGCCTCGCGGACCGCCGCGGCGGGCTGCTGTTCGAAGGCGAAGGTCCACAGGCCGATCCGGCCCAGGTCCTCGCGCAGCTGATGGTCGGTCATGTCCGGTCCCCCTGGAGCGAGTCGGCGCGGCCGGGCGGGCCGCGAAGGCGAAGCGGAGAGGCTCTCCGTTTCGCCTTCGCTACGATACGGAGCGGCTCTCCGTTTGACCAGCCCCCGCCGGGCCCGCACCGAGGCGAGGTGTTCGCGCATGACCGCCGACCGGACGCCGCGCTCCGACGCGCAGCGCAACCGCCTGGCCGTACTGGCCGCGGCCGAGGAGGTGTTCGCGGCGAGCGGCCCCGGCGCCTCGCTCAACGAGGTGGCCCGCCGGGCGGGCGTCGGCCCGGGCACCCTGTACCGGCACTTCCCGGCCGGGGCCCGCTGCTGGCCGCACTGGTCGCCGACCGGATCGACCGCCTCACCGAGCGCGGCCGCGAGCTGCTCGCCGCCCCGTCGGCCGGGGACGGCCTCGCCGAGTGGCTGGCGGCCTTCGTCGACCACGCCCGGGCGAACCAGGGCCTGGGCGGCGCGGCCCTGCTGGAGGCCGCCGAGCACGAGGCGGGCCTCGACTGCGCGGCCCGGATCCGCGCCGCCGCCGAGGAGTTGACGGCCCGTGCCCGCCGGTCGGACGCCGTCCGCCCGGACGTCCGGGCGGACGACCTGCTCGACCTCGCCCTCGGCATCGCCCTCGCCACCACCGCCGACCCGGCCCCGGACCGCGCCCACCGCCTGCTCGCCCTGGCCCTGAGAGGCGTCCGGACAGCGCCCTGACGGGGCGTCCGGAATCGCGGCCAGACCGGTCGCCCGGACCGCGCCCTGACGGGGCGTCGGCCGCTACTGCCCCAGCATCCGGCGGAAGTCGGCGACCGCGTCCGACAGGCGGCCGGCGTAGCCGCCCTGGGCGAGGCGCAGCACGAACTCGACGGCCGCGTCGGGGTGCGGGTCGGTGTAGGGCTGCCGGTTGTAGTCGAGGAACAGCAGCATCGACTCGAAGGCAGTGCGCTTGTTCCGGTCCGTCATGGGGTGGTTGCGGGCCAGGGACTCGCCGAGCGCGACGGCCTTGGTCCACACGTCCGGGTAGGCGTCGGCGCCGAACACCGTGGCCCGCGGCCGGCCCAGCGCGGACTGCAGCAGCGAGGGCTCGCGGACGGCGGCGGCGTCGCCCAGCAGCCAGTCGAGGTCGTCATCGTCCAGGTGGTCGACGGGCTGACGGTGCGTCACAGCTCGGCCAGCCTCTCCAGCGTCTCCGCGTTGGCCGCGCGGATCCGCGCCACCAGGGCGGCCCGGCGCTCGGCCCGCCGGGCCGACGTCCAGGCGACGTGCCGCGGATCCTGCTGGTCCTCCTGCTGCTGCTCCGACATGGCGCGCCCCCTTCCGGTTCCGTTGCTCCGGGTACCGACGGTAGGGGCCGGCCGGCGGCCGGTCGAACGGTTTTCCGCCGGTGACGGGCCGTACGGAAAGCCCGGCGAGCCGTCAGGCGGGCTGGGCGGGGCGGCAGTCGAGGTGGCCGGCGGCTTCGGCGAGGGCGAGCAGGACGGGGCGCAGCAGCGGGTGGAGTTCGGCGCCGGCCCGGGTCGCGGCGAACACCTTGCGGGTGGCGAGGGCGCTGTCGACGGGGCGGACGGCGACCCGGCCGGGGTCGGTGCCGCGCAGCGCGGAGCGCGGGACGAGGGCGACGCCGGCGCCGGCCGAGGCGAGCGCGGTGACGGCGCTGAAGTCGTCGGAGGAGTGCACCAGGCGCGGCTGGAAGCCGGCGTTCTCGCAGGCCAGCAGGACCACGTCGTGGCAGGGGTTGCCGGGATAGGGGCCGATCCACGGTTCGGCGGCGAGGTCGGCGACGGCGACCGGGCCGTGGCCGACGGCCAGCGGGTGGCCGAGCGGCAGGACGGCGTCGAAGGGTTCGGCGTACAGCGGGAGCCGGGTCAGCCGCCGGTCGTCGGGGCGCGGCGCGCCGCGGTACTCGACGGCGACGGCGATGTCGGCGCGGCCGTCGAGCAGCATCGGCAGGCTGGCGTCGCCCTCGGCGTCGAGCGCCTTGACGCGCAGGCCGGGGTCGGTGCCGGCCAGGGCGGCGATCGCGGGGGCGAGGACCATGGCGATGCCGGTGGCGAACGCGGCGACGGTGACTTCGCCGGCCGCGCCGGCGCTGTAGGCGGCCAGGTCGGCCTCGGCGCGTTCCAGTTGGGCGAGGACGGCGTCGGCGTGGCAGACCAGGATCTCGCCGGCGGCGGTGAGGCGGACGCCCCGGCCGTCGCGGACCAGCAGGGTGTGGCCGGTCTCCTGTTCGAGGGCGGCGAGCTGCTGGGAGACCGCGGAGGGGGTGAGGTAGAGCGCGGCCGCCGCGGCGGTCACGGTCCGGTGGTCGGCCACGGCCCGCAGGGTCCGCAGCCGTCGTGCGTCGATCACGGATCAATTCTGCCAGCGTCGCGGGGGTGCTCCGTCCAGGTGACGGGGTCGGCCGCGGAGAAGGTGGTGGCGCGGGGAGCCGGGGGGTGGCTCCCCGCGCCTCGGCGGGCCGCCCGGGGGATGGGAGGTGGGCGGCCCGTCGGGGACGGCGCGGTTGAGGGTTGCCCGCGCCAGGCTGGGGGCTACTCGCCGAGCGCGGCGCGGGCGTCGACGAACGCGGCGACGGCGCGCTCGACGTCCTCGGTGCTGTGCGCGGCGGACAGCTGGACCCGGATCCGGGCGGCGCCGTGCGGCACCACCGGGTAGGAGAAGCCGATCACGTAGACGCCGCGCTCCAGGAGCAGTTCGGCGAGGCGGCCGGCCTTGGCGGCGTCGCCGACCATGACCGGGGCGATCGGGTGCTCGCCGGGCAGGATCTCGAACCCGGCCTCGGTCATCTTCGTGCGGAACAGCTCGGTGTTGGCGGCGAGCTTGGCCCGCAGGTCGTCGCTGGTCTCCAGCAGGTCGAGCACGGTCAGCGAGGCGGCCGCGATCACCGGGGCGAGGGAGTTGGAGAACAGGTACGGGCGGGAGCGCTGGCGCAGCAGGGCGACGATCTCGCGGCGGGCGGCGACGTAGCCGCCGGACGCGCCGCCGAGGGCCTTGCCGAGGGTGCCGGTGATGATGTCCACCCGGTCCATCACGCCGTGCAGTTCGGGGGTGCCTCGGCCGGTGGGGCCGACGAAGCCGACGGCGTGCGAGTCGTCGACCATGACCATCGCGTTGTAGCGGTCGGCGAGGTCGCAGATCTCGGCGAGCGGCGCGATGTAGCCGTCCATGGAGAACACGCCGTCGGTGACGATCAGGCGGCGGCGGGCGTCCTGGCTGTCCTTGAGCTGCTGCTCCAGGTCGGCCAGGTCGCGGTTGGCGTAGCGGTGGCGGCGCGCCTTGCACAGGCGGATGCCGTCGATGATGGAGGCGTGGTTGAGGGCGTCGGAGATGACCGCGTCGCGCTCGTCGAGGAGGGTCTCGAAGACGCCGCCGTTGGCGTCGAAGCAGGAGGAGTAGAGGATCGTGTCCTCCTGGCCGAGGAACTGGGAGAGCCGCTGCTCCAGTTCCTTGTGCACGTCCTGGGTGCCGCAGATGAAGCGGACCGAGGCCATGCCGTAGCCCCAGCGGTCCAGCGCCTCCTTGGCGGAGTCGACGACCTTGGGGTGGTCGGCGAGGCCGAGGTAGTTGTTGGCGCAGAAGTTGAGCACCTGGCCGCCGTTGCCGGAGGTGACGGTGATCTCGGCGGACTGCGGGGTGCCGATGACGCGCTCGGGCTTGAACAGGCCGGCTTCGCGGATCTCGTCGAGGGTGGCGGCGAGGTCGTCGCGGACGGTGTCGAACACGGGGGGTCGCTCCTAACGAAGTGTCAACTGGCTTGTCGAGCTTGCGGTTTAGAGCGTGGTCCAGTCGAGGATGACCTTGCCGCAGTTGCCGCCGGCGGCCTCGTCGAAGGCGGCCTCGAACTCCTGGACGGGGTGCCGGCCGGTGATCACCGGGGTGAGGTCGAGTCCGCCCTCGAGCAGCACGGACATCGCGTACCAGGTCTCGAACATCTCGCGGCCGTAGATGCCCTTGATGGTGAGCATCGAGGTGACCACCGCGGACCAGTCGATCGGGAACTGGTCGGCGGGCAGGCCGAGCATGGCGATCTTTCCGCCGTGCGTCATGTTGGCGATCATCGACTGCATGGCCTCGGGGCGGCCGGACATCTCCAGGCCGACGTCGAAGCCCTCGCGCAGGCCCAGCTGGTGCTGGCCGTCCTCGATGGTGTGGGTGGAGACGTCCAGGGCGAGCGTGACGCCGAGCTTGCGGGCCAGCTCCAGGCGGTACGGCGAGACGTCGGTGATCATCACGTTGCGGGCGCCGGCGTGCTTGGCGACGGCGGCGGCCATGATGCCGATCGGGCCGGCGCCGGTGACCAGCACGTCCTCGCCGACCAGCGGGAAGGACAGCGCGGTGTGCACGGCGTTGCCGAACGGGTCGAAGATGGCGGCCACGTCGAGGTCGACCGGGACGCGGTGCACCCAGACGTTGGAGGCGGGCAGCGCGACGTACTCGGCGAACGCGCCGTCCCGGTTGACGCCCAGGCCGATCGTGTTGCGGCACAGGTGGCGGCGGCCGGCCAGGCAGTTGCGGCACTTGCCGCAGACCAGGTGGCCCTCGCCGCTGACCAGGTCGCCGACGTTGATGTCGGTGACGGCGGAGCCGAGCGCGGCGACCTCGCCGACGAACTCGTGGCCGATGGTCATCGGGGTCTTGATGGTCTGCTGCGCCCAGCCGTCCCACTTGCGGATGTGCAGGTCGGTGCCGCAGATGCCGGTCCGCAGGACCTTGATCAGGACGTCGCCCGGGCCGATCTCCGGCTCCGGGACGTCGGTCATCCACAGGCCGGGGGCGGCGTCCAGCTTGACGAGTGCCTTCACTGCGAGGGCTCCTGACGCGAAGTGCGGACGGTCCTGCGGTCGGCAGGTCCGGGTCCGGGCATGCCGCGGGATCGGCAGGCCGGTGGGCGGCCCGGCGTGCGGCGGTCACCGGGCCGGGCAGGTGAAATCTGCCTGGTCACGGCGGGTGCGGTCCATCGAGGAATTCTTAACGGGTGCCACAGCAGGGCTGAACGATCGTGCCCGAGCTGGGTGGCGGGGCGGTCGGCGGCGTGCCCGCAAGGCACCCGGACGGAGCAGCGGCAGGGGTCTTGACGGGCCGTCAGCGCACCGTCCGCGCCTTGACCTGGTCTTGACAGTGGGGATTGGTCCAGTCCATTTTGTTGTCGCGCTCCCCGCACCTCCACCCCCATCCCCCACTGGAGGTACCCCCGTGCATGCCCCCAACCGCCGCGCCACCGCGGTCGGCGCCGCCGCGCTGCTGCTGGCGTCGGCCGCGGTCGCGGCCGTCCCGAGCTCCGCGAGCGCCGCGAACATCCTGACCAACCCCGGCTTCGAGTCCGGCTCCCTGAGCGGCTGGTCCTGCTCGGGCGGCACCGGCTCGGTGGTCTCCACGCCCGTCCACGGCGGGTCCAAGGCGCTGTCCGGCGCGGTCACCGCCTCGGACAACGCCAAGTGCGCGCAGACCGTCGCGGTGCAGCCCAACACCACGTACACGCTGTCCAGCTGGGTCCGCGGCAACTACGTCTACCTGGGCGTGACGGGCGGCGGCTCGACCTGGACGCCGTCCGCGTCGGACTGGAAGCAGCTGTCGGTGACCTTCACCACCGGCGCCACCCAGACCAGCGCCGAGGTGTACCTGAACGGCTGGTTCGGCCAGGGCGCCTACTACGCGGACGACGTCAGCCTGGACGGCCCGGGCGGCACTCCCGGCGACACGCAGGCGCCGACCGCGCCGAGCGGCCTGGTCGCCACCGCGACGGCCGCCACGCAGGTCTCGCTGTCCTGGGGCGCCTCCACCGACAACGTCGGCGTCACCGGCTACGACGTCTACCGCAACGGCACCCTCGCCACCACCGTCACCGGCACCACCGCGACCGTCACCGGCCTGACCGCCTCCACCGCCTACACCTTCACCGTCAAGGCCCACGACGCCGCCGGCAACACCTCCGCCGCCTCCAACTCCCTCTCCGTCAGCACCACTTCGGGCGGCGGAACGCCGAGCGGCTTCAAGCAGGCCGCGCCGTACCTGTACAACGGCTGGGGCAACCCGCCGTCGCCGACCACGGTGATGAACGCCAGCGGCATCAAGTGGTTCACGCTGGCGTTCGTGCTGGCGCAGAACGGCTGCAACCCGACCTGGGACAGCCAGCGCCCGCTGCTGAACGGCGTGGACCAGCAGACCATCAACGCGGTGCGGGCCGCCGGCGGCGACGTCGTCCCGTCCTTCGGCGGCTGGTCGGGCAACAAGCTCGGCCCGAACTGCGCGGACGCCACCGCACTGGCTGGCGCGTACCAGAAGGTCATCGACGCCTACCAGTTGAAGGCGATCGACATCGACATCGAGAACACCGACGAGTTCGAGAACTACACCGTCCAGGACCGCATCCTGAACGCCCTGAAGATCGTCAAGCAGAAGAACCCGGGCATCCGGACCATCGTCACGTTCGGCACCGCCACCAGTGGCCCGACCGCGGACGGCAACCGGCTGATCGAGCAGTCGAAGGCCCTCGGCGCGGACATCGACGTCTTCACCATCATGCCGTTCGACTTCGGCAACGCCTCGACCGACATGTACGCCGCCACCGTCAGCGCGGCGAACGGCCTGAAGAACAAGCTGAAGTCGGTCTACGGCTGGGACGACGCCACCGCGTACTCGCACCTGGGCATCTCCGGCATGAACGGTCTCAGCGACAACAACGAGACCACCACCATCGCCAACTGGACCGCGATCCGAGACTGGGCCAACACCAACCACATCGCCCGCCTCGCGTTCTGGTCCGTCAACCGCGACCGCGGCTGCGCGGGCGGCGGCCTCCAGGAGACCTGCTCCGGCATCGCCCAGAACGACTGGCAGTTCAGCACCATCACGGCCGGCTTCACCGGCTGACGCACCGCGCCACCACGAGCGGCCCCGGTCTCCCCCGCGGAGACCGGGGCCGCCCGTCCCCCTCACGGCCCGTCAGCACCCGGCCAGCCGCCGGGCGACGCGCCGCCGCCGGTGCGCCCGCCGCCGGCGCTCCTGCTGCCGGCGCTCCCTCGGCCGGGCCGAGGGTCGGCGCCGCCACCGTGCCCACCGGCCCGAGCACCGCCAACGCCAGCACGGCGACGGCCAGCACGACTCGCCTCATTGCACCGCTGCCTCTCACTCGCTGCCTCTCACTGGGGGGTTGCTCCCCTATCGGCATCCCCGGCCCGGCCCTCCAGCCGGCTCACCCGTCAGCACCCCTCGACGCCTCTCAGCGCCCCTTGCCCGCACTCACGCCGGACCGGTAGTGCGCCAGGTAGGCGAGGTGCTCCGGGTCCAGCTCCGCCGGCCGCGCGCGCTCCTCGATCGCGTCGATCAGGCTGCCCTCGGCCAGGAACCGGTAGGCGAAGACCTCGGTGCTCGGCGCGGTCCAGAACAGTTCGGGGCGCGGCGGCGCGACCACCTCGCCGTCCGGGCCGTAGCGGACTCCCCACTCGACCGTGAAGTCCCGGCCCGAACCGACCACGGCCGAGCGGCCGCTGTGGTGCAGGTACAGGTACCAGACGAAGCAGCTCTGCTGGTCGCGGAAGAACGCCACCATCCGGTCGGCCGGGTCGAGGGGGCTGGGCACCGGCGCGCTCACGTCCGTCCGCGCTCCGCCGCCGACCCGGTCGAGGCAGCGGTGCAGGCGGGCGCGGGTGATCAGCGTCACGAAGTCCGCCGGGAGTCGGAGGCCGTCGCGGGCCAGTTCGGCGGCGATCGGGTCCGTCACGGCGGTGCGGTGCTCCAGCGGTTCGCCGGTCTCGCCGAACCACGCGTAGTCGCCGGTGAAGCGCGCCTCGTCCAGCGGCGGGACACGGTCCGGCGGGTAGGCCTGGAGCCAGGCGAAGGTCCGGCCGTCGCCGTCGTACGGCCGGTAGGGGCCGATCCCGTACCCCGCCCAGCAGACCGGGAGGCGCAGCGCCGACGGTCCGTCACCGAGGGTGCGGTGCCGGTCCGTTGCCGGGGCGGCCGGCCGCTCGGCGAGCACCCGGGTGTGCGGGCTCCACCGCGGCTCGGGCAACGGGACGTCCGGGTGGCCGAGTTCGTCCGGCAGCGGGTCGCGCTCGGACGGGTGGACGGGCCCGGGACCGGAGGCCGGCAGCAGGGTGCGGCCGGGGTCCTCGCGCCGGTCCTCGGGCCACCGGGCGTCGATGGCCAGGGCCTCGGCGGTGCACTCGGGGCACTCGTCCGGTTCGCCGCCCCACATGCCGAACGGGGAGCCGGACATGTCCGGCCGTTCGATCCCGCAGAGCGTGCGCCGGAAGTAGCCGTACGCGTGCCGGCGGGGCTCCGGCAGCATGTCGGTCCGGGCCGCCTCCCAGCGGAGGTCCCACGCGCTGTAGCTCTGGCGGACGATGCTGCCGTCGAGGCCGACCCTGACCACCGCCCGGCACCACGTGCAGATCCGGATCTCCCGGTACCACCGGGAGGGCGGCAGGTCCGAGGTGGCGAGGTCGTGGTCGCAGAGGTCGCAGCGCATGACGGACGATCATGCCGCGCGCCTGCGACACCGCCCGCCCCGCCCTGGGGGCGCAGCTCTGTCCGGCCGGGTGAACGATCGGGCGCATCCGGACGATCGGCGGCCGAACGGTCCTCCGGCAGGGAACGCCTCGTCCCACCCGCCCCACGAGGAGACCGACGTGAGACGCTTCCGCACCACCGCCCTGACGACCGGCGCGTTCCTTGCCGCCGCCCTTCCACTGGCCGCGCCGCCGGCCCGGGCTGACGGCGCGTCGGCTTCCGCGCCCCGCGGCGTCGTCCAGGCGCCCGGCCATCCGCTGGTCCTGTTCCCGGGCCGGGAGGGGACGGTGGCGGCGTTCTGCCCTGACGGGACGACACCCACCGGAGGGGGCGCGACCGTCGAGTCCGACCTCCGGAGCCCGGTCTTCGTCCGAAGGTCGGAGCTGCACCCGACGGCCAACGGCTGGCGGGTCATGGTCTACAACGCGAGTCCCGACGTCCAGACCGTCCATCCCCACGTGGTCTGCTCGACGGACAGCAGCCTCACCGTGCAGAACGGGGACGAGGTGGCCCTCGATCCCGGGGAGCCGGTGTCCGGCGTCGCGAGCTGCGACAACACCAAGTTCGCGGTGGGCGGCGGGTTCGACGCGGGCGCCAGCACCTTCGCCGAGGACTCGTCCTCCGGCGACATCCGGTCGTGGAGCACCGCGGCGAAGTACACCGACTACGACCCTGCCGCTCCCCCGTCGTACCTCCGGACGTTCGTCATCTGTTCCGACGCACAGCCCTCCTGGCAGCCCAGCCTGATCGTGAGGTTGGCGCCCGGGACCGCGGGAACGACCCACGCGGAGTGCCCCGGCGGCCAGGTGCCGCTCAGCGGCGGCGGAACGGCCGGCGACAACGCCTTCCTGACCTCCTCGATCCCGACGGCGACGGGCTGGACGGTCTGGGCCAGGAACACGGGCCAGGACGAGCGCACCCTGCTGGCCACGGTGCTGTGCACCGCCCCGTGACCGACCCGCCCCGGGTCCCGATTCACCTCCCCTGCACTGCCGGGACGTTCCGGTAGTCGGGCAGTTCGACGTCGCCGGCCTTCGCCGCCTGGGCCTCCATCAGGGAGCGGAAGGGGCGGCGGGTCATCCAGCGCATCGAGGTGGCGCGCAGGGCGATCATGGCGCGGCTGTTGGGGGCGTAGCCGGCGACGCCGCCCGGGGGGAGGTCCTGGGCCTTGGCGGCGTAGGGCTTCATCCGGTCCTGGAAGCGCGCGAAGGCGGTGGTGAAGTCGCCGTGCGCGGAGGCGAGTTCGCCGGCCAGCAGGTAGGCGCCGACCAGCGCGAGGCTGGTGCCGAGGCCGGTGAGCGGGGTGGGGCAGCAGGCGGCGTCGCCGATCAGGGCGATCCGGCCGCGGCTGTAGGCGTCCAGGCGGACCTGGCCGAGCGACTCGAAGAAGAAGTCGTCCGCGCCGGCCATCGCGGCGAGCAGCCGGTCGGTCTCCCAACCGCGGCCGGCGAAGCGCTCGGTGAGCAGGCGCTGCTGGGCAGCGCGGTCGCGGCGGTCGTGGCTGAGCGGGCCCGAGCGGAAGCTGAAGCCGGCCTTGAGCTCGCCGGGGCGCCGGCCGGGGCGGGCGCTGGCGACCAGGCCCCCGGGGGCGTTGTACATCAGGAACCAGCCGTCGAGGTCCAGTTCGGTGCGGGCGGTGAACCAGGCGGTGTAGCAGCCGAGCGGGGAGACCAGTTCGCTCTCGGGGCCGAAGGCGAGGCGGCGGACGGTGGAGTGCAGGCCGTCGGCGCCGACCACCAGGTCGAAGCGGCGGGGCGGGGCGTTCTCGAAGGTGACGTGCACGCCGTCGGCGTCCTCGTGGAGGGCGGTGACGGTGTCGTCGAAGAGGTACTCGACGTCGGCGGCGGTGGCCCGGTACAGCACGGTGGCCAGGTCGTCGCGGAGCACTTCGAGGTCGGACACGATGCCTTCGCCGCCGAAGAGTTCGGTGGGCATCCGGGCGATGTGCTTCCCGTGCCGGTCGACCAGGGCGATGCCGCGCTGGTCGACGGCGAGCTCCCGGACCTGGTCGAGCAGGCCCATCCGTTCGATGACGGTGCGTCCGGCGCCGCGCAGGTCGACGGACTGGCCGCCGGGCCGGGGTGCGGGCGCGCGCTCCACCACGACGGGACGGAAGCCGGACTTGCGTAGCCAGTACGCCAGCGCGGGCCCGGCGATGCCGCCGCCGGAGACGAGGATGTCTGCGTTCTTCATGACATCGAACGTACGCCGTACGCGCCGCACTAGGCAACAGAGCTAGCGGATCATTTCGGATTGCTGCACTAGTGCACTAGTGCGCTCGGACAGGGGTCCGGCCCTGGTGCGCGAGCGGCTGCGGCAGCTAGCATGGGCCGGTCGGTGCACTAGTGCGGAGGTGGAGCGGGTGGACCGCTACGAGGAGATCGCGGGCGAACTGCGGCAGCGGATCGAGCGCGGCGAGCTGCGGCCCGGCGACCGGGTGCCGTCCACCCGGGAGATCACCCGCCGGTGGAACGTGGCGATGGCCACCGCGTCCAAGGTGCTGGCGGAGCTGCGCGGCCAGGGCCTGGTGCGGGCGGTGCCCGGTATCGGCACCGTGGTCGCCGAGGCCGCCGCGCCCGCCCGGCCGGCGCCGGCCCGCCCGGCCCCGGCGAGCGGCAGATCCCGCGCCGACTGTCCGCCGAGGGCGGTCTGACGACGGATCGGATCGTGGCGGCGGCGGTGGCGATCGCCGACGCGGAGGGCCTGGAGGCGCTGTCGATGCGCCGGGTCGCGGCCGAACTCGACGCCGCCACCATGTCCTTGTACCGGCACGTGCCCGACAAGGAGGGCCTGCTGAACCTGATGATGGAACAGGTCTTCACGGCCGTCTCCTTCTCCCCCGCCCAGACCGCACTGCCCTGGCGGCGCCGGCTGGAGCTGGCCGGCCACCTGCTGTGGGACCTGTTCCGGGCGCACCCGTGGCTGGCGTCCGCGCTGTCGGTGACCCGGCCCCAACCGGTCGCCAGCGCCCTGCCGTTCGGCGAGTGGGTGCTGTCCACGCTGGTCGCCGAGGGCCTGGACGTGCAGACGGTGTGCACCGCGTACCTGACGCTGTTCAACTACGTCCGCGGCACGGCGCTCAACCTGGAGATGGAGGCCGCCGCCGAGGCCGCCACCGGGCAGGACGCCGAGGCCTGGATGGACGAGCAGGAGGCGCAGTTCATGGAGCTGGTCGTCAACCACCCGACCTTCGCCCGACTGACCCGCGAGGGCTACGACTTCGACCTCGACCAGCTCTTCGAGTTCGGCCTGCAACGCCTGCTGGACGGCTTCGCCGCCCTGCTCCCCCGGGCCGACGCTCAGGCCAGCAGCTCGCCCAGGTCGTAGGAGACCGGCTCCTCCAGCTGCGCGTACGTGCAGCTCTCCGGGGTCCGGTCCGGCCGCCAGCGCTTGAACTGGGTGGTGTGCCGGAACCGGGTGCCCTCCATGTGGTCGTAGCCGACCTCGCAGACCCGCTCGGGGCGCAGCGGCACCCAGGACAGGTCCTTCTTGCCGGTCCACCGGCTGACCGCGCCGGGCAGCCGGTCCTTGGCCTGGGCCTGTTCGTCCGCCCAGGCAGCCCACGGATGGCCCGTCAGGTCGTCGGCGTCCAGGCGCAACGGGGCGAGCTCCTCGGCGAGTTCGGCCCGGCGTGCCATCGGGAAGGAGGCGCTGACGCCGACGTGCTGGAGGCGTCCGCCGTCGTCGTACAGGCCGAGCAGCAGGGAGCCGACCACGGGGCCGCTCTTGTGCTCGCGGTAGCCGGCCACCACGCAGTCGGCGGTCCGGACGTGTTTGACCTTGAACATGGTGCGTTCGCCGGGCCGGTAGGGGGCGTCCAGCGGTTTGGCGACCACGCCGTCCAGGCCGGCGCCCTCGAACTGCGAGAACCAGGCGCGGGCGGTGTCCAGGTCGGTGGTGGCCGGGGCCAGGTGCACGGGCGGGCGACACCCGCGAGGGCCTGGGCGAGTTCGGCGCGACGCTCGATCAGCGGACGGGCCGTCAGGTCGTCGCCGTCGAGGGCGAGCAGGTCGAAGACGACCAGCGAGGCGGGCGTCCGCTCGGCGAGGGTCCGGACCCTGGACGCGGCCGGGTGGATCCGCTCCAGCAACTCCTCGAAGTGCAGCCGCCCGTCGTGCGCGACGACGATCTCCCCGTCCACCACGCACCGCTCGGGCAGCTGCTCCCGGACAGCCTCCACCACCTCGGGGAAGTACCTGGTCAGCGGCTTCCCGGTGCGCGACCCGAGCTCGATCTCGTCGCCGTCCCGGAACACGATCGCCCGGAACCCGTCCCACTTCGCCTCGTACTGCATCCCGGCCGGAATCGCGGCGACGGCCTTCGCCAGCATCGGCGAGACCGGCGGCATCACGGGTAGCTCCATGCCACCGATGGTCCCCGCCCGCCGGCCCACCCCACGGCGTGTCGGACCTCCCGGCGTGTCGTCGGCTCATCCGGCGCGTGCCGTCTGCTGTTCCGGCGTGTGTCGTCGACTCGTCCGGCGTGTGCCGTCGGCTCATCCGCCCGGAAAGCGCGGTCGCGATGCTCCGCGCGCCCCGAAACTACTCCGCATGCGCCCTTTCCCGTGATGCGGGTGCCGCCCTAGGGTTTCGGCTGCCCGACCGCTCCGGGTCGCTCCGGACACGAAAGGACCGCTTTGTTCCCGAACCGCCGCACCGGTGGCACCCTCCTGGCAGCCACCCTCACCCTCGGCCTCGCCGGCTTCGTCGCCCCGCCGACCGCCTCCGCCGCCACCTGCTCCTACGTCTCCTCCGGCACGCGGCCCACCCTGCGCTACGGCGACACCGGCTCCGCCGTCAAGCAGGCCCAGTGCCTGAGCAACATCTGGAACGGCATCCCGAAACTCACCGTCGACGGCAACTTCGGCGCCGGCACCCGCACGAAGATCAAGTGGATCCAGGGCTGCCACGGCCTCACCAAGGACGGCGTCATCGGCGCGGGTACCTGGGACGTCCTCTACCACCCGGTCGGCGACTGCTACGACCCGTACCCGCCCTCCTGAGTCGCACCATTGACGCGTCGTCACGGTATCTTCACGGATCTCGAAATGGAGATTCCAGGCATATGACGACATTGTCTCTTCACATGCGTACCCCCTTCTGGAGAACATCGAGGAATTCCTGCCTTCCACCCGGTCGGCACCTCACAGAAATCGGGTACGACACATGCCCATTCGACGTTCCGACCTGCGCGAGCCACGCCTTTCCGCCACCGGCGCAGGGCAGTTGCCGCGCCTCACCGCTCTGGCCGCCGCCAGCACCCTCGGCCTCGGCCTGCTCGGGCTCCCGACCGCCGGCGCGACCGGCCTCGACGCCTCCCCCGCCACGGCTCTCGTGGACCAGGGCATCCCCTACGGCGACGTCACCGGCGACGGGCACCCCGACATCCTGCTTCCGGACAGCGCCGGCAACCTCCGCGCCATCGAGAACACCACCGACACGGCCGAGACCGGCCGGATCGTCGCAGCCGCGGTCAACTCGCCCACCGGCACCTGGCAGGGCGTGCAGATCACCCACCACAGCTCGCTGCGCGGGGGCATCGGCCACGACGAGTTGATCGCCCACCAGCCCGGCGACCCGCGCACGTCCCTGTACCAGAGCTCGCCCACCGGATTCAGCAGCAGCACCTCGTTCTTCCTCAACGGCACCGTCACCCAGGGTCCGGTCACCTGCCTCGACGGCGGCGGCGCCACCATCGCCTGCCCGTCCGAACTCGGCACCGACTGGAGCAACGCCACCCAGGTCCTCGCGGTCGGCTCCGTCACCAACGAGACCACCAGCACGCCGGCCAGGACCAACCTGGTAGCGGTGATCGGCACGAAGCTCTGGCTGTTCTCGCCGGGCAGCAACAACGTCAAGCTGCTCGCCCCGACGGACACCCTGCTCTCCGGCCTCGACTGGAGCGACTACGACCTGATCGGTCCCGGCCCCGCCAACGGCACCACCACCTGCACCGACACCGCCGGAACGACGACCACCACCTCGCAGGCCACCCTGTGGACCCGTGAGCGCAGCACCGGCCGGATCCTCGCCTACCCGATCACCAGGAACCCCGCCAAGAACTGCGCCGTCGACGTCTCCGCCCTGGCCGACCCCGCCCAGGGCACCGTCATCGGCACCGGCATCGACCCCACCGCCTACCCCGTGATCGGCTCGGTCGGCGACCTGACCGGCGACGGCATCCCGGACCTGTACGGGGCGAACTCGGCGGGCCAGGTGACCATGTGGCCGGGCACCACCGGCGACACGACGGGCCACCCGGGCACCGTCACCGGCTTCGAGCCGGCCCTCGCCCACTAGACTTGTCCGGTCGATCATGTGACCATCACCCACCGTGCTCGTTGGCTGGACGTCGACGCCGCCGGCGCCGCGAAGGAGATCGCCGACCTCGTGGTGCAGATAGCCGACAACTACGTCGCCGGCCGGGTGGGCGCCCTGCCGCCGACCCGGGCGGTTGCCGCTGCCGCCGTGGTGACGATCTTCGCCGGAGCCGGGACCTGGGTGGCATCCAGGTTCGGCATCCCGCCGAGCTTCGCCGCCCTGCCCGCCCTCGCGCTCGCCACCGTGCTGTTCCCCGCGCTGGTGTCCGTCGTCACCCCGCAGGCGAAATGACGCATCGGGCCCCGGCCCGTCTTCGGCCGCTGCCGGTACCCGGCTGCTGGTGACAGGCCTCCTCGGGGCAACGCCCCCACCCGCCCTCCCTTCCCGTTCCGGTAGGGAGGGCGGGTTCTTTTACCCGGTTCTTTCCATAGAGCGTCAGCACCACCGGACGCCGGTCGACCGGCGTCCGGTACCACCTGCGCGGACGCGGCGCGCCGGGCCCGCGTCCGCGCCGGTCGGGGCCGCCGCCTCGGACAGGACCTCCGCAACCCGAAGCCGATGCCGAGCGAGCTGCGCGGCTGACGGGGCATCGGAGCCCGCCACCCGCGGCCGTTCCCCCGCTCCGGGTGGCTCCCCTGCCCGGCAGGACGGGGCGCCGTCCGCCGGTGCGCGGGCCGAAGGGCCCGGTCGCTCAGGTTCTGCCGGGTTTGCCCGTCGAGACCAGCAGGAGGACGGACGAGCCCGGTGCCACCGGTTCTGCGCCGCCCCGGGGGTCACTGCTGATCACCTGCCCGGCGGGAGCGTTCCAGTCCGTGTGCCGCATGATCGTGCAGCTCAGTCCGAGTCCGCGCAGCAGGCTTCCGGCCTGTTCGACCGGCATGCCGGCCAGGTCCGGCAGCGCGATGCCCGCTCCCGCGGTCTGCTCCTGCTTCTGTGTCGGAGTCGCATCGGCGCTTCCGCTCCTGGGGGTGCCGGTGGCGAGCGGGGTGCACGCCCCGTTCGCCGGTGGGGACAGGGACGGGGAGGCGCCGGGCGCGGGCGGCACGGGCTTCAGCGCGAAGAACCCCACCGTGGCGCACGCCAGCACGCAGCACGCCGCAGCGGTGCCGAGGAGCGCCCGGCGGGTGCGGCGGCGGCTGACGACTCGCTCGATCGCGGCCGCGTCGACGACCGGCGCCGTCGGCCCGTCGGCGAAGGAGGCCACCGCCGCACGCAGCTCGGCTTCGAGGCCCGGCTCGATCGGGGCGGGTCCGGACGACGTGTTCCTCACTTCGTACCTCCGAAAGCGGCCGACGGGGTGTGCGGCGCCTGCGTGCCCGATACGGAATCGCGCAGCTTGGCCAAGCCGCGGGCGAGCTGGGACCTCACCGCACTCGAAGAGATGTCCAGGACGTCGGCGACCTGCCGGGCGTCCAGATCGTGCAGGTAGTACAGGACCACCACGCTGCGCATGCCCATCGGCAGCCCGAGCAGTGCCTCGATCAGTTCCGCGCGCAGCTCCACCTGCCCGAACCGGTCCCGGGGGTCGGCCGTCTCGGGCACCCCCGACAGCCCGGGGCGCTCGCCCAGTCGCGACAGCCGCCGCCAGCGGTCGTTGGCCAGGTTGACCAGCACTTTGCGCACGTACGCCTCCGGCGAGTCCGCCACCGCGACCTTCCGCCACTGTCGGCACGCCCGCTCCAGCGCCTCCTGCACCAGATCCTCGGCCACGTGCACGTCACCGGTCAGCGCATACGCGGTGCGGAACAACGCTCCCGACCGCTGTGCGACGAACTCCGTGAATCCGTTGCCCGGACCGCTCCTGCGAAACCTCACCCGCCGACCTCCTCTCCTCGTCCCGTCCCGATCACTGCCCCTATGACGGCGGAACGGCGCCGGGTGCTGCACCGAGCCGTCGGCAGTGACGTGAATCACAGCTGCTGCTCGGCGACCGCACCGCCGCTGCCAGCAGTGCGGAGGTAAGGCCGGGGCGAGGTCGTGAGGACCTGTCAGTTCCAGCCGGGAGTAGGGGCCGTTGTGGAGTCCGCCCCGGTGCGAGTCGGCCGACAGTGTCAGAGGCCCTACTTGGTCCTGTCCGGACGATCAAGTTTGCAGCAGTCCGTCACTGCCGCGGGATATCAATGCCTGCCGCGCGCAGGTGCCCTTCGACCAGCCCGTTCAGCCGGGCGATGGACGGTGCCTCGTTCTCCCGGTGGTGGTTGACCACGCCGTACCGGGAGGCCGCGTCGGGTCCGTGCAGTCGCTTGGCCGGCAGCGTCAGAAGCGCGCGGACGCCCAGCAGGTTGGCGGCCACCGCTGAGGCCAGCTCCTCGATCCGCGGGTCGTCGGGATCCCAGAGCCTCGCCTCCCAGCCGCGCTTGGTCAACTCGACGAACTCGGGGTCGTCGAGCCGGTGTTCGAGGTTAGCCAGAAAAAGGTCGAAGACCTCGGGAGTCAGCGCCCGCGACAGCACCAGGGCCTCCCGCTGAGTGGTGACGTAGTCGGGGCTGAAGTCGAGCTCGGCGAGTCGCTCCAGGACCGCGCAGGCCCGGTCGGGCAGCAGGGCGCGGTCACCGTGGGCGAGCCGGTGCAGGGTGTCGCGGCGGGCGGTCAGCTCCTCGATCTGTCCGGTGAGCCGGCGGCGGACGTCGTCCAGGGCGGTGGCGAACCGCTCGGGCTTGGCGTCGAGCAGCTCGCCGATCTCGGCCAGCGGCACGCCCGCCCCGGCCAGGGCCCGGACCTGGACAAGGCGCAGCAGGTCGGCCGAACCGTAGCGCCGGTAGCCGGAATGGTCCCGTTCCGGTTCGGCGACCAGGCCGAGCCGGTGATAGTGCCGCACCGTCTTGACGGTGATCCCGACGAAAGCCGCCGCCTGGCCGATCGTGAGCCCCTGTGCCATGGAGTGAGAGTAACGCTCGTCCATTGCTTTGACCTTGACCTTGGGTCAGGGTCCACGATCGTCTCGTACCCGCTGACGCGAGATGAGGAATCACCATGAGTGAGCAGAACACCGTCCCCGCGCAGGACCGCCCCGCGCTGCGGAAGGCCATGCAGGAGATCGTCGACGCCGGTTTCGCCGGCGTGCAGCTGCGCGTGAACGACGAGCTCGGCGAGTGGGCGGGCAGCGCCGGGGTGAGCGAGCTGGGCCGGACCGAGAAGCCGCCGACCGACGGACACTTTCGGGTCGGAAGCGCCACCAAGACCTTCGTCGCCACCGTCGTCCTGCAGCTGGTGGGTGAGGGCCGACTCGGCCTTGAGGACCTGGTGGCCGACCATTTGCCCGAGTTCCGGCTCGACCGGCGGATCACAGTCCGGATGCTCCTGCAGCACACCAGCGGGCTGTTCAACTTCACCGGCGAGTTCTCCGAGGGCGGGTCGGTCGAACCCGGTGTGGTCGCCGGATGGGGCAAGGAGTGGGTGGAGCTGCAGCACGCGACCTACCGACCGGAGGAGCTGGTGCGGGGGGCGTTGGCGAAGCCGGCGCGGTTCGAGCCGGGGACGGCCTGGAGCTACTCCAACACCAACTATGTCCTGGCCAGGCTGCTGATCGAGCAGGTCACCGGTCGCTCCCTGCCCGAGGAGACGCACCGGCTGATCCTGGGCCCGCTCGGGCTGACGGGCACCCTACTGCCGGAGACCCGGGAGGACATCCCCGAGCCGCACGCCCACGGTTACTTCGGCTACGACGACGCCGGACAGTGGAAGGTGGTCGACACCACCCGCTTCAACCCCTCCTGGGTATCCGCCGCCGGCGACATGATCTCGACCAGCCGGGACCTCCACACCTTCTTCTCCGCGCTGAACAGCGGCAAGCTCATCTCGACCGAGCTTCTGGCCGAGATGCGCGTCGCGGACCCGACGATGGGTTACGGCCTGGGGGTGTTCGTGGAGGAGCTGGACGGCGGCGGCACCGTCCTCCACCACAACGGAGGGTTCTGGGGCTGGGGCGCAATGATGTACAGCACGCCCGACGGCACCAAGACCCTGACCGGCTCGCTGACCTCCGGGGACGTCGAAATGGACCTGCCCACCATGGCCGGGACGTTCGAGAAGGTGAAGCAGACACTGGTCAAGGCGGTGTTCGCCTAGGTTCCGTCCGGTTCACCGTCGTCCGGGCCCACCAGCACGCGGCCGGAGCCCGCACCGACCCGCCGCCGGCCCTCGTCCCAAAGGGGGCTGGGCCGGGAGAACACCAGGACGAGACACCGTGGCAGAGCCTCACCGCCCGCCTGGCGGAGGTGGTGCAGGAGGCGAGAGCCTGGGCCGCTCGCGCGGCGGGTTCACCAGCAAGGTCCACCTGAGCGCGGACGGCCGCTGCCGCCGGCTGTCCCTGGTCCTCACCGCGGGGCAGCGGGCTGACTGCACGCAGTTCGAAGCGGTGCTGGAGAAGATCCGCGTCCCGCGGACCGGACCGGGCAGGCCCCCCGTATGACGCCCGACAGCGTGGCGTGGCCTGCAACAAGGCCTACAGCAATGGCGCGTGCCGCACCTACCTGCGCAGACGCGGCATCCGGCACACGATCCCGGAGAAGGCCGACAGCCGGGCCGCCCGCGTGCGCAAGGGCTCACGCGGCGGACGGCCACCGGGCTTCGACGAGGAGCGGTACAGGAAACGCAATCCTGTCGAACGAGCCATCAACAGACTCAAGCACGCCCGAGCCGTCGCCACCCGCTACGACAAGCGTGGCTATGTCTACCTGGGCACCGTCACCGCAGCCACCCTCGTCATCTGGCTCCGCACATGATCGACCGGACGGAACCTAGTAGTGCTTTGTTATGTGGTGCGCGGGGTCTGGGCAGATCGAGCGTTCGGCAGTTCGCTGTCGGTGTGAATCCGGACGAACTGGCAGTGTTACGAGATGAGTTGGAGGCGTTCGCGGCGGAGGTGTTCTCTCCGCTGCGACGCTCGGACCAGCAGGAGAAGGGCCTGGCCTACCTGCGTGGCTTGTTGCTGGACGGGCGGCGCAAGTCGATGCAGCCGATGGCCGAGCGCCTCGGCATCGACCACCAGCGCCTGCAGCAGTTCATCACCACCTCGACCTGGCCCCTGGACGATGTCCGTGCCCGCATCGCCTGCCGGGCCGTGCGGGCCCTGGAGCCGCAGGCCTGGGTGATCGACGACACCGGCTTCCCGAAGGACGGCAAGGGGTCACCCGGGGTCGCCCGTCAGTACTCCGGGACGCTCGGCAAGGTCGGTAACTGCCAGATCGGTGTGAGCGTCCACGCGGTGACCGATCGGGCGTCCTGCCCGCTCGACTGGCGGCTGTTCCTGCCCGCCGCCTGGGATCCGAAGCACGCCGACGACCCGGCCGCCGCAGCCCGCACCGGGTGGCGACGGGCCCGCTGCCGCATCCCCGACGACGAGGGCCACCGCCCGAAGTGGCGCCCGGCCGTCGAGATGCTCGACGAACTCGCCACCTGGGGGCTCGCCCCGCCAGTGGTGGTCGCGGACGCCGGCTACGGCGACAACGCCCACTTCCGCGCTGCCTTGGACGAGCGGGGGCTGCGGTGGATCGTGCAGGTCAAGGGCCTGGCCACCGCACATCCACTGGACGCGGTCACCCGTCAGCCGGAATACGGCGGACTCGGCCCCCGCCCCAAGCCCCGCTACCGCACCCGACCCGTTCCGCTGGCTGAGCACGTCCGGACAGCCGGCCGCGGGGCGGCCCGCGCGGTGACCTGGCGACATGGCTCACGCGACCGGCTGACCGGCGAGTTCATCGCTCTGCGGGTGCGGCTGGCCGGCCGCCGCCCGCGACTGGAGCCCGACGGCACCCTGCCCGCGTGTTGGCTGCTGGCCCAGTGGCCCGCCCATCTGGCCGAGCCTTCCCACTACTGGGTCTCCAACCTGCCCGCCGACACCCCGATCGAGGAACTGGTCCGCCTGGCGAAGATCCGCTGGCGGATCGAACACGACTACCGCGAGCTGAAGACCGCCCTGGGACTCGACCACTTCGAGGGCCGTTCCTGGACCGGCTGGCACCGGCACGTCACCCTCGTCACCGCCGCCCACCTCTTCGTGACCCTGGCCCGGAGCCGCCCAAAAGTGCCTGCTCGGGTATGACCCTCTACCAGGCCGTCAGAACGCTCCAACACCTCCTGGCGACCTGGAACGGCACATGCCCGACCTGCAGACAACCCATCACAAAGCCAGAACCAGCCCCGACCTAACAAAGCACTACTAGATGTCGGCGAACAGGCCGCCCTGGTCGGTGCCGCCGGTCGGGACGGCGCCGCCCCAGGTGCTGCCGGCCAGGCTCCAGGCGCTTTCCTTGCGCGACATGGCGTGCCCTCCTGTGGCGCCGGTGGGTCGTGTGCGGATCGTGTGCACGCGACCGCAGACCCGATCTGACCCGATGTCACCCCCTCCGGCCGGGCTATCGGGCACGCCGCCGGGCTTCGCCGGAGGGCGGGGATGTCGGGGGGGCTTGCGTTCCGGGCGGGTCCGGGTCCGCCACGCCGGGTGGGGTGCAAGGCGGGGCGTGGGGGCGGGGCGCGCCTAGCGTGGGGGTATGGCTTCTGCTGCTGTGGAACTGGAGGTCGGCGGCCGGACGGTTCGGCTGACCAACCCGGACAAGGTGTACTACCCGGAGCCCGGGTACACGAAGCGGGACGTCGCCGAGTACTACCTGGCGGTCGCGCCGGGGGTGTTGCGCGGGCTGCGTGACCGGCCGACCACCTTGCAGCGGTTCCCGGACGGGGTGGAGGGCGAGTTCTTCTACCAGAAGCGCGCGCCGAAGGGGCTGCCGGAGTGGCTGCCGACGGCGCGGATCGCCTTCCCCTCGGGCCGGACGGCCGACGAGATCTGCCCGACCGAGGAGGCCGCCGTGCTGTGGGCGGCCAACCTCGGCTGCCTGACCTTCCATCCGTGGCCGGTGCGCCGCGACGACACCGAGCACCCGGACGAGCTGCGCATCGACCTTGACCCGCAGCCCGGCACCGACTTCACCGACGCCGTCCGCGCCGCGCTCCAACTCCGGCCGATCCTGGAGGAGTTCGGCCTGACGGGCTGGCCGAAGACGTCCGGCGGCCGGGGCCTGCACGTGTACGTGCCGATCGAGCCGCGCTGGACGTTCACCGACTGCCGGCACGCCGTCATCGCGCTCGGCCGCGAGCTGGAGCACCGCACCGGCGGCGAGGTGACCACCAAGTGGTGGAAGGAGGAGCGCGGCGAGCGGATCTTCGTGGACTACAACCAGATGGCCCGGGACCGCACCATCGCCTCCCCGTACTCGCTGCGCCCGCGCCCGCAGGCCACCGCCTCCGCCCCGCTGCGCTGGGAGGAGCTGGAGCAGGTCTCCCCCACCGACTTCACCCTGCGCAGCCTCCCCGAACGCTTCGCCGAACTCGGCGACCTGCACGCCGACATGGACCGGCACCGGGCCTCCCTGGACCGCGTCCTGGACCTGTACGCCCACCAGGACGCGGGCGACCTCCCCTACCCGCCCGACCACCCGAAGATGCCGGGCGAACCACGCCGGGTGCAGCCGAGCCGCGCGAAGAAGTGACGTCCCGTCAGGGGCGGGCGGGCCGGCCCGCCCGGAACTCGGCGAGGACTTCGAGGCTGCGGGCGGTGTACGGATGCTCGGCGCCCAGGGTGGCGGCCCGCCCCGCCACGACGGCCTCCATCAGCTCGACCGCCTGCTCCTGGTGGCCGGTCTCGAACCTGGTGCGCGCGTACAGCATCCGGACGGAGACAGTGAACGGGTGCAGCGGGCCGCGCTCGCGCTCGTGGTCGGCCAGCACGCCTGCCACGAGCTCGTCCGCCTCCTGGTGGCGGCCGACCTGCCAGAGCGCGAAGGCGTAGTTGTGACGGGCGGTCAGCGTGACCTCGTGCTCGGTGCCGAGCTCACGGGCACAGGTCGCCGAGAGGTCGTCCGCGGCCAGCTCCGCCCGCAGTTCCTCCACCGACAGGTACTCCAGGATCAGCGCGCGTGCCAGCAGGGTGTCCGGATGCCCCGCCCCGAGGATCTCCGCCCGTCGGGCCACCGCATGCCGGAGCAGTTCGACGCCCTCCCGCCCGCGGTCGAGCTGCAACACGGGGAAGCTCAGGCCGAACGCCGCCGTCAGGGTGTCCGGGTGGTCGTCCCCGAGGAGGCGTTGACGGGCCGTCAGGACTTGGCGGTGGATCCGCTCGGACGCCTCGAACGCGCCGAGTCGGAACAGCGCCCCGGCCTGCCGGTACCGCGCCGCGAGCACGGCCGGGTGCTCCGCGCCGAGCCGCCCGGCCGCCAGGTCGGCGGCCCCGCCGGCCAGGTCACGGGCCATCAGGTACTCGCCGGTGGCGAACAGGGCGTCGGCGAGCCGGGTGGCGGACGCGGCCGCCCGGTCCAGCACCGCCGGCAACTCGGCCCTCCGCAGCAGCGCCAGGAAGTGCGGCGCCAGCAGGGCGAGTTGGGGGTCGTGCGGCCCGGTGCGGGCGACCGTCGGCACCAGCGCGTCCAGTCGCGCTGCGGCCACCGCCGTCAGCGTGTCGAGCTGGGCGGCGGGCGTGTTGCGGGCGACGCTGTCGAGCACCAGGGCGTGGGTGCGCAGGGCGCGGACGCCGCTGTGGTCGAGTTCGGTGAGCGAGTGGTCGAGCAGTCCGCGCAGTGCCGGGTCGACCCGGGTGCGGGGCAGGTCGGGGCCGAGGTCGGCGCCGGCGAGCAGGCGCAGCGGCAGCGGGTCGGCGCCCCAGCAGGCCAGCAGGCGCAGCAGGACGCCGGCGTCGGGGAGCCCCTGGGCGGCGAGGGCGTCGAGCGAGAGCTGCCAGGTGGTGTCGAGCAGGTGGCGGTCGTCGCGGCGGGCGAGGCCGGTGGCGCCGTCGAGCGCGGCGAGGCCTTCGCCGGTGGTGAGCGAGCGGTCGTAGTCGGCGAGGCTCCAGGGGTCGAGCACCTGGTGGGCGAGGAAGCTGCCGGCGAGGGTGAGGGCGAGCGGGAGGCGTCCGAGGCGGTCGGCGACCTGGGCGGCGTCCTCGTCGCTGCCGCTCTCGGGGGCGAGGTCGCGGAGCACGGCGGCGGCGTCCTCGCGGGGCAGTACGCCGACCTGGCAGAGTTCGGCGCCGGGCCACCAGCGGGTGGCGGCCTGACGAGTGGTCACCAGGACGATGCCGCGCGGGCTGGTCCGCAGCCAGCCGCCCTCGGCGAGGACGGCCGGGTCGTCGGCGTTGTCGAGCACCAGCAGCCAGGGCCGGTCGGACCGGTCGAGCCGGTCCCAGACCAGGTCGGCGCCGGCCCGCAGGCCGCTGCGGGCGGCGACGAGTTCGGTTTCGGCGGCGCCGCGGTCGGCGGCGACGGCGAGCATGCCGGCCCGCAGGGTGGTCGCGTCGGAGGCGTTGACCCAGAGGCCGAGGCGTTCGCGCTGCGCGTGGACGTGTTCGAACAGGGCGTGGGCGACGGCGGTCTTGCCGGTGCCGCCGAGGCCGTGCAGGACGTAGACCCGGTCGCCGAGGCCGGGTTCGACGGCGGCGCGGAGCCGGTCCATCAGTTCGACCCGGTCGCGGAGGATGCGCGGGGTGTGGCCGACGGCCGGGCGGCGGACGGAGTCGGGGCCGGACCAGTCGGGGGCGGTGTGGTGGTGCTCGACGATGTGCAGGTCGCCGAGCGCCTGGTAGACCCGGCCCTGGCCGTCGGCCCGGCCGGTCATCCGGTCGTCGGTCACCGCTCGGCACGCTCGGTGACGTGGAGGGAGCTGCCGGCCTGGTAGATCCGCGCGTTGCCGCTGGCGGTCGCCTGCTGCTGGACGCCGCCGGCCGGCTGCGGTGCGTCGGGGGTGAGTTCGGCCAGCAGGGCGCGCACCTGGTCGGCGGCCGCGGGGTCGCTGGCCAGCAGGCGGCGGATCCGGCCCTGCCACTCGGCGCGCAGTTCCTCGGCGACGTCGGGATCGCCCGCGGCGTTGGCGAGTTCCTCCCGGGTGGCCTCGGCCTCGGCGACGACGGCGTCCGCCCGCCCGGGCTGGCAGCGCCGCCACAGCGCGGCGATGCCGTCGCTGGCGCGCTCCCACAGGTCGGTGGTGAAGGCGCCGATCAGCGTGGTGGCGGCGGTGCCCGCAAGGGCGATGATCTCAGGATCCACGGCTTCCCCCGGGGTTCTGCTGCTGTGCCGGTCCGGCCGCATCCTATGCGAGCAGCCGCCGGTGTGGCGCCACGATATTCGGCGCGGACGGACCCGGCTGATGCTCCGTCACCCCGGGGGCGGGGCGGGTCAGTCGAAGAGGTCGGGCTGTTCGCGGGTGATCTGGTCGTGCAGGGGCTGGTAGTTGACCCAGGCGGCGAGGTCGTTGCCGATCTGGCGGTAGGTCAGGGCGGCGTTCTCGGGCGAGATCGGGATGGTGGGGCCGGCGGCCTGGGCGAGGAGCTGGACCTGGCAGGAGCGTTCCATGGTGATGAACCACCAGGCGGCGGCGTCGACGGTGCTGCCGACGGTGAGCAGGCCGTGGTTGCGCAGGATGACGGCCTTGTGCGGGCCGAGGGCGGTGGCGATCCGCTCGCCCTCCTCCAGGTCGGTGACCAGGCCGGTGTAGTCGTCGAACAGGGTGTGGTCCTGGTAGAAGGCGCACACGTCCTGGGTGATCGGCTCCAGGGTGCGGCCGAGGGCGGACAGCGCCCGTCCGTGGGTGGAGTGGCTGTGGGCGGCGGCGACCACGTCGGGGCGGGCCCGGTGAATCGTCGAGTGGATCACGAACGCGGCCTGGTTGACGGGGTAGCGGCCCTCGACGACGGTGCCGTGGTGGTCGACCAGCACCAGGTCGCTGACCTTGACGTGCTTGAACGACATGCCGAACGGGTTGACCCAGAAGTGGTCGGTGCGCTCCGGGTCGCGGGCGGTGATGTGTCCGGCGACGCCCTCCTCGAAGCCGAGCTTGCCGAAGATCCGCAGCGCGGCGGCGAGCCGTTCCTTGCGGTGGCGGCGCTCCTCCTCGACGGTGTCGAAGGTCGGCGGCAGCCGGAATATCAGGTCGCCGGGGAGCTGGTCGATGATCGACCGGGTCTCGGACATGGGCGGTGTCCCTTCGCTGACGGTGCTTCTGCGGTTCTGACGGTGCCGCTGCGGTACCACCGGTGCTGCTGCGGTGCCGACGGTGCCGATGCCGCCCCGCCGGTGCTGCTGCGGTCCCTCCGGCGGCGCCGGCCCGTTGGCCCGCGCCGCCAATCGCGCCCAGCTCATCAGAGCCGGATCGCCGCCGCCTAGGCTGGTGCCGCCCAACGCGGACGGCGCCCGTTGTCCGCCGGGCACAATCGCGGAAGGGGTGGGCGGGGTGGACCGGTTCGTCGGGCTGGTGGCCGAGCGGACGGCGGATCCGGGCGTGCTGGCGGCGGCGGTCCGGGCCGCCCGGGCCGCGTCCGAGCTGGTCGCCGCGCTGCCGGAGCGGGAGGTGCGGCGGCACACCCGGGCGCTGCTGGACGGGGTGCGGTCGGCACTCCGGGGCGACGGCGAGCCGGGCCCGCGGGCCCTGGACGCGGCGGGCGCGCTGGGCTCGGACCGGGCCCGGCAGGGGGTGCCGGTGGCGGCGTTGCTGGACGGCTTCCAGGCGGGGCGCTCGCACCTGGTGGAGTCGGTGATCGCGGAGGGCCGGCGGCGCGGCGTCCCGGCGGACGAACTGCTGGACGGCGTGACCCGGATCGACCACATCACCATCATGCTGGCCCGCCGGATGGTGCAGGCGCACCGGGTGGCGGAGCTGGCGGCGGCCCGCACCGCCCGCGAGGAGCACCTGCTGATGCTGCGTCAGCTGCTGCACGGCGAGGCGGTGGAGACGCTCGGCGCGCCGCTGTCGCCGGGCGGCCGGTACCGGTGCGTGGTGACGGCGGTGAGCGATCCGGCCCTGGCGGGCCCGGCGGAGCAGGCGCTGACCGCGGCCGGGCCGGGCCTGTGCGGGTTCGTGGACGGCCGGCTGGCGGCGCTGACCGGTCCCGAGCCGCGGCTGCCGGCCGACGGCCCGCCGGCCGTGGTCACCCCGCCGGCCGCGCCGCAGGGTCTCGCCCCGCTGTACGCGCTGGCCCGGCAGGCCCTGCGGGCCGCCGAGGCGGCCGGTCTGACGGGCCTTCACCGGCTGGCCGACCTGGCGCTGCTCACGGCCACGCCCGCGGACGCGGACCTCGGTGCCCTGCTGGCCCGCTCGCTGCTGGGCGCCCTCGATCCGTCCGACCCGTTCCACCGGGAGCTCGCGGCGACCGCGCTGTCCCAGCTCGCGCACGGCGGCCGCACCGACCGGACGGCCGCCGAGCTGCACGTCCACCCCAACACGGTGAAGTACCGCCTGCGTCGCCTGCGCGAACTGACCGGCGGCGACCCGCTGGACGGCGGTGTCGAGCACACCGCCCACTGGTGGTGGGCCCTGCGCAGCTGGCTCGGCCGAGCAGGGCCCGGGGCCGGTCAGCTGTACCAGCGCTGGGTGTTGCCGCCGTAGCACGCCCACTGGACCAGGTTGGTGCCGTCGCTGTGGCTCCAGGACGCGTCCAGGCACTTGCCGCTGTCGACGTTGACGATCTCCCAGTAGCCGTTCACCGCGACCGTCTTCCACAGCTGGGTGTTGCCGCCGTAGCAGGCCCATTGGACGACCGCGGTGCCGTCGCTGTGGCTCCACGAGGCGTCCAGGCACTTGCCGCTGTCGGCGTTCACGAACTCGACGGCGTTGCCGACCTGGACGGCGGTCCACAGCTGGGTGTTGCCGCCGTAGCAGGCCCATTGGACGGCGGCGGTGCCGTCGCTGTGGCTCCAGGAGGCGTCCGCGCACTTGGCGCTGTCGACGTTGTGGATCTCGACCCCGCCGGCCGCCGAGGCGGTGGGTGCGGACAGGCCGAGCAGGGCGGTGGCCGTGATGCCGATGCCCACGGCGGTCGCCGTGCGGCGCAGGCGGGTTGAGGTGCGAGACATGAGCGGCCTCTTCTCGATCGGGCGGAGGTTCCCGGGCCGCACGAGTCTGGCAAACAACCGCCTCCGCCCGGATCGCCCGGTCCGGCCATTCCGCGCGCCGCGACCATGGCCGGATCCGCCGTGTCAACTCGCTTGCGGGAGGCGGGCAGTGAGGTCGACGAGGGCGTCGCGGGCGGTGCTGAGTTCGCCGATCCGGGCGTTCAGTTCGGCGAGTTGGGCGGTGAGGCGGTCGCGCACGCAGGGGTGCAGTTCGCCGTCCTCGAAGCAGGGCATCAGTTCGCGGATGGTGCGGGTGGTCAGCCCGGCGGCGAGCAGCGCCCGGATCCGGCCGACCTCGATCGGCGCGTCGGCGTCGTACTCGCGGCCGCGCGGCGGCGTTCGTCGGCGGAGAGCAGGGCGTCGACCACCTCGACCTGCTGGCCGAGTTGGTGGAGCCCTCGCGTTCCCGCCCGGGCAGCCTGGTGTACCGGCTGCACGAGCAGGAGGACGGCCGGGTCTTCCTGTACGAGCTGTGGGCGAGCCGGGCGGAGCTGGCGGCGCACCACGGGACGCAGGTGCTGAAGGACGTGCTCGCACGGCTTCCGGAGCACCTGGCGGGTGCTCCGGAAGTGTCCGAGGGCCGGCTGTACGGCGAGCCGGCCGGGCCGGCCGCCGGCGGGCGCGTCAGCTCCGCAGGAACTCGCGGTTGAGGCGGGCGATCCCGGTCAGCGGGATGCCCTTGGGGCAGGCGGTGGCGCACTCGCCGGTGTTGGTGCAGCCGCCGAAGCCCTCGGCGTCCATCGCGCCGACCATGTTCCGCACCCGGGAGGCGCGTTCGGGCGCGCCCTGCGGGAGGACGTTGAGGTGGACGACCTTGGCGGCGGTGAACAGCATCGCGGAGCCGTTGGGGCAGGCGGCGACGCAGGCCCCGCAGCCGATGCACTCGGCGTGCTCGAAGGCGAGGTCGGCGGCCTCCTTGGGGACGGCGGTGGCGTGCGCCTCGGGCGCGGAGCCGGTGGGCGCGGTGATGTAGCCGCCGGAGCCGATGATCCGGTCGAGTGCGCTGCGGTCCACCACCAGGTCGCGCACCACGGGGAACGCGCCGGCCCGCCAGGGTTCGACGTCGATGGTGTCGCCGTCCTCGAAGTGCCGCATGTGCAGCTGGCAGGTGGTGGTGCGTTCGGGGCCGTGGGCCTGGCCGTTGATGACCATGCCGCAGGCGCCGCAGATGCCTTCGCGGCAGTCGTGGTCGAAGGCGACGGGGCGGTCGCCGCGCAGGATGAGCTCCTCGTTGAGGGTGTCCAGCATCTCCAGGAAGGACATGTCCTCGCTGATCCCGGAGACCCGGTACTCCGTCATCTCGCCCGGGGTGTCCGGGCCTTGCTGGCGCCAGATGCGCAGGGTGAGGTTCACGCGTAGCTCCGCTGGGTGGGGTGGACGTGTTCGAAGAGCAGCTCTTCCTTGTGCAGGACGGGCGCGTCGCCGGTGTACTCCCAGGCGGCGGCGTAGCTGAACTCCTCGTCCCGGCGGGCGGCTTCGCCGTCGGGGGTGGCGGACTCGGTGCGGAAGTGGCCTCCGCAGGACTCGCTGCGGTGCAGCGCGTCCAGGCACATCAGCTCGGCGAGTTCGAAGTAGTCGACCAGCCGATTGGCCTTCTCCAGCGCCTGGTTGAGCTCGGCGCCGGTGCCGGGTACCTTGATCCGCCGCCAGAACTCGGCGCGCAGCTCGGGGATCCGGGCCAGCGCGTGCCGCAGTCCGGCCTCGTCGCGGGCCATTCCGCAGTTGTCCCAGAGGAGTTCGCCGAGTTCGCGGTGGAAGGAGTCGGGGGTGCGGTCGCCGTCGACGGCGAGGATCAGGTGGAGCCGGTCGGTCACCTCGGCCTCCACCTCGGCGAGTTCGGGGTGGTCCGCGGGGACGGGGTCCAACCTGGTGCGGCCCAGGTAGTCGTTGAGGGTGGGCGGCAGCACGAAGTAGCCGTCGGCGAGGCCCTGCATGAGGGCGCTCGCGCCGAGCCGGTTGGCGCCGTGGTCGGAGAAGTTGGCCTCGCCGATCGCGAACAGGCCGGGGACGGTGGTCTGCAGGTCGTAGTCCACCCACAGGCCGCCCATGGTGTAGTGGATCGCCGGGTAGATCCGCATCGGCACGGTGTACGGGTCCTCGGCGGTGATCCGCTGGTACATCTCGAACAGGTTGCCGTACTTGGCCTCGACGGCGGCCCGGCCGAGCCGGGCGATGGCGTCGGCGAAGTCCAGGTACACGCCCTGCCCACCGGGGCCGACGCCGCGGCCCTCGTCGCAGACCACCTTGGCGGCGCGGGAGGCGATGTCGCGCGGCACCAGGTTGCCGAACGCCGGGTAGATCCGCTCCAGGTAGTAGTCCCGCTCGTCCTCGGGGATCTGCCCGGGCGGCCGGGTGTCGCCCTTGGCCTTCGGCACCCAGATCCGGCCGTCGTTGCGCAGCGACTCGCTCATCAGGGTCAGCTTCGACTGGTGGTCGCCGGAGCGCGGGATGCAGGTCGGGTGGATCTGCGTGAAGCACGGGTTGGCGAAGTAGGCGCCGCGCCGGTGCGCGCGCCAGATCGCCGTCGCGTTGGAGTTCTTGGCGTTGGTGGACAGGTAGAAGACGTTGCCGTAGCCGCCGGTGGCGAGCACCACCGCGTCCGCCAGGTGGGAGGTGATCTCGCCGGTGACCAGGTCGCGGGCGACGATGCCGCGGGCCCGGCCGTCGACCACGATCAGGTCGAGCATCTCGGTGCGGGCGTGCAACTCGACGTTCCCGGCGGCGATCTGACGGGACAGTGCCTGGTAGGCGCCGAGCAGCAGCTGCTGGCCGGTCTGGCCGCGGGCGTAGAAGGTGCGGGAGACCTGGACGCCGCCGAACGAGCGGGTGTCGAGCAGGCCGCCGTACTCGCGGGCGAACGGGACGCCCTGCGCCACGCACTGGTCGATGATCTCCACCGAGACCTGCGCCAGGCGGTGCACGTTGGACTCGCGGGCGCGGAAGTCGCCGCCCTTGACGGTGTCGTAGAACAGCCGGCGGATCGAGTCGCCGTCGTTGCGGTAGTTCTTCGCCGCGTTGATGCCGCCCTGAGCGGCGATCGAGTGGGCGCGGCGCGGGGAGTCCTGGAAGCAGAACTGGACGACGTGGTAGCCCTGTTCGGCCAAGGTGGCGCCGGCGGCGCCGCCGGCCAGGCCGGTGCCGACCACGATCACCCGGTGCTTGCGGCGGTTCGCGGGGTTGACCAGCTTGGCCTCGAACCGCCGCCGGTCCCACCGCTGTTCGATCGGCCCGGCCGGGGCCCGGGTGTCGGCGATCGGCTCGCCGACGGTGTAGTCGAGGTAGCTCATCGGGGCCTCTCCCGCGTTCGTGTGGTGGTCGTTCATCGGACCAGTCCCGCCATCACGGCGACCGGCACCGACAGGAACCCGGCGGTCAGCAGCAACGCCAGCCCGTTCGCGGCGGCCTTCAACGCCCGGTCGCGGCGCGGGTTGTTGACGCCGAGGGTCTGCGCGGCGCTCCAGAAGCCGTGCCGGACGTGCAGGCCGAGCGCGAGCATCGCCACGCAGTAGATCCCGCCGCCGTACCAGGTCGAGAACGAGGCCACGATGTTCTGGTACGGGTGCCCCTCCTCGGCGGCCGGGTTCACCGTCAGCGTGGTCAGGTCGAGGATGTGCCAGACGACGAACAGGCCGAGGATCACCCCGCCCCAGCGCATCGTCCGGGTCGCGTACGTGCTCTGCCGGCGGCGGTGCACGTACTGCTGCGGGCGGGCCTTCAGGTCGCGGCGGCTCAGCTGGTAGGCGGCGACGCCGTGCGTGACCACGGCCGCGAGCAGCACGGGCCGGGCCAGCCAGAGGAACCAGCCGTGGTGCAGCACCGGCTGGCCGATGGTGCGCAGCCAGTGCGCGTAGCCGTTGAGGTCGTCGGGGCCGAAGAACACCTTGAGGTTGCCCAGCATGTGGGCCACCAGGTAGGCGAGCATCAGCAGTCCGCTGACGGCCATGACCGCCTTCTTGCCGACGGAGCTGCGCCAGAGCGCCGCCGCCCGGGACGGGGGCCGGCCAGGGGCCGCGGGGGTCCGGTTCGCCCGGTTCGTCCGGGTCGCAGAAGCCATGAGCATGACGGTAGGCCCGGCGCGCAGCCAGTGTCCAAGACATGAAAGCGCGGCTCACGATAGGGAATGCCTATGATGGCCGGTGTGCAGTTGCAGCAGCTCACCTACTTCGTCGCGGTCGCCGACGCCCGGCACTTCACCCGGGCCGCCGAGCTGACCCACGTGTCGCAGCCCTCCCTCTCGCAACAGATCCGGTCGCTGGAGAAGGAGTTGGGGGCGGAGCTGTTCCACCGCTCGCGCTCCGGCACCTCGCTCACCGACGCCGGGCAGGCGCTGCTGCCGCTGGCCCGGCGCATCCTCGCGGACGCGGAGAGCGCCCGGCGGGCCGTCGCCGAGACCGTCCAACTGCGCCGCGGCCGGGTCCGGTTCGGCGCGCCGCCCTCGCTCTGCGCCAGCCTGGTGCCGGAGGTGCTGCGCGCCTACCGCGCCCGGCACCCCGGGGTGGACCTGCGCCTGACCGAGGGCGGCTCGCGCGACCTGGTCCGCGACCTGGAGGCCGGCGAACTCGACCTCGCACTGGTCATCGCCGCGCCGTCGGCCGCCCCCGCCGGGCTCTCCGTCACCCCGCTGCTGCACGAGGACCTGGTACTGGTCTCCGCCGAGCCGCTCCCCCGCCGCCGGGCCCGGATCACCGACCTGCGGGGCCGGGCCTGGTGATGTTCCGCGAGGGCTACGACGTCCGCGAGACCACCCTCGCCGCGTGCCGGGCGGCCGGCTTCGCGCCCTCGTACGCCGTCGAGGGCGGCGAGATGGACGCCGTCCTGGCCGCCGTCCGGGCCGGCCTCGGCCCCGCCGTCGTCCCCGGCATGGTCGCCGCCCGCTCCGGCCTGGCCGCCGCTCCCTTCGCCCCGCCCGGCCTCGGCCGCACCATCGCCCTCGCGCACGGCCGCGAACTCCCCCTCACCCGGGCCGCCGACGCCTTCCGCGACACCCTGCTCGCCTACCTCCTCGACGCCGACCGCACCGGCTCCCTCCCCCCGGGCACCCGCCTCCTGCCGCCCGGCTGACCGGCGCGGCCCGGCATCACGGCGGCCCGGTGGTCACAGCGCCACGGCGCCACGGCGGCCCCGTGCTCACAGCGTCAGGGCGTCAGGGCGTCACGGATAGCCGAACGGCTGCAGGATCGGCCCGCAGACGTGCCACTCGTCGCCGCCCTCGCTGGCGTGGTGGTCTAGGTGGGCGCACCACCACAGCACGACGTCCTGGCCGTCGACGCTCTCGCCGTTGACCTGGGTGCCGAGCTGGTCGTCGAAGGCCGTGCCCAGCCGGCCGCGCAGGTCCTCGCCGCCGTGGTACTGGGTGACGGCCGCGTCGATCCGGCCGAAGCCGTCGGCCGTGCCGTCGAACGGGCCCGGCGCGATGGTGTACCCCTGCAGGTGGCCGAACGGGTTCGACTTGTTCAGCACCGCGTAGGTGTCGCGCGGCGAGTGCGCGGCCAGCGTCTCCACCGTGTACGGGAACCAGCCGGGGCCCCAGCCCCAGTCGGTGCCCACCGGAAGGTGTTCCAGCGCAAGGTTGTTGGACGCCCCGACCACGTCGAAGTCGAACCGCCAGTAGACGTGGTGCCGATGGTTGTACGGGGCCTGCAGGCCGGCGCTGTACAGCTGCGGCAGGATGATGCCGTCGCTGCGGAAGATCCACCGGTTCGTCAGCCGGTAGTGGCCGATCTCGTGGTAGCTCTCCACCACCAGGAACCTGAACGTCGGTGCGGGGCTTCCCTCGTAGACCTTGACCGGCCCCTGCATGTTCCCGGTGCTCAGCTGGTCCTTGTACGGGCCGGCCGGGCCGTCGTACTGCACCCGGATCATCGGGAGGCTGGCCTTGTGCAGCACCAGCCGGTCCTTGTAGGTGAGGCCGTAGAAGGCGATGGCCTCGCTGTCGCCGTCGACCATCTGCCAGCTGAACCTCCACACCGGGGCCTCGGGGGGCCACGCGACACTGCCGGAGACCGTGGTCATGACGCACCTCCGTCGGCGGCGGGGACCGGACCGCAGCGGACCACGTCCTGGTCCGTCAGGTCGACCACCGCGAACGCCCTCGGCAGCCGCTCGGTCATCGGACCGAACCGCAGGTCGACCATCCGGTGCCCGTGCCGGGGGCTGCGGAAGTCGACCTCGTCCACCACGATCCCCGACCCGCTGTCCAGGTCGCTCTCGTACGCCCCCAACCTGCCGTCCTGCCGGACGAGTTCGACGGCCCGGCGCTCCTCCGCGGTCGTCAGCTGCGGCTGGTAGCGCCGGCGGCGCACCTCCGCGACCCGGCCGGCCGCGAGGTCGACCACCGCCTCGACGGCGAGGTTCTCCGTGTAGTCGTAGATGATCACGATCGGATGGTGGGCGCTCCGGTCGGCGGCTCCGGAGCCCACGCCGATGACTTCGTGGCGCCGCCCCGCGAGCTCCCGGGAGACCTCCTCGGAGTGCAGCGCCAGCTCCGTCGCGCGCCGGCTTCCCGCCTCGGAGACGATCGGCGCGGTCTCCTCGACGGCGACCGGCGTGGTGGTCACCGACTGCACCCGGTCCCGGAAGTCCGGGGCGTCGGAGAAGGGCGGATCGAGAATCGGCCCCAGATTGATCCCCCCTGCATCGGACAGGCCTGGCGGAGGCAGCATGTATTCGCCGGACATGACGAACCCTTCGGCTGATACGGAATTCCGGCGTGAAAGAGGCAGCACGGCATCCGGGACTCGGCCGTCGACGTGCGATGCCTCGTCAACGCGTCGTCCCACCAACGACGTTGGCCCTGGTGGAACAGGCACGCCTTCACCCGCAATCGGCTCCCACGGAATGGGATTGCCTCCATCAGGATCCCACTTTGCCCATCCTTTGAAAAGCCGCGACGACTGAACGGCCACGACGCCCCGCACCGGCCCGGCAGTGAATTCGCCCCCGGTTTGCGCGAATTCACCGGCCCCCACCGGCCGCCCGCTCCGGACGAGCGCCTAGAGTGGTGCCCCGAACGGCAGTTGGACGTGGTGGATCGATGGAGAGGCGGCCTCGGATGTCCGGCAGTGTGGTGGCGGTCAGCAGTAACGGCGAGTACTCGTTCACCAAGCCCACGCGGGGCGAGATCCGGTTGCTGGAGGGGCTCGGGGTGGAGGGCGACGTGCACGCCGGGGTCACCGTCAAGCACCGGTCCCGGATCGCCAAGGACCCGACGGTGCCGAACCTGCGGCAGGTGCACCTGATCCACGCCGAGCTGTTCGAGGAGCTGGCGGCGGCCGGATTCGCCGTCGCCCCGGGCGAGTTGGGCGAGAACGTCACCACGAGCGGGGTGGACCTGCTGGGCCTGCCGGTCGGCGCGCTGCTGCACCTCGGCGCGGAGGCGGTGGTGGAGGTGACCGGGCTGCGCAATCCGTGCGCGCAGATCGACGACTTCCGGCACGGGCTGCTCAAGCAGGTGGTGCACCGCGACGAGAACGGCGGCCTGGTCCGCAAGGCCGGCATCATGGGCGTGGTCCGCGCCGGCGGGCCGGTCCGCCCCGGCGACGCCGTCACGGTCACTCTGCCGGACGGGCCGCACCGTCCGCTGGAGCGCGTCTGACCCGGCACCGGGGGGCGGCGCCCGGCGTCAGTCGTCGATCCGGACCAGGGCGATGGTGATGTTGTCCGGGCCGCCCGCGCGGATCGCGGCGCGCCAGAGTTCGACCACGGCGTGCTGGTCGTCGTCCTCCGCGTCGCCGTCTGCGGTCACGGCCGCCCACTCCTCCGGCGGCACCGGGTCGCTCAGCCCGTCGGTGCACAGCAGGTAGCGGGCGCCGGGGCGGACAGGGAGGCTGGTCACGTGCGGGCGCAGCGCGTCGCGCGGGGTCGCGCCGCCGAGGACGCTGGTGACCAGGTGGGTGGTGCGCTGTCCGGGGGCGAGCGGCGGACTGTCGTCGGTGCTGAGCAACCGCGGTTCGGCGTCGGTGAGTTCGTAGACCCGGCTGTCGCCGACGTTGAACACCAGCACGGAGTCGCCGGTCAGCGCCAGCCCGGCCACGGTGGTGCTCATGCCGGCCAGCGTGGGGTCGGCGTCGGCCGCGTCGTGCAGCGCCGTGTGGCAGGCCTGCAGCGCCTCGGTCACGGACTGCTCGTCGGTCAGTTCCGTTCCGGTGGCGGCCAGTTGACCGGCGGTGAGCGAGGAGGCCAGGTCGCCGCCCGGGTGTCCGCCCAGGCCGTCGGCGACCGCCACCGTCACGGCGCTGTCGCCCAGCGGGAAGTAGAAGGTCTGCGGGCTGTCGGTCGCCGTCGCGCAGAGCGTCCACGGCCCGACCGCCACACTGTCCTCGTTGTGGCTGCGCACCACTCCCGTGTGACTGAGCACGCTCACCGCGACGACCGGCACGACCGTCCACCTCTCCTCGGCCTCTCCCGCTCGCACCCCTGTGGTGCGGCGTGGCCCCAAGCGAAGCACACCCGAACGGGAGGCCCACGAGGAGGGCCGCCGGTGCGCGCGGTGGTCAGCGCGCCTGCCGGCGGCCGGGTGGGTCAGGCGTTTCCGCTGCCGCTGCGCGACCAGCCGCGCCGCTCGCCCTCGTCGATCAGCAGCCGGCCGGCCTTCCACAGCTCCGCCGAGGCGTCGCCGATCACCGCCTTCCGGGCCCGCACGTCGTCCGCCGTCACCCCGGGCGTGCGCCACGTCCCGCCGCGGGCCATCCAGTTGAGCAGCAGCGGCTGCAGCCGGTCCATCGCCTTCGCGAACCGCGCCTCCGGCGTGCGACGCTCCTCGAACTCGTCCCACAGCTCCCGCAGCCGCCGCCCCTGGTCCTCCGGCAGCAGCCCGAACAGCTCGTCCGCCGCCACCGTCTCGCGCTCCGCCTGGTCGACGCCCGCCGCCGGGTCGTACAGCGGCGTGTCCCCGGCGTAGATCTCCACCAGGTCGTGCAGCAGTACGAGTTGAACGGTGTGGCCGACGTCGATCGGCTCGTCCGCGTACTCGGCGAGGAGCGGCACCATCATCGCCAGGTGCCAGGAGTGCTCGGCGTCGTTCTCCCGCCGCTCGGCGGCCACCAGCGGCGACTGCCGCAGGATCGTCTTCAACCGGTCGATCTCGACCAGGAACGTGAACTGGGCGTGCAGCCGCTCGTCGAGGCCGTCGGGAAAGGGCGTGCGGTCCACCAGCAGGGGCCGGGATTCGTCGCTCATGAGGCCCATCCTGCCACCCGCTCATGCACTTTGGCCCTCCACCATCACCGTTCCCGCCACGGTTCCGGCCGGTGCCGGCCGGTCTGCTGGTGTCGGCTGCGACGCACCGGCGCCCGGCGGGCGGGGTTCCCGCCGGGCGGCTTACCTGCGGCTCTACTCGCCGCTCCAGGTGGCGCCCGCGCCGGTGAAGGATCCGCGGACACCGGTTTCGTCGGCCCAGACCCAGAAGTCGGAGTGGCTGACTCCGTCCGGCGAGACACTGGACTGCGTGCCCGCGACACCGGCACCGTCCTCGTTGGCGACAAACTGGCCCTTGCCGAAGTTCGCGTCCAGGCCTTCCTGGGCGGAGGCGAGTCCGGCACAGCCGAGCACCAGCGGGACTGCGAGGGCGCCGACGGCCAGGACACGCTTGACAGCACGCACGAGAGATTCCTCCGAGAGGCTCGATCGGTGGCGGAGCACGGGAGTGGCCCTGCCGGCACCAGACAGTCACGGGATTCAGCGGCCAGCAATCAGCCATGCGTGTACTCCTGACGGTGCGTCATGGAATCTCCGCGCCTGTGCGGGCCGGGCGGATCGAAGGTTCACCCGTGGGGCGGTCCTCCGGAAGGCGCAGGCCCGATGGACACCGGGACGGCCGGCACCGGGGTGCAGCCCATCACGCCCCGCACCGGTGGCTGACCGCCCCTCGGGCAGCCGGGTCGATACGATTCCGGCGGGGACGGGCGAGCCGAGGGGGCAACGGAATGTCGGTGGTGGCGACGGCGGCAGGGCTCGTTGCGCGGTTGGTGGCGAAGCCGCTCACCGACGCGGCGATGCGGCGCGAGGAAGTGCTTCGCGTGCTCAGGGCCGTGAAGCTCGATCCGCGCCAACCGCCCCGGGACTTCGACAGCATCTACACCATCGCCCTGATCGAGTACTGCACCGGGCGCGCGGAGTCGGTGCTCGCCGTCTTCCGGAACAGCTACGTGCTGGACGCGTTCCGCCGGTCCTTCCACGACCACGACTGGTCGCGGCTGCGGCGCGAGATCACCGAGGCGGTCGAACGCAACCGGGAGACCGGCGAGTTCGGGCATCTCGACCACGGCTTCGACGAGCACGTGGACGGCTTCGTCGCCGCGTTCGACTCGGTGCTGGATCGCAGCCGGACGCCGCACGAAGTCCGGTCCGACGCCAAGCTCGACGCCCTGCTGGAGCAGGCGGGCCGGACCCGTGACGGGGAGGAGCAGCACCGGCTGCGCATCGAGCCGGCGCGCTCCCGCCTGACGCCCGCTCAGCGACTCGCCCAGGACTCCACGGAGTGGTTCCGCGCCGTCGGCTACGGGATCCACCGCGAGTGGCCGGCCCCGGACGGCAGCGTGGCGCTGCTGGTGGACATTCCCCGGCTGCGTCCCGGCCAGTTCGACCGCATGCTGATGCTGTGCGTGGAAGGGGAGTTGGGCCCGCACCACCTGAACCTGCTGTCCGGGCTGACCGAGCAGCACCGGGCCGCCGAGGGCTGGGGCATCGCCCGGCTCCGGGTCAGCGCAGCAGCGCGCGCGGCGGCGGACCGCAGCGGAAACCGCCTGTACGCCTACGCGTTCGACGACCTGATCGACCTGGTGGCCGACTTCGAGCCGTACCTCACGTGTGTGGAGGAGGAGGTGCGGCGGCGCGGCATCGACACCCGCTACGTGCCGCTGTCCTGCGAGAAGGCCGAGGTCGACCCGGCCACCGGGCAGCCGATCGCCACCAGCGGCTACAGCTGGAAGAGCGGCGGCCTGGACGACTACGTGGCCCGCTGGCTGGACGAGCCGGCCAAGCAACACCTCTCCGTGCTGGGCGAGTTCGGCATGGGCAAGTCCTGGTTCGCGCTGCACCTGGCGCACACCATGGTCCGGGCGTGGCGGGACGCCAAGCGCCGCGGCGTGCCGCGGCCCCGGATCCCGCTGCTGATACCGCTGCGCGACTACGCCAAGCAGACCACCGTGCAGGGCCTGTTGGCCGAGTTCTTCTTCAACAAGCACAAGATCAACGTGGGCAACTCCGACGTGGTGCAGGTGCTCAACCGGATGGGCCGGCTGCTGCTGATCTTCGACGGCTTCGACGAGATGGCGGCCCGCACCGACCGCCACACCGTGGTCGCCAACTTCTGGGAACTCGCCACGGTGGTCGAGCCCGGCAGCAAGGTCCTGCTCAGCAGCCGCAAGGAACACTTCCGCCACGCCCAGGAGGCCCGCGACCTCTTCAGCGCCAAGGTGGGCCTGCCCCGCGCCGGCAGCGCACCGGACGGCCCCGTCTTCGACATCGTCGACCTGGTGCCTTTCGACGACGAGCAGGTCGAGCGGCTGCTGTCGTTCGGGCTCGGCGAACAGCAGGTCCGGATGGTGATGGGGCACGCCGACGTTCGTGAGCTGATGCGTCGTCCGGTCATGTCGGAGCTGGTGGTCGACGCACTGCCGGAGATCGAGCAGGGTGCGGAGATCGACCTCGCCCGGATCTACCTGTACGCGATCCGCCGGAAGATGGACCGCGACATCCACGCCGAACGGACCTTCACCTCCCGCGCGGACAAGCTGTACTTCCTGTGCGAGGTCGCGTGGAAGATGCTCGACGACGGGAAGCTGAGCCTCAACTACCGCGACTTCCCCGAGCATCTGCGTTCCTGCTTCGGCCCGGTGGTCGCCAGTGCCAAGGATCTGGACTACTGGGAGCAGGACATGCGCAACCAGGGCATGTTCGTGCGGGACGCCGAGGGCAACTACGGGCCGTCGCACAAGTCGCTGCTGGAGTTCCTGGTCGCGTTCAAGTTCGCCGCCGAACTCGGTCTGCTGACGGACGACTTCCTCGCGGCTGTCCAGCCTGCCGAGCAGCCGTCGGGGGGAGTCGATGCCGAGTGGACCTGGTCCGGCTATTTTGCGGCCCGGTCTCCGGAGGGTGTCCTGCCGGCCCTCGGGCGGTTCGTCGCCGAGCCGATCGAACGGCTCGACGACACGTTCGGCGAAATGTTGACCGAGTCCGCGGTCCTCCGCTTCCTCAGCTCGATCGTCAAGTCCCACCCCGGTTACCAGGACCGACTTCTGGACAACGCTCGGGCAACCAGGGACACCGCTCCCGGCATGAGCTGGTTCGTCGCCAACTGCCTCAACCTCCTCGTCACCACCGGCCGCAGTCTGGCGGGACTCGATCTCAGTGGGCTCGACCTCGAAGGCCTCGGTCTTGGGGTTCCGGACGTCGAGCTCAGGTTGGCCGGGGCGGGTCTGCGCGGCGCGCGGCTCCGCAACCTCTGGCTGGACCGGGCCGACCTCGTGGGAGTCGACCTGCGCGGAGCGCAGATCCTCGACACCTCGGTGCTCGGCGACGAGGAGGTCGACGGTCCGTACGTCGGGGGGTTGGTGGCTGCCGACGGCACACTGGTCGTCGCGGGTGACGGGGTCCTGCTCTGGCCCGGCGGACGGCTGGCGGCGACTCCGCACCACGTGTCGGCGTACGTGACCAGCGCCCTCCAGTTGCAGCGGTGGGACACTGACACGGTCAGGGTGGGCCGCAGACTGATCGACCTGCACACCGGGAGGATCACCGCGATCACGCGAAGTGGCGCCTCCTCGCTGGCCGTTCACGACGGCCGGCACCGGGCGCTGACCTTCACCGAATCGCCCACGCCCCGATTCGTCCTCACCGACCCCGAGTCCGGGGCGTCCGCAGGAGAGATCGTGCTGCCGACCGAGGAGGAGGACTACTACGCCGCCGTGCCCGGCAGCGGTGGCCTGTGCCTTCTGACGGTGGACCAGGATTCCCTCCGGTTCCTCGTGGCCGACCACGCGGCTTCCGGGGGATGGCGGCTGCTGGAGAACACCTCCATGGGGGGCGGACCCAACCGTCGTGTCGGGCTGACCCCGGGCTCGGAGAGCATCATGCTATATGTCGACGGCACACCCGTGGCGGTCGCCGACAGCACCACGGAGAGCGCCCTCCTCGACCCGGACGGGCTCTCCTTCCCGTTCCTGAAGGACACTCGCTTCGACACGTTCGTCTTCCGCGCGGCCTCCGGGATGGCGGCGGCGGCCGTGTCCGACCGCGGTCTCTGCGGCTGGCGGCCCGGCAGCCCCGCCACCGAACCGTCGTGGGAGGTCCCCGTGCCCGCCCTCGGCGTCCAGAGCCTCTTCGCCCCGCCCTCCGGCGACCGCCTCGGGGTCCTGACCCGCCTCGGCGAGCTCTGGCTGCTCGACTTCCGCACCGGCGAGCTGCTCGACCACGCCGCCCTCACCGACCGGCTGCATGGGGCCCGGTTCTCCCGGGACTGCGGGCTCGACCTCGCCACCCTCGAAGCGATCGTCCGCCTCGGCGGCATCGTGTCCGACTGAGATCACCGGCCCCTGACGCCCCCTCAGTCGGCTGCGCCGACCGGGGGGTGCGGCGATGCGGTCGCGCCGACTCGGTGCTAGCGGTGCCGCAACGACGCGTACGTGGTCGAGTCCTTCCGATGCTCCTTCGAACGGCGGGGCCTGGCCCGGGTGCGTCGCGAGGTCGCCGCGGCGGCCGGGACGGCTCTCACTCCTGGCACTTCGCCAGCTCGGCGCGGCCGCGGACTCCGTACTGGCGGAAGAGGCGGGTCAGGTTGGCCTCGACGGCTTTGACGGAGAGGTGGAGGGTGGCGGCGATCTCGCGGTTGGTGGCGCCGGACCGGATCAGGGCGAGG
>NZ_KK853997.1:7585482-7586130 GCF_000696185.1 Kitasatospora cheerisanensis KCTC 2395 | reverse complement strand
GCCAGTGAGCGGCCCAACTCCAGTGCGTAGTAGGGGTTTCCGCCGCTGACGGCGTGCACCCGGCTGAGCGTGAGGCCGTTCAGGCGCAGGCCGAGGCGTTCGCGGAGCAGGGCCCCGGTGCCGCGTTCGCCGAGCGGTCCGACCGGGAGGTCGCGGGCGGCGGGCGGGCAGAGTGCGTTCATGGTGGGGGCGGCGTCGGCGTGTTCGGTGCGTTCGGTGACGGCGAAGCGGACCCGGCGGTCGGTGAGGCGGCGGGCGGCGAACGCGACGACCTGCCGGCTGGCTTCGTCGAGCCACTGGGTGTCGTCGAGCAGGACGAGCACGGGGCCGCGCTGGGCGAGTCGGCGCAGCGTCTCCAGGACGGCGACCCGGACGGCCAACGGGTCGGTGGGGGCGCCGGGTTGGGGGGCGCGGTGCAGCAGCGCGCATTCGAGGGCCTGGCGCAGGTGGCTGGGGAGTTCCTCGGCGAGTGCGGGGAGGGTCTCGCCGAGCAGGTCGATCAGCGCGAGGTGCGGCAGGTCGGCCTCGGCGGCGGTGGGGCTGCTGCGCAGGACCGACTCCCCAGCCGCGTCGGCCTCCTGGGCGAGCGCGTCGAGCAGCGCGGTCTTGCCGATGCCGGCCGGTCCGTGCAGCAGGACGCCGCCGGTG
>NZ_KK853997.1:7568117-7584654 GCF_000696185.1 Kitasatospora cheerisanensis KCTC 2395 | reverse complement strand
CCGGTCCGTGCAGCAGGACGCCGCCGGTGGCGGCGAGTGCGGCACGGGTGTCGGCGAGCAGGTTCGCACGGTCGACGAGTGCGGGCTCGGCCGGACCCGCGGTGGTGCTGGCGGGTCCGGCCGGGCCGGGGAGTATGCCGGTCATGGCGGTCAGTGTGCCGTCTCCGACCGGCTCGCGCGAGGGTGTCACATGAACACGACACGCCTGCGACGCTCCGTTAAGTTCCCTTTAAGGCCGAGCCGTTGGGGACGGCCTTGAAGGGGGCCGGTCAGCCGACGGAGACGTCGTCGAGCAGGAAGACGGTGGACAGGTAGGCGTCCTCCTGGCCGGCGAACTGGAGGTTGACGGTCTGGCCGCGGAAGGCGCTCAGGTCGACGGTCTTCTGCACGTACCCGGCGCTGGCGTTGGCGTTGGAGTAGGTGGCCAGGGTGGCGCCGTTGACGTTGACCTTCAGGGTGTCGTAGGCGGTGGAGCCGGACTCCTGGGTGGTGACCTTCAGCCAGAAGGTGAGCTTCGGGCTGCCGGTGGCGGGCACCGCGATGCTGTTCTGCGACAGCGTCTCGGTGGCGGCGGAGCCGTAGCCCATCATCCAGGCGTACCAGGAACCGCCGTGCGGGGTCTGCTGGTTGGAGTTGGTGATGTCGTTGGCGCTCTGCGTCCAGCCGGTGGCGCCCTGCTCGAAGTCGCCGTTGGTGAGGGCGTTTCCGGGGTTGGGGTTGCCGGTGGGCGAGCCGGACGGGGACGGGCTCGGGGAGGAGGTGCTGCCGCCCGGGTCGGGCAGGGCGGTGCCGAGCGAGACGGCGGCCCACGCCTTGGAGACGATGTACCGCTCCTGGGAGTTGGCGCCGTACAGGTCGGCGGCGGCCTGCAGGGTGGCGGTGCGGGCGGAGGAGTAGTTGGTGGTGGAGGTCATGTAGGTGGTCAGGGCGCGGTACCAGACGGCCGCGGCCTTGTCCTTGCCGATGCCGCTGAAGCTGTCGCCGTTGCACGGGGTGCCGTTGTGCGGCAGGCCGCCGATGGTCTTGGCGCCGGTGCCCTCGGCGGTCAGGTAGAAGAAGTGGTTGGCGATGCCGGAGGAGTAGTGCACGTCCACCTGGCCGGCCCGGCTGCTGTAGCAGGCCAGCGAGCTGCCGTCGGCGGCCGGGTTGTCCATCCGGCGCAGGTAGCCGTTGCCCATGTTGAGCTTCTCGCCGATGTAGTAGTCACCGGGGTCGGTGCTGTTGCCGGCCGAGAACTCGACCATGGTGCCGAAGATGTCGGAGGTGGCCTCGTTGAGGCCGCCGGACTCGCCGGAGTAGTTGAGGTTGGCGGTGGCGGCGGTGACGCCGTGGCTCATCTCGTGGCCGGACACGTCGAGCGCGGTCAGCGGGATGTTGCCGTTCTGCGAGGAGCCGTCGCCGAAGGACATGCAGAAGCAGCTGTCGTCGTAGAACGCGTTCAGCAGCTGGTTGTCGACGTGCACGTACGCCGGGGCGCCGCGGCCGTCGTTGCGGATGCCGCTGCGGTTGAAGGTGTTCTTGTAGAAGTCCCAGGTCTTGGCGAGGCCGTAGGAGGCGTCCACGGCGGCGCTCTCGCGGCTCGAAGTGGAGCCGTTGCCCCAGGAGTTGGTGGACTTGCTGAAGGTGCGGGCGTTCTGCGCCGGGTTGGACTGCGGGCTGTTGTACGAGTCGTAGACGACCGTGGAGCCGTGCAGCGCGTCGGTCAGCGTGTAGCCGCTGCCGCCCTGGCTGGTCTCCAGGGTGACCTGGCCGACGTTGACGCCGTTGCCGGTGCCGCCGATCTCCGGGTTGACCTCGTACTGGTCGAGGACGGCGCCGCTCGCCGCGTCGACGAGCACGGCCTCACGGGAGTTGGCGCCGGCGTCGCCCGCGCCGGTGACGGTGTTGCGGTACGCGAGCACCGGGACCTTGCCGACCGCCCAGACCACCAGCTGGCTGGTGTCCAGGTTGGTGGTGCGGGCCTGCTTGACGTGCTTGGCGCTGCGCTCGGCGGTCTTGGAGGCGTCCTGCGCGGAGAGCTTCGGCGTCACCCCGGCGACGCCCTTGATCGCGCCGTCGTGGGCCCAGGTGGTGGACGTGATCGCGCCGTTCTTCGCCCGGTGCACGACCAGGTCGCCACCGACCACCGGCAGCCCGCGGTAGGTGCGGTCGTACCGCACGTGCCGGGCTCCGTCCTGCTCGACCAGCACGTCCTTGGCGACCAGGCGCTCGTCCGGGCCGAGACCCAGCTGCTTGGCCACGGCCGGGGCGTCCTTGGCCGCCTGGTCCAGCGCGGCCTGCCGGCCCACCGTGCTCATCGCCTGGAAGCCTGCGCCGGACTGGGTGGCGGCGCTGGCCAGCGCGACGTTCTGCGAGGTGGCCAGCGCGGCGGTGCCCAGGGTGAGGGCGGCCGCGACAGCCGCCGCCAGAGCGGTCTTGCGGTTCATCGGGTATTCCTCCCACCGAGCCGGGGTTGATGGGGGACGGCCGGGCACACCGTAGGGGTGAGGTGTCCCGGCCGGTTTCGGCTCGGCGGCAGGACGCTAGATCCGCGAACCCCCCTCGCGACATGCCCTCGCCAACCCCACAAGGGCCGTACAAGGGTCTCCCCGACGCCCCGTCAGGGCCCGACCCGCGGACCCGGCCGGCGGCGGGCGAGGGTGGGACGAGGGCCGGCAACGGTGCCCGGAATTATGAGAGTTGACTCTCAGAAAGTGTGAGAGCACACTCTCAGGAATGAACTCCGGCAATCCGCTCGGTGACGTCGAGCTCACCGATCCGCGCGCGATGCGCGCGCTCGCCCATCCCGTCCGGCTGGCCGTCCTGGAGCGGTTGCGGCTCCACGGGGCCGCCACCGCGAGCGAGTTGGCGCCGCACGTGGGGGCGACGCCGACGGTGGCGAGTTGGCACCTGCGGCATCTCGCCGAGTTCGGCCTGGTGCGGGACGCCGAGCCCGGACCGGACCGGCGCACCCGGCGGTGGGAGGCGGTGGGGCGCGGCTTCCGGTTCGCGCCGACGGACGACGGCGAGGGCGGGGAGGCGGCGCGCGCCCTCTCGCAGCAACTGTTCCTGCGCTCCTCGGCGTTGCCGTCCCGGTGGATCACCGAGGTCGAGCCCGGCCTGCCCCTGGAGTGGCGGCAGCTGTCCGGCCTCGCCAACACCCGCGTGGTCCTCTCCCCCGCCGAACTCGCCGAACTCTCGGACGCGGTGGAGCGCCTGCTCGCCCCGTACGTGCACCGCGACGCCGCCGACTGGCCGGACGACGCCCGCCCGGTCCGCCTGATGCGGTACGCCCTGCCGGAGGCCGCTCCCGCCGACCCCCCGGGCGCCGAGGCATGACCGCGCTCGCCCCGGCCCGCCCCGGTACCGCTCCGCTCTGGCGCGACCGCCGCTTCCTGCAATTCTGGGCCGGCCAGTCGATCTCCCAATTCGGCGACCGGATCACCGAGTTGGCCCTCCCGCTGATCGCCGTCACGGCCCTGCGCGCCTCCACCGCGCAGGTCGCCGCCCTGACCGCACTGCTCTGGGCCCCGCACCTGCTCGCGGTCCTCCTCGGCGCCTGGGTGGACGGCCGCCCGGACAAGCGCCGCCTGCTGGTGGTCGCGGACGTCGTCCGGGCGCTCGCCCTCGCCACCCTGCCGCTCGCCGCACTGGCGGGCACCGTGACGCTGACTCAGCTCTACACCGTCGCGGTGGTGACGGGCGCGGCCGGCGTGCTGTTCAACAACGCCTACTCGCCGTTCTTCGCCCACCTGGTGCCGCGCTCGGCCTACCTGGACGCCAACAGCAAGCTCAGTGCGACCCGTTCGGCCTCGCAGATCGCCGGCCCGGCCCTCGGCGGCGCACTCGTGCAGGCCCTGACGGCGCCCGTCGCGGTGCTGGTGGACGCGCTCTCCTTCCTCCTCTCGGCGCTGCTGATCGGCCGCATCCGCGTGCCGCGGGCGGAGGCCGGCGACACCGGCCGGCCCGAGCCGGTGCTGTCCCGGGCGCGGGCGGGGCTGCGCTACCTGGTGCGCCACCCGGTGCTGCGGGCGAGTCTCGGCTGCTGCACCACCGTCAACTTCTTCACCTTTCTCGGCTACGGCCTGGTGGTGCTCTTCGCCGGCCGCACCCTCGGCCTCTCGGCGGGCAGCATCGGCGCCGCGTTCGGCCTCGGCTCGACCGGCGGCCTGCTCGGCGCGCTGCTCGCCCCGGCCCTGTCCCGCCGCCTCGGCCTCGGCCGGACCATCGTCCTCGGCTCGGTCCTCTTCCCCGCCCCGGTCGCCCTGCTCACCCTCGCCGACGGACCGGCCTGGGCCCGCGCGGGCGTGCTCGCGGCGGCCGAGTTCCTCTCCGCGCTCGGCGTCATGCTCTTCGACACCAACCTCAACTCGCTGCAGACCGCCGTCGTCCCGGACCCGCTCCGCAGCCGCGTCACCGGCGCCTTCGCCACCGTCAACTACGGCATCCGCCCCCTCGGCGCCCTCACCGGCGGCCTCCTCGCCACCACCCTCGGCCTCCGCCCCGCCCTCCTCCTCGCCGCCCTCGGCGGCACCCTCTCCGCCCTCTGGCTGCTCGCCTCCCCGATCCCTCGCATCCGCGACCTCGCTTCGCTCTGACCACGACCGCCCGCCACCACCGGCATGCCGGCCGGTCGAGGTCGCGATTCACCAACTGCGCGCTGAAATCGAACATGTGATGACAATTCAGATTCCCGGCGTACGCGGAACCGGCACGTCCGTTACGGTCCCAGTCTTCCGACCCCGTGCCTACCGAGGGACTTCGAGCATGCAGCGACCCACCCTCCTCGCCTCCGCTCCGGTCCTGGCCGTCGCCCTCGCCGCGACGGCCTGCGACCCCGTGCCCGCTCCTGGCGCGCCGCCCACCAGCGCGGCCGCGCCGCCGGCTCCCACCACGCCGGCCGGCAACCCGGCACCCGCCACCGACAGCGCGAAGAGCGCCGACCTGCCCGACTTCACCGGAATGGACCTCCAGGCCGCCCAGGACAAGGCCCAGGCCGCCGGGTTCTACAGCCTCGTCTCCCATGACGCGCTGGGCCGGTCCCGGCACCAGATCCTCGACCGCGACTGGAAGGTGTGTGCGCAGACACCGACGTCCGGACCGCAGCCGACCCGCGCCACGGTCGACATGGCCGCCGTGAAGCTCGACGAGACGTGCCCCGCGACGGACCAGGGAGCGGCGACGCCGCCGGCGGCAACGGCCGGGTCGCCGATGCCGGACCTGAAGGGCAAGTCGATGGCATCGGCACGGACCATGCTGCCGGGGAACACCGGCATCACCACGAAGGACGCGACGCAGTCACGCATGGTCCTGGTCGAGTCGAACTGGCAGGTCTGCTCGCAGGACCCCGCGCCGGGCACCGTGCTGAACGGACAGCCGGTGACGCTCCGGGTCACCAAGTTCGGCGAGACCTGCCCGTAGCACCGCATCCACGTCGCCGGCCAGACAGTAACCGGCAGTCCGGCGGGTCCGGCAGACGGGGGGTGGGGGGCTGAGGTAGCGTCAGGCGCCGAACCGGATTGGGGCGCTCCGTTACGGTGGGATCGAATCGCCGGACGTGGGAAGGCCGTTGGTCCGGGGAGACCGCGGCCCCGCTCCCCCGGGCGGGGCGGTAGCCGACACGAAACGGAGCCGTACCCATGCACAGCGGAGCAACCAGAGGCGGCAGACGGCCGCGCCCCGCCCGGGTGGCGCTGGCGGTGGGGGTGGCAGCGGCGGTGACGACGGGCATCGCCGTGGCCGCGCCGCAGGGCGAGGCGGCAGCCGCCCGGAGGCCAGGAGTCACCGCCCCGCCTCCGATATCCGCCGCTGCGCCCGACTCCCCCACTGAGACCGTCACTTCCCCGGAGCCGCCCACCGCGGCCGCGATCCGGCTCGCCGCCGCCCAGGTCGGGGCCGAGCCCGCCCGGCTCGCCGCCGCGACACCGACACCGTCGCCGACGCCCACTCCGACCGCCACGACCGCCCCTCGGCCCGAGCTCACCGACGCGAAGTGGAAGGAGTACGCGCAGCAGTTGGTCTCCAGTGCCGAGAACTCCACCCTGGACTGGCGGTCCCAGTACCCGTACATCGAGGACATCGGCGACGGCCACGGCTACACCGCCGGCATCGTCGGCTTCTGTTCCGGCACGGGCGACCTGGCGGACGTGATCACCCGCTACACCGCGCTGAAGCCGAACAACATCCTGGCCAAGTACCTGCCGGCGCTGGCCCTGCTCGACGGCAGCGCCTCGCACCTGGGCCTCGACCCGACCTTCGTCGGCGACTGGCAGCTCGCCGCGAAGGACCCGCTGCTCCAGCAGGCCCAGAACGAGGAGCGCGACCGGCAGTACTTCACCCCGGCGGTGCAGCAGGCGAAGACGGACGGGCTGCATGCGCTCGGCCAGTTCGTCTACTACGACGCGATCGTGGTGCAGGGCCCGGTCGGTTTCGCCACCATCCGCACCACCGCCCTGGCCAAGGCGAAGACCCCGGCCAAGGGCGGCGACGAGACGGCCTACCTGAACGCCTTCCTGGACGCCCGCAAGGCCTACATGCTGAACGGCCACCCGAACCGCAACACGTCCAGGATCGACACCGAGCAGCGGGTGTTCCTCCAGGCCGGCAACCTCGACCTGCGGCCCCCGCTGGTCTGGCAGGTGTACGGCGACACCTACACCATCACCGCCTGACACTCGGCCGATCGGCTAAGCCGGACTCGCGGGCACCACCAGCCGGTCGAGGTCGGGCGCGGCGCCGGAGGGGTTCGCCAGGGTGACGGTGTTGGTCCCGGCCGCCAGGGCGAGGCCCACCGTCACCGTGCCGGGTGTGGTGAAGGCCCCGGTCGGCGCGAAGCTCAGTGTCGTCACCGGCCCGCCGTTGACGGAGAGTTCGGCGGTCCGGGCGCCGGCCGAGCCGTTGGTGTAGACGAGCTGCACCTGGTACGTCCCGGCGGTGGCGGCGGTGATGCCGTTGACGGTGAGGGTGCCCGTTCCGGCGGTGACGGTGCCCAGGTAGCCGACCCGGCTGCCGCCGGAGCAGGCCGCGCAGGCGATCACGGCCGCCCGCCCGGTCAGGCCGTTGCCGGCGGCCTCCGCCTCGTAGCCGGTACTGCCGGGCGTGGCAGCGGAGTTGACGGCCTGTTGCAGGGCGGCGCCGATGATCGCGGAGCCGGTCATGTCGATCGCGGGCTCGGAGGTCTGCCAGGAGCGGACGTCGTCGACGTAGCGGCTGCTGTGGCCGGTGAACGCGTTGAACGGGTCGGCGCCGCCGGCCGGGCAGGCCTTCATGCCGGTCTCGTAGCCGCCGAGTCCGCCGCTGAAGATGCCGGAGGAGTTGGGGCCGTTGACGACCGCGCCGAGCGGGATCGCGCCGGTGCCGTCGGTGGAGCCGTTGATGTTGGCGACCTGGTGCTGGATGCAGTGCGGGTAGGTGGTGCCTTCGCCGACCATGAAGCCGGTGCCCCACGGGTTGGCGCCGAACAGCCAGTTGCGCTGCTGGGTGGCGTAGGCGTCGAAGGAGGTGTCGCCGCTGGCCTGCTTGTAGAGCGCCTCGGTGGCGAGCAGGCCGAAGCTGTGCGAGTTGACGTCGAAGTCGGTGTAGGTGCCGCCGGCGTGGAAGAGGTCGGCGGCGGCGTGGTCGGCACCGACCTTGGTCTGCCGCTTCAGGTCGGCGACCAGGTCGGCGGTGCTGACGGCCAGTCCGCCGGGGTTGCCGGCGGCGGCGACGGCCCGGATCAGGTCGGCGTGGGCGAGCGCGCTGGTGTCGTACAGGTTGAAGGTGTCGCCCTTGTCGTTCGCCAGGTAGCCCTTCGCCCAGCCGGCCGCGGCGGTCAGGTACGGCGTGGCGTTCTGGCCCAGTTTCTGGGCGGCGAGGGCGAGTTCGGCGCCGCCGAACTCCATGTCGTCGCGCCAGGTGGACTCGGGGTAGTAGTCGTTCGGGGCGGCGGTGGTGAGCGGGTTCGGCGGGGCCGAGGTGTTCGCCAGCGCGTACAGCGAGGCGGCGGCCTGGTAGTACGCCTGGGCCTGCGCCGGATCGGTGGCGGCGTTGACCTGTGCGGCGAGCGCGAACGCGGCGGAGACCCGCCCGGCGAGGTTCGGACTGACCTGCCCGCCGGGGGTGTTGGCGCGGAACACCGGGCGGTGCGCGGCGGCGTAGCGGTGTGCGGCGGAGGTGTCGCCGTCGTCCTTCTCGGGCAGCCGCCACAGGTCGTGGTCGCCGACGAAGCTGCCGCTGGCGTTGCCGGAGCCGATGCCGACCTGGAGGTACAGGGTCTTGCTGGACTGGTCCCACATCCGGTTCAGCCAGGCCGCGCCGAACTGCGCCTCGGCGCCGAGGCTCGCGGGCGCGGCGCTGCCGAGGGCGCGTTGGGCGGCGAGCAGCACCGCGTCGGCGTAGGCGGTGGTGTGGGTGAACTTCAGGTAGTCGCCGGCGTCGAACCAGCCGCCGCTGACGTTGACCGGTCCGCCGGTCTTCGACAGGTCGCTGTTGGTGATGACGTCGGAGCCGCCGCTCTGGAAGGACGGGACGGCGTAGACGTTCGCGCTCGCGTCGTTCAGGTGGGCGGGTTTGCGGCCGAGCGGGCCGGGGACGGTGTCGGCGCCGTCGCGCTGGGTCTGGAAGAAGCTGACGCCGTCGGCGACGAACCTGCCGTACAGCGCGGCCGGGTCGGTGACCTTGAAGCTCGGCGAGGTGGCGCTCACTCCGCCGCCGACCACCAGGTGGTAGGTGCCGGGCGTGGTCAGGCCGGTGAGGGTGATCGGGTAGACGGCCGGGTAGGCGCTGTTCCACGAGCCGAGGCTGGTGGTGCCGACGGTGCCCGTCTTGACGGTGGCTCCGGCGGAGTCGACCAGGCTCCAGTTCGCGGCGGAGACCGCGGCGCTGGTCATCAGGTAGGCCTGCTTGGTCTCGCCGGGCAGGAACCCGGCCTGGTCGACGCGGACCAGGCCGGTGGCGGCGGCCTGCGCGGGCCCGGCGCCGAGCGCGAGCGGGGTGGCGGTGAGCGCGGCGGCGAGCAGCGCGCCGAGGGCGGTTCGTCGGGCCGGTGTCCGGGGCGTGACCATCAGCAGCTCCCAACCGTTAGGAAGTCTTCCTTACTGTCCCAGGAAGCTAGGGCGCTGGTCGGACGCGGTCAAGGCCCTGCGGGTGAATTGACGTCGCATCAGTCGCCCGCCACCCCGGCGTCGGTCGCCCGCCCCGGCGGCGTCGGTCGTCCGGCACCGGCGGCGTCGGTCGCCGGCCACCCGCGACGTCGGTCGTGCGGCCCGCCGCCGTCAGTCGTCGGCCCCGGCGGTGAGGTCGAGGGTGAAGCTGAAGCGGTCGCCGCGGTAGAGGGAGCGGACGAGTTCCAGCGGCCGGCCGGCGGCGTCGCGGCTGCGGCGGTGCAGCAGCAGCATCGGCAGTGCGGGCGGGGTGCCGATCAGCAGGGCCTCGCGCGGGGTGGCGAGCACCGTCTCGATGCGTTCCTCCGCTCCGGCGAGGTGGATGCCGTGGCCGCGCAGGTGGGCGTAGAGCGAGCCGGTGGGGTCGAACGCGCGGTCCAGGTCCGGGACTCGGGCGACCGGGAGGTAGCTGGACTCCAGACCGACGCGCTCCTCGTCGGCGTGCAGGACGCGCTCCAGGTGCCAGAGCGGTTCGCCGGGGGCGATCGCCAGGCGTTCGGCGAGGGCCGGGTCGGCGGCCAGCCGGTCGAGGGCGACCAGGGTGCGTCCGGGGCGCAGGCCCTGGCGGGTGACGCCCTCGGTGTAGCTGGCCAGCGACAGCGGCTGCTCGATCTTGGCGCCGGCCACCACGGTGCCCCGCCCCTGGCGGCGCAGTCGCCCTTCGAGCAGCAGGTCGCGCAGTGCCAGCCGCAGGGTGGCCCGGGCGACCCCGTACCGCTCGGCCAGCGCCGCCTCGGTGGGGAGCCGCCCGCCGGGGCCGAGTTCCGCGAGCAGCTCTTCGAGCCGGGCCTTCACCAGGTAGTACTTCGGCACCCGCCCGTGCTCCGGGACGCCGGACCTGGCGGGGGTGAGGGGGGCGCGGTGGCTGCCGGGGTTCACCGCTCCACCCTAGGCCCTCTCGACTCGCTGCCCGGCCGCCCTCGCTCGATAACGAACAGGTAACCGGTCTGGACTGAATTTTGACACTTGTTCATACAATCGTGGACTCGGATGGGGGTCACGCTCGCCCCGCCGCCCCATCCTCGGTCTGCCGGTGCGACCGCACCGAGCCGCTTTCCGTTGGGAGACCCCGTGCGCAACTCCCGTACCACTCTTGCTCTTTCGATCGCCGTCGCGGCCGCTCTGCTGCCGGTCGGCACGTCCTCCGCAGCCGCGGCCGCCGGCTCGTACAACGGCCTGCCGAACGGCACCAAGCAGGTGAAGACCCTGGTGATCGGCATCGACGGCACCCGCTACGACAAGCTGCTGACCGCCGACGCGCCGAACCTGAAGGCGCTGATCGCGTCCGGGACCACCGCGACGTCCAACCTGTACGCGAACCCGCTGGCCCCGACGCTCTCCGGACCCGGCTGGTCGACCATCGCCACCGGGGTGTGGCCGGACAAGCACAAGGTGCTGGACAACGCGTTCACGGGCGCCCGCTTCGACCTGTACCCGGACTGGGCGAGCCGGCTGGAGGCCGCCGACCCGGGCAACTCCACGCTGGTGATCGGCTCGTGGAACCCGATCACCGCGAACGTCTTCAACGGCGCCGCCGACCTGCGGATCCCGGAGAGCGAGAACGACGCCAAGACCGCCTCCGACGCCGCCGACTTCCTCGCCCACGGCAACCCGGACGCGGTCTTCCTGCACTTCGACGAGGTCGACGAGGCCGGCCACAGCTACGGCGGCACGAGCAGCCAGTACCTGGCGGCGATCCACGGCGTGGACGGCCTGGTCGGCCAGGTGATGGCCGGGCTCAAGTCCCGCCCCGGCTACGCCTCGGAGGACTGGCTGGTGGTGCTCACCACCGACCACGGCCACACCGACGCGGGCGGCCACGGCGGCAACTCGGCCAACGAGCGGCAGACCTGGATGGTGCTGAACGGCCGCGGCTACCAGGCGGGCGCGCACCGCTACGACGTCAAGCCGGTGGACATCGCGCCGACCGTGCTCAAGCACCAGGGCGCCCCGATCGACCCGGCCTGGGGTCTGGACGGCACCCCCGTCGACGAGATCGTCCCGGACGCGTTCGACGCGCTGCGGCCCACCCTGCAGTCCCGGGTGGACGAGACCGGCATCGCCTCCACGGTCAAGGGCTTCACCCACACCCCGCCGGCCGGCTGGTCGATCGACAACTCCCGGATGCCGTCCGGCGGGGTCACCGAGTGGCGCGGCTGGGCCTTCGCCACGGACGAGTTCTGGACGGCCGCGCAGCTCGGCCAGAGCCGCGAGACCAACGTCCGGGCGCGCAACGTGTTCGCGGTCGCGGACTCCGACGAGTGGGACGACAAGACGCACGGCACCGGCCAGTTCGACTCGACGCTGATCAGCCCGGCCTACCCGGTGGCCGGCCTGAGCCGGGGCACGCTGTCCTTCGCCACCGACTACAAGATCGACGGCCCGCAGACCGGCGACGTGTACGTGGTGTTCGACAACGGCGCCCCGCAGCTGGTGAAGTCCTACCGGGCCGACCTGAACACGGTCGAGCACCTGAACGTCACGGTGCCGGCGGGCGCGTCCACGGCGCGCTTCCAGTTCCGCTACACCGGCACCAACTCGGCGTTCTGGACGGTCGACCAGGTGGCGTTCACCGGCTGAGCCCCACTCGGACCGGCGTTCACCGGCCGAGCCCCGCCCGGGCCGGTGCCGACCGGCCGAGCCGCTGCCCGGCGGGCCTACCGGGTCTTGACCACCACGCCGACCGCGAAGGCGATCTGATCGGCGGTCAGGTCGGCGCGGGCGGTCAGCCGCAGCCGGGGAACGCCGTCGGGGACGGACGGCGGGCGGAAGCAGCCGACCGCGAGTCCTTCGTCCCGGCAGGCGGCGGCCCAGCGCACCGCGTGCTCCGGGTCGTCGGCCCGCACCGACACCACCGCGCCGTCGGGCGCGGTGGTGTCGAGGCCGTGCTCGGCGAGGCGGGTGGAGAGTTCGCGGGCCACCCGGAGGGCGTCGGCGGCCCGGCCGGGTTCGGCGCGCAGCAGGCGCAGCGCGCCGAGCGCGGCGCCGACGGCGGCCGGGTTGAGGCCGGTGTCGAAGATGAAGGTGCGGGCGGCGGAGACCAGGTGCCGGATCACCCGTTCGGGGCCGAGCACCACGCCGCCCTGCGCGCCGAGCGACTTGGACAGGGTGGCGGTGGCGACCACGTCGGGCTGCCCGGCGATGCCGGAGGCGGCGCCGGCCCCGGCCCCGCCGGGGCCGAGCACGCCGAGGCCGTGCGCGTCGTCCAGCACCAGGGCGGCGCCGAACTCGCGGGCGGCGGCGAGGTGTTCGGTGAGGGGTGCGGCGTTTCCGTCGACCGAGAACACCGAGTCGGTGACCACCAGGGCGCGCGGCAGGGTGCGGGCGGCGAGCGCCGCGCGGACGGACCGCGGGTCGCAGTGCGCGGCCCGGGCGACCTGGCCCTTGGCGAGGCGGCAGCCGTCGATCAGCGAGGCGTGGTTGTGGGCGTCGGAGACGATCAGGGTGTCCGGGCCGGCGAGCGCGGTGAGCACGGCCAGGTTGGCGGTGTAGCCGGAGGAGAACACCAGGGCCGCCTGGTAGCCGCAGAACTCGGCGAGTTCCCGCTCGAGTTCGGTGTGGCCCTCGGTGGTGCCGGTGACCAGCCGGGAGCCGGTGGAGCCGCCGCCCCAGCGCAGTGCGGCCTCGGCGGCGGCGGCGGTGACGGCCGGGTGGCGGGTGAGGCCCAGGTAGTCGTTGGACGCCAGGTCGAGCAGGTCGTCCTCGGGGGTGCGGCTGCGCAGCCGCCTGGTCAGCCCGGCGGCCTCCCGCCGGGCCGCTTCCGCGTCCACCCAGTCGAACACCGTCTCCGGGCGTGCGGCCCGCGTGGCCGTCCCGACCTGCGTGTCTTCCATGTCCGGCACTCTGTCACCCCGCCCGGCCCGGGGGCAACGGCCGCCGGCGCGATGTGCGCCTTCGCACACACCGCCCGCCGTGGCCGCCGCTCTCCGGGCTACTGACGGGGGGTCAGTTGCGGTAGCGGTACATGATCCGGCCCCTGGTCAGGTCGTAGGGGCTGAGCTCGACCAGGACGCGGTCGAACGGGAGGATCTTGATGTAGTTCTTGCGGATCTTCCCACTGATGTGGGCGAGCACCTGGTGGCCGTTCTGCAGTTCCACCTTGAAGGTGGCGTTGCGGAGGCACTCCTGTACGGTGCCCTCGATTTCCAGGCCTTTGGAGACGCGTGGCAAGGGTTCTCGTTTCTCGAGTCGGTGAAGCGAAGACGTGCGGGTGGTCCGGCGGTCAGTGCGGGCGGCGCACCAGTTCCGCGAGGTGGCCGGTCCGTCGGGCGCCGAAGCGCTCGAACAGGGCGGTGGCGGCCGTGTTGGCCTGGTCGATCTCGACGCAGGCGGCGGCGATGCCGGCCCGGCCGAGGGTGTCGAGCGCGTGGCCGAGCAGGGCCTGCCCGGCGCCGCGGCGCCGGTGCTCCTCGCGCACCGCGAGCAGCCCGATCCGGGCCGCGCCCCTCCGAGACACTACCCGGGCCAGGCCGGCGTAGCGACCGTCGACCACGGCGACCGCGTACAGCGACGGGTCGATCAGGGTGTCTCCGGGCGGGCAGGGCCGGAGTTCGGCGGGCATGGTGTGCCAGCCGACGGCGGCTTCGACCTGGGCGCGGATCTCGCGGTCGAGGGCGCGCAGCAGCGGCTCCTCGGCCGTGCCGGCGGGCAGGACGGTGACGCCCTCGGGCGCCGGGCCGCCGTTCCGGTGCGGGTGGGCACGACGTACTCCCACTCGCGCCGCGCGACGGCGAACCCGGCCCGTTCCCAACGGGCCGTCAGTTCGTGGTCCTCGCCGCCGACCAGGGTGTGCAGCGCCTCGCCGGGCCGGTCGGCGAGCATCGCCGCGGCGAGCGGGTCGAACGCGTCGTCCTGCCAGACGTCGACGGAGAGGAAGATGCGGCCGTCGGGCCGGTGCGAGAGGTCGCCGTGGCCGACGATCTGCTCGTCCGCCACCGCCTGCCACTGGGTCTCGTCGACCCGGGTGATCGTCACAGTGTTCATGGCTGTCGCCTTTCGGAAGTGCCTGCATTCCAAGGCGCTCCCGACGACGGCTCGATCAGCCGCACACCGTGAGGAGAAGGGGGAGCACCCACCTTGGTCCAGCTCTCATGGGTGTTCACCTCCTCGCGTCCTGTCACGGTGATCCGTACGTTAGCAAGCTCCGCCGACGTCTCCAACCCATTTAAATCGCTTCGCTTCCCGAGCGTCCTCAGGCCCGCGCGTAGCTGAGGAACATGACGCCGCCGGGCAGCACCGTCTGCTCGGCCGGCGTGAAGGCGCGCGGGTCCACTCCGGTCTTCCCGGCGAACAGCGGGATGCCCGCGCCGATGGTGACGGGGTTGACCTTGAGGACGAGTTCGTCGATCTCCGGGTAGAGGGCGCCGGCGAGTTCGCCGCCGCCGACCAGCCAGATGCCGCCGCCCGGCCGGGCCTTGAGCTCGCGGACCTTCTCCACCGGGTCGGTGGCGACCACCTCGACGGCCGCGTCGGGGCGCGCGGTGAGGGTGCGGGAGAAGACGTAGTGCCGCAGGTGCGGGTAGGCGTCGGCGAGGCCGGCGTCCAGCCCGAGCTGGTAGGAGCGGCGGCCCTCCACGACGGTGTCGAAGCGGGTGCCGGGCGCGGTCACCCCCAGCAGCTCCCGGGCCGGGCCCGGCAGCGTCTCGGGGTAGTGCGTGACGACGTGTTCGAGGTAGTCGGGGGTGACGTCGAAGAAGCCGCCGGCCGGGCCGCTCGGGTCGCCGCCCTCCGGGCCGGCGATGAAGCCGTCGAGCGTGGTGGCGACGTAGTAGGTCAGGGTGCGCACGGTTCGATCAGCCCTCGATGCAGTAGTAGTGGAGGCGCTCGTCGGAGGAGGTCCGGCGCAGGCCGGCCTTCTCCAGGACGCGCTGGGAGCCCAGGTTGTCGTGGTCGGTGTCGGCGAGCGCCCGCCGCACCCGCCCGTCCGCGAAGCCGTGGTGCAGCAGCGCGGTCAGCGCCTCGGTGGCGTAGCCGCGCCCTTCGGTCTCCGGGGCGACGCCGTAGCCGAGTCCGACCGTGCCCGTCTCGTCGGGCGGCCCGAAGAAGCCGATGCCGCCGATCACCAGGTCGCTGCTCAGCAGCACGATCTGCAGCGGCCCGAACAGCGGCTCGCCGGCGGGCAGTCCGAGGAACATCCGCGCGACGTCCTGGTCGTCGGTCCGCGGGAAGCCCGGGCTCCAGTGCTCCTGCCGGTCGGTGCCGGCCGCCAGGACGAGCGCCGCCTCCTCGTGGGTGTAGGGGCGCAGCCGCAGCCGCGCCGTCTCGATGCCGAACGGTGCCGTCCCGCTCATCCCGTCTCCGTGTCCTCGTGCGGGCCGCCGATCGGCCCGGACAGGAACGACCGTACGGGCGCGGGTACTGCCCGCGAATCCGTCACCATGACCTAACGCGACGTCGGATGCCGTACGCCGCGCGGCTAGACTCCCCGGATGCTCTACGGTCGGGACGCGGAATCGCGCCAGCTCAGAGGCCTGCTGTCGGAGGCGGCGGACGGTGCCAGCGGCGCCCTGGTCGTCCACGGCGAGGCCGGTATCGGAAAGACCGCGCTGCTGGACGAGTTGGCGGCCGGCGCGGGCCCGGCCCGGGTGCTGCGGACCACCGGCATCGAGGCGGAGAGCGATCTGCCGTTCGCCGCGCTGCACCAGTTGCTGCGTCCGGCGCTCGACCGGCTGGGCCGGCTGCCCGGGCCGCAGGCCGACGCGCTGCGGACGGCGTTCGGGCTGGCCGCGCCCACCGGCCAGGACCGGTTCCTGACCGGCCTGGCGGTGCTGACCCTGCTGTCGGAGTACGCGGGCGAGGACCCGGTGCTCTGTCTCGTCGACGACGCGCAGTGGCTGGACCGGGCCTCGCTGGACGCCCTGGCCTTCGCGGCCCGGCGGCTGGACGCCGAGGGCGTGGTGATGCTGTTCGCGATGCGCGAGCCCCGGCCGCTCGGCCTGCCGGAGCTGCGGCTCGACGCCCTGGACCGGCGGGCGGTGGCCGCGCTGCTCGCCGAGCACGCCGGCGGGGGGCTGTCCCCGCACGTCCGGGAGCGGGTCGCGGCCGAGGCCCGCGGCAATCCGCTGGCGCTGATCGAGCTGCCCCGCTCGCTGACCGAGGATCAGCGCACCGGCCTGCTCGGCCCGTTGCCGACCACGCCCGCCGATCCGACGCCCTCCGCCCGGGTGCGGGCCGCGTTCGGCGCCCGGATCGACCGGCTGCCCGCGGAGACCCGCTCGGCGCTGCTGGTCGCCGCCGCCGACGACACCGGCGAGCTGGCCGTCGTACTGGCCGCGGCCGGCGCCCCGCTGACGGCGCTCGAAGCCGCCGAGACCGCCGACCTGATACGCCTGGACGGAACCTCCCTGACGTTCCGTCACCCGCTGGTGCGGGCGGCCGCCTACCGCAGCGCCCCGCTGGCCCGCCGGATCGCCGCCCAC
>NZ_KK853997.1:7399430-7567440 GCF_000696185.1 Kitasatospora cheerisanensis KCTC 2395 | reverse complement strand
TGGCGCGGGTCGGCGTCCGGGTGCGCGGCTCCGCGTCGGCGTCCGGCACGCTGGCCGCGCTGGCCGACCTCTACGGCGGGGAGCCGGTCCGGGCGGGCGTGTTCGAGGAGGCGGCGCGCGACGTCGAGGTGCTGTTCAGCGAACGGTTCCTGGCCGCGCACGCCGCGCACGCCCTGGCCGATCACCCGACCGCCCTGCGCCTCGCCGAGCTGCTGCTGGACCACTGCCGCTCGCACGGCCTGCTCGGCTGGCAGGCCACCTGCCTGCACCTGCTCGCCGAGGCGCAGTTGGCGCTGGGCGCGCTCGAGTCGGCCTCCCGGACGGCCGCGGAGGGTCTGCGGATCGCCGAGTACGCGGGCCTGGACCACCGGGCCTGCTACCTGCGGGCGACCCTCGCCGCCTGCGTGGCGGTCGAGGGCGACGCGGAGCGCTGCCGCGAACTCGCGCACGCCGCGCTCGACCACGCCGAGGCGCACGAGCTCGGCTGCGCCGCCGCCCACGCCCACCGGGCCCTCGCGCTGGCCCACCTCGGGGCCGGCGACCCGGCGCCGGCCCTCGCGCACCTCGACCGGGCCGACCGGCACCCGGCCGGGCCGCCCGTGCTGTCCGCGTTCCTGCTGCCCGACCTGGTCGAGGCGGCGGCCCGCACCGGCGCGTCCCGGCCCGGGGCCACCGGGCGGGTGGTGCGCTGGGCCGAGCGGTCCGGGCGTCCGGCCGCCCTCGCGCTGGCGGCCCGGTGCCGCGCGCTGGAGGCCGGGGACGAGCAGGCGGAGGAACTGTTCGCCGCGGCCGTCGCCCACGGCGAGCGGGCCGGCGCGGGCCTGGAACTCGCCCGCACCCGGCTGCTGTTCGGCGAGTGGCTGCGCCGGCGGCGGCGCCGGTCGGACGCGCGGCGGGTGCTGCGGGAGGCGCTGGAGTCCTTCGAGAAGTCGGGCGCGCGGCCGTGGGCGGAGCGGGCCCGGGCCGAACTCCGGGGCACCGGCGAGGTGATCGACGCCACCAGCAGCACCGGCACCCCGCTCGGCCGGCTCACCCCGCAGGAGCGCGAGGTGGTCCGGCTCGCCGCGGCGGGTCACAGCAACCGGGAGATCGCGGCGCAGCTGTTCCTCAGCCCGCGCACGGTCGGCCACCACCTCTACCGCGCCTTCCCCAAGCTCGGGGTGGCGTCCCGCGACCAGCTCCCGGGCGCCCTCGCGTCCTGACCTTCCCCCGCCCGACGCTTGTCACGGTCGGGTGGGAGGCTTGGCGGACCTGCGGAGCGGGGAAGGTCCGTGGCAACGGGGAGGGGAAGCCGATGCGGCACGACATCTGGGCGTGGGCGAAGTGGGTGGCGGTGTGGTGGCTGTGGATGCCTCTGCTGGCCGCACTGATCTGGGTGGTCAAGCACGCGGTGTTCGGCGGGTTCGGGCAGCAGGACCAGAGCTACCGGCTGCTGCTGGAGCGGACGTTCTTCCCGCACGGCGGGCTGGTGGACGCCGCGCCGCTGTTCTGGTTCTGGCTGGCGGTGGGGCTGTGCGGCACCGCCGGGGCGGTGGCGTTCGGCATGGACGAGCCGGGGCTGGAGTTCAACGGCCCGTGGGCCCGGATCACCGTCGCGGTGCTGCTGCTGGCGATGGCCGGTTCGCTGGTGCGGGCCGGCACGGGCGTGTGGGACGACGACAAGGACGCGGGGCGGTTCTACGCGGCGGCGACGGTTCTTGACGTACCGTCGGGCGGCGCGGCCACGCCGCGTTCGGTGCTGGCGGTGACGGAGCACACCCGGCCGGGCGACGGCGACCGCTGCGACCTGGTGGGCACGGCGGACGTGCCGGCCTGCGTGAAGAACGCGCCGATGCCGGACTTCGACTTCGAGGCGCGCACCGCCTCGTACGCGGCGGCGACCAAGGCGCTCACCGACAGCGCCGGGCTCGCCTCGGGCGTCCACCTGATGGGCCACAGCCTGCACTACCTTCCGGGCGCGAAGGACGCGCAGGGCGGCGTGTGGACGGCGGTGCTGGACGGTTCGGGCGAGCAGCCGATGGAGGGGGTCGCGGTCTGGGACGGCCGGTCCAACTCGGTGGTCAGCTGCGCGTTCCGCGGCGAGCACGCGTTCGGCCGGGCGTTCGGCGGGACGGGCGCGGTCAGCCTGCGCAACCTGCTGGCCGAGCGGTTCCCCGACCTGGTCTACAGCGAGCAGGACATCTGGGGGTACTGCGACGGCCCCGACCCGCGCACCGCCGAGCCGGTGGTGGTGATCTCGGTGGCCCGGCAGACCGCGTTCGAGCAGCGCACCGTGGTGGCCCCCGCCGGGGTGCTGGTGCTGCGCGGCTCGAAGAACGGGAAGCCGGACCTGACGTACCGTCCGAAGGTCGCGCCCGGCGAGCTGCCGGGCGCGGTGTACCCGGCCTCGGTGGTGCGCTCGCAGATCCACGAGGTGCAGTGGCTGGGCGGCCGGGGCGCGAAGGACGACCGCGGCTTCGGCTTCTCGCACACCTCGGCGAGCACCAACGCCACCAACCCCGGCGAGTTCCTGCTCCGTTCGAAGGCGGACGGGCACCTCTACTACGTGACGCCGCTGGTGCCCCGGGAGAGCTCCTCCCAGCTGGTGGTGGCCTTCGCCGTGCTCCAGGCCGACCGGGTCGGCGACGGCCTGAACGACCTGCACGTGTACGTACGCGCCGACGACGCCCCGCCGGTCAACCTGGACGTGCTGGCCAGCCGGATGGTCTCGTACATGGCCCAGCAGACCTCCATCACCATCAGCACCGGCCAGGGCGGCGCCCTCCAGGAGCTCATCCCCTTCGGCCGCGACATGTGGCGCGGCTTCGTCGACTTCAACGGCCAGACCCAGGACTACATCGACCTCTCCGGCGACGCCACCGTCACCCCCAACCTGGTCTCCCTCACCGGCCCGATCACCCCACCCGGCGGCCAGCCCCAACAGCCCCAGCCCCAGCCCACCGGCCAGCCCGCCACCACCTGCGGCAGCGCCCCCGACCAGCTCACCACCTCCCAACTCGCCACCTGCGTCGCCGACCTGTCCAAGGCCCTGCAGGGCCGCGTGCACGACTAGGCGTCTCTTCCCGGGCGGGCCGGGTACGGTGGCGTCGGAGGGGGTGGGCCGTGCGGGTTCCGAGTATTGACGAGGCCCGGGTCTGGCAGCGCCGGCTGCGGGGTGTCGCGCCGGGGCTGACGGGCCGTGAACTGGAGGCCGTGGAGCGCCGGTTCGGGTTCCGGTTCGCGGCCGACCACCGGGTGTTCCTGGCCGCCGGGCTGCCGACCGGGCCGAGCTGGCCGGACTGGCGGCACGGCGATCCGGAGCAGCTGCGCGAGCGGCTGGCCGGCCGGTCGAGGGCACCCTGTTCGACGTACGGCACAACGGGTTCTGGTACCCGCGCTGGGGTCCGCGGCCGCAGGACGCGGCGGAGCGGGAGCGGGTCGCCCGGGCCGCCCTGTCGTCCGTGCCGCGACTGGTGCCGCTGTACGGCCACCGCTACCTGCCGCCGGCCCCGTTCGGGCCCGGACATCCGGTGCTGTCGGTGCATCAGACCGACGTCATCGAGTACGGGCACGATCTGGCCGACTGGCTGGACGTCGAGTTCACCGGCCGCACGGCCCGCCCCAATGCCCGCTCCCTCGCCACCGTCCCGTTCTGGTCGTACTTCGTGACGGACGCACCGGAGGGCGCGGTCACCACCCCGCACGACCCGACGGCGGCGACCGACTCCGAGGCGGTGGAGTACCTGCGGATGCTGGCGCTGGAACGCCTGGTGGGCCGTCAGGTGGACGACGGGCAGCTGGTCACGGCCGGCCTGGTGGCGGACGCGCTCGGCGTGGTCGCGCCCTCGCTGCCGCGACTCGCCCGCCTGCCGGAGGACGGGCGCGGGCAGGCGGTGCCGCTGTTCGAACAGGTGCTGGCGGAGCTGGGCCTGTCCGACGCGCTGCCCGCCGACGACACCGACCTGCCGCACGAGCGGGCCCGCTGGGAGCTGGTCCGCTGGTGGCTGCGGCTGATCGTGGACGGCGGGATGCGCGCCTCGACCGGCGTCGGTGTGGTCGCCCACGCCGGCTGGGCCCCGCTGGGCCGCCCCGAGTCGCTGCGCCCGCTGGTCGAGCTGAGCCCCGAACGCCTCTCCCCGGACGCGCTGAGCCGCACCGACATCGCCCGGGCGGTCGTCACCGAGGCGCGCCGCCTGCTGGCCGGGCCGTGGCCGCCCGCCGAAGCCGCTCCAGCCGCGTCCTGAGCGGTGTTTCGCCACGTCAATGGCAGGCGCACGAATCCGGACGGAAGAATCTTCGTTTACGTCGAACCTCTTGACCGGCCGCCCGAACGCCGCTTAGCTGGCGCCCGCCCGTTCTCCTGACGGGCCATCAGTTCATCGACACGGGGGTCAAGTTGAACACGTCCCGCCTGCCCGCGCTCCGCGCGGCCGCCGTCGCCGCCGCCGCGCTCGCGGTCTCCTGCACGCTCACCGCCGCCGCGCCGGCGGCCGAGTCGGGGGCGACCCGGCTCACGCCGTTCACGCTCACCAGCCCGGACTTCCGGGACGGGGGCAAGCTGCCGTCGTGGACCGAGTTCGGCGGGCCGGGCTCGGAGGACGCGCCGTGCCACGGCAAGAACCTCGCCCCGCAGCTGAACTGGCGCAACGCGCCCGAGGGCACGGCCGGTTACGCCCTGCTGGTGAACGACCCGGACGCCCCGCGGGCCGGCGGCTGGCACCACTGGGTGCTCTACGACATCCCCGGCTCCGCCAGTCGGATCGACGGCCACGGCACCGTCCAGTTCACCCAGGGCGCCAACAGCTTCGGCCCGCCGGTGGTCGGCTGGGGCGGCCCGTGCCCGCCCGCCACCGGCCAGCCGCACCACTACGTGTTCACGCTGTACGCGCTCTCCACCCCGACCCTCCCGAACGCGGGGATGACCTACGAGGAGGTCACCACCGCCATCACGCCGTACGTCCTCGGGGCCACCACCATCGTGGGCACCTTCCGCCTGCCCGCCTGACGCCGCGTCGGCGCGCCGGGGGCCGTCCCCGGCGCGCCGTCCCGGAGGCCGCGGCGCCCGCCCGTAGCATGGGCGCTGTCCCGCAGCCGTCCCGCCGCCGGAGGTGCCGCCGTGACCAGTGCGCGGGAGCTGTACGAGCGGACGGTCGCCGAACTGGCCCCGGCCGCCGCCGGGAACCGCCTGGTCGAGCTGGTGGAGGCCGGCGTCGCACCGCGCGAGGCGCTGCGGCGGATCGCCGGCGAGGAGCACCGGATCATCCGCAGCGACCGCCGCTCCTTCGCCCTGCTGGCGGCGCGCTTCGCGGACCGCGGCCGGGCCGCCCCGTTCTTCCTCGGGCTGGCGGCGGGCGAGGGCGAGGCACTCGGCCTCCTCACGCCCTTCGCCACCGCCGTCGGCCTCTCCCCCGCGGACCTGGCGACCTACCGCTCCCGGCCGGCCGCCCAGACCTACCCGCACTACCTGGCGTGGCTGGCCCAGTCCGGCACCCTGGCCGAGACCGTCCTCGCCCTGCTCGCCAACTTCGGCTTCTGGGGCGGCTACTGCGCCCGCCTGGCCGCCGCGCTCCCCCGCCACTACGGCCTCTCCGCCGAGGCCACCGCCTTCTTCGCGTTCTTCGCCGCCCTCCCGCCGGACTTCGAGTCCGAGGCCCTCGCCCTGCTCCAGTCCGCCCTGGACGACGGCGAGTCCGCCGCGGAGGCCCGCCACGCGGCCCGCCTGATGCAGTCCTACGAGTCCTCGTTCTGGGCCGCGGTGCTGCCGGCGGACGCCCCGCGGACCTGAAGGTCCGTCAGGGAAGCAGCCGGGCGGAGCGGATCAACTCCGGTGGGCCCGCTACCTTTCCGTGCGCCGGCGCGTGGATTACTGCGGGCCGGCCACTGGGGCCGGCACGAGAGGGGGAATCGACATGCGACGGTGGACCACCGCGCTGGCTGCCGTGATGCTCGCCGCGGGGGTGGCGGCGACCACGGTCCCGACGGCCTCGGCCGTCACCGCCACCACCGACTGCTCGACCGCGTGGGGCAGCCTCGACCGGCAGGACCGGACCGTCCCGTACCAGCCGCAGGCGCTGACGAATGTCCGCACCGGCGCGCACGAGTGCTTCGACCGGCTGGTGATCGACGCCCCGGAGACCTCGCCGGAGAACCCGCTGGCCTACCAGGTGCACTACACCACCGGCAACGTCGTCTACCAGGACGGCTCCGGCACGCCGGTCCCGGTGAGTGGCGGCGCCGTCCTGGAGATCATCGTCGGCGCGAGCACCTACGACCCGGCCACCTGGCAGAAGGTCTACCCGGCCCGCTCGGGCGACGCGCTCCCCGGCGTCGACCTCACCGGCTACCGCACCTTCGTGGAGGGCCGCTTCGCCGGCAGCCTGGAGGGCCAGTCCAAGTTCGGCCTCGGCGTCCGGGCCCGCCTGCCGTTCGAGGTCTTCCAGCTCGACAACCGACTCGTCATCGACGTCGCCCACAGCTGGACCGCCGCCGGCTGACGCCGCACCGCCACAGCCACGGGGTCGCACCCGACGGAGTGTCAGCTCTCCGCCGCCGCGCCCTGCTCGTACGCGGCCATGGTGCGGACGAACAGGGCGCGCTCCGCGGGGGTGAGCGGGGCGAAGGCCGCGTGCCAGGCGGCGGCGCCGTTGGCGAGCCAGGTCTCGATCGCGGTGCGGGTGGCGGGGTCGGCGGTGAGCGAGACGATGGTGCGGCGGCGGTCGGCGGGGTCGGGGCGGCGTTCCAGGACGCCCTGCCGGGTGAGGTCGCCGACCATCAGGCTGGCCGTGGTGTGGGCGACTTCGAGGCGGGCGGCGAGCGTGCCGACCGGCATCGGGCCGTCGTAGACCAGGTAGGACAGCAACGACAGGTGCCGGGGCGCGAGTTGGAAGCCGGCCAGCGCCTCGGGGACGGCGATCCGCTTGACCCGGGCGGCCACCCTCGGCATCAGCAGCAGCATGGCGCGGACGGCGTCCGGCCCGGTCAGCCCGCCGTCGGGCTCCGGCTCCGACCGGGGGCGGGAGGTGCGGTCCATCCGGCCTCCTGGTGCGGTCCGTCGGTGCGCGGGCAAGGGAGGCCCACGCTACCGGACGGGCCGTCAGCGCGGCGGGTGCGGGGCGGACGGCGGCAGCAGGTGCGTCTCCTCGTAGGCGAAGTGCGCCTCCAACCCCTCGGTGAGGCGGTCGAGTTCGGCGCGCAGCTCGCCGGGGTCGGCGCCGGGCGCGGACAGCCGGGCCTCGAAGCGGTCGAGCGCCTCGGCGACGGTGCGGTGTTCGGCGCGCAGCCGGGCGAGGGCCGGGATCAGCTGCGGGTACTGCCGCTCGAAGGCGGTGAAGGCGCCCTCCTCGCGGGTGTGGTGCATGCCGAGGCCGTAGCAGAACGTGAGGCAGCGCTCGCGCAGTTGGGCGGCGAGGTCGGGTGCGGGGCCGGTCCGGCGTGGTCGAGGCGGGTGCGCAGGTCGGCGAGTTGGCGGCGCAGGTCCTCGTGGTGCTGCTGGAGCTGGCCGAGCACGCGGGCGGCGAGCGCGGGGTCGGCGGACAGGTCGAGCGGGTGCAGGGCGAGCACCGGGATGGTGCGGTCGGTGCGCTCGGCGTAGTCGGCGAAGGACGGGACGCGGCGGGCCTGTTCGGCGAACTCGCGGTCGCGTTCGGCCGCGTCGAGTTCGACGGGGCGGACCGACAGGATGGTCAGTCCGCCCTCGCCGTCGGGGAGTTCGACGGTGCCGCCGCCGGCGGCGAGCAGGTTGCGGTACCACTGGGGGTGTTCGGCGGCGCCGCCGTTGGAGCCGAACACCAGGTAGCGGCTGCCGTCCTGCCGGTAGGCGAGCGGTGTGGTGCGGGGCCGGCCGGTGCGCCGGCCGGCGGTGGTGAGCAGCAGCAGGTCGGGGAACCCGTCGACCCGTCCCCCGCCGGCCCGGAATTCCCTGACGACCCGCTGGTTGAAGTCCTCGGCCATGGTCTCGCCCTCCCCGCCCTCGATTGCATTTGCAAGCAAAGACAATCTAGGCAGGCCGCTCGCCGCCGGTCAACACCTTCCTGACGCGCCGTCAGTGGTCGTAGACCGTCACGGGTATGCCGCGCGCGCCCAGCCGGGCGGCCACCAGCGGCTCGATGCGCTCCCAGCGGCCGCCGGCCAGCCCGCAGCCGATCCGCGGCATGTGGACGGAGGCGCCGAGCCGGCGGGCGTGGCCGCCGAGCGCGGCGAGCGCGGTGTCGACGGCCTCGTAGCGGATCGGGACGCCGGTGGAGCGGCCGGTCCTGATGCCCCGTTGGCCGACCATGTTCGCCACCCACAGGTAGGGCTCGACCTGGACGAGCTGCACCGCGCCGAGCCCGAAGTCGTTGCCGGCCCGCTCCCGGTGCCAGCGGCGGTAGGCGGCCTCGGGTTCGGGCCAGCGGCGGGACAGGGCGAGGACGAAGCCCTTGCCCCAGCCGCCGAGGTCGTTGCAGACGTGCGCGACGATCCGCACGCCCTTGCCCTGCGGCGCGGTGGCGTCCCCGCGCAGGTAGGTGATCGGCTGTTCCATCCGGCCATGCTGCCAGCCGCCCCTGACACCGGCTCACCCCTCGGCCGGTCCTCCGCCGGCCCGCCCCTCGGCCGGCCCGCCCGTCAGCCGGCCGGCCCGTGCCGCGGTAGGTGCGCGGCACCTCGTCCTCCGTGCCGGGTTCGACGGTCACGAACTGGCCCATCATGCCGCTGTCCTCGTGCCGCAGCACGTGGCAGTGGTACATGTACGGCTCGACCGGGTCGCTGTACGGGCCGAACTGGACGGCCAGCCGGACGGTGCCGTTGGGCGGCACGAAGACGGTGTCCTTGTGGCCGCCGGCGTACCCGGGGGCGGGTCGGTCGTCCTCGTCCAGGAGTTGGAAGGCGACCTCGTGGATGTGGAAGTTGTGCGAGAGGCCGCCGCCGTTCTGGATCTCCCAGATCTCGATGGTGCCGGTGGCCACCACCTCGTCGATCCGGTCCATGTCCATCGGCCGGCCGTTGATGGTGTTGTCACGCCCGTTGAGCAGGAAGCGGCGGACCGTCGCCCCGTCCGGCGGGACGATCGCGGGGGCCCGCCGAGGGTGGCGGGCAGCGCCGGCGCGGGTCGCAGCCGGGCGGCGGCGACGAACCGGAGCAGGTCGAAGTCGCCCCTGGCGAGGTCCGTGCCGTCGTCGACGGTGCGCAGCACGGCGCTGTCGCCGGGAGTGAAGTCGACCAGGACCTCGGCGCGTTCGCCGGGGCTGAGGGCGAGCGTGCCGGTCTCGACGGGGGCGGGCAGCAGTCCGCCGTCGGTGGCGATGACGCGGAACGGGCGGCCGTCGGCGAAGGCCAGGTTGTAGAGGCGGGCGTTGGAGGCGTTGAGCAGGCGCAGCCGGACGCGGGCGGTGGTGACGTCGAAGCGGGCGTCGGTGGTGCCGTTGACCAGGACGCGGTCGCCGAGGATGCCGTAGGGGCCGGCCAGCGGGTCGCCGTCGAGGGCGCCGTCGGCGGTGAGGGTCTTGTCCTGGAGGATCAGCGGGATGTCGTCGATGCCGTAGCCGCTGGGGAGTTGGCGGGCCTGCGGGTCCTGGTCGTCGTCGATGATGAACAGGCCGGCCAGGCCGCGGTAGATGTGCTGGGCGGTCTCGCCGTGCGGGTGGGGGTGGTACCAGGTGGTGGCGGCGGGCTGGTCGAGGGTCCAGCTGGGCGTCCAGATGGCGCCGGGTTCGATCAGCTGGTGCGGTCCGCCGTCCATCGCGGCGGGCAGCCGGGTGCCGTGCCAGTGGACGGTGGTGGCCTCGGGGAGCTGGTTGCGGACGGTCATCGCGATCCGGTCGCCGCGACTGGCGCGCAGGGTGGGGCCGAGGTAGGGGCCGTTGAAGCCCCAGGTGGTGGTGGGGCGTCCGGGCAGCAGGGCGAACCGGCCCGGGGCCATGGCGAGTTCGAAGGTGCGGACGCCGTCGGGGCCGGCCTCGGGGTGGAGCAGCATCGGGATCCGCAGCGGGTTGGACGGGTCGGGCGGCGGGGGCGCGATCCGGCCGGGTGCGGTGCCGGTGTTGCTGCCGCAGGCGGTGAGGGGGCCGGCGGCGCCGGTCAGCGCGGCGAGGGCGAGGAAGGTTCGGCGGTTCACGCGGTCAACTCCGGGATCACTCGCGCCCCGTAGGCGTCGATGGTGGATTCGCGGGCGTCGTGCATCGCGTACAGCGCGAACTGGTCGACGCCCAGCTCGCGCAGGGTGCGCAGCTTGGCGAGGTGGGCCTCGGCGGGGCCGAGCAGGCAGAAGCGGTCGACGATGGCGTCGGGCACGAAGTCGGTGGACGGGTTCCCGGCGCGGCCGTGGTGGCTGTAGTCGTAGCCGTGCCGGTCCTTGATGTAGGCGGTGAGTTCGTCGGGGACCAGGGCGGAGTGTTCGCCGTAGCGGGCGACCAGGTCGGCGACGTGGTTGCCGACCATGCCGCCGAACCAGCGGCACTGTGCGCGGGCGTGGTCGAGGTCCTCGCCGACGTAGGCGGGCGCGGCGACGCAGACGGTGATGGCGTCGGGGTCGCGGCCGGCCTCCTCGGCGGCGCGGCGGACGGCCTTGACCATCCATTCGGTGAGGTAGGGGTCGGCGAGTTGGAGGATGAAGCCGTCGGCCTTCTGTCCGGCCAGGGCGAGCGCCCTGGGTCCGTAGGCGGCCATCCAGACCGGGAGCCGGCCGTCGGTGATCCACGGGATCCGGATCGGGCTGCCGTCGACCACGGCTTCGCGGCCCTCGGCGAGGTCGCGGATGGCGTCGATGGCCTCGCTGAGCCGGGCCAGCGTGTTGGGGGGCCGGCCGGCCACCCGCATCGCGGAGTCGCCGCGGCCGATGCCGCAGACGGTGCGGTTGCCGAACATGTCGTTGAGGGTGGCGAAGGTGGAGGCGGTGACCTCCCAGGTGCGGGTGCCCGGGTTGGTGACCATGGTGCCGACGTGCATCCGCTCGGTGTGTTCGAGGATCTGACTGTGGATCACGAACGGTTCCTGCCAGAGCACGGCGGAGTCGAAGGTCCAGCCGTAGCGGAAGCCGTTGCGTTCGGCGCGGCGCATCAGGTCGACGACCTTCGCGGCCGGCGGGTCGGTCTGCAGGACGAGTCCGAAGTCCACTGCGGTGGTTCCCCTTTCAGAGGTACTGGCAGGTGGAGCGGGGCAGGAACGCGCCGTGGCCGGGGCGGCCGAGGTAGTGGCCGCGGTCGAGGACGACCTCGCCGCGCGACAGCACGGTCTCGACCCGGCCGGTGACGGTGCGGCCCTCGTAGGCCGAGTAGTCGACGTTCATGTGGTGGGTGGCGGCGGACAGGGTGTGGGTGGTGTGCGGGTCGTAGATCACCACGTCGGCGTCGGCGCCGGGGGCGAGGGTGCCCTTGCGCGGGTACAGGCCGAACATCCGGGCGGGCGCGGCGCAGGCGATGTCGATCCACCGGCGGCGGGTCAGGTGGCCGTCCACCACGGCCTGGTGCAGCAGGTCCATCCGGTTCTCGACGCCGGGCAGGCCGTTGGGGATCTTCGAGAAGTCGCCGCGGCCGAGTTCCTTCTGCCCCTTGAAGCAGAACGGGCAGTGGTCGGTGGAGACCACCTGGAGGTCGTCGGTGCGCAGGCCGCGCCAGAGCGCGGCCTGGTGCTCCTCGGGCCGCAGCGGCGTGGAGCACACGTACTTGGCGCCCTCGAAGCCGGGTTCGGCGAGGTTGTCGGTGGAGAGGTACAGGTACTGCGGGCAGGTCTCGCCGAACACCGGGAGGCCGAGGTCGCGGGCGGCGGCGAGTTCGGCGAGCGCCTCGCGGGCGGAGACGTGCACCACGTACAGCGGCGCGCCGGCCACCCGGGCGAGCTGGATCGCCCGGTGGGTGGCCTCGGCCTCCAGCAGCGCCTTGCGCACCTCGCCGTGGTAGCGGGGGTCGGTCCGGCCGCCGGCCAGGGCCTGTTCGACCAGCACGTCGATGGCGGGGCCGTTCTCGGCGTGCATCATGATCAGTCCGCCGGTGTCGGCGGCCTGCTGCATGGCGCGCAGGATCTGGCCGTCGTCGGAGTAGAAGACCCCGGGGTAGGCCATGAACAGTTTGAAGGAGGTGACGCCTTCGCCGATCAGGCCCGGCATCTCACGGAGCGTCGACTCGTTGACGTCCGAGACGATCATGTGCAGGCCGTAGTCGATCGCGCAGCGGCCGTCGGCCTTGGCGTGCCAGGCGTCGAGTCCGGCGCGCAGCGAGGCGCCCTTCGACTGGACGGCGAAGTCGACGACGGTGGTGGTCCCGCCCCAGGCGGCGGCCCGGGTGCCGGTCTCGAAGGTGTCGGAGGCGAACGTCCCGCCGAACGGCAGCTCCATGTGGGTGTGCACGTCCACCCCGCCCGGGATCACGTACTTGCCGGTCGCGTCGAACACCCGGTCGGCGGTCCAGTGCTGGCGGCCCGTCAGGGCGAGCGCGACCACGGTGCCGTTCTCGATCAGCACGTCCGCGGGCGTCTCCTCGGCGGCCGTGACGACCAGCCCGCCGGTGATCAGGGTCCGGGCCACCGCGCTCACGCCCCGGTGAGCGGGCCGTACGCGTCCGGCCGCCGGTCCCGGTAGAACGCCCACTGCTGCCGGACCTGGTCGATGACGTCCAGGTCGAGGTCCCGGACGACGAGTTCCTCGCGCTTGTCGGAGGCCGCCTCGCCGACGAGTTGGCCGCGCGGGTCCACGAAGTAGCTGGTGCCGTAGAAGTCGTCGTCGCCGTACTCCTCCACGCCGACGCGGTTGATCGCCGCGACGAAGTACTCGTTGGCGACGGCCGCGGCGGGCTGCTCCAACTGCCAGAGGTAGGCGGAGAGTCCGCGGCTGGTCGCGGACGGGTTGTAGACGATCTCGGCGCCGGCGAGGCCGAGCGCCCGCCAGCCCTCCGGGAAGTGCCGGTCGTAGCAGATGTTCACGCCGACCTTGCCGACCGCCGTGTCGAACACCGGCCAGCCGAGGTTCCCGGGCCGGAAGTAGTACTTCTCCCAGAAGCCGTGCACCTGCGGGATGTGGTGCTTGCGGTACTTCCCGAGGTAGCTGCCGTCGGCGTCGATCACGGCGGCGGTGTTGTAGTAGAAGCCGGCCTGCTCGATCTCGTACACCGGCACCACCATCACCATCCCGAGCTCGCGCGCCAGCGCGCACATCCGCCGCACGGTCGGCCCGTCCGGGACGGCTTCGGCCCAGCCGTAGTGCTCGGGTTCCTGCACCTGGCAGAAGTACGGTGCGTTGAACACCTCCTGGAACCCGATGATCCGCGCCCCCTGCGCGGCGGCGTCCCGGGCGGCCTTCTCGTGCGCCGCGACCATCGACTCCTTGTCCCCCGTCCACGCGGTCTGGAACAGGGCAGCCCTGACGACACGACCCATGGCCGTCCTCCTCGTTCGAACGCACCGTTAGAGCGCCGACAGTAGGAGCCGCCCCGGCGATGTCCGGGTGCCACACGGGTGGTGACGGGCATTCAGCACTCGAACGATGGACGGCCTGTTACTGCGATTGCCCGGTCCGTCGGCCGCCCTCCGCCCCCGGCAACGGCCGCACCGACCACCCGCTGTGCGCCCGCGGCCTCCACTTCACCGACCCCGCCGGCGACCTGTTCGAGGTCAGGTCCCCCGCCCGGCCCGCCGTCAGCCGTGCTCCCGCAGAGCGCCGACGGCCAGCGCGGCGGCCTCGCCCACGGCCCGGCTGATCGCGACGTCGTCCGAGCCGGGACGGGAACGGGTGAACACGGCGGCGACGTACTCCCGGCCGTCCGGGAACGAGACCACGCCGACCTCGTTCCGGACCACGCCGAGCAGGCTGCCGCTCTTCGCCGCGACCCGCACCGGCGGCCGGAACCCGGCGGCGATCCGATGCCGCGTCACCTGCCGCCCCATCACCTCCCGCACCCTGGCGCACGCCGCCGCCGGGCCGGCCCGGTCGGTCCAGATCAGCTCCAGCAGGGCGGCCATGTCGGCGCGGCCGAAGTCCTCCCCGATCGTGTCGAGCAGCGTCCGCAGGTCCGACTCCACGTGCGTCCCGGCCCGCCCGAACAACTCCCGTATCGCACTCGTCATGCCTCCGATTCTCCCCGGGGGGCGTTCGGAAGTACGGGGCGGCGCGGGGCCGGTGAGTGCGGGGACGGTGCGCGCCGGAGCCAACTGGTGCGGGTGGTGCGCCGTGGTGGGTCGGGGGCGGGGGTGTCTACGGTTCTCCGCATACGGTCGATTCCTCGTCTGCAGGAGGTTGGAATGCGTGCTCGGGTCATGGCCTCGGTGGTCGCCTCGGTGGTGCTGGCGGCCGCGGGGCTCGTCGGGATGTCGTCCTCGTCCGCCGGGCCGCGTCGCTGTCGTGCGGGAACCGGCAGTACTTCACCGGGAGCGGCGGCCACGCCGGGGCGTCCATCCGGTGCACGGGCGGGGCCTTCGTCGCCAAGGCCACCTGCTACAAGCCGAACTACGGCACCTACGTGCACTACGGGAACCGGGTGGAGACCGGCGGAACGTCCACCGTCTGGTGCGACCTCGGCGCCACCGTCTCCAGCGTGGACGGTCTGGCTTCCTGATCCCCCGTGCCGACACGCCCCGGGGGGCTCCCCCGGGGCGTCAGGCGGCCGGCGGGAGGAGGCGGTCGAGGGCGTTGCGGGTGCGGGTCGCGGCGAGCGGGTCGCGCAGCAGCTGGAGGGACTGGTTGAGCGCCAGGTAGATGCCGGTCAGCTCGTGGACGATCTGCTCGGGGTCGGTGTCGGCGGGCAACTGGCCGGCCTCGATCGCCAGCCGGACCTCGCCGGCCAGGCGGCGGCGCCAGACCAGCAGCAGGCGGGCGACGTTCTTCCGGACGGGGCCGTCGTGCGCGTCGAACTCGACCGCGGCGGTGGTGAACAGGCAGCCGCCGGGAAAGACCTCGCGGGCGTGTTCGAGGTACGCGATCCAGCTGTCGCAGACGGCCCGCAGCCGGGGCAGGCCGGGTTCGGCGTCCGCGGCCGGATCCCAGACCAGGGCGGTGAAGAGCGCGGACGCCCGTTCCAGGGTGGCGAGTTGGAGCGTCTCCTTGGTGCCGAAGTGGCCCAGCACGCCGGCCTTGCTCAGCCCGAGGTCGGTGGCGAGGCGTCCGATGGTGAGGCCTTCGAGGCCGTCCACGGACGCCAGGGCCACGCTCCGGTCGATGATCCGGGCCCGGGTGCGGCGGGCCTCGACCACGGTGCTGCGCGGGCTCATCGGTCCTCCTCCGTCGGGTCCGCGGGGCCGGGCGCGCCGGTCGGCGCCCCGGCCGCGAATCCTACGTGGTCACCCGCCCGACGCGCGGCGCCCGGCCCACCGGGTCACTCGCCGAAGTGCGACCAGAGGATCCCCACGCCCGCCCCGGCGGCGTCCCGCCCGATCAGGATGCTGTTCGAGGTGAACGCCCAGGTCGGGAACACCAGCGCGTTCGCGCCGGTCGCCGGGTCGACCAGGACGTCGAGCACCGGCGTCCGGGAGCCGGCCTCCTGCTGCGCCCGGAGTTCGGCGACGGCCTGCGCGATCGGGTCCTCGCCCGACGCGAACTCCGGCGTCAGGTGCAGGGCCTTGCGGATGCCGTACCGCTCCGGGGTGCCGGAGTGGAGCGCGGTGGCGCGCTCGCTCAGCTCGTTGACGTCGTCCGACACCTGCTCCCAGCGTGCGGCCGTCAGCGCCTGCGGCGTGCAGCCGCCCGCGAGCAGCGCGACCGCCGTGACGGTGGCGCCCCGCTCGTCGTCCTGCTCGTACGCCAGGTACACCTCGTGCAGTCCGTCGCCGAGCGCGCCGTACGTGTAGAACTCCGCGCCGTCCAGCCCGCACAGCGCGACCTCGCCCCGGCTCGCCAGCTGCCCGGCCGCCGCGAACTCGCCGGACCAACCTCGGTGCCCGCCCCGGCTGTTGGCGGTCAGCACCGCTTCGATCGCTTCGATCTTCGTCACGCCGGCGAGTCTGCCACCTCCCGGCGACAGGCCGCGCCCGGCCGGGCCCGAGGGAGCGCGGGTCAGCGGCGGGCGATCCGGTCGTCCGGCGGAGGCGTGGCGTTCACCGGTGTGCCGAAGTCGCCGAGCCGGACGGTCATCAGGCCCGGGCTGGTCTCCGTCGACAGGAGGTGGGGCTTGCCCTCCGCGGCGATGGTGTAGGACACGGGGTTGCCGTCCTCGTCGATCATCGTGACGACGACCGCCTTGTGGCCGTCCACCTGCCGGGTGCCCGCCTTGGCGAGGTCCTTGCCGACGCTGTGGTCGGTGTTCAGGCCGACCTGACTGGCGAGGGCCAGGCCCAGATCGCAGAAGGTGGAGAAGTCCTTGGTCGTGCTCGCGCTGCCCATTGCTCCGAACATCCCCCTGAGCGCGCCATTATGACGCGCCGTCCACGAACTGTCACCGCCCGACCCGGGCCGACCCGCGGCCGGGAAATTCGCGGCCCGCCCGGCGGCGGCTGCGGCACAATCCGGGGATGATCGGCAACCGGCTCACCCATCGCATCGCGGACGGCGTCCGCATACCCGGCACCTGGCGGCCCGCGTTCATCTGCAACGGCGGCCAGTACTTCCTCACCGACCTGTTCGTCTACGCGGACGGGCTGATCGACTGCTGGGGCCTGGTCACGGTCGAGGAGTTCGCGGAGAAGCTGCGCACCGGCTGGGTGGCCACCAGCTTCCCGGCGGGCGCCCAGGCCTCCGTGCACGACCTGGTGGACTGGAACTTCGCCGAGCCGGAGAGCTGGACCACCCCCGACGAGCTGCTCGGCGAAGTCCGCGACACCATCGACCTGTTGAACGGGCGGCCGGACTCGACCGGGCGCTGCCTGGCCGCCGTCGACGTCTTCCTCGCCGACCGGACCGAGCAGAACCGGGCCGCGGCCCGGGACGCGTTCCTGGCGATCCCGGAGTCCCAGCGCCGCTACGCGCTGGGCGACATGGACCGCAAGGACCGGCCGCTGCGGGTGCTGGTGGCCGGGCCCGGCGGCCGGACGTACCTGCCGTTCGACGGGACGATCACGCAGGAGAGCTACGACAACGCCCTCGGGTACTTCGAGGAGCGGGCCCGCCGGAACGCCGAACGGCCGGACCGGACCCCGGCCGACGGGCCGGCGACCTCGCACGCCCCGGCCGTCCAGCTCTACCACTCGTACCCGAACAAGCCGCTGGACGAGCCCGGCAAGCTCGGCCTGCGCCACGACTACCCCGCCCCGATCACCGTCGACGGCGCCGCCTACCCCTCCGTCGCGCACGCCTACTGGGCCCTGTCGGTCGCCGACCCGGAGACCCGGCCGGCCGTCGCCGCCGCACCGAACGCGGCCGCGGCCCGCACCCTCGCCGCCGCGTCCTCGCGCCGCGAGGGCTGGGAGCACGTCCGCACCGCCGTCCTGACCCGCCTGCTGCGCGCCAAGTACGAGCAGCACCCCGAGCTGGCCGAGATCCTGCTCGGCACCGGCGACGCCACCGTGATCTACGACGACGTCAACTCGGCCTTCTGGGGCGACAACGCGGGCCGCGGCCGCAACTGGTCGGGCCGCCTCCTCGAACTCGTCCGCTCCGAACTCCTGGCGCACCGGGCGGGCCTCTTCGGGGCGGCCGGCGGGAGGTGACGGGGTGTCCGGGGTGCGGGGCGGCGTTTAGCTTCCGACCGGTCGGTTGCTATATTTCGCGCCGTTGCCTCCGGCACCGGTCGGTGGCCGTTGTCGCGGAAGGGAGCTGCCATGTCCGGAGTGCGTATCGCCGGTCTCGGCCACCACCAGCCCAGCAGGGTGCTGACCAACGACGAGCTGGCGACCATGGTGGAGACGGACGACGAGTGGATCCGGCGGCGGACGGGCATCGCCACCCGGCGGATCGCCGCGCCGGACGAGTCGGTGGCGGACCTCGCCTCGGCGGCCGCCGCCAAGGCGCTCGCGGCGTCCGGCCTGGACCCGGCGGAGATCGGGCAGATCACGGTGGCCACCTGTAGCGCGATGGACCGGTGCCCGTCGATCGCGGCGCAGGTCGCGGCCCGCCTGGGCATCCCGTCGGCGGTGGCGTTCGACGTGAACAACGGCTGTGCGGGCTTCTGCACCTCGCTCTCCCTCGCCGATCACTCGCTGCGCGCGGGCGCGGCCCGGCACGCGCTGGTGATCGGTGCGGAGAAGATGTCGGACGTCACCGACTGGACGGACCGGCGCAGTTGCATCCTGCTGGGCGACGGCGCGGGCGCGGCGGTGCTCTCGGCGACCGAGGGCGCGGGCACCGGCGTCGGTCCGGTGGTGTGGGGCTCGGACCCGTCGCGGGCGAGTGCGGTGCGGCTGCTCGGCGACTGGCACCCGCGGTTCGAGCAGGACGGCCAGGCGGTGTTCCGGTGGGCGACCACGGAGCTGCCGGCGCTGGCCGAACAGGCGTGCCGGGCGGCCGGGTTGAGCCCGGCGGAGCTGGACGGGGTGGTGACGCACCAGGCGAACCTGCGGATCATCGAGTCGCTGGTGCAGAAGCTGGGCCTGTCCGAGGACGCGGTGGTCGCCCGGGACGTGGTGGACTCCGGCAACACCTCGGCGGCGTCCGTCCCGCTGGCACTGGCGAAGCTCGTGGAGCGCGGCGAACTGCGTTCCGGCGCGCGGGTGCTGCTGTTCGCGTTCGGCGGCGGCCTGTCCTGGGCCGGCCAGGTCGTCACCTGCCCCTGAGCCGTCGGCCGGGGCACCCGGAACCGCTGCGGACGAGGGCCTACCGTTCCAGTGCCCGGCGCAGCCGCGCGAGCCACTCCTCGGCACTGCCCCGCACCCGCGGGTGGCTCGCGCGGAACTGCGCCCAGTCGGCGGCCGGCAGCAGCACCGCGTCCAGGCGTGGCGCCCCGCCGGCCGCGGGGCGGCCCGGTTCGCGGCGGAACACCCTGCGCAGCAGGTCGGGGGCGGGCGGGGCCGCCGCGGTCTCGGCGAGCAGGACGGCGTCGTGCAGGTCCTTGGCCCGGGCCCGGCCGGCGGCGGCGCTGTCGGCGTGCAGCCACAGCAGCTTCCAGGCGAGCGACAGTTCGCGGCTCGCGGTGCGCAGCACGGTCGGCCCGCTGCCGTCGGCCCGGGGTATGGCCGTCCACACCGGGGGTTCGGGGAGCCACTCGTCGCGGGCGAAGTCGAGCCGCACCTCGCCGGGCGGGTGGCCGTCCGCCTGCCAGGGGAGGGCCAGGCGCACTCCCGGAGCGTCGTACCCGGCGAGGGCGGCGGCGTAGGTCCAGGTGCCGTCCTCCCGGGCGGCGTCGGGGTCGAGCACCAGCCCGGGCGCGACGGTCGGCCGCTCGCGCACCAGGTCGAGCAGCGTCTCGTGGGGTGCGTGGGTCTCCGGTTCGGCTTCGGTGATCCAGTGCAGTCCCTCGGGCGGGACGACGGGCCGCGCGCCGCGGGTGTCGAACTCCTCGAAGGTCCAGATCTCGTACCGGCCGGCGCCGTCGGCGGCCTCCGGCCACTGCTGGACGGCGGCCACCTCGTCGACGTACGGGTAGGGGTGTTCGGTGTCGACGGGGAGCAGCCACGGCCCGGGGACGATCCAGTCGAGGTCGGCGGGTTCGCGTGCCGCGTCCCCGACCCAGGCCGGCATCACGGCGCTGCCGCGCAGCACCAGGGTCTCGCTCAGCGGGGAGTCGGCGACCAGGCCGAGGAGGTGGTCGAGCACGGCCCGGCGCGCGTCCCGCCCTCGCGCGTCCGGCAGTGCGCGGACCGCCGACCCGTCGTCGTGCACCACGAGCTCCTTCCCGGCGGCCGGTCCGGCCCCGGGGCGGGGTGGTTGACGGGCCGTCACCGTCCTGGGGCCGAGCATGCCAGGCGCCGGTGACAGGCCCGTTCGCGGTGGGTCAGCTGCCGTCGGTGCAGGTGACGGTCAGCCGGATCGAGGCCGGCGGGGGCGGGGAGCCCTGGTAGGGGGCGATCCAGGCGCCGACGCCGGTGGAGCCGACGGCGGTGGTGCGCACGCGCTGGTCGGGGCCGAGCGGGTTGCCGTCCCCGTCGGTGACGTGCGGGTCGGGCCGCTCCCGGGCGGGGGCGGCCGGACCGGAGCGTTCCCGTGACGGCGTGTCGCCTCTCGACTACCCGGAGAAACCGCCCGGACGGCTCGGCGGCGGCACGGACGGACGGTGCGGGTCCGAGCTTTGCCCATGGTCATGCCGGACGGGCAAGATAGCGGGGTGACCCTCCTGGACCTGATGCCGAAACCCGCCACGCCCGACTCGCTGTTCGAGACCTTCGCCGAGTGGGCGTCGGAGCGCGGCATCACTCTCTACCCCGCGCAGGAGGAGGCGCTGATCGAGCTGGTCTCCGGGAACAACGTGATCCTGGCGACCCCGACCGGCTCCGGCAAGTCCCTGGTCGCGGCGGGCGCGCACTTCGCCGCGCTGGCCGAGGGCAAGCGGACGTTCTACACCGCGCCGATCAAGGCCTTGGTGTCGGAGAAGTTCTTCGACCTGTGCAAGATCTTCGGGACCGAGCAGGTCGGCATGATGACCGGCGACGCCTCGGTGAACCCGACCGCGCCGATCATCTGCTGCACGGCGGAGGTGCTGGCGCAGATCGCGCTGCACGACGGCCCGCGGGCGGACATCGGCCAGGTCGTGATGGACGAGTTCCACTTCTACGCGGAGCCGGACCGCGGCTGGGCCTGGCAGATCCCGCTGCTCGAGCTCCCGCAGGCGCAGTTCCTGCTGATGTCGGCGACCCTCGGCGACGTCCGCCGCTTCGAGGAGGACCTGGCCCGCCGCACCGGCCGTCCGACCACGGTGGTGCGGTCGGCGACCCGCCCGGTGCCGCTGTTCTACGAGTACCGCCGGACGTCCCTCCACGACACGCTGGAGGAGCTGCTGAACACCGGTCAGGCGCCGGTGTACGTCGTCCACTTCACGCAGAAGGAGGCGGTGGAGCGGGCGCAGTCGCTGATGAGCATCAACATGTGCTCGAAGCAGGAGAAGGACGCGATCGCCGCCCTGATCGGCAACTTCCGTTTCACCACCAAGTTCGGCCGCAACCTGTCGCGTTACGTCCGGCACGGGATCGGCGTGCACCACGCCGGCATGCTGCCGAAGTACCGCCGCCTGGTGGAGCGCCTCGCGCAGGCCGGTCTGCTGAAGGTGATCTGCGGCACCGACACCCTCGGCGTGGGCGTCAACGTGCCGATCCGCACGGTGCTGTTCACGGCGCTGTCGAAGTACGACGGGCAGCGGGTGCGGATTCTGCGGGCCCGCGAGTTCCACCAGATCGCCGGTCGGGCGGGCCGGGCCGGCTTCGACACCGTCGGCCAGGTGGTGGCGCAGGCGCCGGAGCACGTGGTGGAGAACGACCGGGCGCTGGCGAAGGCCGGCGACGACCCGAAGAAGCGCAAGAAGGTGGTCCGCAAGAAGGCCCCGGACGGGTTCGTGTCCTGGACCGAGGAGACCTTCGAGCGGCTGATCGCGGCCGACCCGGAGCCGCTGGTGTCCCGCTTCAAGGTCAGCCACGCCATGCTGCTGTCGGTGATCGGCCGCCCGGGCAACGCCTTCGAGGCGATGCGCAAGCTGCTCACCGACAACCACGAGGACCGCCCGGCGCAGCGCCGCCACATCCGGAACGCGATCGCCATCTACCGGTCGCTGCTGGAGGGCGGCGTGGTGGAGCAGTTGGAGCAGCCGGACTCCGAGGGCCGCACCGTCCGGCTGACGCTGGACCTCCAGGAGAACTTCGCGCTGAACCAGCCGCTGTCGACGTTCGCGCTGGCCGCGTTCGACCTGCTGGACCCGGAGTCGCCGTCGTACGCGCTGGACGTGGTGTCGGTGGTCGAGGCGACCCTCGACGACCCGCGGCAGATCCTCGCCTCGCAGGAGAACAAGGCGCGCGGCGAGGCCGTGGCGGAGATGAAGCGCGACGGCGTCGAGTACGAGGAGCGGATGAACCGGCTCCAGGAGATCACGTACCCGAAGCCGCTGGAGGAGCAGCTCGGCCACGCCTACGACGTGTACCGGCGGGCGCACCCGTGGATCGGCGACCACCCGTTGCAGCCGAAGTCGGTGGTCCGCGACCTGTACGAGCGGGCGATGACGTTCACGGACTACGTGGGCTTCTACGAGCTGGCCCGGACCGAGGGCATCGTGCTGCGCTACCTGGCGGGCGCGTTCAAGGCCTTGGAGCAGACCGTCCCGGACGACATCAAGACCGACGACCTGAAGGACGTCATCGCCTGGCTGGGCGAGCTGGTCCGCCAGGTCGACTCCTCGCTGCTGGACGAGTGGGAGGCGCTGGCCAACCCGACCGAGCCGGAGGCGGGCGAGGTCCGGCTCGACGACAAGCCGGCCCCCGTCACCGCGAACTCCCGCGCGTTCCGGGTGCTGGTCCGCAACGAGCTGTTCCGCCGGGTCGAGCTGTGCGCGCTGGAGCACTACGACTCGCTCGCCGAACTCGACGGCGAGGACGGCTGGGACGCGGACCGCTGGGCGGACGCGATGGACGGCTACTGGGACGAGTACGACGACCTGTTCACCGGTCCGAACGCGCGCGGCCCGAAGATGCTGCTGATCGAGGAGGTCGAGGACGAGGGCCTGTGGCGGGTCCGGCAGATCTTCGACGACCCGAACGGCGACCACGACTGGGGCATCTCCGCCGAGGTCGACCTGTACGGCTCCGACGAGGAGGGCCGGGCCGTCGTCAAGATCACCTCGGTGGGCGCCCACTGACGGGAGGTCAGTCCGTGGCGGTGGGGCGCTCCCAGGTCAGCTTGATGGTGAAGTTGCCCTCGGCGGCGGTCTTGGCGATCACCGCCCCGGCCTCGGCGTTGATCTTGACGCCGAGTTCCACCTCGACGCTGCTGGGCGGACTGGGCAGCGTGGTGAGGCGCTCCAGCAGGGCGGCGGCCGCGCCGCGGACCTGATCGAAGCTCTCGGTCAGGCTCCGGGTGGCGGTCGCCGCGACCTCCCCGGGCCGGGCCGCCCGCACGATGCCGGAGGCCGCACTGTCCAGCTCCAGCACCACGTGCCCGCCGCCCTCCACGTCGCCCAGCGGCACCCGGACGAGTTGCGTTCCGTCAGTCATGGCTCTCCTTCGGTCGGTTGCACACGGGCCCCCGGTACGCCCCGGGTGGCAGTTTCTGGGCCGCGGCGGCCGGCAGTGTCTCGTCGCCGAGCGCCCGGCACAGCGCGGTGAACCGCCGTCCGGCGTCCGCCGCATCGGGGCGCTGTCCGGGCGCGGCAGGCGGGCCAGCGGGTCGCGGCCGGCGGCGAGGGCGACCACGCCGTTGTCGGCCAGCAGCACCGCCGGGTCGGTGTCGGTGCCGAGCAGGTCGGCCGTCCAGGAGCCGCCGAGCGGCAGGATCGGGCCGTCGGCCGGTCGCCGCTCGGCGGGGGAGCCGTCGGCGAGGGCGTAGGGGACGGCGCGTGAACTGCCGGACGCCACCGCGACGCCGGAGACTGCCAGCAGCTCTGCGCCGGTGCTCTCGCCGAGCACGCGTCCGCTCGGCAGCTCGTACACCGCCAGGTGGTAAGTGACCGTCAGGTCGGCCGCCTGCTGCGACTCCACAAGCGCCATCCGGTCCAGCGCGGGGCTGACGTCGGCCTGCAGGGCGAGCGTGGGCGAGCCGCGGCGGTGCAGCAGTTCCCGACCGACCGGGGCGTTGCCGCTCAGGTCCCACAGTTTCACCGAGACGGTCCCGGTCGGGTCGAGGCCGACGGCGTCGCTGAGCGTGAGGGCGCTCTCGCCGCCCGCGCCGAGCCACAGTTCGCCGGCCAGGTCCTCGGAGGACGGCAGGATCTTCCTGATCCGCCCGGACGCGGTGTCCCACAGCACCAGCCGCCCTGGGTTGCCGTACACGCCGGTGCGGCCCAGCAGCACCGAGCCGTCCGGCGAGAACGTGAACCGCGCGTACTCGGTGGGCATGGCCAGACCGGGCAGGTCGGGCAGGTCGGGCAGGTCCGACAGGTCGAGGCCCGGCAGGATCTCGCCGCCCAGGTCACCGGTCCACGGGTCGCCGTCCGGTGGGCGTTCGAGCTCCCGTACGGCGCCGGTCCGCACGTCGTACAGTTCGGCCGGCAGGCCGCGGGGGTCGGGCGGCCCGGTCGGGACGGCTCGGGACAGCGACAGCGACGAGCGGCCCATCGCCACCGTGGAGCCGTCCGGGCTGACGCCGATCACGTCGGCCGGCCGGCCGGTGGGCTGCCGGTGCAGGCCTTCGGCGTCCAGGCGCAGCACCACCACGGTGCCGTCCGCGGCCCGCCCCGCCACCACCCGGCCGGTCGCGTCGGCGAGCGTGGAGCTGGAGAGACGGCCGAGCGGTCCGACGAGCAGCGCCGCGACGCTGGTGTAGCGGGGCGCGAGCAGGTCGGCGAAGCCGTACGTGGCGTACATCTCGCCGAGCCTGGCCCGGGTCTGCTCGGTGTCGCGGGTGCGGTAGGCGCGCAGTGCCAGCAGGAGCGCGGTGTACGAGGAACCGCGGTCGGTGATGTCGGACATCGACTCGGCGTCCCGGGACTGCTGCACGAGCACCCGGGACGCGGTGGTCGCCGCGTCGTCGTGGACGGCGTCCTGCCAGCCCCAGGTGCCCAGGCCGGCGACCAGGCCGAGGACGACCGTCAGGGCCACCGCCGCGCTCCACCGCCGACGGCTGCCACGGACGCTCGCGGCGACGAACTCCCGTTCGATCGGCCGTAGTTCGTCGCCTCGGCGGCCTTGCCAGCTCCGGGCGTCGCGCAGTTCGGCGCCGCGCAGCAGTCGGCGGCCGGGGCGGCCGTCGTCCTGCCAGCGACCGATCCGGCGGCGCAGATCCTCCTGCCAGGTGCGGAACTCGTGGTCGGTGTCGAACCAGTCGCGCAGCCGGTCCCAGTGGGTGAGCAGCACCTCGTGGACGAGTTCGACGGTCTCCTCGGGCGGCCCGTCGGGCGGCAGGTACTCGGCGCCGGGCACGATCAGGCGGGTGGTCAGCAGGCGCTGGGCGATCCGCCATTGACCATCGTTCAGGTCGGAGCGGGCGGTGGTGCGCCGGGTCGGGGCGGTGCCGTCGGCGCCGGGCTGCACCAGTTGGACCAGCAGGGCCCGGGCGGCCCGCTGCTCGTCCGCGCTCAGGCTGCCGGTCCACAGCTGCTCGGCATGCCGGGCCAGCGCCCGGCCGACACCGCCGAGCGCCTCGTACGCGGCGTGGCCGATGACGCCGTGCTGTTGGCGTTCCCACAGCTCGGTGAGGGTGAATTCGAGCAGCGGCAGGCGGCCCGGTTCGCCGCCGAGGTCGCCGAGGATCCGGTCGACCAGGCCGGGCTCGTAGCGGACGCCGCTGCCCTCCAGCGGCCGCTCGACGGCGGTGCGCACTTCGGCGTCGGTCATCGCGCCGACGGTGACCAGGCGGTCGCCGCCGAACAGCGGGGCCAGCCCGGGGTGGGTGAGCGCGGCGGTGAGGAAGTCGCTGCGCAGCGCGGTGACGACGCGCAGCGGGGAGCCGGGGAGCAGGGCGGCGCCGAGGGCGGCCGCGAGGATGTCCAGGTCGGCGCCGTCGGCGCCGGTCAGTGCCTCCTCGAACTGGTCGATCACCAGCAGCAGCCGGTCCTTGCGCTGCCGGGCCAGCAGCCTATCGGTCACCTCCGGCAGCCTGCCGTCCCGCAACAGCCTGACGAGGGTGGGGAGTTCGGCCAGTCTGGCGGTCTCTCCGAGCGCCGGTTCGAGGGCCGGCAGCAGGGCCGCCGCCAGCGCCTCGACCGGGCCGCGGCCGTGCCGGCCCGGGCGGAACGCCACCACGTGGAGGCCGTCGCGGGCCCGCAGCCGGGGCAGCACTCCGGCGTGCAGCACCGAGGACTTTCCGCAGCCGGACGGGCCGACCACGCCGAGCACCGGTGCCCAGCCGAGTTGCTCGACGATCCGCACGGCGAGCTGTTCACGGCCGTGGAACCGGTCGGCGTGGCGTTCTTCGAACGGCTCCAGCCCGCGGAACGGGCTCAACGGCTTCGCGGAGGCTTCGAGTTCGGGCCAGGCCTCGCGAAGCGCCTCGGTCGGGATCAGATACCCGGAGCGGCTGCCGCCGCCGTCCGCCGCGACCACCATGCCGACCACGCCGCCCTCGGCGACGTCCCACACCGGCGCACCGGAGAATCCGGGCTGCACCCGGTGCTCCCCGGCCGGGTCGGTGTCGTACTGGTACCAGCCCGCCGCTGTCCGCCCGCGCAGGCGGCCGACGCTCCACACCCCGTCGTCGTACCCGGCCGGGAACCCGAACGTCCTTACCCGCCGATCGGGTTGGGCGCGCTGCTCGATCCTGGCCACGGCCGCCCCCGCCGGTGCGGCCTCGACCGTCCGCAGCACCGCGACGTCCCCGGAGCCGTCGGGCCCGATCGGCGTCCATCCGGCCACCTCCGCGAGGATCCGCCGCCCCGGCGCGGCCAGCGGGAAGTCCACCTCCACCTGCCCGTCCGGCGCCTCCGGCGCGTCGGCCGCCACCCCGAGCACGCGGGCCACCACATGCGCGCAGGTGACCACCTCGCGCCGCCCGATCAGGAACCCGGCCCCTTCCGGCCGGCCGCCCGCACCGAGGATCCTCACCACGGAGGTGTCGCTCGGCACGGCAGTGTTCGGTTCCATTCCAGCCTCACCCCCGAGGCAAGGAATTCTAATGAATCGTCAAAGTCTTTACCAGGATGCCCAGTTCTGGGCTCGCCGACCCGTTGGCGGCTACCCGCCCAGCCGGTCCGCGATCGTGCGGGCGCAGGCGGCGGGCGGGGTGCGGGTGGTGTCCACCTCCAGGTCGTAGTGGACGCCGTCGTGGACCCGGAGGGCCTGGTCGGCGGCCATGCCCGGAGTGCGGTCCGGCCGGGCGCGTTCGCGGGCGGCGGCCTGGTCCGGGTCGCAGCGGACCCCGACCCAGAGCACGTCCAGGCCCGACAGCGCCGTGCGCCAGCGCTGTTGGGAGGCCGGGCCGGAGAGGAACACGTCGTCGGCGACGACCGGCGCGCCGGCCCGGGCGGTGGCGGCGACGCCGGCCATCCAGGCGCCCTCCAGCCGCCGGAAGGCGTCGCCGACCGTGACGACGCCCTCCCCGAGCTCGATGCCGCCGCCCCCCTCCAGCAGCGCCGGAGGCATCGCCGCGATCAGGTCGTCGATGCCGAACGTCAGCCAGGGTTCCGGCAGTTGTGCCTGCAAGGCGCGGGCGAGGCTGCTCTTCCCGCTGCTGGAACCGCCGTTGAGCACGATCACCCGAATGGTCATCGGCCCACCGTACCCGCGCGGGCGCTCACCACCGGTGCGCGGCGAAGTCCACCGGCCCGGGCCGGAGCCGGCCGGCGTGGGCGACCAGGGCGCTCAGCTGCTCGGCCATCCGATCGGCCGTCAGCTGCTTGCGGTCACCGTGGCCCGGCAGCATCCACTCGAAGCGCAGCCCGGGCGCGACCCGGGCCAGCGAGGCGGCCTGGGCCTCGATGGAGTACCAGGTGACGTGTTCGGCGACGGCCAGCGCGCCGGCGGTGCGCGACCAGTAGATCGTGTCGCCGCTGAAGCAGTACCGGTCGTCGGCGAGGAACAGCACGCTGCCCTCGGTGTGGCCGGGTACGGGGTGGGCGACCACGCCGTCCGTGATCGTGATCGGCTCGGTGCCGCGCATCACCCGGTCGGCGTCGGGCGCGAATTCGAGGTCGCCCTCGTGGATCCACAGCCTGGCCCCGAAGCGGTCGGCGTAGCGGCGGCCGTGCGCGGCGTGGTCCCGGTGGGTCAGCAGCACGTCGGTGACCGGCCCGAGCGCCTCGTAGCGGGCGGCCAGCGACTCCGACCAGCGCGGCGTGTCGATCATCACCTGGGTGCCGCCGGGCCGCCGCAGCAGGTACGAGTTGGCCCCGGCGGTGCGCCGCGAGTTGTGGCCGCAGAGCAGCACGTTCTCGTCGATCGCCAGCGGGTACGGGTCCGCGGCCGGGTCGAGCGGGCCGGAGCGGCGCCGGATCGAGCGGGTGTGGCAGGCGTAGGCGGCGGCGTTCAGGTCGGCCAGCTCGGCCGCGGTCCGCGGCTGCCGCACCACCTCGGAGCGCCGGCCGGCCTGCACCACCAGCTCCGGCGCGAGCTGCCGCGCGACGTCGCAGCCGGTGCACCGGTCGTCCACGTACCAGTCTTCGTCCATGACACTGCCCCCGGAAGTCGGTAACGGATCGTCACCGGGCCGTCGCGGCCCGCTCCTTCAAGAGGTATCCCGGGGCGGGGGGAAACCGGAAGGGGGTCCGGGTCTTGTGCTTCGTGGACGGGGGCGCTCTGCCGACGGCGGGTCAGCGCGGGGCCAGACCGTCCACCAGCAGGTCGACCAGGGCGGACAGGAACTCGGGGGTGACGGGTTCGCCGAGCAGCAGGTGGCGGGCGAACAGCGGGCTCATCAGCGCCTCGACGGCGGCCCGGGGGTCGGCGTCCGCGCGGATCTCGCCGCGTTCGGCGGCCCGGCGCAGCAGCACCTCGGCGCGCTCCAGGCGGTCGGCCCAGTAGGCGTCGCGGCCGCTTCGGGTCTCGGCGGTGGCGGGCGCGATGCTCAGGTGCAGCAGTGCGGGGCCCTCCGGGGTGGCGAGGAACGCGCCGAGGGCGGTGAGGAGTTGGCGCAGGTCCTCGCGCAGGCTGCCGGTGTCGGGCAGCGGCAGTGCGTGGTCGGTGTAGTCGGCGAGCGCCTCGCGGAGCAGTTGCTCCCGGGTGCCCCAGTTGCGGTACACGGACGTCTCGTGGACGCCGGCGGCCGCGGCCACCGCCGACACGCTGGCGGCCTCCAGTCCGCCCTCGGCGAGCAGGCGCACGGTGGCGTCGAGCACGGCGCGCCGCATCGCCGCGCCCCGGCGGCGCAGCGGGGCGGGCGCCCCGCTGCCGGGCGGCGCGCCGCGCCCCTCCGGCTCGTTCGCTCCGGGCTCCGCGCCCTGCGGGCGGGGCTCCGAGCGGCGCGGCCCCGGCTTCGACCTGTCTGCTCTCGACACGCCCGAAGCCTAACGCAGGCCTCCTTGCATTGGCGTGGAGCGCGACGTAGCCTCGGCAATGCAAGTCGCCTTGCGATAGACCATCGGCGGGGCGTTGCGGCAACGAGGCCGCCGACAGTCCGCCGTCGGCCGGAGAGGATCGACCATGGCCCGGATGCGTGCCGTCCGTCTGCACCTGCCCACCCGCAAGCTGAGCGTGGAGGAGGTGGAGCGTCCCGTCCCCGGCGCCGGCCAGGTGCTGGTCAAGGTCGAGGCGGCGGGCGTCTGCCTGTCGGACGTCCACCTGATCGACGGCTCGCTGACGCCGCTGTACCTGCCCGGCGAGAGCGTCACACTGGGCCACGAAGTGGCGGGCACCGTCGCAGAGTTGGGGCCGGAGCCGGGCCCCTGGCAGGTCGGCGACCGGGTCGTCCTGCAGGCCGGCGAGAAGCGCGACGGGATCACCTGGACGCGCGGCGTGGACTACGACGGCGGCTGGGCCGAGTTCGCGCTCGCCCGCACGGACACCCTGATCCGGCTGCCCGAGTCGATCCCGTTCGAGCAGGGCTCGATCATTCCGGACGCGGTCTCCACCCCGTGGGGCGCCATCACCACCACCGGCCAGGTCCGGCCGGCCGAGCCGGTCGGCGTCTGGGGCGTCGGCGGGCTGGGCGCGCACGGCGTGCAGCTGCTGCGCACGATCGGCGCCAACCCGGTGATCGCCGTCGACCCGTCCCCCGCCGCCCGCGAGCGGGCCCTCGCCTTCGGCGCGGACCTGGCGCTGGACTCGGCGGACCCGGAGCTGGCCGCGAAGATCGGCGCCGCCACCGGCGGGCCGGCCTGGCCGCCGCCTTCGACTTCGCCGGGGTGCCCGCCGTCCGCGAGCAGGCGATGACGGTGCTCGGCGCGCACGGGCGCCTGGTCCTGGTGGGTCTGACCGACCAGCCGCTGACGGTCGCCAACAGCGTCCGGTTCTCCTACCTCCAGCAGCAGATCCTCGGCCACTACGGCTCGGAGGAGACCGCCGTCCCACAGCTGATCTCGCTCGCCGCCGGCGGCCGGCTGGACTTCTCCCGCTCGGTCAGCGAGGTCCTCCCGCTGGAGCAGGCTGCGGAGGCCGTCGAGCGCCTGCACACCAAGCAGGGCAACCCGATCCGGCTCATCCTGAAGCCCTGACGCCCCGTCGGCGGCGCCGCGCGTCCGGCCCGCCCCGGCTCCACCGGGGCGGGCCGGGCCGTTTGCCTTCGAGTGCGCTCCAACTCCTACCGTCTCCCCCGTTGCCCCGCACCGCCGAACGAGGGAGAGCCCGATGACCACCACCGACACCGCCACCACCCGCCGGGAGCGCTTCGAGCACGGGCTCGACGTGCTCGGCCGGATCGACGGCGAGGCCGGCCGGAACGTCCTCGCCGCGCTGTCCGACGTGTCGCCCGAACTCGCCCACCAGGTCGCCGCCTGGGGCTTCGGCGAGATCTACTCCCGTCCCGGACTCGCGCCGCGCGACCGCCAGTTGGTCACCCTCGGCATGCTCACCGCGCTGGGCGGCTGCGAGCCGCAGCTCCGGGTGCACGTCAACGCCGCCTTGAACGTCGGCCTGACGCCCCAGCAGATCGTCGAGGCCCTGCTGCACTCCGCCGTCTACTGCGGCTTCCCGCGCGCCCTGAACGCCACCCTCGCCGCCAAGCAGGTCTTCGCCGAGCGCGGCCTGCTCCCGGTCCTCCCCGCCTGACGGCCGGCCGTCGGCGGACGGGGTGCCACCGCCCGGCGGGCGCCCGTCAGCCGACGGGGTGCCACCGGAACCAGTAGTCGGTGCCGTCGCGGCGGTACCGGTCGCCGTCGTCGAAGTACAGCTCACCGATCAACCGCCGCGCCCCGTCCGGGCATTGACGGTGCGGGACGAGCAGGCGCGCCAGCGCGTCGTACCGGGCGTCGACGCCGCCGGAGTCGGGATGCGGGGTGTCCTCACCGGCCTCGCTCCGGGCGTTCCAGGCCGCGAAGATCGCCCACCACTCACGTTCCCACAGCGCGGCCGCCGCGCTCGCGGGCCACACGTGGTAGGTGTCCGGCTCCTCGCTGTCGTCCCAGCGGAAGCACCGGAAGTAGTGCAACTCCCCGTCGACGGGCGCCAGGCCGGCCCGCGGGCCGTCGTACCACTCGTGCTCGACGACCGCGTACTCGAAGCCGTCCGCGATCAGTCGGCCCGCCTCCCAGGTGTCTGTCACGGCCGGGGATGGTACTCGCGGGCCGCCCGCCGTGCCCGCGAATATTTCGTTCGCGCCGCGACGATCGGTGCGGAAGGGTGGCGGCATGACACTGCACGAGGACGAGATCCCGACCGACGCCTCCCTGGTCCGCCGCCTGCTGGCCGAACAGCGCCCGGAGTGGGCCGGGTTGGCGGTCCGGGAGGCCGGGTCGGGCACCGACAACCGGATGTTCCGGCTGGGCGACGACCTGCTCGTGCGGCTGCCGCGCACCCCCGGCACGGCCGAGTCGGTGCGCAAGGAGCAGCGCTGGCTGCCGCGCCTGGCACCGCAGTTGGCGTGCGCCGTGCCTGAGCCGGTGCACGAGGGCGTCCCGGGGCCGGGTTCCCGCTGCCGTGGTCGGTGTACCGGTGGATCGAGGGCGCCGTGCCCGGGCCCGGGTCGGTCGACGACTGGGCCGCGTTCGGGGCCGACCTGGCGGGCGCCGTCCGCAGCCTGCACGCCGTCCCGCTGCCGCCCGAGGCCGAGCGCGACGGCCTCCGCTGGTACCGGGGCGGCGAGTTGGCGCCCTGCGACGCCGGAGTGCGCGAGCGCTTCGCGGAGGCCCGCGCCCTCCCCGGCCTCGACCTGGACCTCGACCGGCTGGAGGCGATCTGGCAGCGGGCGCTCACCCTGCCCGCCCCGTCCGGCCCCGCGGTCTGGCTGCACGGCGACCTGAAGCCGTCCAACCTGCTGGTCCGCGACGGCCGCCTGTGCGCGGTCATCGACTTCGGCGGCCTGTCGATCGGCTTCCCCGACGCCGAGCACGCCCCGCTGTGGGACGTGCCGGCCGCCGCCCGGCACGCCTACCGCGCCGCGCTCGGCCTCGACGAGCAGGTCTGGCAGCGGGCCTGCGGCTGGGCGGTGGCCGTGGCGATCAGCGGCGTCCCGTACTACTGGCACTCCGACCCGGCGTTCGTCGCCGAGTGCCTCACCCGGCTGCGCGCCGTCCTCGCGGACCACTGAGCCCGAGCGGCCCCGGCGCTCAGCGTGCGCCGGCCCCGGGAGTCCGAACGGGCGCAGCGCACCGACCCGTTCTCCCCTCCCGCGCCGCGACGGCCTCGTGCCGACGCAGGCCGTACGCGCCGGGCAGGGCGGCCATCTCCTCGACGCCAGGGCGGCGGTCCGCCTCGAACACCCGGATGCGGCGCGCGAGTTCGCTGCGGCACGCGGACGAGCCCGGTGCCGCGCCGCACGGCGTCCGCGAGGCGGTCCCCGGTCCGACGGCGGGCGGTCGGCGGCCGACATCTCGGCGCACGTCCCGCGACAATTCCCGGTGGCGCGCCGTCCGCCCGTGATAGGCAGACGCCATGGCTACCACTCCTGCTTTTCCGGACCTGCTGGACCTGATCGAGGAGCGTTCGGCGGCGCTGCGGCACGCCGTCGCCACCGCGCCCGCCCCGGAGGCCACCGTCCCCACCTGCCCGGACTGGCGGCTGCCGGACCTGCTCGCGCACCTCACCGTCGTGCACCGCTTCTGGACGGCCGCCGTGATCGCCGGCGCCGAGTTCGTGCCGGCCCCGCCGGAGCCGGACGGGGAGCTCTCGGCGGCCGAGGCGCTGGCCCGCTCGGCGGAGGCGACCTCCGCGCTGCTGGCGGCACTTCGGGAGGCCGGACCGGACCGCCCGTGCTGGACGTGGTGGCAGGAGACCGGCGCCCCGAACGACAGCGGCGCGATCGCCCGGCACCAGGTGCAGGAGAGCGCCGTGCACGCCTACGACGCCCAACTCGCGGCCGGCGCACCGCTTCCGGTGCCCGGGGCGGTGGCCCTCGACGGCATCGACGAGTTCCTCACGCTCTCCTGGGGCACCGCCGGCGCTTGGCCGCACCCGCCGGCCCGGATCCGGCTCCACGCCGACGAGGGCCCGAGCTGGCTGGTGGAGCTCACCGCCGACGGCGCGAAGCCGCTCGACCCGGACACCGATCCCGTTTCCCTCGAACTCGCCGCCCCGGCGAGCGAGTTGCTCCTCACCCTGCACCGCCGCCGCCCGGCCTCGGCGGTGCGCGTCACCGGCGACCCGGCCGTCCTCGCCGTGCTGCTCGCCTGGCCCCGGCTGGGCTGAGTGCCCGTCAGGCTCAGGCCCGTCGCCGTCGCGCGCCCGACCCCGCGCGGGCGGCGGTGACGGCGGTGCCGTAGGCCGTCTCGGCGGAGGCCAGCACCAGGAAGCTGCCGACCAGCGCGAACACGGCCGGAATGCCGGTGAAGATCCGCACCTGCGCGCCGCGCCGGCGCTCGCACTCGTCCCGGGTGATGTCCACCCGGACGAACTGCCCGCCCCGGTGGGCGGCTTCGCGCTTCGTCCAGTAGTAGCCGGCGGAGTCCTTGTGGACGTCCTCCGCGCCGCCGGCGGTCGCCAGGCCGAGGCCGAGCAGGCAGGCCACGACCACGTAGCAGATCTTCAGGCCGCGCGGCAGCACCATCATGTACTGCACCAGGTCGAAGCCGCTGCCCCGGCGCAGGAACGGCACCGACCAGGACCGGGCCAGCGCCGCCGCCACCACCAGGACGATCGCGCCGAAGGTGGACGCCCACAGCCACACCGGCGCCACCCAGCGCAGCGGGGGCGCGGTCGCGGCCAGGCAGAGCAGTTCGATGCCGCACAGCACCCATGCCGCGACGAAGTGCACCCGGTAGCTGCCCCGCAGAACTTCCACGCCCCACCCCGTTCGCATGAACCCCCGAATGCCCGCGCAGCCTATCCCCCGCACGCGCCGAGGGTGTCCACTTCCCGTCCAACTCCTCTTCGGCGCGGGCAGGTTCCGCACGGGTTCGCCGGATCGACGGCGTAGTACAGGCAGCAGCCGTCGCGGGTGCGGGTCCACTCCCCGTGTGCGCGGCGGAAGCCGGCGGGGCCGGTCCAGGGTGCGGCGTCCGCCGGGACGAGGGCGGTGGCGACGGCGACGGCCCGGTCCTCCTCGCCGAGCGTCCGGCCGAGGTACCAGAGGCCGGAGAGCAGGTCGTCGGTGGCCATGCCCCACAGGGCGCGGGGACCGCGCCGGACGTACGGCTGGAAGGCGGCGAGCACGGGCCCGACGTGGGCGGCGACGGCCTCGCGCAGCACGGCCTCGTCGCCGGGCCGCCACTCGCCGGGGCGGAGCGCGAACTCGCCGGTGTCGGCGGCGATCCACAGGTCGCGGGCGGGGAGGACGGGCACCTGCCGCTCCAGGTACCAGACTCCGCCGATCAGCAGGGAGCTGGTCCACAGGTAGTGGTGCAGCAGCCGGGAGGCGGCGACGTGCGGCCGCGGGGTGATGCCGTGCCGGCTCCGGATCCGGGCGCTCTCGCCCGCGACGAGCTGCTCGACGGAGGAGGCGAGCCGGTCGGCGGGGATCCACGGGCGGCCGTCGGCCGGCGCGCCGTCGACCTGGGTGAACGTCAGCACCGGGCAGATCGCGTAGAGTTGACGGTACGTATCGGCCAGTCTGTCGGCGGTGCGTGCACGGCCGACGGGCAGGTGGTGCAAGGTGACCCCCGGGGTGACTGAGGTGAGCCAAACCTTACAGGCGGCTTGACTAATTTAGGTAAGCCTCACCAGACTTTAATCTTGTGCTCAGAACCGAACCGCCGGTGGCCACGGCCCCGGCACCTCGACGTCCGGCAGTCCGGCGGCCTCTGCTGCTGGCTGTCGGCCTCGGCGTGCTGGTGCTCTGCGCCGCGCTCAGCCTCGCCCTCGGATCGCGATCGATCCCGCTCTCCACGGTGATTGACGCCCTGTCCGGAACGGTCCGGGGCGGCGACGCCGACGTGGTGGTGGGCCTGCGCGTGCCGCGGACCGTCATCGGGCTGACCGTCGGCGCCGCCCTCGGCGTGGCCGGCGCGGTCGCCCAGGGCGTGACCCGCAACCCGCTGGCCTCGCCGACCACGCTCGGCGTCAACGCGGGGGCGAGCTTCGCGGTCGTCACCGCGATCTTCGCGCTGGGCCTGTCCCGGCCGCTGGAGTTCGTCTGGTTCGCGGTCGCCGGCGCCGCGGGCGCCGCGCTGCTCGCGTACGGCATGGCCCGCCGCTCGGGCGACCTCGACCCGGTGCGCCTCGCCCTGGGCGGCACGGTGCTGTCCGCGGTCCTGGCCTCCTGGACCTCGGCGCTGATGCTGATGAACCGTCGGACGCTGGACGAGGCCCGGTTCTGGCTGGCGGGTTCGATCAGCGGCCGCAGCCTGGACGCGCTGTACCAGGTGCTGCCGCTGATCCTGATCGGCGTCCTGCTCGCGCTGCTGGTCTCCCCCGCGCTCAACGCGCTGGCGCTCGGCGACGAGACCGCGCAGGCGCTGGGCGTGCCGGTGGCCCGGATCCGGGTGGTGGGCGGTCTGGCGGTGGTGCTGCTGGCGGCCGGTTCGGTCGCGGTGGCGGGCCCGGTGGCGTTCGTCGGACTCGCGGCCCCGCACCTGGTGCGCCCGCTGCTGGGCAACGACCACCGCCTGCTGGTGCCGGGCTGCCTGATCGCCGGTCCGGTGCTGCTGCTGACCGCCGACGTGCTGGGCCGGCTGGTCCTGCGGCCGTCCGAGATCGAGGTCGGGATCGTCACCGCGTTCCTCGGCGCCCCGCTGCTCGCGGTGCTGGCCCGGAAGGTGGCCTCCCGATGAACCCGACCACGAAGCGCTCCGCGGGCCCGGCCGCGCAGCCCTCCGCACGCCCGGCCGCGCAGCCCTCCGCAGGCCCGGCCCACGAGCTGACGCCCGATCAGGCCTCGCGCCGGCCGGCGTCCGGCGCGCCGGCCCGGGCCCGCCGCCGGAGCGTGCTGCTGCTCGCCGTCGCCGCCGGGCTGCTGGTGCTGATGACCGGGGTGGCGTTGTCCACCGGCCAGGTGACGATCGCTCCGTCGGACGCGCTGCGCGCGCTGTTCGGCTTCGGCGCGGACGGCGACGTGCTGGTGGTGCGGGAGTTCCGCGCGCCGCGAGTGCTGTCCGCGCTGATCGCGGGCGCCGGTCTGGCGGTGGCGGGTTCGCTGCTCCAGCGGCTGTTCCGCAATCCGCTGGCGTCGCCCGACGTCATCGGGGTGACCGGCGGCGCCTCCTTCGGTGCGGTGCTGCTGCTGGCGACCGGCGCCTCGCAGGCGCTGACCCCGCTGGCGGCGCTCGGCGGCGGCCTGTTGGCGGCGGCGCTGCTCGGCACGTTCGCCTGGCGCGCCCGGATGGCGGTGACCCGGCTGGTGCTGGTGGGCCTGGCCGTGCAGGCGGGCCTGGCGGCGGCGGTCAACCTGATGATCGTCCGGTTCCCGGCGGAGCTGGCCGGTCAGGCGCTGCAGTGGACCACCGGTTCGCTGTACGGGCGGACCTGGCCCGAGGTGTGGGGGGCGGGCGGGGCGATCGCGGTCGCGGTGACGGCGGTGTTCCTGTTGAACCGTCAGGTCGCGGTGCTGGACCTCGGCGACGACTCGGCCGGCGGCCTCGGCCTGGACCCGCACCGGATGCGGCTCGGGCTGCTGCTGCTCGCGGTGGTACTGGCCTCGCTGGCCGCCGCGCTGACCGGGCCGGTCGCGTTCGTGGCGCTGGCCGTGCCGCACCTGGTGCGGCTGCTGGCGGGCCGCCGACCCCGGCGACGCTGGGGCTGACCGCGCTGACCGGCGCGCTGCTGCTGCTCGCCGCCGACCACCTCGTCCTGCACGTGCTGCCGGTGCACGGCCTTCCCGTCGGGGCCGTCACCGCGACGCTCGGCGCCCCCTGGCTACTGGCCCTGATGGTCCGTCAGGGCCGCCTGCCGCAGAGGAGTTCCCGATGACCGCCCCCGCCACCACGACCCCCGCCCCGGCGGCGTCCGGCAGCACCGACCGGCTGGCCGCGCACGGCCTGCACCTGCGCTACGGCGACCGCACCGTGGTCCGGGGCCTGGACCTGGAGCTGCCGGGCGGCGCGGTCACCGCGATCGTCGGCCCGAACGCCTGCGGCAAGTCGACCCTGCTGCGCGGCCTGGTCCGGCTGCTGGACCCGGCGGCCGGCACGGTCACCCTGGACGGCGCCGACATCCACCGGATGCCCGCCCGGGCGCTGGCCCGCCGGATGGGCTTGCTGCCGCAGCAGCCGGTCACCCCGGAGGCGGTCACCGTGGAGGCGCTGGTCCGGCTCGGCCGGTACCCGCACCAGCGGATGCTCACCCCGTGGTCGGCCGCCGACCAGGCCGCCGTCGAGGAGGCGCTGCGCCGCACCGGCACCGACGTGCTCCGCGACCGGCCGGTGGACCGGCTCTCCGGCGGGCAGCGGCAGCGCGCCTGGATCGCGCTGGCGCTGGCCCAGGACACCGACCTGCTGCTGCTCGACGAGCCGACCACCTTCCTGGACCTGCGGCACCAGTTGGACGTCCTCGACCTGGTCACCGACCTGCACCGGGACGCCGGCCGGACGGTGGTGATGGTCCTGCACGACCTCGGCCAGGCCGCCCGGTACGCCGACCACCTGGTGGTGCTCGGCGACGGCGAGCTGGCAGCGGCCGGCCCGCCCGGCGAGGTGCTGACCGCCGAACTGGTCGAGGAGGTCTTCCAGGTGCCCTGCCGGGTGATCCCCGATCCCGAGACCGGCACGCCGCTGGTCGTGCCGCTGGCCCGCCGCTGACCCCGCCCCCGCGCTTCCGGCGGCGCCCGTGCGCCGCCGGCCGATGACCCCTGCCCGAAACCCCTCCCCCGCAAGGACATTGAGATGATCAACCGCAGACTCCCCGCCGCCGTGCTCGCCGCCGTCCTGTCCACCACCCTGCTGGCCGCGTGCGGCAGCGAGGGCTCCTCGGACGCCGGGCCGGCCGCGAGCCGGGCCGCGGGCGACAGTGCCGCGGTGTTCCCGCGCAGCGTCAAGCACGCGATGGGCACCGCCGAGATCAAGGCGCAGCCGAAGAAGGTCGTGGTGCTGGACTCCGGCGAGCTGGACGACGTCACCCTGCTCGGCATCACCCCGGTCGGCGCGGTCGCCCCGCACCTGAAGACCGAGGGCGGCTTCCCCGCGTACCTGAAGGGCAAGGTCGACGGCACCAAGGACGTCGGCCCGATGAACGAGCCGAACCTGGAGCTGATCGCCTCGCTCAAGCCGGACCTGATCCTCACCTCGAAGGTCCGTCACCAGAAGGTGTACGACAAGCTCAACGCGATCGCCCCGACCGTGATGGCCGAGACCACCGGCGAGCCGTGGAAGGCGAACCTGGCGCTGTACGCGCAGGCGCTGGGCAAGGAGGCCGAGGCGAAGAAGGCGCTGGACGACTACCAGGCCCGGGCCGCGAAGCTCGGTGAGGCGGTCAGGGCCAAGTACGACGGCAAGGCGCCGACCGTCTCGGTGGTCCGCTTCGTCGCGGGCCCGACCCGGCTCTACCAGAACGCCTCGTTCAGCGGCGTGGTGCTCAAGGACGTCGGCCTGGCCCGGGCGGTCCCGGCGCCGGACGTCGACAAGGCGATGCTGGACGTCAGCCCCGAGCAGCTCGGCCAGGCCGACGCGGACCTGGTGTTCGTCACCACCTCGGACGACCCGGCCAAGACCAAGCAGGCCGAGGTCCAGCAGACCGCCGTCTGGCAGGGCCTGAACGCGGTGAAGAACAACAAGGTCTTCACCGTGCCGGACGAGACCTGGATGTCCGGCATCGGCGTCCAGGCCGCCGACCGGATGCTCGGCGACATCGCCGGGGCCGCCGGCGTCGACGCGCCCAAGTAGCCCTTTCCTTCCGCCACTCGAATCGGGGACCGATCACCATGCGGCTGTACCTGCTCGCCCTGAACCCCACCGACTCGGTGACCGACGGCTTCCTGCCGGCGGCGGCGAGGCTCGGACTCGACGTCACGGTGCTGACCGACAGCGTCGAGGACCATCGCCGGGCCTACGCGGACCGGGAGTTCGCGGTGGAGCTGGTCGAGTGCGAGGTCCGCGACTTCCGCGCGGTGATCAGCACCGTCTCCCAACTGGCCTCGCCCGACGCGGTGTTCAGCAACAGCGACCACCTGCAGACGCAGACGGCACTGGCCGCCGAGTACTTCGGGCTGCCCGCCAAGGACTGGCGGGCAGCGCTGCGGGCCAAGGACAAGGGCCAGCTGCGCCGGCACCTGGCGCGGACCGGGCTGGACGCCGTCCGCGCCGCCGAGCTGCCGCCGGGCGCCGACCCGGCCGGGCTGGACGTGCCGTTCCCGTGCGTGGTGAAGCCGCGCGAGGGGGTGGCCAGCGAGGACGTCTCGCTGGTCGCCGACGCGGCCGAACTCGCCCGCCGCTGCGCGGAGATCCGCGCCCGGCGGGCCGGGGCGACGCTGGTGGTGGAGGAGTTCCTGGCGGGCGAGCTGCACACCCTGGAGACCCTCGGCGACGGGCACACCCGGCACGTCCTCGGCGGCTTCCGGACCAGGCTCTCGCCGCCGCCGGACTTCATCGAGGAGGTCCTGACCTTCGTCCCGGCCCACCCCGAGGACGTCACCGCCCAGGTGCTGGCGCAGCTCGACGCGCTCGGCGTCGGGCTCGGCGCCTGCCACACCGAGTTCGTCGTCCAGCCGGACGGCCGGGCCCGGATCATCGAGGTCAACTACCGTGCCATCGGCGACCAGTGCGACCTGATGCTGGCGCGGATCCTCGGCATCCCGTTCTTCGAACTGGTACTGCGCGCCCACCTCGGCGAGCGGCTGCCCGCCGACCTGGGGCTGCGCACCGACCGGCGGGCCCGCAACGAGCCGGTGCTCGCCGGGCGGGCCGGCACCCTGGTCGCCGCGCCCGGCCCGTTCGACCGCGAGGCCGACGGCGTCACCCTCTCCTACCGGCCGGTGCGCCGGATCGGCGAGCGCCACGAGCTGTACCGCACCAACCGCGACTACCTGGGCGTGGTCTGGGCGACCGGCCCGAGCCAGCAGCAGGTGGACGCCGCCGTCGCCGGGTTCCTCGCCGCCAACCGCTGGGAGATCACGCCGTGACCGGTGCGGAGCGGCAGTTGACGCTGCGGGTGCTGAGCGCGCTGCTGCGCGAGGACGTGCTGGGCCTGCGCAGCGGTGCCGCGCTGGAGCGGCGGGCGGACGGGCCGTGGCTGCGCAGCGGCCGCTTCGGCCTGCCGGTGGTGGCGGACGGCTTCCAGTGCGCGTACGCGGCCCGGCTGCCGCTGCTGGCGGTGGACGGCGTCGAGCTGACCGGGCTGCCGGACATCCTGGCCCGGCTGGCCGAGGAGGCGGACCCGCCGGACCGGCCGGGGCACCTGGCGTTCGCCGAGGAGTGCCGGCAGACCCTGGCCACCATGGAGTTGCACGAGCGCGTTCGGGACGGGGTGCACGAGCGGCTCGCCGAGACCTACGGCGCGGACCCGGCGCGGTGGTCCGGCCTCGGCCCCTCGCTGGCCTTCGACACCCTCGCCGCCTACCTCGACCACCCGGTGTACCCGACCGCGCGCGGCCGCTCCGGGCTGACGGTCAGTCACTTGACGGCCTATGCGCCGGAGTTCCATCCGTCCTTCGAGCTGCGCTGGCTGGCCGTGCCGCCGGCGAGCTGGACACGCACGGCGCCGGGCCGCTGCCCGACTGGTGGCCGAGCGCCCGCCGGCTCGGCGTGCACGGCGCCTACGCGACCATTCCGGTGCATCCGCTGACGGTCGGTCACCTCCCGGACCTGCCGGGCGCGGTGCTCGCCGAGGAGCCGTACTGGCGGGTGCTGCCCACGCTGTCGATGCGCACCGTCGCGGTGGCCCACGACCCGTCCGTGCACCTGAAACTGCCGCTGGCCACCGCGACCCTGGGGCAGCGCAACCGGCGCACCATCAAGCCGGGCACGCTCACCGACGGGGCCGCCGGGCAGCTCCTGCTCCAGGCCGTCCTGGAGCGCGAACCCCGGCTCGCCGCCCGGATCCTGCACGCCGACGAGCAGTGCCACGCGCAGGCCGCCGGCGAGGAACTGCTCGCCGTCCTGCTGCGCCGCTACCCGGCCGGCCTGGACGAGGCCGTGACGGTGCCGCTGGCCGCGCTGCTGGCGCCCGCGCCGGGCGGCCGGCTGGTGGTCGACCACCTCGCGGACCGCTTCCACGGCGGCTCGGTGCTCGACCTGTACCGCGAGCTGGTGGAACTGCTGCTGGACTGGCAGACCACGCTGTTCGGGTACGGCATCGCGCTGGAGTCGCACCAGCAGAACACCTCGCTGGTGCTGGACACCGTCGAGGGCCGGACCAGGCTGCGGCTGCTCTACAAGGACAACGACGGCCCCCGGATCAACACCGCCCGGCTCGGTGAACTCGCCCCGTACCGGGCGCTGTTCGACGACCGGCGGATCTTCGGCGACCAGGACCGGCCGCTGACCGACCTGTTCACCACCATCACCGGCCATCTCTGCACCGCCGCCCTGGCGTTCGGCCTCGCCGAGCACGGCCGCGCCCCGCTGGAGCGCACCCTCGGCCTGCTGCGCGAAGCACTCACCGAGGCCGTCGACCGGCTCGGCCCGGCCGGCGCCGCGCTGCGCGCCGACCTGCTGGACGCCGAACGGCTGCCGGTCAAGGCGATGGTGACGGCGGGCACCCTGCTGAGCAAGGAACGCTCCGGCGCCGCCGACATCAACAAGCACTACACCGACGGGCCCAACTACCTGCGCCGCGCGGGGACGTCGTGAGCACCGGGGCGCTGGAGCGCGACTCCGCCACCGCCGAGCGGCCCGCCGGCCTCGACCGGCGCCAGGTGCACGCGGTGGCCGCCTGTTACTTCGTCGCCTCGTTCGCGGCGCTCGGCCTGCCGCCGTACCTGACCGGGATCCTGCCCACCCTCGGCGACCGCGAAGGGCGCTGGGCGGGGCTGTTGTACATCGTGCCGACCGTGTTCGGCGCGCTCGGCGCCCCGTTCTGGGGGCGGCTCGCGGACCGCTTCGGCCGCAAGCGGCTGCTGCTGCGCGCCCAACTCGGGCTCACCGTCTCGTTCCTGCTGGCCGGGGCGGCGGACTCGCTGCCCGCGTTCGCCGCCGCGCTGGTGCTGCAGGGCTTCCTCGGCGGGACCTTCGCCGCCACCAACGGCTACCTCGGCGCGGCGCTGCGCGGCTCCGAACTCTCCCGGGCGCTCACCCTGATGCAGGGCAGCGCCCGGGCCTCGCTGGTCGCCGCGCCGATCCTGGTCGGCGCGCTCTCCCCGTGGATCGCGCCGCACCGCCAGTACCTGCTGATGGCGGCGCTGCCGCTGGCCGCCGCCGGGCTGCTCGCCCTGCTGCCGGAACCGCGGCGCCCGGCCGCTGCCCCGGCGGCCGCCGGCGGCGCACAAGCGGCCGCGCCGACAAGGCCGTTGCGGCTGCTGTACCTCTTCGAGTTCGCCTTCGTGTTCGCCACCGTCATCTCCTTCCCCTACCTGATCGCCCTGGTCGAGCAGCGGCTGCCCGGCGTCTCCGGCACCGTCTCCGGCCTGCTGTTCGCCCTGCCGCACCTGGTGTACCTGCTGACCGCCGGACGGGTGCACCGGCACTTCCGGCACCGACCGCGCACCGGCCTGTTCGCCGCCTTCGCCCTGGTCGGCCTCGGCCTGGCCGGACACGGCGCCGCGCACTCCCTGCCGGCCTTCGCCGTCACCCGGACCGTCCTCGGCGCCGGCCTCACGCTCGGCCTGGTCTGCCTGTCGGTGCTCGCCGCGGCCGCGGCCGAAGGCCGGGCGCCCGGGCGGATGTTCGGCACCCTCGAACTGGTCTCCAAGGGCGGCGCGGTCGCCGCCGGAGGCGCCGCCGCCCTGGTCAACGGCGGCTACGGCCCGGCCGCCCCGGTGCTGGCCGGCACCGGGGCGGCCGTGCTCGCCGCCCTCCTCGTCCTCCTGATCCGCTGGAGCCCCCGATGACCACGCAGACCGAACGCCACCCCGCGGCGGCGGCCCGGACGCCCTGCCCACCGCCGACCACGTCGTCTCCCACACCCTGCTCAACTGCCTGCTCCGCGAGGTCTCCGGCCCCGAGCACCAGGCGGCGGTCGCCGACGGCGTCCTGCTGCTGCGCCTGCCGCGCCGCGGCGTCCTGCTCCGGGTCGCGCTGCGCCGCACCTCGCTGCTCGGCGCGCACCGCTTCACCGGCCCGGTCGAGGAGCAGACCCCGGACGGCTGGCGGGAGTCGGGGTGGCGCGAACTCGCCGAGCACGTCCGCGCCGAACTCACCCTGCGCACCGGCGTGGCCAACGACGAGTTCGTCGAGCAGGTCGCCTCCAGCCACCGGGGCGTCGCCGCCGCGCTGGCCGGCCGGCCCGCCGCCGGGGCGGACCGGTACCTGGAGTCCGAGCAGGCCCTGCTCTTCGGCCACCGCTTCCACCCGGCGCCCAAGTCCCGCTCCGCCGCCCGCGGTTCGTGGTCCGACCACGCGCCCGAGGCGCGCGCCGCGTTCCGCCTGCGCCACCTCGCCGTCCGCAGCGCCTACCTCGCCCAGGACGCCGCCGACCCGGCCGCGCTCGCCCGCCTCGACGCGCTGCGCGCCGTCCCGGACGGCTACACCCTGCTGCCCGCGCACCCCTGGCAGTACCAACTGCTGTCCGACCACCCGCTGTTGACCGCCGCGCTGGAACGCGGCGACGTGCTCGACCTGGGCGAGGGCGGCGCCCCGTACGCGGCCACCGCCTCGGTGCGCACCCTGTACGGCGAGGACGCGTTCCTCAAGTTCAGCCTGAACGTGCGGATCACCAACTGCCTGCGCAAGAACGCGGCGTACGAGCTGACCGGCGCGGTCGCCCTCACCCGGCTGCTCGCCGGGCCGCTCGCCGAGCTGGCGGACCGCTTCCCCGACGCCGCGGTGCTGCGGGAGCCCGCGTTCCGCACCCTCGCGCTGCCGGGCCCGGACGGCGCCCCGGACCCGGAGCTGTTCGAGGGCCTCGGGCTGATCGTCCGCGAGGGCCTGGGGCAGGCCGTCCGGCCGGGCCTGACCCCGCTGCTGGCCGCCGCCGTCGCCGACGAGTACCCGACCAGTCCCGCCCAGGTCTCCGCCCTGCTGGCCGGGCGCAACGCCGCCGACGCCCGCGCCTGGTGGGCGGCCTACCTGCGGCTCGTCGTACCGCCGGTGCTCTCCGCGTACTTCGACCACGGCGTGGTGCTGGAACCGCACCTGCAGAACGTGCTGATCTGCGTGGACGCGGACGGCCGGCCCGCGCAGGCGCTGTTCCGCGACCTGGAGGGCACCAAGCTGCTCCCCGAGCACCACGCGACCCGGCTCGCCGCCCTGCCCGCCGAGGTCGCCGGCCCGATCGCCTACGACGCCCGGCGCGGCTGGGACCGGGTCGTCTACTGCCTGCTGGTCAACCACGTCGCCGAACTGCTCGCCGCGCTCGCCGACCGGCATCCCGAACTGGAGGCCGAACTCTGGGCGGAGGTCCGCGCGGTGCTCGGCGAGCACGCCGACCGCCACGGCTGCCCGCCGCGGCTCGCCGCCTGCTGGCCGGGGTTCCGCTGCCCGCCAAGGCCAACCTGCTCACCCGCTGGGCCCGCCGCCCCGACCGCGAGGCCGGCTACCTGCCGATCGCCTCGCCGCTCTCCCTCCCCGCCGGGGCCTGCCCGGCGCTCCCCGCCGCCGCCAAGGAGTACGTGTGACCGTCCGCACCGCCGCCGCCACGCTCACCGGCCTCCCGGCCTACCTGTACGACCTGGCGGCGCTGCGCGCCCACGCCGCCGAGGTCCGCGCCGCCCTCCCCGCCCGGGTCGAGCTCTACTACGCCGCGAAGGCCAACCCGGAGGCGCCGCTGCTGGCCGCGCTGCGCGGCCTGGTCGACGGCTACGAGGTGTCCTCCGGCGGCGAGTTGACGCACGTTCACGCCGCCGTCCCGGACGCGCCGCTGGCGTTCGGCGGCCCCGGCAAGTCGCCCGAGGAGATCGCCGCCGCCCTCCGGCTGCCCGCCGTCCGGCGCTGGCACGTGGAGAGCGAACGCGAACTGCGCGCCCTCGCCGCCGCGGCCGACCGCCCCGTGGACGTCCTGCTGCGCGCCAACCTGCCGGTCGGTGACGGCGCCCTGGACGGCGTCGCGCTGGCGATGGGCGGCCGCCCCACCCCGTTCGGCATGGACCCCGACCGGATCGAGGACTGCCTGGCGCTGCTCGCCTCCCCCGGCTTCGAACGGCTGCGCCTGCGCGGCATCCACGCCCACCTGGCCAGCGGCCTGCCCGCCACCGAACTGCTGCGGCTCGCCGAGCGGATCGTCGGCTGGTCGGCCGGACTCGCCGCCCGGCACGGCTTCCCGCTGCACGAGGTCAACGTCGGCGGCGGCATGGCGGTCGACTACGCGGACCCGGAGGCCCGCTTCGACTGGACCGCGTTCGGCCGGGGCCTCGCCGACCTGCTGGACCGTCACCCCGCCCTCGGGACGCTCCGGATCGAGCCCGGCCGGGCCCTCACCGCGTACTGCGGCTGGTACGCCACCGAGGTGCTGGACGTGAAGCACAGCCACGGCGAGGCCTTCGCCGTGGTCCGCGGCGGCACCCACCACCTGCGCACCCCGGCCACCCGCGGCCACTCCCAGCCGTTCACCGTCCTCCCGGTCGACCACTGGCCGCACCCCTGGCCCCGGCCGACCGCCACCGGCACCCGGATCACCGTCTCCGGCCAGCTCTGCACCCCGAAGGACGTGCTGGCCGCCCGCGCCCCCGTCGCCGAACTCCGGGCCGGCGACCGGCTGCTGTTCGCGATGGCCGGCGCGTACGGGTGGAACATCTCGCACCACGAGTTCCTGATGCACCCCCGTCCGTCCTTCCACTACCTCGACGACGGGGCCTGACCGCCGTTCAGGCCCGCCCGCCCGCCGGGCGGCGCGGGCTGCGGGACGAGCTGCTCGCCCTCGCCGACCGGCTCCTCGAACATGGCGACGTAGCGGTCGAACAGTGCCCGGTCCACCGTCACGGAGTCGGCGCCCTCCTCGCGGTTCCGCGCCTCCAGGCGGCGCTCCAGCGTCGCCCGGTCGGCCTTGAGGTGCACCAACTCCCAGCGGCCGCCGTGCTGTTCGACCAGCTGCTGGTAGTCCTCGCGGGCGGCGCGGCTCCAGCAGCTGTAGTCCACCACCACGTCCCGCCAGGCCCGCAGCAGTTCGACGAGCTCGCGCCGCTGCCGCCCGCGCACCTCCTCCTTGAGCCGGTCGAACTCCTCGGCCGCCAGCACGAGTCCGGCGTCCCGCTGCCCGAGCAGCCGCCAGACCTCCTCGTCGATCGACAGCCGGGCGAAGCCCCGCCGCACCAGCCCCCGCGCATAGGTGGTCTTCCCCGACCCCGGAAGGCCGCACATCAGCACCACGGTGCTCGATCGCCCTGTCACGCCGTCAGGCCAGTGCCCCGGCGGCGCCCGGGCACCGACCGCACCGCAACCGATCGGCCCGGCCACTCGTCCGTGCTCGTGAACGGCAGGTCCGCGAAGCGAACGGGAGGCGGCGCATGCGTCGGATGGTGGCGGCCGGAATCCTGGCGGTCCTGGTGGGAACCGGGGTCGGCCTGTACCCGGACCCGTACGACAACGACGGGCACAGCACCCTCTACTGCGGCTCCGGCTTCGGCGGCCCCGGCTACTCCGCCGAGTTCAACCCCGACTGCCGGGTCAGACGCAACGGACTGCTCCTCGCAGCCTGCCTCCTGATCACCTCCGGCACCGCCGCAGTGGTCGCCGCCCCACTGCGCTCGCTGCTCCGCCGCAGTGGCTCCTCCGACGGCGACGAACCCGTCTAGACTGCCCGTCATGGCATGCCGCATCAGCGAGCTGATCCTGGACTGCGCCGACCCCGAGCTGCTCGCCGCCTTCTGGTGCGAGGTCCTCGGTTACGTCGAGCTGGGCCGCGAACCCGACGGCGGTATCGAGATCGGGCCGCCCGGCGTCGGATTCGGCGGGCCGCTGCCGACGCTGATCCTCAGCCCGACCGCCGACCCGCGCCCGGCGAAGCTTCCGCTGCACCTGGACGTCAGCCCCACCGACCGCGACCAGGACGCCGAACTCGCCCGTCTGCTCGCCCTCGGCGCGAAGCCCGCCGATGTCGGTCAGAGCGGCGAGGAGAGCTGGCACGTCCTCGCCGATCTCGAGGGCAACGTCTTCTGCCTGCTGCGCACCCGCATCCCGGCCGTCTGACCGGGCCGCTCTAACGGCCCGTCAGCACCTGTACCACGTGCGGCCACGCGGCCGCGCCGAGCAGGGCGTCGGCCTCCGGCGTCCCCCCGTAGTCGAACTGCGCGGACTCCGGCGCCGGGCTCTCGCCGGGGAGCCGGATCCGGTGGCCGGCGTCGGGGCGCTCCACCAGCCGCACGCCGAGGCCGGCCGCGCGCCGCCGCGCGGCGAGTTGCTCGGCGAACGGGAGGGCGGGCCACATCGCGTCCGCGCCGCCCGCGATCAGCAGCAGCTCGGCGCGGGTCGCCTCCACCGGGATCTCCGCCGCCGGGACGGCCTCCGCGGAGGTCCGCCGGCTCTGCTCGTACCAGCCGCGGATGGCCACCGGCCGGCCCTCCGGCTCGCCGGGCCGCCAGGTCTCGTCGATCGGCACGAACGGCAGCGGCCGCCCCTGCCAGGTCCAGCTGGAGCGGAGCGGCCGGTCGGCGCCGTCCCGGCCCGGACCGACGTTGCTCCACACCAGCGAGGTGGGCGCCAGCGCCACCACCGCGTCCACCCGCGGGTCGTGAACGGCCGTCAGCATCGCGGCCTCGGCGCCCTTCGACGTCCCGAGCATCCCGATCCGCCGCGCCCCGTTCTCCCGCAGCAGGTCGACCGCCGCGGTGAAGGTCTCCAGCGGCACCTCGCACACCCCCGGCGGCTGCCCCGGCCCGCCGAACCACCGGATCGTCAGCGCCGTCACGCCGGCCCGCCCCAGCAGCCGCGCCCGTTCCCGCTCGACCCGCCCGCTGGATCCGGACAGCACCACCACCGCGGCCCCGCTCCCGCCCGCCGGCCCGACCAGCAGCGCCTCCCACGGCTCCGTCAGCTCCCGTTCGACGACGTCCATCCGAGCCCTCCCACGGCTGATCGGCGGTCGGCGCCGCCGGGACCGCCGGCCCTGCGGCGGGCACCGTTGCGGTACTAGTCTCTCCGGCCGTCGGACTTCCTTCGTGATCGGGGTGTGCCATGGCCGAACTCCTGCTGTCCCGCCGGGATCTGGACTTCCTGCTGTACGACTGGCTGGGGGCGGAGGAGCTGATCGCGCGGGAGCGGTTCGCGGAGCACGACCGGGAGACCTTCGACGCGGTGCTGGATCTCGCCCAGGAGCTCGCCGCACGGCACTTCGCCCCGCACAACCGCCGCAACGACGTCGAGGAGCCGCGCTTCGACGGCGAGCGGGTGGTGCTGCACCCGGAGGTGGGGGCGGCGCTGAAGGTGTTCGTCGACTCGGGGCTGATGGCCGCGGCGATGGACCACGACCTGGGCGGCCAGCAGTTGCCGACGCTGCTGGCGAACGCCTGCACGGCCTGGTTCCAGGCGGCGAACGTCGGCACCGCGGCCTACCCGTTCCTGACCGTCGCCAACGCCAACCTGCTCGCCGTGTACGGCACTTCGGAGCAGCGCGAGCGCCTGGTGCGGCCGCTCGCCGCCGGGCGCTTCTTCGGCACCATGTGCCTGTCCGAGCCGCAGGCCGGCTCCTCGCTGGCGGACGTGCGGACCACGGCCGAGCCCCGGCCGGACGGCGGGTACCGGCTGTTCGGGACGAAGATGTGGATCTCCGGCGGCGACCACGAGTTGAGCGAGAACATCGTCCACCTGGTGCTGGCGCGGACCCCGGGCGCACCGGCCGGGGTGAGGGGCCTGTCGCTGTTCGCGGTGCCCAAGTACCTGGTGGCGGCGGACGGTTCGCTCGGCGAGCGGAACGACGTGGTGCTCGCGGGGCTGAACCACAAGATGGGCTACCGGGGGACGGTCAACACGGTGCTGAACTTCGGCGAGGGGCGGCACCGTCCGGGCGGTGAGCCGGGTGCGGTGGGCGAGTTGGTGGGCGAGCTGCACCAGGGGCTGGCCTGCATGTTCCACATGATGAACGAGGCCCGGACGGGCGTCGGCCTGGGCGCGGCGGCCCTCGGGTACACGGGGTACCTGCACGCGCTGGAGTACGCCCGCTCCCGTCCGCAGGGCCGTCCGCTGACGGGCCGTGACCCGTCCGCGCCGCAGCTGCCGATCGTCGGGCACCCGGACGTCCGGCGGCTGCTGCTGGCCCAGAAGTCGTACGTGGAGGGGGCGTTGGCGCTCGGCCTGTACTGCAGCCGGCTGATCGACGAGCAGCGGACCGCGCCGGATCCGGCCGCGCGGGCGGCGGCGGGGCAGCTGCTGGAGGTGCTGACGCCGGTGGCGAAGAGCTGGCCGTCGCAGTGGTGCCTGGCGGCGAACGACCTGGCGATCCAGGTGCACGGCGGGTACGGCTACACGCGCGACCACCCGGTGGAGCAGTTCTACCGGGACAACCGGCTGAACGCGATCCACGAGGGCACGCACGGGATCCAGGCGCTCGACCTGCTAGGCCGCAAGGTGGTGCGCGGCGGCGGCGCGGGCCTGGCGGTGCTGCTGGACGCGTTCGCGGCGACCGCCGCCCGGGCGGCCCAACTCGGCGGCGAGGCCGGGCAGTTCGCGGCCGCGCTGGAGGCCGCCGCCGGGCGGGTGCGGCACACCACCGGCGTGCTGTGGGCGTCCGGCGACCCGGAGGTGGCGCTGCCGAACGCCTCGGTGTACCTGGAGGCGGTCGGCCACGTGGTGCTGGCCTGGATCTGGCTGGAGCAGTACCTGGCGCTGGGCGGCGCCGACTCCGCGTTCCACCACGGCAAGCGGCAGGCCGCCCGCTGGTTCTTCCGGGTCGAACTCCCCCGTACCGGCCCGCAGTTCGACCTCCTCGACGCGCTGGACCGGACGGCCGCCGACACCCCGTCGGAGTGGTTCTGAACCGTCCCCCACCGTTCCGACCGGAATTTCCGCCCTCGGCATTCCCGCCGCTCCCAGGTCAATGGGCCTTTCGCGGGCGCATTCCATGATCCGCCCGGCTAAGCGGAAGCAGGGACTCTGGACAGCCCGCACCGGCCCGATTACAGTCGGTGCGGGGCCTGCGACAGCAGGAAAGACAAGCGGGGGCGGCACATTCATCGTCGGCGGCGGAAATGCCGCCCTGTCCGGCGATTCACCATGCTTTCCGGTTCGGCGTCGACAGGTCTGCCGATTCCGGAATTCAGCGCGCGAAAGTGGCGGTTCCGCACGGCTCGACGCACCCTCGAAGGCCCTTGTCCGCAACTCGTCCGCAAACTCGCCCGGATCAAGGAGACACCCTCATGCCTCTGTCAGCGGCCGACCTCGCGAAGCTCGGCGACGCCCCGGTCACGATCCAGTCGGACCACTACCCGAACATCTACCTGCGCATGGACGGCACCGGCGTGACCGAGTTCGCCGGCGGCGGCGCCGGAAAGGTCAACTGCCAGTTCGGCACCGGCCCCTGGACGGCATTCCGGGTCCGGCCGCAGAGTGACGGTTCGTTCGCATTCGAGTCGGTGGCTTTCCCCGGCGTTTTCCTCCGCATGGACGGCGCCGGAGTTCCGGACACCATGGCCGGCGGAGGAGCGGTCAACTGTCAGTTCGGCGCCATGGCGTACGAGATGTACACCCTCCGCCCGCAGGCGAACGGCTCGTTCTCGTTCGAATCGGCGACGGCTTTTCCCAACCATTTCCTGCGTTTGGTGGTCGGCAGCGGCGTGACCGCCGCGACCGGCCCCGGCGGCACGGTGAACTGCCAGATCAACGCCAACGGCGGCGGTGACGAGAAGTTCTACCTCGACCTCGCCTGAGCGACTCCGCGGGCCGCACCTGCCGTTCGGCGGGTGCGGCCCGCGCCCGTGCCCGCGGACGCCCCTCTACGCTGGTGCGGTTCGCAGGTTCGGGGAGGGCGGGAGCGGCGTGGAGCGGTCGCGGCTGGTGGGGTCCGTGGCCCGGGCGGTCCGGGTTCGGGGTACGCGGTCGGCGGGCGGCTGGTGCTGACCTCCGCTCATGTGGTGGGCGCCGGGCGGGCGGAGGCGTCGAGGTGTTCCGGCCCGCGGGCGCGGGCCCGGTCGGCGCCGAGGTGCTGTGGTGCGGCACCCCGGGCGGCCGGGACGACGCCGCGCTGCTGCTGGTCGACGCGTCGCTGTGGCCGGAGCCGCCCGGACCGGTGCGCTGGGGGCGGCTGGTGACGGACCGTCCGGGCACGGTCTGCGAGACCTGGGGCCTGCCGGAGCTCGCCCAGCGTCCCGGCCGGCCCGCGGAGGCGGTGCAGCTGCTCGGGGAGTTGAACCCGGGCACCGGCTTCGCCGACAACCGGCACGTGATGGACCTGCGCCAGCACCCGCCGCAGTGGTCCGACGGGTCCGCCTGGGGCGGCCTGTCGGGGGCCGCGGTGCACTGCGAGGAGCTGCTGACCGGCGTGGTCGCCTCGGAGCGGGCGCACTCGGGCGGGGCGCAGCTGAACCTGGTGCCCGCCTACGTGCTGCTCCACGACCCGGCGTTCCGGGCCGTGCTGGCGGCGCACGGGGTGCCGGCCGCGCTGGAGCCGGTCGAGCTGCGGCACCTGGCGGATCCGGCGCTCGCCCCGGACCGGGCGGCGGGCCGGTCCGCTCCCCCGCGGCGCTGCTGCGGGCGGCCCGGCAGGCGGTGCCGTTCCACGGGCGGGACGCGCTGCTGGACGAGTTGACGGACTGGTGCGGGCGCGGCGGCTTCGGTGCCTGGCTGCTGCACGGGCCCGGCGGGCAGGGCAAGACCCGGCTGGCGCACGAGCTGGCGGCCCGGCTGTCGGGGCGGCAGTGGGCGGTGCTGTGGCCGCGCCCGGACGCCGGGGCGCAGGAGTTGACGGAGTGTCGGTGGGCGGCGCGTCCGCTGCTGGTCGTCCTCGACTACGCGGAGCACCGCACCGGGCAGTTGGCCGCGCTGGTCGCGGCGGCGGCCGCGCACCGCGGTCCGTCCGCGTTCAAGCTCCTGCTGCTGGCCCGTACCGACGGCGACTGGTGGCAGCAGGCCGTCACCGCCGACGACCTGGCCCAGGACCTCCTGGAGCACGCCCCGACCCGGCGGCTCGACCCGCTCCAGGACGACCCGGCGGGCCGCCCGGCCGCGTACCGGGCCGCGCTGGAGGCGCTGGCCGCCGCACTGCCCCTGGTCGACGGCCAGTCGGGGCCGGACTGGGCGGGCGTGGCCGCCGCGATGCCGATGGCGTCCGGGCTGGACCAGCCCGGGTACGGCAACGCGCTGACCCTGCAGATGGCGGCGCTGGCCGACCTGCTCGACACCACCGGCGGCGCGGAGTCCCCGGCCGGGCACGGCGCGGCCGCGGTGGAGGACCGGCTGCTGGGCCACGAGCGCCGCTACTGGCAGCGCACCGCGAGCGCGCTCGGTCTCGCGCCCGCGCTGTCGGCGCGGGCGCTGGACGCGGTCGTCGCGGCGGCGAACCTGGCCGGGGCGGCCGACCGCGAGCAGGCCGACCTGCTGTGGCGCCGGCTCCCGGCGCTGGCCGACCGGTCCCGCGACCGCCGGGACACCGTGACGGCCTGGCTCGGCGCGCTCTACCCCGCGCCCGCGCCCCAGCCGTTCGCCCCGCTGCCGCCCGACCGCCTCGCCGAACGCCACATCGCCCGCGTCCTCGACACCGACCCGGCCCTCCCCGAGCAGCTCCTCCCCGCGCTCGGCCCCGACCGCACCGCCCACCTCCTCACCGTCTACACCCGCGCCGCCGCCCACCCCGCCCTCGCCGGCCGCCTCGACCCCCACCTGACCTCCCTGTGCGTCCGTCACCGCACCACGCTGGCCCCGCACTTCGTCCGCCTGGCCACCCGCAGCCCCCGTCCGGGCCCGCTGCTGGCCGCCCTGCGGGCGATCGTCCAGGACCCGGGGGCACCGCTGCGGGAGCTGATGGACCTCAGCGACCTGCTCCCGAACGCCAGCCAGGCCCTGGTGCACGAGGCCGCCTTCCTCGCGCGGGTTCTGACGGGACGTCTGCGAGAGCCGGCCGCCACCGACCCCGACCGGTACGGGCTGCACCTGGCGACGGCGCTCAACGAGCTCTCCGTGCGGACGAGGCAGCTCGGCCGCACGGAGGAGAGCCTGACGGCCGTCGAGGAGGCGGTCGCGTTGTACCGTGCCTTCCACGCCGTCGATCCGGAACGCCACGCCGAGGCTCTGGCCTCCGCGCTCGGCAGTCTCGCTTCACGGCTCGCCAGGGCCCACCGGCCGGACGACGGGCTGACCGCGGCGGTGGAGGCCGTGGCACTGCACCGGGGGCGCGGCGAAGCGGGTCTCCCGGGACTGGCCGGCGCGTTGCTCACCCAGTCCAACGTCCTCGGAACGCTCGGTCGGCACGAGGACGGTCTGGCCGCCGTCCAGGAAGCGGTCGCCCTCTACCAGAAGCTCGCCGGAAGCCACGTCCGGCAACGGGCGGCCGCGCTGGCCACGCTGACGGTTCGACTGGGTGAGCTCGGCCGCCTTCCCGAGGCCGTCACTGCCGCCGGCCGTACGGTGGCCGCCTACCGGGTGCTCGCGGAGGGGGATCCGGACGCTTACCTGCCCGCCCTGGCCGGCGCGCTGACGAACGAATCCCAGGCCTGCCACCTGCTCGGTCGGCCGGAACAGGGGCTGGCGTCCGCCGAGGAGGCGACCGCCCTGCTCCGCCGGCTCGCGGCCGGGAATCCGGACGCCCGCCTGCCCGAGCTGATCGTCGTCCTGACCGCCCTCGCCGACCACCTCGACGCGCTCGGCCGGAGCACCGAAGCACTGGCCCGGGCCCGGGAGTCCGTGGCCGTCGCCCGTACCCTGCGCACGACACCGCAGGACGCGCACGCGGGCCACCTCGCCGCAGCGCTGATCTGCCTCTCCCGCCATCTGGGTCACCAGGGCCGGGCCGAGGAGGGCATGACGGCCGCTCAGGAGGCGGTGGCGCTCTACCGCTTGCTGGCCGAGCGCTCCCGCACCGTCCACGCGCCCAAACTCGCCAGCGCTCTCGGCCACTTGGCCAATCACCTCCTCATGCTCGACCGCCCGGAGGAGGCGCTGCCGGCCGGCCGGGAAGCGGTGGACCTGCTCCGCGGGCTCGACCGGCCGGCCGATCTCCTCCAGCTGGCCGACTCCTTGGAGCGCCTCGCCGACACGCTCGGCCACCTGGGCCGGCACCTCGACGCGGTGCCCCTGGGTGCGGAGGCCGTCGAGGTCTGCACCGCCCTGGCCACCGCGGATCCGGGCACCCACCTGCCCCGGCTGGTCCTCGCACTGCTCCGGCTCTCCGAGGAGCTCCGCCTCGCCGGGACCGCCGGCCCTGCGGCCGCCTGTGGCCGCGACGCCCTCGACCTGTGCCGCAGCCTTGACGAAGCCGTGCCGGGGCGTCATCTCGCCCTGCTCGCCGCTGCGTTGACCAACCTCGCCGACTGTCTGGACGAACCCGACCAGTGGGCGGAGGGCCTGGCCCTGGCCGAGGAGGCGGCGGTCCTCCGGCGGGCCCTCGCGGAGGCCGACCCCGGCACTCATCTCCCGCTGCTGGCCCATGCGCTGATCGTCCTGGCCACCCAGTCCGGCATGGCCGGTCGCGTACCGGAAGCCCTCGCGCCCGCGCTCGAAGCCGTCCGTATCTGCCGGGCCGATCCCGGTCTCCGCAGGTCGCCGCTGGCCGCCGCCCTGCGCGTGCTCGCCGTGGTCCAGCTCAACCTCGGCCGCCGCGGCGAGGCCCGGGCCACCGCGCGGGAGGCGCTCGACCTCGTTCGGGCGCTGGCCGCCGAGCGGCCCGCCGAATTCGACGGCGTGGTGGCGCAGTTGACCGGCATCCTGGCCGCGATCGACGAACTCCCGGCGGGCGCGATCCCGGACAGCTAGTATCCCGAATATGCGGACGAGCGAAGGCGTCGAGTGGGGGCTGCACTGCTGCCTCACCCTGGTGTGGCTGGACGAACCCGGCCCGGTGCCCTCGGCTCGGCTCGCGGCGATGTTCGAGCTGTCGCCGACGTACCTCAACAAGGTGCTGCAACGGCTCACCCGGGCGGGCCTGTTGACGTCGGTCTCGGGCCGCGCGGCGGCGTCCGGCTGGCCCGCGACCCCGGGCGGATCACCATGATGGACGTGGTGACGGCCGTCGAGGGGGCCGATCCGCTGTTCGCGTGCGCCGAGATCCGGCAGCGCGGCGTCTCCGCGGAGGGCGCGGCCGACCGCGAGTTCGCCCGCCCGTGCGGGATCGCGGCGGCGATGCGCCGCGCGGAACTCGCCTGGCGCCGCGAGCTCGCCGCCCGCACCGTCGCCGAGCTGGCCCGGGAGGCCCCGGCGGCGTCCGTCGCCCGGGTCCGCCGCAACTACGCCCGCCTCGCCTCGGCCGCCTGATCCGCCCCGCCGCACCCCCGGCGCACCCGACTGCGCCGATTCCGGATACCAGTTGTCCCGAATAGTAGCCCTGGAGAGCCATGACCAGCACCGTCAACGCCACTCCCCCACCCACGACTTCACCGCCGCAGGACACCCTCCGCCCCGCCGCCGTCCTCGCCTCGGCACCTTCGCCGTCGGCACCGACGCGTTCGTCACCGCCGGCTTCCTGCCCGCGATGGCGGGGGCGCTGCACGTGTCGACGGCCACCGCCGGTCAGTCCGTCAGCCTGTTCGCCGGCGTGTACGCGCTCGCCTCGCCGCTGCTGGCCGTCGCCACCGCCCGACTGCCGCGCCGCACCCTGCTGGTGGCGGCGCTGGTGCTGCTCACCGCCGCGAACGCGCTGTCCGCGCTGGCCCCGACGTACGCCGTGCTGCTGGTCGGGCGGGTGCTCGCGGCGCTCGGGGCGGCGGCGTTCACCCCCACCGCGGGGCGACGGCCGCGGCGCTGGTGCGGGCCGAGTCGCGCGGCCGGGCGCTCGCGGTGGTGATCGGCGGGCTGACGGTCGCCACCGCGCTCGGGGTGCCGCTCGGCCGGGTGGCCGCCGCCGGCCTCGGGTGGCGGACGGCGCTGGGCGCGGTCGCCGCGCTGTCCGCGCTGGGAGCCCTCGGCGTGCGCCTGACGCTGCCTCAACTCCCGGGCGCGGCACCGGTTCCGCTCCGCACCCGGCTGGCCGCCCTGCGCCGCCCGGGGGTGCTCCGGGTGCTGCCGCTGACGGTGCTCGGGATGGCGGCCTGCTACGTGCCGTACTCGTACAGCGTGCCGGTGCTGGCGGCGGTCGGCGTCTCGGGCCGGGTCGCGGTGCCGGTCGCGCTGGTGCTGTACGGGGCGGGTGCGGTGGCGGGCAACCTGCTGTCGGGGCGGTGGACCGACCGGGTGGGCCCGGTGCGGGTGCTGACGGCGGGTTACGCGGCGATGGCGGTGGCGTTCGCGGTGCTGGCCGCGCTCGCGGCGGGCCGGTGGGCGGCCGTCCCGGCCGTGGGGGTGCTGGTGTTCCTGTGGGGGGCGAGCAGTTGGTGCCAGACCCCGGCGCAGCAGCACCGGCTGCTGGCGGCGGCGGCCGAACAGGCCCCGCTGGTGGTGTCGTTGAACGCCTCGGCGATCTACCTGGGGATCGGCGCGGGCACCGTCCTGGGCGGGCTGGCGCTGCCCGCGGGCGCGGCGGCGGTGTTCGCGCTGGCGGCGCTGCTGGCCGGCGGCGCGGCGGTGCTGCTGCGGGGGACGGCCGGGGCGGGGCCTACATCCACATGAACGGCTGGCCGGCCACGGCGGCGGCGGACCTGGTGCTGGCGCTCAGCGTCTCGTCCGGCCTGTCGCCGGCGCGCTGGTCGGCGTAGCGGGAGACGGTGAGGGTGAGGTAGTGGCCGACCAGGTCGACCCGGACGGCGGCCATCGGCTTCACGCCCGCCGCGGGGGCGACCAGCCCGTCGGGGAAGGTGAATTCGAAGTCGGCGGCGTGCTCGCGGACGGCCTGCACGGCGCGGGCGGCGGCGGCCGGGTCGGTGAACCGCAGCACGGTGATGCTGGTGATCACGGGCTGGTCGTTGCGGGTGAGCGCGATGCCGAGCCAGCCCTGGCAGTCGAGCTTCTCCAGCACGTTGCGGGTCTTGTCGTTCTGGACGGCCTTGCAGTCGGCGCCGTCGCGGGCGGCCGTGCGGCGGGCCTTGTACAGGTCGGACTCGTAGGCGCGCTGGCCGGGGAAGTACCGCTCCGCGTTGAAGGACTGAGCCTCCGTCAGCGGCTGGGCGGCCTGCCCGGCGGGCGCGGCGGCGGCTGCCGGCTGGGTGCTGGTGGGGCCGAGCCCGGGCAGGACGTCGCCCGGGTGGGGGGTGGAGACCACCCACACGCCACCGGCGGCGAGCACCCCGACGACGCTCCACAGGAAGGCCAGGCGCCGCCGCTCACCGACGGCCCGATGCCTGGCCACCGGCAGGTCCGCGTCGGCGCCCACGGGCGCATCCCCCTGGATGGTCATGGCGCAGATTCTAAGCAGCTCATCCCACAATCCCACCCTCGGGTCGGACGCACCGGAAGCATCCCCGCACGGCCTGCGCACGACGGCCATTCGGCTTGTCAGCAGATGGCACGGTATGTCCAACTTCCAGGCGGCAGCGCACCGCCGGCAGCCCTCGCACCGCCAGCAGCCCTCGCACGGCCGGCAGCCGCCGCACCGGCCGCCCGCTCAGTCGCCGAGGCCCGGGATCCACACCAGGCGCAGGACGTCGATGGTCCGCTCGTCCGGGTTGACGAACAGTTCGGCCGTGACGGAGGGGGCGAGCACCGCGCTGCGCAGTTCGCCCCACTCGTCGACGGCGGAGCCGGCCCGGTCGTCGAGCGTCACCAGCACCGCCGTGACGAGCGCGAAGAGCAGGTCGTCCGCCTTGGAGATTTCGACCATCGTCTGGGCGGGCTGCTCCTGCAACCAGACCCGCCAGCCCTTCACGCGACCGCCCCGGCCTGCGGCCCCCGGCCCGTGGCGAGCACCTGCCCGACGGCCGCCCGGTACCCGGACCGGTCGCTGCCGTACGCGGCGGACATCGCCCGCAGCCACCAGGAGGTGATCACCGCCTCCCGGTCCAACGGGTCCTCCAGCGGCCCGAGTTCGGCGTAGAAGCGGGCGCGCTCGTCGTAAGTGAGCGCATGCTCGATGCCGTTGATGCTCCGCGGCACCCGCAGGGTGCCGGACTCCGCCATGGCGGTCATGTGCTGCCCTCCCGTCCCGATGTCTCCGACCGTACCCGCGACCGCGCGATCCGTCTGCCACCTTTCGCCACGGAATTCGCCCGGGACCGGCTTTCCGGGCCCGCGAATAACCGCTGGACCCACCGGCGGGGACGCGTCGTAGGGTGCCCGGAGGAACGGCCGGCGAACGGGAACGGTGAATGACGGAACTCCACGAGATCTGGCAGCGCGCGGAGGTGTCCCAGCGGCTCGACGTGCTGGCGGGCTTCGTCGCCGTGTGCGTGGCGGGGGACGAGGACGCGCGGCGCCGGCTCGCCCTGCTGACCGCCGAGGCCGAAGCCGCGCTCGCGGCCTCGCCCCCGGAACTCGACGTCGCCGCGCAGTGCCTGGACGAGCTCGTCCACTGGGCCGAGGAGGACTGGGCCGACCACCCGTACCGCCCCGCCGAGGCCCGGCCCGACGAGGCCGACCGGCAGACCCGCGACTACGCCAAGGACCTGCGGCGGGCCGTGCTCCCCGTGGTCCTCCACGACGAACTGGCGTGCGTCGAACTCAGCCTGGAGGTGCGGTTCCTGGCGCTGTGCCGCCGGCGGCACCTGGACCCGCGGGTCCGCGAGGACGTCTTCTACGTCGCCGGGCGGGCCGCGATGGCCCTGGACCTCGGCCACCTGGAGGCGGCACGGAGGGAGGTCCGGCGGATGGAACGGGTGGGCTCGGTCGAATCCGGCCCGTGCGACTGCGGTTGACCGAAGGAATCGGTCGCGCACGGCGATTCACCTTCTCCGCCGGCCGGTTCCGCTCCTACCATCGGTCCGTCGGCAATCCGGAAGACAGGGGTTGGTTCGATGGCGGATGACACTCCGGCAGTGGACCGCTCGAAGCCGAGCGTCGCCCGAATTTACGACTATCTGCTCGGCGGGCACGACAACTACCCGGTCGACCGCGAGATCGGGGACTACTTCCTCCGGGAGCTGCCCGGTTCGGTGGCCGTCCCGGTCGAGAACCGCCGGGCCCTGATCCGGGCCGTGGCGGCGATGGCGACCACCGGCATCCGCCAGTTCCTCGACCTGGGCAGCGGACTGCCGACCGCCGACAACGTGCACCAGGTCGCCCGCCGGCACCGTCCCGACGCGCGCGTGGTGTACGTCGACAACGACCCGACCGTACTCGCCCACGGGCGCGCCCTGTTGGCCGCCGACGGGCGCAGCTCGGTGGTCCTGGCGGACCTGCGCGAGCCCGCGGAGATCCGGCGCCGCCCCGAGGTGGCGGACCTGATCGACTTCGACCAGCCGGTGGGCCTGGTGTTCAGCGCCGTCCTGCACCACCTCGACGACGCCGAGCGACCCGCCGAGCTGGTCCGCTGGTGGACGGAGCGGGTGCCGTCGGGCAGTCAGCTCTACCTCTCGCACTTCCGGTCCGGCGGGAACGAGGAATGCCGGCTGGCGGAGCGGAAGTTGCAGGGCAGCCTCGGCCGCGGCCGCTGGCGCACCGACCGGGAGATCCTGGACCTGTTCGGCGGTCTCGAACTCCTCGAACCCGGCCTGGTGAGCTGCTCCGCGTGGCGCCCGGAGACGGTGTCCGCCCCGACCGGCTCGCCGCGGCGCGAGCCGACGGTGTGGGAGCAGATGATCTCCTGCGCGCTGGCCCGCAAGCCGTAGCGCCCCGCAGGCCCGAGCGCCGCCCGCTGCCACCGCCCACCGCTCACTGCTCACTGCCCGCTGCCCGCGAAAAATCGGATGGGGCCGGCCCCACCGGCTCGGTACTGTCGGGCGGATGACCGAGTTGCAGCGGCTGCGCGCCGACCACGCCCCGGCGGTGCTGGCCTTCGAGGCGGCGAACCGCGCGTACTTCGCCGCTTCGGTCCCCGACCGCGGCGACGCCTACTTCGACCGCTTCGCCGAGCGGCACCAGGCCCTGCTGGCGGAACAGGAGGCCGGCGTCTGCGTCTTCCACCTGCTGGTCGCCGAGGATGGCGCGGTCCTCGGCAGGTTCAACCTGTACGACCTGGCGGACGGTGGAGCCACTCTCGGCTACCGGGTCGCCGAGCGGGCGGCCGGCCGCGGCGTGGCCACCGGGGCCGTCCTGGAGCTGTGCCGGATCGCGGCGGCCCGGTACGGCCTGCACACGCTGCGGGCGGCGACCACGCACGCGAACCTCGCCTCCCAACGGGTGCTGGCCAAGGCCGGGTTCACCCCGGTCGGCCCGGCGGGTCCGGCCGATCTCGGCGGCGCTTCGGGCACCTGGTACCGGCGCGGGCTCCGACCCTGAGCCGTGCTCCGTGCTCCCTCCGCCGTGCGCCGTGCTCGGGCACGCGGGACCGCCGCCGACCCCCGCCGCGGCAGCGCCCCGCTGACCCGTCGTCACATTGTGTGAGGAATGTCTCACAGCTGCCGAACGGACTCCGCATCCCGTCCGATGGTGTGTAAAGCGCCAGGTCACGGCGGGTTGTGACTACTCGCACACGCTCCGGGCGATCTTCTGGCGTGTTCCCTCTGGCGGACTGCGGGGCCGCCCGGGCAGGATCGAGCCCATGGATCTCCTCGACACGCTGACCGACAAGGGCCTTCGCCGGGAACTGCCCACCCGCGAGGAGGCGCTGGCCGTACTGGCCACCACGGATGACGAGCTGCTGGACGTGGTCGCGGCGGCCGGGCGGGTGCGCCGGCAGTGGTTCGGGCGCCGGGTGAAGCTCAACTACCTGGTGAACCTGAAGAGCGGCCTCTGCCCGGAGGACTGCTCGTACTGCTCGCAGCGCCTCGGGTCCAAGGCCGAGATCCTCAAGTACACCTGGCTGAAGCCGGAGCAGGCCGCCGAGGCGGCGGCCGCCGGTGTGGCCGGCGGCGCGAAGCGGGTCTGCCTGGTCGCCAGCGGGCGCGGGCCGACGGACCGGGACATCGACCGCGTCGCGGACACCATCGCGGCGATCAAGGACGCGGACGAGCAGGTCGAGGTGTGCGCCTGCCTGGGCCTGCTGTCGGACAATCAGGCCGAGCGCCTGAAGGCGGCCGGCGCGGACGCCTACAACCACAACCTGAACACCTCCGAGAGCACCTACGGCGACATCACCACCACCCACACCTACGCGGACCGGGTGGACACCGTGGCCAAGGCGCACGGCGCGGGCCTGTCGGCCTGCTCGGGCCTGATCGCGGGCATGGGCGAGAGCGACGCGGACCTGGTCGACGTGGTGTTCGCGCTGCGCGAGCTGGACCCGGACTCGGTGCCGGTCAACTTCCTGATCCCGTTCGAGGGCACCCCGCTCGCCGAGGAGTGGAACCTGACGCCGCAGCGCTGCCTGCGGATCCTGGCGATGGTCCGGTTCGTCTGCCCCGACATCGAGGTCCGGATCGCGGGCGGCCGCGAGGTGCACCTGCGCTCCATGCAGCCGCTGGGCCTGCACATCGCCAACTCGATCTTCCTCGGCGACTACCTGACCAGCGAGGGCCAGGCCGGTCAGGCCGACCTCGACATGATCAAGGACGCGGGCTTCGAGGTTGAGGGCGCCGAGCAGACCACCCTGCCCCGGCACCGGGTCACCGCGGCCGGCGGCTGCGGCGGCGCCTCGGCCTGCGGCGGCCACGGCGAGGACGCGGCGGACGCCTGCGGGACGGGCGCCTGCGGCCCGTGCGGCGGCCACTCCGCGACCGGGGCCGACGTCGAAGCAGAGGCCGCGGCCGGCGAAAGCGACGAGGCGCGCACCGACCTGGTGCGGGTCCGCCGCCGCGGCGCGGGCACCGAGCTGGCGCCGAACGCCTGATGGACGCCGCGCAGTTGCTCGACCTGGATCGGGCGCACGTCTGGCACCCGTACGGTCCGATGCCGGGGACGGTCCGGCCGTTCGTGGTGGAGTCGGCCGCGGGCGTGCGCCTGCGGCTGGCCCAGCCGGTCGGCGGGCACCACGAGCTGATCGACGGCATGTCCTCCTGGTGGGCGGCCATCCACGGCTACCGGCACCCGGAGCTGGATGCCGCCGTCCGCGACCAGCTGGGGCGGATGAGCCACGTCATGTTCGGCGGGCTGACGCACCGTCCGGCGGTCGAACTCGCCGCCAAGCTGGTGGAGTTGACGCCGGATCCGTTGCAGCACGTGTTCCTCGCCGACTCCGGTTCGGTGGCGGTCGAGGTCGCGCTGAAGATGTGCCTGCAGTACTGGCAGTCGCTGGGCCGGCCGGAGAAGCACCGGGTGCTGACCTGGCGCGGCGGCTACCACGGCGACACCTTCCACCCCATGTCGGTGTGCGACCCCGAGGGCGGGATGCACCACCTGTGGGGCGGGGTGCTGCCCCGTCAGCTGTTCGCCGAGGAGCCGCCCTCCGGGTACGACGCGCCTGCCGACCCGGCGTACCTGGCGCACCTGGCCGAGCTGATCGGCCGTCATGCCGGCGAGCTGGCCGCGGTGATCGTCGAGCCGGTGGTGCAGGGCGCGGGCGGCATGCGCTTCCACTCCCCCGCCTACCTGACCGCGCTGCGCGAGCTGTGCGACGCGCACGACGTGCTGCTGGTCTTCGACGAGATCGCCACCGGCTTCGGCCGCACCGGCGAGCTGTTCGCCGCCGACCACGCGGGCGTCTCGCCGGACGTGATGTGCCTCGGGAAGGCGCTGACCGGCGGCTACCTGACGCTGGCCGCCACCCTGTGCACCAGCAGGGTCGCCGAGGGCATCTCGCGCGGCGAGGTCCCGGTGCTGGCCCACGGCCCCACCTTCATGGGCAACCCGCTGGCCGCTGCGGCCGCCAACGCCTCGATCGACCTGCTGCTGCGTCAGGACTGGCGCACCGAGGTCAAGCGCATCGAGGCGGCGCTCCGCGACGCGCTCGCCCCGTGCACCGGGCAACCGGGCGTGCGGGACGTCCGGGTGCTCGGCGCGATCGGCGTGGTGCAGTTGGACGCGCCGGTCGACATGGCGGCCGCGACCGCCGCCGCGGCCGAACAGGGCGTCTGGCTGCGGCCGTTCCGCGACCTGATCTACACCATGCCGCCGTTCGTCACCGGCGATCCGGACGTGGCTGCGATCGGCCGCGCCGTCGCCGCCGCGGCCGCCGCCTCGCACGCGGCGCACGGCGGCTGACCCGCCGTCGGCCCTTCCTGTTCCAGCTGCTCCACCGCACCGTCGTCCCGAGGAAGCACCATGTCGCCCGTCCTGTTCGTCACCGGCACCGGCACCGAGGTCGGCAAGACCGTCAGCACCGCCGCCCTGGCCGCGCTCCGCACCGACCCGGTGGCGGTGCTCAAGCCGGGGCAGACGGGGCTGGCGCCGGGCGAGCCGGGGGACGTGGACGAGGTGGCCCGGCTGGCCGGGCCGCTGGTGCACGGCGTCGAACTGGCCCGCTACCCCGAGCCGTTGGCGCCCGACACGGCTGCCCGCCGGGCCGGGCTGCCGCCGCTCGCACCGGAGGACGTGGCGAAGGCCGTCACCGACCTGGCGGACCGCTTCGGGACGGTGCTGGTGGAGGGCGCGGGCGGGCTGCTGGTCCGCTACGACCAGCAGGGCCGGACGCTCGCCGATCTCGCCGCGGCCTGCGAACTCGCGGGCGTGCAGGTCGAGTTCCTGCTCGTCGCGGCGGCCGGGCTGGGCACCCTGAACGCGACCGCGCTGACCGCCGAGGCGCTGCGCCACCGCGGTCTGGCGCTGCGCGGCGTGCTGGTGGGCAGTTGGCCCGCCGATCCGGACCTGGCGGCCCGCTGCAACCTGGCCGACCTGCCGTCCGCCGCCGGCGCCCCGCTGCTCGGCGCGCTGCCGGCCGGTGCGGCGGCGGCCGAAACCCCGGCCGCGTTCCGGGAGTTGGCGGCGGCCTCGCTCGCCCCGTCGCTGGGCGGCCACTGGGACGCGGCGGCGTTCGCGGCGGCCCACCACCCGGGCTGACCGGTGCGGCGCGGCGGGGCCGGGTGCCTCCGCCGCGCCGGTGGTGTTCCGTCAGCCGATGGTCCAGCGCTGAAGCGCGGTGCCGGTGTCGGCCTGCTGGGTGACGAGCGCGCCGTCACTGCTGGAGGCGGTGGTGACCAGCAGCCCGCTCTGCTGCGAGGCGATGGTGTATCCGCTGCCGGCGGCGCTCACGATCCAGCGCTGGTTGCTGCCGCCGGTGCAGGTGTACTGGATGATCGCCGCGCCGGCGCTGCCGGAGCCGCCGTTGACGTCCATGCAGAGCGTCGATTCGGCGTTGCTGATCTGGTAGCTGCCGTCGGCCTGCGCGGTGAAGACCCAGCGCTGGTTCTGCCCGCTGTTCGGCGTCCAGGTCACCAACTGGGTTCCGGCGGTGGTGGAGTGGTTGGGGTCGTCGAGGGCCTTGCCGGAGGCGGTCAGGGTGTGGGTGCCGGCGAGTGCCGGGTTCACCGCCCAGGTGAAGGCGGTGGATCCGCTGGCGGTGCCGGAGCTCGCGGTGACCGTGACGGTGGCGGAGCCGGTGGCGGTCGGGGTGCCGGTGATCAGGCCGGCCGGGCTGATCGACAGGCCGGCGGGCAGACCGGTGGCGCTGAAGGTCAGGGCCTTGCCGGCCGAGTCGTTGCCGCCGAGTTGCAGCGACACCGCGGTGTTGACCTTGGTGGACTGGTTGCCGGGGTTGGTCACGGTGACGGTCTCCGGCGCGCTGCCGGCCGCCGTCAGGGTCAGGGCCTGCTCGCTCGCGGCGCGGCCCGCGCCGACGCCGCTGCCGCTGCTGTCGGTCCAGGAGCGGGCGGGGGCGGTCTCGGCGAGGCGGCCGGTGGCGGCGGACACGCCGAGCGCCAGGCCGCTGTAGCGGTTCACCAGCCGGACGGTGCCGTCGGCCGCGCCGGCGGCGTTCGTGCCGCGCAGCACCCACCACTGCTGGCCGACGGTCGGCCCGCCGGCGGGCGCGGACGCCGCGGTCGGCTGCGCGCCCCAGGCCCGCCCGGCCGTCGCGCCGGAGTTGACGCCGAGCAGCTGCCCGGTCGAGGAGTTGACGATCCGGTAGGAGCCGTCGCCGTTGGCCGCGAAGGTCCACGACTCCAGCGCGGAGCCGGTGGGCGCGGCCAGCGAGGTGGTGGCGCCGCTGCCGGAGACCTGGGCGAGCACCCGGCCGTTGCCGCCCGCGATCCGGTACGCCTTGCTCGGGTCGACCGGCGCGGCGGGCGCGGCGGAGTCGATGGTGACGTTGACGTACTGGCCGGACGCGCCGCCGGAGCAGCCGAACGCGCAGTACGAGCGGAAGGACTTGCCGACGATCGCGGAGCTGGTGCGGTTGGCGCCGTCCAGGAACCAGCGGTACCAGGACGCGGTGTGGTAGCTGCCGGTGTCGCCGATCGGGGTCCACTTCTGGGTGGCCAGGTTGTCGGTGGCGTAGAACTGCTGCGGGGCGTTGCCGCTCTGGTCGACGGCCTGCGGTTCGCCGATGTACAGGCCGAGGTAGGCGTTCCAGGTGACGTCCATGACGAACAGCGGTGAGGTGGCGGGCATCTGGCCGGCCGCGATCTGCTGGGCCGAGGTGCCGGTGTGCGCCGGGTCGTACTCGCCGGAGACCGGGGTGTACCCGGTGCTGCTGTTCGCGCCGACGGGCACCATGTTGGACTCGCGGCCGCCGACGCCGGCCTCGCTCCAGGTGCCGTCGTACCACTTCTGCCAGGAGCCGGGGGCCATCTTGGCGGCGATCGGGGCCCGGGCGACGTGCTCGTAGAACGCCTTCCAGCCGCCGCTCTTGTCGACCACGCGGGAGCCGTAGAACACGTAGAAGTACCCGGAGGCCGCGTCGACCAGCAGGCGCTGGTCGCCATCGCCGTACGAGTAGGTCTGGTTCGGGAACTGCGTGGTGTCGCCGCGGGTGGTGCTGTACGGCGAGGTGATCACGTGGTCGCGGATGGTCCAGGTCCGGCCCTGGTCGGTGGAGACGGCGTAGTCGATGGCGTCGAAGTGCAGTCCGTCGCCGAAGGGTTGGGGGGTGAACTCGTTGTGCACCAGGCCGTACCAGTCCCCGGTGTCGGGGTCGATCCAGATGCCGGACAGGTCGCAGTAGTTCTTGTGCGCGTAACTGCTGCTGCCGGTGGCGGCGGTGGCGGTCCTCCCGGTCGGGCTGTTGTTGCAGCGCCAGGTGGTGTCGTTGTTCTTGTCCTGCGCGTTGGCCGGGTTGACGGCGTTGGAGACGGCGGCGGAGCGGGTGGCGGTGTCGAAGTCGGCGCCGGTGAAGAAGTCCCAGTAGCGCGGGTCGTTGGCGCCGTACAGCGCGGCGGACTGCTGGAACCAGAAGGTGCCGTCCTTGTCCAGGTACGGCACCGCCGGGGTGTCGGTCGGGTGGCTGTACGTCGCGGGGGCGCTCACCGTGACGGTGTAGCCGGCGGCGTCGGGCGCGGCCGCCGCGTTCGGTGCGACGGCTGCCAGGCCGACCGCGGCGGTCAGCAGGGCGGCGGCCAGCGCGGCGACGGCCGGTCTGCGCGGGGATGAGAACACGGGCACTCCCTCGATGGGCGGTTCTGCAATGAGATGCAGTATCCGGGCCCGGATCGCGCACCTGTCAACATCTGCGCACAGAATCTTGCACCTCGACCCGTTCAGGAGTGTGCGAATCGGCCCGCCATGGCGACCGATCGATCAGAGACCAACACCCATCGCACCGAGCGCCGCCCGGCACCGCCACCCCACTGCCCGCCCGCCTCCCCCTCCCGAAAAGCGCACCGTCTTCCGACGGACCGTTGGGTACCGTGGACCCCGCCCGGCGCCGTGCCGGGCCCGAGCACGGGGGCCGACGCTTCATGAACTCACCGCAGATCAGCTCCGATTGGGTCCGGCCCGAGGGCGAGGGCCCGGAGCTCTTCGTGGCCGCGCCGGAGGGGGCGGCGCCGCGGGGCACGGTGGTGGTCGGCATGGAGCTGTTCGGGGTGACGGCCTGGGTGCGCGGCGTCTGCGAGCGGCTGGCCGCCGCGGGCTACGCCGCCGTCGCCCCCGACTTCTTCGGCCGGACGTCGCCGCGCGCCGACCTGCCGTACGACGCGGCGGGCCGCGACGAGGGCTTCCGGCTGCTGGCCGGGCTGACGGCCGATCAGGTCGCCGCCGACACTGCCGTGGCGCTCGCCCAGGGCGCGTCCCTGGGGGCGGGGCCCGGCCGGGCCTTCGCGGGCTTCTCGGTCGGCGGCCACCTCGCCTTCGTCGCCGGCACCCGCCTGCCGCTCGACCTGATCGTCGCCTGCTACCCCGGCTGGCTGCTGGACGCCGACGCCTCGCCGTTCACCGCCGCCCCCGAGCCCCCGCTCTCCCCGCCGGCGCCGCCGCCCTCGCCGCCCAAGGCACCAGCGTCCTCGGCCTGGTCGGCGCCGAGGACCACCTCGTCCCGCCCGCCGACTGGGCCCGCATCGACGCCCGCCTCACCGACGCCGGCGTTCCCCGCTCACTGGTCTCCTACCCCGCCACCCCGCACGGCTTCCTCTGCCCCGACCGCCCGTCCACCCACCGCGCCCCGAAGCCTCCAACGCCTGGTCCCGCATCCTCACCGCCCTGAGCACGCTGCCGTCCTGACCCGCCGTCGGGCGCAGCACGGAATACTCGTCCGATGCACTGGTTCGAACAGGCCCGGGCCGCGGAAGAGACGGCGGACTGGGACACGGCCATCGCACTCGTGAGCGCCCGCGCCGAGTGCTACAGCGCCGACCCCGCCCTCCACAACAACCACCTCTGGCACCTGGACCTGCTCGCCCGCGCCGGACGCGTCCCGGACCTCGAACACCTCGCCCTGACGGACCGCCACGCCCTCCGCCGCCTCACCCGCCTGCTCCGCGACCGCGCTGCGGACAACCAGCGGCCCCCGCTCAACCGACCAGCGGCGCAAGGGCCTTCGGCCACCACAGAGCCCGGCCGCTCGGGCTGAACCGTCCTGCGGACCCATCGCCGCAGACCGCCCTCACCGAACCCGCCTGCCGTGGCCGTCCGCGGCAGCGCCTCCAGCGCACGGCCCCGCTCCTCGCCGGCGAGCCCTCGGCCGCCTGGCCTCGGCCAGTTCGACCACGAGCCCGTGTGCCTCCTAATTGCTGGTGATGTCCGGAATCCCGGTGGGGGCAGGGACGGGTTCGAGGGCGAAAGTCTGGCCCGTGGGCGTGGTGGCACAGGGGAGTTGGAGCACCGAGGCACCCGGGGTGGCGATGCCTCCGGGGACGGTGACGCACGCGTCGGTGTGGGCCGGCCGGATCAGGTAGGCGCCGGAGCCGTCCGGCGACGGGCGCAGCCTGAACCGTTCGGCGGTGCCCCGGCGGCCGCAGTAGTCGTTCATCAGGGTGGCGCCCTCGGTGAGCAGGCCGGAGTCGACTCCCAGGCAGCCGTGGCCGAGAACGGGATGGAGCGAGCGGATCGTGTAGAGGCCGTCGGCCCCCGGTTCCAGGACGTAGGTGGGCACGGCGTTGGCGCAGTCGACCTGCGTCACCCGGCCGCCGCTGTCGTGGACCGCCGACTCGCCCAGGCACAGGCCCGATCCCGTTGGCCGGATCCGGTACGCCCCTGCGGCGAGCGGGGGCGGATCCTGGGCGGCGCTTCCGTGGGGCGCAGCGGTGCCGGCGGAACGGGCGGGGCCGGACGACCGCGCGGGGCCGTTCCGGAGCGCCAGGACGCCCACCACCGCGCAGAGCACGGCCAGGAGGACCCCGAGCAGGGCCGCACCCCGGAGCAGCCGCCGCGAGCCGGGCACCGGCGGAGGCGGTGGAGCGGGGGTGCTCGGCCCCGCCCCACCGGTGTCGTCGGGCTCCTCCTTGCCCGAGGCCAGCCGGGCGCGTGCCTCCAGCCAGGCGGCCGGAGGCCCCTGGTGGCCGCAGGCGAGCAGGAACGCCCGCAGCACTTCGGGCCTGGGCAGTTGGTCATGGCGCAGAACGGCGGCCACCGTGCTCCGCGGGAGCGTCTCGCCGAGTTCGGCGGCGCGTTTCTCCAGGGCGCGGTAGGTGAGTCCGGACCCTTCTCGCAACTCCCGCAGCAGCGCGACGAATTGAGCCGCGTCACGGGCGCGGGCCGGATCGGGCGACGGTGGCGGAGAACTCATCCCGCGATTCTTGCGGAGCACCGCGGGCGGAGCCATCGGAGTTTGAGCCGTTCATGACCACCAATCCCGGGCGGGTGTGCCTAGTACCAGGCGGTGCCCCAGCCGGAGCACTCCACCACCTGACTGCCGTTCAGCGAGCAGACCTGGAAGGTGAACTGGTCGCCGGACTTCATGCCGGTGCTCGGGGACTGGTTGGCGGACTGGCCGTTCACGCCGCTCTGCCAGCGGTGCCAGAGCGTGCCGGTGAGGCTGGAGTTCACCTTCTTCCAGACCACCCTGGCCGAGGTGGTGTCGTCGACCCGGTTGTCCCAGAGGCGGAAGGTGTCGGTCTCGCTGATGTACTCGACACCCGCGAGGTTGTTGGTGGTGCGCAGGGCGGTGGTCTTGGCGGCGGCGGGCGTCACCGCCAGCGTCATTGCTGCCAGGGCTGCTGCCGCGGTGACGACGATGCGACTCTTCATGGGTGTGCTCCTCGATCGGGGCCCGTGACGTCGGCACGACTGCCGTGGTGGGCGCTGCCAGCTTGTGAACCGGCCTGGGAGCGGGTCAACGGCACTCGCCCGTCCGGGACATGGCGCGGCGAACCGGTGGCCCGTGGCCCCGCACGTCCCGGGCCGTCCGGGACGCGTCCGCCCATCGGGCCGGACGCCGCCCTCGGGCCCTCATCCCGTCGGCCCGGCGCGGTGGCCGGCTCCGGCGCCGCCGCGCCGTCCGTCCCGGACGGGTCGGACACCGCTGGTCAGCGGCCGGGCGGCTGTCCACGGGTGTCCGGGACGGCTGATCTCCTTGCCCGGCCGCTTCGGTGGGTGGTGGAGTTCGAGGCGCTCGGCCCCCGGCGCTCCGCCACGAACGGTCCGGGCCGACGACCGGGTTCGTCCGGGCCTGACCGCCCGTCACACCACGAGGAGTTCACGATGATCAAACTCAAGCACGCGGCCGTCGGTGTCGCCGTCGCCGCCAGCGTCGTCCTGGGCACTGCGGGCACCGCGCACGCCGCGAGCTGGATCACCCTGCGCTCGGGGATCAGCCTCGCCACCTGCAAGGCCGAGATGAACGGCGCCACCCAGCCGGTCCGCTGCATCGAGTCCCCGGCCGGCAGCGGCAAGTACAAGTTCCAGGTCTGGGCCTGACCCGCACGACCCGGCGGGCCGCCCGACAACCCGGCCGGCCCGCCACCCACCCACCCTTCCAACTGCTCACCCAGGGCCCGCACTTCCCCCCGACACCTCCGTGGGCTCCACCCTCCCTGCGGGCCGTCTCCGGGCGCACCGCGGCGGACCGCACCATCACCGGCGACACCGACAACAAGGCCATCAGCGCGCGGTGGAACCTCTCGATCGGCAGACTGCCGATCTCGTCCGGCTTGTAAGTGGCCGTCAACCCGTACCAGGAGGGGATCACTCCTTCGGGCATCGGCGTGATCTCCGTACCGGGGACGCCGGTCAGGTGCCGGGTGAGGTACTGAACTTGATCGGGTGATGTCGGGGTCTTCAAAGCCCGGCAAGGGGACCAAGCATCGCTCCCCGGTCAGTCTGGTGACGCTTCGTCGGAACGCTGACGCTCCCACTCCTCGATCCGACTGCGGCGGATCTCTTCTTCAAGGCGGTCGCGTGTCTCACCTGCTGGGAGTGGCTCCTTGAGGGCGTCGAGCATCGCTCGGACGAGCTGTTCCGGCCACCCTGAGGTGTACGGGCTCGCCATCGTCCGGTACCGGGCCAAGAAGGCTTCGTCGCCGTTGACCACAGGGATCTCGCCGGGAGTGAGAGTGAAGGTGTAGGTGACTTCGCTCCCGTCCTCGGCACAGAGAGTCAGGGCCACTGCCGTGTCGGAGAGTACGGTCGCGGACCGTAGCCGAAGATGCATCTGCCGAGTGTCCTCGCAACGTCGGAGCACCCAGCATCCTTCCGTCTCAAGTTGCTGGGTCAGGCATCGGGAATACGCCTTGGGGCAGCGTACTGATCTGCTATTTGGCCCGGTAAGCGCATCGGTCTTCTGAGAACCGCCCCCTCCATCCGCTCCGGGCAACCCGGGCAGGCGGCACCGTGTGCTGGCGCCCGAAGACGGCGTCGCACCGCCCTGAAAGCACTCGCACTGCGCCGAGTTTCCCGGGCTCCTGGCAGGCTCACCACTTCCGGGCCCTCCTACTCCCCTTCCTCTCCGTGCCCGGCCAATAGCCGAACCGCTCATTCCGTGCCGGAAGGATTCGACCGGCGTCAGAGGCGCAGGGTGGCGAGTTCCGCTGTGGTGAGGGTGAGGGAGCCCGCGGCGGCGGAGTCGCGGATGGAGGTGGGGCGTCGGGCGCCCGGGATCGGGAGGAGGGTTGGGGACTGGGCCAAGTGCCAGGCGAGGCAGATTTGTTGGGGGCTGACGCCGTGGGTGGTGGCGAGGGTGTGGAAGGGGGTGGTGGGAGGTGGGGTGGCGGTGTCGGGGGCGTCGACGGCGCTGCGGGAGAGGCCGCCGAGGGGGCTCCAGGGGAGGAAGGCCAGGCCGAGCCGGGTGCACAGGTCGAGGGTGTCGCGGGTCTCCTGGTGGGCGGGCGAGAAGCGGTTCTGCACCGAGACCAGCAGGTCGCCGAGGATCTCCCGGGCGGCGAGGATCTGTGCGGCGTCCACGTTCGACAGGCCGACCGCCCGGATCGTCCCCGCGTCGGCCAACTCCCGCAGCGCGCCGACCGATTCGGCGAACGGCACGTCCGGGTCGGGCTTGTGCAGCTGGTAGAGGCCGATGCTCTCCACTCGGAGGCGGGCCGCCGAGGCCTGTGCGGCGCGGCGCAGGTGGCGCGGGTCGCCGTTGACGGTCCAGGAGCCGTCGCCGGGCCGGCCCCGGCCGCCCTTGGTGGCGACCAGGACGTGGTCCGTGCCGCCGCCGTACGCGGCCAGCGCGCGGGCGATCAACTCCTCGTTGTGGCCGACCTCGTCGGCGTGCCAGTGGTAGCTGTCGGCGGTGTCGATCAGCCGCACGCCCGCGTCGAGTGCGGCGTGCAGGGTGGCGACGGCCTGCGCCTCGTCGGGTCGGCCCTCGACGGACAGCGGCATCGCGCCGAGTCCGATCCTGCCCACCGGGACGCCGCCGATGCTGCGATCCGTGCTCGCCGCTGCGTGCATGTTCTTCCCCGTTCCTCCGGTCCGCGGACCGCCGTTGCTCGTTCCGGGTGGCAGCCTGCCGAACCGGTGTCGCCAGCGGTAGTGTCGATCAGGAGACCTCGTGTGCAGGAGAACTGTTGATTGATGTTCAGCGGCTGGCCGTCCTGCGGGAGGTCGCCAAGCAGGGGAGCTTCAACCGGGCGGCCGCGACGCTGCACTGCACGGCCTCGGCGGTCTCGCAGCAGGTCGCCGCGCTGGAACGGAGTCTGGGCGCGCCGGTGGTCGAACGGTCCACCCGGGGCGTCACGTTGACGGACGCGGGCCGGGTGCTGGTGGAGGCCGCCGACGCCATCGCGGCCGAACTCGCCGACACCGAGCAGCGGATCACCCGGCTGACCGCCGAACGCACCGCGCTCACCGTCGCGACCTTCGCCAGCGGTGGCCGCCGCCTGCTGCCCGGCGCGCTCGGCGGCTTCGTCGCCGACCATCCCGAGGTGGAGCTGACCATCCTGGAGGCCGAGCCGGAGGACAGCCTGCCCGCCGTCCGCGAGGGCCGGGCCGATCTCGCCCTCGCGTACCACCTGGACGGCCCGCCGCCGTCCCGGCCCGGCGACCGCTCCGGCCTGGACTGGACGCCGCTCGCCGCGGATCCGCTGCGCGTCGTCCTCCCCCGCGCGCATCCGCTCGCGGTCCCGGGCTCCACCCTGCACCTGGCCGAACTCGCCGACCAGCGCTGGATCCTGGGCTGCCGGAAGTCCGCCGGCCAGCTGGCCCGGTTCGGCGCGCTGGCCGGGGTGGAGCTGCGGATCTCCTGCACCGCGACGGACTACGACTTCGCCCAGTCGCTCGTCCGGGCGGGCATCGGCATCGCCCTGATCCCGCGGATCGGCCTGACCGATCACCCCGACCTGCTCTCCCTCCCCCTCGCCGAGCCCGCCCCGCACCGCCACCTCGGCCTCGTGCTCTCCCGCCGGCGCCGCGGCCACCGCGCCCGCCTGGCCGAGGAGTTGGCGGCCCGCCTCACCGCCGAGTCGGCGACCCTCGCGTACACCCGAACGGACGGCCCCGCGTCACCCCAGGCCACGCCTGCCCGTTGAACGGCCGTCAGCCCCGCCCCGGCCCGCGAAGGACCCCGCCCATGCGCACCGCTCTCACCACCCTGGCCGCCGCCCTCCTCGCCGCCCTGCCGACCGCCGCCGCCGCAGCCGAGACCGCCACCGATACCCCGGCCCCGATCCCGAACCAGGGCTACAGCATCCCGGTCGGCGCCATCACCGACCTGGGCGCCCTCCCGATGCTCGGCACCCTCGGCAACGACTTCGCCCGCCTCCTCGGCCAGTAGCCCGACGTAGCCCGACGTGGCCCGACGTAGCCCGCCTCCGCAAGGATGACGAGGCGTCACGCCCCCTCGGACGATCTCAACGCGGCGGCCTTGGCGGCCGTGCAACCCGATCCGGCCGTCGAGGCCCTCGCGCAGGATGTCGGCGTGCCCGGCGTGCCGGACGGATTCACTGAGGACGTGGACCACGACGGTGAACAGGTTGGTGTCCGGGGCGGGCTCGGGCCACCAGGGCATCGGACACCCCGTCGAGCTTCCAGAACAGCGCCTCGCGGTACCGCCAAAGTCGCCCGTGTAGGGAAGCCTCCCCGGCAGACCCGGGGTTCCGGCCGGGCGAACGTCCGGCAAAGGCCCGCACATCCGCCACAGGGCCGCACGGCTGTCCCCCGTTTGCCCGCGCCGGGTGGAATTCGCTGGTCCTGCCCGGGCCGGCCGGGCGATAGTGGTCTGCCATGACGGGCGATGAGTGGACGACCGGTCCGGCGCTGCGGCGGGTACTGGCGCAGGCCGGCGGGCCGGAGCTGCTGGAGTTGCTGGCCGAGGGGCTGAGCGGGGCGGACCTGACCACGCTGCTGCTGGAGGTCTTCCGGCGGCGCGCCGAGGGTCTCGGTCCGTCCGACGTGATGCGCCGTTACCGGACGGACCGGTTCGTCATTCCGGCCTCGCTACCGTTCACGGAGCTGCGACGTGCCGAGGACGCCCTGCTCGCGGCCCTGCCGGTCGACTTCGAGGTGCTCGCCCTGTCGCCGCTGGTGCCCCTGGCGACGCACACGGCGGTGGCGACGGTCGATCCGCGCAAGGTCGTGGCGACCGTCCGTGGCAGCGAGGTCGCGGCCGACCCGACCAACGGCCTGGCCCTGGAGGCGGCCCGACGGCGGGCCCGGGCGCTGGCGGGCGATCCTCGCTCGGCCCTGCCGGTGCGGCTGGCCGCGAGCCAACGGGTCGTCCGCGCCCAGCACTTCGACGCGCCCGGCATGCTCGCCCACTTCCAGCTGTTCGGCTTCGTGACCGCCGGCCGGGACACCGGCGGCCGGGCCTTCGAGCAGCAACACCTGGTCGAGCACCTGCGGTTCGCCGTCCGGGCCCTGGCACGGGCCGGCGTGTGCCGGGCCGAGATCCGCCTCACCTGCCTCGACGAGGCGACCGCCCCGGTCCTGGCCCGCACCCGCGCCGAACTGTCCGGGACACCCGGCGTGGACGTCGTCGACGACCCCGACCGGAAGACCGGTCGCGGCTACTACACCGGCCTGTGCTACAAGATCTACGCCGTCCTCGGCGAGGACCGGCTGGAGGTCGGCGACGGCGGGTTCGCCGACTGGACCCGGCAGCTCGTCGGCAACCGCAAGGAACGCCTGCTGATCGGCGGGGTCGGCGTCGACCGTCTCGCCACCGCACTCATGGCGTCCACCGCTACCGGTTCCTGACACCCGCAAGCACCCGCACGGACCTGCAAGCACCCGCAAGCACCCACAGGCCACCACCGCAACGAGGTTGACGATCCATCGGGAGATCGCGCGGCAGCCGAGGCCGACTTGGAGGCCCGTGCCACACCGGCCCCCCGGCCGTTCCGGCGAGTGTGGCCCGGCGGCAGGCGGCGCGACAAGGGCGCTCCGGCCTTCGTCGTCGCGCCGCCACGCCGCGCAATCTCCCGTCATGTGCGGCAACACCCGCTCTCAGCAGGGGAGATGGCGATTGACAGCCGTCCGGCGGCCCGTCCACGATGAGTGCCGAGCCCACTCGTAGCGAGCCGGAAGGAGGGCCGATGCGTACCGCTGTGGTGTGTTGTCCGTCGTGCCCGGCCCCGGTGTTCCCGTGCTGCGGTGGCTGTTGTCCGTGCCGTTGCGCGTCCTGACGCCCGGCCGGTTCCTCGCACGCTGACGTCCGCCCTGCGGCCGGCCCCTCCGGTCGTGGCCGTCACGGCTGCATCGCCCCTCTTCTCCGCCGGATCCCCCTGTCCTGGGTCCTGCGACCGTTCTCTGAAGGAGTGTCACCATGTCCGTTTCCACCACCGCACCCGTCGCCACCAAGCTGCGCCTGACCCCGGCGGCGGGGCGGATCGGGGCGATCGTCCACGACGTGAAGCTGGGCGGGGAGCTGCCGGCCGAGACCGTGGCCGCGATCGAGGCGGCGCTGTACGAGCACAAGGTGCTGTTCTTCCGCGGCCAGCAGCACCTGGACGACGCCGAACACGAGGCGTTCGCACGGCTGTTGGGGCAGCCGGTGACGCACCCGACGGTGCCGAGCGCGGACGGCCGGTACATCTTCGAGCTGGACGCCACCAAGGGCGCGCGGGCGAACAACTGGCACACCGACGTGACCTTCGTGCCCTCGTACCCGAAGGCGTCGATCCTGCGGGCGCTGGAGCTGCCGCCGGCGGGCGGCAGCACGGTGTGGGCGAACACGGCGGCGGCGTACCAGGACCTGCCGGAGCCGCTGAAGGTGCTCGCGGAGAGCCTGCGGGCGGTGCACACCAACGACTACGACTACGCGGCGAACCTGGCGCTGACCCCGGAGCTGGCGGAGAACGCCGAGGTGGCGAAGCTGTTCCGGCAGGTCTTCGTGTCGACGGCGTTCAAGACCGAGCACCCGCTGGTGCGGGTGCACCCGGTGACGGGTGAGAAGAACCTGCTGCTGGGCGCGTTCGCGCAGCGGGTGGTGGGCGTGTCCGGCGCGGACAGCCGCGCGCTGATCGGGCTGTTCCAGCGGTACGTGGAGCGCCTGGAGAACACGGTGCGCTGGGAGTGGCAGGTCGGCGACGTCGCGGTGTGGGACAACCGGGCCACCCAGCACTACGCGGTGAACGACTACGGCGACCAGCCGCGCCTGGTGCGCCGGATCACCCTGGACGGCGACCTGCCGGTGGGCGTGGACGGGCGGCCCAGCCGCCTGCTGGAGCCGGCCGACCCGCCGCGGGTGGCGGGCCTGGTCCCGGCCGCCGAACTGGAGGCCGAGGCGCTCGCCCGCTGACGCCCGCCCCACATCGCCCCCCTTCCCTCTCCCCCACACCGTCACCACTCTCCCCCGAGGACTCCGAAATGACGCAGTTCGCCCGGCCTCCGCCGGTCCGCCCTCCCTCTCCCCGCTGTCCCGCCGCGCGCTGCTGCGCGGCGGGGTCGCGGGGGCCGGCCTGCTGGCCCTGTCGGCGTGCCGTTCGGCGGCCGACGCGTCCACCCGGGCGGCGGCGGACGGAGCGGCGCCGCGCCGGGGCGGGGTGTTGACGGTGGGGGCGCAGATCGACTTCACGCCGGCCCTGCTGTTCGCGCAGAGTGCGAACGTGCTGGTGCAGCGGCTGGTGTTCAACACGCTGACCAGGTACGACGACCAGCTGCGGCCGCAGCCGGAGCTGGCGTCCTCCTGGGAGGTGGCGCCGGACGGCCTGAGCGTGCGGTTGAAGCTGCGGGAGGACGTGACCTTCCACAGCGGACGGCGGTTCACGGCGGACGACGTGGTGTTCGCGGTGAAGAACCTTCAGAACCCGGTGCGGTCGGCGCAGTTGAGGTCGACGGCGCTGACCGTGACGGACTTCCGCCGGAACGGGGACTTCGACCTGACGCTGGTGCTGGCGCACCCGGTGTCGAACCTGTTCGACCTCTTCGAGTTCATGATCATCGCCGATCCGGCCTCGGTGGAGGACGCCGTGGCGGGCACCCGCCTGATCGGCACCGGGCCGTTCACCTTCACCGACCGCAAGCCGGGCTCCTCGCTGAGCTTCGCCCGCAACGAGAAGTACTGGAACCCGGGCCGCCCGTACCTGGACGGCGTGGAGATCAAGGTGATCCCGCAGGCGGAGACGCTGCTGTCCTCGCTGAAGACCGGTCAGACCCACCTGTCGTACGCGGTGCGCGGCAAGGACGTGGCCACGCTGCGCTCCGACCGGCGGTTCCGGATCACCCAGTACGACACGGGTTCCGGCGCGTTCTACATCGGTGCGAACCTGGCGTACCCGGAGGTGCAGGACCGGCGGGTGCGGCAGGCGATCGCCTGGGCGATCGACCGGGACCGGCTGGTCGAGCAGGCGCTCGGCGGGTACGCGACGGTGTCGGCGGTGCCGTGGCCGAAGTCCTCGCCGGCGTACCGGGAGCAGGACGCGGCGCACTACCGGCACGATCCGGCGAAGGCCCGGGAGCTGCTGAAGGAGGCGGGGGTCGGCCAGCTGTCGCTGCCGCTGGCGCACTCGGCGGAGGCGGGGTCGGCGGCGGTCGCGCAGGTGCTGCAGTACGACCTGAAGCAGGTCGGCATCGACGTGCAGTTGCAGCCGGTGGACTCCCCCACCATGCAGAAGCAGCTGATCGCGCAGTCGATGCCCGCGCTGTGGACGCTGAGCCACGGTTTCGCGCAGCTGCACCCGGCGACGCTGGCGGTCAGCGCGTACCCGTTCAACGAGGCGAAGAACACCTCGCGGTTCTCCTCCCCCGCGTACACCGACGTGGTGCAGCGGGCCTGGAACCGGGCGGACAGCGACAGCCCGGCGGCGAAGGCGCTGTACCAGCAGGTGACGGACGTGCTGCTGGAGGAGCAGTTCATCATCGACCTGGCGATCGCCGGGCTGGTGGAGGTGGCGGGCGAGCGGGCGCGCGGCGCGACGCTCAACAAGTTCGGCTACCTGAACCTCGACGACGCGTACCTGGCGGGCTGAGCGGTGCGGAGTTTCCTGCTGAAGCGGCTGCCGAGCGGCCTGGTGGTGCTGCTCGCGGCCTCGTTCGCGGTGTTCCTGATGCTGCGTCTGATCCCTGGCGACCCGGCGACGACGCTGGCGGGGCCGGACGCCTCGCCGGCGGCGATCGCGGCGATCCGGGCCCGGCTGGGGCTGGACGAGCCGCTGGCCGCGCAGTACCTGCACTGGCTGGGCCAGGTGCTGACCGGTGATCTCGGGCCGAGCTACGCGATCGGCGGTCAGGTGTCCGGCCTGATCGGCGACGGGATCGCGGCGACCGCCCAACTGACGCTGGCGGCGCTGCTGTTGGTGGTGGTGCTGGCCGTCCCGGTGGCACTGCTGGGCGCGTCCGCGGGGCGCCGGCCGTGGGCGGGCGCGCTGCGGGCGCTGACCACCGGGGCATTGGCGGTGCCGCCGTTCGTGACGGGCGTGCTGCTGGTGGGGGTGTTCGCGGTGTCGCTGCGGCTGCTCCCGGCGGGCGGGTACGCCTCGCTCGGGGACGCGCCGGACCTGGCGGTGCAGTACCTGGCGCTGCCGGCGCTGTGCCTGGCGCTGCCGAGTGCGGCGATCCTGGCGCGCTACCTGCAGGACGGTCTGGAGCGGGCGCTCGCCGAGGACTACGTGCGGACGGCGACGGCGCTCGGGGTGTCGCGGCGGCGGATCCTGTGGCGGCACGCGCTGCCGAACGCGCTGCCGTCGGCGGTGACCGTCCTGGGCCTGCAGGTCGGCCAGTTGGTGGCGGGCGCGGTGGTGGTGGAGCGGATCTTCGCCTGGCCGGGCCTGGGGCAGCTGGTCGAGCAGGGGGTGCAGCGCCGCGACTACCCGGTGGTGCAGGACCTGCTGCTGCTGGTGGTGGCGGGCTACGTGACGGTGCAGTTGCTCACCGATCTGGCGTACTCGTGGCTCGATCCGCGGGTGCGTGCGCTGTGAGGCGGGTCGGGTCGGTTCGATCCTCGGAGGGAGTGGTGCGACGATGACGGTGCTTTCCGTTCCGTTCGCCGGGGCGCTGCGCCGGCCGGTCCGCAACCGGTACGTGGCGGGGCTGTTGACCTGGCGGGGCGTCAGCGGGCTGGCGCTGGTGGGCCTGGTGGCGCTGGCGGGGCTGCTGGCTCCGGTGCTGAGCGGCGCCGATCCGAACGCGCAGGGGCCGGAGGCGCTGGCGGGCCCGAGCGGGGCGCACCCGCTGGGCACCGACGACCTCGGGCGGGACCTGTTGAGCCGGGTGCTGCACGGCATCGGCACGGATCTGACGATCATTCTGACGGCCGTCCCGGCGGGGGCGGTCGCGGGGGCGGCGCTGGCGCTGCTGGCGGGCACTTCGCGGGCCGCGGACCTGGTGGTGCAGCGGCTGTTCGATCTGGTGCTGTCCTTTCCGGGGCTGATCCTGGGCCTGGCCGTCACGGCGGTGCTCGGGCCGGGCCGCTGGCCGGTGGTGATCGTCATCGCGCTGGCGGAAGTGCCGTACTTCGGGCGGCAGTTGCGGGCCGGTGTGCTGGTGCAGCGGGAGCGCGAGTACGCGCTGGCGGCGCGGGTCGGCGGGGCCGGCCGGGCCCGGGTGCTGCTGCGGCACGTGCTGCCGAACGCGGTGGATCCGCTGGTGGTGCAGGGCGCGGTGGCGCTGTCGGTGGGGGTGTTCATCGAGGGCGCGCTGAGCTTCCTCGGGCTGGGGGTGCGTCCGCCGGAGCCGACGCTCGGCAGTCTGATCAGCGGCGCGGTGGCGTACCTGGACACCGCTCCGCTGCTGGCCGCGGCCCCGCTTGGCGTCACCGCGGCGCTGGTGCTGGGTTTCACGCTGATCGCGGAGTCGTTGAACCGGGGGGTGCGCGGATGACCGGGCAGGTGGGTGCCGAGGTGCTGCGGGTGCGCGGCCTGTCGGTGGCGTTCGGCGGCCGGGCGGTGGTGCGCGGGGTGGACTTCGCGCTCGGCGCCGGGGAGAGCCTGGGGATCGTCGGCGAGTCCGGTTCGGGGAAGTCGACGACGGCGCTGGCGCTGCTGCGGATGCTGCCGGGCGGCGGTGAGATCACCGGCGGGTCGGTGGAGTTGGCGGGTCAGGACCTGGCGGCGCTGCCGGAGCCGGCGCTGCGGGCGGTGCGCGGCCGGCGGATCGCGATGATCTTCCAGGATCCGATGTCCTCGCTGAACCCGGTGCTGACGGTGGGCCGGCAGCTGGACGAGGCGCTGCGGGCGCACGGCGGCCGCCGCCCGCGGGCCGAACGGGCTGCCCGGGCCGTGGAGTTGCTGGACCTGGTGGGCATTCCGGGGGCGGCGGAGCGGCTGGGCGACTTCCCGCACCAGTTCTCCGGCGGCCAGCGGCAGCGCATCATGATCGCCCTGGCGCTGGCGCACGACGCCGAGGTGCTGGTCGCGGACGAGCCGACCACGGCGCTGGATCCGACCGTGCAGCGGCAGATCCTGCGGCTGCTGGCCCGGATCAACCGGGAGCGCGGCACCGCGCTGGTGGTGATCAGCCACGACCTGGGCGTGATCGCCGAGACCTGCTCGCGGCTGCTGGTGATGCGCGACGGCGAGGTGCTCGAACAGGGCCCGGTGCAGCTGCTGCTGACGGATCCCCAGCATCCGTACACGCAGGCCCTGTTGGCGGCGGTGCCGCGACTGGAGGCGCCGTCCCGGGCGGCGGCGAACAGCACGCCGGGGCGGGAGCCGCTGCTGGTGGTGCGCGGCCTGGCCAAGCACTACGGGCCGCGCCGGCGGCGGACGACGGCGCTGGACTCGGTGGACCTGGAGCTGCATCCGGGCGAGACGCTGGGGCTGGTCGGCGAGTCCGGGTCGGGCAAGTCCACGCTGGCCCGGGCGCTGGTGGGCGTGCACGCCCCGTCGGCGGGCGAGGTCCTGCTGCGCGGCGAGCCGCTGGGCCGGGCGGGCGCCCGGCCGGACGTCCAACTGGTGTTCCAGGACCCGTACTCCTCGCTGAACCCGCGGCTGACGGTCGGGCAGATCGTCGCGGAGCCGCTGATCGCGCACCGGCTCGGCGACCGGGCGCAGCGGCGGGCCCGGGTGGCGCAACTGCTGGAGCAGGTGGGCCTGGAGGCCTCGGCGGCGGAGCGTTCGCCGCGCGAGTTCTCGGGCGGCCAGCGGCAGCGGATCGGCATCGCCCGGGCGCTGGCGCCGGAGCCGAGCGTGCTGGTGTGCGACGAGCCGGTGTCGGCGCTGGACGTGTCGGTGCAGGCCCAGGTGATCGAGCTGTTGGCGCGGCTGCAACGGGAGTTGGGCCTCGCGGTGCTGTTCATCGCGCACGACCTGGCGGTGGTGCGGCAGGTCAGCCACCGGATCGCGGTGCTGCACCAGGGGCGGATCGTCGAGTCCGGCCCGGCAGACCGGGTCGTCACCGCGCCCGAACATCCGTACACCGCTTCGCTGTTGGCCGCTGTGCCGACTCTTCCTACCACGACCGGGAGCCTGCTGTGACGTCTTCTTCCCACCGCCGTGACCCGTACCTGGGCTTTCCGGGCCGGATCGGGCGGACCTTCGGCGAGTCGGTGCCGTCCTGGCCGGACCGGGTGCGGCCGCGCGAGGGGGCGCCGAACATCGTGGTGGTGCTGGTCGACGACCTCGGCTACAGCGACATCGGGCCGTTCGGCGCGGAGGTGCCGACGCCGGTGCTGGACGGACTGGCCGAGCGGGGCGTCAAGTTGGCGAACTACCACACGATGCCGCTGTGCTCGCCGGCCCGGGCGGCGCTGCTGACCGGCCTGAACCCGCACCGGGTCGGCTACTCCTTCGTGGCGAACGCGGACCCGGGGTTCCCGGGGTACGGCATGGAGATCGCCGAGGACATCCCGACCCTCGCCCAGCTGCTGCACGACGCGGGGTACGCGACGTACGCGGTCGGCAAGTGGCACCTGACCCGGGACTCGGCGTCCTCGGCGGCGGACGACCGGTCGAACTGGCCACTGCAGAAGGGCTTCGACCAGTACTACGGGGTGCTGGAGGGGCTGACCAGCCTGTTCCATCCGCACCAACTGGTCCAGGACAACTCGCCGTTGGACATCGACGAGTTCCCGGACGGCTACTACTACACCGACGACCTGACGGACCGGGCGATCGGCATGGTGAAGTCGCTGCGGGCGCACGACGCGGACAAGCCGTTCTTCCTGTACCTGGCGCACAACGCGGTGCACGGGCCCCTTCAGGCCAAGCCGGAGGACCTGGCCCGGCACCGGGGCCGGTACGACGTCGGCTGGGACGTGCTGCGCGAGCAGCGGTTCGCCCGGCAGTTGGCGGCCGGTCACTTCCCGCCGGGCACCGAGCTGCCGGAGCGCAACGCGGAGGCCGGCCACGCGGTCGGGCCGTGGGACGAACTGGACGAGGTGCAGCGGAAGTTGTACGCCCGCTACATGGAGGTGTACGCCGCCATGGTGGACAACGTGGACCAGAACCTCGGCCGGCTGACCGAAGTGCTGGACCAGCTCGGCGAGTTGGACAACACCATCGTGGTCTTCACCTCCGACAACGGCGGCACCGGCGAGGGCGGGGCGGAGGGCACCCGCAGCTACTTCAGCCGCTTCGTCCACCACCCGAACCTGCCGGCCGACTGGAACCCGGACGTGCAGCGGGAGATCGACCTGATCGGCGGCCCGCAGTCGCTGGTGCACTACCCGCGCGGCTGGGGCATGGCCTCCAACACGCCGTTCCGGCTGTACAAGGGGCAGACCTACGCGGGCGGGGTGCGGGTGCCGTTCGTGCTGTCCTGGCCGGCGGGGCTGCCGCGGGCCGCGGACGACTCCGGGGTGCGCGCGCAGTACCAGTACGTCACCGACCTGCTGCCCACCCTGCTCGAACTCGCGGGCGTGCCAAGGCCGCAGGAGCGCGGCGGCCGCCCGGTGCAGGAGCTGGACGGGGTGTCGTTCGCGCCGGTGCTGCGCTCGGCGAGCGCGCCGTCCACCCACCCGGAGCAGTACTGCGAGATGACCGGGAACCGCTCGTACTACCGGGACGGCTGGAAGCTGGTGACGCTGCACCGGCCGGGCACCGCGTACGACGACGGCGAGTGGGCGCTGTACGACCTGCGCACCGATCCGACCGAGATCCACGACCTGTCGGGCGAGCGGCCGGAACTGGTGAAGGAGTTGGCGCAGGCCTGGGAGGACGCGGCCTGGCGCAACGGGGTGTTCCCGCTGCCGGACGCCTCGGGGGCGCTGGCGCTGCGCGGGCCGGACGAGAAGTGGCTGCGCCGCCCGGTGACGCTGCTGCCGGGCACGCCGGAGCTGGAGCGCTACCGCTCCTCGCGGCTGATCTCGTTCCGCTCCTTCCGGGTGGAGGTGGCGCTCGCCCTGCACGCGCGGGACGACCGGGGCGTGCTGGTCTCGCACGGCGACCAGGGCGGCGGATACAGCCTGTACGTGGAGGACGGCCGGCTGCACTTCGCCTACAACCAGTACGGCGAGCTGTTCGAGGCGGACGCGGGCGAACTCCCGGCCGGGGCGCACCTGGTGGTGCTGGAGGCGGCGGCCGTCGCCGACCTGAAGTGGGACTTCCGGGTGCGGGTGGACGACGTGGTGACGGGCCGGCTCGGGCCGGTGCACCAGCTGATCGGGATGGCGCCGTTCCAGGGCATCAGCGTGGGCGTGGACCGCAAGTCGCCGGTGTCCTGGCCGCTGTGGGAACGCCACCGCTCGTTCCGCTACTCGGGGGTGCTGCGCTCGGTCACCTACCTGCCGGGCCCGGCGGCCCCGTACGACCCGGAGACGGTGGTGCGGGCGCTGCGGGAGGCGGCGGCGGCGTTCGAGTAGCCGGGAGTTGTTGACCCCGAGGTCGAATATGTCGTACCGTCAGGTCATGGGACGACCGAAGCAGTTCGACGAGGACACCGCGATCGCACAGGCGGTGCAGGTGTTCTGGACGAACGGCTACGCCGGGTCCTCGCCGGCCGACCTGGCCGGGGCGGCCGGCATCGGCAAGGGCAGCCTGTACCACGCGTTCGGCTCCAAGCGGGAGTTGTTCGGCCGGGCGCTGGACGCGTACCAGCGCGCGGCCGCCGAGCTCAGCGAGGAGTTCCTCGCCGGGCCGGGCACCGCGAAGGAGCGGATCCGCGCCTACCTGGTGATGCTGGTGGACGCGGACTTCGCCGCCCCGGTGCGGCGCGGCTGCTTCGCCGTCAACACCGCCCTGGAACTGGGCGGACGGGACGCGGAGGCCACGGCCTCGGTGCGCCGGCAGACCGAGCTCAGCGCCGGCCTGCTGGCCGCGCGCATCGAGCGGGGCAAGCTGGAGGGCGACGTCCCGGCCTCGGTGGACGCGGCGGCGCAGGCCAGGTTCCTGATGACGGCGCTCGCCGGACTGCGGGTGATGGCCCGCGCCTACGACCGCGAGGCCGTCCTCGAAGTCGTCGACACCACCGTCGACGCCGTCTTCGGAGCCTGACGACCGCCCCGGCCACCGACTGCACCACCCGCACCACCCGCACACCGACGCACGGCCGTGGTGGCCGTGCGGTCCCGCACACCTTGATATTTGACCTCGAATTCAAGAAAACTCGGCCGCCCCACGGGCGGACCGGAGATGGGGAGCCATGGATCTCGGACTCAACGGCCGCACCGCCCTGGTCACCGGCGCGGGGCGCGGCATCGGCCTCGCCGTCGCCCGCGCACTGGCCGCCGAGGGCGTGAAGGTGGTGGGCGCGACCCGCACCGCCACCCCGGAGCTGTCCGCCGTCGCCGCCGTCGCGACCGCGGACCTGAGTACCCGTCAGGGTGCGGAGGACGCCGTCCGGCAGGCGCTCGACCTGCTCGGCGGCATCGACCTGCTGGTCAACAACGTGGGCGCGGGCGACCCGTCGATGTTCACCCTGGGCAGCGTGCTGGACGTCGACGACGAGCAGTGGCAGTCGCTGTGGGAGCTGAACGTGATGTCGGCGGTGCGCGTCACCCGGGCCGCGCTGCCGGGCCTGCTGGAGCGGCGGGGCGCGATCGTCAACGTCTCCTCGATCAACTCCCGCATCCCCAGCGGCTCCCCGGTCGGCTACGCGGAGGCGAAGGCGGCGCTCACCCAGTTCGGCAAGCGCCTCAGCGAGGAGCTGGCGCCGCGCGGCGTGCGGGTCAACACCGTCTCCCCCGGCCCGACCTCCACCGACCAGTGGACCGCCGCCGACGGCTACGGCAGCCGGATCGCCGAGGCGTCCGGCGTCTCCCTGGACGACCTGCTCGCCGGCCTCCCCACCATGGCCGGCACCGCCTCCGGCCGGCTCTCCACCCCCGAGGAGATCGCCGACCTGGTGCTCTTCGCCCTGTCCGACCGGGCCGGCAACCTCCACGGCGCTGACCTCGTGATGGACGGCGGCACCCTCAAGGCCGCCTGACACGCGCTGAGTTGACGCGCCGTCAGGCGAGCGGCCGGGTCCAGCGGCGCCACTGCTCCTCGCGCCCGTACCCGGCCGCCCGCCAGGCGGACTGGCCGAGCTCGTTGTGCTCCAGCACCATCGCGTCGGCCCGCCTGCCGCCCAGCTCCTCGAAGCGGGCGTGCGCGGCGGCCAGCAGCGCGCCGCCGATGCCCCGGCGGCGGGCCGACGGGTGGACGGCCAGCCGGTACAGGTGGCAGCGCCAGCCGTCCCAGCCCGCTATCACCGTGCCCAGCACCGCGCCCTCGTGCACGGCCAGGATCAGCGCCCGCGGGTCGCGCTCCAACAGCCGCGCCACGCCCGCCCGGTCGTCGCTGATGCTGGTGCCCTCGGCGGCCTCCGCCCAGAACTCCAGCACCGCACCGATGTCGGCGGGCACCGCGGCCCGCAGTTCGTACTCGCTCATGGCCCCCCTTCCTACCAGCGCCGATGCCCGGGCCACCAGCGGTTTACGGCCCCGCCCTTGACGGCGGCGCCCCGGCCCCACCAGGGTGTGGGCCACTCCCTCGCACCGCTTCCCGTCCCGAACTCCCCCACCATCGGAGATGGCATGCGTGCACCCACCCGAACCACCCGCCGCCCCCGGCAGCGCGCCCGGCACCGCGACGGCCTGCCGCTCGGCGTCGCGGCCGGCGCGCTCGCCCTGGCCGCGGCGGGCATCGGCCTGGCCGCCCCGGCCACGGCGGCCCTGCCGACCGTCGACGTGGTCGTCAACGGCCACTTCGACCAGGGCAACCGGATGATGGGCTGGTACTGCGACCCGGGCCAGGTCCTCCCGCCCTCCGACGCCTTCGGACAGCTCGCGGGCCACCCCACCGACACCAGCACCGCGGGCTGCACCCAGACCGTCAACGTCGAGCCCAACTCCACCTACCGGCTCAGCGCCCGGGTCAGCGGCCCGTACGTGTTCGCGGGCGTCACCGGCTCCGGCACCACGGACGTCGCGCTCTGGTCGAACCAGGCGGACTGGAACCTGCTGTCCGGGACGGTCACCACCGGCCACGACACCCGCGCGCTGAAGGTGTACTTCCACGGCTGGTACCAGCAGGGCCCGTACCGGATCAGCTCGTTCGAGCTGTGGGGCCCGGGGCAGCCGCGCAACTCCTGCGCCCCGACGCCGCCCGTCGTCGGCAACAGCCCGTCGCCGTCCGTCAGCCCCTGCTACCTGACGCCGATCCCGGCGGTCTCCGGCAGCTGACCCCGGGTCAGCCGCGCAGCGCCCAGACCGTGGTGGTCTTCACCGCGGCGTCCTCCAGGTCGGCGGCGACCGGGACGGCGTACTCGGCCAGCGCGGTGAAGCGCTCGCGCGGCAGGTAGGCCCGGCCGGGGTCGCCCACCACCACGGTGGCGCCCCGGGCCGCGGCCCGCTCCAGGAACGGCAGGAACCGCGCCGCCATCGCCCGCTCGTAGAACACGTCGCCCGCCAGCACCACCTGGCAGCCGTCGCCGTCGCCGTCCAGCACGTCCGCCAACTCCGCCGCCACCGCAACGCCGTTGGCGGCGGCGTTCACCGCGATCGCGGCCACCGCGTACGCGTCGATCTCCGCCGCCCGCACCGCGGACGCGCCGCTCAGCGCCGCCGCCACGCCGACCAGGCCGGAGCCCGCCGCCAGGTCCAACACGCTGCGGCCGGCGACGAGTTCGGGCCGGTCCAGCACGTGCCGGGCGACCGCCACGCCGCCCGCCCACGGGAACGCCCAGAACGGCGGGGGCAGTCCGATCTCGCCGCGGGCCCGCTCGGTGACCTCCCACAGCTCGATCGCGTCCTGCGCCATGTGCAACCGCACCTCGGGCACGAACGGCACCGGGCCCGGCCGGGTGTGGGCGCGCACGAACTCCTCGTCCGCCGCCGAGATCTGACGGCCGGCAGTACTCCGCAGCGTGGCGGTGTCGTTCCCCATGGACGCACAGCCTAGGTCACCGGCGCGCGTCCACCGTCACGCCGCCGGCAACCCTTTCGGGTAAGCCTTCGCGGCATTCCGTTTCGTCCGTTCCGTTCCGGTTCATGATCCGGCTCGACGGCGCCCTCCCGGGTGCCCTGCGCGTGCGAGGAAAGGGCAGTTCGTATGACCACAGCAGATGGAGAGCCGATCGCGTCGATCACCGACGCCACGCTCGCCGACATCGCGGCCAACGGCATGTGGCGCGGCGGGGGCTTCGACCTCAACCCGTCGGTGCTCGCCGTCGCGCGCGCCCTGCTCGCAGCCGTCCAAGGGGTCGCACCCGCGGGCACGCTGCCGGAGGAGCTGCGCGAGCTGGTGGCCCGCGTGCTGCGCCAGGCCGGGGTCACCTTCCCGCGCATCGCCGTGACGGAGGAGATCGGCCTCTCCGCGTTCGCGATCAAGCAGCAGGGTCCGGAGCCCCGTCCGGTCGTCATCATGCCGGCGGGCTGGAACGCCTACGGCTGGCTGCCGTTCATGGCCGGCTACCTCACGCTGGCCGCCCGCGGCTACCACGTGCTGGCCTACACCCCGCGCGGGCTCGGCGACCCGGAACTGCCGTACACCTCCGACGGGTTCATCGACATCGCCGGTCCCGAGGACTGGTCCGACGGCTCGAAGGTGATCACCTTCGCGCAGGAGCACTTCGCCCCCGGCCGGATCGGCATGATGGGCCTGTCCTACGGCTCCGGCATCAGCCAGCTCGTCGCCGCGCACGACCCGGAGGACCGGGTCGACGCCGTCGTCGCCCTCAGCACCTGGGGCAACCTCGCCACCAGCCTCCTCCACCACGACACCCGCCACACCCGGGCCGTGCAGGCGCTGATCGACTTCACCGGCGACGACGAGGACAAGAAGTTCGACGAGAAGACCCGCGCGATCCTCGACGACTTCCGCCAGGGCCGGAACCTGCAGTCGGTGGTGGACTGGGGCACCGTGCGCTCCCCGGAGACGTACGTCGAGCTCACCAACACCCGCGGCATCCCGACCATGTTCTCCAGCACCTGGCACGAGAGCCTGTTCCCGCCCGGCGAGGCGATCGACGCCTTCGAGAAGCTCACCGTGCCGAAGTACCTGAACCTGTGGATCGGCGACCACGGCGCCCCCGAGGGCGCGGGCATCACCGGCGTGGTCGGCGGCGCCGCCTTCCCCGGCCTGCTCAAGCCGATGAAGGAGGCCTACGACTGGCTCGACCACCACCTGCTCGAAGCGGCCAACGGCGTGCCGGACTGGCCCACCGTCAACAGCCAGGTGATGTTCGGCTACGAGACCGCCCCGGTCATCGGCGGCAGCCGGCGGATCACCGTCCCGGCGCGGCGCGAACCGCTCGCCTCCTGGGCCGAGGCCACCGTCCGCACCGAGGCCTGGTACCTCAGCGGCACCGGCGACGACGGCGACGGCACCCTGTCCGACAAGCCGTCCACCGGCTGGGCCCGGGAGTTCACCGCCGGGCACGAGACCAACGCCACGGCGATGGACGACATCATGACGACCGGTCAGAAGGAGTGGTTCGGCAACCCCAAGAACTACGACACCGGCGACTTCCAGGAGACCAGGCTGCTGCTCTGGTTCACCGAGGGCCTGACCGGCGGCCGCAGGATCCGCGGCTCCGCCACGCTCCGGCTCACGGCCCGCACCGACGAGGCCGACGCCGTGACCCTGGTCGCCTACCTGCTCGACGTCGCCCCGGACGACAGCGCCCAGATCATCACCCACGAGCCCTGCACCGTCACCGGCCTCACCCCCGGCACGGAACGGACCGTCAACTGGACGCTCCAGCCCGCCGCCTACGACCTGCCCGACGGCCACCGCCTCGCCCTGGTCGTCAACAGCCGCGACCGGCTCTACGCGTTCACCGGCAAGGAGAACAGCACCACCGTGCTCGGCTCCCCGGTCGGCGAGGAAGCCCTGCTGGAGCTGCCCCTCGGCTGAACACCCCTGCACCGAACGACCGTTCGTCCGAGCGGGAGGCGCCGGCCGAACGACCCTTCGGACGGTCCGGGCGGATCCGGCAGGCGCCGGGTCCGCCCCGCCGCGCCCGCGGCCCCGGGCCGCCGCACCCGCCGGGCCGTGCGATCACCCGGCGGTCACAGACCACGTACCGTTTCGATACCGAAGCCGTTATGAGCTGCGGAAACGCTCGCTCCCCGGGAAGCGCCCGAGTACGATCCGGGCAGACGCCCCGGTTCGCGGCACACGCTCGTGCCCGGCCGCGGGTGGCGGCTCGCACGGGGCGCGCCCGGTACCACACGCCGGTGTGCCGCGACCGCGTTCACGGCACCGCGCGCCAGGGCAGTCGCGCGAAGCGGAAGGGCAGCGACTTGACGGATCGGCTCACCGGAGGGGACTCCTCACTGCTGCGGCGGATCAATGCGGCGGTCACCCTGCGGTCGTTGCGCGACGGACAGGCGGTCACGCTCACCCAACTGGTCGGCGACACCGGCCTGTCCAGACCCACCGTCGAAGGCGTCATCGAAGGCCTGCTGGAATCCGGACTGGTCGCCGAGGTGGAACACGTCCAGGAGTCGGGCCGTCAACGCGGCCGCCCGGCCCGCTGGTTCCGCTTCCGCGCCGAGGCCGGACACGTCCTCGGCATCGAGATCGGCGTCCACGACCTGCGCGTGGTCCTCGCCGACCTGGCCGGCGAGGTGATCACCAGCTACGCCAAGCCCGTCGACGAGACCACGGAGGCCGAGGAACGCCTCACCCAGGTCCGCACCACCGTCGCCGAGGTCCTCCGCAAGGCCGGCGTCTCCCGCGACAGCCTGTGGGAGGTCGCCGTCGGCACCCCCGGCATCGTCGACCGCGAAGGCGTCGTCAAACTCGGCACCGCGATGCCCGGCTGGACCGGACTCGACCTCGGCGCCCGGCTGCGCCGCTCCTTCCGCTGCCCCGTCGTCATCGAGAACGACGCCAACCTGGCCGCCATCGCCGAACACTGGAAGGGCGCCGCCGTCGGCAAGGGCGACGTGGTGTTCGTGATGGCCGGCCTCAGCCCCGGCGCCGGCTCCCTCATCGGCGGCCGCCTGCACCGCGGCTTCGGCGGCGCGGCCGGCGAGATCGGCGCCCTCCACCTGCTCGGCCGTCAGGCCACCCCCGAACGTCTGCTCTCCACCACCGGCCAGCCGCTCGACCCGCTGGACGAGGCCGCCGTGGCCCGCGTCCTGCGACTCGCCCGCGAGGGCGACCAGGTCGCGCAGATCGCCATGGACCGCTTCCTCGGCCGCCTGGTCCACGACGTCACGGCGCTGGTCCTCGCCCTCGACCCCGAACTCGTCGTGGTCGGCGGCTGGGCGGCCGGCCTGGACGGCGTCCTCGAACCCCTGCGCGACCAGCTCGCCCGCTACACGCTGCGCGCGCCCGAGGTGGCACTCGCCGCCCTCGGCACCGAGGTCGTCGCCATGGGCGCCCTGCGGGTCGCCCTCGACCACGTCGAGGAGCAGCTCTTCGCGGTCGACCCGCCGACGGCCGGCCGCTGACGCACCGTCAGGGGGCCGGCGGTCGGACGGCCTGCGTCACGGGAGGCAGAGCAGGTCGTAGTCGCCGGCGAGCCGGTCGCGGGCGTGGGTGCGCATGCGGTGCGCGAAACGGCGGTCGTTCTTCAATGCGTCGTAGCCCTCGCCCTCGGCCGGGTCGAGGACGCCCGCGGTGTCGGCGAGGTACGCGTCGAAGCCCGGGTACATCAGCACCGCGTACGGCAGGTCGTCCACGTCGAGCGCGAACACCGGGTACTCCCCCAGCTCGTCGCGCTCGCCGTTCGGGCCGAGCGAGAGGACCCGGCGCGAGTCGGAGCCGCCGGGCAGCAGGAAGCAGCCGCCGAAACGGTCCGAGAACGGCTCGAAGCACGACCCCCACGGCTCGCCGAACTCCTCGACGGCGATCTCCCCGAGCGTGCGCGGAGCGAGCCCGCCGGCCCGGTCGAACCAGCCGTGCCGGGCCAACATCCCGCCGTCGTACGCCAGCCAGGTGCGCAGGCTCTCCGGCAGCGGGTGCCCGCCCGGGAATGTGTCGACACCGCGCGGACGCAACTCGCCCTCCACCCACGGGCCGGCGAACCGGTTGTAGGAGAGCACCTGCCGGGACGGGTCCGCGGCCACCGCCGCGATCGCCCGCTCGACGAGCCCCCGGCTCACGTCCCTCGGATCGGTCGAACTCATCGTCGCGCCACCCCTGTTCGCTCTGCCGCCCGACCGTCTCCGGGCCGGCGAGCGGGAGCGTAACGGGCGGCGCCGACAGGGCCTGCCGCCGCTGTCCGACGGCCCGTCAGGACGCGGGGGGGCGGGCGCGGCGGCTCACGCCTGACGTGCCGTCAGTGACTGTCCGCCGGAGCGTCAGCGAATACCCGACGGGGCGTCAGCGGCTGCCCGACGGCCCGTCAGGAAACGGCGGTGGCGGGGACGGCGGTGGCGACCTGGACGGCGCCGGACTCGCCGAAGGTGAGCTTGCAGGTGTCGGCGCGGTAGGTCGACACCGCGACCGCCGCCAGCCGGCCCGCCGTTGCGTACTGAGTGGTGACCACCAGCACCGGGGTGCCCGGGGGGCGCTCCAGCAGCGCGGCCTCGCCGGTCTCGGCCACGCCCAGCTCCACCGAGCGGGACTCGCCGTCGATGCTCAGCCGGTCCAGCTGGCGCAGCACGCCTCGGGCGCGGTCGCTCTCGTCCACCACCACGGCCAGGTGCGGCAGCGCGGCGGCCGGGACGTGCAGCGACTCGGTGGCGACCGTCACGCCCTGGGTGATGCGCAGCCGGCGCACCGTGTGCACCTGCTCGCCCTCGGCGATGCCGAGCGTGCGGGACAGCGCGGCGGAGGCGGCGGCGGTGGTGCAGTCCACGACCTTCCACTCCGAGCCGCGCGCGGCGCCGGCCCGGCCGGACTCGCGGTCGTTGACCGGGACGCCGACGCGCGGGGCGGCGACCAGGGTGCCGATGCCGCGGCGGCGGACCAGCCGGCCCTCCAGCTCCAACTGGTCGAGGGCCTGCCGCAGGGTGGCGCGGGCCACGCCGAAGCGCGCCGACAGCTCACGCTCGTTGGGCAGCACCTGGCCGGTGGAGAACTCGGCGTCCATGGTCCGCAGCAGCACCGTGCGCAGGTGCCAGTACTTCGGCTCCGCTACCGCCGTGAGCGTTCCTTGCCCCACCGTGTCCTCCACCCTGAAGGCCGACGGCCCGCCGTCGCTCCCCGGTTTCGGCAGGTGGGGAGGGCGAGCTTTATCCGTCCTTCTTTATTAAAGGTCTTTGCAGTAAGTGACAGTAGGGGGTGCCCGGGGACATGGTCAAGACCAATGGGCGGGGTTCCCTGCCACGGCCCCGGGCCGTGAACCGGTACCCTCGCTGGGTGCAAAGCATTTCCACGGTCAACGTCAACGGGATCCGGGCAGCCGCGAAGAAGGGCTTCCTGGAGTGGATGGACGACACCAAGTCCGAGGTGGTCTGCCTCCAGGAGGTGCGCGCCGAGGCCGAGCAGTTCGGCGAGGTCATCGCACGTCTGGACGGCTGGCACGCCGTCTGGGCGCCGTCCGTGGCGAAGGGCCGGGCCGGCGTCGCCGTGCTGTCCCGCCGCACGCCGGACGCCACCCGGATCGGCTTCGGCTCGGCCGAGTTCGACACCACCGGGCGCTACGCGGAACTCGACCTGCCCGGCCTGACCGTCGCCTCCCTCTACCTGCCCTCCGGCGAGGTCGGCACCCCGCGGCAGGACGAGAAGGAACGCTTCATGGCCGAGTTCCTGGTCCACCTCGGCAAACTGCGCGAGCGTGCCGCCGCCGAGGGCCGGGAGGTCCTGGTCTGCGGCGACTGGAACATCGCCCACCGCGAGGCCGACCTGCGCAACTGGAAGGCCAACCAGAAGAAGGCCGGCTTCCTCCCCGAGGAACGCGCCTGGCTCACCCGCGTCCTCGACGAGCACGGCTACGTCGACGTCCTCCGCGCCCACCACCCCGACCAGGACGGCCCCTACTCCTGGTGGTCCTACCGCGGCCGCGCCTTCGACAACGACTCCGGCTGGCGCATCGACTACCACATGGCCACCCCCGCCCTCGCCGCCCGCTGCGTCTCCGCCCACGTCGAACGCGCCGCCACCCACGCGGAACGCTGGTCGGATCACGCGCCTGTGACGGCGGTCTTCGACACGCACTGACCCTGATACCCTCGATTCCCTACATTTCGGCTGCCGGGCTGCGAGCGCCGTACGATCGACGCCCGCCGCCCGGGGCTGGCGGCGGTTGAGCTGCATAGGACTTGGGCGCATCTGGTGGATCTACCGGCGAACAGCGGAGGGGCGTAGCATCCGGCGGCACAGCAGCCACAGGTCGAGGAGCGGCGGCCGCTCTCACCGACAGTCTCTCGACCTGGCCCGCATTACCGCCCCTGCGTGACTGAACCGCGACGGCGGCGAAGAGGCAGCGACGCCGCCGGTCGACAAGGCGGGCGAAGGGCGCGGGGCGTTCATCGCCCGCACGACCGAGGCCGGGATCTCCCACCAGCGGATCGACACGATGCTTTACCGGCGATACGGGGACGACCTGGTGACGCTGGAGTTGGCGGCGTCGGTCGCCGACGGGTGCGGCCCCTCCCAGCTCTGCGGACGGAACTTGCCCGGCTGGTCTCGGCCAACGGTCGGACGGTCGCCGACGTGCTTGCGCAGGCCAGCGGCGAGATCCGCGGACTGTACGAGGAGCTCGACTCCCGCCTGCTCGACCTGGGCGAGGGCCACTGGTCGTCTTCCTGCGGGTCGACCCGACGACGGTCCGGCTGGTCCCGGGCTGGACCCGGGATGGCCGGAGAGTCGGACACCTCGGCACGGGCGGGCCGGAGGTCCGGATCGGCTCGGTGGTCCGGCTGCGCACGAGCTCCGCCGCTGCCGATCGGCCAGGCGATGTGTCCGCCCTGATACCGATTCAGGCGGCTGACGAGGCTGCGGGATTCGCGGACAACACTGGAACGCCACGTAGCTCAGCCGCGTGCACCCGCACTCGGCTGTGCCGACATCGCGCGGGCCCGGTTCTCGCGGATCTCGTCGTGGTGGGCGGCGGCCCAGCCGACCAGGGACGTGGCGATCTCGTGGAGCCCACGGCCGAGCGGGGTCAGGGTGTACTCGACGCGCGGGGGCACTTCGGCGTAGGCGGTACGGGAGACCAGGCCGTCCTGCTGGAGCTGGCGCAGGGTGAGGGTGAGCATGCGCTGGGAGATCCCGGGGACTTGGCGCTGCAGGCCGGTGTAGCGCAGCGGGCCCGGCTCCAGGACGGCGATCAGCAGCAGGCTCCACTTGTCGCCGACGCGGTCCAGAACCTCGCGGATGAAGGCCATGCGATCGGCGGGGATCGCCGCGCACGGCCCGATCGCCGCCGCGACTACCTCCGCTCCGCCGGTCGCCTTCGCTTCGCGGGTCTGTTCCATGCCGCACATTCCTCTCCGGCACGCACACGGATGTGCCTTTTGTACCGCCTTTCATACTGGTCCACCATGGCGTTACGAACAAGTCGTAGGAATTGGAGGTGCGCGGTGAAGGTGGACATCTGGTCCGAGGTGACGTGCCCCTGGTGCGGGCTGGGGCATCACCGCTTGGAGCAGGCCGTGAAGCGGTTCGAGCACGCCGGCGACGTGGAGGTGGTCCACCACTCGTTCCCGCTCAGCAGCAGCTTCCCCGAGGGCCGGACCTTCTCCGTCCGCGAGGCGCTGCTGCGGCGGCACGGTGTCGGCGGCGCCCAGGCCGAGGCGTCGACGCGGCGGATCGAGGCCCTGGCCGCGGCCGAGGGCCTGAGCCCCTACCGGGTGCTGGACAACCGGGTCGGCAACACCGACCTGGCCCACGAGTTCCTCGCCCACGCCTCCGCCCAGGGCAAGAACCACGAAGCGTGGGACGCGATCTTCGACACCTACTTCGGCAGGGCCGAGCCCGTCTTCTCCCTGGACGACCTGCTGGCGCTGGCCGACACCCTGGGCCTGGACCGCGAACAGACCCGGCAGGCCCTCGCCCAGCACCAGTACCGCGAACAGGTCCGCGACGACGCGACCCGCGCTCAGCGCCTCGGCGCGACGGGTGCCCCGTTCATCGTCGTCGACGGCCGCTTCGGCGTCGCCGGCGCGCAGGACAGTGACACCCTGCTCGACCTGCTCCGCACCGCTTGGGACGACACCCACCCGGTCGGCCCCGCCGGTGGCGACGCCCGGGTCTGCGGCCCGGACGGCTGCGCCGTCCCCGTTCACGGCTGATTTCCCCTATCCCATTCACAGGGCGACGAGTCCGGTGAACGTCCTGGTCGTGCAGGGGCTGCTGGCCGCGGTGTTCGCGATGACCGGCGTCAGGGAGACGACCCAGCCGGCCGACGAGCTCGCCGGCATCTGCCCTGCGCCGAGGACCTCGCCCGCGGCCCGGTTCGGCTGATCGGCGCGGTCGAATAGGCCGCTGCCCTCGGACTCCCCGCCGCCACCGGCATCGCAGTGCTCCTCACGCCGCTCGCCGCCACCGGCCTCGCGGTGGCGATGGCGCCGGCCCCCGGCTTCCACCTCCGCCGCCGGGAGTACAGCGCGATCGGCATCACCAGCGTGCTGCTGGCCCTGGCCGCCGTGGTGGGCCTGTGGCCGCTTCGGCCCGCACGCCTCTGATTCCTCCGCATCCGTCCCCGGCCGGCTCCCGCCGCCCGGCGCTCCGCCCACGAAAGGCGATGACTCCCCATGACCGACCTGCTCGTCCTCGGCGGCAGCGGCCGCACGGGCACCCACGTCCTGGCCCAGGCCGCCGAACGCGGCCACCGCGTCCGCGCCCTCGTCCGCGACCCCTCCGCCGTCCACGCCCCGGCCGGCGTCGAACTGATCCAGGGCACGCCCGCGAACATCGACGACATCCGCCGGGCCGCCCACGGCACCCGGGCGGTGATCAGCGTGCTGAACAACGCCCGCGCGTCCGACAACCCCTGGGCCAAGCCGGTCAGCCCGCCGATGTTCATGACCGACGCCGCCCGCAACACCCTGACCGTGATGGCCGAACAGGGCATCCGCCGCATCGCCCTGGCCTCTTCACAGGGCGTCGGCGACGATTGGGCCCGCCTCAACCCGCTGGTGAAGGCGTTCATCAACCTGTCGAACATCAAAGCCGGCTTCACCGACCACACCGGCGTCGACCAGCTCGTGCGCGCCTCCGCCACCGACTGGACCCTCGCCCGCGCCGTCGCCCTCACCGACAAGCCCGCCACCGGCCCCCTGCGCGCCGCCGACCCCGGAACCACCGCCCCCGGCCGCTGGATCAACCGGACCGACCTCGCCCGCTTCCTCCTCGACTCCGTCGACCAGGAGACCTGGATCCACCGCGCCCCGCTGGTGTGGAACGCCCGCGGCTGACTGCCCGTCCGCAGGGACAGCCCCCAGCGGGGGAACCCACGACCGGGAGGCTCGGCGCAGAGGTCGTCCGCGACCTTCCTCGCACGCCCCCGATCACCGACCTCCGCCTGCCGCCGCTGACTGCCGTCCCTCGACTCACTCACCTACGGCCCGCCGCCGCACACCCGGCTGCGCCGCTCGGCGGGGAACCTGCCGTTCGACTCCGACACAGCCGCTCGGCGTGGTGGCGGTCACCAGGTGACGGGCACGACCTCGCGGAGCAGGCGGACTGTCGCCTTCGGGTCCAGGACGCCGGCGTCGCCGCCGATCGAGTGGCAGTGGCAGTGGCAGTGGCAGTGGCAGTGGCAGTGGCCGACGAGCATCTGCGCGGCGGCGGCCCGGCGGGTGTCGGCCGCGGCGGTGTCCCAGACCGTCCGGGCCGCCGCCGCGCCGTGTTCAGCGTGCGAACGCCCGTCCACAGCGCCCCGGCCCGGTCGAGGTGGTCGACCAGGCCGCGCACGGACTCCGCGTCCGGCGCGACGACGATCGCCTCGACGGCTGCCTCGACGAGCGTCTCGTCCGGCATGGGTGGGCGGGGCGGATGCCCCGCAGCCCGCTCCCCGCGATGAGCGCCGTCCGCGGACTCGAGCCGATCGTGAACCTCGCCCGCCTCCACATGCGTGCCGGGCACCACCAGCGCGGCCACCGACTCCTCGGCCTCTACCGCGCCGTCACCAGCGCCATCGAGACCGTCCTCGACGGCATCACCGTCCCGGCCGGCCTGACCGAGACCGACGAGCAGCGCACCGACGTACGGGCGTGGCTGTGGCGGCCGACGGCACCCTCGCCCTCACCACCACCGGCCGCTGGAGCGAGGCCCTGCGCCACATCGATGAGCACCGCGGCATCGGCCGGCGCATCCTCGACGGCCGCCAGACCGCCGTCCTCGCCCGCGCCACTGCGAGCGACCCGCCCGGCGCCCTCGCCCAGCTCGACGACGCCGAACCAGGCGCCCGTTGGGAGGACGCCGGCACCGCACTCTCCCGCCCCGGCGACCGGCAGGCAGCCGAACAGGCCGCCGACCTGTGGACCGCCCTCGAACCGGGCGACCGGCTCGCGGTGTTCACCACCCGCCTCGACACCACCGACCCCGGGCATACCCGCCGCCCGACACCTCGCCAGGGCCACCGTCAGCCGAACGAGTGAATCCGGCGACGGCTACGCCCTGCGCGACCTCCTCGCCCACCCCACCGCCCGCACCGCCCTGGCCCCCGGCCGAGCAACCGCCCTCGAACAGGCTCTCGCCGCCTGCGCACTGGACAGCGGAAGCCTCCCCCAGCACGCCCACAAACAACTGGACACCGCCGCCCTCATGCTCGAAAACGCCCCCTTCGACCCAGGCACGCCCGGACGCGACCCACTTGAACGGCACCCGCCCCATCCCCGACCATCGGACCCCCGGCTACGCCCACCAAGCACCCAACACACCCGGAAACGCCGAGACTTACTGCCCCGGCCCGCCCGGCCGGACCCTCCCGCGACACCGGACAGGGAGCCCTGATTGCCTGCCACCTCCGCCGAGATCGCCGCCACCACCCGCGCCTACCTCGAACGCCACCCCGGCGAACTGGGCCGCCTCCAGCCGCTGCTGGACCTGCTGGCCACCGCACCGGACCCGGCGAGCCGCGCCACGCTGCCCGCGCACGTCACCTGCAGCGGCGTCGTCGTCGACCGCGACCTGCGCGTCCTGCACGTCCACCACCGGGCCACCGGACTGGTCCTGTGCCCCGGCGGGCACGGCGAGGCCACCGACGAGACCCTGCTGGCGACCGCGATCCGCGAGGTCGCCGAGGAAGCCGGGATCCCGCCGGGGGCGCTCTGCCTCGCGCCGCACCTGCTCGACGCGCCCGTGGACATCGACGTCAACGCCATCGACGCGAACCCGGACAAGAACGAAGGCGCGCACCAGCACTACGACTTCCGCTTCGTCTTCTACCTCGCCGACGGCGAGCCGCCGCCCGTGCGCCTCCAGCAGGAAGAGGTCACCGGTGCCGAGTGGCGACCCCTCGTCGAGGTCTCCTCCCCCGATCTGCGCGCCAAACTCCTCGGCGCCGACCTGACGGGCGTCCCTGTGCCGGGGAACGCCTCCGCCGTCATCCACAACGGCCGCGGCCAGTACCTGCTGCACCTGCGCGACAACCACCCGCACATCTGGGCACCGGGCGAGTGGAGCCTGCTCGGCGGCGGCCGAGAGGCGGGCGACGCCACCATCGAGGCCACGCTGCGCCGCGAACTCGCCGAAGAAGTCCCCGGGATCGACCTCGGCGCGGTCGAGCCCCTGACCGTCGAGTGGACGACCGACCGCCACGGCCTGGCCGTCCCGATCCAGATCTTCACCGCCCGCTGGGACGGCCACCCCGACACCGCAGGCTTGCGCGAGGGCGTCCTCGTGCACTGGGTTTGCCCCGAGGACCTGCACCGCCTCCACCTGCGCGACTCCACCCGCCGACTCCTCCAGGAGCACGCCGCAAGCCGGACCGCCGCCCGGCCACCCGCACCCCGCACCCCGCCCGCCACCGGCCAGGTTCGACGCGCGGTCGCGACGGACGCCGACGAGTTGGCGCGGCTGCGTCTGGTGATGCTGCACTCCGCGGACGTCGCCACGCCGCCCGGCTGGGAGAAGACCTGTGCCGCCTGGTTCCGCGAACGCCTCACCGGACAGCGCGGGTTCGCGGCGTTCGTCGTCGACGGCGGCGCGGGGGTGCTGGTGTCGTGCGCGGTCGCCCAGTACGACCACTGCCTGCCCCGCCCGGGCCGGGCACCGTTCAGCGGGGTCATCGCCTCCGTGGCCACCGACCCCGCCCACCGCCGCCGAGGCCACGCCCGGCGGGTGGTCGCCGCCGCCCGGCAGTGGCTCGCCGAGGTCGGCTGCGGGCAGGTCCGCCTGACCGCCTCCCCGGACGGCGAGCGGCTCTACCGCGACCTCGGCTTCACCGACCCGGACCCGGCCGGTCCGATCCCCCTCGCCTGGAGCGCCCCGTGACCACCGACGCCCACCCGCTGTCCGACCCGCTGGCCCAGGCCCGGGCGGACGGCATCGAACGCACCTCCACCAGCGTGCTGCTCACCGACCCCAGCGGCCGCGTCCTGCTGCTGCGCCGCGCCCCCGGAACCCTGCAGGCCGGACTGTGGGAGCTGCCCGGCGGCGGAATCGAACCGGGTGAGGACATCGTCGCGGCCGGGCTGCGCGAGCTGAGCGAGGAGGCCGGCCTCACCGGCGTCCGCGTCACCGCCCACCTCGGCCACGAGGACTACCCCAACTCCCGCGGCGCCCGCACCCGCGCGTTCGTCATCGCCGCCCACCTCGACCACCCCGAGGAGGTGCGGCTGTCGCCCGAGCACGACAACCACCGCTGGGCCTTCCCTGCCGACCTGCCGGAGTCGATCGCCGCCCACGAAGCGGACCTGATCCGCCGACACACCGCGCCGCCGCCTGCCCTGCCGGGGCACCGGCCGCTGCCCGCCTACCTGCCCACGATCCCCGCCGCCCCGATGTGGGGCTCCGTCTTCTTCACCACCGAGGACGGGAAGGCCGTGCTGCTGCGTGCCACCGATCCTGCCAAGGGACTCCAATGGGCGGGCGGGGACGTCGAGTTCACCGACCCGAGCCCGCTGCACACCGCGGTGCGCGAGTGCTTCGAGGAGACCGGCATCCTCCTGCCGCCCGACCCCGACCGGCTGCCCCTGCTGGCCACCGTGTTCGAGCAGCCGCGGGGCGGCTGGCCGGCCAAGGTCGGCTTCGCCTTCCACGGCGGCACGCTGACGCCCGAGCAGGTAGCGGCGATCCGCCTCGATGCCGCCGAGCACACCGAGGTCGTCCTCCTGTCCCGCGACGAACTGGCCGCGCGGAGCGACCCCCGCCGCGCGCAGCTCACCCTCGCCGTCCTGGACGCGGCAAGCACCGGCGTGCCCGCCTACATCGTCCGCTGACACCCGGCCCGCCCCGCCCAGTTCCGTTCGGAAACCTGATCCGATGACCGACTCCCCGCCACCCGTCCTGCTCGCCTGGGCCGCCGGGCACCTGCCCGGCCCGGTCACGGCGGCCGACTGCTCCGGGCCGCGGGCCACCTCGCGGGTGTGGCGCATCAGCGGCCCCGAAGGCGCCGCGGCCTTCCTCAAAATCAACCCGGACGACGACACCTTCGCCCGGGAAGTGGCCGGATACGCGTACGCCGCGCGGTTCCTGCCCGAGCGGCAGGTGCCGAGGCTGCTGGCGAGCGAGCCTCGGCTGCGCGCGCTCCTCAGCTCGGCGCTGCCCGGCCGGGTCGTGCGCGGCCTGCCGCTGGACCGGGGTGTGGAGCTGCGGGTGCACGAGGACGCCGGACGGTTGCTGCGGCGCTGGCACGACCACTCGGACGCGGGCACCGCCACCGACCGGGCGGCGGTCCGCGAGGCGGTGGGCGCCCACGCCCGGGAGGCCGCCGAGTGCCGGGAGGCCCTGGCCGGACGGGTGCCGGACGAGGTGCTCGCCCTCGTCGGCGCGGCGGCCGCCGAGATCTCCGCACTGGCCGACCGGCTGCCGCTGCACTTCCTGCACGGCGACTACGCGACCCGCAACTGGCTGATCGACACCGCCAGCGGGCGACACGGGCTGATCGACTTCGAACAGGCCCGCTACGGCCTGGTGGTCGAGGAGTTCGTCTGGCTGCTCGGGGCGCTGTGGCCCGAGCGCCCCGATCTGCGGGGAGCCTTCTTCACCGGCTACGGCCGGCCGCTCGACGCCGTGGAGGAGCGGCTGCTGTTGCTGCTGACCGTCCGCCTCGGCGCCTCCTACCTGTGCACCGGTCTGTGCGAGAGCCGGGCGGACCTGCAGGAGCGCGGCCACCTCGCCCTCGGCCGGATGGCCGCCCCACCCACCCGCTGCTGACCCGCACCACCCGTCCGCCTTCGAGGAGGAGACCGGTGTCCACCACCGACGAACACCCCGCCCCGCGCGCCGATCAGCACGATGTGCAAGGCCCCAGCGCCGAGGCCCGAGCGGTCCCGCTGCTCGGCGTCCACGCCCTGCCGCGCGATCCCGCTGGACTCCTGCTGGTCGTCGACCGCGGCACGGAGGGCGGCCGGGACCTGCCCAGCAACTTGACGGACAGCGAGCTGCCCGCCATCGCGCTCACCCGTCACCTGCGCGGGGCCGCCGGCGTCGAGGCCGGAGCCGGACGGCTGCTGGCCGGGGACGGCGTGTCCCGCGACCGCGGAGGGATGGCGTGAAGCAGAGCCTGCACAAGGCGGGCGCTGCGGACGGATCGTCCCCGAGCGAGCAGTTACTGTTCGGCGGCCCGATGCGCTACGACGGCGGGTTCGTCCGTGACGAGGCCGCCAGTGCCCAAGCCGGCCTGTGGACGGTCGTGCGGCAGATCCCCGGGATGCTGCGCCTGGCGTGGCGGCTCGCCTGGCGGGCCGACCGAGCCGCCCTGGTGGGGGTGGTGCTCGCCGAGGTCGGCCGTGCCGGTGCGGCGGCGCTGTCCCTGGTCGCTGTCAACGCCGCCCTGGGACACCTGTTCTCCTTCGCCGGGGAGTCCGGTGCGCTGCGCGCGGTGCTGCCTGCCGTGCTGGCGGCCGGTGCCGCCGCCGGTGCCGGCGCCGTCCTCGCGGTGGTGTCCTCCTGGGGGTCGGACCGGCTCAGCCCGCGCATCCAGCGCACGGCGACGGTCGCCCTGCTGGAGCGGGCCCAGCGGGTGGAGATGGCCTCCCTGGAGGACCCGACGTTCAACCGCCTGCTGGAATCCGCCCGGTTCGGCATCCAGTCGGTCCACCGGCTGACCAACGAGTCCGTTGCGGTGCTCAGCACCCTGCTGTCCATGGCCGCCACCGGTGGCGTGCTGTTCAGCCTGTCCCCGGTGCTGCTCCCGCTGCTCGTGCTGATCGCGGCCCCGCGCGCATGGGGTGCGGCCGTCACCGCCCGGCGGCGGCGCAACTCGGTGATGGCCTGGCTGCAACACATGCGGGCGTCCCAGCTCATCGCCCAGCTCCTCACCCAGACCTCCACGGCTGCCGAGATCCGGGTGCACGGCGTCGGTGCCTTTCTGCTGCACCACTTCGAGCAGATGGCGCTGGCCTCGGACGCGGAGCAGGCCCGGCTGGCCGCGGCCGGGGCTCGCACCAAGGTCGCCGCGGCGGCCGCCTCCGGCCTCGCCTTCGTCGCCACCTTCGGCCTGCTCGGCGTGCTGGTCTCCACCGGACACCTGGCGCTCGCCGCCGCCGGCACCGCCGTCGTCGCGGTGCGCACCGGCGCCGCGAACGTCAGTGGTCTGCTGAGCAGCGTCAACCAGCTCTTCGAGGAAGCGCTGTACGTCGGTGACCTGCAAACCCTCGCCATCGAGGCCGAAGCCCTGGCCATCCCCGCCGGCGGCACCGACCTGCCCGAGCGCCCTGACGCCATCCACGTCGAGGACGTCTCCTTCACCTACGCCGGCCGCACCACGCCGTCGCTGGACAAGGTCAGCCTGGTGGTGCCAACGGGCAAGATCGTGGCCCTGGTCGGCGACAACGGCGCCGGCAAGTCCACCCTGGCCCGGCTCCTGTGCGGGCTGTACCGGCCGGACAGCGGCACCATCCGCTGGGACGGCGTCGACACCGCGACCGCCGACCGCGCCCAGCAGTTCGCCTCCACCGTGCTGCTCCCGCAGGACTTCTTCCGCTGGCCCCTCACCCTGCGGGCGATCGTGACCACCGGCCGCCCCGGCCACCACGACGACGCCCGGGCTCTCACCGAGGCGGCCGAGTTCGCGGGCATGGAGGCCCTGCTCCAGAAGCAGGACCGGGGCTGGGACACCCTGGCGGCCAAGGGCTTCGAAGGAGGGGTCGACTTCTCCGGCGGCCAGTGGCAGCGGATCGGCACCGCCCGCACCTACCTGCGGACCACCACGGCGGGCACCGACGGCCGGCGGCCGTTCCTGGTCGTCGCCGACGAGCCGACCAGCGCGCTCGATCCGGCAGCGGAGGTGCGGGCCTTCGACAACCTGCGGCGACTGGCGGGCCAGGGCGCGACCGTGCTGCTGATCACCCACCGCCTGGCCGCCAGCGCCTCCGCGGACCTCATCTACGTCCTCAAGGACGGCCGCCTCGTCGCACAGGGTACGCACGAGGAACTCATGGCCGCCGCCGACGACGAGCAGCCGGCCGCGGGCAGTTACCGCGCCGCCTACCTGCTCCAAGCCCAGCAGTACGCCACCCGGCTCCCCGACCCGCGCCCCGTAGCCGACGACCAGGGGAGCCTTCGGTGAGCGTCTGGAGCAGTGGCCCTTTCGCAGGGGCAGGACCACCCTCGTCGCCGACCGGAAGAGACACCGCAGCGGATCGCGGACCGAACACTGCTGCCCCTCAGACGTAGTGACGGTTCGTCAGCACTTCCCGCCCACGCCACCGGTGCCGGGCGTCCCGTCGTGACGGAAGGCGTTGTCCGCTCCGACGGCAGCGCCGTGCCCTCTGTCCGCCGCACCGCGCACCGGCCGGGCGGCCGAAGCGAGCGCCACCACGAACGCCCGAACCTGCCCCTGCCCCTGTCCCTGCCCCTGCCCCTGCCCCTGCCCCTGCCGCACAACGGGAAGAAGGAGTCCGGCATTCGCGCCGCCCGGATCGAGTTGCTGACAACGATGTGGCGGATGCCCGCCGGCGCCCGGACCCGCGAACACCTCTACCTGGCCACGGGCCTGACCGTCGGTGAGCACCAGCGGGAGCCCAGCGAAGCCGACATGGAACTGCACTGGATCCCGCTGGGAGAAGCGGTGGCAATGTGCGGCGACGGCCGGATCACCGAGGCCGGCACCCTCGCGGCCGTCCTGCTCACCGCTCAGCGCACCCCCTCCCACTGCCGCACCAGGCCACAGCGCCCCTCGCACCCGGGACGACCGTCAGCGGTCCGGAGACGCAAGCCCGCTGACTGCCCATCACCGAAGCCTCCCTGCCCGCCTGCACCGCGCGCCTGGTCCAACCGCCGGTGCGAACGCCCTCGAACACCACCACCACTGTCCCGGAGGACCCACCCGCATGCGGCACGCCGACCTTCCCGCTCACACCGCTGGCGCAGTGCTGCGCACCGGCGGCTGCCTGTGCGGGGCGCTCCGGTTCACCGCTGGTCAAGCGAGTCGGTGGCGGTTCCTAGATCGTCTGGCACGCTGATGGGATGGAAAACCAGTCGACCCTTCAGATGTCCACTGGCAAGGGCTTGCGGCTGTGCGACTTCTGCGGTCACCAGGTCGCCCTGGACTCCGTCGACGAATACGACTGTTCGGTTTGTGGGGTCCCGAGTCCGGGTGACTCAGGCCGAGGTGGCCGACCGGGTCGTGGAACCTGGGCTTCGCAGAAACGATCGCGTACCGGCTGGCGATGAAGCGTGTCTGCCCCCGTCGCGGGCCGGGTTCGGCCTGCTCTGCATCACTGCCGGCCCCGATCCCCGAACGCCGCGCCACCTGCCCGCACAGCGCACGCTGACGACCGGCCGCGCACCGGGACGTCGGCGGGATCGACTTCCCGTGCCCGCGGGGTCGCCCCGCGTTCCCGGCGGCTGACGACCGCGCCCCCGTACCGCATCGACTGGAGGATCCCCGTGGAGCGTCCCGTACTGGACCCCAACGTGCTCGACCCGAACGTGCCGGACCCGAAGGCGCTCGACCCGAACGCGCTCGACCTGAACGTGCCGGACCCGATCGTGCTCGACCCCACCGGGCGTGCCCGTGAAGCCGAGACCGCCGAGCTGATCGCGCGCGGTCCGGCCACACCGGTCGACCTCCTGGGCGTCCGGGCCTGGGCGGTGTCCGACCCGCTGCTGTTGGAAGAACTGCTCAAGGACCCTCGGGTGTCCAAGGACGGCCTGCGGCACTGGCCCGACTACGACCGGGCGGTGCGGACCTGGCCGCTGGCGCTGTGGGTGAGCGTGCGCAACATGTTCAACTCCCACGGCGCCGACCACCGGCGGCTGCGCCGGCTGGTCAGCAGCGCCTTCACGCCCCGCCAGATCGTCGCCATGACCGCGCGGGTGGAGGAGCTGACCGACGCCCTGCTGGACGACCTGGCCGGGGGCGCCCCCGGCCAGGTGGTGGACCTGCGCGAACGTTTCGCCTACCCGCTGCCGATCCAGGTCATCTCCCAACTGCTGGGCGTGCCGCGGGAGGTGACGGCCGGCTTCCGGGACATGGTCGACAAGGTCTTCGCCACCACCCTCACCCCCGAGGAGTCGGCGGCCAACGGCGCGGCGTTCCAGGCCCTGCTGGAGGAGCTGATCGCCGCCAAGCGCCGCGAGCCGGGCGAGGACATGACCTCCCTGCTGATCGCCGCCCGCGACACCGAGTCCGGCGCCGGCCCCGCCGCGCTGAGCGAGGAGGAGCTGCGCGACACCCTGCTGCTGATCGTCTCGGCCGGCTACGAGACCACCGTGAACCTGATCGACAACGGCATCACCGACCTGCTCACCCACCCCGACCAGCTCGCCCTGGTGCGGGCGGGCAGGGCCGGCTGGGACGACGTGGTCGAGGAGGCGCTGCGCCGCGACGCCCCGCTGGCGCACCTGCCGATGCGCTTCGCGGTGCAGGACATCGAGCTGCCCGGCGGGGTGACGGTCCGCCGGGGCGATCCGATCCTGGGCGCCTACCAGGCCGCCGGGCGCCACCCGGCGCGCTACGGAGACAGCGGCGCCGGCTTCGACGTCACCCGCCCGGCCAAGGACCACCTCGCCTTCGGTCACGGCCCGCACTTCTGCCTCGGCGCACCGCTGGCCCGCCTGGAGGGACGCACCGCACTGAGCCGCCTGTTCGCGCGTTTCCCCGACCTCGCGTTCGCCCCGGGCACGCAACTGGAGCCGGTCGACTCGCTCATCTCCAACGGGCACCGCACCCTGCCGGTCCTCCTCGGCCCCCCGGCGCCCTGACGGGGCGCCTCGTCGCGCATCGAAACAGCTCCTGCGATCTGGCACCGGGCCTGCGCGAGGGCGTCCTCGTGCACACTGGGTGAACCCCGAGGACCTGCACCGCCTCCACCTCCGCGACTCCTCCCACCGGTTCGGCCCTGCCGAGGCCGGGCCGGACACACGTCGGAACCGGTGGCGGGCAGGGCCATGACGATGCCGAATCCGGCGAACAGCGGCCAGAGGTGGCGCTAGGTGGGGTTCTTGGCCTTCTTGGCGTCCAGGGTGCTGGTCCTTTCAGTCGTTCTTCGGCTTCCTTCGCTGACGGTCCGGCCGGAGGAGTCCGATGGTGAAGCGGACGAACTGGATTCCGCCGGCGGCGAGAATTCCCCCGGCGGCGGCGCGAATTGTTGTGCCTGTGGTCGAGTCGCCGGATATCCGGCCCGAAACGAAGAGGACCAGGCAGGCGAATGCTGCGTAGGCGAGGAGGGCGGTAAGAATCTTGGCGGCCTTTGCGAATTTCACCTGATTCTCGTCTCTGTGTCCGAGGAGGCGGGCAGGTCGGGTGGCTGCTGTGCGACCCCCCGACCTGCCCCTTCTGTTCGTGGCCGCTACTGTCGGCCGATTTCATCCGGTGGGGTCGGCGTCAGAACCAGCTCCATGATCCGCGGTGACGACCGGTTCCCCTGAAGAAATTCTTGACGCTGCCGCCACCGTATCGGGTGAGTACCGCGTTGATGGTCGATGCGGCCGCGTACCCGCGCCAGGTCCGGCCCTGGTCGACACCGAAGCGATAGCCGATCGCGCCGCCGACCGCACCACCGGCCCAGAGGCAGGCAGCAGACCCGGTGCCTCCCGTGACGGCGAGGCAGCCGCCGGTGACCACGGCGGTCGCCACTCCGGTGATGATGGTCTGCTTGTTGTTCTTCCAGGTGGTCGCGCCCCAGCAGCCCTTGCCCTTGTTCCGGATGAGGCACCAGCGGCCGTCGAGGTCGAACTTGGTGAGCGGATCGCCGTGCACGTATTCGTAGGCGTTGGCGTTGCCGCCGTACACGGGGTCGACAGACAGGAAGCGGCCGGCGGCGGGGTTGTAGAGGCGCACGCCCATCAGGGTGAGGCCGGCCGGGGTGTCGGCGGCGCGCTGCTTGGCGCCGAGCCAGCCGTAGCGGACGGCGGCCTGGTCCTGGCGGGGATTGCCGTACTCGTCGTGGTCGAGTACGGCGGGGGCGCCTCCGGCCAGGGGGAGTTGGAGGGTGATGTCGCCGTGCAGGTTGGCGAACTGCAGTGTGACGGTGCCGCCGTTGGCGGTCGTTGCGGCGAGGTCGCCGGCCGGCCCGGCCACGTTGCGGGTGAAGTTGCCGAGGTTGTCGCCGGTCCAGCGCGGGTTGTCGGAGTCGGAGCCGTAGTGGTTGGTGGACGTGCGGTTGGTGGTCCAGGTGCCGGCGTTGCTGGTCTCGGTGGTCCAGGCGCGGAAGCGCTGGCTGGAGTCGAGGGTCCAGGTCTGGCGGTTGGCGCCGGTGGTCTGCTGCTGGACCAGGTCGTTGTTGTGGTAGGCGACGGTGGAGCCCGGCAGTGCGGTGGTCCGGCCGAACGCGTCGTAGGTGTGGCCGGCGTTCACCAGGCGGTCGGCGCTGTCGTAGCTGCTGGTCTGGGTGGTGGCTCCGGTGGTGGTGCAGTCGGTGCCGCGGGCGGCGACGGCCGTGGCGAGCGAGGTGCGGTTGGTGTTGTTGTCGAAGCCGTAGCTGCGGGTGGTGCAGACGGCGTCGGGGGAGGTGTCCTGGACGCCGGTGAGGCGGCCGGCCTTGTCGTAGGCGTAGCTCTGGGCCGCGGTGACGCCGGGGGTTCCGGTGTGGGTGGCCCACTGGCCGTGGACGGTCTCGGTGACTCCGTCGGCGATCAGCACCGCGCCGTCGCTGTCGCGGACGTAGGTGCGGTTCACGGCGGTCCCGGACGGGTCACGGCGGTCGGTCATGGTGTAGCCGCCGGGCAGGCCCTGGGTGATGGCGGTGCCGTCGGCGTCGTAGCGGGCGGTGAAGGTGCCGGCGACGGAGTCGGTGACCGAGGTGGCCAGGCCGCGCGGGTCGACGGCGGTGTCGTAGGTGTAGGTGGTGGTGGACGGCGCGCTGTCGGTGACCTTGGTGGGCCGGTCGAGGGCGTCGTACTCGGTGGTGGTGGTCGCGCCGTCGGCGTCGGTGTACGAGGTCTGGCGGAGCAGTGCGTCGTACGCCTTGGTGAGGGTTCCGCCGCCGGTGGAGGTCTGCTTGGTGACCTTGCCGGTGACGGGGTCGTAGGTGGTGGTGACCGCCGGGGCGGCTGCGCCGAGGCCTCCGGTGACGGTGGTGGTCACCGGGCGGCCGGCCGCGTCGGGGGTGGTCGTGGTGGTGCGGGTGATGCCGCCCGCGGTCTCGTCGGTCTGGGTTTCCTGGCCGAACAGGCCGTACTGGACGGTCTTGACGGGCAGTTGGGCCGGGTTGGCGCCGCCGCCGGTGATGTCGCCGGCCGGGCCGGTGCTGCAGATGAGGTCGGCCCATTCGGGGCGGCCGGCGCAGGCGCCGGTGCCGGTGGCGGACCAGTAGGTGGTGCGGGTGGTGCCCGCGTCCGAGCCGTTCGACTTGGGGAGGGACTTGGATGTCACCCGGCCCTGGTTGTCGTAGCCGGTGGTGGTGGTGAGGTTCAGGCCGCCGGCGTCCTGGATCTGCTGGGTGGCGACGCCGAGCGCCCAGTCGAAGACGCTCTTGTCGGTTCGGGTCTCGGCGAACACCTCGGGCCAGGCGCGCAGCGCGCCGCCGGTGACGGTGGTGGTGACCTGGTCCTTGACCTTGGCGGTGCCGTCGGTGGGGCGGCCCTCGTCGTAGGTCTTCACGGTGCGGGTGCGGGCGACGGTCTGGGTGCCGGCCTTGGCGACGGTCGCGCCGCCGGAGGCCACGTCCGCGGCGAGGGTGACGCGGTGCAGGGGGCCGGAGTTCTCCGTCTCGCGCTGCCCGTCGGCGCTGTAGACGCTGGTGGTGGAGAGCAGTTGGGCGCGTTCGCGGCCGGGCAGGTTGTTGATGCCGAGGTCGGCCAGTTGGGCCTTGGCGGCGTCGGTGGTGCCGAGGGCGAGTTCGCGGTTGGCGGCGGTCAGCGTGCGGACGCTGTTGCCCCACTTGTCGTACTCGGTGGTGGTGATGCGGTGTCCGGGGGCGGCGGTGTTGACCTGGCGGCCGGAGGCGTTCAGGTAGTTGACGGTGGCCCGGGTGTAGTCGCCCGCGTTCAGGTCGGCGCCGCTGTGGGAGGCGGGGACCTGGTCGGCGGGGAAGACGGCGGTGGCGTCGGTGGGCAGGTCGGTCTGGCCCCAGGTGGCGCCGGCGGTGACCGACAGGTCCTCGGGGGCCTTGCTGCCGCTGGTGGGCACGCCGTACACGACGGTGGTGTTGGCGGTGCCGTTGACGGTGTTGGTGCCCGGGGCGAGGGTGTTGGTCCACACCTTGGTGAGCATGCCGTCGCCGGCGGCCGGGTTGGCCGCGATGTTGCCGTAGGCCATGTGGTAGCCGCCGTTCATGCCGGGCGGCAGGACGGCGTAGAGCGCGCCGTCGGAGGCGGTGCCCTCGATGTACGAGTACTGGGTCTTGGCGCCGGTGCCCAGGCGCGGGTCCCAGAACTGGCGCAGCCGGCCGGCCAGGTCGTACCGGTAGGCGGCGACGTCGGTGGCGGTGGCGTTGGCGGCGCCGGGGGCGGTGGCCCACAGCTTGATGGTGGAGACCTGTCCGGCGAAGTCGCCGAAGTCGGTGCCGTTGGTGCTGCCGGTCGCGGTGGTGGCGGTGGCGTAGACGAACTGCAGGACGCGGCAGCCCTTGGTGGCCGGGTCGGCCGCGCAGGCGGTGGCGGTGGCGGCGGAGGTCGGCGCGATCATGTACTTCGGCCGGGCCAGGGTCTTGCCGCCCAGCACGGTCTTCTCGGAGATGACGGTGGTGGTGGAGTTGGCCAGGCCGTCGAGCAGCGTGGACGTCACGGTCCAGGTGGCGGCGGCCGGGTCGACCTTGGCGAAGGTGGTGACGGTGCCGTCGGTGTCGGAGAGGGTGAAGTCGCCCGAGGCGAACGAGCCGCGCAGGGTCAGCGCCTCGCTGCCGGGTTCCGGCACCCAGCCGTTGCCGGCCGTGTTGGCGGTGAAGCCGATCGTCTCGCCCTCGGCGAGGACGACGTCCAGCGAGGTGTTCGAGGTCTTGCGGATCTCGGTGTACCCGGACTGGGAGACCTCCGAGGCCACGCCGGAGGTCCAGTTCGGGCCGAAGATCGGGGCCTGGCCGTCCTTGCTCGCCGCGGCCTTCGGGTCGCGGGAGGAGTTGGTGCGGCCGACCGTCAGGCCGAAGAACGAGGCGTCGGTGGCGGAGACCGTGAAGTCACCGGTCAGCAGGTTGACGGTGCCGGGTCCGATCTGCTGGGTCGCGGCGCCGCTGGCCTTGCGGTCGATGACGGCCTTGACGCCTTCGGAGGAGACGGCGGCGTTGTTCGGGCCGGTGAAGTCGGCGCGGATCTGGACGGTGCCGTCGGGGTTGACGGTGGACGTCGCGTTCCAGGTCAGCGCCGGGCTCTTGCCGCCGTTCAGTGCGACGGGCCAGGTCACGGCGCTGCCGCCGTTGGTGACGTCGGCCGCCGGGACGGTGGTCCACGCATCGGCGTCCGAGCGGCGCCAGGAGAAGCTGACGGCGTTGTACTTCGCGGCGTCGGCTTCGGCGATCAGCGGGAGGCGGGCGGCGGTGCGGGTGCCGTCGTTGGGTGAGATGACGCCGCCGGCGCCGACCTGGAAGGTGTACGACACCGCCTCGGACTTGTTCTCGGCCTTGTCCGTCGCGCGGACCTGGAGGGTCTGGGTGCCGGCCTTGTCCGGAGTGACCGTCAGGTTGACCGGCGCGGTGGAGCCGCCGGTGGGGACCTTCGTCCAGTTGGTGCCGTCGAGCGTCCACTCCAGGGCGCTCTGGTCACCGGACGGCGGGGTCACGGTGAACACCCCGGCCTGGCCGGCGCCCTTGACCCACTGCCCGGACGGGTAGTCGGTCGAGGTGACGGCGCCCGGCGCGGACGGCGCGGAGGTGTCGACCGTGAAGTACGCCCACGGCGACCAGGTGTTGTTGTAGTGCATGCCGTCGTAGGGCGAGGTGCGGAACCGGTACGTCCTGCCGTTGGTCAGCAGTCCGGCCGGGACGGTCACCGAGGCGGGCTGGCCCGACGCGACGTACGGGGAGACCAGGACGTTGCCGACCTGCGCGTTGGTGTCGTTGTCGAAGATCTGGAACGTGCCGTCGACCTTGTCGTTGTTCGGGTCGACGAAGGTGTCGCGCAGCGTCGGGGTGGTGGAGTTGACCCACCAGGTGCCGTTCGCGTCCTTGTGGAACGGGGAGCCGGCCTGCTGGTCGGTGCCGGTGCGCGGACGGTAGTTGTAAGTGACCGTCAGCTTCGGGACGTTGGTGCCGGCTTCGGAGGAGTTGACCTCCTTCCAGTACTTGGTGCTGGTCTCGTCCGGCGCGCGCAGGCCCATGCCGGCGGTCGGCTTCTTCGCCGAAGTCCAGCTCTGCACCAGGTTGGTGACGTCGGCGTTGATCCAGCCGTCGTTCTGGCAGCCGGTGCGGCCCGCGGTCTCGTTCGACGAGGCCTGCTTGGAGTTCCAGGCCGGCTGCGACGCCCATCGGGAGGCCGTGGAGGCGAGGCCGGTGTCGTACACGTCCCAGGCGTAGCCGGCGCAGTCGCTGTTGCCGGAGTGGAAGTTCCACAGGCTCAGCGTCGCGTTCGTGACGAGTGCGTCCGCGATCGGGGCGGTGTTCCAGTTGATGAAGGCGCGGGCCTCGCGGGACGAGCCGTCGGCGTTCTTGGTGCCTGGGTTGCCCCAGTAGATCTCGGTGTCCGCGGACCAGTCGACCGTCTCCCCCTTCTGCACCCGGGTGTCGAACACGTTGCCCAGCGCGATCGTCGACGGGTCGACGGTGACCGGGTACTGCGTCTTCGGGTCGGCGAGGAACGCGGCGTCGGGGGTGAACACCAGGTCGAGGTTCTCGCCGCGCCGGACGACCTTCAGGTCGACCTTCGCCCGCCTCGCGTGCTCGCGGGATCCCTCCGCCACGGTGGTGGAGTCCCACATCACCGGCGCGGGCAGCACGGCGCGCTTCTCGCCGGTCTTCCGGTCGGTGAACAGCACGCTGCCGTCGGCCTGTGCCTCGGCCTTCAGGCCCGTGGCCTTCAGCGGCATCGTGTAGGAGTAGCCGGCCGCCGCCGGGCGCTGCTTGAGGACGGTGTACTGCTCGAAGCCGGTGCGGGTGGCCTCGACGACCAGGTCGGCGGCGCCGTCGCTGATCGCGTCCTGGTACGTCGCCTTCGTGCCGTCCAGCACGGGCGCCGGCAGGCCGCCCCTCCACTGCAGTTCGACCTGCTGGTCGCCCTCGCCGAGGGTCACCAGGGTGCGGTCCTCGCCCTTGCCGGCCTGCGAGTCCGCGAAGGACTTCGCCCGGGTGCCGCCCGGCGCGGCCAGCTTCAGCCCGCCGGGATGCGCCTTCGGCGCGACCGAGCCGTCCGGCTGCTGGTGCAGCGTCAGGTCGACGTCGGTCCACTGGCCGTCGCGCTGGAAGCGCACCGGTCCGGCGAACAGCTCCGTGGTCAGCGACCCGTCCTTGTTCACCCACGTCGTCGAGGTCTCGGTCCGCTCGGACAGCGCCTCCACGCGCTGTCCGGACAGCCGCGCCGCGACCCGGGCCGACGGCACGTCCGCCGCCGACGTGGCCCACTGCGGGTTCTTCGCGCCTTGCGTCGCACCGGACTTCTCCGGCTTCGGCGCCGCCAGCGCGTTCTCCGCACCGGCCAGCAGCGACACCGACACGGCGAGCGCCAGGACGGCGCTCACCCCCCGGGCACCCGGCGGCGTCAGCCGTCTGCGGCGCCCCGATATGCGCTCGTGCACATCCACTCCTCGTCACAGACCCATCACTCCGATGGGACGTGCACGGATGCTAAAGGGAGTGCAAAGTGGGCGTAAAGGATCAAGGTCTCCCATGTGCAGACAAGGCAATGCCCCGCGCAATCCGTTTGTGACCAAAGCGTGATGGGCCGTCACCTCACTTGCGCAGAGCGCCGTTCGGCCCGCCCGACCGGAACTCGCCGACACCGCCGTCCCACGCGGGCCCGGAGCGGCCCGCCCGGTCGGCTGCGCCCCGGAAAGCCCAGGTCGAACGGGGTGCCACCTCCCGGGCCGGGCACCCTCGACCATCGCCCCCCGCCTGCGGCGGCGCCGACCGGCACCGGATGCCCCGTCGACAGGCACGCCCGCCCAGGACTTCCTGCGGGACTTCACGGCAGCACCGGGGGCACAACCGGCGGGCGTCGCGCCCACCGGTGCTGGAGCTGCGTGGAACGGACGCCGTGTCAGGTGATATTCATACGGGAATCGCTCCCCGCGCCCGCGGACACTTCTCAGTGAGGAACCTCCGTGTCGAACACCCCCCGCCACAGGGGGCGCAGCGCCATGCTGTCCGCCGCCTGCGTGTCCGTTGCCGCCGTGCTGGCGCTCAGCTCGTGCGCGAAGCCCGCGGACGATCCGCGCACCGCAGCAGCCGGCGAGGCGGCCGGAACGGTGCCCGGGGCTTCGCCGTCGGCGAGTGACGGCCCCTCGGCATCGCCGTCGGCTTCGGGGTCCGCGTCGGCTTCGGCCTCGGCCTCGGCCTCCCGTTCTGCTCCGCCGTCCGGCTCCGCGTCCGCCGCGGCCTCGGCGTCGGCCGCCGCCAAGCCCTCCGCGGCGGCGGGCGGCGTGCCGGCGGGGGCCTCCAGCGGGAGCGTGTTCACGGGTCTGGCGTTCGACACCTGCACGGCGCCGCCGCTGGCCACCATGAACGCCTGGCGCGGCACCTCCCCGTACGGGGCGATCGCGGTCTACGTCGGCGGCAAGAACCGCGGCTGCGCGCAGCCCCAGCTCACCGCGTCCTGGGTGGGCGCGGTCGCCGGCTCGGGCTGGAAGCTGGTGCCGCTGTACGTGGGCGCGCAGCCGCCGTGCCAGACCGGCGCCAGCCCCGAGAAGATCACCGCCGACACCGCCGTCTCGCTGGGGGCCGCGGACGGCGCGGACGCAGTGGCCAAGGCGTCCGCGCTGGGCATGCGTTCCGGCAGCATGCTGTACCTCGACATGGAGGCCTACAACGCCGCCGACACCGCCTGCGCGGACGCGGTTCTCGCCTACACCCAGTCCTTCAACCGCGCCGTCAAGGCCCGCTCGTACCGGCCCGGCTTCTACGGCTTCGCCTCCTCCAGCGCCGCCGGCATCGCCAAGGCCGCCGAAGCAGGCGCCGCCGACCTGCCCGAGGCCCTCTGGTACGCCAAGTACGACGGCACCGCCGACACCACCGGCAGCTTCCCGTACAGCAGCACCCTCTTCGGCGGCCACCGCCGCGCCCACCAGTACCAGGTCAACCAGCGCGAGACCTACGGCGGCGTCACCCTGACCGTCGACCGCAACGCCTGGGACGCCCCCGTCGCCGTCACCGGCTGACCCGCTCCCCCGCCGTTCCGCCGGCGGGGGACGGCCCGAAGCCGGGTGGCCGCGGGGCGGTCAGTGATCAGCCGCTCCGCCGCGGACGACGCAGGAGGCGCTGTTCTCCCAGCCCCAGCCGTCCCCGTCCGGGTCCGAGGACGCCGAGGCGCAGTACGGGTACCCGTTCGGAGCCTTGGTCGGCAGGGGTGACGGCGACGCGGTGGCACCGGTGTCGGCCTTGCCGCCGCGGACGACGCAGGAGGCGCTGTTCTCCCAGCCCCAGCCGTCCCCGTCCGGATCCGACGAGGCCGAGGCGCAGTACGGGTACCCGTTCGGAGCCTTGCTCGGCGGCGGGTCGACGACGGGCGACTGCGTGGAGCGCTCGTAGACGGTGGCGCGCTTGGCGGTGGCGGCGATGCCGTTGGCACCGTTGAAGAAGCGATTGCCCCAGGCGGTCAGCGAGTTCTTGTCGAAGTTGTTGACCAGGTCGAGGTATTCGACGCCGCCGCCGTTGCCGCTCCAGGACCAGCCGAGGTAGCCGATGCCCTGGGACTGGGCGGTGGCCATGATGGCGTCCTCGTCCGGGTCGCCGTCGCTGTGCTGGGAGCCGAACTCGCCGACCACGATCGGCAGCCCCGCGGAGGTGTAGGCGTTCAGGTAGGACTGCACCTTGGCGGCGGTGTTGTAGACGCCGTACATGTGGATCGAGAAGACGGTGTTGCGGTCGGGGTCGGACTGGAAGACCGAGGCGGCGTTGTCGCGCATGGTGTTCGACCAGTCCTGGCCCCAGTTCGGACCGTCGACCATCAGCGCGTGGTGGAGGCCTGCGGCGCGGATCTTGGCGATCGCGCTCTTGGTGGCGGCGGTCCACCCGGTGTAACCGCTGTTGCCCCAGGGCTCGTTGGCGATGTTGACGACGACGTACGCTTCCTGGCCGGCGAGGGCGCTCTTGTTGTCGATCCAGTACTGCGCGGCCCGGTCGAGGGTGGTGGCGGCGCCGTCCTCGCCGTAGCCGGTGGTGTCGTGGACCTCCAGCACGCAGATGACCTTGGCGGCCTTGCACTGGTCGATCAGGGTGGTGATCTGCGCGGAGCCGGTCCGGGTCCATCGGTCGCCGTTGCTGAGCACGACCCGGACGGTGTTGGCTCCCCTGGCCGCGATGTCGGCGATCGCGGTGGCCTGGGAGGGGTACCAGGCGTAGGCGTGGTTGACCCCGCGCATCACGAACTGATTCCCGTTGGCCTCGTAGATGCGGCCGTTGCCGACGTGGATGCCTGTGCCGGCGGCCTGGGCGCCGCCCGGCGCGAAGCCGAACACCGCGACCAGCAGCCCGAAGACGGCTGCAATCGCTGCTCCGAGCGTCGTGAGCGCTCTGCGGCTCTGCGGCTCTTTCATGGCTCTCCTCGAATCGTGGGGGTGGGGGTACGGCCGGCGCCGCTCGGCGCCGTGTCGGCCGGAGCGCCCTGCTGGGGCTCGGACAGGCGGAGGGACCACGGGCGGGTCGGTCGTCAACGTCGTACCGGTCGACCCGCCAGGGGCGGGGACTTCGGCCATCGTTGTCAGCGGGATCCTGGCACACCGTCAGGGGGCGGTCAACGACTCTGACTTAACCGATTAATGGCGCACCCGAGAGCCGCAGGTGAGGCCAATCAACGCCATTGCGGTGCGAGGATCTCTGGGCTGCCGACGGCATACCGATCCGCTTCGACGGGGACGGGCTAAACCAGTTAGGCACCGGCCGGCCCGGGGCGCGGAGGCGACGCTCGCTCGCCGCCCACACCTCGGCAGCCTGGCCGGCGGCCGGCGGACCGCGGCCCTCGGCCCTCGGTCAGGAGAGGTGATCCACTGTCAGGTCGGCGCCGGCCGCCCCGGACTGTTTCGGAGCAGTGCCGGTTCTCGCGGACAGGCCGGGCGGTCGGCGCCCCGGGGCCGGGGTTCTCGCGACCTGCCCGGGGGCGGGCAGCAGGTCGGCCATCTTCACTCCCGAGGGCGTCATCCGACGGGCCGTCAGACAATTTCCACGGCAGGTGGCCTGACCGGACCTCAGCCGGCTATCTCGCCCAGCAGGGCGAGCCAGGCGTCGGCCAGCAGGCGGTGGCCGAGCGGCGTGGGGTGGACGCCGTCCGCCGCTATCAGGGCCGGGTCACCCATCGCGCGGGCCGCCTGGTTCAGCAGGCCGTCGGCGGCCAGGAGTTGGGCGTCGGTGGGCCGCGGCGAGACGGCGAACGGCCTGGATGCGGGGGTCGAGGTCGTCGCGCCAGTTCCACTGGGCGGCGGTGACGGGCACCAGGAACGGCTCGATCAGCACCAGGCGGGGCCCGCAGTGCGCGTGCAGCCGGGTGAGCAGCAGGTGGTACTCGTGCTCCCAGGTGTCGACCGGGCTGTGCTGATCGCTGTCGTAGCGACGCCAGGTGTCGTTGACGCCGATCAGCAGGGAGACCAAGCGTGGGCCGGTGGGCGAGGGTGTCGGCGTCCCACCGCTCGCGCAGGTCGGCGAGGCGGTCGCCGGACACGCCGCGGTTGAGGACGGTGGGGCTGCCGGGCAGCCGGGCTGCGGCCAGGGCGGCGTAGCCGTGGCCGAGGTCGCCGGGTCGGGTGCGGTCGCGGCCGGCGTCGGTGATGCTGTCGCCTTGGAACAGGACCGTGGGGTGGGCGGTTGCATGCGGGAACTCCTCGCACGGGGCCCGCCGCCCGGGGTGACGGTCACCGGGCAGCGGGCAGCAGGTGGGTCAGCTCGCTGCGGCCATGGCCTTGGCGTGGGCCGCGAAGAGTTGCGCGGCGGTGCGGGTGGGGTTGGCCGGGTCGCTGTTCCAGATGACGCGGTGGCCGTCGTAGTCGGGGTAGAAGGAGCCGTCGTCGATGCGGGAGGTGAGCAGCCAGAACTGGTCGCCGGCCGCTCCCGAGGCGAGTGCGGCGTCGGTCCAGGCCCGGTAGGCGGCGTCGCGGGCGGCGGCGTCGGCGATGTCCCGGCCCGGGTCGATCTGCAGGCCAAACTCCTCGATGACGACCGGCTTGCGGAGCGTGCGGCCGTCGGCCAGGTGGTCGGTGATCCACCGGGTGCCCCAGTCGGTGGCGTTGGCGCCGGGCTTGCTGCCGCTGGTCTCGCCCCAGTTCTGGGGGTAGACGTGGACGGTGCCGTAGTCGACGGCGGGCAGGGCGGTGAGCTTGAGCCAGTCGGCGCCCTCGTAGTTCGAGTAGGGGTAGTCGGCGTCGCCGGCCCGGCCGTAGAAGCCTTCGTCGCCGACGGCGAGGAGCTGCCGGGGGGCGAGGGCCTTGACGTAGCTGCTCATCTCGCGGGCCCAGCCGAGCAGGGTGGCGCCGGATTTGTCGCTGCGGCAGCGGGGCTTCGTTGGCGAGTTCCCAGGCCATGACGGTCGGGTCGGCGTCGTAGCGCAGGCCGGTGTAGCGGTTGCGGCGTCCGATGACGTGCTTGGCCCAGGCCCGGTAGGCCTTCTTGCAGCTGGCGTCGGTGTAGAAGCGGTCGTGATTGGTGCCCTCGCCGTAGGAGTCGTCGGGCAGGCCGAGGAACCAGGAGACGTACTGGCGCATGCCGCCGTAGTCGGGCCAGTTGTTGACCAGGGGGAGAACCAGGCGCAGGCCGAGCAGTCGGGCCTTGTGGACCGCGTAGTCGAGACTGTCGAAGGCCGCTTCGTCGTACTGGAACGGCCGGGGCTGCAGGGCGTGGTGGGAGTGGCCGTCGCCGTCGGCGAAGGCCCAGGCGCGGATCACGGTCAGGCCCATCGCGGCGGCGTCGTCGAGCACCGCGTCGATCATGTAGTGGGACTGCTGGTGGAGGTAGTAGCAGTTGGTGCCGCCGAAGCGGAACTTCGCTCCCGTCCAGGCGCAGTTCGCCGTCTCCGGCGGTGACGAACGAGCGTCGTCCGCCTGTCCGGGCGACCGCCGGTCCGCCCTGCTGCTCGGGGCCTTCGCCGCCGCCGGTGGCGGCGAGGGCGGTGCGGCCGAGCAGCGGAGTGGCGGCGAGGCCGAGAGCCGCGGCTCCGAGCAGGGTGCGGCGGCCGGTGGTGCGGGGCTGGTCGTTCACGGGTCTCCTCCGGACGAGCGGTGGGCGGGGTGCTGGCTGGGTGCGTGAGTGGGGGCTTCGATCAGCTGGGCCGCGGGACCTTCGCGCGGAACAGCGTGGCCTCGCCGGCCAGCCGGACGGGGCCGCCGCTGGCGGGCAGGTAAGCGGACCGGCCGGGGGTGAGGGTGGGGCCGCCCTCGATCCGGGCGCTGCCGCGAACGCAGACCAGGATCTGCGGGCCGTCGTCGGCGATCCGCCAGGGGCGCGCCGAGCTCGATCCGGGAAGAGCCTGAACTCCTGCGTCGGGGTGAGGAATTCGAGCTCTCCCGGACTGACGGGGACGGCGGGGACGTGCTGCGGGGCCGGTGGGGACGGAAGTCGACCACGGCGGCGAGCGCTGTGGTGTCGACGTGTTTGGGGGTCAGGCCGCAGCGCAGCACGTTGTCGGAGTTGGCCATGATCTCGACGCCGAGGCCGCGCAGGTAGGCGTGCGGGACTCCGGCGTCGAGGTAGAGGGCCTGGCCGGGGCTCAGCCCGGACGTGGTTGAGGAGCATCGCGGCGAGGATGCCGGGGTCGCCGGGGTGGTCGAGCGCGGCATCGCGGTAGGCGGCCCAGGTGGCCGTGTCCGGATCGTCCGCCGGCGGCCAGGACGTCCAGGGCGGAGGGCAGTTCGGCGGCGACCCGCTCGCCCCTGTCCCGGTCCGAGGCGAGGGCGGCCGTCAGCACGGTGCGCAGCGCCCGCTCGGCCGGGGACGTGCGCAGCTCCCGGATCCAGGGGTCCAGCAGCGGCAGGGCCAGCCGCTGCCAGAGCTCGGCGGTGGCGCGCGGGTCGCGGAATCCGCACAGGGCGTCGAAGTCGCCGAGTGCGCAGATCAGTTCGGGTTTGTGGCTGCGGTCCCGGTAGATCCGGTGGGGAGCGTCCAGCGGGATGGCGGCCTCGTTCTCGGCCGCGTATCCGGCCCTCGCCTGTTCGGCCGTGGGGTGCACCTGGACGGACAGGGTGTGCTCGGCGGCCAGCAGTTTCAGCAGGAACGGCAGGCGGGGCCCGAAGGCTGCGGCCACCCGGTCTCCGAGCTCGGCCTGCGGGTCGCGGGTGATGACGGCGTCGAGCGCTTCGCTGCCCCGGCCGCGGTCGATCCGGGCGGGCGCGCCGGGGTGGGCGCCCATCCAGAGTTCGGCCTCGGGGTCCCCGGTGGGCCGACGGCCTGTCAGTTCGGCCAGGGCGGTGGTGGAGCCCCACGGGTAGGGGCGGATGGCGGTGGTGAGCAGGTCGGCGGTCATGTCGGTGCTCCGGGGCGGTGGACCCGGCCCGGCCCCCGGCTTCCTCACCCTCAGGAGGAGTCGGGGACGGGCCGGGAGTCGGTGGGGATGGAGTCGGGTGGCCGGCGGGCCGCTGCTGCCGCGCGGCACCAGCACGGGCGTGGCCGCCGCACTGCCGGGCGGCCGCCGGTGCTCGATGACGTCGAACAGGGTGCGGGCGACCTGGGCGCCGTAGCCGTGGACGTCGTGGCTCATCGCGGAGAGCGGGGGGTGGGTGAGCCGGCAGAGCTGGGAGTCGTCCCAGGCGATCAGGGAGAGGTCGGCGGGGACCCGGAACCCCAGTTCGGCGGCGACCGCGAGGCCGGCCACGGCCATGATGTCGTTGTCGTAGAGGATCGCGGTGGGCCGCTCGGCGGAGGCCAGCAGCATCCGGGTGGCGCGGGCGCCCGCCCGGCCCGAGAAGTCGGTGGGCAGGCTACGGGGCGGTTCGAGGCCGAGCTGCTCCGTGACGGCGTGGAGTGTCCTGGTGCGGATGGCAGTGTGCCCCAGGGCCGGGTCCCCGCCGACGCGGGCGATGCGGCGGTGGCCCAGCATCGCCAGGTAGCGGACGGCGTCCTCGACCGCGGCGGAGTCGTCGGTCCACACGGCGGCCAGCCTCTCCCCGGCCAGCGCCGGGTGCCCGGCCGCGACGGCGGGCATGCCGAGCGCGGCGGCGGCCGGGATCCGCGGGTCGGCCTCGGTGAGGTCGACCAGGACGGCGCCGCTGACCCGGCGGGCACGCCACCAGGTGCGGTGGACGGCGATCTCCTGCTCGCGGTCGCGCACCAGGCGCAGCAGCAGCGTCGCGGAGCGCCCCTCCAGGACGCTCTCGATCCCGGAGATGAACCCCGTGTAGAAGGGTTCCAGGCCGAGCTGCTGGGCCGGTCGGGCGATGACCAGTCCGATGGTCTCGCTGCCGGGGGCGAGCCGGGCGAGGCTGCGGGCGGCCCGGTTTGGGCGCCCACCCGAGCTCTTCGGCGGCGGCCCGGATGCGCTGCCGGGTGGGCCCGGAGACGCCGGGCCGGTCGTTCAGGGCGAGGGAGACGGCGCCGGCGGAGACGCCGGCGCGGGCGGCGACGTCGCGGATGGTGACGCGTGCGCTCATCGCCCCGCCGCCCGTGCGGCGCTCCGCGGCGTGCTGCGACCCGGCGGCGTCGCGGCGCAGGTGCGGTGCCGCCGGGCCGGCTCCCCCGGAGCGCCGCCGCTCACTTGCTGGAGCCGGCGGCGAACCCGGCGTAGATCAGGCGCTGAAGGGCGAGGAAGACCACCAGGGTCGGCAGGATGACCAGGATGGTGCCGGCCGAGATGATCTCCCAGTTGACGCCGAACGGGCCCTGGAAGCGGAACAGCGAGGTGGAGATGGTGCCCAGGTCGCCGGAGGGCATGTAGAGGAAGGGGATGAAGAAGTCGTTGTAGACGGTGACGCCCTTGACGATGACCACGGTGGCGATGGCCGGCTTGAGCATCGGCAGGATGATCCGCCGGTAGATGGTGAAGCTGTTGGCGCCGTCGAGGCGGGCGGCCTCGTCGAGTGAGACCGGGATGGAGCGAATGAACTGCAGGAAGACGTAGATCGAGATGATGTCGGTGCCGAGGTAGAGCAGGATCGGCGCCCAGCGGGTGTTGAACGCGCCCAGGTCGTCGACGATCTGGAAGGTGGCGACCTGGGTGGTGACGCTGGGCACCAGGCTGGCCAGCAGGAACAGCGCCATCACGAGCTTCTTGAGCCGGAACTCGAACCGGTCGATGGCGTAGGCGGTCATCGAGCCGATGACGACCGTGCCGGTCACCGATATCAGCAGGATGAAGGCGGTGTTGAGGAAGGCGGGCAGCATCTTGCCCTGGGTGAAGGCGATGCGGAAGTTCTCGAGGTTGAACCAGTCGCCCGGCAGGTCCAGCGGGCCGGTGCCGAGGGCTTCCTGACGGGTCTTCAGCGCCGTGAGGAGGATCACCAGCAGCGGGACGAGGACGACGCCGCTGGCCAGGACCAGCGAGAGGTACTTGGCACCGCCGGCGACGGCGCTCCGGGCGTGGATCTTGCGCGCGGCGCGGGGGCGCCGGGCGGGGGTGACGGGGTCGGCGGTCACGAGAGTTCCACCCTCTCCTCCGGCACCAGGCGGCGCTGGATCCAGGTGACGAACAGGATCAGGATGATCAGGACGACGGCGCTGGCCGAGGCGAGGCCGAACTTGTCGAACTTGAAGGCCATGTTGATGCTCTGGATGACGAAGGTCTGGGAGCCGTTGGCGCCGCCGGTCATGATGTAGGGGATCTCGAAGACGGCCAGTGAGCCGGAGACGGCGAGGATCGCGCTGAGGCTGATGACGGGCTTGATGCTGGGCGCGATGATGTGGCGGAACTGCTGCCAGCGGTTGGCGCCGTCCAGGGCCGCGGCCTCGTAGAGGTGCGGCGGGATCGACTGGATGGCGCCGAGGAAGAGCACCAGGTTCAGACCGGTGTAGCGCCACACCGAGACGCCCGCCAGCGACTTGTTGACCAGGTCCGGGTCGCCCATCCAGAGGTGGTCGCCGTGGATGCCCACCAGTGCGAGCAGGGAGTCCAGGGTCCCGTGGGGTCGGAAGAAGTAGAGGAAGACGAAGCCGATCGCGACGCCGTTGATCAGGTACGGGAAGAAGAGGATGCCCTTGAAGAGGTTCCGGCACTTCGTGTTGAAGCTGAGGACGGTGGCGAAGTACAGCGCCAGGCAGATCTGCACCGCGGCGGCGATCAGGTAGACGCCGCTGACCAGGAAGACCTTGAACAGCTCGGGGCGGGTGAACAGGTCGGTGTAGTTCTTCAGTCCGACGTTGTTCTTCTCCGGACTGATTCCGTCCCAGTCGGTGAAGCTGTAGCCGATCATGTCGGCGATCGGCAGGTAGGTGAAGGTCACCAGCAGTCCGAGCGGTACCAGCAGGTAGAGCCACGGGGTGAACCACCGGTGCCTGCGGACACCCTGGTGCCGGGAGCCGCGGCCGGCCCGTGCCGCGTCGGCGGCCGGCCCGGGCCGCGCGGGGGCTTCGCGGTGCCCCGGTCCCTCTGCAGTGCAGTCATCTTCGTTCCTTCGTAGGTCCTGGCGTCCGGTGAGCGGCGCGGCCCGGCCCGATGTCAGGGCGGGTGGGCGCGGGCCGGGCCGCTCGGTCTCCGGTGGGTCAGCCGACCGTCTTCTGCGACTCGGACCACTTCTTGTTGAGCTCGGCGAAGTAGGACTTCTGGTCGCCGGGAGCGGCGCCGCGGGCGATGTCGACGAGCTTCTGCCGGTAGTCCGGGGCGTCCAGGTTGATCTCCGCCCCCTTGTCGATCTTCTTGACCGTCGCCAGCTTCTCCTGGTTCTGGCCGATCATCTGCACGCCCTTCTCGGCGAACGGCTTGAGCGCGCTGGGCAGTTCGGTTCCCTTGACCGAGGAGATGCCCTGCTCGGCCTGGGCCGCGCCGGACTTGTTGATGAACCAGTCGATCCAGGCGCGGGCCGCCTCCTGGTTCTTGGAGTGCTTGTTGATCGCGTACTTGTAGTCCGGCTGCAGGACGGTGCAGAACTTGCCGCTGGTGGACGGGAACGGCATGTAGCCGATGTCGTCCGGGTTCGCGCCGGCCTTGGTGGCGGCGTCGCGCACCTGTGAGACGGACCAGGAGCCGAGGTACATCGAGCCGATCTTGCCGGTGGCCAGCAGGACCTTCGAGTTGTCCCAGTTGGTGGTGGTCGGGTCGGCCTCGGAGAGCTTCTCGTTGACCACCGAGTACAGCAGGCTGTCGATGGTGAAGATGTCGTTGCCGCTGGTCCACGGCAGCGGGGTGCCGGCCATCGCGTCCTTGGCCCTGGGGTCGCAGCTCGGGGAGCTGATGGCGTCGGTCCACTGCCGCAGCGGCCAGCCGTCGTGGTAGTTGGTGTAGTACGGAGTCGCGGCGCCCTTCGCCTTGATGGCCTTCAGCGCGGTGAGGAACTCCTCGGGGGTCTTGGGCCACTCGGCGACCCCGGCCTCCGCCCAGACCTTCTTGTTGTAGACGAAGCCGGTCACGGTGCCGTAGTTGGCGATGCCGTAGACCTTGTTGCCGACCGTCGAGTAGTCGGTCCACTGGTACTGCTTGGAGAGCTCGGCGGCATCGCCCAGCGACGAGAAGAAGTTCGGGAACTGGGCGATCGACAGATCCGAGGGGATCGGCAGCACGTCACCGTAGTTCTCGGTGTTCATGCGGATCTTGACTTCGCCCTCGTAGTCCTTCATCCCCTCGAACTTCACCTTGACGTTCGGGTAGACCTTCTTGAACTCGGCGGCGTACTTGTCCAAGGTGCCGTCGCCCAGCTGGTCCGTGCGGTTCGTCAGGACCGTGATGGAGCCGGACACCTTGGTCGGGTCCGCGTTGACTGTCGGGGCCGAGGTAGCGCCGCCGCCGTTGCTGCTACACGCCGTGAGCACCACCAGGGTCGCGGCCGCGACGGCCACCCATCCTCTTCGCATTTCGCTCATCCTTCGCGCTGATCGTCTACGGACACGGGGGAAGCGACACCCAGCGGACCTGGCCGGCCCCCCTGGCTGCTGGACGCTTAACGTAGACGTCACTTTGCCGCCATGTCCATAGAGCGGTCAACATTGATATCCACGAGATTTGTTACACAACAAGGTCCGTTTTACTAAACGTTTGCCTAACTTATCGCCTCGCTCGGCCCGTTATCCGACTGCGATCGGCGGGCGCTGGACAACGTTGTCAGAGCGGGTCAGAATCGCCGGGAACCCCCGGCGGCGCCCCGTCCAGCACTGCGGCGCTCCCCAGTCACACGCCCGGAGACGTCACAATGAGTTACGACATGGCCGGTACTGCCCTCGCAGCCGGACCCGCTGGGTCAGCACCGAGCGGCCCACCCGCAGGACCGCTGATCGCGGCCCTCGACATCGGCGGGACCAAGATCGCGGGCGGCCTGGTCGACGCCGACGGCACCCTGCTGCACCGGCTCCAGGTCCTCACTCCCGCCGACGGCGACCGGCACGCGCTGATGGCCGCCGTCGACCACGTCCTCGACAACCTGGCCCGCCTGCCCGCCTGGCAGCACGTACGGGCCCTCGGCATCGGAAGCGCGGGCCCCGTCGACATCGCCGCCGGCACCGTCAGCCCCGTCAACCTCCCCGGCTGGCGCGGCTTCCCGCTGCGCTCCGAAGCCGCCGAGCACCCCGCCGTCCGCGACCTGCCCGTCGTCCTCGGCGGGGACGCCGTCGCGATGACCGCCGCCGAGCACTGGCGCGGCGCCGCCCGCCCCTACCGCAACGCCCTGTGCCTGGTGGTCTCCACCGGCGTCGGCGCCGGCCTCGTCCTCGACGGCCGCCTGCACAGCGGCCCGACCGGAAACGCCGGACACCTCGGCCACATCTCCGTCGACCTCGATGGCCGCCCCTGCCCCTGCGGCTCCCGCGGCTGCCTGGAAGGACTCGCCTCCGGCACCGCCATCGCCCGCACCGCCGCCGAACTGGGCTGGCGGCCCGGCCCGGACGGCGACGCCACCGCCGGTGCGGTCGCCACCGCCGCCGGAGCCGGCGACCCGCTCGCCCTGGCCGCCTACGACCTCGCCGCCCGGGCCCTCGCCACCGGGATCGCCGCCACCGCCGCCCTCGTCGAACTGGAGGCCGCAGTGATCGGCGGCGGCGTCGCCAAGGCCGGCCCGGTCCTCTTCGAACCCCTCGGCCGCCACCTCGCCTCGTACGCCACCCTCTCCTTCACCCGCGGCCTGAGCGTGGTGCCCGCACGGCTCGGCACGGACGCGGGCCTGGTCGGCGCCGCCGCCCTCGCCCGCCCCGCACTGCCCGCCCACCGCTGACTGGGGCTCCACCGGACGGTCCTGCCGCCGCCGGCCCCGGAAGAGCCCGCACCGTTTCGAGAGGGGACGGGGAACCGGGCCCGAACGGCACCCCGCGCCTCCTACCGCCGATGACCACCAGCAGACCCGGCCCCAGCCCCGGCCCCGCCAAGAACGACGTCGCTGCCCGGGCCAGTGTCGGCCTCAAGACCGTCTCCGGGGTCGTCAACGGCGAGAGCGGCCTCAGCCCTGGCCGGACAGGACCGGGCCGTCATCGCCGAGTTGGATTCCGCCGCACGACAGGGCCTGCCTGCTGCGCACCGGCCGGACCGCGAGCATCGCCCTGCCCCTGGCGAACATCGGCGACCCCAGCCGGCCCGCGCCGTCGCGGACGTGGCCGAGCCGGGCTGCCTGCTCGTCACCGGATCCTGCGCGGAGAGCGGCGAGCGGAAGCGCGAGCCGGCGACGGCCTTCTGCCCCCGCCGGGTCGACGGCCTGGTGATCGTCCCCTCCGGTGGGATCCGTCGGTGGCCCGCCGGACCTCCACACCTGCGCCGAGCGCCTGCACGGTCACCGGGAGGCGACGGCCCTGGCGCACCTGCCGGTGACCGCGCGACGGATCGGCCCCGGCCCACCCGCCGTCCCGGGTCGGGCGAGCCGTCGCCCGCCTGCTGGAGGGGCCCGAACCCGTCCCGGCCCTGCTCGCCTCCGACAACCGGCTCACCGCTGAGGCCTGGTCACACTCGCGGCCCCGGACCTGCGGCCGGCCCTGCTGGGGTTCGACGACCTCGAACCCGTCGGGCTCCGTGCACCCGGCCCGACCGTCCTCCCCCGGGACCTCGCGCTCCTCGCCCGCACCGCCGCCGGGGTGGTGTCCGGCCGTCTGCACGGCGGCGCCGGCTCGGCCCGCGCGTCGAGCTCCCCACCCGCCTGACCGCCGGGATGCGCGGAGCAGGACCCGCCGCCCGCGGGTGACCCGAAAGCGGTCGGCGGGTTCGGCAGCGGCCCGACCTGACAGGATGACCCCCGAGAGCGTGACGCGTGTCGCGGGCCGATCAGCCGTCGGAGGGGAACAGCATGCAGCACCGGGTGACGATCCGAGACGTCGCCGCGCGCGCCGGGGTCTCCGCCGGTGCCGTCTCGCTCGCCCTCAACAACCGGCCCGGCGTCTCGCAGGAGACCCGCCGTCGCATCACGGAGGCCGCCCGCGAGCTCGGCTGGTCCCCCAACCTCGCCGCCCGTTCGCTGGCCCGCGGACCCCAGGTGCACACCATCGGCATGGCGATCAGCCGCGAAGCCGTGGACGAAGGCCTCGACGCGCTCCACATGGCCCTCATCGGCGGCATCGAGCACGTCCTCTCGGAGCAGTCCTGCTCCCTGCTGCTGCACCTCACCACCAGCCGGGAGATGGAGGTCGCCCTCTTCAAGAAGTGGTGGCAGTCCGGCCAGGTCAACGGCGCGGTGCTGACCGGGGTGACGGCGGACGACCCCCGGATCGAGCCGACCCACCGGCTGGGCATGCCGGTGGTCGCCGTCACCCACCCCGACCTCAGCGGTCCCTTCCCGGCGGTCTGGAACGACGAGGCGGCGGCGATCACGGAGGCGGTGCGCTACCTCGCCGTCCTCGGGCACCGGAGGATCGCCCACGTCGCGGGCCCGGCCAGGCTGGGCAGCGCCCTGGTCCGCTCGCGGGCGTTCGAGGCGGTGGCCGCCGAGCTGTCCCTCGACGGCCACCGCAACCTGCCCACCGACCTGTCGGCCCATCAGGGCGCCCGGGCCACCCGGGAGTTGCTCGGCGCCGCGGACCGGCCCACCGCGATCGTCTACGACAACGACCTCATGGCCGTGGCCGGCCTGGCCGCCGCCCAGGAGACGGGGCTCCGGGTCCCCGAGGACCTGTCGATCGTCGCCTGCGACGATTCGGACCTGTGTCAGATCACCCGGCCCGGCCTGTCGGCCCTCAGCCACGACCCGTTCGCGTTCGGCTCCGAGGTCGCGCGGTGCCTGCTCGAACTGCTGGCCACCGGACGGGCCGAGTCCCGGGTCTCCGGTACCCCCGTCCTGGTCCCGCGCGGCACCACCGGGCCGCCGCGCCGGCCCTGAGCCCCGCCCGCTCCGGGGGCGGCACAGCTCACGCGGGAGGCGCGGCGGTGCTCCCCCGGGGGGTCAGCTGCGGAGCGGCGTCCTCGTAGCCCTCGCTCTTCTCGCCCGAGATCAGTGCCAGCAGGATCCGGGCGGCGTGGGCGCCGTAGGCGTGGATGTCCCGGGTCAGCGCGGTGAGCGGAGGCCGTACCACCTGGACGAGGGGGGAGTCGTCCCAGGCGACGATCGACAGGTCCTCGGGGACCCGGAGCCCCATCTCCTGCGCCACCGAAAGGCCGGCGACAGCCGTCATGTCGTTGTCGTAGAGGATCGCGGTGGGCCGGGCCGGTGAGAGCAGCAGGCGCCGGGTCGCCCGCGCGCCCTCCATGCCGGTGTAGTCGGTGTGGATGACCGGCGCGGCCTCCAGTCCCAGTTCCCGGCACACCGCGGCGAAGGCGGCGTCACGCTGTGAGGTGTGCACCAGGCCGGTGAGCCCGGCGACCCGGCCGACCCTGCGGTGGCCCAGCGCCGCGAGGTACTCCAGCGTCTCGCGGATCGCGGCGGCGTCGTCGGACCACACCGGCGTCAGGCTGCCGGATCCGGACGGGTGGCCGATGACGACGGTCGGGAGGCCGATCTCCTCCAGGGCCGGCACCCGCGCGTCGTCCTCCCGCAGGTCCACCAGGATCGCGCCGTCGATCTGCCGCTCGCCCCACCAGCGCCGGTACGCCTCCAGCCCGCGTTCGTGGTCCGAGACCACCTGGAGCGCCAGCGAGTAGGACGCGTCGGACAGGACGTTCTCGATCCCGCCGATCAGCTCCATGAAGAACGGCTCGGTCCCCAGCATCCGGGCCGGCCGCGCCAGGGCCAGGCCGACCGCCGAGGACTTCGCCCCGCTCAGCGCCCGGGCGGCGCTGTTGCGCACGAACCCGATCTCCTCCGCGACCTCCGCGATCCGGGCCCTGGTCGCCTCCGAGACGCCCGGCTGGCCGTTCAGCGCATTCGAGACGGAGACCTTCGACACGCCGACGATCTTGGCGATGTCGGCGATCGTGGGCCGCCTCCCGGCCCGCTTCCGCTGCGGAGACACCTGATCCACAAGGACCCTTCCGAACCGACGAGGCAGACCTTCCGCCCCCAAGCTACTACGGGCGCGGCCGCCCGCAGTAGCCAACCCTGCCCATCGTGGACAACCGGTTAACTGCTTGTTGGCAGTGCAGCCCGGCCACCGTACCGCTCGCACGGCTTTACCGGTCAATTCGACCTGAGCCCCTCCTTTGAGACCCTCTCGCCGCCCCGGGATCGAGCACCGCGACACTTGGCGCCGCCCGGGCGGCCGACACCGCCTGCGGACCTGGGGACAGCCCGCGGTGCAACGATCACCGTTCTCGACGAACCGGTAAAGACAATCCGCTGTCACCGTTGGATCTCCACCCGGCTCGCGCGGCAGCATCCCCTGGATTGACAGAGGATATTCGTCATCGATCGAGCGAGAAGCCGCTGCCTAACCGGTTTATGGACAGCGTTGATCGGACGGGCTACGGTTGCTCCCGCCAGCCTCCAGAACCACCCCGCTGCGAACGGAGCCGCACCATGAAGGACGTCACACACCTCGACCAGGGCTGGACCCTGCACCACGCGGGCAACCGGCTCCCCGCCGCCGTGCCCGGCTGCGTCCACACCGACCTGCTGGAGGCCGGGCTGATCCCCGACCCGTTCCTGGAGGCGAACGAGACCGCAGTCGCCTGGGTCGGCCGCCAGGACTGGACCTACACGCTCGACCTGCCCGACAGCAGCAGCCGCCACGAGCGCACCGACCTGGTGTTCGACGGCCTCGACACCGCCGCCACCCTCACCCTCGGCGGCACGGAGCTGGGCTCCACCCGCAACATGCACCGCAGCTACCGTTTCGACGCCACCGGCCTGTCCGGCGAGCTCGCGGTGCACTTCACCAGCGCCTACCGCGAGGCCGAGAGGGTGCGCGCCCTCGTCGGCGACCGGCCCAATGTCTACCCCGAGCCGTTCCAGTACATCCGCAAGATGGCCAGCAGCTTCGGCTGGGACTGGGGCCCGACCCTGCCCACCGCCGGCATCTGGCGGCCCGCCCGCATCGAGCGCTGGTCCACCGCCCGGCTGGCCGGCGTGCGCCCCCGCACCACGGTCGACGGCACCACCGGCACCGTCGAACTCCACCTCGACCTCGAGCGCACCGCCACCGGCGCCGACCGTGAGCTCACGGCCACCGCAGCCATCGGCGACCACACCGCCACGGTCACCGTCCCGGCCGGGCAGGACACCGCCGTTCTCGTCCTGCACGTCGCCGACGCCGCCCTGTGGTGGCCCCGCGGCCACGGCGTCCAGGCCCTGTACGACCTCGACGTGGAGCTCGCCGACGAGCAGGGCCCGCTCGACACCTGGCACCGCCGCATCGGCTTCCGCACCGTCGAACTCGACACCTCCGCCGACGAACACGGCAGCGGCTTCACCCTGGTCGTCAACGGCGTCCGCCTCTTCGTCCGCGGCGCCAACTGGATCCCCGACGACACCCTGATCACCCGCGTCACTCCCGCCCGCTACCGCGAGCGCCTCGCCCGCGCGGCCGAGGCGAACATCGACCTGATCCGGGTCTGGGGCGGTGGCATCTACGAGCAGGACGCGTTCTACGACGCCTGCGACGAGCTCGGCCTGATGGTCTGGCAGGACTTCCTCTTCGCCTGCTCCGCCTACCCCGAGGAGCAGCCGCTGCGCGGCGAGATCGAGGCCGAGGCCCGCGACAACGTGGTGCGGCTGATGCCGCACCCCTCGCTGGTGCTGTGGAACGGCAACAACGAGAACCTGTGGGGCTTCCGCGACTGGGGCTGGGAGGAGGAACTCGCCACCGACTCCTGGGGCGAGGGCTACTACCTCGGCCTGCTGCCCCGCATCGTCGCCGAACTCGACCCCACCCGCCCCTACACCGCCGGCAGTCCCTGGTCCGGCAGTTGGGACCACCACCCCAACGACGTCGACCACGGCACCCACCACTCCTGGGAGGTGTGGAACCGTCAGGACTACGCCGAGTACCGCGCCACCGTCCCGCGCTTCGTCGCCGAGTTCGGCTGGCAGGCCCCGCCCGCCCACGCCACCCTCCGCCGCACCCTCCCCGACGAAACACTCGCCCCCGACTCGCCCGGCATGCTGCACCACCAGAAGGCCGAGAACGGCAACGCCAAACTCGACCGCGGCGTCGAACACCACTTCGGCCTCCCGGCCGACTTCGACCGCTGGCACTACCTGACCCAGGTCGTCCAGGCCCGCGCCGTCGCCACCGGCATCGAGCACTGGCGCTCCCACTGGCCCCGCTGCGCCGGCACCGTCGTCTGGCAGCTCAACGACTGCTGGCCGGTCTCCTCCTGGGCCGCGATCGACGGCGACGGCCGGCTCAAGCCGCTCTGGTACGAGCTGCGCCGCGTCTACGCCGACCGGCTCGTCACGGTCCAGCCGGGCGACGGCAGCGACGCCACCCCCACCCTTGCCCTGGCCAACCAGGCCGCCCGGCCCTGGAACACCGTCGTCACGTTGCGCAAGGTCGCCGCCGACGGCACCGCGACCACCACGACCGAGATTCCCCTGACCGTCGAGGCCCGGTCGGTCCTGCGCCTGCCCGTGCCGAAGGCGCTGGCTCCGGCCGTGGGTTCGACCAAGGAGTTCCTGGCCGCCGACGCCGACGGGCTGCGCGCGGTGTACTTCCCGGTGACCGACAAGGAGTTCGACTACGAGCAGCCCACGTTCGACCTGACCGTGGAGCCGGTGACCGGCGACGACACGGCCATCGACATCGTGGTCACCGCCCGCACCCTGGTCCGCGACCTGCTGGTCCAGGCGGACCGGCTGGCCGCCGACGCGGTCGCCGACAGCGGCCTGCTGACCCTGCTCGCAGGCGAACAGGCCCGGATCCGGGTCACCGGAGCGGCCGGCACCGACGCCGACGCCGCCCGCACCGCCGTGTACTGCGTGGAACCCGCGTGACCAGGCTCCCCTGAGGCCCCGTCACGTGACCACGGCTCGCTGCTGTCGCCCCCGTCGGCCCACAGCAGCGAGCCTAGGCCGGTTGCCCGCATCGTCACTGACGCAGGGGCCCCGAACTGCCCGACCGGGCTTACCTGGTCTTCGAGGAGCGGCCAGGTATCCCCCGTCCGTGCACCGGCGGGCCTTGATCGCCGGTGCACGCTCCCTGCCCGTCCCCCTGCGCACGCTGGTGCCAACCGGGGATTCTGGTTCCCGCCGCCGTCCACGGGCTGGTGCCCGCGCTGCTGAGGGCCGATGCTGCGCCGGCCGGGGGCCGAGGGAGCGGCTGCCAACGGCCCCGCACCGGCGGAAGGACGCCGGAGGTGGACGCTCCCGACACCGCGCCGACCGGCGCGGTTCGGCGGTGACCTCCCCCGCCGGAGCTGCGGCTCCGGGCCTGACCGGCCTGCTCGTGGGCGGCCTCGATGACGCTCGTGCGCGGGGCGGGGCTCTGGGCGGCGGGAAGCTGCGGCCCGGGGTGCCGCCTGGTTCGAACGAGTGGCTGATCCATGTCCTACCGGTGAGCCGCGGCCGGGGCGGTGCGGCGGGGTGGCCAGCTTGAACCATGATGAGAACAACCGCTGCCCTGGCCGCGGCGCTGGCCGCCGCCGCGGGCCTCACCCTTCCCGCGGTGGCCCACCCCGACAGCATGCCGACCGGCCGCGCGGCCGCCGCACGGGCCGTGCCGGCTCCCACGGCAGACACCTCGGTGGTCACCGTGCGGGTCGGGGGCGACCGTACCGGCGCCCGCACCGTCGGCCCGCTCGCCGGCGTGGAGCTGGGCCTGTTCGCCGCCGAGACCGACACCGCGCCGGTGAACACCACCTGGGCCGAGTGCGTGTCCGACGCCGCCGGCGACTGCAGCTTCACCGTCCCCGACACCGCCGCAGGAGGCACGAACGAAGGCCGGAGCTTCTGGGTCAAGCAGCTTCCCGGCACCGCCCCCGCCGGCTGGTACGCCAACCCGGTCCTGCGCACCGGCCCCGGCAGCGGCAGCGGATCCATCGCCCAGGCGTACGCGTTCCCGACGCCCGCGCTGACGGCCGGCCAGACGTACTCCTCCACCGACAGCGGCCCCAACGGGTTCATGCTCAGCAGCACCTACGGCACCAACTACCCGGCCTCCGGCGGCGTGTGGCAGAACTCGCGTGCCAACCCGGCCCCGCCGGCGGGCTGCGGCATGGACGCGGCGGTCGTCCTCGACCTCTCCGCCTCCGTGGGCTCCGCGCTCCCCCAGCTCAAAGCGGCGACCGACACCCTCGTGAACGCCCTGACCGGCACCCCCTCCCGGCTGGCGCTGTTCTCCTTCGACCAGGCCTCGCCGTCCACCAGCGTGCCCGCGAACCACCCCGAGCTGCACCCGGTGTCCACCCCGGCCGGAGCGGACGCGTTCAAACAGCTCTACGCCGACTGGACCCTCGGCAAGGGCACCAACTGGGACCAGGGCCTGTGGGCGGTCGCCCAGGCCGCCGAGCACTACCAGGCCGTCTTCGTCATCACGGACGGCAACCCGACGCGCTTCGCCGACAACGCCCAGGGCGACGGCTCCAACACCCACTTCCGCGACGTCGAGAACGGGATCTTCTCCGCCAACGCCGTCAAGGCCGAAGGCTCCCGCGTGATCGCCCTCGGCGTCGGCAAGGGCGTCGAGGGCCTCTCCGGCCTCAACCTGCGCGCCGTCTCCGGCCCCACCGCCTACGACGGCACCAACCTCACCACCGCCGACTACTTCCAGACCACCGACTTCCAGACCGCCGGCGAACAGCTCCACGACCTCGTCCTCACCCGCTGCCGGGGCAGCATCTCGGTGGTCAAGCAGCTCGTCCCCGCCACCACCTCCGGCGAGGACACCACCGGCGCCGTACCCGCGGGCGCGGGCTGGACCTTCGACGCGAGCACCGCCACCGGCGGCATCACGGGACTGCCCGCCACCGAGACCACCACCGACGACGGCACCGGCTCCGTGACCTTCCAGCCTTCCTTCACCGGCACCACCAGCGGGCAGATCACCGTCCAGGAACAACAGCACGGCGGATACGAACTCGTCACCCCGGGCGGACGCAACGCCACCTGCACCGACCTGGACACCGGGCAGCCCGTCGACGCCGTCAACACCGGCACCGCCGCCGCACCCGGCTTCACGGTGAACCTGTCCAGCACGGACGCCGTCAGCTGCGTCCTCTACAACAGGCCCGCCGCCACCGACACCGCGGACGTCACGGTCACCAAGAGCTGGCGCATCAACGGAGTCGAGTACGCGGAAGGCAGCCAGCCCGACGGCTTCACCGCCGACCTCACGCTCACCGGCCCCGGCACCGCCCCCGCCACCCCGCAGCCCTGGGGCGTCCCGCGGCCCGGCTACCAGGTGGGCGAAGCCGTCACCATCGACGAGACCACCGGCATCGCGGACCGGCGCTGCGCCCTCGCCTTCGCTCTGATCACCACCCTCGACGGCTCCCGCACCGCCCTTCGCCTGCCCCACACCGCACAGTTGACGGACCGCCACCTGACGGCCCACATCACCAACGTCGTGCTCTGCGTCACCCTCCCCGTTCCCCTCCCCACACCGACCCCCACGCCGACCCCCCCCCGTCGCCCACACCCACGCCGTGCCCGACCCCCGAGCCGTCCCACACCTGGTCGCGGCCCTCCGACGACCACGCAGCAGGCCGCCCGGACCCGCGCGCCTGACCCACCTGCGCGGGGGGGCCGGCCGGCATGCACCGGGCGGCCCCCGCGCCAGCCGCCGTTCGTGCGGCAGTACATCACGCAGCGCAACCGGCCGAGGGTGGACCGGATCCTGGGGCCGAGCACCTATCGACCGCGCACTTCGACCGCCACTCGCCGGAGGGCAGCTGCCCCAACTGCGCTGGTGTGGGCGGGCGCTGGCAGGCGCAGGCAGAGCTGGTCATCACCGTCGAGGGGGCGTCGCCCTGGTACGCCAACTTGCGTTCCGGCGAGCACGCCTTCGTCCCGGCGCCGGCGGAGAAGCGCGGCGTGGACCTGGCGCCCCACCGGGCGCGAAGGGAACTCCCTGGCCCGGCGCGGGCGTTGCCGCAGAGAGGGGCTGGAGGCCCGCTGCCCGGACGAGGAGCTGGAGTTGAGCGACAGCATCGAGCACGGCCAGGTCGAGGTGAACGGGGTGCGGCTGCACCTGGCGGAGCAGGGCGAGGGGCCGCTGGTCCTGCTGCTGCACGGGTTCCCGGAGAGCTGGTACTCGTGGCGGCACCAGTTCGGCCCGCTGGCCGCAGCCGGATACCGGGTGGTCGCGCCGGACCAGCGCGGGTATGCCCGCAGCTCACGGCCGGAGGCGGTCGACGCGTACACCCTGCTGCACCTGGTGGGTGACGTGACGGCGCTGATCGGGGAGCTGGGCGCGCGACGGGCGGTGGTGGTCGGGCACGACTGGGGCGCTCTGGTCGCCTGGGCCACGGCGGCACTGCGGCCGGATCTCGTGCGCGGGGTGGTCGGGCTGAGCGTGCCGCCGCTGCCGATGAGCGGACCGCCGCCGCTGCGGTCGCTGCAAGAGGCGTACGGAGAAGGCTTCTACCAGGTCTACTTCCAGGAACCGGGCCGGGCCGACGCCGAGTTGGCCGCGGACGTCCGGACGAGCCTGCGACGCATCCTGTGCGGCGTGCAGCCCGACGGGGTGCCGCGGCCGTGGGTCGTTCCCCGGGGCGGCAGGCTCCTGGACACCCTCCCCGAGCCCGAGCGGCTGCCGCACTGGCTCACCGAGGCCGACCTCGACGCCTTCACCGCCGACTACGCCCCGCACGGCCGGCACGCGTTCACCGGCGGGCTCAACTGGTACCGCAACCTGGACCGGAACGCCGAACTCCTGGCTCCTTTCGCCGATCTGACGATCGATGTCCCGGCGCTGTACGCTGCGGGCGAGCAGGACCTGGTCAACGCGTTGGTCCCGCCGGAGGCACTGGCCCATCTACTGGGCCGACTGCCCCGCCTGCACGGCCACCTCCGCCTCCCGGAGACCGGCCACTGGACCCAGCAGGAACGCCCCGCCGAGGTGAACGCGGCCCTGCTGGACTTCCTCGCCCACCTGGACGACTAGTCCTCCACCCGCGAGCCGGGGGCCAGCTGGCCGGCGGTGGGTGCGCGCGGGCGCCGCGGCTGTCACTGGGCGGCCAGGATCTCCACGCCGCGCGCCGCGAGTTGTTCGAGGACCGGGTGGTGGGGGTCGGCGTCGGTGATCAGTCCGCTGACGTCTTCCCACGGCAGGACGCGGAACCGGGAGGCGGTGCCGATCTTCTCGGCCGAGGCCAGGATGTAGGTGTCCGCGGCGCGTGCGGCCAGGGCGCGCTTCATCGCCGCCTCCTCCGCGTCGCCCGTGGTCAGCCCGGCTTCGGGGTGGACGCCGGTGACGCCGAGGAGGCAGAGCTCGGCCGAGACGTTCTGGGCGGCCTCGACCGCCGCAGCGCCGCAGGTCACCGCCGAGTGCTTGAAGAGGCGGCCGCCGAGGAGGAAGACCTCGGCCCGGGGGTGGTCGAGCAGTGCGGCCGCGATGGTCGGACTGTGGGTGATCACCGTGCAGTCCAGTCCCGGGGGGAGAGCGTGGGCGACGGCCTGCGCGGTGGTGCCGCCGTCCAGGATCACGGCGCTGCCGGGCTGGACGAGTGCGGCCGCGGCTGCGGCGATCTGCCGCTTTCCGCCCGGGGAGAGGGTCTGCCGCGCGGCGAGGTCCGCGACGGCCGGGGAGACGGGCAGGGCTCCGCCGTAGACGCGCTGGCACAGTCCTTCGGCGGCGAGGTCGCGCAGGTCGCGGCGCACGCTGTCCTCGGAGATGCGCAGTTCGGCGGCGACGTCCTTGGCGACGATCTTGCCCTCGCGGGCGAGCAGGTCCAGCAGGTGGTCGCGTCTCTCGGCAGCCAGCATCCGTATTCTCTCCTGTTCTTGCACGTTTATGCGTGTATCGTATCGCGCCATGACCGAGAAGCCGATGCTCATCCTCATCGCCGGCCCGTACCGCTCCGGAACCGACGGCGACCCCCGGGCCATGGCCGCGAACCTCGCCCGCCTCGAAGAGGCGGCCTGGCCGGTCTTCGCCGCCGGCCACGTCCCGGTGATCGGGGAATGGATCGCCCTGCCCGTGCTGCGCTCCGCGGGCGCCGGCCTCGCCGACCCGCTCGCCGACCAGGTCCTCTATCCGACCGCGGAGCGCCTGCTCGCCCACTGCGACGCTGTACTCCGGCTCCCCGGCGACTCCACCGGAGCCGACCAGGACGTCGCCATCGCCCGCCGCCGCGGCCTGCCCGTCTACCACCACGTGGACGAGATCCCGCACCGCGTCCCGCAGGAGGCAGTGTGACCCCCGGCCCCGGTACCGACACGCCCGACCACCGCGGCCGCACCGGCCTGGATCGGACCGGCCGGGACCTGAACCGCAACCCCGACGTCGTGGTCCGCGACGTGGAGCTCACCTCGCAGGGCTGGCACGTCCTGCGCCGCACCACCTTCGACTACCGACGCCGGGACGGACGCTGGACCACCCAGCAGCGCGAGACCTACGACCGCGGCAACGGCGCGGTCGTCCTGCCCTACGACGCCGAACGCGGCCGCGTGCTGCTCACCCGTCAGTTCCGTTACCCGGCCTACGTCAACGACCATCCGGACGGCATGCTCATCGAGGCCGCGGCCGGACTGCTCGACGGCGACGACCCGCTCGCCGCCATCAGACGTGAGAGCGCCGAGGAACTCGGCGTCGCACTCGGGCCGCTCACCCACATCCTCGACGCCTACATGAGCCCCGGCTCCGTCACCGAACGCCTGCACTTCTACGCCGGCCCCTACACCCCGGCCGACCGCACCGCGGAGGGCGGCGGACTCGAGGAGGACGGTGAGGACATCGAAGTGCTCGAAGTACCCTTCGCCGAAGCCCTCGCCATGGTCCGCGACGGGCGCATCACCGACGGCAAGACCATCATGCTGCTGCAATGGGCCGCATTGGACGGACCCTTCGCCGCCACAGCCGCCGCCCCCTGACACCGCCGGCCGGGCAGCCAGCCCACTCCGCACTGGCGGGGCCAACCGGCGTTGCCCGAGCCGCGACCGTCCGGGGATCCGTCGACGCCGTTCGCGCGCTCCCCGGTCACCGACCGCTCGTCCATCACGGCCTGGACGGCTGCCCACTTCTCCTCGCACTCCCGGAGCGGGCACCAAGGCGTCCTGCCCATCGGCGCCAAACGGGTTTCGGCTCCCCGCGATTTGACGGTGCGTCAAGAATTGCGAGTTCCGTCGGCATGGTTGACCGCATTGAAGTGGCCATGGCATTTTCGTGCGGCGCGGACGTGCAACAACCGGTCACACGTCCGCCATCCCCCACAAGGAGAGCCATGTTCAAGAGATTCGCCGCCGCGCTCGGCGCGGGTGCGGTCGTTGCGGGCGCCCTGACCTTCGGTGCCGCTCCCGCGCAGGCCGTTCAGGCGGGCGACCTGACCTCCACCATCGCGCTGAGCAACTGCTCCGCCTCGCTGGTCCGTTACCCGAGCTCGGTGGACACCGACCGCGCGATGATGCTGACCAACGGCCACTGCCTGCCCACCATGCCGACGGCCGGTCAGGTGATCCAGAACGTGAGCGCCAGCCGCAGCGGCACGCTGCTCAACGCCTCCGGCACCTCGCTCGGCACCGTCCAGGCGGACAAGGTGCTGTACGCGACGATGACCGGCACCGACGTCGCGCTGTACCAGCTCACCGACACCTTCGCCGCCATCACCTCCAAGTACTCGGCGACCGCGCTGACGATCAGCGACACCCACCCGGTCGACGGGTCCTCGATGTACATACCGTCCTCGTACTGGAAGCAGGTGTGGAACTGCTCGATCAACGGGTTCGTCGGAACCCTGCGCGAGGACCAGTGGACCTGGCACGACTCGCTGCGCTACAGCACGGGCTGCAACACCACGCACGGCACGTCCGGTTCGCCGATCGTCGACGCCGCGAGCAGGAAGGTCGTCGGCATCAACAACACCGGCAACGACGACGGTGCGATGTGCACCATGAACAACCCGTGCGAGGTGGCCGCGGACGGCACCACGACCGTCACCAAGGGCCAGAGCTACGGTGAGGAGACGTACTGGTTCACCACCTGCCTGGGCACCGGCCGGGTCATCGACCTGAACGTCAGCGGCTGCCTGCTGACCAAGCCGGCCGGCGCGGCCGTGTCGGTGACCAACCCGGGCAACCAGTCCACCGCGGTCAACGGTTCGGTCAACCTGCAGATCCAGGCCTCCGGCGGCACCGCGCCGCTGAGCTACTCGGCCACCGGCCTGCCCGCCGGCCTGTCGATCAACGCCTCCACCGGCGTGATCAGCGGGACCCCCACCACTGCGGGCGGCTCCTCGGTGACCGTCACCGTCAAGGACGCGGCCAACAAGACCGCCTCCACCACGTTCTCCTGGACGGTCACCACGTCCCAGGGCACCTGCACCCCGGCGCAGTTGCTCGGCAACCCCGGCTTCGAGACCGGCACCGCCAGCCCCTGGACCACCACCAGCGGCGTGGTCGACAACTCCACCTCGCAGGCCGCGCACAGCGGTTCGTGGAAGGCGTGGATGGACGGCTACGGCTCCGCCCACACCGACAGCATCTCGCAGACCGTCACCATCCCGACCGGCTGCAAGGCGTCGCTGAGCTTCTGGCTGCACATCGACACCGCCGAGACCACCACCTCCACCGCGTACGACAAGCTCACCGTCACGGCGAACGGCACCTCGGTCGCCACGTACTCGAACCTCGACAAGAACACCGGCTACGCCCAGAAGACCATCGACCTGTCGGCCTACGCCGGCCAGTCGGTGACGGTGAAGTTCAACGCCGTCGAGGACTCGTCGCTCCAGACGTCCTTCGTGGTCGACGACACCGCGATCCAGACCAGCTGAACCCGGCGGCTCGGCGGAGCCTGACGGAGGCGGCAGGACGCATCCGGCAGCTCCGCCGAGCGACCCGGCGTCCTCCGCCGAGCGAACCGGCGTCCCCCGCCGGGCCGGGGGACGCCGTTGGGCGGCGGACGGGTCGTGCGGTCAGGGTCCCTGACGTGTGGTCACGACTTCCGCGAGTCGACGACCCGGCGCAGCTTGCCGAGCGAGCGTTCCAGGGTGTCCTGGTCGACGACCTCGACGCCGACGGTCATGCCGACGCCGTCCTTGACGTCCTTGGCGAGGGCTGCGGCGGCGGCCTCGCGCTCGTCGGTGGTCGCGTCCGGCCGCGCCTCGACCCGCACGGTCAGGTGGTCCATGCGTCCGCGCCGGGTCAGTTCCAGTTGGAAGTGCGGGGCGAGGGCGGGGATGCGCAGGACGATCTCCTCGATCTGGGTGGGGAAGACGTTGACGCCGCGCAGGATGATCATGTCGTCGCAGCGGCCGGTGACCTTCTCCATGCGGCGGAAGGCGGGCCGCGCGGTGCCGGGCAGCAGCCGGGTGAGGTCGCGGGTGCGGTAGCGGATGATCGGCAGGGCCTCCTTGGTGAGGGAGGTGAAGACCAGTTCGCCGCTGTCGCCTTCGGGCAGCGCCTCGTCGGAGAGGGGGTCGACGACCTCGGGGTAGAAGTGGTCCTCCCAGATGTGGAGACCGTCCTTGGTCTCGACGCACTCGCCGGCCACCCCCGGGCCGATCACCTCGGACAGGCCGTAGATGTCGACGGCGTGGATGTCCAGGCGCTCCTCGATCTCGCGGCGCATCTCCTCGGTCCACGGCTCGGCGCCGAAGATGCCGATCTCCAGGGAGCTGGTGCGCGGGTCGATGCCCTGGCGCTCGAACTCGTCGAGGAGGGTCAGCATGTACGAGGGGGTGACCATGATGATCCTGGGCCGGAAGTCCTGGATGATCTGGACCTGACGGGCGGTCATGCCGCCGGAAGCCGGTACGACGGTGCAGCCCGCGCGTTCGGCGCCGTAGTGGGCGCCGAGGCCACCGGTGAACAGCCCGTAGCCGTAGGAGTTGTGCAGGAGGTCGCCGGGGCGGCCGCCCGCGCCGCGGATGCACCGGGCCACCATGTCCGCCCACATCGACAGGTCGTTCGCGGTGTAGCCGACGACGGTGGGACGGCCGGTGGTGCCGCTGGAGGCGTGGATCCGGCGGACCTCCTCCCTCGGGACGGCGAACATGCCGAAGGGGTAGTTGTCGCGCAGGTCGGCCTTGGTGGTGAACGGGAAGCGGACGAGGTCGGCAAGGGTGCGGCAGTCCTCGGGCCGGACGCCGGCCTCGTCGAACTTGCGGCGGTAGAACTCGACGTTCCGGTAGGCGTGTTCCAGGGTGCTCCGGAGCCGGGTGAGCTGGAGCGCCTTCAGCTCCTCGGGGTCGAGGCGCTCGCCCTCGTCCCGCAGACCGTTCGGGAGTGCGTCGCCCAGTCGCCGGGGCCCGCCGGCGGAACGCGCCGTGCCGGTGGTCGTGCTCATCGGGTCTCCCTCACGTCCTTGAGGCTGCGGCTGCGGCCGCGGAACTCGGCGATCACCTCGTCGCCGCGCAGGACGGTGACGTCGTAGATGCCGCTGCGGCCGAACCTGGTGCGCTCGTGTGCCGTCGCGACGAGGACGTCGCCTTCGCGTGCCGGGGCGACGAAGGTGACGTCGGCGCCCGCCGCGACGGTGACCGGACCGTAGCTGTTGCAGGCGCAGGCGAAGGTGGTGTCGGCCAGCAGGAACAGGTAGCCGCCGTGCGCGATGCCGTGGCCGTTGACCATCTGCGAGGTCACCGTCATGGTCGCCGAGGCCGTTCCGTCGCCGGCGGCCAGGAGTTGGATCCCCAGGCTCCGGGACGCCGTGTCCGCGGCGAACATCAGCTGGGCGGGCCCCGCCGCGACCGCACCGTCGGATGGTCGATTCATGTGTATTCACCACTCTTGTCGGCCGACCGAACATTCGGTTACTGTCTCGATTTCGGCCAAGTAATCCAGCATCGGCAGGGCCTGTCAAGAGGTGGGCGCAGGTCACCGAACGGCCGGGATCGACCCGGGCCGGCGGACGTATCAGAACCCCCCGCACTCGACCGGTCGGACCTCTGGCGCATGCCTGCGGCTCGTCGCTCCCGTGGCCATGGCCGGCCGCGTCGCCATCGAGCCTAGGATGCGGAGCATGCACAGGACCACGCCGGCACACGGAGACCCCATCACGATGGCGACGCGGCGAACCCGCTGGCAGGAGGCGGGAAACAGCGGGAACTTCGGCAAGCGGTTCGCCGAGCTCGTCTCCGCCGGCGAGGACATCGACGGTGAAGCCCGCCTCGCCGACACGCTCCTGCCGCGCGGTGCCCGGGTGCTCGACGCCGGCGCGGGCATGGGCCGGGTGACCGCGGCGCTTCTGCACCGGGGGCACGACGTGCTCGCGATCGAGCCCGACGAGTCGCTGGTCCGGCAGGCCCGGGCGACCTACCCCGGACTGCCGATCCAGGAACGCGACATCCTCGACCTCACCCCCGACGACGGCCCGTTCGACCTGGTCGTCTGCGTCGGCAACGTCATGGTCTACCTGGCCGAGGGCACCGAACGCGAGGCGCTGCGCGCGATGCGCGCCGTGCTCGGCGAGAACGGCCGGATCCTGGTCGGCTTCCACCTCCAGGACCCGCCGCCGCATGCCCGTACCTACGCCGCTTCGGAGTTCGAGGCGGACCTGACCGCCGCCGGACTGCGCGTCGACCTGCGGGCCGGCACCTACCAGCTGCACCCCGCGAACGACGCCTACGGCGTCTGGGTGCTGAGCCGCGCCCTGGACTGACCCCTTCCGGAGCCGGCCCGGCCGGGTCTGTCCGGGCGGGTAGGTCCGGCCGGTGGCCGCCGGAGGTGGGGACGGGTGGCCGCCGAGGATGGACGGCCACCCGTGGGCTCAGAAGCCGTTGACGGTGAGGCTTTCGTTCCGCTGCCGGTTCTCGTCCTCGTCGGAGGCCATCGCGCTGCCGAATCCGAGGGCCCCGACGACGAGCGGTCCCGCGATCGCGGACAGCGAGGTGAGCACCGCATGCCAGCCGGAGGGTGCGGTCACGTGCAGGCCGACCTTGTGGACCACCCACACGGCGGCGAGCAGGCCGCGCGAGGGTACCCAGATGAAGTCGATCGCCGTCCCGGCGATCCCCAGGAGGACGGCGAGTCCGACGATCGCACCGGCGGCCACCCGCCCGGCACCGGAGTAGTTGTCGAACGGCTCCTTGGCGTTCAGCCAGCTGATCACCCAGATGCCCAGACCCACGATCGGCAGGAAGCCGAGGACCGTGAGGAGGGTTCCGACGAACCCGTGGACCGCGCCGAGCAGCAGCAGGGCCAGGATCTTCTGCCCCGGCTGCGCGGGCAGGACGAAGTCGTCGGCCCACCACGTGGCCGTCCACAGCCCCACGGCCGAAGCACTGACGAACAGCAACCACAGGGTGATCCTGGCGAGTTCCCGGATCGCGCCGCGGTGGGCCTTCCGGTAGTGGTTGACCTCCTTCTCCCGCGCCTTGAGCCGCTGAGCGAGCTCGGTCGCCAACTCGTTGGCCACCGGCCGTCCTTCGGAGCCGCCGCGGGCGATCATGTCGACCCGGTTCGGGTTGCGCGCCAGGCGGATGGGGCCGTCGACCGAGATGACGCTGAGCGTCGGCGTCTGCCGGGCTTCCTGCTCGCGCACCCGGTTGTTGATGAACCCGTACAGGTCGTCGACCGTCACGTGGCCGTCCTGGTCCAGGTCGGCTTCGCCGGTCCGCAGGCCGTGGACGATGGCGGCCGTGAAGAGGGAGGGGTCGCCCACCTGCCGGCTCCCCATCAAGTCCCGTTCGAAGGCGTACTGGAGCGCGGTGGAGGAGGTGATGACCACGCGACCGCTGCCCTCGAAGGTCTCGCCCACATTGACGTCCATCGCCTCGCCGCGTGCGCGCATGGCCCGGTTGAACGCACCGCTGTAGCAGCAGTCCAGGAAGAGGACGATGCTGCGGCTGGAACTGCTCTCCATGCAGTCGGCAACGAACTCGGCGCTGACCGACGTCGCCTCGACCAGGTCCGCGTCGCTGTCGCGGGCGATGAAGTGGAGGCGGTTCCGGCTGTCCTTCTGCCCGTGGCAGGACAGGTGGAGGAGCAGGACGTCGTCGTGCTCCGCCTGTTGGAAGAACTTCTGGATCGACCGCTTCCACTCGGTGGCGGTCGCGTCCCGCAGCACGGTGACGGAGAACCCCCCGATGCCGGAGTCCCGGAGCACCGCGCTGAGTTCCCTCGCATCGGCGGCCGCGCCCGGGAGTTCGGCGAAGTTGCGGTCGTCGTGGGACTGGTTGGCGATGATCAGGGCGCGCTTACTCATCGTCCTGCTCCTGCGCGGCCGCTGCCTCTGCCGCTGCCACGAGGCTGGTGAACGCTTCGATGGCGGCCTCCGTCTGCCGCGGCCTTCCGGCGGCGATCTCGAGTTCGTTGTCGCCGACCTTGATGCGGATCGTGCCGCTGTTGCGGCGTGCCAGCCAGTCCTGCGCCAGCAGGATGAGCGCTCGCAGCGCGGGCGTTCCGGCCAGGCTGAGCAGCAGGGAGCTGTAGACCACCGCGTCACCGGCCCTGCTGCCCGCCGGCGCCGCCCCTCCCGGAGCGTGGGCAAGGCGCAGAACCCTCAACTGGCGGACCTCCTCCACCAGGAACTCCATTGCCCAGTCGGCGGCTTCGGCGCCTCTCGGGTCACTGAGGTCGAGCCTGACCTCGTGTGCTGCCCTGTCCATCTCTCCTACCCCCCACAGCTGGTTGTCCCGATCCGAGCGGCCCACCGACGCCTCGGACCTGCCCCGCCCACTGCCGCAGACCGACCCGACCACGACGGCCAAGTATGGTGACTTCCACCGGAGTTGACCGAGCCAACGATCCGCTCGCCGACCGGAAACATACCCCCGCGAGGACCCAATTCGAACCCGCCGCCGGAAGGCCGGCCCCCACCGGATCGCCGCATCGCATGGCCACGGCACAACCACCGCTCGCAAGAACCAGAGCGCGCCGGCCGGGGTCGGCCGGTCGCTCCATTCCGCCGCTCAGGGGCCGAGGCCGGCCTCTCACGCCCCTGAGCGGGAGGACGCTTCGGCGTCGGGTGCCTCCGGGTGCTCGCGTTCCCGGGCGAGCGCGCCTCCCGTCGACGGCGGGCGTCGGGCTCAGAGCGCGTGTGCGGTGCCGCCCTCGGTGGCCATGGCGGCGGCGATGCGGCGGGCCCGCTCGGCTCGGACGCCGGCGGGCAGGGGCGGCAGCAGGTCCATCCACAACGGCAGGGTGGAGCCGCGCAGTTGGGTCATACCCTCGGGTCGGGCGATCAGCCAGAGGTGCAGGTGCGCGGCGCCGTCGCCCCACCGGTTCACGTGCACCCGGCCGATGCCGCCGAGCGACAGGACGGCCCGCTCGACGCGCTGGAGCATCGGGCCGAGCCCCGTGGAGAGTTCGGCGGGCAGGTCCAGCAGATCGTGGTGGGCGCGGGGCTGGAGCAGCAGGGCGGCGGGCAGGCCGTTCGGCGCGTCGGTGGCACTCAGTCGCCAGTGCTCGTCGGTCCAGAGGAAGTCGGAGTCCGGGCGGGCGCACTGCCCGCAGCTCTCCGGTCCTGCTTCGCCGTGCCGGGCCGGCTCCGGCAGCAGCGGCGGCTGCAGCACCCGGACGGTCAGGTCGCCCTCGTACGGGAAGATGTCCCAGGACGGGGCGGCGTCCGCCGGTATGGTCGGGCGCTCGCCGATCGGCAGGCGGGCGAGGTAGGCGTCGGGGCCGGCGGGGTCGGTGGAGTCGTTGATCATGGCTGCCGAGACTGCCACACGACGCCCCGTCGGCGGTACCCCCGCCGTGCCGGTTCCCGTCCGCCGCGGGCGATCCGGCCGGGCGAGGGCCGGTGGTGACGGCGGGTCAGGGGCCGGCGGTGAGCCGGATCACGCGCGGCCTTCGCGAGCGGGGCCCGTGGTCAGTGGTCAGTACACCCGCGTGCAGCCGCTGCGGGTGCAGTATTCGCGGGCCACTCCGGAGCCGCCCTCGTCGTACATGGTGAGGTAGACGCGCTGGACGCCGCCCGGTACGGCGATGCGCAGGTCGAAGGTGAACGGCTGGTTCGCGCCGCCGGCGGATGCCCACGCGCTGCACGGGCCGCTCAGGTAGTAGTCGCCGTTCGTCGCTTCGCTGCAGATCCTCCGCTGGCCGCTGGCGGCGTGGACCGCGCCGGAGACGGTGGCGGTGTAGCCGTCGGTGAAGTGGATCGTTCCCGAGGTGGTGCTGTTGCCGTAGGACATGCCGAAGGACATGGTGACGTCGGTCGTGGTGGCGTGGGCGGGTGCCGTGACCAGGCCCAGTGCCGCCGCGGTCGCCCCGGCCGCCAGTGCCGAGAGGATCCTGCGCATCGTTCCTCTTTCCCGGAAAGTGGACGCTTGTCTTCGCTGCGTACACTCACCATCGATCATGAACGCACAGTGACGCGTTCATATCAATTCAACAACACGGAACGCAGGGCGCAGTCGGCGGAAGGGTTCTGACGGGCGGTCAGTCCTGGCGGCGGGCGCGGAGCAGCTCGGCGATGCGGTGGACGAGTTCGGTGTCGCTGCGGGCGGCGCCCTCGGCGGCGAGGGTGGTGAGGCGTTCGGCGGTGAGGGTGTCGTAGGCGGTCTCGGCCTCGCCGCCGGGGACGTGCGCGTACGCGGCCTCGGCCCGGAAGCCCACGGCCGCGTGGACGAGCTTGGCGAGCAGCCAGGTGACCAGGAAGGAGAACGCGGCCATGGCGAGCACGGCGAGCACCTGCTTGCCGAGCAGGCTCCAGCCGCCGCCGTAGAACAGGCCCTCGCGGCCGCTGATCCGGGCGGTGGCGAACAGGCCGACCATGATCAGGCCGGTGATGCCGCCGACGCCGTGCACGCCGACCACGTCGAGGGTGTCGTCCACGCCGAAGCGGTACTTGAGGGTGACGGCGAAGGCGCAGACGAGTCCGGCCACCAGGCCCGTGATCACCGCGCCGAGCGGGTTGATCTCGCCGCAGGCGGGGGTGATGGCGACCATGCCGGCCACGCCCGCGGAGACCACGCCGGTGGTGCTGACCCGCCCGGTGCGCCACTTCTCGACCAGCGGCCAGGTGACCATCGCGGCGGCGCCCCCGAGCTGGGTGTTGAGGAAGGCCGCGGCGGCGGTGCCCTGGTCGTTGAGCGCCGAGCCGGAGTTGAAGCCGAACCAGCCGAACCAGAGCAGCCCGACGCCGATCACCACCAGCGGGATGTTGTTGGGCCGTTCCTCCCGCCGGGCCCAGTCGCGGGGGCCGCGCAGGGCGACGGCGACGGCCAGTCCGGCGGCGCCGGAGTTGAGTTCGACGGGCAGGCCGCCGGCGAAGTCGAGCGCACCGAGCTTGTCGTGGATCCAGCCGTCCGGCGCGAACACCCAGTGCGCGGCGGGCGCGTAGACCAGCAGCAGCCAGAGCGGGACGAACACCAGCCAGCCGCGCATCCGGGCCCGGTCGGCGACGGAGCCGCTGATCAGGGCGACGGTGACGATCGCGAAGCCCATCTGGAAGGTGGCGAAGATGTAGGTGGGGATGGCACCGGTGAGGGTGTTGAGCTGGATGCCGCGGAAGAACGCCCGGTCGACGTTGCCGATCAGGCCGGCCCCGCCGACGTCCGGCCCGAAGGCGAGGGTGTAGCCGAGCGCCCACCAGACGAGGCTGCCGAAGGCGAGCGCGGCGAAGCTCATCTTCAGCATCATCAGGATGTGCTTGAGCCGGACCATGCCTCCGTAGAAGAACGCCAGCCCGGGCGTCATCAGCAGGACCATGGCGGTGGAGGCGAGCAGCCAGGCCGTGTCGCCGGCGTTGTAGGCCGGGGCATCGGCGGGGCGCGGAGAGCATGGGCATTTCCTCGGCACTTCCTGGGGGTACGGGACGGACCCGGGGCCGGGCGGGGAGTTGCTGTTGGGTCTCCCCGCGCGCGGCCGGCCCGGTGCGGCGGGGCGGTCAGGTCTTGCGCAGAGCCGGCGCGGGCGTGCCGGTGAGCAGCAGGCGGACGGCCCGCCAGGCGGTGTCGAGGGCGGCCGCGGTGCGGGTCGGGCTGTCCTCCAGCAGGCGCAGCCAGGCGCCGGACTCCTCGGGGAGGGTGGAGACGCCGTAGTCGGGGCCCAGCCCGTCGAGGGCGCGGTGCAGGGTGTCGGCGATCTCGCCGGCGGGGCGGAGGTCGCTGACCACGAACAGCGTGGCGACGTGGTCGTGTCCGGCGAACACGGCGGGCCGGTGACGGTGCGTCGGTCGCCGCCGGTGACCAGCCGCTGGGTGTCGACGGCGAGCAGGGCGCCGTCGGGGCGGGTGATCTCCAGGTCGGTGGCGACCACCCGGTAGTCGTGCCGCTCGCCGCGGGCGAGCCGCCCGGCGGTGAGGGTCTCGCCGAGGACGACGGTGCCGCCGGAGGCGACGGTGACGGTGGTGTGCTGGTAGTAGCGGGCGTCGCGGAACGGGATCAGCGGGTCGGGCAGGTACTCGAGGTACGCGCCGCGTTCGGCGGTCAGGTGGACGCGTTGGCTCGCGTAGTCCTGTTCCATCCGGAAGACCTTGGTGGCGGCCTGGGTGGTGAGGTGGACCCGGGTGTCGGGGCCGCAGCGCGCGTCGATCCGGTAGCGGTCGGCCTGGGTGACGCCGCCGCCGGTGGCCATCAGGAAGACGTAGGCGTCGCCGGGACGGTCGGGGTCGAGCCGCAGCGGGCGCATGATCTGCAGCGGGGTCTTCTGGTAGCGCTCGACGAGTTCGGTGCGGCCGCCGCGCAGTTCGAAGGCCAGGTCGAGGATGCCGACCTTGGCGGGCGAGCCCGGGGGCAGGGTGTCGGGGCGCGCGGCCAGCCCGACACCTCGGCGGGGAGGCGGCCGGGCCGCCAGTGCGCCGGGTCGAGGCGGTCGGCCGCGGGCCGGCGGTGCTCGGAGGACGGGTCGGGGAACGCGCGGCCCGGCTCCCGGTCGGACGGGTCGGGCGGGTCGGTGGTCACGGTCGGCCGCGGCGGGGCGGAGGTCATGTCAGATCAGCGCCTTGCGGCGGCCGCCCAGGAACGCGGCGAGGTCCTCGATGCCGGTGCCGTCCAGCGAGTTGGTGAGGATGACGGGCTTGCCGTCGCGGACCTTGTGCGCGTCGGACTCCATCACGCCGATGTCGGTGCGGACGTACTGCGCGATGTCGATCTTGTTGATGACCAGCAGGTCGGACTCGGTGATGCCGGGGCCGCGCTTGCGGGGCATCTTCTCCCCCTCCGCGGTGTCGAGGACGAACACGAAGACGTCGACCAGGGCGGGGCTGAAGGTCAGGGTGAGGTTGTCGCCGCCGGATTCGTAGAGCAGGGTGTCGACCTCGGGGAAGCGCTCCAGCAGTTCGGCGCCGGCCGCCAGGTTCATCGTCGGGTCGTCGCGGACGGCGGTGTGCGGGCAGGCCCCGGTCTCCACGCCGACCACCAGCTCGGGGGCGAGGACGCCGGCCAGGGTGCGGCGGACGTGTTCGGCGTCCTCCTGGGTGTAGATGTCGTTGGTGATCACGGCGGGCCGGTGGCCCCGGGCGATCAGCACCGGCACCAGCGCCTCGATCAGCGCGGTCTTGCCGGAGCCGACCGGGCCGCCGATGCCGATCCGCAGTACGTTGTCGTCCACAGTGCGCTCCCTCGGGTGACGTTCGATCAGCTGGCGAACAGGCGGGCCTCGGCCCGCTCGTGACGGCCGGACATGATGTCCGACGCGAAGGCGGTGGAGCCGAGGTCGGCCGTCTCGCGGCGCAGCGCGGCCCGTACGGTCTCCTCGATGACGGGGGCGGCGCCGTGCAGCAGCACCTGGGCCCGGCGGTGGTCGGTGAGCCGCAGGCGCAGGGCGGCGCCGGCGAAGCTGGCGCTGAACGCGAACAGGTCGGCGGCCACCGCGTGGGCGGCGGGGACGCCGGCGGCGGCGTACACCACCCCGGCGGCGACGGCCTGGCAGCCCGGGGCCTGACGGTCCTTCACCAGCCGCAGGTAGTCGGCGATCCCGGGTTCCCGGAAGACCTCGGCGGCCAGGTCCAGCAGTTGGCGGCCGGTGCGGGTGGCCGCCTGCCGCATCTCGCGGCTCAGCTTGCCCGCGTGCAGTCGCCGGTCGACCCGGGCGGCGACCGTCAACTCGCCTGCGGCCGCCGCCCGGTGGGCGAGTGCCAGCGCGGTGGCGTCGCCCGGTCCGACGGCGTGCCGGAGCAGGTCGGCGAGCAGCGCGGCGAGCGTGTCGGGGGTGACGGCGCGGGCCTGCGCGTAGCCCTCCAGGCTGTGCGAGAGGGTGTAGAAGCCGCTCGGGAAGGCGGAGTCGGCGAGTTGCAGGCCGGCCAGCAGCGCGGGCAGTCCCCCGAGCGGCTGCTCGGGGAACTGCTCGGTGCCGTCCGGGTTCCGGTCCGGGGCGGGGATCATCCGCTACACCACGAAGTACAGGTGGTTGAGCGGCAGCGAGGCGGCAGGTTCGATGGTGGCGGCCTCGCCGTCCAGGGTGACCTTGAAGGTCTCCGGGTCGACGGCGACCTCCGGCAGGGCGTTGTTGCGGACCATGTTGTGCTTGCCGATGACGCGGGTGCCGCGCACCGGCAGCACCCTGCGGTGCAGGCCGAGTTCCTCGGGGACGCCGGCGGCGATCCCGGCCTGCGACATGAAGGTGACGTGGGTGGCCTGCTGGGCCCGGCCGAACTGGCCGAACATCGGACGGTAGATCACCGGCTGCGGGGTGGGCAGGGAGGCGTTCGGGTCGCCCATCTGCGCCCAGGAGATGATCCCGCCCTTGATGATCATCTTGGGCTTGGCGGCGAAGGAGTGGATCGGCCAGAGCACGATGTCGGCCAGCTTGCCCGGCTCCAGCGAGCCCACGTAGTCCGAGATGCCGGTCGCGATGGCCGGGTTGATGGTGACCTTGGCCAGGTAGCGCAGCACCCGCTGGTTGTCGTTGCGGGCGCTGTCGCCGTCGAGCGGTCCGCGCTTGTCCTTGCAGTGGTGCGCGGTCTGGAAGCAGCGGGTGACGGACTCGCCGACCCGGCCCATCGCCTGCGAGTCGGAGGAGAACATGCTGATCACGCCGAGGTCGTGCAGCACCGACTCGGCGGCGATGGTCTCGGCCCGGACCCGGCTGTCGGCGAAGGACACGTCCTCCGGGATGTCGTGGTTCAGGTGGTGACAGACCATCACCATGTCGAGCAGTTCGTCCACCGAGTTCTTGGTGTACGGCAGCGTCGGGTTGGTGGAGGACGGCAGGATGTTGGGCTCGCCGGTGACCCGCAGGATGTCGGGGGCGTGCCCGCCGCCCGCGCCCTCGGAGTGGAAGGTGTGGATGGTGCGCCCGTCGATGGCCGAACGGGTGTCCTCGAAGAAGCCGGACTCGTTCAGGCTGTCGGTGTGGATCGCCACCTGCACGTCGTGCCGGTCCGCGACGCTCAACGCGTTGTCGATCACCGCCGGGGTCGCGCCCCAGTCCTCGTGGACCTTCAACGCGCAGGCTCCGGCAGCGAGTTGCTCGTCGAGCGCGCCGGGCAGGCTGCCGTTGCCCTTGCCCATGATGCCGATGTTGACCGGCACCTCCTCGCAGGCCTGAAGGAACCGCGCGATGTTGAACGGGCCCGGGGTGCAGGTGGTGCCGTTCGTGCCGTCCGCCGGGCCGGTGCCGCCGCCGATCAGGGTGGTGATGCCGTTGGTCAGCGCCTGCTGCGCCTGCTGCGGCGAGATCAGGTGGACGTGGGTGTCGATCGCCCCCGCGGTGGCGATCAGGTGCTCCCCCGAGATCGCCTCGGTGCCGGGCCCCACCACCAGGTTCGGGTGCACGTTGTTCTGGGTCTGCGGGTTGCCGGACTTGCCGATCGCCGCGATGAAGCCGTCCTTGATGCCGATGTCGCACTTGACGATGCCGAGGATCGGGTCGATCACCACCACGTTGGTGATCACGGTGTCCAGCGCGCCCTGGGCGGCGGTGGCCTGCGGATCCGAGCCCATGCCGTCGCGCATCGACTTGCCGCCGCCGTACACCACCTCGTCGCCGTACAGGCCCTCGCTGAAGTCCTTCTCCACCTCCACGACCAGGTTGGTGTCGGCGAGTTGGAAGCGGTCGCCGACCGTCGGCCCGAACATGTCGGTGTACTGCTGGCGGGACAGGATCGGCATCAGCGGGCGCCCTTCTTCTTCTCGGGGTTCTTCGGCTTCGCAGGGTTCTTCGGGCCCGCGGGGTTCTTCGGCTTCGCGGGGTTCTTCGGTGTGCCCTGCTGCTCCTGGGCGCCCTGGAAGCCCAGTTCGAGCGCGCGGTGGAACGCCTCCAGCCGGGCGGGGTGCGAGACGGTGGAGCCGTTCAGCAGGCCGCTGAAGCCGACCAGCCGGCCGGTGCCGCCGTACTCGCACAGCTCGACCTCGCGGGTGCCGCCCGGCTCGATCCGCACCGAGGTGCCGGCCGGGATGTTCAGGTGCATGCCGAGGGTCTTGTCGCGGTCGAACCGCAGCGCCGGGTTGACCTCGAAGAAGTGGTAGTGCGACCCGACCTGCACCGCCCGGTCGCCGGTGTTCACCACCTCGACCTTGACGGTCCGTCGGCCCGCGTTGATCTCGATCTGTCCATCGCCGTACAGGTACTTGCCGAATGTCACTGGTGGCTCCTTGCGCCCGTCGCCGCGAGGGGACGGGCATCCGGGGACGAGGGGGTGTGCTGCTGCGCCTGCGGGGAGTGGTCGTGGGAGCCCACGCCGGGCCCGTGCGCGTGGCCGTGCTCGCCGTGGTCGTGCGCGTGGCCGTGCTCGCCGTGGTCGTGCGCGTGGCCGTGCTCGCCGGGCCCGTGGGTGTGGGTCGGCCGTGTCCTTCGGCGGCGGCCAGCGCGCGTCCGACCCCGTCGTCCCGGTGCTCGCGCAGCCGCTGCACGGCGGCGGCGGCCCGGGCGGACAGCACGGCGGCCAGCGCGGCGGGGCCGAGCAGCGGCCCGGCGTCCGTGACCGACACGCCGTCAGGAGCCGTGGGCCGCGCGGGTCGCACGAAGGATGCGGACAGCACCGCGACCCGGCGCGCCCCGAGCAGCGCGCAGCGCCGCACGCCCTCGGCGGGGTCGAGATCGCCGGCGAGCAGCGCGGTCTCCACCAGCCGGTGCCGGCCGTGGCGCTGCACCAGGTGGGCGACCCGGAACAGTTCGGCGTCCTGGTACGGGTCGGCGCCGGGCGCGGCGAGCAGCAGTGCGGCGTCGGCGGGCACGGTGGTGGCGGCGGCCCGCAGCCAGCCGACCAGGTGGTCGGGGGTGCCGAAGGGCGCGGCGACGGCGACGCCGTCGCGCAGCTCGGGTGGCAGGGCGCGGACGGTCCGGGCGGTGTCCGCGACGAGTTCGGGGTCGCGGCCCAGCGTCATCGGGACGACGGCGACGCCCTGCCGGGCCGGCCCGGAGGCGAGTGCCCGGTACAGTTCGCGGCCGGCGCCGACCACCGCGGTGCCGGGGCCGGCGAGGTGCTGGAGGGCGGTGCCGCCGGCGGCTTCGTGGCCGCAGACGGCGAGCACCCGGATGCGGTCGGGCACGGGTCAGCCCCCGATGGGGTCGTGCACCGAGACCAGCTTGGTGCCGTCCACGAAGGAGGCCTCGACCTGGAGCAGCGGCAGCATCTGCCGCACCCCGTCCATGCAGGCGTCCGGGCCGAGGACGTGCCGGCCGAGTTCCATGCAGTCGGCGACCGACCTGCCGTCCCGGGCGGCCTCCAGGATCGCCTCGGTGATCAGGGCGACCGCTTCGCTGTAGTTCAGCTTGAGACCGCGGCCCTGGCGCTTGCGGGCCAGGTCCGCGACCACGTAGACGACGAGCTTGTCGAGCTCACGGGGGCGAGGTTCATCGGGGGCGCCTTCCTCGGGACGGGGGTGGTGGGCTGGGGGGACGGGCGCGGCGCGGAGGTGCCGGGAGCCGGCTGCGGGTGCCGCGCTCTCCCAGCACCGGGGGCGGACGGTGACGGGGCGTCAGCCCGCCGGGGCGGGGCGGAGTCTGGGCAGCAGGGGCACGGCTGCCATCAGCGCCCAGGTGCTGAGGATGAACGGCCAGGTGAAGGTGTGGCCGTGGAAGGGTTTGAAGAGCGAGGTGATCGCGGCGGTCAGGCCGGTGGACAGGGCGGCGCCGAACAGCGCGTAGCCCGCGTTCCAGGGGGTGTTGGCGAGGAAGACCGCGCCGACCGCGATGGCGACGAGGACCGCGTTGTAGCCGTAGATGCCGTTGGCGATCTGCTCGGTGGGCGCGCCGAGCGCCCAGGCGGCGACGATCCCGGCGATGCTTCCGAGCGCCGCGGCGAGCAGCACCCGCACGCCCGCGCAGGCCAGGCCGGCCAGCATGATCAGGCCGACGTACCAGCTGTTCACCAGGAAGACCTGCGAGACGTTGGTGAAGAAGGCGTGCCACAGGTCGGAGAACGTGATGCCGGTGTCGCCCACGGTCGGATCGGTCGCCGGCGGGGGCGCGCCGTGCCAGATCCGGGCGAAGGACGGCGCGCCGAGCACCATCACTCCGGAGACGAGGCAGAACGGCGCGGTGAGCGGCGTCAGCCCGTACGGCCGGGCCAGCACGGCGAGGGCGGCGGTGAGGACGGTGCAGACCACGCACCCGACCACGGTGAGGATGTAGGTGGCGGGGTGGTGGCCGAGGAACGTCACCAGCGCGATGCCGGTCAGGCAGCCCGAATACCCTTGCAGGCCCTGGGAGATGGACCCGCGGTCGACACCGAAGGCGTAGGCGGCGGCGGTGGAGATCAGGGTGCCGAGGGAGGCGAAGAGGCCCACCTTCCAGCCGGCCGCCCAGAGCCCGGCCAGGATGAGCGCGCCGGTGAGCAGTTGCGGCTGCAGGTCGACCTGCCCGACGCCGCGCAGCGAGGCCACCAGGTAGGCCAGCGGCTCCCGGTCCCAGGTCGGCCCGGGGCCCGGCCGGGGGCCATCGGGGGCACTTCGTGTCACGTTTTCTCCTGAATGCCACCGGAAGGGCGAGATTCCTGGAATACGGTGCTCTGCACCGGAACTGTCCGGCAGTCATGTTTAGCCCGGCCACCTGTCTGTGCGTGCACCGCAGCAGCCGGTGGTCACCGAGGTTCGCCTGTACGGCCGACACCCCCGATCCCGAGGAAGGGCGCGCTCCCGATGACCAACCCGTACTTCGGCACGGCGGACCGGCCGGTCCGCCCGCCCGGCCACGCCCACTCCGAGCACGCCCCGGGCCGGCAGTACCCGGTGGTCCTGGCGGTCGCGGTGGGCGGCGCGTTCGGCGCGGCGGCGCGCTACGGGATCGAGCGGCTCTGGCCGACCTCCGGCACGGAGTTCCCGTGGCCGATCCTGCTCGTCAACGCGACGGGATGCCTGGCCATGGGTGCGCTGCTCACGGTGCTGGCGGACCGCTTCCCCGCCGCGAAGCGGCTCGTCGGCGCCCTGCTCGGCACCGGCTTCCTCGGCGGGTTCACCACCTTCTCCCACTACACCGACAACATCCGGGTGCTGGTGCGCGGCGACGCCCCGGGCACCGCGGTCGTCTACCTGCTGGTCACCGTGCTGGCCGCGCTGGCGGGCGTCACCCTCGGCGTGTTCGCGGCCCGCGCGGTCGTCGGCGTCCCCGCCCACCAGGAGGCCGCCGGTGCTCACTGACTGGCTGCTCGTCCTGGCCGGCGGCCTGATCGGCGCGCCGGCCCGCTACCTCACCGGAGTCGCCGTCAAGTCCCGGGTGCACAGCCCGTTCCCGTTCGGCACGCTCACCGCGAACGCCGCCGCCTGCCTGCTGCTCGGCTTCCTCTCCGAGGCGGTCCTCCGCGGCCATCTCGGCCCCCGCCCCGAACTGTTCCTCGCCACCGGCTTCTGCGGCGCCCTCTCCACCTGGTCGACCTTCTCCTACGAGGTCTTCACCCTCGCCTCCACCCGCCGGATCGCCCTCTCCGGCCTGTACCTGGCGGTCAGTGTCCTCCTCGGCACCGCCCTCTCCTTCGCGGGCGCGGCCGTCGCGAGCGCCCTGTGGTGAGACCTCGGGCACCGCGCAGCGGCGGGTCGTCAGCTCGCGGTGTCCGTCAGCCAGGCAGCCACCAGGTCGACGCCGGCCTCCACGGGGACCAGGATGGCGGGCTGGTCCGCCACCAGGCCCCGCTGGAGCGGGAGTTGTGTCTCCAGTAGTTCGCGAAGCTCCGGCGCGGTCAGGTCGGGGGCGGCGATCGCGCGGAACCCGACCCATTGGCCGATGCCCTCGGGGGTGTGGACGACGCAGGACTCGACCACCGTCGGCGGGTTCGGGATCCGGTCCGCCGCCAGGTTCCACGCCACGCACCGGTTCAGCGGCACGCCCAGCAGCAGGACCTGGGCGCGGCTCTGGTAGAGCTTCCGGAGCGGTGAGTGTTCGCCGTGGGGCGACTCGAGCAGGTGACGGTCCATCAGGTACTGCGCCCACCCGCCGAGGGCGACGAACGAGTGCTGGGGGTGGTCGCTGCGCACGCTGCCCGGGTGGCTCCGGAGGAACTCCCCGAGCGAACCGGCCGACGCCGACACCGGCGTGGTGGCGCGGTCGAAGGGCGGCATGTGGGAGCGGTAGACCTCCTGGGCGGCGGGCGTCAGGCCGGCGAGCGCGGCCCGGGTGTACGCGGACTGCGGGGAGTTCTCCGGGGTGGCGGCCGACATCACCACGGTGCCCTCCGGTCCCAGCACCTGCAGGAGTGCCGCGATCAGCTGGTCGGGGCGGGCCGCGGCGAACACCCGGTCGTCCGCCTGCACGAACAGCACGCCGCCCTGCCTGACGCCCAAGTCCCGCAGTTGGCGGACGAGTCGGCTGTCGGAGTAGCCGACGTGGCGCGGGGCGGAGAGGCTCGCGGTCGGGCGCTGCAGCGCGATCACCTCCGCGCCCGTGAGCCCGACCACGCCGAACCAGGCCTGCTCCTCGCCGGATTCGCCGTTCAGAGAGAGCGGTACGTACTGCTGCGTCGCCGTGCTGCCGGTCAGCTGCATCTCCTGGTGGACCTCGTCCGTGAGGAGGACGGCGAGGGTGCCGCCCAGTCCGCGCAGGGCACGCCACTTCTCGTCCACGGCCTGCCACATCAGCGCCGCCCCGCTGTTGCCCTCGGGGGCGCTCGGAGACCGGCCGATGACGAGGACGAGTGGTCGGCGGGTCAGGCTGCTGCTGGCCCGGTGCAGGTCGTCGGCGAGGGACGTCAGGAACTGGACGTGCACGGCAGGGCTCTGGAACAGGCGGCCGGCAGCCGACCTCAGCTGCGCCCGGAGGTCCGCGAGTTGATTGGCCGCGTCGCCCGGGAGCCGTCGTCCCTCGTCGTGCGGCACGAGGACGTCGGCCGCCAGAACGGCCCAACGGCGGGCCGGGCCGGGGGCCCGGACCCGTAGGACCACGGTGCAGCAGCCCTGCTCGCTGAAGACCTGGTGTCCGAGCGGGCGGTCGAAGGGGCCGACGTGCAGCAGGACCCGGAACGGCTCGCTCATGGGCCGGGCGAGCCGGACCACCAGAGCTCCGTCGGCGGAAGTCGGCTGGATCTCGACCGGCAGGCCCAGCAGGGCTTCCGGCCGGCGGCAGTACAGCGGCTCGCCGTCCGAGGATTCGTCGGTGTCGATGACCAGGGCCGGCCGCAGGAAGTCGGCGAGCGCCTCCGCGGTGTCGGTCTCCCAGGTGTCCGCGTACGCCTCCTGCCGGGCGTAGCTGTGCGAGAACGCGATGAGGGCCAGCAGGATCGGGGCCACGTCGTCCGGGACTCCGCGGCCGTGGGCGTCGAGGTCGCTGCGGATGGCGAGGTAGTCGGTCCGCACCTCGGGGGTGGTGTACGGCAGGGCCTGGCGGTTGCGCAGGAGGGCGGGCACGGAGCCGGCCGGGTGGAACCGCAGGCTGCTGGCGTTCCAGTCGGGCGCTCGCCTGAGCGACCGTTCCACGAAGACGTCGAGGTCGATGGTGTCCGGTCCGCCGGGCATTCCGGTCTCGGCCTCGGCCGCCAGGAGCCGGGCCAGGCTGAAGTCGGCGGCCGGGCGGCGGTCCACTGCCAGGACCGCGATGGAGCCCGCGAGTTGGTCGAAGTCCTCTTCGATCGGCCCGACCAGCTCCACCACCTTCTCGCCGTCCATCAGGAGCACCGTGGTCCGGTCGGAGGACCGGTGCCTGGTGCGGAGGAACGAACTCAGCATCCGGTCCAGCCCGCCCGGGAACTCGTCGCCGTGCACGTAGACGAGCAGTGCGTCCTCCGCCGCGAAGTGAGCTTCCGTCAGCAGCCGGGGCACCTGCTCCGGGTCGTTGGTGTCCGGGAGGAGGTAGCAGCGCTCAACGGGCAGGTTCCAGCTGATCGGTGACGTGAGGACACCGACGAGCCCGTCCAGCGAGGCCTGGACGTTCTCGACCGCGTCGTGCTCGTCGGGCTCCAGGATGCCGATCAGGACGGCCGCGCTCCGCGCCGGGTCCGGGAAGGCCGACTGTTGCCGGGTGACCGGCTTGCGGGGGCGGCGGGTCGGGGCGAGGAGGGTGAGGAGGTCGGCGGTGGCGGTGGCGAAGGGCTGGAGGTCGGCGGGGAGGTCGGCGGAGGCGACGGCCGGGAAGGTGTGGCCGGGGCGGGGGTGGTGGGTGGCGAGGTGGTGGGTGAGCGCGGTGTGGACGGTCCAGGCGTCGTGGCGGGTGAGGTGGGGCGAGGGCGGCGCGGGCCTCGGGGTGGAAGGTGAGGGCGGTGGGGGGTGGTGGTGTCGAGCAGGCCGGAGGTGAGGACTTCGGCGAGGTCCTCGGTGCCGGCCTCGGGAACGGCCTCCTGGCGGACCAGGCGCAGCAGCGGGAGGCTGAGGCGGCTGAACGGGCTGCACAGGGCGGCGAGTCGGCGGGCGGCGGGGCTCGCGGTGTGCAGGAAGGCGGCGGCCCGGAGTGCGGGGTCCGCGGCCTCGGTGTCGTCCTCGGGTGTGGCGAAGGGCGACACCAGGGTGCCGGCGGCGGGGACGAGCACGGCGTCGTGGCCCGCGGCGGCTCCCCGCATCATGGCGTCGGCCCAGCGGCGCAGCGAGTGCGGGGGTGAGGGTGGGGGTGGGCAGCGGCACCCAGTCCGCGTCGGGGCCGAAGGTGGCGGTGAGCAGCACCGGTACGGCGGTGGGCGAGTTCGGTGTTGCGGGCGTCGGGCCGGCGGTGCCGGACCCGGACGGCGGGGAGGTCGAGGGCGGTGCGGTGGCGCAGGCGGCCGGGGAGCGGGTTGAGCAGGGCGATGGGGCCGTGGGCGCCCCAGGGTGTGCAGGAGTTGCCAGATGGCGGGGCGGTGCCACTGCGGTCCGGCGCAGTCGGTGAGGACGAGGACGAGGCGTCGCCGTTGCGGGAGCCGGGCCGGGGGGACGGGGCGGCCGCGGGTGTCGGTGACGGCGGGGTGCGGGTCGAGGTGGAGGTGGAGCCGGCGGATCCGGCGGAACGCGCCGAGGCCGGTGAGCAGGGTGGTGAACTCGGCGAGGGTGTCCTGCCAGATCTCCATGGTGGGGCCGGTGTCGGTGAGGACGACGACCTCGAACCAGCGTTCGGGGGTGGGGCGGAGGACGGGCAGGAGTTCGCCCGTGCGGGTGTAGGCGTCGACGGTGGCGTCGAGGTCGAGGGTGCGTCGGGGGCCGCGCGGGTAGCGGCGTTTGAAGGGGCGCAGCGCGCGGCCGGCGTCCAGCGCGTGCGGGAGGGCGCGGGCGGCGGCGACCTCGACGCGGGGGCCGGTCGGGTCGGCGGCCGGCGGTTCGTACAGCGGGGTGGCGGTGCGGTGCGGCGGTTCCTCGGGCGGCGCGGCGGGCGGTGCCGGCGCGGCTGCCGGGGCCGGCGTGGCGGGTGGCGCGGGCGAGGCGACTCCGGTGGCGGCGACGGCCGGTGACGGTGCGTCGGCCGGTTGCGCGGCGGCGGCGAGCCAGAGCGCGTCGGCCAGCGCGGCGGCGTCGGCGTCCGGCGGGAGCAGCGCGGCGAGGGCGGCGACCAGGTCGGCGGTGTGGTCACGCACCGGAGAGGTCCCGCAGCATCAGGTCGAGCAGCCTGCTGCGGCGTTCGCCGGTCGGCGCCTCCGGGTCGGTCACCAGCCGTACGGCGTTGAGGAGTTGGTCGACGGCCAGGTGGTCGCCGCGGGCGACCCGTTCGGCGAAGGCGGCGATCAGTTCGGCGGCGTCGGCGGGCAGCGGTGTGCCGTCCAGGCCGAGGTGGGCCTGGACGGCGCGGCGCAGGGTGTCGGCGGTGGGCCGGGGCATGTCGTAGCGGATGCAGCGGCGCAGGAACGGTGCGGGGAAGTCCCGTTCGCCGTTGCTGGTCATGACGATGAACGGGAAGGTGGTGCACTGCACCCGGCCGTTCTCGATCTCGGCCCGCTGGTCGGGGGCCCAGGTGCTGACGGTCAGTCGGCCGGCGGGCCGGCGGACCAGTTCGGGGATCTCGTAGGCGCCGGTCTCCAGGACGTCGAGCAGGTCGGCGGGCAGGTCGATGTCGCTCTTGTCGATCTCGTCGACGAGCAGCGCCCGGGGGCGGTCGGCGGGCAGCAGGGCCGTTCCGAGCGGGCCGAGTTTGAGGAAGGACTCGATGGGTTCGGCGGCGGCCTCGGTGGCTTCGCCGATCCGCAGGGCGTGGATGTGGCCGAGCGCGTCGTAACGGCACAGCGCGTCGGGGAGGGTGCTGCGAGAGGTGATGTGCCACTTCAGCACGGGGCCGAGGCGCAGCTCGGCGGCGACCTGTTCGATGACCGTCGACTTGCCGGTCCCGGCGCTGCCGGTGACGAGCAGCGGGCGGTGCAGGTACAGGGCGGCGTTGACGGCGTCGGTGAGGCCCTCGGGCGGCAGGAAGGCGCGGTGCGGGCGGTTCTCGCCGAGGCGGCGCCAGGGCGGCGGGGGTGCGAGGGTCACGTCGCGGGGTTCGCCGTCGCCACGGTAGTAGCTGTTCCAGGACATCAGGTGCTCCTCGGGGCGGGGACGGCGGCGGGACCGGCGGGCGCGGGCGCAGCGGCGGGGACGGCGACGGCAGGGGCGGGGACGGCGGGCCCGTGCCGGTGGTAGCCCGCGCAGAAGTCGAGCCAGTCGGCGTCGTGCCAGGCGGTGCGCAGGTCGGCGAGGCGGATCAGGTGGGCGTCGGTGACGGGGTCGACCGGCGGGAGCGGCTCACGGCCCGTCAGGACCCGGCGGTAGGCGGCGCCGAAGCCGGCGGGCAGGCCGTCCCAGAGGTGGGCGAGGCAGTCCCAGTCGGCGGGTTCGGGCGGGGTGTCGGCGCGCGGCCAGAGCACGATCGGGGCGTAGGGCAGGAACGCCTCGACCAGGGCGCGCAGCGCGGTCGGGGCGGGCCGTCCGGTGAGCAGCACGGCGGGCCGGTAGCGGCCGCGGGCCAGGTCGGCCGGCAGCGTGTCGAGGACGGTCTCGGCGGGGTCGACCCGGTCCACCGGCGGGCCCTGCCCCCAGGGGGCGCACCGCAGTTGTTCGAGCTGGAGGCGGGCCTTGCGGTTCATGCCGCGGAAGTGGCGGGGCTCGACCAGCCGGCCGGCCCAGCGGAGGGCCGCGGTGTGCTCGACGCCGAGGAGGTGCATGCCGGCGAGGGCCTCCTCGGGGTGCCAGTCCAGCAGGACGGGGGTGTGGACGACGAGGTCGACCGCGTCGATCGGGCCGGCCGCGGACGGCAGGCTCTCGGCCCAGTCGAGGACCTCGGGCAGGGTGCGTTCGACGCCGGCCTGGTCGGGCGGGCAGGGGAAGTGCCGGTGGTCGACGCAGACCGCGCCGTCGCGGACGCACACCGACAGCGAGTCCGGCCAGTCGACCTGCGCGGCGTCGAGGCTGACCACCAGCCGCCGTTCGGTGTCCCGGGCGCGGTGCGCGGCGTACTGCTTCGCGGCGTCGTTGAGGGCGATCTCGGCGTCGGCCTCGCGCGCCCAGTCGCGGATCAGCCGGTCCTGCGGGTCGCGGCCGCAGGCGTGCGCGGCGGCGACCAGGTACCAGGCGAGGGCGCCGTGCCGGGACGCGCCGACGGGCACCCGCAGGACGGCGTCCTCCAGCAGGTACTGGAGCAGTGCGCGGTCGCCGAGCCCCTCGGGCGGCTGCACCGGGCCCGGGCGCAGGCCGAGCCACTGGCGGTTGAACTCGGCTACCAGGGAGCGGAGTTGGGCGGTGGTCAGGGAGGCTCCGGCCAGCTCGGTCAGCACGGCCGCGGCGTCCATGGCGGCGAGGATGCCGTCGGCGGCCTCCTGCACGCCCCAGGCTTGGGCGCTCTCGGCCTGTTCGGCGAGCGCGGTGAGGCCGTCGCGGGTGTGCGGGGGCGGACCGGGCGGGGCGGCCGGCCAGCGGCGCAGGGCGGCGGCGAGGGTCTCGGCGCCGAGGGTGCCCGCCCGGCCGGCGGGGGCCCGGTCGTGCCGGCGGTTGCGGGCCAGCCAGAGCACGCCGCCGGTGCCGTTGTAGGCGAAGTCCGCGGCGAGTTGACGGTCCGTCGCGTCCCGCACCAGCGGGGCCAGTGTGCCGACCGGCAGGAACTCGCCCTCCCCGGGCAGTCCTTCGGCCAGCAGGGCGGCGAGACGGCGGCTCAGCGACAGGCCGAAGGCCCGTTCGTGGGCGGCGCAGGCGGCCAGCACGGCGACCTTGCTCGCGCCCACGCGGAAGCCGCCGATCAGGCTGCCGGTGTCCGGGATGCCGGCCGCCGCGTGGCAGGTGTCGATCAGCACCACGACCCCGGCCAGGCCCGGATGGCCCGCGGCCAGCGCGACCAGCTGGGCGAGGTCGACGCAGTCCAGGCTCTGCCCGTCCTTGCTGTCGGCGGCCAGGTACCAGAGCCTGCTGCCGGCGGAGACCTGGCCGTGGCCGAGGAAGGCCAGCACCAGCGTGGCCCGGGCGCGCCCGGCGGCGGCGACGGCGGAACGCACGGCGCTGTCGACCTCGGCGCGCAGCACCCGCCCGGAGCGCAGTTGCGCCGCGTCCAGGCCCGGGCTGTCGGTGCAGCCGCCGATCGCCGGGTCGGTGAGCACGGCGTGCAGCCCGTCGGCCGCCGCCTCCAGACCGTTCAGCTCGTTCTCCGCGCCGTCCGACTGGGTGGCGATCAGCAGCAGGTGCCTGGGCGGCGGCTGACGTGCGTTCACCTGACGGCGGCCGGGGCCGCCAGGGCGCGCATCACCGGGTCGGCGACCTCGGCGCGCCGCAGGTAGCTGGTGGCGTCGTGCGGCCACAGGGTGGCCGACTCCATCCGCTCGGAGAGCGGCCGCACGCCGCGGGCGTTCGGGACGACGGCCTTGGCGAGGCGGCGCTTGGGGACCACCAGGTCGTCGCCGTCCCGGAAGTCGGCCCAGGCGTCGACGGTCGCGGGGGTGGCCGGCGGGCTGGGGCGGAGCAGCGGCCAGACCACGCCGCGGGTGGTGATCGGGGAGCCGAGGGTGACGAACAGCGGGACGGGGCCCGGGTGTTCGGCGAGCGCTTCGAGGGCGACCACGGTGCCGAGCGAGTGCGCGACCACGATCGCCGGGCGGGCCGGGTCCAGACAGCCGAGCACCCGGTCGCGGATCCGCCGGTCCAAGGTCCGTCCGGCGGCGTCGGGTTCCCGCCGGGCGAGGTAGCGGCCGGGCTGGGAGACGATGCTGAGGATCTTCTGCCGGCTGAGGACGCGCGCACCCGCGTTCAGCCCCGGGACGGCGGCGAGCGCGGCGAGGCCGGCGGCCAGCGTCCGGGCGAGGTTCCCGACGCCCTGCGCCTGGTCGTCCGGGGCGAGTTGGGCACGGATCCGGCGCAGGTCGCGGCTGTCCTCGTCCTCGGCCCGTTCGAGGAGCTCGTCGACGAGTTCGGCGAGCAGGCCGAGCATGACGGCGGCCTCCTCCTCGTCGGTCTCCCCCGGTCCGCCCGCGCCCGGTCCGCCCGTGCCCTGGGCGTCGGCGTCGTAGAACAGGTCGCCGTAGTGGGCGAACGCGGCGTCGGCGGACCAGCCCATGGTCAGCGCGGAGATCTCGTCGGCGAAGCCGGCGGCGCGGGCGCCGTCCGCCAACGCGCGCGTCCACTCGGCGAGTTCCTGCTGCGGGTCGCGCGGTCTGCCGATCCCGTGCACGAACACCAGCTGCGGTCTGACCCGTTCCCCTGTCACTGCCCGCTCCCGCCACCCGACCGGCCCGACACTCGCGCACGCGAGGGGTGCCACGGTACCAAGTCCGGCCCGGGCCGCCGAAACTGACGGGCCGACGGGCCGACGGGCCGACGGGCCGACGGGCCGAGTCCGGGGTGTCCGGGGCTGTTTCGGGCTCCCCGGGACGGGGGCGGGCCGGCGGCCCTAGGTTGGGGGCATGGAGCAGATTGCTGCGCGTGACGTGCGTCGGTGCTACACGGCCCACCATCCGGTGCATGCCGCGTACTACTTCGCACCCGAACACGACGACTGGTACGGGCTGTTGGGGCTGGACCGCGGGCCGACGGCATACCTGGCCGGACGGGCCGCCCCGCTCGGCCGGGTGGGGGCAGGCGTGGTGGGGGCGGTGTTCTACAACTTCTCCCCCCGACTGATTGCGGGCTGCCTGCCGCGGGCCTGGGACGCGGCGTCGCCGGAGCGGGTGCTGGAGACCCGGTGGCGGATCGTGGACGCCTGCCTGACCCGCCTGCTGGGCGCGGACGGGGTGGCCTCGCCAGAACTGGCGGAGGCAGCGGAGCTGGCGTTGCGGGCCACCGAGGGCTGCGCCCCGGCGGGGCGGCCGATGTTCGCCGCGAACGCCGAACTGACGCTCCCCGCGCCGCCGCACCTGCGACTGTGGCACGCCCTCACGCTGCTGCGCGAGTACCGGGGCGACGGCCACGTGGGCCTGCTGGTGCAGGCCGAACTCGACGGCCTGGAGGCACTGGTGACGCACAGTGCGACCGGCGCGCACTGGAAGCCGTCCTTCCTTCAGCCGCAGCGCGGCTGGTCGGTACGCGACTGGGCCGCCGCCCAGGACCGCCTGCGCGAGCGCGGCCTGCTCGACCAGGACGGCGAACTGACGCCCGACGGCCAGCAGTTGCGCCGCACCCTGGAGGCCGAGACGGACCGCCTCGACGCCGCCCCCTACCGACACCTGGGCACCGAGGGCACCCGCCGGCTGACCGAACTGACCGGAGCCCTGTCCCGGACCCTGCTGGCCCGGAACGGCATGCCACTGGCGCAGATCGGCAAACGATAACGACACGCGCGAAGCGCCACGCCACAGCGAGACGCGCGAAGCGCCACGCCACAGCGAGACGCGCGAAGCGCCACGCCACAGCGAGACGCGCGAAGCGCCACGCCACAGCGAGACGCGCGAAGCGCCACGCGCCGGGAGCCCCCGGGGGATGTCTCCCGGGGGCTCCTCGTGCACCGCCGCAGTCCGCTTCAGTCGCGGCCCGATCAGCCTTCGGCCGCGGCCAGTTCGGCCTTCTCCTTCGCCGAGCGGGCCATCGCCGCGAGCACGCCGCGGAGTTGGGCGCGCAGGCCCTCGTCCGCCACCCGGCCGCCCTTGATCTTGCTGCCGGCGACCGGGATGGACATCGACTCGGGGAGCACGTCCGCGCCCATCATCCGGAGCGTCTCGGTGGTCCAGGCGCGGGCGCGTTCGCCGCCGGTGGTGGCGGGCGAGGCGGTGACCACGGCCACCGGCTTGTCGACCAACTCGCCGCCGCCGACGATCCACTCCAGACCGTTCTTCAGCACGCCGGACATGCCCGCCGCGTACTCGGGACAGGTGATCAGCACCGCGTCGGCCGCCGCCAGTTGGGCCCGGAAGGCGAGCACGGGCGCGGGCGGGGCGACCACCTCCACGTCGTGCTCGAAGAACGGCAGGCCGGCCAGGCCCTCGAAGACCGTCAGTTCGACGCCGGGGTCGCACAGGTCGGCGGCACTGAGCGCCACCGCGCGGTTGAGCGAGCCCGCACGCAGGCTTCCGACGATCGCCACGAACTTCATTGCTGTCCCATCTGTCGTTCCGCTTCGGCCCATTGTCACCGGACGGGGGCCGCCGCCGCACGCCGTACGGCGGAAACGGCCGCCACGATCTGACGGCTGATCAGCCTGCGGTGGTCCATCAGGTAGAAGTGCCCGCCGCTGTAGACGTGCAGGCCCCGGAAGTCCCGGGTGTGCTGCTCCCAGCCGGCCAGCCGCCGCCGGTCGACCAGCGGGTCCGCGGTGCCGCCGAACGCGGACAGCGCCACGGGCAGTGGCGCGGCGTCCGGGTCGGGCCGCCAGGTGTCGACGAGCGCGAAGTCGCTGCGGAAGGTCGGCGCGAACACCTTCCACAGCAGGTCGTCGTCCAGCACGGCGGGCGGGGTGGCGCCCATCTCCCGCAGCCAGCCGCGCAGTTCCTCGTCGCTCAGCCGGTGCCGGGCCGGCGGGCCCGAGCCGTGGCCGGTGGACGGCGCCCCGCAGGCGGACAGGCCGAGCCAGAGCGGCGGGCGGTGCGCGGAGGCGGTCAGCCGGGCGGCCACCTCCCAGGCGACCAGCGCGCCCATGCTGTGGCCGAAGAAGGCGTACGGCCGGTCGAGCCGGTCGGCGAGCTCGCCGGCCAGGTAGTCGGCGAGCCGGTCGGCCCGGGCGAGCGCCGGGCGGTCCGAGAGCCGGCCCCGACCGGGGGCGTCGACCAGGCACAACTCCCAGTCGGCAGGAAAGAGTTGTTCCCAGCCCCGGTACAGCAGGTGGGAGCCGCCGGCGTGGTGGAACAGGAACAGCCGCAGCGTGGCGTCCGGCCGCGGCCGGGGGCACGTCAGCGCGCCCCGCAACAACGGCCGTGACCCGCCACCCGCACCACAGGCCGCGCCGGGAACACCCGCATGCCCGGCAGCCAACCCGGCTCCGCTCACCGTGCCGGGAACAGCCCCGGCCCCGTTTGCCGAACCGGAGCCGGTCGCCGACCCGGCAACCATTCCGAGTCCGCTCACCGCACCGGAAGCAGCCCCAACTCCGAAAGCCGCACCGGAAGCAGTCGCCGACCCAACAACCAACCCTACTCCGCTCGCCGCACCGGGAACGGCCCCGGCCCGGCTCGCCGCAGTGGAACCGCTCGCCGCACCGGAACCCGTCGCCGGCCCCGCGCCGGGGAGCGTGCTCATGCGCCGGCCGCCGCTATCAGCTCGCCCGCGGCCGTGGCCGCGCCCGCCCGTCGGAGCGCGGCGAACTCGACCACCTGTGCGGCGACGGTCTCCAGTTGGGATTGGAGCCGGGCGTCCGTGCAGCGCCCGTCGGGGCCGAAGCCGGCCTCGGCGGTGTTGATGGCCACGCCGAGCGGGACCGGCCAGCCGCGCAGTGCGCAGACCACGTCGCGCAGTGCGGCCACGGTGGCGACCGCGCCGGGCCAGCCGGCGCCGACCGCCAGGCAGCCGACGGCCCGGCCGGTGAAGTAGGGGCGGGCGTCGCCGCGCAGTTCCTCGACGTGGTCGAGGGCGTTCTTCACCAGGCCGGAGATGCCGCCGTGGTAGGCGGGGCTGGCCACCACCAGGCCGTCGGCGGCGGCGACTTCGGCGACCAGCCGTTCGGCCCGCGGGCCGCGGACCGGGCCGCGCGGGTCGTACATCGGCAGCAGCAGGTCGTCGCCGGCCAGCAGGGTGGTGCGGGCGCCGAGCCGTTCGGCCTCGGTGAGGACGGCGCGCACCGCCCGTTCGGCGGTGGAGCCGAACCGGGTCGAGCCGCCGATGCCGACCAGTCGCAGCGGCTGTTCCATCGTCGCTCCTTCCGACGGCCCGTCGGGCCGCAACACGTACGGCCCGATCGGGCCGTTTCGGCTGACGCCAGGTCAGGCCGTCACGGGTACGGCCCGATCAGGCCGTCACGGGGGGTTCGGCCCGGGGTGGGCCGGTGGGGTGCGGCCGGGTCAGGCCGCCACGGGCGCCGTCGTGTCGGCGGCGTCGCTGCGGGCGCTCTCGTGCAGGTCGCGCCGGTGGATGAAGACGAAGCCGATCGCCGCGCCGACGGCCGCGAAGACCGCGCACCACACCATGACGTCGCCGAGCGCGTGCACGAAGGCGCTGCGGGCGGCGGCGGTGACCTCGGCGAGCGAGGCGGCGGGGACGCTGTCG
>NZ_KK853997.1:7396877-7399163 GCF_000696185.1 Kitasatospora cheerisanensis KCTC 2395 | reverse complement strand
GCCACGCCGACGGCGACGCCGACCTGTTGGAAGGTCTCACCCATGCCGGAGGCCATGCCGGCCTTCTCCGGGCGGACCACGCCGATGGTGATGGCGGCGCGCGGCGGGTTGAACAGGCCCATGCCGATACCGGTGACGATCATGCTGGGCAGCATCGCGGTCCAGCTGCTGCCGGGCTCGACCAGGGTGATCAGGCCCATGCCGACGGCGATGAAGCCGATCGAGGCGCCGATCAGCACGCCGGGGTTGGCGTTGGCGAGGGCGCCGCCGGTGACGCCGGCGACCACGAACAGGGTGATCATCATCGGCATGAAGCGCAGGCCGGTCTCCCAGGGCGAGTAGCCCAGGACGTTCTGCACGTACGAGATCTGCAGGAACACCGCGGCCAGGCTGGTCGCGTTGGACAGCAGGGTGGCCAGGCAGACGCCGCTGAAGGTGCGGATCCGCAGCAGCGACATGTCGAACATGGCGGCCTCGCCGAGCCGCAGTTCGATCACCGCGAAGACCACCAGCAGCAGCAGTCCGCCGGCGAACGCGCCGAGGATCGGGGCGCTGGTCCAGCCGCTGGACTCGGCGCGCAGGAAGCCGAGCACCAGCAGGGCGAGGCCGGCGCCGAAGGTCACCATGCCCAGCCAGTCGATCGCGTGCGGGGACTTCTCCCGCGACTCGTTGAGCTTGGCCAGGCCGATCAGCAGCGCGATCGCGCCGATCGGGACGTTGACCAGGAAGATCCACCGCCAGCTCAGCGCGTCGGTGAGCAGGCCGCCGACCAGCGGGCCGAGCGCGAGGGCGAGGCCGGCGATGCCGCCGAACAGGCCGAACGCCTTGCCGCGGTCGGCGCCGCGGAACTCGTTGCCGATCAGCGCCGGGCCGACCGAGAACAGCACGGCCGCGCCGACGCCCTGGACGCCGCGGGCGAGGTTGAGGGTGAGCACGTCCTGCGCCAGGCCCGCGCCGAGCGAGGACAGCGTGAACAGCGCCAGGCCGGTGGTGAACACCCGCTTGCGGCCCAGCCGGTCGGCCAGCGAGCCGCCGGTGAGCAGGAACGCGGCGAGGGTGAGCGTGTAGGAGTCGATGACCCACTGCAGGTCGGAGAATCCGGCGTCCAGGGTCTCCCGCAGGTGCTGGAGTGCGACGTTGACCACGGTCACGTCCAGCATCAGCATGAACATCGCCACGCACGCCAGTGCCAGGGTCCAGGCCCGGGCCGAACCTCCCGTCGCCTCGGCAACGGGCTGGTTCTCGGCTGACATCTTGCTGGTCCTTTCGTCACGGGGGCCGGGTGCCCCTCGTCGGTGGGCCCGACCGGTCGGTGTGCTCGGCCGGTCGGGCGGGTGTCGTCGGTCTCGGGCGGGCGCGGTCAGCTCCACCTGCCGGTCGACGGGTCGTAACTGCCGCGCACCGCACCGGTGATGCCGGTGGCCGCGATCAGGGCGCGCCCGTCCGGGCCGACCAGCGCGCAGTGTTCGGCGCCGTCGGCCGCGTACCAGTGCCGGAGGGTCAGGCCCTGCGGGTGGGCGGCGGCCAGCGCCGGGTCGTTCGCGCCGGTGTACAGGCGGATGTCGGCCAGGCCGGTGGGGACGATCACCGGCACCGGTCCGGGGCGGCGGCCGTCGAGGACGCTGGTGCGCAGCAGGCAGTCCAGCGCGGTGCTGGGGATCACGAAGCGGTCGAGCAGGCTCTGCGCGGGTAGCCCGAGCCGCAGGTCGGCGGTGCCGCCGTCGGAGAGCAGGCCGGGGTTGCGCAGCGAGCGAAAGACACCGCTCAACTCTACTGATGTACCGTCAATTTCGTAGGTGTTCGGGGCAGTTCGAGGGACTTCCGGGGCGGGCGGGCAGAGCGGGCCGGTGGGCAGCGCGCGGGCCAGGTGGACGGTGGCGCGGGTGTGCTCGCGGGCGGGCACCGGGCCGTCGGCGGGGGTGAGCACCCGGACGTGGACCTACGCGCCGTCGCGTTCGGCGGTGACTTGGAGGGTGCGCGGCCAGCGGTGTTCGGCGGCGCGGATGAAGCGGGACAGCACCACGTCGGTGATCCGGGCGGGGTGCAGGCCGGGGGCGAGGGCGGTGGCGGCCTCGGCGGCGATCTCCAGGATGAAGGTGCCGGGGACGGTGGGGCGGCCGTCGACCAGGTGCTCGCGCAGGTAGAAGTGCTCGTCGAGGTCGATCCGGCAGGTCCATTCGGCGCGCCCGCCGGTGCGCACGGGTTCGCCGGTGAGGAAGGCGCGGGGTGCGGCGGTGAGCGGGCCGGGGGTGGCGGCGGCGCGGGCGGCGTCCCGGAAGCCGGCGG
>NZ_KK853997.1:7395921-7396565 GCF_000696185.1 Kitasatospora cheerisanensis KCTC 2395 | reverse complement strand
GGCCGTGGCTGCCGCGGCCGGCGAGTTCGGTGCGGAAGAACGCGCGGCCCTGACGGTCGGTCAGCTGGCCGATCTCGTTCTGCCGGGCGAGCAGCGCGCCGGCGGGGGTGTCGGCGGAGGCCATGCCGGACTCGGTCCACAGGCCGGAGGTGAAGGCGACCTCGTCGTGGCCGCCGAGGGTGCGGGCGTGCGCGGCGGCGAGCATCAGGTACTCGTTGGCGGCGCCGTAGTCGGGTTCGCCGCGCAGGCCGATGAAGGCGGAGACGGAGCTGACGGCGCACCACAGGGCGGGCCGGCGGTCGCCGAACGCGGCGCGCAGGTGGGCGTGGCCGCGGACCTTGACGTCGCGGACGGCCCGGAAGTCGGCGAGCTTCTTGCGGGTGACGCCGGCGGAGCGGCCGAGGCCGGCGCCGTGCACCAGGACGTCGACCCGGCCCTCGACGGCGAGCACTTCCTCGACGGTCTTGCGGACGGCGCCCTCGTCGAGCACGTCGCACTGCCGGTAGTGCACCCGGCCGGGGCCGCACAGGGTCTCCAACTCGGCGATCACCCGGGCCCGTTCGGCCTGCTGGAGGGCGCGGTCGTGGCGGCGGCCGAGGTCGGCGGGGCTCTCGCCGGGGTGGCGGCGGCGAGGCGCGCAGCGC
>NZ_KK853997.1:7368223-7394498 GCF_000696185.1 Kitasatospora cheerisanensis KCTC 2395 | reverse complement strand
GAGGGCGAGTTCGCCGAGCACGGTCAGGCCGTGCTGTTCGGCGGTGCTGCGGCGGGTGAGGACGAAGCCGACGGCGGCGTCGGCGGCCGGGCGCGGGTCGCGGGCGGGCAGTCCTTCGGCGGGGGCGCTGACGCCCATCACCACGGCCAGGTCGAGTTCGCCGTCGCGCAGGTAGCGGACGGCGGTGACCAGGGCTGACAGTGCGGAGTCGCGGCCGGCGTCGATGGTCATGTTGGGGCCGTGCAGGTCGAGCCGCTGCACCACCCGGGCGGCGATGACGTTGGGCATCAGGCCCGGGTAGGCGTCCTCGTTGGCCGACGGGGTCAGGCGGCGCACCGGTTCGGCGAGCGCACCGGCGGGCAGTCCGGCCGGGCCGGTGACGTGCTGCTCCAGGTCGTCCAGGTGGTAGCGCAGCGCGTGGCCGTGGGCGTTCCGGGTCGGGCCGCTGTGGCCGACGAACACGCCTGAGCGGTCAGCGAGTTGACGGTCCTTCGTCCAGTCGCCGGCGATCCGGTCGGCGCAGCGCAGGGCCATCAGCTGGCTGCGGTCCATCGCGGCGATCGCGGACGGGGCGAGCCGTGCCTCCAGCGGGCTGGGCGCCGGGTAGGCGTCGCCGAAGGTGGCGGGCCAGGCGGCGGGGCCGCCGGCCAGCCAGTCGGCGAGCTGCTCGGGGCCGGGGTCGCCGGGCAGGTGGGTGCCGGCGGCGACCACCACGACCGGGTCGGCGTCGGCTGCCGGGGCGGCCGGGCGCCCGGTCGGCGCGGGCGGCCGGTCGGTGAGCAGCAGGTGGCCGTTGGTGCCGCCGAAGCCCATCGCGGAGACGCCGACGGTGCGGGCCCGGTCGGCGCGGGCGGGCCAGGGCCGGTCGGCGGTGGGGACGTGGACGGCGGCGGCGCCCTCGGGCAGTGCCGTGAACTGGCGCTGGCCGGGGATGGTGCCGCGGCCGAGGGCCAGCAGGGCGTGGACGGCGGAGACCGCGCCGGCGGCCCAACCGGCGTGTCCGACCAGGGACTTGTTGGACGTCATGGTCCAGGTCCGGTCGGGGGCGGCGGCGTTCAGCGCGCCCAGTTCGGTGCGGTCGCCGGTGGGCGTGCCGGTGGCGTGCGCCACCACCCAGTCCACGTCGCCCGGTCGGGCGCCGGCGGCGTCCCAGGCGCGGCGCAGCGCGATCTGCTGGCCGGCCGGGTTGGGCGCGTAGATGGCCTTGCCGCGGCCGTCCGAGGAGCCGCCGAAGCCGGCCACGAATCCGAGCACCGGGTCGCCGTCCGCGACCGCCCGGCGGTGGGTCTTCAGCGCGAGCACGGCCGCGCCGTCGCTGAACAGCACGCCGTCGGCGCCCTGGTCGAGCGAGCGGACCCGGCCGGAGCGGGACAGGCCGCGCAGCTTGGAGAACAGCACCAGGTTCTGCGCGGTCAGCGCGAACGCCCCGCCGCAGAGCGCGACGTCGGCCTCGCCGGAGCGCAGGGCGCGCACTCCGAGGTCGATGGTGTAGAGCGAGGAGGAGCAGGCGGTGTCGACGACGACGATCTCGGCCTCGGCGGGCAGGTCCGGGACGGCGGCGCGGGCGATCCGGTACGGCAGTACCGCGTCGGGGGTGTCGGCGGCCATCGGGTAGCGGGCCGCGAGCGTCCCGGGGACGGGCAGGCCGGCGTCCTCCAGCAGGCGGCGCGTCCCCTCGGCGACCAGGGTCTGCTCCAGGTGCTGGCTGCCGTCGGGCGTCAGGCCGACGGCGAACAGCTGGCGGTCGCCCGGACGGATCGTCACCTGCTCGGTCGCGCCGAGCAGGGAGTGCCGCAGCCACACGGCGGTGTGCTCGCGGGAGGTGAACGCGCCGGAGTCCATCTCGGCCTTCAGGCGCGGGTGCGGGGTGAATCCGGTCATGAAGCCGGACACCCGGGCGTAGGTCTTGTCGGGGGCGGACGGGTCGGGCGACCAGATGCTGTCCAGGTCTATCCGCTCGCCGGGCTCGCCGAACACCGGCTCGCCCTCGGTCAGCAGCCGCCAGAACTCCTCGGGCGTGCTCGCCCCGGGCACGGCCAGGCCCATCCCGACCACCACCACGGCGTCCCCGTCCGGGAGTTCGCCGTGAGCGGGTGCGCCGGGCGCCGCCTCCGCGTCCCCGACGGCCGTGGGCTGCACAGCGGGCGGCGGCGGCGCGGCCGGGGCGGCGGGCGCAGTCGCGCTGTGCGCGGCGGGCCGCGGCGCGGGTGCGCCGAGGGTGAGGGTGCGGCCGTCGAGGGCGGCGGCGTCCGGGCCGGTGAGGTAGGCGGCGAGGCGGGCGGCGGCCGGGCCCGCGCCGTCGGCGGCGTGCACGGCGTGCACCCGGACGCCGGCCGGGGCGACGGCCAGCAACTCGTCGAGGGCGTCGGCGAGTTGCCGGTCCGGCCCGCCGGCGGCGACCAGCACGAGCGCGCCGCCGGGCGGGAGGGCCCGGGCCGCGGTGACGGCGGCCTGCCGGCCGGCCGGGGTGGCCGGGTCGGCGGCGAGCAGGACGGCCGTGGGGCGTCCGGTCCCGGCGAGCGCCTCGGTGACGGCGGGGCCGGTCGGGGCGCAGCTGTGGACCAGGGTGTCGGTGAAGGCACCGGTCAGGGTGGCCGCCGTACCGGGTTCGGCGGCGACCAGAACGGTGCGCTGGGCGGGGTCGATGGGCATGACGGCTCCCTGAGGTGGACGGTGCGGGGGTGGGTTCAGGCCGTGAACGCGGGTGCGGCGAGCACGAGTTCGGCGACCTCGGCCAGCGTCGACTGGGCGATGAACCGACCGGACTCGATCGACTCCCCCAGCCCGAACTGCGCCGACACCTTCGCCAGCATCTCCACCCGCTTCAGCGAATCGATCCCGAGGTCCGCCTCCAGGTCCGCGTCCGCCGTCACCATCTCCACCGGATACCCCAGCGTCCCCGCGAACAGCTCACGCAACTGCGAGACCACCGACTCCCGGTCCAGCACCGGCCCGGAGGCGGCGACCGGCTCCGGCGCGGGAGCGGCCACCGGCTCCGGCCCGGGAGCGGCCACCGGCGCGGGTATCGCCGCCGTCCCGAACGCGGGTGCGGCGAGCACGAGTTCGGCGACCTCGGCCAGCGTCGACTGGGCGATGAACCGACCGGACTCGATCGACTCCCCCAGCCCGAACTGCGCCGACACCTTCGCCAGCATCTCCACCCGCTTCAGCGAATCGATCCCGAGGTCCGCCTCCAGGTCCGCGTCCGCCGTCACCATCTCCACCGGATACCCCAGCGTCCCCGCGAACAGCTCACGCAACTGCGAGACCACCGACTCCCGGTCCAGCACCGGCCCGGAGGCGGGGGCGTCCACGACCAGCACGGCCGCCGCGGGCGCTGCCTCGGCGGCAGCGGGCACCGCGGGCACGTCCACCACGGCGGGGGCCTCGGCCGCCACCGGCGCCTCGGCCACCGCGGGCGACGCGGCGGCGCCCGCCACGACGACCGCGACGTTCGGCACGCTGCGCCGCACCAGCCCGGCGAGGCCGGCCCGGCCGCATTCGACGAAGGTCTCGGCGCCCTGCGCGTGCAGCTCCCGGACGGCGTCCAGGAAGCGGACCGGCGTGGTGAGCTGACGGACCAGCAGTTCCTTGAGGTCGTCGGTGTCGGCGACCCAGCCGCCGGCGACCGGCGAGTAGGCGGCGTGCCGCAGCGGGAGCTGCCGGATGCCGGCGATCCGCTGCCGGAACTCGTGGGCGGCGGCGGCCAGTCCGGGGCTGTGGAACGGGTAGGGCGCGTTGAGCCGGACGGTGCGCACGCCGAGTGCGTCCGCGAGGCGGGCGACGGTGGCGAGGGCGTCCTCGGGGCCGGCCACCACGCTCTGGCGCGGGGCGTTGACGACGGCGAGCGCCAGCGCCCGGTCGTCGGCGGCGCCGACCAGGTGGGCGGTGCGCTCGGCGGTGAGTTCGACGGCGAGCATGCCGCCGCCGCCGGTGTGGTGGGCGGCGAGGGCCTCGGCGCGGTGGGCGGCCAGCCGCGCGCCGTCGGCGGGGTCGAACGCCCCGGCGAGGGTGAGTGCGGCGATCTCACCCATGCTGTGGCCGACCAGGGCGTCCGCGGGTCCGACCGGCGGGGCGAGCAGCAGGCCGCCCACGCCGGCGGCGTAGACGGCGAGTTGCAGCGCGAACGGGTCCGCGCGGACCAGTTCGGCGGCGCTCGGCGCGTCGGCCTCGGTGAGCAGCCGGCTGACGGCGGGCCGGCCGAATTCGGCGGCGACCCGGTCGACGGTGCGCAGCGCCTCGGTGAGCGCGGCGTCCTCGCGTCCGGCGAGGGCCCCGGGGGTGTAGCCGCCCTGCCCGGGCAGCAGGTAGACGGTCTGAACTGCCATCACGCGTCCTTCATGAGTGTCGTCCGGGAGCTGGTCGGGGGCGGGTCACCAGGTGACGGGCAGTTCGCGCACGCCGTAGAGGACCATGTCGTGGCGGAACGGCAGGTCTTCCAGCGGGCGGGCGAGCTTGAGGCCGGGGAAGCGGGCGAACAGGCCGGCGAAGACGGTGCTGAGTTCGACCCGGGCGAGGGTGAGGCCGATGCACTTGTGGAAGCCGTGGCCGAAGGCGACGTGGCTCTGCGGGTTCTCGCGGTGGATGTCGAAGCGGTCGGGCTCGGGGAAGACGGCGGCGTCCCGGTTGGCGGCGTTGATCATGACGAGCAGGCCGTCGCCGGCCTTGATGGTCTGTCCGCCGAGTTCGAGGTCGGCGACGGCGGCGCGCGGCAGGCCGGCGTGGTTGATCGAGAGGTAGCGGAGCAGTTCCTCGATGGCGTGCGGGATCTTCGTCGGGTCGGCCTGCAACTCGGCGAGCTGGTCGGGGTGTTCGAGCAGGGTGGCGGTGCCGAGGCCGATCATCTGGGCCATCGTGTCGTAGCCGGAGAGCAGCAGCAGCGCGGCCAGGCCGACGAACTCGGCGTGGTCGATCTTGCCGGCCTCCTGGTGGGTGACCAGCCGGCCGAGCATGTCGTCGGTGGGGTGGGTCTCCCGCTCGGTGACCAGCCGGTCGAAGTAGGCCATCAGGTCGCCGGCGGCCCGACCGACCTGCTCGGGGGTGCTGCGGCGGTCGAGGATGGTGTCGGTGAGGCCGACGAACAGCGGCGCGTCCTCGTAGGCGACGTCGAGCAGTTCGCACATCACGGTGGCGGCCATCGGGAAGGCCAGCTGGGTGACCAGGTCGGCGCTGTTGCCCTGGGCCTCCAGCTTGTCGAGCAGGCCGTCGAGGATGGCCTGCATCCGGGGGCGCTTGGCCTCCATCAGGCCGACCAGGAACTCGCGGGTGACCAGGCGGCGCAGCCGGCCGTGGTCGGGCTCGTCCTGGTTGAGGAAGAAGCCGGGCGGCAGCGGGGTGTCGCCGGAGATGTAGGACGGGTAGCCGGGGGTCTTCGGGTCGGAGCTGAGCCGCAGGTCGGTCAGCACGGCGCGGACGTCCTCGTGCCGGGTGACCACCCAGACCTGCTCGCCGCGCGGGGTGGCGACCTGGAACACCGGCTGTTCGGCGCTGAGTTCGCGGTAGGCGGGCGGCGGGTCGAGCGGGTGCACGCGGGGCATCGGGAAGGACGGCAGGGCGGGGGCGGTCATCGCGGTCTCCATCTGCTCTGGGTGGTCGCCCGGCACGAGGACGTCCCGGGCGGCGTCGGCTGTCGAGGGGGTGTCAGCCCCGGGGCGGGGCGGGCAGGAAGCCCGTCGAGACGAAGTAGTCGAGGTAGAGCGCGAACAGGTCCCGGTCGACGCGGCGCGGGGCGATGCCGGTGCCGGTCAGCGCCTCGTCGAGGTGGGCGGTGCCGAAGACCGGGCGGCTGCCGGGGTAGCCGACCTCGTCGGCGGGCCGGTCCTCGCCGAACAGCGGGAGGTAGACGGCGAGTTCGTTGTCCTCGCCGCGTTCGACGGCGGCGACCAGTTCGCGGTACCAGTCCTGGTAGGCGAGCTTGCGCAGCGGGTAGCCGTGGTCGACGACCAGCTGGAAGATCTCGTTCATGCCGGTGGAGCCGGCGCCCGGGACGTTGAACACGGCTTCGCGGTGGCCGCCGGCCAGCGCGATCTGCGCGACGGCGGCGGCGCAGTAGTCGACCGGGACGAGGTCGATCAGCAGGTCGTAGTCGAGGTAGGCGCCGAGCTGGATGCAGCCCTTGAGCAGGTGGTTGATGAAGGTGTCGGTGGAGCAGGCGCCGGTGGTCTGGGAGCCGGCGACCGCGCCGAGCCGGTAGACGTGGGTGGGGATGCCGCGTTCGCGGGCCTGCAGCATCAGGGTGTCGGCGACCCACTTGGACTGCCGGTAGCCGCCGACCACGTCCTGGGTCTCCGTCAGGCGTTCCTCGTCCCAGCGGCGTTCGCCCTGGTCGCCGGGGTAGACGCCGATGGTGGAGACGAAGTGCACGGGCTTGGTGCGGGTGTCGCAGGCGAGCCGGAGGACTTCGAGGGCGCCGAAGACGTTGACGGGCTTGATCTTCGGGTAGGGCACGATCCAGCTGGAGATGGCCGCGTTGTGGACGATCACCTCGACGGTCTCGGCGAGTTCGCGGTAGGCGCGGCGGGTGGTGCCGAGGTAGGGGCGACCGGTGTCGCCGGGGACGCCGACGATCCGTTCGGCGTCGCCGGCGCGCAGCAGGCCGTACTCGGTGAGGTTGTCGAGCACCCGGGCGTCGGCCTGGGCGCGGTCGGTGGCGCGGACCAGGACGTGGACGGTGGCGGTGGAGCGGTCGAGCAGCTCGCGCAGCAGGAAGGCGCCGGTGTAGCCGGTGCCGCCGGTGAGCAGCACCGCCCGGTAGGGGGCGGTGGCGGGCGGCAGGGTGTCGGGGCCGGGGGCGATGTCGGCGGGCAGGACGGCGTCGGCGACCATCTGCTCGTCGGCGACGCCGCGCGGGTTGGCGGCGCCGACAGGTGGGGGTCGGCCTCGGAGCCGACCATCCGGGCGAGCCGGGCGACGGTCGGGTCCTCGAACATGCGGCGCAGGTCTAGCCGGACGCCGTAGGTGTCGCGGACCTGGGCGGCCATCTGAAGGACCGTCAGGGAGTCGCCGCCGAGGTCGAAGAAGCTGGTCTCGACGCCGACCCGGGGCAGGCCGAGCAGGTCCTGCCAGATCCGGGCGAGCTGGGTCTCCACCGGGGTGCGGGGCGCGACGTAGGCGCTCTCGGTGCTCTCCTCGGCGGTGGGCCGGGGCAGCGCGCCGCGGTCGACCTTGCCGTTGGGGAGCTTGGGGAGTTCGGGCAGCACCACGAAGTGGGCGGGGACCATCGCCTCGGGCAGGTGGGTGCGGGCGTAGCCGCGGAGGCTGCCGCGCAGGCCGGCCGCCCAGGCCGTGGCGAGCGGGTCGTTGGCGAGTCGTCGGTTCATGCCTCGTCCTCGGTGTCGGCGGGGGCCGCGGTGGCGGCGCGGGTGCCCGCGGGGGTGAAGGCGGCGTCGAAGGTGTCCAGCCGGCCGTCGGGGCGGACCCGGGTGGTGAGGCGGTGGCCGGTGGCTTCGGCGAGGGCGTGCAGGTCCTCGGGGTGGACGGCGGCGTCCTCGTCGACCTGCCACAGGCGGCGGTCGACGTCCCAGGCGGTGGCCTCGCCGGCGAGGTCGGCGAGGGCCCGGACGGCGGCGGTGGCGCGCTGAAGGCGGCGGTTGGGGATGCCGGTGACGAGCAGCTCGCCGGGTTCGGCGGCGAGGCGGTCGCGCAGCGCGTCGAGTCCGTCGGGCAGGGCGTCCCAGGCGAGCGCGGCCGGGGCGGGCGCGGGGCGGGGTCGCCGATCAGCAGGGTCACGTCGTAGCGGAACAGGGTGAGTTCGTTGTCGGCATGGCCGCGCTTGAGTTCGAACCGGACCTCGCCGATCTTGTCGTGGTCGGCGGCGAGGCGCTGGAAGAAGTCCGGCGACAGGCAGAGTTCGCGTTCCTCGGCGAGGTGGCGGTCGACGGCGGAACGGAGTTCGTCGACGGTGGTGAGCGGGTCGGCCCGGTACAGCTGCACGGCGGTGTGGAACTCGGGCAGCAGGTCGAGCGAGCGGACGTCGCCGACGAAGACGGCGCCGCCGGGGCGCACGACGCGGGCGGCGTCGTGCAGGACGGTGCGCAGGTAGTCGGTGCCGGGGAAGTACTGGGCGACCGAGTTGATCACCACGGTGTCGAGGCTGTTCTCGGGCAGCGTGGTGAGGTACTCGGGCCCGCTGTGGGCGAGTTCGACGTGCGCGGGCAGCGGGCGGCCGAGGCAGCCGCGGGCGGCGTCCAGGGCGGCCGGGGAGAGGTCGATGCCGTGGTAGGCCTCGGTGCTCTCGGCGAAGTTCCGCAGCACCAGGCCGACGCCGACGCCGACGTCCGCGATCCGGGTGGGCGCCAGGGCGTGGATCCGCTGCACGGTGTGGCCGAGCCATTCGCGCATCTCGGGGACGGGGATCGGCTCGCCGTCGTAGCTGGACAGCCAGCCGGCGAACTCGCTGCCGTCGTCGGCGGGTTGGGTGTAGGCGCTCTCCCAGACCTCGCCCCAGCGCTGGACGTGGGCCTGCTGGACGGTGTGGTCGGAGAGCTCCTCGGCGGGCGAGACGTAGGCGACGAGTTCCGGCCCGTGGGCGCCGTCGACGGCGATCACGGCGACGGCGTCGACGCCGTCGTGGCGGGACAGCACGCTCTCCACCTCGTCGGGTTCGACCCGGTGGCCGAGGATCTTCACCTGCCGGTCGACCCGGCCGAGGAACTCCAGCCGGCCGTCGGCGCGCCAGCGGACCCGGTCGCCGGTGCGGTAGTACCGCTGCCCGTCCTGTTCGACGAAGCGTTCGGCGGTCAGGTCGGGGCGGCCGAGGTAGCCGGCGGCGACGCCGTGGCCGCCGATCCACAGTTCGCCGGACGCGCCGATCGGGGCGGGCCGCCCGTGCGGGTCGGCGACCCGGACCACGGTGTTGGCGATCGGCACGCCGATCGGCACGGTGCCGGCCTGCGGGTCGAGTTCGCGGTCGAGCTCGTGGACGGTGGACCAGATGGTGGTCTCGGTGGGCCCGTACATGTTGAGCACCCGGACGTCCGGGAGCGCGCCGAGCAGGCGCTGCGCGAGGCCGGACGGGAAGGCCTCGCCGCCGATCAGCAGGGCGCGCAGCCCGGTGAGCGCGTCGAGCGCCTCGGGTTCGGCGGCGACCGCGGCGAGCAGCGACGGGGTGCCCTGGAGCAGGGTGACGGAGTGCCGGGCGGCGAGCGCGGCCAGCGAGTAGGGGTTCTCGACCACTTCGGCCTCGTGGGCGCGGCGCAGTTCGTCGACCTTGGTCAGGCTGTCGAGGACCTCGTCGGGGGCGACGCCGAAGTCGACCAGGCAGGCGATCTCGTCGACGCCGGCGGCGGCCAGGGTGCGGACCAGGTCGGCGCAGTCCTCGGGCGAGCCGAACAGGCCGGAGGCTTCGAAGTAGCGGTCGATGGCGAGGTCGATGACCGCTTCGATCTGGTCCTCGGCGCCCATCTCCGGCAGGTCCTGGCCGGTGGTGGCGAACAGGGTGCGCCACAGTTCGGTGGAGCTGCGCAGGTAGTCGCGGAAGGGCTCGCGGGCGCGGGCCCGGGCGTCGGCGGTGTCGTCGGCCATGAAGGTGTGCACCATCAGGGTGACCTGGCCGGGCCCGTGGTGGCCGGCCGCCTCGCGGGCCTTGCGGTAGGCGGAGATCTTCACGGCGAGGTCGTCGGGGGCCTGGCCGAGCAGGTGGGTGAGCAGGTTGGCGCCGGAGGCGCCGGCCTTCTCGAAGGTCTCCACGTTGCCGACGGAGGTGAGCCAGATCGGCGGCTCGTCCTGCACCGGCGCGGGGTGGATCTTCACGTCGACGAGTTCGCCGCTGCCGCCGGTGCGCAGCACCTGCTCGCCGCGCCACAGCTTGCGGAACTCGGCGAGCTGATCGGTCATCAGCTGCTTGCGGGCGGGGAAGTTCTCCGGCCGCAGCACGAAGTCGTTGGAGTTCCAGCCGGCCGCGAAGGCGAGGCCGACGCGTCCGCCGGAGAGGTTGTCGACCAGCGACCACTCCTCGGCGATCCGGACGGTGTCGTGCAGCGGGGCGACGACGCTGCCGCAGCGCAGCGCGATCCGGTCGGTGACGGTGGCGAGGGCGGCGGACATCACCGACGGGTTGGGGTAGAGGCCGCCGAAGGCGTGGAAGTGCCGTTCGGGGGTCCAGACGGCCTCGAAGCCGTGCCGGTCGGCGTACTTGGTGGCGTCCAGGACGAGCCGGTAGCCGTCCTGGCGGGAGACGCCCGCGGCGGCGGCGAAGAAGAACAGGCTGAAGCCGAGCGGCCGGTCGCGGTCGTCGGGGCGCGGCACCAGGTTGTTGACGATGCGTTCGCCGGCGACGACGACCTTGGCGCCGCGGGTGAGCGGCCAGAGCAGTTCGAGGATCGAGATGTCGAAGGAGACGCTGGTGACGGCGAGGACGGTGTCCTCGGGGCCGCAGCCGACGGTGGCGTCCATGCCGGTGAAGAAGTTGACGGCGTTGCGGTGCCGGATCGCGGTGCCCTTGGGCTTGCCGGTGGAGCCGGAGGTGTAGATGACGTAGGCGGTGTCGTCGCCGCCGACGGCGACCTCGGGGGCGTGGCCGGGGCGGGCGGCGATCGCCGCGGCGTCCTCGGCGAGGTCGGTGTGCCGGGCGGCGGTGAGGCCGGCGGGGGCGCCGGGGCCGGTGATCAGGCAGCCGATGGCGGCGTCCTCGGCGATGGTGTCGAGCCGGGTGCGCGGGAACGCCGGGTCCATCGGGACGTAGGCGGCGCCGGCCTTGTGGACGGCGATCAGCGCGGTGACCAGGTCGAGGCCGCGGCGGACGCTGACGCCGACCAGGTCGCCGGGGCGCACGCCGAGGCCGACCAGGTGGTGGGCGAGGCGGTTGGCGCGGGCGTCGAGTTCGGCGTAGCCGAGTTCCCGGTCGCGGTGGGCGAGCGCCACCGCGTCGGGCCGGGCGGCGGCCTGACGGGCGATCAGGCCGTGCACCGTGTCGGCGCTGTCGTACGGGACGGCGGTGTCGTTCCAGGCGTCGAGGGCGGCGAGTTCGGCGGCGCCGAGCAGGTCGGCGTCGACGGCGGGCCGCTCGGCGGCGTGGGCGACGCGTTCGACGGCGCGGGCGTAGTAGCCGGCCAGCCGGTCGCAGAACTCCTCGGGCAGCACCGCGAGGTCGCAGTCCAGCCAGAGCGACAGGCGGCGTTCCTCCGGGTCGACCAGGAAGTTGACGGCCAGCGGGTAGTTGGTCTCCGCGATGCCGACGGTGACCTGCATCAGCGCGTCGCTGTCGCGGGCGCCGTCGCGGTGGAAGTCCATGAAGTTGACGTACGAGCTGAGCCGCAGGTCCGCGCCGAGGTCGTGCTGCATCTGCGCGATCGGGTAGCGGCGGTGCGGGGCGGCGGCGCGCTCGTGGGCGAACACGGCGCGGGCGGCGTCCAGCAGGGTGGCGTCGGCGAGGTCCAGGTGCAGCGGCAGGGTGTTGAGGAAGACGCCGATGGTCTCGTCGCCGCCGGGCTCCTCCAGGCGGCCGTTGGCGACCATGCCGGTGAGGATCTCGTCGCTGCCGCCGACCAGGCGCAGCACGGCGGTGTGCGCGGCGACCAGCAGGGCCTTCAGCGGCAGCGACTCGCGGGCGGCGAGGGCGCGCAGCGCGGCGGCGGTCTCCTCGGCGATCGGCACGTCGTAGCGCTGGTTGGCGGCGGGCCGGGCCTCGCCGGCGGGGCGCGGGGCGAGGTCGGTGGGTTCGGCGCCGCGCAGCACCTCGGCCCAGAACTCGCGGGCGGCCGGGTCGGCCACGGCGGCGCGTTCGGCGGCGACGAAGTCCCGGTAGGCGGAGCCGACTTCGGGCAGGTCGAGGGCGTGTCCGGCGAGCCGGGCCCGGTAGTGCTCGACGATCTCCTCCAGCATCCGCATGTCGCTCCAGCCGTCGAGGACGACGTGGTGCTCGACGACGGACAGTTCGAAGGCGTCGCCGTCCATGGGGTGGACGGCGAACTTCAGCAGCGGCGCGGTGGCGGGGTCGAAGGTGGTGAACTTGGCCTGCTCGACCCAGGCCTCGACGGTGCGGCGGGCGGCGACAGGGGTGAGCCCGCGCAGGTCCTCGCCGTCCTCGATCGGGATGGTGACCTGCCGGTGGACGAGCTGCAGCGGCTCGGAGTAGCGGGACAGGTCGAAGGAGCAGCGCAGCGAGGGGTGGCGGCGCGCGGTGTCGTCGACGGCGGCGCGCAGCGCGGCCGGGTCGAGCGGGGCGGCGATCCGGATGCTGGTGACGACCCGGTAGACGGAGGTGTCGTCGCCGAACGCGGCGTGGAACAGCATGCCGGCCTGCATGGCGCTGAGCGGGTAGGCGTCGTCCAGGCCCTCGGGCAGCAGCGCCCGGTCCCGGTCCGTCAGCAGCCCGAACGGCTCGCTCGCCTCCCGACGGTCGGCCAGCGGGCGGACCAGCAGGGCGAGTTCGCGGACCGACGGGCCCTGGAACAGGTCGGCGACGTCGAAGGTGCGGCCGTGGCGTTCGACCTCGGCGCGGACCCGGATGGCGTGCATGGAGTCGCCGCCGAGGGCGAAGAAGGAGTCGTCGATGCCGAACGCGTCGGTGCCGAGGACGGCCGCCCAGGCGCGGTGCAGCAGGCGCTGCGCCTCGGTGACGGGGGCCTGGGCGCCGGCGGCGGGGCGGTGGTGTCGGGCAGCGGCAGGGCGTTGCGGTCGAGCTTGCCGTTGGGCAGCAGCGGAAGTTCCGGCAGCGGCACGAAGTGCGCGGGCACCATGTGGGCGGGCAGCCGCTCGCGCAGGAACGCGGCGAGCTCGCCGTGCTCGGGGGCCGGGCCGGTGGCCACCAGGTGGGCGACCAGGCGCAGTTGGCCGTCGGCGGCGCGCGGGGCGGTGACCACGGCGCGGTCGATCCGGGGGTGGGCGAGCAGCGCGGACTCGATCTCGCCGGGCTCGATCCGGAAGCCGTGCACCTTCAACTGGTGGTCGAGGCGGCCGAGGTAGCGGACGATGCCGTCGGCGCCGAGCACCGCGAGGTCGCCGGTGCGGTAGAGCCGGCCGGTGTCGCCGGGGCCGGGTATGAAGGCGGCGGCGGTGAGTTCGGGCCGGTTCAGGTAGCCGAGGGCGACCTGGACGCCGCCGATGCACAGCTCGCCGGGGACGCCGGCGGGCAGCCGGCGGCCGGCCCGGTCGAGCACGTACAGCGTGGTGTTGGCGACGGCCCGGCCGATCGGGACCGGCCCGGTGGCGTCCTCGGGGCGGCACTGCCAGTGGGTGACGTCGACGGACGCCTCGGTGGGGCCGTACAGGTTGTGCAGTTCGGGCCCGTCGGCGCCGTGCTGCTCGAACCAGCGGCCGACGGTCTCCGGGCGCAGCGCCTCCCCGCTGCACAGGACCCGGCGCAGGGTGGGCAGTTCGGCGGCGGTGGGCTCGGCGAGGAACAGGTCGAGCATGGACGGCACGAAGTGCGCGGTGGTGACGGAGTGCCGGCGGACGGCGTCGGCGATGGCCCTGGGGTCGCGGTGCGCGCCGGGGGCGATCAGGTGCAGGGTGGCGCCGGTCATCAGCGGCCAGAAGAACTCCCACACCGACACGTCGAAGGTGAACGGGGTCTTCTGCAGGACCTTGTCGTCGGCGCCGAGGCGGTACTCGTCCTGCATCCACAGCAGCCGGTTGACGATGCCGCGGTGCGGCACGGCGACGCCCTTGGGGCGGCCGGTGGAGCCGGACGTGAAGATCACGTAGGCGGGGTCGTCGGGGCCGGGGGCGTCGGGGAGCGGGCCGGCGGAGGGCAGCGCGGGCAGCAGGGTGTCGAGCGGGAGGGTCTCCAGGCAGCTGCCGGAGAGCCGGGCGGCGAGGTCGGTGCGGGTGAGCACCACCCGGACGTCGGCGTCCTCGATCTGCAGGGCGAGCCGGGCGAGCGGCTGCTCGGGGTCGAGCGGGGTGTAGGCGGCGCCGGCCAGCAGGATGCCGAGCAGGCCGACGACCAGGTCCAGCGAGCGCTCCTCGTGGATGCCGACCACGTCGCCGGGGCGGATCCCGCGGCCGCGCAGGTGGTGCGCCAGCGCGTGCGCGCGGTCCAGCAGTTGGCGGTACGTCAGGCTGCTGCCGTCGGGCGCCTCGACGGCGGTGGCGTCGGGGGTGCGGGCGGCCTGGTCGGCGATCCAGGCGGGCAGCGGGCGCTCCAGCCGGTAGTCGCGGACCGGGCCGGCGATGCGGGCGGTGGCCTCGTCGGCGGGGGTGAGCAGGTCGAGCACGCCGACGGGGGTGTGGTCGGGGGCGGCCAGCAGGGTGTTGAGGAAGCGGGCGAACCGGGCCCGGTGGCCGGCCAGCGCGGCGGCCCGGTGCCGGGCCGGGTTCGGCTCGAAGGTGAGGGAGAGTTCGGCGCCGTCGGCGCCGCCGAAGAACTCCAGGCCCAGGTCGGCGACCGGGCCGGAGGACAACTGGTGGACGGAGCAGGCGAGTTCGCCGAGGCGCAGGCGGCCGTCGAAGGAGACCACGTTGACCACGACGGCGGGGGCCAGGCCGCCGGCGCCGGTGCGGCGGGCCTCGCGGCGCAGTTCCTCGCCGCGGAAGCGCTGGTGGGCGAGGACCTCGGCGGCGCGCTCGGCGACGTGCCGGAGCACGGTCGGGAAGTCCTGCTCGGGGCGGACCGTGACGCGCAGCGGCAGCACGTTGGCGAGCATGGCGGGCGTGGTGAGCGCGGCCCGGGTGGTGCGGGCGCGCACCGGCAGGCCGAGCACCAGGTCCTGCTGCTGGGTGAGGCGGTGCAGGTAGGCGGCGGTCGCGGCGAGCACCACCACCGACCAGTGCACCTGGTGGCGGCCGGCGACCGCGTCGACGCCGGTGATCCGGGCCGGCGGCTGGAACCGGGAGGCGGCGGGACCGGGCTGGTCGGCGGAGGCCAGGCTCGCCGGGTCGGGCTGGTCGGCGAGGTCGGCGTACCAGTGCGCGCGGTCCTCGCGGTACTGCTCGGAGGCACGGTAGGCGTCGTCCTCGGCGAGCAGCTCGGCGAGGCCGACGGCGTTGCCGGGCTTGGCAGTTCGGCCTTCGGTACGGGCGGTGTACAGCTCGGCGAGGCGCCGCCAGTGCAGGGCCTGGCCGTAGCCGTCCAGCACGATGTGGTGGTAGCGCAGATGGAGCAGGTGGTGGTCGGGGGCGACCTTCAGCAGGGTGTGCGCGAACAGCGGGCCCTCGGACAGGTCGACGGCGGTGGCGAGGTCCTCCCGCATCCAGCGTTCGGCGGCGGCGCGGGCGTCCGGGGTGCCGCTCAGGTCGTGCACGCGCAGGCCGGGGACGTCCTCCAGCGGGAGCTGCCAGGGCCGGCCGTCGGGGTCGGCGGTGAACCGCACCCGCAGCGCGTCGGCCTCGTCCACGGCCGTCCGGACGGCCTCGGCGAGGTGCGGCTCGTCGATCGTGCCGCGAATGTCCACGTAACCGGCGCAGTTGTGCGCGGCGCGGCCCGGGTCGAGCTGGTGGGCGACCCACACTTCGTGCTGGGCTGCGGACAGCGGCAGACGCCCCGTGAAGGCGTTCACGAGTCACTCCTCTGGTGAGAGAAAATTCGGATGTCGCGAACCACGGAATGGCCGCGGTGGGAATTCCGGAAATGCCTGCGCCCGCGGATCGAATGGGCGGGATGCCGCCCGCGGCACCTCCCGCGCGGGCCGCGGCGGACCGCAGATGGCCGCTGATGAACTCAACTACCGTTGTTTGATTGCGAGTTCGGCTCCATCGACCGAACTCCGGGTGCGACGTCCCCCAATAACCCGCCGCCCCGAACCTGCTCCGAACCCGCTTCCGAGCCCTCCCCCCGGAGTTCCTCCCCCTACGACGCGGACGACCCTAGGGTGGGCGTGCACGACCGGTCAACGACTGTTTTCGGCCCGTGGTTGAAATCCGAAATCAACGGGCGATCACACCGCGATCACGCCGCACCCCCGCTCCGAGCAGGGCCCGAGCCGCCGCACGAGGACCGGGCCGCCCCGTCGGGGCGGCCCGGTCGAAGACGGACGATCCTGGTCCGGCGGCTCGAAGTGAGCGCCCGGTCACGGTGGGTGGAGGTCGCTGCTGTCACCTGGCCCCCGTCCGTCACTCCAGCCGAATCGAACACCCTCCGTCACCGGTCCGCTCCGATGCGGCCGAAAAGCGATCGATTTCAGCCAGTGACCGGCCGAGAGCGTTCCGCAATCTTTGCCGAACGGTCCGTTCCGAATGCTCCTTCCCCCGGACCCGACAGGCCGGTGACGTCGTACGGTTCAGCTCGCCAGGAAGCGTTCGTGGAAGACCTGGCAGCCGGGGGCGGCCCGGCGCACCGCGTCCACCATCGGCGGGGGTCCGCACACATACAGGTCGGGTACGGGCCCGGTGTGGCCGGCCAGCGCCTCGGCCAGCAGATCGGCCGGCGTGCCGACCGGGCCGGTCCAGGCCGCGTCCGGTTCGCGCACGCACACCTGGTGCCGGAAGCCCGGCAGTTCGGCCGCCACCGCCGTCAACTCCTCGGCGCCGAACACCTCCTCGGGGGTGTTGACGCCGAGGAACAGCCGTACCGGCTGCGGGTCCTGCCACTCCGCCATCTGCCGCGCCATCGCCAGCAGCGGGGCCAGGCCGGTGCCGCCGGCCAGCAGCCAGCGCGGCCGCAACCCGGTCTCGTGCAGCCCGAACGCGCCCTGCGGGCCGTGCACCGTCAACGGGTCGCCGGGGCGGACCCGTTCGGCGAGCGGCCCGGAGAACGCGCCGCCGGGCCGCACCCGGACGAAGAACTCCATCCGGCCGTCCCAGTTGCCGGTGTTCGCGAGCGAGTAGGCCCGCCGCACCCCGGTGCCGGGCAGTTCGAGCTCGACGAACTGGCCGGCGTCGAACTGGCAGTCCGGGCTGTCGGTCAGCGTCAGCTCCAGCCGGACGGTGTCCCGGGCGACGGCCGTGACCGCCGCCACCTCGGCCGCCCGGACCGGCACGCCCCCGTACAGGATCCGCGACTGCGGGTACGGGAGTTCGGCGCACAGCGGCCCGCGCGGAACCGTCCGGCAGAGCAGCACCCCGCCCTGCTCGCGCTCCTCCGGCGGCAGCGCCTGCGCGCTGTGCGGCCCGAGGTCGTACCCGCCCGAGGTGACGGTGGCGTGGCAGGAGCCGCAGGTGCCCTGCCTGCACGAGGCCGGCAGCGCGGCCCCGGCCTCGGCGGCGGCCTCCAGCACGGCCGTGCCGGGCGGGCAGCACACCTCCAGCCGGGCGCCGTCGCTGGTGGTCAGCACCACCCGGTGGCCCTGCTCCTCCGCTGCCTGCGCCTCCGCGGCCTGGCCGGTCGGCAGCTGATCGGTCGTCACCTGATTGGTCGTCATTGGGCGGCCGGTTCCAGCGCGGCGGCCAGGTCGGCGGCCGGGTCGCCGATCAGCCGCAGGTCGAAGCGCTGCACCAGGGCGTCGACCAGGTTCGGGGTGAGGAAGCCCGGCAGCGTCGGGCCCAGGTGGATGGTGCGGATGCCGAGGGCCAGCAGGGCGAGCAGCACGGCGACGGCCTTCTGCTCGGTCCAGGACAGCACCAGGGTCAGCGGCAGGTCGTTCACCTCGCACTCGAACGCCTCGGCCAGCGCGGCGGCGATCCGGATCGCCGAGTGCGTGTCGTTGCACTGGCCCAGGTCGAGCAGCCGCGGGATGCCGCCGATCTCGCCGAACTCGTGCCCGTTGAAACGGTACTTGGCGCAGCCCAGGGTGAGCACCACGGTGTCCTCGGGCGCGCCGACCGCGAACTCGGTGTAGTAGTCGCGCCCCGGCGTCGGGCCGTCGCAGCCGCCGACCAGGAAGAAGTGCCGGATCGCGCCGCTGCGCACCGCGGCGGTGACCCGGTCGGCGACGGCGAGCACCGCGTCCGCGCCGAAGCCGACGGTGAGCAGCCGCTCCGGCTCGGGCTCGGCGTCCGGATCGGCGGGGAAGCCGGGCAGCGCACGGGCGGCCTGCACGACCGGGCCGAAGTCGCCCTCGGCGAGGTGCCGGACGCCCGGCCAGCCGACCGGGCCGGTGGTGAAGATCCGCCGCCGGTAGCTGACGTGGGGTTCGACGATGCAGTTGGAGGTCATCAGGATCGGGCCGGGGAACGCCGCGAACTCGCGCTGCTGGTCCTGCCAGGCGCCGCCGTAGTTGCCCACCAGGTGCGGGTACGCCTTCAGCAGCGGGTAGGCGTGCGCGGGCAGCATCTCGCCGTGGGTGTAGACGTTGACGCCCTGTCCGACGGTCTGCTCCAGCAGCTGCTCCAGGTCGTGCAGGTCGTGGCCGCTGACCAGGATCGCCTTGCCGGCGACGGGCGTGGTGCGGACGGCGGTGGGCTGCTGGGCGCCGTACGCGCCGGTGTTGGCGGCGTCCAGCAGTTCGATCACCGCCAGGTTGAGCCGGCCCAGGCCCACCGCGCGCTCCACCAGGTCGGCGGCGTCGGCGGGTTCGCCCGCGAGGTGGGCGAGGGCACTCTCCACGCCGGCGAACACCTCGGCGCTCTCCTTGCCGAGGACGTGCGCGTGGTGCGCGTACGCGCAGATGCCCTTGAGCGCGTACAGGTGCAGCGAGCGCAGGCCCACCACGTCCGGGCCGACCAGGGCCAGGCCGGCGTCCACCCGGACCTCGGCGGCCTGCCGGGCCAGCGCGTCCGGGTCGTCGGCGGGCTGCCAGGCGGCGGGGCCGGCCAGCTCGCGCGGCTCGGCGCCGGCGGCGCGCGCCGCCGCCTCGTACCGGGCCCGGGCCCGGTCGCGGTGGGCGACGGCCTGCTGGATCAGGGCGCCGAACCGCGAGGGGTTGAAGTTCACGTTGGTCAGCGTGGTGAACACCGAGAACAGCAGGAACCGCGCCGCCTCGTCGTCCGGCTGCCCGAGCGAGCGTGCCTCGGCCGCGTACTGGGCGACGCCCTTGGCCGCGTGCATCAGCAGATCCTGCAGATCCGAAGTCGCGGCATCCTTGCCGCAGTTGCCGATGGCTCCCGCGCACCCGGGAACCGTCCCGGTACGGTCGGTCTGCTCGCACTGGTAACAGAACATGCGGTCCTCCTGGACTCCGAACACCTCGCCCCGGGGCCGACGGGCCCCACGCACGGGCGTGCCCCACACGCTACGAATCCCGCCGCCGCCCCCGCAGTACCCGGACGTCCCCCGCCCCGGGCCGTCCGTCCCCTCTCCCCCACCCGCCCGGGCCGCAGGTCCCGGCCCGCGCCGCACCCGCACCGCCCGTCCCGGTGGTGGCGTCCCGTCGGCGTTGATCGGTTGTTGATCCGTGGGGGACAGCATGGGGGCGTGCCGGTCCCGGGGGTGGGTTCGAGGGGTGATCGGCCGTCAGTTTCGCGGCTCCCGTGGTGGGGCCGCCGGGATCATGGGTAGGACCGATCATGCGTATCCGTCAGCTGTCTTCCGCTGCCGCCGTGGTGGCAGCCCTCGGCGTCTCCCTCACCGCGTGCGCGGAGCAGCGGCCGGTCGTCGCGCCCGCCGCGCCGGTCGCGCCGGTCGCCGCCGAGCTTCCGCTCTCGCCGGTGCTGGAGACGGCCGCCGCCACCCCGGCCCGGCGGGCGCGGGGCCGGGACGCGGCGCTGCACGGCGGCGGACCTGCGGGCGACGGTCTCGGCGGGGCGGTGGCGGGCGCCTCGGACGGGCCGGTGGTGGAGCGGATCGAGCTGGCCAACCGGAGCGCGTCGACCTGCACCATGAAGGGGTACCCGACCGTCGAACTGCTGAGCGGCGGCGACACCTGGACCCTGCCCGACTCCCGCTCCGGGCAGGTCCGGACGGTGACCCTGCCGCCCGGCGGCACCGCGAACGTGCTGGTCGACTACCAGCCGTACCGGGGTCGCGGGCAGCGCGGCCAGACCGAGTTCAAGGTGACCTCGATGGTGCTGACGCCGCCCGAGGACTCCGGGCAGCTCACCGTCCACTGGGAGGGCGCCAACCCGCAGGACCGCCGCACCGCGGGCCAGTCCGGCACCCAGGTCCGCCCGGTCACCGCGACCCGCTGAGGCCGCCGGGGCGGAGGCGCCGTCAGGGCGCGGACGGCGCCCCCGGGTCGGGCCGGACCGCGCCGAGGATCGGCAGCATGGTGACGGGGGCGAGCTTGATCACCGTGCCGGTGTGCGGGGCGTGCACGACGGTGCCGCCGCCGAGGTACAGCGCCACGTGGCCGGCGTCGTCGTGATAGATGATCAGATCGCCGGGCCGCAACTCCCGCAGCGGGATGCGGCGCAGCTCGGCCCACTGCTCCTGGCTGGTGCGCGGCAGGGCGACGCCGGCGGCCAGCCAGGCCTGCGAGGTGAGCCCGGAGCAGTCGAACGCGTCCGGCCCGGCGCCGCCCCACAGGTACGGCTTGCCCTGCTGCGCGAGCGCGAAGGCGATGGCCCGCCGCCCGGCCTCGGAGGCGCTGCCGCCCGGGCCGAACGCCCCTGCGGCCAGCAGCTGTTCGCGGGCCAGGTCGGCGCGGGCGGTCTCCTGCTGCTCCAGCAGGTCGAGCTGGTCGGCGGAGGTGGCGCCGAGCAGTTGCTCGGTGCGGGCGGCGGCGGTCTTCGCCCGGTCCATCGCCTGCTGGGCCTCGTGCGCGGCGCCGGCCGCCGACTCCTCGGCCTGCCGGGCCCGGTCGGCCGCCAGCACCAGCCGGCCGCGGGCCTGCCGCAGCTCCTCCAGCACCTCGGCGGCGGTGCGGTCCCGGGCGAACTCCTGCTGGCGGCGGCCGAGGAAGTCCTCCGGGCGGTCGGAGAGGAACAGCCGGAGCAGCGAGCCCAGCGGCCCGGTCCGGTACTGCTCGGCGACCATCCGCGCCGCCTGCCCCTCCGCCTCCGCCACCTTGACCCGTTCGGCCTCGGCCCGGGCGGCGGCCTCGGCCGACTCCTGTTTCCTCCGGTCGAGTTGGGCCGTCGCGGCGGTGGCCCGCTGCTCGGCGGCCTCGGCGGCGTGCCGGGCGTCCGCGAGGTCCCGGCCGAACTGGTCGAGCGCGTCCCCGGCGGTCGCGTCCCCGGCGGCAGCCTCCCCGGGAACGGGCACCGGCACCGGTGCCGGCCCGGGCTCCGCACCGGCGGGCGCGGGCACGGGCAGGGGCGCGGGTACCGGAGCCGGAACGGGCACGGGCGCGGGTACCGGAGCCGGAACGGGCACGGGCGCGGGTACCGGTGCCGGAACGGGTACGGGCTCCGCGCCGGCCGGGGCGGGTACGGGCTCCGCGCCGGCGGGCGCGGCGAGGGCGAGCAGCACTGCCACCACCGGCGGCAGCACGGCCGCCCGCCAGGACCGGGGGGTGCCACGGGACATCGGGTCCACCGTCCTCGTTCGGAACTCGGCTGCGTCGGGCGTATCAGGCACGGCCGCACCTGCGGCGCTCCGGTCCCGGCGAATCCGTCGGATGATCGGAGCCCCGGCCACCCACTGTGGCACCCGCCCCTCCCCGCCCCCGGCAGGCCGGACCCGTTCGGCGGGATCCTCACCCGGCCGGCGCAGCAGCCCCGCGCCCGGCCCCGCCGGGGCGTTCCGCCCCCAACCCGGCGGTTACGGTGATCAAATGACTGATCGTCGGCGCAGCGGCTACCTGGGGGCGGCGGCCGCGTTCGCCGTCTGCATGGCGGGCACCACCCTGCCCACTCCGCTGTACGGGCTCTACCAGGAGCAGATCGGCTTCTCCGAGCTGATGGTGACGGTGGTGTTCGCGGTCTACGCGTTCGGCGTGATCGGCGTGCTGCTGCTGGTGGGCAACGTGTCGGACGCGGTGGGCCGACGGCCGGTGCTGCTGTGCGGCCTCGGCTGTGCGGCAGCCGCCGCCGTCGCGTTCCTCGCCGAGCACGGTCTGCCGCTGCTGTTCGCCGGCCGGTTCCTCTCCGGCCTGTCGGCGGGGCTCTTCACCGGCACCGCCACCGCGTACGTGCTGGAACTCGCCCCGCCCGACCGCAAGGCCCGCGCCGGGTTCGTCGCGACGGCGGCCAACATGGGCGGCCTCGGCTGCGGGCCGCTGCTGTCCGGACTCCTCGCCGAGTACGCGCCGCACCCGCTGACGCTCCCCTACCTCGTCCACCTGGTGCTGCTGGCGGCCTCGTTCGCCGTGCTCCGCGCCCTGCCGGAGACGGTGCCAGGGGCCCGGCCGCTGCGCACCGCGCGGCCCCGGCGTCCGAGCCTGCCGCCGCAGGTGCGCGGGGTGTTCGTGCCCGCCGGGCTCGCCGCGTTCGCCGGGTTCTCGCTGCTCGGCGTGTTCACCTCGGTCAGCCCGGCGTTCCTGGCGGAGGACGTGGACGTGCACAACCACGCGGCGGTCGGGGCGATCGTCTGCCTGGCGTTCTTCGCCTCCACGGCCGGCCAACTCCTGGTCCCCCGGCTGGGTGCGGCCCGGGCGATCCCGCTGGGCTGCCTGGTCCTGATCGCCGGGCTCGGCCTGCTGGCGCTGTCCCTCGCCACCGGCACCCTGGCCCCGCTCGTCCTCGCCGCCCTGGTCGGCGGCACCGGCCAGGGCATGGGGCTCCGCGGCGCCGTCGACCGACTCGCCGACGCCGCCCCGGCCGATCAGCGCGGCGGGGTCCTCTCCGCGCTCTTCGTGGTCGCCTACTTCGGCATCTCGGTCCCGGTCATCGGCATCGGCCTGCTCGCCGATCCGCTCGGCCTCACCCACGCCGGCCTGGTCTTCACCGCCGCCATGGCCGTCCTCGCCGCCGCCTCCGGCCTCTACCTGCTCCGCCGCCGGTCGGCCTGACGGCCCGTCACCGCGAGGACCGGCAGCAGAACGCGCCGTCGGTTCCGGCGTCAGGCGGGCGCGCCCCGGTCGAGGTCGATCACCTCGCCCGCACGGGCGACGTCGATGCGGCCGCGGTGGTTGCGGCGGGCCGCGTCGAGGACGGTGGCGGGGTCGGTGCCGGGCCAGAGGTGGGTCAGCAGGAGGTGCCCCGTTCCGGCGCGGGCGGCGTACTCGCCGGCCTGGAGGGCGCTGGAGAGGTAGCGGCTGTCCTCGGCGGGCACGTGTTCGGGGTAGGTGGCCTCGGCGAGGAAGAGGTCGGTGTCCCGGGCGAGGTCGACCAGGTCGGGGGTGGGGCCGGTGTCGCCGGTGTAGGCGAGGCTCCGGCCGCCGGCGGTCAGCCGCAGGCCCGCGTTGGGGACGAAGTGCGGCAGTGCCCAGGTGTCGACCCGGAACGGGCCGATCCCGAATCCGGTTCCGGCCGTGAAGTCGTGCAGGCGGTAGGCGTCCTTCAGCATGCCGGGCCGGTCCAGCGCGAGGACGGCGTCGAGCGCCCCGGGCAGGGTGTGCACCGGCAGGGCCGGCGGCGGGTCCTCGCCCAGGGCCCTGGCGCGCAGCAGCGGGTTGAGGTCCGCGCAGTGGTCCGGGTGGCCGTGGCTGATCAGCACGGCGTCGACCTGTTCGGCGCCGACCTGCTCCAGCAGCCGTGGCAGCGTCGCGTAGCCGGGGTCCAGCAGCAGCCGGAAGCCGGCGTGCTCCAGCAGGTAACCGCTGCAGGCCTCCCCGGCGGCGGGCCAGGCGCCGCACCCGCCGAGCACAGTGATCCTCATGCGGTCGCACCCTACTGCGGGCCGGCCGGAAGCGCCCGCGACTATTCGGCGCACCGGCTCTGACCACCCGTCATACCGTGGTACGACAGCGGCGTTTGGTCCTCCGGTACGACGCCCGAGCGCGGCCCTCCGCCTACGGTGCTTCGCATCCACAGAGTTCGAGGAGGAACGGCGATGCGCGGTAGGGCACGGGCGATGGCAGCGGTGCTGCTGGCGGCGACGGCGGTACTGGCACCGGTGTGCGCGTCGGGCACGGCGCTGGCGGCCGCGGACGGCTCGCACCAGGCCCGGGCGCAACTCCCGGCGCCCACGGGGCCGTTCGCGGTGGGGACGGTGGAGGTGCCGCTGACCGATTCGGCCCGCGAGGACCCGTGGGTGCCCGGGCAGCCGCGCCGGCTGATGATCAGCGTCTGGTACCCGGCGGTGCCGCTCGGCGAGCGGGCCCCGTACATGGCTCCGGCGGCGGGGGCGCACTTCGGCGGCCCGGACGGCATGGCCCTGCTCAACTACGGTGTCACGCCCGGCAGTACGGACTGGTCGCGGACCGGCAGTCCGGCCCGGAAGGGCGCGCCGGTGCTGCCGGGCGGGCCGCGGCCGGTGGTGCTGTACTCGGCGGGGCTCGGCGATCCGCGGGCCTGGGGGACGGCGCTGGTCGAGGACCTGGCGTCGCGCGGCTACGTGGTGGTGACGGTCGATCACCCGTACGAGTCGTCCGAGGTGGAGTTCCCGGACGGCACCCTGGCCGCCTCGGTCTTCCCCGGCCTGGTCGGCCGGCCGGGCCTGGACATCGGCGCGCTGCTGCGCAAGTCGATGGACGTCCGGGTCGCCGACACCCGTTTCGTGCTGGACCGTCTGGCGTCCCTGGGCGAGGTCCCGAGCCTGCCCACCGGCCTCGCCCGCTCGCTCGACCTGCGGCGGATCGGCATGGCCGGCCACTCGGCGGGCGGCTTCACCGCGCTCCAGACCATGCACGACGACCCGCGGATCACGGCGGGCGTCAACCTCGACGGCCAGCTGCACTTCCCCGGCCCGGACGGGATGACCGGCGTGTACCTCCCGACCCTCGCCGAGGACGGCCTGAACCGCCCGTTCCTGCTGATGGGCTCCCGTTCCGGCGACTCCGGCGACTACCACCGGCAGCCGGGCTGGGACGCGCTCTGGCAGCACAGCACCGGCTGGCACGCGGACCTCACCCTGGAGGGCTCGCGGCACGGCTCCTACACCGACGCCGCCTCCCTGCTCCCCCAACTCGCCGCCCAGGGCGCCCTGGACGCCGACCGGCTCCGCGACGACATCGGCGACGTCCCGCCGGCCCGCGCCGAGGCGGCCACCCGCGCCTACGTGGCCGCCTTCTTCGACCGCTGGCTCCGCGGCGTCGACTCCCCCCTGCTGGACGGGCCGTCACCGGCCTTCCCCGAGATGACCTGGACCCCCTGAGGGACGGCCGGCCGCCGTCCCCCCGCCCCGCCCCGGCTCAGGCCGCCCGGCCGTACCGGCTGCCCGCGGCGGTGACGGACTGCGGGAAGGCGAACACCCCGTCGGGGTCGTAGGCCCGGGCGACCTGCTGGAGCCGCTCCAGGTTGTCGCCGTAGTAGGCGCGGCCCCAGTCGGGCAGCGTGTCGTCGATGTAGTTGACGTACGCGCCGGTCGCGCCGAGCTCGGCCAGGCCGTCGCGGATCGCGTCCACCGCCGCCTTGGCCCGGGCCTCGGTCGCGGGGGTGGCGCCCGCGTAGACCTGGGCGCTGGCGAGCGATTCGCGGTGTGGGAACGCCGTGGCGTCCGGGGCGAGTTCGCCGACCGCGCCGCCGAGCGAGTCGAGCAGCAGGTCGACCCCGGACGCGCCGGTCATCAGGTCGGTGAGCCGGCCGGGGTCGACCGGGCCGGGGCCGAACATCCGGGAGACCGCGACGAAGCCGGTCCGGGTCAGCCGGCCGCCCTCCCAGGTGGGGTGGCACTCGGCGATGGTGTCGTGGGAGCAGCCCGCCATGAACTTCATCGCGGACAGGTAGTCCTTGGGCAGCACGGTGCGGCTGCTCGGCGTCGTCCCGGCGGCCCGCACCAGCTGGTCGATCAACCGGTTCGCTCCGTCCGGGTCGCCGACCCAGCAGCCGACGATCCGGCAGCTCGGCGGCGTCCCGCCGGAGATCTGGCAGCTGGCCCACAGCTCGTCGGGCGCGTCCGCGACCCACGGCTGCCAGGCCCCGAGCACCTGCGGCACCGACCCGGCCGGGAAGCCCAGCACGAAGACCGTCAGCGCGGGCGCGGGCGCGGTGTCGAAGGTGAACCGGGTGGCCAGGCCGAAGTTGCCGCCACCGCCGCCGCGCAGCGCCCAGTACAGGCCGTCGTCCCGGCCGGGCGCGGCGGTGCGCAGGCAGGAGTCGGCGGTGACCACCTCGGCCGCGGCCAGCCGGTCGCAGGTCAGGCCGTACTTGCGGGCCAGCACCCCGATCCCGCCGCCCAGCGTCAACCCGCCGACGCCGACCGTCGGACAGCTCCCGGCGGGCAGCAGCCGCCCGGCCGCGGCCAGCCCCGCGTACACCTCGATCAGCCGCGCCCCGGCCCCGACCTCGGCCGTCCCGTCCGGCCGCACGGTGACGTCCGCCATGCCCCGCAGGTCGATCACCAGTCCCTGGTCCGGGATGCTGTAGCCGAGGTAGCTGTGGCCGCCGCTGCGCGCCGCGATCGGGATGCCGTGGCCGCGCGCCACGTCCAGGCAGGCCTGCACGTCGCCCGCCGAGACGCACTGCGCGACGGCGGCGGGCAGTTGACCGTCGTTCAGCTCGTTGAACCCGAGCCGCGCCGTCCCGTACCCGGAGTCGTCCGGCAGCACCAGGCGGTCCCCGAGCCGGTTCCGCAGCGCCTGCCAGTCCGGCGGGGCCGCCC
>NZ_KK853997.1:7365758-7367485 GCF_000696185.1 Kitasatospora cheerisanensis KCTC 2395 | reverse complement strand
GGGAGTCCCTCCCCCGCCCGCGCAGCTGGGACCGCTGAGGGCCGGGCCGCCTACGGGAGGCCGTCGAGCCAGCGGGCCACCTCCAGGGACTGCTCGACGGCGCGGCGGTGGAGGTCCGGCTCGGCCCGGGCGAGTGCGCGGCGGATGGCGAGCGCCTCCTGAATGGCCGTCAGGGCCTCCTGCCGGTGCCCCAGCCCGCCGAGGTCGACCGCGAGGTTGTTCAGGGACAGGGCGAAGTCGGCCAGGTGGACGTCCGGCTCCGCCTCGGCCAGCACCCGGTAGTGGTCGGCGGCCTCCCGGATCGCGGCCAGGCCCTCCTTCCGCCGGCCCACTTCGCCGAGCCGGTTGGCGAGGTTGCACAGGGACATCGCGAGATCGGCCAGGTGGGCACCGGGGTTGGCCCCGGCCAGCGCGCGGTAGTACTCGGAGGCTTCCCGGATCGCCGCCAGGCCCTCCTCCCGCCGGCCCAGTTCACCGAGGGTGCCCGACAGGTTGTTCAGGACCTGGGCGAGGTCGGCCAGGTGGGCGTCGGGATTCGCCGCGGCCAGCGTGCGGCACGCGGCGACGGCCTCCTGAGCCACCGTCAGGCTCTCCTCCCACCGCTCCGCGCGGCCGAGGTCGACCGAGAGGTTGCCCAGCGACGTGGCGAGGTCGGGCAGGTGGGCGCCCGGATTCGCCTCGGCGAGGAGGCGGCGGATGGCGACCGCCTCCTGAGCGGCCGCCAAGGCCTGCTCCTGGAGCCCCAGTTCGCTGAGGTCGACCGACAGGTTGTTCACCGCGATGGCGAGATCCGGCAGGTAGGCGTCGGGATTCGTCCCGGCCAGCGCGCGGCAGATGCCTACGGCCTCCTGGACGACCGCCAGGCCCTCCCGCTGCCGGCCCAGCTCGCCCAGCCGGTTGGAGAGGTTGATCAGCGAGGTCGCCAGCGCGGAGCGGTACTGGTCGGGGTCGGTCGCGGCCAGCTCCCGCCGGATCGCCACCGCCTCCTGGACGGCGGCCAGGCCCTCCCGCCGCCGGCCCAGCCGGCCGAGCCGGTTGGAGAGGTTGTTGAGGGACACCGCGAGATCGGCGCGGTGTCCGGGGTCGGCCGCGGCCAGCTCCTGCCGGATCGCGACCGCCTCCTGAGCGGCCGTCAGTCCCTCCTCCCACCGCCCCACCTCGCCGAGCCGGACCGAGAGGTTGTTGAGGGACACCGCGAGATCGGGCAGGTGCGTGCCGGGATCCGCCGCGGCCAGCTCCCGCCGGATCGCGACCGCCTCCCGAACGGCCGTCAGTCCCTCCTCCCACCGCCCCACCTCACCGAGCCGGTTCGACAGCAGGTTCAGCGAGAAGGCGAGCTCCGGCAGCTGGACGTCCGGGTCCAGCTCCGCCAACCCGCGCTGCCGCCGGACGAGTTCACCGGCCAGCCGGACGGCGGTGGCGGCCAGCCGCTGGCTGGGCCGGGGAAGGAGGCCGCGCAGCGCGAGCAGGGCGTCCAGCGGCGTGTCGGGGTGCTCGGCCACGGCGTCGAGGGCGGCGATGAGCGGTTGCGGGCGGTCGGTGCGGACGGCCGTGGTGACGATGTGCGGGGCGAGGTCGCGGTGGTGACGGACGCACAGCTCGGTGAGGTGCGCGTCGAGGTGGAGCGGGTCGTGGGCGGCGGCGCGGCTGTAGACCGTGAGGAGCTGGGCGCGCCGGCTGTCGTCGGCGCCGTTCAGGACGTGCTCGGCGAGGCGCGGATCCGCTTC
>NZ_KK853997.1:7353113-7365253 GCF_000696185.1 Kitasatospora cheerisanensis KCTC 2395 | reverse complement strand
GTCATGTGGAGGGTGAGGGCGTTGCCGTACGCGTCCTCGCCGAGGTGGCGGGGCTCGGGCAGGGAGGCGGCGGCGGCCGTCCAGTCGTGCTCGGACAGGCCGGCGACGCGCGGGAGTTCCCGGGCGAAGGCGCGCACCGCGTCCCGGTAGTGGCCGACCCGCCGCCCGGGGTCGTCCTCCAGCGGGACGAGCCGGTAGCTGCGGGCCGTGCTGAGGTAGTCCTCGGCCCGGCGGCTGGAGTTGACGGCCTGGTGCCACCAGTCGCCCTCGGTGCGGGCCAGCAGCAGGAGCTTGAACGGGCTGCTGCCGGGGTGGTCGGCGGCGGCCTCGACCAGGGCGGTCAGCTGCTCGGGGCGGGTCTCCGCGTAGTCGAGGACGAGCAGCAGGGGCTTGGCCGCCCGCCGCAGCTCCAGCAGCCGGTCCGGGCGGGCGTCGGCCCCGACCCAGAGCACCGTCCAGCCGGCGGCGGCCAGTTGGCGGCCGAGCTGGTGGGCGAGGCGGGTCTTGCCCTGGCCGCCGGACCCGTGCAGCAGCCACGCACCGAAGCCGTCCAGCGCGCACCACGCGGTCAACTCGGCGAGCAGGGCGGTCCGCCCGTGGAACGGGACGGTCTGCCGCGGGGCCTCCAGCAGCGCGGCCGGGGTCACGGGGGCCGGCCGGGCGGAGTGGTGGGCGCGGTCGGCGAGGTCCTGGAACTCCACCGCCTCCAGCCCGGCGGGCCCGCCCGCGCCGTTCGCGGCGAGCACGGCCCGGAACTCCGCGTCGTGGTGCAGCACGTACGAGGGCACCAGGTTGAGCCGGCCGTGCGCGGAGCGGGCCCGGTCGGCGGCGACGACGCCGATCAGGTAGCGGTCGCAGAACACGGCGGCCCCGGACAGCCCGCCCCAGGGCGAGGCGCCGTCGGCGAGCCGGCTCCCGCCCGGCGTGCGCAGGTCCATCACGTACTGGTTGCCGACGAAGCCGCTCCCCGGGTTCACCTCCCCCGACAGGTGCGCGGCTTCGACGGGGCGGCCCGGGCGCTGGGCCTCCTCGGGGACGCCCCAGGTCTCGCACCCGGCGCCCGGACGCTCGGTGCCCGGGCGTCCCCACTGCACCGGCGCGGTCGGCGGGCGCCAGTGCGGCGAGTCGTCCACCAGCACCAGGGCGGCGTCGTCCCGGCCGCCGGCGGTGCCGGCCCACACCACGCTCCCGTCCGCGGCCCCGGCCCCGCCGGGGTGAAAGACCGTCACCCGGCCGCCGGCCGGCCCCACCACGTGGGCGGAGGTCAGCACCAGCCGACCGCCGACCGCGTACCCGGAACCGCACCCGCCCGGCCCGTTGACTCCCGCGACCCGAACCCGCTCCACCCCACGCCCCCTGCCACCCGGCGCCGCACGCCGTCGGAAGGCGCCCGCACCGCGACGCGCCGCCGCACGATGATATTTGCGGCCCGCGCGGGTGCGCGGCAGAACGCGGATCCCCGGTCAGCCGAGCCGGGCCGTCGCGATCTCGCCCGCCGCGCGGCCTGCTCGGGCGACCGGCTCGCCGTTCGGGCCCCAGATGCCCGAGCCGCCGGAGGTGTCGGGGTAGGAGCCGCTGGGGCCGGCCGAGGTGGCGAGGACGACCCAGGTGCGGTGGGCGGTGGCGCGGTCGCGCATGTGGCCGTCGCGGCGGGCCGCGGACTCGGGGCCCGGGCCGTAGAGGGTGCTGGCCACATAGGCGTCGATGCCGAGTGCCGCCGTGTCGGCGGCGTGCTGCGGGACGGCCGCGTCGTAGCAGACGGCCAGTCCGAGCCGCCGGCCGTCGACGGTGAGGACGGCCGGCTTCTCGCCGGGGCTGAACCGGTCGAACTCCGGCCCGTGCAGCCACATCTTCCGGTACGCGGTGGTCGCGCCCTCGCCGGTCACGGCCAACGTGGCGAGGTACTCACGGCCGTCCTCCTCGCGGACCGGCGCGCCGACCAGCGCCACCGAGCCGGCCTCCCGGCAGGCGGCCACCAGCGGCGCGAGCCGGGGGTCGTCCGGGGTCAGCGACGGCGCGCCGAGGTCGTAGCCGGTGAGGGAGAGTTCGGGGAAGACCACCAGCCTCGCCCGGCCCGCGCGACGGCCCGCACGTGCTCGTCGACGTTCGCGGCCACCTCGGGCCCGGCCCACACCGGCTGGACGGCGGCCACCGTCAGCGGATTCCTGTTCGTCCCACTCGTCACCATGGTCCGGATTATTCACCGTCCGTCCGCGCCCCCCGCGGGCGGCCCGGCGGTGCAGCCCGCCTCCCACCTGCGGTGCCGCCGGGGGGACCAGGCAGAATCGGCGTCATGCGTACCCTTCTCGTCATCGGCATCGGCGCGGGCGATCCCGACCACCTCACTCTGGAGGCGGTCAAGGCGATCGGCCGCACCGATGCGTTCCTGCTGCTGGACAAGCCCGAGGAGCGGCAGGACCTGATCCGGCTGCGGCGGCACATGATCGCGGAGCACGGGCGGCCCGGGCACCGGGTGGTGGAGCTGATCGACCCGGCCCGGGACCGGTCCACGACCGCGTACCAGGAGGCGGTCGAGGAGTGGCGCGAGCGGCGCGCCGACCTGGTCGAGGAGGCGGTCCGCGCCGAACTGGCGGAGGGTCAGACGGGGGCGCTGCTGGTCTGGGGCGACCCGGCGCTGTACGACAGTGTGATCGCCGTCCTGGACCGGATCCTGGCGCGCGGGCGCACCGAGTTCGAGTACTCCGTCATTCCGGGCATCAGCAGCATCTCGGTGCTGGCGGCCCGTCACCGCACCACTCTGACCCGGACCGCCCGGCCGGTCCGGATCACCACCGGACGGCGGCTCGCGGCCGAGGGCTTCGGCCCCGGCTCGGAGGACGCGGTGGTGATGCTCGACGGGCAGGCCGCCTTCACGAAGATCGACCCGGCGGGCGTGCACATCCACTACGGCGCCTACCTGGGCACCGAGGACGAGATCCTGGCCGCCGGCCCGCTCGCCGAACAGGCCGACCGCATCGCGGAGTTGCGCGAGCAGGCCCGCGAGCGCAAGGGCTGGATCATGGACAGCTACCTGCTCCGCCGCACCGAGGACTGACCCTCCGGAACGTCTCACGCCCCGGGTCCGACGGAGCGGACGGCCGGCGGACTTCGGTCCTGCTGCCGTCCGCTCCGCTCTGCCCTGCTGCCGTCCGCTCCGCTCTGCCCTGCTGCCGTCCGCTCCGCTCTGCTCCGGCCGCGCGGTCAGCGGGCGTACCGGACGCCGGTCAGGCGCTCGGACAGCTCCCAGAGGCGGCGGCCGGTCGCGGGGTCGTCCGCCGCCGGGGCCACCCGGACCACGGTCGGGGCGCCGCGCAGTTCGGCCGGGCCGCGCGGTCCGATGAACTGGCCTGCCAGGGCCTCGGGGGCGGCGGCGGCGAACAGTTGGGGCAGCGCGCCCCGCTCCGGGGCCTGGGCGAGCGGGGAGAGGACGCGGCCGAAGAGCAGCTTGACCAGGCCGGTCGGCGAGCTGGTCTGGAGACCGGTGGCGGTGTAGCCGGGGTGCGCGAGCAGGCTGCGCACCGGGCTGCCCGCGGCGGTCAGCCGCCGGTGCAGCTCCCGGCCGAAGACGGCGTTCGCGAACTTGGACTGGTTGTAGTACCGCATCGGCGCGTAGCCGCGCTCCCCCGAGGGGTCGCCGAAGAACATCCGCCCCTGCCGGTGGTTCGTCGAACTCACCGTCACCACCCGGGGATCCGTGCCCTGCGCGAGCAGGTCGAGCAGCAGCCCGGTGAGCGCGAAGTGGCCGAGGTGGTTGACGGCGAACTGGAGTTCGTGGCCCTGCGCGCTGAGCGTGCGCGGCGGGGCCATCACCCCGGCGTTGTTGACCAGCACGTCCGGCCGGACGCCGTCGGCGCGCAGCCCGTCGGCGAACCGCCGGACCGAGTCCAGGTCGGCCAGGTCGAGCGGGCGCACCTCCGCGCCGGAGCCGGGCATCCCGTCCGTTGCCCGCCGCCCCTTGGCCTCGTCGCGCACGGCGAGGACCACCCGGCCGCCCTTCGCGGCAAGGGCCCGGGCGGTGGCCAGGCCGAGGCCGCTGTTTGCGCCGGTGACCACGAACACGCGCCCGGTCTGGTCCGGAATCCGTTCGGCGCCCCAGAACTGATGCTTCGTCATGCGGCACACGCTGCCCCGCATGTCACCAAGTGTCAAGTTCGACGCCGGATGCCAGCTTCGGCGTCGGGTGTAGCATCGGCCCGTGACCACCCGCCCCGCACCGAGCCTGGCCGAGCGCAAACGCCGCCTCGTCTCCGAGGAGTTGACCGAGACGGCGCTGAACCTGTTCGTCGGGCACGGCTTCGACGCGGTCACCGTCGACGAGATGGCCGCCGCGGCCGGCATGTCCAAGCGGACGTTCTTCCGCTACTTCGCCTCCAAGGAGGACGTGGTCGTCCAGTTCCTGGCCGACCTGGGCGCGGGCATGCGCGCCGAACTCGCCGCCCGCCCGCCCGAGGAGAGCCCGTCGACGGCCCTCCGGCACGCCGTCCGCTCCTCCGTCGACGCCTGCGCCGGCCACACCGACCGGGCCCTCCGGGTGGTCCGGCTGATCCTGGGGACGCCGGCGCTGCACGCCCGCTTCCTGGAGCGCCAGGCCCAGTGGCGCGACGACCTGGCGGCCGAACTGGCCGCCCGGCTCGGCCTGCCCTCCCCCGCGGGGTTCTACCCGCGCCTCGCGGCCGGCCTCTCCCTGACCGTCTTCGAGACCGTCCTCCAGCTCTGGAGCGCGAGCGACGGCGCCGAGGACCCGGCCGCCCTCACCGCCCGCGCCTTCACCGCGATCGCCCCGGCCCTGGACCGCACCGGCCCGTGAAGCCGCACGAGGGTGGCCCGTGCCATCGGCACCGACCACCCTCGTGCGGAACTGACGTCACCTCAGGGGCACTTGGGGATCCAGTTGTTGTGGAACGCCGCGGCGCCGTCCACGTAGGGCGCGAAGACCCAGCCGCCGACCTGCTGGTACGGGGCGCCCGCGTAGATCTCCTGGAAGGCGTGGTACCAGACGTCGCCGAAGTTGCCGACGTTGCCGCCGACCGCCCAGCAGTTCACCGCGACCGAGTCGCCCGGGTGCAGGTCGGGCACGCCGACCTTGGCGGAGCCCGCGTTGGGCGCCGAGTAGACGCCGGCGCTGTACGTGGTGCCGAGTGCGATCACCGTGCTGGCCGAGGCCGGAGCGGTTCCGGCTCCGGCGCCGACAGCGGCGGTGGTCGCCGCGACGAGCGCGGCGATGGACACGGCGGCGCGCCTGAGCACCTGGCCCATGACAGTTCCCCTTGAGTCGTCCGGTGAGTTGAGGTGCTCATAACAGCAGAGCCGGGAAAGCAGCGACCATCTGCTTTTCGGACATCGTCGGCCGTCCCCGAACCGACTCCTTACCCGGCGACGGGCGGCAGCACGTTCTCCCGGTACCCCTTCGCCGGGTCCTGCGGATCCGTGCCGACGTTTCCCGGCGGCGCGAACTCGCACACGACGAAGGTGTCGAACCACGAGAACCCCTCGCCGCCGGGCCCTCCGTCCCGCACGCCCCCGACCCGCGCACAGCCGACCTTCGTCGTCGCCTTCCACACCAACTGCGTGAAGTTCCCGGTCTCCGGCGAGAACCCCGGCTTCGCGTAGTCGTACCGCACACTTCCCTCGTACCAGGCCTCCACCGCATCCCTACAACTCCCGGGCCGGTACGCGCCCTCCCCCGCGGTCGAGCTCCAACTCAGCGTCTCCCCGTACCCCCGGGCCGGCCCGTCCTGGTGGAAGCCGCCCGGCCGCGACACCTGCTCCGCCCGGGACTCGGCGTACTCCACCACCGCCGGATCCACCGTCAGCGGCGCCACCCGGTGCCTGACCCGATCCGCATTGATCGCCCCCAGGCACTCACTCTGGAACTCCCCCTCGGCCCGCTCCCCCACCGGCGCCCCGACCGCCCCCGTCCCCACCACGACCGCCACCAGCGCCACGACCACCCTGCCGACCCGCTCCGCACCCAACGCCCCGCTCCTTCCCGCACCGACCCGCCACCCCACTCAACGCCCCGGCCCCCGCCCAGGGCACGCCCCCGTCGACGGCGGCCGGCTGCCACACTGGTCGACCACCCACCACAGGGAGAGTGCTCGTGAAGGAACGTGTCCGTGCCGTGCTGCTCACGCCGACCGGCACCATGCTGGTGATCAATCGGGTCCGACCGGGCCGGGCGCCGTACCAGGTACTGGTCGGCGGCGGGGTCGAGGACGAGGACGCCGGGCGGGAGGCCGCGCTGGTCCGCGAGATCCGGGAGGAGATCGCCGGCACGGTCACCGCGCTGCGGCCGCTCTGCGAACTGCGGAACGACCGGGGCGAGGCCGAGTACTTCTACGTCGCGGAGCTCGGTTCGTGGAACTTCGACGACCGCAGCGGCCCGGAGTTCGCCCGCGCCGATCGCGGTGAGTACCTGCTGCGAGAGGTCCCGCTCACCGTCGAGGCGGTCGGGGCGCTGAACCTGATGCCCCCGCAGCTGAAGGACGTCCTGCGCAAGGCGATCGGCGCGGGCGGACTCGGCGGCGCTAGGCACTAGGGTCTGGCGGCATGACTGCGACTCCCGAGGGTTCCGGCGGCTCCTCCGCGTATCTGTTCCGACCTGCGGTGCGGGCGGATCTGGCGGCGGTGCTTGCGCTGTTGGCGGGTGAGGAGCGGGTGGTGGACCCGACGGGGGTGGTGGTGGGGGAGGCGTACGAGCGGGCGTTCGCGGCGATCGAGGCGGATCCGCGCAATGAGGTGCTGGTGCTGGAGGAGGCGGGGGTGGTGGTGGGGTGCTTGCAGGCGACGTACGTTCCGGGGCTCGGGAAGGGCGGGGCCGAGCGGGCGTTGATCGAGGCGGTGCGGGTCCGGGCGGACCGGCGCGGGGGCGGGCTCGGGCGGACGCTGATGGGCCTGGCGGTCGAGCGGGCGCGCGGACGCGGCTGCGCGCTGGTGCAGTTGACCAGCAACAAGGAGCGGGCGGACGCCCACCGCTTCTACGCGGGGCTGGGCTTCGTGCCGAGCCACGAGGGCTTCAAGCTCGCCCTCTGAGCGAACGGCGGGGCTCAGGACAGCGGTTGCCCGCCGAGCCCGGTCCGCTCCACGCCGCGCGGCGAGAAGGTCAGCGGACCGATCCAGCCCTTGCGGACCTGGCCGATCTGCGAGGGCAGCGGCGTCACCGGGTCGGACTCCCGTCCGCGGGACCAGTTCCGGAACAGCCCGTAGGTGGTGTCGACGGCGGTCACCACCATGGTCACCCGGTGGCCGCCGTCGTCCCAGGTGCTCCACAGCGCCCATCCCTCCGGCCGGGCCTCGACGCCGAGCAGCGCGCACGCCTCCGCGTAGTCCTCGGCCATCCCCGGCGGCACGGCCCCGGGCTTCAGCACGGCGGCCCCGACCAGCGGGATCAGCGGGCGGTCCTCGTCCACGCAGCCGTCGCCCTCGAAGTGGTAGCTGCGCACGGCGCGCGCGAGCGCGTTGATGCTGCGCTGGAGCGGGGTCGCGTCCGCCGGATCGGGCTGGTACGAGAGCCAGTCCTCGCCGGAGGCCTCGACGGTGACGCGGTGGGCGAGTCGTTCGATCTCCCGCAGGTGGTCCAGCTCGCCGAGCTCGAGTTCGGTCATGGCGCGCAGTCTCGCACCGGGGCCCGCCGCGTGGACACGCGTTTTCGGAGCGCGGGCCCGCGGCCCCGAACACCACCCGACCGGAGGCCGTCCGAGCGGCGAAGCCCTACTCGCACGGGTGATGCTGCGTCACTTTTCTTCTGCCACAACGCCGTTGCCGTTGAGCCGGTGTGCGGCGCGCCTGCGCGTTGCGGGGCGCGCAACACCCCTGCGATCCGGCATGCTGCTTCCCACCCCGGCGCAGCGGCGGCCGGGGTTTGGCGCGACCGGACCGTGACGGGCCGGCGGGTACGGGTGGAGGTTTGGGTGCGGCGTTCATGGCGGCCCGGCGTGGTGGTGCGCGGCCGGCGGGGGTGCGGGCGTGACGGCGGGGCCGGTCCGGGACGGCGGCCTGCTGCCACTGGACGGCGAACTGAACCGGGAGTGCCGGGAGTTCGCCGAGACGCTGCGGGCGCTGTTCCTGGAGCTCGGTATCTCGGTGCGCCGCTACGCGTCCCGCTGCTACCTCAACCCCGGCACGCTGTCCCGCTACCTGGCGGGGACGAGGATCGCGCCGTGGGCGTTCGTCGAGGAGCTGCTGCACCACCTGGCGGAGGATCTCGGCACCCGGCTGGACGAGCCGTCGCTGGAGCGGCTGCGCCGCCAGCACCTGGCGGCCCTGCGGACGGCGGCGTCGATCGGCCGGGCGGTGCAGCAGTTGGAGGGCCAGTTGCAGGCGGCGGACCGGGAGGCCCGGCGGGCGGGGGCGCGGGAGGAGCAGCTCGACCTGGCGCTGGACGGCACCCGGCAGTCGATCGCCGACCTGGACGCCCGGCTGCTGCGGCTGGAGGCGCGGCCGTTCACGCCCGCCCCGCCGGATCTGACGGACCTGCTGGCGGAGCGCGACGCGCTGGCCCGGGAGGTGGAGCGGCTGGCGGACGAGCTGGCCCGGACCCGGGACCGGGCGGCCTGCGCGGAGAAGCGCTGCGACCTGCTGGAGCGTCAACTCGCCCTGGTGGAGCACCAGCAGGGCACGGACGCGGCTCCGCTGCCGCCCGCGTCGCCCCCGCACGCGGGGCCGGCGCCGAAGGTGCTGCTGGTGGACGACCGCCCGGACAACCTGGTGGCGCTGGAGGCGGTGCTCGGTCCGCACGGGCACTGCCTGGTGCGGGCCTCGTCCGGGTCGGAGGCGCTGCGGGCGCTGCTGGATCCGGACGACTTCGCGGTGATCCTGCTGGACGTGCAGATGCCGGGGATGGACGGGTACGAGACCGCGGCGCACATCAAGCGCCGGGCCCGGACCCGGGACATTCCGATCATCTTCGTCACCGCGATCGGCACCGACCCGGAGCACTCGATGCGGGGCTACGCGGCGGGCGCGGTCGACTTCATTCCGAAGCCGGTCGACCCGTGGGCGCTGCGTGCCAAGGTCGCCGTCCACGTGGAGCTGCACCGGGAGCGCCGCCGCCTGGCCCACCGTGCGCCGCTCCGGCCCGCGCCGGCCCCGCCGCCGGCCCTGATCTGACGTCAACCGGTCGGGTCGGGAACCCAGTTGCCGTGCAGGCCGAGCGGTACCCGGACGGGCAGGTGGATGCGGGCGACGGGTTCGCCGGTGAAGTCCTGGGCGGCAAGGAGGACCAGGTCGGCGGCGCCGCGCTCGGGGTCGTGGGCGTAGGCCATGACGTAGCCGTCGTCCTCGGAGGCGGGGTTCTCGGCGGGGACGAACACGCCTTCGCCGACGGCTCCGAAGCGGCCGAACTCGTGGGCTTCGACGGTGCCGCGCTCCAGGTCGTGCTTGAGCAGGGCGCTGCTGAAGCCCTCGTCGGGGCGCGGGTCGTCGGGGCCGGTGGGGGCCGCGTACAGTTCGGTTGCGGCGGCGTAGCCGTAGCGGTGGGGCCGGCCGGTGCGGCGGGGGTCGACCCGGGGGAACTCCTGGGTGCGGTCGTCGAGCCGCTCCTCGCGGAGGGCGCCGGCGGCCAGGTCGATCCGCCAGCGGTCCAGGGTGGGGCGGCTGTTGCCGAAGTCGCGGATGGTGAAGCCCTCGGGGTGGCGGACCACGTCGACGACCAGTTCGGGGCCGTTCTCGTAGGCGTTGAGGGTGTGGCCGACCAGGCAGGGGGCGACCTCGAACCAGCGCACCGGCCCGCCCCGGCGCGGCATCACGCCGACCCGGGCCGGTGCGGTTCGGCGAGCAGGGCCCGCCCGACGGCGGCGAGCAGGGCCTCGAAGCGGTGGGCGGCGGTGTCCGGCGGGAAGTGGCCGGCGAGTTCCAGGCTGACGGCGCCGTGGGCGGCCGCCCAGAGGAGTTCGGAGATCTCGTGCGGGTCGCCGGGGGCGAACACGCCGGCGTCGATGCAGGCCCGGACGGCGTCGACGGAGGCGTCGAAGGCGTGCTGGGCGGCGGCCAGTGCCTCTGGTCCGGGCCGGTAGCCGGGCACCGCCTGCTCGAACATCACCCGGTAGTAGGCGGGTTCGGCGAGGGCGTGCGCCCGGTAGGCGGCGCCGAGCTCGTTCAGGGCGGTCAACGGGTCGGCGGCGCGCGGGACTTGCTGCTGGGCGCGGCGCAGCCGGGCGAAGCCCTCCCGGTACAGGGCGTCGGCCAGGCCCTCCTTCCCGCCGAACATGGTGTACAGGACCTTGGTGGAGGCGCCGATGCCGGTGGCGATCCGGCGCATCGTCAGGGCGGCCGGGCCTTCGGTGACCAGCAGGTCGATGGCGTGGTCGAGGATCGCGGTGCGCACGGCGTGCTGTCCGGCGCGCTGCGCGTCCTGGTAGGGCGTGCTCATGGGCAACACCGTAGCCCGTCGGTAACAGCGTTACCGCGACTTTCCGACAATCCTGTCGCTCCGTCAGCGAACGGTTTCCGCACCGGAGTTCGAGGGGTCGGACGACTGGTAGGAAACTTTACTTTCTACTAGCCTGCGGGGAGGCGGCTCGGCGCGACGCCCGCACCGGATGGGGCGTGCCGCGCTCAGCGAGAGCTCTGTCCCGGGCCGCCGCGGCGAAGTGCGGTCGTCGCTCCGGTGTGGCCCGTCCTCGGTGTACGCCGGTGTCCAGCTCTCGCCGTCCTAGGTCAGGGAGTTCACGAATGCGTCAGGGAGTCGTGGTGCGGCGCGCGCGGATCGGCGTGTACGCCGCCGTGCTCGCACTGCTCGGGGGTCTGCTGCTCGGCTGGTCCGACCGGGCCGGCGCGGCGGCCGACCCGCTGCTGTCGAAGGGGAGGCCGGCGACCGCCTCGTCCACCGAAGGGTCGTCGTACGAGGCGGGGAAGGCGGTCGACGGGAACGCCGCCACCCGCTGGGCGAGCGCCGAGGGGAAGGACCCTCAGTGGCTCCGGGTCGATCTCGGCGCCACCGCCGACATCTCGCGGATCAAGCTGAGTTGGGAGGCCGCGTACGCCAAGGCGTACCGGCTGGAGGTGTCGGCGGACGGCACCGCCTGGAGCACCGTCGCCGAGGAGAAGGCCGGCAACGGCGGCACCGACGACTGGACGGGCCTGTCCGGCAAGGGCCGCTACGTGCGGATGTACGGCACCGCGCGCGGCACCTCCTACGGCTACTCGCTGTTCGAGCTGGAGGTGTACGGCGTCCCGGCCGGCGGCAGCAGCAGCCCGCCGCCGACCGGCGGCGCGTTCACGGTCGTCGCGGCCGGCGACATCGCCGCCCAGTGCACCGCCTCGGACAGCGCCTGCGCGCACCCGAAGACCGCCCGGCTGGCCCAGCAGATCGACCCGAAGTTCTACCTGACGATGGGTGACAACCAGTACGACGACGCCCGCCTGTCGGACTTCAAGAACTACTACGACAAGACCTGGGGCGCCTTCAAGGCCAAGACCCGCCCCGTCCCCGGCAACCACGAGACCTACGACCCGGCCGGGTCCGAGGCCGGCTACAAGTCGTACTTCGGCAGCATCGCCTACCCGCAGGGCAAGAGCTGGTACAGCTTCGACGAAGGCAACTGGCACTTCGTCGCGCTGGACTCCAACGCCTTCGACCAGAGCGCCCAGATCGACTGGCTGAAGGCCGACCTGGCGGCCAACTCCAAGCAGTGCATCGCCGCCTACTGGCACCACCCGCTGTACTCCTCCGGCGGCCACGGCAACGACCCGGTCTCCCGGCCGGTGTGGAAGATCCTCTACGGCGCCAAGGCCGACCTGGTGCTGAACGGCCACGACCACCACTACGAGCGCTTCGCCCCGCAGGACCCGGACGGCAAGGCCGTCGCCGACGGCATGGTGGAGATCGTCGGCGGCATGGGCGGCGCCGAGCCCTACCCGATCGAGCAGGTGCAGCCCAACAGCCAGAAGCGGATCAGCGGCGACTACGGCGTCCTGAAGCTCGACTTCACCGACAGCGGCTACAGCTGGACGTACGTCGGCACGGACGGGCAGATCGAGGACACCGGCCCGAAGTACAGCTGCCACTGATGATGTACCTGGCCACCACCGGCCGCCCGGACGCGCCGCCCCGCCCCGCCGGGGCCGGGCGGCGCGTCCCCCGGACGGTCCTCGCGCTCGGCGCGGTCAGCCTGGTCACCGACGTCTCCTCCGAGATGGTC
>NZ_KK853997.1:7305644-7352510 GCF_000696185.1 Kitasatospora cheerisanensis KCTC 2395 | reverse complement strand
GGTCCTGCCCGCCGGCGGCCGGGCCGGCGGCCTCGCCGTCCTGCAGACCGGCCAGGCCCTGGCCCGCCTGCTCGGCGCGGCCGGCTTCGGCGCGGCCTGGACCTGGTGGGGCACCCGGCCCGCCCTGCTCGCCGCGGCCCTCGCGCTGGCCGCCGCCCTCGCCGCCGCCTGGCGCATCCTGCCCGAAGGGAAGCCCGCATGACCACCGACACCGAGACCGGACCGGACCTGCTGCACCCGGCGGGCGAACCGGACCTGACGGACCGTCCGGTGACGGCGGCCCGCCTGGTGGTGCTGCTCGTGGTCGTCCTGACGCTGCTCGGCGGCGCGCTCGGCTACGTGCTGCACGCCCGTCAGCACGGCGGCCGGCACCGGGCCGTCGCCGCGGACGCCGGCTTCACCCTCGACCCGCCGGGCCTGTACTACCGGGACGCCGCCTCCGGCCGGATCGCCCGCGCCGCCGGCCCGGCGGCGCGGCGGCGACCGTCGGCGGGCCGTCCTGCGAACGCTTCTACGCCGCGGGCGACCGGGCGCTCTGCCTGCGCGCCCTGCCCGGCACCCCGGCACGCCCGCCCGCACCCAGGCCGTCGTCTACGACCGGCAGTTCCACCAGCTCCAGGCGCTGACCCTGCCCGGCGTCCCGAACCGGGCCCGGGTCTCGCCGTCCGGCCAGGTGCTGTCCTGGACGGCGTTCGCGGTCGGCGACTCGTACGCCGTCAGCGGCTTCTCCACCCGCACCTCGATCCTCGACCTGCGCACCGGCTACCTGATCAAGTCGATCGAGGACATCCCGCTCACCGTCGACGGCGCCCGCTACCACGCCCCCGACGTCAACTACTGGGGCGTCACCTTCGCCGCCGACGACAACCGCTTCTACGCCACCGTCTCCACCGGCGGCCGCACCCACCTGGTCGAGGGCGACCTCAGGTCCTGGTCCGCGCGCACCCTGAAGGAGAACGTCGAATGCCCGTCGCTCTCCCCCGACGGCACCCGGATCGCCTTCAAGAAACGCGTCTCCGCCGACCCCGCCGACCCGTGGCGGCTCTACGTCCTCGACCTGGCCGACCTGTCCGAGCACCCCGTCGCCGAGAGCCGCAACCTCGACGACCAGGCCGCCTGGCTGGACGGGCGGACCCTCGGCTACGCCCTGCCCGCCGAGGACGGCCGCGGCACCGACCTGTGGTCCGTCCCCGCCGACGGCACCGGCGCGCCGCGACTGCTGGCCGCCGGCGCCTCCTCCCCCGCGGCGGTGGCCGCCCGTTGACGGCCCGTCGGGCGGCCGGTGCGGGCGCTGTCCGCCGCTGCCCCTACGATGACCGCCATGGTGAACGCGGGCCCGGGCGGCCAACTCGTCGACGGCCGTTTCGAGTTGCTGAGCAGACTCGGCGGCGGCGGCATGGGCCTGGTGTGGCGGGCCCGGGACACGATGCTGGAGCGCGAGGTCGCACTCAAGGAGGTCCGGCCGCCGGACCCGGCGATGCTCGCCGCCGACCCGGCCGCGGCGTACGAGCTGCGCGAGCGCGTTCTGCGCGAGGCCCGGGCCCTCGCCCGGCTCCAGCACCCGCACGTGGTGACCATCCACCACATCGTCGACACCCCTGAACTCCCGCACCCATGGCTGGTCATGGAGCTGGTCGCCGGCGGCTCGTTGCAGGACCGCCTCGCCCGCGGCACCCTCGCGCCGCACGAGGCGGCCCGGGTCGGCCGCGGCGTGCTGTCCGCGCTGCGGGCCGCGCACGCCGCCGGCATCCACCACCGCGACGTCAAGCCCGCCAACGTCCTGCTGCGCGCCGACGGCACGCCCGTGCTGACCGACTTCGGCATCGCCGCCCTGCACGGCTCGACCAGCCTCACCGCGACCGGCGCGCTGATCGGCTCGCCCGAGTTCATCGCCCCGGAACGGATCCGCGGCCACGAGGGCGACCCGTCCTCCGACCTGTGGTCGCTCGCCATGACGCTGTACGTGGCCGTCGAGGGCCACCACCCGCTGCGCCGCGCCACCACGCTCGCCACCCTCGCCGCCGTCCTGGACGAGCCGCTGCCGCCGCCGCTGCGCTGCGGCCCGCTCGGCGCGACGCTGACGGCGCTGCTCGCCCGCGACCCCGCCGACCGTCCCGACCCGGACCAGCTCGACCGGCTGCTCGCCGCGGCCGAGCAGGGCATCGACGGCACCCTCGGCGGCAGCGCCTTCGCGCCCACCCGGCTCGATCACACCCCCACCACGCTGAACACCGCCGCGCCGTACTCGCCCACCCTCCCGACCGCCTCCGTCCCCGCCTCCGCCTCCGCCGTCGAACGGCCGGGGGCCCGTCGGCGCGCCGTGCCGGTGCTCCTGGCCGCGGTGGCCGTGGTCGCCGTACTCGGCGTGCTCGCCTGGTCGTTCGACGACCTGCTGCGCGCCGACGGCCGGCAGGTCACGGCCGGGTCGACCCCGCAGACGTCCAGCAGCGGCGGCGCACCCGTCGTCCCCGGCAGCCCCGTCGCTCCCGCCGCCGCAGCCGACCTGCTCACCCCGGACGGGGTCCGCGGCGTGGTCGACACGATCCGCTCGGCCACCGGCAACGCCACCCTCACCCAGCTGGTGATCTACCCGGAGTACGCCACGGCCAGGGCCGTCACCAAGGACAACCCCAAGCACTACGACAACCTCACCTACCGCGCCGGCAAGGTCACCACCAAGCCCGGCGGCATCCTCGGCACCGACGAGAAGCCGGTCGACCTCGCCCGGATCGACTGGACCCTCCTCCCCGCCGGCCTCGCCAAGGCCAGGACCGAACTCGGCGTCGCCGCCCCGACCTCCCGTCACCTGGTCGTCGACTACGGCTGGTTCGCCGACGAGATCACCCTCCGCTACTACCTCACAGACGCCTACCAGGGCGGCGGCTACGTCAGCACCGGCGCCACCGGCAAGGTCCTCAAGATCGCCAAGTCCGGCTGAGCCAGGCCCACCTGATCGAACGCTTCGGGCCGACGGGCTGTGGGCGGAGTCCGACGAGGAGCGGCAACTCCACGTCCTGCTCCACGACTTGACGCCCACCGACGCCTGACGGCCGGCCCGGCCCGGGGTTCACGCACCCCGGCCGTCGCGGGGGCCGAAGGCGGCGAGTGCCTCGGCGTCGCTCGCGCGGGCGTGCAGGTAGTAGTCGGCCCAGTCGGCGATCCCGGGCCAGGACGACTCGCGGGCGAGGCGGGCGGCCGCTGCCTCCACGTCGAACTGCGTGCTGCGGAGGTCGACGCCCGGGCCGAGCAGCGCCCAGTGCGCTCCGGCGCGGCCGTACGGCATGCCGACGCTGCCGGGGTTGACCACCAGCCGGCCGTGGGCGAGGCGGACGAACGGCATGTGGGTGTGGCCGCAGACCACGGTCCGTACCTCGGGCGGGACTTCGGCGAACACCTCCGCCCAGCGGTCGAGCCGGGAGTCCACCAGCACCACCTCCTCGTCGTCGCGCGGGGTCGCGTGGCAGAACAGCACCTCCCCCAGTCCCTCGACGGGCAGCGTCAGCGTGGGCGGCAGCGCGGCGAGCAGGTCGAGGTGGTCCTCCCGCAACTGCTCCGCCGCCCAGGGGCCGATCGGGTCGGGGACGGTGTCGCGCTCTCCCCGGCGGTACTCGAGGAGTTCCCGGTCCGCGTTGCCGCCGACCCAGGCGACCCGGTCGCCGAGCCCGGTCAACCGGTCCAGTACCTGGGCCGGTTGGGGCCCGGCGGCGATGTCGCCGGTGAGCACCAGGCGGTCGGCGGCGCGGACCTCGGGTTCGGCGAGCACGGCCTCCAGGGCCGGCAGCACACCGTGGATGTCGGACAGGACGGCTACGCGGTTCGGCATGGTCACCACTGTGCGCCACGCGCTCCCCCGCCGGAACGAATCTTCGCCCACCGCGAATTTCCGCATCCCCTCGCCGGAGCGCTCAGCGGACCTCCAGGTTCGCCATCATCCCCATGTCCTCGTGCTCCGCGTTGTGGCAGTGGAACAGGTAGCGGCCCCGGTAGCCGTCGAAGCGGGTGATGATCTCCGCCGCCTCGCCCGGCCGCAGCGACACGGTGTCCTTCAGCCCGGCGTCGTGCGGCAGCGGCGCGCGCCCGCCCCGGCTCAGGATCCGGAAGCCCACCAGGTGCAGGTGGACGGGGTGGTGGACGTCCGCGATCAGCCGCCACACCTCCAGGTCGCCCAGCCGGACGCTGACGTCCTCGCGCGCCGGGTCGAACGGCCGGCCGCCGATCAGCCAGCCGTGCCCCTCGCCCATCCGCCCGGCCCGGAAAGCGAACTCCCGTACCCGGACGGCCTCTTCGCGCCGCCACTGCGGCAGGTCGGTGGACAGCACGGCCGGCACCCGGCTGTCGTCCCGCTCCTGCCGCACCACCCGGAACGCCATCACCTCCCGGGTGCGCCCGCTGCCCAGCCGGTTCAGCAGCCGGACCGTCCCGCCGGTCTTCACCGCGCCGAAGTCCACCAGCAGGTCGTAGCGTTCGGCCGGTGCCAGCGGCAGCCGACGGTGCGTCACGGGCGCGGCCAGCAGGCCCTGGTCGGCGCCGATCTGCACCAGGTCCAGCGTCCGCCCGTCCTGGTCGACGGCCTCGATCTCGTAGTGCCGGGCGTTGGACGCGTTCAGCAACCGCAGCCGGTGCCGCACCGCCGCCACCTCGTGCACCGGCCAGGGTGCGCCGTTGACCAGGATCACGTCCCCCAACACCCCGGCCGCGTAGGGTTCCTGCACCCCGGGGCGGTCGCGCAGCGCCGGGTCCAGCGAGGGGTAGGCGAGGCTGCCGTCGGCGGCGAACGCCCGGTCGGTGATCACCAGCGGCACTTCCCGTTCCCCGTCCGGGAGTTCGAGCGCCCGCTCGCTGTCGTCCCGGACGAGGTGCAGCCCGGCGAGGCCGCGCCAGATCGCCGGGGCGGTGTAGTCCATCCGGTGGTCGTGGTACCAGAGCATGGTGGCGCGCTGCTCGTTCGGGAAGGTGTACTCGCGCACCACCCGGCTCTGCACGGCCCGCGGATCCGCCATGCCGGGCATCCCCGGCATCCCGCCGCCGTGCCGGTGCTCGGACCAACTCCCGGGCAGCACCAGGTCGGTGGGGTAGCCGTCCGACTCGGCGGGCGTGCGGCCGCCGTGCAGGTGGACCACCGTCGGGACGGGCAGCTCGTTCCGGTGGGTGACCACGGTGGGACGGCCGCGCCGGGCCTCCACCGTCGGCCCGGGAAAGCTGCCGCCGTACGTCCACAGCGGGGTGCGCACCCCCGGCAGGATCTCGCCGACGGTCTCCCGCTGGGTGATCTCGTACCGGTCGACGCCGCCGGCGGTGGACACCGGCGCGAGCACCCGCGGGCGCGGCAGCGGCACCCGGAACGCGGGCGGCAGCGGGACGGCGCTGCGCAGCAGCCCGCCCGTCCCGGCGGGCCGGTGGGCGAGCGCCGCCGAGGAGGCCAGGGCGCCCGCCGTCAGCAGCCCGAACGCTCCGCCGAGCGCGAGCACCTGCCGCCTGGAGACCGGGAGTTGACGCTCACTCACCGCGCACCGCCGGTCCGCGACCCGGCAGCGGGACGCGCAGCAGCCCGAGGGTGAGCACGGTGAGGCCCACGATGGTGGCCACCCCGAGCGGCAGGTGCAGCCAGAGCGCGCCGTCGAGCCCGGCGAAGTACTGCACCGTCTCGGCGATCACCACCAGCGCGGTGCCCACCAGCGGCCACCCGAGCCGGGAGCGGAACCACAGCACGACGGCGGCGATCAGCTGGAGGTAGCCCAGGCTGGTCACGGCGTTGGCCCCGGCCAGGTGCCAGCCGAGGCCGTCGTACGCACCGCTCAGGTACACGCCGGCGAACACCGGCTGCCCGTACACGGCGACGGTGTGCAGGGCGGCCAGTCCGCGCAGCACCCGGCCGGCGGCACCGGTGCGGGCCGCGTCTTCGGGGACGACGGGTCGGGGTACAGCGGGGTCGGGGACGGCGGGGTCGGGGACGGCGGATCGGGGGACGGCGGGTTCGGGGACGGCCGATGCAGCCATGGCGGGGATCTGCCTCAATCCTGGTGCCGGGGAAGGAACTTGCTCTCCTCCCGACGTTATGACCGGCCGGCTATCCCGTCTAAGATCAATATTGCTATGGGGTGATGACCGATCCGTCATGGACGGGCGGCGACGGCACCGGGGGCGGCCATGGACCTGCACGCGCTTCGCCAGTTCCTGGTGGTGGCGCGGCTCGAACACCTCAGCCGCGCCGCCGAGGAACTCCGGGTCGCCCAGCCCTCGTTGAGCCGCACCGTCGCCCGCCTGGAGGAGGAACTCGGCACCCCGCTGTTCGACCGCGGCGGCCGGCTCCGCCTGAACGAGGCCGGCCGGCTGTTCCGCGGCTACGCGGAGCGCGCCCTCGGCGAACTGGAAGCCGGCCGCCGGGCCGTCGCCGAGGCGGCGGGCGACGGCTTCGGGACGGTCCGGCTGGCCTCCGAGACCTTCCTCACCTTCACCGCGCCACTGGCCGCGTACAAGCGCGCCCACCCGGCCGCCGAGGTCGAACTGCGGCAGCTTCCGGCCGACCTGATGGCCCGCCGGCTCCGCTCCCACGAGGTCGACCTGTGCGTCGCCTCGCAGCCCGTCGACGGCGAGGGCCTGCACAGCGCACCGCTCCTCGACGAACCGGTCTGGCTGGCCGTCCCCGACGGTCACCCGCTGGCCGGACGCCGCGCCGTCGCCCTCGCCGAACTCGCCCCGCTGCCGTTCATCACCGCCCGCCCCGGCCACTGGAACCGGCGCCTCCTCGACCACCTCTTCACCACCCTCGGCCGACCGCCCCGGATCGTCTGCGAGAGCGACGAACTCGCCGCCGTCGCCGACCTGATCTCCGCCGGCCTCGGCGTCGGCCTGATCCCCGCCGTCGGCCGCCAGGCCGCCGCCCGCCTCCCCTCACCCTCCTCACCGTCGACGCCCCACCTGCCGCCGCACCCTCACCCTCCACTGGTCCGCCACCGCCCGCCTCTCCCCCGCCGCAACCCAAATGCGCACCCTCCTCCTCACCTGGCCCTGGCCCCCACCCCCTGACCGCCCCCGGTGACCCGACCTCACCCTCGCGGCGCACCCCACCCCCCAGCCCCGGCGCGAGCAGCACCGCGCCCCCGACTTCCCTCACTCTCCTCCCCACACCCCTGTGACCTGCACCATCGCCCTCGCGGCGCACCCCACCCGCCGGCCCCGGCCGAGGTAGCGTGGCGCGGTGAGCAGCACGGAGATGGTCGACGACGGCATGGTGCGGGTGCGCGGGGCGCGGGTGCACAACCTGCGGGGCGTGGCGGTGGCGGTGCCGCGCGGGGCGGTGGTCGCGTTCACCGGCGTCTCGGGGTCGGGGAAGTCCTCGCTGGCGTTCGGCACCCTGTTCGCGGAGGCGCAGCACCGGTACCTGGAGTCCGTCTCGCCGTACGCGCGGCGGCTGTTGCGGCAGGTGGAGGCGCCGCAGGTGGATTCGGTGACGGGCATGCCGCCGGCCGTCGCGCTGGAGCAGCGCCGTTCGGTGCCGTCCTCGCGTTCGTCCGTCGGCACCATCTCGACCATGTCGAACCTGTTGCGGATGCTGCTCTCGCGGTGCGGCAGTTACCCGCCGGGCGCGTCGCGCCTGGATTCGGACGCGTTCTCGCCGAACACCCCGGCCGGCGCCTGCCCTGAGTGTCACGGGCAGGGCGTGCTGCACCGGGTGACGGAGGCGTCCCTGGTGCCGGATCCGTCGCTGAGCATCCGGGAGGGCGCGGTCGCGTCCTGGCCGGGTGCGTGGCAGGGCAAGAACCTGCGGGACATTCTCGGCACGATGGGCCACGACCTGGACCGTCCGTGGCGCGAGCTGCCGGCGGCGGACCGGGAGTGGATCCTGTTCACGGACGAGCAGCCGGTGGTGACGGTCCATCCGGAGCGTGAGCCGGGCCGGATCCAGCGTCCGTACCAGGGCAAGTACAGCAGCGCCCGCCGCCTGGTGCTGAAAGCGTTCTCCGAGTCGCGCAGCGAGGCGGCCCGCGCGAAGGCCGCGGGGTTCCTGGAGCAGGCGCCGTGCCCGCTGTGCGGTGGCCGGCGGCTGCGGCCGGAGGCGCTGGCGGTGACGTTCGCGGGCCTGCCGATCACCGAGCTGGCGGGTCTCCCGGCCGACCGCCTGGCGGAGGTGCTGCGCCCGTTCACCGCCGACGAGGGCCCGGCCGGCCTGATCACCGCCGATCTGACGGACCGGCTGGCCGCGCTGCGCCGCCTCGGTCTGGGCTATCTCTCGCTGGACCGGGCCGCCCCGACCCTGTCCACCGGCGAGCTGCAACGCCTGCGCCTGGCGACCCAGTTGCGGTCCGGCCTGTTCGGCGTGGTGTACGTGCTGGACGAGCCGTCGGCGGGCCTGCACCCGGCGGACACCGAGGCGCTGCGCGAGGTCCTCGCCGAGCTGCGCGCGGCGGGCAACTCGGTGTTCGTGGTGGAGCACGACATGACGGTGGTGGGCGGCGCGGACTGGCTGGTGGACGTCGGCCCGGGGGCGGGCGCGGGCGGCGGCCGGGTGCTGTACAGCGGCCCGGTGGACGGCCTGCGCGCCGTCCAGGACTCGGCCACCCGCCGGTTCCTGTTCGACCCTCCGGCCCCGCCCGCGTCCCGTGGCCGCACCCCGTCGGGCGTGCTGCGGCTGCGCGGTGTGACCCGGCACAACCTGCGGGGCGTCGACGTGGACGTGCCGCTGGGCGTGCTCACGGCGGTGACGGGCGTCTCGGGCGCGGGCAAGTCGACGCTGCTGGGCGCAGCGGCCGAGGCGGCGGCGGACGACCCGTCCGTGGGCCGGGTGGTGACGGTCGATCAGACACCGCTGGGGCGCACGCCGCGGTCCAACCTGGCGACGTACACGGGGCTGCTGGACACCGTCCGCAAGCTGTTCGCGGGCACGGACGAGGCCCGCCGGCGCGGTTACGGCGCGGGGCGGTTCTCGTTCAACGTGGCGTCGGGCCGCTGCCCGACCTGCGAGGGCGCGGGCGCGATCGAGGTCGAACTGCTCTTCCTGCCGACCGCCTGGAACCCGTGCCCGGACTGCCACGGCAGCCGTTACAACCCGCAGACCCTGGAGATCACCTACCGCGACGCCACCATCGCCGACGTCCTCGCCCGCACCGTCGACGAGGCCGCGCCGTTCCTCGCCGACGTGCCGGCCGCGGCCCGTGTCCTGACGGTCCTTCAACAGGTCGGCCTCGGCTACCTGCGCCTGGGCCAGCCCGCCCCCGAGCTCTCCGGCGGCGAGGCGCAACGCGTCAAGCTCGCCGCCGAACTGCACCACGCCCGCCGCCACCACACCCTGTACCTGCTGGACGAGCCCACCACGGGGCTGCACCCCGCCGACAGCGAAGTCCTCACCGCCCAGCTCCACCGCCTGGTCGACGCCGGCGCGACCGTCCTGCTCGCCGAGCACCACCTGCCCCTCGTCGCCTCCGCCGACCACCTGATCGACCTCGGCCCGGCCGGCGGCACCGCGGGCGGCCGCGTCCTCGCCACCGGCACCCCGGCCACCGTCGCCGCCACCCCCGGCAGCCCCACCGCCCCGTACCTCGCGGCCCACCTCGGCACCGATTGATCCAACCCCTCCCCCGCCCCCGGCGCACCGTCTACGGGTAACCTCACCCCGCTCGCCGGCCGCCCCGCGTCTGGCTCCCCCTCGCCGCCGACGCCTCCGTCCTGCGACTGATCGGCCGTGAGCTCTTCCAACCCGGCCGGATCACCGTCTCCCCCGTCCACCTGGGCTGCCCCCGCGCCCCGACCGTGATGGAGTGACGTCATGCCGATCCGCCTCGCCACGCCCGCCGACCTTGCGCTGCTGCCCGCCCTCCAACTGGCCGCCGGCGCGGCCTTCCGGGCCGTCGGCATGGCGGAGATCGCCGACGCCCCGCCACCCGGCGCGGAGGAGTTCGCGCCGCACCAGCGGCTCGGCCACCTCTGGGTGACCGTCGACGACGCCGACCGGCCGCAGGGCTTCGTGCTGGTCCGGCTGCTCGACGGGTGTGCGCACATCGAGCAGGTGAGCGTCCATCCGGCCGCGGCGGGGCGGGGGTTGGGCCGGGAGCTGATCGATCACGTCGCGGGGTGGGCGGCCGGGCGGGGGCTCGACGCGCTGACGCTCTCGACCTTCCGCAGCGTCCCGTGGAACGCGCCGTACTACCGACGGCTCGGCTTCCGCGAACTGACGGAGCACCAACTCACCGACGGGCTGCGGCAGGTGCTCGCGGAGGAGGCGGCACTCGGCCTCACCGACCGGGTCTGCATGCGCCGCGGCGGCGGGTCGGACGCCCGCCGCGGGTGACGGTCACCGCGGGTCGGTGCGGAGCAGCGAGTACATCACCTGGTCGTGCCACCGGCCGTCGCGCCACTGGGCGGAGCGCAGGACGCCCTCGCGGGTGAAGCCGGCCTTTTCGAGGGCGCGTTGTTCGGCGAGGTTGGTGTGGTCGGTCCAGGCCTGGAGGCGGTCGGTGCGGGTGTGGGCGAAGAGGTAGTCGGCGAGGAGGCGTTGGGCCCGGGTGCCGGTGCCGCGGCCCTGGGCGGCGGGGATCAGGCCGATGCCGAGGGTCCAGCAGGAGGAGGTCTCGGGGCGTCCCCAGCTGCCGGGGAACCATTCGACCCGGCCGACGGTGCGGCCGTCCTCGGCGACGGACAGGACGCCGCCGTCGGTGCCGAGCAGTCCGTTCTCGGCGAAGCGGCGGCGCAGACCGCCCGTCGAGCGGTACCCGAACCACTGGTGCGGGCCGACGCCCTCCGGTCCGCCGAACTCGCGGTCGAAGAGGTCGAGGTCCTCGGCGGTGACGGGCCGCAGCGTGATCTCGTCCGGCATGGCGGGCAGCTCCTGGTCATCGACAGTCGGAGCCCGCCACCCTACGACAGCCCGTCTCCCGTCCCGGCGCGGGGTTCTGCCGCAGCGACAGTCGGCCCGCATTCAAGACATTCGCCGAACTTTCGTGGCATAACGCCCGGTTCGGCGGGCAGACGGCGGTCTGATCGCAGCTGATGTACCGACACAATTGGAGGCCCGTCGTGGTTCCCCTTCTCCTGGTCCTGCTCCTGGCGGTACTGCTCTTCGGCGCCGGCTTCGCATTGAAGGCGCTGTGGTGGGTGGCGCTGGTCGTCCTCGTGGTGTGGCTCGTCGGCTTCGTGGCCCGGGGCACGGCTGCCGGCGGCGGCCGTAGCCGCTGGTACCGCTGGTAGCACCGGACACGACGCACCAGCAGGCGGGCATCCCCGACACCGGGGGTGCCCGCCTCCGCGTGTCCGCAGCCCCCAGCCCGCAGCCCGCAGCCCGCAGCCCGCAGGTGCGTCGGGCCGCGGGCAGCGACCCGACACACCGTCAGAGGAAGTGCCGGATGGGCGCGGTGGCGGCTTCCAGAGCCCGCAGCGCGGGTCCGCGGCGGCGCCAGCGGCCGGGCGTGACGCGTTCGCTGCGGGACAGGTCCTGGTCGAAGTGCCGGTCGAGCCGGGCGGTGAACTCCTCGTCGAGGACGGTGAGGACGACTTCCTCGTCGTGGTCGAGCGAGCGCCGGTTGAAGTTGGCGGAGCCGATGACGGAGGCCGCCCCGTCCAGCGTCAGCACCTTGGCGTGCATCATGGTCGGCCGGTAGCGCCACACCGCGACGCCGGCCGCGGTGAGCCGCTCGAAGTGGCGTTCGCCGGCGAGCTGGCAGACCCGCTTGTCGGTGTGCCGGCCCGGCACCAGCAGGTCGACGGCGACGCCCCGGCGGGCGGCGTCGCACAGCAGGTCGACGAAGTAGCTGTCGGGGGCGAAGTACGCGGTGGCCAGGCGCAGTCGGTGCTCGGCGGAGGAGATGACGACCCGCATCAGGGTCTGCAGGTCCTGCCACCCCACGCTGGCGGAGCCGCGCACCACCTGGACGACGGCCCGGCCGGGCTGCTCGTGGTCCTCGAAGCGGTCGGCGGCGTCGTACAGGGTGCCGGGGGCGCACTCGGCCCAGTTCTGGGCGAAGGCGGCGGCGATGCCGTCCACCGCGGGGCCGACCACGCGCACGTGGGTGTCGCGCCACTCGCCGGGGTGCCGGGCGTCGCCGCACCATTCCTCGGCGATGCCGACGCCCCCGGTGAACGCGGTGCGGGCGTCGACCACCAGGACCTTGCGGTGGCACCGGTGGTTCTGCTTGAACGGCGAGAGCCGGACCGGGCGGCGGAACCAGGAGATCCGGACGCCGCTGCTGAGCATCAGGTCGACCAGGTCGGGTTCGATCAGGCGGCTGCCGAAGCCGTCGAGCAGCAGCCGGACCCGGACGCCCTCGGCGGCCTTGCGGGCCAGGGCACGGGCGAACACCCGGGCGATCTCTCCGCGCCAGTAGACGAACGTCATCAGGTCGACGGTCCGGCGCGCTCCTTCGACGGCCTCCAGCATGGCCGGGAAGATCTCGTCGCCGTTGCGCAGCGGGGTGAGCAGATTGCCTTCGGTGGCGGCGATCCCGATCAGCCCTTCCAGGCGGCGGCGCAGCGCCCGGCCGCGTTCCGACCCGCCGCCGTCGGCGAGTGAGGGGTCGGGAGCGGGTGCGGGGGACGGCACGGTGGCTTCGGTCGTCATGGCGGGGGTTCCTCCGTCCGCGGGATGGGTGGCCGCGCTCGGCTACCCGCTGGTGCGGGTTCGATGCCGGGGCGGGCGGCCTTTCGCGGCCGACGGGGGATGAAATCCGCCGGTGGGGGGACACGGGTGCCATGACGAGGACTCAGGGAGGCGGGCGGCCCCTCGCCGGGCTGCTGGCGGTGTTGGCGGCGCAGGCGGCGCTGCTGGTGGCGGTCGGACTGCTGATCACGCATCCGCCGGCCGGCTGGTGGGATCCGCGCGAGGGCGCGCTGGTGGGGTGGCTGGCCGAGCACCGCAACCCCGCGGCCACGGCGGTGAGTTCGTTCGCGTCGGCGGTGGCGTTCACGCCGGCGGTGGTGACGGTGACGGCGGTGGCCGCCGGGTTGCTGCTGCTCGGCCGGCGGTGGCGGCCGGCGGTGCTGCTGGCGGGTGCGGTCGCGGTGCAGGCGGCGCTGTTCGTGCTGGTGGCGCACGTGGTGGACCGGCCGCGGCCGGAGGTGGTGCGGCTGGACGGCGCGCTGCCGACCTCGGGTTTCCCGTCCGGCCACGTGGGCGCGGCGACCGCGCTGTACGGCGGCCTGGGGCTGCTGGCGCTGCACGGGGTGCGGGGCCGCTGGCGGGTGCCGCTGTGCGCGCTGGCGTGGGCGGTGCCGGTGCTGGTGGCGTTCGCCCGGCTGTACCGGGGGATGCACCATCCGACGGACGTGCTGGCGGGCGCGGCGAACGGCGCGGCCGCGCTGTGGGCCGTGCGCCGGGCGCTGCCGGCCCGTCAGGAGCGGCCGCGGTGGCTGCCGTTGGACGGTCCGGTCGCGGTGGTGTTCAACCCGGTGGTGGTGGACGGGGCGCTGCTGGACCGGCTGTGCGCGCTGCTGGCGGTGCCCGGCGGCGGGGAGCCGCTGCGGCTGCCGGGCGCGGCGGACGATTCGGGGCGGGCGGCGGCGGCCCGGGCGCTCGCGGCGGGGGCCCGGACGGTGGTGGCGTGCGGCGGCGACGGGACGGTGACGGCGTGCGCCGAGGCGGTGGCGGGCACCGGTGCGACGCTGGTCGTCGTCCCGTGCGGCACCGGCAACCTGCTGGCCCGCAATCTGGGGCTGCCGGCCGGCCCGGAGGCGGCGCTGGCGGCGGCGCTGAGCGGCCCGGTCCGCCGGATCGACCTGATCCGGGCCGAGGGCGACGGCTTCCCGGAGCGGGCCGCCGCGGCGATGGTCGGCATGGGCCTGGACGCCGCCGTGATGGCCGACACCGGGCGGGCGTTGAAGCGCCGGCTCGGCTGGCCCGCGTACCTGGTGGGTGCGGCCCGGCACCTGGGCGACCGGCGGATCGCGCTGACGGTGACGGTGGACGACGGGCCGCCGGTGCGTCGCCGGGTGGGGACGGCCGTCGTCGGCAACGTGGGTGCGCTCCAGGGCGGGGTGCGGCTGCTGCCGGGCGCGGCGCCCGACGACGGGGTGCTGGATCTGGTGCTGGTGCAGCCGCACGGGCTGCGCGGCTGGTGCGCGGCGCTGTTCGCGCTGGTCACCGGGGTGCGCCGGAGCGGCCCCGACGCGCCGCTGGAGCACTTCCGGGGCCGCCGGATCGTGCTGGCGGCGGACCGGCCCTGCCCGCGCGAGTGCGACGGCGACCCGGTGCCGGGCGGTCGGGTGCTGTGCCTGACGGTCCGTCCGGGCGTGCTGCTGGTGCGGGCCCCGGGGCTGCCGGCGCCGGCGGCGGCCCGCGAGGCGGTGGCCTGATGGGGACGGCCAGCCGGGTCCGGGGCGGACGCGAGCATCTGTCGGCGGACGAAGCGGTGCTGACGCTGCGTGAGCGGGCCCGGTGGTCGCTGGTCCGGGACGCCTTCCTGCGCTTCCGGTACGCCGACGGGTTCAGTCACGCCCGGGCGCTGGCGTTCCAGGCGGTGCTGGCGCTGATCCCGTTCGCCATCGCCGTGGTGGGCCTGGCCGCGTCGCTGCACGGCGGGCCGGTCGGGCAGTTGGTGGCGGGGAGCGTCGAGCGCCTGGCGCCGCCGTCCAGTGCGGCGCTGGTCCAGGAGGTGCTGGAGCGCAGCCGGCAGCGGTCCGGCGGCACCCTCGCGCTGTGGTTCGGCGCGGTGTTCTCGCTGGTGAACCTGGTGGCGGCGATGGCGCAGATCGAGCGCGGCGCGAACCGGATCTACGGCATCGAGCGGGACCGGCCGTTCCCCCGCAAGTACGGGCGGGGCGTGCTGATGGCGGCTGCGGCGGGGCTGCCGCTCGGTACCGGGTTCCTGGTGCTGGTGGCCGGGCCGCAGATCGCGGCGGCCGGGCAGGAGGTGTTCCGGCTGGGTCCCGGCACGGTGCTGGCGTGGTCGTGGCTGCGCTGGCCGGTGGGTGTGCTGCTCAGCCTGGTGTCGGCGAGCGTGGTGTTCCGGCGGGCCCCGCGCCGCCGGCAGCCCGGCTACAGCTGGCTGGCCTTCGGGGCCGGCGTCTACCTGGTGCTGTGGGTCGCGGCGACCTGGCTGCTGGGCCTGTACCTGCGCCTGTCCGGTTCGTTCGACGCGGTGTACGGGCCGCTCAGTGCTGTCTTCTCGCTGCTGGTGTGGGCATATTTGACGGCGATCGCGCTGTTCGTCGGCCTGTCCTTCGCCGCCCAGTTGGAGGCCGACCGGACCGGCCGGCCCGGCCCGGTGCTGCCCGACCCGCTGGTCGGGCCCGACCCCGGGGCGGCGGCGACGCCGGCCCACGACCGTGGAAGGACCTCGCAGTGACCCGCCCCCTCGGCCGCCCGCGCCGCCCACGCTTCTCCCCGCGCACCGCCGACCTTCGGCTGGGCGTACGGCTGCTCGCCGCCGTGGCCGCGTTCGCGGTGGCGGCGGTGCCGGTGGCGCTGCTGCTGGTGCTGGTCGAGGCGCACTGGGGGCCGCTGCACCGGCTCGACGAGTCCGCGGCGGTGGGCCTGCACCGGGCGGTGCGCGCGCACCCGGCGCTGCTGGGCGTGGTGCGGACGTTCAGCGACCGGGTGTGGGATCCGGTGACGATGCGGCTGCTGGTCGCGTTGGCGGCCGGGCTGCTGCTGTGGCGGCGGGCCTGGCGGCTGGCGCTGTGGGCGGCGGGCACGGTCGCCGCGTCGGCGCTGATCGGCGCGGCGGTGAAGCTGGCGGTGGCGCGGGCCCGGCCGTCGCTGCCCGATCCGGTGGCGCACGCGCCGGGGTTCTCGTTCCCGTCCGGGCACGCGATGACGGCGGCGACCTGCTGCGCCGTGCTGCTGCTGGTGCTCCTGCCGCTGCTGCGGCCCGCGCTGCGCCGGGTGGCGTGGGCGGTGGCGGTGGTCAGCGTGCTCGGGGTGGGGTTCACCCGGGTCGCGCTGGGGGTGCACTGGGTGAGCGACGTGCTGGCGGGCTGGCTGCTCGGCCTCGGGCTGGTCGCGGCCACGGCGTGGGCGTTCGACGGCTGGCGGCGCGACACCGGCCGGCCTGCCGCCCCCGTCACCGAGGGTCTGGAGCCGGAACTCGCCGACGACGACCAGCCTGCCGGGCCGGAGGGCCCCGAGGGTCGTGCGGAGTGATGCCGCGGCGGTGGGCGCGGGCGCGCGGTCAGGAGTGGTGGAGCCGGGCGACGAGCAGCGCGACGTCGTCGCTCTGGGCCTTGGCGAAGGTGGACAGCAGCAGGTCGCCGATGCTGTCGGGGCTCGGCGGGGCGTCGGCGTAGACGGTGCGGAGGGCTTCGAGTCCGGTCGCCAGGTGTTCGCCCGGGACTTCGATCAGGCCGTCGGTGACCAGCAGCAGGGTGGCGCCGTCGGGCACCGGGTGGGTGGTGGGCGGCGGCTGCGGCATGTTGAGGCCGAGCAGGATGCCGTGGTCGTCGAGGTAGCGGGTGGTGCCGTCGGGGAGTCGTAGCGCCGGCGGCAGGTGGCCGGCGTTGGCGATCCGGAGGTGGCGGCGGTCGGGGTCGATCAGCACCAGGCAGACGGTGGCGGTGAGGCCGGGGCGCAGCCGTACCAGTAGCGCGTCCAGGCGGTGCAGCAGGGTCTGCGGGTCGTGGCCCTCGATGGCGTAGGCGCGCAGGGCGTGCCGCAGTTCGCCCATCGCCATGGCGGCCTCCAGCGAGTGCCCGGCGACGTCGCCGATGGCGAGCAGCAGGCCGGCCGGGGTGTCGAGGGCCTCGTAGAAGTCGCCGCCGATCTCGCTGCGGGCGGAGGCCGGTTCGTAGCGGACGGCGAGTTCGACGCCGGGGACGGCGGGGAGCCGGCTGGGCAGGAAGGAGCGTTGCAGGGTGAGGGCGAGGGCGTGTTCCTCGGCCTGGCTGCGCTGGGCTTCGAGGGCGAGGGCGGCGGCCTGGGTGAGCTGGGAGAGCAGGCTGCGGGCGTCGGGGGCGGCGACGGCGTCGCGGTCGACGGCGAGGGCGAGCAGCGGGCGGCCGGGTTTGGTGCGGGCGACGACGAGGGCGGTGGGGCCGTCCGGGAGTCCGGCGGCGGCGAGGCCGTGGCCGGTGCGGACGGTGTGCCACTGCTCGGCGTCGAGGAGGGTGGTGTCGGTGCCGGTGGCGTCGCCGAGGGTGTGGTGGGCGAGGGCGTCGAGCAGGCGGGCGGGGCGTGCAGCAGCCGGAGGGGTTCGGGGCCGTCGGCGTGGTGGGCGAGGTGCAGGGTGTCGCGGTCGGGTCCGAGGGCGATCGCGGTGGCGCGGGCGGCGCCGAGCCGTCCGGCGCCGAGGGCGGCGGCGGTGACGAGTCCGTCGGTGTCGGTGGCGCCGTAGAGGGCGAGGGTGGAGCGGTGCAGGGCGGCGACCCGGGCGGCCAGCCGTTCGGCGCGCTGGCGGGCCCGGGTGTAGCGGAGCACGGCGGTGACGGTGGCGCGGAGTTCGGCCGGGTCGATGGGTTCGGTGAGGTAGGCGTCGGCGCCGCGGTGCAGGCCCTGGGTGCGGTCGCTGGCCTCGATCGCGGTGGCGGAGATGTGGACGACGGGCAGGGCCGCGGTGCGGGGCTGCCGCTTGATGCGTTCGCACACCTCGAAGCCGGTCATGTCGGGGAGGCTGATGTCGACGACGGCGAGTTCGGGCAGCTCGGCGGCGGGGGTGCGGTCGAGCAGGTCGAGGGCCTGGGTGCCGTCGACGGCTTCGACGACGGTGTGGCCGGCCCGGCGCAGCCAGCTGCCGATCAGGTAGCGGGTGGCGTCGTTGTCGTCGAGCACCAGCACGGTGGCGGGGCCGGCGTCGGTGGGTGTGCTGGTCACGGTCCGTCCTCGGGCGGGGTGCGGCGGTGCGGGGGCGCGGCCAGCGCGGTGGCGAGGCGGGTGGCGGTGAGGCCGGTCTTGGGCAGCACGTCGCGGGCGTGGGAGAGGCGGGCGCGTTCGGCGGCGGTGAGGGTCGCGGAGGTGACGACGACGACCGGCAGGTGGGTCAGCTCGGGGTCGGCGCGGAGGGCGGCGAGGACGTCGTGGCCGTCGGTGTCGCCGAGGTGCAGGTCGAGGACGACGGCGTCGGGGCGGGTGCGGCGGATCGCGGCGTAGGCCTCGGTGCCGTCGTGGACCTCGACCACGCGGTCGGCGATCTGCTCCAGCAGGGGCCGCAGGACGGCCCGGAAGGCGGGGTCGTCGTCGACGGCGAGCAGCACGGCGGGGCGGCCGGGGCGCGCTGCGGGCGGGCGGGGAGGCGGACGGTGAGGGTGGTGCCGCGGCCGGGGGCGCTGTCCAGGTGCAGGGTGCCGCCGAGGATCCCGGCGAGGCGGCGGGCGTAGGGCAGGCCGAGTCCGGTGCCGCGGCGGCCGCGCTGGTGCGGGCCCTTGACCTGGTAGAACTCCTCGAACACGCGCTCCTGCTGGTCCTCGGGGATGCCGACGCCGGTGTCGGTGACGGTCAGCACCAGGGTGGAGTGGGCGGTGTCGCCGCTCGGCGGGTCGAGCCGGGTGTCGAGGCGGACGCTGCCGGTCTCGGTGAACTTCAGCGCGTTGGAGAGCAGGTTGCGCAGGATCCGGGCGAGCATCGTCTCGTCGCCGAGCAGCGGGTCGAGGCCGTCGGGGACGGGGCCGATCCGCAGTTCGACGCCGGGGCGGGCGAGGCCGCGCAGGGTGCCTTCGAGGTGGGTGAGGACGGCGCGCAGGTCGAGCGGCGCCCACTGGGGTTCGAGGGTGCCGGACTCGGCCTTGGCGACGTCGAGGAGTTCGTCGACGAGTCCGAGCAGGGTGCGGCCGGAGCCGGCGATCAGCGCGAGTTGGCGTTCGCGTTCCTCGGGCGGCGCGTCGGTGTCGGCGCGGAGCAGTTCGGCGAGGCCGACCACGGAGTTGACGGGGGTGCGCAACTCGTGGCTGACGTTCGCCCAGAACCGGCTCTTGGCTTCGCTGGCCTCGCGCAACTGGCGTGATTTCTCGTCGAGTTCCGCGTAGAGCGCGACCACGCCGCGGTTGGTCTCCTCCAGTTCGCGGGAGAGTTCGGAGTACAGCGCGAGGACGCCCCGGTTGGTCTCCTCCAACTCACTGTTGAGGCGCTGGAGTTCCTCGCGCTGGGCGCGGGTCTGTTCGAGGGCGGCGATCAGGTCGTGGGTCTGGGCGCGGGAGTCCTCCTGGGCGCTGGGGCCGCTGTGCACCGCGAGCAGCCGGCGGGCCCGCTCGACCAGGTCGGTGTCGGCCTCGCCCGCCGGGTGCAGGCGCTGTTCGACGCGGGCGGTGCCGCCGTCGTCGGTGGGCCGGTGGTGGGTGGGGAGCAGCCGGGCGGAGGCCTCCAGGGCCTCCGCGGACAGCCGGTGCAGGCCGTGCCAGGACAGGGTGACGTGCAGGACGGGCGCCGGGTCGGGGTGCAGCGCGAAGGTCGCGGTGAGCCGGTCGGCGCCGAGCAGGTCGCGGCTGAGTTCGCTGAGCGCGGTGGCGAGCCGGACGGCGTCCTGGCTGTCGGCGCCGAGCAGGTCGGCGACGGCCCGGGCGCTGCGGCGCAGGGCGAAGGTGTCCTGGGCGGTGCTGATGGTGGTGACCTCCAGCGGCACGGGCGGACGGGTGGGCGGACCGTTCACCAGGCGCCCTTCGCGACGGCCACGCCGGCGTCGTCCCGGCGCACGCCGGCCTCGCGGAGCAGCAGGGCGGCGGCGGTCACCGGCAGGTGGCTGAACAGGCCGGGCAGGTCGGCGGCCCGCCAGCGGCCGGTGAGCCCGTCGGAGTGCAGGACGACGGCGCTGCCGGGGGCGAGTTCCTGCCGGACGGTGTGCGGGGCGGTCATCTGGTGGCCGACGATGCCGGGCGCGGACGGCAGCGCCCGGCGGGCGCCGGTGGCGGTGTCCACCACGAACGCGCTGACGTTGCCGACGCCGCAGAAGGTCAGCCGCCGTTCGGCGGGTTCGACGAGGGCGACGGCGATCGCGCCGCCGCGGCCGGCCCGCAGCGCCCGGTGCAGGTCGGCGAGCACCTGGTCGGGGGTGTGTGCGGCGCTGCGGTGGAAGGCGGCGACGGCGTCGGAGGTGGCGCGGGCGGCGAGCGGGCCGTGACCCAGCCCGTCGCAGAACATCAGCAGGAACGCGCCGCCGCCGCCCGGCTGTTCGGGTCCGGCGGGGGCGGCCGGCCGGGGGCGCGGTTGGTGAGCGCCGCCCAGTCGAGCCGGGCGGCCCCGGCTCGGCCGGGTGCGAGCGCGCCGGCCGCGTACCGGTCGGGCGCGGGGTGGGCGGGGCGTATCGCCCAGGCGTCGCCGCACAGGTCCTGGCCGCTCATCGGGCGGGTGAGGCCGGCGGCGACGGGCTCGCCCTGGGCGGCGGCGTCGCGGCCGCCGGGGTGCGGTTCCAGAACCGGGCGACGAGCACGGTGCCGCGGCCGGGCAGCGAGTGCAGGTCGAAGGTGTCGGCGAGCCGGGCGATCGCGCCGAGGCCGATGCCGAGGGTGCCGTCGGAGGAGTAGCCGTCGGCGAGCGCGCCGGGGACGTCGGTCATCCCGGGTCCGCTGTCGACGGTGACGAACTCCAGGGCGGCCTCGGTGTCGGTGCGCACCACGCGCAGCACCATCGCCCCGTCGGCGGCGTGCCGGAGCAGGTTGGTGGCGGCCTCGCTGACGGCGACTCCGACTTCGGCGACCCGTTCGGGCAGCAGGCCGATGCGGTGGGCGAGTTGGCGGGCGGTGCCGCGGGCGGCGGCGGGCAGCGACTCGGAGTGCCGCAGCCAGACGGCGTCCTCGCCCTCGAGGACGGGGGAGGTCAGCGCTTCCACTTGGTCACCGACACCCTCGTCCCGGTGGCGGGCTCGCTGTGCAGGTCGAAGTCGTCGACCAGGCGGCGGGCACCGCTGAGGCCGAGGCCGAGGCCGCCCCCGGAGGTCCAGCCGTCGGTCAGCGCCAGGTCGAGGTCGGGGATGCCGGGCCCGCGGTCCTCGAACACGGCGTGCACGCCGACCCGGCCGGCCCGGCGGACGGCGGCGCAGCGCATCCGGCCGCCGCCGCCGTAGACCAGGGTGTTGCGGGCGAGTTCGCTGGCGGCGGTGACCAGTTTGGTCTGGTCGACCAGCGACAGCCCGCACTGCTGGGCGTAGGTCCGCACGGTCTGCCGGGCGCGCACCACGTCGTCGTTGGACGTGATCGGGACGGTCTCCTCCTGTTCCACCTCGTGCCCGGTCATGGGCGGGCCGTACGCGCGGTACGGTCGCGTTCGAGGAGCGCCAGGCCCTTGTCGAGGGTGAGCGCGGTGCGCACCCCGCCGAGCGAGAGGCCGAGTTCGACCAGGGTGATGGCGACCGCGGGGCGCATGCCGACGACGACGGTCTCGGCGTCCAGCATGCGGGAGATGGCGGCGGTGTTGGCGAGCATCCGGCCGACGAAGGAGTCGACGATCTCGAGGGCGGTGATGTCGATGACGACGCCGCCGGCGCCGGTGGCGACGATCCGTTCGGCGAGGTCGTCCTGCAGGTCGAGGACGGTCTGGTCCTCCAGGTCGATCTGGATGGAGACCAGCAGGACCTGGCCGATCCGGAGGATGGGGACGCGGTCGCTCACCGGTCGCCGCCCGCGGTGCTCGGGGCGGCGGGCTGCTGGGCGCCGCTGCGGTGCAGGACGTGGCGCAGCGCGTCGGCGAGGGTCGCCTTGGTGACGATGTCGCCGAACTGGACGCCGAGCGCGACCAGGGTCTGCGCGATCTGCGGCCGGATGCCGGAGATGGTGCATTCGGCGCCCATCAGGCGGGCGGCGACGACGGTCTTCAGCAGGTGCTGGGCGACCTCGGTGTCGACGGCGGGCACGCCGGTGATGTCGATGATGGCGTGCTCGGACTCGGAGTCGACCAGGCTCTGCAGCAGCTTCTCCATGACGACCTGGGTGCGGGCGGAGTCGAGCGTGCCGACCAGCGGGACGGCGACCACGCCTTCCCACAGCTTGACGACGGGGGTGGAGAGTTCGAGCAGCTGCTCGGCCTGCGCGCTGATGATCTCCTCGCGGGCGCGGGCGTAGGTCTCGATGGTGAACAGGCCGAGGGCGTCCAGCAGCCGGGTCAGCTGGAGGTAGGCGGTGATGTCCTCGGCGGTGCTGTCGGTGGTGGGGGCCAGCACGTCCTTGCACGCGAAGACGCTGACGGCGGTCTCGGTGGGGGTGAACCCGTGCCGGGCCCGGGTGCGGGACATCTCGACCAGCAGGGCGCGGACCTCGGAGTAGTCCTCGCCGCGCCAGTCCAGGCCGCCCTTGCCGAGGGCCTGGGTCAGCGCCTGGTAGAGGTCGGTCAGTTCGCGCTCCAGTTCGGCGCGGCTGATCCGGCCGCCGAGGGTGGCCGCCACCGCGTCCACCCACTGGTCCTGCAGCGCGTCGTCCCGGCTCAGCAGCTCGACGAGCCGTTCGGACGCATGCTCCACCGCCATGTGGCGTTCTCCTCGTTCGTGCGGCTCCCTCCGGTGGGGAGCCTCGGCGCCGCCGACCCGGGAGGGTCGGTCCGGCCACCGGGCTCCGGCTGCCCCGAGCGGCGCAAGGTATGCACCCGGCGCGCCGGATTTTCCCCGCGCGGCCGCCCGCCCGTGCCACGGCGGCCCCGGGCGGGCGGCAACGGCCTTGCGGCGCTGGTCAGTTCCGGTTCTCGGCGCGGAACATCCAGCTGTGCTTCTCGAGGGCGGCGGTGACCGCGATCAGCAGGTCCTGGGTGACGGCGTCCGCGCTGTCGGTCTGCTCGATCCGTTCCCGCATCCGGCCGATCACCGCGCCGAACGCCTCCACCAGGTGGCCGACCACCTCGTCGTCGGCGATCCAGCCGGCCGGGAACTCCGGCAGGCCGCTGGTGCGGGCCAGGGTGGCGGCCCGGCCGTCGGGGCTGACGCCGATCGCGGCGGCCCGTTCGGCCACCTGGTCGGCGAAGTCGCGGGCGGTCGCCACCACCTCGTCGAGGTGCAGGTGGACGGAGCGGAACCGGGGTCCGTACAGGTTCCAGTGCGCCTGCTTCGCCACCAGCGACAGATCCACGAGGTCGACCAGAGCGCCCTGCAGTGCGCCCCCGGCCGTGTCGCGGTCGCCGTCCGCCAGCGGGCTGTGGGTGAGGTCCATGGGGGGTCCTTCCGCATCGGGGGTGTGATGGGGCCGGTGTTCGTCCGGCCGCCCTCCGGCTGCCCCCTCGGGCCGGACGGAAACCCCCCGGCCGGCGGGCGGAAGCGCCGGCCGGCGGCCGGTAACGGTTCCGCAACCGCGACGCGTGGACCGCGCCGCTCCGGGTAGCCGCGCGGTGCCGCTCCCCGGCCCCGGCCACCCGGCCGGGCCGGACGCACCGGACTCGTCAGCACCGCACCTCCAGCAGAATGAGGTACCGCCGCATGCCCGTCGCCACGTCCCGGTCCACCGACGTCACCCTCCCCGAGGGCCCGTTCCCGCACGTCGCCGTCACCGCGGAACTCCGCTTCGAGACGGCGCTGCCGTACGGCGTGTGCCTGGCCTTCCCGTCCCGCGGCCCGGACGGCGGGACCATCGAGTGGTACTTCGGCCGCGAGCTGCTGGACGAGGGCCGCCGCGCCCCGGTCGGCGACGGCGACGTGCTGGTCGGCCCGGCCCGGACGGCCGGGTGCTGGTCACCCTGAGCCCGCACGACGGCCGGGCGGTGATCAGCATCCCCGCCGACGCGGTGGCGGCGTTCCTGGAGGACTCCTTCGCGCTCGTCCCGCCCGGCGACGAGTCCGAGCACCTCGACCTGGACGACCTGCTGGCCCGGATCCTCGCCTGACCTCGTCCGCCCCGGGTTCCGCCCCGGGCCCCCGGTGACGGGGCGTCAGGCCGCCAGGGTGATCCTGATCCGCTTGCCGCCCCCGGCCAGCCCGTGGATCTCCCAGCTCGCGGCGACCAGCTGGACCAGCGCCCAGCCGCGCCCGCCGATCCGGGTCGGGTCCGTCAGGCTGGCCCCGTCCCCGCTCGGGCGGCGGTCGTCCGCGTCCTCGACGTCGATCGTCAGCACGCTGCCGCCCGCACCCGCCCGGACGGCGAACCCGGTCACTCCCCCGGCGTGCCGGATGGCGTTGGTGACCAGTTCCGTGACGGCCAGGCAGGCGTCGCCGTGCAGCCGGACGTGCTCGGCGGCATGCCGGCCGAGCGCGGCGGTGACCGCGGCCCGGGCCTCGGCGGCGGTCCGCACCGCCGGGCCGGCGGCGGCCCGCCCGGTCGGATCGGTGTCGGTGGGCGGCATGGTGGTGTCCTCGGATCGGCTCCTGTGCGTCCCGCCCCCGAAACCACGGGGCCGCACGCGGGTCTGTCACCTCTCGGTTGCCCGGCCATCCGCGCGCCACACCGGCCGAACGTGTACCGTCCGCCGTCCGGGACGCTTCCGCGCCGCCGCACCGGCCGCCCGGCCCTCGCGGGCGCGCGCCTCGGGGTGGCGCGCGGCGGGCGATAGCATGGCCGTTCGGGTGCGGCCCGTCCGGTCCGGTACCGGCCCCGGTCGGCCCGCACCACGCTCGCCGAGCGCGGCAGGCCCCAGCGTCAGCCGCGGCCGGCGACGACCGATTGCGAGGTGAGGGCCCGTCGGGGCCCCGACCATGGCTTTTCCCCCCATCTTTCCCCCGGCGACGGCCGGCGCGGAGTTCCTGACCGGCTCCCCGTACCCCGTGGCGGTGCTGGATCCCGCCGGCGGGCTGCGGCACGCCAGCCCCGCCGCCCGCCGCCTGCTGGCGCCGCCGGCCGACCCGCAGCACGGCGACGCGACCGCCGGTCCGGTGCCGGCCTGGCTGCGGCGGGCGCACCTGCGGCTGGCCGGCGGGGGCCGCACGGGTGTCGTCCGGCACAGCGACCCGCTGGCCGGCACCGTCGAGGCGCACCCCTCCCCGCAGGCCGACGGCAGCGTGGTGTGGTGGTTCGTCGGCGCGGACGGCTGCTCGGCGGTGCTGCCGGGGACGGCCGGCGGCGGACCGTGCGACTGGGAGCTGCTGACCCGGCTGTCCGGTCTGCTGCTGTCCTCGCTGAACGTGGACCGGATCCTGGAGACGGCCGCCCGGCAGGCGGCGCTGCACCTCGCGGACGCCGCCGTGGTGGTCTCCCCGCCCCGCGGGCGGACGCTGCGCTTCGTCTCCGCGCTGGGCGGCGGCGACCCGGTGCACCGGCAGGTGCGGGCCGATCCGGCGGAGGTGCCGGGGCTGGCGGAGGCGCTGCGCGGGTTCCCGCCGGTGCCGTCGCGGTGGATCGACCCGAGCGCCACGCCGGACTGGCTGGTGCCGGAGGGCCTGGGCCGGGTCGGCTCGGTGGTGGTGACGCCGCTGCCGGGCCACGGCGTCCCGGCGGGGGCACTGGTGCTGCTGCGCGGCGCGGCCGGCGGCGGCTTCGACGCCGACGAGGAGGTGTTCGCGCGGATGTTCGCCGCGCGGGCCGGCGCGGCGGTCTCGGCGGCCGTCATGTACTCCGACCAGGCCTCGGTGACCGACCTGTTGATGCGCGAGCTGCTGCCGCCGCGGCTGGCGCACCTGAACGGCGTGGACTTCGCGGGCGGCTACCGGGCGTCCGTGGACCGGGACCGGATCGGCGGCGACTTCTACGACGTGCACCCGTCCGCGGAGCCGGACGGCGAGGCCCTGGCGCTGCTGGGCGACGTCAGCGGGAAGGGCCTGGAGGCGGCGGTCATGACCGGCAAGGTGCGCAACACGCTGCACGCCCTGCTGCCGCTGGCGGACGACCACCAACGGGTGCTGCAACTGCTGAACCGGGCGCTGCTGACGTCCCATCACACCCGGTTCGCCTCGCTGGTGCTGGCCTCGGTGCGCCGCGAGGGCGAGCGGGTCCGGGTCCGGCTCTCGGCGGCGGGCCATCCCGCGCCGATGGTGGTGCGCGCCGACGGCCGGGTCACGCCGTCCAGCACGCTGGGCAGCATCGTGGGCGTGCTGCCGGAGGCCACCACCCGCACCGACACGGTGCTGCTCGATCCCGGCGAGGCGTGCGTGCTGTACAGCGACGGCATCACCGAGGCCCGCGGCGGGCCGACCGGCCGGGAGCAGTTCGGCGACCACCGGCTGCAACAGGCCTTGGGCGAGTGTGCGGGCATGCCCGCGGAGGCGATCGTGGAACGGGTGCAGATGCTGGCCTCGCAGTGGATCCGGGACGGACGGCACGACGACATGGCGGTGATGGTGATCGCCGCGCCGCCGCGCGGCCACCTCGCCCTGGTCGGCGGCCGCCCGGGGCGGGCCGCATGAGCGCGCAGCAGACGGCGGCCCCGGCCCGCCTCCCCGTTCCCGTCCCCTCCCCCGCCGACCTGACCGACCGGCTGTGGACGGCCGTGCTGGCCGGCGACCAGACCGCGGCGGCCGCGCTCGCGGTGGGCGCCCTGGAGTCCGGCCTCGCCCCGGAGGCGCTGCTGCTGGACGTCATCGCGCCCCTGCAGGCCCGGATCGGCCGCGAGTGGGCGGCGGACCGGATCAGCGTGGTGCAGGAGCACGCCGCGACCGCGGTCACCGACCGGGTGGTGGGCGTGCTCGCCGGCCATCCGGCGTTCGCGCCCGCCGTGCCGGCCCGCGGCCGGGTCACGGTGGCCTGCGTGGACGGCGAGTGGCACGCCTTCCCGGCCCGGCTGCTGGCCGAGGTGCTGACGCTGCGCGGCTGGCGGGTGGACTACCTGGGCGCGCAGTGCCCCACCCCGCACCTGATCGCCCACCTGCACCGCACCGCGCCCGACGCGCTGGCGCTGTCGGCCTCGCTGGCGGCCCGGCTGCCCGCCGCGCACGCGGCGATCACGGCCGCGCAGGCCGCGGGCGTGCCGGTGATCGCGGGCGGGGCGGCGTTCGGCGCGGACGGGCGGTACGCGTACCTGCTCGGCGCGGACGCCTGGGCGGCCGACGCCCGCTCCGCCGCCGACCGGCTCGCGGGGGGCCTGCCCGCCCCGGCCTCGCCGCACCTTCCGGTGGACGACCTGCCGCACCTGGTCGACCAGGAGTACACCCTGGTCAGCAGGAGCTCCCGGCAGCTGGTGGCGGCCGTGCTGGCCGCGCTGGAACGGGAGTTCCCGCCGGTCCGGAACTACACCGAGCTCCAGCGCGAGCACACCCTCGACGACCTCGGGCACATCGTCGAGTACCTGGCGGTGGCGCTCTACACCGGCGATCCCGCACTCTTCGCCGACTTCCTGGCGTGGACGGGCGAGGTCCTCGCCGCCCGCTCCGTCCCGGACGCCTTCCTCGCGTTCTCGCTGCGCGTGCTCGCCGACGAGCTGCGCGACCTGCCGCGCAGCGTCGCCGTCCTGACGGCCGCCCGGCAGCCCTCCGACCTCGGGTCCCCGTCATGAGCGGCCCCGAGCGCGCCCCCGCCGCCGCCCCGCCGGCCGCCGTCACCGTCCCGGTCACCGGCGAGCTCGACCACGAGAGCTGCGACGACCTGCTCCGGGCGGTCGCCGAGCTGCTCGCCGCCCGTCCGGACGCCGAGGCGGTCCGCCTGGACTGCCACGGCATGTCGCTGTGCGACTCGATGGGCCTGTCCGTCCTGCTGCAGCTGCGCCGCGACGTGGACGCGGCCGGCCGCCGCCTGCTGCTGGACCGCCGGCCCGCACACTTGGAACGGCTGCTGCACCTCACCGGCACCGCCGACTACCTGCTCGCCGACCACCGCCCGCACTGAAGGCGCGCGAAGGCCCGCACCGTCCGTCCGGTGCGGGCCTTCACCCGTTCGGCGCGGCTCGCGCGCGGTCAGCGCCCGAGCGCGGGCAGCGCCCGGTTGACGGGCTCGCCGTGGACGAGCCGGCCGGGCGGCGGCAGTGCCGGGTAGACCTTGTCGACGGGCCGCAGCGCGGTGTTCGACGCCCCGCCGTCCTGGAACCCGGGCACGCCGCCGGGGATCGGGGCGCTGCCGGGCGTGGCGACGTCGCCCGGCAGGGGGGCGGCGCCGGGGTGGCGATGTCGCCGAGCTGGTCGTCGGCCGGGTCGGCCGGGACGTCCGCCTGGGGGCCGGCCTGGGGATCGTCGGCGGCGGGGCCGTGAGGGTCGTCGTGGTGGGTTCGACCGGACTGCCGACAGCGGCGGCGGTGGGGGCAAGGATGAGCGTCATAGCGGCGGCCGCGAGCAGTGCGGCGCCTCGGAAGTGCGGTGCCATGGGGGAGTTCCTCGTGTTCCCGGCCGGACGGCGCGCGCTGCGGCGGCGGCCCGGCTGCGATCGAAGGGGGTGATTGCCCGAAATCTAACCCTTCGCCGGATACTTCGTGCGGCCTCGCGCGGCTTTCCATTCCGACGGTCCAGCGCTTGCCCGCCGTCAGCGCCCCCCGACCGGCCCGCACTCGGTACCGGCCGGTAACCGGCCGGGCCTCCCCGGCGGACGGGCACGGCCGCCGACCGCCCCGGCCTCACCCCGCTCGCGCCCTCAACTCCGCCGCCCAACCCCGGACTTGCTCCGCGTCGTGCAGGTACGGTTCGCCGGCGCCGGAGCGCAGGTCGATGCCGTACAGCAGTTCCAGGCCCCGCCGGGACACCTCGTCCCACTCCAGCGCGTCGTCCAGCAGCCACCGCCCGGCCCACCGGTCCGCCGCGTCCCGGTCCGCCCGGCCGTCGGCGACGGCGTCCAGCCACGCCGCGATCTCCGCCGCGCCCGGCTGCGCCTCGCTCACGCGCCGGCCTCCGCCGCCTCCTGAGCGGCCATCACTTCGTCACCGTGCTCGAACGCCCAGGCCCCGAAGGCGTCGATCGGGGCGAGCAGGGTGCGGCCGAGCGCGGTCAGCCCGTACTCCACGCCGTGGCCCTGCGGCGCGCGCGCGACCAGCCCGTGGTACTGGAGGCGGCGCAGCGTCTCGGTCAGCACTTCGAGCTGATGCCGCCGATCCGCTCCCGCAACTCGACGGGGCGGCACGGGCCGTCGCGCAGCGCCCACAGCACCACGGCGTTCCAGGTGTTGGAGAGCAGGTCGAAGGCGAGGCGGGCCCGGCAGTCGGCGAGATAGGCATCGGTCACGTACCGAATGGTGCCCGACCGGCTCCCTACTGTCGAAGACAACGAACGCCGCACCAACCCCGCACGAAACGGAGCCGGTTGATGAATCCCCTGACCGTCGGCATTCTCGGAACGGGCGGGATGGCCGACGCCCTCGCCACCCGGTGGGCCCGCGCCGGCCACCGCCTCGCCATCGGCGGCCGGGACGCCGCCAAGGCCCGCCGGCTCGCCGGGAAGGTCGGCCACGGCGCCCGCCCGACCGGCCTGCGCGAGGCGGCGGAGTCCTCCGAGGTGGTGCTCGCGGCCCTCCCGTACGGCGCGGGCGCCGAGGTGGCCCGCGAACTGCGCGACGCCCTGGCCGGCCGCGTCCTGATCGACTGCGCCAACCCGGTCGGCCCCGGCTTCCGCCTCCTCACCGGGCAGGGGCCGTCCGCCGCCGAGCAGTTGGCGGCCGCCGCGCCCGGGGCCCGGGTCGTCAAGGCCTTCAACCTCTGCCACGAGAGCGTCTGGCGCCTGAACCCGCCGGTCTTCGACGGCCGCCCGCTCGCCGTCCCCCTCTGCGGCGACGACCCCGGAGCCCTGACCGTCACCGCCGAGCTGGTCCGCGCCCTCGGCTGCACCCCCGTCACCGCCGGCCCCCTCACCCACGCCCACCTGCTGGAGGCCACCGCCGCCCTCTACATCACCCTCTGGGTCGGCCAGAACGCCGACGTCCAGGCCCTCGCCCCGCCCCTCCCCCACGCCACCGGCTGACGCCGGGCCCGGCCCTGCCCCGGCGTTGAGCGTGACGGGGCCTCGGCTCGTGGGCCGTGGCCGGGGTGCCGTGGGTCAGGTGTCGGCTGCGGAGTCCGGGCCGGCTTGGCGCCGGCGCAGCTGTTCGTTGATGCGCAGGGCTTCTTCGAGCTGGTCCTCGAGGATGATGATGCGGCAGGCCGCTTCGATGGCGGTGCCCTGGTCGACCAGGTCGCGGGCGCGCATCGCGATGCGCAACTGGTAGCGGGAGTACCGGCGGTGGCCGCCCTCGGAGCGCAGGGGGGTGATCAGGCCCTGGTCGCCGAGGGACCGGAGGAAGCCGGGGGTGGTGCCGGTCATCGCGGCGGCACGGCCCATGGTGTAGGCGGGGTAGTCGTCGTCGTCGAAGGAGCTGACGGTGTCCGGGGTGTCGGGCTGGTCGGTCGTCGTAGTCACTGCACCTCTCTTGGTTCCCGAGGAACGCGTCGAGGGGCCCCGGCGCCGTGGCGGCTCCGGGGCCCCGAAGGGGAAACAACACCATCTACCGGCCTGGGCCGGGTTCCTTCTTCCGCCCTGTCCCGACTGAGGGGACCTGCGGGGATCGCTTCTGCGTGACCGGAAACCACCGTCCTCGTACTCATAGGGGGTCTGCGGTGTCCGCCCGGGTGAAAGGCATCACTGGCCGGGCGATCCTGATGGCGCTCAGTCCCTCCGTTCATCCTCATCAATGGACTGGTACTGCCAACTGCTGGTCCTGCGAACTCGTCCGGGCGGGACGCCCGCTGCCGGACTCCCGGCACGCGCGCCGCAGCCTGACGCCTTTGCCGGGATACCTCTGTACCGCGACTGCTGGTACCGCTCGGCGGCGGCCCCTGATGCCTGCGGGCCACCCGGCCCGGCCGTCGGCCCTGTCGCCTCACTGAACGATCTCTGGCTTCAGGGCCCCACAGCCGTGCCGTCCTGCGAACTTCTTCCCGCCAGTTCATGTCTGCCGGGCCAGTTCCTGACTGCGCTTACGCGAGAAACGCTAACCCGAGGACATGGCAATGTCTACTCCCGCGAGCACAGATTTTTCGGTGTCCGAGAGGAAGGTAATCTGCGCTCTGCAGGAGGACCCGGGGTGAGATGCGCGGACGCCGGGCCGGGGCGACGAGCAGCAGCGCGGACGGGAGGGCGACCGTTGGAAGAGCCGAAGGCCGCAGGCGGGGGGCGTACGTCCGACCCGCGCGAGCGGACCTCGCTGATGGCCGCCCTGGCCGAAGCCGTCCGCGACCGGGACGAGCGGAGCCTGCGCCGCCTGCTGGCCCGCTTCGCCGTGCAGGTCACCTTCGCCGACCTGCACGCCCTGCGGGACGCCCTCGACCCCCGACATCACCGCGGTCGGCACCCGGACCCCCCGTAGGGCGGCACTCGGCACAGTTCTAGTGTCTCGCCGCCAGCAGCTCCCGGGTGTACTCGGTGTGCGGCGCCTCGAACAACTGCTCCCGGTCGGTCAGTTCGACCAGTCGGCCGCGGTGCATCACGGCGACGCGGTCGCAGAAGTGGCGGACCACCGCGAGGTCGTGGGAGACGAACAGGAAGGCCACGCCGAGGCGTTCGCGCAGTTCCATCAGCAGGTTGAGGACCTGGGCCTGCACCGAGACGTCGAGTGCCGAGACCGGTTCGTCCGCGATGATCAGGCGCGGCTCGGGAGCCAGCGCCCGGGCGATGCCGATGCGTTGGCGCTGGCCGCCGGAGAATTCGTGCGGGTAGCGGTCGAGGTGGGCGGCGGGGAGGCCGACCTGGTCCAGGAGTTCGGCGGCGCGTTCCCGGCGCTGCGCGGCGTCGAGCGGGGTGTGCAGGCGCAGCGGGGTGTCGAGGGTCTGGGCGACGGTGCGGCGCGGGTTGAGCGAGGCGTACGGGTCCTGGAAGACCAGTTGGACCTCGCGGCTGAGCCGGCGGCGCAGCTCCCGGTCCGGGCGGGTGGCGTCCTGGCCGTCGTACCGGAGCCGTCCGCCGGTGGGGCGTTGCAGTCCGGCCAGCACGCGGGAGGTGGTGGACTTGCCGGAGCCGGACTCGCCGACCAGGCCGAGCGTCTCGCCGGGGGCGATCCGCAGGCCGACGCCGTCCACCGCCCGGACCGATTCGGCCCGGAGTGCGGGCAGGCGCCGGCGGCCGGGGAAGTGCACGGAGAGTTCCTCCGCCTCCATCAGCCACCGCTCGGGCCGCCCGGCCGCCTTCGGCCGGCGGGCGAACAGCCGAGCGGGTGACGGTTCGTCAACTGTGGGCAGGGCGCTGCCCGGTACCGAGTCGAGCCGCAGCGCCGCGCCGACCAGGGCGCGGGTGTAGGGGCGGCGCGGGGCGGCCAGCAGTTCGGCGGTCGGCGCGGACTCCACCTCGGCCCCGTCGCGCAGCACCAGGGTGCGGTCGGCCGTCCCCGCGACCACGCCGAGGTCGTGGCTGACCAGCAGCACCGCGGTGCCGTGCTCGCGCTGCAACTCGCCGAGCAGGTCGAGCACTTGGCGCTGCACCCGGGCATCGAGCGCGGTGGTCGGCTCGTCCGCGACCAGCAGCTGGGGGTCGTTCATCAGCGCCATCGCGATCATCACCCGCTGCCGCATGCCGCCGGAGAACTGGTGCGGGTGGTCGCGCAGCCGGGCGGCGGGGATGCCGACCCGGTCGAGCATCGCGGCGGCGCGCCGCCGGGCTTCGGCGCGGCCGGCCCGCGGGTGGTGCAGCCGGTAGGCCTCGGCGAGTTGGGCGCCGACGCCGTGGAAGGGGCTGAGCGAGGTGAGCGCGTCCTGGAAGACCAGGGCGGCCCGGGCTCCGCGCACCGCGCGCAGCTCGGACTCCGCGGCGCCCACCAACTCCCTTCCGGCCAGCCGGATCGAGCCGGTGACGCGGGTGGTGCGCGGGTCGTGCAGGCTGAGCAGGGCGAGTCCGACGGTGGACTTGCCGGAGCCCGACTCGCCCACCAGGCCGAGGACTTCACCCGCCGCGAGGTCGAAGGACAGTCCCCGTACGGCAGTTGTCGGGGCGCCGCCGCGCGGACCGGCGAACTCGACGGTCAAGTCCCGTACGCTGAGCACCGGTTCGGTCTCCGCGGCGTTTCGGGATTCCAGAGGCTTCATCGTTGCGGCTCCTATCGGCCCAGTCGGATGCGCGGGTCGAGCCAGGCCACCGCCAGGTCCGCCAGCGCGACGAACAGCACCACGAAGCAGGCGGCCAGCAGCACCGCGCCGACCACGGCCGGCAGGTCCTGCCCGGAGACCGCCTGGGCGGCGAACCGCCCGACGCCGTTCAGTCCGAACACGGTCTCGCTGATCACGGCTCCGCCGAGCAGCGCCCCGGCCTCCAGGCCGAGCAGTTGCACCAGCGGCCCGGCCGCCCCGCGCGAGGTGTACTTGAGGTGGGCGCGCAACCGCCCCAGGCCCTTGGCGCGGGCCGTGCGGACGTACTCCTCGTTCATCGTCTCCAGCAGCTGGGAGCGCGAGAGCCGGGCGAACACCGCCGAGTTGACGAAGCCGAGGACGAGCCAGGGCAGCAGCATCCCGCCCGCCCAGGCCGCCGGGTCCTCGGTCGGCGGGGTGTAGGAGGGCAGCGGCAGCAGGCCGGTCGAGTGGACCAGCCACCACTGGGCGAGGTAGCCGAGGAAGTAGATCTGCACGCTCGCGCCGACCAGGGTGAAGCCGGACAGCAGCCGGTCGGTGCGGCGGCCGTGCCGCAGCGCGGAGACGAACCCGGTGCCGAGGCCGAGGACCAGCAGGACGGCGAGCGCCCCGGCGGTCAGCGAGAGGGTGACCGGCAGGTGGTCGGCCAGCGCCTCGGCCACGGGCTGGTGCAGCCGGTACGAGTAGCCGAGGCAGGGGGCCGCGCAGTGGATGGCCGAGCCGTCCACGTCGTTGATGTCCCGTCCGGCGACGACGCCGGCCAGGTACTCGGTGTACTGGGTGAGCAGCGGCTGGTCGAGGCCCATGCTCTGGCGCACCGCCGCGATCTGGCCGCTGTCGCAGCGCGGGCCGCAGGCGGCCCGGGCCGGGTCGGCGGGCGCGGCGTAGAAGAGGGCGAAGGCGGCGGCGGAGACCGCGAGCAGGACGCCGAGCGCCTGGAGGGTCCGCCGCAGGACGAAGGTGAGCATGGCCGGTCCGGGGTCGACGTGACGGGGGATTCGGAGGGCGGGGGTCGCCCCGGTGCCCGCCGCTGGCGGCGGGCACCGGGCGAGGGGGTCAGGACTTGAGGTACAGCCAGGTCAGCCCGACCGCACCGTAGATGGGGTGGATGAACGCCCCGCCCACGTTGCTGCCGCGCAGCTGGTTGACGGTCGGGTAGGCGAGCGGCAGCACCGGCAGGTCCTTCATCACGGTCTGCTCCAGCGCGTACAGCTCCTTGGCCTTGGCGCGCGGCTCGCCGATCCGGTTGATCCGGTCGATCTCGCGGTCGACCTCGGGATTGCGGTAGCGCGCCGAGTTGATGTCGCTGCCGGCCCGGCCGTCGAAGGAGAACGGGATCAGCGTGGAGGGCGTCGGCCAGTCGACCGAGCTGGTCTCCTCGAACAGGTCGTACGGCGAGTCGGCCCGGTGCACCTCGTCCAGGAAGGCCTTCGGGTCGATCGGCTTGGGCACCACGGTGATGCCCGCCTTGCCGAAGCCGTCGACCAGCACCTGGGCGACGCGCTGCCCGTCCGGGGTGTTCCTGTACGCGTAGCTCAGGGTGCCCGGGGCCTGCTTCGCCTTGGCGAGCGCGGCCTTGGCGGCCTCCGGGTCGCCCTCGGGCCGGGCCGGGTTCAGGTCGTACTTCTGCCAGTCGAGCAGCGCGGGCGAGCTGAGCGTGCTGGCCAGTTCGCCGGTCCGGGAGCCGCCCTGGACCTGCCGGGCCTGCTGGCGCGGGTAGGCGAGGTTGAGCGCCCGGCGCACCTCGACGTCCGGCACCCGCTCGTTGTTGATCACCAGCTGGCTGACGAAGGCGCCGCGGCGGCCGGAGACCACCAGCTCCCCGGCCTTGGGGTCGGTGTCGGTGACCTGGTACAGCTCCGGGGAGAGCTCGTCGGAGGCGGTGGTGGCGTTGGCGCCGCCGTCGCGCCCGGACAGGATCTCCTGGTTGCCGTTGAGCGCCTCCTTGCCGTACGTGAAGACGAACCGGTCCGGGTACTGGTTGCGGATCGGGTCGGTCTCCGCCTTCCAGGCCGGGTTGCGCTCCAGCACCATGCGGGTGTTCTGGACGTGCTCGACGATCCGGTACGGGCCGGTGGCGAACGGCAGCCGGTCGTACTCCGTCCCGGTGTCCTTGTCCCGGCGCACCGGCGAGGAGGAGGACTGCGCGGCCATGTACGGCACGTCGGCCTGCGGCTGCGGGAAGTGGAACACCAGGGTGCGCGCGTCCGGGGTCTCGATCGCGGCCAGGCCCCCGGCCTGCGGGCCGGCGTACTTGGCGCGCGCCGCCTCGTAGTTGGGCTCGCCGGTGAGCCACTGCGGCCAGTACGGCGGGCCGACCTCGTAGCCCTTGCCGAAGGTGCGCTCGATGCCGTACTTGACGTCCTCGGAGGTGATCGGTTTGCCGTCCTCCCAGGCCACGCCCTCCTTGAGCCGGTAGGTCCAGGTCCGCCCCTCGTCGGTCGAGGTGCCGGTGTCGGTGGCCAGGTCGCCGACCAGCTTGGCCTTCCCGTCCACGACCTGGTACTGCGTCAGCTGACGGCCCCACAGCAGCGAGGCGTTGTAGGTGGCGCCCGCGTAGACCTTCTGCGGGTCCAGGTGGCGGAACTCGACGCTGTTGTACACGTTGACCGTGCCGCCCGGGCGGGCTCCGGGGACGGCCGGGGCGGGGCCGGCGCTGTCCTTCTCGGTGCCGAGCGCGGCGGTCAGCGGCGAGGTGTCCTTCGACGCGGCCCCGCCGGCGTGGCCGGTGCTGCCGGCACCGGCCGAGCAGGAGGTCGTCAGCAGGGCGGCGGCGATGACGGCGAGCGACGGTCTGGTCCAGCGCATGGCGAATGTCTCCTTGGCCCGAGCACGTCGGCGTCGGGGAGGGTTCGGATGGGTGATCGGTGAAGAAGTGGGCAGCGGGGCGCGGGGGTTCAGCGGGCGCGGCGCGGGTCCAGCGCGTCCCGGACGGCGTCGCCGAGCAGGTTGAAGGCCAGCACGAACAGCAGCAGTGCCACGCCCGGGAAGACCAGGTAGGTCGGGTCGGACCGGAACACCTCCGAGCCGCGCGAGATCATCCGCCCCCAGTCGGGGACGGGCTCGGTGACGCCGACGCCGAGGAACGACAGCGCGGCCTCGGAGGCGACGAAGGCCGGCACGGCCATGGTGGCGTGCACGAGCAGCTGGGAGCGGACGTTCGGCAGCAGCTCGCGGACCACGACGTGGAACCGGCTCGCGCCCTGCGCCCGGGCGGACTGCACGAAATCCCTTTCCCGGAGCGAGCGGACGGTGGCCCGGAGCGAAAGCGCGAGCGGAATCCATCCGAACGCGGAGAACACCAGGACCAGCACCAGGAACTGCATCCAATCCGGTTCCGCCGCATTCGGATCGACCAGCCGGGACTGGATCACCGGGCTGATCGCGAGCAGCAGGAGCAGTGTCGGAAAGGCCAGCAGCACATTGGCGAGGAACCCGAACAACCGGTCCGCGATACCGCCGAGATAGCCCACCGCGACGCCCGCCAGCACACCGAGCGCGGTGGTCACGCCCGCCGCGGCGAAAGCGATCAGCAGCGAGGTCCGGATGCCGTACAGCAACTGGGTCAGCACGTCCCGGCCGAGGCCCGGCTCCAGGCCGAACCAGAACTCGCCGGAGATCCCGCCGTTCGGCAGCATCGGCACGCCACCGTCACTGAGCAGGCCCGGAGTGTTCTGACCGTAGTGCTCGACCGGATTCTTCCCGTACAGCGCGGCAATCAGCGGCGCGGCCAGGGCCAGCAGCAGGAACAACAGGACGACGGCGAGAGCGGCAGCGCCGACCCGGTCGTGCACCACCCTGCGCAACAGGCTCGGTTCGGCGGGCCCGGGGACCGGGCCGGTGACTGCGACTGTGTCGAGCGCTGCCATGAGAGGCGTACTCCCCGAATTCTCCGCCGCCCCGTGGGTGAGGGTGCGCTGGTGGGCATTTCCGAATCGACTCCCGGGGGTTTCCCGGCTGCCGTTCGAGCGCCATCAGATCGGATCTCTCCGCCGTTCCGCAAATCCCCTTGCGGAACTCCTGCCGCATTCCTTCCGCCCTGTTTCCGGAATTGTGGCGGCTTCATTTCCCCGCAACACGGCCGTTGCAGAAGAACGGACATACCCCCTCGAACCGCACCGTCCGTTCCGCATACTGAGACGTCCGCCACAGCCCATGCCGCACCGGTGGCGGACCGTCAGGAGACGAGCTCCGTGTCGCGCCTCCGGCTCAGCTCACCGCCCCGGTCGATGCGAGCCCCACTCGCGGCTCGGCAACTGTCTCACCGCGCCGCCCCCGCTCGCCGTCGCGTCACCAACTCGTGCGCCGCGTCCGCGAATTCGGGGTAGGCGAAGGAGAAGCCGTCGGCCAGCAGCCGGCCCGGGACGACCCGGCGGCTCTTCAGCAGCAGTTCGGTGTCCGTCCGCAGGGCGAAGGCCCCGATCTCGGCCATCCACCGGGTCGCCGGCAGGCCCAGCGGCATCCGGTGGGCGCGGCGCAGCTCGCGGGCCAACTCCCCTTGCGGAAGCGGTTTCGGTGCGGCCAGGTTGACCGGGCCGGACACGTCCTCCCGGTCCACCAGGAAGCGCACCGCACGGACGAAGTCGTGCTCGTGGATCCACGAGACGTACTGCCGCCCGCCGCCGACGGAGCCGCCCAGGCCGAGCCGGGGCAGCCAGGACAGGATGTCGAACACGCCGCCCCGGTCCGGGCTGAGGACCATCGCCGTCCGCAGCGCGACCTTCCTGGTCGCCGGGGTGACGGCCTCCTGCTGGGCGGCCTCCCAGTTGCGGCCGATCCGGACGCTGTACTCCCAGTAGGCCGGGACGTCGGGTTCGCTGCCGCCGATCAGGCCGGTCGTCTCGTCGTTGGGGGCGTCGAAGCGGTGCGCGTAGACGGTCGCGGTGCTCATCTGGAGCCACACCCGGGCGGCCTGGCGGCAGCCGCGATGGCCGCGCCGATCACCCGGGTCGACTCCACCCGGGAGTCCATCATCTGCCGCAGGTTCTCCGGCGTGTAGCGGCAACTCACCGTCCGCCCGGCCAGGTTGATCACCGCGCCGGCGCCGTCCAGCTCCTCGGTCCACGGGCCGGGCGTCCTGCCGTCCCAGGCGACCTGCCCGGGCCGGGTGGGGGTGCGGGTGAGGAGGACCACCTCGTGCCCGTCCGCGCGCAGGGCGCGCTCCAGCATCGCTCCGACCTGCCCGGTCCCGCCGGGAATCACGAACTTCACGAGAAGGAACGTATACCGTCACACTGAACGCGTTCAATTCTTTCGGCTGTCCGATCGTGCTGGTATCCATGGCGCATGCAGACCGAACACCCGGACCCGGCCGAACTCGCCGTCCTCCGCGCCGCATTCGACGTCACCGACGACGGCGCGTCCGCGCTCGGCTGGGAGGCCGTGCACGCCTTCGAGGCCCGGCACGGCATCGTCCTTCCGGAGCCGTACCGCACCTTCGTCGCCGAGATCACCGACGGCTCCCACCTCGGCCCGCCGACCCGCGGCCTGACCGCGCTCGCCGACCTGCCCTCGGACTGGGGCGCGAACCGCCCCGAACGGGTACTCGCCGAGCCCTTCCCCCTCACCGAGCCCTGGTTCTGGGAGGACGACGAACCCGACGAGGACGAGGAGGAGGACGAAGGCGCCCTCGGCCCGGTCTTCCACCACGGCTCGATCGTCCTCGGCACCGACGGCTGCGGCATGTACTGGCACCTGATCGTCACCGGCCCGCACCGCGGCCACATCTGGTTCATCTGCGGCGAGGGCGCCCACCCGTACGGCGCACCCTTCGGCGGCACCACGGCCGCCCCGGGCTTCGCCGGCTGGGTCGCCCACTGGGCGGCGAACAAGGACTGGCACGACGCCGTGTCCTGACCTGCCCCGGTCCGTGCGCCCGCCGGCCCCCTCACCCACCCCGGCAACACCCGGAGCCGTCGCGCGAGGTCAGCCCGTCGCCCGGAGCGTGTCCTCCACCAGCCGGGCGGCCGCCAGCGGAAGGGCGAGCCGCTGCTCGGTCGGCATACCGGCGGCGGTCATCGCGGTGCGCAGCCTGCTGTACAGGGTGTGGAAGGTCAGGGCCTGGCCGGGGTCGGCGGTGCGGGCGGCCAGGGCCGGGGCCAACCCCCAGGTGAGCAGTGCCTGTTCGGCCTCCCCGTCCGCCGCCTGCCGTGCTCCCGTGCCCAGCTGCGGCGCACCCTCCGGGTCGGCGTCGGCGAGGACCTGCACCAGCCAGCCGGTCGGCCGGCAGAGCAGGGTGTCGAGCGCGCCGATCTTCGCCAAGTACGCGGCGGGGTGCGGGGTTTCGAGCTCGCGCACGCGCCCGGGCAGGGCGGGGTCGAACGGGGTCGCGTCCGGTCGGTAGGCGCAGGCCTGCTCGGTGACGGGGAGCAGGGAGCCGAGCAGCATCGCGGCGAACTGCTGGTGACGGTCACTCAGCCGGGCCAGCAGCCGGGCCGCCCGGTCCCCGGCCGGCGGATGCGTGTTGCCGCACCGGACGAAGAGCGCCCGCTCCGTGGAGTGCAGGGCGAGCATCGCGGTCAGGCTGCCCAGGACGGCGATCAGGCCCGCGAGTTCGGCCAGTTGCGGAACGCTCGCCAGGTCCCGTTCCAGGGCGCGGACGCTCGCCCGGTGGGCGAGCAGGTCGGCGTCGAGTTCCTGCTGCTGCGCGGCGGAGCAGACGGGCAGTCGCTCGTCGGGGGAGAATCCGCTGACGGCCCGGCCGTGCCCCAGGACGTGGTGGGCCAGTTCGTGGCCGAAGACGAACCTCGCGGCCTGGACGTTCAGCAGGGTCCGGATCTGCCCGCCGTCGCCGCCGACCCGCACGCCGAGCTTGCCGGACAGGCCGTAGACCCGCTGGTGGACGTGGTAGTAGCGCAGCAGCCCGGTCAGCACCTGCGGGTCCCTGGCGAACGCGCCGCGCCGGTGCGCCCCGGCGGCGCGCCACAGTCGTCGCAGCACGCCGCCCTCGGCGAGCCGGGCGAGGCTGCCCGCGGCCGCCGCGGCGTACACGTCGGCCGCGGTGAGGACCGCATCGGAGACCATCACCAGTCCGGAGCCGTCGGCGAACGGGCGCAGCCGGGCGGATGCGTCGTCCTGGAGTGTGAAGGTCGCCACCACGCCTGCGAGTTGGGCGGGCGCGGTGCCGAGTTCGGCGAGGGCCGAGGTCAGGTCGTCGGTGAGCTGCTCGGCGAGGGCGGTCACCGGGTCCTGGTGGTCGGCCCACTCGGAGCCGAGGAAGCCGCTCATCGCCCCGTCGAGGTCGGCCCGCCCGCGGGCATCGCCCAGGGCGTCCAACTCCTCACGCATGGAAGCGAGTTGCTGTTGCCGGTCGGGCGCCACCAGGAGGCGGTGGCGCTCGGCCATGGTCGGTTCGGTCACAGTCCGGCCGGGCGTTGACACAGAAGGTGCCGAGACCGATGCGGGCCACCAGGACGGCCAGCACGGCCGAGTTGACCGCGCCCGTGACCGCCGAATCCCCTTCGAGGCCCTGGAGGACCCCGTAGATGCCGGCGGCGTCGAGCAGCCGGTCCGAGGAGGTGGTGCCCAACAGGCCCTGCAGGCGCGGGTCGTGGCAGATCCGCCGCTGGAGTTCGCGGTGCTTGTTGGTGAACCACTCCCGGCCGAACCGCCGGTGCTCCTCCTCGTCCTCCGGGGAGAGCCCGGGGCCGTCGCCGAGCAGTGCGGCCCCGATCAGCTCGTACAGTTCGTCGTCGCTCTTGTCCCAGTACGCCTCGACCGTCACGGTCTGCCCCTCTCTGCGCTCCTGCCGACGGTCTCCCCACCCGGCGATCCGGCAAACCGGCAGTAACCCACCTTCGCAGCAATGCGCTTGACGGGGCCGCGAGACAGGCCGGATCCTCCGACACAGCTACGGGAGGATCCGATGACCACTGCCCGACCCGCCGCCGACGATCCGGCACTCGCCCGCGCGGTGCGCGGCGGCGACCCCGAGCGGGTTCACGCCCTGATCCTGGCGGGCGCCGATCCCGAGGCCGTCGACGAACACGGAACTCCCCTGCTGTTCCTCGCCGTTGACGCGTTCGACGAGACGATGGCGGACACCCTGCTCCAGTGGGGAGCCCGTCCGGACCGCCCCGACGCGCTGGGCCGCACGCCCCTGCACCGGTCGATCGAACTGGGCGCCCTCGACCTCGTCCGACTCCTCGTCGCTCAGGGCGCCGCGATGTGGCTCCCCGACGGCGAGGGCCGCGACGCGCTGACGCTGGCACGCCACTGGCACGGGGTGGATCTCCGCACCGAGCTGTACCACCGCACCGGCCGCCCGGGCCCGGTCCTGCACCGGACCGTCCGCTCCTCCATCGGGTCGACCTGCGAGGAACTCTCCCTGGACGACGCGGTGTTCAGGACGGGCCATTCGGCGATCCTGACCTGGCTCGAACCGAAGTACGGCACCGTCACCCCCTTCGAAGGCCTGCTCGCACGCGCGCTCGCCGAGGCCGACCCGGAGCACGAGGTGTGGTGCGAGTCGGTCTTCGTCCTCTCCGCCCGCCGCGACGACCCGGAGACCTGGCGGAAGGCCGCCGCGCTGCGCGAGAGCCCCGACCCGCTCCAGCGCTGCTTCGGCGCCGAGGTGGTCCGGCTCCTCGTCCTCTTCGACGAGCGTGAGGACTGTTCGAGCGAGGGCGGGCTGATCGACCTGTTCCTGACCTGGGTGGCGGTCGAACCCGACCCGCGCGTCACCCACGTGCTCGCCACCGGCCTCGCCGAGACCGGCGATCCCCGCTGCGACGCCACGCTCCGCACCCTCGCCCGCCACCCCGACGCCCGGGTCCGAATCTCCGCGGTCATCGGCCTCTCCGCCCCCGTCCGCCGCGGCGACGCCCGGCCCTCGCCACCGCCGTCGCCCTCACCGCCGACCCCGACCCCACGGTCCGTCAGCACGCCTGCCGCACCCTCGCCGCAGCCCGCCCCACGCCCCGGCCGCCGCCGACGCCCTCGCCGCCCTCCTCGCCGACCCCGACCACACCGTCCGCATCGAGGCCGCCGCCCGCCTCGCCCTCCGCAACGACCCCCGCGGCGACGCGACCTTGAACACCCTCGGCCCGCTCGACGAGTCCTCCCCCGCCTGCTGGCTCCTCGAAGAGGTCGCCTGCCACCGCCTCCGCCGGCACGGCCCCTGACCGGCCCCTTCCGAACCGGGTCCGCGACACGGCACCGGATCCGCGCTACCGCACAGGGTCACGCCGGCCTCCCCACCCGTGAGCCCGTCACCCGCCACCCGGTCGCACCCACGGCGCGTGGCGCTCCCCCGGGCCCAACTCCCCTCGCCAGTACCGGTACACCAGCCCCTGGACGATGCGCACCCCGCCCGCGGCGATCAGTCCGTCGAACGGCTCGGCGCCGCCCGCGTCCGCGGTGAACGCCACGAGCACGGGCGGGGCCTCGCCGAGTCGCCCGCGGACGCGGGCCGTCTCGGCGGGCGTCGGGTCGCGGAAGACCGGATCGTGGAAGGCAGCCGGACAGACCACCAACTCCGGCTCGTCGAAGTGCAGTTCCAGCAGGTGGTGGTACGTCAGGTCATGGCCCGCCGCCAGCACCAGCCGGCCCGGATCCCAGCAGACCACGTCCCAGTCCCACCACGAACCCGCCGGCAATCCGAGCATGCTCTGCCGTCACCCGTCGAGCAGCGCGGCCAGGTACCGTTCGGCGTCCGCCGCGAGTTCCGCGCGGCCCGGCGGGTGCGCGTGGCCGCTGCCCGCCGTCCCGTTGAACAGGACGCCCTCGCACCAGCGCACCAGGCGTCGCGCGTCGGCGGTCGGCCCGGCCGAGCCGCACGCGCGCAGCAGCCGCACCGCGACGTCCAGGAAGCCCGCCCCCAACCGGTCGTAGACGGAGCGGAGTTCGGGCCGCCGCGCCGCTTCGAGCGCCAGCTCGATCCGGGCCACCGTCAACGTCCGCCCGGTCGTCAGCGCCTGCTCCAGGCCGTCGGCGACCACCGCGATCAGCATCCGCCGCGCCGCGCGCCGGTCGCCGACCGGGACGTCCGGGACGTCGCCCACCACCGCCGCGGACTCCACCTCGGCGATCCGCACCAACGCCAGCTCCAGCAGCGCGGAGCGCGTCCGCGCCAGGTTCGAGGTCGACCCGACGGGCAGGCCGGCCGCCTCGTCCACCGCCCGATGGGTCAGTCCGCGCAGGCCGCGCTCCGCGATCACGGCTACGGCGGCATCGGCGATTCGGGTCGGGCGCGGCACACTCATGGCCCGATCATCCCGCGCCGGAGCTCCACCACCCAAAACGCCGCCCCACCCGACACCCCACCCGGCAAGCCGACGGTCCGTCAGCACGCGACTACCGTCGGCAGCATGAACGAGACCCCGCCGGCCGCCCGACGCCCGCAGGCACTGCCCGGTACGCCGCTGCCCTGGACCTCGGTCTGGTACGCGGCGTACGGGTCGAACATGCATGCCGTCCGTCTCGGCTGCTACATCGCCGGCGGCCGCCCGCCCGGTTGCGGCCGGACGTACCCGGGCTGCCGCGACCGCACCCTGCCCGCGCGGACGGTGCCGCTGCTGCTGCCGGGCACCCTCTACTTCGCGTTCGAGTCGCTGACCTGGGGCGGCGCCATGGGCCTCTACGATCCGGCCCCGGCCGGCGAGATGCCGGCCCGGGCGTACCTGGTGACGGCCGGGCAGTTCGCCGACATCGCCGCCCAGGAGATGCACCGCGAGCCGGGCATCGACCTCGACCTCGGCCGCGCGGTGACCACCGGTCGGGACCGGCTGGGGCCGGGCCGCTACGAGACCCTCGTCTGCGCGGGGACGCTGGACGGCATCCCGGTGCTCACGTTCACCTGCCCGTGGACGCTCGCGGACGCCGAGCTGAACCCGCCCACCCCGGCCTACCTGGCCAACTTCGCCAGCGGCCTGGCCGAGTCCCACGGCTGGACCCTCGAACAGTCCGCCGCCTACCTGGCCACCCGTCCGGGCGCGGCCGGGCACTGGAGCCCGGCCACCGTCGTGGAGACCCTCGCCGCCCTCTGAGGCCCGGACGCACCCGACCACCGCAACTACATCCGTAGTACGCTCGGCCACGGCACTCGACACTACGTCTGTAGTCCCACCGGCCGATCGGAGTCCCGCCATGCCCTCCGCGTCACCTTCCGCTCCTCAACCCGCCGCGCACCCCGCGCTCGTTCTGGGCGGCGGCATCGGCGGCCTCGCCGCCGCCCTCGCCCTGCACCGTCGCGGCATCCCGGTCACCGTCCACGAGCGCGCCGCGAGCCTCGAACCGGTCGGTGCGGGCCTGGCCCTCGCCCCGAACGCGCTGCGGGCGCTGGACCTTCTCGGGGTCGGCGCGCGCCTGCGCGCCCTCGCCGTGCGGCACCCGGCGGTGGGCCTGCGCCGTCCGTCCGGCCGCTGGCTGGCCCGGACCGACACCGACGCGGTGCAACGGCACTTCGGCGACCCAGTGTTGGCGGTGGCCCGCGCCGAACTGATCGCCGCACTGGTGGACGCCCTCCCGCCCGGCACCGTCCGCACCGGTTCCCCCGCCGCCCTCGCCGACCCGGGCGACGCCGCCACCCCGGCCCTGGTCGAAACGGTGGACGGGCCGGTCCCGGCCTCGCTGGTGGTCGCCGCCGACGGCATCCGCTCGGCCGCCCGCAGCGACCTCTTCCCCCGTCACCCGGGCCCGCGCTACTCCGGGTTCACCACCTGGCGGACCGTCATCGACTCCCCGGACCGCCCGCCGGCCGCCGTCGGCGAGATCTGGGGCCGCGGCGCCCTGGCCGGCATCGTGCCGCTCGCCGCCGGGCGGGTGTACGTGTACGCGGCCGCCCTCGCCCCGGCGGGGCAGCGCGCCGCCGACGGTGACGAGCACGCGGAGCTCCTGCGCCGGTACGGCAGTTGGTGCGCCCCGCTGCCGGAACTGCTGAGCCGCACCGACGCCTCCCGGGTGCTGCGGCACGACGTGTGGGAGCTCACCGACCCGCTCCCCGCGTTCCACCGCGGCCGGGTCGCACTGCTCGGCGACGCGGCGCACGCGATGTCCCCGTTCCAGGGGCAGGGCGCCTGCCAGGCCATCGAGGACGCGGTCGTGCTCGCCGCCGCGATGCCGCCCCGGCGCTCCGGATCCGACCCGGTCTCGGCCCTGCCCGGCTACTCGGCCGCCCGCCTCCCCCGCACCTCCCGCATCGTCGCGGGCTCCCGCAGCATCAGCCGCCTGGTCGCCGTCCGCAGCGGCCCCGGCACCCTCCTGCGTGACACCGCCCTCGCCCTCGCCGGCCGCCTGCCCGACCGCTTCCTCCTCGACCGCTCCGCCCCCACCTACACCTGGCAGCCACCCACCATCCCCGACCGGCGCAACTGACGCCCCGTCAGCCGCCGAACGCGCCGATCGCCGCCCGGACCAGCCCCGCCAGGGCGCGGGAGGTGGAACCCGGGGCCCAGGCCAGCACCGAGGTGACGGGCGGGGCGTCGAGCACCGGGACGACGGCGACGTCGGGGCGCAGCTGGCTCCGGCTGGAGTCCGGCAGGACGGCGAACGTCCGCCCCAGGGCGACCAGTTGGCCGAGCTGGGAGTGGTCGTGGATCTCCGGCCCGGCGCCCTCGGGGAAGCTGCCGTCGTGGCGCGGGAAGCGCGGCGCGGGCAGACCTGGCAGCTCGGCGAGTTCGGCCATCCGCACGGTGCTGCGGGCGGCCAGCGGGTGGCCGGCGGGGAGCAGCGCGACCTGGCCCTCGGTGTGCAGTTCCTCGCTGTCGAGGCCGGCGGTGGAGTTGAACGGCACGTGCAGCAGCGCCGCGTCCACCTCGCCCGCGCGCAGCAGCCGTTCCTGCTCGCCGACCCGGCACAGCCGCAGGTCGACCGGCACCGGGTCCGGCCCGGCGGCGTACGCGTCGAGCAGCACCGCCAGCAGGTCGGTGGACGCGCCGGCCTTCGAGGCCAGCACGAGTCCGGGCGGGCGGCCGGCCCGGCGGGTGCGGGCCTCGGCGGCGGCGACCGCCGCCAGCGCGGTGCGGCCCTCGTGCAGGAGCACCTGCCCGGCGTCGGTCAGCGCCACGCCGCGGCTGTCGCGTTCCAGCAGGACGGTGCCGAGCCGCCGCTCCAGTTGGGCGATGGCCCGGGACAGCGGCGGCTGCGCCATCCCGAGCCGGCGAGCGGCCCGTCCGAAGTGCAACTCCTCGGCGACGGCCACGAAATAGCGCAATTCCCGGGTCTCCACCCGCCCCAGCCTACGGTGATACCGCTGCGGTATCGCCGCCCACCCGATCGGTCCTGGCCACCACCGGGTGCCCGGCCGGACGATGGCGGCATGAACGAGAACACGAACGGGCGGACGGTCGCGCTGGTGACCGGCGCGAACAAGGGCATCGGGTACGAGATCGCGGCGGGCCTCGGCGCGCTGGGCTGGCTGGTCGGCGTCGGCGCCCGGGACGAGCGGCGCCGCACGGACGCGGTGGCGGCGCTGCGGGCCCGGGGCGCGGACGCCTTCGGGGTGCCGCTGGACGTCACCGACGACGCCTCCGCGGCGGCGGCCGCGAAACTGCTGGACGAGCGCTTCGGACGGCTCGACGTGCTGGTGAACAACGCGGCGGTCACGGGCGGCATACCGCAGGAGCCGACCGTCGTGGACCTGGCGGAGGTGCGGGCGGTGCTGGAGACCAACGTGCTCGGGGTGATCCGGGTGACCAACGCCGTCCTGCCGCTGCTGCGCCGCTCGGCCGCCCCACGGGTCGTCAACATGTCCAGCGCGGTGGGCTCGTTGGCGATGCAGTCCGAACCGGACGCCTTCACCGGGCCGATCTCGGCCGCGTACGCGCCGTCGAAGACCCTGCTGAACGCCGTCACCGTGCAGTACGCCAAGGAGCTGCGCGACACCGGCATCCTGTTCAACCTGGCCTGCCCGGGCTACTGCGACACCGACCTGAACGGCCACAGCGGTCCCCGAACTCCCGTCCAGGGCGCGGCGATCGCCGTCGAGCTGGCCACGCTGCCGGACGACGGGCCGAGCGGCCGGTTCTTCAACGAGGACGGCCCGCTCCCCTGGTGACGGACCGCCATTGACGGCTTGACGGTGAGCATGCGATCTTGCCGTCCGGCCGGGGCACTCCTCGGTCCACCGACCAGCGAGGGGGGCCTCACCATGCACCCGAACACCGACCGCCCGAACCGCGCCGACCGCCCGAGCCGCGCCGAAACCGACAGCGGCCGCACCGCGCGCCCGAAGAACGACGCCGTCC
>NZ_KK853997.1:7185805-7305547 GCF_000696185.1 Kitasatospora cheerisanensis KCTC 2395 | reverse complement strand
CGCCGGTGCGTTCACCACCGCCACCGGCGGCCCCGGCGACTGGTTCAACGTCCGCGACCACGGTGCGAAGGGCGACGGCACGAGCAACGACACGGCGGCCGTGCAGAGCGCGCTCGACGCGGCGGCCCAGGCGGGCGGCGGCACCGTGTACTTCCCGGCCGGCACGTACCTGGTGCTGCCGACGTCCACCGCCCCGGCGCTCACCGTCGGCGGCAACGGGATCCACCTGGTCGGCGCGGGCAGCAAGGCGTCGATGCTGGTGAAGGGCGACAACGGCATCCTGCTGCGGATCTCCGGCGCCGGCCCGGACGCCACCGGCGCGACCCACCGCCGGTACTGCGCGGTGGAGGACCTCGGCTTCAACGGCAGCGGCCGCACCGGCCTGGTGCTGGAGCTCTACTACAACGACAACACCGTGGTCCGGGACGTCTACATCACCAGCAACCTGGACACCTGCATCGACGGCGTCGAACTGTGGGACTCGCGGATCTCCAACCTGGTGGTGGAGTCCAGCACCGGCACCATCGCCGACCCGCGCCCCAACCTGTGGCTGCGCAACGCCTCCGCCGCCTCCGGCTGGGGCTCCAGCCAGGACAACACCAACCAGGTCCATCTGACGGGCTGCCGGTTCGAGGCCTTCGGCACCGGCGCGGTGTGGATCGCCGCGGGCACCGGCTCCACCAACAACCCGAACGGCATCTACCTGACGGACTGCAAGTTCGAGACCTCCCAACTGCTGCGCGGACCGCACCTGAAGGTCGACGCCTCCTCCAAGCACGTGCACGCCCGCGACATCTACTGCTACGCGGGCAACTTCGCCTCCACCGGCGACAAGGCCGCGCAGAACATCATCACCTGGGCCGGCGTCGCCTCCAGCCTGGAGAACGTGCTGATCGCCAACGGCTCGGTGGCGACCGTCAATTCGGGCCTCACCGTGTACGCGGGCAAGGGCGCCACCGCGGTGCTGCGCGACGTGATCGGCCTGTACGGCACCGCCCCGCTCGGCGCCCACGTGTACTTCGAGGCCAACGCCGACCCGGGCGACTACCGGCTGGAGAACACCTACGCCAACACCGGCGCCCAGTTCAGCGGCACGGTGCCGACCACCAACGCCCCCAACCCGCCGCTGCGCCTGGTCAACGGCCCGGTCTCGGACGCCTCGTTCAACCGCACCCCGGCCAACGGCACCCTCGCCGTCGACACCCTGAACCACCGTCTGTACGTCCGGGTCGGCGGCGTCTGGCAGTGGTCGGCGCTCAACTCCTGACCGTTCTCGCGGTGCCGGCCCGGATGCTCAGAGCTCCTCGGCCCGGGGCGGGTTCGCGCCGGCCACCGCCACCGTCCGGGCCGCCACCCGGGCGGCGAAGCGGCAGGCCCGCTCCAGCTCCTCGACCGTCAGGGCGTCCAACCGGCCGCCCAGGCGGCCCTGTTCGGCGAGCGAGTGGAGCAGGCCCGCGGTGAACGAGTCGCCCGCCCCGACGGTGTCGACCACGGTGGTGGGCGGTGCGGGCACCCGGACCCGACGGCCGTTCAGCGAGGCGAGCGCGCCGCGCTCGGCCAGGGTGACCACCACCAGTGGGGCGCCGGCCTCGTGCCACCGGTCGCAGGCCTGTTCGGGGGTGGCGCCGGGCAGCAGCAGCGCCAGGTCGTCGGCGCTCAGCCGCAGCAGGTCGGCGAGTTCGCACCAGCGGGCCAACCGCCGCCGGTAGGCGGCGGGTTCGACCAGCAGCGGGCGGACGTTCGGGTCGATCGAGACGGTGGCGGCGGCCCGCACCTCGGCCAGCAGCTCCTCGATCCGCGGGCCGCCCGGCTCGCGCACCAGGGCCAGCGATCCGGTGTGCACGCACACCGCCCCGTCGGTGCGGGCCGCCGCCAACTCCCGTTCCGTCCACTGCCAGTCGGCGGTGCCCTCGGCGTGGAAGGAGTAGGCGGCGTGGCCCTCGGCGTCGAGCGCGGCCAGCGCCAGGGTGCTCGGCTCGGCGGCCCGGACCGCGCCCGACAGGTCCACTCCGGAGCCCGCCAGGTGGGCGCGGAACAGCTCGCCGAACGGGTCGGCGGAGATCCGGCCGAGGAACCGGGTGGGTGTGCCGAGGCGCGCCAGCGCCACCGCCGTGTTCGCGGGGCCGCCGCCCGGCAGCACCCGCAGCGCCAACTCCCCGGCCGCGCCGCCCCGCGCTCCACGAACGCGTCGGCGACGCACTCCCCGACCACGGTGACCGACCGACCTGCCATCGAAACCCGCCTCCCATCAGCGCGAACGCACACCCGACCGGTCCGGACTCCATCACCGCCACCCGCCCCGCGTCAACGCGCCCGGCCCCCGGGGTGTCGCCGCCCGGCGATGTACCTTTCAGCCGCACGCCGCCCGAATCCTCGCCCAAATGGGAGCGCTCCCAAGGCTATTGACACACACCTCGCCCATCTGGCCTCATATCCCGTACCCACCCGGGCACTTGTGGGAGCGCTCCCCCTAATCTCCCTCTTCTCCCCGCACCGCCCGCTCGTACCACCCCCACCGGACGCCCCCACCCGCGTCCAGAGAGGAACGAGACCATGCGACTCCCGTTGCACCGGCGACTGTCGCGCCGGCTGGCGGCCCCGGCCGCGGCGCTGGCCGCGCTGCTGGCCGCCACCCTCGCCGCCCCGGCGGTCCCGACGGCGCACGCCGCGCTGACCGCCACCGGCGGACCGGCTGCCGCGACAGCCTCGGCCGGCGCCGGTTTCTGGCACACCAGCGGCCGGCAGATCCTGGACGAGGCCGGGACGCCGGTCCGGATCGCCGGCATCAACTGGTTCGGCTTCGAGACGTCCAACTACGTGCCGCACGGCCTGTGGAGCCGCGACTACAAGTCGATGATCGACCAGATGAAGTCGCTGGGCTACAACACCATCCGGCTGCCGTACAGCGACGACATCTTCAAGGGCACCACCCCGACCAGCCTGAACACCTCCGGCGGGATGAACGCCGACCTGGTCGGCCTGAACTCGCTCGGCGTGATGGACAAGCTGGTCAACTACGCGGGCAGCGTGGGCATGAAGGTGATCCTGGACCGTCACCGCCCGGACTCCGCGGGGCAGTCGGCGCTCTGGTACACCTCCTCGGTGCCGGAGTCGACCTGGCTGGCGAACCTGAAGTCGATCGCGGCCCGGTACGCGGGCAACTCGGCGGTGGTCGGCATCGACCTGCACAACGAGCCGCACGACCCGGCCTGTTGGGGCTGCGGCGACCAGGCCACCGACTGGCGGCTGGCGGCGCAGCGCGGCGGCGAGGCGGTCCTGTCGGCCAACTCGAAGCTGCTGATCTTCGTGGAGGGCGTGCAGACCTTCAACGGCTCCTCCACCTGGTGGGGCGGCAACCTGCAGGGCGCGGGCCAGTACCCGGTCCAACTGAGCGTCGCCAACCGGGTGGTGTACTCGGCGCACGACTACGCGACCAGCGTGGCGCAGCAGCCGTGGTTCTCCGACCCGAGCTTCCCGGCGAACATGCCGGGCGTCTGGGACAAGAACTGGGGCTACCTGTTCAACCAGAACATCGCGCCGGTGTGGGTGGGCGAGTTCGGCACCACTCTGCAGTCCACCGTCGACCAGCAGTGGCTGAAGGCCCTGGTGCAGTACATGCGGCCGACGGCGACGGCGGGCGCGGACTCGTTCCAGTGGACGTTCTGGTCGTGGAACCCGAACTCGGGTGACACCGGCGGCATCCTGAACGACGACTGGACCACCGTGAACACGGTGAAGGACGGCTACCTGGCGTCGGTCAAGTCCCCCGGTTTCACCGGCGGTTCGGGCGGCGGGACGGGTGACACCCAGGCCCGTCGGTGCCGGCCGGGCTGACGGTGACGGGCAGCACGGCGAGCAGCGTGTCGCTGTCCTGGACGGCGTCCACCGACAACACCGCGGTGACGGGCTACGACGTGTACCGGGCCGGCACGAAGGTGGCGTCGGTGACCGGAACCTCGTACACCGACAGCGGGTTGAGCGCGGCGACGGCGTACAGCTACACCGTCCGGGCGAAGGACGCGGCGGGCAACGTGTCGGCGGCGTCGGCGGCGGTCACGGCGACCACCTCGGCGGGCGGCGGCACCAGCACCGGGTGCGCGGCGACGGTCAGCCTGAACGACTGGGGCGGCGGCCTGACCGCGACGGTGACGGTCACCAACAACGGCACCGCCGCCGTCAAGGGCTGGCAGGTGGCCTGGACCTGGCCCACCGGCCTTCAGATCAGCGGGAGTTGGAGCGCGGACGTGGCCCGCAGCGGGCAGAACGTGACGGCGACCAGCCTCGCCTACAACGGGGCGCTGGCCCCGTCCGCGTCGACCAGCTTCGGCGTGCAGGCGACCCGGACCGACTCCTCGGCGGTGGCGACGGTGACGCCGGTCTGCACCGCGACCTCCTGAGGCACCGCAACTCCTCGACGGCGTTCGCCGGTTCACCCCACCGGGGGTGAACCGGCGAACGCCGTCCGGGCGTTGGCGGTCAGCTGTGGACGGCTTCGAGGAATCCGCTGGTGGTGGCCCCGGCCTCGGCGGGCAGGGGGCGGCCGTGGGCGGCGGCGACCTCGCCGAGGGAGGTGAAGCGGGTGGTCCAGCCGTGGGCGTCGAGCCAGTCGGCGGTGCCGGGGCCGAGGCCGCCGCGCCACAGCGAGGTCATCTCGGTGAGGCCCTCCTCGGCGGGGGTGCGGGTGACGTCGCGGCCCTGCTCGACCAGCAGGCGGCTGCCGGGGGCGGACAGTTCGCCGACGGTGGTGAGCAGTCGGGCGGCCTGCTCGGCGTCGAGGTAGACCAGCAGTCCCTCGGCGAGCCAGGCGGTGGGCTGCGCGGGGTCGAAGCCGGCGGCCCGGAGCCGGTCGGGCCAGCCGGGGTCGGTGAGGTCGGCGGGCAGGACGGTCCGGGCGCAGCGCGGCCGGGCGCCGTGGGCGGCGAGGACCTCGTCCTTGAAGGCGAGGACGGGCGGCAGGTCGAGTTCGAACAGCCGGGTGCCGTCGGGCCAGGGCAGCCGGTGGGCGCGGGTGTCGAGCCCGGCGGCGAGCACGACGACCTGGCGGGCCCCGGCGGCGAGCAGCCGGTCGTCGTAGTGGCGGGTGCGCAGGATGCCGTGCGTCAGCAGGCGGCGGGCGAACGGGCCGGGCCGGGCGTCCTCGGGGCGGGGCGGGGCCCCGGCGGCGGTGACGAAGGCGAGCGCGTAGGGGTCGGTGAACAGCGGTTCGGGCTGGGCGCTCTCGTAGGCGCGGACCCGCGCCACGGCGAGGGCGGTGCGGGACACGGGGCTCAGCCGCTCGGCGGCGGGCTCGGCCGGGCCGGCCGGCTGTCGGTTCGTCATGCCGGAAAAACTACATCGCCACAGATGCATCTGTGAAGATGCATTCTTCGGGTACCCTTCCGGGATGGACGGCGTACGGCTGCTGCGGCTCGGCAAGCGACTGACGGAGCTCGGCCGGGAGATGGTCACCGACCACGCCTCGGCGACCCTCTCCCCCGGCGAGATCGCGGTGATCTCCGACGTGTACCGGCACCCGGACACCTCGGTGCAGGACATCCGCGCCCGCACCGGCTTCGCCCAGAGCCACGTCTCCACCTCGGTCGCCCGCCTGCGCGAGCGAGGCCTGCTGGACGCCGCCCCCGACCCGGCGGACGGCCGCCGCACCCTGCTGCGCGCCTCCGAGGTGGCCCGCGGCTACATCCGCGCCCGGGTCGCCCGTCCCGCCGAGCCCGTCATCGCGGCGGCCGTCCCCGACCCGGCGCAGGCCCGCCGGGTCACCGAGCTCCTCGACGAACTGGCCCAACTACTGCTCCCGCAGGACGGCGCGCCGCGGACGGGCGGGCCCGGCGACCGTCGGTGACCATGGACGGGACAGCAGTCCCGCCCAGCCCCCGGAGGCCGTCCATGATCGAGATCGCCGACATCCGCGAGTGGCGCGGCCAGGACGTGGTCGACCAGGACGCCAAGAAGATCGGCTCGCTGGAGAACATCTACGTCGACACCGCCACCGACCAGCCGTTCTTCGCCACCGTCACGGTCGGCATGCTCGGCCGGCACCGCCTGGTGTTCGTGCCGATCACCGACGCCGTGGTCGGCCCGGCCTACCTGCGGGTGCCGTTCGGGCGCGGCGAGGTGAAGAACGCGCCGTCCATCGACACCGACGGCGTGCTGCCCGCCGAGCAGGAGCCCGAGGTGTTCGCGCACTACCAGCTCGAGTACGTCGCCGGCGCGAGCGGCGAACGGCGGCTCGCCCGCCGCTGACCGCGCCGCGCGGCCTCAGGCGGCCAGTCCCGGCCGGTTCTCCTCGACGTACGCCTTGAACGCGGCGAGCTCGTCGATGACGTGCCGGTCGGTGAAGCCGAGCCCCTCCACCAGGTGGTCCCACAGGCCGTGCGGCTCGGTGTCCAGCTGAAGCATCACCCGGGTGCCGAGCTCGCCGGCCTCACCGGTACGGTGGAACGTGACCACCCCGGACTGCCCGTCCGCACCGCCGGTCCAGGCGATCCGGTCCAGCGCCACCACCTCGGTGGCGGCGGCCCCGCGATCCGCCCCGCCGCGCATGCAGGCGGGCAGCGACTCCCGTTCCGTCCACGCCCGGTAGACGACCTCGATCGGGGCGTCGATCTCCACGGATTCCTCGATCCGGCCCATGGCGTTCCCTCCTCACCGGGTGCGGCCGCCCGACTGCGGTCCGCGTCCGGGCCCCGCTTGCCCCGTCCGCACGCGGGCATGCACGGGAAACCCGTCCGTCTCCCCGGAACGGCCGACGTGACCTTCTTCACATGAACTTCACTCGTTTGCCCGGCATGAGTCCCGGACGACCGGGTACCCGGGGACGGACCGGCCGGAGACGAGGAAAGGAAAGGCATGCCCGTGCCCACTGATGAACTTCTCCTGTCCGCACCCGCCGGGGCGAGCTCCGACCAGATCGGATCGCCCTCGCCGACCGAGGACCACTTCCTCGGTCGTCTCGGCATCGACACGGCCTCCGGGTCCGCGCTCGACGCCCTTGCGGACCCTGCCAACGCCACGCCCGCCGACGCCCGCGAACTCAGCCGCGTGCTGCTCCGCCGCCTGGCCGGACTGGAGGAGGGAACCCGGGAGTTCTCGTACGTCCGCAGCACGCTGATCGAGCTGAACCTGACCCTGGTCAAGTTCGCCATCCGCCGCTTCGGCCACACCAAGGAGCCGTACGAGGACCTCCTCCAGGTCGGCTCGGTCGGCCTGATCAAGGCCATCGACCGGTTCGACCCGGACCTCGGGGTGGAGTTCACCACCTACGCCGTACCCACCATCGTCGGCGAGATACGGCGCCACTTCCGCGACACCACCTGGTCCGTGCACGTGCCGCGCCGGCTCCAGGAGCTGCGCCTGGACCTCGCCAAGGCGCAGGACGCGCTCGCCCAGACGCTGGACCACGAGCCGACCGTCACCGACCTCGCCGAGTACCTGTCCCTGCCCGAGGAGGAGGTGATCGAGGGCCTGGCCGCCGCCAACGCGCACACCGCCGGCTCCCTCGACCTGACCTCCCCGGGCGAGGGCGACGGGCAGCAGCCCGCCGAACGGCTCGGTCACGTCGACGGCGGCTACGGGCTGGTGGAGAACCTGGTCGCGCTGAAGCCGCTGATCGCCCGACTGCCCGAACGGGAACGGCTGATCCTCTCGATGCGCTTCACCGAGGACCTCACCCAGTCCCAGATCGGCGCGCGCCTGGGCCTGTCCCAGATGCACGTCTCGCGGCTGCTGTCCCGCACGCTGGCCAAGCTGCGCACCGGCCTGGCCGCCGACGCGACCTGACGGGACGTCAACCACGGGGTGCCCGGTGGCCTTCGGCCGTCCGACCCCACCGCACCGGGCACCCCGTGTCGACCGCCGCACCCCGGTGTGCGTAAGGTCGAACCAGATCGGTCGAGGGAACAGGACGAGGATGCCAGCCGAGAACATGCCCGTGGCGCCCCTGGCGGTGGAGGTCCGGCGCACGCCGTCGAACGCGGCGGTGTGCACGCTGTCGGGCGATCTCGACATCGAGACCCTGGAGCCCGCCCGCGAGGCGTTGGACCACCTGCTGGCCCAGCGCCCCCCGGCCCTGGTCGTCGACCTGGGCCGCGTCGACTTCTGCGACTCCTCCGGTCTGAACCTGCTGCTCCAGACCCGGATGGCCGCCGCCGAGGCCGACCTGCCGTTCCACCTCGCGGCGCTCTCCGGACCGGTCCGGCACTTGCTCGAACTGACCGGCGCGAAGGCCGTCTTCACCATCCACGACACCGTGGATGCGGCCCTCCCCGCCGACCGGTGAGGCCCGCCCGCCGCGTGCCGTCCGCCGCACCAGGCATAATCCGGCCCCGGTCGGGAAACCGACCCCTGAGCCTGCCGCCGAGACCGAAGGGAACCCGCCCGTGACGCCCAGCCGGGGAACCCTGGACGGCGACCGCCCGGACACCGGCGCGGTCCTGCCCCCGGCGGCCAGCGCCGCCGGCTGCGGCTGGCGGGCGTCCCCCGCCCGGTGGCCCGCGCCCGCGCCTTCACCACCGAGGCGCTCCGCGACTGGTCCTGGTCCACCCCGCCGGACGCCGACCTCGGCGAGGACGTCGTGCTGCTGGTCGCCGAACTCGTCGGCAACGCCATGCTGCACGCCGGCGGCCCGCTCGAACTCGTGCTGGACGCCACCCCCGCCCGGCTGCGGATCGAGGTCTCCGACGCCTCCTCCGTACTGCCCACGCTGCGCACCCCGCACCGTCCCGGCCTGCCCGGCGGCCACGGCCTGTACATCGTGCAGCACACCGCCGACCGCTGGGGCTCCGACCTGCACTCCCAGGGCAAGTCCATCTGGGCGGAGATCGACGCCGGCCGCCTGCTCGCCTGAGCCGCCCCGCGCCGGCACCGCACCACGAAGGCCCACCGGCCTCGCCCCTGCACCGCACCACGAAGGCGGCCCCCGATCCTCGGGGGCCGCCTTCTCGGCTGTCCGGCTCCGGTGCGCGGACTCACCTGCTGCGATTGCGCCGCCGGCGGCGCAGCATGAGCTGCCGTTCCTCCTCGGTGCGGCCGCCCCAGACCCCGTAGCGCTCCCGGGTGGCCAGGGCGTGCCGCAGGCAGCGTTCCCGGACGGGGCAGCGGGCGCAGACCGCCTTGGCGGCGCGGTCGCGGTCGTCGTGGGCCTGTCCGCGTTCGCCGGACGGGTGGAAGAACAGCCGGGAGTCGGCGGCTCGGCAGGCGCCCTGCAGCTGCCAGTCCCACTCCTCCTCGACGGCTCCGGGCAGGCGGGAGATCACGGTCATCGGATGCTCCTAGGGTCGGACGATCGGATCAACGGACGAACGGGTGTGCCGTCCGTGTAACCCCGATCCGCCGTCCGAACCGCCCTGCGCGCCGCCTCCTGCGGCGCCTCCGACCATCGCGCGGTCACCGCCCGCGCTGCGGCCGCCGCCGGTGCCGCGGTCACCGCCGGTGCCGCGGCCGCCGCGGTCAGTCCTCCTCGGGCTCCGGCGGCGAGGAGGCCGGGACGGCGAACTCGGGGCCGTCCTCCGCGGTCTTCTCCGACTCGTCCGGGGGCGGCGGCGATCCCTCGGCGGTCATCCGGGCTTCCGGGGTCTCGGTGGGCGGCCACTCGTCGGCCGGTGCGTCGTGGTCTCCGTGCGTGTGGTGCGACATCTCGCCTCCCGCGGCTCTGTTCGACCCCCCTGTCTCCATGGTGCGTCCCTGCCCGCTGCGGCACCCGGCCATTCCGGGGCGTGTCGGCGGGAGCACGCCGCGTCCCCGGGGCCGGCTGGCAACTTCCGGGCGGCGGGCGCACGGTGGACGGGGGGTCGTTGTCCACCCCGCCGCGAGAGGAGAGTGTGGCCATGTCGTCCAAGCGACGCCGCAAGAAGAAGGCCCGCGCCAGGCGCAAGGCGAACCACGGCCGTCGGCCCCAGTACTGAGGCCCGCCCGCGTTTCCCGCAACGCCGAACCCCGAACACCGACGACGGTGGAGCGGCCGCCCGATCCGGACCCAGCCCCGGACGGCGGCCGCTTCCCGTTGCGCCTCCGGCTGCCGCGCTCCGCCTTCCCCGCGCGGCGCGGGCCGTCAGCCGGTGACCGGGATCCGGGGCGCCGCCGCCCTCGCGTGGGCGGCCTCGCGGATCGGTGACAGCCCGCACGCCCAGACCATCACCGCGCCGAGGGCCCGGGCCAGCGGCCGGTCCCAGAGCCGGCGGACCGCCCACGGCCGGCTGATGCCCAGCTCGCGGCGGGCCCAGCCGGGCAGCAGCCCGACCGCCGCGTTGGTGAGCACCCGCACCGCGAGCCGCTCGCGCCCGGTCCGCCCGAAGCCGCGCAGCAGCGCGACGGCCTCCAGGGCCTCGGGGGTGACCCGCAGTTCGCGCCGCACCCGGGCCAGGTAGCCGGCCAGCGCGGCCCGCGAGCCGGGGACCCCGTCCGCGCCGAGCAGTTCGCCGATCAGCGCCACCTCGGACAGGTAGGCGTCGCACTCCGCCTCGCTCAACCGGCCGCTCCCGGCGAATACCTGATGTCCCATCAGGAAGCAGGACACCTCCGCCGTGTGCACCCAGCAGAGCAGTTCCGGTTCGTCCGCCCGGTACGGCCGTCCGGCCGCGTCGAAGCCACGGACGTGACGGTGGATGCGGCGCACGCCCTCGATCGCGGCCTCGGCGGCGGCGGACGAGCCGAGCGTGGTGGTGGACACGAAGCGCGCGGTGCGGTGCAGGCGGCCCGTCGGGTCGGTGCGGTAGTCGGAGTGCTCGGCGACGGCGCGCATCGCCACCGGGTGCAGCGACTGCAGCATCAGCGCGGCGAACCCGCCGACCAGCATCCCGGCCGGGTGCTCGTGCACCCGCCACACCACGCTGGACGCGCCGAACAGCCCCGGGTCCCCGGGCGGCCGGTCGTAGCGCTCCAGGTGCAGTTCGGCGCCGTGCACCGTGGAATTGATCTCCCGCAGCAGCCTCCGCCGCAGCGCCTGGACCGGCCGCCACCCACCTGCCACCGCCGAGCACCTCCCGCCCCGGTTCCCCCGCGTTCTTCCTTCCCGCCCACCCTACGCCGCCCACCCCCGCCGCCGAATGGGGCTGACAGCACGCCTCGACAGCCGCTACGATCACCGGCGATGACTACTCGTGGATTGGAGGTCCCGTCCGCCCGAAGTGAGTGCTGATGCACCACACTTCGCCGACGGACGAGGACACTCGTACCTGCTTCTGGCCGCGCGTCCGGCAGTTCGCCGTTCCCCCGGCCATGATCGATGCCGCCACCGCCCGCCGTGAGCTGGGCGACTGGGCGGCGCCTGCGCAGCAGCCCGGTTCGACCCGGAGCTGGACGTCCGGGCCGTGGCCCGGGCGCACGGTTCCGAACTCGCCGGCCAACTGCGCGACGACCTGCGCCACTTGGCTCCGGACCTGCTGCGCTGGCACCTGCCCCGGGTGGCCCCCGACGGGCTGCTGCGGCCGAACCTGAGCGCCACCCTGGCCCGCTACCCCCGGGACGGACCAACCGCGTTCCACCTGGTCGCCCGCACCGCGCCCCACCGCGCGTCGGCGGGCCAGCGGGTGAGCCTGGCGCTGTGGCGGGACGCCGGTCCGCGCCCGCAGCCACGCTTCCGCCTCGACCTGCACCGGCACCTCTGGGACGCCCGCCGCGCCCCGAACTCGCCTCCCGCACCGCGTTGCTGACCGACCATCAGTCACCGGTGCGTTCATGGGAGTTCGAGGCCGGCCTGCTGCGGGCGGCGGACGGGCTGCCGCCCTACGCACCGGTCGCGGTACGGCTGGCGGCGCGCCGATTCCTGCTGCTCTCGCCCGAACTCGGGCCGGTGGACGCGGAACTGCGCGCGCCGGGCGACGCCGCCGTGCTCCCGGACGCCGCCACCTGGGCGCCGCCCGACCTGTGGCTGCTGCGTACCGGGGCCGTGGACGCCGACCGGCTGCACCCGCTGGTCGCGGCCGCGCTCGTGCCCGGCCACCGGTCGGCCGCGGCCGCGCCACCGTCCGCGGCGGATCCGCTGCTGGTGGACTGCCGGGGAGCCCGGCACCGGGTGGCACTGGTGGACGGCCGGCTCACCGCGCTCGACCATCCGCCCGAGCAACTGCGCCGGGAGGAACTCCTGTTGGCGTTCGGCGGGCCACCGCTCCCCTGCCTTCGGACCATCGACCGCGCCCACCGGAAGCCCGGCGACCTGGACGCCATCATGCAGCGCCTGCTGCACGGCGACCGGGCCGGCGCGCTCACCACCGTCCGTCAACTGATCGGCGACGAAACGCCTTTGCGTGAGGGACCACTCGCCGACAGCCTCACCGCCGACGACCGCCGACGCGACCTCGCCACCCTCCACCGGCCGGCCTCCACCACCCCACCACCCCACCTCCACCTCCCGCCACCCGGACGGCCACCCGTACCGCCCACGCCCACCCCGCGGCCGCAAGTGCCGCTGCTGCGACTTCTACCACCGCCCCTGACCCCACCACCCCCTCACCACTCGGGCGCCGCCCCACCCACCCGAGGCGATCCCCCATGCCCTCCTGCCGCCAACCTCCCTGTCCCCCCATCGGACAAGCCCGGCATCGGCAAGACCCCTTCGCGGCACCCCTTCTCCCACCCAGGCGAGCCCCCATGCCCTCCATCACCCGACTCACCCACCCGGAGCACCCGTTGACCACCCGAACCACCCACGCCACCACCCCCGACGACAGCCACTGGAACACCACCGCACCACCCACCCACCACTGACCCCACCGCCTCCCGCACGTCCCACTCCTCCCATCCCAGGTGATCACCATGTCTTCCACCGCCCAACTCACCGTCGCCGGCCACCTGCTGGCGCTGCTCTCCGAGTCCGCCACCGAGCCCCGGCAGGATCTCCAGGTCGAGGCCCTCACCCTGGCTGTCGCCGCCGATCTCCCGGTCCTCCTGTGGGGAGAGCCAGGCATCGGAAAGACCGCCGCCCTGAACCAGCTCGCCGTCGAACTCGACCTGCCGCTCACCACGGTGATCGCCAGCGTGCACGAGCCGTCCGACTTCTCCGGCCTGCCGGTGATCGGGGCGGACCCGGCCACCCAGGGCGTGCCGCTCGCGCCGCCGGACTGGGCGGTGCGGCTGGTGCGGCAGGGCCGGGGGCTGCTGTTCCTCGACGAGCTGTCGACCGCTCCGCCCGCCGTACAGGCGGCCCTGCTGCGGCTCGTCCTGGAGCGCCGGATCGGCTCGCTCCAACTCCCGCCGGGAGTAAGGATCGTGGCGGCGGCCAACCCGCGCGCCTCGGCCGCCGACGGCTGGGAGCTGAGCGCGCCGCTGGCCAACCGCTTCGTTCACCTGGACTGGGTGCACGACCCGGAGGTGGTGGTGCGTGGTCTCGGCGGGGTGTGGCCGCGGGCCGAGCTGCCCGGCTGGACGCCGAACGGCTGCCCGACGCGGTCGGGTTCGCCCGCCGGGCGGTGTGCGATCTGCTGACCGTCCGGCCCGAGTTGACGCACCGGCTGCCGGCGGCCGAGACCCGGCGCGGCCGGGCCTGGCCGTCGCCGCGCAGCTGGGAGATGACGGTGCGGCTGCTTGCGTTCGGCTCGGCCGCCGGCTCGTCCCGCGAGGTGCTGTCGATGCTGGTGCGCGGCACGGTCGGTGACGGCCCGGGGGTCGAACTGCTGGCCGCCGTCGACCGGATGGACCTGCCCGCACCCGAGGACCTGCTCGCCGACCCGGACGCGGCCGTGCTGCCCGAGCGCGGCGACCTGCGGCAGGTCGCACTGGACGCCGTGGTCTCGGCCGTCCGCTCCCGGCCGACCCGGCAACGCTGGGACGCCGCCTGGACGTTGATGGCCCACGCGCTGCGGACCGGCAGCCCGGACGTGCTGGTGGTGCCCGTCACCACGCTCGTCTCGCTGCGGCAACCCGACTGGGAGGTACCGGCGTTGATCGAACGCTTCGAAGGCGCCCTGGAACTGTCCAGGCGCGCCGACCGCGCCGCCGCCCGGATCCCCGCCACCGCCCGGGCGGGCCGCCGATGACCATCCCCCCGAAGCACGCACAGCACTCGACAGTCGAACCGCCGAGGCCCGCAGCGCGGAAGCCCGGCCTCCCGAAGCCGAGCCGCCCGAAACCGGGTCCGCCCCGCCCAGGCCCGCCCCGGCGAAGCCGGACCAGCCGCCCCCGGTCGGGCCGCCGCTGGATCTGGCGAAGCTGTACGCGGCCCGCCTGCTGGCGGCCCGCGCCCGGCCGTACCTGGCCACCGCACTGTTCGCCATGCGGGTGGTCGAGTCGGCGCGGGTGCCGACCATGGCGGTGGACCGGTACTGGCGCTGCTACGTCTCGCCGTCGTTCGTCGCCGCCCGCTCGGAGGAGGTGCTCGCCTCGGTCTGGGTGCACGAGGTCTCCCACCTGCTGCGCGACCACGCCCGCCGGGCCGGCCGGGCGATGCGCAAGTACGGCTGGGACGGGGCGGGCGACCGCCTGCGGATCAACCTCGCGGCGGACTGCGAGATCAACGACGACGCGTTCGGCGACGGCCTGGTGCCGCCCAAGGACGCCGCCTACCCGGCCTCCCTCGGCCTGCCGCCGAACCTGCTGATGGAGGACTACCTGCCGATGTTCACCCTCGGCGCGCGCACCGAGCCGGTCACCTGGCTGGAGTGCGGCAGCGGCGCGGACGGCCTGGACCGGGAGTGGGAGCTCGGTCCGGGCGAGGCGCGGGCGCTGCGGGAGCACGAGCGCGACCTGGTTCGGTTCCGGGTCGCCGAGGGCATCCTCGGGCGGCCGGGCGACGCCCCGGCGGGGTGGCGGCGCTGGGCCCGGGAGGCGTTCCATCCGCCGCAGCCGTGGCGGGAGTTGCTGGGGGCGGCGGTCCGCTCGGCGGTGGCCGGGGCGGGTGCGGGCTCGGACTACACGTACGGCCGTCCGGCGCGCCGCGCCACCGCGCTGCCGGGGGTGGTGCTTCCCTCGCTGCGCCACCAACTGCCGCGGGTGGCGGTGGTGGTGGACACCTCCGGCTCGGTCGCCGAACAGGAGCTGGGCACCGCGCTGGTCGAGATCGCGGCGATCTCCCGCACGCTCGGCGGGCGGCGCGAGCTGCTCTCGGTGGTGTCCTGCGACGCCGCCGCCCAGCTGGTCCAACGGATCGGCGCCGAGGGCGGGTTGACGCTGGTCGGCGGCGGCGGCACCGATCTGCGGGAGGGCTTCGCGGCGGCGCTGCGACTGAACCCGCCCCCGGACGTGATGGTGGTCCTGACGGACGGTCAGACCGCGTGGCCGAGCCGCCGCCCGCCCTGCCGTACGGTGATCGGCCTGTTCCGCCGGCCGTCCACCGTCAGCGAGCACGATCCGGACTACCGGCCGGAGCTTCCTCCGGAGTGGGCGCACACGGTTCAACTGGGCTGAGACGCACCGGCGTTCAGGCGAGCCGGAAGTGCAGGGCGTCGCCGGGCCGGGCCTGCGCCGCCGCGCCGAGGTCCTCGCGGCGGACCACCGCGATGACGGGGTAGCCGCCGGTGACGGGGTGGTCGGCCAGGAACAGGATCGGCCGCCCGGTCGGCGGCACCTGGAGCGCCCCGCCGACCATGCCCTCGGAGGGGAGTTCGCCGCTCCGGGCGCGCTCCAGCGCGGGCCCGTCGAGGCGCATGCCGACCCGGTCGCTGTCGGGGGTGACGGTGTACGGCTCGGTGAGCAGGGTGTGCAGCGCGTCGGCGGTGAACCAGTCGTCGCGCGGTCCGGGCAGGACGTGCAGCACGGTGCGCGCGGCGGGGGCGGGCTGCGGGGCGAGATCGGCGGCGGGCCAGCCGGTGGCGGCGTCGCCGAGCGGCAGCAGTTGACCGGCCGTCAGCCGGCCGGGGCCGAGGCCGGCGATGGTGTCGGTGGCGCGGGAGCCGAGCACCGGGGGGACGTCCAGGCCGCCGCGGACGGCGAGGTAGACGCGCAGGCCGCGGGTGGGGGTGCCGAGGCGCAGCCGGGCGCCGGCGGGGACGCGCAGCGGGGTGCGGGTGCCGGCGGGGCGGGCGTCGATCCAGGCGGGCAGTCGGCGCCGGCGAGGGCGCAGGTGGTGGTGCGGGGGAAGGCGAGTTCGACGCCGCCCATGGGGGCTTCGATGCCGGCGGCGTCCTCGGGGTTGCCGACCAGCCGGTTGGCGAGCCGGAGCGCTTCGCGGTCGGCGGCGCCGGCCCGGCCGACGCCGAGCGCGGCCAGTCCGGGGCGCCCGAGGTCCTGCACGGTGGCGCCGAACCCGGCCCGGACGACCAGCAGTTCACCGCGGGTCACGGTCGGCCTCCCCGGTCTGTTCGACGAAGCGGACGGCGGTGCCGGGGCGCAGCCGGGTGGGCGGGTCGGCGGTGGCGTCCCAGAGGGTGAGGCCGGTGCTGCCGAGCAGGTGCCAGCCGCCGGGCGAGGGGCTGGGGTAGATGCCGGTGTACTCGTCGGCGACGGCGACGGCCCCGGCGGGCACCCTGGTGCGGGGTTCGGCCCGGCGGGGCAGGCGCAGCACCGGGTCGAGTCCGGTGAGGTAGGCGAAGCCGGGTGAGAATCCGCAGAACGCGACGCGGTAGTGCGCGGCGGTGTGACGTTCGATCACCTGGCGTTCCGTCAGTCCCGTGCGGCGGGCGACCTCGGCGAGGTCGGGTCCGTCGTAGCGGACGGGGATGTGGACGGTGTCGGCGGGTTCGTCGGCCGCGGCAGCGGTGAGCGGCAGTGCGGCGAGGGCGGTGCGCAGGCGCTGCGGGTCGGTGCTGCGGGGGTCGTAGCGGACCAGGACGGTGCGGGCGGCGGGGACGAGTTCGGTCACGCCGGTGGGTGGTGCGGTGCGCAGTGCACCGTGCAGTCGTTGGACCTGGTCGGCGGTGTCGACCTCGATCAGGACGGCGTCGCTCCCACACGGCAGTACTCGCACCCGGACCGTCCTGTTCCGTTCGACCGGCCGCTGCCGGGCCGTCCTCGGCCCAAGCTACCAAGTGGGCGGCGGGTGCGGTGCGTACGCCGTACACCGGAGTGCCGCGGCCGCCGCGGGCCGGTCCGTTGATTGCCGTCCGCGGCCCCCGACCGCTCGGTGTGCGGGGCCGCGGACGGTCCGCGCGGCGGAGGCCACGCTCCTCCGCCGCGGGCCGCCCGGTCAGGCCGGGGTCGCTGGGCGGGCGGCGGCTCGGCGCGCCTTCCGCTTGCTGAGGGGTTGGTCGGGCATCCAGCCGAAGGCGAGGGTGCTGCCGATCAGCCCGAGCAGCAGGCCGATGAAGAAGCCTCCGATGTTGGAGGTGATCCAGCTTCCGAGGGTCGCGAGGACAGCAACCATGGAGTAGAACAGCCGCTGGACGGGGTGGAAGATGAGGAGCAGGCCGCAGAGCACCATCAGGATCGGGATGATGTAGCCGGCCAGGCCGAGCAGTCCGATACGGATGACCATCCGCATCGGGGCCTTCTCGGTGAAGAGGATCTCGGCACCGGCCAGCGCGACCAGCAGGCCGCCCCAGAAGGGGCGGCGGTCGCGCCACCCGGCGAAGCCGGTTCGCGCGGCGGCGAGCGGCGGGGCGTCCGCGGCGGGGGCGCGGGGTTGGCGGGGTGCCAGGGGTTGGCGTGGTGCTCGGCGCCACCGGGGTGCTCGGCGCTGCCGGCGGCCCGGGGCCGGTGGGGTGCTCGGGGCCGGTGGGCCGGGCGGCCGCGGGGTGCTCGGCCGCCCGGTCCGGTGCCGAGTCGAACTCAGCAGCCATTGGCGCTGAAGCTGAGGTGCATGTTCGGCAGCCGGAAGGTTCCGGCGGTGGTGGCGTAGTTCTGCTGGCGGAAGTTGCTGACCGCCACGGTGTCGGCCTGCTGGCCGAACATTCCGGGCGGGCCGGCGACTCCGGCCTTGTCGTAGGTGCTGGCGTCGCGGCCGACCTCGATGTTGGAGAACTCGGCGTTGCCGCTCATCAGGTCGGAGTCGGTGCTGAGGTTCTCGGCGGTGACGGGGGTGCCGTTGTCGCCGGCCGTGATCAGCAGGTTGATGCCGCCCAGGTTGACGCTCTGGCAGAGCTTGGTCAGCGAGGCCTTCTTGACCACGGTCTGGATCAGGAACAGCTGGCCGCCGGTGTCCCCGGCGTTGGGGCTGTTCTCGATCATGTTGTCGAGGGTGCCGAACTGCTCGAACCCGCTGCCTTCCAGGCGGTCGGCGGTGACCTCGAAGGCCATGCCGGAGATGGCGAACTGGGTGGCGAGGACGTTCTGCGCGGTCAGGGTCACCAGGACGCCGGCGGTCACGCAGGCGGGTATCGCCATCAGTGCGGCTCGGCGCAGCCGGACCCGGCCGCGCCCGGTGGGGGGTGGCGGCGGGTTGTTCTGCGGAGTGGGCCATGTGCAGCTCCAGAGGGTTCGGTGGGGGATGCGCGGCTCGTCGGCAGTGAGTTCCTGGCGTGGACGGATGCGCCAACAGTCGTACGCAGGAGTGCAGTTGACGATCTTTCTCATACCTGCGAGCTGACTGGAAGTTACCCCGGGGTACATGGCGGGTCAATACTTCGCGCACCGTCCCCACACATCTGAACGACAGTCAATTCCTGTGACTGGTGGGGCATTTGAGGCGCCAGCGCATCCGAACTACGCTCACCGACCTGCCAACTTCCGCACGCCTTCTTGACGTTGCCATCGGGCCAGCCTAGAAATTTGCGGTGTACCCGGCGGTAACACGGCGCTGTCGGACGCAGCCCCGGGTTCCTCGTCACCCCGCCCGTCGGCGCCCTCCCGATCCGGGGCGTCGCGCCCCGGTACCACGGTCCGCCCCGGCGGCACGGTGGCAGTCGCGCGTCTTCGGCCCGGTCGCTCGTGGCGTCGAGCGGCCGGGCCGCTCGCCGAACACCCGTACGCCGCAACGCCGTTGGCGCGTCCCGAACGGGCCCGCCACCCCACCCCTTTTGCCGTGAGGAGTCCCCCCACCATGCGCCGCACCCCGCCGGACCACTCCGCCAGCCCCGACCGCACCGCCGACCGCGCCGGCTCCCGCCGGAAGCTCGGCCGCCTCGCCGTACCGGCCGCGCTGGCCGGCGCCGCGCTGCTGGCCGGCACCGTTCCGGCCTCCGCCGCCGCGCCCGGCGGGCCGTACACCGGCATGGGCAACTGCCCGCTGTCCGCGCCGGCCATGGCCGACCCGGCGAACCTCCAGGTCGGCTGCCTGGTGTCGGTGACCAACGGCGGGAAGTTCACCCTGGGCAGCACCGTGGTGCCGTTCAACTCGCCGATCAAGCTGCAGTTCGGCTTCTACTGGGACAAGTCCGCGCCCGAGGTGACCTTCCCGGACGGCACCACCGCCAACCAGTACCGGGTGGTGCCGCCGACCAACGCCCCGCTGATGAGCGCGCCGATGGTGGAGATCACCATCCCCGGCATCCAGAACTTCCTGCCCGGCATCACCAGCGTCTTCGCGCAGGTCGAACAGGCCGGCCCGGTCACCGCGTTCACGCCGATGGCCACCGGTGAGCCGTACCCCGTCTTCCAGCTGCCGATCAAACTGCACCTGTACAACGCCCTGTTCGGCCCGGACTGCTACGTCGGCTCGAACTCCGCGCCGCTGATCCTCAAGCCGACCACCGGCACCACCGCCCCGCCCGCGCCGGCCGCCCCATGACCGGCGACCCGGGGAGCATCGACTTCACCATGGACCCCAACGGCCACAACGCGCTGGTGATTTCGGAGAACAACGCCAACCTGGTCGACAACACCTTCAAGGTGCCCGGCGCCAACGGCTGCGGCCTGCTCGGCTCGCTCAACCAGATCATCAACTGGACCATGAACCTGCCCGCCGCACCCGGCAAGAATTCAGTGAGCTTCGCGCAGACCAACGCGAACTTCGTGCTGGACGACAACCTCGCCGACCTGACCGCCGCGCTGAGCGACAGCGCCGCGCACTGACCGCCGCGCCGGATACCGGCGCAGGCCCGCTGCCCGGGCGGTGACGCCGCGCCGCCGTGCCCCACCGGACGCTGACCCGTCCCGCGCGGCGCACCGCCCGATCCCCCACCGACTCGTGCCCGCCCCGCCGCGGGCGGGCACGCGCTCCGCACCGCCGGAGCCGCGCCCCGGCCATCGGCCGAGGGCCGCCCCCACCCACCGGATGCCCCACCCACCGGAAGGAACCCTCGTGCGCAACCGCCTCTTCGCCGGCGCCGCCGCCCTGGCCGCCGCCACCGCCCTGGTCGCCCTGCAGGCCGGCCCCGCCAGTGCCACCGTCAGCGGGCCCCTGCTCTACACGGACATCGGCGCCCCGGTCAACGTCGGCGACGCCCTCTCCGCCGACCTGGTCTCCGGCACCGTCGCGACCATGTACAGCACCCCGGCCGGCAGCACCGGCGTCAAGTGCACCGCCTCGCACATCGGCGGCAGCGTGGCCGCCAACCCGACCGTCAGCCCCACCGTCAGCGGCACCGCGTCCGGCCCGGTCACCACCCTGACCTTCTCCGGCTGCACCTCCAACGTGGTCGGCGTCACCGCCGTGAACAGCCTGACGATGGACAACCTGCCCTACACGCTGAGCATCAGCGACACGGCCGGCTACCCGGTCTCGCTCGCGCCCGCGGCGGGCAGCGTCATCCAGGCGACCGCCGTCCTCAAGACGCTGGCCGGCACCGCCACCTGCACCTTCCGCTCCTCCGCGGCGACGCTGAACGGCAACGCCACCAACACCCCGCCGCAGATCAGCCTGGTCAACCAGCCGCTCACCAAGTTCAGCGGCCCGAGCATCTGCTTCCCGACCGTGTACTTCACGGCGGCCTACGGCCCCGTCAAGGACACCAACAACGGCGGCACCGTCCTGGTCAACTGACGCCCCGCCACCGGCACTCCGGCGCCGCGCCCTCCCCGGGGCGCGGCGCTCCGCCCTGACGATACGTCAATTATTATGCTCCGACCGGCCGTTGGTGGTCCGTGCGCGCACGTGCACCCGCTCGCCCTGCGGGCCGAACAGGCTCAGGAACTCCACCGGCGTGGACCCCGCGTTGGTGAACACGTGCGGCGTGCGGGTGTCGAACTCGGCCGCCTCGCCCGCCTTCAGCACCACGTCGTGCTCGCCGAGCCGCAGCCGCAGCTGCCCCGACAGCACGTACAGCCACTCGTGGCCGTCATGGGTGCGCTGCTCGGCCTCCTCCCGCGCGCCCGGCGGGACGATCATCTTGTACGCCTGCATCCCGCCGAGGTTCCGGGCCAGCGGCAGGTACGTCCAGCCGTGCCGGACGAACGGGCGCAGCCGCACCCGCGGATCGCCCGTCGGCGGCGCGTCCACCAGCTCGTCCAGCGCCACCCCGTGCGCCCGGGCCAGCGGCAGCAGCAGCTCCAGGGTGGGCCGGCGGCCGCCCGACTCCAGCCGGGACAGCGTGCTCACCGAGATGCCGGTCTCCTCGCTGAGCTGCGCCAGCGTGGTGCCGCGCTGCTGCCGGATCGCCCGCAGCCGCGGCCCGACCGCGGTCAGCACCGCCTCGAAGTCCTCGTCCTCCGCGCCCATCCGCCACTCCTCACGCCCGGCTCCCGTTCGACTCTTCCATTTGCCACCTCAGCAACATTGTTTGTCAATCCGGCGACAGCGCCGCACCATCGAGCCATGACCACCACGCATCGCGATCCGCACCGCCACGAGCACCCGACCGAGCACCCGCACGAGCACGCCCGGCCGCACGCGCCGGCCCGCCACCACGACGTCCTGGTCGTCGGCGGCGGCGCCGCCGGGCTGAGCGGGGCGCTCGTGCTGGCCCGGGCCCGCCGCTCCGTCCTGGTCGTCGACGCCGGCCGGCCGCGCAACGCCCCCGCCGCGGGCATCCACGGCCTGCTCGGCCTGGAGGGCCTGCCGCCGGCCGAGCTGCTCGCCCGCGGCCGGGCCGAAGTCGCCTCGTACGGCGGCGAGTTCCACGAGGCCGAGGTGCGCGCCGTCACCCCGCAGCCGGACGGCGCCTTCCGCGCCGAACTGTCCGACGGCACCGCCGTGCACGCCCGGCGGCTGCTGCTGGCCACCGGCACCGTCGACGTGCTGCCCGAGGTCCCGGGCCTGGCCGAGCGCTGGGGCAGCCAGGTGCTGCACTGCCCGTACTGCCACGGCTGGGAGGTCCGCGACCGCCGGATCGCCGTGCTCGCCACCGAGCCGGCCGTCGCCGTCCACCAGGCGCTGCTGTGGCGCCAGTGGAGCTCCGACGTCGCGCTGCTCGCCCACACCGCCGCGCCGTTCACCGAGCAGCAGCGGCGCGAACTCGCCGCCCGCGGCGTGAGCGTGCACCCCGGCGAGGTGACCGCCGTGCTGCCCGCCGACGACGCCGCCGCCCTCACCGGCGTGCGGCTGGCCGACGGCACCGTGGTCGACTGCGACGCGCTCGCCGTCGGCACCGCGCTGACGGTGCGGGCCCCGTTCCTGGACGGCCTCGGCCTCGCCCCGGTCGACCTGGTCCACGACGGCGTCAAGCTCGCCGAGCGGATCGCCACCACCGGCCCGACCGGCGCCACCGAGGTCCCCGGCGTGTGGGCGGCCGGCAACCTGGCCGACCCGATGGCGCAGGTCGCCGTCGCCGTCGCGGACGGCCTGCGGGCCGGCGCCGCGATCAACGCCGACCTGGTCGCCGAGGAGACCCGGCTCGCCGTCGAGGCCGTCGAGTTCTGGGAGCGCCGCTACGGCGAGGGCGAGCAGATCTGGAGCGGCCGCCCGAACGCCTCGCTCACCCGCGAGGCCGCCGACCTCGCCCCCGGCCACGCCCTCGACCTGGGCTGCGGCGAGGGCGGCGACGCCATCTGGCTGGCCCAGCAGGGCTGGCAGGTCACCGCCGTCGACATCTCCCGGGTCGCCCTGGACCGGGCCGCCGCCCGGGCCGCCGTCGAAGGCGTCGCGGACCGGATCACCTGGCGGCGCACCGACCTGGCAAACGCTTTCCCGACCGGCTCCTACGACCTCGTCTCCGCCCAGTTCCTGCACTCCCCCGCCGAGTTCCCGCGCGAGCGGGTGCTGCGCCGCGCCGCCGCCGCGGTCGCCCCCGGCGGCACCCTGCTGATCGTCAGCCACGCCGCCTTCCCGGCCCGGCACGACCACCCGCACCCCGAGATGAACTTCCCGACCCCCGACGAGATGCTCTCCTCCCTCCAACTCGACCCCGACCTCTGGACGGTGGAGCGCGCCGAGGAGCACGCCCGGCACGACCACCCCGGGCACCCCGTCACCGACCCGGACGCCGCCCGCACCGCGACTCGACGCTCCGCCTGCACCGCAAGACCTGACCCCCGGGAGATGCTGACACTCAGTTCCCCTGCACCGAGACACTGAGGCCCCTCTCACTTCAATGAGGAGTGGATCCGTGGCACGGAGTGTGGTCTAGTGGGGGTACTGAGTTCCCTCCCGCGTGAAAGGACGAGGCGGCCGTGAGCTTGAGGATCGTTGTCTGTGTGAAGTACGTGCCCGACGCGACCGGTGACCGTCGCTTCGCGGACGATGCCACCACCGACCGGGAGGGCGTGGACGGCCTCCTGTCGGAGCTGGACGAGTACGGCGTCGAGCAGGCGCTGCGGATCGCGGAGGCGAACGACGGCGCCGAGGTGACGGTGCTGACGGTCGGGCCGGACGACGCGAAGGACGCGCTGCGCAAGGCGCTGTCGATGGGCGCGGACAAGGCCGTGCACGTCAACGACGACGACATCCACGGCTCGGACGTGATCGGCACGTCGGCGGTCCTCGCGGCGGCGCTGGAGAAGACCGGCTACGACCTGGTGGTGTGCGGCATGGCCTCCACCGACGGCACGATGGGCGTGCTGCCGGCGCTGCTGGCCGAGCGCCTGGGCGTGGCGCAGGCGACGCTGCTGTCGGAGGTGTCGGTGGCCGGGGGTGTGGTGTCGGGTCGTCGGGACGGCGATGCGGCGACGGAGCTGGTCGAGGCGGCGCTGCCGGCGGTGGTGTCGGTGACCGACCAGTCGGGTGAGGCGCGTTACCCGTCGTTCAAGGGCATCATGGCGGCGAAGAAGAAGCCGGTGCAGTCGCTGGACCTGGACGATCTGGGCATCGACGCCGGTGCGGTGGGTCTGGCCGGGGCGTGGACGAAGGTCGCGGAGATCACCGCGCGTCCGGCCCGCACGCAGGGCCAGGTCGTGACCGACGAGGGCGAGGGCGGCAAGCAGCTCGCCGCGTACCTCGCCGAGCAGAAGTTCATCTGACGGGCCGCCAGGAACCATCGAAGGGTTTGGAGTTAGTCAATGAGTGAGATCCTGGTCCTGGTCGACCACGCCGACGGCGCGGTGCGCAAGCCCGCGCTGGAGCTGCTGACGCTGGCCCGCCGCCTGGGCGCCCCCTCCGCGGTGGTGCTGGGCGCCGGCGACGCCGCCGCCGCGATCGCCGCGAAGGCCGCCGAGTTCGGTGCGGAGAAGGTCTACGTCGCCGACGGCGAGGAGTTCGCCACCCGCCTCGTCGTTCCCAAGGTCGACGCCCTCACCCAGATCGCGAAGGCCGCGGGCGCGGCCGCGGTGCTGGTCACCTCCGGCGGCGAGGGCAAGGAGGTCGCCGCCCGCACCGCCCTGCGCCTGGGGTCGGGCATCATCACCGACGCCGTCGACGTCGAGGCCGGTGCGGACGGCCCGGTCGCCACGCAGTCGGTGTTCGCCGCGTCCTACCAGGTGAAGTCGGCCGTCACCACCGGCGCGCCGGTCATCACCGTCAAGCCGAACAGCGTCGCCCCCGAGGCCGCCCCCGCCGCCGGCGCGGTCGAGAACGTGACCGTGGCGTTCACCGGCAACGCCGCGACCGTCACCTCCCGCACGCCGCGGGTGTCCACCGGCCGCCCCGAGCTGACCGAGGCCGCCATCGTGGTCTCCGGCGGCCGCGGCGTCGGCGCCGCCGACGGCTTCTCCGTGGTCGAGGACCTCGCCGACGCCCTCGGCGCCGCCGTCGGCGCCTCCCGCGCCGCGGTCGACGCCGGCTGGTACCCCCACACCAACCAGGTCGGCCAGACCGGCAAGCAGGTCTCCCCGCAGCTCTACATCGCCGCGGGCATCTCCGGCGCCATCCAGCACCGCGCCGGCATGCAGACCTCCAAGACCATCGTCGCCGTCAACAAGGACCCCGAAGCCCCCATCTTCGAACTCGTCGACTACGGCGTCGTCGGAGACCTCTTCAACGTCCTCCCCCAGCTCACCGACCAGGTGAAGGCCGGCTGACACCCCGTCACCAGCTGCTCGGAAGGGCGCGACCGCTGCGGTCGCGCCCTTCCGGCGTTCCCGCGTCCGGACGCCCGCGCTTGCGCCTCCCCCACCACAATCGTCTACAGTCACGTAGACGGTCTACTTTCCTGTAGACGCAGAGCGCCCTCCGGAGGCCACGCCGTGTACGCCCACTCCGCCCTGCTGGCGGTCAACCCGCTCGACGCGTCCTCCCTGCTCGCGGCGTTCGGCGCGCTCGGCATCGCCGCCGTCCTGTTCGCCGAGACCGGACTGCTGATCGGCTTCTTCCTGCCCGGCGACTCCCTGCTGTTCACCGCCGGCCTGCTCTGCACCCCCGGCCAGCACTCCGGCCCGCACCTGAACCTGCCGCAGGTCCTCGCCGCCGCCGTCGTCGGTGCCCTCGCCGGGGCCCAGGTCGGCCACCTGCTCGGCCGCAAGGGCGGCCGAGCCCTGCTGGAACGTTCCCGCAACCGCCGCCTGCACGAGGGCGCCCAGCGCGCCGAGGAACTGCTCGCCCGCTACGGCCACGCCAAGGCGATCACGCTGGCCCGCTTCGTCCCCGTGGTCCGCACCGTCCTCAACCCGCTGGCCGGCGCCCTCGGCGTCCCCACCCGCACCTTCGCCCTCTGGCAGGCCGTCGGCGGCCTGGTCTGGACCGTCGGCCTGATCCTCGCCGGGTACGCCCTCGGCTCCACGATCCCCAGCGTCGACCACTACCTGCTCCCCGCCATCGCGGTCATCGTGGCGCTCTCGCTGCTCCCGCTCGTCCTCGAGTTCCGCCGCACCCGCGCCGCCCGGCACTGAGCACCCCGGCGCACGCAGAACCGCCCGCCGCCGACGGATCGTCGGCGGCGGGCGGTTCTGCGCTGTACGGCGGTGTACGGCGGTGTACGGCGGCGTGTCAGCGGACCACGTCGAAGACCTGCTTCTGCACGCCGTTGCGGTACACCGCGTGCTCGACCAGCTCCAGCTTCTGCGCGTCCTTGTCGGTCGCGCTGAACAGCCGCTTGCCGGCCCCGAGCAGCAGCGGGAAGACCAGCAGGTGGTAACGGTCGATCAGGCCCGCGTCGGACAGCGCCCGGTTCAGACTGGCGCTGCCGTGCACGATGATCGGGCCGCCGTCGGTCTCCTTCAGCGCGGCGACCTCGTCGAGCGAACGCAGGATGGTGGTCTCGCCCCAGTTGGAGACCAGCCGGTCCTCGGTGAGCGTGGTCGAGACGACGTACTTCGGCACCGTCCGGTAGTGCGCGAACTCCGCCATGTCCGGCCAGACCGGGCTGAACGCCTCGTAGCTGACCCGGCCCATCAGGATCGCGGTCGACTCCGCCTGCTCGCGCTCCTTCAGCTCGAACGCCTCGGGCACGAACTCGACGTCCTTGAACGTCCAGCCGGAGTTGCGGTAGCCGGGCTCGCCGCCCGGGGCCTCCACGACGCCGTCGAGCGAGACGAAGGCCGTGCTGATCAGGGTGCGCATGGTGGTGCTCTCCTCGGTGTGCGGGTGTGACGGCGTACGGATGTGACGGTGTGCGGGTGTGTGGCGGTGTACGGGTGGTGTCTTCAGTGCGTGGCCGGTGCGGCGGTCGGCGCGGGGCCGGGTCAGGCCAGGACTCCGGCCAGCCAACTCGCCCAGCCGGCCTCGGCGTCCGGGCCGGCCGGGGCCCCGCTGTCGAACAGGTGGTGGAACATCAGCACCAGGCCGGGAGCCTGATGGAAGGTGAACAGCCCGTCCCCGGTGCGGACTTCGAAGCGCTCCTCGTCGGCCCACGTCACCTCGCCGGCCAGCGGCGGCAGCCCCGCCGGCTCGGCCTGCGCCCGGGCCCCGACCGTGACGGCGGCCGGCAACGACAGTCCGCCGGCCAGCGCCGCCCGCACCTCCTGGCCGGGCCGCTCGCCGGTCTGCGCCATCGCGAAGACCGGCCGGCCGGTGCGCCCGGGGAAGTGCGCCAGGTACTCGCGCAGCGTGTGCAGGTGGAACGGCCAGCCGCGACGCAGCGCGTCGTACTCGTCCTCCCAGTCGTCGCCGAGCATGCCGCTGTGGACGACGCGCAGCACCGTGCTGCCGCCCCCGCGGCCCTCGATCAGGTACTCGAAGGCCATGAACCGGCCGTCGGCCGCGGTGCCGGTGCGGGTGGCGAAGCGCTTGCCGGGCTCGTACGCCGTGATCAGCGCCTCCTCCCGGTTGCCGCCGACGTCCATCGCGGCGGCGCCGCCCTCGCGCGGCTCGACCTCGTTGCGGCCCATGAACCACGACTCGATGCCGGGCCCGGTGGCGATCGCCTCCCAGACCTGCTCGGGGTCGGCCGGCAGGACGATCTCCTGCGTGATCTCGAAGGGGTGCGTCATCGGGGGTTCTCCTGTGCTTCGTCGGTTCCGGGCCGGTCCGGCGGGTCGGGGATCTGGTGCAGGCCGACCACCACCCGGTGCCGGCGGCCCTGCGGCGCGGATTCGTCGTGGTACCGGCCGACCAGCGCCGCCACGGTCTGCGAGAGTTCCTCGGCGAAGGCGGCCCGGTCGGCGGCGGAGGCGAACCGCACCTCCGCGTCGATCCCGAAGCTCGCCACCCGCCGGCCGGCCTGCGCCGCGCCCGTCAGCAGCGAGCCGACCTCCTGCACCAGCCGGGCCCCGAGCGCCAGCAGCCACCGCGCCGAGAGCTGATCGGGCGACCGCGCCGGATCCGGGCTGACCGCGGCCAGCGCGCTCGGCGAGATCACGTAGGACGCCGCCGTGGCGCGGTAGACCCGCTCCGTGACGTTGCCCTTCCTCCGCTCCTCGGCGAGCTCGACCAGGCCGTGCCGCTCCAGCTCCTTCAAGTGGTAGTTGACCTTCTGCCGGGGCAGCCCCAACCGCCCGGCCAGCATCGCGGCCGAGCCGGGCTCCGCGAGGGCGGCGAGAATCCGCGACCGTATCGGATCCAACGACGATTCGGCTGCGGCGGGCTCTTCGATCACTGCGACGTCCAGCACCTCTCCACCTCCGGTTCCCGGCGCCCCCGGCGTCTCCGGGTGTGCTTCCAGCATCGCGCCGACCGGTTTTCCTGTCAAGACAAATTTTCTTGTCGGTGGACTACTGGGTTGCCCACTGACTGCCCGCAGCACGACACTCGACCGCCGCATCGACGCGAACCCCCGCAACCACCCGCCCAGCCCGCCTCCGCACTGCGCTGGACGCCCACCTGGACTTCGTGGTCATCCCCGATGATGGGCGGATCGACGGAAAGCGCACCCCTGGTCGGCCGACGGCCTGCCCACATGGCTGGTCACCGACGCGCCTCCGCAGGGCGAGCACCTGTACGCCCCCTTCAACCTCAGCCTTCGCCCTGGACGTCCCCCACGACCTCGCCGCAAAAGTGCGCCAGCGCCGCGCCTGGCGGCGCCCGACCCAACTGCCGGGCCGACCTCAACGGCGTACGCACGCCGGACTATGATCGTCCACCAACCGACGCACAGCCTGGGGGAACCGTGACGCCGACCGCACCGACCACGCCCTTCGATGCCAACGAGCGCACCGCCTGGGCCGGGCGGGCCGAGGACTACGCGGCGACCTTCGGGCGGCTCTGCGCACACACGGTGCCCGAACTCCTGGACGCCGCCGAGGTGTTCGGCGGCACCCGACTGCTGGACGTGGGCACCGGCCCGGGCACCGTCGCCGCGGCGGCCTGCGACCTGGGCGCGGACGTGCACGCGGTGGACGCCGAGCCGAGCATGGTCGACCTCGCCCGCCGCGCCGCGCCGTCCGCGCGCGTCGAGCTTGCGGTGCTGCCCGAACTCCCCTTCCCGGACGCCGGGTTCGACGTGGTGGTAGCAAACTTCGTGCTCAACCACGTCGGCCGTCCACTGCTCGCCCTCGCCGAACTGCGCCGCGTGCTGCGGCCGGGCGGGCGGCTCGCGCTGACCATCTGGTCCGGCACGCCGGGCGCCGGACAGGCCCTGATCCCCAGTGCGCTCCAGGCCGCCGGCGCCGTCCGCCCGCCGCACCTGGGCCCGCTCGACCCCGCCGACGACTTCCCCCGCACCCCGGACGGGCTGGCCGCCCTCCTCACCACCGCCGGCCTCCAGAGCGCGACTTGCCGCACTGTCACCTGGGACCACCACGCCACCGCCGACACCTGGTGGTCCGGCCCGGCCTCCGGCGTCGCCACCATCGGCCTCACCCTGCTCGCCCAGACCCCCGCCATCCAGTCCGAGGCCCGCCGCCACTACGACCGCCTCGCCACCGCCTTCCACACCCCGAACGGCACCCTCGCCCTCCCCCACACCGCCCTACTCGCCACAGCCACCCGCTGACCCGGCCCCCCACATCGGCGAAGCCGCGCCACCGTTTCGATCTCCCTCCCGGCCCCCTCGAACGCCTCCCCCAGCGGTTGAACCCCTCCGCCGCGGCATGCCCCAGGGCGTACATCACCCGCCCGCTATCACAACGACGAACTGCCGACCGCAGAGTTCGCGGTCGCCACCCGCAGGCCGCCCGTCACCAGTCGCACGGGGCGATCCCGCGCCACCGTCCCTATCTTGCTACCGGCCTCCTCGAACGCCTCCCCCAACCGGTAGAACTCCTCCGCCGCGGCATGCGTCAGGACGTACAACTCCCCCAACCCGCTCACCCGCCCGCAGTCGCAACGGCGAGCTGCCGCCCGCAGAGCCCGCGTTCGCCACCCGCAGGCCGCCCACCACCCGTCACCAGTCGCGCGGCGCGATCAACTCCTCCCCGTCCGCGTCGGCGAAGCCGTACGCCGCCGCGACGAACGCGAAGTCAGCGCCGATCACCTCCCGCGCCACCGTCTCGATCTCGCTGCCGGCCTCCTCGAACGCCTCCCCCAGCCGGTTGAACTCCTCCGTCGCGGCATGCGTCAGCGCGTACAACTCCCCCAGCCCGGAGGGACGTTCGGCCTCGATCCGCTCGCACAGCGTGCGCAGCACCGCGGCCCCCTGCGCGACCAGCTGCCGGGGGTAGTACGCGTCCCCGGCCATCTCCCGCAGGAACTCGTACCCTGCCGTGCGCTCGTTCGTGATCGCCACCCGGCCGCTCCGTCCACTCGAACTCGAACTCGAAGGTCAACGGTGCCGATCATCGCCGCCGGCACCGACAGACCGCCGCGCGGGGGTTCAGGTGGCCGGGACGGGGCCGTGCAGGAGTTCGTCGATCTCGCGGCGCGGGGTGGCTGCGCCGGGCGGGCCGTAGCCGACGCGGAGGACCACCTGGACGGTGCCGACGCCGGACTCGGGGTTGCGCAAGCGCCAGCGGGTCTCGGGGAGTTCGACGGCCTGGTGCAGGACGGAGACCCGCAGGCCGTGCGCGGTGGCGACCAGCCACACGCGTTCCATGGCCTGTCCGGCGCGCAGCCAGTCGGCCGCCGTGTCGCCGCGGGTGGCGATGGTCAGCAACTGCGGGAGCGCTTCGAAGCGTTGCGAGCCGGCGGGTCCACGCCCGGTGAAGTCCCGCATGGGGACGCGCGCTTCGTGGTCCTGCGGGCCGAGCGCCGCGACCGGGATGCCGTCCGCGGCGGGCTCGCCGCGCAGCCAACTGCCGGTCTCCGCAAGGCGGGCGGCGTCCGCGACGATCCGCGCCTCGGCCTCGGCGATCAGGGCGAGGACGCGGCGCGCCTCGGCCTCCTCCAGCGGGTCGAGCACGGTGTCCTCGGCGGCGGCGGCCGCGATCAGTTCGCCGATCACCGCCTCGGGGACGTCGCGGTTGTTGAACGGCTCCCGGCTGGAGTGGCGCAGCGCGATCGCGTCGGCCAACTCGGCGGTCTCGTCCGGGACTCCGCGTGGGCCGAAGTGCACCACGGCGACCGGGGAGCCCTCCTCGGCGGGGCCGGGCAGCAGTTCCAGTTCGTCCACCGGCAGGCCCTGCCGGGCGGCGGCGACCCGGAGGTTGAACAGGGCCGCGCCGACCGAGAGCAGCATGCCGCGGCCCTCCGGGTCGGCCAGCGGCACCGCCCGGCCCGGGTCCGCGAACACCAGGACGCCGTGGCCGTCGTCGGCCGCCCGGAACTGCCAGGGCTGGGTGTTGTGCAGTGAGGGCGCGGCCCCGGCCGCCGCCACCAACACCCGCAGTTCCTGCACGCTCAGCGTTGCGCCCGGTCCGCCCCTCGCACCAGCCGTCGACTCGGCCATCGCGGATCACTCCTCGCCGCATCCTCGTCGGATGGCACGTGTCCCCGCGTGCGGTTCCACGTGTCCCTGTGCTTGAGCGTGCGCCTCGGCGGGGCCGCTGCGGTAGGGCCCAAAGGCCCGCTCCGGGCGACCTCCGCCCCTTTCGCGGACGGGTGGGGCCGCCGGAACCGGGGCCCGCCGACCGCCCGCCGCGCTCAGGCGGTCGCGGTGCGCCGGACGAACACCTCCAGCCGGGCCGCGTCCAGCGCGGTCGCCACCGCGCCCAGCAGCACCGCGTCCTCGCCGAGCGTGCTGGCCACCAGCCGGGGCCGCAGTGTGCAGGTGCGGTGCAGCGCGTCCTCCAGCGGCGGCAGCAGCAGGTCGGCGCTGCGGCCGAGGCCGCCGCCCAGCACGAGCAGTTCGGGGTCGGCGACGGCCGCCACCATGGCGACGGCGAAGGCGAGTTGCTGCGCGTGCCGGACGATCGCCGCCCGCGCGGCGGGGTCGCCGGCCCGGGCGGCCTCGCAGACCTGCTCGGCGGTGGTGACGCTGCTCAGTCCGAGCCGCCAGGCCTCGCCGACCACGGCGTCCGCCGCCACCACCTGCTCCAGCCTGAGACTCTGACATTCCGTCATGAGCGCCTCGGGATGCGGGAGTTGCAGCATGCCGATCTCCCCGGCCGCGCCGTGCGCCCCGGTCCACAGTTCACCGTCGCGCACCAGGCCGACGCCGACGCCCGTCCCGACCAGCAGGTAGGCGAAGACCGAACTGCCCGCGCCCGCACCGTAGGTGTACTCGCCGAGCGCCGCGAGGTTGGCATCGTTGCCGACCTGGACGGGCATGCCGAGGCCGTCCGCGATCCGGTCGAACAGGCCGGGCCGGGCCCAGCCGGGCAGGTGCGCGGCGTGCCGCATCACGCGGTGGCGCTCGTCCCACACGCCGGGGCTGCCGATCACCGCCCGCACCACGCCGTCCACGGGGCCGTCGCCGCCGAGTCCGGCGTCGGCGAGGGTGTCGCGGGCGGTGGCGACCAGCGCGTCCGCGACGGAGGCGCCGGTCCGGCCGCGGTTGGGGACGTCCGCCGGGCGACCACCCGGCCGGCCAGGTCGGCGACGGCGACCCGCAGCCGGGCCCGGCCGACGTCCATCCCCAGCACGTGCCCGGCGCCCGCGTCGGCCCGGTACAGGACGGCGGTGCGGCCCGGTCGGGGGCCAGCGTGCCGGCCTCGCGGACCAGTCCGGCGGTCTCCAGCGAGCCCAGCGCAGCGGACACGGTGGGCTTCGACAGGCCGGTGTCCCGGGCGAGTTGGGCCCGCGAGGACGGGCCGCCGGTGCGCAGCAGTTCCAGCAGCAGCCACTCGTTGTTGCTGCGCAGCCGCTGCCGGTTCCACCGTGCGGGCTCCGGGGGCACGCCGGTCGGCTGTCTCCGGACGGCGGGCATCGCATGCGGGTGGGTCACGGTTCCTCTTCTCCGGTCGGACAGTCCGCCCGCCCCCGCCGGCAACACCGCCACACTCACTGTCGTGCACGTCCAGGTCGTCACACCTGCGCCAGCACCCCACCGGTGCACCGGCACGCCGACCGGCCCGGTCGACGCCGGCCCCGTCCGCGCGCAGGCGCCCGGGTGGACGGCGACGCGTTCGCGCCGATGCCCGCCGGGGCGTCGACGCGGCCGCCCGGTGCCGGCCCGCTCCCGGCACCCGCGGCACGGTGATGGTACCGACACCTGCCGTCACTGCTGACGTACCGTACGGTTCATGGAATTCCGTCACCTGGGCCGCAGCGGCCTGATCGTCAGTGAGATCGCCTACGGCAATTGGCTCACCCATGGCTCGCAGGTCGAGGAGGAGACCGCGGCCGCCTGCATCCGGGCCGCCCTCGACGCGGGCATCACCACCTTCGACACGGCCGACGTGTACGCGGAGACCCGCGCCGAGTCGGTCCTCGGCCGGGCCCTCAAGGGCGAGCGCCGTGAGGGGCTGGAGATCCTCACCAAGGTGTTCTGGCCGACCGGCCCCGGCCGCAACGACCGCGGGCTGGGCCGCAAGCACGTCATGGAGTCGATCGACAACTCGCTGCGCCGCCTGCAGACCGACTACGTCGACGTCTACCAGGCGCACCGCTACGACCCGTCGACTCCGCTGGAGGAGACCATGGAGGCGTTCGCCGACGTGGTCCGCTCCGGCAAGGCGCTGTACATCGGCGTGTCCGAGTGGACCGCCGACCAGATCCGGGCCGGCCACGCGCTCGCCCGCGAGCTGCGCGTCCCGTTCGTCTCCAACCAGCCGCAGTACAGCGCGCTGTGGCGGGTCATCGAGGGCGAAGTCGTGCCGGTGTCCGAGGAGTTGGGCCTCGGCCAGGTGGTCTGGTCGCCGATCGCGCAGGGTGTGCTCACCGGCAAGTACCGGCCGGGCGTGGAGCCGCCGGCCGGCTCCCGCGCCACCGACGACAAGGGCGGCGCGAACTTCGTCGCCCGCTGGCTGCGCGACGACGTGCTGGAGCGCGTCCAGCTGCTGCGCCCGCTCGCCGACCAGGCGGGGCTCTCGCTCGCCCAACTGGCCGTCGCCTGGGTGCTGCAGAACCCCAACGTGTCGGCCGCGATCATCGGCGCCTCCCGGCCCGAGCAGGTCACCGAGAACGTCAAGGCCGCCGGCGTGAAGCTGGAGCCGGAACTGCTCGCCAGGATGGACGAGATCCTCGCCCCCGTGGCCGTGTTCGACCCGGCGATGACCGCGGAGAACGCCCCAAGGCGCGCCCCTGACCCCGCCCCGACACCCCGCCGGGCGGCGCCGCGTACCTGCGCGGCGCCGCCCGGCGCTCGGGTCCGACGCCCGGTCCGGCACTCGGTCCCGGCGCTCGGTTCCGACACTCGGTTCCGGCTCCGGCTCCGGTCAGGAGGTGAGCTCGCCGCCGATTCCCGCGCCGGGCAGACCGGTTGGCGGCGCGTCCGCCGCCGGCAGGTCCTGCTGGGCCCAGATGGTCTTGCCGTGCCGGGCGAACCGGGTGCCCCAGCGCTGCGCCAACTGCCCGATGATGAACAGTCCGCGGCCGCCCTCGTCGGTGCTCTTGGCGCGACGCAGGTGCGGGGTGCTGTCCGAGCTGTCCGACACCTCGCAGATCAGTCCCTGGTCGCGGATCAGCCGGAGCCGGATCGGCGGCTTGCCGTACCGGATCGCGTTGGTCACCAGCTCGCTGACGATCAGGTCGGTGGCGAACTCCAGGTCCGTCAACCCCCAGGCGGCGAGCTGGTGTTCGGCCAGCCGACGGGCGGTGCGCACCACCGCCGGGTCGTCGGGCAGCGTCCACACCGCGACCTGCTCGTCGGGCAGCGCGCGGGTGCGCGCCAGCAGCAGCACCGCGTCCTCCCGCTGGCGTTCGGGCAGCAGCGCGTACACCACCCGGTCGCACAGGTCGCGCAACTGCTCCTCGCCGGCCCGGGCCAGCGACCGTTCCAGCACCCCGCGCCGCTCCACCGGACCGTCCGCCGCCGGCTCCCGGCCGTCCTTGCGGCGGGCCCGGCCGGACATCAGCCCGTCGGTGTACAGCGCCAGCACGCTGCCCGGCTCCAGTTCGACCGTGGCAGTCTCGTAGCAGCTGTCGCCGCAGCCCAGCGGCAGCGCCGCTTCGACCGGGAACGGCAGCGGCATGCCGTCCGGGCCGACCAGCACCGGGCCGTGGTGCCCGGCGGACGCGCCGGTGCAGGTCCGCGCGATCGGGTCGTACACCAGGTACAGGCAGGACGCGAGACCGTCCGGCAGCCCGTCCGCGCCGGGCGGCAGGCTGCCGCGCTGCTCGTCGGTCAGCACCCGCGCCGCCTCGTCCAGCCGCACCAGCAGTTCGTCCGGCGGCAGGTCCTGCACCGCCAAGGTGCGCAGCGCGGTGCGGAGTTGGCCCATCAGCGCGGCGGCCTCGATGCCGTTGCCGGTGACGCTGCCGATCGCCAGGCCGACCCGGGCGGCGGACAGCGGGACGATGTCGTACCAGTCGCCGCCGGGTCCGACCACGCCCGGCAGGTAGACCTGCGCGGTCTCCACGGCGCTCAGCTCGGACGGTTCCCTGGGCAGCAGTTGGCGTTGCAGCGTGGTCGCGATCGAGCGTTCGCGCGCGTAGCTGCGGGCCTTGTCGATGGAGAGCGCGCCGCGTTCGGCGAGTTCGACCGCCAGTTCCAGGTCGGCCTCCTCGAACGGTTCCGGCCGCCGGCTGCGGTACAGCGCGAGCAGGCCGAGCACCGCGTCGTGCACCACCAGCGGCGCGACGATCATCGAGTGGACGCCGAGTTCGGCCAGCCGCCCGGCCCGTTCCGGGTCGGCGGCCAGCCAGTCCTGGTTGCTGCCCAGCCGCCGCACCAGCCGCGCCCGCGCGTCGTCCAGCACCTGGCTGTACGGCGTGGGAACCGCGTACGTGGACAGTTCGCCGTACGGGATCGGGCCGCGGTCGCCGGCGGGCCGGCCGTGGCCGCGGACGGCCCGGTAGGCGTAGCGGCGCAGCGGGGCGGCCGGGTCGACCGGGGCGGGGCGGGGCGGCAGTCCGCGCAGCGGTTCGTCGAGCAGGTCGACGGTGGCGATGTCGGCGAGGCGCGGGACGGCGACGTCGGCGAGTTCCTGGGCGGAGCCGACGGCGTCGAGGGAGGCGCCGATCTGCCGGTGCGCGGTGTGCAGGATGTCGAGGCGGTCGAGGGCGGCCTGCCGTTCGGTGACGTCCTCGACGGCGGCGACCAAGTGGCGCCGGCCGTCCTCGGTGACGATCCGGAAGTAGGAGACGGCGCCGATCAGGTCGCGGCAGGGGTCGGTGGGGGTGCGGCCGCGGACCAGGTGGCCGCGGATCCACTCGCCGTCCTGGAGTGCCTGCCGGGCGAGCGTTTCGAGTTCGGCGTCGTCGAAGCCGGGGGCGAAGTCGCAGCGGCGGCCGCCGATCTCGCGTCCGGCGCGGCTTTCGCCGGCCTGCGCGGCGGCGTTGTGGCGCACCACCCGGAGGTCCTCGTCGAGCAGGTAGAGGGCGACCGGGGTCTGCTCGAACAGCGAGTCGAGCAGGGCCGCGTCCACGGTCGGGTCGGCGCCGCCGTGGCCGGGGGTGCGGCGTCGTTCGGGTTCGGCTGCGGGGCGGTTCTCGGCGGGCGTGCGGTCCGTGCGGTCCGTGCTGTCCATGCCGTCCTTCCGCTCCGGGTGGCCCGGCTTCGGCTCGCCGTCGGTGGTGCTCATGGGCGCCTGCCTTCCGCCGGGCCCGCCGGGGTGGGGCGGAACGCGATCATGGCGATGTCGTCGCGGACGTCGGCGACCCGGCCGGTCAGGTGTTCGCACAGCTCGGCGAGCGGGCGGTGGCGGGCCTGGGCGGCGGCTTCGCAGAGCCGGGCGATGCCCTCGTTGAGGTGTTCGCCGGGGACTTCGACCAGGCCGTCGGTGTAGAACAGCAGCGTCTCTCCGGGGCCGACCGGGTCGCGGTGGGTGACCCGGGGGCGGCCGGGGTCGACGCACAGCGGGACGTCGGCGTCCTCGGCGACCAGCAGCCGGGGCGGGCCGGTGACGGGGACCAGGACGGGCGGCGGGTGGCCGGCGTTGCTCCACTCGACCTCCCAGCCGCCGTCCGCGCCGTGCCGGGTGAGCCGGGCGTGCACGGCGGTGGCGAAGCTGCCGACGCCGAGTCCTTCGGCGGCGGTGTCGAGTTCGCGCAGCGTGTCGGCGGGGGTGTGGCCGTGCGGGCGGGTGTAGGCGATGGAGCGGAGCATGGCGCGCAGCTGGCCCATGGTGGTGGCCGCGGCCAGGTCGTGGCCGGCGACGTCGCCGATGGTCATGGCGAGCGAGCCGTCGGGAAGGGTGAAGGCGTCGTACCAGTCGCCGCCGACCTCGACGTTGCGGCTGCCCGGCCGGTAGCGGGCGGCGAGGTCGGCGCCGCCGATCCGGGGCGGGGTGGTGAGCATGGCGCGTTGCAGGACGACGGCGGCGTGCCGGGCGCGTTGCAGGGCGAGCGCCTGGCGCAGCGGTGCCTGGGCGCGTTGCAGGACTTCGTGCTGGAGGTCGACGTCGGCGGGGCCGGGCGGGGGTGCGCCTTCGCAGTTGGCGGTGGCGGCGAGGGCGACCACGGCGCCGTCGACGACGATCGGCAGCAGGGTGAGGCTGGTGGCGCCGGCGCGGCGCAGCCAGCGGGCGGAGATCTCCGGGAGGGTACCGGCGGGGACGTCGCCGAGGGTGAAGCCGATCACGATGGGGGTGCGGTCGGAAACCGCTTTCCGGGCGCGTCCGCCGAGCGTGAAGGTCTGCCGGTTGATGGGCGGCAGCGGGGGCAGTCCGGGGCGGGCGACGGAGGCGATCCGGGTGGCGACGACCTCGCCGCCGGCGGCGTCGGGCTCGCGCAGCAGGTAGACGGCGCAGACGTCGGTGAGGTCGGGGACGACGGTGGTGGCGAGGGCGGCGAAGGCGTCCTCGGGGCGTTCGGCCTCGGTGACGGCGCCGGCCCGGGCGAGCAGCCGTTCGCGCAGGCGGTTGCGCCACTGGTCCTCGATGTCGGCGGTGGTGCCGATCCATTCGGCGGGCCCGCCGTCGCGGACGATGGGCACGGCGCGGGCCCGGACGTGCCGGTAGCCGCCGTCCGCGCTGCGCACCCGGAAGATGTGTTCGAACGCGGTGGGCAGGTCGCGCGCGGCCTCGGCCCAGCGGGCGGCGACCTGGTCACGGTCCTGGGGGTGGACGACCTCCAGCCAGCCGGAGCCGACCGCCTCGGGGAAGGGCTGACCGGTGAGGGCCTCCCAGCCGGGGACGAGTTCGCCGGCGCTGCCGTCGGCGTGGACGAGCCACACCATCTGGGCGGCGGCGGCCATCAGGGCCTCGTAGCGGCGCAGGGCCTGCCCGCGTTCCGCGGACAGGCGTTCGGCCTCGTGGGCGGAGTGCAGTTCGGCGGTGGTGTCGATGGCGGCGGCGAGGATGCCGGGGCCGTCCCGGGTGGTGGCGGGCGAGCAGGAGTAGACGAAGTGCCGGTGGACGGTCGCCCCGTCCGGGCAGCCGAGGGTGCGCGGGGCGGTGACCTGCCGGGCGGTGCCGTCGGCGAGGACGGCGTCCAGGGTGGCGACGAAACGTTCGGCGCCCGGCTCCGTGAACACCTCACGGGCCGGGACGCCGAGGGGGCGTTCGCCGAACAGGTCGCGGAACGCGTCGTTGTAGTAGACCAGCCGGTGGTCGTGTCCGGTGGTCAGCGCGATCGCCACGATGGCGCGGTCGAACACCTCGGGGGTCAGCTGTGTTTCCGGCACCCCGCCGGTCCTCCTCCCACCCGCCTGTCGGCGCGGCGCTCAGGCGAGCAGTCTGTCCTTCGCCGCTCGGAACTCGTCCTCGGAGATGGCGCCGCTGTTCTTGAGGTCGGCGAGCCGGGAGAGTTCGGCGACGTGCCGGGCGCCGGCGTCCTGCTGGTCGGTGCCGGCGGCCTTGCGGATGTAGTCCTGGAAGTTGCCCTCGGCCTGCGCGGCGAGTGCCCGGTCGCGGTTGCCCATGGACTTGCCGCGGGCGATCAGGTACGCGAGGACGCCGATGTAGGGCAGCACGATGACGAAGATCGTCCAGCCGGCCTTTCCCCAGCCGCCCATGTCGTGGCTGCGGAAGATGTCGGTGATCACCTTGAACAGCAGGAAGAACCAGAGGATCCAGAGGAACAGCCACATCATCGTCCAGAACAGGTCGAGCAGCGGATAGTCGTCCATCGGGGGCTCCCTTTCCACAGGTCCTTCGAGAGGTATCACCACATTCCGGGCGCCGCACGTCGGCCGCCGGGCGCGCCGGCGGGAGAGCGGCGGGGCGTGCGGGCGCTCCGGAGGGCGGTGCGGCCCGGGTGCAGCGGGGCGGGGGTGGGCCGGGCCTGCGGGCGTCAGCGGTCGTGCGGGGAGATCCGCCAGGCGAGCAGCACCACCAGGAAGGAGGCGGCGCTGAAGCCGGTGGCCCACCAGGCGGTGCCGGTGTTGCCGCGCATCCAGGCGTCGGTGGCGACGGTCAGCGCCCACAGCTGGCCGATGACGACGGTGGCGGCGAGGGCGACGCGGGCGGTGAGGATCGCGGAGCGTTCCGGCTGCTGGTCGGTGCCCGCGCCGGGGCCGGGGCCGGTCGCGGTGACCCGGGCGTCCGCGTAGCCGGAGGTCGGGCGGATCTGCGGGTACCGGTCGTGGACGGGCCGGTTGAGGCGCGGCTCGTCGCTGCCGGGGTGGTAGCCCTCCGGGAAGTGGCCCTCGGGAACGCTCACCGCGCACCTCCGCACAGACGTTGACGTTGCGTCAGATCGTCGGTGTGGCAGTTCATTTGCCACTCTTCCGGTGCGCGCAGCCGGCCGCGTCGGCCAGGGCCGGGTTGCGTTCGCGCAGGCCCCGGCAGAGGCCGGCCTGCTCGTCCTCGCCGGAGCGGGCGGTGCCGATCGCCCACACCGCGCCCTGGGCGTCCTCGACCACGACCACCTTGGGCAGCGGGCGCGGCGGCGGCCCGGCCGTCACCTCGCCGGTGCGGGAGTCGAACTTGCCTTCGTGGCACGGGCAGTAGAGGTCGCCGTCGGGGCCGTGGTCGCGCCGCCAGAGCACGCCGCAGGCGAGGTGGGTGCAGACGGTGGAGTAGCCGACCAGGGTGCCGTCGGGCAGTCGGATCGCCATCGCCCGGTCGTCCTCGCCGGGGTAGTCGAAGCTCACCGCCTGCCCGCGCTCGATCCGGTCGGCGACCTTCAACGGGGCGGCGGCGCCGTCGCCGTGGCGGTGCAGGACGCCTGCGGAGACGACGGTGGAGCCGACCACCAGGCCGCCGGAGACGGTGGCGACGATCCGCAGGTAGTCGCGCCGGGTGGTGAGCGAGTCGGCGCTGATCCGCTCGCGCAGCGCGGCCTGCTCGGCCCGGTGGCCGTCCGCGGTGTCGTCCGGTTCGGGCGGGTCGAGGGGGCCGGTCACGCCTCCGCTCCATTCCCGGGCGTGGGCCGCCCGTTGACTTCGATCAGGTTCAACATCCCTCCGGGGACGGGCGTCCGGCGGTCGGAGGGCACCACCATGGCGACGCCGGTGGAGACCGTGGTGGCGCCGAACGCGAACATCGTGGAGACGTCCACGCCGGGCCGTTCGGCCTGCAACTCCTCGACGGTGCCGTAGAACAGGGCGCCGGTCGGGCAGACGGTGGCGCACATCGGGGCGAGCCCGTAGGAGGTGCGGTCGTAGCAGAGGTTGCACTTCATCTGGAGCTTCGCGTCCAGGTCGATCTTGGGCACGCCGAACGGGCAGGCGTTGACGCAGTTCGCGCAGCCGATGCAGCGGGTCGGGTCGGCCTCCTGGACGACGCCGTCGGCGGTGATCAGGATCGCGTCGGCGGGGCAGACCTCCGCGCACGGGGCGACCGGGTCCTCGCAGTGCATGCAGACGGTGGGCAGCGAGGCGACGGTGTGCCCCTCGTCGGGGTAGTCCAGGTGGATCATCGACTTACCGCGGTGCGAGTCGCATTCGCGGCACGCCGACACGCAGGCCTGGCAGCCGATGCAGCGGCCCGGGTCGATGAAGATGGTGCGTCCCAGCATCGTGGCTCAGCCCCTCTCGGCGGTGCCGCGGCCCTGCGGCGCGGTCGGCGGCAGCGGGTCGGTGCGCGACACCTGGGCCTCCGGGTAGGCCTCGCGGCCCGGCGGGACGGGCGGCGCGGGCACCGGGTCGATCGCCCCGGCCCGTTCGATCCGTACCGCGCACACCTTGTACTCGGGGATCTTGGAGCGCGGGTCGAGGGCGTCGATGGTCAGCTCGTTGGCGGCCACCGGGTAGGGCCAGTGGTAGGGCACGAACACGTGGTCGGGCCGGATCGCCTCCGTCACCAGCGCGGGCAGCACCTCGCTGCCGCGCCGGGTGACCACCCGGACCGGCTCGCCGTTGCGGAACCCGTGCGAGGGGTGCACCTCCACCCAGGGGCGCGGCGTCTGCTCGACCAGACCGCCCAGCCGCCGGGTCTGGTTGCCCGACAGGAAGTGCGCGACGGTCCGGCCGGTGGTCAGCGTCATCGGGTACTCGTCGCTGTACGGGTCGGCCGGCGGGTGCCACTCGACCACCTGGAGGTGGATCTTCCCGTCCGGGTGGTAGCTCCTGCCGTCCTCGAACAGCCGTGGGGTGCCCGGGTGTTCGAGGCTCGGGCAGGGCCACGCCAGGCCGCCGGTCTGCTCCAGCCGGTCGTAGGTGATGCCGTAGTAGTCGATCACCGTGCCCGCGGAGGCGCGGCGCAGTTCGTCGAACACGTCGCGGGAGCCCTCGAAGGCGAACTTGCTTCCCACGCCCAGCCGTCGGGCGATCTCGCACATCACCCAGGTGTCGGTGCGCACGCCCTCGGGCGGCTCCTGCGCCTTGTTGTGCTTGACCACGCGGGCCTCGGCGTTGGCCATCACGCCCTCGTCCTCGGCCCAGACGGTGACGGGGAAGACCACGTGCGCGTTGGCGGCGGTCTCGGACAGGAAGAAGTCGAACTGGGCGTGGAACTCCAGCTTGTCGTAACCGTCCTTCACCACCGCGTAGTTGGGCAGCGAGACGAAGGGGTTGTTGCAGACGCCGATCAGGCCGCGGATCTCCTGGCGCTGCATCTGCCAGACCATCTCCATCATCGACGTTCCGGCGGGCGGGAGTTCGGACTCGTCGATGCCCCAGATCGCGGCGATCTGCCGGCGGTGCGCCGGGTCGTTGATGGACCGGCCGCCCGGCAGCAGGTCGGACTTCTGGCCGTGCTCGCGGCCGCCCTGCCCGTTCCCCTGGCCGGTCAGGGTGCCGTAACCGGCGCCCGGGCGGCCCAGGTTGCCCGTGGCGGTGCACAGGTTGATGACGGTCAGGCAGTTCTCCACGCCCTGCGTGTGGTGCTCGATGCCGCGCGCGTGCCAGCCCATCGCCCGCTCCGCCCGCCCGAACGCCCGTGCCACCTCGACGACTTGCTCGGCCGGGATGCCGCAGATCTCGGCGGCCCGGCTCGGCGGGTACGCCTTGACGGCGGCCTTGACCTCGGCCCAGCCGGTGGTGTTCGCCGCCAGGAACGCCTCGTCGGTCAGCCCCTCCTCGACGATCACGTGCAGCACCGCGTTGAAGAACGCCGAATCCGTACCGGACTTGAGCGCGACGTGGATGTCGGCGGTCCGGGCCACCGCGGTCTCGCGCGGGTCGACCACGATCAGCGTCGCGCCCCGGTCGCGGGCGCCCCACACGTACTGGGTCAGCACCGGGAAGCACTCGCCGACGTTCGCGCCGGCGATCAGCAGGCAGTCGGTCTGCAGGATGTCGGCGAACGGATTGGCCGCCCGGTCGATGCCGAACGCCAGCTTGTTGGCGCCCGCGGCGCTCACCATGCACAGCCGGCCGTTGTAGTCCACGTGCCGGGTCTTCAGCGCGACCCGGGCGAACTTGCCCACCAGGTAGGTCTTTTCGGAGAACAGGCTGGCCCCGCCGAGCATCCCGAACGCGTCCCGGCCGTGCTCCTGCTGGATCCGGTTGATCTGCTCCACCGTGTGGTCCAGCGCCTCCTCCCAACTCACCTCCCGGAACGGCTGGTTGCGGTCCCGGCGGAGCAGCGGAGCGGTCAGCCGGTCCGGGTGGTTGACCTGCTGGTAGGCGTTGATTCCCTTGGGGCACAGGCGCATCCGGTTGATGTCGTGGTTGCGCGGCTCCACCCCGAACACCTTGCCGTGGCCGTCCACCCGCAGGTACATGCCGCACTGCACGCCGCAGAAGCAGCAGTGCGTCGGCACCAGGGTCTGCTCGGTCTGGTCGGCCCGCCACGCGGCCGCGGGCAGACCGCCCGCGTCGCGGAAGTTGCGCGCCCCGAGCGGGGCGACGCTCGGGTCCAACGGCACGTGCCCGGCGCTCACTTGAACCCCCGCTTGACGGTCGCCAGGTAGGCGCTGCCGCGCAGCACCCGCTTGCAGCGCGGGCAGTACTCGGCCCACTCGTCGAAGCCGAGCCGCAGGTCGCGCATCGTGGCGCGCAGGTTGTCGACCGCGGCGACGGTGTCGATCGGCTGCCCGCAGCGGCGGCACGCCTGCAACTCCTCGGCGTCCGAACCCTTGCGCCGCGCCGTGTACTTGAACAGCTGCATGCCGACCGCGGCCGGGCGCTGCACGATGTGGAAGAACTTCCCGAACGGCAGGTAGACCAGGGTGAGCACCACCGAGGCCATGTGCAGGATCGCCAGGAACTCGTAGCCGCCGCCGTGCAGGAACATCTCGGAGAAGGTCAGCAGCAGCCCGGTCACCGAGATGGTGAGCAGCGCCAGCAGCGGGACGAAGTCGTAGCCGAAGCGCTGGCCGGTGGTCGCCGCGCGGTCGCGGACCCGCCGCCACAGGAAGTAGCCGACGCCGCCGATCACCATCACCGCGGCCAGGTCCAGCCCGTGGTACAGCGCCCAGCCGAGGAAGCTGCCGGAGTCGAAGCCGAACAGCTTCAGCCCCCACAGCCGCATCTCGTAGCCCGGCCCGGCCGCGCTGGAGGAGGTGAAGGTGAACCAGCCCCAGGTCAGCGGAAAGGTGATGGCAGCCGCCAACAGGCAGCCCCAGAAAATGAGTTGGTGTGCGGCCCAGCGGGCGTGCGAGCGGGCGCCGAGGAACTTCTGGAACCCCAGGTAGGTGGCGATCATCTTCGGCAGCGCGGTCGGCGAGCGCTTCAGGTTCTCCCAGGACAGCGCGGACCGCCAGCCCTCCCGGAACAGCCGGCGGGCGGCCGGGGCGGAGACCCACACCATGTACCGGTACACCACGCCGAACGCCAGGAACACCGACGCCACCGCGTACGGCACCAGCGCCGAGTCGAAGTCCCGTAGCCCTCGGCTGCCCAGCACGATCGCCACCACCAGCAGCACGCTCACCGCGGCGGCCACCACCGACGCCCGGCCCACCGGAGGACGCAGCACGTCCGGCTCCGCGCCCTCCGGTTCGACGTCCCGGCGGTACGGAGGCGGTCCGTCCGCGGCCGGACCGCCTCCGGTACCCCCGGCCGGTCTCCCCCCGGGGGCGGCGGTGTCGCGGCCACGGCGCACTCTCCTCGCGCTCGACTCGATCCGATGTTCGATCGGACGTGCGGCATCCGGCCGCTGACGTCCTCTCAGCGACGGACGCTAGCGAGCGACCCACCCGCTCCGCCCGCCCGGTGCGCCGACGGCGGCGCGTCGCTGGGCCGAACGAATGAGCGGTCGGCGCGCCGTCAACGCCTGTTCGGTGAACGGTGCCTGAGCGGGCGTCAGCCCGCCCGGATGGCTGGACGGGCGGACGGTCGCTGATTAGAGCACTGCTTCATGTTGAAGGACGTACATAACTCACCCGAGCCCGAATCCCCTCTCGTCCGGGACCCGGACGGCCACCTCTACGACCCCGGTGTGCGCAGCTCGATGCGCGCGTTCGCCCTCGGCGACGACACCCTCGCCCTGGAAGCCGCCGCCGCCGTCCGCTCCGCCTCGCAGTCCGTCGACCGCCTCCGCGCCCACGGCGCCGGCGGCCGCGGCCTCAGCTCCGGGGCCCTCGACCTGCTCACCCGGCTCGGCACCGCCGACGAACACGGCCTCACCATCGGCGAATTGGCCCGCGCCGCCGGGGTCAGCTCCCGCAACGTCACCGGCCTGGTCGACACCCTCGAACGCGAGACCCTCGCCCGCCGCGTCCAGCACCCCCAGGACCGGCGCTCCGTCCGGGTCACCATCACCCCCGCCGGGCGCGACTGGCTGGACGCCTTCCGCGCCCCCACCCAGCGCGCCATGTCTGCGATCTTCCGCGGCTTCACGCCCGACGAACTGGCGCAGTTCCGCCACCTGTGCCTGCGCCTGGTCGCCAACCAGCAGCAACTGGAGCACTACCTGGGCGGCGGGCAGCAGTCCGTCAACTGACGGGCGTCGGCGGCCCGCTGACGGGCGGTGGCCACGCACCGACGGGCCGCGGCTGCCCGGACCCGGCGGGGCCCGGGCCGGGCCGGGCGCAGCCGTCCGGCCGTCCAGCCGTCGACCGCCGTCGACCGCCGTCGACCGCGGCCGGCCGTACGGCTGATCGGGCGGCGCCCGACGGGCCGTCAGTACACGCCGGGCGCGGCGGTGCTGTCGCGCAGGACCACCTCGGCGGACGCGTGGGAGTTGTCGGCCAGGTCGCGGCCGCCGCCCTCGCGGAGCGCCAGCCGGACGGCGAACTCGCCCATCCTGGCGAGCGGCAGGCGGACGGTGCTCAGCGCCGGGGCCAGGTCGGTCGCCAGCGGGATGTCGTCGAAGCCGGCCACCGAGATCTCCTCGGGCACCGCGATGTCGCGGGCGCGGAGTTCGGCGAGGACGCCGGCGGCGCAAATGTCGGAGAGCGCGATGACGGCGGTGGGCAGCGGCGTTCCACTCTCCCGGGCGACGTCCACGATGCGGGCCATCGCGGCCCGGCCGCCCTCACGGGTGAACTCGGTGCGCTGGAGCATGCCCTCGACCGGCGTCAGACCGCTCTCGTCCAGGGCCTCCAGGACGCCGTCGAGGCGGTCCTCGGCGACCCGCATCCGCTCCGGGCCGGTGATGACCGCGAAGCGCCGGTGGCCGAGGTCGAGCAGTGCGCGGGTGAGCGCGGCGGCGCCCTCCTTGTTGGCCACCTCGACGGTGTCGTACAGCGGGCCGTGGTCGGTGATCGCCGCCACCCGGCCGCCCTGCTCCTGATAGGCCGCCAGTGCCTCGTCCAGCTCCTGGATCACCGAGACGTCGTTGTACGCGGAGCCGGCCAGGACGATCGCCCGGACCCGGTGCGCGTGCAGCATCCGGATCGCCTCCAGCTCGCGGCGGGGGTCGCCGTCCGTGCTGGTCACCAGCGACAGCAGGCCCGCCCTGGCAGCGGCGTCGCCCACTCCGCGGGCGATCCCGCCGAAGTAGGGGTCGGCCACGTCGTGCAGCAGGACGCCGATCGTCGCGCCGGATGACCGGGCCAGCGCCTGGGCCGGCGCGTTCGGGAGGTAGCCGAGCGCGTCGGCGCTCGCCCGGACCTTGGCCGACAGTTCCTCCGTCACCGACCGCGCCGAGCCGTTCAGGGCCCGGGAGGCGGTGGCCAGCGAGACCCCAGCGTGCCGCGCCACATCCCCGAGAGTGACAGCCACCCGATACTCCCCGTTTCCCTCTGCCCTGCACGCCGATGATCGAGGGACAGGTTACCGCTCGGACGGCTCCGCCCGGCCGAGGCCGCGGCAGTGCCTTGACCGGGGCGGACGGGCGGCTTAGCCTCGGCGCATGGAAAGCGCTTTCCAACGGTCTCCGACGGCCAGCGCGGAAAGCGCTTTCCATCAGCTCCCGCAGCACTTTTGCTGCGCCTGACCGCCATCTCACCCCCGCTCCCGGCCGGAGCGTCGGGCCGGTCGGCCGGGGGAGCTGGCAAGCGCTTTCCCACCCACCTGCGGCCCGGCCTTCCGGGATCCCGCACGCAGTCGCGGAAAGCGCTTTCCAGCCCTCCCGCCCGCCCGCCGCGCTGCCGCCCCGAGCATCTCCGCCACGGAAAGGACCCCCATGTCCCGCAGGGTCATCGGCATCGTCATGAACGGCGTCACCGGTCGGATGGGCTACCGCCAGCACCTGGTGCGCTCGATCCTGGCCATCCGCGAACAGGGCGGCCTGCCGCTGGGCGACGGCCAGGTGCTGTGGCCGGAGCCGATCCTGGTCGGCCGCAGCGCTACCAAGCTGGAGGAACTGGCGAAGCGTCACGGCCTGACGCACTGGACCACCTCGCTGGACGAGGCGCTGGCGCACCCGCTGGCGGAGATCTACTTCGACGCGCAGGTCACCCAGGCCCGGGAGTCCGCCATCAAGGCCGCGATCGCGGCCGGCAAGCACATCTACACCGAGAAGCCCACCGCCGAATCGCTGGACGCGGCACTGGAGTTGGCGCGCCTGGCCCGGGAAGCCGGGGTGTGCAACGGCGCGGTGCAGGACAAGCTGTTCCTGCCGGGCCTGCTGAAGCTGAAGCGGCTGGTCGACGGCGGCTTCTTCGGCCGGATCCTGTCCGTCCGCGGCGAGTTCGGCTACTGGGTGTTCGAGGGCGACTGGCAGGACGCGCAGCGTCCGTCCTGGAACTACCGGGCCGAGGACGGCGGCGGCATGATCCTCGACATGTTCCCGCACTGGCGCTACGTGCTGGACGGCATCATCGCCCCGGTCCGCTCGGTGTACGCGCACGCCGCGACGCACATTCCGCAGCGCGTCGACGAGCAGGGACGCGCCTACCCGGCGACCGCGGACGACGCGGCGTACGGCGTGTTCGAACTGGAGGGCGGGATCGTCGCCCAGGTCAACTCCTCGTGGGCGGTCCGGGTGGACCGGGACGAGCTGGTCGAGTTCCAGGTCGACGGCACCGAGGGCAGCGCCGTCGCCGGCCTGCGCAACTGCCGGATCCAGCACCGCGGTTCGACCCCGAAGCCGGTGTGGAACCCGGACCTGCCCGCCACCGAGCAGTTCCGCGAGCAGTGGCAGCAGGTGCCGGACAACGCCGAGTTCGACAACGGCTTCAAGGTGCAGTGGGAGCTGTTCCTCAAGCACGTCGTGACCGGCGCCCCGTACCAATGGGACCTGCTGGAGGGCGCGAAGGGCGTGCAGCTGGCCGAGCTCGGCCTGCGTTCGGCCCGCGAGGGCCGCCGTCTGGACGTCCCGGAGCTCAGCCTCTGAGACGCGGCACGACGCGTGCCCGGGAGGGCGGACGGACCGGGCCGTACGGGCCGATGACGGCGGCTGCGCGGCCCCGGTCCGAACCCCTCTCGCCGTGTCGCTGCCCCGTCCCTCCCGATCGCCCTTCCCGACCGCCCTTCCCGATCGTCCTTCCCGATCGCCCTTCCCGATCGTCTCCCCCGATCCGTGTGATCGACCGAACTCCAAGGCCTGACACCATGACTCATCTCGATCTGCCCGGCATCGGCCGGTACGAGTTGCGCGAGCCCGTGGCGCTCGCCGCCCCGTCGGGGCCGGCCACGTCCCGGGTGGCGTTCGCGGCCGCCCATGTGGTGGCCGATCCGCTGGGCGGCAACGCGCCCGGCGCGCCGGCCGCCGTGGACTGGGAGGGCACGCTCAAGTTCCGGCACCGGCTCTGGGAGTTGGGCCTCGGCGTCGCCGACGCGATGGACACCGCGCAGCGCGGCATGGGCCTGGACTGGGCGGCGACCCAGCAGCTGATCGCCCGTTCGGGCGCGGAGGCGAAGGCTGTCGGCGGCCGCCTCGCCTGCGGCGCCGGAACCGACCAACTGGCGTCGCTGGACGTCTCGTTGGCGGAGGTCTCGGCCGCGTACGAGGAGCAGCTCGCGGTGGTCGAGGCAGCGGGCGCGCAGCCGATCCTGATGGCGAGCCGGGCGCTGGCGGCGTCGGCGCGCGGCCCGGAGGACTACCTGTCGGTGTACGGGAAGCTGGTCGAGCAGGCCGAACGGCCGGTGATCCTGCACTGGTTGGGCGAGATGTTCGATCCGGCGCTGGCCGGTTACTGGGGGTCGGCGGACCTGGACGAGGCCGCGCGGACGGTCCTCGAACTGATCCGCAGCCACCCGGGGCGGATCGACGGCATCAAGGTGTCGCTGCTGGACGCCGGCCGGGAGATCGCGCTGCGGCGTGAACTGCCGTCCGGGGTCCGGATGTACACCGGTGACGACTTCAACTACCCGGAGCTGGTGCGGGGTGACGAGGTCGGGCACAGCGACGCGCTGCTCGGCGTCTTCGACCCGATCGCGGAGGTCGCGGCGGCGGCGCTGCAGGCGCTGGACGCCGGTGATGTGGCGCGCTACGACGCGCTGTTCGGGCCGACGGTGCCGCTGGCCCGGCACCTGTTCGCGGCGCCGACGTTCCACTACAAGACCGGCATCGTGTTCCTGGCGTGGCTGTGCGGGCACCAGGACCACTTCACCATGGTCGCGGGTGCGCAGAGCGGCCGGTCGGTGAGCCACCTGGTGGAGCTGTTCCGACTGGCGGACGTGGCCGGGGTGCTGGGCGATCCGGAGCTGGCGGCCGGCCGGATGCGCGAGTTCCTGGCGCTGGCAGGGGTGCGGGCATGAACGGGGGTGCGGGCATGAGCAGGAATGCGGGCATGAACGGGGGCGAGCTGAAGGCGGCGGAGGGCTGCGAGCGGCTGTCGCTGAACCAGATCACCACGAAGGGCTGGAGCCTGGAGGAGGCGGTGCGCGGCTGCGTGGACGCCGGAATCCCGGCGATCGGCCTGTGGCGCGACAAGGTTGCCGAGGCCGGACCGGCCCGGGCGGCGCGGCTCTGCCGGGAGGCTGGCCTCGCGGTGAGCAGCCTGTGCCGCGGCGGGTTCCTGACGGCCGGTGACGAGGCGGCCCGCCGGGCGGCGTTCGCGGACAACCTGGCGGCGCTCGAGGAGGCGGCCGAACTCGGCACCGACACCCTGGTGTTGGTGGTCGGCGGTCTGCCGGCCGGCAGCCGGGACCTGGTCGGCGCGCGCCGCCAGGTGGCCGACATGATCGGCGAACTCGCGCCGCACGCAGGCGACTTCGGGGTCCGACTGGCCATCGAGCCGCTGCACCCGATGTTCTGCGCGGACCGCGCGGTGGTCTCCACGCTTGGGCAGGCGCTGGATCTGGCGGAGGCCCACCCGGCCGAGCAGGTCGGTGTCGTGGTGGACAGCTACCACGTGTGGTGGGACCCGGAGTTGGAGCAGCAGGTGGCCCGCGCGGGTGCCGGCGGCCGGATCGCCTCGTACCAGGTGTGCGACTGGACGCTGCCGCTGCCGGCGGACGCGCTGCTGGGCCGGGGTCACGTCGGCGACGGCCACATCGACTTCGGCCGGCTGACCGACCTGGTGGCGGCCGCCGGGTACGAGGGCTGGATCGAGGTCGAGTTGTTCAACGAGGCGGTGTGGAACACCCCGGGCGAGCAGACCTTGGCGAAGCTGAAGGAGCGTCACCGCACCCACATCGTGCGCGGCTGACACCGGGCGGACGCGGCTGACCTCCGTTGTGCGCGAAGCCCTCGGGCGGGTCGACCTGTAGGTGGTCGACCCGCCCGTCCGCCGTGTCGTCGCTGTGCGGGCGGGTGCGGTTCGATTGAGTGGCAAACCGGCCGGTGCGGTCCGGTGGAGTGGGAGCCGGGCCGGTTTTCGGGGCCGGGCCGAGAGAGGCGGAGGTGGGCGGATGCGGATCGTCGTGGCGCCGGATTCGTTCAAGGGGACGATCGACGCGGCGGAGGCCGCCGAGGCGCTGGCCGCGGGCTGGCGTTCGGTCCGGTCGGCGGACGAGGTGCGGTGCGTGCCGATGGCCGACGGCGGCGAGGGGACGCTGTCGGCCATCGTGTCGGCCGGTCCGGGTGCGCGGCTGTTCGACGTTCCCGACGTGACCGGCCCGGACGGCCGGCCGGTGCCGGGGCACTTCGCGCTGCTGCCGGACGGATCGGTGGTCGTCGAGCTGGCCGTGGCCAGTGGACTTCCGCTGCTGGGTGGCGAGTTGCGTCCGTTGACGGCGACCACCCGGGGTACCGGCGAGACCATCGCCGCCGCACTGGACGCGGGCGCGTCCCGGCTGCTGATCGGCCTCGGCGGCTCGGCTTCCACCGACGGCGGCTTCGGTCTGCTGTCCGCGCTCGGCGGCCGACTGCTCGACGAAGCGGGCCAGGAGATTCCTGACGCCGAGTCGGATCTCGATGCGGCACTGGAGCTTGCGGTCTCCTTCGATCGTTCGCGGCTCCGTTCCGCGCCACCCGGCGGCGTGGTGCTGCTCACGGACGTGACCAATCCGCTGCTGGGCGAGCGCGGCGCGGCGGCCGTGTACGGTCCGCAGAAGGGCGCGGGCGAGCCGGAACTGCCCCTGCTGGAGCGGAGGTTGACGCGGCTGGCGGAGCTGCTGGGCGGCGATCCGTCGCATCCGGGCGCGGGCGCGGCGGGCGGCACGGGCTACGGACTGCTGGCCGGCTGGGGCGCGGTGGTCGAACCGGGCGCGCCGGCGGTGGCCCGACTCCTGGGCCTGCCGGGCCTGTTGGCGTCGGCGGACCTCCTGATCACCGGCGAGGGCCGGTACGACGCGACCAGCCTCCAGGGGAAGGCCGTCGGCGAGGTGGTCCGCCTGGCGGACGCGGCGGGCGTCCCGGCCGCGGTGGTGGCGGGCGAGTCGGACGCGCCCGAGGTGCTGACCCTGTCCTCGCTGGCCGGTTCCTCGTCCGCCGCCCGGTCCGAGCCGGCCCGCTGGCTGCGCCGGGCCGGGGCCGCACTCGCCGAGCGGTCGGCCGAGGCAACGGGCTGACGGGCCATCAGCAAGCGCCCGGGCGACCGCCGGGCGACCCGTCCAGGTGAACCCCGGACCGCTCGCACCGATATTCCGTTGACCGAACCGCGGCGGCCCGGGAGGCTGACTCGCCATGTCCACCTCCCCTGAGCATGCCCAGCACTCCCCCGAGCCCGCCGCCTCCGCCGCTGCCGATGTCGCTGCCGACGCCGACGCCGACGCCGATCCTGCGGCGGACTGGACCCAGTGGGCGACGGTCAATCGCGCGAACTGGGACGAGCGGGTGCCGGTCCATCTCGGCGGCACGTTCTACGACGTTCCGGGGTTCGTGGCGGGTGCTGAGGTCCTGCGGGACTTCGAGCTCGCGGAGGTCGGCGAGGTGGCCGGAAAGCGCTTGCTGCACCTGCAGTGCCACCTCGGCCTGGACACTCTGTCGTGGGCGCGCCGCGGCGCGGAGGTGACGGGCCTGGACTTCTCGGAGCCGGCCGTGCTGGAGGCCGCCCGGTTGGCGAAGCGGATCGGGGCGGACACCGCACGGTTCGTGGCCTCGGACGTGTACGGGGCGGTGGAGGCCCTCGGTGGCGAGACCTTCGACATCGTCTACACCGGCATGGGCGCACTGAACTGGCTGCCCGACCTGGCGCGTTGGGCGCGCACCGTGGCGGCGCTGGCCCGCCCGGGCGGCTTCGTGTACCTGGCGGAGTTCCACCCGGTGGCGGAGCTCGTCGCGGAGGACGGCATCACCCTGGTCGAGGACTACTTCGACCGCGCCCCGGCTGTCCTCGACACGCCCGGCAGCTACGCCGACCGCGACGCCGGAATGGCCTCGACCCGCACCGTGCAGTGGCGGCACGGGGTCGGCGACGTGGTCAGCGCGCTGGCCGGGGCCGGGCTGCGCCTGGAGTTCCTGCACGAGCACGCCCACGGCCACTTCTTCCTGCCGCCCGGCCCCGCGTCCCGCTGGTCTACTCGCTGCGCGCCTCCCGCCCGGCCTGACGTCCCGTCAGCCCACGAGCCGCTCAGTCCATCCGCCACTCAGTCCGTCCGCCGGTCAGCCCATCCGCCGGTCAGCCCCTCCATCGGTCGGCGCATCCGCCGGTCAGCCGACCCGGTGGCTCAGCCTGCCCGTCCGGTGAGCACATCGGTGGCGCCGTAGATCGCCTCCGGCAGGCCGAGCAGGTCGGTGTTGTCGGCCCACTGGTCGACGGCGCCGGTGAGCGGGAGGTCGCGCAGCGCGGGGTCGGTGACGGTGTGTCGGAGGGCCTGGGCGAACCGTTCGGCGTGCAGCACCTGGTAGGGGCGGCTGTGGTACGGGCGGCGGGTGGGATCGAGCGGTTCGGTGAGCGCGAGCGTGTTGTGGGTGCGGGCGGCGGACTCGTAGGCGTCGCAGAGGCGGCGTTCCCGGGTGTCGGGGTCGGTGGCGGCGAGGGTGGCGCGCAGCGCGGGGCGAGGGCCGGGTCGGCGGGCAGGCGGGCGAAGGCGTGGCCGAGCCACTTGCTGTAAGGCGCGTATACGCGGTGCTGCAGCAGGGTGAGCCGCATCAGGTCGCGGACCAGGCGGGCGGCGACGACGGCGGAGCCGAGGTCGTCGCCGGTCTCGGCGCAGCGGCCGACGAACGCCTCCTCCTGGGCGAGGCGTTGCCACTGGCAGGCCATCAGGTGGCGCCACACCTGGTCGGGGTACCAGCGGAGGCGTCGGCGGACGGTGGTGAGGGTGCCGTGGTCGTCGCGCAGGACGGTACCGCGGGTGAGTTCGGCGAGCCGCTGCTGCGGGAGGGCGAGCCAGTCGGTGGCGGTGGGGGCGGTGTCGGTCCAGGCGGCGGCGCGCGGCCGAGGTGGGTGGCGAGCCAGCCGGGCAGGTGGTGCACGGTGACGCGGTGGTCGACGGTGCTGCCGGCGGCGGGTTCGAGGTGGCTGACCGGGTTTTCGGGGTCGCCGGTGTGCCGGTAGTGGGTGGACCAGCCGCGGATCCGGTCGGGCAGCCGTTCGGCGAGCAGGGCGGTGATGGCCGGGCCGTGCCGCTCGGCGTCCTCCGGAGTGAGGAAGAGTTGGAGTCGCGGTCCCCAGTCGTGGTCGGTGGAGCGGGCCGTGTCGAAGCCGAGCACCTCGGATCCGGCGCCGATCCGGGCGGCGGCGTGACGCAGCTGCGGGTAAGCGCTTTCCAGCAGCGGGCGGACGGCGTCCTCGTACAGTGCCGCGGCGAGTTCGAGGCCCGGTACGAACGGCGGCTCCGATGTGATCATGCGGCTCACTGTGGCAGCGGGCGCGACCGGAGGTCCATCGCATATCGGCGTGCCTCTCTCATGGTTGACGCCGTGCCAAGGACGGCGCGGTCGCGCGGCCGACCGCGGCAGGGCGTCGGCGGGGCCGTCCGGGCGGGGTCGGGTTGCCGCGGCGGGAGCAGCGGTGCGGTCCTCGATGCGCGGTCGGCCGGCGGCGGGTGGGTTCGGGTCCTCGGGGCCCGGCTCGTCGGGGCGGTGGCGGATCGGCATGGCGACCAGCAGGGCGACGGTGAGCAGGACGTAGGCGCTGCCGCCGAACAGGGTGCCGGGGGTGCGTCCTTCGGGGCGCCAGAGCCACACCATGCCGCTGCTGATGACCAGTTGGAGCAGCCAGCCGGCGGCGAGCAGGTCGCGGCGGCGTTCGCGCAGGGCGGCGTCGGCGAGGACGACCAGTGCGGGCAGCGCCCAGACCAGGTGGTGCACCCAGGTGATCGGGCTGACCAGGCAGCAGGCCAGGCCGGTGAGGCTGTAGGCGGCGAGGGTGTCGCGGGCCCGGGCGGCGCGGTGCAGGCGGTGCGCCCAGATCGCGAGGACGGCCAGCGAGGCGGCCACCCACAGGACGCGGCCCGGGAGTTGGGGCCCGAGGCGGGCGATCAGGCCCTGCAGCGACTGGTTGGACATGTTGGCGAAGCCGCCGACCCGGTCGGTGTCCCAGAGGGTGACCGTCCAGAACTGGCGGGACACCTCGGGTCCGATCAGGAAGCCGAGGCCGGTCGCGCCGAGCGCGGTGACGGTGGCGGTTCCGGCGGCCCGCCACTGACGGGTGATCAGCAGGTGGACGATGAACAGCGCCGGGGTGAGCTTGATCGCGGCGGCCAGTCCGGTGCCGACGCCGGTGAGGAACCGCCAGCGGCTGTCGGCGAGTTGGGCGAGTCGCCAATCGGCGAGGACCAGCGCGACCAGCAGCAGGTTGACCTGGCCGAAGCTGAAGGTGTCGCGCACCGGGTTGGTGAGGGCGCACAGGCAGGCGGCCAGTCCGAACGCGTACCAGCGGCACCAGCCGCGCCGGCGGGCGATCGGGTCGACCAGCCAGTACAGCACCAGCGCGGTGGCGAGGGCGGACAGCGCGACGCCGACGGCGATCGCCGGGTGCCAGCCGAACAGGCGCATCGGCAGCATGCAGACGGCGGCGAACGGCGGGTAGGTGAAACCGTAGACGGTGCCGGGGCGGACGTAGTCGTAGAGCTGCCCGGTGTCGAGCCAGTGCCGGACGGTGCCGTAGTAGACGCCGATGTCGAACCAGCCGCGGTGGCCCGGGATGACGGCCAGCACGACGGTGGTGGCGAGCACGGCAGCGGCGAGGGTCGCGGCCCTTGCGGCGGTGCTGCCCCGGGTCAGCACGCCAACTGCCTCTGCCGGAACGCCGTTCCGCGTTCGGCCGCCAGCACGGCGGCTGCCCCGAGCACGAACCCGCCGACGGCGAGCAGCAGTTCCGCCCCGTCCGGGCTGAAGCCGTCCGGCATCACGCTGAACGCGAGTGCCGCGCACCACAGTTCGATGCTGCGGTGGACGGGCGAGGTGCGGACGACCGATGTGCGCACGTCCGGGGTGCGGACGGCCGGGGTGCGGACGGTGCACGCCGCGGGGAGGACCGCCCACAGCGCGTACCAAGGACGGAACGCCGGTCCGAGGACGACCAGCGCCGCGAACGCGACTGCCAGTGCGGTCATCGGATCGCCCTGCCGCCGGGCAACTCGCCACGCCAGTACGCCGATCGTCCCCGCCGCGCAGGCCAGGCCGAGCATCCGGGCGGCGGTGACCGCGCCGTCCGGGGCGGTGCCGGTGAGGTCGGCGGCGAGCCGGCCGAGGCTGCTGGTGAGGGACCAACTGGTGCTGGTGGCCGGGGTGGTGAGCGCGGCGATCCAGCCGTAGCCGGTTCCCGCGGCGGCGGTGACGGCCGCCACCGTCAGGGCGGTGGCGGCCACCGCCCGTGCAGCGGTGAGCAGTTGGGCGGGCCGGTCGCGGTCGGCGGTGGCCAGCAGGAGCACCACGGGCAGGGCGAGCGCGGCCGGGGCCTTCACCAGCGCGGCCAGCGTGACCAGCGCGGCGCCGAGCGCGGCGTGCCGGCGGGCGGCGGCCAGCAGACCGCCGAGCAGCAGGGCGGCCATCGGCGCGTCGTTGTGCGCGCCGGCGATCAGGTGGAGCAGCACCAGCGGGTTCAGCGCGCCGAGGCGGAGCGCGGCGGCGGGGTCGGCGCCGAAGGTGCGGGCGAGGGCGGGCAGCAGGGCGGCGAGGGCCGCGACGGCGAGGACAGCGGCCAGGCGCAGCACCAGCGTTCCGGCCCACGGGTGTTCGGCGAGCGGGGCGGCGGCGCGGGCCAGCAGCAGGAACGCGGGGCCGTAGGGGGCGGGGGTGTGCTGCCAGACCGGCGGTATCTGGGCGGCGGTCGGGCCGCCGAGGTCGGCGGGTCCGTGTGTGTAGACGTCCAACCCGTGGGCGAGCATGGCCCCTTGGGCGAGGTAGCTGTAGACGTCGCGGCTGAACAGCGGCGGCAGGAGCAGCAGCGGGGCGGCCCACCAGGCCAGGGTGGTGGTCAACCAGCGGGTGCCGGGCGGGGGTTGGCCTGGTTCGGGGCGGCCGAGCAGCAGCCAGGCGGCAGTGAGGGCGGCGATGCCCGCGAACACCAGGATGGTGCCGGCGCCGCCGGAGGCGCGCAGGGTGGGCCCGGTGTCGGCGGCGGGTCGAGCGCCTGCGGTGAGGGCGCCTGCGGCGAGGGCGAGCGAGCCCAGGAGTCCGAGCCACCGGTACCGGCTCGGGTAGGCGTTCGCGCCCGTGTTCGGCATGTCGGGAACGCTGGCACGGCGGTGTGGCGGCCGGGCGACGGGTCCGCGTCCGGCGGGTGACCGGGGGGCGTCCGGATCGGGGCGGCCGTCCGTCGTCGTCCTGGTCGGGGAAGGTGCCGGGTCCGGGCCGCTCGCGGACCGCGACCGTGCGTGCTCCGCTTGCCGAACCGGCCATTCAGCATGTGCACATCTGGTCTCCGTCGAACGGCCATCTGCGGGCCAGGCGGGTCGGGGAGACATACCCATGCCGCTCGTGACCGGCGCCGCCCGACCGGCGGACCGGGCCGGGCGAACGTGTCGTTGCGTGTCGTCCCGTGCCGTTCGTCGCCACCGTATCGCGTCCCGAGATCCCGGAGAGCCCGCCATGACCACCGCCCCCGCCCGCCCCGTCCAGCCGTCCCCGGCCACCCCCGCCCGACCCGTCGAGTCGTCCTCCGCGCTCGGCGCGGCCGGCCAACAGCCCTCGTACCAGCTGGTGTTCGCGCGCACCGAGGAGGAGGTGCGGGCCGCGCAGCGGCTGCGGTACCAGGTGTTCGCGCAGGAGATGGGAGCGGTGCTGGACTCGCCGCTGCCGGGCCTGGACGCGGACCCGTTCGACGAGTTCTGCGACCACCTGCTGGTGCGCGAGCAGTCCACCGGCGAGGTGGTCGGCACGTACCGGCTGCTCCGTCCCGAACAGGCGCGCCGCGCGGGCCGGTTGTACTCGGACACCGAGTTCGACCTGGGCCGGCTCGGCGGCCTGCGGGACAACCTGGTGGAGGTGGGCCGGTCCTGCATCGCCGAGGCGCACCGGGGCAACGGCGCGGTGATCAACCTGATGTGGGGCGGCATCGCGCGCTACATGACGGCCACCGGCAACGCCTGGCTGGCGGGCTGCTGCTCGGTGCCGCTGGCCGACGGCGGCGCGACCGCGGCCGGGGTGTGGGACGCGGTGTCCGCCAAGTACCTTGCGCCGCAGGAGTACCGGGTCGCGCCGCTGCGCCCGTGGTCGGCGGACGGGGTGGCCCGGCAGGGGCGGACGCCGATCCCGGCGCTGCTGCGCGGCTACCTGCGGCTGGGCGCGTGGGTGTGCGGGGAGCCCGCGTACGACCCGGACTTCGACGTCGCGGACATGTACGTGCTGCTGTCGCTGGAGCGCACCGACCCGCGCTACCTGCGCCACTTCCTCGCCGCGGCCGCTGACCTGCCGATCTCGGCGATCAACGCCCGTGAGGCCGCCCGCACTTCGGACCGTACGGCGACGGCGGCATGAGCGCCTGGCTGCCGTCCGCACCGTGCACGCCCGGCGACTGCGTGACGGTCGCCGGGCCGCGGGCGGGAGTGGCGCACCGGGTGCTGCGGGTGGCGGGGTGCCTGACGGTGCTGCTGGCCGGTGTCGCGGCGGTGCCGCTGGTGCGGGCGCTGAGTTGGCTGCCGGCCGAGCGGCTGGTGCGCTGCTGGGCGAGGCTGCTGCTGGCCGCGCTGGGCGTGCAAGTGCGTCCGATCGCCGTACCGGGCAAGCAGGTTGGCGGCACCACCGGTTCGCTGCTGGTGGCCAATCACATCTCCTGGCTGGACATCCTGCTGATCGCGGCCGTCCGGCCGGGCCGGATGCTGGCCAAGACCGAGGTCGGCCGCTGGCCGCTGCTCGGCCCGCTGACCTCTTGGGGCGGCACCATCTTCATCGACCGGGACCGCCTGCGCGCACTGCCCGGCACCGTCGAGGAGATCGCGGCGGCGCTGCGCCGGGGCGAGCGGGTGGTGGTGTTCCCGGAGGGCTCCACGTGGTGCGGGCGCGGCGGCGGGCGGTTCCGGCCCGCGCTGTTCGAGGCGGCGGTGCGCGCGGACGTTCCCGTGCAGCCGCTGACGCTGCGCTACCGCACGGCGGAGGGCCCGACCACCGCGCCGGCGTTCGTCGGTGAGGACGGGCTGCTGCCCTCGCTGTGGCGGGTGGTGTCGGTGCGCGGCCTTGCCGCGGAGGTCGAGTTCCTGCCGGAGCTGCCGCCCGCGCTGTTCCCGGGCCGGCGCCAACTGGCCGCCGCCGCCCAGCGGGTGGTGGACCGTCGGCGCCTGCCGGACACCGTCTCCGGCTGCGCGACCTACCCCGGTCCGGCCGTCGGCGGCCACCTGTCCGAGCAGCCGGTCCGCGTTCCGGGCCGGCGGCCCGACGCGGCGCACCTCCCGCGCGACCGTGCGGGGATCACCCGCTGACCGGGCCGACAGGTACGCGTCGAACCACCGCGCGCCAGGTGGGCGGGTGGGCCCACCTGCGGCGGTGGCGGCGGTGCGACGGTACGGCTCCCGTATGATCGGGCCAGTTCGGAGAAGGCGAGGAGTGCTCGATGCAGGTGGACGAGGAGGCCGTCGGGGCGGTGCTGAACCGGCTGCGCCGGGCACAGGGCCAGCTGACCGGTGTGATCGCGATGATCGAGGCCGGCCGTGACTGCAAGGACGTGGTCACCCAGCTCGCCGCGGTCTCGCGGGCCCTCGACCGGGCCGGTTTCAAGATCCTCGCCAGTGGCATGCGGCAGTGTCTCGCGTCCGGCGAGGAGGGAGCTCCGCCGATGACCGAGGCGGAACTCGAGAAGCTGTTCCTGACCCTGGCCTGACCCGGCCCCGGCGGACGCGCCGGTCCGTTGATCGGTCCGGCGACCGGGCCGGCCACCAGGCCAGCGACCGGGCCGGCGACGAACGCACGCACGCCGGACCCCGGGCGCGGCCACTGCGCACCCGGGGCACGGACTCCAAGCATCCGCGGACTCGGCGCGAGCCTCGCGGACTCAGCGCCGGCACCGAGGACTCGGCGCGAGCCTCGCGGGCTCAGGGCGAGCCTCGCAGTCTCGGCTCAGGCGAGGGCGAGGAAGAGCTTCTCCAGCTCGGCCTCGCTCATCGGCGCGCCACCCTCTTCGGCTTCGGCCATGCACTGGCGCATCCCGCTGGCCACGATCTTGAACCCGGCCCGGTCGAGGGCGCGGGAGACCGCGGCGAGCTGGGTGACCACGTCCTTGCAGTCGCGCCCGGCCTCGATCATCGCGATGACTCCGGCCAGTTGGCCCTGGGCGCGGCGCAGCCGGTTCAGTACGGCGCCGACGGCTGCCTCGTCCACCTGCATCGGGTCTCCTCCTCGTCCTGGGCCTTCTCCGGCCGGTGCCGGATGGGGCTGGTGATACCCCCGCCGGTATCAACCGGGACGGTGGGCGGTGCATTCCCGCCCACCGGTCGGGGTGGGGTCGGTCGCGGTCAGACCGCGGTCTCCCACGCGCCGTAGCCGCCGAGCAGGTCGGAGGTCTGCGGGTGGCCGTGGTGGCGCAGCAGGCTCGCCGCGATGGACGAGCGGTGGCCGCCGGCGCAGTGCACGACGACGGGCCGGTCCTGCGGTATCTCGGCCAGGCGCTGCGGGAGTTCGGCCAGCGGGAGGTGCATCGAGCCGGGGATCAGGCCGCCCTCGCGCTCCCCGGCGCCGCGCACGTCCAGGACCAACGGCGGTTCGTCGCCCGCGAGTTCGGCGCGCAGGTCGGCGACGGTGCGGCGGGCGGCCTGGCGCATCTGCTCGGGCACCGAGCGGAACGCGGTCTCCGGGTCGGCGAGGTGGCCGGCGACCCGGTCGAAGCCGATCCGGGCGAGCCGGGTGACGGTCTCCTGCTCGCGGCCCTCGGGGGCGACCACCAGCAGCGGCCAGGCCGGGTCGAGGACGGTGCCGGCCTGCTCGGCGAAGCGTCCGTCGGCGGGGATGTTGATGGCGCCGGCCAGGTGGCCGGCGGCGAACTCGAGCGGGTCGCGGGCGTCGACCACGACGGCGCCCTCGGCGCGGCGGGCGAGGAAGGCCTCGGCGTCCAGCGGGGCGGCGAGGGCCTCGGCGTCGAACAGCTCGCGCTCGCGCCGGTTGAGGTCGGCGTCGTAGCCGAAGTAGCCGGGGGCGGCGGGCTGTCCGGCGGTGACGATGGCCACGAACTCGTCCTCGCCCATCGGCGCGCAGGCGTAGTTGGTGGCGCGCTGCTGCCCGATGGTGGACTGCCGCTCGGTGGACAGGTTCTTGCCGCAGGCGGAGCCGGCGCCGTGCGCGGGGTAGACCCGGACCTCGTCGGGCAGGCCCATCAGCTTGTGCTGGACGCTGTCGTACAGCATCCGGCCCAGCTCGTCGGCGGTGACGCCGGCGGAGGCCAGCAGGTCGGGGCGGCCGACGTCGCCGATGAACAGCGCGTCACCGGTGAGCACGCCGTACGGGACGGTGTCCTCGGCGTTCTCGCGCACCAGCACGCTGATCGACTCGGGGGTGTGGCCGGGCGTCTCCAGGATCTCCAGCTCGACCGTGCCGAGGCTGATCCGCTCGCCCTCGGCGAGCTTGCGGATCGGGTACTCGGTCTCGGCGCGCCGGCCGTAGCCGATCCAGGCGCCGGTGCGGGCGGCGAGTTCGAGGTGGCCGGAGAGGAAGTCGGCGTGGAAGTGCGTGTTGATGACGCCCTCGACCGTGAAGCCGCGCGCTTCGGCCTCGGCCAGGTACTCGTCCACGTCCCGGCGCGGGTCGACCACGACGGCGCGGCCGGTGGTCTCGTCCGCGATCAGGTACGAGGCCTGGGAGAGGCAGTCGAGGTAGTACTGGGCGAAGAACACGGATGTCCTCATCTCTGCGTCGGCCGGTCACGGCTGGAGGGTGGGGGTTCGGGTACGGACCCGGATGCGGGCCCGGACCCGAATGCGGGCGCGGACCCGGATGCGGGCGCGGGTGCTGCGGGGGTCCGGGCGCTGCCCGTCCCTCGACCCGTCGATACCCCCATGGGTATTATTGCAGGCAGTTCCCGACCTTAGCGGATCCCGGTCGATACCGGTGGGGGTATATGCTCGACACCAACGATATACCCCTGCCCGTATCTTCCCGGGGCACCCCGCCGCCGCGAACTGCCGCAGGACCCGCACGAATCCGTCCGCACCACCCCGTGCGCACGACGCCGCACCGCCTCACCCTCACCACCGCCCAGGAGGACCCCGTGGCCCGGTTCCACCAGCCGCCCGCGCAGATCGACCCCGCCGAGGCGCACCGCCTGGCCACCGCCGGCGAGGCGCTGCTGCTCGACGTCCGCGAGCCCGCGGAGTACGCCGAGGTGCACGCACCCGGCGCCGTGCTCGTCCCGCTCGGCAGCCTGGACGGCTTCGGCAGTTCCGCCGGCGCCGACGGCCCGGACGCCGAAGGCCCGCTGGTACTGGCCCTGTGCCGTTCCGGGAACCGCTCCCAGGTCGCCACCGACGTGCTGAACGCGCGCGGCGTCCGGACGGTCAACGTGACGGGCGGGATGCGCGCCTGGCTGGAGGCCGGGCTGCCCTCGCACCAGGGCGCGTGCCCCTGCGGCACCGCGATATGACCGCCGTCGTCCTCGCCCTGATCGCCGGCGCGGTGGTCGGGCTGGCCCTCGGCGGACTCGGCGGCGGCGGCAGCATGCTGGCCGTCCCCGCCCTGATCTACCTGCTGGGCCTGACGCCCGGCACCGCGACCACCGCCAGCCTGCTGATCGTCGCCGTGACCTCCCTCACCGGGCTGGTCGCGCACGCCCGGGCCGGACGGGTCCGCTGGCGCAGCGGCCTGCTGTTCGGCGCCGCCGGACTCCCGTTCGCCGCCCTCGGCGGCGCGCTCTCCCGGCACCTGCCCGGCCCGCCCTGACCGCCGCGTTCGCACTGCTCGCCGGACTGGCCGCCTGGCGGATGCTGGCCTCGGGCACACCGCGACGGCGCCGCGCCGCCGCGGCCGCGGGTCGGGCCACGGGCCTGGTCGCGGGCCAGGTCGCGGTTCCGGCGCCTGCCCGGGCGCAGGCGTCCACGCAGCTGTCTCGGGCCGGGACGGGCACGAAGCAGACTGCCGTGGTCCTCACGTCCGATGACGGCGCCTCAGGAACGGTTCGCTTCGCGGATCCGCTGGTTGACGAACCGCAGAGGGAAAACGCTTTCCCGCTTCCTGGCGAGAACCCCGACTCCGACTCCGCCGCTCCCGTTCCGGCACCCGTTCCCGCCTCCGCGCGGCGGTCGGCGCTGGCCGGGGCGGGGCTGGGTGCGGCGACCGGCGTGCTGGGCGTCGGCGGCGGGTTCCTCGCCGTGCCCGCGCTGGTGTCGTTCCTGGCGTTCCCGATGGCCGAGGCGATCGGCACCAGCTTGCTGGTGATCACGCTCAATTCGCTCTCCGCGCTGCTTCCCCGGCTCGGCGGCGCCGCCGAGATCCCGTGGTCCGTGGTCGGCCCGTTCGCCGCCGCGGCGATCCTCGGCGCGTGGGACGGCAAGCGGCTGGCGTCCAAGCTGTCCGGCCGCGCCCTGCAGCGGATCTTCGCCGCCGCCCTGCTCGCGGTGGCCGCCCTGATGCTGGTGGACGCCGTGCTCTGACCACGGCTGCTGGTGGCCGCCGTGCTCCGACCGCGGCGGCCGCAGCGTCCCGGCCGCGCGGCGCCCGTCCACTCCGCGTGGCCCCCCTCGCCTCCACTCCCCTGCCCGGCGGCAACCGCACGCCGGGTCACTCCTGCCCGAAAGGCCCCCACCCCTATGACCACGCCCCTGACTGTCGACCAGCTCCAGCCCCGGCTTCAGCAGCTGACCGTCATCGACGTGCGGTCGCCCGGCGAGTTCGCCGGCGGCCACATTCCCGGTGCCCACAACGTGCCGCTGGACCAGCTGGCGCGGGCGCTGCCCGCGCTGCGCGCCGCCGCCGCCCGCGGCGAGCTGGCGATCACCTGCGCCTCCGGCGCCCGGGCCATGAACGCGTGCGAGCAGCTGGCCGCCGCCGGCATCTCGGCGCTGCTGGTCGACGGCGGGACCGCCGCCTGGTCGGCCGGCGGCAAGCAGCTGAACCGGGTGCCGGGCGAGAAGGTCCGCTGGGCGATGGACCGCCAGGTCCGGCTGGTGGCGGGCTCCCTGGTGCTGGCCGGCGTGGTGATCGACCTGGCCGTCCCCGGCGTGCGCTGGGTCTCTGCCGCGGTCGGTGCCGGCCTGCTGTTCTCGGCGGCCACCAACACCTGCGCCATGGGCGCGATGCTGGGCAAGCTGCCGTACAACCGTCCGCGCAACTCCGGCGCCGCGTTCGAGGCGACGCTCGCCGCGCTGCACGGCGGCAAGTGACGGATGAACTCGGCCCTCGGTGCCGCCCGTCCTGGTACGGGCGGCACCGAGGGCCTACCTGTCGTCGCTACCGGCCCTCGACTCGGCCGTCCTGACGTCGCGTCAGCGCCCGGCCCGACCCGGAGTCGAGGCCCGGCCTGACACGGGTCAGTGGCCGGCCTGCACCCCCTGGACGCCGGCGGTGCCGGTCGTGTTGGCGGTGCCGGTCGTGTTGGCGGTGCCGGAGGTGTTGGTCGTGCAGGTCGCGGCGGGTGCAGGGGTGTCGTGGTGGCCGGCCAGCCAGAAGCCGATCAGCAGACCGGCGGCTCCAAGTGCCTTGTGGCGGTTGCGTTTCCACCATGAGGGTGTACCGGCGGCCATGAACCGTAGCTGGGTGAAGTCCGGGTGTTCGCGGGGCGGGGCGTCTTTGAACAGTCCCATCGCGGATGATCCTCCTCTCGCGTCGGGGAGGTCATGACCATACGCGCGGACCACACGGGATGCAGGTGATTAATCCCGTTTCCGGGCTCCACACGCGCCCCTCGCGCCCCCTGCCACCCATCACGCCCACCCACACGCGTCACGGCCACAGCCCCGCACGACCACCGGCAGCACCGGCACCGCCGACTGCACCGGCCGCACCGGCTGCACCGGCGCGACGTCACCAGTGCGCGGGCCGGGCCAGGCCGGAGCCGACGCGGGTGGTGGAGTCGCCCTTGGCCGCGTTGAGCTGGGACTGCGTCAGGAACAGCGCACCGGTCAGGTCCGCCCCGCGCAGGTCGGCGTCCCGGAGGTCCGCGCCGATCAGGTCGGCGCTGCGCAGGTCCGCGCCGGACAGGTCGGCGGCGATCAGGTAGGCCCCGCGGAGGTTGGCCCCGCGCAGGTCCGCACCCTTCAGTCGGGCTCCGATCAGGTCCGCACCGCGGTGGTTGCGCTTCTTGCCGGGAAGTGCGTTGCGGGTCAACTCGCTGGCCCGTAGCAGGAGTTCGCTGGTCTCGGCCCGGATCGCGGGGACGTCGGCGGCAATCAGGGCGGCGGCGTCCCGCCGGGTCAGCTCGTCGATCGCGTCGCTCGCGCGGCGCAGTTCGGCGTGCACCGGTTCGGCCCGGGGCAGCTCCAGCGCTTCGGTCACGTACCAGAGCAGTTCGTGGAGCTGGCGCATCACGGGGAAGGCTTCGAACATCTGCCGGGCGGTGTCGGCGTCCTCGCGCCAGCTGCGCCCGTCGAAGGTGTGGTGGGAGATCTTCTGGCCGGCGCCGAAGCAGTCGAAGACGGTGCAGCCCTGGTAGCCGCGGTCGCGCAGCGAGGCGTGGATTCCGCAGCGGTAGTCGGCGCCGAGGTTGCGGCAGGGGGTGCCGGCGTTCTTGTTGGCGGCGAAGTCGGCGGACTTGGCGAAGGGCAGCGCGACGCAGCACAGCCCGAAGCAGGAGGAGCAGTCGGCGAGCAGGTCGAGGCGGCGGCCGGTCGGGGCGGGCGGCTGCTGGTCGGTCACGGTGCGGGGTCTCCTGCGGGGCGGGCGGTCGTTTCGGACACCATTCTCCCTCGCCGCGCACCCGCGCCCGCCCGGGGCCCGGTCCGGAGGTCGGTCCGGAGGTCGGTCCGGGGGCGGTCCGGGGGTCAGTCCACGTCGGGCGGGCTGTCGGCAGCTCGGGTCATCCGTCGCGGCCCGTCCGCGCGTCGCCGCCGCCGGGGCGGCCGGGGGCGGCACAGTGGGGGCTGGCGCGTCCGGGCGGGACGCGGCGACGGGCCGACCGAGGCGGCGGGAGGATCAACGTGGGCATCACCGGCGACTGGTACAGCGAACTGGGTTCGCACATGCGGTTGGTGGCGGGTCCGGACGGTTCGCTGACCGGGACGTACGTCTCGGCGACGGGCCGGGCGAGCGGCACGTACCCGCTGGTGGGACGGCTAGTCGCACCGGGGCAGACCGGGCACGGAACGGCGGTGGGCTGGACGGTGGCCTGGCACAACGAGCGCGGCGACGTCGGTTCGGTGACCTCGTGGAGCGGCCAGTACCAGGAGAACGGGGCGGAGTGGATCTCGGCGGCCTGGCTGCTGACCCGGTCCGCGGAGGCCCCCGACGCATGGGAGTCGACGGTGGTCGGGCACGACCTCTTCACCCGGCAGGAGCCTGATCCGGCCCGGCTGGAAGAGGTCCGGCGGCTGGCCCGCCCGCTGCCGCACCCGTCCCCCTGAGCGCCGACCGGCACGGTCCCCGCCGCCCGGCGGGCGGTCTGCTCACGATCCGGCAAAATCCGTGCAGCTGATCAGCAAACCGGCATGTCGGACCGCGGGAGCCGGTGGGACGACCGGGTACCGTACCGTCCCCGGATGCGGATCATCCGGGCGACCGGAAACCCGCGAGCGGGAAACCGAGCCATCGAACACCAACCGGACGGACCCCGGGTGACCGGCCCCGACCGGACAAGCCCAGGGCAGCCGGACCCCGGACACCCGGGCCCCGGCCGGCGCGGGCGGTGCAGCGGTTCGCCGTCCCGCTCGCGCCGAACCCTCCACCTCTCCGGCTCTCCGGCTCTCCGGCCCTCAGGGTCCGCCTGGCCCTCCGGGTCATTCGGATCATTCGGGTCCTTCGGATCCGGCAAATGGCTCAACACTGGATGCGAAGAACGGAGGAGCCACGGGTGCGGGCCGAATCGGCGGCGGGCGACGGCTCGACGGATCCCCTGCTCGCGGCTGCCGCCGCCCTGGCCGTCGCCCCGGGCGCGCTCGCCGGATCGCTGCTGGAGCAGTTGCCCGTCGGAGTGGCGGTGCTCGACGCCGAACTGCACTGGCACTTCCGCAATCCGGCCTTCCGTCAACTCACTGGCGAGTCAACGTCGGAGGCGCTGGAGCAGCCTGCGGAGGCTGCGACGCAGGCCCGGCACGTACTGGCGGACGGGCGGGCCCGGACGGGCACCTTCGGCGGCCGACCCGCCGAGTTTCATCGGCTTCGACTCGGGGGCGCCGCACCGGCGTTGCTGCTGGTACTGCCCGGCGGCGCGGACGTGCACCGGGCCGAACTGGAGCGCGCCCAGGGCCGGTTCGCCCTGCTGGACGCCGCCGTCGAACGGATCGGCAGCACCCTCGACCCGGACACCACCTGCGCCGAACTCGCCGCCTTCACCGCCCCCGACGCGGCCGACCTGGTCTTCGTGGACGTGCTGCCGCTCGACGCCCCGGACCAGCCCCGCCCCGACACCCCTCGCGGTACGGGCACCGCACCCGAGCGACTCCGGCGCGCCGCGACCGCCGGCCCGACGGACCTTCCCGCACGGCCCGGCGAGACGGTGCGCTACCGGCCCGGATCGGTGGCGGCCCGGGCGCTCGCCGAAGGACGGCCGATCGCCGCGAACCTGCTGTCCGACCAGGAGTTGGCGCGACTCGCACCGGACGAGAGCGCCCTCGCCGACTACCGCGAGGCCGGCGTGGACTGCCTGCTGGCTGCACCGCTGACGGCTCGGGGCCACCGGCTCGGAGTGCTCAACCTGGCGCGCGTGCGCGGGAGTTCGCTCGGCTTCACGCCGGACGACGTCGACCTGCTGGCGGCCGTCGCGGGCCGTGCCGCGCTCGCCCTCGACCACGCCCGGCGCTACGCCCGTTCGCAGAACACCGCGTTGGAGCTCCAGCGGGCGCTGCTGGCCGAGCCGGGCAGTCCGCATCCGAATCTCGAACTCGCCTCCCGCTACCTGCCGTCGGGCACCACGTCCGTGGTCGGCGGCGACTGGTTCGAGACGGTGCGGCTGCCGTTCGGGCGCACGCTGCTGGCGATGGGCGACGTGATGGGCCACGGCGTGGAGGCGGCCGTGGACATGAGCAACTACCGGTCCACGCTGCGCTATGTCGCGGTGATGGACCTGCCGCCGCACCGCATCCTGCGCCAACTCGACGCGCTGATCGCCGATCAGGCGAACGCCCGCCCCGCCACCTGCGTGCTGGCCCTGGCCGACCCGGCCCGTGCCCGCTGGACCTTCGCCAGTGCCGGACACCTGCCGCCGGCGCTGCTCACCGCCGAGGCGTCCGCGCTGGTGGACGTGCCGACCGGTCCGCCGCTGGGCACCGGCGTCGGCGGCTACGAGCAGACGACGGTCGAACTCCGCGCCGACCACGCCCTGTTGCTGTACACCGACGGCCTGGTGGAGCGCCGCGGCGAGGACATCGACGTCTCGCTCGCCCGGCTCTCCGACCTACGGCTCCCGGTCGACGGCCCGCTCGACGCGATGCTGGACGGTGCGCTGGCCGCGCTGGCCCCGCACGCAGCCGAGGACGACATCGCCCTGCTCGCGGCCCGGGTGCACCACCGCGACCGCTGACGGCGTCGTCGACCGGGAGCGCTCCGCAAGTCGGTTGTCTGCCAACCGTGGTGATCGCTGCGCTCGCCGAGTCCGTGGTGCCGACGAGCTTCGGGAGCCGGTCCGCCGGCCCCGCGGTTCACGGGCCGAGGCGGGTCCGCCAGCCGCCGGGCGGCTGACGGACCCGCCGAGTTCCGCGCCACCGCCGCCCGCCCCGTCCCGTCGCGGCAGCCGAGGACGGGACGGGCGGCGTCCGGTCACGGCACGGGGGTTCCGGTGGCGGTGATCTCCGCGGCGCTGGTCCACGGCCCTCGATTGCCGGCCTCGCTCAGCGCCCGCAGGCGCACGTAACGTCCGCTCTTCGCGGCGAAGTTGACGCGCTTCGCGGTGGCGGTGTCGGCGAACGTCCCGGTGGCGACGGGGCTCCCCCAGGTGGTGGTGCTGTCCGAGACGTAGATCTCGTAACCGCCGATCCGTCCGTTGACGCCGCCGTCCTGGCGGGGCAGGTAGCCGAGGCTGTCGACGCTGTAGCGGGCGCCCAGGTCGAGTTGGATCTCGTGCGGCAGCGGGGCGGCGGTTCCGGACCACTGGGTGTGCCAGATGGTGCCGCTGTTGCCGTCGATGGCGTTGGCGGCGGCGCCGTTCTCCGCCGCGGTCTCCTGACTGTCCGCCGAGACGACCTTCCAATTCGCCTGCGGGATGGGCCCGCTGGCGGTGACGGGCGTGCCCGCCGGCAGGGTGAGCCCGGTGGCGGTGACGGTGAAGGCGCCGGTGACGGCGTGGTTCCCGGCCTTGATCCAGAGGGTGCCGGAGCGGTCGGCGGCGTCGAAGTACCAGCCGGTGCTCGCCGCGTCGTACGTGGCCTTGCTGCTCAGCTTCGTCAGCGCGGTCGCCCCCACCGTGACGCCGCTCGGCGCGGCGGCCGCGTGGACGGTGAACTCGTAGTCCCGGGCTGCGAGTTGTCCCGCGTAGCTGCCGTTCGCGGCGGCCACGGCGAGCGTCACGTCGCCCGAACCGCCGTTCGGGGCGGTGACGTCGACCCGCTGCCGGGAGGACGCGCCGCTCTGGTAGGCGCGGGTGGTGCCGTCGTCCTCGTACAGGGTGAACGAGGAGTTCCCGCGCGGGTACACGTCGTAGGTGAGGGTGGAGACGGGCTTCTCGCCGGTGTAGTTCATCTGCGGCCACATCGGCACGGCCGCACCGGACTTGACGAACAGCGGCAGCGTGTCGAGCGGTGCGCTGTACCCGTTCAGCCAGCCCGGCCCGGTGTACGCCTTCCCGGTCCAGTAGTCGGTCCAGGTGCCCGCGGGCAGGTAGATGCCGTCCCGGACGGAGGAGTCACTGACCACCGGCGCGACCAGGAACGAGTCACCGGCCATGAACTGACCGCTCGTCAGATTGCCGCGTGCGACCGGGTCCTGCGGGTACTCCAGCACCATGGCGCGGGTGGCGGGTACGCCGGTGTCGGTGGCGACCCGGCTCATGGTGTACATGTACGGCATCAGCCGCATCTTCAACTGCAGGTACTTCCGGTTGATCGACAGGTACGGATCGGCGAACCGCCAGGGCTGCTTATCGTTGTAGCCCGCGGCCGGATTGCTCGCGCCCCAGCCGGACATGGTCATGAACGCCGGGGTGAAGGCCTTCCACTGGAGGTCGCGGACGTACGTCTTCGGGCTGCCGTCGTAGATGCCGTCGACGTCCCCGGAGGCGTAGTTGAGGCCGGACAGGCCCGCGCCCGCGATGGACGGGACGTGCCAGCGCATCGCGTCCCAGGTGCCGTGGGTGTCGCCGGTCCAGACGACGGCGTTCCGCTGGGTTCCGGCCCAGCCGTCGACGGTCCACACGAAGCGGCGGCCGTCGGAGTTGTTCTCGATGCCCGCCACGGCCTGGTTCACGCCCGTGAACGCGGTCTTGTAGCCGCCGCCGATCCACGCCACGTCCGTCTTCACGGCACGCGAACCGGCCGTCCCCACCTCCCAGTTGATGTTGCTGAGGCCGGTGGACGTCCACAGTCCGGTGTGGAAGCCACGGTCCTTCAGTCCGGCGGCCGCCGTGGGCAGGTCGGTGTAGCCGCACCCGTAGCCGTCGTTGGGCAGGAACCAGCCGGACGGCATGTCGGCGGCGCGGGCGTCGGTGGCGTAGCCGACCACGTCGGGGGTGGTCTGGTGGCGCAGCCGGTTGTGGTCACCGGTGTAGGCCGGGTTGGAGGCGTTGAAGCAGTCGGCGTTGCCGAGTTCGAGTCCCCAGATCGGGGCGAGGAACGGCTTGCCGGTGACGTCGGTGTAGGCGTTCAGTACGTCCTTGAGCGAGTTGCCGGCGAAGTACCAGGCATCGAACCGGCTCTCGTTGTGGGTGAGTTGGGTGGGGGCGCCGAAGTTGTAGCTGCCGGGGGCCCAGGTGTTGCGCATCACGCCGTAGCCGTTGGTGGACATGTAGAACGGGGCCGGGCTGGCGTTGCTGTTCTCGGTCCACTGGTTGGAGACGGCGACCGGCACGGTCTTGTCGCGGAGCGCCCATTCGCCGAGGTGCAGGCCGGTGCCGTAGAACTGCTCGTCCGCGGCGCGGCCGAGGTACTGGGTGGTCTGGCTGTTGGTCCAACTCGTGGGCTGGGACTCGGCCCAGAGCAGCGTGGCGTTGTCGGCGCGGTAGAGCGCGAAGGTCAGCGGGGCCTTGTTGATCCGCAGGGTGATCGCGGAGGTGTCGATCCGCCAGTAGCTTCCGGCGTCGGCGAGGGTGGCGCCGACGGAGCCGAACGTGGTGGTGACGGCCAGGTCGCTGCCCGCCGGGTCGTTGGTGAACGCGCCGTTCGGCGACAGCCAGATCCGGAAGATGTCGGCGCGGGCCAGCTGGATCCGGGCGGCGGCCCCGCCCGAGGTGGCGACGGTGAAGGTGTCGCCGGAACGGGTCACGCCGGTGGCGTTGCCGGCAGTGGTGGCGTGCGCGGCGGTGGCCGGGCCGACGACGGCGAACAGGCTTGCCAGCAACAGCAGGACGAGCGTGGTGGCGGTGTGCCGGCGGCCGGTGCTTCCCGGCCCGCGCGACGTAGGGGACGTGCTCGGCGTGGCCGGCGCGTGCGGTCGGCGGGGTGGCCGGTGCGGCCGTCCTCGCCTCGGCAATGGGATCCGCAGGCTGAAGCGCATCGGGTTCCTCCTGAACGGGGGGAGCGAGGGCGTGCGGGGACGAGGGCTTGCGAGGGGCGGGGCATGTGGGGAGCGGGCGTGCGGGGAGCGGGCGTGCTGGGCGCGAGGGCTTGCGTGCGAGAGCGGAGCGTCGCCGAGCGACCGGGACGGGCCGGGCCGGGTGGGGGTGATGGGCTGTGCCATGTCGCTTGCGGGGCCGTGCGGTGAACGGTGGGCCGATCCGGCGAGTTGAGCGGTACACATCGCAGCAGCAACCCGACATGCCGTCAAGTGTTCGTTCAAGCCTTGTTCTGCGCAGCTTTGCGCACAGTGCGCAGACCGTTTGCGCGAACCAGCCCCGAGCGCGGCCCACCGCGGGCGGTGGCAGCAAGCGGGTGTGCGGAAATGGCGGCAGACGTTCGCCTGCGCGAAAGATCCCTTTGTCCGGCCGCATGCCCGGCTTGGCCACAACGTTGGCATGCGAGTCGCCATCGTCACCGAGTCCTTCCCGCCCGAGGTCAACGGCGTGGCCCACAGCGTGCTGCGGGCCGCCGAACACCTCGTCCGGCGGGGTCACCAGCCGCTGGTGATCACGCCCGCGCCGGCGCGGGGCGCGCACTGCCCGCCGCAGTCCTTCGGCCCGGACCGGGAACCGCTGCCGGTGGTGCGCATTCCGTCCGTCCCGCTCCCCCGCTACCCGCAGGTGCGCATCGCGCTGCCCAGCCGTCGGCTGGCCGCCGCACTGACCGCCCACCAGCCGGACGTGGTGCACCTCGCCAGTCCGTTCATCCTCGGTGCCCGGGCCGCCCGGATCACCGAACGCCTCGACCTGCCCACGGTCGCCGTCTACCAGACCGACCTGGCCGGGTACGCGCAGGCGTACCGGATGGGCCGGGGACTGGGCTCGGCACTCGCCTGGGCGCGGATCCGCTCCGTGCACCGCTCCGCTGCCCGCAACCTCGCCCCGTCCACCCCCGCCGCGCAGGACCTGACCGCCCACGGCGTCCGCCAAGTCCGGATCTGGGCACGGGGCGTGGACTCGGCGCGTTTCCACCCCGACCACCGGGACGAAGCACTGCACCGCACCCTGGCCCCCGGCGGTGAAGTGCTGGTCGGCTACGTCGGCCGGCTCGCCCCCGAGAAGCGGGTCGACCTGCTCGCCGAGACCTCCCGACTGCCCGGCGTACGAGTCGTGGTGATCGGCGACGGACCCAGCAGCCCCGCCCTCAAGGCCGCGATGCCCGGCGCGGTCTTCCTCGGCCGCCGGACGGGCGCCGAACTCGCCCGCTGCTTCGCCTCCTTGGACGTCTTCGTGCACACCGGCCCGCTGGAGACCTTCTGCCAGACCATCCAGGAAGCGATGGCCAGCGGCGTCCCCGTGGTCGCCCCCTCCGTCGGCGGACCGCTCGACCTGGTCGGCCACCACCGCACCGGCCTGCTGGTCGCCCCCGCGACGCCGGAGCCGTCGCCCGCGCCGTCGCCACCCTCGCCGCCGACCCCGAACTCCGCACCCGCTACGGCGCGGCCGGCCGCGCCGACGTCACCGACCGCACCTGGGAGGCGGTCGGCGACCAGCTGATCCAGCACTACGCGGACGTCCTCGCCGAACACCGCGCCCGCCTCGCCGCAAGTACTCCGACGGGGAACGGGAAAGCGCTTTCCCTCGCGCCTGACCCAGCCGATCAGGCCGTCGGGAAACCGCTTTCCCGCACCCTTGACGCAGTCGATCACGCCATCGGGAAGCCGCTTTCCCGCAGCTCCGAGCCGGCCGCCCCGACCAACCGGAAACCGCTTTCCGTCACCCCGGCCCTCCCCGTACTTCCCGATACCCCCGACCGCGCCGATCGCACCGACCGGACCGACCGCGCCGACCGGAAAGCGCTTTCCCGGACTCTGTCCCCCCTCGAAGCGCCCCCCACCCTCCCGCCGGTTCCGACGCCCCGTCAGCCCCTGTCCGTCACCCCGACCCCGACTCCGACCCCGCTGCTCGTCCCCGGTCCCGCCCCCGCCATACCGCCCGCACCACCTGCGCCTCTCGCACCGCCGGCCGCCGCCGAGACGCCCTCCGACCCCGACCTCCTCGTGGCGGGTGTGCTGCCCGCCGGGGAGTTGGTCGAGGAGCAGCCGGCATGAGCGAGGCACTGCGTATCGTGCGGGTGGCGAACTTCGTCACCCCGGTGTCCGGCGGCTTGCGGACCGCGCTCCGGCACCTCGGCGCCGGCTATCTGGCGGCGGGGCATCAGCCCGTGCTGGTGGTCCCGGGGGCGCGCCGCACCGACGAACGGACCGAGCAGGGGCGGGTGATCACCCTGCCCGGTCCCCGGGTGCCGGGCAGCGGCGGCTACCGGGTCCTCCGGGACCGGCGCGAACTCGGTTCGGTCCTGGCCGACTTGGCCCCGGACCGGCTGGAGGTCTCGGACCGCACCACTCTCCGTTGGACCGGTGACTGGGCCAGGGCGCACGGGGTGCGGTCGATGATGGTCTCGCACGAGAGCGCCACGGGCGTGCTCGGCACCTGGGGCCTGCCACCCCGCGCGGCTCGCCGACTCGCCGACTCGCTCAACTCCCGTACGGCGCGGGCGTACGACACGGTGCTGTGCACCACTGCCTGGGCGGCGGCGGAGTTCGAGCGGCTCGGCGTCGGCAACCTCGCCCAGGCCCCGCTGGGCGTCGATCTGACGACCATGCATCCCGGCCGCCGGAGCCCGGAGTTGCGGGAGCGGTTGGCGGAGCCGCACCAGGTGTTGCTGGTGATGTGCTCGCGGCTCTCGGGCGAGAAGCGTCCGGAACGGGCGCTCCAGGCGCTGGCGGAGTTGCGGCGGCGGCACCGCATCCCGGCGGTGCTGGCCGTCGCCGGGACGGGTCCGCTGCGCCGTCGGCTGGAACGGCTGGCGGCCGAGTTGCGCGTTCCGGTCACCTTCCTCGGCCATCTTGCCGAACGCACTGACGTAGCAGCCTTGTTGGCCACGGCGGACGCAGTGATCGCGCCGGGCCCGGTCGAGACCTTCGGCCTGGCCGCACTGGAGACGCTGGCCTGCGGCACTCCCGTCGCCGTGAGCCGTTCCTCCGCACTGCCCCAGGTGGTCGGCGGCGCGGGCGTCGCGGCCCCCGACACCGGTGCTGGATTCGCCGACGCCGTCCGGGAGTTGCTGGACCGTCCGGAAGCGGAGCGCCGGGCCGTCGCCCGCTCCCGCGCCGAGGAGTTCAGCTGGGAAGCCGCCACGGCCGCCTTCCTCGCCGCCCACCACGCACCACAGGTGTCCGCCGGTGCCCCCGCCACCAACGGCCCGACAAACCATCACCGCACCACCTGACCGCTACTGCCCGCCAACTTCCCCTTTCTCGCCACCCCCCACGCACCCCGGTGTCCGCCGCTACCCCCGCCGCCACCGGGCCCCACCATCGATACCCCCACCGCCGACGGCCCGACCGGCCGTCACCGCACCGCCTGACCGCTACTGGTTCCCTCGGCTCCCCTTCCGCCCCACTCCTCCACTCCCCCACGCCCACATCCCTTCTCCCCAACTCCCCAACTCCACCGGAGGGACGTGATGACGGTTCGGTTCGCGGCGCTCGGCGACTCCCTCACCGAGGGCGTCGGCGACCCGGTCCCCGGCGGTTGGCGAGGCTGGGCGGCGCTGCTCGCGCCCAGCCTGTCGCCAGGCCCCGTGGACTTCCGCAACCTCGCCCGCAGCGGCGCGCTCAGCCGCGACCTGCTGGTCTCCCAACTGCCCACCGCCCTTGCCCTGCGCCCGCAGTACGCGGCCGTGGTCGTCGGCGGCAACGACACCCTGCGCGCGCCCTTCGACCTGGAACGCACCTCGCGTCAAGTCGCGGCGGTGCTCTCCTCGTTGACGGCGGTGGGCACCGTCCCGCTGACGGCCTGCCTGCCCGACCCCGGCCGGCTGCTGCGGCTGCCGGCGCCGCTCGCCCGTCCGTTGGCGCGCCGGATGCGCGGCATCAACGCGGTGGTCCACGCCCTGTCCGAGCACCACCACGCCGTGCACCTGCACCTGGCCGACCTGCCGTGGACGGAGCAGCGCACCCTGCTGAGCGTGGACCGGCTCCACCCCAGCGCTGTGGGGCACCAGTTGATCGCGCGCGGCTTCCACACGCTGCTCGCCGAGGCCGGCCATCCGGTCGGCCCGCCGCCCGTCGAACTGTCCGTCCGAGCACCCGGCCCCGGCGCGAACCTGTGGTGGATGGCCACCCAGGGCACCCGCTGGGTGGCGGCACGCTCCACGGACCTGCTGCCCGGCCTGGTGGCTCTCGCCGCGATCGAGGCCCGCCATCTCCTCCGCGGCTCGGCCCGCCGCCTCGACCAGGCCGAGGCCCGCGCCACCTCCGCCATCATCTCCCGCCTCACCGCCCCGACTTCGACTCCGCCCCTCCCCCTCCCCCACCCGCGGACCACTTCACCGCTGACCGCTCCTCCGCAGACCGCTCCTCCGGAGGCCGCTCCACCGAAGGCCGACACCCGCCCCGCAGGCTAGGAGCTGGCCCGTACCGCCGCTGGCCAGGACCCGCCACCGCTGCCGGGTCGACGATCGGGCGCGCTCACAAGCACAGGGCCGGACAGGCCGCCGCCCCGGCGATGAGGCGCACTCCTCGCCAACCGCCCGGCCCCACCCACCACAAGGGCGGCCGCCCGCCTCGGCCGCGACGCCGCCGAAAGCAGCACAGCAACGCCCAACGCTGTGTCAACGACCGGTACCGGCCCGCAAGGTGCTCCACACGAGGCGTCGTGGGCCGCGCCTCCACCCGCGCGCCGTCCGGCCGTCACGGTATGCTCCACGCTCTCAATTCGGTGCTTTCGGGGGCGAGATGGCAGGTGGCGGGAGGGACGCCGGGAGGGTGCGACGGGTCGACTTCGGGGTGACGGCGTTGTTCGGGGCGGTGTATGCCGCTGGGCTGTTTCTCGTCGTGTCGGGGTTCGCGGACGAGCCGGGCGGGTGCGGGGGTCGCTTCCGTGCGGCGTGCGCGGGCGAGACGTACTGGCGTCTGGGCCTGGGCTTCGGGCTCCACGTGGTGGTGGCGCCCGTGCTGCACAAGCTCGTGCCGAGCGTGCCGTTCGAGCAGGGAGTCGGGCGGGCTGCGGCCGTCGCGGCGCTGGTGCTGGGCGCGGCGGTGGGCCTCGTCCTGGTCTGGGGGCTTCTCCGCGTGGCGTTCTGATCCCCTGCCGACGCCCGGCGGTCAGTGTGGCTGCTGACGTTCGCAGCCGGTGTCGAAGTAGGCATCGAGGTACGCGTCCGGCTCCAGCCGGCTGTCGCGCAGCAGTGAGAACACCTCGGTGCCCGCGCCCGGGGTCCCGTGCGAGGCCAGTCGGTAGGACTGGGCGAACCCGAGGTACTCGACGCCGTTCTCGGCCGCGTACGTCTCGGCCTCCGCCTCGGCCAGCGCGATCGCGTCCTCGGCCGACGGTGCCTGCCAGAGCGTGACCCGCTCCTCGTAGCTCCGCCCCGCGCCGGCCGTCCACCGGAACACGCAGCGGACGCCGTACCAGTTCATGCCCATCGAACGCCGTACCAGTTCATGCCCTGCCCCTCGCATCGTGTACCCAGGAACAATCTCCGACCGTCAGCCGGTCTTCGGCAGTCGGATGACGGCCGAGCCGCGTGTCAGGTCGATGCGGCTGCGGTTCGGCGGGGCGCCGTCCTCGTCCTCGTCGCGCAGCATGAGCGCCGACTGCCGTTCCTTGAGTTCGTTCTGCTTGCCGGCCGAGAACTGGGCGTGCAGTTGTTCGAAGCCGGTCGCGGAGATCTGTCCCTGCCGATTGCCCGGTCGCCAGGGCAGCAGGCCGGCCCGCCCGGCGCGCAGCAGCACCTGGTCGACGACGGCGAGGGCGGTGAGAAGCAGCACCAGGCCTGGCAGCGTCAGGAAGACGATGAACCCCATGGGGCCAGTATCGCTGCCCGGCGGGGCCGTCGGACAGGGACTTGGGTCACCGGTGTTCGGGTCGGCGGTCCAGCGGCTCCAGGCAGCCGATCTCGTAGATCTCGGCCACGACGACGGCCGTGATGTCGCCTGCGCTGTCCCGTCCGACCCAGACGGGGTAGACGCCGTCGCCGCCGAGGGCGAAGGCGACCAGGTCGGCGCCGGTCGCGTCGTCGGTCAGTCGGCTGTAGCCGCCGTCGAAGGTCCGTACGCCGGTCTGTACGCCGGTCTCTGCGCCGGTCTCTGGGCCGGTGGTGAGGGCGTGGCGGAGGCGTTGGCCGAGTCCGGTCCGTGCTGCGGCTTCGACGAAGCAGCCCGTGGCGGAGTCGACGTCGAAGCCGTAGCAGTGGCCGTCGCGCAGGAGTCGCGCGTCCTCGCCCGCGGGGACGGCCATCGTCCAGGTGGTGGTGGGCCGTTCGCTCACCAGCAGGCGGACGGCGAACCGGGTGCGGGCGGTGAACTGTCGGCCGAACATCTCGTCGTGGTACTCGGCTCCGGTCTCCTGCACCGGGTAGACGCCGGGCGGGAGTTGGAGCCCCATCGGGTCGCCGTCCGTGTCGTGCGGCAGGTAGCTGGGGTCGCAGATCGCCAATATGCCGTCCGGCAGGGAGATTTCGGTGACCGTCCGGATCGGGTCGACGGTGAGCGGGCCGGGCCGGTGCGGGTGCGTGAATCGGAGGCCGGGAGTGAACAGCTCGTCGATCGGGGGTGGGTCGAGCGGCCTCGGCGGGCACCAGCCGAACGGTTCGGCGGCGGCGAGCGAGGGCGGCGTCTCGGGCGAGTGTTCCTCCTCCACCACAGCGAGCCCGTCCTGGAACCCGAACTGCGGTGCCGTCAACAGCGGCTCCCAGCAGTCGAATTCAGGAGCGGGAAGCCATCGCAGCGCACCCGGCAGCTCGGCCGCGGTGTGCGTCGAGCCGCCGTGCGTGCCGCGTGGGTGGACGGCCTGGCCGCCGCGCCCGTCCGGGTACAGGTCGACGGTCCGCCGCCACGCCTCGTCCGAGCGGTCGGGCAGGGTCTCCTGCTCGTACCGCCACTCGATCAGTTGGCGCAGGAACAGCCGTCCCGATTCCAGGGCACGCAGGTCGGCCTCCAGCACGCGGCGGCCTGCGGCGTCGAGTCGCTGGAACTCCAAGTAGCCTTCCGCGCGGGCGACATGGAGGATCGCGGTCGGCACCGACCGGCCCGCCGGCAGGAACACCACGGAGTAGGGCTCGCCCGCCGCGTCCCGCCGTGCGGCGTCCGCCTTGGAGAGCGGGCGGACGGTCGTGCGGGTCGCGCCGTCCCATCCGTCGCCGTAGACCGCCGCGACGGCCGTCCTGCCCTGCGGTGCCTCGCTCACCACGTCCCCCTCGTTCCGCTCATCGGATCAGCTGCCCGTCGCCCCACCCTAGGGACCGGTTCCGACACGACCCGCCGACACGACCCGCCGACCAGCCCGCTCCGCAGCCGCGCCGTAGCCACTCCGCAGCCGCGCCGCAGCCGCGCCGCACCGGCTGACCCGCGGGTCGGCGTCGTAGCATCACTTCGGAGCGTGTTCGGACCCCGCTGGGAGGCAGTGAGCATGGACGTCGGTTTCGTCGGTCTGGGCGCGATGGGCCGGGCGATGGCTCGTCGGCTGCTGGACGCCGGGCATTCGCTGCGGGTGTGGAACCGGTCGCCGGAGCCGGTGGCCGCACTGGTCGCGGAGGGCGCGTCGCCGGCCGAGACGCTCGCGGCGGCGTTCGACGCGGAGGTGACGATCTCCATGCTGGCGGACGACCGGGTGGTCGAACGCCTGCTGCTGGACGAGGAGTTGCTGTCCGGGGCCCGGGCCGCCGTGCACGTCAACATGGCCACCGTCTCGCCCGGGCTGGCCCGGCGCGCCGCCGAGCTGCACGCCCAACACGGCCTCGGCTACATCGCGGCGCCGGTGCTGGGCCGGGCGGACGTCGCGGCGGCGGGCAACCTGAACATCCTGGCGTCCGGTCCGACCGCCGAACTGGACTGGGTGGCACCGCTGTTCGACGCGATGGGCCGGCACACCTGGCACCTCGGCGAGGATCCGGCGGCGGCGAACGTGGCGAAGGTCAGCGCCAACTTCCTTCTGGTGTCGGCGATCGAGGCGTTCTCGGAGGCCGCCGTGCTGGCCGAGGCGAACGGTCTCGCCCCGGCGGCCCTGCTCGACGTGCTCACCAACTCCCTCTTCCCCGGGCCCGTTTACGCGGGCTACGGCGCGATGATCACCGAGCAGTCCTTCGAGCCGGCCGGGTTCCGGCTCGCCCTCGGCCTGAAGGACGTCAGCCTCGCCCTGGACACCGCGGCGGCCACCAACGTGCCGCTCCCGCTCGCCTCGCTGCTGCGGGACTCGCTCCTCCAGGCCATCGCGCACGGCCACGGCGAGCAGGACCTCGCCGCGATCTCCACCACCTCCCGTACTCGCGCCGCACTCTGACGCTCCGTCAGGCAAGGCCGTCCGGTAGCACCGTCGGCGGGCGGCGCTACCGTCGGGCGCTGTGACTCTTCAGACTCCTCCGGACGACCGTGCAGGACATCGCCCGGCCGGACACACCGACACCGTGGCGGCGGTCGCGACGGTGACGCTCGACGGACGCTCCGTCGCCGTCACCGCGAGCTCCGACCGGACCGTCCGCCGCTGGGACCTCGCCACCGGCAGGCAGCTCGGCCCGTCGTTGACCGGCCACGGCGCCGAGGTGCACCGGGTGGCGACCGGAACGCTGGACGGCCGCCCGGTCGCCGTCACCGGCGCGTACGACGAGACGATCCGCCTGTGGGACGTGGCCTCGGGCGCACCGATCGGCGAACCGCTGAGCGACCCGGACGGGCGGACCGTCCCCCGGGCCGTCACGGCGCTCGACGGACGCCTGCTCGCCGTCACCAGCGGCGGACACGGCAGCGGCCGGCCCCTGCAGGTGTGGGACGTGGCCGCGCGCGAGCGGATCGGCAGCTTCCCGGCCGGCCGCCGCCGCAGCCACGCCGACCGGATCGTGGCGGTGGCATTGACAGTGCTGGACGGCCGTCCGGTCGCGGTCACCAGCGGCGACGACCAGACGGTGCGGGTGTGGGACGCCGCGACGGGACGCGAGATCGGCGACCCGCCCACCAGGCACTTCCCGGTGCGCTCGCTGGCCACGGCGACGGTGGACGACCACCCGCTCGCCCTGCTCGGCGGCGACGCCCGGACCGCGCGACTCGTGGACCTCGGCACCGGCCAGGCCCTCGGCGAGCCGCTGCGCGGCCACGCCGACACGGTCAACGCGGTCGCCCTGGGCACGGTGAACGGCCGCGCGGTCGCCGTCACCGGGAGCTGGGACGCCACGGTGCGGGCGTGGGACGCGCTGACGGGCGATCAGCTCGGCGCGGAGATGGCGTTTCCCGCCCCCGTGCACGCGGTCGCGCTCGCGCCGGACGGGCTGGTGGCCGTCGGCTTCGGCAGCGAGCTGGGTGCCTTCCGGCTGTGACGGCAAGGAGCTCGGCGCGCCTTCGCCGGGCGCCCCCGAGGACCGCCCCCGCCAGCTACTCGACCCCGCTTTTCGTCGTATTGACGAAAAGCGGGGACTGCCCTTATCGTCATGGGGACGAAAAGAGAGGGGCTGCGACTCCCATGGCCGACATCACCCGCCGCTTCGGCTTCCGCCACCTGCGTTCCGCCCCGACCAGCCACATCCGCCACCTGCGCGGCGGCCAACTCGCCCACGAGGGCACCGGCCTGGCCTTCTGGTTCCGGCCGCTCACTGCCGCGATCTCCGAAGTCCCGGCGGACGACCGCGAGTTGGCGATGCTGTTCCACGCCCGGACGGCCGACTTCCAGGACCTCGCGGTGCAGGCCACCGTCACCTACCGGATCAGCGACCCGACGATCGCCGCCACCCGGCTGGACTTCGGCATCGACCCCGACACCGGCGCCTGGCGGGCCGAGCCGCTCGCCCAGCTCGCCACCCTGCTCACCGAGACCGCGCAGCAGCACGCGCTCCAGCTGATCGCCCGAACTCCGCTGGCCGACACGCTGGTTGACGGAGTGACGGCGGTCCGCGAACGGATCGCCGAGGGCCTGGCCGCCGAACCGCGACTGGGCGAGATCGGGCTGACGGTGCTCGCGGTGCGCGTCACCGCCGTCCGGCCCGAGGCCGAACTGGAGCGGGCACTGCGCACCCCGGCCCGGGAACTGGTCCAGCAGGAGGCGGACCGGGCGACCTACGAGCGCCGCGCGGTCGCGGTCGAGCGGGAACGCGCCATCGCCGAGAACGAACTCGCCAGCCAGATCGAACTGGCCCGCCGCGAAGAGGAGTTGGTGGCTCAGCAGGGTGCGAACGCACGCCGCGAGGCGGAGCAGAAGGCGGCCGCGGACGCGGTGCGCACCGACGCCGAAGCGGTCCGCCGCACCCGGCTCGCCACCGCGGAGGCCGAGGCGGCCGGCACCCTGGCCGTGCAACAGGCGGAAGCGGCACGGGCGTTGGGCGAGGCCAAGGCGGCGGCCGAAGCGGCGTGGCTGACGGCGCACCAGCAGGTCGGGCCGGAGATCCTCCAGGCGCTGGCGCTGATCCGGCTTGCCGAGCACCTGCCGCGGATCGACAGCATCACCCTCACCCCCGACGTGCTGACCGGGCTGCTCACCCGGCTCTCCGGCCCGGTCGGCCGGGCGGCCTCCGGCGCGGCGCCCGAGGGCGGCGAAGGGTCGGCCCGGTGACCCTCGCCCCGCGCGTCGTGCTGGTCCACCGGCGCACCGAGTACGAGGAGTTGATCGCCCATCACGGGACTCGCGGCCAGGCAGAGTTCTTCCTCGCCGGCCGGGGCCGTTCCCTCGCCGAGGCGGAGCAGCGGCACCACCGGGCCCGGACCGCGCTGGCGGAGGTGTCGGCGGCGGTACCGCTGGACTGGCGGCAGACCCGCGTGGAGCGGGCCGACCTGGACCGGTTCCTGTTCGGGCCGGAGGACCTGGTGGTGGTGGTCGGCCAGGACGGCCTGGTCGCCAACACCGCGAAGTACCTGGCCGGGCAGCCGGTGATCGGCATCGACGCGGAGCCGGGCCGCAACCCGGGCGTGCTGGTGCGGCACCGCTCCGAACAGGCCAAGCCGTTGCTGCGGGCGGCCGTTCTGCCGGGCGTGGAGCGGCGGTTGGAGCTGCGCACCATGGTCGAGGCAGTGGCGGACGACACCCAGCGGCTGCTGGCCCTGAACGAGATCTACCTCGGGCAGCCCGGTCACCAGACCGCCCGCTACCGGCTGGCGGCGCCCGGCGGCGGAGCGGAGTCGCAAGCGTCCTCGGGGGTGCTGGTCGGCACCGGGACGGGCGCGACCGGGTGGTGCCGCTCGGCCTGGCTGGAGCGCTCCAGCCGGCTGCCGCTGCCCGCGCCGACCGTGCCGCACCTGTCCTGGTTCGTCCGCGAGGCGTGGCCGTCGCCGGTCACCGGCACCTCCCGGGTGGAGGGGCTGCTGACCGCCGAGGAGCGACTGACACTGACCGTCGAGTCCGAGCGCCTGGTGGCCTTCGGCGACGGCATCGAGTCCGACGCACTGCACCTCACCTGGGGCCAGACCGTCCAGGTCGGCCCGGCGGCGCAGCGCCTCCACCTGCTGGTCTGACGGCTCCCGTCCGACCCCGCCGTCCGACCCCGCCGTCCGACCTCGCCGTCCGGGAGCGACCGCTGCTGCGGCGCTGCCTACGATGGAACGAACGACGGGAAGGAGGCCGGCCATGGCTCGACGATTCGCTCTCACCTTCCCCGGGGAGCCCGGCGGCCACGCCGCCCAGGACGTGGTGGTGGTCGAGGCGACCGGCACCCGCGGCCCCGGCGGGCATCCCGTGTACGCGGACCCGTCCGGCATCGTGCAGGCCGAGATCAGCGATGCCGGCGAAGTCCGGATGCTGGCCAGCGGCGGCCACCAGAACCTGCGAACGCCCGTTCACGCCGAGCCGCTCCCCTGATCCACGCCCTCGCACGCTCTCGCCGATCACCCGGCGCGGGCGCCCACGGGGATCGGGAAAGCGCTTACCGAGCACGGCCGGTAAGCGCTTTCCCGTTCCCTCCCGACGCCGCCGCCGTCGGTGACGCTCGCGGACCCAGCGGGCCAACCGACGGGTAAGCGCTTTCCCACCCACTGCCGGACAACGCTTGGACCCAGCGGGAAAGCGCTTACCCGCTTCCGCGCACACACCTCAGCGACGCCCACCGACCCGACCGGAAAGCGCTTTCCCGCTCCCCGCCGAACGCCGCCACCGGCACCGGCACCGGCACCGGCACCGGCACCGGCCGGAAGCGTCTCACCAGCGCGAGTGCACCTGGGCCCGGAAGCGCCGGTCGTACAGGTCGCGGATGGCCTGCAGGGTCTGCGGCGGCAGGGCGGGGAACGCGGTGGCCTCCGCGTTCGCCCGGGCCTGCTCGGGATTGCGGGCTCCGGGGATGACGGTGGTCACGCCGGGCTGCTGGATGATCCACCGCAGCGCGGTCTGCGCGGAGGTGGCACCGGGCGGGGCGAACCGGGCGAACTCCTGAGCGGCCTCGACACCGGTCGCGAAGTCGACGCCGGAGAAGGTCTCGCCCTGGTCGAACGCGGAGCCGTCCCGGTTGTAGGTGCGGTGGTCGTCCGTACCGAACAGGGTGTCCTTGGTGTACTTGCCGGACAGCAGGCCGGACGCCAGCGGCACCCGGGCGATGATGCCGACGCCGGCCTTCTCGGCGGCGGGCAGCACCTCGTCCAGCGGCTTCAGCCGGAACGGGTTCAGGATGATCTGCACGCTGGCGACGCCGGGCCGGGCGATCGCGGTCAGCGCCTCCGCACAGGTCTCCACGCTGACGCCGTACGCGGCGGTGCGGCCCTCCTCGACCAGGGTGTCGAGCGCGTCGAACACCTCGTCGCTGGAGTACACCGCGGTGGGCGGGCAGTGCAGCTGCACCAGGTCGAGCCGGTCCACGCCCAGGTTGCGGCGCGAACGGTCGGTCCACTCGCGGAAGTTGGCGAGGGTGTAGTTGTCCGGCAGCTGCGGCAGTCGGCGGCCGAGCTTGGTGGCGACCATCAGTCCTTCGCCCTGGCGGGCCTTCAGGAAACGGCCGATCAACTGCTCGCTGCGGCCGTCCCCGTAGACGTCGGCGGTGTCGAAAAACGTCACCCCGGCGTCGGCGGCGGCGTCCAGCACCGCCAGCGCGTCGTCCTCCAGCACCACGCCCCAGTCGGCGCCGAGCTGCCACGTCCCGAGACCCACCACCGACACCGGACGGCCCGTCCGGCCGAGTACACGCTGTTCCATGCGCCGAGCCTGCCACACCGGCCCGCGCCGCCCAACCCCCGACACTCCCGGACCGGACCGACCGCAGCGACCACGCCGACCGCACCGACCAGATCGGCCACGCCGACCGCACCGACCGGACGGAGCCGGAAGACGGCAAGCCCGGAAGACCGGAAACCGAAAGACCGCCCCGGCGCCCGAGGGCACCGGGGCGGCCCGGTCGATCGTTCCGCCCGCCCCGCCGGCCGAGGACCACGAGGCCGTAGACCGCGAGGCGAGCACCCGTCAGATGTGCGGGTCCGCTCAGACGTTGACGCCGTAGTCCAGCGCGATGCCGCGCAGGCCGGAGGCGTAGCCCTGGCCGATGGCGCGGAACTTCCATTCGCTGCCGTAGCGGTAGAGCTCGCCGAAGACCATCGCGGTCTCGGTGGACGCGTCCTCGCTCAGGTCGTAGCGCGCGACCTCGCCGCCGTCGGCCTGGTTGACGACGCGGATGAACGCGTTGCGGACCTGGCCGAAGCTCTGGCGGCGCTGCTCGGCGTCGTAGATCGACACCGGGAACACGATCTTCGCGACCTGCGGCGGAACGGCCGTCAGGTCGACCTTGATCTGCTCGTCGTCGCCGTCGCCGCCACCGGTCAGGTTGTCGCCGCTGTGCTCGACCGAGCCCTCGGGGCTGCGCAGGTTGTTGTAGAAGACGAAGTGCTGGTCGCTGAGGACCCGGCCGGCCTCGTTGCACAGCAGCGCGCTGGCGTCGAGGTCGAAGTCGGCGCCCGTGGTGGCCCGGACGTCCCAGCCGAGGCCGACGATGACGGCGGTGAGCCCCGGGGCCTCCTTCGTCAGCGAGACGTTTCCGCCCTTGGCGAGCGAGACTCCCATGTTGCCCTCCTGTGGTATCCCCGTACCGGGCCCGGCAGTTCGGCCCGGCGGCCGGCACCCGATCGCTTCTGCGGGCCCGAACCCCGCAGTTGAATCTACAGCACTGTAGATCAGGACGGAATCCGCCTCCGCACCAAGAACGCCCCCATGTCCGCCACGTCCTCGCGTCCGCCCCGCCCGCCCGCGCACACACCCGACCGCCCGCCCAACCGCCCGGACCGACCGCACCGACCACAGGCACCCATCGCACTCACCGATAGCCACTCACCGATCACACGCGCCGCCGCAGCCGATCGCTCCGCCCCGACGATCACTCCGCCGCGCCGGAGCCGCCTACCGGCCTCTGCCGCCGGGGTCGGCATACCCTTTCCGAGGAGGTGCCCGAGATGAGTGACGACACGACGATCCCCGGTATCGACCCGACGGTGCCGCCGAGTGGCGACGGTTGCGTGGAGTGCCTGGCCGGTGAGGGCCAGGGCTGGTGGTTCCATCTGCGCAGGTGCGCGACGTGCGGGCACATCGGGTGCTGCGACTCCTCGCCGTCCCAGCACGCCACTTCGCACGCCCGGTCGGCGGGCCATCCGTTCCTGACCAGCTTCGAGCCCGGCGAGGACTGGTTCTGGAACATCGAGACCGAGCAGTTCTACGAGGGCCCGGCGCTGGCCGGCCCGTCCGCGCACCCGATCACCCAGCCCGCCCCGGGCCCGGCCGGGCGCGTCCCGATCGACTGGCAGCAGCGCCTGCGCTGAACCCCCGCCCGGGCTGCGCCGCGAACGACCGTACCTGCGCCATCACCCGCGCCGGGTACGGTCGTTGAGATCCGCAGGGCACAAAAGGTGCCCCAGGACGGCGAAAGGGCGGGGACGTGGAGGCGCAGCAGTGGGAGACGGTGCAGCGGCTGGCGGCTTGGCTGGCCGAGGGCAGTACTCAACCGCCGGAGATGCAGCGGGTGTTGCAGTGCCTGAAGATCGGCGAGGAGGCCGGTGAGGTCGCCGAGGCGGTGATCGGCGCGATGGGCCAGAACCCGCGCAAGGGCTACTCGCACACCTGGGACGACGTGGCCGGGGAGCTCTGCGATGTGGTGATCACCGCGATGGTCGCACTGGTCCGGGTCCACCCGGATCCGGCGGCCGCGTTCGACGCGCACCTGGCCAAGGTCGCCGCCCGCTCCCTGCCCGCCCCGGTCACGGACCCCGCCTCGCACTGACCCGGGCCAGCGGCCCAGCAACCGGCCGACGGCGAACAGCACCGAGCGGTGGCCTACAGCCGGCAGCAGACGGCAGACGGCAGACGGCAGACAGCAGACCGCACTCAGCGGTGGCCGACGGCGAACAGCAGGAGGACGAAGCCGGCGAACACGTGGGTACCCACGATGTAGATCAGCGCGCGGATCATCATCTGCTTGCGGCGGGACTTCTCCTCGCGCACGGCGTCGGTGGTCACGCCGGTCCTCCTGTCGTCCTGTGTCGTCCTGTCGTCCTGCCGTTCTGACCCCTGAAGGGTAGCGCCGGGAGGTTCCGTGGCGGAGATCACGGGGCGGTGAGGGCCACCTACGGTGGCGTAGGTCACTTCACACAGTGAACTATCTCCTCCATGGCCGACTACCTGGAGACCCTTGACCTCAGTTCGTACGCCGCGCTCGGTGACAGTTTCACCGAGGGCCTGAACGATCCCGGCCCCGACGGGCAGTTCGCCGGCTGGGCCGACCGGCTCGCCGGGATGCTGGCCGCACGCCGGCCGGAGACCGACTTCCGGTACGCCAACCTGGCCGTGCGCGGCCGCCTGCTGGACCAGATCGTGGCCGAGCAGGTCCCGAAGGTCCGTCAACTCCAGCCGGACCTGGTGACGTTGTGCGCGGGCGGCAACGACATCCTCCGTCCGGGCAGCGACCCGGACCTGATCGCCGAGCACTTCGAGTCGGCCGTGCTCCAGCTGCGCGAGAGCGCCGGGCGGGTGCTGATCTGCACCGGCTTCGACACCCGCAACGTGCCGGTGCTGCGCCACCTGCGCGGCAAGGTCGCCACCTACAACTCGCACCTGTGGGCGATCGCCGACCGCAACGGTCTCGCGGTCGCGGACCTGTGGTCGCTGCGGGCGGTGCACGACCGCCGGGCCTGGTCGGACGACCGGCTGCACCTGTCGCCGGAGGGCCACCAGCGGGTGGCACTGCTGGCGGCGCGCGCCCTCGGCCTGGCGGTGGAGAGCGACCCGGAGGCCGCCTGGCCGCCGGCGCCGGTCACCACTCCGGCCGACCAGCGCCGCGAGAACCTGCAGTGGGCCCGTACCTACCTGCTGCCGTGGGTCGGCCGCCGCCTGCGCGGCGAGTCGTCCGGCGACCACATCGAGGCGAAGCGCCCGGAGCTGCTCCCGCTCTGACGCTGCTCCCGCTCCGACGCTGCTCCCGCTCCGACGCGCACCGCCCCACACACGCCCGCGCCCGACCCCACCGTCCGCTTCCCGAAGCCGACTTGGACGTCCGGCGCAGCGAGCGCGACGCAGTGACGCCGCCACGGCACGTCCACGACGACGAGCGCGAGGCAGTGCGCCCGAGGCCCGAGACAATGCGCCCGAGGCAGTGAGCCCGGACAGCGCTGCGGGCCGCTCCGCCCCCACGCGGATGCGGCCCGCAGACCCCCGGACGAGACCCCTGCCTCTGCCCTACTCGACGATCAGCTGCACGGGAATGTTCCCGCTGACGGCCTTGGAGTACGGGCAGACCTGGTGGGCCTGCTTGACCAGCAGCTCACCGGTCTCGCCGGCCAGCTCCTCGGGCAGTTCCACCCGCATGACGACGGAGAGGCCGAAGCCGCTGTCGTCCTTGCCGATGGTGACCTCGGCGGTCACCGAGACCTCCGAGACGTCCACCTTCGCCTGGCGGGCGACCAGGCCGAGCGCGCCGGCGAAGCAGGCCGAGTACCCGGCGGCGAACAGCTGCTCGGGGTTGGTGCCGTCGCCGTTGCCGCCGAGCGCGGGCGGCGGGGAGAGCTTGAGGTCGAGCTTGCCGTCCGAGCTGACGGAGCGGCCCTCGCGGCCGTTGGAGGTGGCGACTGCGGTGTAGAGCGGTTCCATTCCGGGTTCTCCTGTCGTCCCAAAACACGTCGAAAGATCCGTGCAACGCCATAACTACAGCACACAATTCAATTGCGCACAACTGAATCGACCGCTTGCTACCCTGGGAGCCATGACCAGGGACGACCAGAACCGGACCGGGGCCCCGACGGACGAGGCCGAGCGCGTGGGCGTGGACCTGCTCCTGCTCGACCAGCAGATCTGCTTCTCGCTGAACGCGGCCTCGCGCGCCTTCGGCAGCGTCTACCGCACGGCACTCAAGGACCTGGGCCTGACGTACCCTCAGTACCTCGTGATGCTGGTGCTCTGGGAGCACGGCGAACTGCCGGTCAAGCAGCTCGGCGAGCGCCTGCGGCTGGACTCCGGCACGCTCTCCCCGCTGCTCAAGCGGCTGGAGGCGACGGGGCTGGTGCTGCGCGAACGCAGTCCGCAGGACGAGCGGTCGGTGATCGTCTCGCTCACCCCGGCCGGCCGCGACCTGCGCGAGCCGGCCCGCGCCGTCCCCGGCAGATCGGCGCCGCCGCCGGCCTCCCGCTCTCCGACCTGCGCACGCTGCGCGAACTGCTCAACCGCCTCACCACCAACCTCGACGCGGCCGGTGCCTGAGCGTCGAACGCGCTCAGGCACCGGCCGCGCCACCCGGCCACAGCGAGGCGGCGGCCTACCGGTGCCGCAGGTACGCCGCGGCGGTGGCCCGCAGCCGCTCGTGCAGGCCGTCGTACGCGCGGGCCCGGCCGAGCAGGGACTTCGGGAGCTTGGCGACCATCGTGTAGTTGGTGTCGCAGACGTTCGCGGCGGGGGCCAGGCCGGCCTGGCTGACCAGCTGGTACGCGTCGAGCTGGTCGAGGCCGAGGAGTTCGCCGGTCCAGCCGACCAGGTCGTGCTGGCTGATCCGGAAGGCGTCCTCCAGCGGGCGGGCGGAGCCGGTGCTGATCAGGAAGTAGTCGTTCTCCAGCCGCGGCCAGGCCGGTCCGCCGCCCTTGACCAGGTCGACGATCACGGTGGTGCGCATCGCCGCCTCGACGGCGGTGCCGCACACCTCGCCCTCGCCCTGGCGGGCGTGGCCGTCGCCGATGGCCAGCATTCCGCCGTCGACGTTGACGCCGAAGTAGGCGGTGGTGCCGGCCCGCATCTCGGGGGTGTCCAAGTTGCCGCCGTGCGCGCCGGGCGTGATCGAGGCCAGCACCTCGCCTGCGGCGGGGCGACGCCGACGGTGCCGTGCATCGGGTCGAGCGGCAGGGCGACGGTGAAGTCCCCGGTGCGGGCCCGGAAGTGGCACAGTCCGGCGGCCGGGTCCAGGTCGTAGATCCAGACGCGTTCCTCCAGCGCGGGGTGCAGCATCGCGGTCTGGTGGGTGGTGGTCAGCGCGCCGAAGTGCGGGAAGGTGCTGGAGATGCCGTGGTCGCGGGCGGGGGTGATCTCCACGAAGTGCACCGCGAGGACGTCGCCGGGCTCGGCCCCGGCCACCGCGATCGGGCCGGTGACGGGGTTGAGGTACGGGAAGACGCAGACCCGGCTGGGCAGGTCGCCGGTGCCGCGCACCTTGCCGCCGAAGCAGTCCTCGGTGGTCAGCTCGACGATGCTGCCGGGCCGAACGGTCGTCAGCGGGGGGCGCCCGCCGAAGGTGTAGGCGTAGTCCTCGGGACCGGGGGTCAGTCGGACGATCTCGGGCAGGGTCACTTCTGCTCCTCCTCGGCAACGGCGGAACCGTCGGAACCGGCAACAGCGACAGCGGAACCGTCGGAACCGGCAACAGCGAGGCCGTCGGATCCGTCGGCAACCGCCAGGCGGGGCTTGCGGCCGGTGGCGACCAGGCCGGCCAGGACGATCGCGCCGATCAACAGCCAGACGAAGCCGAGGCGTTGGGCGGCGATGTTGGCGTTGACGACGACGTAGCCGAGGATCGCGAAGCCGAGCAGCGGGGCGATCAGGTGCCGCCAGTAGTCTTTGCTGCGCTTGCGGATCAGGTAGTGGACGACGACGGCGACGTGCAGCACCAGGAAGGTGGTCAGCGCGCCGAAGTTGACCAGGGTGCTAAGCAGGGTGATGCCGTCGCTGCGGGAGGCCATGTACAGGCCGAGCACCAGCGAGATGCCCGCGGTCAGCAGGGTGGCGTTGACCGGCACCCGCCGGACGGGGTGGACCTTGGCGAGGAACCTGGGCAGTTGGCGGTCGCGGGCCATCGCGAACAGCAGCCGGGAGGTGGCGGCCTGGGCGACCAGGGAGTTGGCGAAGCCCCAGGCGACGGCGGTGGACGCGGCGGTGAGGGTGGCGAGCCAGCTGCCGCCGGCGGTGCGGGCGGCGTCGTAGAACGCGGTGCCGTTGGGGTCGCCGTCGGCGATCAGCGCCTCGGGGTCGGCGACCAGCAGCGAGGCGACCCAGGTCTGCACGATGAACAGCGTGCCGGCGAGCAGCAGCGCGGCGACCATGGAGCGGCCGATGGCCTTGGTGGAGTCGCGGTTCTCCTCCGAGAGGGTGGAGATGCCGTCGAAGCCGAGGAAGCTCAGCACCGCGATGGAGACCGCGCCGAAGGCCAGGCTCCAGGAGAAGTGGTGCGAGTTGTACAGCGGGGTGAAGTCGAAGCCGCGGCCCTTGCCGTTGGCGAGGGCGATCACGCCGACCACCAGGAAGACGGCCAGCACGACGAGTTCGCCGACCAGCACGGCCTTGTTGACCTTGGCGGTGGTCTCGATGCCCAGGTAGTTGACGACGGTGTTGAGCAGCACGAAGCCGATCAGCCACAGCCAGACCGGGACGGACGGCACCAGCGAGTTCATCGCGACGCCGGCGATCAGGTACAGCAGGCCGGGCACCAGCACGTAGTCCAGCAGGATCATCCAGCCGGACAGGAAGCCGACCGGCGCGCCGATGCCGCGTCCGGCGTAGGTGTAGACCGAGCCGGCCATCGGGAAGGCCCGGGACATCTGGGCGTACGACAGGGCGGTGAACATCATCGCGACCATGCCGAGGACGTAGGCCAGGGCGACCATTCCGCCGGAGCCCTGGAAGACGCCGCCGAAGATGCCGAAGGGCGCGATCGGCACCATGAAGACCAGCCCGTAGACGAGCAGGTCGGTGAAGGTCAGGGACCGGCGAAGCTCCTGTTGGTAGCCGTAGCTCTCGATGCTCTGGGGCGCGGGTGTGTCGGCCATGGTGCTCTCTCTCCGTGACGGACCCTGCGGGGGTTGGGGGAGACTGTAGAGCCAACTATTTCCATATGGAAGGGTTTAGCGCTGCCGTTCCGCCTGATGAGAACCCGGACACCCCCGGGACGGTGCAGGTCAGCGGGCGGACGGGCCGGACAGCACGGCGAAACCGAGACCTTCGGCCCGGGCCAGGTGCACGCCGGGCCGCTCGCCGCGCAGCAGCCGTCCGGCCGCCCGGGACAGGCCGTTCGGCTCCAGTGCGTGACGGTCCGCCAGCGCGGCGAGCAGGTGCAGGCCCTCGTACAGGCCGACGGCGTACGCGTCGAGGACGGGCGCCCACGGGCCGCACAGCGCCCGGTGCCGTTCGGCGAGCAACTGGCGCGGCTCCTCGGCGAGGGTGGCGAACGAGGGCATCGCGGCGTACAGCGTCCCGGTGTCGTCGCCGCCGAGCGCGAGCAGGCCGTTCTCCTCCAACGCCCCGGACAGGCGCACCAGTCGGCGGTCGAGTCCGCTGCGGCGCAGCGCGCGGTTGAAGTGGACCAGGTCGCGGCCGATCAGGCTGAGCAGCAGGGCGTCGGCGCGGGCGGTGCGCAGCGCGTCGAGGAGGGGTTCGACGGTGCGTTCGACGGTCCCGAAGGGGAGGCGTCGTTCCAGCACGATCCGGGCGCCGGCCCGGGTGGCGAGGGCGGTGGCGGTGCGGTGGACGGAGCGCGGCCAGATGTAGTCGTTGCCGATCAGCGCCCATCGGCGCAGGGCGTGATGTTCCGTCAGTTGCGGTAGCGCGTGGGCGAGTTGGCCGTTCGGGTCGGTGCCGGTGCAGAGCACGCCGGGGCGACGGGTGCCGCCTTCGTGGGGCGGGGTGTAGATGTAGGCGATCCGGCCGGCGGCGACGGTCTCGACGGCGCGGTGGACGTCGCTCGTGTGGCAGCCGGCGAGGGCGTCCAGGGCGCCGGCGTCGAGCAGGCGGGCGACGTCGGCGGAGACCGGGCCTGGTTCGCCGCCGCCGTCGACCAGGACGAGGTCGAGGGGGCGGTCGTGGATGCCGCCGCGGGCGTTGATCTCGTGCGCGGCGAGCAGGGCGCCGTCGAGGGCGGACGGGCCAGTCAGTCCGAGCGGGCCGGACTGCGGCACGACGAGGCCCACGCGGAACGCGTCGTCCTCGCGCGGGAGGTGCAGCGCGTCGAGCGGGTCGACCAGCCTGGCATCCAGCATCACCAGTGCGAGTATGGTCGGGATCTCGGCCCCGGGAAAGACCGCAGGGCCGGGGGTGACCTGGGAACGGGAGGGTCGGATGACCACGAAGCGCGCCGCGGCGCACGCGACTGCCGCGCCGGGCACGGCGGGTGGGCCGCCGCTGCTGGTGGAGCTGGTCGCGCTCGCCCACCGCCGGCTCACCTCGGGTCTGGCCGCCGCGCTCGCCGAGGAGGACTGCACGGTCGACCAGTGGCGGGTGATGCGCGCGCTGGCGGAGGGCGAGGGCCGGGCGATGGGCGAGTTGTCGCAGGCGCTGCTGATCCCGCAGGCGAGTCTGAGCCGGCTGGTGGACGCCCTGGCGGACGCCGGCCTGGCCTACCGCCGCCAGGACGACCAGGACCGGCGGCGGATCACCGCGCACCTGTCCCGGCAGGGCCGCACCCGGCTGTCCCGACTCGACGGCCTCGCGGCCGCGCACGACGCCGCCGTCCGCGCCGCCTGCGGCCTCCCGGACCCGGCCGGCCCGCTGGCCCGCCTCGCGGCGCACTGACGGCCCGGCCGGCTCTCGCCCGCTGACGTCCCGGACCCCGGGACGCCCACCGGCCCCCGACTCGCCCACCGGGCCCCGGCTCGCCCACCGGATCCCGGGACGCCCCCAGCCCCGCCCGGTGCGCCGAACTCCACTCCCGCTCAGGCCAGTTGCGCCTCCACGTGGTCGAGCGCCACCCGCACCGCGCCCAGCGCGACGGCGTCCTCGCCGAGTTCGGAGGAGGCGACCCGCGGCGGCATCGGGCAGAGGGTGTCGAGGGCGCTCTGGACGCGGGCCCGGACCAGGTCGTCGGCGCGGGAGAATCCGCCGCCGACGACGACGAGTTCGGGGTCGAAGGCGAGGGCGACCGTCGCGGTGCCGAGGGTGATCGCGTCGAGGAAGCGGCCGATCCGTTCGGCGGCGGCCGCGTCGCCGGCCCGCGCGGCGGCGATCAGCGCGGTGACGGCCTGTTCGGAGGATTCCGCGTCGGGGTCGTCGACCAGGTGTCCGGGGGCGGTGTTCCAGCCGAGTTCGGGCAGGGCGCCGATCTCGCCGAGGGAGCCGTTGTGCCCGCGTTGCAGGACGCCGCCGTTGAGCACGCCGACGCCCATCCGCATGCCGGCCAGCAGGTAGACGACGTCGTCCACCGAGCGGGCGACACCGAGCCAGCGTTCGGCGACGGCGGCGAGCCGGCAGTCGTTCTCGACCAGGACGGGGCAGGCGAAGGTGCGGCCGAGTGAGCGGGCGAGGTGCAGGCCGGTCCATTCGGGCAGGGCGGAGCTGAGTTTGATCCGGCCTTCGCGGTCGACGATGCCGGTGGTGCCGGCGGTGACCGCCCACAGCCGGTCCTGGGTGACTCCGGCAGCGGCGAGCGCGGCCTTCGCGGCGGCCCGGGTCGCGGCGAGCCGGGCCTTGCGGGGCTGGGCGGGGTCGACCTCGATGCGGTGGCCGGCGAGCACGTTGCCGTCGAGGTCGGCGAGGACGGCGAGCACCTTGTACTTGCCGATGTCGAGTCCGAGGACGTGCCCGGCGCGCGGCCGGAAGCGGTAGTTGCGGGCGGGGCGGCCCATCCGGCGGCCGCCGGGGTCGGGGGCGACCTCGTCGACCAGGCCGAGCATCGCGAGCCGGTCGAGGGCGACTTCCACGGTGGGGCGGGACAGCCCGGTCGCGGTGGCGGCCTCGGCGACGGTGACGGCGGGCGCGGCGGCGGCGCGCACGGCCGTGAGCACCTGGGCGGCGCTGGCCGGGAGGACGGGGATCCGGGCGGCGGCCGCCCCCTCGGAGCCGTCCTCCGGCCCGCCTGCCGAAGTCGTCGCATGTCCCGCGCTCATCTATCGCCTGCCTTTCGTAAGTCGCCTGGGTGGTGCGGCCCGGCCGGGCCGGTGGGGCTGTCGCTCCGTCAAGGATCGTTGTCCGCCGAAGTCTTGACGGTGGCCGGTTCCGATCCCCATGATTCCATTCCACAAGCCACTTACATAAGTGGCCTTGGAAAGTCGTCGGAGAGTCATCTTCGCACGGCCCGGACGCTCGGTGTGCCGTCCGGCCGGAATTCACCAACTGCTGGGAAATCGGGGTGCGTTGTGCCAGGAAAGCAGGTGACGCTGGCCGTCGTCGGCGCGGGTCTGCGGGGCGGCGTCTACGCCCGCAGCGCGCACCGCGGCGGCCGGGCGCGGATCGTCGCGGTCGCCGAGCCCGACCCGGAGCGGCGGGCCGCGTTCGCCGCCGAGTACGGCGTGCCCGACGAGGCGGTGTTCGCCGACTGGCGCGAACTCGCCGCCCGGCCGCGGCTGGCCGACGCCGCGGTGGTGGCCACCCAGGACACCCAGCACACCGCCCCGGTGGAGGCGCTGGCGCGGGCCGGCTACCACCTGCTGCTGGAGAAGCCGATGGCCACCACGGAGGAGGACTGCCTGCGCATCGTGCGGGCCGCCGAGGACGCCGGGGTGCTGCTCGCGGTCTGCCACGTGCTGCGGTACACCACGTACACCCGCACCCTCAAGGAGCTGATCGACTCCGGCCGGATCGGCGAGGTGGTGTCGATCCAGCACCTGGAGCCGGTCGGCTGGTGGCACCAGGCGCACTCCTTCGTGCGCGGCAACTGGCGGCGCGAGGACGAGTCCTCGCCGATGCTGCTGGCCAAGTCCTCGCACGACGTGGACTGGCTGCTGCACCTGATGGGGCGTCCGCCGGAGCGGGTGTCCTCGTTCGGCGGCCTGGTGCACTTCAACGAGCGCAACCGGCCGGCTGGGGCGGCCGACAACTGCCTGGACTGCCCGGTCGAACCGGACTGCCCGTACTCGGCGCCGCGGCTGTACCTCGGCTGCCTCGGCGACCCCGACAAGGAGTACTGGCCGCTCGGCGCCGTCACCACCGACCGCACCGAGGACGGCGTCCGCCGGGCGCTGCGCTCCGGCCCGTACGGGCGCTGCGTGTACGCCTGCGACAACGACGTGGTCGACACCCAGGTGGTGGACTTCGACTTCGGCGACGGGCGGACCGCCTCGTTCACGATGTCGGCGTTCACCCCGCTGGACTTCCGCAAGACCCGGGTGTTCGGCACCCGCGGCTACGTCGAGGGCGACGGCCTGCGCCTGTCGGTGCACGACTTCACCACCGCCACCTGGGAGTTCATCGACGCCTCCGACGTCCCGGACGCCGAGGCCTCGGCGGCGGCCGGGCACGGCGGCGCGGACGACCGCCTGCTGGAGGCGTTCGTGGACGCGATCGCCACCGGCGCCGGCGACCTGATCCGCTCCAGCGGCCGGGAGAGCCTGGCCGCGCACCGCACCGTCTGGGCCGCCGAGCGGGCCCGCCGCACCGGCACCGTCGTCACCCTCGCCGACGAGGCCGCACCCGTTCTCTGAACCACCCGACCTCCCCCACCGCCACGCCCCCTCGATGGAGAAACGTCATGTCCCGTACCCCGTCCCCGGCCGCCGCGGCCGCGCTCGCCGCCTCGCTGGCGACCGTGCTGCTGGTCTCCTCCTGCGGCGTCAAGAACTCCGGCAACGCGCAGCACGCGCAGGGCGGTTCGGCCGCCGACCTGGTGTCCGCCGCGAAGGCGCAGGGCCAGGTCGACTACTGGTCGACCTGGGGCGAGAAGGAGCCGCAGGCCGCGATCTTCAAGGCGGCGGCGGACGACTTCACCGCGCAGACCGGCATCAAGGTGAACATCAAGTACCTGGGCCGGTCCGGCACCACGACGATGCCGCAGGCGATCGCCTCGGGCAGCGGCCCGGACATGTTCGACAGCGGCACCGACCACATCGCGGCGTTCGCGGGCCAGCACATGACGCAGCCGATCGACGGCGTGCTGAAGCTCCCGGTGCCGGGCGAGGACGGCAAGTCGGTCGCCGACGTGCTGCCGCCGAACGTGCTGAAGTCGGCCACCGACAAGGACGGCAAGCTGGCGTTCGTCCCGCACACCCTGATCTCCACCGCGATCTGGTACGACGCGGCGCGCTCCCCGGCGCTGGCCGCGAAGCAGCCGGCCACCTGGACGGAGTTCCTGGCGCTGCTCCAGCAGCAGAAGGCCGCGGGCGCCACCCCGATCGCCCAGGACGGCCTGGTGAACTTCTACAACGCCTACTGGTTCTACGAGTTGATGATGCGCTACGCGGGCCCGGGTTCGCTCGCCGCACTGGGCACCGACGCCTCGGCGTGGGACCGGCCGGAGGTGCTGAAGGCGGCGCAGGGCGTGGCCGAGCTGCGGCCGTACTTCCAGGACGGCTTCATGGGCACCAAGTACCCGGCGGCGCAGAACGACTGGGCGCAGGGCAAGGCGGCGCTGAACATCAACGGGACGTGGCTGCCGTCGGAGACCAGGCCGCAGGCGCCGGCCGACGCGAAGCCGTCCAGCTTCACTTTCCCGATGGTGGAGGGCGGCCACTCGACGGTCGAAGTGGGTTCGCTGGGCTGGTCGTTGAGCGCGAAGGCGAAGCACGCGGAAGCGGCGCAGCTGTTCATGAGCCACCTGCTGCGCTCGCAGGTGATCGGGAGGATCGGCACGGACGCGCTGAACATCCCGTCCCGGGCGGACGCGAAGGCGCCGGACGCGCTGAAGGCGGCGCAGGAGTCGATCCTGAAGGCGACCGAGACCAACACCACGTACGACGGCGCGACGGCGCAGGACAAGTGGTGGAACAACGTGTTCCTGCCGCTGGACGACCAGTTGCTCAGCGGCACCCTGCAGCCGGCCGACTTCGTCGCCCAGGGCAAGAAGAAGACCGCGGATGCGCTGGCCAATGGCTGACACCTCGACGGCGCGCGGCGCGTCCCGCTCCTCCCGGCCCGCGTTCCGCACCGCGGGCCGGGCCCGCCCGGGGGCGGCGCAGGGGGTGTCGCAGCGCGATGCGAAGGGCTGGTTCCGGCTGTTCACCTGGCCGGCGGTGCTGCTGTACCCGGTGGGCTTCCTCGGTCCGTCGTTGTACGGCGTGGTGATCTCGTTCGCCAAGTGGTCGGGGCCGGGTGCGCCGCTGACCTGGGTGGGCTGGCGCAACTACGTGCGGGTGTTCCGGGACGACACGGTGCGGCAGGCGTTCGTGAACACCGCGCTGGTGGTGCTGGTGGGCGGCGCGGCGGTGTTCGCGCTGGCGTTCCTCGCGATGGCGGTGCTGCGCGACATGCGCGGGCGGGCGTTCGTGCGGGCCGCGGTGTACCTGCCGTCGATCATCTCGATGATCGCGGTCGGCACCTCGCTGGGCTTCCTGCTGAACCCGGACGGCGTGGTGAACCGGCTGCTGGGCCTGCTGGGCCTGGAGGCGCTGCAGCAGACCTGGCTGGATCCGCAGCACATCTTCGGCTGCATCGTGGTCGGCGTGGTCTGGATGGGGTCGGGCTTCTACATCGTGCTGCTGATGACGGCGGTCGACGCGATCCCCAAACACCTGTACGAGGAGGCCCAGTTGACGGGTCTGACCCGGATGCAGCAGTTCCGCTGGATCACCCTGCCGCTGTCCCGCGACATGATCGCGATCGCGGCGGTGCTGTGGACGGCGAACAGCCTGCGGACCTTCGACATCGTGATCGGCTTCGTCGGCACGGCCGGCACCCCGTCGGTCAACGCCCGTACCTACGCCGTGCAGCAGTGGCTGTCGGCCGGCCACACCACCGGCGGCGGGGCGCCCGAGCTGGGCTACGCCTCGGCGATGGCGACGCTGCTGACGGTGCTCACCGTGGCGCTGGTGGTGCTGGTGCGCCGGCTGGGCCGCAGCGACCGACTGGAGATCTCGTGACCGCGAAGGCTCAACTCCGTACCGTGCGCCGGTTCTTCGGCGATCTGGCGGTGCCCGGCACGGTGAAGGCGCTGCTGTGGGCGGTGGCCGGGTTCAACGTGCTGCTGCTGGCGTGGACGTTCCTGTCCTCGGTGCGCACCTCGCGCGCCCTATGGACGTCGCCGCTCGGCGTGGACGGGCTGGACCTGGGCGGCTACGCCCGGGCCTGGCACGCCGCGGACTTCGCCGGCATGCTGCTCAACACCGTTCTGGTGGTGGGGGTTTCGCTGCTCGGGATCCTGCTGGTGGCGACTCCGGCGGCGTACATGCTGGCGCGGTCCTCGCGCCGCTCGGCCGGGCCGACGCTGACGTACTTCGCGGCGGGCCTGGCGCTGCCGGTGCAGGCGGTGCTGATTCCCTATCAGACGCTGGCCTCCTCGGTCAGCCAGTTCATGGTGGACTGGGTGACCGGCTGGTGGGACGACCGGATCTCGCTGGTGGTGGTCGACGTGGCGATGTCGCTGCCGTTCACGGTGTTCGTGCTGTCCGGCTACTTCCGTTCGCTGCCCGCCGAGTTGGAGGAGGCGGCGGCGCTGGACGGGGCCGGCCCGGTGCGCACCTTCTGGACCGTGATGGTGCCGGTGGCCCGCCCGGGTCTGACCACGGTGACGGTGCTGAACGCGATCGGCCTGTGGAACGAGTTCCTGCTGGTGTCGGTGATGGTGCACGACCCGGCGAAGTTCACCCTGCCGGCGGCCCTGAACCAGCTCAGCAGCACCATGCAGTACACCTCCGACTGGGGCGGCCTGTTCGCGGGCGTCACCATCCTGGTCGCGCCGATGGTCGCGCTGTTCTTCTGGTGCGGCCGGCGGATCATGGACGGGATGACCCTCGGCGCCACCAAGTAGTCGCCCCCGCAGCCGGGTTCAGCCGGGCCCGGCTGCTCGCACCGCCCCCGTGGACCTCACTTCGGGCCCTCGTGGCCCCCGTTTCAGGAGAGGGCAGCACGTGACCACCACACCCTTGAGAGGCCTGAGCGGCCTGGGCGCGCTCACCCTGGCCGCCGCGGCGCTCACCGCCTTCGCCGCCCCGGCCGCGCACGCCGCCGGCACCACCTACTACGTGTCCGCCTCGACGGGCAGCGACTCCAACAGCGGCACCTCGGCGGCCGCGCCGTGGAAGTCGCTGGCGCAGGTCGGCAAGCAGACCTTCCAGCCCGGCGACACGATCGCGTTCCGGGCCGGCGACACCTGGACGGGGCAGCTGGCCCCGCACGGCTCCGGCACGGCGTCCGCGCCGGTCACCTTCACCTCGTACGGCGCCGGCGCCCGGCCGAAGCTGGACGGGCAGGGCGCGGTGGCCTCGGTGGTGCTGCTGGCCAACCAGCACGACGTCACGGTGAACGGCTTCGAGATCACCAACTCGGCCGGTCCGATCACGAGTTCGACCCCGTACCGGATCGGCGTCAACGTGTTCGCGCAGGACGTCGGCGCGGTGCCGAACGTCCGGATCACCGGCAACTGGGTGCACGACGTCGACGCGCCGCCGAACAGCTCCAACCCGGGCTCGGGCGGCATCATCTACACCGTGCGCGGCTCGGCCACGCCCACGTACTTCACCGGCCTGACGGTGCAGGACAACGAGGTGGCGAACATCGCCTCCTACGGCATCTCCGGCTGGTCGACCTGGATGCAGCGCGACGGCTGGAACTCGCTCTGGCCGTTCCTGGGCGCGCCGACCACCGAGTACCGGGCGTTCACGCCCAGCACCGGCACGGTGATCCGCAACAACTACGTGCACGGCATCGCGGCGGGCGGCATCGCCCCGCTGGTGGTGCGGGACACCCTGGTCGAGCACAACACCGTCGCGGACACCGCGCAGGCGCACGGCAACGTGGCGATCTGGTGGGCGGACGCCGACAACACCACCGTCCAGTTCAACGAGATCTCCGGCACCAAGTACAACGGGCCGCAGATGGACGGCGACGCGCTGGACGCGGACGAGGACAGCCGCGGCAGCCTGGTGCAGTACAACTACTCGCACGACAACGGCGGCGGCTTCTTCATCTCGGTCTCCGGCGACTCCGCGCCCGCCACCGCCGTGGTCCGGTACAACGTCAGCCAGAACGACCGCAACGAGATCTTCACCTTCTCCACCAACACCACCTCGGTGCAGGTCTACAACAACACCGTGTGGGTGTCGCCCAGCAGTTCCGCGATGACCGCGCTGACGGCCGTCTACCACAACGCGGCGGGCGTCACGATGTCCAACAACATCATCCACAACGGCGCCAACCTGCCGTACAACACCGGCAGCGCGATCACCTACGACCGGAACTGGTACGACGGCGGCCCCGTCCCGGGCACCGACCGGGCCGCGCTCACCGGCAACCCGGGCCTGACCGCGCCCGGCACGGCCACCTCGATCGCCGACCTGGCCGGCTACCGGCCCACCGCCGCCTCGCCGGTTCTCCAGCAGGGCCTGGAAGTTCCGAACGACGGCGGCCGCGACGCCGCCGGCACCGCCCTGCCGCAGGGCATGCCCGACCTCGGCGCGCTCCAGCGCACCGCCGGCCCGGGCACGGTCGAGGCCGCGCCGACGGTGAGCAGCTCCTACGGCACCGGGCAGGGCACGCTCGCGGCCGTCGCCGACGGCTCGGACGCCAGCAGCTGGGCCTCGCCGTCCAGCGGGGTGGCCACGGGCGGCAGCCTGACCCTCGGCTACCCGAACCAGCGCACCGTCTCCCAGGTCGAGTTGGCCACCCACTTCGGCGCCGGCCAGGGCATCACCCGCTTCGACGTGCAGTACTGGAACGGCACGGCCTGGGTCACCGCCCTCGCCGACGCCGCCGTCACCTGGTCGTCCAACTCCGCGACGGTGGAGCGCCGTTCGGTGACGCTCCCCGCGCCGGTGACGACGAGTCAGCTCCGCCTGGTGGTCCGCGCGGCCAACCTCCAGTGGGGCAACTTCGCCGTCAACGAGATCGGTACCCGCTGACCCCCGCGGCCCGGGGCCCGCCCCGGGCCGCCCGCCCCTCCCTGGAGCCCCCGTGCCGCACCTCGTCCCCCGCCCCGCGTCGATGACGACGACCGGCCCGGGCGGCTGGCGCCTCGCCCCGACCACCCCGCTGCGCCTCGAAGCCGGCCTGGAACCCGTCGCCGGCCTGCTGCGCGAGCTGCTCGGCCTCCCGCTGCCGCCCGACGCCGCCGGCCCCGCCCCGCTGACCCTGCGCACCGACCCGTCACTCGCCCCCGAGGCGTACCGGATCGAAGTGACGCCCGCCGGCGCCACCGTCACCGCCGCCGGCCCCGGCGGCCACCGGGTCGCCGCCCAGACGCTGCGTCAACTCGCCGACGGGGCCGCACCGGACGAACGCGGCGGCGTCACCGTGCCGTGCCTGCTGATCGAGGACGCGCCCCGGTTCCGCTGGCGCGGCCTGCTGATCGACGTCGCCCGGCACTTCTACCCGGTCGAGTTCCTGCACCGGCTGGTCGACCTGGCCGCGCTGCACCGCCTCAACGTGCTGCACCTGCACCTGACCGACGACCAGGGCTGGCGCATCGAGATCGAGAAGTACCCGCGCCTGACCGAGGTCGGCGCCTGGCGCGCCGAGACCCTGGTCGGCCGCTACACCTGCCAGGACGACCCGGACGCGGTGTTCGACGGAACGCCGCACGGCGGCTTCTACACCAAGGCCGAACTCCGCGCCCTGGTCGCGTACGCGGAGTCCCGCGGCATCACGGTCGTCCCCGAGATCGACCTGCCCGGCCACATGCGGGCCGCGATCGCCGCCTACCCGGAACTCGGCAACGGCCTGGAGCCGGCCCGCCCGGTCTGCACCACCTGGGGCATCACCGAGCAGATCCTCAACGTCGAGGAGTCCACCCTCCAGTTCTGCCGCGACGTGCTCACCGAGGTACTGGAGGTCTTCCCCGGCCCGTACGTGCACCTCGGCGGCGACGAGGTGCCCAAGCGCGAGTGGCGGGAGTCGCCCCGGGTGCAGCGGCGGATGCGCGAACTCGGCCTCCCCGACGAGTCGGCGCTGGCCGCCTGGTTCACCCGGCAGCTCGCCGAGTTCCTGACCGCCCGCGGCCGCCGCCCGATCGGCTGGGACGAACTGCTGGAGGACGGCCTCCCGGCAGGCACCGCGCTGATGTCCTGGCGCGGCGAGGAGGGCGGCGCGCGGGCCGCCCGGCTCGGCCACGACGTGGTGATGACGCCCCATCAGCTGACGTACTTCACCGTCTACCAGGCCGCCCCGGAGCTGGTCGAGCAGCCGCTCGCGGTCGCCGAGGTGCTCACCGCCGCCGACGTGTACGCCTACCGCCCCGTCCCGGCCGGGCTGCCCGCGGAGGCCGCCGCCCACGTGCTGGGCGGGCAGGGCTGCCTGTGGACCGAGCTGATGCCGGACGCCCGGCACGTCGAGTACATGGCCTTCCCCCGCCTGTGCGCGCTCGCCGAGGTGCTGTGGGGCACCGCCGGCGACTACCCGGAGTTCGCCGTCCGCCTCGCCGCGCACCTGCGCCGGCTCGACCGCCTCGGCGTCGCCCACGGCCCCCTGCCGGACACCGCCCCCGGAACGTCGGCGGCCGGCTAGTAGTGCTTTGTTAGGTCGGGGCTGGTTCTGGCTTTGTGATGGGTTGTCTGCAGGTCGGGCATGTGCCGTTCCAGGTCGCCAGGAGGTGTTGGAGCGTTCTGACGGCCTGGTAGAGGGTCATACCCGAGCAGGCACTTTTGGGCGGCTCCGGGCCAGGGTCACGAAGAGGTGGGCGGCGGTGACGAGGGTGACGTGCCGGTGCCAGCCGGTCCAGGAACGGCCCTCGAAGTGGTCGAGTCCCAGGGCGGTCTTCAGCTCGCGGTAGTCGTGTTCGATCCGCCAGCGGATCTTCGCCAGGCGGACCAGTTCCTCGATCGGGGTGTCGGCGGGCAGGTTGGAGACCCAGTAGTGGGAAGGCTCGGCCAGATGGGCGGGCCACTGGGCCAGCAGCCAACACGCGGGCAGGGTGCCGTCGGGCTCCAGTCGCGGGCGGCGGCCGGCCAGCCGCACCCGCAGAGCGATGAACTCGCCGGTCAGCCGGTCGCGTGAGCCATGTCGCCAGGTCACCGCGCGGGCCGCCCCGCGGCCGGCTGTCCGGACGTGCTCAGCCAGCGGAACGGGTCGGGTGCGGTAGCGGGGCTTGGGGCGGGGGCCGAGTCCGCCGTATTCCGGCTGACGGGTGACCGCGTCCAGTGGATGTGCGGTGGCCAGGCCCTTGACCTGCACGATCCACCGCAGCCCCCGCTCGTCCAAGGCAGCGCGGAAGTGGGCGTTGTCGCCGTAGCCGGCGTCCGCGACCACCACTGGCGGGGCGAGCCCCCAGGTGGCGAGTTCGTCGAGCATCTCGACGGCCGGGCGCCACTTCGGGCGGTGGCCCTCGTCGTCGGGGATGCGGCAGCGGGCCCGTCGCCACCCGGTGCGGGCTGCGGCGGCCGGGTCGTCGGCGTGCTTCGGATCCCAGGCGGCGGGCAGGAACAGCCGCCAGTCGAGCGGGCAGGACGCCCGATCGGTCACCGCGTGGACGCTCACACCGATCTGGCAGTTACCGACCTTGCCGAGCGTCCCGGAGTACTGACGGGCGACCCCGGGTGACCCCTTGCCGTCCTTCGGGAAGCCGGTGTCGTCGATCACCCAGGCCTGCGGCTCCAGGGCCCGCACGGCCCGGCAGGCGATGCGGGCACGGACATCGTCCAGGGGCCAGGTCGAGGTGGTGATGAACTGCTGCAGGCGCTGGTGGTCGATGCCGAGGCGCTCGGCCATCGGCTGCATCGACTTGCGCCGCCCGTCCAGCAACAAGCCACGCAGGTAGGCCAGGCCCTTCTCCTGCTGGTCCGAGCGTCGCAGCGGAGAGAACACCTCCGCCGCGAACGCCTCCAACTCATCTCGTAACACTGCCAGTTCGTCCGGATTCACACCGACAGCGAACTGCCGAACACTCGATCTGCCCAGACCCCGCGCACCACATAACAAAGCACTACTAGGACTCGTACCGCTCGACCTCCTCGACGCTGCGCACGCCGGCCTGGTTCGGATCCTCGCCGGCGTCGACGCGCGCCCGGCGCTGGCGCAGCAGGTCCCAGCACTGGTCGAGCTGCTCCTCCAGGTCCTTGAGTTCGCGCTGCTCGGTGGGCTGGTCGATGCGGCCCTCGGCGAGTGCCGCGCGCAGCTTCCGCTCCGCGTCGACCATGTCGCTGATCCGGTCCAGGATGCGGCGGTCGGTGCCGCCGGACGTGTCCTGCTGGTCCATCGGGGCCCTCCTCGTGGTGGTCTGCCCCCTCACTGTAGGAACCGGGCGGGCGGATCGGCGTGGCGGCCCGGCGTGGCGCGGTGCGTTGCCCCGAACGAGGGAGCGTAATTGACAGGGCGTCAGGGGTCTTGCCAGGATCGTTGTTGAAAACGATTCCCACTTCCATTCACCTGGAAAGGCGCACCCCCATGTCGCTGGACGTCTCCCCCTCCCTGCTGGCCCTGGCCGAGCGCGACGAGGTCGCCGACGCCGACTTCCTCGCCACCGTGCGGGACTCGCTGCCCTACGCGTACCGCCTGGTCGACGACCTGACGGCCGAACTCGCGGCCACCGGCGCCGAGTTCGCGGACAACACGGTCGCCCCGAGCGACGCCGAGCGGGGCCAGCTGCTGCGCGCGCTGGCCAGCGACTCGATCCGCGGCGCGCTGGAGCGGCACTTCTCGGTCAAGCTGGCCTTCCAGAACTGCCACCGGGTGGCGGTCTTCCGCCCCGGCGCCGAACGGACCGAGACCTACCGGAAGTTCACCTCGCCGCGGGCCCAACTGCTGAACCAGTCGCCGGAGTTGCGCGACTGCTGAACCGGAACGGAGTCGGGTGCCCGCCGCGGCGGGCACCCGACTCCGTTCAGCCGAGCGGGACTTCGGCGTCCCGCCGGGCGGCGGCGGGCTCCACCGGCGCGGCCACCGGCCGCCGCCGGCGGCCCGGCACCAGCAGCGCGGCCAGCGAGGCGGCCAGGCAGCACGCGGCGAGCAGCGCGAAACCGTGCGTGTAGCCGGACTCCAGCGGCCGGCCGGAAGGCTGCAGGTGGCCGGTGACCAGGCCGGTCATCAGCGCGGCGCCCAGCGAGCCGCCGATGGTGCGGATGTTGGCGTTCATGCCGGTGGCCGCGCCGGTCTGGGCGGGCGAGACGCTCTGCACGATCAGGTTGCTCATGGAGGCGAACGCCAGGCCGATCCCGAGGCCGAACACCCCCGCCGCGACCGCCACGTCCGCGGGCGTGCCGTGCCGGGCGGCGAGCAGCGCGCAGGCGACGGCGCCCAGCAGCGCGCCGGTGACCAGCTGCGCCTTGGCGGGGAACCGCCCGGCCAGCCGTCCGCCAAGGATGCCGGCGACGAACATCGCGCCGACCATCGGCAGCATCAGCAGCCCGGCGCCGGTCACGCTGGACCCGAAGCCGTAGCCCGCGCTGGTCGGCATCTGCACGAAGCCCGGCAAGAAGGCCCACAGAGCGTACATGCCGCCGCCGAACAGCAGGCCCGCGGCGTTGGTGGTCCACACCGGGCGCAGGCGCATCACCCGCAGGTCGATCAGCGGGTTGCGGGAGCGGGCCTCGTTGAGCGCCCAGAGCGCGAACAGCACCAGGGCGACGGCGAGCAGGCCGAGCACCCGGGCCGATCCCCAGCCCCACTGGGCGGCCTGACTGACCGGCAGCAGCAGGGCGACCAGCCAGCCGGAGAGCAGCAGCGAGGAGACCCAGTCGACGCTGCCCTCGCTGCGGGTCGGCGACTCGGGGACGTAGCGCCAGGCGAGCAGCACGGTGGCGCCGACCACGATCACGGGGAGCCAGAACAGCCAGCGGTAGTCCAGCGCACCGACGATCGGGCCGGCCAGCACCATGCCGAGGCCGCTGCCGACGGCGATCACCGCGGACAGGTTGCCGATGCCGGCCGGCACCTGCCCGGGCGGGAACTCGTCGCGGATGATGCCGAAGGAGAGCGGGAACAGCGCGCCCGCGATGCCCTGCAGGACGCGGGCGACCAGCAGCACCGCGATGTTGGGCGCCAGCGCGGCGACCAGACACCCCGTCAGCAGTGCGACCAGCGCCGCGACCAGGGTGCGCTTCTTGCCGACCAGGTCGCCGACCCGGCCGAGGATCGGGGTGAACACGGAGGCGGACAGCAGGTAGGCGGTCATCACCCAGGTCACGGTGGACTGCGAGGTGTGCATGGCCTCCTGAACGATCGGCAGGGCCGGCGTGATCAGCGACTGGAGCAGCGCGAACACGCCCGCTCCGGCGGCGAGCACGCCGAAGGTGAGGCGGTGGGACTGGCGGTTCATCGAACCCTCTCGGGACTCGGGTCGCGGCGCACGGAACGACGGCGCGCCGCGGCGCACTACGGGCGGGCAGCGAAAGAGCGGCCGCCCGGACGGGCGGTGGTGCGGGAAGGGAGCGGCCGGCGGTCCGACCGGTCGGTGCCGATGGGGTCGACCCGGTCGGCGACGAGGGCGCCGGTACGGGTGACGGAAGTGACACGGGTGGCCCGCCACCGCCGGGGCGGCAGGCCGAAGCCGTGGCCCCGGTGCTAAAGTCGAGGCATGCCTCCAGATTAGCGGAGGTGAGCCTCCGGTTCAATCCGGATGTGTCGAAACGAGGTCCCCGTGCCCGAACAGGTCTCCGTCGGCGAGTACCTCGCCGCCCAGCGCCCGCGCCGCGCCGACGCCGCGCGCAACTTCGACGCGCTGCTCACCGCCGCCCGCGAGGCCTTCGCCGAACACGGCGCCGAAGCCTCACTGGAGGACATCGCCCGCCGCGCCGGCGTCGGCATCGGCACCCTCTACCGCAACTTCCCCACCCGCCGGCACCTGTTCGAGGCCGTCTACGCCAACGAGGTGCAGGACCTCGGCCGGGTCGCCGAGGGCCTGGCCGGCAGGCCCTCCTGGGACGCGCTGATCGCCTGGCTGGACCGCTTCGTCGACTACGCGATGACCAAGCGCGCCATCCGCGAGGCCCTCCAGGGCGAGGAGTCCGACGTCTTCCTGGCCTGCCGCCAGTCCATGTTCGACGCCGGCACCCCGCTGCTGCTGAACGCCCAGCGGTCCGGCGACGTCCGCGCCGACATGGACATGGACGACCTGCTCCGCCTGGTCTCCGGCATCGCCTCGGTCGCCTTCGCCGACGACGCGCAGCGCGCCAAGGTCCTCGCCATCGCCCTGGACGGGATCCGCCCCCGCCCCTGACGCCCCGTCAACCTCCTGTCACTCGTCGCCGAACGGGTGCGCCGGGTCGCGGCCGACCAGACCCAGCAACCGGTCCCCCGGGGGTGCGTCGGCGGGCACCGGCACCGCGTCCGCGAACAGTCCGGAGGAGGCCAACGCGCCGCTCTGCGGGCCGAGTTCGTCGAGGGCGAAGTTCGCCGCGGCCGGGTCGATCCGGGCGTCCGCGCCGATCCCCTGCGCGAGGTCCCAGGCGTGCACGATCGCGTCCACCGTCATCTCCCGGGCGTAGCCGTCCGCCCGCCGCCGCCCGTAGGAGAGGTCGACGGTGCGGCGCAGCGCGCCCGGCTCGGCGAACGCGGCCCGGGCGGCGTCGGCCGCGGCCGTCCAGGCCGCCACCGGGTCGTCGCCGAGCACGTCGCCGTCGTAGCGGTCGCCGACCTCGGCGACCGTGGCGCCGCCCAGCAGGTCCGGCACCCACAGCTGTTCGGAGGTCAGGTGCCCGACCAGCTGACGGACCGTCCAGTCGGTGCACGGGGTGGGGGCCTGCCAGCCGTCGTCGGGGACGGCGCGGACCAGCCGGCCGAAGCGGTCCAGGGCCCGGCCGTGCAGCGCGAGCAGTTCCTGACCGTCGAGGTGTGTCGTCATGGGCCTCAGCTTGCCCGCCCGGCGGGGGCGGGCAAGCCGACACCCCGGATCCGGTGCGGGCCAGGCCCTCTCTTTCGAATCTTGCCGGGCGCGCGACGCCGGATCATCCTCCCCCAGCCCGGGGGCTGGGAGGTGCCCCCACCTGGACGCACCGGCCAAACATCCAAGTACGTCCAGTACGAGGACGTTCGGCCGGCACGCCCAGCCGGGCGCGTAATGGGGGCACCTCCCGGCCCGCCAGGGCTGGGGGAGCCGCACGCTGATCCGACAAGATCCGAAAGAGAGGGCCTAGTCCACCGGGGCCTTCTCGCGCAGCAGTTGGACGAAGGCGCGCATCCAGCCCGGGTGGTCGGGCCAGGCCCGCGCCGAGACCACGGTGCCGTCGACGACGGCCTCGCCGTCCACGAAGCTCGCGCCGCCGGCCTCCACGTCGGGCTCCAGCGCCGGGTACGCGGCGGTGCGGCGCCCGGCCATCGAGCCGGTCCGCAGGGTGATCAGCGGGCCGTGGCAGATCTGCGCGAGCGGCTTGTCCTCGGCGACGAAGTGCGCGACGATCCGCTGCACCTCGGCGTCGTTGCGCAGGTACTCGGGCGCCCGGCCGCCGGGCAGCACCAGCGCCACGTAGTGCGCCGGGTCGACGTCCGCGAACGCCAGGTCGGCGGGCCAGGTGTAGCCGGCCTTCTCGGTGTAGGTGTCGAAGCCGGGGACGAAGTCGTGCACCACGAACTGCAGGGTCTTCTTGGCGGGCGCCGCGATGTCGACCTGGTAGCCCTCCTCCAGCAGCCGCTGGTACGGGTAGAACACCTCCAGCGACTCGGCCGCGTCGCCGGTGACGATCAGGATCTTCGCTGTCATTCGGGCTCCCGTCCCTTGCCTCGCGCCTGGCGCGGTGCCCACCCCCACGGGCCGGGCGCTGCCCACCCTGCCCGCTGACGGCCCGTCAATCAATGGGGCGCGCGCAGCACGGCGTGCGTCCGGGGCGCGCGCTCCGCCGCTCGGTGCAGCGGCCCGCCCGCCCGGCGGTACTCCGGGGGCGACCCGCCCGGGCCGCGCCTAGCGTGCTGGCAAGTCCCGCCGGCAGGGAGGTCGTCATGCAGCACTCGCACATCGTTGACTCCGCCACCGTCGCCAACCTGCGCGATCTCGGCGGCATCGACCTGCCCGGCGGCTCCCGGGTGCGGCCCGGACTGGCGCTGCGCTCCGGCCAGTTGGACCGGCTCGACCCGTCCGGCGACCCGATGTTCGACGCGCTCGGCGTGCGCACCGTGATCGACCTGCGCAGCGGCGGCGAGCGGGCAGCGTTCCCGGACCGGGTGCCCGGCGGGGCGCACCTGCTGGTCGCCGACGTGCTCGCGGACCGGGCGGGCAACGGCGTGGCGACCGCGCTGACCGCGGCGCTCGCCGATCCGGCCGCCGCGAACCGCACCTTCGGCCGGGGCCGGGCGGCGCTCGCGCTGACCGAGGACTACCGCGCCTTCGTCACCTCCACGGCGGCCCGGCGCGCCTACAAGCAGTTGCTGACGGCCCTCGCGCACCGGGGCGGCGGCCCGGTGCTGTTCCACTGCACGGCCGGCAAGGACCGCACCGGCTGGGGCGCCTCGCTGGTCCTGCTGCTGCTCGGCGCGGACGAGGAGACCGTGCGCACCGAGTACCTGTCGGTGGACCCGGCGGTGCACGCCCGGTACGCGCCGCTGCTGGAACGTTTCCTCGCCGGGGGCGGCGACCCGGAGATCGCCGACGCGATCCTCTCGGTCCGCGCGGAGTACCTGGCCGCCTCCCTCAACGCCCTCGCCGACCACTGGGGCGACCCGGAGAACTACGCCCGGTCCGGCCTGGGCCTGCGCGAGGACACCCTCGACAGCCTGCGCTCCCGTCTGGTCCAGGCCGCCTGACCAAAGGTTGACGCAGCGTCAGCTCGGGGCGCCCGCCGCGCCGACGCAGGCCTCGTTGCCCTCGGGGTCGGCCAGCACCCACAGCGTCGGCGCGTCCGCGTCGGTGACCAGGCGGCCGCCGGCGGCGAGCGCGGCGGCGACCCGCTGCGCGGCCACGTCGTGCGGCACCCACACGTCCACGTGCACGCGGTTGCGCTGCGGGCGGGGCTCGTCCATCTGCTGGAAGTAGAACGGCGCGCCGCGGCGGGCCGGGTCGATCAGGTCCTCGGGGCTGCCGGCGCGGTCGCGGTAGCCGAGCAGGGCCCGCCAGAACGCCACCACGGCGGGCCGCTCCAGGGCGTCGACAGTGACCTGCACGGTCTGCAGGGCGTGCGGCTCAGCGGCGGCGCCCAGGGCGCGGGCGGCCGCGGAGATCCGGCGGGCCAGCTCGATGTGGCGCTCCGTCAGGCCGTAGTACTCCTCGCCCGCCGCGATCAGCCGGACGGTGACGCCCTCGGGCCGCACGTCCACGTCCGGCGAGCCGAGGCCCTCGACGGCGGCGGCGATCGCGGCCACCAGCCGGGCCCCGTCGGCGAAGGACCCGGTGCGGAAGAACGCGCAGGCGCCCTCCCCCAGGACCCGCCAGTCCTCCGTGCCCGGCGCGGCGTGGAACGCCAACGGCCGGATCGTGCTGTCCGAACTCACCTGCGAATGATCATCCGTCATCCGGGCAGCGTAGCGGGGCGGTCCGACAGGACGATCACCGAGGCGGGGCGGGCGGCGGATCATTGAGGCGGGGCGCGCGGGTCAGCGGGCGGTGGACCAGGCCAGCAGGTGGTCGACCGACCAGGCGGTGATGATCCGCTCCGCGTCCAGGCCCCGGGCGGCGGCCCGCTCGCAGCCGCCCAACTGCCAGTCGAGCTGGCCCGGGGCGTGCGCGTCGGTGTCGATCGCGAACAGGCAGCCGAGGTCGGCGGCGAGGGTGAGCAGCTCGTCCGGCGGGTCCTGGCGGTCCGGGCGGCAGTTGATCTCGACCGCGGTGTCGTGCTCGCGGCACGCGGCGAACACCGCCTCCGGGTCGAACTCCGACTCCGGGCGAGGCTTTCCGCCGAGCCGCCGCCCGGTGCAGTGGCCGAGCACGTCGACCAGCGGGTTGCGGACGGCGGCCAGCATCCGGCGGGTCATCGCCGCGCGCTCCATCCGCAGCTTGGAGTGCACCGAGGCGACCACCACGTCCAGCCGGCCGAGCAGTTCCTCGTCCTGGTCGAGCGAGCCGTCGTCGAGGATGTCGCACTCGATGCCGGTGAGCAGCCGGAACGGGGCGAGCCGGCCGTTCAGTTCCTCGATCAGGTCGATCTGCTCGCGCAGCCGCTCGGCGCTCAGGCCGTTGGCGACGGTCAGCCGCGGCGAGTGGTCGGTGAGGACGGCCCAGTGGTGGCCCAGGTCGCGTGCGGTGCGGGCCATCTGCTCGATCGGCGCGCCACCGTCGGACCAGTTCGAGTGCAGGTGGCAGTCGCCCTGGATCTTCTCGCGCAGCCGCAGCGCGGCGGCCGAGGGGGTGGGTTCGGCGGCGGCCACCCGGGCCTCGGTGTCCACCAGGTACTGCGGGGTGCGGCCCGCCGTGGCGTCCGCGATCACCCGTGCGGTGACGGGTCCGACGCCCGGGAGGCGTTCGGCGGTGGCGACGTCCACCGGCCCGGCAGGCAGGTGGGCGGCGGCTTCGGCGGCAGTGCGGAACGCCTTGACCCGGTACGGGGAGGCGAGTTCACGCTCCAGCAGGAAGGCGATGCGTTCCAGGGCGGTGACCGGATCCATGCGGCCAGTCTGCGCGGGGCCGTGAGCGGTCGCATGCGGGCCACCGCCGGACGGCCGTCCGGTCCCGACGGTGCGGTCCGGGGCCGGTGATCTGCCCCGACCCCTTGTTGACACTTCGTCTCATTGGTTTACTCCTCCTGGAGTCCCTGCCGCCGCCACCCCTCCGGAGTCCGCCGATGCCCGCCACCCCGACCCCCACCGGGACGCTCGCCCAGCAGCGCAACGCCGACCGCGAACTCAACGCCGCCCGCCTGCTGCGCGCCTCCGCCAAGCACTCCTACGACCCGCTCACCGAGATCGACTGGACCGCCCCCGTCGACCCCGACCACTACGCGCTCCCCGCCCACCGCGTCGCCCTCTACGGCACCCCGCTCTGGGACCGCCTCGACGAACGGCAGCGGGCGCAGCTGAGCGTCCATCAGTTCGCCTCCACCACCGCCGCCGGCATCTGGTTCGAACTGGTCCTGATGGAGGGCCTGATCCGGCACGTCTACGCGAACGACCTGACCACCGGGCACGCCCAGTACGCGCTCACCGAGGTCGCGGACGAGTGCCGGCACTCCACCATGTTCGCCCGCTACATCACCGCCACCGGCTACCCGTCCGCCCGCCCCACCCGGCGCGCCGACCTGCTCGGGCGGCTGCACTTCCTGCTCAACGACACCACCATGACCTTCGCCGGCGCGATATTCGTCGAGGAGTTCACCGACGCGATGCAGCGGGAGATGATCCGCGACGAGAGCCTCCAGCCGCTGGCCCGCTCCGTCGCCCGCATCCACGTCGTCGAGGAGGCCCGGCACATCGGCTACGCCAAGCCCGAACTCGAGCGCCGCTGGGCCGCGATGACGCCCGCCCGCCGAGCGATCTTCCGCCGCGCCCTCGCTCACCTCGCCCACCACGCCGTCGCCGAACTCGTCCACCCGCGCGTCTACACCCTCGCCGGCCTCGACCCCGCCGAAGCCCGCCGCGCCGCCGCCACCAACCCGCACTGGCGCCAGGCCCGCATCGACTGGTCCCGCAAGGCCCTCGACTTCTTCACCGACCTCGGCATCCTCACCCCCACCACCACCCGCCCCTGGCGCCGCGCCTCCCTCCTCCCCTGACCCGCCCCGGCGGGCCGCAGGGCGTGGCGGTCTGCTGTCGGGGGCGGGTTCTGACGGAGGATCGGTCTGTGAGCGATGCGGATGTGGCGGCCGGTGGGATCCGGTTGGGGACCGGGCGCGGGCGGTGGGTCGTTGCGGCGACGGCGCTCGGGTCCGGGATGGCGATGCTCGACGGGACGGTGGTGAACGTCGCGCTGCCGCGGATCGGCGAGGACCTGGGCGCGAGCCTGGCCTCGTTGCAGTGGACGATCAACGCCTACATGCTGACTCTCGCCGCGCTGATCCTGCTCGGCGGTTCGCTGGGCGACCGGTACGGCCGGCGCCGGGTGTTCCTGGTCGGGGTGTGCTGGTTCGCCGTCGCGTCGGCGGGCTGCGCGGCGGCCCCGAACGTCGAGGTGCTGATCCTGGCGCGGGCGCTCCAGGGCATCGGCGGCGCGCTGCTGACGCCGGGTTCGCTGGCGATGCTCCAGGCGGTGTTCCACGAGGACGACCGGGCGGGCGCGGTCGGCGCGTGGTCGGGGCTGGGCGGGGTGGCGGCGGCCGTCGGCCCGTTCCTCGGGGCTGGCTGGTGGACGGCCCGGGCTGGCGGTGGATCTTCCTGCTGAACCTGCCGCTCGCGGCGGTGGTCGTCGGGGTGACGGTCCGTCATGTCCCGGAGAGCCGCGACCCGGACGAGCAGGGCCGCTTCGACGTGCTGGGCGCGCTGCTCGCCGCGCTCGCCCTGGCCGGCATCACGTACGCGCTGACCGAGGCGGGCTCCGGCCTCACCCCGGGCGCGGTCGTCGCGGGGCTGGCGGGCGTCGCGCTGACGGCGGCGTTCGTCCTGGTCGAGCACCGGTCGCCGAATCCGATGCTGCCGCTGTCGCTGTTCCGCTCCCGGCTGTTCACCTCGGTCAACCTGGTCACGCTGTGCGTGTACGCGGCGTTCAGCGGAGTGTTCCTGCTGCTGACGGTGCAGTTGCAGATCGTCGCCGGGTTCACGCCGCTGCTCTCGGGGGTGGCGCTGGTGCCGATCACGGTGCTGATGCTGCTGTTCTCCGGCCGGGCCGGGCAGTTCGGCCGGGCGGTCGGGCCCCGCCTGCCGCTGACGCTCGGGCCGCTGCTGGTCGCGGCGGGGGTGCTGCTGATGCTGCGGATCGGCCCGGACGCGAACTACTGGCTGGACGTGCTGCCCGCGGTGACCGTCCAGGGCGCCGGCATGACGCTGCTGGTGGCGCCGCTCACCGCCACCGTCCTGGCCGCGGTGGACGTCCGCCGCGCGGGCATCGCCTCCGGGGTGAACAACGCGGCCGCCCGCGCCGCCGGCCTGTTCGCGGTCGCGGCGATCCCCCCGCTGGCGGGGCTGAGCGGTGACGCGTACCGGATCCCGGCCGAGGTGGACAGCGCTTTCCGCACGTCCATGCTGATCTGCGCCGGCCTGCTGGTCACCGGTGCCGTCCTCGCCTTCGCCACCGTCCGGGCGGACGCGCTCACCCCGGCCCACCCCATCGCCGAACCCGACTGCGACTGGTACTGCGCCCCCACCTCGCCCCCGATTCACCCGGACGAGGGACCTGCGAGTTCCGGCCGGACGGCCTGAAACGGCGGCGAACGGTGCGTGAACCCGAACCGCCGCGAACCGGAGCACGGCCACCCAGGTGCGTCAACTTCCCGCCCGGGCACGGATCTTCACCGGATCGTGCTTGACGCTGCGTCAGTTCGGACGCTAGCCGACAGGTGCCGGAGTCGGGGCCAGGGGCTAGACTCCGGTCACGCGCAGCGCGTCCGAACGGGTTACGGGCAGTTGCGGCGCGTTGACGGTAAGGTAGCACCCGCTCCCTGCGGCCCGGCCCGGGCCGCACCGGGCGGCGCTGAGGTGGCAGGACACCGGAGGCTCTCTCTCCGGGCGCGACGACGAAGGCGGGGACGAAGGGCCGGGCGGGCACCACCGAGGGTGCCGGTTCGACCCAGTGGCGCTAGTGAGACGGCACCGAGATGCGGCCGGCGGCGGGATCCTTGACCGTCTCCGGCCGTTGCTGGAAGGGGTGCGGCCGGTGGCCGTGCCGCTCCCACCCGGGGGACGCCACCGAACGGCGGCTCTCCTTCGGGGTCCGGCCGGGATCGACCACCGGTCCCGGCGCCCCCGTCATTCAGCTCCTGACCCGAGCCGGCCGCCGGTCGGCTCGCATAGCGCGAAGCGAGACCCCCGCCCGTGACCACCAGTGCCACCGAGCCTCCGTCTCCGGAGCCGTCCGCCGCCGGCCGGCCGGACACGCCGGCGCCCCGCGTCCCGCGCCAGCCGCGCAACCGGGACCGGTCCGGCCGGAACACGCAGCAGCCCGCCCCGGCACCGCAGGACGCCCGCACACCCGCGCCTGCGCCCGCCCCCGTTCCGGCCCCCAAGGCCGGGAAGCGCACCGCGCCGACGAAGTCCTCCCAGGCGCCGCAGCGCTCGCAGTCGAGCCGACCCCCGCAGCCCCCGCAGCCCGCGCCGCCGGCCCGCCGCGAGTCCGAGCCGCTGGCGCCCGTCCCGCCGGAGCAGGTGGGCTACGGCTTCTGGGCGTTCGCCGACCGCCAGTTCACCCTGCTGCGGGAGATCTCCCGGAACACCGGCGACACCTTCCGGTTCATCCTGATGGTCGCCGTGCTGCTGCTCGCCCTGGTGGCCGCGGTGGTCGTCACCGGCCTGGTGCTCCACAACATCCCGCTCGCCTCCGCGGGCGGCGCCGGCGCCGTGCTGTTCGGCGGCTGGGGCCTGGTCCGCACGGCCCGGGCGAACCGTCGCCGGCGCGGCCAGGCCGACAGCAGCGGCCAGGCCGGCGGCAGCGGCGCCCAGCCGCCGGCGCGTGCCAACAACCGCGCCCGCCGGGGGCGTTGAGCCGGAGGCCGGGCCGGCTCAACGCCCGTGGCGCTGCACCATCAACACCAGCACCCGGTCCGCGCTGAGCACGGACGCGACCCCGAGCGGGACGAAGAAGGCGAGGAACACGGCCACGGTCGCGGCCCCGGCGGCCGTCCCGGTGAGGACCCGGGCGAGCACGCCCGACACCAGCAGGTCGAGCGTGCCGAGCGCCCCGAGGTAGCCCACCACGGCGCTGCCCGGCACCTGCGTTCCGGCCGCAGCGGCCCCTGCTGCCTGCTCCGTCGACTGCGTCGCCCTGGTCGGTCGCATCGCTGACTCCCCGCGCGGGTTCGAGACCTCCGCCGGCGTCTCCGTTGTCGACGTCATGACGGACATGTTCTGTCTACCCTTCAAGCCGCGTGCCCGGTCACCGATTCCGGCCGTTTGCCCCCAACGCGTTCCCGGTGCGTGTAGTGTGCCGTCTCCCCGGCGTCGGATCTGCCCGGCGGTCACGGGGCCACGCCCGGGCGAGCAAGCGGTTCGATGCGAACGCACAGCGCTGGACACTGAGATCGGCCCACCAGACATTCCCCCGTTTCGTCTGACAAGGCATCAGATGCATGTGCACGGCACAACTTACCTGCCCGCCGAGGGAATCGGGCAATCACCCCGGCCGCTTGTCGGCCGGAACGCGTAATCGGACCGGAACGCTCCGCCCCCGCTCCGAATGTGGCCGATCGCTTCGCACAGCGCGGCCGCGTCCCGACCCTACGACTCCTCGACGACCGTTGCCAAGGGCCCCACAGCACCCTGCCCGCCCCGACTCGACGCCGGGGACGGGCAGTTGGGCGTGCGAACCGTCAGAGGATGTCGCCCGGGGCGTACTTGGCGGCCTCCGGGTGGGCGGCGGCCACGGCCTCGATGCGGCGGACGAGTTCGCCGACCTGGGCACTGGCCGCGCCGGTGAAGGAGAGGCGGTCGGCGAGCAGCGCGTCGATCGCGTCGCGGTCCAGCGGGATCCGGGCGTCGGCGGCGAGGGCCGGCACCAGGGTGTTCTCGCGGGCGCCCTCGCGCATGGCGAGCGCGGCGGCGACGGCGTGCTCCTTGATGACCTCGTGCGCGGTCTCCCGGCCGACGCCGGCCCGCACCGCGGCCATCAGGACCTTGGTGGTGGCCAGGAACGGCAGGTAGCGGTCGAGTTCGGCCTCGATGACGGCGGGGAAGGCGCCGAACTCGTCGAGGACGGTCAGGAAGGTCTCCAGCAGGCCGTCGAAGGCGAAGAACGCGTCCGGCAGCGCGACCCGGCGGACCACGGAGCAGGAGACGTCGCCCTCGTTCCACTGGTCGCCGCCGAGCTCGGCGGTCATCGAGGCGTAGCCGCGCAGGATGACGGCGAGGCCGTTGACGCGCTCGCAGGAGCGGGTGTTCATCTTGTGCGGCATCGCCGAGGAGCCGACCTGGCCGGCCTTGAAGCCCTCGGTGACGAGCTCGTGACCGGCCATCAGGCGGATGGTCTTGGCGATGCTGGACGGGCCGGCGGAGAGCTGGACCAGGGTGGAGACCACGTCGTAGTCGAGCGAGCGCGGGTAGACCTGGCCGACCGAGGTGAAGACGTTCTCGAAGCCGAGGTGGCCGGCCACCCGGCGCTCCAGCTCGGCGAGCTTCTCGGCGTCGCCGCCCAGCAGGTCGAGCATGTCCTGCGAGGTGCCGACCGGGCCCTTGACGCCGCGCAGCGGGTAGCGGGCGATCAGGTCCTCGAGGCGGGCGAAGGCGACCAGGACCTCGTCGGCGGCGGTCGCGAAGCGCTTGCCGAGGGTGGTGGCCTGGGCGGCGACGTTGTGCGAGCGGCCGGCCATGACCAGCTCGCCGTACTGGGCGGAGAGGCGGCCGAGGCGGACCAGGACGGCCACCGTGCGGTCGCGGACGTGCTCCAGCGACTGGCGGATCTGCAGCTGCTCGACGTTCTCGGTGAGGTCGCGCGAGGTCATGCCCTTGTGGATCTGCTCGTGCCCGGCGAGTTCGGAGAACTCCTCGATGCGGGCCTTCACGTCGTGCCGGGTGACCTTCTCGCGGGCGGCGATGGACGCCAGGTCGACCTGGTCGACGACGCGCTCGTAGTCGGCGATCGCGGTGGGCGGCACCTCGATGCCGAGGTCCCGCTGGGCCTTCAGGACGGCGAGCCACAGGTGGCGCTCCAGCACCACCTTGTGCTCGGGGGACCACAGCTGGGCCAGGGTCGCCGAGGCGTACCGGGAGGCCAGGACATTGGGGATCTTGGGCTTCGCGCTCACGCTTCGCAAGCCTAACAGTCGAGGTCAGGCGGGAATGCAGCGCCTCCGCCGTGCGGACGGGTAGCATGGTCGATTGCACATGCTCATTAGCTCCGCCAAAAAACTCTCTCAGCGCAAGGATATCACGTTGACCGAAGAGATGGCAAGCGACGCCGTCCTGGCGGCCGAACTCCGCACCGAGCAGCACCGGTTGACGGAGCTGTACGCCCGGCTGGACACCGCCCGCGCGCAGGCCCGCACCGCGCTGGAGCAGGCCGCTACCGCGCCCGCCGGGCCGGGCGGCACCCGGCAGGCCCGGCTGGAACAGGAGGTGGTGCTGGCCGAACGCACCCGCCGCCTGGCCCGGCTGACCGCCGTCGAACGCGGCCTGTGCTTCGGCCGGATCGACGCCCGCGACGGCGCCGTCCGCCACATCGGCCGGATCGGCCTGCTGGACGAGGAGTTCGAACCGCTGCTGCTGGACTGGCGCGCCCCGGCCGCCCGCCCGTTCTACACCGCGAGCGCCGCCGACCCGGCCGGCCTGCTGCGCCGCCGCCACCTGCGCACCCGGCAGCGGCGGGTGGTCGGCCTGGACGACGAGGCGTTCGACCTGGACGCGCTGGACGCCGACGGCCGCCGCACCCTGGTCGGCGAAGCCGCGCTGCTGGCCGAGCTGCGCCGGGCCCGGACCGGGCGGATGCGCGAGGTGGTGGCCACCATCCAGGCCGAGCAGGACCGGGTGATCCGCTCCGGGCTGCACGGCGCGGTGGTGGTCCACGGCGGTCCGGGCACCGGCAAGACGGTGGCCGCGCTGCACCGGGCCGCGTACCTGCTGTACACCCACCGCGAGGTGCTGGAGCGGCGCGGCGTGCTGGTGATCGGCCCGAACCGGGCCTTCCTGCGCTACATCGAGCAGGTGCTGCCCTCGCTCGGCGAGACCGAGGTGCTGCTGCGCACCCTCGGCGAGCTGTTCCCGGGCGTACGGGCGGTTGACGCCGACCGGCCGGAAACCGCTTTCCTGAAGGGCTCCGAGCGGATGGCGGACGTCCTCGCCGAGGCGGTGCGCCTGCACCAGCGGCTGCCCGCCGCGGACGGCCGGCTCGCCGGGCTCGACCTGCCGCTCCCCCGCCGCCTGCTGGCCGCCGCCCGCGAGCGCGCCCGCGGCCTGCGGCTGCCGCACAACGCGGCCCGCGCCGAGTTCCTGCGCGCCGCCCTGACCGGCCTGGCCCGGTTCCGCGCCGACGCGGTCGACCGCCCGTGGGACGAGGAGGAGGCCCGCTGGGCACCGGGCGAACTCTGGGCCGAGCCGGAGGTCCGGGCCGCTCTGGACGCGCTCTGGCCGCTGCTGACGCCCCGCCGGCTCGTCGAGTCGCTGCTCGCCGACCCCGACCGCCTCGCCCCGTCCCTCTCCCCCGCCGAACGCGCCGCGCTGCGCCGCGCCCCGGGCGCGCCGTGGACGGTGGAGGACGTGCCGCTGCTGGACGAGGCCGCCGAACTGCTCGGCAGCGACGGCGCGGAGCGGCGCCGGGCCGCCGCCGAGCAGGGCCGGGCCCGGTCCGAGGCCGAGCTCTACGCCCGGGGCGTGCTCCAGGTGACCGGCCAGGAGGGCGAGTTGGACGCGGCGGCACTGGCGGACCGGCACGCCGAGGAGGGCCCGTACCGCTCGACGGCGGAGCGGGCGGCGGCGGACCGGGAGTGGACCTTCGGGCACGTGGTGGTGGACGAGGCACAGGAACTGTCGGCGCTGGCCTGGCGGACGGTGATGCGGCGGATCCCGACCCGTTCGCTGACGGTGGTGGGCGATCTGGCGCAGACCTCGTCGGCGGCGGGCGCCCGCGACTGGCAGGAGATGCTGGGCCGCCACCTGGGCACCCGCTGGCGGGAGGAGCGGCTGACCGTCAACTACCGCACCCCGGCGCCGATCATGGCGGTGGCGGCGGCGCTGCTGGCGGCCGTCGATCCGGCGGCGCA
>NZ_KK853997.1:7184254-7185785 GCF_000696185.1 Kitasatospora cheerisanensis KCTC 2395 | reverse complement strand
GCTGGCGCCGGACGGCCCGGGCACCACGGGCCTGGTGGCGCCGGACGCCCGGCTGGCGGAGCTGGCGCACCTGGGGGCGCTGAGCGCGGCGCAGTGCAAGGGGCTGGAGTTCGACGCGGTGGTGGTGGCCGATCCGGCGGCGATCCTGGCGCAGTCCCCGCGCGGCGGCCACGACCTGTACGTGGCGCTGACCCGGGCGACCCGGCGGCTGACGGTGGCTCACCACGGGCCGCTGCCGGAGCCGCTGCGGGCGGCGTTCGCGGGGCGGCCGAAATCGGGGTGATCGGGGCGGGCCGGCGGGGTTAGGGTCCCGCCATGACGACTCGTACGTTCCGGATCATGGTGCGCGGCTCCTTCGACGCGCTCACCCCCGAGCAGCACGCCGAACTGACCGCGGCGGCCGCCGAGCACGACGTGCTGCACGCGCGTTTCACCGACGAGGGGCACCTGACGTACGACCTGTCGGCGCGGCCGTTCTTCACCTTCCGCTTCCTGGAGTACGGGGAGGCGGAGGAGGACGTGGTGGCGGCGTCGGTGCGGGCCGAGACGGCGGCGGAGCTGTGGCTGACGGACCGCGGGTACGGCTACAAGAACCTGAAGTCGCAGGCGCAGGACATGGCGTTGGCGGCGGTGGGCGCGCGGGGCAAGCAGGAGGCCCGCCGGAAGGGCTGACGGCCCGTCAGAACAGGGTGTCCTGTTCGGCCGCGGGGCGGGCCCGGGGCAGCAGGGTGAGGCCGTCGCAGCTGTCGGCGTCCTCGGCGTGCAGGGTCCAGCCGGTGAGCAGGCGGGTGTCGAGCAGCAGCGGGGGTCCGGCGGGCGGGTCGAGGAAGAGGTGGCCGCCGATCGGGCGGCGCAGCCGTCCGGTCAGCCGGGCGCCGTCGCTGAGCGCCTTGACCTGCTGGTACTGGTCGGGGGCGCCGGCGGTGAGGCCGTACAGCTCGACCTGGTCGGTGACGGGGTGGTCGGGCAGCAGGGTGACGGGGTGGTCGGCGAGGAGTTCGAGGGCGCGGGTGCGGCCGGCGGTGAGTTCGGCGTGCCGGTCGGCGGCGGCGGGCAGCGTCCACCAGGCGGGGTACTTGGCGGCGGCGGGGATCCGTTCGCGGGCCAGTCGGGCCCGGGCGACGGTGAGTTCGGCGCGGCGGACGGCGGGCAGCGGGCCGTGGGCGAGGAACGTCCAGGTGAGGGCGGCCTGTTCGAGCAGGCGGACGGTGCCGCGTTCCTCGGCGGTGAGGCCGACCTTGAGCAGGCCGGGGCCGAACCAGGCGAGGTAGAGGCGGTAGCTGCGGCCGTCGTCGAGGATCCGGTCGCGGGCGAGTTGCAGGCCGCGGTCGGCGCTCTGGCAGGTGGGGCACTGGGTGGTGGTGCCGTCGGGTTCGATGGCGGCGCGGTGCGGGCAGGGCCGGTGGCCGAGGGCGGTGCCGGCCCCGGTGCAGCGGCGGGGGCCGGCGATCCGCCAGGCGACGGGGAGTCCGTCGCGTAATAACTTCGTATAGCATACATTATACGAAGTTATACGACACCCCGAAGGAGG
>NZ_KK853997.1:7183364-7184117 GCF_000696185.1 Kitasatospora cheerisanensis KCTC 2395 | reverse complement strand
TCCATCCGTTCGCCTGGTGCATCCGGTGAGCGTAGGGCATCGGACGGACAGTCAGGGGCGGAGCAGCGGCAGGACCTGTTGGCAGAGGCGGGAGAGGGCGGCGCGCTGGTCGGCGTCGAGGCTGTCGAAGGCCTGGCGGGCCCGGGTCATGTCGTCGCGGATCCGGTCGAGGACGGCGCGGCCGTCGTCGGTGATGGTGACGATCTTGACGCGGCGGTCGGCGGCGGCGGCTTCGCGGTGGGCGTAGCCGAGTGCTTCGAGGCGGTCGACGATGCCGGTGACGTTGGAGGCGTCGCAGCCGAGGCGGCCGGCGAGGGCGCGCATCGGGACGGGTTCGAGGACGGCTTTGAGTGCTTTGGCCTGGGAGGAGTTGAGGCCGTGCCGGGCCGCGGCGGCGGCGAAGTCCTGGAAGTAGGCCGTGCCGACCTCCGCGACCTGCTCCATCAGTTCGGTGGTGGAGGGTGCGGTGCCGGTGCCTGTGGTGCTGCCCATGGCGGTCAGGGTACGCCCATCGTTTCAGTGCCTCCAGTATTGAGTGGGGCAAGTAATCGGGAGATCCGGTGGAAGGATCCCGTCGGTCGTCTCGGGTGCGGGGTGTTACAGCACCAGACGGTCGAACAGGTGGTGGAGTTCCGCGTCCGGGTCGGTGGTCAGTCCGGTGTGCACGGGGCCGGGCTGGACGACGGCGCTGCGCGGGGCGGTGAGCCAGCGGAAGCGCTGCCCGGGGCTGTCGGCGGCGGCCGGGCCGGCGGC
>NZ_KK853997.1:7134323-7182941 GCF_000696185.1 Kitasatospora cheerisanensis KCTC 2395 | reverse complement strand
CGGGAAGCGCGGCCTCGGCGAGCGCGGCGAGTTCGGCGTCGACCTCGGGCAGCAGGTCGGCGGCGTGCCGCAGGGCGTGGTCGCCGGCGTCGTAGGGCTTGCGGCGCCAGGCCTCGGCGCGCGGCCAGCTGTGGTGGAAGATCAGGCTGGCGCCGTGGTCGATGAGCCGCAGGCCGCCGGTGGCGACCAGCAGGTTGGGGTTGCGCCAGGAGCGGTCGACGTTGCCGATCAGGGCGTCGAACCAGAGCACCCGGGCGGCGGTGTCGGCGTCCACCTCGAAGCACAGCGGGTCGAAGTTCAGCGCCCCGGACACGTACGCCATGCCGAGGTTGGCGCCCCCGCTGGCCCGCATCTGGTCCTGGATCTGCACCTCGGGCTCGCTGCGGGCGAGCACCGGGTCGAGGTCGACCAGGGCGAGTTCGGGCACCGGCAGGCCGAGCCGGCGGCCGAGTTCGCCGGCCAGCACCTCGGCGACCAGCGCCTTGCGGCCCTGGGCCGCGCCGACCCATTTCAGGACGTACAGCCGGCGGTCGTCGGCCTCGACCAGGCCTGGCATCGAACCGCCTTCGCGCAGCGGCGTCACGTAGCGGACGGCCGTCACCTCGGAGAGCATCCCGACAGCCTATCGGTCTCTTCCGGATGCACTCTCCGTTACCCCGTGCGAGTGTGGCGAGCAGTCGTCCTTGCTACTTCACGGACTCGCCACACGGACTCGCAACGTAGGGGATGAACGATGGAACGACCTCGGATCCTGATCGTCGGCGGCGGCTTCGCCGGGTTGGAGTGCGCGCGCCGCCTGGAGCGCAAGCTCGCCCCTTCCGAGGCGGAGATCTCCCTGGTCACGCCGTTCAGTTACCAGCTGTACCTGCCGCTGCTGCCGCACGTCGCGGCCGGGGTGCTCACCCCGCAGTCGGTGGCGATCTCGCTGCGGCGCACGCTGCGGCGCACCCACATCGTGCCGGGCGGGGCGATCGGCATCGACCCGCGCTCGAAGGTCGCGGTGGTCCGCAAGATCACCGACGAGGTGGTGGCGGAGAAGTACGACTACCTGGTGCTGGCGCCGGGCAGCGTCACCCGGACCTTCGACATCCCGGGCCTGCCGGACTACGCGCGCGGCATGAAGACGCTCGCCGAGGCGACGTACATCCGCGACCACGTGATCGCGCAGCTGGACCTGGCGTCCGCGTCGATGGACGAGAACGAGCGGGCCTCCCGGCTGCAGTTCGTGGTGGTCGGCGGCGGGTACGCGGGTACCGAGACGGCGGCCTGCCTGCAGCGGCTGACCACCGCGGCGGTCAAGCGCTACCCGCGGCTGGACCCGGACCTGATCAAGTGGCACCTGATCGACATCGCCCCGAAGCTGATGCCGGAGCTGGGCGACAAGCTCGGGCAGACCGCGATGGAGATCCTCCGCAACCGCGGCGTGGACGTGTCGCTGGGCGTGTCGGTCGCGGAGGTCGGCGCGGAGACGGTGAAGTTCACCGACGGCCGGACGCTCCCGTGCCGGACGCTGATCTGGACGGCCGGCGTGGCCGCGTCCCCGCTGATCGGCACGCTGGACGCGGAGACGGTGCGCGGGCGGCTGGCGGTGACGGCGGAGATGCGGGTGCCGCAGTTCGAGGGGGTGTTCGCGCTCGGCGACGCCGCGGCGGTGCCGGACCTCGCCAAGGGCGACGGCGCGGTGTGCCCGCCGACCGCGCAGCACTCGGCCCGGCAGGGCAAGCGGCTGGCGGACAACCTGGTGGCGGCGCTGCGCAACCAGCCGTTGCAGCCGTACTTCCACAAGGACCTCGGTCTGGTCGTCGACCTCGGCGGCAAGGACGCGGTGTCCAAGCCGCTGGGTGTGGAACTGCACGGCATGCCCGCCCAGTTGGTGGCGCGCGGCTACCACGTGATGGCGATGCGGACCAACAGCGCGAAGTACCGGACCAGCGCGAACTGGCTGCTGAACGCCACCGCGGGCGACGACTTCGTCCGCACCGGCTTCCTGGCCCGCCAGCCGGCCCGGCTGCGGGACTTCGAGTACACCGACGCCTACCTCTCCCGCGACCAGGTCCGCGAGCACGCCCAGGCGCTGCTCGCCAAGGGCTGATCCCCCGCGGCGCCGACGAGCCCCGCCCGGTCATCCGGGCGGGGGCTCCGTCACGTCTCGTAGGGGTACAGCTCGGCGTGCTCGTGCGGGACGGTCAGCTCCAGCGGGCCGGGCGGGCGGCCGGGCAGGTCGAGCAGGAGCAGGGCGTCGCCCAGCCGCAGCGCCTCGCCGTCGAACTCGCCGACCAGGACGAGCAGGCCGCCCTCGATGCGGATCTCCGGGCCGGGCCGGTCGGCGGGGCGGACGGTGGCGTGGTCCTCGTCGACGGTCCACTCGACCTGGTGCTCGCCGGGCGGGCCGGCGGGGCCGCCGCGCCAGCGGGCGACGGCCGGGCCGTACGGGGTGCGGACCTCGGCGAGGACGGGCAGGCCGGGGCGCAGGCGCTCCAGGCGGATCCGCATCAGGTGATCCGGGAGCCGTGGGCGGGGCTGCTGAGGGCGTCGGCGATCGCGGCGGCGAGGGCGGGGCCTCGGTGGGGTGCAGGCCGGCGATGCCGATCCGGACGGCGGGCGGGAGGTGAGGCGGAAGCGGGCGCCGGGGGCGACCACCCAGCCGCGGTGCAGCAGGGCGGCGACGGCGGCGGTCTCGTCGGGCACGGGCACCCAGACGTTGACGCCGCTCTCGCCGTGCGCCCGGACGCCGTGCGCGGCGAGCGCGGTGAGCAGCGCGTCGCGGCGGGCCCGGTAGGCGGCGGCGACGGTGGCGGCGGGCGCGGCGTCGGTGCGGCGCAGTTCGAGGACGGCGCGTTGCAGCAGGTGGCTGACCCAGCCGGCGTCCAGGCGCTGGCGGCCGAGGACCCGGGCGACGGTGTCGGCGTCGCCGGTGAACACGGCGACCCGCAGGTCGGGGCCGAGGGCCTTGGCGGCGGAGCGGACCAGCGCCCAGTGGGTGACGGTGGTGCCGCCGCGGCCGTCGGAGGCGAGCGACTGGAAGGGCTGGTCGACCATGCCGTGGCCGTGGTCGTCCTCGATCAGCACGGTGTGCGGCCGGGCGGCGAGGACGGTGCGCAGGGCGGCGGCGCGGGCGGGGTGAGGGCGGCGCCGGTGGGGTTCTGGGCGCGGCTGGTGACGACCAGGGCGCGGGCGCCGGCGTCGAGGGCGGCGGCGACGGCGTTCGGCAGCGGGCCTTCGTCGTCGACGGAGACGGGGGCGGTGCGCAGGCCGAGGGCGGGGACCAGGTCGAGGACGGAGCCCCAGCCCGGGTCCTCGACGGCGACGGTGTCGCCGGTGCGCAGGGTGGCGGACAGCACCCGGCCGATGGTGTCCAACGCGCCGGAGCAGACGGCGAGTTCGCCGTCCGGGGAGCCGTCGGCGCGGAATTCGGCGCGGAAGCCGTCGAGGAGTTCGGGTTCGGCGACGGGGTGGCCGTACAGCACGGTGGGGCCGGCCGCGGCGGCGGCGAGGGCGGGGCCGAGCGGGGGCAGCAGGGCGGGGTCGGGGTTGCCGGCCGAGAGGTCGCGGGCACCGGGCGGGACGGGCAGCCGGACTTCGTCGCGGGGGGTGGTGGCGGGGCGGGGGCGGACCCGGCTGCCGCGGCGGCCGGCGGTCTCGATGACGCCGCGTTCGCGCAGCAGCCGGTAGGCGGCGGCGACGGTGTTGGGGTTGACGCCGAGTTCGCCGGCCAGGTCGCGCAGCGGCGGCAGGGCAGCACCGGGGGCCAACTGCCCTTCGGCGATGGCGCGTTCGACGTCGGCGGCAATCTCGCTGGCCCGCCGACCGGTGATCCGATACTCTCCTAGCACAAACGCAATTATGCACTAGTACAGAGGGGTTGTCATGTCGGACACGCCGGCCGGCTCGTACACCAGGAATGCTCGCACCACCCCCACCCGGGACAAGGACCGGGCCGACTGGGACCGGGACGCGGTGCACGCGATCCTGGACGCTGGCTGCCTGTGCCACCTCGGCTTCGTCCGGGACGGCGCGCCCGTGGTGCTGCCCACGCTGTACGCGCGGGTCGGCGGGGCGCTGTACCTCCACGGCTCGACCGGCAGCCGCCCGCTGCACGCGGCCCGCGAGGAGCAGGGCCTGCCGGTGTGCGTGACGGTGACCCACCTGGACGGCCTGGTGCTGGCGAAGTCGGCGTTCCACCACTCCGTCAACTACCGCTCGGTGGTGGCGCACGGCACCGCGTACCAGGTCACCGACCCGGAGGAGCTGCGCACGGCGCTGGACGCGATCGTCGAGCAGGCGGTGCCGGGCCGGGTCGCGGACTGCCGGCCGCCCAGCGCGAAGGAGCTGGCGGCGACGGCGGTGATCCGGCTGGAGCTGGACCAGGTGTCGGCGAAGAGCCGCACCGGCGGCGTCAACGACGACCCGGACGACCTCGGACTGCCGTACTGGGCGGGCGTGGTGCCGGTCGCCCCGGCGTACGGCGAGCCGGTGGCCGCGCCGCACTCGGACGCCGAGCTGCCCGGCTACCTGGCGGGGCCGGCATGCTGATCCGCGGCTGGGACCGGGGCACCGAGCCGGAGTGGCGGCAGTGGCTGGCCGCCGGACGGGACTTCGGCACGCTCGCCGCCAACGGCCCGGAGGGGCCGGTCATGGTGCCGACCCACTTCCTGCTGGACGCCGACGCGGGCGAGGTGCTGCTGCACCTGGCCGCCCCCAACCCGCTGTTCGCGGCCGTGCGGGCCGACCCGCACGTGACGCTGGCGGTCACCGACGACTACGCCTTCGCGCCCGGCCGCTGGCGGGACGCGCCGTACACGCCGACCAGCTACTACGCCTCGGTGCAGTTCTCCTGCACCGCCGAGGTGGTGGACGACCCGCAGGGCAAGGCGGAGATCCTCAACCGGCAGCTGGCGCACTTCCAGCCGGAGTGGCCCGAGGACCGGGTGGTGGTCGGGGCGGCGCCGTACGGGCCGCAGCTGACCGGCCTGCGCGGGCTGCGGCTGACGGTCCGCCGGGTGCGGGCGAAGTTCAAGTACGACGACAAGAAGCCGGTGGAGCTGCAGGGCGAGATCGCCGAGCGGCTGGCCGAGCGGCACGCGGCGACCGGCAACCCGCAGGACGCGGCGGCCCGGGCGCAGCTGCTGCGGCGGCGCTCCCGGCGGCCGGTGCCGACGGCGGGCCGGTCGGACGGCGCTTCGGGCTGAGCGCGCTTCGGGCTGACGGGGCGTCGGGCTGACGGCTCGTCGGTTCTGGGCGTGTCGAACCCGCTCGGCGGGGTAGCCGCTGGTCGAATTACCTCCGGATATGTCCGTCCGTGACCGGACGGATCGTCACGTAGGGAGAGACCACTGGCTACCCACTCCGCCGTCCGGGACGAGCACCTCGGCCATGTGGTGTTCATCTCCGCGGCCGCCGCGATGGGCGGTTTCCTGTTCGGCTACGACAGCGCGGTCATCAACGGCGCGGTCACCGGCATCCAGAAGCACTTCGGCGTCGGCAACGGCGAGACCGCGTTCGTGGTGGCGATCGCGCTGCTCGGCTCGGCGGCCGGTGCGGTGATCGCCGGCTGGCTCGCCGACCACCTGGGCCGGGTGCGGACGATGCTGCTGGCGGCCGCGCTGTTCGCGATCAGCGGCATCGGCTCGATGTTCCCGCCGAGCATCGAGGTGCTCGGGGTGTGGCGCGTGCTGGGCGGCATCGCGATCGGCATCGCCTCGGTGATCGCCCCGACGTACATCGCGGAGGTCGCGCCGACCGCGTACCGGGGCCGGCTGGCCTCGTTCCAGCAGATGGCGATCGTGCTCGGCATCACCGTCTCGCAGTTGGCCAACTGGGCGCTGAACCAGGCGGCGGGCGGCGAGTCGACCAACCACCTGGCGGGCATCCAGGCCTGGCAGTGGATGCTCGGCGTGGAGGCGGTGCCGGCGCTGGTGTACGGGCTGATGGCGCTGGCCATCCCGGAGTCGCCGCGCTACCTGATCGCCGACCGGCGGGAGGAGCAGGCCCGCAAGGTGCTGGTCGAGGTGGAGGGTCCGGGCGTCGACCTGGACGCCCGGGTCGCGGAGATCCGGCGGGTGCTGAACACCCGTCACAAGCCGCGCCTGTCCGACCTGCTGGGCGGCCGGTTCGGGCTGCTGCCGATCGTCTGGGTCGGCATCGGCGCCTCGGTGTTCCAGCAGTTCGTCGGCATCAACGTGATCTTCTACTACTCGTCGTTCCTGTGGCAGTCGGTCGGCATCAACGAGTCGAACTCGCTGCTGATCTCGCTCTCCACCTCGATCGTCAACGTCATCGGCACGGTGGTGGCGATGGTGCTGGTGGACCGGATCGGCCGCAAGCCGCTGGCGCTGGCCGGCTCGATCGGCATGGCGGTCGCGCTGGCGCTGGCCGCCTGGGCGTTCTCCTACCGGCACGGCACCGGCGACACCGCGACGCTGGACAACGCGCACGCCACGGTCGCGCTGGTCGCCGCGCACGTCTTCGTGTTCTGCTTCGCCTTCTCCTGGGGCGTGGTGGTGTGGGTGCTGCTCGGCGAGATGTTCCCGAACGCGATCCGGGCGCTGGCCCTGTCGGTCGCCGCGTCCGCGCAGTGGATCGCCAACTGGGCGATCACCGTCACCTTCCCGAACCTGGCGGACTGGAACCTGTCCGCGACGTACGTGATCTACGCCTGCTTCGCGCTGCTGTCGATCCCGTTCGTGGCGTTCTGCATCAAGGAGACCAAGGGCAAGGCGCTGGAGGAGATGGGCTGAGGGCCTTCGCGCGTTCCCGACCCACCGCTGCCCCCGCCGCGAGCTGCCCGCGCGCGGCCACCCCGACGGAGAGGCCATGGGCACTGCCCGCCAGAACCTCAGCTTCGCCGGCCCCGGCCGGACCCTGCACGGCTACCTGGCGGCGCCGCCCGCCCGGGTCGGTCCCGGCGTCCTGGTGATCCAGGAGTGGTGGGGGCTGACCCGGCACATCGCCGATCTCACCGACCGGCTCGCCGAGGAGGGGTTCGTCGCGCTCGCCCCGGACCTGTACGGCGGGACGGTCACCCACGACCGGGCGGAGGCGGCCCGGATGAAGCGCGAACTGCCCGTGGAGCTGGCCGCGCAGGAGCTGGCCGCGGCCGTCTCCCGGCTGCTGCACCACCCGTCGGTGGTCGGCGACGCGATCGGCGTGGTCGGCCTGTGCATGGGCGGCGGCCTGGCGCTGCGGCTCGCCGCCCGGGAGGGCGACCGGGTCGCGGCGGTCGTCCCGTTCTACGGCCTGCCGGGCGACCCGGACTACGACTACCGGGGCCTGACCGCGCACGTCCTGGGCCACTTCGGCGAGCAGGACGCCTCGCTGCCGGTGGCGGTGGTCGACGAGGCGGCGATCCGGATCGGGGAGGCCACCGGCCGCCGCCCGGAGATCCACTTCTACCCGGCCGGGCACGCCTTCATGAACGACGAGAAGACCCCGAGCAGCTACGACCCGCTGCAGGCCGGCATCGCCTGGCGCCGCACCCTCAGCTTCCTCTGGGGCCACCTGGGCTGACGCCCCGTCGGCGCGGGAGTCCGCTGGCCGGGGCGGCCCGGCAAGTGGTACCCCTGGGGGATGCTGATCGGGGAGAAGGCGGTCCTGCGGGCCCGGTACGAGAGCGATGTCGCCGTCCTGCACGAGGAGTTGTACGAGGACGTCGCCACGCGCTCGCGGACGGACGGGCGGCCCTGGCGGCCGGTGCCCGTCGAGGCCTCGCCGTTCCGGGTGACGGGGGCCGAGGAGAACGCGGTGTTCTCGGTGGTCGACCGGGCCAGCGGCGAACTCGCGGGCGCCGCCCTGCTGTGGGGCGTCGATCCGCACCACCGCTCGGGCCGGCTCGGCATGTCGCTGCGGCCCGGCGTGCGCGGCCGCGGCCTCGGCACGGACGTGGTGCGGGTGCTGTGCCGGTACGGGTTCGACGTGCTGGGCCTGCACCGCCTGCAGGTCGACACGCTGGCGGACAACGCGGCGATGATCGGCGCGGCCCGCCGGGCCGGCTTCCGGGTGGAGGGGACGCTGCGCGGCGCCGCGTGGGTCTCGGGCCGGTTCGTGGACGAGGTGGTGCTGGGACTGCTGGCCGACGGCCGGAATCCTTAAAACCTCTTTACAGAACGGCTACTGACGGTCCATCGTCAGGCGGTGCGTATAACGTTTCCGGCGTGGGCCGGCCGCAACTATCGGATCCAGACCGCCTCCACCGTGGTCAGCGCGCTGGGCAACGCCGGAGCGCCGATCGCCACCGCGTTCGCCGTGCTCGAGGCCGGCTGGCACACCACCGAGGTCGGCTACGTCACGGCCGCCCGGACGGTGCCGCTGGTGGTGCTGATGCTGATCGGCGGAGCGGTCGCCGACCGGTGGCCGCGGCACGTGGTGATGGTCAGCGCCAACGTCTTCAACGCGGTGTCGCAGGCGGTCCTGGCCGCGCTGGTGCTGATCGGGCACCCGCCGCTGTGGGCGCTGCTGGTGCTGTCCGCGGCGGGCGGCGCCGGGCAGGCGTTCTACACCCCGGCCGCCGAGGGCGTGATCCTCCAGGCGGTGCCGCCGGAGCACTCCTCGAAGGCGATCTCGGTCTTCAAGATGGGCCTGAACGGCTCGCAGATCGGCGGCGCCGCGCTCGGCGGCCTGCTGACCGCGGTGGCCGGCCCCGGCTGGGTGCTGGCCCTCGACGCGGGCTGCTTCGCGGTGGCCGCGCTGATGCGCACCGGCCTCGTCCAGGTCGGCGAGCGGAAGTCCTCCGGGGAGAGCCTGGTCCACGAACTGCGGGTCGGCTGGCGGGAGTTCATCTCCCGCCGCTGGCTGTGGGCGATCGTCGTGCAGTTCTCCCTGATGAACGCCTGCGTGCTCGCCGTCGAGGCGGTGTACGGCCCGGTGGTCGCCAAGCAGCGGATGGGCGGCGCCGGCGCCTGGGGCACCGCGATGGCCGCGCTCAGCATCGGCATGGTGCTCAGCGCGGTGCTGATGGCCCGCTGGCAGCCGCGCCGGGTGCTGCTGGTCGGCAACGGCGGCGTGTTCCTGTTCGGCCTGCCCGCGCTCACGCTGGCGCTGCGGCTGCCGCTGCCCGCCGTGGTGGTGGCGATGTTCCTGTCCGGCGTCGGCGTCACCGTGTTCGTGGTCGGCTGGCTGGTGACGCTCCGTCAGGAAATCCCGGAGGAGTTGTTGTCCCGGATCTCCGCCTACGACGGCTTCGGCTCCTTCGCGCTGATGCCGGCGGGCACCGCGCTGGCCGGACCGGTGGCCAACGCGCTGGGCCTGTCCGGCGCACTGTGGGCCTGCGCGCTGACCTGTCTCGGCCTCGCCGCGGCGGTGCTCCTGGTGCCGGAGGTACGGCAGTTGGAACGCAAGGTGCCCGAGGCTCGTTCCAAGACTCCGGAACCGGAACCGGCCACTTCCGGGTGACAGCCGCTGTCAGCTTGCAACCCCCGGGGGCCGGAACTCGTCCGACTGGACAACAGGCCGCGACCCGGGGGAGCAAACCGAATGGGCAAGCCACTGCTGTACCTTGACGTCGACGGGGTGCTGAACCCGGTGTTCCCGCACCCCGACGACGACTTCGACTCCCACACCCTGCTCGGCTACTCGGTGCTGCTCTCGCCGCGCCACGGCGACTGGCTGCGCGAACTCGCCGAGCGGTACGAACTCGTCTGGGCGACCACCTGGGAGTCCGAGGCCAACCGGCACATCGCCCCGCTGCTGGGCCTGCCGGAACTGCCGGTGGTCGAGTTCAGCGGCTACGTGCCGCAGCCGGGCGACCCGCGGGTGCCGCTGATGGAGCTGTTCTCGGCCCGCAAGTGGGCGCCGATCCTGCGGCACGCCGAGGGCCGCCCGTTCGCCTGGGTCGACGACTGCATCCCGCCGCGCCTGGTGCGCCGCACCGTGCTCCGCGCGGACCGGCTGCTGCTGCCGATCGACCCCGCGCAGGGCCTGCAACGCGAGCACGTGGACCGGCTGCTGCGCCGCCCCCCGTCGCGGGCCTGGCCGAACCCGTGGGCCTGCTGACCCTGCGTCAGGCCTGCGCGGCCGCCCGGTCGGCCACCTCGACCCAGACCTTCTCCCAGCGGGCGGTGCGGTCGTGGCCGAAGCTGTCGCCCTGGCCCAGCACCCGCAGCACCGCCAGCGTCTGGGTGCGGTCGGCGCGCTCGGCGACCCGGACGCTGACCCGGGTCGCACCGGTGCGGGTGCGGTCGACCACCGGCGGGTGACCGGTGAGTTTGTGCAGGGCGTCCGCGATCCGGCGGGCCCGCGCCCGGTCGCCGTGCCAGCTCTGCTGCCCGCCCATGCCGCTCCCCTGCCCGTTCACGGTCTCCACCGGCCGTCACCCTACCGGCAGCTGACCGCCCGTCAGGCCGCGTTCAGGACGGCAGCCAGCTCACGTGCCCGGCCAGCAGCGCGTAGCCGACGAAGGCCACCGTGTCGATCAGGGCGTGCGCGGCGACCAGCGGGCCGACCCGGCGCCAGCGGCGGTACAGCAGGCAGAACACCACGCCCATCACCATGTTGCCGACCAGGCCGCCGATGCCCTGGTACAGGTGGTACGAGCCGCGCAGCACGGCGCTGGCGGTGATGATCGCGGGCCAGGTCCAGCCGAGCTGGTGCAGCCGGCGCACCAGGTAGCCGACCACCACGACCTCCTCCAGGATCGCGTTCTGCCAGGCGGAGGCGATCAGCACGGGGATCCGCCACCACACCTCGGGCAGCCCGGAGGGGGCGACCGTCAGGTTGAAGCCGGCCGCCTGCGCGGCCAGGTAGAGGGCGAGCCCGGAGCCGCCGATGGCGGCGGCGAGCAGCGTGCCGCGGCCAAGGTCGGCGAGCTTGTGCCGCAGGTCGAAGCCGAGGGTGCGCAGCGACGCGCCCTCGCGGACCAGCAGGTAGCCGACCAGCACCACGGGCATCAGGCCGCGGGCGACGTAGTACAGCTGCCAGGCCAGGTCGAGCCAGGGGCGGCCGGGCGCCCGGGAGGCGTTGAGGGTGGCGACCTGGTGCCCGAGGGCGACGGGCTCGGTGAGCGAGCCGACGAAGCTGATCAGCGCGGAGACGCCGCTGGCGCCGAGCGAGAGCCCGAGGACGATCAGCAGTTCGGCGGCGAGCAGCCGGCGCGAGGGGGTCTTGGTGGTGGCGGGCTCGGCCGAGGCGGTGGTCACTGGTCTCCCCGAGGGCGGATGCGGCCCGGAGGGGCTCGATGCCGTCTCCGGGCCGATCATCCTTTCACAGGAGGATGAGCCGTTCCTGGACTCGCGGGCCCGGGAATGTCAGTCCACCGGCCAGGTGTGCACGGGTTCGCCGGTGCGCATGTACTCGATGTAACGGCGCGTCATCTCGGCGATCGCGGCGTTCGGGGCGAGGCCGTGCCGTTCGCGCAGCCGGTGCACGACGGCGGCCTGCCAGGAGGCGCCGTTGGTGCGGCGCAGGCAGCGCTGCTCGATGATGCCGAGGTAGCGGTCCCGGTCCCGGGCGGCGATGCCCCAGCGGTCGAGGCCCTGGTGGGCGAGCGGCAGCAGTTCGTTCAGCACCAGGTCGGTGGCGGGCAGTTCGGCCAGGCCGCGGGCGCCGCGCCCGGAGCGCGGCCACCACTGCACGGCGTCGATGCCGTAGCGGGCGCCGTTGCGGAAGTTCTCGTCGGCCTTCTCGAACGGCAGCCTGGTCCAGATCGGGCGGGGCTGTTCGGCCAGCACCCGGACCAGGCCGTAGTAGAAGGCCGAGTTGGCGAGGATGTCGGCGACGGTCGGGCCGGCGGGCAGGCAGCGGTTCTCCACCCGCAGGTGGGCGACGCCGTCGGCGACGTCGTAGACCGGGCGGTTCCAGCGGTAGATGGTGCCGTTGTGCAGCCGCATCTCGCCGAGCCGGGGCGCGCCGCCGGAGGCCAGCACCTTGACCGGGTCCTCGTCGTCGCAGATCGGCAGCAGCGCCGGGAAGTACCGCAGGTTCTCCTCGAACAGGTCGTAGGCGGAGTCGACCCAGCGTTCGCCGAACCAGGTGATGGGGCGCACGCCCTGGGCCTTGAGCTCGGCCGTGCGGGTGTCGCAGGCCTGCTGGAACAGCACCGGCCGGGTCTCGCGCCACAGCTCGCGGCCGAACAGGAACGGCGAGTTGGCGCCGAGGGCGAGCTGCACGCCGCAGAACGACTGGGCGGCGTTCCACACCGAGGCGAACCGGGCGGGGGTGACCTGCAGGTGCAGTTGCAGGGAGGTGGCGGCGGCCTCGGCGACCATCGAGACGGAGTCGATGGTGAGCCGCTCCACGCCCTCGATGTCGAGCGCGATGTCCTCCCCGCGGGCGGCCAGGATCTGGTCGCTGAGCAGGGTGTAGCGGTCGTTGCTGGACATCGCCTCCAGCCCGGCGTGCTCCAGGTCCAGGGTGGGCAGGATGCCGACCATCACGATCCGCCCGCCGACCTGCTCGGCCCGCCGCTCGGCGTAGCGCAGGGCGGTGTCGAGCTCCTCGCGCAGGTCCTCGAAGACGTGCCCGCCGAGGCGCCGGGCGGCGATGTTCAGCTCGATGTTGAAGCGGGCCAGCTCGGTCTGGAAGTCGGTGGAGGAGATCGAGTCCAGCACCTGCTCGTTGCCGAGCATGGGCACGCCCTGCTCGTCGACCAGGTTGAGTTCGATCTCCAGGCCCATCATGGCCTTCGGGCGGTCGAACCGTTCCTCCCTGAGCATCCGCCCCAGGACGTCCAGACAGGACTGGAGCTTGCGGCGGTACAGCTGCCGGTCGGCCAGCTCCGCCCGGGTCGCGACGACTTTCTCGCCCACGGGTGCCTTCCCTCCTCTCGGTCGACAGTGCCTGTGCATTCTGCCCAGCGCGAAGATTTCTAGCCCACGATGTGAACACCCGAACGAGACAGGCTTTCTGACGGTCTGTCAGTTCGAACCCACTTGCGCCACGACACGGAACGTGATATGAAGGTCACCCTGCGCACTTGTTCGAATAGCATTCGCACGCCGCTCAGGCCAGGTCAGGGCCGTCCGAGTAACCCCCACCGTCGAGGGACTCGTCGACGACCCGCCCACCCCCTCGGCGATCTTGCCCAACCGGACACGGCCAGACCCTCATGTCGATGCCATGCCGGTATGCCGCAGTACGCCGATCTCGCACGGAGAGGCGACTCACCATGACGTTGCACCTGTCCCAGCCCCCGGCCGGCGCCCTGAACGCCGTGCGCTCGGCCCTCGCGCCCGGGGCGGCCCTGCCGCCGTCCGCGGCCGCCGTGCTGCGCCATAGCGCCGGCCGCCCGGAACCGCTGCTCGCCCTCCCGGTGCACGCCCTGCGCGGGCCCGCGCCCCGGCTGGCGGAGGCGGAATGCACCGGCTGGCGGTTCCTGCTGCGCGCCGCCCGCCCGGCCGCGGCCGGGCCGCACTGTCCGCACGAGTCCTGCGACGCGGCGGGCGCGGCGGGCGCCGCGGCGGACGTCCGGCCGGAGCGCCCGCTGATGACCGGCGAGTTCACCGAGGACGGACTGGAGCAGGTGGTGGCCGCCGCCGAGGTCGCCGCCGGCGCGGACGGGCCGGTGTTCTCGCACCTGAGCGCCGGGCCGTTCCTGGACTCCACGGTGCGGGCGCTGCGGCAGGCCTGGCAGCTGGTGCACCTCTCCCCCGCCCGGTACGAGCCGCGGCTGCTGCCACTGCCCGAGCACTACGCGTCCGCGCTGTGGCTGCACGGCGAGCTGCCCGCGGAGGACCTGCTGATCCCGCTGGCGCCGGCCCCGCTCGGGGTGGCGGCCCATCAGGTGCTGCCCGCCGCCGAACTGCTGGCCCGGCTGGCGAACGCCCCGGCGGCCCGGCCGACCGCGCTGATCGGCTGACGCCCCCTCGTACCACTCGGACGCATACCACCCGGACGGGCCATGCCCGACTGGTCCGAACGGATCGGTCGGGCATGGCCCGTCCGGGCGCGGATCGGACGCCGGGCCGCCCGGTAGGGTGATCTCGCCCGATCTTCTGTGGCGCATGTCACCAAATGCCTGCGCGAGCGCCCGCGGAGTCGGACACTGGTGTCGGTCGGGGGAGGGGACCACACCTCCTACCCGGCTGACTCCGTTTCACACCCGAGGCGGCGAGAAAGTTCCGTCGGCAGGTCGGCGCCCCGGGGGTGGCCGTCCGGCGGAGCGACATCCGAGCGAAGCGAGGTACAACGATGTGCCAGCACCGAACCGACTGCCCGTCCGCCGAGTCTCCGGACCGCGAGGCGGCCGAGGCGGTCGCCCGCCACCCCGAGCAGGGCTGGAGCCTGCTGTGCAACGGGGTGCTGCTGTTCGACGACACCGGCGAGCTGCTGCCGGACGGCCGCGTGATCGCCCCGCGCCGCACCCTGCTGATCGCCGCCTGACCTCGGCCGCGCATCCCCCACCGATCACCGCCCGCCCGGAGAGCGCCCTCCCGGCGGGCGTCGGCATTCCCGGGCCCGCTGCGTCAGGAGCCGCCGAGCGGGAACTCCCCCGGCGTGGCCGGGTCGTACCAGAGGCTGAGCATCGGGGCGTGCCACTGCCAGCCGAGCGCGGCGTAGAGGGCGCGGCCCTCGGTGGTGCCGACCAGCAGGCCGGTGCGTGCGCCGGCCGCGTGCGCCTCGCTCTGCAGGGTGCGCATCAGCAGTGAGCCGAGACCGCGGCGGCGGTGCTCGGGCTCGGTCTCGACCTGGTCCACGACGGCGAGCAGCGGCGCTGCCCCGCCGAGCGCGTCGCCGCCGAGCGGGCCGGTGCCGAGCGCGTCGGCGGGCCCGAGGCCGATCTGTCCGCGGGCCGCGTACGCGCCGTCGGCGGTGCGGACCAGGGCGTGGATCACGCCGCCCCGGCTCCAGGTGGTGATCCGGTAGCCGGCCGGGACGGTCGGGGCCTCCGGGCGCAGTTGACGGGTCATCAGGTGGCCCGGGACGTCCAGGTGCCAGCCGGGGCCGATCCACGGCAGGGCGCGCTCGTCGACGCCGAACAGCTTGAGCCACGTCCACGGGACGGTGGTGCCCTCGGTGAGCTTGCGGACCTCCGCCTCGGTGGGGGCGGGCAGGACGTGGCGCCAGGGGTGGCGGTACCGGCCGACGTCGATGGTCCAGCCCCACGGCTCGGGCCGGGGATCGGCGGCGCCGCGGGAGACCGTCCAGCCACTGATCCAGGCCCGGACGAGGGCGGGGACGGTCGGGTCGTCGGGCATGGGCACGCTCCAGATTTGGTAAGGGTCATTCGACGCTTGGGAATATTACCCCTCGGGGTCGCGGGACGTCACGGGGTTTCCGGCCCGGACCGGCCGGGGCGAGATGTCTGTACAGGTTGCGGAGCGCGTCATCCGCCCGTCATCCGCCGCACTGGTCCAGTCCACCTGCGCCGCCTACGAATGGTCGCGGCCGGGCGGAGAAGCCCGGCACCGCGTACGAGGAGCCCCGATGAGTCCCGAACTGTCGCGCCGTACCCTGCTCGGCGGCGCCGCCGCCGCGGCCGTGCTGTCCGCGCTGCCGCTGAGCGTCCGTCAGGCGCTGGCCGCCCCGCCCGCCGGGCAGGCTGGAGGACATCCAGCACGTGGTGATCTTCATGCAGGAGAACCGGGCGTTCGACCACTACTTCGGCACCTGCCCGGCGTGCGCGGCTTCGGCGACGCGCGGCGGGGCGGCGGCGGCGTCAACGGCCGCTCGGTGTTCCACCAGCCGACCCGTCCCGGGCCGAGGGCTACCTGCTGCCGTACCCGATGAACGCCGCCCACACCAGCGCCTACCAGCAGGGTGCGCCGGCCTTCGGCTACGTCGACTCGATGAACGCCTGGAAACGACGGCGGGGCGGACGGCTCGGTGACCGGCGCTCCTCCGGCTGGCTCGGCCAGGGCTACTACGAGAGCGCCGACATGCCCTTCTACCACGCGCTGGCCTCGGTGTTCACCACCTGCGACGCGTACTACGCCTCGGTGCAGTGCAACACCAACACCAACCGCGGAGCACCTGATGACGGGCACCAGCGGCGGCACCGTCCGGGACACCCCGGTGACCGACAACTCCGAGCCGCCGCCGGGTTCGAGTGGACCACCTACGCGGAGCGGCTGGAGCAGGCCGGCGTCAGCTGGCAGACCTACCAGGCGCTCGACAACTTCGACGACAACGCGCTGGCCTGGTTCACCAGCTTCCACAACGCCGAGCCCGGTTCGGCGCTGTACGAGCGCGGTCTGCGGCAGGTCGGCGACCCGGCGAAGAAGGGCGACCCGTTCGCGATGGGCGACGCCCTGGTGGACGCGTTCGCCGCCGACGTGCAGGCCGACAAGCTGCCGCAGGTGTCCTGGCTGATCGCGCCCGCCGCGCTGTCCGAGCACGCCAACTACGCGCCGCCGAACGGCGAGCACCTGACGCCCGGCTGCTGGCGGCGCTCGCCGCCAAGCCCGAGGTGTGGGCGAAGACCGTGTTCATCCTCAACTACGACGAGCACGGCGGCTTCTTCGACCACCAGCTGCCGCCCGTCCCGCCGCTGGCCGCCGGGCGCGGCGCGTCCACCGTCTCCGTGGACGGCGAGGTGGGTGGTGCGGGTGTCCAAGGGCGGCTCGACCTACCACCGGGTGGTCGGTCAGGACGGCCGGTACCGCGTCAGGAACGCGGACGGCAGCCTGGGTTGGTCCGCCGCGCTGCCGCCGGGGAGACCCTGGTGGCCGGGCCGTTCCCGATGGGCCTGGGCGTGCGGGTGCGATGGTGGTGGTCTCGCCGTGGACCCGCGGCGGCGTGGTCGACTCCACGGTGTACGACCACACCTCGGTGATCCGGCTGCTGGAGAAGCGCTTCGGCGTCGCCGAGCCGAACATCTCGCCGTGGCGGCGGGCGATCACCGGCGACCTCACCAACCTGTTCGACTTCTCCGGGCAGGACCCGGTGTGGCCCGCGCTGCCCGACACCTCCGGCAACCGGCAGAAGGTCACCGACACCGGCAAGCTGCCCGCGCCGACCGTCCCCAAGCCGCAGGCCTTCCCGCAGCAGCCGCGCGGCACCCGCACCGCCCGGCCGGTCCCCTACCACCTGCAGGTCAAGGCCGGGTCCGCAAGGGCGTGCTCACCCTGGACCTCGCCAACCCCGGCCGGCAGGGCGCGGTGATCGCCGCCTACCCCGAGCCCGGCACCGCGCCCCGGCACTACACGGTGGACGTCAAGGGCAAGCTCTCCGACAGCTGGCAGGTCGGCCCGGACGGCTACGACCTGCGCCTGCACGGCCCGAACGGCGCACTGTGGCACCTGCGCGGCGACGCGGCCGGCTCCTACGGGGCGTCCGTCTCCGAGGACGGCGGGGGGCGGCTGGCAGCTGGCCGTCGAGGTCGCCAACCGGACCGACGTCAGCCGGTGATGACCGTCGGCGACCTCGCCTACGGCGGCGGGCAGCGCGAGGTGCGGCTCGGCGCGGGCGAGTCCGCGGTGGTCAACCTGCCGGTGGGCAAGGAGGGTTGGTACGACGTCGTGGTCACCGCCCGGGACGACGCCCGCTACCGCTTCCGCCGGGCCGGCCGGCTGCCGAACCAGGCCGTCGGCTTCACCGACCCGGCGATCGGCCTGGCCGACCCGCTGGTGCTGGACGTCGCGCTCGGCTCCGCGTCCACCACCATCGACGAGCCGCTGCTGCTGCCGGTCGGCCCGCCGGCTCAAGGCCCGGTTCACCGCCACCGCCGACGTCTCGGCGCTGGAGCCCGGCCGCTGCTGCCGGCCGGCTGGCCCGCGCCGACCGTGCTGACCGCGCCGCCGTCGACCCTCGCCGCCGGACAGACCGTTGACGCCGAGTGGGAGGTGCTGCCGCCCGCGACGCTCGCCGCGACCGGCACCAGCCGGCTCCTGGTCACCGCGCGCGCCGCCGCCGGTGCGCGCTACGCGGTCGCCGACGGCGAGGTGGCGGCGCGCACCGCCCCGTCGATGGCCGGGTACCTGCTCGGCGAGGACTTCGAGTCGCTGGCGCCGCAGCTCACCGCCGTGTCGGGCGTGCTCGGCTGGACCGCGAAGGCCCCGGCCGGCTGGTCGGTGGTCAACGCCCCCGGCATGCCGCAGGGCACCGTCCGGCTGCAGGGCTGGACCTTCCACACCAAGCGCGAGTGGTCCACCCCCGCCGGCCAGGACCGCGGCAACTTCACCCGCGGCCTCGGTGTCCTCGCCGTCGCCGACCCCGACGACTGGGACGACACCGGATCCCCGTCCGCCAAGGGCAAGTTCGACTCCACGCTGGTCTCCCCCGCCGTCCCGATCCCGGCCGGCACCAGCACCCTGCACCTCGGCTTCGACTCCCACTACCGCCAGGAGGCTCCCCAGAAGGCGACCGTCACCGCGGTCTTCGACACCGGCGAGAAGACCCGGCTGCTCAGCTACAGCAGCGACGCCACCGGCAACGACAACGCCGGCAAGGACGCCCAGAACACCTTCGTCGCCCGCCAGTTCGCCGTCCCGGCGGGCGCGAAGTCGGTGACCCTCGAGTTCCGCATGTACGACGCGGGCAACAACTGGTACTGGGCCGTCGACCACGTCCGCCTGGACGTCCGCCCGGTCACTGGCTGACCCGACCGCCGGGCCCCGTGGCTGACGGTGCGTCAACCACGGGGCCCGGGACGGGGGTTCAGACGATCTGGATGGAGCGGACCTTCGGCGGGTTGTTGGGGAAGGTGATGTCCGTCCAGCGGTCGATCCGGACCGAGTCGCCGTTGGCGTCGTAGTAGATCAGGTCATTGTTGCCGGTGGAGATCCGGTCCACCCACCAGTCGCCGAAGTCGGTCCGGCCGCCGTTCGCGTAGCAGTCGACGCTCTCCCGGCCGTCCAGGTGCGACCAGATCTTCAGGTAGTCCGCACCGCCCACGCACTCGATGTGGTCGATGGCGAACGCGTGGCCGCCGGGCACGCTGACGGTGAACGCGAGCGCCGCCGCGAACGCGGTGGCCAGCGAACAGACGATCCTCTTGGTCCTCGAGAACACGGATTCCCCTCACGCACGAAGCCGACCGGCGGACGGTCCGACTGCCGCCCGGTCCGGGAGCCACAACGTAGCGAGGGCGGTCCCCCGTTCGGCCGCAACACTCCGAACACGAACCGCCCCTGCGTGAGTTCACCCGTTCGTGTCAGGTGCGAGTGAAGAACGGTTTCTGGTCGAGTTGTTGGGCCAGGAACGCCAGCTGGAGGCCGTGGTCCAGGCGCAGGCGCAGGGTGTCGTCGGCGGCGAGGGCCCGGCCGAGGCGGGCGGCGAGCGGGCGGGGGTCGGCGGCGGGGTCGGCGAGGACCAGGGCCAGGGTGGCGTCCGCGTCGGGGGCCGGGGCGAGGTGAGCGGCGGCGATCTCCGGCTCGGCGGCCAGCAGTTCGCGCAGCGCCCGGTGCACCTCGGGGTCGGTGTGCGGCGGCAGGTAGGGCCGGTTCTCGGCGACGGCGCGCAGCCGGGCGCCGGACAGCTGGTAGGTGACCGGGCCGGCCGGGTCGACCAGCAGGATGTCGGCTCGCTCGGAGAACGCGACCATCGCGGCCTGCGGGGCGACCACCGGCGCGGGGCGGGCGTCCGCGCGCCAGCGCGTCATGGTCTCCATCGAGGTGAACGCGGGCAGCGCGCGCCGCCCGTCGGCGGCCTCCAGCACCGGCACCGCCATGTCGCTGGTCTTCTCGTGCTTGTGCCCGTTCTCGTCGTACTCCACCTCCCCCAGCACGGCGACGATCGGCACCATCAGCCGGCTCGGCGTCAACGCGGCCAGCAACTCGCCCTCGGCGGACGGGTCCTGCTGCCAGGCGGCGAGGGCCGCGGCGAGGACGGGGTCGGCACTGCCGTCGTCCGCGGCGAACCCGGGATCGGGGATGTTCTTGCGCTCCACCCGTCGAGCGTATGCCACGTTTACCTCGGGCCGGTCGGGCGGTGCGGGGCGCGGCGGCTCGCCGGTGTGGGGCGCGGCGGCCGGGCGGTCGCGCCGGGGGGCGGACGCGTCGTGGCCGGTGGGGCGGATTTCCCCCGTGCGGGTGGCGGGTGGGGCACGCTGGACGGATACCTGCCGGTGGAAGGGGAGATCGTGGGAACGTACGACCCGATGTTCGCGGTGCGGGGCGCGGCCGAGGCGGTGGCCGTCGCGGCGAAGGACGTGGCGGGCGGCCGCGCCGCCTGGGACCGGCCGGCGGACGCCGCCAACTCCCTGGAGCGGATGGACCACCTGGTCTCCGCCCTCGCGGACCTGCTGCGCCAGCAGGCCGACGCGCTGCCGAAGCTGACCGCCGATCCGCAGGCGGTGCAGGCCGCCGGGCTGGTCACCGAGGCGGCGGCCACCGCGGTCAAGCTGGGCGAGCAGCTCCGCAAGGCGGGCGGCGTGGCCCGGGACGTGCGCTGACCCTCGCGCCGGTGGTGCGGCCCCCGCGTCCGCCATGATGGTCCGACGATGTGTCGGCGGACGGGAGTGGTGGGGTCATGGGGGCGGTTCGTATCGGTGTGCTGGTTCCGCTGAGTCGGCCCGGGTGGCTGGAGGCGGGTCAACAGCTGCTGGGCGGAATGGAGTTGGCCGTCCGCGAGGTCAACGCGGCGGGTGGCGTGGACGGGCGTCCGGTGGAGCTGCTGGTGCGGGACACCGCGGCGGACCCGGCCCGCGCGGCCGCGGCCGTCACCGAACTGGCCGGCCTCGGGGTGGCGGCACTGGCCGGCGAGTACCACAGCGTGGTGGCCCGGGCGGTCGCGGCGCGGGCCGACGAACTCGGCGTGCCGTTCCTCTGCTCCTCCGCGGTCCTCGACGCCCTGACCGCACGGCCGACGGACCGGGTGGCCCGCCTCTCCCCCGCCCAGTCGCACGGCTGGCGGATCTACGGCGACCACCTGCTCGCCGCCGGACACCGGCACCTCGCCGTCGCCACCCAGCGCGGCGCCTACTGGGAGTCCGGCACCCGCATCCTGCGCGCGCACCTCGCGGCGCACGGCGGCAGCGTGCTCGAACTGGGGATCGACCCGGCCGCGGTGTGCGACGCGCTCGCGGCCTCCGACGCCACCGCCGTCCTGCTGCTCACCGGTTTCCCCGACCCGGCCGTCCCGCTCGTCCGCGCCCTCCGGCAGGACCCGCGCCTCGCCGGCCTGCTGATCGGCGCCCCGGCCGGGCAGCCCGAGTTCACCGAGTGGGCCGCCCTCCTCGGCCCGGCCGGCGCCGGCGTGCCGTTCCTCCGCTACCTGCCCGAGCGGCTCTCCCCGCTGGGCGCGAGGGTCGCGGACGCCCTGCACGGGCAGTTCGGCCGGGAGCCGTCCTTCGTCGCCTTCGAGGGCTGGGACACCGTCACCGTCCTTGCGGCGATGCTCGGTTCGGCGACGACCAAGTGGGCGGACGTCCGGGTCACCGGCACCCGCGGCCCGATCCGCTTCGAACAGGTCCCGGGCATCGGCGTCTGGCAGTGGGCCTGGCCCCCGGTCCAGGTCGCCGACCGCGACCCGGCGGACCCCGACCGCTTCCGGATCCTGCACACCGGCTGACCGGCCGGACGGCCCGGGCGGGCTCAGCTCGTGCTGCGGGACCAGTGCGACCCGATCCACATCGGCTCGCGGTGGACCGGCGGAGCGGGGGCCGGCCGGACCGGGGTGGCGGGGCGGGTCTGCGGGGCCGGGCCGGGGTTGCGCAGTGCGCGCAGGAGTTGGCTGCGCGCGTACTCCACCTCCCGGTCGGCCTTGCCGTACCGCTTCGTCGCGGCGTCGAGGTCCTTGCGGCGTCGGAACTCCGCCGCGCCGTCGGGCTTCCGCGCCTGGCTCCGCAAGCGGGCCAGCACCTCGGCGGCGTGCGTCCGGCCCTCGACGTGGTGGGCCAGGGACACGTGGGCGTGCCGCGCGCGGGGGTTGTGCGGGAACCACTTCGCCGCCTCGTGTTCGGCCTGCCTGATCCGGGCCTTGGCGGCTCCGGTAAGCAAGGCGTCGGGCAGGTGCACGGCTCGTTCCCCCTTGTCGCGGAAAGCCCCGACCATAGCGCTCGAGGAGGAGGGGGCGCGGGCGATTTGGCCGGGTGGAGGATCTACCGTCCGGTAGGGGGATGTGGCAGTCTGCGCGCATGGCTCTCGCTGATACCGCCGTGCCCGGCGGCGCTGTGTCCGACCGGGCTCGGTACGACCGGGCGACGGCGCACCTGGATGCGCCGGTGGCGATCGTGGATCTGGCCACGTTCGACGCGAACGCCGCGGATCTGGTGCGGCGGGCGGGCGGGAAGCCGGTCCGGGTGGCGTCGAAGTCGGTGCGCTGCCGGGCGCTGCTGGAGCGGGTGCTGGCGCGGGACGGCTTCGCGGGGCTGATGAGTTTCACCCTCGCCGAGTCCTTGTGGCTGGTGCGCAGCGGGTTCACGGACGTGCTGCTGGCGTACCCGTCGGCGGACCGGGCCGGGTTCGGGCGGCTGACGGCGGATCAGGAGCTGGCCCGTCAGGTCACCGTGCTGGTGGACGACGTCGCGCAGCTGGATCTGATCGACGCGGCGCGCGAGGGGTCCGCGACGGTGCGGGTGTGCCTGGAGCTGGACACCTCGCTCCACCTGCTGGGCGGCCGGGTCCGGGTGGGCGCCCGGCGTTCGCCGTTGCGGACGCCCGAGCAGTTGGGCCGCTTCGCCGAGACGGTGAACGCCCGGCGCGGCTTCGAGGTGGTCGGGCTGATGGCGTACGAGGGCCACGTGGCGGGCGTGGGGGACGCGGTGCCGGGCCGTCCGCTGCGGTCGGCGGCGATCCGGCTGATGCAGTCGAAGGCGCGGGCGGAGTTGGCGCAGCGCCGGGCCGAGGTGGTGCGGCGGGTGCGGCAGGTCGCGGACCTGGAGTTCGTGAACGGCGGCGGCACCGGCAGCGTGGAGTCCACGGTGGCGGAGCGGGCGGTGACGGAGGTGGCGGCCGGGTCGGGCCTGTTCCTGCCGCGGCTGTTCGACAACTACCGCTCGTTCCGGGGCCGGCCGGCGGCGCTGTTCGCGCAGCCGGTGGTGCGCCGGCCGGGGGTCGGCGTGGTGACGGTGCTGGGCGGCGGCTATCCGGCGTCCGGCCCGGCGGGGGCGGACCGTTCGCCCGTCCCGTACCTGCCGGCCGGTCTGCGCTACGACCCGCAGGAGGGCGCGGGCGAGGTGCAGACGCCGCTGCTGGGTCCGGCCGCCGACGACCTGCTGATCGGCGACCGGGTATGGTTCCGGCACGCGAAGGCCGGCGAGCTGTGCGAGCGCTTCCCGGAACTGCACCTGATCGAGGGCGACGCGGTGGTGGAGACGGTGCCGACGTACCGCGGCGAGGGTCACACCTTCCTCTGAGTGCGCCGAACACGTCCGCAAAAAACTTTCGCGGGCCGTGTCGAGAACCCTGCGGCGGCTCCGTCCCAGGGGTGAAGGCGGCCACAATGGGTCGCATCACCACCGAGGAGTGAGAGCGATGGCGAAGTACCTGCTGCTGAAGCACTACCGGGGCAACCCGGAAGCGGTGAACTGCGTGCCGATGGACCAGTGGACGCCCGAGGAGGTCTCGGCGCACATCACGTACATGAACGACTTCGCGGACCGGCTGCGGGAGAGCGGCGAGTTCGTCGACGCGCAGGCGCTCGCCCCGCTGGGCACCTGGGTGCGGTCCGACCTGGACGGCCGCACGCCGGTCACCGACGGGCCGTTCGCCGAGACGAAGGACCTGATCGCCGGCTGGATGGCGATCGACGTGGACTCCTACGAGCGCGCGCTCGAATGCGCCGCCGAGCTGTCCGCGGCGCCGGGTGCGAACGGCGAGCCGATCCACGAGTGGCTGGAGCTCCGCCCGTTCCTGACCGAGATGCCGGACACCGTCTCCGAGTGAACGGGCCGGCTCCGGTGGACGCGATGGACGAGGCGCGGCTGCGCGTCCTCACCCCCGAGGTGCTGGCCGCCCTGGTCCGTCGCGGAGCGGATTTCGCGGCGGCGGAGGACGCCGTCCAGGAGGCGCTGCTGGAGGCCGTCCGGACCTGGCCGGCCGATCCGCCGCGCGATCCGAAGGGCTGGCTGATCACCGTCGCCTGGCGGCGGTTCCTGGACGCGGCCCGCTCGGAGGCCTCGCGCCGCCGCCGCGAGGATCAGGTCGAGGAGCAGCCGGAGCCCGGCCCGGTGCCGGACGTCGACGACTCCCTGCAGCTGTACTTCCTGTGCGCGCACCCGTCGTTGACGCCGGCCTCGGCGGTGGCGCTGACGCTGCGCGCGGTCGGCGGGCTGACCACCCGTCAGATCGCGCAGGCGTACCTGGTGCCGGAGGCGACCATGGCGCAGCGGATCAGCCGCGCCAAGCGGACGGTGAGCAAGGTCCGGCTGGACCGGCCGGGCGACCCGGCGACGGTGCTGCGGGTGCTGTACCTGGTGTTCAACGAGGGCTACTCGGGGGACGTCGACCTGGCGGCCGAGGCGATCCGGCTGACCCGGCAGCTGGCCGCCCGGATCGACGACCCCGAGGTGTCCGGCCTGCTGGCGCTGATGCTGCTGCACCACGCCCGCCGGGCCGGACGCACCGCGCCCGACGGCAGCCTCGTCCCGCTGGCCGAGCAGGACCGGACCCGCTGGGACACCGCGCTGATCCACGAGGGGGTGACGGTCCTCCAGGCGGCGCTGGCCCGCGACCGCCTGGGCGAGTTCCAGGCGCAGGCGGCGATCGCGGCCCTGCACGCGGACGCGCCGACCGCCGAGGAGACGGACTGGGTGCAGATCGTCGAGTGGTACGACGAACTGGCCGCGCTGACGGACAGTCCGGTGGTGCGGCTGAACCGGGCGGTCGCGGTCGGCGAGGCGGACGGGCCCCGCGCGGGCCTGGCCGCGCTCGCCGCGCTGGACGACACGCTGCCCCGGCACACCGCCGTCGCCGCGTACCTGCACGAGCGCTCCGGCGACCTGCCGGCGGCCGCCCGACTGTACGCGCAGGCGGCGGCGAAGGCCGGCGCGGTGGCCGAGCGGGACCATCTGGTGCGGCAAGCTGCGCGGCTCAACACCCTTCTACGCGAAGGGCGTTGAGCCGCGCGGCGGTGCCTCAGGTGGTGGTGCCGGGGACTCCGCCCGGGCCGCCCTGGTAGGCGGCGATGCCCTTGACGATGCTGTCCATCTGGTCCACGCCCGGGGCCTTGTCGGCGATGTCGAAGCCCAGGTGGACGGCGGCCAGCGCCTTGCCGTCCGCGGTCGGGAAGACCACCGTCTCCACGTACCCGTTGTTGCCCTTGGACGCGTCCACCTGCCAGCGCACCAGGTAGCCGGCCCGGCCGGCCACCGTGACGGCCTCGCTCTTCAGCTCCTTGTGCCCGGTGATGTCGCCGTAGGAGTTCTTCGCGGCGGTCTCGATGTCCTTCAGCGCGGCCTGCTTGGCGTCGGTGCCGCTGATCCGGGCGGTGGTGACCCCGGCCAGCGTGCAGGTGTCCGAGCCGTCCACGCAGGTGTACTCGCCGACGTACGTGCTGGCGTAGCCGTCGGTGGTGGTGCCGCCCTTCCAGCCGCTGGGGATCGGCACCGAGACGCCGTTGACCATGTCGACGGCGAGGTTCGCGTTGGCGCCGCCCTTGCCGCTGCCGCCGCCCTTGCCGTTCCCGCCGCCGCTGCCGCCGCTGCCCCCGTTGCCGCCGTTGCCCTGGCCGGGGAAGCTCGGCAGTCCGTCGCCCGGGCTGTTCTGGCCGTTCTGGCCGTTCTGGCCGCCGAAGCTGTCGCCGGGGTTGTTGTGCCCGTACCGGCCCTCCGGCGAGCGCTGGGCGGAGGCGGACTTGCCGTCCCGCCCGTCCATCGCCAGGTAGGTGACGCCGGAGCCGACCGCCAGGCCGAGCACCGCGGCCACCGCGGCCGCGACCAGCACCGGCCCGGACGGGCGGCGGCGCGGCTTGGCCTGCGGCACCGGCTGCTGCGCGTACGGCGGCAGCGGCGGGTAGTGGACGGCCTGCCCGTCGGCGTCCAGCACGGTGCCTTCGAGCACGGTGGTGTCCTCGGCGCCGGACGGGGCACCTGCCGGGGCGCCCTGCGCGGACGCGCCGTCGGACGGCGTGTCGGCGGGGGCGGACGGGCCGGTCGGGGTGCTCCCCGCGCCGGAGGGGGCGGACGGCGTGTCCGCGGGGGCGGCCGAGGCCGGGCGGGTGCTGGCGGTCCAGCCCTTGCCGTCCCACCAGCGCTCGGGGCGGGGGTCGCTGTCGGTGTCGACTGGGTCCGGGTACCACCCGGCCGGAATCTGCTGCTCACTCACACCCACGACCCTAGGCGGCCGTGGATAAGCGGGAAATCAGCGCAGGGCCGGAAACGGGGGTCTGGTGATGAGATTCGGGTGAGAATCGCGCGGACCCGGTGCCGGAGAGGCTCCTCGGAGCCGTCCACGGGCGTGCGCTGTGCTCCACGCGCCTGAAGGGGCGCGTGCGGCTGGTGGGTCGCGCCACCGGGCGCGCGGCGGAGCGGCAGAATGCGCGCCATGACCCCTCGCCCCGTCATCGGCATCAGCACCTTCCTCCTCGACGCCGGTTGGGGACGGTGGGACGCCATGCGGTCGGTGCTGCTCCCCGAGCGCTACCCGGCCCTGGTCCGGGAGTCCGGCGGCATCGCCGTCATGCTGCCGCCCGACGCGCCCGAACACGCGGCGGCCTCCGTCGCCCGCCTGGACGGCCTGATCGTCGCCGGCGGCGAGGACGTCGCCCCCGCCCTGTACGGCGAGAGCCCCCACCCCCGGACGGTGGCCAACGCACCCGAGCGCGACCTGTGGGAGGCCGCGCTGATCCGCGCCGCGCTCGCCGCCGGCACCCCGCTGCTGGGCGTCTGCCGGGGCATGCAGCTGCTCAACGTGGTCTGCGGCGGCTCGCTCATCCAGCACCTGCCGGACGTGGTCGGCGAGGTGCACGACCACCTCGGCGCCCCCAGCGAGTACGGCCGCCACCCGATCCACCCGGTGGCGGGCACGCTGCTCGCCGATCTCTTCCCCGAGCCGGCGGTCGTCGTCCCGACCTACCACCACCAGGCCGTCGCCCGCCTCGGCGAGGGCCTCACCGTCAGCGCGCTCCACGCCGACGGCACCGTCGAGGCCGTCGAGGGCCCCGGCTTCACCCTCGGCGTCCAGTGGCACCCCGAGCAGAGCGAGGACCTCCGCATCCCGCGCGCCCTGATCCGCGCCGCTCGGCTCTCCCCCGCCCTCGTCCCGGCCGTCTGACGCCCCGCCGCTCGGCTGCTCCACTGTTCGGTCGCTCCACTGCTCGGTGGCTACGGGAGCGGCAGGCCGGACAGGACCGCCACCACCCCGAGCGCGCCCGCGCCCAGCAGGCAGGGGACGACGGGGCGGCGCAGCACCAGCAGCCACAGCGCGGCGAGGGCGAGGACGGCGTACTGCCACGGGTGGTGCAGGGCCAGCGCCAGCGGGAGTGCGGAGCCGGCGATCGCACCGATCACGGCGGGGCCGGCGCCGGTGAGGAAGTCCTGGACGGCGGTGTTGGCGCGCAGCCGGTCGAAGTGCGCGGCGCCGAACAGCACGAACAGGAAGGACGGGGCGAACGCCACCGCCGCGGCGAGCAGTCCGCCCAGCACGCCCGCGGCGGCGAACCCGACCACGGAGACGGTCTGGACCACCGGTCCGGGAGTGATCTGGCCGAGCGCGACGGCGTTCAGGAACTGACCGTCCGTCATCCAGTGGTAGCGGTGCACCGCGTCCTGCTGCATCAGCGGGATGATCACGAAGCCGCCGCCGTACGAGAGCGCGCCGACCTTGAAGGCGACCCAGGCGAGCGCACCGAGCCCACCCGTCGCGGCCAGGCCCGGCACCAGCAGGGGCAGCACGGCGCGCGGGCCGGACGGGGAGGACGGTCCGGACGCTTCGGGTGGGGTGTCACCGTCCGGTCGGCGCAGCTCGGTGTCACCCGTTCGGCTGAGACGGCGGGCGCTTCGGCGGAAGGCGATCTCGGCGGCGCCGGCGGCCACCAGGACGAGCACCAGCCAGGGGCCGGTGAGGACCGCGGCCGCCGCGCCGGCCAGCAGGTAGCAGACCCAGCGGACCCGCGCGGGGCCGGCACCGGAGCGGAGCAGGCTGGCCGGGACGAGGGCGGTCGCGGCCTGGACGGCGACGGCGGCGACCGCCGCGCCCGCGCCGGCGGCGGCGCCGAGCACCCAGCGCGGCGGTTCGCCGGCCAGGAACAGCGCGGCCAGCAGCAGGATCAGCGCCAGCCCGGGCAGGATGAACGCCGCGCCGCCGACCAGCGCCCCGGCCGTGCCGCGCACCCGCCAGGCGGTGAAGATCGCCAGCTGGGTGGAGGCCGGTCCGGGCAGCAGGTTGGTGGCGGCGATGCCGTCCTCGAACTCGCTCGCCGCGAGCCAGCCGCGCTGCTCCACGCACAGCCGGCGCAGCAGCAGGATGTGCGCGGGCGGCCCGCCGAACCCGAGCACGCCGATCCGGCCCCACTCCTTGGCGATCACCGCCAGCGGCACCTGCTCCGTCATCCCGCCCCACTCCCGACCCGACGTCCCGAGAACCCGCGCGACCTGCGCGGATGCGGGCCGCACCCTACCTGACCTGAATGGCCTAACGGGGAACGACAACGGTCACCAGTGCAGCCTTTGGATCTTCCTCCGAATTGGGGTTCACTTCGGGGGCGGAGACCGGAGCGGAGGGACCTCGATGGCCGATCACGAGCACGACCACACGCACGACCACGACCCCGATCACGACGCCGATCACGATCACCGGAACGGCCACGACCACGGCCACGGGGACGGGAAGGGCCACGGGGACGGGGAGGGTCACGGCCACGGGCACGGCGGCCGTGGGCACGCGGGGCACAGCCACGCGGTGTCGGCGGACGCGGACCGGAAGTGGCTGTGGAGCGCGCTGCTGCTGCTGGTGGTGTTCATGGCCGGCGAGGTGGTGGTCGGTTTCGCGGCCCGCTCGCTGGCGCTGATCTCGGACGCGGCGCACATGCTCACCGACGCGGCGTCGATCGCGCTGGCCCTGGTGGCGATGCGGCTGGCGGCGCGTCCGGCCCGCGGCGGCTACACGTACGGGCTGAAGCGGGCCGAGATCCTGTCGGCGCAGGCGAACGGCGTGACGCTGCTGGTGCTGTCGGCGTGGCTGGGCTACGAGGCGGTCGCCCGGCTGATCTCGCCGCCGGCGGTGACGGGATCGCTGGTGTTGGCGACGGCGCTGGTCGGCGTGGTGGTGAACGTCGCGGCGACCTGGTGCATGTCGAAGGCGAACCGCTCTTCGCTGAACGTGGAAGGCGCTTTCCAGCATGTCCTGACCGACCTGTACGCGTTCGTCGCGACGGCGGTGGCCGGTGCGGTGGTGCTGTTCACCGGGTTCGTGCGGGCCGACGCCATCGCCTCGCTGGTGGTGGTCGCGCTGATGCTGCGGGCCGGGATCGGGCTGGTGCGGGACTCGGCGCGGATCTTCCTGGAGGCCGCGCCCGCCGGGATCGACCCGGACCGGGTGGCGGACCGGCTGGTGGCCACCCCGGGGGTGGAGGAGATCCACGACCTGCACATCTGGGAGATCACCTCCAACCAGCCCGCGCTGTCGGCGCACATCCTGGTCACGCCGGGCGGAGACTGCCACGCGGTGCAGCGCGAGTTGCAGCGGCAGCTGCGCGAGGAATACCGGATCACCCACGCCACCCTCCAGGTCGACCACGTCGGCGAGAGCGGCGCGGACGGGCTGCTGCAGATCGCGCCGAGCAGCGAGGCGGCGGCCGCCGAGGAGGAGGCCCGCGAGCACTGCGCCGACGCGCACGGCCCGGTCCACCGCTCCGGCCCGCACCCGCACTGACCGGACCCCGCATGCCCGGCGGGGGCGGCACACTCCGCCGGAGGTCAACAACACCTCCCAGGCCCGCGCTGACTCCGCGTCAGCCGCGTTGTCGGCGGGATGCGGCATGATCGGGGGGTGACCGCCACGAACGCACCGCGCCTGATGCTGCTCGACACCGCGAGCCTCTACTTCCGTGCCTACTTCGGCGTGCCGGACTCACTGCGCTCGCCGCAGGGCGAGCCCGTGAACGCGGTGCGCGGGCTGCTCGACTTCATCACCCGCCTCGTCCAGGACCACGGCCCGGACCACCTGGTGGCCTGCATGGACGCCGACTGGCGTCCGCAGTGGCGGGTCGACCTGATCCCCACCTACAAGACGCACCGGGTGGCCGAGGCCGCGACGGACGGCGAGGAGGAGGTGCCGGACACCCTCGCCCCGCAGGTCCCGGTGATCGAGCAGGTCCTTGACGCCCTGGGCATCGCCCGGATCGGCGCGCCCGGCTACGAGGCCGACGACGTGATCGGCACCCTGGCCACCCGCGCCACCGGCCCGGTCGAGATCGTCACCGGCGACCGCGACCTGTTCCAACTGGTCGACGACGCCCGCGCGGTGACGGTGCTGTACCCGGCGAAGGGCATCGGCTCGGCGCTGCGGATGGACGACGCGGCCATCCTCGAGAAGTACGGTGTCCCCGGCTCGTCCTACGCCGACCTCGCCGCGCTGCGCGGCGACGCGAGCGACGGCCTGCCGGGCGTGAAGGGCATCGGCGAGAAGACCGCCACCCAACTGATCCAGACCTACGGCGACTTGGCGGGCGTCCGCGCCGCCGCCGCCGACCCCACCTCCAAGCTGACCCCGGCCCGCCGCAAGAACCTGCTCGAAGCGGCCCCCTACCTCGACGTCGCCCCGACCGTGGTCCGCGTCGCCACCGACATCCAACTCCCGCCCTTCGACCCGGCCCTCCCCCGCGAGCCGCGCGACCCGATGGCCCTGGAAGCCCTCGCCGAACGCTGGGCCCTCGGCACCTCCCTCACCCGCCTCCTGGAGGTCCTGGCCACCCGGTAGCAGCCCGCAACGCCCCGGGCCCGGCCGCTTCCCAAGGAGTGGCCGGGCCCGGGGCGTTGCGAACGGGGTCAGCCGACGGACGAGTACGCGATGATGCCGCGGCGCATGCCGTCGACGGCCTTGCGGGCGGTGCGGCGGAGTTCGAGGTTCTCGCCGGCGGCGTCCTGGATCTGGCCGAGGACGTCGATCAGTTGCTTGGTCCAGCGGACGAAGTCGCCGGCGGGCATGTCGGCGTCGCGGAGGACGGCGTCCAGGTCGTGGCCGAGGGCCCAGCGGTAGGCGGTCCAGGCGAAGCCGAGGTCGGGTTCGCGCTGGCCGACGCCCTCGGCGGTGGAGATCTTGTGCTCCTCCTCCAGGGCGTCGAGCCTGCCCCAGATCCGGACCATCTGGCCGAGCGCGTCCTTGGCGCCGCCCTCGGGGACCCGCGGGGCGGTGGCGTCGTCGGACTGCCGGGCCTCGTACACCAACGCGGAGGCGCAGGCGGCGAGTTCGGCGGCGGCGAGGCCGTCCCAGACGCGTTCGCGGATGCACTCGGAGGCGAGCAGGTCGAGCTCGCCGTACAGCCGGGCGAGGCGCTTGCCGTCGTCGGTGACGGTGTCGCCCCGGAGGTAGCCGAGGTCGGTGAGCAGGCCGCAGACCCGGTCGAAGGTGCGGGCGATGGTGTGGGTGCGGGAGCGCATCCGGCGTTCCAGCAGTTCGGTGTCCCGGTGCAGGCGGTGGTAGCGCTCGGACCAGCGGGCGTGGTCCTCGCGTTCGTCGCAGCCGTGGCAGGGGTGCTGGCGCAGCGCGGTGCGCAGCCGGCCGATCTCGGGGTCGTCGGCGGCGGCGGCGCGGCCCTTGCGGAAGCGCTCGGGTTCGAGGTGGCCGGCCTTGGTGCGCAGCGCGGAGGCGAGGTCGCGGCGGGACTGCGGGCTGCGCGGGTTGAAGGACTTGGGGATGCGCATCCGGTCCATGGCCGCGACCGGGTGCGGGAAGTCGATCATTGCGAGGCGCTTGACCTGGCGTTCGGCGGTGAGCACCACCGGGCGCGGCCCGTCCTGGTAGTCGGGGTGGCGCGGGCCGGTGCGGCCGTGCCGGCCGCGGACGTCCGGCGGCAGGCCGGGGTCGAGGACCAGGGCGAGGCCGGCGAACTTGCCGGTGGGGACGTGGATGATGTCGCCGGGCTTGAGCTGCTCGATCGATTCGACGGCGGCGGCCCGGCGCTGGGTGGAGCCCTCGCGGGCGAGGGTGTTCTCACGGTCCTTGAGCTGCCGGCGCAGGCTCATGTACTCGTCGAAGTCGCCCAGGTGACAGGTCATCGACTCGCGGTAGCCGTCCAGGCCCTCTTCGTTGCGCTGGACCTGGCGGGCGATGCCGACCACCGAGCGGTCGGCCTGGAACTGCGCGAAGGAGGTCTCCAGCAGTTCGCGGGAGCGGTGCCGCCCGAACTGGCCGACCAGGTTGACGGCCATGTTGTAGGACGGGCGGAAGGACGACTTGAGCGGGTAGGTGCGGGTGCCGGCCAGGCCGGCCAGCGCCTCCGGGTCGAGGCCGCGCTGCCACAGCACCACGGCGTGGCCCTCGATGTCGATGCCGCGGCGGCCGGCCCGGCCGGTGAGCTGGGTGTACTCGCCGGGGGTGATGTCGGCGTGGGTCTCGCCGTTCCACTTGACGAGCTTCTCCATGACCACCGAGCGGGCGGGCATGTTGATGCCGAGGGCGAGCGTCTCGGTCGCGAAGACCGCCTTGACCAGGCCCTGGACGAAGAGTTCCTCGACGACTTCCTTGAACCTCGGCAGCATGCCGGCGTGGTGGGCGGCGATGCCGCGCTCCAGGCCGTCGAGCCACTCGAAGTAGCCGAGCACGTTGAGGTCCTCGTCGGGGATGTCGCGGCAGCGCTCCTGGACGAACTGACGGACCTTCAGGCGGTCGGCGTCCCGGTTCAGGCGCAGGCCGGAGTTGAGGCACTGCTGGACGGCGGCCTCGCAGCCGGCCCGGCTGAAGATGAAGGTGATCGCGGGCAGCAGGCCCTCGGCGTCGAGCCGGTCGATGACGTCGACGCGGCTCGGCGTCCAGACCCGGCCGGGGCGGCCGGCGGGCATCGAGCGGCCGCGGCCGCGGGCGAACCTGTCCCGCCCGCGGTCGGCCTCGGAGCGGGCCAGGCGCACCAGTTCGGGGTTCACGGCCTTGGCCGGGTTCTTCAGGCTGCCCTTGGGGCGGCCGTCCCGGTCGGGGCTGGCGAACAGGTCGTACATCCGGTTGCCGGCCATCACGTGCTGCCAGAGCGGGACGGGGCGGTGCTCGGAGACGATCACCTCGGTGCCGCCGCGGACGGTGTCCAGCCAGTCGCCGAACTCCTCGGCGTTGGAGACGGTCGCGGACAGCGACACCAGCGTCACGGATTCGGGGAGGTGGATGATGACCTCCTCCCAGACGGCGCCGCGGAAGCGGTCGGCGAGGTAGTGCACCTCGTCCATCACCACGTAGCCGAGGCCGTCGAGCGCGCTGGAGCCCGCGTACAGCATGTTGCGCAGCACCTCGGTGGTCATCACGACCACCGGCGCGTCGCCGTTGACGGAGTTGTCGCCGGTGAGCAGGCCGACCTTGGCGGCGCCGTAGCGCTTCACCAGGTCGCCGTACTTCTGGTTGGACAGCGCCTTGATCGGCGTGGTGTAGAAGCACTTGCGGCCGGCGGCGAGCGCCAGGTGGACGGCGAACTCGCCGACGATGGTCTTGCCGCTGCCGGTGGGCGCGGCGACCAGGACGCCCTTGCCGCTCTCCAGCGTCTCGCAGGCCTGCACCTGGAAGTCGTCGAGCGGGAAGTCGTACAACTGCTGGAAGCCGTAGAGGGCCGTCGCCTGCTCCTTGGCGCGCTCGCGGGAGGCCGCGTACCGCTCGGCGGGGCTGAGCTGCTCTTCGGGCGTGGGGTTGCCGTGCACTGGCGTCACCTTTTCTTCCCGTGGGTGTGGCTGGACGGGGGCGCAGACGGCGACGCCTGCGGCTGCGGGGCCGTGGCCCGGAGGGGCGACGGGGCGCAGCGGGTGCTTGGGGTGTGGTGATCGAGCATCTCAGCCTGAGATTACCCGTCTGGAGTGACATCAACATCAGACTTTTCCGGCAGCTGAAAAGGGCGGCCGGCGGGGGTGCGAAGCGTGAGCGGGCGGCTGCCGGCGGTGAGCGCCGCGGGGTGACGACGGGGGTGGCGGCGGGGGTGGCGTTCCAGGTGGCGGCAGGGGTGGGGGCACGGGTGCGGGCACACGGATGGGGCACGGGTGGGGGAAGGCCCGGTGACGGAGACGGCGAGCGGGATGCCGGCCGGGGCGCCGGGTTGCGAAAACCGTATGACGGTCGAACGGGCGTTCCGCTAGCGTCCTCGCCGTGGCCAAGTTGAACCAGATCATCGCCGTGGAAAAAGGCGTCAAGTCGAAGTCCTTCCAGGAGCTGACGCAGGCTCACCAGGACCTGCAGAAGCCCGCGCTGCTGGCCGGCATCTCCCGGACGTACCAGCCGAAGGACGAGGAGGGCGAGCAGCTCCCTCCGGAGTCCACCCGGGTCCAGGTCAAGGCGGAGGACGTGCTGCGCGCCACGGCCGCGACGCTGACCAGGCTGTTCGACGTGACGGCCACCAAGGACTGGGCGAACACCGACGCCCGGGCCGACGTGGTGGTGGACGGGCGGACGCTGGTGGCGGGCGCGCCGGTCACCTACCTGCTGTTCCTCGAGAAGCAGCTCACCGACCTGCGGACCTTCGTCCGCAAGCTGCCGGTGCTGGACGCCGCCGAGTCCTGGTCGCACGACCCGTCCTCGGACGCGTGGAAGACCGAGGCGGTGCGGACCATCCGCACCAAGAAGGTGCCGCGCAACCACGTGAAGGCGGAGGCGACGGAGAAGCACCCGGCGCAGGTCGAGGTCTACTACGAGGACGTCGCGATCGGGTACTGGACGACCGTGAAGTTCTCCGGCGCGCTGCCCGCGCGGCGGGTGAACGAGCTGCTGGAACGGGTGGAGAAGCTCCAGCAGGCGGTGCAGTTCGCCCGCGAGGAGGCGAACGCCGCGGAGGTCACCGACCGCCGGGTCGGCGACGCCGTTTTCGGCTACCTGTTCGGGTAGCCCCACGATCCCCCCGGGTGAGACCGGGGTGGGCGCGAAAAGCGCAAGCTGACACTGAAGTTGAAGCTGACTTCGGGGTACACGGTGGAGGTTCGAGTCCTCCCCCCGGCACTCACGCGCCGGGGTGGCCCAACATGGCAGAGGCAGCCCCGTGAATCTCAGACTCTCGCTCCAGACTCAGCATTCGCCGCCGAGCGCCGGATCGACCGGTCGAGGGCCTGGAACGTCGGATGCGGGTTCGACTCCCGCCTGTGCCTCTCCGCGGCACGGTAGCTTCAATGGCAAAGCACGACGTTGTGAGATTGACCCTCGGCCTTAAACGTGCCGGCGCAGAGCAATTGGGTGGCACCTCAGGGGCCCGGGAGCTGGATACCGCTCCCGGGCTCCGTCACGTCCGGGGCGGAGCCGAGTGGGCGCCCGTACCTCGCCGCCAACTCCCCATGCCCTGTTGCCCCGTTGCCCGGGCCCCATGCCCTGTTGCCCCGTTGCCCGGGCCCCATGCCCCGTTGCCCCGTTGCCCGTTGCCCGGGCCCCGTTCCCCGGGAGCGGCTGCGGAAATCATGCTTGCGTGAAGTGCTCACATCCGTAGTTGCAAATGTCTTCATGTGGTCGCCGATCCGGTGACGACCGGTCAACTGTGGCCCGGTTTAGAAGGATTGCGGTCAACAGTCGGCCGTCGGGCGATCCGGTTCCTACAGTCGTGCCGACCGACCGACCCCGCCACGACCGGAGGACAGCGCAATGGCGAATCTCGAAACCTCGCTCAAGGAAGCCATGACCATCGAAGGTGCCATCGGCGTGGCCCTGGTGGACTACGGCAGCGGCATGGCCCTGGGCACCCTCGGCGACGGCGGGGAGATCGACCTGAACGTCGCCGCGGCCGCCAACACCGACCTGGTGCGCGCGAAGATGCGGGCGATGGAGCTGCTCAACCTGCACGAGGACGGCATCGAGGACATCCTGGTCACCCTCACCGGCCAGTACCACCTGATCCGCCCGCTCACCACGGCCGGCGGGCGCGGCCTGTTCCTGTACCTCGCGCTCAACCGCAGCCGCTCCAACCTGGCCATGGCCCGGCACCAGTTGAAGCGGATCGAATCGTCCCTGGAGGTCTGAGCGAGCGGTGGCGGCCCGCACGCCGTCCGAGAACCAGGGGAGGAAGCATGCCCGTACCGCTGTACCAGGCCAAGGCCGAGTTCTTCCGGATGCTCGGCCACCCGGTCCGGATCCGAGTGCTCGAACTGCTCCAGGCCGGGCCGACCCCCGTCCGCGACCTGTTGACCGCGCTCGACGTCGAACCGTCCAGCCTCTCCCAGCAGTTGGCCATCCTGCGCCGCTCCGGCCTGGTCACCGCCACCCGCGAGGGCTCCACCGTCGTCTACGCCCTCGCCGGCGCCGATGTCGCCGACCTCCTCCGCACCGCCCGCCGGATACTCACCGAACTGCTCGCCGATCAGGGCATGCTGCTGGAGGAACTCCGCGCCGCCCCCTGACCGCCGCCCGACGGCCCTGCCCGGTGGGTGAGCAGGCGCGGGAGGCCGGTGGCGAGCTGGGTGTACTCCTCGGGGCGGTTGTAGAGCTGGGCGCTGATCCGGAGGATGCCGCCGCCGGGCCAGGGGCGGACGGCGATCCGGGTGCGGAGGGCACGGTGGACGGCGGCCATCAGGGCCTTCGCGGAGTGTTCGTGCTCCGCGGTGCCGGCCGGCAGCCGCAGGGCCCGCATCGGGAGGCCGGGGTGGGCGGGGAGCGGGCGCAGTCCGGCGTGTTCGACGAGTTGGCGGCTGCCGTGTTCGACGAGCCGGGCGTTGTGCTCGCGCAGCCGCTCCGCGCCGATCCGGTGGATCAGTGCGAGGCCGGCGGGGGCGGCGAGCCAGCCGGTGTAGTCGCAGGTGCCGCGCCATTCGACGTTGCGCGGGAAGCCGCGGTCGTGTTCCCAGGAGTACGTCAGCGGGCGGACCCGGGAGCGCCACCGGCGGTGGACGGCGAGGACTCCGGTCGGGCGCGGGGCGAACGCCCATTTGTGCAGGTTGCCGATCCAGAAGTCCGCGCCGCCGGCCTCGCCGCCGAGGTCCACGGGCAGGGCGCCGGGGGCGTGGGCGGCGTCCACGACGGTGGTGATGCCGCGTTCGCGCAGCGCGTCGAGCAGTGCGGGGCCGGCGATCGCGCGGGCGGTGGGTGAGGTGATCAGGTCGAGGACGGCGAGCCTGGTGCGCGGGGTGACGGCGGCGAGGACGCGTTCGGCGACGGCGTCCCCGTCGGGCGTCTGCGGGGAGAGCCGCACGCTGCGGACGCGGGCTCCGGTATCGGCGGCGCGGCGTTCGCAGGCGCGGGTGACGACGCCGTAGCCGTGGTCGGTGACCAGGATCTCGTCGCCGGCGGCGAGCGGGACGGTGTCGAGGGCGACGGCGATGCCTTCGGTGACGTTGGTGAGCAGGGCGAGCCGTTCGGGGTTGCCGCCGAGGGCGGCGGCGATCTCGGCGCGGGCGCGGGCGATCCGGTCGGGGGCGTCGTGCAGGAAGGCGTCCGGGTCGCGTTCCTGTGCGGCGCGCAGTTCGGCCTGCCGGCGCTGGACGGGGACCGGGACGGCGCCGTACGAGCCGTGGTTGAGGTGGGCGGTGCCCGGGTCGAGGGCGAACAGGGTGGTGCTGCCCGGGAGCGGGGCGGGCGGGCCGGCGGGGTGTCGTGGGTGCTGCGGGGTGTTCACTCGGCCGCCCTCTTCGATGCTGTGCGCCGTGCTGCTCTGCGCCTTGATGCTGTGTGACATTTCACACGTCATACTTCTAGCCGAAGTGGGCCCGGTGCGGCAACCATCGGCGGGTGACTCACACCGACCCCTTTCTCGCGCTGAGCGCCGCCACCGGCCGCTTCAGCTACGGCTCGCCGCGCGCGGTCACCCTCGCCGCCGACGCGAGCCGCGCCCTGTTCCTGCGCTCCACCGGCCCGACCGACCCGGTCGAGCGCCTGTGGAGCCTCGACCTGACCACCCATCAGGAGCGCCTGGTCGCCGACCCGGAGGCCCTCCTCCCGGCGCGCACCGGCACGGCGGCCGCACTGCCCGCGGCGGAGCGCCGGCTGCGCGAGCGGATCCGGGTCTGGGCGCCCGGCATCGGTTCCTTCGCCGCCACCGCCGACCTCGCCACCGCGGTGTTCGCCCTCGACGGCCGCCTGTTCCGGTGCGACACGGAGACCGGCGCCTGCACCGAACTCCCGGTCGCCGGGCCGGCGTTCGACCCGCGCCCGAACCCGGACGGCTCGCTGGTCGCGTACGTCGCGGACGACGCGCTGCACCTGGCGCCGGGCGGCCGGCTCAGCCCGGCGGACGGGGCGCGCTGGGGCGTCGCGGAGTTCGCCGCGGCCGAGGAACTGGGCCGCTCCCGGGGCCACTGGTGGTCGCCGGACGGTTCGGCGGTGCTGGCCGCCCGGGTGGACGAATCGGCGCTCCCGGTGCGGCACTTCGCCGACCCGGCGGACCCGGCGCGCGAGCCGGAGTCCTTCGCCTACCCACAGGCGGGCGGCCCGAACGCGGACGTCCAGCTCTGGGTGCTGCGCCCGAACGGCGAGCGGACCCGGCTGCGCTGGGACGACGGCGGGTTCCCGTACCTGGTGGCGGCGGAGTGGGCGTCCGACGGCGAGGTGCTGCTGACCGTCGCGGACCGGCTGCAGCAGTGCGTGCTGCTGCTGAGCGCCGACCCGGCGACCGGCGGGACCCGTGAACTCTCCTGCACCGTGGACGAGTTCTGGGTGGACCCGCTGCCGGGCACGCCGCAGCGGCTGCCCGACGGCCGGGTGCTGACCTCGGCGGACACCCCGGCGGCGCGCGGGCTGGCGCTGGATGGGAAGGCGCTCACCGACGAGCGCCTCCAGGTCCGCCGCGTGCTCGGCCCGTGGCCGGACGGCCGGCTGCTGGTCGAGGCGGGCGAGGGCGATCCGGCCGACCAGCAGGTGTTCCTGCTGGACCCGGACGGCGGCGCCCCGGAGCTGCTCTCCGAGGGCCCGGGCGTGCACTCGGTGGCCGCGCACGGGGAGGGCGTGCTGCTGCTGACCTCGGCGGGGCTGAACGGCGTCCGGCGCGAGTGGCGGCAGCCCGGCGTCCGCACCGCGTTCGCCGACCTGTCGGCCGAACTCCCGTACCGGCCCAAGCCCTTGCTGGCCCGGGTGACGGAGCACGGGCTGCCCGCGGCGGTGCTGTACCCGCGCGGCCACGTGGCGGGGAGCAAGCTGCCGGTGCTGGTGGACATCTACGGCGGGCCGGGCTACCAGGCGGTGGCGAACGAGCCGCGCCGCTGGCAGCTGAAGCAGTGGTGGGCCGACCAGGGCTTCGCGGTGGTGACCGTGGACAACCGCGGAACCCCGTTCGTGTCACCGGAGTTCACCCGCGCCATCTTCCGCCGCTTCTCCGCGGTGGCGATGGACGACCAGGTGGCGGCGCTGCAGGCGCTGGGCGCGCTCCACCCGGACCTGGACCTGTCCCGGGTCGGCGTGCGCGGCTGGTCGTACGGCGGGTACTTCGCGGCGATGGCGGTGCTGCGCCGTCCGGACGTGTTCCACGCGGCGAGCGCGGGCGCGCCGCCGACCGACTTCCGGCTGTACGACACGGCGTACACCGAGCGGTACCTGGGCCTGCCGCAGGAGAACCCGGAGGGGTACGAGGCGGACTGCCTGCTCCCCGACGCGCCGTCACTGAGCCGTCCGCTGCTGCTGGTCCACGGCCTGGCGGACGACAACGTGCACCCCTCGCACACGCTGCTGCTGTCGCAGGCGCTGACCCGGGCGGGCCGTCCGCACGCGGTGCTGCCGCTGCCGGGGCTGACCCACATGCTGCCGGACGGGGCGCTGGAGCGCCTGGCGGCGGTGGAACTGGCCTTCCTGCGTCGGGAGTTGGGTCTGACCCCTTCCGCGTGAAGGATGACATGTGAAATATTACCGACCATCCTTTTACCCTTCCTTCCGTTAAGGAGCGGGTCTCTTTGCGCAGACTCCCCACAGCCGTCCTGGCTGCGCTGACCACCGGCGCGATAGCCCTGACCGCCGTCCCTGCTTTCGCCCAACCGACCACCCCCGACCGGATGTTGACGGCCGATCAGGCCTCCGACGAGCGCGAGGCGCCGCCGTCGCCGCTGCCGCCGCAGGAGAAGGCCCGGCAGGCGCTGAAGGCGCAGGCCCTGGAGCAGGTCAACCAGGGCAAGGTCGCCCGGAGCGACAAGGGCACCACCCCGGCCAAGGTGAAGATCGGCAACGACTACGTCCAGCTGGCCCACCAGCGCACCGACAAGGTCTTCGTGATCCTCGCCCAGTTCGGCGACCAGGTGGACAACTCCACGCTGTACAACGGGCAGCCGCGCTACGGCGGCACCCCCGGCCCGCAGCACAACCGGATCCCGAAGCCCGGCTCGAACGACACCCACACCTACTGGCAGGGCGACTTCGACCGCAGCTACTACCAGAAGATGTTCTTCGACGACGCGCCGGGCGCGAACTCGATGCGCAACTTCTACCGCACCCAGTCCTCGGGCCGGTACGACATCCAGGGCACCGTCACCGACTGGGTGACCCTGCCGTGGAACGAGGCCCGCTACGGATCCAACAAGGGCCCGCAGGGCGGCGGCGGTTGGACCCAGGCGCAGGAGTTCGTCCGGGACGCCACCAAGGCCTGGTACGACGGCGAGCTCGCCAAGGGCCGCACCGCGGCGGACGTCAGGGCGGAGCTGGCGCAGTACGACGTCCAGGACCGCTACGACTTCGACAAGGACGGCGACTTCGACGAGCCGGACGGCTACCTCGACAACGTGATCGTGGTGCACGCCGGCGTGGACGAGACCTGGGGCGGCGGCGCGCAGGGCGGCGACGCCCTGTGGGCGCACCGCAGTTGGACCTTCCCCGACCCGTCCGGCCAGACCGGCCCGGCGGGCAACCGGATCGGCGGCGCACCGGTCGGCGACACCGGCCTGTACGTGTACGACTACGTGCAGGCGGGCGAGAACAGCGGAGTGGGCCTGTTCTCCCACGAGTTCGGGCACAACCTGGGCCTGCCGGACCTGTACTCCACCAACGGCGGCGACAACTCGGTCAGCTTCTGGTCGCTGATGTCCTCCGGCTCGTACCTGGGCCGGGGGCGCAACACCACCGGCGAGTTCCCGGGCGACCTGGACGCCTGGAGCAAGTTGCAGATGGGCTGGCTGAACTACGACGAGGCGCAGGCCGCCACCCGGTCCAGCCACACCCTCGGCGTCTCCGGCTACAACACCGACCAGGCGCAGGCCGTCCTGGTGCACCTGCCGCCGGGGTCGACCACGACCACGCTGGCCGAGCCGTTCGAGGGCGGCGCGCAGTGGTGGAGCGACACCGGCGACAACATGGACGCCTCGCTGGCGCGCACCGTGGACCTGACCGGGAGGACCGCCTCGGCAGCGCTGGACGCGGCCGCCTGGTGGGACACCGAGCAGGACTACGACTTCTTCACCGTCGAGGGCTCCGCCGACGGCGGCCGGACCTGGACGCCGCTGCACGGCACGGTCGACGGGCAGCCGATCGGCGACACCACCGCGCTCACCCCCGGCCTGAGCGGCAGTTCGGGCGGCTACCGGCAGCTGCACGTCCCGCTGGACGCCTACCTGGGCAAGCAGGTGCAGGTGCGCTTCCACGTCACCTCGGACACCAACACGCACGGCAAGGGCGTGCTGGTGGACGCCGTGAAGCTGACCGCCGACGGCGCCGTCCTGCTGGCCGACGGCGCGGAGGGCGGCCCGGGCGACTGGGCGGCCGTCGGGTTCTCGGTCCTGCACGGCAAGGACGCGGTCAAGCAGCACCCGCGGGCGTACCTGGTGGAGAACCGCCGCTACGCCGGGTACGGCGCGTACCTGAAGACCGGCCCGTACAACTTCGGCTACTCGGGCGTGCCGGGCAAGGGCGACGTGATCGACAACTACCCGTACCAGGAAGGCGTCCTGGTCTGGCTGTGGGACACCTCCTATGGCGACAACAACACCGTCGACCACCTGGGCGGCGGGCTGATCCTGCCGGTGGACGCGCACCCGCAGGCGCTGCGGTTCGCGGACGGCTCGCTCACCAACGGGCGTTCGCAGTCGTACGACGCGACCTTCTCGCTGAAGAAGACCGACGCGTTCACGCTGCACAAGGCGGGCGTGGCCACCAAGGTGGCGTCGAAGCCGGCGGTGCCGGTGTTCGACGACCACTCCGGGGTGTACAGCGACCCGGCGATCCCGCAGCTCGGGGTGAAGGTGCCGGACACCAACACCCGGATCGAGGTGGTCCGCGAGACCCAGGGCGGCAAGCTGACCACGGTGCGGGTGGGCCCGGCCTCCTGACACCCCGGCTCCGGCCGGACGGCCGGCGGCGGCCCCGCTTGTAAAGCTTTCTTTCCAAAGATAGCTTTAGACACATGAGCGAACCGCCGCCGGCCGTCCGGCTGACCGATCCCCGCGCCCTGCGCGCCTACGCCCATCCGACCCGGATGGCCCTGGTGGGCCTGCTCCGCGTGCACGGGCCGCTGACCGCGACCCGGGCCGCGGAGCTGCTCGGCACCGAGTCGGTCGCCAGCTGCTCCTTCCACCTGCGCCAGCTCGCCAAGTACGGGCTGGTGGAGGAGGCCGGCGGCGGCCGCGGCCGGGAGAAGCCCTGGCAGGCCACCGCCGCCTTCACCAGCTGGGACTCCTCCCCCGCCGACCCGGAGCAGGCCGCCGCCGTCGACACCCTGCAACGCGCCGTCCTGGACGGCTACTTCGCCCGCGCCACCGCCTGGCTGGCGCACCGCGCCGAGGAGACGCCGCAGTGGCGCGAGGCCGCCGGATTCGGCGACACGCTGGTGCACGTGACGGCCGCCGAGCTGCTCGAACTCCAGGCGCGGATCGAGGAGTTGACCCGCCCGTACCGGGAGCGGCGGCCGGCCGGCGGCGAGCCGCCCGAGGGCACCCGCCCGGTCCAGCTGATCCAGCTGGCCGTCCCGACGGACGTGCGACCGTGACCGGCCGGCTCCGGATACCCGACCTGCTGCGCGACCCGGCCTTCCGCCGCTACTGGAGCGGCCAGACCATCTCCTCGCTCGGCGACCAGATCACCCTGCTGGTGATCCCGCTGATCGCGGTCTCCGCGCTGCGCGCCGACGCCGCGCAGATGGGCTACCTGGCCGCCGCCGGCTACCTGCCGTACCTGCTGCTGTCCCTGCACGCGGGCGGCTGGGCGGACCGCTACGGGCGGCGGCGCCGGGTGATGATCGCCACCGACCTCGGGCGCGCCGCGGTGCTGCTGACCGTCCCGGCTGCCTGGGCGGCGGGCGTGCTGACGCTGGTTCAGCTCTACCTGGTGGTGCTGGCGGTCGGCGCGCTGTCGGTGTTCTTCAACGTCTGCAACCCGCCGCTGTTCGTCGCGCTCGTCCCGGCCGACCAGTACCTGCGCGGCAACGCGCTGATCAACGGCAGCCGCGCCGCCACCTACGTGGCCGGCCCGGGCCTCGGCGGCCTGCTGGTCCAACTCCTCGCCGCACCGCTGACTCTGGTGGTGGACGCGCTGTCCTTCGTGGCGTCCGCGCTGTTCCTGCGCCGGATCAGCCCCGAGGAGCCGCCGCCCGCCGAGGCCGGCCGCGGCTCGGCGGGCGAGGGGCTGCGCTGGATCCGGCACTCCCCCGTGATGCGGGCCGCACTGCTCGGCACCGCCACCGTCAACCTGTTCACCTTCGTCGTCGGCGCCCTGTTCGTCCTCTACGCCACCCGTGAACTGGGCTTCAGCGCCGGCCTGCTGGGCGCCGTGCTGGCCGCCGCCGCGGTCGGCACGCTGATCGGCGCGGCGCTCACCGGCCGGCTGGCCGCCCGGATCGGCGTCGGCCCGGCGTTCCTGTTCGGCCTGGTGCTGTTCCCCGCGCCGCTGCTGCTGATCCCGCTGGCCGGCGGCTCGGTCGCCACCGCCGCCGCACTGCTGTTCGGCGCCGAGTTCCTGTCCGGAATCGGTGTCATGGTGCTGGACATCTCGGCCGGCACGATCTTCGCCGCCTGCATCCCCGACGCCCTGCGCTCCCGGGTGTTCGGCGCCTACCAGGCCGTCAACTACGGGGTGCGGCCGCTGGGTTCGCTGCTCGGCGGACTGCTCGGCTCGACCCTCGGGCTGCGCCCGGCGCTGTGGATCGCCGCGGCCGGAGCGGTGGCCTCCGCGCTCTGGGTGGTGTTCTCGCCAATCCCGCGCCTGCGCGAACTGCCCGGCCAGGACGGCGCGGTGGACCCGGAAGAACCGGCCGACCAGGGAGAACCGCTCGAACACGCGGTCTGACGCGGCGTCAGGAGGGCGGGGCACCATAGCGCATTCGGGCATATGCCCGATGGATATGGCCGAAAGTCTCGCCCTCCCGAGGTCCCCCCGGTAGCGTTGCGTTTCGGTCAGACTACCGCAGGTGAAGGCGGTGGCAGCGACGCGCCGTGCCCCCGCACGGTGGGGAGGGACGCGGTACGTGCCCGGGATCGAGGAGTGCCTTGCGGAAGCCATGGGGATCACCGGCGCGCTCGGGGTCAGCCTGGTCGACTGGACCAACGGCCTGGCCATCGGCACCGCCGGACTCGGCCCCGACGGCGACCACGAGGTGGGAGCGGCCGACGCCACCGAACTCGCCCGCGCCGTCACCCAGACCCCGTCGTTCGCCGACCCGGACTCCGGGGCCCCGCCCGCCGAGGACGTCATCGTCACCTCGGCCGGCACCTACCACCTGATCCGGTTCGTCCCCGCCGCGTTCGACGCCAACGTCTTCCTCTACCTCCGGCTGGACCGGGACCACGCCAACCTGGCGATGGCCCGGCTCCGCCTCGCCGCCATCGCCGACCGACTGGTGCTCGCCTGATGTGGCCCACCGACACCCTCACGCCGCCCGACGCCCCCACCGCCGACCCCCTCGCCGCCGGCCCCGCACTCGTCCCGGCCGTCGTCCCCCCGATGCCGACCGTGCCGCCGCTGCTGGTGGCCTCCCCCGTCGCCGCCCCCCAACTCGCCCCGGCCGCACCGGACTCCGCCCCGCGGCCCCGGCGCACCCAGGCCGCCCCGCTGCCGCGCCGCCGGCGCTCCAGCTGCGCACCCGCGACCACCTTCGAGGCCGCCCTGACCGACCTCGCCGCCGAGGGCGCGACCGGCGTCCTGCACGGCCCGGACGGGGCGGTGCACCTGGCGGCCGGCCTGGTGGTGCACGCCGAGTCCCCGCGCGGCGCGACCGTCGGCCACCTGCTGGTCGGCGCGGGCCGGATCGGCCTGCACGACTGGCAGTCCGTCGCCCTGGGCACCGACCGGCTGTCCGGACTCGTCGGCCCCGGCGAGCTCGAACTCGCCCGGCTGGCAGCCACCTTGGACGGCGCGTTCGACGCGCTCGCCCAGCACGGCGGCGAGCTGCGCTTCGACCCGGCCGCCCGGCCGGCCTTCCGGCTGGCCCGCCCGCTGTCCGTGCTGGAGCTGCGCGGCGCGGTCGGCCGCCGCCGCGCCCTGCTGGACTCCTGCTGGCCGTCCGCCGAACTGGACTCCGCCGCGCCGGTGGCGACCGGCGCGGCCCCGGTGCGCCGCACCGCCGTGCCGCGCCACCGCCGGCAGGCCCTGCTGGCGGCCGCCGACGGCAGCCGCGGCGTGCCCGAGCTGGCCCGGCTGCTGGGCCGCTCCACCTTCGGCACCCTGCTGGACGTCCGGCAGTTGGCCGCCGCCGGGCTGCTCGCGGCCGGCCGGCCCGCCGTCCTTCCCGACCCGCCACCGGCAGCCGCGCCGCAACCGGCGCCGCCGGACGTGCTGCTGCCGCCCGGTCCGCGCTCCTACGACTCCTCGGACCCGGAGGTGGGCCTGCTGCTCCGACTACGCGCCGCTCTGGAGGCCCTGTGACCGTCCTGCCCGTCCGCCCCTGCCCGCCGTCCGAGTCATGAAGCGGACCTTCCGTCAACTGACCGCGAGGAGGACGATCGTGCTGCCCGAAGCCGAGGTGCACGCCGAACTGCGCGGCCTGCGGTCACGCGTCCCGCACCTGACGGGTTCGCTGGTCGCCACCACCGACGGCCTGGTGGTGGCGCACGACACCAGCGCCCTGGAGGCGGAGAGCGTGGCCGCGCTGACCGCCGCCGCGCTCGGCGTCGGCGCGCGCCTCACCGAGGCCACCGGACAGGGCGCCTTCCGGGAGCTGATCACCCGGGGCGAGCTCGGCTACACCGCGACGTACGCCGCCGGCGCGTACACGGTGCTGACGCTGATGGCCGGTGCGCAGGCCAACGTCGGCCGCCTGCACCTGGAGGCCCGCCGGGCCGGGGCGCGGATAGCCGCACTCGCCGACGCGGACCTCGACCGCAACCCGCTCTGACCTTCCCCGCTCCCCCCTTTGACGCTCATCTCATCTCCGCACCACCCGGCCCGTCGATCTGACGTGCCGTCAATTCGCCTACTGGAAGAGGTACTTGCACATGGCTGCCGTGGAAACCGCGCTCAAGGACATCATGGGGTCGATCGACGGCGCCATCGGTGTCGCCCTGGTCGACTACAACAGCGGGATGGCGCTCGGCCTGATCGGCGGCGGGCCGGAGCTGGACCTGAACGTCGCCGCCGCCGGCAACACCGACGTGGTCCGGGCCAAGCTCCGGGCGATGGAGCTGCTCAACCTGAACGAGGCGATCGAGGACATCCTGATCACCCTCTCCTCGCAGTACCACCTGATCCGCCCGCTGACCTCCCGCTCCGGCAAGGGCCTGTTCCTGTACCTGGCGCTGGACCGCAACCGGGCGAACCTGGCGATGGCCCGCCACCAGCTGAAGAAGGTGGAGAGCGACCTGGAGGTCTGACCGCCCCCGGCCGCGGGCTACCTGCGCAGGGTGAGCAGGCCGCCGGTGGGCACCCGGACGGCGAGTTCCGTCCCGGCCACCGGGGTCTGCGCCCGGGCGACCTCGCCGCCCCGGCAGTCCTGCACCAGCAGTTCGACCGGTCCCGGCACCCGGTCGAACTCGACCCGCACCAGAGTGTCCTGGTCGGCGTTGGCCACCAGCAGCAGCTCCCACTCCCCGTGCGCCCGCACCGGCAGCGGCGCGTAGCGTCCGAAGGCGAGCTGCCGGCCGCGCGCCGCCTCGATCAGCGGGTACGCCAACTCGGGCCGGTGCGGGCGCAGTTCGCCGCGCTGGAGCAGCTCGCGGTGCTCCTCGGCGACGCGCAGCCAGAACGCCAGCGCGGCGAGCTGCCCGGCGTCCTGCGCGCCGAGGTCGACGGAGACCTGCGGGGTGGCGAACAGCACCGACTGGAGCAGCACGGCAATCTGTTCGGGGCTCTCCCCGGGGTGCCAGGTCAGCGGGTCGGCGTGCACGGCGAGCGGCCCGGCGGTGAGCCGCAGGTCGGCGGTGCGGACCCGGTTCTCGACCGCGTTGTGCGGGCAGTCGGCGGCCCGGACCATGGTGGCGTAGGGCCACAGGCCGGGGCCGAGGTAGTCCTGCCGGTGCTCGACCAGGACGTCGGGGCGGGTGGCGCGCAGGCGGGCGTCGAGTTCGGCGAGCAGTTTCTGCACGCCTTCGGCGACGGTGGCGCAGTCCGCTTCGGGGGAGGCGGTGTTGGGCGGGGCGCCGGGTGCGGGCTTGCGGGCGAAGGTGTCGACGAAGTCGACCTTGAGGCCGTCGACGCCGTGCTGCTCGACGGCGGCGGCGAGCCGTTCGACCTGGTGGGCGCGGACGGTGGCGCTGCGCGGGTCGAGCAGGTGGGTCTCCAGCTGCGGCAGGTGGGCGAGGGTGTGGCCGGCCAGTTCCTGCGCGGCGTCGCTGCGGTCGCCGACGAACGGGAGGGCGTGCCAGAGCAGGTAGTTCAGGCCGAGGGCGCGGACCCGGCCGACGTGCGCGGCGAAGTCCGGGAAGTCGGTGGGGGCGGGCCGCCAGTCGCCGGTGGTGGCGTAGGAACGGCTGCGTTCGTCGGTCTGCCAGCCGTCGTCGACGATCAGGGAGCGGAAGCCGAGCGGGGCGGCGAGGGCGGCGAGCCGTTCGACGTCGGGGGCGGCCATCGCCAGGTGCAGCGCGTACCAGGTGCAGAACACCGGCTCGAACGCGGCGTCGGGGACGGTGCGGACGGGGGCGAGCGTCTCCCACCAGTCGGCGGACTCCCGGATGGTGTCGGCGTAGTGACGGCCGGTCAGGTCGAGGCGCAGGCTGCTGCGGGGGCCGTCGTGCTCGGTCCACCAGGCGAACCGGCCGGTCTCCTCGACGGCGCCCTCGCCGATCGTGACGGGCCGGACGAGTTCGCCGACGGCGAAGGTGCACAGGGCGCGGTCGCCGGCGCCGATCAGGCTGCCGACGGGGGCGCCCTTGGGCAGCGACGCCTCCCGGGGCATGGCCCAACTGGGCGGCAGCCAGCGGGCGTTGGTGTTGGGCGTCCAGTAGGCGGTGGCTCCGGTGCAGGGCAGTTGCCACTCGATCCGCAGCTGAGACCTGGCCCCAAAGGGGGCCACCCACCCAGGGGGGGGGGACTACGGGGGGGCGCGCGCGCGCGCGCGCGCGCGGCGCGCGCGCGCGCGCGCGCGCGCGCGCGCGCGCGCGCGCGCGCGCGCGCGCGCGCGCGCGCGCGCGCGCGCGCGCGCGCGCGCGCGCGCGCGCGCGCGCGCGCGCGCGCGCGCGCGCGCGCGCGCGCGCGCGCGCGCGCGCGCGCGCGCGCGCGCGCGCGCGCGCGCGCGCGCGCGCGCGCGCGCGCGCGCGCGCGCGCGCGCGCGCGCGCGCGCGGCGCGCGCGCGGCGCGCGCGCGCGGCGCGCGGCGCGCGCGCGCGCGCGCGCGCGCGCGCGCGCGCGCGCGCGCGCGCGCGCGCGGCGGCGGCGCGCGCGCGCGCGCGCGCGCGCGCGCGGCGCGGCGCGCGCGCGCGCGCGCGCGCGCGCGCGCGCGCGCGCGC
>NZ_KK853997.1:7133344-7134303 GCF_000696185.1 Kitasatospora cheerisanensis KCTC 2395 | reverse complement strand
GTTCGGGGTGCGGCTACGACTCGGGGAAGTGGCAGGCCACTTGACGGGTCGGCGAGTCGGCGGCGAGTTGCGGGGCCTCGGTCCGGCAGATGGCCTGCGCCTTGGGGCAGCGGGGGTGGAAGGTGCAGCCGGGCGGGGGGCTGGCGGGGCTGGGCGGGTCGCCGAGCAGGACGATCCGTTCGCGGGTGCGTTCGGCGGCGGGGTCGGGCAGCGGGACGGCGGACAGCAGCGCCTTGGTGTACGGGTGCGCGGGGCGCTCGTAGACCTGTGCCTTGTCGCCGATCTCGACGATCCGGCCGAGGTACATGACGGCGACCCGGTGACTGATGTGCTTGACCACGGCGAGGTCGTGGGCGATGAACACGTAGGCGACGCCGAGTTCGCGCTGCAGGCGTTCCATCAGGCCGACGATCTGGGCCTGGATGGAGACGTCGAGGGCGGAGACCGGCTCGTCGGCGACGACGAGTTCGGGCCGGGTGGCGAGGGCGCGGGCGATGCCGATGCGCTGGGCCTGGCCGCCGGAGAACTGGTGCGGGTAGCGCTCCAGGTGTTCGGGGGCGAGGCCGACCAGGTGGACGAGTTCGCGCACCTCGCGGGCGATGGTCGCGGCGTTCGCGCCCTGGGCGCGCAGCGGCGAGGCGATGATCTGCTGCACCGTCCGACGCGGGTTCAGCGAGGCGAACGGGTCCTGGAAGATCATCTGGAACTTGCTGCGCAGCGGCCGGAGTCGGCGCTGCGGGGTGCGGGTGATGTCCTGGCCGCGGAAGTCGACGGTGCCGGTGGTCGGGTCGAGCAGCCGGACCAGCATCCGTCCGGTGGTGGACTTGCCGCAGCCGGATTCGCCGACCAGGCCGAGGGTCTCGCCGGGGCGGACGTCGAAGGTGACGCCGTCGACGGCCCGGACGCCGGGGAGCCGGCGCAGTGCGCCACGTGCGCCGGGGAAGGTCATGCCGAGGTCG
>NZ_KK853997.1:7120138-7133130 GCF_000696185.1 Kitasatospora cheerisanensis KCTC 2395 | reverse complement strand
GGAAGGCGCAGCCGGGGGGCGGGGCGAGCAGCGAGGGCGGGGTGCCGGGGATGGAGCGGAGTTCCTCCCCGTCCTCGGCGTCGAGGCGGGGCAGCGAGTCGAGCAGGCCGCGGGTGTAGGGGTGGCGCGGGGCGGTGAACAGGGTGTCGGCGTGGGCCTGTTCGACGGCGGAGCCGCCGTACATGACGAGGACTTCGTCGGCGACCCGGGCGATGACGCCGAGGTCGTGGGTGATCATGACGATGCCGAGGCCGCGTTCCTGCTGGAGGCGCATGAGGAGTTCGAGGACCTGGGCCTGGACGGTGACGTCGAGGGCGGTGGTGGGTTCGTCGGCGATGATCAGGTCGGGTTCGCAGGACAGCGCGAGGGCGATCATGGCGCGTTGGCGCATGCCGCCGGAGAACTGGTGCGGGTGTTCGCCGGCGCGGCGGGCGGGTTCGGGGATGCCGACGTCGCCGAGGACCTCGACGGCGCGGGCGCGGGCGGCCCGGCGGGTGCCGCCGAAGTGCTGGCGGTAGGCCTCGGCGATCTGGTCGCCCACGGTGAAGTAGGGGTGGAGGGCGGTGAGGGCGTCCTGGAACACCATGGCCATCCGGCGTCCGCGCAGGGTGCGGAGCCGGTCGTCGGGGGCGCCGATGAGTTCGGTGCCGTCGAGTTTCGCGGAGCCGGTGACGGTGGCGCCGCGGTGCAGGCCCATGACGGCGAGTGAGGTGACGGACTTTCCGGAGCCGGATTCGCCGACGATGCCGAGGGTGCGGCCGCGTTCGACGGTGAAGTCGATGCCCTTGACGGCGCGGACGGTGCCTTCGGCGGTGTGGAACTCGACGGCGAGGTCGCGGACGTCGAGCAGCGGGTGGGGGGTCATGACAGCCTCGCCCTCGGGTCGATCCAGGCGTAGACGAGGTCCACGACCAGGTTGGAGCTGACGATGAAGAAGGAGGCGAGCAGCGTGACGCCCATGATGACCGGCTGGTCGGACTTGTTCAGCGAGTCGGCGAAGAGTTTGCCGATGCCGGGGAGGCTGAACAGGGACTCGGTGATGAGGGCGCCGGCCAGCAGCCCGCCGAGGTCCATGCCGAGCATGGTGGCGACGGGGGTGAGGGCGGGGCGCAGTCCGTGCTTGCCGACGACGCGGCGTTCCGGCAGTCCCTTGGCGCGGGCGGTGCGCACGTAGGGCTCGGCCATCGTCTCGATGACGGAGTTGCGGGTCATCCGGGCGTAGATGGCGGCGTTCAGCAGGGCGAGGGTGATCCACGGGAGGATCAGGTTGGCGATCCACTGGCCGGGGTTCTCGGTGAAGGCGATGTAGCGGGGGTAGGGCAGCAGTCCGGCGACGGTGACGACCAGGTAGAGCAGGATCATCGCGGTGAAGTAGACCGGCAGGGCGGCGATGCCGATGGTGCCGACCATCAGGGTGCGGTCGAGCCAGGTGCCGCGGCGCAGTGCGGAGACGACGCCGGCGCCGACGCCGAGGACCAGCCAGAGCACGGCCGCGCCGAGGGCGAGCGAGATGCTGGTGGGGAGCCGGTCCATCATCAGGTCCCAGACGGGCTGGGCGGATTGGAAGGAGTAGCCGAAGCAGGGGAAGCCGCACTGGACGGCGTACTGGCCGGTGCCGAGGGTCTGGCCGGCGAAGATGCCCTTGAGGTAGTGCCAGAACTGGACGATCAGGGGGTCGGCCAGTCCGAGCTGCTGCCGGACGAGTTCGATGCGTTCGGTGGAGCAGTCCTTGCCGCAGAACTGGGCGGCGGGGTCGCTGGGGAGCAGGTAGAAGACGGCGAAGGTGAGCGCGCAGACGATCACCAGGGTGGCGGCCATCGCGGCGAGCCGGCGCAGCAGGTATCCGATCATGCCCGGCTGCCCTTCGGGTCGAGGGCGTCGCGCAGGGCGTCGCCGACCAGGGTGAAGGCCAGGACCACCAGGAACAGGCAGGCGCTGGGGAGGATGAAGAACATCGGGTCGACCTTGTAGTAGAGCACCGCGTCGGAGATCATCTGGCCCCACGAGGGCGTGGGCGGGCGGATGCCGACGCCGAGGAAGCTGAGGGCGGCCTCGGTGCCGATCAGGCCGGGGACGGCGAGGGTGACGTAGACGATGATGGTGCCGGTGAGGTTGGGCAGGATCTCGCCGAACAGGATGCGGGCGCTGCCGGTGCCGCCGGCCCGGGCGGCCTCGACGTACTCGCGGTGCTTGAGCGAGAGGGTCTGGCCGCGGACCACGCGGGCGATGTAGGGCCAGGAGAACAGCGACATGACGCCGATCAGCAGCAGGACGCGGTTGACGTCCCGGGCGACGGAGAGCAGCGCGATCATGAAGATCAGGCTGGGGAAGGACATCATGACGTCCATCAGCCGGCTGATCAGGGCGTCGACGCGGCCGCCGAAGTAGCCGGCGGTGATGCCGAGGACGGTGCCGATCAGGGTGATCAGCAGGGCGGCGCTGAAGGCGACCAGCAGGCTGATCTGGGCGCCGTAGAGGAGGCGGGCGAAGATGTCGCGGCCGAGCAGCGGTTCGACGCCGAGCCAGTGCTGGGAGCTGATGCCGCCGAGGGAGCCGCGGGGCAGGCCGCCGAGGTAGGGGTCGACGGCCTTCTTGTCGACGGTGTCGGGGCGGGTGCCGCTGATCGCCGTGAGCACCGGGGCGAGGAGTGCGGCGAGCACGAAGAAGGCGATGATGCCGGCGCCGACGAGAGCGGTCTTCTGGCGGCGCAGGCGGTGCAGGGCGAGGGCCCAGGGCGAGGCGGGGGCGGTGGCGGGGCCGCGGGGTTCTCCGGGGCCCCGCTCCCCCGGCCGGGGCCGGGGCGAGCGGGGTGGTCATTTCAGCAACTCCCGCTCTACTTGGCGGACTTGAGTCCGAGGACCGCGTAGTCGATCTGGCCGGCCCAGACCGGGTGGGCGTAGGCGCCGGCGATGTTGGAGCCGACCAGCACGGGCTTCTTCTGCCAGACCAGGGGGACGGCGGGCGAGGCGTCCATGATCTTGGCGTCCAGGGCGAGCCAGGCGGCGTTGGCCTTCTGCAGGTCCTCCATGCCGGCGATCCGGTCGAGTTCGGCGTTGACGGCCGGGTCGTTGAACCGGGTCATGTTGCCGTTGTTGCCCTTGTCCTTGATGGCGCGGCCGTCGAAGATCATCGGCAGGAAGGTGGCGGCGGACGGGTAGTCGGGGCACCAGCCGAGGCTGGTGAGGCCGGGCTGCTTGTCCTTGTCGCCGACGATGGAGTTGACGGCGGTGGGGTCGACGGTGGTGATGGTGACGTTCACGCCGACCCGCTTCAGGGCGGCCTGGACGGCCTCGGCCTGCGGCTTGCCGCCGGTGGAGGTGACCATCTCGGTGGAGAAGCCGTTCGGGAAGCCGGCCTCGGCGAGCAGCTGCTTGGCCTTCTCGGGGTCGCCGGCCGGCTTGATCATGAAGTGGTCGACGGGGGCGCCTGCGGTGAGCACCGGCGGCAGGTAGGTGGTGGCGATGTCGTTGAACGCGGGGCCGCCCATGGCGGCGGCGAAGGACTCCTTGTCCACCGCGTACTGCATGGCCAGGCGGACCTTGGCGTTGTCGAACGGGGCCTTGGTGGTGTTCATGTCCAGCTTGGTGGTGCAGCCCGCGTTCTCGCTGATCAGGCGCTTCTTCACCTCGGGGTTGGTGAGCACCTCGGAGATCTTCGAGGGCGTCAGGTCGACGTAGGAGACGGCGTTCTTGTCGTCGCCCTGGTCGGCGATCAGGCGGTCGGCGATGCCGGTGCCCTTGAGGGTCTGGTCGACCACGATCTTGTCGGGGTAGGCCTTGCGGACCGGGTCGGTGGCCTGGTCCCAGTTGGTGTTGCGGACCAGCACCATGCGCTTGCCGCGGTCGTAGCTCTCGATCTTGTAGGGGCCGGAGGAGACCGGGTGGTTGGAGTAGTTGGCGCCGGCCTCCTTGGCCTTGGGGACGGGCGCGAAGGTCGGCAGGGTGACGGTGTAGCCGAACTCGGCGACGGGGCGCTTGAGGTGGAACACGATGGTCTTGGCGTCGGGGACCTCGATGGCCTCCTTGCCGAGCCGCTCGCCGGCCAGCGGGCCCTTGTAGCCGTCGGGGGCGTTGAGGTAGCGGACCGCGTAGTCGGGGCCGCCGGGCAGTTCGGGCGAGTACGAGCGTTCGACGTTGTACTTGATGTCGTCGGCGACGATCGGGGTGCCGTCCTCGTACTTGAGGCCGTCCTTCAGGTGGAAGGTCCAGGTCTTCGCACCGTCGCTGGGGGTGCCGAGGTCGGTGGCGAGGTCGGGTTCGATCTTCAGGCCCTCGGCGCCGGGGGCGGCCTTGAAGGTGGTCAGGGTGCGGTAGAGCATCCGCACGCCGACGTCCATCACCGGCATGGTCCAGTTGCGGGCCGGGTCGAGCTGGTCGAAGTCCTGGTTCGACAGGATGGTGAGGGTGCCGCCCTTGACGGGGGTGCCGCCGATGATGCCGTCGCCTGCGGTGGTGACGCCCTGCTGTCCGCCGTTGTCGCCGCCGCCGTCGCTGCCGGCGCTGGTGCACGCGCCGAGGCCGAGGGTGAGGGATGCCGCGATGGCCGCCGCGAGGGCGACGTGGGTACGCCTGTTCATGTCCGACTCCGGTACCGGGGGCCGCTCAACCGGGGATCCGTGCCGCCGGGGACTGGCCCGCTCTGAGATGTGACCCGTAACATAGTAATGTGAAATTGCACTGCGCAATGAGGCGGACGGACCGTTATCGAGCCGTGTCATTGCCACCGCTCAGCAGCGCAACTTCCCTTGCCCCCATCCCCGTTGTCCCGTCCCCCGCTCGGAGGAGCCCCGACCATGGCCGACCAGCCCGCCCTGAACACCGGCAGCCACGACCTCCCCGTCACCCCCGCCCTGGCGGCCTTCATGGCCGACCAGTGGGCCGCCACCCCGCTGCCCGCCGACCACCGCGTCCCCGGGTACGCGCACTTCCCGGCCCGCCGGGCCCGGATCGCCGAAGCCTTCGCCGGTGAGCGACTGCTCGTCCCCGCCGGGCAGTTGAAGGTCCGCAGCAACGACTGCGACTACCGCTTCCGCCCGCACAGCGCCTACGCGCACCTGACCGGACTCACCGGCGAGGAGCAGGTCGGCCACGTCCTGGTGATCGAGCCGGACGGCGAGCCGGTGCTGTACCTGCGCCCCCGCTCGGACCGGGCCGGTGGCTCCGCCGAGTTCTACCGGGACCGCCGCTACGGCGAGTTCTGGGTCGGCCGCCGCGCCGACCTCGCCGAGGCCGCCCAGCTCACCGGCCTGCGCACCGCCCACCTCGACGACCTGCCGAAGCTGTTCACCGGCTCCGCCCCCACCCGCGTCCTCGCCGACGTCGACCCGGTCGTGGACGCGCTGGCCGGCCGCCCGTCCGCCGAGCAAGCCGTCCGGGACGGGCAACTCGCCGCCGCGCTCTCCGAGTTGCGCCTGATCAAGGACCCGTGGGAGGTCGAGCAGCTCCAGCTGTCCGTCGACCACACCGCCGCCGGCTTCGCCGACGTGGTCCGGGCGCTGCCCGCCGCGCTGCGCCACCACCGCGGCGAGCGGGTCCTGGAGGGCGCGTTCAACGCCCGGGCCCGCGCCGAGGGCAACGGCACCGGCTACGAGACCATCGTCGCGTCCGGCGCGCACGCCTGCGTGCTGCACTGGATCCGCAACGACGGTCCGCTCGACCCGGCCCAACTCCTGCTGCTGGACGCGGGCGTGGAGACCGACACGCTGTACACCGCCGACATCACCCGTACCCTGCCGCTGTCCGGCGCCTTCTCCTCCGCGCAGCGCGACGCCTACGAACTCGTCCTCGCCGCCCAGGACGCGGGCATCGCCGCGCTGCGCCCCGGGGCGTCCTTCCGCGACTTCCACCGCGCCGCGATGCGGGTGATCGCCGAGGGCCTCGCCGAGTGGGGCGTGCTGCCGGTGCCCGCCGAGGAGGCGCTGCGCGAGGACTCCGGCCTGTACCGCCGCTACACCCTGTGCGCCAGCGGCCACATGCTCGGCCTGGACGTCCACGACTGCGCCAAGGCCCGCGCGGAGACCTACCTGGACGGCGTCCTGGCCGAGGGCATGGTGCTCACCGTCGAGCCCGGCCTCTACCTCCAGCCCGACGACCTGACCCTGCCGCCCGCGCTGCGCGGCATCGGCATCCGGATCGAGGACGACCTGGTCATCACCGCCGACGGCGCCCGGCTGATGTCCGGCGCGCTGCCCCGCACGGTGGACGGCATCGAGTCCTGGATGGGCGGGCTGCTGGCCGACCGATAACCAGGTGATCGGGCGGGCGGTGGGTGCATAGGCTCGGCCCTCATGACCGAGCCCATCGCCCGCACCGGCCGGACCGACCGCGCCGAGCACGCCGAGCACGCCGACCGGACCGACCGCGCCGAGTACGCCGGCCGCATCGCCCGCATCGTGGCCGAACTGCCGCAGTCGAAGAGCGTCACCGGCATCTGGGCGGAGGCCGAGGAACGGCTCGCGCAGGGCGACCCCTCCTTCCTCGCCGACCTCGGCCTCGCCCTGCGCCCCCACCTGCCCGAGGCCCACCTGGTGTGGCAGTACCGGAACGTCTTCGACCACCTGCTGCGCCTGCTGGCCACCACGCCCGCCGCCGCGCACGTCCGCCAGACGCTGCGCCTGCTGACCGCCGTACCGCCTTCCGACCGTGACCGCGAACGCCTCGCGGCCGCACTGCTGGCGTCCGGCCAGCGCCCCGAGGACCTCGCGGCGGTGTTCACCGGCCCCGCGACGGACGAGCTGCGCGCCTGCCTGGTCCACGAGTCGGTGCTGCGCGGCGTGGACCTCGCCGCGATCCCCGGTGCCCTCGCCTGGGCGACCGCCCCGCACCACGCCCACCACCCGCTGGGCGGGCTGCCACTGACGCTCTCTCCGCTGGAGATCCTCGCCGACCCGCCGAGCTACGGTGCGCGGGGCAGCGTCCACGAACTGCCGGACGGCTCGTCCGCGGGCGAGCGGCTGACGACCCGTCGCGACCAGCCGCTCCCGGCCGCCACCGAGACCACCACGGCGGACGTCGCCGCCGGGCTGGGCCGGGCCTTCGCCGACTGGATCGAGGAGTCCAACGGCGAGGTCGAGGCCCGGGTGTTCGCGTACGCCGAGCCGCTGCCCGCCGGAGCGGTGGGGGCCGCGCTGCTCGCCGCCGGCCTCGACTGCCTGGCCGGCACCACGGCCGGCACCCTCGCCGTCTCCAGCTGCCCGCCCGCCGAGGCCTGGCGCGTGCTGTTCGGCGCGGCCTCCGCCGGCGGCGCCTACAACGCCGGCGCCCGCGGCGCCTACGGCCGCCTCGCCGCCTGGCAGTCCCTCACCGCGCTGGCCGGCGCCACCCCGGCCACCGTCGAGTCCCGCGCCACCGCCTGCCGCTGGTTCGCCTTCGCCGCCCCCACCTCGACCTGGTACACCCAGATCGCCTGGGACCGCGGCCTCGCCGCCCTCTCCCCCGACGGCCGCCGGCTGGCCGTCCTGGCGGCCACCGACACCGACTGACGGCCCGTCAGGCGCGCTGCGCGTCCTCCCACAGGGCGCGGGTCACATCCGCCGCGCCGCCCTCGCGGGCCAGGGCGTGCGCGGTGCCCGCCCACAGGTGCATGCCGTCGGTGTCCCCGCTCCGGGCGGCGGCGGCGCGCAGCGGCTGGGTGAGGTAGTGGACCTCCGGGTACGCCGCGGGGCCTCGGCGTCGTACCGGGCGACGAAGGCGTTGCGCAGGGCACGGGCCGGGCGGCCGGTGAAGGCCCGGGTGACGGTGGTGCCGGGGAGTTCGACCAGGGCGCGGCGGTGTGCGGGCGAGGCCCCGGACTCGTCGGTGCGCAGGTAGGCGGTGCCGAGCTGGGCGCCGCTCGCGCCCGCCCGCAGCGCGGCGGCGACGGCCGCCCCGGTGCCGAGTCCGCCGGCGGCGATCAGCGGCAGCGGCGTCACTTCCCGTACGGCGGCGAGGAGTTCGAGCAGCGGGAGGGTGCCGGGGGTGTCCTCGGTGCGGTGGGTGCCGCGGTGGCCGCCGGCCTCCGGGCCCTGCACGACCAGGACGTCCAGGCCGAGCGCGGTGGCGGCGCGGGCCTCGTCCGGGCAGGTGACGGTGCCGGCCTGGCGGATCCCGGCGGCGCGGAGCGCGTCGGCCTCGTCCCGGCCGGGCAGGCCGAAGGTGTAGGAGACGTAGGCGACGGGATCGCGCAGCAGCGCCTCGATCTTCGCCTCCCAGCCGTCCCGGTCGGGCCGGATCGCGGTGGGCAGTTCGACGCCGCGGCGCTCGGCCTCCGGCAGCAGCCGCTCGCGGTAGGCGGCGACCGGCCCGGGGTCGGAGGGCTCGGCGGGGACGAACAGGTTGACGCCGAACGGACGGTCCGTCAGCTCGCGGGTGCGGCGGACCTGTTCGAGGGTGTCCTCGACCGACCGGTAGCCGGCGGCGAGGAAGCCGAGGCCGCCGGCTCCGTTCACGGCCGCGACGAGTTCCGGGGTGGTCGGTCCGCCCGCCATCGGGGCCGCGACCAGCGGCACCTCCCAGTCGAACTCCATTGCCGCTCCCTCACCCTCGCGCGCCGCCGTGTCGGCCCCCACCCTACGACGCCGGCGGTCGCGGCCGGGCCGTGCCCGCCGCGACGCGGCGCCGCTTTCGCGGCGGGGCACACCCCGGCGGGTAGTGTGACCGGCATCACATCGGCGGGGCTGTCACATCTGGGGGAGCAGCGGGGTCAGTCCTTGCAGAAGCTCGACACGACAAGGAGCCCGACCGTGGACGCACGTCTCAACATCTTCGCCAACCCGCTCGCGCAGAAGGTCTTCAAGCACGTCAACTCGGCCGGTGCGGTCCTCGGCCACTCGACGCTGCCGGCCGCCACCCAGGAGCTGGTGAAGATCCGCGCCAGCCAGATCAACGGCTGCGGCTTCTGCACCGACATGCACACCAAGGACGCCGCGCACGCCGGCGAGACCGCGCAGCGCCTGCACCTGGTCGCCGCCTGGCGCGAGGCCACCGTCTTCACCGAGGCCGAGCGCGCCGCCCTGGAACTCACCGAGCAGGGCACCCGGATCGCCGACGCCGCGGGCGGCGTCAGCGACGAGGCCTGGGCCGAGGCCGCCAAGCACTACGACGAGGACCAGCTCGTCGCGCTGGTCGGCCTGATCGCCGTCATCAACCTCTACAACCGCATCAACGTCCTGATCCGCCAGCCCGCGGGCGACTACGTCCCCGGCCAGTTCGCCTGACCCACCCCCGCTGCCGCCGCCCCCGCCACCCCGGCGAGGCCGGCGGCAGCGGCACGCCCCGCGCCGGGCGGACGACTCCCCGGCCCGGGAGTGCCCCCGCTCAGGCGGGCCCGGCGAGGGCGGAGGCGACGAGGGCGGAGGCGGCGGAGCGGACGTCCGACTCCCAGCTGCGGAACTCCTTCGCGGTCCACCGGTCCGGGCAGCAGCACGGGCAGTACTGGGCGAGCAGGACGAGCAGCGTCTCCTCGGTGTCGTCCGCGGCCCCGACCTCCCGGTGCATCAGCGCTGCGGCGAGGGCCACGGGCGCGAGCCGGTCGTCGGCGAGCTGTGCGGCGAGGTGATGCAGGAGCCACCGTTCGGCCTCCGACTCCTCGGGGCAGGGCACGGCGAGGTCGTCCAGCGCCTGGCGCAGCAGCGGCTCCAACTCGGACGCCGGCTCGCCGCTCCCCCGCCCGGCCAGGTCGCAGAGGGCCGGCGAATCCCATCCGTCGGCCACCGACTCGGCGGCGGCCATCGGTAGTTCGGCGGTGGACAGGGCGCCCGCGAAGTACCTCAGGGCGAGCACTCGCATCCGCTCATCCCTCCGTGACGAGGGCGGCCGCCGCGGCCCGCACCTCGGCGTCCCACGCGTCGTACGCCGCGCCGTCCTCGGCGACGCAGTCCTCGCAGCAGCCCCGCGCCACCCGGCGGAACGTCAGCTCCCGTTCCCCCTCGGCGAAGTCCAGCCCGTTGACGGCCGCCAGCGCCTCCCGGGCCGAGCCGAGAGCGCCGGCGTGCAGCCGGGCCGCGACCTCGCGCAGCGCCCACCGCTCGGCGGCCTCCTGGCCGGGTCGCTCCGCGCCCAGCCCGTCGAGCGCGCCCGCCCACAGGCCGTCCATCTCCGCGGCGGGCTCGCGACCGCTCAGTCCGGCCAGCTCCCGCCGCGCCGGGGAGTCCTGGCCCTCGGCCAGCAACTCCGCAGCCGCCATCGGCAGTTGCTCGGGCATCAGCCACCCGACGGCCCGGCGGAACGCCGCCACCCGCACAGTCTCCATGGTGTGCAGCCTGCCGCCCCGGCCACCCTCCCGGCCAGCGGTTTTCCCCGCCGCCGCCCGACGGGCCGTCAGGAGTGCGCGGTGTCGATCACGCAGAAGCGGTTGCCCTCGGTGTCGGCGAGCACCACGAAGTCCGGGTCCTCGGGGTACCGCTCCCAGGCGACGCGCTGCGCGCCGAGACCCACCAACCGCTCGATCTCGGCGGCCTGTTCGGCCGCACTCGCGGCGTAGAGGTCGAGGTGCACCCGCGGCTCCTCCTGCACCGGCGTCCCGCTCCGCCCGAGGGCGACCTGCACGCCACCGCCCCCGTCCCGGGGCACCAGCACCACCCACTCCTCGGTCGCCTCCTCCCGCGGCGCGTACCCGAGCGCCTCCGTCCAGAACGCGGTCGCCCGCGCCACGTCCGACACACCCAGCACCACTGACCCGATACGCACCATGGCGCCGATTCTCGCCCATCCCCGGCCGCCGCGCGCCAACTCCCCCACGAGCGCGACCGGTTGGGGCGGCAGAATGACCGGCCCGGGGCCGGCGTGCGACTCGGCGGACTTCGGCTCCTTCTCCCCCGAGGGGGCCGTGGTCGAGTGGGAGTGCCTGCTCGCGGGCGGCAGCGTCGACGCCCTCGCGTATCCGGGCGGAGCCGCGCACCGTCGCCGCGGAGGACGACGGCGGATACCTCGCGCTGTTGCCCGACGGTCCGCCGCCCTCGCCGCTGCCGGGACCACCGCCCGCTCCTGGCAGCGTGGGGGACGGCCCGAGCAGGTCCGGTGCGAGGCCTGACGGTTCTTCCGTCCGCCTGGCCCCGCACCGGATCACGCTCGTGTACGCACCCCGCCGCCGCGGCCCGCGGGTGGCGGGCCGCGGCGGTGGGCCGGGCGTCAGCTCAGCGGGCGGCAGAGCAGTGCGTCCGGGACGCCGTACTCCAGGTAGCGCCAGGTGTCGGCGACGCCGGCGATGTACTCGTTGTCGGCGCACTGGCCCTTGTAGTAGCCGGGGGCCCAGTCGCTCGCGGTGGAGCCGGCGCCCGCAGGGCGGTTGTCGCCGTGGTCGAACCAGGTGACGTGGCCGGTGGTGGGCAGGGCGGTGGCGGCGGGGGCGCACAGCAGGGCGCTCATCGCGTTCTTCCGCTGGCTGTAGCCGATCGCGTAGTACCGGTCGGGGCATTGGAGTTTGTCGTAGCCGGGCGCCCAGTCGCCCTGTCCGGTGTTGGTCCAGCCGGTGACGGTGACGTACGCACCGGGGGCCTGGGCGGGTTGGGCGGCGTCGGTGCACAGGCCCCGGCCGTCGCCGCGGCCGAGGCCGATCAGGCGCTGGGTGTCGGGGCAGACGCCCTTGCGGCTGCCGACGCTCCAGTCGGGTTGGGCGAGCATCCGGGCGGAGGTGATCTGGTCGCCGAAGTCGAGGTCGAGCATGTTCCAGCGCGGGGCGGGGGCGACGGGGCCGGTCAGGCCGGGCGCGTTGACGAGCTTGTTCCAGTCGGTGGCGCGCCAGTCGCCGCCGTCCGGGAGGCCGGTCCGGGCGCCGCCGGGGGTGTACGAGAGCAGGGCCCAACTGTCCTGCGGCTTGCCGCTGTTGTCGGCCCAGCCGACCAGCGGCCAGACCGCGAAGTCGGTGTCGTTCTTCACCAGGATGTCGGTGAAGCCGGTCCACCAGGCCTGTTCCTTGGTGCTGGTCTCGTCGCGGCCGGCGGCGCCGAACTCGCTGATCCACACGGGTGCGGTGAAGTGCTGGCCGGCCCGGGTGACGAACAGGGCCTCCTGGTCGACGGCCTGGGCGAGTTGGGCGGGGGTGAAGTCCTGGTAGCGCGGGTCGCTGGTGGAGCCGGGGCCGGATCCGGCGCCGGTGTTGGCGGGGCCGGTGTAGGCGTAGAAGTGCGCGGCGTAGACCAGTTTGTCGGAGCGGATCAGGGTGTTGGAGAGGTTGGCGACGGGGGTGAGCATCGGCCGGGTGTGCGGGGTGATGTCGGTCGGGATGCCCTGCCAGTTGATGCCTTCCATCACCACCAGCATGTCGGGGTCGGCCTGCAGGATGCGGTTGCCGGCCTCCTCGAACGCGGCGTACTCGTCGTGGTCGTCGCCCCAGCCCCAGTTGGCGTCGTTCCAGGTGTCGCGGCGGACCTCGTTGCGCAGGTCGGCGCCGACGACGCGCTTGTTGTCCTTGTAGCGGCCCACCAGGAACAGCCAGTCGTTCTCCCACTGCTGGGTGCTCTGGCCGCTGTTCCAGCGTTCGTTGCCGTCCAGGCCGCAGCAGAACCGGTAGCTGGTGGTGTGGTTGTTGAGGATCACCGCGAAGCCGTCGGCGGTGAGGGCGGCGACCACCGCGTCCAGCACCTGGAGCGGTGTCCGGCCCTTGAGCTGCGGGTTGGCGGTGACCGCCGCGTCCGGGACGGGCACGGTGTCGTGGACCAGCGCGTTCGCGAACGGCAGCCGGACGGCGTTCAGGCCCAGCGTGTGGAAGCCGGCCAGGATGTCGGAGATCGGGACGCGGTCCAGGCCCAGCGGGATGTTGTAGGACACCTGTCCGGCCTGGTTGTTGGCGGGATCGGTGGTCGATCCGCTGCCCTCCCAGGTGCCTTGCGCGCCGGCCCAGTTGCCGGCCTTCAGCTTGAACCGGTTGCCGCCGGCGTCGACGATCCAGCGGCCCCGGGTGCTCAGCGGCCCGGTCCACGACGCGGCGAGTTGAGGCCCCGTCAGCACCGTGCCCGTCAGCACCGCGCCCGCCGGAGCGGGGGCGGCGGGGGCCGGGGCGGCGGTGGCGGGGGCGGG
>NZ_KK853997.1:7110616-7120090 GCF_000696185.1 Kitasatospora cheerisanensis KCTC 2395 | reverse complement strand
CTCACTCGTCGTCCGTGTGTCGTCGTGACTGCGAGCGCGGGGGCGGCCGCCCGGCGGGGGCGGGTTTTCGGTTCTCACGCGTGTTCTCCCAACGAGTCGGCAGGAGCGGGCGGTTCAGCCCTTGAGACCGCTGGTGGCGATGCCCTCGACGATGTGGCGCTGGGCCACCAGGAACATCGCGACCAGCGGAGCGATGGTCACCACGGCGCCCGCGAACAGCCCGGGCAGGTTGACGGTCTGTGAGGTGAGGAAGGTCGACAGGGCGATCTGCGCGGTCCAGGACGACGGGTCCTGTCCGATCACCAGCGGCCACAGGAAGGCGTTCCAGCTGTCGATGAAGGCGAGCGCGCCGAGCGAGGCGAGCATCGCCCCGGAGCTCGGCAGCGCGATCCGCCGGTACAGGCCGAGCCAGCCGAGGCCATCGAGCCGGCCGGCGTCCTCGATCTCGGTCGGGAACTGGAGGTAGAAGTTGCGGAACAGCAGCACCGCGAACGGGTTGAACAGTCCCGGCGCGATCAGCCCCCAGAGGGTGTTCACCCCGCCCATCGAGCCGACCACCACGAAGGTCGGGACGAACGTCGCCGAGCCGGGGATCATCAGCGTGGCCACCACCAGGCCGAGCAGCAGCCGGCGCCCCGGCACCGGGATCCGGGCCAGTGCCCAGCCGGCGGCGGAGGCCAGCAGGGTGGAGAGCGGCGCGGTGATCCCGGCGATCAGCAGCGAGTTGCCGAGTGCCTGCGCCAGGTGGACGGCCGGGTCGCCGAACAGGGCGGAGTAGTTCTCCCAGCGCGCGTGCGCCGGCCACCACGTCCAGTGCGGGGAGGTCAGACTGCGGCTGTCCATCAGCGAGTTGCGCAGCAGCAGGTAGAAGGGCAGCAGGAACAGCGCGGTGAGCACGCCCACCAGGGCCGCCCGCAGCACCGGCCGGGCGGGTCGCAGCAGCGTGGTCATGCCGCTCACCCCTCGGCCTTGCCGAAGCCGGTGATCCGGCCCTGGAGGAGTGTCACGCCGACGATCAGCGCGGTGAGCAGGAACGCCCCGGCCGAGCCGAGCCCGTAGTTCTGGTCGCTCATCGCCGTCGAGTAGAGGTGCATCAGCGGGGTGCGCACGGGTGCCGAACCGAGGCCGGACTGTCCGCTGTTGAACAGGTTGTAGAACTCGTCGAAGGCCTGGAAGGCGGCGATGAACTGGAGCATCAGCACCGCGACCGAGGTGTTGCGCAGCATCGGCAGGGTGATGCTGCGCAGCAGCCGCAGCCCGCTCGCGCCGTCCAGTGCGGCGGCCTCGTCGACGTCCCGGGGGACGGCCTGGAGCCCGGCCAGGAACAGCACCATGTAGAAGCCGACCTGGAGCCAGAGCCGCAGCGTGACCAGGGCGACCCAGTACAGCGGTGGCGAGGTGGTCTGCAGCCAGGCGGCCGGTTCCGCGCCGAACCAGCCGCCGACGGTGTTGGCGATGCCCGCGGGCAGCGAGTTGAACAGGCACATCTTCCACAGCAGCGCGCCGGCGACGTAGGAGACCGCGGCGGGGATCAGGAACGCGGTGCGCAGCAGGGCCCGGCCGCGGCGGACGCGGTGCACCAGCAGTGCGAGGCCGAGCGAGGCGACGAAGGTGGCGGGGACGATGAACAGGGTGAACAGCAGGATCTGGGTGAGCGAGTCGCGGAAGGCCTGATCGCCCAGCAGGGTGCGGTAGTTGTCGAGTCCGACCCAGTGGCCGAGTTCGATGGTGCCGCGGGCGTCGCTCAGGCTGAGCAGGAAGCTCCAGCCGATGGCGAGGTACTTGAAGAGGCCGAGTCCGATCAGCAGCGGCCCGGTGAGCAGCGCGAACGCGCCCCAGGCGGCGGCGTTCGGGCGGCGCCGGCGGGCGGGGCGGCGCCCCGCCGCGTCACGGCGGGGCGGCGGGGCGCGGTGGTGTGCGGGGCGGTGGTCATGGTCAGCCGCGCTGCTTGTCGATCTCGGCCTGGGCCTGGGCGGCGGCGTCCCGGAGCAGCGCGGCGATGTCGCCCTGGCCGTTGAGGGCCTTGGTGGCGGCGGCGGTGAACACGGTGGAGACGGCGGTGTTCCAGGTGCCGGGGTTGCGCCGGCCGTGGGCGGCGGCGAGTTCGACGGCCTGCTTGGCGGGGCCGGCGGCGAGCTTGTCGGCGTTCGCGGCGAGGGACTTGCGCGCGGGGAGGTGGAGTCCGTAGGACTGGGCGAAGTCCCGTTGCAGGTCGGTCTGCTGGATCCACAGCCACTGGACGTACTTCTTGGCGGCGTCGACGTGCCTGGCCTTGGCGTTGACGCAGGAGGTCCAGCCGCCGACGCGGACCGCGGGCCGTCCGCCGGCCTTGAGGGCGGGCCAGGGCAGCACGCCGAAGTCGTCGCCGAGGGCGCTCTGGACGGCGGGCATCGCCCACAGGCCGCACCACTGCATCGCGGCGGCGCCCTGGACCAGCGCGGAGGGATCCCACCAGTCGGTGGTGTAGCCGAGCAGCAGGGACTTGTCGTCGTGCAGGCGCTTCAGGGCGGTGATGGCCTCGACGGCCTGCGGGGAGTCGAACGCGGCGCGGCCGTCGGTGCCGACGAGTTCGCCGCCGCCGGCGAGGACGGCGAGCAGCGGGCTGTCGCCGACGCCGTCGTTGCCGAGGAACAGGCCCTTGTTGCCGCCGCCGGTCAGTGCCCCGGCGGCGGCGGCGAGGGCGTCGAAGGTGTCGGGCGGGGCGATTCCGGCCTTGGCGAGGGCGCTCTTGCGGTAGTAGAGCATCATCACGTCGTCGATCATCTTGACGCCGTACACCTTGCCGCCGACGGTCTCCTGGTCGAGGTTGCCCCGGTCGAAGTCGGCCTTGGCGTCGCCGTAGAGGTCGTCGAGGGCGGCGATCTGCCCGCGGGCGGCGAGGCCGGCGGCGAAGTCGCCGATCTCGAAGACGTCGGGCGCGGCGTCGGTGAGCAGGGTCGCGTTGAGCTTGCTCGCGTAGTCGCCGGGAACCCAGGTGATCTTGACGGCGATGTCGGGGTTGGCCTTGGTGAAGGCGGTGGCGTAGCGGGTGACGGCCTGTTGGGTGCCGGCCTCGCCGTAGGCGTGGTACCAGACGTTCAGGGTGGTGGCGGCGCCGTGCGAACTGTCGCCGCCGACCGGGTCGGTGGTGCAGGCGACGGCGGCGCCGGCGACGAGGAGCAGGGAGCCGGTGAGGAAGCTCCGGCGGCCGAGCGGCGTTCTGGCTGCGCTCATCGCGCATCCTCCTGGGGGTGGGGTGAGGGTGGGGGCGACGGTGGAGGTGACGATCCGTCATGACGCTGGGGATGTGCGGGTGTGCGGGCCCGGCGAGGCCGGCGGGCCGTCAGGGCAGGAGGGCCTGGATGCCGACGACGGCGGCGCCGCGCGCCCATTCCTCCCACGGGAGCGGGCGGAGGATCAGCGGGCACTGGGCCGCGCCGAAGCAGTGCGCGGCGTAGGAGTGCAGGATGTGGGTGTCCAGCAGGTCGTAGGTGTCGAGTCCTTCGCCGGTGACCACGACCCGTTCGGGGCCGATCAGGTTCACCAGGTTCGCGATGCCGACGCCGATCGCCCGCCCGGCCCGGGCGAAGGCGTCCCGGGCGGTCCGGTCGCCGGCCCGGGCGGCCTCCACGGCGGCGGCGAAGTCCAGGTCGGGCCGGTCGCTGCCGCGGCGGATCGCGCCGAGGACGGCGTCGGTGGAGGCGATCGCCTCCACGCAGCCGACGGAGCCGCAGTGGCAGCGCGGCCCGTTCGGGTCGACGCCGATGTGTCCCAGCTCGCCGGCCACGCCGTGCGCGCCGGCGATCAGCCGGTTGTTGACGACGAGTCCGGAGCCGATGCCCGCGCCGATGGTGACCAGCGCGAAGTACTCGGTGCCGATGCCCTCGCCGAACCAGTGCTCGGCGGTGGTGAGGGCCTTGACGTCGTTCTCCAGGGTGACCGTCAGTCCGGTTGCGGCGGCGACCAGTTCGGCGAACGGGATGTCCCGCCAGCCGGGCAGGACGGAGTACCGGACCCGGCCGGCGGGCCGGTCGACGTCCCCGGAGACCGCGATCCCGAGGTGCCGGGTGTGCGGGCGGTAGGCCGGGTCGGCGTCGAGCAGTTCGTCGACCAGTTCGGCCAGCAGGGCGCACACGGCCTCGGGGCCGCGGTCGCCCAGCGGGCGGCCGGCGGTGGTGCGGACCTGGGCGCGCAGGTCGCAGACCGCGCCGTACAGGGCGTCCGCGCTGATCTTGACGCCGACGAAGAACTCCCGGTCGGGGCTGACCGCGAGCGGGTTCACCGGGCGGCCGGCGCCCGGCGCGGTGCGCTCCGGGGGCAGTTCGTACAGGTAGCCGTCCTCGATCAGCGGTTTCGCGGCCTTGGTGACCGCGGTGGAGGACAGGCCGGTGCGCCGCGCGAGCTCGACCCGGCTGAGCGGCCCTTCGGCCAGCAGCAGGGCGAGGACGGCCGTTTCGGCCGGCGCGGAAACCAGCGGACGTGATGGATTCGGGAACACGGCGGCAACCTAGCGCCGATTAAATAACTTCGTCCAGTATTGATTTCGGTCACCGGCCGGCTCTACGCTCGGCCCCGATTTCCGTCACCGGCAGGGCAGTTGAGCCCGCCCGGCACGGCCGCTCCGCCCACCCGTTCCGCACCTCGGCCTCCGCACCCCCTGGGGACATCCGTGCCTGTCGCGCTCCCGCCCGTCTCCTTCGACCCGGCCCGCGGCGTCGCCGAACTCCGCACGCCGGGCAGCCTCTACGCCCTGCGGCTGGACGCCGACGGCAGCCCCCGCCACCTCTACTGGGGCCCGCCGCTCGACCCGGCCGCCCTCGACGCGCTGGCCGCGCCGCACTCCCCCGCGGACAGCAGCTTCGAGGCCGGGGCCGCCGCCGACGAACTCGCCCCGCAGACCGGCGCCCGGTTCGGCCCCGCCGGGCTCCAGGTCCGGTTCGCCGACGGCACCCGCGGCGCCGAGTGGGGGCCGGCCGAACCCCGGGTCGCCGGAGACGAGCTGAGAATCCTGCTGACCGACCGTCACTTCCCGCTCGCCGCCGAGCTCTGCTACCGGGTCCACCCCGACGGCGACGTCCTCGAACGCTGGACGGAACTGCGCCACACCGGCTCCCCCGGCGACGGGCCGATCACCGTCGACCGGCTGGACTCCGCCTCCTGGACCCTGCCGCCGCTGCCCGACTACCGGCTCGGCCAGCTGGTCGGCGGCTGGAACAGCGAGTTCCAGCTCCGGCGCGAGCGGCTGGCCGTCGCCGAGACCGTGCTGACCAGTCGCCGCGGCCTGACCGGCCACCACGTCTCCCCCTGGCTCACCCTCGACGACGGCGCCGCCACCGAGGAGCACGGCGAGGTCTGGTCCACCGCCCTGGCCTGGAGCGGGAGTTGGCGCATCACCGTGCACCGGGACCCGGCCGGCCGGACCACCTGGACCGGCGGCTTCGGCCACGAGGGCGTCGGCTGGACGCTGCGACCGGGCGAGCGGCTCACCACCCCCGTCTTCGCCGGCCTGTACACCCGTGGCGGGTTCGGCGCCGCCAGCCGCGCCTGGCACCACCACGTCCGGGCCCACGTACTGCCCGACGCCGCGGCCGACCGGCCCGTGGTCTACAACTCCTGGGAGGCCACCCACTTCGACGTCTCCCACGCCGGACAGCTGCGCCTCGCCGAACGGGCCGCCGCGCTCGGCGCCGAGCTCTTCGTCCTCGACGACGGCTGGTTCGGCGCCCGCCGCGACGACCGGGCCGGCCTCGGCGACTGGACGCCCCGCCCCGCCGCCTTCCCCGACGGCCTGCGCCCGTTCGCCGAGCAGGTGCACCGCCTCGGCATGGCCTTCGGCCTGTGGGTCGAGCCTGAGATGGTCAACCGCGACAGCGAGCTGTACCGCGCCCACCCCGACTGGGTCCTCCACTCCCCCACCCGCACCGCGACCGAGCTGCGCAACCAGCTGGTGCTGGACTTCTCCCGGCCCGAGGTCGAGGCGTGGGCGCTGGACACCCTGGACCGGCTCGTCGGCGAGAACGGCGTCGACTGGCTCAAATGGGACGCCAACCGGGCCTTCACCGAAGCCGGGCGGCCCGGCAGCGCCGACCCCGACCGGCTCTGGATCGACCACGTCCGCGCCGTCCACCGCGTCATGGACCGGCTCCGCGACGCCCACCCGCGCCTGCGGATCGAGGCCTGCGCCGGCGGCGGCGGCCGGGTCGACCTGGGCATCCTGGCCCGCACCGACCAGACCTGGACCTCCGACAACACCGACCCGGTCGACCGGATCGCCATCCAGCACGGCTACGGCCAGCTGCTGCCCGCCACCACCATGGCCTCCTGGATCACCGACTCCCCGAACACCGCCACCGGCCGCGCCACCCCGCTGCGCTTCCGCGCCCACGTCGCGATGGCCGGCGTCCTCGGCCTGGGCGGCGACCTCACCGCCTGGCCCGAGGACGAACTCGCCGAGTGCGCCGCGCTGGTGGCCCGCTACAAGCGCATCCGCCCGCTGGTCCAGCACGGCCGCCAGCACCGCCCGCCCACCCCCGACGGCGTCGCCGCCGTCCACTACGCCGCCCCCGACGACACCGAACACGCCGTCCTCGTCTGGCGCCCCACCACCCGCTTCGGCCACCGGCCGCCCCCGCTCCGCCTCCCCGCCCTCGACCCCCGCGCCCAGTACCTCGACCTCGACACCGGCCGCCGCCACCCCGGCGCCCTCCTCCACCACCGGGGCCTGCCCCTCGCTCTCCCCCCGGGCGACTACGCCAGCACCCTCGTCCACCTCCGCCGGGAGCCGTCCTGACGGGGCGTCAGGGCGCCTGGTCGTAGGCGTGGCGGGCCTGTTCGACCGTGGGGAGGTGGGCGGTGGCCCACTGGGCGAGGTGGGCGAAGAGGGGGGCGAGGGTGCGGCCGAGGTCGGTGATCTCGTACTCGACGCGGGGCGGGACCTCGGGGTGGTAGGTGCGGCGGACCATGCCGTCGCGTTCGAGTTGGCGCAGGCGCTGGGTCAGCACCTTCGGGGTGATCGCGCCGATCTGCCGTTCCAGTTCGACGAAGCGCTGCCGGCCCCGGGTGTGCAAGGTCCACAGGATCGGCGTGGTCCAGCGGCTGAACACGATGTCGACCACGGCGCTGGTGGGGCAGGCGAGTTCGGGGTCGGTGCCGGCGGGCGGCGCCCAGCCCGCTCCGGTGTCGGCGGCCACGCGCACTCCACGGGTAGTCACTTTCCTCTAGGTACCTACTGTATCGGCCTTGTTAGCGTCCTCCCACCGCCCGGGGCGCCGCCCCGGTTGCGGCATCAACCATGCGGGCGACAACGGGAGTTGACATGATCGTAGTGACGGGCGCGACCGGCAACGTGGGCGGCGCGCTGGTGCGGGCCCTCGCCGAGGCCGGCGCGCGGACCACCGCCACGTCCCGGAACGTCTCGGCGGCGGACGTCCCCGGCCAAGTGGCCCACCGCCGCGCGGACCTGGCCGATCCGGACAGCCTGCGGCCGGTGTTCGACGGCGCCGACGCGCTGTTCCTGCAGAACGGCGGGCCCAGCGCCCACCTGGTGGACCCGCACGCCGTGCTGGGCGCGGCAAAGGCGGCCGGCCTCACGCGCGTCGTCCTGCTGTCCTCGCTGGGCGTGGCGACCCGGCCGGAGTCGCACTCCCACGGGGTGATCGGCCTGGCCTTCGAGGACGCCGTCCGGCAGTCGGGCCTGGAGTGGACGGTCCTGCGGCCGGGCGGCTTCCACTCCAACGCGTTCGCCTGGGCGGAGCCGGTCCGCGCCCACCGGACGGTCGCCGCGCCGTTCGCGGACGTCGCCCTGCCGTCCGTCGACCCGGGCGACCTCGCCCGCGTCGCGGCGGCCGCGCTGACCGCGGAGGGCCACGCCGGGCAGGTCTACCAGCTGACCGGCCCGGCCGCCGTGACGCCCCGTCAGCAGGCGGGATCGCTCGCGGCGGCGCTCGGCGAGCCCGTCCGGTTCGTCGAGCAGACCCGCGAGGAGGCGCGGGCGCAGCTGCTGCGGTTCATGCCCGCGCCGGTCGCCGAGACCACGCTGGACATCCTCGGCTCGCCCACGCCCGACGAACTGCGCGTCAGCCCGGACGTGGAGCGCATCCTCGGCCGCGCCCCGCGCAGCTTCGCCGACTGGGCGCGGCGGCACGTCGGGGCGTTCCGCTAAACGGCTCGGTGGCCGTGCTCCAGCAGGTCGAAGGCGAGTTCGAGGTCCTCGGCGAGGGCCCGGGCGGCCCGGTCGGCGGGGGTGCCGGCGTCCAGGCGGGCGAAGAAGCTCTCGCGGAGGACGGCGAGCGAGGCGGCGATCTGAGCGGCCATCAAGGGGCCTGCGACGGGGCCGTGTTCCGCGGTGAGGACGGCGGCGAGGGCCTGGCGCTGCCGGTAGCGGAGGCTGTCGGCGGCGGCCCGCAGGACGGGGCTGGCCTGGATCACCCGGACGCGGGTGAGCAGGGCCTCGTGGTCGGCGGCGGCGATCGGGCCGGCGGCCTCGGCGAGGTGGTGGGCGCGCAGGGCGGCGAGGGCGGTGCGGCCGGCGGGGCGGTCGGTGACCACCGCGGCGAGGTTCTCGCCGGCGATGCCGTCCAGGACCAGCGCCTCCTTGGTGGGGTAGTAGGCGAACAGCGTCCCGCGGGCGACCGCGGCGGCCCGGGCGACCTCGCCCATCGTCACGTCCTCGAAGCCGCGTTCGGCGAACAGGCGCAAGGCCTCCTCGGCTATGCGCCGCCCGGTCCGTTCCTTCTTGAGTTCCCGCAGTCCGACCATCGGGTCAGCATAGGTTCCGCGACCGGCGGCGCTCCGTCCGTGCCCGTCAAGGATCCGTCAGGATTCGTGGGTGTCCGTCAGCGGTCGGCGGGGCGGACGATTCCGGCGGCGAGGCCGGCGGCGACGGCGGAGGTGCGGGAGTCGACGCCGAGCTTGTCGTAGATGTGGACGAGGTGGGTCTTGACGGTGGCTTCGCTGATGAACAGACGCTTGGAGATCTGCCGGTTGGGGAGGCCCTCGGCGAGGAGCTGGAGGATCTCGGCCTCGCGCGGGGAGAGCGTGGGGCGGCCGGCCCGGACGCGGCCGAGCAGGCGGGCGGCGACCGGCGGGGCGAGCACGGTCTCGCCGCGGGCGGTGGCGTGGATGGCGGCGGCGAGGTCCTCGGGCGGGGCGTCCTTGAGCAGGTAGCCGGTGGCGCCGGCCTCGACGGCGGCGAGGATGTCGGCGTCGGTGGAGTAGGTGGTGAGCACCAGGACGGCGGGCGGGTCGGGCAGCGCGGTGATCCGCCGGGTGGCTTCGACGCCGTGCATGCCGGCGCCCATCTGAAGGTCCATCAGGACCACGTCGGGCGCTGCTCGGCGGGGAGCGTGCCGAGCAGGTCGAGTGCGGCGGCGCCGTCGGCGGCCTCCCCGACGGCGGTGACGTCGGCCAGGTCGTCGACCATGGCGCGCAGGCCGCGCCGCACCACGGGGTGGTCGTCCACCACCAGGACCCGGATCACCGGCGCACCCCCGCGAG
>NZ_KK853997.1:6979382-7110069 GCF_000696185.1 Kitasatospora cheerisanensis KCTC 2395 | reverse complement strand
CGGCCAGGCCCTGGGCGAGGGTGTCGTGGATCTCGCGGGCGAGGCGCTGGCGTTCGGCGAGGCGGCCGGCTTCGCGCTGGCTGGCGGCGAGTTCGCCGCGGGTGCGGACCAGGTCGTCGATGAGCTGCTGGCGGGCCCGGCTCTCCCGGTAGAGGGCGGCGTAGCCGTAGGCGGTGAGCAGGGCGACGGCGGCGCCGGCGAGCGGGCCGATCACCTTGGCGGTGGTGAGCCCGCCGGGGGTGGTGGCCTGGGCGGCGACCACGGCGACGGTCATCACGGCGACGGCGGGCAGCGCCCAGCGCAGCGGCAGGATGTGCAGGCAGACGAAGTACAGCGGGAACGCGAGGTAGCTGAACTCGGGGTGCTGGAGGGTGAGTTCGATCCACAGCAGGGCGACGACGGCCAGCCAGGCGGTGCCCAGGACGCGGGATTCGCGGATCTGCCGCAGCGCGCCGCCGGCGGCGTAGACGGCGGCGAGCGCCCCGGCGAGCGCCCAGCCGGCCGCGCCGAGCGCGCCGTCGGCGGCGGCGCGGATCAGCAGCACGGCGAGCAGGGTGAAGAACAGGCCGTGCACGGCGAGGTTGGCCAGCCGCAGGGCGGGGGTCGGGCCGGCGGGTGAGCGGTGCGGCTCGGGGCTTGTGGTTCGGTACGGGGCACGCCTTCCGAGGGTACGGGGCGCGGGGCGCGGGTCGGTGCGGCGCGGCATCAACCGTTCGATGGATTTTCGGGTGCACCGCCCGGTGGGTGCGCGATCCGCCCGTCTCTCCGATGGCAGGGCGGCCCGGAAAGGCGAAGGTGGAGTGGTCTCGTCCGGCTTGTCCTTCGGAAGGTTTCCCGTGTTCGTCGCATTGCGTGACATCCGATTCGCCAAGGGGCGGTTCGCCCTGATGGGCGCGGTGGTCACCCTGATCACGACCCTGGTGGTGTTCCTGTACGGCCTGACCGGCGGGCTGTCCTCGGCGGCGTCCTCGACGATCGCCGAACTCCCGGTGGACGGCGTGGTGTTCGGCGCTCCGGCGGGCGCGGAGCCGGAGGTGTCGTTCGCGTCCAGCACGGTGACGGCCGATCAGCAGGCGAAGGTGGCGGCCGCTGCCGGCACGAAGGACGCCCACCCGCTGGGCGTGGCGATGACCAGGCTGACGGCGCCCGGCGGCGCGGCCTCGGTGAGCGTGCTGGGCACCGACGCGGCGCTGCTGCCGCCGCTGTCGGCCGGTGCGGCGCCGAAGGACGGCGAGGTCGCGGTCGGCGCCGACACCGCGAAGGAGTACCGCCTGTCCCCGGGCAGCCAGGTCTCGCTGGGCGCGGAGAAGCTGACCGTCAGCGCCGTCACCGCCGAGCGCTCGCTCTCGCACGCCCCGAGCGTGTGGACCACGCCCGCGACGTGGCAGCAGGTGTCCGGCCAGAAGCAGCCGACCGCGGTCGCGGTGCACGGCACGCCGAAGGACCTGCCGTCCGACCTGAAGGCGATCGCCCGCGGCGACGCGCTGGCGGGCATCAACGGGTACTCGGCGGAGCGCGGCAGCCTGCAGATGATCCAGGGCTTCCTGTTCGCGGTCAGCGCCCTGGTGGTCGGCGCGTTCTTCACGGTGTGGACGGTGCAGCGCCGTCCGGACATCGCGGTGCTCAAGGCCGTCGGCGCGTCCAGCGGCTACCTGGTGCGCGATGCGCTGGCCCAGGCCGCGGCCGTGCTGGTGGCGGGTTCGCTGCTGGGCGGGGCGATCGGCGCGGTCGGCGGGGCGTTCGCCTCGGCCGCGGTGCCGTTCGACGTGGGCGTGCTGACGGTCGCGGTGCCGGTCGGCGCGATGGTGGTGCTCGGCCTGCTCGGCGCGGCCCTCGCGGTGCGCCGGATCACCGCCGTGGACCCGCTCGCCGCGCTCGGCGCCAACCGATGACCTCCGCACCCGACTCCCGGAAGGACTCTGCCATGACCACCACCACCGCCGTCCGCACCGGCCTCGCGCTGAGCGGCGTCACCCTCACCTACCCGGACGGCGAGAGCCGGCTGACCGCCCTGGACGATGTCGAACTGTCCGTCGCCCCGGGCGAGTTCGTGGCCGTGGTGGGCCCGTCCGGCTGCGGCAAGTCCAGCCTGCTGGCGGTGGCGGCGACGCTGCTGCGCCCCGACCGCGGCCGGGTGCTGATCGACGGGGTGGACGCGGGCGCGCTCGGCGAGCAGCAGCGGACCTCGCTGCGCCGCGAGCGCCTCGGCATCGTCTTCCAGCAGTCGAACCTGCTGGCCTCGCTGACGGCCGTGGAGCAGCTGCTGGTGCTGGAGTCGGTCCGCGGCCGCCGCCCGGCGGCGGCCCGGCGGCGCGCCGAGGAGCTGCTGGAGTCGGTCGGCCTGGCCGGTCCGAAGCAGCTGCGCCGCCCGCACCAGCTGTCCGGCGGCGAGCGCCAGCGGGTGAACATCGCCCGCGCCCTGTTCGGCAGCCCGTCGGTGCTGCTGGTCGACGAGCCGACCTCGGCGCTGGACCACGAGCGCGGCGCGCAGGTGGTCGAGCTGCTGGCCGGGGTGACCCGCACGCACGGCACGGCGACGGTGATGGTCACCCACGACCGCGAGCTGCTGGGCCGCACCGACCGGGTGCTGGAGATGCACGACGGCCGCCTGACGGCCCGTTAGGCGGCGTCGGGAGACCGCCCGGCGTCCCGTGGGGCGGCGTCCCAGCGGAGGCCGAGCAGCTCGTGCAGGGCCCGCTCCCCCGCCGCCGTCACCCGCACCGCCCGGCTGTCGGGCCGCCGCTCCACCCAGCCCGCCGTCAGCGCGTGCCCGCACAGGGCGGCGCCGACGGCGCCGGCCAGGTGCGGGCGGCGTTCGGTGAAGTCCAGGCAGGCCCGGACGGCGGCGCGCCGGCCGGGGGCGACGGTCACGCCGTTCGCGCCCAGCCAGTCGGTGCCGGCGGGGGTGAGAGCGAGTCCGTGCCGGTCGTCGAGCAGGCCGCGGGCGGTCATCGCCTCGGTGACGGCGACGCCGAGCGCCCCGGCGAGGTGGTCGTAGCAGGTGCGGGCGCGGGCGAGTTCGCCCTCCCGGCGGGCGGCCCGCAGCGAGGCCACCGGGGCCGCCGGGCCACCGGTGAACTGGGCGAGCCCTTCGACGAGTTCGGCGGCGGCGGGCCCGGCGAGCCGCAGGTAGCGGTGGCGGCCCTGGCGTTCCTCGGCGAGCAGCCCGGCGGCGACCAGCCGGTTCAGGTGGCCGGTGGCGGTGGGCGCGGCGACCTTCGCGTGGCGGGCGAGTTCACCGGCCGTCCAGGCCCGGCCGTCGAGCAGCGCGAGGCAGATCGCGGCCCGGGTCGGGTCGGCGAGCAGGGCGGCGGTGTCGGCGAGCCGGCGGGCGCTGGTCGAGGTGTCCACCCGTCCATGGTGCCGCGCCGACGCTTCGGCCGGGGCCGAAGCGTTCCCGGCCTACGGTCGGCGGCATGAACGACGACCGCACCTCCCACCGCGTGGTGGAGCCGCACATCCTGTACTTCGGCACCCCGGTGGTGCTGCTGAGCACGATCGACCCGGACGGCGAGGTCAACCTCGCGCCGATCTCCTCCGCGTGGGCGCTGGACCGCACCGTGGTGCTGGGCCTCGGCCCGGACGGGCAGACCTCCCGCAACCTCGCCGCCCGGCCCGAACTGGTGGTCAACGTGCCGGGCCCGGGCCTGTGGCGGCAGGTGGAGCGGCTGGGCGCCACCACCGGGCGGGCGGACGCGCCGCACTTCGTCCGCGACAAGTTCGGGCACGCCGGCCTGACCGCGCAGCCCTCGGAGCTGGTCGCGCCGCCCCGGGTCGCCGAGTGCCCGCTGCAGCTGGAGGCCCGGGCGGCGGACCTGCGGGCGGACGCCACCGGGGAGTTCCTGGTGGTCGAGGTGCACGTGCTGCGGGTGCACGCGGCGGACTCGATCACCGTGCCGGGCACCGACTACGTGGAGCCGGCCGCGTGGAGCCCGCTGGTGTACAACTTCCGGCACTACTTCGGGCTGGGCGCGGAACTCGGCCACTCCGCGCGCAGCCGCACGCCCCGCGCCTGACGGAGCATCAGGGGCGGGGCGTCGGACTCGGGGTGCCGGGGGGCGGGATGTCAGGCCCGGTCGCCGGCCGCCCACAGGTGGCGGATGTGGCCGAGGTGGCGGGTCATGCACTCCTCGGCGGCCTTGGCGTCGCCGGTGAGCAGCACGTCCAGCAGTTCGAGGTGCTCCTCGGCGGAGGAGACCAGCTCGCCGCGCTCGTCGAGCCGGTTGAGGCCGTACAGGCGGGAGCGCTTGCGCAGGTCGCCGACGGTCTCCACCAGGCGGGAGTTGCCCGCGAGGGCGAGCAGGTCCAGGTGGAACTGGCGGTCGGCCTCCAGGTAGCCGATCAGGTCGTGCTTGCGGGCGGCCGCGACGATCGCCTCGGCCTGCGGGCGCAGCGCCTCCAACTGCTCGGCGGTGGCGGTGCGGGCGACCCGGCCGACGGTCGGGACCTCGATCAGGGCGCGGATCTCGGTGAACTCGTCGAGGTCGCGCTCGCTGAGCTCGGTGACCCGGAAGCCCTTGTTGCGGACGGCCTCGACCAGGCCCTCGCGGGCCAGGTCGAGCATCGCCTCACGGACGGGCGTCGCGGAGACCCCGAAGTCGGCGGCCAGCGCGGGCGCCGAGTAGACCACGCCCGGGCGCAGTTCACCGGAGATCAGGGCGGCGCGCAGGGCGTGGGCGACCTGGTCGCGCAGCCGCTCCTGGACGGAGATGAGGTTGCGGGGCTTCAGGTCGGACATGGCGTTCCTCCGGGGCTTCAACAGAACCCCCATTGTACAATGTCACGTTGCGGAGCGTGAACGCCCTGATCCGGTTCCGCTTCCGCTTCGGCTCCGGTGACGGGCGTCGTACTGGGCCGCCGCCACCGCCAGATCCTGCCAGGCCATGCCGACGCTCTTGAACAGCCTCGGCCGATCATGGCGGACAACCGCCCCTCCGGTCACCAGTTCCGACAGATTGATCTGCCGTTCCTCCGCCGCCCCGGCCATCAGCAGGTCCCCGGCCTCCCGCCGGGCCACCGCCCGCGCCTCCACGAACAGCTGGGCCCGGCCCACCAGTTCGGCGTCCACCTCGCGGGCGTCCGGCTCGTGCGAGCCGACCGCCGCGACCGCCGCGCCGTCCGGCACCAGCCGCCCGTCGAACAGCGGGGTGCGCGCCGTGGTGCAGCACACCACCACGTCCGCCTTCGCCACCGCCTCCGGGCCGCCCACCGCCGCGTCCAGGCCCGAGGAGGCCGCGAAGCGCGCCAGTTCGGCCGCCGGACCGGGACGGCGGGCCACCACCGTGACCCGCTCCAGCGGCAGCACCGCGCGCACCGCCGCCACGTGCCCGAACGCCTGCGGGCCCGCGCCGAACACCACCAGGTGCGCGGCGTCCGGCCCCGCGAGGGCGCGCAGCGCGAGCGCGGTCACGGCGGGCGTGCGCAGCGCGGTGAGCGCCGCGCCGTCCAGCAGGGCGAGCGGCTGCAGCGTCGGACCGTCCAGCAGCAGGTAGCTGCCGGTGATCCGGGGCAGCCCCGCCGCCGGGTTGGCCGGCGCCACCCCCGCGACCTTCACCCCCGCGAACCCGCCGATCGCGGCGGGCATCAGCAGCAGCTCCCCCGCCGGCACCGGCACCGCGGAGCGCTGCGGGCAGTGCTCCACGTCCAGCCCGTCCAGCAGCGCGCGCTCCAGCGCCTCCACGGCGGCCAGGTGATCGAGCGTCAGCTCCAGCGTCGGTTCCAGTCCCTCGTTCGCAGCGCCCTCGTTCACAGCAGGAACCCCGCGCCGAGCGTGTCGTCGCCGTCCAGCACGAAGCGGTGCTCGCCGGTGCGGTGCGCGGTGCCGGTCACCTCGGTGACCACGCCGTCCCCGACCTGCTCGCGGACCCGGCCGGTGAACACCGTCCCGATGACCGAGTCGTGACGCAGCGTCTGCTCCGGGCGCAGCGCGCCCTCGTCGGCGAGCAGCGCCAGCCGGGCCGAGGTGCCCGAACCGCACGGCGAGCGGTCGATCTGCCCGTCCGCGAACACCGTCACGTTGCGCTGGTGCGGCCCCGACGGCGTGTCGGGCAGCTCGTCGTACAGGATCACCCCGTACACGCCGTCGCGGTACGCCGCGAGCGCCGGGTGCCCCTCCAGCGCCGCCCTGATCTCCCGCCCGGCGGCGGTCAGTTCGGGCAGCCGCTCGGGGACGACGGACAGGCCGAGCGCGGCCGCCGGCAGCGAGGCGTAGACCGCGCCGGAGTGCGCGAGGTCCACCGCCGGTGTTCCGCGGGAGGTGGCGAGTTCGACCTTCCGGCCGAGCACCCGGGTCGGCACGTTGCGGAACGTCACCCCCGTGGTCCGCCCGCCGCGCCGGTGCACCGTCGCACTCACCCGCCCCGACGGCACGTCGATCCGCACCAGCGCCGTCCCGTCGTCGGGCGCGGCCACCCGGCCGGTGTCCACCGCCCACACCCCGAGCGCCATCGTCCCGTGCCCGCACGCCGTCGAGTACCCGTCCTTGTGCCAGAACAGCACCCCGAAGTCCGCCTCCCCGTCGTCCGCCGCCACCACGAACCCGCCGTACATCCCCGCATGGCCCCGCGGCTCCCGCGTCAGCAGCCGCCGCACGTCGTCCAGCGCACTCGCCCGCGGCGCGGTGGCCGTCCCCCCGGCACCGATCGCGATGGCCCGCCGCTCGGCCACGCTGTCGCCCGGCACGGGCGGCAGCCCCCCGGTCACGATCCGGAACGGCTCCCCGGCGGTGTGATAGTCAGTGGTGGTGATGTTCATCAGGACTCCACGGCAGTACGCACGTTGACGATCGAACAGAACAGGAGCAGCACCGCGGCCGCGCCTCCCGGCCCGCCGCGACCGACGCGCAGCGGCCGGGCGCCGTGGCGCGGGGTCATCGGTTCTCGCCCGCCGGGAGGAGGCTGACGGTGCGGGAGGCGGTGTAGAAGTCGGTCGCGGTGCTGCCCTGTTCGCGGGCGCCGTAGGAGGCGGCCTTCGCGCCGCCGAACGGCAGGTGGAAGTCGACGCCGCTGGAGGGGGCGTTGACGCGGATCATGCCGGCGTCGAGCCGGTCCGCGGCGGCGAGGGCGGTGTCCAGGCTGCGCGAGTGGACGGAGGTGGCGAGGGTGTGCCGGGTCCCGTTGGCCAGGGCGATCGCCTCGTCAAGGTCGGCGGCGGGCAGCAGCACCGCGACGGGGCCGAAGAACTCCTCGTTGGCCAGCGGGTGTTCGGCGGGAACGTCGGCCAGCAGGGTGGGCTCCAGGTACCAGCCGGGCCGGTCCGCGCGGACGCCGCCGGTGAGCACTGTCGCGCCGGCGGCCTTCGCGCTGTCGATCGCGGTGAGCAGCCGCTCCAGCGCCTGACGGTTGATCACCGGCCCGCACGCGGTGGACGCCGACGACGGCTCCGCGGCCGGGAGCTGGGCGAGCGCCTTGGTGAGCGCCTCGGTCAGCGGCCGGTAGGCGTCGCCGACGGCGATCACCCGGCTGGTGGCGGTGCACTTCTGGCCCGCGTAGCCGGCGATCGCGGCGGCGAGGTGCGCGGCGGCCTGCGCGAAGTCGGCGTCGGGCAGGACGAGAGCGGAGTTGAGGCCGCCCATCTCGGCCTGCACCGGGATGCCGCGCCCGGCGGCGGTCGCGACGACCTGGCGGCCGACGGCGGTGGAGCCGGTGAAGGAGACGATGTCGGCGCCGGCGACCAGCGCCGCGCCCTCCTCGCCGCCGCCGGGCACCACGGTCAGCACGCCGTCCGGCAGGCCGGCCAGTTCGGCGAGGCGCAGCGCGCAGGCCGTGGCCTCGGGGGCGGGCTTGAGCACGACGGTGTTGCCGACGGCGAGCGCGGGCGCGGCCTTCCAGGTCGGGATGGCCAGCGGGAAGTTCCACGGCGTGACCAGTCCGGCGACGCCGTACGGCCGACGGCGCGTCAGCAGCAGCCCGGGCCCGGCGGCGGGCTCGTGGACGTCCCCGGCGGCGGCGAAGGGCGCCTGCGCGTAGTAGCGCCAGATCGCCACCGTGCGGGCCACCTCGCCGCGGGCCTCGGCGAGGGGCTTGCCGACCTCGCGGACCGTCAGCGCGACCAGTTCCTCGCCGGCGGCCTCCAGGGCGTTCGCGGCCCGGCCGAGCGCGGCCGACCGTCCCGCCGCGCCGAGCGCCCACCACTCGCGCTGGGCGGCCCGGGCCCGTCCGATCGCGTCCTCGACTCCGGCCGCCCCCACGGCAGGTGCGGAGACGACCAGGTCGTCGGGGTCGGCGGGGTTGTACGAGTCGACAGTGGTCACGATCGAAACACCTTTCGTTGCAAGGGAATTCGGGTCCGGGTGGGCCGGATCGGGGCGCGGGCCGGCGGGCGGCGCGCCCGGTTCCGCCGAACCGGACGTGGCCCGCCCGACGCCCGCGCCCCGGTCGCGCCCACCCGTTCCTTCCGCACCGGGCAGGCGGGCGGGCGGGCAGGCGGCCTAGAGCAGGAACCCGGCCGGGAACGGATCGGTCGGGTCGAGGAAGTACTGCGCGGTGCCCGTCACCCAGGCGCGGCCGGTGACGGTCGGCACCACGGCGGGCCGGCCGGCCACCGTCGTCTCCTCGACCAGGCGGCCGACGAAGGTGGTGCCGAGGAAGGAGTCGTTGCGGAAGTCCGCCCCGAGCGCCAGTTCGCCCCGGGCGTGCAGCTGCGCCATCCGTGCCGAGGTGCCGGTGCCGCACGGCGAGCGGTCGAACCAGCCGGGGTGGATGGCCATCGCGTGCCGGGAGTGCGCGGCGTCCGAGCCGGGGGCGAGCAGCTGCACGTGGTGGCAGCCGTGGATGCTCGGGTCCTCGGGGTGCACGGGCCGGTGCTCCTCGGAGGCGTTGATCGCGTCCATCATGGCCAGCCCGGCCGCCAGGATGTCGTCCTTGCGCTCGCGTTCGAACGGCAGGCCGAACTGGTCGAGCGGCAGGATCGCGTAGAAGTTGCCGCCGTACGCCAGGTCGTAGGTCACCGTCCCGTACCCGGGCACGTCAAGCTTGCGGTCGAGGGCGACCGAGTAGGAGGCGACGTTGCGGATGGTGACGCCGACGGCCGCGCCGTCGCGGACCTGGACGTCGGCGACCACCAGCCCGGCGGGGGTGTCGAGGCGGACGGTGGTGACGGGTTCGACGACCGGGACCATGCCGGTCTCGACCAGCACGGTGGCGACGCCGATCGTGCCGTGGCCGCACATCGGCAGCAGGCCGGAGACCTCGATGTAGAGCACGCCGAAGTCGGCGTCCGGCCGGGTCGGCGGCTGCAGGATCGCGCCGCTCATCGCGGCGTGGCCGCGCGGCTCGTACATCAGCAGGGTCCGGAAGTGGTCCAGGTGCTGCTGGAAGTGGGCGCGCCGCTCGGCCATGGTGGCGCCGGGGACGGTGCCGAAGCCGCCGGTGATCACCCGGGTGGGCATGCCCTCGGTGTGCGAGTCGACGGCGTGGAAGACGTGACGGGTCCGCATCGCGGTGTTCCCTCCTGACTGCTGATGATCCGGCCGGCCTGACGGTCCGTCACCCCGGCCCGGCCCGGGGCCGGTGGTCCGGCCCGGACCGCGCGCCCCCGAGGTCGCCGGTCCGGGCCGGGGCGGGCGGGCCGCCGCGGGCGTTACTTGTGGCCCTCGGCGAGCGCCTTCTCGGTGGCGGCGCGCACGGCGGCCTCGATCTCGGGGCGCAGCGGCAGCCGCGGGGCGCGGGTGGGTCCGCCGGTGCGGCCGGCCAGGTCCATGGAGAGCTTGATGGCCTGGACGAACTCGGTCTTGGAGTCCCAGCGCAGCAGCGGGTGCAGCGACTTGTAGAGCGGCAGCGCGGTGGCCAGGTCGCCGGCGAGGGCGGCGTGGTACAGCTCGGCGCTGGTGGCGGGGAGGGCGTTGGGGTAGCCGGCGATCCAGCCGACCGCGCCGGCCAGGGCGAGTTCGAGCAGGACGTCGTCGGCGCCGATCAGCAGGTCGAGGCCGGGGGCGAGTTCGGCGATCTCGTAGGCGCGGCGGACGTCGCCGGAGAACTCCTTGACGGCGACGATGTGGCCGGCCGCGTGCAGCTCGGCGAGCAGTGCGGGGACGAGGTCGACCTTGGTGTCGATCGGGTTGTTGTAGGCGACGATCGCAGGCCGGCCTTGGCGACCTCGGCGTAGTGGGCGCGGACGGCGTCGTGGTCGGCGCGGTAGGCGTTCGGCGGGAGCAGCAGCACGGAGCCGGCCCCGGCCTCGGCGGCCTGTTCGGCCCAGCGGCGGGATTCGGCGCTGCCGTAGGCGGCGACGCCGGGCATCACGCGGGCGCCGTCGCCGGCCGCCTCGACGGCGGTGGTGACGACCTTGGCGCGCTCCTCGGCGGTGAGGGTCTGGTACTCCCCGAGCGAGCCGTTGGGGACGACGCCGTCGCAGCCGTTGTCGAGCAGCCAGCGGACGTGCTGGGCGTAGGCGTCGTAGTCGACGGTGCCGTCCTCGTGGAACGGCAGCGTGGTGGCGACCATGATGCCGCGCCAGGGGCGGGCGGAGTCGTGGGCGGTGCGAGTCACGGGGATCTCCCTCGATATGATGTGTGACATTTTATAAGTGTTCGTGCGGGGCGCACAAGGGGCCCCGCCGAGCCGGCGCCCCACCGGGGGGCACCGGCCCTACTGCACGAACGGCTCGTCCGGCTCCGCGAGTTGCGCCAGCGGGACGGGGCAGGACAGCGGCCGGCTGTCGGGCCCGCCGAGCGGCCCGCCGGACAGGCAGGCCACGGCGGGCCCGCACATCCGGCCCTGGCACCAGCCCATGCCGGCCCGGGTGAGCAGCTTGACGGTGCGGGCGTCGGCCGCGCCCAGTTCGGTGACGGCCTCCCGGACGGCCCGCGCCGGGACTTCCTCGCACCGGCAGACGTCCGTGTCGTCGGTGACCCAGCCCGTCCAGTCCGGCCCGGGCGCGTGCGCGGCGGCCATCAGCGCGGCGAACCCGCGCCGCCGCCGGCGGACCGTCAACTCCCGTGCCGGGGCGGGCTTTCCGGCGACCGAGTGGGCGGCGAGCACGCCCTCGGCGAGCGCCAGGTCGGCGCCGCCGACGCCGCAGGTCTCCCCCGCCGCCCACAGCCCGGGCACGCTGGTGCGCTGCTGGGCGTCCACCCGCAGCGCGGCCGTGCCGTCGGCGGTGGTGACGGTGGCGGCGCCGAGCTCGACGGCCAGGTCGATCTGCGGGACGAGTCCGTGGCCGATGGCGAGCGCGTCGCAGGCGATCCGCCGCCCGCTGCCGGGCACCGGCTTCCAGCGGGCGTCCAGCCGGGCCACCGTGACGGCGGTGATCCGGTCGGTGCCGTGCGCCTCGACGACGGCCGCCCGGCGGCGCAGCCGGACCCCGTGCCGCAGCAGCCGGGCCGCGTGCTCGGCGCCCTCGGCGAGCTTGGCGGGATTGCCCGCCAGCACCGGCAGGCCGCGCCCGTAGCCGAGGTAGCCGGTCGCCTCGACGATCGCCGGGACGCGCGCCCCGGCGGCCGCCAGCGAGGAGGCGACGGCCAGCAGCAGCGGGCCGCTGCCCGCCACCACGATCCGCCGCCCCGGCAGCACCAGCCCGGACTTGAGCATCGCCTGCGCGCCGCCGGCGGTCACCACTCCGGGCAGCGTCCAGCCGGGGAACGGCAGTTGGCGCTCGTACGCGCCGGTCGCCAGCAGCAGGCCGCGGGCCGTGACGGTGGCCCGGTCGGCGCGCTCCGGCCCGCGGGTGGCGTGCAGCGTCCAGTGCTCGCCGCGTTCGGCGGCCCACACGTGGTGCTCGGGCAGGTGGTCGACCAGCGGGGCGGCGGCGAGGCGTTCGCGCAGCCGGTCGAAGGTCCGCCAGCCGTGGTGCAGCTTCTCCGGGCGGGCCGCGCCGAGTTCGGGCGCGGGGTGCCGGTAGTACTGCCCGCCGAGCCGGGCGCCGGCGTCCAGCAGCGCGACCCGCAGGCCGAGGGCCGCGGCGGCGTCGGCGGCGGCCAGCCCGGCGGGGCCCGCGCCGATCACCGCGAGGTCGTACCGGATCGGCCCGGCCTCAGACCGCGAGGTCGCCATGACCGTGTCCTTCCTGGGTGGTGACGGCGTCGCCGTGCTCGGCGGGCAGCAGGCAGAGCCGCTGGTTGGGGCGGCCGTTGACGGTGGCCAGGCAGTCGAAGCACTGGCCGATGCCGCAGAACGCCCCGCGCGGCCGCCCGCCCGTCCGGGTGGTGCGCCAGGCCAGCACGCCGTCGGCCCACAGGGCGGCGGCCAGGGTCTGGCCGGGCAGGGCGGGCACCGGCCGCCCGTCGAACAGGATGGTGCGGGCCGGCCCGGGCTCGGCGCCCACCAGATCGAGCGGATCCACGCTCACTCCTCCTCGTCGAACCGCTCGGGGCGGAACGGGCTCAGGTCGAACTCGGGCTTTTCGCCGACGAGTTGACGGGCGATCAGCAGGCCGGTGGCGGGGGCGAGTCCGATGCCCGCGCCCTCGTGGCCGCACGCCTGGTACAGGCCTGGCACCCGGGCGTCCCGGCCGATCGCGGGGAGGTGGTCGGGCAGGTAGGGCCGGAAGCCGCGGTAGGCGCGCTGCACGGCGACCGTGCGGAGCACCGGGAACAGCGCGGCGGCCTGGGCGGCCAGCCGGTGCAGCACCTCGGGGCTCAGCGTCCGGTCGAAGCCGACCCGCTCCCGGCTGGCGCCGATCAGCACCGGCCCGGCGGGGGTGCCCTCGACCACGGCGGAGGACTGCAGGTCGGCCGAGCCGGAGGCGACGTCGGCGACGTAGTCGGCGGCGTACACCTTGCGGCGGACGATCCGCGGCAGCGGTTCGGTGACCAGCACGAAGCCGCGCCGGGGCAGCACCGGGAGCCGGACGCCGGCGAGTTCGGCGACCGCGCCGCCCCACGTCCCGGCGGCGTTGACCACGGCGGGCGCGGCCAGTTCGCGGCGTTCGGTGACGACGCCGGTGATCGCGCCGCCGGGGCCGCGGCGCAGCGCGGTGACGGCCTCGCCGAGGTAGCGGTCGGCGCCGGAGGCGCGCAGCAGGTGGGCGGCGGCCAGCGCGGGCTGGACCTGGGCGTCCTGGGGGTAGAGCACGCCGCCGGGCAGGCCGTCGGCGAGGTGCGGCTCCAGCTCGCGAAGGTCGTCGGCGGCGACGGCGACGGCGTCCACGCCGGCGGCGAGCTGTCCGGCGGCGAAGCCGTGCAGGGCGTCGAGTCCGGCGGGGGCGGTGGCGACCACCAGGCCGCCCTTGGGCTCGTACTCGACGCGGTCGCCGAACTCCGCGGCGAGGTCGCGCCACAGCGTGGTGGAGAGCAGGGCGAGGTCGAGTTCGGGGCCGGGCTCCTTGTCGGAGACGAGCAGGTTGCCCTCGCCGGCGCCGGTGGTTCCGCCGGCCACCGGCCCGCGGTCGACCACGGCGACCCGGAGGCCGGCCTTCGCCGCGTAGTACGCGCAGGCGGCGCCGACCACGCCGGCCCCGACCACCACCGCGTCGTAGGAGGTTCGCTTCAACACGTCAGTAATATGTCACATGTCCAGAAGTACCGACAAGTCCCGCCGGGGCCGGCCCCGGAAACGCCGAACGGCCCCGGACCGTCCAGGTCCGGGGCCGTTCACGCGCGGTCGCCCGCAGGTCAGGTGATGTCGTCGATCTGGTCCCGGCGACCGGCCTGCACCGGCTCGACGGCGTCGACCGTCTCCGCGTCCTCGACGGCGTCCACCGTCAGGTCGAGCGCGGAGGCCTCCTCGTCGTCCAGCAGCGCGTCGGGGTTGCGGGCCAGCTTGCGCTTGTCGTTGAACACCGCGAAGCCGGCCGCCATGAAGTACAGCACCCAGATCGGCGCCGCCAGCGCCAGCATCGACAGCGGTTCGGCGGACGGCGTCGCGAAGGCCGCGAACACCGTGATGCCCATGACGAACCCGCGCCACCAGCCGAGCAGCCGCTTGCCGGAGAGCACCCCGACCACGTTCAGCATCACCAGGAAGAGCGGCAGTTCGAAGCCCACGCCGAACACCAGCACCATGCGGGTGATCAGGTCGAGGTAGGTCTCCACCGGCACGATCGACTTGACGCCGTCCGCCATGAAGCTGATCAGCATCTCCGCCGTGACCGGCATGACCACGTAGGCGAGCACCGCACCCGCCAGGAACAGCGGGGTGCCGAGCGCCAGGAACGTCATCGAGTAGCGCTTCTCGTGCTTGTGCAGGCCCGGCGCCACGAACTTCCACAGCTGGTACAGCCAGATCGGCGTGGCAGCCACCACACCGGCCGTGAGGCTGACCTTCAGCGCGACGACGAACGGCGTGGTCAGGCCGATGTTGGAGATCTCCACGCACTGCTTCAGACCGGCCGGCTTCGACCCGTCCGGATTGCACGCGGGCAGCGGGGAGATCAGGAAGTCCACCAACTGCCGGTGGTAGAACGCCGCGGCGATCGTGAACACGATGATCGCCAGCAGCGACTTGACCAGCCGGTTGCGCAGCTCGCGCAGATGGTCGGCCAGCGCCATCCGCCCCTCAGGGTCCTTGGGCGCTTTGGTCGTCTTGCTCAACCCGGTCCTCGAATCGTGCGCTCGTCGGTGGTCGGAGTGGTGCGGCCGGTGCCGTTCAGGCGGCCCGGTCGGTGCGGGAGGCGCCCGGGGCGGGCTTGACCACCCGGTCCGGCTCGGCGGCCGGCGGCGCGGCGGGGCCTCGGCGCCGGCCGCGAACTCGCCGCGCAGCGCCTTGCCCTCGGCCTTCAGGATCCGCAGCGACCGTCCGAGCGCCCGCGCGGCGTCGGGCAGGCGCTTGCCGCCGAACAGCAGCACGGCGAACACCACGACCAGCAGCAGCGCGGCAGGTGACAGGATCCGCATCGGAGCACCGCCTTCCTTGTCCGGGAGGCAGGGCTCCCCCTCTGCGGGCGATGGTAGCCGCTCGGGGTGTCGCGGCGGGAACCCGGTCCCCAACGATCGGTGACCGGGCCCTCTCCGCCGCGGCGGCGGCCGGCGCCGCCCGGCGGTCAGTCCTGCTCGGCGGCCCGCCGGAGCGCGGCGACCGCCCCGTCCACCTCGCGGGTCAGCGCCCGGGCGTCCAGCCAGAGCCGGGCGGCGAGCACCCCGAGCACCAGCAGGCCCGCGGTGGACAGCAGCACCGCGCCGACCAGGGTCCAGTTCATGTGCGGGGCCTTCCTATCCGTCCACCGGCAGCAGCCGCATGGTGTGCACGCCGGCCGCGGTGAGCGCGGCGACGATCTTCTCCCCGGCGATCTTGCGGACGGACGCCCCGCAGGCCGGGCAGGTGAAGCTGTAGAAGGTGCGCTCCCGGCTGGCGCCGAGCGCCAGCCGGAACTCGGGGGCCGGGAGCTCGACCTTCTCCCGGCACTGCGAGCAGTACACCTTGAATCTGGTGCCCTCGGTCACGTGGTTCAGACCTGTCCGTCCCGGTAGTGCTCCAGTGCCGCCAGCGCGGCGGTGCGGGCCTGCTCGGCGAGCTGCGGCGGGGCGGTGATCCGCCCGTCCCGGCCGAGCCGCAGGGCGAGCGGGCGCAGCCCGGACGGCTCGGCGGAGCGCAGGGTGATCCGCAGGCCGCCGTCGGGCAGCTCCTCGGCGCTGTCGTGGGTGTAGTACTCGGCGACCCAGCGGCCGCCGGGGCCGACCTCGACGACCACCTGCGGGTCGTCGGCGTCCGGCGCGACCAGGCCCGCGGACAGGTCGCGGGGCTGGAGGCGGGGCGGGTTGGCGGGCTCGTCGAGGACCTTGATCTCGGCGATCCGGTCGAGCCGGAAGGTACGCCGGTCCTCGGAGGTGCGGCACCAGCCTTCCAGGTAGGTGTGGCCCTCCGTGACCAGCCGGATCGGGTCGACCTCGCGCTCGGTGAGCTCGCCGCGGCCGTGCGACCAGTAGCGCAGCCAGATCAGCCGGCCCTCGCTGAGCGCCCGGTCGATGTCGGCGAAGACGGTGCCCTCGGCCTCGAAGGTGACGCCGATCCGGGCGGCGGACTCGGCGCTCTCGCCGGCCGCGTCCTCGATCTTGGCGACGGCCCGGGTGAGCGCCTGCCGGTCGCGTTCGCGCAGGCCGGGCAGGCCGGCCACGGCGCGGGCGGCGACCAGCAGCGCGGTGGCCTCGTCGGCGGCCAGCCGCAGCGGCTGGGCGACGTCGTCCACGTTGTGCCACCAGATCCGCTCGCCGTCGGTGTCGATGTCGAGCAGGTCGCCGCCGCGGAAGGAGGTGCCGCACATCGGCAGCACGTTCAGGTCGCCGATCAGTTCGCGCTCGGTGATCCCGAACGCCCGGGCCACCTCGGCGACCTCGGCGCCGGGCCGCTCGCGCAGGTACGTCACCAGCGACAGCATCCGCCGCGTCTGGTCGATGGCATTGCTCACGACTGAACCTCCGCGAGACCGGCGACCGCGCGCAGCCGGTCGATGACGTCGGCCCGCAGGTCCTCGGGGCCGATCACGATGACGTCGGGCCCGTACTCGGCGAGGTCGGCGCCCAGGCCGTTGCCGTACGGGATGTCCAGCTCGTCCCAGTCGGCGTCGACCGGCCGGGCGTCGTCCAGGGCGCGCTGGCGCAGCGGGTAGGCGGCGCCGCGGCGGATCCGGACCACGGCGGTGGCGGTCGCGCCCTCGCCGGCGAACCGGGCGACCACGGCGCGCACGTCGACGTGCTCGGGGACGTCGCCGGTGAACGCGCCGGCCCGGGAACGGACCTTGCCGGTGATCCGGGACAGCCGGAACACCCGGGCGGAGCCGCGGTCGCGGTCCCAGCCGGCCAGGTACCAGTGGCCGCGCCAGCACTCCAGCGCCCACGGCTCGACCGAGCGGGGCTCGGCGGTGGCGGCGCCGGCCTTGCGGTACTCGAAGGTGACCGGGCGCCGGTCGCGGGCGGCGACCAGCAGCGGTTCGAACGCGGCCTCCCGGCCGGGGATCCGCGGCTCCAGCGCGCCGTGCTCGCGCTCCTCGGCGAACGGGACGCCGGCGGCGCGCAGCTTCTGCAGCGCCCCGCTGGCCGCGCCGGACATCTTGGCCTGCTGCCAGACCCGGGCAGCGAGGGCGAGCGCGGCGGCCTCCTCGGCGTCCAGGGCGATCTCGGGGAGGCGGTTGCGGTCGCGGCGGGCGAGGTAGCCCACTTCGCCGTCGAGCGCGTTCTCGTCCACGTCGATGATCAGGCCGAGTTCGCGCAGGTCGTCCTTGTCGCGCTCGAACATCCGGTTGAAGGCGTCCTCGGAGCCCTGTTGCCAGGCCTCCCGGTACGCCTCGACGGATTCGCGCAGCTCTTTCTTGGAGAGCGGACGCCGGGTGTTCATCAGGCACAGGGCGAGGTTCATCAGCCGCTCTGCCTTGGCGATCGCCATCGCTGACCTTTCCTCCGATCGGGGGGTGACCCGCCGACCGTACCGGTACGGACACGCTCCGCGAAAGCCGAACCCCCGGCTCCTGGCGGAACCGGGGGTTCGGTGGTGCGTCCGAGGTCAGACGCCCAGCAGGTCCACCACGAAGATCAGGGTGGAGCCGGCCGGGATCAGCGGGCTCGGGGACTGGTTCCCGTACGCCAGGTGCGGCGGGATGATCAGCTCGCGGCGGCCGCCGACGCGCATGCCCTCGACGCCCTGGTCCCAGCCCTTGATGACCCGGCCGCCGCCCAGCGGGAAGCGGAAGGTCTGGCCGCGGTTCCAGGAGGCGTCGAACTCCTCGCCGGAGGCGAAGGTGACACCGACGTAGTGGACCTCGACGACCGCGCCGGCCTTGGCCTCGGCGCCGTCGCCGACCACGATGTCGCGGATCTGGAGCTCGGTCGGGGCGTCGCCGCCCGGGAAGTCGATCTCCGGCTTGGTCAGGCTCACTGTTGCTCTTCTCGTTCGGTTGCGTGAACGGGGTTCATCCTAGGCGCAGCGGCGGGCGGGTCAGTCCTCGCCGCCGACGCCGGCGTCCAGGATGTCGATGACGAACACCAGGGTGGAGTTGGCCGGGATCGAGCCGCTGGCCTGGTCCTTGTAGGCCAGCGAGGCGGGGATGACCAGTTCGATGCGGCTGCCGATGTTCTGGCCGACGACGCCCTTGTCCCAGCCCTCGATGACGCTGCCGGCGCCGGTGGCGAAGGTGAACGCCTGGCCGCGGTCGAGCGAGGAGTCGAACTTCTTGCCGTCCTTGTACAGCGCGCCGGTGTACTGGACGACGACCTTCTCGCCGCTCTCGACCTTGCGGCCCTTGCCCTGGATCAGGACGTGCGACTTCAGCTCGGTCGGGTCGGCGGCGCCGGGGACGGGGGTGATGTCGAACGGCTTCTTGCCGTTGTCCTTGACCTGCGGCATGCCGGCCGGCGGCGCGGTCATCTCGCCGCTGAGCACCGCGTCGGGCGCGGTGGACTGCCGGATGTCGAGGACGAAGACCAGGCTGTCGGTGGCGCCGACGCCGAGCTGGGTGTTGCCCTGGGCGCCGAACGCGGCACCGGGCGGGGCGACCACCAGCAGGCGGCTGCCAGCCTTGTGGCCGGTGACGGCCTTGTCCAGGGCGGGGATCAGCTTGCCGGCGTCGGCCTGGTACAGCTGCGGCTTGCCGTTCTGCTCCCCGTAGGAGCCGGGGATCTCCTTGCCGGTGTTCCAGTCCATCGCGGTGTAGTCGACGGAGACCCAGTTGCCCTTCTCGACCTTCGCGCCGGTGCCGGCGGACAGCTCCTTGACGACGAAGGTGCCGTCGGGCTTGTCCTGCGGGACGGTGATGGTCGCCTTGGAGCCGAAGTCGCCGGTGACGGTGGGCAGCGCCTTGGCGTTGTCCTTGATCGGCGGCACCGGCTCCTGGCTGGGCGTGTCGGTGGCGGCGGGCTTCGCCGCGTCGGACTTGGCGGCGGGCTTGTTGTCGTCCTTGTTGACCACGTACATGGTCACCGCGGAGCCGATCAGCAGCACCGCGAGGACGGTGCCGAGGATCGCGCCGAGGCGGCCCGAGCTGCCCGGGTCCTCGTCGTAGCCGGCCTCGGAGAGGTCGACCTTGCGCTGCGTGGAGGCGAAGACCTGCGGCGCCTCGTCGTCCTTCTCCCCGGAGCCCTTCACCGACTCGGACGGCGCGGCCCAGCCGGCCTGGGTCAGCAGTTCGGCGGGGACGACGATCGACTCGCGGTCTCCCGGACGCTGCTGCCCGGTCTTGCCGGCCTCGTCCGGGCCAGACGTTTTCTCAGACATGACTCCCCATTCATCTCGCCCGACGACGCGTGAACCACTGGTGCGGGGCAGCAGTATGTCAGGTCGGAATGAGAGCGGGTCAGTCCGGTCCGGGCCCCGTTGTCAGGTGGTGGTCAGACAGCTTCCAGGATGTCGATCACGAACACCAGGGTGGAGTTCGGCGGGATCGATCCGCTGGCCTTGTCGCCGTAGCCCAGCGACGGCGGGACGACCAGCATCACCCGGCTGCCGACGCTCTTGCCGACCAGGCCCATGTCCCAGCCCTTGATCAGGCTGCCGGTGCCGACCTGCAGCGCCTGCGCCCCGCCGTGGTTCCACGAGGAGTCGAACTGCTTGCCGTCGGCCCAGGTCACGCCGGTGTACTGGACCACCAGGGTCTGACCGGACTTCACCTCCGGGCCGTCGCCCTTGACCAGCACGTACTGCTGGAGGTCGGTGGGCGGCTGCTCGCCGGACGGGATCGTGATGGTCGGCGCGGCCTTGCCGTTGTCCTTCACCTGGGGGGCGTTCGCGGGCGGCGCGGTGACCTGCCCGGAGACGGTGGAGTCCTGCGGCACCGACTGCACGATGTCCAGCACGAACACCACCGTGTCGTCCTTGCCGACGCCCAGCGCCGTCGACCCCTGGGCGCCGAACCCGGCGGACGGCGGGGCGACCACCACCAGCCGGCTGCCGACCTTCTTGCCCTGCACGCTGACGTCGAACGCCGGCACCAGCTGCCCGCTGCCCGCCTGGTACAGCTGCGGCTTGCCGCCGGAGTCGTAGGAGCTGGTCAGGTCCTTGCCGCTGGTCCAGTCCTTGGCGGTGTAGTTGACGGTCACCCAGTCGTTCTTGTTGACCGTCGCCCCCGAGCCCTCGCTCTCGGTGCTCACCACGAACTGGCCGCTGGGCTTCTCGGCGGGCAGCGTGATCGTCGCCTTCGACCCGAAGTCGCCGCTGATCGTCGGCATCGGCGAGGCGGAGGCCACCGGGCTCGGCACCTCCACCGGCGAGGCGGTCGCCGAGGGCGTCGCCCCGGCGGACTTGCCGGAGTCGCTGCCGCACGCGGTCAGCAGCACGGCGGCGAGGGGGACGGAGAGCAGGCAGGCGATTCGACGCATGAGGTCAGCGTATGGCCCGATTCGTCCGGTCCGTCGGAGGCACTCGGGCGTGCCCCCGACGGACCGTCACCGACTGCGTCACATGCCGGCGATCAGCTTCTCCACCCGCTCGTCGACCGAACGGAACGGGTCCTTGCACAGCACGGTGCGCTGCGCCTGGTCGTTCAGCTTCAGGTGCACCCAGTCGACGGTGAAGTCGCGGCGCTGCTCCTGGGCGCGCCGGATGAAGTCGCCGCGCAGCCGGGCCCGGGTGGTCTGCGGGGGCACCGACTTGCCCTGGAAGGTCAGCAGGTCGGTGGTGACGCGCTGGGCCTGGCCGTTCTTCTGCAGCAGGTAGAACAGGCCGCGGCGGCGGTGGATGTCGTGGTAGGCGAGGTCGATCTGGGCAACCCGCGGGTTGGACATCGTCATCTGGTGCTTGGCCCGGTACTTCTCGATCAGCTGGTACTTCATGATCCAGTCGATCTCGGTGCCGACCTTGCCGAGGTCCTCGGTGCGCACCGCCTCCAGGGTGCGGCCCCACAGGTCGAGGACGCGGGCCACGGTGCCCTCGTTGAGGCCCTTGCGGTCGGCGAACTCGAGCGCCTTGGTGTAGTACTCCTCCTGGATCTCCAGGGCGCTGGCCTCCCGGCCGTTGGCCAGCCGGACCTGGTGGGTGCCCGTCAGGTCGTGGCTGACCTCGCGGATCGCCCGGATCGGGTTCTCCAGCGTCAGGTCGCGCATCACCACGCCGGCCTCGATCAGGCGCAGCACCAGGTCGGTGGCGCCGACCTTGAGCAGCGTGGTGGTCTCCGACATGTTGGAGTCGCCGACGATGACGTGCAGCCGCCGGTAGCGCTCGGCGTCGGCGTGCGGCTCGTCACGGGTGTTGATGATCGGGCGGGAGCGGGTGGTGGCGGAGCTGACGCCCTCCCAGATGTGCTCGGCGCGCTGGCTGACGCAGTAGACGGCGCCGCGCGGGGTCTGCAGCACCTTGCCGGCGCCGCAGATCAGCTGACGCGTCACCAGGAACGGGATCAGCACGTCCGCCAGGCGGGAGAACTCGCCGTGCCGGGCGACCAGGTAGTTCTCGTGGCAGCCGTAGGAGTTGCCGGCCGAGTCGGTGTTGTTCTTGAACAGGTAGACGTCGCCGGCGATGCCCTCCTCGTGCAGCCGCCGCTCGGCGTCCACCAGCAGGCCCTCGAGGATCCGCTCGCCGGACTTGTCGTGGGTGACCAGCTCCACCACGTCGTCGCACTCGGGGGTCGCGTACTCGGGGTGGGAGCCGACGTCGAGGTAGAGGCGGGCGCCGTTCTTCAGGAAGACGTTGCTGCTGCGGCCCCAGGAGACGACACGGCGGAAGAGGTAGCGGGCGACCTCGTCCGGCGACAGGCGGCGCTGCCCCCGGAACGTGCAGGTGACGCCGTACTCGTTCTCGAGCCCGAAAATTCGGCGGTCCATATGGCGACTCTTCTCTGTGGGAAGCTCCGTGAAACCCCTCGTGCGGTGATGGATCGTCAGGCGGCCCGCCCGGCAGGGGGCGGGCCGCCGGGGGCGGTCATTCGGTGTCGGCGGCGCCGTCGTCCTCGTCGGTGGCGGCGCTCTCGTCGCCGCTGAGCAGCCGGGACAGCTGGCCGCCCAGGATGCGCTTGAACTTGCGCTGCTGGAGCCGCTGGCGGTCGAGGACGGCGACCTCCAGCTGTTCGGGCGTCAGGGTGCGCGGGCTGCCGCCGTTGGGGTCGCGGGCCAGGCCGTCGACGGCGAGCTTGAGCGCCTCGGTGAGCGTCATGCCGGTGCGGTGGCGCTGGCCGAGGTAGTTGCCGATGGAGTCGGCGTTGCCGCCGACCACGACGGCGTTCTTCTCGTCCACCACCGAGCCGTCGGGGGTGAGCCGGTAGATCTGGTCGTCGTCGCCGGTGCGGCCGACCTCGGCGACGATCAGCTCGACCTCGTAGGGCTTCTCCCCGACCGAGGAGAAGATGGTGCCGAGGGTCTGGGCGTACACGTTGGCCAGGCCGCGGGCGGTGACGTCGGCCCGGTCGTAGGAGTAGCCGCGCAGGTCGGCGTAGCGCACGCCGCCGATCCGCAGGTTCTCGAACTCGTTGTAGCGGCCGACCGCGGCGAACGCGATCTTGTCGTAGATCTCCGAGACCTTGTGCAGGGCGCGCGAGGTGTTCTCCGCGACGAAGACGATGCCGTCGGCGTAGGTGAGCACGACCACGCTGCGTCCGCGGGCGATGCCCTTGCGGGCGTACTCCGCGCGGTCCGCCATGGCCTGCTGGGGCGAGACGTAGAACGGCGTGGACACCGCCGGTCTCCCTTCGGGTGGTTGAGGCGGACTCAGAGAAGCGGGGCCTGCGGGCCGTTGGGGTGCTCGCGCCGCTGGTCGGTGATGGACACCGCGATCGCGGCGACCTCCTCCTCGGTGAGGCGGCGGAAGCCGTCCTCGGTGATCAGCGTGACGATCGGGAAGATCTTGCGGGCCAGGTCGGGGCCGCCGGTCGCCGAGTCGTCGTCGGCGGCGTCGTACAGCGCCTGGACGGTGAGGGTGGCGGCCTGCTCGCCGGTCATCCCCTCCCGGTAGAGCTTCTTCATCGCGCCGCGGGCGAACACCGAGCCGGAGCCGGTGGCGGCGAAGCCCGCCCGCTCCTCGGAGCGGCCGCCGGTGACGTCGTAGGTGAAGATCCGGCCGCGGCCGAGGTCGAGGTCGTAGCCGGCGAACACCGGGACCACCGCCAGGCCCTGCATGGCCATCGCCAGGTTGGACCGGATCATCGTGGTGAGCCGGTTGGCCTTGCCCTCGAAGGAGAGCACGGTGCCCTCGATCTTCTCGTAGTGCTCCAGCTCCAGCTGGAACAGGCGCACCATCTCGATGGCGAGGCCGGCGGTGCCGGCGATGCCGACCGCGCTGTACTCGTCGGCCGGGAAGACCTTCTCCATGTCCCGCTGGGCGATGACGTTGCCCATGGTGGCCCGGCGGTCGCCGGCCAGCACCACGCCGCCGTCGAACACCGCGGACACGATGGTGGTGCCGTGCGGGGCCTCGACGGTCAGGCCCTCCGGGAGGGTGCGCCGGCCGGGGAGCAGCTGCGGTGCGTGGCTGTCGAGGAAGTCGATGAACGACGAGGAGCCGGGGGTGAGGAAGGCAGCCGGTAGACGCCCGGTGCCACTGAGGTTGGCTTCCACACGTGTCCTTCCAGATCGAAGATCCAAAGTTGGAGTTGTGCCCCGGACCCTACCCGCTCCGGGGGCCCGATCCACGTCCTTCGGCGACGGGCCACGTCCTTCGGCGACCGGCCGCGGAGAAGACGAGGCCGCAGGCGCGCTCAGGGCACACCTGCGGCGCTCGCCGTGCTCTTTTCCCGGTGAAAGGGGGTCCCCCCTCTCACTCGCCGCCCTTCTGCACGAATCCACGCACGAAATCCTCGGCGTTGGATTCCAGCACCTCGTCGATTTCGTCGAGTACCGCGTCGACGTCGTCGCTGAGCTTTTCCTGCCGCTCCTTGAGGTCGTCCGAGGCCTGAGTTTCCGCGGCCTGCTCCTCGACCTCCTCGGAGGAGCGGCTGGCCCGCTGCTGGCCTCCGCCGGTGTCCTTCTCCGCCATTTTCCTCACCCCGCTCGCTCGGTGTTCTCGTTCAACGCTCGCTGCTCACCTGGATGATTCCCCGTCCGGGAATGTTCACCCGTGGTGATCGAAAAGTTACCCGCCGGAGAGGACGCGCACCAGGTCCTCCGCGGTGCGGCACCGGTCGAGCAGTTCCTTGACGTGCGCCCGGGTGCCGCGCAGCGGCTCCATGGTGGGCACCCGCTGGAGGCTGTCGTGCCCGGGCAGGTCGAAGATGACGGAGTCCCAGGACGCGGCGGCGACGTGGTCGGCGTACTGCTCCAGGCAGCGGCCGCGGAAGTAGGCGCGGGTGTCGTCGGGCGGCTGGGAGACGGCGCGCCGCACCTCGTCCTCGGTGAGCAGGCGCTCCATCCGGCCGCGCGCCTCCAGGCGGTTGTACAGGCCCTTGTCGGGGCGCACGTCGCTGTACTGGAGGTCGACCAGCTGGAGCCGGGAGCTGTCCCAGTTCAGCGCGTCGCGCTGGCGGTAGCCCTCCAGGATCTCCTTCTTGGCGACCCAGTCGAGCTGCCGGGACAGGCTCATCGGGTCGCGCTCCAGCCGGCCGAGCACGTCCTCCCAGCGGGCCAGCACGTCCGTGGTCTGGTCGTCGGCGTCCTGCCCGTAGCGGTCCTCGACGTATTTGCGGGCCAGTTCGCAGTACTCCATCTGCAACTGGACGGCGGTCAGCTTGCGCCCGGAGCGCAGCGACACCAGGTGCTTCAGGTCCGGGTCGTGGGAGATCCGGTGCAGGGTGCGGACCGGCTGGTCGACGGCGAGGTCGACGGCGATGAAGCCGTCCTCGATCATCGACAGGACCAGGGCGGTGGTGCCGAGCTTCAGGTAGGTGGAGATCTCGGAGAGGTTGGCGTCGCCGATGATGACGTGCAGCCGGCGGTACTTCTCGGCGTCGGCGTGCGGCTCGTCGCGGGTGTTGATGATGGGACGCTTGAGGGTGGTCTCCAGGCCGACCTCGACCTCGAAGTAGTCGGCGCGCTGGCTGATCTGGAAGCCGTGCCCGCCGCCCTCCTGCCCGAGGCCGACCCGGCCGGCCCCGCACACCACCTGGCGGGAGACGAAGAACGGGGTGAGGTGGCGGACGATGTCGGCGAACGGGGTGGCCCGCTGCATCAGGTAGTTCTCGTGGGTGCCGTAGGAGGCGCCCTTGTTGTCCGTGTTGTTCTTGTAGAGCAGGATCCGCTGCCCGTTGGGCAGTTCCAGCGCGCGGGCGGCGGCCTCGGCCATGATCCGCTCGCCGGCCTTGTCCCAGAGCACCGCGTCCCGCGGGTTGGTGACCTCGGGCGAGGAGTACTCGGGGTGCGCGTGGTCGACGTAGAACCGGGCGCCGTTGGTGAGGATGACGTTGGCCAGGCCGATGTCCTCGTCGGTGAGCTGGCTGGCGTCCGCCACGTCCCGGGCCAGGTCGAAGCCCCGGGCGTCGCGCAGCGGATTCTCCTCCTCGAAGTCCCAGCGGGCGCGGCGCGCCCGGTGCATCGCCGCCGCGTACGCGTTGACGATCTGGGACGAGGTGAGCATGGCGTTGGCGTTGGGGTGGCCGGGCACGGAGATGCCGTACTCGGTCTCGATCCCCATCACGCGCCGTACGGTCATGCGGCCCTCCTGACCCTGTCGGTACTGCCGGTGCAGACGCGCCGTCCGGCTGCGGAGCCCTGCCGAGCGCCGCAGCCGGACGGGGTGGTTCGCGTACTACAGGTACTGCCCCGTGTTGGCGACAGTGTCGATGGAGCGACCGGACTCGGCGCCCTGCTTGCCGGTGACGAGGGTGCGGATGAAGACGATCCGCTCGCCCTTCTTGCCGGAGATGCGGGCCCAGTCGTCCGGGTTGGTCGTGTTCGGCAGGTCCTCGTTCTCCTTGAACTCGTCCACGCAGGCGGCGAGCAGGTGGGAGACGCGCAGGCCGCGCTGGCCGTGGTCGAGGAAGTCCTTGATGGCCATCTTCTTCGCCCGGTCGACGATGTTCTGGATCATCGCGCCGGAGTTGAAGTCCTTGAAGAACAGCACTTCCTTGTCACCGTTGGCGTAGGTGACCTCCAGGAAGCGGTTCTCCTCGGTCTCCGAGTACATCCGCTCGACCACCGACTGAATCATGGCGGCGACGGTGGCGGGCACCGAGCCGTCGTGCTCCTTGACGTCGTCGGGGTGGAACGGCAGCGAGTCCCTGAGGTACTTGGAGAAGATGTCCTTGGCCGCCTCGGCGTCCGGCCGCTCGATCTTGATCTTGACGTCCAGGCGGCCGGGCCGCAGGATCGCCGGGTCGATCATGTCCTCGCGGTTGGAGGCGCCGATGACGATGACGTTCTCCAGGCCCTCCACGCCGTCGATCTCCGCCAGCAGCTGCGGGACGATGGTGTTCTCCACGTCCGAGCTGACGCCGGAGCCGCGGGTGCGGAACAGCGACTCCATCTCGTCGAAGAAGACGATGACGGGCGTGCCCTCGCTCGCCTTCTCCCGGGCCCGCTGGAAGACCAGGCGGATCTGCCGCTCGGTCTCGCCCACGTACTTGTTGAGCAGCTCGGGGCCCTTGATGTTCAGGAAGTAGCTCTTGCCCTGCGGCCGGCCGGTCACCTCGGCGACCTTCTTGGCCAGCGAGTTGGCCACCGCCTTGGCGATCAGCGTCTTGCCGCAGCCGGGCGGGCCGTACAGCAGCACGCCCTTGGGCGGCCGGAGTTCGAACTCCTTGAACAGGTCGGCGTGCAGGTACGGCAGCTCCACCGCGTCCCGGATCTGCTCGATCTGGTTGGACAGGCCGCCGATCTGCCGGTAGTCGATGTCCGGGACCTCCTCGAGGACGAGTTCCTCGACCTCGGACTTCGGCACCACCTCGTACACGTAGCCGGAGCGCGGCTCCAGCAGCAGCGAGTCGCCCGCGCGGAGCGTCAGTTCGCGCAGCGGCTCGGCGAGCCGCACCACCCGCTCCTCGTCGGTGTGCCCGACCACCAGGGCCCGGTCCCCGCCCTCCAGCAGCTCCTTGAGCGTGACGATCTCGCCGATCCGCTCGAACTCCATCGCCTCGACGACGTTCAGCGCCTCGTTGAGCATCACCTCCTGGCCGCGGCGCAGCTCGTCCAGCTCCACGCTGGGGCTGACGTTGACCCGGAGCTTGCGGCCGCCGGTGAAGATGTCGGCCGTGCCGTCCTCGTTCTGCTCGAGGAAGACGCCGAAGCCGGCCGGCGGCTGGGCGAGCCGGTCCACCTCCTCCTTGAGGGCCACGATCTGGTCGCGGGCCTCGCGCAGGGTGGCGACGAGCCTCTCGTTCTGGGCGGTCACACCGGCCAGGTTGGTCTGCAGCTCGACGATCCGCTCCTCAAGCACCCTTGAGCCGCGCGGAGAATCGGCGAGCCGGCGCCGCAGGACGGCGATCTCCTGCTCGAGGTAGGAGACCTGCGCGGCCTCGTCGGACCCCCGTGCGGGCCTGCCGGCGCTGCGGTCGTAGTCGTCATCGTTGGCTGCCACGGTCCTCACCTCCTCCTGGGGAGCTGGACGACCCAAACCTACCTGGGACCAGGGTCATGTAAACCCCTAGATCAGAAAGATGGATCGGGCGTGTCCGATGTTCGCCCTGCATGCTTCCCCTCTGACAAGGAGATGCCCACCCCTCAACGGTTCAAAGCAGCGCGGATGTATCGTGACAGGAATGTCCCCGAATGCGGGGCAACCGGAGCAGAAACGGCAGGGGCAATGGCGGGGACTGGCGAGGCACTCGAAGTCTGGATCGACCAGGATCTGTGCACCGGCGACGGGATCTGCGCGCAGTACGCGCCCGAGGTCTTCGAACTCGACATCGACGGGCTCGCCTATGTGAAGGGCGAGGACGAGGAGTTGCGGCAGCAGCCCGGCGAGACGGTGCCCGTCCCGCTGACGCTCCTTCAGGACGTGGTTGACTCCGTGAAGGACTGCCCCGGCGACTGCATCCACGTCCGCCGGGCCACGGACGGCGTCGAGGTCTACGGGCCCGACGCCGACTGACCCTCCGTCAGGCGGTGTGGGCGGGGGTGCGGGTCTCCGCCTTCGTCCACCCGCCGGCGGCGGACTTCGTCCACACCAGCTCGACCTTGACGTCCGGCGCGAAGCGCGGCACGTCGTCCGAGGAGTAGCCGCGGGCCGCGCCCCGGATCGAGCCGTCGCTGCGGATCGCCAGCTCGGTCAGCGTGTAGCCGTCCCGGTCCGCGAGCAGCCGGACCGGCGTGCCGGCGGCGCCCTCCACCACGAACACCTCGTCGGGCGGGGTCCCCATGTCGGCCTGGCAGTGCCCGGCCAGCACGCCGAGCGCCTTCCCGTCCACCACCGCGGCCGCCTTCAGGCTCACCGCCACCGGGAACGGCCCGCACTCCATGGGCAGTTGGACCTTCGCCAGGTCCACCTCCGGCGGCGCGGCGTCCGCCTGACGGGCCGTCACCACCGCCCCCGTCGCGGAGGTCGCCCCCAGCGCCCCGCCCACCACCGCGGCGCACCCCGCCGCGACCAGCACCCAGTGCTTCAACCCCGACCGTGCGTGCACCACAGACTCCCCTTCCGGTCCGGGCATCTTCGCACACGGGGCGAGGTGTCCGGGAAGCAGGTGGGGTGCGAGAGCCGGCGGGCGCGAAGACAGGGGCGCGGGGAACCGCGCGAACGGCCATGCACCGCCGGCAAGGCCGCGACCGGGGGCAAGTCATTGCCCGCGGCGCGATCTTGCGGATGGATGCCTTCCGCTTCGCGCAGTTCCCCGCGCCCCTGTCTTCGCGCCCAACCGCTCGCGCGAGTCGTGCTCTAGCCCAGGTCCCTGCCGTCGTGCGCCGCGGCCTCCCGCTGGGCCTTGCGGACCGCGGCCCGCTCGGCGAGCGTCAGCTCGGGCTCGGCGGCGTCGTAGTCCTCGCCGTAGGCGCCCTTCGCGGGGCGGCGGCGGCGGAGCGGGGGCTCCACGCCGTCGGCGAGCCGACGGGCCGTCAGCAGGAAGCCGGTGTGGCCGATCATGCGGTGGTCGGGGCGGACGGCGAGGCCTTCGAGGTGCCAGGTGCGGACCATGGTCTCCCAGGCCTGCGGCTCGGTGAAGGTGCCGTGCTCGCGCAGCGCCTCGACGGTGCGGGACATCTGCGTGGTGGTGGCCACGTAGCAGCAGATGAGGCCGCCGGGGACGAGCGCCTTGGAGGCGACGTCCAGGCACTCCCAGGGGGCGAGCATGTCGAGGATGACCCGGTCGACGTCGGTCTCGACCAGGTTGTCCTGGAGGTCGCCGACGGTCAGCTTCCACGCGGGGTGCGGGCCGCCGAAGTAGCGCTCGACGTTGCCGCGGGCGATGTCCGCGAAGTCCTCACGCCGCTCGTAGGAGGCGAGCATGCCGGTGTCGCCGACGGCGCGCAGCAGGTAGGTGGAGAGTGCGCCGGAGCCGACGCCCGCCTCCACCACCCTCGCACCGGCGAAGATGTCGGCCATGGCCAGGATCTGCCCCGCGTCCTTGGGGTAGATCACGGCTGCGCCGCGGGGCATGGAGAGGACGTAGTCGGGGAGCAGGGGGCGCAGCGCGAGGTACGGGACGTTTCCCGTGGTGCGGACGACCGTGCCTTCGGGGGCGCCGATCAGCTCGTCGTGCGGGAACGCACCCTTGTGGGTGTGGAACTGGTTCCCGGCCTGGAGCGTGAACGTGTAGTGGCGGCCCTTGGGGTCGGTCAGCTGGACCTGGTCCCCGACCTGGAAGGGCCCGCGTCGGCGGGCGGCACCGGTCGGTTCGGACATGGGGGCCATCCTACGGGAGCCGGAGGGCTCCCCCGACCACATGATCGGTTCAGACCGTCGGGCGCCCGAGCAGCGCGGACGCCAGGCGGCGTTCGAGGTCGGCGAGGGAGAGCACGCCGTAGACGGTGCCGTCGGCGCGGACCACCAGGTACTCGCTGGCGGGGGCGCGGCGCATGGTCTCGAGGATCTGCTCGCCGGCCAGGTCGACCGGGAGGGTGTGGCCGGGTTCGAGGTCGCGGGAGACGGCGGAGACGGCGATCCAGGGGCGGCGGTGCTCGGGGACGCCGCTGACCGCGGACTCCTTGACCAGGGCGATGGGTTCCCCGCGGCCGTCGACCACCACGATCGCGCCGGCGTGCGCCTCGTGGGCGCGGCGCAGGGCCTCGCCGAGCGGGGTGTCGGCGGTGACGTCGATGCTGCGGCGGGCGAGGTCGCGGACCTTGAGCCCGGGCAGGACCTCCTTGAGGCGGGCGTTGCGCAGGGCGTTGCCGGCGCCCTGCCAGATGATGAAGCCGAGGATGGCGGCGAGCACGCCGTCGAGCATGGCCTCGCCGGTGGAGCGCTCGGGCTGCTGCGCGGAGCCGAGGACGGGCAGCGCGAGGACGACGGCGACGGCGAGGGCGCGGCCGGTCCAGACGGCGGCGAGGGTGCCCTTCATGGGGTTGCCGGTGACGGCCCAGACGACGGCGCGCAGCATCCGTCCGCCGTCCAGCGGGAGGCCGGGCAGCAGGTTGAAGGCGGCGACCACCAGGTTGGAGATCATCAGGCCGGCGAGCAGCACGGCGGGGACGGTGCCGGGGTCGACGGCGCGCAGGCCGGCCCAGAAGGCGCCGGCCAGGACGAGCGAGAGCAGCGGGCCGACCAGGGCGAGCCAGAACTCGCGCCAGGGCCGGTCGGCCTCCTTCTCGATCTCGGAGATGCCGCCGAGGAACTGGAGCTGGATGCGCCGCACGCCGAGCTTGTAGCGCAGGCCGACCACGGTGTGGGCGAGTTCGTGGACCAGCACGGAGCCGTAGAAGGCGACCGCGAAGGAGAAGGCGAGCAGGTAGCGGGTGGCGCCGAGGCCGGGCAGCACCTCGTCGAGGCGGCTGCCGAAGACCCAGGTGATCAGGGCGGCGACCAGGAACCAGGACGGGGTGACGTAGACGGGCACGCCGAACGGGCGGCCCATCAGGATGCCGCCCCGGGGCGGTTCGGCCCCGTCCGGCGAGTCCGGTTTCCCGGGTGCCCGCCCCTTGGTGTCGTTCACCGTGCTCCCTTCACCGTCCGCCGGCCCTCTGGTTCCCCGTACGCTACGTGATCTCTTCCCCGGATCGGCGGCGCACCCCGCCCTGCCTTTCCCATACCCACCTTCTCGACCCGTTCGCCCGAGCTGTCCGTGCGGTGCAATAGGGTCGGGGCATGCAGCAGACCGACCCCACGCCCGCCGCCCGTCCGGCCGCCGCGCCGACCGGGCTGTCGCCGTCCCGGGCGGGCGACTTCATGACCTGCCCGCTGCTGTACCGGCTGCGGGTGATCGACCGGCTGCCGGAGCCGCCGAGTGCGGCGGCGACCCGGGGGACGCTGGTGCACGCGGTGCTGGAGCGGCTGTTCGACCATCCGCCGGCGGAGCGCACCCCCGAGCGGGCCCGGGGTCTGCTGGCCCCGCAGTGGGAGCGGCTGCTCGGGGAACGGCCGGAGCTGTCCGAACTGTTCCCGGCGGAGCCGGAGAAGCTGGCGGGCTGGCTGGCCGACGCCGAGAAGCTGGTGGAGAAGTGGTTCCGGCTGGAGGACCCGACCCGGCTGCACCCGGTGGAGCGGGAGCTGTACGTGGAGACCGCGCTGGCCTCGGGCCTGCTGCTGCGCGGCTACATCGACCGGGTCGACGTCGCGCCGTCCGGTGAGGTCCGGCTGGTGGACTACAAGACCGGCCGGGCGCCCTCGCGGGACTTCGAGGGCAAGGCGATGTTCCAGATGAAGTTCTACGCGCTGGTGGTGTGGCGGTGGCGGGGCGTCGTCCCGAAGCGCCTGCAGCTGGTGTATCTCGGCGGCGGCGGGGACGTCGTGACGTACGACCCGGACGAGGCCGATCTGCTGGCCGTGGAGCGGAAGTTGGAGGCGCTGTGGGAGGCGATCTCGGCGGCGGTGGCCTCCGGTGAGTTCCCGGCGACCCGCAACCGGCTGTGCGACTGGTGCGACCACAAGTCCAGCTGCCCGGAGTTCGGCGGCACTCCCCCGCCGTACCCGCTGCCGCTGGCCTCTCTGACCAATCCTCGCAAGGAGTCGTAGGTGACGATCCGTGTGCTGCTGGTGGACGACCAGCCGCTGCTCCGTACCGGTTTCCGGATGATCCTGGAGGCGGAGTCCGATCTGGTGGTGGTCGGTGAGGCGGGCGACGGGCAGCAGGCGCTGGACCAGGTCCGCGCGCTGCAGCCGGACGTGGTGCTGATGGACATCCGGATGCCGCGGATGGACGGCGTGGAGGCGACCCGCCGGATCGCCGGCCCGGACCGCGGCGGCCCGGCGAAGGTGCTGGTGCTGACCACCTTCGACCTGGACGAGTACGTGGTGGAGGCGCTGCGCGCCGGCGCCAGCGGCTTCCTGCTGAAGGACGTCCCGGCGGAGGAGCTGGTGCAGGCGATCCGGGTGGTGGCGGACGGCGCGGCGATGCTGGCCCCGTCGGTGACCCGCCGGCTGCTGGACATGTACGCCACCAAGCTGCCGTCCGGCGAGGAGGCGCCGCCGCAGGCGCTGACGGTGCTGACGGAGCGTGAGGTGGAGGTGCTGCGGCTGGTGGCCCGCGGCCTGTCGAACGCGGAGATCGCGGCGGAGCTGTTCGTCTCGGAGACGACGGTGAAGACGCACGTGGGGCACGTGCTGACCAAGCTCCAGTTGCGCGACCGGGTGCAGGCGGCGGTGTACGCGTACGAGAGCGGCCTGGTGCGGCCCGGCGCGCTGTAGGCGCCGCGGAAGCGGCCGACGGCCCGTCACCCCCGGTGGGGTGGCGGGCCGTCGTGCTGCGGGCGGGCGCTACTTCTTGGTGCGGCCGATCTGCCAGAAGCGGAAGCGGCTGGTGTTGTCCACGGTGGTGTCGACGCCGGTGACGCCGGCCTTGTACACGTAGAAGGACTTGTTCTGGTACAGCGGGACCATCGGGACGGCGTCGGCCAGGATGTTCTGGATCTGGGCGTAGGCGCCGCCGCCGGTGCGGTCGGTGAGCTTGATCGACTCGGGCACCAGCTTGGTGCTGATCTGCGGGTTGTCCCAGTTGTTGTGGAACGCGCCGCCGTCGACGACCAGCGGGCTGATGTAGTCGTCCGCGTCGACGTAGTCGGGGGTCCAGCCGATCAGGTAGGCCTGGTAGCTGTTGTTCGACCAGCCGGCCAGGAAGGACTTCCAGTCGGGCTCCTGCTGGACCGTCACCTGGAACAGGCCGCTGGCGTCCAGCTGCTTCTTGATGCCCTCCAGCTCGGCGGCGCCGGCCCGGGAGCGCGACCAGGTCAGGGTGAGCTTGACCGGGGTGGTGATGTGTGCGGCGGTCAGGATGCGCTTGGCCTTGGCGACGTCCGGCTCGCCGTACTTGTCGAAGAAGGCGGTGTTGTGGCCGACCACGCCGGCCGGGACGACCGAGTACAGCGGCAGCACGGTGCCGGCGTACACGTCGTGGGCGAGTGCCTTGCGGTCGATCAGCTGGGCGGCCGCCTGGCGGACGGCCTGGTTGCCGGCGGTCTCGTCCTTGGTGTTGAAGACCAGGTAGAAGGCCTCGGCGCTGTCGCTCTCGGCGACCTTGAGGTTGCCGCTGCCGGCCTGCGAGTCGTTCTTGATCTGGGCGGCGGTGGCGGGGTCGAGGCCGTTGTCGGCGATGTCCACCTCGCCCTTGTCGAGGGCGGCCTTCAGGTCGTCGGGCTTCTCGTAGTAGCGCACCGAGAACTTGCTGTTCTCCGGCTTGGTGGCGCTGCCGCGGTAGGTCGGGTTGGGCGAGAGGGTGACCTTGGCGGGCGTGGTGCCGCGGTTCTCGATCCCGTCGACCTTGTAGGGGCCGGAGCCGACCAGCTTGTCGTTGGCGAGCAGCTTGTCGGCGGGGAAGACCTGGTGGTCGACGATGGCGCCGGCCGGGGAGGCCAGCTTGGCCGGGAAGACCGCGTCGGGGGTCTCCAGGTGGAAGGTGACGTCGAGGTCGCCGGAGGTCTCCACCGACTTGATGGTGGCGAGCAGCGGCAGCGGGCCGCTCGGGTCGTTGATCTTCTTGGTCCGCTCGATCGAGAACTTGACGTCCTCGGCGGTCACCGGGTGCCCGTTGGTGAACTTCAGGCCGGACTTCAGCGTGCACTTGTACGTCATCGTGTCGCTGCCGGTGAACTGGCAGGACTCGGCGGCGTCCGGCTGCGGCACGGTCGCGCCGGGCGGGAAGGCCAGCAGCGACTGGAAGGAGTTGTTGAGCACCAGCCAGGAGCCGATGTCGTACGCGCCGGCCGGGTCCAGCACGGTGGTCCCGTTGGTGGTGCCCAGGGTGATCGCGGCGCCGCTGTCGCCGCCGTTGGCGACCTTCTCCACGGACGCGCAGCCGGCTGCCGTGGTGACGACGAGTGCGGCGCAGCTGAGCACGGCCAGGCGGTTGGGCGTAGTCATGCGGGGTGGTCTTCCTTCGTGCGTGCGGCCGGCTCGCGCCGGAGGAGCCCCCGTCCGGCCGCCGGGATGGGGCGGCCGGGCGCGGGCCGGTACAACCGCGCGGGCGCCCGCCTGCCGGGGTCGACGGCGGTGGGCGGCGGCGCGGGAGGACGTCTGATCGCTCTGTAGCGTGCCACATCGCACCGGGTCGATCACCGACCGTTCGAACGGCGGGTGAACGGGGAGCGGAGTGCTACCCCCCGGTAGCCGACGAGTTGTCAGCCAATGCCCGTTTTCACACCGGACGCCGGACACCGTCCGCATACCACTGGACGCGGAGGGAGACCGGGAAACCGCACGGAGGAGACGAAGGTCACACCCGGGTGCCGGCCAGGGTCCGCAGCACGTCGAGGTCGACGTGTTCGAGGGAGGGCAGCACCAGGCGGCCGGGGCCGGGCTCGACGGCGGCGATGGACGGCACGGCGATGACCGGGCAGCCGGCCGCCTCGGCGGCGGCGACGCCGGTGGGGGTGTCCTCGACGACCACGCAGCGGGCCGGGTCGGCGCCCAGGTGGGCGGCGGCGGCCAGGTACGGGTCGGGGAAGGGCTTGGTGCGCGGCACCTCGTCGCCGGCCACCGTGAAGGCGAAGTTCTGCGCGCCCAGGCTCTGCAGCACGATGTCGATGATGTGCCGGTGCGAGGCGGACACCAGGGCGGCCGGGATGCCGTGCGCGGCAAGGGTGTTGAGCAGCCGCTCGGCGCCGGGCATGAGCGGGACGCCGCCGGCCAGCAGCTCGACGAAGCGGCGGTTGATCTGGGCCCCGAGGTCGTCCGGGCGGATCGCCGCGCCGGTGCGGGCGAGCAGGTAGTCGATGACCCGGGTCATCGGTCCGCCGACCACGTGGGTGCGGTCCTCGGCGGTGAGCCGGTGGCCGAGTTCTCCGAACAGGTCGACCTCGGCCTGCCACCAGAAGTCCTCGGTGTCCACCAGCGTGCCGTCCATGTCGAGCAGGACGGCCTGCAGGCCGCTGCCGTCGCCGTCTCCGCCGACACGGATCGGGGTCGAGACCGTCGTCATGCGCGCCGTCCTTCCGGGTGGTCGTCCGGACCGCACTGCGTCCGGGGATGGCACAGGCCGGCCCGCTGGTGAGCGGACCGGCCCGTTCAGGATCATCAAGAATACGCCCGCCGGAGCGGATTGCACCGGGCGCCGGCGAGGCGAACGGATGATCTCCGTTGAAGTTCTTCCGCGCGGCGGTCACCGGGCGTTGAAGTACTTGGCCTCCGGGTGGTGGATCACGATGGCGTCCGTGGACTGCTCGGGGTGCAGCTGGTACTCCTCGGAGAGGACGACGCCGACCCGCTCGGGCTTCAGCAGCTCGGCGATCTTGGCGCGGTCCTCCAGGTTCGGGCAGGCGCCGTAGCCGAGCGAGAAGCGCGCGCCGCGGTACTTGAGCGCGAACATGTCGCGGACGTCCTGCGGGTCCTCGTCGCCGAAGCCCAGCTCGAAGCGGACCCGGGCGTGCCAGAACTCGGCCAGCGCCTCGGCCAACTGCACGGACAGGCCGTGCAGTTCGAGGTAGTCGCGGTAGGAGTTGCCGGCGAACAGCTCGTTGGCGGCCTCGGAGATCCGGTTGCCCATGGTGACCACCTGGAGGCCGACCACGTCGCGCTCGCCGCTCTCCTCCGGGCGGAAGAAGTCGGCCAGGCAGAGGCGGCGGCCGCGGCGCTGGCGGGGGAAGGTGAACCGGGTCAGCTCGGAGCCGTCCTCGCGGTAGAGGATCAGGTCGTCGCCCTTGGAGTTGGCCGGGTAGTAGCCGTACACCACGGCGGGCTCCAGCCAGCCCTCGGTCTGGAGCCGGTCCAGCCAGCCACGCAGCCGGGGCCGGCCCTCGGTCTCCACCAGCTCCTCGTACGTCGGGCCGCCGGAGCGCCCGCCCTTGAGGCCCCACTGGCCCTTGAACAGGGCGTCCTCGTCCAGCCAGGACGCGTAGTCCTGGAACGGCACGCCCTTGACGATCCGGTCGCCCCAGAACGGCGGGGTCGGCACCGGGTTGTCGACCGCCACGTCGGAGCGGACCTGGCCGAGCTCGGCCTCCTCCGGCTCCTCGATCTCGACCCGGGCGTGCCGGCGCTTGCGCAGCTCCGGCAGGACGACGCCGGGGACGCCGCGCTTGACGCCGATCAGCGCGTCCATCAGCCGCAGGCCCTCGAACGCGTCCCGGGCGTAGCGGACCTCGCCGTCGTAGATCTCGTGCAGGTCCTGCTCGACGTAGGCGCGGGTCAGCGCGGCGCCGCCGAGGATCACCGGGAAGTCGGCGGCCAGGCCGCGCTGGTTCAGCTCCTGGAGGTTCTCCTTCATGATCACCGTGGACTTGACCAGCAGGCCGGACATGCCGATCACGTCGGCCCGGTGCTCCTGCGCGGCCTCGACGATCGCCGACACCGGCTGCTTGATGCCGAGGTTGACGACGTTGTAGCCGTTGTTGGACAGGATGATGTCGACCAGGTTCTTGCCGATGTCGTGGACGTCGCCCTTGACGGTGGCGAGCACGATGGTGCCCTTGCCCTCGCTGTCGGACTTCTCCATGTGCGGCTCCAGGTGGGCCACGGCGGCCTTCATCACCTCGGCGGACTGCAGCACGAACGGCAGCTGCATCTCGCCGGAGCCGAACAGCTCGCCGACCACCTTCATGCCGGACAGCAGCGTGTCGTTGATGATCTCCAGCGCCGGGCGCTCGGTCAGCGCGGCGTCCAGGTCGGCCTCCAGGCCGCCCCGCTCGCCGTCGATGATGCGGCGCTGCAGGCGCTCCTCCAGCGGGAGGGCGGCCAGCTCCTCGGCCTTGGACGCGGCGGCGGACGCGGCGGAGACGCCCTCGAACAGCTGGAGCAGCTTCTGCAGCGGGTCGTAGCCCTCGGCGCGGCGGTCGTAGACCAGGTCCAGGGCGGCCTGCCGGCGCTCCTCCGGGATCCGGTTGATCGGCAGGATCTTCGCGGCGTGCACGATCGCCGAGTCCAGGCCGGCCTCCACGCACTCGTGCAGGAACACCGAGTTGACGACCTGTCGGGCGGCCGGGTTGAGGCCGAAGGAGATGTTGGACAGGCCGAGGGTGGTCTGCACGTTCGGGCGGCGGCGCTTGAGCTCGCGGATCGCCTCGATGGTCTCGATGCCGTCGCGGCGGGACTCCTCCTGGCCGGTGGCCAGGGTGAAGGTCAGGCAGTCCACCAGGATCGAGGACTCCTCGACGCCGTACTCGGTGGTGAGCTGCTCGATCAGCCGCTCGGCGATCGCCACCTTCTTGTCGGCGGTGCGGGCCTGGCCCTCCTCGTCGATGGTGAGCGCGATCAGGCCGGCGCCGTGCTCGCGGGCCAGCGCGGCGATCTTCCCGAACCGGGTGTCGGGGCCGTCGCCGTCCTCGTAGTTGACGGAGTTCAGCACCGCGCGGCCGCCGAGCGCCTCCAGGCCGGCCCGCAGCACCGGCGGCTCGGTGGAGTCCAGCACGATCGGCAGGGTGGAGGCGGTGGCCAGCCGGGAGGCGACCTCGCGCATGTCGGCGACGCCGTCGCGGCCCACGTAGTCCACGCACAGGTCGAGCAGGTGGGCGCCCTCGCGGATCTGCTCGCGGGCGATCTCCACGCAGGCCTGCCAGTCGCCGGCGAGCATCGCCTCGCGGAACTTCTTCGAGCCGTTGGCGTTGGTGCGCTCGCCGATCGCCAGGTACGAGGTGTCCTGCCGGAACGGCACGTTCTGGTACAGCGAGGCGGCGGCCGGCTCGGGCTGCGGGTCGCGCGGGGTGACCGGCAGGCCCTGCACCCGCTCGACCACCTGGCGCAGGTGCTCGGGGGTGGTGCCGCAGCAGCCGCCGACCAGGCCCAGGCCGTAGTCGCGGACGAACGCCTCGTGCGCGTCGGCGAGTTCCTCGGGGCTGAGCGGGTAGTGCGCGCCGTCCTTGGTGAGCACCGGCAGGCCGGCGTTCGGCATGCAGGACAGGCCGACCCGGGCGTTCTTCGCCAGGTAGCGCAGGTGCTCGCTCATCTCGGCCGGGCCGGTGGCGCAGTTCATGCCGATGACGTCGATGCCGAGCGGCTCCAGCGCCGTCAGCGCCGCGCCGATCTCCGAGCCGAGCAGCATGGTGCCGGTGGTCTCGACGGTGACCTGGGCGAGCACCGGCAGGTCCAGGCCGGCCTCGGCGAGCGCGTCCTTGCAGCCGAGCACGGAGGCCTTGGTCTGCAGCAGGTCCTGGCTGGTCTCGATCAGCAGCGCGTCGGCGCCGCCCGCGATCAGGCCGGCCGCGTTCTGCCGGAAGCCCTCGCGGACCACGGCGAAGGTGGTGTGGCCGAGCGTCGGCAGCTTGGTGCCGGGGCCGATCGAGCCGAGCACCCAGCGGGTGCGGCCGTCCTTGGCGGTGAACTCGTCGGCGGCCTCGCGGGCGATCCGGGCGCCGGCCTCGGACAGTTCGAAGATCCGCTCCGGGATGTCGTACTCGCCGAGCGCGGCCTGGTTGGCGCCGAAGGTGTTGGTCTCCACGCAGTCCACGCCGACCGCGAAGTACGCGTCGTGCACGGAGCGGACGATGTCCGGGCGGGTCAGGTTGAGGATCTCGTTGCAGCCCTCCAACTGCTGGAAGTCCTCCAGCGTCGGATCCTGGGCCTGGAGCATCGTTCCCATCGCTCCGTCTGCCACCACCACCCGGGTGGCGAGGGCCTCGCGCAAGGCGTCGGCGCGGTCCTGCTGGGCGGATGCGGATACAACGGTGGCCATGGGGCTGCTCCCTGAGTGCGACGGCTGTCGGCTATGCGGCCCCACCTTGAGCTGGGGCGCACCCGGTCAGGGTATCCGCCCGGCGGCGGTGCGATGGAACCCATTTCGCATCGTGGGCGTCCCTGTCCACCGGAAGGGAGCCCGATCATGCCCGCTTCAGCACGTCCCAGCAGGTGGCGCCGCCGCGTCCGCGGCCCGTTCACGTCCGAATGGCGGACGCTTCCCGCCCGGGCGCGTCGCCGCTGGAGCGAACGCGCCCGGTGGACCCGGCGCCGGCGGGTGCTGACGGCCGGCGCGGTGGTGCTGGCGCTGCTGGTGCTGCCGGTGCTGGGGGCGGCGCTGGCGCTGCGCCTGTGCTACACCGGCGACCCCGCCGCGGACGCCCGCACCCGCGGCCGGGACGCGATCTGGCTGGGCCACGCCTGGGTGGACGGGCGGCGCACCGACGCCGACCTGGCGGTGCTGGCGGGGCGGGTGCGCGGCACCGGCATCCACGACCTGTACGTGCACACCGGGCCGCTGGAGCACGACGGCTCGCTCGACCCGAAGCGCTCCCCGGGCGTGGCGGACTTCCTGGCCCGGGCCCGGGCGGCGATGCCGGGGGTGCGGATCCAGTCCTGGCTGGGCGACGTGGTGGCGCCGGAGAAGGTCGGCGTGCACCTGGACCGGCCGGAGGTCCGGGACCGGATCGCCGCGTCCGCGCAGCAGGTCCTCGACCTGGGCTTCGACGGCGTCCACTTCGACCTGGAGCCGGTGCACAACGGCTCCCCCGGCTTCCTGGCGCTGCTCGACCAGGTGCACGCGCTGACGGCCGCCCGGCACGCCCCGCTGTCCATCGCCGCGCCGCAGATCGAGCCGGTGCCGATGGTCGGCCGGGTCAGCTTCGCGCTCACCGGCCACGGCAAGTGGTGGAGCGCCGGGTACTTCGCGCAGGCCGCGAAGCGGGTCGACCAGGTCGCGGTGATGTCCTACGACACCTCGATGCCGGTGGAGTCGCTGTACGGCGGCTACGTCGCCCGGCAGACCTCGCTGGCGCTCGCCAACACCCCGGCGGGCGTCGACCTGCTGATGGGCCTGCCCGCGTACTGGGACGACACCCCGACGCACCGGGGCGACGCCGAGACGGTCCGCGCCGCGGTCCGCGGCGCCCGCCTCGCCCTCGGCCCGGGCGCTCGGCAGAACTTCGGCCTGGCCCTGTACGTCGACTTCGCGGCCACCCCGGACCACTGGGCGGCGTACCGCGACGGCTGGTGCGTGTAGGCCGGCCCGGCCCCCCTGACCGCGGTGCGGTGCGGGGGGCCTCCTAGCATCGATCCGGCTCCGCCGTGTGGGGACGGGGCCGGTACCCACGGAGGGACGAACGTCCATGCACGCCCGGAAGATCGGCGCGGCCGCGGCCGCCGCGGTGGCGGTCCTCGCCGCCCGCGACCTGGTCCAGAAGAAGCACGCACTGCTGAGGAACTTCCCGGTGCTCAGGCACGCCCGGTACCTGCTGGAGACGGTCGGGCCGGAGCTGCGGCAGTACATCGTGTCCTCCAACGAGGAGGAGCGGCCGTTCAGCCGCGACCAGCGGAGCTGGATATACGCCTCCGCGAAGGAGGAGAACAACTACTTCGGGTTCGGCACCGAGGTGGACGTGGCGGGTGCGCAGGGCCGCGCCTACCTGAAGCAGCGCACCTTCGCCGGGCCGCTGCCGGACCTGCACGACCCGCAGTCCCCGCTGCCCTCGGCGAAGGTGCTGGGCGGTCCGCGCGGGCGGGCGAAGGCGTTCCGGCCGGGCAGCGTGGTGAACATCTCCGCGATGAGCTTCGGCTCGCTGTCCGGCGCGGCCGTCACGGCGCTCAACCAGGGCGCGGCGCAGGCCGGGGCGATGCACAACACCGGCGAGGGCGGCCTGTCGCCGTACCACCGGGGCGGCGCCGACCTGGTGCTTCAGCTGGGCACCTCGTACTTCGGCTGCCGCAACGAGGACGGCGGCTTCGACCTGGGCCGGCTGAAGGAGGTCGTGGCCGGCGCGCCGGTGAAGGCGATCGAGATCAAGCTGTCGCAGGGCGCCAAGCCGGGCCTGGGCGGGATGCTGCCGGGCGCGAAGGTCACGCCGGAGATCGCGGCGATCCGCGGCATCCCGGTCGGCAGGGACTGCGCCTCGCCGTCGCGGCACTCGGCGTTCGGCGACGTCGACTCGATGCTGGACTTCGTCGAGCTGCTGGCCGCCGAGACGGGCCTGCCGGTCGGCATCAAGAGCGCCGTCGGCGAGCAGGACTTCTGGCGGGAGCTGGCCGCGCTGATGGCGGTCGGCGACCGGGGCGTCGACTTCGTGACGGTGGACGGCGGCGAGGGCGGCACCGGCGCGGCGCCGCGGATGTTCGCGGACTCGGTGTCGCTGCCGTTCCGGATGGGCTTCTCCCGGGTCTACGGGACCTTCGCCGAGCTGGGCCTGACGGACGACGTGACGTTCATCGGCTCCGGCAAGCTCGGCCTGCCGGAGAACGCCGCGGTGGCGTTCGCGCTGGGCGCCGACATGGTCAACGTGGCGCGCGAGGCGATGCTGTCGATCGGCTGCATCCAGGCCCAGAAGTGCCACACCGACAAGTGCCCGACCGGCATCGCCACCCAGAACCCGTGGCTGGCCCGCGGCATCGACCCGGCCTCCAAGGGCAACCGCGCGGCGGTCTACCTGCGCACCCTGCGCAAGGAGTTGACGAAGGTCTCGTCGGCGCTGGGCGTCGCCCACCCGGCGCTGATCACCGCCGACGACATCGAGGTGCTGAACGGCGACTACGAGGCCCGCACGCTGGGCGGCGTGTACGGCTACAAGGAGGGCTGGGGCGAGCTCGGCCCGGACCTCGCCGCGGAGATCACGGCGCTGATGACCGGCGGCCGGACGCTCTGACGCGACGTCAGGGGGCGGAGCCGGCGCGGTTCCGCCCCCCCCTGCGCGGTTCATCGCAGGTCGAACACCAGGCGGGCCGACACCTTGCCCGCGAGCACGTCCTCGAAGCAGGCGTTGACGTCCTCCAGCTTGCGGGTCTCCCGGATCACCTTGGTCCGGCCCAGCTGGTGCAGCCGGAACACCTCCGCGAGGTCCTGCCGGGTGCCGACGATCGAGCCGACCACCTTGGTGCCGTTCAGCACCGTCTCGAACACCGGCAGGGTCAGTTCGCCCTCGGCGGGCAGCGCGACCAGGGCGAGCGTGCCGCCGCGGCGCAGCGAGTCGTAGGCGGCGCGGAACGAGGCGTTGCTGACGGCGAGCGAGACGGCGCCGTCCGCGCCGCCGAGCTTCTGCACCTCGTGCGCGACGTCCTGGATCCGGGCGTCGACGACGTGGTCGGCGCCGAGGTCCTCGGCGAGCTTCAGCTTGTCGTCGGTGATGTCGACGGCGACGGTCTCGGCGCCGAAGATCCGGGCGTACTGGAGGGCGAGGTGGCCGAGGCCGCCGATGCCGGAGATCAGCACCCGGGTGCCGGGGCGGGCGCCGGCCAGCTTGACGGCCTTGTAGGTGGTGACGCCCGCGCAGGACAGCGGGGCGGCGTCCATCGGGTCCACCCCCTCCGGCACCGGGACCACGTAGTCGCCGTGCGCGAGGGCGTACTCGGCGTACGCGCCGTCCACCGAGTAGCCGGAGTTGTGCTGGGCCAGGCAGAGCGTCTCCCAGCCGGTGACGCAGTAGTCGCAGCGCCCGCAGGCGTCGGCGAGCCACGGGATGGCGACCCGCTCGCCGACCTTGACGTGCCGGACGTCCGGGCCGGCCGCCTCGACGATGCCCACGCCCTCGTGGCCGGGGACGAACGGCGGGGACGGCTTGACCGGCCAGTCGCCGTGCGCGGCGTGGATGTCGGTGTGGCACAGGCCGGAGCACTCGATGCGCACCAGTACCTGGTGCGGCGCCGGGGCCGGCACCTCGCGGTCCTCGATCTCCAGCGGCTTGGTGAAGTCCCGGACGACAGCTGCCTTCATGACCTTCTCTCCTCGCAGAACCCATAAATCCGACAAAAGGGATAACTCTTGGGCCCAGCCTGCTGGCTGCGGCGGCGAACCGCGAAGGGGCGCGCCGACCGCGGCGAAGATCACGCCTCCCCACCACTCGGCGGAGCTGACGGCCCGTCACGATAGCGTTGACCAACACCCGTCATTCCGAGGCGGGTTGGGCAGTTCGGCCTGCCCACGGAACACCGCACCGGTACGGAGGAACGTCATGAAGCGCACCCGGACGCGCACCGCCGGGACCGCACTGGCCCTGCTCACCGTCGGCCTGCTCCTGGTCGGCTGCGAGCCAGCGAAGAACGCCAAGGCCGCACCCCCGTCGAGCCCCTCCCCCACCGCCGCCGCCAGCAGCACCGGCCTGTCGTACCACGCGCCCAGCGCGAGCCCCAGCAGCACCTACCTGCCGCCCACCCGGCTCGACGACTCCTACTTCGCCGAGGGCAGCTGCGCCCGCTCCCTCAACCCCGGCGGCAGCGGCACCACCGCCCACTACGAGATGGTCCCCTGCGACAGCCCGAACGCCGAGGCCAAGGTCACCAAGCGCAGCGGCACCCTGACCGGCGTCGCCGCGGCCCTCCCGCACGGCGCGGACTGCCCCGACGGCACCGACCTCGCCCTCGACCTCACCCAGAACGCGCTCACCGACGTCACCCGCAACCGGTCCGCCTGGGCCTGCCTGCGCAACCTGCACGACCCGCACCCCGGCGAGCCCGGCGGGGGCGGCGGCCCCGGCATCGTGGTCGGCGACTGCGTCTACGCCACCAAGACCGCGAGCGGCTCCGACAGCGTCGCCGAGACCCGCTGCGACGGACAGGGCGACCACCGGCCCGAGTACAAGGTCGACAAGGAGTACGTCAAGCAGACCGTCAGCCTCAAGGGCAGCACCGAGCAGACCTGCCCCGACGAGGCCACCGTCACCTTCACCATCCCCGCGCCGCCCGGAGCGCTCGCGATGAACCCGACCGTCGCCTGCGCCGAACCCGTCGACTGAACGGCCGCGCCGGGCCGGACGGGAGGGTCTAGGCTTGCACACTCCTGTCCGGCCACGGGTGGCATTCAAAGCCCGTAGGCTGGGCAGGTAGGGACCTGGGGGCGGCAGTGCCCCCGCCACGGACGGAGGGAGATGCCGGGTGATCGAGCTGGAAGACCTGCCCGAGTTGATCGACCCGGTGATGATCTGCGCCTTCGAGGGCTGGAACGACGCCGGCGACGCGGCCTCCGCCGCGCTCGGACACCTCGACGAGACCTGGGGCGGCAAGGTGTTCGCCGCGCTCGACGCCGAGGACTACTACGACTTCCAGGTCAACCGGCCCACCATCTGGCTCGACGGCGGGGTCCGCCGGATCACCTGGCCCACCACCCGGCTCTCGGTGGTCCGGGTCACCGAACCCAAGCCGCGCGACCTGGTCCTCGTCCGCGGCATCGAGCCCAGCATGCGGTGGCGCTCCTACTGCAACGAGCTGCTCGGCTTCGCCCACGAGTTGGGCGTCGAACTGGTCGTCGTCCTGGGCGCGCTGCTCGGCGACACCCCGCACACCCGGCCGGTCCCGGTCTCCGGTGTCACCTCCGACTCCACGGTGGCCCGCAGCCTCGACCTGGAGGAGAGCCGCTACGAGGGCCCGACCGGCATCGTCGGCGTCCTCCAGGAGGCCTGCGCGCACGCCGGCGTCCCCGCCGTCACCTTCTGGGCCGCCGTTCCGCACTACGTCTCCCAGCCGCCCAACCCCAAGGCCACCCTGGCGCTGATCAACAAGCTGGAAGACCTCCTCGACCTGCGCATCCCCCCGGGCGAGCTCGCCGACGACGCCCGCGCCTGGCAGCTCGGCGTCGACCAGCTCGCCGCGGAGGACTCCGAAGTCGCCGAGTACGTCCAGCAGTTGGAGGAGGCCCAGGACACCGCGGAGCTCCCGGAGGCCTCCGGCGACGCGATCGCCCGCGAGTTCGAGCGCTACCTGCGCCGCCGCGAGAACCAGGGCCCCAAGGGCGAGAAGCCCATCACGGGGCACGCGACGGAACGGCCCAAGGACGAGGACGAGGACTGATTTCCGAGCCCCGTCAGGGGCGCGGGGAACTGCGCGAAGCGGAAGGCACCCGCCAGCAAGATCGCGACGCAGGCAATGACTTGCCGTTGATCGCGACCTGGCTGACGGATGCCGGTTGTTCGCGCAGTTCTCCGCGCCCCTGTTTTCGCACCCGCCTGCGCTTGCGCCTTACAGCGCTACGCCGAGGAGGGCGTCCACCGCGCGGGAGACCAGGCCCGGGGCGCCGGTGTCGTCGCCGCCTTCCGCGGCCGCGGTCGCGGCCCAGCGGTCGACGGCGGCGAGGGCGGCCGGGGCGTCGAGGTCGTTGGCGAGGGCCTCCCGGATCTCCGCGAGCAGCGCCGTCGCGGAGGGCCCGTCGGGACGGGAGACCGCGGCGCGCCAGGTCGCGAGGCGGGTGAGGGCGGCGTCGAGGTCGTCGGCCGTCCACTCCCAGTCGCTGCGGTAGTGATGGGCGAGCAGCGCGAGCCTGATCGCGGCGGGGTCGATCCCGTCGCGTCGCAGCGCGGAGACGAACACCAGGTTGCCGCGGGACTTGGACATCTTGTGGCCGTCGAGGGCGACCATGCCGGCGTGCACGTAGGCGCGGGCGTAGGGGTGGGCGCCGAGGGCGACCTGGGCGTGCGAGGCGCCCATCTCGTGGTGCGGGAAGGACAGGTCGCTGCCGCCGCCCTGGAGGTCGAACTCCATGCCGAGGTACTTGAGCGCGATGGCGACGCACTCGATGTGCCAGCCGGGCCGGCCGTGGCCGAGCTCGGTGTCCCAGGCGGGTTCGCCGGGCCGGGCGGAGAGCCAGAGCAGGGCGTCCAGCGGGTTCTTCTTGCCGGGGCGCTCGGGGTCGCCGCCGCGCTCGGCGAAGACCGGGAGCATCTGCTCGCGGGTGAGGCCGGAGACCTCGCCGAAGTGCGGGTCGGACTCGACGGAGAAGTAGATGTCGCCGTCGACCTCGTAGGCCGCGCCGGAGGCGAGCAGCTGCTGGACCAGCGGGACGATCCACGGGATGGACTCGACGGCGCCGATGTAGTGCGCGGGCGGGAGCATCCGCAGCGCGGTCATGTCCTCGCGGAACAGCGCGGTCTCGCGGGCGGCGAGTTCGGTCCAGTCCTGGCCGGTGGCGACGGCGCGCTCCAGCAGCGGGTCGTCGACGTCGGTGACGTTCTGGACGTACAGGACGTCGTGGCCGGCGTCCTTCCAGACCCGCTGGACCAGGTCGAAGGTGTTGTAGGTGGCTGCGTGGCCCAGGTGGGTCGCGTCGTAGGGAGTGATGCCGCAGACGTAGAGCCGGGCGGTCGGGCCGGTCGGCACGACTTCTCGGACACTGCTCGTGGCGGTGTCGTAAATGCGCAGGGGAAGCCCCTGACCGGGAAGGGCGGGAACCTCGGAGGCGGGCCAGGCATGCATGGGACCGACTCTAACCGTGCACAGTTTTGAAAGACCAACCTGTTGGCATGATCGGCTTGATTCCGATCATTCTCTGTTTCGGATCGGTATCAGACCGGCGGCCAGGGAATAGACGGCCAGTCAGCCGACGGCAGCGGATGCCGCCCGGAGCGCAGCAGCGCACCGGTCCGGGCCCGCAGCGCGTCGAGCTCGACGGGCGTCAGGTGCGGGCGCAGCCGCTCGCCGAGCGCGCCGTCCAGGTCGGCGGCGAGCTTGCCGAGGACGTCGAGGGCCTCGGCGGTGAGCGGCTGCTCGGCCCAACCCCACAGCAGGGTGCGGAGCTTGGGCTCGGTGTGGAAGGTGACGCCGTGGTCGATGCCGTAGATCCGGCCGTCGGCGGCGGGCAGCCAGTGGCCGCCCTTGCGGTCGGCGTTGTTGAGGACGGCGTCCAGCACGGCGAGGCGGCGCAGCCGTTCGTCGTCGCGGTGCACCAGCCAGGCCTGGCGTCCGGCGTCGATCTCGGCGCGGACGATCGGGAGCCAGCCCTCGGCCGGACCGTCCAGCGGCTGGAGGTCGAGGAGTTCGGGGGCGTCCGGGTCGGGCTCGATCCACAGCTGGACCATGCCGGGCCCGGCGGGGCCCTCGCGCAGCACGGTCGGCGGGACCAGCTGCCAGCCGGTGGCGGCCGACACCTCGTGCGCGGCGGTCTCCCGGCCGGCCAGCGTGCCGTCCGGGAAGTCCCACAGTGGGCGTTCGCCGGCGACGGGCTTGTACACGCACGGGGCGGTGACGCCGTCCAGCGTGGCGGTGCAGTAGAGGACGGCGTTGGAGGCGTCGGTGACCCGGCCGTGGACGGCGAGCGCGCCCTCGCGCAGCAGGGCGAGGGCGGCCGGGGCGTCGGCGGCCAGCGCGGCGCTGGTGGCCGGGTCGGTGCCGGGGGCTTCCACGGCCGGCTGCTCGCTCAGCGCCGGTAGCCGTTCGCGCGCGGGCACAGGTGGCCCTCCGGATCGAGCGGCAGGTTGCAGAACGGGCAGGGCTTGCGGCCGGCCGCGACCAGGTCCAGGGCGCGCTTGGCGAACACCCGGGCCATCGCGCCGCTGAGCCGCACCCGCAGCAGGTCGGGGCCGTTCTCGTCGTCGAAGACCTCGACCTCGTCCTCGTCCTCGGACTCCTCGACGTACGCCTGCGCCTCGACCACCAGGCACAGCTCCCGGGCATCCCAGGCGAGGGCCATCGTGCCGACCCGGAACTCCTGCTCCAGCGGCAGGTCGAGCGGGGCGGTGTCGAGCAGGTCGACGGGCGCGGCGGCCGGGATCGGGGCCTCGCCGCCGCTGCGCCGCAACGCCTCGTCGAGGACTTCCTCGATGCGTTCGGCGAGGGCGGCGACCTGCGCCTTCTCCAGCAGCACGCTGGTGATCCGGCCGCGCGAGGAGGCCTGCAGGTAGAACGCCCGGGCGCCGGGCTGGCCGACCGTGCCGGCCACGAACCGCTCGGGCTGGTCGTAGAAGTGGACCTGACGGGACACGCTGCTCGCTCCGGTACGGGGGTGTGCGGTCTTCTCGATCTCACCCTACGGCCAAACGGCCCTGCCGTGGGGCGTGAGTGGTGCGGATTCCCGGGGGACGGGGTGTGCCTAGACGGTGCCGGTCTCGCCGCCGACCACCGCGTCGTCGCCGGCCGAGCGGCCGTGCGGGCGCGGGGCGAGCGCGGCCAGCGAACCGGTGTCGCCGAGGCGCAGCAGGTAGGGGCGGTGCGGGGTGTAGCGGATCGCGGTGACCGAGCACGGCTCGACCGAGATCCGCTGGAAGTGGTCGAGGTGCAGGCCGAGGGCGTCCGCGACGATCGCCTTGATCACGTCGCCGTGGGTGGCGACCGCCCACAGCGCGTCCGGGCCGTGCTCGACGGCGATCTTGTCGTTCCACTCGCGGACCGCGTCCACGGTGCGGTGGCTGAGCGTGCGCAGCGACTCGCCGCCGGGGAAGGCGGCGCCCGAGGCGTGGTCCTGGACGGTGCGCCAGAGCGGCTCGTCGGCGAGCTCGGACAGCGGGCGGCCGGTCCACTCGCCGTAGTGGCACTCGCCGAGCCGCTCGTCGAGGTCGGGCGCGCCGAGTTCGGGGCGGGCGGCGACCAGCGGTTCCAGGGTCTGCCGGCAGCGCTCCAGCGGGCTGCTGACCAGCCGGGCGATCGGCAGGCCGGCCAGCCGCTCCGGGAGGGCGGCGGCCTGGGCGCGACCGGTCTCGTCCAGGTCGACGCCGGGCGTCCAGCCGGCCAGGATTCCGGCCGAGTTGGCGGTGGACCGGCCGTGGCGCACGAGCAGCAGGGTGGGCATACCGCAAGCCTACGGGGTGATCCCCTCCCGGCGGGCCGGGAGTTCGGGTCACAATGGCGGGCATGATCGTGGATTGCGGCACCTACCGGGCCGGACGGCGCACCGAGGGCCCCGAGGACTTCTCGGACGCCCTGGACGCGGTCCGGGCGGCCGGCGACGGCTTCGTCTGGATCGGCCTGGCCGACCCGACGGAGGCCGAGTTCGACCACGCCGCCGAGGAGTTCGCCCTGCACCCGCTGGCCGTGGAGGACGCGGTGACGGCGCATCAGCGCCCGAAGGTGGACATCTACCAGGACTCGGTGTTCACCGTCCTGAAGACCGCCGGGTACCACTCCGAGGACGAGACGGTGTCCATCGGCGAGCTGATGATCTTCCTGGGCGACTCGTACGTGATGACCGTCCGGCACGGCGAGGAGAGCCCGCTCAAGGACCTGCGGGCCGAACTCGAGAAGCAGCCCGAACTGCTCGCGCACGGGCCCGCCGCCGTGCTGTACGCGATCTGCGACCTCGTCGTCGACCAGTACCTCGACGTGGCCACCGAGCTCCAGACCGACCTGGACGAGCTGGAGGCCGAGATCTTCTCCCCCGGCCGGGTCCGCGGCGCCGCCGAGCGCATCTACGCCTTCAAACGGCAGGTGGTCGACTTCCGCAAGGCCACCTTCCCGCTGATGGAGCCCGCGCTGCGCCTCACCCGGGCGGGCGCCCCCGGCGCCTCCGGCGAGGTCCGGGTGCCGTTCGTCCCCGCGGAGCTGCGCCCCTACTTCCGGGACGTCGCCGACCACCTGGCCAAGGTCAACGAAGTGGTGGAGAGCCTGGACCGCCTGCTCTCCGACATCCTCTCCGCCAACCTCGCCCAGGTCAGCGTCCAGCAGAACGACGACATGCGGAAGATCTCCGCCTGGGCCGCGCTGGCCGCCGTCCCCACCATGATCGCCGGCATCTACGGCATGAACTTCGAGCACATGCCGGAACTCCGCCAGCCCTGGGGCTACCCCGCCGCGCTCGCCCTGATGGCCGGCGTCTGCATCGGCCTGCACCGCCTGTTCAAACGCGCGGGCTGGCTGTAGCCGCCGGCCCGCGCGTCCGACCGACGGTCCGTCAGGACTGCTGCTGACGGCGGCGGGTGACCAGCACGGTGGCCGCACCGAGAGCGACCGCCGCCGCACCCGTGGCCGCGAGGGCGCCCAGCGGGGCGTCGGTGCCGGTGGAGGCGAGCACGCCGGTGGTGGTCGTGCCGCCGGTGCTCGTCGTGGTGGTGGTCGTGGTCGTCCTGGTGGTGTCGGTCACCGGGGTGGTGTCGGTCACCGGGATGACGACCGTCCCGCCGTCGGTCCCGGTCTGCGGCTGGTTGCCCTGCTCCTGCGCGGCGGCGTCGCGGGCCGCCGCCTGGGCCAGGCCGACCTCCAGGAACGTGCGCAGCGCCTTGTTGGAACCGTCCTGGAGCGCGGCCAGGGCGGCCTTCCGAACCTCCGGGCCACCGGTCTCGGCCAGGCGGGAGATCCGCAACTGGTCGTCGTCGTGGCGGATCTGCGGCAGGCGGCCGATGAAGTAGATCAGCTCCTGGTCCTCGCCGTCGAGCGCCTTGTTCGCGGCCTCGGTCATGATCCGGGTGATGCCCGGTTCGCCGAGGATCTTGGCGACCCGCACCCGGTACTCGGCGGCGACCGGCGGCCAGACCGTGGCCAGGAAGTGGTCCATGTCCGCTTCCGTGCCACCGTCGTAAGCGTCCCGGGCGGCCTGCCAGACCGGGCTGCCCTCCTCCGAGATGCTCATGATCTGCGCGACCCGGACGAACTTGTCGTCGACCAGGATCCTCGGCATCTCGACCTCCAGGAAGTGCCGGACGTCCTCGACGGTCCCGGCCGCCGCCGCCTCCGCGTGCTCGTAGAAGTACCGGCTGTGGCCCTTCTCGGCGATCGCCTTGGCGAGCCGGTCCCGCAGCTCCTTCTCGACTGCCGCCGGATCCGCGGGCTTCGGGTCGGCGGGCTTGGGGTCCGCGGGCTTGGGGTCGGCGGGCTTCGGGTCGGCGGGCTTCGGGTCCGCGGGCGCGGGGGTGCTGGGCGCGGGCGTGGTCTCCGCCGGGGCCGGCGTGGTGGGCGTGCCGGCCTCGGGCTCGGTGGCGCCGGTGCTCGGCTCAGACTCGGGAGCCTCCGGTGCCGTGGTCTCCGGTGCCGTGGTCTCCGCCGCCGGAACGTCCGGCTGGGACTGGCCGGTCGGGGTGGGCGTGGTCTCCGCGAGGGCCGGGGTGGCGCCGAGGACGGTCGGGGCGGAGACGGCGGCCACGAAGACGGCAGCGGCGATCGAACGGCGAATGCTCAAAGTTCCCCTGGAACGGTTCAGGCGCATGAGACCAGCACTGCGGAGCACTCCCCCAGCGGCGCGCGAGCGATCGTATCGAAACCTTATGTGCCGTCAAAACGCTTTGTTTGACCGCTCTTTGCCCACTATCGCCCCTTTTCTCGCAAGGTCTCGCTCGCGACCACGGCGCCCCCGTTCGTAAGCTTGGCCACCACCGGAAGGGGACGGACATGCGGAAACGGCGCACGGGCTGGTCGATCACGTACTTCCTGCTGGGGGTTCCGTGCCTGCTGGTCGCCGTGACGCTGGCCTCGGGCGTGAGCAGGTTGACCCACCTGATCCCGGTGGTGATCCTCGGCGTCCCGGGGGCGGTGATGACGTTCCGCGCCCCGTTCTTCAGCGTCTCCTACGGGCCGCAAGGGGTGAAGTACGTCGGCCTGTTCGGCTCCCGGTCGCACGCCTGGGCCGACGTCCGCGAGGTCCGCCTGACCGTCCTGAAGGGCAACGTCTACTCCTCCGACGTCCCGGAACTGGTGCTCGCCTCCGGCCGGACCGACCTCTTCCACATGATGGCGGGCCACAGCGCCGGCCGGACCCGCAACAGGCGGGTCGAACGACTCGTCACCGACCTCGAAGCGGCCCGCGCCGCCGCATCCTGACGGCGCCTTCGCGGCGTCGGCGCGGGGCTGTTACCACTCGGTCGAGGTTCCGGCTGGTGACGGCCGGTTCGAGCGACCGGCCCGGCCGGTGGGGACCATGCGCAGGTCCGCGTCCTGCGTGATGAGGTGCCGCCCCGTTCCGGGCCGGGGCCCGGGCCGGCTCGTCCCGTCGGACGTCCGGCCCCGGGATGGGCTACGCCAGGCCCGCGCGGTCCAGGGCTTCGACTCCGGTGCGGAGGGCGGCGATGCGTTCGTCGAGGGTCCAGCCGGCGGGGGCGAGGGTGAGGGTGGTGACGCCGGCGGCGGCGTAGGCCTGCATGCGGTCGGCGATGCGGGCGGTGTCGCCGAGGAGGGCGGTGGCGTCGATGAAGTCGTGCGGGACGGCGGCGGCGGCGCCGGGCTTGTCGTGGGCGAGGTAGCGGGTCTGGACTTCGTCGGCGGCCTGCTCGAAGCCCATCCGGCGGGCGAGCTGGCTGTAGAAGTTCTTCTCCTTGCTGCCCATGCCGCCGAGGTAGAGGGCGGTGTAGTCGCGCAGGGTGTCGGCGGCGGCGTGGATGTCCTCGCCGACCGCGATGTTGACGGTGGGGCAGAGATCGAAGCCGTCCAGGGTGAGGCCGGCCTTGGCGCGGCCGGCGGCGAGGGCGTCGACGGAGAGGTTGGCGTGTTCGGGGGAGAAGAAGAGGCCGAGCCAGCCGTCGGCGATCTCGCCGGTGAGTTCGAGGTTCTTCGGGCCCATCGAGGCGATGTAGATCGGCAGGTGTTCGCGCACGGGGTGGACGGTGAGCTTGAGCGCCTTGCCGGGGCCGCCGGGCAGCGGCAGCGTCCAGTTGGCGCCGTCGTGGACCAGCCGTTCGCGGGACATCGCCTTGCGGATGATCTCCACGTACTCGCGGGTGCGGGCCAGCGGCTTGTCGAACTTGACGCCGTACCAGCCTTCGGAGACCTGCGGGCCGGAGACGCCGAGGCCGAGGCGGAAGCGGCCGCCGGAGAGGGTGTCCAGGGTGGCCGCGGTCATCGCGGTCATCGCGGGGGTGCGGGCCGGGATCTGGAAGATCGCCGAGCCGACGTCGATCCGCTCAGTCTTCGCGGCGACGTAGGACAGCACGGTGGCGGCGTCCGAGCCGTACGCCTCGGCGGCCCAGCAGACGGAGTAGCCGAGCCGGTCGGCCTCCTGGGCGACGGCGATGTTGTCGGCGTCCAGGCCGAGTCCCCAGTAGCCGAGGTTGATCCCGAGTCGCATGTGCCCACAGCCTTCCAGTCGGGTGGTGCGGCGGGAGTGGCCCCCGCGTCCAGCGTCATGCTACTGACCGGTAGCCGCGCCGTCCGCACCCCTGCTCCGAGATACTGCCCGGATGGCCAGGAAACGTCCCTCCAGCACCTTCGCCGACCTTGTCGCTGCCATGCCCGCGCCGCCGGAGGACGAGCCGGTCCGCTTCCACGGCACGCCCCTCGGCGACGGCGGGTTCACCGACGCCGACGGCTGCCACTGGCGCCTCGCCCGCGGGCCGCTGGACGTCCGGCGCGCCAAGCGGCTGGCCGTCACCGCGGACCGGATGACCATGGACGTGGAGTGGGACGACCGCTCCGAGCGCTGGCTGCCGCGCGTCCTCCCGGACGAGGAGCGCCCGGCCGCCTGGCTGGCGGCCCGGGCCGGCTACGGCGCCGCCACCCGCACCTCGTACGCGGCGTTCGAGTTCACCGACGACGCGGGCCGCGTCCTGCTCTTCATCGAGACGTACTGCTGAGCCGACCTGCCGCCGGTCCCCGTTCCCCCGTACCCCCGTTCCCGCGGACGGCATCGGCCGGGCGGGTCGTTCCGGGCAACAAACGGTTTCGCCGCTACTCTCGCTCCACGTGGGGGCGCACCGCCCCCGACCTGCGCCGTCGTGCGGCGGCGCAGCGCGGTTGACGGAGGGTGCGATGGAACAGCGACTGCTCGGCCGCACCGGCCTGCGGGTCTCCCGGCTCGGCCTGGGCACCCTCACCTGGGGCCGGGACACCGACGAGCACGAGGCCGCCGAGCAGTTGAAGGCGTTCGTCGACGCGGGCGGCACGCTGGTCGACACCGCGGACGTGTACGCCGACGGCGGCGCCGAGTACCTGCTGTCGCGCCTGACGGACAGTCTGATCCCGCGCTCCGAACTGGTCATCGCCACCAAGGCCGGCGCACTGCCCGGCTCGCCCCGCACCGACGCCTCCCGCGGCCATCTGCTGAACGCCCTGGACGCTTCGCTGCGCCGCCTCGGCACCGACCACGTCGACCTGTGGCAGGTGCACGCGTACGACCCGGCCACGCCCACCGAGGAGACCCTGCACGCGCTCGACCTGGCGGTCTCCTCGGGCCGGGCCCGGTACGTCGGGGTGTGCCAGTACAGCGGCTGGCAGCTCGCCAAGTCCGCGGCCCGGCAGCAGGCTTCGCCCGGCCGGACCCCGCTGGCGGCCGTCCAGCTCGAGTACTCGCTGCTCCAGCGCGGCATCGAACGCGAGGCGCTGCCCGCCGCGGTCGACGCCGGGGTGGGGCTGCTGGCCTGTTCGCCGCTGGGCCGGGGCGTGCTGACCGGCAAGTACCGGCACGGCGTGCCGCCGGAGTCGCGCGGCGCCGCGCAGCACCCGGCGGGCTCGGTCAAGCCGTACCTGGGCGAGGCGTCCCGGCGGATCGTGGACGCGCTGGCCACCGCCGCCGACGGCCTGGCGTCCAGTCCGCTGAAGGTCGCCCTCGCCTGGGTGCGCGACCGCCCCGGCGTGTCGGCCGCCCTGCTGGGCGCCCGCACCGCCGCCCAGCTGCAGTCCTCACTGTCGGTGGAGGCCCTTACGCTTCCGGGTGAGATCCGCGCTGCCCTGGACGACGTTTCGGCCCCGGTGCACCGCTACCCGGACCAGGGCTGGACGGAGCTGTAGCCGCCCACCCGTTGAAGGAGCCTTCCGCATGACCACCCCCGAGGAGAGCCCGGCCCCGGCCGCCGAGCAGCACGCCGGTACCGTCGCCGCCCTCGCCGAAGCGATCCGGGCCGTCGGCAAGAGCGGCGCCGACGACCAGTCAGCCCCCGCGCCGCGCGCCGACGGCCCGTCCGCCGACGCCCAGCGCAGGGCCGCGCTGGACGCGGTCGCCGAGGTGCTGGCGGCCGGCGGCGCGCCCGCGCAGCTCGCCCCGGCGGCGGTCGCCGAGCTCGGCGAGGGCGCGGCCGAGCTGCTGCGCGAGGACCCGTGGGCGGTGCTCGCGCTGCCCGGCGTCCGCCCCGAGCACGCCGACGGCTTCGCCCGCGGGCTGCTCGGCGCCGAGGCCGGTCCGGGCGACCCGCGCCGCGCCCAGGCGCTGGTGGCGTGGCTGCTGGAGCAGGCCGCGCTGCGCGGGCACTCCGCGCAGGAGCTCGGCGAGGTCTCCGAGGCGCTGCGCGCCCAGCACGTCCCGGACCCGGCGGGCGCGCTCCAGGCGGTGCTGGTGGACGGGCGGGTGATGCCGTTCCAGGAGGAGCTGCCGATGCCGCCCGGCAGCCACGACGAGGACGAGGAGCCGCCGGTCCGCACCCTGCTCGCGCTGGAGCGGCTCGCGCTCGCGGAGGAGAGCCTCGGCGAGGGCCTGGTCCGGCTGCTCTCCACCTTCACCCCGGGCGAGGACGCCGAGGAGCCCTCGGGCGAGGCCGCGGCCGAACCGTCCGACGAGGCCGCTGACGGCCCGTCGGGCGAAGCCGCGGCGGAGTCGCCCGCCGAGGCTGCGGCGGAGTCGCCCGCCGAGGCTGTGGCGGAGCCCGCGGCCCCGGCCGTGCCCGTGCAGCCCGGCCCGGCGGCGTGGGAGGCGGCGGCCGCGGCCGCGCCGTCCCGCTCCGCGCAGGAGCTGGTGCGCACGGCCGCCGGGTCCGGCCTGGTGCTGCACACCGGCGGCGAGGCGGCCCGCGCCGAACCGGCCGCGCTGCTGCACGCCGCCGCCGGGCTCGGCCTGCGGGTCTGGGCCGCGACCTGGACCGGCCAGGGCCGGGACTCGCTGGCCGCGCTGCTGCCCGCCGGCTCCCCCGCCGCCGGCCGGATCGGCACCCTGGCCGAGCTACTGTACGGCAGCGGCGCCGAGCTGCCGCGCGCGGTGGACGGCACCCTGCCGCTGGACGTCCTGGTGGTCCTGGACGCCCCGCTGCTGGACGTGGAGACCGCCGCCACCCTGCTGGAGGCGCTCGCGGACGGCACCCGGCTGGTGCTGTCCGGCGACCCGGGCGGCCTGTGGTCGGCCGGTCCGGGCCGGTTCTTCGCCGACCTGCTGGCCGCCAGGGCGTGCCCGGCGGTGGCGTCCCGCACCCCGGACTTCGGGCCGATCGGCGAGCTGGTGTCGGGCATCGGCATCGGCGAGCTCCAGCCGGTGGACGCCCCCGACAAGGAGGTGGTGATCCTCACCGCCAAGGACGGCGGCGAGGCCGTGCACCGCGCGGTGCAGCTGCTCACCGACTCCATTCCGCGCGCCCTGTCGATCCCGTCCGAGCAGACCGTGCTGATCACCCCGGGCCACGCCGGCCCGGCCGGCACGCGGGCGCTGAACGCCGCCGCGAAGGCCAAGCTGAACCCCGGCCCGGGCCGGTTCGGCGGCTTCGACCCGGGCGACCGGGTGGTGCACTCCCCCGCGCTGGGCGTCAACCTGCCCGCGCGGGTGCTGGACGGCGACGCCGCCGGCCTGCACCTGGAGCTGGCCGACGGCGGCCGGCTCACGCTCTCCCCGCAGCAGGCCGGCAAGCTGCGCCACGGCTGGGCGGTGACGGCCCATCAGGCGGTCGGCCGGCGCTGGCCCGCGGCGATCGTGGTGCTGCCGGAGGACGCGGCCGGGCAGCTGACCAGGCAGTGGGTGTACGCGGCGTTCGGCCGGGCCGAGCGGCACCTGTCGGTGGTGCACGCGGCGGGCCCGGCGCTCGCCCAGGCGGTCGCCGAGCGCCCCGCGGCGGCCCGCACCACCCGCCTGCGGTCGGTCCTCACCGACCAGTAGCCGACCAGCGGCCGACCAGAGGCCGCGGCACACGGCACACCGAAGGGCCCGGCACGACGAAGCGCCCGGCACGCCGAAGGGCCCGGGACGGCGATCCGTCCCGGGCCCTTCGGGGGTGCTGCCACGTGTCGTCAGTCGTCGAGCTCGTCGTCGTAGACCTCGCTGACGTCGAAGCGGCAGATCAGCAGCTCCGGGTCGGCGCCGTCGAACGGCTCGGGCAGCCACTCGCCGGGCTCGGCGGGCTCGGTGGCCGACACCCACAGCGTGGAGTCGCCCTCCTCCAGGCCGAACTCCTCGGCCCGGGCGGCGATCTCGTCGGGCTCGTACTCGCCGAACAGCACGCCGATCGCCGCGGTCACCTCGGCCTCGCCGCCCCCGCCGGGGGTGAGCGTGTCGTCGACCCGTTCGGCCTGGGCACGCAGGCGCTTCGGGTCGGCGACCAGGTAGTCGCGGCGGATCAGCACGCTGATCGCCTCGGGCTGTTCGGGCCCCTGGTAGCCCGTCCCGGAATCGTCGCCCGGAATCTCAAAGGGGGTGACCTCGTCGTAGACCTCGTAGAGGATCTGGTCGTAGGCGATGGCGGCCGCCGCGAGCTCCTCGTACGCGTGGACGACGACCGGATCGCCGGGCTCGGTGGAGCTGGAAACCGCCTGCAGGTGGCGGTCAATGGCGGCCTTGACCGCCTCGGCGGCGGCCCGTACCTCGGTGATGGTCAGCTGCGCGGCATCAGACATGGTGCAGACGCTATCCCCACCTGGCGACGACACGCACAGCGGTTGTCACCTCCGGCCGGGAAAACCGGGCAAGTTCACCCTGGATGTCCGTTCCGCACCCTTCTGTCACCGCCGTTTTGGCGGGCCCGCGGGCGGCGGTTCCGGCAGGCTCCGCACCCCGGCGGCCCGCGCCCCGGGTCGGCGGCGCGTTCGCGGCACGCGCATCGGCGCGGCCGGGGGCGGGTATCCGTATCGGAAGGGAAAACTGATTGACGGTCAGCTCCGGGCGGGGCGAGGCTCGTCCCGCCACCTGGGGCGGACCGTACCCGGGCCGGCCGCCGGCCGGCGGCGCGCCGTAGGCTTGCAGGCAGCACAGCAGCGGAGGAGAGACCTTGATCCCTACCAAACCGGTTCGGCTTCCGGAGTACGAGTACCAGTCGCTTCGCCTGCCGCGCGGCACCTCCCGCAACGCCGCGCGCCAACTCCTCACCGACCACGCCGAGTACGGGCACTGGGAGCTCGACCGGCTCCGGCTGTACCCGGACGGCAGCCGGACGGTCCGACTGAAGCGGCGCATCATCCGGCAGGTCCGTTCCACCTGGTAGCGCGCAACGCCCGCGCCCGGGCCGCCCCTTCGCGTCGCGCGAGGGGGCGCCCGGGCGCGGGCGTTTCTCCGCCGGGTGCCGCGGACCCCGGTGTCCCGGAGCCGCGGCCGCCCCGGGCGCCGGGGTCAGTGCCGGCCGGCGGCGCGGGAGCGGCGGTACAGCACGCCGCCCGCGAGCAGCATCAGGAAGCCGGCGGGGGCCAGCACCTCCAGGCCGGACGCACCGGTGGAGGCCAGCTGCTGCTCGCCGTGCACGCCCCGGACCTCGGCCGGCGGCGGCGGGACGACGACCTTGCCGGGCGGGGTGGTCGGCGGCGTCGTGGGCGGGGTGGTGGGCGGCGTGGTCGGCGGGACGACCGGCGGGCACTCCTCACCGGTGCACGGCGGCGTCGGGGGCTGCTCGGGCGCCGGGAGGTTGGCGCACTCGTTGCCGAACGCCGGGTTGCCGACGCCCACCACGTTGACCGAGTTGCCGCACGCGTTGATCGGGGCGGAGACCGGCACCTGCGCCTGGTTGCCGGAGAGCACGCCCGGCGAGTTGCTGGTGGTGCCGGTCGCCGTGGCGCCCGTCCCGGCCGGCGGGCCGGACTTGGTGTCGCCCGAACCGGTGGATCCGGTGGGGAGCGTGGAGCCGCCCGGGCCGCCCCAGCCGCCGGTGCCCGAACCCTCGGAGCCGGAGCCGCCGTTGGCGCCGGAGCCGCCGTGGGTGCCGGAGCCCTGGGAGCCGGAGCCGCTGGTGCCCGAGCCGGCGGTGCTGCCGTGGTGGGCGGCCGGGCTGCTGTTCGAGCAGTCGTTGCCGTACGCCGGGTTGAGCAGGCCGATCACGTTGATGGTGTTGCCGCACGCGTTCACGGGGAGCTCCACGGGGACCTGCACCGCGTTCCCCGAGGCGACGCCCGGCGAGTTGGCGGCCACGCCCTGCGCGTCGGCGGTGGCGTAGGCGTAGCCCGCGGTCGAGGCCAGCACGCTGCCGGTGGCCATGGCCGTGAGGAGGCCTTTCCTGGCGACCTGTCGCATTGACTCCCCTTGTTTTCTTGTCCGGTGGACTGATGAACCGACATCCGGCGACTTCCGAATTCCATCCGCCGGAACCGTTCATCGGTCCGATAGTCGGAATTCCGTGCCGCATTTGCGGCAGCACTACCTTCAACGACGTTGAATGATGAAGGTTGAGCTGGATGCAGTCAGTTCATCCGATCGGGTGAGGTTCGCCGTATGCCGGGAACCGCGACGTTCACCCGCACGGGGAGCCCCGCCGAAAACCCCCGGGAATCCCTCCGGGAATCCCCCGGGAATCCACCGGTCGTTCCGCCTGGAAGGGAATTCCTCCGGACATGCGTCCGCCCCCGCGCGTCGGCAGGGACGCGCGGGGGCGGGAGCCCGGGTTGATCAGGCGTTCACGCAGCTGTTGCCGAACGCCGGGTTCAGCAGGCCGATCACGCTGATGGTGTTGCCGCAGACGTTCACCGGCACGTGCACCGGGATCTGGACCACGTTGCCCGAGAGCACGCCCGGGGAGCCGGCCGCGGCGCCCTCCGCGGTCGCGTGCGCCGAGGCGATGCCCGCGCCGGCGAGCAGCAGACCACCGGTGGCGGCGGCAACGGCAGCGATCTTCTTGGCCTTCATCTGTCTGTTCCTCCTGGTCGTTTCCAGCCCGTTCCCCCGGGCTGCACACGGATGAACGAAGGCCCGGCGCCCGCGGATGCGGGGCCGGGCCGACATTCACCCGTTGAAGTGATCAAGCGAACAGATGATCGCCATTTCTCCTGCTGTCCAGCTTTGATGCCGGTCTGTTTCTCATACTCACTCGGCCGCGGCCGTCGCCGCCGCCGGATCCGGCGTCAGGCCAGGTCGATGAACCGGTCGAGCACCCGGACGCCGAACTTCAGGCCGTCCACCGGGACCCGCTCGTCCACGCCGTGGAACATGCCGGCGAAGTCCAGGTCCGGCGGGAGCTGGAGCGGGGCGAAGCCGAAGCAGCGGATGCCGAGGTCCTGGAAGGACTTGGCGTCGGTGCCGCCGGACAGGCAGTAGGGGACGGCGCGGGCGATCGGGTCCTCGGCGCGCAGCGCGGTCTGCATGGCCTCGACCAGGGCGCCGTCGAAGCTGGTCTCCAGCGCCTTGTCGTAGTGCAGGCTCTCCCGCTTGACGCGCGGGCCGAGCACGCTGTCCAGCTCGGCGAGGAACTCCTCCTCGTAGCCGGGCAGGAAGCGGCCGTCCACGTGCGCGGTGGCCTGGCCGGGGATCACGTTGACCTTGTAGCCGGCGCCGAGCATGGTCGGCTGGGCGGTGTTGCGCAGGGTGGTGCCGATCATTTTGGCGATGCCGCCGAGCACCCGGAGCGTCTCGTCCATGTCCTCCGGGTCGAGCCGGACGCCGAGGGCGTCGGAGAGCTCGTCGAGGAAGGCCCGGACGGTCTTGGTGATCCGCAGCGGGAACTGGTGCCGGCCGAGCCGGGCCACCGCCTCGCACAGTTCGGTGATCGCGTTGTCGTCGTTCTCCATCGAGCCGTGGCCTGCCCGGCCCTCGACGGTCAGGCGCATCCAGTGCATGCCCTTCTCCGCCGTCTCGACCAGGTACAGCCGGGCCTGGTCGTTGACGGTGAAGGAGAAGCCGCCGACCTCGCCGATCGCCTCGGTGACGCCCTCGAACAGCTCGGGGTGACGGTCCACCAGGAACCGGGCGCCGTAGGTGCCGCCGGCCTCCTCGTCGGCGAGGAAGGCCAGCACCAGGTCGCGCGGGGGCTTGCGGCCGGTGCGCAGCCGGTCGCGGACGACCGCGAGGGTCATCGCGTCCATGTCCTTCATGTCGACCGCGCCGCGGCCCCAGACGCAGCCGTCGGTGATCTCCCCGGAGAAGGGGTGCACCGTCCAGTCATCGGCGTTGGCCGGCACCACGTCGGTGTGGCCGTGGATCAGCAGTCCGGGGCGGGAGCGGTCCTCGCCCTCGATCCGCACCACCGTGGAGGCGCGGCCCTTCGCCGATTCGAAGATCTGCGGTTCCAGCCCGAACTCGGCGAGCTGCTCGGCGACGTACTCGGCCGCCTTCCGCTCCCCCGGGCCCGAGCCGTCGCCGTAGTTGCTGGTGTCGATGCGGATCAGGTCGCGGCAGATCTCGGCGACCTCCGACTCGGCTGTCACCCGGTGCTCGGTGCCCACACTCATCGCTCCCACCTAGTCTCGGCCCGCCCGGCGCGGCTGCGGTCCGCGCCGCCCCGGCCGGCCGGGGCCGCGGGCGCCATTCCGCCATCCTCCCCCAGCGCCCGCCGCACCCCAAGGGCGCGGGTACCCGACACCCCCCGGTTTCGAAGCCGCACCCTCCCCGACGCCCCCGGTTTTGGGACTCGCAGGCGATCTTTGCTACTGTTGTCCATGTCAGCGCGGGACAACGACCCGCAAAGACGACACCCGGTCCGGGTGGCGGAATGGCAGACGCGCTAGCTTGAGGTGCTAGTGCCCTTTATCGGGCGTGGGGGTTCAAGTCCCCCCTCGGACACCAGACGGAAGACCCCAGGTTCGCCTGGGGTCTTCCGCTTTTTCCGGGTGGTCACCCGCTGGTCAGGGCGCGGGTGACGAGCTCGTCCAGGAGGGCTGTGTAGCGGCCGGTCCAGGAGTCGATGGTGTCGGCGTTCCAGAGGTCGGTCGTGTACTCGAGGTAGCCCGCGTAGACCTCGCCCGCGGGGACCAGGCCGAGGTTGAACTCGCCGCGGGCCGCGGGGATGGTGAGGTCCTCGACCTGGACGGTGAGGCCGGGCAGGTCGATGTCGGTCTCCAGGGAGCTCTGGTACTGGAAGCCGTAGTCGAGCCGGTCGGGGACGTCCGGGAGGCCGCGTTCGCGCAGGCGGGGGCCGAAGACGGACAGCGGCATCAGGTGTTCCAGGGCTTCGGCGGCGGCACGGGCGGTCTCGCGGACCTGGTCGGCGAACGGCGTCGAGGGTTCGGTCCGCAGCCGCAGCAGCATCGAGGAGACGGTGCAGGCGAGCAGCGTCTCCTCCTCGCGGCGGGCGCGGTTGGCGTACGCGACCTGCATCAGGTGGTCGGTGCGGCCGTTGAGGCTTCCCATGAACCGGCCGAGGGCGGTGACCGTGACGGCGAACGGGGTGGTGCCGAGCCGCCCGGCCAGTTCCTCGACCCGGGCCCGCACCTGCGACGGCACCGTGAACTGGGCGACCTGTCCCAGGCCGCTGAGCTTCTCGGGGCGCGGCCGGTCCACCGGGAGGTCGTGGGTGAAGGGCGGTGCGTCCTTCAACTGCCGCTCCCAGTAGGCGTAGTCGTCCTCCCGGTCGGCCTGGCCGCGGAGCTGCTCGGCGCGGGCGTAGGCGCTCTGCTGGGTCGCCGCCGGCAGGCCGTGCGGCTCGCCGGTGACCGCCGCCCGGTACAGCGCGGCGAGGTCCTTGAGCAGCAGGCTGACCGCCCAGCCGTCGCACATGGAGTGGTGCATGACGAACACCAGCGCCCAGGACTCCTCGCCGGTGCGCACCAGCCGGACCGCCGGGTGGGCGCCCGCCTCGATGTCGAACGGGTGCCTGGCCGCCTCGGTGCTGATCCGGGACAGCTCCTCCTCCCGTTCGGCCTCGTCCAGGCCGCGCAGGTCCTCGACGGGGGCCGTACCGGTGCGGCGGGCAGGACCTGCTGCCACCAGTCCTCGGGCCGCTCGCCGCGCACGCACCGGGTGCGCAGGGATTCGTGGCGTTCCGTCAGGCCGGTGAGGGCGGTGTGGAGCGCGGCGACGTCCAGCGGGCCGGTGATCAGGAGGCGCAGCGCGACGTTGAACACCTCGGGTACCGGGAGCTTGCCGATGCGGTCGACGAACCGGGCCTGGGTCACGGTGAGCGGGGGCGGTCGGGGGCGGCGGCCGGGGGCGCGGACGGTGCGGGTGCGCCGCCGGCGGCGTCCACGAAGTCGGCCATCGCGGCCGGGGTGGGCTGCTGGAAGAGCCGGGTGACGGGCACGTCCACGCCGAGGGCTTCCTGCACCCGGTTCACCAGCCGGATCGCGGTGATCGAGTGGCCGCCGAGGGCGAAGAACGAGGTGTGCGGGTCGACCGCCTGCGGGTCGAGGCCGAACTCGGCCGCCCACAGTTCGCGCACCCGCTCCAGGGTCCGCGACGGGCGGGGGCGGCCGCTTCGGGCGCCGGGGCGCCTGCGGGGCGGGCGTGGTCGGGACGGGCGTGGTCGGGACGGTGATGTCGGGTTCGGGCAGGGCGGCGCGGTCCAGTTTGCCGATGGCGGTGAGCGGCAGCTGCGGCAGGACCGCCCAGGCGCGCGGCACCAGGTAGTCCGGCACCCGGCGGCCGAGCGCCCCGCGGTCAGCACCGCGAAGGCCGTGCGCTGGGCGGCGGCCGTCGCGTCCTCGCCGTCCAGCGGCTCGGCGGGGACGAGGTAGCCGGCCAGGAAGGCGTCGCCGCGCGCGTCGCGCCGGGCGACGACGGCGGCGTCCCGCACGCCCCACAGCCGGCGCAACTGTGCGGTGGCCTCGCCCGGTTCGACCCGGAAGCCGCGGATCTTCACCTGGTCGTCGGTGCGGCCGCAGAACTCCAGCAGTCCGGTGGCGGGGTCGCGCCGGACCAGGTCGCCGGTGCGGTACATCAGCGCTCCGGGGCCGCCCTCCGGGTCGGGCAGGAACCGTGCGGCGGTCTCCTCCGGCCGGTGCAGGTAGCCGAGCGCGACTCCGGCGCCGGCGACGTGCAGGTCGCCGGGCGTCCCGTCGGGCACCGGCCTGCCGTCGGCGTCCAGCAGCCGCACCCGGACGTTGTCGACGGGCAGGCCGATCGGGATCGGGCCGGTCCCGGTGTCCTCGGGCGCGACGGTCGCCACCGTGCACAGGACGGTGGCCTCCGTCGGCCCGTAGACGTTGGTGACCCGGTACGGCGCCGAGGCGTGCGGCCGGACCCGCAGCACGTCGCCGCCGACGGCCAGGTGGCGCAGCGGCGGCTGGCGCCGCTGGTCGAGGCCGATCAGCGCCTCGCCGAAGGCGGTGGTGAGGAACGAGAAGGTGATGCCGTGCACGGTGTACCAGCGGGCCAGCGCCAGCGGGTCCTTGCGGGTCTCGTCGGCGGCGACGACGAGGGTGGCGCCCGCGGTGAGCGTCGGCCAGATCTCCATCAGCGAGCCGTCGAAGGCGACGCTGGACAGCAGTGCCGTGCGGTCCTCGGTGGTGGTCGCGAAGTGCCGGTGGTGCCACTGGCAGAACGCCACCAGGTTGCGGTGCGGGACGGCGACTCCCTTGGGGCGTCCGGTCGTTCCGGAGGTGTGCAGCACGTAGCAGAGCGCCGACGGCGTCGCCGTGTCGTCGGCGGCGGTGAGGGCGGGGGCGCTGCCGGGGTCGTTCACGTCGAGCACGGTGACCTCGGCGGGCAGGTCGAGGGCGGCCGCCGCGTCGCCGGTGGTCAGCAGCAGCGGCGAGGCGCAGTCGGCCAGCACGGCGTGGGCGCGGGCGAGCCCGAGGCCCGGGTCGATCGGCGCGTAGCCGTGGCCGGCCTTGAGGACGGCGAGCATCGCCACGGCCAGTTCGGGCGAGCGGTCCAGCCAGAGCGGGACCGGCCGGTGCACGCCGGGCTCCGGCGGGCCGAGCCGGTGCCGGACGACGGCGGCGAGCCGGGCCGCCCGCCGCTCCAACTCGCCGTACGTCAGGACGGTTTCGCCGTCGACGACGGCCGGGCGCCCCGGGTGGCGGGCCGCCTGCCGGGCGACCCAGGCGTGCACGGTGGTGTCGGGCACCTCGCGGACCGGGCCGCGGAGGCAGTCGGCCGCGGCGGGGCGGTGTCGGCGGCGGGGCGGTGTCGGCGCCGAGACGGGACAGCGGTGTCGCGGCGTCCGCGACGGCCTGCCGCAGGATGGCGGCGAAGGCGGTGAACCAGCGGTCGATCGTCGCGGGGTCGAACAGGTCGGTGCTGTACTCCAGGTGGCAGCGGATGCCCTCCGCCGGGCCGCCGTCGGTGAAGTACACGCACAGGTCGGCGAGGGCCTTGTCGGGCCCGGCGTCCAGGGCGGTGGCCCGCACGCCGGGCAGGTCGAGGCGGAACGGCTCGTCGCGTTCGAACTCGGCGAGCACCTGGAAGACCGGTGTGCGGTCGGTGGCGCGGCTCGGCGCCAGCTCCCGCACCACCGACTCGAACGGCACGGCGGCGTGGTCGTAGGCGTCCAGCGCGGTGCGCCGCACCCGGTCGAGGAGGGTGCCGAAGTCGGGGTCGCCGGACAGGTCGACGCGCAGCGCCAGGGTGTTGACGAAGAAGCCGACCAGCTGCTCCGAGCCCTCTGGGCGGTCGGAGATCGGCGTGCCGATCACCACGTCCCGGTCGCCGGTGAGGCGGTGCAGCAGCGCCGCGTAGCCCGCGATCAGCGTCATGAACAGCGTGGCCCGCCGACTGCGGCTCAACTTCCGCAGGCTGTCCGAGAGTTCGGGGGCGAGGGTGCGGAACGCGGCCCGGCCGGCGGAGGTCATCACCGGGGGGCGGGGTCGGTCGGTGGGCAGGTCCAGCACCGGCAGGTCGCCGCCGAGGGTCTGCCGCCAGTACGCGAGGTCGGCCGACGCCTCGGGGCTGTCGGCGGCGGCCCGCTGCGCGCGGGCGTGGTCGGCGTACGACCGGGTGAGCGCGGGCAGTTCGCCGTCCGGGACGGTCCGGCCGGCCGTCGCGGCCCGGTAGAAGGCGGACAGGTCACGGGTCATCACGGACGCCGACTCCGCGTCCACCACGATGTGGTGCAGCGACAGCACCAGGACGTGGCGCTGCTCGGCGAGCTTCACCAGCCGGGTGACGAAGAGCGGGCCGTCCGCCAGGTCGAAGCGGCGGGCGCTCTCCGCGTCCAGCACGTCCTGCACGGCGGCGTGCGGGTCGGCCCCGGCGGGGGTGGCGGCCGAACGGTCGATCAGCTCGAAGTCCGGCTCGTGCGGCGGCAGGACGACCTGCACGGGCTCGCCCGGGCCGGCCTCGCGGAAGACGGTGCGCAGGCTCTCGTGGCGGGCCACCAGCGACCGCACGGCGGACCGCAGCGCGGGGACGTCCAGCGGGCCGTCCAGCAGCAGCGCCTTGGACTCGTTGTAGGCGGTGCGGCCCGGCAGGATCCGCTCCTCGGTCCAGATCCGCTGCTGGCCGGAGGAGAGCGGGTGCTGCCGCGCCTCCGGTCCGGGCGCGCCGGTGTCCCGGGCGGCGCGGGGACGGTGGCGGCGGGGCGGGCGGCAGCGGAGCGGCGCAGCGCGTCGAGGTGGGGCAGGCCGGCCCGCAGGGTGCTCTCCGGGACGCCGAAGTCCACCAGCGCGACGATCTCGTCCACGCCGGCCGCCGTGACGGCCTCCACCACGGGGGCCACCGTCTCGGGGGTGCCGATCAGCGCCCGGTCGTCGCAGTAGCGGCGGTAGGCGCGGGCGAACAGCACGTCCTGGTCGTCCTGGCTCAGCGCGGACAGGTCGACCTGGTACCCGAGGCTGTTGGTCACCCCGCCGAACAGCGAGAGCGAGGCCCGCATGTACCGCGAGAGCGGCTCGAACGCCGCCTCGCGCACCTGGTCGTGGTCGCTGCCGAGCAGGGTGTGCAGCAGGATGGCGACCCGTCCGGCGGCCGGGTCGAGGCCGTGGTCGGCGCGGGCGCGACGGTACCGGGCGATGTTGTCGCGGAGCTGGTCGATGCTCTGGGACATCAGGTTGGTGACGATGCCCAGGTCGTGACGGGCGGCCAGTTCGTAGGACGCCGGGTTGCCGACGACGGCCGTGAACATCGGCGGCAGGTCCTGCACCGGGCGCGGGAACAGCCGGATCGCGGTCTCGCTGCCGTCCCCGACGGTGCGGCTGAGGGCCTCGCCGCGCCACAGCGCCCGAATGTCGGCGAGCTGCTCGAACATCGTCTCCTTGTGGCGGCCGAACCGGTCCGGGAAGAAGACGAAGTCGTTGGCGTTCCAGCCGCTCGCGCAGCCGATGCCGACCCGTCCGCCGGAGAGGTTGTCCACCATCGACCACTCCTCGGCGACCCGGATCGGGTCGTGGAGCGGCAGGACGACGGAGCCGGCGTTGATGCGGACGCGTTCCGTCTCCCGGGCGAGGGCCGCGCCGAGCACGGCGGGGTTGGGGAACAGGCCGCCGAAGGAGTGGAAGTGCCGTTCGGGCATCCAGAGCGAGTGGAAGCCGTGGGTGTCGGCGAAGCGGGCGGTCTCCAGGATCGTGGCGTACTTGTCCGGGCGGGTGCCTTCCTCCTGGGGGTAGTCGCCGAAGAAGTAGATGCCGAAGTCGGGGCCGGCCGGGCGGGCCGGGGCGGCCGTTGCCGGGGTGGCGACAGGGGCGGGGCCGGGGCCGGGGCGGCGACCGGGCCCGGAGCCGGGGCGGCCGTTGCCGGGGCGGGGGTGCGGGTCGGGGCGGAGAGGGGCATCGCGCCGACCGGGGCCGGGGCCGCGATCGGGGCCGGGGCCGGTACGGCGGTCCGGGCCGGCGGAGCGGTGGCAGGCTCGGCCGCCGGGCCGGGGTGCGGGTGGCCGGGAAGAATCCGGCGTCGCGCAGCTCGCGCAGCGAGCCCCGGACGGCGTCCGTGACCACGGCGAGGTCCTCGTCCGTGTGCGCCGTGGACAGGAAGAAGTTCCGCCACTCCCAGACGAACACCCCGCGCAGCAGCAGGTGGTGGTACAGCAGCTCCATGTCGGCGCGGTGCTCGAAGCGGAACATCGAGCCGAAGTGGGCGAGCCGCAGCGGGAATTCCTCGGCCTCGAAGAAGCCGTTCAGGTCAGCGGCGAGCCGGTCCGTCCGGCTGTTGAGCCGCTGCTGGAGCGACGGCCCCTCCGCCTTGAGGTGACCGAGGACGGCGCGGGCCGCGACCATCGACACCGGGTGCTGGATGTAGGTGCCGCCGAAGAAGGTGGTCTCGCCCGGCGGGTAGCTGGCGTCCCCGTAGCTCCAGTAGCCGCCGTCGACGCCGTCCATGATGTCGGCCCGGCCGGCGATGGCGCCGATCGGGAAGCCGCCGCCGAGCAGCTTGCCGTAGGTGGCCAGGTCGGGGGTCACGCCGTACAGCTCCTGCGCGCCGCGCAGCGCGGGGCGGAAGCCGGTCAGCATCTCGTCGAACATGAGGACGATCCCGTGGCGCTGGGTGAGCGCGCGCAACTCCCGGACGAACTCGACGGGTTGCAGTGACGGGTGGCGGCTCTGCACCGGCTCGATGATGCAGGCGGCGATGGACTGCGCCTGCTCCTCGATGATCCGCAGCGAGGCCGGGTCGCCGTAGTCGAGGACCAGCAGGTCGGCGACCGCGCTGTCCGGGATGCCGATCGACACCGGGGCGGTGGCGCGTTCCTCGCCCTTCCCCGCCGCGCGGCCGAGGACGTTGTCCGCGTGGCCGTGGTACGAGCCGTGGAAGGTCACGATCTTCCGGCGCCCGGTCGCGGCGCGGGCGAGCCGGATCGCCGCCGAGTTGGCCTCCGTCCCGGAGTTGGCGAACGCCACCCGCTCCATGCCGGTGATCTCGGCGAGCAGTTCGGCGGCCTCGCCCGTCTCGGCGTTGCGCGGGCCCAACTGCACGCCGCGCGACAGGTGTTCGCGCACCGCCTCGCGGACGAACGGCGGCTCGTGGCCGAACATCAGCACCCCGAAGCCCATGGTGATGTCGGTGTACCGGTTGCCGTCGACGTCGGTGATCGACACGCCGGACGCGCCGCGTGCCGCGATCGGGTACAGCATCTCCTTGGTGCTGGAGCGGAAGCCGACCACGGCCCGGCTGTCGGCCAGCACCCGGCGGTGACGCTGCGCCAGTTCCTTCGAGGTCCGCGTCTTCGCGGTGTACCTGCGGACGAGTTCGTCCAGGTGCCGCTTGCGGCTGTCGGGTCCGGTGCCGCTGACCATGCCGGAGGCGCGGTCGACGGCCACCCGCGGGCCGTGCATCTTCGGTGCGGCGCCGGACGGGGCTGCGGGGACCGTCCCGGCGAGTTGCTCGGAGATCCGCCGCGAGAGCTCCGCCATCGCGGCGAGGTCGCTGTCGGCGGCGGCGGTGACGGCCGCGAGGCCGTCCGGCTGCGGCGCGTTCATCGGCCACCGGCCGCGGGCAGGGCAGCCAGCTGACGGGACACCAGCTCGGAGAGCTGCGTCATCATCTGGAGCTGGATCTGGGTGAGTTGCTGGATCTGCCGGGCCAGCTCCTCGACCTCCTGCCGCGTCGCGTACGCGGGGGCCGCGACCGGAGCAGCAGGGACCGACACGACAGGCGCGGGCACGACGGGCGCGGCGGCAACCGGTGCGGGCGCGACGGGTGCGGGCGCAGCGGGCGCGGCGGCAACCGGTGCGGGCGCGACGGGTGCGGGCGCAGCGGGCGCGGCGGTGACGGGCGCGGGCACGACGGGCGCGGCGGCAACGGGCGCGGGAGCCGCGGCCCCCGGGAGCCGGCCCACGATCAGCTCGGCCAGCAGGCGCGGCGTGCCGGCCTCCTCGAAGAGCTCGCGCATGGCGACCTTGACCTGGTGCTCCTGCTCGATGAGCCGCAGCAGGTGGATCAGCTGGAGCGAGTCGGCGCCCAGGTCGAAGAAGGAGGTGTCGTCGCTCACCGCCCCCGGCGCCGCGCCGAAGTGTTCGACCGTCACGTCGACGATGTGGCGGCGTACGTCGTCGGCGGTGACCGTGCCCGTGTTGCTCAGTTCCACTGCGTCCTCGTCTTCCGTTGGTTCACCGAAGGTGCTGATCGTCTGTGCGGGGCCGGTCCAGTGGCTCCGGCGCTGGAAGCGGTAGCCGGGCAGCGGGATGCGGCCGCCGGGGGTGCCGTCCAGCAGGTGGTGCCAGTCCACCGGCGCGCCTGCGCAGTGCAGGGCGGCGGCCGCGGACCAGAGGGGGTCGATGCCCGCGCCGCGGCGGGTCGCGGAGACCACGGTGGCGTGCGGCAGGGCGCGCCCGGCGAGACCGCCGAGCGTGTGGTGCGGGCCGAGGTCCAGCAGTACGGGCTCGCCGTCCGCGTGCGCTCCGAGCGTCGCGAGCACGGCGTCGAAGCGCACCGCCTCGCGGGTGTGGCGCAGGAAGTAGTCGGTGTCCGGCACCCAGCCCACGGGCCGGAGTTCACCGTCCAGCCCGCTCACGAACGGGACGGTCAGCGGGCGGAAGGCGATGCCGTCGAGGACGGTGCGGAACGCGTCGAGGGCCGGTTCGGTCAGCGCCGTGTGGAAGGCGCGGTCGACCGGGAGCCGGTCGCCGGGGATGCCGCGCTCGGCGAGCAGGGCGACGAGTTTCTCGGCCGCCTCGACCGGTCCGCCCAGCACGTGCGAGCGTTCGCCGTTGGCGACGGCGACCTCCAGCCCGGGGATCTCTCCGGCGAGTCGGTCGGCGGTCGCGCGGTCGGCGGCGACGGCGACCATCGCGCCGGGCGGACAGGCCTGCATGAGCCGGCCGCGTTCGGCGGTGAGCCGCAGCCCGTCCGGCACGGTGAGCGCCCCGGCGGCGGCCAGGGCCGCGTACTCCCCGGCGCTGTGTCCGGCGACGATCGCGGGCCGCACCCCGGCCTGCTCCCACATCCGGGTGAGCGCCGCCTGGAGTGCGAACAGCGCGGGCTGCGCGGTGGCGGTGGGCCAGGTCTCGGTCCCGTCGGCCTCGGGGCCGGTGCGGAACGCGTCCAGCAGCGGCGCGCCGTACTCCCGGCGGTACTGGGCCTCGCAGGCGTCGAGGACGTCCGCGACCGCCCGGAACCTCCGGTCGAAGGGGGCGGCCATGCCGCGGAAGGGGCTGCCCTGGCCGGCGAACAGGAAGCCGACCGGCTTCCCGCCCTCGCGCGGGGCGAGGCCGGACCACGCCGGTCCGCGTCCGCCGGCGGCCGGGGCCGGGCCGGTCAGCCAGCGGTCGAGCGCGTCGGCGAGCGCCGCCGGGCTCTCGCCGCGCACGGCGAGCCGGTGCCGTCCGTGGGTGCGGCCGAGTGCGGTGGTGGTGACCAGGTCGGGCATCGGCGTGCCGGGGTGCCGGCGCAGGTGGGTGCGCAGGGCGCGGGCGTTCGCGGTGAGCGCCTGCGGGTCGCGTCCGGAGAGCAGCAGCACGCCGGGGGTGGGGTGGGCGTGGTCCGCGGGTGCGGGGGTTGGGGGCGGTTCCTCCAGCAGGACGTGGACGTTGGTGCCGCCGACGCCGAGCGAGGTGACGCCGGCGCGCCGCGGGCGTCCGTCGCGCGGCCATGGCCGGGCCTCCCGGGGGATGTAGAAGGGGCTGGCGTCGAGGTCGATCCCCGGGTTGGGGTTCCGGTAGTTGGCCATCGGCGGGATCACTCCGTGGCGGACCGCGAGCATCGCCTTGATCAGGCCGACCAGGCCCGATGCCACGTCCAGGTGGCCGATGTTGGACTTGGTCGAGCCGATCGCGCAGTAGCCGGTGCGATCGGTGTCGACGCGGAACGCCGCGGTGGCGCCGTCGAATTCGATCGGGTCGCCCTTGAGCGTGCCGGTGCCGTGGGTCTCCAGCAGGCCGATCTCGTCCGCGCTGATCCCGGCCGTCTCCAACGCCCGTCGGATCGCGACCTGTTGGCCGGCCGCGCTGGGCGCGGTGTAGGTGTGTTTGGCGGCGCCGTCGTTGCTGACGCCCCATCCGCTGATGACGCCGTGGACGGTGTCCCGGTCGGCGAGGGCGCGGTCGAGCCGCTTGAGGACGACCGCCACCACGCCGTTGCCGCCGACCGTGCCGTCCGCCGCGGCGTCGAACGCCCGCACCCGGCCGGTCTTCGACAGGATCGAGCCCTTGACGTACTGGTAGCCCAGCACCTGCGGCGTGTGGACGGCGGCGGCCCCGACGAGCGCGAGGTCGGTCTCGCCGGCCAGCACGGCCTGCGCGGCGGTCTGCACCGCGACCAGCGAACTGGAGCATCCCGTCTGGATGTTGAAGGACGGGCCGGTCAGGTCCAGCCGGAAGGAGGCGCGGGTGGCGGTGAAGTCGGGGTAGTTGCCGATCATCACCTGCAGCCGGGAGAGCCAGTCCTCGGCGAGCGCGCCCGTGAGCACGTTGTTGAGCAGGTAGGTCTGCAGCGAGTACAGCTCGTAGCCGGTGCTGGCGTACACGCCGATGCGGGTGCCCGGGCGCTCCTTCGGGTAGCCGGCGTTCTCCAGTGCGTGGTGGGCGACTTCGAGGAAGAGTCGGTGCTGCGGGTCGGTGAAGGCGGCCTCCCGGCCGCTCATGCCGAAGAACGCCGCGTCGAACTGCGAGATGTCGCCGTCCAGGACGGCGCTCGCGCCCACGAAGTCCGGTGCCCGGTACTTCTCGGGCGGGATTCCGGCGGCGGCGAGTTCCTCGTCGGTGAAGTGCCGGACGCGGTCCTCGCCGTCGCGGATCACCCGCCAGAAGGCGTCCGGGGTGTCGGCGCCGGGGAGGCGCAGCGCGAGGCCGACGACGGCGACCCGGCGGTCGGCAGGGGCGGTCATACCCGTTCTCCTTCGGATGCGGGAAGCCGGTCGTCGGCCGGTGTCGGGGCGGCCCGTCGGGTGGCCGCGCCGCGCACCAGCAGGAGCAGGAATCCGAGGCAGAGCACGATGGCGAGGCCGTGGAAGCCGCCGACCACCCGCAGCGGGGAGAAGTGCTCCAGCAGGGCGCCGCTGAGGATCATGCCGAGGCCGAAGCCCAGGTTCTCCACCGACGCCGACAGGCCGAACAGGCGGGCCCGTTGGGCGTCCGGGACGGTCTGGAGCCGGGAGACGTAGGCGACTTCGGTCAGCCCGTCCGCCATGCCGGCCAGCAGGGCCACGACCACGGCCAGCGCGGTCGGCAGTCCGGCGAAGACCAGGATGAACGCGGCCGACATCGCGCAGGCGCCGAGGGCGAAGACCCGCTCCCCCGGGCTGCGGCCGGTGCGGGACGTCCAGCGGGAGAGGATCTGCTGCACGGCGATGTTGCCGATCGCCCAGGTCGCCCAGAACTGGCTGATGAACGCGGCCGGGTGGGCGTGGTCGAGCGCGTCGGAGTAGATCGGCAGGGCCACGTTGTGGGACGAGGAGCCGAGGCCGTCGACCGCCCGGACCAGGACCATCACGGCGACGACGGGCATCGACCGCAGCAGCACCACGGTGGCCCACCGCCCACCGCCGTCGTCCGCCTTGGCCTTGGCCTCGGCCTTCCCCTTCGCCTCCGCCTCGGCGGCGGGCGCCGGGGAGTCGCCGGCCGGCGCGGCCTCGGTGCGGATCGGCAGCGACAGCAGCACGCTCGCCGAGACCAGGAACGTCAGGGCGTCGAGGGCGAACGCCCAGCGGTAGCCGAGTTGGGCGACGATGACGCTCGCGGAGCCGAACCCGGCCACCATCGCCAGCGAACGGCCGGTCGCCAGCAGGCTGTTGGCCCTGGTCCGCAGGTCCGCCCCGACGATCTCGGGCACCGCGCTGCGCAGCGACACCCCCGAGACGGTGGAGCACGCGCCGGCCACCACCGCGAGCCCGAACAGCAGCGCGACCCGCGCGCCCGACGGCGCCAGCAGCAGCAGGACCAGTGCGGTCGCCTGGGTGAGGTCCGCCCCCACCATCAGCCGCTTGCGCGGAATCCGTGAAGCGAGCGCCCCCGCGAGGACTCCGGACGCCACGCTGGTCAGCAGCCGCACCGCCATGTACAGACCGGCCGTCAGGGCACTGCCCGTCAGGTGGTACACGAAGACGTTGAGCGCGACCATGTTGAGATAACTGCCGTACGCGGAAACCGCGTTGCCCGCGACGAGCAGGCGGAAACGTTTCACCTCGACCCCCACTGCAAGCCTGTGACATGGACGCGCCTGGCCATGGCTGCCGCAGTCTAGGAAGGCCAAGATCCTCTTGGCAAGACCTTCACAAAGCGGCCCGGTGTCGGCGGCGGAAGTAATAGCGGGGTAAAGGAGGCATCACCGGGGCGCGGCCATGCGGAACACCCGCACGCCACCGCGCAGGCGCGGCGGCGTGCGGGCCGGTTCCCGGGCCGGGTGGGGCCGGCCCGGGGGTCCACCGGTGGGGTCAGGAGACGTTGAGGTTGATGTCGTCCAGGACGAAGGAGGTCTGCTTGGTGTAGTCCTCGGCGCCGGTGAACTTCAGGGTGACGGTCTGGCCGGCGTACCCGGCGAGGTTGAAGGTGCGCTGCTGGTAGCCGCTGGCGGCGTTGGTGTTGTTGTAGCTGGCGAGGGTGGTGCCGTTGGCCGTCACGGTGAGGGTGTCGAACACCGTGGTGGCCGAGGAGGCGCTGTCGATGTGCAGCCAGAAGCTGAGCTTGTAGGTGGTGCAGCCGGTCGGCAGGGTGACGGTCTGGGCGAGGGTGTCGGTGTTGGCGACGCCGTAGCCGTCCAGCCAGGCGTCGTAGCTGCCGCTGTGGGCGGGCTCGCTGCTGCTGCTGTTGATGGTGCTGGAGCCGCCGCTGTTGGTCTCGGTCCAGCCGGAGGTGGAGCCGGTCTCGAAGCCGGGGTTGGTGATCAGCTGGGCGGCGGTGCAGGTGCTGCCGCCGCTCGCGGCGACCGTCCAGGTGAAGGTGGCGGTGGCGGACGGCCCGGTGGAGTCGGTGGCGGTGACGGTCACCGTGGAGGTGCCGGCGGTGGTGGGCGTGCCGCTGATCAGGCCGGTGGCGGAGTTGACGGTCAGTCCGGCGGGCAGGCCGGTGGCCGCGTAGCTCAGGGTGCCGCCGGCGGTGTCGGTGGCGGACAGCTGGAGGCTGGTCGCGGTGCCGACGGTGGCGGTGCGGGCGCCCGGGTTGGAGAGGGAGACCGAGCCGGTGTTGCCGGTGGAGCCGCCCTGGGCGAGCCAGGCGGTGGCGTTGAGGGCGAGCGCGGCGTCGGTGCCGGCCGGGTCGTTCCAGCCGTCGTAGAGGGTGTTGCCGGACTGGCCGGTGCCGTCGTCGATCGGCGAGGAGTCGCCCCAGATCGCGACCCGGCCGCTGCCGAAGGTCGAGGTGACGAACGCGGCGCCGGTGCTGCCGCTGTAACCGGTGCGGTAGAGCAGGCCCTTGACGTTCGGATTGTCGGCGGGCTTGAGGGTGAAGGTGGTGCCGTTGCGGATGATCGAGCCGGTGACCTTGCCGAAGGAGCCGTTCAGCACCGGGTCGGTGGTGTCGGTGATCGCCCGCGGGTTGTCGGTGGTGATGTTCAGCAGGTCGACGGAGAAGCCGAACGGGTCGGTGTTGTCGACGCTGTTGGTGGTCAGCAGGTCGTTGATGATGGCCGGGGAGTCCCAGCCGTCGTTGTTGCGGTCGCTGACGGTGTGGTCGGAGATCAGGAACAGGCCGCCGCCGTTCTGGACGAACTTCATCACGGCGGTCTTCTCGGCGTCGCTGAGCCGCACGTTGGGCTCGGGCAGCACGAACTCGTCGAAGTTGGCGAGGTCGAGCGCGCCGCCGGTGCCGTAGGTGATGGTGTTGCCGGCCGGCAGGGTCTTCAGGCTGTAGTTGCCGGTCTTCTGCAGGGCCACGCCCCAGGCGGAGATGGCGCCGGTCCAGCTGGTCTCGCCGGTGGGGTTGGCGTTCTGCGCCAGCGGGTCGGGCTGGCTGGTGGAGATGATCCAGTCCGCGTTGCCCGCGGTCTCCGCCTTGGAGTTGTCGAACAGCACTCGCTTGGGGGTGGCGGCGGCGGCCGCGGCGGTGGTCTTGGGGGTGGCCGCGGTGGCGTGCTGCGGGATGGCGCTCGCTCCGGCTGCGGCCACCAGGGCGGCGGCGGTGAGGGCCAGCGGGCGGGCGGCCTTCCACGTTCTGATCATCTGTCAATCTCCTCGAACCACAGGAACCATGGGGTGCGCTACGCGCGTAGGCGGGCACACGCTGCCATGGTGGGGTAAGCGGAGCTTGAACGGAACATGTCGATCTCACGCCGTCGCAAATGCGCCGGTTTGTTCGGCGTGAGAGTGATCACGTAGACCGCGGGCCCCGGAACACCAGGTGGATCGGCGTTCCGGGGCCCGGGTGGTGACAGGACGTCAGGCGGCCGCGCCGGACTCCGCCGGGAGCAGCGCCGGGACCGGCCGCGGGCGGCTGTCCGCGTCGACCGCGACGAAGGTGAGCCGCGCGGTGGCGACCTCGGTGACCGGGCCGGCGGCGGCGTTCCAGCGCTGCGCGGTGACGCTGACCCGGACGGTCATCGAGGTGCGGCCGGCCCGTTCGAGCTCGGCGTGCGCGGTGAGCAGGTCGCCGGCCCGGACGGGGGCGAGGAAGGACATGCCGTCCACCGCGGCCGTGACGGCCGGGCCTTCGGCGTGCCGGGCGGCGGCCGCGCCGGCGGCGTCGTCGATGAGCTTCATCACCACGCCGCCGTGGATGGTGCCGTACAGGTTGGTGTCGTGCTCGCTCATGATGTGCGCGAGCGTGACCTCGGACGCCTCCGCGGGCTTGGCGGCGGTCATCACGGGTGTCGCGGTCTGGTCTGCCACGTCAACTCTCCTTCGCGAGTTGCGACTCGGGCCGCGGCGCCGGTGGGCACCGCGGGCGGCGGCAGGTCTTCGGACTCGCGGGCCTCTCCCGTGGAGGGTCTTCCTACTGGCCGTCGCTTCCCGGGCCGCTCGGGCCCAGTGCGTGTGACGGCGGTCGTTCCCGCTCACCGCTGCGAGGCAGTCCTGGACTCGCACCAGGTTCCCTCTTGCGACGCGCCCGGCCTGGCTCGGACGGGGGCGAACCGCTGCCCGACCAGCCTATATCCCCTTTCGAGGTGCTCCCGACGGCGGCCTGCGGGAGGGCCCGGCGGGCGCTCCGGCGCCCTCGGACGGGCGGGCCGCCGGGGCGGACGGCGCGACGGCGGCCGGGGCCGATGGCGCGAAGGCGCCCCCGGCCGGCGATCACCTGCCGGGGCGCCAACTCCCTTTCTCCGAAAGCCGGTTCGCGCCGATGTCTTGTCAGCCCCGACGCATCTCCCTACTGTCGAGTAACGCCCGCGCCACGGCGCGTTCCGCGGCCGGTCCCCGGGCGTTCCCTTTCGGCCTGTCCGCGTGAAGGAGCCGTGATGTCCCGTTCCCCGTACCGGCGCTCTCGACGTGCGAGCCGCCTCGCAGGCGTCGCGGCGGTGTGTGTTCTGGCGGTGTCCGGCCCGGGCGCGGTGGCCCGCGCGGGCGCGGAGGTGCCGACCGCCGCGGCCGGTGCGTCCGACGGGCTGCGCGAGGTGCTGTTCGTCGGCAACAACTGGGACGGCACGGCGGACGCCGTCACCTCCCGCGGGGCGCTGGCCCGGGTGGGCCGGGTCGACGTGATACCGGACAAGGACCAGCGGCTCGCCGAGATCGCGCTGAACCCGGTGAAGCTGGCCTACTTCCTGGGCGTCCGGCTGGGCCCCGGGGAGGGGCACGACCAGTTCGTCGACGACATGTACACCACCCCGGACGGCTCCGCGCTGGTGGTCTCCCGGCCGAGCTTCGCCGACGTGGTCTCCGTCGATCTGGCCTCGGGCCGGCTCAACTGGCGCTTCCCGGTGGACGGTTACCGCTCCGACCACATGGCGCTGTCGCCGGACGGCACCAGGGTGGTGGTCTCCGCGTCCACCGCGAACACCGTGCAGGTGCTGGACATCGCCACCGGCCGGCTGCTCGGTTCGTTCGCCGCCGGCGACAAGCCGCACGAGAACCTCTACACGGCCGGCGGCCGGCAGATCTGGAACATGTCGATCGGCGAGGTCACCACCGCGCTGGACGCACCGTGGCTGGACTGGACGAAGGGCGACCGGCACATCACGGTCGTCGACGCCGACACCTTCCGGACGGTGCGCACCATCGACATGCGCCCGCGCCTGGACGCCTTCGGCCGCTCGGACCTGTCCAACGCGGTCCGGCCGGCGGTGTTCTCCCCGGACGGCGGGACGCTGTACTTCCAGGTCTCGTTCTTCAACGGGTTCGTGGAGTACGACGTGGCGAACGACCGGGTCACCCGCGTCAAGACCCTGCCGAAGAACCCCGCGACCAGCGAGGACCGCACCACCTGGGTCAACGACTCCCGCCACCACGGCCTGTCGATGAGCCCGGACGGCAGCCGGCTCTGCGTCGCGGGCACGATGGACGACTACGCCACGGTGGTCGACCGGGCGTCCCTCCAGGAGGGGCCGCTGGTGCCGGCCTCCAAGCCGTACTGGGCGACCGTCAGCGGCGACGGGAAGTCGTGCATCATCTCGGAGAGCGGCGCCGACCGGGTCACCGCGATCGACTTCGCCACCGGCCTGCCCACCTCGGGGGTCGACGTCGGCGACCACCCGCAGCGGGTCCGCCTCGGCCACGTCCCCGCGGGCTGGACCGGCCCCGCCGCCGGCTGACCCGTCAGCCGTCCGCGCGGTGCCACGGGGCGTCGGCCCGGGTGGGGTTCGGGTCGGCGGCCAGCCGCAGCGCATAGGTCTCCTCGTCGACCTCGCCGAGGTACCGGTGGCCGGTGAGGTGGCACCAGGCGGGCAGGTCGAGCGGCGCGGCCGGGTCGGTGGCGCGGACGTGCACCAGGGTGCCGGCCGGGGCGTCCGCGACGGCGGCGCGCAGGCGCAGCAGCAGGGTGACGCAGAGCAGTCCGGCACCGTCGACCGTGAGCCCGGGGGCCTCGGGGTGCTGAGGGCCCGTCACCGTCCGCTCCGGGTGGCGGTGGCGAGAGCGGGCAGGACCAGCAGCAGGGTGACGCAGAGCAGTCCGCGGCCGTCCACGGTGAGCCCCGGGGCCTCGGGGTACTGAGGGCCCGTCACCGTCGGCCCCGGGTGGCGGCGGCCGCGAGGGCGGGCAGGACCAGCAGGGCGAGCAGCCCCGCGCCGAGGGCGAGGACGGAGTAGCCGGCCCGGTCGGCGACGACGCCGGAGGCGAGGCCGCCGGTGGCGCCGGCGATCGCGATGGCGACGTCCACGCTGCCCTGGGTCCTGGCGCGCCGGGCGAGCGGGACGGCGTCGGTGAGCAGCGAAGTACCGGCGACCAGGCCGAAGTTCCAGCCGAGGCCGAGCAGCACGAGCGCCAGGGCGAGCAGCGGGACGGAGTGCGCGGGGGCGGCGGCGGCGAGCAGTCCGGCGGCGAGCAGGGTGAGTCCGGCGGCGGCGGCGACGGCGAGCGGTCCGTGCCGGTCGACGAGCCGTCCGGTGAGCGGGGAGGGCAGGTACATCGCGGCGACGTGCAGGGCGATGACGAGTCCGGACGCGGCGGTGCCCCGGCCGGCGTCGTGCAGGTGGACGGGTGTCATGGTCATCACGCCGACCATCACCACCTGGGTGACCACCATGAGCTGGGCGCCGAGCAGAACCCGGTTGCGGGTGCGGGCCGTTGACGCGGCGTCGGGCTGCTGCCGGTCGGCCGCCGCCCCGGCGGCCTCGGCGGCCCCGGCGGCTGGGTCGGCCGCGGCGGCGCGGGCGAGCAGCAGCGGGTCGGGGCGCAGGCGGGTGGCGAGGACGAACGCGGCGGCGGCGTAGGCGAGTCCGGCGAGCAGGAACGGTCCGGCCAGCCGCGGCAGGTGCAGGGCGTGCGCGAGGACGCCGGTGGGTGCGGCCAGGTTCGGGCCGAGGACGCCGCCGAGGGTGGTGGCGACCAGCACGGTGGAGATCGCCCGGGCCCGGTGCCCGGGTGCGGCGAGGTCGGCTCCGGCGTACCGGGCCTGGAGGTTGGTGGCGGTGCCGGCGCCGTAGACGAACAGCGCGAGGAACAGCAGGACGGGGCTGCCGAGCGCGGCGGCGGCGATCACGCCGACGCTGCCGACGGCACCGGTGGCGTAGCCGGCCGCGAGTCCGGGCCGCCGGCCGTGGGTGCCGGAGATCCGGCTGACCACGACGGCGGCGAGGGCGCTGCCGGCGGTGAACAGCGCGCTGGGCAGCCCGGCCAGCCCGGTGCTGCCCAGCATGTCCTGGGCGAGCAACGCGCCCACGGTGATGCCGGCGGCGAGGCCGGCGCCGCTGAGGATCTGGGAGGCGACCAGGGTCCGCAGGATGTGCCGCTGCACGGCGGGGTCGACGGCGAGTTCGGCGCGTCCAGCGAGTTCGGCCGGTGGCGGGCGGGGCGGTGGCGGGGGCGGTGCTGGTCACGGACTCTCCTGATTCTCCATGTTTCTGTGGAATACGATAGGCCCCACGCCTCCCGGCCCCGCGCCCGGCGCACGTCGGGAGCCGCCGCGCGCCCCTGTTCACGGCAAGTGCCCACCGCCCGGGTGACGAGCGGGTCGTTCGTGAGCCGAGCTCGCGTGTCGGGGCCGGGGCGCTGCCACCCTGGGCCGGTGATCTCTCGACGCGGACTGCTCTTTGCCTCCGGCGGCGCGGTGACGGCTGCCGCCCTGGCCGGCCCCGGAGCCGGTACTTCTCGTGCGGCGGGCGCGGCGCCCCCGGACCCGGCGCGGGAGGAGGCGGCGCTGATCATGGCGCGCCGGATCCTGCTGACCGACGCCGACCACACCGACCTGACCCTCGAGTACCTGAAGCTGCTGACGGGCCGTCAGCGCCTGCGGCAGGCCGCGACCCGCGACGTGCTGGTGGTCGGCGCGGGCGTCTCCGGCATGGTGTGCGCCCGGCTTCTCCAGGCGGCCGGCCACAACGTCCGGCTGCTGGAGGCCAACCGCAGCCGGGTCGGCGGCCGGGTGAAGACCTTCCGCGGCGACGTGTGGCAGGACGACCGGCTGCACGCCGAGGCCGGCGCGATGCGCTTCCCGTCCAGTCACGTGCTGACCCTCGCGCTGGCCGACCACCTGAACGTGCCGCGCCGCCCGTTCCACCTGGTGGACGTCCCGCCCGAGCCGGACATCGTCTCGAACGACGCCCGGGTGGTCTACAAGTCGTGGACGGGCGAGGAGTTCGCCACCGGCAACGCCCCCGAGTACAAGGCGCCGCCGGGCCTCGGTGAGCGCTTCGTGCACGTCAACGGACAGACCGTCAGCAAGAAGGCGTACGCGGCCGACCCGGGCCCGATCAACAAGAGCTTCGGCTGGGACAGCACCCAGACCACCGGGCAGGCCTTCGACAAGGCGCTGGACACCGCCCGCGCCTACACCATGGTGAAGAACGACGACGGCACCTGGACCGACAAGCCGATCGAGCAGCGGGTCACCGGCATGGCGAGCCTGCTGTACGACATGGACGGCTACTCGCTGCTGCGCTACCTCGAGGAGAGCGAGGGCTGGAAGGACGCCCAGATCCAGGCCGTCGGCACGCTGGAGAACCTGACCAGCCGGCTCTCCTACGGCTTCCTGCACTCGGTGTTCGACGCCGGCGACATCAACCCGTCCGTCACCTACTTCGAGTTCAGCGCCGGCACCGACGCGCTCACCGAGGCACTCTCCCAGGGCCTGAGCATCGAACGCGGCCAGGTCGTCACCCGGGTCGTCACGGACGACACCGGCGTGACGGTCTTCGCCGAGCCGGAGACCGGCCCGGAGGACGAGGCCTGCGAGGGCGCGATCGGCGGGCGCCGCACCGAGTACCGGGCGGACGCGGTGGTGCTGGCGGTGCCGTTCGCGGCGCTGCGGCACGTCGACTTCGAGCCGCTGCTCCCGTACGGCAAGCGGCGGGCGATCAACGAGCTCAAGCACGACACCGCGCACAAGGTGCTGCTGGAGTTCACCGAGCGCTGGTGGGAGTGGAACGAGGACACCTGGAAGGAGAAGCTCGGCGACGACTACCGGCCCGCCCCGCACGGCGCGGCGGTGGGCGCGGTCGGCGGCGGCTGCGTCTCCGACGAGGCCAGCCGGTTCGTCTACTTCCCCTCCCACCCCAGCGACGGCGGCTCGCCCGGCGGCGTCGTGCTGGCCGCCTACAACTGGGCCGAGGACGCGCTGCGCTTCGACGCCCTCACCCCCGCCGACCGGCACACCGAGGCGCTGGAGCACCTGACCGGCCTGTTCGGCGAGCGGATCCGCCGCTACGTCACCGACCGGTACGTCTCGCAGTCCTGGCTGCGCAACCGCTGGGCGCTGGGCGAGGCCGTCATCGAGACTCCCGGCCAACTCCTCAGCCTCGGCCCGCACGTGGCCACACCCGTGGACAACCGACTGTTCTTCGCCGGCGACCACTGCATGCCGCGCTACCACGCCTGGGTCTCCGGCGCCATCGCCTCCGGCGTGGAAGCCGCCATCCAGGTCGCCTCCGGCGCCTGACCGAAACCGCCGCACCCGCCGCCGCCCGTCAACTCCTCGGGGCGGCGCACTCGTTCGATGCCCGGGGACGGTTCGCCGACGCGGCGCCAGGCGACGGGCCCGGAAGCCGAACCACCGTCAGCGACCGCGTCCCGGCAGACGTCGGGACAGCGGCGCTGAACACCTCCCGCGTGAAGGCCGCGATTCAGGCTGCCTCCGACACCTGACCGGCCCACCGCACCCGCCCATCAACTCTGCAGGGCAGCGACCTCGTTCAACGTCGAGACGGTTCGCCGACACCGCGCCAGACGACGGGCCCGGAAGCCGAACCGCCGTCAGCAGCCGCGTCCCGGCAGACGTTCGGACAGTGCGCCGACGCGACCCACCCGGCAGCCCAACCGCCGTCAGCGGCCGTGTCCCGGCGGACGTCTGGACGGCGGCGCTGGTCACCTCCGGCATGAAGGCCGCGATCCAGGTCGCCGCCAGCGCCTGACCGTCTCGCCGCGCCGCCGCCCCTTTAACTCCTCGCAGCGGCGTTCGCATTCGACAACCGGCCGGTTCGCCGACACCGCGCCGGGCGACCGGCCCGAAAGCCGAACCGCCGTCAGCGCTGCGTCCCGGCGGACGTCCGGACGGCGACGCGGATCGCCTCCCGCATGGAGGCCGCGATCCAGGTCGCCGCCGACACCTGACCGGCCCGCCGAGTCCACCGCCCCATCAATTCCCTGGGACGGCCGCGCGTTCGACATACGGCCGGTTCGCCGACGCCACGCCGGGCGACCGACCCGGAAACCGAACCGCCGTCAGCAGCCGCGTCCCGGCGAGCGTCCTGACAGTGCGCCGAGCGACCGACCCGGACGCCGAACCGCCCTCAGCAGCCGTGTCCCGGCGGAGGTCCGGACGGCGGCGCGGATACCATCGGCGCATGCGCGACACCGGCGGGGACCAGCGGCGCTCGGTGCTGCTGGCGTTCCGCTCGGCGGTGGCGCTGCACCGACTGCTGGACGTGCTGCCGGTGTTCGAGGGCGACGGCCGGATCTCCCGCTGGTTCACCCTGGTGCCCGGCTCGCGCTTCGACCTGGAGGCGCTGGCCGCGCTGGACCGCTCCGGCGCCCGGGTGATCGACTTCGACCAGGCCGTCGGCCGGCCCTTCGACCTGATCCTCACCACCAGCCCCAAGGGCGCCCTGGCCGGCCTGTCCGGCCGGGCCCGGGCCCTGCTGCCGCACGGCGCGGGCTTCAACAAGGCGCTCCGGGACGAGGGTTCGCCCGAGCTGCCGTCCGGTCTCGACCCGGCGTACCTGCTCTCCGACGGCGTGCCCTGGGCCGACCTGCACGGTCTCGGCCATGCCGAACAGCTGTCCCGGCTGGCCGAGTTCTGCCCGCCGGCGGCCACCCGCGCGGTGGTCGTCGGCGACCCCACGCTGGACCGGATGCTGGAGTCCGACGCCCGCCGCGAGACCTACCGGACGGCGCTCGGCCTCGGTGAACAGACGCTGCTGGCGCTGCTGTCCACCTGGGGCCCGGAGAGCCTGCTGTCCCGACGGCCGGACCTGCCGGCCGAGTTGGTGCACCGCCTGCCCGTGGACCGCTACCGGGTGGCGCTGCTGGTCCACCCCAACGAGACCGGCGAACGCAGCCGCCTCGACCTGACGGAGCAGCTCCGTCCCGCGCTCCGGGCCGGCCTGCTGCTGCCGTCCCCGCACCAGGACTGGGCGGCCGTCCTGGTCGCCGCCGACGCGGTGGTCACCGACCACGGTTCGACCGCGCTGTACGCCGCGGCGCTCGGCCGCCCGGTGTTCGACGCGTACGACGGTGAACGGGAGTTGATCGCCGGCAGCCCGATGGCCCGGCTGCTCGCCGCCGCCCCGCGCTTCGCCGGACCGGAGACCGTCCGCGCCCTCGACCTGCCGCCACTGGGGCGGCCTGTCGCGCCGCCCGGATCCGCGCCGTCAGCAGCCTTGGAATCGTCGGCGCTGGGGCCGGCGGCATCCGGGCCGGCGGCAGAGGCGTTCGGGCGGCCCGGGGAGGCGCTGGGACTGTTGCGCGGCGAGCTGTACCGGCTGCTCGATCTGACGCCCCCTCGGCACGCCGTCCTGTCCGAGCCGCTGCCGGTGCCGTCGGTGCCCCGGTCGGCGGCCCCGGCGCTCGCGGTGCGCGCCGAGGTGGCCGGGCAGCGAGTCCGGGTGGAGCGCTTCCCGGCCACCACCGACCTGCCGATCCACCACCTGTCCGCCGAGCATCCGGTGGCCGCCCTGGCCCAACTCCGCAGCGCCGCCGTGCTGTGGCGCCGCCCCGGCTCCGGCCGCTGGACGGTCGACGGCTGGGCGGCGCACGTCCTCGCCGAACTCCCCGCCTGCCGGACGGCCGCCGCCGTCCTCTCCCCCGAGCACTGCGTCCTGCTCCACCGCGACCGCGACCCGCTCACCCTCCGCCTCACCGCGGTCCACGCCGAGGGCCGCATTCACCGCCTCGACCCGCCGATCGCCGTCTCCGCCGTCCACGCCTGGCTAGGCACCAACCCCGCCGCCGAACCACCCGCCGAACTCACCTGCACCACAGGCCCGTTCACCCACCGCCTGACACTCCGCCCGACCCGCCCGGAGGAGCTGGCCGCCGAGCTGTGACCCGAACTTCCCGACCACGGCGCGATCGAGCCGAGTGCGAGCCTCCCCGAAGCTCTCCGGCACCGAACGGGCCCGGCGAACTCCCTAGCGCCACAGCCCCGTTCACCCACCACCTGCCACTCCCCGACCCGCCCGGAGGAACTGGCCTCCGCTCAACTCCCGTCGAGAGCCGACGGCTTGTCCTCGGATGCGGCCTCCGCCCCGTGCGCGGCGCGGAGTTCGGCCGCGCGGGCGCGGTGGCGGGCGGCGTCCTCGGGGCGGGCGGTGCGGTCGGCGAGGGTGGCGAGGTCGAGCCGGATGCGGGCCTCGTCGAAGGTGGAGTGGCGGTCCTCGGCGTCGGCCAGCGCAGCGGCCAAGTGCGGTTCGGCGTCAGCGGCTTGTTCGCTCCGGAGCAGTGCCCGGCCGAGGCCGTGGCGGGCCCGGGCGGTCATTCGTTGGCGGCCCGTCATGGCGGCGAACGCCTCGTACGCCCGGCCGAACAGGTCGGCGGCGTCGGCCTGTTCGTCCGCGGCGGCGGCCGCCTTCGCGCTCTGGTAGGTCTGCAGCGCCGCGCCGTACGCGTTGCCGATCGCCAGGTGGATGTCCCGGGCGGTGTCGAAGGCCGCGCGGGCGGCGGTGGAGCGCTCCCGGGCGGTGGCGGCGTCGCCGTGTGCCTCGGCCCATTCGCCTTCGGCGAGGGCGAGTTGGCCGCCGAAGTCGACGGCGGAGGCGGCGAGCCGGCGGTCCTCGAAGTCGTCGCCGAGCAGTTCGGCGAGGGCCCGGGCCCGGTCGAGGGCCTCGGCGGCCTCCTCGAACCGGGCGGTCTCCCAGAGGGGTCGGGCCAGCAGGCAGCGGGTGCGGACCCGGGCGCGGAGGTGCTCGGCGCGGTCGGCGGCGGACACGGCGGCGGCGAAGGCGTCGATCGCCTCGGCGTGCCGGGGGTGGTCGAGGAAGTGCGTCCACAGCGATTCGGCGAGGGCCACGGCGTCCTCGTCGCGACCGCTGTCGTGGGCGAGGGCGACGGCGCCGTACAGGGCCTGCCGGTTGGCCTCCATCCAGTGCAGCGCACCGGACTTGGCGGTGCCGAGGTCCGCGTCGGGGACGCCCGGCAGCGCCGGGACCTCCGGTTCGACGGTGAGCCGGCGGCCCGCGATCACCAGGTCGGCGCGGGCGGTCTGGCGGCGCAGCCAGTGCAGCACGCGGGCCCGGGCTGCGGCGCGTTCCTCGCCGGTGGGGTCGGCCTGTTCGGCGCGGCGGTGGGCGTGGCCGCGGACCAGGGCGTGCCGGCGGTAGCCGCCGGCCCGGTAGTCGAGCAGGCCGGCGGTGACGAGTTCGGCGAGGGCGTCCTCGGCAGTGGTGAGGCCGGTGCCGAGCAGCGCGGCGGCGGTGTGCTCGGTGGCGTAGGGGCCGGGGCACTGCGCCAGGGTGCGGTACAACCGGGCGGCGTCGGGCGAGAGTTCGGCGTACGCGGCGTCCCAGACGGCTTCCACGGGTGCGCTTCCCTGCTGGTGGAGTTCGGCGGTGAGGCGTTCGGCGAGGGCGGCGAGGGTGCGGTGCGGGAGGCGGCGGGCGAGTTCGCCGGCGACTTCGGCGGCCTTGGGCAGTCCGGCGCAGGCGGTGGCGAGGGCGTGCACGGTGGCGGGCTCGGCGTCGGCCCAGCGCTGCTCGCCGAGGAGCAGGCGCAGCAGTTCGGCGGTCTTGTCGGCGTCGAGCGGCGCGAGGGCGAGTTCCAGCGGGGCGGTGTCGCCGAGGTCGTACAGCGGGCCGTGGCTGGTGACCAGCACCAGGCTGGCGGCGGAGGCGGGCAGCAGGGGCTGGACCTCGGCGCCGGTGCGGGCGTTGTCGATGACCAGGAGGCGGCGGCCGCCGCGGGTCCGGGCCCAGTACTGGCGGGCCAGGGAGCGGAAGTCCCGTCCCAGCCAGGCGGGTTCGACGCCGAGGCCGGGCAGCAGGTCGGCGAGCACCTCGGCGGGGTCGACCGCGCCGTCGCGGCGGTAGTCGTCGAGGTCGAGGTAGTGCGCGCCGTCGGGGTGGCGGTCGGCCAGGCGGTGGCCGACGCGCAGGCACAGGGCGGTCTTGCCGATGCCGCCGAGCCCGCTGATCGCGACCAGCTGCGGCCGGGCGCCCCGCTCGGCGCCGGGCGGAGCCGCCGGAGCGGCGGGCCGAGCATCCGGATCGACGGACGGAGCGGCGGGCGGAGCGCTCGGATCACCGCCCGGTCCGGCGAGCGCGGCGATCCTCCGCTGCTCCTCCGCCCGATCGACGAAGTGGGCGCGCTCGGGCGGCAGTTCGAAGGCCGGGGTGTGGACGACGGCGGCGGCCTGATGAACGTTCACGGTGCCGACGTGGTGCGCCTGCACCACGGTGTCCACCCGGGCGTGGTCGCCCACCACGTTGCGCGTCTGTTCGCTCACGCGTCAACCCTACGCGGTACGGGGGGTACTGACCGGGAGACAGCCGATCCGGGCCGTGGGGCGCGTCGGCGCGGTCCGGTCAGACGTAGAACCAGCGCCAGTTCGCGCTCTCCGCGACGCCCCGCCAGAGCTGGAGCGGGATCGGCGGCGCGCTGCGCGGGGCCGTCGCCCGCGCGCCGTCCGGCTCGCTGCCGCGGTCGCGCAGCCCGCTGAACTCGGTGAACTCCATCACCATGCCGTCCGGCCGCCACAGCCTGACCCGGTTGCTGAACACCCCGGGCACCAGCGCGTCGTTGGTCTCCACCATCTCCCAACTGCCGTCCGACAGGAAGCCGTAGCGGCAGCCGACGACGCTGTGCGTGCCGTCCGCGCGGACCGTCTCCTCGCACTGGAACGGCAGGTCGGTCGGGTCGGGGGCCCGCCCGTCCTTCGGGAACGGGAGCCGGGAGTAGCGCATCGTCACCTCGATGGCGGCCTCGCCGCTGCCGTCGACGTACCGCATCGCCGTGCCGACGGTGCCGGCCGGGAGCGGGACCGGGTACGGCTCGGGCAGGCCGAGGTACTGGTGGTCCTTCGGCAGCAGGCTGCTGAGGGTGAGGTACACCTGCTTGGGCGTGAACTTGACCGTGGTCGAGGGGTTCGGGGACCTGTTGGGCTCCGCTTCGCCGAGCAGCGGCGCGGCCGGCAGGTCCAGCAGCGGGCTGTAGAGCGGCGAGGGGAGCGGCCCGGCGGTGCCCTCGCCCGAACCGGTGACGGGCGGGTTCGACGAGGCGGCGAGCGAGGACGCGCCCGGGCCGGCCGGGCCGGTGCTCTCGGTCGGCAACTGCCCGGCCAGCGTGGACATTCCGGCGTTCACGCCGAAGCCCGCCAGCACCACGACGGTGAGCACGGTGGCCGCCGTCCGCAGCCGCCGCGCCAGCCGGTGCCGGCGGCCCCTGCGGCGGCTCTCGGCGACGATCACGGCAACCGGGACGCTCAGCTCCTTGACGCTCGTCTCCATCATGCGGGAGAGCTCCAGGTCCAGGTCCAATGTCCGATGCCTTCCGTACTGGCAGGTGTGTCGCGGGGGTCGGGGATGGTGCGGGGTCGGGGATGGTGCGGGGTGGTCCGGCGGGGTCAGTCCTGGAGCAGCAGGGCGCGGTCCGGGCCGAGGATGGCCCGCAGGCGGGTCATCGAACGGGAGTTGAGGCTCTTCACGGCGCTGACGGTGATGCCCATCGCCTCCGCGGTCTCCTCCAGGCTGTAGTCCTCCAGGTAGCGCAGCACCACTGCGGCCCGGTTGCGGGGCGGCAGTTGGCGCAGCGCGGCGACCAGGGTGATCCGCAGCGCGGCGGAGCTGCCCTCGCGGGCGCCGACGGCCGGCTCGTCGGGGAACTCGGCGACCGCGAGCTCGGTGGACCGGCGCAGCCGACGGTGCGACAGGTAGCAGCGCAGCAGCACCTTCCGGGCGTACGCGTCGACGCCGGCGTCCCCGTCGGACCGCCGCAGCCGGCCCCAGACCGGGTACATCTTGGACAGTGCAGTCTGCACAAGGTCCTGCGCCTGGTGCCAGTCCCCGCACATCAGGTACGCGATCTGGAACAGGCGACGTGCCCGACTGGCCGCGAACTCGTCGAAACCGAGCCCCTCGGTCATGTGGTCCCCCGGGTGGAAAGTGTTCGCCGACGCTCTCCATACACGCCGCACCCGGGCCGTTCGTCGCGCCGCCAAGATCAAGATTGGGTAACGCCGGGCGATCGGCCGCCCGCGCTCACTTCTCACGGTGCTGGACGACCCGTTCCAGGACGCCGGTGATCTCCGCGGCCCGGGCCTCCAGGGCGTCGGAGTCGTACTCGACCACCAGCACGGCCGTCCCGCCGTTCGCCCACACGCACGCGGCCTCCCCGCCGTACTGCACGGTGCAGTACATGACGCCGCCCAGCATCGTCGGCACCCGCGTCAGCGTGCCGTCCGCCGTCCCGGCGGCCGTCCGCGCCTCGAAGTCGTCGGCCTTCCGGCCCACTTGGAGCTGCCAGGAGAGGTTCCGCCGGAGTCCGGCCTGCCGGTCCGGGCCGGCCAGGTAGAGGGCACCCTTCGTCCACGCCACGCCGAAGCGCTCGGCGGTGGAGTCGTCGAAGCCGGGGTTCCGCGCCGGCGTGCCGGTCAACTTCCGCGGCACGCCCTCCACGGTGTCGGGCAGCGGCACCGCCTCCCGCTCCGGGCTCACCATCGCGCGCAAGCCGATCGCCCAGCCGAGCACCACCACCAGGGTGCCCGCCACCAGCCCCGCCTTGACGCCCCAGGGCAACCCGAGGAACCGCTCCGTCCACGTCCCGGGCTGCGCCTCACCCCGGTACTCCGCCCCGGCCCCACCGTTCACGCGCACGCCCCCCGGCCGTACAGATGATCGTTCACCGCAGTGACGGTAAGGGCCGGACGCACACGGTGGCAAATGCCCAACTCCCCGTCACCGCACGGGAGATCCTCGCTGCCCTCCCCCGTCTCCCCCGCCCGGCGCCGTCGCGGCACACTGGACGGCATGGAGCACACCGAGAGCGAGGGCGGCGAGCCCGCCTGCTGGCTGAACCTGGTCTGCGAGGAGTGCGGCAAGGTCCGGGAGCGCGGGCACTGCCCGGTGTGCGAGCCGGAGCAGCCGGACGCGTCCGCGAAGGCCCCCGACTCGGCTGCCCCGCAGGAGAGTTGAGAGCACCTGGCGTGGGCGCCGAACCGCCGGCCCGCGAAGTCAAGAGGCCTCGGCGCGGCGGCGGCCCGGCCGGACCGGGCCGGTGGCAACGTATCTGGCGCGACCAGGGCGTCCCGGTCGGCCGGCAGGCCGGCGACGGAGAAGACAGTGATGCGCTCGCCCGCCGTGCGGTCGATCCGGCCGGCCAGGCGGCCGTAAGCCGCGGCCGTGGCCGGGAAGGGCGCACCGTCGTGGCCGGGCAGACGGATCACCCACTGGTCGCCGGAAGCCGCTGAATGTGCTCCACCCGTCGGCGTCCAGCACCAGTTCGGACTGCCCCTTCCGACGGTTCAGCCAGAGCAGGATCAGCACCACGAGCAGCGCGGCAACCGCCCCGAGCACCACCGCGACCGCCGACCCGCCGGTCGGCACGAACCCCGCGCCGCCAAAGGCCGGTTGACCGGACGGCCCGGTGAAGCAGCCTGCACGGCACTCAAACTCGGCTTGGCCGGACGCACCTCGGCCGGAAGACGCTCGGCCGGAGGCACCTCGACCGGGCGACTCAGCGGAGCAGCCCGTGCAGCAGGAGTTCGGCGAGGTGCCCGTACGCCTCGGCGTCGGCGAGGCCGGTGGCCTCGGCGACCTGGCGTTGCTGGATGCGGACCATGACCGAGCTGATCACGTCCGCCGCGAACGCGACGTGGGTCTCGCGGAAAGCGCCTTCCGCGACGCCGTCGTCGATCAGCCGCTGGATCTGCCGAGCGGCCGCGCGGGTGTTGCGGCTGTACACCTCGGCCGCGGGTTCGAAGGCCGCCAGGTCGTCGAAGAACCGGGCCGAGCCGGGGGCGAGCTCGGCCGAGACGGCCCGCAGGTAGGCGGCCAGCCGGGCGGCCGGGTCGGTCTCGGCGGCCAGCGCGGCCTCCACCCGGGCGGTGGCGCTGCGGAAGAAGTGCACCACGGCCGCCCGGACCAGTTGTTCCTTGGAGCCGGCCAGGCCGTACAGCGTGCGCTTCGAGCAGTGCAGCCGGGCAGCGATGTCGTCCAGGGTGAACTGGGCGAAGCCCTCGGCGACGAAGAGTGCGACGAGTTCCTCGAAGAGGGCGCTGCGGCGGGCGGCGCCCCGTCCGCTGGGCTGGAGTGCGGCGGCGCTGTCGATCACCCGGCCAGTATGACAGTCGGCCTCTCCGGGGCGGCCGTTCCGTCCGGTCCCGCCGCCTCGGGCCACCGTTCGGCACTCCGCTCCCCACCCGTCCCGCACGCCGCTCCCCACCCGTCCGGCCCTCGCCCCGCGCGCTCCGCCACACCTCGGCGGAACCGCCCCGGTTGCGCCCCTCCCCCACCCGCCCCACGCCCACCATCTGCCACTTTCCGCGAAATTTCGACGGTTCGCCGCCCCCGAGGCCCCCCACGGCGGGCCCCGCTGCGCTACGCTCACCGGTACTGACGTACCGCTTTGCGTACCGCTTGGAGCCGGAACATGGCCGTGGATCGCCTGCTTCCCACCGAGGAAGCCGCGGACCTGATCGCGCTGACCCGTGATCTCGCCGACAAGGAACTCGCCCCGAAGGTGGAGTCCCACGAGAAGCAGGAGCTGTACCCGGAGGGCCTGTTCGCGCTCCTCGGCCGGGCCGGCCTGCTCGGCCTGCCGTACTCGGAGGAGTTCGGCGGCGGCGGGCAGCCGTACGAGGTGTACCTCCAGGTGCTGGAGGAGCTGGCCTCGCGCTGGGCGGCCGTCGCGGTCGCCACCAGCGTGCACACCCTCGCCTGCCACCCGCTGAACGCCTTCGGCACGCCGGAGCAGAAGGAGCAGTGGCTGCCCCGGATGCTGGCCGGTGAACTGGTCGGCGGCTACAGCCTGTCCGAGCCGAACGCGGGCTCCGACGCGGCGGCGCTGACCTGCAAGGCGGAGCCGGTCGACGGCGGGTACCGGGTCACCGGCACCAAGGCGTGGATCACGCACGGCGGAAAGGCCGACTTCTACGCCCTGTTCGCCCGGACCGCGCCCGGACCGCACGGCGTGTCCTGCTTCCTGGCGCCCGGTCAGGTCGAGGGTCTGACCTTCGGTGCGCCCGAGGAGAAGATGGGCCTGAACGGCGTGCCGACCACGGCCGCGTACTGGGACGGCGCGCTGCTCGAATCGGAGCGCCTGATCGGTTCGGAGGGCCAGGGCCTGCCCATCGCGTTCTCCGCCCTCGACTCGGGCCGGCTCGGCATCGCGGCCTGCGCGACCGGCCTCGCCCAGGCGGCGCTGGACACCGCCGTGGCGTACGCCAACGAGCGCACCACCTTCGGCCGCCGGATCGTCGACCACCAGGGCCTGGGCTTCCTGCTGGCCGACATGGCCGCCGCCGTGGACTCCGCCCGCGCCACCTACCTGGACGCAGCCCGCCGCCGCGACCTCGGCCGCCCGTTCAGCCGGCAGGCCAGCGTGGCGAAGCTGATCGCCACCGACGCCGCGATGAAGGTGACCACCGACGCCGTGCAGGTGCTCGGCGGCTACGGCTACACCCGCGACTTCCCGGTCGAGCGGTACATGCGCGAGGCGAAGATCATGCAGATCTTCGAGGGCACCAACCAGATCCAGCGCCTGGTGATCAGCCGCCAGTTCGCCGCCCGCTGACCCGACCCTCCCCCCGCTCCTGATGGCACGTCACCACCCTTCCGGGGGCCCGCAGCGGCCTCCGGATCCCACTCGGAAAGGGCTTTCCAGCATGCAGCTCACCGGTACCGCCGCCCTGGTCACGGGTGCCGCCTCCGGCCTCGGCGCGGCCACCGCCGCCCACCTGGCGGGCCTCGGCGCCCACGTCTACGGCCTGGACCTGCCGAAGGCCGTGGAGTCCGCGCCCGCCGCGCCCGAGGGCGTCACCCTGCTCGGCGCGGACGTCACCGAGGAACAGCCGGTCCGCGACGCGCTGGCCCGGATCGCCGCCGACGGCCGCCCGCTGCGGCTGGCCGTCAACTGCGCGGGCATCGCCCCGTCCGCCCGGATCGTCGGCCGCCGCGGCCCGCACGACCTGGACCTGTTCCGCACCGTGCTGAACGTCAACCTGATCGGCACCTTCAACGTGATGCGCCTGGCCGCCGAGGCGATGTCCGGCCAGGAGCCGGACGAGGCCGGCCAGCGCGGACTGGTCGTCAACACCGCGTCCATCGCCGCCTTCGAGGGCCAGGTCGGGCAGATCGCCTACGCCGCGTCCAAGGCCGGCGTCGCCGGGATGACCATCACCGCCGCCCGCGACCTCGCCCAGTTCGGCATCCGCGTCGTCACCATCGCCCCCGGCATCGTCGACACCCCGATGATGGCGAGCTTCTCCGACGAGATCCGGGCCGGCCTCGCCGCCACCGTCACCTTCCCGCAGCGCCTCGCCCACCCCGAGGAGTACGCCCGCCTGGTGGCCGTGGTCGCCGACCACGACTACCTCAACGGCGAGACGATCCGGATGGACGGCGCGCTGCGCATGGCCGCCCGCTGACCGTCGCCCCACACCCCCCGCAGGGCCGCCCCGACCGGGCGGCCCTGCGGCGTTTCCGGGCCCGCGGCCTCCGACGCTCCGGGCCTCGGCTGCCGAGGTTTCCAGGGCTTTCCGGGGCCTTCCGGGCCTCGGCGACCGACCCGCACCGGGGTGTAATGGTTCGCCCGGTGCCGGACATTTCCTGGGTGACGGCCGTTTCACAGGAAGGGCACGCATGCCGGCTCAGGAAGGACCGCAGGAGCGGCACCGGTGGTTGGAGGCGCTCTACGACGCCCATGCCGACCGGGTGTTGGGCTACCTGCTGCACCGCACGGACCGCGAGACCGCGCAGGAACTCGTGTCGGAGACGTTCCTGCTCGCCTGGCGCAAGCAGCGGACGGTGCCGGACGACGCGCTGCCGTGGCTGCTCGCGACGGCCCGCCGGCTGCTGGCCAACCGAGTCCGCTCCGACCAGCGCCGGTGGGCACTCGCCGAACGCATCCGGACCGCGGCGGACGACGCCCCCGCCGCCGCCTTCGAGGACCGGGTCGGCGACCGCGAACACGTCTTCCGGGTGCTGATGCTGCTCTCCGAGGCCGACCGCGAGGTCCTGCTGCTCACCGGCTGGTACGACCTGACGGGCCCTCAGGCCGCCAAGGCGCTCGGCTGCACCAGGGCCGCCTACGCGCTCCGGCTGCACCGCGCCCGCAAACGCTTCCGCGCCGCCCTGGAACGGCAGCACGCCTCGACCGCCACCCTCGACTCGGAGGTGCCCGCATGAACCACGACCCGGTGCTCGACGCCGTCCGGCAGGTCCGCCCGCCCGACCCCGAGGGCTGGGCGCGTTCCCCCGAGGGCCGCCGCGTCCTCGACTCGGTGCTGAACCGCGCCGCCGGGGCCCCGCCCGGCCTCGGCCGTCCGCGCCGCGCGGTCCTTGTCGGCGGGCCCTCGTCGCCCTGCTCGCCGGCGGCGGGGCGCTGGCGGTGGCCGGCGGACTACCGTGGAACGAGCACGGCCGGACCGCGATGTGCGCCCGAACTCTCGCCCGCGACGCGGACCTTGCCGAGGTCTCGACCACCGACGACTTCGACCCCCGCGATCCGGGCGCGTCCTGCGCCCGGCAGTGGACCCACATGTGGGGCCCCGACAGCCCGGTGCCGACCTCCTTCACCGCCTGCTACCACCCCGGCGCCGACGTCCCCGACCCCGACGGCGGCTACCACCGCGACCCGCACGCCCCCGGCGGCCCCGTCATCTACCCCGCCGACGGCCTCCCCCCGACCCAGGCCTGCGCCCGCATCGGTGCCAAGCCCATCCCGGTCGGACCCTAGGAGCGAGCGGGCGGGCGAGCGGGCGGAACGGCCGGACGGCCGGTCGGTCGGACCGAACGTCCTTCACCAGTCCGCGACTTGGTAGTCCTTCAGGAAGACACCGGAGAACGGCTCGCCGGCCTCGCCTCGGACTATCGGGTCGTAGACGCGGGCCGCGCCGTCCACGATGTCGAGCGGGGTGCGGAAGCCCGCGCCGGCCATCCGGGACTTCTTCGGGGCCGGGTTCTCGTCGGTGATCCAGCCGGTGTCTACCGCGCACATGTGGATGCCGCGCTCGGCGAGTTCGGCCGCGCTGGTGCGGGTCAGCATGTTGAGGGCGGCCTTGGCCATGTTGGTGTGCGGGTGGCCGGGCATCTTGTTGCGGACCGCGAAACGGCCCTCCACCGCCGTCACGTTGACGATGTACCGGGACGGGTGCGGGGACGCCTCCAGCAGCGGCAGCAGCCGGTCGCAGAGCAACGCCGGCGCGAGCGCGTTGACGAGGTGCGTCTCCAGCACCTCCGCCGGGTCGAGCCCGCCGAGCGTCGCCGACCAGGAGTTCTGCGGCGCCCGGTCGGGCAGCAGGCCGGCCTCGTCCACGAGCGCGCGGAGCGTCCCGAGTTCGTCGTCCCGGTGCTCGGTCAAGACCTGCCCCGGATGGCCGAGTTCGGTAGCCGATCCCGTGCCGGGCCGGGCGGCGCCGAGCGCAGGCCTCGGCCTCGGCCGGAAGCCGGGAGCGTGGGTGACCTGGGCCGGGACGCTGCCCTGCTCGCCGGCCACGAGCAGCGCGTACGCCTCGGGCAGGCGGCGCACGGTCTGTGCGGCGTTGTTCACCAGGATGTCCAACGGGCGTCCCTCGGCGCGCAGTTGCTCGCACAGGCCGAGGACCTGGCGCGGGTCGCGGAGGTCGATGCCGACGATCCGCAGCCGGTTCAGCCAGCGGTCGCTGCCATCGGCGGCGGTGAACCGACGCAGCGTGTCGTGCGGGAAGCGGCTGGTGACGATCAGTTCGGCGCCGTCGCGGAGCATCATCAGCGCCAGTTGGAAGCCGATCTTGACGCGGGCTCCGGTGAGCAGCACCCGGCGGCCGGCCAGGTCGGTGCTGAGGGCGCGGCGGGCGGTGTGGTCGGCAGCGCAGTCCGGGCACAGGCGGTGGTAGAAGCCGTCGAGTTGGCGGTAGCCGCGCTTGCAGACGTAGCAGCGGCGGCTGCGGTGGAGTTCACCGATCGGGCCCGGGCTCGGCGGGTCGGCCAGCGGGGCGTCCTCGCGGCGGGCGTCGCCGCCGGTGGCGGTCGCGGCGGTCAGCACGGCGTCGGCGCGGGCAGCCTCGGTGCGGCGCTCCTGGCGACGCTGCTTGCGGCCGTCGCGGGCGAAGGACTCGGCAACGCGTTCGGCGCGCAGGCGCAGGGGATGATCGACGGGGAGGGCGCGCAGCCGTCCGACGGTGCGGTCGAAGGCGGCGAGCTCGGCCTCGTCCGGGATTCCCGTGCCGTACCGGCCTCGGGCGCCGCCGTCCGGGAGTTCGGCGCTGTCCGGGCTTCCCGTACCGTCCGGGCCATGGTTGTGGTTCGGCTCGGGCGTGCTCATCGGGGTTCCTCCGGGTGACGGCGCGTCAACGGCGTCGGGCCCGACCGGATTCGAACCGGCGTGATCCGCCTTGCGAAGGCGGCGCGTCTACCTCTGCGCTACGGACCCGTCGCCGGGACCTCGCGGGGGCCGGATTCGAACCGGCGTGAACGCGTTGTCTACGCGCTGCGCCAACCGCTGCGCTACGCCCGGGAGATGAGGAGATGCTACCGGTACGCACCGGAAGATCGGCAAGCGCTTTCCGGCCCTCACTCTCTCCGGCACGGTAAGCGCTTTCCACTACCCTCTCGGGGCCACGCGGTAAGCGCTTTCCACCCCTCCACTCGAACGGCGGGAAATCGCTTTCCGTGCACCGTTCCGCTCGGCGGCTCCGAGCGGCGAGGGTGCGCGGAAAGCGGTTTCCTGTTCCTCCGTCCGCCGCCTGTCCGCCTGTCCGTCCAGTCCGTCTCCCGGCAGCGGCGCTCAGCCCTGGCGGAGTTCCGGGAAGTCGCTGTCCAGGTACTCGTTCGGGTTGCGGTCGCCGGCGCGCTCCGCCTCGTGGGTGCGGAGTTCGACGCGGCGGATCTTGCCGGAGATGGTCTTCGGCAACTCGCCGAACTCGAGGCGGCGGATCCGCTTGTACGCACTGAGCTTCTCCCGGGTGAACGCCAGGATGTCCCGGGCGAGTTCGGGGCCGGGGGTGCGGCCCTCGACCAGCACCACGTACGCCTTCGGGACGGCCAGGCGCAGCGGGTCGGGCGAGGGGACGACGGCGGCCTCGGCGACGGCGGGGTGTTCGATCAGGACGCTCTCCAGCTCGAACGGGGAGATCCGGTAGTCGCTGGCCTTGAACACGTCGTCGGCGCGGCCGACGTAGGTGATGTATCCGTCGTCGTCCTGGGCGGCGACGTCGCCGGTGCGGTAGTAGCCGTCGCGCATGGCGTCGGCGGTGCGTTCGGCGTCGCCCCGGTAGCCGCGCATCAGACCGAGCGGGCGGCGGGCCAGGTCGAGGCTCAACTCGCCTTCGCTGCCGGGCTTTCCGTCCGGGTCGAGCAGGGCGACGTGGTAGCCGGGCAGCGGCCGTCCCATCGAGCCGGGCTTGACGGGCTGGCCGGGGCTGTTGCCGATCTGGCAGGTGGTCTCGGTCTGACCGAAGCCGTCCCGGATGGTCAGGCCCCAGGCGGCGCGGACCTGTTCGATCACCTCGGGGTTCAACGGCTCGCCGGCGCCGACGAGTTCGCGCAGTTCGGTGCGGTGCGCGCCGAGGTCGGCCTGGATCAGCATCCGCCAGACGGTCGGCGGGGCGCACAGCGTGGTGACCCGGCAGCGGGCGATCACGTCGAGCAACTGCTGGGCGTCGAACCGGCCGTAGTTGAAGACCAGCACGGTGGCCCCGGCGTTCCACGGCGCGAACAGGTTGCTCCAGGCGTGCTTGGCCCAGCCCGGCGAGGAGATGTTGAGGTGGACGTCGCCGGGGCGCAGCCCGATCCAGTACATGGTGGACAGGTGGCCGACCGGGTACGAGGCGTGGGTGTGCTCGACCAGCTTCGGCTTGGAGGTGGTGCCGGAGGTGAAGTACAGCAGCAGCGGGTCCTCGGCGAGGGTGAGGCCCTCTGGGGTGAACGTCTCGGCGGCGGAGTCGACCTGGGCGTAGTCGTGCCAGCCCTCGGGCACCGCCCCGGAGCCATCGGCGTCGGCGTCCCCGGTGCTGCGGACGGCGATCCGCAGCGGCGCGCCGTCGAGGCCGGCGAAGCGGTCGGCGACCTCGGCGGCGGCGATCACGGCGCGCACCTCGCCGCGGTCGAGGCGGTCGGCGAGGTCCTCGGCGGACAGCAGCAGGGTGGCGGGGATCAGCACCACTCCGAGCTTGATCGCGCCGAGCATCACCTCCCACAGTTCGCTGACGTTGCCGAGCATCACCAGCACCCGGTCGCCCCGGCCGAGGCCGAGTTCGCGCAGGTGGTTGGCGACCTGGTCGGAGCGGCGGGCGAGCTGGTCGAAGGTGTGGACGCGCTCGCGGCCGTCGGGTTCGACCACCCACAGCGCGGGCCGGTCGTTGCCGCGCGCCATCGGGTCGAAATGGTCCAGCGCCCAGTTGAACTCGCCCAGCTCCGGCCACTCGAAGGTGCGGTACGCGGTGTCGTAGTCGGTGGCGTTCTGCCAGAGCACCTCGCGGGCGGCGTGGAAGTTCGCGGCGGACTCGGCCCGGCCCGGTCGCGGCCCGGCGGTCCTTGTGCCGGCCCCTGCCCCGCCAGCTGCACCGTCCCCTGTGCCGGTGCCCGGCCGCGACGGCGAGTGCTCATTGTTATGGACGTTCTCGGCTGAGCCCATGGCCTGACCCCTCTGCTTCAGTTACCGTCGCACCCAATATTTCCGCTGGCCGCAACCCTGCGGTCCCCCCACCTGGAGAGGAGAGTTCGCTCGGATGGCGGATGGCTCCACTGGTCGTACCGTACGGGTCCTGGTCGTCGACGACCATCCCGTGGTGTGCGACGGCGTGTCCACGTTGATCCGGCGGGCCGAGGACGTGTCGGTGGTCGGGTCGGCCCGGACGGCGCGCGAGGGCGTCGACCTGGCCGGGGCGCTGCGCCCGGACGTGGTGCTGCTCGACCTGCGGTTGCCGGACCTGCCGGGCGCGCAGACGGTGCCGCTGCTGCGGGCCGCCGCGCCGGACGCCCGGGTGGTGCTGTTCACCGCGTTCGAGGATCGGAATGCGCTTTCCGCGGCCCTCGCGGCCGGGGCGCACGGCTGCCTGCTGAAGGACGTCACCGACACCGATCTGGTCGCCCAGCTGCGGTTGGCCGCCGCCGGGCGGCGCGTGCTCGATCCGCGGCTGAACGGCTCGGCGCCGGCGCAGTTGCAGGCCCGGCTGTTCGGGCTGTCGCTCAGCCGGCGCGAGTACGACGTGATCCGCTCCGCCGCGACCGGCCGCACCAACCCGGAGATCGCCGAGGAACTCGGCCTGACCCGGAACACCGTCAAGACGTACCTGCAGACCGCCATGCACAAGCTCGGCGCCCGCAACCGGGTGGAGGCGATCCGCCGGGCCCAGCAGGAGCAACTGCTCTGACGCCGCCGGCATCCGATGCACCGTCACCTCGGGCCACCGCCGCCGCCCGCCCGGTGCCGTCGCACCATCTTGGCCTTCCCCCGCGCCGTCCTCCGCGACCTGCGACGCCCCGTCAGCTCAGCGGGCGCGCCGGGGCCGGTACGGGCGGGGCGAGGAGCGGGAGTTCGCCGCGCAGGGTGGTGCCGTCCTCGTCGCTGTGCAGGTGGAGGCTGCCGCCGAGGCTCTCGTACCGGGCGCGCAGCCCGGGCAGGCCGGCGCCGGTGGCTGTCGCGGTCGGGCCGACAGTCCCCGGGCCAGTGCTGGAAAGCGGTTTCCCGTTGGGGTCCGGGCCCGGCCCGTCGTCGATGACGGCGAGGTCGAGCCGGTGGCGGTCGTGAGTGAGGGTGACGGCGACGGAGTCGGCCTCGGCGTGCTTCTCCACGTTGAGCAGGCCTTCGGCGACGGTGCGGCGCAGCAGGGCCGCGCGTTCGGCGTCCAGCTGCGGGGCGGGGCCGATGGGGACGAAGGCGGCGGGGATGCCGGTGCGCTGTTCGAAGCGGCGGAGCGTCTCGGCGAGGTCGGCGGCGAGGCGGTCGCCGGGGTTTCCGCCGTCGGAGTCGGCGGGCCGGTCGCGGTGCAGGCGGGCGACGGCGGCGCGCAGGGTGGCGGCTGCGTCGCCGAGTTCGCGTTCGAGGCGGTGCAGGCGGTCGGCGAGTTCGGGGTGCTGGGCGGTGTCGGTGCGCAGGTCGCGGACGGAGCTTCCGAGGCCGAACAGCATGGCGCCGACGCCGTCGTGCAGTTCGGCGGCGATCCGGCGGCGTTCGCCGGTGACGGCCGCGTCGGCGAGGGTGGCGGCTCCGTCGGCGACGTCGACGGCGAGGGTGGCGAGGTGGGCGAGCCGGGTCAGGCCGTCGATCGCGCTGTCGCCGATCTGTCCGCTGCCGCGGGTGGCGCCGTAGAGGACGCCTCGGGCGGGGCCGGTGCCGATCGGGAGGCCGACCATGCCGGTGACGGCTTCGCGGCCGACCTGCGGGTCGAAGTCGTGGGTGATCCGGCTGGAGCGGTAGTAGTCGCGGACCACGACGGCGCTGCCGACGGCCACCACCCGCCCGCCGAGGCCGAGTCCGAGCGGGATCCGCAGGTCGTGCAGGGTTTCGTGGCGCGTCCCCGACCAGGCCCGGAGCACCAGGTCGGGGCCCTCCACCAGCCCGCCGAGGCTCAGTTCGAAGCCGTGCTCGGCGCGGACCCGTTCGGCGACGGCGCGGAGCGTGCGACGGGTGTCCAGCAGGCCGGTCCGGTGGGCGCGCTCGCGGTCGATCCGGTCCAGTTCGGCGAGCGCGGCCAGCACCGCGGTCTCCCGCTCGTCTCCGCCACCGCCGTTCATGCGCGGCAGCGTACCCGCTCCTCACACCGGGCCCTCCCGCTTCCCTGCGGCCACCGCCCGCCGGCTGCCGGCCGTCCCCACCACCGCCCGCCGCCCGCCGCCCGTCCAACCGCGAACCCCTGACCGCCCCACCGCCGACCGCGTCCCGTCCCGCCGGTGACCATGGTCGGTCCCACCACCGACCGCGTCCCCTCCCGCCGTCGGCCGACCCACCGCCGAGCGTCTCCCGTCCCACCAGCGGCTACCGGCCGGCGGCCGCTTTCACCGAGCCCGCCGCCTCACGGCGTGGCGGTTTGAGGCGTTCGCGTCGCCGGGTGATGCTGAGGGCATGGCCTGGGGGTTGCTGCTCCGAAGGGGGATGTGCGGACATGGCGACACGGGTTCCGGGCCGTGCGGCGGCTGCGACGGTGGACGGCGGCGGCTCGGTCACGGGCTGGTCGGCGGCCGCCGAGCGGATGTCGGGGTTCCCGGCGAGCCGGGTGCTGGGCCGTTCCGCGTTCGACCTGCTGGCCGGGGACGCCCCGATCTCCTTGCTGCGCGCGGTGGTTCGGCGCAAGCCGTTCACCGGGATGGTGCGGCTGGCCCGGTCGGTGGACGGGCCGGTGGCGGTGGAGTTGGGCGTGGTCCCGGTCCGGACGGCGGACGCGGAGCCGGTCTGGGTGGTGTCCGCGCAGCCCTTGCAGCCGCTGGCGGCGGAGGCGCCGGTCGCGGTCGGGGAGGTCTCGGACCGCTCGGGCCGTCCGGAGGATCTGGCGCGGCGGCGGCTGGCGATGCTCGGCACGGCCGGCCTGCGGATCGGCTCGACGCTCGAAGTGGAGCGCACCGCCCAGGAGTTGGCGGACGTCGGCACGGAGGGCTTCGCGGATTTCGTGGCCGTCGACCTGTTGGACTCGGTGTTCGGCGGCGCGCCGCCGTCCGGTGCGGGCCTGGTGTTCTACCGGGTGGCGCAGCAGTCGGTGCTGCCGGGCTGCCCGGAGTCGGCGGTGGCGGCCGGCGCCCGTGACGTGATCATTCCGGAGTCGCCGGTGGCGCAGGTGCTGACCTCGGGGCGGCCGTTGCGGACGGACGTGCGCGATCCGATCCTGCGCGGCTGGATCGACCAGGAGCCGCGCCGGGAGAAGATCACCACCGAGTTCGGCATTCACTCCGCGTTGCTGGTGCCGTTGACGGCGCGTGGGGTGACACTCGGGGTGGCGATCTTCCTGCGGCACCGCTCGCCCGCCCCGTTCGACGAGGACGACCTGGTGCTGGCCACCGAGTTGACGGCCCGTGCGGCGCTGTCGGTGGACAACGCGCGCCAGTACACCCTGCAGCGCAACACCGCGCTCGCCCTGCAGCGTTCGCTGTTGCCCTCGCGGACGCCGCGGCAGGCGGCGGTGGAGGTGGCGTTCCGCTACCTGCCGGTGAGCGGCCGGGACGGGGTGGGCGGTGACTGGTTCGACGTGATCCCGCTGTCCGGCGCCCGGGTGGCGCTGGTGGTGGGCGATGTGGTGGGCCACGGGGTGCCTGCCGCGGCGGCGATGGGACGGTTGCGGACGGCGGTCCGCACGCTGGCCGACATCGACATGCCGCCGGACGAACTCCTCACCCACCTGGACGACTTGGTGCTCCGGGTGGATCTGGACGAGCAGCCGGACGGCGGCACCGCCTGGGCGGGCGGCAGCGTCGGCGCGACCTGCCTGTACGCGGTGTACGACCCGGTGGCGCGGTCCTGCGCGCTGGCCCGGGCAGGTCATCCGGGGCCGGTGCTGATCGGCCCGGACGGTGAGCCGACCTTCCCGGTGCTGCCGCCCGGCCCGCCGCTCGGCCTGGGCGGACTGCCGTTCGAGGCAACGGAGTTCGCCGTCCCCGAGGGCAGCGTGCTGGCCCTGTACACGGACGGGCTGCTACGTGCCTCGGAGTTGCGCGGCGATCCCGAACTCGGCCTGGACCGGCTGGCTTCGGCGCTCGCGAAGCCTGCGGACTCGCTGGAGGAGCTGTGCGAGCGGGCGCTGTCCGTGACGCTCGGCTCGGCGGCGCCGAGTGACGACGTGGCGCTGCTGCTCGCCCGTACCCGGGTGCTGCCCGAACAGGACGTCGCGGCCTGCGAGTTGCGGCGCGACCCGGCCGAGGTGGCGCGGGCCCGCAAGCTCGCGGCGACCACGCTCACCGAGTGGGGGCTCGAAGAGGCGGCGTTCGTCACCGAGTTGGTGGTCAGCGAACTGGTCACCAACGCGGTCCGCTACGGCCGGCCCCCGATCGAGCTGCGGCTGATCCGGGACGGCGGGGTGCTGATCTGCGAGGTGTCGGACGGCAGCAGCACGGCCCCGCACCTGCGCAGGGCCCGCACCTTCGACGAGGGCGGCCGGGGCCTGCTGCTGGTCGCCCAGCTGTGCCGCAACTGGGGCACCCGGCACACAGCGCGCGGCAAGACGATCTGGGCGGAGCAGCAACTCTAGCTCCCGCACGCCCGTTGACCGTCCCCTCTACCCCTCCGTCACGCCGGCCCGTCAGCCCGCCGTCCCGTCAGTACTTCGTCGCGGCCTGCACGGCGTCGCGCAGCCGACCGTGGTGCCGGTCGAGCAGCTCGGCCGCGGTGGCGGCGTCGATGTCGGCGAGCAGCACCAGGATGGCGTTCTTGACCTGCCCGCCGGTGGCGTCGAGTGCGGCAGCGACCTCGGCGGGTTCGGCGTCGGTGGCGAGGGCGACGATGCGGCGGCTGCGGTCGCGGAGCTTTTCGTTGGTCGCCCGCAGGTCGACCATCAGGTTCCCGTAGGTCTTCCCGAGCCGGATCATGGTGATCGTCGAAATCATGTTGAGCACCAGCTTCTGCGCGGTGCCGGCCTTCAACCGGGTGGAGCCGGTGAGCAGTTCGGGCCCGGTGACGACCTCGATGCCGTGCTCCGCGGCGGCGCCCAGCGCGGAGCCCCGGTTGCCGGACAGGCCGACGGTGAGCGCGCCGAGCGCCCGGGCGTGCTCGACGGCGGCGACGGCGTACGGGGTGCGGCCGGAAGCGGAGATGCCGACCACGGTGTCCTCGGCGGTCAGGTGCAGGGCGTCGAGGTCGGCGACCGCGGCCGAGCGGTCGTCCTCGGCGTTCTCCACGGCCTCGGTGAACGCGGCCGGGCCGCCGGCGATCAGCGCGACGATCCGGCCGGGCTCGGTGTTGAAGGTCGGCGGGCATTCGGCGGCGTCGAGCACGCCGAGCCGTCCGGCGGTTCCGGCTCCGGCGTGGATCAACCGGCCGCCCCGGCCCATCCGTTCGGCGATCGCGTCGATGGCGGCGGCGATCGCGGGGAGTTCGGCGGCGACGGCCTCCGGGACGGTCCGGTCCTCGGCGTTCATCAGCCGGGCGATCTCGACCGTCGGCAGCAGGTCGATCCCCGCGTGCTCGGGCCGCCGCGTCTCGGTGGCCAGCCCGGCGAGCATCGCCAAGTCCCCACCGCCCGGCGGCGTCGGGCCCGGTGGCGTCGGGCCCTGCGGAGCCGGTACGGGCAGGTCACTGGAGTGCGGAGAGCCGTTCACAGCCCCCGACCCTAACGGCGCACCCGCCCCCGAACAATCGCTCCCCGCCCCGCCCGAACGCTCCCGCCGCACCAACCGTTCGCCCCCGTCGCACCGGCCGTTCGCCCGCCACCGCACCGGCGCCCAGTGCCCGGCATCACCGCCGGCTCCGACTTCCGTCCCGTGGAGAGGTTTTGCCGTCCCGGCCGGCGGCGCGGGCCCCGGGGTCTGCCACACTCGCCGGATGGACATTCGGGGGAACGGGTCCACGACGACGGCCGCGCTGTCGAGGTTCGCGTGCGGGCCGGTGCTCGCCGTCGCGGCGGCGGTCACCGCGCTTCAGTCGGCCCTGGCCGGCCGCTACGGCTTCCACCGCGACGAGCTCTACTTCCTCGTCGCCGGACGGCACCTCGCCTGGGGCTATGTCGACCAGCCGCCGCTGACACCGCTGTTGGGCCGGCTGTCCACGGCCGTGTTCGGCGACAGCCCGCTGGGGCTGCGGATGGTCGCGGTGCTGCTGTGTGCGGGCACGATCGTCCTGACGGCGCTGGCCGCACGGGAGTTGGGGGCGCGTCGGGGTGGTCAGACGCTGGCGGCGGCGGGCGCCGCGGTCTCGGCGATGGTGCTGGCGCTGGGGCACATGCTGTCCACGGCGAGCTTCGACCTGTTCGCCTGGACCGGCATCGGCGTGCTGGTGCTGCGTCTGCTGCGCACCGGTGAGCGCCGTTGGTGGCCGGCGATCGGTGCGGCGGTCGGCGTCGCGCTGCTGAACAAGGATCTGGTGCTGCTGCTCGCGGCCGCCCTTTTGCCTTCTATCGCCTGGACGGGCGACCGCCGCGTCCTGCGCGGCCCGTGGCCGTGGGTGGGCGCCCTGCTCGCGGTGCTGGTGGCCGGGCCGAACCTGTACTGGCAGGCCCGGCACGGCTGGCCTCAGCTGACGGTCGCCTCGGGCATCAGCGACCAGGACGGTGTGGCCAACCGGCTGACCTTCGTACCGATGCAACTGCTGTACCTGTCACCGGTGTTGATCCCGGTGTGGCTGGCCGGGCTGCGCCGCCTGCGAGGCGAGGCCGAGCTGTCCTGGGCGCGGCCGTTGGCGTACGGGTACCTGGGGTTGTGCGCACTGGTGCTGCTGCTCGGCGGGAAGCCGTACTACGCGCTGCCGCCACTGCTGCTGGTGATGGCGGCGGGGTGCCAGCCTGCGGTGGAGCGGATGTGGCCGGTGCCGCGCCGTCGGGTGCGGCTGGTCGGCGTCCTGCTGCTGGCGGCCGCGGTCAACGCGGTGATCACCCTGCCGGTGCTGCCGGCACGTCAACTCGCGGCGCTGGCCTGGGTGTACCCGGAGTCGGCGGAGCAGGTCGGCTGGCCGGAGCTCGCCGGGGCGGCGGGTGCGGGCTGGGCGCGGATCCCGGCCGAGCAGCGTGGCCGGGCGGTGGTGTTCACCAGCAACTACGGCGAGGCGGGCGCACTGGCCAGGTACGGCGGTGGCTTCGGTCTGCCCGCGCCGTACTCGGGGCACATGTCGTTCGCCGACTGGGGCCCGCCGCCGGACTCCGCGACCGGCCCGGTGCTGCTGATCCATCCGGCTCCGTACCCGAAGGTGGAAAGCGCTTTCCGAGACTGCCGCGAGGTCGCCCGGGTCGACAACGGCCACGGTCTCGCGAACCAGGAGCAGCACGCCCCAATACTGCTGTGCGCGGGCACGGTCGCCCCGTGGTCCGAACTCTGGCCCCGGCTCCGCCACTTCTACTGACCGCCGCTCCCACCCGGCGGGCGGCGTCCGCAGCGCGTACTGACCGCCGCTCCCACCCGGCGGGCGGCGTCCGCAGCGCGTACTGACCGCCGCTCTCACTCGGCGGGCGGGGTCCGCAGCGTGGTGTCGGTGATCCCGCCCGGGCATTCGCGCTTCCGCTCCCAGCCGGCCAGGTCGGCGCCGGCCCGGTAGGCGGACTCCAGGAATTCGAGCGCGGTCGCCCACGGGTCCTCGGCGGCCCGGACGTCCTCGTACATCAGCAGCGCGAGGTGGCTGCCGCGGCTCGCGTTCCAGGAGGCGGCGGCGGGGTGCAGCGGGCGGTCGACGAGGCCGTCGGGCTCGGGGGCGGTGTACGAGTAGAACGCGGGCGCGGGGACGTTGCTGTCTCCGAACCAGAAGCCCGCGCTGATCACTTCGCGGGAGTAGGCCTCGCGGGTGACGGGGTCGGCGGCGGGCTGGGCGATCTCGCGGTCGGAGAAGCGGGTGACGGCGAGGTCGAAGGTGTGCCAGAAGTGGTGCACGGGGCTGGTCTTGCCGGCGTAGCCGGTGGCGTACTGCTCCAGCAGCAGGGCGACTTGGCTGAGGATGTGCCAGTAGGTGGTGACGGCCTGCGGGTCGTAGCTGCGGTGTTCGTCGTCGTCGGCGAACGGGCGGTGCGAGTCGGGCAGGTCGAACGGGTAGGGGTGGTCGGGGACGATGTCGATGTCCAGGTGGATGAGGGCGCGCAGGGTGTCGCGGTAGAAGTCGCCGACGGAGCGGCCCGCCAGCGGGAAGGAGTCCTCGCCGCCGGACAGGGTACGGACGTACAGGCGGTGGTCGGTGAAGTCGAAGTCGATGGTGAAGGCGTCGCCGCCGCGGGTCGGGCCGGTGGGGCGGGTGGTGATGCCGCGTCCGGTGAGGTGGAAGGGGACGTTCCACCAGTGGTTGCGGCGGGCGCTGCCGGCCATCCGGATCTTGCCGATGACCTGGGCGAATCGGTGCAGGGTCTCCTTGGTGTCCCGCCAGGACTCCAGGGGCAGGGGCGGGAACAGCTCCATGGTGCGCTCCGGCTGAGGGTGGGTCGGGAGGGTGTCGCGCCCCATCCTCGCCGCGCGCGCCGCACCGTCCGGCCGCGACGCGCCCGGACGGCGGGGAGACTGCTCCGCCCGGGTGTGTCGCACCGCCGGCACCCGACTCGCTCAGGGTCGTCCGCTGCCGGTCCCGCCGTTGAGGACGTAGCGCTGCGGCGCCATCGCGGTGTCGTGCCCGGGCAGCGCGGCCATCACCGCCGAGTGCGCCTCCTCCGGCGTGCGGACCGTCCCGCCAGTGTCGACCACGGCCGTCAACTCCTCGTCCTGCCAGTGCACTTCGACGTCCCGGGCGCCGAGTGCGGTGCGCACCAGGTCGGCGACGGCGTCCAGGTCGATCCAGTTGGTGCCGACCTGCTGCCAGCGGGCCTTGTCGCGTCGGGCGACGGGGAGGCCGGTCAGCTCGGCGAGTTCGCCGTCGAGGCCGAGGCGGACGGCGCGCCGGCCGGCCAGGTCGAGCAGGCCGAGCAGGGCGTGCGCGAAGAGCTCGGTCTCCTCGCGGTCGAGCACGTCGGGGTGGGTGTGCAGGGTGAACTCGAGGCAGCCGGTGGTGCGCCAGATGTTGAGCATCAGCCGGGTGGGGGTGGGTTCGGCGGGGTACCAGGCGAGGTCGGGTTCGGTCGGCGGCTCGGGTCGGGCGGCGGCCACGCTGTCGGGGACGGTGGCGCTGAGGTCGTTGACGACGACGTGCCGGGCGAACCGGGAGCCCCGCCGGTGGGCGACGTCCTCGATGAGTTGCCAGATGCGTTCGGCGTCGAAGGTGGCGTGCCAGTAGCCGGACAGGGCCTGGGCCTGGGTGCGGCCGATCAGGGTGTCGAGGTCGGGGCAGTCGGTGTCGACGGCGAGCAGGGCGTCCTGGGCGAGGGTGCCGATGTGCTCGGCGAGGCCGGGGCGGTGGCGGTTGGCGGAGAGTGCGGCCATCACGACGGTGCCGCGGTCGGCGCGGTGCGCGGCGAGGGCGGCGTAACAGGCGAGCAGCACCGCCGAGTTGGAGGCGCCGGTGCGGGCGGCAGCGCGGGCCAGGGCTTCGGCGCCGGCGGTGGAGCGGACGCCGAGGGTGGGCAGCAGGGTGTCGTTGGGGCCGATCCGGTCGTCGGCGAACACCGCGGAGGGCTGGTCCGCGAGGATGTGTTCCCAGTGCCGGAGGGCGGCGCGGGTGCGGCGCTGCCCGGAGTGGGACTGTTCCTGCTCGGCGACCTCGATCGGGGTGGGCGCGGTGGGTGCGGGCAGCGTGCCGCCGGCGGCCAGGGTGAGCCATTCCTGGAACAGCAGTCCGGTGGCGACGCCGTCGAGTTGGGCGTGGCAGATGACGACGGCGACCAGGACGGGAACGTCGTTCCGGGTGAGCAGGGCGAACCGCAGCGGGAATTCCTCGGCGAGGTCGAAGGCCTGCCGGCGACCGTCCCAGCAGAAGCGTTCGGCAACCCGGCCGGGGTCCTCGTCCTCCGCGAGCGCGAGCAGCGTGACGGTGAACTCGCCTTCGGCACGCACGCGTTGGCGCTCGGGCTGGCGGTCGGCGGGGCCGGGGAAGACGGTGCGCAGGGCGGCGTGCCGTTCGGCGAGGGTGCGCAGGGCGGCGAGGGCGAGCGGCAGGTCGGCGGCCGGGGGGACGGTCCAGGTGGCCTGCTTGTTCATGTGCGAGGGTTCGTCGTGGCGCAGGCAGCGGATCATGTTGTCCTGGCCGAGGGTGAGCGGGCCCTCGGCCTCGGGGGCGTCGGCCCGGTACCGCACCACGACGTCTTGCTGTTCGGACACTCCGTCAATCTCCGTTCAGGGCGGTGCTGATGGCTTCGGGCCAGTCGACGGGCCGGGGGCCGTGGGTGTGCAGCAGGGCGAGGGCGATCCGGTCGAGGCCGAACGCGGTGCAGGCGGTGTGGCCGGGGCGGCCGTCGGCGGTGAAGCCGAAGGCCTCGCCGAAGTGGTCCTTGTGGATGTTGGCGGAGGCGATCGCCTGCACCAGTCCGTCGGCCACCGGGACGCGCAGTTCGAACTTCAACTCCTGGGCGCGCTGGGCGGCTTGGTAGACCCGGCGGCCGCCGCCGAAGAACGGGTCGTCGGCCAGGTCGACGGACGGCTTCAGGCCGAGCGTCTCCAGCCAGTCGGCGACCCGTTGCAGCCACTGCTCGCGCCAGCCGAGGCAGTGTTCGGGAGTTCCGGCGGTGACGAGCTCGGCCATCCGGAAGGACCGCAGCCGGCCGGCTTCGGCGGTGGCCTCCTGCCGGAAGCACAGGGCTTCGACGCTGAACCTGGCAGGGAGTCCGCCGAGTTCGCGGCCGGCGAGGGTGGCGTACACGGGGTAGCAGGCGGCGGGCAGCAGGACGAGGTCCGACACCTCCTGCCGGGTGTGCCACGGCCCGGAGTCGGCGATCAGCGGAGCGAGTCGGCGCCAGTCGGCGGCGTTGCCGGTGTAACTGTGCACGGTGCCGAGCAGGTTGGGGAACGAGGCGACGTAGCCGGCCCGTTCGATGGTGGCGCGGGAGATCACGGGCGGCACGACCAGCCGCTCGAACGGCTCGTCGGCGGCGAGCCGGGCGATGGCCTCGCGCAGTGCGGCGTGCAGCTTCTCGTAGGCGGCGGGCTGGAGTTGGACTCCGGGTGCGGCGGTGGGCAGCGGGGTGGCGTCGTCGGGGTGGCGGGTCATGGTCTGCCTCTGTGGTCGGGGCCGGCGTGCGGCGGGGGTGGTGCGGTGGCGGCCGAACTACCGGGCCGGGCCTGCCGGGCGGGACAGCAGCGTCGGGCCTGCCGGGTAGCACAGCAGCGTCGGGCGGATCGGCCCGACGCCGGTGCGGGCGACGGCGGCCCGGTGGCCGGGCGGAGCTTCCAGGTCGTGGACGGTGCACGGGCCGAGCGGCCCGTCGACCCGGTGCGGCCCGATTGCGCCCGATGCCCCCACGCGGGTGCGCAGCCCGTCGGCCAAGCGCCCTCCGTAGGCCTTGGTGTACGCCTCCTTGCGGGTCCACCGGCGGGTGAACCCGTCGGCCCCGCCGTCGAGTTCGGACGGCAGGTAGTACCGGCGGGCGAGTCGGGCGGCGGTGCCGTCGGCCGGGACGGGTTCCAGGTCCACACCGACCTGGCCTTCACCGCCCGAGCCGCGTCGCTGGACGGCGAACAGCGCCCACGGACCGGCGGTGCTCAGGTTGACGCTCAACTCCTGTGCCAGGCCGACGGGTTCGGGTCGGCCGTGTGGTCCGCGGCGCCACCGGACGCGTTCCGGGGACACGCCCGCCGCGGCGGCGGTGAGCCGGCGGGCGGCGGCATGGGCGGCGATGTACCGGTGGCGTTGCGGGCCGTCGGGTGTCCGGTCGGCCCGGGCTCGCTCGTCCGGGTCGAGCAACTCCCGCAGTTCGGCAGCCTGTTCGGGGGCGGCGTCGGTGGCGATCAGCCAGATCTCGATCATTCGGGTGGTTCCTGCGGTGCCCAGCAGGCCAGGTCGAGCCGGCCGGTCTCGGGCTCCCGATCGGCGAGCGCGAGCGGACGGCCGGCCAGGCCCGGATCGGCGAGGGCTTCGCCGAGCGCGGCCCAACCGCCGGTGTACGGGCTACCGGTACGGGCCCGCCGACTCTCCACCCCGCCGGGCGCGGCCTCCTCCACCAGACCGGGGCCGAGCACCAGCAGGGCACCGGCCGGCAGCTCCGCGCACAACTCGTGCAACGCTCCCATGACATGACCTGACCTCACATCATTTGCGGACCGCAGGAGTTGCAGCGGACGCCCGCCGCTCTCCGTCTCCCAGAGCAGAGCGGCGGCCGAGTGCCGGTCGGGCAAGCGGGCGGCCCGGTGCGGCCGGTGGTGCAGGTGGGCCTGTTCGACGACGATCAGCAGGGCCCGCCGCGCGCCGCCGGTGCGGGCGTAGGCGTCGGCGACGGCGAGCGCGCTGAAGGTGCCGGCGACGCCCTCGTCACAGACGGCGAAGGACAGCGGCTCGCCGGGGCACACGCCGCTGAGCTGGGTGGCCACCGCCTGCCCCGGCCGGACGTCGGGGCTCGCGTAGACCAGGACCAGCAGGTCCACCGGGCGGCCGGGGTCGACGAGTTGGCGCACGACGAGTTCGCCGAGCGCGGTGTAGGACTGGCCGCGGGCCCCGGTCAGCGCGTCCTCGTCGAGGGGCAGGCCGTAGCGGCGGACCAGGTCGGCCGTGAAGGTGCGCAGGTCGGGGTCGGCGGCGAGCGGGGAGTTCCCGGCGAGGTCGAGGGCGTGGGCGGCGGTCAGGCGCAGCGGGGAAGCGGTGCGCGGGAGGGTGGTGGCGGGCAGCGGTCCGCGGACGCGCACGCTCAGTCCTCGGCGATGACGTGTCCGGCGACGAAGCCGGCGAGGGTGCCGACGGACTGGAGGTCGTCCTGGTCGATGCCTTCGACGTCGATCTGCACGTCGAGGTGGTCCTCGAGTTCCAGAATGAGTTCCAGGGTGGCGGCCGAGGTCAGTCCGACTTCGTCGAACAGGCAGGAGTTCTCGGTGACTTCGGGCAGTTCGCACTTGAGCACCCGGGGCAGCAGCAGAAGGATGCCGTCGAGGGCGCGGTCGCGCAGTTCGGGGTCGACGGAGCGGTCACCGGGGCTGTCGGGGGTGCCTTCGGTGGGGTGCGTCGCGGGGGCGGTCAGGTCGGTGGCGGAGTCGGTCATGGCGATTCCTGTCGGCGGGGCCCGGGGTGCGGGCCGGGTGCGGCGGTCGCGCGGCGGCGCGGTGGCTTCGCGTGGCCGTGGCGGGGCCGGGCCCGGGGGTGGTCGGTTCCCCGGGGCCGGGGGCGCACGGTGCCTCAGTGCCGGAGCACTGCGGCGCACGGTGCCTCAGTGCTGGAGCACCATGGCGGCGAAGGTCGCGCCGAGCCCGGACGCGGCGACCAGGTAGCGGTCGCCGCGGCGGAGCAGGCCGCGGCCGGTGGCGGTGTGGTGGTTGATCAGGATGTCGGCGGCGAAGCTGTGCCCCACCGCCGGAACGTTGTCCAGCACCATCTGCTCGGGCGGGTACCCGATCTGGCGGCAGATCCGTTGCCAGGAGATCTGGTTGACGTTGTGCGGGAGCAGCAGCCGAATCGATTCCCAGCTTTCGCCGGCTTCGTTCAGTGCGGCTTCCATCACCGCGATCACCAGTTCCGGGTAGCTGCGCTGGTAGCGCGCCAGCAGCTCCGGATCGTCGGCGAGTCGCCCGTCGAACTCGCCGTGCTGGTCGACCGCGTAGGACAGCACGCGGTCGTGTTCGCCTTCGGCCCGCACCAGGCAGGCTGCCGCCCCTTCGCCGAAGAGGGCGGTGTCCGGGACGATGCGGGCGTCCCGGGTGAAGGTCTTCTCGCCCGCCAGGATCAACGCCAGCGCCTCGGGGTCGGGGTCTGCCGCCAGCAGTCGACCGGCCACGTCCAGTGCCAGCAGGGAGCCGGCGCAGGCGTGGTGAGTGATGGTGAAGGCACGGGCGTGCGTCAGCCCCAGACGGCCGAGCACCTCGTGCAGCGGGTTGTGCGGGTAGGGCGCCGCGATCGGCAGGCTGCGCGCGTGCAGCACGTACTTCACGCGGTGTGCGTTCTTGCGCAGCGGGGCCAGGGCCGTCGCGGCGGCGGTGAGCAGATCGGTCAGGTCTCCGTCGTGGTCCACCCTGACCTGGTCGAGGCCGTGGAACCGGCGGAAGAGCCGGACCTGACGGTCCGTCAGCCCGAGGCGTGCCCCGACCAGTTCGATCGGTTCGGCGACGGGCGGAAGGTGGACGGCGACTGCTTCCAGAGCGGTCACGCGGGCTAGTATTCCCACGCCTCACCGGCCCGCACAAGGGATCTCCGGCGCTTCCTTCCCGACTCCCCCTTGTGGTCTGTACCAGTTCTCCGTCGTTTGCACACGACACGTACGAATTTCCCCGGCCGGCCCACCGATCACCCCCTCCGGCGCGCCGCTCGCCACCGCTCGCGCCGGCGCTCCTCCCTCGCTCGCGCCGCTCATCAGGCCGCCGCCGCACCCGTTGAGCACCCCTCGAACCCCTCGCCCCCGCCACCGCGCCCGCCCCGCCCCCGCCCGGAAGGACTCTGCCCATGCCCATCGACGCCCTCTCACCTGCCGACACCCCCGCCCCCGCCACGCCGCCCTCCGCCGGGCCCGCGCAGCGCCTGCTGATCGTGGTTCCGCCGCTGGCCGGTCACCTGCTGCCGGCCCGGGCACTGGCCCTGGCCTGGGCCGCGCGCGGGCACCAAGTGGCCTGGGTGGGGCCGGATTCGGCGCTGCGCCCGCTGCTCGGGCCGGAGGCCCTGGTACATCCCACGGGTGCACGGCTGTTTCGGGAGCAGGCGGTGGGCGGCGCGGCAGCGGTGCGCTCGCTCTGGGACGGCTTCGTGGTCCCGCACACCCGGTTCACGCTGGCGGCGGTGCGCCGCGCCGTGGAGCGGTGGCGGCCGGACGTGGTGCTGGTCGATCAGCACAGCCCGGCGGGCGCGCTGGCCGCACACGCCGCGGGGGTGCGGTGGGCGACCTTCGCGCCGTCCTCGCTGGAGCTCGGCGATCCGCTGGGCCGGAACGGCGAGTTGACGTCCTGGCGGGACGGCGTGCTGCGCGGCCTGTGGGAGCGGGCCGGGCTGCCGGCCGCCGAGTTCACCGATCCGCGCTTCTCCCCCGGCCTGGTGATCGCGCCGACCTGCGCCGAGCTCGCCGGACTCGACCCGGTGCCCGCCGAGTACGCCCTGGTCGGCCCGCTGCTCGCGGCCCGGCCCGAACCCCCGTTCCGCTGGGACCGGTTGGTCCCGGGCCGCCGCCGGGTGCTGGTCACCATGGGCACGCTGTCCGCCGAGGTCGCGGGCGACTTCCTGCACCGGACGGCCGCCGCACTGGCCGAACTCCCGGACGTGCAGCCAGTGGTGGCGGGCCCGGCCGGGGTGCGACTGCCGCCGGACGCGGTGGCCGGTGAGCGCGTTCCGGTACTGGAACTGCTTGAGCGCGGGGCGGTGGACGCCGTACTGTGCCACGGCGGGATGAACACCGTGGGCGAAACCCTCGTCCACGGGCGGCCGTTGGTGGTAGCGCCGATCCGCCACGACCAGCCGGTGACGGCCGGACGGCTGGCCGCGCTGGGCGCGGCCGTCCGGGTCGACTTCGCCACCGCCACCTCCGAGCAGCTGCGTGCGGCGCTGCGCCGCGTCCTCGACGACCCGTCCTACCGTGCCGCCGCGCGCCGGCTGGGGCGTCAACTGCGCGCGGGCGGCGGGGCGGTGGCGGCGGTCGATCGGCTGGAGCGGTTCGCGCGCGCACCGCGCTGACCCGGGCCCACCATCTGGTCCAGACCATTGTCGGCGGGCGGGGTGGGGCCCTAAGGTCTGCCCCGTCGCCGTCCCCCGTCCTGACGGCCCGTCGCCGTACCCGGCTTGACGATCCGTCATCGCTGCCTGTTCTGACGGCCAGTCACCGTTCCACCCCATCCGAACCCATCGACCGAGCACAGGAGTCCGGGTTGATCGTGACCAAGGGGCTGCGCAAGTCCTTCCGGCCCCGCCGCGGCGCCGACACCGTCGACGCGGTGCGCGGCATCGACCTCAACGTCGCGGAGGGCGAGATCTACGGCCTCCTCGGCCCGAACGGCGCAGGCAAGACCACCACGCTGCGCATGCTCGCCACCCTCCTCGCCCCCGACGGCGGGGCCGCCACCGTGGCCGGCGCCGACCTGCGTGCCGAGCCCGGCGAGGTCCGCCGCCGGATCGGCTACGTCGCCCAGGGCGGCGGCACCACCGACCAGGCCACCGCGCGCGAGGAACTCGTCCTGCAGGCCCGGATGTACGGCGTCCGCAAGGCCGAGGCGCAGCAGCGCGCGAAGGAGGGCCTGGCGGCCTTCGACCTCGGCGAGTTCGGCGACCGCCCCTGCAAGACCTACTCGGGCGGCCAGCGGCGCCGCCTCGACCTCGCTCTCGGCGTGGTCCACCGGCCCAGGGTGCTGTTCCTGGACGAGCCCACCGTCGGGCTCGACCCGCGCAGCCGGGCCCAGGTCTGGTCCGAGGTCCGCCGGCTGCGCGAGCAGGGCATGACGGTGCTGCTCACCACCCACTACCTGGACGAGGCCGACGCGCTGTGCGACCGGATCGGCATCGTCGACCACGGCGGCATCGTCACCGAGGGCACCCCCGAGCAGCTCAAGCAGGAGATCTCCGGCGACGCCGTCACCATCGGCCTGCCCGGCGCCGGGACACCGCCCGCGCTGCGCACGCGCTCGCCGAACTCCCCTGCGTGCAACGCCTGGAGGCGCTGCCCGGGGAGGACGGGCTGCGGCTGCACGTGGACTCCGCGGCCACCGCGATCCCGCAGCTGCTGCGCGCGCTGGCCGCGGCCGGGCTGGAGCCGGACCACGTCCAGCTCCAACGGCCCAGCCTGGACGACGTGTTCCTCGCCCTCACCGGCCGCCCGCTGGTCCGCACCTGACGCCCCGTCGGCCCGACGGCCCCTTACCGCCCACCTCCCCGACGCCCCACGAGGTCCCCGTGAAGCTCGCCCGCGACACCTGGCTGGTCTACCAGCGCCAACTGCTCCTGATGGCCCGCTCCCCCGCGTGGCTGGCCGTCGGTCTGCTCCAACCCCTCTGCTACCTGCTGCTGTTCGCCCCGCTGCTGACCTCCGCGCTGGCCGCCTCGGGTGCGCACAGCACCGCCGACGCCTACCGGATCTACGTGCCCGGCCTGCTGTCCGCGCTCGCCGTGATGGGCGGACTGTTCACCGGCTTCACGCTGCTCGGCGAACTGCACGCCGGCATCATCGAACGGTCGCGGGTGACGCCCGTCAGCCGGGTCGCGCTGCTGCTCGGCCGGGCTCTGCGGGAGACCACGGCGCTGCTGGTGCAGTCCCTGCTGATCGCCGTGCTGGCCATCCCGTTCGGGCTGACCGTCGGCCTCACCGACCTGCTGCTCGCCATGGCCCTGCTCGCGCTGATGGCCCTGATGGCGTCCTCGGTCTCCTACGGCCTGGCCCTGCTGGTCCCCACCGACGCCGCGCTCGGCCCGGTCGTCAACACCATCGCCCAGCCGTTGGCGCTGCTCTCCGGCACCCTGCTCCCGATCGCCCTCGCCCCGGCGTGGCTGCGCTCCGCCGCCTCCTGGAACCCGTGCTACTGGGGCGTGGAGGGCATGCGGGCGCTGTTCGCCGGCCACCTGGACGCCCCCGAGGTCTGGCGCGGCCTGCTGCTCACCGGCCTGATGACGGTCCTCGCGGTCGCCTGGGCGGCCCGCCTGTTCGCCCGCCGCATCCGCTGACCGCACCGGGGCGCAGCGCTTTCACCGCGCCGGTCGGCCGAGTTCGGTCGGGATGACCGGCGGGAACCCGCACGCGTCGACCAGCGCGAAGACCAGATCCTCGACGAACAGGTCCGCCCGCTCGGTCAGGACGCCCCGAGCGCGGCCGGGTCGGCGGTGAAGCCCGCCTCGGCCGCGCACCGGCCGGTGGGGTCAGTGGGGCAGCCGGGCCGCCCGGCGACTCGGGCGTCCCGTACGCGGCGGCCATCGCCGGGTCCAGCAGCGTCGACCGACCGGCGCAGGCCGGACGGGTCCGGCCCGCGGACCTCGCACGCTTCGCTGTCCATGACGGCCGCGAACGGGGCCGGGGCGCCGGTGGTCCGCACGAGCTTCCCCTGCCGCCCGCAGCGAGCCGTCCTGTCGCCGTGGAACGCCTGCACGGCCTGCCGGCGGCCGGGCGCGGCCAGCACACGGGCACGCAGTCGGGGTGCCCCTCCGCTCTGCCCGCCGCGAACGCGGCTTCCCCGTCCGGCGGTTGCCCGCTGCGCGCCGTCACGGAATCCCGGCCGGACCGCACGGCCCGTCCCCGACGATCCTGCCGAGGCTGTGCGGCGCCGCTGACCGACAGGCATGCCGTGTGCAGGACCCGGCCGGGCCCGCACACGGCATGCCTGTTGGTCAGTTCTGTCCCGCTGTCCGTTCCGTCACGAAGCGGGCCAGCCGGCGGACGCCCTCGGCGATCTGCTCGGGCGTCAGGTAGGAGCAGGACAGCCGGAGCTGGCGCTCGCCGCCGCCTCCGGGGTGGAATCCGTCCATCGGGGTCCACAGCACGCCGTACGTGCGGGCGCAGACGTCCAGGGCACGGGCGTCGGCCCGGAACGGGACGGTGACGACGGCGAAGAAGCCGCCCTCGGGGCTGTTCCAGGAGACTCCGGGGACCGATCGGAAAGCGTTTTCCAGTTCGGTCAGCAGGGTGTCCATGTTGCGGGCGTAGAACTGCCGGGCGGGTTCGTTGGCCTCGCGCAGGCGCAGCCCGCCGGCCAGCAGCATGCCGCCGATCACGGCCTGGGCGAGCGCCGAGGTGTTGACAGTGGTCATGCTCTTCAGCTTGGCGAGTTCGTCGGCGAGCAGCCCCGATCGTCCGTCCTCGTCCACCACCTGCTGGTCGGCGAGCAGGTAGCCGACCCGGGCGCCGGGGAAGCAGGTCTTGGCGAACGACCCGAGGTAGACCACGTTGCGCCGGTCGCCGTCCAGGGCTTTCAGGGTGGGCCGCGCGGGCCCGGTGCGGCCGAAGAAGCCGTACGGGTTGTCCTCGATCAGCAGGATGCCCGTCGACTCGGCGACGTCCAGCAGCCGCCGCCTGGCCCGCTCGTCCATGCTGGCGCCGCTCGGGTTGGCGAAGTCGGGGACGACGTAGCAGGCCCGCGGGCGCTTCCCGGCGGCCCGCAACTCCCGGACGGCGTCGGCGAGGGCGTCCGGGTCGAGTCCGCCGTCGGGGCCGGCCTCGGGCACCGGACGGACCGTCAGGTCGAGCAGCCGGGCCGCGCCTGTGACGCCGACGTAGCAGGGCGAGGAGACCAGCAGCACGTCGTCCGGCCCGGCGCACAGGGCGCGCAGCACGAGCAGCATGCCCTCCTGTGCGCCGACGGTGACCACCAGCGCCTCCGGGTCGGCCGTGATGCCCTCGTCGGCGGCCAGCGCCCGGGCGATCAGCGGAGCGATGATGCCCTTGGTCCGCCCGTACTGGAACACCTCCTGCCGGACCTGGCTCTCCGTCAGGCCCTTCTCCTCCCGCAGGTGGCGCAGGTAGGTCTCCAGGTGGCCGGGGATGTCGGCCGGGTCGAAGAACTCCTCGTACGGCCGGCCGGGCGCGAACGAGATCGCCTCGGGGTAGCGGCCGGTGACCTCGTTCAGGAAGGTCATCGCGTCCAGCAGCGGGTCCGCGAGCGAGCCGTGCAGCTCGCCCAGCTTCAGCACCCCGCTCACCGCCCGCTCCCCGCGTAGGCCGCCAGCAGCCGTTCTGCGGCGAAGAGTTGGGCGGCCCGGCCGTCGTCGAGGAGGCCGGGCACGGCGAAGAAGCCGTGCGGCATGCCGGGGTAGCGGCGCAGCGTGACGGGGACGCCGGCGGCGTGCAGGGCGGTGGCGTACTGCTCGCCCTCCTCGCACAGCGGGTCGTACTCGGCGGTGATGACGGTGGCGGGCGGCAGTCCCGCGTGGTCCCGGGCGCGGAGCGGGCTGGCGAGCGGGTCGGCGGCGTCGGCCGGGTCGGCGAGGTAGTGCGACCAGTACCAGGCGACCGAGTGACGGTTGAACAGTGCCGGGTCCTCGCCGTCCGCCGTCGGTCCGTCGGGGACGGCGCGGTGGTCGGTGTTGGGGTAGATCAGCAGCTGGTGGACGATGGCGGGGCCGCCGCGGTCGCGGGCCAGCAGGGTGAGGGCGGCGGCCAGGTTGCCGCCGGCGCTGTCGCCGCCGACGGCGATCCGCTCGGGGTCGACGCCGAGCCGCGGGGCGTTGCGGGCGATCCAGTCGAGTGCGGCGTAGCAGTCGTGGACGGCGGCGGGGAAGCGGTGTTCGGGGGCGTGCCGGTAGCCGACGGCAAGGACGGCGCCGCCGGTGGCGTTGGCGAGCGAGCGGCAGATCGGGTCGCCGGTCTCCAGTGAGCCGAGGGCCCACCCGCCGCCGTACAGGTAGAGCAGGGCCGGTCCCGGCGGGGCGGGTTCGGCCGTCGGGCGGTAGTGCCGCAGGGTGAGCGGGCCGTCGGGCCGTCGATGGTGAACTCCTCGACGGCGGCGACGGGTTCGCCGGTTCCGGCGGCGGCGCGCAGGTCGGCGAGGTCGGCGGCGCGGGCCCGGTCGAGGGTGAGGGTGTACAGCGGCGGGGTGCCGGCGGCGGCGCGGCGGGCGCGCAGGGCCTCGGCCTGCGGGTGCAGTGGCATCAGCGCGGTCCTCCGGGGGCGACGGCCTCCAGGTAGATCGACTCGTCCTTGCGGAAGGCGGTGTCGAGCTCGGCCACGTCGGGGCGGGCGCCGATCTGGAACTCCCGTCGTTCGATGGCGAATTCGTGGTAGCCGGCGCGGTCGAGGACGTGCCGCAGCTCGGCCTCGTCGTAGATCCACCGGTGTCCGAAATGGTAGAAGATCTGGTTCAGCATGAAGGCGCGCCGCTCCGGCATCGGCGGTCCGACCCGCATGGTGCGCAGGCGGCGGCGGTGGCGGCGGAAGAACCGCTGGTCGCCGTCGAGGTAGCCGTCGATGTAGCGGGCCAGGTCGGGGGTGGTGAGGCGGAGCAGGCCGCCGGGGCGCAGGATGCGGCGGACTTCGCCGAGCCAGTGCACGGCGGTGCCGAGCGGGACGTGCTCGATCAGGTGCTCGGCGTACACCCAGTCCACGCTGTGGTCGGCGAACGGGAGCGGCCGGGTGATGTCGAGCTGGGTGAACAGGTGCGTGCCGTCGATCCGGTAGACCGGGCCGGGGCGGGTCCCTCCGGCCGCGCCGCCGGCCTCGGTGTGCAGGCCGACCAGGTCGGTGCCGAGTCCGTGCGGGTGCCGGGTGCGGAACGCGGCGAACTCGATGCCGGTGGCGCCGAGTTCCTGGAAGTCCTGGTGGGTGTGCGGCAGTTCGGGCCGGACGAGGTCGATCGAGGTGCAGCGGGCGAGGTTCTCGGTGAACGCGTCGGTGCGGGCTTCGAGCCCTTCGGGGTCCTCCCAGTCCCAGTCAGCGAACGGGTCGTCGACGGGCCCGGCTCCGCGGGCCTCGGGTCCGGCGGGCTCGGGTTGTGCGGTGGTCGCCACGGGGTCCTCTCGTGCGTGCGTGGGTGGTGCGGAACTGCTGCTTGTCGGTGTCTCGTCACGGGCCCCTATATATAAGGAGAGTGACGCGGTCTCAGCGGGGCGCGGCGGCCGTCGCCGGCCAGGGCGCGAGGGCGTCGCGGTCGAGGTCCGCGAGGGTGGGCCGGCCGGCCAGCACCATGGTGTCGAGCAGCTCCTCGCGGACCAGGTCGAGCACCGCCCGGGCGCCGTCCGCGCCGCCGTGGGCCAGGCCCCAGAGCACGGGGCGGCCGACCAGTGCGGCGCGGGCGCCGAGCGCGAGGGCCTTCGCCAGGTCGGTGCCGTGCCGCAGGCCGCCGTCCACCAGGACGGGGTGGTCGGCGGGGACGGCGTCCACGATCTCGGGGAGGACGGCCGGCGCGGGCGGCGCGCCGTCCAGCTGGCGGCCGCCGTGGTTGGAGACGATCAGGCCGTCCACGCCGTGCTCGACGGCGAGCCGCGCGTCCTCGGCGGTCAGCACGCCCTTGAGCACCAGCGGCAGGCGGGTGCGCTGCCGCAGCCAGGCCAGGTCGGCCCAGGTGATGCTGGGGTCGAACTGCTGCCGGGAGTGCTCCTCGATGCCGGACCGCCCGGTCGCGGACTGCCGGGCGCTGCTGGTGAGTTCGGCGTCCAGGTTGGCGGCGGCCAGGCCGGCCGGCAGCGCGAACGCGTTGCGCAGGTCGCGCAGCCGGCGGCCGACCTTGGGCGCGTCCACGGTGAGCACCAGGGCCCGGTAGTCGGCCTGTTCGGCGCGCCGGACCAGCGCGGTGAGCGCTTCGCGGTCGCGCAGCCAGTACAGCTGGAGCCAGCGGGCCGCGCCGGGTGCGGCGGCGGCGATCTGCTCCAGGGTGCGGCTGGCGAAGATGCTGACGATCAGCAGCGCGCCGGCCTCGGAGGCGGCCCGGGCGGTGGCGCACTCCCCGTCGGGGTGGGCGAGTTGGTGGTAGGCCATCGGTGCGACCCCGAACGGGGCGGCCAGCCGGTCGCCGAACAGCTCGGTGCCGCAGTCGGGCGCCGAGACGTCCACCAGGACGCGCGGGCGCAGCACGTGGCGGCGCCAGGCGGCGAGGTTGGCGCGCCGGCTCCACTCCGCTCCGGCTCCGCCTTCGAAGAAGTCCCAGATCACGGCGGGGAGTCGGCCCTTCGCCAGCTCGCCGTGCTCCGCCAGGGTCAGCGGAACCATCGTCTCCGAACCTCCTGATGATCCGTCAACCGGTGCGAAAACGAGGGACAGCGTAGGGGTCCGGTCCGCCACTGGTATAGACCTTGACCCTTGATGCGCTCCCGTGCAAAGGTCGGCACCGACGGGGGATCCACACTGAAGCATCACAACTTCCGACCCATGCTTCCCATACGAGCGCGTGGAGTTGCGTTGACGCTGATCCCAACCCCGGTGCGCGGCCGCACGGTTGCCGCGGACTGGGTGGACGAGCAGTTACTCGCCGGACCGGACGGCGAACCGTGCCTGCGCTTCGGCGCTCCGGTGAGCAGGGGGACGCTGCGGGCCCTGGTGGCCGAACGGCAGCGGCAGTTGGCCGCCGCCGGCCTCGGCGAACACGGCACGGTCGCGCTGCGGATGCCGCCCTCGGCGGAGTTCGTCGCGGTGCTGCTCGCCACCTGGCGGGCCGGCGCCCGGGCGGTCCTGCTGGACCACCGGCTGACCGCCGCCGAGGTGGCCCGCGCGGTGGACCGGCTGCACCCCCGGGTGCTGGTCGAACTCGCCGACGGACGGCCGCAGTTCAGGCCGCTCCCGGGAGGGGTCGCGGAGGACGACGACCACGTCCTGGTGCAGCTCAGCTCGGGCTCGACCGGCCCGTCCAAGGTGATCGGCCGCACGGCCGGCGACCTGCTGCGCGAACTCGACTGCTACGCACGGCTGCCGGAGTTCCCGGCCCGGGGCGAGCGCACCGTGCTGCTGTCCTCGACGGTGCACGTGCTCGGCCTGGTCGGCGGTCTCCTGCACGCCCTGCACGCGGGCGTGGAGCTGGTGGTGACGCAGCGGATGACCCCCGCGGGCATCCTCACCGCGATCGCCGACGGCACCGCCCCCACCACCGTGATCGGGGTGCCGTTCCACGCGGAGCTGCTGGCCGCGGTGGCCGCGCCGCCCCGGCTGCCGCAGTTGCGGCGGATGATCGTGGCCGGCGAACTGGTCCGGCCCCCACTGCCCGCGGCCTTCCGCGAGCGCTACGGTGTGCCGCTGGGCACCATGTACGGGATGACCGAGACCGGCGTCATCGCCACCGACCTGACGGGCCGCCACCATCCGGCCCTGCAGCCGGTGCACGGCATGCAACTGTCTTTGACCGGCGGCGAGTTGCACATCACCCGGCCGCACTCCCCGTACCTGGGGCTGACCGACCCGACCCGCTGGTCGGACGGCCTGCTGCACACCAGGGACGCCGCCCTGCTCGACGCCGCCACCGGCCGGATCACCGTGCTGGGGCGGCGCGACTCACAGATTTCCATCGGCGGCCTCAAGGTCGACCTGAACGAGGTCGAGCAGACCCTGACCGGGCTTCCCGGCGTGGTCGAGGCCGTGGTGGTGTTCGCCGGCGGCGCGATCGAGGCGTACGCCGCGACCGCCGACGGCATCTCCTCCCAGCCGTCCGAACGGGGCGGCGCGGCCGAGCAGTTGCGCGAACTGCTGGGCCGGGAACTGGCGGGCTACAAGCTGCCCCGCCGGCTGTACCTGATGCCGCAGCTCCCCCGGACCGCCACCGGGAAGCTGTTGCGGGACGCCGCCGCCCTGCGCCGACAGGCCGACGCCCCCCGCTGATCCACCCCTTCCCCGTTCCGGTGCGGTGCGCCCGGCCGGGCCGACGGCTCCAGACACCGTCCGCCCGTCCGTCGGTGCGCCCTGCCCCGGAGCACCCGTGAAGACCCGTGAAGACCCGTGGACCCCAGGTCCCCGACCCCGACACCCCGACGCGCTGGAGAGAACCCGTCCCATGCAGGAAAAGATCCGCTCGTTCGTCCTCACCACCCTGGCGACGATGAACTACGACGTCTCGCAGGTCACTTCGGAGACCGACCTCGGCCCGGCCGGTCTCGACCTGGAGTCGCTGGCGCTGGCCGACCTGGCGGTGCAGGTCGAGGAGGAGTTCGGCATCCGTTTCGAGCTGGACGACATGGAGTCCACCGCGCTGATGACCATCGACGAGTTCAGCGCCGAGGTCGCCGCCCGGATCGCCAAGTCCTCGGTGGGCACCGCCCGATGAGCACCGGCCCCGAGCTGCGCTTCGGCCGGGCCGAGGCGCTCGCGATGCTCGCCCGCTACGGCGACCGCTCCCCCGACCAGGTCGACGACCAGATCGGCTCGCTCGAACTCACCTGGCTGATCGCCGAGGCCGAGCAGGCCTACGGCGTCCAACTCGACCTGGACGACGACCGGCTGGACGCCATCCGCACCGTGGACGACGCGGTGGCCGCGCTCGGCGCCCAACTCGCCGCCGCAGCCCGGCCGGACGCCTCGGCCCTTGATGGCACAGCCCTGGAAGGTACGGCCCTGGACGGCACAGCCCTGGACGGTGCAGCTCTGGACGGCGACCGGGTGGACGCGGGGGCCGCCGCGCCATGACCGTGACCGCTCTCCGGAACGGCCCGCCGCGGCGCGCCGTCCTGGTCGGCGGCGTCGGGGTGCGCTCGGCGTTCGGCGCGGGCCTGCCCGCGCTGCTGGACGGAGTGCTGGCCGGCCGGCCGGCGTTCGGGCCCGTGGACCGCTTCCCCACGGCCGGGCGCCGTACCGACCGGGCCGCCACGGTGGCCGGATCACCGCGGCTGGCCGACCAGTTGGTGGCCGTGCTCGCCGAGTCCGGCGCCACCGATCGCCGACCGGGCGGCGAGCCCGCCGAGTTGCTGCTCGCCCTGCACGGCGACCGGCGGGCCGGACCGGTCGCCGCCGAGGTCGCCGACCGCACCGGGCTGCGGCCCAAGGTGTACACCGGCGCGTGCGTGGCCGCCTCCACGGCCGTCGCCGACGCGGCCGCGCTGATCGCCTCCGGCCGCCGCGAACGGGTGGTGGTCGCCGCCGGCTACCTGGTCGAGCCGGACACCTTCGCGGTGTTCGACGCCGGCCGGGCCCTGGCCGGGGACGGCGCCGTCCGCCCGTTCAGCCTGGGCCGGCAGGGCATGCTGCTCGGCGACGCCGTCACCGCCGTGGTCCTGGAGTCCGCTCCGGCGCTGCGTCGACGCGGCGGCAACGCCCGTGCCCGGATTGCCGGTTGGGGCCGCACCGGCGACGCCCACCACGTCTGCCGGCCGCACCCGGACGGCACCGGGCTGGCCCGGGCGGTGCGCGACGCCCTCAGCCGGGCGGGCGCCGAACCCGACGGCATCGGCTACGTCAACGCCAACGGCGCGGGATCCAAGCTCGGTGACCTGGCCGAATCCGCCGCCCTGGTCTCGCTGTTCCCGACCGGCACCCCTCCGGTCAGCTCCACCAAGGCGGTGCACGGCCACGCCCTGGAAGCCTCCGCGCTCCTCGAACTCGCCGTCACCGTCGGCGTGTTGGAGGCCGGTGCGCTGCCCGTCAACGCGGGCTGGCAGCACCCGGACCCGGGCTGCCCGCTCGACCTGGTCCTCGACCGTCCCCGGCCGGCCGCCCGCGGCCTGGCCCTCACCCTGAACGCCGCGTTCGGCGGCGCCAACACCGCACTCCTGGTGGCTCCCGCATGACCATCACCACCGACGCCGACGCCGGCTCCGACGCCGCGCCGCCTGCCCCACTCGCCCCGCTCGCCCCACCCGTCCCGCTCTCCCCCAGGGAGCTGACCGGCCAACTCCGGGTGCTCGCCGCTGCGGCCTGGCCGGACCGTCCGGACGACCGGCTCCCGCCCCTCGCGGGCTTCGTGGAGTCCAGCTTCAGCCCGCTGGTGGCCGAGACCGCCGAACGCTGCCTGCGGGCGCACTACGGCCCGCCGCCCGCCCTCGCGGCCCCGCGCACGGCCCTGCTGCTGGTCAGCCCGACCGGCGACACCGGCACCGCGGACGCGCTCGCCCGGGCCACCGCCGCCGGGCGGCGCGTCCCGCCACTGCTGTTCTTCCAGTCCAACCCGAACGCGGTCCTCGGCCACCTCGCCGCCCGCTGGCAGCTCGACGGGCCGGTGGTCGCGCTCGGGCCCGGCTTCGACACCGAGGACGAACTCCACGACCGGGCCTGCCTGTTGATCGAGGACGGCGACGCCGAGCAGGTCCTGCTGATCACCGCCGCCCAGGGCCCGCCCGACCACGCCACCGCCGTCCTGCTCGCCTCCTGACGGCCACCGGCCAGGCGACGGCACCGCACCGCACCCGGAAGTCCGCGGCCCGACGCCCCGCACCCCGACACCGCGCACTCCGCAGCCCAGCACCCCGCAGCCCGACACCCCGCAGCCCGACGTCCCGCACCTCCCGACCCCGACGTCCCGCACCACGAGAAGAACGGGATCCATGAGCCTCCGCACCCTGCGCGCCGCGCTGTCCGAGGACAGCTCCGTCGGCGCCGGCAACGTCCTGACCACCCGGGTCGCACAGGGGCTCGGCCTCGACTCGCCGACGCTGACCTTCGACACCCCGGTCGACGGCCACCCCGCCCACACCGCACTGACGCTCCGTCAGCTCGATGCCGCCGTACGTGCGCGGGCCTCGGCACTCCACGCGCTCGGGGTACGCCGCCGCGACCCGGTCGCGGTGCAGGCCTCCGCCGCGGCCGACCAGGTCCTCGCCTTCCTGGCGCTGTCCCGGCTCGGCGCGATCCCGGCTCTGCTCAACCCGGCGCTGGACGCGGACACTTCGGCCCGCTACCTGCGCCGGTTGAACGCGGCCGGGCTGCTCGCGGACGCCGAACACGCCAAGGCCTTGGCCGGCCTGGACCTCGGCACCACGCTGCTCGCCGACACCGCCCGACTCGGCGACGGCGACCCGGAGTCGGCGCCCGCCCCGTACCGCCACTGGCCCACCGATCCGGTCGCCATCACCCACTCCTCCGGCACCACCGGCCTGCCGAAGGCCGTGCTGCACTCGCACGCCGGCCTCTACGCGGCGATCCGGCACCGGCTGCTGCTGCCCCGCCCGCAGGGCATCGACCGGGTGCTCAGCGCACTGCCCGCCGCGCACACCGCCACCCTGATCGCGGTCAACCTGGCGCTCAGCTTCGACGCCCAGCTGCACCTGATCTCAAGCCAGTCGGGCCCGGCGGTGCTGGACGCGATCGAACGCTGGCAGCCGCTCGGCGTGTTCGGCTTCGCCACCACCTGGGCCGACCTCGCCCGGCACGACCTCACCGCCCGCGACCTGTCCTCGGTCGGCCTGTGGTGGAACACCGGCGACTGCGCGCACGAGACCCACATCCGCCGCCTGGTCGCCCAGGGTTCGCGCGAGACGGCCACCCGGCAGGGCCGGGTCCGCACCGCCGGTTCGGTGTTCATCGACGGCCTCGGCTCCTCCGAGATGGGCCACTCGCACTTCCACATCACCCACACCGTGGACTCCGACCGCTACGGCCGCTGCGTCGGCCGCCCGCACGCCTTCGTCGACTGCGCGATCCTTGACCCGGACGGCAACGAGCTCGGACCGGGCCAGGTCGGCGAGTTGGGCACCCGCTCCCCCACCCTGTCGCTCGGCTACTGGAACGACTCCGCCACCACCCACCGCACCCGGCTGCGCGACTACTTCCTCACCGGCGACCTGATGTACCGCGACGAGGACGGCTACTACTACCACGTGGACCGCGCCGTCGACACCGTCGACCTCGGCGACGGCCGCCGCCTGCACACCGCCGCCAGCGAGGAACGCGTCCTCGCCGCCTGCCCCGAGGTGCTCGACTGCACGGTGGTGGCGTTCCGCGACGGCGACCGCGTCGTCACCGACGTGCTGCTGCAACTCGCCTCGGGCGAGGGCGAGTCGAGCGAGCTGACCGGCCAGGTGCTGGCCGCGCTGGAGCCACACGTCGCCGCCACCGTCCGCACCGTGCTCGCCGTGCCCGACGAGCGGATCCCGCTCGGCCCGACCGGCAAGGTCCGCAAGGGCCTGCTGCGGCAGCAGCACCTCACCGCGGCCGGCGCCCGATGACCACCCCCGCCGCGCGTCCGGCCGCCCCCACCGCACATCCGACCGCTCCCACCACCCGTCCGGCCTCGACCGCCGCGCATCCGGCCTCCGTCGCCGCGCAGATCACCGGAATCGGCTGGCTGACGCCGCTCGGCCGGGGCGTCCCCGAGGTGTTCCGCGCGCTCGCCGCCGGCCGCTCCGGACTGACCGTTCCGCCCGCGGGCCACCCGGCGGCGGGCTGGCTGCGAGCCGCGGGCATCGCCCCGGACGTCCCCGCGACCGAGGTGCTGCCGGCGACCGAGACCCGCTGCGCCGACCGCTTCCTGCTGCTGGCCCTGGCCGCCGCCGACGACGCCCTGGCCGACGCGAAGCTGATGGTCCGTCAGGACACCGACCCGGAACGGGTCGCGGTGGTGCTGGCCACCGGCGGGGGCGGCCTGGAGAGCTACGAGCAGCAGGCTGCGGCGCGGCGCGAGCGCGGCCGGGCCGCGGTCAGCCCGTACCTGCTGCCCGGCATGCTGTCCAACATGGCGGCCGCCCGGATCGCCATCACCCACGGCATCCGCGGCTACAGCTCGGCGGTGATCACGGCCTGCGCGGCCGGCGCGCAGGCCGTCGCCGAGGGCCTGCGGCTGATCCGCGGCGGCGAGGCCGACGTGGTGGTGTGCGGCGGCGCGGAGGCCCCGCTGCACCCGACCATCGCCGCAGCCTTCGACAACTCCCGTGCGCTGGCAGCCGGTTGGGACGATCCGACGCTGGCTTCCCGGCCCTTCGACGTCCGCCGCAACGGCTTCGTGCTCGGCGAGGGCAGTGCCGTCCTGGTGCTGGAACGGGCCGAGCACGCGGCCGCGCGCGGCGCCGCGGCGTACGCGCAACTGTCCGGCTGGGGCGCGGCCACCGACGCCCACCATCCGACCATGCCGCGCCCCGACGGGGCGGGCGCGGCCGCAGCGATGCGGGCGGCGCTGCGCTCGGCGGGCCTGGACGCGTCGGCCGTGGACTACGTCAACGCCCATGGCACCGGTACCAAGTTGGGCGACCGGGCGGAGGTCTCGGCGCTGCGCGAGGTGTTCGGCGGGCCCGGTCCGCTGGTCGGCTCCACCAAGGGCGCGACGGGCCATCTGCTGGGCGCGGCCGGCGCGGTGGAGGCGGCGGTGTCCGCCCTGGCCGTCGCCGAGGGCCTGCTGCCGCCCACGCTGAACCTCGAACAGCCGGACCAGGACTGCGAGTTGCGGCACATCCGCGGCACCGCGCTGCGCCGCCCGGTGCGGCATGCGCTGTCCAACTCGTTCGCGTTCGGCGGCCACAACCTGAGCCTGGTGTTCGGCCCGCCGAGCATCACGGCCAAGCAGCTCGGCACGGCCGAGCACCTCGGCATCGCGGCCGAACAGGACGGCACTGCGGCCGGGCACGACGGCACCGCAGCCAAGCACCTCGGCGTCGCGGCCGGGCATCTCGGAGAGGACTCATGACCGTGGCGGGCATCGCCTATCTCGAACTGTACGCGGAGGACGCCCACAAGTACGCCGCGCAGCTGCGCGACGAGTGGGGCTTCACGCTGAGCCGGCCGGCCCGGACCGCGCCGGGCACGGCGCAGGTGCTGGCCCACCAGGGCTCGATCCGGCTGCTGGTGACCTCGGCGGTGGAGGCCGAGCACCAGGTGGCGGAGTGGGTGCGGCGGCACGGCGACGGCGTGGCGGTGGTCGCGCTGCGGCACACCGACGGGGTCGCGGCGGCCGTGGCGGCCGAGCGGGCGCTGAACGCCGGCGGCGGCTGCCTGGACGGGGCGGGCACGGTCTCCGGGTTCGGCGACCTCGCGGTCCGCTTCGCGGACGCGCGGGACCTGCTGCCGGAAGGGGAACTGCCCGGTCAGGGCGCGCTGTTGGAGCTGGACCATGTGGCGATCGCGGTGCCGGGCGGGCAGTTGGACGCCTCGGTGCAGTGGGCGGTGCGCGGCCTCGGCTTCCGGGAGATCTTCCGGGAGTACATCGAGGTCGGCGCGCAGGCGATGGACTCCCGGGTGGTGCAGAGTCCGTGCGGCACGGTGACGTTCACCCTGCTGGAGCCGGACACCTCGCGGGCGTCCGGCCAGATCGACGGGTTCCTGGAGGCGCACGGCGGCGCGGGCGCCCAGCACGTGGCGTTCTCGACGGCGTCGATCACTGCCTCGGTGCGGGAGTTGACCGCCCGCGGCGTGGCGTTCCTCAGTACGCCGGGTGCGTACTACCGTGCGCTGGAGGCGCGGCTCGGGCCGACCGGCATCCCGGTGGACGAGCTGCGCGACACCAATGTGCTGGTGGACCGGGATCACGGCGGCGAGCTGTTCCAGATCTTCGCCCGCTCCACGCACCCGCGCCGGACGTTCTTCCTGGAGCTGGTCGAGCGGCGCGGTGCCGGCTCGTTCGGCACCGCCAACATCAAGGCCCTGTACGAGGCGGTGGAGCGCGAGCGCGCCACCGCGGACCACTGAACCGAAGGGGAGCCCTCAAGTGACCACCGCCATCGACCCGTTCGGTCTGTCGGAGGAGGAGTCGGCGCTGCTGCCGACGGCCGAGGAGGTGCTGGAGTACGCGGAGCGCGGCTGGTACCTGTCGCGGCGGCTGTTCAGCGACCAGGAGCTGGACGCGCTGCAGGCCGCCACCGAGCGCTACTACGCCGGTGAACGGGATCGTGAACTCCCGGCGCGACCGCCGCACTTGGCGGCCTGGACGCCGGCCGACGGCCCGGTGCAGCGGCACAACGACTACGTGCACTACGAGCACGCCGAGATCGGCCGGATCCTGCGCAAGCCGCTGCTGGGCGCGGTGGCGGCGCGGCTGGCGCAGGCGGAGGAGATCCGGGTGTTCCAGGCGACGCTGATCTACAAGCCGCCGGTACCGGGCGAGCCGAGCAACGTGGTGCCGTGGCACTTCGACAAGCACTACTGGCAGACCTCGACCTCGCAGCGGATGCTGACGGCGTTCCTGCCGTTCCACGACTGCACGGAGGAGATGGGCACCATCACCATGGTGGACGGCAGCCACCGGTGGGAGGAGCGGCCCGGGGGCGACGACTCGACCCGGCACTTCGCCGCCCGCGACCGCTCCGAGCTGGAGCAACTGCTCCACGAGAACGCCGAGTTCAACGGCTCTGAGGTGCGGACCGTGCCGGTGGAGATCCCGCGCGGGCACGTCTCCTTCCACCACTGCCGCACGTACCACGGCTCGGGCCCGAACCGGTCCGCGCAGCCGCGCCGGGCGGTCTCGCTGCACCTCCAGGACGGTTCGAACCGCTACCGCTCGTTCCGGAAGCCGGACGGCTCGCCGGTGGTGTACAACCACGACGCGGTGGTGCGGCGCACGGCCGACGGGCAGCCGGACTACGCGGACCCGGAGTTCTGCCCGGTGCTGTGGCGGTCGGGCCGGTGAGCCTGCCGCGGTTGGCGGACCCGGCGGGGCGGTACCGGATGATGCGGCTGATCCGCTCGTTCGAGGAACTGGCGCTGGAGTGGGTGCGGTCGGGCCTGATCGTCGGCGGCACCCACCCGTACATCGGCCAGGAGGCGGTGGCGGTCGGCGTCTGCGCGGCGCTCGGCGCGGAGGACCAGTTGACGTCCACCCACCGGGGCCACGGGCACGTGCTCGCCAAGGGCGCCGACCCGGGCCGGCTGCTCGCCGAACTGGCGGGCCGGGTCGACGGGTTGAACCAGGGGCGGGGCGGGTCGATGCACGCCGCGGACTTCTCGCTGGGCATCCTCGGCGCGAACGGCATCGTCGGCGCGGGCGCGCCGATCGCGGTCGGCGCGGCCTGGGCGGCGCAGCGGCAGGGCCGTCCGCGGGTGGTGGCCTCGTTCTTCGGCGACGGTGCGCTCAACCAGGGCGTGCTGCTGGAGGCGTTGAACCTGGCGTCGATCTGGCGGGCCCCGGTGCTGTTCGTATGCGAGAACAACGGCTATGCGACAACGCTTCCGGCCGGTGCGGCAGTTGGCGGTTCGGCATGCGGACGGGCGGAGGCCTTCGGCATTCCGGCGCAGACGGTGGACGGCATGGACGTGGAGGCGGTCCGCGCGGCCGCCGAGGAGGCGGTGGCGGCGGCCCGGGCGGGCGGCGGGCCGGCGTTCCTGGAGTGCCTGACGTACCGCTTCGAGGCGCACCACACCATGGAGCGCCGGTTCCGGCTGTCGTACCGCACCCCGCAGGAGGTGGCGGCCTGGCGCGAGCGCGACCCGTTGGCCGCCGCGGCCGCCGCCCT
>NZ_KK853997.1:6978184-6979300 GCF_000696185.1 Kitasatospora cheerisanensis KCTC 2395 | reverse complement strand
CGAGGTGTCCGAACTGCTGGCCTCCGCTGCCGAGTTCGCGCTCCGTTCGGCGGAGCCGGATCCGGCGTCGGCGGCCGACCACCTGTACGCGAGCGGGCTGCGGCCCCGGGCGGGAGCGATGCCGTGACCCTGCTGTCGTACGCGAAGGCGATGAACCGGGCGCTGGCGGACGCGCTGGAGGCCGACCCGGCGGTGTGCGTGTTCGGCGAGGACGTGGGCGCGGGCCTGGCCGGCCTGACCCTGGGCCTGCAGCAACGCTTCGGCGCGCAGCGGGTGGTGGACACGCCGCTGTCGGAGCAGGCGTTCACCTCGGCGGGCATCGGGGCGGCGCTGGCCGGGATGCGCCCGGTGATCGAGTTGCAGATCCCGTCGCTGCTGTTCCTGGTTTTCGAGCAACTCGCCAACCAGGCGCACAAGTTCTCGCTGATGACGGGTGGTCAGGCGCGGGTGCCGCTGACCGTGGTGGTGCCGGGCTCGGGTTCCCGCAGCGGCTGGGCGGGCCAGCACTCGGACCATCCGTACGGCCTGTTCGCGCACGTCGGCATCAAGACGCTGGTGCCGGCGACGCCCACCGACGCGTACGGGCTGCTGAGTTCGGCGATCGCGGACGACGATCCGTGCGTGCTGTTCGCCCCGGCGGGCGCGCTGGGCGTCCGGGAGGACGTGACGGCGCCGCCGTCGCCGGTGCCGCTGGGTGCCGCGCGCACGCACCGGGCGGGCACGGACGTCACGGTGGTCGCGGTCGGCCATCTGGTGCACCAGGCGCTGGTGGTGGCCGAGGAGTTGGCGGGCGAGGTGTCGGTGGAGGTGCTCGATCCGCGGACCCTGTACCCGCTGGACCGGGCGGCACTGCTGGCCTCGCTGGCGCGCACCGGGCGGCTGGTGGTGCTGGACGACTCCAACCGCTTCGCGGGGTTCGCCGCCGAGGTGCTGGCGATCGCCTGCGAGGAGGGCCGGCTGCTCGCCCCGCCACGCCGGGTGACCCGTCCGGACGGCGCGGTGCTGCCGTTCGCCCTGGGCCTGGATCGGGCGCTTCAGCCGGACGGCGAGCAGCTCCGGGACGCGATCCGCGCCGTCCTGAAGTGACGCCCCGTCGGCGCCCGTGGGGTCGGCCTC
>NZ_KK853997.1:6975941-6976545 GCF_000696185.1 Kitasatospora cheerisanensis KCTC 2395 | reverse complement strand
GCGCGCGCGCGCGCGCGCGCGCGCGCGCGCGCGCGCGCGCGGCGCGCGCGCGCGCGCGCGCGCGCGCGCGCGCGCGCGCGCGCGCGCGCGCGCGCGCGCGCGCGCGCGCGCGCGCGCGCGCGCGCGCGCGCGCGCGCGCGCGCGCGCGCGCGCGCGCGCGCGCGCGCGCGCGCGCGCGCGCGCGCGCGCGCGCCGCCCCCCCTAGTCCCCCCCCCCCTGGGTGGTGGCCCCCTTTGGGGCCAGGTCTCCAGGGGCGGCTATGGAGCCGGCCAGTGCCTGCTTCTGGCTGCCGTCGGCCTGGTTGCCCCGGTTGAACAGGTCGCGCAGCAGCTCGGGGTGGGCGTTGAAGAGCCGGTGGTAGAACGAGCCGGTGATCTGCTCGATGGCCGCACCGACCACGGGCAGGGTGGCACGCACGGTCTGCGCGGACTTCTCGGAGAGCATCCGAAGCTCCAAACTCGCATCTGAGATGCGCATTTTACGGTGTGGGAATACCTGGACCGCGTACTGCTGAGAACAGTTGGTACCACTGCTTACACCCGGGTGCCGCTCGGGGGTCTCGACCCTGCGGACACCGCCCGCTGCCACCCGAAATGCCCTGGTC
>NZ_KK853997.1:6962519-6975921 GCF_000696185.1 Kitasatospora cheerisanensis KCTC 2395 | reverse complement strand
GCTCATCCACCGCTTCCCGCGCGGCAGTTGAGCGGCGTCGCGGGTGCTACTGGCCGAGCCACATGTCGGGGCCGAAGACCTCGTAGTGGATGTCGGCGGCCGGGACGCCGGCCTCCAGCAGCTGGGTGCGGACGGCGCGCATGAACGGCAGCGGGCCGCACAGGTAGGCGACGGCGTCGGCGGGGACGGCCAGACCGGTCAGGTCGACGCGGCCGGTGCGCTCGGCGGGCCACTCGCCCTCGGGGCGCTCGTACCAGACGTGCGCCTCGGCGTTCGGCAGCTTCGCCACCAGCTGGCCGAACTCCTCGCGGAAGGCGTGCGCGGACTCCTGCTGGTCGCCGTGGACGGCGATCACCTTGCGGGTGGCGCCGGTCTCGGCGAGGTGGGAGAGCATCCCGACGATCGGGGTGCAGCCGATGCCGGCCGAGGCGAGCACGACCGGGCGGTCCTCGTCGGCCAGCTGCACATCGCCGAACGGGGCGCTGACGAGCAGGGTGGCGCCCTCGTCGACGTGCTGGTGCAGGTGGGTGGAGACCTCGCCGGCCGGGTCGCCGGCCACCCGCTTGACGGTGATCTGCAGGCCGCCCTCGGGCTGCCCGGACAGGCTGTACTGGCGGATCTGGTGGGCGCCGTCCGCGAGTTCGACCTGCACGGAGACGTACTGGCCGGGCTTGTGGGAGGGGACGGGGCCGCCGTCGGCCGGGCGCAGCAGGAAGGTCGCGACGTCGGCGGTCTCGGCGGTGCGGGAGACCACGGTGTAGGGGCGGCGCTCGCCGTGGGTGCCGCTCTCCTCGTAGAGGCGCTGCTCGATGGCGATCAGGGCGTTGGCCATCAGCCAGTACACCTCTTCCCAGGCCTCGGCGACCTCGGGGGTGACGGCCTCGCCGAGCACTTCGACGATGGCGGCGAACAGGTGGTCGTGGACGACCTGGTACTGCGGGCCGGTGACGCCGAGCGAGGCGTGCTTGTGGGCGATGCGGGCGAGCATGGCGTCCGGCCGCTCGTCGGGGTTGTTCACCAGGGCGCTCGCGAAGGCGGCTATGGAGCCGGCCAGTGCCTGCTTCTGGCTGCCGTCGGCCTGGTTGCCCCGGTTGAACAGGTCGCGCAGCAGCTCGGGGTGGGCGTTGAAGAGCCGGTGGTAGAACGAGCCGGTGATCTGCTCGATGGCCGCACCGACCACGGGCAGGGTGGCACGCACGGTCTGCGCGGACTTCTCGGAGAGCATCCGAAGCTCCAAACTCGCATCTGAGATGCGCATTTTACGGTGTGGGAATACCTGGACCGCGTACTGCTGAGAACAGTTGGTACCACTGCTTACACCCGGTGCCGCTCGGGGTCTCGACCCTGCGGACACCGCCCGCTGCCACCCGAAATGCCTGGTCAGGCGGGTGCGCCCGAGGGCGGAAAGCGCTTTCCGAGCATGCCCGGGTGGGCCGCGGACGGCCGCGGACGGCCGTGCGAACCTGCCCCTCGGAGAGCTGACGCAGGATCAGCGACCCGGCGGCGCGCAACCGCCGCGAGCCTCCGACCCCGCTCCCGCTCCCGCCCTCGCTCCCGTTGTCCGGCCGGACCGGACCCGGCTATCCACGGCCGGGCAGTCCGAGCAGGACCGGGCCGGTCGGCGGACCGACCAGATCGGCCACGGTCAACGGGTCGAGCGTCGCGAAGAACGCCTCCTGCGCCCGGCGCAGTGCCCCGCGCAGGCGGCAGGCGTGCCGCAGTGGACAGGGCGGCTCGTCCTCGCAGCCGACCACGTCCCCCGCGCCCTCCAGTTCCCGGACGATCCGGCCGAGCGATCCGGTGCGGCCCGCGGAGGTCAGGGCGAGCCCGCCACCGCGCCCGCGCCGGGCCTCGACCACGCCCAGGTGCTGGAGACGGCTGACCACCTTCGCCGCGTGGTTGTAGGGGACGTCGACCGCCTCGGCCACCTCGCGGGTGGTCGGGGTCTGGTCCTCGTCCAGCACCGCCAGGCGCATCGCGATGCGCAGGGCGATGTCGGTGCTCTTGGTCAGCCTCACGGCCCTGACTGTAGCCAATTCAGCATCTTGGATACCAATTAGGTGCGTGTCTGGTGCGTCACGTTCCATCCCCGCGGCCGACAGGCCCTTCCCCTCGCTGCGCGGACGCCGCAGCGGTGATCCCGATCACCACTGTGCGGCGCGCCCGCCGGCGGACGGCGTCCGCCCGTAGGCTCGGCACCGCGAAGCCCCCTCTTCGCCGCTCCCCCGCTCCCGTTTCCCCTGATGGAGGCCCCAGGTGACGGCACGCCAGCTCCTCGATCTGCTGGTCGACCCCGGCAGCTTCACCTCCTGGGACGAGCCGATCACCGTCGAGCCCGCCGACCCCGGCTACCGGGACGCCCTCGCCCGGGCCCGCGCCCGCACCGGCCTGGACGAGGCGGTGCTCACCGGCCACGCCCTGCTGGACGGGCGGCCGCTGGTGCTGATCGCCTGCGAGTTCGGCTTCCTCGGCGGCTCGATCGGCGTCGCCACGGCCGAACGGATCACCCGCGCCGTGGAGCGCGCCACCGCCGAGGGCCTCCCGCTGCTCGCCCTGCCGGTGTCCGGCGGCACCCGGATGCAGGAGGGCTCCGCGGCGTTCCTGTGCATGGTCCGCGTCACCGCCGCGATCCACGCGCACCGTGCCGCCGGCCTGCCGTACCTGACCTACCTGCGCAACCCCACCATGGGCGGCGTGTTCGCCTCCTGGGGCACCCTCGGCCACCTGGTCCTCGCCGAGCCGAACGCCCGCCTCGGCTTCCTCGGCCCGCGCGTCTACGAGGAGTTGCGGGGCGAGCCGCTGCCGCCGACCGTCCAGCGCGCCGAGACCCTCGCCACTCACGGCCGCCTGGACGCCATCGTCCCGCCCGAGCGCCTGCGCACCTTCCTCTCCCGCGCCCTCACCGTCCTCACCACCCGCCCGCCCGAGGCCAGTTCACCCGCTCCGGCCGCGCCCTCCCCTCCCGCCGCCACCGAGGACGCCTGGGATTCGGTACTCCGCAGCCGCCGCCCCGAGCGGCTCTCGGCGCGCGAACTGCTGTACCACACTGCCGAGTTGTTCGTCCCACTGGACGGCGACAGCGCACTCGTCCGGGCCCTGGCCCTGATCGGCGGACGGCCGGTGATGGTCGTCGCCCAGCAACGCTCCGGCCCCGACCTGCCCGAACTCCGCTTCACCGCCGCCGACCTGCGGGCCGTACGCCGCCAGGCCGAACTGGCCGAGGAGTTGGGCATGCCGCTGCTCACCGTGGTCGACACCGTCGGCGCGGAACTCTCCGTCGAAGCCGAACTCGACGGCGTGGCACTGGAGATCGCCCACTGCCTGACCACCCTGGTCGGCCTGCGCACGCCCGTCCTCGCCGTCCTGCTCGGCCAGGGCAGCGGCGGCGGCGCGCTCGCCCTGCTGCCCGCCGACCGGGTGATCGCCGCCCAACACGCCTGGCTCGCCCCGCTGCCGCCCGAAGGCGCATCCGCCATCGTCCACCGCGACGGCGACCACGCCCCTCAACTCGCCCGCGCCCAGGGCATCACGGCCACCGCGCTGGCCGCGACCGGCCTGGTCGACCAGGTCGTCCCCGAGACCGACGACCCCGCCGACCTCCGCACCCACCTCGCCACGGCCATCACCCAGGCCCTCGCCGAACTCGCCCAACTCCCCACCGCCACCCGCCTCGCCGCCCGCCGCACCCGCAACCGCCACCTCGGCGGCGGCCCGCACACCGCCGGCTGACCGCGCGGAAAACCGTTCGACGCCGCACCACCGGCCTCCGGAACAATCACCGCATGAGCCTGCTCGTCCACACCTTCGTCCGCAGACCCGACGGCGACTGGGAACTCCTGGAGGACCCTCCCTACGGCCGCACCCTGGCCGGCTTCGAACGCACCCGCACCCACCTCTGGGGCTCCGCCCCCGTACGCGCCCTCGGTGCCCGCTTCCTCCCCCGACTCGCCACCACCGACCTCCTCGTGGACCACCCCGACCTCGACGCCTTCCTCACCGAATGCGCCACCCTCCGCACCCACCACGAATCCCTCGCCACCCAGTGCGGCTGCGCCCCCGACTACCTCACCGCCCGCCTCGACAACATCACCGCCGCCGCCCACCGCGCCAAGTCCGAGCCCACCGGCGGCGTCCTCATCTGGTGACACCCACCGCGACGCGCGGAGTGTCCCGCCGCCGTCCGCCTCGTTGCCCCACGAGTGCGACGGCACCGGCGGGGCGAAGGAGGACTCGGGGATGGACAGGCGCGTGGTCGAAGCCGCGGACGCGGTGAGGGCGGCCGAGGAACTGTGCGGCGGGGCTGTGTCGTTGGCGGAGGTCAGTGACCGGCGTGGGGCGCGGGTGGTCAGGGCGGTCGGGCCGGGCGGGGCGACCGCGATCAAGTTCGGGCGGGGTGCGGCGGCCGAGGTCACCGGTCGGGAGGCGGCGGTGCTCGACTCGCTGCCGGGCTACGGTGCCGCGAGCGGGCGTTTCGGCGCGGACGGCAGCTGGTACGTGACGCGGTGGGTGGAAGGTCCGAGCACCTGGCGGCAGTTCGAGTCCGTCCGGGCGGGCCGGGCCGGCGCCCGCACGGTCGCGCTGCGGTGCGGCCGAAGTCGCCCGCGCGGTCGCCGACTTCCACGCGCTCGGGTGGATCCACGGCGACCTCCAGCCCGCCCGTGCCGTCCACACCGGGGAGGGTGTGCGGCTGCTCGACTTCGCCTGGTCGCGGCGGCTCGACGAGACGCCGTGGACGGCCTTCCGCGGCACGATGGTCCACCTCACCGCACCCGAACTGGCCGCCGCCGTCACGGCCGACCGGCAGCCCGTCCTGACCACGCCCGCCAGCGACGTCCACGCCCTCGCCGTCCTGCTGTGGACCTGCGCCACCGGAGACTGGCCACTCGACTACCGCGCCGCCGGCATCGACCGCACGACGGCCGCCCCGGCCGACCTGTTCAGGGCGAACGGCGAACGCGCCGTCCCGCTCACCCCCACCGCCCCGCGGCCCGAACTCCTGGGCGCACTCAGGCCCGTGCTCCTCGCCGCCCCGGCCGATCGCCCCACGGCAGCCGACCTCGCCGCCCACCTGACGGCCCTTCACGACGCGGCAGCGACAGCACCGGTCAGTTGACGCCCGGCGCAGCGTGCCGGGCCAGGCGTCGGGCTTCGGAGGTGACCTCGGCGTCGAGCTGGGCCGGCGTCCGGTCGCTGTACTCGAGGGTGTCGTACTCGTCGTCGAGTTCTGCGAGCCGTTCGACCAAAGGCAGTTGACGTCCGAAGCGCTGGTGGATCCGGAACGCCAGCTCCCGTGGGGTGAGCGCGCCGGCCAGCAACTGGCGGGCGAGGGCCCCGGCGGCGGCTTCCCGACCGGCCGGACTGCCGACCGGGTAGTGGATGAGGCCGAGTTCGGCGAGTGCGGCAGGAAGGAGCGCGGGGACGTCGTAGTCCGCGTCGGCGCGTTCGCACCCGGCCAGCGTGCGCAGGGCGGGGCTGTCGAAGCCGGCGACGAGCGCGTCGCAGGCGGCCCCGATCACCTCGCCCGCCCGGATCTCGCCGACGCTCCAGAGCACGGCGTGGTCCTGCAGGACGCTGGCTGCGGATTCCGATGACGACATGCTCACATGATCTCCGCAGACGGACGATCAGGTCGAACCGGTTACGGCGGCCGGCCGGCAGGGTCAGGGCCGGAGCGCGGGCAGCACGCCCTTCGAGAGCAGGGTGGGGCCGGCCCAGCAGAGGCGGTAGAGGTCGGCCTCGGCCAGGAGGGTGCCGCCCGAGCGGTAGAACTCGCCGCGGGCGCACGATCGTTGGGTCGCGGAGCGGACCTGGTCGGGCGGGTAGACGTCGGCGCGGGTACGACACCGCCACCTGACCCCGCGGCTCGCCGGCCGGGTCATCGCCGGGCTGCGCACCCACCGCGCCGCACACCCCCACCGCTCACTGGCCGCCTCACCCCACGCGAGCGCGAGTCGCTCGCCCACCTCGGCGCGAGCCCGTCCAACGCGGCAATCGCCGGCCAACTGCGCCTGCTCGAAGGCACGGTGAAGGCACACGTCAGCGCGGTGCTCCCCACGCTCGGCGCACGCCACCGGGTGGAGGCGGCGATCAGCGCCTACGAAGCGGGCCCGGTCCCGGCACGCCGCGACCGACCTGGGCGTGGCCCAGTGGCCCGGCGGCCCGGTGGCCAGGCATCCCGATGGCCCGGTGTCCCAACGTCACGGTGGCTCGGCGCCCCGTCGTCTCGCCGTCCCGTGTGGCGGTGGAGGCGGTGCAGGCGGCACGCGTGGCAGCATCGTCCCGTGATCACTGAGGTGGAAGAGGACGGCGGCGCGGCGTTTCCGGGTGACGAAGTCGTCAGGGCGCTGCTCACCGCGATCGCGACGCTGGAGGACCTCGTCTCCGTCGGGTCGGACTCGAACTTCGCGCTCAGCACGCTCGAAGGCATCGCTCACGAGCTCGGCGGAATGGACGCCGCTGAGGGCCGCCGGTTCGTCGCGGCGCTGGAACGCGTCGCCGTCGCCGAGCCGGACCGGGCCGCCTGGATCCGCGGCCTTCCGGTGGCCCTGGGCCCCGACTGCTGACGTACGGCTCCCCGGTGCTGGTCAGGACTGGTGGCGCAGCCAGGCCGCGAGGGGCACGAAGTCCCGTTCCGTCAGGCCGACTTCGGGGTCGACGCGGTGCAGCAGGGCCGGGCCGGGGTGGTGGTCGGCGACCCAGCGGCGGTCGGCCTCGGTGATCTCGTCGTCGACCCACGCAAACGGGGTGCCGGCGGCGTGGGCCACCAGGGCCGGCGTCTTCCAGTGGACGCCGGGTGCGGGGTCGGGCGCGGTGAGGGGCGGGTCGGGCAGGACGGGGATCGGCGGCAGGCCGAGCAGCGGGGCGAGGCAGGTGTTCGCGTCGTCGAACCAGGTGGTGGCCCAGATCAACCGGCAGGGCAGCGCGGCGAGTCGGGGACCGTTGGCCGGATCGACGCGCGTCAGCAGCGGGTTGGACGCGCCGGTCAGCTCGCGGACCCGACGCTCCGTCAGGTGGGTTCGGCGGCGGGCGGGGTCGCCGCCGAACGGGATCAACGGGCCGTCGACGTCGAGGAACAGCAGGGCAACGGCAGGGGCAAGGGCAACGGCCCGGGCAGTGGAGCGTTCATCGCGTCGATTCTGCCCGGGGCGGCGGCCTCGCCACGCCTGCCGTTTCGCGGGCCGCCCGCCTGTCACTTCGTCAGCAGTGCGTCGGCCAGCCAGTCGGCGGTCTCCGGCAGCCAGTCCGCCAGCGCGTTGCCGAGCAGGTGGTTGCCGTGCGGGACGTGCAGCACCTCGGCGTGCGGGAGGTGCGCGGAAAGCGCCTCCCCGTTGGTGACGCCGGGGATCCGGTCCTCGCCGCCCTCGACCAGCAGCAGCGGTCCGTCCAGCTGCGGTGCGAGCGCGCGCAGGTCGATCGCCTCGGCGAACGCGCGGGCGGCTTCCGGGCTGCCGCAGCGCCGGCCGAGGGTCGCTATGACGAACGGGACCAGCGCGTCCCAGTCCAGCCGGTACGGCCCGCTGACCAGTGCCGCCGCGCGCACCCGCGGGTCCTGGGCGGCGACGCTCGCGGCGAAGTACCCGCCGAGGCTGAGGCCGACGACGGCGACCCGCCCGAGATCGAGGGGGCCGCCGTCGGCGCCGCCACCGTCACCGTCACCGGCCAGCACGTCCAACGCCCGGGCGACCGCCGATCGGTGGCCGTCCGCGCTCATCGTCGTGTCGGCCGCCATCACGCCCTGCCCGGGGCCGTCGATCGCCAGCACGGCGAGGCCGCGGGCGAGGAGCGCGTCCGCGAGGGCGTGGAACTCCTCCTTCGTGGAGTCCATGCCGGGGATCACCACCACAACCGGAAAGCGCTTACCGTTCGCCGTCCCCGGCGTGTTCTCCGGCAGCCGGAGCCAGCCCGCGAAGCCTTCGCCGGACAGCCGGCGGGCCTGCGGTTCGAGCAGGGCCAGCGACTGCCCCATCGCGCGGTCTGCCTCCCCGGCGAGTTCTGCCGCCCGGTCCCGGTCCGGATCGGGGAGCAAGGTCCCGAGGTGGAACCAGCGGGCGGCCAGCCGGTGACGCTCGCCGGCCGTCCGGCGGTGGCCGCGCGCGGCGGCCCGCTCGGCGGCGGCGCGGTGCCGCAGGGCAGCCGCGCGGCAGGCGTCCGGCCACTGGAGCAGGGACTCCAGCGGGCCGGTGACCCGGTCGTACTCGTGGACGTCGATCCCCGCACCGTGCGCCCTCGGACGGGTCTCGGCGGCGAAGCCGGCCGCCATGCCGGGGGCGGAGAGGAAGGAGAGGTCGGTCATCGGTGCGGTCCTCCGGACACGGACGCCAGCTGAGCTGACAGATCGACAAATCAACATCGCGTGCCGGGCGTCGCCGCGTGGACGCTCGCGCAGGGGCCGGGCCGGCCCACCCCCTCCACGCACCCAACGGACAACAGTCAGCAGGCAACGCAGCGATCATCATCAATACCTTGATACCTGTCAATGGTGAGACGATCAGCAGCCCTTGTAACATCGGCGCATGGGAATGCCTGCCAGTGACCGTCTCGGCGTCGACCTGCACCTCGCCGACCAGGAGCTGATGGCCGCCAAGCGCACCGCCGTCGAACCCGCCGGGCTGACGGTGCCTCAGTACGCGGCCCTGTTCGTGCTCGCGGAGAACGCGGGCATCAGCGGCGCGGCGCTCGCCCGGGCCTGCCAGGTCACCCCGCAGGCGATGGCCGTGCTGCTCAAGCTGCTCACCGAACGCGGACTGGTCGAACGCGCCCCGCACCGCTGGCACCGCAACGTCCTGGAGACGCGCCTCACCGACCGGGGCCGCGCCGCGCTGGAACTCGCGGACGACCGCGCCGCCGCCGTCGAGCAGGCCCTGTCCGACGAGTTCGCCCCGGCCGAACGCGAGCAGCTGCGCCGCCTGCTGGCCCGCGCCACCGACGCCCTGCGCCGCGCCGCCGACGCCCTCGACTGACGGCACGGGCCCCGCGGCCCCGGCGTCCGAGCACCCCACCGGCGCAGTGACTTCACACCCGGCGGATCGTTGAACGCAGCGTGTCAGCGCCCCGGCAGAGAGACGTCCCGACGGACCAACGGCCTGCGGAGCGGGCCGCGCTGGGGGCATTGACGCGCGCCTTCCCGCCCGAACTGGTCGACCAGGTCCTGCTCGACTCCGGCCGGATCGAACAGGGCGGCCGCCTGCTGCCAGCCCGGGTGGTGGTCTACTTCGTGCTGGCGACGGGCCTGTTGGGCGGTCACGGCCACCCGGACACCGCCCGCCTGCTGATCGACGGCCTGACACGCGAACCCTGGTGGCCGCAGGGCCGGAGCCTGCCGACCGGGCCCGCGATCGACCGGGCCCGGCAGCGGCTCGGCCCGGAACCGCTGCGCCGCCTGTTCGCACGGACCCGCCCCGCACCGGCCGCCCGCAGCACGTCCGCCGCCTGGTTCCGCGACCTGCGACTCGTCGCCCTGGACGGCGCGATCTTCGACGTCCCCGCCAGCGCACCCAACGCCGACTTCTTCGGCCACCCCGTCGGCACCACCGCTCGGCCGCCGTCCCGAACCACCGGCCGCACAACCGCCGTTCAGGACCAGATCGGCTTCCCGCAGGCGCGGGTCAGCGCACTGGTCGAGTGCGGCACCGACACCGTGTTCACCGCCGACGTCGGGCCGCTCCCGGACCACGAGAGCGCACTCGAAGCGGCGATCTACCCGGCGCTGACGCGCGGCACGCTCGCCCTCGCGGATCGCGGCACGACCGACCCGGCCACCTGGCACGCCGCCCGCGCCGGCGGAGCGGACCTGCTCTGGCAGGTGCCCAGCAGTCTGCGGCTCCCGATCACCGCGCGGCTGGACGACGGCTCCCAACTGGCCGAGCCGGGACGCGAACGCGCCTGCCCCGCGCAGGTCCGCGTCATCGACTACCGCCTCGACACCGACCCCCGCCACGCCCCGCCGCACCGCCTGCTCACCAGCCTCCTCGACCCCGCCGCCGCCCCGGCCGCCGAGCTGGCCGCCCGCTTCGTCCAGCAGTCCCGCACCGACGCCGCCCTCGACCACCTGACGCCCGCTCAACCGGGCCCCGGCCCGGTGCTCCGCTCCCACCACCCGGACGGCATCGCCCAGGAGATCTTCGCCCTCCTCCTGCTCCGCCATGCCTTCCCGCCCGCCCGAACAACGCCCGCCGTCCGCAGGCACCCCACCATCCACCTGATTCCCGCGCTGCACTGACGGCCCGACGCCCCCGAGCCCGATGCCCCCGAGCCCGATGCCGACGGACTCCGGTGTGGCCAATGTCGCACGGTGGATCTCCGCAGCTCGTGGGGGGTACGGCGGCCGGCTGCGGGTAGGCTGCGGGCTGCCCGTCCCCCGAGCTGTGAGGAGTTTGCGCGTGTCTGCGATCACCGTGGTGGGGGTCGGTGCGGACGGCTGGCCGGGCCTGTCGGCAGCGGCCCGGGAGTCGCTGCTCGCGGCGGAGGCCGTGCTGGGCGGGGCACGGCAGTTGGCACTGCTGCCGGACGAGGTGACGGCGGATCGGGTGCCCTGGCCGTCGCCGTTGCGGGCGTCGGTGCCGGGACTGTTGGCCCGCTTCGCGGAGCGGCGGCTGGTGGTGCTGGCGAGTGGCGATCCGATGTTCTACGGGATCGGCCGAACCCTGATCGAGTGCGGGGCGCCGGCCGAGTCGCTGCGGGTGCTGCCGCACCCGTCCTCGGTGTCGCTGGCGTGCGCCCGGCTGGGCTGGGCGGTGGAGGAGACCGAGGTGGTGACGCTGGTCGGGCGCGCCCCGGAGTCGCTGCACGCGGCGCTCTACCCGGGCCGCCGAGTGCTGGTGCTGAGCGCGAACGCTTCGACCCCGGCGCTGGTGGCGAAGCTGTTGACGGAGCGCGGGTTCGGCCCGAGCCGGGTCCGGGTGCTGGAGCAACTCGGCGGCCCGGCCGAGGCGTTGCACGAGGGCGTGGCGGACAGCTGGTCGCTGCCGCCGGGCGATCCGCTGAACGTGCTGGCCATCGACTGCGCGGCCGCCCCGGACGCGCCGTGCCAGCAGCTCACGCCCGGCCTGCGCGACGAACTCTTCGAGTCCGACGGGCAGTTGACGAAGCGTCACGTCCGGGCGGCAACGCTCGCGGCGCTCGGACCGGCCCGGGCGAGCTGCTGTGGGACATCGGCGGCGGCTCCGGATCCATCGGCATCGAATGGCTGCGGGCGCACCGCAGTTGCCGGGCCGTCAGCGTGGAGCGCGACCCGGTGCGGGCCGAGCGGATCGTCCGCAACGCGGCCGCGCTCGGGGTGCCCGGGCTGCGCGTGGTGCAGGGCAAGGCGCCGGCGGCGCTGGCCGAACTGGACGTCCCCGACGCCGTGTTCATCGGTGGCGGGCTGACCGCCCCGGGCCTGCTGGAGGCGTGCTGGGCGGCGCTGCGCCCCGGTGGGCGGCTGGTGGCGAACACGGTGACGCTGGAGTCCGAGGCGCTGCTGACGCAGTGGTACCGGCGCTGCGGCGGCGAGTTGGTGAAGCTGAGCGTCGCGCACGCGGTGCCGGTGGGCGGCTTCACGGGGTGGCGGCAGGCGATGCCGGTGACCCAGTGGAGCGTCGTCAAGGGCGGCTGCGCCGGGGCGTCCGGCGCGGCCGAGGAACTCGGAGGAGCAGCGAAGTGACGGTCTATTTCATCGGCGCCGGTCCGGGCGCGGCCGACCTGATCACGGTGCGCGGCCAGCGCACCCTGGCGAACTGCGGGGTGTGCCTGTACGCGGGCAGCCTGGTGCCGCAGGAACTGCTGGCGGACTGCCCGCCGGGGCCCGCCTGGTGGACACCGCGAACCTGGACCTCGACCAGATCATCGCGGAAATCGTCCGGGCGCATCGCGAGGGCCAGGACGTGGCGCGCCTGCACTCGGGCGACCCGTCGGTGTTCTCGGCGATGGCGGAGCAGATGCGCCGCCTGGACGCCGCGGACATCCCGTACGAGGTGGTGCCGGGCGTGCCGGCGTTCGCGGCGGCCGCGGCGGCGCTGAAGCGGGAGTTGACCGTTCCGACTGTCGGTCAGACGGTGATCCTGACCCGGGTGGCCCGACAGGCGACCCCGATGCCGCCCGGCGAGGAGCTCGCGGTCCTCGGCAAGAGCGGCGCCCTGCTGGTGCTGCACCTGGCGGCCCGCTACGTGGACAGCGTGGTCGAGGAACTGCTCCCCCACTACGGACCGGACTGCCCCGCCGCGGTGGTCGCGATGGCCAGCCGCCCGGACGAACTCGTGCTGCGCGGCACGCTCGGCGACATCGCCGTCCAGGTGAAGGCCGCGGGCGTGCTCCGCACTGCCGTCATCATTGTCGGTCGCACGCTCGCCGCGACCGAGTTCCGCGACAGCCACCTGTACTCCACCACCCGCAGCCGATAGGCCGGGAAGAGTCCGGCGGGAAAGCGCTTACCGGCTCCGCTCGGGCCTTCCTGGGCGGGGTGGGTAAGCGCTTTCCGACTCCTTCTCGGTGATCCGACGCGGGAACCGGCAAGCGCCTTCCGGTTCCTATTCGGCGATCCCTCGCGGGAGCGGGCAAGCGCTTTCCGGTTCCGTTCCGACATTCCGCGGCGAAGCGGGTAAGCGCTTTCCGGTCTAGCGCGGCGAAGCGGGAAAGCGCTTACCGACCTCTAACTCGACCCCGCAATGGATGCGGAAAGCGCTTTCCAGCACCGCATCAGCTCCCTCTCGCGGAACCGGTAAGCGCTTTCCGATGCCACGTCAACAGGGGCAGCACGGAACCGGAAAACGCTTTCCCGTCCCCGCCTCCCACCGCGCAGCCGCCCGACGGCCACTCAGCCGAGCGAGGCGATGAAGGCCTTCGCGCGGCGGGTGATTTCGGGCCAGTCGCCGGCGGCAACAGTCTGCGGGGGGACGACGTCGGTCCCGGCGCAGACAGCGAGGGCGCCGTGGTCGAGGAAGGCCTTGGCGTTGCCGGCGTTGACGCCGCCGGACGCGACCAGGGGGATGCCGGGGTAGGGGCCGTGCAGGTCCTTGAAGTAGCCGGGGCCGTAGGTCTTCGCGGGGAAGATCTTCACGGCGGCGGCCCCCAGGTCGAGGGCCTCGGCAACCTCGGTGGGCGTCAACGCGCCCATCACCACGGGGATTTCCGCATCCCGGGCGACGGCTGCGACGGCGGGGCGCAGGCCGGGGGTGACCAGGAACCGGGCGCCGGCGGCGATCCCTTCGCGGGCCTGCTCGGCGGTGAGGACGGTTCCGACGCCGATCCGGCAGCCGGCCTTCGCGGCGGCGGCGACGTGGCGGGCCACGTCCGGTGTGGTGAAGGTGAGTTCGGTCCAGGCGATGCCGCCTTCGGCGAGCGCCTCGCACAGCGCGACCGGGTCGGGGATCACTCGTATAACTTCGTATAATGTATGCTATACGAAGTTATTACGCACCCCACGCGA
>NZ_KK853997.1:6959683-6962096 GCF_000696185.1 Kitasatospora cheerisanensis KCTC 2395 | reverse complement strand
GTGTTGTCCCCGAGTGTCGTCCCTCTAGCCAGCTGCACCTGTCGTGCCGAGAACCCGCCGCACGCCGTCAGTTCACCGCCCGCACCAGCCCGTCGGGGTCGCGGCGTAGCGCCCGCCCGGCCAGATCGCCGGTCGGTTTGCCGTCGCTGAGCGCGGCGACGCCGCCGACCAGGACGTGGGCGATGCCGTCGGCGGGTCGGCGGGGGTGGTCGAAGGTGGCGGTGTCACGGACGGTCTGCGGGTCGAAGAGGACCAGGTCGGCGTGGTGGCCGGGGCGGATCAGTCCGCGGCGGTCGAGCCGCAGTCGGCGGGCGGCGCGGCCGGTCATCCGGGCGATCGCCTGTTCCAGCGTGAGGACGCCCAACTCGCGGCTGTAGTGGGCGAGGTAGCGCGGGAAGGTGCCCCAGGCGCGGGGGTGCGGGCGGGCGCCGACGAGCAGGCCGTCGCTGCCGACGGTGTGCGCGGTGTGGCGCATGATGGCGCGGACGTTCTCCTCGTGGCCGACGTGCTGGAGGATGGTCGTCCCCAACTGGTCGGCGCGCAGCAGTCCGAAGAACACCTCGGTACCGGTTCGGCCCTGTTCGGCGGCGAGTTCGGACATCTTGCGGCCTACGACTCCGGCGAGGGCGGTGTTGCGGACGCCGGAGATCTGGATGGTGTCCCAGTCGGTGACCACGCCGTGGCAGCCGTCGCTGCCGTGTTCTTCGACGTCGATGCGGATGCGTTCGCGGGCGGCGGGGTCGCCGAGCCGGGTGAGGGTGGCTTCGGGGCCACCTTCGGTGGACCAACTGGGCAGCAGGGCGGCCAGGGTGGTGGACCCGGGCAGGTACGGGTAGCTGTCGAGGGTGACGTCGATGCCGTCGGCGAGGGCGGCGTCGACCAGGGCGAGGAACTCGCCGGCGCGGCCTTCGTTGACGCCGAAGTTCATGGTGGCGTGGGTGAGGTGGAGCGGGCAGCCGGAGCGTCGGGAGATCTCGACCATCTCCGCGTAGCCTTCCAACGCGCCTGCGCCGTACGAGCGTTGGTGCGGGGCGTGGTAGCCGCCGCGGGCGGCGACGGTGCGGCAGAGTTCGACGAGTTCGGCGGTGCCGGCGTACATGCCGGGGGTGTAGGTGAGTCCGGTGGACATGCCGACCGCGCCGTCCGTCAGCGCCTGGTCCAACAGGGCCTGCATGCGGTCGAGTTCGGACGTGGTGGGCGGGCGGTTGTCCCAGCCCATGGCGAGCATCCGGATGGTGCCGTGCGGGGCGAGGTAGCAGGCGTTGACGCCGATCGCCCGGTCGAGGCGGTCGAGGTACTGGCCGACGGTGCGCCAGTTCCACTCGAAGCCCTCGGGATCGCCGTTCCAGCCTGCGAGTTGGCGGCGCAGCGCGGCAAGGGTGGTGTCGTCGGCGGGGGCGTACGAGAGGCCGTCCTGGCCGAGGACGTCGAGGGTGACGCCCTGGGTGATCCGGGACGGGTGGTCGGGTTCGACGAGGAGTTGCAGGTCCGAGTGGGCGTGCAGGTCGATGAAGCCGGGGGCGAGGACGAGGCCGTCGGCGTCGACGGTGCGGCGGGCGGTGAGGCCGTGGCCGATGTCCTCGATGAGCCCGTCGGTGACGGTGACGTCGGCGCGGTAGCGGTCGGCGCCGGTGCCGTCGATGACGGTGGCGCCGCGCAGCAGCAGCTCGGGCATCAGAACCAGGTCCTCACCAGGCCGACCACGCGCGGGTGTTCGGCGTCGGCGTCGTCGACGACGGGGATCAGGCTCCACTTGTCGAAGGCGGTGCACGGGTGGGAGAGGCCGAGTCGGACGACGGCGCCGATCGGGGCGGCCTCACCGGCGGCGCGCAGGAAGGTGTGCTGGTCGTTCAGCGCGGTGACCTCGGCCCCCGCCAGCCCACTACCCGTCACGTCACTACCCGTCAGCTCACTACCCGGCGAGCCGCCCACCGAGCTACCGCCCACCAATGCGCCACCCACCGACTCTTCACCGTCCACCACGCCCGCGCGCCGGACGAGTTGCGGCTCGGGCAGCCCTTCGTCGAACGGCAGGTCGCGCTTTCCGGCGTCCAGCAGGGCGAGTTGGGGTTCGGGGTGGGAGACGACGCGGGCCCAGCCGTGCATGGCGGAGCGCAGGGGGGTGGCTCCGGTGGTGCGGGCGAGCGGGGAGATGCCGCGGTAGAAGCCGTCGTCGTGGGCGAGGTAGGCGCCGGCCCGGACGACGACCTTGGTGCCGGGGAACTCGGCGGCGAGGGGGGTGAGTTCTTCGGCGACGGTGTCGAAGTAGGCGCTGCCTCCGGCGGTGACCACGGGGGTGGGCGTGGGGTAGTCGGGGGCGAGGCGGCGGTGCAGTTCGGCGAGGTCGCGGAGGTAGCCGCGGACGGTGTCGAGGGCGGTGTCGGTGGCGTCGTGCGCGAGGGCGCCTTCGTAG
>NZ_KK853997.1:6958655-6959663 GCF_000696185.1 Kitasatospora cheerisanensis KCTC 2395 | reverse complement strand
GCGCGCGCGCGCGCGCGCGCGCCCCCCCCCCCCCCCCCCCCCCCCCCCCCCCCCCCCCCCCCCCCCCCCTATCCCCCTGTGTGCCTTGGCAGGTCTCAGGCGCCGGCCGCGCGCAGTGCGGCGTCCATCTGCCGGACGCTGTCGGCGGAGTCGACCCAGGAGGTGAAGGCGAATTCGGGGTCGTGGTCGAGTTCGGCGGCGAGCCAGGCGAGTCCGGCGGGGTCGAGCAGGGTGTTGGCGAGCAGCAGGCGCTGGACGCCGAAGGCGCGGGCGACGCGCAGTTGGGGCAGGTTGGCGAGGGTGATGGCGTGGGCGCCGGCGGCGAGTTGGGCCTGCCAGAGGGCGGGGGCCATGGTGGTCTTGCCGTGCGGGGCGAGCAGCACGCCGGTCTCGCGGCACCAGGCGGCCATGGTGTGCAGGTTGTGGTCGAGGGCGGCGGCGTCGAGGGTGAGCAGCGGGGTGCCGAGCCCATCGAGGGTGGGGCCGGTGGCGAGCCAGTCGCGGACGGTGCTTCCCCAGGCATCGGCGGGGACGGCTTTGAAGCGCCAGTCGAGGGTCTCGTCGGCGAGGGCGGCGACGGCGGCGGTGTCGATGCCCGGCCCGGGGGCGGGGTCCGCGAAGCTTCGGTGTCCGGTGTGCTGTTGTGCTGCCGTGGTGCCCATGACCGTGCCTCCGTTCCACTCCCGGCTCGCCCGACGAGCTGGGATGTTGCAACATGTGCAACCTCTATTGCGCATGTTGGTGTTACGGTTCTAGCATTCACGCCGGACGGCGGTCAACGGACCGCGACACGGCCCGTCCACCCTCCCACCTGGTGCGCAGCACCCTGGCTCACCGCCGAGCCGGGGCGGTGCGGGCCGTCGCGGTGGGGCGGGGAGCGCGGGCCCCAGGGTGAGGGAGCGGGATTGATGGCGGATCAGGACGGCGGGGCGGCGACCGCCCGGGCGGTGTGCCTGGGCGAGTCGATGGCGGTGCTGCTGCCCGACCGGCCGGGACCGTTCGAGGCCG
>NZ_KK853997.1:6952511-6957183 GCF_000696185.1 Kitasatospora cheerisanensis KCTC 2395 | reverse complement strand
GCCCGTAACCTCCCCGAAGCCCTCGAAACCCTCGGAACATCGGGACACCCATGAGTCAGACCGTCACCCGCGCCCTGCGCCTGCTCGCCGAACTCGGCGAGGGCGAGCGCTCCCTCGACCAGCTGGCCGACCTGATCGGCGTGCACAAGACCACCGTGCTGCGGCTGTTGCAGACGCTGGAGGAGGGGCGGTTCGTCTACCGGGACGCGCAGTACCGCTACCACCTGGGCGCGGGCCTGTTCGCGCTGTCCAGCCTCGCGCTGGAGCAGCGCGGCATCCGGCGCACCGCGGCGCCGCACCTGGCGGAGCTGAACGCGGCGACCGGCCAGACCGTGCACCTGGCCGCGTACGAGGGCGGCGAGGTGGTCTACATCGACAAGTACGACTCGCGGCATCCGGTGCGGATGTACTCGCGGATCGGTCTGCGGGCGGCGCTGCACAACACGGCGGTGGCGAAGGTCCTGCTGGCCGACCTGCCGCCGGCCGAGCGGCGGCGGGCGGTGGACGGCATCGAGTTCACGGTCCACACGCCGAACACCATCACCAGTCCGCACGCGCTGCTCGCCGAGCTGGAGCAGGTCGCCGCGCAGGGCTGGGCGCAGGACCACGCCGAGCACGAGGCGTTCATCAACTGCGTGGCCGCGCCGATCCGGGACGCCTCGGGCCGGGTGGTCGCGGCCGCGTCGATCTCCGTCCCGGACGTCGTCCTCCCCTACGAGCAGGTCCTCGACCTGCTCCCCCAACTGCTCGCCTGCACCCGGGCGATCTCCGCCGACGCGGGCCTCCCCGCGCGCGGCAGTCATTCCTGACGTACCGTCAATCACTTACTGGAGAAGCGCACATGAGCGACAAGACCGAGATCCGCACCGACGGCGCGCCGGCCCCCGCGTGGATGTTCTCGCAGGGTGTCCGCAAGGGCCCGATCCTGCAGGTCTCCGGCCAGGGTCCGCAGGACCCGGCCACCGGCGAGTACCTGTACCACGGTGATGTGAAGGCGCAGACCCGCCGCACGCTGGAGAACGTCAAGGCGATCGTCGAGGCCGGCGGCGCGACCATCGAGGACGTGGTGATGTTCCGCGTCTACCTCACCAAGCGCGCCGACTTCCCGCTGATGAACGAGGTCTACGCCGCGTTCATCGATGAGAACATCAAGCCGGGCGGCGTCAAGCCCTGCCGGACCACGATCTTCGTCGAACTCCCGCAGGAGCCCATGCTGGTGGAGATCGACGCCCAGGCCGTCGTCACCGACTGACGCGCCAAGCCTCCCCTCCCGGCCGCCCTCCGGCACCAGCCGTCCCGACCGCCCTCCGGTACCAACCATCCCGGGCGCCCTCCGGCACCAGCCGTCCCGGCCGCCCTCCGGTACCAACCATCCCGGGCGCTCTCCGGCACCAGCCGTCCCGGCCGCCCGGCACCGTTGCCGAACGGGTCCCCGGCCGACCGTCGCCGGGGGCCCTCGGGCGTGGCGGCGGGCCCGGTTAGGCTGTTGCGGTTCCGATCACGCCGGCCCCGGGAGTCCGCCATGCACGTCCTGATCCTCGGCGGCACCAGTGAGGCCCGCCGGCTGGCGGACGTGCTGGTCGCCGACCCGGCCCTGCGGGTGACCAGTTCGCTGGCGGGTCGGGTGGCCCAACCGCGGCTGCCCGCCGGGGAGGTGCGGATCGGCGGCTTCGGCGGCCCGGCCGGCCTGGCGGCCTGGCTGCGCGCCCACCGGGTGGACGCGCTGATCGACGCCACCCACCCGTTCGCGGAGACGATGAGCCGCAACGCCGCGGCGGCCGTCGCCGACACCGGCACCCCGCTGCTCGCGCTGCGCCGCCCGAGCTGGGCGCCGCAGGACGGCGACCGCTGGCACCCGGTGCCGAGCCTGGCCGCCGCGGCGGACGCGCTGCCCGCGCTCGGGCGCCGGGTGTTCCTGACCACCGGCCGGCAGGGCATCGCCTCGTTCGCGCACCTCGACGGCCTCTGGTTCCTGGCCCGTTCGGTCGAGCCGCCGGTGCCGCCGATGCCGTCGGCCGTCGAAGTCCTGCTGGAGCGCGGGCCGTTCACCCTCGACGGGGAACGGGAGCTGCTGCGGGCGCACCGCATCGAGGTGCTGGTCACCAAGGACAGCGGCAGCGCCGCCACCGCCCCCAAGCTGACGGCGGCCCGCGAGCTCGGCCTGCCGGTGGTCGTGGTCCAGCGCCCGGCCGCCCCGCAGGGCGTGCGGACCGCCCCGGACGTCGCCGGGGCGGTCAACTGGGTTCGCACGCTGGCGAATTGACGGAAGGTCAGTCCTCCGGGTAGCGGCGCGGCGTCCACACCACTTCGCGGTCGGCGCCGCGCTGCACCCACTGGGTCTGGGTGGAGCCGATCAGCAGCAGGGTGCGCATGTCGACCTCGGCAGGGTCGAGTTCGGCCAGCGCGACGGTGCGGACCCGCTCGGTCGGGCCGCCGACGTCCCGGGCCATCACCACGGGGGTGGCCGGGTCGCGGTACTCCAGCAGCAGGTCACGGGCCGAACCGACCTGCGTGGTGCGGGACTTGGAGCCGGGGTTGTACAGCGCGAGGACGAGGTCGGCCTCGGCGGCGGCGCGCAGCCGGCGGGCGATCACCTCCCACGGCTTGAGCCGGTCGGAGAGCGAGATCACCGCGTAGTCGTGGCCGAGCGGCGCGCCGGCGCGGGACGCGGCGGCGTGCGCGGCGGTCATCCCGGGCAGGACGCGCACGGGGACGTCCCGGTACGGGTCCTCGCAGGCGGCTTCCAGGACGGCGGTGGCCATCGCGAAGACGCCCGGGTCGCCCGAGGAGACGACGGCGACGCGGTGGCCGCGGCGCGCCAACTCCAGGGCGAATTCGGCGCGTACGCCCTCCACCTTGTTGTCGGAGCCGTGCCGGACCTGCCCGGCGCGGACCGGCACCCGGTCCAGGTAGGTGGTGTAGCCGACCAGGTCGGTCGCGTTGGCGAGCGCCCCGCGCGCCTCCGGGGTGAGCCACAGCGGCCCGGCCGGTCCGGTGCCGACCACCACCACCTCTCCCACCGCCGGTTCGGCGTCCGGCAGTTCGGGTTCCCGGCCGTCGGCGAGCGCCTCGAAGGGCTGTCCGGCGGAGTCGAGGGCGGCGACCCGGCTGGGCAGCACGGCGACCGAGAAGTACGGCACGCTCTCGGCGTCGATCTCGGCGAGCCGGCCGGTGCGTTCGCCCTCCATGGTGGCGCGTTCGACGTACCGGGCCTCGTCGAGCCGGCCGGCGCGCTCCAGGGCGCGGCGCACGGTGGGGAAGGTCCGGCCGAGCTTCATGACGACGGCGGAGTCGGTGGCGGCGAGACGCGCCGTCAGCTCCTCCTCCGACAGGGTGCCCGGTATCACCGTGAGGACTTCCTCGGCTTCCACCAGCGGGGTGCCGAGGCGGGCGGCGGCGGCGCTGATCGAGGTGACGCCGGGCACCACCTCGGCCCGGTAGCGGTGCGCGAGGCGCTTGTGCATGTGCTGGTAGGAGCCGTAGAACAGCGGGTCGCCCTCGGCGAGGACGACGACGGTGCGCCCGGCGTCGAGGTGGGCGGCGAGCCGCTCGGACGCCTCCTGGTAGAAGTCGTCGAGCGCGCCGCGGTAGCCGCCGGGGTGGTCGGTGGTCTCGACGGTGACGGGGTACATCAGCCGCTCTTCGAGCTGGCTGCCCGTCATGTACCGCTCGGCGATGGCGCGCGCGTTCGAACGTCCGTGCCGGGCGCAGTGGTAGGCGATGACGTCGGCCTTGCCGATGAGTTCGGCGGCGCGCACCGTGACCAGCGACGGGTCTCCCGGTCCGACGCCGACCCCGTACAACCGGCCGGCCGTGGAAGCTTCCTGACGGTCCGTCATTCCTGCTCGCTCGCAATCGCGTTGATCGCGGCAGCGGCGATCGCGCTGCCGCCCCGGCGGCCACGGACCACCAGGTGTTCCAGTGCGGCCGGGTGTTCGGCCAGGGCCTGCTTGGACTCGGCGGCGCCGATGAAGCCGACGGGGACGCCGATCACGGCGGCGGGTCGGGGCGCGCCGGCCTCGATCATCTCCAGCAGCCGGAACAGCGAGGTGGGGGCGTTGCCGACGGCGACCACGGCGCCTTCGAGGCGGGGCAGCCAGAGTTCCATGGCGGCGGCGCTGCGGGTGGTGCCCATGGCGCGGGCGAGTTCGGGCACCGTCGGGTCGGTGAGGGTGCAGATCACCTCGTTGTCGGCGGGCAGCCGCTTGCGGGTCACGCCGCTGGCGACCATGTTGACGTCGCACAGGATCGGCGCGCCGGCGTGCAGGGCGCGGCGGGCGTCGGCGACCACGTTCGGCGACCAGAGCAGGTCCTCGACCAGGTCGGTCATGCCGCAGGCGTGGATCATCCGGACCGCGACCTGGGCGACGTCGGCGGGCAGCGCGGCGAGGTCGGCCTCGGCCCGGATGGTGGCGAAGGACTGGCGGTAGATGGCTGCGCCGTCCTTCTCGTAGTCGATCATTTGGTCCTCCGCCATTCGGCATTGCGCGCCTCGGCGACTGCCTCGGCGGTTTCGTACTCGCTGGATTCGTACTCGCCGGCCCCGTGCCCTCCGGCCCCGTACCCGCCGCCCTCGTGCCCGGCTTCGCTCACGGCGCCGAGCACCGTGCCGGCCCCGGCGCCCGTCGCGCTGCCGCGGCGCGTCTCGCGGACCCGGCCGTCGACGGTGATG
>NZ_KK853997.1:6922211-6951526 GCF_000696185.1 Kitasatospora cheerisanensis KCTC 2395 | reverse complement strand
CGAAGAGGAATTTGCCGGAGAGCCGGGCGGCCCACGGCGCAGCGCACAGGGCGGTGTCCAACTCCCGTACCCAGGCCGGCAGATCGACGTCGGTCCGGCCGCGTCCGTCGAGGCCGGCCAGCGGCGAGGCGACGATGTTGCGGACGCGTTCGTGGGTGTCGGACGGCAACAGCTGGACGGCGCGCAGCCGTTCGGCGAGGTCGGCGGCGCAGTGTTCGCGCAGGCCGCGCAGTTGGAGGTTGCCGCGGGAGGTGATCTCGACGTCGCCGTCGCCGAGGGCGTCCGTCGCGTCGGCCAGGGCGAGGAGCTGACGGTACGTCAAGTAGCCCCCGGGGAGCCGGAGTCGGGCGAGGTGCCCGTCTTCGGCGGGGTGCAGGCGGAGCGCGCCGGGGCAGGCGTCGGCGCGGCCTCGGTCGGGCCCGACGGAGGGTGCCGCGAAGGCGTCGGGTGTGGGTGGCATGGCGGCGAGCATACCCATGGCGGCGATTCGCGCCACCGTGCCGACCGCGCCGCCCGGGGCCGGTCGGGGGTGCGATTGCGCAGCTCAGGCCCGTGGTGGCGGTCGTCGGCGGCGGGCCGGGGGCGATTTCGGGTCGGCGGCGCAGGTCACACTCCCCCGACGGCCGATCAACCCGTACGATGCTGGCGGGCGCCTCTCGGGGTGTCCCGGGCATCTCTCGGGGTGTCCGCTGCCAGCGACGGCACAGCGGAGGAAGTCCGGTGAGAATCCGGTGCGGTCCCGCCACTGTGACCGCGGCTCAGTGAGCCGTGGGAGCCAGGAACTCCGGCCGTCCTCCACTGCCCGGGGCGAGGACCCCGAGGAAGGTCCGTGCCATGCGCTGCCGCATGCCCGCCCCCCGGCGGGCGCCCGTGGGCTCTGTTCCCGGCGGGCCGTTCCGCGTCCTCGATCGTTCCTGTGCGCCCTTCACCGTGTTGTCCGCGCTGTTCGAGACGCCCGGGAGGGCTTTCGCATGATCCTGCTGCTGTCCACGTCCGACACGGACCTGCTGAGCGCCCGGGCGTCGAACGGCCCGGTGCCGTTCCGGTGGGGCAATCCGGCGCGTCTGGCTCCGGCCGATCTGCCCGAACTGCTGGACGGCGTCGGGCTGGTGGTGGTCCGGCTGCTGGGCGGGCGGCGGGCCTGGCAGGAGGGCCTGGACGTGCTGCTCGCCGGGCCGCGTCCGGTGGTGGTGCTGACGGGCGAGCAGGCCCCGGACGCGCAGCTGATGGAGCTGTCGACGGTGCCGGCGGGCATCGCGGCGGAGGCGCACGCGTACCTGGCGCACGGCGGTCCGGCGAACCTGGCGGAGCTGGGCGCGTTCCTGTCGGACACGGTGCTGCTGACCGGTCACGGTTTCGCGCCGCCGGCGTCGGCCCCGTCCTGGGGTCCGCTGGAGCGCACCGCCCGTACGTCGCAGGGCCCTTCGGTCGCGGTGCTGTACTACCGGGCGCACCACATGAGCGGCAACACGGCGTTCGTGGAGACGCTCTGCCGGGCGATCGAGGACGAGGGGGCCCAGGCCCGCGCGTACTTCTGCGCCTCGCTGCGCGGTGCGGAGCCGGAGCTGCTGGCGGAGCTGGGCGCGGCGGACGCGATCGTGACGACGGTGCTGGCGGCGGGCGGCACCCGGCCGGCCGACGCGCAGGCCGGCGGTGACGAAGAGGCCTGGGACGCGGGGGCGTTGGCGGCGTTGGACCGGCCGATCCTGCAGGCGCTGTGCCTGACCTGGTCGCGGGAGCAGTGGGAGGGCAGCGACGACGGGCTGTCGCCGCTGGACACGGCGACGCAGGTCGCCGTCCCGGAGTTCGACGGCCGGCTGATCACCGTTCCGTTCTCGTTCAAGGAGGTCGACGAGGACGGGCTGACGGTGTACGCGGCGGACGCGGAGCGGGCGTCGCGGGTGGCGGGGATCGCGGTGCGGCACGCCCGGCTGCGGCACACTCCGGCGGCCGAGCGGCGGTTGGCGCTGGTGCTGTCCGCCTATCCGACCAAGCACGCCCGGGTGGGCAACGCGGTCGGTCTGGACACGCCGGCGTCGGCGATCCGGCTGCTGGAGCGGCTGCGCGCCGAGGGCATGGACCTGGGCGACAGCCTGCCGGGCCTGCACACGGAGTCCGAACTCGACCACGAGGGCGATGCGCTGATCCACGCGCTGATCGAGGCGGGCGGCTACGACCAGGCGTGGCTGACGGAGGATCAGCTGGCCCGCAACCCGGTGCGGATCCCGGCGGCCGACTACCGGCGCTGGTACGCGACGCTGCCGGCCGCGCTGCGCGAGCGGGTCGAGGAGCACTGGGGTCCGGCGCCGGGCGAGCTGTACGTGGACCGGTCGCGGAACCCGGAGGGCGACCTGGTGCTGGCCGCGCTGCGCTCCGGGAACCTGCTGGTGCTGGTGCAGCCGCCGCGCGGGTTCGGCGAGAACCCGGTGGCGATCTACCACGACCCGGACCTGCCGCCGAGCCACCACTACCTGGCGGCGTACCGCTGGATCGCGGCGGCGCAGGAGGACGGCGGGTTCGGCGCGCACGCGGTGGTGCACCTGGGCAAGCACGGCAACCTGGAGTGGCTGCCGGGCAAGACCGCGGCGCTGTCGGCGGAGTGCGGCCCGGACGCGGCGCTCGGCGACCTTCCGCTGGTGTACCCGTTCCTGGTGAACGACCCGGGCGAGGGCACCCAGGCGAAGCGCCGGGCGCACGCGACGCTGGTCGACCACCTGGTGCCGCCGATGGCGCGCGCCGACTCGTACGGCGACATCGCCCGGCTGGAGCAGCTGCTGGACGAGCACTCGAACATCGCGGCGATGGACCCGGCGAAGCTGCCGGCGATCCGGGCGCAGATCTGGACGCTGATCCAGGCCGCGAAGCTGGACCACGACCTGGGCCTGGCGGAGCGGCCGGAGGACGACGGCTTCGACGACTTCCTGCTGCACGTCGACGGCTGGCTGTGCGAGGTGAAGGACGCGCAGATCCGCGACGGCCTGCACGTGCTCGGCCAGGCCCCGGCGGGCGCGGACCGGGTCAACATCGTGCTCTCCATCCTGCGGGCGCGGCAGATCTGGGGCGGCGTCAGCGCGCTGCCGGGCCTGCGCGAGGCGCTCGGCCTGGACGAGGCGGCGCTGACGCTGGGCGCGACGGACGCCGCCGAGGCGCAGGCCCGGGCGCTGGTGGAGGCGATGGAGGCCGAGGACTGGAACCCGGCCGCCGTCGAGAAGGTCGCGGCCGGGCACCCGGCCGCCGTCGCCGAGGTGCTGACTTTCGCGGCCGTCCAGGTGGTGCCCCGGCTGGCGTCCACCACGGACGAGTTGGATGCGGTGCTGCATGCCCTGCAGGGCGGTTTCGTCCCGGCGGGGCCGTCGGGTTCGCCGCTGCGCGGCCTGGTCAACGTGCTGCCGACCGGCCGGAACTTCTACTCGGTGGACCCGAAGGCGGTGCCGAGCCGGCTCGCCTGGGAGACCGGGCAAGCGCTTTCCGCGTCCCTGATCGAGCGTTACCGGGCGGACAACGACGGGCAGTTCCCGCCGTCGGTGGGCCTGTCCCTGTGGGGCACCTCGGCGATGCGCACCGCCGGCGACGACATCGCCGAGGCGCTGGCCCTGCTGGGCGTCCGCCCGGTGTGGGACGACGCCTCGCGCCGGGTGACCGGGCTGGAGCCGATCCCGCTCGCCGAACTGGGCCGTCCCCGGATCGACGTGACGCTGCGCATCTCGGGCTTCTTCCGGGACGCCTTCCCGCACGTGGTGGCGCTGCTGGACGACGCGGTGCGGCTGGCGGCCCGTCAGGAGGAGCCCGCCGAACAGAACTTCGTCCGGGCGCACGTGCAGGCCGACCTGGCCGAGCACGGCGACGAGCGCCGGGCCACCGTCCGGGTGTTCGGCTCCCGGCCGGGCACCTACGGCGCGGGGCTGCTGCAGCTGATCGACAGCCGGGACTGGCGCACCGACGCCGACCTGGCCGAGGTGTACACGGTGTGGGGCGGCTACGCGTACGGCCGGGACCTGAACGGGCGGCCGGCCCGGGAGGAGATGGAAACCGCTTACCGCCGGATCACGGTGGCGGCGAAGAACACCGACACCCGCGAGCACGACATCGCCGACTCCGACGACTACTTCCAGTACCACGGCGGCATGGTGGCGACCGTGCGGGCGCTGACGGGCAGCAGCCCGGCGGCGTACATCGGCGACTCGACCCGCCCGGAGACGGTGCGCACCCGCACCCTCACCGAGGAGGCGGCCCGGGTGTTCCGGGCCCGGGTGGTGAACCCGCGCTGGCTGGAGGCGATGCGCCGGCACGGCTACAAGGGCGCGTTCGAGATGGCCGCGACGGTGGACTACCTGTTCGGCTACGACGCCACCACCGGCGTGGTCGCGGACTGGATGTACGAGAAGCTCACCGAGGAGTACGTCCTCGACCCGGTCAACCGCGAGTTCTTCGCCGAGGCCAACCCGTGGGCGCTGCACGGCATTTCGGAGCGCCTGCTGGAGGCCGCCGAGCGCGGCCTGTGGGCGGAGCCGGACCCGGCGCTGCTGGCGGAGCTGCGGCAGGTGTTCCTGGAGACGGAGGGCGACCTGGAGGGCGAGTAGCGGCGAACTGCGGCGCGCCGCCCGGGTCGTGCCGGGTACCCCTTCGGAGGTGAACGGCTCGGGTCGGGCCGGCCGACACTGACATGCCGGTGATCGAATAGGGGTGCCTTCCGGCCCGCCCGGGCGGACAATCGCCGCATGAGCCTGCGAACCGTCCTGACCCGCCCGGCGCGCTACGGCGCGCTGGTCGCGGGCGCGTTGCCCGTCCTGACGTTCCCCGGCGCCGGCCTGGCCGGCTTGGCCTGGGTGGCGCTGGTGCCGGGTCTGCTGCTGATGCGGGCGGCGGGCGGGGCGCGCGAGGCGGCGGTGCGCGGCTGGTGGTTCGGCGCCGGGTTCATCCTGACCGGCATGTACTGGCTGGTCCCGTCGATCGGCCCGGCGCTGCCGCTGCTGGCGGTGGTGTTCGGGGTGCTGCTCGCGCCGGTGGGCTGGGCCGCGTGGTGGCTGCTGCACGGCGGGTTGACGCTCCGCCGGTCGGCGGCGGCGCTGGTGGTCGTCCCGGCGGTGTGGGTGAGCGCCGAGTTCGCGCGTTCCTGGCATGCGCTGGGCGGGCCGTGGGCGCTGCTCGGCGCCTCGCAGTGGGAGCATCCGGCGGTGCTCGGTCTGGCGTCCGTCGGCGGGGTGTGGCTGGTGAGTTGGGCGCTGGTCGCGGTGAACACGGCGGTGGTGGTGCTGGTGCTGGCCCGCGGGCTGTGGCTGCGCGTGCTGGCAGGTGCGACGGCGCTGGTAGCGCTGCTGGCGGGCCCGGTGGCGTTCGCGGCGCAGGCGGCGCCGGCGACCCGCGGTTCGGCGTCGGTGGCGCTGGTGCAGGCGGGCCAGACCGCGGACGAGCGGGCCCGGTTGGAGGCGAACGTCCGGATCACCCGCTCGCTGGCGGGCCGCCCGGTCGACCTGGTGGTGTGGGGCGAGAGTTCGACCACCGCCGATCTGGACCGGGACACGGCCACGCTGGAGCGGCTGGCCGCGCTGTCCCGGGCGTCCGGCGCGCAGGTGCTGGTCGGCGAGGACGCCCGCAAGGCGGACGGCCGGATCTCCAAGGACGCGGTGCTGGTGGACGGTTCGGGCATCGTGGCGCGCTACCGGAAGATCCGGCTGGTGCCGTTCGGCGAGTACATTCCGCTGCGTCCGCTGCTGGGCTGGGTCGCGGGGGTGAGCGCGGCGGCGGGCGAGAACCGGGCGCCGGGCAGTTCGGTGCACCTGCTGCCGGTGGTGGACCGCGAGGGCCGTCCGCTGCCGGTGGGCACGCTGATCTGCTTCGAGTCGGCGTTCCCGGACATGTCGCGCGCCGCGTCCCGGCAGGGCGCCGAGCTGATCGTCTACCAGTCGGCGACGTCCACCTTCCAGTCGACCTGGGCGCCGGCCCAGCACGCCTCGCTGGGTGCGCTGCGGGCGGCGGAGACCGGCCGCCCGGTGGTGCAGGCGGCGTTGACGGGCGAGTCGGTGGCGTACGACGCGCAGGGCCGCCGGCTGGTGCGGCTGACCACGGGCGAGTCGGGTGCGGTGACGGTCCGCCTGGCACTGGCCGATCCGGCGGCGCGGACCTGGTACGTGCGGCTGGGCGACTGGGTGCCGCTGTCGGCGCTGGCGGTCACGGCGGCGGCGGGTGCGGTGGCCGTGCTGCCGCGGCTGCGGGAGCGGCGCCGTCCGGGTGCGCCGTCCGAGCCGTCGGCGGACCTGCCCTCGGCCCGGGTCTGAACTCCCCCGCCCGCAGGGCCGGTTCTTCTGCGGGGCGTCAACTCCCGGGCACGGCGAGGCGGGTCGGCCCGGTGCGGCCGACCCGCCTTCGGTGTTCCTGCCGCTGCGGGCCTCAACTCTCCGGGTAGGCCACGTGGATGCCGAACGCCGCGCCCTGCGGGTCGCGCAGCACGGCGAGCCGCGGGCCGTCGGGGACGTCGGTGGGCGGCAGGGTGACGGTGGCGCCGAGCAGTGCGGCCCGTTCGGCGCTCAGGTCGACGTCGGCGACGGCGAAGTAGGGCATCCAGTAGGGCGGGACTTCGGCGGGGAACTGGTCGGCCATGTCCATCATGCCGCCGAAGTCGCGTCCGTCCAGGCCGAATTGGGTGTACATCTCGCCGGTGGTGACGCTCCAGCCGAACACCCGGGTGTAGAAGGCGACGGCGTCCTCCGGCCCCCGGGTGGCGAGTTCGACCCAGCCGAGTGCGCCGGGTTCGTTGACCACGTCGCAGCCGCGCAAGGTGCCGGGCTGCCAGGCGGAGAAGACGGCGCCGCCGGGGTCGCGGGCGACGGTGAAGCGCCCCCAGCCGAGGGCGTCCATCGGCGCGACGATCAGGGCGCCGCCGGCGTCGGTGATCCGGCCGGCGGTGGCGTCGACGTCGGTGCTGTGGAAGCTGATGTTCCACGCGGTGGGCTGGCCGGGTTCCATCAACCCGACCAGCCCGCCGACGAGTTGGTCCCCGACGTACAGCCGGGTGTAGCCCATGGCCTGCTCGTCGGGGACGACTTCGGTGCGCCAGCCGAACAGCTCGTGGTAGAAGGCCTTGGACGCGACCGGGTCCTTGGTGGAGAGTTCGACCCAGCAGGGCGCTCCGGGGTGCGGTTCGGTGAGTTTCACGGGCGGTTCATCTCCAGGATCAGTTTGCCGCGGGCGTGTCCGGTCTCGACCTCGGCGATCGCCTCGGCCGCGCGGTCCAGCGGGTAGCGGGCGCTGATCTGCGGGTCGAGGGTGCCCGCGGCGACCAGGTCGGCGAGGGCGGTGAGCACGGTCGCGGTGCCGTCGCGCTGCACGTAGGCGCCGCCCAACTCCTCGGCGGTGGCGCGGTCGGCGGTGGACACCAACCGTCCGGGCCGGCGCAGCGCCCCGGCGACGTCGCGGACGGCGCCGTCGCCGACCAGGTCGAGGATCGCGTCGACGCCGTCGGGGGCGACGGCCCGCAGCCGCTCGGCGACGCCCTCGCCGTAGCGGACGGGCGTCGCGCCGAGGGAGCGGACGTGCTCGGCGCTGCCGGTGCCGGCGGTGCCGAGGACGTGGATGCCGCGGGCCCGGGCGAGCTGGGTGGCGGCGCTGCCGACGCCGCCGGCGATGCCGACGATCAGCAGGGTCTCGCCGTCCCGCAGGTCGAGCTGCCGGAGCGCGTCGTACGCGGTGGCGGCGGCGACGGGCAGGGCGGCGGCCTGGTCGAAGCCGATGCCGGCGGGTTTGCGGGCGGTGGCGCGGGCGGACAGCAGGACCTGTTCGGCGAACGCGCCGCCGGGGGCGATGCCGAACACCTCGTCGCCGACGGCGAAGCCGTTCACGCCGTCGCCGACGGCGGTGATCACGCCGGCGGCCTCGCTGCCCATCACCAGCGGCGGTTCGGCGGCGGTTCCGAACCAGCCCTGCCGTTTCTTCCAGTCGGCCGGGTTGACGCCGGCGGCCCTGACCTCGATCCGCACGCCGCCCGGGCCCGGTTCGGGCAGTGGCAGGTCCAGGAACTGCTGCTGCTCCGGCCCGCCGTACGCGACGAACCCGAATGCCTTCACCATTTCTCTTCCGCCTCCGCCTGTTCTCCGGTTGCCGGCCGATGCCCTTTCAGCTTGCCGGGGTACCGGCGGGTAGCCCCGGGACGGGTGGGCCGAACGGGAGGGCGGGAGGGGTGCGCCGCACCGGCGGACGGCGCTTGTTGTTCAAATTCGAACCACGGTGTAGCGTCGAGCGCGCACCACCCCGTTCGAATTTGAACAACTCTGATCGGCTCCGACGGATCCCGACCAGTTCCGACCCACCCCTGAACGAGCGCTTCCCCGGAGGACCCGACGTGACGACGCACCCCGAGACCGCCCCGCTGCCGGCCGCCGCCACCGTCCGTTCCCGGGTCCGCATCCCGCTGGTCTTCCCGGACGGCTACCGCGTCGAGGCCGAGGTCCACACCTTCCACCACCTCGCGGACGGCGCCGAGCACCTGGCGCTCGCGCTCGGCGACCCGGCGGCGGCCGGCGTCCCGCTGGTGCGCCTGCACTCCGAGTGCCTGACCGGCGACGTCTTCGGCTCGGCCCGCTGCGACTGCGGCCCGCAGCTGCGGGAGTCCGTGCGGCGCATCGCCGAGCACGGCGGATACCTGCTCTACCTCCGCCAGGAGGGCCGCGGCATCGGCCTCTACAACAAGCTGGACGCCTACGACCTGCAGATCAACGGCGGCCTGGACACCTACCGGGCGAACACCGCGCTGGGCCTGCCCGAGGACGCCCGCGACTACACCGCCGCCGCCCAGATGCTGGCCGCGCTCGGCGCCCCCGCGGTCCGGCTGCTCAGCAACAACCCCGACAAGGCGGCCCAGTTGACCGCCCGCGGCGTCACCGTCGCCGAGCGCGTGCCGACCGGCGTCCACCTCACGCCCGCCAACCACGCCTACCTGCGCGCCAAGGCGGACCACACCCACCACACGCTGGCGCTCTGACCCGGCGCCGGCCGGGGCGGGCCGGTCTCAGCGCTCGTCGTCGCCGCGCGGCGCGATCTCCGGCTCGGCCGCGAACTCCGGCGCGCTGACGGCCGGGTGGTGCTTGCCGTCGGCGGCGGCGTCCGGGGCGTGCCGGCGGTCGACGCCTTCGGGGCCGGCCCCTGGCGCGGTCCCGGCGGCCCGCTCCGGATCGGCCTCGGCGATCCGGCGGGCGATCTCGGCGGGCCGCACCGGGCGGCCGAAGTGCCAGCCCTGGGCGAGGTCGCAGCCCATCAGGCGCAGCCGTTCGGCGTCGGCGCGGCTCTCCACGCCCTCGGCGGTGACGGACAGGCCGAGGGTGTGGGCGAGCGAGACCAGGCCGCTGACGATCCGCCAGCCGAGGTGGGTGTCCTTGGCGGGGTCGTGCAGGTCGCCGACGAAGGAGCCGGCGATCTTCAGGTTGGAGACCGGCAGGTCGCGCAGGTAGGCGAGGTTGGACCAGCCGGTGCCGAAGTCGTCGACGGCCAGCGACACGCCCATGTCGACCAGCGCGTGCAGCGCCTTGAGCGCCTCGTCCTCGGGGCCGACCACGGTCGACTCGGTGATTTCGAGCTGCAGCATGGACGGGTCGAGGCCGGTGGTGCGCAGGACCCGCTCGATGTCGGCGACCAGGCCGGCGTTGCGGGCCTGACGGACCGCCAGGTTGACGCTCAGCTTGGGGGCGCGGTCGCCGAAGGCGGCGACCCACTCGGCGGCCTGCTCGCAGGCCTGTTCGAGCACCCAGCGGCCGAGCGGCATGATCAGGCCGGTCTCCTCGGCGACGCCGACGAACTCCTCGGGGCCGAGCACGCCCAGCTGCGGGTGGCGCCAGCGGACCAGCGCCTCGACGCCGGTCATCGCGCCGTTGGAGAGGTCGATCATCGGCTGGTAGTCGATGAAGAACTCGCCGCGGTCCAGCGCGGTGGGCATCCGCACGGACACCGCGTAGCGGCTGACGGCGCGCGCGTTCTCCTTCGGGTCGAACAGCGTCCAGCGGCCGCGGCCGGCCTCCTTGGCGCGGTACAGCGTGAGGTCGGCGGCGCGCACGGCCGCGCCGGGGGTGGTGCTGGCGATCCGGCGTTCCAGCACGCCGACGCTGGCGCCGACGGCGAGCCGGTGGTCGCCGATCACCACGGGCTTGGTGAGCGCGGCGAGCACGGTCTTGGCGGCGGCGACGGCCTCCTGTTCGCCGCGGCAGTTCTCCAGCAGCACCACGAACTCGTCGCCGCCGAGCCGGGCCACCAGGTGTCCGAGCGGGGTGAGCGCGGACTCCAGCCGGCCGGCGACCACGGTCAGCAGCTGGTCGCCCATGTCGTGGCCGAGGCTGTCGTTGACGACCTTGAAGCCGTCCAGGTCGACGTAGCACAGGCCGAACCGGGCGTCCGGCTCGGGCGATTCGAAGAGCCGCTCCAGCCGTTCGAAGAACGCGGCGCGGTTGGGCAGGCCGGTGAGCGGGTCGTGGGTGGCCTGGTGGCGCAGCCGTTCCTGCAGCCGGTACCGGTCGGTGACGTCCTCCAGCATGGCGACCTGGTACAGCGGCGAGCCGTCGTCGTCGCGGATCAGCGAGACCGTCAGGTGGGTCCAGACCACTTCGCCGTCGCGCCGGTAGTACGGCTTGTCGAACTGGAAGTACTCGCGTTTGCCGCTGATCAGTTCCTCGTAGGCCTCCCACACGCCGGGGGTGTCCTCGGGGTGGACCAGGTCGTTGACGCGGACGCCCTGCATGTCCTCGGGGCCGCCGCCGAAGATGTCCCCGAGGGCCCGGTTGACGGCCAGGATGTTGCCGTCGGTGTCGCCGAGGCCGATGCCGATCGCCGCGGATTCGAACAGGGCGCGGAAGCGGGCCTCGGAGGCGCGCAGCGCCTTCTCGACCTCCTGGCGGGCGGTGTCGGCGGCCAGCCGGATCGCCTCCTGCTCGCGCAGGGTGCGTTCGCGCAGCGCCGCCGCCCAGCCGGCCGCGAACGCGCCGGACAGCGCGGGGCCGCGGTCGTCGGGGACGGGCTGACTCTGGATCAACTGGACGGCGTCGGCCAGCAGTTGCGGGTCGGTGAAGTGGTTGTCGATCAGCAGCGCGCCGACCTGCCCGGCCAGGTCCGGGCGGAACGGGTGCTCCTGGGCGGCTCGGTGCAGCAGTTCGGCGGTCCGCGCGATCAACGGGTTGAGGACGCCGGGCCGCACTGCCGCACCGTGTCCGGTGCGCAGCATCGCGGCCCAGGCGGCGTGGAACCCGTTGCCCGGGGCGGCCGCCTCGCTCACGACAGGCGTCCGACGCCGGCCATCCCGGTCATCCGCTCGGGGTGCGGGCCGACGGTGGCGTCGTCGTCGGGGCGCCATTCGGGGAGGTAGACCACGCCGGGTTCGACCAGGTCGAAGCCGTCGAACATGGCGGTGATCTGCTCGCGGGTGCGCATGGTGAGCGGGGTGGGGGTGGAGCGGTACAGGTCCTGGTGGGCGCCGGCCTGGTCGGGGCGGCCCTCCAGGGAGGCGTGCGAGAGGATCAGGGCGCTGCCGCTGGGCAGGGCTTCGCGGAGCTTGGCGAGGATCTTCTCGGGGCCGTCGTCCTCGGTGACGAAGTGCATCACGGCGTTGAGGATGACGGCGACGGGCTCGCCGGGGGCGAGCAGGTCCTCGACCTCGGGGCGGGCGAGCAGGTCGTCGGTGTTGCGCAGGTCGGCGTCGACGATCCAGCACAGGTCCTCGTCGGCGAGGATCAGGCGGCTGTGCGCGACGGCGACGGGGTCCATGTCGACGTAGACGACGCGGGCGTCGGGCCGGTACTCGCGGGCGACCTCGTGGACGGCGCCGAAGGTCGGGATGCCGGAGCCGATGTCGAGGAAGCGGCTGATGCCCTCGGCGGCGACGTACTGGGTGGCGCGGCGCAGGAACGCCCGGTTCGCCCGCATGATCATGGGCAGGTCGGGCCAGAGTTCGATGGCACGGCGGGCCATCTGCCGGTCGACCTCGAAGTTGTGCGAGCCGCCGAGGTAGTAGTCGTAGACCCGGGCCGCGTTCGGCTTGTCGAGGTCGGTCCCTGCGGGCACCCAGTTCGGACGCGCCATGACGGCACCCCTTCCGGCGGGCAATCGATCGAAAAATGGCAACAGGACATAAAGATCTTCCTATACTTCCGATCCGCTCGGCAAGCGGCGCCGTCCGACCGGCCGTACGCATCGCCGCAGCCCACCGCACGGGCGGGGCCGCCGCCCGCCCGCAGGAGTCTGCGGACGGGCGGCGGCCCGAGGGGGTGCGGTGACCGGCGTCAGCTGGTGGCCGTGCAGGTCAGGGTGGGCAGGGCGTTGGTGCCGGAGTAGGTGCCGCCGAAGCCGAAGCTGGTGCTCGCGCCGGCCCCGACCGTGCCGTTGTAGGCGAGGTTGGTGACGGTCACGGCCTGGCCGGACTGGCTGAGCTGGCCGTTCCACAGGTTGGTGATCTGCTGGTTGCCGCCGAAGTTCCAGCTGACCTTCCAGGTCTTGATCGCCGCGTTGCCGGCGGTCACCGTGACGTCGGCGTTGAAGCCGGCGCCCCAGTCGTTGCTGACCTTGTAGGTGGCGGTGCAGCCGGCGCCGGTGCCGCCGTTCGCCTGGGTGGTGGCGACCAGGGCCGCGGAGGCCGCGGAGACGTTGCCCGCCGCGTCCCGCGCCTTGACGGTGTACGAGTACGCGGTGGACGCCTGCAGACCGGAGTCGGTGTACGAGGTGCCGGAGGTGGAGCCGACCAGGGTGCCGCCGCGGTACACGTCGTAGCCGGTGACGCCGACGTTGTCGGTGGACGCCGTCCAGGTCAGCGCGACGCTGCTGGCGGTGGTGGTGGCGGCCAGGCCGGTCGGGGCGGTCGGCGCGGTGGTGTCGCCGGTGCCGCCGCCGGTGGAGGTGGTGACGCTCAGCGCCGCGGAGGCCGCGGAGACGTTGCCCGCCGCGTCCCGCGCCTTGACCGTGTACGAGTACGCGGTGTTGGCGGTCAGGCCGGTGTCGGTGTACGAGAGGTTGCTGGTGGAGCCGACCAGGGTGCCGCCGCGGTACACGTCGTAGCCGGTGACGCCGACGTTGTCGGTGGACGCCGTCCACGACAGCGTGACGCTGCTGGAGGTCTTGGTCGCCGAGAGGCCGGTGGGCGCGGTCGGCGCGGTGGTGTCGCCGGTGGACGAGCCGAGCGCCGGGTAGGCGTTCTTCATCAGCTCCTGGAACTGCGCGGAGAACCAGTGGCCGGCCAGCGGGGCGTTCGCCAGCGCGCCCGACATGTTGTTGTTGTTGCGCGCGTTGCCGGTGTACGTCGGGTCGCACATCCGGTCGAAGCCCTTGCCCTCGTCGTTGTCGACGGCCTGGCTCGCGCCGTCCGACTCACCCGGGGGCTTCACCCACACGTACGCGGCGATGCCGTCCTCGGGGGCGGCCTTCGGGCGCTCACCGAGGCCCGCGCCGGCCTGGTTGCACCAGTTGCCGGTCTGGAAGCGGCGGTCGATGCGGGCGCCGTCGACGTAGGCGTCCACCGAGGTCTTCGGGCCCGGGCCGGTCGGACGGTTGGCGCCGCCCCAGCCGTTGCGCGAAGTGTCGATCAGCATGCCGATGTTGGAGTTGAACCCGGACGCGACGGCCTTGGTGCGCCACGCCTTGGCGAAGGACGCCTCGTCGACGTAGTTGTTCCAGTCCACCCACTTGCTCTGGCGGACCGTGGTGCCGTTCACCGAGTCGCCGACGGTGAAGTTCGGCTCGTGCAGCGCACCGTAGTTGGCGGTGTTGACGACGAAGCCCTGGACGTTGGCGAGCGACGAGCCGGACGCCGTGGCGGCCTGCTTGATCACGTCGATGGTGGGCTGCAGGTTGGAGTCCCAGCCGAGCCAGCCGTGGTGGCCGGCGTCCACGTAGTTGTACACGTTGGAGATCGCACCGAGCTTGCCCAGCGCGTAGCCCACGCCGTTGATGTAGTTGCCGTTGGCCTTCATGGTGTCGCAGGCGGGGGTGGAGGTGGCGGTGCCGCCCGCGTTGGTCACCAGGTTCGGCAGCGAGTCCAGCTCGATCGTGGTGACGATCCGCAGGTTCGCGTAGGCCGGGTCGGCCAAGATCGCGGCGATCGGGTCGATGAACTCGCTCTTGTAGCGCGGCAGGTCGGTGGGACCGAGCTCGCCGTTCGAGGCCAGGGCGGCGCAGTCGCGGCCCGGCAGGTCGTAGATGACGACCTGGAACACGTACGGCTTGCCCGCGGCCTGCTGCACCGCGGCGTTCAGGTGGTCGCGCAGGCCCATGCCGCCGTTGACGCCGTTGATGGCGGCGATGCGGTCCAGCCAGACGAAGGTGGGCTGGTTGGAGACCGCCGAACCGCCCGGCTCGGCGGCGGCGTGGGCGGACCACTCGGGGTTCACGTAGACCCCGGCGCCGACGAAGGGGTTGTCCACGCGGGCGCTCTCGGCGGCGTGGGCGGCGGTGGTCGCCGTGGCAATCGGCAGCACGGTCGCGGCGCTGAGCACCGCTGCCGCTGCCGCCGTCCGAAGACGGCGCGTCAGGTTGGCCGACACAGTGACGGGAGTCCTTTCGGGTGGGGGACGGACTCGACGGAAGAACTCCCAACTAATGGGAGCGCTCCCATACTTGGCCCCGGCAGAGGCGAACTCGGCCTGGGAACAACCGATATGAAGCCATGACCTCGCAGTGTCGTCAAGAAGTTGCGCAGAAACTGTGGGAGCGCTCCCGCCGAGACGATGGAACATCTGTGCTTGGAGCGGCCGTTCACCCCTGCTGGCAACCGGCTTGACGTCCCATCAGCCACACCTCGCCCATACCCCGGGAGCGGGCCGGGCACCCGGACGAAACTTTCACGGCGGCGCCGCAGCCGGATGCGGGACGCGTTCCGGCCCCGGGACGGCGGCCCGCCGGCGGGCGGCGGCGCACGCGTCGGAGACACGGCGTGACGGGGCGCCGTGGGACGCTGGGAGCGACCCGGACTCCGAGGAGGAACGCGTGCCCGCCCGACCGACGATCGACGACGACCAGCGCCGCGCCCGCCTGGCCCTGCGGCACCGCCTCGCCCCCGGCGCCCGGGCCGACCGGGCCGAGCAGGTGGTGGACGACCTGGTGGCCGTGCACGCCACCGATCCGGCCACGGTCTTCCTCGCCGTCTCGGCCCGGCTCGCCTCGCCCGGCACCGCCGACACCGAGCGCGCCCTGTACCGGGACTGCTCGATCCTGCGCCGGCACGGCATGCGCGGCACCCTCTTCGCGATCCCCGCCGGGCTCGCCCCCGCCCTGTACGCCTCCACCACCGCCAAGGCGGTGGCCCGCGAACGCGCCCGCCTGCTCAAGGACTTCGCCGCCTCCGGCCGCGACGCCGGGTGGACCGCGCAGGTGGAGGCCGCCGTCCGCGCCGCGCTCGCCGACTCCCCCGTCGAACTGACCGGCAGCCAACTCGGCGAACTCGTCCCACAGTTGCGCGAGACGATCGTCTACGGGGCGGGCACCTCGTACCAGACCGAGCAGTCGATCAGCATGCGGCTGCTGCGGCTGCTCGGCATGGAGGGCAGCATCGTCCGCCGCCGGCCGGTCGGTGGCTGGACCAGCAGCCAGCACCGCTGGGCGCTCGGCCCGGCCGCCCCCGAGCAGCCCACCGCCGCCGAACGGGCCTACGCACAGCGCGAGTTGGCGCGGCGCTGGCTGGCCCGCTACGGCCCCGCCACCGAGGACGATCTGGTGTGGTGGACCGGCTGGGGTGTCCGCGAGGTCCGCACGGCGCTGGCCGGCTGCGCCGCCGTCGAGGTCGAACTCGCGGGCGGTGCAACCGGGTTCGTCCTGCCCGAGGATCTCGAACCGGTCACCGCACCGGCTCCGTGGGCCGCGCTGCTGCCGGCCCTGGACCCGACGGCGATGAGCGGCAAGCACCGCGACTGGTACCTCTCCCCCGCCCACCGCCCCGAACTCCTCGACCGCTCCGGCAATCTCGGCCCGACCGTCTGGTGGAACGGCCGAATCATCGGCGCCTGGGCCCAACGCCCCGACGGCGAAGTCGTGTTCCACCTGCTGGAAGACCCCGGCCGCGAGGCCCGGGACGCCATCACCGCCGAGGCCGCCACCCTGCGCCTCACCCTCGCCGACGCCCGCGTCACCCCACGCTTCCGCACCCCACTGGAGCGGCGCCTCACCGCGTAGGCGTCCGCGCCGCCGTCAAGATCGAACTAGCAGGCCGCCCAACGGGGTTCGCGCCGCGCCGACGATCGCGAACCGGTCACCGCACCGGATCCGCCGGACCCGATGGCAACGAGCGGCAGACCCCACGCCGTGTTCCACCCGCTGAACGACACCGTCACCACCGAGGCTGCCCCCAGCGCGTCACCGTATGAGCCGCCGAGGTCGAACTCGGGCGCAGCACAGATCGAACTCGCGGGCGGCCCAACGGGCTTCGTGGCACCCGACGATCTCGCTGATGAGTCGTGTTCCACCCGCTGGAGCGCAACGGCCGTGCGGGGTCTCAGCGGGTGGCCGGCTTGTCGATCACCCGCAGGATCGCGTCGGGCGTGCGCAGGGGCGGCAGGTGGTCGACGCCGGGCAGGCGGAGGAGTTCGCAGCGGAGGCGGGCGGCGGTCTGCTCGGCGCAGTCGATGGCCGGGCGGCGGTCGAGGTCGCCGATCAGGACCGTCGCGGGGATGCCGGTCAGCTCGCCGAGTCGGCCGAAGACCGGCGGGTCGGGCTGCTGGTGGAGGTCCTCGCCGGGCCAGGCCCTGGCGGCGGAGCGCAGTTGGGCGACGGCCGCCGGGTCCGAACCGGCGGCCGCCCACTCGCGCAGGCCGAAGGCGGTCAGCCCGTCGAGGTCGTCGGCGGCCACCAGCCGGTCGTACTCGGCGTCCGCTTCCGGCTCGGCCGGCCACGGGTAGCCGGGGACGCCGGGGCACACCAGCACCAGTGAGGCCGCCCGTTCGGGCTGCCGGAGCGCGAGGCCGAGCGCCGTCCCGCCGCCCATACTGCAGCCGACCAGGTGCACCCGGTGGAGTCCGAAGTGGTCGAGCACCGCGTACAGGTCGGCGAGGTTCGAGTAGGCCGTGGTCGGCCGGGGCGAGCGCCCGTAGCCGCGCACGTCGTAGCGGATCACCCGGTGGCGCCGGGTGAGTTCGGGCAGCAGCCCGTCCCAGATCCGCGAGTCGCCGACCCCCGGGTGTAGCAGCACCAGCGGTGGCCGGTCACCGCCGCTGTCCGCCGCCCATACGTCCCCGCCGCGCACCCGGACCAGCCCGTCCCATGTCATGGCGGTCATTCTCCGAGTCGATTCGCGCGTCCGCGAGGCAATTTGGGCGCGGCGGGACTGTCCTGGGCCGCCACTACAGTGCCTGGCATGTCCCAACTGACGCCTGCCGACCGCGCCTTGACCGATCCGCGGTTCCTGGTGACCGCCGATCCCGCCGAGGTGCTCACCCTGCTGCCGAGCGCCGCGGCCCCGGAGGCCCGGGTGGCTGCGGCCGTGTACCGGGTCTCGGCGGGCGTCCACGGCTCGGCGGATCCGGCCGCCCGGCGCCAACTGCTCGCCCTGGACGCGGCACGGTTCGGGCAGCACCGGCTCTCCGACCGGCTCGCCGCGGTCGCGCTCCCCGCCGCCCCGGCCGCCTGGCGGGTCGTCTGGGCCACCTCGACTGCCGCCCACCCGGCCCTGGTGGCCACCGACGCGCCAGACCTGCCCCCGTCCCGCCCGGCCCCGGCCGAGACCGCCGCCACCACGGTCGACGGCCGCCCGCGCACGCTCCGCTGCGACCCTGTGTCGGGGCTCCGGCTCGACGAGGAGCCGCTCCCCGGCCTCGCTCCGGACACGGTCCTTCCGCTGACCGTCGAAGGCCGCCCGCACGCCCTCGCCGCCGACGAGAAGCGGGCCGCCCTCTGGGACCTGACGTCACATCAACTCGCCTCCGAATACCTGCCGTTCGGGGACGACGACCTCACCGGCTGGGCAGTGACCGAGCTCGACGGGCAGCCGCACCTGCTCGCCGGCAGTTTCGGCGGCACCCTCGCACTGTTCCGGCTCCCCGGCGGCAAACTCCGCGCGAGCGCCCGCTCGGAGTACCGGGAACTGCGCCTGCTCGTCCCGTTCGCCCTGCACGGACGCCCGCACGCCCTGGTCGCCGGCTGCGACCCATACGTCGGGGAGCGGCTCGAACGCGCCGAGTTGTGGAGCCTGGCCCCGCTGCGCCCGGTCGATCACCTGCTGATCGACACGAGCGCCGTCCTGCCCGTCGCCGTGGACGGCCGGGAGCTGCTGCGCACCGGCGGCGGGCAGCTCTGGGACTTCGCCGAACTTCCGCCGGTACAGCGCCTGTTGGGTCACCGGGAGGCGGTCCGCGCGCTGGCCGTGACCACCCTGGACGGGCGGCCGGTGGTGCTGAGCGGCGGCGACGACCAGTCCCTCCGGTTGCGCGACCTGGCCACCGGCGCCCTGCTCGGTTCCCCGCTCGCCACCGTCCACCCCTCGGGCGACTGGACGGGCATCGTCTCCCTCACCTGCATCGAGGCCGACGGCCGCCCGTACGCCGTGACGGGGCACACCGACAGCTACCTGAACACCTCGGTCCGCACCTGGGACCTCACCACCCGCACCGAGGCTCCCCTCACCGAACTCCCGCCCGGCGAAGACGACTTCACCCCCGTCGACGAGGATCCGCCCATCACCGCCACCGATCTCCTGCACGGCCGTTCGGCGCTCGTCGCGGCCACCGGCAGCCGCGTCCAGATCCATCCGGCGGACGCCCCCGACCTCGCCCTCGCCCAACTCGCCTTCCCGGCCCGTGTCACCGCCCTCGCCCTCACCCCGAGCGGGCGGCTCCTGGTGGCCTTCGGGCCGGACCTCGCACTGCTCGACCCGCGCTGATCCGGGGGCGGACCACTACGGCGCCTGGCCCTCGCTCGCCCGGGCGGCCGCGATCAACTCCTCGCCGCTCCAAGTGAGTCGGCCGGAGCGGAGGTCGGCGAGGACGGTTTCCAGCCAGTCGCCCTCGGCCGCGGCGAGGGCGCGGGTGTACTCGGTCTCCAGCATCGCGACCCGCGGGACGCCGAGCGCCGCCGTGTCTGCGAGCGCGCGCTCCTGGGCGGCCTGGCCGGCCCGCACTGCGGCGAGGCGGGCGGTGAGGGCCCGCTCGATCTCGTCCGGCGCGAGCAGCATCAGGTTGGCGAGGGCGACCGGGAACTCGGGGAACTCGGCCTTGGGCTCGCGCAGCATCTCCAGCAGCCAGGTGCGGGTGGTGGCCCGGCCGGCGTCGGTGACCTCGTAGACGGTGCGCTCCGGGTACTGCTGGTCGCGCCCGGTCTCCCGGACGGCGATCAGCCCGGCCCCCAGCAGCCGGTCGATCGCGCGGTAGAGGCTGGTGCGCTGGCCGACGTTGACCACCTGGTCCTTGCCCCACTCCTTGAGCAGCCGCTGCATCCCGTACGGGTGCAGCGGCTTGAAGTGCAGCAGCGACAGCACGGTGAGCTGGACCGGCGAGCTCTTGGGCGCGGGACTCATGATCCGGATACTACTCCCAACGGAACTAGTTGCAGCGCCACTAGTTTCAATGCAACTATGAAGGGGTCGACAGCACACCGGCTCCGACAGCGGTCAGCGGTCAGCGGTCCACCGTCGACGACCCGGTCCGGGTCCGATCACCCAGCCCGGGTCCGATCCCGAAGGAGAACGATCATGGCAACGAAGATCAGCACCGCCCTGGTCATCGGCGGCGGCGTGGCCGGCCCGGTCACCGCGATGGCCCTGCAGCAGGCGGGCATCGAGGCCACCGTGTACGAGGCCTACGAGGGCACCGCCGTCGGCGTCGGCGCCGCGCTCGGCCTGGCCCCCAACGGCCTCGCCGCGCTGGACGCGATCGGCGTCGGCGACCTGGTCCGGCAGCTCGGCGACCCCACCACGGCGATCGTCCTGCAGAGCTGGAACGGCAAGCGACTCGCCGAGATCGGCAGCCCCGGCTCCCTGGAGCCCACCCGGTTGGTCATGCGCAGCGACCTCTACCGGGCGCTCTACGACGAGGCGCGCCGCCGAGGCATCAGGATCGAGCACGGCAAGCGGCTGACCGGGGTCGAGGAGGGCGAGGGCACCGTCACCGCGGAGTTCGCCGACGGCACCACCGCCACCGGCGAGTTGCTGGTCGGTGCCGACGGGATCCGCTCCACCGTGCGCACGCTGATCGACCCGGCCGCCCCGCAGCCGCGCTACGCCGGACTGCAGGGCTTCGGCGCCGTCAGCACCGAAGCCGGCCTGGTGCCGGACACCGGCGGGAAGATGGTCATGACCTTCGGCAAGCACGCCTTCTTCGGGCTGCAGGTGATCGGCGGCAACGCCGTCTGGTTCGTCAACCTTCCGTACCCGGAGCCGCTGACCCTGTCCGAGGCGGTCTCCCGCGGGGCCGAGCGGTGGCTCCGCGTCCTGGCCGAGGCCTGCGCCGACGACCGCTCCCCGGCGCCGGGCCTGATCCGGCGCACCGATCCCGCCGAGCTGCTGATCACCGGGCCGATGGAGATCATGCCCCGGGTTCCGCACTGGAGCCGCGGCCGCCTGGTGCTGACCGGGGACGCGGCCCACGCGCCGTCCTCCAGCTCCGGCCAGGGCGCCTCGCTGGCCATCGAAAGCTCGGTCGAACTCGCCCGCTGCCTGCGGGACTTGCCTCTCCCCCGGGCGCTCGACCGGTACGAGGAGCTGCGCCGGCCGCGGGTCGAGCAGATCATCAAGCAGGCCGAGCGCGCCAACAGCAACAAGGCGGCCGGCCCGGTCGGCCGGGTGCTGCGCGACGCGCTGATGCCGCTCGGCATGAAACTGATGAGCCAGGAGAAGCTCTCCCGGCCGCTCCACCACCGGATCGACTGGGCCGAGCCGGCCGCCTGACCTGCCGGCGCGCGACCAGCCGCCCTGCGATCGGGCCTCCCGCTCGCGCCCGCCCTGCGACCTGACGCTCCGTGACCGGTGACCCTGCGAACCGCAGTCCCGTGACCGGCGACTCTGCGACCTGACGTCCTGTGACCGGAGGTCAGAAGCGGAAGCCGATGACGCCGTGACCAGGGAGCTCCGCGGCGGCCTTCATCCAGCCGAGGGCCTGGAAGACCGCGTCGACGACGGTCTGATCCCCGAGCGGGGGCAGCGGGATCCGGCCGGCTTCCACGGCCTCCATCGTGTCGCCGAACTGGCGCAGCGCCTGGGCGACTTGCTCGGGCGTCCAGCTGCCGCAGCCCGGGGTGTAGCTGCGCGGGACGGGGCTCGGGGCGCTGCCGTGGGCGAAGTCGGAGACGCTCAGGGCCGTGACGCCCAGGTCGGCGAGGCCACGGTCGACGACGGACAGCCAGTCGCCGCGGTGCGGGGTGAAGGAGTCGTTCGGCAGGAAGCGCCCGGTGAACTCGCACAGGCGCTCGTACGCGTAGCCGTACTGGAAGGTGAACTGGGCGGGGGCGTCGAAGGGTCCGCCGTGGACGACGGCGCGCAGGGCCTCGTACGCGGTGGGCGCGCCGTCCGCGAGATCGAACTCGAAGTACTCGTCGGCCTCCGCGAGCCGGCCGGCGAACTCGGTGCGGACGGCCTCCAGCAGCCGGTCGTCGCCGGAGCCGACCAGAGCCCGGGTGGCCGCGACGTCGAGCAGGTAGACGTGCAGGGAAGAACTCATGGCCATGAAACCTAGCGACGGGCCTGCCGCACCGGGCCGCCGGGGGCCGTTTGCCCTCACGGCCAGGAGACTCAGTGACGGCGGACCGGTGTTCGACGGGGCCGCGGCCGGGCCCGTGTTAGACGTGTACGGGTTCGTGCCGACCGGGACGCGCGCCGAACCGGTGGCGAAGGCGCTGCACGGGCTGGGCCGGCGCTCGCGCAAGGCGTCGTTCACCGCGTGCGAGGTCGAACACACCTCCGCCGAGCTCTACTTGACGCCCGGAGAGCCGGTGTCGTTCTCCGGCCGGTGCACCGCTCCGGGGGTCGACTTGCTGATCGCCGCACTCGCCCGGGCCGGCCGCGCCGGCACCGTCGAGGTCTACGACCCGGACACCGGTGAACTCCGCCACCAGGTCCGCGCGGACGGGACGTCCACCCCTCCGTCACCCGCCACCGAACGGCGCCGAAACTCCTGACGCGACCTCACATTCGATCCGCTCGGCCGCAGGTACCGCCGCGCCACGACCACCGCCCCTCCCACGGAAGCGAGTTGCTCAGCGCCGCCGCCTCCGACCACCTCACCCGCGCCCGGATCCTCACCTCCGGCGAAGCCTCGATCCGGCCCGTCTGCGATGCGACCGGGACGAGTTCGACCGCAGCCGCATCTCCGCCCACCGCACCAACGCCGAAGGCCGGATCGCTGCAACCCTCCCGGCGGACTGGGACGCCACTGACGGCGGCGAGGCTGTCCCGGACCAGGTGCTGTAGACGCAGCAGCACCGCACACCCCGCTGCGCACCATCGGCCCGGGCAGTAGACAGATAGTCTCTGCGCAGATAATCTTCTCGAAGATAATCTTCCTGACCAGGAGGCCACTGATGTGGACATACGAGCACAGCATCGAGACCGACGCCGCGCCCGAGGCGATCTGGCGCCTGTGGGCCGACGTCGAGAACTGGGCGACCTGGAACGCCGACATCGCGAGCATCCGGATCAGCGGCCCGTTCGCGGCGGGTACTGAGATCGTGATGACGTCGGCCGATCAGGACCCGGTGCACCTGATCGTCGCCGAGGCGACAGTCAACGAACTGTTTGTGGACGAGGCCCGGTTCGACGGGCTGCTCCTGCGCACCATTCACCGGCTCGACCAGGGCGAGCGAGGCCGCACTCGAGTGACGTACCGGATGGAGATCACCGGCACTGGCGCCGACCAGCTCGGCCCGCAGATCGGTCCGGCCGTCACCGCGGACTGGCCCGAGACGATGGCTGCCCTGGTCAAGCTGGCACAGGACTGATGGCCCTCAGCCCCGGCGACAGCCCCGGATTCCTGCTCTGGCATGCCACGCTGCGCTGGCAGCGCGATATCGCCGCGGCCCTCGGCCCCCTGGACCTCACCCACGTCCAGTTCGTTCTGCTTGCCTGCACCTGGTGGCTGAACACGCACGGCGAACATCCCAACCAGCTGGCCGTGGCCCGCCAGGCTGGCACCGACGTGAAGATGACCTCGCAGGTCCTGCGCGCCTTGGAGGCCAAGGGTCTGATCGAGCGTGAGGTCGACCCCGCCGATACTCGCGCCAAACGGCTGCGTGTCACCAGCGCCGGCGCCGAGCTGGCTCCGCGCGCGATCGCCGCCGTCGAGGACGTCGACGTACGTTTCTTCCAACCGGTGGCGCGCGGCGACGCCGTGACCCTGCTCGGCCGCCTGGCCCACCCCGAGTCCTGAGGCCCCCGACGCGGACGCCGTCGGCTGCCGAACCCGCCGGCCGACGGTGTCCGCGTGATACGGCCCGCTCCGCCCTGCCCCGAGGAACGGCGACTCCTTCGTGACCGTCCGCGGGGGTGCCGCACCCGGTCGCGGTGGCGGTGACGGACGGCGCGCCGAACGTGGTGACGCTGAACTCGGTCGGCAAGACCTTCAACGTGTCGGGGGTGCCGAGCTGCCTCGCCCTGGTGCCGGATCCGGCGCTGGGCGGTGCGGTGCTGGCCCGTCCGCAGGCCTCGTTCCTGCTCTGGCTGGACGGTTCGGGCCTGGGAACCCGCGAGGAGTCGCTCACGCAGCGTCAGGTGGAGCTGGCGGACGGCGCGGGCTTCGGTCCGGCCGGATCCGGCTGCCTGCGGCTGAATTTCGCCCTGCCGCTGGACCGGCTGCGCACCGCGCTCACCCGCTTGACCTGCGGGTCGGCGGGTTGAGCGGCGTCGAGGTTTGCCCGGGGGCAGACTGAGCAGGAACAACCGGGCCCTTATCGCGCACCGAGGGATGGTGAGTCCGGTGACATCCGTACGCCCACCGCAGGCCGACGTACCGGCCGATTCGACACAGAGCGTGACCCCGCCCACGGAGTTGACCGAGGCTTCGGCCGAACGACACCTGGGCGCCATCTGCTTCAAGATCGGGCCTCCGGCCCTGGTCGGGGTGGAGGCGGAGTGGTTCGTCCATGACGGCCGATGTCCCGCTTCCCCGGTGGATCCCGCCCGGGTGGCGGCCTCGCTGGCGGTGCTGCCCGAGTCGGCCGACGGCCCGGTGTTCCCGGCCGGCTCGCGGCTGACGTACGAACCCGGCGGGCAGGTCGAGCTGAGCTCCCCGCCCGCCGCCGACCCGGCCGCCTGCGCGGCGGGGCTGAGCGCCGACCAGGCGGTGCTGCGGGCGGCGCTGGGCGCCGAGGGCCTGCGGTTGACGGGCACCGGCACCGATCCGCTGGACCGCGAGCGCCGGATGCAGGCCACCCATCCGCGGTACCGGGCGATGGAACGTTACTTCGGCCGCGGCGGGCCGTGGGGCCGGATCATGATGACGGGCACCGCCTCCGTGCAGGTGTGCGTGGATGCGGGCACCGAGCACACCTACGTCGACCGCTGGCGGCTGGCCCACCTGCTGGGGCCGGTGCTGGTCGGGGCGTTCGCCAACTCGCCGCTGCTGGAGGGCCGGCCGACGGGCTGGAAGTCGACGCGGCAGCTGGTCTGGTCGCGGATGGACCCGTCCCGCACGCTGGCTCCGCCCCCGCTGGCCGATCCGCGGGAGGCGTGGACCCGGTACGTGCTGGATGCGACGGTGCTGTGCGTGCGCCGCCCGGAGGGCCTGCCGTGGGACGCACCGGCGGGCCTGTCGTTCCGTGACTGGCTGCGCGGCGCGGGCGAGCGGGGCGCCGAGCTGGCCGATCTGGACTACCACCGCACCACGCTGTTCCCGCCGGTCCGCCCGCGCGGCCACCTGGAGCTGCGGATGATCGACGCCCAGCCGGGCGAGGGCTGGCGGGTGCCGCTGGCGCTGGTCTCCGCGCTGATGGACGACCCGCTGGCCGCGGAGGAGGCCCGGGTCGCGCTGGAGCGCCTCGGCCACGCCGGTTCCCGCGCTCCGCGTTCGGGCCTGTGGCGGCGCGCCGCCGCGCTCGGCATGGCGGACGCGGAGCTGCGCCGGGCCGCGCTCGCCTGTTTCTCGGCCGCCGAACGGGCGCTCGCCCGCCGGGACGGCCTGCTGCGGCCGGCGCTGCTGGAGTTCGCCGAACGCTATCCGGCCCGGGGCCGCTGCCCGGCCGACGACCAGTTGGCCGCGCTGCGCACCGGCGCGGGCCCGGCCCTGGAGGAGGACGCACCGTGCTGATCACCGAGGACGACGCCCGCACCGACCCGTTCGACGGCCACCACGGCCTACCGCCCGCCACGCCCCTCGCCGCGCCGCCCACCGACCGGTCCACCCACCAGTCCCCCGACCGGTCCGCCAACCGGTCCGCCGCACCGCCCACCGACCAGTCCGCCGACCCGCTCGGCCGCCCGCTCGCCCGTCCGATCACCCGCCCGGAGGAGGACGTCCCGTGCTGAACGCCGACCGCACCGATCCCGCGGTGCTGCGCGAGCTGATCGCGACCGAGCTACTGGCCGCCCGGGAGCGCACGGGGCAGCTCACGGGGGCCGTGGACGACGCCGATCTGGTCGCCCAGCACTCGCCGTTGATGTCCCCGCTGGTGTGGGACCTGGCGCACATCGGCAACCAGGAGGAGCTGTGGCTGCTGCGCAACGTCGGCGGCCGCGACCCGATGCACCCGGAGATCGACCCGCTGTACGACGCGTTCGAGCACCCGCGGGCCGAGCGCCCGCGCCTGCCGCTGCTGCCGCCGGACGAGGCGCGGGCGTACGCGCACGAGGTGCGCGGGCGGGTGCTGGACCTGCTGGCCGCCTCGCCGCTGGAGGGGGCGCCGCTGCTGGACGCCGGGTTCGCGTTCGGGATGATCGCGCAGCACGAGCAGCAGCACGACGAGACGATGCTGATCACCCATCAGCTGCGGCAGGGCCCGGCCGTGCTGGACGCGCCGCCGCCGCCCGCCGCGGCCGCCCCGCCGGCGTCCGAAGTGCTGGTCCCCGCCGGGCCGTTCACCATGGGCACGGACACCGAGCCGTGGGCGCTGGACAACGAGCGGCCCGCGCACCGGGTGGACCTGCCGGCGTACTGGCTGGACACGGTGCCGGTCTCCAACGGCGCGTACCAGGAGTTCATCGCCGACGGCGGCTACCGCGACCCGCGCTGGTGGACGCCGGCCGGCTGGGAGCACCGGACGGCCGCCGGCCTGACCGCGCCGCTGTTCTGGTCCCGGGAGGGCGGGCAGTGGCTGCGTCGCCGGTTCGGCCACGTGGAGCCGGTGCCGCCGAACGAGCCGGTGCTGCACGTCAGTTGGTACGAGGCGGACGCGTACGCCCGATGGGCGGGGCGGCGGCTGCCGACCGAGGCGGAGTGGGAGAAGGCGGCCCGGCACGACCCGGTCGCCGACCGCTCGCGGCGCTTCCCGTGGGGCGACGGGCCGCCCGGCCCGGAGCACGCCAACCTCGGTCAGCGGCACCTGCGCCCGGCCCCGGTCGGCGCCTACCCGCAGGGCGAGTCGCCGTACGGGGCGCGGCAGTTGATCGGCGACGTGTGGGAGTGGACGAGCAGCGACTTCACCGGCTACCCGGGGTTCCGGGCGTGGCCGTACCGGGAGTACTCGGAGGTGTTCTTCGGGCCGGAGTACAAGGTGCTGCGGGGCGGCTCGTTCGCGGTCGCGCCGGTCGCCTGCCGGGGCACGTTCCGCAACTGGGACTACCCGATCCGGCGGCAGATCTTCTCCGGCTTCCGGACCGCCCGGGATGCCGAGGTCGGGGACTGATGTGCCGTCATTTCGCGTATCTGGGACGGCCGGTGGCGCTGCGCTCGGTGCTGCTGGATCCGCCGTTCGGGCCGCTGCGGCAGTCCTGGGCGCCGCGTCTGCAGCGGCACGGAACCGTCAACGTGGACGGCTACGGGGTGGGTTGGTACGCCGAGGGCGACGAGCGGCCGGCCCGCTACCGGCGGGAGGGGCCGATCTGGGCGGACGGCGATCTGGTGGACCTGGCCCGGGTGGTGCGGTCGCACGCGGTCCTGGGCGCGGTCCGCTCGGCGACCCCGGGCTGTGCGCCCGGGCCGCAGGCGGTCGCGCCGTTCGGCGCCGGGCGGTGGCTGTTCAGCCACAACGGGGCGCTGCCGGGCTGGCCGCGCGCCTTCGAGCCGCTGGCCGAACTGCTGCCGGTCTCCGAGCTGTTGGAGATCGAGGCGCGTACCGATTCGGCGCTGCTGTGGGCGGTGGTGCTGAACCGGCTGCGCGCGGGCGTCGAGTTGGGCCCGGCGCTGTCCGAAGTGTGCCTGCTGGCCGCCGATCTGGCCGATGCCCGGCTCAATCTGCTGGTGACGGACGGACGTTCGCTGGCGGCGACGGCCTGGGGCGACACGCTGTTCCAGCGGCGGGATGCGGACGGTTCGCTGCTGGTGGCGTCCGAGCCGTTCGACGACGGGCCGGACTGGTCCGAAGTCCCCGACCGCACCCTGCTGGTGGCCGACGCGGCCGGCAGCACGCTGACCCCGCTGGCCCCGATCGGGCCGCGCACCCGAGAGGACGCACCGCAGTGACCGGATACCGGCTGACCCGCCTGCTGCCCGCCGACCACCTGCACCACGCGCTGCGCGCCGATGCGCGCTCGGGTCTGGGCGGGCAGCCCAAACGGCTGCCGCCGAAGTGGTTCTACGACGCCCGGGGTTCGGAGCTGTTCGAGGAGATCACCCGGCTGCCCGAGTACTACCCGACCCGGGCGGAGCGGGAGATCCTGACGGCGCGGGCCGGGGAGATCGCGGCGGTGACCGGGGCCCGCACCCTGGTCGAACTCGGTTCTGGCTCCTCGGAGAAGACCCGGCTGCTGCTGGACGCGCTGCGCGATCAGGGCACCTTGGAGCGGTACGTGCCGGTGGACGTCAGCGAGAGCGCGCTGGAGTCGGCGGGGAAGGCGCTGATCGCCGAGTATCCGGGGCTGGAGGTCTCGGCGGTGCTGTCGGACTTCACCACCGGGCTCGGCCTGCCGGAGGGCGGCGGGCCGCGGCTGGTGGCGTTCCTCGGCGGCACGCTGGGCAACCTGCTGCCGGCCGAGCGGGCCGCGTTCCTGTCCGGGCTGCGGGCCCAACTGCTGCCGGGGGACGCGCTGTTGCTGGGCACGGACCTGGTGAAGGACCCGGAGGTGCTGGTCGCGGCGTACGACGACGCGGCGGGGGTGACGGCGGCGTTCAACCGGAACGTGCTGACGGTGCTGAACCGGGAGCTGGACGCGGACTTCTACCCGGAGCAGTTCGCGCACGTGGCGCTCTGGGACGCCGAGCAGGAGTGGATCGAGATGCGCCTCCGTGCGCTGCGGCCGCAGAGCGTGAAGGTCGCCGAGCTGGGTCTCGCGGTGCACTTCGAGGAGGGCGAGGAGTTGTACACGGAGGTGTCGGCGAAGTTCCGCCGGGAGCGGGTGGAGCGTGAACTGTTCGCCGCCGGGCTGCGGTTGAGCGACTGGTGGACGGACGAGGAAGGCCGGTTCGGGCTGTCGCTGTCCCGGCCGATGGCGGACGCCTCCGACTGACCGGGTGCGACGGGGCCCGCCCGCCGGCGGTAATTCGCTGGCGGGCGGGCCTTCGTGTCCGGACAATGCCCGGGTGCAGAACACTGAACAGCGGACGGCGACCGTCCTGATCGCATGGCAGGGTGAACTCCTCGGCGCGGTGGGGCCTTTCACGGCTTCCTCGCCGTACTGGGCGCAGGTCGGGGAGGTGGTGCGGGCGGCGTCCGAGGCGGCCGGGGTGCCGGTGGCGCTGCTGCGGATGCTGTCCGTGGCGGGTGGGGAGACCGGCAGCTGCGGTGACGTGGTGTACCTGGCGGAGGCGTGGGAGCGCCCCACCGGGCCGCTGGCCGCCGCACCGGATCTTCCGGATGCGGCGGACGTGTCGCCGGACGGGCATCCGTTGCGGCTGCCGTGGGCCTCGGCCGAGGGGCTGCGGGGGGAATGGGCCTGGGCCGACGGCGAGTTGGCAGCGCTCGGGCGGCCGCGGAGCGGCCCGGTGGAGCAGGTGCGCAGCTGGAACCTGTCGGCGCTGTCCCGGTTCCCGACCGCGTCGGGTGCGGCCTGGTTGAAGAGCACCCCGCCGTTCGCGGTGGCGGAGGCCGCGGTGATCGCCCGGGTGGCGAAGGCCGATCCGGGGCTGGTGCCACGGGTGTTGGCGGCGGACGGGCGGCGGATGCTGCTGGACGACGTGCCGGGTGTGGACTGCTGGGGCCTGCCGGAGGACGGCATGCTGGGCGTCCTCGACCGGTGGGCGGCCGTGCAGGCGGCCGTCGCCGCGGACGGGCCGGGCGAGTTGACGGACCGTTCGCCGGCGGCGCTGGCGGCGCTGTTCCCGGCGCTGCTGGAGCGGCTGCGGCCGGAGCTGGATGCC
>NZ_KK853997.1:6919172-6921197 GCF_000696185.1 Kitasatospora cheerisanensis KCTC 2395 | reverse complement strand
CGCCGTTGCGGGTGGTCGCTGCCGGAGTGCGCGGAGTGCGCGCAGGGTGGGCCGCGGTCCCGGCGCGCCTGCGGGCGGCTGACGCCCGTGCACGGGGTCGCGGGCGTTCCCGGGGGTGACGTGGGGTCAGGGAGCGTCCGGCAGGTCTTGGGAGAAGACGGCGATGCCGATGCCGAAGACCGCGAAGAACAGGCCGACCACGGCGAAGACCGCGAGGAAGGCGATCAGCAGCGCGAGGACGATCCGGCGGGCCGGGCCCTCGGGCACGACGGGGAGCGCCCCGCCGGGGTTCTCGGGGAGGTAGCGGACGGTGACGCGGTCGCCGACGATCCGCGGCACTCCGCTGGTGTCGCCGACCCGGACGTCCTCGCCGTCTGCGGTGCGGAAGCCGAGGATGACGTGGCGCCGGCTTCCGACGGTGACCGAGTGCGTGCTGTCCTCGTGGTGCTGATGGTGCGTCAGGTAGGTCTCCAGCACTTCGGCCTCGGCGAGCAGGCCGGTGCTGCGGACGCGGTTGCGGCGCGCGTTCCAGCGGAGCAGCAGCACGATCGGGGTGGTGCCCAGCGCCGCGACCAGCAGGCCGACGAGGGCGAAGACGATGCCGAAGGCCGTGCCGAAGGTCTGTCCTGCGTCGTTCATCGGTCCCCCCGGTGGTGTGCAGTGCGCCGCATCATAAGGCTTGCCGCCCGCACCGTGTGACGGGCGGTCAGAGCCAGCTTTCCGGGTCGGTCGGCCCGGTCGGCGGGTCGGCGCGGAGGGCCAGGAAGCCGACCGCGGTGAACAGGCAGCCGACGGCGGCGAAGAGGGTGGGGAGGAAGAACAGGGACCGGCGGAGCTGCTCCGGCAGCAGGGCGTGGCCGGGCCGGACGAGCGCGGTGACGGTGTCGCCGGGCGCCAGGCCGTCGGGACCGGTCCGGAGGTCGTCCAGCGGCACGGGCTCCGGGACGGCGAGGGTGACCTCGGCGGCCGCACCCTTGACGTACTCGGCGGACAGGACGGTGGCCCGGACGTGCGGAGCGTCGGCGAAGTCGAGGCGGGCCTTGATGTTCGGCCACGCGAAGAGGACCGCGCCGAGTACGAACACCGGCCCGACCAGGGCTCCGAGCTTCTGGTTCCCGCCCATCCCGGTGCCCCTCCGGTGCGTCTGCCGTCCAGAAGTCGATCACGGCAGAGACGGTGCGGACGGTGAAGGGGTCAGAACGTGGTGAGGCCGCCGATCGTGACCACGATGCCGAGCGCGATGAGGGCGACGCTGCCCAGGATGCGCAGGACGGCCTCGGCACTGCGGGAGGCGGCGCTGCGGTCGGTGGTCACGGCCAGGTCGGGGTGCTCCGGAAGGTAGCGGAGCCCGACCCGCTCGCCGACCTTGCGCCGCTGTCCCGACTCGTCGAGGTGGACTTCGCGTCCGTCGTGGGTGTGGAAGCCGAGGACGGCGCGGTGGGTGATGATGGTGGTGTGGTCCCCGCCGGTGCTGCGTTCCTGGTAGGCGCGCAGGACGACGGCTTCGGCGGGCAGGCCTTCGGCGAGGGTGCGCTGCTCGCGCTCGTCGGTGCGGACGAGGGAGAGGCACATGCCGACCCCGCCCGCGGCGAGCGCCACGCCGATCAGTGTGAGGACGGCGCTCGCGATCGGACCGCCCCATCCGCCCGTCATCCAACTCCCCCGTCGGCAGCGGCCGTTCACCGACCGGGGCGTGGTGCCCGGCCCGCGCGCACGGCGTCAGGAAGACCACGGTAGACGGCCTTTGACGATCGGTCAGGCGGATCGGCGATTGCGGAGCCGCTGCCAGCGGGACTTGTGGAAGATCGGGTCGATGGCGACGACGAGGAGGGCGTGCATGGGGTGGTGGGTCCAGCGCGGCTCGAAGAGGTTGGCCAGGTCGCCGAGGTAGGACTCGCCGCGGCGGTGCATCTCGCGGTCGGCGACGACTTCCTCCCCGGCGGCGGTGAGCAGGTCGCCGCACCAGAAGAGGAGTTCGGGGCGGCGGTGATGACGGCCGTGCCGGCGTGTCCGGTGAAGCGGGCG
>NZ_KK853997.1:6874317-6918719 GCF_000696185.1 Kitasatospora cheerisanensis KCTC 2395 | reverse complement strand
CAGCGGGAGCGGCGGGTTCTCGTCGTAGCCGAAGGTGCGGGTGGGGGCGTCTGCCGGGGTCGGGACGTGCACGGCGGTGTGCGGGCCGGTCGCGGCGATCCGGAACAGTGCGCCGAGGCGGAGCAGGTCGGCGCGGGGCCCGGTGAGGTAGCCGATCTGCTGCTTGGGCGGCAGGAGGTAGGTGTTGCGGAGCATGGCGCCGCTGCTCAGCACCCGGCCGAGTCGCAGCCCGTCGTCGGCGACCCGGTGGCTGGTCAGTCGCAGGCGCATCCGTCCGTCGTTCTCCCCCATGCGGCAAGTACAGCACGCGCGGAGCGGGGCGCGAACCGGTTTTCCGGCGGCCGCCCGGGAGTGGCTGACGGGGGGTCAGTCGGCCGGTCGGAGGCGCTGGTAGCGGAGTTCGAGGCCGTCGAGGAGGGCTTCGAGGCCGGTGTCGAAGGCGCCCTCGTCGACGGTGCGGCGGTGTTCGGCGAGGCGGTGGGCGTCGGCGAGGCGGGGGTAGTCGGCGGTGTAGAGCGCGGCGTCCTCGGGGAAGCCGGCGGCGAAGGAGCCGAGGGCGGAGCCGGTGATGAAGTAGCGCATCAGGGCGCCGATGCGGGTGGCCTGGCCGCGGGGCCAGCCGGCGTCGACCAGGCAGCCGAACACGGCCTCGGCGAGGCGCAGCGCGTGGGGGCGGCGGCCGGGGCCCTGGGCGAGGACGGGGACGATGTGGGGGTGGGCGGCGAGGGCGGCGCGGTAGGAGCGGGCCCAGTCGCGCAGGGCGGTCCGCCAGTGGTCCGGCGCGTCGAACATGGTGAGGTCGACCTCGCCCATCACACTGTCGACCACGGCGTCCAGGAGTTCGTCCTTGGTGGCGAAGTGGTTGTAGAGGGACGGGCCGCTGACGGAGAGTTCGGCGGCCAGGCGGCGGGTGGAGAGGGCGGGCAGGCCCTCGGCGTCGACCAGGGCGAGTGCGGCGGCGACGATCCGGTCCCGGCTGAGCAGGGGGGTGCGCGGTCGGGCGATCTCCGCCTCCTCGGGTCGCGGGCCGGTGGGACCGGCCCATTGTCGCAGGTGCCCTCTTCCGTGCGGGGCCGGGTGGGGCTACAGTCGCCGTAAAACTTGCACCGCTAGTTTAACTGGGATCGCCGAGTCGAGGGGTCGCCGCGTGGACCTGGAGCTGACCGAGGAGCAGGCCGCCGTCCGGGAGTTGGCGGCGGGGTTCACGGACCGGGAGATCGTGCCGTTCGCCGCCGGCTGGGACCGGGCGGAGTCGATCGACCTGGGGATCGTCAAGAAGCTCGGCGATCTCGGGTTCCTGGGTCTGACGCTGCCGGAGGAGTACGGCGGCAGCGGCGGCGACCACCTGGCGTACTGCCTGGTGCTGGAGGAACTGGGGCGCGGCGACTCCTCGGTGCGCGGGGTGGTGTCGGTCTCGCTGGGCCTGGTCGCCAAGTCGATCAACGCGTTCGGCACCGAGGAGCAGAAGCGGCAGTGGCTGCCGCGGCTGTGCTCCGGCGAGGCGCTGGCCTGCTTCGCGCTGACCGAGCCGGGCACGGGTTCGGACGCGGCGAACCTGACCACCCGGGCGGTGCGGGACGGCGACGACTGGCTGATCTCCGGCGCGAAGATGTTCATCACCAACGGGACGTGGGCCGAGGTGGCGCTGGTGTTCGCCCGCACCGGCGGGCCCGGACACCGGGGGGTAAGCGCTTTCCTGGTGCCCACGGACACGCCCGGCCTCACCCGCACGCTCGTGCACGGCAAGCTCGGCCTGCGCGGCCAGGCGACCGCCGAGCTGTCCTTCGACGCGGTGCGGGTGCCCGGCAGCGCCCTGCTCGGCGAGGAGGGCCGGGGCTTCACGGTGGCGATGGCGGCGCTCGCCAAGGGCCGGATGTCGGTCGCGGCGGGCTGCGTCGGCATCGCCCGGGCCAGCCTGGAGGCGGCGGTGCGCTACGCCGGGGAGCGCGAGCAGTTCGGGAAGCCCGTCGCGCACCACCAGCTGGTGCAGGAACTGCTGGCCGACATCGCGGTGGACGTGGACGCGGCCCGGCTGCTGACCTGGCGGGTGGCCGACCTGATCGACCGTCACCTGCCGTTCGCCACGGAGTCCTCGGTGGCGAAGCTGTTCGCCTCCGAGGCCGCGGTGCGCTCCGCGAACAACGCGCTGCAGGTCTTCGGCGGGTACGGCTTCATCGACGAGTACCCGGTCGGCAAGTACCTGCGCGACGCCCGCGTGATGACCCTGTACGAGGGCACCAGCCAGATCCACAAGCTGCTCATCGGGCGTTCCCTCACCGGGGTCAACGCCTTCTGATCGCCGGCCGGTGCGTCACGAGCGCACGGGTCGACCGACCGTCACGGAACAGGAGCTCGACGAAGTGCTTCCGGTCTACATCGCCGCCGCCCGCCGCACCCCGATCGGCAGGCTGCGCGGCGCACTGTCCGCCGTCCGGCCCGACGACCTGTCGGCGGCCGTGCTGCGCGGCCTGCTCGACGAGGTGCCCGGCCTGGACCCGGCGCGGATCGACGACGTGTACTGGGGCGCCGCCAACCAGGCCGGCGAGGACAACCGCAACCTGGCCCGGATGGCGGTGCTGCTGGCCGGGCTGCCCGACTCGGTGCCGGGCGCGACCCTCAACCGGCTGTGCGCGTCCGGGATGGAGGCCGTCACCACGGCGGCGCGGGCGATCGGCTCCGGCGAGGCGGACGTGGTGGTGGCGGGCGGCTGCGAGTCGATGAGCCGCGCCCCGTTCGTGCTGCCCCGCCCGGACGAGGCGCTGCCGCACCGGATGGAGACCTTCGACACCCGGCTCGGCTGGCGGCTGACCAACCCGCGGATGCGCGAGCTGCACGGGGTGCTGTCGATGGGCGAGACCGCCGAGGAGGTCGCGGCCCGCCACGGCGTCTCCCGCGAGGCGCAGGACGCCTTCGCGCTGCGCAGCCACCGGCTGGCCGCGCGGGCCCGCGAGGAGGGCCACTTCGACGCCGAACTGCTGGCCGTCGAGCGCCCGGACGGGGTGCTGGTGGAGCGCGACGAGTCGATCCGCCCCGACACCACCGCGGAGAAGCTGGCCGCGCTGAAGCCGGTGTTCCGGGCGGGCGGCACCGTCACCGCGGGCAACGCCTCGCCGATGAACGACGGCGCGGCGGCGCTGCTGCTGGTGAGCGAACGGGCGCTCGGCGAGCTGGGGTTGGAGCCGCTGGGCCGGTACGTGGCGGGCGCGTCGATGGGCGTGCACCCGGACGTGATGGGCATCGGCCCGGTGCCGGCGACCCGCCGGGTGCTGGAGCGCGGCGGCTGGAAGCTGCAGGACGTGGAGACCGCCGAGTTCAACGAGGCGTTCGCGGCCCAGGCGCTGGCGTCCGTCGGCGAGTTGGCCATCGACCCGGAGCTGGTGAACCCGTCCGGCGGGGCGATCGCGCTGGGCCACCCGCTGGGCTGCTCGGGCGCGCGGATCCTCACCACGCTGCTGCACCGGATGCGCCGCACCGGCGCCCGCCGCGGCCTGGCCACGATGTGCGTGGGCGTCGGCCAGGGCTCCGCGGTGCTGGTCGAGCGGGACTGAACACTCAAGACATGACGAAGCGTCAGGAGGGCACGGCTGTGGGCAGGTTCGACGGCAAGGTGGCGGTGGTGACCGGCGCCGCGCAGGGCATCGGGGCGGCGACGGCGCGGCGGCTGGCCGAGGAGGGCGCGGCGGTGGCCGTGGTCGACCTCACGGCGGAGCGCGCCGAGGGGACGGTGAAGGAGATCACCGCGGCGGGCGGCACCGCCCGCGGGTACGGCTGCGACGTGGCCGACTACGAGGCGGTGGAGGCGGTGTTCGCCGCCGTGGCCGAGGAGTTGGGCGGGGTGCACATCCTGGTGAACAACGCCGGGATCACCCGCGACAACCTGTTCTTCAAGATGCCGAAGAGCGACTGGGACGCGGTGCTGACGGTCAACCTGACCAGCGCCTACAACTGCTCGCACGTGGCGCAGCGGTACTTCGTGAAGCAGAAGTACGGGAAGATCGTGTCGCTCAGCTCGCGGTCGGCGCTGGGCAACCGCGGGCAGGCGAACTACGCGGCGGCGAAGGCCGGCATCCAGGGCCTGACGGCGACGCTGGCGATCGAGCTGGGCCCGTTCAACGTGAACGTGAACGCGGTGGCGCCGGGGTACATCGCGACCTCGATGACGGCGGCGACGGCCGAGCGGGTCGGGTCGACGCCGGAGGAGCACCAGGCGGAGGTCGCGCAGCGCACCCCGCTGCGCCGGGTCGGCCTGCCGGAGGAGGTCGCCTCGGTGGTGGCGTTCCTGGCGAGCGAGGACGCGTCGTACGTGAGCGGGCAGACGCTGTACGTCAACGGCGGCGCGCGGTAGCGGTGTCGGCGCGGGCCGGCGCGGACTCCTGGGAGTCCGGGCCGGCCCGCGGCACGTTCGGGGGCCGGCCCGACCTCCACGGGCCGGACCGGCTTGTCACGGGTGGAGGGCGAGTTCGCGGCCCTGCCAGCGGCGGCGCAGCCAGCGGTCGTGGCCGGCGACCACGATCGCGCCGGGGCCCTTGCCGCCGATCGCCTCCTCGAGTTCGTCGCAGAGCACCGGGGAGAGGTGGTTGGTGGGTTCGTCGAGCAGCAGCAGCTGCGGCGGGCGGGCCACCAGCAGGGCGAGGGCGAGGCGGCGGCGCTGGCCGACGGAGAGGGTGCCGACGGGGCGGTCCAGGTCGGCGGCGGCCAGCAGGCCGAGGGCGGCGAGCGGGACGCGTTCGGCCCGGTCGGCGCCGAGGGCCTGTTCGTAGGTGGCGCGGGCGGTGCGTTCCGGGCGGTCGAAGGCGGTGTCCTGGGTGAGCAGACCCACCGTCAGGCCGGGGCGCCGGCGGACCTGTCCGGTGGCGTCGAGGCGGCCGGCCAGCACGGCGAGCAGGGTGGACTTGCCCGTGCCGTTCGCGCCGGTGATCAGGAGCCGGTCGTCGGCGGTGACGTCGAGTTCGTCCAGGGCGAGCCGGCCGGGCACCCGGATCCGGTGCAGCGCCACCAGCGGGCCGGGGCCCGACTCCCCCGTCTCCCCCGGTGCGGCGGCCAGGGGCGCGGGCGGGGCGAAGCGCAACGGGGCGGGCGGCCGGGGGACTTGGCGGCGTTCCAATTCGGCGAGGCGGCCGGCGGCGTCGCGGACGCGGCGGGAGATCTGCTGCTGCACCCGGCCGGCCCGGTGTCCGTAGCCCATCTTCTCGTTGTCGGTGGGGCCGCGGTCCGGGGCGACCCGGTGCGCGGTCACCTCGACGGAGCGCCGCAGCTCCGTCAACTCCCGCTGTTCCTCGGCGTACTGGCGCTCCCACTGGTGGCGGCGGGCGTGCTTGGCGGACAGGTAGGCGCGGTAGCCGCCGCCGAAGCGGACCGGGCCGTCCACCGCCGGGTCGAGGTCGAGCAGATCGGTGCAGACCGCGTCGAGGAACGCCCGGTCGTGGCTGGCGACGACCACCGTGCCGGGCAGGGCGCGGAGTTGGTCCTCCAGGAACGCGGCGGCCCCGTCGTCGAGGTGGTTGGTGGGCTCGTCGAGCAGGACCGCCGAGGGCCGCCGAACCAGCAGCGCGGCGAGGGCGAGGCGCCCGCGCTGGCCGCCCGAGAGCGAGCCGAGGACGCGGTCGGGGCCGACGGCGGCCAGGCCGAGGCCGTCGAGCAGCAGGGCGGCGCGGCGGTCGGCGTCCCAGGCTTCGCGGTGCTGCGCCTGTTCGAGGCGGGCGCCGTAGGCGGCGAGCAGCGCGGCCTGGCCCGGGCCGCCGTCCGGGAGGGCGGCCAACTCCTCCCCGAGGCGGTCGAGTTCGGCGAGGTCGGTGCGGGCTTCGCGGAGCGCCTCGTCCAGCACGGCGGCGACGGTGGCGGTGGCGTCGAACGGCATCTCCTGGTGCAGGAAGCCGAGGTCGGCGGGCCGGGTGACGCGTCCGGCGTCGGGCTCGTCGACGCCGGCCAGCACCCGCAGCAGGGTGGACTTGCCGCAGCCGTTCTCGCCGATCAGGCCGAGCCGGCGGCCGGGGGCGGCGATCAGTGACAGGCCGTCGAGGATCCGGCGGCCGTCGAGGACGCGGACCAGGTCGTGGGCGAGCAGGGCGGGTCGGTGCATGGCGGAACTCCGGTGCGATGGAGGGCGCGGGCCCGCCGGGTCGTCCGGGCACGGACGGGAGCGGTCACCGTGCGGCCCCGGACGCCCCGGCGGGCCGGCCGGGTCGGGGAAACGGCTGGCGCGGGAACGGCTGGCGCGGGAACGGCAGGACGGCCCGCCCGGGCCACGGGGGGCGCGGGCGGGCCGGCGTGCGGTCACACCGCGGTGGGGGCCGCCGTCTCGGTGAGGGTGCCGCCGGTGAGCAGCAGGCGGCGCTCGACGCCGATCCCGGCGAGGAACCGCTCGTCGTGGCTGACCACCAGGAACGCGCCCTTGTAGGCGTTCAGGGCGCTCTCCAACTGGCCGACGCCGACCAGGTCGAGGTTGTTGGTGGGCTCGTCGAGCAGCAGCAGCTGCGGGGCGGGTTCGGCGCACAGCACGCAGGCCAGGGTGGCGCGCAGCCGCTCGCCGCCGGACAGCACCCGGACCGGGAGGTGGGCGCGGGCGCCGCGGAACAGGAAGCGGGCGAGCAGGTTCATCCGCTCCGCCTCCGGGCGCTCCGGCGCGAACCGGGCGAAGTTCTCGGCGACGGTGCCGTCCTCGTCGAGCAGGTCGAGGCGCTGCGACAGGTAGGCGATCCGGCCGTCGCCGCGCCGCAGTTCACCGCTCTCCGGGGTGAGCGCGCCGGTGATCAGCCGCATCAGGGTGGTCTTCCCGGCGCCGTTGGGGCCGGTCAGGGCGATCCGTTCGGGGCCGCGGACCGTCAGGTCGACGCCGCCCGGCACGAACACCTCGGCGCCGTCGAGCCGGACCTGCATCCCCTGGCCGAGGAACAGGGTGCGGCCGGCCGGGACTTGGGTGTCGGGCAGTTCCACGCTGAGCCGCTGCTCCTCGCGGACGGCGCGCCCGGCCTCGTCGAGGCGGGCCCTGGCCTCGTCGACCCGGGCGGCGTGCACCTGCCCGGAGCGGCCGGCGGACTCCTGTGCGCCGCGCTTCATGGTGCCGGCGAAGATCTTCGGCAGGCCGGCGTTCTTCAGGTTCTTCTGCGCGTTGCTGGCCCGCCGGTCGGCGCGTTCGCGGGCCTGCTGGAGTTCGCGCTTCTCCCGCTTGAGGTTCTGCTCGGCGTTGCGGACGTTCCGCTCGGCGACCTCCCGCTCCGCCCGGACGGCCTCCTCGTAGGCGGTGAAGTCGCCGCCGTACAGGCGCAGTTCGCCGTTGCCGAGTTCGGCGATGCGGTCCATCCGGTCGAGCAGCTCGCGGTCGTGGCTGACCAGCAGGAGGCAGCCGTTGTACTCCGACAGCACGTCGTACAGGCGGTGGCGGGCCGTCAGGTCGAGGTTGTTGGTGGGCTCGTCGAGGAGCAGCACGTCGGGGCGGCGCAGCAGTTGGGCGGCCAGGCCGAGGGAGATCACCTGGCCGCCGCTGAGGGTGTGCAGGCGGCGGTCGAGGGCGAGGTGGCCGAGGCCGAGGCGGTCGAGCTGGGCGCGGGTGCGCTCCTCGACGTCCCAGTCGTCGCCGATGGTGGCGAAGTGCTCCTCGGCGACGTCGCCGGACTCGACGGCGTCCAGCGCGCGGATCACTTCGGCGATGCCGAGCACCTCGGCGACCGTGAGGTCGGCGGTGAGCGGCAGGGTCTGCGGGAGGTAGCCGAGGGTGCCGCCGACGGTCACCGAGCCCGCGGTGGGCTTGAGTTCGCCGGCGATCAGCCGGAGCAGGGTGGACTTGCCGGAGCCGTTGGGCGCGACCAGGCCGGTGCGGCCGGGCGGCACGCTGAACGAGAGGTCGTGGAAGACCGGGGTGTCGTCCGGCCAGGAGAAGGACAGGTTGGAGCAGACGACGGAGGCGTCGGACATGGTGATGGGACCTCGAGAACGCGGTCGGGGCAGGGAACGGCCACTGCCCCGAAGGGACGGGCGGGAAAAGGGGACGACGAAACGGACCACTCCGCGCGGCGCTCCTGCGCGCCGGCCCGGTGGCCGTCAGATCCGGATCTCACCCGGAGATGTCGTCGTCACCCGCCACGTTTCGTCCCTCTTCTCGCCGGGCGCCGTACTCACGCGCCTCGCGTACCAATGGTGTCGCCGCGAGTCTAACTCCTCGCCGTGCCGGAAGTCGCACCATTTATCGGGGGTGTCGCGCGGGGCGGCCGCGGGCGCTGGGCCGGCCGGGGGTTGTGCCGGGGCGGCCCGGCGGTGCGGAGCGGCCGGGGCGGGTGCGGGTGGTTAGCGTGGCGCCCGGGCCATCGGACGGGGACCGCAGGGAGCACGGCATGGACGCAGACGACCGCCGGGAGCGCTTCGACCGGGGCATGGAGGTGCTCGCCCGGATCGACGGCGAGGCGGGCGAGCGGGTGGTGGCGGCGCTGTCGGACGTCTCGCCCGAGCTCGCGCACCAGATCGCCGCCTGGGGGTTCGCCGAGATCTACTCCCGCCCGCAACTGGTGCCGCGTGACCGGCAGTTGGTCACCCTGGGCATGCTCACCGCGCTCGGCGGCTGCGAGCCCGAGCTGGAGGTGCACGTGAACGCGGCGCTGAACGTCGGCCTGACGCCGCAGCAGATCGTCGAGGCCCTGCTGCACGCCGCCGCGTACTGCGGGTTCCCGCGGGCGATCAACGCGACCCTCGCCGCGAAGCGGGTGTTCGCGGAGCGCGGCCTGCTGCCCGTCCGGGACGGGTGAGCCCGGGCGGGTAGCGTGGGCGGCCGAAGCGTGTGCCGCCGCCACCGAGAGGACCTTGCCGGATGTCCGAACAGCCCGCCGAGCGCTGGGAGTTCACCGACCGACCGCCCGGCTCCGGGGCCGCCGCCGGGCCGGGCGGCGACGCCGTCGGCGAGTTGCGGCGGCGGATCGCCGGCGGCCGGGGCGAGAACTGGCTGCGCAGCTCGCGCGGGCGGGAGTTGGCGGTGGTCTCCAACGGCGAGCGGGCGATGGTGATGCTGCTGGCCGGGCCGGGCGACCCGGGCGAGCACGCCGTCGATCCGGGCGCGGACGGCTGGAGCGACGGCTTCCTGCTGGCCGACGGGCAGCAGGACGAGTATCCGGACGCGGACACCGTCCCGCTCGATCGGGCGCTGGAGCTGGTCGGGCACCTGCTGGAGACCGGCGCCCCGCCGGCGGACGCGCCGTGGTCCGTGGACCGCTGATCCACGGCCGCCGAGGGGCGTCAGCCGGCCGCCAACTGCGCTTTCCTCGTGGCAAGTTGCTGAAGGTAGCGCTCGGAGGCGCGGAGCTTGCGGTTGTCGGGGCCGGGCAGGTGGGCCCGGAGTTCGATGATGTCGGGGGCGATCCTTATCGCCTCGGCCGGGTCCTTGACGGCGCGCCAGCACGCCTCGGCGTTGGTGGCGGCGCGCTGGGTCTCGGGGTGCTCGGGGCCCTCGGTCTGCAGCAGCGCGGTGGCGACCTGCCGGTACAACTCGGCGGCCAGCACGGGCAGTCCGGCGACCCGGGAGACGTGCGCGCGGACCTGCCGGACCTGGAGCACCACGGGGGCGAGGGTGCCGTGGGCGGCGACGGCCTTCTCCTCCAGAGCGAGGGCGAGCCGCGCCGCGGCGCCGTGGTCGCCCGCCTCGGCGTGGCGGACGATCTCGCCGATCGCCTCCAGGTAGTCGGTCGGCGGGGCCTGCTGGGCGGCGGGCGGAGCCGGCGGCCCGTCGGCCCGCTGCTGCGACGGTGCGGCCGCGGCCGCCGGTTCGGCCGCGCGGCGGCCGGGGCTTGTCGAGCGGCACGGTCGCGGCCAGCGGGTCGTGCTGCGGCGCGGCCTTGGCGAGCGGGACGGTCGGGGCCGTCGCCCCGGGGCCGGGCAGCGGCGGGCGGCGGCGAGCGCGTCCGGCCCGGGCAGCGGGACGGTGGCGGCCAGCGGGTCGAACCAGGGCCGCTCGGCGGCCGGTTCGGGCACGCTGTCGCCCTTCGCGGCCGCCTCCGCGGGAGCAGCGGGAGCAGCGGCGGGGGCGGCTTTGGCGAAGTCCACGGCGCGCGGATCGGCCGGTGCGGGCGCGGACTTGGCGAGTTCGACCACCGGCGCGGCGGCCTCGGCGGGGAGGTCCTTGCCGAGGCGGACGGTGGGCTCGGGCGCGGCGGGGAGGTCCTTGCCGAGCTCGACCGGCGCGAGGTCGGCCGGGACCATCGGCACGCCGCGCACCAGCGAGACGATCATCGGGCGGCGGGCGGGCGTGGCGGGGACACCGGCCTTGCGCAGCGAGACCAGCACGCGCGGCGTCCAGCCGGGGGCGAGCCGGGGCCGGGCCGGTTCGGCGGGCGTGCCGCGGCGGGCGGGCGGTGCGGCGGGGCGGGCAGCAGCGGGTTCGGCGGGGCCCGCGGGGCCGATCTGCCGGGCGGTGTTGCGGAACCACGGCCGGTCGCCGGGGTGCGAGGTGATCACCACGGTGTCGGGGCGCAGCACCGAGTTGACCTGCTGGCGGACGAGTTCGGGGGTGAGCAGCTGGTCCGCGCCGGGGCGGCCGCGGTGCAGGGTCTCGATCAGCGCGCGGGTGAAGGTGCCGAGCTGGTCGGGGTCGTGGTTGACCACGGCCCACAGCGGGACGCCTTCGCAGAGCTGCTGGCCGGCGGTGGCGGCGAGTTGCGGCCAGAGCACCTGGTCGGCGCTCAGGTCGGCGATCACCAGGGTGTCGAGTTCGGTGCCGCGGTGCCGCAGTTCGGTGGCGAGGGCGGACCAGGGCAGGCTCTCGGAGGCCTTGTTCTCGCGCAGCGACAGGTACATCTGGTCGCCGCGGCGGTCGGTGACCAGGTGGCCGCCGAGGTGGACCAGCAGCGGTCCGGGGTGGCGGGCGGCGGCGCGCAGGTGGGCGAGCACGGTCTGCGGGTCGTTGGCGCCGGGCAGGTGGACGGCGTCGACCTGGTCGGCGGAGAGCAGGATCTGCGGGGCGACGCCGGCCAGCGCGGCGGACAGCACGGAGGCGTGGGCGGTGCCGCCGCGGCCCCAGCGGCGGCCGCCGCCGTAGCCGCCCTCGACCACCAGGATGCGGCCGCGCAGGCCGCCGCCGATGCCACGGGCCTGCGCGGGGGCCGGGGCGGGTGCGGGAGTTGACGCTCCGCCGGGTGCCGGGGTGTTCGGGGGCGGGCCGGCCGGGGAGCCGGCGGCCAGCATCTCGGCGGTGATCACCGGGATGACGCTGGTCCAGCCGGTGCTGGGCGCCGTCGGGGGCATCGCGGGCGGCGGGGGACGGGCGTGCCGCCGGGCGGGGTGGTGGCCGGCGGGCGACGCTGCGGGTGCCGCCGAGGGTGGCGTCCGCGGGCGCCGGGTTGACGCGGAGGTTGACGGAGGTGGCGAACGGGTCGGCGGAGGGCGGCAGTTCGGCGCCCGGTGGGGGGCCTTGCGGCTGGGTCGGGAGCTGGTACGGCTCCTCCTGGTCCGCCGCCGCCGGCCCGTCCCCGGTCGTCGATGCCACGTCAGCCACCGTCAGGTCACCGCCCCCGTCCGTCGCCCGTGCGACGTCGTGCCCGTTCGCCGTGGTGTCCGGCGCCACATTCCGATCCCGGCCACGATACGTGGTCGGCGGGTGGCCGGGCCAGGCCGGGTGGCGCGCCCGGCGGCGGCACGCGCTGGTCGGCGCGGGTGCCGGGCGGGTGCCGCCGGTCCGGTGCGGGTGGTTCAGTAGGTGACGGTGATCCGGCGGGCCGGGCCGTCGACCTTGATCAGGCCGCCGTACGGGATCACCTGCTGCGGCTCGGTGTGGCCGAGGTCGACGTCGAACACGGCCATGGCGTCCGGGGCGTAGGCGTCCAGGGCGCGCAGGGCGGCGGCGCGCTGTTCGGCGCGGTACTCGGCGCGCTGCGCGGCGTCCTTGGGCTGCTCGAAGGACCAGGCCATGGCCCGGCCGAACAGCACGGCCGGGAACTGCCGGAGCAGTCCGCGTTCGCCGAGGTTGCGCAGCATGCGGAACACCTCGGTGCCGGACGGCAGTTCCTCGGAGGTCTCCAGCACCAGCACGCCGCCGGCGTACCGTTCGGCGGGCAGCAGCCGGTCGGCGGCGGCCATCCAGTGCAGGATCTCCAGGTTGCCGCCCCAGCTCACGCCTTCGACCACCCGGTCGGCGCGGTGCCAGGACGCGGGGGTGGCGGGCTCGCTCGGGGGCAGGGCCTCGAAGGTGGCCGGGTCGCCCCAGTGGCCGACCTCGGTGCTGACGTCCTCGGCCTCGCGCAGGTCGAACTCGCCGCCGTCGAACAGCGCGGCGCGCAGCGAGGCCTCGGTGAGCGGGTGCATGGCGCCGGGGCGGCCGAACTCGGTCATCACCGAGCCGCCCTGGTACGAGACGACGCCGTGCCGCCACAGGAAGTCGAGCAGGTTGGTGTTGTCGCTGAACCCGAAGAACGGCTTGGCGTGGGCGCGGATCAGCTCGCCGTCCAGGTGCGGGACGACGGTGATCTGGTCGTCGCCGCCGATGGTGGCCAGGATCGCGGTGACGCTCGGGTCGGTGAACGCGGCGTGCACGTCGGCGGCCCGCTCCTGCGGGGTGGCGTCGGGCTTCCGGGTGGTCGGGTACTCGACCGGCTCCAGGCCGAACTGCTCGCGCAGGCGGCGCAGTCCGAGCTCGTACGGCACCGGGAACATGCCCGGGCCGCCGAACGACGGCGAGAGGACGGCGACCCGGTCGCCGGGCTTGGCCTTGGGCGGGTACGTGGGCTGATCTGACATGGCGTGATGCTAGCGAGGGCGTTCGCCTGCGGACGACCGGATTTCCCGGCGCGGCCGGCGCGCACCGCGACTGCCTAAGCGCACCGGGACGGCGGGCGTGCGCGGGCATGGCCGGCGGGTGCGGCCGGCGGGTGCACGCCGGCGCGGCCGGGGCGGTCAGGCGGGTTCGACGTCGAGCAGGGTCTTGCCGAGGGTGGCGCGGGCCTCGATGGCGCGGTGCGCGTCGGCGGCCCGGGCGAGCGGGAAGCGGCGGCCGATGACGGGGCGGAGCCGGTGCGCGGCGGCCTCGGCGAGGACGTGGGCGGTGGCGCGGCGGACGGCGTCCGGGGTGGGGCGCAGACCGAGGACGGTGAGCCCGCGGGCGCGGATCTCGGCCTCCGGGAGCTCCGTCCAACTGCCGCCCGCGAGGCCGTAGCTGAGCAGCCGTCCGCCGTTCCGGAGCAGGGTGGTGGCGGCGCGGCCGACGGCGCCGCCGACGCCGTCGAGGACCAGGTCGACGGGGGTGGCGCCGGCCGTCCAGTCGGGGTGCCGGTAGTCGAGGGTCTCGGCGGCGCCGAGTTCGGCGGCGAGGGCGAGCTTGTCGGGTCCGCCGGCCGCGGCGACCACGTGCAGGCCGGCGGCGGTGGCGAGTTGAACGAGGAGGGTGCCGACGCCGCCGGCCGCCGCGAGGACCAGCACGCGTTCGCCGGGTGCGGGTGCGGCGGTCTCCAGCAGCAGGCGGGCGGTGCGGCCGTCGGCGAGCAGCGCGGTGGCGGCGTCCAGGGCCAGCCCGTCCGGGACGAGGTGCAGGCCGGCGGCCGGGACGGCGGCGAGTTCGGCGTAGCCGCCGCTGCCGCCGGTGGAGGAGATGACGCGCCGTCCGATCAGCGCCGGGTCCGCGCCGGGGCCGACGGCGGTGACGGTGCCGCCGACGCCGTTGCCGGGGATCATCGGCACGGTGCCGGTGAACGGACCCAGCCCGGTGGCGCGGAACTGGGTCTCGACGAAGGTCAGGTTGGCGTGTGCGACGCCGATCAGCACCTGCCCCTCCCCCGCCACCGGGTCGGGGGCCTCGCCCGGCACCAGTACCTCCGGCCCGCCGAACTCCCGCAGCCACACCGCTCGCATCACGCCTCCGCCCCGCACCGGAGCCGGACCGCCCGGCTCGGTGGCCCATCCTGCAAGCTCAAGCGCACTTGAGGTCAACTCCCCCGGCGGCCCGCCCCGATGTTGATGATGGATCGTCAAATCTGTTCGCGGGGACCGTGGTTCGAGCAAGATCGCGCAGCGTGCAAGGATGCGGGCCATGAACCTGAATGGATTCTGGGAGTTGGTGGAGTCCGCCGACCCCACCGACTCCGCCGCCGAACGCGCGGACGCTCTGGTCGAGCGCCTGGCGCAATTGCCACTGGACGAGGTGCTGGAGTTCCAGCTCCGACTGGACGAAGTCCGTGCCCCGCTGGACACCATGGCCACCCTGGAGGTCGCCGCGCTCGTCCTGCGCGGCCGGGTCAGCGACGACGGCCTGTGGTACTTCCACGCCTGGCTGATCGGTCTCGGCCGGGCCGCCCACGCGCTGGCGGTCCACGACCCGGACGCGCTCGCCGACCATCCCGCCTTCCGGCGGCTGGCGGCCCTGCCGTACCGCGAGTGGACCGACGCGGACTTCCCCGACTGGGAGGACGTCGACTACTGCGCCGAACGCGCCTGGGAGGCGCAGACCGGCGAGGAGGAGGGCCTGGAGGAGGCGCTGCTCGCCCGGGACCACGACAGCCCGGTCACCGCCGAACCCGAGGGCGCGACCTGGACCCGCGCCGAGGTCGCCGCCCGCCTCCCGAGGCTCACCGCCCTGTTCGCCGACGCCACCTGACCCCCTGCCACCGAGGCCCGCCCACCGGGGGCGGGGCGGGCCCCACCTGTCTGTGCGCTCTAGGATCGGGCGGTCGGAAGGGGGACCGGATGGACCGGACCGTGCGGACCGTGGAGGACGTTCTGGCGCTGCTGGACGGCTTGTTCACCAGCGGGGCGGAGAGCGGGAAGTTGGCGACCGGCGACGGCCGGGACTACTGGGAGCGGTTCTACGCGGACCGGGACCGGCAGGTCCCGTTCTTCGCGGCGAAGCCGGACGAGAACCTGGCCGCGCAGCTCGACGCGGGCCTGATCGCGCCCGGCCGGGTGCTGGACCTGGGGTGCGGGCCGGGGCGCAACGCGGTGTTCCTGGCGCAGCGGGGCTTCGAGGTGGAGGCCGTGGACCTCTCCCCGGCCGCCGTCGCCTGGGCGCGGGAGCGGGCCGCCGAGGCCGGCGTCGAGGTCCGCTTCACCTGCGGGGACGCCTTCGCGCTCGGCGCGGAGCAGGTGCGCGGCCCGTACGACCTGGTCGTCGACTCGGGCTGCTTCCACCATCTGGCGCCGCACCGGCGGATCAGCTACCTGGCCCTGCTGGACCGCGTGCTGGCGCCCGGCGGACACCTCGCGCTGACCTGCTTCGCGGCCGGTGAGAACGGCATGGGCGCGGAACTCTCCGACGCGGACCTCTACCGGGAGCGCTCGCTGCAAGGCGGCCTCGCCTACACCCCGGACGCGCTGCGCCGGATCTTCGCCGACCTGACCGAGGTCGAGCTGCGCCGGATGCGTGAACAGCCCGCCGGTGCGGCCCTGTTCGGTGTGCCGTTCCTGTGGACCGCCCTGTTCCGCCGCGACCGGGCCTGACGGCGCGTCAGCTGTCCGTGCCGGCGCCTATTCTCGGCGGCCATGACCTCCATCGACGATCCGAGCTGGCGCGACAACCCCCGGCTGAACGGCTGGCTGGCGGCCGGCCACGACGGCTTCCCGGCCTGGGCCGAACTGGTCGGCGGCGACTGGGACTTCAGCACCGGCTCGCTGCCCCGGCTGGAGCAGGCGATCCGGGACAGGTATCCGGACTGGGACCGGGCCCACCGGGCGCGGGACGAGGCCTTCCTGACCGTGGCGGCCTGGTACCTGGGTGAGGTGCACGTCCGCAACTACGGTGCGCTGTGGCACTGTTCACCGGAGCCGGCGCCGCACGGCGGCGGGCGGGTGGAGCCGCTGCTCGTGCTGCCGCGCGAGGTGCTGGACGAGGAGGAGGAAGCGGAGCTCGCCGCGGCGGAGGAGCTGTGCGAGGACGACTTCCCGTTCTGCGTTCCGGGCGACGCGGTGGTGGGGGCCGCCGACCGGGAGAAGGGCGGGTGGCTCGCCGAGAGCGTGGAGAGCTACGCGTACTGGGAGTCGGCCGTGGAGCGGGCGCTGGCGCTGGCGCGCACCCGGCCGGGGCAGAGCCCCGGGAGCCGGATCCGGCCCGACGCGCCCGGCCCGCTCGATCCCGGCCGGCCCGGGCAGGATCTCGCGCACTGGCTGGCGGTGCGCCAGGACGCATTCCCGCTGTGGGCCCGGGCCCTCGGACGCGAGACCGAACTCGACTTCACCGAGGGCTCGTTGGAGCTGCTGGAGGAGGTGCTGCGGGGGCGCGTCCGGGCCATCGGCCTGGACGACCGGCTGGACGTGCTGGAGGCGGTGGAGGCCCACGGGCTGGCGGTGCTGCCGGACGCGCTCCGGCTGTTCGACGACCCGGTCTTCGACTGCGCGCTCTGGTACCTCGGCGAGACCGTCTGCCGGGCCCGGGGCGCCCGTTGGCTCCCGCTGCGCGCCAACCTGGACGTCACCCCCGCCACGCTGCCGCAGTTGGCCGTGGCCCGGATCGGGCACCGGATCGGCCCCCGGCTGGAACTCACCGCCGCCGTGCACCGCTGCCTGCGCGAGCGCTCGCCCGGCCGGCGCGTCCACCCGAGGGACGCCTACCGGCCGCTGCCCGAATCCGTCTCGGTGGTCGGCTGAACTCCCCTCAGCGCAGCGCCCGTTCGATGGCCGCGCGGGTGAACAGCCGGGCGTCCTCGGCGCGTCGGTCGCGCTGTTCGGCGGTGAGCGGTGCGGGGGTGCCGTAGCGGCGGGCGGCGAGGTCCGCGACCAGCGCCGTCGGCGCGCCCAGGGCCGGGAGCAGGGCGATCGCCTCCCGCTTGGTGATCAGCCGGTTCTCGCGCAGCGCGACGGTGGCGCGGGCGGCGGTGATCGGGCCGAGGTCGACCCAGATGTCGCGCTGCCAGGGGTCGGGCCGCTCGGTGACGGGGTACCAGAAGGTGCGCAGGTCGGCCCGCAGGTGGGCGTGGAGTTCCGGGTCGCCGACCGGGGGCAGCAGGCCCGCCGGTTCGGCGCCGGCCAACCGCAGTCCGCCGTCCAGGAGTTCGCGCCGGGTGACCAGGGTGACCGGCCGGTCCATCGGCTCGCCCTGGGCGAAGGTGAAGTGGTCGGCGGCCGGGTCGGCGAGGCCGCCCTGCGGCAGGTAGCTGCAGTGCAGCTTCTCCCCGCCCGGCTGCTCGGCGATCAACTGCCGGTGCAGGGCGGCCAGTTCGGCGCGCAGCGGGGCGTCCGGCGCGGCCGGCAGGACGGCGATCAGGTCGAGGTCGCTGCGGCCGTGCCGGTAGTCGCCGAGCGCCAGCGAGCCGTGCACCCACAGCGCGATGACCGGGGTGGCGGCGTGCAGGCGGTCGGTGAACGCGGTCAGCAGCGGGGCGGCGAGCGCACGTTGGGCCGGGTCGTCGGCGGCCTGTTCGGCGGCGGTGGGCAGAACGGCGGTGGGCAGGACGGCGGCGGCGGGCTGAGCGGCGGCCGGCTGAGCGGCGGCGGGCCGGCCGGCGGGCTCGGGGAGCGGCATGGCCCCGACTCTGCCATGCCCGGGCCGTGCTGTCGCCGTCCGGTTCACCCTGACTGACGGTCCGTCGGCCGCCGCCGGAGCGCCGCCCCCGCTCGCCGGGCCGCCGCGGCTAGCGTCGGTGACGGCATGGCTCCCGACCCCGCGACGGAAGGCGTTCTCCGATGTCCCAGAAGATCTCCACGTTCCTGTGGTTCGACCAGCAGGCCGAGCAGGCGGCCGAGTTCTACGTCTCGGTGTTCCGGGACGGCCGGATCACCGGCGTGCAGCGGTACTCGGAGGCCGGGCCGGGCGAGGCGGGCAGCGTGATGCTGGTGTCGTTCGAGCTGTTCGGGCAGGAGTACCGGGCGCTGAACGGCGGCCCGATGTTCCGCTTCAACGAGGCGGTCTCGCTCCAGGTCGACTGCGAGGACCAGGCCGAGGTGGACCGGTACTGGGAGCAGCTGACCGCGGACGGCGGCGAGCCCGGGCCGTGCGGCTGGCTGAAGGACCGTTTCGGCCTGTCCTGGCAGATCGTGCCGCGCCGGATGATCGAACTGCTGGCGGACTCCGACCCGGCGCGGGCCCGCCGGGCGACCGAGGCGATGCTGAAGATGGGCAAGCTCGACGTCGCCGCGCTGGAGGCCGCCGCGGACGGCGATTAGCGGGCCGCGGGCAGCAGGCGGCGAGCAGCGGGCAGCAGGCGGCGGGTGGCAGGAGGGCGGGCGGCGCGACGTCCGGTCAACGGTTGTCCGGGTCCCGGTAAAAGTATTCCTGTTCAGCGTTCTGTCATGTCCAGCCTCTTCTGATCGGCCGTCGGGGCGTGTCTTACTGGGCGGCGCTACGCGCGTCACCTCCGTACGTACACCGGACATCTGGAGCCCTGCCATGCGCCTCCCCCGCCGCCTGCTGCGCACCCTCGCCGCCAGCGCGACCGTCGCCGCCACCGTGCTCGCCCCGCTCACCGCGGCGCACGCCGCCGGCAGCGCCTACACCCTGGTGATCCTGCCGGACCAGGGCGAGAACGCGATCTACGACCTGGTGAACTCGGCCGCCAAGTCCGTCGACGTGACGATCTACGAGCTGCGCGACACCACGCTCACCGCCGCCCTGGTGAACCGTCAGAAGGCGGGCGTGAAGGTCCGGGTGGTGATGGACCCGAACCACAGCTCGGTCAACAGCGCCGCCTACACCGCGCTGACCGCCGGCGGGGTGAGCGTGGTCTACTCGTCCTCCTCGTTCACCTACACCCACCAGAAGACCATCACGGTGGACGGCGCCAAGTCGTACGTCTCCACCGGCAACTTCGACACCACCTACTACTCCACCTCCCGCGACTACGGCGTGCTGGACACCGACCCGGCCGACGTCGCCGCGATCGAGCAGGTCTTCGCCGCGGACTACGCGCACACCGCGATCACCCCGTCCGACGGCACCGACCTGGTCTGGTCGCCCACCGACTCGCAGAGCCGGCTGCTGGCCCTGGTCAACGGCGCGCAGCACAGCCTGGACGTCGAGCAGGAGGAGTTCGGCGACGCCGCGCTCGTCAACGCGATCGTCGCGGCCGAGCAGCGCGGCGTGACGGTCCGGGTGGTCGCCGAGGACACCTCGGCGAAGTACACCGCGCAGTTCGACCAGGTCACGGCGGCCGGCGGCAAGGTCACCGCCTACACCAGCAGCACCGGGTTCTACATCCACGCCAAGGCCATCGTCGCGGACTACGGCACGGCGGGCGCGAAGGTCTTCGCCGGGTCGGAGAACTTCTCCGACAACTCGCTGAACCACAACCGCGAACTCGGCCTGATCATCTCCGACCCGGCGGTGCTCTCCGGCATCGAGTCGACCTTCACCGCCGACTTCAACCGCGTCCCGAGCGGCGGCGGCACCACCCCGCCGCCCACCGGCACCTGCGCGGCGCCCGGCCAGCTGCTCGGCAACCCGGGCTTCGAGACCGGCACCGCGAGCCCGTGGACCGGTACCTCGGGCACCCTCAACAGCTCCGCCTCCGAGCCCGCCCGGACCGGCAGTTGGGACGTCTGGCTGGACGGCTACGGCACCACGCACAGCGAGACGCTCACCCAGACCGTCACCGTCCCGGCCGGCTGCGCCGCGAGCCTGAGCTACTGGCTGCACGTCGACACCGCCGAGACCAGCACCACCACCGCCTACGACAAGCTCACCGTCACCGCCAACGGCGCCACCGTCGCCACCCACTCCAACCTCGACCACAACACCGGCTACACCCAGCACACCGTCGACCTCTCCGCCTACGCGGGCCAGAGCGTCACGCTGACCTTCACCGGCGCCGAGGACTACCAGAAGCAAACCTCGTTCGTGCTGGACGACCTGAGCCTCGCCGCCTCCTGACGCCCCGTCCGCGCCGCCTCACCCACCTGCCAGGTGGCACGGCTACGGCTGCTGACGGGCGGTCAGGGCGCGGGTGAACCAGGTGAGGACCGGGGTGAGGCTCTGCGGGGCCGCCAGCCGTTGACGACGGCGAGCAGGCGCAGGTACTGCTCGCGGCGCGGGTCGTTCGCGGTCTCCAGCAGGCTCCGCAACTCCCGGCGCAGCGCGGCGTCGTCGGGCCGGCCGAGCAGGTCGGCGCACTCGGCGGTGACGGCGTCGACCACGGGGACGGCCTGCGCGCCGGCGGGGTCGAGCCCGGCGGCGAGGGCGGGGCGGTGCGGTCGCGGACCAGGGCGACGGGGTCGGGTCGCAGGCCGGGGCGCTGCGCGGCGGCGAGGCGGCGCAGGCTCGCCCGGAAGTCGGGGTCCTGGGTGAGTTGCGCCAGCTCGACCCAGGCGTCGAGCTGTTCGCCGGTCGGGTCCTCGGGCAGTTCCGGGGTGAGGGAGCGTCGGGCGCCCGCGAGGGCGGGGTCGTCGCCGAGGGCGGCGTCGAGGAACTCCTCGACCAGTCGGCGGCGTTCGGTCTCGGACAGCCTGGCCAGTCGGTGCATGCGTGCGGTCTCCTCGGGGGTGGTTCCGCGCCCGGCGACCGCGGTCAGCACGGCCCGTCGCAGGCGCAGGGTGCGGATCTGTACGTCGAGTGCGGCGGCGTGAGCCGCGGCGACCTCGGGGAGCGGGAGTTCGCGGTCCACGACCTGGCGGACGGCGGGCAGGCCGAGGCCGAGTTCGCGCAGCGTCCGCACCAGCTCCAGGCGTGCGACGGCCTCGGGGCCGTACCGGCGGTGGCCCGCCGGGGTGCGGCCGACCGGCGGGACCAGGCCCCGGTCGGAGTAGAACCGGACGGCCTTGACCGTGAGGCCGGTGTGCCGGGCCAGGTCGCCGATCGAGTGCAGCGGGTCGCCTTCCATGCCGCCATCCTCGGTTCTCCCCCGGTGGGAGGTTCAAGTCCCGGCCGTGACGGCCATTCGGTCGACAGTTCTGCTTCATACCCACCGTCGACGTCGTGACTTCTGCTGGCTGCCACGGGCTTCCAGGATGGGCGCATGCAAAGGATCTGCGTCATCGGCGGCAGCCGGTATTTCGGAAGGCTCCTGGTGGAACGGCTGCTGGCCGCGGGCCACCTGGTCACGGTGGTCAATCGCGGCTCCGCGCCGCCGCCGGCCGGCGTCGACCACGTCGTGGCGGACCGGAACGACGAGGCCGCGCTGGCGGCCGCGCTGGGCGCCCGCAGCTTCGACGTGGTGGTGGACCAGGTCTGCTACACGCCGGTGCAGGCCGCCGTCGCCGCCCGGGTGTTCGCGGGCCGCACGGGGCGCTACGTGATGACCTCCACGATCGAGGTCTACGACCCGGCGACCGCCGCGCTGCCGCCCGTCCCGGTGGGCGTGCCGGTACCGGAGGGGGTTGTGGATCCGGCCGGCTGGCCGGTGGACCTGGAACTGCCGTGGGACGACGGCGCGTTCCTGGAGTCGCAGTACGCCGAGGGCAAGCGGCAGGCGGAGGCCGTGCTCACCCGTGCGGGCGGCTTCGCCTTCGCGTCCGTCCGCAGCGCGCACGTCCTGGGCGGCGGGGCCCGGGAGTTCACCGGCCGGCTGGCGCACTACACGGAGCGCATCGCCGAGGGCCGGGCGATCGCCGTGCACGCGGAGCCGCTGCCCACCGTCTTCATCCACCACGAGGAGTTGGCGGACCTGCTGCTGTGGGCGGCCGGCGCCGCGTTCACCGGCCCGCTCAACGCCTGCTCCGACGGCGAGTTGGACGTGCACGGGCTGGCCGCGGCCGTCGCCGCCCGGGTCGGCCGGGATCCCGTCTGCCGGACGGTGCCGGCGGGCGGGCCGGCGTCGCCGTTCTCCTTCGACCGGCACTACGCGATGAGCAACGCCCGGGCGAAGGAGCTGGGCTTCGCGTTCTCCCGCACCGCCGACTGGCTGCCGGGCGCCGTCGCCGAGGCCCTGGACAGCCGGTCGGCGTCCGACTGAGGGTCAGCCTCCGGTCAGCAGGTCGCGGAGCAGCGCGACGGTGTCGGGGTCGAGGTCGCGGCCGGTGCGGCGGCTCAGCGCGTCCAGGCGGTTGACGGCGCGGACGAGCTGGTCGCGGGCGCCGGCCGAGGCGTAGGCGTAGAACAGGTCGCGGTGCAGGAGTTCGACGTCCGGGGCGACGGCGAGGGCGCGGAAGATGGCGGCCTCGGCGGTGCGGTGGTCGCCGTACTGGAGGCGGCGGGCGGCGAGTTCGTGCGCGGTGTCGACGATCGCGGCCAGCATGTCCTGGCGTTCGGTCTCCGCCCAGCCGAACGTCCCGGCGGGGGCCTCGGCGAACGGGGCGCCGCGGACCAGGGCCAGGGCGTGCGCGAGCGCGGCGTCGGCGGTGGTGGAGGTGGAGCGCATGCCGCGCCGGTACAGGCTGCGGAACTCGTCCCAGTCGCAGCCGACCGTGGGCGCGAGCGTGTACGTCTCGGCGGGTTCGGCGTCCAGGTAGTCGCGGCCCTCCGGGGAAGTGCCCAACCAGGCGGCCAGGGCGGCGAGTTTGACGGGCAGCGGCTCGGCGAGCCGTTCCGCGGTGGCCTTCGGGTCGAGGTGCGCGGCGCCCGGGTGGATGTCCCGGTCGATCACCGCGTGCTCGGAGCCGGGGCGCAGCGCGAGGTAGGCGGCGAGTTCGGTGAGGCGGGGGCGGCCGGCCGGGTCGGTGCTGCCGGCCACACCGAGGACGTCGGCGGGGCCGAGCAGGCGGATCCGCGGCGCGGAGCGCAGGTGGTGCGCCTCCGGGGAGCGCAGGATCGCCAGCAGGTCGTCGCTGTCGGTCCGGGCGGTGGTGCTGCCGGGCCGGGCGGACGGCCGGGCGGAGACCACCGCGGCGTGCGGGTCGGGGGCCTCGGCCTGGTCGTGGGTCGGCACGGGCTCGGGCACCGCCGGTGCGGCGGGCGGGAGCCGGTCGGGCTCGACGAAAGGTGCGGGCTCGACGGCGGGCGGGGTCTCGACGAAGGGCGGGGCCTCGGTCTGCTCCGGCGCGGCGGGCGCGGCCAGTTCGAAGTACTGCGTCCCGTCGGCGACCGGCTCGGGCGCGGTCTGCGCGGGCGGTGCGGGCGGCTCGGGTGCGGCGGCCACCGGCGGGAGTTCGGCGGTGTCGGTGTCGTCCGGCGTCTGCTCGGCCGGGGCGGGGTAGGCGCCGAGGCGCGGGTCGACGGGGGTGCCGTGCGGCGGGGTGGTGGCCTTGCGGGCCCGGCCGTTGGCGGCGTGCCGCGGCTCGGCGGGCGCGGGCGGCACCACCGGCGGGAGCGCGGCGGACGGGGGCGCGGGGGCGGACGGCGGGACGGGCGTGACCGGGGTGACCGCGTACGGGTTGGTGGGCGCGGTCGGGACCAGCCCGGCGAACGGGCTGCTGCCGGTGGGCACCACCCGGGCGAGCAGGCGCGGCCCGGCCTCCTCGCCGTCCGCCGCGGCGGCGGAGGCGGCGACCGGCTTGGCCAGCGAGAGCGGTGACGGGGCGTCGGGAACGGCCTGCTGCGCCCCGCCGGGGCCGCCGAGCAGGGCGAGCAGGCGGGCGTCGAGCGCGGTGTCGGCGCGCCCGGCGGGGGCCGGGTCGGGTTCGAAGCCGAACGGCGCGGGGTGCGCGCCGATCGCGGCGCCGACGGTGGCGAGGGCGGGGACGGCGGGCAGCGGGATCTCGGCCTCGTCCTCGGGGCCGTTGTGCGGGCCGTCGAGGGTCCAGTCGGGGGCCGGGTGCTGGGTGAGGTCGCCGGAGACGCGGACGAGTTCGCCGAGCTGGTCGTACTGTTCGCGGCTGAGGCGCTGGAGCTCGACGTTCAGGTGCAGGCCGGGCAGGGTGGCCTGACCGGTGGCGGGCAGCGTCCAGCGGGCGACCGGGCCGGCGCCGCGTTCGGGGGCCCGGGTGAGGACGGCCAGGCAGGTGCGGGGGCGGCCGTCGAGCAGCCGGCCGAGTTCGGCGGGGACGCCGCCGGCGGGCGGCTGCGCGGACAGCACGATCTCCGGCACCCACGCCTCGTCGGCGCTGCCCCGGCTGCGGGCCTCGCGCGGGCTGCCGGCCTCGGCGGCGACCAGGGTGGCGCGGGCCTTGGCGGTGCGCGGGCCGAGCGCGGCCAACGCGGCTTCCAGGGTGGGGTGGTGGTGCACCCGGTCGGTGGCCGGTCCGGCCGCGGGCAGGTCGGCGGCGATGCCGACCAGGTGCAGGTGGAGGCGGTCGGCGAGCGGGCTGTGGGCGAGTTCGACGGCGAGGGTGCGCAGCACGTCGTCGGCGTCGTCGGGGTGCCCGGAGAGGTGGACCAGGCGGACGGTCTCCAGGTCGGCGAGGACGGTGGAGCCGTCGGGGCTGTTGCCGAGGGTGACCAGCGCCGGGTAGGGGGCGCTGTACTTGGCGGCCTGCCCGGCGGACAGCAGCTCGTTCGAGTCGTCGGGGCACCACCACACGTTGGGGGCGTGCGCGGCCCGGAACGGGGCGATCGGCACGGCGGGTGCGGCCAGGTGCAGTTCGACGGTGCCGGCGGTGGTGATCCGGGCGGCGACCAGGGCGGGCAGCCGCTTCTCGCCGCGGACGGTGTTGCGGCCGAGGGTGCGCAGCGCGCGGTTGAGCAGTTCCAGGCCGCCGTCGTTCTGACGGGCCTTCAGTTCGGCCTCGAAGCGCCCGGCGTCGCCGGACGGCAGGGCGATCCGGTGCCGGGGGCGGCGGGCCCGCTGCTGGTCGGTGCGGCGGCGGGAGACCAGGGTGATCAGGGTGGCGGCCATCAGCACGCCGACGGTGGAGACCGCCAGCGGCACGGTGTAGTCGTCGCCGTGGTGGGCCTGCTGGTCGCGGAGGGCGGGCAGGTCGGCGGCGGGCGCGCTGCCCTGCGGCGCGGGGGTCCGGCCGGCCGGGGCGGGCGTCTCGGCGCCCTGCGAGGGCGCCGGGGCTGCCCGACGGGGGCGGGCGTCTCGGCGGCCGGGGTCTGCACCGGCTGCTCGGTGGGCTGCTGACTGGGCGTCGGCTCCGGTGCGGGGGTCTGCGCGGCGGGCGGCTGCGCCGGCGCGGGCTGCTGCGGGGCGGGCGCGGGCTGTTCGCCGACCTCCGGCGGTTCGGGCGCGTGGCTGCGCGGGACGGCGAGCGGCGGGAAGCCGGTCTGCTGCGGGGCGGGCGGCTGCGCGGCGGGCGGCCGGGCGCCGGGGACGGTGAGCACCGTGCCGGGGGCGAGCACGTCCGGGTCGGTGAGCCGTTCGCCGTCGGGGGCGGTGGCGCCCTTGTTGGCGTCGAAGAGTTCGGGCCAGCGGTCGCCGTCGCCCAGCTCCCGCTGGGCGATGCCGGACAGCGAGTCGCCGGCCTGCACGGTGACGGAGGCGTGGGCGGCCGCGGGCAGTCCGGGCGGGGTGACGGACGCCTGGGCACCGGTGGCGGCGGCCGGGGCGGCGGCGCTGTCGGGCTTGGCGTCGGCGGGCATCAGCAGTTGCCAGCCGGGCTGGATCGGCCGGTCGGCGTCGAAGCGGGTGCCGGAGTCGTCCATCTGGCGGCCCGCGTTGAGCTTGGCGATCTCGGTCCAGCGTTCGCCGGAGCCGAGTTGGCGTTCGGCGATGGACCACAGGCTGTCGGCGGGCCGGGAGTCGCGCACCGTGTAGCCGGGCTGCTGCGGGTCGGCGGCGGGGGCGGCGGCCGGGGCGGCGGCGGGCAGCGCGGCGAGCGCCGGAGTGGCCGTCAACTGGGCGACGGCGGCGGGGCGGGAGGGCAGTTCGGGGGTGGCGGCGAAGGCCGAGCCGGCCACCGGGAGCAGGGCGAGGACGGAGCCGACCAGGCCGGCCGCGATCCGCTGGCTCCAGCCGAAGGCGGGGATCCGGCGGGCGACCCGGCCGCGCAGCTGGGCGGGGATCTCGATCAGCACGGAGACCAGGAAGCACAGCCAGCCGAGCCAGCCGACGGCGACCAGCAGCCACAGGAACAGGCTGCCGTCGTCGGGGCTGGTGAGGGCCTCCAGCAGGCCGCGGCCGAAGGGGTTGCCCATGGCGGCGACGGTGGCGGTGCCGTAGCCGAGCAGGGCGGGCACGCCGGCCAGCAGCAGGGCGAGGGCCAGCAGTGAGCCGAGGGCGGCGAGCACCGAGCCGCCGGCGCCGCGTCGTCGGGCCCCGGCGAGGTGGGCCGGCGGCTTGCCGCCGTGGTGCGGTCGCCGCCCCTGGCGGCCCTTGCGGTGCTGGTCGTCGGCTCCGCGCGCGGCCATCAGCCGGTCTTCCCTTCCGTGATGCCGTGCACCAGGGTGGCCTTGCCGTGGCCCTGCACGGGGAGTGTGGTGATGCCGACCAGGCCGAGCAGCGCGGTCGGGTAGTCCGTTTCGACGGTGACGCTGAAGGTCTGCAGGTCCTCCGGCCGGGGGAAACCGATGGCGCCCTTGATGCCGTGGCCGCGCAGGTAGGCGGTGGCGGTGCGTTCGGCGGCGGCCCGGTCGAAGCGGTAGCCCTGGCCGGCCCGGAGCGCGTCGATGTCGAGTTGCTGGCCGCCGGCCCGGGCGGCTTCCTGGGCGAGCGCGTCGGCGCGCTCGACGGCACGCAGCCGGCCGCCGCAGTCGAGGACCAGTCCGACCACGGCCACCAGGCTGACGGCGGTGACGGCGACCATGACCGAAATGCTGCCCCGGTCACGGCGGTTCACGCGTTCTTCGTGCACGTTCCCTCCCCCCACGCGGTGGTGACGTCGGGTCAGTTTCCCCGGTAGCGGTCCACCACGGAGGTGAATGTACCGGTCAGCGTCTTGTGGCCGGGCAGTCCGTCCAGTTCCATCAGGTCGCCGAACGCGACGGTGCAGGACACCCGGACGGTGATCGTGGTGAGCTGTCCGTCGCCGGTGTTCAGGATGCCGTATTCGGGCTCCCCGACGGGCTCGGTCGCGCATTGCACGCCGCGGTCGTCGAGGGCTTGGCTCACGGCGTCCGCCGCCGCCTGCCGGGCGCCCTCCGGGGTGCGCGCCAGCGAGGCGGCGCGCGCGCCGGAGCGGGCGGCGGAGTCGACGACCGCGCCGGTGGTCTGGACGCGCCCGGCGGCGACCGCCAGCAGCGCGAAGGCCAGCACCACCGGCACCAGGATGGCGGCCTCGATGGCGAACGACCCGCGGTCCTCGTGCAGGTTCACGGCTGCCCCTGCGGGACGAACTTCTCCCGGGGCGCGCTGGCGGTCTTGGTGAGCGTCAGCCGGTCGAAGAACGGCAGCACCGACGCCGGGTGGACGGTGACGGACAACCGGTACAGCTCGGGGTCGCCGCCGTCGGCGTCGATCCGTTCCAGCCGGGCCAGGTTGCCGAGCCGGTCGGTGAAGTCCCGGGCCCGCCCCGGCCCGTCGTCCGCGCGCGCCCCGTTGACCCGTCCGGCGTCCACGCCCTCCCGTGCGGCGGTCAGGGCGGCCTGGTCGGCGTACCACCAGAGGCCGGCCTGGACGACCAGGAGGATGACGAACAGCACGGCGGGGAAGACGATGGCGAGGCTGATCGCCATCGCTCCCGCGTCGAGCGTGCGTCCGCGGAACCGACGGGGCGTCAGGAGCGGCCGGGCGACGGCCGGGGCGGGCGGCGGTCACGGCGCCTGGCCCCCGTCCGGGACGTTCTGCGGGATCTTGTTCTTGACGTTGGTGCCGAGCTGGGTGATCGCGTAGACCACGGCGCCGGCGATGGCGACCAGCACGATGACGGCGAGCGCCAGTTCGATGCTGATCGCGCCGCGGTCGCCGGAGGCGCGGGCCGCGCGCAGCTTGACGAGGCGGAACTCGAGGACCGGGCGCAGCAGGTGGACGGGGAACAGGAGCGGCAGCAGGACTGCCGTCGCCAGGGCGCGGATTCGGGTCATGGTGTGCTCTCCGGTGCGTGGTGTGCGGGGGACGGGGTGCCTGCGGTGGAGTCATTGGACGGTCAGCATCTGGTACAGCGCGGGGAAGACGATCAGCACCGTCATCAGCAGGGTGAGGGCGGAGCCGGGGGCGACCATCCGTTCGCTGTCGGTGTTGGCCTTGGCGAGTTCCTCGGAGAGCAGTTCGCCGCGCAGGCTCTTGGCGCGGGCCCGCAGCGTGTCGTACACGGCGGCGCCGTCGACGCCGGAGATCCGCATGATGTCGGCGACGTCCTGGAGCGGGGTGAGGCCCAACTCCTGGGCGAGGGCGTCGAGTCCGTCCCAGGGCGGGAGCCGGTCGGTGGCGGCGCGCTCCAGGGCGTCGCGGATCCGCCGGAAGACGGTGCCGCGGCCGGCCGAGGCGGCGCGGCGGAGCGCTTCGGCGGGCCCGCAGTCGGCGGCGCGTTCCAGGGCGACGAGTTCCAGGTAGGCGGCGATGCCGTGCAGGTACTCGGTGCGCGCCTCCTTGGCCTCGCCGCCGACGATGCCGTCGGGGACGAACCAGAGCAGCGCGCCGAGCAGCGGCCCGACCAGGACCGGGACGGCCACCGGCAGGCCGTCGCCGAACAGGGCGGCGAGCGCGGCGAAGTAGCCGGGCAGGGCGAGGCCGAGGACGGCGAACAGCACCTTGTGGGCCATGAACCGGGCGGGGCTGCGGCCGATCAGGGCGAGTTCCTGGTGCGGGATGCGCACGCCGGGCAGCCGCAGCGAGCGTTCGCCGACCCGGTCGTACCAGGGGTGGGCGGGGTCGTCGTCGGCGCCCCGGTGCGGTTCCGGGGTGCGGTGCAGCCGGTCCAGGGCCTGGCCCAGGTCCGGTGGGCGGGCCGGAGTTCGGCGAGCAGCAGGGCGAGGCCGCCGGCCGCGGCGGCGCCCGCGAGCACGGCCCAGGGGGAGATCATCGGGCCTCCTTGACCAGCGGGTCGGTGTCGTCGCCGGCGGTCTCGGCGGCGTCGCCGGTGCGCTGTCCGGGCATCCGGCCGGCCTTGGAGCGCCGGTCCTGTTCGAGGATCCGGGGCAGCGGGGTGTACGAGGCCAGCGAGCGCATCCACGCGATCACCAGGACGAACGCCACCGCGACGACGCCGAGCACGAGTTGGCCGATGCCGGTGGTGTAGGGCTCGGTGTAGCGGGAGTTGAAGGAGCCGGCCACGACGACCAGCAGGATGATGCCGACCATCCAGCGGATCGTGGTGCGGTGCTTGGCGCGGTCGGCCTCGATGGTGCGGCGCTGGCGGACCTCCTCGCGGACCGACTCGGCCATGTCGGCGAGCGCCCGGGCCAGGCCGGGGCCGCTGTCGCCGGCCCGCAGCAGCAGCGCGGCGAGCACCTTGTCGGCGGTGGAGTCGGCGAGTTGGTCGGCGAAGGCGCGCAGCGCGTCCTCGGGCCGCCAGCGGGCCTGCAGGCGGGCGGCGAGGTCGGCGATCTCGGTCTCCAGGGCGGCGGGCGCGGTGCGGCGGCTGGTGACGATGGCCTGGTTGAGGCCGACGCCGAGCAGCAGCACGTCGGCGAGGCGCTGGGTCCACTCGGCGAGTGCCTCCAGGCGTTCGATCCGGCGGGTGTCGGAGCGGGTGGCGTCGAACAGCCAGGGCAGGCCGAACACGGCGGCGGGCACCAGCAGGGCGACCAGCGGGATGCCGGTGAACAGCCAGCCGGCCGGGCCGCCGAGCAGCGCCAGGGCGAGCTGGACGCGGCGCAGCCGGGCGATGCCGGGCGAGGCGGTGCCGGGCGAGCCGTACCAGAGGGTGTGCAGCCGCCCTTCGAGCGGGTTGGCCCGCTCCTCGGGGTCGGCGGCCCGGCCGCGCAGGCCGGCGGCGAGGGCCACCAGTCCGGCGGCGGTGGCGAGTCCGCACAGGACGTAAAGGAGCATCAGCGCATCCCCCCGATCCGCAGGTTCAGCGGCGCGCCCCAGGTCCCGTACGGGGAGGCGAGCAGGCCCGCGTCGAAGCCGGCCCGGCGCAGGTCGTCCAGGCAGTGCGGCGGGGTGACGGGGACGGCCCGCACCTCGCCGAGTTCCGGGCGGGGCCCGAAGACGGTGTTCATGGCGGGGCGCCCGGACTCGCCGAGGCCGGCCACTTCGAGCACGTGCGAGACGAACCGGTGGCGGCGGCCGCCGACGGCGGTCTCGTCGACCATGGTGACGTGCACGACGAAGTCGATGGCGTTGGCGGTGAGCCGGTACGCCAGCGAGTCGGTCATGTGGGAGCCGTACTCCAGGCAGAGTTCGGCGATCCGGTCGACCACCATGTGCGGGCCGCGGGCGTGCAGGGTGCACATGGAGCCGCCCTCGCCGTTGGTCATGACGCGCAGCATCGGCACCACCTCGCCGGAGCGGACCTCGCCGACGATGATCCGGGACAGCGTCATGCGCAGGGCGGCGGGGATGAGTTCACCGATCGTCAGTTCGCCGGCGGGGCGGCCGTCGACGCGTTCGCCGTTGCCCTCGCGGGCCTCCATCGGGACGACCTGGCGGAGGTGGCCGAGGGTGTGCAGCCACAGTTCGAACTCGGACTCCAGGGTGCCGATCCGCTCGTCCGGGGGGATCTCGGCGGCCATCGCGCGCAGCAGGCTGGTCTTGCCGACGCCCTGGGTGCCGGTGATCATCACGTTCTTCCGGGCCCGGATCGCGGCGGCCAGGAACGCGGCCAGGGTGGTGTCCACGGTGCCGAGCTGGACCAGGTCGCGCAGGGTCGCGCTGGCCACCCGGTGGCGGCGGATCGCCACGTAGGGGCGCGGGGTGACCTCGGTCATCGCCTGCAGGCGCATGCCGCCCTCCAGGCGCAGCGCGAGCATCGGGCTGGCGGTGGACAGGCTGCGTTCGCCGCCGCCGTGCTGGCGGGCCAGGTCCTGGAGGAGTTCGATCAGCTCCTCGTCGGTGTCGGCGACCGGCGGGACCTGGCGCAGAGGCTGGTGGACGCGGGAGATCCAGACGTCGTCGCAGCCGTTGATCAGGATGTTCTCGATCTCCGGGTCGTCCAGGTAGGGCTGGAGCCGGCCGGCCCGGAACAGCAGGTCGTAGACGGCTTCGGAGAGCGCCCGGTCCTGGTCGCGGGTGGGCGGGATGCCGTGGGTCTGCGCGTAGGCGTCGGACCAGCGGGCGACCGCCTCCTCGATCAGGGCGCGGCCGCGCTGGCGGCGGGTGGCCCGGTCGGCCTCGGTGCCGGAGGCCTCGTTCAGCCGGGACAGCTGCTGGTGCAGTTCGGCGGCGACCTGCCGCTTCAGCTCGCGGGCGACCTGCGGGTCGACGGCGGGCACCGCCCCGGCGGCGGCGAGCGCGGGCACGCCGGCCACCGGCCCGGGGGGCGGGACGGGCCCGGCGGGCATCGGCGCGGGCACCGCGGGCCGGGCCCACGGCAGGCCGGCGGCGTCGGCCGAACCTCCGTACCCGGCGGGTCCGTTGACGGTCTGTCCGGGGTGCTGGGGCGGCGGCCCCTGGTAGGGGTTAGCGCGCACGGTGCACCTCCCCCTGGCCGTCCTCGGGTCCGCCGTCCTGGCCGGGGAACGGCGCGGGCGCGGGCTGCTGCGGCACCACGGGCGGCGCGATGTACGGCGCGGTGTACGAGATCTGCGGCGGCTCCACCCGGATCGGCCACTCGCCGGTGAACTGCCCGGCCGGCTGCGGCGGCTGGTGGGCCTGCGGGGCTGCTGGTGCGGCGGGGCGGGCCGGCCGCCCTGCACCGGTCCGGCCGCGAACGGCGGCTGGACGAGCGGCGGCGGGGCGAACGGGGCGGCGGGCGGCGGGTTCTGGGGGTGCGTCATCCGGGGGTGCGTCATCTGCTGGGGCTGGACGGGCTGGTGCGGGGCCGCGGGCGGCTGGCCGAACGGCTGCGGCTGGAGCGGCTGCGGCTGGACGGGCCGGGGCTGGGCCAACGGCTGCGGCTGGGGCTGGGGCTGCGGGTACTGCGGCTGGAGGGGCGGCTGCGCGGCCGGCGCCTGGTACGGCAGCGGCTGCGGCTGGGGGTGCGGCGCCTGCTGGGGCTGCGGGCCGAGCCGCCGGCGGCGGGCCTCGGCGACGTGCTGGATGCGGTCGGCGGTGGTGCGGGCGGTGCGCATCAGTTCGGAGCGGATGAACCGCCGGTCGGTGGTGTCGCCGCCGTCGGACAGCACCCGGGCGGTGCGCGGCGCGTGCGCGAGGGTGCCGACCAGCGGCAGCTGGAACTGCCGGGACACCTCGTGGTCGGGGTAGGGGCCTTCGGCGACCAGCAGCAGGTGCAGGCTGTCGGAGCCGGTGCCGTGGGTGTCGAGGTCCTCGCGCAGCGCGGCCAGCCGGGGCCGGGCGGCGGAGAGTCCGCGCAGCGTGGTGCGGACGGTCGCGGCGACCACGTCGGCGCGCCGGGCGAGCACGGCCATCGGGCCGTTGGCGCCGGAGCGGCCGAGGTCGAGGATCACGTCGTAGCCCTCGGGTTCGAGCGCGCGCAGCGCCTCCACCAGCGGCTCCCAGGTGTAGGCGAGCCCGGGGGCCTGGGAGGGATCGGTGAGGCCGGGCAGCAGCAGGCGTTCGCCGGTGCCCTGCGGGGAGACGTCGAGGAGTTGCTCCCAGAGGGTCTGGGCGAGCAGTCCGCGCCGGTCGGCGACGGCCAGGTTGCGCAGTCCGTACACCGCGTCGACGCGGCCTTCGAGGGCGCCGGCCAGGATCGCGCCGCCGTCCGGGTCGCACTCGGCGAGCAGCACGCGGCGGCCCGGGCGCAGCGGCCAGGACAGCAGCAGTGCGAGGGCACTGCTGGTGGCCCCGGGCGCCCCGGCCCGCCGAGCACGGCCACCACGGTCATCAGGAGCCCCCGGCGTTTCGGGGTGCGAGGATCACCTGGAACTTGCCGCCGGCGACCCAGGCGGCCAGCCGGGGGCCGTCGTTGGGGCCGACGGCGACGTCGATGACGGTGGTGCCGTCGGTGTCGGCGCGGCCGACGCCGGAGACGGTGGCGGCCATGGTGTCGGGGGTGCGGGTGGCGCCGTCGGCCTTGGTGCTGTCGGGGGTGTAGACGATCAGCACCTGGAGGCCGGGCTGGAGCCGGGTGGCGGGCAGTTGGGAGCGCTTGGCGGCGACGCCGACGATCTGCTGGCCGGGCTGGGTGGCCGGGTCGCTGGTGAGGTCGGACTTGACCAGCAGCGCGCCGCGCTTGAGGTCGGTGGTGGCGCGCAGTCCGACGGTGTGTTCGAGGTCGCGGGCGTCCAGCGGGTGCAGGGCGGGGTCGCCGGCGATGTGCGCCACCACCAGGTCGTCGGAGCTGAGCACCTGGCCCATCGGCACGTCGCGGGCCAGCGCCAGGACGGCGATCCGCTGGCCGCTGCTGTTGTACAGCACCGCGCCGCCGAGGCCGCCGGCGGCGATCAGGGCGGCGGCCATCGCCAGCACGGCGGGCCGGCGCCGGCGGACGCCGAGGCGGCGCGGCGGGGTCGGCATGCTTCGGTTCTCCACCGCTTCGCGGCCTCTCACTCGTGATGGGACGTCAATGCTGGTTCGGCGCCAAGGCGCCGGTCAGTTCAGCACCTGCACCTCGTTGACCGGGATGCGCAGCACCGGGTCGGCGAGGTCGGTGCGCCAGGTGAAGTCCGCCATGTCGATGTCGACGTTGGTCGAGGTCCTGGCGGTCACCCGCCACAGCAGGCTGACCCGCACGGTGAAGGCGTGGTCGGCCATCTGCGCGGAGGTGGCGGTGAAGGTGTGGCTGCAACTGGGCGTGCCGCCGGGGGTGAACGGGGTGCCGGCGTCCTCGCAGACCACGTCGCGGGTGCGGTTCCCGCCGGCCGGGCCGTCGTCGAGGTGCCAGATGACCTGCTTCAGCGTCACGGTGGTGGTGACGTCGTAGTCGGGGGCCTTGACCTGGCCGCTGAGCGGGCCGGTGAAGTCGGCGGGGTCGAACCAGAGCCACACCGGGGAGCCGACCACCGCGTCGGTGCTCGGGGCGACGTGCAGGGTGCGCAGGCCGATCTTGATCTTGCCGAGGGCGTCGAAGGCGCGCCGCCGGGGGGTCTTGGGCGGCGGGCTGCCGGGGGCTTTGGCGAGGAACACCGAGCCGGGCGCCTCGTTGCCGAGGCAGGCCCGGTCGTAGATCGCGCCGTCCTTGGCGGTCTTCCCGTCCCAGACGTCCTCGGACTCCAGCGGCTGCGGGTCGGCGAGCCGGTAGTAGCAGCCCTCGGAGAACCAGCCGAGGTCGTCGCGCCAGCACGGCACCTGCTCGCCGTTCCAGGCGCAGGTGTCGGAGCCGGAGTCGCCGCCGCCGGAGCCGCCGCCGGTCGGCGCGCCGGTGCTGCCGGGGTCGTGGACGCCGGTGCAGATGGTGTGGTCGGCGCACTCCGTCACGTCGTCGGCGCTCGCCGCGGGAACGGCCGCGACCGTCAATCCGATTCCGGTCAGTACACAGAGGGCAGCGCGCCAGGCGGAGTTCAGCATGTCTTGGCCACCTCGGGGGTGAAGTCGGCGATCAGCCAGCGGTTTCCGTATTTCTTCAGCTGGGCGGTCGCCGGATAGCGCGACAGCCGCGGTTTCGGATCCTTGACCTGCTTGGTGGCGGCGTCCGCCTGGTGCCAGCCGGTGACGTCGAGGCAGTCCTCGATCGTCGCGGTGGGCGGGTTCGCCTTCAGGTCGAGGTTTCTGACGACGGGTGAGGTCTTCGGTGCGCCGGTCATGACGAGCTTGGCGTCGTGCAGTTTCGCGAGCGAGAGCAGCGCCTCGCTGAGGGCCGGGCCGGTGGCGTACTGGCCGAGCGCCGTTCCGTCCGAATTCGATCGCTCGAACACCTCGGTGCGGACGTCCCACCAGGACTGATAGGCCGTCACCGCGTTGTGCGCCTCGATGCCCTGGGCACCCTGGTCGGGGACGGCGGAGCGGTCGGCGCCGGTGCTCGGGCCGGCGGAGGAGGTGGCCCGGGCAGGCCGGAGGCGGGGGTGCCGAGGCGGTCGGCGGAGCCCTTTTCGGTGCTTCCACAGGCCGTCAGAACCGTGAGCAGGAAAGGCAGGAGCAGCCCGCTGATCCCAACCGCCCCAGGGCGCACCAGAATTCCGCGCTGCCGCATAGCCCCACCTTGTCGCGGCCGAACCTGTGGCGGGTCCGGACCGCGGATCTCGTCTGCCGTCCCCTGTGGTGATTCCGGGTCGTTCGAAGGTCGATTCTTCGCCAGCCCGCCCCGGCACGGCAACACCCGGGACGTCCTGACCTTACGCGGAAGGCGGATCCGTTGGGGCGCTTTCTCGCCACAGAACAGCCAAAAGTTCATCGGAAAGCGGCAGTCCGGCGAGCGCCCCGCGCACGGCCGCCCGATTGCGCATCAGGAGTCGTCCTCCGTCACGCGGCACCAGCAACCGGGCCTCGCCGGCCGACGCCGGTTCGCCCCAGCCGAGTTGGGCCTCGACGGCGGGCTGGAGGTCGAGCGGGCCGACCGCGGCGGGCGCGCCGGGCACGCCGTGCTCCAGCACTCGGCCGAGCGCCCAGCTGAACGAGCCCTCCGCGCCCGGCAGGACGCCGTCGCGCCCCCGCCGGCCGGCGCTCCACCGGCCGATCCGGCCCCACAGCGGCACCCGGGAGTGGCCGAGCAGTTCGCCCGCGCCGTCCTCGCGCAGCAGCGCCGCCCAGGTGTCGCGGTCGGCGACCGCGTCGACGATCAGCAGGGTCTCCTCCTGCTCGCCGTGCACCATGGCGCTGGTGATCCAGTCCCAGGCGAGCCCGCGCCGGTAGGCGTTCTCCGGGGTGGAGCCGGCGGTGACCAGCGCGACCCGGCGGCCGCGCGGGTCGGCGACCAGTTGGCCGAGCAGGCACACCACCAGCCAGCGGGCCGGGCGCTGGGCGGCCTGGCGCAGCGCGGTGAGCAGGGTGTTGGCGTCGCCGTCGGCGGGCGGCACGGAGACGTTGCTGCCGCGGGTGCCGGCGTCGAAGGTGCGGCCGGGGAGGGCGGCGGCCAGGGTGCGGGCGCCGTCGGCGGCGCGGGCCGAGCCGCCGTGGCCGCGTTCGGGGCCGCCGTCCGCGCCGATCACCACCAGTTCGATGCCACCGCTCACCTGTACCGCCCCCTCGCCTGCCGTGCCGCGTCCGGCCTCCCGTGGGGCGGCCGGAGGCCAAGGTATCGCCGAGCGGTGTCGGCGCGGGCCGAATTGGGTCCGATGAGCCCCAGCTCAGGGACCATGGGCCCTGTTCCCCGGGGGTGCGGGCGCGGCAGCATCGACCCTATGGACCGTGACGACCGGGTGGAGACCCTCAGCGAGGCCGAGTGCCTGCGCCTGCTCGGCGCCGTGCCGTTGGGGCGCGTGGTGTACACCGAGCACGCGCTGCCGGCGGTGCTGCCGGTGGCCTTCCGGCTGGCCGCGGACGGCCGGCTGATCCTGGCGCTGCGCACCGGCACCCGGGTGGCGCGGGCGCTGGACGGGACGGTGGCGGCGTTCCAGGTGGACGACTTCGACCCGGCGGGCCGCTGCGGCTGGAGCGTGCTGGTGCACGGCCGCGCCGAGGTGGTGCGGGACGCCGACGAGCGCGCCTCGCTGGAGTCGGACGGCCTGCGCCCGTGGATCCCCGAGCCGGGCCCGGAGTACGTGGCGATCACCCCGGAACTGGTCTCCGGCCGCCGGCTGCTGCCCGACCCGGCGCTCTGACCGCGCTCTTCCCCCACTGACAGGTGACCGGCGAGTAGGCATACTCTGCGGGGCGGCCCGCCCGGGCCGTCCCTGCCCCGTCGCACCCCGTGGAGCGCACCGTGACGACCTTCGCCTCGCTCGCCGACCTGACCGCCGCCGTCGGCACCGAACTCGGCACCAGCGAGTGGCACACCGTCGACCAGGAGCGGGTGAACCTGTTCGCGGAGGCGACCGGCGACCACCAGTGGATCCACGTCGACCCGGAGCGCGCCAAGGACTCGCCGTTCGGCGGGACGATCGCGCACGGCTACCTGACGCTGTCGCTGCTGCCGGTGCTGGCGAAGGAGTGCTACGGCGTGGAGGGCATCGCGATGGCCCTCAACTACGGCTCGGACAAGGTCCGTTTCCCGGCCCCGCTGCCGGTGGGCACGGCGGTCCGGGCGACGGCGGTACTGGTGTCGGCGGACGAGGTGCCGGGCGGCGTGCAGGCGGTGGTCCGGTTCACCATCTCCAGCGAGGCCTCCCCGAAGCCGCACTGCGTCGCGGAGACCATCACCCGCTTCTACCCGGCGTGACCTGCGCCTTTCCTCCGCTCCTCCGACGGACCGTCCCGCATCCCGGGGCGGTCCGTTCGCGTTGCTCCGATCGGCGCGCCGAAGGCCCGATCGGCTGGTTTCGCACGTTTGGAAAGGTAATGTCCTGGTTCGAGAAGCGTCGTCCGCTCCGGGGTCCCCCGGCCGTCCGGGCGGCGCCGTCCGGCCTGCCGTCCGACCGTGCGGGGCGCAACCGCGTTCCGCCGCCGCGGCACGCCGCCGTTCGGGTGTTCTACCGTGGAGGTGCCTTGTCCCGCCCCGTCTCCTGGCTGTTCCGCGCCGGTGAACTGGCCGCCGAGGCCGGGCTCGCGCTGCGCGACGCGAAGCGCTCGTACCGGACGCTGCCGCGGGAGAGCTGGCACCGGATGCGCACCGACGCGTTCGGCGCCGACCCGCGCGGCGGCCGCCTGCACCGGGTCCGCAACTCGCCGCACTTCGTGGACGGCTCGTTCCGCAACCCGGTGCCGACCCGCCGGCTGGCGTACGGGCACACCCCGCTGGCGCTGATGCGCACCAGGCTGACGTCCGATCAGGGCCGCCGCTCCCCCTCCGCCGCGGTGCCGGTGCACCGGCTGCTGCCGGCCGACCTGTCCGAGCCGCCCGCGTCCGGGCTGCGGCTGACCTGGCTGGGCCACGCCACCGTGCTGGCCGAACTGGACGGCGTGCGGGTGCTGTTCGACCCGGTGTGGAGCGAGCGCGTCTCGCCGTTCGACTGGATCGGCCCGAAGCGCCTGCACCCGGTGCCGCTGCCGCTGTCCGAACTCGGGCCGGTGGACGTGGTGGTGATCTCGCACGACCACTACGACCACCTGGACATGGCGACCGTCCGCGCGCTGGCCGCCGGTGACGCGGTGTTCGCGGTGCCGCTCGGCATCGGCGCGCACCTGGAGCACTGGGGCGTCTCGCCGCGCCGCATCGTCGACCTGGACTGGTGGGAGTCGGTCGAGCTGGACGGCCTGCGGCTGACGGCCACCCCGGCCCGCCACTACTGCTCGCGCGGCCCGCGCCCCAGCGGCAAGTTCCTCTGGTCCTCGTGGGTGGTGGAGGGCAAGCGGCACCGGCTGTTCCACAGCGGCGACACCGGCTGGTTCCCGGGCTTCGCCGACATCGGCGAACGCTTCGGGCCGTTCGACGCCACCCTGATGCAGGTCGGCGCGTACTCGGAGCACTGGCCGGAGGTCCACCTGACGCCGGAGGAGGCGGTGCAGGCGCACCGCGACCTCGGCGGGAAGCTGCTGGTGCCGATCCACTGGGGCACCTTCGACCTCGCCCCGCACCCGTGGGAGGAGCCCGCCGAGCGCACCGTGGCCGCCGCGCACGCGGCCGGCGTCACGGTGGCCGTGCCCCGCCCCGGCAAGCCCTTCGAGCCCGCCGACCCGCCGCCGGTCAAACTCTGGTGGCGCGCCGTCGCCGCCGCCCCGTCCGGCGCCGACCTGCTCGTCCCGGACGGCCTCGCCCCCGGCGTCCCCGACTCCCCGGCCGCCCTCACCGCGCCCCGCGCCCGGACGCCCCGCTGGCCGCCGCCAGGCCGGCCCGCCCGCCGAGCCCGCCGCCGGCCCGGCCGCCACGGGCAGGCCCCGGGCCACCAGGTCCGCCGCCGGCCGCCGCGGTTCCGCGAAGCCCGCCCCGGCCGCCGAGCCCGAACAGTCCCCCGGCCCGGACGGCGAGGTCCCCCTGTTCTGACCCCCGCCGGCGGCAGCAGTCGACTCACGTGACCGGTTCCACATCCGGGCCGTGCTGGAACGTGTTCTAGCATGAGCCGCGTGACCGATTCCGCTGTCTCCCTCCCCTCGCCGTCCGTGCCTGGAGTGCCCTCCTTCGCCGAACTGCTCGGCATCGAGGAGCTGGACGAGAACCTGTTCCGGGGGTGCTGCCACGCGGGTGCGCCGCTGCGGGCGTTCGGCGGGCAGGTGGCGGCGCAGGCGCTGACCGCGGCGGGCCGGACGGTGGAGTCGGCGCGGGCGGTGCACAGCCTGCACGGGTACTTCCTGCGGCCGGGCGATCCCCGCCGGCCGATCGTCTACCAGGTGGACCGGGCCCGGGACGGGGCCTCGTACGCGACCCGGCGGGTGACGGCCGTTCAGCGCGGCGAGGTGATCTTCACCATGTCGGCCTCGTTCAAGCGCCCGGAGTCCTCGGGCGACCGCCAGCGCACCATGCCGCCGGTGCCCGGCCCGGAGGAGCTGCCGGACCCGTACCGGGCGTGGCAGCGGGACGCGCCGGAGGAGTACGAGCGCTCGGCGATCTTCCGGGCCCTGGAGATGCGTTTCGTGCCGGCCGACGCCCCCGGCCTGCCGCCCGAACTGCCGGGCGTGCCGCAGCAGTTCGTCTGGCTGCGGACGGCCGCCCCGCTGCCGGGGGACGATCCGCTGCTGCAGGTGTGCGCGCTCACCTACCTGTCGGACCTGACGCTGGCCTCGACCACGGCGCTGCACCTCCAGCCGCACCGGGTGCACCGGGTGGCGGAGCCGCGGGTGGCGCTGGCCTCGCTGGACCACGCGATGTGGTTCCACCGGCCGTTCCGCGCCGACGAGTGGCTGCTGTTCGCACAGCGCAGCCCCTCGGCGTCGGACGGGCGGGGCCTGGCGATGGGCGAGTTCTACGACCGGGACGGGGTGCTGGTGGCGTCCGCGGTGCAGGAGACGCTGCTGCGCGAGCTGCGGCCGAAGGCCCCGAACTCGCCCTGAGGGCACGGGCCGGCGGGCACCGTCACTGAGCGGTGACCTGTCGCGTCATACCGCGGCGAGGGGCCGCCCCGTATCATGGATCGGGTGACCAAGGTTGACCTGTCACCTCGTCCGGTGGAGGCGATGTCCCCCCGTCAGCTCGAACGCCGCGGCTCCCTCCTGTCCGCCGCCCTGGCACTGGTGACCGAGATCGGCGTGGAACGCCTCCAGATGAAACAGGTGTCGGAGCGTTCGGGCGTGGCGCTCGGCACCGCCTACCGGTACTTCTCCTCCAAGGACCACCTGCTGGCCGCGGCGATGGCGGACTGGCACCGGCTGCTGCTCGCCGACCTGGTCGGCGAGGTGGGGGCGGGGCGCAGCGCCTCGCCGACCGAGCGGGCGGTGCGGTTCGTGCGCCGGGGGATGCGGGCGTACCAGCGGCAGCCCGAACTGGCCCGGCTGCGGGTGGCGGTGGCGACGTCCACCGACCCGTTCGCCAGTGAGGCGCTCCAGGGGCTGGCCCGGGCGGACCGGGCGGCGCTGGGCGCGGTGCTGCCGGAGGTCGCGCCGGCCTCCGGGGAGCTGGTGCGGCACATGGTGGGGCACGCCTGGCAGGGCGAGTTGACGGCCTGGGTGACCGGCCGGTCCACGCTGGACGACGCCCGCACCCGGCTGGAGGAGATGGTCCGGCTGGTGCTGGCCCCGTACGAGCCGCCGCCGGTGCCGGCGGCCTGAGTCGCGGCCCCGGGGTGCGGTGCTCTCGGCGTGCCGCGCCCCTCGGGGCTGCCGTTTGTGGACATAGTGCCTGATATGTCCACACCTACGGAGCCTTTGTCGGATCGTCAGCCCTCGCCGCCGGGCGCCCACCCGCTGGACCGGGTGGTGTTCGGGGTCGGCGCGGCCGCGGTGCTGGCGGTGATCGCCTGGGGCGTGTTCGCCCAGGATTCGCTGAGCCGCACCTCGGACACCGCGCTGTCCTGGGTGCTGCACTCCTTCGGCTGGCTGTTCGTGGTCGCGGCGGACGTGTTCCTGGTGCTGGCCGTGGTGATCGCGGTGAGCCGCTTCGGCCGGGTGCCGCTGGGCCGGGACGGCGAGCAGCCGGAGTTCTCCACGCTGGCCTGGGTGGCGATGATGTTCAGCGCCGGCATGGGCATCGGCCTGCTGTTCTACGGCGTCGGCGAGCCGCTGCAGCTGTACGCGCAGCCGCAGCCGGGTTCGGACCTGACCCCGCAGACCGCGGCGGCGGCGCAGCAGGCGCTGGAGTTCTCGCTGTTCCACTGGACGCTGCACCCGTGGGCGATCTACGCGGTCGGCGGCCTGGCGCTGGCGTACACCACCTTCCGCAAGGGCCGGGGCAACCGGATGTCGGAGGCGTTCGTGCCGCTGCTGGGCGAGCGCCGGGCGCACGGCTGGGCGGGCCGGGTGATCGACCTGCTGGCGGTGTTCGCCACCGTGTTCGGCTCGGCGACCAGCCTGGGCCTGGGCGCGATCCAGGTGGCCGGCGGTCTGGGCTACGTGACGGACGTCCGGGCCACCCAGGGCGTCGAACTGGTCGTCATCGCGGCGCTCGGCGGGGCGTTCGTGCTGTCCGCGATGTCCGGCGTGCACCGGGGGGTGAAATGGCTGTCCACCGCCAGCGTGCTGCTGGCGGCGGCGCTGATGGTGTTCGTGTTCGTGGTCGGCCCGACGGTGTTCGTGCTGGACGCGCTGCCGTCCACGGCCGGCGGCTACCTGTCGGACCTGGCCGTGCTGGCCACCCAGACCGGGGCGTTCACCAACGAGGACTGGCTGGGCTCCTGGACGATCTTCTACTGGGCGTGGTGGCTGTCCTGGGCGCCGTTCGTCGGCACCTTCATCGCCCGGATCTCCCGCGGCCGGACGGTGCGTCAGTTCCTGGTCGGGGTGCTGCTGGTGCCGAGCGGCGCGACCACGGTGTGGTTCGTGGTGATGGGCGCCTCGGCGATCCGGCTCCAGTCCACCGGCGCGGCCGACCTGGTGGCGACCATCCCGCGGGGCGCGGACGCCGGGCTGTTCGAGATGCTCAAGGCGCTGCCGCTGGGCTCGGTGACCAGCGTGGTGGCGGTGGTGCTGGTGATGCTGTACTTCATCACCTCCGCCGACTCGGCCTCGCTGGTGCTCGGTTCGCTCTCCTCGGGCGGCTCGCTGCACCCGCGCACCTGGCTGGTGGTGCTGTGGGGCGCGCTGATGGCGGCGGTGGCGGCGGCCCTGCTGCTCGCGGGCGGGCTGACGGCCCTGCAGAACGCGACCATCCTGGTGGCGCTGCCGTTCGTGGTGGTGATGCTCGCGCTCTGCCTGTCGCTGCTGCGCGAACTGCGCACCGACCCGGCGGCCGGCCCGCCGCGCCTGCACCCCGCCCACGGCCTGCGCGACGCCGTCGGCACCAGCGTCGGCGAGGAATACCCCGGCCGGTCTCGCCCGCAGGAGTGAACCGGCCCCGCCGCCGTCCCGGGCGTGCCTGCCCGTGGGCCCGTGCGGCGTCTGGGCCGGCGGCAACTCGCCTGCCTTTACCAAGAGTTCGTAATGGTCCGGATCTGCTCCGGGCGGTGGCAGGCTGACCCCCGTCGGACTCCACGCCGAGCGGCGGCCGGGCGGCCGTCATCCGCCCGGCCGCCGGGAGCCCCGCCGCCGGCCGCTCGCCCCGGGGCCGGTCCGACGCCCCGTCAGCTCCGCCGCCCCGCCCCGAAGGCCCGCCCCTCATGCGTCCGCTGTGCACCGCCGTCGACCGCGCGCTGCGCCGTCGTCTCGCCGCCGCCACGCTGGCGGCCTGCCTGCTGGGCGCGCTGTCGCCGGAGCTGGCGGGGGTGGTGCGGCACTGCCGGGCGGGCGGGGTGACGGCGCCGGTGGCGATGCTGCTGGCGGCGATGTTCATCGGCGGCTTCGAGACCCGCGCGGCGGACGTCGGGCGGGCGCTGCTGCGGCCCGGGCTGCTGCTGGCCGGGCTCGGCATCGCGCTGGTGCTGCGGGCGGTGGTGCTGCTGGGCGCGGAGCGGGCGGCCGCCGGGTGCTGGCCGGACGGGCGGGAGGCGCCCTGGCTGGTGGTGGGGCTGGCGCTGACGGCGGCGATGCCGGTCGCGGGCGCCGCCCAGACCTGGGGGGCCAGGGCGGGCGGCGACGCCCCGCTCGGGCTGGGGCTGGTGCTCACCACGACGCTGCTCAGCCCGCTCACCACTCCGCTCGGCCTGGCCCTGGCCGAGGAGCCGGAGAGCGGCGGCCCGCGCCGGGCGCTGGACGCGCTGGCCCGCTCCGACGGCACCTGCCGGTTCATGGCGCTGTGGGTGGTGCTGCCGTGCCTGGCCGGCCTGCTGGCCCGCCGCGCCACCCGCCGCCCGTTCGACGGCCGGCTGCGGGCGGCGCTGCTGCCCCGGCTGCGCCTGGCGGGTCTGCTGAACGCGCTCGCGCTGACCTGGCTGAACGCGGCGGGCGTGGCCCGGGAGATCGAGCTGCGGCCGGAGCCGCGGCTGGTCGCGGTGGCCGCCGCCTGCGGGGGGCTGGTCTGCGCGGGCCCGTTCCTGGCCGGCTGGCTGGCCACCCGCCGCTCCCCCGCCCCGCCGGCGGCCCGCACCACGCTCACCCTCGCCTCGGGGCTGAACAACACCAGCGCGGCGGCGGCGCTGGCCGGCAGCCAGTTCGGCGGCCATCCCGCCGTGCTGCTGCCGATCTTCTTCTACGGCGCGGCCCAGCAGGTGCTGGCGTCCTTCCTCCCGGGCCTGCTCCGCCCGCCCGCGGCCACCGCCCCGACCTGCGGCGATGCGGCTGTGGAGGTTCCGACGCCGAGATCCCGTCGGGATTTCACCCGCGTTTCGTGACCGCGTAACGCCGCCCTGGCAGGCTCCCTGTCATGAACGCCCGCACTGCCGCCGTCGTCGTCCCGGACCTGCGCTTCCCGCTGCCGAAGCGGCACCGACGACTGCTCGCCTGCGCCGCCGTCGCGGCCTCCGTCGCCCTGGGTTCCTTCGGCGTGGGCGCGACCGTGGAGACCGTCCGCCACCAGGGCCCGGCGGTGAGCGCCGCGCAGCGCTGACGCTGCTCCGAACGAGTGGTGGGCCCCCGGGCGCCGTCCGATACTGAGGGTGACCGGCCGGAAGGGAGTCCCGCCATGGAGACCGGCACCGTGCGGTGGTTCGACATCCATCACGCCTACGGCTACATCGCCCCCGACTCGGGCGGCCCCGATGTCGCCGTCTACTACGACTCCGTGCTCGCCCCGGAGGACGACCGCTTCCTGCACCAGGGCCAGCGGGTCCAGTACGACGCCACCGTGCAGGAGTTCCGGCCGGTCGCCGAGCGGGTCCGCCCGCTCACCCCGTGAGCCCTCGCGCCGCCTGCCGGTCGCGGCCCCTGGGCTGGCCCGGGCCGGTCGCGGGGCGGGAGTGCCGGCCGGAGCCGGGGCGGGCTGGAGTTCGGCGCGGGGGGCGTAGCGCGCGGCGGGTGCGCGGAGCAGCCAGTTGCGGCCGGCGGGGGCGGCGAGGCCCATCCGGTGCAGCAGGTCGAGCGCGTCGCGGCGGAACGCGGCCAGGTCGGCGAGGTAGCCGGCGTCCCAGCCGGCGCTCATGCCGTAGTCGTCGGTGATGTCGCCGAGGGTGCCGTCGATCAGGGCGTCGGGGATGAGCACGGCGGGCGGGGCGGTGTCGGTGTCGACCGGGCGGAGGTCCTCGACCAGGCGTTCGGCGAGCAGCAGCGCGGCCTGGGCGAGGGTGCCGGGGCCGGGCAGGGCGAGGTCGGTGAGTTCGTCGGCGGGGTCGAGCAGGGCGATGCCCTCGGCGCGGATCTCGGCGGTCAGGCCGAGCACGTCGGCGAATCGTTCCGTCTCGGCGGGGACGGCGGCGAGCAGGTGGGCGCGTTCGGCGGGCGCGAGGTCGTCGAGCAGGACGACGGGGGTCTCGGCGAGCAGCCGGCGGACCGTCAGTTCGGGTCCGGCGGGCGGCCAGC
>NZ_KK853997.1:6677244-6873773 GCF_000696185.1 Kitasatospora cheerisanensis KCTC 2395 | reverse complement strand
GTTCGGCCAACTGGCGGGCGGAATCGGCGAGTTCGCTTCCGGTACCGGCGTTCGCCGGGTACGGCCGCGGCGGGGCCGCCAGCCGTGTCGCCCCGCCCGCGCGCCCGATCCCCGTTCCGCCGGTGGCCGTTCGGGCCCGGCGGCTGCTTCGTGCCGCTCCATGTCACCCCCAAGCCTAGACGCCGTACCGGGCACTACGCGCCGGTAACAACCTCTTCCGCCCGCCGCCCCGGTCCCCTATGGTTCCGGGCATGCCTCACCTGCCCGATGTCGTGCTCTGGTCGATACCGGCCTTTGTGCTGCTCACCGTTCTGGAGCTCGTCTCCTACCGGTTCCACCCCGACGAGGACGAACGGGGCTACGCCGCGAAGGACACCGCGGCCAGCCTGTCGATGGGCCTGGGCTCGCTGCTGTTCGACGCCGGGTGGAAGATCCCGATCGTGGCGATCTACTCGTTCCTGTACGAGTTGACGCCGCTTAGGGTCCCGGTGCTGTGGTGGACGGTGCCGCTGATGCTGCTCGCCTACGACTTCTTCTACTACTGGTCGCACCGCGGCCACCACGTGATCCGCCTGCTCTGGGCCTGCCACGTGGTGCACCACTCCAGCCGGCACTACAACCTGTCGACGGCGCTGCGCCAGCCCTGGACGTCCGTCACCGGCTGGGTGTTCTACCTGCCGATGATCCTGGCGGGCGTGCACCCCGCGGCGGTGGCGTTCTGCAGCTCGGTGAACCTGGTGTACCAGTTCTGGATCCACACCGAGCGGATCGGCACCCTGCCCCGCCCGGTGGAGTACCTGTTCAACACCCCGTCGCACCACCGGGTGCACCACGCCTCGCAGGGCGGCTACCTGGACCGCAACTTCGGCGGCATCCTGATCGTCTTCGACCGCTGGTTCGGCTCCTTCGCGGCCGAGGCCGAGCAGCCGGTGTACGGACTGACCAAGGACATCACGACCTACAATCCGTTGAAGGTCGCCACCCACGAGTACGCGGCGATCGCCCGGGACGTGGCCCGCGCCACCACCTGGGGGGACCGGCTGCGCCACCTGGCGAAGGGCCCGGGCTGGCAGCCCGCTCCGCGTACCGAGTCCCCCGCCGCCAACCCGGAGAGTGCCCCCGCATGAGCCCCTCCCGAGACCCGCGCACCGCGCGGGCCCTGCTGATCGCCTTCGCCGCCGTGTCGGTGCTGCACCTGCTGGCGATCGCCGTCCACCTGCCGGTCCTGCGGTACTCGACCAAGCCGCTGCTGATGCCGCTGCTGGCCGCCTGGGTGTGGGCGTCGGCGCGGCCCGGCACGCCGAAGCTGCTGATCCCGGCGCTGCTGTTCGGCGCGGGCGGCGACATCCTGCTGCAGGTCGGCGGCACCGGCGGCTTCCTGGCCGGCATGGGCTCCTTCGCGGTCGGCCACGCCTGCTACGTGACGATGTTCGTCAAGCTCGGCGCGCTCGCCGACCGCCGCCGGACGGTGCTCACCGCGGCCGTCTACGCGGTGGCCTGGGCGACGCTGATCACCCTGCTGCTGCCGGACCTGGACGCCGGCATGCGGATACCGATGGCGTTCTACAGCCTGCTGCTGGCCTCCACCGCCGTGACCTCGGCCCGGATCGACTGGCGGGCGGGCGTCGGCGGCGCGCTGTTCCTGCTGTCCGACACCCTGATCGCCACCGACCTGGCGGACTGGAAGCACCTGCCCGCGCACGGCTTCCTGATCATGCTGACCTACATCGTCGGCCAGTACCTGCTGACCATCGGCACCCTGGGCCGCACCGACGCCGTCCCCGCACCGAAGGCGGTTCCGGCCCCGGCGTCCTGACGGCCCGTCGACGCACGACCGAGGGCGGCCCCACCGCGATGGTGGGTGCCGCCCTCGGTCGTTTCCGCTCCGGGCCGCGGGGGACGCGCGTACCGGGCGGCCGCTCAGGAGGCCCGGCCGGCGGCCGCGGCGCGCCGGCGCAGCAGCCACAGCCCGGCCGCGCCGGCCGTCACCAGGGCGGCCCGGCGCCCAGCTGCCCGGCGTCCGCGCCGACCGAGCCGCCCAGTCCGGTCTCCACCCCGCCGTGCGGGAGCCGCGCGCCCTCGAACTCGCCGCCGGTGCCGCCGCCGGCCGAGGCGATCGCGATGGCGACCGCGCCGACGAAGCTGTCCCCGTTCGGGCACTTGCCGTCGATGCCCCAGGACGAGTCGTTGGTGGTGGTGCGCTTGGCGGCCGCGCCGGCCATCTCCTGCTCGGAGATGACGGTGGCGGTGCCGGAGTAGGTGCCGTCGGGTCCGACGCTGAGCGTGGTCGAGCCGCCGGCGAACGCCAGCGAGGTCGCGGTGACGGTCTTCGCCGAACTGCTCGCGCAGGTCACGCTGACCGAGACGGACTGGCCGGGCTTCGCCTGCGCCGGGCTGACCCAGGCGGGTTCGCTGCCCTTCGCGGACGCGGGCGCGGCGGCGGCCAGGCCGAGCAGGACGGTGGTGCCGAGCAGAGCGGCGGCGGCGGTGCGCGTGCGGCGCATGCCGTACCTCCAGGGGGTTCAGGGTGGGGGCAGCGGTGCGTGTCCACTCCGCTACGTCCGGTTGCCGCCCAGGCTAGGCAGTGCTGCCGGGCCCGGCGACACCGCAAGGGCCGTTCGGGGCCGGAGAACGCTCCGGACCCGAACGGCCCTGCCGCCGGGCGGCTACTCGTTGCGGGCGGTCTCCGGTCCGGTGATCCGCCGCAGCAGCGGCAGGGTCGCCCCGATGATGGCCAGCGCCGCGGTCAGGCCGGCGGCGACCGTGACGTAGTAGCCGGCGCCGAGCGCGTGCAGCGAGTACGTGAGCTGCGAGCGGAGGAACAGGTCGGCGGCGAGCAGTCCGACGCCGACCGCCACCGTCGCCATCACCAGCAGCGGCACCACCGACTCCATCGCCACCACCCTGCGCAGCGTGCCGAGCGGGACGCCGGTCAGCCGCAGCAGGCTGAACGGCCGCTTGCGTTCGCCGATCGAGCCGGCCACGCTCACCGCCAGGCTGCACCCCGCGATCGGGAAGGTCGCCAGGATCACCGCGTCGGCGAGCTGCTGGTAGGCGTGCGTCTCCGCGCCGGCCTGCTTCCAGGACTCGGCGAGCGTCATGGCCTGGCGGGGCCCCGGGTAGGCGGTGTCCACCATGGTGCGGGCCTGCTCGACGGCGGCGGTCGAGCCGTCGCTGTCGACGACCACGTTCAGCACCCCGAGCCCGGCCAGTTGCTCGGCGGTGTACGGCGCGGTCGGCCACTGGGTGCCGGTCTCGTCGCGCCAGCCGTGCCAGACGCCCGACACGTAGGCGCTCTGCGCACCGGGCGCGCAGTGGCCGTACAGCACGATCGGGTCCAGCTGGCGGCAGTCCACCACCTGCCCGGCGGTGTCGTCGCCGTCCGCGGAGTGCACCGGCACGGCCTCGGCGACCGGGTGCGACAGCAGGACGGTCCGCACTCCCGGCACGGCGCGCAGCCGCTCGATCAGCTCGGGCGGGGCGGGGCGGCCCATGCCGATCGGACGGTGGTCCTGGTCGTAGCCGTTGCTGAGCTCGTTGACCAGCAGGTGGTTGAACTGCGGGCCGCCGTGCGGGTGGTCGCGCTCCTCGGTCATGGTGGTGATGACGCCCAGGGTCGCGGTCATCACCAGCAGCGCCAGCACCAGCCCGCTGACGGCCCGGAACCCTGCGGCCGGGTTGTCGGCCAGCCGCCGGACGGCGATCAGGGTCGCGGGGCGCTGGGTGCGCCGGGCCAGCAGGGTGGCGCCCCACCTCGTCAGCCACGGGCCGGACAGCACCAGGCCGAGCGTGATCAGCAGGAACGAGGACAGGTACCCCTTGATCTGCCCCGGCACCGAATCCGGGTGCCAGATCAGGAACGCGGCCAGCTCCACCAGCCCCGCCACCAGCGGCACCACCCGCCACGCCCGGGCGGCGCGGGCGTCACCCGCCGGGTCACCCCGAGCGGCGAGATCTGCACCCGGCGCAGCGCGATCCGGGCGGCGACGGCGGCGGCCAGCGGCACGCCCACGGCGACGCCCAGGATCTGAAGCGGCGTCAGGGACAGGTCGGACGGGAAGAACCGGGAGCCGGTCAGCCGCGCCCGGGCGACCGTGGAGCGCAGGGCGAGGAACGGCAGGAAGCCGACCGCCACGCCGGCCACCGCCGCGACCGCCGCCTCCGCGGCGGACACCACCGAGACCTGCCGGGGCGTCGCCCCGACCAGCCGCATCGCGGCGAAGCGCTGCTCGCGGCGGGCGGCGTTCAGGCGGGTCGCGGTGCCGATCAGGATCAGCACGGGGAAGACCAGTGCCCCGCTCACCACCGTCAGGATCAGGTCGACGCCGTTGGACTTGATGCCCACCACGCAGTCCGCGCACCGGTCCGGCGAGGTGGTGGCGACCCGGTCCACCAGCGCGGCCCCGCGCTGCGCGGTCAGCTCCTGCGGGGTCCGCCCGACCAGCGCCACCAGGCTGTCCGGCGCGGGCAGCGCCTCCGGCCCGAGGATGCCGATCCGGTGCCCCGGGAACCGGTCACCGAGCTCCGCGGGCGGCCGCTCGTCGACCATCCGCGCCAGCGCGGGCGACAGGTAGTACTCCCCCGGGCCGGGCATCCGCGGCACCCCGGGCGCGAGGTCCGCCCGCGGCCCGGTCAGCGCGACGTCCACCCGCCCGAGCTCCTGCCCGTCCACGGTGTCCCGCCGCGTCAGCCACCACATCGGGTCGAGGCCGCCGGTTCCCGCAGCCTCCCGATCCGCGGAAACAGCACCTCCCGCCGCCCCAGCACCCGAGGCACCCGCCCCACCGCCGGAGGCGCTCGTCCCACCGCCGGAGGCGCTCGTCCCGCTCGGGGCGGCGACGCTGTGCACGAACGGCGTGTTGAACCAGGCGTTGCGGTCGTTCTGGGCGTGCACGCCGTTGATCGCGGCGAGCGTGGTGAGCAGCAGTCCGACGCCGATGGCGACGGCTCCGGCGGTGATGGCGAGGCGGACGAGCGCTTCGCGGCCGCCGCTGACGGCGAGTCGGAGTCCGAGCCGGATCATCGTCACGTCAGCCGTCCGCTCAGCGAGGTGGCGCGGCCGTCGCGGACGATCGCCTCGCGGTCGGCGTAGGCGGCGATCCGGGCCTCGTGGGTGACCAGGACGACGGTGGTGCCCTGTTCGCGGGCGCAGCCGACGAGCAGGTCCATCACCTGTTCGCCCGTCAGGGAGTCGAGCGCGCCGGTGGGTTCGTCGGCGAACAGGACGCGCGGTTCGGCGACCAGTCCGCGGGCGAGGGCGACGCGCTGGGCCTGACCGCCCGACAGTTCGCCGGAGCGGCGGGCCTCCAGGCCGTCCAGGCCGAGCTTGGGGAACCAGCTGCGGGCCTGCCGGAGCGCGGCGGCCCGCTTGGCGCCGCCGAGCAGCAGCGGCAGGGCGACGTTCTCCTCGGCGGTCAACTCGGGGACGAGCTGGCCGAATTGGAAGACGAAGCCGAAGCTGTCCCGGCGCAGGGTGCTGCGTTCCTGTTCGCCGAGGTGGTCGATCCGGCGGCCGTCGAAGTGGATCTCGCCGCTGTCGGGGGCGAGGATGCCGGCGAGGCAGTGCAGCAGGGTGGACTTGCCGGAGCCGCTGGGGCCCATGATGGCGAGGATCTCGCCTTCGTCGACGGCGAGGTCGGCGCCGCGCAGGGCGGGGGTCTCGCCGAAGGCCAGGGTGACCTGGCGGGCGTGGATCAAGGGGTCGGTCATCGCTTGGCCACCTCCGCGGCGAGGGCGTCGAGTCGGGCGGTGGTGAGGTCGATCCAGCGCAGGTCGGATTCCAGGTGGAACAGGCCGTGGTCGGCGAGGAGGGCGTCGACCAGGCTGCCGGAGCGCTTGACCTCGGTGAGTTCGCGCATCCGCTGGAGGTGGGCGGCGCGCTGGGTGTCGAGGTAGTGCTCGGCGTCGCGGCCGAGCATCAGGGCGAGCACGACCTTGCTGAACAGCACGGTCTGCAGGTGGGGTTCGGCGGCGACGGGTTCGCGCAGCCAGTCCTCGAACTCGGTGGCCCCGGTCTCGGTGATCACGTAGCGCTTGCGGTCGGGCCCGTCGCCGGCCTCGGGCTCCCCGACGACGACCTTCCCGTCCCGGGCGAGCCGCCCGAGGGTCGCGTACACCTGGCCGAAGGGCAGCGGTTTGCCGCGCCCGAAGAAGGCGTCGTAGTCGCGCTTGAGGTCGTAGCCGTGGCTGGGCTCGCGTTCGAGGAGCCCGAGCAGGGTGAGTGGAACGCTCATGATCGAGAGAGTACGCCGGGGGTGTACTCCACGTCTATACACTCAGAGAATACTGACTGGCGGATCCTCAACTCCTATCCTCGACCTGGGGTTTCACGAGGGGGCGCACGGTGGAGTTCACGAAGATCCGGGAGAGCGGGGCGAAGGCCGACACGCCGCTCGGCGAACTGACGCTGCATCGGACCCGCTCGACGGCGGACGTCACCGCGACGATGAAGGGTTTGGAGGCCTGGCGACTGGAGCTCGACGGTCGCCCGCTCGCCGAGCTGCCCCGCTTCGGGCGGCCGCCGCGCGACGCCGCCGCCCTGGTGCACGGCGGGGCGGTCGGCGGCTTCGCGGGCGCCGAACTCCGCATCGACGCCCGCGACCACCTGCTGCGCTCCGGCCGCTTCGTGGAGTTCCGCTCCGGCGACCGCGCCCTGCGGTTCGTCCGCCGCGGGCTGGCCGGCGCCCAACTCCTGGAGGACGGCCGGCCGGTGGCCCGCACCCGCTTCGGGAGCTGGGAAGCGGCGGAGCCCGACCCGCTGCGGGTGGTCGCCATGGCGGTGTACGCCTGGGCGAACCTGGACGATGTCAACACCAATCCGGTCCTGCGCAACCTGGTGCACGCAGTCTCGGCCGTGCTCTATTTCTTCTGAGCGGGGGCCGGTGGAGCCCGGCCCGCGGCTCAGAGGTCGAGGTCGACCACCACGGGCGCGTGGTCCGAGGTGCCCTTGCCCTTGCGGGCCTCGCGGTCGACGTAGGTGTCGGTGACCGCGTCCGCGAACGCCTTGTTGGCGTAGGTGAGGTCGATCCGCATGCCGCGGTTCTTCGGGAAGGCCAGCTGGCGGTAGTCCCAGTAGGTGTAGGGGCGGTCGTACTTGAGCGGGCGGGGGACGACGTCCTGCAGGCCGATCTCCTGAAGGGCCGTCATGGCGGCGCGCTCGGGGGCGGTGACGTGGGTGAGGCCCTCGAAGGCGGCGACGTCGAAGACGTCGGCGTCGGTGGGCGCGATGTTGTAGTCGCCGAGGACGGCGAACGGACGCGGACCGGCGGCGTCCTCGCGGACGGCGTCGCGCAGGGCGGTCAGCCACTCCAGCTTGTAGCGGTAGTGCGCGTGGTCGACCTCGCGGCCGTTGGGCACGTACACCGACCAGACCCGGACCGGGCCGCAGGTCGCCCCGACGGCGCGCGGCTCGACGACCGGGAGCATGGCGTCCTCGGCGAGGTAGCCGGGCTGGCCGGGCAGGTCGCGGACCACGTCCTCCAGGCCGATCTTCGAGAGCACGGCGACGCCGTTCCACCGGCCGGTGCCGTGCGCGGCGCTCTCGTAGCCGAGCTCGCCGATCGCCTCGGCGGGGTACGCCTCGGTGCTGCACTTGAGTTCCTGCAGGCAGAGCACGTCCGGCTTGGCGGACTCCAGCCACTCCAGCAGCTTGGGGAGCCGGGCGGTGACGGAGTTGATGTTCCAGGTGGCGATGCGGACGGTCACGGCGGCCTTCCCTCGGCGGTACGGACGGACGGGGCGCACGGCGGCGGGCCGGGCACCCGTCCGAACATACCGCCCGCCGCCGACAGTTCCGGGGCGGACGGGCCTACCAGGGCAGTCCGGGAGTGGGCAGCAGCCTGAGCTGGTCGGTGAACCGGAGCACGGCGGTCTTCTTGTCGGGGGTCGCGGGGGTGCAGTAGTTCATGAGGACGACGGCGTCGCCGTGCGGGGCGACCTGGACGACGCAGGCCTCTCCCCGATCGTCGAGGGCACTGACGACCACGCCGGTGGACAGGTCGCCGGGGTCGCCGAAGGTGCTCTCGGCGTGGGCGCTCCTCAGGTTCCGGGCCACTCGGCTCGCCGTGCTCCCGGCACCGGCCTCGGCGGTGAAGCGCAGCAGCAGGGTGTCGGCGCGGGTTCCGTCGGGGGCGGTCCAGGAGTGTCGGAGCGCCACCACGAAGCCGTCCGCGGCGAGCCGGCCCTTCGTGTCGGCCTTCGCGTCCGGCCCTGCCGCCGGGCCGAGCAGGGCGTCGACCGTGCCGTCCAGGTCGACGACGCCGTTGGACGGCGCGTACTGGGAACCCGTCGGTCCGGCCGCGCGACGACGCATCAACTGCTCGCCGGCCTCGGCGGCGGAGACGGTCGCGGACGGGGAGGGAGAGGGCGAGGCGACAGGTGCCGGGGGCGGCGCGGACGAGGTGGCGGAGGTGCAGCCCGCGAGGGCGGCCAGGAGCAGCGAGGCGGCCAGGGCGTGGCCGAGGCGTCCGGATGTGAGCACCGAAGGATCTTGGCGGATCCGGGAGTTGGCGTCAATCCGGTCCGGCGTGTCCGGGGCCGCAACGCCGGAGCGGCGGCCGGGAACCGTGGTCACGGTCCCGGCCGCCGCTCCGGACGGTGTGCGCGGTGCTACGCCCGCGCGTCGGTGGCCAGGGCCTGCGCCACCGGGAGGTTGGGCTGAGGGTGCGTCAGCAGGTGGATGCCCGCCGCCAGGGCGCCACCGACCAGCGGGGCGAGCAGGAACAACCACAGCTGGGAGAGCGCGTCGCCGCCCGCGAACAGCGCCGGGCCGAGGCTGCGCGCCGGGTTGACCGAGGTGCCGGTGAGCGGGATGCCGACCAGGTGGACGACCGCCAGGGCGATGCCGATCGGCAGCCCGTCGAAGCCGACCGCGGCCAGCCGGTGGGTGACCGCCAGCACCACGTACACCAGCAGGAAGGTGAGGACGACCTCGGTCAGGAACGCACCGCCGGCGTTGATGTGCACCTGGGAGCGCTCGCCCCAGCCGTTGGTGCCGAGCTTGCCGTGCGTCTCCAGCCCCGGTATCTGCTTGGCCAGCAGCAGGACGAGCGCCGCACCGGTGATGCCGCCGAGCACCTGCGCGGTCCAGTAGGACACCGCGGTGCGCCCGTCGATCCGGCGGGCCAGCAGGAAGCCGAGCGTCACCGCCGGGTTCACGTGGCAGCCGGAGATCGGACCGAGCGCGTACGCCAGTGCGAGCAGCACGAAGCCGAAGGCCAGTGCGATGCCGACCGGGCCGATCGCCTCCCCTGCGAGCACTGCGGCGCCCACCGCCAGCAGGACCAGCAGCAGCGTCCCGAGGAACTCGCCGATCACCGCCCGCCTGTTCGTTCCACCCATTCGCCTGCTCCTCCTGGCCGTCAGGGCAGGCGATCCGGTGCCGCCCGCGTCCGGCCAACCCTGGTCGACCGTTCGAGGGACCGCATGTCGGCCGAACGGCAGAGCGCCGTGTTCACGGCGCGTCCGCCTGCCGAATTACTCCGAACGCATGAAACGGTACGAAACTGGCGCGCTCAATGCAAAACGGAGGCAAAGCGGACAGAAGCGGTCAGGACCGGCGCGGACACCGCCGACGCCGGCCGCCGGCCCGACGACGAGGCCCCAGCCCGGGGGCTGAGGCCTCGTCACCATGGCCGGCGTTGCGGTCCTGCCGGTCCTACCGGTCCTTGCGGTGCTAGCGGGACGGATGCACCACCCCGGCCGCGCCGCCACCGCGGCGGACCGGTTCGGCGGCGGCCAGCCAGCGGCCGTCGGGGAGCCGTTCGATGCCGGTGGCCGCGCCGATCTCCGGGGTGGCGCTGAACACGTGGCCCATCGCCCGGAGCTGCGCCGCCTCGGGCGAGGCGAGGAACGCCGGCTCGGCCTGGGTGGCCGCGGTGTTGCGCTGGCTGGCGCGGGGCGCGGCGATGGCCTGCTCCAGCGTCAGGCCGCGGTCGACCCGTCCGGTCAGCACCTGGAGCACGGTGGTGATGATGGTGGCGCCGCCGGGCGAGCCGAGCGCCAGGTAGGGCTGACCGTCGCGGAGCACGATGGTCGGCGAGATCGAGGAGCGCGGCCGCTTGCCGGGGCCGGGCAGGTTGGGGTCGGGGACGCCGGGGGTCAGCGGGGTGAAGTTGAAGTCGGTCAGCTCGTTGTTGAGCAGGAAGCCCCGGCCGGGCACGGTGATGCCGCTGCCGCCGGTCTGCTCGATGGTCAGCGTGTAGGAGACCACGTTGCCCCAGCGGTCGGCGACCGTCAGGTGCGTGGTGCTCTGCCCCTCGTACGGTTCGGCCGCCGGCTGCCCGCTGCTCGCGCACGGCGCCGGGTGGTACGGGTCGCCGGGGGCGAGCGGGCTGGTCAGCGCGTGCTTCGGGTCGATCAGGCAGGCCCGGGACGCGGCGTAGGCGGGGTCGAGGAGTTGACGGGTCGGCACCTGCACGGCGCTCGGGTCGCCGACCCAGCGGTTGCGGTCGGCGAAGGAGATCCGGCTCGCCTCCAGGTAGCGGTGGTCGTACTGGACCGGGTCCGCGAGCTCGGTGCGGCTGCTGCGGGCCAGGATGTTCAGCGCCTCGCCGACGGTCGTCCCGCCGGAGGAGGACGGGGCGATCCCGTACACGTCCAGGCCCCGGTAGGCGACGTGCGTCGGGTCCTGCTTCCGGACCTGATAGGCTGCCAGGTCCGCGGCGTCGATCTTCCCGGGCCGGGCGTTGCGGCCGGACGCCGGGTCGACGGGCGGGTGCTGCACGGTGCGCACGACGTCCGCGCCGATCGGGCCGCGGTACAGCGCGGCAGTGCCCGTGCGGCCCAACTCCCGGTAGGTGGCGGCCAGATCGTGGTTGCGCAGGGTGGACCCGACGGCGGGCAGCTTGCCGTCCGGCAGGAACAGCGCGCGACTGGCCGGGAAGTCCTGGAACCGGGCCTGGTTCGCGGCGGTCTGGTCCTGGAACGTCTGGTCGACGGTGAAACCCCGGTCCGCGATCCGCTCGGCCGGTTTCAGCACCTCGGCCAGATCCCGGCTCCCCCACCGCCGCAGCGCCTGCTCCCAGGTCGCGGCGGTGCCCGGCACTCCGACGGACAGGCCGCTGGTGACGGCGTCGGCGAACGCGAGCGGCTGCCCGTTCTCCAGGAACAGCGAGCTGTCCGCCGTCCGGGACGCGACCTCGCGGCCGTCCAGGGTGGAGACCTTGCCGGTCCGGGCGTCGTAGTAGACGAAGTAGCCGCCACCGCCGATGCCCGCCGAGTACGGCTCGGTCACGCCGAGCGCGGCGGCCGTCGCGACCGCGGCGTCCACCGCGTTGCCGCCGCGCCGCAACACCTCCAGCCCGGCGGCGGTGGCGTCGGCGTCCACGCTGGCCACCGCACCGCCCCACCCCACCGCCTCCGGCTGCTTCCCGGCGGCGGCCACCGGATCGGCCTGGGCAGGAGCGGCGGTACAGAGCAGCCCAGTAACAAGAGCGAGCGCAGGAACGAGACGAACAAGGGGTCTCATACAGCCTCCTGGAACGGCGTCGGTCTCCCGTTCTCCCACACGCCCCCCACCCCCGACAACGCCCCGTTCGGCCAACTGCCGCACACCCGGCCCGAACTGTTGCCCCATCAGCCGACAACGAACGCCCAACCGCCAAAGCCCGGCCCGATCCCCGCGCGTCCCCCCGCGGCACCCGACGACGCGGACGCAACAGCCCGGTCTCGCGTCGCGCGTTCCCGGCGGCCGGCGCAGCCGGGTCAGTGGGTGGTGGCGCGTTCGACGCGGCGGCGTTTGACGGTGCGGAAGCGGCGGGCCACCTGGCGGGCCAGGTCGGCGGCGCCGACGAGGCCGGCTTCGTTGCCGAGGGCGGCGTGGACGATCTCGGCCTCGGGGCGGAAGCCGCGGCCGGTGAGGGTGCGGCGGAAGGCGTCCTGGGCGGGGGCGAGGAGGAGCTCGCCGGCTTCGCTGACGCCGCCGCCGACGACGAAGCGGCCGGGGTCGAGCGCGGCGGCGAGGTTGGCGATGCCGACGCCGAGCCAGCGGCCGACCTCGTAGAGGAGCTCGACGGCGACCGGGTCGCCCTCGCGCGCCGCTTCGGTGACGAGCGGCCCGGTGATGCCGAGCGGGGTGCCGCCGGCCCGGGCGAGCAGGGGCTGGACGACCGGGGATTCCTCGGCGGCGAGTTCGCGGGCCTCGCGGACGAGCGCGTTGCCGGAGGAGTACTGCTCCCAGCAGCCGCGGTTGCCGCAGGGGCAGCGGTGGCCGCCGGGCACCACCTGCATGTGGCCGAACTCGCCGGCCAGTCCGTGCTTGCCGCGGTCGACGTAGCCGTCGCGGACGACGGCGCCGCCGATGCCGGTGCCGAGCGTGATCATGACCATGTGGTCCTCGCCGCGGCCGGCGCCGAAGCGCCATTCGGCCCAGGCGGCGGCGTTGGCGTCGTTCTCGACCACGACGGGGAAGCGGAGCCGGGAGCTGAGCGCCTGCTGGAGGGGTTCGCCGCGCCAGTTGAGGTGGGGGGCGAAGAGCACGGTGGAGCGTTCGGCGTCGACCCAGCCGGCCGCGCCGACGCCGACCGCGTGGACGTCGTGCTTGTCGGCGAGTTGCAGGACGAGGTCGACGATGACGTCCTCGACGACCTTGGGGCTCTTGCTCTTGTCGGGGGTCTCGGTGCGCAGCCGGTCCAGGACGCGTCCTTCGCCGTCGACCACGCCGGCCACGACCTTGGTGCCGCCGATGTCGACGCCGATGGTGGGCAGGCGCAGCACCCCGGCGGGCAGGGTGCGGCGGCGGCGTTCGGCGCGCGGGCCGAGGCCCAGCAGGCTGGGCAGGGCGGGTCGGGCGGGGCCGTTGGCACTGGTCACGGAATGAATGCTCCTGGTTTCGGTAAAAGCTGTGGGCGGGTGGTGGAGGGCTGTTGGCGAACTGGCAGACTAGGCCCCGAACGCACAGCGGATTCTCACGAAAACGTGATGTTCCTCTCAGGTTTCTGCGGGTGTCGCCAGCAACTGATCGTGTGTTTGACGCAGTCTGACAAGTGTGATGTGCGAACCGGGGGACCGTGCCCCGGACGGCCGGACGACCCGATGCGAGAGACCCGATGCAGCTGACAGGCACCCCTTTCCTTATTCTGACGATCATCCTGGTGCCGATCTCGATCGCCGTGGCCCTGCTGCTCTGGAGCCGGGTGCGCGGTCCGCAGCCCGTCCAGGTCCTCTCCAGGATCGTGATGCTGCTGTTCTGTCAGATCACCGCGGTCACCACGGTGTTCGTCATGGTGAACAACGCCAACCTGATCTACGGCAGTTGGGACGATCTGCTGGGCACCGGCAACCACGTCCGCGCGGTGCCGAACGTGCAGGCCGACACCGGGGCGAGCGGCGGTCCGACGCCGGGCAGCGACACCAAGCAGCACACCAAGGTCGTCCAGCACTTCAAGCCGGTGGGTGACCCGAAGGTCCCCAACGACGTGCAGACCACCGACCTGAAGGGCGCGGTGTCCGGCGTCGACGGCGAGGTGCTGGTGTGGCTGCCGCCGCAGTACAACGACCCGGCGTACAAGGACAAGAACTTCCCGGTGGTGGAGCTGCTGCCGGGCTGGCCGGGCTCCTCGAAGACCTGGTTCGGCACCCTGCGGGTGTCGGAGCAGCTGAAGCCGATGATGCAGAGCGGCCAGGTCAGCCCGTTCATCCTGGTCTCGCCGCGCACCAACCTGCTGGGCGACAGCACCGACACCGGCTGCGCGGACGTGCCGGGCAAGGTCAACGCCGACACCTGGCTGTCGAAGGACGTCCGCCAGATGGTGCTGGACAACTTCCGGGTGGACGCCTCGGCGGACCGCTGGGCGGTGGCCGGCTACTCGGCGGGCGCGCACTGCGCGGCCAAGCTGGCGCTGGAGCACCCGGACCTGTACCGCGCGGGCGTCAGCCTGTCCGGCTACAACGACCCGGGCGCCGAGGCGCAGTCGCTGACCGCGAAGGACCCGCACCTGCGGGAGATCTCCAACCCGCTGAACATCCTCAAGTCCGCGAAGACCCCGCCGAAGACCGCGCTGTACGTGAGCGGCAACAAGGGCGACGGCCTGGAGGGCGGCGAGGCGCTGAAGGCCGCCGCCAAGGCGCCGACCACGGTGACCGTCCAGGAGACCACCGGCGCGCACAGCAGCGACGTCTGGAAGCCGATGGTGCCGGGCGTCTTCACCTGGCTGACCGGGATCATCCCCGCCCAGCACTGACGCACCCTGCGGCGAAGGGCCCGGCCGACCGGCCGGGCCCTTCGCGCGTGACGGGCCGTCAGTTCTTCGGCAGCGTGTTGACGTACGAGGTGCCGGCGCCGTAGAAGCCGTCGACGGTCTTCTGGACGTCCGCCGGGGACACCGCCTGGTCGGCCTTGTAGTAGAACCAGTTGACCTTCAGGTCCCAGCTGCGCTGCCCGGTGACGGAGGGCAGCAGGTCGATGAACCAGTTGCTGAAGTGGACGTCCATCTTCTCCCGCGGGACGTACTTGCCGGAGCTGGTGAACAGGTCCTTGCCGTCCAGCGAGTAGGTGGCCTTGCCGTCCACGGCGGTGACCATCAGGGTGTGCCAGCCCTCCAGGCGCTGCTTGACGGCGTGGGTGACCCGGTCGGGCGGGTCGGCCTTGAACCAGCTGGTGGTGTCGAGCTTGGGGCCGGGCGCGCCCCAGCCGCCGTTCGGCAGGTACTCCCAGTCGAGTTCGCTGTAGTTGTCGGAGGAGTCCGACGGGGAGATCGGGAAGAAGGTCTGGACGACGTGGTCGCCGGTGCGGCCGCTGGAGGGCTTGTCGCTGAAGAAGACCCGGGCGGCGAAGGTCCCGTTGAGCAGGTTGCCGCCGGTGCTCTGCACCTCGACCTGCTGGGTGCCCTGCTTGGTGCCGTCGGTGGTGGAGCGCAGTTGCAGGGCCCGGCCGCCCTGGGCGGTCGGGTCCTCGGGGAAGCTCGCGCCGGCGGTGGTCCAGGTGTCCTTGATGCCGGGGCCGCCGGCGCCGGCCCGGACCTCCCAGCCGTGGGCGGCGAACGCGGGGTCGTCGGGGCCGGTGTAGTGGAAGGTGTCGAACATCGTCCCGGGCGGCCCGGTGGGCGTCGGGGAGGCGCTGGCGGCGGCCGCGCCCTTGTCGCCCTTCGCGGCGGGGGCGCCGCCGCTCGCGGGGTCGCCGGTGCACGCGGCGAGCGTGCCCAGCAGGGCCGGCAGGGTGAGCACGCTCCACGCGCGGTGACGGGAATTGCGGCGGGGCTGACTCACGCGGACTCCTTGGGGCAGGGCGGCGGCACCTGGGCACGCCCTGTGCGCGGGATCGACGACCGGTCGGGCGGAGCGGTCATCCTAACGGGGCCTCACAAGACCGCCTCCCCCGGCCCGGCCGGCGCCGGGACGGGCATGAGCCGAGGTCAACGGTCCGTGCACAGGTCCATACCGGTACGTGGCGGTAGGGGTCTCGATCCGGTTACAACCCTCACCGAGAACGCGCCGAAACTGGACAAGGGGACCAATTCGGTCCAGGTCGGTGCACTAGCGTTCGAGCTACGCCCCCGCGGTCTTCATCCCCCTGCACTGAGAGGCCTCGTACGGTGCGCCCTGTCATGACTTCGCCCGATCGCGGGCCGGCCCACCCGGTCGGCGCCGACGTTCCGGGTCCGGATGTCGAAGAGCCGCTCGCCGAACCGGTGTTCGTCGACCAGTCCGGCCTGCGCGGCCGGCTGCTGCGCGGTCTCGGCTGGCCGGTTTCGGTGGTGGGCGCGGTCCTGGCCGTCGCGATGGGCGGCAGCCTGATCGGTGTTCAGGCGGACGCCCCGGCGATGGAGATACCCGCGCAGCCCGCGGCGTCGCCGGCGGCCTCGGCACCGGTGACGCCCTCGGCCGCGCCGTCGCCCTCGTCCTCGCCGTCGCCGTCCGCGTCCCGCAGCGCCTCCCACTCGTCCTCGCCCGGGTCGAAGACCTCGTCGAAGCCCTCGACCGGGGCGCACGGGGCGTCGCCCTCGGGCGGTTCGGCCAAGCACCCCTGATCCTCCGCACCGCCCATTCCAGGAGCACCATTTGTCCCGCCACCAGCGCCGGCGGCAGTCCCTGCTGAGGCCGCGCCGACTGGCCGCGCCGCCGTTGCGCTTCGTCATGCCGCTGTCCCTGCTGGCCTGTCTGCTGGTGCTCCTGGTCCTGCGCGGCCTGGCCACCAACGAGGTGTTCCACGACACCCGGATCGCGCAGTCGGTCGACAAGACGACCGTGCCGGAGAGCCTGCTCAAGGGCGGCCCGGTCATCGACGCGCGCGGCGACAAGAAGGCGAACCCGGTCAGCTACCGCATCCCGGACAAGACCGTGGTGCTGAGCTTCGACGACGGCCCGTCGCCGGAGTGGACGCCGAAGGTGCTGGAGGTGCTGAAGGCCCACGACATCCGCGCGGACTTCTTCGTCACCGGCGCGATGACCACCCGCAACCCGGAGCTGATCCGGCAGGTCGTCGCGGGCGGCCACGAGATCGGCCTGCACACCTTCACCCACCCCGACCTGGCGTTCCAGTCGCACGCCCGGATCAGCTGGGAGCTGGCGCAGACCCAGCTGGCGCTGGCCGGCGTGGCGGGCGTGCACAGTTCGCTGTTCCGGCCGCCGTACTCCTCGGACGCCTCCGCGATGGACGACTGGAACTACCCGGTCATCAAGTACGTGGGCGCGCACGGCTACCTGACGGCGTTCATCGACAAGGACACCGACGACTGGAAGCGCCCGGGCGTCGAGGAGATCGTCAAGGCGGCGATGCCGTCCAAGCCCGGCGCGGGCGAGCTGATCCTGCTGCACGACGCGGGCGGTGACCGGGCCGAGACGGTGGCCGCGCTGGAGCAGATCATCGTCAAGCTGCAGGCCGAGGGCTACCGGTTCACCACCATCTCGGACGCGCTCGGCGCGACCCCGGCGATGGTGCCGGTGCACGGCTTCCAGCTGTGGGCGGGCAAGGGCTTCATCTGGGCCACCCAGGTCGCCGTGTACACCCTGCCGGTGCTGGTGGGCATGCTGGCGCTGGTCGGCTTCCTCAACTTCGGCCGCTTCGCGCTGATGCTGGTGCTGGCCCCGGTGCACGCCCGCCGCGCCAAGCGGACGGGCGCCTGGGGGCCGCCGGTCACCGAGCCGGTGACCGTCCTCGTCCCGGCGTACAACGAGCGCGAGTGCATCGCGAACACCCTCAACTCGCTGGCGGCCAGCGACTACCCGATCGAAGTGATCGTGATCGACGACGGCTCCACGGACGGCACCGCGGACATCGTCGAGGAGATGAACCTGCCGTTCGTCCGGCTGATCCGCAAGGTCAACGGCGGCAAGCCGAGCGCCCTCAACGCCGGTGTGGCGGCGGCCTCGTACGACATCGTGGTGATGATGGACGGCGACACCGTCTTCGAGCCGTCCACGGTGCGGGAGCTGGTGCAGCCGTTCGCCGACCCGAAGATCGGCGCGGTCGCGGGCAACGCCAAGGTCGGCAACCGGGAGACCCTGATCGGGGCCTGGCAGCACATCGAGTACATCCTCGGCCACAACCTGGACCGCCGGATGTACGACGTGCTCAACGTCATCCCGACCATTCCGGGCGCGGTCGGCGCGTTCCGCAAGGAGGCGCTGCGGCGGGTCGGCGGGATGAGCGACGACACCCTCGCCGAGGACACCGACATCACCATGGCGGTGCTGTGCGCCGGCTGGCGGATCGTCTACGCGGAGCGCGCCCGGGCCTGGACCGAGGCGCCGGCCAGCCTCCAGCAGCTGTGGTCGCAGCGGTACCGGTGGAGCTACGGCTCCATGCAGGCGATGTGGAAGCACCGCCGGGCCGTCGTGTCCCGCGGCCCGGCCGGCCGCTTCGGCCGGATCGGCCTGCCGCTGGTGGTGCTGTTCGGCGTGGTCGCGCCGCTGCTGGCGCCGCTGGTCGACCTGTTCCTGCTGTACGGCATCCTGTTCACCGACGCGCCGATCACGCTGGCCAGCTGGGGCGGGTTCATCGCGCTCCAGGCGCTGCTGTCCTGGTACGCGTTCCGGCTCGACCACGAGAAGCCCTGGCACCTGATCAGCCTGCCGCTTCAGCAGGTGGTCTACCGGCAGCTGATGTACATCGTCCTGCTGCAGTCCACGATCACCGCGCTGACCGGTGGCCGGCTGCGCTGGCAGAAGCTCCGGCGCACCGGCGAGGTCGCCGCGCCCGTGGAGGCCTGAGCATGAGCGACACCATCCGGCTGCGGATCCCCGAGCAGCTGCGCCGCGAGTACCCGCCGGCCGGGCCGGAGCCGGCGGTCCGCAAGGGCGGCCGGGACCGCTACCTGGACCTGCTGCGCGCGCTGGCGCTGGTCCGCGTGGTGCTGTACCACAACTTCGGCTGGTTCTTCCTGCCGCTGGTGTTCCCGTCGATGGGCGTGATGTTCGCGCTGGCGGGCTCGCTGATGGCCCGTTCGCTGAGCCGCCCCGCGCTCGGCGTGATCCGCAGCCGGCTGCGCCGCCTGCTGCCGCCGATGTGGCTGTTCGGCGCGATCGTGGTCACCCTCCAGGTGCTGGACGGCGGCGGCCCGGGCTCCGACGGCCACCCGACCTGGTGGTGGGCGAAGCTGGCGTTCTGGGTGCTGCCGCTGAGCACGCCGCCGTACGCGACGGACGGGCTGCACGGCCTCGGCGGGCACCTGGAGTCCGGCTGGGCGACCCAGCTGGTGGTGCCGCTGTGGTACCTCCGGGCCTACCTCTGGTACGTGCTGCTGTCGCCGCTGCTGCTGAAGGCGCTGCGCCGGTTCCCGCTGGTGACGCTGTTCGCGCCGCTGGCGCTGGTGATCGCGATGAACGGGTTCTTCCCGGAGCACGACTTCGTCTGGGGCCGGGTCTGGGAGACCGTCAACGACTTCGCGATGTTCGGCTCCTGCTGGATCCTCGGCATGGCCCACCAGGAGGGGATGCTCAAGCGGATCCCGCAGTACGTGCTGCCGTCGATCGCGCCGTTGATCATGGTGGCGGGCTTCTGGTACCTGCAGACCCGGCCGTTCGACCCGACCGAGCCGACCGACATCGAGGCCTGGCCGATCGCGCAGGCGGTGTGGTCGTTCGGCTTCGTCGCGCTGCTGCTGCACATCAGCCCGTCCTGGGAGCAGTGGCCGCCGCGGCTGGAGCGCTGGAACGGCCTGGTGAGCCTGCTGAACTCGCGGGCCGTCAGCGTCTACCTGTGGCACGTGACGGCGCTGGTGGCGGCCGTGCCGCTGATCGACCTGCTGTGGGACGTCGACTTCTTCCGCCTGCACCTGCGGTGGCTGCTGACCAGCCGGTGGTTCACCCTGCTGATCGGGATCCCGCTGCTGGCGCTGCTGGTGCTGGTGTTCGGCTGGGTGGAGGACGTGGCGGCGAAGCGCCGGCCGCGGCTGTTCCCCTACCCGCGGCGGCCGCGGGGCCGGCGCCGGATCGGCTGACGGTCCGTCAGCCGATCTGGAGGGCCAGGTAGAAGTCGACCCGGTCCTCCAGCCGGGACAGGTCGCGGCCGGTGAGCTCCTCGATCCGGCCGATCCGGTAGCGCAGCGTGTTGACGTGCACGTGCAGGCCGGCGGCGCAGCGCGTCCAGGAGCCGTCGGCGCGCAGGAACGCCTCCAGGGTGCGGACCAGGTCGGCCTGGTGCTCCCGGTCGTAGGCGGTGACGGGGTCGAGCAGCCGGGCCCGGAAGGCGCGCCGCACTTCGTCGGGGACGGCGGCCAGCAACAGCACGTGGGAGGCGAGTTCCTCCGGTCCGGCGACCCGGATCCGGCCGGTGCGGGCGGCGGCGATGCGGTGGGCGTGCCGGGCCTCCTCCAGGGCGCCGCGCAGGCCGCCGGACCCGGCGGCGGGTGCGCACACGCCGACGGTGATCCGCTGTTCCTCGCCGAGTCCGGCCTCCAGCGGGGCGAGCAGCTCGCGGACGGCGTCGGCGGGGACGGCGCTGTCGGGTGCGGGCAGCACGGCGACGGCGCCGGTCGGGCCGAGGGCGGCGACCAGGGCGCGGTCGGTGTCGCCGCCGAGGGCCTCTTCGAGGATCGGGCGGAGCGCGCCCTCGGGCAGGCCGTCGCTGTCGGCGGACAGCACCAGCCAGTGCGGGTGGTCCTCGCGGGTGGCGGCGTGCAGGGCACGGGCGAGGTCGGCGGGGTCGGCGTCGCGCCGCAGCAGGGTGAGGACCTCGTCGGCGAGCCGGCGGCGGAGCCGGCGGCCCTCGTCGCGGCGGGTGCGTTCGGCGGCGACCAGCCGGGCCAGGTTCTCGGCGAGCTGGCGGCGTTTGGCGGGCCATTCGGCGAGGTCGCCGGCGAGGACGAGGATCCAGTCGGCGAGCGGGGTGCCGTCGGCGGGGTCGGCGGCGGGCAGCAGTGACCAGGGGCCGGTGTCGAGGAGGACCCGGTGCGGGGGCCGGTGCTCGCGCTGCTGGGCGGCGAGGTGGGCGCGGGCGAGGCGGTCGCGGTCGGCGGGGGTGAGGCGGTCGGCGGGTCCGGCGACGACCCGGCCGGTGGGGGTGAGCACCCAGCAGTCCAGGTCGAGGTCGCCGCCGAGCAGGTCGAGGACGGCGTCCAGGCCGCCGGCGCCGGCCGCGGAGACCAGCAGCCGGTGCCGGTCGACGAGGGCGGCGAGGTCGCCGGCGCGGCCGGCGGAGACGTGCCGGCCGACGTATTCGGTGACGGTGCCGAAGGCGATGTCGTCGGGGACGGCGAGCAGTGGCAGCCGGTGGCGGCGGCAGGCGGCGGCGAGGTCCTCGGGGACGGGGCCGACCTCGACCTCGCCGGCGCCGAGGGCGGCGGCGCCGCCGGCCACCAGGGTGCGGACGAAGCGGTCGGAGTCGGCGGGTCCGGTGCGCCACAGCATGCCGGTGAGGACGAGTTCGCCGCCGTGCAGGAACCGGCCGGGGTCCTGGAGGTCGGTGGTCATCACGCCGGTGACCCGACGGTCGAGTTCGTCCTCGCCGGCGAGCAGGCGCAGCCGGGGGGCGCCGGGGGCGAGCAGGTCGCGGACGCGCATGGACGGGCCCTTCCTCGTCGGTGGGGTCAGCGGGGTGGGTGCTGCGGGTGATTCGTGGGGGTGATTCCGGTGCGGGAACGGCCCAGGGTGACCCGGGTGGGCCGGAGGATCGTCCACATTGGACGAACGTACAGGACGGTGCCGCGGGTCATCGTCGGCCCTCATGCCATCGGTGACTGCCGGTGGCCCGGGTCGCGGCGGTTCACTGGCCTGCACGCCGCCGGGCTCCCCGGTCGGGGCAGCAGGGCCCGCGTCCGTCGGCGAGGAGAGGAGTGACCGGATGGAGTTCCTTCGGCCCGCGAGCTGGGAGGAGGCGCTCGCGGCGAAGGCGGGGCTGCCGGGCGCGCTGCCGGTCCAGGGCGGCACGGACGTGATGGTGGAGCTGAACTTCGACGTGCGCCGGCCGCCCGCGGTGCTCGACCTGAACCGGGTCGCCGAGTTGGCGGAGTGGGAGCTGGACGGCGGGTGGGTGCGGCTGGGTGCGGCGGTGCCGTACAGCCGGATCGTCGAGGAGTTGTCGGGTCCGCTGCCGGGTCTGGCGCTGGCGGCGCGGACGGTGGGGTCGCCGCAGATCCGCAACCGGGGCAGTGTCGGCGGCAACCTGGGCGCGGCCTCGCCGGCGGGGGACGCGCATCCGGCGCTGCTGGCCGCGGGGCGGGGGTGCGGGTGGAGGCGCATTCGGTGCGCGGGGTGCGGCTGATCCCGATCGACGAGTTCTTCGTCGGGGTGAAGCGCAACTGCCTGGCCCCGGACGAGCTGATCCGGGCGGTGCGGATCCCGGTGGCGGACGGCCCGCAGCAGTTCTCGAAGGTCGGCACCCGGAACGCGATGGTGATCGCGGTGTGCGCGTTCGCGCTGGCGCTGCATCCGCGGGAGCGGACGGTCGGCACCGGGATCGGTTCGGCGGCGCCGACGCCGCGCCGGGCGGAGCGGGCCGAGGAGTTCCTGCGGGAGGTGCTGGTGTGGGAGTCGCCGGCGCCGCCGGCGGAGGGTGTGGTGCGGCGGTTCGGGGAGCTGGTCGCGGCGGCGGCGGATCCGATCGACGACGTGCGGGGCACGGCCGCGTACCGGCGGCACGCGCTGGCGGTGCTGGCGCGGCGGTCGTTGACGTGGTGTTGGAGCGAGTACGGCGAGCGGCTCGGGAGGGCGGCGTGAGGGTGGTGTTCACCGCGAACGGCCGGCGGGTGGAGGCCGACGACGTGTGGGAGGGCGAGTCGCTGCTGTACGTGCTGCGGGAGCGGGTCGGTCTGCCGGGGTCGAAGAACGCGTGCGAGCAGGGCGAGTGCGGGTCGTGCACGGTGTACCTGGACGGGGTGCCGGTCTGCGCCTGCCTGGTGGCGGCGGGTCAGGTGCAGGGCCGTCAGGTGCGCACCGTGGAGGGCCTGAACGGCCCGGACGGGGCGCTGGCGCCGGTGCAGCAGGCGTTCCTGGACGCGGGGGCGGTGCAGTGCGGTTTCTGCACGCCGGGGCTGCTGGTGCAGACGGATGCGCTGCTGGCGCGGGATCCGCGGCCGTCGGACGCCGACATCCGGGAGGCGCTGTCGGGCAACCTGTGCCGGTGCACCGGCTACGAGAAGATCATGGACGCGGTGCGGCTGGCCGCCTCCCGCATCTCCGGGGCGGAGGACGGGAGGTGACGGCGCGTACGGTGCGGGGCGAGAAGAACCTGCAGAAGATCCACCAGGCTTCCGGGGACGGCATCGGCCGTTCCCCGCAGCGTCCTGACGGGGCGTTGAAGGTGCGGGGCGAGTTCGCCTACTCCTCGGACCTGTGGCACGAGGACATGCTGTGGGGCAGGGCGCTGCGCTCTCCGCACCCGCGGGCGGACATCCTGTCGGTGGACGTGTCGGCGGCGCTGGCGCTGCCGGGGGTGTACGCGGTGCTCACCCACGAGGACATCCCGGGCGCCAAGTTCTACGGGCTGGAGATCGCCGACCAGCCGGCCCTGGCGATCGACAAGGTGCGCTACCAGGGCGAGCCGGTGGCGCTGGTGGCCGCGGACCATCCGGAGACGGCCCGCCGGGCGGCGGAGCGGATCCGGGTGGAGTACCGGGTGCTGGACCCGATCACCACCGAGGAGCAGTGCCTCGACCCGGAGCGGTACGGCTACGTGCACGAGCCGCACGAGTACAAGGCGCTGGCGCGGGGCAACGTCTGCCACGAGCAGCGGGTGGTCTCGGGCCGGGGCGTCACCGACGAGGTGCGGGCGCTGGCGGACGTGGTGGTCTGCGGCGAGTACGAGGTCGGCATGCAGGACCAGGCGTTCCTGGGCCCGGAGTCGGGCCTGGCGGTGCCGGCCGAGGACGGCGGGGTGGACCTGTACGTCGCCACCCAGTGGCTGCACGTGGACCGGCAGCAGATGGCCCCGGTGCTGGCGCTGCCGGAGGAGAAGGTCCGGCTGACGCTGGCCGGGGTGGGCGGCGCGTTCGGCGGCCGGGAGGACCTGTCGATGCAGATCCACGCCTGCCTGCTGGCGCTGCACACCGGGAAGCCGGTCAAGATCGTGTACTCCCGGGACGAGTCGTTCTTCGGGCACGTGCACCGCCACCCGGCGCGGATGCGCTACGAGCACGGGGCCACCCGGGACGGCCGGCTGGTGTTCGCGGACTGCCGGATCGTGCTGGACGGCGGCGCCTACGCCTCGACCTCGCCCGCGGTGGCGGGCAACGCTGCCTCGCTCGGGCACGGCCCGTACGTCATTCCGAACGTCCGGATGCAGGCGGTCGCGCTGTACTCCAACAATCCGCCGTGCGGGGCTATGCGCGGCTTCGGCGCGGTGCAGGCGGCGTTCGGTTACGAGTCGCAGATGGACCGGCTGGCGGCGGCGCTCGGCATGGACCCGGTGGAGCTACGGCAGCTGAACGCCTTCTCGCAGGGCGACTTCATGCCGACCGGGCAGCAGATCGACGCGCCGGCGCCGGTCGCCGAACTGCTCCAGCGGGCCAAGGACCGGCCGCTGCCGCCGCCGCTGGACGCGTCGGACCTGCGCAACCTGCCGGGCGCGCTGTCGAACACCACGCACGGCGAGGGCGTGGTGCGGGGCGTCGGCTACTCGGTGGGCATCAAGAACGTCGGCTTCTCCGAGGGCTTCGACGACTACTCGACGGCCCGGGTCCGGCTGGAGGCGATCGGCGGCGAGCCGGTGGCGATGGTGCACACGGCGGCGGCCGAGGTCGGCCAGGGCGGGGTGACGGTGCACGCCCAGATCGCCCGCACCGAGCTGGGCGTGGAGCGGGTCACCATCCACCCGGCCAACACCGAGATCGGGTCGGCCGGTTCGACCTCGGCGTCCCGGCAGACGTACATGACGGGCGGGGCGGTGAAGCTGGCCGCCGAGGCGGTGCGCGAGGTGCTGTTCGACCGGGGGCGGCGCCGTCACGGCTGGACGCACCGCGATCTGGCGCTGGCCGGCGGCGCGGTGGTGTCGGCGTCGGCGGGCGTGCTGATGCCCTTGGCGGAGCTGCTCGGCGACGAGCCGGTCGAGCAGACCCGGGTGCACCGCCACCGGCCGACCGCGGCGCTGGACCGGGAGACCGGCCAGGGCTTCGGCCACGTCCAGTACAGCTTCTGCGCGAACCGGGCGGTGGTGGACGTGGACGTGGAGCTCGGCCTGGTGAAGCTGGTCGAGCTGACGGCCGTTCAGGACGTCGGCCGGGCGCTGAATCCGCAGGCCGTGGTCGGCCAGATCCACGGCGGCTGCACGCAGGCGATCGGGCTGGCCGTGATGGAGGAGATCGTGCTCGCGGACGGCAAGGTCCGCAACGCCTCGTTCACCGACTACCTGATCCCGACCGTCCTGGACACTCCGTCGATGCCGGTGGAGCTCCTCGAACTCCCCGACCCGAACGCCCCGTACGGGCTGCGCGGCGTCGGCGAGGCCCCCACCGTCTCCGCCACCCCGTCCATCGTGGCGGCGATCCGGCAGGCCACCGGGAAGGCGCTGACCCGCATCCCGGTCCGGCCCGAGCACCTGACCGACACGTCCTGACGAACCGTCATCCTCCCTGACCCCTGGGAACGCACATGGCACAGATCCCGGCGCAGCCCGGCCCCACCCGACGCGGCGCGCTGGACGCGTACTTCCGGATCTCGGCGCGCGGCTCCACCGTGGGCACCGAGGTGCGCGGCGGCCTCACCACCTTCATGGCGATGGCCTACATCATCCTGCTCAACCCGATCATCCTGAGCGGCCCGGACGTCACCGGCCACCGGCTCGACCACGCCCAGGTGACCACGGCCACGGCGCTCGCCGCGGCCGTCACCACGATCGTGATGGGCGTGGTCGGCAACGTGCCGCTGGCGCTGGCCGCCGGCCTGTCGGTGTCCGGGGTGATCTCCGCGCTGGTGGCGCCGCACACGACCTGGCCGCAGGCGATGGGCCTGTGCGTGATCTACGGCCTGCTGATCGTGCTGCTGGTGGTCTCCGGGCTGCGCGAGAAGATCATGAACGGCATTCCGCTGCCGCTGAAGTACGCGATCACCATCGGCATCGGCCTGTTCATCTCGATCGTCGGCTTCTACAAGGCCGGGTTCGTGCACACCGGCGGCCCGACGCCGCTCTCGCTCGGCCCGTTCGGCGAGTTGGAGGGCTGGCCGGTACTGCTGTTCACGCTGACCCTGCTGACCGTGTTCGTCCTGCTGGCCCGGGGGGTGCGCGGGGCGATCCTGATCGGCCTGGCGGCGGGCACCGTGGTGGCGATGGTGGTGCACAAGGCCGCCGGGCTGACCGCCGAGGACTGGGGCGGCTCCGCGCCGGTGTGGCCCGGATCGCCGGTCGCCGCCCCGGACTTCGGCCTGTTCGGGGACGTCGACGTGTTCGGCGCGTTCGGCCGGCAGGGCATGGGGGCGATCAGTGCGACCGTCGCCGTGTTCACCCTGGTGCTGGCCGGGTTCTTCGACGCGATGGCCACCATCATCGGCGTCGGCACCGAGGCCGGGCTCGCCGACGCGAAGGGCCGGATGCCGGGCCTGTCGAAGGCGCTGTTCATCGACGGTGCGGGCGGCGCGATCGGCGGGGTGGCCGGGGCGTCCGGGCAGACCGTGTTCCTGGAGTCGGCGACCGGCGTCGGCGACGGCGCCCGTACCGGCCTGGCCTCCACCGTGACCGGCGCGGTGTTCGCCCTGATGCTGTTCTTCTCGCCGCTCGCCGCGATCGTGCCGGTGCAGGTCGCCGCGGCGGCGCTGGTGGTGATCGGCTCGCTGATGATGAGTCAGGCCCGGCTGATCGACTGGTCGGACCGGGAGGTCGCCGTCCCCGCGTTCCTGACCAGCGTCGTGATGCCGTTCACCTACAGCATCACGGCGGGCGTCGCGGCCGGCGTCGTCTCCTACACGGTGGTGAAGGCCGGCACCGGCAAGTGGCGCGAGCCGGGCGTGCTGATGTGGGTCCTCACCTTCGTGTTCGTCGTCTACTTCGCGCTCGCCCCGATCAAGTCCTGGCTGGGCGTCCACTGACGCCCCGTCACCCTTCGCGAAGGAGCAGCCCGTGCGGGACATCGCCGCGCACCTCCGCGCCTGGCAGGCCGCCGGGCGCCCGTTCGCCGTGGCCTCGGTGGTCGCCGCCTCGGGCAGCGCGCCGCGCGAGCCGGGCGCGGCGCTGGCCGTCGACGCGGACAGCGAGGCGGTCGGCTCGATCTCGGGCGGCTGCGTGGAGGGCGCGGTGTACGAGCTCTGCCGGCAGGCCATGGCCTCCGGCACGCCGGTGCTGGAGCACTTCGGCTACAGCGACGAGGACGCCTTCGCGGTCGGCCTGGCCTGCGGCGGTTCGCTGGACGTCTTCGTCCACCCGGTGGCGCCGGGCGCCGTCCCGGGCCTGTCCGCCGCGCTGCCGCTGGTCTCCTCGGGGACGCCCGTCGCGCTGGCCCGGGTCGTCGACGGCCCGCCGGCCGAGCTCGGCGCCGCGCTCGCCGTGACCTCCGGCGCGGAGTTCGGGGCCCTGCCGTTCGACGCGGCCGGCCAGGTCCGGGCGATGCTCGCCGCCGGGCGGACCGGGCTGCTCCGGGTCGGCCCGGCCGTCCTGTTCGTCGAGTCGTACGTCCCGCCGCCGCGGATGCTGGTCTTCGGGGCGGTCGACTTCGCGGCCGCGCTGGTCCGGCTCGGCTCCTTCCTCGGCTACCGGGTGACGGTCTGCGACGCCCGGCCGGTGTTCGCCACGCCGCGCCGCTTCCCCGACGCGGACGAGGTCGTGGTGGACTGGCCGCACCGCTACCTCGACGCGCAGGCGGCCGGGCTCGACCCGCGCACCGTCCTGTGCGTCCTGACCCACGACGCCAAGTTCGACCTCCCGCTGCTGGAGCGGGCCCTGCGCCTCCCGGTGGCCTACGTGGGCGCGATGGGCTCGCGCCGCACCCACCGGGACCGCGTCGCGAAGCTCCGTCAGGCCGGGCTCACCGAGGCCGAGTTGGCCCGCCTGCACTCCCCCATCGGCCTGGACCTCGGTGCCCGCACCCCCGAGGAGACGGCCGTCTCCATCGCCGCCGAGATCGTCGCCCGCACCCGCGGCGGCACCCACCTGCCGCTCACCACCACCACGGGGCCGATCCACCGCGCCCCCGCCGGGTGAGCCGCCCGGGTTCCTGGGCCGCGCAGCGGCAGGGCCGCTGACGGCCGGTCAGGAGTCGAAGGCCCGGGTCGCGCCGTACGTCCCGGCGTCCTCCAGGACGACCGGGCTGGCCGGGCGGGGCACGCCCAGCTCCTCCCGGGCGGCCGGCAGGCCGGTGGGGAGCATCGGGGCCACCGCCTGGAACATCGCCCACACCGCCGAGCCGCGGTAGTCGGCGAACTCCTCGGTGGCGCGCAACCACAGGGCGCCGGACGGGAGTTCCTCGGCCTCGGCCAGGCCCGCCCCGGCGTGGGCGGCGGGGCCGCCGTGCTCGGCCGCCAGCTGCCGCGGCACGACGGTGATCCAGTCGTAGCCGCGGAGGATCCGCCGGGCGTCGTCGTAGGTGTCGCCCAGGTCGCGCAGGCCGAGCGCGTGCTCCAGTTCGGTGCGGGTCGGCTCGCCGCCGTGGCCGACGGACCCGAACACCGGGTCGGCCGCGGCCGCCGCGTCGCGGATGCTCCCCACCACGGCCGCGGCCAGCTCGGCGGTGACCGGGGTGCTGATCCGCAGGACCGCCCACCGCTCGTCGGCGTCGTCCCGCCAGGCCCAGAGGTGGCAGAGCACCTCGATCCGGAGGCCGCCCTGCCCGACGATGCCGGCCGTCGCGGTCACCGTCCGGCCCTCGGCCGCCCGTTCGGCGAGCCACTCCAGGTTCTCCGGGCTGTACGGGCGGTGCTGGTGGATGCCGCCGAGTTCCAGCGAGGCCGCCGACAGCTGGATCAGGCCGGCGAGCGCCCCGCCGTGGACCTGCCCGGCCGGCCCGGCCGCGAGCTCCTCGACCCGGGACTTCAGCGGGCCCTCGACCCGGCCGATCGCCTCGCGGAGGAACCGCAGCACCAGCGCGCCGTACTCCTCGGGGCTTCCGACGTCCACCAGCAGGTCGCCGTTCAGCCGGGCCCGGTCGGCGCCGGGGCGGGGTCCGGTCGGCGTCACAGCGTCGCTCCCAGCGGGCGGTCCGGCCGGGAGCCGGGGAGGACCCAGGCGACGGCGGAGGCGTTGTGGGTGAGGAAGGGGGTGAGGGCGTCCTTCTCGGCGAGGCGGTTCTGCACCCGGGTGAAGAGCGCGGGGTCGCGCATGAAGGCGCAGAACAGCAGGCCGCGGTCGGCCGGGCCGTCGTCGTAGGAGTAGCCGCGGCGGAGCATCCGGGCGCCGCCGTCCAGCCGGGGGCTGCTGAGGCGGACGTGGGAGTCGGCGGGGATGATGTACGACCCGTCGGGGTGCTTGGCGTAGATGTCGGGGTCGTCGCGTTCGGCGGTGCCGGTGAGCGGGGCTCCGGTGGTCAACCGGCGTCCCATCGCCAGTTCCTGACCGGCCGTCGGGAGGGCGGCGAAGGCGGCGGTGTCCATCCGGATCCGGCGGTAGACCAGGATCGTGCCGTCGGCGTTCCACAGGCCCGGGTCGGCGGCGTCGGGGTTGGCGGTGCCGTCCTTGAAGCCGAACAGGTTGCGCGGGGTCTCGCCGCCGGGGACGGGCGGCAGGAAGCCGGCCTGGCTCCACCGGACGGCGGCGGGCTTCGCCGCCGACACCAGATGCTCCGTCAGCACGCCGACGGTCCACGGGTGTTCGGCGGAGACCTGGAGCAGGAGGTCGCCGCCGCTGCGCGCCGGGTCGAGCCGGTCGCCGGGGAAGGCGGGCAGGTCGGCGAGCTCCGCGGGCAGGTCGAGCTTCAGCCGGGCAGCCAGCGCGGCGCCGACGGCGGCCAGCGAGGAGACCGGCGCGGCGCCGGACAGCCGCGGGTCGGCGAGGGTGCCGGCGGAGGCGGCGGCCAGCACCTTGTCGAGCCCGGCGAGCAGGCCACGCAGCGTGTCCCGCGTCGCGTCGACGGGCAGGTCGAGCGCCAGCAGCCTGGTGGACGGGAGTTGGCGGTACGTCAGGCCGGACTGCCGCGCCCCGTGGTGCGCAACGGCGGCCGCCGCCGGGGCGGCGGCGGGCGGCGCGGCGCGGTCGCGGCCGAGGGCGGTGGCGGTCGCCGCGCCCGCCCGGCGGCCAGCACGGCGCCGGCGGACAGCAGGGCGCGGCGGCCGATCCGCGGCCGGACCGAGGCGCCGCTGTCCTGCGGATTCCCCCGTTCGATGTGCATGGCCGCTATTGCAGACGATAGAACACGCTTCATGCAACTCCTCCACGATTTCCGCCCGTTGGTACGCCGACGTTCCGGTCCGGGCCGGTTCCGGATCGGCGCCTTGCTGCTGGCCCTGCTGCTTCCGGCCCTGGCCGCCTGCTCCTCCTCGGCGGCGCCGTCCGCCGACCGCCACCCGGAGGGCACGGTGCTGCGGGTGCCCGAGGACTTCCCGACCGTGCAGCGGGCGGTGGACACCGCCGTCCCGGGTGACCTGGTGCTGGTGCACCCGGGCGTGTACAAGGAGAGCGTCCGGATCACCAAGCCCCGGATCGTGCTGCGCGGTTCGGACCGCAACACGGTGGTGTTCGACGGCGACCTGAAGCTGATCAACGGGATCACCGTGACCGGCGCGGGCAGCGTGGTCGAGAACCTGACGGTGCACGGCTACCTGGCCAACGGCGTGCTGTTCACCGGAGTCACCGACGAGAAGCTCCAGCGCCACGGCGCGGGCGGCTCCGCCTACGACCCGCTGGACACCACCCGCTTCCCCGCCGTGCAGGGCTTCCGGGCCAGCCGGGTGACCTCGTACGGGAACGCCCTGTACGGCATCTACGCCTTCGACGCGCGCGGCGGGATCATCGAGGAGTCGTACGCCTCGGGGCAGGCCGACTCGGGCATCTACGTCGGCCAGTGCAAGCCCTGCGACACCCTGGTGCGCGGGAACACGGTGGAGCGCAACGCCGTCGGCATCGAGATCACCAACGCCTCGGAGAACCTCACCGTGGTGGGCAACCGGGTGGTGAACAACCGGGTCGGCGTGACCGTCAACTCCAATGACCTGGAGTCGCTGGCCCCGCAGCACGCCGCGGTGATCGCGGGCAACGTGGTCGCCGACAACAACTCGGCGGACTCCCCGCAGCAGGCCGACGGCGGCTTCGGCATCGGGATCGGCATCGGCGGCGGCACCGACAACCGGGTCGAACGCAACCTGGTCCGCGGCAACCGGTCCGCGGGCGTCGTGGTCACCGACCCGCCCGGGCACCCCGCCTCCGGCAACCGGGTGACCGGGAACGCGACCACCGGCAACGGCGTGGACCTGGTCAGTTCGGCCGCCGACCCGAGCAACTGCTTCACCGGCAACGGCCCGGCCGTGCAGAGCCCCGCCGAGCTGGAACGGCTGGCCGCCTGCGGCGCGAGCGGCGGCGGCAAGGTCCCGGCGGGTCGGGCCGCCGGCGTGCAGCCCCCGCCCGGGATGGCCTTCAACGCCGTGCCGGTGCCGCCCGCGCAGCCCTCCATGGCCGACCCGAACGCCCCGGCCGTGCCCGCCGTGGACCTGCCGGGCAAGGTCGACCCGGACAGCTACCCGCTGCCCGCCGGGGTCTGACGGCACCTCAGCCCGCCGTCGCCCAGGGCGCCTCGGGCAGCTTCGCCCCGGCGTCCCGGCCACCGAGCTCCAGGGTGGCCGGGGTGCCGAGGCCCGCCATCCGCATGGTGACCCGGCGCAGGCCGCCGTCGGCGTCGATCCAGTAGGTGATCGGCGAGGTGCCGGTCTCCTTGTCCGCGGCGTCCCGCGAGCGCGGGCCGGCGATCCGGTCGTAGTCGCGGCCGTCGATCCGGTCCCGGCCGAGCCAGCGCGGACCGGACTGGACCAGCAGCAGCGGGTTGTCGGGGCGGTCCGCGCCCAGTTGGATCAGCATGTTCAGCCCCGCGTCCAGCGGGTCGGTGCCGTAACTGCGCGAGGTCCAGCCGCTGCGCGGCACGTGCTCGGCCTGCTCCCAGGCCGGGCCGGTGGCGCCCGCGGCCTGCTTGGCCAGGCCCAGACCGCCGGCGTCCCACACCACCAGGCCCTGGTCGACGGCGCCGTCCTTGCCGGTGACGGTGTAGCTGCCCGCCGCGTGCTTGCTGCGGTAGTCCACCACGCCCTGCACCTCGACCACCATGCCGTCGCCCTCCTGCGCCTTCAACGTCACCCGCACCGGGCTGGCCTGATAGAGGTTCAGCCGGGACAGCGCCAGCCGGGACGCCTCGTCGGTGCTCAGCGGACGGCTCTCCTCCCCGCTCCCCGCCAGTTGCCAGGCCGTCACCCCGCCGCCCGCGAGCACGGCCGCCACCACGGCGGTGACGATCACGCTGCGCCGGGACGGTCGCTTCTTGTCGGATGCCATCGGGATGTCTCGCTCCTCGGTGCGGATGGGTGGTGCGCGGTGCGGGTGGGCCGTCGGGCCGTGTGCGGTGCGGAATTCGGGAAGGGGCCCCGGGAGAGTATCCCGGGGCCCCTCCGTTCACTGACCGTGCGTCAGTTGCTGCGCCGCTTGCGGACGGCGATCAGCAGGCCGGCGCCGGCCACCAGCAGTGCGGTGCCGCCGATCAGCGCGTACTTCAGGGTGGTGCTGTCCGTGCCGGTGAACGCCAGGCCGCCCGAGGGCTGCGACGGGGCCGGAGCGGCCGGCGTCGGGGTCGGGGTGGGCGCCGGGGTGGTGGGCGGCGGCGGGGGGACGAGCTTGTTGACGGCGGTGGTGGTGACGCCGGCCTCCAGGTGCTCGTCGTCGAGGACGACGGGGCCCAGGACCGGCTGCTCCGGCGTCTGGTAGCCCTTGGGCGGGGTGACCTCCTGCCAGTAGTACGTGCCCTGGTCGGTGACGGTCCGGCAGGTGCCGTCCGCGCCGGTGGTGCACGGCTCGCCGACCTTCGCGTCCGCCGTGTCGCCGTCCTGCTGGAGGCCGTCGGACTTGCCCGACTCGCGCCACAGCTGGAACACCGCCCCGGGCAGCGGCTTGCCGTCCTGGTCGTTCTTGACCAGGCGCAGCTCGCCCTGCTGCCGGCTGAATCCGAAGTCGAAGGTGTGGTCGTTCTGGCCGGGGCCGCCCGTGGTCAGCGCCCGCTCGACGTACTTCCCGCCCTTCGGGACCGTGCCGTCCGAGTCGACGGCGCGGTCGGCGCCGACGTTCGCCTTGGTCGGAACCCAGTGGAACAGCGGGCCGCCCTTGGCGTAGTCCGCCGCGTTGTCGAGCCGGATGGTGTAGGCCGTCTTCGGCTTCAGACCGCCCGTCACGTTGGTGTCGTCGAAGTAGTACTCGCCGCGCGCGGTGGTCTTCGTGGTGCCGACCTTCTTGCCGTCCGCGTCGTACAGGTTGACGGTCGCGCCCGGCACCGGCTTCTGCTGCGGCAGTTGCAGGCCGGAGCGCTCCGGGTCGTACCAGACCCGGTTGCCGATCTGCAGCGGCGCCCGGTCGCAGAGCACCTCCAGGTCCGCCATCGCCGCGCCCTTGCCGAAGCGCGAGCGGCCGTCGGACAGCTCCTGGCCGAGGCCCGGGTCGGGGCCGCCGGTGCGGAGGGTGAACATGGTGCCGGCGGTGACGATGTTGTTGGAGACGTCGTAGCCGGAGGTGGCGATCGAGTTCTCCACCTTGGACAGCGCCATGCCCGCGAAGGTCGGGTACGGGTGGCCGTTCGGGTAGGGGCGGTCCAGGTCGAAGAAGCCCTGGTTGCGGGTGGTGCTCCCGCAGCCGAGGTTGACGTCCAGCACGTATGAGTCGCCGGACTTGCAGGCCTTGTTGAGGTCGGCGGAGGCGAGCACGTAGACGAAGCCGTTCGGCAGCGGCTGGCCGTTCGCCGGGGCGGCGGCGGCCTGGTCGGCGTACCGGTCCCGGAAGGACAGCAGCATCGAGCCGTCGGTCTCGAAGCCGATCTCGCCGAGCTCGGGCTCCGGGTTGAGGCCGCAGGTGGTGCCGTTGGGACCGGGCTCGCCGTCCTGCCACGGGTACCAGTAGTAGCCGGCGCAGGCGGTCGCGGGCGTGCCGCGGTGGTCGAGCGGCTGGTTCAGCACGGCCGCGCCGAACTCGCCGGTGGCCGGGTCGAAGGGCAGCACGACCGCCCGCAGGTCGGTGATCTTCTGGGTGGACTGGCCGGAGCAGACGCCGCCGACGTAGCCGGTGCCGTCCTGCATGCCGAGGCCGAACGGCCGCCAGTCCGCCGCCGACGGACAGTCGGGAGTGGGGATGGTGTACACGGCCTTCGGCCGGTCGGCCGTCGCCGCGGTGGCGTCGTACCGGTACAGCTTGCGGTCGTGGAGGTTGACCACGTACAGGTCGCGGTTGTCCTCGGTGAGCTTCAGCCCGCCGAGGCTCTCCTTGCCGACCGCCGTCATGAAGCCGGCGTCGTTGGCGTCGCCGTGCGCGGTGGCGCCGGCGTTCGGGACGGTGGCGAACAGCGCGGTGGCCTTGGTCGCCGGGTCGGTGACGTAGATCGCGCCCGGGCCGCCGGGGCCGTAGACGGTGGCGCGCTTGGCCTGGGCGGAGCTGAACAGCCGCTGGTCGTCCCGGTTCCAGGCGATGCCGAAGACGTTCCCGGTGTCGGCGATCGTGCCGATGTCGGTGACGTCCTTGTTCACGCCGCGGGACTGGTAGGGGAAGGTCAGCAGGGTGCGCCGGCCCGCCGGCTCGCCGGTGGCGGGCTGGCAGGCGGTGGCCAGCGGGGCGTTCTGCTGGCAGTAGTCCGCCGGGTTCCACAGTCCGGTGATCAGCTTGGCCTGCTTGCCCGCCGAGAGGTCGACGAACTCCTCGTTGCTGCTGAGCCGGTTGGGCGCCGTCAGGCCCTCGCGGGCGGCGAACGCCGGGTACAGCACGCCCGGCTTCGGATTGACCACCTCCACGCGGTACTTGCCGCTGGCGGTCGACTTGGCGGGCTTCAGCGTCACCGTGCCGTCGGCGGCGGTGACGGCGGTGCGCACCGCGCCGTCCTCGCCGGTCAGGGTGACCGTCACCCCGGCCATGCCCGGCTCCAGGGCCGGGGTCCACGTCCCGCTCTCGTCCACCGCGCGCACCACCTGCACCGTCACCGACCCGTCGGCGGCCAGCGGCGAGGCGGACGGGGCGGTGACCGCGGCGGTGGCGGCGAGGGCCGCCACCACGGCGGCGGCCCGGGCGGCCGTCCGCCGGCCCGCGCGTGGCGCGGGCGCTCGGGTTTCCTGTTCTGTCTGGGTCATGCCCTGCTCTCGTCGTCAGGAAGGCACGCCGAACCCCCGCAGCAGGTTCACCGATTCGGTCCCGCGCACTCCTCGTTTGGCCGAATATTATGCGGAATGGACACATCCGGCTTACCGAACAGCCAAATTGACACTGCGTCAGGAAGCATGAGCGATCAGTTTCGTGCGCCCCCGCGCCCCGACGCGCCCCCGCTGCGCGACTCCTCCCGCACCCCCGCGACCCCGGCCCACATGCCCGTTCCGGCCCGAGCCCCGCCCCGAGCGGCCGGCCGGTCCCGGCCGTCGACCGTCCCGGTGCGCCTTTCCCGCCCGTCAAAACCTGCCTTTACCGCCAAGTCGACTTCTGGCCAACTGCGGTGGCGCCCCGATTCGATTCCCCGTCCCGCCGGCCGCCGCGTGCCTGAGCGCGCACAGCTTCGCGCACTCCGTGCCGGGTGGGGCCGCGGCGGCCGGATCGGCGGATCCGTCGGGAGAGGCTGGGGGTGGAAGAGAACCGCACCCCGCGGCCGCGGGTGTGCGGTCCGGCGACGACGGAAGTTGGGATCCGCATGACTCTCGTCCTGGACACCTGCGAGGTACCCGAGGACACCCGCCTCGAGGCCTGGACCGGCGCACTGTCGCAGGCGCTCGTCCCGGTCAAGGTGACGGCCACCGGCCCCGGTTCGGAGCTCGGCCTGCTCCGCTCGCACCCGCTCGGCCACCTGCGCACGGTGGCGCTGGACGGCGGGCCGCAGCGGATCAGCCGCCCGCCGAGCCTGTGCCGCCCCGAGCCCGGCGGGCGCTTCGCCCTCGCCCTCTGCCTCGACGGGGAGGCGGTCTTCACCCAGGCCGGGCACACCGCCTGGCCCGGCCCGGACGAGATCGTGGTGATCGACCTGGCCCGCCCCTTCGCGCTGAACTTCCCGCAGCGGTTCCGCCTCGGCCTGGTCCACCTCCCGCAGCGCACCCTCGGCAGCCCCCGCACCCTGGAACGCCTCGCCGGGTCCACCCTCCGCCCCGACGACGGCACGGTGACGATGCTGCGCCTGCTGCTCACCCATGTGCTGGACGGCGCGGCCCGGTTCGGCCCGATCGCCGCCGCTCGGCTCGGCGGGCACGTCGCCGACCTGGTCGACGCCATCGCCTTCGAGCGGGACCAGGAACCGGCCTCCGCGCGCGAACACCTGCTCGCCCGGGCCGGCGAGTACATCGACGCCCACCTGGGCCGCCCCGACCTCGGCCCGGAGTCGGTCGCCCGCGCCCTGCGGATCTCCGTCCGCTACCTGCACCGGCTGTTCGAGGGCGAGGAGTTGACGATCACCCGGCTGATCCTGCAACGCCGTGTCGAGGCCTGCGCCCGGGCCCTGGAACGCCACGGCCCGTACGGCCCCACCCTGGCCGAACTCGCCCGCCGGCACGGCTTCAGCAGCGCCTCCCACTTCAGCCGCGCCTTCCGCGCCGCGTACGGCGTCACCCCGAGCCAGTGGCGCGGCCGCCGCGGCAGCACGCCTGCGGCGCCCGGCAGCGACGCCGCCTGAGCCCACCCGCCGCCGTCCGTCCTGCGCACCGCTCCCGTAAGCTCGGCAGCTCCCCGTCACCCGCGGGGCCGGTGACCAGGACGAACGGCGGGCTGGAGCGGAATGGAACTGCGGCAGATGGAGGTCGTCGTCGCGGTCGCCGAGGCGGGCGGCTTCACCGCGGCGGCCCGGCGGCTGCACGTGGTGCAGTCGGCGGTGTCCGGCACCGTCCGCGCCCTGGAGAAGGAACTCGGCGTCCAGCTCTTCGAACGCACCACGCACCGGGTCGCCCTGACCCCCGCCGGCGAGGCCTTCGTCCCGGCCGCCCGCAACGCGCTGCGCGCGGCCGAGCTGGCCCGCTCGGCCGCGGACGAGGCGCGGGGCGTGCTGCGGGGCGTCCTCACCATCGGCACCATGCAGGGCGTCTGGCTCGGCCTGGACCGCGTCCTCGCCGAACTCCGCACCGAGCACCCCGGCCTGACGATACGCCTGCACCAGGCCGCGGCCGCCGACATCCGCACCGGCCTGCGCGACGGCACCGTGGACGCGGCCGTCGTCGCCTTCGACCGCCAGCAGCAGCGCGGCCTGACGGTCCGTTCCCTCGCCTGCGAACCGATGGTCCTGGCCGCCTCGCCCGCCCGCGCCTTCGCCCACCGCGACCGCGTCCGCTACGACGAACTCGCGGCCCTCCCCTTCGTCGACTTCGCCCCCGGCTGGGCCGTCCGCGCCGCGGTCGACCGCGCCTTCCGCGCCGCAGCCGCCGAACGGACCCCGGCCTTCGAGGTCAACGACATCGTCGCCGCCGCCGAACTGGTCCGCCACGACCTGGGCGTGTGCATCCTCCCCGAATCCATTGCCGCCCGCTTCCCCGACCTCGCCCTCCGCCGCTTCACCACCGGCCAACCCCGCTGGGACATCGCCGCCGTCCACCCCTCCGGCACCCCCTCCCCACCGGTCGCCGCCCTCCTCCGCCACCTCGGCTGAACAGCACCCGCCCACCGCTGCCACCGGAGACCGACGGCCCGTCAGCTCGCGGTGTGCGTCCTGTCCGTGGCCCAGTGGAGGAGTGCGGGGAGTGGGAGGGCTGCGGCGAGGGCGGTCACGGGCCACCAGCCGGCGGCGTGGTAGGCGAGGGTGCCGAGTTCGGAGCCGAGCGCGCCGCCGAGGAAGAAGGTGGCGATGAAGACGCTGTTGAGGCGGGCCCGGGCGGCGGGGTCGAGCTGGTAGACAACGTGCTGGCCGAGGATGAGGGTGGTCTGCACGGCGAGGTCGAGGACGATCGCGCCGAGGCCGAGCAGGAGGATGTGGTGTCCGCCGAGGCCGGCCAGGAGGGCGCCGAGGCTTCCGGTCAGCAGGGCCGCGCCGGTGAGCGGGCGGACGAGGCCGCGGTCCGCCCAGCGGCCGGCGAGCGGGGCGATCAGGGCGCCCGCGGCGCCGACCAGGGCGAACAGGCCGACGCCCGTCTCGGAGTAGCCGAACGCGGGGCCGGTGAGCTGGAAGGAGACGGTGGTCCAGAAGGCGCTGAACGAGCCGAAGACGGCCGCCTGGTAGAGGCCGCGCTTGAGCAGGGCCGGGTGGGTGCGGATCAACCGGGCGGTGGAGCGCAGCACGTGGTGGTAGGGCAGGTCGGTGGTGGCGGCGTGGCTGGGCAGCGCGCGGTACAGGGCGGCGGCGAGCACCGTCGTGAGCAGGGCCGAGCCGAGGTAGACCGCGCGCCAGCCCGCGGCGTCGGCGACCAGGCTGCTCAGGGTGCGGGACAGCAGGATGCCGGTGAGCAGTCCGGCCATCACCCGGCCGACGGTCCGTCCGCGGGCGTGGTCGGGGGCGAGGCTCGCCGCGAACGGGACGAGTATCTGCGCCACCACGGACGTTCCGCCGCTGATCAGCGAGGCGGCCAGCAGGACCGGGAAGCTGTTCGCCGTCCCGGCCACGGCCATCGCCGCACTGGTGACCAGCAGCAGCACGGCGACCAGGCGCCGCTTCTCGAACCGGTCGCCGAGCGGCACCAGGAACAGCATGCCCAGCACGTAGCCGATCTGAGTGGCCGTCACCAGCGCGCCCGCCGTGGCCGTCCCGACGTGGAACACCTCGGCGAGCCGGGCCAGCAGCGGCTGCGCGTAGTACAGGTTGGCGACCGTGAGGCCGGTGGAGACGGCGAGCAGCGCGACGAGCCCGCCGGGCACGCCGTCGCCGGTGCGGTCCGGTGCCGGAGCAGCGGGTGCGGCCGGCGCAGAGGAGGAGCTGACGCTCGGTGAGGTGGCCATGGTTGCCTTCCGGGGAGGTCGTTCGGCGGCGACGTTCGCAGCGCGCAGGTGTGAGAGCGCCGGGGCCCGGCGCACGCTTCCCGCCCGGGCGCGATGATCGGCGACAACTGTCATCTCCGATCGAGATGACGGGAGGACGGGCGTCGGCGTGGACGGGCCGTCAGCGCGGACGGAGCGTCAGCGGGGCCGGACGACGCCGCGGTCGGACTCGGTGAGCCCGCCCCAGACGCCGAAGGCCTCGCGGGTGTGCACGGCGAACGCCGCACAGTCGGCCCGTACGGGGCAGACCCGGCAGACGGACCGGGCCCGCCGTTCGCGCCGGCGGCGGTCCGCGCCCGACTCGCCGGGCGGCGAGAAGAACACGGAGCTGTCCATCCCCCGGCAGGCCGCCCGGGCCTGCCACTCCCACTGGCTCAGCAGCGGTTCGGTGATCGGCGGCTTCATCGCGGGCACGCCGGGTTCAGGTCGGGCACGGTGCGCTCCTCGAAGTCGACCTCGGATTCGACTCCCACCGTAGGAACCCCCGCCCGCCCCGCTTTGCCCGACGACGCACCCGCCCCGCCCGCTGCGCGCACTCCTCCCCGGGCGCGCTACCGGGCGCCGGGCGCCCAGCCCGGGCCGCGCAGCACGTAGCCGATGCGGTCGGACCAGCGGTGGGCGCCGAGCACGTCCCGGACGATCGCGGCGAACTCGTGGGTCTGCACGCGCAGGAGGTTGTAGGTGCCGATGTTCTTGGTCAGGCCGTAGCGGACCCGCTCGCCCTCGGGCTCGAAGGTGCCGAACAGTCGGTCCCAGACGATCAGGATGCCGCCGTAGTTCTTGTCGAGGTACTGCCCCTGCGAGCCGTGGTGGGCACGGTGGTGGCTCGGGGTGTTGAACACGAACTCGACGGGCGCCCACAGCTTGTCCACCACCTCGGTGTGGACGAAGAACTGGTAGACCAGGTTGATCGCGAAGCAGGCCGTCAGCACCTCCGGGCGGACGCCGACCAGCACCACCGGCAGCAGGAACGGCAGCGCGGTGACGGCGAGCAGGAACGGCTGCCGCAGCGCGACCGACAGGTTGTAGCTCTCGCTGCTGTGGTGCACCACGTGCACCGCCCAGAGCACCCTTATCTCGTGGTGCGCGCGGTGGAACCAGTAGTACGCGAAGTCCACGGCGAGCATCCCGGCCACCCAGGCCGGCCATCCGTCGAGCTGCCAGGGGACCGCCGAGTGCAGCCGCAGCAGCACCGCGGCCTCGACCACCGCCCATGGCGCGGCGACCAGTTGGTTGCCGACGGCGGACGCGATGTTCAGCAGCGCGTCCCGCCGGTCGTAGCAGGGCAGCCGCCGTCGGCGGAGCACGAACAGCTCGACGAGCATGCCGAGGAGGAACACCGGCGCGGAGAGCCAGAGCACGAGCGATGCGAGGTCCATGAGCCGGGAGCATAGGGTTACTGGTCCAACCAGACAATCAGTAATGAGGGATTGCCCGTCCCGCTATGCTGCCGGGGTGAACCTCCGTCCCGTGGGCGCCATGCCGCTCTCCGGCCAGATCCACCGTCAACTGATGGACGCCATCCTCGACGGCACGCTCACCGGCGCCCTCCCGTCCGAACGGGAACTCGCCGAGACCTTCGGCGCCAACCGCCACGCCGTCCGGGAAGCCATCAAGCGCCTCCAGCAGGCCCGCCTGGTCGAGGTCCAACAGGGCGGCGCCACCCGCGTGCTGAACATCCCGGACCACGCCGGCCTCGACCTGCTCCCCGAACTCGTCGCCGGCCCCGGCCGGTTGAACCACGAGGCCACCACCGGCGTCCTCGAACTGCGCGCCTGCATCGGTGCCGACGCCGCCCGGCTCTGCGCCGAACGCTCCCCCGGGGTCGGCGCCGCCCTGCTCGACCTGCTCCCGGACGCCGCCATGCCCGACGCCGAACTCGCCGCCGGCAGCGCCGCCTACTGGACCGCCCTCGTCGCCGGGACCGACTCCCTCCCGTACCGGCTCGCCCTCAACACCCTCCTGGCCGGCCTCGACGCGATCGGCGACTCCCCGGCCGCGAAGGACTTCATGACGGCCCTGCGCGAGGAGTCGCGCCGCGCGGACGAGTTGGAGCAGATCGCCCACGCGATCCGCCGCGGCGACGCACCCGCGGCCGGCGAGACCGCCCGCCGCCTGCTCAACTCCTCGATCCCCCCGAGGTGACGCGGCTCACAGCATCCGCTCCGAGATTCTCTGTCGGAACCGTCCCCGCCCGGGCCCCGAAGGTGAAGGAACCTGACCCCGGACCCCGGACCCCGACAAGGAGCCGAGCATGACCCCCGCCCTCGCCGACCAGCCCGCCGACCACCGCACCCGCGACCTCCAGGTGCTGCCGGCGGCCGCCCGGTGAACGGGCTCTGGCACGCCGTCCTGCCGCAGTTCCTGGCCGGCCTCGCCGTCGCCCTCACCGTCGGCGCGGGCTCCGCCGCCCGCCGCACCCTGCGTGCCAGGGCGGTGCGTCGGCGGCGCCGGCACCCGCGCCGGCGGCGTCCTCAGGCGTGAACTCCGGTGCCGGCGTGGCTCACCGGCTCCCCCTCGAACTCGCTGATGTCGCCGCCGGTGATCCACCGGCGGATGACTTCCCGGTCGCCGTCGGAGAGCGACATCCGGGCGTTCGCGCACAGCTTGTAGACGTTCTCCACCCACGCGCCGGCCAGGGCCTCGGCCGTGACGCCGCCGTCCAGCTGCTGGCCCGCGTAGACCAGCCCGTTGAGAACGAAGTTGACGGCGTTCCGGTTGACGGCGTTCCCGCGCGCCTCCGTCTCGTCCCGCACCCGCTTCGAGGTCGGGTAGAGCTTGAACGCGGCGCTCTGCAGGTCCTGGGCGAGGACTTCGAACAGCAGCGCATAGGCCTCCGGCTGCAAGGCCGGCACCCCGATCAGTTCACTCACGTGGGCAAGGAGGCGGGGAAGCTGCGCCCGGCCGCTCTTGTCCTCGAAGAAGTGCAGCGTCGGATCGAAGATGTAGCCCGGAGGCGCCGCCACGTATTCGAGGTCCCGGCAGTGGGCCTTCACGAAGCCGCCGAAGCTCCCGGACCCGTACCAGGCGGAATCCTTGATGGTGGGATCGATGTTGAGCGCCGCCTGGGCCACCGCGGCCGAGGTGAGCGGGCGGGGCGCCGCCCGGACCACCCGGTAGATCTCCTTGACCACGGCCTCGCGCTGCTCGCCGCCGCCCTGCTGCGGGATGACGACCGCGAGCTGCTCGGCATCGCTGTCGACCGGTGCCTCGGGCGCCTGGAACTCGTCGTCCCAACGCGAGGCCGCGGCCAGCTGCTCGGGCGTCACGAACACGTCGCACGTCGCGCGGAAGGCGGCGGCGCTGAAGCCGGCCGCGACCACGGTCGTCCACCGGTCCTTGGCCCGGAGCCGCTGAAGCACCGGAGTGAAGTCGGCATCGGCGGACATGATGACGAATTCGTCGTAGCGGGTGTCGTCCGCGAGGGCGTCCATGATGTCGAGCACCATGTAGATGTCCGCGCTGTTCTTTCCCCGGGAGGTCAGGGGCGGGCAGTCGATCGACCGGAATCCGCTCCGCGTGAAGAAGGCGCGGTACTTGGCGAACGCGTCGGGGTTGATGTACACGTTCCGCACCAGGAAACGGCGGGTCGGGGCGCCCTGGCCGGATTCGGCGGCGTCGCTTCCGCCTTCCAGCCAGTTCATCCACCGGTCCGGACGGGTGGCGAACGCTTCCGCCGCGTCCGGGTCGATGTTGCGAAGCCCCAGATAGATGTTGTCGAAGTCCACGAACAATGCGGACTTGATCGTCAGATTGCCGCCGTTGAACGGTTCTCTGCTCAATTCCCCACCTCCACTGATCACCTCGCGGAGCCGCCCGGACCGAGTGGTCCGGGCGGCCATGACACCGGTCCGGGGAGCATATCCGCGTCGGAGCCGCGCGCCGCGTGGTCGTGCAGGTCAGGCGAAGGCGTGGAGCAGCCGGGCCAGCTCGGTGGGCTTGGTGAGCATCGGCCAGTGGCCGGAGTCGAAGTCGTGGTACTCGACGTGCTTGGCGGCGGCGAGTTCGGGGGCCCGGCCCTCCGCGACCCAGCTGCGGACCTGGGCGGGGGTGAACTCGGGGCAGACCATCATGACGGGGACGTCGTGCCGGCGGGGGTCGGTGAAGCGGACCAGGCCGCGGGCGACCTGCTCGGGGACGGGGACGGCGTGGGCGGCGATCCGCTCCCGCAGGCTCTCGTCGAGGTCGGCGCTGTCGGGGCCCTCGAACGCGGCCCAGCCGGGGAACGGCATGAAGCCGTCGCGGATGTCGAAGAACTCGGCGTAGGGCCGGCCGTCCTCCTGCGGGTAGCCGCCGACCAGGACGAGCGTGGCGATCCGTTCGGGGCGGGCGTCGACGGCCAGCCATCCGAGGGTGCACGCGGCGGAGTGGGCGACCAGCAGGACGGGGCCGGTCGTGGCGTCCACCGCCGAGAGGACGGCGGCGAGTTGGTCGTCCAGGGTGGTCGAGGCGGTGGCCGGCAGCGTCAGGGCCCGGGGGCGATGGCCGAGTTCGCGCAGCGTCGGGATGACGGCGTCCCAGGCGGTGCCGTCCAGCCAGAGGCCGCCGATCAGCAGGATGTCCATGAGTGAGCTCCACAGGTGGGAAGGGGTACGACGTCAAGGCTAGGAGCGGTTCAGGACGATCGGCTTCCTGATTGCACGGTGATCCGTTTAGGCTGCCGGGCATGTCGACCGGAACCAGCCCGACCGCCCGGGCGCTGCGCACGCTGGAGATCCTGCGGGCCCGGCCGGGCACCACCTCGGAGGAGTTGGCGGAGCGGCTGGGCGTGACGGATCGCGCGGCGCGGCGGTACGTGGCGATCCTCCGGGAGGCCGGGGTGCCGGTGGAGTCGGAGCGCGGCCCGCACGGCGGGTACCGGTTGCGGCGCGGGACGCGGCTGGCACCGGTGACGTTCACTCAGGCCGAGGCGCTGGGGCTGGTGATGGCGGTGCTGGACGGGCGGCCGGCCGCGACCGATCCGGGGGATCCGGTGGGTTCGGCGCTGGACAAGGTGGTGCGGGTGCTGCCGGAGGAGGTCGGGCGGCAGGCGGCGGCGCTGCGCGAGCACGCGGCCGCCGCGCCGGATCCGTGGGCGGTGTACGCGGATCCGGCGGTGACGAACACGCTGGTGGAGGCGGTGGCGGCGCGGCGGCGGGCGGTGATCACGTACCGGAGCGGGGCGGGCGAGGAGTGGCGGGCGGAGGTGGATCCGTGGGCGGTGGTGGTGCGGCGGGCCCGCTGGTACCTGCTCTGCCACTCGCACCGTTCGGACGCCGTGCGCACCTACCGGATCGACCGGATCGGGTCGGCGGAGGAGACCAGGAGGGCCTTCCGGATGCCGGACGACCTGGATCCGGTGGCGGTGCTGGAGGCGCATCTCGGCACGGGCTGGGCCTTCCCGACCCACGTGGTGTTCGACGCCCCGCTGGAGCGGGTCGCCCCGTGGATCGGCGCCCCGATGGGCCGGCTGGAGGCGCTCGGCGACCGGTGCGTGCTGCGCGGCAGCACCCGCAATCCGGCGATGTACGCCCAGGAGTGGCTGGCCGCCGTCCCGTTCGGCTTCCGGGTGCTGGGCGGCGCCGAGCTGCGCTCGGCGGTCGCCGCGGCGGCCGCCCGCCTGGCCGCCGCGGTGGCGGACCCGGCGGACGGGGAGGTCAGTCGGTCAGCGCGAGCTTGACGCCGAAGCCGAGGACGGCGGTGCCGGTGACCCGGTCGAGCAGGCGTCGCGCGGCGGGCCGGCGCAGCCAGGTGCGCAGGGTGTGGGCGAAGCCGATCAGGACGGCGGACCACAGGGTGCCTTCGAGCACGTGCACGGAGGTGAGCAGGACGCCGGCGGGCAGGTGCGGCTGGCCGGCCGGGATGAACGGCGGCAGCACGGCGACGTAGAACACGCCGACCTTCGGGTTGAGCAGGTTGGTGACCGTGCCGCGCCGCCAACCGGCCCACAGGCCGCCGCCGTTGCCCTGCCCGGTCGCCGACGGCGCGTCCTCGGCGGCCGGTTCCCGGTGCCGGTCGCGGAACAGTTGGACGCCCATCCACAGCAGGTAGCAGACGCCGGCCCAGCGCAGCGTCTCGTAGGCGAGGCGGGACGCGGTGAGCAGCACGCTGAGGCCGGCCGCGGAGGCGGTGCCCCAGATCATGGTGCCGGTCTGGATGCCGAGGACGACGCCCCAGGCGCGGCGGCGCTGCCCGAGGGCGGCGGTGCGGAGGATGAGGGCGGTGTCGACGCCGGGGGTGAGGGTGAGCAGGCCCACCACGAGCGCGAAGGAGGCGAGGGGGGCGGCCATGGCTGTCAGATCCATGGACTGTCAGTCTACGGGTCGCCCGAACCGGGCCAGGCAGTGCCACACCCGCTTCAGTTCCTGCGGGTCGTGCCGGCCCTCGCGGACGGCGGCGCCGATCGCGGCGGGGTCGAGCACGCCGTCCCGGGCGACGGCCGCGCCGAGGGCGGCGATGTGCGGGCCGCGGTACTCGGCGAGGTCGGCGCGGTGGGCGAGTTCGTCGGCGGTGAGCCGGTGGCCGGGGTGCCATTCGAGGCGGCAGGGCAGGGCGCGGGCGGCGGTCTCGACGGGGTGCCGCGGTAGCAGGGGTCGAGGACCAGCGCGTCGAGGTGGTCGGAGAGCCGGACGGGGCCGTGCAGTTGGGCTTCCACGTACGCGTCCAGCAGGTCCTGCTCGTCGGCCTCGGCGACGGCGAGCAGGGCCGTCGCTTCGGCGGTGCCGAAGTGTTCGGGTTCGAAGACGCTGTCGGGGTAGCAGAAGGTGGCCCGGTGCAGGGCGGCGGGGGCGAGCCGGAAGTGCGCGGAGCCGAACCGGGGTGCGCCGCCGTAGGGGCTGCGCAGGTGGTTGAGCGCGCCGTAGACGGGGCGGCGGTCGGCGGGGGCGTCGTCGTAGGCGCCGCCGAAGATCCGGCTCTCCCAGGCCCACCGGTCGCCGCCGGGGTGGGCGGTGAGGCCGCCGTTGCTGGTGCCGGTGGAGAACTGGGAGCGGTAGACGCCGTCCCGGGCCAGCGATTCGAGGATCGGCACGCCGTCGGTGCCCGCCCGGTCGGGGTGGAAGTTGAGCGTGACGTCGAGCCCGGCGGGCAGCGGGCCGCCGCTGCTGCGGGCGGCGACGTGCCGCAGGGCTCGGGTTTCGGGCGTGTCCATGCGGCGCATTCTCGCCCCGGACGCCCGTGCGACGCAGCCGGTTTTCGCCCCGGCCGCGCCGCACGAGCTGCTGACGGGCGGTCAGCCGATGTCGAACCGGGCGGCCTTGCGGAGCAGGCCGGGGCTGAGCCGGCCGAGCAGGCGGGCGGCCTTGGCCTCGACCGTCACGGGGACGACGGCCTTGCCGGTGCGGACGGCGCGGACGATCTCGGCGGCGACCTTCTCCGGCGGGAAGCCGCGGCGGGCGTACATCTTGGAGACCCGGGCCTGCTGGGCGGCCTGCTCCTCCTCGCCCAGGCCGGAGAAGGTGGAGGTGCGGGTGATGTTGGTGTTGACGATGCCGGGGCAGATGGTGGAGACGCCGATCCGGTGCGCGGCGAGTTCGGCCCGCAGGCAGTCGGACAGCATGAACACCGCGGACTTCGAGGTGGCGTACGCGGCCAGCACCTTGGACGGCAGGTAGGCGGCGGCGGACGCCAGGTTGACGATGTGTCCGCCCCGGCCCTGGTCGACCATCAGCTGTCCGAAGGCGCGGCAGCCGTGGATGACGCCCCACAGGTTGACGTCCAGGATGCGCCGCCACTCCTCCTCGGTGGTCTGCAGGAAGGTCCCGGAGTGGCCGATGCCCGCGTTGTTGACCACCACGTCGGGGACGCCGAAGTCGGCGGCGACCTGCTTGGCGAAGGCGTCCACGGCCGCGCCGTCGCTCACGTCGACCTGGTACGCGCCGGACTTGACGCCGGACAGCGCGCAGAGTTCGGCGGTGCGCTGCGCGGCGGGCAGGTCGCGGTCGCAGACCACCACCCGGGCGCCCTGGTCGGCGAAGGCCAGCGCGGTGGCCCGGCCGATGCCGCTGCCGCCGCCGGTGACGACCACCAGTTCGCCGGTGCCGGACGGCTCCTGGCGCAGCGCGCCGTGGTCGCGGGCGGCGAAATCGCGGACCATCGCGGCGACCGACGGGCCCTTCTCCAGCAGCGCCGACCAGTGGGTGGCGTTCAGGGTGCGCCGGGTCAGCCGGGGCGCCCACTGCTCCAGGCCCTCGGAGAGGAACTCCGAGACGTAGTTGTCGCGCTGAAGGGTGATCAGCTGGACGGGCACCTCGGTGCGGCGTTCGCGCGGCTTGGCCACCGAGGGGCGCATGTTGGCGCGGTACAGCTCGATGCCGTGCACGGCGTCCTTGGCGAGCGTCGGCTGCGGGTGGCCGGGGCGCGGGCGGACGGCCTCCAGGTCGTTCAGCACCCGGGGCCACAGCCGGGCCAGGCCGAGCTTCCACGCGGCGGGCGCGAGGACCGGCAGGTGGAACAGGCCGATGTACCAGGAGTGCAGTCCCTGGCGCAGCAGTTGGGAGACGTGACGGGGCGTCGGGCGGCGCAGCCGGTGCCGGATCCAGTGGCCCATGTGGTCCAGGCCGGGGCCGGACATCGTGGTGTAGCTGGCGATCCGCCGGTACGAGCCGGGGGCGGTGACCGCCTCCCAGGACTGCACGCTGCCCCAGTCGTGCGCGACCACGTGCACCGGCCGGTCGGGGCTGACGGCGTCGGCGACGGCGAACAGGTCCTGGCCGAGCAGCTCCAGCCGGTAGTCCTCCCGCCGGGCGGGCACCCCGGAGGCGCCGGCGCCGCGGGTGTCGTAGCGCACCACGTGGTGGTCGGCGGCGAGGTCGGCGGCGACGTCGTCCCAGACGCTGTGGTCGTCGGGGTACCCGTGCACCATCAGCACGGTCGGGTTCGCCGGGTCGCCCTGCTCGTAGACGGCGAGCCGCAGCCCGCCGGAGTCGACGGTGCGGCGGCGGATCTCGGTGCTGCGGCCGGTCATGCTGCATCCTCCAGGAGTGCCCAGCGCCGCACGTGCGGCAGGTCGTCGTCGAGCCAGTACACATCGTCGTCGGTGACCACGAGGAGTTCCTCGAACTTGATGCCCACCTCGCGGAAGCCGATGTGCGGTTCCACCGCCCACAGTCCGGGCGTCGGCGCGTGCCGGGAGGCCCGGCCGCCGGCCCACAGCGGGGAGCGGCCCTCCAGGCGCTCCTTCACCAGTTCGCGGCCCAGCGTCTGGAGCGTCCGCACGCCGAACCCGAACAGGTTCACCCCCGCCGGGCCGCGGGCCGTCATCCTGGTGACCTGGTGGCCGATCACCCGGCCCGGGTAGACCTGGTGCCGGTTGTCGTAGCCGTGCTCGGCGATCTGCGCGTCCACCGCCGCGTACACCTCGGAGAGCGTCTTCCGCGCCTTCACCTCGCGCAGGATCAACTCCCGGTACACCTTCAGGTCCTGGGCGAGCCGGTCCCACACCGCGTTCTCGCCGACCTTGCCGCCGTACCCGATGTCGGCCGTGTAGCCGTCCACCACCGGCGCGCAGTCCAGCACGTACGGCATGCCCTCCTTCAGCACCCGCGAGCCGGCGAAGAACTGCAGCGGGGTGTGGAAGTGCCGGAACGCGGTCCGGTCGCCGAACCAGGCGAACGGCACGTGGAAGAAGTCCTGCACCCCGGCCTGCACCAGGCTGCGCCGCAGCCTGGCGGTGGCCTGACGCTCCGTCACGCCCGGCTCGATCCACGCCGCGACCTGCTCCGCGCAGTGGTAGGCCAGCTGCTGGACCTCCCGGAACCGCGCCAGGTCCCGCTCCTCGAACGGGAACCGGGGCAGCTGCTTCTGGGCCATCGTCTACACCTCCAGGACGAGGGTCTCGCCCTCGGCGGCTCGGGACACGCACGGCAGCACCAGGCCCTCGGCCCGCTGCTCCTCGGTCAGCCTGCGGTCACGGTGCTCGGGCGTCCCGGCGGACACCTTCAGCACGCACGTCCCGCAGAAGCCCTGCTTGCACGAGTAGGCCAGGTCCGGCTTCAACTCCCGTGCCACGTCCAGCGCGGAGCGGTCTGCGGGGACGGTCACCCGCTCGCCGTCCGCGCCCAGCCGGATCGCGAACGGCTTCCCGTCCACAATCGGCGCGGCCCCGAAGCGCTCGAAGTGCAGGGACGCCGCGGGCGACGCGTCCAGCGCCCGCTGCACCGCGCCCAGCATCGGCGCCGGGCCGCACACGTAGACCGCGGCGTCGCGCGCCGCGTGCGAGAGCAGCTCGGCGGCGTCCGGCAGGCCGTGCACGTCGTCGGTGCGGATCTCGACCCGGTTCGGGTCGAGCGCCTTCAGCTCGGCGGTGAACGGGAGCGCGGCGGCCGTCCGGCCGAGATGGATCAACTTCCAGTCGATGCCTGCGTGCTGGGCGGCCCGGGCCATCGGCAGCAGCGGCGTGATGCCGATGCCGCCGGCCAGGAACAGCACCTTCGGCTCCCCGCAGAACGCGAACCCGTTCCGCGGGCGGCGCACCCGCAGGCGCACCCCCACGTGCAGCTCGTCGTGGACCTCCACCGACCCGCCGCCGCCGTCGGCGATCCGCCGCACCGCGACCCGGTACCCGTGCCGGTCCGCCGGATCCCCGCACAGCGAGTAGTGGCGCTCGCGCCCCGACGGCAGCGTCACCACCACCCGCGCACCCGGCTGCCACTCCGGCAGCCTTCCCCCCGAGGGGTCGGCGAGCCGGACCTCCACGACGTCCTCCGCCACCACCTGATGCGACGTCACCACCAGGTACAGCGGCGGCACCGGCCGCGACTCCGCCCGGCGCGGACTCCGCCGCAACCCCGGCCGCCCAGCGCCGGCTGTACCAATCACCGAACGCGGTCAACCGCGCGAACATCCGATCGACCCGGGGACGGCCGTACAGGTCCGGCGGCGGGGTTTCGAGATCCATGGGGGGCGACTCCGGAGAGAGAAGGGGGGGGTCTTCGAGAGGGATGCACAACCGTGAGCACGAGCAACCGGGGGCGCGGGCAGGTGCACAACCGGGGGCGCAGGCGAGTGCGAATCCAGGGGCGCGTGGGGGTACCGCCCGGCCCGCTAGGGCTGGGGGAGAACTGCGCGAGGCGGGAGGAACACGTCCGTGAGATCCGTGCACCGGGAGCGAGTTGCACGTGGCCGGCCGTCCGCGGAGGGGCCGCCACCAGGACGAGGGTGCCCCGAGACCCCGGATCTTCCCGAAGTCCCGTCCCCCTTCGCGCAGTTCCCCGCGCCCCTGGTTGTGCACCTGTCCGCGCCCCTGGTTGTGCACCTGTCTGCGCCCCTGCTTTCGCATCCCGTGGCGTCAGTGCGTCGCGGCAGCTCTCGCCGCGGGCGACTTCGCCAAGTACGCCAGCGCCTGCGAGGAGCTGCCCTCCTTGGTGGGGTGGTAGCTGGGGCTGAAGTAGCGCAGCGCCGAGCGGAGGAACCGGGCGGGTTCGGGGAGCAGTCCCCGCTTCGCGGCTTTCTGGGCCTCGCGCCAGGTCGGGACGAGGCTCCCGTTCAGGCTCGGGTCGGCGGCGAGCATGAAGCGGGTGCCGCGGATCCAGAGGTGGATCAGGAGCGGTCCGGAGACGGCCATGCCGCGGACGCGGCGGAGGTAGCCGGGGTCGAGGTGGCGCATCAGGTCGTAGGCGACGCTCCGGTGTTCGACCTCCTCCGCGCCGTGCCAGCGCAGCAGGTCGACCATGGTGGGGTCGGCCTTCGCGCGGTCCAGGCCGGGCGAGTTGAGGGCCCAGTTGCCGAGGAACGCGGTGAAGTGCTCGATCGCGGCGATGAAGGCGACCCGTTCGATGACGTTCTCGCGGTGCTGACGGGAGGTCAACCCGGGCTTGTCGCCGAGGACGCGGCGGAACAGCCAGGTGATCTGGCGGACGTACGGCCGCGGGTCGAGGCCCTGGCCGAGCAGGTGGTCCAGGACTTCCTGGTGGGCCTCGGCGTGGATCGCCTCCTGGCCGATGAAGCCGAGCACCTCTTCGCGCAGCTGGTCGTCGCGGATCAGCGGCAGCGCCTCCTTGAACACCTTGACGAACCAGCGTTCGCCTTCGGGGAGCAGCAGGTGGAGGACGTTGATGGTGTGGGTGGCCATCGGCTCGTCGGGGATCCAGTGCAGGGGCAGCTGCGACCAGTCGAAGTGGACGTCGCGGGGTTCGAGGACGAGGTTGTCGTGCACGGACGCGGGCTGCCCGGGCCGGAGGCTGCGGGAGGGGGTGGTGCGGGCATGGGGGTGCCTCCTGTACCTGCGGGTGGACATGGCGACGGGCGGGACGGGTGGCGGGCCGGCCTCGGGGAGGCGTGGGGCCCGGTGGGCACACGGGCAAACTACTCGCGGGTAGTGGGCCCGACAAGGGGTTCGACGGTTCTTATCAACATTGTGTCTAATAAGCCGCTCGATAGGGTGAACCCCGAGCCACCCCGGGAGACACCGTGACCGACCCGACCGACCCCGCCCGCCGCGAGGGCGACGCCGCACCCGGCCCGCTGCTCCGGGCCCTGCTCGCCCACCCGGTCCTCGCGGCCGACACCTACCCGGACCCCGACCCGGCCATCCCTGCCGATCCGGCGGCCCTGTTCACGGCCTGGCTGCGGGACGCCCTCGCGGCGGGCGTCCCGGACGCGCAGGTGATGACGCTGTCCACGGTCGACGCCGGGGGCCGCCCGGACGCCCGGGTGCTGGTCCTGCGCGACGTCGACCGGGACGCCGCCGCCTGGCACTTCTGGACCGAGCCGGACTCCCCGAAGGCCCGTCAGTTCGCCGCCCGCCCGGACGCCGCCCTCACCGTCTACTGGCCCGCCCCCGGCCGCCAGGTCCGCCTGCACGGCCCCGTCCGCCCGGCCCCGGCTGCTTCACCCCCTCCCCGGCCCTCCGCTGCTACGCCCTGCACGCCACCACCGCCGAGTTCTGGCAGGCCTCCCCGTCCCGCGCCCACCGGCGCCTGCGCTACGCCCGCACCACCGGCGGCTGGACGTCCACGGGCTGGACCCCCACCGACGCCCCGGGCTGACCGGCGTCATCCCAGCAGGCGGCGCAGCCAGTCCTGACGGGCCGTCACCGCGGCGCGGCTGACGGCCGCGTCGGGGGCGAGGGTGTCGAAGCCGTGGACCGCGCCGGGCCAGACGTGGAGCTCGGCGTGGCCGCCGCTCCGCCAGAGGGTGTCCGCGTAGGCCACCACCTCGTCGCGGAAGGTCTCGGCGGAGCCGACCTCCAGGTAGGCGGGTGGCAGCCCGGCGAGGTCGGTGGCCCGGGCGGGTGCGGCGTACGGCGGGAGGTCGGGGCGCCGTGGCGGGGGCCGAGGGCGGCCTGCCAGGCGGTGGCGTTGGAGGTGGCGTCCCAGGTGTCGTGGCCGGCCTGCTGGCGGGCGGAGGCCGTTCCGCCGCGGTCGTCCAGCATCGGGCTGAGCAGCAGTTGACCGATCGTCAGCGGTCCGCCCTCGTCCCGGAGCAGGAGGGCGAGGGCGGCGGCGAGCCCGCCGCCGGCGCTCTTGCCGGCGAGCACGATCCGGGTCGGGTCGAGGCCCAGCGCGTCGGCGTCGGCGACCGTCCGGCGCAGGGCGTCGCGGCAGGCGTGCAGCGGCCCGGGGTACCGCGCGCCGGGGGCGAGGGGGTACTCGACCGAGACCACCGCCAGGCCCAGCGGTTCCGCCAACTCGCGCAGCACGCGCGGCAGTACGGCGTGCGCGTTGCCGCCGATCAGTCCGCCCCCGTGCAGGTAGTGGAGCACCGGCAGCCGCCCGACCGGCCCGGCGGGGCGGCCCACACCAGCCCCTCGGCCTCGCCCACCTCGAAGCGTCCGCCGGCCGCCAGCTCCGCGAGCGACGGGCGCGGCCGTCGCGCCGCGTCGGCCTGCTGCCACTGCGCCAGCCGATCGGCCGTGAGCGGCGCGGGCACCCCGCCGCGGGCCGCCAGTGCCACCGCCAACTCCTGGTCCAGGTACGCCTCGCGCATCCGTCTCCACCTTCCGTCCGGAGCCCTCCGGCTGCCGAAATGTGACTGTCCGCCAGGAAAGAGTGCACTCTGGATCAAGCAATCAGTGATCGATTCGACGCGGAGGGGTACGACAGTGGTCGACGAACAGGGGCGCCGCAGCTTGCGGCTCGTGGTGACGGGCGGCGGCACGGGCGGGCACACCTACCCGGCGCTGACGGCGGTGCGGGCGCTCCAGGAGCGGCTGGCCGCCGAGCGCCGGGCCGTCGAGGTGCTGTGGATCGGTACCGCGAAGGGCCTGGAGGCGCGGGTGGCGCCGGCGGAGGGGATCCGCTTCGAGCCGGTCGCCACCGGCAAGGTCCGGCGGTCCCGCAACCCGTTGAAGCTGGTCTCGCCGGCGAACGTGAAGGACATGTGCCGGGTGCCGCTGGGCGCGGTGCAGGCCCGGCGGCTGATCTCCCGCTTCGAGCCGGACGTGGTCCTGGCGACCGGCGGGTACGTGGCGGTGCCGGTCGGGCTGGCGGCGCGCTCCTGCCGGGTGCCGCTGGTGGTGCACGAGCAGACGGTGCGCCTGGGCCTGGCGAACAAGGTGCTGGCGCGGGCGGCGACCCGGGTCGCGGTGTCCTCCGAGTCGACGCTGCCGCTGCTGCCCGGCTCCGCCCGGAGCACCGCGGCGGTGACCGGCAACCCGGTCCGCCCGGCCGTGCTGGCGGGCCGTCCGGACAAGGCGGTGGCGGCGCTGGGCCTGTACGGCTTCGACCGCTCGCTGCCGACGGTGTACGTCACGGGCGGCGCGCAGGGCTCGGCGCAGATCAACGACCTGGTCTCGGGCGTCCTGCCCTGGCTGCTGGAGCGGGCCAACGTGGTCCACCAGTGCGGCCCGGCGAACGAGGCGGCGCTGCACTCCCGGGCGGCGCAGCTGCCCGCGCACCTGATGGGCCGCTACTTCCTGACCGGTTTCCTGGGCGCCGAACTCCCGGACGTGCTGGCCCTGGCGGACGTGGTGGTCAGCCGCAGCGGCGCGGGCACCCTGGCGGAGCTGACGGCGCTGGGCAAGGCGGCGGTGTTCGTCCCGCTGGCGTCCTCGGCGGGCAACGAGCAGGCCCACAACGCGACCCACCTCCAGCAGTCCGGCGCGGCGATGGCCCTGCTCGGCGCGGTCGGCCCGGACGACCTCGGCGCGGCGCTCGGCCCGCTGCTCGACGACCCGGCCCGGCGCGCCGCGCTGGCGGCCCGCGCCCGCGAGCACGGCCGCCCGGACGCGGCGGAGCGCCTGGTGGACGTCCTGCTGTCGGTGGCGCGCCGGGGCTGACCCGGCGTCAGGGCAGGTGCCGGGCCGCGCCCGCCTCGATCAGCAGCGCGCAGTAGGCGAACTCGACGGCGGAGCGGCCCATCGGGTCGGGCACGTCCCGGTCGTGGTCGAGGTACAGGCGCATGGTGGTGGTGCTGTCGGGGCCGGCGAGGGCGTAGAGCCGGTCCAGGACGGACTGGTCCATGGCGAGCACCAGGTCGGCCCACTCGATCAGCTCCCGGCTGACCCGGGTGGGCCGGTGGCCGGTGAGGTCGTAGCCGAGCACGGCGGCGACGGCGGCCATCTCGGGGTGCGCCTCCTGCCAGGCGGCGGCCAGCCCGGCGGAGCGGACCTCCACCGCCGCGCCGCCGAGGTCGGCGAGCACCCGGGCGGCGAACGGGCTCCGGCAGTAGTTGCCGAGGCAGACGGTGAGGATGCGCCGGGGCGGCGGGCTGGTGGTCATCGGACCTCCCGTGGGTGGACGGAGTCACTGCCGATCCTCCGCCGCCCGGCCCGCCGGGGCCGCCGGCCGCACCGGGGCGGCGCTGCGGATTGACTCCAACGAGCGGCGGCGGCGGACCGGTTGAGGCACGAACGGCTACCATCCGGGATCATGGAAAACGGACGTTCGATTCCGGCGGCGGGGACGTGGCCGCGACTGTTCTGGCTGCGCTGGGTGTCCCTGGCGGTCGCACTGGGAATCGGCCTGGCCGGCGGCTGGCTCGCCGGGCACGTGTACCCCGGGAGGACGGCCGCGCTGGCCGTGGCGGCGATGACGTACGCCGCCTTCATGGCCTTCGCGGCGGCCGGGCGGGACACCATGGAGCACGTCCACCCGGTCTTCGGCGGCTGGACGTCCAGCCTGGCCGCGGTGGTCACGATCGCGCTGGGCGCGGCCGTCGGGATGCCCGGCGGCTGGCCGCTGCTCGCCTCGCTGGCCGCCGCGGCCGGCGCCGTGTTCACCGCCCGGAACGACCGCTCCTCCCGGCTGTTCTCCCTCAACCGGCCCCGCGAACGGGCCCTGTACGAGCGGCGGTTCGCCGAGGAGGCGGTGACCCGCCGGGCCGTGGTGGTGGAGATGGGCAAGACCCTGGAGGAGATCGACCACCGGGGCCGGAACTCCGTCCCCCTGACGCTCCGTTACACCGACGGCGGGGACGGGGAGTCCACCGTCCGCACCCGCTACGAGTTCCCGGTGCACCTGCCGCCCGGCCTCGGCGCGAAGGCCACCGTCCGCTTCCTCGCCGACAATCCGAGCGACCGCCGGGTCGTCCTCGACCCGCCCGCGCTCCCGGAGGACCCCCCGCAGGACGCGCCGCCCAGGGGATGACCGCTCGTGGCTCCCGGGGATCTCCGGCGCGGCTGCCTAGCATCGCCTCTGGCAGCATCCCTCACGTCGTCGAACCACCGGGAGCCCTCGTGGGAGTCGTCACCGCCAACATGGCCATCTCGCTGGACGGGTTCACCGCCGGGCCCGACCAGAGCCTGGAGCACCCGTTCGGCACGGGGGCGCGGGAGGCGCTGACCTCCTGGATGTTCGAGTCCGACCGGCCCGGGCGGGAGCAGGACGCGCACATCCTCGGCGCGCTGCACGCCAACACCGGCGCGCACATCATGGGCCGGAACATGTTCGACCCGGGCCGGGGCGCCTGGGACGAGAGCTGGACCGGCTGGTGGGGGCCCGAACCCCCGTACCACGCACCGGTGTTCGTCCTCACCCACTACCCGCGCAAGCCGCTCCCGATGGAGGGCGGCACCATCTTCGAGTTCGTCACCGACGGCATCGAGGCCGCCCTCGTCCGGGCCCGCGCCGCCGCGGGCGAGCAGGACGTGGAGATCGCGGGCGGCGCCGCCACCGTCCGCCAGTACCTCCAGGCGGGCCTGCTCGACGAGCTCGTCCTGCACCTCGTCCCCGTCACCCTCGGCGCGGGCGAGCGCCTCCTCGACGACGTCCGCGCCACCCTGGAACCCGTCGAGGTCATCCCCTCCCCCACCGTCACCCACCTCCGCTACCGCATCCTCAGCTCGGTCTGACCCCACCGCGCCCGGGCCGCGCCCTTCCTGGCGAAGCTTTCGAACGTCCGACCCCGTCCGCTGCACACGCGGGCGGGGTCGTGACGTTCTCCTCCTGACAGGACGTCAGACCCTCGGGCACGACAGAAGGCGACAGACCGTGACGCTCGACGAATTCCTCGCCGCTGAGCTCCCCGGGCTCAGCCGGTTCACCGGCGCGCTCACCGGCGATCCGCACCTGGCCGAGGACGTGCTGTCCGACGCGCTCCTCGCCGTCGTCCCGCGCTGGCGCAGGATCTCCTCGCTGGAGCACCCGGCCGCGTACGTCCGCCAGGTCGTGGTCAACACCTTCCTGTCCGACCGGCGCAAGGCCGGCCGGCGACGCACCACCCCCACGGCGGACACCGGCGTCCTGGACCGGGCCGCCGCGGACGGCAGCGAGGCGGTGCTGCGACGGGACGAGGTCGAGCGGCTGCTCGCCCAACTGACGCCCCGCCAACGGGCCGTGGTCGTCCTGCACTACCTGCTCGACCAGGACGACCGGCAGATCGCCCAGGTGCTCGGCTGCGCTCCCGCCACCGTGCGCTCCCACCTCTCCCAGGCCCGTGCGGTCCTCCGGCTGCCCGCAGGCCCGTCCGACTCCTCGCACCCGTCGCACCCGTCGCACCAGGAAGGCTGAAGCCGTGGACGTCAACGACCTCACCGACACGCTGACCGCGCACACGCCCGACCCGGAAGCGGTCCTCACTGCCCTGCGGTCCAAGCGCCGGCGCCGCACCGTGAAGCGCACGCTCGTCCTCGGCACCGCCGCTTCGGCGGTCGCCGTCACCCTGCTCGCCGCGAACCTCGCCCCCACCGACCGAGCCGTCGAGGCCCGCCCTTCCCCGGCGGCGCCGACCGCCTTCGCCGGCGCCGCCGGCTGTGCGAGCGACCCGATGGCACGGATCCTCGCGGATGCCCGGAACCGCGGCGCCTCGATCATCACCGCGAAGGGCACCCTGGCCGTTCCCGCCCTTCCGGGCTTCCCCTACAGCCAACTGGAACTGAGGGATGTCCACACGCTCGCCGGCCCGGCCGTCGCGCCCGGCGCCCGTGCCTGGGTCTTCACCCCCCCGAAGCCGCCCGGCCTGCCCGTCGACATGGACACCGGGATGCTCCTGGCCCCGGACGGAAGCCTTTTCGGCATCGTCGACGTCCGGGCGGACGTCCAGGGGCGGATCGGTGCCTTCATCCGGGCCACCCCCCTCGTCGCCGATCAGTTGGTGCTCAGCTCCGGGGAATGCTGGCTCGCACCGGACGTGGTCGGCACTCCGTTCAGCGGCCCCCTCTGGGAGGTCCCTGGCAGCGACTCCTACACCAGGGCCGTGGTCGGCGGTATCCGCGCCGTCCCGCTGGCCACCGTCGAGGCCCTCATCCCCCGGTGAGCCCGCCCCGGGCCGGGGTGGGTCAGGGGCGCAGGATGGCGAGTTGGCCGGTGGCGCGGGTCATGGCGACGTAGCGGTCGACCGCGCCCTCGATGCCGTCGCCGAAGGACTCGGGGTCGACCAGGACGACCAGGTCGAATTCGAGGCCCTTGACGAGTTCGGGGGTGAGGGAGCGGACCCGGGGGTGGCCGAGGTAGGTCGGGTCGCCGATCACGCAGGCGGTGCCCTCGGGGTGTTCGGCGAGCCACTGTTCGAGCAGCGGGTCGCGGAGGGCGGGGGCGCCGTGCAGGACGGGGAGGCCGCTGCGGCGGATCGAGGTGGGGACGTTGGCGTCGGGGAGGGCGGCCCGGATGACGGGTTCGGCCTCGGCCATGACCTCTTCGGGCGTGCGGTAGTTGACGCTCAGTGAGGTGAGGGTGATGCGGTCCAGGCCGGCCCGCTCCAGGCGTTCGGTCCAGGACTCGGTGAAGCCGTGCCGGGCCTGGGCGCGGTCGCCGACGATGGTGAAGGACCGCGACGGGCAGCGGGCGATCAGCATCTGCCATTCGGCGTCGGTGAGTTCCTGCGCCTCGTCGACCACGATGTGCGCGAACGGGCCGGCCAGCAGGTCGGGCGAGACCGGCTCGGCTTCGGAGTGGTCGATCAGCGCGTCGCGCAGGTCCGCGCCGCGCAGCATGGCGACGGCGCCCTCGCCGTCCTCGTCGGCGGTCAGCAGGTGGTCGACGACGCCGTCCATCAACTCCCGTTCGGCGGCGAGCCGGGCCCGGTGGGCGCGCTGGCGGCGGTCCGCGTCGGTGTCGCCCAGCCGGCGCCGCGCGGCGTCGAGCAGCGGCAGGTCGGAGAGCGTCCAGGCGGCGGGTTCGGCGCGCTGCAGGGTGCGGATCTCCTCGCGGCTCAGCCAGGGCGCGCACAGCCGCAGGTAGGCGGGGACGGTCCACAGGTCGCCGACCAGGTCGGTGGGTTCGAGGATCGGCCAGGCACGGCGCAGCGCGCCGAGGAGTTCGGGGTCGCGGCGCAGTTCGCGGCGGAGCACCTCGGGCGAGATGCCGTCCTCCTCCTCGTCGAAGGAGTCGGCGTTCTTGTCGAGCAGGATGGTGATGAGCTCGTCGAGGATCAGTTCGCGGGCCTCGTTGTGCGGGGTGCCGGGGCCGGGGGCGGCGAACGCCTCGGACCAGTCCTCCGGGTCGATCCACAGCTCGTACCACTCGGTGGAGAGCTTGCGGCCCTCGGCGGGCGGCTCCTCGTAGACCTTGACGGCCCGTTCGATCGCGCCGACGATCCGGGCGTCGGCCTTCAGCCGGGCCACCTCGGGGTCGGGTTCGGCGTCCACGGCCGCGCCTTCGGGGAGCAGGTCGCGCAGCGTGCAGGTCTGCACGCCCTCCTCGCCGAGGCTGGGCAGCACGTCGGAGACGTAGGCCAGGTACGGCTGGTGGGGGCCGACGAACAGCACCCGGCCCTTGCGGTGGCCGAGCCGCGGGTCGGAGTACAGCAGGTGGGCGGTGCGGTGCAGGGCGACGACGGTCTTGCCGGTGCCGGGTCCGCCGTCGACGACGAGGGCGCCGCGCGAGCCGGCCCGGATGATGGCGTCCTGGTCGGCCTGGATGGTGGCGAGGACGTCGCGCATCCGCTCGGAGCGGGCGGAGCCGAGGCTGGCGATGAACGCGGACTGGTCGTCGAGCGCGGCGTGGCCGTCGAGCGCGTCGGCGGTGAACACCTCGTCCCAGTAGTCGCCGATCCGGCCGCGCTGCCAGCGGTAGCGGCGGCGGCTGGACAGGCCCATCGGGTTGGCGTGGGTGGCGGCGAAGAACGGTTCGGCGGCGGGCGAGCGCCAGTCGACCAGCAGGCGGCGTCCGTCGGCGTCGGCAAGGCCGAGGCGGCCGATGTACACGGGTTCGGTGTCGTCGGCGTGGACGATCCGGCCGAGGCACAGGTCGGCGCCGAAGCGGCGCAGGGTCCGCAGCCGGGAGGAGAGTTGGTGGATCTCGTTGTCGCGGTCCATGGCGGCGCGGCCGGCGCCGCCGGGGCTGCGGCGGATCTCGTCGAGGCGGGCGGTGAGTTCGGCGATGTCCTGGTCGAGGGTGGCTGCGACGGCGGCGAAGTGCCGGTCGTCGTCGGCGATCAGGCCCGGGTCCGCCTTGGCGGCGAGCCGCTCGGGCAGATCGAAGGAACTGGTCGTCTGCTGCGTCATGTACTGGACTCCGATCCCCTGCCGGGTGGTGCGCGCGCGATGCCCCGTTTGTGCTGTTTGCACGGGTTCCCCGGTTCAGATCAGCGATTGTGCGGCATCGGGGGGGCCTTGCCGCAAGGCCCCCCGTCAGGTATAAGTTGGATAGCGGCAGGAGAGCATCGACTCCCTGCCCTTTCTGCTGTCCGGGCCGGTGCGCCCGCACTCCGCTGCTGCCGGTCCGGTGTCCGGCCCGCGCCCGTGACCTGCGATGCTGGGTCGGACACGGCGGGTCGCCGAGCGGCAACGGAAGGTGGGCACCAGCATGACCACGGCGACGGAGAACGCCGACCCGTTCGAGCAACTCCGGCCGCACGAGCGGTTCGAGATCTGGCGCGACCAACTGGCGCTGACCAGGGACTGCGACGCCAGCACCCCGGACGCGGACCGGTTCTCCGCCGAGCTGCGCCGCTCCGAGCTCGGCCCGGTGACCTTCCTCGGCACCTCCTTCCCGTCGGCCCGGTTCCGCCGCACCGACGCGCGGGTGCGGCGCTCCGATCCGGGCGTGTTCCACCTGACGTTCGTTCAGCACGGCGTGCTGGCGCTGTCCCGCGACACCGAGCAGACCCAGCTGTTCCGCCCCGGCGAGCTGACCATGCTGGACAGCTCCCGCGCGTACGACCTGCGGGCGCTCGGCGAGCGCGGCCCGGCGGGCGGCGAACCGCGGATCGAGGGCGTCGGCATCGACTTCCCGGTGGCGCTGCTGCCGACGCCGCCGTTCCGGCTGCGCCGGCTGCTCGGCCGGGGCTTCGCGGCGACCGGGGCCCGGCGGCGGTGCTCGCCGACTTCCTGGTCAGCCTGGACCGGCAGGCGGCGCTGCTCGGCCCGGCGGTCGCGGACCGGCTCGGGCCGATCGCGGTGGAGCTGGTCGCCGCCTGGCTGGCCGACGAGTTGGAGGACGACGCGGACCTGCCGGACACCGCCCGGCAGCGCGCCACCGTCGAGCAGGTCCGGGCGTTCGTCCGCCGCCACCTGCACGACCCGGAGCTGGCCCCGGCCACGATCGCGGCCGCGCACCACATCTCGGTCAGCTACCTGCACCGGCTGTTCGCCCAGCACACCGACGGCGACACGGTGGCCGCCTGGATCCGCCGCCTGCGCCTGGAGAAGGCCCACCGGGACCTGGCCGACCCGGCGCTGCGCTCCGTCCCGATCGGCACCATCGCCGCCCGCTGCGGCATCCCCCGGCCCGACGACTTCAGCCGCGCGTTCCGCACCGCGTACGGCCTCGCCCCGCGCGACCACCGCCAGCAGTCGCTGTCCCTGAAGTTGACGCCTCGCCAACCGGTCGTCGACCCGGTGCCAAACCGCTCCCGGGCCGGCTGACCTAGCGTGGGTCCTCCGGGGGAGCCCGACTCCGGGGGACGGGCTCGAACCTTCGACGTTGCTCCGACACCGGCATCCCGCTTGCCGGTCCGGGGACGAGGGGACACGTCGAACCTGCGGGGGCTGTCGCACGGATCGCCGGATCCGGTGCGACGGCCCCCGTTCTCCGTTGTCCGGGTTCTCCGCTGTCCGGCAAGTGCCTTCCGGACGGCGGCCGTTCCGTGGTGCTCCGGGCGCGTCGACGCGGGGCGGCCCCACAGGGGACTTGAGCGCGCGTCGGACCGCGGGTGCGTCAGACCGCCATCGCCAGCATCAGCGGCGTGGCCCGCGCGGTGAGCAGCTCGGCGGCCTCGCGCAGCCGGTACGCCTGGTCGACGGGCAGCGAGGTGGCCAGGCAGCCGACGGTGTTGCCGGCCACTATCGGGACGGCGGCGCACACCGTGTCCATCGAGTACTCCTGCAGGTCCAGCACGGGGACGGTCGCGGGCTGGCGGTCGAGGCGGTGAAGGAGGCGGTCCGTCTCGGTGATGGTCCGGGAGGTGAGCCGGGCCACCGGGTGCCGGGCCAAGTGGTCCAGCCGTGCGGCGTGGTCGAGTTGGGCCAGCAGGCACTTGCCGATCGCGGAGGCGTGCGCGGTGGCCCGGAAGTCCACCCACTCGTTCACCGCCGGGGCGTGCTCGCCGGAGCAGACCGCCTCCACCGACAACTCGCCGTCGTGGTAGCGGCTGAAGTACACGGCGGCGCCGAGTTCGTCCCGCAGGTCCTCCAGCTGGTGGTGCAGCCTGGCCCGCACCAGCGGCTCCCGGTGCTGCGCGCCGAGCAGCGTGAACGCCCCGCCGAGCGCCCACACCCCGTCCAGGCACATCAGGTAGCCCTCGGTCTCCAGTTCCTCCGCGAGCTGCCGAACGGCCGCCTCCGGCATGGTCAGTGCCCGCGAGAGCTCCGCCAGCGTGCAGCCCTCGGCATACCGGTCGACCGCCTCCAGCAGGCGCAGCGCCCGGCGCAGCACGCCGAAGGGGCCCGCGCCGCCGCCACCGGACCCGAGCAGATCGCTCCGCCCCCGGCTCACCGTCCCCATGCCCCGGCCCCCTCCCGTTCCACCCCGCCTTTTTCCCAGCGTAACCAGCGTCCCGGTTCCCCATCGCCCGCTCCCGGGATATTCGCCCGCCCGGGCCCCGGGCCCTTGACAGGCATATGCCCGCACCGACCCGCCCGGCCGGTCGACCGGTCGGCGACAGCCGGGTGTTCCCGAAGCCCGGCACACCGATCTCGTCCTTCCGGACCGGGTCCCCCGCGGGCCGTGGCCGCCTCCTGGCCGGCCGTCAGCTCCCGTACAGCGCGCGGATGCCGGCCGCGTCGCCCAGCGGGCGGCCGCCGGCCGGGGCGGGGGCGAGGCCCGCCGCCGCCAGCACCGCTCCGGCCTCCGCCGCCGGCAGCGCGTTGAACCAGCGGAGCGCCATCGCGTCGCGCCCGGCCTCGGTGAGCCGGCCGGTGAGGCGGAGGCGGGCGAGGCCGCCGTCGGGGTAGACGTTGATGCGGACGTGGGTGACGGGCACGCCCGGCGGGAGGCGGAAGTGGTGCCGGGTGTCGGGCTGCAAGCGGGTGCGGGGCAGCAGGACGGTCTCCGACTCCCCGTCGTGGCCGACGAGTTCGGCCCAGCCGGGCGCGTTGGCGACGAAGCAGGAGGTGTCCACCTCGGCGGCCAGCACCTCGCCGTGCGCGGCCAGCGCGATCCGGACCCAGTCGTGGGACTTGTCGCGGCGCCGCCGGGTCTCCCAGCCGTCGCCCATGACGGCGGGCCGGCCGGGCGCGTTCAGGTGGTGCGGCGAGGAGTAGTACCGGTCGGAGGCGGCCTCGGCGACGCCGCCGTACTCCTGCGCGGCCAGGTCGAAGGTCAGCCCGGCGAGGTGCCGCGGGTCGGGCAGCACCTCGCCGTGCACCCGCAGCCGGGCGACGCCGCCGTCCGGCCAGATGTTCAGCCGGACGTGCGTGTACCGGGTGGGGTCGGCGACCGCGAAGGCGTGCGCGGTGTCGCCGCGCAGCGGGGTCCGCGGCACCAGGTCGGTCCACTCGGCGGCCAGCACCTCCTCGGGCGAGGGGTGCCCGGGCACCGACGCGCCCTGTACGGACGCCGTCTCCGGGTGGTTGCCGGTGAAGTGCGCGGTGTCCACCACCACGCCGCGCACCACGCCCGCCGCGCCGAGCCGGACGATCGCCCAGTCGTGGTCCTCGTCGTCGGGGTGCGGCTGCCCGGCGCTGACGCCGCGCCGGCGGCGGGACTCCCAGCCGTCCATGATCTGGCCCTTGTGCCCGAAGGTGTGCGGGCGGAACTGGGCGGGCGCGGCGACCAGCAGGTTCTCGGCGTCGGCGAAGGTGTCCTCGTTGGTGGCGATCACCCCGGCGCCGAGCAGCCGGGAGGCCAGGTCGACCAGCTCGGTGAACGGTGCGTCCGTGCGCTGCGCGGTGCTCATCTGACTCTCCCTCACTCGCGGACCAGCTGCCGTCCGCGCGGGGCGCCGTCGACGTCGACGGCCTGCCCGCGCAGCCAGGTGGTGCGGACCTGCCCGGTGAGGGTGCGGCCCGCGTAGGGGGTGACGGGGTTGCGGTGGTGGAGCCGTTCGGCGCGGACGGTGAACTCGGCGTCCGGGTCGAAGGCCACCAGGTCGGCGTCGCGGCCGGGCGCGATGGCGCCCTTGCGGCCGGCCAGTCCGACCAGTTCGGCGGGGCCGGCGGACATCCAGCGGGCCACCTCCGTCAGGGTGTGGCCGCGCCGGCGGGCCTCGGTCCAGACGGCGGGCAGGCCGAGCTGGAGGGAGGCGACGCCGCCCCAGGCGGCGGCGAAGTCGCCGCTGCCGCCGTGCCGCGGGAGCAGCTTCCGGTCGGGGGTGGACGGCGAGTGGTCGGACACCACGGCGGCGAACTCGCCGTCCGCGAGCGCCTGCCAGAGCAGTTCCCGGTTGGCCGTGTCGCGGATCGGCGGGCAGCACTTGAACGCGGTGTCGCCGTCCGGGACCTGGTCGGCCGTCAGCGTCAGGTAGTGCGGGCAGGTCTCGGCGCTGACCCGGACGCCGTCCGCGCGGGCCCGGCGCAGCAGCGGCAGCACGGCGGCGGAGGAGACGTGCAGGACGTGCACCCGGGCGCCGGTCCGGCGGGCGCACTCCAGCAGTCCGGCGACGGCGGCCGACTCGGCGCCGTCGGGCCGGGAGGCGAGGAAGTCGCGGTAGCGGACGCCGGGCACCTGCGGGGCGGTGTCCAGCACGGCCGGGTCCTCGGCGTGGACGACGGCCAGCGCGCCGAGCCGGGCCTGCTCGGCGAGCGCGGCCGCCAGCTCGGCGGGGTGGCGAGGTGCGGGAACTCGGCGACCCCGGAGGGGGCGAGGAAGGACTTGAAGCCGAACACCCCGGCCCGGTGCAGCCCCGCCAGCTCCCCCGTGTTGCCGGGCACCGCCCCGCCCCAGAAGCCGGTGTCCACCCACAGCTGCCCGTCGGCGGCGGCCCGCTTGACCGCCAGCCCGCGGACGGTGGTGGTCGGCGGGACGGAGTTCAGCGGCATGTCGACGATCGTGGTGACTCCGCCGGCCGCGGCCGCCCTGGTCGCGGAGGCGAAGCCCTCCCACTCCGTCCGCCCCGGTTCGTTGACGTGCACGTGGGTGTCGACCAGCCCGGGCAGCAGCGCGACCGCCCCGAGGTCGGTCACCCTGTCCGCCGTCAACTCCCGGTAGCCGGCGACGGCTTCGATCCGCCCGCCGCGCACCGCGACGTCGGCCGGCCGCTCCCCCTCCGGCAGCACCACCCGCCTGGAGCGGATCACCGCACCGTCGCCGTTGGACACCAGGGGCCTCCGAACCCTCGGGAGAGTGCTGGGAGCGTAGGCCCGTCTTCAACAAAACGTCAATGTGCCGGAGGGGTCGAGTCCTTGACGGACAATCGGTTCCGGCCGAGCCGCCACACCCCCACTCCCGGAGGAGCCCCGCGTGACCGTCGAGCTGCGCCACCACACCGAGCTCACCGCCCGGGCCCGGCGGGACCTGCTGGCCGTCTACGCGGACGTCCGGGCCCCGCTGCTCCACCTGCCGAACTACGGCGTCGAGGCCTTCCTCGGCCGCCTCGACCGGCACGCCGACGGGCCCGGGTTCGGGCTGCTGCTGGGCTACCACGGGGAGCTGCCGGTCGGCTACGTGTACGGGAACACCGTCGACGCCGCCGACCGGTACTGGACGCGGCTGGCGGAGCCGCCGCCCGCCGGGTTCACCGACCGCCCGGTGCTGGCGCTCCGCGAGATCGGCGTCCGCGCCCCGTGGCGCGGGACGGGCACCGCCCGCCGGCTCCACGACGCCTTCCTCGACCTCCGCACCGAGGACCGCGTCACGCTGATGGTCAACCCGCTCGCGGGGGACGGCAAGGTGCGGGCGCTGTACGAGACGTGGGGCTACCGGGCGTTCAACAGCCAGCCGCCGTCGGAGCTCTCGCCCGGGCTGGCGGTCATGGTGCGGGCCCGCTGACCGGCCCGGGAGGGCGAATCCCGAGGTCTACGCGGGCAGACCCGGCGACGGGGATTCCGCCCGGCCGACCGGTCGATAGGGTGGGCCGGTGCGATTGATGGTGGAGTTCACGACCGAGCCGTTCGACCTGGACGGCTTCCCCGCGCACGCCGACGCGGCCCGCCGGGCGGCCGCCGACGCGGGCCTGGCGGTCGCGGTCGGCCCGTTCGGCACCAGCGCGGAGGGGGACGCCGAACAGGCCCTGGCCGCCGTGGCCCGGCTGCTGCGGGAGACCCTGGCGGCCGGCGCGAACCGGATCTCGCTCCAGGTCAGCGTCCTGCCGGACGGCGAGGCCCCGCCCGTGACGGGCCGTCAGGAACCCCCGGCCGGCCCGCAGGAAGGAGCGCGCAGTGAGCGATGCCCCGGACCACCCGCTCGCCGTCGCCCTGAGGCCGCTGCTGGAGGCGGTCGGCGCCACCGCGCTCGACCCGGCCGCGGCCCGCGCCGAGGACGTCGTGCTGGCCTGGGAGGGCGAGCCCGCCGTCGCGGTGCGGCTGCCGCACCTGAGCAGCGCGCTGGACCTGCTGCTGGCCGAGATGGCCCGGCAGTTCGACGGCCGGCCGCTGGCCGAGCTCGGCCGGACGGAGAAGCAGCGGGTGGTCGCCCTGCTGGAGGAACGCGGGGCGTTCACCGTCCGCCACGGGGTGGAGACCGTCGCGTCGGCGCTCGGTGTCAGCCGGTTCACGGTGTACAACTACCTGAACCGGCAGGAGAAGTCCTGACGCGTCGGGCGCTGCCGGGCGGGTCGCAGCCGGTGCCGGGCGCGCGCCCCGGTGCTCCCGTCCGCCGCCGCAAACAGTTCAACAAAGTGTTGACGGCCTGTTGCGGCCGCCCTAGCTTGTGCGGGTGGCACCGATTCCCAGGAGGCCCCTCCCGTGACCAAGCCACCCCCCGACCCCGATGCCCTCGCCGCGCTGGCCGCCACCGGGCCGACCGAACTCCGGGAGCTCCTGCTGGAGATCTGCTCCAGCCCCGCCTGGGCCGACGCCGTCGCGGCCGCCCGCCCCTGGTCCGGCCGCACCGGACTGCTCGCCGCCAACGCCGCGGCGACCGCCGGCCTCTCCCCGCCGACCTGCACGACGCCCTGGCCGGCCACGCCCCGCTCGGCGCGCCGCGGGCCGGCGACGCCGCGTCCGAGCGCGAGCAGTCCGGCCTGCGGGGCGCCGAGCGGGGCGTGCTCCGCGAGTTGAGCGAGGCCAACGCCGCGTACGAGGCGCGGTTCGGCCACGTCTTCCTGGCCTGCGCGACCGGCCGCAGCGCGGACGCGCTGCTGGCCGCGCTGCGCGAGCGGCTGCCGAACGACGCCGCCACCGAGGCGGGCGTCGTCCGGGAGGAGCTGCGCCGGATCAACGAGCTCCGGCTCGACCGCCTGCTCGGCACGCCCTGACGCCCCGTCAACCACCACCCGCGACCCGGACGAGGCCCCATGACCGGCATCTCCACGCACGTGCTCGACACCAGCCTCGGCCGTCCGGCCGCCGGCGTCCCGGTCGAGCTGGCCGTCCACACCGGGGACGGCTGGCAGCTGCTCGGCGCCTCCGCCACCGACTCCGACGGCCGGGTCACCGACCTGCCGGCCGTGACGGCGGGCGCGGTCGTCCGCCTGCTCTTCGACTCCGCGGCGTACCACGCGGCGTCGGGGCAGCAGCCCTTCTTCCCCGAGGTGTCGATCGTCTTCACGGTCGCACCCGGGCAGCGGCACTACCACGTGCCGCTGCTGCTGAACCCGTTCGGCTACTCGGTCTACCGCGGGAGCTGACGGCTCCCCGCTCGCCAGGCCGCCCATCGCTGAGGAGAGCTGAGGAGACACCTCATGGCGCACGTGCTCGGCCAGAACCAGTACGGCAAGGCGGAGAACCGCATCGTCCGGGTCCACCGCGAAGCCGACCGCCACCACCTCAAGGACCTGAACGTCTCGGTGTCGCTGCGCGGCGACTTCGAGGACGTCCACCTGACCGGCTCGAACGCCAACTGCCTGCCCACCGACAGCACCAAGAACACCGTGTACGCCTTCGCCAAGCGGCACGGCATCGAGTCCGCCGAGGGCTTCGCGATGCTGCTGGCCCGGCACTTCGTCGAGAACACCGAACGGGGCGTGGTGCACAGCGCCCGGATCCGGATCGAGGAGTACTCCTGGGACCGGATCGCGGCCGCGTCCGACCGGCCCGGCGAGACCGCCGACACCGGCCACTCCTTCGTCCGCAACGGGCAGGAGGTGCGCACCACCGAGGTGGAGTACGACGGCGGGCGGTTCCGGGTGGTCTCGGGGCTCAAGGACCTGGTGGTGATGAACACCACCGACTCGGAGTTCTGGGGCTACCTCAAGGACCCCTACACCACCCTGCCGGAGGCCTACGACCGGATCCTGGCCACCCAGGTGACGGCCCGTTGGGCGTTCGGCTTCGCCGGCCGGGACGCCGAGGACGCCGCGCCCGACTGGAACCACTCCTACCGGGAGGTCCGGCGGCACCTGCTGGAGGCGTTCGCGCAGACCTACTCGTACTCGCTCCAGCAGACCCTGCACGCCATGGGCACCCGGGTGCTGGACCACCGGGCCGAGGTGGACGAGGTCCGGCTCGAACTGCCCAACAAGCACCACTTCCTGGTGGACCTGGAGCCGTTCGGGCTGAAGAACGAGAACGAGGTCTACTACGCCGCCGACCGGATGTACGGCCTGATCGAGGGCACCGTGCACCGCGAGGGCGTCACCCCGGTCATCCCCGTCTCCTGACGCTCCGCCACCTCGGCCCCCTGGAGGACGCCATGGCAGTGCAGCCCCCGGCCGCCGGTCGGCGGACCGTGATCGAGAACGCCGCGATCGCCACCGTCGACGCGGCCGGCACCGAGTACCCGCGCGGGCACGTCGTCCTCCTCGGCGACACCGTCGAGTCGGTCGGCGACGGTCCCGCGCCCACCGGGCTCGCCGACGTGGCCCGGCGGATCGACGGCGAGGGGCACCTGCTCACCCCGGGGCTGGTCAACACCCACCACCACTTCTACCAGTGGCTCACCCGGGGGCTCGCCCAGGACGACATCCTGTTCGACTGGCTGGTCGCGCTGTACCCGACCTGGGCGCGGATCGACGCCGACCTGGTGCACGCCGCCGCCCTGGGCTCGGCGGCGGCCCTGCTCACGTCGGGCTGCACCACCGCCTCCGACCACCACTACGTGTTCCCGCGCGGCGGCGGCGACGTGCTCGGCGCCACGGTCGAGGCCGTCCGGGAACTCGGCCTGCGGTTCACCGCGCTGCGCGGCTCGATGGACCGCGGCCGCAAGGACGGCGGCCTGCCGCCCGACCACGCGGTGGAGGACACCGACGACATCCTCGCCGCCTCCGAGGCCGCCGTCGACCGCTGGCACGACCCCTCCTTCGGCTCCATGCTGCGGGTCGCCCTGGCGCCCTGCTCGCCGTTCTCGGTCTCCACCGAACTCATGTCCCGCACCGCCGAGTTGGCCCGCCGCAAGGGGGTGCGGCTGCACACCCACGGCTCGGAGACCGCCGAGGAGGAGGAGTTCTGCCGGCAGCTGTTCGGGATGGGCCCCACCGACTACTTCGAGTCCACCGGCTGGCTCGGCCCGGACGTCTGGATGGCGCACTGCGTCCACATGAACGACTCCGACCTCGCCAAGTTCGCCGAGACCGGCACCGGCGTCGCCCACTGCCCGTCCTCCAACGCCCGCCTGGGCGCCGGGATCGCCCGCGTCCCCGACATGCTCGCGGCCGGCGTCCCGGTCGGCCTCGGCGTGGACGGCGCCGCCTCCAACGAGTCCGGCCAGCTCGGCACCGAACTGCGCAACGCCCTGCTGATCAACCGCCTGCACGGCCGCCCCGACGCCCTGACCGCCCGTCAGGTGCTGCGCCTGGGCACCATGGGCGGCGCGACCGTGCTCGGCCGCGCGGACGAGATCGGCTCGATCGAACCCGGCAAGCTCGCCGACCTCGCCCTCTGGCGGATCGACGGCCTGCTGCACTCCACCGTCGCCGACCCCGTCGCCGCCCTCGTCCTCGGCGCCCTGCCCCCGCTCACCGCCCTGTTCGTCAACGGCCGCCAGGTCGTCGACCACGACCGCCTCACCACCGCCGACGAGACCGCCCTCGCCCGCACCTGCGCCCGCGCCGCCCGCACCCTGGCCGCCCGCCGCGACTGACCGCCGGCGCGGCGCAGCCCGGACGCCCTGCACCGGGCGGAGACCGTGGCGGATCTCGGGGTGTTCGGCGTTTCGGGGGACCGACCCGGCGTCAGGGCCGTGGGTGACGGTGGGGTGCGGTAGCGTCCGGGCAGTTCGGGACGGTACGAGACACGAGGGGCATGCCGATGGGCGCGAGTGGCTGGGAGTACCTCACCACCTACCGGGGGACTCCGCAGCGGACGCTGACGGCCCTGCACGAGGAGGTGTTCGCCGGCACGGGGTGGATCGGGGCCGGGGAGTACGAGTCCCTGGAGGAGCTGTGGGAGGACGAGGAGTTCCTGGCCGAGGAGGGCACCCACTCGATCCTGGACATCCCGCGGGCGGTGCTGGTCAGCGAGGCCCCGGCGGGGTACGACGACCTGGGGACGGTCCGGCCGCTGCCGTACGCGCGGCTGCTGCACCACTTCGGGACCGACCGGCCGGGCGTGGAGCAGTACCGGCGGGCGATGGAGGGCAGCGCGCTGCCCGCCGAGGCGGACGTCCGGTGGACCGGCCGGTTCGTGGTGCTGTACACCGGCGACGAGGCCACCCACTTCGGGGTGTTCGGCTTCTCCGGGGACTGATCCGCCGACGGGCCGTCAGAAGCGGCGGCGCGCCGCCACCGGCATCGCCAGGCCGGCCGCCGCCAGCAGGGCGCCGAGCACGGCCCACCCGGCGACGCCGTGCGCGAGCACGGTCGCGGTGACGATCAGCGGGCCGATCACGTGCGAGCCGGCCTGGCCGCTCATGAAGACGCCCTGGTACTCGCCGTGCGCGGCGGGGTCGGCGAGGTCCAGGCTGAGCGTCCAGCCGCCCGCCGAGGTGAGCAGTTCGGCGAGGCTGTGCAGCAGGATCCCGCCCAGGACCAGCGCCACGGCGGCGCCGGTGCCGCGGCCGCCCGCCGCCGCGTACACCAGGCAGGCCGCGCCGAGCAGCACCCCGCCGCGGGCGCAGGCCTTCGCCGCGGAGCGGACGTCGACCACGCCGCGGCCGGCGCGGACCTGGAACAGCACCACGGAGAGGCTGTTGACGACGGCCACCACCGCGACCAGGGCGCGCGGCGCGGCGGTGTGGGCGGCGATCCACAGCGGGATGCCGATCTCCAGCATGGCGAACTGGAGTTCCAGCACGGCGTGCAGCCCGGCGACCAGCAGGTAGCGCCGGTCGGCGAGCGCCGTCCGGGCCGCTCCGTGCGGGCGCGCTCCCCGGCGGGCACCTGCGCGTCGGGCAGGCCGCGCAGCAGCAGCGAGGTGGCGGCGAAGCTGGCGGCGTCCAGTGCCAGCACGGTGGCGTAGGCCCAGTGGCTGTCCTGCTGGAGGGCGAGCGCCGCGCCGGCGCCGCCGAGCATCAGGCCGGCGTTCATCACCGAGCGCAGCAGGGCCCGGGAGCGGACCTGGCCGTCCGCGGGCAGCAGGTGCGCGATCAGCGCGCTGCGCACCACGATCGCGCCGCGTTCCAGCACGGTGGCGACGACGATGGCGGCGACGAACGGCGCGAAGCCGTGCACGAAGACGTAGCCGAGGACGGCGACGCCCTGCATCGGCCCGAGGACGTACAGCAGCCGGCGGTGCCCGAGCTTGTCGGCGAGCCGGCCGAAGGGCACGCCGGCCAGCATGCCGGCGACCCCGGCGGCGCCCAGGCCGATCGCCAACTGGGCGGCGCCGAGCCCGACCTGCCGGGTGAAGTAGAGCGCGCTGACGGAGTAGTAGAGCCCGTTGCCGACGGTGTTGACGCCGGTCATCACGGCGAGCCGGCGCAGCACCGGGTCGGCGGGCAGCAGGGAGCGGCGCCCGGCGGGCGCGGCGGTGGCGGTCATGGCCGACAGGACACCAGGGTTCCCAACTGCCCGGAATCCTTTTACCGTTGGGGTCAATGTTCGAGTTCGCCCTCGGCGTGGACGACCTCGCCGCCACCTGGTTCACCTACTCGCCCCTGCAGGAGGCGGTGTTCAGCCTGCGGGCGCGCCGCTACCCGGCGAAGTACGCGTTCCAGGCGCGCTGGATGGAGTCCTGGGAGGCGGAGTTCCGCACCCTGGACGTGCCGCTGCTGGATTCGCTGGTGACGCCCCGGGTCTGGGTGCCGGACTTCCTGACGCCCCGTCCGGCCGGTCGACGCCCGTCCTTCGAGAGCGAGTTGGAGATCCTGGCGCGGACGCCGCCGGCGACGGTGGTGAAGGACTTCCGGGCGGCGTACCGGGGCGACGGGGCCCGGTGCCGGAGCCGCTGGCGGGGCTGCTGGCGGATCCGGTGGAGCTGCTGGCACGCTGCGTGGCGCAGTTGGGCGCGTACTGGGAGCGGTGCCTGCTGCCGCGCTGGTGGCCGCGGGCGCGGTCCGTGCTGGAGGCCGATCTCGCCCACCGGGGGCGGATGTTCGCGGAGCACGGCGCGGAGGGACTGTTCGCGGACCTGGACCACCGGCTGTCCTGGCACGCGGGCGTGCTGCGGCTGACCGACCCGGACCCGCGGGTGCGGGCGCTGGGCGGCCGGTACACGCCGGTGGCGGGGCGCGGCCTGGTGCTGGCCCCGACGCTGTTCTCGCTGGGCGCGCACACCGTCATCGACGCGGACGAGCCGCCGCTGATCAGCTACCCGGCGCGCGGGAAGGCGCTGATGGGCGAGAGCTCCCCGCCGCAGGTGCCGGGCGCGCTGGCCGAGTTGATCGGCCCGCCGCGCGCCCGCCTGCTGGCCCTGCTGGACCAGCCGGCCTCCACCACCGCGCTGGCCCACCGCCTGGCCGTCACCCCGGGCGCGGTCAGCCGCCACCTCACCGCGCTCGCCACCGCGGGCCTGCTCACCCGCACCCGCACCGGCCGCAGCGTCCTCTACGCCCGCTCCCCCTTGGGCGACGCCCTTCTCACCGCCGGGTCGTAGGCCGGTTCTGCTGCTCCCACGGCCAGCCGGCGTCCTGTCCGGCTTCGAGCAGCGGGAGGAGGCGGAAGGCCGCGTCGGTGAGGCCGCCGAAGGTGTGGCGGTTGGGGGTGCCGGACGGGGCGTGGCCGGGGTGATAGCCGGCCAGGTTCCAGGTGTAGGCGGGGATGTGGGCGGGCACGGCGGCCAGCGCGTCGGCGGGCCGGTGACTGCCGTACGCCTGCTCGTCGGTGACGACGACCACCCGGTCGTGGCGGTCGTAGTGGCGGCGGACGGCTTCGGCGGTGTTGGTGCCGCCGAGGTTGCCGAAGCGGTCGAGGACCTTGAGCACGGCGTCGCCGCGGCGCAGCGGGACGGGGCGGCTGTCGGTGCCGAACTCGACCAGGTCCGCGTCGGCGGCCCGCAGGGCGAGGGCGGTGCCGAAGACGGCGGCGCTGTCGGCCCGGTTGAGCCGGCTCTCCCCGGCGGCGGTGTCGAACATCGAGCCGGAGCGGTCCACCAGGATCAGTGAACGGCCGGGCAGCGACGGGACGTTGCCGAGGGAGTGCTTGAGCGCCGTCTCCAGGGCGTGGCCCCAGCGCAGCGAGGGCGCGTGCCGGTGCGCGGCGAGGTAGCGGAACGGGAACTGGCGGGAGCGCTTGACCTCGCCCGGGTCGGAGATCCGCCGGGCGACCTGCTCGGCGACCTCGTCGGACACCCCGGCCCGGTCGAAGTTGCGCAGGTTGCGCACCAGCGCCATCGCGCCCATCGACGGGATGACGGCCTCCCAGGCGGCGGCGTCCAGCGGGCCCTGCAGCCAGCCGGCCAGCGCCTCCCAGGTCAGGCCGGCCTCGGCGAGGCGCTGCGCGCCGTCGGGGCCGGTGACCAGCGCGCGGCGCTCGGCGACGGGGACGGCCATCAGCGCCTGATGGGCCGTCAGCAGGGCGTCGCCGGCGGGCGGGAGGGCGCGGTCGGGGCGGTGGCGGCGGTCGAGCGCGTAGCGGAACAGCTCGTTCTGCCCGGGCTTGTCCGGGTGCGGCTTGGGGTGGGTGAGTTCCAGCACGTCGCCGAAGCGGTAGCCGCGGCCGGCGGTGTCGTACTTGAGCAGCGCCCGGCTGTCGTACAGCCGGGCGACGGCGTCGGCGACGCCGCGCTTGACGGGCTTGGGCAGCGCCCGCCCGTACCGGGACGTCCAGTAGCCGAGCAGTTCGCCGGGCTCGTCGGGGCGCTGGAGGACGGCGTCGATCACCTGCCGGGAGTGGCCGGGCAGCCCGGCGGTCAGTCGGGCGCGGGTGAACTCGGCGGCACCGACCAGCGAGGCGGTGCGCATCGCGGCGCCGTGGCGCAGCCAGCGGAGCAGGCCGAGCGTCCACTCGGGGTCGCTGACGGCGAGCGAGCGCACCAGGTCGGTGTAGCGGTCGTCGCGGTCGCCGCCGCCCTCGTAGAAGGTGTCGTGGCCGACCGTGTGGGAGACCGCGAGCAGGAAGAGTTCGGACTTCTCGTCGCGCCGGTGGCCCGGCCCGCCCTCGTGGTTGACAGTGAGCTGCCCCGTGCTGGCGACGGGCGAGCTCGGGCCGGCGGGGGCGGTCTTCGAACGGCGGAGGTTGAAACGGGCCATGGGGACTCCTCCTGCGGGAGGGCAGGCCGAAGCCGGGGCGTCCGAGAAGTGCCGGCCGCGAAGGCCGGCCCCGGCGGAGGCAGCTCTGGGCCCCGTCCGTGCCTGCGCACGGCCGTCCGGGGTTCGAACCCGGCACTGCCCACACCAAGAAGTAGCCCCCGCCTGCGCACCGGACGCCCCGGCACGGTTGCCCCCCGAGATCAAGGTGGCACCGGTGGGATTCTTTGGAGGAAGTAACCGGTGCCTGCGCACCGGGAGGTGGCAGTGATGTCTGACGTTGGGTGTTCGGAGAACAGGGCGGCGGAGGCGACGGTGGAGATCTCCTTCGACTGGGCTGCCCGGGATCGCTCCCGGCCCGCCCATCCAGAGAAGTAGCCTCTGCCTGCGCACCCGAACAGGAACGACCCTATCGGCCGCGGATCCTGCCCCGCACCCGTATTTCCGTCAGTCCAGCAGGGCGAGCGCGGGCAGTGTCAGGAAGTCGGTGAACTCCTCGCCGAGCGCGACCTGTTCGAACAGCGCGGCGGCCTCCTGCCACCGGCCGGGGGCGTCCGCCGGCAGCGCGGCGAGCTCCTCGGCGACCAGGCGGCGGACCTGTTCGGCCGTCACCTGCTCCCCGGTGTCGGCGAGCCGGACGCCGTTGTGGATCCACTGCCAGATCTGCGAGCGGGAGATCTCGGCGGTGGCGGCGTCCTCCATCAGGTGGAAGATCGCGACGGCGCCGGTGCCGCGCAGCCACGCCTCCAGGTAGCGGATGCCGACCTGGACGGCGTTGCGCAGCCCGGCGGAGCTGCAACTGCCGCCCGCGCCCGCCACGTTCAGCAGCTCGGCGGCGGTGACCGGCTCCGCCGGGCCCGGGTCGTCCTTCTGGTGCGGGCGGTCGCCGAGCACCGCGTCGAAGCAGGCGCGGGCGACCGGCACCAGGTCGGGGTGGGCGACCCAGGAGCCGTCGAAGCCGCCGCCGGCCTCGCGCTCCTTGTCGGCCCGGACCTTCGCCAGCGCCGCCGCGTTGACCTCCGGATCCGTGCGGGAGGGGATGAACGCGGCCATCCCGCCGATCGCGTGCGCGCCGCGCCGGTGGCAGGTGCGCACCAGCAGCCGGGTGTAGGCGGCCATGAACGGGGACGCCATGGTGACGGCGTTGCGGTCGGGCAGCACGAAGGCGGGGCCGGCGTCCCGGAAGTTCTTCACGATCGAGAACAGGTAGTCCCACCGTCCGGCGTTCAACCCGGCGGCGTGGTCGCGCAGTTCGTACAGGATCTCGTCCATCTCGAAGGCGGCCGTGACGGTCTCGATCAGCACGGTGGCGCGGATCGTGCCGTGCGGGATGCCGAGTTCGGCCTGCGCGTGGGTGAAGACCTCGTTCCAGAGCCGGGCCTCCAGGTGGCTCTCGGTCTTCGGCAGGTAGAAGTACGGGCCGGAGTTGGGGTCCTGCGGGTCGCGGGCGGCCCGGGCGAGCAGCCGGGCGGCGTTGTGGAAGAAGTACAGGCCGAAGTCGACGAACGCGCCGGCCACCGGCGCGCCGTCCACGGTGAGGTGCCGCTCGTCCAGGTGCCAGCCGCGCGGGCGGACCACGACGGTCGCCAACTCCCGTGCGGGTGCGAGGGCGTAGGCCTTGCCGCGGTCGTCGGTGAAGTCGATCCGGCTCTCGAACGCGTCGATCAGGTTGACCTGGCCCGTGACCACGTTGTGCCAGGTCGGGGCGGTGGCGTCCTCGAAGTCGGCGAGCCACACCTGCGCGCCGGAGTTCAGCGCGTTGACGGTCGTCTTCCGGTCGGTGGGGCCGGTGATCTCCACCCGACGGTCCGTCAGCGCCCGCGGCGCGGGCGCCACCTGCCACTCCCCCGCGCGGACGGCCGCCGTCTCCGGCCGGAAGTCCAAGGTGCCGGTGCGGGCGATCCCGTCCCGCCGCACCCGGCGGGCGGCCAGCAACTCCCGCCGCCGGCCGTCGAACGCGCGGTGCAGGCCCGCGACGAACGCCAGCGCCTGCGGGGTGAGCACCTCCTCGGCGCGCTGCACCGGCGGACCGGTGACCGCGACGCCCGGAACGGTGGATCCCTGCTCTGCGGCACCTGCGGCAGCTGCGGATTCTGCGGGCACGGGCGGCACTCTCCTCGGGCAGCTCCATTCTGTACAGTGGAGATTAGTTTCCGCGATGCAGAATTTCAACGGTATGTTGACGGATCGCGCCCCCTGCTCCCCCGTCGAAGGAACCGTCCCGTGGCCAGCACCCCCACCGAGCGCCCCGCAGGCTCGGTGCAGTCCGTCGAACGCGCCTTCCACCTCCTGGAGGCCCTCGCCGACGCCGGCGGCATCGCCACCCTCAGCGAACTCTCGGCCGTCTCCGGCCTGCCGATGCCGACCATCCACCGCCTGGTCCGCACCCTGGTCGCCCAGGGCTACGTCCGGCAGGACTCGGCCCGCCGCTACACCCTCGGCCCGCGGCTGATCCGCCTCGGCGAGACCGCCGGCCGCCTGCTCGGCTCCTGGGCCCGCCCCTACCTCGCCGAACTCATGGAGGCCACCGGCGAGACCGCGAACCTGGCCGTCCTGGAGGGCTGCGAGGTGGTCTACGTCGGCCAGGTCCAGAGCCGGCGCTCCATGCGGATGTTCACCGAGGTCGGCCGCCGCGCCCAGCCGCACTGCACCGGCGTCGGCAAGGCCCTGCTCGCCCAGCTCCCCGAGGACGAGGCCCGCGCCCTGCTCGGCCCCGGCCCGTTGCAGGCCCACACCCCACACACCGTCACCGACCCCGCCGTCCTGCTCGCCCACCTCGCGGCGGCCCGCGAGACCGGCTACGTCGTCGACGACCAGGAACAGGAGATCGGCGTCCGCTGCCTCGCCGTCGCCGTCCCCGGCGCTCCCACCCCCACCGCCCTCTCCGTCTCCGGCCCCGAGGCCCGCATCCACGCCCTCGAAGCCCAGTCCGGCCCCGCCGGCCTGGTCCCCCTCATGCAAGCCGTCGCCGCCCGCCTCGGCGAAGTCCTCTGACCCCAGGGCGGGTTCACCGCGCCGCCCGGCCGGCAGCGCCACCGCGGACCGCGCTCCGGGCTCGGGACGGTCGGGCGGTGGTAGGTCAGAGGCCGTTGCGGAGGAGGGCGAGGGCGTGGTCGGCGACGTGGTCCGGGTCGGCGCCGTGTTCGACGGCGGTCATGGCCGCCTGGACGATGCCGCCGACCAGTTGGCCGGTCAGCTCGGCGGAGTCGCCCGTGACGTCCACCAGGGCCGCTTGCAAGGGGGCGTAGTGCTGGTGGTGCAACTCGTGGACGCGGGCCACGCATTCGGCCGGGAGCTCGGCCTGCATCAGGGCCTTCGCGGGGCGGTGGGCGCCCTGGGCGGCGATGCGCAGTTCGGTGCGGATGAAGGCGTCGATGCGGGCGGCGGGTTCGCCGACCTCGGCGAGGGCCTGCGCGGTGGCGGCGTCGGCGGCCGTGAAGGACTCCTCGACGATGGCGGCGAGCAGCGCGGCGGCGGACGGGAAGTACTGGTAGAAGCTGGAGCGGGCGAGTCCCGCGCGGGCGCCGACCGCGGCGGGGGTGACCGCGGTGGCGCCCTGTTCGACGAGGACGTCGACGGCGGCCCGGATCAGCGCGGCGCGCTGCTGGGCGCGGTGCTCGGCGACGGTGGCCGCGTTGATCTTCGGCATGGATCGGAGGTCCCTTCCGGGGGCACGGGTCAGCTCAGGCGGCCGTCCCGCATGGTCAGGACGCGGTCGGCCGCGTCCAGTATCTCGTGGTCGTGGGTGACCATGACGGTGGCGGTGCGGTGGGCGCGGGTCTGCGCGGCGAGCAGGTCGACGATGTCGCGGGCGCGGGCGCGGTCCAGGGCGGAGGTCGGCTCGTCCACGAGCAGCACCTCGGGGGCGAGGACGAGTGCCCGTGCGAGGCCGATGCGTTGGCGCTCGCCGCCGGAGAGCCGGTCGGGGCGGTGCTCGGCGCGGGCGGTCATGCCGACGGCGTCGAGGAGTTCGTCCACGCGTCGGCGGGTCGCGGCGTCCAGGCGGCCGGCGATGTGGGCGGTGAGCAGCAGTTGCTCGCGGGCGGTGAGGGAGGCGAACAGGTTGGCGTGCTGGAAGACGTAGCCGATGTGGCGGCGGCGGTGCGCGGTGCGGCCACGTTCGTCGAGCCCGGTCAGGTCGGTTCCGGCGACGTGGACGGTTCCCCGGGTCGGGCTCTGGAGTCCGCCGGCGACGGCCAGCAGGCTGGACTTGCCCGATCCGGAGGGGCCGGTGACGGCGACGAACTCCCCGGGGCCGACGGCCAGTTCGACCTGGTCGAGGGCGGTGACCGGCTGCTGCCGGTGGCCCAGCTCCAGGGTGACGCCGGTCAGCCGCAGCACGGCGTCCCGTTCCAGCGGTCCGGCGGTGTCGGCGGGGGCGGGGGCGGGCTGGTTCATCGGTTGGCTCCGAGTGCGCTGAGGGCCTGGACCTTGGTGATGCGGCGGATCGCGGCGGCGGCGCCGGCCAGTCCCAGCACGATCAACAGGACGGCCGCCAGGGCGACTTGGTCGGCCTGGAGGGAGAACGGGGCGGAGCCGTTCATGGCGCCGCCGAGGGCGAGGCCGACGGCGGTGCCGGCCGCGGTGGCGGCGAGCAGGACGGCGGCGGCTTGGGTGAGGGCGTCGCGCAGGATGTAGCCGGTAGAGGCGCCGATCGCCTTGAGGAGGGCGATCTCGTGGCGGCGCTGGATGGTCCAGACGGTGAAGAAGGAGCCGACCACCAGCGCCGAAATGGCGTAGAGGAAGCCCCGGATGAGCGTCATGGTGCTGGATTCGGCGGTGTATCCGGGCGAGGCGGCGAAGGTGGCGGTCTTGTCGAGGACCTGGGTGCCGAGCCGCTGGTCGGCGGCCGCGGTGTCGACGCCGTCGCCCAGTTGCAGGGCCACGGCGGTGGCCTGGCCGGCCGCCGCCTCGGGGAGGTCGCCGGGCAGGCCGTAGTGCAGCCGCTGCCACAGCCCAAGCGGCGCGTAGACCACGCCGACGTGGCCGAACGAGGCGCTGCCGATGGTGCCGACGACGGTCAGTTCGGTGCCGGCCCGGCCGGCGCTGAGACGGTCGCCGACCTTGACGCCCTCCCGGAGGATCTCGTCGCTGACCAGGACGCCGTCGGCGCCCTCCGCCAGCGGCTTTCCGGACAGCGGCGCGGGGGCCAGGAAGCCGCCGGGCTCGACGCCGAAGACGGCGAGGTCGAGTTGCTTGCCGCCCTCGCCGCCGAGCTGGGCGTGCACCAGCTCCTGCCCCAGCGGCTCGGCCTTGCGCACGCCCGGCCGGGCGGCCACTGCCGGGCGGTGTCGGTGCTGACGGTCGAGCGGGAGAACAGCTCGCCCGCGGCGGACCGTTCGAAGGCCAGGTGGGTGACCGGGAGGGCCCGGAGCGCCGAGACGCCGGCGTCCGCGAGGCCGCTGGCGAGGCCCGAGAGGATCACGCCGAGGACGGCGATCATGCCGACCACGGAGCCGATCAGGGCGAACCGCCCGCGGGCGGTGCGCAGATCACGCAGAGCGAGGAACACCGGAGACCCCTTCGCTCCGGGCGCCGACGGCGGCGACGGTCTCGTACGGCTGGCGCGTGCTGGGCGCGAACCGCTCCTCGAAGGCCGCGGGACCGGCCGCGGGGACCGGTGTCCGTCTCATCACTGGGTACATCCGAAAACCACCTGTTCAGGGCAGCGCGAAGCCGTCGGCGGATCTTGCCGACGCTGATGTCAGTATCCTAGCCCAGGTTATCGACACAGCTGTCGGTAAAAGTGGACGGGCGCAGGCACGGGCCGCCGGGCGCCGCCCGACGCCCCGTCACCCGGCTTACTGCTCCTGCGTGTCGGCCTTGGCCAGCGCCTCGGCGGCCTTCTCCTCGGCGCCGGCCCGGCGGTACGCGACCGCCGACTCCTCGCGCAGCGCCCGGACTTCGGCGGGCGGGCGGCCGGCGGCGAGCAGGGTGTCGGCCAACTCGTCGCAGGCCCAGCCCAGGCGGTACCGGTCGTCGAGCTCCCGGAACAGCGCCGCCGCCCGCCGCCCGGCCTCCACCGCCTGCTCCAGGTCACCCGCGCTGCGCAGCACGGTGCCGAGGTTGTGCCAGGCGCTGGCCTCGCCCCACTTGTTGCGCGCCGCCCGACAACCCTCCAGCGCGGCGCGCTGGGCCTGCTCGGCCTCCTTCAGCCTGCCGAGCTTCTCCAGCACGAGCCCCAGGTTGCCCCAGCCGGCTTCGGTCCGGTGGCCGTGGGCATCGCCGGTCGCCAGCGCCGCGCGGTGGGCCTGTTCGGCCTCGTCCAGCCGGCCCACGGTCCGCAGTACGATGCCGAGGTTGTTCCAGACGGCGGCCGCCTCCCGCGTGTATCCCATCGCCTGATATCCCGTCAGGGCTTCGCGGTGGGCCTGCTCGGCCTCCTGGAGCCGCCCCAGCTCCCGCAGCGAACGCCCCAGGTTGTTCCAGGCGGAGACCTCCCCCGCGCGGTTCCGCGCGGCCTGCCCGGAGGCGAGGGCGGCCTCGGCCAGCTCCAGGTTGTCCTCCAGGTAGCGGCGGATGTGGAGGTAGGGCGAGAGGGGGATGGCGATCATCTGGACGAAGTCGTGCTGCCCGGCCCTGCGGGCGGCGTGGACGGCGGCGATGAGGTTGGCGCACTCGGCGTCCATCGCGGCCAGTGCGTGCGCCCAGCCCGTGAAGTACTTGCCGCGGTCCTTCACGGCGCTCTCCGGCTCCAGGTGCGCGTAGGCGGCCTCCACCAGGCGGCTGTAGTACACCAGCAGCCGCTGGAATCCGACCGCGGAGTGGCGAGGGTTCGCCCGTGCCAACTCGTCCGCGTACGCGCGGACCAGGTCGTGCATCCGCCAGCGGCCGGTCTCCGGGTCCTGGCGGATCAGGCTGGCGCGGGAGAGCGCGACCAGCCGGAGCCGGACGTCCTTCGGCTTGGCGATGCCGGTGGCCGCGGCGGCCGCTTCGAGGGACAGGTCGGGGCCCGGGTTGACCGCCAGCAGGCGGAACACCTCGGCGTGGGTCGGCGCGAGTCGCCGGTAGGAGCGGTCCAGGACGCTGCGCACCGCGCGCGGTCCGTCCTCCAGCAGGTCCAGACGCTCCGTCAGGACTTCGAGCTCGTCGGCGAGTCGATCCGGCGTCAGGCCCCGGTCGGCGGCCAGCTGCGCGGCGGCGATCTGCAGGGCGAGCGGCAGGTGCCCGCACAGCGCGGCGATCCGCGTGGCGCCCTCGGGGTCGGCGGCGATCCGGCCGTCCTTGGGGAGGGTCAGGCGCAGGGCGGTGTCCAGGAGTTCGACGGCGTGGGCAGGTGTGAGGACGTCCAGGTCGATCAGGCGGGCGCCGAGTGCGGGCGCGAAGTCGTCGCGGGAGGTGACCAGCAGGCGGTGCGGCCCGTCGGGCGGGATCAGGTCGTGGACCTGGTCGACGGTGGAGGCGTTGTCGGCGAGGACGAGGACCCCTTCGCCGGCCCGGGTGCGGGCGTCGAGTTGGGCGCAGTAGAGCGCGGCGCGCTGGTCGGTGTCGGGCGGGATCTCCTCGGGGGCGGTGCCGAGGGCGCGCAGCGCGGTGTCGAGGGCCTGGCCACGGTCGAGGCAGCTGTCGTCGTAGCCGTGCAGGTCGAGGAAGAGCACGCCGGTGAACAGCCCGCGCCGGACGGCGAGATGGCCGGCGGCGAGGCCGAGCGTCGTCTTGCCCATGCCGCCCATGCCGAGGACGGACGCGACCACCACGGCGTGCTCACTGTCGGAGGTCGGGTCGAGCACCTCCAACAGGGCGTCGAGGTCCGCTTCCCGTCCGGTGAATCCGGGCGGGACGCGCTTGAGCGGGGCGAGCGGCGCGGGGCCGTCGAACGCGGCCCCAGGTCCGTGTTCGAGTTCCTCCAGCCGTTCCACCAGCTCGTTGTGCAGCCTCCGCCAGTGCGCGAGGTCTCCGAGCGGGGCCTCCAGCGGGAAGCCCTTCCGGCCGGTGTGGTTCTTGCAGCCGGTGACGAACGCGCGGACGGCATCCCACTGCGGCAGCCGGAACACACCGCGCTTGCCCTTCAGCAGTTCGCTGATCCCGCTGGTGGTGAGGCCGCCCCCGGACGCGGCGACCAGTTGCGGGCCGTTGGGGTTCCCGGAGCGTGCCTGGAGCCGGGCCAGGTCCCGGGCGAACTGCGCCAGCACCTGCTGCGCCTGCGCGCTCTCCACTCGTGCCAACGAGGCCCCCTCGTCCACTCCGGCGGCATCCGCCGCGGTCCGCTCCCGTCCGCCGGACCGAGCCCCACCCTAGCGCTCACCTGCGCGGATGCGGGGCCGTTTCCGGGACGGTCCGGATGCGTCCGCGGATCCGCCAACTGCCGCTCCGCCCAGGGACCGTGGTGCGCACGCCGGCCGGCCGACCCACCGTCACCACGACCCTCCGGGGAGGAACCCGATGTCCCGCAAGCACCGCCCCACCGAGCCCGTCCCCGCCACCCAGCCCGTCCCCGCCACGAAGGCCGACCCGGCCGACCGGCGGCTCAAGGCCCAACTCGCCCGCGGCGCCGCCACCGGCGTCGCCCGCGCCGTCACCGCCTGGATCCTCGACCGGATCGGCGAGTTCCTCAGCTGATCAGCGCCTCGTACGGGGTGCCCTCGGGCGTGAAGATCAGGACGTGGTCCCGGCCCGCGCCGGTGGCGGTCCGCCGGAGGCGGGCGAGTGTCTCGGCGGGGTCGGGAGGGTGAGGCCGAGGGCCCGGGCGACGGCGTCGCGGGTGGCGTACAGGTCCGGGTCGTCGTCCAGGTACTCGGCGGCCCGGGCCTCGCTCTCCGCCGCGGTGAAGCCGGGGCAGTCGCGCCACCAGGGAACGACCAGCAGCAGGCACAGCAGTTCGGGGAGTCCGAGGGCGAGCAGGGCCGCGCCGCCCTCGGAGTCGGCGTAGAGGACGGGGCGTTCCTCGCCGCCGTCGCCGCAGAAGAAGAAGGTGCCGCCCGCACCGTCGCCGGCGAACGCCTCCAGCGCCAGGCCGGAGGCGAGGTGGACGGGCTCGCCGTGCTCCGCGCCGAGGAGGTCGAAGTCCCCGGGCCAGGACAGGAATTCGGCGACGGTGCGGTGGTCGCGGACGACGGCGAGCAGCGAGGTCGGCATGCGCGGCACTGTAGTGCGGGCGGCCGACACCACCGACCGGGCGGGGGCCGACTCGCGCCCCGCCCGGTCACCTGCGTTGGAGCATCAAACGCGCCGAGCGGCCGGTTTCAGGCGAGCCAGGCCGTCACCTGGGTGACGGCCGCGGCGGACCAGGCCAGTTCCATGTGGTTGAGGCCACTGAGCAGGGCGGTGCCGCCGAGCGTCCGGATGCCGGTGGTGTCGAGGGCGCTGGCGGTGAAGACCAGGCCGTCGCTGGCGCCGCGGTTCTCGTTGAGGATGCCGGGGATGTCGGCGGAGCCGCCGGCCAGCAGGTAGGTGGGCACGGCCGCGGGGGTGCCGGCCTGCTGGAGGGGCTTGATCAGCGAGCCGGCGTCGATCGCGGCCTGGATGCCCTGCCCGGAGGTGTAGAAGCCCTGGCCGCCGTAGTAGGTGGTCCACCAGTCCTGCATGCTGCCGTCGACGCCGTAGGGGCCGTCCCAGCGGGCGAGCAGCTGGCGCTGTCCGGGGAAGCAGTCGTAGCCGCCGGTGGGCAGCACGCCCAGGCAGGGCTGCGAGGTGTAGGTGCCGTAGCAGGTCATGTACAGGTGCGGGGACGGGGCGTTGGCGGTGCCGCCGCAGGCCGGCCAGGTGGCGAGCGAGAACGCCCAGCCGTGCGCGTAGGTGTAGTCGAGGCCGCCGTTGGGGCCGCCGAGCGTGACCAGTCTGCGGACGTCCCCGGCGTAGGCGCGTCCCCAACTCGGCTTCACGGACGAGACGTAGGACCGGGCCGCCACCTCGCCCTTGCTCCAGGCGACCACGTCGACCTGGGCCGCTCCGGTGCGGGCCTTGATCACCGCGACGGCGTCGCCGACGGTCTGGGCCTGCATCAGGTTGTCGCCCTGCTTGTGCGCGAAGCCGATCGCGAACACCCGGTGGCCGGCGGCGGCCAGCGCCTGCGCCATGCCGGTGCTCGGGCAGGTGGACGCCCCGCAGCTGCCGGTCTCGCCGGGGTTCGCCCAGGCCCGGTCGGCGTTGTCGTTGGCGCCGTGGACGAGCAGCACGGGCGTCCCGGCGGCAGTGTTCCAGCCCTGCGCGCTGTACAGCAGGAAGCGGCCGGAGAACGGGCGCTTCACGCCGCCGAAGTAGCCGACCCGCGCGCCGTCCTGGTCGCCGCGGCCGTCGGACGGGTACTGCTCCTGCGTGAACCCGGACGTGCTGTCCAGGTAGCGCTCGACCTGCGCCCAGCCGTTGCCGGGCGAGGCGAACACCGCCTCCTGGGTGAGGTAGCCGGGGACGGCGGCGGCCGCGGCGGCCTGTTGCGCGGGGGCGAGGCCGAGCGCGAGCAGCGCTCCGGCCAGCAGGGTGGTGAACACGGACCTGAGCGGGTGGCGCACCTGGTCCTCCTTCGGCTGACGAGGGGCCGCCGCGGCTCGCGCACCCGCGGGTGCGGGGCGGGCGGGCGGTCCGACTGTGGGTCAGGTCACGTTAGGGGTGGCGGGCCAGGCCACCCATGTGTCCGGCCCACAGGGCGCGGGCCCGGCCGGTGTCGGCGGGCCACAAGTCGGCGGCGGTACACCGCGCGTCGTCCGGGTTGTCCGGCGGCGACCGACGGGTGAAGTGTTCGCAACAAGGGTTCCGCCGGCAGCTGACGCGGCGTCACACTGCTGGCATGCGAATGACTCTACGCGCGTTGAAGATCCGTGCGGTCTCGGTCGCCGCCCTCGGCCTGCTGACCCTGGCCCCCACCGCCGTCGTCGCCACCGAGGCGCACGCGGCCGTCAGCGGGAACATCTGCTACACCGCGCTGCCCAGCCAGGGCCGCGACACCATCCGCCTGATCGACGCCGGCGGGCCGTTCCCCTACTCCCAGGACGGCATCGTCTTCCAGAACCGCGAGGGCGTCCTGCCCGCGCAGACGACCGGCTACTACCACGAGTACACCGTCATCACCCCGGGCAGCTCGACCCGCGGCGCCCGCCGGATCGTCACCGGCAAGGTCTACCACGAGGACTACTACACGGCCGACCACTACGCGACGTTCCGCCGCGTCGACTTCGCCTGCTGATCGGACGCCCGGTTCGGACGCCGGTCCGATAGGTTGGGGCGGGTACGGCCGCGCCGGCCGTACCCGCCCGCCGCACCGACCGCCGAAGGACCGCCTGCACATGACCGCCGCTCTGCCGGGTTTCGCCGGCCGCACCTACCTTTTCGAGGTCGACAACGGCGCGGCCTTCCGCAACTCCTACTCGGCGGACGGCACTCGGCTGCGCTGGGAGGGCCTCGGCGAGTCCGCCGGCCAGTACGAGGACGTCCCGCTGCACACCGCCGCGATCGCCCCGGGCATCTGGTTCATCTCCTGGACGGAGCGCAGCGGCATCACGGTCAGCCACGTCATGGACCTCAACTCCCTCACCGTCAAGGTCTTCTGGACCTGGGAGGGCGAGACCGGCCGGGTCGGCGAGCTGCACACCGGCACCCTCACCCCGGCCTGACCCCACCCCCGCCGCCGTCACGCCTTCAGGTGGGCCGAGAGGAACTGGAAGGCGGACGGCAGGAGCTTGATCCAGGTCTGGAAGTTGTGGCCGCCCTCGGGGACGGACGCGACTCCGGTGACCAGCGGCGGCTTCGCGGCGGCGGTGAAGGCGTCGGCCTCCTTGCGGAAGTCGCCGTCGCCCTTCTCCGCGCCGCTCAGCATGATCGCGGTCGCGGGCATCGGCAGGTGCTGCAGGCGCCACAGCAGGTCGGCCTCGTCGCGGCGCTGCTGGCTGCCCTTGAACAGGTCTCCGGTGGTGACGTCCTCGGCGGCCTTCAGGTAGCCGGAGATGGAGACGCCGCCCGCGAACACCTCGGGGTGCCGCATGGCGAGCTTCGCGGCGCAGTACCCGCCGGTCGAGTTGCCCATCACGGCCCACCCGGCGCGCCCGGTCGCGGTCCGGTAGGTGGCGCCGATCGCCCGCGGCACGTCCTTGGCGAAGTACGTCTCGGCCTGCGGCCCGCCGGGGACGTTCTCGCACTCCGGGTCGGCGGGCATCGCCGGCGAGGGCCGCATCAGCACGAGGACGGTGGGCTGCATCCGCCCGGCGCGCATCTCGTCCAGCGCGACGCCCGGGTAGTTGAAGCGGGTGATCAGCGCCTTCGCGTCGCCGGGGAAGCCGGTCATCGCGATCACCGCGGGGAACCTGCGCTGCTCGTTGCCGGGCTGGAAGTACTCCGGGGGCAGGTAGACGTACCCGTCGGTGCTCAGCCCGGTGCGCGCGCCGGGGATGCGCACGGAGCGGATCTCCCCGACCTTCTTCGCGTCGCGGCCCACCGTGGTGTCGACGGGCTCCTTGCCGAGTTCCTGCGCGGGCAGCAGCGGCAGGTTGCTCGGCTCGGGTTCGGCCGTGGCGCTCGGGCTGGGCGCGGCCGTCGCCCCGACCGGCGCGGCCGGGACGGCGGCGGCCTGCACGGAGACCGGGCCGTCCTTGCCGGTGCCCAGCAGGTCGTTCCAACTGCTGTAGAACGAGAAGTAGTTGTTGGCGACCAGGCCGATCACCGCGAGCAGCGTGACCTGGCTGCCGAGCAGCAGCCCGATCCGGCCGAGGACGGTCCGCCAGTGCCGCTTGGCGAGCGCGGGCCACCACCAGACGGTGGCGGCCATCACCGCCAGTGCGATCTCGCTCGTGAACAGCAGCAGCGTCGTGCTGGTCAGCCCCATGGCCGTGATCCCCGTGTCTTCCCCTCGCGGCGCGTCCACGAGCCGGTGGTGAACGGGCTCGGCGCGGCCGTGACGAACGTGCCGGCTAAGTATGCACGCTGCCGCGAGGACGCCGGCCACCCCCCGGACGGTTCCGGCCCGCCGCCCGCGCCCCCGGGGACGGGCGGGCACGGGCGGCGGATTGACGGGGCGTCGGGCGGGACACCGGAGGGACGGCTCGGGCGAGGGACCGCTCGGGCGAGGGACTGCTCAGGCGTGGGTGCCGCCGTCGATGCGGATCTCGGTGCCGGTGACGAACGCGCCGTCGTCCGAGGCGAGCATCGCGATCACGCCGGCCACCGTCTCGGGTCCGGCGAAGCCCTCGCCGATCGCGGGCTGGAGCTTGACGAACCAGGACATGTCGGCGTCCTCGGGCAGGCCCGGGTCGGCCGTCATGCCGGAGGCGATCGAGCCGGGCGCGACGCAGACGGCGCGCAGGCCCTGCTTGGCGTACTCGGCGGCGATCGCGTGGGTGAAGGACTGGATGCCGCCCTTGGTCGCCGCATAGGCCGCCATGTAGGGGTGCGCGAACGAGGCCGAGGTGGACGAGAAGTTGACCACCACGCCGCGGCCGGTGGCGAGCAGCGCGGGCAGCGCCTCGCGGGTGACCAGGAAGGTGCCGGTGAGGTTGACCGCCAGCATCCGGTTCCAGAACTCCAGCGTGGTCTGCGCGGTGTGCGTCGAGCGCAGGATGCCCGCGGCGTTCACCACCGCGTCCAGGCCGCCGAGTTCGGCGATCGCACCGCCGACGCCGGCCTTGACGGACGCCTCGTCGGAGATGTCGACGAGCCTGGTGATCAGGCGGTCGGCGGTGCCGGCGGCCTCGGCCAGCTCACGGGTGGCGGCCAGCCCGGCCTCGACCACGTCGGCGGCGACCACGGTGCCGCCCTCGGCCAGGATCCGGTGGACGGTGGCCCGGCCGATGCCGGAGCCGGCGCCGGTGATCAGGACGCGGCGGCCTTCGAAGCGGTTCACGGTGTCTCCCTGTGGTGCGGCGGGGCCTGCCGGGTCGGCCAGACCCCTCGAACTGCACGGTACGTCAACATGGCACGTTATGCCACACCCGCATGCCGTGACGCACGGGCGGCTACGCTGGGCACGGGCCCACCCGCCCGCCTTCCATCCGCACCTGCCCGCCGGCACCGGCCGGCCCGCACCGGGGGACACACCCATGGCCGCACCCGACCGCCCCGCGCCCACCCTCACCGAGCGCCGCAAGGCCGCCACCCAGCAGGAGATCGCGCTCACCGCCGCCCGCCTGTTCGCCGAACGCGGCGCCGACGGCACCACCGCCGAGGACATCGCCCGCGCCGCCGGCGTCTCGCTGCGCACCTTCTACCGGTACTTCCGCACCAAGGAGGACGCCGTCGCCCCGCTGCTCGCCGACGGCTCCCGCCAGTGGATCGAGCTGCTCGCCGCCACCGCCCCCGGCACCCCGCTGCTCGCCGCCCTGCTCGACTCCGCCCGCGCCTCGCTCACCCCCGCGCCCGGCCGCCCCGCCGAGAACCTCGCCTGGACCCGCGGCCTGCTCCGCGCCATGCCCGAGGACCCGGCGCTGCGCGACGTCTGGCACCGCATCCACCACGACGCCGAGGCCGCGCTGCGCCCCGTCCTCGCCACCCTCGCCGAGCTGCCGCCGGACAGCCTGGACGCCCGCCTGCTGGCCGCCGCCGCCAACACCGCCATGCGGGTCGCCGTCGAGGCCTGGGCCGCCGAGGACACCGGCCCGACCGGGGCCGCCGACCTCGCCGAGACCGCGTTCCGCCGCCTCACGGGTCCGCTCACCGACCCGAGCTGACGGCACGTCACCTCCCCTCCCCGGCCGCGGTCGGATCGTCCGACGTACGACCAGCCGACGTATTGCGCCGATCGGATGGAGCCCGGCCGCCCGGCCTTGCCGCACCGCCGCCCGCACCCGGATCGTTGCCGGACGAACCGGCAGTCCCGCTCCCTCCGACGGTTGCCGGGGCGTGCACCGCGCGGGCCCGTCATGTGGCGACGGGCCCGCGCGGGCGGCGGCCACCCGGACGGTCGGGCCGGCGGCTACGCGGACCACGGCTACCCGGACGGCGACTCGGACAGCGGCAGCCGGACCCGGAAGGTGCAGCCCTCGCCGGGCGCGGTGTCCGGCGTGCGGCGGCCGCCGTGCGCGGTGACCAGGGCGCGGGCGATGGCGAGGCCCGGGCCGGAAGCCGCCGGTGCTGCGGCTGCGGGAGCCGTCGGTCCGGTGTAAGCGGTCGAAGACCGGCTCGCGTTCGGCCGGGTTGGGGCCGGGCCGATGCACCAGCCGCAGATCCCCGGCGGCGCCGGGGCGGGCGTGACGGCGATCAGCACCGCGAGGACGACCGCGCCGGCCGCCGGCTGCCGCCAGGCCCGTCTGCGTCAGCAGCGGGATCTCCGGCAGGATTCACAGAAGGCTCTTCAGGTCGAGCCTCTCCGGGCCACCCGCCCGCCGTGACCCCCGTCCGCCCGGCCCCGCGCGGTGGCCGGGTACCGGGCGGACGCCCCCTCAACTCCCCTGTTCCGTTGGCTCGTTCACACCGGGACGACGGCCACCGGGCACTGCGCGTGGTGCAGCACGGCATGCACGGGGGTGGACAGCCGGAGGCCGAAGCGCGGGGCCGGCTGGTGACGGGACATCACCACCAGGGCCGCCGTCCGGGACTCCTCGACCACGCTCGCGGCGGTGCCGCCGGTGAGCTGCTGGGTCTCGAACTCGACTCCGGGGTAGTCGTCCCGCACCGGTTCGCAGGTGCGCAGCAGCAGCTGCTCGTGCAGCTTGGCCTCCTCGCCGAGCTCGTCGACCATCGGCGCCATCCGCCCGACGTCCGCCACCACCGGCGACCAGGTGTGCAGCGCGCGCATCGGCAGGCCCCGCCGGGCGGCGATCTCGCAGCCGAAGCGCAGCGTGGCGGCGTCCCGCTCGTCGTGGACGGCGACCAGCACCGGCCCGTCGGGGTGCTCGGTGCCGCGGACCACCACCACCGGACAGGCGGCGTGCGCGGCGACCCGCAGGCTCACCGAGCCGAGCAGCAGCGACGCGAACCCGCCGTGGCCCCGGGTGCCGAGCACCGCGAGCGAGGCGTGCTCGGCCGCCGTGAGCACGGCCTCGGCGGCGTCCCTGGGCACGACGTCCCCGGTGATCCGCAGGCTCGGATGAGCCGCCTGCAGGCCGGACTTGACCGCTTCCAGCAGTTCCTCGGCCTCGCGCAGGATCAGATCGGTGACGGTCGCCCCCGTCCGGGGCGAGAGCGTCACGGTGCCGGTGTTGACCGCGTGCACCAGGTGCAGGCTGTCCCCGCGCCGCTCGGCTTCGCCGGCCGCCCACTCCGCCGCCTCCGCGGCGGGCGCCGAGCCGTCGACCCCGACGATCACACCGCTGGCTGCCCTGATCTCCATGGCACACTCCTCGGAGCCCGGTTGCTCCTTCCAGCATGCGCCGCCCCGCGCCACCCGAACAAACAGGGACAACCCGGGCATCCGGAAAGCGGTTTCCGCACCCCGACCGTCAACACCGCGCACCCGGCCCGCACGCGAGAGCCCCGGTGGCGGCTCCGGCGCCCGCGGTCGGTTCGTCGAGCCGGGCGCAGGACTCCGGCAGGTCCGCGGGGCGACCGCCGCGGCCGGGAGCGGGTGGCGCAGGCGCAGGCCTCCGGGGCGAACGGGTGCGGCGAACCGGGCCGAGGCGCCGCACCGCGTGCCGCGCGCTCGCGCTGCCATGCTCGACACCTGGAACGCCGTCCACCGGGCAAGCAGCACAGGACCGGGCCGGCGCCCGACGACCGGCCGCCGCCCGGTACCTCCGTCGCGCGGAGGAGCATGCGATGCCCCTGCCCGTGCCCGTGCCGTCCCGCCCGTCGCGGAAAGCGTTTTCCCGCACCCAGCTCAGGGCTTCGCCGGATCCTCCGTGCCGGTGTACGGCGTCCCGGGCAGCGGGGTGCCGGTCAGGAAGGCGAGGACGGCGGCGCGGTACTCGGCGGGCCGGTCCACCGCGATGGCGTGGCCCGCGCCCGGGACGTACAGCAGCTGCGCCCCCGGCAGGGTGTCGCGGTACTCGCGGGTCACCTCCCAGTGCTTGTAGTCGCACTCCCCGCGCAGCACCAGCGCCGGGACGTGCACGGCGCGCAGCGCGGGCCGCGGGTCGGGGCGGTGGCGCAGGTCCTCGGCGATCAGCTGGTTCGCGTAGGCGCCGGGCGTCTTGACGGGCAGTTCGGCGGCGGCACCGGGGCGGCAGGTCGCGGCGGAGCCGGAGACGGCCAGCAACTGCTCCATCAGCGCGTCGGCCTGATCGTCCGGCAGCAGGGCGTGGGCCTGCGCCGGGTCGATGCCCATCAGCAGCGACCAGAGCGGGACGCGCAGTCCGTTGCCGCCGAGGGCGTCGACCCGGGCGCGCTGCTCGGGGGTGAGCCGGTCCCAGAGCTGCCCGGCCTGTTCGTCGGTGTACTCGGGGGTCCAGAGCGCGCCGGGCGAGGTGAACACCACCCGTGCGACGTGCTCCGGGTGCGCGGCCAGGTACTCGGCGGCGAGAGTGCCGCCCCAGGACGCGCCGATCAGCACCATCCTCGGCGCCCCGAGCCGTTCCCGGATCGCCTCCAGGTCGTCCACCTGCCGCTGCACCGTGTAGCCGGACAGGTCGGCCGGCCGCGGCGAGTCCCCCGAACCCAACTGGTCGTAGCTGTACACCTGGTAGCCCGCACGGCTCAGTGCCTCGTCCAGCCCGTCCGCCGCCTCCCCGGGCGTCCCCGGCCCACCGTGAAGCCGCAGCACCGGCTCTGGACGGGCCGGCCCCTGAGCCGGCGTCAGGCGGTACGCGAGCCGGGAACCGGTCGGCAACTCCCAATAGGCGTCCGCCCTTCCGGGAACGGCCCGCTCCCCCGGCCACAGCACCGCCGCCCCGTACCCGACCGCCACCACCCCGCACACCACCGCCGGCAGCCACCCCGGCCACCCGGCCACCCGCCGCGCACCCCAGACCGGCAGCCCGCACCCGACGGCCACCCCGCACACCGCCCCGGCCGTCATCACCCCCAGCACGGGCCACACCGCCCCCGCCAGCACCATCCCCACCGCGGCCCCGACCACCCCGCCGAGCACCCCGACCACCAGCAACCCACCCGCGAGCAATGTCTTCATGCCGCCCACCCTCGCCCCGCGCGACGCCGCGGCGCGTCCCCGCCGAAGCTCGGACCGGTCCCCCTGCGGGTGGACAACGCCTCACCCCGGCAGTGGAGTTGACCCCGGCGGCCGCTGCCCGGCCGAACCCGCGCCGGCGCAGGCGAACCGCAGCGCGAGCTCGGGTCGCCGGGGAGCCCGGGGTGTACCCAGCACCACCGTGAAGAGTGAAGCCTGCATGATCGAGCGGCGGCGCGGAGCCGGACAGGATCGTGCCCATGAGCACTCCGTCGAACCTCAAGCGCCGTATCGGCGCCGTCGCGCTCCTGGGTCTCGCCGCATCGGTGGCCGAGACCGGCACCGGATTCGCCGCCACGACCCCGCCGTCCACCGTGCACGCGGCCGCCGCCACGGCCGCGGCCACGCCCGCCGCCACGCCCGCGCGGTCCTTCCACGGCGAGCTCCCCGAGCCGACCGGCCGCTACGCCGCCGGCGAGGAGGTCATCCACCTCACCGACACCAGCCGTCCCGACCCGTGGGTGCCGTCGTCCGGCCCCCGCCGACTGACCGTCACCATGGTCTACCCGGCCGTCCCCGGGACGGGGACCCCGGCCCCGTACATGACCCTCGCCGAGGCAGCCGGAGTCGTCCAGCGCCGGAATCTGCCGCCGAGCTCCGGCATCACCCCGGAGAGCCTGGCCGGCGTCACCACCCAGGCCTTCGACGGCGCGCGGCCGCAACCCGGCAAGTACCCGCTGGTGCTCCTCTCACCCGCGTCCGAGAACCCGCGCATGACGCTCACCTCGCTCGCAACCGACCTGGCCAGCCACGGCTACGTGGTCGCGCTCATCGGCCACACCTACGAGGACAGCGGCGAGACGCTGGCGAACGGCCAGACGCCGCCGTGCGCGATCTGCGACCACCCGGAGACGCTCGACTACGGCGCCGTCGCCGCCAGCCGGGCGCGGGACGAGTCCTTCGTGATCGACGAGTTGACGCACGGCAACACCGCGTGGCACCTGGCCCACCTCGTCAACAGGCACCGGATCGGCACGGCCGGACACTCCCTCGGCGGAGCGGCCGTGGCCGACACGATGGTCGCCGACCCGCGCGTCCGGGCCGGGGTGAACATCGACGGCACCTTCCACCCGGTCCCGAAGCCCGGCCAGATCGACCGGCCGTTCCTCATGCTGGGCCACACGCCCGGCGGCTCCGACCACTACACCGACTGGGAGGAGGCCTGGACCGCCCTCGGCGGCTTCAAGAAGTGGCTGACGGTCACCGGCTCCGACCACTTCAGCTTCTCCGACGGAGACCTGCTCCAGGGACAGGCCGGGTTCCCGACGCCGCCGCTCGACCCCGAGCGTGGAATCGCGATCACGCGTGAGTACGTGAGGGCGTTCTTCGACCAGAGCCTGAAGGGGATCCACAGCCCGCTGCTGGACGGCCCCTCGCCGAACAACCCCGAAGTGCTCTTCCGGCACTAGCCGCATCGGGCCGCCTCCGGTCCGCCGCCCGCCAACCTGCTATGCCGACAGCCGAGTTGATCGGCGGTCAACGGTCGGCGGCAGAGCGGGGCTCCGGACGCGCGGCGGGCCGGTTCTGCGGGCGGTCCCCGCTCAGCGGGTCAGCCAGCAGGCCGTGGCGAGGTGGAGGGCGGCGGCCGCGCCGGCGCCGATCGCCATGCCGGGGTTCCGTTCGCGGATCCCGATCGCGGAGTCGCCCACCTGCGCCAGTCCGGCCACGACCACCAGGGGCCAGGCCGCGTCTCGCGGGCCGGCGGCGAGGACCAGCGCGGTGGCGATGCCGAGCGGGAGGGCGCGGGCGGCGTAGGCCCGGGCGTACAGGTGGGTTCCGGCGGTGACGGGCTGGTCCGCGGCGAGCACCAGCCCGGGTCGGACCGCTCCGGCCACCCCGAATCCGGCGCCGAGCAGTGCCGCCACCGCGTTGGCCACCAGCAGTGCAGTCATTCCATCTCCACCTGAATCATTCGAGCTGTGAACGATACGCGGACGCTACCATTCGGCTCGTGAGCGATGTCAAGGGAGCAGAAGTCAAGGGCGCGGCGGCGCTCCGCGCGACGGTGGCCTTCAACCTGGGCACCCTCGGCGCCCTCGCCGCCGACCGCTTCGCGGCGCGGGTCGAGGCGCTCGGCCTCAAGCCGAAGCACGCGGGGCTGCTGGCCGCGCTGGATGCCGGATCGGCGGCGTCCCAGCAGGAGTTGGCGTCCCGGCTGGGCGTCGCGCCGAGCCTGATCGTGGCGCTCGCGGACCAGTTGCAGGAGCTCGGCGCGGTCGAGCGCCTGCGCGACCCGGAGGACCGCCGTCGCCAGGTCCTGACCCTCACCGCGGAGGGCCGCAGCCTGCTCGCCCGCTGCGCCGACGCCGCCGAGACGGTGGACGCGGACCTCACCGCCGGCCTCACCGCCGCCCAGCGCACCGCCCTCGCCCGCCACCTGCGCACCCTGGGCGAGCACCACCTCCCGCACTGACCGCCCCGCCACCCCCACGGCCCGGTCGCACCAGCCCGGCCGAACCAGCCCGCCCACACAGTCCGCCCACGCACGATGCTTGCGGTGCCCGCGCACCGGCCCTCACGGCCAGGCTTGACACGCCCGTGGCTTCGGGCGCGTACTGGAGGAAGGACGAAAAGCAGGCAGGCCCAGTGCCGCACGTATCCCGTGGATGTCCGCCGTAGGCGCGAAGTGCGGTGAGGGGCCGTATCAGGGTGCTCGTACACCGTGCGCCACGTCCTGCCCGGCCCCGTCGACGGCCGTCTCGCGTGCAATCGCCACGCCCGCAGGGGCTCGGAGCCGGTGGTGCGTGTGCGGTGTCAGCGTCACAGACCGGGGCCCGCGGGCCGGGCCCCAGGGGACCGCGATGAAGTCGAAGTCGAACATGGCCGATGTCCGAGCATCGGAGGCGTCGGAGGACGGTCCGGGCGAAACGCCGGCGGGCCGACGGGCGCCGTGTTCCCGGCCGGAAGTGCCTCCGCCCGGCCGGGCGTTCGGGACGTCTTCTCCGGCCCGGGGCTTCGAAACCTCCCCGCCCGCCGCGACCTCCCCGCCCGCCGCGACCTCCCCGCCCGCCGCGGCGTTCGGCGAGCCGGCCGCCGCGCTCCCGTCGCCTGCCGCGCGTCCTTCCTCCGAGCCGGAGCATCCGCCGTGCGGCGAGGTGCCGGAACCCCGGTGTGGGCGCGGAAAGGTGGGCACGATGGTGCTCGATTCGACGACCCTGCATTCGAGCATCGAGGACCCGGTCCTCGACCGGATGAACTTCCTGAACGAGATCACGTTCGCCTTCCCGGATGCGGTGTCGTTCGCGCCGGGGCGCCCGTACGACGGCTTCTTCGAGGTCGAGGAGGTGCACGGCTACCTGCGCCGGTACGCGGCGTACCTGGGGAGCCGGGGCGCGGGGCCGGCCGAGGTGCGCAGCAGCTTCTACCAGTACGGGCCGGCGGCGGGGCAGATCCGCGAGCTGATCGCGCATTCGCTGCGCCAGGACGAGGAGTTGGAGGTCGCGCCGGAGTCGATCGTGGTGACGGTCGGCGCGCAGGAGGCGATGTTCCTGGTGCTGCGGACGCTGTTCGCGACGCCGCGGGACGTGCTGCTGCTGGTGACTCCCTGCTATGTGGGCATCATCGGCGCGGCCCGGCTGCTGGACATTCCGGTGGTCGCGGTGCCGGAGCGTGACGGGCGGCTGGTGGTGGCGGACCTGGACGCGGCGGTGCGGGCGGAGCGGGCGGCGGGCCGCCGTCCGAGGGCGGTGTACGTGGTGCCGGACCACGCGAATCCGACCGGGTCGACGCTGGATCTGGAGACCCGGACCGCGCTGCTGGAGCTGGCCGGGCGGCAGGGGCTGCTGGTGCTGGAGGACAGTCCGTACCGGTTCGCCGGCCCGGGGCCGCGGCCGCCGATGCTGAAGGCGCTGGACCGGGCGGGGTGCGTGGTTCAACTGGGCACCTACTCCAAGACCTTGTTCCCGGGCGCCCGGGTCGGCTACCTGGTGGCGGACCAGCAGGTGCGGGACGGGAACGGCGGGGTCCGGCTGCTGGCGCAGGACGTGGCGAAGGTCAAGAGCATGGTCACGGTGAACACCTCGACGCTCAGTCAGGCCGCGGCTGCGGGGGCCCTGTTGAGCGCGGACGGGCGGCTGTCCGAGCTGAGCGCGCGGGCGGCGGAGCACTACCGCCGCAGCATGGCCGAGACGCTGGCGCAGCTGGACCGGCGGCTGCCGGAGTCGCGCCGCCGCGCGCTGGGGGTGGACTGGAACCGTCCGGACGGCGGGTTCTTCCTGACCCTGCGGACCGGTTTCCGCACCGGGGTCGCGGCCCTGGAGCGCTCGGCCCGGGAGTTCGGGGTGATCTGGACGCCGATGGAGTTCTTCCACCCGCACGGCGGCGGCGAGCAGGACATCCGGCTGTCCATCAGTTACCTGACGCCACGTCAGATAGTGGACGGCACCGAGCGCTTGGCCCGCTTCGTCGAGGCCATGGGCCCGGCGTCGCACGACGCAGGACGCAGGACAGAAAGCGACGCAGCACGCGACGCAGGAACGGGAAGCGGAACGGAGCGTGACCCGTCATGACCGCGGGTCCGGAGACGCCGGTGGGCCTGACGGCCCCGCACATTCTGGGCGTGGGCACCGCGGTGCCGCCCGAGCACTATTCCCAGGAGGAGTTGCTGGACCTGTTCGAGATCACCGACCGGCGGGTGCGTTCGGTGTTCCTGATGGGTTCGATCCGGCAGCGTTCGCTGGTGCTGCCGCCGGCGGGGCCGGACGGCACCCGGGTCCGGGAGAGTCAGGGCGACCTGCTCGACAAGCACAAGGCGTGGGCGGTGAGCCTGGGTTCGGAGGCGCTGACGCAGTGCCTGAAGCGGACCGGGATCGACCTGTCCGAGGTGGCGTACCTGTGCTGCGTGACGTCGACGGGGTTCCTCACTCCGGGCCTGAGCGCGCTGCTGATCCGCGAGCTCGGCATGGACTGGCACGTCGGGCGGTCCGACATCGTCGGCATGGGCTGCAACGCCGGGCTCAACGGCCTCGGCGTGGTGCGCAATTGGGCGGCGGCCAACCCGGGCCGGCCGGCCGTGATGGTGTGCGCGGAGGCGTGTTCGGCGGCGTACGCGATGGACGCGACGATGCGGACGGCCGTGGTCAACAGCCTGTTCGGGGACGGCGCCGCGGCGGTCGCGGTGATGGCCGACCCGGTCGGCGGGGACGGCGTGCCGGGCGCGGGCCCGGACGGTCCGCGGATCCTGCGGACGGAGGGCGTGACCATCGTCGACGCGATCGACGCGATGCGCTACGACTGGGACCGCGACCAGGGCTGCTTCAGCTTCTTCCTGGACCCGCAGGTCCCGTACCTGGTCGGCGCGAACGTGGAGGGCGTGGTGGACCGGCTGCTGGCCGGCACCTCGCTGCACCGCGACGACATCGAGCACTGGCTGGTGCACTCCGGCGGCAAGAAGGTCATCGACTCGATCGCCGTCAACCTCGGGCTGACCCGGCACGACCTCCGGCACACCATCACGGTGCTGCGCGACTACGGCAACGTCTCCAGCGGCTCCTTCCTCTTCTCCTACGACCGGCTGCTGCAGGAGGGCGTGGCCCGGGCCGGCGACTACGGAGTGCTCATGACCATGGGGCCGGGTTCGACCATCGAGACCGCGCTCATCCAGTGGTGACCCAGCAAGGGAGAACGCCATGCCAGTCAACGCTCTCGTCGGGGGTCCGGTGCTGCGGGTGGACGGCAGCCGGGAGATCTCGGCCGAGCTGACCCATGCCGTCGCCGACCTGTGCGACGAGGCGGAGTCGACCGGGGCCGACTTCGCGGCGCTGTACGTCTCCGGCGCCCCGCCCGGCGACCCGGGCGACGCGGTGGAGAAGCGGCCGGACGTCGCCGCCGTCACCAAGTGGGAGCGGACGGTGCGCCGCTTCGAGCGGCTGCGGCTGCCCACCCTGGCGGCGGCCAGCGGCGAGTGCGGCGGCGTCGCGCTGGACCTGCTGCTCACCGCGGACGTCCGGGTGGCGGCGCCGGACGTGCGGCTGCGGCTGGCGTTCCAGGAGCACGGCACCTGGCCGGGCATGGCCGCGTTCCGGCTGGTCCAGCAGCTGGGGCTGGCCCCGGCCCGCCGGATGGTGCTGTTCGGGCGGCCGCTGACCGCCCGGGAGGCGCTGGAGCGCGGACTGGTCGACCAGCTGAGCACCGACCCCCGCCGGACCCTGGTGGCCGCGGCCCGGCTGCTGCGCCGGATGTCCGGCCCGGAACTCGCGATCCGCCGCCAACTCGCCTTCGACGCCCAGTGGATGAGCTTCGAGGACGCCCTCGGCCCGCACCTGGCCGCCTGCGACCGGGCGCTGCGGGCGGCGAACGGGGTGACGACATGAGCACCTCGCACGCACGGGCGGCCGACACCGTCGAGCTGCCGCACCCGGACCCGCTGGACCGGGCGGTCCGGCTGCTGGCGCCGCTGCCCGACCCCGGCCCGTACTCGGGTGAGGAACGCCCCCTGGTCGAACAGGCGCTGGAGCGGGCCCGGGCGCAGCGCACCGCCCTCCTGGACGTCCACGCCGGGGCGCTGTACGACCGGCTGACCGGCGGCCGGACCCGCCGGCCGCGGCTGGACGCCCTGGTGGCGGCCGCCGACGCGGCCGCGCCCGGCCTGGTGCCCTCGCCCGCGCAGCTGCGGGCGGAGCGGGCCACGCCGGTGGCCGAACGGCTGGGCTACGACGTCGACCTGGGCGTGTTCCTGCGCGGCCTGCTGCGCTGCCCGCCCGCGGGCGACCACCTGCTGGACTCGATGCTGCGGCCCACCGACCGGGCGCTCGGCCTGCTGGACGGGTTCCGGGCCACCGGGGCGGTCCGGCTGGAGACCACGCTGCTGGAGCGGCACGCGGGCGTCGCCCGGATCACCATGTGCGCGCCGGACCGGCTGAACGCGGAGGACGAGCAGCAGGTCGACGACATGGAGACCGCCGTGGACCTGGCGCTGCTCGACGAGCAGTGCGAGATCGGTCTGATCCGCGGCGGCGAGATGACGCACCCGCGCTACGCGGGTCGGCGGGTGTTCAGCGCCGGGATCAACCTCAAGCGGCTGCACGCGGGCGAGATCTCGCTGGTCGGTTTCCTGCTGCGCCGCGAGCTGGGCTACCTGCGGAAGCTGCTGCTGGGGCTGCGCACGGACGAGCCGTCGTGGCGGTACCCGCTGACGGACATGCCGTGGGTGGCGGCGGTGGACGGCTTCGCGATCGGCGGCGGCATGCAGCTGCTGCTGGCGGTGGACCACGTCCTCGCGGCGTCCGACGCGTACCTGAGCCTGCCGGCCGCGCAGGAGGGGATCGTCCCGGGCGCGGCGGACTTCCGGCTGCCGCCGGTGACCGGCCCGCGGCTGGCCCGGCAGATCATCCTCGGCGGCCGGCGGGTGCACGCGGCCGACCCGGAGGCCCGGACGCTGGTCGACGAGGTGGTCGACCCGGCGGGCCTGGACGAGGCCGTCGAACTGGCCCTGGTGCGGCTCCGCGACCCGGCCGTCACCGCCAACCGCCGGATGGTGAACCTGGCGCTGGAGCCGGCCGACGGCTTCCGCGCGTACATGGCGGAGTTCGCCGTCCAGCAGGCGCTGCGCATCCACGCGGCGGACGTCCTCGGCAAGGCGGGCCGGTTCGCGGCCCGGCCGCCCGGGTGACGCCGCCGGTGCCCCCTCGACTCCCTGTCGGAACCCCGGAATCTGCTCCCTGTCGGAAGCCCGGAACGCGAAGGAGACCGCGATGATCAGCCCGTTCGACGACCCGGACGCCGTCTACCTGGCGTTGGTCAACCCGCTGGGCCAGTACTCGCTGTGGCCGGCGTTCGCGCAGGTGCCGCCCGGGTGGCAGGTCGCCCGCGGCCGGGGCACGCGTGACGAGTGCCTGGCGTACATCGACGAGGCGTGGACGGACCAGCGTCCGCCCGGTCCGCCCGGGCCCCCGAACGGGAAGAAGGTCGCCGCCTCATGAGCGGCCCGGGCGCACTGATCACGATCAGGGCCACCCCCGGCGGCACCGATCCGTTGAAGGGCCAGGTCCGGCCCGGCACGGCCAAGCGGATCCTGCCCTACCTGCGGCCCTACCGCGGGAAGATCGCCGCGCTGCTGACCCTGACCGTGGTCGACGCCGTCATCACCGTCTCCACTCCGCTGCTGTTCGGGGTGCTCATCGACCGCGGCATCGTGCCCCGCGACCGGACCGTGGTGGCGCTGGCCGCCGCCGCGGTGGCGGTGCTGGCGGTGCTGCAGGCGCTGGTGGGCTACCTGGTGAGCCGCAGTTCGGCGCGGATCGGCGAGGGGCTGATCTACGACCTGCGCACCGAGGTCTTCCAGCACGTGCAGAAGCAGCCGCTGGCGTTCTTCACCCGCACCCAGACCGGTTCGCTGGTGAGCCGGCTGAACACCGACGTGATGGAGGCGCAGCAGGCCGTGACGGTGCTGCTGTCGAACGTGCTGTCCAGCCTGGTGGTGCTGGCCCTGGTGCTGGCGACGATCTTCTACCTGTCCTGGCTGGTCGGCCTGGTGGTGCTGGTGACGGTGCCGCTGTTCGTGCTGCCGGGCCGGATCGTGGGCCGCCGGCTGCAGCGCAACCTGCGCACCTCGATGCAGTTGGACGCCGAGCTGGGCTCGCTGATGCAGGAGCGGTTCAACGTGGCGGGCGCGCTGCTGGTCAAGCTGTACGGCCGGCCGGAGCGGGAGTCCCGCCGGTTCGCCGGCAACGCGGCCCGGGTCCGGGACGTCGGCGTGATCACGTCCGTGTACTCGCGGATGCTGCTGGTGACGGTGACGCTGCTGGCGTCGCTGGCGACCGCGGTGGTGTACGGCGTCGGCGGCGAGCTGGTGATCGCCGGGACGATCCAGATCGGCAGCCTGGTGGCGCTGGCCACCCTGCTGGCGCGGCTGTTCGGCCCGATCAACCAGCTGTCCAACCTGCAGTCGAACTACCTGACGGCGCTGGTCTCCTTCGACCGGCTGTTCGAGGTGCTGGACCTGGAGCCGCTGATCGCGGAGCGCCCGAACCCGGTCACGCTGCCCCCGACCCGGACCGCGGGCGCGCCGGAGGTCGAGTTCGACGACGTGTCCTTCCGCTACCCGACGGCGAAGGAGGTCTCGCTGGCCTCGCTGGAGACGCTGTCGCTGCCCGCGCCGGAGCGCGACGGCGAGGCGCACGCGCTGCGCGGGGTGACCTTCCGCGCCCCGGCGGGCCGGCTGACCGCGCTGGTCGGGCCGTCGGGCGCGGGCAAGACCACGATCAGCCAGCTGGTCGCCCGGCTGTACGAGCCCACCGAGGGCGTGGTGCGGATCGGCGGCCACGACGTCCGCGACCTGTCGCTGGAGTCGCTGCGCGACACCGTCGGCATGGTCACCCAGGACGCCCACCTGTTCCACGACACCATCCGCGCCAACCTGCTGTACGCCAAGCCGGACGCCACCGAGGCGGAGCTGGTGGAGGCCTGCGAGGCCGCCCAGGTCCAGCAGGTGATCGCCGCGCTGCCCGACGGCCTGGACACCGTGGTCGGCGACCGCGGCTACCGCTTCTCCGGTGGTGAGAAGCAGCGCCTGTCGATCGCCCGGCTGCTGCTGAAGCAGCCGTCCGTGGTGGTGCTCGACGAGGCCACCGCGCACCTGGACTCGGAGTCCGAGGCGGCGCTGCAGACGGCGCTGTGGACGGCGCTGTCCGGCCGCACCGCGCTGGTGATCGCGCACCGCCTGTCCACCATCCGCCAGGCCGACCAGATCCTCGTGCTCAAGGACGGGCACGTGGTCGAACGCGGCCGGCACACCGACCTCGTCGACGCCGGCGGCCTGTACGCGGACCTGTACCGCACCCAGTTCGCCAACCCGCCCGCGCCGCGCCCGGAACCCGAGGCGCGCCCCGCGAACGGCTACCAGGACCTGCCCCCGCTGCCCCCGGGCGGCGGCCCGCTGCGCCGCCTGCCGCCGCCGAAGCCGGCGGGCCGGCCGACGGACCCGAACGGCCCGACCGATCCGAACGGAGAGCATGATGAGCCAGCTGAAGGTCGAGGACGTGTGGCCGCTTTCCCCGCTGCAGGAAGGACTGCTGTTCCACTCCTCGTACGACCAGGACGCGCCCCGCGACGTGTACGTGGGCCAGCGGATCCTCGGCCTCGACGGCCCGCTGCGGCCGGAAGTGCTCCAGGCGTCCTGGCAGGCCCTGCTGGACCGGCACGCCAGCCTCCGGGCGGCCTTCCGCTCCCGCGCGAGCGGCGACACCGTCCAAGTGATCGCCAAGGGGGTGCGGCTGCCGTGGACGTACGCCGACCTCGGCGAGCTGACCGAGCAGGAGGCCGACGAGGAGACCAAGCGGCTGGCCGAGGTCGACGCGCGGCGCTTCGACCTCGGCATGCCGCCGCTGCTGCGGGTGCTGCTGGTGCGCGCCGGCCCCGACCACTACCGGATGGTCGTGACGATGCACCACATCCTGATGGACGGGTGGTCGCTGCCGATCCTGTTCGACGAGCTGTGGACGCTGTACGACCACGACGCCGACCCGTCGCTGCTGCCGCCGGTGCCGCCGTACCGCGACTACCTGGCCTGGCTGGGCCGCCGCGACACCGACGCCGCCCGCGAGGCCTGGCACGCCATGCTGGCCGGGACGGAGGAGCCGACCCTGGTCGGCCCGGCCGACCGCGGCGGGCCGCCGCAGATGCTCCAGCACGTGATCGACCGGGTCGGCGACCCGCTCGCCGACCGGCTGCGGGACACCGCGCGCGACGCCGGCGTCACCCTCAACCGGGTCTACCAGGTCGCCTGGGCGCTGCTGGTCGGCAAGCTGTCCGGCCGGCTGGACGTGGTGTTCGGCGCGACCGTCTCCGGCCGCCCCACCGACGTGCCGCAGGCGGACCGGATGGTCGGCCTGTTCATCAACACGGTGCCGGTGCGGGTCCGGCTGGACCCGGCGCTGTCCTTCCGCGCCGCGATGGCGGCGCTCCAGGACCAGCAGGCCGCCCTGCTGGACCACCAGCAGCTCAGCCTGTCGGAGATCCAGCGGGCCGGCGGGCCGGGCGCGATCTTCGACACCCTGCTGGTCTTCCAGAACTACCCGCGCGGCCCGATGGCGGCCCCGGACGTCGCCCCCTCGGAGCCCCGGCCGGCCCCGCCCGGCGAGGGCCTGGGCGGCCCGGCGCTGCGCTCCGGCGAGCAGGCCGGCGGCCCGCTGCGGCCGGGCGCGCCGCCGCCGGACGACGGGAACGGCGGCCCGAAGCCGCCGCGGCTGCCGTCCTGGGCGTCCCGGCGCGGCCCCGCGGGCATCATCGTGTCGGCCGGCGGCGGCGAGGAGGCCGCGCACTACCCGCTGACGCTGGTGGTCACGCCGACCGACGACACCGAGATCCGGCTCGACTACCGGCCCGACCTGTTCGACGCGCGCGCCGCGCGCGGCCTGGTCGACCGGATGCTGCTGGTGCTGCGCCAGGTCGCCGACGACCCGGACGTGACCCTGGGCCGGCTCGACGTGCTGACCGGCGAGGAGCAGCACGAGCTGGACGGCTCGCGGAACCCGAACCGCCGGGCGCTGCCCGACGCGACGCTCGCCGAGCTGTTCGAGCGGCAGGCCCGCCGCTCCCCCGACGCGGTGGCCGTGGTCGCCGGGGACGCCGAGCTGACGTACGCCGAGCTGGACCGGCGGGCGAACCGCCTGGCGCACCGGCTGGCGGCGCGCGGCGTCGGCCCGGAGACGCTGGTCGGCGTGGTCGCCGACCGCTCGCCGGAGCTGGTCGCCGCACTGCTGGCGGTGGTGAAGGCCGGTGCCGCGTACCTGCCGATGGACGGCACCCATCCGGCCTCCCGGCTGGGTGCGGTGGCGACCCAGGCCGGCGCGTCGGTGGTGCTGGTCGACGAGCCGAACGCCCGGCGGGGCCTGGCCGACGCCGAGTTGTTCGGTCCGGCCGAGGTGCTGCGGCTGGACGGGGACGGCGACGCGGCCGACGGGGAGGCCTTCCCGCCGGTGCCGGTGCGGCCGGAGAACCTGATGTACGTGATCTACACCTCCGGGTCCACCGGCCTGCCGAAGGGCGTGGCGGTGACGTACGGCAGCGTGCTGGCGTTCTGCCTGGACGAGTGCTGGTCGTCGGAGGCGCTGGAGCGGGTGCTGGTGCAGGCCAACCACGCCTTCGACGCCTCCACGTACGAGATCTGGACGACGCTGCTGCACGGCGGCCGGCTGGTGCTGGTCCCCGCCGGGGACATCGACACCGTCGAGCGCGGCCGGCTGATCGCCGCCCACCAGGTGACCAACGTGCACGCCACCGCCGGGTACTTCCGGGTGCTGGCGGAGCAGGCCCCGCACATCTTCGGCGGCGTGCGGGAGGTCTCCACCGGCGGCGACGTGGTGTCCGCGCACGCCGTCCGGACGCTGCTGCGGGCCCACCCGGGCATGGTGGTGCGGACCACCTACGGTCCGACCGAGACCACCGCGTTCACCACCCAACTGCCGTTCACCGACCCGGAGTCGGTGCCGGACGTGGTGCCGCTCGGGCTGCCGATGGACAACACCCGGGTGTTCGTCCTGGACCCGTTCCTGCGGCCGGTGCCGGTCGGCATGACGGGTGAGCTGTACCTCGCCGGGGCCGGGCTGGCCCGCGGCTACCTGGGCCGGCCCTCGCTGACCGCGGAGCGGTTCGTGGCCTGCCCGTTCCCCGCCGAGGGCGAGCCGGAGGGCGCGCGGATGTACCGCACCGGCGACCTCGCGCAGTGGACCCCGGACGGGCAGCTGATCTTCCTCGGCCGTGCCGACGAGCAGGTGAAGATCCGCGGCTTCCGGGTCGAGCCGGCCGAGATCGAGTCCGTGCTGGCCGCGCACCCGGGCGTCGCCCAGGCGCTGGTGATCGCGATCGAGGACAGCGGCGGCCACAAGCGGCTCGCCGGGTACGTGGTGCCGGACGGCGGCGCCGGGGAGCCGCTCGATCCGCAGGCGCTCCAGGAGTACCTGGCCGGGAAGCTGCCGAGCTACCTGGTCCCGGCCTCGGTGACGGTGCTGGACGCGCTGCCGGTGACGGCGAACGGCAAGCTCGACCGGGCCGCGCTGCCGCAGCCGGTGTTCTCCGCCAAGGCCGGGCGCGAGGCCGCCACCGACGCGGAGGAGGTGCTGTGCCGGCTCTTCGCGGAGGTGCTGCACCTCGAACAGGCCGGTCCCGAGGACGACTTCTTCGTGCTCGGCGGCGACTCGATCACCTCGATGATGTTGGCGGGCCAGGCCCGCAAGGCCGGCCTGGCGATCTCGCCGCGCCAGATCTTCGAACTCTGCACGCCCGCCGAGCTCGCCCGGGTGGCCGAGCCCGTGGACGACGCGCAGGCGGAGCACGCCGAGGACGTCCCGTTCGGCCCCGTCCCGCTGACCCCGGTGATGCGGGAGATCGCCGAACGGGCGGGCTCGCCGGCCCGCGCGGGCAGCCAGGCCATGCTGCTGACCGCCCCGCCCGGACTGACGGCCGATCAGCTCACCGCCGTGCTGCGGGCCGTCACCGGCCGGCACGCCGTGCTGCGGGCCCGGCTGGACGAGGGCGACGGGCAGCTGACCGTCCCCGGACCGGACGCGGCCGCGCCCGACCCGGTGACCCGGGTGGACGCCGCCGGCTTCGACGAGACGCGGCTGAACGCGCTGATCGACGAGCAGGCCGCCGCCGCCGAGGCAGCGCTGTCGCCGCGCGACGGCGTGATGCTGCGGGCCGTGCTCCTCGACCGCGGCCCGGGGCAGAGCGGCCTGGTGCTGCTGACGGCCCATCACCTGGTGATCGACGGCGTCTCCTGGCGGGTGCTGCTGCCCGACCTGGCGCTCGCCCACGCGGCCCTCGCCGCGGGCGGCGCGGACGGGGCGGAGGCGGCGGTCGCCCCCGAGCCGACCTCCTTCCGCCGCTGGGCCGGCGCCCTCGCGGACCGGTCCCGGGCGCAGCAGACCGTCGACGAACTGCCCGCCTGGCAGCGGATCCTGGACCGGGACGAGCCGCCGCTCGCGCACCGTCCGCTCGACCCGCGCACCGACACCGTCGGCGCCGGCCGCTCCAGCGCGCAGCTGACGGTGCCGGCCGCGAGTGCGGGGCCGCTGCTGACGGCGCTGCCCGCCGCGTACCACGCCGGTGTGGACGACGTGCTGCTGTCCGGTCTGACCGCGGCGCTCGACGAGTGGCTGCGGGCCCGCGGCCGGCCGGTCCCGGAGGGCTTCCTGATCGACCGTGAGGCGCACGGCCGGGTGCCGCTGGCCGAGGACATGGACCTGACCCGGACCGTCGGCTGGTTCACCGCCGTGTACCCGGTGTGGCTGGAGACCGGACCGGTCGACCCGGACGAGATCCGGGCCGGCGGCGAGGACACCGCCCGGCTGATCAAGCGGATCAAGGAGCAGTTGCGGCAGCGGCCGGGCGACGGCCTGGGCTACGGCCTGCTGCGGTACGTGAACCCGGCGACGCGTCCGGTGCTCGAACCGCTGGCGGCGCCGCAGATCGGGTTCAACTACCTGGGCCGGTTCGGCGGTTCCGACGAGGAGCAGGGCGCCGGCGACGCCGGCACCGGTACCGCGCCGGAAACGGTGGAGTCCGAGGCCCCGTCCGGCCGGCCGTGGACGTCGACCGGCGAGCACGTGATCCCCGGCAGCGTCGATCCGGCGATGCCGTGGCGGCACGTGCTGGAGATCAACGGCTCGGCGCGGAACCTGCCGGAGGGCCCGGAGCTGACCTTCGTCCTCGGGTCGCCCGCCGGGCTGCTCTCGGACGCGGAGCTCGGCGACCTGGCGGAGCGCTGGCGGGCCGTGCTGGAGGGCCTGGCCCGGCACGCCTCCGCGGGGCCCGGCGGCCACACCCCGTCGGACTTCTCGCTGATCTCGCTCGGCCAGGAGGACATCGACGAGTTCGAGTCGGCGTTCAGCGACGACAGCGAGGAGGCGGGCGGCACGGACCAGGAGTGACCCGCGCGGGCGCCCGTCGGCGCGGCGCGGCCCTCAGCGGCCGCGCCACACCGGCGGGCGCCGCTCGGCGAAGGCCCGCGGCCCCTCCTTGGCGTCCTCGCTGGCCCGGCGGACCCGCTCCCACCGGTAGTCGGCGCCGAACGCCTCCTCCAGGGGCAGGTCCACGGACCGCATCACGGCCTCCTTCAGCGCGCGCTGCGACAGCGGTGCGCAGCGCAGCAGGTCGTCCGTCCACTGCTCGACGCAGGCGTCCAGCCGGTCGTCCGGCACCACCTCGTTGACCAGGCCGTACGCCAGTGCCTGCGCGGCCGTCATCCGACGGCCCGTCAGCAGGTACCCCATCGCGGCCTTCAGCGGGATCTGCCGGGCCAGCCGGAACGCCCCGCCCGCGCCCGGGACCAGGCCGAGGGCGGCCTCCGGGAGGGCGAACACGGCGCTCTGCGCGGCGATCACCAGGTCGCAGGCGAGGACGAGTTCGAAGCCGCCGCCGAGCGCGTAGCCGCGGACCTTCGCCAGCACCGGCTTGGACAGCGAGAAGCGCTCGGTGAGCCGCGGCCAGCCGGGCAGGCCGCGCGAGCCGAAGGTGGTGGGCGGAGTTCCCTCGCGGTCGAGCCGGGCCCGCTCCTTGAGGTCCTGCCCGACCGAGAAGGCGCGCTCGCCCGCACCGGTCAGGACGACCAGCCGGACGCCGTCGTCGCGTTCGACCTCGTCCCAGACCTCGCCGAGTTCGGCGTGCATCCGCAGGTCCATCGCATTGAGCACCTCGGGACGGTTCAGCGTCACGTGTGCGACGTGCCCGGTCCGCTCGTACCGCACGGTCCGGCCCGCCGGCTCCTTCACGGGATCCACCCGGCCACGCTACTTGCGGCCCGGTCCCGGCCGGGGGCGGCGCGCCGGGGCCGGAAACCCCTTGCCGACGGCGGCCGGCGGCGGAGATGCTGACCTCGTGCCGGGTCAGGGGAAGAGAAGACGCAAGCGGCAGGACGAGGCGCGCCGGAACGCCGCACGCCACGCGCCGGAGGCGGGCACCTGGGAGGTCCTGTTCACCACCCAGGACGAGGAGGAGTGGGCGGCCTACCTCCGCCGCTTCCGCGCCGAGCGCCCGCCCGTCGACGAGTCCGACCTGCGGATGGACATGTTCTGCGGCCGCCTGATCCACCCCACCACCTACCGCCTGAGCCGGTTCGTGCCGCACCCCGCACCGACGCCGCCGAACCGGCCCGCCGAGGACTGACCGCGGGCCGCCCGACGCGCGTCCGTGTCGAACACGGCCTGCTCGCACCGGAGTTCCGCCCGTCCGCGGCAGCGGCGGCTCCTCCCGGAGGGGGACGCGGCGTCAACTCCGGGGTGGACGTGCCGGGGTGGGGGTGGGCCGTAGCGTGGGCGGGGCGGAGGCGGGAGGGCGGGTGTCGGCGAGGGTGCGGCGGGGCTGGCGCGGTGGCGGTCGGACCGGGCGGTCGCGCGGGGGTGGTGGGTCGCGCTGGACGCGGTGGTGGCGTGGGCGTCCGCCGGGATCGCGGTGGCGGTGCGGGCTACACGGCTTCTCTCGGGCGGGGTTCGGCAGCGGAGCAACTCGCGGTCGTGGTCTGGTTCCTGGCGCTGACGGGACGGCGGCTCGCACCGGTCGCGGCGCTCTGGGCCGGGGCGGCGGCGACCGTCGCGGTGGTGCTGGCGGGCGCTCCGGTGACGAACCTGTCGCTGGCCTCGGCGCTGCCGCTGGTGGTGCTGGGCCGGACCAGGCCGCCGGCCGTCGCGGCGGCGCTGGCGGCCGTCCCGGTCGGGCGGTGCTGCTGGCGCTGGCGGCGCGGCCGGGCTTCGCGCTGGTCTGCGCGGTGCACGGCGTCTCGGCGGCGGTCGGGGTGGCGACCCGGCTGCGGCTGGAGCGGGCGGAGCGGCGCCGCCGGGCGGCGGCCGAGGCCCGCGCGGGGCGGCTGCTGGCGGAGGAACGGGCCCGGATGGCGCGGGAGTTGCACGATGCGGTGGGCCACGCGGTGACGGTCATGGTGACGCACGCGGGCGCGGCGCGGCTCTGCCTCGCCGACGGGCCGCCGGACGTCCGGGCGGCGCTGGAGCGGATCGAGCGGGTCGGCCGGGACGCGATGACCGACCTGGACCGGGTGCTGGGCCTGCTGCGGCCGGCGCCCCCGCTCGTCCACGCGCTGAACGCGCTGCTCGCCGGCCTGCCGCCGCGGCTCTCCCCCACGCTCGAACTCGACGACGGGGCGGCCGAGTTGTCCGATCCGCTGGCGGAGGCCGTCCGCCGCATCGTGCAGGAGTCGCTGACCAACACGCTCAAGCACTCGACGGCCACCGCCGCCGCCGTCCGCCTCACCACCGGCGCCCGCGCCGTGCACCTCTCCGTCACCGACAACGGCGCGCCCGCCCCGCCGCGCCGCCGTCGCGGCCCGGCTCGCGGCCTCGCCTCGATGCGGCACCGCGCAGCGGCGCTGGGCGGCAGCCTGACGGCGGGGCCGACCGGCGACGGCTGGCGGGTGGAGGTGCGACTGCCGTGCCGATAAGGGTGGTTGTCGCGGACGACGAGGACCTGATGCGGGCCGGTCTGCGGATGATGCTGGGGACGCAGCCGGACCTGCTGGTGGTCGGCGAGGCGGCGGACGGGGCGCAGGCGGTGCGGGTGGCGGAGGCCGGCCGGCCGGACGTGGTGCTGATGGACGTGCGGATGCCGGTGCTGGACGGGGTGGCGGCGACCGCCGAGCTGGCCGAACGGTGCCCGGGGGCCCGGGTGCTGGTGCTGACCACCTTCGAGCTGGACGAGTACGTGTTCGCGGCGGTCCGGGCGGGCGCGGCGGGCTTCCTGCTGAAGCGGACGCCGCCGGAGGCGCTGCTGGCGGGGATCCGCACGGTGGCGGCCGGGGACGCCCTGCTCGGGCCGTCGGTGACGCGGCGGCTGCTGGCGGAGTTCGCCCGCTCGGCTCCGCCGGGCGGTTCGGCGGCGGGGCGGCGGCGCTGGCCGCGCTGACGCCGCGGGAGCGGCAGGTGCTCGAACTGCTGGGCCGGGGGCGGTCGAACGCGGAGATCGCGGCGGAGCTGCACCTGGGCGAGGCGACGGTGAAGACCCATGTCCGGCGCGTGCTGGACAAGTTGGGGGTGCGGGACCGGGTGCACGCGGTGGTGTTCGCCTTCGACCACGGCGTGGTCCGGGCGGCCCCGGGCGGGCGGTGAGCGGTCCCGGCACCCCGCCGGCGGGCCTCAACTGCCGGTCGCGGCCTGCCATTCGGCCCGGTACTCGTCGAAGATGGCCTTCAGGTGGTGGCCGATCTTCAGGTAGTCGAGGTCGTCGAGGTTGGCCAGCGAGACCCGGACGGACCATTCGGGGCCGTCGAAGCCGCCGCCGTTGAGCAGCACGACGCCGGTCTGTTCGGCGAGCCGGAACAGCGGCTCGGTGGGTTCGTAGGTCTTCCGGAGGTAGGCGGCGAAGTCGGGCCGGCGGTGCGTTCGGCCTCGGCGAGCAGGTCGAGCTCGATGTAGTAGGCGGCGCGCATCGGGTCCTGGGAGATCTTCATCCCGGAGCCTTCGAGCAGCAGTTGGAGCCGCTGGTGGACGATGGCCTGCACCTTGGCCTTGTACGCCTTGCCCTCGGGGAGCAGCGCGAACAGCGAGAACAGGGTGAGTTGGGCCTGCTGGGGCAGGGAGAGTCCGGCGGTGTGGTTGAGGGCGACCTGCCGGGAGTCGGCGACCAGCCGGTCGATGAAGCGGATGCTCGCGGGGTCGAGGCTGAGGCTGCCGTAGCGCTTGGCGAGGCGGTCCTTCTCGGCCTGCGGGAGGGCGGCGAGGGCGTCGTCGACGACGTTGTCGCGGTGCAGGCCGATGACGCCGAGGCGGTGGCCGGTGCAGCCGTAGTGCTTGGAGTAGGAGTAGACCAGCAGGGTGTTGCGGGGCAGGTCGGCGGCGATGCTGCGGAAGCCGTCGACGAAGGTGCCGTAGACGTCGTCGGTGACGATGATCAGCCCGGGGTTGCTGCTTTCGACGATGGCGGCGATCTGGTCGGTGACGCGCCGGGAGAGCGCCAGCGAGGGCGGGTTGCTGGGGTTGACCAGGCAGACCAACTTGATCGTGGGGTCGGCGAGCTTGGCGACCTCCTCGGTGGGGTAGCGCCATTCGCGGACGCCGGCCTCGGCGAAGGAGGAGGCTTCGATCCGGACCACGTCGAACTCGTAGGAGTCGAGTTCGGGGATCTCGATGTACGGGGTGAAGACCGGCACCATGAGGGCGATCCGGTCGCCCTTGTGCAGCAGGCCGTTGGCCATCAGGGAGTCGAAGATGTAGCACATGGCGGCGGTGCCGCCCTCGGTGGCGAACAGGTCGAGCCGGTCGGCGGGGGGCCGGCGGTCCATCAGTTCGTCGTGCAGGTAGCCGACGACGATCTGTTCGGCGCAGGTCAGCATCCGGTCGGGGACGGGGTAGTTGTCGCCGATCGCGGCGTCGGCGAGTTCGTGGATGAAGGCGTCGCGGTCGAGGTCGAAGCGGTCGACGGCGAGGCTGATGCAGGAGCTGAGCAGTTCGATGCCGGCCAGGTCGGGGTGGCTGCGGGCGAAGTGGTCGTAGCGGCCGGCGATGCCGCGCAGTTCGGGCATGCCGCCGAGGTTGTCGGCGGTCCAGACCCGGCGGGACTCGGTGAGGGCGAAGTGGCCGAGGGCGAGCATCGCCTCGCGGGGTCCGGTGCAGATCCAGTTGGGGTTGCCGCGGCCGGCGTTGAGCATGTGGGCGGTGCTCTTCTCCTTCTGCCCGGGCCGGTCGGCCTGGTAGTGCTCGGCGAGCCGGATGAACTCGCCCTTGAGCTCGAACGGGCTGAGCCGGGAGAGCCGCCGGATCTCTTCGCGGCTGATCGAGGGCTTGGTCATGGTAAGTGTCTCTCCTAGCCGAGCAGGGCGACGATGACGGCGCCCCAGATGGTGAGCAGGACGTTTCCTGCCGCGTACGGGATGGTGTAGCCGAGGGTGGGGATCTGGCTGCGGGAGGCCTCGTTGACGGCGCCGATCGCGGCGGTGGTGGTCTGCGCGCCGGCGACCACGCCCATCAGGATGGGCGGGCGCATCCGGAACACGAAGTGGCCGATCAGGATGCCGACCAGGAGCGGGACCACGGTGGCGACGGCGCCCCACAGCAGCAGGCCCCAACCGGCCTGGGAGAGGCCGCTGGTGAAGCTCGGTCCGGCGTTGATGCCGACGACGGCGACGAAGGCGCACAGGCCGAGGGTGTCCATGAACCACTGGGCGCCGGGCGGCACGTTGCCGTAGGTGGGGTAGCGGCCGCGGATCCACCCGAAGACCAGGCCCATGATGAGGGCGCCGCCGGAGGTGGACAGGCTGATCGGGACGCCGCCGAGGGTGAGCGCGGGGATGCCGATGCAGCCGCCGAGGAAGATGCCGAGGCCGACCCAGGTCATGTCGGTGGCGAAGCTGGTCGGCACCGGCTTGCCGAGCTTCCCCCCGGCCGGGTCGACCAGCCGCTGCGGGCCGGACAGCACCAGGGTGTCGCCGCGTTCGAGCTGGGTGCTGAGCACGAACGGGAACTCCGCGCCGGAGCGGTACAGCTTGTCGACGAACACTCCGACCATGAACGGCTCGCGCCGCAACTCGGCGATGGTCTTGCCCAGTTGCTCCTTCTCGGAGGCGACCACGTGCAGGTGCTCGGTCTGGTAGTCGAGCAGTTCGACGTCGTCGGTCTCGGGTCCGATGCTGCGGACCGGGTCGAACTCGACCAGGTCGTGGCGGAGCGCGCTGACGGCGACCACGTCGCCGGGCCGGATGACGGTCTGCTGGTCGTGCGGCAGGATCGTGCCGTCGCGGCGGACCCGGGTGAGGTAGATCCGCCGGTCGGCGTCCTTCTCGCGCTGCTCGATCTGCTCGATGGTGGAGCCGGCCAGGCCGTTGGTGGCGGTGTAGGCGCGCAGCACGACCTCGTAGTAGCCCTCGCCGAGGTCGGGGTCGTCGTCGGGGGCGTCGAGTTCGGCGGCGAGGGCGCGCGAGTCCGCGGCGAGGTCGCTGCGCAGCAGGCGGGGGGCGATGTTGGCCAGCAGGATCGCGCACAGGATGGTGCCGAGCGGGTAGGTGACGGCGTATCCGATCGGCACCAGGTTCTGCTGGGCGGTGATCTGGTCGTGGCCGAGTCCGGGCAGGGTGGCGATGGCGTCCTGGGCGACGCCGATGACGGCGGACTGGGTGAGCGCGCCGCCGAGCAGTCCGGCGCCGAGGCCGGGGCCGTAGCCGAGCATCTCGGCGAAGGCCCAGCAGATCACCAGGCCGGTGAGGCAGACCGCGAGGGTGACGGCGACCTGCGGCAGGCCGTCCTTCCGGAGTCCGCGGAAGAACTGCGGGCCGACCTTGTAGCCGAGGGCGAACAGGAACATGATGAAGAACACCGATTTGACGGTGCCGTTGACCTCGACGCCGGTCAGCCAGCCGGTGAACAGCCCGGCGATCAGGCAGCCGGTCACCGCGCCGAGTCCGATGGCCTTCCAGTGCAGCCGTCCGACCAGGAACCCGATCGCGACGGTCAGGAAGATCAGCAGTTCCGGGTACGGCTCGAAGACGTGGTCGGTGATCCAGCCCACCGGTCGTCCCCCCCTTGTCAGAGCCCCACCAGGCCGACCAGCACGGGACCGGTCAGCGGCAGCAGGAAGTTGGAGATGGTGTAGGTGATGGTGTAGCCGAGCATCGGGACGCTGCTCTGCGCGACGTTGCCGATGGCGGTGATCGCGGGGGTGGAGCACTGCTGGCCGGCGATCGCGCCGATCAGGATCGGCGGTTCGATCTTCAGCAGCCGGCGGCCGATGAACAGTCCGAGGAAGGCGGGGACGGCGACCATCAGGATGCCGGCGGCGGGCAGCAGCACCGGGTACTGCTTGAGCAGCGGGCCGGCGTCGGGGCCGGCGGCCATGCCGGTGACGGCGATGAACATGGCCAGGCCGAGGTCCTTGAGGGTCTGCGCGGCGGCCGGCGGGTAGGCGCCGAAGGTGGGGCGCAGCGAGCGCAGCCAGCCGAAGACCAGGCCGGCGATGAGGCAGCCGCCGCCGGTGCCGAGGGTGAGGTTGACGTCCCCGAAGCGGACGTTGACCTTGCCGAGCAGGACGCCGAGGCAGATGCCGAGCGAGAGGTAGATCCAGTCGGCGGTGTCCTGCCGGACGGTGGCGCCGACCCGGTTGGCGAACTTCTCCAGCTTGGAGGGGGCGCCGACGACGGTGAGGGTGTCGCCGATGTGGACCTCGGTCTCGCCGACGGCGGGCAGGTGGTGGTCGACGCGCTGGATGTCGGTGAGGAAGACGCCGCCGGTGGCCTGGCTGTCGCGGTCGCGGACGTCGTTGAGGGGGTGTCCGGCGACCTGCTTGTTGGTGACGACGACCTGACGGACCGCCAGGGCGCGGTCGAGGCCGGGCGTGTCGCTGGTCTCGGGTCCGAGTTCGTGGCCGGCGTCGATGACGGCGGCCCGGCGGCCGACCACCAGCACCTGGTCGCCGCGCCGGAGCACCGGGTCCTCGTCGGGGTCGAGTTTCCGGCCGCCCCGGCCGATCGCCTCGACGGTGACCAACTGTCCCGAGGATTCCTGGAGTTGGCTGACCCTGGTGCCCTCGCCCTGGGACACCAGGTAGGTCCGGCCGACCAGCGCGGGCAGCGAGGGTTCCTCGCCGGGCTCGTGGCCGCCGTCGCCGCCGCGCATCTTCTCCCACAGTTGGCGGGAGGCTTCGGCGAGCTTGATCCGCATCAGCACCGGGAACAGCTGGCTGGTCAGCAGGACGATGCTGATCAGGCCGAACAGGTAGCAGACCGAGTAGGCGGTGGCGACGTGCGCCTGCAGCTGGGTGGTCTGGTCGGCGGTGATGCCGGGGAGTTTGGCGATCGCGTCCTGCGCGGTGCCGACGGCGGCGGACTCGGTGGCGGCGCCGGCCAGGATGCCGGCGGCGGTGCCGACGTCCAGGTCGAAGATCTTGGCGAAGCCGAGTGCCATCACGATGACGACCACGGCCTCCATGATCGAGAGCACGCCGAAGCGCAGGCCCTTGGCGTTCATGTTGGCGAAGAACTGCGGGCCGGCGATGTAGCCGAGCGAGAAGATGAACAGGGCGAAGGCCACGTTCTTGACGTCGGCGTTCACCGTGACGTGCCGGGCGCCGACCAGCATCGACACGATCAGGACGCCGCAGATGCCGCCGAGTTGGATCGGGCCGATCCGCAGCTTGCCGACCAGGTAGCCCAGGCCGAGGCAGAAGAACAGGGCGAGTACGGCGTTCTCTCGCAGCAGGCTCATGTCCGCATTAGATCCCATTTGCGTACATATGTGTGATCCAACACGCCGCCCCCGGCGGTCCCGGCCGGGTCGCCTCCGGAGCTCCCGCCGAGGGCGTCAGCCGGACTGCCCCAACCGCTCCAGCAGCACCGTCACATGACTGTGCGACGGCTCCTTCACCGCCGTCAGCAGCACCAGCTCGCCGCTCTCCGCCAGCTCCCGCAGCTCGGCGAGTTCGTCCTGCACCTCCGGGTCGTCCAGCTCGGCCCGGTAGCGGCGGGCGAACTCCTCGTACTCGCCCTGCGGGCCGTGGAACCAGCGCCGCAGCTCGGCGGACGGCGCGACCTCCTTGGCCCAGCGGTCCAGCTGCGCGTCCTCCTTCTTGAGCCCGCGCGGCCACAGCCGGTCCACCAGCACCCGCACCCCACCGTCCGGTGCCTCGTACACCCGCTCCACTCGCACGCTCATGCGTCCACGCTACGCACGGCGCGCGGGGCGGCGGCGGGGGCCACGCGGCCGGTCGCCCGCACGCAGCAAAGGCCCGCCCCTCGTACGAGGGGCGGGCCTGGCCGACGGGGCGTCAGACGGCGGCGGGCTCGGGGGCTTCGCGGGGGCGGCGGGCGCGTCGCCGTGCTCGATCCGCAGCTGCGGCAGCAGCCGGTCGAGCCAGCCGGGCAGCCACCAGTTGTGGCGGCCGAGCAGCGTCATGGTGGCGGGGACGAGCACCAGCCGGACCACGGAGGCGTCGATCAGCACGGCGACCGCCATGCCGACGCCGATCATCTTGACGGTGATGTCGGGGTCGATCGCGAAGCCGGTGAACACCGCGACCATGATGGCGGCCGCGCTGCTGATCACCCGTCCGGTGGCGGACAGGCCGCGCACCACGCTGCCGCGCGGTGTCGGCGTGCTGCGCGGGTATCGGCGGGGTGACGGAGCCGGCGTTTCGGGGTCGGCGGCGGTGTCCGGGTCGAGTGCGGCGAGGTCGCGCAGCACCTCGGTCCAGGCCCAGGCGGCGGGGGCGCCGGCGCTCTCCGGGCAGCGTCCGGTGGCCACCCGCCAGCCGCCGTCGGCGAGTTCCTCGGCGAGCCGGCCCAGCAGGGTGGACTTGCCCGCCCCGGCCTCCCCGCCGACCAGCGCGAATCCGACCCCGCCCCGGGCGGCCGCGGCGGCCCGCCGCAGCAGGGCCAGCTCCTCCTGCCGCCCGACGAACACCCCGCCCGCCGACCCGGCCGGCCGGACCGGCGCGGCCCCACGCGTCCCGCTGCCGCCCCGGCCCGCGGAGTCGCCGGGCCCGACCGCTCCCCCGCCGCCGGCGGGCGCACCGGCCTCCACGGCACCCCCGGCCGGCCCGGCGGGCAGGGCGAGCCGGTCCAACTGCTGGCGCAGGATGGCGGTTTCGAGCTCGGCGAGGGCCGGGCCTGGGTCGAGGCCGAGTTCGGCGGCGAGGTGGGCGCGGGCGCGGCGGACGGCGGCGAGGGCGTCGGCCTGCCGGCCGGAGTGCCACAGGGCGAGGGCGAGCAGCCGCCAGCCCTCCTCGCGCAGCGGGTGGGCGTCGGTCAGGGCGGTGGCGTCCTGCACGGCCGCGCCGAACCGCCCCGCGGCGAGGGCCTGCCCGGTGGCCGACTCGCGGGCGGCGGCGCGCAGTTCGTCGAGGCGGGCGGTCTCGGCGGCGGCCCACGGCCGGTCCGCGAACTCGCCGTAGGCGTCGCCGTGCCAGAGCGCGAGTGCCCGCCGGGGCTCGCCGGCCTCCGTCAGGGCCTCGAACTCCTCGGCGTCGGTGGCCACTTCGCGCAGCGCGTAGCCGCGTCCGGCGCTGACCAGCAGGCGCGGCGCCTGCCGGGGGCCGCGGGCGGGCTCCAGCAGGCGGCGCAGGTTGGAGACGTACGCCTGGAGCGAGGCGGGGCCTTGGCGGGCGGGTCGCCGTCCCACAGCTCGTCGATCAGGCGGTCGGTGGAGACGGCCGCGCCGCGGGCGACCAGCAGGCGGGCGAGCACGGCGCGCTGGCGCGGGCCGCCCAACCGGATTGCGTCCCCCGCCACTTGCGCCGTGAGTGCCCCGAGCACAGTGATCCGCACCATGGTGCGTCGAGCCTATGCGATGGCGGCCCGCGGCCGGGAACCGGCGGCGCGCGGGGCGGGACGGGTGGACGGCTTGTGCCAGTGCAGGTTCCGTCCACGCCACGGCCCTTCCGCGGGTCCGGGCGCGGGGCCAGAGTGGAGGTGCCGGCAGGACGGCCCGGAACTCCCCGCAGCCCGCACCGGCACCGGCACCGCGCCCCCATCGATTCCGCAGAGGAGACATTCGTGAACGCCACCCGCACCGCCCGGACCGCCCTCGTCGGACTGCTCGCCGCCGGCGTCGCGGTGCTGCTCGGCGTCTCCACCGCGCCGGCCGCCCACTCCGCCGGTTCGCTCCGCGCCGAGCGGGCCGCGGCGGCCGCGCCGGTGAACCCGGCCCCGGTGGAGACCGGCGAGGACGTGACGTGGGGTCAGTGACCCGAGGTGCCGTGGGGTCGGCGGGCGAGGGAGCGGCCCCGGTGGTCAGTGGCCGGAGGCCAGCCGGACCGCGGCCAGCGGGACGAAGCCCCCGCTGCCGCCGCCGGTGTCGCCCTCGCCGAGGCGGCGCAGCATGGCGACGGCGATCCGCTGGGCCTGGGCCTTGGCGCGTTCGGTGACGGGGCCGGCGTGCCGGCCGTCGAGGGTGGCGCGCCAGAGCTGGACCCAGCGGCCGAAGTGTTCGGCGCCGAGCGGGCTGATCGCGTGCAGGGCGGCGTGCGGGGCGAGCGCGTTGCCCCGGTAGGCGGCGGTGCGCAGCAGGGCGCTCTCCCAGAAGTCGGTGATCCGCGGGAGGTGGGCCTCCAGGTCGAGGCGGGCGACCTCGGTGAAGACCGGACCGATCAGCGGGTCGGCGAACGCGGCACGGTAGAAGCGGCGCAGGGCGGACTCCAGGTCGGCCCGGGTGGTGATGTCCGGCAGTGCCACGGCTTCCTCCTGGTGCTGGGCGCGCCCGGTCAGGGTATGCCGGGGCGGTGTCCGGGCGGGAGGGCCGTTGGTCCCCTTCGCGGCGCTCACCTGGCAGGATGCCGGTATGACCTTCCTCGCCGCGGACGACCGCTACGCCTCGATGACCTTCCGCCGCGCCGGGCGCAGCGGCGTGCAGCTGCCCGCCGTCTCGCTCGGCCTGTGGCACAACTTCGGTGACACCCAGCCGCTGGAGGTGCAGCGCGCGGTGCTGCGCCGGGCGTTCGACCGGGGGGTGACGCACTTCGACCTGGCGAACAACTACGGTCCGCCGTACGGCAGTGCCGAGCGCAACTTCGGCTACCTGTTCGCGCAGGACTTCCGCCCGTACCGGGACGAGCTGTTCATCGCCTCGAAGGCGGGCTGGGACATGTGGCCGGGCCCGTACGGGGACGGCGGCAGCCGCAAGTACCTGCTGGCGAGCCTGGACCAGTCGCTGGAGCGGATGGGCCTGGACTACGTGGACGTCTTCTACTCGCACCGGTGGGATCCGACCACCCCGCTGGAGGAGACCATGGGGGCGCTGGACACGGCGGTCCGCTCGGGCCGGGCGCTGTACGCGGCGATCTCCAACTACCCGGCGGAGCAGCACCGCGAGGCGGTGGCGATCCTGCGCGAGCTGGGCACGCCGTGCCTGCTGAACCAAGCCAGCTACTCGATCCTGAACCGGGAGCCGGAGCAGGGCCTGCTGGACGCGGTGGGCGACACGCAGACGGCGCTGATCGCGTACTCGCCGCTGGCGCAGGGACTGCTGACGGACCGTTATCTGACCGGCGAGGTGCCGGCGGGTTCGCGGATGTCGGTGGGGCACTTCCTGAAGGAGGAGGCGCTGACGGAGGCGAAGCTGGCGCAGCTGCGGGCGCTGGCGAAGGTCGCCGAGGGCCGGGGCCAGAGCCTGGCGCAGCTGGCGCTGTCCTGGGTGCTGCGGGACGAGCGGGTGGTGTCGGTGATCGTCGGCGCGTCGAGCGTGCGGCAGCTGGACCAGAACCTGGACGCGCTGGCGGCCGGCCCGCTGACCGCGGCGGAGCTGGCGGAGATCGACCGGCTGAGCCGGTAGCGCGGGCCGGACGGACGGGCGGGCGGGCCGGATCGGGCCGGCCCGCCCGCCCGTCGCGTCAGCGCAGCTGCGGCAGCACGGTCTCGGCGACCCGGTAGGCCTCCTCCAGCAGCGGGTTGCCGGACAGGATGAAGGTGTCGACGCCGAGGTCCTGGAACTCCCGGAGCCGTTCGACGACCTGCTCGGTGGAGCCGACGACGGCGGTGCCGGGGCCCGGCCGGAACAGGCTCATGCCGGGCCACAGGTTGGGGTGGGTCTCCAGTTCGCGGGCCCGGGCCGGAACCCGGCCGCCGTGCTGGCGGAACTGCCGCTGCCAGCCGACGCCGTCCTCGCCCTGCCGTCCGCCGAGCTGGCGGGCGTAGGTGGCCTGGCTGGTGACGTCGAGGAGGCGGTCGGCGGCGGCCCAGGCCTGTTCCTCGGTGTCGCGGACGATCAGGTGCAGCCGCAGGCCGAGCCGCAGGGTGCGGCCGTGCGCGGCGGCGCGTTCGCGGACCAGGGCGAGCTTCTCCTTGAGCAGGTGCGGGGGTTCGCCCCAGGTGAGGTACACGTCGACGTGTTCGGCGGCGACCTCGATGCCGGCCGGCGAGGAGCCGCCGAACCAGAGCGGGATGTGTCCCTCGCGCAGCGGCGGCAGGTCGCGGAGCGAGGCGCCGGCGTTCTTCAGCTGGAAGAACTCGCCCTCGTGGTCGAAGACTTCGCCGCTGGTGAGGCGCTTGACCAGGCTCCAGTACTCGGCGGACAGCCGGTAGCGGTCGTCGTGCTCGACGTGCAGGCCGTACTCGCGCAGCTGCCCGGTGGAGCCGTTGACCACGTTGAAGCGGAGCCGGCCGGGGCCGTGCAGGTGCTCGAAGCTGAGCGCCATCTTGGCGAGCAGGGTGGGCGAGACCAGTCCGGGGTGGACGGCGAGCAGGGGCTGGAAGCCGGGGCCGGTGGCGGCGGCGAGCGCGGAGCCGAGCGTCCACACGTCGTACTGGTCGGTGGCGAGCAGTGCGCCGGTGTAGCCGAGCCGTTCGACGGTGGCGGCGAGGTGCTGGAGGTAGCCGAGGTCGACGGGGCGGCGGCCTTCGGGCTCCCACGGGTAGTGGCCCTCGCGGGGGATCAGGTACCAGAGGACTTCGGTGGCCATGGTGCTCAGTGTTCCTTCGTGGCGCGGGAGACGGCGTCGGCGACGGGCTGCTCCAGGGCGGGCAGGTGGATGTCGGCGACGGTGACGGGGCGGTCGATGAAGCCGACCCGGTGGAAGATGTCCGCGGCCTCCTGCTGTTCGGCGACGAACTCGGCGGTGGCGGGCTCCAGTTGCCAGGGCAGCGCGGTGAGCGCGGTGTGCCAGTCGGCGGCCTCGCCGCCCTGGTCGGCGGCGGCGAGGGCGGCGGCCTCCTCGGGGTGGGCGGCGGCCCAGTGGTCGGCGCGCTGCAGGGCGGTGACGATGGCCGCGACGATCTCGGGCCGCTGGACGGCGAGTTCGCGGCGGGCGAAGAACACCGAGCGGTCGGTGATGACGTCGCCGGTGCGGATCAGTTCGCGGAAGTTCCCGGTGCGGCGGGCAGCGGCGAGTTCGGCGCCCTGGGCGATCCAGCCGGCGATCCGGCCGTCGGCCAGCCGCTCGGCCTCGTCCCCGGCGGGGCGCTCGGCGGCGATGTCGTCGCGGTACGAAAGCCCTTGCTGGTGCAGGGCCTTGGCGAGCAGGTGGGTCTGCCAGGAGCCGATGCCGAGCACCACGGTGGTGCCCTTCAGGTCGGCGACGGAGGCGATCGGCCCGTCGGCGGCGACCAGCAGCGCCCCGTGGTCGGGCCGGGGCGCGGAGACGGCGGTGTACACGATGTCGTGTCCGGCGGCCTGCGCGGTGATCGGCGGGGTGGAGCCGGTGCCGCCGAAGTCGATGGTGCCGTCGGCGAGGTAGCCGCCGGTCCTGGTGCCGTCGGTGTAGTGGTGGAACGCGGCGCTCTCGCCGAGCGGCGCCAACTCCTGCTGGAGGTAGTCGAGTCGGGCCAGGTGGTACAGGGACGGGTTGGAGCGGTGCACGCCCACGGTGATGGTCATGGCGTTCTCTCTTCGGCTGGGTGTCGGTCAGTTGGCGTGCTGCGGTGCGGGTTCGCGGTGCACGCCGAGGTCGGCGAGCAGGGCGCGGCGCAGGGCGGCGAACGCGGGGTCGGCGGGGTCGCGGGGGTGCTCGACGGCCACCGACTGGTCGCGGACGAGGGCGCCGTCGCGCAGCACGGCGACCCGGTCGGCGAGCCGGATCGCCTCGTCCACGTCGTGGGTGACCAGCAGCACGGCGGGGCGGTGGCGGCGGCACAGGTCGCCGACCAGGTCCTGCATGCGCAGCCGGGTGAGTGCGTCCAGGGCGGCGAACGGCTCGTCGAGCAGCAGCAGTTCGGGTTCGCGAACGAGGGCGCGGGCGAGGGCGGCGCGCTGTGCCTCGCCGCCGGACAGGGTGGCGGGCCAGGCGTCGGCGTGCGCGGCGAGGCCGACCTCGGCGAGGGCCCGCCGGCCGGTCTCCCGGGTGGCGGCGCCGCGCGGCAGGCCGACGGTGACGTTGCCGAGGACGCGCCGGGACGGGATCAGCCGGGGTTCCTGGAAGACGACCGTCCGGGCGGGCGGCACCAGGACGGTGCCTTCGTCGGCGCGGTCGAGTGCGCCGAGGATCCGCAGCAGGGTGGTCTTGCCGGTGCCGGACGCGCCGAGCAGGGCGAGGAACTCGCCGCGGGCGATGTCCAGGTCGATGCCGTCCAGGACGGCGCGGGTGCCGAACACCCGTCGCAGGCCCCGGACGTGGACGGCGGGAGTGCTCATCGTCCGGCCACCGCCCGTCCGTCGACGGGCCGCCAGGGCATCAGCAGCCGTTCCAGCACGCGCACCGCGCCGTCGGCGGCCAGGCCGAGCAGGCCGTAGATCAGGATGCACACGGCGAGCACGTCGGTGCGGGAGAAGTTCTGCGCCTGGGCCATCAAGTAGCCGATCCCCTCGGTGGAGTTGATCTCCTCGGCGGCGATCAGCGCGATCACGCTGAGCGTCATCGACAGCCGCAGCCCGGACAGCAGGGCGGGCAGCGCGCCGGGCAGCACGACCTCGCGGACCACCGCGGCGCGGGAGAGTCCGAAGCTGCGCATCGCCTCGACCAGCTTGCGGTCGGTGTTGCGGACGCCGCCGGAGGCGGACACGTACATCGGGAAGGAGGTGGCCACGCCGATCAGGGCGATCTTCGCGGTCTCGGTGATGCCGAACCAGACCATGAACAGCGGCACCAGTGCCAGGAACGGGACGGTGCGCAGCACTTGGACGGCGGAGTCGAGCAGTTCCTCGCCGAGCCGGAAGAATCCGGTGACCACGCCGAGCACCAGTCCGGCACCGGCTCCGAACAGCAGGCCGAGGGCGGCCCGGGTGAGCGAGGTGGACAGCGCGTCGGCCAGCTGTCCGTTGCCCCACAACTCGCCGACGGCCTGGACCACTTGGCCGGGCGAGGCGAGCACGTCGGGGGTCAGCACGCCGGTCGCGGAGGAGATCTGCCAGGCGGCGAGCAGGGCGAGCGGGCCGAGGGTGCGCAGGGCGAGCGAGACGCCGCGCGGCCGGCCGGCGGCGGCCCGGGCGCGCGGGGCGACCAGCCCGGCGGCCCGCGCCTGCTCGGTGCTGACGGCGCTCATCCCGCCGCCCCGGCGAGGGAGTCGACGTCGATCAGGTGCGGGGCGACGTCCACCTTCGACTTGGTGACGCCCTGCTCGGCGTAGAACGCGGCGACCACGTCGAACCGGGCGGTGTCGGCGGCGGTGATCGGCGCGTCCACGGCCCGCTGCCGGCCGAAGTCGACGGCGACCTGCTGCTCGGCGGGGGTGACGGCGGTCGGGCCGGCGTCGGTGAAGACGTTCAGGTAGGCGGCGGGGTCGGCCTTCTCCTTCGCGCCGTTCTCGTGCAGGTAGCCGTAGAACGCCTTCAGCACCTCCGGGTGCTTCTCGGCGAAGGCCGAACGCACGGCCCACACGGCGTAGTTGTCGCTGCCGACGGCCTTGCCGTTCACGAGGAAGTGCGCGCCGGTGTTGGCGATCGCGGGGACGGAGAAGGTCGCCCAGGTCGCCCAGGCGTCCACCTGGCCGGAGTTGAACACCCCGGAGGTCTGGTCGGCCCGCAGGTACACCCGCTGGACCCGGTCGGCGGGGATGCCGTTCTTCTGGAGGGCCTTCAGCAGCAGGTACTCGGAGGTGCCGCCCTGGGAGACCGCGACCTTCCGGCCGACCAGGTCCTCGACCTTCGTGATCGGGGAGCCGTTCTTCACCAGGATGCCTTCGCCGGCCTCGTCCGGGGCGCTCTGCGCGAACAGCTTGAACCCGGGCTTCTGGGCGAGCGCGGCCACCGCGGAGGTGATCGAGCCCTGGGCGACGTCCAGTTGATCGGCGTTCAGGGCCTGCGCGGCGGGGGCGAACGGTCCGGCGCTGCCCGTCCACACCACCTTGGCGTGCACGGCCGCCAGCGCCCGGTCGAGCGAGCCGTCCTTCTTTCCCTTGGCGAGGAAGCCGGAGTTGCCGGGGTCGGGCACTCTCAGCACCACCTCGGCGCCGCCCTTGCCGTCGGCGGAGGCGGCGGCGTCCTTCGCGGTCGAGCCGCAGGCGGTCAGGCCGAGCGCGGCGACGGCGGTCAGGGCGGTGGCGGCGAGCAGGGGCCGGCGGGCGGGGGTGTGCATGGGTCTCTCCAACGGGAAGGGCAGGTCAGGGGCGGGCGGCGAGCAGGGCGCGGGCGGCGGCCAGCGGGGCGGGGTCGGCCCAGGCGTGGACGTCGACCCGGTCGGCGAGGAAGCCGTGGGCGTGCAGGAACTGCTCCTGCCGGGCGAGCAGGTCGAGGCGGTCGGCGGACAGGTCCGGGTGCAGGGTGCGGTGCCCGCCCGCCGCGTACGCGCCGGCCACGCCCTCCGGTCCGGCACCGGTCTCCGCGCCGAGGATCCGCGCCACCTCGGCCGGCCGCTCGGCCGCCCAGTCCGCGGCGCGCAGCAGCACAGCGACGAAGCGGGCCACCAACTCGGGGTGCTCGTCCAGCAGTTGCTGGTGCACGGTGATCGGGCGCGGGGTGCCGTTGTTGACCCGGTGGCGGCGGTCGGGGAGCGCGTCCAGCTCCACGGCGGGCACCGCGCCGTACCGGCGGGCGGCCTCCACCGCGAGCGCGCCCTTCACGTACACGGCGTCCACCCGGCCGTCCCGCAGGGCGGTCAGCTCGGCCTCCCACTGGCCGCCGCCCGGCTCCGCCGCAACCTCCGTCAACTCGACGTCGTCCAGGGTGAGTTCGGCGGAGGCCAGGGCGCCGTGGTGGCCGGCCAGGGCCATCGCGCGCCAGAAGTCGATGCCGATCGGGTGCCGGGGCACCGCGAGCCGGGCGCCGCGCAGCTGTGCGGCGGAGCGGATGCCGCTGCCCTCCCGGACCAGGACGGTCTGGCGCTCCTCGATCCAGGTCAGGCCGATCAGCCGGGTCCGCTCGCCGCGCGAACGGGCCCACAGCGCGGGCACGTTGCCGCCCTCGCGGAAGAGCCCGGTCAGTGCGTGCGTGTAGTGGTGGTCGGCCGCGACCTCGGGCGGCACGTCCTGCAGCGAGCGGACGGCGATGCCGTCGGGCGCGAACTCCTCGGCCAGCCAGCCGCGGTCGGCGGCGATGCCGGTGGCGGTCGGCACCGGGCAGCGGGTGAACCACAGGGTGTCGGGGTGGGTGGGCGCGCCGACGTCGGCGGTGGATGCGGGGCTCATGACGGGGCTCCGGAAATCTCAGGAAACGCACAGGCGGCCCACCATGTGGGAACCGTGCGACGGGGAAGGGGGTTCGGGGCGGCGGTCAGCGACAACAGCAGGGGCGGGGCCGGTGCATCGTCACGGCGCGCTCCCTCCTGTCGGACCGGGCGGTGTGCGCCGGTGTCGGCCGCTCGTCCGCCGATGCACCGAGCGTTCCACGCCGCCGCCGCCCGAATCAAGCGTTGCCAGATGATGGGACGCGCTGTTCACAGTGCGGCGCTCGCCCGCAACACCGCCGTCACACGCCCGCAGCGATCACCCCCATATCCTGGGAATCCCAACGAAGTTGACCGCCTGTGAGCGACTCCCGAAGAGGTGCGATGCCCGCCAGCCCCGGAACCCTGCAGTCACCGCCGGCCGGCGCCCAGGCGGTGCACCGGGCCCTCGGCCTGCTGCACTGCTTCCACGACAACGGGCCCGACCTCAGCGCCTCCGAACTCGCCCGCCGGATGGGCCTGTCCGTCTCCACCGCGCACCGCCTGGCCCGTACCCTGCTCGCCACCGGCTTCCTCGACCAGGACGAGCGCACCGCCCGCTACCGGCTCGGCCCGGCCGTCGCCGAACTCGGCCAACTCACCTTCCACCAGCGCGGACTGCACCTGGCCGGCCCCGAACTCGAGCAGCTCGCCCGCCGCAGCGGTGCCACCGCCGACCTCGCCATCCGCTCCGGCCCGCACGCCGTCATCCTGGTCGGCGGCTCCGTGCTGCCCTCCACCGGCCTCGGCCTGCGCCGCCCGCTGCACTCCACCGCGCTCGGCAAGGTGCTGCTCGCCTGGCCCTCCCCCGCCGACAGCCCGCTGACCGGCCCGCTCGACGCCTTCACCGACCGCACCCTGACCGACCCGGCCGTCCTGGACACCGAACTCGCCCTCACCCGGCGCCGCGGCTACGCCCTCAACGACGGCGAGTCCGCCCCCGGCGTCCGCACCCTCGCCGTCCCCGTGCTCGACCGCACCCCGACCGCCCGCTTCGCCCTCGCCATCCGCTCCACCCCGGCCCACCTCACCGCCGAGACCCTCCCCCACACCCTCTCCCTCGCCCGGACCTGCGCCCAGGCCCTCGGCGTCCTCCTGCTGCCCCCGGACGAGCGCTGACTACCCGCGGGGCGCTCGCCCGCGCGCGTCGGCGGCCGCGACCTCGCCCACCGTCGCGATGCTCTGCTGCCGGATCCGCTCGGTGCCCCAGGCGCCGAGCGGGCGGAGGGCCTGGTTGAGGGCGCGGCCCTGCTCGGTCAGCGAGTACTCGACGCGGGGCGGCACTTCGGCGTACACCTCGCGGTGGACCAGGCCGTCCTCCTCCAGCTCGCGCAGGTGCTGCGTCAGCATCTTCTCGCTCACGCCCGGCAGGGCCCGCCGGAGTTCGGCGAAGCGGCGCACGCCGTGGCTGTCGAGCTCCCAGAGGATCAGGCCCTTCCACTTGCCGCTCACCACGTCGAGCGCGGCGTCGATGCCGCAGATGTACGGCCCCTGTCGTGGCGCCCTGGCCATCGCCCGTCCCCCTTACGAAAAGGTAAGTACCGCAGAAAACAGTGGGTACTTCCGAGCCTAGCGGTACTCGCCGAGCATGGAGGCGTGAACGAACAACAGCCCGACCTGGCATCCGAGTTCGACGCCGTCACCGTGATCGGCCTCGGCCCGATGGGGCAGGCGATGACCCGCACCCTGCTCGCCGCCGGCCACCCCGTCACCGTCTGGAACCGCACCCCGTCACGGGCCGCCGGCCTCGTCGCCGACGGGGCGGCCCTCGCCGCGACCCCGGCCGAGGCGGTGCGGGCGAGCGGCCTCGTCGTCCTCAGCCTCACCGACTACCCGGCGATGTACGACGTCCTCGGCCCCGCCACCGGCGCGCTCGCCGGCCGGACCCTCGTCAACCTCGGCTCCGACACCCCCGACCGCTCGCGCGAGGCCGCCGCCTGGGCGGCCCGCCACGACGCGGGCTTCCTCACCGGCGGCGTCATGGTCCCCGCCCCGATGGTCGGCACGCCGGCCGCGCACGTCTACTACAGCGGCGGCCGCGACCTGATGGACCGTCACCGCGCCGTCCTCGCGCTGCTCGGCGCGCCCAGGTACCTGGGCGAGGACCCGGGCCTGGCCCAGATGATGTACCAGGCCCAACTGGCGGTCTTCCTCACCACCCTGTCCGGCCTGATGCACGCCACCGCGATGCTCGGCACCGCCGGCCTGAAGGCCGCCGAGGCCCTGCCGGAGCTGCTCGCCTCCGCCGACGCCATCGGCGCCATCCTCCGGGCCGGCGAACAGCACCCGGGCACCGCGCTCGACGCCGGCGAACACCCCGGCCACCTCAGCACCGTCACCATGATGGGCGCGACCGCCGACCACATCGTCGAGACCAGCACCTCCCTCGGCCTCGACCTCGCCCTCCCCCTGGCCGTCCAGGCCCACTACCGCCAGGCCATCGACAACGGCCACGGCGGCGACAACTGGACCCGCATCATCGACAGCATCCGCGGCGCCCGCTGACCGCTCGCCGCAGCCGAGGCCCCGCCCCGTCCGTCCGGGCGGGGCCTCGCCGCGACGCGGAACCTCAGGCGGTCAGCAACTCCGCCCCGGCACCGGCCCCTTCCACCGCCCGGCCGCCCCAACGGCGCGGATCCGCGCACAGTGCGCCGCCGCCCAGCAACTGGTCGAACCGGCCGGCCTTGGCGGCCTCGCACAGGTCCGCCCACTCGTCCGGCGGCAGAACGAACACCTTGCGCGGGTCGGTCGCCAGCGCGAGGGCCACCCCGTCCCCGGTCTCCGCCACCAACAGCCCGTCAGGATCCTCCCCGACCGCGTGCCACGGCAGCCCGGCGTGCCCGTGCGGGTAGTACTCGACCGGCGTCATCCGCATGTCCCGTTCCTCCCTGCACGTCTGGTCGACCTCCGCCCAGACCCGTTCCCACCGCGCGGAGTCGGCGTGCCCGAACCGGTCCCCCCGCCGCAGCACCCGCAGGAGCGCGGCCGTCAGCTCCGCCGCCCGGTCCGACGCGGTGACCCGCAGCGTCACCCTGATGCCGCCGCCCCTCGCCTCCGTGGTGACGGCGGGCCGGCCGGCCAGCCTGCTCAACGCGTTGGCGATCCACCGGGCCCGCTGCCTGCCGTCCTCGTTCTCGTCCTCCATGGACCACCTCTCCTCCCGGGCGGGCGCTACGACTTCCGTCCGGCGCCGTTGATGCGGGAGTTCCGATTCCGCCGCCGGACGCGCTCCGCGAGGTCGGGCACGACCTCCTCCGCCTCCGCGCCCCGCTCCGGCGCCCCCTGCTCCGGCTCCTCCGACCCGGGGTCCGGCTCTGCTGGCTGACCTGTCGTCATGATCGTTGCTCCGTACCGAAGTTGCGCCCGCCGTCGATCACTGTCTGTGCAACCAGGATCGACAGAATGGCGTACGATCGCCAGACCTTGACGGTTGACTGTTCCGGCGTGTCAAAGGGGCCCTGATCATGGAGATCGACCAAGAAGTCGACGCCGTCACCTCCCCCGCCCTGCGCTTCGGCCGCGAGCTCAGCAGGTCACGCGAGGCCCGCGGCTGGTCACAGGTCAACCTGGCGCGACGCATGGGGTACTCCAACGGCCTCATCTCGTACATCGAACGCGGGAAGCGCACGATCACCTTTAACTTCGCGGTCAAAGCCGACGAGGTGTTCGAATCGGGCGCACGCTTCCAGCAGTTGTGGCGGCAGTACACCAACGCCAGCCTGCTGGAAGGCTTCACGGAGTTCACGGAGGCCGAGGCGCGGTGCCGAGCGCTCAGAACCTTCCAGCTGAGCGTAGTGCCGGGCCAGATCCAGACCATGGCCTACGCAACCGCTCTGGCGTCGGCGGCAGTTGACCGCGGCGACATCACAGCGGCCCAAGCAGACGCCCGGGTGTCCTTCCTGGCATCCCGCCAGCGCAACCTGCACCACCAATCCTCATCACCGCGCATTCACGCCGTGCTGGACGAGGGGTGCCTCCGTCGACCGGTAGGAGGGCGGAAGGTCATGGCCGGCCAACTGGCTCACCTCGAAGAACTCGCACGCCGCCCGAATATCGTCCTTCAGATCGCCCCGTTCGACCTGGCCGAGACAGTCCCGTTCCGAATGCCGGTGACCATCCTCACCCTCCCGGACAGATCGGTGATCGGGTACGCAGAGTCCCAAGCCCGCGGCCACGTTGAACGCAATCGTGAGGTCGTCGCGGCTTGGTCCAGAAGCTACGATCTGCTCCAGGTGGAGTGTCTCTCGTCGGCTGCTTCACTCGCCATGATCCGGGCTACTCGGGAGGACCTCGCATGACCGACATCGACTCGACTCGGCCCCGTTGGGTGAAGAGCAGCTACAGCGACAACGGCGGCGAATGCATCGAGCTCGACATGGCCAACTACGGCGCCGTCCGCGACAGCAAGGACCCCAACGGCCCCCAACTCCGCTTCACCCCGGAAGCGTTGACCGCCTTCATCGCCGCCGCAGCCCAGGGTGCCTTCCAGGCCGAGGACCTCGCATGACCAGCAGCCCGCACACCCGCTGGGTGAAGAGCACGTACAGCGACGACGGCGGGAACTGCGTCGAGCTCGACATGGCCAACTACGGCGCCGTCCGCGACAGCAAGGGCCCCCACGGCCCCCAACTCCGCTTCACCCCCGAGGCGTTGACCGCCTTCATCACCGCCGCAGCCCAAGGCGCCTTCCAGGCCGAGGACCGAACCTGACACGGCCTGGCCCGCAGGCGGTCGGCCGGAGGCTGGTCTCGGGGCTGTGATCGACAGAGATGCGGCCCGCCTCGGGGCCGAAGCCGCCCGGCGGCTGCGGAAGGCGGACTGCTGCACCATCGAACCCGGCCTCAGCGAGGAGGAGTTCGAGCGCATCGAGGCGACGTACGGGTTCCGGTTCTCCGACGACCATCGGGCCTTCCTCGCGGCGGGCCTGCCGGTCGCCTCGCCGCCCCAGGAGGGCGCGACCTGGGACCAGCCGTGGCCGGACTGGCGCAGCGGGAGTCCCGAGGAGCTCCGTTCCCATCTCGCGTGGCCGGCGGAGGGTGTGCTGTCCTCCGTCGACCACGGCTACTGGCACCCTTCGTGGGGTGTCCGCCCCGCCGAGCTCGACGCGGCCCGGGCGCTCGCCGAGCAGGAACTGGCCGCGGTGCCCCGGCTCGTGCCGCTCTATGCGCACCGCTTCCTCCCGGCCGGCCGCGGAACCCACGGGCACCCGGTGCTGTCCGTCTGGGGCACGGACATCGTCTGCTACGGCGAGGAACTCGCCGACTACGTCCGGCACGAGTTCACGGAGTGCCACCGGCACGCGGCCGGGTGGAACCCCCGACCGACCGTGCCGTTCTGGCGCGACTTCCTGGGCCGGCCGGACCGATAGGGTTGCTTGATCGTTTCCGAGTGAAAGGCCACGGCGCACGGTGACCGAGTCCCGCCCCCACACCCTGTTCTGTTTCGGCACGCTGCTCGATCCGCGCGTCCGGGCGGCGGTCTTCGGTCGCACCGTGCCGGCGGAGCCGGCGTCGCTGCCGGGCTGCACGGCCGGGCCGCTCGCCGCCGACGGCCGGGACGCCACCCTGCGGCGCAGTCACGGCAGCACGGTCGAGGGCGGCGTCCTGCACCTGACTGACCGTGAACTCGCCGCTGTCGACGCCCACTTGGTGGCGGATCACGTCCGGCGGCGGGTGCGGCTCGCCTCGGGCGAGGCCGCGTGGGCCCACCTGGACGCCCGGCCGCTGCGGGCGGCCTCGCGGATCGTGATCGTCGGCGACAGCATCGCGTACGGGCGCTGCGACCCTCGGGGCGGCTGGGCCGGGCGGTTGGCGGCGGCCCACATCGGGGCGAACGAGACCGAGCACCGCGTGTTCAACCTGGCCGTCCCCGGCAGCACCTTGACGGACGTCGCCGAGCAGACGCCCGCGCTCCTGTCGGCCCGTCACCCGGACACCCTCCTCGTCGCCGCCGGGATCAACGACTCCGCCGTGCCGGTGACCGCGCCGGCTTCCGAGCCCGGCCGGCTGCCGGACCTCACCCGCTCGCTCGACGCACTCGCCGGGGCGGCCCGCCGCCACGACGCCCGCCTGGTCGTCCTCGGGCCGCTCTGGCTGGACGAGTCCCGCACCGGGGACTTCGAGGGGCTCCGATTCACCACGGCCCGGGCGCTGGCCCTGCGCGAAGCGCTGCGGAGCTGGTGCGCGGATCGGCAGCTCGACTTCCTCGACCTCTGGGAGCCGCTCCGCGACCGGCCCGAGCTGTTCGTCGACGGCCTGCACCCCGACGCGCCGGGCCACCGGGAGCTGTACCGGCAGCTGAGCACCCTGGACTGCCGGATGCCCGCCCTCGCATAGGCTGCGGGTCGCATCCAGCCCCCGGCCGAGACGAGGACCAGCCATGAGCAGCCGCACGAGTGTCCGCCTGATCGAGCCCGCCGATGCCGCCGCGATCGCCGAGCACCGCGCCCGGGACGTCGAGGCGTTCCGGCGGTGGGAACCCGCCCAGCCCGCCGAGTACTTCACCCCGGAGGGGCAGGCGCGGCGGATCGACCGCCTGCTGACGGCGTACCAGGACGGAACGCTCTGGCCGGCCGTGGTGCTCGCGGAGGGCGAGGTGATCGGGCAGGTCACCATCGGCGGCATCCTGCCGCACCCGCACCTGCGCCGGGCCTCCGTCGGCTACTGGATCGCCACCGTCGCGCAGAACCGGGGGCACGCCGGCCGTGCCCTCGGACTCGCGGTCGACCTCATGGCGAACGATCTCGGGCTGCACCGGGCCGAAGCGTCCACCCACCTGGAGAACCTGCCGTCCCAGCGGGTGCTGCGCCGCAACGGGTTCACCCCGTACGGTGTCGCGCGCTCCTCGATCCTCCTCGACGGGCAGTGGCAGGACGCGCTGCTGTGGGAGCGGATCCTCGAGGACCGGGCGTCCTGAGCCGGGCGACGCCCCTCCTTTTCCTCCGTGCCGCAACCTATCTGACGGTCCGTCAGCATCGGTTCGGCGGGCCGAGCTGCCCGTTTAGCGGTTGTGCATCGGCCTGCGCGACGTTCGGCGCCCGCAGCACTGGAGGAGGAACAGATGACCACTGCCGCCCAGCCGGCGAACACCAAGGCCCTCGCCCCCAACACCGGCAGCGTCGTGCCCCGAAGGGCCGAGTGGGCGGTCGGGCCGATCACCAACGGCAAGGCGAAGTACGCCTTCCCCGCCGAGTGGCGGGAGGGCGCGCTGCACCACAAGATCTCCAAGGAGAAGCTGGCCTCCGTCGCCGAGCAGATCGCCCTCCTGTACACCGGCCGTCCGGAGCCGCTCCAGAAGGCCGTGCGCGCCTTCTGGGCGCTCTGCTGGGAGCTGGCCGGCCAGCCGGTCACGGCGGCGGTGAAGGACGCGGAGCCGAAGGTCAGCGCGCACCGGCTGCTGTGGAACCTGCCGATCAATCTCTCGCTCGGCCCCAAGAGTCCGACCACCGACCCCGGCCAGGCCTTCGACCCCGACACCGTGCCCGACCCGCAGCACCCGGGCAGGCGGCTGCTGGACGGCGTCTCCGCCAAGCTCCAACTGCTGGAGCAGCGCTGGGACTTGGCGAGCGCGGCCAACGGCGGACAGGGTGACTTCGGCTCGCCGGCGCTGTGGAACGATCTGACCACCCTGCTCCGCGAGGCGCACGAGGCGGCCGACCAGGCGGCCCGCGCGGGGCGGCTGCTCTACCCGCCGATGCCCGAGCAGTGGCTCTACGACGGCACCTCCCACCTGCGCAAGGGCTCGACCGAGTTCCTGAGCGCCGCGGTGGGCGAACAGCGCTTCCGGCAGGCCCGGCTGAACGCTCCGTCGATCGCCGCCCACAAGGACTCCGCCAATCCGGTGGCCACCGCGCAGGTCACCACCACCTACCGGGGGAAGACCGTCACCCTCACGGTCACCATCACCGCGGGGACCGTCCACCACGTCGGCGAGCGCCACACCTTCACCTTCTTCGACTTCACCGGCCGGCCCCGCCCGATCACCACCCTGTGGCCGGCCGCCCCCACCTTCGCCGCCCTCACCACCCTGGCCGGCCAACTGGCCCCGCACCTGGCCCGGATCTGCCTGACGCACCTGGTCGACCTGGAGAGCGCCGACGCGGCGGACTGGCCGTGGGAGGACATCGCGCTCGGCCAGCAGCCGGCCGGTGAGCACTGCGTCTACTTCCTCGGCGGCGTCGAGAACATCGACGACGGCCCCGCCGGCGTCACCGTCGACATCGACATCAAGACCTTCGCCCCCAACGGCGCCAGCGGCCCCGGCTTCCTCAAGCCCGACCTGGCCGCCATCGGAACGGCCCTGACGGCCCGTCCGCAGTAGCGGCGCCACCGGCGCCCGCCCCGCAGGCCCGGCGGGGAACTGCCCGGCCCGAGCCTGCGTCGTCCCGCGTACCGGGCGCGGCCGTGCGTCGCGGGCCAGCACGAGCGACAGGGCGGACCGGGGCGATGGCGGAGACGGTGGCGGGCGCGGCGGCGACACTCCCGGAGCAGGGCCCGGCCGGTGCGGCCCGGTCCCGGCGGGCGGCGGGCGTGGTGCCGTGGGGTGTGGCGGCGGGCGCGCTCGCCTGGGGGCTGGCGGGGAACTGGCGGGCCGACCACCTGCTCAACTACCCGTGGAACGTGTGGACTCCGATCGGGTACGGCGCGGCGAAGGGCGTGTTCTTCGGCGCCCTGGCCGGCTGGGTCGCCGCGCTGACCCTCCGTCTGATCGGTGCGGCCGAGCGCCGCCCGTTCGCCCCGACGGCGCTCGCCGCCCTGGTGGCGGGCCTGCTGCCGGGCTCGATCCGCGACTTCCTCGGGACGCCGCAGCCCAGGACGCTCTACTACTACGAGTGGCCCCGCCCCGAGGCCGAGTGGTACTGGGCACCGCTGCTCCACGAGTGGCTGACCTACACCGTGCTGCCCGCGCTGGGCTGCGCACTGCTGCTCGCCACCGGCGTCCGGCTCTCCGCCCGGCTCTCGCCCCCGAAAAGGCTGAACTGCGTCCTGCTGGCGCTGACGGGCACGGTCCTGTTCTTCCTGCCGGCCGTGGCGAGCGCCGGCCTGCCCGCCCCGGAGGGCAACGGTCAGCACGTCAACGAGTCGTTCAAGGCCGGGCTCGTCGTCGCCGTCGTCTCGCTCGGCGTGCTGACGGCTGCCCTGATCTCGGGCCTGCGCCTGCGGCACGCGACCCGCGCGACCCGCTCCGAGGACGCCGCCCCGCAAGCGGACTGAGGCCCCCGGACAGCGAACGGGCGGAGCCGTGGACCATGCTGATCGGCATGCCCCCTGCGCTCACCCACCTCACCCTCGTGCTGCTGGTCGCGGCCGACGACTGACGCCGCGTCAGCGTCCGAGCGCGTCACCGTCCGAGCGCGTCAGCGTCCGAGCGCGGCGGCGCCGAGTGCGGTGGGCGTGGCGTCGGGGGCGAGGCCGAGGACGCGGTCCAGGTACGGGTTGGCGAAGACGCCGGCGGGGTCGAGGGTGTCGCGCAGGGCGGTGAACTCGTCGAAGCGCTCGTAGCGCGGCCGCAGGGCCGCCGCGTCAAGGGTGTGCATCTTGCCCCAGTGCGGGCGGCCGCCGTGGTCGGCGAGGATCCGCTCGCAGGCCTCGAAGTACCGCCGGTGGGGCATCCGGTGGTACTGGTGGAAGGCGATGTAGCAGTTCTCCCGCCCGTACGCGGTGGACAGCCAGATGTCGTCGGCGGCGACGAACCGGACCTCCAGCGGGAAGGACACCCGTTCGTCGTGGCGGTCGATCCACTGCCGGATCTCCCGCAGCGCCGCCGTCGCGTGCTCCCGGGGGATGGCGAACTCGCCTTCCAGGAAGCGGACTTCGCGGGGCGAGGCGAAGACCCGGTAGGACAGGTCGGTCCATTCGCGGGCGGACATGGCCTTCGCGGCGAACCGGGCGATCGGCCGGACGGCGGCCGGGAAGCGGGTGCCGATCCGGCACATCGCCTCGAAGCCGGGGCCGTTCAGGGCCTCGTCCAGCCGGCGGGTGAGGGCGGGGACCGGGCGCAGCGGGGTGCTGCCGGGCAGCCGGGTGAAGCGGCGGGTCAGCGCGGTCTCGCTGTGCGGGAACCAGAAGAACTCGAAGTGGTCGTTGGCGGCGGCGAGTTCGGGGAGCTGTCCGAGGACGTCGGCGATCGGCATCGCGGTGTCGCGGGCGTGCAGCGCGAACAGCGGCACGCACTGGAGCGTCACTTCGGTGATCACGCCGAGCGCGCCGAGGCCGACCCGGGCGGCGGCGAACAGCTCGGGCCGTTCGGTGGGCGAGCAGTGGACCACCGTGCCGTCGGCGAGGGCGAGCCGGAGGGCGCGCAGCTGGGTGGCGATGCCGCCGAAGCGCAGGCCGGAGCCGTGGGTGCCGGTGGAGACCGCGCCGGAGACGGTCTGCCGGTCGATGTCGCCGAGGATCTCCATCGCCAGGCCGTGTTCGGCCAGCAGCGGGTTGAGCTTCCACAGCGGCATGCCCGCGCCGACGGTGACCAGGCCGGTGGCGGGGTCGACCGAGACCAGCCGGTCCAGCCGGTCCAGCCGCAGCTGGACGCCCGGGGCGACGGCGGCCGGGCTGAAGGAGTGTCCGGCGCCGACGGCCTTGACCCGGTGTCCGTCCCGGACGGCGACGGTGATCTCGGCGGCGACCTCCTCGGCGTCCCGGGGGTGTGCCACCCGGGCCGGCCGCGCCTGCTCGTTGCCCGCCCAGTTGCGCCACTCGGGTGTCGTGACCGGTGTCATCTCCGGTGTCCTCTCGGCTCGTTGATGGGGGGAAGCGTGGGGCCGGACGCTCGTCCAAGTCAAGAGACCTGAACGCTTGACTTGGACAGCTGAACAAGTCAGGGTGACCGGCACCGAGCAGGAGCCCGCGCAGCCGACCGAAGGGCCGCCCATGACCACCGAACGACTCCAGCGGGCGACGGCCGGGCTGCGTCCGCCCTTCGCCGTCGTCGACCTGGCGGCGCTGCGCACCAACGCCGCGCAGCTCGCCCGCCGGGCCGGCGGCAAACCGATCCGGCTGGCCAGCAAGTCGGTGCGCTGCCGGGAGCTGATCGACCGGGTGCTGCGGACGCCGGGCTTCCGCGGCGTCATGGCGTTCACCCTGCCCGAGGCGCTCTGGCTGGCCCGCACCCTCGACGAGGACCGCGGGGACGTCCTGGTCGGCTACCCGTGCGCCGACGCCGAGCCGCTGCGCGAACTCGCCGCCGACGAGCGGGCGGCGGCCAGGGTCGTGCTGATGGCCGACTCGGTCGAGCACCTGGAGCTGATCTGCGCGGCGGCGGGCCCGGACGGTCCCCCGCTGCGGATCTGCCTGGACCTCGACGCCTCGCTGCGCCTGCTCGGCGGCAAGGTCCACCTCGGCATGCGCCGCTCCCCGCTGCACGCGCCGGACGCGGCACGGGAGTTGGCCCGCGCCGTGCTCGCCCGGCCGCGGCTGCGACTGGTCGGCGTGATGTCGTACGAGGGCCAGATCGCCGGGCTCGCCGACGACCGGCCGGGCTCGCCGCTGCACCGGGCCGGGGTGCGGCTGGTCCAGCGGGCCTCGGCGCGGGAGCTGGCCCGGCGGCGGGCCGAGGCGGTGCGCGCCGTCCTCGGCCTGGCGCCGCTGGAGTTCGTCAACGGCGGCGGCACGGGCAGCCTGGAGCGCACCTCGGCGGAGGACGCCGTCACCGAACTGGCCGCCGGCTCAGGCCTGTTCGCGCCCGCGCTGTTCGACCACTACCGCGCCTTCGACCCCGTCCCGGCCGCGTACTTCGCGCTCACCGTGGTCCGCCGGCCCGCGCCCGGGCTGGTCACCGTCCTCGGCGGCGGCTGGACGGCCTCCGGCCCCGCCGGGCCGGACCGGCTGCCGACTCCCGTCCACCCGAGGGGACTTCGCCTGCTCCCCCAGGAGGGCGCGGGCGAGGTCCAGACCCCGCTGGCCGGCCCGGCGGCCGACGCGCTGCGCCTCGGGGACCGGGTCTGGTTCCGGCACGCCAAGGCCGGCGAACTGTGCGAACGGGTCGACCGGCTGCACCTGGTGGACGGGGACCGCATCGTCGACGAGGTCCCCACCTACCGCGGCGAGGGACGCGCTTTCCTGTGACCGCACCGCGCTGAGGTAGCGTGCCCGGAGCCTTCCCACCCGTCACCGCCTATCCCCTGGAGCCCGCATGACCCGCCGTTCGGCCGACGAGCGCCGCGAGGAACTGATCGAGGCGGCGATCCGGGTCATGATCCGCGACGGCGTCGCCGGGGCCACCACCCGCGCGGTCGTCGCGGAGGCGGGGCTGCCGCTCGGGGCGTTCCACTACTGCTTCCGCTCCAAGGAGGAGCTGCTGCAGTCCGTCATCGAGCGGATCATGCTGCGCGCCCTCGCCCCCGCCGTCGCCGCGGGCGTCGAGGGAGCGCCGGTCGCCGAGGTCGTCCGGGCCGGCCTGCACACCTACTGGGAACGCATCCGGCTGAGCCCGGACGAGCACCTGCTGACGTACGAACTCACCCAGTACGCCCTGCGCCAGCCCGGCCTGGCGGACCTGGCGCGCCGTCAGTACGCACACTACCTAAGGGTGACCCGCACCTCCCTGGAGGAGATGGCGCGCCTCGCCCGGGTCGAGTGGACGGTGCCGCTGCCGGTGCTGGCCCGCTACGGGCTGGGCGTCCTGGACGGCCTCACCCTGACCTGGCTCATCGACCGCGACGACGAGCTCGCCGCCGCCGCGCTCGACGAGCACGCGGGCTACCTGGTCTCGGTCGCCCGGCCCGCCTCCGCCTAGGCTCCGGAGCAGGCGTCGAAGCGGGCGCCGAACTCACCCGCGGCCGGCGGTCGGCAGGCCCGCCACGATCCGGTCCCGGGCTTCGCGCCCCTCGGGCACGGGTGCGAGGACGTGCACGTGGAAGGCCCCCGGGGTGACGTGGAGCGTGACCTCGGTTCCGGCGGCGCCGGCCCGGTCGCGCAGCAGCAGCGTGTCCGGGTACAGGATGTCGTGCGTGCCCACGTGGACCTCGATGGGCGGCAGTCCTCCCAACTCCCCGTGCAGCGGGCTGAGTCGGGGGTCCGCGGGGTCGGCGCCGCCGGCCCAGACCCGGCCGGCCTCGACCAGCCCGGCCCGGTTGAGCGAGGGGTCGAGCCGCTCGACGGCCGCGATGTCCGGGTTGGTCAGCGCGAGGTCCAGCCAGGGCGCCAGCAGCACCAGCCGCGCGGGCCGGGCAGACCGGAGTCGCGCAGGCTCATGGCCACCGCGAGGGCCAGCCCGCCTCCGGCGGAGTCGCCGATGGCCGTCACCGGCAGCCCCTTCGCCCGCGCGGCGACCTCCCGGTGCACCGCCCGCCCCAACGCGACCGCCTCCCGGAAGGTGTGACGGGGCGCCAGCCCGTAGCGCGGCACGTGCACCTGGAAGCCGCTCGCGGCGAGCTGCCCGACGAAGGCCCAGTGCCAGCGGACCATCTCCTTGTAGTAGCTGCCGCCGTGCCAGTACACCACCGCCCCCACGGGCTCCCGCCCGTCGCGCGGTCCGACGGTCCAGCAGTCCGCCCCGTTCACGCTGCGCTTCTCCACCCGGCACAGCCGCCCCAGCCACCCGGGCGGACCGGCCTCCCCCTTGGGCTCGGCGATCCGCCGACGCACCAGCTCGGCGGTCGCCGTCCGCGGCTTCTGCCGGCCGCGCAGGTAGGCGGCCACCACACGCAGCTGCCAACTCACCGTCACCGGAGCTCCCTTCGCCGTCCGCCGCCCGCACCGAACTCCGGGTCGGGAACGGGAGCGTAGTGCGCGGGGCGGCCGGCGGCCACACCCCCGGGCAGCCTGCAACCCGGCGCCGGGCGCGCTCAGGAGGCCGGGAACTGGGCCACGTACTCGGCGAACGGCGGGATCCCGACCTCGGCCCGCCGCTCGTCCGTCCGCGCCGGGTCCTCGCACGGCCACGGGACGGGCGAGCCGTCGCGCACGCCGGCGATCTGGGTGCCGTAGATCTGCTTCCGTCCTTCGTTCACCAGCGTCCGGTCCCGCAGGAACGCCAGCTCCCGCGCGCCGGCCCGACCCTCCGACACCGCCTGCTCCATCAGCCGCAACGCCCGTCGCTGGACGTCGAGTTGGCGGTCGGCGTGCTGAGCGATCAGCCAGGCCGCCCGGGCGGCGTCCGCGCCGAACAGGTCGGCGGTCGGCCAGCCGTGCGCGTCCATGATCCCGGCGAGCCGGTCCGCGTGCTCCGCGGTCAGGCGTCGCCACGCCAACTGCTCTGCCGGGTCCGCGCTGTTCGCCCCGGGTGCGGCCCGGTGGTCGGCCGCCATCATCGCGGTGAGCTCCGCGGCCACCGCGGCAAGGTCGAGTGCCATTCCTGACGTCCCGTCGGATCGAGGTTCTCCCTGGTCACCGGCCACTCTAGGCGCGCGGATCCGCACCGGATCTCCTCCTTCCGGACGGTGACAGGCGCCTCCGCCCGCTGGAATACTTGATCCATCGGGAAGAACACGGGCGGTGAGTACGCCTACTCATGACGCCCGGCGGCCCCTTCGGGAGCATGGCCGGATGACGCACCGGCTGCTCGACTCCGCGCTCGCCCTGCTCCTGGTGGCCCTGGAAGCGGCGGCCGTCCTGGGCTGGCTGTTCCGGGGCGCCTGGGCCAACTACCGCGGCGCGAACCGCAGACCGCACCCGCCGTCCCGGGTCGCCGCCGAACTGACCGCCGGCACGCTGTACTTCGGCGCCACCGCGTTAGGCCTGCTCCGTCTCCACCTGCCGATCGCCGCCGCCGCGCAGGGCGCCTGGGCCGCGCTGTCCGGGACGGTCCTCGTGGTCGGTCTGCTGAAACTGCTCCACCGCTGACCTCTGTCCGCGGTGGCTCCGGACCCTACTGGACGATCCCCGGCCGGGACCGTCGCCGCGGTCCCGCCGGCGACCTCGCCCGCCGCGCCGTACGTCGACGTCCCCGACGGCGCCCCCGTCACCTGCGCGCGCTACGGCCTGAACGACTTCGCGGGGGCAACCCGTCCCGCTCCCGGAGAACACCGGGATCGACTGGAACGCGGCCTGGTCGGTCCGACCCTGCTGATCCGCCGGCGTCCTGCCCGGTAGGGTGCGGGTGACCGAGGGGGAGGACCGCTGATGGACAGTGAGGAGAGCCTGCACCGCTTCGGGCTCCGCCCGCTCGGCGCGGATCTCGACCTGGTCCGCGCGCTCCTGGCGGAGCACACGGCCCTCGAACGCGCCGCGCAGGGCACCGGCGACACCGAGCTGATGAAGCTCTGCTGCGTCCAGCTGTTCAACAGCGGGACGGTCGAGGACGCCCTGCTGGTCTGGGCGGCGCGGGGCGCGAGCTTCGACGCCGGGTGCTCCATCGAGGCCGAACTCCTGCTCGGGCGCGGGCTCGACGCGACGACGGCACATCTCGCCGCCGTCCCGGAGCCGTCCGCCGCCGCAGCCCTGGCGCACCTGCGCAAGCTCGACGCGGCCGGCCACCTCGCCGGTTTCGAGGCCGACGAACACGCCGCCCGTTACGACGACTACTACGCCGACTGACCCGCCCCGCCCGCAGGCCCGCCCCCGTCGTCGGACGGGGGCGAGCCGCACGCGGTCTCAGGCGACGGGCGCGTACTTGTAGCCGACCCGGCGGACCGTGACGATCGTGTCGCGGTAGGCCGCGCCGAGCTTGCGGCGGAGCCGGGCGACGTGGACGTCCACGGTGCGGCCGTCGCCGACGTGGCCGTATCCCCAGACGGTGTGCACCAGTTGGTCGCGGGTGTGCACCCGGTGCGGGTGCTCGGTGAGGTGGGCGAGGAGTTCGAACTCGAGGTAGGTGAGGTCGAGCAGCGAGCCGTCGACGTACGCGTTGCGGCGGTCGAGGTCGACGGAGATGCCGCTCTCGGCGGGGCGGACGAACGGCCGGACCGAGGCGGTTCCCGGACCGGCGGCGGGCGCGGGCACCGGCGCGGGGACGACCGCGGGCGCGGCCTTCTCCGCGGGCACCAGCACCAGGTACCCGACCAGCGGGGCGTTCGCGGTGGCGCCGAGCTGCGTCAGCAGGGCCTGCGGCAGCACCGACTGGGGCAGCGCGGCGACCACCGCGGCGCCGTCCTGGAGGCCGGCCAGCAGGCCTTCCGGGGCGAGGGCGGGCGCGGGGCGGGTCGGCGGGGCGACCCGGCGGGGCTCGGCGTCGAGGGGGTGGTTGGGGAGGGCGCGGACGGCTCGCAGGTGCGGGGTCGCGGTGGCAGCGTAGGACATTTCGAAGGCTCTTTCGCGCGTGACGGGCGGTGGGTGGTCGTCGTCTGCGCTTCCGGCGGGCCGGGCTGACGGTCGGTCAGTGCGACGGGCGGGAGGCGCGGGGTGCGCGCCGACAGGTCTGGTCGAAGTGGTGTGCCTGGCGCGAGGGCCAGAACGGTTCGAGGAGGGTGCGAGGGGGCACGACTGCTGCTCTCCGGTGCATGACGGGATCGACGGGGCCGGCGGCCGGGTCGATCCGTCGGAACGGGACGGACACACGAAAACCGCCACCGCCCCGGCGGAGCGGGGAGAGTGACGGTTCGTCAGCGACAGCAGGCGCTGTAGATCAGCCCGTGGTCGATGTACCGGCGCACGGTCAGAACGGGGAGCGCGGGGAGGGCGGCGATGCGGACCGTCGCGGTCATGGCGCTGCTCCTCCCCCGGGGCGTGTCAGGAACCCGCGGCGGACGGCGGGCACTGGTACGAGACTTCCACGCGGAACACCCGGAAGGCAACCCACTGCACCGCCTTGTCCGCAGAACGGGACAGAAACCGTCCACCATTCGGATGGCACCGCTCTGACCTGCACAAACAAAAGAAGTACTACAGTCGGATTCCGGCCCGCTCTGCGGCGTGCTCAACCAGCCGGACGAGCAGCTCCTTGCCGTCCTCGCGGCGGCGCGCGTCGCACAGCAGCACCGGGACCGTCTCGGGCAGGTCGAGCGCCGCGCGGACGTCGTCGGGCGCGTACACCTCGGTGCCCTCGAAGCAGTTGACGGCGACCACGAACGGGATGTCGCGCTGCTCGAAGTAGTCGACGGAGGGGAAGGAGTCGGCGAGGCGGCGGGTGTCGGCGAGCACCACGGCGCCGAGCGTGCCGCGGCGAGCTCGTCCCAGACGAACCAGAACCGGTCCTGGCCGGGGGTGCCGAACAGGTAGAGCGCGAGGCCCGGCCGGAGGTCGATCCGGCCGAAGTCCATGGCCACGGTGGTGGTGCGCTTGGTCTCGACGCCCGCGGTGTCGTCGACCGGGCGGCCGCGCTCGCTGAGGGTCTCCTCGGTGCGTAGCGGGCGGATCTCGCTGACCGCGCCGACCAGGGTGGTCTTGCCCGCGCCGAAGCCGCCGGCGACCAGGATCTTGACCGCGCTGGCGCCCCAGGGGGCCTTGCGGGCAGCGGAGTTCTTCGGGGCGCCCGAGGGGGTGCCGGAGCGGACGCCGGACGGGGCGTCAGAGTGCACGGAGGCCATTGATCACGTCTCGCAGCAGGCGCTCGTCCGGTTGCTGGGCGAGCTGGAAGGGTCGGGTGACGTCGATCAGGTCGGCGTCGTGGAGGTCGCCGAGCAGCACCCTGACCACGCTGACCGGGAGGTCGGTGTAGGAGCCCAACTCGGCGACGCTGAGCGGTTCTTCGCAACAGAGCCGGAGGATCGCGTGGTGCTCGGGGCCGAGCGGCAGGTCGGCGGGGACGCCGCCGGGGGCGGTGGCCTGCCCGGCGGCGGTGACCAGCGAGATCAGGTCGAACAGGCCGTCGTCGACCGGCCGGGCGCGTCCTCCGGTCATGGCGAACAGCCGGACCATCGGTCCGGCCTCGTCGTCGAACCAGCGGTCGTCCACCGGCGTGCGGGGCGCGAACAGGTCGACCGACTCTTCGTCGGCCGGGGTCTCGTCCGCGATCTCACCGCTGTGGCCGGCCGGGGCGGTGGCCTCGGTCGGCTCGGTCGGCTCGGGCTCGCTCATAGATCGGTCATCTCCCGGGCGGAGTGGTCTCGGTCCTCGGCTCGGCGGCCAGGTGCTCGCCGACGCGCTTCACCAACAGTGCCATCTCGTAGGCGATTTGGCCCACATCGGATTCGGCATCGCTGAGTACGGCGAGGCAGCTGCCGTCGCCGGCGGCGGTGATGAACAGGAAGGCGTCGTCCAGTTCGACCATGGTCTGCCGGACGCCGCCGACCTGGAAGTGCCGGCCGGCGCCCTTGGCGAGGCTGTGGAAGCCGGCGGCGACGGCGGCCAGGTGCTCGGCGTCCTCCCGGCCGAGGCCGCTGGAGACGCCGGTGGCCAGGCCGTCGCTGGACAGGATCACCGCGTGCCGAAGGGTCGCGACGCGGCCGACCAGGTCGTTCAGGAGCCAGTCGAGTTCCCCGGACGGCGGGGTGGTTGCGGTCATGATTCGGTTCCTTCTCCTGGTGCGGGCGGTGCGTCCGGCGGCTGGTGCGCCGGGGGGACGGAGCGGACGGGAGCGGCCGGCAGCGCGGCGGGCACCGGCGCGGAGGGCAGCGCGACCCGCAGCCGCGGCGCTCGGCCGGCCGCGGGCACCAGCGGCGCCGACGGGCCGTCGGCGCTCGCGGTCGGGCCGGGCTCGGAGCGGACCACGGTCAGCGAGGCGGGCTGGAGGCGGTCGCCGCGGCCGCGGGCGAAGCCGCGCTGGAAGGAGGCGAACGCGGAGCGGGCCTCCTCGGGGCTGCGCTCGCGGGCCGGCTCGGGGCTCTCCGGGCCTGCCCCGGCGCGGAGTTGGGGCGCCAGGCTGGCCTGCCGGACCCGGCGCGGCAGCAGCCCGCCGGCCACCGGCGACAGCGGCGGGACGGCCCGCCGGCCACCGGGGCGAGCGGCGGAACGGCCCGCCGGGGGCGGCGGGTGCCGGCGCCTTCGCGGCGGCGGGCGCGACGTCCTCGGGCCGGCGGTGCCGCCCGGTGCCGAGCGCCTTGGCCGGCGAGCCGTCAGCGGCCTCCGCCTGGGCGGGAGTCCGGCGGCGCGGCAGGCCGCCGGGCTTCGCGGACGGGTCGGCGGCGGACGGCCGGGGCCGCCGAGGGCCTTGCCGGGCGCGGCGTGCGGGCGGCCGGGTTCGACGGCGCCGGGGGCGCGCCGGTGGGCGGGCTCCTCGGCGCCGGGGCGGGCCCGTCGGGGCCATCTCGGCGGCGTCGGCGAGCAGTTCGCGCGGGATCAGCACGACGGCGGAGGTGCCGCCGTACGGGGAGGGCCGCAGGTGGACCCGGATGCCGTGCCGGCGGGCCAGCCGGGAGACCACGAACAGGCCGAGCCGGTCGGTGTCGGCGAGGTCGAACTCCTGCTCCACGGCGAGGCGTTGGTTGACCTCGCCGAGGTGCTGCTCGTTCAGGCCGAGACCGCGGTCGTCGATCTCCAGGCAGAAGCCGTGCGCGACGACCTCGCCCTGGACGGTGACCTGGGTCTGCGGCGGGGAGAACACCGTGGCGTTCTCGACGAGTTCGGCGATCAGGTGGGTGACGTCGGCGACGGCGGAGCCGAGCAGGCCGGTGCCGGGGAACGGCCGGACGATGACCCGGGCGTAGTCCTCGACCTCGCCGACGGCGGCGCGCACCACGTCGACCATCCGGACCGGCTTGCGCCAGGCGCGGCCGGGCGAGCCGCCGGAGAGGATGATCAGGCCCTCGGCGTGGCGGCGCATGCGGGTGGTGAGGTGGTCGAGGCGGAACAGGTCCTCGAGTTCGCGCGGGTCCTCGGTGCGGCGCTCCATCGTGTCCAGCAAGGTGAGCTGACGGTGCAGCAGCACCTGGGAGCGGCGGGCCAGGTTGACGAAGACCGCGGAGACGCCGCGGCGCAGTTCGGCCTGTTCGACGGCGGCCTCGACGGCGACCCGCTGGACCTCGTTGAAGGCCCGGCCGACCTGGCCGATCTCGCCCGCGCCGAACTCGAGTTGGGGGACTTCGGCGACCACGTCGACGGCTTCGCCGCGGCGCAGCCGGAGCATCACGGAGGGCAGCCGGTTGGCGGACAGGTCGGCGGCGGCGTTGCGCAGGCCGACGAGTTCGCGCACCAGGCGGCGGCCGATGCGGTAGGAGACGACGATGGAGAGCACCACGGCGAACAGGCCGATCAGGCCGGCGACGGCGCCGCGCAGCAGGGAGTTGACGGCGTAGGCGTGGGCCTGGTCGCCGATCTTGGCGACCAGCCGGTCGTTGATGGCGTTGATGTCGGCGAGGACCCGGTCGGAGTTCTCGCCCCAGGTGTCGGGTCCGCTGCGGACCTCGCGGGCCCGGTCGGGGGCGTCGTCGAAGCCGTGTTCGGCGGTGGTGAGGGCGCTCCAGGCCTCGCCGGTGCGCAGTTCGTTGTAGTCGGCCTGGTTCTGCGGGTCGAGTTCGCCGACGTAGATCCGGAACAGGGTCTGCTGGGCGTGCATGGCGTCGAGCACGACCTGCTGCTTGCGGGGGTCGGCGGCGGCGGTGGCGCTGCCGGCCCGCAGGGCGCGCATCGCGGCGGTCTCCTGCGCCAGGTAGTCGGCGCCGCGGGTGAGTTCGACCAGGATGGTGCCCTGCCGGGGCAGCGAGCCGCTCTCCTTCGAGACGAAGGAGGAGCGGAAGGTGAACACCGGGCTGATCAGGTCGCTGTAGTCCTTGAGCGCGCCGTCCCAGCTCTGCCGCTGCTGGCCGATCTGGCTGCGGATGGCGGCGAGTTGCTCGGCGACGGAGAGGATGTCGCGGATCCGGGCGCGCTGGTCGCCGTTGAGCTTGTCGGCGTCGCGGCTGCCGGCCTGGTAGCGCAGCAGTTGGAGGTCCCGGTCGGTGACGGTCTGGGACTTCAGGTAGGAGTCGGCGTAGGCCTTGTTGCCGGGGTCGGCGAGCCGGAGCACGGCGGCGGCGCGCTCGATGCGCAGGTCGTCGGCGTACTGGTCGGCGGGGGTGCCGAAGGCCTGGTAGGTGGCGCTGATGTCGAGCTGGTTCCACACGTCGCCGGTGGTGATCAGCGTGGAGTAGCCCCACAGTCCGCTGAGCGCCGCGATGGGCACCAGGAGCAGCGCGATGATCCTCGCGCGGATCGAGCTGCGGCGCAGGCGCATACGGGTCCTCTGGTGGTCCTCGGTCGGTGGGGTCGGTCGGGCTCGGACGGCCGGGGGCAGGGGTGGGTGCTGAGGGGTACGAGAGCCGCGAGCCTACTACTTCCTGACCATCCGTTCGTAGGGTGAATTTGCATCGTTATCGACTGCTGTCCGGATCGTCCTTCAATGTCCTCGCCGGGGCGCTCCAGGGCCCCGACCTGCGGCACTGTCCCCGGTGCGGGGTGTCGTCGGGCGGTGACTCTGGGCAGCGCCGCCCCGATCGGGTAGCTTCGCCGGTGCCGCCCCCGGTTGTGCGAGCCGGAGCGGGGATCGGCGGGAACGGGGGTACCGTGCGAGAGTTCAGCAGCCCCGCGCTCGCCAGCTCGGCGGTGACCGGCGGGCTGGCCGACTCGGTGTTCGACCGGGCGGAGCGCGAACCGGGTCTGGTGCAGTTGTCCCGGTGGACGGACGACGCCTGGCGGCCGGTGACGGCCGCTCAGTTCCGGGACGAGGTCCTGGCCCTGGCGAGGGGTCTGCTCACCCGCGGGGTGCGCTACGGCGACCGGGTCGCCGTGATGTCCTCGACGCGCTACGAGTGGACGCTGTTCGACTACGCGCTCTGGTCGATCGGCGCGATCCCGGTGCCGGTGTACCCGACCGCGGCGGCCGAGCAGGTCCGCTGGATCCTGGCCGAGACCGCGGCGGTGGCCTGCGTGGTCGAGGACGAGGACCAGGCGATGACGGTCGGCGCGGTCTGCGACGCGCTGCCCGAGCTGACCGGCATCTGGCAGCTCGACCGGGGCTGCGTGGAGCAGTTGACGGCCGACGGCGCGGGAGTGCCGAACGCCCTGGTGCACCGTCAGCGGGTGGGCGTGACACCGGATTCGCTGGCCAGCGTCATCTACACCTCCGGCACCACCGGCCGCCCGAAGGGCTGCCTGCTGACCCACGGCAACTTCGCCTCGGTGGCCGACGCGGTGCTGGACGGCTGGGCCGAGGTGTTCGCCGACACCCGCGGCGACCAGCCCGCCACCCTGCTGTTCCTGCCGCTGGCGCACGTGTACGGGCGGCTCACCCAGGTCGCGGCGGTGCGCGGCGGCATCCGGATCGGCCACCACGGCAAGCTCGCCACGGACAGCCTGCTGCCCGCGCTGGCCGCGTTCCGGCCGACCTTCCTGCACGCCGTCCCGTACATCTTCGAGAAGATCCACCGGCGGGCCCGGGAGGCCGCCGAGGCGTCCGGGAAGCTGGACGTGTTCGTGCAGGCCGAGCAGGTGGCGATCGACTGGGCGAGCGCCTGGGAGCGCCGCGCCCACCGCCGGGGCCCCGGCCCGTCCCCCGCGCTGCGGCTGCGGCACGCCGCGTACGAGCGGCTGGTGTACCAGCGGGTGCGGGCCGTGCTCGGCGGCCGGGTGCGCGCCGTGATGTCCGGCGGATCCATGCTGGGGCGGGAGTTGGCGCTGTTCTTCGCGGGCGCGGGCATGACGGTGTACGAGGGCTACGGCCTGACCGAGACCTCCGCCGCGATCACCGCCAATCCGCCGGACCGCCCCAAGTTCGGCACCGTGGGCCGCCCGGTGCCGGGCGCGTCGGTGGCGATCGCCGAGGACGGCGAGGTGTGGGTGCGCGGCGGCGGCGTGTTCTCCGGCTACCTCAACCACCCGCGCTGCTCGCAGGAGGCGCTGTACCGGGACTGGCTGGCCACCGGCGACCTCGGCTCGCTCGACGAGGACGGCTACCTGACCCTGACGGGCCGCAAGAAGGAGGTCATCGTGACCTCCAGCGGCAAGAACCTCGCGCCCGCGATCCTGGAGGAGCGGGTGCGGACCCACCCGCTGATCGCCCAGTGCCTGGTGGTCGGCGACAACCGGCCGTACCTGGGCGCGCTGATCACCCTGGACCCGGTGGCCCTCTCGCACTGGCTGAAGGCCCGCGGCCGGCCGCAGCTGGACGTCCGGCAGATCCTCGCCGACCACGAGCTGCACCAGGAGGTGCAGCGGGCCGTGGCCGCCGCCAACACCACCGTCTCGCGGGCCGAGTCGATCCGCGCCTTCCGGCTGCTGCCGCGCGAATTCACCTTGGAGGAGGGGCTGTTGACTCCTTCGTTGAAGATCCGCCGGGCCGCGGTGGCGGAGCGCTACGCCCAGGACATCGACGAGCTGTACACCGGCTGACGGCCCGTCGGCGCCGTGCGGACGGCGGGTGTCGACGGGGCGTACGGCGGTTGACCGATCTCCGCCGGTTCCCCTTGACCACCGGGATTGGTCCAGTCCATTGTGTGCACCGGCCCGGTGCGGCCGGCCTGCGAGCGACCCCCGCCCCTCCCGGGAGTCACGCCTTCTCCCCTCCCCCACACTGGAGTTGATCCGTGCTCAGTTCCGCACGCCGCCGTCTCGCGGCGGCTGCCGCGGCCACCGTGCTGGCCGTCCTCGGCACCGCCCCGGCCGCGCACGCCGACGCCCCGGCGGCGACCCCCGCCGCGCCCGCGCCCGAACTGGCGACCAACGGCGGGTTCGAGATCCCCACCCTGCCGCTCGCCGACTGGGGCTCGATCCCCGGCTGGCACTGCGACGGCACCGAGGGCGCCGTCACCTCGGCGGCCCGCACCGGCGGCTCCGCGCTGGCGATCACCCCGGCCTCCGCCGACTCCACCGGCCGCTGCACCCAGACCCTCGCGGTCCGCCCCGGCACCACTTATACGTACCGGGCCTGGGTCCGCGGCTCGTACGCCTTCCTCGGCGCCACCGGCACCGGCCACGACGTCCCGCCCGCCTGGACGGCCTCCACCGGCGGCGGCTGGCAGCAGCTCTCCACCACCTTCACCACCGGCGCGGCCACCTCCTCCGTCCAGCTGTACCTGCACGGCTGGTACGGCCAGGGCCCGATCGCGGTCGACGACGTCAGCGTCACCGGGGACTCCCCCGCGCCCGCGTACGCCACCTGGAACGCGCCGACCTCCGACAAGGTGGTCTTCCTGACCATCGACGACGGCTGGTTCCGCACCCCCGAGGCCGCCCGGCTGATCGCCGACCGCAAGCTGCCGGTCACCGCGTTCCCGCTGCCCATGCCGGAGGGCTTCGAGCCGGACTACTTCAGCCGGATCACCGCCGCCCCCGGCTCGTCCCTCCAGGACCACAGCGTCTCGCACCGGGACCTGACGACGCTCTCGCTCGCCGAGCAGCAGGCCGAGATCTGCGACGCCCGCGACGCGATCACCGCCCGCTACGGCAGCACGCCGACCCTGCTGCGGCCGCCCTACTTCACCTTCAACGCCGACACCCAGCGCGCCGCCGCCAACTGCGGCATGAAGTACCTGCTGACCGCCACCGCCGACTTCACCTCGGGCGCCGCGAACGTCTACCACGGCGGGCCGCTCCAGCCCGGCGACGTGATCATCCTGCACTTCACCGACACCCTGGCGAGCGACCTGCAGCGCGCCCTGGACGCGGCCCGCGAGGCCGGCCTGACGCCGGCGGCGCTCACCGACTACCTGCGCTGAGCGCCGCCACGGAAATAAGCTGACGTATCGTCAGTGGCGTGGCGACCCGAAAGCACCGGTGTCCGGGCCCCTCCCATGGGCCCGGACACCGGCTCGTTCATCCGCCACGAACGTCCACGCGGACGGCGTGGATCAGACGCCCGCGGAGAACGACGGGAGGTAGCCGTACGCCTGGCCCGAGGAGTTCGGGTGGTAGCTGTCGCTGATCGGCAGCGTGGTGCTGTTCAGCCACTGGCTGGACGAGCCGCAGATCTCGTGGGTGGAGAAGATCGAGCGGACGTCCTTGAAGGTGAAGCCGGCCGCCGCCGCCTGCTTGGAGATCACCGAGTCCAGGGTGTCCGCCGCGCTGTTGATGGCGGTCCGCTTGGTGTCCGAGATGCCGACCAGGCAGTTGCCCGGCACCTGGTACAGGTGCGGGTAACCCAGCACCACCACGTGCGCGTTGGGGGCCTTGGACTTCATCTGCGCGTACAGGTTGGACAGCTTGCCCGGCAGCGTGTTGGTGGCGTAGCTCTTCGCCGTGTTCACGGCGCTCAGGCAGGAGCTCTCGCTGCTCAGCACACAGGTCTGCATGGTCGACGCGAAGCCGGCGTCGTTGCCTCCGATGGTGATCGAGATCAGGGTGGTGGTCGAGCTCAGCGAGGAGATCTGGTTGGCGAGCACGTCGTTGGTCGTCGCGCCCGAACAGGCCACGAACTTGAACGAGGTCGGGGCGTGCGAGTTCTTCCACAGGTACGGGTAGGCGTTGGTGCTGCGGCTGCAGCTGCCGCTCTCGCTGGTGTAGCTGCCCGAGCCGACACCGGCCGAGTACGAGTCGCCGAGCGCGACGTAGTTGACGCCGGCCGCGCTCGCCTGGGTGGCGGCGGCGAGGGTGGTGATGGACAGGGCCGCCGCGGTGAGAGCGACGGTTACGGCACGGACGCGAGTCATCTTTCCTCCAATGGGTGACGCAGGCCACACATTGGATACCAGTCAGTAGCCTTGCGGGGAAGCGGTCATGCCAAGAATTTTGACGAACTCTCATGCAACAACCGCCGAACCCGAGCTACGCGCGGAGACCCACCCCTGACCTGGGCTGCGGAAATCCCCCCGAGGGACCGCCCGAACGTCCGATCGTCCAATTTTTCACCTGACGCACCGTCATCTCCCGTCCCATCTCTGTGCGCGACGGCCACGTGACACCCAGTGCCGGAATTCCGCCCCAGCCCGTTTCACCCGCACCGGCGGTCGCAGCACGCGAACGGCGCGAAGCGGACGAAACGCCACCCCGGGGGCGCACGCAGTGCCTCCACCAGCGGACGCCGGACACCGACTTCCGAACGCCAACTTCCGTGCGAGGCGTCCGATTTCCGGACGGCGGGCACCGGGCGCGGGTGCCGGCGGCGGCGACTTCCGGCCAACCGGCACCCGGGCCGGCGCCCGCACCGACGGACGGACCGGCGGACGGACGGACGGTCGGTCAGCCCGCCGGGGACCACTCCGGGTCGCGGCCGAGGAGCAGCAGGATCCGCTCCAGCGTCCCGGCGCCGGCCGGCACGTCCAGCGCGGGGCGGAACGCGGCTCCGTCGGCCTCGCGGTTCGGCCCGTCGGGAACGGCCTCCGCGATCGGCAGCACGGCCGCCAGCAGGTCCTCGTCGAACTCGGCCCGCACCCCGATCGACGCGGCGACGTCCCACCCGTGCACCACGTAGTCCACCAGGTGGAACCCGATCGCCCGGAGCGCCGGGAACATCTGCCCGCCCCGGACCTCCGGCAGCCAGAACTCCCGCTCCAGCACGCCCGCTTCGCCGAACGCGGCGGTGACCGCCGCGGCCGAGGCCGCGAACACCCCGGCCGGGTCGCCGCCGACCGGCCGGTCGGCCCAGACGCTCCGCTCGTGCCGCCCGCCGCCGGCCGCGACGGCGAAGCCGTGGTTCTGCCCCGCCATGTGGCCCAACAGCTGCCCAAGTGTCCACTCCCCGCACGGGGTTGGCAGGTCGAGCCGGCCCGGGTCGACCTGCCCGACGAGACCCTCGGCGATTTCCAGTGCGCGTACGTCGAATTCCTGAATGGTCGTCATATTGCGGATGCTACCCACCGGTTGGCCAACTCCGTTGGCACGAAAACCAGTTGACATTCCTTGGCCATCGGCCGGTACCGCATCGACCGGCAAATCGGCGGTACCGCCCCGCCCTCCCGCCGGCCCCGACCGCTGCACGGCCGCGTCATGGACGGGGGGGAGCCCGGTCCGCAACCCCCGACCGCCGGCGGATCGCCCACCACAGGATCCCGGGCCGCGGCGCTCAGCGCAGGCGGCAGCCGGCGGGCGGGAGTTCCTCGATCGTCTCGTTGGCGGCGGCCGGGACGCCCAGCACCGCAACGGCCGCCGACACCGCGGCGCGCGCCTGCTGGAGGCCGGGGCGCCCCAGCCGAGGAGTTCGACGGCGAGGCCGGGGGCGACCAGCAGCCGGCGGTAGTGGCGGCCGGACGCGGGGTCGGGCGCGGACGGGCCGACGCCGTGCAGCGCGGCGGCCATCCGGACCCGGGCGCACTCGTGGCCGCCGTTCGCGGAGCCGACCCGGTCGTAGAGGTAGCCGAGGTAGACCGGCGGGCCGATCACCGCCTGGGCCTCCTCGCCGGCCTCGCGGGCCAGCGCGGTGCCGGGGTCGCCCGCGTCCTCCGTCTCCAGCGAGCCGCCGGGCAGGCTGACCACGCCGTCGCGCGGGTTGACCAGCGTGAGGACCCGGCCGTCGGGGGCGAACAGCCAGCCCCAGGACTGCTTCACCGGGAGCCCGTCCGGGACGCGGACGCCCGCGTGCCAGGGCCACCCCGCGTTCGGTCGGCGCCGGACCCGCCCGAGCAGTTCGGAGATCTCCGGGCTGTATTCGATGCCCATGCCACTCCCTCCGCGCTCCGGGTGGGCCACCCTCGCCACCTGATGATCTTCCCCGAACACCCGACCGATGAACAGCCCCGACCGCCACCCGGGTCACCGCCCCACCCGTCCCGTCCGCCCCTCCCTCCCCGCGAACCCCGGCCTGTCACCGGCACCTGTGATACTCGGTACCGGCCGGACCACCATGAACGCGACGAGGAGTGACGGACATGCTGCGGGGAGCTTCGGCGTGAGGCTGCTGCACACCTCGGACTGGCACCTGGGCCGTTCGTTCCACCGGGAGAACCTGCACGACGCGCAGCGCGCCTTCCTCGACCACCTGGTGGCGACGGTCGCCGCCGAGCGGGTCGACGCCGTGCTCGTCGCGGGCGACGTGTACGACCGTGCGCTGCCCGGGCTGGAGGCCGTCGCGCTGTTCGACGACGTGCTGTGGCGGCTGGCCGAGCTCGGCGTCCCGACGGTCTTCATCAGCGGCAACCACGACTCGGCGCGCCGCCTCGGCGTCGCCTCCCGGCTGATCGAGCGCGCGGGCATCCACCTGCGCACCGACCCGGGCGCGCTCGCCGAGCCGGTGCTGCTCGCCGACGAGCACGGCCCGGTCGCGGTGTACGGGCTGCCGTACCTGGAGCCGGCGCTGGTGCGCGAGCGCCTCGGCCTGGCGAAGGGCGGCCACGAGCAGGTGCTCGCGGCGGCGATGGACGCCGTCCGCGCCGACCTCGCCGCCCGCCCCGCCGGGACCAGGGCCGTGGTGCTGGCGCACGCCTTCGTGACGGGCGGCGCGCCCAGCGAGAGCGAGCGGGACATCGCGGTCGGCGGTGTGCAGTCGGTGCCCGCCGGCGTGTTCGACGGGGTGCACTACGTGGCCCTCGGCCACCTGCACGGCTGCCAGACCCTCGCCCCGCACCTGCGCTACTCGGGCTCGCCGCTCGCCTACTCCTTCTCCGAGGCCGACCACCGCAAGTCGATGTGGCTGGTCGACCTGGCCGCCGACGGCGCCGTCGAGGCCGCCCGGATCCCCTGCCCGGTGCCCCGGCCGCTGGCCCGGCTGCGCGGCCGGCTGGACGAGCTGCTCACCGCCGAGGAGCACGAACCGGCCCGCGAGGCCTGGGTGCAGGCCACCCTGACCGACCCGGTCCGGCCGATCGACCCGATGGAGCGGCTGCGGGTCCGCTTCCCGCACACCCTGCAACTGCTGTTCGAACCGGAGGGCGGCGAGCAGGCCGCGGACCGCTCGTACGCGCAGCGGGTCAGCGGGCGCAGCGACCGGGAGGTGGTGGAGGGCTTCGTCGCCCACGTCCGCCCGGGGCGGGAGCTGGACGGCACCGAGCGGTCCTGGCTGCTGGAGGGTCTGGAGTCGGTGCGCCGCACGGCCGCCGACCGGGCCGAGGAGAACGGCCGATGACGCTCCGTCAGTCGCCGCATGGAAGCCACCTGTCCGAGGGGACCGCCCGATGAGGCTGCACCGGCTCACCGTCACCGCGTTCGGCCCGTTCGCGTCGACGGAGCGGATCGACTTCGACCGGCTCACCGCGTCCGGCCTGTTCCTGCTGCGCGGGGCGACCGGTGCGGGCAAGAGCAGCGTGCTGGACGCGGTCTGCTACGCGCTGTACGGCGAGCTGCCGGGCTCGCGGAAGAGCAACGGCGTGCGCAGCGACCACGCCGACCAGGCCCGCCGCACCGAGGTGGTGCTGGAGGCGACGCTCGGCGGGCGGCGGCTGGAGATCACCCGCTGCCCCGAGCAGTCGCGGCCGAAGAAGCGCGGCTCGGGGTTCACCCAGGACAAGGCGCAGACCCTGCTGCGCGAGTGGGTCGCGGACGCCGGGGAGGGCGAGCCGGGCTGGGTCGCGCTCAGCAGGTCGCACCAGGAGGCCGGCGAGGAGCTGACCCGGCTGCTCGGCATGAGCCGGGACCAGTTCTGCCAGGTGGTGCTGCTGCCGCAGGGCGACTTCGCGCGGTTCCTGCGCGCGGACTCCAAGCAGCGCGCCGACCTGCTGGGCAAGCTCTTCGACACCGGCCGCTTCGAGCAGTTGGAGCGCTGGACGGCGGACCGCCGGCTCCGCCAGGAGCACCAGGTGCAGGCGGGCCGGCAGCAGCTGCGCGACCTGGTGGCCCGCGCCGAGGAGGCCGCCGGGCCGCTCGCCGCGGACGCCGCCGCGCACCGCCCCGGCGACGACGCCTCGACCGCCGACGCGCTGGCCTGGGCCGCGATGCTGCGCGGCGCCGCCGCCGAGCGGGTCGCCGCGACGGAGCTGGCGCTGGAAGCCGCCGAGCGGGCCCGGGCCGGGCCCGCGCCCGGCTGGACGCGCAGACCGCCCTGGCGGACCGTCAGCAGCGGTACCGCGCCGCACAGCAGCAGCAGCTCCGCCTCGCCGACGCCGAACGGGAGTCCGCCGCCGACCGGGCCGCGCTGCGCACCGCGCTGGCCGCCGAGGCACTGGCCCCGCTGCGCGCCCTGCACCGGGGCGCGCTGGCCGCGCACCGCGCGGCCGCCGACGCCGAGTCCGCGCACCGCAGCGGGCTCGCCGCCCGGGCCGCCGCGCCGTGGGCCGCGCAGCTGCTCGGCGAGGTCCGGACCGCCGCGCAACTCGCCGCCGCCGAGGGCGTGCTGCGCACCGAGGCGGCGTCGCTGGCGGCCGCCCGCGCGGACGAGCAGCGGCACGCCCGGCTGCTGGCCGAACGCTCCGAGCTGGTGGCCGAGCAGAAGCGGGCGGACGACCTGGCGGAGGAGTCGCAGGACTGGCTGGGCGGCTACGACGACCAGTTGAAGCAGCTGCACGCCGAACTCGACGCGGCCCGCGACGCGCACGCCCTGCTCACCCGACTCGACGCCGAGCACGCCGAGTTGACGTCGCGTCAGGATGCGGCGCGGCGGCACCTGCGCCTGCGTGGCGCGTTGGCCGAGGCACAGGCGCAGGTCCGTGACCGAACGGACGCCGCGCTGACCGCCCGGGCCCGCACCCTGGACCTCCAGGAGCGCCGACTCGCGGGCATGGCCGCCGAGTTGGCCGCCCAGCTGACCGCCGGCGACCCGTGCCGGGTCTGCGGCTCGCCCGAGCACCCGGCCCCGGCCGCCCCTCGGCGGCGCAGGTGACGGCCGCCGACGAGCAGCGTGCCCGCGCCGCCCAGCAGGCCGCCGAGGGTGAACTCGACGCCGCCAGGCACCGCCTGGGCGCCCTCCAGGTGGACGCGGCGGCCGCCGAGGCCGCCGCGGCGGGCCGCTCGGTCGCCGAACTCGCCGCCGAGATCGACGAGTCGACGGCGCGGCGGCGCGCGGCCCTGCACACCGCGGAGCAGCTGGTGCCGCTCGGCCAGCAGGTGGAGCGGCTGGAACACGAACGCCGGGCCCGCAGCGAGCGGCTGCGGCAGGCCGGCGAGCGCGGCGCCGTCCTCGCGGACCGGCTGGGCGCCGTCGCGGTCGAACTCGACACGCTGGCCGGGCGGATCGCCGCCGCCCGGGGTGACGCCCCGTCGGTGGCGGCCCGGGCCGCCGCGGTGGACGCCCTCGCCGCCGCCGTCACCGCCGTCCTCGACGCGGCCCGCAGCAGCGCCGAGGCCGCCGCCCGCCTCGCCGAGGCCACCGGCGCGCTGGAGCGGGCCGCCGCGGACGCGGGCTTCGCCGACCTGGTGGCGCTGGCCGCCGCCGAACTCCCCGCCCATCGGCGCGACGCCCTGCAGCGGCAGTTCGAGCAGCTGGACGCGGCGCGGGAGCAGGCCGCCGCCCGCCTCGCCGACCCGGAGCTGCGCGCCGCCGCCGAACTCCCGCCGGCGGACGCCGCGTCCGCGCGGACCGCCGAGGAGCACGCCACGGCCGCCCTGCGCACCGCCGACACGGCGCACCGCACGGCGGTCGACCGGGTCGCCGCGCTGGCCCGGATCACCGACGCGCTGACCGCCCTCGCCGCCGCCGTCGCCCCCGTCCTCGACGCGTACGCCCGGATCAGCCGCCTCGCCGCGCTGCTGGCCGGCGCGCCCGCCGAGAACGCCCTGCGGATGCGCCTGGAGTCGTACGTCCTGGCCGCCCGCCTGGAGCAGGTCGCGGCCGCGGCCAGCCAGCGGCTGCTGAAGATGTCCGGCGGCCGCTACACCCTGGTCCACAGCGACGGGCTGGTGTCCGGCACCAAGCGCTCGGGCCTCTCCCTGCACGTCGTCGACGCCTGGACCGGCCGGGAGCGCGACACCGCGACGCTCTCCGGCGGCGAGTCCTTCTTCGCCTCGCTGGCCCTGGCCCTCGGCCTGGCCGACGTGGTCACCGACGAGGCCGGCGGCATGCCGCTGGACACCCTCTTCATCGACGAGGGCTTCGGCACCCTCGACGAGAACACCCTCGAAGAGGTCATGGACGTCCTCGACTCGCTCCGCGAGCGCGACCGCGCGGTGGGCATCGTCAGCCACGTCGCCGACCTGCGCACCCGGATCCCCGCCCAGCTGCTGATCCGCAAGCACCGCCACGGCTCCACCACCCACCACACCACCCGCGAGGACGCCTGACGCGCCGTCACGCCCGGGGCGCCGCCAGGAAGTCCGCCGCGACCTCGCCCCAGCTCCTGATGTCCGCCAGAGTCCCGGCCGGGTGCAGCCGGGCGTCGGGGAGGTGCGCGGCGAGGGTGCGGGCGGTGCCGGCGGGGTGGACCGGGTCGGTGGGCCAGCTGAGGATCAGGGTGGGGTGGGGGAGCTCGCGCAGGCGGTCGGGCGCGGGCAGGTCGGCCTCGGCGGCGGCCCGCAGGATGGCCGGGACGAGCTCCTCGGCGGCGTCGAACTCGCCCGGGTACTGCGGGACTTCGGCGAGCACCGGCGGCGGGCCGGCGATCCTCGCGGCGGCCCGCAGCGCGCCCGTGCCGCGCCGTTCGACCAGGGTGGCGGCGGTGCGCAGCCCCTCGCGGCGGGCGCCCGGGCCTCCCAGGCGACGGCCGGGATCGCGAGCACCAGGCGGGAGAAGCGTTCGGGCCGGGCGAGTGCGGCCCACAGGACGGTCGCGGCGCCCATGGACGCGCCGAGCGCGGTGACGGGTTCGTCCGGCGAGAGGTGGTCGCAGAGCGCGAGCAGGTCCTCGGCGAGCGCGGGGTAGCCGTAGTCGGCGGGGACGGCCCGGCCGGTGGAGCGGCCGTGGCCGCGGGCGTCGTAGCGGGTCAGCCGGTGGGTGGCGGTGAGCGGCGTCCAGTCGAACAGTCCGGCGCGCTGCTCGTGGGCCCGGCTGGAGAGCGAGCCGTGGGCGTGCACGGCGAGCGGGCCGGTGCGGCCGGCGGTGTCGAAGGCGAGCGTGGCGTGCGGGCGTTCCAGCAGGCCGGCGGCGCTCGGGGCGATCACGTTCATCGGGCGGACGTCCGACGGGCCGTCAGCCGGAGCAGGCGGCGCGCTGGGCCTGCTGCCAGGTGCAGACGGGGCACAGGGTGGCGCCGGGGGTCTCGGCCGGGAACTCGGTCTCGCCGCCGCACCGGACGCACGCGGCGCGCTCGCCGGGCCGCCGGGCCGCAGTCCGCGGCGGGCCTGCTCGGGGTCGGCGGACACCTCGCAGATCTGCTCGGCGTCCGCGACGGGCCTCTCGGTCTCTGCCATGCCTCCAGGGTACGTCCCTGCCGTCCGGGCCCCGCCCCCACTTCGGGGGCCCGGGTGCTCCCACAGGTGTGCAAGCAGGGATCAGCCGAAGAAGGACAGTCGCAGGGTGCGTTCCGGGTTGTCGCCGTTGGTGTCGATCAGGACCACCGACTGCCAGATGCCGAGGGCGAGTTGCCCGCCGACCACCGGCAGGGTGGCGTGCGGGGCGACCAGTCCGGGCAGCACGTGGTCGCGGCCGTGGCCGGGGCTGCCGTGCCGGTGGCGCCAGCGGTCGTCGGCGGGCAGCAGCTCGCGCAGGGTGGCGAGCAGGTCGTCGTCGCTGCCGGAGCCGGTCTCGATCACGGCGATGCCCGCGGTGGCGTGCGGGACGAAGACGTTCAGCAGGCCGTCGCGCCCGCCGGCGACGTCCCGGAGGAAGGCGTGGCAGCGGTCGGTGATGTCGAGGGCGGTCTCCCTGGGGCCGGTGGTCACATCGAGCACGGTGGTGCGGAAGGTGTCGGACATGGGGCCATCCTGGCCGATCTTGAGGCGCCTCCCCCAGGGGCCGCGGACGAACGCCACCCGACCGCAAGGTGGCCCGCCAGGGCGCGCCAGCGCACCGCAACCGCGCGCCAGGGAAGGGCGGTTCGGCTCCGGGGGACGCCGAAAGCCCGACGGACCCACGGTCCGTCGGGTGCGCGGTGACGAGCGGCGGGGCCGCCCGTCCTCACGTCGGCGTGCTCAGCCTCGGCTGCCGAACATGCTGCGCTTGAGGCGGCGCAGCGGGGCCATCAGCGAGACCCGCACGGAGCGCCGGGGCACGGCGACCGGGACGCTGGGTCCACGCGGCGTCAGTTCTCTTATCAGGCCGAGCGCTTCTGCCGTGTCCACCGCCGAGAGCGCGGGCGCGCCGAGCACGGCGAGGTGTCGGTCGATCCGGCGGCCGGTCGCGCCGACGCCGCACTGGACCGCGGGCACCCGGGGCCGCGTCCGCACTTGCATCTGTTCCATCTGTTTCCCACCCCTACGAGGCGCCAGGGCCGTGAGGCGAAGACTATCCGGCTATGACGGCCTTCACACAACCGTCCTGGTGTTCTGCCACCGTATCGTGCGAACGGAAGTGACGCTCCACCCGAGTACGGTGGTATCGGTCACGACTGCGCATCGGTTGATGGTGCACCATCCAAGCATGACCGGGCGTCAGGTGCTGCGGCGGCTCGGGTTGTTCGTGGGGCGCGCTGCCGCGACGGGGCGCGCGGGGCGCACGCGTGTGCACCGCTCCCCCACCGGTTCGACCCCGGATCGGCGCGGCTCCGCCGGAGCACCCTCACAACAGGCCCCGGCCTCAGGCCAGTTCGACCTCGCGCGGGGGCCGGCGGTCGCCCGGCGGGTCGAGCAGCGCGGAGACGCCGTAGCCGCACAGGCCGAGGCCGAGCAGCGCGGTGAGGACCAGGACGGCGACCCAGGCCGCCGGTTGGTGCCAGGCGATCCGGCTGCCGTAGCGGACCAGGCCGGCCAGGCCGAGCAGTCCGGTGAGCACCAGCGCGGCCATCCCGCTGCGGACCCGGCGCAGTTCGGCCTCCCGGCTGGCCAGCAGCAGCGCGGCGCCGAAGGTGGCGGCCCAGGCGCCGAGCGCGCGGATGTCGAGCGGGCGGGCGGTCCACGGCCAGTGCGCGGCGAACCCCTCGGGGCGCAGCGCGAGGACGGCGCCGAGCAGCACCAGCACGGCGCCGCCGCTGACCATGGGGCCGGCGACCCACCAGGGCAGTCGGGGGGTGCGGGCGGGGGCGGGGCCGCGGGTGAGGTACTGGGCGCCGAGGGCGACCAGGCCGATCGGCGGGGCGGCGAGGTGGACGGCGAGCCAGCCCCAGGCACCGAAGAAGCCGAGGACCGGGCCGCCGTGCAGGTGCAGGGCGGCCCGGTCGGCGAGGGTGGCGGCGAGCATCAGCAGCATCAGCAGGCAGCTGGCGGCGGTGACCACCCGGACCTCGGCCCAGCTGCGGGCGCGGGCGGCGAGCAGCAGCATGACGGCGGCGCCGCCGTACGCGGAGCCGAGCAGGGTGGCGGTGACGGGGGACATCGCCCAGGCGAACAGGCTGTCGGTGGAGCCGGCGGCGGGCCACAGGGTGAGGAAGGTCCAGGCGGCGGCCAGCGCGAGCGGTGCGAGGACGAGGGTGCGCAGGACGGGGCTGACCGGCCGCACGGGCGGTGTGCTGGGCATCCTTCTCCGACCCCCTTGTGAGACGTTGCGTCAATATAGGAGCGGCCGCCGGGTCGGGCAATGGGCTGCGCACGGTCCGCGCACCGGGCACCGACGGCCGCGCAACCCAGAGTTCAGAAATTGAACACATACGAGGGATTGACGTGGTCGAAACCTCCAAGCAATATCTGTATCGGCACGGGATCACGGGTCTCGTCCGTTCCATCCCGATCGAGTGTGTTCGAGTATGAACGAATCACCTGATCGTCACACCACAGTCTTCCGGCATCACAGAGAGTCACCTTAGGGCCGTCTCGACGCTGCGGCGGCCCGACTCCGGCGTGGTGCACGGACCGGCGGTCGACCGTTGAGGGTCGGTCGGATCGCCAACCGGGCTGCCGGTGCCGCCGCTTCAACGGCGCGGCACCGGCGGTCGCGTTTCAGCCGCCCGCGGCACCCCGGCCACCCCGACCACCTGCGCCCGGGGTGCCGCGGCTCCGGCCGCGCCCTGGGGACGCGCGTAGGCGCTCGGTAGAGTGTGCGGGGACCGGGCGACCTGCCGGAGCCACCGATCCCTTCGCGGAGTGAACGCACGTGCCACCCCTGCTCAGCATCGTCCTGCCCGTCCACGGCGTGGAACGCTTCCTGCCGCAGTGCCTGGACTCGCTCCGGGCCGACGGGGCCGCCCCCGGCGAGGTCGAACTGATCGCGGTGGACGACCGCTCCCCCGACCGCAGCGGCGCCCTGCTGGACGCGCACGCGGCCGGCGACCCCCGGATGCGGGTCCTGCACCTGACGGAGAATCAGGGCCTGGGCGGCGCCCGCACCGCCGGCCTCGCCGAGGCCACCGGCACCTACGTCTGGTTCGTCGACAGCGACGACTGGCTGCCCGAGGGCACCATCGACGCCGTCCTCGCCGAACTGCGCGCCGAGACCGCCCGCGAACTGCCCGCCGACGTCCTGCTCACCGACTTCACGCACGTCTACCACGACGGCGGCGAGGAGCCGAACCCCTGGCGGCACGTGCTGGCCGGCTCCCCGCTGGTGTCCGGCTGCACCGCCGCCGAGCACCCGGCGCTGTTCAACTCGGTGCTCGCCGTGTGGAACAAGATCATGCGCCGGCAGTACCTGCTCGACCTGGACGTGCACTTCGGCCGCGGCCACTACGAGGACATCTCGGTCACCTACCCGCTGCTGCTCGCCGCCGACCGGCTGGTCTACCTCGACCGCCCCTGCTACCGCTACCGGCGCGGCCGCCCCGGCGCGATCACCGCCACCGCCTCCGCCAAGCACGCCGACGCCTTCGCCCAGTACGACGCGATCTTCGCCTTCCTGGACCGCAACGAGCGGGCCGACCGGCTGCGCACCCTGGTCTTCGACCGCACCGTCAAGCAGGCCCTCACCATCTACGACAGCCCGGGGCTCGTCCCGGTCGAGCTGCGCGCCGAGTTCTTCGCCCGGATCACCGGCCACTTCGCCAAGCACCGCCCGGCCGGCTACCACTACCCGTCCGGCGTGCGCGGCATCCAGTACCGGCTGGCCGCCCGCGGCTCCCGGCGGGCCTACGCCGAGCTGCGCCGCGGCGGCCGGCTCCCGGGCGCCGTCAAGCGCGGCACCCGGGCGGTCGCGCCCGGGGTGAAGAAGGCGGTCCGCAGCGGCGCCCGGTTCACCGCGTACAACGCGTTCCGGCGGCTGCCGATCGACGAGCACCTGGCGGTGTACGCCGCGTACTGGCACCGCGGGTACGCCTGCAACCCGGCGGCGATCTACGAGAAGGCCCGGGAGCTGGCCCCGCAGGTGCGCGGCGTGTGGGTGGTGGAGAACGCGGCGCGGGCCGCGACGCTGCCGGACGGCGTGCCGTACGTGATCGTCAACACCCCCGCGTACCTGAAGGCGATGGCCACCGCCAAGTACTTCGTCAACAACGTCAACTTCCCGCACACCATGGCGAAGCGGACCGGCACCGTGCACGTGCAGACCCAGCACGGGACGCCGCTGAAGGCGATGGGCATGGACCTGGTGGACCACCCGGTCGCGGCGGACGGGATGGACTTCGAGCGGCTGCGCGAGGCGGTGGCGCGCTGGGACTACCTGGTGTCCCCGAACCCGCACACCAGCGAGCACTTCGCCCGCGCCTTCCCCGGCACCTACCAGATCCTGGACACCGGCTACCCGCGCAACGACCGCCTGGTGCACGCCACTTCGGAGGAGTGCGCGCGGGTCCGCCGCGAGCTGGGCATCGCCCCCGGGCAGCGCACCGTGCTGTACGCGCCGACCCACCGCGAGTCCCGGGGCGGCTACCTGCCGCTGCTGGACCTGCCGGCGCTGGCCGAACGGCTCGGCCCCGGCTGGACGGTGCTGGTGCGCACCCACTACTTCCACGACGGCGGCGCGGGCGACCTGACGGCGACCGAGGGCTCGGCCCGGCTGCTGGACGTCTCCGACCACCCCTCGGTGGAGGACCTGTACCTGGCCGCGGACACCCTGGTCACCGACTACTCGTCGATGATGTTCGACTACGCGGTGCTGGACCGGCCGATCGCCGTGTACGCCCCCGACTGGGAGGAGTACCAGCAGGTCCGCGGCGTCTACTTCGACCTGATGAAGGAGCCGCCCGGCGCGGTCGCCACCGACCAGGACGCGCTGACCGCGGCGGTGCTCGCGGGCGACCCGGAGCCGGCCGCGCGGCAGCGCTTCCGCGAGCGGTTCTGCCCGTGGGACGACGGCCGGGCCGCCGAGCGCGTGGTCAGCCGGATCTTCCCGGTCCGCCGCTGACCCCTCCCGCGGACGCCGTCTCACCTGCTGGGCCGCCGCTCACCAGGTGGGAGGGCGCTTTCCCACCAGGTGGACGTGACGAGGATCGCAGCGGCGTGATTGCGGCGGGTGGTGGACGGGCGGCGGGGGAAGTGTCGTAGTCTGCGGTGCGAACCCAGTGGTCCGACCTCCGTCCGAGCCGCGTGCCCCGCCCCTCGGCAGGCGCCGTCCTTGGGCCCCGGGCGGTCCGACATCCGGCCAGGGAGGGCCAGTTGATCGACCTCGTCACCAAGCTCGTGCTCAAGCCCCTCGCGAGGGCCGTCTACCGGCCCACCATCGAGGGCCTGGAGAACGTGCCGAGAAAGGGCGGAGTGATCCTGGCGAGCAATCACCTGTCGTTCGTGGACAGCGTGGTGATCCCGCTGGCCGCGCCGCGTCAGGTGTTCTTCCTGGCGAAGGCCGAGTACTTCACCGGCACCGGCCTCAAGGGCGCGATCTCCCGGTACTTCTTCACCCACGTGATCAACGCCGTGCCGGTCGAGCGCGGCAGCGTCCGGGCCGCCACCGCCTCGCTGGAGGAGGGCCTGCAGATCCTCGAGTCCGGCCGGGCCTTCGGCATCTACCCGGAGGGCACCCGCTCGCTGGACGGCCGCCTGTACCGCGGCAAGACCGGCGTCGCCTGGCTGGCGCTGACCGCCGGCGTACCGGTCGTCCCGGTCGCGCTGGAGGGCCCGCAGCACATCCTCCCGGTCGGAAAGCGCATTCCGCGCATCCGGAGGATCACCGTCAGGTTCGGCGAGCCGCTGCGCTTCGACGACCTGCACGGCCAGGCCCGCTCCGCGAAGGCCCGCCGGCAGGTCACCGACGAGGTGATGGCCGCCATCCAGCAGCTGTCCGGCCAGGAGCTCGCCGAGCAGTACAACGAGGTCCCGAAGGCCGCCTGAGGCCCCGTCAGGCCGCGGCCGCCGGCACCGGCGCCTCCCGGTCGAGCAGCGCGGCGTACCGGCCCTCCCGGGCCACCAGCTGCTCGTGGGTGCCGAGTTCGACGATCGCGCCGCGGTCCAGGACGGCGATCTGGTCGGCGTCCCGGACGGTCGACAGCCGGTGCGCGATGGTGATCGTGGTGCGGCCCTCGGCCAGCGCGTCCAGCGCCTGCTGGACCGCCAGCTCGGTCTGGTTGTCCAGCGCGCTGGTGGCCTCGTCCAGGATCAGCACCGGCGGGTTGCGCAGCACCGTGCGGGCGATCGCCAGCCGCTGCTTCTCGCCGCCGGAGAAGCGGTAGCCGCGCTCCCCCACCAGGGTGTCGTAGCCGTCCGGGAGTTCGGCGATCATGTCGTGGATCTGCGCGGCCTTCGCGGCGGCGACCAGCTCCTCGTCGGTGGCGCCGGGCTTGGCGAAGCGCAGGTTGTCGGCGACCGACGCGTGGAACAGGTACGTCTCCTGCGAGACCACCCCGACCGCCCGGGCCAGCGTCTCGAACGACAGCTCGCGCACGTCCACCCCGTCGATCAGCACCCGCCCGCCGGTGACGTCGTACAGCCGCGGCACCAGGTAGGACAGCGTCGACTTCCCGGATCCCGTCTCGCCGACCACGGCCAGCGAGCCGCCGGCCGGCACGGTCAGGTCGATGGCGGCCAGCGTCGGCCGGTCCTGCCCGGGCCGGTAGTGGAACTCCACGTCCTCGAAGCGCACGTCGCCGCGGATCCGCTCCAGCCGGACGGGGTGCGCGGGTTCGTCGATCTCCACCGGCAGGTCCAGGTACTCGAAGATCCGCTGGAACAGGGCCAGCGAGGTCTGCACCTCCACGCCGGTGGACAGCAGGCTGACGGTGGGCCGGAACAGGCCCTGCTGGAGCGAGACGAACGCGACCAGCGTGCCCAGCGAGACGATCGGCGCACCGGCCGAACTGGCCAGCCCCGCCGCCCAGTAGATCATCGCCGGCATCGCCGCCATCACGATCCCGATGGTCGACATCCGCCACCGGCCGGCCATGCTGGAGCGCACCTCCAGGGCCGCCAACTCGTCCGACTGAGTGGCGAATTCGCTGGTCAGCGAGGCCGACCGGCCCATCGTCCGGCCGAGCAGGATGCCGCTGACCGACAGCGACTCCTGCACCGCGGAGGAGAGCTTGGCGAGTTGGCGCTGCCGCTCCCCGGTGATCTTCTTCCGCTCCCGGCCGACCCGGCGGCTGATCCACACGAACAGCGGGAGCAGCAGCAGCGAGACGATCGTCAGCCGCCAGTCCAGCGCGACCATCGCGACCACGCTGGCCACCACGGCCGTCAGGTTCGACACCAGCGAGGTCGCCGTGCCGGTGACGGTGGACTGCATCCCGCCGATGTCGTTGGCGATCCGGGACTGCACCTCACCGGTGCGGGTCCGGGTGAAGAACGCCAGCGACATCCGCTGCAGGTGCCGGTACACCGACGTCCGCAGGTCGTGCATGACGCGCTGCCCGACGGTGGTCGAGATCAGCGTCTGCAGCACGTTGAGCACACTGGTGACCACGGCCGCCGCGATCATCCCGAGCGCGAGCAGCGTCAGCAGCCCCGTCCGCCGCTCCGGTATCGCCGTGTCCAGCACCGCCCGCAACAGGAACGGCGTCACCACCGACACCACCGCGGACGCCGCCACCAGCAGCCCCACCACGGCCAGCCGCCCGGCGTACGGCCGGAACAGCCCCAGGATCCGCCGCACCTGAGCCGGCTCCTTCGCCACCCCCTCGGGCGGCTCCCACTCGATCCGGTTCAACCGCACGGAAACCTCCCGTAGCTCGGCGGACATGACCTTCCGAGCTTACCGAGCTTCACTCACCATTAGCAAACCTAATAACTTCTCGAGGGGGCGAACGGCACAGACACCGGCAATGACGGGCACGCGGTCGCGACCTGGCGGACGCGGCTCTCGCTACTTCTTCCGATAGTCGCGCCCCCGCCGTGGTCGAGAGGCCCGCCCAGCCCGCCCACCGGCAGCAGTCGCGCCGCCGTGACCGCCGCCTTGTACCGCTTCCCCGGCACGGACAGCGGCCGGTTGCGGGCGAGGTCGCGGAGGGACTCGTCGACGACCCGCTCCGCGCTGAGCCAGCCCCAGGCGGGGATGGAGGAGGTGCCCATGCCGGCCCGCTGGTGGAACTCGGTGCGGGTGAAGCCGGGGCAGAGCGCCTGGAGCCGGACCCCGCTGCCGGCCAGGTCGCGGGCGATGCCGAGGGTGAAGTTGACCACCCACGCCTTGGTCGCGCCGTAGGTGCCCCGCGGCACGAACGCCGCCACCGAGGCGACGTTGACGATCCCGCCGAAGCCGCGCTCGCGCATGCCGGGGACGGCGGCCGTGGTGGTGCGCAGCACGGCCTCGATGTGGACCTTGAGCATGTCGAGTTCGTCCTGGACGGGCACGTCCAGGTACGCGCCGCGGTTGCCGAAGCCGGCGTTGTTGATCAGCAGGTCGACGGGCCGGGCGTCGTCCCGCAGCCGGTCCTCGACGGCGCCGATGCCGGCGTCGGTGGCGAGGTCGGCGGTGAGGGTCTCGACCTGGACGCCGTAGCGCCCGGCGAGTTCCTCGGCGGACTTCCGCAGGCGTTCGGTGTCGCGGGCGACCAGCACCAGGTCGCGGCCGTCGCGGGCGAGGCGGTCGGCGAAGGCGGCGCCGATGCCGGCGGTGGCGCCGGTGATGAGAGCTGTGGTCATGGGCACGACCGTACCGGGTCGGCGCCGCGGGCCCGTCGGCCCTTCGAGGGATGCGCGGGGCGGTGGCGGCGCGCCCCGTCGTGGCGTTGGTCCGATCACCCTACGGTTTCGGGCATCGCCGCTGTCCCACGCGGTGTCCGCCTCGCCCAGGAGAAACTGATGCTGTTTCAGCTTCGCCCCCGCTCCATAGAAGTCGCGCGCCCGGCCCGTCCCCGACCCCGGCGGTCCTGACGGCCGGCGTGCCTTCGCCTGCTCGGGCCCGACCCCGTCCGCACGGGCCGGGCCCGTCGCGCGTTATGGGCCCCATGCCTGCCGGATCTGGCGATCTGTCGACATGTCGGCCCACCTCGCCACTTGATACTGACCAGTAAGTAATCCGGTCCGAAGTATTGACGGGCTGTCAACAGCTCCAGGATTCTCGGGAAATCCGCCGCCTCCCCGACCCGAGAGGTGACCATGACCCGGGTTCACCGCACCAGGAACGCCCTCGCCCGCTTACTCCCGCTGCTCCTGCTCGCCGCCGCGCTCGCCAGTGGCGCCGTGCCGGGCTCCAACGCCCGTGCCGCCGACGGGTGGTGGAATCCCACCGCGCGTCCGGCGCCGGACTCGCAGATCAACGTGACGGGCGAGCCGTTCCGCGGCACGGCCGCCGACGGCAGCGTCCGCGGCTTCGTCGACGCGCACAACCACCTGATGTCCGCCGAGGGTTTCGGCGGCCGGGTGATCTGCGGCGCCGCGTTCTCCCCGCAGGGCGCCGCGGACGCGCTGAAGGACTGCCCGGAGCACTACCCGGACGGTTCGCTCGCCCTGTTCGAGAACGTCACCGGCGGCGCCGACGGCCACCACGACCCGGTCGGCTGGCCGACCTTCGCCGACTGGCCGGCCCACGACTCGCTCAGCCACCAGCAGGACTACTACGCCTGGGTGGAGCGCGCCTGGCGCGGCGGCGAGCGGATCCTGGTCAACGACCTGGTGACGAACGGCCTGCTGTGCTCGATCTACCCGTACAAGGACCGCGGCTGCGACGAGATGGACGCCATCCGCACCGAGGCGCGCAAGTCGTACGAGCTCCAGTCGTACATCGACACCATGTACGGCGGTCCCGGCAAGGGCTGGTTCCGCATCGTGACCGACTCCGACCAGGCCCGATCGGTGATCGAGCAGGGCAAGTTGGCGGTGGTGCTCGGGGTGGAGACCTCCGAGCCGTTCGGGTGCAAGATGATCCTGGACGTGCCGCAGTGCGACCGGGCCGCGATCGACCGCGGGCTGGACGAGCTGTACGCGCTCGGCGTCCGCAGCATGTTCCTGTGCCACAAGTTCGACAACGCGCTGTGCGGCGTGCGCTTCGACGAGGGCACCACCGGCGTGGCCGTCAACGCCGGTCAGTTCCTCTCCACCGGCACCTTCTGGACCACCGAGCAGTGCACCGGCCCGCAGCACGACAACCCGATCGGGCTGCCCACCGCGCAGGCCCAGGGGATGCTGCCCGCCGGGGTGAACCTGCCCACCTACTCGTCGTCCGCGCAGTGCAACACCCGCGGGCTGACCGAGCTCGGCGACTACGCGCTGCGCGGCATGATGAGCCGCCACATGATGCTGGAAGTCGACCACATGAGCGTCAAGGCGGCGCGGAGCGCGTTCGAGATCCTGGAGTCGCAGGCCTATCCGGGCGTGATCTCCAGCCACAGCTGGATGGACCTCAACTGGACCGAACGCCTGTACAAGCTGGGCGGGTTCGCGGCCCAGTACCCGCACGACGCGAACGGCTTCGTGGCCGAGGCGAACCGCACCAAGGCGCTGCGCGACCAGTACGGGGTCGGCTACGGCTACGGCAGCGACCTGAACGGCGTCGGCGGCTGGCCGGGCCCGGTCGGCGCGGGCGCGCCCAACGCGGTGACGTACCCGTTCCGCAGCGCGGACGGCGGCTCGGTGCTGGACCGTCAGGTGACCGGCTCCCGGACCTGGGACGTCAACACGGACGGCGTGGCGCACGCCGGCCTGCTGCCGGACTGGATCGAGCAGATCCGGCTGAGCGGCGGCCAGGGCGTGGTGAACGACCTGCTGAAGGGCGCGCAGTCCTACCTGGGCACCTGGCGGGCCACCGAACGGCACAGCACCGGACGGGAGTTGGCGACCGGCACGGCCACCGCGACCGCCAGCGCCTCGGAGTGGAACCCGTTCACCTCCTACCAGCCCGGCCGGGCGCTGGACGGCGACCGCAACAGCCGCTGGGCCAGCGACTGGAGCGACGACCAGTGGCTGAACGTCGACCTGGGCGCGGTGCACACCGTGGACCGGGTGACGCTGGACTGGGAGCGGGCCTACGCCGCCGGCTACCGGATCGAGGTCTCCACGGACGGCAGCACCTGGCGCACCGTCTGGTCCACCTCGGCGGGCGACGGCGGGCTCGACACCGCCGCGTTCGCCCCGACGGCGGCCCGGTACGTGCGCTTCCACGGCACGGCGCGGGCCACCCAGTGGGGGTACTCGCTGTACGAGCTGTCGGTGCACGGCACCTGACGGCACCGCCTCCATCCGGTCCGACCGTAGGGCCGTCCGACGATGACGAGCGGGCAATCGGCCTCTCTCCGGGGCCGATTGTCCGCTCATCATCTTGTGATGATCCGACCGACCGTCACTCCGCTTTGCCGGCGCGGGCGTTCTGGTCGGCCTGCCCACCCGCGCCGACCGGACGCAGGCGGGTGTCGGCGGTGGCCTTCAGCTGCGGCGCGAGCCGGGCCACGTCGCGGGCGCCGACCGTGGCGATCAGGCCGGGCAGCACGGCACGGATCGGCTGCATGCCGCGCAGCCAGGCCTGCGCGTACACGTGCGCGGAGCGGCGGCCGATGCCGGCCACCAGCCGGTCCACGGCCGGGCCGATCGGGTACGTCTTGTTGGCGGGCCAGGGCAGCTTGGCCCGCATCTGCCGCAGCACCGCGTCCTCGTCGGCGCCGCGCACCATGTCGGTGTCGGTCCAACTCAGGTACCCGACACCGACCTTGACGCCCTGGTAGGCGACCTCGGCGCGCAGCGCGTGGGCGAAGGACTCGACCCCGGCCTTGGAGGCGCAGTACGCGGACATCAGCGGCGCGGGGGTGAGCGCGGCCAGCGAGGCGATCTGCAGCAGGTAGCCGCGGCTCTCGGCGAGCGCGGGCAGGAAGGCCCGGGCGGTGGCGACGGAGCCGAGCAGGTTGACCTCGATCACCCGGCTCCAGGCCCGGTGGTCGCTGTCCTGCATCGGGCCGCCGAGCGCGATGCCGGCGTTGGCGACCACGGTGTCGATCCGCCCGTAGCGGTCCTTGATCCGGTTCGCGATCTCGGTCATCGCGTCCAGGTCGGTGGCGTCGGCCTCCCAGGCGGAGGCGTGCTCGCCGCACTGGGCGGCGACCGCCTTGAGTTCGGCGGGCTCCAGGCCGACCAGCGCGACCTTGGCGCCCCGGTCGGCGAGCTTGCGGGCCATCAGCGCGCCGAGGCCGCGGGCGGCTCCGGTGATGACGACGACCTGCGAGGACAGCGGCGGGGTCATGCGGTCTCCTCCACGGCGGCGGACTGGGACGGGAGTTCGGAAACGACGGCGCTCGCGCCGTCGGGGGCGGCGCCGGCGGGGACGGCGCCCGCCGCCAGGTCGTCGGCGACCAGCGCGGCCACCCGGCGGATCTCGGCGGCGACCTCGGCGGGCCGCTCCAGCGGGCTCATGTGGCCGGCGCCGGGGAGTTCCAGCAGGCCGCGCGGATCGGCCAGCGCGGCGGCGATCCGGCGCGAGTGCACCGGCGGCGTCAGCTTGTCGTTGCTGCTGGTGACGACGGCGGTCGGCGCGGTGATCCGGGCCAGTTCGGCGTGCACGTCCAGCACGTCCAGCACGATCGACCACCGGTGGCGCACCTTGGGCGGGCAGGCGTGCACCACCTGTGCGCAGGCCTCGACCCGGTCGGCGGGCGTGGCGGGCCCCATGGTGGCGTACTTGAGGACGGCCCGGCTGACGCCGTTGACCGGCCCGAGCGACAGCCGCGACTGGAGCACCGGCCGGCTCAGCAGGCGCCGCAGCTTCCGGCCGCGCACGAAGGCGGGCAGCACGGTCTGCTCGTCGACGAGTTCGCCGGCGCCGGTGTTGAACAGCACGTTGGCGGCGGTGCGGGCGGCCACCTCGGGGCGTCCGCCGGCCGCCATGATGGTCATGCCGCCCATGCTGTGGCCGGCCACCACGGCGCGCCGCCCGGCCGGGACGGTCGCGGTCAGCACCGCTTCGAGGTCCTCGGCGAGCTTGTCGGCGCCGTACCCGGCGGCGTCGGCCGGCGCGGGGCTGCGGCCGTGTCCGCGCTGGTCGTAGGCCACCACCCGGAAGTCGGCGGCGAGCCGGTTGATGACGGGCGCCCAGAACGTGGTGGCGCACGTCCAGCCGTGCGAGAGCACCAGCAGCGGCGCGCCCTCCGGCCCGTACTCCTCGACGTTGAGTTCGGCGCCGTCGGCGGAGCGGACGGTGTGGACGGCCGCCGGGTCGGGCAGCACGCAGTCGGCGGGGATACGGGGGCTCATACGGGCACCGCCTCGGGGTCGAGCGCGTCGCCCGACGGGGCTGTGCGCTTGAGGAGTTCGTACTCGGCGAGGTCGACGTGCCGGGTGGCACGGCGGAAGGCGCTGGTGGAGGCCGGCCACAGCACGGTGTTCTTGCCGTCCTGGTCGAGGTACCAGCTGCGGCAGCCGCCGGTGGTCCACACCGTGCGGCTCATCCGGTGCTGGAGTTCCAAGTTCCACTGGCGCTGCGCGCGTTCGGTGGGCTGCATGGCAGTCGCACCGAGCGAGTCGAGAGTGGTGAGCGCGTCGATCACGTAGTTCAACTGGGACTCGATCATCAGGATCATCGAGTTGTTGCCCAGGCCGGTGTTCGGGCCGATCAGGAAGAAGAGGTTGGGGAAGCCCCGCACGGTGGATCCGCGCAGCGCCTCCATACCGTCCTTCCACGCTTCGGCCAGCGGCATGCCTCCGATCCCGTACACCCGCTCGGCGATCGGCAGGTCGGTGACGTGGAAGCCGGTGCCGAACACGATCGCGTCGACCTCGTGCTCGCTGCCGTCGGCGGCGACCAGCGTGCTGCCCCGGAGCTCGCGCAGGCCGGACGCGACCACCTCGGTGTTCGGCGCGGCCAGCGCCGGGTAGTAGGTGTTGCTGAGCAGGATGCGCTTGCAGCCGATCCGGTAGTCCGGGGTGAGCTTGGCCCGCAGCGCGGGGTCCGTGACGGCGCGGTGCATGTGATGGAGCGCCACCTGCTGGACCAGCTTGAGGAGTTGCGGTCGGCGCACAAAGGCGTCCACCTGGAGCTCGCGGATCACGAACAGCGCGGAGCGGCGCAGCAGCCCGCTGGGCGGGAGCTTGCTGTGCAGCCACTTCTCCAGGCCGGTGACCTCGCGGTCGGCGCGCGGCAGGACCCATGCGGGGGTGCGCTGGAAGACCGTCAGGCTGTCCACGGTGGGCTGGATCGCGGGGATGATCTGCGCGGCGGACGCGCCGGTGCCGACGACGGCGACCCGCTTGCCCGTCAGGTCGTAGTCGTGGTCCCAGCGGGAGGAGTGGAAGACCTTGCCGGGGAAGCCGTCCAGGCCGGGCAGCTGCGGTATCTGCGGGTCGGCGAGCGGCCCGGCGGCGGAGACCACGGCGTCGGCGGTCCAGCTCCCGGCGCGGGTGGTGACCCGCCAGCGGGTGTGCTCCTCCTCCCAGCGCAGCTCGGTGACTTCGGCGCCGAACCGCAGGTGCGGGCGCAGGCCGAAGGTGTCGGCGACCCTCTCCAGGTAGGCGCGGATGTCCGGCTGCCCGGAGAACACCCGGGGCCACTCCGGGTTCGGCGCGAACGAGAAGGAGTACAGGTGGGAGGGCACGTCGCAGGCGCAGCCCGGGTAGGAGTTGTCGCGCCAGGTGCCGCCGACGGAGTCCGCGCGTTCCAGGATCACGAACTCGGTGATCCCGGCCCGGCGCAGCCGGACGCCGGCGCCGAGGCCGCCGAAGCCGGAGCCGACGACGGCGACCCGCACGTGCGGCACGGCCTGCGGCGCCGCGTCCGACGCCGGCTCGGCCGCCGGCTGCGTTCCGGCGGGGGTGGGCTCGGTGGTGGTCGGCTTCTTCGTACGGGGTGCCATGGGCGGGCCTCCTGGCGGGGGTGTGGCGGCACGGGCCGGTGCGATGCGATGCAAGCGCGGACGGCGTGGGGCGGCGCGGTGCAACGCGGGGTGGTGCGGGGCGGTGCGAGGCACCGCGGGTGGTGCGGGGCGGAGCTGCGCGGGTGGCGCGGGGTGGTGCGCGGGTGGCGCAGCGGTCTGCTGGTGGAGCCCTGGACGTTGCCAGTAATCACTGGCGCGTTGGGCAGAGTAGCCCTTATTGACACCGAGTGGAATAGCGCCGACGCCATCGGTTCCGCGTATGTCCGCCCCCGCCCCGCCGGCCCTATGCTGACCGGCGTGGCGGAGATCGAGAAGGACCGCGAACCCCCGCGCGAGTACCGCATCGCCGAACTCGCCGAGGCGGCCGGCATCAGCGTGCGCACCGTCCGCTTCTACCGCGAACGCCGCCTGCTCCCGCCGCCCCGCAAGGCCGGCCGGATCGCCTGGTACGGCCCCGAGCACCTCGCCCGGCTGCGCCTGATCGCCGAACTCCTGGACCGCGGCCACGCGCTGGGCGGCATCGCCGAACTGATCGGGGCCGGCGAGGACGGGCGCGACGTCGCCGAACTGATCGGCCTTCAGGCCGCGCTGGTCGCCCCCTGGTCCGACGAGACGCCCGTCCACCTGAGCTGGGACGAGCTGCGCGCCGCGTTCGGCGAGCAGTTGACCGAGGCCAACACCGCGGAGTCCCTCGCCCAGGGCTACATCACGGTCGACGCCGACGGCATCACGCACATCAGCCGCCGCCTGATGGACGCCACCGTCGCCCTGGTCGACGAGGGCGTGCCGCTCGCCGCCGTGCTCGAAGTCAGCCGCCACGCCAGCGAGTACGCCGACGCGATGGCGGACGTCTTCGTCGCCCTCATCCGCGACCGCCTGCTCGGCGCCCTCACCCACGTCCAGGACCTCACCCCGCCGAAGCCGCCCGCCTCACCGACCGCATCCACCGCATCCGCCCCCTCGCCCGAGCCGTCAACGACGCCCAGTTCGCCCTCGCCATGGACCGCCGCGTCCGCGCCGAGTACGACCGCCTCGCCACCGAATAACGCCTCCGGCGGCGAGCGCCCGCCGCCACAGGCATCGTCCCCGTCTCACCAACCACCCCGCCCCCTTCCGACCGCCGCAGGCACCCTTCTCGCCCCACCAGCCACCCGCGCACCACCCGTCACACACCTCCCCCTTCGCCCCTCCCGCCGCCGCAGGCATCGTCCTCATCTCACCAACCACCCCGCCCCCTTCCGACCGCCGCAGGCACCGTTCTCGTCTCACCAGCCACCTGCGCACCACCCGTCACACCCGGGCATGGGAGAGTGGAGGGCGGCGAAGGGAGCCCGGGCGTGTTGATGGAGAAGGTCACCGAGATCCTCGTGGAGGCGTCGGCGGAGGCGGTCGAGCCCCGGTTCCGGGCGCTGGCCGCGGGTGAGGTGATGGAGAAGGCCCCGGGCGAGATCGTCACCGTCGCGGACCGCGACGCCGAGCGGATCATCACCCGCCGCCTGCGCGACCTGCTGCCCGTGCCCGTCGTCGGTGAGGAGGCCGTGGCCGCCGACCCCGATCTTGCCCGCGCGCTGGTGGACGAGCCCGCCGCCTGGCTGGTCGATCCGGTCGACGGCACCCGGAACTTCGTCGCGGGGCAGCCCACGTACGCGGTGATGGCCTCGCTGGTGCGCAAGGGGCAGGCCGTCGCCGCGTGGATCTGGCAGCCGTGCACCGGCACCGCGTACACCGCGGAGCTCGGTGCGGGGGCGTGGCGGAACGGGGAGCGGCTGGCGCACGAGAAGGTCACCACTCCCCCGGAGTCCTGGACCGGCATTCTGAAGACCCGTTACTTCGCTCCCCCCATGAGCCACCACCTGCTCGCCAACGCCCGCGCGCTCGGCCCGCTCGACCCGGGCCGCGGGGCGGCGGGCATCGAGTACCCGCTGGTCGCCACCGGCGAGCGCGACTTCCTGCTGTACTGGCGAACCCTCCCGTGGGACCATGCCCCCGGTTCGCTGCTGATCACCGAGTCCGGCGGCCGCTCCGCCCGCTTCGACGGCTCGCCGTACCTGCCCGAGCCTCCCGGCGGCACCGACGGCCTGCTGGTGGCCTCCGACCCCGAGCAGTGGGAGACCCTCAGGGAGCTCCTGCTCAAGGGAGTCTGACGCTCCGCCAGTTCCCGGCCACCGCCCGGCCGCTCTCGACCACCGCCGCCAGCAGCGATTCCACTTCCCGTTCGGTGGTGTGCGGGTTGAGCAGCGTCAGCTTCAGCCGGACCCGGCCGGGCCCGGTGCCGGGGAGCTCGGTGCGGCCGACCACGGCCCGGCCGGTGCGCAGCAGGCGGCGGCGCAGTTCGGCGTTGACGTGGTCGCTGTCGCCCGTCGCGTACCGGAACACCACGGTGGTCAGCACCGGGTCGCAGTGCAGTTCCAATTCGGGTGTGGTGCGGACGAGTTCGGCGGCCCGCAGGGCGAGCTGGTGGCAGCGGTCGACCAGTTCGCCGAGGCCGTCGCGGCCCAGCGCGCGGAGGGTGACGGCGAGTTTGAAGGCGTCGGGGCGGCGGGTGGTGCGCAGGGACTGGCCGAGCAGGCTGGGGTAGCCGGCGTCCTCGTCGTCGGCCGGGTTGAGGTAGACGGCGCGGCGGGCGAGGGAGGCGTAGGTGCGGGCGTCGCGGACCAGGAAGACGCCGGCGGCGGCGGGCTGCCAGCCGAGTTTGTGCCAGTCGAGGGAGACCGAGTCGGCCCGGTCGATGCCGTCGAGCAGTGGGGCGAGCCGGTCGGAGAAGAGCGCGCCGCCGCCGTAGGCGGCGTCGACGTGGAGCCAGGTGCCGTGCCGGGCGGCGAGGTCGGCGATGTCGTGCAGCGGGTCGACGGCTCCGGTGTCGGTGGTGCCGGCGGTGGCGACGACGGCGATCGGGGTGGCGCCCTCCCAGCCGGCCTCGGCGAAGGCGTCGGCCAACGCTTCGGGTTCCATGCGGAGTTGGCGGTCGACGGGGACGGCGCGGACGGCGCGTTCGCCGAGGCCGAGCAGCGCGGCGGCGCGCTGGACGGAGAAGTGGGCGGTCTCGGAGGCCAGGATCCGGGGGCGGACGTTGTGCGGGATGCCGTTCAACTCGACGTCGGGGCCGAGTCGTTGGTCGCGGGCGAGCATCAGGCCCATCAGGTTGGACTCGGTGCCGCCGGTGGTGAGCACGCCGGCCGCACGTTCGGGCCGGAAGCCGACGGTGCGGGCGAGTTCGGCGAGGAGTTCGCTCTCCAGGGCGGTGGCGGCGGGGCCTGGTCCCAGGAGTCCTGGGACGGGTTGAGGGCGCTGACCGCGAGGTCGGCGGCGACCGCAACGGCCAGCGGCGGGCAGTGCAGGTGCGCGGCGCAGGCCGGGTCCGCCGGGTCGGCGGCGCCGTGCGCCAGCAGTTCCACCAACTGGCCGAGCGCGCCGGGGCCCTGGGCGTCGGCGAGGGCCGCCCGTACCGCCTCCGTGACCGCCTCCGGCTCTCCGGCGATCACCGGGCCGCCGCGCCGTACCGCCCCGGCGGTCAGGGCCGCCAGGGTCTGGGCGACCAGCGGCCGCAGCGCCTCGGGGCCGGCCACGCCGCCGGAGAGTTCGGTTAACCCACTCACTTCTTCAACCACTCCCAACTGTCGTTCGCAGAAGCTGTTTTGACGTCTGCTCGGGTGCCGCTCAGGCGCTCGGGGTCTCCCGCATCGCGAACTCGACGGCCTCGCAAAGCCGTTCGAGGACGGCGTCGGCCTGCTCGTCGGTGATGGTGAGCGGCGGGAGCAGCCGCAGGACGGCGTCGTGGCGGCCGCCGAGTTCGACGATCAGGCCGCGGGCGAGGCAGGCTTCGCGGACCCGGACGGCGAGGCCGGGGTCGGCGGGGCGGGCGCCGCAGCTGTCGGGTTCGCCGGCGGGGTCGACGAGTTCGACGCCGAGCATCAGGCCGCGGCCGCGGACGTCGCCGATCACCGGGAGGCGGTCGCGGGCGCCGTCGAGCCGGGCGGCGATCCGGGCGCCGACGGCCTCGGCGCGGGCGACCAGCCCGTTGGCGGCGATGTGGCGCAGCGTCGCGGCGCCGGCGGCCATGGCGAGGGTGTTGCCGCGGAAGGTGCCGGTGTGGGCGCCGGGCCGCCAGCCGTCGTACTCCTCGCGGTAGACGATGACGGCGAGCGGGAGGCTGCCGCCGATGGCCTTGGAGAGCACCATCGCGTCGGGTTCGATGCCGCTGTGCTCGACGGCCCACATCCGGCCGGTGCGGCCGACGCCGGTCTGCACCTCGTCGACGATCAGCGGGATGCCGCGTTCGGCGGTGATCCGGCGCATCTCGCGCAGCCAGCCGTCCGGGGCGGGGACGACGCCGCCCTCGCCCTGGACGGGTTCGAGGATCATCGCGGCGGCCGGGAGCACGCCTCCTGACGGGTCGTCGAGGAGGCGCTCGGTGTAGGCGGCGGCGAGGTCCGCGCCGCGTTCGCCGCCGATGCCGAACGGGCAGCGGTAGGAGTAGGGGTACGGGAGCCGGGTGACCTCGGCGGCGCTGGGCAGCGGGGCCTTGACGGCGGTGTTGCCGGTGACGGCGAGCGCGCCGGCGGTCATGCCGTGGTAGGCGCCGGTGAAGGCGAGCGCGCCGCGGCGGCCGGTGGCGGTCTGCATGAGTTTGAGGGCGGCTTCGACGGCGTCGGTGCCGGCCGGGCCGCAGAAGTGGATCCGGGCCTTGGCGGCGAAGCTCTCGGGGAGGCTCTCGAACAGCGCGGTGGTGAAGTCGTCCTTCTCGGCGGTGGCGAGGTCGAGCAGGTGGAGCGGGGCGCCGCTGTCCAGGGTGCGGCGGATCGCCTGGAGCACCACCGGGTGGTTGTGGCCGAGGGCGAGGGTGCCGGCGCCGGAGAGGCAGTCCAGGTAGCGGCGGCCGTCGGCGCCCTCCACGGTCATGCCGTTCGCGCGCACCGGGACGATCGGGAACGACCGGGCGTAGGTGCGGGCGGCCGACTCGCGGATGCGCTGGCGGCGCAGGATCGCGTCGCCGGCGGGCGCGGCGGAGGTGCCGACGGTGAGGGTCACAGCGGAACTCCCTTGGAAAGTTAGGTAAGGCTAACTTTACTCTCGCGCGCTCGACGGCCGCCGCCACCAGGCCCTTTGATCACCCGTCCGAGTGAGCGCGCGCCGCCCTTCGCGCCCGCCCCCATCAACGAGCGCGGCCGCCCCCGGGTCACGGCCACCGCCCAAGTACCCTGCCGCCATGGAGACTCCGAAGCCCGCCGGGCCAACCGGCGCCGACGCGCCCGGCCCGGCCGGCGCCCACGCGCGCGAACTCGCCGACACCCGTGCCTTCTTCGCCGAGCGCGCCGCCCGCTGGGACAGCAAGTTCCCGGACGACAGCCCGCGTTACGCCGCCGCGATCGCCGACACCGGGCTGACGGAGGGCCGGTTCGTCATCGACGCGGGCTGCGGCACCGGCCGGGCGCTGCCGCTGCTGCGCGCCGCCGTCGGGCCGTCCGGCACCGTGCTCGGCGTCGACCTCACGCCGGAGATGCTCGACCGGGCGTCCGCGCACCGCGCCGACGCCGCCCTGGTGGAGGCCGACTGCACCCGGCTCCCGCTGCCCGACGCGATCGCCGACCTGGTCTTCGGGGCCGGTCTGATCTCCCACCTGCCGGGCCCCGGCACGGGCCTGCGCGAACTGGCCCGCGTCACCCGGCCCGGCGGCCGGCTCGCCCTGTACCACCCGCTGGGCCGCGCCGCGCTCGCCGCCCGGCACGGCCGGCCGATCACCCCGGACGACCTGCGGGCCCGCGAGCGGCTCTTCCCGCTGCTCGCCGAGGCCGGCTGGAAACCGCTTTCCTACACCGACGAGCCGACCCGCTACCTGGTGCTCGCCGAGCGCGCCTGAGCGGCCGGACCCGCCTGACGGGCCGTCAGTCCGCCTTCCAGCGGTAGCCGAGCTCGGGCCGTCCGACCTGGCCGTAGCGGGGTTCGCGGGTGGCGTGGCCGGTGGTGACCAGGTGTTCCAGGTAGCGGCGGGCGGTGATCCGGGAGACGCCGGTGGCCTCGGCGGCGGCGCCGGCGGAGAGCCCGTCGGGGGCGGTGCGCAGCGCCGCGGCGAGGGTGTCCAGGGTGGCGGCGCTCAGGCCCTTGGGGAGGCTGCTGCGGTCGGTGCCGCGCAGCAGGGCGAGCGCCCGGTCGACCTCGTCCTGGCCGAGGGCCTCGCCGTCCCGGCCGAGGCTGGCCCGGTAGCGGGCGTACTGGCCCAGGCGGTCGCCGAGGGCGGCGGCGCCGAAGGGTTTCAGCAGGTACTGGACGACGCCGGCGGTGACGGCCTGCCGGACGGTGGCGAGGTCGCGCGCGGAGGTGACGGCGATGATGTCGGCGGCGTGCCCGGCGGCGCGCAGTGCGGCGCACAGGTGCAGGCCGTGGCCGTCGGGCAGGTAGAGGTCGAGCAGGATCAGCTCGACGGGGCTGCCGGCCTCCCGGGCCCGTTCCAGCGCGCGGAACGCTTCGGCGCGGGAGTGCGCGGTCGCGGTCACGGCGAAGCCGGGGGCGCGGGCGACGTACCGGGCGTGGGCGTCGGCGGCGACCGGATCGTCCTCGACCACCAGCACCCGGATCGGCCGGTCCTCGGGTCTGCCGTTCACGCGTCCACCTCCTGGCTGTCCTGCCGGGGGTCGGGTCTCCGCGGGCCGGTCATGCGTCCACCGCCGGGCGCTGGAGCGGGAGTCGGACGGTGAGCACCGCGCCGCCGTCGTGGAAGCCGGGGTCGCCGAGGTGGACCTCGCCGCCGTTGCGGCGGGCGGTCTGGGCGACCAGGGCGAGGCCGAGGCCGCGGCCGTGCTGCTTGGTGGTCCAGCCGCGGCGGAAGACCTCGTCGGCGGCGGCGGGGTCGACGCCGGTGCCGGTGTCGGCGACCCGGAGCAGCAGGTGGCCGTCCTCGGTGCGGGCGGTGACGCGGACCTCGGGGGCGGCCAGGGCGGCGTTCTCGATGGCGGCGTCCACCGCGTTGTCGATCAGGTTGCCGAGCAGGGTGACCAGGTCACGCGGGGTGAGCCGGTCGGGCAGCACGCCGTCGTCGATCCGGCTGTCCTCGGTGAGGTGGAGTTCGACGCCGCGTTCGGCGGCCTGGGCGGCCTTGCCGAGCAGCAGTGCGGCGAGCACGGGTTCGCCGACGGCGCCGACGACCTGGTCGGTGAGCCGCTGGGCGAGGGCGAGTTCGGCGGTGGCGAACTCCACGGCCTCGCGGTGGCGGCCGAGTTCGATCAGCGAGACCACGGCGTGCAGCCGGTTGGCGGCTTCGTGGGCCTGCGCGTCCAGCGCCGAGGCGATGCCCTTGACGGTGTCCAACTCGCCGGTGAGACCCTGGAGTTCGGTGTGGTCCCGGAGGGTGACCACGGTGCCGAGGCCGGGCCCGACCGGGGAGGTGTTGAGCAGCAGCACGCGCTCGGCGGTCAGGTGCACCTCGTCGCGGACCGGCTCGGCGGACTCCAGCGCGCGGGTGAGCGAGTTCGGCAGGCGTAGCTGGCGGACCGTCAGTTCCCGTATCGGGTCTTCGAGTTGGAGCAGTTCGCGGGCGGCGTCGTTGCACAGCAGGACGCGGTGATCGCGGTCCAGCAGCACCAGCCCCTCGCGGACCGAGTGCAGCGTCGCCTGGTGGTAGTCGTACAGGTGGGCGAGTTCCCCGGCGTCCATGCCGTGGGTGTGGCGGCGCAGCCGGGCGGCGAGCAGGTAGCTGGCGGTGGCGCCGAGGACGAGGGCGCCGCCGGCGATGCCGACCAGGGCGAGCAGCGGGGTGCGCAGCCGGGCGGAGATGTTGTCGACGGTGATGCCGGCGCTGACCAGGGCGACCACGTGGTGGCCGTCGTCGAAGACGGGGGCGACCACGCGCACGGAGGGGCCGAGGGTGCCGGTGTAGGTCTCCTGCTGGAGGCGGCCCTGCTGGGCCTGGTCGATGTGGCCGAGGAAGGGGCGGCCGATCTGGGCCGGGTCCGGGTGGGTCCAGCGGGTGCCCTGCGGGTCCATGACGGTGACGAAGTCCACCCCGGTGTCGGTGCGGACCTGCTGCGCGTAGGGCTGCAGGACGGCGCTGGGGTCGGCCGCGGCGGCGGCCTCGCGGACGGTGGGCGCGTCGGCGAGGGAGAGTGCGACGGCGGTGACCTGGTGGCGGGCGGTGTCCTCGGCGCGGCCCGCGGTGAACAGGTAGGCGAGGACGGAGCCGCCGGCGACCACGGCCCCGACGATGACGACCTGTACGGCGAACAGCCGTCCGGCCAGGCTGCGTCGCCGCCGGGGGCGGGCGGGGCCGGTGGTCGGGCTGGTCGGGTGCATGCCGACCAGTGTGCCCCTTGGCGGGGCGGTGGTGGCGGGTGCGGGGGTGTGCCGTGAACTCTATGACCGCAATCGTGACGTGGCTCACGGCGGCCCGGATAGTCGTGCGCGGCCCGCCACCCACGGGCCGGTCGCGTCGACTCCCCCCGGCGGCGCGACAGAACGAGCCTACGGCGAAGGAGCCGCGCGGATGACCCCCACCACGAACGCGAAGCCGACGAAGAGATCGGACCGCACCCACTTCCTGTACCTGGCGGTGATCGTCGCGGTGGTCGCGGCCATCGTGGTGGGTCTGGCCGCGCCGAAGTTCGCGGTGGAGTTGAAGCCGGTCGGCACCGGCTTCGTCAACCTGATCAAGATGATGATCTCCCCGGTGATCTTCTGCACCATCGTGCTGGGTGTGGGATCGGTCACCAAGGCGGCGAAGGTCGGCCGGGTCGGCGGTCTGGCGCTCGGCTACTTCCTGCTGACCTCGACGGTCGCGCTCGGCATCGGCCTGCTGGTGGGCAACCTGCTGGAGCCGGGCAGCGGGCTGCACCTGACCTCGGCGCTGGCGAAGTCCGGACATGCGCAGGCCGCGGCGGGCGCCGCGTCCACCACCGACTTCCTGCTCGGGATCATCCCGACCACGCTGGTGTCGGCGCTGACGCAGGGTCAGGTGCTGCAAACCCTGCTGGTGGCGCTGCTGGTCGGCTTCGCGCTGCAGGGCATGGGTGCAGCGGGCGCGCCCGTCCTGCGCGGCGTGGAGCACCTGCAGAAGCTGGTGTTCCGCGTGATGTCGATGATCATGTGGGTGGCGCCGATCGGCGCGTTCGGCGCGATGGCGGCGGTGGTCGGCGCGACCGGCACGGCCGCGCTGAAGAGCCTGGCCGTGATCATGATCGGCTTCTACGTGACCTGCGTGCTGTTCGTGGTCGTGGTGCTCGGCCTGCTGCTGCGCCTGGTCGCCGGGGTGAACGTCTTCGCCCTGCTGAAGTACCTGGGCCGGGAGTTCCTGCTGATCCTGTCCACCTCCTCCTCCGAGAGCGCGCTGCCCCGGCTGATCTCGAAGATGGAGCACCTCGGGGTGAGCCGCCCGGTCGTCGGCATCACCGTGCCGACCGGCTACAGCTTCAACCTGGACGGCACCGCGATCTACCTCACCATGGCGTCGATCTTCATCTCCGAGGCGATGGACAAGCCGATGTCGATCGGCGAGCAGCTCTCCCTGCTGCTGTTCATGGTGATCGCCTCGAAGGGCGCGGCGGGCGTCACCGGCGCCGGCCTGGCCACGCTGGCCGGCGGCCTCCAGTCGCACAAGCCCGCGCTGGTCGACGGCGTCGGCCTGATCGTCGGCATCGACCGCTTCATGTCGGAGGCCCGCGCGCTCACCAACTTCGCGGGCAACGCCGCCGCGACGGTGCTGATCGGCCACTGGACGGGCGAGCTCGACCGGGAGCGGATGACCGCCGTCCTGGCGGGCGCCCTGCCGTACGACGAGAGCACGAGCGCGGCCGAGCACGCCGAGCTGCCCGCCCAGGCGCAGGCCCCGGCCGCCACCACCGCCGCCTGACGGCTCGTCGTCCCGCCGCCCCGTCGGCGTCCCGGTCCCGCCGGGCGCCTGCGGGGGCGGCGCGTTTCCGCCGGCCGCTCAGGCCGGGTCGGCGGTGGTGCCGGACAGCGCCCAGGCGAGGCCGGTGGCCGGGTCCTCCAGGGCGAGGTGCAGGTGGCGCAGGTCGTCGCCGGGCTCGGTCCAGGCCAGGCAGTGCAGACGGGCCACCAGCGCGTCCAGGCGGGCCGGGTCCTCGCCGCCGGCGCCGTCCATCGCCGCGAGCACCTGCCGGACGGCGATCCGCCCGTGCGCCGCGCCGCGGTCGGGCCGGGCGGACGCGAGGTGCACCAGCGCCGGGTACAGCGCGGCGAACGGCAGCTGCCCGCCGGTGACGTCCGGCCCGGCGGCGAGCTGCGCGGCGGCGTCGGCGGCGCGGCCGCGCACGCACACGGCGAACGTCCAGTCGGACAGTCCGGCGAGCAGCAGCGTCGCCGGGACGCCGATCAACCGGGCCCCGGGGGACGGAAGTTCGAGCACTCCGAGGCCCTCCCGGGTGGACGGCGCGAGGTGCAGGGTGCGCCGCGCGCCGCCGCCCGGCAGGTACTCGCGGACCCGGGCGTCGCGCTCCCACCCGACCTCCTCCCACGGGCGCAGCGCCACCCCCTCCCCCGGCGGGTCCTCGCCGAGCAGGGCCCGGGTGTGCGCGGCCAGGCGGCGGATCCCGGGCGGCAGCGGCAGCGCGGCGAGCACCGGCCACGGGTGCCGGGTGGCGAGCACCTCCCACAGCGGCCCCGCGTCGTGGTCACGCACCGTCGCCGCCGCACCGGGCCCGCCGGCCGGGTCGAACAGCCCGCCCGCGATCGCGGCGGGCGCGCCGTACGCCACCAGGTGCCCGAGCGGACCGGCCAGCGGATCGTCCAGCGCCTTCGCCAGGCGGAAACGTTCCAGCAGCTCCCGCCACTCCCCCCGCGCGGCCAACTGCCGCCCCGACGGCCCCCACCCGTACCGCGCGGGCCGCGAAGGACCCGCCCCGTTGTCGACGATCATCCGCTCAATGTACGACCGCCCTCGGGTGACACCCCGCCGACACGAACATGACGGAGTGTCACCCGAGCGTGTGGAGCCGACCGGGCTGAGCCGCCGGGGCTCAGGCCCTGCCCGTGTAGTTCCCACCGATCTGCGTGTACGGGGTGCCGTACTGGTCCAGGTTGTCGTAGACCCTGAGCGTCACCGCAGCTCCCTCGGGGATCCAGCCGTGAGCCTCCTTCGTGTACTCGACCTCGGTGCCCGTACCGGGAGGGCTCACCGGCCCCTCCAGGCTGTCGCCCCACTGGAGCGTCACGTAGATGCTGTCGCCGTCGTTGCGCGTGTCGTAGACCCAGAGCTCGTCGCCGAGCGGGTGGAACTCGGCCTTCGCGACCAGCCCGCTGCCGTCGCGGAGCTCGATCTTGACCGCCACGCCCCCGGCCTCCTTCTTGAAGAAGGTGTCGTCGGCGGAGTCGTCGAGGAAGCAGCCGGCTGCCTGGTTCACGACCGAGAGGCTGCCCTCCAGGCCCCGGCAGTTCGAGGTGTCGACGATCGCGTAGCGCACCTGCAGCGACCCGAAGGCCTGCGCCGGTGCGGCGCTGAAGAGCATCGAGCCGGCCACCATGCCCAGCGCCCCCAGAGTGGCGAAACGGGAACGGATCTTCATGTGCTTTCCCCCTCTGTCGATTTGCCTGCCCCGCAGAGTGCACGGCCTCGGGCCCCTGCCGCTCCTGTGAAGTGACAGGTTGTTCGGGTCGGGGTGGGGGTGGAGGATCGGGCGGGGGTGTCAGCAGTGCTCGGTCCAGACGTGGGAGCGGGGGGAGCGGGCGAGGTCGATGTTCTGGCGGGTGTCGCGGGGGAGGCAGTCGATGCGGTCCTGGAGCTTCTCGCCGGCGTAGTAGACGAGGCTGACGCGCGGCTCGCCGGCCTCGGGGCCGATCCCGTTGTTGAAGACCGAGCGGGGCACCTGCTGGTCGGCCCAGCTGCAGCGGGAGGCGCCGCCGAGCCAGTCGGTCTCGTCGCCCTCCCAGGAGCACATCCGGCCGTTGCCGTCGGGCTCGGTGAAGAAGCAGACGTTGCCCTTCAGGCAGCGGTCGTAGCCGACCAGCGCGACGGGGGCGCTGCGGGGTGAACTGCCGGTCGTCGCGGGGTGTTTCGAGCTCGCGGCGTGCAGGCCGAGGCCGGCCGCGGCGAGGGCGCCGGCGCAGGCGAGGGCGATCAGGGCGCGGCGCAGCGGGCGGGCGGCGCGCGGCGCTCGGGGTGCGGCGGCGCCCTCGGCGGCGGCGCGGACCCGGGGCAGCAGCGAGGCGGCGTCGTGCGGGGCGCGTTCCTGGTGGGTCGGGGCGAGGCAGTCGGTGATGATCTGCCGCCAGTCGGGCGGGAGTTCGGGCGAGAGCCGTAGCGGTTCGGTGCCGCGGGCGTAGCGGACGGTGGCGTCGCGGCGGGCGGCGGGCGTGGCGCCGGGCAGCGGCAGGGTGCCGGTGAGGACCAGGTGGGCGAGGACGCCGAAGGCCCAGATGTCGGTGGTGGGGCGGATCCGCTGGCCGCGTTCGGCGACGTCGCCCCAGATGGTCTCCGGCGGCGTGTAGTCGGGGGTGGAGAACATCGGCGAGTAGGCGTGCGTGCCTTCGAGTTCGGCGGCCAGGTTGAAGTCGGCGAGCCGGGCCGAACCGTCGTCCATCAGCAGCACGTTGGCCGGTTTGAGGTCGCCGTGCAGCCAGCCCGCCCGGTGGAGCTGGTGCAGCCCTTCGCAGATCTCGACGAGCAGTTCGGGGCCGCGGCCGGGCCGGGGCGAGCCGTTCAGCAGGTCCTGCAGCGAGCTCTCGGCGCGGTCGAGGACGAGGACGGTGGCGCCGTCGAGTTCGGGCCGTGACGGGTCGTCGACGGTGCGGACCTCGTGCAGGCGGATCAGCCGGGGTGCGCGGACCCGGCTCAGCAGGTCGATCTCGCGTTCGGCGAGTTCGCGCAGGTGCCGCAGCCGGCGGGGTGTCTGGGTGCCGGTGGGCAGGAACTTCAGTGCGGCGTCGGCCGGTTGGCCGTCGTCCTCGCGCCGGGCGGTGTAGACGCTGCCGAAGCCGCCGGCGCCGAGCGGGGTGCCGACGGCCCAGGGGCCGAGGCGGTAGCCGGCGGGGACGGGCACGGCGTAGGGCTGTTCGTCGGGGTGGCTCACCGGGCGGCGCCGACGGCGGGGCCGAGGAGCGCGAGGTCGTCCTCGCGGACGACGTCGAAGCGCAGGGCGAGCGACACCAGGGACTCCTTCATGCCGTTGCGCCGGGCGCCCGGCTCCGGGCAGGGCCAGGCCGGGGCCAGGCGCAGTTTGACCGCGAGGTAGTTGATGTTCCACTGCACGGTGGAGCGGCTGGCGGCGGGCCACCCGGGCCGCAGCCGTTCGACGAGTTCGTCGGCGGTGGGCAGTGGCGCGTGGGCCGGGGCGTCGCGCAGCCGGGGTTCGCAGAGGGCGACCAGGACGGCGAAGTAGCGTTTGGTGCGGTCGAGCGCGAACGCGGCGGCGGTGGTGGCGCCTTCGGGGATCCGCGGGTCGGCGCCGAGGTAGTCGTGCCGGGGCGCCCAGACGTCGAAGCTGAGCAGGTCGCCCGCGGCGGGCAGCACGATGCGCGCGAACTCGAACGGCACGGGTGCGTCGAGCCGGCCGGGCGCGACCTTGATGTGCTCGCCGCCGCCTTCGGGGTTCTCCACCACGTAGGTCCGGTCGCGGTTCAGGTTGCTGAGGGTCCAGAAGGTGCCCTGGGCCAGGATCTCCCCGGCGATCCGGGACACCCCGTCGTGTTCGATGGTCAGGCGCTGGTGCCGCCCCGGTGCGTCGGCGGGGCTGCGGCCGAAGACGAGCCGCTCTCCTGTCGCCAGTGTGAGGTGTTCCTGCGAATCCGGTCTCCCTGGCGGTACCACGATGATGGTATGCATACTCACCCCCGGCTGTTCAGCATAGGGAAGACCGCCCCGGGCCGGGACCTTGTCCGGACAAGATGCGGGCCCCCGTCCGCATCTGACGGCACGTCAGGTGCGGACGGGGGCCCGGGGGTCTCAGTGCGCGGACTGCGCCTCGGCCTGCCGCTTGAGGTTGGCGACCCAGTTGTGCAGGGAGTTGTCGAGGGCTGCCTGCAGGAACTCCCGGTCGGCGGTGACGGGTTCTCCGCTCCAGGACTCCTCGGTGTGGACCAGGACGCCGTCCCGGGTGGGGGTGAAGGTCCAGACGTGGACGGCGGTGATGCCCTGGGCGGGGCCGCCCCAGACGAGCCGGCGGCCGGGTTCGACCTGCCGGACGGTGGAGGTGATGTCCAGGCCCTCGGTGCTCCAGCGGAACGCCGAGCCGGGGCGCAGGCTGCCGGGGGTGTCCTTGCGGACGCTCTCCACGTTCGGCTGCCAGGCGGGCCAGTTCTCGACGTCGGTCTGGATGGCCCAGATGGTGTGCAGCGGGGCGTGGATGAGGATCTCGGTGCGGGTGACGACCGGCGCGCTCTCGTCGATCCGCACGTCCGCGGTGTGCTTCGCGGACGCCGCTGCGGGCCGGCCGGTGGTCGGGGTGGCGTCGAGGGCGGAGGCGGTGCCGGAGGCGCCGAGGAGGACGGCGGCGGTGAGGACGGCGGTCTTCGCCGCACTGTGGATGGGCAAGGCGGTGGCCTTTCGTGGCGGGGTGGGGTGCGTCATCGCAGGTCGCTGTCGGGGATCCAGGAGCCGTGGATGCCGCCGGTGACTCGTCGGGGCAGGTGGACGGTGGCGATCCGGTCGAGGCCGGAGGCGTCCAGGACGAGGAGTTGGGAGGCGTCCTGCTTGAGGTCGGAGACCACGGTGAGCAGGTAGCCGTCGTCCTCGCGGGTGGCGCCGGCGGCCGGGACGAACACCGCCTCGGAGGGCAGCCGGGCATCGCCGGCCTGGTGGATGCGGCGTTCGCCGGTGCTGCGGTCGTACTTGACGATCCCGTAGCCGCCGTAGCCGTGCTGGTCGGGGAAGGAGATCGCGTACTGGTAGCGGTGCTCGACGCCGAGGAAGTCCTCGTTGAGGGTGGGGAATTCGGTGGCGAGGTCGTCGATCACCCGCTCGTCGACCCGGCCGGTCGCCGGGTCCACCGTCCAGCGGCGGTTGTAGGAGCGGGTGTTGGGCTCGCTGCCGCGGCCGGGGGCGCCGACCCACCAGTTCCAGGAGAGCCGGAAGCCCTCGCGGTCGACGGTCGGGCCCTCCAGCACGATGCGGCCGGCGGCGTCCTCGTAGGCGTTGGCGACGTGCAGCATGTTGCCCGGTTCGATCGGGTACCAGCGGATCGCCTCGGCGCCCTGCGGGCCGCGCGGCATGACGCCGATCCGGGCGGGCTGCGCGTCCTGCCAGGAGTACGGGATGCCGGAGTGCTCGGCGGGGTCGAAGGTGACGGTGCCCTCGACGAACACCACGTGGTTCCGGGTGATCGCGAAGTCGTGCTTGAGCGAGGCGGTGGCGCCGGGGACCTCGGCGCTGTGGACGAGCTGCCCGTCCGCGTCGGCGACGTGGTGGACGAGGTACGGCGGGAAGGGCGAGGAGCCGAAGAAGTGCAGCTCGCCGGTGACGGGGTCGGTCTTCGGGTGGGCCGTCATCGCGCTGCGCAGCTTGCCGTCGAAGTCGTAGGCGCCGACGGTGTCGAGGTCCGCGGTGAGTTCGAACGGGAAGTTGGCCTCGCACAGGGCGAGCAGGCGGCCCGCGTGCTCGATGACGTGGGTGCCGGCGGTGGAGGCCGTGAGGTCCGGGCCGTGCTCGGTCAGGTAGGGCGCGCCGTCGAGGGCGGGGGTGCGCACCCAGCGGTTGCGGTACCACTCGGCGCGGCCGTCGCGCAGCCGGATGCCGTGCACCATGCCGCTGCCCTTGAACCAGTGGGTGGGGGTGACGCCGGGCTTCGGGTTGTGGCTGTTGCGGATCAGCCGGCCGGTCAACTCCGGTGGCAGCGCGCCGTCGACGGTGAGTTCGGTGGCGGTCAGCTCGTCGGCGACGGGCTCGTAGTGGCCGGTCAGGAACGGCTTGGCGGTCATGGTCGGGGCTCCTCTCGGGGTTCGGGACTCGGAAACTGGCGGACCGTCAGGCTCACTTTTCGGCGCGGTTCTTGAGGCAGCGCAGCCAGTCCTCCAGGGAGCCGCGCAGGGCTTCGCCGAGCTGGTCGGCGGCGGCCGTGACGGCCTCGCCGCTCCAGGACTCCTCGGTGCGGACGGTCACCCGCCCGCCGCTCCGCTCGAAGGTCCACACGTGGATGCCGTCGATGCCGTTGGCGGGGCCGCCCCAGACGATCCGGGCCCCGGGCACGAGTTCCTGGACGGTGGAGGTGATGTCCAGCCCGTGGGTGCGCCAGGTGAACGAGGCGCCCTCGGCGAGCGGGCCGTCCAGCCGGGCCTGGTCGACGTCGGTGTTCCAGACCGGCCAGTCGCCGATGGCGGTGTGCAGCGCCCAGACGGTCTCCAGCGGGGCGTCGATCTCGGTGGACAGGCGGACGACGACGGGAGCGTTCTCGTCGATGGTGCGCATGGCGGTGGTTCCTCTCAGTCGGTAAGGGACAGGTCTTCGGTACGGGAAAGGTCTTCAGGACGTGCGGGCCGCGGGTCGGTGTCCCGGGCTCCGGCCCGGCCGCGGCGGAGCAGCAGGGCGGCGAGCGCGGCGGTGGCGAGCAGGACGGCCGCGGACAGCGCGAACGCGGTGCGGTAGCCGGCGGTCAGCGCCGCCGACTGCGCCTGGTGGGCGCCGGCGTGGGAGGTGACGGTGCCCGCGACGGTGGCCAGCACGGCCAGCCCGACCGCGCCGCCGACCTGCCGGGTGGTGTTGACCAGGCCGCCCGCCAGGCCGGCGTCCGCGCCGGTGACGCCGGACACCGAGAGCGCGGTCAGCCGGACGAACGCGACGCTGAGGCCGAGTCCGACCAGGATGCTGGGGCCGAGCACGTCGGCGAGGTAGCCGCCGCCGGCGCCGATCCGCGACAGCCAGAGCATTCCGGCCGCCTCGACCAGCAGGGCCCCGACCAGCGCCGCCCGGCCGCCGACCCGGCGCACCAGCGCCGGGGCGAGCACCGCGCCGAGCATGTTGGCTGCGGCGAGCGGGAGTTGGCCGATGCCGGTGGTCAGCGGATCCTCGCCGAGGACCTGCTGCTGGTAGAGCGGCAGGAAGTAGAACAGGGCGATCCACACCGAACCGAACAGGCCCATCAGCAGGTTCCCGGCGGCCACCGTCCCGCCGGCGAACAGCCGCGGCGGCACCAGCGGGGACGCGGCCCGCCGCTCGACCCGTAGGAAGACCGCCCCGAGGGCCGCGGCGGCGGCGAACGCGGCCAGCACCCGGGCGTCGCTCCAGCCGTGGCCGCGGGCCGTGGTCAGTGCCCACACCAGGGCGGTCAGGGCGAGCGCGCTGGTGGCGGTGCCGGCCAGGTCGAACCCGGCCGCCGCCCCGCGCGCGGCCGGCGGGACGAGGAGGAGCGTCGCCACCAGGACCGCGAGGGTGCCGGCCGCCACCGTGTGGAAGATCCACGGCCAGCCCCCGGCCCGGGTCAGCAGCCCGCCGAGGAGCACCCCCGCCGCGCCGCCGGCGCCGGAGACCGCGCCCCACACCGCGAGCACCCGGCCGCGGGCCGCGCCCGGCGGGTGGAGGCCCACCGCCAGCGCCAGCGCGGCCGGGGCGACGGCCGCCGCGCCGATGCCCTGGACGATCCGGGCGGTGACCAGGACGGCGGGCGAGGCGGCCAGTCCGGCGGCGGCCGAGGCCGCCCCGAACGTCCCCAGACCGACCGTCAACACCCGTCTGCGGCCCAGCAGATCGGCCGCCCGGCCGCCCGCAAGGAGCAGCGCGCCGAACGCCAGGCCGTAGGCGTTGACCACCCAGGTGGTGGCGTCGCCGGACAGCCCGACGCCGTCGCGGATCTGCGGCAGCGCGACGTTCACGATCGAGGTGGCGAGCATGACGGTGAACTGGGCGGCGGCCAGCACCGCGAGGTGGGTGCCGGGGGAGGTTCTGCGCATGGCGGGACTCCGTGCGTGGGAGGGGGATCCGCACGGCCGGTCTCAGCGCGGGGCGCGTTCGGCGGCGGACTTGAGGTGAAGGAGCCACTGGAGCAGCGACTGGTCGAGCGCCTGCCCGACGCGGGCGGGGTCGTCCCGGGCCGGACTGCCGTCCCAGGACTGCTCGGTGGTGACCAGGGTCGCCCCCTGCGAGGGGGTGAGCGTCCACTGGTGGACGGCGGTGATGCCGTGCGAGGGGCCGCCCCAGCGGATCAGCCGGGGCGGGTCCACCGCGTACACAGTGGAGGTGATGTCCAGTCCGGCCGTCCGCCAGTGGAACACCGCGCCCGGGGTGAGCGGGGTCAGTGCGCGGGCCTCGGAGATGTCCGGCTGCCAGGACGGCCAGTCGGGCACGTAGGTCAGTAACTCCCAGACGGCGGCGGCCCGGGCCCTGATCGGCAGTTCACGGCGGACGAGGACGGGGGCGGCCCGGTCGATGTCCGCGGGCGGGTTCTTCATGGGGACGAGTCTCGTCCGGCGGGGCCCGCGCCCTCTTCGGTGAAACCTGCCTAGGCGACTGCCTAATCGGCCGCCGCCCTCGGCGGGTGACTAGCCTAGGCGGTGCGGCCGAGGGCGTCGGGGAGTTGGCGGCGGGAGGTGATGTCGAGCTTCTTGAACACGCTGCGCAGGTGGGCGTCGATGGTGCGGGGGCTGAGGAACAGGCGGTCGGCGACCTCGCGGGAGGTGGCGCCGGTGGCCACCAGCCGGGCGATGTTCAGTTCCTGACCGGTCAGCAGCTCCACGGCGCCGAGCGCGGCCGGCGGCCGGGGCTGTTCGCCGGTGGCGGCCAGTTCGGCCCGGGCGCGTTCGGCGAAGCCCTCCGCGCCCATGGCGGTGAACAGTTCGTGGGCGGCGCGCAGTGCCTCGCGAGCCTCCTGGCGGCGGCCGTCGCGGCGCAGCCACGCGCCCCGGTGCAGCAGGGCGCGGCCGTGCCAGACCCGGGTGCCGGCGGCGTCCAGCCTGGTCACGGCCTCGGCGTGCAGCGCCTCCGGCCGGTCGGACAGCAGCGCGGCGAGGGTGGCGCGCACGCCGAGTGCCCAGTCGGTGCCCGCTGCTGACGCGTGCTCGGACAGCCGGGCGAACGCCTCGCGGGCGAGGCCGTCCTCCCCGCAGCGGACGGCGGCCTCCACCAGTTCGGGCAGGGCGAGGCTGGAGGTCGACAGGTCGCCCTCCGCGAGCGCCAGTCGGGCCGACCCGAGGGCGGCGCGGTGGTCGGCCAGGCCGTTGGCGCAGAACGCCGCCGCCGCATGGGTGGTGGCCGTCAGCATGCCCTTGCGGCGGGCGTGCGACTCGGCCAGCACCCGGTCGAAGAGCGGCCCGGCCTCGGCGGGTGCTCCGCGCAGCGCGGCGGCGAACAGCCGGCCGTACCAGTGCGGGGGGACGCCGGTCACCTCGGCGATGCCGTCGGCCTCGCTGTTCAGGGCCGAGGCGCCGAGCAGGTCGCCGCGCTGGACGGCTGCCATCGCCCGCATCCACAGCCCGACGGGGAGGATCATCAACGCCCCGTCGGCGCGCGCCGCGTCGACGGCCCGGGTGGCGAGCCGGTCTTCGAGGGCGATGTCCCACAGTTCGACGGCCAGCAGGGCGGTGAGCGAGAGCCGGCGCGCCAGGTGCGGGTCGTCGACGTCCGACATCAGCGCCAACAACCGGGGTATCGCGGCGAGTTCGCCGTCGAGGTAGCCGACCAGGGCGTCCAGCAGGTGGTCGGCGGTGGTCGGTTCGCCGGCCGCGGCGGGCGCCCGGCGGGCGGCGGCGAGCGCGTCCCGGGCGGCGAGCGAGGCGCGGCCGACGACCAAGCCGGCCTGCAGGGCGTCCAGCAGGTGGAGCCGGGCCCGGCCGGGGTCGAGCTCGGCGGCCCGGATCAGGTGGCCGACCGCGTCGGCGGCGCCGTCGCGGAAGAACGCGGCCCGGCCGCGCAGGAGTTCGGCCTCCACCCGGCCCGCGGTGTCGATCGGTCCGCGTTCGGCCGCCTCCACCAGGGCGACCGCGTTCTCGAACGAGCCGGCTTCGAGGGCGGCGCGGGCGGCGGCGAGGCTGCGCTCCGCGCGCAGCCTCGGGTCGGCGGTGAGGGCCGCGGCCTGTTCGAGGAACGCGGCCTCGGCGGCGGCCCCTCCCCTGCGGCGGGCGCGTTCGGCGGAGCGCAGCAGGTCGGCGGCGACGTCGGCGTCCGGGCGGGAGGCGGCCTGCGCGCGGTGCCAGGAGCGCCGGTCGGGCGCGGTCACCGGGTCGGTGGCCTCGGCGAGCGCCCCGTGCACGCGGCGGCGCTCGGCCGGTGACGCGGCGGTGTACACGGCCGACCGCACCAGCGGGTGCCGGAACCTGGACTGGCCGCCCAGCTCGATCAGTTCGGAGGTCTCGGCCTCCGGTCCGGCGTCCGGCCCGACGCCCAGCAGGTCGGCGGCACGCCACAGCAGGGCCGGGTCGCCCAGCGGTTCGGCGGCGGCGACGAGCAGCAGGGTCCGGGCGCCCGGGGAGAGCCGGGCGGCCCGTTCCTGGTAGCTCTGCTCGATGCGGTTGGCGGGCGAGACCGGGGTCGGCAGCCCGAAGCCGCCGGCCAGACCGGCGGGGCCGAGCCGGCGCGGCAGTTCCAGCAGCGCCAGCGGGTTGCCGCGCGCCTCGGCGAGGATCCGTTCGCGGACCTGCTCGTCCAGGGGCCCGGGGAGGCCGGCGGCGAGCAGTTGACGCGCCGTCCGGTCCGGCAGCCTGGAGAGCGTCAGCTCGGTGAGGCCGGCGAGTTCGGCGACGGCGTGCGGGTCGCGCAGCCCGAACACCAGGGCGACCGGGTCGTCCACGACCCGCCGGGCCACGAAGGCCAACACCTGTGCCGACGCCCGGTCCAGCCACTGCGCGTCGTCCACCACGCACACCACGGGCCGCTCGGCCGCGGCGTCCGCGAGCAGTCCGAGCAGGGCGAGGCCGACCGCGAAGCGGCTGGGCGTCCCGCCGTCGCGGAGGCCGAGGGCCACCGACAGGTCGTCCCGCTGCGTGGCGGGCAGCCGTTCGATCCGGTCGTGCAGCGGGCGGGTGAGCTGGTGCACCGCGGCGTAGGCGAACTCCGCCTCGAACTCGGCCCCGTTGACCCGGAGCAGGCGGACGTCCGGCAGGCCGTCGGTGACGTGGCGCAGCAGCGTGGTCTTGCCGATGCCGGCCTCCCCGCGGACGACCGCGGCCCCGCCCCGCCCCGCGCGGGCGTCGGCGACCAGTGCGGCGAGGGCGTCGCGGTCGGCGGGCGGGAAGTACTCGGAGCCTGTCAGGGGAGCCACCCGGGAATCATGCCACGCCTGCTGAGCTCGACGAATAACGGAACGTCAGCGGAGACGGGGCCGGGGCACGGGAAGGGCCGCCTCCCGCCGGCGGTTGCCGGGGAGGCGGCCCTAGGGCCCGTCTTCAAACCCGCGTCGCAGGCCCGCGGCGTCCGGTGCGTGCTCTCGGCGTGCCGGGTGGAAGACCTCGTACTGGATGTACTTGGTCTTTCGCCCGGTGCGGCGAGAGTGCGTGCCGGGCGTCGTGGGGCAGGCGGGGGTTTGAAGACGGGCCCTGGGCCGGTCAGACGTCGAAGCTCGCGGCGAAGGCCACCAGGCGGCCGAATGCTTCGCGGCTGACGAGCAGGGCCGGCCCGGCGGGGTCCTTCGAGTCGCGGATGGCGATGGCGTCGAAGGCGGTGCCGGTGAGGTCGGCGTGCTCGACGCAGTTGTTGCCGCCGCCGCTGTACGACGACTTCTTCCAGCCGGCGCCCACGAGTTCGGTGGCCGCGATGTGCGTGGTCATGTACTGATTCCTCGGGTGAGTTGTTGCAGGAACTCCGGTGTCGCCTCGGACGGGAGGGCCGAGCGGGTCAGCGCTTCGAACATCCTGGTGAACCGGCCGATTTCGCGGGGCTTGTCCGTGAGGGACATGCTGGCCCCCGCGAAGTCCACCTGGACGGCGGCGGGGAGGGAGGCGCCGAGGTCCAGGAGCGTGAAGTCGCTGAGCGAGAGGTAGCCGCGGACGGACTGCGGCAGGATCTGCACGGTGACGTTGTCGAGGCTCGCCAGCCGGGCGATCTCCTCGTACTGGTCGCGCATGACCCTCTCGTCGCCGACGATGTAGCGGAGCGCGGGCTCGTACAGGATGGCCCAGAGCTTGACCGGGTCGTCCGCGCTCACCAGCCGCTCCTTGCGCGCCATCCGGATGGCGACGGCGGTGTCGATGAACTCGGTGGTGAACTCCTCGATCGGCTTGGCGCTCTCGTGCAGGGCCCGCGCGTACGCCTCGGTCTGGAACAGGCCGAGGACGCAGGTGGGGTGGAAGGCCCGTATGGCCTGGGCGGAGGACTCCACGCCGAGGAAGCGCGGCATCGCCGGGGCCATCGGCGCCACCATGTACGGCGTCCACCAGTCCTGGCGCGAGGCGGTGCGCTGGATCTCCACCAGCTTGTCGACCGCCTCCTCGTCGTCGATGCCGTAGCGGGCCAGCAGCTTGCGCAGGTCGCCGGCGTTCCGCAGGTCCTGCAGTCCGGTCTCGACCCGCTGGAGCTTGGTCTCGCTGAACGGCAGTCCCTTGACGGCCTCTTCCAGGGTCAGGCCCGCCCGTCGGCGCAGGATCCGGAGCTCGTGCCCGAGTTCGATCCGCCGTGTCGTCGGCCTCGGCCGTGCCACCACGCGCTTACCTCCCGGATGCATGCGTTCACCGTCCGTGCGGACGAGCGCAGTCTGACACGTCATCAGTTCGCCGCGCCACGCCATCCGATCGCCGCGGCATGTGCCAGTTCACACCCTCGGGGTGATTCGACGCCGATGCCGTTGCAGATTCATTGCCGACCCGCCACGGTGTGTGAGCAGCCCGGATCGCCCGGCCGCCGGCGGCCGGTTCCGAGCGGGCCGCCGCGTCCACCTCCATCCGATCAACGGAGGCCTGCCATGCACCGCTCCGACCCGACCCGCCCGCACCACCGGGACCCGGCGTGACGGCGACCGAGATCGCCCCCGTCCCCGGCGCGGAACTGCCGGGGCCCGAGACCGCGGTGCTCCGCTACCGGCCCGAGTCGGCGCGCTCCGCCCGCCGCCTGGTGCGCGCCAAACTGCGGGAGTGGCAACTGCCGCAGCTCGTTGACGCGGCCGAGCTGATCGTCACCGAACTGGTCTCCAACGCACTGAAGACCGGCTGCACCACCCTCATGCTGGTCGGCGTCCGGCACCGCGCGGACGGCACGGTCCGGATCCAAGTACGGGACGGTTCCCGCGAGTTGCCGGTCCTCGTGGAGGCCGGTCCGGACGACGAGAGCCACCGCGGCCTCACCCTGGTCCGCAGCCTCGCCGCGAGCTGGGGCGCCGACCGGGATCCGTACGGCAAGACCGTGTACGCGGACCTCCGCCCCTGACCGCCTGCGGCAGGCCGGCCCGGTTAGGGTCGGCGCATGGCACAGGAGCACACGGCGGGCGGGAGCGGAACGGCGGCCCGGGCCGCCGTCACCGCGGCGGACGTCGAACTGGCGGTGCGGGCAGCAATCGGAACGCTGGCGGGCGCGCACGCGGCCGACTGGTCCGTCCCGGCCGGGGAGCTGGCGTGGGACTGCTGGGAGACGCTGGAGCACGCCGCCGACGCGCTGGTCGGCTACGCGACCCAACTCGCGCCCGCCCGGCCCCCGTTGGACGGCTACCTGCCGTACCGCTGGCAGCGGGACCGCCCGGAGGGGCCGGCGACCGTGCTGCACGTCGACCGCGCCGCCGGCCCGGCCGGCCTGCTGCGGGCGCTGGACGCCGGCGGCGGACTGCTCGCCGCGACGGTCCGCACGGCCGGCCCGCGGGTCCGCGCGTTCCACTCGTACGGGGTGTCCGACCCGGAGGGCTTCGCCGCGATGGGCGTGGTGGAGACCCTGGTGCACACCCACGACGCGGCGGCCGGCCTCGGCCTGCCCTGGAACCCGCCCGCCGCGCTGTGCGACCGGGCGCTGGCCCGGCTGTTCCCCGAGGCGCCCGCGGACACCGGCCGGTGGCCCACCCTGCTCTGGGCCACCGGCCGGGCCGCACTGCCCGGGCACCCGCGCCGCACCTTCGAACGCTGGCACAGCGCACCGCTCACCGAACGGAACGACAGTGAGCCCCATGGGAATTGAGCTCGAACTGCACTCCGCCCGGCCGGCTCCGGCTGGTGGACCCGTACGGTGACACCCTGTTCAACGAGCAGGAGGTGGAGGCCGCTGCGCGAGATCCCGGGCCTGCTGGAGCGGTGCGTCCACGAGTCGCAGGCCGCCGCCGTACGGGACGTGGCGGACCGGCTGACGGCCTGCGCGGCAACGCCCGGCAGCTACCTGTGGTTCATCGGCGACTGACGGATCATCAGCCCTCCACCGGCAGCGCCCGCCCGCGCCGCCCCGCCGCCGGGCCGGGGCGGCGGTGAGCGCGGCCAGCACCGGCACGGCGGCGAGCAGCAGGC
>NZ_KK853997.1:6669527-6676141 GCF_000696185.1 Kitasatospora cheerisanensis KCTC 2395 | reverse complement strand
AGCGCGTACCCGGCGGCCATCGGCGGCAGCACGCGGCGCGGGCCGTACCGGTCGACCAGGCCCGCGCGGAGCGGGAACAGCAGGACACTGACGGCGGAGAACACCGCCATCACCCAGCCGGCCCGCGCGTACGAGCCGGTGGTGCCGCTGACGGCGAGCAGCAGGGAGAGCGGGACGATGCCGTAGGAGAGGCGGCCGATCAGGGCCGAGCCGAAGAGCCGGGCGGCTCCGGGGGTGCGCAGGACAGCCCCGTAGGACGAAGACATGGTGGAGTTCCTCGGAGGAACGGCGCGCAGCGCGCCGGTGAGGTGAACAGGGACGCCGAAGGCACCGCGCCACCGGTCGTGGTGGGCGGTCGCCGCGCGGGGTCCTAGTCACGGTCGAGGAACATGCCGGCCATGCTAGCCGAGCGGGCCCGGACGCCGCACGGGGATTGTCCGGACCCTCGGCCGCCCGCACCGCGCCGAACCGGGCGGCCCCGGCCGGATCGAACGGACGCTGCGTCAACCTCCCTGCTGACGGACCGTCAGCGCCTATTCGGCCGCCGCGTACCCCCGGGCCCGGACCAGTTCGTGCGTCAGCCGGGTGAACGCCCGGTTCGCCGCGCTGCGGTAGGCGCCCTCCCGGTGCAGCAGCGTCACCGTGCGGGTCGGCAGCGGCGGGTCGAGCGGGACGGGGCGGAGGTGCGGATGGTCGTCGGTGATGGCGTCGGGCAGGACGGTGGCCAGGTCGGTGCGGCGGACGATCTCGGCGAGGGCCTGGACGGAGTTGGCCTCCACCGAGATGCGCGGGGTGCTGCGGTGCGCGGCGAAGTACTCGTCGATGTGGCCGCGGGTGGCGAAGTCGCCGGTGAGCAGCGCGAGTTGTTCGTGGCGCAGGGCGTCGACCGGGAGCGGGTCGGGCATCGGGCGGGTGCGTTCGGCGCCGGCCACCAGGCTGAGGGTCTCGACGAACAGCGCGGTGGCGGCGAGTCCGGGGAGGTGCGGGCCGGCGAAGGCGATGCCGAGGTCGAGCTCGTCGGCGAGCAGGGCCGTCTCGATCCGGTCCTGGGTGAGCTCGGTCAGGGTGAGGCCGACGCCGGGGTGCCGGGTGTGCAGTTCGGCGGTGAGCGGGCCGACCAGGTAGGCCGTGAAGGTCGGCGTGACGCCCAGCCGCAGGTGGCCGCGGGTGAGGTCCTGGACGTCGTGGACGGCGCGTTCGGCGGCCGACAGGTCGCGCAGCGCGCGCCGGGCGTGGTCGGCGTAGACGGCGCCGGCGTCGGTGAGCCGCACGGTGCGGCCGGTGCGGTCCAGCAGCTGGACGCCGAGGGCCTTCTCCAGCTGCTTGACCTGCTGGGAGAGCGTGGGCTGCGAGATGTGCAGCTCCTCGGCGGCGCGGGTGAAGTTGCCCTGTTCGGCCACGGCCAGCAGGTAGCGCAGGTGGCGCAGTTCGACGGAAGCCATGGGCGCCACTATAGACGCCGTCGATCGTTTTCATGGTCAGCACCTCTTGGACGCTATGGGTGCAGGTCATGCATGGTGGATCTCACCAGCCCACCGGGCCGACCCCCACTCGAAGGGAGTGACCATGCAGGACCTCACCGACGGCCTCGCCCGTTTCCAGCGCGACGTCTTCCCGGCCAAGAAGGAGCTGTTCGCCCACCTGGCGACGCACCACACCCCGAGCACGCTGTTCATCGGCTGCTCCGACGCCCGGGTGGTGCCCGAGCTGATCACCGGCACCGAGCCCGGTGACCTGTTCGTCGTCCGCACCGCCGGCAACCTGGTGCCCGCGTACACCCCCGAGGCCGACGGCATCTCCGCCAGCATCGAGTACGCGGTCGCCACCCTGCACGTGCGGGACATCGTCGTCTGCGGCCACTCCGCCTGCGGCGCGATGACCGCCCTCGCCGAGGGCCACGACCTCACCGCCGCGCCCGCCGTCGCCTCCTGGCTGCGCCACGCGGACGCCTCGGTGGCCCGCACCGCCGCCGAGGGCGACGTCCCGGCGCTGGTCCGGCAGAACGTCCTCGCCCAGCTGGCCAACCTCGCCACCCACCCCTCGGTGGCCCGCGCGACGGCCGCCGGCCGGGTCGCCCTGCACGGCTGGGTCTACGACATCGCCACCGGCGCCGTCGAGGACCTCACCTCCCCCACGCTCGCCGCCTGATCCCCGAAAGGACCCGACTCCCCATGGTTCACGCCCAGTTCGACCGCACCGCCCGCGAGACCCTGACCGCGAAGGCCGTCGACGCCAAGATCCGCAAGGACCTGACCTGGCAGCAGGTCGCCGACGCCTCCGGCCTGTCCGTCGCCTTCACCACCGCCGCCGTCCTCGGCCAGCACCCGCTGCCGGAGGCCTCCGCGCAGGCCGTCGCCGAACTCCTCGGCCTGGACGCCGACGACGCGCTGCTGCTACAGACCGTTCCGGTCCGCGGCTCGATGCCCGAGCGCATCCCCACCGACCCGACCATGTACCGCTTCTACGAGATGCTCCAGGTCTACGGCACCACCCTCAAGGCGCTGATCCACGAGCAGTTCGGCGACGGCATCATCTCCGCGATCAACTTCCGGCTCGACGTGCAGAAGGTCGCCGACCCGGACGGCGGCGAGCGCGCCGTCATCACCATGGACGGCAAGTACCTTCCCACCAAGCCGTTCTGACGCCCAATCAGCCACCGGGGCGGGCCGCCGGCCGGCCCGCCCCCTTCTCCCGGAGGACCACCATGGACTTCGCCCGGCACACCATCGACCTCGCCCGCCGGAACGTCACCGAGGGCGGCCGCCCCTTCGCCACCGTCATCGTCAAGGACGGCGAGATCCTCGCCGAGAGCCCCAACCTGGTCGCCCAGACCGGCGATCCGACCGCGCACGCCGAGATCCTCGCCGTCCGCGCGGCCTGCACCCGGCTCGGCACCGAGCACCTCACCGGCACCACCGTGTACGTGCTGGCCCACCCGTGCCCGATGTGCCTCGGCTCGCTCTACTACTGCTCCCCCGACGAGGTGGTCTTCCTCACCACCCGCGAGGCGTACGAGCCGCACTACGTCGACGACCGCAAGTACTTCGAACTCGCGTCCTTCTACCAGGAGTTCGCCAAGCCCTGGCAGGAGCGCCGGCTCCCGATGCGGCACGAGGAGCGCGCGGACGCCGTCGAGGTCTACCGCTACTGGCAGCAGCGCAACGGCGGCGAGCGCCGCGTCGCCGGGGCCCCCACCGCCGGCTGAGGCGCCGTCGGGGCGGTCAGCCCGCCGCGTAGACGTGGTCGGCGAACTCGGCGAACTGCCGGTCCGGGAGGTGCCGGGCCAGGTCCGCCTCGCTGATCATGCCGACCATCCGCTTGTTCTCGATCACCGGGAGCCGCCGGATCCGGTGGCTCTCCATCTCGCTGAGCACGTCCGAGATGTCGGCGTCCGCGTCGATCCAGCGCGGCGTGCCCTCGATGACGTCGGACGCCCGGCAGTCGGCCGGGCTGCGCCCGTACGCGACGCACTTCACGACGATGTCCCGGTCGGTGATGATCCCGCACAGCCGTTCGTCGTGCGACTCGTCGCCGACCGGCAGCGCGCCCAGGTTCAGCTCCCGCATCATCCTGGCCGCGTGTTCGAGGGTGTCGTTCTTGGTGATCCAGTGCGCACCGGGGTGCATGATGTCCTTGGCCGTGGTCATGCCGTCCTCCTGGTTGCCGCAGCCGCGAAGCTCGCGGCCTGCCATGGGTGTTGTGCCCCTCGTCCAGGTTCTCGCCGCAGCCCGGCCGCCGCGATTCGAGCAGGTCAGGCCCCGGACCGGGCCAGCACCCTGGCCGCGTGCACCTTGCCCGCGTGCTCGACGAGGTTGATCAGCACGGTCTTTCCCGAGCCGCGTTCGCGGGCGTCGCACAGCACCACGGGGGTGTCAGCGTCCAGGTCGAGCGCCCGGGAGACCTCCTCGGGGCCGAACGCCCGGGTGCCGTCGAAGCGGTTGACGGCGACCACGAACGGGATGCCGCGGTGCTCGAAGAAGTCGACGGCGGGGAAGCAGTCGGTGAGGCGGCGGGTGTCGGCGAGGACGACGGCGCCGAGCGCGCCCTGCGCGAGTTCGTCCCAGAGGAACCAGAACCGGTCCTGGCCGGGGGTGCCGAACAGGTAGACGGCCAGGCCGTCCCGGATGGTGATCCGGCCGAAGTCCATGGCGACGGTGGTGGTGGTCTTCCGCTCGACCCCGCCGAGGTCGTCGACCTGGCTGCCCGCCGCGGTCAACTGCTCCTCGGTGCGCAGCGGTCTGATCTCGCTGACGGCGCCGACCAGCGTGGTCTTGCCGACGCCGAAGCCGCCGGCGACCAGGATCTTCAGGGCGAGGTCGGTGTCAGAGCGCACGGAGTCCATGGATGACCTCCTGGAGGATGTGCTCGTGCGGGAGCAGGGCCGGCGGGACGGGGCGGCTGACCCGGATCTGTTCGGCGTCGAGCAGGTCGCCGAGCAGCACCCGGACCACGCCGAGCGGCAGGTCGAGTTCGGCGGCGATCTCGGCCACCGACAGCGCGTTGCCCCGGCACAGCCGGAGGATCGCGGCGGCCTCGGGGCCGACCGGCAGCACCGCGGGGTCGGGGATGTCGGTGACCACCAGGGCGATCAGGTCGAACGGCTGGCCGGGCCGGGTGCGGCCCTTGGTGAGCGCGTAGGGGCGGACCATCGGGCCGGCGGCCTCGTCGTACCACTGGACGGGGCGGTCGGGCGGCGGCGGGTAGCCGAACGCGGAGCCGGGCAGGTAGTGGCGCGGCGGGTAGGCCACCGGGCTCACCCCTCCTGGGCGCCGCGCGGGGCGGCGTGCAGGTGCTCGCCGACGCGGCGCACCAGGCGGGCGATCTCGTAGGCGACCAGGCCGAGATCGGCGTCCGGCCCGGCGAACACGGCCAGGCAGGAGCCCTGTCCGGCGGCCGCGACCAGCAGGTAGCCGCGCTCCAACTCGACCATGGTCTGCCGGACTTCACCGGCGTCGAAGTGCCGCCCCGCGCCCTTGGCGAGGCTGTGGAAGCCGGAGGCGACGGCGGCCAGGTGCTCGGTGTCCTCGCGGGCCAGGCCGGTGGAGTTGCCCATCGACAGGCCGTCCGCGGACAGCATCACGGCGAACTTGACCTGGGCGGTGCGGGTGACCAACTCGTCGAGCAGCCAGTTCAGTTCACCGCTGTGGTAGGTGGTGCCGATCATCGGGCGGCCTCTCCTCGGTCCGGGGTGCGGGGGTGGGTGTCGGGGGCGCTGCCGCGGGCCCAGCCGTGCTGGAAGGCGCTCATCGCGGAGCGGGCCTGTTCGGGGTCGCGCCCGGCGGGTTCGGCCGGGCGCAGCCCGCGGCCGGCCGGTTCGGGCGCTTCGCGCAGTTGCGGTGCGAGGCTGGCCTGCCGCACCCGGCGCGGGAGTTGCTCCTCGCCGCCGGCCGGCAGCGCCGCCGACGGTCCGGGGCGGCCTTCACGGCGGCCCGTCCGGGCATCAGCGGCGGGGCCAACGGCCGGGCGGGGAACGCCGGTTCGCGGACCTCGCCGGAGTCCCGCGGGGCGGCCCGGCCTCGCTCTCCTCGGATTCGAGCAGCTCGGTGGGGAGCAGCACCACGGCGGTGGTGCCGCCGTACGCGGACGGGCGGAGGGCGACTCTGACGCCGTGTCGCCTGGCGAGGCGGCTGACCACGAACAGGCCGAGCCGGTCGCTGTCGAACAGGTCGACCTGCTCGCCGGCGGCGATCCGCCGGTTGGCGTCGGCGAGGGCTTCGGGGCCCATGCCGAGGCCGCGGTCCTCGATCTCGACCACGTAGCCGGTGCCGACCTGTTCGCCGCGGATGTGGACCTTGGTGTGCGGGGGCGAGAATCCGGTGGCGTTCTCGACGAGTTCGGCGAGCAGGTGGGTGAGGTCGGCGACGGCGGGGCCGGTGACGGCGGCCCGCGGGAGGCGGTGGACGTCGACCCGGGCGTACTCCTCGACCTCGGCGACGGCGGCGCGGACCACGTCGGTGAGCGGGACGGGTTTGCGCCAGGCGCGGCCGGGGGCGGCGCCGGAGAGGATGATCAGCCCTTCGGCGTGGCGGCGCATCCGGGTGGTGAGGTGGTCGAGCCGGAACAGGTCGTCGAGTTCGGCGGGGTCCTCGGTGCGGCGTTCCATCGCGTCGAGCAGGGTGAGTTGACGGTGCACCAGGACCTGGCTGCGGCGGGCCAGGTTGACGAAGACGCCGGAGACGCCGGAGAGCACCTCGGCGCGTTCGACGGCGGCGGTGACGGCGGCCCGCTGGACGGTCTCCAGGGCCTGGTGGACCTGCCCGATCTCGTCGCCGCCGTGCGCCCCGGCCGGTACCTCGGCGTCCACGTCGACCTCCTCGCCGGACCTCAACCGCCGCATGGTGGCGGGGAGTTTGCGGCCGGCGAGTTCGAGGGCGGAGTTGCGCAGCGCGTGCAGTTCGGCGACCAGGCCGCGGCCGATGCGGACGGAGACCAGCAGGGCGGCGAGGACGGCGACCAGGCCGAGCAGCACGGTGGCGCCGGAGGCGGTGAACAGGCCGAGGGCGTACGGGTCGGAGCGTTCGGCGGCGGTCTCGCCGGCCTGCTGTTCGACGGCGGCGAGGTCGTGGGCGACGCCGGCGGCGACGGCGTTCCAGCGGTCGGCGGGGACGGCGGCG
>NZ_KK853997.1:6668877-6669507 GCF_000696185.1 Kitasatospora cheerisanensis KCTC 2395 | reverse complement strand
CGGGATGCCGCGGTGCTCGAAGAAGTCGACGGCGGGGAAGCAGTCGGTGAGGCGGCGGGTGTCGGCGAGGACGACGGCGCCGAGCGCGCCCTGCGCGAGTTCGTCCCAGAGGAACCAGAACCGGTCCTGGCCGGGGTGCCGAACAGGTAGACGGCCAGGCCGTCCCGGATGGTGATCCGGCCGAAGTCCATGGCGACGGTGGTGGTGGTCTTCCGCTCGACCCCGCCGAGGTCGTCGACCTGGCTGCCCGCCGCGGTCAACTGCTCCTCGGTGCGCAGCGGTCTGATCTCGCTGACGGCGCCGACCAGCGTGGTCTTGCCGACGCCGAAGCCGCCGGCGACCAGGATCTTCAGGGCGAGGTCGGTGTCAGAGCGCACGGAGTCCATGGATGACCTCCTGGAGGATGTGCTCGTGCGGGAGCAGGGCCGGCGGGACGGGGCGGCTGACCCGGATCTGTTCGGCGTCGAGCAGGTCGCCGAGCAGCACCCGGACCACGCCGAGCGGCAGGTCGAGTTCGGCGGCGATCTCGGCCACCGACAGCGCGTTGCCCCGGCACAGCCGGAGGATCGCGGCGGCCTCGGGGCCGACCGGCAGCACCGCGGGGTCGGGGATGTCGGTGACCACCAGGGG
>NZ_KK853997.1:6603850-6665864 GCF_000696185.1 Kitasatospora cheerisanensis KCTC 2395 | reverse complement strand
TCCTCGACGGCGAGTTCGCCGGCTTCGCGGTAGGCGGCGCGTTCCTGGGCGGTCGGGGAGAGGGCGACGAACGCGGCGGTGAGGAACAGGAAGGAGCCGAGTCCGACGGCCAGCGGGAAGACGAACTGCATGGGGGTGGCGCCGCCGAGGCCGGCGCGGGCGGGCTGCATGTGGACGTGCACGGCGGCCATGCCGGTGTAGTGCATGCAGCTGACGGCGATGCCCATGACGAGGGCGGCGGCCGCGGCGGCGTACATGTTGCGGATGGTGACGGCGGCCCAGAGCGCGGCGGTGGCGGCGGCCACGGCGATCAGCACGGACAGGGCCACGGTGCCGGCCTGGTAGCGGAGTTCGCCGTGGAGGCGGACGGCGGCCATGCCGAGGTAGTGCATGGCGGCGACGCCGACGCCGGTGGTGAGGCCGCCGAGCAGTAGGCTGCGGCCGCGGTGGTGGCCGTGGCCGACCAGGAACACACCGAGGCCGACCACGGCGACCGCGACCAGCAGGCTGAGCACCGTCAGCGGGACGTCGTACCGGAGTTCGGTGCCGTCCACGGTGAAGCCGAACATGGCGACGAAGTGCATGGTCCAGATCCCGGAGCCGATCGCGGCGGCGGAGGTGAGCAGCCAGTTGCGCCGGGAGGCGCCGGTGGCGGACAGCGCGCGCAGCGTGCAGCGCAGGCCGAGGGCCGCGCCGGCGCAGGCCATCGCGTAGGACAGGACTGGGGTGAGCCAGCCGAAGGTGAAGTGGTCCATCGATCCCATGGGGTGCCTCCCGCGAGTGCCCGGCGGCGCTCGCCCGTGCTCGTGTGATCAGGGCCCGGTGGTTCCAGGGCTCTTGTGATCCAGGGACGCTGGACGCTACCCAGAGCTGACGAATGGTCACCAGAAGATGTGAAAAGCACCACGCGTCATGGGCGCGGTGTGCTCGAATGGGCCCGCGTCCTGTGCCCGCCGCACGCCCCACCCCGCGCGCTGCGTGCGCCCTTTCACGACCGCGCCCCCCTCACGGTACGAAAAACCGACTGCACGGTGTCGTCCGCGGCCGATACCCTCCGCCTGCTTCGCCACCGCATCAGCCGCAGAGGACCCGCATGCCCTTCGACGCCTCGTCCGCCCCGACCGCCGCCCTCGCCCCGCAGGACCGCGGGGAACCCGAGTACGGCACCGACCGGAGCGCGGTCCACCCGCCCGAGGGGTACTCCGGCCCGTTCTGCCGCTTCTGCGGCTCGGCCCCGGCGGCGAACGCCACCGTCCGCGGCCACCAGGGCTTCCTGGTGCTGATGCGCTTCCTCAAGCTGCGCGGCCCGTTCTGCCGCGACTGCGGCACGGCCGCGGTGCGCACCATGACCGCGCGCAGCATGTGGCAGGGCTGGTGGGGCGTCGCCTCGATGCTGATCAACCCGTTCACCATGCTGAGCAACCTCCGGGCCTGGACGGTGCTGCGCCGCCTGCCCGCGCCGCTGCCGGGCGCGCCGGGCACCCCGATGCCGACCGGCCGGCCGCTGTGGCGGCGCGTGGAGGTGCTCGGCCTGCTGCTGCCGGTGCTGGTGGTCGGCGCGCTGGTCCGCACCGCCGGCGAGGAGCCGGACTACCCGGCCGTCCGCTACACCCCGGACCGGGTGGGCATCAGCAGCGCGCCCTCGCGCTCCGCCATCGGCAAGGACCCGGCGCAGGCGAAGGCCGGGGACTGCGCGCACAACTTCGGCAACACCTCGCGGGCGCTGGTCTTCGTGGTCGACTGCGGCGGCAAGTACGCCGACCTCAAGGTGGTCGGCCGCTCCTCCTCCACCGACCCGGGCGCCTGCGACGCCTTCCCCGACAGCGAGAGCCGGCTCGTCCACGAGGAGGGCCCGACGCCCTACACGCTCTGCCTGGTGGCGCTCCCCAAGCCCTCGCCCACCGCCACGCCGTCCCTGATCGCCTGACCGCCCGTCCCCGGACCGCCCGCCCGAGCGTCCGGGGCGGGCGGTCCGGCGGCGGGTCAGCCGGCCTGACGGCGGGTCAGCTTCAGCCGGACCGGGCCGCGGACCTCCAGGGTGATGCCCTGGCCGAGCGGCACCTCGGTGTCGACGGCGGTGATCTCGAACTCGCGCAGCAGGACGGCGAGGGCGAGCACCGACTCCAGCATCGAGAAGTGCTGGCCGATGCAGGCCCGCGGCCCGCCCCCGAACGGGAACCAGGCGTAGCGGTGCCGGCCGGCCTCGCGTTCGGGGGTGAACCGCTCGGGATCGAAGCGCTCGGGATCGTCCCAGTGACCGGGGTGACGGTGCGTCACGTACGGGGCGATCAGGACGTCCGCCCCGGCCGGGATCCCGACGCCGCCGACCACGGTGGCCGCGACGGCCCGCCGGCCGACCGCGGGCGCGGCCGGGAACAGCCGCATCGCCTCCTTCAGCACCCGGGTGAGGTAGGGGAGTTGCGGGTAGTCGGCGGCGGTGGGGCGGCGGCCGTCGGCGAGCAGCGCGGCGGCCTCCTGATGGGCGAGCCGCTGGTGCTCGGGGTGCTTGCCGAGCAGGTGCAGGGCGAAGGTCAGCGAGGTGGCGGTGGTCTCGTGGCCGGCCAGCAGGAAGATCAGCACCTGTTCGCGCAGTTCGGTGGCGTCGAGTCCGTTGCCGTCCTCGTCGCGGGCCTTGGCGAGCAGCCCGAGCAGGTCCTCGCCCTCGCGATCCTCCGTGACGCCCTCCGCCGCGCGCCGGGCGATGATGGCGTCGCACACCGCGTAGAGGGAGCGTTCGGCCTCAAGTGCCTTGCGGTGGCCGGGCAGCGGCCACTCGCGCGGCAGCCGGACGGGCGCGAAGCCGCGGCTGCGGACGAACGCGCCGAGGACCGGGAAGGCCTCGTGGACGGTGTCGACGGCCTGCTCGACGTCCTGGCCGAACAGGATCCGGGAGACGGTGCGCAGCGCGAACCGGGACATCTCGTCGGCGGCGTCCACCACGCCGTCGGGGGCGGCGGCCCAGCGGGCGGCCAGGGCGGCGGTCTCGATGCCGATGGCGTCGGCGTACTGGTCGACCCGGCGGCGGGTGAACAGCGGCTGGACCAGGCGGCGCTGGCGCACGTAGTCCTCGTCCTGGGAGGTCAGCAGGCCGTTGCCGAAGCTGGCCCGCACCTCGCCGTAGAAGACGTTGTCCTTGCGGAAGTTGGCCGACTCGGTGGCCAGCACCTGCTGGACGCCCTCGGGCGAGGCGACCAGGTAGAGCTCGCCGCGCAGCCCGGGCGGGCCGATCAGGAAGCGCACCACGTCGCCGTGGTCGTGGCGGGCGGCGAGGTAGGTGCCGAGCGGGTCGCGCCTGAGGTCGAGCAGCGAACCGAGCAGCGGCCGTCCGGGCGGGCCGGGCACGCGGGTGGCGGTCATGTGGTGTTCCCCTCCGTCGGCGGGCCGGCCCCTGGGCGGCAGGGGCCTGCTGACACACCGTCAGTATCTCTCCGCACGGCGTGACGGGGCAGGGAAAGCGGACGTTGGCCGGTTCCTCCGTTTGAGGCTGGCACATGCGGCAGTTAAGCCGGGCTTAAGGTCGCTGGTGCGAGGGCAGGGGTACCTTGCACCCCGCAGCTGCGACAGTATGATCAGCTGACTGGCTCCCGAAATCCCTTCGCTCCGCCCACCACGACCAGGGGAATCCATCCATGCGCAGCGCCAGAAGCCTCCTCGCCGCCACCGCCGTGCTCGCCCTCGCGGCCGGCCTGTCCGCGTGCAGCGGCTCCGGCTCCACCTCGAACAGCAACGCCGCGCCGAACGCCCCCAAGGTCGACGGCACGGTGACGGTGTTCGCGGCGGCCTCGCTCAAGGAGTCCTTCACCGCGCTCGGCAAGCGCTTCGAGGCCGCCTACCCGGGCACCAAGGTGACCTTCAACTTCGGCGGCTCCTCGGCGCTGGCGCAGAGCATCGTGGCCGGCGCGCCGGTGGACGTGTTCGCCGCCGCCAGCCCGGCCACCATGAAGACCGTCACGGACGCCAAGCTGACCGGCGGCGACCCGGCGGTGTTCGTCCGCAACACGCTGGAGATCGCGGTCGCCAAGGGCAACCCGAAGCACATCGCCGGCCTGAAGGACCTCGGCGGCGTGAAGACCGCGCTGTGCGCCAAGGAGGTGCCGTGCGGCGCGGCCGCGGTCACCGCGCTCAAGGCCGCCGGCGTCGAACTCACCCCCGCCACCTACGAGCAGGACGTCAAGGGCGCCCTCACCAAGGTCGAACTCGGCGAGGTCGACGCCTCGCTGGTGTACCGCACCGATGTGAAGGCCGATGCTGCGAAGATCGACGGCGTGGACTTCCCCGAGGCCGCGCAGGCCGTCAACGACTACCCGATCGCCACCCTCGCCAAGGCGCCGAACGCCAACGGCGCCGCGGCCTTCCTCGGCTACGTCAACTCCGCGGACGCCCGCCGGGTGCTCACCGAGGCCGGCTTCCGGACCCCGTGAGCACCGCCCGGACCACCACCGCACCACACCCCCGGGCCGGCGGCGGCCCCGGGGGGCCACCCGCGTCCCCGCCGCGCTGCTGCTGCCCGCCCTGCTCGGACTGGCCTTCCTCGTCCTGCCGCTGCTCGGCCTGCTGATCCGCGCCCCGTGGAGCGCGCTGCCCGAACTGCTCACCGGCGCCGAGGTCTGGCAGGCGCTGCGGCTGTCGCTGATCTCCGCCACCGCCGCCACCGGCGTCTCGCTGCTGCTCGGCGTGCCGCTCGCCTGGCTGCTGGCCCGCACCGACTTCCCCGGCCGCCGCCTGCTGCGCGCCCTGGTCACCCTGCCGCTGGTGCTGCCGCCGGTGGTCGGCGGCGTCGCCCTGCTGCTGGTGCTCGGCCGCAACGGCATCGTCGGCCGCTGGCTGGACTCCGCGACCGGCCTCACCCTGCCGTTCACCACCGCCGGCGTGGTCGTCGCCGAGGCGTTCGTCGCCATGCCGTTCCTGGTGATCAGCGTGGAGGGCGCGCTGCGCGCCGCCGACCCGCGCTACGAGGAGGCCGCCGCGACGCTCGGCGCCTCCCGCCTCACCGCGTTCCGCCGGGTCACCCTGCCGCTGGTCGCGCCCGGCATCGGCGCCGGCGCGGTGCTCGCCTGGGCGCGCGCCCTGGGCGAGTTCGGCGCGACCATCACCTTCGCCGGGAACTTCCCCGGCCGCACCCAGACCATGCCGCTCGCCGTCTACCTCGCCATGGAGTCCGACCCCGAGGCGGCGATCGCGCTCAGCCTGATCCTGCTCACCGTCTCCGTCGCGGTCCTCGCCGGACTGCGCGAACGCTGGATGTCCGCCCCGTGACCGCACTGGACGCCCGACTGCGCGTCGACCTCGGCCCGTTCACCCTCGACGCGGCCCTCACCGCGCAGCCCGGCGAGGTGCTCGCCCTGCTCGGACCGAACGGCGCCGGCAAGTCCACCGCCCTGCGCGCCCTGGCCGGCCTGCTCCCCCTGACGGACGGTCACATCCGGCTGGACGGCGCCCCGCTGGACTCCCCCGCCGACGGCGTCCTCCGCCCCGCCGAGCAGCGCCCGATCGGCGTCGTCTTCCAGGACTACCTGCTCTTCCCGCACCTGTCCGCGCTCGACAACGTGGCGTTCGGCCTGCGCTGCAAGGGACTCCGGCGCGCCGCCGCCCGCGCCGAGGCGCTGCCCTGGCTGGAGCGGATGGGCCTCGCCGAGCACGCCGGACGCCGCCCCGGCAAGCTCTCCGGCGGCCAGGCCCAGCGCGTCGCGCTGGCCCGCGCCCTCGCCGTCCGCCCCCGCCTGCTGCTGCTGGACGAGCCGCTGGCCGCCCTCGACGCCCGCACCCGGCTCGACGTCCGCGCCGAACTCCGCCGCCACCTCGCCGAGTTCGAGGCCGTCGCGGTACTCGTCACGCACGACCCGCTGGACGCGATGGTGCTCGCCGACCGGCTCGTGGTCATCGAGGCCGGCCGGGTCGTGCAGACCGGCCGCCCCGCCGAGGTCGCCCGCCGGCCGCGCACCGACTACATCGCCCGGCTGGTCGGCCTCAACCTGTACCAGGGCACCGCCGACGGCCGCCGGGTCACCCTCCCCGAGGGCCAGGTCCTGGCCACCGACGAGGAGTTGACGGGCCCGGCGTTCGTCGCCTTCCCGCCCGACGCGGTCACCCTGCACCGGCACCGGCCCGAGACCAGCGCCCGCAACCTGTTCCCCTGCACCGTCGCCGGGCTCGACCTGCACGGCGACCGCTTCCGCGTCGACCTCGCCGGCCCGCTCCCGCTCGCCGCCGACCTCACCCCCACCGCCGCCGCCGAACTCGACCTCACCCCCGGCACCCGCGTCTGGGCCGCCGTCAAGGCCACCCAGACGCACGCCTACCCGGCCTGACATCCTGGCCCCACCATGGACTTCACCCACCTCTGGGACCGGACCCGGCCCGCCGCGCACGCCCCGCTCACCGATGCCTGCGTCACCGGGGCGGAGCGCCTGCTCGGCGTCACCCTGCCCGCCGAACTCCTCGCCCTGCTGCGGCACCGCAACGGCGGCGCCCTCGCCGACGCGTTCACGGCCTTCCCGACCGACCGGCCCACCTCCTGGAGCGCCGACCACGTCCCCGTCGACGAACTGTTCGGCATCGGCCGGAGCGAGGGCTCCCTCTCGCTCCTCGACACCCCCTACCTGGTCGACGAGTGGGACCTCCCCTCCCCCGTCGTCCTGCTGACCGGCGACGGCCACTGGTGGATCGCCCTCGACTACCGCGCCTGCGGCCCGACCGGCGACCCCTCCGTCACCTGGCTCGACGCCGAGGACGGCACCAACTTCACCCTCGCCCCCGACCTCCGCACCTTCCTCGAACGCCTCACCGCAGCAAGCGCGTTCGACGGCTAGCATCGGGGGCCGAACCCGCTTCCCCCGCACGGGAGTCCAGCTGATGAACGCACCACGGATCGGCGTCGTGATCGTCACCATGGGCGACCGCCCGCACGAACTCGCCGCCCTGCTGGACTCGGTGGACCGTCAGGACCGCCCCGCGCAGCGGGTGGTGCTGGTCGGCAGCGCCTGCCCGCTCACCGACGTCGACCGGCCCGGCCTGACGAAGCTCCCGCTCACCGAGAACCCCGGCTGCCCCGGCGCGCGCAACGTCGGCCTGCGGGCCCTGCTGGACGCCGGCGACGTCGACGTGGTGGTCGAACTGGACGACGACGGGCTGCTGATCGCCGACGACGTGTTCCGCCGGGTCGCCGAACGGTACGCCGCGGACCCGCAGTTGGGCGTCCTCGCGTTCCGGATCGCGGACGAGCACGGCGAGACGCAGCGCCGCCACGTCCCCCGGCTGCGGGCGTCGGACCCGATGCGGGCCGGGCAGGTCACCGCCTTCCTCGGCGGCGGGCACGCCCTCTCTGCGCCGATGCTGCGCCGGACCGGACTGTGGGCGGGCGAGTTCCGCTTCGGCCACGAGGAGACCGACCTCGCCTGGCGGGCCGTCGACGACGGCTGGACCATCCACTACGACCCGGCCCTGGTCCTCCAGCACCCGAAGACCTCCCCCGCCCGGCACGCCGTCTACCACCGCTACACCGCCCGCAACCGGGTCTGGCTCGCCAAGCGCCGCCTCCCCGCTCCGCTCGTCCCGCTCTACCTCACCACCTGGCTGCTGATCACCCTCGCCCGCACCCGCTCCCTCCCCGGCCTCACCTCCTGGCTGGCCGGCTTCGCCGAGGCCTGCGCACCTCCTGCCCGCCCCGCCGCCCCATGCGCTGGCACACCGCCTGGCGCCTCACCCGCCTCGGCCGCCCGCCCCTGATCTGACCCCGCCCCCTGCCCGCCGGCCCGCACATCCGCCTCCCAGGCCCGGCCAGGCCCCCGGATGCCGCTCGACCGCCGACCCCGCCGGCAGCCGCCGCCCCGCTCCTGCCTCCTCCCGACCACGAACTCGCCCTCGCCCCACTACCGTTGCCGGCCGGCACGTGTCGCTGCCGGCCGGGGTCCGGGAGGGCCTAGAGTGGCGGGCATGCATCGTGGTGTGCTGCCGCCTCCCGTCGTCTGAGCGGGCGGCCGGCCGGTTCCCGAACCCGTCCACGGGGCTGCCGTTCGACGGCAGGCGCCCCGGGGCGATGGTCGCTGCCCGTCTCCGTGGCCATTGACCATGACGGCTTTCCGGGAGTCCACCCGTGTTCTCACTGCACACCGCCCTGCCCGCACGGCGGGGCCTGCTGTACGTCGCACTCGCCGCCACCGCCTGGGGCACAGCCGGGGCGGCGGCCGCGCTGCTGTTCCGGCAGAGCGGGCTGGGGCCGCTCGCCCTGACGTTCTGGCGCTCGCTCGGCGGCGCCGCGATCCTGCTGGCGCTGCGGCTCTTCCGCGGCGGCGGCGCCGGGCGCGCCAAGCCCTCCCCGACCCGGATGCTGCTGAACGGGCTGGGGCTGACGCTCTTTCAGGCCGCGTACTTCCTCGCGGTGCGGCACACGGGGCTGGCCGTGGCCACCGTCGTCACGCTCGGCTCGGCGCCGGTGATGGTGGCGGTCGGCGGTCGGCTGCTGATGGGCGAACGGCTGGGCCGCGCCGGGCTGTCGGCGATCGCGGGGGCGCTGGCGGGCCTCGCGGTGCTGGTCCTCGGCGGCGGCCCGGACACCGGCGTCCGACCGCTCGGCCTGGCCTGGGCGCTGGCCTCGGCGGCCGGCTACGCGGCGATCACCGTCGCCACCCGCCACTGGGCCCGCACGGGCGTCGCGGACGACCCGGCGACCACCACCCTGTGCTCGTTCGCGGTCTGCGCGCTCTGCCTGGCTCCGTTCGCCTGCGCCGAGGGCCTCTTCCCGACCGCGCACGCCCTCCCGTCCACGCTGCTGCTGCTCGCCTACCTGGCAACGGTCCCGACCGCCCTCGCCTACGCGCTGTACTTCGCGGGTGCGGCGGTGATCCGCGCCGCGACGGCCTCCGTGGTGGCCCTGATCGAGCCGCTCAGCGCGACGGCCATCGCCGCCGCCGTCCTCGACGAGCCGCTCACCCCGTCGGCCCTGCTCGGCACGGCGCTGCTGCTGCTGTCGGTCACGGCCCTGGCCCGCACCGAGCTGCGCGGCTCCTGACGGGGCGTCAACGACCGGACGGCGGGGCAGGTCGGCGACCGGGCCCCCGCCGTCGGGCCGTCCCCGGGCGGTCGCTCAGCGCAGGACCGCGGCCGGCTCGTCGCGCTCCCGGATGGCCGGGTACAGCTCCTGCTGGATGTGGGCGAGGTCCTCCGGGAAGTCGCACTCGGAGAACAGCAGGTTCCCGTCGATCCGCGCGACCGGCAGCCTGCCCAGGGTGAACAGGTACTGCCAGACCTCTTCGTGCTCGGACCGGCGTCCGCCGTAGCCGTACGGGCGGACCTGCGGCGGGTCGCCGACGATCCACTGGACGACCTCGGCGGCCAGCCGCACCTCGGGGCCGTCCAGCACGATCAACCCGAGGCTCTCCCCGAGCAGTTCGAGGCCGGCCGTGAGGGAGCTGCTGAGCCCCTTGCCGATCAGCACGGGCTCGTCCTCCGCCCGGCCGTAGACGCGCACCTCCTCGCCGTCGCCGCTCACCCGGTCGATGGTGAGCAGCGCCGACCGGCCGAGACCGGCGGCCCGGTCGAGGACCGCGCGCTCGTAGACGACGTCGGCGTCGGTGACCAGGACCCGCACGCCCGCCGGGAAGCGCCGCAGGACCGCCGCCAGCCCGGCCGCCATGCTGACGCTCGAACCCGTGGGCTCCGCGGCCGTCGGCACGGTGACGAGCTCGACGTCCTCGGCGGCGAACCGCTCGAAGGTCCGGCGCTGCTCCGAGTTGACCACCAGGACGACGCGCCGGACGCCGTGCGCCCGGTACAGCTCCAGGTTGCGGCTGAGGAACGAGGGCCCGTCCGCGTCGCCGGGGCGCAGCGGGAGCAGGGACTTGGGTCCGGACGGTCCGCCCATGCGGCGGTTCAGGCCGGCGGCCAGGACAACTACGCACTCGATCATGATCGTTCGCCTTCGACGGCCGGAGTGGACGGGGAGCTGGCGGGGCGCGCCGTCACTGGTCCCCCGGCGGCCGGGCGCCGGCCTCGATGATGGTCGAGGTGATCGCGGACGCCGCGCCGACGCAGATCCGCGCCATCCGCTCCTTGTGCTCCCGGTACTTGCGTTCCCACGCCTCGGGGTCCCGCTGGTAGATGCTGTGGTTGTAGCGCGTGAGGAAGCCCTCGACGAGTTCTTCCAGCCGCTCGCCGTCGATCGAGGTGAGGCGCAGCGTGGAGCGGGCCGTGTCGATGTGCAGGGCGCCCTCGTAGGTGATGGTGCCGTTGCTCACGGCGCGCTCGAACAGCTCGGAGCCGGGGATCGCCTGGGCGATGAACACGTTGATGGAGTGGAACGGGAGCTGTTCGACGTAGGCGAAGCCGTCCTCGATCTGCGCCTCGGTCTCGCCCGGCATGCCGACGACGAGCGTGCCGTGCATGAGGACGTCGCGTTCGTCCAGGTACGCCATCAGGTCCGGGATCCTGGTCAGGTCGACCGGCTTGCGGTGCTGCTCCTTGAGCGTCTCCGCGCTGCCGCTGTCGAGCGACAGGGTGATCTGGTAGAGGCCGGACCGCACCATCCGGTCGACCAGGTCGTGGCTGAGCGTGTTGACCATGATCCCGTTGGGGGTGCACCAGGGGAGGCCGAACTCGGTCATCCGGTCGAACAGGTCGGCGGCCCGCTTCCGGTCGAACGTGAGGTTGTCGTCGGCGAACTGGACCTCGTCCGCGCCGTAGACCTCCTTGTAGTGCCGGATCTCGGCGATGACGTTCTCCACCGAGCGGGCGTAGTACTTCTTGGAGAAGTTGGTACTGGCGCAGAAGGTGCAGCCGATCGGGCAGCCGCGCGAGGTGTACAGCTGCATCACGCGCTTCCCGCGCGGGTAGGGCGAGAACGGCACGTTGTGCTCGAAGTACCGCTCCATCGGCACCTTGTGGTAGGCCGGGAACGGCAGCGAGTCGAGGTCCTCGACGCGGGCGAACTGCGGGTTTGCGAAGACCTCGCCGTCGAGCCAGCCGGCCAGGCCGTCGGCGTGGCGGTCGATCTCGCCGTTCGCCAGGTTGCGGAGGAAGTCGCCGAGCCGGATCTCCCCCTCGCCGCGCAGCACGAAGTCGATGGACGGGACGCCGTCGACGACGGCGTCCTGCAGGAACTTCTTCGCGTAGATGCTCGCGTGCAGGCCGCCGGCGATGACCGTCGTCGAGGGCCGGACCTCCTTGACGATGCGGGCGAACCGGTAGAGGTTCTGCAGGTCCGAGGAGTAGATCATGGTGAAGCCGATGACCTCGAAGTCGTTCTCGGCCACGTACGCGCGGAAGCGCTCCTCGGACATGCCGAGGTTCCACACCCCGGGGGCGACCGGCGTCTCCTCGTCGATGCCCTCGACGATGCAGTCGAGGATGGAGATGTCGATCCCCTCCTGCTCCAGGGCCCCGGCGATGTAGCACAGCCCGAGGGGCGGCACGACGCGCTTGACCGCGCCCTCGTAGACGCACATCGGGGGCAGCACGAGCAGGGTGCGGGGGATCCGTCCGAGGGGCTCGCGGACGCCGACCAGCTGCGGGCCGGGCCGTTCCTTCCTGACCCGGGCGGTCTCGTCCTTCTCCGCCAGGTACAGCCGGAGGTCGCTCTCCAGCGGCAGGTGGTCGTCGAGCTTGATCTGGCGGACGCGCAGGGATTCGGGGTCCGTCGGGGTGGTCACGGGTTCTCCTTACGGTCGGCGGCGGAGGCGCCCGGCACGGGCGGACGGACCTGTCCGAGGAAGGCTCCGAGGGCGGCGGTGAAGTCGTCCACGTCCGCGGTGGTCATGCAGCCCATGGTCGAGAGCCGGAAGTAGTTCTTCGCGAGGTGCTCCTGGCCCGCGTAGATGACGAATCCCGCGGCGCGCAGCGCGTCGTGCATCTCCCGGTAGGGGACGCCGTCGGGCAGCCGGACCGCGGTCAGGCTGTTGGCGCGGTGCCCGGCCGGCAGCAGCAGGTCGAGCCCGAGCCGTTCGAGGCCGGCCCGCAGGCGTTCGGCCAGCGCGAGGTAGCGCCGGCCGCGCGCCTCCACTCCCTCGGCGAGCAGCAGTTCCAGCGCGGTGTCCAGCGCGTAGAACGCGGGGATGCCGGGGGTGAACGCGGGCGCCGTGTTGACCTGCTGGGCGAGGAAGTTGCGGTGCAGGTCCAGGTAGTAGCTCCGGGTCGGGGCCTGGCCGAGGGCTTCGAAGGCGGTGCGGCGGCCGCACACGAAGCTCAGGCCGGGCATGCCCTCGATGTTCTTGTTGGCGGATCCGGCCACCCAGTCGAGCCCGCTGTCGGCCAGGTCCAGCGGGTCCGCTCCGACGCTGCTGACGGCGTCCACGATCACGGCGCGCCCGTGCCGGTGCACCAGTCCGGCGACGGCGTGGACGTCGTTGCGCATGCCCGTGCTGGTCTCGTGGTGGACGACGGTGACGTGGGTGATCGAGCTGTCGGCGGCCAGTGCGGCGTCGAGCGCGGCGAGGTCCAGCGGGTTCCCCCACCCGAGCTCCAGGCGTCGGGTGGCGATCCCGTGCGCGGCCGCGATGTCGTGCATGCGCTGCCCGTAGTGGCCGTTGTCGAGGGCGAGGACCGTGCCGTTCCGCGGTGGCGCCGAGACGACGGCGGCCTCCACGGCGGCGGTGCCGGAGCCGGTCAGCACGACCGCGGACCAGTCCCGGTCGCCGCCGCACACCTGCACCAGCCGGGAGCGGACCCGGGTGAGCAGGGCCGCGAACTCGGGCTCGCGGTGGCACATGTCCGGTCCGGCCAGCGCCGCGCGGACCCGCTCGTCGGCGTTCACCGGCCCCGGGTTCATCAGCACGAGCCGGTCCCGTTCCCGCGCGCTCACGCGGCCCCCACCTCCGCCATGAAGCGGGCCCTGGCCTCGGGCGGCGTGAGGCTCGGCCGGCCCAGCGCGGGATCCGATCCGGGGCGGATGCGGACCCGGACGAAGTGCGGCCCGGGCTGCGAGTCGATCCGCGCCACCGCCCGGCGCAGCGGTTCCGCGCCGCGGACGTCGCTGCGGCTGCGGTAGCCGCAGGCCGCGGCGATCGCGCCGAAGTCGATCCCGGCGGAGGCGGTCGGCTGCCCGCCGGTGGACTCGTACGCCTCGTTGTCGAGCACGACGTGCACGAGGTTGCCGGGCGCGCGGTGCCCGATGGTCGCCATGGCCTCCAGCCGCATCAGGGCCGCGCCGTCGCCGTCGAGGACGACGACCTTGCGACGGGGTGCGCCGAGCGCCACTCCGAGGCCGATGCTCGACGCGCAGCCCATCGAGCCGACGACGTAGAGGTTGCCGGACCGGTCCCAGTCGTTCTCCAGCTCGCGGGCGGTCTTGCCGGTGGTGGCGACGAGCAGGGCGTCGGGGCCGGCCTCGGCGACGATGTGCGCGATGGCCTCGGCGCGGAGCATCAGGCCGGCCGCCGGGGCCGGGGCCGCCGCGGCGGGCCGGCTCGGGCGCAGCGCTCCCTTCGGCACGACGAAGGCGAACGGCAGGCCCTCCTCGTCCATGTGCCGGCGGGCCCGTTCCAGCGCGGGCGCCAGCTCGGCGGGGTCGCTCGGGAAGATCTCGTGCCGGACGCCCATGGCGGTGAGCAGGTCCCGGGTGAGGGCGCCCATCAGCCGGTGCTGGGGTTCGTCCGGGTGGCCGGGCTCGCCGCGCCAGGTCACCAGCAGCAGGACCGGGATCCGCAGGGTGTGGCAGAGCGAGGTGAGCGGGTTGACGGCGTTGCCCAGGCCCGAGTTCTGCATGATGACGACCGGCCGCCGGCCGGCGAGGTGGGCGCCGGAGGCGACGGCGACGGCTTCCCCTTCGTTCGCCGCGGCCAGGTACTCCTCGGGGTGGTCGGCCTGGAGCACGCTGATCATCGGCCCGAGGAAGGAACAGGGGACGCCGAAGTAGGGGCCGAGTCCCGCGGTCCGGAACGCATCGACGACGGCTGCCGGGTCCAGTCCGCCGCCCTGCTCGCCGCTCACCGCCGCGCTCCGAGCGCGCGCGGGGCGGCGGCCCGGCGGCGGGCCGCGTCCGGGGGTGTCGACATCGGATCTGCATGCATGAGCGGTGCCCTCGCTGAGTGGGGAGTCGGGCGGCCTTCGGACGGTGTTCGGCGAAGTCGCGCCGTCGGGTGGGGAGGAGTCGTCGCGCGGGGCCGGGCCGGCGTGGCGCGGCCGGGCGGGACGGGGGCGCGGCCGGCGGGCCGGTCACAGCGCGGCCAGGACGGCGCGGTCCAGCTGTTCGCGGTACCGGGCGTTCAGTCCGGACGCGAGGCCGCCGTCCAGGTGCGGTGTGACGAAGTGGGTGCGCGCCGCGCGCCGCAGCGCTTCCACGGCGTCGGCGGAGGTCGCCGGGTTCGTGGCGGGGCGGGTGGAGGCGGGGACGGTTCGGACCGCGTCCGGCGGCATCGGCGCGCCGTCGGCCCAGCGTTCGGTGTCCGCCAGCCGCCGGAGGAGGTCGGCCGCCGTGCGGGGCCCAGGTCCGGCACGCCGGCCGGCCCGGCGAGTTCCGCCCACGCGACGGCCCGCGTCCGGTACGCCGTCCGGGCGGGCCCGCCGGGGCCGGTCGCGGCGTGGACGACGGACAGCAGGCTGCGGGCCGTGAGGGACTCGCAGCCGAGTGCGGTGAGCCGCACCTGTCCCTCCTCCGGCTCCACCGGGCGGGCGGCGTCGACCAGCGGCGCCATCCGCAGCGGGACGACCTGTCCGTGCCGCGCGGTGTCCGCGTCGGCGCCGCACCACGGGCAGCGCGCCACCTGGACGAACAGCACGGGCCGGGGCCGGTTCATCCGGCCGCCCGGCGGCGGACGCAGCAGGTGGCTCGCCGCCTCCCGGCGCGCCATCACGAGGACGGTGTCCAGGGCGGCCGGGGGGAGTTCGTGCTCAGGCATCCTGCGCCTCGCCTTCGTCGTCGGGGCCCGGTCCGCGTCCGCCGGCCGCGGCGCCGCGTGCAACGGCGGCGAGGGCGAGCTCGGTGAGGGCCCGTCGTGCGCGCTCGTCCGCGGCGGCCGCGTCCTCGGCGTTCAGACCGCAGGCGATCCAGGATTCGACCGCCCGGCGCACCAGCCGGTCCCGGTCCGCGCGGGGGAGGCGGGCCTCCGGCGGGCCCTCGACGGTCGCCGCGTCGGCCCCCAGCAGGTAAGCAGCCGCCCAGAGGTCCGCCGCGGTCCGGGCGGGGACGGCGGACAGCGCCGCGGTCCGGGCCGCGCTCCCGGGTGCGGACAGTTCCTCGGCGAGTGCCGCGAGGACGGCGTCCGGGGGGACCCCGACGGCGGCGGACCAGTCGGTCCACTCCCAGCCGAAGCTGCTCTCGACGGGCTCGCCGCGGCCCGCGCGCACGAACCGCAGCAGGCACCGGGAGTCGTAGAACTCGACGGCGAACTCGCGGTCCCAGCCGGCCGCCGCGCGCCGGAGCAGGTCCTTCGGGAGCGGCACCGCCCACTGCTCGGGGGACGGGTCGGCCCCGCCGCCGGCGAAGGCGACCCCGCAGCGGATCCCGTGCTCGGCGTTGCCGGCGATGCTCGGCTGGTTCGCGTGCTCCACGAGGTGCGGGACGGTGGCGAGCACGGTGATGCCGCGGTCCCGGCAGAAGCCGGTGACCAGCTCGTCGTCGTCGCGGAGGTCGTCCGGGTGGGTGCGCAGGTACTGCGCCAGCGCGCGGGCGTCGGCGGCGGGGAGGACGAGTCCGAGGGTGGGCGTGTACTCGTGGGGGGAGAGCGGGGCCCAGGGCGACCCGGCGGCGGCCGCCCGCCGCACCAGGTAGGAGTTCTGCGGGCTGTTCCGGTTCACGTACAGCGCGATCCCGTCCTGCGGGCGCGCCCGGACCGCCCGTTCGAGGTGGGCGGTGAAGCCTTCGGCGAGCAGGACGTCGTCCTGCAGGACGAGGTGGTGGGTGGCGGTGTCGGGCACGGCGGCCCAGGCGGCCTTCGCCGTCCGCAGCGGGCTGGGAGGGCCGGCCGGGTCGGGGTCGGCGACGAGCTGCGGGACCGCCGGCGCGCAGGACTCCACCAGCCGCGGGAGGTTCGCGACCCGGCTCGGGTGGTACATGACGGCCACGCTGAGCTCGATCCGCTCCGGCGCGCCCGTCACCGCCCGGCCCCTCGCGGAGCGCGGACCCGGCCGCGGCGACGGCGAGTTCGCCGACGGCGGCCACGACCCGGTCCAGCGGCGCGCCGGCGTCGACCTCGGTCCAGCCGAACCGCGCCGACCAGCCGTCCAGGACCTCGCGGACCTTCCGCTGGTGGCGCAGGAAGCTGTCGCGGGAGCAGCTGTCGTCCATGCCGCACTCGTAGGGGACGAGGTCGCCGTCGCACTTGCGCTGCCAGGCCTGTTCCGGGTCGAGCCGCAGGTGCAGCACGGCGTCGGCGCGCGGGAGCGCCGCCACGACGGCCTCCGTCCAGGCGGCGTCGAGGCCGTAGACGATCTCGCAGGCGGCGTGCTTCATCCAGTAGCCGTCGAGCAGCGTCACCGCGCCGGGGGCGGCCGCGGTGCGGCGGCCCATCAGCGCGTGGCCGATCGACCACATCAGGAACAGGAACCTGGCCGGGTTCTCCATCTCGGCCACGCACGCCCTGGCGTCGGGCACGTCGGGGCGCAGCAGGCGCGCCGACGGGTACTGCGGGTTGTCGACGATGTCCCAGCGGTCGATCCGGTCGACCGGGTGTCCCTGGGCCGAGAGCCTCTCGGCGACCAGGCGCGAAACGGTCGATTTGCCGACTCCGTCGGTGCCGACCACGGTGACGAGCACGTTGTCCTCCCCTTGCCCCGCGGCCGCCGGTCCGGCGGCCGTTCGGTGGTCGTCGTGGGTCCTAGGAATGCTCCAGCCGGAGCGGCAGGACCAGGCCGGCCGCGGTCCGCCCCCAGCCGAGGTACTGCTGGCGGACGGCGAACAGCAGCGGCAGCCGCCGGCCGTCCGGGGTGCGGGAGGCCGCGAGTGCGGCCCAGGGCAGTTCCAGCGTCAGTTCGTCCTGCTGGGCGGTGCGTTCCACGCCGACGGTCGCCGTCCCGGCTGCGGTCCGCGAGGTCGAGTAGTCGTCGAGCCTGAGTCCGTCCTCGGCCGGCGCGTGGAACACCTCGTAGCGGTTGTCGCCGAAGTAGAGCGCGACGCCGGTGAACCGGTCGTCGGGGACGGTCGGGACGTCCACCCGCACGCGCAGCGCCGTTCCGGTGTCCGTGAAGGTCGCGGTGACGGCGAACTCCGTGCCGTGCTCGGTGCGGTGGGCGAACCTGCCGCCGGTGTCGGGGGCGGCGGTGGCAGCCGTCACCACGGCCGGCGCGCCGGGAGCGACCGGCACGGCAGCCGGGTCGAGCGCGCCGAGCGTGGCGTCGGGGTGGCGGTCCCTGACCACCAGCTCCCAGGGGTGCCAGCCGAGGTCCACGAGGAAGCCCTCGACGCCGTCCCACCAGAGGTCGACGGGGAAGAGGGGGTCCGGCGTCGGCGGGAGCACGCCGTCGAACGGGTCGAGGCCGAGCACGTCCGCGGCGAGGGCCCGCACGAAGCCGATCACGTCGTGGGCGCGGTGCCGGTCGACCAGCCGGACGAACCGCTCCGGGCGGAAGGCGGGCAGCGCGCACAGGTCGACGACGGTGGCCACCTCGTCGAGCCGGACCGTGCCCGCGGGCAGCGGCAGCATGGTCCGCAGGTAATCGCCGTACAGGTGCGCCGCGTAGACGATGACGGCGAGTTCCGGGGCCAGCACGCCCGGGATCCCGTCGGCGAGGTTCTCCAGCAGGTCCGCGTGGGTCAGGCGGTGCTCCCCGATGCACGCCTCGTGGCGCCAGGCCCCGGGGTTCCGGCCGGGCGAGGCGGCGCCGGTCCGCACGGACGGGGGCAGGACCGGGACCGGGAAGTAGGAGTGCACCTCGATCAGGCCGAGCTCGGGGTGCAGGAGCCCGGCGTACTCGTCGAGGACGGCCGCGTCCGCGGTCCGCTCCAGGTCCAGGGCGGCGGCGGCCGTGCGGACGGCGCGTTCCGGGGCGGCCGCGACGATGTCCAGGTCGCCGCTGAAGCGGACGCTGTCGGGATCGCCGGTGTGGGCGTACAGCGTGCTGCCCTTGAGCATGACGAGCCGCTCCTCGGGGCACGCGGCGGCGAGTTCCGCGAAGAGTTCCCGCTGGCGCCGCACCCGTTCCCGGGTGGCGTCGAGCCGTTCGCGTACCCGGCGGACGGCGGCGTCCGGCACGGCCGGGGCGCCGGGTTCGCCGAGCCGGCGCAGGAAGCGGGCGTCCAGCCGGTGGGCGTGGAGCGCGGCGACGAGGGCCTCGGGCTCGACCGGCCCGGATTCGCTGCCGTGCGGCCACGGAGCGCCGGCTGCCCACGCGAGCGTCCGGCGCAGTGCTTCGACGGGCCCGGATTGCGCGGCATCGTGCGATCGGCTGGCGCCCAATTCGTCGACTCCCCCAGTCTTTTCCAGTGGCCGGAACGGACGTCCGCGTCCCGACTCCCGACGGGACCGGACACGGGGTCCGGCGCTCGACTTGAGGAGAGATGGAAGCATGCGGGCGAGTTCCGTGCCAACCCCTGTTCCGAATCTTGAGATACCTCCCCGGCCGATTCCGCGACCAATACCGAAATGGGCGGCAAAAGGCCGGACCGTCGATCGAACCAGGCGAACCGGGCATCTTCCGCAAAAATCCGGCCCCGGTGGGCGCATCGGCCGGCGGGATTCGGGACGGCGTGGTCCACCGGCGCCGGGAGCCTTTTCCGGTGGTGCGGCCTGATCCGCGTTCCGGCAGCGTGCCGGCCGCTTCGGCGCCGGCCTCGGGCGGTCGCGAGCAGGCGTCCGCAGAATCTGATGGTCCGTCAACTGCACAGTCTGCGTTGGGCCGGTCGCGCACCATTTGGCGCTTTTGCGCGACCGCCGCCGGGCGACTGCGCACCGTGTTCGATCGTTGACAGCCCACCGGCAGGTGGGTAAGGTCCAGACCAGTTGTTCACTGTAAGTTCGGGTAATTGCCCCACATCCTCGCGCTTCCTGCCGGCGACTGTTGTCCCGGCGGCCGGGCCGGCCACAGCCGGCGGAATTCAGTGCATCGGCGGGCGGTCGGTGAAAACACCACCGGGCCCGGCACTCCATGGCGGCCTCCTCATTCGCGCGAGGTTTTCTGCGTGTTGCCAGGCAATTCTTTGCGAGAGAGAGCGACCGTGCATTCAGCAATGACTGGGAACTCAATCCCTGGAGAATCGGTGCGGGCGCCGTCCCGGCGGCCCGCCGCGCGACTGCGCGCCCTGCTGTCCGGGCCCGAGCCGATCCGGCTGGTCGGCGCCCACAACGCGCTCGGCGCCAGACTGGCCGAGCGGGCCGGCTTCGACGGCATCTGGGCGAGCGGGCTGGAGGTGTCCGCCTCGCACGGCGTGCCGGACGCCGACATCCTCACCATGTCGGAACTCCTGGCCACCGCCCAGTCGATGGCCCGCGCGGTGGAGGTCCCGGTCGTGGCCGACTGCGACACGGGCTACGGCAACGCCATCAACGTGATGAACACCGTCCGGCGGTACGAGGCCGCCGGCATCGCCGGCGTGTGCATCGAGGACAAGGTGTTCCCGAAGATGAACAGCTTCGTGTCGGGCCGTCAGCAGCTCGCGCAGCTGGGCGAGTTCTGCGGGAAGGTCGAGGCCGCGAAGGCGGCGCAGGAGGATCCCGACTTCGTCGTCATCGCCAGGGTCGAGGCGCTCATCGCCAACCGCGGCATGGAGGAGGCGGTCCGGCGGGCGCGCGCGTACGCCGATGCCGGCGCCGACGCGATCCTGATCCACGACAAGGACCGCTCGCCGGCGTCGATCTTCGAGTTCATCGACCGGTGGGACTTCCGCAAGCCGCTGGTGGTGGTGCCGACGACCTACTACTCGGTGACCGTCGACGAGCTCGCCGCGGCCGGGGTCAAGATGGTCATCTACGCGAACCAGGGACTGCGCGCCAGCATCGCGGCGGTCAGCCGGACCTTCGAGGAGATCCTCAGCGCAGGCACCTCCGCCCCGGTCGAGGAGCGCATCGCGCCGCTCGACCTGGTCTTCGACCTGCAGGGCGTTCCCGAGCTCAAGCGCAACGAGGAGCTGTACCTGCGCAGCGACGCCCCCGTCGAGGAGGGCGCACCGCACCGGGCAACGCCGGATCCGGCGCCCGCGGACGCGGCGGCGCTGGTGGCCTCGCACGCCAACTGATCATCGAATCGGCAGTCGGAACACAGGGGATTCTCAGTGCGCGCAGTTCGTCTGGCGATCATCGGTGGCGGTCCCAGCTGCACCTACGTCATGGAGCGGCTGGCCGCCACGGTGTCGGCGCTGCCGCCGCTCACCGGGCTCGACATCCACGTCTTCGACCTGTCCGGCCAGTTCGGCGCCGGCCAGGTCCACAGCCCGTTGCAGCCGCGGACCAGCTTCCTGAACCGGATCGTGGCCCAGGTCGCCTTCGCGGCCGACGAGACCGTGGACGGCGCCGATCCGCTGCTCGACCGGTCCTTGCGGCCCACCCTGTACGAGTGGTGCGCGTCGGCGTTCGCCGAGACCGGGCTCCCCGAATTCGACCTGGACCCGGAGGACTGGCCCAAGCGGTACGTGCACGGGCTCGCCCTGCGCGACCTGTTCGAACGCTACCTGGCCATCCTCCGCGGCCACCCCGGCGTGCGGGTCCACCTGCACGCCGAGGAGGTCGTCGACCTGGTCGACGAGGACGGGCGGCTGCGCGTCCTGCTGGCCGACGGCACCGGGTCCGTGGTCGCCGACGAGGTCCTGATGATCACCGGGCACTCGTGGAACCGCCCGGAGCGCTCCCCCCGGTCCCGCCGGTGGGCCGAGTTCGCGGCCCGGCAGCAGCGGGCGGTGTTCGTGCCGTGCGCCTACCCGCTGGAGCAGTACGTCACCGAGGAGGTCGCCCCGGCCGGCGGCGCCATCGCCTGCGCCGGCATGGGGCTGACCGCCATCGACGTGGTGCTGCACCTGACCGAGGGCCGCGGCGGCACGTTCACCGGCGGCGCCGACGGGCGCCTGCGGTACACCCCGTCGGGGCAGGAGCCGTCCCGGATCGTGCTGTTCGGCTCGGCGGGGCTGTTCACCTTCGCCCGCCCGTACAACGCCAAGGAGCAGAACCCGGCCGAGTTCGAGCACCGCGGCGTGTTCCTCACCGACACGGCCGTCGACCGGGTCCGGGCCGCCGTCGGCCGGCCGGTGCCGATCGGCGGCGCCGTGCGGCTCCAGCTGGACTTCGAGCGGCACATCATGCCGATCGTGGTCCTCGAAATGGCCCAGCTCTACTACCGGACGCTGCTGGGACCGGAGTTCGGCGCGTTCCTGGAGGCCGAGGCCCGGCCGGGGTACGAGGACTTCCTCGCGCACGGCGGCCGGGGCGCCGACGCGGACGGGGCGATCGCCGGACTGCTGGCCCCGGTCGAAGCCGCGGTCGACCGCGCCGAGCGGGCCGTCGACGGCGTGCTGACCGGCGCCCGGCCGCTGCCCTCCGACGAACCCTGGGCGCGGCCGGCCCTCGCCCGCTACCTGGAGGTGGTCCACGGCCCGGTCGCCGCCGCCGAGTTGACCGAACGGGTCGCGGCCGGGCAGCAGATCGCCGCGCGCGTCGCCGGGCTCGTCTCGCCGACCCGGCACGGCAGCCGCTTCGCGGACAACCGGTTCGGCTGGGAGCGGCTGATCCGCCCGCTGCCCGCCACCGGCTACCGGGATCCGGCCGCCTACCGCGCGGCCCTGCTCGACTTCATGGACGTGGACCACCGGTGGGCCGCCCAGGGAAACCTCCTCAACCCGGCCAAGGCGGCGGCCGACGGCGTCTGGCGCGACCTGCGCCAAGTGCTGGCGCGCGCCGTGGACTTCGGCGGCCTGACCGCCGCCTCGCACCGGACCTTCCTGGACAGCTACATGCGGATCCACAACCGGCTCTGCAACGGCGCGGCACTCGAGGTGATGGAGAAGATCCGGGCCCTGGTCGAGCTCGGCCTCGTCGACGTCTCCGCCGGTCCCGGCGCGTTCGCGGCCGGCGACGAGGCCACCGGATCGTGGCGGGTGACCGGTCCGCACACCGGCGCCGACCTGCTGGTGGACACCCTCGTCGACGCGCGGGTGCACCCGTTCGACGCCGAGTCCGACGTCCGGCCGCTCTACCCCAACCTGCTGCGCCGCGGCCTGGTCCGCAAGTGGCGCAACCCCGGTGCGGACGGCCCCGGGTTCGAGCCCGGCGGCCTCGACCTGACGGAGCGGTTCCACCCGGTCCGCGCCGACGGCCGGGTCGACGACCGGCTCACCCTGCTCGGCCCGCCCAGCGAAGGAGTCATGTTCTTCCAGCTCGGCGCGCTGCGGCCCAACCAGAACCACCACGTCATGCAGGACGTGCTGTGCTGGGTGCGCGACTTCTGGCAGAAGGCCGCCGGCGGGCCGCCCGCGGCGGGCCTGGTCACCGCCTCCACCACCGGAGGCGACCGGTGCCGCTGAACCTGACGCTCCGCCGCCGCATCACGGTGACGGCCATCCGCGCCGCCAAGCGCTGGGCGCCCTCGGCGGTCCGCCGGTGGCTCTGGGAACGCGAGTACACCTCCGGGCGCTGGGACTACCTCGACGGCGGCGACGACCCGCTGCCCACGGCCCTCGTCCGGAAGTACGCGCGCGGGGGCCGCATCCTCGACCTCGGGTGCGGAACCAGCGCGAACCTCCGGCTCGACGCGGACGGCTACAGCTTCTACCTCGGCGTCGACATCAGCCCCGACGCGATCGAACGGGCCCGCCGACTGGGCCGCCCCGCCAGCGAGTTCGAGGTCGCGGACGTGACGACGTTCCGGCCGCCCGGCCGGTTCGACCTGGTGCTCCTGCGGGAGGTCGTCTACTACCTGCCGGCGGCCCGGGCCGCCGACCTCGTCCGCCGCACCGGCGACAGCCTCACCGCGGACGGGGTGATCGCCGTGGTCATCTGGAACACCGAGCTGTACGGGCGCACGGCCGACGCGGTGCGGCGGTGCGGTCTGCCGATCGTCGAGGAGTTCGCCCACCGGCCGGACGCCCTCACCCTGGTCCTCGGCCCGCCGCCGGGCGGGTCCGGCACGGCGGGCGCCGCCGGGGCCCGCTCGTGAACGGCCTCCGGTGGCACGGGCGGGCGGTGCTGTTCGACCTCGACGGCACGCTGGTCGACTCGCAGGCCGCCATCGACCGGCACACCCGCCGGTGGGCCGCCCGGCACGGCCTGGACGGGGACACCGCCGTCCGGCGCTCGCACGGCCTGGTGGACAGCGAACTGATCGCCCTGCTCGCCCCGTCGGCGGACGTCGCCGCCGAGACGCTCTGGCTGCAGCGGCTGTCCTGCGCGGACGTCGCGGGCATCACCGCCACCGCCGGCGCCGCCCGGCTGCTGGAGCAACTGCCGCCCGGCTCCTGGGCGATCGTCACCTCCGGCACCAGGCGGGTGGCCCGGGCCCGGCTGGCCGCCGCGGAACTGCCGGAGCCCGAGGTCCTGGTCACGGCCGACGACGTCGTCCGGGGCAAGCCGGACCCGGAGTGCTTCCGCCGGGCCGCGCAGGCACTCGGCGTGCGGCCCGCGGACTGCCTGGTCTTCGAGGACGCACCGGTGGGCCTGCGGGCGGCCCGGCCGCGGGCATGCGGGCGGTGGCCGTCGACCACGCCGGCGACGCCGGCGCGCCGCCGACCTTCCGCGGGATCCGGGTGGTCGGCGCCGATCCGCTGGGGCTCGAATTCGCCCGGGCGGAACTGCTGGTGGAGGGAACCCCCTGATGACCGAGTCCGTGTCCCTCCCCCGCCGGGCCTGGCGCGGGTTCCGCGGCCGGGCCCGGCGGTGGACGGCGATCCTGCGCCTCGCCCCCGCCGCGGGCCGCGGCCTGCTGCTCCTCGGGGTCGTCCTCAACCTGGCGCTCGGGGCGCTGCCCAGCGGCTTCGTCCTCGCGATGAGCGTGCTGCTCGACCACGTCGCCGCGGATCCGGCCGGGTCCGGCTCGCCCTGGTCCGCCGTCGGGCCGGCGCTGGCGGTCGCCGTCGGCGCCTTCCTGCTGCACCAGGCGCTGGTGCCGTTCCAGACGGCCGTGGGCGAGATCGTCTCGCGGCGGGTGGACGGGTACTGCGTCCGGCGGCTCATGTCGGCCGCGCTGTGCGAGGCCCCGGTGGGTGCGCTGGAGGACCGCGCCGCGCTGGAGCTGCTGAGCGACGCCCGCACCGCGTTCGAGCGCAGCATGCCGACGCCCGGCGACGCGGTCGCCGGGGTGGTGGCCCTGGTCGCCCGGTACACCCAACTGGTCAGCGCCGCCGTCCTGGTGGCCGTCATGCTGTCGCCGCTCGCGGGCGTGCTGATCGCCGCGACGGCGCTCGTCGTCCGCTTCGGCCAGCGCGGCTCGCTGGGCCGTTTCAACGTCCTGTTCACGGGTCTGAGCGGCGAGCGCCGCGCGATGGGGTACGTCAGGGGCCTCGGCCTGGGTGCGGGCCTGGCCAAGGAGGTGCGGATCCTCGGGCTCCTGCCGTGGCTGCTCGACCGGCAGCGGAAGGAGACCATGGCGTACCTCACCCCGCTGTGGGAGGGCCGGCGCCGGCTGATGTTCTGGCCGTTCGTCGCGCTGGCGGCGGTCGGCCTGGCCGGCGGGGGCACCGTCCTGACCCTGCTGGGGGACGCCGGGGGCCACGGGCTGAGCGTGCTCGCCTTCGTGGTGGCCCTGCAGGCGGTCGCCATCCTGATGCGCTTCGGCGTGTACTTCCCGGAGAGCGACGTGCAGACCCAGGTCGGCATGCAGTCGTACACGGCGCTGCGGCGGTTCGAGGAGACGGCCCGCCACGCCGCGGGCACCCGTGCCGGTTCCGGCGGCGGGCAGGCTCCCGTCCCGGCCCCCCGGACGGCGATCTCCTTCCGGGGCGTGCGCTTCCGCTACCACGAGGACGGGCCGGAGATCCTGCGCGGCCTCGACCTCGACCTGGCCGCCGGGCGGTCGACGGCGATCGTCGGCCTCAACGGCGCGGGCAAGACCACCCTGCTGAAACTCCTGGCCCGGCTGTACGACCCCACCGCGGGCCATATCACCGTGGACGGCGCGGAGCTGACCGGCATCGACCCGCGGGTCTGGCAGCGGCAGCTGGCCGTCATCTTCCAGGACTACAACCGCTACGAACTGACGGCGGGTGAGAACATCGCCCTCGGCGCGTCCGCGCCCCCCGGCGACGCGGTGGTGGCCGCGGCGGCGGAGCGGGCCGGCGCCGGCCCGGTCCTCGCGGGCCTCCCGACGGCGCGGGCACGGTGCTGTCCCGGCGCTACCCCGGCGGGACCGACCTCTCCGGCGGCCAGTGGCAGCGCATCGCGCTCGCCCGCGCCTTCTGCGCGGTCGCCGCCGGCGCGTCGGTGCTCGTCCTGGACGAGCCCACCGCCCAACTGGACGTCCGCGCCGAGGTCGAGTTCTTCGACCGCTTCCTGGAGACCACCCGGGGGCTGACCAGCGTCATCATCTCGCACCGGTTCTCCACCGTCCGCAAGGCCGACCGGATCGTGGTCGTCGAGGGCGGCCGGGTCGTCGAACGCGGCACCCACGACGAGCTGGTCGAGCAGGGCGGCCGGTACGCGGAGCTCTTCCACCTCCAAGCGGAGCGATTCGCCGACGGCGGAGAAATGGAACCGGTGCAGTGAAAGCCTTCCTCCACGCCGTCTCCTTCCTGGTGCGGCTCTCCTGGCGGACCGACCGCGCCCGGCTGCTCAAGGCCTTCGCCCTGGTCATGGTCGGCTACCTGGCGACGCCGCTGACGGCCCTCGCGCTCAGGGACTTCACCAACGCGGCCCTGGGCGGCGAGACCGGCGCGGCACGCCTGTACGGCCTGGCGACCGCCGTCCTGCTGATCTTCGAGCTGCTGATGGGCCACTTCGCCCACCTCACCTACTTCGAGCTCGGCGAGATCGAGGAGGAGGCCCTGCACGCCGAACTCGTCCGGATCTGCAACGGCACCCGCGGCATCGAGCACTTCGACAGCGCGGGGTTCGCGGAGACCATGACCCTGGTGCGCGAGGAGCTGGGGAGGATGCGGCTCGCCGTCGAGGCGGTGCTGCAACTCACCGGCCTGCTCGTCCAGGTGCTGATCACCACGGTCGTGCTCGCCACGGTCGACCCGTGGCTGGTCCTGCTGCCGCTGGCCGGGTTCCCGCCGGTGCTGATCAGCAACGCCTCGCAGCGCCTCGTCGACCGGGCGAAGACCGCCTCCGCGTCCGCCACCCAGCTCAGCCGCCACCTGCTCGAACTCGCCACCACCGGCAGCTCGGCCAAGGAGATCAAGCTCTTCGGCATCGAGGAGCGGCTGATCGGCCGTCAGCGCGCCGAGTGGGACGCCTCGGCCCGGCGGCTGGGCCGGGCCCAGCTGACCGCGGCCGCCGCCCGGGCCGCGGGGCAGGCGGTGTTCGCCGCCGCGTACGGCGGTGCGCTCGTCCTGGTCGTCCGGCGGGCCGTCGACGGTCAGGTGAACGTCGGCTCGGTGGTGCTGGTGATCGCGCTGGCGGTGCAGGTGAGCGTCCAGGTCGCCGCTGGGCTCGGCCTGTTGAGCACCCTTCAGGGCGCCGGCCTCGCGGTCGAGCGCATCGGCAGCCTCCGCGACCGGGTCCGCCCCGACCCGGAGCCGGTCGGGGACCCGCAGGACGCCCCGGCCCGGCTGCGCTCCGGCATCAGGCTGGAGAACGTGAGCTTCGGGTACCCGGGCACCGACCGGCTGGTCCTCCGCGACGTCACCGTGGACATTCCGGCGGGCAGCTCCGTGGCCCTCGTGGGCGAGAACGGCGCCGGCAAGAGCACCCTGGTCAAGCTGCTCTGCGGGCTGTACGAGCCGTCCTCGGGCCGCATCCTGGTCGACGGGGTCGACCTCCGTTCGCTGCGCGGCCGCTCCTGGCAGGACCGGGTCGCGATGCTGTTCCAGGACTTCGCGCGCCTCGAACTGCTGCTCCGCGAGAACGTGGGCATCGGGCACGTCCCCGCGCTCGGCTCGGACGCCGAGGTCCGGGCCGCCCTGGCGGGCGCGCAGGCGGAGGACCTGGTCGCGAAGGTCCCCGGCGGACTCGACGGCCTGCTCGGCCGGGCCTACGGGGACGGGGCCGAACTCTCCGGCGGCCAGTGGCAGAAGCTCGGGCTCGCCCGGGCCGGCATGCGCGGCCGTCCGCTGCTCCTCGCCCTGGACGAGCCCGCCTCCGCACTCGACCCGTCGGCGGAGCACCGGCTCTTCGAGAGCCTGGTGGCCTCCTCGGACGCCGCGGCGCGCACGGTCGGGGCGGTCACCCTCTTCACCTCCCACCGGTTCTCGACGGTGCGGATCGCCGACCTGATCCTGGTCCTCGACGGCGGGAGCGTCGTCGCCTCGGGCAGCCACCAGGAACTCATGGCCGAACAGGGCCTCTACGCCGAGCTCTTCGGCATGCAGGCCCGTGCCTACCGCTGACCGGGGCCCGCGCCGTCCGGCCCGGGCGGGGCGGGCCGCCGGAACGTCCTGCTCGTCGTCGCCGACCAGCTCCGCGCCGACGTGCTCGGCTGCTACGGCCATCCGCTCGCCCGGACACCGGAGTTGGACGCGCTGGCGCGGCAGGGCACCCGCTTCGACCGGCACTACTCGGTGTGCGCCCCGTGCGGGCCGGCCCGGGCCTCGCTGCTGACCGGCCGGTACCAGTCGGCGCACGGCATGCTCGACAACCGCACGCCGGTCGCCGCCGGCACGCCCACGATCGCCGCGCACCTCACCGAGGCCGGCACCGGCTGCCACGTGGTCGGCTACACGGACACCGTCGCGCCGCAGGACGGCCGGGAGACCGTCCCGGACGGCTTCTCCTGGCACACCAGGTTCAACCTGAGCGACGCGGGGCTCGCCGAGTGGCTCGGCCACCTCGCGGCGAACGGCCGGCCCGTCCCCGCGAACCCCGTGGACATCCTCCGGCCGGCCCCCGGCACCCGGAACCTGGCCCGCTACCCGGCCCGGCTCAGCGACACCGCGTTCGTCGCCGACCGCACCATCGCGTGCATGACGGAGCGCCAGGACGAACCCTGGTGCATCGTCGCGACCTTCCTGCGCCCGCATCCGCCGTGGGTGGCGCCCGCGCCGTACCACGCCGCTTACGACCCGTCGCTGATGGCGTCCCCGCACCGGCTGGTGAGCGCGGCGGCCGAGGCGGAGCGCCACCCGTTCCTGCGGTACTGGCTCGGCCGCGACTGCCTCGACACCGCGGCCGCGGACCTGACCGACGAGGCGGTCGCCCGGCACCGCGCCACGTACCTCGGGCTGGTCGCCGAACTCGACCACCACGTCGGCCGGTTGATGTCCGCGCTGCGCGAACTCGGCCGTGAGCGGGACACCTTGGTGGTCTTCACCGCCGACCACGGCGACACCCTGGGCGACCACTGGAGCCTCGGCACCGGCGGCTTCCGGGAGACCGCCTACCGGATCCCGCTGATCGTCCGTCACCCCGGCCGCCCGGGCGGGTCCGTGGTGACCGGCCCCACCGAGTCCGTCGACGTCACCGCCACCGTGCTCGACTGGGCCGGCGTCCCGCAGCTGCCGCACGGCCACGGGTCGCCGCTGCTCCCGCCGGGCGCCGGCGCTGCGGGCTCGCGCCCGGCCGCCGTCCAGGAGTTCGACTTCCGGGACGGGTCGACGGGCCGGCCGGAGCGGGAGCTGGGGCTGCGCCCCGAGGAGTGCCGCCTCACGGTCGTCCGGACGGCGCGGCACAGCTACGTCCACTTCCCGGCGCTCGACCCGCTGCTGTTCGACCGCGAGGAGGATCCGGGCGAGCTCCGCGACCTCTCCCGGCTGCCGGAATTCCGCCGCGTTCTCGAATACCACGCCGAGTTGCTGGAGAAGCACGAACGCCGGGCGTCCCGGCCGCCCGGAAACCGCGACCGGGCCGCCCGGCGTTGAGTTTCCGCGGCCGGGCCGCCGGGCGGCGGCTATCGGCGTGCGATCAGCGTCCGCGGAATTCCCTCCGACCAGGCCGACATCGGCTGCACCAGAAAGTCCAGGCCCGCCATGTCGGGGGCGCCGCGCAGGATGACGCATTCCGCGCCGGAACGGGCGAGTTCCTGGAGCGAAGCCACCTTGCCCGCCATCGCCCCGCTGGTGTCGTGGGCGGCGGCCGCCCAGATGTGCGTGCGGGCGCCCTCCGGGTCGTCGGCGTCGATGAAGGGAATGGTCCGGTTTCCGCCGGGGCCGTCCCGGAGCACTCCGGGAACGTCGGTGAGGACGGCCACCCGGATTCTCCGGAACGTCCGTTCCGCGCCGAGGAATATCTCGGGCACGCGGTCGCTGCCGAACACCTCCAGCCGCCCCTCCGGCGTCATCACGCAGTCGCCGGAAAGCACCGGGAGGCAGCCGGTCCGCAGCAATTCCTCCACCGCTCCGAGCTGCGCCGCCGGCCGGTCGTCCCGCAGCACGCACAGGCCTCCCACCTGCACCGGAAAGCCCGGGACCCCGTGCCGGGACAGGGCCTCCACCCACGCCCATTTGACGGTGAACGTGGCCCGGGTGAGGCCGAGTGCGGCGAACCGGTCCCCCGGGTCCAATTCCCGCACGGCCCCGTGCCCGATCGCCCCGCCGCCGACGACGAGCACCACTTTTCCCGGCGCCGTCGTCCACAGTTCGGCCATCAGCCGGGCGTACCGGTCCACCAGGTCGAGATCGAGGTGCCCCGCCCGGTCTTTCTGCGACACCAGGCTTCCGCCGATTTTGATGACGGAAAGGTCCGGCGCCTCGGCCCTCCCACCGGTCCACCGGGTCTGCTCGGCGGATTCCCCCTCGGAAACCGTCACGCGCGCATGGGCCATCTTCATCCCCGATCCTCATTGCCGGACGAGCGGTGCCAAATGGGGCGGCGGGCCCGGCCGGGACGAGGGGCGCCGATTCCCTGACCCGTCGTCAGACGGCAGTGGGGATCGGCCGGTTTGCTAGTCTGAGCCGCGCGCGCCGACGTAGTCACCTTAGCTTCGACCGGGGCGCCACGACAGCTCACAGAGCCTTTTGTCCCGCGTGATCGAAATGGTCGGACATGCGCCGGACTGGGTGGGAGAGGATCGTTCATGACGGATATCAGGCAGTACCTGCGCAGCCTCCCGGTATTCGCCGGCGAGCTGCCGGTGTTCGAGCCGGACAGCGCTCCGGAGCGGCCCGAGACGCTGTTCGTCGACTGGCTGACGGAGGCCGTCGAGGCCGGGGTCCGGGAGCCGCACGCGATGGTCCTCTCGACCGCGGGCGCCGACGGCGTGCCGTCCTCGCGGGCGCTGCTGCTGAAGAACGTCGACAGCGGCGGCTGGCAGTTCGCGGCGAACAGCTCCAGCCCGAAGGGCCGCGAGCTGGCCGAGAACCCCGTCGCGGCACTGTCGTTCTACTGGCCGCAGCAGGCCCGGCAGATCCGGGTCACCGGCCCCGTGGAGCCGGAGTCGGCGGAGAACAGCGCGGCGGACTTCCTGGCCCGCTCGCCGGGGTCGCGCGCCGAGGCGGTGGCCGGACGGCAGAGCAGCCCGCTGGACGACCGCCGCGAACTCGACCTGGCCACCGAGCAGGCGCTCGACCGGGTCACCCGCGAGCCCGGTCTCGTCGTGCCCGAGTGGACGCTGTACACCGTGCGGGCCGAGCGGGTCGAGTTCTGGCAGGCCGACAAGCAGCGCAAGCACACCCGCCTGCGCTACGAGCGCCACGGCGACGGCTGGACGCGCGGCCGGCTCTGGCCCTGACCCCCTCCCCCGCCGCGCACCGCCTCACCGCGCCTCCCGCGCCGGGCAGTTGACGCTCCCTGCGGCCGGCCGGGTCGGCCCGGCGCGGTCAGGGGCGCGGGAGGCGCGGGGTGGGGCAGTAGTGGGTTCCGCCCTCGACCGCGACGGTGCAGCTGCCGGGGGCGATCTCGGTGAAGCCGGCGTCGCGGACGACCGGGAAACGGCCGTCGGTGAGGGCGGGCCAGTCGGCGGCGGAGGCCTTCCTGACGGCCAGTCGGAAACCGCTCTCCGCCCACTCCTTGCGCTGCGCGTCGTCCAGCTCCCACCAGGCGAGCTGCGCGGCGTGGCCGGTCTGCGCCATGGTCTTGCCGGCGCTCATCTCCAGTTCGGGGTTGAGCCAGAGCACGGGGACGCCCTCGGGTGCGGGGCCGGGCGGGGCCGGGTCGTCGAGTTCGGTGCCGGAGACCTGGAGCTTGGCGAGCTCCTTGGGCCAGCCGTCCAGCGGGATCGGCGGGAACACCCGGACTTCGGCGCTCTCCCCGGTGACGGTGATGCCGGGCAGTTCGCCGGCCTTGCGCCACTCGCCGCCGCGGGCGCGCCGGACGACCTTGCGGATCCGGGCGTCCTCCCAGGCCTTGACGCGCTCCGCCCACGCGCCGTCGGGGCGGTGACCCGCGGGTCGGAGAGCAGGGTGAGCACGGCCCGGGCCGAGGTCTCCAGGGCGTCCGTCCGGCCGGGCGGGTCGGTCCGCTCCAGGCGGACCACCAGCGGCAGCACGTACTGGTCGTGGGTGTCCCGCTCCTCGGCGCCGCCGCCGACCGCCGGCGGGCGGCGGGAGCGGGGGCCGGCGTGGAGGTCTCGTTCGGCGCGTCGGTGGGTGAGCTCACCCACCCAGCATGCCAGTTCAGCGCCGGTAGCCCCGCTCGGGGTCGCGTTCCTCGGCGTCCTCGTAGCCGAGGAACCAGCCCTCGGGGTGGGTGGCGGCGAGCAGCCGGTCGATCCGCCGCCCGGCGTCGAGGTCGTCCTCGGTCTCCTCGGGGCCGTAGACGCCGAAGAGTTCGTCCGCGCAGCCGTCCCAGTCGTAGTCGTACAGGTCGGCGGGCAGGTCGCCCATCATGTCGGCCACCGACTCGGGTTGGGAGCCGAGCAGGGCGCGGGCGTCGGCCAGCGCGAGGCGCAGCGCGACGTCCTCGGCGAGGCTGCGGGGCAGCGGCCATTCGCCGAGGGCGAGGTCGTCGGCGAGGTCGTCGAAGGCCCGGGCGAAGGCGCGCCGCCAGCCGCGGTGCAGGTTCCAGGTGCGCTGCTGGAGGCGGCCGAAGACCGACCAGTCGCCCTCGTCGGCGACGGTGACGGGGTCGTCGCCGTGTTCGTCGAGGTCTTCGTAGGCGGCGTCGGAGAGGCTGATCAGCTGGGTGTGCAGCAGGCAGGCGGTGCGCGGGGTGAGGGTCCAGTCGCCGGTGTCGCTGTCGTCGTCGAGCGGGAAGAGTGCGGCGAAGTCGGGGGCGAAGTCGTCGGTGACGCTGATCTCCAGGGTGCCGCCGAGGGCTTCGATGCCGGGGATGGCGGCGACCAGCCGGTCGGGGTGGAGCAGCGCGCCGAGGGCGGCGTTGGGGTCTTCGGAGACTTCGCGCAGCAGTTGGCCGCGCTGGCCCTCGGGGTCGATCCCGGCGAAGTCCAGGTCTTCGACGGCCGCGCGTGCGGCGGCCCGCAGTGCCGGCCAGTCGGTGATCCGGATGCCCAGCACCACCGTGGCCTCGATCTCCTGCGCGCCGGAGTCCTCCGCCGCGTCGGGGCCCTGTGGATGATCGTTTCGCTCGCCCATGCGACAAGGTTGACAAACCCGGGGTCCGGCGTCCAGCAGCTCTCGGAATCCGGCTGCCGGAGGGGCCGGCCGGGGCAGGGCGGAAAGCGATTTCCCGGCGTGCCGTGCCGGTGTTCGGGCCGAACGGTGGCAGAAGGTGGAGCCATGAGTGAACTGAACGATTTCGGTGGCGGGCAGGACCCGGCCGGCGGTGTGCTGGTCGTCACCACCAACGACGTGCCGGGCCACAAGGTCGAGCGGGTGATCGGCGAGGTCTTCGGTCTGACGGTGCGTTCGCGCCACATCGGCTCGCAGATCGGCGCGGGCCTGAAGTCGCTGATGGGCGGCGAGTTGAAGGGTTTGACGAAGACGCTCGTCGAGACCCGGAACCAGGCGATGGAGCGGTTGGTCGAGCAGACCAGGGCGCGCGGCGGCAACGCGGTGCTGATGATGCGCTTCGACGTGACGGAGGCCGCCGACGTGGGCACCGAGGTGTGCGCGTACGGCACCGCGGCGGTCATCGCTCCGCTCGACTGAGCGCGACTGAGCACCGCTTCGACCACGACACGATCAGATTGTCCGACAGTCGGTAATTCCGGTTGACACTGCTCACGGGTGCGTAGAAGCCTCTCTCGCGGACCGTCCCGCGTACTGCCAGGAGCACCCGTGAGCACCCCTCTGCACCCCGTTCTCCCGACGCCCGGCCCCCGGGTCGCGTATGCCACCTGCCGGGGCGTGGAGGACGTGGAGATGCTCCCCGTGCTGGCCGCCTTCGCCCGGGCCGGGGTGAGCGCCGAGGCGGTGCTCTGGGACGACCCCTCGGTCGACTGGAGCGGCTACCAGCTGGTGCTGATCCGCAGCGTCTGGGACTACATCCTGCACCGCGACGCCTTCCTCGCCTGGGCCCGCCGGACGGCCGCGCTGACCCGGCTGGCCAACCCGGTGCCGGTGCTGGAGCGCAACACCGACAAGACCTACCTGCGCGAGCTGGCCGAGGCCGGGGTGCCGATCGTGCCCACCGTCTGGGTCGCCCCGGGCGAGGAACTCTCCGGCGCCGACTGGCCGGAGCTGGTGGTCAAGCCCACCGTCTCCTCCGGCGCCCGGGACACCGTGCGCACCGCCGACCGCGCCGAGGCGCTCGCCCACGTCGCCGCGCTCACCGCGGCCGGCCGCACCGCGATGGTGCAGCCGTACCTGCCGATGGTGGAGGACGAGGGCGAGACCTCGCTGCTGTACCTGGACGGGGAGTTCAGCCACGCGGTGCGCCGCGGCCCGATGCTCGGCGGCGGCTTCGAGGACGTCGCCCGCGAGCCCGACGCCGACCAGCTCGCGCTCGCCGAGCGGGTGCTGGCGGCGATCCCGCAGTGCGCGGAGCTGCTCTACGCCCGGGTCGACCTGGTGCGCCTGCCGGACGGCTCGCCCGTCCTGATCGAGCTGGAGCTGACCGAGCCCCGGCTGTTCCTGGGGCTGCGCCCCGGCGGCCCCGAGGCGCTGGTGGCCGCGGCCCTGCGCCTGCTGCCCGGGAACACCCGGCCGCGGGGCGATGTTTCACGGGCGTGACTGTTCACGGTGCAACCATCGACGGCCCCGGCCCGACGCCCGCGGCGCAGACCGCGCCCGACCCGGCGCGCGAGGTCGACGCGCTGGTGATCGGCGCGGGCCAGGCCGGCCTGTCCGCCGCCTACCACCTGCACCGGCGCGGCTTCGCCCCGTACACCGGCTTCGTGGTGCTGGACGCGGACGACGCCCCGGGCGGCGCCTGGGCGCACCGCTCCCCCTCCCTCACCATGGCCACCGTGCACGGCTTCCACGACCTGCCGGACTTCGACCTCCCGGCCACCGACCCGGCCACCCCGGCGCGGGTCGCGGTGCCCGGCTACTTCGCGGCCTACGAGGCCCGGCACGCGCTGCCGGTGGTGCGGCCGGTGAAGGTGCTGGCGGTGCGCGACCGGCCGGACGGGCGGCTGCGGGTGGAGACCGACTCCGGCACCTGGATCACCCGGGCCCTGCTGAACGCCACCGGCACCTGGACGCGGCCCTTCCTGCCGCGCTACCCGGGGCACTTCACGGGCCGTCAGCTGCACTACGCGGACTACCGCGGCCCGGAGGAGTTCGCCGGGCAGCGCGTGCTGGTGGTCGGCGGCGGGGCGTCGGCGATCCAGGTGCTGTCCGAGCTCGGCGCGGTCGCCGCGACGGTGTGGGTGACGCGCACCCCGCCGGTGGTCCATCAGGGGCCGTTCACCCCGGAGTTCGGGCGCGAGGTGGTCGCCAAGGTGGAGGAGCGGGTGCGGGCCGGGCTGCCGGTGCGCAGCGTCGTCTCGGTGACCGGCCTCGGCCCGAGCGTCGCCTACCGCCGCGCCGAGGAGCTGGGCGTGCTGAACCGCCGCCCGATGTTCGACCGGCTGACCGAGCACGGAGTCGCCTGGGGCGACCAGGAGTCGGCGGTGGACGCGATCATCTGGGCGACGGGCTTCCGGGCCGAGCTGACGCACCTGGCGCCGCTCGGCCTGCGCGGCCCCGGCGGCGGCATCCGGATGGCGGGCACCCGGGTCGCCGACGACCCGCGCATCCACTTGCTCGGCTACGGCCCGTCGGCGTCCACCGTCGGCGCCAACCGGGCCGGCCGCGCGGCGGTCAACGAGGTCGTCCGCCTGCTCCGCGAGCGGCGGCCCGAACCGGCGGCCGTCTGACGGCGGTCACCGGTCGTAGTCCACGGTGACCTGGTCCGAGACCGGGCGGGCCTGGCAGGTGAGGACGTAGCCGGCGGCGAGCTCCGACTCCTCCAGCGCGAAGTTGCGGCGCATCTCGACCTTGCCCTCGCACAGCAGCGCCCGGCAGGTGCCGCAGACGCCGCCCTTGCAGGCGAACGGCAGGTCGGGGCGGGCCCGTTGGGCGCCGTCCAGGATGGACCGGTCGCGCGGCAGGGCCAGCGTGCTGGAGCGGCCGTCCAGCACGAGCGTGACCTCGCTGGCGGCGGCGTCGGGGGCGGGCTCCGGGTGCCGTTCCTCGGCGATCTCGTCCTCGGCGTGGAACAGCTCCTGGTGCACCCGCCCGGCGGGGACGCCGAGTTCGGCCAGCAGCTCCTTCGCGCCGGCCACCAGGCCCAGCGGCCCGCACAGCCACCAGTGGTCGACCTCGGGGACGTCGACCAGCGCCTCCAGCAGCGCCTTGACCCGGTCGGGGTCGAGCCGGCCGCTGAGCAGTTCGGCGTCCCGGCTCTCCCGGGACAGCACGTGGACCAGCTGGAAGCGGCCCAGGTGACGGTCCTTCAGGTCGGCCAGCTCGTCGGCGAACATCACCGTGTCGCTGCGCCGGTTGCCGTACAGCAGGGTGACCCGCGAGTCGGGGTGGCCGGCCAGCACGGAGCCGGCGATGGACAGCATCGGGGTGATGCCGGAGCCGGCCGCGATCAGCACGTGCTCGCCGGGTTCGGCCGGGTCGGCGGTGAACGCGCCGCCGGGCGGCAGCACGTCGACCGTCTCGCCGACCGCGGCCTCGCCGACCAGCCAGTGCGAGAACAGCCCGCCGGGCACCTCGCGGACGGCGATCCGCAGCGGCCCGCCGACCGGCGAGCACAGCGAGTACGAGCGGCGCTCGTCCACGCCGTCGACGATCCGGCGCAGCGTCAGGGTCTGCCCGGGCCGGAAGGCGAACTCCTCGGCCAGCGCGGGCGGTACCTCGAAGGTCACCGCGACGGCGTCCTCGCAGAGCCGTTCCAGGTTGCCGATCGGCAGTGGGTGGAACCGCGGGCGGCGGGCGGCCATCAGATCTCCTTGATCCGGTCGAAGGGTTCACGGCAACTGCGGCACCGCCACAGCGACTTGCAGGCGGTGGAGCCGAACCGGGAGAGCTCCTCGGTGTCGGCGGAGCCGCACTGCGGGCAGTGCACGGCCAGCCGGGTCGGGCCCAACGCGAGCAGTCCGCCGGCGGCCGGGCGCCGGGGGCGGGCGGGGCGATGCCCGCCTCGGCGAGCTTGCGGCGGCCCTCCGCGCTGATCCGGTCGCTGGACCACGGCGGGTCGATCCGCAGCCGCACCTCGACCTGGTCGAACCCGGCCGCGCGCAGCCGCCGGGCCACGTCGCCGGCCATCTCGGCGACCGCCGGGCAGCCGGAGTAGGTGGGCGTGATCCAGGCGGTGACCGTCCCGTCCTGCTCCTCGACGTCCGCGAGGATGCCGAGGTCGGCCAGGGTGAGCATGGGCAGTTCGGGGTCGGGCACGGCGGCCGCGACCTCCCTGGCCCGCTCGACGGTGCTCACCACGTCGCCCCCGGGTGCGCCCGGGCCACCACCTGCAGCTCCGCGAGCAGCGGGCCGAGCGCCTCGGTGTGCACGCCGTGCCGCCCGGCGCGGCCGTTCACGTACGCCCGCGGCGCGGCCTCCGGAACGCTCAGCGTGGCCTCGTCCAACACCTCGGCCAGGCCCGCGAGGACGGTGTCCCGCAGCTCCGACGGGTCGACGCCGAGCCGCAGTTCGGCCTCGTGCGGGGTGAACAGCTCGTCCAGCCACGGCCACAGGGCGTCCACGGCGGCCTGCATCCGCTGCCGCGAGTGCTCCGTGCCGTCGCCGAGCCGCACCGTCCAGGAGTGCGCGTACTCCCGGTGGTACGCCAGCTCCTTGACGCCGAGCGCCGCGACGGCGGCCAGCACCGGGTCGGCGTGGCCGGTCAGCCGCCGGTACAGCTCCCCGCGGGCGGTGGCGAACATCAGCAGCCGGGCCACGCACTGCGCGAAGTCGCCGTTCTCCAGCTCCACCAGGCGCACGTTCCGGTACTCGAAGTCCTCGCGCCAGTAGGCGAGTTCGTCCTCGCTGCGGCCGGTGCCGTCGAGCTGGCCGGCCCGGGTGAGCAGCCGGCGGGCCTGCCCGAGCAGGTCGAGGCCGAGGTTGGCGAGCGCCACCTCCTCCTCCAGCTCCGGCGCCCGGGTGATCCACTGGATCAGCCGCTGGGACAGCACCAGCGCGTCGTCGCCCAGCATCAGGCAGTACGCCGCGAGGTCCGCCGGGTCGACGCCCTCCGGCGGCGCGGCGTCCACGCCCAGCAGCGGATCGGCGAACCCCGTGCCGTAGGCCCAGCGGGCCTCGCCGTCCGGCTCACCCGCCGCGTCGGCCAGTGAGAGGTACACGTGGTCGTCGGTCATGTCGCCTTCCCTGCTGAATGAGTGACGGAGCGTCAGATGTGCGGAACGTCCTCGGGGATCGGATAGAACGTCGGGTGCCGGTACACCTTGTCCCCGCTCGGCGCGAAGAACGGGTCCTGCTCGTCCGGGCTGGACGCGGTGATCGCGTCCGAGCGGACCACCCACAGGCTCACCCCCTCGTTGCGCCGGGTGTACAGGTCCCGGGCGGCGAGCAGCGCCATCCGGTCGTCGGCCGCGTGCAGCGACCCGACGTGCACGTGGTTCAGCCCGCGCCGGGGCCGCACGAACACCTCGTACAGCGGCCAGGACGCCCGTTCCCCGCTCATTGCGCACTCCCCTTCCGCCCGTGCTTGGCCGCGTACGCCGACGCCGCCTCGCGCACCCAGGCGCCGTCCTCGTGGGCCGCGCGCCGCCGGTCGATCCGCTGCGCGTTGCACGGCCCCTGGCCCTTGATCACCTGCATCAGCTCGGACCAGTCCGGCTCGCCGAAGTCCCAGCTGCCGCGCTCCTCGTTCCACGCGAGCGCCGGGTCCGGCAGCGTCACGCCGAGGATCTCGGCCTGCGGGACCGTCATGTCCACGAAGCGCTGGCGCAGTTCGTCGTTGCTGTGCCGCTTGATCCGCCAGGCCATCGACCGCTCGCTGTTCGGCGAGGCGCCGTCCGGCGGGCCGAACATCATCAGCGACGGCCACCACCAGCGGTCCACCGCGTCCTGCACCATCCGGCGCTGGCCCTCGGTGCCGGCCATCAGCGTCATCAGCAGCTCGTAGCCCTGCCGCTGGTGGAAGGACTCCTCCTTGCAGATCCGCACCATCGCCCGCGCGTACGGCCCGTAGCTGCACCGGCACAGCGGCACCTGGTTGCAGATCGCCGCGCCGTCCACCAGCCAGCCGATCACGCCGACGTCGGCGAACGTCAGCGTCGGATAGTTGAAGATCGACGAGTACTTCTGCCGCCCGTCGATCAGCTTCTCGGTCAGCTCGGCCCGGTCCACCCCGAGGGTCTCCGCCGCCGCGTACAGGTACAGCCCGTGCCCGGCCTCGTCCTGGGCCTTCGCCAGCAGGATCGCCTTGCGCCGCAAGGACGGCGCCCGGGTCAGCCAGTTGCCCTCCGGCTGCATCCCGATGATCTCCGAGTGGGCATGCTGCGCGATCTGCCGCACCAGCGTCGCCCGGTACGCGTCCGGCATCCAGTCCCGGGGCTCCACGCGCTGTTCGTTGGCGACCACCGCCTCGAACCGCGACTGCGCTTCCGCGCTCGCCTCCACCACCCACCTCCCGACTGACCGTTCGGTCGGTTCCATTCTGTACACAGGAGGGGGCCGAAGACAAGAACGTGCGATGAGCGCACGACCGGGGGCGCGGGGAACTGCGCGACCGGCCGTGCACCGGTCCGCAGGGCCGCGGTCACGTGCGAGCCGCTGCCCTGCGTCGCGATCCCGCGGTCGGCTGCCTTCCGCGTCGCGCGGCTCCCGCGCCCCCGGTCGCGCTCCCCGGATCAGCGCAGTCGGGGCAGCGGCACCGCCAGCAGCGCCGCCAGCAGGGCGATCCGCGGTCCCAACTGGTCGATCAGCAGGTGCTCGTGGCGGGCGTGCGGCCCGCCGCCCACCGCGCCGAGGCCGTCCAGGGTCGGCAGGCCCCTGGCGCCGGCGAGGTTGGTGTCCCCCGCCCCGCCCGCGGGCGCGCCGTCGACGACCTGGCCGAGCGCCGCGGCGAGCGAGCGGACGTGCCGCAGCAGCGGGTTCGCGGTGCGTTCGGGCCAGGCCGGCCGGGAGGACAGCACCTCGGTGCGGACGTTCGCGCCGGGCCGGTTCGCGGTCAGGTGGGCGAGCGTGTCGAGGGTGCGGCGCTGGGCTTCGGTGGTGGAGAAGCGCAGCCCGATCTCGGCTTCGGCGCGTCCCGCGACGACGTTCGCGCGGGTGCCGCCGTCGATGCGTCCGGCGTTGAGCTCGGTGCCGGGCTGTCCGCCGAGGTCGCGGACGGCAATCAGCTGGTCGACGAGTTCGTCGATCGCGGAGACCCCCTGCGCGGCGTCGTTCCCGGCGTGCGCCTCGCGTCCGGTGACGGTGAGCCGGACCCGGGTGGAGCCGCGGCGGGCGGTCTTCAAACGGCCGTCGGGGTGGGCGGGTTCGAGTCCGAGGACGGCGGCCGCGCCGCGCAGGTGCTGTTCGACGAGGCGGCGGCCGTCGGGGCTGCCGACCTCCTCGTCGGAGACCACGACCATCCGCACCGGTCGGTGCGGGCGTTGGCCGAGGTCGGCGAGGAGCGCGAACGCGCCTTCCAGCAGGGCGAGTCCGCCCTTCATGTCGAGGATGCCGGGGCCGGTGAGGCGCCCGTCCTGCTCCTCGACGGGCCAGTCGGCGAGGGTGCCGACCGGCCAGACGGTGTCGTGGTGGCCGACCACCAGCAGGTGCGGCAGGTCCTCGTGCCGGCCGGGCCAGTTGAGCACCAGGTGGTCGCCGTGCTCGCAGCGCTCGCGGGTCGCGGTGGCGCCGGTGGCGGTGTAGCCGGCGGCGATGTCTTCGGCGAGGGTGTTCAGCCGGGTGGCGTCGCCGGACGGGGTCTCGGTCCGGGCGAGGTCCGCGCAGCGCTTGCGGACGGCGGCGGTGAGGGTGCGGGCCCGACTGGTCAGGGTGCGGGGCAGGCCCGGCAGCGCGGCGGTGGCGAAGGCCGGTGCGGCGGTGGCCAACGGCGGGGTTGCGGTGGCCAACGGCGGTGCGGCGGCGGTTGGTTCGCCGGTTCCGGTCGGGGCTGCGGGAGGGGCGGGTTGCGGCTCGGGGGCCACGGTATGGGGACTCACTGCGCACCCCCGGTGGGGCGCGGATCACTGGGAGGTATCGCCGGTACGGGCGTCGCGGGAATCTGCTGCGACCTCGGGCTCGGTCGTGGCGTCCGGTGCGACCTGGGGCTGGGCAACACGGTGTCCTCCTCGCTCGGTCCGCGACCCCGGCTCGGCCCGGGGTCCGGGGACGTCGGTCTCCGTTCCTCGGTGCGGGCAAGCACGTTGGCAGGGACCGAGAGCCGAGCCTATGAGATCCGTTCGGCTCCCTGCGAGGTGGCCTGTCCGCTCGACCCGCCGGATCCGGTCCTGGTTCGGGCACGGGCCCCGGGCCCGGCACGGCGGTCGGGACGCGGACTTCCGAGCGCGTCCGTCTTCACCTTGAACCCGCGAGGGCGAATCGGCACCGCGAATCGCCCACGATCGAGCGAACCCCGTCCGGGGGATGACGCCGAATCAGCCTTTGGCACCAGTCCCGGAGTCGCGTCGGCGGACGCCCGCCGGCCGACCCGAAATCGGTTCGACGGACCGCCCGCCGGCTCGCCAGAATCGTCGGCATCCACCCGTCCCCGAGGAGTCACCGTGTTCCCCGTTCCGCCGCCCGCCCTCGACAGCCTGAACGGCCTCGCCCTCGGCGATGCCTTCGGAGATCGCTGGTTCCACCCACCGGTGGACGAGGCCTCGGCGGACGTCGCGGCCCGGCTGGTCCGGCCGGGGCCGTGGCACTGGACGGACGACACCGCGATGAGCCTCGTCCTGGTGCGTCACCTGCGCGACCGGGGCGAGGTCGAACCGGCCGCGCTGGCGCGGGAGTTCGCCGCCGAGTACGCGGTGGCGCCGCACCGCAAGTACGGGCCGTCGATGCACCGGGTGATGCGTGCGGTGCACGCGGGCGAGGACCATCTCGCCGTCACCCGGGCGCTGTTCGACGGGCAGGGCTCGCACGGCAACGGCGCGGCGATGCGGGTCGCGCCGCTGGGCGCGTGGTTCGCGGACGACCTGGCGGTGGTCGCCGAGCAGGCGGCCCGTTCGGCGACGGCGACGCACGCGCACCCGGAGGCGGCGGCCGGGGCGTGCGCGGTGGCGCTGGCGGCGGCGCTGGCCGTCCGCTCGCGGGGCGGGGCGGCGACGCCGCGGGCGGAGTTCCTGCGGGAGGTGGCCGGGCTGCTGCCGGAGTCCGAGGTCCGGTCCGGGCTGCGGATCGCGGCCGCGCTCCCGCCGGGCACGAGCGTCCGGCACGCCTCGGTGGTGCTCGGTTCGGGGTTCGGGGTCTCGGCGCAGGACACCGTCCCGTTCGCGCTCTGGTCCGCCGCCGGGCACCCGGACGACCTCGCCGAGGCGCTCTGGCAGACCCTCACCGGCTGGGGCGACATGGACACCACGTGCGCGATCGCCGCGGGCGTGGTCGCCGCCCGCACCGGCCTCGCGGGCGTCCCGGCCGGCTGGTCGGCCGCGCGGGAGCCGCTGCCCGCGCTGTGAGCCGGAACGGGAGATGCCCCGGCCTTCCGGGCCGGGGCATCGGTTCGACGGTGGGTCAGTCGCGCGACCTGCCGAACAGCAGGCGATAGACGATCAGCAGCGCGAGTGCGCCGGCGATCGCGGAGATCCAGGTCGGCAGGTCGAAGAAGTGCACGTTGATGGACTTGTGCAGGATCTTCGAGGACAGCCACCCGCCGATGAACGAACCGGCGATGCCGATCAGCGTGGTGATGACGATGCCGCCCGGGTCCTTGCCGGGAAGCAGCAGTTTCGCGATGGCTCCGGCGAGGAGCCCGAGGATGATCCAACTGACAATGCCCATGCCGCTCTCCTGCCCTGCGCCACGAGGGCCAACCCCGTCGTGCTCGCCCTGATCAGGACGTCCGGCGGGGACCGTTCGGTTCCGGCCGCCGCCCGGCGCCCCGCTGCGGTAGCGTCCGGGGCGGAAGGGGGTGCCGGGATGCGGTGGACGGTGCACGGCGAGCGTCCGGTGTACGAGGACCCGTGGCTGAACGTGTGGGTCGCGGACGTCGAACTGCCGGACGGGCAGCGGTTCGAGCACCACGTGGTGAAGCTGCGCCGGCTCGCGGTGGCGGCGGTGGTGAACGACCGCCGCGAGGTGCTGATGCTGTGGCGGCACCGGTTCATCACCGACACCTGGGCGTGGGAGCTGCCGATGGGCCTGGTCGAGGCGGGCGAGGACCCGGCGGCCGCGGCGGCCCGGGAGGCGCTGGAGGAGACCGGCTGGCGGGTGTCGGACGTCCGCCCGCTGATCTACGCGCAGCCGGCCGCGGGCATCACCGACGCCGAGCACTTCGTGTTCCGCGCCGAGCCGGTGGAGTTCACCGGTCCGCCGGTCGAGCAGAACGAGTCCGACCGGATCGCGTGGGTCCCGCTGGCGGAGCTGCGCGGCCTGGTGGCCCGCCGCGAGGTGGTCAGCGGCGCGACGCTGGTCGGCGTGCTCGCGCTGCTGCTCGACGAGGCGGGCTGACGGCCGGTCAGCGGGCCGCCGTCCAGTGGATCAGCGCGTGCGCGTGGCGGACCAGGCCGCGGGCGTGCCGGCGGACGGACGTGGGCCAGTGGGAGCCGCGGGCGATGCCGTCGGCGAGGAACTCCAGCACGGTGAGTTCGGCGGCGCACAGTTCGGCGACCCGGGCGGCGGCGCTGTGCGGCGGCAGGCCGCGGTGGACCTCCAGGGCGCGCGGCAGGGTGCGGCCGGGGGCGGCGGTCGCGGTCCGGCCGGCGCCGAGGTCGCCGGTCCAGCGGACCAGGTGCTGAAAGCGCGTCAGCAGGTCGGTGAGCTGCGGGTGGCGGTGCAGGTGGTCGGGCAGGTCGAGGCCGTGGGCGAGTTCGACCCAGTCGGCCGCGCAGCGCGCCGCGCCGTCGGGCTCCCGGTGGGTCAGGTACTGCGGGACGGTCGGGACGGTGCCGTCGGCGCTCAGCTGCGCGAGCGAACTGTCCAGGTGGCTGCGGAAGTCGGCGTCGTGGCGGGCCTGCCAGTCGGGTCCGGTGAGCGCCGCGGCTTCCCGGCGGAGCTCCTCGAACGCCCGCACCAGCGCGGCCCTTCGCCCGGCGCGGCGGCGGAGGCGGAGGCGGAGGCGGAGGCGCCGCCGGTGAACAGCGAGTGCAGCGCGCCGATGGTGTGCCGGGCGGCGCCGGTCGGGTCGCCGGTCCACCGGTCGTCGACGTGCTCGTCGAGGATCCGGGTCAGCACCAGCCACTTGGCGGCGGTCCGCAGCCCGGGCCCGGCGGGGACGTCGCCCCAGCAGCGGGCGGCGAGTTCGAGGTGGCCCCGGTCGAGGAACCGCGCGGTGCCGGCCGCGTCCAGGACGCCGGTGCCGGCCAGCCAGTGGGTGAGTTCGGCGCGCAGCGCGTCGACGTGCGGGTGCGGCGGCGGGGCGGGCGTGCGGGCGAGCAGCTCGGACAGCGGCCCCGCGGACGGGAGTTGGCCGGGGACGGGGAGGTGCGCGGGGGCGGGGAGGTGCGCGGCGGCTGGGCTCATGACGGCTGGCTCCTCCGCCGCTCGGGGGCGTTCGACGGGACGAGTCTGGTCGACCGGCCGGGGCGGACGGTGCAGAACCGGCGGCCGTTCCCCCGCCCGGCCGATCCGCTCCGATGATGGGCCCGTCCGATGATGGGCCCGGCTCCACCTGTCCAGGAGCCGGGCCGCTCGGATCACACCCGTCGCCCCACCACCGTCCCTCCCCCGTCGACTCCCGGGTTCAGGCCCGTTCGAGCCTGCACTGCCCGTCGTGGCACTCGCGCCGCAGCCGGCCCCGGGAGAGGGTCTGCGCCAGCCCGATCGCCCAGCACATCGGGCAGCCGCGCAGCGCGACCAGCCCGAGCGGGGCCAGCAGCAGGGAGACCGGGCCGGTCACCGGCCACAGGGCGAAGGCGGCGGCGATCCCGCCGAAGCCGAGGGCGCCGCGCAGCAGATGGCGCGTCAGGGTGGCGCTGGCGAAGTCCCCTTGTCCGCTCACCGGGGGCCTTCGAGTTCGGCCCGGACGGCGGCCCGGGCCCGGTGCAGCCGGGACTTCATCGCGGCGGTGCTCAGGCCGAGCGCCTCCGCGACCGCCCGGCCGCCGTACCCCTGCAGGTCGCGCATGATCAGCACCCGCCGCTGGTCGGCGGGCAGCGCCGCGATCGCCGCGGCGACCCGTTCGGCGTCGAGCCGGCGCAGCGCCTCCTGTTCGGCGGAGTCGGCCGGTTCGGCCGGGGTCTGCGGCACGGCGGGCGCGGTGCGGATCCGCCGCAGGCACTCGTTGCGGACGATCCGGAACATCCAGGAGGCGAGCGCTCCGGTGGCCCGGAGCATGCCGATCCGCCGGTAGAGGATGATCAGCGCCTCCTGTGCCGCGTCCTCCGCGTCCTCGGGGCTGGCGCACAGCGAGTGGGCGAACCGGCGCACCTTGGGGTGGGCGCCGGCCACCAGCGCGTCGATCGAGTCCGGGTCGCCGCAGCGGGCTGCGGCGATCACCTCCTCGGCGGGCCAGGCCGTCTCAACCACGCTTGCCCCGCTTCGACTTGAGCACGAACGCGCAGGTGCAGATCAGCACCGCGCCGGCGCCGAGGGCAAGGGCGAGCACCATGGGGGTCTCCTCCGAGCTGTTCCGTTCCGGCGGCCGTCCGCCGGTGTGTGCCCGTAAGAGGGGGCGGCGGCCGAAAAGGATTCGGGCCGGCCCGGGGAGACCCGGCGCGGGGACGCTCAGGCCTCGCGCTCGGCCTTGCTGCGCTCGACGCAGAACTCGTTCCCCTCGATGTCGGCGAGCACGACCCAGCCGGTGCCGTCCTCCCGGCGCCGGTCGTCGACCAGCACCGCGCCGATGCCGAGCAGCCGGGTGACCTCCTCGTCGCGGGTGCGGTCCTGCGGCTGGAGGTCGAAGTGCAGGCGGTTCTTGCCGGTCTTCGCCTCCGGGACGGTCACGAACAGCAGGCCGGCGCCCTCGATCAGCGCCTCCGGGTCTCCCGGGTGGTCGTCGTCGTGCAGGGGCTGGCCGAGCGCCTCCGCCCAGAAGGACCCGAGCGCGTAGGGGTCGAGGCTGTCGATGGTCACGTGGCGAATCAGAGAGCTCATGCGACGGGATTCTCACGTCCGTGCGCGGTGCCCGCAAGCAGGTTTCCCGAGGTCGGGCCGCCGGTCCGCGACATGCCCCCGTTCAGCCGGAAGGCCCGATCGCTGACGATTCGTCAGCTTACGATCCGTCCGTTCCCGGACATTTCACGGAAGGCAGCCGCGATGGCGCGTCGATGGTGGGTCGGACTGATCGTGGCGGGGGCGCTCGGCGCCGCCACGCTACCCGTGGGGCCGCAACCGGCCAGGGCGGCGGCGGGCGACCCGTTCCCGGTCGGGCCCGGCCTGGTGTTCGTGGCCCAGGGCCCGGCCCGCGGAGAGCCCACCACCCTGTACGACGCGGTGCAGGGCGCGGGCCAGATCACCTTCGTCCGGCAGGGCACGGCCGCGTTCGGCTACAACGCCATGGGCTTCCACCTGTCCGACCACTACCTGTACGCGATCAACGACAACGGCGGCCTGGTGCGGGTCGGCCAGGGCGGCGCGGCCACCAACTTCGGCCAGGTAGGCCTGCCGTCCAGTCAGTACAACTACAACCAGGGCGCGTTCGGCGAGGGCCCGACCCGGGACCTGCTGTACGTCCGGCTCGCCACCGCGGACAACCACCTGTACGCGGTCGACGTGGTCAACCACACCACCACCGCGATCACGCTGTCCGCCCAGGTGCCGAACCTCTCCGACTTCGTCTGGCTGCAGGGCTACCTGTGGGGCGTGTACGGCGAGGGCGACCGGCTCTACCGGATCGACCCGAACACCGGCGCGGTCCTCTCGGTGGCCGCGCCGAAGCTGCCCGCCAACCCGTACGGCGCGCAGTGGGTGTACGGCAACGGCAACATCGGCATCTCCAACAACGTCACCGGCACCGTCTACCAGTTGCAGCTGCTCAACCCCGCCTCGGACACCCCGTCCGCGGTGATCGTCTCCAGCACCAAGGGCCCGGCGAACACCCAGAACGACGGCGCGTCCTACCCGGGCGAGATCACCGACCTGGCGATCAGCAAGGCCGGGCCCGCCACCTGGAACCCGAACGACACCGTGACCTACACCCTCACGGTGACCAACAACGGCCCCGGCGTCTCCTCCGGCTTCGTCGTCCGGGACACCCTGCCGGACAGCCTCTCCAACCCGGCCACCAGCACCGAGGGTTGCGCGATCGCCCCGGACGACAACGGGCACAACGTGCTGCAGTGCGGCGGCGCGGCGCTGAACCCCGGGCAGAGCGCCACGATCACGGTGACCGGCACCGCGCCGGCCGTCGCGGGCACCGACTGCGCGACCGACGGCATCACCAACACCGCCGAGGTGCTGGGCAACGAGGCCGACCCGAACCTCACCGACAACAGCTCTACCTCCACCGCGTGCCCGGCCGGCACCCCGACGCCGTCGTTCAGCATCTCCAAGACCGCCTCGGTGCAGAGCCCGGACTTCGCCGCCCCCGGCGACCGGGTCACCTACACGGTGACCGTCGCCAACACCGGGACCGTCGCCTACACCGACGACGGCCCCGCCTCGTTCTACGACAACCTGTCCGACGTGCTGGACGACGCGACGATCGACCCGGCCTCCCTCACCGGCGGGGCCCGGGTCGTCGACGACAGCATCGCCTGGTCCGGCCCGCTGCCCGTCGGCGGCACCCACACCGTCGGCTACACGGTGGTGGTGAACAGCCCCGGCAGCGGCGACCACGTGCTGCGCAACGCCGCCGTCCCCAACGGCACCGGCACCGGCACCTGCGCCGACGTGTGCGAACGGGTCACCCCCGTCGCCGAGTACGCGCTGAGCAAGACCGCCGCGCCGCCCGCGGTCGGCCCCGGCGGGACGGTCACCTACGCACTGACCGTCACCAACACCGGCGCCGTCCCGTTCGGCGTCGGCCCCGGCTCGGCGCCGCCGGTGCACCTCACCGACGACCTGTCAGGTTTCCTGGACAACGCCGCCTACAACAACGACGCCAGCAGCGGCGGCACCCTCGACGGCAGCTCGCTCTCCTGGGACCTGAACCTGCCGGTCGGCGCCAGCACCACCGTGACGTACTCCGTCACCGTCCACCCGGACGTCCCGCCGGACGCCACGCTGACCAACGTCGCCGCCCCCAACGCCCCGTACGGGCACTGCACTTCGGACGCGGCCTGCACCACCACGACGCCTATCGCGGCCTTCACCGTCTCCAAGGCCGCCTCCACCGACACGGCGGCCCCCGGTGACCGGGTCAGCTACACGGTCACCGTCACCAACACCGGCGGCACCGACTTCACCACCGCCAACCCCGCCTCGTTCACCGACGACCTGTCCGACGTCCTGGACGACGCCACCTACAACAACGACGCCAGCAACGGCGCGACGCTGACCGGCACCACGCTCTCCTGGTCCGGCCCCCTCGCGGCCGGCGCCAGCACCACCGTCACCTACAGCGTCACCGTCACCAACGGCGGCAACCACGTGCTGCGCAACACCGCCACCCCCGGCCCCGCCGGGACCTGCGCGGCGACCTGCAACTGCAGCACCGAGACGACCATCGTCGGACCGACACCCAGCCCGACGCCGACGCCGTCTCCCACGCCGAGCCCGTCTCCGACGCCGTCTCCGACGCCCACCCCGAGCCCCACCCCGAGCCCGAGCCCGACACCCACTCCCACGCCCACGCCGACCCCGACTCCGACGCCCACCCCCACCCCGACGCACAGCCCGTGTCCGACCCCGCCCCCGTGCCCCCCGCACAAGCCGTGTCCGACGCACAAGCCGTGCCCGTCGCACAGCCCCACGCCGACGCCGACCCCCACGCCCACGCCGTCGAACAGCCCGTGCCCGAGCCCGACCCCCACGCCCAGCCCGACACCGACCCCCACGCCGACGCCGAGCCCGTGCCCGACCAACGGCCCGTGCCCGTCGCACAGCAAGCCGGAGCACTCCCCCGGCCACGGCGGCGGCCACCAGGGCGGCCACGGCGGTGAGGGCGGCGGCCACGGCCACCTGCCGGACACCGGTGCCGACCTCGCCGTCCCGGCCGGGGCCGCGGCCGGTGCGACCCTGCTGGCCGGCGGAGCGCTGCTGTGGTGGCGCCGCCGGGGTCACCGGCACTGACTGCGTAGCTGACTGACCGTCCGGGCGGGCCCGTCGTCGACGGGCCCGCCCGCCTGCTGTCGCCCCTCGCCCGCCAGTGCAATGTTACTGTTCGGCCCATGTCGCACTCCACCGTGAAAGCCGAACTCGACCGCCTGACCGCCGAGTTCTTCGCCGCCTTCGACAACCGCGACGGCCGCCCGGCCGACGTCGCCCGGCTCCGCCGCCTGATGCTCCCCGGCGGCGTCATCGTGGTGACCTCCCCGACCTACCTGGCCTACACCGTCGAGGAGTTCGTCGCGCCGCGCGAACTGCTGCTCTCCGACGGCCGGTTGACCGAGTTCCACGAGTGGGAGACCGGCGAGCACACCGACATCGCCGAGGGCATCGCCTGCCGCATCGGCGAGTACCGCAAGTCCGGGTTCCTGAACGGCGAGCCCTACGAGGGCAGCGGCACCAAGACCTTCCAGTTCGTCCGCACCCCGGAGGGCTGGCGGATCTCGGCCTTCGCCTGGCACGACCAGCCGTAGCGGCCCGTCAGGACGGGATCCGGGCCAGCAACTCCCGGGCTGCCCGGGTCAGATGGTCGCGGGCGTCGGCCGGGCGGCCCGGCCCGCCGGGGTCCTGGAGGGCTCTCACCGCCTCGACCATGGGCGCCAACTCCGCGCATTCGCCATAGGCTTCGGCGACGTTCTCGATGACGAGCTCGGCGCCGTCCCAGGGGTCCAGCCAGCCGCCGACCACCTCGGCCGCGTACCAGCGGGCCAGCGCGAGGCGGCCCTGCCAGTAGTCCTCGGGCGGCCGGAAGCCGAAGCCGAGCTCGTCCATCACCCGGTGGAAGAGCTCCGGGACCTGGTCCAGTTCGGCCCGCAGCAGCCCGGCGAGCAGCGGCAGTGACGGCGTGTCGACGCCCGCGACCAGCGCGCGGACGGCGGCCTCGACCAGCTCGGCCGGGTCGCCGTACTGGCCGTCGACCCAGCGGTGGGCGAGCCCCCGCAGCTCCCGTACCGCCGCCTCGCCGCCCGCTCCCGGAGCTCCCACCGTCCTCGCCATGGTCGCATCCTGCCCCGCGCCGGCCGCCGAGGGCCAGCGGCTCTCATCTCGCTGTGCCACAGTCGTTCCCCGCACACAGGGCAGGGGACGGGAAGGACCGGAGGTGACCGGGGTGGCCGGGCGGGTGCTGGTGGTGGACGACGACGCGGCGATCCGGCGGAGCCTGTCGCGGGGCCTGCGGCTGAGCGGCTTCGCACGTCGCGGTGGCGGCGGACGGGCCGGAGGCGCTCGCGGCCGTCGCCGACGGCCCGCCGGACGTGCTCGTGCTCGACGTCGGGCTGCCGGGCCTCCCGGGGACGGAGGTGTGCCGGGCGCTGCGCGGCCGGGGCGACGACACCCCGGTGCTGATGCTGTCCGCGCTGGACGAACTCGCGGACCGGGTGGCCGGATTGCAGGCCGGCGCGGACGACTACCTGGTGAAGCCGTTCGCGCTGGAGGAGCTGGTGCTGCGCCTGCACGCGCTGCTGCGCCGCCGGCCGCCGCAGCCGTCCGACCTGCTGCGGGTGGGGCCGTTGCGGATCAATCCGGAGACCCGGGAGGCGTTCTGGGCGGAGGAGGAACTCCGGCTGACCCGCCGGGAGTTCGAGCTGCTCACCCAGTTCGCCCGCAATCCGGGCATCGTGCTCTCCCGGGAGCTGCTGCTGGACCGGGTCTGGGGCTACGACTTCGAGGTGCGCAGCGACGCCGTCGACACCTTCGTCTCCTATCTGCGCCGCAAGCTGGAGGCTTCCGGCCGGCCCCGCCTGATCCACACTGTGCGCGGGGTGGGCTTCGTCCTCCGCTCCCCCAACGGCCCGGCGGGGGACGGCCGGTGAAGCTCTCGACCCGGATCGCGCTCGGCGCCGCCGTGCTGGTGCCGCTGCTGGTCGCGGCGGCCGCCGCCCTCCTGCTGCCGCTGGTCGGCGCGGACCTGCACCGCCGCCAGGACGACCGGCTGAACGACCGTGCGGCCGCCCTGCTGCCCGCCTCCCGGGCCCTGCTGACGGCCGACACCAAGGGCCGGCCCCGGGCCGAACAGAACCAGCAGCGCAAGGTCCTGGACGCCGCGCTGGACGCGGGCGTCCGGGTCGCGGCGGCCGACGGCACCGTCCTGCTGGCGGCGGGCTCGCAGCCGGAGGATCCGCAACTCCTGCCGGACCAGGGTCTGATGACGGTGCGCCAGAACGGCATCGCCTGGCGGGTCCTGACGGTGAAGCTGAACAGCGGCGGCGCCACCGGCACGCTGTGGGTGCTCTCCCCGGCGAACGCGCCGGCGGACGAACTGCGGGCGGTGCGGCGGCGGGTGCTGCTGGTGGCGCTGCTGGCGGCGCCGCTCTCGGGGCTGATCGCCTTCGGGCTGGCCGAGCGCGCCACCCTGCCGCTGCGCCGGCTGGGCCGCCGGGCAGCGGCGCTGGACCCGCGGACGGGGCACGCGGTGTTCGCGCACACCCGGACGGGCACCGCCGAGGTGGACGAACTCTCCGGCGCGATCGCCCTGTTGCTGTCCCGGTACGACGAGCAGGCGGCCCGCACCGCCCGGGCGCTGGACACCGCGCGCTCGTTCTCCTCGGCGGCCTCGCACGAGCTGCGCACCCCGCTGATGAGCCTGCGCACCAACCTGGACGTGCTGTCGGCGCACCCGGACCTGCCGGCGGCCGAACGCGCGGAGATCCTGGACGAGTTGCAGCAGGACCACGCCCGCACGGTCGACCTGCTGGGCGCCCTGTCGATGCTGGCCCGGGGCGACCTGGTCGAGGTGTCGGCGTTCGGCCCGGTGGAGCTGGCGGAGCTGGTGGCCGCCGCCGTCGCGGAGGCCGCCCGCCGCCGGCCGGAGGCCGTGTTCCGCCCCGAACTCCCTTCCGGGGCGGTGGTGTTCGGCTGGGACGCGGGCCTGCGCATCCTGCTCGACAACCTGCTCGCCAATGCGGCCGTGCACGGCGGCGCGGCGGGCCGGCCCGCCGAGGTGGACGTCCGGCTGCGGGTCGACGGCGACACCGCCCGCCTCACCGTGGACGACCGCGGCCCGGGCATCCCGCCCGCCGAACGCGCGGCCGTCTTCCACCGCTTCCACCGCCGCCCGGGCAGCCCGGCTCCGGCCTGGGCCTCACCCTGGTCGCCCAACAGGCGGCCCTGCACCGGGGTTCCGCCACCGCCACGGACCGCCCGGACGGACCGGGCTGCCGCCTGGAGATCCGCCTCCCGCTGCTCCTCGACCGCACCGGCAGCCCGCAACTCCCGGTCCCGAGGCCCTGGCTGACGGCGGCGCAGCTGCCGCTCCCGGACGCCGCGGACACCGTGGACGGCGGATTTTGCCGAACGGTCGACCAACCGGGCCCCGATCCGGCATAGCGTCGGCGCATCCACCGACCACCACCGGGCCGGGTTCCGGCCCGCGAGGAGTGCCGCCATGCCCCCGATCGACCTGACCGAGACCGCCGACGCCCTTCCGGAGGCGTGGAGTTCGCTCCCGCTCGGCCTGCCGGGCCCGACCGCGCTGAAGGTGCTGCGGATGGACGGCCGCCCGCTGCCGCCGGAGCGCCACGACGCGGCGGAGGCGCTGCTGGTGCTGGACGGGGTGCTGCGCCTGCTCGTGGACGGCGTTCCGGTCGAGCTGCGGGCCGGGCAGTTGTTCGTGGTCGGCGCGGGTGTGGAGCACGCCGTCGCCCCGGGCAGCACGGGCACCCTGGTCCTGGTCGAACCGGCCGCCGCGGCCTGAGCCCGCCGTCCCACAGGGTTTCCACAAGAACCGCCCGTACGGTCCCGTCGACGGCCGGGCAGCAGTCCGGCCGGGACCGATCGGGAAGGGGAGAGTCATGCGGATCAACCGGACGGTCGCCGCGGCGGGAGTGCTCGCGCTGGCGGGGGCGCTGCTGGCGGCGGGGCCCGCGGAGGCGGCCGGCGGAGCGCCGAAGGGCGACGGGGCGAAGTCGATCTGCAAGCGGCTGCCGAAGACCCAGCAGCGGATCGACAAGGCGCTGGACCGCCTGCACGGCGACGCCGCCGCGAACGGCTCGATCGCGCGGCTGGAGCAGCGGGTGGACAACGCGCACAAGGCCGGCCACGCGGAGATCGAGAAGTACCTGAGCGACCGGCTGACGGTCCGTCGGGGCCTGCTGCCGACCCTGGAGGCCCGCAAGGCGGACCTGAAGTCGGTCGCGGACTGGTGCGCGAAGAGCGCCCCGGCGGCGGGCAAGTGACCCGCCGCCCGGCCGCCGCCCTGGCGGCGCTCGCGCTGGCCGCGGTGGCCCTGCTGACGGCCTGCGGGCCGGCCTCCGGGCCGGGGAAGGCCCCGGACGACGCGCAGGTCCAGCAGATGCAGCAGAAGGTGGACGCGGCGGACAGCGCCGCCGACCGGGCCGACGACAACGCCGGCCAGGACAACTGACCCACCCCCGGAACCCCGGCGGCCCGTGCTCTCCCCGGAGCGCGGGCCGCCGGCCTTCCCGGATCATGGGACGTGAACGTCCACCATGCGAACGGTGGCGTGGCGGAACTTGACGCGCCGCCACCGGGTCGTGAAGCATCGGCGGCATGAATCCCGGCACCTTCCTGGTCTGCCGCCTGCACGTCGACCTGCGACGCCAGGCGAGCGACATGTGTGCCTGTTGACGCTTCCCGCCTGACCCCGCGCGCCCCCCGGTGAGTCCTCCCGGGGCCTTCGCACGGACCTCCTGCCCCACCCCCGCCCCGCCCGTCCGGCGGCGCGCCCCCTCGTCGTCCCGTCCGCTCCGCCGGAGCCGATCGCCCGCCGCCGTCCGCCGTTCGCCGGCCGGGGCGGCCCTCGGCGACGGCCGCCCCGGCACTCCCGGAGGAGTCCCATGCCCACCGTCCCGGCCGAATCCGTCCTCGACGCCCCGCCCCGCCCGCCGCTGTCGCCGAACGCGCTGCGCCGGATCGTCCGCGACCTCGCCGAGCGCCCCGAGCGGTGGCTGCACCGGGTGCGGCTGTCCGCCGAGGACCGCTGGTACGAACGCCTGGAGCTGGCGCAGGACTACGAGGTGTGGCTGATCAGCTGGCTGCCGGGCCAGTCCACCGGGTTCCACGACCACGGCGGCTCGCGCGGGGCGTTCACGGTGGCGCTCGGCGAGCTGGAGGAGCTGGCGCTGGCCGGCCCCGAGCACGGGCTGACGGTGCGCCGGCTGCCCTCGGGCAGCGAGCGGGCGTTCGGGCCGCAGTACCTGCACGATGTGCGCAACACCTCGCCGGGGCCGGCGGTGACGCTGCACGCCTACTCGCCGCCGCTGAACGAGATGTCCCGCTACGAGCTGCGGGCCGGCGGCCTGGTGCGGACCGCGACGGAAGGACCGGAGCAGTGGTGACCACGGTGGACGAGCTGCTGGCGCGGGCCCGGGCGGGCCTGGACCGCCCGGGGCCGGAGCAGGCCTGGGCGGCGGTGACGGCCGGGGCCCGGCTGGTGGACATCCGGCCGGCCGCGCAGCGGGCCCGGGAGGGTGAGATCCCGGGGGCGCTGGTGATCGAACGGAACGTGCTGGAGTGGCGGCTCGATCCGACGGGCAGTCACCGGATCGCCGAGGCGACCGGGTACGACGTGCACTGGATCGTGGTCTGCTCGGAGGGCTACGCCTCGTCCTTCGCGGCCGCGTCCTTGCGGGAGTTGGGGCTGTTCCGGGCGACGGACCTGGACGGCGGGTTCGTCGCCTGGGCGGCGGCGGGGCTGCCCACCCGTTCGGTGGATCAAGGTTTGCGGTGAGACCGGGGCGGGAAGCCGGACAGACGTATTCAGATCAGTGTTCGAAAATTTGCTCGTCCAGCGCTAGGACTTCCGTGATCAGATTCGAGGGCGCCGCCAAGCGCCACCCCGACGGCACGGTTGCCGTCCGAGGCCTGGACCTCGACGTGCCCGCGGGCCGGACGACCGTGCTGGTCGGCCCGTCCGGGTGCGGCAAGACCACCATCCTGCGGATGGTCAACCGGATGGTGGTGCCGACCGGCGGCCGGGTGCTGCTGGACGGCACCGACGTGGCCGAGCTGCCGGCGGCGCAGCTGCGGCGCGGCATCGGGTACGTCATCCAGCAGGCCGGGCTGTTCCCGCACCGCCGGGTGATCGACAACGTGGCGACGGTGCCGCGGCTGCTCGGCTGGGACCGCAAGCGGGCCCGCGCGCGGGCGGCGGAGCTGCTGGAGCTGGTCGGCCTGCCGCCGGAGACCGCCCGCCGCTACCCGGCGCAGCTCTCCGGCGGCCAGCAGCAACGGGTGGGCGTGGCACGGGCGTTGGCGGCCGACCCGCCGGTGCTGCTGATGGACGAGCCGTTCAGCGCGGTCGACCCGCTGGTGCGCGCCGGGCTCCAGGAGGAACTGCTGCGCCTACAGGCCGAGTTGGGCAAGACGGTGCTGTTCGTGACGCACGACATCGAGGAGGCGGTCCGGCTCGGCGACCGGGTGGTGGTGCTGCGCGAGCACGGCGAAATCGCCCAACTCGCGGACCCGCACACCCTGTTGACCGCCCCGGCGGACGCCGGCGTGGCGGCCTTCCTGGGCCGCGACCGGGGCCTGCGCGGCCTGGGCCTGCGCCCGGCCGCCGACGTCCCGCTCGCCAAGCTCGAACCCGCCTACGAGGACTGGAAGCTGACGCTCGATCAGGACGGCCGTCCGGAGCACTGGCTGCGCGACGGCCGGCCCCACCCGGTGCCGGTGTTCGCCCCGGCCCGGGACACCCTGCGCGCGGCGCTGGACGCGGCGGTGCTCGCCCCGTCCGGGCACGCGGTGGCGGTGGACGCGGACGGCCGGGCGATCGGCACCGCGAGCCGGGCCGCCGTGGTGGCGGCGCTGGCTGACGAGGGCGCGCAGGTGAACCATGCTGGACGGTGAGCCGCTGGTCCGCTGGCACTGGCTGGGCGACCACCTGGGCTACCTGGCCGGCCTGACGGGCGATCATGCGGTGATCGCGCTGGTCCCGGTGCTGATCGGCCTGCTGCTGGCGGTGCCGCTGGGCCTGGCCTGCACGCGCTTCCCGCGGCTCTACCAGCCGCTGGCCGCGGTGTTCAACGTGGTGTACGCGCTGCCCTCGTTGGCGGTGTTCGTGGTGCTGATCCCGTACACCGGCCTGGCCACCCGGGAGACCGTGATGGTGCCGCTGACCTGCTACGCGCTGGCGGTGCTGCTGCCGACCACGGTGGACGGGCTGCGCGCGGTGCCGGAGCCGGTGCGGCAGGCGGCCACCGCGATGGGCTACGGGCCGTGGCACCGGCTGGCGGCGGTCGAACTCCCGGCCGCCGTGCCGTACCTGATCGCGGGCCTGCGGGTGGCGGCGGTGTCCTCGATCTCGCTGGCGGCGGTCGGCGCGCTGGTCGGCCGCGGCGGGCTCGGCTACCTGTTCGTGGACGGCTTCCAGCGGACCTTCCCGACCCCGATCCTGGCCGGCATCGTGCTGGTGGCGCTGCTGGCGCTGGTCTGCGACCTGCTGCTGGTGGCGGCCCGCCGGCTGCTCGCGCCGTGGGCGGCGGAGGTGGCGCGGTGAACTGGCTCGACTGGCTGAACACCTTCTTCACCGACCCGGCGCACCGCTCCGGTCCGGACTCGATCCTGAACCGGGTGCTCGAACACCTGGCGTTCTCCGCCGAGGCGCTGGCGCTGGCGGTACTGCTCGCGGTGCCGCTGGGCCTGCTGATCGGCTACACCGGGCGCGGCCTGTTCCTGGTCACCGCGCTGACCGGCGTCGCCCGGGCGCTGCCCACCCTGGGCCTGGTCACCTTGGCGGTGCTGCTCGCCGGGGTCGGCGACACGGCGGTGCTGCTGCCGCTGACGGCGCTGGCCGCGCCGCCGCTGCTGGTGGCCGCCGCGGAGGGCGTCCGCGGCACCGACCCGGACGTCCGGGACGCCGCCCGCGGCATCGGCCTGACGCACCCGCAGACGCTGTTCCAGGTCTGCGTGCCGTCCGCGCTGCCGACCCTGCTCGCGGGCGCCCGCACCGCCGCCGTGCAGGTGATCGCCACCGCCACGGTCGCCGCGTACGTCGGCCTCGGCGGCCTCGGCCGGTACGTGATCGACGGCCTGGCCACCCGGGACTTCCCCACCACCGTCGGCGGCGCGCTCCTGGTGGTGCTGCTGGCGGTGGCGGTCCAACTGCTGTTCGCCCTGCTCATCCGGTCCGCGTCGCCGCGTGCGGCGCGCACCGTCCACACTGACGAACCCGCGGGCTCCCCCGCACTGTCGAAGGACTCCATATGACGACCCGTCCGGTCCGAACCGCCGTCGCCGCCGCCGTGCTGATGCTCGGCGCGGCGGCCTGCTCCTCCTCCGGCGGGGGCGACCCGCTGGCCGCGAAGACCACTGCCGGGGCGGGAGGCTCGGGGAAGACCGTGGTGGTCGGCTCGGCGAACTTCCCGGAGAACGTGCTGCTGGCGTCGATCTACTCGCAGGCCCTGCAGGCCAAGGGCGTGAAGGTCGAGGAGAAGTTCAACATCGGCAGCCGGGAGGTGCTGTACGGGCAGCTCCAGTCCGGCGCGCTGACGGTGCTGCCGGAGTACAACGGCGCGCTGCTCGGGTACCTGGACGCCAAGTCGACCGCGACCGGCAAGGACGCGGTGAACACCGAGCTGGCGGCGAAGCTGCCGGCCGGCCTCGGCATCCTGGACTCGGCGGCGGCCGAGGACAAGGACTCGCTGACGGTCACCCAGGACACCGCCGACCGGCTCGGCCTGAAGTCGATCGCCGACCTCACCGGCAAGGCGCAGGACCTGGTGGTGGGCGGCCCGCCGGAGTTCAAGTCGCGCCGCGAGCAGCAGTTCAAGGACGTGTACGGGCTGACCTTCAAGGAGTGGAAGCCCACCGCCGACACCACCGCCAACGCGCTCAAGGACGGCACCGTCCAGGTCGGCAACGTGTTCACCACCGACCCGAAGATCGTCCAGCTGAAGCTGGTCTCGCTGAGCGACCCGAAGAACCTGTTCAGCTCGCAGAACGTCACCCCGCTGGTGAACAAGGCGGGCCTGGACGCCACCGGGACGGCCGCGCTGAACGCGGTCTCGGCGAAGCTCGACACCGCCGGGCTGACGGCGCTGATGAAGCGCGTCGCGGTGGACAAGGAGGACCCGTCGGCGGTCGCCAAGGACTGGCTGAAGAGCAACGCGCTGAACTGACCCCGGCGCGCCCGCGCCGCCCGTCGGCCCCGCACCCGCAGGATCGGGTGCGGGGCCGACGGCGTGTCAGGACGCCTGCTGGGACGGACAGTTAGGAGTCTTGACAGATCAGTGGTCCAGACCAACCATGGGAGCGTTGTTTTCCCGACCGGAACGCATCGTGGGGGTGTGACCACCGGCCGGGGCTGTCGTAACGCCCCGCACCACCCCGGCACTCCCTGTACCAGGCCGATCCCCTGCCCCGTGCCCGAACAGCGACACGAGGGCGTCCACCCATGCCTGATGGAGCCTCGATGCGCCTTCACCGACCACTCCAAGCGCTGCTCGCCACGGGCGCGATGGCGGCCGCCTCGCTGGGGCTGATCTCCGCCCCCGCGCAGGCCGCCACTCCGCTGCCGCAGCGCGTCTTCGCCCCGTACTTCGAGTCCTGGACGGGCGAGAGCCCGGCCGCGCTGTCCGCCCAGTCCGGCGCCAAGCACCTCACCATGGCCTTCCTGCAGGCCGCCACCAAGGGCTCCTGCACCGCGCTGTGGAACGGCGACACCTCGATGCCGGTGTCCAACGCGGTCTTCGGCTCGGACATCGCCACCATCCGCGCCAACGGCGGCGACGTGATCCCGTCCTTCGGCGGCTACACCGCCGACAACACGGGCACCGAGATCGCCGACTCGTGCACCGACGTCAACCAGATCGCCGCGCAGTTCGAGAACGTCATCACCACCTACGACGTCTCCCGGATCGACCTGGACATCGAGGACAACTCGCTGACCAACACCGCCGGCATCGACCGCCGCAACAAGGCGATCAAGATCGTCGAGGACTGGGCGGCCGCCAACGGCCGGAACATCCAGTTCAGTTACACCCTGCCGACCACCACCGGCGGCCTGGCCTCCAGCGGCCTCGCGGTGCTGAAGAACGCCGTCACCAACAACGCGCGCATCGACGTCGTCAACCTGATGACCTTCGACTACTACGACAACCAGTCGCACGACATGGCCGCGGACACCCAGACCGCCGCGCAGGGCCTGTACAACCAGCTGGCCAAGCTGTACCCGACCAAGACCTCCGCCCAGCTGTGGGGCATGATCGGCATCATCGAGATGCCCGGCATCGACGACTTCGGCGCCGCCGAGACCTTCACCGTCGCCAACGCCACCGCGGTCTACAACTGGGCCGTCTCCAAGGGCATCAACACGCTGTCCTTCTGGGCGCTGCAGCGCGACAACGGCAACTGCCCCGGCACCGGCGCCCGCGACGACTGCTCGGGCATCGCGCAGAACAAGTGGGACTTCAGCCACATCTTCTCGCAGTTCACCAGCAGCACCGTGCCGGCGAACGACTTCTCGGTGTCGCTGAACCCGGCCAGCGGCTCGGTCACGGCCGGCGCGTCCGCGTCGACCACCGTCAACACCGCCGTCACCTCCGGCGCCGCGCAGACCGTCAACCTGTCGGTCGCCACCACGCCGGTGGCCGGCCTGAACGTGTCGCTGAGCTCCTCCACCGTCACCGCGGGCGGCTCCGCCACCCTGAACGTCTCCACCACCTCGGCGGTGCCGAACGGCAGTTACCCGCTGACCGTGACCGGCACCGGGGCGAGCGGCTCGCACTCCGCGACCTACACCCTGACCGTCACCGGCGGCACCACCGCCTCCGACTTCTCGCTCTCGCTCTCCTCCGGCGCGGGCAGCGTGCAGGCCGGCTCCGCCACCTCCAGCACCGTCAGCACGGCCGTCACCTCCGGCACCGCCGCGACCGTCGGCCTGTCCGTCTCCGGCGCGCCGGCCGGCGTCACCGCCACCGTCAGCCCGGCCAGCGTCACCGCCGGCGGCTCCGCCACGCTGAACGTCTCCACCACCGCCGCGACCGTCCCGGGCACCTACACCCTGACCGTCACCGGCACCGGCGCGGGCAAGACCCACACCGCGACCTACGCGCTCACCGTCACCGGCACCACCCCGACCGGCGGCCTGGTCAACGGCGACTTCGAGACCGGCAGCCTCGGCCCGTGGACCTGCCAGAGCGGCGGCGCGGTCGTCGGCAGCCCCGTGCACGGCGGCTCCAAGGCCCTCCAGGTCGTCCCGACCGCCGGCGCCACCGGCCAGTGCGAGCAGACCGTCACCCTCGCCCCGAACCACGCGTACACCCTGACCGCCTGGGTCCAGGGCCCGTACTCGTACGTCGGGGTCAGCGGCGGCGCCACCGCCTCCTCCTGGGCCAACGGCTCGGCCTGGACCAAGCTGACCGTCCCGTTCACCACGGGCGCCAGCGGCACCGTCACCGTCTACCTGCACGGCTGGTACGGCCAGGGCAACGTCTTCGGCGACGACTTCTCCATCGCCTGACACCCCGGCAGTACGACGGCGCCCGGCCGGTGGCTTCCCGCCACCGGCCGGGCGTTCGTCCTGACGGCGCGTCAGCGGCGGCGGTACAGCGGCAGGAAGGACAGCAGCGCCAGCAGCGAGCAGCCCAGCACGATCAGGCCGAGCGCGGTCGCGGACGGGTGCCCGCCGACGCTGCTCAGCGGGGCCACCACCGAACCGCACAGGAAGGTGCCGGTGCCGAGCAGCGCGGACGCCGAACCCGCCGCGTGCGGGGCCATGGTGAGGGCCTGTCCGTTGGCGTTCGGCAGGATCACGCCCATCGAGCCCATCAGCACCGCCAGCGCCGGCCACACCCCGGCCAGTCCGGCGTCCCAGACGGTGGTGCACAGCACCACGGCCACCCCGGCCGCGGTGGCCACCGCGAGCGCCGACACCAGCAGCACCGGTCCGGGGAAGCGCTGCACCAGCACCCGCCCGTTCAGCTGCGTGACGGCCAGCAGCACGATCGAGTTGACGGCGAACACCAGGCTGTAGGTCTGCGGCGAGATCCGGTACACGTCCTGCAGCACCACCGACGAGCCGCCGACGTACGCGAACAGCGCGCCGAACGCGAAGGTGCTGGTCAGCAGGTAGCCCAGGAACGGGCGGTCGCGCAGCAGCCCGCCGATCGCGCGGACGGTGGTGCCGAGGCCGTCGCCGTGGCGGCGCTCCGGCGGCAGGGTCTCCGTGATGCCGAGCGCCGAGCCGGCCGTGAGCAGCGCACCGAACACGACCAGCGTGAAGAAGGTGCCGCGCCAGTCGGTGAAGTGGAGCAGCTGGCCGCCGGCCACCGGGGCGAGGATCGGGGCCAGGCCGGATATCAGTCCCATGGTGGCGAGGAAACGTATCATCGGGACGCCTTCGAGCCGGTCCCGGACGATCGCCCGGGCGATCACCAGCCCCGCGGAGCCGGCCACGCCCTGCAGCGCGCGGCCCGCGACCAGCATCGCCATCGAGTCGGCGAGGGCGCACATCACGCTCGCCGCGGTGTACACCACCAGCCCGACCAGCAGCGGGCCGCGGCGGCCGACCCGGTCGCTGAGCGGACCGAACAGCAACTGGCCGAACGCCATCCCGAGCAGCGAGCCGGTCAGCGTCAACTGGGCGGCGGGCGCGGTGGAGTGCAGGTCCGCGGTCAGCTCGGGCAGCGCGGGCAGGTACAGGTCGGTGGTCGCCGGCCCGAGCGCGGCGAGGCTGCCCAGGACGGCCACGGTGGCGGCCGCGAACGGGGCCTTGCCGCTCGAACCGGCCGCGCCGGCGGCGGTCGGCGCGGTGGCGGGTGCCGGCACGGTGGCGGGTGCCGGCCGGTGGCGGGTGCCGGCGCGGTGGCGGGCGCGGGGTCGGTTCGGCCGGGGCTGCGGGGACGGTCTGGTCGCCGTCGGCGTCGACGGTCGGGCCTGGCATGGTGCTCCTAGGGGTGGCGGGTATGCGCACCGTCCTATCGCATCCGCCGCACCGCCCGACAGGCCGGGTCCCGGCCGACGTTCAGTGCACCGGCACGCCGCTCGGCCGGGCGCTGGCCGCCACCGCCGCGTCCTGCCAGCCGTACAGCTGGTCGCCGATCAGCGCGACGTCGTACATCCCGCAGTGCGCGTTCGCCCGCTGCGGCATGTCCTTGGGGAACCAGTGCGCCCGCAGGTGCACGTTGCCGACCGGCCGGCCCTCGGTGCACCCGGCCGGGAGCACCCGGTCGGGCAGGGTGGCCCGGATCAGCCGGTCGCCGTCGTGAGTGCCCGTCAGGAACGCGATCCGCAGCGCCGTGTCGGGCAGCCAGGACGGCACCTCGTGCTCCTCGGCCTTGGCGGCGGCGCCCGTCGGGTACCGCGCCGTCTGGTCCATCCGGTCCTGCGCCTGCTGGATCGCGGCCGGACCGACCATCACCACCAGCGCCGCGACGGCCGCGCCGCCGAGCACCACCGCCGTCGCCTTCCGTGCGCCACCCATCTCCGCCAACCCCTCCGCCGTGTCCCCGTCCCCTCCATCGTCGACCCGGCCGAGCCCGCGAACCATGCCCGTCAAGTACCGAACCGCATAGTCCCGAAGGCCTACCCCCGGCCGCCGCCCCCCACCTTCCGGCGGATCCCGCCCACCCCCGAGGGGGACCCGGCTCCCCCGGGGCT
>NZ_KK853997.1:6546855-6602455 GCF_000696185.1 Kitasatospora cheerisanensis KCTC 2395 | reverse complement strand
CTCCCGCAGTGCGGCGCCGAGCCCGTCCGTGTCGGCCAGCAGCCGGCCCTCCGCGCACATGTGCAGCAGCGGCGAGCGCCCGGCGGCGGTCTCCTGCTCGGCGAAGCGGTGCCAGTCGGCCTCCGTCTGCACGAACAGCTCGACCGGCCAGCCCAGATGCCGTAGGTTCTCCCGGTACGGGGCGGGCGGGCCGGCCAGCAGCACCACGATGTCGAGGTCCGAGGTCGGGGTGCGCCGCGCGGTGAGCACGCTGCCCGCGACGAACGCCGCGCGCAGCTCGGGGAAGCGCGCCGCGACCAGGTCGCCGGCCGCCGCCACCGGGTCGGCGTCGGCGGGCACGGCGGGTGGGCGTCGCGTCATCCTGCGGTGAGCACCGAGCCCTGCGCGACCGCGCACAGCGTCCGGGTGCCGTCCGCCGCGACGGCGAAGATCTCGCACTGGCAGATCGCCTGCCGCCGCCCGCTGGACACCACGGTGGCCTCGGCCTCCAGCGAGACGCCGGTCGCGGGCCGCACGTAACTGATCGTCAGCCCGCCGGTCAGCACCGCCGGCCCGAGCGCCGTACCGGCCGCGAAGGTGAGGGCGTTGTCGGCGGCGTACGCCAGCACGCCGCCGTGGACGAAGCCGTTCTGCTGCTTGAGGTCCTCCCGGATGTCCAGCGCCAGGACGGCGCGGCCCGGCTCGAAGACCTCCACCCGGGCGCCGACCAGAACACTGAACGGCTGCTCGTCGAGGACCTTCTGGGCGAAGCGGAGTTCGGGCGTGAATGACGTCATACGGGGACGGACCTCCAAGTCGCTCTGGAGCGTACCCGCTGTTTCGTGGCCGGACCATCCCCACCCGACAAGACGCAACCCCTCGACGCCCCCGCGCACCTCACCACCACCCCGGGCCCGCCAGCGGCGGGGTCAGCGGAACTCGTGCACGAGCTCGATCTCGCCCACCAGGTGGCGGTTGAACTCGTTCAACTCCTCGGCGGGTACCCATAGTTCGAGGATGGTCTCGCCGCCGGCCTGCTGCACGGGGTAGCGGGACAGGAACGCGGTCTCGACCTCGAAGCGGGTCACGTAGCCGGCGCCGGACGCCGGGACGTTCCAGTCCCGGGCGATCCGGATCGCGTAGTCCTCGTTCAGGACGGGGTAGAAGATCGGCTGTTCGGGCAGGCGCGGTGGCCACGCCCGCCAGCCGGACGCGGCGACCAGGGCCAGCTCGGTGGGGCCGGTGGGGCGCCAGAGCGTGGTGGTCGTCGTCATGTCGCCACCGTAGAGCCGCTCTTGACGCCGTGACCAGCGATTTCTCAGCGGTAGGCGGCCTCGCCGGTGATGGCCTCGCCGAGGACGAGGGTGTGGATCTCGGAGGTGCCCTCGTAGGTGAGGACGGACTCCAGGTTGTTGGCGTGCCGGAGGACGGGGTACGCGGTGGTGATGCCGTTGGCGCCGAGGATGGTGCGGGCGGTGCGGGCGATCTCCAGCGCGGTGCGGACGTTGTTGAGCTTGCCGAAGGAGATGTGCGCGGGCTGGGCCCGGCCCTCGTCCTTGAGGCGGCCGATCCGGACGGCCACCAGGTAGGCCTTCTCCAGCTCCAGCGCCATGTCGACGAGCTTCTGCTGGGTGAGCTGGAAGCCGCCGATGGGCCGGCCGAACTGCTCGCGGTCGCGGGCGTACTCGACGGCGGCCCGGTAGCAGTCACGGGCGGCACCCACCGTCCCCCACAGGATGCCGTAGCGGGCCTCGCCGAGCCCGGACAGCGGGGCGCGCAGGCCGCGCGCCTCCGGCAGCATCGCGTCGGCGGGCAGCCGGACGCCGTCGAAGGCGAGTTCGCTGGTGACGGAGGCGCGCAGGGAGAGCTTGCCGGGGATGTCGGTGGCGGTGAACCCGGGGGTGCCGCGCGGGACGAGGAAGCCGCGGACGCCGTCCTCGGTGGCGGCCCAGACCACGGCGACGTCGGAGACCGAGCCGTTGGTGATCCACATCTTGGCGCCGTCGAGGATCCAGTCGCCGCCGTCGCGCCGGGCCCGGGTCCGCATCGCGGCCGGGTCGGAGCCGACCTCGGGTTCGGTCAGGCCGAAGCAGCCGACGGCCCGGCCGGCCGCCAGCTCCGGGAGCCAGCGCAGCTTCTGCTCCTCGGAGCCGTAGGCGTGGATGGAGCGCATGGCGAGCGAGCCCTGCACCGAGACGAAGCTGCGCAGCCCGGAGTCGGCGGCCTCCAGCTCCATGCAGGCGACGCCGTACTCGGTGGCGGTGGAGCCGGTGCAGCCGTAGCCGTCCAGGTGCATGCCGAGGACGCCGAGCTTGCCGAGCTCGGGGGCGATCTCGCGGACCGGGAAGGTGCCGTGCTCGAACCAGTCGGCGAGGTGCGGCCGGATGTGCCGCTCGGTGAAGGCGCGGACGGTGTCGCGGATCAGCCGCTCGTCCTCGGTGAGCAGCTCGTCGACCCCCAGCAGGTCGAGCGGGTCGGGACGGCCGGCGGGACGGCCGGAGGTGCGGTCGGCGGGGGCGGTGGCCATCGGGCGGGCTCCTCGGAGGGTTGCGGGGAACGGGGCTACCGAGGAGTATGCCGCCCGCCCGGCCCGGAGTCTTGACGCGCACAGAACGAGCTGATTCCCTATCAGGTCAGGAAACTTTCCTAACAGTTGCGCGCCGTCAGGCACCCGCACCCGGCGGCCCCCAGGCCGTCGGGCACCCCCGCGCCCGGCGGCGTCCAGGACTCCCGGAACGGTGACCCATGGCCAAGCACCTCCCCGCCCGCACGCTGCTCGCCCTCGCCGCCACCGCCGCCCTGACGGCCGGCGCACTCGCCCTGGCCCCCGCCGGACAGGCCGCCTCCCCCGACCCGGTCGGCCTCAACGCGCCCTACGAGTACCTGGGTTGGGGCAGCCCGCAGAACCCGGTGCAGGTGATGCAGGCCACCGGCGCCACCCAGTTCACGCTGGCGTTCATGCTCTCCGACGGCGGCTGCAACCCGAAGTGGGACGGCTCCCGGGCGCTCACCGGCGGCAGCGACCAGAGCACCGTCGACGCGATCCGGGCCGCCGGCGGCGACGTGCTGGTGTCCTTCGGCGGCTGGGACGGCAACAAGCTGGGCGAGAAGTGCAGTTCGGCGTCCGCGCTGGCCGGCGCCTACCAGAAGGTCATCGACGCCTACCGGTTGAAGGCGATCGACATCGACATCGAGAACACCGAGGCCGCGAACGCGACGGTCCGCCAGCGGGTGATCAGCGCGCTGAAGACGGTGAAGACCAACAACCCCGGCCTGAAGGTGTACGTGACCTTCGGCACCACCCCGACCGGCCCGGACTCCGTCGGCGTCGACCTGATCAAGAAGGGCGCGGCGGCCGGCCTCGCGGTGGACGGCTGGACCATCATGCCGTTCGACTTCGGCGGGCACAGCGGCTCGATGGGCACCGTCTCCACCCAGGCCGCCGACGGCCTGAAGAACGCGGTGGCGAGCGCCTACGGCTACGACTCGGCCACGGCGTACAAGCACATCGGGATCTCCTCGATGAACGGGAAGACCGACGAGTCGGACGAGACGGTCTCCACCACCGACTTCACGACCATCCTGAACTACGCGAAGTCCCACCACCTGGCCCGCTTCACCTTCTGGGCCGTCAACCGCGACCGCCCCTGCCCGTCCGGCACCTCGGCGGGCGACAGCTGCAGCGGCATCAGCCAGTCCGCCTACGCCTTCACCAAGATCATCGCCTCGTACCACGGCTGAGCCCCCGCACCACGGCTGACGCCCCGTCGGCCCGCGCCGGGCCACCCGGCCGGCGCGGGCCCGACACGCTCGCCGGGAACCGCGGGAATGCCCGGCGGCCGTGGAAGGCTGACGGGACCAGGAGGTGTCCCAACCATGGCGGACAGCAGGAACGAGCAGGGCTGGCGGACCGAGCACGACTCGATGGGCGAGGTCCGGGTGCCGGCGGCGGCCAAGTGGCAGGCGCAGACCCAGCGGGCGGTCGAGAACTTCCCGGTGTCGGGGCAGCGGCTGGAGCGCGCCCACATCGCGGCGCTGGCCCGGATCAAGGCGGCCGCGGCGACGGTGAACGCGCGCCTCGGCGTGCTGGAGGAGCCGGTCGCGGCGGCGATCCGCTCGGCGGCCGAGGAGGTCGCGGACGGCCGCTGGGACGACGAGTTCCCGGTGGACGTGTTCCAGACCGGCTCCGGCACCTCGTCGAACATGAACGCCAACGAGGTGATCGCCACCCTGGCCGCCGAGCGCCTGGGCCGCCCGGTGCACCCGAACGACCAGGTCAACGCCTCGCAGTCGTCGAACGACGTGTTCCCGTCCTCGATCCACATCGCGGCGACCGGCGCCGTGGTGCACGACCTGGTCCCGGCGCTGGAGCACCTGGCGGGCGCACTGGAGGCGAAGTCCGCGGAGTTCGCCGAGGTGGTGAAGTCCGGCCGCACGCACCTGATGGACGCCACGCCCGTCACCCTCGGCCAGGAGTTCGGCGGCTACGCGGCGCAGGTCCGGTACGGGGTGGAGCGACTGACGGCCGCGCTCCCCCGGGTCGCCGAACTGCCGCTCGGCGGAACGGCGGTGGGCACCGGCATCAACACCCCGCCCGGCTTCTCCGCCGCGGTGATCGCCGAGGTCGCGCGGGCGACGGGGCTGCCGCTGACCGAGGCCCGCAACCACTTCGAGGCGCAGGGCGCACGCGACGGCCTGGTCGAGCTGAGCGGTCAGCTGCGCACGATCGCCACCGGCTTCACCAAGATCGCCAACGATCTGCGCTGGATGGGCTCCGGCCCGCGCACCGGCTTGGGCGAGATCAACCTGCCGGACCTGCAGCCGGGGTCCTCGATCATGCCGGGCAAGGTCAACCCGGTGCTGCCCGAGGTGGTGCTGATGGTCGCCGCGCAGGTGATCGGCAACGACACGACCGTCACGGTGGCCGGCGCGAGCGGCAACTTCGAGCTGAACGTGATGCTCCCGGTGATCGCCCGCAACGTGCTGGAGTCGGTGCGCCTGCTGGCCAACGCCGCCCGCCTGCTGGCCGACCGCACCGTGGCCGGCATCACCGCGAACGCCGAGCGCACCCGCGAGTACGCCGAGTCCTCGCCGTCGGTGGTCACCCCGCTCAACCGGTACATCGGCTACGAGGAGGCCGCGAAGGTCGCCAAGCAGTCGCTCGCCGAGCGCAAGACCATCCGCCAGGTCGTGGTCGAGCGCGGCTACCTGGACCGCGGCCTGCTCACCGAGGCCCAGCTCGACGAGGCGCTCGACGTGCTCCGCATGACCCGCCCCGCCGACGCTTCCTGACACCCTGTCAGTCACTGGCGCAGCAGCGGAGAGCAGGCGTCCGCCCCGGCGGCGGACCGGGGCGGACGGGGAGGCGGCAAGGGTTGTTCAGTCGCGGCGCCGGGCCATGCCGGTCATGCCGGTGAAGGCGAGGCCGACGGCGGCCAGCGCGAGACAGGTCATCACGCCGCCGGTGATGACGTTGGTGAGGATGGTCCGGCGGACGTGCGCGCCGCCGTTGACCGCCCACGGGGCGATGACCGTCCATGCGCCGATCACCACGCAGGCCCAGGCCCTGGCGTGGGTCCGGCCGAACGCCGGGCCGTAGCCGGCCATCAGGACGGCGAAGGCGATGCCGAGCACCAGGTTGCTGATGGTGAGGCCGGGGAACTCGGAGAAGCCGACGACCCACGGGGAGATCGCGAGGAACAGGCCGGTGCAGATCGCCAGCGCCTCGACTCCCTGCGCGCCGGTCGTCGAGGTGACGGCTTCCGCGTGTTCGCGCAGGGCCAGGATGTCCGGATGGTGCTCCATACCCTTGGGTAGCTGGGTCGACACCAGAACCACCTCCTTGTGGTCGGGACATGCGAGCCAACTGGTCGCTACCCGGTCTGAGGTGAAAATAACGCTACCTACCGGTTCATTCTTATTTTTTACTTATCACCCGTTCTGTCCAGGTTTCCGCGCCCCGGGTTGCCCGACCTCTCCGCTCCCCTCCCGCGCGCGTACGGTGGAGAACGGAGAGGTTCCCCCATGTACTTCACCGATCGCACCGATGCCGGACGCCGGCTCGCCGCCGCGCTCGCCGACACCCCGACGCGCAGGACGCCGTGGTGGTGGCGCTCCCCCGCGGCGGGGCGCCGGTCGCGGTGGAGGTCGCGGCCGCGCTGGGCGCGCCGCTGGACGTGTGCGTGATCCGCAAGGTCGGGGTGCCGGGCCAGCCGGAGCTGGCGATGGGCGCGGTCGGCGAGGACGGCGCCCGGGTGGTCAACCAGACGGTGGTCGACGCGGCGGGCGTCACGCCCGAGCAGTTCGCGGCGGTGGAGGCCCACGAGCGGGCCGAACTCGCCCGCCGCGCGGCCGCGTACCGGGCGGGCCGGCCGCCGGTGCCGCTCGCCGGGCGCACCGTGCTGGTGGTGGACGACGGGGTGGCGACCGGGTCGTCCGCGCTGGCGGCGTGCCGGATGGTGCGGGCCCGCGGCGCGTCCCGGGTGGTGCTGGCGGTGCCGGTCGCCCCGCACGACTGGACGTCCCGGCTGGCCGGCGCGGCGGACGCGTTCGTCGCCGTGCACGCCCCGTCCCGGTTCCTCGCCGTCGGCGAGTTCTACCAGGACTTCCGGCAGACCACCGACGACGAGGTGCTGGCCGCGCTGGCCCGCGCGAACCAGCCGCACCACCCGGTGGTCGAGGTGCACGAACTGGCCTTCCCGACCGGGCCGGCAAGTGTCGCGGTGCCCGAACACCCGCTCGGCGTGGTGCTGTTCGCGCACGGCAGCGGCTCCGGCCGGGACAGTCCGCGCAACCGGCAGGTCGCCGAGCGGCTGCACCGGGAAGGCCTGGCGACCGTGCTGTTCGACCTGCTGACGCCCCGTGAGGCGGAGGACCGCTGGAAGGTGTTCGACCCGGGCCTGCTGGGCGGCCGCCTCGCCGAGGCGACCCGCACGGTGCGCCGCCACCCGCCGCTGGCGGGGCTTCCGTTCGGCTACTTCGGGGCGAGCACCGGCGCCGCCGCCGCGGTGTGGGCCGCCGCCGAGCGGGACGCCGAACCGGGCGCGATCGTCTCCCGGGGCGGCCGCCCGGACCTGGCGCGCGCCCGGCTGCCGCTGGTGACCGCGCCGACGCTGCTGATCGTCGGCGGCGCGGACGAGGAGGTGGTGGAGCTGAACCGGCAGGCCCGCTCCGAGCTGCGCTGCGAGAGCGCCCTGCAGGTCGTCCCCGGTGCGGGCCACCTGTTCGCGGAGCCGGGGGCGCTGGAGACCGTCGCCGACCTGGCCACGCAGTGGTTCGCCCGGTACCTCACGATCCGTCAACCTGGCGGCGATCGGGCGGAACACTGAGCAATCCGCCCAGTCGGACCGGCCGTCCGCTGCTCATCTTGTACACATTGAGCAGCAGGAATCGGACCTGTTGCCCACCTCACCCGGCAGGAGGAAGCTCCTCGCAACCGACCTCGACGTGGAGGAATGCACCAATGACCGCCGACGCCGCTGTTCAACTGACGCCCGAGGAGCTGGAGGCCGGCCTCACCGCCGAGCAGCTGCGCACCCTGGTGGGCCTGGTCGAGTACGACGCCTCGACCGACCCGTTCCCGGTGACCGCCCAGGACGCCGTCGTCTTCGTGGTCGGCAACGCGACCCAGACCGCCCTGCACTACCAGGCCGTCTTCGGCATGGAGCTGGTCGCGTACTCCGGCCCGGAGACCGGCCGCCGCGACCGCAAGGCCTTCGTGCTGCGCTCCGGCTCCTGCCGCTTCGTGATCAAGGGCGGCGTGCTGCCGGACAGCCCGCTGCTGGAGCACCACCGCCGCCACGGCGACGGCGTCGTCGACCTGGCGCTGGAGGTCCCGGACGTGGACAAGTGCATCGAGCACGCCCGCGCCCAGGGCGCCACCGTCCTGGAGGAGCCGAACGACGTCTCCGACGAGAACGGCACCGTCCGCCGCGCCGCGATCGCCGCCTACGGCGAGACCCGCCACACCCTGATCGACCGCTCCCGCTACCACGGCCCGTACCTGCCGGGCTACATCGCCAAGGAGACCTCGGTGGTCCGCCCCGAGGGCGCCCCGAAGCGGCTGTTCCAGGCGCTGGACCACGCGGTCGGCAACGTCGAGCTCGGCAAGATGGACGAGTGGGTGTCGTTCTACAACCGGGTGATGGGCTTCGTGAACATGGCGGAGTTCGTCGGCGACGACATCGCCACCGACTACTCGGCGCTGATGTCGAAGGTGGTCGCCAGCGGCAACCACCGGGTGAAGTTCCCGCTCAACGAGCCGGCGATCGCCAAGAAGAAGTCGCAGATCGACGAGTACCTCGAGTTCTACACCAGCCCCGGCTGCCAGCACATGGCGCTGGCCACCAACGACATCCTCACCACCGTCGACGTGCTGCGTTCGCGCGGCGTGGAGTTCCTGAACACCCCGGACTCCTACTACGACGACCCGAAGCTGCGCGAGCGCATCGGCAAGGTCCGGGTGCCGATCGACGAGCTGAAGTCGCGCGGCATCCTGGTCGACCGGGACGAGGACGGCTACCTGCTGCAGATCTTCACCAAGCCCATCGGCGACCGGCCGACCGTGTTCTTCGAGTTCATCGAGCGGCACGGTTCGCTGGGCTTCGGAAAGGGCAACTTCAAGGCGCTCTTCGAGGCGATCGAGCGCGAGCAGGAGCAGCGCGGCAACCTCTGACGGACAGTCACCAGGGCGACGAGGGAGAAGCGGGACGATGGCGTACTACCGGCAGCTGGGCTCCGTGCCACCGAAGCGGCACACCCAGCACCGCACCCCCGAGGGGGGCCTCTACTACGAGGAGCTGATGGGCGAGGAGGGCTTCTTCTCGGACTCCTCGCTGCTGTACCACCGGCACATCCCGTCGGCGGTGACGGCCGCCTCGGTGTGGGAGCTGCCGGACCAGTCCACCACCGCGAACCTCCCGCTGCTCCCCCGTCACCTGAAGCTGCACGAGCTGTTCCCCGGCCAGGAGTGGAAGTCGGCGGACGTCGTCACCGGCCGCCGGCTGGTCCTCGGCAACGCGGACGTGCGGATCTCCTACGTGGCGGCTGGCTCGCCCAGCGAGCTGTACCGCAACGGCCTGGGCGACGAGTGCGTGTACGTGGAGTCGGGCGCCGGCGTGCTGGAGTCGGTGTTCGGCACCCTGACGGTCGGTCAGGGCGACTACGTGATCATCCCGCGGGCGACCACCCACCGCTGGGTGCCGACCGGGGACGAGCCGCTGCGCGCCTACTGCATCGAGGCGAACAGCCACATCACCCCGGCCCGCCGCTACCTGTCCAAGTACGGGCAGCTGCTGGAGCACGCCCCGTACTGCGAGCGCGACCTGCGCGGCCCCGAGGGCCCGCTGCTGGTCGACGGCGGCGAGGTGGACGTGCTGGTCAAGCACCGCGGCCCGGGCGGCGTGGTCGGCACCCGCTACACCCTGCCGGACCACCCGTTCGACGTGGTCGGCTGGGACGGCTGCCTGTACCCGTACGCCTTCAACATCGCGGACTTCGAGCCGATCACCGGCCGGGTGCACCAGCCGCCGCCGGCGCACCAGGTGTTCGAGGGCAACAACTTCGTGATCTGCAACTTCGTGCCGCGCAAGGTGGACTACCACCCGCTGTCGATCCCCGTTCCGTACTACCACGCGAACGTGGACAGCGACGAGGTGATGTTCTACTGCGGCGGCAACTACGAGGCCCGCAAGGGCTCCGGCATCGGACAGGGGTCGATCTCGCTGCACCCCGGCGGCCACACCCACGGCCCGCAGCCGGGCGCGTACGAGCGCTCGATCGGCGTGGAGTTCTTCGACGAGCTGGCGGTCATGGTAGACACCTTCCGCCCGCTGGAGCTCGGCGAGGCTGCCACCGCCAGCGAGGACCCGAACTACGCGTGGACCTGGGCGAGGCGATGAACGTACCCGAGCTGTACCGCGGGCTGTTCGACGACGCGGCGGTCTTCCCGCCCGGCGACCTGCCGCTGGCCGACGCCGTGCCCGCGCACCTGGCGCACCGGGCCGCCCCGTACGCGGCGGCGGTCGGCCCGCTGCTCGCGCCGGTCGACAAGCTGCCCGAACTCGTGGCGCTGGCACCGCGGTTCCCGATCGGTGTGACCGTACCGACCGGCCGGCTGGCGGAGGCCCTGAAGTCCGCCGCCGGGCTGCCGCTGGCCGGCGTCGAGTACGTGGCCGGCGAGGACGTCCGGGCCGCGGTGGCGGAGCTGGACGCACTGCTGCCGGAGGGCGTCGCCGCCGCCGTCGAGGTGCCCCGCTCCGAGCGGATCGAGGACTCCCTGGACGCGCTGGCCGGCACCCCGTACCGCGCCAAGTACCGGACCGGCGGCCTGAGCTACCCGGCGTTCCCGAGCGTCGCCGAGCTCGCCGCGTTCCAACTGGCCTGTGCCGAGCGCGAGTTGCCGTACAAGTGCACGGCGGGTCTGCACCACGCGGTGCGGCACACCGACCTGGGCACCGGCTACGAGCACCACGGCTTCCTCAACGTCCTGCTGGCGGCCGGGGCTTCGGACCGCGAGCAGGCCGTCGAACTGCTCGCGGAGCGCGACGGGGCCCGGCTGGCGACCGCCGTGCAGTCGCTGACGGACCATCAGACCGCGCGGATCCGCGCCTCGTTCACCGCCTTCGGCACCTGTAGCATCGCCGAGCCGTTGGAAGACCTCGCCCGACTCGGCCTCCTGGAGAACTCTTGACCACCACCACCTGGCTCGATCTGCCCGCGGACTCGCCGTTCGGCGTGCACAACCTCCCCTACGGCGTCTTCACCGCCCCCGACCGGCCCGGCCGGCGGCGGATCGGCGTCCGGATCGGCGAGCGGGTGCTGGACGCCGGCGCGGCCGCCCGGGCGGTCGGCAGCCCGTCCCCGCTGCTCGACGCCGAGACGCTCAACCCGCTGATGGCGGCGGGCCGTTCGACCTGGCAGGCGGTCCGCGCCGGCCTCACCGAGTGGCTCACCGACACCGCCCACCGGGCCGCCGTCGAGCGCTGCCTGATCGACCTGGCCGAGGTCGAACTGCACCTGCCGTTCGAGGTCGGCGACTACGTCGACTTCTACGCCTCGGAGCACCACGCCACCAACCTGGGCAAGATCTTCCGCCCCGGCCAGGAGGCGCTCACCCCGAACTGGAAGCACCTGCCGATCGGCTACCACGGCCGCTCCGGCACCGTCGTGGTCTCCGAGACCCCGGTGGTCCGCCCGTCCGGGCAGCGCAAGGCCCCCGCCGACGCGGCGCCGTCCTTCGGGCCGAGCCGCCGCCTGGACATCGAGGCCGAGGTCGCGTTCGTCGTCGGCGCACCCAGCACCATGGGCACGCCGGTGCCGCTCGCCGACTTCGCCGAGCACGTGTTCGGCGTCTGCCTGCTCAACGACTGGTCGGCGCGCGACATCCAGGCCTGGGAGTACGTGCCGCTCGGCCCGTTCCTCGGCAAGTCCTTCGCCACCTCGCTCTCGCCCTGGGTGGTGCCGCTGGACGCCCTCCAGCACGCCCGGGTCACCCCGCCGGCCCGCGACGTCGAGCTGCTGCCGTACCTCGACGACCGGGACGCCGAGCCGTGGGGCCTGGACCTGGCGATCGAGGTCGCGCTGAACGGGCACCCGATCTCCCGGCCGCCGTTCGCCACCATGTACTGGACCGCCGCCCAGCAGCTGGCCCACCTCACCGTGAACGGCGCGAGCCTGCGCACCGGCGACCTGTTCGCCTCCGGCACGGTCTCCGGCCCCGAGCCGGAGACCCGCGGCGCGCTCATCGAACTGACCTGGAACGGCGAGCACCCGCTCAAGTTCCCCGACGGCACCCGGCGCACCTTCCTGGAGGACGGCGACGAGGTGTCCATCACCGCCACCGCCCCCGGCCCGGGGGGCTGCGGGTCGGGTTCGGCGAGGTCACCGGACGGATCATCGGCTGATCCGCCCTCGCGGGCTGCGGGTACGTCAACCACGTGCCCGCAGCTCGCCGCATTTCGGGTGAGGTTGCGGGCCCGCAAACCCGTCCACCGCTAGAAGTTGACGCGACATCACGCGGCTCCGTCCCGAACCGGTCCTCCCACGCCCGGTGCCCGAGAGGACGCGCCGCACCGCTCGCGGACAACTCTCTCCCCGGAGGACCCCGATGACGAAGCTGCGCACCCTGATCTGCGGAGCCGCGTTCGCCGCCGCCAACCTGCTGATGCCCGCCCCGCAGGCCCACGCCGCCCCGCCCGCGCCCTGGTCCGTGCCGCTCTGCGGCTACGCCCCGCGCGCCTTCGCCCCCACCGAACCCGTGCTGCTCACCACCGCGCTGCGCCCCTGCTGACCCGCGCCCGGGCCCGCCGCACCCCGCACTCACCGTCCGCCCGGGCGGGCCCGGTACCGTGCACGGGAAGATCTTCGTACTTTCCGTGCATCCCGGATCGGAGCGTGGCGATGGACACCCCACAGGACGTGCTGGTCGAACGGACCGGCAGCACCGGCCGCATCACCCTCAACCGCCCGCGCGCCCTCAACTCGCTCACCCACGGCATGCTGGAGACCGTCCGCGCCGCCCTCGACGTCTGGGCCGAGGACGACCGGATCACCGCCGTCCTGCTCACCGGCGCGGGCGACCGCGGCCTGTGCGCGGGCGCCGACATCCGCGCCATCCACGACGACGCCAAGCTCGGCGGCGCCGGCGGCCGGGCGTTCTTCCGCGTCGAGTACCCGCTCAACGAGCTGATCTCGCGCTACCCGAAGCCCTACCTGGCGCTGATGGACGGCATCACCATGGGCGGCGGCGTCGGCCTGTCCGCGCACGCCGCGGTCCGGGTCGTCACCGAACGCTCCGCCGTCGCCATGCCCGAGACCCGGATCGGCCTCGTCCCCGACGTCGGCGGCAGCCGGCTGCTCGCGCTCGCCCCCGGCGAACTCGGCACCCACGTCGGCCTCACCGCCGCCACCATGACCGCCGGCGACGCCCTGTACTGCGGCTTCGCCGACCACTTCCTGCCCTCGGCCGCGCTGCCCGCGCTGCTCGCCGCCGCCGACCCGGTGGCCGCGCTGGCCGGGCTCGCGCAGCCCGCCCCCGCCTCCGAACTCGCCGCGCAGCGCGAGTGGATCGACCACTGCTACGCCGCCGACACCGTCGAGGAGATCCTCGACCGGCTCCGGGCCACCGGCCTCGCCGAGGCCAAGGAGGCCGCCGAGCAACTGCTCGGCAAGTCCCCCACCATGCTCAAGGTCACCCTCGCCGCGCTGCGCCGGGCCCGCACCCTGCCCACCCTGGCCGCCACCCTCGACCAGGAGTACCGGATCTCCTGCGCCGCGCTGGCCCACCCCGACCTGGTCGAGGGCATCCGCGCCCAGGTCGTCGACAAGGACCGCAACCCGCGGTGGAGCCCCGGCACGCTCGCCGCGGTCGGCCCCGAGGACGTGGCCCGCTTCTTCGCCGTCCCCGAGGGCGGTGACCTGGGACTCGCGAGGTGACCATCGTCTCGCCTGTCGAGACTGGTATCCGGGGCGGTGTTCGGAGATCGTATCCACCGTCAGTTCAGTGTTCCGCTCAGCGTGGAGAGGATAAGCGGCGATGACCGAGTACGAGACGATCCTGGTGGACCGCAAGGGCCGGGTCGGCATCATCACCCTCAACCGCCCCAAGGCGCTCAACGCGCTCAACACCCAGCTGATGACCGAGGTGGTCGCGGCGGCCAAGGCCTTCGACCGGGATCCCGAGATCGGCGCCCTGGTGGTCACCGGCTCCGAGAAGGCCTTCGCGGCCGGGGCCGACATCAAGGAGATGCAGGACAACCGCTTCCCCGACGTCTACCTCGACGACTGGCTGGGCCCCTGGGACGAGCTGGGCCGCCTCCGCAAGCCCGTGGTCGCCGCCGTCGCCGGCTACGCCCTGGGCGGCGGCTGCGAGCTGGCCATGCTGTGCGACATCCTGATCGCCGCCGACACCGCGAAGTTCGGCCAGCCGGAGATCAAGCTCGGCGTCATCCCCGGCATCGGCGGCTCCCAGCGCCTCACCCGCGCCGTCGGCAAGGCCAAGGCCATGGACCTCTGCCTCACCGGCCGCATGATGGACGCCGAGGAGGCCGAGCGGGCCGGCCTGGTCTCCCGGATCGTCCCCGCCGAGCAGCTCCTGACCGAGGCCCTTGCCGTCGCCGAGACCGTCGCGGCGATGTCCCTCCCCGCCGCGGTCATGATGAAGGAGTCCGTCAACCGCGCCTTCGAGACCACCCTCGCCGAGGGCGTCCGCTTCGAACGCCGCCTGTTCCACGCCGCGTTCGCCACCGCGGACCAGAAGGAGGGCATGACCGCCTTCGCCGAGAAGCGCCCGGCCGCCTTCACCAACAAGTAGCCGCAACGCCGGCACCGGCACGCCGAAGCCCCGCCGGGCGCGGGCGACTCGGAGGAGTCACCTGCCCGACGGGGCTTCGCTGCGTACCGCTCCGGCGCCGGCGGACCTGTCAAACCGCCGTGCCCCGCACGCTCGCAGGACCACCGCGGGGATGCCGGTGTCCTGCCGGGTCGATCAGAAGTGGATCATCCACTGGAACGCGTTGTCCGCGCTGCTCACGTGCATGCCGCTGCGGGTGCCGTAGGCGAGCTTGTTGTTCCAGTTGTACTCCTCCACGTCGAAGGAGCCGTCGGAGTAGACCGCGTTGACGTAGGCGACGTGGCCGTAGATGATCCCGTCGCTCGCCCGGTGGACGTCGTTGACGGCGATGGCGCCGACGGACGGGGTGGTGTTGACGGTGATGCCGAGGCGGCGGGCCGCGTCGTCCCACTGCGCGGCATTGCCCCAGGTGGTGCCGCCGTAGGAGTTGCTGAAGTTCGAGACGCCGAGACGGCTGGCGATGCGGTAGGCCGCGAAGGCGGTGCAGTTGTTGGCGGCGAAGCCGCGGGTCCCGCCGTCGAAGTCGTTGGTGGCGTTCTCGTTGCTGCCGCTGCCGCCGCCGCCGAGGAACTGGTGCGAGGCGTTGTTGTTCTTCAGCGTGGAGTTCAGGTTGCCCTTGGCGCCGGGGGCGAAGTCCTGGTACGAGCCGGCGTAGCCGCTGTTGAAGTAGACGCGGACGGTCTGCCCGGAGCGGTTCCACACCGACGCGGCGTTGTTCTTGATGCAGACGCCCTGGCCGTTGCCCGCGCTCTTGAAGTCGTAGCAGCTCGGCTGGGTGTCGCCGTAGTTGCTGAGCGAGCCGGTGAAGTCGGAGATCGAGCCGGCGTTGTCGCTGTTGTAGTAGTAGCAGAACTCACCGGAGTCGCAGGAGCCGTCGCGGGACGCGGCGAACGCGGGGGTGGCCCCGACGATCGGCACGGCCAGCGCGAGCGTGGTGCCGGCGACGGTCAGCATGGTGCGTATCTTCTTCACTGCTGTCTCTTCTCGTGGTGTGTCGTGGAGCGGTGCGTGGTGGTACGCGGGTGGAGCCGCGCGCGGTCAGTGGGTGCGCTGGTACTGCTCCCAGGTCTGGATGGTGATGCGCGGGCCGTCGTCGGCGCCGTGGTTGGCCAGGCCGTTCAGACCGAGGTAGTAGTCGCCGGTCTGGTTCTGGGCCTGGGTGGCCAGGTCGGTGTCGTTGATCGCCGCGGCGTGGATGTGCCACGGCCAGTTGCCCTGGGTGGGGTTGCGGACCCAGGCGGCGAAGCCGACCTGACGCAGCACCAGGGCCACGTTGTTGCGGGTGGCGCTGGTCATGCCGTCCACGTTGATGTCCACGACGCCGCCGCCGTCGTGGGTGCCCGCGGAGGTTGGGTCGCCGCCCGGGTTGTACGAGCCCTGGTCCAGGGTCAGGTGGAAGCCCAGGAGGCGCTCGGCCTCGGTGAGCATGTTCTGGGTCCGGGTGTTGACGGTGTATCCGTCGCGCTGCAGCTTCGCGCCGGGACCGATCGTGCGGGTCAGGGTGTAGCGGCCCTGCCCCAGCGAGGTGAGCGAGGTGACGCCGGGCAGCCCGTTGGCGTCCAGGCCGCTGAAGCCGAGGGAGCGCTGGTAGGCGGCGTAGGCGGTGGTGGTGCTGGTGCCGAAGTAGCCGTCCACCCACTGGGCGGCGAGGAAGCCGCGGGCCTGCAGGGCCTGCTCGACGGCCAGGACGGAGTCGTGGGCTCCCGGGGTCTGCGTGCTGTCGGCGCGCCGGGGGTCGATCTGGGCGGCCAGCACGGTGGCTTCCATGTCCACCACGGGCAGCACGGTGGCGGTGGCCGACGACTCCCCGGCCGGGGGCGTCGGGGTGGCCGCGTGGGCCTGCGCGGCGCTCAGCACCAGGCCGCTCAGCACGGCGACGGCCGTGAGCAGTCGGGTGGCGGCGGTCCGGGTCTTGGTGACGGATGCCATGCGGTGGTTCCTTCTCGTTCGTTGGAGGATCGGTCCCGCCCCGCCCGGTGCCGCGCACCGGGCGGGATCAGGGTTCCGACGGGCCGGGGACCACTGCTGCTCGATCGACGACCGGCGTCGGAGAACGCGCCGATCGGTCGTCAACAGCCGTCCCGGGGCCCGGTGTTGCGAGGGCCGGCCGGTGGGCCGGGCGGTCAGCAGCGGACGTCGGTCTTGCCGACGGCGTCACCGGCGACCGGCCACGGGCCGGTGCCGTTCCAGCCGATGGCCTGGGTGCACTGCGACAGGGTGTCGGCGCCGGAGGACCAGATCTCCACCATGTTGTCGTTGCACTGGACGTCCTGGATGGTGGTGCCGGTGACGATGCTGGTGCACCCCTGCCAGCTGCTGTGGGTGTCGCGGTAGCCCTGCCACACGTACATGTAGGCGTAGTTCTTGCCACAGCCCTTGTACTGCTTCACCGACGCCATGGTCTGGCCGCCGACGGTGACGTAGCCGGTGACACCGATCTGCGTGACGCTGGAGCAGCCGGCCGGAGTGGCGGCGCTGACGGACTCGGAGACGGCGGTGGTGGCGCTGGCGACACCGGGAGCGATGCCGAACATCGGGATGGCGAGGGCCGTGACGGCAGCGATCTTGGTGAGCATGCGCATGGTGGACACATTCCTTTCGGGGAACGGGAGTTGGAGGAGATTCCGCCGGCCGCACCCAGGAGGGCTCCGGGGCGCGCGGACTCCGGCGGACGGGACAAGGGAGCCCGTGACGGCCACCGCATCGGCCGTCGGGGCTGTCGCTCTCGGGCGGATTGCTTCCCGAGCGGACGTCAGGGGCCCGGCCGGTCCGCGGGGTTCGGACGGCGGCGGGCAGGTGGGGGCGGACCTCTCGACGCGACCGCGGGCGTGCGGTCGGCGGAGCCGTGGACTCGGCTCGCGGAGGTCTCAGACGAGGGCGAGGCGCCAGCCGCGCAGGGCCGGCACGTGCTGCAGGGCGCGTTCACAGACGCGGCGGAGGCTGGCGGCCGCCGCGTCCGGAGTGTCCGCGATGACCGCGGCAGCGATGCGGCACCGATCGGCGTCGACCCGGGCGCGGAGGTGTTCCACGCGGTCCTCGGGTCGGCTGTGGAGCCAGATCAGATCGGTGACCGCCGCAGGCGTCAGTCGCAGTGGCACCGGGTCAGGACTGGTGAGAGTCACCGCGACCAGGTGCACCTGAGCGGGTCAGCTCTGCGCGGGCGGCGCGGCCGGAGCGATGTCCCAGTCGAAGCCGGTGCTGGCGGCGGTGCGTTGGCCGCCGGCCGGGCGGTCGGCGGTGCTGCCGGCCATGGCGCCGGAGCCCAGGCCGAGGGTGAAAGCAAAGACCAGACCGGTGCAAACGATGCGTATGGAGTGGGCCACGACTGTTCCCTCCTGATTCGTAACCATGCTGCGTCCGTGGGAAGTTCGCGGAACCCGCCCCGGATATCGCGGCGCTTTCCGCGCCGCCGAGGAAGATCTTGCCTCCGGGGCGAGTCGGTGTCACGACTTCGGGGGTGGCACCAAGTAGCGGGGCAACTACGTGCCAGATCATTTCGTCTGCGGAAAGCATTGCATCGCCGACCGCGGCGAAGCGATGATGATGATCATCGACCCGGGGGAGAATCGCGTGGTGTTACAAGCACTCGGATTGAACGCACTGACGGAGAGCGTCTACCGGACCCTGCTGGCCGAGCCGGACAGAGGGGTGGAGCAGATAGCCGCCAAACTGCACCTGTCGGAGGCGGAGGTACGGGAAGCACTCGACGAACTGCTGGAACTGACGCTGCTGCGGCCCGCGAGCGACTCCCGCAATCTGCGGGCCGTCAGCCCGGAGGTGGGACTGACCAGACTGCTCGCCCACAACCAGAACCAACTGCTCCATCGCCAGCAGCAGTTGGAGAGCGCCCGGACCGCGATCGCCGCGCTCTCCGCCGAGTACCTCGACCGGCGGCTCGACGACGAGATGGTCCTGCGGCTGGACTCCCTCGACGCCGTCCGCGACCGGCTGGAGGAACTCGCGGCGACCGCGCAGGAGGAGTGCCTGTCCCTGATGCGCGGAGGCGCCGTGCGCCCCGATTCCATCCAGGCCGGCAAGCACCCCAACCAGCTGGCCCTGGAGCGCGGAGTGGCCATCCGCAGCATCTTCCAGGAGAGCTTCCGCAACGACCCCGACACCCTGCGCTATGCCCGCTGGCTGGCCGATCTGGGCGGCATGACCCGCACCGTGCCCTTACTTCCGATGCGACTGGTGATAGTCGACCGCAGCATCGCCCTGATACCGAGCGACCCCGCCGACGGCCGCCGCGGCGCCCTGGAGCTGCACGGCGCGGCCCTCATCCAGCCCCTGTGCGCACTGTTCGAGGAACTCTGGCGCAACGGCTCCGACTTCGGGCAGCCCGCCGCCCGTGACGACCAGGACCTCACCGGCTCCGAGCGCGCCCTGTTGCAGTTGCTGGGCCAGGGCCACACGGACGAGTCCGCCAGCCGCAAGCTGGGCCTCTCCCTGCGAACGGTGCGTCGAATGATGAAAGACCTGATGGATCGTCTGGGCGCGGAAAGCCGCTTCCAGGCGGGCGCCCAGGCCGTGCGGAAGGAATGGCTGTGATCGCGCCATTTTCGGCGGCCGGATTTCGAGGTTCGGGAACGGAGTGAACCGGTCCGGGTTCGCCCGCGGGTTCCGCATTCGTGGACTGCGGAACCCGCGGTGCGAATTCCGCACCCGAAGGCGGCAGTTCCGGCTCCGGACGGGCGGCGCGGCCGTCAGTCCTGCCGGAACTCGACCACCCGGTTGTTCCCGTCGACGTCCACGTGGACGGTGCCGCCGGCGACCTGGTAGGTGAAGCGGCGGCGCCCGCCCTGCCCGCCGTGCGGGTCGAACGCCGGCTCGCCGGCGGTGATGCGGCCGGCGGCCCACTGGGCGAGGAAGCGGTCGGCGGTCTCGCGGGCCTGCTGGTCGGTGGCGGGGCCGCTGTCCGCTTCCCCGGGGAGGAAGGCCCCGTCCAGGTCGCGCAGCAGGCCGGACGGCCAGTCCAGGGTGAAGTACTCGTGTTCGAGGGTGACGGCCAGCCGCTCGATCCCGGGGCCGAGCAGTTCGTGCTGGACGGCGACCACCCGGACGCCGGGGCCGAACAGCAACTCGGCGTCGCGGCGGGCGAGTTCGCGTTGCGGCCCGGTGGCCCCGGAGGTGCCGGTGGCGACCGTCGGCTCCAGCACCATGAACTGGAGGGCCAGCACCGGCGCCCCGAGGGCGACGGCCATCGCGGAGCCGAACGCCAACTCCCGCCCGCCGGGCCGGATCCGCCGCCGCTGGACCAGCCGCACGGCGCAGCCGAGCAGGACGCCCGCCAGCCCGCCGAGGGTGTTCGCGGCGAGGTCGCCGCCGTCGCAGGCCCGGCCGATGAACGGCAGCAGGCCCTGGACGGTCTCGGTGACGCCGGTCAGGGCGAGGACGCCGACGGCGACCGTCGCGGGCCGGCCGAAGGCGAGCACGCCGAGCAGGCCGATGGGGACGTACATCAGCAGGTTGAGCTGTCCCTGTTCCGCGTTGAGGGTGAAGCCGAGGTCGGCGCCCCAGGCGCAGGACGGGTCCTGGGCGCCGCCGGGGCCGGTGGGGCACAGGGTGGCGACCAGCTCCCCGGCCAGGACGACGGCGAGCAGGACGGTGGACCAGCGCGGCAGGCCGCGCCGCGCGGCGAGCGCCCACCCGCCGGAGCCGAGCAGCACGGCCAGGACCAGGAAGGCCGGGATCAGGGCCGTGTTGTTGTTCAGGATCGCGCTGATCATCGACGCCCCGTCAGTTCCCCTTGCGGCGCCCCGGGTTGGGGCCGCCGACGCTCACTGGATGATACGGGCCAGGCCGGCCCGGGTCGCGGCGATCACGATGTGGTCGCCGGGCACCAGGCGGCGGGAGCGGTCGGCGAAGTTCCACTGGTAGGCGTCGGCGCGGCGTTGCAGGCGGACGGCGACCACCCGGACGCCGCCGGTGGCCTCCAGGTCGCCGATGTTCTGGCCGGCCAGTCCGGAGCCCTCCTCGACGGTGAGTTCGGCGACCAGCAGGACGTGCCGGAACACCGAGAGGGTGCCGAGGACGTCCCGGCCCATCAGGGCGGCGGCGAAGGCGGGCGCGGCCAGGTAGGAGACCGAGCGGGAGGCGACGTTGCCGAGGGTGGCGTACACGTGGTGGGCGAAGTCGTCGTCGAACAGGCGGACCACGATGCGGACTTCGGGCCGGACGGCGCGGGCCTCCAGGGCGGCTTCCAGGTTGGCGGCGTCGTCGGAGGTGACGGCGGCGACCGCGCGGGCGTGCTTGACCCGGGCCTGCTTGAGCTGCGCCTCCAGCGGGCCTTCGCCGATCAGGACGGGGATGCCGAGGGCGCGGGCTGCGGCGATGCCGCGGGCCTGCGGATCGCGTTCCAGGCAGACCACGGGCAGGCCGGTGGCGTGGACCAGGGTGGCGACCCGGGTGCCGACGTTGCCGAGGCCGACCACGATGACGTGGTCGCGGGTGCGGGCGCCGGGCGGCCGGGGCAGGCCGCGCCGGCCGCTGGCCAGCGCCTCGACCACGATGGCGGTGGCGAGCGGCACGAAGGTGATGCCGCAGAAGGTGATCAGCACCTGGGCGGCGCGCGCCCACGGGTCGCCGAGGGCCTGGTCGCCGGGCAGGTCGGGCTGGGCGGCGCCGGCCGCGTCCAGCAGCGTGGAGTAGAGCGTCCAGCCGAGGCCGGGCGGGTGCTGGGTGCGGTAGTAGAGGACGACCGCGCCGACCACGATCGCGGCGAAGGCGGTGACCAGGATCATCCGCAGCCGGGTGTTGGTGAAGTACTTGAGGCTGTCCAGCAGCCACCACTTGATCCGCTTGGCGAGCGGCTGGCGGAGCGCCGGCTCGTTGTCGAGGGGCTGGAGCGCGGCGAGTCCGCCGGGTTCGTGGGCGGGCGACAGGTCGGGGCGGCCGAGTTCGATCGGGCCCTCGCCGGAGCCGAAGCGCTCGGCGATCCGGATGAAGTCGGCGGCCCGGCCGCCGGTGTCGGGCAGCAGCCGCAGCCGGGTGAGGTCCTGACGGTCGATCCGGTCGGCGACCAGGCAGATCTGGTTGCTGTGGATGTCCTCGTCGTAGGCGACGTACAGGTGGCGTCCGCCGACCTCGACGGAGTGCGGGCGGCCGAGCGCGCCGTTGGCGAACGCGGGGGCGGCGGTCGCGGAGGCGGACAGCGCCGCGCAGTTGGGCAGCAGCTTCTCCAGGTGCTCGCCGAGCCGCTGGTTGAAGATCCGCAGCACGATCCGCACCCCGTGGTTGCGGTTCTCGGCGGCCATCGCGGCGTGGATGTTCTCCTGGTCGGTGCCGTCCATCAGCGCGATGCCCCGGGCCCGCTCGACGCCGGCCGCGCCGAGCGCCTCGCCGGTCAGCGTGGAGTACTCCAGGACGGCCGCGACGCCCGGTAACTGGGCGATGGCGGGCCCGTGTTCGCGGGCGAGGTCCGGCACCACGGCGATCACCGGCACCTCGTACTGCTCGGTGAGTTCGAGGATCAGCCGGTGGGCGAGCGAGTTGCCGCCGCAGACGATGTAGTGGCCCTCGACCGCCCCGGCCCGCCGCCGTCCCCCGTGCCGTCCCCCGCGCCGTCGACCCCGCTCGGTGGGCTCCCCCGCCCCTGATCCGTCATAGCGTCAGATGGTAGACGGCCCGTCAGGACGCCCGGGTGAACGGACGGTATCGGATCCGGGTGCGAACGGGACGCTCCGGTTCGTCCGTTCGGCGGAGTCCGTGGTGCCCGCGGGCGGGACGGGCGTCGAGGGTGGGAGGTGATCGTGTCCCGCAGCGGCAATCCCGGAGGAGCCATGGCAGACCCTTATCGGACCGAGGACCGTCCCGGCCTGGCCGGGCCGTTCCAGCAACTGGCGCGGCTGGCCTGGCAGGCGGTGCTGACGGGGGGTCTGATCTCGTTGGCGCTGGGAGTGGTGGTCCTGGTGTGGCCGAAGCAGACGCTGTGGGTGGTGGGCGTCCTGTTCGGCCTGTACCTGCTGGTGATCGGCGTGGTGCAGCTGGTCGCGGCGTTCGGGACGCACGCCTCGACGGCGCTGCGGGTGCTGGCGTTCGTCAGCGGCGCGATCTGCGTGCTGCTGGGGCTGCTGTGCTTCCGCTCGGCGGCGCAGTCGATCCTGCTGCTGGCGCTGTGGATCGGCATCGGCTGGCTGTTCCGCGGCATCACCCAACTCGCGGCGGTGGCTTCCGATCCGCTGATGCCGGCCCGCGGCTGGCAGGGCTTCATCGGCACGCTGAACCTGCTGGCCGGCATCGTGCTGATGGTGTGGCCGGCGCACTCGATCACCGCGCTGGCGATCCTGGCGGGCTGCGGCCTGCTGGTGATCGGCGTGGCCGAGATCGTCGCGGCGCTGCAGATCCGCAGCGGCGCGAAGCAGTTCCCGCGCGAGCTCTGACGGCCCGTCACCGCAGCGAAGGGGCCCGCCCGGGAGGGCGGGCCCCTTCGCGGTGTCACCTCCCGGCGGGAACGGGCTGTTCGGGGGCCAGCGAGTTGCCGGCCGGGATCCGGCCGCAGTCGCTGGGGGCGCTCTTCCCGGCGAACCGGTCGTTCAGGTAGGCGACCGCGGTGGGCGCCCACGGGACGGCGGTGCCGAGGTGGCTGAGCAGGTCGTACTGCTGGTACGCGATCCGGCTGTTGCCGGTGGCGCAGTACTGCCGGGCCAGCGCGCGGACGTCGCCGGCCACCATCACGCCGTCGCCGGTGCCGATGCCGGGCAGGTTGCTGAAGGTGCCCTCCAGGACGCCCGCGTTGCCCTGCGCGAGGTAGCCGGGGACGGTGGGCGTCGCGGCCGAGCCGAGGTTGACCTTGTTGACGGCGGCCAGGAACGCGGGGATCGAGTTCGGGTCGGAGTACTCCGGCTTCGCGAGCTTCTTCCAGGTCAGCCCGGGGTACTGGCCGAGCGCGTTGACGATCGAGGCGTCCTGCATCTTCGCGTACACCTGCTTGCCGTAGTCGCTCAGGTAGGGCGTCAGGTCGAGGTCGTAGGCGCGGGCGACGCCGATCACCGCCATCGGGATGACGCCGGGCCAGACCACCCCGCCGTCCACGTACTTGAGGTTGTGCGCCGGGTCGACCAGCAGGCCGCCCTCGGCGAAGCCGACCAGCCGCCGGTTGACGTCCGGCGCGTAGCCGGGGGCCAGCGCGGCGGCCCAGTTGGTGGCGATCGCGCCGCCGGAGTAGCCGAGCAGGCCGAACCGGGTGTCCGCGTTCAGGCCGGTCGCCGGGGACGCGGACACCGCGCGGATCGAGTCCAGCGTGGTGGTGCCGTACTCCGGTCCGGCGGCGAAGTCGGCGCGCTGGCCCTCGGTGTCGGGGATCACCACGTCGTAGCCCTGGAGCACGAACGGCACCACGAACAGCGCCTCCGCGTTGGCGATCGCCCCGCCCAGGGTGAGGCCGCCGGCGATCGCCCGGGACGGGCTGTCGGCGGGGTTCAGCGAGTCGTAGAACGACTGGTACGACACCGCCCGCGACCCGTCGCTGCCCAGCCCCCGCACCACCGTGGTCACCCCGGCGGACGGGCGGCCCTGCGCGTCGGTGGTGCGGAACAGCAGCTGCACGGCCTGCACCGGGGTGGGCACGCCCAGCAGGTGGTACGAGAGGGTGCGGGTCTTCAGCACGGTGCCGGGCGCGAACGAGGACAGCGGGGCACTGCCGTCGTAGGTGTAGAACGCGTCGGCCTGGGCGGTGGCGGCGGAGGCGCCGACGGCAGGGGCCGCGGTGGCGAGGGCGGCGGCGGCGAGGGCGGTGGCGATCGTCCGGGCGACGGCTCGGTACATGGCTCTCCCGTTTCTGAACTGGGGGTGGGGGTGCGCGACCTGAGGGGGGTTCGGTGGGGGGATCGCGCGAGTTACCTACGGGTAGGTAACCTCCGGGAAACCATCATGGACGCGTCGACCCGCCACGTCGCCGGGCCGCGGCACAGAGATTCGCGAGGTGGATTGTGACCGCACCCAACGCCGGACTCGCCACCCCCGAACCGCGGTTCGGGGGCACCCCCGCCCACCTGCGCCTGCTCGCCCTCGCCCCCGCGCTCGCCGCCGACGTGATGACCCGCCTGCTGGAGCGCCTCCCCGCCTACCACGCCCTCCCGCCCGAGCAGCTCCGCGGCGAGACGATCCGTCAGATCGAGCGCGGCATTCGGGCCTTCGTCGAGGTCCTGCGCACCGGGCAGCTGCCCGGCGAGGACGAACTCGCCCGCATCCGCGAGTCCTCCGCCCGGCGGGCGGACGAAGGCGTCCCGCTGGAATCGGTGGTCGGCGCCTACCACCTCGGCGCCCAACTGTGCGCCGCCCGCCTGCTCGCCGAGGCCGGACCCGCCGACCTCGCCGACCTCGCCACCGCGCAGGACCGGCTGCTCGGCTGGCTGCGGGTGGTCAGCTGCGCGGTCGCGGCCGGCTATGTCCAGGAACGGCAGGCCGCGCTCGGCGACGAACACGTCTCCCGGCAGGCCCTGCTCTCCCGCCTGCTCGAAGGCGGCGACCCGCGCACCGCCGCCGACCGGGCCGGTGTCCGGCTCCCCGCCCGCTACCTGGTGCTCTCGCTCGCCATCGGCCCGCACCCCGACGAGACCCGCCCCGGCGTCAACCACACCGTCGCCGCCCGCCGCAAGCTCCGCCGCCTGCGCGCCGAGCTGGAGCGCCACTGCGCGCCGCTCACCGCCCTCACCACCGACGGCGGGGCCGCCCTGCTGCCCGACGACACCGCCGCCCCCGCCGAGGCCCTCGACCGGGACGGCCTGACCGCGCTCGTCGACCGGCTCACCCGCGCCTGCGGCGCACCCCTGGTCGCCGCCGCGGTGGCGGCCCCGCCGGCCGAGGTCGCCGCCGCCGTCCGGCTGGCCGCCGAGATCCGGCAGGTCGCCACCGCGGCCGGCCGCGGCCCCGGCCTGCACCTGCTCTCCGACGTGCTCCTCGAGTACCAGCTCAGCCGGCCGGGACCGGCCCGCGACGCCCTCGCCGCGCTCCTCGCCCCGCTCGCCGACCGGCCCGAACTCCTCGACACCCTGCGGGCGTTCCTCACCCACGACCTCGACCGGCGGCGCACCGCGACCCACCTGCTGGTGCACCCCAACACCGTCGACTACCGCCTCCGCCGCACCGCCGCCCTCACCGGCCTGCACCCCACCCGCGGCCCCGATCTCCTCACCCTCCGCGCCGCCCTCGCCGCCCACGACGCGCCGCCGGGCAACCCGGGCTGACGGAGCGTCAGGCGGCGGCGGTCACCCCGGCCACCGCGAGGAGCAGTACCGCGGAGACGGCCGAGAGCCGGCGGGCCGCGGTGGGGGTGCCGCCGAAGCGGGTGGCGAACCGGGCGCTGGTCAGGGCCACGGCGGTGTAGACGGCGGCGCAGGACAGCACGTTGACGGCACCGAGGGCGGCGACCTGGGCCCCGACCGGGAGCGCGGCCTCGGGGGCGACGAACTGCGGGACGAGCGACAGGTAGAGCAGCAGGCCCTTCGGGTTGAGCAGAGCGGTGAGCAGCGACTGGCGCAGCACCACGGCGGCGGGCTGGGGCCGGGCGGCGGCGAGCGCCCCGGTGGCGCCGCCCCGGCGCAGGCTCAGCAGCATGCCGACGGCGAGGAAGGCCAGGTAGGCCGCGCCGGCCAGCCGCAACACGGGGAGCAGGCCGGGCAGCGCCCGGAGCGCGGCGGCGAGGCCGGCGGCGGAGAGCACGGTGTGCACGGCGTAGCCGGCGCACACGCCGGCGACGGCGGTGAGCGCGGCGGTGCGGCCCTGGCCGAGGCCGCGGGCGGCGATGTAGAGCCAGTCCGGCCCGGGGGTGCAGACCAGCAGCAGGTCCACGCCGAGGAAGAGCAGCAGGGCGTGCGGGTCCATGGCACCTTCGGTTTCGCGTCGGGGGGTGGGGGCGACGTCCGGACGCTATCGTTCGGGCGCTGGCAGCCGATGTCCCGTTTTCGCTGGTCAGGCCACCCGTGAGGCAGAATGTTGCGCCATGGACCGCCTCGATCGCAGAATCCTCCACGAGCTCCAGCAGGACGGCCGGCTGACCAACGCCGAACTCGCCGACCGGGTGGGGCTGACGCCGTCCCCGTGCCTGCGCCGGGTCCGGCACCTGGAGCAGCAGGGCGTGATCCGCGGCTACCGCGCGCAGCTCGATCCGGTGGCGGTCGACCGCGGCTTCCAGCCGTTCGTGACGGTGGTGATGCGGCACGAGGACCGCTCGACGGTCGCCGAGTTCGAGCGCCGGGTCGCGGAGCTGCCCGAGGTGGTCGAGGCGCACCGGCTGTTCGGCGACCCGGACTACCTGCTGCGGATCGCGGTCGCGGACCTGTCGGCGTACGAGCGGTTCGTCACCGATGTGCTGTCCGGCCTGCCGGGCATCGCGCAGGTGCATTCGCATCTGACGATGAAGCAGGTGAAGGCCGATCGCGGCATCCCGGTCGACCGCGGCCTGCCGCTCGAACGGGGCAGGCCGGCCGAGCGGGCCTGAGCCGCTGCCGGTCAGCCGTCGGCGGAGACCGCTCCGATCCGCCGCAGCGACTCGAAGTGGCCGACGGTGGGCGGGTGTTCGAGGTCGTGGAGTTCGCCTTCGGACCAGACCGGGCGGATCCGCCACATCGGGCCGGCGTAGGCGCGCAGGGCGTCCTCGTCGCGCCAGCGGGTGATCATCTGGACCCGGTGGTCGTCGTCGGAGACGGCGCGGAGCAGCTCGCCGCCGAGGAAGCCGTCCCACTCGTCGAAGCCGGGCATGACGGTCGAGGCGAGCCGGGCGCAGAACTCCTCGACCCGGAGCGGGGAGACGTGCGCCTCCCAGATTCGAATGATCATCTCGGCCTCCTCGGCTGACCCGGGCCCTGCTGACCATTATCGGACGGTATGCCCGGACGGGAGCCGTTCGGACCGCCGCCGATTGCCGCCCGTGCGGCGCGGGCCAAGACTCGGCGGTGGACCCGTACGGCGAGAGGAGCCCGACATGGCGGTCTGCGTGGTGTGCCAGAACGACTACTGGCTGTCCTTCGAGATCAAGACGATCACCGGCGACACCTACGTCTTCGACAGTTTCGAGTGCGCGATGGAGAAGCTGGCACCGCGCTGCGAGCAGTGCACGGTGCGGATCGTCGGCCACGGCGTGGAGGTCGCGGGCCGGTTCTTCTGCTGCGCGAACTGTGCCCGGGCGAACAGCGTGCTCGGTGCGGAGGTCCGCGACGCGGTGGGCGCCCACCCGTCCTGACCTGCGGCGTCAGCACGCCGCGAGGGGCGGCCACCGATCGCGGTGGCCGCCCCTCCGCCGTGCCCGCGGCCCGGCTCAGAACGTGAAGCGCAGGGTGCGGACCCGGTGGTCGAAGGAGGACGGGACGAGCTCGGGCTCCCCGGTCGAGCGGATCCCGGGCAGGCGGGTCAGCAGCTCGCGCAGCAGGGTGCGCATCTCCTGGCGGGCCAGGTGGGCGCCGAGGCAGAAGTGCGGGCCGCCGCCGCCGAAGCCGAGGTGCGGATTGGGCGAGCGGGTGATGTCGAAGGCGTCCGCCCGGTCGAACACCGCCTCGTCGCGGTTGGCGGAGCCGTAGAACAGCACCACCTTGTCGCCGGCGGCCAGCCGGATCCCGGACAGCTTGTGGTCCACCGCCACGGTGCGGCGGAACTGCACGATCGGGGTGGAGTACCGGACGATCTCCTCCACCGCGCCGGGCAGGTGCGCGTCCAGGTCGCCGAGCAGCAGCTCGCGCTGGTCGGGGTGGGCGGTCAGCAGGTGCAGGCCGTGCGCGAGCGCGTTGCGGGTGGTCTCCACGCCGGCGACCAGCAGCAGCGAGAAGAACGCGCCGAGCTCGCGCGAGCCCAGCCGGCGACCGTCCACGTCGGCGGTGACCAGTGCGGAGATCAGGTCGCCGGTCGGGCGGCGGCGGCGCTCGCGGCCGAGCGCGGCCACCGTCAGGTGCATCGCGGCCAGCGCGTGCAGACCCCGGCCGGGCACCCGCAGGCCGCGCCGGGACATGCCCGCCGAGGCGGAGGCCCGGTTGATCCGGGCCAGGATGGCGCGGCGCTGCGCCTCCGGGATGCCCATCATCGAGCAGATCACCTGGTACGGGAGCTCCCCCGCGACGGCGGCCACGAAGTCGGTCGGACGCTCCTGCTCCAGCCGGTCCACCAGGCGCGACGCGGTGCGGGCGATGTCCTGCTCGACCTGGGCCAGCAGGCGGGGCGTGAACGCCCGGCCGACCACCCGGCGCAGGTCGGCGTGCTGCGGGTCGTCCAGGTTGACCATCGAGTCGCCGAACACGGTCCGCACCCAGCGGGCCGGCTCCGGCGAGGTCACGCCGGGCCCCGAGATGTACACCTCGGGGGACCGGCTGGCCGTCATCACGTCGGCGTGCCTGACCAGCGCCCAGCAGCGCCGCCCCGTCGCCCGGTCGGTGAACGCGACCGGCCCCGGGCGCTCCCGCAGGCGGGCGAACGCGTCGACACGCAACTTCTCGGGGAGCCGCCAGAACGCCGGGTCGCCGAGGTCAATGCCGCGCGGAGCGGCATCCACGGATACGGACATGGGGACGTTATCGCGCAGTCGGTGACGCTACGTCAAATCCCCGTCGCGTTCGGTAAGGGGTTCGAATCCGGCCTACTGCCACCCCTGCCCGGCCTCGCCGGGGTGCGGCTGCTGGTAGGGGTTGGCGGACGGCTGCTGGTACGGGTACGGGTACGGGCTTCCCGGACCGTTCTGGCCGTCCTGGCCGTCCTGCCCGTCCACGGGGGACCGGTCGTCGTCGGACGGCTCCTCGGCGGGCTCCTCGTGCGGGGCGATCTCCCGGGCCAGCAGGGTCGCGCCGGCCACCGCGCCGGGCATCGCGAGCACCGTCAGCACCGGGATCAGGAACAGCAGCACCAGACCGGCGCCGAAACCGACCGCCAGGCCCGTGCGCGAACGCAGCAGGCGCAGCCGTTCCTTCTGCGCCAGACCGCGCTTCTGCAGCGGCGTACCCGTCAGTTCGACGGTCAGGAAGAAGCCCGAGACGCACACGCCGACCACCGGCACCACGGTCTGCCCCACCACCGGGATGAACCCGCACAGGAACAGCACGATGCCGAAACCGGCGGCGCGCAGCAGCACCGCGAGGCTGTCCTTCGCCGCGATCCAGAGCTCGCGCCACAACGGCAGGTCGGGACCCTGCGGGCCGCCGCCCTCGGTCTCCTCGACCTTCGCCGAGAGCGACTCGTAGAACGGCTCGCCGATCAGCAGCGTGACCGCCGTGAACGTCAGCATGGCCAGCAGCCCGCCCATGCCGACAGCCGCCGCGCCGACCGTCACCCGGACGATGTCACGCCACGGCTCCGCCCAGTCGTCCGCGAACGGCGTCGCCCAGGACGCCAGATCACCCGCATAGACGATCAGCACCGCCATCGCGGCCACGTACCCGACCAGGGTGATCAGCGCCGGAATCAGTCCGAAGCCCCACCAGCGCCCGTGCCGCGCCACCCACCGTTGCCCGTTGAACAGGAACCGCAGTCCCGCCCCGAAATCTCGCATCCCCGCACCTTAAAGGAATCGTCAACCCACGGGACCGGCAGCCGGCCCCCGAAGCGATGAATCGACTCCGCCGGCTCGTGAAAGCGGCCTCCGGCCGGGCCGGGACGGCGAGCAGTGGGAATCGTCAACTTGTCGGGGGCTCAGGTCGGGCGGGTGGTGTGGTGGACGGTGGCGGAGGCGGCGAGGGTGGTGGTGGCGAGGGTGGTCCAGAGGGCGAGGGGGCTGAGGGCGGTGAGGGCGGTGATGGCGGCCGGGGAGAGGGCGAGGCCGAGCCCGGTGGAGAGTTGGAAGCGGGCCAGGGCGCGGCCGAGGACGGGTGGCGGGGCGAGGGCGGTGACCAGGGCGGTGGAGCTGCCCGCGTAGAGGATCTCGCCGAGGGTGCAGGGCACGGACACCAGGGCGACGGCGAGCGGTCCGAACGGGGCGGCCAGCAGGAAGCCGAGGTAGCTCGCGGCGAGGACGGCACCGGACAGGGCCAGCACGGTGCCGCGCGACCAGCGGGCCGCCGCCCAGGTGGTGACGGGCAGTTGGAGGGCCACCACCAGCACGGTGTTGGTGACGAAGACCGCCGCCGACCAGGCCGGCGAAGCATGAAGGACCGTCACCAGAATGAGCGGCAGCGCCACTTCGGGGACGTTCAGGCAGAACACGTACACCACGTTGGCCAGCAGCACGGCGCCCAGCCCCCGCCCGGTCGGCGTCGCGACGGGGGTGGCGGTCGAGGACGTCGCGGGCACGGCCGTCACCCGCACCGAGTGGGCCAGCAGGGCCGCCGCCAGGAAGCCCGCACCCGAGACGGCCGCCAGGGCGCGCAGGGCGGGTGCTCCCCCGCTCAGGCAGACCGTCGCGAGCAGTGCGCCGACGCCGAGGCCGGCGTTGCGGACGGCGCGGGCGGCGGCGAGCGCGGCGTCGCGGACGGGGCCGTCGGAGACGGTGGCGACCAGGGCGGCGTGGGCGGCGGGCCAGGCCTGGTTGCCGATGCCGAGGATCAGCGCGGCGGCCGCGAACAGCACCGCGTTCCCGTGCGGGGTGGCGAGCAGGACCGCGACCCCGGCGACCCGCACCAGCATGGACGCGGCGACGGCGGTGCTGCGCGCGCCCCGGTCGAGCCAGCGGCCGAGCGGCGGCATCGCGGCCAGGCCGGCGACGATCCCCGCCGTCATGGCCAGGCCGGTGGCGGCCGCGCCGAGGCCGAGCACCGTGATGCCGTACAGCAGCAGGAAGGGCCGCAGCAGGCCGGTGCCGACCGCGTCCACGGCGAGCGCCGCCGCGTAGCGCGCTCCGCCGCCGGCCCGGACGAGTTGGCGGGGTGTCGGCCGGGGTGTGGTGGTGGTCGTCGTCATGCCGCAAACGGTCTTCGCCGGGGCCGTCCGGGTCACGCGGGTTGACGGTCCTCGTCAATCGGGAAGGGCCGGTCGGGCAACGCCGGAGTTGGCAGGAAAAGGGGCGCTGAGCAGGGGCGCGTCCGGCGCGCGGGGGCCCGGGTGATGCGCACTCGACAGGCCTCCGGACCGCGGGTGATTCTCGACGAAACGCGCCCGACCCGCGTCTCGACCCGTCTGAAGGAGCTTTCGTGGAGCGTCAGTTGGAGAATCCGACGACCTCGCTGAACCGCCCGCTGAAGTGCCCGGTCGATCACTCGATGCTGGTCCTGGACCCCACCGGCCGGGCCCGCGATGCCGAAACCGCCGAACTGATCGCGCGCGGGCCCGCCACGCCCGCCGACATCCTCGGCGTGCAGGTGTGGGCGGTGTCCGACCCGGACCTGCTGGAGGAACTGCTCAAGGACCCGCGCATCGCCAAGAACGGCCCGCAGCACTGGCCGGACTACGAGCGGGTGGCGGCCGGCTGGCCGCTGGCCCTGTGGGTGACGGCCCGCAACATGTCCACCACCGACGTCGAGCACCACCGCCGGCTGCGCCGCCTGGTGAGCGCGGCCTTCACGCCCCGTCAGGTCGCGGGCCTGGCCGACCGCATCGAGGGCATGACGGCGGGGCTGCTCGACGCGGTCGCCGCCGCCGGCGCCGACGGGACGCCGGTGGACCTGCGGCAGGAGCTGGCCCGCGCGCTGCCGATCCTGGTCATCGCCCACCTGCTCGGCCTGCCCGACGAACTGCGCGAGAGCTTCAGCCACTACGTCGAGGGGGTGTTCGACACCACCCTCGGCCCGGAGGAGTCGCAGGCCAACAACGTGGCGCTGTACGAGGTGATTTCGGCGCTGGTCGCGGGCAAGCGCGAGCGGCCCGGCGACGACATGACCTCCCTGCTGATCGCCGCCCGCGACACCGAGGGCGACGGCGGGGCGCTCACCGAGGAGGAACTGCTCGACACCGTCATGCTGGTGGTCGCCGCCGGCTACGAGACCACCGTCAACCTGATCGACAACGCCATCGCGCTGCTGCTCACCCACCCCGACCAGCTGGCCCTGGTCCGCGAGGGCAAGGCCGGCTGGGACGACGTGGTGGAGGAGTCGCTGCGCCGGGAGTCGCCGCTGGCGCACCTGCCGATGCGGTACGCCCTGGCGGACATCGAGCTGCCGGGCGGGGTGACGGTCCATCAGGGCGAGGCGATCCTCGCGTCGTACGCGGCGGCCGGCCGCCACCCGGTGCGGCACGGCGACAGCGGCGCGGCGTTCGACGTCACCCGGCCGGTCAAGGACCACCTGGCGTTCGGCCACGGCCCGCACTTCTGTCTCGGCGCACCGCTGGCCCGACTGGAGGCCCGGACGACGCTGCGCGCGCTGTTCGAACGCTTCCCGGCGCTCGCGCTGGCCCCGGGCGCCGAGCTGGAGCCGGTCGAGTCGCTGATCTCCAACGGGCACCGCACCCTGCCGGTGGTCCTGGCCCGACCGACCGGCCACCCGTAGGGCGCCGCGGGCCGGACCGAGCCGTCCACGGGCGGCCGGTCCGGTCCGCGGTTCACCGGCGTGCTAAGCGGCGGCCCGCGACCGAGCCCACCGGCCGGGCCCGACCAGCAGGGCGAGGGCGGCACCCCGGGCCGTGACCGCCGGCGTCGCGGAGCCCAGCTCGGCCGGCGGGTTCCCGTTGCAGGCGGGGCGGCCCGAGCGCCGGACGGGGCCGGGCCGCCGCGCCGACCGCCAGTTGCCGCAGCATCGCGACGGGCACGGTGCACAGGCCGATCTCGCCGCCCAGCCACTCGATCGGGAGCGGGAGGACCGCGGCGCAGCCGATGTGCACCACCCGGAGTCCGGCCCGTGAAGGACGGCGTAGCCGAGATCCATGGCCGGGGCGGTGCAGTGCCGCTCGTCCGTGCACGCGCCGAGGGCGAGCCCGCAGGTGGCGGCAACTCCAGTAGCCGGCGGCCGGGTTGGCGCGGAGCCGGTGGGCGCGTGGCGGGCCGGACGGGCGGGCGGGGAGGATGGGCGGGTGACCCTGCGCATCGACCTGACCGGGACGCCGCCGGAGCGGATCCGGTTCGCCGTCTCACCACTCGCCGAACTGGCCGCCGTGCTGCACGTGCTGGCCGCGCCCGACCACCACCCGCAGCACGCCGGGTGGGCGGCCGCCGTCCGGGCGGACCTGCGGCCGGAGCTCGCGGACCGGCTGCACGAGGCCGAGTTCCTGTGGCGGTCCTCCCGCGCCGACTTCCTGGTGCCGGCCCGGCCGCGCGCCACCCTGGCCGCCGAGCTGGACGACGTCGACCGGATCGACGACGACCGGTACGTCCGGACGGCGCTGATCAGTACCTGCGGTTCTCCCCGCCTCGGGCCGGCCGGCGGCTCGCCGCTGCTCGACCCGGCCGCCCGGGCCGACGCGCTCGACCGGGCGCAGGCCCGCGGCCCGCGCCAGGAGGCGTTCGCCGACCGCCTGTTGACCGACCCGGGGTCCGTGCGGGCGCGGATCCGGGAGACCCTGGAGCAGTGCGCGGAGGCCTTCTTCGACGCCGAGTGGCCGGCGCTGGCCGCCCGGCTCGGCCAGGACGTCCGCGCCAAGGCCGACCTGACGGTCCGCCAGGGGCTTGCGGCGGCGCTGGCCGAGGTGTCGGCGGCGGTCTCGCTCACGGCGGACGGCGGTTCGCTCGTCCTCGACAAGCTCCAGGACTCCGCGACGGCGGCCGGCCCGGCGGGTGTCACCTTCCTGCCGAGCGTCTTCGGCCACCCGCACCTGGTCGCCGTGCACGCCGCGGGCTGGCAGCCCGTGGTCCAGTACCCGGTGGCCGGCGGACCCGCCGACGCCGTCCCGCTGGACCTGGTGCAGCAGCGGCTGGAGGCGCTCGCGCACCCGGTCCGGCTGCGGCTGGTCCGCACCCTGGCGCGCGGCCCGCACACCACCGGGGAGCTCGCGCACGCCTGGAACCTCACCGCGCCCGAGGTCTCCCGGCACCTGGCGGCGCTGCGCCGGGCCGGCCTGCTCACGGCCCGCCGCCGGGGCCGCTACGTGCACCACGCGCTCGACCTGCCGGCCACCGCCGCCCTCGGCGCCGACCTGCTGGCGGCGGTGCTGCGCTGACCCGGCGCGGGTCAGTCGGGGTAGGTGTACTCGTCGGCGGGTCCGGCCGGGGAGAGGTAGCCGTTCACCAGCACCCGGACGTCCACCGTCCTGCTGCGCGGAGAGCCGGAGGCCGGCGCCTGCGCGGTGATCCGGGTCGGCGACTCGTAGGTGACGGAGTCCGAGCGGCGCTTGCCGAAGTAGACGACGGGGTGCTCGGCGAAGCCGGTGCCGGTGAGGGTGACGGTGGTCCCGGCCTTCCCGCTGTCGGGGCTGATGCCGGTGAGCAGGACGGGCTGCGGGCCGCCGTAGGCGAACTGCCCGGTCGGGACGGCGGGCGAGGTGCCCAGGGTGGTGGTGACCCGGACGTCGACGACACCGGTGCCGAAGGGCACGGTCGCCGTGATCCGGGTGTCGCTCTCGACCAGGTGGGCCGGGCAGGCGAGGGTGCCGAAGTCGACCGCGCTGTCCGGGCCGAAGCCGCGGCCGGTGACGACGACGGTGCTGCCCGCCTCGCCGGTGGCCGGTTCGACGGAGGTCACCACCGGGCCGGCGGGCAACTGGTGCGCCTTCAGCAGCTTCAGGTAGGTGGAGTTGGCGTGCTGGTGGGCGACCTGGCCGAAGAAGTCCTCGGTCGAGCTCTTCACCAGGTCGTGGTCGTAGTGCCCGTACTCGCCGTTCAGGCCCTGCGCCTTGCCCGGCTGGACGTAGGTGTTGGGCCCGGTGAGCGCCTCGAACTCGGGGATCAGCACGTCCTTGACGTCGGCGGGCGCGACCGGCCCGTGGTCGGCCGGGTACCACTTGCGGGCGGCGGCGAGGTCGTCCCAGGCCCGCGGCACCAGGTCGTAGTCGTTGGCGTAGCGCAGGTCGACCGTCCACTTCACCGACTCGAAGTGCTCGGCGAAGTCCTTCAGTCCGGCGGTGGGCGCGGCGAAGGTGATCACCCCGACCTCCGGCCTCGGTCCGCCCCAGGCCCGGGCGTGCAGGTGCAGGGCCAGCACGGTCGCGATGCAGCCGCCCAGGCTGTGGCCGATCACGTACACCGCCGCCTGGCCGGGCGCGTCGGCGATCAGGCCGGTCAGCGCCTGCTCCAGGCCGCCGCCGGTCGGCGGGGGCGCGTCGAGCATGCCGAGCACCTCGGTGAACGCGGCCATCACGCCCTTCGACACGGACAGCGGCCGGGCGGATCCGCCGGTGGTGAACGGGACCACCGTGCCGACGTCCAGGTCCTCCAGCAGGTCGGTCACCTCGGCGTCCGTCCCGCGGACGACCACCGCCAGCACGTTCGGGTCGTGCAGGTTCCGCGCCACGTACGCCAGGTTCGCGTTGTACGGGCTCAGCCCGAGCCAGGCCAGCTCCCAGGTGCCCTGCGTGGCCAGCGAACGGTCCGACAGCTGGCGGGTGATGCCGACGGAGATCCGCAGCCGCTGCTCCGCCAGGGACTCCCCCGAGGGCCGCGGGGTCGCCCCCGTCGCCGCGATCGCGGCCAGGGTCATCGCCAGCGCGGCCGGCGACGCGATCGGTTCTGCCGTCATGCTCACTCCTCGGGTGGGCGCCCGGCCGCCGGACACGGCCCGGGCGGGGTCGCCCCCAACGTAGGTTCGGACCCCGGCGGCCGACCGCACGCCCGCCCGGCGGGTGGCCGGGTTCAGCCCTTCGGTCCACCGCGCCCCGCCCGCGGCGAACACCCCATCGGGCGAACAACGCCCCGCCGGCGGTGAGCACCGGGACGAGCGGGTAGACGGCACCGGACAGGAGGAGGTGGCCGGTGGACGGTCGGGTGACGGAGGATCAGGCCCGCGAGTGGCTGACGGTCGCGGTCGCGGAGGCCCGGCTCGGCCTCGCCGAGGGCGGCATCCCGATCGGGGCGGCGCTGTTCGGCCTGAACGGCGAACTGCTCGGGCGCGGCCACAACCGCCGCGTCCAGGACGGCGATCCGTCCATGCACGCCGAGACCGCCGCGTTCCGCGCCGCCGGCCGGCTGCGCGGCTACCGGGACACGGTGATGGTCACCACGCTCTCCCCCTGCTGGTACTGCTCCGGCCTGGTCCGGCAGTTCGGCATCGGCCACGTGGTGATCGGCGAGTCCGTCACCTTCACCGGCGGCCACAACTGGCTCGCCGAGCACGGCACCGGCATCACCCTGCTGAACGATCCGCAGTGCGTCCGGCTGATGACCGACTTCATCGCTGCCCGCCCCGACCTGTGGCACGAGGACATCGGCGAATGACCCGCGACGCCCTGGCCGCCGCCGTCCGCACCGCCCTCGAACGCTGCTGCGACGGCTCCAGCACCGACCTGCTCGGCTCCCTCGCCGCCGGAACCGCCGACCGGTTCAGCGACATCGACCTCCGCTGGGTGGTGCCCGACGCCGCCTTCCCCTCCTGCCTCGCCGCCGGGACGGCCGCGCTCGCCGCCGTCCGCCCCGTCGAACAGGTGCGCAGCGACCCGGACTTCCTGCACTCCGACCGCCGCCGCCTGCTGTTCGTCCGCTTCTCCGGCGTCCCGCTGTTCTGGCGGCTCGACCTGGACGTGCGCGCCGCGTCCGTCGCCGACGACCCCGGCTACGACGCCGAGAACCCGGACGCCCGCGCCGACGACACCGAATGGTCCCGGCCCGCCAGCGCCCTCGCCAACGCCGTCGCCGCTGTCAAGGCCCTCGCCCGCCGCCGCCCCGCCACCGCCCACGGCCTGATCGCCCGCGCCTTCGCCCGCCTCGGCCTCCCCCACCGCACCACCGGCGACCCGTACGCCGACCTGCGCCGCCTCACCGCCGCCGCCACCCGCCAGGACCCCACCCTCGCCGCCCTCGCCGCCCGCATCACGGCCCTCGCCGACCACCACCGCTGACCTCGCCCCCGACCACGGGCCGACGAGCGCGACCGCACCCTCCCCGCCGCACACCCCCGCCCGCCCGGACGTTGACGCCGGGTGGCACCCTCACGGGCCAGCAGCAAGCAGCCCGCCAGGCCGCGCCCGTCGCCCACCGACCATTGACAGCCGTCTGCCCGGACGTTGATGCCACATCAGGTTCCACTCACCGCCGGGGCACCCTCACGGGCCGGCGACAGACAGCCCGGCGCGCCCCGCCCATCGCCCACCGACCACCGACCGCCCGGAACTTGATGCCACGCCAGGTCCCACTCGCTGCTGGGGAACCCACACGGCCGGCGGCGGCAGACAGCCCCGCGCGCCCCGCCCGCCGACCGCCCCACTCTTGATGCCCCGTCAGATTCCAGTCGCCGCCGGGCCACCTTCATCGGCCAACAGCAGACAGCCCGCCGACCACTGACCGCCGACCGCCCGAACCTGGATGCCGCGTCAGGTCCCGCTCGTCACCGGGGCACCCTCACGGGCCGGCAGCAAGCAGCCCGCCATGCGCCGCCCATCGCCCGCCGGAACCGATCGACCGACTCCTGATGTCGCGTCAGTTCGGGTTCGCCGCCGGGGCGCTCTCGCGGGTCAGCAGCAGCGACAGCACCGCTGCCAGCGCGCAGCCCGCCATGCCGACGAACATCGGCACCGCGGTGTGCTCCCCGCCCAGGCCGACCAGTGGCGCGACCGCCGCGCCGAAGGCGCTCTGCAGCGCGCCGAGGACGGCGGAGCCGGTGCCCGCGGCGTGCGGCACCCGCCCGACGGCGAGTGCGGTCGCCGTGCCGAAGACCTGGCCGAGACCGAGGAACCCCAAAAAGATCAGCGACAGCGCCGGCACCCGGTCCAGCCGCCCGGCCAGCGCGAGCGCCAGCGCGGCGAAGGTCGCCACCAGCAGCACGGTCAGGCCGATCCGCAGCAGGCGCTCGGGGGTGTGCCGGCCGACCAGCCGGGCCCCGACCGCGCTCGACACCGCGGCGGCCAGGGCACCGGCCGAGAACGCCAGCGACGCCCCGCCGACCCCGAACCCGAGCACGTTCTGCAGCAGGAACGGCGATCCGGCGATGTAGCAGTACACCGCGCCGCAGCCGAACGTGAACGCGAAGGTGTACCCGAGGTAGACCCGGTCGGTGAGCACGGACCGGGCCGCCCGGGCGGTCGCCGCCGGGTCGCCGGCCCGCCGCCGCTCCGCCGGGAGGCTCTCCGGAAGGAAGGTCAGCGCGGCCAGGAACATCACCGCCGAGACGGCCGCCAGCACCCAGAACACTCCCCGCCAGCCGCCCGCCCCGCCCACCACGACGCCGCCGGCCAGCGGCGCGAGGACGGGCGCGATGCCGCCGAGCGCCATCAGCACGCCGAACAGCCTGGCCGCGACGACTCCTGACGCCAGGTCGGCGACCACGGCGCGCCCCACGACCAGACCGGCCGCGCCGGAGAACCCGGCCACGAAGCGCACCACGACCAGCACGGGAAGGCTCGGCGCGACCGCGCACAGCGCCGTCGCCACCGTGCACACCGCGGCCCCGACCAGGATCGGTCCGCGCCGCCCGAACCGGTCGGACAGCGGCCCGAGCACCAACTGCCCCGCCCCCGAGCCGATCAGGAACGCGGTGAGCGTGGACTGCACCCCGGAGGCGGTGGTGCCCAGCTCCTCGATCATCCGGGGGAACGCCGGGAGGTACATGTCCGTGGCGAGCGGCATCAGGAACGACAGCAGGGCGAGCGTCGCGGTGAGCGTCACGGCAGGCGCGGCCTGCGCGTTCGGCACCCGCGCCCGGGACAGGGTCGACATCCGTACTCCTGGACGGTCGGAGGATTCGGCGACAGGCGCACTCCATGTATAGAGGTATAGCTATAGGTATTGCTAGGGTCACGCCATGACTTCTTCGACCGACGCGGACGACGACCCGGCCCTGCTGCGCGAGGCGCGGGCCCTCACCCCCGCCCTGTACGCGCTCGGCCGCGTCCTGCGACTGCGCGGCCCCGGCGAGGCCGGACTGACCCCCCTCGCCCCGTCCGACCTGGAAGTCCTGCGCCACGTCCTGGACTCGCCGGGCGTCGGCGTCAAGACCGTCGCCCGGGAACTCGGCCTGCACGCCAGCAACGTGAGCACCACCGTGCGCGGACTCGTCGCCCAGGGCCTGGTCCGCCGCGAGCCCGACCCCCACGACCGCCGCGCCGTCCAACTGCACCCCACCGCCGGCGCCGTCCACGGCATGGCCCTGGTCGAACAGGCCTGGACGGAGATCTTCGCCGACTCCCTGGCCGCCCTCTCCCCCGCCCACCGCACCACCCTCAAGGACGCCGCCCCGGCCCTCCAGGCCCTCGCCAAGGCCCTCCGCGAACAGCCCCGCTGACCGTCCTCCCGGAAACGACCGTGCCCGCCGCTGCGCGAACTCGCACAACGACGGGCACGAAGGGCACCACTGGTGGAATGTCAGCCCCGGACGGCCGCCACCGCGGCCCCCAGCGCCTCCTTGATCCGCGGCCCGAGCCGGGCGAACCCGAGCTCCTTCATCGCCGCCCGCAGCAACTCGTCGTCACTCCGCACCGTCCCGTCCGCGTCGAACCACGCCACCAACGCGACCAGTTCCTCCGCGGAGTACCCGGTGATCGGCTTCCCAGGCGTCAACTCCGGCTTCACCGGCCCCGCAACGGTCTCGCCGACGGCCTCAACGACAGGCTCGGGCACGACGACCGGCTCGACCTCAACCTCGACGACAGGCTCGACGACGGCCTCAACCACCGGCTCGGCCTCGGTCTCAACAATCGGCTCCGCCTCAGGCTCAACCTCCGCCTCTGCGACGGCTTCCACCACCGACTCCGGCTCGGTGACCGGCTCAGCGACTGCTTCGGTCTCCGGCTCGGCCTCAACCACCGGCGCCACAACCTCAGCCGCTTCCTCGGCGACGGCCTCCGCGACCGGCTCGGCCTCGGGCTCAACCTCCGCCGCCACGACCGGCTCCGCCTCACCCTCGGCAGCAGCCTCCTCCGTGACAACCTCGACCGGAGCCTCGACAACGGGCTCAACCTCGGCCGCCGCCTCCGCGACCGGCTCGGCCTCAGGCTCAACCGCCGCCTCGGCCACGGCCTCTACCACCGGCTCAGCCTCAACGACCGGCTCGGTCTCGGCAACGGGCTCAGCCTCCGCCTCGACCTCAACGACCGGCTCGGCCTCAACCTCAGCCGCCACCTCGGCAACCGGCTCGACCACAGGCTCAACCTCCGCCTCGGCCTCAACAACCGGCTCCGTCTCAGCAACCGGCTGCGCCTCGGCAACAGGCTCAGCCTCCGCCTCGGCCGCAGCCTCAACAACCGGCTCGGCCTCAACCTCCGTCACCTCGGCAACCGGCTCGACCACAGGCTCAACCTCCGCCTCGGCCTCAACCTCCGTCATCTCGGCAACCGGCTCGACCTCAGGCTCGACGTCCGCCTCGGCCTCAACAACCGGCTCCGCCTCAACCTCGGCAGCAGCCTCGACAACCGGCTCGGTCTCGGGCTCGACCGCCACCTCGACGGCAGCCTCCTCCGCGACCTCCTCGACCGCAGCCTCCTCAACTGCGACCTCCGCAGCCTCCTCGACCGCAGCCTCGTCGACCGCGGTCTCGGTCTCCCCGGCCGTCTCGTCCGTCGCCTGGCGCGGCCCTGCGGCGAGGGCGGCGCGGGCGGACTGGTGACGGTCGTAGGCGGCGAGCGCAGCGTCCTTGTCGGCTTGACGCTCCGTCAGCTCCTCCAGCAGCTCCGTCAGCCCCTGTTCGGCGAGTTCGAGGCGCAGCTGGCGGAGGGCGGAGAGCCGGTAGAGGGTGCCTTCGTCGGCGGCCAACCGGTCGACGAGGTCGGCGAGTTCGCCGAGCGGCAGGGAGTCGAGGGCGCGCTCGGGGAGGAGTCGGGCGAGCGAGCGGACGGCGTCGGCCAGCGATTCGACGACGTTCGCGGTCTCGGTGAGGAGGGCCCCGTCCACGGGCACGGACGGCCGGGTGGTGCCGGCGACGTCGGCGGCGAGGGCGGTCCAGTCGCGGTGGGCGGCGGCCGCGGCGACCAGCGCGGCGTGGAGCTCGGCGCGGCCGGGTGCGCGGGTGCCGGCGGAGGCGAGCGCGCGGGCCTGGCCGCGCAGCACGCGGCGGCGGTTCCAGCCGAGCTTGACGCCCTGTTCCTTGCGGTAGGTGCTGGTGCCGGTGGCGGCGGCGAGCTGGTGCAGGTCGTGGTCGTAGACCTCGGCGCGCAGGGTGGCGGAGGTGGCGTGGACGCGCTGGAGCAGGTCGAGCAGGGTGGTGAGGCCGCCGAGGGTGTCGGGGATGCGCAGGCCGGCCTTGTCGGCGATGGCGTTGGCGGCCTTGCCGACGGCGCGGGTGTCGCGGCTGCGGAGTTCGGCGAGGACGGTGGACGCGGCGCGGGCGTCCTCGGGTCCGTTGAGGGTCTCGGCGGCTTCCAGCCAGGGGTTGGTCTCGTGGTTGAGTGTGAAGCCGCCCTGGTCGGCGAACCGGCCGAGCTCCTCACGGGTGCTCTGGCGGGTCTCGCCGTCCGTCGCGGACGCGGTCTCGGACGCGGCGTCGTCGGCGTCGTTCAGGGTGCGCACTGTCATGTGAAGTCCGGTTCGTGGCGTGGTGGCGGGCAGGGGGGCGGGTGGGGTGGTTGCGGCGGCGGTGGCGTCGCGGGAGGCCAGAATACGGGTGCGCGTTCGACGCTTGCACGCACCTGACCCCGTGAATTGCCGGGCCGCGCTGGACCGGTGGCGTCGGGCCGGGGCCCGTCCGCGTGGTCCGTACGGTAGGGAGCGGCACCGACAGTACGCCTTTCCGGGGTGGGTGGCGGGAGTTGGGGCGGTTCACGGGCGGGCTCCGGCGGGGGCGGGGAGGAGTCGGCGCAGCTCGTCGAGGCCGACGGGGTGGTGGAAGTCGCGCAGCGGGGTGCGGTGCCACCAGGCGCCGGTGTCGCGGAGTTCGGGGCCGGTGGTGAAGCGGTAGCGGTAGAGGCGGGCCCGGACGAGTGCGGGCGGGGTGCCGGGGAACGGGTTGTGGCGCAGCAGGCGCAGGGTGTCGGGGTCGTTGACGAGGAGTCGGGCGAGCAGCGGCAGGAACCAGGGGTGGGCGTAGGAGGGGGAGATCGCGGCGAACCACATCAGCCAGTCGAGGCGCAGGTGGTAGGGCGCGAACTGGCGTGGCAGCCGCCGGGGTTCGCCGGGTTTGCCGTGGAAGCCGTACTCCCGCCAGCCGTGCCGTCCCTCGGGGTCGCGGGTGCCTTCGAGGACGATCTCGTGGCGGATCCGGTTGACGGAGCCGAACGCGCCGTAGGTGTTGACGAGGTGGAGCGGGTCGTAGGAGCGGTTCATCTGCTGCCGGGGGGACAGCAGGTTGCGCACGGGCCGCCAGGAGCGGACCAGGACGAGCAGGGCGTAGAGGGCCACCACCGTTTGGTACCAGACGGGTTGCGCGGGGTAGTGCGGGTCGGGGGCGATCGGCAGGACGCGGCGCAGGGTGCCGGTGTCGAGGGCGGCGCAGGCGAGGGCGACGGTGAGCCAGTTCAGCCAGGCGAAGTTGCCGGAGGCGATCAGCCAGAGCTGGGTGGCGATCATCAGCAGGGCGGCGTCGGAGGCGATCGGCTGGGGCAGGAACAGGCCGAAGGGGACGACGAGTTGGACGAAGTGGTTGGCGGCGGCCTCGGCCTTGTGCAGCGGCTTGGGCAGGTGGTGGAAGTACCAGCTGAGCGGGCCGGGCATGGGCTGGGTCTCGTGGTGGTGGTAGAGGCAGGTGAGGTTGCGCCAGCAGGCGTCGCCGCGCCATTTGATGAGTCCGGCGCCGAATTCGACCCGGAACAGCAGCCAGCGCAGCAGCCACATGCCGAGGACGGGCGGGGCGGTGCCGGCGTTGCCGAGCAGGACGGCGAGGGCGCCGGCTTCCAGGAGCAGGGATTCCCACCCGAAGGCGTACCAGGTCTGTCCGACGTTGACGATCGACAGGTAGAGCGCCCAGAGGAGGGCCCACAGGGCCATCGCGGCGCCGAGCGGGACGTGGTTCGCCAGGCCGGCGAGCAGCGCGGCGGCGAGGACGGCGCCGGTCCGGGCGACGGTGGCGTAGAGGCGGTCGCTGTAGTGCCAGTGGAACAGGCTGGGGGCGCGGCGGGCGGGGACGCGGGCGACGAAGCGCGGGATCGGGAGCAGGCCGCGGCTGCCGAGCAGGGCGCGGAACTGGCGGGCGGCGGCGAGGAATCCGCACAGGTAGACGAGGGCGAGCAGGCGCAGGAACAGCTCGCGGGCGAGTCGGTACTCGGGGGCGGCGAACCATGCCATCCGGCCGCTCCTCGGGTCGGCTGTGCTCGGGCCGCCCCCATGCCTACCACTCGGGGCCGGGGCGGTGGGGCCGGTTGGGGGTGCGGTGGTGCGCCGGTTCATCCGGTCGGCCCTGTCCGGCGTGCGCGGGGCGGGGTTCGCGCGTATCGGCTGCCGGAACTCCCTGCCGGTGGCGGACGGAGTGTGGTGTCATTCCGCCGAACCATCGTCAGGAGCAAGTGAAGGAGACGCACATGTCCGCAACCTCTCCGCAGTCCGCCGCCGACCCCGACTGTTCACCCGCGCCCGGCTCCCCGGGCGCCCGCCCGGCCGGGTTGGGCGCGGCGGTCTGGGCGGCGCTCGGCATCGTGTACGTGGTGTGGGGGTCGACCTATCTGGCGATCCGGGTGGTGGTGGAGACCATGCCGCCGCTGCTCTCGGGCGCGCTGCGGTTCGTCGCGGCGGCGGCGCTGCTGGCGGTGGGGCTGGCGGCCCGCCGCGGGATACGCACGCTGCGGGTGACGTGGCGTCAGTTCGCCTCCGCCGCCCTGGTGGGCGTGCTGCTGCTGGTCGGCGGCAACGGCATGGTGGTGCTGGCGGAGCGCACCGTGCCGTCGGGGCTGGCGGCGCTGATGGTGGCGAGCGTGCCGCTGTGGGTGGTACTGCTGCGGCGGGCGTTCGGCACCAGGACCGGGCCGGCCACGCTGGCTGGCGTTCTGGTGGGCCTGGTCGGCCTGGCGGTGCTGACCGCGCCGGGCCTGACCGGCGAGGTGGAGCTGTCCGGGATGCTGCTGGTGGTGGCCGCCGCGGTGGTGTGGGCGCTCGGCTCGGTGCTGGCGGGGCGGCTGCCGATGCCGGCCGACTCGTTCGTGGCGAGCGTGTACGAGATGCTCGCGGGCGGGGTGGGCGCGCTCGCGCTGTCCTTCCTGCGGGGCGAGCCGGCCGGCTTCCACCCGGCGGAGGTGTCCACCGCGTCCTGGGTGGGGCTGGCGTACCTGGTGCTGTTCGGCTCCATCGTCGCCTTCACGTCTTATGCCTGGCTGTTGCAGCGCGCACCGCTGCCGCTGGTCGCCACCTACGCGTACGTGAATCCGGTGGTGGCGGTGTTCCTCGGCTGGCTGATCCTCTCCGAGTCGCTGACCTGGCCGATCATGCTCGGCGGCGCGATCGTGGTCGGCGGCGTGTTCCTGGTGGCGCGCAACGAGCGCTGACCGCAATCCGGGCGGACCTCCCGACTTGCATTCAAGAAGGTAACGACTTGGTTCTATCCCCCTGACCAATGATTTACTTCTTGACGACACATGATGGGTGGGCTTGACTCCCCTTCACCTCGCCGCAGGGACGCGGCGCTGTCAGGGAGGCACCACCCACCATGAATTCGATGACGCGTCGACTCGTCATCGGCACCGCCGCCGTGTCGATGACGATGTCGCTCGCCGCCTGCGGGGACGACAACTCCGCGTCGGCCTCGGGCAATCAGGCGATCGGCCTGCTGCTGCCCGAACGCGCTTCGTCCACCCGGTACGAGGCGTTCGACAAGCCGCTGATCGAGGCCGCCGTCACCGGCCAGTGCACGAAGTGCAGCATCGACTACGCGAACGCCGACGGGGACGAGAAGACCCAGAAGCAGCAGTTCGACGCGCTGCTCGCCCGCAAGGTCAAGGTGATCCTGCTCGACCCGGTGAACGCCGCCGTCACCGCGCCGTGGGTGGACGAGGCCGCGAAGAAGGGCACCAAGGTCATCGCGTACGACCGGCTGGCCGCCGGCAAGGTCGCCGCGTACATCTCCTTCGACAACCAGCGCACCGGCGAACTCCAGGGCCAGGGGCTGCTGGAGGCCCTCGGGCCCAAGGCCTCGAACGCCGAGATCGTGATGATCAACGGTGCGGAGACCGACCCGAACGCGGCCGACTTCAAGACCGGCGCGCACCGGGCGCTGGACGGCAAGGTCAAGCGGATCGCCTACGAGCAGTCCGGCGAGTGGAAGCCCGAGGTGGCCGCCGCCAAGGTCAACGAGGCGATCAGCAAGCTGGGCAAGAACGGCTTCCAGGCCGTCTACTCCGCCAACGACGGCATGGCCGGCGCGATCATCGACGCCCTGCACAAGGCCGGCCGCACCGACGTGCCGGTCGGCGGCCAGGACGCCTCACTGGACGCCGTCCGACGGATCCTCACCGGCGAGCAGGCGTACACCATTTACAAGCCGTACCAGCCGGAGGCGGAGGCCGCCGCCAACATGGCCGTCTACCTGGTCAAGGGCATCGACGTCACCTCGGTGGCCTCCACGATCACCGATTCGGGCGACAACCAGATCCCCTCGATGCTGCTCAGCCCGGTCGTCGTCACCAAGGCCAAGGTCGCCGAGACCGTCGTCGCGGCCGGCCTCTACAAGGCCGAGGAGATCTGCAGCCCGCAGTTCGCCGCGGCCTGCCGGGCCGCGAACATCCCCGGCTCCTACTGACCGGGACGGGCCGCGCCGCGCCCTGTGCGGGGGCGACGAGCGCGGCCCGCTCCCCCTGGTCCGCGCCGGGTCGGCTCCGCAGGGTGGCCGGGAGATCACAGGACGGCGGCGAACCGGTGGCCCGGTACCCAAGCGTCCGCTCCGCGTGGTCCACTGGGCACCTTGCCGAGCGAGGGGAGCGTGCGACATGACCGAGAACCTGACCCTGGACCTTGACCTGCAGACCGACTACTTCCGGGCCGCCGACGCGGCGGCCGTGCAGAAGGTGATGGCCGCCAAGGACGGGAAGCCCGCCGAGGCCTTCGAGTCGGTGCGGGCCAAGCGGATCGACCCGACCACCGTGCTGCGCCGCCTGGTCGCCGCCGTGGAGACCAAGGAGTTCGAGGCCGGCGGCGCACCCGACCACTCGGTGTGGCCGACCGGACCGCAGCCCTGGCCGACGGCCGGGGACGAGGGCGAGGTCACCGCGGTCGACCAGGAGGACCCGTGGATGACCGGGCCCTGGGTGGTCGAACTCTCCGACGAGACCCGTGACACCCTCGCCCTGATCGACCGCAAGCGGCTGCCCGAACTCGCCGCCCGCTGGGTCCGCGCCGAGGAGCTCCGCCCGCTCCCCACCGCCGAACTCGTCCAGCTGATCCACCGCCTGGGCGTCCTCGCCCGCCGCGCCAAGAAGGCCGACCAGCACCTCTACTGCTGCCTCTCCGGCTGACCCTTCCGCCTCCCGGACGCCGCCGCCGTCCGCACCGCCCCGGCGGCGGCCCCGTGCCCCGCGCCCGACCGGCCGCCGCCCTCGAACCCGAACGGGCCGATCCGCTGACGCGCCGTCAGCCCGTCGCGGCGAACGCGGCGCGGACCGAGCGCTCGGCGCCCTCGCGCAGCCGCCGCTCGCCGAGTTCCGGCAGCAGGGCGGTGACGTGCTCGGCCGCCAGCGGCGCGAGCAGGGCGTGCGCGGTGTGCTCGGGGTCGGGCGTCCCCGCCAGCAGCACCGTCAGGTGGCGGTGCCAGAACCGGTACGCGCCGATCCGGTAGCGCGCGCCCGGCGCGGCCGTCTCCGACATCCGCACCAGTGCCAGGTGCGGCAGCAGGTGGTCCAGGTACGCCCCCACGAACGCGACCGCCCGTTCGTCCGCCGCGGCGCCCGGACCGAGCGGCGCCGGCCCGTGCAGGATCCCCTCCTGGAGTTCGCGCTCGCGGGCGTCCAGCAGCGCCACCGCCAGCCCCGACTTGTCGCCGAAGCGCCGGAACAGCGTGCCCTTGCCGACGCCCGCGGCCGTCGCCACCTGGTCCATCGACACCGCGTCCACCCCGTGCTCGGCGAACAGCCGGCCGGCCGCCGCCAGCACCGCCGCGCGGTTGCGGGCGGCGTCGGCACGCTCCTTGGGCGGCGGGGTCCGGAGGAGTTCCAGCGGCGTCGCCGTATCCGCCCTTGCCGAACCGGACTGCGGTCCGTTAATGTCCTGAGCCATAAGAGGACTGTAGTCCGAATCCCTTGGAGATGGTGACATGACCGCTCTCATCACCCGTGCCGACCTGTCGGCCGCGATCGACGCCGGCACCGTGACCGTCGTCGACACGCTGGCCGGCGAGTACTACGCCCGCCAGCACCTCCCCGGCGCGCTCGCGCTCCACCCGTCCGAGGTCGACAGCCGGGCCGCCGCCCTGCTCCCCGACCGCTCCGCCGCGATCGTCACCTACTGCTCCAACCCCGCCTGCGCCAACAGCGGACAGGTCGCGGACCGCCTCACCGCCCTCGGCTACACCGACGTCCGCAAGTACCGCGAGGGCATCCAGGACTGGATCGAGGCGGGCCTCCCCACCGAATCCGCGTGACCCGCACGGCCCGCCGGGAGCCGCTCAACTCCCGGCGGGCCGCGCCGCACTGCCCGCGCGCTGGGTGACGGCGATGCAGGCGACGACGGCCAGCGCGGTGGGGACGGCGGTGCCGGGCAGCGGTTCGGCGAGCAGCAGGACGGCCCAGCAGAGGGTCAACAGCGGCTGGGCGAGCTGGAGTTGGCTGGCCCGGGGAACACCGATCGCGGCCATGCCCCGGTACCAGACCACGAAGCCGCCGAACTGGGAGACCGCCCCGAGGTAGGCCAGGCCGGTGACGCTGTGCCAGGTCCAGTGGGCGGGTTCGGCGGCGAGGGCGAAGGCGCCGGTGGCGGCCATCACGGGGAGGGCGGCGACCAGGCTCCAGGCGATCACCTGCCAGCCGGGCATGGTGCGGGACAGCCGGCCGCCCTCCGCGTAGCCGACCGCGCAGATCAGCAGCGCGCCGAGCAGGTAGAGGTCTGCGGTGCCCAGGCCCGCGCCGTGGCTCTGCTGGACGGTGAAGGCCAGCACCGCGGCCGCCCCGACCGACGCGGCGAGCCAGAACGCCCGCGGCGGACGCGAGCCGGCCCGCAGCGCGGCGACGGTCGCGGTGGCGAGCGGCAGCAGGCCGATCACGACGGCGGAGTGCGCGGTGGACGAGATCCGCAGCGCGAAGGTGGACAGGACGGGGAAGCCGATCACGCACCCGGCGACGACGGCCGCCAGGCCCGGCCACGCGGAGCGCGGCGGCACCTTGGCCCCGGACGCGAACAGGCAGACCGCGGCGAGCAGTCCGGCCAGCACGCCGCGCAGGCCGGTGAGCGTCCACGGGCCGAGGCCGTGCAGCGCCCAGTTGGTCGCGGGGAAGGTGAAGGAGAAGCAGAGCGTCCCCAGGGCGGCCTGGACGGTGCCGCCGACCGCTACTGACGGAAGAGGGATAGCGCTATTCTGTGCTGACATGAACGACGGTAGCAGTCGCTCCGTGCTGATCGGAAGGCCTGTCAATGACCGTGCAGGAGCTGACGGACGCGCTGCGCAGCACCGTGTTGCGCTACTCGCCGGGGGAGCGGGTCCCGAGTAGCAGGGAGCTGGTGGAGCGCTACCGGGTCAGCCCGGTCTCGGTGTCCCGGGCGATCCGCGAGCTGGTCGCGGAGGGCGTGGTGGTGACGCGTCCGGGCGCGGGGGTGTTCCGGGCCGAGCCGCGGCCCGCGTCCGTCGCGCAGGGCGACTTCTCCTGGCAGGAGGTCGCGCTCAGCGCGGAGGCCGGTGCGCCGCCGGCCCGCACGGTGGACGCCTCCGGGGTGCTGGCGGCGCTCGCCCTGGCCCCGCCGGAGGTGATCGACCTGAACAGCGGCTACCCGCACCCGTCGCTGCTCCCGGAACGCGCGCTCGCCGGTGCGCTCTCCCGGGCGGCCCGCCGGCCCGGCGCGTGGGGCCGCCCGCCGCTGGAGGGCCTGCCGGAGCTGCGCGGCTGGTTCGCCCGCGAGATCGGCGGCGGCGTCACCGCGGCCGAGGTGCTGATCACGGCCGGCGGCCAGAGTGCGCTGACCACGGCGCTGCGCTCGCTGGCCCCGCCCGGCGCGCCGGTCCTGGTCGAATCCCCCACCTATCCGGGCCTGTTGGCGATCGCCCGGGCCGCCGGGCTGCGTCCGGTGCCCGTCCCGGCGGACCAGGACGGGGTCCGGCCGGAGCGGCTCGCGGAGGCGTTCGCGGCCACCGGCGCCCGGCTGTTCGTCTGCCAGCCGCTGTTCCAGAACCCGACCGGCGCGGTGCTCGGCGCCGAGCGGCGGCGGGCCGTGCTGGCCGCCGCGAAGCGGGCCGGGGCCTTCGTGGTGGAGGACGACTTCGCCCGGCTGCTCGCCCACGCCGACGCCCCCGAGCTCCCGCCGCCGCTCGCCGCCGACGACCCCGACGGCACCGTGGTCCACCTGCGCTCGCTCACCAAGGCGGCCGCCCCCAGCCTCCGGGTCGGCGCGCTGGTCGCCCGCGGCCCGGCCCTGGCCCGGCTCCGCGCCGTCCAGGCAGTGGACTCCTTCTTCGTCCCGCGCCCCCTCCAGGAAGCCGCCCTGGAACTCGTCACCTCCCCGGACTGGCCGCGCCACCTGCGCACCCTGGCCCGCGAGCTGACGGACCGCCGGCAGCTCTTCGCCGCCGCCCTGGCCCACCGCGCCCCGGAACTCCTGCCCGACCGCCTCCCGTACGGCGGCTTCCACCTCTGGCTCCCGCTGCCCGGCACGGTCGACCCCGGCGCCTTCACCTCGGCCGCCCTGCGGCACGGCGTCGCCGTCTCCCCCGGCCGCGGCTACTTCACCGCCGAACCCGCCCCCCGCACCCGCACCACCTTCGCCGCCGCCGAAACCCACGCCCAACTGACCGACGCCGCCCACCGCCTGGCCACCGCACTGGCCTCCCTGGCCTGAGAGCTTCCACGCCGGCAGGACGACGAGTCGGCAGAGCCTGAGCCGGCAGCCGGCCCCGACCGGCCTTGCCACCCTGCCCAGACCCGCACTCAACTCACCCGAGTGACAGACCAGTTGGCCGTCGCGCCCGCCTCAATGCGCCGAGAGCTTCGCCCGGTCTGCGGCGACGGCGTCCTCCCAGGGGTCCGTCGACGGGATGTCGGGGGCGGCCAGTTGGCGGACGGTGGTCCGGCAGCGGGATGCCGGCGAGGCCCCAGGTACGCCACCGGCCGAGCAGGACCCGCCAGCGCGTCCACCGGTTGAGCACCGGGATCCACCGGCCCGCCGTGGTCCGGCCCAGCCGGAACGGCCGGCTGCCGGGAGTGAGCGCCTCGGCACTGCGCCGGCACCGACGCACCCAGACCGCACCGACCGCGCAGCACACGACGGTGAACAGGAGGCAGCAGAACATCATCAGCGTTCGGATCGAGGACGACACCTGCCCGCTCACGACAGCGACCGCCCCGAGCTCGCAGAGCTCCTGGAGCGCGAGCGCCCACTGGAGGCCGAGCGCCGGCGCCGTCGGGTCGGCGGGTGCGGTCGGCCGGTCCGTCGGTGCTCCCCCCGACGGTGAAGGAAAGCCGCCGCAGGCCGGCCGGCCCGACGCGCCGTCAGTGCGCGAGTTCCAGCAGGGCTATGCCGGTGAGGACGGTGGCGCTGGCGGCCAGCCGCAGGGTGCCGAGGCGTTCGCGCAGGACGAGGGTGCCGATCAGGGCCGCGATGACGATGGAGGTCTCCCGGAGGGCGGCGATGGTGGGCAGGTCGCCGACGGTCTGGGCCCACACCACCAGGCCGTACGCGGTGAGGGACATCAGGCCGCCGGCCACCGACGCGGCGCGCCCCTCGCGCAGCGCGGGCAGCAGGGTGCGGCCCCGCACGGCGACCACGGCGGCGAGGACGGCCAGGCCCTGGAGGACGAACATCCAGGCGAGGTAGCCGCCGGTGGAGTTCGCGGCCCGCACCCCGTTCCCGTCCACCACGGTGTAGCAGGCGATCAGGACGCCGGTGCCGAGCGCGGCGGCCAGCGCCGGGAGCTGCTCGCGTCGCGGCCACCCGCCGGCCAGGGCCAGCCCGGCCAGGCCGAGCGAGATCACGACGACGGCGACGGCCTGCCCGGCCGGCACCGGGTGGTGCAGCACGGTCGCGGCGAGCAGCGCGACCACCGCCGGGGAGGTGCCACGGGCGATCGGGTACATCTGGCCGAAGTCGCCGAGCCGGTAGGCCCGGGCCAGCAGCAATTGGTAGCCGACCTGCAGCGCGGTCGAGGCCAGCAGGTACGGCAGGGCGCGGGCCCCGGGCAGCGGCACGAACAGCGCGGACACCGCGCCGAAGGCCACGAACACCAGGTTCATCAGCGCCACGCCGGCCAGCCGGTCGCGCACCCCGTGCACCAGCGCGTTCCACACCGCGTGCAGCAGCGCGGCGGCCAACACCACGACCGGGACGGCGTCCTGGCTCACCCGAATCTCCCTCCGACGGCTCCCCGTCCGTCAACCCACCGACCGCTGCCGGCCGGCTGCGGCCCTCGGCCGACCGGCCACCGGCCCGCCGACTTGTACAGACAACTTAGCGCGCACCGGCAGGCTGCCGACAGCTGCCCCGCCCGTCGCCGCTCCGGTGGCCCGGGCCGCCCGGGCGGGGCGAGACTGGACGGGTGCCCGAACTCCCCGAAGTACAGGCGCTCGCCGAGCGGATGACCGCCGCCTGCGCCGGACGCGTCCTGGACCGTGTGGACGTGCTGTCGATCCAGGCGTTGAAGACCTTCGACCCGCCGGTGCAGGCGCTCACCGGACGGGCCGTCAGCGGCGTGTCCCGGCACGGCAAGTTCCTCGACCTGGCCACCGACGGCGGCCCGCACCTGGTGGTGCACCTGGCCCGGGCCGGCTGGGTGCACCGGCGCGCGTCCTTCCCGGCCAAGCCGCCGAGCCGACGCGGGCCGCTCGCGCTGCGGCTCGTGCTGGACGACGGCAGCGGCTTCGACCTCACCGAGCAGGGCACCACCAAGCGCCTCGCCGCCCACGTGGTGACGGACCCTCAGCAGGTGCCCGGCATCGCCCGCCTCGGCGTGGACGCGCTGGCCGCCACCCCGGAGCAGCTCGCCGCGCTCGCCGCCGGGGCCAAGCAGCGGCTGAAGACCTTCCTCACCGACCAGACCGTGCTTGCCGGGATCGGCAACGCGTACTCCGACGAGATCCTGCACACCGCGAAGCTCTCCCCGTACGCGCTGGCCGCCTCCCTGGACGCGGAGCGGCTGGAGCGACTGCACACGGCGATCCGACAGGAACTGGGCGGCGCGCTGGAGCAGTTGCGGGCGGCGCCGGCCGAGGGGCTGAAGTCGGAGAAGAAGGCCAACCTGGCGGTGCACGGCCGGGCCGGCGAGAGCTGCCCCGTCTGCGGGGACACGGTGCGCTCGGTGAACTTCGCGGACTCCTCGCTGCAGTACTGTCCGACCTGCCAGACCGGTGGGCGGGTGCTGGCCGACCGGCGCCTGTCCCGGCTGCTCAAGTAGCGGTCCGGCCGCCCACCCGGGGTTCGATTTGCTCGAATATGCGCGAATATCGCTATGATCAAGCAGCTTCGAACAGCCAGTCGAGTTTCCTGGGGGCGTCCGTCGTGATCCTCACCGTCACACCCAATCCGGCGCTGGACGTCACCTACACCGTTCCCTGCTTCCGCCCGCACACCAGCCACCGGGTCACCGGCGTCGCCACCCAGGCCGGCGGCAAGGGCGTCAACGTGGCCCGGGTGCTGACCGCGCTGGGCCGCCCGGCCCGCTGCGTCCTGCCGCTCGGCGGCCCCACCGGTGACGCGGTCCGCACCGAACTCACCGCCGCCGGGCTCGACCACGCCCCCGTCCCGATCGCCGGGGACACCCGCCGCACCGTCGCCGTGATCGACCCCACCGACGCCACCATGCTCAACGAACCCGGCCCGGTGCTCGACCCCGCCGAGTGGGACGCCCTGGTCGCCGAGACCCGGCGCCACCTTCCGCAGGCCGCCGTGCTGGTCCTCTCCGGCAGCCTCCCGCCCGGCGCGCCCGTCGACGGATACGCCCAACTCGTCACCCTCGGACGCACGTTCGACATCCCCGTGGTGCTCGACGCGGACGGCCCCGCGCTGCTCGCCGCGCTGCCCGCCCGGCCCACCGTGATCAAGCCGAACGCTTCCGAACTCACCACCGCCACCGGCCTGCCCGACCCGCACGACGCCGCCCGCACCCTGCTGCGGCGCGGCGCCGAAGCCGTCCTCGCCTCGCTCGGCGCCGACGGCCTGCTCGCCGTCGACACCCACGGCGCCTGGCGCTGCGCCCCGCCGGCCGCCGTCACCGGCAACCCCACCGGCGCGGGCGACTCCACCGTCGCGGCGCTCGCCGCCGGCCTCTCCGGCAACGCCGGCTGGTCCGCGATCCTCCCCGACGCGGTCGCCCTCTCCGCCGCGACCGTCCTCCACCCCCGCGCCGGCCACTTCGACGACGCCGCCTACCGCCGCCTCCGCCACTCCCTCACCGCCTCCCGCGTGGGCGCGGTCTCCCCCTTCGCCTGGTAACTCCCGCCACCGGGACGGGCCTTCGAAAACCCGGTCGAACCCTCCCCCGGCCCGCCCGTACGCTGGCGGGCATGGCCCACGGGAAAACCTCGTACGTCTGCCTGCCCTGCCGGGCCTCCTACAAGCAGCGCTTTCTCGGCGACCACGAACGCCGCTGCCCGCGCTGCGCCGGGCCCCTGCTCCACGCGGGCTCGGCCTTCGCCGCGCCCCGCCGCCGCGACACGGCCGCCTGGCAGACCCTCACCCTCCTCCTCGGCGCGGGCGTCGGCTTCCACAAGAGCTGCTGCGGCGGCCCCGGTTACCGGCCGCGCTCCGTCGCCGAGGCCCGCGAGTGGCTGGCCTGCCGGGAGCGGACCCCCGCCCCGCTCGCCCGCCGCGCCGCCGAACGCTCCGCGGCAAGGAGCCGTCCGCCGAAGGTCGTCGACAGCAGGTGAACCCCGATGGCGGGGTTCGACGGGAGGCTGCGCGGTGGGTGTGGCGGTGCTGGGGGCAGTGGTGCTGGCCGGGGCGGCGGTGCAGCGGCTCTCCGGGGTCGGGTTCGCGTTGATCGCCGCGCCGGTGCTGGTGCTGCTGCTCGGGCCGGCGGACGGGGTGGGGCTGTCGAACTGCGCGTCGGGGGCGATCAGCGTGCTGGGCCTGGCCGCCGAGTGGCGCGGGGTCCGGCCGGGGCGAACGGTGCCGCTGGTGCTGGCCGCCGCCATCACCGTGCCGGTCGGGGCGCGACTGGCGGCGACGGCGCCCGAGGCGGTGCTGCTGGTGGCGATCGGCGCGGTGGTGAGCGTGGCGTCCGTGGTGGTGATGCTCGGGGTGCGCGCGGCCGCGCTGCGCGGGGTGCCCGGGGCGGTGGCGGCGGGCGCGGCCGGCGGGCTGTTGAACGCGGCGGCGGGCGTGGGCGGTCCGGCGGTGTCGCTGTACGCGGCGAACTGCGGCTGGTCGGCGCGGGAGTTCCTACCGAACGCCCAGCTCTTCGGGCTGGCCGTCAACGCGATGTCGCTCTCCGCGAAGGGCTTCCCGGCTCTCACCCACCCGCAATGGGCCGCCGCGGGCAGCGCCGTCGCGGCGGGCACAGCGGCCGGCCACCTGCTGTCCGGCCGCATCCCCGACCGCCCGCTCCGTCGACTGGTCCTCGCCCTGGCCCTGGCCGGCGGCCTGGTCACCCTGACCAAGGGCCTGACCGCCGGGTTCTGACCACCCGCAGCCCCGCCCGGGCGCTCTCGGAGGGGGCGGCCCGTGTGCCGCCAACTCCCCTGCTCTGCATGGGTTCGCGGCCGGTTCGGCCCGCCGTAGGCTGGTGGTGTGCGATCCACCGGGGCGGGGCAGCAGGGGGCGGCCGACTGGGAGCTTTCGACTCCCTCGTGGCGGCTGCCGGGTGTCGGCATGGCCGGGTTCCGGATACCGGCGGAGAACGGGATCGAGTTGGGCATCGTGCCGTTTCCGGCGGTGTCGATCGGGGTCGATCTCGGGGACGGGCCGATGACGGTGGACGACGGGGACCGCCGGCTGTCCGGGAGTTCGGTGATCGCATTGGGGGCGGACGGGCTGCGGGGCGGCGGTCGCGGCGTGGTGTGCCTGCAACTGCGGCTCTCACCGCTGGTCGCGCACGCCGTCCTCGGCGGCCTCTCGACCTCCGGCGCGGCGGCGGTCTCGCTCGCGGACCTGTGGGGGCGCGAGGCCGGCCGGCTGGAGGAACGGCTACGAGCGGCCCCGTCCTGGGAGTCCCGCTTCGCCCTGGTCGGTGCCGTGCTCACCCGCCGCCTTCGGGAGGGCCGCCCGACCGATCCGGAAGTGGCCTACGCCTGGCGGGAGTTGGTGCGGACGGGCGGCGCCGCCCGGGTGGACGCGCTGGCGGCCGAACCTCGTATAACTTCGTATAATGTATGCTATAACGAAGTTAATTACGCCGCGGACCAGGACGGGTCCGGCCGGAGCGGCTCGCGGAGGCG
>NZ_KK853997.1:6441843-6546808 GCF_000696185.1 Kitasatospora cheerisanensis KCTC 2395 | reverse complement strand
CTCGGCTGGAGCCGCAAGCGGCTGTGGTCGCGCTTCAGCGCCCAGCTCGGGCTGCCACCCAAGCAGGCGGCCCGGCTGATCCGCTTCGACCACGCGGCGCACCGGCTGGCGGCCGGCCACCGCCCGGCGCAGGTCGCGGCGGAGAGCGGCTACACCGACCAGTCCCACCTGAACCGCGAGACCGCCGACTTCGCCGGACTGACCCCGACCGGCGTCGCCGCCGCCCCCTGGCTCGCGGTGGACGAGCGGGCCTGGTCCGCACCGGGCTACCTGACCGCCCCCTGACCGGCACGCCCCCGGCTCCGTCGCGTCCACCACAACCACCGATCTCGCCCGCCGGCCGAGCCCGGGGTGCATGCACCTGCCGCGCGGCGTCGACCACCTGCTCAACCTGGGCCGCGACCGCAACACGGTACTGATCAACGCGCCCCACCGCCTGCCGACCGGCCGCGCCGTCGACGTGGACCTGTGGTCGGGGCAAGGACCGAAGCGGCAACACCCCGCAGACCATCCGCACCAACGCGCCCGAGGCCGACGCCGCCGACCGGGTCGAGGCCCGCACGGCCGACATCACCGAACTCCGCTTCCCCGAGGACGGCCGACGGGCCCGATGCGGCGCGCCGATCCGGCGAGATCCGCAGGAGGGGGCCTACGCCGCGACGGAGACCAGGGTCAGGAAGGCGCAGACTGCGAGGTTGATCCAGCGGTGGGTGGAGATGACGGCGAGGAACTCGCGGATGGTGGCGCTGGGCCAGAAGTAGGCGGCGGTGGGGGAGCCGGCGACCTGGCCGTTGACGGATTGCTGGCGGGCCAGGATGGCGGTGCGGAAGGCGTGGAAGTTGTTGGTGACGACGAGGCAGCGGTAGTCGGGGGTGGCGGCGGCCATCAGGTCGCGGCTGAACCGGAGGTTCTCCTCTGTGGTGCGGGAGCGGTCCTCCAGGACGATCCGGTCGGCGGGGAAGCCGCGCTCGGTGAGGTGGGCGGCCATCGCGTGGGATTCGGGGAGCTGCTCGTCGGGGCCCTGGCCGCCGGAGAGGATCAGCAGTGGCGGCCGGCCGCTCGCGGCCTGGCGTTCGTACAGGGCGCGGCCCGGTCGAGGCGGCTGGCGAGCAGCGGAGGCACGCGGGTGCCGCCGAGCAGGCCGGAGCCGAGGACGACGATGTAGTCGACGTCCTGACGGGGAGTCAGCCGTCCGTAGAGGTAGGCGTAGCCGATGAAGCAGAGGAAGAGGAAGGACAGGTAGCAGGAGAGCAGGAAGACGGTGCGGGCGACGGTCAGCAGGACCGGCGAGTCGGCCTGGGTGGCGGCGAGCAGCAGGGCGACGACGGCCAGGATGCCGACGCCGCAGAGCAGGGAGAGCAGGTTGGCGAGCCGGCGGCCCTCCTTGCGGAGCATCTTGAAGCCGTTGGCGATCAGCAGTGCGGCGAGGACCAGGGTGGCGAGGGCGGGGGCGAGGACGACCGCGATCAGGACGGCCTCGGCGAGGACGGAGTCGGCCCGTCCGAGGGTGACCAGCAGGGCGAACGCGAGGAAGGTGACGGCGAGTCCGAGGTGGACGGCGTTGCTGAAGCGGCGCCGGTCGCGCAGCACGCCGATCCCGGCCAGCAGCAGGAACAGGATCGCGGGGGCATACAGGAGCATGGGGGTCAGCCTAGGGACCGGCGCGGCCCCGCGGGCCTGACGCCCTGTGAAGCCGGGGCCGCCGGTCCGACAGCCGGCCAAACACCGGGGTGACGTGACGGGTGGTCAGCGGCGCGCCGGCGTCACCGGCCGGCCAGCGCCTTGCTCTGCGGGAAGCCCTCGGCGAGGTCCTCCGCGATCATGCGTTTGGCGATCGCGTCGGCGGCGGCCCGCAGTTCGGCGCTGCGGGGTCGGCCGCGGTCCTCCTCCAGGCGCTGGCACAGCCACTGGGACCAGGCGTGGGTGATGGTCTCGGCCTCGGCGGAGCCGGCCGCGGTGTGCGCGTAGAAGCCGTTGTGGGCCTCCAGGTAGCCGTCGGCGACCATCCGGTCGAAGACCGGCTGGAGGACCTCCGGGGGGATCCGGCGGCGGGCGGCGATCAGGTTGAGGGTGGAGTGGCCGACCAGCCGGGTGAACAGTTCGACCTGCATGACGGCCCAGGCGCCGGCCATGTCCAGGCGGGTGCCGGAGGAGCTGACGACCTGTCGGGCGGTGTCCAGGCTCGCGCCGCCGAGCAGTTTGGCGACGGCCAGTTCGAGCAGCCGGGAGGAGTCGCCGGAGGACGGCTGGGCGAAGCCCTCGCCCATGTCGGTGGAGCTGGCCCGGGCGGAGTCGCGGAGCGTGACCTGCTTGAGGAACAGCGAGATGACGAAGCCGAGCAGCGCGACCGGCACCGTCCACAGGAAGACGGTGTGCAGCGAGTCGGCGTACGCCTGGATGACGGGTTCGGCGGCGGCTGGCGGCAGGCCCTGGACGCCGTGCGGGCTCTGCGCGGCGAGCCCGATCTGTTCGGGGTTGCCGCCGCTGGCGCGGACCGCCTCGGCGATGCCGTCGGAGAGGTTGGTGCGCAGCGTGTTGGCGTAGATGGTGCCGAACACGGCGGTGCCGAACGAGGAGCCGAGGGTGCGGAAGAAGGTGACGCCGGAGGTGGAGGTGCCGAGGTCGGCGTAGTCGACGGTGTTCTGCACGGCGATGGTGAGCACCTGCATGCACAGGCCGATGCCGGTGCCGAGCACGAACATGTAGAGGCTGGCCAGCCAGGCGCTGGTGCCGGGGTTCAGCAGCGACAGCAGGTACAGGCCGGCGGCCATCACCAGCGAGCCGATGATCGGGAAGATCCGGTACTTGCCGGTCTTGGACACCACGTTGCCGCTGAAGATGGACGCGATCAGCAGGCCGAGCACCATCGGCAGGGTGCGCACGCCGGAGACGGTGGCCGAGTCGCCGTCCACGTACTGCAGGAAGGTCGGCAGGAAGGTCATCGCGCCGAGCATGGCGAAGCCGACGATGAAGCTGAGCACCGAGCAGACCGTGAACACCGGGTTGCGGAACAGCCGCATCGGCAGGGTGGGTTCGGCGGCGCGGGTCTCCACCCAGCAGAACAGGCCGAGCGCGACCACGCCGCCGGCGAACAGTCCGATGATGACGGGCGAGCCCCAGGCGTACTCGTTGCCGCCCCAACTGGTGGCCAGGATCAGGGCGCTGGCGCCGACGGCGACCAGCGCGATGCCCAGGTAGTCGACCACCGGGCGGGCGGCGGAGCGGACCACCGGGATCGAGCGGGCGGCGGCGATCACCACCACGATGGCGATCGGCACGTTGACGTAGAACGCCCAGCGCCAGGTCAGGTGGTCGGTGAACAGCCCGCCGAGCAGCGGGCCGACCACGGTGGCGACGCCGAACACCGCGCCGATCGCGCCCTGGTACTTGCCGCGCTCGCGCAGCGGGATGACGTCCGCGATGAGTGCCATCGAGGTGACCATCAGGCCGCCCGCGCCGATGCCCTGGACGGCGCGCCAGGCGATCAGCAGCGTCATGTTGGTGGCCAGGCCGCACAGGAACGAGCCGGTGATGAAGACGATCGCGGAGACCTGGAAGACCACCTTGCGGCCGAACAGGTCGCCCATCTTGCCGACCAGCGCCGTGGTGACGGTCTCCGCCAGCAGGTAGGACGTCACCACCCAGGACATGTGGGCCGCGCCGCCGAGGTCCGCGACGATGGTGGGCAGGGCGGTGCCGACGATGGTCTGGTCGAGGGCGGCCAGCAGCATGCCGAGCATGATGGTGCCGAACACGACGTTGCGCTGCCGCCGGTCGAGGACGGGCGGGGCCGCCTGGCTGGTCTCCCTGGTGGTGGTCACCACGGTATCGTCACACTTTGCCCCGGACTGTCCGGTTCGACACCCCGCATCGAACAAGAATGCCAATCCGATGATGCGATCAACGGTGCGACAAGAGTGAACGCCCACCGCGTTAGAGGGGCATGGACAGCACGACGACGACCGGGAACGACGCCGGACCCCCCGAGTTCCGGGCCTTCGCGGCCGCCCGCAGCCACCACCTGATCCGCACCGCCTACCTGCTGACCGGCGGCGACGCCCACCTCGCCGAGGACCTCGCCCAGGAGGCGCTCGGCAAGCTGTACGGCAACTGGCGGCGGATCTCCCGGATGGCGAACCCCGCCGGGTACGCCCGCACCGTCCTGGTCAACACCTTCCTCAGCCACCGGCGCCGGCGCAGCAGCCGCGAACACGTCACCGACACCTTCGCCGAGACCGCTGCGCCGCCCGCCGACCCCGCCCTGCGCGTCACGCTGCTCCAGGCGCTCGCCGAACTGCCGCAGCAGGACCGGGCGGTGCTCATCCTGCGCTACTGGGAGGACCTCGGCGTGGAGGAGACCGCCGACGCGCTCCGGCTCACCCCGAGCGCCGTCCGCTCCCGCGCCTCCCGCGCCCTGGGCCGCCTGCGCACCCGCCTCGGCGAGCAGTTCGACGAGCTCGCCCGCCCCTGACCTTCCCTCACCAGCCTTCCAGGAGCCAGCCGATGACTTCCGAAGAGGACTTCACCCGCGCCCTGCGGGACTCCGCCGACTTCGCCCCCGCCCCGCCCACCGAACTGTTCGCCCTCGCCGCCGAACGCCGCGGCCGCACCCGGGTCCGCCGCCGCCGCACCCTCGGCGCCTCCGCGGTCGCCCTGGTCGCCGCCACCGGCTGCGCGCTGGCCCTGCTGCCCGGGCACACCCCCGCGCCCGTCCGCACCACGCCGGCCGCACCCGTCGTCGACGGGGTGTTCATGTCCACCACGCTGCGTTCGCTGCTGCCCGCGGACGGCCGGGTCACCGACCCGGCCGGCACCGAGGTCAGCCTGGTGACGCCCGGTCAGGCGCCGATGGCCTGGCTCGACTACGACGACGGCCACGGCTCCGCCCGGGTGCTGCTGGCCGTCGACCGCCTCGCCACCCCGCTCTCCGACGGCACCCCCGCCCTCCAGTGCCCGGACACGCTCGCCGAACCCACCACCACCTGCCGGCGCACCACCCGCCCCGACGGCTCCCGCCTGACCACCAGCACCAAGGCCCCGCGCTGGGACGGCGACGACCGCGCCTGGTCGGTGACGTACGCCGCCCCCGACGGCCGGGCGGTCACCGTCCACCAGGTCACCTCCGCCACCCCGGGGCACCCCGCCCGCGAGACGCCGCCGCTGACGGAGGCCCAACTCCAGGACGTCGCCGCCTCCGACGCCTGGCGGCCCGCCTACGCGGTGCTGCCCGCCGCCACCGTCCCGCCGGCCGCGCCGGTCGCCGGCCGGCCGTCCTCACCGCGCTGCGCTCCGCCCTGCCCGCCGGCGTCTCCTTCGACCCGGGCGCCGAGACCCAGGACACCCCCGGCCGCCTGCACGGAGCCGTGACCGCCGACGGGCGCACCGGCCAACTGCTCGTCACCGTCGAACACGGCTGGCACCGCGGCTTCCGCGACGACCCGGCCACCGCGTTCGGCACCCTGACGGCCAGTCAGCCCACCCGGCGCACCGCGGACGGCGCGCTGTACGCCGTCATCCAGTTCAACGCGACCGGCCCGGACGGCGCCGGGGGCCTCCAGTGGATCGCACGCGGACTGCTCCCGGACGGCACCCTGGTCACCGCCAAGCTCTGGACGTACGGGCCCGACCACCGGATCACCACCGACCCCGGCGTGCTCGACCAGGAACGGCTGACCGCCCTCGTCACCGCGCCCTCCTGGGCCCGCGCCTGACTCCCGTTCACGGGGCGCGCCGGAACCGTCCGGCGCGTCCCGAACCGCGATGATGGGGCGATGGACTGCCTGTTCTGCCGCGTCGTCGCCGGCGAGGTCCCGGTCGACTCCGTCTTCGCCGACGAGCACGCCGTCGCCTTCCTCGACCACCGGCCGCTCTTCCCCGGCCACCTGCTGGTCGTCCCCCGCCGCCACGTCCCCACCCTCACCGACCTCACCGAGGACGAGACCGGCCCCTACTACACCCGGGTCCGCCGCCTGACCGCCGCCGTCGAACGCGGCATGGACGCCGCCGGGAGCTTCGTCGCCACCAACAACCGGATCAGCCAGTCCGTCCCCCACCTGCACACCCACATCGTCCCCCGCAACCCCAAGGACGGCCTCCGCGGCTTCTTCTGGCCCCGCACCCGCTACCGCGACAGCGCCCACGCCGCCACCACCGCCACCCGCATCCGCACCGCCCTCTGACCCCGCCCACCCACCCGACCCCCACCGCCGTCAGGAACGCCCACCCCCAAAGACCCAGCCCCGGCCGGCAGGCACCCCCGCCGACACCGGCTCGCCGCACCCCTGCCCCGCGGAAGACGGCTTCCGCCCCGCGCCGCGCCACAACGCTCGGGCCCCCAGCGCCCTGCGCTCACGGTCGGAGGCCGCATCGCTCTCCACAGCCCGACCCGCCCGCCGACGGCGGCCCTCCGGACGACGCCCGCCCGCAGGTCGCTCAACTCCCCTCCCCCGCCGTGCCGGAGGCGGTCTCTCCCTCTCGCCGTCCCACCTCGCCGGAGGCGGCTTCCCCTTGTGCTCTAGGTGTCTTCGGTGGTGCCCCGGACGGTGGTGCGGAAGGCGATGGGGGTGGTGCCGGTGCGTTGGTGGAAGAACTTGGCGAAGTTGGCGGCGTCGGCGAAGCCGAGGCGGTCGGCTATGCGGGCGGCGGGGGTGTCGCTGTGGGCGAGGAGGCGTTTGGCTTCGAGGACGACGCGGCGGTCGACGAACTCCTTGGCGCCGATGCCCGCGGCGGCGAGTGTCGCGCGGGAGAGCGTCCGCGGCGAGTAGCCGAGCGCTTTCGCGTAGTCCTCGACGCGCCGGGTGCGGGTGAAGTGGTGTTCGACGGCGTGCCGGAAGCGGCGGTAGGTCTCGCCGGGTTCGGCGCTCGCGCTGCCGCAGGGCGTCGCGGGGTTGGCGAGGCGGAGCAGCAGTGCGGCGAGCAGGTGGCGGAGCAGCGCGTGGTGGATCTCGGCGGGCAGGTCCGCGCCGGAGGCGAACTCGCGGTGGAGGTGGAGCAGCGCCGCGCGCAGCGCGTCCCGGTCGGGCCCGGCGGTGTGCAGGACGGCCGCGGCGAACGGGTCGTCGAGGCGGGCGGCGGCCACCGTCGCGGGGTCGGGGAAGCCGGGTTCGAACAGGACGAGGGTGCCGTCGGCGTCGCCGAGTTCGCCCCACTGCTGGACCTGTCCGGGCCGGACCCAGAGCCAGCTGCCGGGGTGGACGGCGTGTTCGGTGAAGTCGACGGTGTGGTGGAGGGTGCCGCGGTCGAGGGTGAGCAGGTGGTGGAAGGCGGGCCGTTGCGGTCGGTGGAAGTCGCGGTCGGTGGCGGTGGCGCGGCGGGCGCGGAGTTCGGCGAGGGTCATCACTTCGACGCCGGCGGGTCCGCCGGGCGGCGCGGCGAACGGGACCTCGGGGATCGCCGTCCCGGAGGCCGGGTTGTCGCTGTCTCGCATCGTCACCACCCACCACCCGCAGCCAGGCTACCTCCGGTGGATCTTCCGGCGGGAGGGCGGCGGTACGGTCGTCGGAACGGACGGGCGGAGCGGGGTGGCGGGCATGGAGCGGCGGTTGACGTTGCACGACGTGGCGCGCGAGGCGGGGGTGAGCGCGAAGACGGTGTCGCGGGTGCTGAACGGGGACGGTCCGGTGGCGGCGGCGACCCGGGAGCGGGTGCTGGCGGTGGTGGAGCGGGTGGGTTTCCGCCCGAACCTGCTGGCGCGGAGCATCCGGACGGGCGGCCCGGACGCGACGGTGGGGTTGGTGCTGCCGGATCTGGCGAACCCGTTCTTCGGGGCGTTGGCGGGCGGGGTGGAGGAGGCGGCGCGGGCGCGCGGGTTGACGGTGCTGCTGGGGTGTTCGGGCGGTGACGCGGCGCGCGAGGCCGAGGTGGTAAGCGCTTTCCTGGCGCGTCGGACGGCGGCGCTGCTGGTGGTGCCGGCGGCGGGCGGGGAGGCCTCGGCGCAGGCCCGGGCGGCGGGGGTGCCGCTGGTGTTCGTGGACCGGCCGGGGCCGGACGCGGACTGCGTGGTGTCCTCGAACCGGGCGGGCGCCCGCGAGGGCGTGGCGCACCTGCTGGGGCTGGGTCACCGCCGGGTGGCGTTCCTCGGCGACCTGCCGGCCGGGCTGTACACCCGACGCGAGCGTCTGGCGGGCTACCGGGAGGCGCTGCGGGAGGCGGGCGCCGCGCCCGACGGGGAACTGGTCGCGGACGCCCGGACGGCGGCGGAGGCGGAGCGGGCGGTGCTGCGGCTGCTGGCCCTGCCGGATCCGCCGACGGCGCTGTTCGCGTCGAACGTGAACGCGGCGACGGGCGCGGTGCTGGCGCTGGGCCGGGCGGGCCGCCGCGACGTGGCGCTGCTGGCGTTCGACGACCTGCCGCTGGCGGAGGTGCTGGACCCGCCGCTGTCGGCGGTGGCGCAGGACCCGGCGGGGCTGGGTGCGGCCGCGGCCCGGCTGGCGCTGGCCCGGCTGGACGGGGATGCCACGCCGCCGCGCACGGAGACCGTCCCGACCCGCCTGGTGCTGCGCGGCGCAGGCCCGGCAGCACGCCCTTGACCGTCCGGCGCAGGCCCGGCAGCACGCCCTTGACCGTCCGGTGGCGGCCGGTGGAGGGTGGCCGCCACGATCGGTCACCACCCGGAGGAGCGCGGATGGCCCCGCAGTTCGGCGACTACCAGAACGAGATCTACTTCGAGGCGCTGTTCGGCGTCGCGCCGAGGTTCCCGATGACCTTCGCGGGCCTGGCGGAGCGCGCGCGGGCCGCGCTGGCGCCGGACGTGTGGTCGTACGTGGCGGGCGGCGCGGGCGACGAGCACACCCAGCGGGCGAACGTCGCGGCGTTCGAGCGCTGGGGGCTGGTGCCGCGGATGCTGGTGGGCGCGAAGGAGCGGGACCTGCGGGTGGACCTGTTCGGCCTGGAGCTGGCGTCGCCGCTGTTCCTGGCCCCGGTGGGGGTGCTGGGCCTGTGCGCGCCGGACGGGCACGGGGATCTGGCGACGGCCCGGGCGGCGGCCCGCACCGGGGTGCCGATGGTGGCGTCGACGCTGTCGGTGGACCCCATGGAGCGGGTGGCGGCGGAGATGGGCGGCACGCCCGGCTTCTTCCAGCTGTACACGCCGACGGACCGGGCGCTGGCGGAGTCGCTGGTGCACCGGGCGGAGGCGGCCGGGTTCAAGGGCATCGTGGTGACGCTGGACACCTGGGTGACCGGGTGGCGGCCGCGGGACCTGGGCAGCGGCAGCTTCCCGCAGCTGCGCGGCCACTGTCTGGCGAACTACACCTCCGACCCGGTGTTCCGGGCCCGCCTCAAGGACCCGGACGGGGATCCGCGCGGCGCGGTGATGGACTGGGTGTCGGTCTTCGGCAACCCGCTGACCTGGGACGACCTGCCGTGGCTGCGCTCGCTGACGGAGCTGCCGCTGATCCTGAAGGGCCTGTGCCACCCGGAGGACGTCCGGCGCGCGAAGGACGCGGGCGTGGACGGGATCTACTGCTCGAACCACGGCGGCCGGCAGGCGAACGGCGGGCTGCCGGCGCTGGAGTCGCTGGCCGGGGCGGTGGCGGCGGCGGACGGCCTGCCGGTGCTGTTCGACTCGGGGGTGCGCAGCGGCGCGGACGCGGTGAAGGCGCTGGCGCTGGGGGCGACGGCGGTGGGCGTGGGCCGGCCGTACGTGTACGGGCTGGCGCTGGGCGGCGAGGAGGGGGTGGTGCACGTGCTGCGGTCGCTGCTGGCGGAGGCGGATCTGCTGATGGCGGTGGACGGCTACCGCTCGCTGGAGTCGCTGCGGGAGCCGGGGGCGCTGCTCCGCTGCTGACGCCCCGTCGGGCGGCCTTATTGCGACTTACTTGCAAGAACGGAGTACATGCAGCAGAGTGGAGCCGCGGGGTCGTCCTCCGATCGTCTTCCCAACCGGCGCCCGCCGGGACAACGGCGCCGGCCCCGCGCCAACGTCCTTCCCCCGCTTCGGCGTCAGGCCAGCGGCAGCCGCACCACCATGGTCTTGCCGCCGCCGTCCGGGTCGGCCTGCGTCGCGGTGGTGCCGCCCGCCAGCAGGGCCATCTCGTGCACCAGGCTCAGGCCCCAGCCGCCGCTGCCGTCCTGGTGCGGGGTCTCCCGGCGGCTCGGACAGTGCGGGTGCCGGTCGTGCACCCGGATCGTCAACTCCTCGGGCTCGAAGTCGAGTCGGAGGGTGGTGCGGGGCGAACGCGGGGCCGCGTGCCGGACCGTGTTGGTGACGAGTTCGCTGACCACCAGCAGCACCGTGTCGGTCAGCGGATGGTCCGCGCCCAGGCCGCGGGCGGCCAGTTCGGCGCGCACGCTGCGGCGCGCCTCGGGCACGGCGGCGGGTACGGTCGCCAGGCTCAGGCTGTACCGCACGGTCAGGGTGGGGTCCGCGACAGCCATGGTCGGTCCCTTCACAACGGGGGCGACCGGGTGGGAGCGGGGGCGCCGTCGTCCGGCCGCGTCGGGGCTCGGCGGCCCTGCCCCGTCCGCGAGCGAGAACCGGACAGATCACCGATAACCAGTACGGTACGGCCGAACCGCCCGAACTGCGGCGGCGGATGGTGGACAGTGGCCACAACTCGCCACCGCCGCCCGCCCGGCGGCCGCGGCTCCCGACCCGGCGTCAGATCACCGGCGTGGCACCGGGGATCCGCTCGAACACCAGGTTGGTGCGGGCCTGGGCGACCGCCGGGTGGGTGGTCAGGTGGTCGACGACGAAGCTGCGCAGCGCCTCCGGGTCGGCGACCGCGACGTGCAGCAGGTAGTCGTCGGCGCCGGCGATGTGGAACACCTCCAGCACGCCGGGCAGGTTCGGTGCGGTGGTGCGGAAGCCCTCGTTCTGCTCCCGGGTGTGCGCCCGCAGCCGCACCGAGATCATCGCCTGGAGCGGCAGGCCGACCGCCGGCAGGTCGACCTCCGCGTGGTAGCCGTGGATCACGCCCCGTTCGCGCAGCGCCCGCACCCGGGCCAGGCAGGTGGACGGGGCGATCCCGACCAGTTCCGCCAGCGCGCTGTTGGCCGTCCGGGCGTTCTCCAGCAGCGCCCGGACGATCGCCCGGTCGGTCTCGTCCAGCACTGCGGCGCGGGGCCGTGGAATATTCGGCACGCGCCCAGCGTGGCGGCCCGTACCGAACATCCGCAAGGCCCCGACCGGCATTCGCCGAATGATTGACCGCGGCTATGGCCTTTGCCGGTCCGCAACTTCACCATCGTCGCCCATGAGCCGACTCGACACCCGAGCCGTGCACGCCGGCCGCGACGACCTCGCCGGCCTCGGTGCGCACGTCCCCCCGCTCGACCTGTCCACCACCTATCCGGTTCCGGACCTCGCCGCCGGCGGCGACGCCTACCAGGCCCTGGCCACCGGCGGCCGGCCGCCCGCCGAGGGCGGGCTGGTCTACCAGCGGCTGTGGAACCCGACCGTGGCCCGCTTCGAGCAGGCCCTCGCCGAACTGGAGGGCTGCGCCCAGGCGGTGGCGTTCTCCTCCGGCATGGCCGCGCTGACCGCCTGCCTGCTGGCCGCCGCCGCGGAGGGCCGCCGGCACGTCGTCGCGGTGCGCCCGCTGTACGGCGGTTCCGACCACCTGCTCGCCTCCGGCCTGCTGGGCACCGAGGTCACCTGGGCCACCCCCGAGACCGTGGCCGGCGCGGTCCGCCCCGACACCGGGCTGGTCCTGGTCGAGACCCCCGCCAACCCGACCCTCGACCTGGTCGACCTGGCCGCTGTCGCCGACGCCTGCGGCGACGCGCCGCTGCTGGTCGACAACACCTTCGCCACACCGGTGCTGCAGCGGCCCGCCGAGTTCGGCGCCACGCTGGTGCTGCACTCCGCGACCAAGTCGATCGGCGGTCACGGCGACGTGCTGGCCGGCGCGGTCGCCTGCAGCACCGCGTGGGCGGAGCGGCTGCGCCGGGTGCGGGCCGTCACCGGTGCGATCCTGCACCCGCTGGCCGGGTACCTGCTGCACCGCGGCCTGCAGACCCTGCCGCTGCGGGTGCGCGCCGCCTCGGCGAGCGCGGCCCGGCTCGCCGACTGGCTGGCCGAGCAGCCCGAGGTGTCCGCCGTGCACTACCCCGGCCGCTCCGGCTCGCCGCTGCTCGGGCGCCAACTCCTGGGCGGCGGAAGCACCTTGGCGTTCGAGGCGGCGGGCGGTTTCGAGCACGCCGCGGCGATCGCCGAGCACTGCGAGCTGATCACCCACGCGGTGTCGCTCGGCGGTGTGGACACCCTGATCCAGCACCCGGCCTCGCTCACCCACCGGCCGGTCGAGGACGCCCACAAGCCCGTCCCCGCCCTGCTGCGCCTGTCCGTCGGCCTGGAGGACCCGGAGGACCTGGAGGCCGACCTCGCCAAGGCGCTCCTCCGGTAGCAGCACGCCCGACGGGGTGTCAGCCGTACGGGGTGCGGGGGGATTTCCCCCGCACCCTTTCGGTGGCCCGCCCCAGCGCCCCGTACCACCCGGCCGAACCATGATCGTCACTGGGGCCGCACCCGGCGGCCCGGACAGGGAGACCCGACCATGACGGCCCACCGACGACACCTCAGCCGGCGTGGACTGCTCACCACCACCGCAGCCCTCGCCATCCCCGCCCTGCACCTCCCCGCCGCCGCCGCGGCCGACCGGACGGACCGGACGGAGCGGCCGGTGGTCCAGCAGTTGACGTCCGCCGCGTACCCGCTGGACACCACCGCGCCGGCCGGCGGCACCGCCGACCTCCGGCCGCTCGGCGAGCTGATAGGCGACTCGCTGGTGGTCGGCCTCGGCGAAGCCACCCACGGCTCCCACGAGTTCTTCACCCTCAAGCACCGCGTCTTCCGGTACCTGGTGGCGGAGCGGGGCTTCACCGCCTTCGCGCTGGAGGCGAGTTGGACGGCCGGCCTGGAGATCGACGAGTTCCTCCAGGGCGGCGACGGCGACGCCCGCCGGGTCGCCGACCGCACCCTCGCGGGATCGCCGTGGCACCGCGAGGAGTTCGCCGACCTGATCAGCTGGATGCGGGACCACAACCGCCGCAACCCCGGCCGCCCCGTGCACTTCCTCGGCGCCGACCTGGGCCTGCCCGCCCTCGGCGACCGCGTCTTCCGCCGGGTCCTCGACGCCGTCCGCGCCGCCCGCCCGCAGGACGCGGCCCGGCTCGCCGACCTGTACGCGCCGCTGCGCCCGCTGGACGACGCGATCGGCTACCTCGGCCGCCCGGTCGCCGAACGCCGTGCGAACGCCGAACTCGCCCGCCGTGCGGGCGAGTTGACTTCCGCCCTGGGCGACGACCCGGCGGTGCAGCACGCCCGGGTGATCGCCGACACCTTCGCCTTCCTCGCCATGGACCCGGCCGACCCGGCGACGGTCGCCGCGGCCGAGCAGCTCCGCGACCGCGCCATGGCGCAGAACGTCCTGTGGTGGCAGCGGCGCACCGGCCACCGGATCCTGCTCTCCGCGCACAACGGCCATGCCGGCTACGCCTCCACCATGCCGGAGCTCTACCCGGACCCGCAGGGCGCGCAGCTGCGCCGGGCCCTCGGCGGCCGCTACACGGCGATCGGCACCACCTTCGACCGGGGCGCCTTCCTCACCACCGCCGCGGGCGCGGGCGGCGCCTGGCGGCCGGTCAGCGTGCCGCCCGCCGCACCCGGCAGTGTCGAGCACACCCTCGACCAGGTCCGCCACCGCGACTTCTACCTCCCGCTGCGCCGGCTGCCGGCCGCCGCGCGCGCCTGGCTGGCGACCCCGCACCCGACGTACGACGCCGGCACCACCTTCACGCCGGAGCCGCTGCCGGTGCTGGCCCCGGCCGCCGCCTACGACGTGCTGATCCATCTGCACGAGGTGACGGCGGCGCGGGAGTTGACGCCCTGACGGCCCGGGCGGCTCAGCCGGCGGCGGCGGTGCGCAGGTGGCCGAGGACGAGTGGGTCTATGTGGGCGGCGACCAGGCGGCCTTCGAGGTTCTCCACGCCGGCCCAGGTGTCCAGGTCCTGGTAGCCGAGGCCGGCCAGCAGCGCGGTGACCTCGGTGGCGAGTTCGCCGTCCAGCGGGAGCAGGGTGGCCGGGTCGGGGGTGCCGTGCAGGATCTCGTGCAGGGCGAGCAGGCGGCGCAGTTCGCCGACCGGGTCGGCGTGGTCGTCGACCCGCAGGTCGTGGGAGGTGTCGCCCCAGCCGCCGACGCCCCGGCCCGGGTCGACCACGTACAGCGCGGCGCTCTGCCGGCCGCGGGAGTCGCCGCCGGCCGCGTCGCCCGCCGCGAGGGCCGCCACCAGCCGTTCGGCGAGCGGCAGTTCGGCGGAGGCCAGCCAGGCGTCCGCCATGTCCCGGACCACCTCGGGGCCGGTCAGGATGTTGCCCTGGATCGCGTAGTCGGGGCCGGCCACGCCGCCCGCCCAGGGCAGGCACTCCTCGCCGGTCCAGCTCTCGGCGCTCTCGGGCCCGACCACGCCGAGCTGGCGGTGCGCCCGCCCGTCGTCGGCGGCGAGCAGCGCCGCGACGGTGTCGGCGGGCGAGGTGCCGGTGCGCAGCATGGCCATGCCCTGCGGGCGGTAGGCGACGTTGGCCCAGGCCTGGCTGGCGAGTGCGCCGGTGCCGCTCTCGGCGGCCGGCACCAGGGCGCCGACGGAGAGGAACTTGCTGGCCACGGCCACGCCGTAGGCGTTTCCGTGTCGAGCGACGATGGAGAAGGTCACGGTGCCCGACCATAGTCGTGGCCAAACGTTTCGTCCACGGTCCGACGGCCCGTCGGCACATTCCGGCAAGCCGCGCAGCGGGTGCCGGTCTCGTCCCCGGCACCCGTCGCCCGCGCGGCGGCTCAGAGGTCGAACTTGGCCCGCTTGTCGGCCGGCACCAGGTCGACGTACTCGGGGTGCTTGCCGATCCAGCCGCGGATGAACGGGCAGTACGGCAGGACGCTCTCGCCGCGCTCGCGGACGGTGTCCAGGGCGGCGCGGGCCAGCTTGCCGCCGAGGCCCTGGCCCTCGAACGCGGAGTCGATGACGGTGTGGACGAAGGCGATCTGCCCGCCGTCGCGCCGCTGGTACTCGGCGAACCCGGCCAGTCCGGCGTCGGTGCGGATCTCGAAGCGGGACTGCTCGGCGTTGTCGGTGACCTGGGGTTCCATCGGTGCTGCTCCTGGTTCTCGAGGGTGCTGGGTCGAACGATAGGGGGCCGGCGGCCCGTCAGTGTGCGCGCAGTGCAGCGAGTTGTTGCTCGAAGGGCACGACCTGCTCGGCCGCGGGGCCGCCGCGGGCCGCGCGCCCAGCAGGGCGGCGAGTTCGCGGGCGGCGCGGTCGATCCGGCCGGCCAGCGAGCCGTCGGCGCCGTTCGCGCCCCAGTCCTCGGAGGCGGCGAACACCGCGGTGGGCACCACCACGGCGCGCAGGTAGGCGAACAGCGGGCGCACGGCGTGCTCCAGGGCGAGGCTGTGCCGGGCGGTGCCGCCGGTGGCCGCGGCCAGCACCGGGGTGCCGGCCAGCGCGTCCTTGTCGAGCACGTCGACGAAGGACTTGAACAGTCCGCTGTAGGAGGCGGAGAAGATCGGCGTGACGGCGATCAGGCCGTCCGCCTCCTCCACCGCCCGGACGGCGTCGCGCAGCGCGGGCGGCGGGAAGCCGGTGACCAGGTTGTCCGCGATGTCCCGGGCGAGCTCCCGGAGTTCGACCACCCGGACGTCCACCTCCCGTCCGGCGGCGTGCAGTTCGCGGGCGGCGGCGCCGGCCAGCCGGTCGGCGAGCAGCCGGGTGGAGGACGGGACGGACAGGCCGGCCGTCACCACGACCAGTTTCAGCGCGCTCATGCGGCGGCCTCCTTCTCCTGCCGGGCCGTCACCAGGGCGGCGTGGGTGGGTCCGTCGGGGACGCCGGCGGGCCGGTCCTGCGCGAACTCCTTGCGCAGCACCGGGACGACCTCCTCGCCGAGCAGGTCGAGCTGCTCCAGGACGGTCTTCAGCGGCAGTCCGGCGTGGTCCATCAGGAACAGCTGGCGCTGGTAGTCGCCGAAGGTCTCGCGGAAGGCGAGGGTCTTCTCGACGACCTCCTGCGGGCTGCCGACGGTCAGCGGCGTCTGCTCGGTGAACTCCTCCAGCGACGGGCCGTGGCCGTAGACCGGGGCGTTGTCGAAGTAGGGGCGGAACTCGCGGACCGCGTCCTGGGAGTTCTTGCGCATGAACACCTGGCCGCCGAGTCCGACGATCGCCTGCTCGGGGGTGCCGTGGCCGTAGTGGGCGTAGCGCTCCCGGTAGAGGTTGACCAGGCGCTGGAAGTGCTCCTTGGGCCAGAAGATGTTGTTGGCGAAGAAGCCGTCGCCGTAGTAGGCGGCCTGTTCGGCGATCTCGGGGCTGCGGATGGAGCCGTGCCAGACGAACGGCGGGGTGCCGTCGAGCGGGCGCGGGGTGGAGGTGAAGGACTGCAGCGGGGTGCGGAAGCGGCCCTGCCAGTCGACGTCCTCCTCGCGCCACAGCTGGTGCAGCAGCGCGTAGTTCTCGATCGCCAGCGGGATGCCCTGCCGGATGTCCTGCCCGAACCACGGATAGACCGGGCCGGTGTTGCCGCGGCCCATCATCACGTCGACCCGGCCCTCGGCGAGGTGCTGGAGCATCGCGAAGTCCTCGGCGATCTTCACCGGGTCGTTGGTGGTGATCAGCGTGGTGGAGGTCGAGAGGATCAGCTTCTCGGTGCGGGCCGCGATGTACCCGAGCATGGTGGTCGGCGAGGACGGGACGAACGGCGGGTTGTGGTGCTCGCCGGTGGCGAACACGTCGAGGCCGACCTCCTCGGCCTTGAGCGCGATGGCCACCATCGCCTTGATCCGCTCGTGCTCGGTGGGGGTCCGACCGTTGGTGGGGTCGGTGGTCACGTCGCCGACGCTGAAGATGCCGAACTGCACCGCTCTCAACTCCTTCTCGGTTGATTCAACATTCAACCACTCGCTTGAACCACTCGCCACTCCGATCTGTTCCCGCCACGATTCCGCCGCGGTTGACCGAAACGCCGACACCCTGAGCAGTTGATCGGATACACAGAGTTGACCGATCGTCAGACGTTCCGCTTACCTGGGGCACGCCCTCGGGCACGGACGGTCACCCACCACCCTCCGGTGCCCTCCCCTGCCCGTCCGCCTGCCACCGGAGCCGTCCGTGCGCCTGCGCCAGTACCTCGCCCCGCTCGTCGCCGCCGTCGCCCTGTTCGCCACCGCCGCGCCCACCGCGAGCGCCGCGGCCCCGGCCGAGCTGCGGATCACCCTCACCACCGAGTGCTCCGCCGACTTCCGGCACGGCGACTCCCGGCTCGGCCCGGACCAGCTGCCCACCGCCGGACCGGTCGGCCTCCAGCTCATCGGCTACCTGCGCACCGGACTGCTCGGCGAGCAGCAGTTCCTGAACACCTACTACGACAGCGCGGCCGGCAGCTGGAAGTACCCGCCGTCCGACGGCTACCTGCTGCTGCCCGACGGCACCCCGCTCGCGTACGACACCACCCTGCGGCCCGGCCAGCAGATCGACCGCTACGGCAGCGAGTACGGCTCCTTCCTCGCCCCCGAGGGCCTGCCGTACGCGGCCCGCTCCATCCCGCCGTCCAGCCTGGACGGCAACCCCGCGGCCGGCTGCAACTACCACGACTACCGGGTGCTCAAGGCCTTCGCCGTGCACTCCGGCCCGATAGCCCCCTGGTTCGGCCAGCCCGGCCTCGGCCTCCAGTACCAGCTGGACGCCTCCCTGGTGCCCGGCGCCCCGAGCCGGATCAACGTCGGCTGGCTGGTCGACAACGGCTACCTGGCCCGCCTCGCCTGACGCCCGATCAGCTCTCGGCCAGCGCCTGGTCCAGCCAGGCCAGCCAGAACGACTCCAGCTGGATGCCCGCCTGCAGCACCACGTGCTGCAGGCGGTTCTCCGTCTCCGCCCGCTCCGGCGGGAAGTCGCGCCGCTCGATCTCCAGGTACTCGTCCAACTGCGCCCGGTGCAGCTCCCGGTGGCGCGCCAGCTCCTCCGCCAGGCCGTCCACCCCGAGCACCGCGGCGGCGCGCAGCCGCAGCAGCAGCGGGTCCCGGATCGGCTTCGGGTCCTGCGCCTGCCCGACCCACTCGCGCAGCTGCGCCCGCCCGGCCGGCAGCACCTCGTACTCCTTGCGCTGCCCCCGCCCCGCCCCCGGCGCCGAGGCCCGGACCAGGCCCTCGCGCTCCAGCCGGCCCAGCTCGCGGTAGATCTGCTGGTGCGTCGCCGACCAGAAGAAGCCGATCGACCGGTCGAACCGCCGGGTCAACTCCAGCCCCGAGGACGGCTTCTCCAGCAGGGCGGTGAGGATCGCGTGCGGCAGTGACATGCGGCGATCGTACGGGCCGCCGGGCCGGGCCCGGCCGCGGCACCCGCGGCAAAGGGTTCGGTCCGGGGTCTTGTGCCGCCCCGGCCGGAGGCGAATACTCCTTGCAGCGCTTGTCAGGGGCAGATCAGAAATGGGTCCTGTGGTCGACCGGACCGCGATCGCCGCCTGCCCGCGCCTCACGGCCCGTCAACGTTCCGGGCCTCCCCCACACCCCAGGAGGAGAACTGTGAGGACCCTGCGCACCACCCTCACGTCGCCGTCCCGCTCCCGCGGCCGGCTGCTCGCCGTCACCGCCGCCCTCGCCGCGGCCACCGCCCTCGCGATCCCGACCGCCGGCGCGGCCGCGCCGGCCGCCGACGCCACGCTGCTCGCCCAGGTCAGCGCCTCGGTCGAGCAGACCGGCGTCAACGGCATCGCCTGGCACACCGACCAGGCCACCGGCCGGGTCGTCGTCACCGCCGACAGCAGCGTCAGCCCTGCGGCGCTCGCCAAGCTGACCAAGGCCGCCGGGACGAAGCACCTCAAGATCGAGCGCGTTGCAGGAACGTTCAACCCGCTGCTGTCCGCCGGCGCGGCCATCTACGGCGGCGGCTACCGCTGCTCGCTGGGCTTCAACGTGGTCAAGGGCGGCGTCTACTACTTCCTGACCGCCGGGCACTGCGGCAACATCGCCAGCACCTGGTACAGCAACTCCGGCCAGACCACCCAGGTCGGAACCACCGTCAGCTCCAGCTTCCCGGGCACCGACTACGCCCTGGTCAAGTACAGCTCGACCAGCCACCCGGGCGGCTACACGGCGGCCAGCGCGTACGTCGGCGAGACCGTCAAGCGCACCGGCTCCACCACCGGCACCCACAGCGGCACGGTGACCGCCCTCAACTCGACCGTCCGCTACTCCGACGGCAGCACCGTCCGCGGCCTCATCCAGACCACGGTCTGCGCCGAGGGCGGCGACTCCGGCGGCCCGCTCTACGACGGCACCAAGGCCCTCGGCCTGACCTCCGGCGGCAGCGGCAACTGCAGCACCGGCGGCACCACGTTCTTCCAGCCCGTCACGGCGGCGCTCTCCGCGTACGGCGTCTCGCTCTACTAGAAAGCGCTACCGGGGCCTGTCTTCGAACCCCGCCCGCCCCGGCCGCGGGGTGGCGACGGCGGTTCGAGGACAGGCCCCGGGCCGTTCCTCGCGGATCGCCCGATCACCGCTCGCCCCCGCAACCGCACCCGCGCCCGGACCCGGACGCCGTGGACCGACCTGCACGGCGACCCTGCCGAACTGGCGTACCTGAGCGGCGAGTTGCGCGCGGCCCTCGCCCCTCGCCCGGCCGGCACCCCCGCCCCCGGGCCGGGTTGCGGTGCCGCGGCTCGGGCGCCCGTCGTCACTGGCCCTGGCCGGCGCTCCCGACGGGGCCGATCTTCACCGGGGATCCGCTGCCGTCCGTGACGGGCAGCGAACCGGCGCCCGGCCACGGGAGGGTGACCGACTGGGTCTCGTCGGGCGGGGTCACCACCAGGCCGGTGATGCGGACCCCGGAGCCGCCCGAGGTGTTGGCCGGGTAGCTGATGCCGAAGTACGTCGACGTGCCGGCTGCCACGACACCCGCGACGACCGGCTCCCCGGAGCGCTTCGCGGACAGCGTGCCCGCGGAGGTCTTCAGGTCGACGCCCGCGTAGCCGGACAGCGTGCAGTCCTTGCCGCTGTGGTTCTTCAGCTCGACCACGACGGTGTGGTCGGCGTCGCCGGTGATGGTGCGGTCCGCCGCGCTGACGGTCAGGTCCGCGGTCCGGCACTTGGCGGCCTTCCCGGCCCCGGTGGAGCCGGCCGGTGCGGCGGCGGGCGGCGTGCTGCGCTTGCTCGGGCCGTTCGCCGTCGGCGCGCCGGAGACCTGACCGCCGCCGGGGACGGCGCCGGTGGAAGCGGTCGGAGCGCCCGACGGCACGCCCTGTGCGGTGCCCGTCTCCTCGTCCTGGCAGGCGGTGAGCGAGAGGGCGGCGGCAACGGCCAGGGCGGTGAGGGCGATCTTGCGGACGCGCACGGTGTTCTCCTCCGGAAGGGGCGGCGGGTGTCTCGAAGACCGGGACCGCCCGCACGACCGAACCGTTGCGGCCCGCCCGCTCCCAGGACAGGGCTGTGACACGGACAACGGCACGCCCTCCACACCCTCGCCCGCCGCACCGTGCCGCGGACCTGCGCGGACGGCCGGTTCGCCGCACCGCACCCCACCCTCGACGCCCTCGCAGGCCACCGGTACAGACCCGTGACCACGACAGCCTTGACCGCGGGACACGAACCGCGGGACACGCCGCGTCGTCGCGCTGCGCATGCTCCAGCAGCTTCGCCCAGGTTCCGTCCGCCTCCCGGCAGGCGAACCTAGGCGGCCTGCCACGGCCCGTACCGTTCTGGGAGATCCCGCCACGGGGCCCCGGCCCGAAGCCGCCGCAGCACACCGTTGCCCACCTGCCGGTGCTCACGCCACGGCCGACCACGCCCGCCCACCTGCGGTCACAAGGGCTCTATCCGCGAGATCAACTGTCCACATGCCCGCCGTCCGACTCGACCGGGGGCCCGTGACGAAGCGGCTCAGGCGATACCCCGACGGATACTCCTGGCGACCGCACAGCGTGTCGATCCGCAGCAGCGACGCATCCGCTCCCGCATCGCCCAAGCGGCGCACGTGGGCCAACCCAGGATCACCGGCCCGCGCCGGACCGACAAGGCAATTCGACCGGGCCCCTTCCGTCCGGTGATCATTTGTCAGACACGCCCTGGGCGCGCCCGCGCGAGGCCCGGGCGGCCACCCACTGCTGGTAGATCAGGCGGAGCACGGCGGCGATCTGGGCGCTGCCCGCGGCGGTGCTCAACGCCGCCAGCGAGCCTGCCGGTTGGGCCGGTGAGGTGTCGGCCAGCCAGCGCTTCCAGGCGTCGGCCGTCCGCGGCTCGGGCACCTGGGCCGGCGCAGGTCCCGAGGTCTCCGCCCAGCGCTCCAGTGCCCGCGCCAGCCGGTTGCGCTGGCCGGTCGAGAGCTTCCGCAGGCCGATCACGCGCAGGCTCTGCCAGACCAGTTCGGGCCGCAGGTCGCCGACGGCGACGGTCAGTCCGAGCAGCAGCGCCTGGTCCCGGGAGGCGGCCTCGACCCCGGGTTCGTCGCACAGTTCCGCCAGCCGCTCCCGGGCCTCCGCGGCCTCGCGGCGGGCCGAGCCGGACGAGCGCCGCACCTGCCGGGCCAGCTGCCAGCGGGCCAGTTGGATCCGCAGCGGCATGAGCGGTTCGCTGCGCCGCTCGGCGAGCCGGGCGGCCTCCGCGAGCAACTGCCGGGCCCGCCCGGCCTCGCCGCGCGCCACCGCCGCGACGGCCTGGGTGTACACCGCCTCGACCAGGGTCTCGCCGTCGTCCTCCTCGGCCGCCCGGTCCCTGGCGAGGGCCGCCAGGGCGGCGGCCCTGTCCTCGTCGCCGAGTTCGGCCCGGACCCGGGATTCGAGCAGCAACGTCCGGGCGCTGGCCCGGCCGGAGGGATGGGTGGCCAGCACGTCCAGCGCGGCGTCGGCGTCGCCCAGCGACAGCAGCTTGGTGACCTGGACCTCCGCGTGCCGCTCCCACTCCGCGATCGGCACCTGCCGCAGCTTCGCGGGCGCCAGGGTGACGCCCGAGCGGGAGGCGAGGTAGGCCTGCCCGCGCGGCGGCAGGTCGTCCAGGGAGCGGATCAGCAGGGCTTCCACGCCGGGCACCCAGCGGGCGTCCAGGGCGGCCACCGGCTCGCCGAGGCTGAGCCGGTGGTAGAGCTCCTCGGCCCGGTCGGCCTGGCTGGTGCACCCGCGGTAGTACTGCACGGCGGCCCGGTGGATCGCCGCGACCTCCGCCGACTCGTCCTGCCGCAGCAGCGGGAGCAGCTGCCGCCGGACGTCGCCGCGGTGTTCGAGCGCCCCGTCGGGTGCGCGGGTGAGCAGGACGGCCTCCCGGCCGCAGAGGTCGAACAGCTCCCCGGCCCGGGCGTCGTCCGGCGCCTCGACGCCGCAGGGCGCGGCGAGCACGTGCCTGATCACGCCCGGGGTGATCCGCCGGACGACGAGTCCCAGCCTGGCGAGCTTCCGGACGTCCGGGTCCTCGATGTGGTCGAGCACCCGCCGGTAGAGCCGGCCCTGGATCCGGTCGCCGGCCGGGGCCCGGGTGTTCTCCGCCCGGACGTCGGCGAGTTCGGCCCGTCCCCCGCAGCCGAGCAGGTCGGCGGCGAGGCGCAGGCTGAGCGGGTTGCCGCCGACCGTGTCGATCAGGTGGTCGGCGTCCGCCGGGTCCGGGGCGGTGTCCGGCTCCATCAGGGCGGTCAGGTAGCCGCGGGCCGCCTCGCGGTCGAAGTGCGGCACCTCGATCGAGCGGGTCGGCCGGTCGACCTCGGCGCGGCCGGCCAGCACCACCCGGAGCAGTGGGCTGCGGCGGGCGAACTGGTCGAACATCCGCCAGAGTTCGGCGAGCGCCTCGGGGCCCTGCCGCTGGGTGGTCTCGAAGTTGTCGATCGCCAGCAGGACCGGGCGGCCCGGGAAGCCGTGGGCCAGGAATCCGGTGAAGTCGCGGTAGAGCCGGGGCCGTTCGGCGGGGGCCGTCAGCAGCGTCGGCGAGGCGGTGATGTGGTCGGCGGTGGCCCGGGAGCCCGCCGTGGGCTCGGGGACGGCGGAGGCCAGCCGGTCGAAGTCGGGGAGCTGGGCCCGGCCGATCCAGGCCGCCCGGAAGCGCTGCTCGGCGGGCCGCAACTCGGGGAACTGGATCCGGAGTTGGCGCGCCGATTCGAGCAGCAGGCTGAGCGGCTCCTGGGCCAGCATGCCGGGCCGGTCCAGGTCGAGGTAGGCGAACGGGAGCGGCTCGGCGGCGTGTTCGCCGGCCCGGTCCAGGAGGAACTTCGCCAGCACCGTGGACTTCCCGATGCCGCCCGGCCCCGCAGCAGCAGCGGCACGGCCGCGGTCGCCCCGCCGACGTGCTCGGCGAGCTCCTCCAGGACGGCGTCGCGGCCGCCGAAGTGGTCGCCGACCAGCCGGGCCAGCGGGGCGAGCAGCTGGCGCCGCTCGATGTGCGCGTTGATCTCCTCCTGCGGGGGCAGGCCGGGGACCGCCCCGGCGATCCAGTCGGCGACCCGGGCGGTGGCGAGGAGTTCGGTGAGGGACTGCTGCGCGAGCGGCGGCGCGGTTCCGGTCAGGTACGCGGTGAGGGCGTCCTGGACCGGTCCGTGCGGCTGGTCGGGGTTGGCGGCCAGTGCCCGGCGGACGGCGTCCGGCCCGTCCAGCCCGGCGATCGCCTCGCGCCGGGCCGAGTCCCGCAGGCGCAGCTCGACGCGGCCGCCGTCGCCGTGGACCGGCTCGCTGGCCCGGGCCAGCGCGTCGCGGGCGCCGTCGTCGGGTTCGCGGCCGACCGGGCGGATCGTCTCGGGGTCGAAGCCGACCAGGACGGCCGCCGCGGCCCGGTAGGCACGTTCGGCCTCGTTGGGCGCCGCGGCCTCCCCGCGGGCGAGCGAGGACAGCCGCTCGTCGGCCATCTCGGCGGTGATCCGTGGCCGCGGCCGCTTCATCTACATCACCACCCGCCCGAACAGGCCCTCTTCGACGGTCCGGATGGCGTTGGACAGTTCGCCGAGCCGCTGCCCGGGGTCGGCCGGCAGCAGCCGGAACACGTGCTCGGCGGCGAGCGCGGCCGCGTCCCGGTCGAGGTCGACCTCGGCGAGGTCCGCCAGTCTGAGGAACAGCTCGCGGACCACCTGCTCGTCGACCGGCCGGACCACCTCGGAGAGGACCGAGTCCAGCGGGCTCAGGTCGAGCCGGCTGTAGCCGAGCAGCACGACCCGCAGGCCCGGGATCTTCTCGCGCAGGGCGGCGCCCGCGAGGAAGGAGATCAGGCTCTCGGTCTCCTCCAGCATCCGGACCCGGTCCACGCTGTCGATGACGAAGACGTACCGGCAGTCCGGCGAGGAGTCGCGGCCGAGCTCCCCGACCAGCCAGTCGACCAGGTCGACCGCCTCGCCGCCGTCCTCGGCGGAGGGGTCCACCGCCGGGGCGGCCAGGCCGAGTTGGCGGGCGATCGAGGCCATCAGGTGGTAGGGGGTGCACGGCCGGCGCCAGAGGGCGAGGTCGATCAGTACGGGGCGGAAGGTCCCCTCCCGGGCGGCGATGTGGGTGACGAAGAAGTAAGTGAACGACTTCCCGCAGGGCCGCTGACCGTTGACCACCAGCACCCGGCTCCGGCTGGCCGACACCAGGTCCTTGAAGTGGCTCCGGAGCAGCGCGCGGTCCACGCAGAGCCGCTGGCCCACCAGGTCCATCAGGAACGGGTCGGGCTGGTCCGGCGGGCCGGCCTGCTTCGCGAGCAGTTCGCCGGCCACCTCGCACACGCCCGGGTACCGGCAGGCCGCGAGCATGGTCAGCAGGTCGGGGAGCCAGCCGGTCCGCTCGGCGTCGTCGACGACGTCCTGCACGACGGCCTCCATGGTCCGGCCGCCGGGCAGGGCGCGCAGCGAGTGCTCGATCCCGCGCAGGTCGAACCGCAGGGCGTCGAGGTCGTACAGCTGGGCGACCACCGTCACCACGCGCTGGAAGTCGGGCCCGGACAGGTTCACGGGGCGCTCCCGCCGCCGCCGGACGGGAAGACCTGGTCGGCCGCGCCGCGGCGGGCGAGCCGCTCGTGGACGGCGTGCAGCGGCACCGCCTCGTTGTACTCGGGGCGGTGCGCCGGATCGAAGTTCGGGTCGCCGGAGTGGTGCAGCGCCACCAGTTCGAGGTTGCGGTTGAAGCAGGGCGCGCCCGAGGAGCCGCCCTCGGTGTCGACGCCGTGGCGCACCCTGGTGGTGTTGGCGTTGACGCCGAGCAGCGCGCCGAACGCCAGGGTCAGCGGGCGCTCGGCGGGGTGCTGGAGCACGAACAGCGTGCTGCCGGCCGGCGGCAGTTCGGCGAAGCCGGTGATCCAGCCCCGGGCGGGTGCGGTCGGCGCCGCCCGGTCGGGTGCGACGGAGTCCTCGCCGGGGGCCGGGTCGAGGCGGAACACCGCGTAGTCGAGTTCGTCCTCGGTGGGCAGCCGGTCGCCGGGGTCGAGGGCGGTGTCGACCGTGCTCGGCGGGCTGGAGTCCAGCAGCCAGTCCGCGCCGCGGAGCCGGTACTCGGTGCCGGGGTTGAGCACCGTCCCGTCGGCCGACCTGCGGTGGTCGAGGCGGAGGACGACGGACGACGGCGGCACGTCCCCGGTGATCACCGGTTCCAGGACGTGGTGGTTCGTCATGGCCGTGTCGGGGCCGACCAGCAGGGCGGTGCCGGTCGCCCGCAGGCCGCCGACCGGGTACTCGACCCGGCCCACCAGGCCCTCCAGCGCGCCCAGCCGGGTCCGCCAGGCCTCCGGGTCGAGGTAGCCCGGCTAGGCGCCCAGCACCCGCTGAAGTGCGTCCCGCCGCTCCCGGCCGACCGGTGCCAGCCCGAACCCCTCGGCGAACTCGGCGAGTTGCGGGTTCCCCGGGTTGGACTCGCGGGCGCCCGCGATCAGCTCCTGGATCCACCCCTCGCGGTCCGCCGTGTCCAGTACCTCGAACACGACGACGGCGAGGCTCGCGCCGAGCGAGATCCCCTCCCGTTTGCGGGAGAGGTGGAAGCGCAGCATCTGGTCGAACGAGTTCAGGTCGAACGCGTCCTGGAAGGCCTCGCTGGCCTTCTTCAAGTCCCGTCCCGACATGGCCATGGCCGGACTCCCTCGGGCTCCGCCCGCTCAGCCGACCAGCGCGCGGACCGGGTCGCGGACCGCCGCGCTGCTCAAGTACTGCTGCGCCCCGTGGTGGTTGGCGCTGTCGTTGACCACCGTCACGTCCTCGGTCAGCTCGCCCGGCCGGAACTCCGGGCGCACCGTGTGGTCCAGCGCGACCAGGTCCCGGGTGTCGGAGGCGTTGCGCCAGGCGGCCACGCCGGGCGGCACCTCCAGCGGCTGCTCCAGCCGGTCCTGGATCTCGGTGATCCCGAGCGGCGACCCGATGGTCACGAACAGCGGCACCTCGCGGCCGGCCGCGCGCAGCACCTCGTAGGCGACGACCGAGCCCAGGCTGTGGCCCACCACCACGACCGGGCCCTCGGTGCCGGCCAGGGCCTGCCGCGCGACCTCCCGGATCGGCTCGCCGAGACCGCCGAAGAAGTAGGCGTACACGTCCTTGAACGCCCGCTGGATCAGCAGCCGGAACACGGCCGTCCGCCCGGACCGGGGCAGCGGCAGCACCTCCAGCGCCCGGTCGCCGTCCTCCCCGGCCCCGAGCGCCTCGGCCGCGTACGTCATGTCGGTCAGCCACTTCTCCAGCGCCGCCTCGTCCGGGCCCGCCGCGGGCGCCCGGCCGCTCTCGAACGCGGACGGCGGGACGCTCTCGCCGCGCGCCTCGGCGAGCACCGACTTCGCGAAGTCCTCCGGCGGGACGGGCACGGCCCGGACGGCGACCTCCAGCGGCGACGCCGCCGGCCGCTCCGCGTCCCCGTCGGTGGCCCCCGGCAGCGGCTGCGGGTACCGCAGCGGCGCCCAGTACGCCAGCCGCGACCGCCCGCCCATCGCCCGCCCGAACAGTGCGTCGTCCCACTGCGCGTTCAGCTCCGCCTCCGGCGGCTTGTTGCCGATCCCGTGCACATAGACGACTGCCAACTCCATGGCGCACCTCGCAGAAGAACGCCCCGACCACCAGTCTGGATCCCCCCGCCGCCACCCGCACCGCCCCACCGCCACCCCTCCCCGGCCGGCCGGTTGCGGGACTTCGGGACCGAGCCGCCCGACGACCGCGGGCGGGGCGTCTCAGTGGCCGACCGGCCCCGGGGGCGCGGCGTTCGCGGGGCCGCGGTCGTCGCCGGCCTTCATGGTCTGCTTGATCCAGTCCGCGTAGGCCGGGGCGCTGGTGTACAGGCCGGGGCCTCCCGAGCAGGGCACGTTCGGGGCGCCCGGGCCCGAGGTGACGCCGACCAGCTCCCAGCGGCCGGCCCGGGACTTCTGGAGCTGCGGGCCGCCGGAGTCGCCGTGGCAGGCCATCGCGTGGGGCTTCAGGCTGATCGTGCACAGCCTGGTCGGGCCGGCGTATCCGGGCGCGCATTCGGAGGGCGCTCCCAGCCGGGTGTTCAACTGCTGGAGCCGCTCGGAGAAGGCGAACTCGCCTTCCACGGTGGTGCCGAAGCCGAGCAGTCGGGTGGGCGTCCCGGGCCGCCCGGCCTCCTTCGCGATCGGGACGGGCCGCTGGGCGACGGGCCGGTCGAGCCGGATCAGCGCGAGGTCGTCGGTGTTGAAGCTCGTCCCGCCGCCGTTCGCGTAGCCGGGGTGCACGAAGGTCCGGTCGATCTTCCGCACGGTGCCCCCGGAGGTGCGCCGGTCGCTGCCGATCCGGACGGTGCCGTCCAGTTCGATGCCCTCCCCGGTCACGCAGTGGGCGGCGGTCAGGACCCACTGACGGTCGATCAGCGAACCGCCGCAACTGCCGTCCAGCAGGCCCGCTTCGGGGGCCGACATCGGGATCGCGGCCATGAAGGGGTAGCGTTCGCCGGCGTCGTCGCCGTTGATGACGGCCCCGGCGCTGCCCGCCGTGACGGTGGCGAACGCGAGGGCGGCAAGGGTTCCGGCGACGATCGCGCGGGCGGCGGCGCGGCGGGATTTCGGGTGGGGCACGGAGGCTTCCTTCGTTCGGGGAGGCTTGTGTGCCCAGCCTGCGCCATCAAGATCCACTGGCCCATGGTGCCAGCAGGCGGACCGACCGTGGGGGCACCGGGACCGGCAATGGTGGGGTTGTCCCCCGCCCGCCCCCGCCCCGCCCCGCTCGCCCTCGCCCCCGCCGCGCCGGACGGAAGGGGCGGGGCGGGAGCTCAGGTGCCCGGGTCCCGGAGGGTCAGAGCGTCGCGGCCAGGCGGGTGCCCTGGTCGATGGCGCGCTTGGCGTCGAGTTCGGCGGCCACGTCGGCGCCGCCGATCAGGTGCGGTTCGACGCCGCGCTCGCGGAGGGCTGCGACGAGGTCGCGGCGGGGTTCCTGGCCGGCGCAGAGGACCACGGTGTCGACGGGGAGGGTCTGCTCGGCGCCGTCGACGACCACGTGCAGGCCGGCGTCGTCGATGCGGCGGTACTCGACGCCGGGGACCATGACGACGCCGCGGTGGCGCAGTTCGGTGCGGTGGATCCAGCCGGTGGTCTTGCCGAGGCCGGCGCCGATCTTGCCGGTCTTGCGCTGGAGCAGGTGCACGCTGCGCGGGACGGCGGGGCGGGCGGGGGCGGTGAGGCCGCCGGGGGTGGTGTGCTCGGCGTCGACGCCCCAGGTGGCGAGGAAGTCGGTGGCGCCCGGGTCGGTGAGGTATTCGGCGACGTCGAAGCCGATGCCGCCGGCGCCGATCACGGCGACCCGGTCGCCGACCTTCGCGCCGTCGCGCAGCACGTCGAGGTAGCCGAGCACGCTCGGGTGGTCGACGCCGTCGATCTCGGGGACGCGCGGGGTGACGCCGGTGGCGAGGACCACCTCGTCCCAGCCGGTCAGCTCGTCCGCGCCGACGACCGCACCGAGGCGCAACTCGACGCCGGTGCGGGCGAGTTCGTGCCGGTAGTAGCGCAGCGTCTCGTCGAACTCCTGCTTGCCGGGGACGCGGCGGGCGACGTTGAGCTGTCCGCCGATCTCGTCCGCGGCGTCGAACAGGGTGACCTGGTGGCCGCGGTCGGCGGCGGAGACGGCGAAGGCCAGGCCGGCGGGGCCGGCCCCGACGACGGCGATCCGCTTGCGCAACCGCGTGGGCGAGAGCACGAGTTCGGTCTCGTGGCAGGCACGCGGGTTGACCAGGCAGGAGGTGATCTTCGCGCTGAAGGTGTGGTCCAGGCAGGCCTGGTTGCAGCCGATGCAGGTGTTGATGGCCTCGGGGGTGCCGGCGGCGGCCTTGTTGACGAAGGCGGCGTCGGCGAGCATCGGGCGGGCCAGCGACACCAGGTCGGCGTGCCCGGTGGCGAGCAGTTCCTCGGCGAGTTCGGGGGTGTTGATGCGGTTGGTGGTGACCAGCGGGATGCCGACCCGGCCCATCAGCTTCTTGGTGACCCAGGCGAACGCGCCGCGCGGCACCGAGGTGGCGATGGTGGGGATGCGGGCCTCGTGCCAGCCGATGCCGGTGTTGATGATGGTCGCGCCGGCGGCCTCGATCTCCTCGGCGAGCCGCACCACCTCGTCGAAGGTGGAGCCGCCGGGGACGAGGTCGAGCATGGACAGCCGGTAGATGACGATGAAGTCGGCGCCGACCCGTTCGCGGACCCGGCGGACGATCTCGACCGGGAAGCGCATCCGGTTCTCGTAGGAGCCGCCCCAGCCGTCGGTGCGGTGGTTGGTCTGCCGGGCGATGAACTCGTTGATCAGGTAGCCCTCGGAGCCCATGATCTCGACGCCGTCGTACCCGGCGGCGCGGGCGAGTTCGGCGCAGCGGGCGAAGTCCTCGACGGTCTGCTCGATCTGCTCCTCGGTCAGCTCGTGCGGGACGAACGGGCTGATCGGAGCCTGCAGGGCGGACGGGGCGACCAGGTCCTCGTGGTAGGCGTACCGCCCGAAGTGCAGGATCTGCAGGGCGATCCTGCCGCCCTCGGCGTGCACCGCGTCGGTGATGGCGCGGTGTTCGGCGGCCTCCTCCTCGGTGGTGAGCTTGGCGCCGCCGCCCCAGGGCCGGCCGGCCTCGTTGGGGGCGATGCCGCCGGTGACGATCAGGCCGACGCCGCCGCGGGCGCGCTCGGCGTAGAACGCGGCCATCCGCTCGAAGCCGTGCTCGGCCTCCTCCAGGCCGACGTGCATGGAACCCATCACCACCCGGTTCGGCAGGGTGGTGAAGCCCAGGTCGAGCGGGGCCAGCAGGTGGGGGTACGCAGCAGTCATCGACGCCTCCGGTCAGGATTTGTTACCCAACGGTAGGGGTCGCCCGCCCGACTGTGCAACTAGTTGCACAAACCTTGGCGGACCGCGCGGGCAGCCCCTTGGCCGGTACGGCGCGGCGATAGAGTCGGAGCATGAGTACGGACGAGGCGAGCGTGCGGATCGACAGCTGGATCTGGGCGATCCGGCTGATCAAGACCCGTTCCGCGGCGGGCGCGGCCTGCCGGGCCGGGCACGTCAAGGTGAACGGGGCGACCGCCAAGCCCGCGCAGCACGTCAAGGCCGGCGACGACGTCCGGGTGCGGGTCGAGGGCCGGGAGCGGATCGTCCGGGTGGTGCGGCCGATCGCCAAGCGGGTCGGCGCGCCCGTCGCCGAGACCTGCTACGTCGACCACAGCCCCCCGCCGCCGCCGCGCGCCGAGCGCCCGGCCGAGGTCGGCCTGCGCGACCGCGGCGCGGGCCGGCCCACCAAGCGCGACCGCCGCGACCTGGAGAAGCTCCGCGACGGCTACCGCCCGTACTTCTGATCCCGGGTCAGCTCGCCCGCTCCTTGGCGGCGCGCACCTGCTCGGCGAACTCCTCGGCGGTGATCCGCTCCACCGCGGCCCCGTACTTCGCGGCCAGTTCGTCGGCGGGTGCGCTGTCGTGCTCGACCAGGTCGACCACCAGCAGCGCCCGCCCGCTGTCCACCCGCGAGGACAGCACGATCAGGCCCGCGCCGCCGTCGGTCATCTCGGTCTGCTCGGCCGCGTTGCCGATCGCCGCGCCCGCGGCGAAGCCCAGCAGCACCCCGATCGGCCCGCCGAGCAGCCCGACCAGCCCGCCGACCAGGCCGGATCCGACGGTGGGCACGCCGGCGCCGCGGATGTGGCTCTCGGGGATGTCGACGATCCCGTCCGCGTTGCGCTCCAGCACCGCGACCTGGCGCAGCCCGGGCAGGTGCATGGCGTCCTCGTAGGCGCGGCGGCAGGCCTCCTGGTCGGTGAAGCCGAGCAGCAGCACGTTGTGGTGGTGGTCGCTCATCGCATTCCCCTTCGCCGACCCGTCGTCATGCCCCGCACCGCGCGGGCACCTCTCCCACTCATCCTGCCCCGCCGGGCCCGGAGCAGGCCCACGCGCCGCGCCGGACGGGCCTGTGACATCGGACGCGGCGGCGGAGGGCCCCGCGGCGGCGGCGATAATGGTCGCCATGGCCCGCCGACGCACCCCCTCCTCCCCCGCCGCCCCGACCAGCTGCCCGTGCGGACTGCCCGCCGCGTACGCCGACTGCTGCGGCCGCCTGCACCGCGGCGAGGCCCCGGCGGGCAGCGCCGAGCAGTTGATGCGCTCCCGGTTCAGCGCGTTCGCGGTGCAGGACGAGCCGTACCTGCTGCGCTCCTGGCACCCGGACACCCGGCCCGCGTCGGTGGACTTCGACCCGGCGCTGCGCTGGGAGCGCCTGGAGATCCTCGGCGCGACCGACGGCGGCCCGTTCCACCAGGACGGCACGGTCGAGTTCCGCGCCCACTACCGCGAGCGCGGCCGGGCCGGTTCGCTGCACGAGAACTCCCGCTTCGTCCGCCACCAGGGCGAGTGGGTGTACCTGGACGGCGTCATCCAGCCCTGACCAGGCGGTACTTGAGGCCCAGCAGCGCCCCGCCCGCACCGCGCGGCAGCAGCCACCCGGTGTCGGTGCGGTCCTGCGCGCCGAACCGGTACTTGTACGGCTCGTCGCCGCGCAGGAAGTCGAAGACCCGCACGCCGTCCGCCGCGCAGTTGCGCACCGCCGCGTCGACCAGCGCCGTGCCGAGGGACTCGGCGGCCCAGCGCTGGTCCCAGCCGGTCTGGTAGTAGGCGAACCGGTCGGCCCACCGGAACCCGTACAGCACGCCGACCAACTCGCCGTCCCGCCGGGCGACTTGGAACGCCGGGCCGCAGCCCGGCCGCGCCCCGGCGAGCAGCGCGCGGTGCAGTGGCAGCCGGTCGGCGCCGAAGCTGCTGACCCCGCCGGCGGCGGCCTGCCTGCGCAGCCGGTGCAGCCGCAGCAGCTCGTCCAGCAGCGCGGGCCCGGCGGCGGCCGGCGGCACCCACTCGAAGGCGACCCCGGCGGCGGCCAGCCGGCGGTGGGCCCGCCGGTTGGCCGCCCGGAAGTCCCGCGAGCCGAGCCGGTCGGGCCCGGCCCCGAGGTCGAGCCGCGGGCAGGCGGAGCGGGCGACGGGGCGGGCCCCGGACGGCAGCAGGCCGTCGTGCGCGGGGTCGAGGTTGGGCAGCCACAGGGTGCGCCGCCGGGCGCGCCGGGCCAGCCACTCGGCGACCTCCGCGCGCCGGTGCGGCCGGACGGCGGGCCCGCAGTGGTCGGCGGCCCCTGGACCGGACCCGAGCAGCGTCAGCACCGGCACGGCGACCGGCACCCGCCGGTGCGGGCGCAGCCGGCCGACGCCCAGCGGCACCACCGCCTCCGCCCGCCCGTCCGGCCCGCGCCACACCGCGACCTCGCCGCCCTGCCCGGCCCCGACCGTCCGCCACCAGGCCAGCACCCAGTCCGGCCCGGCGAACCAGGACCCGTCCGGGTCCTCGGCGACCAACTGCCGCCACTCGTCGACCAGTCGGGCGTCCAGTTCGGGGGTGCGGAGTGTCTCCGGCGTCGCGGCCATCCCCTTCACCGCCCGCCGCGGAGGCGGTGGACCGCCGGGTGGAGCCCGGACAGGATGGTGTCGAAGCGGTCCCGTCCGGTGTGCGAGTTGACGCGCAGCCGGCTGATCCGGAGCCGCTCGGCGGGGGCGAGCGGCGCGTGCCGGTGGTCGAACAGGAACGCGGTGCGGTAGCCGAGGGTGCGCAGCACGGTCTCGGCGCGCGGGTCGTGGTTGCCGTTGGGGTAGGCGAAGGTGGTCGGCGGCCGGCCCAGCCAGCCGGTCAACCGACGGTGGGCGTCGGCGAGTTGGTCGTGCAGCCGGTCGGTGGTGCAGCGGTCGAGGCAGGGGTGGGACGCGGTGTGGTTGCCGACGGTGAGGCCGCCGTCGGTCAGCGTGTGCAGGTCCTCGGGGCTCAACTGCGCCTGCCGGGGCGCCGCCCGGCGTGCGGTGGCGCGCAACTCGGCGAGGGTGCGCAGCCGTTCGGCGTCCGGCCGGGTCTTCAGGCGCTGGACGGCGGCGCTCGGGCCGAGTCCGCGCAGCGTGTCGGCGCGGCCGCCGTGCCGGACCAGGTGGGCGGCCTCGGTCCACCAGTACGGGTGGTCGGTGCCGATCAGGTCGGTGATCACGTACGCGGCGGCGGGGATGCGCAGCCGGGCGAGGACCGGCAGGGCCTCGGTGAGGACGGTGCGGTCGCCGTCGTCGAAGGTGACCAGCACGCTGCGCGGCGGCAGCGGGCGGCGGTGTTCGGCGGCGTCCGCGACCTGTTCGGGGCCGACGGGGTGGGCGGTGCGGGCGAGGCGTTCCATCTGGGCGCGGAACGCGGCCGGGTCGTCGATGCCGTGGTAGGCGAGGACGGCGAGGCGGCGGGCGGCGCGGGCCCGGAAGACGGGCTGGAGCGGGGAGTGCCGCAGCAGGGCGTCGATTCCCCGGCGCCGGGCGGTGCGGTCCGTGGTCGGCATGGTTCCCCCCTCGACCGGTGGCACGACGGGCACCCCGGGCGGTCGGCCCGGGGTGCCCGTCGGAGTTCAGGTCATCAGCGTCCCATGCGCCGGTAATGCCTGTCCCAAGTTCCTGGAAGGTTCCTGGGAGCGCACCGGCGCACGGACGGCCCGCCGGCCCGCCACCTGTCCGGATCGCACCGCTTGGCGTCATATCTGACGGATTGACATAGTTCTGGGGACTGTGCCCGTCCGCCAAGGGGAGTGCCCTCACCATGACCATGCCCGGCTTCGGCTCGCTCGGCTCCGACGACGCCTTCTCCGAACTGCTGAACCGATTCTTCGGCCTGAACCCGGCCGCCGCGCCGCCCGCCGTGCAGCGGGTCCCGATCGGGCGGCTGCTCACCGAGTCCGCCCGGGACCTGATCGGCCGGGCCGAGCTGCGCGCCCAGGAGGACGGCAGCGCCGACCTCGACACCCCGCACCTGCTGTGGGCCGCCGCGCTGACCGACCCGGCCCGCTCACTGCTCGCGCAGGCCGGCGCCGACCCGGACAAGCTCGCCGCCACCGTGGAGCGCACGCTGCCCGCCGGTGAGGCCGACCCGTCCGTGGAGCCGGGCCTGACCCCGGCCGCCAAGCGGGTGCTGATCGGCGCGCACGCCCGTTCGCAGGCCGCCGGCGTCTCCTACATCGGCCCGGAGCACATCCTCGCCGCACTGCTCGGCGACCCGGACTCGGCGGCCGGCCGGCTGCTGGCCGCGCACGGCGCCGACGCCGCCCGCCTCCAGCGCGGCGCGGAGGCCGCGGCCCGCGGCGAGCGCGGCGGCGAGGCCAAGCCGGAGAGCCGGACGCCGACCCTGGACGAGTACGGCCGCGACCTGACCGAGGACGCCAAGCTCGGCAGGCTCGACCCGGTGGTCGGCCGGGCCGAGGAGATCGAGCAGACCGTCGAGATCCTCTCCCGCCGCTCCAAGAACAACCCGGTGCTGATCGGCGAGCCCGGCGTCGGCAAGACCGCCATCGTCGAGGGCCTCGCCCAGCGGATCGTCACCGGCGACGTCCCCAGCACCCTGAAGGACCGCCGGGTGGTCGCCCTCGACCTGTCCGGCCTGGTCGCGGGCTCCAAGTACCGCGGCGAGTTCGAGGAGCGGCTGAAGAACGTCATCGACGAGGTCCGGGAGGCCGCCGACTCGACCGTCCTGTTCATCGACGAGTTGCACACCGTGGTCGGCGCCGGCGCCGGCGGCGAGGGCGCGATGGACGCCGGCAACATGCTGAAGCCGGCCCTGGCCCGCGGCGAGCTGCACGTCATCGGCGCCACCACCATCGACGAGTACCGCAAGCACATCGAGAAGGACCCGGCACTGGAGCGCCGCTTCCAGCCGGTGCTGATCCCCGAGCCGTCCGTCGAGGAGACCGTGCAGATCCTGGAGGGCCTGCGCGACTCGTACGAGGCGCACCACCAGGTCCGCTTCACCGACGAGGCGCTGCGCGCTGCCGCCGACCTGTCCGACCGGTACGTCTCCGACCGCTTCCTGCCGGACAAGGCGATCGACCTGATGGACCAGGCCGGCGCCCGGGTCCGGCTGCGCGGCCTGGGCCGCTCCACCGAGCTGATCGGCCGCGAGGACGAGCTCGCCAAGCTGCGCCGGGAGAAGGACGAGGCGGTCGCCGCCGAGGACTTCGCCCGGGCCTCCGAGCTGAAGACCCGGATCGCCGACCTGGAGTCGCAGAACGCCGAGATCGAGGAGCGCCGCGAGGGCGTCGTCTCGGTCACCGTCGACGACATCGCCGACGTGCTGTCCCGTCAGACCGGCATCCCGGTCTCGCAGTTGACCGAGGACGAGAAGGCCCGGCTGCTGAAACTGGAGGACGAACTGCACGCCCGGGTGATCGGCCAGGACAAGGCGGTGGTCGCGGTCTCCGAGGCGGTCCGCCGCAGCCGGGCCGGCATGGCCGACCCCGACCGGCCGGTCGGCTCGTTCCTGTTCCTCGGCCCGACCGGCGTCGGCAAGACCGAACTCGCCAAGGCCCTGGCCGAGTTGATCTTCGGCGACGAGGACCGGCTGGTCCGCTTCGACATGAGCGAGTTCCAGGAGAAGCACACCGTCTCCCGGCTGGTCGGCGCCCCGCCCGGGTACGTCGGCTACGAGGAGGCCGGCCAGCTCACCGAGGCCGTCCGCCGCCGCCCGTACAGCGTCCTGCTGTTCGACGAGGTTGAGAAGGCCCACCCCGACGTGTTCAACGCGCTGCTCCAGGTCCTCGACGACGGCCGGCTGACGGACGCCCAGGGCCGCACCGTGGACTTCCGCAACACCGTGGTCATCATGACCTCCAACATCGGCTCGCAGCTGATCCTCTCGCACCGCGGCGAGACCGACGAGATCCGCGACCGGCTGATGGCCGAGCTGCGCGGCCGCTTCCTGCCGGAGTTCCTCAACCGGATCGACGACATCATCGTCTTCGACGCCCTCGGCGAGGAGGACCTGCTGCGCATCGTCGAGCTGATGCTCGCCAACTCCGAGCGCCGGGTGCGCGCCCAGGGCCTCGAACTCGACGTCACCGAGGCGGCGAAGCGCTGGCTGGTCGACCGCGGCCACCAGCCCGAGTTCGGCGCCCGGCCGCTGCGCCGCACCATCCAGACCCAGCTGGACAACCGGCTCGCCACCATGCTGCTCTCCGGCGACCTCCAGCCCGGCGACACCATCGTCGCGGACGCCCGGGACGGCGAGCTGGTCTGCTCGATCGGCCGCCCGGCCGCCGCCTGACCCGCCCCTCCCGATCCGCCCCGGAGCCGCGGCCCCGGGGCGGATCCGTGCCTCCGCCGACAGTGGCCCGTGGCAGACTCCGCGCCATGAACATCACTGCCACGCCCCGCAGTTGGGGCGAGTCCGTCGCGCTCTTCGAGAGCCGCGGCCTGCCGGTCTCCAGCTACCAGAACCTCTACCCGGAGACCTACGACGTCCACCCCGGCAGCCTGACCGTCACCGGCCCGCTCGACCTGGACGCCACCGAGCCGTACGGCACCGGCTTCGTCGTCGACGGCGACCTGGAGGTGACCGGCGCGATCCTCAACGTGGACGACGGCTGCCCGGCGCTGATCGTGCTCGGCGACCTGACCGCCGGGGCGGTCCACCTGGAGGGCGACGCCAAGCTGCTGGTCCGCGGCACCGTCCGGGTCGGCGCGTTCGTCGGCCACATGACCGACAAGCTGGTGATGATCGGCGGCGACCTGCACGCCGGCGTCACCGTGCTGTCCGCCGGCTTCTTCCCCGACGAGATCGCCGGCGCCCTGACCGGCCCCGTCCTCGCCGCCCCGTACGTCCTCGCCGAGCTGGGCCGCGAGGTCGCCGCCCCGCCCGCCGCCGAGGTCCTCGTCGCCGAGGTGCTGCGCACCGACCGGGACGAGGACGACGACACCTGCTTCGACGCCCCGGGCATCCACGGCTCCCGCCTCCGGGACCGCCTGGAAGCGGGCCTCCCGGTGCTGCGCTAGACGTTCTCCGCCTGGACCTCGCCCGCGGCCACGGCCTCGGTCAGGCGGGCGTGGTCGGCGGTGTTGAGCTCGGCGTAGTGGTGGGCGAAGGCGGCGATCGCGCGGTCGAAGGTGTCGGAGCGGCCGAGGTAGGCGGCGATGGCGATCCGGTCACCGGAGCGGGCGTGGGCGCGGGCCAGCGCGGTGCCGCAGAGGACGGCGTAGGAGTGCAGGGTGCGGGTGGTCATGGTGCCGACCTCGGCGGAGCCCTTCATGTCGCGGAGCTGGCGCCAGTAGAAGTGGCGTCCGCCGGGGCCGGTCATCCAGCCGAGGAAGATGTCGCTGGAGGCCTGGATGAGCCGCTGGCCGGCGACCACGCGCTCGCCGTGGTGCCAGTACCGGCTGGGCGGCAGGTGCGGTTCCAGGACGGAGGCCTGGGCCTCCTTCACCTGGAGGATCAGCGGGTCGTCCGCGTCCCGGCCCTCCAGCAGCACGATGTAGCAGCGGGTGCCGACGCTGCCGACGCCGACCACCTTGCGGGCGACGTCCACGAAGCGGTAGCGGTCGAGCAGGCGGCGGCGGTCGTCGGGGAGGCTGTCGCGGTAGTCGGTGAGCAGGCCGCGCACCTCGTCGGTGTCGAAGCCGAGGTGTTCGACCAGCGGGGGCTGGTCCTTGAAGCGGCGGCCGGCCGGGGTGGACCGGGTGAGCTTGCCGGCCGCCTGGAGGCTGTCGCGGCGGCGGGCCGAGGCGAGGTTGGTCTCGATCCGCCGGCGGGGCTTGCCCTTGAGGCTGTCGGCCAGGTGCTGGGCGTCGATGTGCCGGTACCAGACCGTCAGTTCGCCGAGCCCGGCGAGTTCCCGCAGGTGCTCGCGGTAGCCGCGGACGGCGTCCAGCACCACCCGGTGGGTGTCCTCGGGGCTCTCGCCGTTCTCCCGGGCGGCGACGGCGAGACTGGCGGCGAGCCGCTCCACGTCCCATTCGAACGGGCCGGGCAGGGTCTCGTCGAAGTCGTTGAGGTCGAACAGCAGGGTGCGTTCGGGCGAGGCGTACAGGCCGAAGTTGACCAGGTGGGCGTCGCCGCAGAGTTGCACGGTGAGGCCGCTGGCGGGGGCGGTGGCGAGGTCGCCGGCCATCACGGCGGCGGCGCCGCGCAGGAACGCGAACGGGGAGGCGGCCATCCGGCCGGTGCGGATCGGGACGAGTTCGGGGACCCGGTCGGCGGCCTGTTCGCGCAGTACCGCGAGCGGGTCGGGCCGGTCGGCGGCGGGCCGCCAGTGGCCGGCGGTGGAGCGCGGGGCTCGCTTGCGGGCGGCGCGGCCGAGTTCGGCGCGTTCGGCGGCCGTCAGCCAGGGGGTGTCCATCGGTGGGGCTCCTCGCGTCCGGGGCGGTGGCGGAGAAGACGTACCGCCCCGGCGCCGCTCCGTAATCGACGGAGGGCGCCGGGGCGGCCGCGGCTCACCCGAACGGCGGAACTACATGTTGATCATGTGTCCGGCCAGGCCGTGGATCGCCTCCTTGACGGCCTCGCCCAGCGTCGGGTGGGCGTGGATGTTGCGGCCGACCTCGTGCACGGTCAGGTCCCACTGCTGGGCGAGCGTCAGCTCCGGCAGCAGTTCGGTGACCTCGGGGCCGATCAGGTGCGCGCCGAGCAGCTCGCCGTGGGTGTTGTCGCAGATCACCTTGACGAAGCCGACCGGCTGGCCGAGGCCGTGCGCCTTGCCGTTCGCGGTGAACGGGAACTTCTGCACCTTGACGTCGTAGCCCAGGTCGCGGGCCTGCGCCTCGGTGTAGCCGAACGAGGCGACCTGCGGCTGGCAGTAGGTGGCGCGCGGGACCATCACGAAGTCGATCTCCATGGTCTCGTGCTCGGCGATGGTCTCGGCGGCGACCACGGCCATCGCCTCGGCGGCGTGCGCCAGCATCAGCTTCGCGGTGACGTCGCCGATCGCGAAGATGTGCTCGACGCTGGTCCGGCCCCGGCCGTCGACCTCGATCGCGCCGCGCTCGGTGAGCTGCACGCCGGTGACCTCCAGGCCGTAGCCCTGGGTGCGCGGCACGAAGCCGATCGCCTGCAGGACCTTGTCGGCCTCCAGCACCTCCTGCTTGCCGTCGCGGGTGACGGTGACCCGGACCGGCTTGTCCGGGTCGGAGTCGTCGATCGCGTCGACCCGGGTGGAGGTGAGCACCTGGATGCCCAGCTTGCGGTACTGCTTGGCGAGTTCGGCGGACACGTCGGCGTCCTCCAGCGGCACCATGCGGTCCAGGAACTCGACGATGGTGACCTTGACGCCGTAGTTGTGCAGCACGTACGCGAACTCGACGCCGATCGCGCCGGCGCCCGCGATGATGATCGACCCGGGCAGCTGCTCGGTGAGGATCTGCTCCTCGTAGGTGACGACCCGCTCGCTGAGCGAGGTGCCGGGCAGCAGCCGGGTGGTGGCGCCGGCGGCGATGATGCAGTGGTCGAAGGTGACCAGTTCGAACCCGCCGCCGCGCAGCGCGACCTGAAGGGTGTGGTCGTCGACGAAGGTGCCCCAGCCGTCGTACTCCGTGATGTTGTTCTTCTTCATCAGGTAGTGGACGCCCTTGACCCGGCCGTCGGCGACCTGCCGGGAGCGGCTGAACGCCTTGCCGTAGTCGAACGACACCTGGCCCTGCACCTGGATGCCGTAGAGGTCGGCCTCCTTCAGCACGGTGTGGGCGAGTTCGGCGTTGCGCAGCAGCGCCTTGGAGGGGATGCAGCCGACGTTCAGGCAGACGCCGCCCCAGTACTTGGCCTCGATCACGGCGGTGCGCAGGCCGAGCTGGGAGGCGCGGACGGCGGCGGTGTAGCCGCCGGGGCCGGCGCCCAGGACGACCACGTCGTAGTGCGTGCTCATGTTCCTCGTTCCTCCGGAGACTTCGAAGACCACGTTGGCTTCGCGGCCATGGTGTCAGTACATCAGGTCACGAACCGTCAGAGCTCGGGGAGGTCGGGCAGCGCGCGGGCGTGCAGCCAGTCGTCGAGCAGCGGGCGCAGCGGCCGGTCGGTGTAGTGCGAGACGTGTGCGGCGAAGTCGTCGGTGGTGACGACGGAGTGCCGGTGGGCGGTGGCCCAGCCGTGCAGCAGGCGGAAGAACGCGGCGTCGCCGACGGCGCAGCGCAGCGCGTGCACGGTGAGGCCGCCGCGTTCGTACACCCGGTCGTCGAACATGTGCCGCTTGCCGGGGTCGCCGATGGCCAGGTCCTGCGGGAGGCCGCGCAGTTGCCGGTGGGCGTCGGCGGCCCGGTGCTGCGCGGTGGGGCCGCCGGTGCGCTCGGACCACAGCCATTCGGCGTACTTGGCGAGGCCCTCGTTCAGCCAGATGTGCCGCCAGTCGGCGATGGTGACGCTGTTGCCGAACCACTGGTGGGCGAGTTCGTGGGCGACCAGGCGTTCCCAGCCGCGCCGCCCGTCGACGTGGTTGCGGCCGAAGGTGGCCATGCCCTGGGCCTCGACCGGCACGTCCAGTTCCTCGTCGACCACGGCGACGGTGTACTCGCCGAACGGGTACGGGCCGAACAGCTCCTCGAACAGCTGCATCATCTGCGGCTGCCGGCCGAAGTCGTGCTCGAACGCGGCCTGGAGGGCGAGCGGCACCCAGGCGATCTGCGGGACGGTGCCGGGGACGCGCTCGGTCAGCGGGAACTCGCGCAGCGGGGCGACCGCCAGCCCGACCAGGTAGGACGCGGTGGGCGCGGGCTGCTCGTACACCCAGGTGGTGGCGGAGGAGCGGGTGGTGCGGCTGAGCAGCCGGCCGCCGGTGACCACGGTGTACGGGGTGGCGGTGGTGACGGTCAGCTGGTAGGCGGCCTTGTCGGCGGGCCGGTCGTTGCACGGGAACCAGGACGGCGCGCCGATCGGCTGGGAGGCGACCAGGGCGCCGTCCTCGATCTCCTCGAAGCCGAGCCCGCCCCACGGGCTGCGGACCGGGCGCGGGTTGCCGGACCAGTGCACCTCGCAGGTGAAGACGGCGCCCGCGGCGAGGGCCTTGGCGGGCTTGACCCGCAGCTTGCCGTCCCGGTGCGCGTAGTGCGCGGCCTTCCCGTCGACCAGCACCTTGCCGATCCGGAACGCGGCCAGGTCGAGGGTGAACTCGCGCAGCGGCTCCGGGCCCGCTATCGCGGCGATCCGGGCCGAGGCGGCGAGCCGGTTTGGGCCGGGCCGGTAGTCGAGGGCCAGTTCGTAGCGGTGGGCGTGGTAGCGCGGGTCGCCGTTGCGGGGGAAGTACGGGTCGGCGCTCACCGCTGCGGTTCCTCCTCGCCCAGGTGCCAGGCCTCGATCGGGTTGCCGAGCCAGCGGGTGTCGGCGGGCACCGTCTCGGCGCGCATCACCAGGGAGGCGGGGCCGAGGGTGGTGCGCTCGCCGACGGTGCTGCCGGGGAGCACGATCCCGCCCGGGCCCAGGGTGGATCCCGCGCGGAGCTCCACAGTATCCAGCCTCATGATCCGGTCGTGGAAGAGGTGCGTCTGCAGCACGCAGCCCCGGTTGACGCTCACCCCGTCGCCGAGGGTCACCAGGTCGGCCTCGGGCAGCCAGTAGCTCTCGCACCACACGCCGCGCCCGATCCGCGCGCCGATCGACCGCAGCCACAGCGTCATCACCGGCGTGCCGGAGGCGCGGCCGACCAGCCACGGCACGGCCAGCACCTCGGTGAAGGTGTCGGCCAGCTCGTTGCGCCACACGAACCCGGACCACAGCGGGTGCTCGACCGCCCGGAACCGGCCCACCAGCAGCCACTTCGCGGCCGCCGAGACCGCGCACGCGACCAGGCCGGCGGCCAGCAGCACCAGCCCCGACAGCAGCGGCTGCCCGAGGGCGCACAGCGCGGCGGCGGTCAGCACGGCCAGCGCGGCGGAGGCCAGCACCGGGACGATCCGGCCGAGCTCGGTCAGGCCGCGCGCCCAGCGCAGCCGGGCCGGCGGCTCGTAGGTGAGCGCCAGGTCGGCGGTGTCGGCGGCCCGGGGCAGCTTGACCGGCGGCATGCCCAGGTAGGAGCTGCCGCGCTTGGCCTTCTTCGGCGTCGCCGACAGCACCCCGACCAGCCCCCGGTCCGGCACCGCCCGCCCGGGCGCCGTCATGCCGGAGTTGCCGAGGAACGCCCGCTCCCCGATCTCGGCCCGCCCGATCCGCACCCAGCCGCCGCCCAGCTCGTACGGGGCGATCAGGGTGTCGTCGGCGAGGAACGCCCCGTCGCCGACCGTGGTCAGGCTGGGCAGCGCCAGCACGGTCGACACCTCGGCGCCCCGGCCGACCCGCATGCCGAGCAGCCGCAGCCACACCGGGGTGATCAGCCCGGCGTACAGCGGGAACAGCGTCTCCCGGGCCAGGTCCATCAGCTGGCTGACCGTCCACGCCTGCCAGCCGATCCGGCCGTGCAGCGGGTGGTGGCCGGTGCGCAGGCCGCGCGACAGCAGCCGGACGCCGATCAGCACCTTCGCGGCGTACGCCAGCCCGTAGGCGAGCGTGGCGGGGACCAGCGCGATCAGGGCGCCCCGCAGCGCCTCCGCCAGGCCGTCGCCGGGGTGCACGAACAGCCCGGCGATCAGCAGGGCGGGCAGCGCGGAGAGTAGCGGCAGCGCGGACAGCACGAAGCCGGTCGCGCCGTACACGGCCGCCCAGCGGAGGGTCCGCGGCGGGCGCTGCTCGGGCCAGCCCCGCTCGGCCTTGCCGGTCTTCACGGCGGGCGCGCCGGCCCAGCGCTGGCCGGTCGGGACGTGCCCGGTGACGACGGAGCCGGGCGCCACCTCGGCGCGCTTGCCGATCTTCGCGCCGGGCAGCAGCGTCGAGCGGGTGCCGACCACCGCGCCCGCGCCGACCCGCAGCGCGCCGATCTCCAGCCGGTCGCCGTCCAGCCAGTAGCCGGACAGGTCGACCTCGTTCTCGATCGCGCAGCCCTTGCCGAGCCGCAGCAGGCCCGTCACCGGCGGCAGCGCGTGCAGGTCGACGTCCGGCGCGACCCGGCAGCCCAGCGCCCGCGCGTACCTGACCAGCCAGGAACCGGAGAGCTGCACCGCGCCCGACGCCTCCGCCAGCCGCTCGGCCGCCCACAGCCGCAGGTGCACGCCGCCGCCGCGCGGGTACCTGCCGGGGCCGACGCCGCGCAGCAGCAGGCGGGCGCCGCCGGCGGCGATCGCCAGCCGGCCGGGCGCCGAGTACAGCAGCGCCGCGCCGGCGGCCAGCAGCCACCACGGCGCGGTCGGCGCCCACGGGTAGTCGCCGAGCAGGTTCAGCACGGTGCCGAGCACGGCCAGCGCCAGCGACCACTTCAGGCCGGTCAGGGTGGCCAGCGGCAGCATCAGCAGCAGTTGCAGGGCCTGGGCGCGGCGCGGCACCGGCTCGACGGTGCGCGCCCGGCCCCCGGACTGCGCGGAGCGCTCCAGCAGCCGGGCCAGCTTGCGCAGCGTCGGCTGCTGGTAGATGTCGAGGACCGAGACGGCCGGGTAGCGGCCGCGCAGCAGCGTGGTGAGCCGGGCGGCGGCCAGCGAGCCGCCGCCGATCGCGAAGAAGTCGTCCCCGGCGCCGCGCACCGGGGTGCCGAGGATCTCCGCCCACTGCTCGGCCAGCCACGCCTCGGTGCCGTACAGCTGCTCGGCGGGGCCGGAGGTCTCCAGGTCGGGCAGCGGCCACGGCAGCGCGTCCCGGTCGACCTTGCCGGACGTCCGGGTCGGCAGCTGCTCGACGGTCGCCAGCAGCGGCACCAGCGCGGCCGGCAGCTCGGCCCGCAGCCGGGCCACCGCGGCCTCGCGGTCGAAGCCGTCCTGCGCCACCAGGTAGCCGACCAGCAGCTGGTTGCCGCCGCGCGCCGTCCGCACCGCCGCCGCCGCGCCCGACACGGCGGGCAGCGCCTGCAGCGCCGCGTCCACCTCGCCGAGCTCGATCCGCCGGCCGCCGAGCTTGATCTGCTCGTCGGCCCGGCCCAGGAACACCAGCCCCTCGGGCTCGGCCCGCACCAGGTCGCCGCTGCGGTACGCCCGCTCCCAGCCCAGCGACTCCAGCGGTGCGTACTTCTCGGCGTCCTTCACCGGGTCCAGGTAGCGGGCCAGGCCGACGCCGCCGATCACCAGCTGCCCGCTGCCGCCCATCGGCACCGGCAGGCCGGCCTCGTCGACCACGGCCAGCTCCCAGCCGTCCAGCGGCAGGCCGATCCGGATCGGCGCCTCCCCGGTCAGCAGCGCGCCGCACGCCACCACCGTCGCCTCGGTCGGGCCGTACGTGTTCCACACCTCGCGGCCCTCGGTGACCAGCCGCTCCGCCAGCTCCGGCGGGCACGCCTCACCGCCGAAGATCAGCAGCCGGACCTCGTTCAGCGCCTCGGCCGGCCACAGCGCCGCCAGCGTCGGCACCGTGGAGATCACGGTGATCTCCTGCTCGGCCAGCCACGGGCCCAGGTCGGCGCCGCTGCGCACCTGCGCCCGCGGCACCGGCACCAGGCAGGCGCCGTGCCGCCACGCCAGCCACATCTCCTCGCAGGACGCGTCGAACGCCACCGACAGGCCCGCCATCACCCGGTCCCCGGGCCCGATCGGCTCGTCCGGCAGGAACATCGCCGCCTCGGCGTCCACGAACGCCGCCGCGCTGCGGTGCGTCACGGCGACGCCCTTCGGCCTGCCCGTCGAGCCGGAGGTGAAGATGATCCACGCGTCGTGCTCCGGCCCGGGCCGCTCCGCCTCGTGCCCGGACGGCTTCACCTTCTCCAGCCGCAGCTCCGCCCCGATCACCGCGTTGACGTCCGCCTCGCCGAACACCAGCTCGGCCCGCTCGTCCGGGTCCTCGAAGTCCACCGGCACGTACGCCGCCCCCGCCGCGAGCACCCCCAGGATCGCCACGTACAGCTCGTTCCCGCCCGACGGCACCCGCACCCCGACCCGGTCCCCCAGCCCCACCCCGGCCTTGCCGAGCTGCCGCCGCACCCGCTCCACGGCCGCCAGCAGTGCCGCGTACGTCAGCGTCTCCCGTCCGTCGTCCAGCGCGGGCTCCTGCGGGAACGCGGCCGCCGTGGCCGCCAGCACATCCACCAGCGTCCGCGGCGAAGACGCAGGTCGGGCGCGGAACAACGCGGAGTCGGAATCGGTGATCACAGCGCTACGGTCCTCGTCCCGGATTTCCCAACGGTGAACGGAAAGCCTAAAGGAGGAAAACGTGACATAACGAGCAGGCGCGAACCGGGCGGACCGGCCCCGGTCACGGCTCGCCGCGCCGCACCGCCCCCGGCGCCCGCCTCGCGGGCCGGTCCGCCCGGTTCGCCGAGGTCAGCTGCCACGGCACCGAGATCACCATCACGCCGGGCGTGAACAGCAGCCGGCTCTTCAGCCACAGCGCCGACTGGTTGTGCAGCAGGTTCTCCCACCAGCGCCCGACCACGTACTCGGGGATGAACACCGCGACCGCGTCCCCGGGCCGGTCCGCCTTGAGTTCCCGCACGTGCGCGACGACCGGCTTGGTGATCTCCCGGAACGGCGACGCCAGGACCCGCAGCGGCACGTCCAGCCCGCTGCCCTCCCACGCGGCGCGCAGTTCCGCCGTCGCCTCGGGCTCGACGTCCACGGTCACCGCCTCGACGGTGTCGGGCCGGAACGCCTCCGCGTAGCCGAGGGCCCGCAGGGTGGGCTTGTGCAGCTTGGAGACCAGCACCACGGCGTGGACCCGGCGCGGGCGCGAGCTCTCCGCGGCGACGTCCTCGACGGCGAGTTCGGCGGCGACGGTGTCGTAGTGGCGGCGGATGCCCCGCATGGTGAGCCAGAGCAGCAGGGCGGCGACCACGGCCAGCCAGGCGCCCTGGGTGAACTTGGTGATCAGCACGATGACCAGCACCAGCGCGGTGGTGACGGCGCCCAGTCCGTTGATCAGCCGGGAGCGCCGGGCGGAGGCCCGCACCGCGGCGTCGGTCTCGGTGGCCAGCGCCCGGTTCCAGTGCCGGACCATGCCGATCTGGGACAGCGTGAAGGAGGTGAACACGCCGAGGATGTACAGGTGGATCAGGCTGGTGACGTCCGCCTGGTAGAACCAGAGCAGGCCGCCGGCCACCACGGCGAGCGCGATGATGCCGTTGGAGAAGGCCAGCCGGTCGCCGCGGGTGTGCATCTGCCGGGGCAGGTAGCGGTGCTGGGCGAGGATCGAGGCGAGCAGCGGGAAGCCGTTGAAGGCGGTGTTCGCGGCGAGGATCAGCACCAGCGCGGTGACGGCCTGGATGAAGTAGAAGAGGATCGTGTCGGAGCCGCCGAAGACGGTCGCGGCGAGCTGCGCGATCACGGTCTGCTGGGTGTACGAGTGGCAGTCGCCGGCCAGGCCGGTGAGCCGGCAGGCGTCCTCGACGTAGTGGACGTGCGAGGTGAGCGCGAGCAGCGTGACGCCGGCGAACATCACCACGGCGACGATGCCCATCACGGCCATGGTCGCGGCGGCGTTGCGGGACTTCGGGGCGCGGAACGCGGGCACGCCGTTCGATATCGCCTCGACGCCGGTGAGCGCGGTGCAGCCGGAGGCGAAGGCGCGCAGGCCGAGCATCAGCAGCCCGAGGCCCTGCAGGGAGTCCTTGCCGTCGAGCGCGGCGACGCCGAGGGCGGCGGTGGGGGCCTGCGGGTTGTCGCCGAAGGCGAGCCGGACCAGGCCGGTGACCACCATCAGCAGGATGCCGCCGATGAACAGGTAGGTGGGCGCGGCGAAGGCCCGACCGGATTCCCGGACACCGCGCAGGTTCATCGCGGTGAGCAGCGCGACGAAGCCGACGGCGAGCGCCACCCGGTGCTCGGCGAGTGAGCCGAACGCGGAGATGATGTTGTCGACGCCGGAGGCCACCGAGACGGCGACCGTCATCACGTAGTCGACCAGCAGCGAAGCGGCCACCACCAGGCCGGAGTTGGCGCCGAGGTTGCGGGACACCACCTCGTACGAGCCGCCGCCGCTCGGGTAGGCGTGCACCACCTGCCGGTAGGACATCACCACGACGGCCATCAGCCCGATCACGCCGGCGGCGACCCACGGGGTGAGGTACAGGAAGGCGGTGCCGCCGACGGTGAGGACGAGCAGGATCTCGCCGGTCGCGTAGGCCACCGAGGAGAGCGGGTCGGAGGCGAAGATCGGCAGCGCGAGCCGTTTCGGGAGCAGCGTCTCGCCGAGTTCCTCGCTGCGCATGGCGCGGCCGATCACGAGGCGCTTGAGCGCCTGGGGGAGGTTGAACACAGGACGGGAGCGTATGCGTCAGCGCCGTTAAGACAAGCAGCCCGTCCATTCCTGATACCGACAGCATTTCCGCAGGCCAGAGGCGGTGACGCCGATCGATTCGAAGGCCGGAGCAGCGTTAACGCCTGCCGTTAAGGATTCGTCAAGGTCGCACTGCGGACGCCGCAAATCACCCGAAACCGGTCACCGGGCGGTCGGCAGCCGGGCCTCGATGGCGGCCAGCGCGGCCCTGATCGCCGCCACGTCGTCCTTGTCGGCGACCTGGTCGCCGTCCTTCAGCTTCACCAGCAGGGTGCCGCCGGGCTCCAGCACGATCAGCGCGGTCTCCTCGACCGCGTCGCCGCCCTGGTGCCGGATCGCCACGTCCAGGTCGGGCACCCGGATGCCCTGCCGGGCGATCGCCCGCCGGTCGTACGCGCCGTTCCGGGCCAGCACCGTCGGCGTCCCGTCCAGCAGCCGGTTGAACCAGTCCCAGCGGGCCGCCTGCCGCACCAGCACCCAGTCGGTCAGCAGCAGCACCAGCGCCCCGTACAGGCCGCCGGTCACCGAGTTGTCGTCGCCGATCACGGCGTTCTGCACCACGTTCGACAGCAGCAGCATGACCACCAGGTCGAAGGTGTTCAGCTGGGCCAGCCCGCGCTTGCCGATCACCCGCAGCAGCACCAGCAGCGCCAGGTACACCAGCACGGTGCGCAGCGTCTTCTCGCCGTACGAGATCCCCGCCTGGAACATGTCGTGCCACATGCCCGCCACCGTAGGCACCGGTGCGACCGGCGCACCGGTGCCCACGCCCGCGCTCGCCCGGACGGGCTACGGGCCACGGGCGGCGGGCTACGGGCGGCGGGTGGCCAGCAGCAGGCCGGTCGAGCAGTTCAGGTGGACGGCGTGCAGGTGGGGGTCGGTGGTCAGGCGGTCGACCAGCGCGGTGACCGCGGCGGCGTGGCCGGCGGGCCAGGTCGGCTGCGGCAGCAGGTCGTCGACCAGGTAATGGCCGCCGGGGGCGAGCAGGCCCAGCGCCTGGTCGAGGTGGTGGAACTTGCCGGGCCAGGTGTCGGCGAAGACCAGGTCGAACGTGCGGCCGGCCAGCGCGTCGATCAGCTCGGCGCCCTCGCCCACCACCAGCTCCACCCGCGGGTCGGCCCCCAGGTGTTCGGCCGCGATCGCGGCCACCGCCGGGTCCTGCTCGACGCTCAGCAGGGTGGCGCCCGCGTCCATGCCGCTCAGCAGCCAGCTGGTCGACGCGCCCGCGCCCGTCCCGAGCTCCAGTATCCGCCCGCCGGGCCGGGCCGCGGCGAGGGTGCGCAGCAGCTGCCCGGTTCCCAGGTCGCAGGACATCTCGAACCCGAGCGCCGCGCAGCCCTCGGTGATCGCGGCGAGCACGGCGGCGTGGGAGTCGGTCGTGGTGAGCGTCATGGTGCGGCCTCCGGTGGGGTGACGGTCCGTCAGTGGGCGCACACCGTACCGGCGGCAGCGGGGCCCGCTCCGCGAATTCCACTCCCTGGACAGCCGGGCCCGGCGGCCCCCGCCGTTCGCCGCGGCGCGGCGGGCCCGACCCCGACGGGACGACGTCCGGTGGCGGATCGGGGCGGCGCGGTGAGGGTGACTTCCTGGGGGGGAGCCCCGGAACGCCTCACCGGAAAGAGCGAGAGATGCCCGTAGTCACCGAACCGTACAAGACCGGCACTCCGTGCTGGGTCGATCTGATGGCGAAGGACCAGCAGGCGGCGCTGGACTTCTACCGCGACCTGTTCGGCTGGCAGGGGCAGCCCGGCCCCGCCGAGTTCGGCGGGTACGCGGTCTGCCAGCTGGACGGCCGGGCAGTCGCCGGCATCGGCCCCGCGATGGCGCCCGAGGGCATGCCGGAGCCGCCCACCGTGTGGACCGGCTACCTGGCCACCACCGACGCGCAGGCCACCCAGGACGCGATCGTCTCGGCCGGCGGCACCCTGCTGGCCCCGGTGATGGACGTCGGCAAGCTGGGCCGGATGCTGATCGCCGCCGACCCGCAGGGCGCGGTGTTCGGCGTCTGGCAGCCCGGCGAGTTCTTCGGCGCGCAGGTGGTCAACGAGGCCGGCGCGGTGGTCTGGAACGAGCTGCACACCAGCGACATCCCGGCCGCCACCGCCTTCTACGGCGAGGCGTTCGGTATCGAGATCGAGCCAATGGAGGGCGCGGACAACTACTGGGCGCTGCGGGTCGGCGGCCGCGATGTCGGCGGCGCCACACTCCTCGCCAACGACCCGCCGGGCACCCCGGCCCACTGGCTGACCTACTTCGCGGTGGACGACGTCGACTCCACCGTGGACGCGCTGGTGCGCTCCGGCGGCACCGTGCTGGCCCCGCCGTTCGACATGATGGCGGGCCGGATGACGGTGGTCGCCGACCCGCAGGGCGCGCCGTTCGCGATGATCAAGCCGGTGCCGATGTAGGAGCCCCTCCTCCCGAAGTCGAGAAGCCGCCCGTCCGGGTCCGCCCGGGCGGGCGGTCCGGTGTGTCGCCGGCGGTCCGGCGTGGCGCGGGCCGTCCGGCGTGGCGCGGGCGGTCCGGCGGGTCAGGGCACCACGGGGCCGCAGGTGAACAGCAGCGGGAGCACGGGCGCGGCGGCGGCGGTGAGTGCGGCGGCGGCGCGCAGCGCGGGGTGCGGGGCGGCGGCGGGAGCCAGCAGGCGGCGCACCCGCAGCAGGGCGGCGGTGCCGCCGGCGGCGAACGCGGACTGCGGGACGGGGCCGCCGGCCACCCGGTACATGGCGGCGGCGAGCACGGTGCGCGGGTGGCGGCGGACGGCGCGGTCGTCGGCGGCCATCTCCAGCAGCAGCGGGGTCTCCCGGGCGGCGAGCCGGGCCAGCGGGAGGAACGGGAAGGCGGCGGCGAGCGCGTCGGCGGCGGTGCGGGCCAGGTGGTGGCGGCCGGCCACGTGGGCGCGCTCGTGGGCGAGGACGGCGGCGAGCTGCTGGGGCGTCAGCAGATCGAGGGCGCCGCGGGTGAGCACGATCCGGGCGCGGCGGCCGGGCAGGCAGTACGCGGCGGGGGTGTCGTGGTCGAGGACGTGCGCGCCGAGGCGCGGGTCGCGGGCGGCGACCAGGTCGAGCAGGGTGCGGTGGCGGCGGCGGTGCCGGGCGGTGCGGACCAGCACGGCGGCGTACCGGCCGAGTGGCCAGGCCGCCGCCGCGGCGGGCAGCAGCAGCCGCCAGGCCTGGCCGGGGCCGGTGGCGAGCAGGCCGCCGGGGTGGTCGACGCCGCACAGGTGCATCAGGCCGGCCAGTCCGAGGTGCAGGTGGACGCCGGGGACGGCCAGGTGGTGGGCGGCGAGCACCAGCGCGGTGACGAAGGAGAGCGTCAGCCCCTGCCAGAGCGCGACGGCCAGCCGGGGCGCGCGGTGCGTCCAGCGGGCCCGGGCCAGTGGCAGCGGGGCGAGCACGCCGACCAGCAGGGCGTAGCCGAGCAGCGCGAGGGCGGCGGTCACCGGGCGGCTCCCGGGCCGCCGTCGCCGGGCCGGCCGCCGGGCTGGTCGCGGCCGACGGACTCGATGGCGGCGCGCAGCGCGTCGAGCTCCTCGGGGGTGAGCTGTCCGACCAGGTGGGCGAGGGCGCCGGTGGGATTGGGGCTCTCGCCGAGGACGTCTCGCATCAGGGCGGCGCTGTACGCCTCGCGGGTGCAGGCGGGCCGGTAGTTCCAGGCCCGGCCGGACTTCTCGCGGCGCAGCATGCCCTTGCGGTACAGGATGTCGGCGACCGTCATGACGGTGGTGTAGGCCAGCGGCCGGGACCGGTTGAGGTCGTCGACGATCTCCCGGACGGTGGCGGGGCGGCCCCAGGTCCACAGGCGGTCCATGATCTCCGCCTCCAGGTCGCCGAGTCTGCGCACTGCCGTTCCGCCCTTGGTGCCGTCGTCCGGTGGTCGGGCTCATCGTAGTGGGCCGGGGGTGGCTTGCCGGTCGTTCTACTGAACTACTAAGTTGTCTCGTAGTGAACGCCCGGACGGCGGGTGCCCCGACCCGAGGAGAGACCGCAGCGATGGGAACGCACCGCCGCGCCCGGCCCGCCGGACGCGCCAGGACGGCCGTCCTCGGCGCGGCCGCCGGCGCCGCCGTCCTGCTGCCCGCCGGCACCGGATGGGCCGAGCCCGCCCCGAGCCTCGACCAGGTGAAGGCGAAGGTCGACGGCCTGTACGAGGAGGCCGAGGCGGCCACCGAGGAGTACAACAAGGTCGACGAGCGGGCCAAGCAACTCCAGGACCAGGCCGGGAAGTTGCAGGACCGGCTGGCCGGGCAGCAGGAGAAGGTCCTGCAGTTCCAGGAGACGCTGGGCGCGCTGGCCGCCGAGCAGTACCGCAGCGGCGGCCTCGACCCCGGCGTGCAACTGATGCTCAGTGCCTCCCCCGACGAGTACCTGCGGCGGGCCGGCCTGCAGGACCTGGCCGGCGGGCAGCAGGCCGACGCGCTGCGCAGCGCGCTGCGGCTCCAGCAGTCGATCGACCAGGAGCGCGCCGAAACCGCCGCCAAACTGGCCGAGTTGGAGCAGGCCCGGAGCACGCTGACCGCCAAGAAGGCCGAGGTGCAGGCCAAGCTCGGCGAGGCGTCGCGGATCCTGGCCGGCCTGAAGGCCGCCGACCGGGCCCGCGTCCTCGGCGACAACAACCAGGCGGCGTCCCGCAGTTCGGCGCGCGGCCAGACCTACACCGGGCCCGCCACCGGCCAGGTCAAGGCCATCCTGGACTTCGCCTACGCCCAGATCGGCAAGCCCTACCAGTGGGGCGCCGCCGGACCGAACTCCTTCGACTGCTCCGGCCTCACCCAGATGGCCTTCCGGGCCGGCGGCGTCAGCCTCCCCCGGGTCTCCCAGGACCAGTGGAACGCCGGCAAGCGCATCGCCAAGGCCGACATCCAGCCCGGCGACCTACTCTTCTACTACAACGACCTGCACCACGTCGGCATCTACATCGGCAACGGCAAGCTTCTGCACGCCCCGCGCACCGGCAAGAACGTCGAGATCGTCGGCATCGACGTGATGCCGTACATGGGCGCCGTCCGCCCCTGACCGGGCCCGCCCGGGCTCAGCGCAGGCGGCGGGCGCTCACCTCCTGGTCGAGCCGCCAGCTCGCCCCGCCGTCGGTCGAGCGTTCGTTGCGCCACTGGAAGCTGTCGGCGGTGGTGTCGGCGAAGGTCCAGCGGACCAGGGCGGCGGCGGTGGCGCGCTCCATCACGATCTCGTCGTCGATCTGCCGTGCGTACATGTGCAGTTGGTCGCCGCGGGCGGTGCCGTGGAAGGTGAACCGCCAGAGCTGGAGCCGCGCGTCCCAGATCCGCACGCACAGACCGCACTCCTGGTCCGCGGTGCGGCCGGTGTCGGCGAGGTCCTGCGGCCCGGGCCAGCGCCAGACGTCCAGGACCGCGCGGCCTTCCAGCGCGTAGCCGAACTCCCATTCGCCGCTGACCCGGTGGGTCGGTGAGCCGTCGGCGGGGTGGTGGGTGATCACGGTCGCCCAGTGTCCGGCGAGCCGTCCGAACTGCTCCATCTCGGCCGGGTGGTCGGGGCCGGGGCCGGTGGCGAGCAGGGTCTTCATGCGTGCGTCTCCGTGGCGGTGAGCGGGGACAGGGCGGTGGCCAGGCAGGCGGCGATGGCGGCGGCGTGGACGCCGTCCGGGTCGAGTTCCGGGTCGTAGACGGCGACGTCGAGTCCGGCGACGCGGCCGGTGCGGACCAAGGCGGCGACCAGCTCGGCGAGTTGGGCGTAGTCCAGACCGGGGCGGCCGGGTGAGTCGACCGCCGGCAGGACGCGTTCGTCGAGCACGTCGAGGTCGAGGTGCAGCCAACTGCGCTCCAGGCCACGGTGCTTGAGGCGGTCGAGCACCCGCTCGGCCAGGTCGGCGACGCCCGTCGACCGGATCTCCCGGGCGGTGAAGCGGGCGAACGGGAGTTCCGCCGCGTCCTCCCGGTCGCCGATCTGAATCACGTCTTCGTCCGCGACCAGCGGCCGGCCCACCAACGGCCAGTGGGTGAGCAGCAGTTCGCCCCGGCCGGTGGCCAGCGCGAGGTCCATGCCGGCGGCCGAGCCCAGGGCCGTGCCGGTGCCGTGGTTGCCGGGGTGGCGGAAGTCGTTGTGGCCGTCGAGGTGGACCAGGCCGCAGCGTCCGGACTGCCGGGCGCCCAGCAGGCAGCCGAGCAGGATGCTGCAGTCGCCGCCCAGCACGACCGGGAAGCGGCCGGCGGCGAGCGTCTCGCGGACGGCCCCGGCGAGCCGCAGCGTGTGCTCGCGGATGGTCACGCCGTTGCGGATGCGGGTCGCCGGCTGCGGGTCGAATTCGTAGGTCGGACGGTCGAGTTGCACCACCCGGGCCGGCCGCAGCAGCCGAGCCGCCCCCGCCGACAGCAGGGCCTGCGGGGCCCGCCAGGTTCCGGGTTCGCGGCCGGGTGCGGGCGGGCGCAGGCCGAGGTTCCACGGGGCGGCGAGGAGCTCGACGGCGGCAGCCACGGCTGTCTCCTTCCGGTAGCAGGGGATTCCAACCGGATAACATCCGTACACTGGTTGGACATGATCGGGCAAGACCTGAAAGGCGGTCAGACGTGGCGGGAACCGTCCGGGCCCACACCTTCGAAGGCCGCGACCTGCTCGCCGGGCACCTCGTCCTCGACCTGGTGAACACCGTCACGGCCCGCGACGCGGAGCCGGTCGACCGGCTCGACGGCTATCCGCGCCTGCTCGAATGGGCGGCCCTCACCGGCGAGTTCGACCCGGCCGCCCTCGCGGACCTGCGGCAGATGGCCGAGGCCGACCCGGCCGGGGCCGCACGGGCGCTGGACCGCGTCCGCGAGCTGCGCGAGGCGGTGCACGAGCTCGTCACGGCGCTGCTCGGTGCGGCGCTGCCCGACGAGGCGCTGCTCGGCGCGGGCGGGCCGGCTCCGGCGGCGGCGGTCGAGCGGGTCGAGGCGCACGGGAAGCGGGCGGTCGCCGCCGCGCGCCTCACCGTCCGGGGCGGCACGCCGCGCTGGGAGGCCGGCGTCGAGACCTCTGAACTCGACTTCCTCGCCCACGACTTGGCGCTGCGGGCGTTCGACCTGCTCCGGTCGGCGCCGTGGCAGCGGGTCCGTTTCTGCCCCGGCATGCGGTGTGGATGGCTCTTCATCGACAAGTCGAGGGGCGGGGGCCGCCGCTGGTGCTCCATGGCCACCTGCGGCAACTCCGCGAAGGGCCGCACCCACTACCGGCGGAAGCGGGACACCGCCGGCGAGCCCCGTCCGTAGCCCCGCACGGGGGATGGGCGGCCCGGCATCGTGCTGCCGGCCGCTGCGTCCCGCAGTTCGGCCCGCTGTGTCCGGGGCGCTCCGGCGGCGGTACCTCGGGCGCTCAGGATGCGCGCCCGGCCTGCTCGCCGAGGGGCAGGCACTCGGCGAGCAGGGCCAGGACGTCCTGCCAGGCGCGGGCGGCCTGGCGGGGGTGGTGGGCGACGCCGGGCAGGACCTCGTGGTCGGCGGTCGGGTGGTGGAAGGCGTGCTGGGCGCCGCCGTAGACGGTGAGGCGCCAGTCGACGCCGGCGGCCTGCATCTCGGCGGCGAAGGCGTCGCGCCGCTCGGCGGGCATGATCGGGTCCTCGGAGCCGACGCCGGCCCAGACCGGGCAGGCGATGTTCGCGGCCTCGCCGGGGCGGCCGGTGACGAGCCCGTTGACGGTGCCGATGGCCCGCAACGGGTAGCCCTCGCGGCCGAGTTCGAGGCCGATCGCACCGCCGGTGCCGTAGCCGACGGCGGCGATGCGGTCGGGGTCGGTGCGCGGTTCGGCGAGCAGCACGTCGAGCGCGGCGTGGCCGATGGCGCGCATCCGCTCCGGGTCGTCGAGCAGCGGGAGGGCGCGGGCCAGCATCTCCTGCGGGTCGGCGATCCAGCGGCCGCCGTTGATGTCGAAGGCCAGCGCGACGTAACCGAGTTCGGCGAGGGCGTCGGCCCGCTCGCGCACGGCGTCGCTCAGGCCGGGCCCTTCGGGGCCGATCAGGACGGCGGGCCGGCGGCCGGTGCCGGCCGGCAGCGCGAGGTGGCCGACCATGGTGAGGCCGTCGGCGGGGTAGCGGACCGTGCGGGTGGTGACCGTCGTCGTCATGCGGCCCGACCCTACGGAGTGTCGGGCCCGGTCGGTACGGTCTTAGCTGCGGGCAGAGCGGAAGGGGCGAACGGCGTGCTGTTGCGCGATGTCACGGCGGGGGACGTCGAGGCGTACGTCCGGATGCGCTGCGATCCGGTGATGATGGCCGAGTTGGGCGGTCCGCTGCCGGCCGGGGGGATGGCCGAGAAGGTCCGGCTGGACGTGGAGCGGACGGCGGCGGACGACTGGTGGGTCCGGATGATCGTGCCGGACGCCGCCGCGCCGGAGCTGGTCGCGGGGACGGTGACGCTCTGGCCGCACGAGGAGGACGGGGCGCGGATCTCCGAGATCGGCTGGATGGTGCTGCCCGAGTTCCAGGGCCGCGGGCTGGCCAAGCGGGCCGTCCGCGAATTGCTGGAAGCGGCCCGCGCGGACGGGCGCTGGGGCCGGGTGCACGCCTTCCCGGGGGCGGCCAACGGGCCGTCGAACGGGCTGTGCCGCGCGCTCGGCTTCGAACTGCTCGGCGAGCGCGACACAGTGTTCGCCGGGCGGCTGCTGCGCACCCGCCACTGGGTGATCGACACCTCCGGACCGGACGCCCGCACGGCGCGCTGACGCCCCGGCCCCGGGCGGGGGCCGGGGCGTCGGGTCACCACTCGCGGGGCTGCGCGGCGGCCGGAGGGTGCGGACGGGCGGGCGCGCGGTGAGGCGGACACCGGAGGGCGGGCGGCGCGGCGCGGGGATGGCCGGCGGGCGGGACTGCTGGAACATGCGGAAATCCTCGTTCTCGATCGGCGGCCCGCCGGTGGGACGGGGCGGGTCGTGTGCGATCAGCATGGGCGGCCCGCCCGGCGGCGTCCGGACGGCGCAACGGGAAGCCACCCGAACGGGCCAGGGCCGCCCTCCCGCCCGGCCCGGTAGCAGCCTGTGCCAGGATCGGGCAGCAGGCCGCCCCGGCACGGACGCCCGCGGCCGGATCGGAGTTGGACTGTGGCCCCTGTCGTCGCTCCCGCGCCCCTGCTGCTCCAGGACGGGCGGCCGGCCGCCGCCGGCTGGTCGCTGGACCCGTCGATGCGGCACCTGAACCACGGCTCGTTCGGGGCGGTCCCGCTGGCCGCGCAGCGCGAGCAGCAGCGGCTCCGGGACGAGATGGAGCGCTCCCCCGTGGTGTGGTTCCCGGCGCTCCCCCGCCGGGTCGCCGGGGCGCGCACCGCGATCGCCGAATTCCTGCGCGTCCCGGCCGAGTTCACCGCCCTGGTGCCGAACGCCAGCGCGGGCGCCAGCACGGTCTACGGCAGCCTGCCGCACCGGCCGGGCGGGGAGGTGCTGGTCACCGACCACGGCTACGGGGCGGTCACCATGGGCGCGGCCCGGCTGGCCCGGCGCTGGGGCGGCTCGGTCCGCACGGCGCACGTGCCGCTGGCGGCCGGACCGGCGGAGGCCGCGGCCGCCGTGCTGGAGCAACTGGGCGACCGGACGGCGCTGGTGGTGCTGGACCAGGTCACCTCCGCGACGGCGCGCCGGCTCCCGATCGACCTGATCGGCCCGGCCGCCCGCGAGCGCGGCGTCCCGCTGCTGGTGGACGCCGCGCACGCCCCCGGCCTGTCCGAGGACCCGCGGGCGGGCCTGGACTGCGACGCCTGGGTCGGCAACCTGCACAAGTTCGGCTGCGCGCCGCGCGGCACCGCCGCGCTCGTCGCCCGGGGCGAACTCCGGCACGCGCTCTACCCGCTGATCGACTCCTGGGGCGCGGAGGAGCCGTTCCCGGAGCGCTTCGACACCCAGGGCACAGTGGACGCCACCGGCCCGCTGGCCGCGCCGGCCGCGCTCGACTTCGTTGCCGGGCAGTGGGGTTGGGACCGGGCCCGCCGGTACATGACCGAACTGGCCGACTACGCGGAGGCGTTGATCGGCGAGGCGATGGGCGAAGCGACCGGAGAGCCGGCCGCGGCGGAGGTCGGCATGCCGGTCAACGCGCTGCGCCTGGTGCGGCTGCCGGCCGGACTGGGCCGGACCCGGCTGGAGGCGGACGGCCTGCGCGACCGGGTGGCGGCCGAGTTGGGTGTCGAGGCGGCCTTCACCAGTTTCGGCGGGACGGGGTACTTCCGGCTCTCCACGCACGTGTACAACACGCCCGCGGACTACGAGTACTTCGCCGAGCGGTGCGTACCGGTGCTCTGCGACTGGGCCCTGAAGGCCCGCCAGGAGGCTTAGCGCGATGGGGAGCTATCGCCGGGTCGAGCCGGGCGAGCGGCGGGTGCAGGTGGATCTGCCGGTGGAGCTGGCGGAGTGGCTGCAGGGTTTCGCCGAGCTCTCGCACCGTTCCGTGGCGGCGGTGGTGCGGGGGCTGCTGGAGGAGGAGCGGCGGCGGGTGGAGGCGAACTGGTCCCCCCGCCGGTGAACGCCTCCAACCGCCCTTGCCACCAATCTGGTTGACGATACCGGCTACCGGCTCTACCGGCCGAGTTCGTAGTCGAGGTGGATGCGGTGGGTGCCGTCCTCGTCGATCACGATGCTGCCGGTGCCGGTGATGCCGGCCAGGCCCGCGGTGCCGCTGCCGGGGACGATCACGAAGTACTCGCCCTCGCGGCCGGCGCCGAGCGTGGTCGCGGAGTGCGCGAAGTTGAAGGCGCCCTCGGCCTCGTGCAGGCGGCCGGCGAAGGACTCCATGGCGAGGTAGGTGCCGACGCCCGCGGCGTGGTCGAAGGCGGAGGTGAACAGGGTGGTGGAGCGGCCCGCGATCTCGCCCTGGAACTCCTTGCGCATGGTGGCCACGCCGACCCCGACGGCGGTCGTGATGTCGCCCGCCGGGACGGGCGCGGGGGTGAACTCGGGGACGGTGAAGGTTCCTGATGCTCGCATGGACGTGATGCTAGGGGCCGCCACCGACAACGGGGATCAGGGCGCGGGTACGACCCATGCCGGGTAGGCGGCCGGCGCGGTGCGGCCGCGGCGGCGGGCCACCGCACCGAGGATCGCGGCCAGGGCGAGGAGGAGCAGGCCGAGCAGGCCCAGTGCGACGACGATTCCCAGCCGCGCGGCGGTGCCGGGCACGTCGCGGGCCTTGACGGTGTCGAGCGGGACGGCGCCCCACACCCGCGAGTCCAGGGAGTTGGCGCGGTGGTCGCCCATCACGAACATCCGGCCCTCGGGGACGGTGACGTCGAAGCAGCGGAAGCCGTTCACCGTGCCGGACCGCAGGTACGGCTCGTCGAGCGGCGCGCCGTTCAACTGGACGGGCTGGTCGCCGCACTGGGAGACGTGGTCGCCGCCGAGCGCGATCACCCGCTTGAAGTGGCCGACGGCCGGTCCGGACTCGGTGGCGTACCGGAAGACCACCACGTCGCCGCGCCGCACCTGACCGGGGTCGACAGCGGCCGTCACGACGCGCTGACCGGGCCGGTAGGTCGGCGCCATGTCGGAGCCTCCGACGGCCGTCGTGCTCGGGCGCAGCGCCAGCCCGTAGCCGAACCCGCCGAGCACGAGCAGCACCCCGAGGACCGCTACGACCAGGGCCGCCCTGCCGAGTCGACTCCATCGCCGCATGTGCACACACCCGTTCCGCGCTTCGAACGCCCATGCGGTGCGCGTGGGCGTTCGGGAGTGTAGCGGGGGCCGGGGCCGGCGGTGACGGGCGGTCAGCCCTCGGGCTCGCCTCAGTCCTCCGGGTCTTCCCAGTCCTCCCAGTCCTCCGGTTCGGGCTCGACCACGCGGGGCGCGGCCACCCAGCCGGCCGCCAGCACCAGCCGCGAGGCGCGGTGCACGGCCAGGAACGCGAAGGGCCGGTCGAAGTCGGCTTCGATCCGCCGTACCACGTACGGGGGGAGCCTGGTCGGGCCGAGGCCGGCGCCGGCCCCCACCCCGAGGGCGGTGACGGCGGCGGCCCGGAAGCCTTCCGGGCCGAACAGCGCGGTGGCGGACTGCGCGGCCGCGCCGATCGCGAGCGGCTCGGAGCTGATCCCCGGGAAGTGCCCCCGGGTGGCGTCGGTGGCGGCGCGCAGCCCGAACAGCTCGGCGTCCGCCAGCAGGTCGTGTTCGGCGGACAGCTCGAACTCCACGGTCCACACTGCGAGTTGCTGCTCGCGCTGGTAGCTCCGCCGCCAGCCGGCCCGCAGGCCGGGGCCGGGCTCGCCGTCGGCGAGGGTGCTGCCGGGGCGCAGGGTGCGGGGCTGTTCGGCGGCGCGGACGGCGGCGGCGAGGACGGCGCCGGGGTCGGCGTCCTCGGTGCCCAGGCAGAGGTGGACGTCGATGCCGTCCCGGCCGAGCACGTGCAGCACGGTGAGCGGGCCGGCCTCGGTGTCGGCGACGCCGACCCGGTCGAGCAGGGCGGTGGTGCGGGACAGCCCGTTGACGAGCAGGTCGCCCCACGGGCCACCCCGCGGCAGGTACGGGCGGGCGTCGAACGGCCGGATCCAGTCGGTGCGCAGGGTGAGTGCGCCGGCCAGCAGAAGTTCGGTGTTCTCCTCGACCGCGATCGGCATCCGGGGGATCGCCCCGGCGGTCCGCTCGGCGGCCCAACGGTCCAGCTCCGCCCGGTTCTTGTCCTTGTCCGGTCCGAGCAGGCCGTGGCTGTGCGGGGGCAGGGCGGCCGTCCAGCGCAGTTCGACGGGCAGGTCGGCGCGGGTCCACACGCCCAGGGCGACCTCGACGCCGCGCAACTCGCCGAGTGCGTCGACCAGTTCCCGTCCGGCCTGGGCGGCCCGATGCGGCTGGACGCCCAGCGCGAGCCCGAGTTCGGCGGCGGCCGGGCCGGCGGCCCGGCGGCGAGGAAGGCGAGCGGCGCCCAGGCCGAGGGGGCGCTGAACGCGGTGTTCTGCCCGGGCGTCGCGGCCCTCCGGGCCCACCGGGCCGTCAGGTCGTTGACGGCGCGGACGGTGTGGGACGGGATCGGCACGGCGGGCAGCTCCTCGGACGGCGGTTCCGCTGCGGAGCGTAGGGCAGCGCCGGAGCGCGCCGCGACCGATTATCGGACCTGTCCTGCCGATCCGGCTTGTCCGGCTCGTCCGGGTCCTGGGGCGGCGGTCTCCGCGTCCAGCCAGGCCAGATAGCCGGGCGCCCCGGCGGTGATCGGCACGGCGATCACCTCCGGGGTGTCGTACGGGTGCAACTCGACGATCCGGCGGACGAGTTGCGGCACGAGCGCGGCCCCGGTCTTGAGGTCGATCCGCCACTCGGCGGCGTCCTGGACCTCGCCGTCCCACCAGTACACGGACCGGACGGGGTGGAGCTGCGCGCAGGCGGCGAGGCGTTCGCGGACCAGGGTGGTGGCGAGGGCGCGGGCGGCTTCCTCGTCCTCGTGGGTGGTGGTCACCACCAGGTGCTGGTGCTGGGGCTCGGTCATGGGCCGAGCCTACGGGGGTCGGGAGGGAGGCCCTGGGCGGCTTCGGACGAATCGGGGTGGCGTCGCTGAACTGGGTGCGGGTGGTGCCGGACGAGTCCGTGTGGTGTCGGTGCGGGTGCGGCGCGTGGCGCGCCATGGCGGCTCGGGCACCCCGCGCTCGGGCCGCCATGGCGCTTGACGGTTGACGGCCGCACTCCCGGTTTTCCCCTCCCGGGGAGTGCGGCCGCGCCGCCGCTTCGGGTGGCTTGTCGTCGCTGACCGCCCCTCGTGGGGGTGGGTGCGGTCAGCGACGGGACCAGAGGGCGGGAACGTTCGGCGGTTCCCAGCCGACGAAGGCGGTGTGCGCCTGGATGCAGACGTACGTGACGCCGTTGTAGGTCACCTGGTCGCCGGCCTTGTAGCTGGTGCCGGCCTTCCAGGTGGTGGTCCCGCCCGGCGAGGAGCTCGGGCTCGGGCTGGACGACCCGGTCGGGCTGGTGCTGGGCTTCGGCGTCCCGTTGACGTTCAGCACGAAGTCGAAGCTGGCCTCGCGCCCGTTGCCGACCTGACGGACGGTCATCACCAGCGCCGGGTCGAAGATGGTGTCGGTGGCGTTGCGCGGCTCGTTCGGGAAGTACAGCTGGGTGGTGAGGATCGGCTGCCCGGGGGCCTGCACCTTGACGTGGATGTGCCGGGTGCGGCCCGGGTAGAGGCCCGGCACGATCGTGGTCAGCGTGTACGCGCCGTTGGCGTCGCTGAACTGGTGGCCGCGGAAGGTGTAGCCGCTGTTGTCGTAGTTGCCGTTGGTGTCGGCCTGCCAGAAGTCCAGCAGCGCGCCGGAGATGGGGGCGCAGTTGCGGCCGAACACGTAGCCGCTGACGGTCAGCGGGGTGCCGGGGGTCCCGGCGGTGACGAGGCTGGTGCGCAGCGGGGAACCCGGCTTGAAGTACGGGCCCTCGATCTGCTCGCCGGTGGGCGCGTCGCCGTCGTGGCAGTCGGGGGTGAGCGGGGCCGCCGTCCCGCCGGCCGCGGCGGTGTCACGGGCCAGTGCGGTGCCGCCGCCGATCAGCACCGGTACGGCACCGGCCAGCGCGGCGGCCTTCAGCAGGCTCTTCCGGCTGATCTGCCGGTCGCCCAGGGGGTTGTGGGGGGTGGACATGGCTCTCCGTTCGGGTGCTTCGTCGGTCGCCGGCCGCTCGGATTCCGCTGGTTGGGACATGACACCTGGAGAGGTCGGGTGTCCCCGGTCGGCGGCGCTGTGGGGTGCCTCAGACGCTAGGCGCTGCCGGGCGGGCCGTCGATGGACGGGGGCCGCCGGACGTGGTGCATTCCTCAGCAGAGCTTTACCCGCGGTTGAACCTGCGGCGCGTTCCCGTTTCCGCGTTCCTGGTCCCCTCACCCTCCCCGCCCCTCCCTCCGCGCCCTCGGGGCGCCGGCGCTCAGCCGGCGCGTTCGCGGAACTCCCCCGGGGTGCGGCCGACTTCGCGCCGGAAGAAGCGGCAGAAGTAGGCCGGGTCGGAGAAGCCGGCCGCGAGTGCAACCTGACGGACCGTCATGTCCGTCGTGGCGAGCAGGCGTTTGGCCTCCAGAGTCTGCTGCTCGCGGATCAGGCGGGCCGGGGTGCGGCCGGTGGCCTCCTTCACCACCTCGTGCAAGTACCCGGCGGAGACGCCGAGTTCGCGGGCCAGCGCGAGCACCGAGCGGTCGGTGCGGTCGGGCTCGGCGATCAGCCGGTTGAACCGTTCGGCCAGCGGATGCACCGGCGCCCGCGGCGCGGTCGTCCCGTCGGGCCCGCCCTCGCGGGCGACGCGCAGCGCCCGCACCAGCAGGACGTGCAGCAGCGCCTGCAGGACGCCCAGCCCGCCGTCCAGCCCCGCCCGGTACTCGGCCGTCAACTCGCGCAGCAGCCGGACCAGTTCGCCGTGCCCGTGGTGCGAGGGCCGGGACGCGGTGGCCCCGGCCAGGGTGCGCAGCAGGGTGAGGTCCTCCGGGTGCCGGTGCAGGAAGTCCTCGTTGAACAGCAGTACCCAGCCGTCCAGTTGGCGCGCGCGCTCCCAGTGGTGCACCTGCCCGGGCAGCACCACGTACAGCACCGGCGGCTCGATCCGGTACTCCGCCAGGTCCACCACGTGCGTCCCTGTCCCCCTGGTGACGTAGACCAGTTCGTAGAACGAGTGGCGGTGCGGGAAGTCCGCCCGGGAGAGCGGACCGATGGAGTCGAAGCTGCCGGCGGCGAACGGCAGCAACCCGGGGTCCGGCACGTCCAGGTCGTGCAGTTCGAGTCCGGCGGGTGGTCGGAGCGTCATCGCGCCAGTGTGCGCAGACACCCCGCGAACCGTCCAGTGGTCCAGACCATCGCTGGTCATGGGCGGCGGCCGAGGGGAGGAAAGGGGGAGGGAAAGGGTAGGGAAAAGTCGACCACCAGGTCTCGACCTGGGCCTGCTGACGTCACCCCGGCCGCCGACTGGAATGGACGGGTGCCCATTCCCCGTCTTCAACTCGTGCCGGACCGACGCTGGTTGTGGCCGACCGGCTGGCTCGCCTGCGCCGCCTGGGCGGCTCTCTTCCCGCTGCTGTCGCCGCTCGGTCCGCACCGCGCCTGGGGCGCCGTCGCCGCCGTCGGCTACCTGGTGGCGGCGGCGCTGTCCGCGCTCGTCCGGCAAAGGGGCGGACAACTGGCCGCCGCCGTGGTGGCGTTCGGGCGGGTGCGCTGCTGCCGCTCGCCCTGGCACTCGGGGCAGGCACGGGCCAGAGCGAGGTGACGGTGATCGGCCGGGCCGGCGAGAGGCTGCTGGCGCACGGCTCGCCGTACGTCGAAGCGCCCGTAGAGGTGGCGGACTTGACGCCGTACCTGCCCGGCATGGCGGCGTTCGGCCTGCCGAGAGGGCTGCTCGGCGCGGACACCGCGCTCGGCGACCCGCGACTGTGGTGCGCGGCGGCGTTCCTGGCGGCGCTGGGCGGCGCCTGGCACCTGCTCAGGCGGCCCCCAACAGGAGCGCAGCCACCGCCCGCGCCCCGCCCAGCCGGTACACCTGCTCAACCGCTGTTCGGCCGGGGCACGTTGCCGTCCCGCACGGCATCCACCGGCCCGCACGCGGGACAGTCCGCGACCGCACTCCGCACCTCGCTCGTGACCTGTCCGTCCGCACAAGCACCGGCCGCGGGGCGCGAGTTGCTGCACCACCCGGCCGCCCCGCGCGCAGCACTGTCCGCAGCGGGAACGCGGGTACCGCTCGCGGCTCGCGCCTCCGAGTGGCCCGGGCCGGCCGGGATGCCTGCTCAACCACCCGCCGGCCGGCACACGTTGCCGCACCTCCCGGTCGGCCCCCGCGTCGGGCGGCCCACGGCGGGAGCGCGGCCGCCGGCCGCACCGGCACCCACCCGCCCGGCCGAGTTGTCCCGCCGGCCGAGCGCCGGCCGCCCGAACCGTCCGCGCGCGGGGCCGGGGTGGTGGCGTTGACGGCCTCGCCGGTGGTGGCGTTGCCGTTGGTGGTGAGCGGGGTCGATCTGCCGATGACCGGGCTGCTGTGTCTGGCGCTGGCGTTTGCTTCGCGGGGCCGTGGCGGCGGTGCCGGGTTGGCGTTGGCGGCCGCCTGTGCGTTGAAGTGGACGGCGTGGCCTGCCGTTCCGGTGGCGTTCGCGTTGCTGGCGGCCGTGGCCGGTCGGCGGGCGGCGTGGCGTGGTGCCGGGGTCGCGGTGGCGGGGCGGGCGCCTTGGTGCTGCCCTGGGCGCTGATCGCGCCGGGGCCGATGGCGCGTCAGGTGTTCGCGTTCCCGCTCGGTCTCGGCGCGTGGCGGACGCCCGCCGCGAGTCCGCTGCCGGGTCGGCTGCTCGCCCAACTCGGGCCGGCTGGTTGGTGGCTGGCGCTCACGGTGCTGCTGCTCGGCGGACTCGCGGTGGCCGTCTCGCTGGTCCGGCGCCCGCCCGCGAACGCGGTGGCTGCGGCGGACCGCCTGGCGATCGGCCTGGCCCTGGCGTTCCTGCTCGCACCGGCCGGCCGCTTCGGCTACCTGGCGCTGCCGGTGTTCCTCGCGGTCTTCACGCGCCTCACCGGACCCCCGGCCACGCCGCTCGCGGTCGACGACGCCCCGCCCGCCGCTGCACCCCGTCAACTCCCCTGAGCCGAACGAACCTTCACGACCGATCCCGCTGCGAGGCCGCGCCCCATGCCCACCACACTGATCGTCACCAACGACTTCCCGCCCCGGCAGGGCGGCATCGAGACCTTCGTCCATGCGATGGCCGTCCGGATGCCCGGGCACGAGGTGGTCGTCTACACCTCCGCCGAGCCGGGCGCGGAGGCGTTCGACCGGACCCTCCCGTTCCCGGTGGTCCGCGACCGCTCGCGGATGCTGCTGCCGACCGGCCGAGTGACGCGTCGCGCCGTCGAGTTGGCCCGGGCGCACGGGTGCGAGCGGGTGTGGTTCGGGGCGGCGGCACCGCTGGCCGCGATGGCGCCCGCACTGCGGCAGGGCGGTGTGCGGCGGCTGGTGGCCACCACGCACGGCCACGAGATCTGGTGGGCGCGGACGCCCGGGGCCCGCGCCCTGCTGCGCCGGGTCGGTGCGCACTGCGACGTCGTCACCTACCTCGGCGAGTACACCCGGCAACGGATCGGGCCCGCGCTGGGCCCGGGTGCGGGGCTGGAGCGGCTGGTGCCGGGTGTCGACCCGTCGCTGTTCCGGCCCTCGGCGAGCGCGCGGCGGACGGTCCGCGAGCGGTACGGGCTCGGGGACGCGCCGGTGGTGCTGTGCGTGGCCCGACTGGTGCCGCGCAAGGGGCAGGACATGCTGGTCCGCGCCCTCCCGCTGATCCGCCGCCGCGTCCCGGGCAGCACTCTGCTGCTGGTCGGTCAGGGCCCCGACGAGACGCGCCTGCGGCGGCTGGCGGAGCGTCATGCCCCGGGCGCGGTGGTCTTCGCGGGCGGGCACCGGCACGGCGACACCGCTCCGTTCTACGCGGCGGCCGACGTCTTCGCGATGCCGTGCCGGACCCGCCGCGCGGGCCTGGAGGCGGAGGGCCTCGGCATCGTCTTCCTGGAGGCCTCGGCCAGCGGCCTCCCGGTCGTCGCGGGCCGCTCCGGCGGCGCCCCGGACGCCGTCCTCCCGCACCGCACCGGCACGGTCGTCGACGGCCGCGATCTGCCGGTGCTCGCCGACGCCGTCGCCTCGTACCTGGAAGACCCGCCCCACGCGGCGGAGTTCGGCCGAGCCGGCCGCGCCTGGGTCGAACGGCAGTGGACCTGGGACGCCTCCGCCGCCCGCCTGAACGCCCTCCTCGCCGACACCACCACCCCACCGGACCGGCTCCCGACCGAGCCCCGGCCACGCTGACGCCGCCCCCGGCAAACCGCCCGGCCGATTCCGGGCAAGGGCGCCGCGCAAGGGCCGCGGCGGCGTCAGGCAGGCTCGGCGGCAGGGCGGTTGCGGTAGGCGAGGACCGCGAGAACGCGCCGGTTGCCCTCGGTCGGGTCGAGGTCGAGCTTGGCGAAGATGTTGCCGGCGTGCTTGACCACGGAGGCTTCGGTGACGGTCAGGCGTTGGGCGATGGTCTGGTTGTTGAAGCCCTCGGCCATCAGCGCGAGGACTTCGTGTTCGCGCGGGGTGAGGCGGCGCAGCGGGTCGTCGGCGGTGCGGTGGGCGAGCAGGATGCGGACGACTTCCGGGTCGATGACGGTCTGCCCGGCGGCGACGCGTTCGAGCGCGTCGGTGAAGTCGGCGACGTCCATCACCCGGTCCTTGAGCAGGTAGCCGAGGCCGCCCCGGTCGGCGGTGGCCGCGCCGAGCAGGCGGGTCGCGTAGGCGGTGGCGACGTACTGGGAGAGCACCAGGACGGGCAGGCCGGGGTGGCGTTCGCGCAGGTGGAGCGCTGCCCGCAGGCCCTCGTCGTGGTGGTCGGGCGGCATCCGGACGTCCGTGAGGACGATGTCGGGGCGGTCCGCGTCGACGGCGGCGATCAGCTGTTCGGCGTCGCCGACCTGGGCGATGACCCGGTGGCCGAGCCGGGCGAGGAGTTCGGTGAGACCGGCCCGCAGCAGGACGGCGTCCTCGGCGATCACGATCCGGAGCACGGTACCTCCAGGCGCAGGTGGGTCGGCCCTCCGGCGGGGCTGGTCACGGTCAGTCGTCCTCTCAGGATGGCCACCCGGTCGGCGAGTCCTTGCAGGCCCGCGCCGGCGTCGGGGTCGGCGCCGCCGCGGCCGTTGTCGGTCACGGACAGCACCAGGGTGTCGCCGTCGAGCGCGCCGCGGACGGCGATCTCGTCGGCGTGGCTGTGTTTGGCGGCGTTGGTCAGCGCCTCGGTGACGGTGAAGTACGCGGCGCTCTCCACCGGGCCGGGCAGTCGGTGCGGCAGGTCCAGGTCGACCAGCACCGGCACCGGGTGGCGCAGCGCCAACTCGGCGACCGCGGCCGGGAGTCCGTGGTCGGTGAGCACCTGCGGGTGGATGCCGCGCACCAGCGAGCGGAGCTGGTCCAGGGCGAGGCGGGCCTCGGCGCGGGCGCGGCCGACCAGCGCGGCGGCCGGGCTGTCGAGGCCGTGCAGTTCGAGTTCGGCGAGGCCCAGGGTCATGCCGAGGGCGACGAGTTGCTGCTGGGCGCCGTCGTGCAGGTCGCGTTCGATCCGTCGGCGTTCCGCTTCGAAGGCGTCCGCCAACCGGGCCCGGGAGCGCGTCAGTTCGACCACCTGCGCGCCGAGGTCGTCGTCCCGGACGGTCAACAGCAGCCGGGCGAGCCTGACTTGGATGCCGGCCACCAGCGCGCCGCTGTACGCGGCGACGACCAGTCCGAGCAGTCCGACGGCGCTCGCCGCGAGCCCGTCCAGCGGGCCGGAGACCGGGCGGCCCGGCAGCAGCATCACCGTGTCCGGGCTCACCGCCCAGATGAACACCGGCGCGGACAGCAGCACGGCGCAGAACCCGAGCAGCGCCGCGAAGAGCAGCCCGACGGCGGTGAACACCGTCGACTGGAGCGCGGCGTAGGCCAGTTCGCGCCACGTGGCCCGCTCGCGCAGCCGAGTGCGGAGCCACCGTTCCGTCACCGTCCGGTGCGGGTCGGCGAGCCGGACCGGTTCGACCAGGCGCAGGCGGCGGCGCTCCAGCGCCCCGACGGGAACGCCGAGGGCCGCCGTCGCGGCGAGGATCGGCACGCCGATGCCGACCACGGCCAGCGTGATGCCCAGCAACTCGCCGACGAGCAGCGCCAGCAGGACCACGGCGCCCTGCACCGCGCCGCTCAGCAGCAGCGCCCAGATCCGCCACGGCCAGCCCGACACCAGGAACCGCAGCGGCCGCCGCACCGCCACCCACACCGCGACGTCCATCCGTGGCCCCCTTCCCCGTCCGCGCCCGACTCCACCCAGCGGCCGCCCGGCAGCGCGGAGTCCCCCACCGCCCAGCGTCCGCCGAGGAGTTCCAGCGGCCCGTACAGCTTTCGTTCGTCCCCCATGCGACCAGTCGATCACAGCGGCCGCCGGCCCGGAACCCCGGGAGGCCGGACTGACGGGCAGTCAGGGGGCTTCGAGGCGGAAGCCGACGCCGCGGACGGTGCGGAGGTAGCGCGGCGCGGTGGGGGTCTCGCCGAGTTTGCGGCGCAGCCAGGAGAGGTGGACGTCGATGGTCTGGGCGCTGCCGTAGCTGTGCTGCCAGACCTCGGCGAGGATCTGCTTGCGGGTGATCACGGTGCCGGGGCGGGCGGCGAGGTAGGCGAGCAGGTCGAACTCGCGGCGGGTGAGTTCGAGCGGGCGGGCGTCGAGAGCGGCCTCGCGGCGGCGGGTGTCGACGGTGAGCCCGCCGACCCGCAGCAGGTGGGAGACGGGCGGGGCGGCGGCGGCGAAGCGGCGGAGCACGGCGGCGATCCGGGCGCTCAGGTGGTCGCCGGAGAACGGCTTCACCAGGTAGTCGTCGGCGCCGTCGTTGAGCAGCCGGACGATCTCCTTCTCGTCGTCGCGGGCGGTGGAGATGATCACCGGGACGTCGGTGACGCTGCGGATCATCTTGAGCGCGTCGCCGCCGTCCAGGTCGGGCAGTCCGAGGTCGAGCACGACGAGGTCGCAGCCGGCCTGCGACACCTCGCGGAGCGCGCCGAGCGCGGTGCCGACGCTGCGGACCGGGTGGCCGGCGGCGGTGAGGTGGCGGATCAGGACGGTGCGGACGATCGGGTCGTCCTCGACGACGAGGACGGTCGGCGCCGTTCCGCCGGCCCCGTGGACGGGGGCGGGCGCGTGGTGGGCGGTTTGCTGAGGAGTCATGAAGTGACCTGGACTGCGTTCTCGTTGAGGGTTTCGGGATCGAAGTCGGGTGCGGAAAGCGGCGGGGTCGGCGGGAACTCCGCCGCGCGCCGCGCGATCCACGGCCATCGGATCATAGGACGTCAATCAGTCGATGGGGAACCTCGGTGGCGAAAATTGATCATTTGATCGCCGGTCCACCGCGAGCAGCGGCTTTCGAAGGAAAGTATTCGGTCGCTTCCGCCCGGTGGCGCGACAATCGTCCACGGTGACGGGATGTCACCCCGTCGAGCGGTGGGGGTTCCGCACCGGCCACCGAATTCCACCCGAATTCCCGGATGCTTTCCGCCGAACGGCCCGTCACTGTTCGTAGGTGTCGACCAGTGGGGGGTGGCCGTTCCAGGTGACGAAGACCGAGGAGGTGCGGCCGTCCTTGGTGAAGTCGACGCGGAACCAGGTGTCGGAGCGCCAGACCTTCACCGCCCAGCCGGGGGCGGGGCTGGTGGAGAGCAGCGTCGCGGAGTCGGTCCCGAGGGAGACGGAGACCTGGCCGCCCTGCACGGTGTAGGACCGGCCGGGGCCGGTGGCGGCGGGCGGGACCGAGCTCGGGACCGTCGGGGTCGCGGAGGGCGAGGGCGACGAGGACGGCGAGGACGTCGCGGTCCGGCCGGGCGAGGCGGTGGGCCGGCCGGCGGTCGCCGCGGGCGACAGGGTGGTGGCGGGGATCAGGGCCGGGGTGCCGGGCCGGGTGTTCGCCGGGGCGGGGAGGAACACCGTGTCGGGCGGGCCGAACACGGCTTCGCGCAGGACCAGGTTGACGCCGGCCCAGGATATGGCCGCTGCCGCGGCGGTCGCGGCGACCCACGCCGCCGTCATGGTCCCCATTCGCATGGGCGCCATCCTGCCCCACCCCGCCCGGAGTTCCGGCACCGCGTCCCGCCCGGCCGCCCGCGGTTCCGGCACTCGGGCACCGCGTTCGGCAAAGCCGCCGAATGGTTACCATTCCGGGCGGTGGCGCATTCGTCACCGGAACCCGCCGCTCCTGCCGCGGGCCCTTTCTTCCGGTTGCGGGGTGGGAAGCATGGCGTGGTCGCTGCCGGAAGGAACGGACGGCCGGCTCCGGTGAGGGGCGGAATGGCGCGGTTCGCCGTCGCGGTGGCCGCGATGGTCGCGCTGGCGTTCCTGATTCCGCTGGCCCTGACGGTGCGTGAGTTCGCCCGGGAGCGGGCGTTCACGCAGGCCGAGCAGCAGGCGGCGGCGATCGAGCCGGTGCTGGTGGTGACGACCGATCAGGAGCAGTTGCAGCGGGCCCTGGCCAGCATCCCGGCGGGCCAGGCGGGGCGGATCGCCGTCCACCTGCCGTCCGGGGTGGTGGTCGGGGCGGCGCACTCGGGCCCGGAGCAGTTGGACGCGGCGGTCCGGCAGGGCCGGGTGTACACGGTGCGGGTGCCGGGCGGGTACGCGGTGCTGCGACCGGTCGCGGTGGACCGGCGAACTGCTGGCCAGAACGCCGTGGGACAGGGTGCCGCGGGACAGAGTGCTGCCGAGCAGGGCGCCGCTGAGCACGGCGCGGTGGCGCTGGTCGAGGTGTACCTGCTGGACGCGGACCTCACCCGGGGCCTGTGGAGCACCTGGTGGGTGCTGGGCGGGGTGGCGCTCAGCCTGGTGGTGATCTCCAGCCTGGTCGCGGACCGGCTGGCCGCCCGCCTGGTGGGCGCCACCCGCGACCTGGCGGCGGTGGCGCGCACCCTCGGCTCGGGCGACCTGGACGTCACGGCCGACACCGCCGGGCCGTACGAACTGCGGGAGGTGGGGCTGGCGTTCAACGCGATGGCCCGGCGGATGCGTCAGATGATCACTGCGGAGCGGGAGTTCGCCGCCGACCTGTCGCACCGGCTGCGCACCCCGCTGACGGCGCTGCGGTTCAACGCGGCGGCCATGGACGACGGCCCTCTCGCCGAGCAGACCCGCGAGGTGGTGGGCTGGCTGGAGCGCGAGGTCGACTTCGTGATCACCGGCGCGCGGGCCGGCAGCGGACAGCGCGAACCGGCGCGGTGCGACGCGGCCGAGGTGCTGGCGGAGCGGATGGCGTTCTGGTCGGCGCTGGCCGAGGACCAGGGCCGGCCCTGGGAGTCGGCGGCGGATCCGGGCCCGGCCGTGGTGCCGGTGGCCCGGGCCGACCTGGCGGCGGCGATGGACGCGGCGCTCGGCAACGTGTTCCGCCACACCCGGGCGGGCACCGCCTTCACGGTGGCGCTGCGGGTCGGCGAGCAGGTGGTGGTCACGGTCGGCGACGCGGGGCCCGGCATCGCCGATCCGCAGGCCGCGCTGCGGCGCGGGGTCGGCAGCGAGCAGGACGGGTCCACCGGACTGGGCCTGGACATCGTGCGCCGGCTGGCCGAGGACGCGGGCGGCGGCGTGCGGCTCGGACGGTCCCGACTGGGCGGCGCGGAGCTGGAGTTGACGCTGCCGGCCGGTCCGGAGCCGGAGCCGTTCGGGCTGCCCGCCGAGGGCCGGCGGCGGGCGGCGGGGCGACGGCCGCGGCGCTGGTGCGGCCTTCGCGGGCCGGGTCGCGCGGGCGCGGCGGGAGCGTCCGGCGGCAGGCGCCGGGGCCGCCGGGCGGGGGCATTGGAGTTTCTTGAAGAAAACCGGGAATCGCCTTGAAACCGCCGAGGCCGGACCGTTGTCCGGCGGCTTTCCGGCCTCCGCGGGCCGTGGGAGTGTCGTGGCGTGAAGATCGGAACCAAGAACCTCGACCGGATTTCCGCCCCGCTCGCCGTCGCGGCGTGCACCGGAATTCTCCTCACCGGCAGCACCGCGCACGCGGCCGATCCGGCCTCCGGGAGCGGCCGTTCGGCGTCCTGCCCGACACCGGGTCAATTCCCGCCGATCGGCCACGACCCGAAATTCACCGACGGCAATGTGGCGCTTTTCGCGGGCGGCTCCTACAGCGTGGACGGCGGCGGCGCCGAGGCCGAGGGTCTGCTGGTGGTCGGCGGGGACGCGAGCTTCGCGAAGAACCCGGGCGGTGTCTTCAACGTCGGCCGGGCCGGTGCGGGCTCCGGAATCCTGCCGGCGGGCGGCGAGTTGATGCTCGCGGTCGGCGGCCGGATATCCGTCGCCAAGGGCACCACCGTCGACGTCGGCGCCGGGCTGTTCACCGGCCCCGGCTACGGCGGCACCGTGCAGGCCGGCGGCGCCGTCGACGGCCAGGGCGCGGTGAACACCAACGGCGGCGACCTGCGCCCCGGGCTGGGCGCCGACCGGGCGCTCGCCCCGTACACCGGCTTCGCCGCCACCGTGCGCGAACAGTCCTCGCAGCTGGGCGCGTTGCCGCCCACCGGCACCGCGAAGGCCTCCGGCGGATCGGTGACCTTCCGCAGCACCGGACCGTCCCGGGGCAAGCTGCAGGTGTTCGAGATCGCCGGCGCGGACCTCGACGGGGCGTCCACCTTCGTCTTCGAGAACATCCCGGCGGACGCCTCGGTGCTGGTCAACGTGACCGGCCCGCACCCGGTTTCGGTCTCCCCGATGGCGGTCGGCTACAACGGCGAACGCGTCGACGTGTACAGCTCGGCGCACTTCGGCGAGGCCGCCGCGAAGGTGCTGTACAACCTGCGGGAGACCCCGCAGCTCACCCTCGGCGGCGGCGGCAACTTCATCGGCTCGCTGCTCGCGCCGAAGGCCTCCGCCGACCTCACCGCCAGCACCAACGGCCGCCTGTACGTGGGCGGTGACGTGAAGATGCACGGTTCGGGCAACGAGACGCACAACTACCCGTGGACGGGCACCCCCGTGTTCGACTGCACGCCCGCCCCCGCGCCGCCGCCGTCCGCGCCCGCGAGCCCCGCGCCGACGCCGTCCGGCAGCGCCCCCGCCACGCCCACCGCCCCTCCACCGGCCGGCCCTCGCCGAGCCGCCCCGCGCCGTCCACCGCCGCCCCGGCAAGCCGCCGGCCGCAAGCCCGTCCGCCACCCCCGAACAGCCGCACGCCCCGGGCACCTCGCTGGCCTTCACCGGCTCCACCGGCACCTTCGCGCTGGCCGGAACCGCCGTGGTGGTCCTGGCCGTCGGCGCGGGGATCGTGGTGGTCACCCGGCGCCGCCGAGGCTGAGACCTCTCGTCCGGACCTGGGCGGCGTGCGGCCCCCGGCCACCGGGCCAGCGGCCCGGCGGCGCGCCCGACCGGGTCCGGACGAGAGCCGGTCCGCCTCCTCGCGTACGGGCGGACCGGCGGCGGGACGGCCCATGCTCCCGGGCCGTCCCGCTGTTGCCCGATCCCCGTTGCCCGCTGCCCATTGCCCGCTGCCTGTTCCCCTCCCCCGACTCGACCCGTTCCCTCCCCCGACTCGGACCGGAGCGTCATGCCGTCCCCTCCCTGCACCTGCGACGTCCTGCGGCCCGCGCACCCCGTGGACTGCGCCGCGCCGCCGCCCCGGTTCGAGCCGACCTCGATGGTCCGGCCGTACGTGCCGCCCGCCCGCCCGGCGGACACCCCGACGCCGCCGCCGCAGTTCCACCTGCCCGCGCTCTTCCACCAACCACCGGCCGCGCTGGGCGAGTTCACGCTCGCACCGGCCCCGCCGGGCGGCGGCCGGGAGCCCACCGGCGGCGCCCGTGGACGCTGCGCCGGACCGCCGTGGCGCTCGCCTCCTCCGGCGTCCTCGCGGTGTGCGGCTGCGGCCTCGGCGCGGCGCTGCTCGCCCCGGCGCACACCGACCGCGCCGTGCCCGCGCCGCTGGCGGTCACCTTCGCCACCGAGCCGCCCGCCGCGCCGAGTTCGCCCGCGCCGAGCTCCCCCGCGCCGGGCACCACCGCCCGGCCGTCGGACCCGCCGAGCAGTGCCGCACCGCACCGCACGCCGCCCCGGAGCACCACCGCCCCGGCGCCCACCACCGCGCCCCCGCCACCGGCGGCCGTGCCCGTCACCACCCCGCCGACCCCCGCCGCGACCCGCCCGGCGACACCCGGCAGCAGCCCGTCCGCACCGGTCCTGCGGTTCGGCGACAGCGGCCCGCAGGTGCGCCGCCTCCAGCTGCGGCTGCTCGAACTCGCCTGCTACCCGCCGCCGTTCCCCCGGGTCTCCGGCACCTTCGACGACTGGACGCAGGCCGTGCTGACCTCCTTCCAGCGCAGGGCCGGGATCCGCGGCGAGGACGGCGTGTTCGGGCCCGCCACCCGGGCCGCGGTGGACGCCGCCGCGCCGCACTGCTGACCAGCCCTCTTCTTCCGACGACCGCCCACCCCGACGGGACGGACACCGTGAACGCCCCCCTGCCCCGCGAAGGCCTCGCCACTGTCCTCGACGCCCTGCCCGACCCGGCCCTGGTGATCAACTCCAACGGCACCGTACTGACCGTCAACTCGGCGGCCCGGCAGGCCTTTCGGGGCCCCGGCAGCAGGCTGACCGGCCTCGGCGTCCTCGACCTGCTGCCCGGCCTCGACCTGCACCCCGGCCCCGGCCCCACAGCGGCCGCCGTGCTGACCGCCCACCGCATCGGCGGCGGCACGTTCCCCGTCGAGGTCCGCACCGGCCCGCTCGACGAGGCGCTGGCCGCGCTGCTCCCGTCGACCGGACTGCTCCCCGCGACCGGCCCGGTGCTGGTGCTGGCCCGCGACCTGACGGGCGTCCACCAGGCCCTGGTTGACGCCGAGTTGCGCCGCGCCGAGACCGAGGCCGTGCTTCGCACCAGCTCCGAGGGCGTCCTCGGCATCGACCCCGCCGGGCGCTGCGTGCTCGCCAACCCGGCCGCGCTGCGCCTGCTCCGCTACCGGGCCGACGAGCTCGCCGGCCACCCCGTGCACCCGCTGCTGCCGCCGCCCGCCGCCGGCGCCGACCCGGCCCGGCCCGCACTGCTCGCCGCGCTCGCCACCGGCCGCCCCCAGCAGGGCTCCGCGGTGCTGCGCCGCCAGGACGGCCGGCTGCTGACCGTCGCCCTGCGGGCCGCTCCGGTGCGGGCCGGCGGGCGGGTGGTCGGCGCGGTGATGTCCTTCACCGACCGCAGCCGCGAACTCGCCCTGGCCGCCGACCACGCCTACCTGACGGCCGTGCTCCGCAACAGCCTCGGCCCGTCCACCGCCGCGCTCACCGAGCGCCTGTCCCGGCTCGCCGAGGACCCCGCCACCCGGCTGTGGCCGGAGGCCGCCGAGGAGCTGCGCCGCCTCGCCGAGGAGAGCGCCCGCACCCAGGCCCTGATCGGCCAGGCGCTCGGCCGCCGCCCGCCCGCCGTCGCCACCGGCGACCCGCTGCACCCCGAACCGGTCGCGCTGCGCCAGGTGTTGCGGCGGGCCGTGGACCGGGCGAGCGCCCTGGCCGGGCTCGGCCGGGTCCGCTTCTCGGTGCACGCCGCCGCCGTCGAGGTCACGGCCGACCCGCACCTGCTCGCCGAGGCCCTCGCCCACCTGGCCGCCGACGCGGGCGGGCCCGTCCCGACGGACGGTCGACTCCCGCCCACGGTACGGCTGGCGGGTGGCACGGACGCGGGCGGCGACGGCGTCCGGATCGAGATCACCGGCCCCGGCGACGGCGGCAGCGCCACCCATCTGCCGCTGGCCCGCGCGATGGTCGCCGTGCACGGCGGAGTCCTGCAGCCGCACCGCCCGACCGGCCGGGCCGGGATCACCTACGTCGTGGACCTGCCGCTGACGCCCGCCGCCGAGCCGTCCGGCCCGTCGGACTCGTCCGGCCCGTCGGACTCTTCGGGTTCGCGGCGGCGGCACGCCCGGCCGGTGGCCGCGCTCGGGCCGGATCCGCGGCTGCTGCCGAGCGTGCCGCTCGGACGTCACCGGGCACTCCGCTCGGCCTGACGCTCCGCCATTTTCACCCCCCCTCGAAGGGAATTGAGATGCCTCGCTTCCGCCGGATCCTCGCCGTGGCCTGCGCGGCGCTGGCCGTCACCGCCGGCCCGGCCGCCGCGCCCGCCCTCGCGCACGGTTCGATGCAGAACCCGCTCAGCCGGGTGGAGGGCTGCTACCTGGAGGGCGCCGAGAACCCCCGGTCGGCCGCCTGCCGGGCCGCGGTCGCCACCGGCGGCACCGCCGCGCTGTACGACTGGATGAGCCTGCGGATCGGCGAAGCGGCCGGACGCCACCGGCAGTTGATCCCGGACGGCAAGCTGTGCAGCGCGGGCAACGAGATGTACAAGGGCCTCGACCTGCCGCGGGCGGACTGGCCCGCCACCAGCCTGAAGTCCGGCGCGAGCTTCACCTTCGACTTCCGGGCCACCGCGCCCCACAAGGGCACCTTCCAGCTGTACCTGACCAACTCCAGCTACTCCCCGACCCGGCCGCTCGCCTGGTCGAACCTCGATCCGCAGCCGTTCCTCACCGCCACCGACCCCCAACTCGTCAACGGCTCCTACCTGTTGACGGGAAAGATCCCGGCCGGCCGGACCGGACGCCAGCTGATCTACCTGATCTGGCAGCGCTCCGACAGCCCGGAGGCGTTCTACTCCTGCTCCGACGTCGTCTTCGACGGAACCGGCACCGTCACCGCCCCGACCACCGCCCCGGCCGCGGCCGGCCACAGCCACAGCCCCTCGCCCGGCCCGTCGCCCTCGCCGTCCCGCTCCGCCGGCGCTGCCCCGACCCCGGTGACGCCGGTCACCTCCGCCGCACCGGTCGTCCCGTCCGCCCCTGACACGCCCGACAGCCGGCCGCTCACCCAGCCGGTCGCCCACTCCGACACCGGCTCCGCCCGCTCCCGCGACCTGCTGCTCGCCATCGGCGCCGCGTTCACGCTGGCGGCCGTCGTGCTGGTCGTCCGCCACCGCCTGCTCGCGCGCCGCGGCCGGCACCGCTAGTCGCTCAGACGATCAGGAGTTCGCCGCAGGATTCGCCGAGGGCGGTGCGGGCGTCCGGGGGGAGGTCGTGGTCGGTGATGAAGCAGTCGATGTCGGTGAGGGCGGCGAAGCTGCTGAGGCCGACGATGCCCCACTTGGTGTGATCGGCGACGACGACGGTGCGGTGGGCGGAGGCGATCAGGGCGCGGTTGGTCTGGGCCTCGGCGAGGTTGGGGGTGGTGAGGCCGGCGTGTTCGCTGACGCCGTGGGCGCCGATGATCAGCAGGTCGACGTGCAGCGAGCGGACGGCCTGGTCGGCGAGCGGGCCGACGAGTGCGGCGGAGCGGGTCGGCGCGCCGCCGGTGAGCAGCAGCGCGGGCGCGTCCTCGCCGCGGTCGCCGGTGTGGGTGCGCAGCAGTTCGGCGACCGGCAGGGAGTTGGTGACCACGGTCAGGCCGGGGACGTCGAGGAGGCGGGCGGCGACCGCGTAGGTGGTGGTGCCGGCCGAGATCGCGACCACGCTGCCGGGCTGGACCTGGGCGGCGGCGGCCTCGGCGAGGGCGGCCTTGGTGTCGGTCTCCAGGCCGGACTTGGCTTCGAAGGCGGGCTCGTCGGCGGTGGCGGTGCGGGCGACCGCGCCGCCGTAGACCTTGCGGACGGCGCCGGTGCGGGCGAGGGCGTCCAGGTCGCGGCGGACGGTCATGTCGGACACGCCGAGCCGGTCGACGAGCTCGGCGACCTTGACGGCCCCGTGCCGGCGGACCTCGTCGAGGATCAGCGCCCGTCGCTGGGCGGCGAGCAGTACGCCGTCGGTCACTCGGTCCTCCGCCGGGGTGTTGGGGAGCCGCCAGCATAGTCGACGGGCACAACGCTGTTCGGCTCTGGTGCTGTGTGTTTGAATGTGTTGAGTATCCCCATATCGTGATCGCTGGAGTGCCCGATGACCACCGACGCCGCCGACGCCTTCGCCGCCGCCTACGGCGACTCCCCCGACGGCGTGTGGGCCGCGCCCGGCCGGATCAACGTGATCGGCGAACACACCGACTACAACGAGGGCTTCGTCCTGCCGGCGGCCCTCCCGCAGACCACCCGGGTCGCGGCCCGGCGCCGCACCGACGGCCGGATCCGGCTGACCAGCGTGCAGGGCGACTGCAGGGTCGCCGAACTGCTCCTCGCCGAGCTCGCGCCGGGCGCCGTGCCGGGCTGGGCGGCGTACCCGGCGGGCGTGTTCTGGGCGCTGGCGCAGGCCGGCCACCCGGTGGGCGGCGCGGACCTCGCGTTCTCTTCGGACGTGCCGACCGGCGCGGGCCTCTCCTCCTCGGCGGCGCTGGAGTGCGCCACTGCGATCGCCCTGGACGAGCTGTTCGCCCTCGGCCTGGACGCCCCGGCCCGGGCGCTGCTCGCCCAGCGCGCCGAGAACGACTTCGTCGGCGTGCCGTGCGGCGCGCTGGACCAGATGGCGTCCAGCTGCTGCGTCGCCGGCCACGCGTTCTTCCTGGACACCCGGACGCTGACCGGCCGTCAGGTCCCGCTCGACCTGCCCGCCGTGGGCCTGTCGCTGCTGGTGATCGACACCCGGGTCAAGCACGACCTGGGCGACGGCGCGTACGCGGCGCTGCGGGCCGGCTGCGAGCGGGCGGCGGAGCTGCTGGGGGTGCGGGCGCTGCGCGACGTCGGCATCGGGGAGCTGGCGGCGGCCGAGCAGCAGCTGCCCGCCGAGCTGCGGCCGCTGCTGCGGCACGTGGTGACGGAGGATCAGCGGGTGCTGGACGCCATCCGGCTGCTGGACGCGGGCGAGCCGCGCGGGCTCGGCCCGGTGCTGACCGCCGGGCACGCCTCGCTCCGCGACGACTACCGGGTGTCCTGTCCGGAGACCGACCTTGCGGTGTCCGCCGCGAACGCGGCCGGCGCGCTGGGCGCCCGGATGATGGGCGGCGGCTTCGGCGGCTCGGTGCTGGCCCTGGTCGACACGGACCGGCTGGAGGCCGTGGAGCGGGCGGTGCGCGCCGCGTTCGCCGGGGCCGGGTTCACCGACCCGTTCGTGTTCCCGGCCGTGCCGTCGCAGGGCGCGCACCGGATCGCCTGAGCGGGCGGCGGCACGACGAAGCCCCGCCCGGGAACTTCCCTTCCCCGGGCGGGGCTTCGCGCCGGTCGCGGCCGGCGGTTACAGCTCGCGCAGGGTGCGGGCCGCGGTCTCGGGGCGGATGTCGTTCATGAACGCGCCCATGCCGGACTCGGTGCCGGCCAGGTACTTGAGCTTGCCGGCGGTCCGCCGGATGGTGAACAGCTCCAGGTGCAGGGCGAGTTCGGTCTCGGCGGGGCGCGGCGTCTGGTGCCAGGCGGCGATGTACGGGGCCGGCTCGGGGAACAGCCGGTCGAAGCGGCGCAGCAGGTCCAGGTAGATCCGGGGGAACTCGGCGCGGGCCGGCTCGTCGAGTTCGGTGAGGTCGGCGACCCGGCGGTGGGGGTACAGGTGGACCTCGTACGGCCAGCGGGCGGCGAACGGGACGAACGCCGTCCAGTGCTCGCCGGCCAGCACGACCCGGGAGTCCTCCCGGCCGGCGGTGGCGCGTTCGGCGGCGAGCACGTCGTCGTACAGGTTGCGGCCGGTGGCGCGCAGGTGTTCCGCGGCCCGGGCGAGGGCCTGCGCGGTGCGCGGGGTGGTGAACGGGAAGGCGTAGATCTGGCCGTGCGGGTGGCCGAGGGTGACGCCGATGTCGGCGCCGCGGTTCTCGAAGCAGTACACCTGCCGGACGTCGGGGCGGGTGTGCAGTTCGGCGGTGCGGTCGGTCCAGGCGTCGAGGACCAGGCGGGCCTGCTGCTCGCTCAGGTCGACGAAGGAGGCGCCGTGGTCGGAGGTGAAGCAGACCACCTCGCAGCGGCCGGTGCCGGGGGTGAGCGCGTACGGGCCGTCCGACCAGGGGGCGACGTGGTCGGCGGAGGAGCCGGCCAGCGACGGGAAGCGGTTCTCGAAGACCGCCACCCGGTAGTCCGCGGCGGGCACTTCGCTGAGCCGCCCGTCCCGGGACGGGCACAGCGGGCACTCGTCGGCCGGCGGGTGGTAGGTGCGGCCCTGGCGGTGCGCGGCGATGGTGACGGCGTCCCCGGTGAACGGGTCGATCCGGATCTCGGAGACGCTCGCGGCCGGCTCCAGCGGGCGCGCGTCGACGGCGTCGCGCACCGTGGGCTCGGTGTCGTAGTAGATCAGCTCCCGGCCGTCGGCCAGCTTGGTCACCGTCTTGTGCACGGCGGCGCTCCCTCGAGATTCGACCATCACATCGAACATTTTCAAACATGAAGCACCGCAATGCAACACACCGGGCGCGCCGGGTCGTGCCCGGTCGGCGTGGCAGCAGGGCGGCCCGGGACGGGAACGCGAACGCCCCGGGGCGGATGATCCGTCCCGGGGCGTGGGCGTTCGGTGCCGGCGCGGCGGTTACTTCTTCTTCGGCGCCGGCTTGTCCTTGAGGCGCTGGGCCTCCTTGCGGACCTCGGCCTGGATGGTGCGCTCGCGCTGGAGCCAGTCCGGGTTCTCCTCGCGGAGGGCGTCGATCTGCTCGCTGGTGAGGGCCTCGGAGACGCCGGCCCGGTTCAGGCCGGTGACGGAGATGCCGAGGCGGGCGGCGACCACCTGGCGCGGGTGCGGGCCGTTGCGGCGCAGGTCGGCGAGCCACTGCGGCGGGGTGGCCTGCATGGCGTTGAGCTCGTCGCGGGTGACGACGCCCGCCTGGAACTCGGCGGGGGTCGCCGCCAGGTAGATCCCCAGCTTCTTGGCCGCGGTCGCGGGCTTCATGGTCTGGGTGCTCTTGGGCTTGGGCGTAGTCATGGGTCCAAGGGTATAGGGAGTGCGCACCTGCCCAGGTCACGGTGGGTAGCCTGGACGGTGTGACCGAGATCGAGCAGCCCTCCGCTTCCTTCCGCCTGGTGTACGTGCCGGGCGTGACCCCGACCAAGTGGCTGCGGGTGTGGGGTGAGCGGCTGCCGGACGTTCCGCTGGAGCTGCTGCAGGCCACGCCCGCGGACGGGCACGGCCTGCTGCTGTCCGGCGGCGCGGACGCGGGCCTGGTGCGGCTGCCGGTGGACCGGACGGTGCTGAGCGCGATCCCGCTGTACACCGAGGCCACCGTGGTGGTGTTCCCGAAGGACCACTGGCTGGCGGCCGCCGAGGAGGTCGCCGTCGCGGACCTCGACGAGGAGATCGTCTTCCACCCGCAGGACGACACCCTGGACTGGCCGGAGCTCCCCGGCCGGCCGGCGTTCGAGCGGCCGGCCACCACCGCCGACGCGATCGAGCTGGTGGCGGCGAACGTCGGTGTGCTGGCCGTCCCGCAGTCGCTGGCCCGGCTGCACCACCGCCGCGATCTGACCTACCGCCCGCTGACCGGGGACGTCCCGCAGTCGCAGGTGGCGCTGGCCTGGCCGGAGGAGGCGACCACCGACCTGGTCGAGGAGTTCATCGGCATCGTGCGCGGCCGCACCGCGAACAGTTCGCGCGGCCGGGCCGCGGCCGAGCCGGCGAAGAAGCAGCCCGCCGCGAAGAAGGCCGCCGCCCGGTCCGCCAAGTCCCCGGCGCAGCCGGGCGGCCGGCAGCAGAAGCCGCGCGGCGCGGCGGGCCGCCAGGGGCAGGCGCCGGGCAAGGGTCAGGGCAAGGGCGCGGCCCAGGCGAAGCGGGGGCGCAAGCGGTAGCCCTCCGACGCACCGCCAGGTTCGGTTCGCGTTCCCGCAGTTGGCGCGGTGTGGCCCGCATGATGGTCGGCGGGCATCCTTGCCGTACCGACCGAGGAGAGAAGCGACCATGGTGCACGCACGGGCCGGGCAGCCGGCGCAGCCGCAGGACCTGATCGACGTCGCCCGCCTGGTGACGGCCTACTACACCTTGCACCCGGATCCGGCGGACGTCGGGCAGCGGGTGGCGTTCGGCACCTCGGGCCACCGGGGTTCGGCGTCGAAGGCGGCGTTCAACGAGGACCACATCGCGGCGACGGCGCAGGCGATCTGCGACTACCGGGCGGAACGGGGCACCACGGGGCCGCTGTTCCTCGGCATCGACACCCACGCGCTGTCCGAGCCGGCCCGGGCGACCACGCTGGAGGTGCTGGCGGCGAACGGGGTGACGGTGCTGCTGGACTCGGCGGACGGGTACACGCCGACGCCCGCGGTGTCGCGCGCGATCCTCGCGCACAACCGGAGCCTGCCGGCCGCGCTGGCGGACGGCATCGTGGTGACGCCCTCGCACAATCCGCCGGCCGACGGCGGGTTCAAGTACAACCCGCCGCACGGCGGCCCGGCCGACTCGAAGGCCACCGGCTGGATCGAGCGCCGCGCCAACGAGCTGCTGGAGGCGGGCCTGAAGGGGGTGCGCCGGATCCCGTACCCGCGGGCGCTGGCGGCGGGCACCACGGGCCGCTACGACTTCCTGGGCGCGTACGTGGACGACCTGCCGGCGGTGCTGGACCTGGACGCGGTGCGCTCGGCGGGGGTGCGGATCGGCGCCGACCCGCTCGGCGGGGCGTCCGTCGCGTACTGGGGCCGGATCGCCGAGACGCACCGGCTGGACCTGACGGTGGTCAACCCGCTGACCGATCCGACCTGGCGGTTCATGACGCTGGACTGGGACGGGAAGATCCGGATGGACTGCTCCTCGCCGTACGCGATGGCCTCGCTGATCGAGCGCCGGGAGGCGTTCACGCTGGCCACCGGCAACGACGCGGACGCGGACCGGCACGGCATCGTGACGCCCGACGGCGGCCTGATGAACCCGAACCACTACCTGGCGGTGGCGATCGACTACCTGTTCCGGACCAGGGAGGGCTGGCCGGCGGCGGCCGCGGTCGGCAAGACGCTGGTGTCCTCCTCGATGATCGACCGGGTGGCGGGCGCGCTCGGCCGGGAGCTGCTCGAAGTCCCGGTCGGCTTCAAGTGGTTCGTGGACGGGCTGCTGAACGGGACGGTCGGCTTCGGCGGCGAGGAGTCCGCGGGCGCGTCGTTCCTGCGGCGCGACGGCTCGCCGTGGACCACCGACAAGGACGGCATCCTGCTGGCCCTGCTGGCGTCCGAGATCACGGCCGCCACCGGCCGCACCCCGTCCGAGCACTACCGCGACCTGACGGCCCGGCACGGCGACCCCGTGTACGCGCGGGTCGACGCGCCCGCCGACCGGGAGCAGAAGGCGGCGCTGGCCGCGCTGGACGCGGACCGGGTCACGGCGGCGGAGCTGGCGGGCGAGCCGATCACGGCCGTGCTCACCCGCGCCCCGGGCAACGACGCGGCGATCGGCGGCCTCAAGGTCTGCACCGAGAACGCCTGGTTCGCGGCCCGGCCGTCCGGCACCGAGGACGTGTACAAGATCTACGCCGAGAGCTTCCGCGGCGCGGACCACCTGGCGCAGGTCCAGGAGGAGGCCCGCGCCCTGGTCGGCGAGGTGCTCGCCAAGGCCTGACCCGGCAGGCGCCAGCGGGGCCCGGCAGGGGGCCCGGCGGGCGGCCACTCTTTCGGATGGTGCGGGCGCGACACGCGCGGCCGCGTGGGGTGCGGCGGCTGACGGGACGTCAGCATGGCGGCCATGATCTCGCTACGCCGTACCACCACGGCCGCTCTCGTCGCCTGCGCGGCGCTGCTCGCGCCGATGGCCTCCGCCCAGGCCGGGCCCCAGCTGCCCGGCGGGCGTCCCTCGGAGGGGAGGGTGGCCGCGTACCTGGACGGGATCCGCCAGGACCCGGCCCGACTGCACGCCTTCATGCGGCAGTTGCCGAAGGGCGGCGACCTGCACAACCACCTGTCGGGCGCGGCGTCGACCGAGCTGCTGATCCAGCTGGCCGCCGAGGACGGCCTGTGCATCGACTCGGCGACGTACGTCTCGGCGAACGGCCCGTGCCAGGGCACCGCGCGCCCGGCGCAGGACGCGGTGACCGACCAGGCGTTCCGCACCCAGGTGGTGCGGGCCTGGTCGATGCAGGACTTCACCCCGGGCGCGGAGTCCGGTCACGACCACTTCTTCGCCACCTTCGGCAAGTTCGGCGAGGCCAGCTGGCGCCACCCGGGCCGGATGCTCGCCGAGGTCACCGACACCATGGCCGCGCAGCACCAGAGCTACCTGGAGACCATGCTGACACCGGCCTCCGGCGGGGCGGCGGCGCTCGCGGCGAAGACCGGCTTCGACCCGGACTTCGCGGCGCTGCGGCAGAAGCTGCTCGCGGACGGCCAGGTGCAGGCCCTGGTGGACCAGGCGCGCGGCGACCTGGACCGGGCCATGGCGGAGTACCAGGACACCGAGCAGTGCGGCACCGCCCGGGCCCGGGCGGGCTGCGCCGTCACGGTGCGGATCCAGTCACAGGCGTCCCGCGCGGCCGCCCCGGAGCGGGTCTTCACCCAACTGCTCCTCGGCATGGAACTCGCCTCCCAGGACGAGCGGTTCGTCGCGGTGAACCTGGTGCAGCCGGAGGACTACCAGTCCTCGCTGGACAACTACGACCTCCAGATGCGGATGCTGGACTACCTGCACCCGCTCTACCCGAAGGCCCACATCAGCCTGCACGCGGGCGAGTTGGCGCCGGGCCTGGCCAAGCCGGAGGACCTGCGCTTCCACATCCGCGAGGCGGTGCTGACCGGCCACGCCGAGCGGATCGGCCACGGCGTGGACGTCGCGCACGAGGACGACCCGGCCGGCCTGCTGCGCACCCTCGCCGAGCGCAAGGTGCTGGTGGAGGTGCCGCTCACCTCCAACGAGCAGATCCTCCAGGTCTCCGGCCAGGACCACCCGTTCGCGCTGTACCGGAAGAACGGGGTGCCGGCCGCGCTGTCCACCGACGACCCGGGCGTGGAGCGGATCGACATCACCCACGAGTACGTGCGGGCCACCCAGGCGTACGGGCTGACCTACCGGGACTTGAAGGACCTGGCGCGGACCTCGCTGGAGTACGGCTTCGTCGCCGGGCGCAGCCTGTGGCGGGACCGGAACGGCTTCGTGCCGGTGCCGGAGTGCCAGGGCCGCCCGCTGGGCACGACGCCGACGCCGCAGTGCGCGGCGCTGCTGCGGGCCAACCCGAAGGCGGACCTGGAGTGGCGGCTGGAGAACGCGCTCCGCGGCTTCGAGCAGACGGTGCTGGCGCAGCCGTAGCGGCCCGGGAGCTGACGGCCCGTCGGGGACGCTCCCGGCGGGCCGTCGCCGCGCGCGGGGCCCGGTCGGTGGCGGACGGTCGGCGGCGGACGGTCAGGCGCGGCCGCTGATCCGGTCGGCGAGGCCGGCCAGCGGCGAGGTGGCGGCGTGCTCGTGGCGGTCGGCGTGCCGGTAGGCGGCGTACAGGGCGTGCACGCCGAGCCAGCGCAGCGGTTCGGGTTCCCAGCGGCGGACGCGGTGGCCGACCCAGGGCAGTTCGGTGAGCTCGGTGCGTCCGCCCCGGCCGAGGTGGCGGAGGGTCAGGTCGCGCAGGGTGCGGCCGGCCAGGTTGGTGGTGGCGACGCCGCTGCCGACGTAGCCGCCGGCGAAGCCGAGTCCGGTGGCGGGGTCGAGGTCGACGGCGGCGCACCAGTCGCGGGGGACGCCGAGCACGCCGGACCAGGCGTGGTCGATCCGGGCGTCGGCGGCGGCGGGGAACATCTTCCGCAGGATCTCCCGGAGTTGGGCCATGGTGCCGTCGGGGGTGGCGCCGTCCTGGTCGATCCGGGAGCCGTAGCGGTACGGGCGTCCGCGACCGCCGAGGGCGATCCGGTCGTCGGCGGTGCGCTGGGCGTACATGTAGGCGTGCGCCTCGTCGCCGAGCACCTCGCGGCCGTCCCAGCCGATCGCCTCCCAGACCTCGGCGGGCAGCGGCTCGGTGGCGATCATCGAGGAGTTCATCGGCAGCCAGCTGCGCTTCTGCCCGGGGATCCCGGCGGTGAATCCCTCGGTGCAGCGGAGCACCGCGCGGGCGGTGACGGTGCCGTGCGCGGTGACGGCCCGGCCGGGGGCGATCTCGCGGACGGCCGTCGACTCGTGGATCCGGACGCCCAGCCGCTCGGCGGCGCGGGCGAGTCCGAGGACCAGCTTCGCGGGGTGCACGCGCGCCCCGTTCGGCGTCCAGGTGGCGCCCAACGCGCCTGGCACGTAGAGCCGTTCGGCGGTCTGTGCGGCGTTCAGCAGGTGTACCTCGTCGGCGCCGAAGGCCTGCTCGTGGGCGAACCGCTCCTTCAGCCGGGCGAGTTGGGCGGGGCTGGTGGCGATCTCCAGCACTCCGCCGCGGTGCGCGTCGCAGTCGATGCCCTCCGCGCCGGCGGCCCGCAGGGTCTCGGACACCGTGTCGTTCATGGCGAGTTGGAGCCGCCGCGCGGCGTCCTCGCCGTGCAGCCGGGCGTAGCGGCCGCGGCCGGCGATGCCGTTGTAGAGCCAGCCGCCGTTGCGCCCGGACGCCCCGTACCCGCAGAACTCGCGCTCCAGCAGCACCACGTCGAGCTCGGGGGCGGCCTGCTTCAGGTAGTAGGCCGCCCACAGGCCGGTGTAGCCGCCGCCGACCACGCAGACGTCGGCCCGGGTGTCGCCGGCCAGCGGCGGCCGGCGCTCGGGGAGTCCGGTCGCCGCGTACCAGAAGGAGACGCCGCCGTTGACGGTGGTCATGTGCCTGTCCTGCTTCCGGTGGTCGGGGGGCGGTGCGTGCTGGGACGTTATGCGGGCCGTCCCGGGCCCGGCAACGGACACCGTGTCAGGCCTCCCCTCCCGGGCCTGACACGGTGTCCGGGTCAGGGGGCGGTGAAGACGGCGCGTCCGCCGACGTAGGTGCGCAGCACGCGGGTGTCGGCGATCTCCTCGGCCGGGGCGGCGAACGGGTCGCGGTCGAGCACCACCAGGTCGGCGAGGTGGCCGGGGTGGAGGGTGCCGGTGTCGTCGAGGCCGTTCAGGTGGGCGGTGCCCGCGGTGTAGGCGGCCAGCGCGGTGGCCAGGTCGAGGCGCTGCTCGGGCAGGAAGACCGGCGTGCCGGGGTCGGCGCCGGGTTCGCGGCGGTTGACGGCGACGTGCAGGCCCTCCAGCGGGACGGGGCTGGACACCGGCCAGTCGCTGCCGGCGGCGAGGGTGGCTCCGCTGCGCAGCAGGTCGCCGAACGGGTACTGCCAGGCGGCGCGTTCGGGCCCGAGGAAGGGGATGGTGAGTTCGTCCATCTGCGGTTCGTGGGCGGCCCACAGCGGTTGGAGGTTGGCGGTCGCGCCGAGCGCGGCGAACCGCGCCACGTCGTCGGGGTGGACGAGTTGCAGGTGGGCGAGGTGGTGCCGGTTGCCGCGCCGCCCGTTCGCGGCGATCGCCGCCTCGACGGCGTCCAGCGCCTCCCGGACGGCGCGGTCGCCGAGCGCGTGGAAGTGCACCTGGAAGTCGAGCGCGTCGAGTGCGGTGACGTGCTCGCGCAGCGCGAGCGGGTCGACGAAGCTCAGGCCGCGGTTGCCGGTGGCGCAGCCGCAGCCGTCCAGGTAGGGGCTGGTGAGGGCGGCGGTGAAGTTCTCCGCGATGCCGTCCTGCATGATCTTCACCGTGCCGGCCCGGAACCGGCCGTGGCTCAACTTCTCGCGGCGGGTCACGAGTTCGGGGATCTGCTCGGCGCCGCGCTCGCGGTCCCACCAGAGTGCGCCGACCACCCGGGCGGTCAGCGTGCCGTCCTGGGCGGCGGTCAGGTAGGCGTCGGACGGGTCGGGGTTGCCGCCGAAGTCGCCGAGCAGGGCGTCCTGCCAGGCGGTGATGCCGAGCGAGTGCAGCAACTGCTGGGCGCGCAGCAGTCCGGCCAGCCGGTCGGCGGCGGTGGCCCGCGGGGCGTGCTGGCCGACCAGGCCGCAGGCGCCCTCCTGGAGCATGCCGCTGGGGGTGCCGTCGGGCTCGCGTTCGATCCGGCCGTCGGCCGGGTCGGGGGTGTCGCGGGTGAGTCCGGCGGCTTCCAGGGCGCGGGTGTTGGCCCAGGCGCCGTGGTGGTCGCGGTTGGCCAGCAGCACCGGCCGGTCGGGGACCACCCGGTCGAGCAGCTGCCGGGTGGGCAGGCCGCCGTCGAAGCTCTCCATCGACCAGCCGCCGCCGGTGATCCACTCCCGTTCCGGGTGGGCGGCGGCGTACTCGCCGATCCGCCGCAGGTACTCGTCGACGCCGACGGTGCCGGTGAGGTCGCAGGCGGCCATCTCCATGCCGCCGTAGACCGCGTGGATGTGCGCGTCCTGGAACCCGGGGATCAGCAACTTGCCGTGCAGGTCGACGACTTCGGTGCCGGGTCCGATCAGCTCTCGGACCTCGTCGTGGCCGACGGCGGTGATCCGGTCGCCGGTGACGGCCAGCGCGGAGGCCCGGGTGCGGGCGGCGTCGCCGGTGTGGATCGGTCCTCCGGTGAAGACCAGGTCGGCGCGGGTCATGTGCGGTGCTCCTTCGGTGGGGTGCAGGTGGGGTGCAGGTGGGGCGGGGTCACGCCGGGTCCGCAGCGGGCGTACTGGACGCGCCGGATGCGCCGGACGCGCCGGACGCGCCGGACGCGCCGGACGCGAAGTACGGCGAGCGGCGGCCCCAGCGCGACCAGGCCGCGGCGAGCACCCCGGAGCCGATCATCAGGGCCGGCACCGAGAGCTCGAACCAGCCGTTGTCGGCCGCGAGTTCGAAGTGGTCGGTGGAGTCGTAGAAGGTCCAGGCGAGGTAGCCGCCGACCAGCAGCAGCACCGCCCCGCCGAGCAGCGGCGCGACCACGGCCTTCAGCGCCTCGGCGAGGTTCTCGCGCAGCAGGTGCCGGAAGCGCACCGCGGAGGCGATCGCCACCAGCGCGTAGTACAGCGCGACCACGATGCCGATGGCGTTGACGGTCGCCGAGATCAGCTCGGTGACGGTCGGGATGACCAGCGACAGCGTCGCCAGTGCCAGCGCGATGCCGGTGATCAGCCAGGTGGCGGTGGACGGGGTGCGGTGGCGCGGGTGCAGGCGCGTCCACACCCGGCCGAGGGTGCCGTCGCGGCCCATGGCGAGCGCGCCGCGCGCGGTGGGGATCACCGAGGCCTGCAGCGAGGCCGCCGCCGAGCAAGTCAGCGCCACCAACGGCAGTGCGGCCAGCGGCTGGTGGGCGAGCCGGTCGGCGAAGTAGGCCAGGCCGGTCGCCCCGTTGTCGGCCAGCTCGTCGAGCGGCAGCACCCGTTGGAAGGCGGTGCCGGCGAACAGGAACAGGCCGAGCATCAGCAGCAGCGACCGGAACCCGCCGCGGGTGGCGTCCTTCGGGTCGTGCACCTCCTCGCCGACGCTGAACACCGACTCGAAGCCCCAGTAGCAGAACACCGCCAGCACCATGCCCTGGGCGAGGGCGCTCAGGGACGGGATCTCGAACGGGTTGTACCAGGACAGGCTGAACGGCTGGTCGCCGGCGACGAGCCCGTACCCGCAGAACGCGATCAGCACCGCGTACTCGAAGATCAGCAGGTACTTCTGCAGGGCGGCCGCCAGGTCGAGCCCGCGCACCGCGACCACCGTCGCCGCCAGCAGCACCAGCATGCCGATCAGTGTGCACTGGACGCTGGAGTCCGGGTCCAGCAGCACGCCGGGGAGCGCGTGCAGGCCCGCCTTTCCGGCCAGTTGGACGAGCGCCGAGCCGGTCACCGTCGTCGTGTACGCCATGAACACGATGGTGGTGAGGATGTTGACCCAGCCGGTCAGGAAGCCCAGCCACGGGCTGAGCACCCGCCCCACCCAGCGGTAGGAGCTGCCGGCGTCCGGCTCGACCCGGTTGAGCCGGCCGTAGCCGCAGGCGATGCCCAGCACCGGCAGGAACGCCAGCAGCATGATCGCCGGCAGGTGCAGGCCGACCACTCCGGCCATCAGGCCCAGGCCGATGCCGATCGAGGTGGTGGCGGCCGTGGAGGACGCGGCGATCACCACCACCGCGCCGACGCCGACCGATCTGCGCATCGTCTCCGGGGCGGAGCCGCTGCTCGGGACGGGACCGCCGTCCTCGACCGTCGCTGCCAAGGGATCACCACCGATTCAGTTCGTGGGGGAACGCCCGTGCGGGGGCGCGAGTCGGGGAGCGCCGGCCCGGCGGAACGGGCACGGCGGTACGACGGCGGGCCGCGGAGCGTGCGGCACGCCGGGGGGTGGGGGTGCCGGCGGCGAGCGCCGGTGGCACGCCATGAAACCCGCGCCCGCCCTGCACGTCAATGCCGTTGTCGTAAGCCCCGAGGCCCCGGCCACCCGCCTCCGCCCCGGCGCGCCGCCGCCGGCCCGGCCACTGACGGGCCGTAGGGTCGGGGCGGACGGTCGGGCTCGGAGGGCGGCGGGATGCGGATCTACATCACTTCGGTTTTCGTCGAGGACCAGGAGAAGGCGCTGCGCTTCTACACCGAGGTGCTGGGGTTCGTGAAGAAGCACGACGTGCCGCTGGGCGGCGGCGCCCGGTGGCTGACGGTGGTCTCGGCGGAGCAGCCGGAGGGCACCGAACTCCTGCTGGAGCCCTCGGGCCACCCGGCCGTCCCGCCGTACAAGACCGCACTGGTGAAGGACGGCATTCCGGCGGTCTCGTTCGCGGTGGACGACGTGCAGGCGGAGTACGAGCGGCTGCGCGCCCTCGGGGTGGAGTTCACCCAGGAGCCGACCCGGATGGGGCCGGTGACCACCGCGGTGTTCGACGACACCTGCGGCAACCTGGTGCAGATCGTTCGCACCTCGTAGCGGGGTGACGCGGCATCAGGCCGCCGTCCGGGCCAGGATCCGCTCGGTGACCAGCGCGGGCGCGTCCATCGGCAGCGAGTGCCCGGCGCCGGGGACGAGCTCCACCCGGGCGGTGGCGGGCAGCACCCGGGCGATCCGGGCGGCGACCTCGGCGGAGTCGTGCAGGGCGCTGCGCGCGCCGAGCAGGAACAGGGCGGGCAGGTCGATCCGCCGCAGCTCCTCGTCGTCGAGCACCGGCGGGACGGGCAGCGCGCGGCGGAAGCCCATCGCGGCGCGGGTCAGTCTCATCAACTCGTCCTCCAGCACCGCGCTGTTGCCGACCGCCCGGGCCAGCCGGGGCCGCAGCGCCCGGGGCGCGCTCGCGGCCAGGCCGCCGGCGATCAGCCAGGCGTAGAAGCGGAACCCGAAGCCGTTGAACCCGGCCGGGTCGAGCAGCGTCAGCGCGCCGACCCGCCCCGGGTGGTGCAGGCGGTGCTGGAGGGCGACCCAGCCGCCGTACGAGCAGCCCACCAGGTGAGCGTCCGTCAGGTCGAGCTCGGTGAGCACGTCCTCCAGCCAGCGGGCCGCGTCCGCGCCGTCGGCGATCGGCGCGCGCTGCACGCTCGCGCCCGGTTCGCCGATCGGGTCGATCGCGAACACCGGGTGGCGGGCGGCCAGTTCGTCGAGCTGGTGGTGCCACATCAGGCCGTTGCCGCCGGAGCCGGGGAGCAGCACGATCGGCCGTCCGGCCGCCGGTCCGGCGCGGTGCACGCGGGTGGTGCCGTGGGCGGTGGAGACCTCGATCGCCGTGCGCGGGCCGGGCAGGAGCACGGCCAGGGCATGGTCGTAGGCGGTACGGAAGCGGGCGGCGGACCGGGCGTTCCTGAACTCGCTCATTCGCATGGTACATCTGTATCACGGCATGATACGGGTGTACCAGGGAGGCCGGATCATGAACGCGAAGGTCGAACACGAGGAGCGCCGGCGGCAGATCGCCGAGGCGCTGCTCCGGATCGCCGACACCCAAGGACTGCAGTCCGCCAGCATGCGCGCCGTCGCCGCCGAGGCCGGCGTCTCGCTGCGGCTCGTCCAGTACTACTTCGAGACCAAGGAGGGCCTGCTGCTGGACGCCCTGGCCCGCCTCGGCGCCCAACTGCAGGACCGGATGGCCCGCTGGATCGCCGCCGCCGGCAGCCCGCCCACCCCGCGTGCCCTGGTCACCGCCGTCCTGGCCTGCATCCTGCCCACCGACGCCGAGAGCCGGCGCATCGCCCGCACCTACACCGCGTACTACGCCCTGGTGCTCAACGACCCCGAGGCGCTGGCGAAGCACGGCACCGGCCAGGCCGACCTGCTGGAGTCCTTCCTCGCCGAGCAGTTGCGCGCCGCCCAGCGGGACGGCGGCCTCTCCCCCGCCCGCGACCCCCGGATCACCGCCGCCGGCCTCGCCGCGCTGGTCAACGGCCTCGGCCAGAGCGTCCTCGGCGGCCAGCGCGACGGCGAGGCGGCGCTGGCGATCCTCACCCACCACCTCGACGAACTCTTCGACGCCTGACGCCCCGTCAAGCTGCGCCCGGGCCAGACCGTGCACCGACCGACCGCGTACCGACCGACCGTGCACCGACCGGGCGCGGCGGGCTGCGGTAGGTTGCCTGGCATGACCGATCTCGGACCCGTCGCCTGGCCGCCCGCACCGATCCGCACCGAGCGCCTCGTCCTGCGGGAGCCCGAGGCGCGCGACCGTTCGGCGATCATCGGGCTGTTCACCTCGCCGGAGGTGTGCGCCTTCCTCGGCGGGGCGCGCCCGCGCGAGGAGTTCGAACGGACCGTGCCCGAGACGCCCCGGCGGCGGCCCGGCCTGTTCGTGGTCGACCTCGACGGCGCGATGATCGGCATGGTCACCCTGGACCGCCGCGCCTCGGACCGCCCCGGCCACCTCCACCCCGAGGCCCAGGAACCCGAACTGAGCTACCTGTTCACGCCGTCGGCCTGGGGCCGCGGCTACGCCACCGAGGCCTGCGCCGCCGCCCTCGGATGGGCCGCCGGCGCCCTCCCCGGCGAACCCGTCGTCCTGTGCACCCAGGTCGCCAACGACGCCGCCCTGCGCCTGGCCGGCCGACTGGGCTTCACCGAGGTCGACCGCTTCCAGGAGTTCGGCGCCGAGCAGTGGTTCGGCGTCCGGCAGCCCGCCTGAGCCCGGCCGCCGTGACGCTGCACCGCCGCCGCACCTCCCGCATCCTGCTGCTCGACGACCGCGAGCGCCTGCTGCTGCTCTGCGGCCGCGATCCGCGCCGGGCCGGCGCCCGCTGGTGGTTCACCGTCGGCGGCGGGATCGAGGACGGCGAGGACGCAGTGGCCGCCGCCGTACGGGAGTTGCGCGAGGAGACCGCGCTCGCCCTGCCCGCCGACCGGCTGGGCCCGCCGGTCTGGACCCGCCGGTGCCGGTTCGGCGTCGACGGCCGCCGCTTCGACCAGTCCGAGGAGTACCGGCTGCTGCGGCTCACCGCCTCCGAGGCGGCGGCCGTCCGGGTCGTCACCGAGGAGGCCCGCTACGGCCACCACTGGTGGAGCATCGAGGAGTTGGCCGCCACCGACCGCACCGTCCGCCCGCGCCGCCTGGCCCACCACCTCGCCGCCCTGCTCCGCACCGGCCCCGGCCCGGTCCCCCTTCACCTGGGCGACTTCGACGAGGACAGCGACCTGGCGCCCGGCTGAACCTGCCGATGCGGCGATGGACTTGACGGACCGTTCCGGCGCCGCCGATCGGCCACCGCGCAGACCACCGTCGCCGTCCCGAGCAGCGCCGCCATCGCCCGGAGCAGGCCGCTCTCCACATACGTGTCCGTGACCGCGCGCAGCGCGACGTACCCGGCGACCAGGCCCGCCGTCACGGCGAGGCTCAACGGCAGCAGTGCGGCGCGGACTTGACGGTCCGCCAGCGCGCAGGCAGCCGTGAGCAGTCCGCCCGCAAGCGCCACCCGCGGATCGGCGAAGCCGAGGCCGTACCGCACCGCCAGGGCCGGCACCAGGAACAGCACCAGCCCGCGCCGCAGCACCGTGGCGAGCGCGGCCGTGCCCGGGCCGACCGCCGCCGGGTCGGCGGGCCGCCACCGCCCGGTGACCGCCAGCACCGCGACCCACCCCGCCAGCTCGGGCCAACGGGTGCGCAGATGCGCCGAGTTGTAGAGCAGCGCGGTGTCGTAGACCACCATCACCAGCCCGCCGAGCGCCCACAGCGAGACGGCGAAGTGCAGCAGCCCGCCCGGCCCGGGCCGGTGCTCGGGCCCCGGTCGCGGCGGGCCCGAGCGAGAACGAGCGGCGCGGTGACGGCCGCCGAGACGGCGCGGATCAGCACGTCCTGGACCGTCCACGGGTTGCGCAGCGCCCACTCGACCACGCTGAACACCGCCGTGTACGACAGCGCCGTCGCCCACACCAGCGGGCCGGAGCCGCACACCGCCCGGTACAGCGCCGGGCTGAGCCGCCGCAGCACCGTCCCGTAAGCGAACAGCACGAACGGCAGCTCCAGGAACGCCTGCACCCGCAGCACGCTCGGCCCGAACACCCGTGGCTCCGGCAGCCGTTCCGCCAGCGCCCGCACCAGTGGGCTCCCCACCGGCTGGTCGAACCACCCCGGCGGCAGGTGGCGCGCCACGAACGAGGCGTCCCCGCCGTGCACCCTCACCACGTAGGCCGCGCAGACCAGTTGGTTGAGGTAGACCGCGCCCACCACCACGGCCAGCCCGACCTCGGGCCGCACCGTCCACCCGTCCCGCCGGGGCGCCGCAATCCGCTTCAGCGCACGCGGCCCGAGCCGGAGCCCGGCGGCGACCGAGAGGACCACGGCGGCGTCGATCGACAAGGCGGTGCTGTTCATCCGCCGGATCCTACGACCCGCAGGTCGCGCCGCCACCGGCCGGAAGGCCGCAGCGGCTGTCCCGAAGGCGCGGACCGGAAGGCCGTGGCGGCTGTCGCGCGGGCCGGGAGCGCCTCTATCCTGCCGGGATGATCTCCGAGTCTTCGCCGTCCGCCGTCCCGTCGGTGGTGCTGCGCGGCGGCGGCAGGGTGGCCCGGTTCGCCGGGGGCCTGGTGGTGGTGGAGGAGCGCGGGGCGCACCACCGGATACCGCTGACCGCCATCGAGGCCGTCGAGGACGACGGGACGGGCACGGTGCGCCTCCGCCTCGCTGCGGGCAGCGGGCCGGTGGGCGAGTTCGTGATCCGCCAGCGCAGGGCCGAGGCCGCCCGGGCCTTCGCGCGCGCCGTCTCGGCGAGCCTGCCGGGGGCGGACGGGTCGGGCCGGGTGGAGTCGGTCCCGGTGGTGCGATCCGGCGTGCTGCCACGGCAGTTGGCACGGGCGGCGGCCGCCTGGGCCGGCGCCGGGTCGTTCCTCCGGGCGGCCGCGGTGGCGATCGGCGTCTGGGCCGTCGTGCTGCTGCTCCTGCTGGTTCTCCGCATCGGCCGGGACGTGGGCAACGCCCTGGCCTGGCTGCCGGCCCTCCCCCTGCTGCTCGCCGTCGTCGCCGGCGCCGGCGATCCGGGTGTCCCCTACCTGTGGCTGCGCTGGGTGCTGTGGCGGCGGGGGATCTCGGTGATGGCCGCCGTCGAGCAGGTGCGGATCACGTACGGCTACCGCGGCCGCCGCACGCGCCACGCCGTGTACGCCTTCGTCGACGCCGAGGGCCGGCCGCGGACCGCGACCGACCGCCACACCGAGGTGCGGTTCGACCGCGGGACCTTCGAGATCGCCTTCGACCCCCGCCGGCCGTCCCGCGTCCTCCTCCGCGGCAGCCAGGGCGAGAACGTGTACGGCGCCTGCGTCCTGGTGCTCGTGGCGGCGGCTGCCGGGTCGGCCGCGGCCTTCCTCGCGCTGGCGGCCGCGGGCGTCGTCGGCGGCTGAGCGGCCCGCGCGGTGCACGGTGCACGGGAGGTCGGGTGGGGCCGGCCTCCCGTGCCGCTCCGGGGCGGTGGGGTCAGTTGTGCAGGAAGCCCTCCAGGGACGCCGCGAGGGCGACCGGGGTCTCGTACATCGGGTAGTGGCCGGTGCCGCCCAGCTCCTCCAGTTCGGCGTTGGGGTAGTGGGCGAGGAAGGTGCCCCGCATCACGTCGGCGGTGAGGGCGAGGTCGTGCTCACCGACGATCACCTTGACGGGCACCGGGTTTCCGCTGATCCGCCGCTCGATGTCGGCCGTCGCCCAGTCGCGCACGTAGCCGCCGAAGGCCTCGGGGTGGGACAGCCGGAGCGACTGGTCGACCATGCGGTCCAGCCAGACCCGGCCGGCCCGCTGACCGGTGACCAGGTCGAGGATCGCGAAGCGCTTCTCCCGGTCCTCGGCGGCGCCGTAGAACAGCGCCTCGCCCGCCTCGTCCAACGGGTACGCCCCGGCCGGCACCGGCGCCAGCCCGACCAGCTTCCGCACCCGCAGCGGCGCCTCGGCGAGCACCTGCTGGGCCGCCTTCCCGCCCATCGAGTGCCCGACCAACGAGAAGCGCTCCCAGCCGAGTTGGTCCGCCAGCGCGAGCGCGTCGGCGGCGATCTCGGCGAGCGTGTACGCGCCGGGGACGTCCTTGCGCTCCCCGTAGCCGCGGTAGTCCAGGAACGCGTAGCTGAACGCGTCCCCGTCCAGGTAGTCGAGGAACGGGCCCCAGCCGGCGCTGGTCCCGAACCAGTCGTGCAGCACCAGAACGTGGTGGTCGCCGCCGCCGGTCAATCGGTGAGGGATCGTCATGCCCTCGGTCGTTCCCCGCGGACCGGCATTCCGAACTGACGCGAAGTCAGAACCGCCGTGCCGTGCGACGGGCGCGCGCTCCGGGTTCACGGCGCCGGCCGGTCGGCTCGTGCCCGGCCCGGGGCGACCGTGCGGGCGAGCTGGACCCGGGACTGCAGGCCGAGCTTCCGGTAGATCCGGGTGAGGGTCGCCTCGACCGTCTTCACGCTGACGTTCAGGGTGGCGGCGATGTCGCGGTTGCTCGCCCCGCCGGCGGCCAGCTCGGCGCAGCGCTGTTCGGCTCCGGTGAGGCGGGGCGGGGTGCCGATGGCCGCGGGGGCGTGGTCGAGGCGGTGGAGGGTGCCGGTGGCGGCGTCGGTCCAGGCGTGCGCCCCGTGGGCGGTGAAGAGGTCGACGGCGCTCCGGGCTGCCGCGCGGGCGCTGGCCCGGCGGCGTCCGCGTCGTTCGGTGTGACTGAGTGCCAGCAGCGTCCGTCCGCGTTCGAGGGGGAGCAGGTGAAGGCGGTCCGCCGCGTCGGTGAGGCGGCGGGCGGCCGTGTCGTAGTCGCCGCGGGCGGCTTCGAGCAGGGCCCGGGAGCGTTCGAGTGCGGGAAGGACGGAGCTCCGGCCGAGTTCGGTGGCGGCGCGGCTGGTCTCGGCCAGCAGGTCGTCGGCCTCGCCGAGGCGGCCGACGGCGACGAGGGCTTCGGCCAGGTCCGCGTGCCAGCGCAGGACGGACGGGTCGCGGACCTGCTGCAGCCGCTCCAGGGCACGGACCTCCTCCAGCGCTTCCAGGGCTTCCTTCGGGTGGCCGGTGACCAGCAGGAGGTGGCCGACGGCGCTGAGGTTGCGGGACAGGAAGACGCGGTTGCCGCCCTGCCGGGAGGCGTCGACGCCGCGGCGCGCCTGGGCGAGAGCGGAGTCGGTGCACGTGGCGGCGCCCGCGACGAGGGCGGAGGTGTAGCAGGCGGGGCCGGGCGGCATGGCGGCCCGGTCGGTCAACTCCTGGGCGCGCCGGGCGCAGTCGACGGCCCGGGTGCACCGTCCGGCCCGGACCTCCACCTCGGCGAGGCCGCGCAGCACGTCCACGGTCCCCTCGGCGTCGCCCGTGCGCTCGGCTTCGACCAGCAGGGGCAGCAGCGCGGTGCGGGCGTCGTCCAGCCGGTCGTCGAAGAGGGCGTGCCGGGCGGCCAGGTGCTCGGGTGTGGCGTTGACTGGAATGTGCGTGCCGCGCGGCAGCGACAGGGCGCGCCCGAGCGTGGCCTCGGCCTCCGGACGGCCGAGGATGCGTTGGAGGCGGGCCTGCATGGTCAGGGCCATGGCGGTGCTGACGGTGTCTCCGGCGCTGCGGGCGAGGCCGGCGGCCCGGGCGGCCAGGGCGCACGCCCGTTGGGGGTCCCCGTCGTTGACGTTGGCCCAGATCGCCTGCCGGACGAGGATCCGGGCGGTCAGGTCCGGTTGCCCGGCTGCTTCGTGGACGGCGTCGGCGAACAGTTCGTCCGCGCTGTGCAGGTGCTGTCCGCTGGCGTCGATGAGGGCGAGCAGGGCGTCGACGCGCGGGGCCGGCCTGCTGTCGTGGCCGAGGACGAGCCGGGCGGCGGACCGGCTGCGGGGGAGGTCGCCGCAGCGCGCGGCGTCGCGCACCGCGGTCAGTGCCCGCTCGGTCAGCAGCTCGGCGTCCTCGCGCGGGGTGCGTTCGGCGGCGAGCAGGGAGAGTTCGGCGGCCAGCGGGTGTTCGCCGCGGAGCCGGGCGCGGCCGGCGGCGCGGGTGGCGGTGCTCGCCAACTGCCGGGCGGCGCCCGGGTCGGCGGGATCGGCGGCCAGGACGGCGTGCCGGTCGCGGCGGACGGCGTCGTGGCCGGCGTCGGCGAGGCGGGCGTGCAGGAGTCTGCGCGTGCTGTCGGGCAGCCGGGCCGCGAGCTCCGTGCCGATCGCGGAGGCGGCGAACCGCACTCTCCCGTCGGGTTGCCCCGGGTCGAGCAGCCCGGCCGCTTCGGCCTCGACCAGCAGCTGCTCCGCCGCCGGGCCCGCCAGCCGGCCGAGCAGTGCCAGGTCGGGGCGGTCGTCGAGGGCGGCGAGGGTCAGCAGCTCCCGCACCGGGGCGGACACCTCGTGCAGCCACTCGCCGACCAGCCGACGGGCCGGCGGCGGAAGGGCGGCCTCGTCCTCGCCGGGCCGGCTCGCGGACGGTCCCGCGTCGGCGAGTGCCAGGGCGAGTGCCGGGTTCCCGCCGCTGCGCAGGTGGATTCGCTCCACCTCGCGGGGGGTCAGGCGGTACGGCGCGAGCAGGGTCGCCAGCTGAGGGGCCGTCAGGGGCGGGACGCGCACCGTCGCCGCGTCCTCCCCGCACCAGTGGCCGCCGGCCTCGGGGCGCCGGGCGCGCTCGGCCACGACGACGGGGAGGGCCGGTGCGAGCCGCAGGGCCCAGCCGAGGACGGCGGTGCTGGCCGCGTCGAGCCACTGGGCGTTGTCCACCACCAGCGTCAGGGGCGGCGCGTCCCGCAGGACGGCGGCGGTCAGCCGCCGCAGGCGCAGGGCCGTTCCGGCGCCGTCCGGGGAGTCCGGTTCACCGGCGGCCCCGTCCAGTGCCTCGGCGAGTTCCCGTGCGGCGGGCAGCGGTTGGAGGGCCAGCGCGAGTTCGAGCAGCCCGGCGCAGGGGATCCGGGCGTCCTGCGGGCCCGGTGCCAGCCGATGGACGGGCAGGCCGAGCTGCCGTCCCAGGCGGGCGGCCGCGGTGGTCTTGCCGATTCCGGGCGGGCCGAACAGCACCACCCGGTGGGCGCCCCGCGCCCCTTCCGGGAGCGTCGACGGCCCGGCGGTGGAGGTCTCCTGAAGCGCGTTCACCCACGTCGCAGAGTCTTGCACCGGGCCATGGTGCGCCCCCGGGGTCACCCTGCGCCAGGACAAGGGATTGCCCTGATGCCCGCTGCTCCCCGGCTTCCCTAGGGTCATCGCCACAGTCGAGCTGTCACCGGCCGCCGGACGCCCCCCACCCCGCGAAGACGTCCCGCCGCCGCCCTCCCCCTCAACCCCAGCTCGGCGGAAGGAATGTGATGTCCCGCAAGAACGCTCTGGCTGCCGCTGTCGCGGCGGCCCTCACCCTGGGCACCGTGACCGTGGCGGCCACCCAGTCGACCGCGGCCGCCAGCGGCTCCTCCGCCCGGCCCGGCGCCGGGTTCCGGGCGATGACGGCCGACGCACGCGGCGAGGCGATACGCACCGCCGACCGCGAGGCGGCCGCCGTCGCCAGGTCGCTCGGTCTCGGCGCCGACGAGCGCCTGGTGGCCAAGGACGTCCTGTTCGACACCGACGGCGCCCGGCACGTGCGCTACGACCGCACCTACCGCGGCCTGCCCGTCATCGGCGGCGACCTGGTCGTGCACTACGGCAAGGACGGTCGCAGCACCGGCTCGGACCAGGCCCACCAGGGCGCGATCAGGATGGCCGGCACCGCGCCGAAGCTGACCGCGGCCGACGCCTCGGCCGCGGCCGTGAAGCACGCCAAGCACGTGAAGAACGCCAGGACCGACAGCTCCGACAGCAGCGCCCTGGTGGTGTACGCGGTCGGCAAGGTGCCGGTGCTCGCCTACCGCTCCACCGTCACCGGCGAGGGCGAGACCGGTCCCGCCTCGCGGGAGGCGGTGATCGTGGACGCGGCCAGCGGCGCGCCGCTCGACCAGTACGAGCTGCACCAGGGAATCACCGGCACCGGCAACGGCGTGACCGTCGGCCAGGTCTCCATCGAGACCACCCAGTCGGGCAGCGGCTACACCCTCACCGACGCCGCGCACGGCTCCACGGTCGTCTACGACTCGTACAACAGCCCGCAGTCGAACCCGAAGCAGAACGCCCGGACGTTCTCCAAGACCACCAACACCTGGGGCACCGGCACCACGTCGAGCCGCGAGAGCGCCGCGGTGGACGCCTCCTACGGCCTGGCGAAGACCTGGGACTTCTACCAGAGCACCTTCAACCGCTCCGGCATCCGCAACGACGGCCGCGGCGCGCCTGCGTACGTGCACGTCGACAGCAGCCTGCTGAACGCCTTCTACGACGACGACTGCTTCTGCATGTTCTTCGGCGACGGCTCCTCGCAGAACAGCAACACGCCGGTCACCGCGCTCGACGTGGCCGGCCACGAGATGAGCCACGGCGTCACCGCCGCCACCGCCAACCTCAACTACTCGGGCGAGTCCGGCGGCCTCAACGAGGCGACCTCCGACATCTTCGGCACCATGGTCGAGTTCTACGCCAACAACAGCTCCGACCCCGGGGACTACTACATCGGCGAGAAGCTCAACATGCCGAACGGCTACATGCGCCGGATGGACAACCCCTCCGTCGACGGCAACTCGCTGTCCTGCTACAGCTCCGGCGCCGGCTCGGTGGACGTCCACTACTCCTCCGGCATCGCCAACCACTTCTTCTACCTGGCGGCCGAGGGCACCGGCGCCAAGACCATCGGCGGGCGCTCGCACAACGGCACCACCTGCAACAACGACACCTTCACCGGTATCGGCCGCGACAAGGCCGCGGCCGTCTGGTACCGCGCCCTGACCACCTACATGACCTCCACCACCAACTACGCGGGGGCCCGCACCGCCACCTTGCAGGCCGCCGCCGACCTGTACGGCGCCAACTCGCAGGAGCGGTACCTCGTCTCCAAGGCCTGGGCCGCCGTCAGCGTCGGCACCGCCCTGCCGGACCCGGGCACCGGCAGCCCGTCCCCGTCGCCCTCGGGCTCCACCAGCCCGTCCCCGTCCCCGTCCCCGTCGTCCTCCGGCAGCCCGAACCCGGGCAACGCGCTGACCAACGGCGCCTTCGAGCAGGGCACGGCCGGCTGGACCCAGAGCGACAACGACATCACCAACTCGACGCTGCAGCCCGCCCACGGCGGCTCCTGGTACGCCTGGATGATGGGCTACGGCACCTCCGCCGTCGAGTCCCTCTCCCAGTCGAACATCGCCGTCCCCGCCTCCGGCAGCCCGAAGCTCACCTTCTGGCTGAAGGTCAGCACCCAGGAGTCCGGCTCCACCGCCTACGACACCCTGAAGGTCAAGGTCAACGGCGCGACCCTGGCGACCTACTCCAACGCCAACGCGAGCGCCGGCTACGTGCAGAAGACCGTCGATCTGTCCGCCTACAAGGGCCAGTCGGTGAAGCTCGAGTTCGCCGGCACCGAGGACGCCTACCTGGCGACCGTCTTCCTGATCGACGACGTCAGCATCGGCTGACCGACCCGCTCACCCGAACTCCTCCCGTCGGGACCTCCGTTGTGGGATGGGCCCGGCGGGAGGACTGCCGCGTTCACGCGGGGTAGCCACGAAGGCGGCAGACCGGCGGCCGGCCCTGGTGGGGCAGAGTCCGGCCGCCGGGGCCGCCGGCCCCGCGCTCGCTCTCCGGCACCGGGGGCGGACCGCTCCGTGCCGGGATGGACCCCACAGCATCCTCGCACCTTCCACCCGTGCGAACGGCGATTACGCCGAGGCTCACGCTTCCGGGCGACCGGGCCGTGCTCCGAGCATCGTCTGGTCATGCTCATGTACCTATGATCTCCCCAGATCGGCACCGGCCCCCCGGTACGGCCGATCGCCATGCCCAGGGCCATAGTTGGAGGAGCTACCACCATGAGCAACACCACGGACGTCGAGCTGACCTGGCGCAAGTCCAGCTACAGCGGCGGGAACGGCGCGTGCGTCGAGATCGCCGCTCCGACTTCCGCGACCACGGCGGTCCGGGACTCCAAGGACCCGAGCGGACCGCAGCTCCGCTTCTCGAACCGGGCGTGGGCGGCGTTCGCGACCGCAGCCGCCGACGGCGTCTTCGGTGAGGTCTGAACTCGACCTTCCGATCGCTGAGTTCGGGCCCCTGCCGCCACTGGCGGCGGGGGCCTTCGCCTTCCGCCCCGTCCGCCCACGGCCGTTCGGGCGCGGCCGAATCCCGCCCACCCCGACCGAGCATTCCGGCCAGCTGGCTCAAATCACCTGAGGGCTGCGCGAGTTGACGACCGCGCCGAATTGACCGGGCCGTCGCCCACCCGCCGGTGACGCCCGTCGCGGGCATCTCCGCGCGTCACCGAGCTGGAGACACGCCGCTCCGGACCGCCCCGATGCGCGCCACGTCGCGCGAAAACCGTACCGCATCGACCGAACCTTCGTTCGGTGACGCTCCGTCGGGACACCGGGCCGCCACCACGGCGATCGCGTCGAACCTGAGCACACCCGGAATTGAGAGCCGACCGGTCGATGACGGGCCATCACTTCGCATTCTGCTGCGCGCCCGATGCACGCACCGCAGCCGGTCATTGATCCGGACACAGAGGAATCGAATCCAATCCGGAATACCCTCCGGCCGGCCGGCGGGCCGGCGGCGTCGGGCGGCACCCGCGCCGGACACCGGCGGTCCGCTCGCACGCGACGCCGTCACCCACCGCAGCGCCCCCCGAGGGCCACCACCACAGAGCCGCAGGAAGGCTGCCCTCACCTCAGGACGGCAATGACAGAGCGTCACCCGGGCAGTCGCGCCGGGAGTTCACGCGTCGGCCGCACGACCGCGGGAAAACCACTTCAACAACCATTGTGGGGGCCGATCGCTGGAGGTAGAGTCCCGGTTCGCCGAAGCACGGACTGGCGCCTCTGGGCATTTACCTTGGAGCGGGCATGTCAAAGAACGGCGGCGTCAACAGATCGGGTTCCGACCTGCTGGACGCGTTCGCGGAAACCGTTCTCCGGTGGCCCGGGCGAATCGCGATCGAGTCCCCCGAGCACACTCTCAGCTACCAGCAACTCGCGTTATCGGTCCGGCAGTTGGCCGCCGCACTCGGCCACCGGCCGGGGCCGGTGGCCGTACCGGCCCGGCACCGCCCGGACACGGTGGTGGCCCTGCTGGGCATCCTCACGGCGGGCGGCACCTACGTCCCGATCGACCCGGACTTCCCGGTGGAACGGCAGCGCCGGATGGCAGCCGCAGCCGGCTGCCGGGCCTCGGTCGGCCACGGGGCACGCAGCCAAGCCGCCCGACTCGGCCTGAAAAACGTCGAGTTCGAGACAGCGAGCGCCGAGGATGCGACCGGCACAGCGGCCCCCGGACCGGAGGACCCGGCCTACCTCCTGTTCACCTCCGGATCCACGGGTCGGCCCAAACCCGTACTGACCCCGCACCGGGCCGTCTCGGTCTCGGTCGCCTCCTTACGGCAGCTCTTCGAACTCGCCCCGACCGACCGGGTGTTGCAGTTCGCCTCGCTGAACTGGGACACCTGCTTCGAAGAGATCCTGCCCGCCCTCACCTCGGGCGCGCGCCTGGTGTTCGACCCGGAGGCGCACTCGGCGTCGTTCCCCCGGCTGTTGCGAATGGTCGAAGATCGCGGCATCACCGTGCTCGACCTGCCCACCGCGTTCTGGCACGAACTGGTCCTGCATCTCACCGAGGACCGGCATCCGACCGAACTCCCGGACTGTGTACGGCTCGTGGTGATCGGCGGCGAGGCGGCGAGCCCGGCCCGGCTCGCGGACTGGAGCCGGCTGAGCAGCAGTGCCCGAGTCCGGCTGCTGAACACCTACGGCTGCACCGAGACCACCCTGATCACCCACGCGGTGGACCTGCTCGGGCCGAACTCCCCTGCCCCGGGCGAGCCTTGGGATCCTGCCGCCCGGGCGCCGATCGGACGCGCACTCCCCCACGTCACGGAACTCCTCTCGGAAAACGGCGAGTTGCTGATCGGCGGGCCGGCCCTCGCCGCCGGCTACCCGGGACTCCCGGAGGCCACCGCCGAGCGGTTCGTCCTCCGCGACGGACGGCGCTGGTTCCGCACCGGGGATCGGATGGCCCGGGGCGCGGACGGGGTGCTCGACCCGCTCGGGCGGCTGGACCACGAGGTGAAGATCCGTGGCATCCGGGTCGACCCGGCCGAGGTGGAGGCCGGACTCGGCACCCACCCTGCCGTGGGCGCCACCGCCGTCACCGCCGCCACCTTGGCCGGTCGGCCCGCGCTCGTCGCGTACGTCGTCCCGCGGGCCGGCGCAGCCGATCCCGCGCTCGCCGCCGAGCTGATGCACTACCTGCGCGGGCGGCTGCCCGGCCATCTGGTGCCGAGCCGGATCACCGTGGTGCCGGACCTGGTCCGCACCGCCGGCGGCAAGGTCGACCGCGCCGCCTCGCACCGCCTCCACGGCGGCAGCACCACCGCCCCGCGCTGACCCCGCGACCGTTTCCCCCACGGCACCTGCGGCGGCTTGTATCGGACGCTCCGTCAGTCACTCGCCCCAGCTCGGCAGTCGCGCCCCACCCACCGCGTCGCAGCTCGACCTTTCCCCGCGTACAGCACCGCGCACCACGCACCGCTGGCACCGCCGGACCACGCGCACCCCGCACCGGTCGAAGGAGACCCCCCGATGAGCCTCGACATACCCGTCACCGCATCCGCCGCCACCCCCGAAGCAGCGCCGCCGTCCGACGAGGCCGCGCTGACGGCGGAGCTGAGCGCGGTGTTCGGCCGGATCCTGGAGCTCGACCACGTACCGGCCGACGGCAACTTCTTCCTGCTGGGCGGGGATTCGCTGATCGCCACCCGGGTGCTGAGCGCCGTCGCCCGTCGGCACGGCGTCGAGCTGACCTTCGACGACTTCCTCACCGACCCCACCCCGGCCGGCCTCGCCTCCCGCATCGTCGCCGCCGCGGCCGAGCACGGCGCACCGGCGGCCACCCGGTGAGCGCGGCAGCTCTCTCCGTCCACCACCCGGCGCCGGGTTCCGTCATCGTGGTCGGTGCGGGCCTCGCCGGGCTGACCGCGGCGGTCGAACTGGCCGACCGCGGCGTGCGGGTGACGGTGCTGGAGGCCCGGGACCGGGTCGGCGGCCGGGTCCGCGGGATCGAGGTCGCGCCGGGACG
>NZ_KK853997.1:6441111-6441823 GCF_000696185.1 Kitasatospora cheerisanensis KCTC 2395 | reverse complement strand
GGGTCGGCGGCCGGGTCCGCGGGATCGAGGTCGCGCCGGGACGGTGGATCGACGCGGGCGCCGCCTACCTGGGCGACCGGCACACCGAACTCCACGCCCTGCTCGCCGCCTGCGACTTGAAGACCGCGCCGACCACCATGCTCGGCGCCAGCCGCTTCGCCCTCGCTCCGAGCACCGACACCGGCACCGGCGACGACAAGGACGGCGGGTACGCCGAGCACGGCGGGGCGGCGACCAGGGACGGGCGGTTCCCGCCGCTGAGCGCGGTCGCCCTGGGCGACCTGTTCGAGCAGTTGGAGGAGTTGACGGCCGCCGTCCGCCCGGACGCGCCGTGGCTGTCCCCGGACGCGGCGCGGCTGGACGCGCTGACGGCCGCCGACTGGGCGGAGCGACACCTCTCGCACCCGGACGCCCGGTTGTTCTTCCCGCTGTTCCTGGGCGAGATGATGGCCGCCGATCCGGCCCGGATCTCGGTGCTCCACCTGGCGTTCTACCTGCGCTCGGGCGGCGGGCTGCGCTATCTGAACGCCTTCGCGGGCGGCGCCCAGCAGGACCGGGTGGCGGGCGGCGCGCACCGGCTGTGCGAACGGTTGACCCGGCGCCTGCTGGACCGGGGCGGGATGGCTGGCACACGGGGTGAGCCCGGGTGCTGGTCCGGGTCGGACCCCCAGGGTCCCCGGCCGCCCGGGGGGGAGGGGGGCCCCCCACCCCC
>NZ_KK853997.1:6440201-6441091 GCF_000696185.1 Kitasatospora cheerisanensis KCTC 2395 | reverse complement strand
CGCGCGCGCGCGCGCGCGCGCGCGCGCGCGCGCGCGCGCGCGCGCGCGCGCGCGCGCGCGCGCGCGCCGCGCGCGCGCGCGCGCGCGCGCGCGCGCCGCGCGCGCGCGCGCGCGCGCGCGCGCGCGCGCGCGCGCGCGCGCGCGCGCGCGCGCGCGCGCGCGCGCGCGCGCGCGCGCGCGCGCGCGCGCGCGCGCGCGCGCGCGCGCGCGCGCGCGCGCGCGCGCGCGCGCGCGCGCGCGCGCGCGCGCGCGCGCGCGCGCGCGCGCGCGCGCGCGCGCGCGCGCGCGCGCGCGCGCGCGCGCGCGCGCGCGCGCGCGCGCGCGCGCGCGCGCGCGCGCGCGCGCGCGCGCGCGCGCGCGCGCGCGGCCCCCCCCCTGGGCCCCCCCCCCCCCCCCCCTGGGGGCCGGGGTGGGGGCCCCCCCCCTTGGGGGGGGGCCCCCAGGGGGTCCCCCGCCCCCAGGGGGCCCCCCATCCCCCCCCCCGGGGGGGAGGGGGGATCGGGGGCGGGGGGAGGCCGGGGGGGCCCGCCGGGGTGGGCCTGGGGACGAGGACGGTGCGGAGGTGCCGGACGGGACGGTCGGCCTGCTGGCCGTCGCCGCGCCCTCGATCACGCCGGGGTACTGGAACGACGAGCGGTTGACGGAGTCGTTCCGGCGCGACGGGTTCTGGCTGACGGGCGATGTGGCGTACCGGGACAGCGAGGGACGGTTCTTCCACCTGGACCGGACGGTGGACGTGATCGACACGCTGGACGGGCCGGTGTACAGCCTGCCGTTGGAGGAGGTGCTGCTCGCCGACTGCGCCGATCGGGTGCAGGACTGCTCGGTGGTGGGCGTGCCGCACCCGGACGGCGGTCAGCGGCCGGTCGCGGTGGTGCGGCTGCAGGACG
>NZ_KK853997.1:6385414-6440181 GCF_000696185.1 Kitasatospora cheerisanensis KCTC 2395 | reverse complement strand
CCCCCCCCCCCCCCCCCCCCCCGCCCGCCCGCCCGCCCGTATCCCCCTGTGTGCCCTTGGGCCAGGTCTCACGGGACGGGGGTCGCCGGGCGTGCTGACCGGGTTCGTCACCGGCGCGGAGGCGCACGCCTTCGCCGCGCTGCCGGCCGCGGACCAGCGGGCGGCGGCGGTCGCGCAGGCGTCCCGGCTGTTCCCGATGCTGCCGGAGCCGCTCGCGTTCCACGTCACCGACTGGGTCAACGAGCGGTGGAGCAAGGGCTGTTACGCCGCGCTGTTCGGGCCGGGCGACTGGTCGGCGCTCGGGCCGACGCTGACCACCCCGCACGGCCTGGTGCACTTCGCGGGCACCGAGACCAGCACCGAGTTCTTCGGGCTGCTGGAGGGCGCCGTCCGCTCGGGCCGCCGCGCCGCCGCCGAACTCCTTTCCGCGTAGCCACCCCTGGGGGCGCTCCGCCACGCGGTCCCCCGCCGCCCCACACCCCAGCACCACCTTCCCTTTCGTCGGGCATTTCCCCCGGTCCGGCGCGCGCCGCACGAGGGCGTGCCCGGGCATCGAGTCCTGCTTCGGAAGACCGGAGACCGCCATGACCGATCAGACGTCCCTCGCGCCGCTTCCCGTCAGGGAGCGGTTCATGTCCGACCCGACCCTGGGTGCGGGCAACTTCCTCGACCGCGCCGTCGAGGCGAATCCGCACCGCGCGGTGCCGTTCGCGTTCAGCCACCGGCTCGACCACCGCGGGCAGGTGGTGCTGCGCGGGCACAGCCTGCTGGACCTGGTCGCGCTGCGCGACCGCTACGCGGCGTGGTACCACGCGAACGGGGTGCGGCCCGGCGATCCGGTCGGCGTGGTGATCGCCGAGGGCCTGGAGCCGCTGCTGCACTTCTTCGCGCTGACCGCGCTGGGCGCGGTGCCGGCGCTGGTGAACGACGCGATGCGGCACGACGTGATGGTCCGCTACCTGAGCCACGTGGGCGTGGTGGGCGTGGTCGCGGACGACACCACCCGGCTGGCGTCGGCGTACCGGCAGGATCCCCGACTGCGGCCGCGCTTCCTGTCGTTGACGGCCGAGGTGCAGGCCTTCGACGCCGCCGCGGCGCCGCTGCCGGCGGCGTACCCGTACCGGCACGCGGCGCAGGACGTCGTGGCGCTGATCCACTCCTCCGGGACGACCGGCACGCCGAAGTCGACCATGCTGGCGCACCGTCAGTTCTGGGACGGGAAGCAGCCGCGGATGGTGCGGTTCCCGGCGGAGCCGTACGACCGCCTGATGTCCCTGATGCCGCACACCCACGCGGGGGGCCTGAGCTACTTCCTGACAGCGACGCTGCTGGGGCTGCCGACGGTGGTGATGGCGGACTGGCGGCGGGCGGCGGTGGAGCCGGTGATGGAGGCGTTCCGGCCGACCATGGTGGCCTCGTTCCCGCGCACCTTCGTCGAGTTGGCGACCGGTGAGCTGCCGGTCGCGGGTGCGGCGAAGGTGCACTCGTGGTTCAACACGGGCGACAGCGCGCACTACGGGCACATCCGGCGGCTGGTCCAACTCGGCGAGCGCCCGGCGGGGTTGGTCCGTCCGTGGCTGCTGCCGCAGGAGCGGGCCGAGCAGGCGGCGCTGCCCGGTTCGCAGTTCGTGGACGGGCTGGGTTCCTCCGAGATGGGCATGGCGCTGTTCGGGCAGGTGACCTCGCCGGAGTCGGGGCGCGCCGACCGCTGCGTGGGGAAGCCGTCGGAGGTGGTGGAGCGGGCCGCGGTGCTGGACGAGGACGGTGCGGAGGTGCCGGACGGGACGGTCGGCCTGCTGGCCGTCGCCGCGCCCTCGATCACGCCGGGGTACTGGAACGACGAGCGGTTGACGGAGTCGTTCCGGCGCGACGGGTTCTGGCTGACGGGCGATGTGGCGTACCGGGACAGCGAGGGACGGTTCTTCCACCTGGACCGGACGGTGGACGTGATCGACACGCTGGACGGGCCGGTGTACAGCCTGCCGTTGGAGGAGGTGCTGCTCGCCGACTGCGCCGATCGGGTGCAGGACTGCTCGGTGGTGGGCGTGCCGCACCCGGACGGCGGTCAGCGGCCGGTCGCGGTGGTGCGGCTGCAGGACGGGGCGTCCGCGGACGGGCTGCTGGCGGCGGCGAACGCGGAGCTGGCGAAGGCGGGGCTGGCCGAGCTGGCGGCGCTGCACGTGGCGTGCACGGCCGAGGAGTTCCCGCTCGGCCCGACCGGCAAGGTGCTGAAGCGCGAGCTGCGCACCCGGCACGCCGGCCTGCTGTCGTCCGGTGCGCACGATGCGGCGCGTTCCTGATGCACCGGCAGGTTCCGCAGCCGTACGCGTACCTGCGGCGGGAGTTGGTGGAGCCGGACTGGCGGCGGCTGCCGGGCTGGCGGGAGGTGACGGCCGAGCAGTGGCGGGACGCGCAGTGGCAGCGGGCGCACTGCGTGCAGAACGAGCGGCAGCTGCGGCAGGTGTTCGGGCCCCTGCTGACCGACCGGTTCTACCGTGAACTGGCCGCCGATCAGCGGTGGTTCGCGACCATGTCGGTGCTGGTGCCGCCGCAGATGCTGAACACCATGGCGGCGGACGCGCCGTTGTCGCCGGCGGCGTTCACGGCGGCGTTCCTGGCGGATCCGGTGCGGCGCTACATGCTGCCGGTGCGCTCGGACCGGCATCCGCAGTGGCCGAGCCATCCGCTGGCGGCGCGGGATTCGCTGCACGAGGCGCAGATGTGGGCGGTGGAGGGGCTGACGCACCGCTACCCGACGAAGGTGCTGGCCGAGTTGCTGTCCACCTGCCCGCAGTACTGCGGGCACTGCACCCGGATGGACCTGGTGGGCCGGTCGACGCCGCAGGTGGCGAAGGCGCGGCTGGTGCTGCGTCCGGCGGACCGCGAGGAGCAGATGCTCGACTACCTGAAGCGGACGCCGTCGGTGCGGGACGTGGTGGTGTCGGGCGGCGACCTGGCGAACGTGCCGTGGCCGCGGCTGGAGTCGTTCCTGCTGCGGCTGCTGGAGCTGGGGTCGGTGCGGGACGTCCGGCTGGCCAGCAAGGCGGTGGTCGGCCTGCCGCAGCACTGGCTGCAGCCGAAGGTGCTGGCGGGCGTGCGGCGGGTGGCGCGGCTGGCGGCCCGGCGCTCCGTCAACCTGGCGGTGCACACCCACGCCAACCACGCGGCGTCGGTGACGCCGCTGGTCGCGGAGGCGGCGCGGGCGCTGCTGGACGCGGGGGTGCGGGACGTCCGCAACCAGGGCGTGCTGCTGCGCGGGGTGAACGCCACCCCGGCGGCGCTGCTCGACCTGTGCTTCGCGCTGCAGGGCGAGGCGAACATCCTGCCGTACTACTTCTACCTGTGCGACGTGGTGCCGAACGCCGAGCACTGGCGGCTGCCGCTGTCCGAGGCGCAGCGCCTCCAGGAGGCGATCCTCGGCTACCTGCCGGGGTACGCGACGCCGCGGCTGGTGGCGGACGTGCCGCACGTCGGCAAGCGCTGGGTGCACCACGCGGTCGGTTACGACCGGGAGCGCGGCATCTCGTACTGGACCAAGAACTACCGCACCGCGGTCGACCTGCGCTCGCCGGAAGCGGCGGGCGGCGAGGCCGAGTTGGGCCGCCGGTTCCCGTACGTGGATCCGGTGGACACGCTGCCGGCGGCGGGTCGCGCCTGGTGGGCGGAGCGGCTGGCCCGGGGTGCGGGGCGGCTGCCGGACGTGTTCGAGCTGTTGGACTCCGAGGAGGGCGAGTGAGCGAGGCGTCGGCGCCGTTGCGCCGGATGGTCTGGATCTTCCCGGACCGGGAGTCGACCCGGTCGGGGGCGATGTGGAAGCACTACTTCTGGGACGTGTTCGCGGAGGTCGCCGCCGGGATGGGCATGGAGTGGTCCCGGCACGCGCCGGAGGCGGTGACAGTGGACGGCACCGACCCGGGCCGGCCGCGGGTGTACCTGGAGGACCGGCCGGTCACGCCCGAGGACACCCTGTTCATCACGGCGCTGTACTCGCTGCCGTACCAGTCGATGGACGTGTTCAACCAGCTCTCGCTGTGCACGGTGCTGGAGCAGGCCGGGTTCTACCTGCCGTTCCCGGCGCAGGTGTCGCTGCTGGGCAACGACAAGCTGGCGACGGTGCTGTTCCTGGCGGACTCGCCGGTGCCGCCGATCCCCTCGGTGCGGATCGGCTCGGGCCGGGACGTGTCGAAGCACCAGTACGAGGCGGCGCTGGACGGCTTGGCGTTCCCGGCGATCGTGAAGCCGGCCGGCTGGTGCGGCGGCGGCGGGATCTGCCTGGCCCGTTCGCGGGAGGACGTGCGGGGGCTGGCCAGCCTCGCGCAGGGCGGTGACACCACGCTGGTGGCGCAGCCGTACCTGGGGGACGGCACGGTCGACTACCGGGTGTACGTGATCGGCGGGAAGCCGTACGCGGCGCTGCGGCGCACCCCGGAGGCGGGGTCGCCGGTGGCGAACGCGAGCCGGGGCGGCTCGATGGAGTTCTGCCCGGTCCCGGCCGAACTCGCGGACGCCACCGGGTACTTCGCGAAGAAGCTGGCGATCCCGTTCTTCTGCGTGGACTTCCTGCACGACGGCGAGCGGTTCTGGTTCTCCGAGCTGGAGCCGGACGGGGTGATCGCCCCGGACTTCGACGACCCGGACCGCTCGGTCCAGCGGGACGTCACCCGGGCCCGGTTCGCGGCCTACCGGGACGCGCATTCGGCGTTCCTCGCGGACGGGGGCGCCCGCCGATGACGAGTTTCTCGCTCACCGAGGCGCAGGCCGCCGGCGGTCTCGCGGTGGCCCGCCGGACGCTGCAACTGCTGCGCTCCGTACCGGAGTTCGGCGACCGGTACGCGCAGGCGCGGCCGCCCGGCTCGCTGGCCGAGCTGGCGGAGCTGCCGCCGCTGGCCAAGGACGACCTGAACACGGCGCTCGCCCGGCTGGATCCCGCGGCGGCGCACGGCGCCACCTGGCTGTTCCAGAGCGGCGGTTCGACGGGTGCGCCGAAGCTCGGCTACGCGCCGACGGGCTTCTACATGGCGAAGGTGTTCGAGCACTGGCGTCCGCTGGACCGCGCGGACGTCTTCGTCAACGCCTGGGGTGCGGGCCGGATGTGGGGCGCGCACTTCCTCGCGGCGGGGCTGGCCGACCTGTGCGGCTGCCGGGTGATCGCACTGGGCTCGGTGACCTCCGCGGAGTACCCGCAGTGGCTGGGGTTCCTCGCCGACCGGGGGGTCACCGCGATCGGCGGCACCCCGAGCGTGCTGCGGCTGTGGTTCGCGCACGCCCGCGCGGCCGGGATCGAACTCCCGTCGCTGCGCAAGGTGTTGTGGCTGGGCGAGGCCTGGCAGCCGCAGCTGGAGGAGGACTTGGCGGTGGTCGCGCCGAAGGCCCGGCGGCACGGCATGTTCGGCTCCACCGAGACCTGGGTAGTGGGCGCCAACTCCCCGGAGTGCCCGGCGGACACCTTCCACCCGTTCCCGCACCAGCTGGTGCACGTCGGGGACGGCGGACTGCTGGACTTCACCTCGCTCGACCCGGCGATGCTCAACCCGGTGCTGCGCTACCGCACCGGCGACGCGGGCGAGTTGACGGTCTGCGGGTGCGGCCGGCCAGGCCCGGCGATGCGGGTGCTGGGCCGCCGCGACAACGTGGTGCAGGTGCGCGGCCTGGGCCTGCACGTGGACGAGCTGCTGGCCCGGGTGGAGCGCGAGCCGGGCGTGGTCCGCGCCCAGGTGGTGATCACCGAACAGGGCGGCCGGGCCCGGCAGGTGGACGTCCTGGTGCTCGGCGAACTTCCCGACCCGGAGGCGCTGCGGCGTGAACTGCTGTCCGCCACCGTCACCTTGAGCACCGCCTTCGTGCACGACCCGGAGCAGGTCCGGGTCCGGGTGGTGGACGCGCTGCTCGGCAACGAGCGCACCGGGAAGACCGCGGGCTTCGTGGTCCGGGAGGCCTCGTGAAGCTGCGCGCGCCCGAGCAACTCGGCCGGGCCTTCGACCTGTTCTGGGTCGGGAAGTCGGTGTCCAGCATCGGCGACCGGGTGACGGTGTTCGTCGTCCCCACCCTGATGATCTTCGTGCTGCACGCCTCGGCGTTCCAGGTCGGCATCGTCGCGATGGCCCAGTACCTGGGCATTCCGCTGCTCGGCCCGGTCGCGGGCGTGCTGGTGGACCGCTGGGACAAGCGGCTGACGCTGCTGGTCTGCGACCTGGTCCGGCTGGTCGCGGTCGCCGTCATCCCCGTCGCGTACTGGCTGGGCTTCCTCTCCACGCCGCTGCTGTTCTGCTGCGTCGCGGCGGTGTCCGGCGCCACCATCTTCTTCAACGTCGGCTACCTGGTGGCGGTGCCGGCCGTGGTCGAGCAGCCGCACCTGGTGCGCGCCTACTCGCGGTTGGAGGGCAGCGGCTCGGTCGCCGAGGTCGCCGGGCCGTCGATCGCGGCTGCCCTGTACAGCGCCCTCGGCGCCGCCTCGCTGCTGGTCGACGCCGCCAGCTACCTGGTCTCCGCGGCCTGCTTCCGCTGGATGCGGCCGTGGGGCGGACGCACCGTCGCGCAGGGCTCGGTGTGGCAGCGCCTCACCCTGGGCTTCCGCCTCAACTGGCAGGACCCGGTGCTGCGCCGGGTGGTGCTGGCCGCCGTCACGCTGAACTCCGGCGGGCCGGTGTTCGTCACCGTGCTGCCGGTGTTCGCCTACCGCGGCCTGGGCGTCACCGTCGGCGCGTTCGGCGCCGCGATGTCGGCGGGCGCGGTCGGCGCGCTGCTCGGCGCGCTCGTCGCGCCGAGGATCGGCGGGCGGCTCGGCATCGGGCGGACGCTGGCCTGGGCGCTGCTGCTGCACTGCCTGGTCGGCCTGGGCGTGCTGGCCGCGCCCGCGCTGCCCGCCGGGCCGGTCATCGCCGTCACCATGGGCTGCTACGGCTTCTTCATGTCCTGCATCAACGTGTGCTCCGCGCCCGCCCGGCAGTCCCGGATGTCCGCGCAGCACCAGGGCGTCATGCACGCCGCGTTCCGCACCGCGACCTGGGGCGTCATCCCGCTGGCCGCACTGGCCGGCGGCCTCGCCGTCTCGCTGCTCACCGGCCCGCTCGGCGTCCTCGACGCGGCCCGCTGGACCATGGTCGGCGGCACCCTGCTCGCCGCCTGCTCCTTCCTCCCGGCGCTCGGCGTCCAGGCCCGGATGGACGCCGGCCTGCCGAAGGCCGCGGACGGCGCCACCGAGCTCGCGGAGGCCGCCTCGTGACGGACCGTCGCACCGTCCTGATCACCGGCTGCTCCTCCGGCATCGGGCTGGCCACCGCGGCTGCCGCGAGCCGGGCCGGCTGGACGGTGCTCGCCACCGTCCGCGACCCGGAACGCGCGGACGCCCTGCGGGCCGCCGCGCCCGACGCCCTGGTCCGCCGCCTGGACGTCACCGACGAGGAGTCGATCGCCCGCTGCTTCGCCGGCCTCGACCGGCTGGACGCGCTGGTCAACAACGCCGGGATCTCCAACTCCGACCCGACGCTGGAGATGTCCACCTCGGCAGCGCTGCGCGCCAACCTGGACGTCAACTTCTTCGGCACGGTGGCCGTTTCGCGCGCCGCGATGCCGCTGCTGCGCGCCTCCGGCGGCCGGCTGCTGACCATCGGCAGCGTGCACGGCGTGGTCGGCCAGCCCTTCAACGAGGCGTACTGCGCGGCCAAGTTCGCCGTCGAGGGCTTCATGGAGGCGCTCGCCCCGGTGGCCGCCGCGCACGGCGTGCACGTCTCCGTCCTCGTCCCCGGCTACGTGCCCGACACCCGGTTCGGGCACTTCCCGGACGTCGACCGGACCACCGTGCAGGCCGCTTCGGGCCCGTACGCGGGCACCTTCGCCGCCTACGTCGACCGGCTCGGACGGAACTGGGCGGACGCCGGGCAGCCCGCCGCGGAGGTCGCCGCCGCGGTGCTGCGCGCGCTGGCCGAGGAGCGGCCGCCGTTCCGCATCCCGGCCGGCGCCTGGGCCGCCGACTACCTCGCCGTGAAACTCGCCGACCGAGACGGCCGCACCGTCCAGCGCCTCGCCCAGGACTGGATCGGCCTCTCCCCCACCCCCTGACTCCCCGGGAGCAACCACCGTGCCCGCCAAGCCACTTCACGCCCTGGTCGACCACGCCCGCGCCCATTCGCCGTTCTACGCCGAGCTGTACCGCGAGGTACCGGCCGTGGTCGGCTCGCTCACCCAGCTGCCCGTCGTCGACCAGGAGGCGTTCTGGGCCGCCAACTCCTGGCCCGGCAACCGGCTGTTGACCGCCCCGCTCACCGATGCCTGCGTCTTCAAGTCCGGCGGCACCACCGGCGCGCCCAAGTTCTCCCCGTGGACCCGCGAGGAGCACGTCGACTCCGTCCGGGCGTTCGGCGCCGGCCTGGTCGACGCCGGGCTCAGACCCGGGCAGAAGGTCGCCAACCTGTTCCGCGCCGGCGAGTTCTACAGCGGCTTCGTCTTCATCGAGAACGCCCTGCACCACGCGCCGGTCGACAACGTCCGCCTGCCGATCGGGACCGCGCCCGACGACTTCGTCGCCGAGGTGATCCACGGCTTCGGGGCGGACGTGCTGGCCGGCGAGCCGATGAAGTTGTCCTCCGTCGCCGAGACCCTGCTCGCGCAGGGCCGGCCCGCCCCGCAGGTCGAACTGGTCCTGTTCGGCGGCGACATCCTGTTCAACGACCTGCGCCCGCTGCTGCGTTCGGCCTTCCCGAAGGCCGCGCTGTCCTCCATCGGCTACGCCTCCGTGGACGCCGGCCTGGTCGCCGGACCGGTGCCCGCCGGCGAGGACCTGCGCGTCCACCGGGCGTTCCCGGGGCGGACGGTGGTCGAGCTGATCGACGAGGCCACCGGCGAGCCGATCACCGAACCGGGCGTCCCCGGGCGGGTGGTGGTCACCAACCTGTTCCGCACCCTGGTCCCGATCCTGCGCTACCCGGCGGGCGACCGCGCCGAATGGGTCGACTCCCACTGCGACCGCTTCCGGCTCCTGGGCCGCTCCGGCGAGGGCGCCCGCGTCGGCATCGTCTCCATGCCCACCGAGCAGGTCCGCGACGTGCTGCTCGCCCACGACCCCGGGCACCACATCACCGGCATGCAGCTCGTCCAGCGCCGCTGGTCCGGCCGCGACGGCCTGATCATCCGCCTCGGCCACACCGCCCCGCCCCCGCCGGACCTCGCCGAGACCCTCCGCCGCGCCGTCCTCGCCGCCCGCCCCACCTACGAAGCCGAGGTCGCCGCCGGCGCCATCCACCCCCTCCAGATCGAATGGGTCCCGCGCGCCGACCTCGTCACCAACCCCCGCACCGGCAAACTCCGCCAGGTCATCGACGACCGCCCCTCCCACTGACCCACGCCCCGACCGCCCTGGCCGGCCTCCGAGCGCTGCTGACGGCCTTCCGAGTGCTCAGCGGGCGGTGGTTGCCAGGCCCGACTCGTAGGCGAGGATCACCAGGTGGACGCGGTCGCGGGCGTCGAGTTTGGAGAGGAGGCGGGTGACGTAGGTCTTGACGGTGGCGATGCTGAGGTGGAGGTGCTCGGCGATCTCGGTGTTGGAGAGGCCGCGGCCGATCAGGGTGAGGACTTCGCGTTCGCGTTCGGTGATGGCGGTCAGGGCCAGTGGGGGGCGTGAACTGCCGGGTGCGGGGCGGGAGGTGAGTTCGGCGATCAGGCGGCGGGTGACGCGCGGGGCGATCAGGGCGTCGCCCGCGGCGACCACCCGGACGGCGGCGATGATCTCTTCCAGGCCCATGTCCTTGACCAGGAAGCCGGACGCGCCCGCGCGCAGCGCGCCGTAGACGTACTCGTCGTCGTCGAAGGTGGTGAGGACGAGGACGTGGGCGGTGGAGCCGGAGGCGGTGATCCGGCGGGTGGCCTCGATGCCGTCCATGCCGGGCATCCGGATGTCCATCACGACCACGTCGGGCGCCAACTCGGCGGCCAGGCGCACCGCTTCGTCGCCGGTGCCGGCCTCGCCGGCGATCTCCAGGTCGGGGGCGTCCTTGACCACCATGGAGAGCGCGGCCCGGATCAGCGGCTGGTCGTCGACCAGCAGGAGGCGGACGGTCATCGGGCACCGGCCGGGAGCGGCAGGGTGGCGGCGACCCGGAAGCCGCCGGCGGCTCGCGGCCCGGCCGTGAAGGAGCCGTGCAGCAGGGCGACGCGTTCCTTCATGCCGAGCAGGCCGAAGCCCGCGCCGCCGGGCTGGGTGGCGCGCAGGCCGCCGCCGTCGAGCACCTCGATGGACACGTCGGTCTCCCCGCAGTCGACGGTCACCCGGCAGGACCGGGCGCCGGCGTGCCGGACCACGTTGGTGAGGGCTTCCTGGACGACCCGGTAGGCCGCGAGGTCGACCTCGGGCGGCAGCGCGGACCAGGCGCCGTCCCGGCGGAGGTCGACGGCGACGCCGGCGGCCGTGGTGGCGGCGGCGAGCCGGTCGAGGTCGGCGAGGCCGGGGCCGGGGCGAGCGGGGCCGGGGTCTCGGCGTCGTCCTCGGCGGCGCGCAGCGCGACGAGCATCCGGCGCAGGCCGGAGAGGGTTTCGCGACTGGCGGTCTCGACCTGGCCGAGCGCCTCCCGGGCGGCCTCCGGCTGGGTGTCGAGGACCAGCCGGGCGGCGCCGGCCTGGAGGGCGACGATGCCGATGCTGTGCGCGACCATGTCGTGCAACTCCCGGGCGATGCGCAGCCGTTCGCCGGCCACGGCGCGGGCGGCGGCGTTCTCGCCGAGCTCGGCGGCGTGCCGGCGGGCGGCCCCGCCGAGTTGCCGAGCAGGACGGCGACGGCCGCGGTCAGCAGCACGGCGAGCGCGGTGGAGGTGCCGATGACGAAGCCGACCAGGACCCGTCCGATCGGGTAGCCGGTGAGCACGAGGGCGGCGAGCACCGAGGCGAGGACGGTCCGACGGCGCGGCAGGTGCGCGGCGATGTACCAGAGCGCCACGTCCACGCCCAGCACCAGCGGGACGTCGATCACGCTGGAGTGCATCGCGAACGCGCCGAACACCGTGCCGGCCAGCAGCAGCCCGAGGGCGGTCAGCGGGCGGCGGCGCAGCAGTGCGCAGCCGGCGAGCGAGGCCACCACGCAGATGAGGAGCGCCTGTTGGTTGCCGTCGGCGAGCCACACGCCGCGGTAGCGGTCGGCGCGCGATTCGCCGGGCAGGCGGACCAGCACCACGAAGGAGTAGGCGAGGCCGGCCGTCCAGGCCAGTGCCGCCCAGCCACCGGGTGTCACGCGTCCGAGCAGGGAGGGCGGGTGAACGGGCATGGGGTGATGGTAGCCAGCGGGGTGCGGGCGGTGCGTCGGACCGGGGGCGTACAACCCGGGTCGACACCGGCCCGAGCAGGTGTCAGTGCTGCGCCGACGCGGGACGACGGCCGGTCACGGCACGGTGGTCCACGTGATCGAAGTCAATGAACTCACCAAGCGCTACGGCAGCACGCTTGCCGTCGACGGCCTGACCTTCACCGTCCGCCCGGGCCGGGTCACCGGTTTCCTCGGCCCGAACGGGGCCGGCAAGAGCACCACGCTACGAATGATCATCGGGCTGAACGCGCCGACCGGCGGCAGTGTCACCGTGCGGGCCGGTCCTTCCGGGACCACCCGCGCGGGCTGCGGCACGCCGGTGCGCTGCTCGACGCCTCGGACGTGCACGGCGGGCGCACCGCGGCCGCGCACCTGGGGGTGCTGGCGCGGAGCAACGCGATTCCGCTGCGGCGGGTGGAGGAGGTGCTGGAGGAGGTCGGGCTGGCGGCCGTGGCCCGGCGGCGGATCGGCGGCTTCTCGCTGGGCATGAAGCAGCGGCTGGGCATCGCGGCGGCGCTGCTCGGCGACCCGCCGGTGCTGCTGTTCGACGAGCCGTTGAACGGGCTGGATCCGGAGGGCGTGCGCTGGGTGCGCGGCCTGTTCCGGCGGCTGGCCGCCGAGGGGCGGACGGTGTTCGTCTCCAGCCATCTGATGAGCGAGATGGAGCACACCGCCGACCACCTGGTCGTGGTCGGCCGGGGCCGGCTGATCGCCGACGAGTCGCTGTCCGCGTTCGCGGCCCGCGGCCGGGGCAGCAGCGTCACGGTCCGCACGCCGGACGCGGGCGCGCTGGCCGCGGTGCTGACCGGGCGGGCGGGCAGGTCCGGCCGGACGGCGAGGAGCGGCTGGTGGTGACCGGCCTGGACGCGGACGCGGTCGGCGAGCTGGCCCACCGGCACGGTCTGCGGCTGCGCGAACTGGCCACCGACGCGGCCTCCTTGGAGTCCGCGTTCATGGAACTCACCGCCGACAGCGTCGAATACCTGGCAGGAGAATCCCGATGACCGCGCTCACCTCCGCCGCGCCGCCCGCCGCCCTGCCGGTCGACGAGCCGCGGGCCCGGTTCCGTGACCTGCTGCTCGCCGAGTGGCACAAGCTGCTGTCGCTCCGGTCGATCCGCTGGGGGCTGCTCCTCGGCCTGCTCGGGCTGGTCTTCCTGAACGCGAACGCGGCGATCGCCGACGTGAACGACTGGCCGCACTTCACGGACGCGCAGCGGGAGTTCTTCCGGCCCGCCGGGTCGCTGGCGGCGGGCTTCACCAACAACGCCTGCATCGCGACCCTGCTGATCGCGGGCAGTCTCGGCGCGGTGGCGCTGGTCAGCGAGTACGCGACCGGGCAGATCCGCACCAGCTTCGCGGCGGTGCCGGCCCGGCGGGCGCTGCTGTCCGCGAAGATCGCGGTGCTGACGGTGGTGATGCTGGGCTTCGGCGTGCTGGCGACCGGGGTGTCCTTCTTCGTCTCGCAGGCGATCCTGTCCGGGCGGCGGGCCGGCATCTCGATCACCGAACCGGGCATCTGGAGGGCCCTGTTGGCTTCCTCCCTGCTGCCCGCGGTGTGCGCGCTGACCGGTCTCGGACTGGCGGCGCTGGTCCGGCACAGCGCGGCCACCGTGGTCACCACCACCACGGTCCTGCTGCTGGTCCCCAACTTCCTCAGCCAGAACCACCACTGGTCGGCGTGCCTGTACCACGCGACGCCGTTCCGGGCCTGGCAGGAGCTGCACGAGCTGGTCGGGCTGCCGCCGAACCCGAACATCACGTTCCCGGCGCAGCCCGCCGGCGAGTGGCTGGTCTATCTCGCCTGGGCCGCGGGCGGGGCGCTGGCCGCGCTCTTCTTCGGCACCCGGCGGGACGTGTGACTGCCGCTCAGCAGCCGTCCCGTCAGTACACGTCGCGGACGTAGCGCTTGTCGGCGGCGAGCTGCTTGAGGTAGCCGGCGGCCTCCTCGGGGGTGAGGCCGCCGTGGGTGGCGACGATGTCGCGGAGGGCCAGGTCGACGGCCTTGGCCATCCGGCTGGCGTCGCCGCACACGTACAGGTGGGCGCCGTCCTGGAGCCAGGACCACAGGTGGTGGCCGTGTTCGCGCATCCGGTCCTGGACGTAGACCTTGGCGCGCTGGTCGCGGGAGAACGCGGTGTCCAGGCGGGTGAGGGTGCCGTCGGCGAGGTGGGCGGTGAGTTCCTCGCGGTAGTGGAAGTCGGTGGCGCGGTGCTGTTCGCCGAAGAACAGCCAGTTGGGCGCGCGGTGGCCACGGGCGCGGCGGTCCTCCAGGAAGCCGAGGAAGGGTGCGACGCCGGTGCCGGGGCCGATCATGACGGCGGGGGTGGCGGGGTCGGCGGGCGGCCGGAAGTGCGGGGCGCGGCGGAGCCGGACGGGGACGGCGGTGCCGGGTTCGGCGTCGGCGAGGTGGGTGGAGCAGACGCCGCCGCGCGGCTGGCCCTTGACGCTGTCCCAGCGGAGCACGGAGACGGTGAGCGAGATCAGGTGCGGGTCGGTCAGCGGGCTGGAGCAGATCGAGTACTGGCGGGGCTGGAGCCGGCCGAACACCTCGGTCCACTCCTGGGGGCCGGCCCGGACGCCGAACTCCGCCGCCACGTCGACGGCTTGGCGGTCCCAGGTCCAGCGGGCCAGCGCGTCGGTGTTGTCGGCGCGCAGCAGGGCGCGCAGTTCGCGGCCGTCGCGGGTGCGGTCGGCGCAGAAGCGGAGCAGGTCGGGGCTGATCCGGGTGATGTCGAGGTGCCGGGCGAGCGCCTCGCGGAACGGGAGTTCGCCGCGGCCGGGGAGCGTGACGGTGGCGGTGGCGGAGGCGGCGCCGACCAGGGACAGCCATTCGTCCACCAGCGCGGGCGAGTTGACGGGGTGGACGGCGAGCGCGTCGCCGACGGCGTAGTCGAGCGGCCGGTCGAGCTCGCGGGTGTCGAAGGTGAAGCGGCGGACCTCCTTGTCCGAACCCGGCCCGCTCAGCAGGCGGTTGCCGACCAGCCGGGCGGTGGCCGGCCCGCCGCGCCGGACCGTCGGGGACGGGGTCGGGGCGGGGGCCGGGCCCGGGGTTTCGCGGAGTGCGGCGGCGACGGTGTCGAGCCAGCCGGGGGCGGTGGTCTCGTCGCCGGGCGGGCACTCGGCGCGCGGGGCGAGCGGCCGGGCGCCGAGTTCGGCGAGGCGGGCGTCCAGGCGGCGGCCGTGGCCGCAGTAGTCGCGGTAGCCGGGGTCGCCGAAGGCGAGGACGGCGTAGCGGCGGCCGTCGAGCCGGACGGGCGGGTCGGCGGCGAGCGCGTCCCAGAACGCGGCGCCGTTGTCGGGGGCTTCGCCGTCGCCGTAGGTGGAGGTGACGAACAGCAGGTCGGCGTCGGCGGGCAGGGCGGCGGGGCCGGTGTCGGCCATGGCGAGCAGGGTGGCGGGCCGGCCCTCGGCGGTGAGCCGGGCGGCGACGCCGGCGGCGAACTCCTCGGCGGTGCCGGTCTGCGAGGCCCACAGGACCAGCAGGGGGCGGCCGGCCGGGGCGGGCGCGGTCGGGGTGGTGCGGGAGTACAGGCCGGCGAGTGCGCCGTTGACCCACTGGGCGTGCTCGGCGGTGAACGGCGCGCCGGCGGGCAGCACCGGAACGCCGGGCGCCCCGGCGGGCAGCGCGGCCAGGAACCCGGCCAGGTAGCGCCGTTCGGCCTCGGCGAGGACGGGCGGCGGGTCGGTGTCGAGTCCGAACACGGCGGCGGCCGAGGCCGGCGCGGCCACCTGCGCGGGCACCGGTGCGGCCGTCGCCACCTTGGTCAACGCGACGGCGCAGTACTTGAGTTCGGGCTGCTGGGAGAGCGGGTCGATGGCGTCGGAGGTGACGGCGTTGATGCTGAGGTCCGCACCGAACAGGTCGTTCCAGTGGAACGGGGCGAAGCAGTTCCCGGGCCGTACCCGGTCGGTGATCCGGGCGGGCAGCACGGCCCGGCCGCGCCGCGACCTGATCTCCACGCCGTCGCCCTCGGCGAGGCCGAGCGCGGCGGCGTCCTCGGGGTGGAGTTCGACGAACGGCGACGGGTCGAGGCGGGCGAGCTTGGCGACCTTGGCGGTCTTGGTGAGGGTGTGCCACTGGTGCGGCAGGCGGCCGGTGTTGAGGACGAACGGGTGTTCGTCGTCGGGGAGTTCGGCCGGGTCGAGGTGCGGGCGGGGGTGGAAGACGGCCCGGCCGGACGGGGTCGGGAAGTGCGGGGTGCCGTCGGCGCGGAGGTAGCGGACCGGGTTGCGGTCGGGGCCGTCCGGGTCGGCGGCGGGCCACTGGACGGGGGTGTCGCGCAGCCTGGGGTAGTCGATGCCGCGCAGGTCCCAGCCGGTGGCCGGGTTGTGGAAGCGCTTCAGCTCCTCGAAGATCTGCTCCGCGCTGTCGTAGCGGAAGCCGTCCGCGAAGCCCATCGCGGTGGCGACGTCCGCGATGATCCGCCAGTCGGGGAGCGCCTCGCCGGGCGGGTCGGCGGCGGCCGGGCCAGGGTGAGGTTGCGTTCGCTGTTGATCAGGACGCCCTCGGTCTCGCTCCACAGCGCGGCGGGCAGCACCACGTCCGCGTACGCGTTGGTCTCGGTGTCGGCGAACACGTCCTGGGTGATGACCAGTTCGGCGCGTTCCAGGGCCTCGACGACGGTGCGCCGGTTGCCGACCGAGGCGACCGGGTTGGTGCAGATGATCCAGCAGGCCTTGATCTCGCCGTCGGCCATCCGGCGGAACAGGTCGACGGTGCCGGTGCCGAGGCCGTCGGCGCGGACGGTGCCGGGCGGGACGCCCCACACCTGCTCGGTGAACTCCCGGTCGGCGTCGGCGAGTACGGTGCGCTGACCGGGCAGCCCCGGTCCCATGTAGCCCATTTCGCGGCCGCCCATCGCGTTGGGCTGGCCGGTGAGCGAGAACGGTCCGCTGCCGGGGCGGCAGATGGTGCCGGTGGCGAGGTGCAGGTTGACCAGGGCGTTGGTGTTCCAGGTGCCGTGCGTGGACTGGTTCAGGCCCATCGTCCACAGGCTGGTGAACTCCTCGGCCTCGCCTATGAGTTCGGCGGCGCGGCGGAGGTCGGACTCGGATATGCCGGTGAGCTCGGCGACCCGCGCCGGCGGGTAGTCGGCGAGGAACTCCGGCATCGCCTCCCAGCCCTCGGTGTGCCGGGCGATGAACTCCCGGTCGGTGCGGCCGTTCTCGTGCAGCAGGTGGAGCAGGCCGTTGAGCAGGGCGAGGTCGGTGCCGGGGGCGATCTGCAGGAACAGGTCGGCCTTGGCGGCGGTGGCGGTGCGGCGCGGGTCGACCACGATCAGCTTGGCGCCGGCCCTGACCCGGTCCATCATCCGCAGGAACAGCACCGGGTGGCAGTCGGCGGCGTTCGAGCCGATCACCAGGAAGACGTCCGCCAGGTCGAGGTCCCGGTAGGAGCCGGGCGGGCCGTCCGCGCCCAGCGACAGCTTGTAGCCGGTGCCCGCACTGGCCATGCACAGGCGGGAGTTGGACTCGATCCGGTTGGTCCGCAGGTAGCCCTTGGCGAGCTTGTTGGCCAGGTACTGCGCCTCCAGGCTCATCTGCCCGGACACGTACAGCGCGATCGCGTCGGGGCCGTGCTCGTCCAGCACGGCGCGCAGCCGGCGGCCGGTGTCGGCGATCGCCTCGGCGGTCGGCGCCGGCACCGGGGGTTCGCCGCGGGCGGGGCGCACCAGGGCGGTGGCGAGCCGGCCGGGGGCGGCGAACAGCTCGGCGGTGGTGGCGCCCTTGGTGCACAAGCGGCCCAGGTTGGCGGGGTGTTGGGGGTCGCCGGTGGCGCGCCGCACGGTGCGGCGGCCGTCCGGGCCGGTCTCGACGTCGAGCAGCAGGCCGCAGCCGACGCCGCAGTAGCCGCAGACCGTGCGCACCTGTTCGGTCACGGGAACCCTTCCGTCCGCGTGCACGTCCGCGTGCACGAACGAGCACACCACTGCGTGCACCTCCGAGCGCACGTAAGACCTGCACCCGTCACGGGCGACTGTAGGAAGACCGCGTTTCCCGGCTGTCTCCGCGACGGCGGGCGGCGGTTACACCGGCCGCACAGGGCGGCAGGAGGGCCGGTGAGGCCGGTCAGCCGCTGTGCGGCACCCCGGCGACCTGCGTGCTCTGGCCGCGGAACTCGGCGACCACGGCGCCCTTGGCGGTGCGCACGGTGACGTCGTAGACGCCCTGCCGGCCCGCCCTGGAGCGTTCCACGGCCTCGGCGACCAGTTCGTCGCCGATCTGGGCGGGGGCCAGGAAGGTGACCTGCGCGCCCTGCGCGAGGGCGACCGGCCCGTAGCTGTTGCAGGCGTAGGAGAACGCGGCGTCGGCGAGCAGGAACACGTATCCGCCGTGCCCGATGCCGTGCGCGTTGGCCATCTCCTCGGTGACCCGCATCCGGGCCACCGCCCGCCCGCCGGTCACCTCGTCGAGCGTGATTCCCGCGCCGCGGCAGGCCCGGTCGCGCTCGAACAGTGCGTCGATCCTGCTCGTCCCCACCATTGCTCCCCCCAGTGAGCTGCCCTTTCCCGGGCCTGAGCATTAGATCTACCGGACTGATCGACTGTCAATGCCCCTTCGGGTGAACCTTGTTGACCGGCCGGCGGCCGCCGGGGAGCGCCTCTCGGGTGCCCCGGCGGCCGTGCCGTCAGGCGGACTCCTCCGGCTCGCTCCAGCCGTGCTGCGCCCCGGTGAGCAGGTCGTCCCGGGTGACCGGGCCGTCGGCGGAGCGCCGCTCGACCCAGTCGATCACCCGGCGCACCTGCTCGGCCCGGACCGGCTCGCCGTCCGGCGTGCCGAGCAGTTCGCCCAGCAGCGCGGAGGTGCCGGCCGAGGTGCCGCCGCCCAGCTCGACCAGCCGGTGGGTGGCCCGGATGTGCGCGGCTCCCGCCGGGGTGCTCGCGCTGAACTCCCCTTCGTAGACCGCCTGTCCGAGCCGGACGGTGCCGACCAGCTGCTCGTGCTCCGCCCGGCTGCGGGTGGCCGGGTCGGACGGGCCCTCGGCGTCCGGCGCCGTCACCCGGTGGACCTCCTCCAGCCGCCACCCGCCCTCGGTGACGCGCAGTTCGCCGCCCTGGTGCTCCCCGGTGAACGCCAGGTAGTGGTCGCCCGGGACCTGCGAGCCGGTGGTCTCCGAGAGCGGGATGTCCACGGCGAACGGGACGATTCCCTTCTCCTTGACGGGGTTCCGCGCCCCGTCGAAGAGCGTCACCTCGACCTCGGCGTGGCCCGCGTAGCGCGCCATCGGGGTGGCGAACTTGCCGTTCGAGATCACTTGCCCGGAGTCGCCGTGGCCGCCGCCGTCGCGCCACAGGTGCTGGGCGCCGCCGACGACCGCCGGGCTGTTGGTGACGTCCCCGGTGATCTTGGCGCCCAGCTGGCCCTGGAGGCCCGCGTTCCTCGCCGCCAGGTCGTACCGGGTGCCGCCCGCGGAGGTGCCGTTGGCCGGGCTCAGTTCGACCTTGTCGTCCACCGCCCGGTGCTCCAGCGACACCACCTTCACGCCGACCTCGACGCCCTTGCCGCCGCCGAGCGTGACCCGCTTGGACGGGACGCTCGCCGCCACCTCCGAGCCCTGGGTGGCGGTGCCGAACAGCGCCGACAGGTGGCTGTGCGAGGTCACGGTGCCGACCACCGGGGCCAGTTCCTTCCACGCCGAGGCGCCGAAGTACTCCGGCCCGCGCAGCCGCACCAGGTCCTGCACGCCGCCGACGTCGCCCAGCCAGCGCAGCACGTCGGTGTCGCGCAGGCCGGACTCCCAGACCCGCTCCGGCGGGACCTGGACGGTCACCGGCTCGGGCGGCCGGACCGCGACCGTCCTCGACTCCCCGTCAGGGCCCGCGCCGGTGGCGGACTTCGACGGGACCGGCACGGTCTCGCCGGTCTCCACCAGCGCCTCGAAGCCGATCGCCGCGGTGCGCCGCTGGTGCACCTGGGCGCCGATCCACGGCCGCCGGGTGATGGTGAACTGGAGCTCCGCCTCGCCGGCGTAGGCGCTGCCGGGCAGCTTCGCCTTGGTCGCCGAGCCGGCCGCGGTGCTCCGGGTCTGCACCTCCACCTGGTCGTGGCCCCGGCCGCCGGTGCCGGTCAGGCCACCGGTCACCGAGACCCCGGGCGCGGCGGGCACCGGGACGGAGGCCACCGCGCCGAGCGTGCCCTGGTGGTTGGTGCCGGTGCCGTCGGTGCGGGCGAAGCTGCGCTGCACGTCGGTGCCGGCGTTGAACTCGGTGGTGCCGGAGTCGCCCAGGTGCTCCATCCGGTCGCGGAGCACCGCGCCGACCCGGACGGTGGTCCGCCCGTGCCGCACCACGATCTCGTCGCCCGCCGTCATGCCCTTGAGCCTGGACTGCAGCCGGTCCGGGGTGAGTTCGGCGTCCAGCTTGCGCCGGATGCCCGCCCAGTCGCTGTCGAACGGGTTGCGCTCCAGCTTCTGCTGCCCGGGCGCCTTCCCGCCCGGCAGGCGCAGCCCGCCGGGCTTCCAGCCCGACTCGACCTGCGACAGGACCGACTCGCCGAACGTCCGCCGCCCGCCCGGACCGCCGTGGTGCTCCGTGCCGTCGGGAAGGGCGTGGACGTCGGTGACGATCGCCGAGGAGTCCAGCCGGCGGCCCTCCACGAAGCCCTTCGGCTGCTTCGCGGTGGTCCGCTCGACCGGCCCGGCCACCGGGTCGGCGTCGCGTTCCGGCACGGCCACCCGCGCCACCGTCTCCACCGTCTCGCGGTGCGAGCCGTCGGGCACGTTCAGCCGCTTGAAGGCGACCGTCACCTCGTACGGCGCGGCGACGTCGAACAGCACGGCGGGCTCGACGTGCTTGCCGCGGTTCGAGGCCGAGCCGACGGTCTCCGCCGACTGCCCGTAGCTGCGGTCCACCCGGTACGCGTAGCCGCCGTTGACGTCCACGAACGGGGCCTTGACCTTGAGTTGGCCGCCGCCGTCGGTCCGGTTCCGGTGGTCGCGCAGGTTGCCCTGGCCGCTGGACGTGCGGGTGCCGGACTCGAACTCGTACTTCTCCGCCCGGGAGTGGTACGTCGACTCCCCCAGCCGGGCCGTGACCGTGACCTCCGCCGACCAGGTCTTGCCGGAGACGGTCTCGGTGATCCTTCCGCCGCGGGTCAGCTGGGACAGCTGGGTCTTGAGCGCGACCCGGTCGAAGCTCGCGCCGATCCGCTGCTTGACCTCCTCCGACGGCTCGCCGTACTTGCTCCGCACCGCGTCCTCCACCACGGTGCGGACCTTGTCCGCGCCGCCGAGGGTGTGCACCACGTACGAGGCGTTCAGCTCGTGCCGCTCGCGCATCCGGCGCGGCGCGGTGTGCGTGGCCGCCTCGGTGCCCGCGGGCTTCGGCTCGGCCTGCCGCTGCGGCTGACGCTCGGGCCGCCGGAAGGCGACCACGCCGTCCTCGCTGCGCGGCGCCTGCGTCTTGACGGTGTCCCGGGCGTCCATGCCGACCTCGACGCGCAGCGGCGCCGAGACCTGGTGCCCGGCGGCGAGCGCCTCGCCGGGGCGGCCGACGTGCAGGTCCACCTTCAGCTCGGCGCCGTAGATCACCTGCGGCGCACTGTACTTGCCGCTGGCGTACACCCGGTCGGCCTGCCGGCCCTGCCCGCCGACGCGCTGCCGCTGCTGGCCTGAGCCGGCCGCGACCAGGTCGAGACCCGGCGTGCCCTTGACGGCGGTGCCGCCCAACTGGCCCTGCTCGACGGTGGTTCGGGCCCCCAGCCGGCGGTCCACGGCGAACGCGCTGGTCTCGTTCACGGTGTTGAGTTCGGCCTTGCCGTCCTCCCGGCGGTAGGTCATCGACTCCACCCGGGCCACGGCCGTGACCACCAGGCCCTCCTTGCCGGGGATCTTCACCTCCAGCGCCTCGCCCCGGGTCATCCCGGTCAGCCGGGCGGCCAGGTTCGGCTGGCTGAACCCCTGCATCACCTGGTCGCGGACGGCGTTCCAGTCGTCCCCGAACCGCTCCCGCCCCTTGGCGTCCAGCGCCTGGCGCAGTGCCGCGGTGCTCTCCAGGTCGCGGACCACCACGCTCTCGCCGAGCCCGCCCCGGTCGTCTCCGCCGTGCCAGACGCTGTCCGGCGGGCCGACGACCTCGTGCAACTCCGGCTCCGCGCCGGTCGGTTCGGTCTTGGCGGGCTCCGGCGTCCCGCTCTCCCGCTCGACCGGCGGGGCGGTGGTGTCGGCGCGGTCGACCAGCACCCGGAGGTCCGCCGTGCCCGCGTCGTGCGCGACGCCCTTGCCGTTGAACGCCAACTCGAAGTGCACGGTGCCGTCGTAGAGCACACCGGGCACCTTCGACTTGCTGGTCAGCTGCGAGGTCCGGGCGTCGCCGGAGATCTCCACGTGGTCGCGGCCGAGCCGCCCGGCACCGCCGCCGCCGATCAGTCCGGTGCCCGGCTTCACCGCCGCCGAGAACCCGAACTGGCCCGCGTTGCCGCGGTTCGAGGAGCTGCTGCGCACCTGCTGCACCGTGGTGCCGATGTTGAACTCGGTCTCCTTGGTGGTGCCGGACTGCTTCAACTCCCCGACCCGGGCGGTGATCTCGACCGAGCCGAGCGGCTTGCCGCGCCGGTCCGTGAGCGTGACCGAGACCGGCTCACCCGCCGTCATGCTCTTCAAGTCCCGCTGCAGGCGGGCGAAGTCGACCTCGTTCAGCACCTTCTCGCGCAGGGCCGGCCAGTCGCCGCCGAACTCCTGCTTGGCCGCCGCCTCGGCGTGGTCGAGCAGCGCCGCCACCGGCGGCCGGCTCCCGGACGCGCCGCGCGGCGCGAGGTCCAGCACGATCTCCTGACCGCCGACCCGGCCGTCCAGCAGCCGCTGCGGAGGCACCCGCAGCTCACCGGCCGACGTCCCGCCGTCCCGCACCGGCACGGCGACGGTCATCTCGACGTCCACCGCCTCGGTGCGGCCCGCCGCCTCGCCCCTCACCGGGGTGCCGTGGTGGCGCAGGCCGCCGAAGTCGAGCTCCAGCCGCATCGTCGAACTGAACACCTTGGCGGGCTCGTTGGTCTTCGAACGCGCCACCATGCCGCCCAGATCGAGGTTGACCTCGCCGTGGCCGCGGTCGTGGTAGTACGCGACCAGCTCCGACGGCTCCCCGATGCCGCGGCCCTGCCGGGCCTGCGCACCGATGTTGAACTGCCACTGCGCATCCCGGTTCGTCCCGGTCGCCACCGTCCGGTCGGCGCCGTTCTCGAACTCGATCCTGTCGGTCCGCAGGTACCTCGACTCCGCGACGCTGCCCCGCAGTTGGACGCTTCCGCTCCACCCGTTGCCCTCGAACGGAGCTGTCCACACCTCACCCCGGGACAGCGCACCGAGCATCGGGCGCAGCGTGGCCGGACCGAAATACGCATCCGCGAACGCCCGCGCCGCCGCCCGGTCCCCCGGCACGGCCTGCGCGATGACCTCGATGACCTTCTCCCGCACAGCGACCTCATGCCCGGTCAACCCGACCACCAGGTCCGTCCCGGCAATCACCTTCGGCCCCACCGCCTCCGGCTCCGGCTCGGCCTCCGGCTCAGGCTTCTGCTCAGGTTCGGACTCGGGCTGCTGCTCCGGCTCAGGCCCAGGCTTCAACTCGGCCTCGGGCTCAGCCTTCTCCGTGGCCCCGGGCTCGGGCTTCGCCTCGGCCTTGGGGCTGGGCTCGGGCTCGGGCTCGGGCTTCAACTTCGGCTCAGGCTGGGGCTTCTGCTCGGGCTTCGCCGTCAACTCCGGCTCAGCCTCTGCCTTCAGCTCGGGCTTCGACTCAAGCCCCGGCTCCGGCTCCCTGAGCGGTGGCTGCTGCTCGGCCTCCGGGGTCTTCGCCTCGGGCTTGAGTGCGGCCGAGTCGTGGTCGGTGGTGACCGGTGGGGGTTCGCTGCCGTCGTAGTGGTCGCTCTGCCGGTAGACCGTCACCGGGCGGCCGTCGGAGGGGCCGAAGACCGCCTGGGTGATGCCGTCGTGGTCGACCACCCGGAGGCGGAGGTCGAGGGCGTGGGCGGTCGCCGCCGGGAGCATCTCCCCTTCGTTGGAGCGCCACTGGCTGTCCCAGCCGTCCACGGTCCGGAGCAGCGCCTCGCGCTCGTGCGGCATCGGTGGCGGCGGGTTGTCGGTGAGGTGCCGGCCGACGGAGTCCCGCAGCTGGTCGACGGACAGGCCGGTGAACGCCTGCCGGTCTTGCGGCGGAAGGTAGTTGAGCAGGTCCTCCGCCCGCAGGTCCGGGCGGCTGAGCAGGGTGCCGCGGTAGTTGGCGACGACCTCGGTCGGCCACTCGTCCGGGCGCAGCGACCGGAAGTGGTCCCCGACCACTGCCTGGAGCCGCTGCACGACCTCTCCGGGTCGCCGGCCTGCCAGCTCGGGCGCGCCGACCGCGACGGACCGGAGCAGGCAGTAGCCATCGCCGGCCACCGGCACCCGCCGTCCGGGCGGCGGGAACTGCACGTCGGCCGGGTGCTCGCTCTTCGGCGTGAGCGGCGCGGTGTGCTCCGCGGTCTCGGGAGAGGGCGAGCGCCGCGGGCTCTGCGTCGTGGGCTCCGACCGGCTCGGGACGGCGGTGCGCGGCCCCAACTCGGCAGGGGCGGAGGCGGATCGGGGACGGGTCACGCCGCCGACCGGCCCGGTCTGCGGCAGCTCCGACCGGCCGTCGACGGGCACCGTCCGGTCCACCTGCGGCGCGACGCCGGGCTGTGGCGGGACGCCGGGCTGCGGCGCATCGTCCTCCGGCGTGGCGGCGCGGTGGTCCTCCAGCACCTCGGTCCGGGGCGGCGCGTCGGGGCCCTTGCCGCCGAAGCCGTCGTCGATGTCCATCGGCTCGGAGGTGTCGTGCGCCTCCGGTCGGACGAGCGTGCTGTAGCGCTCCATGAAGGCCCGGTCGGGCGTCCCGGAGATGTTGCTCTCGCGCGGGTCGGCGACGGAGGCCCACACCGTCCACTCGGGGTGGAAGCCGGGCGGGGTCTGCCCGCTGTCGGCGGGGTGGACCTTGCGTTCCGTCAGGTCGGCCCACCGCACCTGGCCGTCCCGGTCGTGGACCAGCGCGACGGCGTGGCCCGCACCGGTGGGGCCGGCGCCCAGCACGGTGGCGAAGCTGCCCGGGCCGCCGTCCTTCACGGTGTCGATCAACTTCCGCAGCGCGTCCGGGCCTTCGCCGAATCGCGCGGGCGGGTCGTGGCGCTTCCACAGCACGTCGCCGGGGATCGGCTCGACCGTGCCGTGCAGCGTCTGGCCGGAGACCCGGGGGCGCCCGAAGTGGGTGTCGCGGTACGCCTCGACGTTCTCCAGGCAGGCCTTCAGGTCGTTGCCCGGCTGGAAGCCCTCGGCGGGGAGCACCGGCGACTCGTGCGGGTTGACCCGGTGCAGCAGCAGGTTGCTCATCGGCGGGTGCACCTTCGGCGCGCCGCCGAGGTAGTCGACCAGCCGGCCGGTCAACTCGTGCTGCGGGCCGACCGCCCGGTACCCGCGGTCGTGCATCACCGCGTCGGAGTTCTCGTACCCGGGGGTGCGCTGCCGCTTGGCGTCCCGCCCGTCCTGCACGGACGGGTCCGGCTCCTGGCGCAGCGTCACCTCCTCGTCCTCCCGGCCGCGCTTGCGCTCGTTACGCGGCTGCGGCTGCGGTTGCGGCGCGACGTCCTCGCCCTGCCCGGCGGGGTGCTCGACGGCCGGCGTTGCCGGGGGCGTCTCGACCTCCATCGGATCGCCGTCCCGCTCAACGGGGCGCTCGGTCACCGGAGTTGTCGGCGGCGTCTCCACGTCCATCGGATCGCCGTCCCGCTCGACGGGGCGCTCGGAGACCTGCTCGACCGCGTGCTCGGCCGGCGGCGTGTCGATGTCCATCGGTTCGACGTGGCGGCTGCCGTCGTGGTCGCCGGCCGGGGGCGGCGGGGCGGGGCGTCGTGGTGGCCGGTGGCGGGTGTGCCGAAGCCGTCGCCGGTGGGCTGGGGCGGGCCGGCGGGGCGTCTGGTGGGCCTGGAGCTGCTTCTCGCTGTCCTGGCCCATCCGGTCGATCCAGTGGCCGCCGCTCTGCGGGTCGAGCGCCCGCAGCATGGTGTCGATCTTCTCCTGGCGGGAGTGCGGCTCGGTGCCCGCGCCGAATCCGGCGGGCTCGTTCAGGAGCATCCGCATCGAGCCGTCGATCAGCAGCCGGCTGTCGTTGGCGGCGGTCGCGTACCCGGCCGCGTCGTGCGCCAACTGCTGGGCGGTGCTGCGGACGTCCTGCAGGCTGTGGCCGGGCTGCTGGAGCCCGATCACGGTGTCCAGCTGGCCGGTCAGGTGGCCGCGGAGCTGTCCGATCTGCTGTTCCAGCATCCCGTAGGCGGGGCTGTTGCGGTCGAGGCCGCGCAGCGCAAGTTCGGCGGCCCGGTCGAAGTTGCTCAGCTGCTCGCGGGCCGTCGCCTCGTAGGTGCCGACGGTCATCCGGACCCGGTCGGCCTCGGTCGGCGGGGCGAAGTTCAGCGGGCGGCGGTTCTCCCGGCCGATCCGGTGCTCGCCGTCGTGGTCGACCACCTCGTGGCTGATCACCTCCCAGCCGTTCTCACCGTGCTTGAGCATGTTGGTGACCTCGAACGGCCGCGACTGACCGGGCGTCATGTACTCCTCGACGCCGAACCAGTCGGTGACCGACTTCCCGGCCCGGAAGTCCGCGGTCATCCCGAGGTTCGAGGACGAGGAGTACGACTGGACGTGCCACACGGTGAAGTCGTGCGGCGTCACGTCGGTGATCGCGAACGCGCAGCCGTTCATGCCGCCGGTCAGCACCAGGCCGTCGTTCGGCCGCGCCGGGTCGGGGTGCATCGGCACCACGGTCTTGCCGATCGCCCCGGGCACGTTCGGGTCGGGGCGGCCGGTCTTGTACGGCACGTACGAGCCGGTGACGTAGTGGTGGTCGGGCTGCGCCGGCGGCAGGCCTAGGCCGGCCGGCGGGTGCGGGAACGACGGGTCGTGCTGGACGTACTTCTCCCAGGCCGGGGTCAGCACGAAGCCGTTCTTGCCCGCGCCGACGTTGTTCCGGTCCGGCACCAGGGTGAACCAGTGCTGGTCGGCCTTCTCGACGGCCGCGACGAAGGAGTTCGCCTGCTGCTGGTTCAGCCCGGGCATCCGCTGCATCGCGCCGTCGGCGTAGTTCACCGTCACCGGCGCCTTCGACAGCAGGTCCGCCGGATCCTGCACCAGCCAGCGCTCCACCGTGCCGGGCGGCGGCAGCAACTGCTCGCCCTGCGGCGGCTGTTGCCCGTCCACCGGCTGGTGCTCACCCACCGGCCCCGGCTCGTGCTGCACCGGCTCGTGCGGCACCGGCTCGTTCGACGGCGCGGCGTGGAGCGGCGTCTCGTGCACCGGCGTCTCGTGCACCGGCTGCCGATCGCCCGACCCCGACGCCCCGTCGTGCCCGCCGGACGACGACGGCGGAGGCGGCGGAGGCTGGTGACCGCTCGCGGGCGAGCCGAAGCCGTGGCCGGTGCCGACCGCCGGAGGCGGCGGGGGCGGCGGGACACTGCCGATGCCCCGGGTGCCGGTGCCGGTGCCGGTGCCGGTGCCGGCGGGCGGCGGGGGCGGGGTCGGTCCGTTCAGGTCGAGGCCGGCCAGGCGGCGGCGGACGGTGCTCGGGCCGGCCTCGCCGTCGCTGTCGGAGTCGCTGTCCTCCCGCCGGCGCTTCAGGTCGGGCCGCCCGGTGCCGCCGCCCGTCCCGTCGTGCATCTGCACGTCCCCGTCCGGGGTGTGGACGGCCGCGGCGGGGGCGTCGTGCTGGCTCGCCTCGGTCATCACGACGTCCTCGTCCGCCGTCGGGTGCGGCTGCGCCTGCGGCGTCGGCTGCGGCGTGGGCTGCGGGGCCCGGTCGGGCTGGTAGAGGCCCTCGGGGGCGAGCCGGTTCAGCTGATCGTCCGTCAGCTCGTTCACATCGGCGCGGTTCGTGAAGTCGCCGGACGAGGAGACCGGCACCTTGCCGGCGTGCGGGGACGGGACGCCGAGTTCGTCGGTGACGATCTCCGCACTCGGGCTGAGCTTGTTGCCGGTGACCAGCTGCTCCAGGTCGTCCTGGGTCTTCGGCGCCATGATGTCGCGCAGCTCCGGCGGCACCAGCCCGTTCGCCTCCAGGCCGCGCACCGCCTGCAGCAGGTCCGCGGTATGCGGCGCGTACAGCACCTCCGGCGGGAGTTGCTCGTGGGCGACGGCGGTCAGCAGGTCCGGGTCCCGGATCACGTGCGGGTCCAGGTAGTTCTGCACCCACTTGTTGACCAGCTCGTCGCCGAAGCGCAGGTTGGAGCCGCTGTTGGAGAGGCCGGCGGTGATCTGCTCGATCAGCGCGGGCACGTCCTCGACCTTCGCGGTCAGCGCCTGGTCGAACATGCCGGCGGGGTGGTTCTCCCCCGCGCCGGCCCGCGCGTACGCGCCGCCGTACTGCTGGCCGACCAGTTCCACGTCGGCCCGCGCCCAGGCCACCCGGGCGGCGACCGTCTTGTCCTTGGCGGTGAGCTTGGAGACCGGCTTGCCCTTGGCCGCGGCGGTGTCCGCGACCTCCTTGTTGTACAGCTCCGTCACCCGGTCGTTCACCGCCGTGGCGGTGCGCACGTCCTGCTCGTCGCCGGGCAGCTTGGCGCGCGCCTCGTCGAGCTTGTCCCGGAGCTTGCCGACGGCCGCCTTGGCCTCCCGCGCGGCCTTGGCGTCGTCCTTCGCCTCGTCCTTCTTGGCCTGGTCCCTGGACCCCTTCGCGGCCTTCGCGGAGTTCTCCGCCTTGTCCTTCGCCGCGTCGTGGACGTCGGTGGCGTCGGCGAGTTCCTTCTCGTACGTGGCGATGTCGTTCTTGCGCTCCACCACCGCGTCCTTCGCGGCCTGGAGTTCGTCGCCCGCGACGGTCACCGGCCGCTTGGTGCCCTTGCTCGGGTCGGCCAGCTCGGACAGCCGCTGGTCGATCTCGTGCTTGCGCACCGCGGCACGGTCGTTCGTCAGCTGATCGGCGACGCTGCGGTACCGGTCCGGGGTGGCCAGCTCGGGCTTGGTCCGCAGGTCGGCGGCCAGGTCGCGGAGGGCCTTCGGGTCCTTGCGGGCGTCCTGGAGGTGGCCCGCCAGGTCGTCCAACTGGCCGGCCAGGCGCTTCTGCTGTTCGGGCGTCAGCGGGCCGCCCCGGCCGTCGGCGGCGGCGCGCAGCACGGCGGACGCGTCGTCCAGCTTCTGCGGGCCGGTGACGCCGTTGACGAGCGCCAGGTCGTCGACGGCCCGCTGGTTGACCTTCTGACGCACCGTCTGCACCGCCTCGTGCACGGCGTTCAGCTGGTCGCCGCTCGGGGCGTGCGGGTCGACCTCGGCCACCGCGGCGGCCAGCCGGTCGAGTTCCGGGCGGGCGAACACGTCCAGGCCGGGCCGGCCGAGTTCGTGTTCCAGGTTCGCCGCAGCCGCGTCGGCGGTGGTGCGGTCGGTGATGCCGCTGGTGTCGAAGGCCTCCGGCAGCCGGTCGTTGCCGTAGGTGGCCTTCAGGTCGACGGTGTCGGGCGTGGCGGTCAGGTCGCGGCGGGCCAGCACCGCCTCCTCAGGCCCGCCGACGGCGAGCCGCGCCTCGGCCTTCCGCCCGAAGGAGTCGTAGATGCGGTGCCGGTCCGGGGCCATCGCCGTGACGAAGTCGCCGAACGCGTCCGAGGCCGCGCGGTGGCTGCCCTCGTCCATCGAGCGGGCCTTGAACACCGCCGCCGTCACGTACTTGTGCACCATGTAGTCGGCGATCACGTGGTTGCGGTTGGCGACCGCCCGCTCCAGCTTGACGTCGTTCTTGAGCATCCGCTCGGTGACCTTCTCGGCGTGCGGCTGCTGGCTCATCACGCCGTGGTCGGAGTAGGCGAACGCCTCGCGGTAGGCCCGGTCGAACGGCGTCCAGTCGGCCTTCTTGGTCGGGGCCGACACGCCGGCGGGGCGGTTGCCGCCCGCCGGGTGCGGGGCGTTCTGCTGGGCCGCGGCCGCCGCGTTGGCGTCCCGCAGGGCCTGCTCGCGGGCCTCGCGGTCCTTCTTCAGCGTCTCCTGCCGGAGTTCGAGGTCCGCGACCCGCTTGTCGTGGACGCCGGAGGCCGTGCCGGCCGCCTTCGCGTCGGTCCTGCGCTGCTCGGCCTCGGCCAGCAGCCGGTCGTTGGCGGCCTCCTCGGCGGTGATCCGCTGGATGGCGTCCGGCAGGATCCGGCGCTCGGCGTCCTGCCGTTCCCGCAGCCGGACGGCCAGGTCGGGGCTGGCCGGATTGGCGTCCTTGATCCGCTCGTGCTCGAAGATCGCCAGGCGGTCGCGCTGGTCCTGCATCGCGGCCTTGGCGGTCTCCAGGCGGCCGCGCTGCTCGTGGAGTTCGGCCAGCCGGTCGGGCTGGTGGTTGCCCTTCGCCAACTCCTCGTTGACCGACCGCAGTTGCTCCTCGACCCGGGCGGTCGCCCGGGACACCACGTCGACGTGCTGGAGCTTCTCGTTCCGGTACTGGTTCAGGATCGCGTTGGTGTCGCCGGTCGACAGATCGGCCCGCGCGTAGCCCTCCAGATCGGCCCGGACCTGCTGGAACTCGGGCGAGTTGCCGAGGAACGACTCGATGGTGTCGAAGGTCTTCTGGCCGTCGATCTTGTGCTCGTAGTCGCCGTCCGGGGTGGGCTTCGCCTGGCCCGAACTCCCCTGCGCGGTACTGCTGCTGGCCACCGGCGGCGGGGACGGCAGGTCCTCGTGCGGGGTGCCGCCGTGCGGCGGCCGGCCCTCGGCCGGGGCTGGTGCTCGGCCGGGGCTGGTGCTCGGCCGCCGGGGGCCGGTGCTCGCCGGCGGCGGCCGTGTCGTTGCCCTCGACGTGGTCCATGAACTCGCGGAAGCCGTCGTACTTGGCGTTCTCCGCGGCGGTCTCGTGCACCGGGTTGGCCCGGCCGTCGTGGACCTCGGACGGCTTCCCGCCGTACAACTTCTCCAGCAGCGGCAGCAGTTCGGGCTCGTTCTTCCGCACCCACTCCGCCCCGTTGTTGCGCGGGTGGCCGGTGTACGGGTCGGTGCCGTGGTTGGTCCCGAGGTACGCGTTGGTGACCTGCGCGAAGTACTCCTGCTCGTCCCGCGAGGAGTAGTTCTTCTCGCCGTTGGCGCCGTGCAGCGGACCGTCCGGCCACGGCGCGTTCGGGTCCGTCGACTTCCTGGTGAAGGTGTCGGTGATCACCTTCTGGTCGTTCGCGTCCAGCCCGAACCGGTGCACGGTGTGGCTGAACTCGTGCGTGGTGGTGGAGTAACCGTCTTGGTAGTGACGGTCGTTGCCGACCGAGGTGTGCTCGCCGAGCAGGTTCTCCTCGGTGACGGCCGAGTGCCGGCCGCCGGAGCCGCGCATGTCGTCGTAGCCTCGACCGCCGCCCGCCTCGCTGTGGTTGTGCGCGCCGGCCAGCCCGTGCAGGTCCGGGACGTCGGTCATCCGGACGTCCTTCGGCACGATCACCACGTCCGCGCCGTTCTTCATCAACCGCGCGGCGGTGTCCGGGTCCTGGAGCATCCGGGCCACCTGCTGCTGCGCCTCCTGCCGCGCGGACGCGGCCTGCTCGGCGCGCGGGTCCACGTGCACGATCAGCTCGGCGGCGGTCCGCGCGAACTCGTGCGGCGGCAGCGTCGACTTCAGCGCGTCCACGAACTGCGGGTCGCGGGCCAGCCAACGCCGGTTCTCCGGCGTGAGGTTGGCGATCTCCTGCGCCCGCTCGTGCGGCGTCATGCCCGGCAGGTCCTGCCGCAGCCGGTCCGCGTCGACCGGCCGGGTCGCCACCGGCCGCTGCCGGCCGCCGAGTTGATCGACGGCGTCCCGGACGGACGACTTCTGGCCGAGCTCCCTCAGCTCCGCCTCGCGCTGCTGGCGCTGACGCTCCAACAGCCGGTCGTGCGCCTGCTCGGAGACCGGCCGCGACGTCGCCTCGCCGTGGTTGCGCGGCGGCGTGCCCGCACCGGACTCGGAGGCGCGGCCCGCGCCCGGGCGGATCGTGCCACCGGCCGGCGCCTGGGCCGTCCGGTTCGGATCGGCGACCACGTGGCTGTCCCGCCCCTGCCGCGGCACCGTCGCGGACGGCCCGGCGTGGCCCGAAGCCCCGGCGCCGCCGTGCGTGCCCGCCCCGCCGACGGGCCCGGGCGTGAACCCGCCCGCCATCGGGTTCTGCGTGGTGTTCGCAGCGGGCGGGACCTCGCCCGCACCGTCCGGAAGGATCTGCCCCGGCACCTGATCCGGCCCCGCCACGGTGCGCGGCGCGGCCGGCCCGGCGGAGAGCCTGGTCCCGCCGTCCAGGTGCGTCCCGCCACCACCGAGCACACCCGACAGGTTGGGCATCCCACCCGCACCGGCCGGCCGCGCAGCCTGCGGAGCTGCCTCGGGAACGTCCGAACTCTCCCGCGAGACAGTCTGGTTAACGGCCTCCTGGCGCGGCGCCGACTCGTGCACGGGCGCAGCCGCCTGCGACTGCACCGGCTCGTGCGCCGCCGGAACGGCCTCCTGGCGCGGCGCCGACTCGTGGACCTGCGCGACCGGGACCGACTCGTGCGCGGGCGCGACAGTGTGCGGCTGCGCCGCGACGGTCTCCTGACGCGGAACCGACTCGTGCGGCTGAACGGCAGGCTGCTGCTCCGCCCGGGGCGCCACCGTCTCGTGTACGGGCGCAGCGACCTCCTGCCGGGGAATCGACTCGTGAGCGGGAGCAGCGGCTTCCTGGCGGGGCAACGTCTCGTGCGCCGGGACAGCCGCCTCCTGACGTGGCGTCGACTCGTGATGCGGCGCTGCGGCTTCCTGGCGGGGCAGCGTCTCGTGGGCAGGCGCAGCCGCCTCCTGACGCGGGAGCGTCTCGTGATCGGGAGCAGCGGGTTCCTGCCGGGGCAACGTCTCGTGAGCGGGAGCAGCGGCCTCCTGGCGGGGCAACGTCTCGTGCGCCGGGGCGGCCCCTTCCTGCCGGGGCAACGTCTCGTGCGCCGGGACAGTCGCCTCCTGACGCGGGAGCGTCTCGTGCGCCGGGGCGGCCGACTCCTGACGTGGCGTCGACTCGTGCACCGGCGCGGTCGGTTGCGCCTCCGTCCGCGGCGTCGCCATCTCTCGCGTCGGCGCAGCCGCTTCCTGGCGCGGCACCGACTCGTGCGTCGGTGCGGCCTGCCGCGTTTCGGCGCGGGGGGCCATGGACTCCTGGACGTGTTCCGCCGCCTGCTGGTGCGACGCGGCGGCCGGCGCCGGGGTGGCCTCGTGGCTCGGCGTGGCGGTGTGGCCGGTGGACTGCGCGCCGACGGACGGGCTGTCGGCGGAGCGTCCGGCGCCGAACGGGGTCAGCCCGCTCACCTTCGACTCGCCCGTCCCGGAACCGGATGCCGTGCTGTGCGAGCCCGCACCGACGGACGAACCCGCGTCCGCCGTGTGCGAGGACCCCGAACTGCCGCCGGCGCTGCCACTGCCACTGCTGCTGCCCGCGGGACCGTGGTACGCGCTCGCGCCGCCGGAGCTGTCGGGCTTGTTGAAGGTCGGCGGGCCGTCCTGGCCCGCGTGGTCCCCGGAGCCGGGAAGCTTCGGGCCCTCCGCGGCCTTCGGCGTGGCGAAGTGGCCCTTCGCTGCGGAGGCTCCGGCGTGCAGGCCCGCGCCCGCGCCGCCGGAGAGGCCGGAGCCGAGCAGGGACTCGCCGTCCACCTTGCCGGTGGTGATCAGCTGGGTCGAGACGTCCGCGCCGACGCCGATCGCCGCGCCGGTGGCCATCTTGCCGCCGGTGGTCTTGAGCGCGGCGTCCACGCCGAGCTTCTCGCCGGCCTTGCCGATGCCCTTGCCGATCAGGTGCGCGGACGCGCCGCCGACCGCGCCGCCGAGCGCGTTCTGCCCGACCTCCTTCATGTCGATGCTCTTGCGGTGGCCCTCGGCGAGTTCGATGCCCTGAGCCAGCAGGTTGATCGCGCCCATCTGGGCGGCCTGCTTGGCCGCCATCACGAGCATTTCCTTCAGCAGCGTCTTCAGGGTGGCCATGACCGTGGCCCGGCTCGCCGCGATGAACGCGGGCACCTCCAGCATCGACGCGCCGGCGGTGAACGGGGCCTCGGCCTCGGCGGTCGCCAACTCGAAGGCCAGGATGCCGAGCTGGGCGATGATCTGGATCTTCGCGGTCTCCGCGGAGTTGGCCATCTGCTCCAGCATGTCGCCCATGCCGTTGAGCGCGTTGATCGCGCCGGGCAGGTAACCGGGCTCCTCCTGGGTGCCCTTGCCGACCGAGTACTTCTCCCAGTACTTGCCCAACGCCTCGGCGGCGACGCCCTGTTGGCCCTCCAGCGCGCGCTTGATGGTGGCGTCGCCGGCCTGCGCGGCGTCCTTCAGGCCGTCCGCCGTCCTGCGGCAGTGGTCGGCCATGTCACGGAGCTGGTCCTCGTCGGCTTCCGGCCAGCGGCAGCCCGCGAGCAGCAGAAGCACCCACTGGAGCGGCTCCGGGAGTTCGACAGCCATGGGTCAGTGCCTTCCGCTCTGGGTGATCCGCGGGGTGATCGGGAGATGGACCGCGTTGGGCAGTTGCGGCGAGACCGGCATCGGCGCGCTGCCCGGGTCCACGCCGTTGAGTTCGGAGATGACGCCCTCGTCGGCGTTCTGGTAGCCGTCGGCCATCGCCTTCAGGCCGTCGGCGATGCCCTTGAGCGCGGCGGGCAGGCCCTTGATGACGTCCAGGGTGTCCTTGCTGTACTTCAGGTAGCCCTTCTCACCCTCCGCGAACTTCTTGCCCGACTCGTCGTTGCCCCAAGGGTTCTGGGCCTCCAGCGAGGGCAGGAACGAGCTCAGCGCGCTGTACAGCGAACCGACCTGCTCCGAGACGGCGAGCATCGGCGATACTGCCGCCTGGTACTGCCCGGGATCGACCTGGAAGCCCTGCCCCGCACTCCCGGAACCACCGTCTCCACCGGCCGACTTGGCCGCCGTCCGGGCAGTCGGCGCGGACATCGCCCGCCGCGCCACCGCCTCCTCCGCGGGCACCCCGGCCGACATCCGCTGCAACGGCTCCACCGGCATGGCCGCGTCCGCCCGCTGCAACGGCTCCACCGGCGTGGCGGGTTGGGCACGCTCGAACGGCTCCACCGGTGTGGCCGCGTCCGCCCGCTCGAACGGCTGGACGGGCATGGCGGGTTGAGCACGCTCGAACGGCTCGACGGGCGTCGCCATCTGCGCCCGCTCGAACGGCTCCACCGGTGTGGCCGCCTCCGCCCGCTCGAACGGCTGGAGCGGCGTCACGGCCTCCGCCCGCTGGAACGGCTCGGGGGCGACCCACTCCCGTTCCATGGCCGGGACGCTCTGCTGCCGGGCCTCCATCGGGACGCCGTCGGGGACGGCCGTGCCGACCCGGAGCCGGGCGGTGGCCTCGGGTTCGACCGCGGCGGCGTACCAGGCCTGCTCGTCGTTGCTCATGGTGTTCCTTCGTCAGTTCGGGTCGACGGCGGGCGCGGTCAGTCCGCGGCGGGTGCGGTGGCCAGCCGGGAGAGGGCCGCACGCAGGAACGGGCTGGGCACTTGGAAGCCACCCTCCTCGCGCAGCGGGGCGCGCTGCGGCGTCGCTCCCTCGCCCGCACCGCCACCGGACGCACCGCCGCCACCGGCCGCGCCACCGCCGGCCGAAGCCGCGCTCGCAGGGGCGGAGGCGGCCGCGGGCGTCTCCGCCACCTCCGCGTGGCCGCGCCGCGCGGCGGCGTTGCGCGAACGCTCCAGGTACGCGTCGTCCGAACCGGCCTCCGCCGCACCGGCATTGGCGGCCGTCGAATCCTGGCGCGCCGTCAGGTCCACCACCGGCGAGGCGGCGGCCGCGTCCGTCCCGGCCGCACCGTCCGACGCGGCGTCACCGCTCCCCGCGCCGGTGCCGAGCAGGACGCCCGCCAACTGGCTGAGCACCTGCTGCTCGCTGGCCGGGCCGGCGGGCGCGACCGGTGCCGCGGCGGGCTCGGGGAGGCTGAAGGTGCCCTCGGCACGGGCGTCGTCCAGCCAACGGCGGCGCGCACGGGACCAGTTGCGGTCGCGGGGGTCGATGTCGGCGGCCTGGCCGAGGATGCCGGCGTCGCCGTACAGCTCCTCGTCCTCCTCGCCCTCGGCGCCGAAGCGGGTGGGGCTGAGGAAGCGGTTGCCCTGCTTGCCGTCCTTGCCGCCCGCGCCGCGGCCCGCGCCGCCCATGCCGCCCATGTGGCCGGCGCCCATGCCGGCGCCGCTCGCAGCCGTGCCGCGGCCGGCCGCTCCGCCCGAGCTCAAGCCGCTCGCCCCGGCCCGGCCGGCGGCGGAGGACGCGCCGGACATGCCGCGGCCGGAGGCGCCAGCCGCGCCGAGTCCCGCGCCGCTGCCGGACCTTGAGGCCAGCGAGCTGCCGCCGATGCCGCTGCCGCCGGGGCCGCCGCGCAGTCCCGAGCCGCCCACGCCGGCGGTCCCGCCGCGCGCCGAGGAGCCGCCCAGCCCGCCGACCCGCCGCGTGCCGAGGGGCCGCCGACCCCGCCGATGCCGCCGCGTGCGGTGGAGCCGCCCGCGCCGCCGAAGGGGTTGCTGGTGGTGCCCTTGAACGGGGTCAGGCCGCGGCCCCCGGTGGTCCCCGAACTACCGGTGTAGGCACCGATGTTGGGCATTCCGCCGAGGGGGCTGTACGGGCTGCCGCCGGCCCCGCCGGTCAGTCCGGAGCTGGGCGTGTAGCTGCCGCCGATGGGCGTGTAGCTGCCGGAGGAGCCGCCGGTGCCGGAGCCGAGTCCGCCGAGGTCACCCAGGCCGGCGATGTTCAGCGGGGCCGCGCCGGAGCTGAGCGGCGTGAACACCGGTGCGCCGCTGCCCGATCCGCCCTGGCCGAAGCTCGGCATGTTGGGGGTGAGCGGCTTGAAGGGTGCCAGCGCGGGGGTGCCAGCCGAGCTGCCGGAGCCGCCCGACCCGCCGAACTGGCCCGCGCCGCCCGGGGATCCGACGCCGCCGAACTGGCTTCCGCCGCCGGGGGATCCGGCCCGCCGAGGTGCGAGCCCGCGCCGCCGGGGGCGTCCGGCAGGCTGAACGCGCCGGGCGCACCGGGGCCGCCCACGCCGTCGGGCGCGCCGCCGGGGCGTCGCCCGCCGCGCCCGGCTCGCGCAGCCCGGCCGGCATCCCGAACGGGGAGCCCGAGCCGGACATGGTGCCGATGCCCGCCCCGCCGGCTCCGCCCGAACCCCCGGCCCCGCCCGCGCCGTTGAGGGCGCAGGACTGGCCCATGCCGGTCATGTCGGCGATGTGGTTGGCGCTCTTCCGCAGCATGCCGTCGACGTCGTTGCCGACCTGTCCGACGTACTGGTGGTAGACCGCGGCGGCCTGCTTGATGCCCTCGGAGTTGGCGATGTCGTCGTGCTTGCCGGCCGGGTTCTGCTCCATGTACTCCTTGGCGTACTGGAGTTCACGGACCATCTCGTTCTTGGTGTCGATCACCGCGCCGGACGCGCCGTGCAGCGAGGTGGCGATCGCGTTGCCGGACTGCAGGGTGGTGGCGACGTGCGACTCCTCGCCGCCGGCGAACTTCTGCAGGTACTGCTGGAAGCTGTCGGCGGCCGGCCCGGACATGCTCGACATCGCCCGCTGGGCGGCCTCGCTGATCGCCCGCACGTGGGATTCGGCGACCTTGTTCCAGTCGTCCCAGGCGGCGGCGAGTTCGGCGAGCAACTCCTCGTTGGCGTCGGGGAAGGCGATGTCCTTCCCGTTCTCGTTCTTCTGAACGGTCTTCAGTACTTCGGCGAGGTCGGCGGGCAGCTCGATCATGGCGGGAGACTCTCCGGGAGGACGTTCGGGGTCGGAGCGGGGGCGGGTGGGCGCCCCGGGTGACGGTCGGCGGTGCGGCGTCGGGTTCGGGCTGCGCGGCTCGCGGGCTTCCGGGGCACCGGGCGTCGACTCGCCCGGCGGGCCGGTCAGATGAGCTGGTGGGAGCCGGCTCCGCCGCCGCCGCCGCGGAGAGCCTCCACGATCTCGTCGTGGTGGTTGTAGTCGAGCGTGGGCGCGTCGGGCTTGTGGTAGCCGCCGTCGCTCTCGGTGTCGCCGATCGGCGCGACGGGGGCCGGCGGCGGGGCGGCGTCGGGTCGGGGTCGAGCAGGGGCTCGCGGGGTGCGTCCGGCAGCGAGGCGGGCACCGTCCCGACGGGCGCGGACAGGTTGCCGGGCAGCCGCGGGTCGGCCGGCATGTCGCCGTCGGCGGCGATCCGGCCGATCTCGGAGCCGTGCTGCTCGTCGTTGGCCCGGTGACGGGCCGCCATGGACTGCAGGTTCTGCCCCATCGCGGTGGCGTTCTGCATCAACGTCCGGATGCCCGCGAGGACTTGCTCCTGGTGCTTGCCGAGGCCGCCGACCGAGGAGCCGGCGCCCTGGAGCGCCTTTCCGACCAGGTCGGTGCCGTACACCGAGGCCTCGACCTGCTTGACCTTGGCCTCCAGCCGGTTGGCCGGGCCCTCGAGTTCCTTCAGCAGCCCCATGATCGTCTTGGCTGCCGACTCGACCTCGTCGAGGTCGATCCACACCGTCTCGTCCGCCACCGCGTACCCTCCCGGTTCACCGCCCCCGGGCAGCCAGGTTCATGCCAGGCCGCCCGCCGGTCGGGTGCACCGAAGCGTCCGCACCGGATCCAGGGCAGGCCGAAGGCACCCGCCAGGCTGCCGCACCCGCTCAATTGTCAGGCAACTTTACTTGCTGTCCACGGGCGAACCGTCAAGCACGTCCGCCGAGGTGACGTGACGTCACCTCGGTTACGAGCTTCGCAGACCGGCAGGCGGGGTGAAGGGCCCCGAAGGTATGCAGTTGGTAAATTCACGGCGTGAATTACTGGGCCTCTGGGGGCTGGCGGCGCTCCTTCCGGGAGGAATCGTGAAAGTTCGGCGGTGGTTTGACGTCGCCGGACGAACAGTGGGAAACGGCCGGACCCCGGGGTGCCCCGGAGCCCGGCCGCGGACGGTGACATCCACCCCCACCGGTGGTCACCGTCCGGCTCGGCGCTCCTGGTAGACGGCGATCACCGCGTCGATCGGGATCGACGGCCAGGTGCTGATCTCCCCGGTCGCGCGGTCCACCACGCCCGTGGCGTCGCCGAGGTCGGCCGGCGGCCGCAGCTCACCGGTCACCGGGTCGGCCTCCAGCGGCGCGGGCGCGGCCCACACCACCCAGCCCAGGTCGAACTCACGGAACCTGACCTCCCGTTCGGCGCCCGCCGGGGCGCCCTCGTTCAGCCATGCCTGCGCCTTCGCGAGGGCCTCGTCCTGGGTGATCATGCGGTTCCTCCTACAGTGCGGTGTGCTGCGCCGAGCGCGGCCAGAGCCGTGACGGTCGCGGTGACGTCGGCCGAGTCCGGCAGTTGCGCCCCGGCCGGAGTGCGGTGCCGGAGCGACAGCTGCCGGCTGCGGTCGGCGTGGGCGACGACCAGCACGTCCCAGCCGCCCTCCCCCGCGCCGCGCGAATCGGTCAGGCGGACCGTGACCTTGACCGGGCGCATCCCCGGACGCAGGAAGGTCCGGTCCACGATCTCGGCGATCGCCCGCTCCGGATCCCCGGCGTCGAGATCGAACTCCTTGTGGAGCAGCGGGAATTCGGCACCCTCCCCGTCCACGGTGAGGACCAGCCCGCCGAGCGCCGGCAGCCCGTGCCGGCGCAGCGGACGGGTGGCCGAGGCGGCCAGCGCCAGGGCGGCGGCGAGCAGTTCACTGGCCGGACCGGTGTCCGTCCACGCCCCTTCGTGCACCGCCCGCGGCAGCGGAGCCGGCTCGGCCCACTGCCCGCGGCCGTCCACCAGGGCGGGGGCGTACCCCTCGACCAGCCGGGCCAGGCCCTCCTCCGGTGTGGCGCCGAGGTACCACCAGCCGCTGCGGCCCTGACGGAACAGCCGCCCCTGCCCGTCGAGCGCGAGCACGCCCCCCTCGGTCCGGCCGACCGGGAAGACCGGCACGCCCAGCCGGTCGGCGAGCACCGCGACCGCGGCCCCGCGAACCGGGCGGCCGCCGGGTCGATCAGGCAGCCGTGCGCCGCGACCTCCACTCCCGGCCCGGCCTGAGGGATGCTCAGACCGGAGTACGAGTCCAGGAAGCGTCGCGCCGTGGGCGTCAGGCCGACCGCGCCGTCCCCGGTGGTCGCGGTGGCGACCGAGAGCATCAGCCGCCGGTGCGCCCCCGGGGCGGTCTCCCGGCCGGCGGCGGCCAGCGACTCGCGCAGTCCGGCGGAGAGAACGGCGGCGCTCATCCGGCGATCACCTCGACGCCCAGCTCCGCCAGCAGCGCGGCGCACGAACGGCACGGCTGCACCGGCTTGCCGTGCTCGGGGTCGCTGCCCTCCCGGATCGCCACGCTGAGGATCTGGCTCCCGGCGAAGTGCGGGCGCGCCTCGTCCAGCGTCGTCACCGCGCCGTCGCCGCGCCGCTCGTCCAGCAGCAGCAGTTCCTCGGAGATCAGCGAGGTCTCGGCGCACCAGGCGGCGAACGGCTCCCGCAGGTACGGCGGCAGCGCGTCCAGGAAGGCCCGGACCGCCGGGTGCAGGTCGGGCTCGGAACCGCCGACCGTGTTGGTCCTGGTCTTCAGCGTCTTGTCGACCAGCAGCGAGGAGGCCGTGCTCGGCAGTTCCTCCGCGACGGGCTCCGCGCCGCGGCCACCCGTTCCGCCGTCGCTGCCGCTGCCGCTGCCGCTGGACGGCAAGTGCTCCCCGACAGTGGGGAGTTCACCTCCATCGCGGAGGCGGGCCAGGGCCTCGACCGGTTCGTCCGCCAGGTAGCGGGTGCCGGTCTCGTCCGCGTAGCAGAACCGGCCCTCCGGGGTGACCAGCAGCCGCCCCGGCCGGTCGGTCCGGACGCCGACCGGGAACACCGGCCGGCCCCAGGCCGCCTCCGCCGCGGCCAGCACGCCCTCGTCATTGTCCTCGCCCGGACCGGCCGGGTTCGGGACCAGTGCGATTCCGCCGCCGCCGGACAGCGGCAGCACCAGTTCGCCGAAGGACGCCAGAAAGGACCGGGCCGCGTCGAATTCCACCGGCCGGTAACCGCCTTCGGCGGAAATCCGGATCCGGTCGGAAATCAATTCCTGAGCGCGCTCCCCGATATCGCGGGCAGCCGACCATCCGTGGCCCTCCAGCCACGCAACGGCCTCACCCCGGTCGATTGCTCCAGGCATAGATGTTCAGGTCCTCTTTTTCAGACGGCCGTCCGGCCGCGATCCCGACACTCGATTGTAGCTGGCGGTCGCAAGCCGAACGGACCGTCATGATGGGTTCTACCGAATTCCGCCGCCCCGACGAAGGCGGCGCGCGTCACTGCGTGTTCGCATTCTCCGGAAACAGGTGCTCCCCGTACTCGTTGAAGAATGCCTGCGCGTACTGTTCCTGGTTCTGCTGTGCCGGATACAGCATTTGGGATTGCCTGCGGATGCTGTCGATCACTTCGCTCCGGGTCATCGGTATCAGCGGATCCGGAGCGCCCTGGACATTGGGCCTCAGTGCGGTGATCCCGTAGGTGAGGACGACGTGCGAGCAGTTGCTGCACGGTTCGAGGTGCTCGGTCGTCCCGGGCGGGTCGTTAGGCTTCCCGGGCTCGACGGTGAACACCTCGACCCGGGAGAGCAGTTGACGTCCTCGTTCCCGGAGTGCCGCCAACTGTTCCGGGTCGGTTCCGGCCGCCGCGAAGTCGGCTGCGAGCGTGGGGTCGTGCTGGTTGATCAGCTTGGTCAGCATGGTCGTCTCCGCACACTTGCCGATCGTATTGAGATACGGGTTCGGATGGCTGAGGTAGGCGTCCTTGAGCAGGGGGTGGACGAACGACCCGAAGGTGACCTCGGCAAGGTTCTCGACGTTGGCCCCGGTGCCCTTGACGCTGGTGCTGGCGAAGAGGTTGGCCGAAGCGGGGGCGGGGCAGCAGCCGGGGCGGGCTCGGTCTCGACCACCACCTCCGCCTGCCCGTCCTCGGTCCGGATGTACGCCACACCGGCGCAACCGGGACGGTTCTTCTTGGTCGCCTTGAGCCTTGCCTCTGCCTCGGTGATCAGCTCGCTCTCCCGGCCCATGACCCCGTCGGAGAGCTTCGTGACCGCCTGCTTCATCACCTCGTGGATCTGCGGTTCCGTCAGGTCGTCGACCCGGATGTCGTTCAACTTCGCGAAGGTGCCCGACCCGGAGCTGCTGTCGGTGCCGAGGTACGAGAGGCGGCCGACCGCCTCTGCCACCTCCGGATCGACACCGCCCGCCTCAGCAGGCGCGATCGCCTCGGTCGCCTCGGTCGTCTCGGTCGCCTCGGTCGTCTCGGTCGTCTCGGTCGTCTCGGTCGTCTCGGTCGTCTCGGTCGCCTCGGCAGTCTCGGCAGTCTCGGTCGTGTGGGTCGCGCCGGTTGCCTCGGTGGTGTCCGCCGTGTGGGCCGTCCCGGTCGGCTCGTCCACCAGGGCGCCCGGCTCCGGGTGCGCCTGCTGCTCCGAGTGCGTTGCCGGCGCGCGGAGTTCGCCCTTCGCGTCGATCGTCGTGACGTCGGCGCGGTCGCCGGTGTCGAACCGGAGGTGGAAGTGGCCCTCGCCGTCCTCGATCACCACGACCTTCTTGACGCCGGACTTGGTGCCGTCGCTCATGTCGCTGAGGTTGTCGATCAGGTTCGCGGCCGACTTGCCGTTGTCGGTGGCGAGGATCTTCCGCAGGTCGGCCAGGTCGGCCGGGTTCGCCGGGTCCAACTCCTTGCGGTAGGCGCTGTGGTCGCCGGGCTGCCGTTCCTCCTGCGGGTACGGCCGGCCGAGCACCTCGGACATCGCCTTCTTCGAGTCCTCGCCCGACACGTTCTGGTGGTACAGGTGGTCCGGCACGTCCTGCGGCATCTCGGCCGCGCCGGGGTTCTTCAGCGCCGTCTTGACCTGCGCCTGGTCCAACCCGCCCTCGTGGAAGGCCTTCCACTGGGCGGCGAACCCGTCGCTGGCGAAGTAGCCCTTCTCGGCCGGGGCCTTGTAGGTCTCCATCACGACGGCGAAGGTCCGGCCGTCGACACTGCGGCCGAACGAGGTGGCGAACTTGCCGCCCGTCACCGGTGCGCTCCCCGAGGTGTCCGCCTTGTTCACCGTGTAGTCGCCGGTGGTGATCTCGATGTCGATGAACTTCACACCGTGCGGGACCACCGCCTCCGTGTCCGCGCTCACCGCGGGGCTGTTGTTCGCGGAGTACGGCCTGGTGGCGTCCACGGCCGTCTTCTTCGGGGTCTGACCCTTCTTGGTCGGCGTGGACTCCTTCGCCATCATGGCGGCGATCCGCTCGTCCGTCTTCACCCGGGTCTCGGCCGGCGGCAGCTTCGGCCTGGGCGGCTTCGGCGGTGCGGACGCGCTCCCCTCGGAGCCGCCCGTCCCGTCCAGGGTGCCGGGCCGACCGGCTGCCGAACGGCCGTGGTCCGGGCCCGAGTTGGAGTGAACGGTCGGGTGCAGGGGGGCGCGGTCCGGGGTGAGCGGGACGGCGAACAGGCCGCCCTCGCCCTGGTACAGCGGCGTCTCGCTGGTGCGGCCCAACTGCGGGTCCGCGTACACGATCCTGCCGTTGTGGTTCATCGCGTTCCAGGCGTGGGCGCGGCCCTCGCTGTCGTGGCTGATGATCACCGCCTGCGAGCCGTGCCCGCTGTCGAGCAGGGTCTGCGCCAGCTTGTCGTGCCCGGCCTGTCCCTTCCCCAGGTGCTCGAACCTGCCGCCGAGCGCCTGCTCGATCCGGTCCCGGCCGCCCTTCTCGCCCAGGCTGTTCTGCTCGGTGCGCGGCGCCGCCACCGTCGGGTGCCCGTCGTAGGTGTCGACCAGCGAAAGCGCCGCGTCCGCACAGTTGTTGGCCCGCCCGGGCGCGCCCGGGCCGTCGCCGTTCAGCTTCTTCAGCCAGTCGCCCGACATCGGGTCGGGGTGCCGCTGCGGGGTGCCGTCCGCGTTGTGCGGCACCGCGTCCTGAAGCTGCTTCACCTCGTGCTCGGACGGGTGCTTCAACCCGCCCTCGACGTCGAACGGCCGCCCCTCGCTGGCCGGGTGACGCGGACCGCCGTCCTCGTGCTGCCCCGACTCCCTCTCGTGCGACAGCTGCTGCTCGTGCACCGGGTTGTCGCCCAGGCCGGCCGGGTGCTCGGACGGGCGGGGGTCGGAGACGTAGTCCGAGTGCGCCGCGGGGACGCCGTGCTCGTTGAGCAGCTTGTCGAAGTCCCGGACGGCGCTGAGGAATTCGTCCCGACCCCGGAGCATGGTGACCCCGGAGTCCTTCCGTGCGTCGGCGAGCGCCGTGCGCTCCTCGTTGGTGCTGGTGGGCTTCCAAGTGAGCTGGTCGGCACCGGACTTGAAGGTGTCCGCACCCTGCTTCGCGCGGTCGGCGAGCTCGTGCAGCTTGGCCTTGAGCTCCGGGTCGTTCGTCAGCTCCGCGACCTGGTGCCTGGCATCGGCGTTCTCGTGCAGCTTGGCGGTGACCTCGGCGGCGATCTTCTGCGCCATCGGGATCTCCTGCCGGACCTGGACGGTCTCCGCCGGCGTCGGGTGGGCGACCCGGTCGGGCGCGCCGACGAGCGGCTCGTCCAGCCCGTAGCTGCGGAAGCCGGCCATCGCCAGCGCCGCGTGCAGGGCCACGTCGTCCGAGGCGCGGTCCCAGGCGTTCTTGAACCGGGCGTCGTGCTCGCCGACCAGGACCCGGCCGTGCTCGGTCACCTCGTTGGCGTGGTTCTCGGCCTCGATGCGCAGTTCGTTGAACTTGGCCCGGACCTCGGTCCAGTCGTGCTGGTAGTCCGGCCCGTTGTCCTTCTCCTTCTGCTTCATCCAGGCGATGAAGTCCTTCTGGTACTGCGGGTCCGGCGGCGGCCAGTTGCCCTTGCCGTAGCCCAACTCCAGTTCGGTCCGGGCCCGTTCGTCCTCCGGCGTCTGGCTCATCATGAAGCCGTTCGACTTCTCGGCCTGGCCCTGGCCGGTCTGGTCCGCGCTGCCGTAGCGGTCCGCCAGTCCCTTGCCGCCGGACCACAGGCTGTACTCCAGCCTGGAGTTCGGCTGCGTCGGGTCGCCGGTCAGCCCGTCCGTGCCGAGCTTGAGCTTGCCCAGGTTGGTCTGGATCTGGTCGTACAGCTGCTCGGTGTGCGTCTGCAGCGCGACCAGCTGGTCACCGGCCGCGTGGTTCGCCGCGGCGTCGTCCTTGCCGGTGAAACCGGGCAGGTTGGCGCGCAGCTCCTCCGGCGACAGGCCGGCCGGGTCCGCCGGGGTGTCCCGCTTGTGGATCTGGGCGATGCTCTCGCCGTGCATCACGTCGATCCACTGCGACTTGCCGAACTCCGAGTAGAGCGTGTTGGCGGCGCTCTCGTTCAGGCCGAGCCGTCCGACCAACTGGTCGATCGCAGGCCGGTTGGCGGCCAGGTACTCCTGGTTCTCGCGGTGGTTCTCGCGCAGGCGGGCCGCGGTGTCCCGGACGTCCTCCAGGCTGGTGTTCGGGTTCTCCAGCCGCGCCACCAGGTCCTTCTGCTCCTGGAGCTTCTCCCGCAGGCCGTTGATGTGCCCGTTCAGGACGTTCGTCTCGGGGTTGCCGAGCTTCGCCCGCTTGGTGAGGTCGATGGCGGCCTGGTCGAAGTTCCCCAACTGCTCCTTCGCGTTGACGTGGTAGGGGTCGACCGTCATCTTGACGATGCTCTCCGGGGTCGGCGTGCCGACCTCGAACGGCCGGACCGACTGCTGGGAGAGCCGCGGCGGGGCCTGCGGGCGCAGCATGTCGTGCTGCACCTCCTGGCTGACGACCTCCCAGCCGTTCGGGCCGTGGTGCAGCATGTTGGTCGCCGCGGGCGAGTGCGCGGGCGGCAGCGGCGCGGCGTAGTCGCCGGTGCCGATCCAGCTGGTGACGGTCTTCTGGACGCGGAAGTCGGCGGCGGTCTGGAGGTTCCCGGCGGACGAGTACGACTGGTAGTGCCAGACCGTGAACGTGTCGCTGCCGGGTTCGACGGTGGCCACCAGCGCGCAGCCGTTCATCGCGTCGGTGATCACCAGTCCTTCGCGCGGGCGGGCCGGGTCCGGGTGCAGCGGGACCTGGGCGTGGCCGATGGTGCTCTCGTCGGCGAGGCTGGGCCGCTTGTTGCTCTCGTAGGGCACGTAGGCGCCCCGGACGTAGTGGCTGTCCTCCTTCACCGGCGGCAGGCCGCCGCTGGGCCGGGGGAAGTCGGCGTAGTGCTCGGCGTACTTCTCCCACGCGGGCACCAGGTGGTAGCCGTTGTTGCCGTCCGGCACCATGGCGAACCAGTGCTGGTCGCGGCCGCGCATGTCCCTGAGCAGGACGGCCTCTTCGTAGGGCTTCAGTCCGGGCATCCGCTTCCGGACGCCGTCGGCGAAGTCCACGGACACCCGGTTGTCCCGCAGGAACTCACCGGGGTGGTGCATGATCCCGTGCTCGGGCGTGCCGACCGGCGGCAGCGCTTCGGGCACCACCGGCGGGTGCTCGGCGCCGCCCTCGTGCTGCTGCTGCGCGGTGTCGCCGGCGTGCTGCGAGGACCCGGCGTGCTCGGTGGCGCCCGGTGAGTCGCCGGGCCGCTGGTCCTCCCGAGGACGCTGCACGGCGGCGTTCGACTGCCCGTCGGGGCGCGGTCCCTGCTGGTGGTTTCCGGCGGTGGCCGGCGGGGCGGCCGGGTGCAGGGGGCGCGGTCCGGGGTGAGCGGGACGGCGAACAGGCCGCCCTCGCCCTGGTACAGCGGCGTCTCGCTGGTGCGGCCCAACTGCGGGTCCGCGTACACGATCCTGCCGTTGTGGTTCATCGCGTTCCAGGCGTGGGTGCGGCCCTCGCCGTCCCGCGTGATGATCACGGCCTGCGAGCCGTGGCCGCTGTCGAGCAGGGTCTGCGCCAGCTTGTCGTGCCCGGCCTGTCCCTTGCCGAGGTGCTCGAACTTGCCGCCGAGCGCCTGCTCGATCCGGGCCCGGCCGCCCTTCTCGCCGGCCGAGTTGTCCTCGACCCGGGGAGCCGCCACCGTCGGGTGCCCGTCGTACGTGTCGACCAGCGAAAGCGCCGCGTCCGCACAGTTGTTGGCCCGGCCGGGCCCGCCCGGGCCGTCGCCGTTCAGCTTCTTCACCCAGTCGCCGGCGAGCGGGTCCGGGTGCCGCTGCGGGGTGCCGTCCGCGTTGTGCGGCACCGCGTCCTGAAGTTGCTTCACCTCGTGCTCGGACGGGTGCTTCAACCCGCCCTCGACATCGAACGGCCGCCCCTCGCTGGCCGGGTGACGCGGACCGCCGTCCTCGTGCTGCACTGACTCCCGCTCGTGCGAAGGCTGCTGCTCGTGGAGCGGCTGCTGCTCGTGCTGCGGTGCCGCCCCGTCGTGCGGGGGGTTCCCGAGGCCGGCCGGGTCGATGAAGTCGGCGTTGTCCTGGTTCTGGTGGTCCTGGTGGTGCTGCTCGGCCGCGTTGGCGTCGGGGTGGTTCCCGGGCGGCGGGTTGTTGCCCTGCTGGGCGTCGGCTCCGGGCATCACGTGCCCGTTCGCGGCAGTGGGTTCAAGGAGTCCCAGCCGGAGGTTGTTCGACGGGTGGTAGCCGAACGCCTCGTCCCCGCCCGGGGTGTTCAGGCGCACCGGCGGCACCCCCAGCATGTCAGCCAGGCCGTGGATCGGCTGGTCGGGCCGCATGCTCGTGTGCTGGAGCGCGTGCGAGGCGCCGGTGATCACGACGTACTTCCCGGACTGTCCCTCGCGGTCCCTGGCGATCACATCGTGCGCGTACGAGTTCATCAGCCGGGCGCGCTGCTGGTACATGTCGGCCCCGCTGTTCGGCGTGCGCGCCGCGTACCCGTCGATGGCCCGGACCCGCACGCCGTTGGCCTTCGCGGCGTGCAGCGTCTCGTGGAGGCCGGCGCCCGCCGGGGACTTCCACTGCTTGTCGTAGGCGCTGACCAGCTTCTCCAGCCGGGCCGACATCTCACCGCCGGGCTTCAGGAAGGCGTCGAGGTCCCGCTGGGCGGACTCGTCGCGGAGGGCTTCGATGTAGACAGTGTCGACGCCCGCCTCCTTCAGCCCCCGCATGTTGTCCTTGAGGTACCCCCAGCTGGAAGCGTTCTGGTGGGTCTCCCCCACCACGATCCCGTCGTGCGCCGGGTGGACGCCGTCCCCCTGGAGCAGGCCGAGGACACCGTCCACCGCGTTGGTCTGCCCCGCGAGCCGGTCCCGCACCAGCGGCCGGTCGTGCGGGGGCCAGACAGTGTCCGCGTCCTGCCGCGCCAGCCGTTCCAGGATGTTCCGGCGTTCGAGCTGGGCCTGGTAGTTCGGTTCGGTCCGGAAGTCGAGCTTCCCGACCTCCTCGGTCAGCTTGTTCCCCTGGTATCCCCAGCGATCCGGATCGTTGGCCTTGTTCAGCGACTCACTGAACTCGTCGCGCATCGTCTTGACCAGGTCGTCGTGCAGCGCCTTGAAGGTCGATGCGTCGCTGTAGGTCTTCAGGCTCTGGGAGTAGGGGCTGATCCGCGTCTCGGGCTTCCCGTCGTCCGTGAGGTAGTGCGAGTTGCGGCGGCCGAAGACGCCCGGGAGCTCGTTTGCTGCTTCGCCGAGCTTTCCGGTCAGCATGAACTTCAGCTTGTTGTCCGCCTTGTACTTCGCCAGGTCCTCCGGGGTGGCGGCCGGCGGGTGGATCAGGGCCGGACCGGGCGGGTCCTCGTGGAGCTTGGCCAACTCCGCCTCCGTGGGCGGCACATGGAGCTCCGGTAGCGGCCGCAGCGGTGGCAATCCCGGTGCGGAGTCCGGCCGTTGGCCGTCGGGGGCCGGGGCGGTCCGGGGGCTCGGCTGCGCCTCCGGGCGGGGCCGGCCTGATGGTTGTTGTTTCCGGAGGGGTGCAGGGGCGCGCGGTCCGGGGTGAGCGGGAGGGCGAACAGGCCCTTCTCGCCCTGGTACAGCGGCGTCTCGCTGACCCGCCCCATCTGGCCGTCGACGTACACGATCTTGCCGTCGTGGTTCATCGCGTTCCAGGCGTGGGCCCGGCCCTCGCTGTCGTGACTGATGATCACCGCCGACGAGCCCGGACCGCTCTCCAGCAGCGTCTGCGCCAGCTTCTCGTGTCCGGACGGCCCCGCGCCGAGCTTCTCGAACTTCGCACCGAGCGCGCTCTCGATCCGGTCCCGACTGCCCTTCTCGCCGGCCGAGTTGTTCTCCACGCGCGGCGCCGCCACCGTCGGGTGACCGTTGTAGGTGTCGATCACCGAAAGCGCCGCGTCCGCACAGTTGTTGGCCCGGCCGGGCGCGCCCGGGCCGTCGCCGTTCAGCTTCTTCACCCAGTCGCCGGCGAGCGGGTCCGGGTGCCGCTGCGGCGTCCCGTCCGCGTTGTGCGGCACCGCGTCCTGAAGCTGCTTCACCTCGTGCGCGGACGGGTGCTTCAACCCGCCCTCGACATCGAACGGCCGCCCCTCGCTGGCCGGGTAGCGCGGGCCGCCACTCTCGTGCGACGCCTGCTCGTGGGCCGGCTGCTGGTCATGGCCAGGCTGCTGGTCGTGGCCGGGCTGCTGCTCGTGGGTCGGCTGCTGCTCGTGCGGGGTCGGGACGTCGACGTGCTCGGGCTGTGCGTGGGGCGTCGTGGTGTCGTGGTGCACCGGACCGAGCCCGCCCGGGGCGGTCGCCGGGTTGCCGTGGGCGGCGGCCGGGTCGCCGACCGGCGAGTGGTGCTCGGGGAGCGGGAGGGCGTGGACCCGGAAGTTGCCGGGAGCCGTGGTGTTCGTCGCCGTGCCGGGCTCGCCGGCGTGCGTGGCGGTGCCGTCGATCAGGTGCACGGCCGGGACGCCCAGCAGGTCCGCCGTGCCGGGAATCCGGCCGAAGCCCTGGTCGGCCTTGGAGTGCGCGTGCTCGGAGCCCAGCACGACCAGGTACTTGTTCCCGCGGTGCGGAGCGTCCGCGGCGATCACATCGTGCGCGTACACGTTCATCAGGCGGTTCCGCTCGGGGGTTCCGCCGTCCGCCGCGTCGTCGCGGGCCGGGTAGCCGTCCACCGCGCGGACCCTGACGCCGTGTTCCTTCGCCGCCTGCAGGGTGCCGCGCAGGTCCGCATGGTTGTGGCTGTCGTACCTGGAGACCATCTTCTCCAGGTTGTGCGGCAGCTCCGCTCCGGGCGGCGAGCTGAGGAACTTGTCCAGCTCGTGCTGGAAGGAGTCGTCGCGCAGGGCCTCCAGGTAGATGGTGTCGACCCCGCCGGCGTGCAGCTGGGCCATGTTGTCCCGGAGGAAGTTCCAGTTCGGCGAACTGCGGTGCGCCTCGCCCATCACGAGTCCGGGGAAGCCCTGGCCGTCCCCGTGGCCGTTGAGCAGGCGGTCCACGCCCTCCAGCGCGGACTGGTGGTCGCCGAGCTGGCCGGCGATCCGGTCGCGGTCGACCCAGACGCCGTCCTGCGCGTTCTGGTCCGCGAGGTCCTTCAAGAGCTGCCGGCGTTCCTGCTGCTGCTCGTGGGTCGGCCGGGACCGGAAGTCGAAGTTGGCGGCCTGTTCGAGCAGCTTGTTGCCGGCGGGAGCGTTGTTGCCCAGGCCCGAGGCGCTCTTCAGCGGGGCCTGGAGCCCGTAGGTGGTGGCCTGTTCGACGGCCGTCATGGTCGCCGGGTCCAGGTACGCCTTGAAGGTGTTGCCCTTGATCTTGACGTTCGGCTGGCCGCTCGCCGTGGTGCCCGCCGACTGGACCGGTCCCGACGTGTATCGCGTGTCGTTGGTGATCATCTTGCCGAGGGTCTCCAGGGCAGGATCGGGCTTGAACTTGTTCGACAGCGCCTTTCCGGCCTGCTCCAGCCGGCTGTTGACCGGCGGGTAGACGATCGACGGCCCGTCCGGGTTCTGGTGCAGCAGCTTCCGGCCGTCGGGGGTGAGCCCCTGATCGGTGATCAGCGGCCGCCTCGAACCGCCCAGTCCGGCCGGCTCGGCGTCCGGGCGGGAGGCACCCGCGGGCTCGGAGTCGGGACGCGTCGACGCGGGCTCCGACGGCGTCTCGTGCGACGGCGGCGTGTCGCCGTGCGGGGTCGGGGCGTCGTGCGGCGCCACGTTCTGATCGACGCTGGACCACGTCCCGTCGACGTGCGGCTGTGCGGCGGTGTCACTCACGTGCGACATTGCCGAGTCGGCCGAGTACTGAGCCGCCGCGTCCGACAGTCCATGGTCAACCTTGAGTGGCGGCCTGCCCTGCCGCTGCCGATCGGCGTTGACCAGATGGGTCATCCGGTCGGTGTCGGTCTTCGGCGTGGTCTCCGTCTCGGGACGGGCTCCGCGACCGCCGCCCGGACGGAGGGTGCCGCCGCCCTGCTGGGGCCGCCGTTGGTGACGGTGCCGCCGGGGGTGGGCCTGGGCGCGCCGGAGGTCGACGGGGCATCGGGACGGGTGCCGCCCCCGCCGATGTGACTGCCGCCGCCGGCCGGGGTGAAGCCGCCGCCCATCGGCGGGACGGTGCCCTGGTTCTGGTTCTGCGCACCGGAGTTCGGCATGCTGTCGCCGAGGCCGTCGGGCATGCCCTGGCCCGGGACGGTCGCCGTGTCCGGCCGGGGCAGGGTCGCGCTGCCGGCCCCCGCGAGGTGCGTGCCGCCGCTGCTGCCACCGTGGCCGGACGAGGACGCCGCCCCCGCGAGGTGCGCGGCCCCGCCCAGCACCCCGGACAGGTTCGGCACCGAGCCCGCGCCCGCCGGACGCGACCCGCTGTCATCGCCCGACGGCTGCACGGTGTCCCGGTCGGTCGCCGAACTCTCCCGCCCAGCAGCCGAGTTGTCGTGGACGGGCGCGCTCGCCGCCGCGTCGTGCACGGGCCGTCCCTGCTGCTGCACCACAACCGGCTCGTGCGTCGGCCGGACCGACTGGCCCTCCTCCCGCACCGGCGCCGTGCCGGCCTCCCGCGAATCGGGACGGGTGACGTGGCCCTCCGCCTCGTTGCGGCCCGACTGCTCGTGCGTCGGCCGGACCGGCTGCCCTTCCTCGCGCACCGGCGCCGTGCCGGCCTCCCGGGAGTCCGGACGGGTGACGTGGCCCTCCGCCTCGTTGCGGCCGGGCGTGGTGCCGGACTCGCGCGAGTCCGGGCGGGTGGTCTGCCCCTCCGCCTCGTTGCGGCCGGGCTGTTCGTGCACCGGACGGCCGGGCTCCTGCGCGGTCAGCGGCTCGTGCGTCGGCCGGACCGCCTCCGCCTGCTCGTGGCCACGGCCGCCACCGCCCGACTGCTCACGCGCGGGCTGCTCGTACGAGGACTGCTCGCGCGAGGGCTGGTGCGCCGGCTGCTCGTGCGGCGTCGGCGCGTCCGCGCGGTGTCCGCCGCCGGACGTCTCCGAGTGGGACGGCGGCGGGGTGTCGCCGCCGCCGCGGCCGGAGCCGAACGGGGACAGACCGCCGACCTTCGAGTCACCCGACCGCGAGCCGCCGGAGTCCGAGCCGTTCGGGTTGAAGCCGTCCGAACGGGACTTGCCGGCACCGGAGTTGGAGCTTCCCGCATCGTCCCAGCCGTCCGAACGCGACTTCGTGGCACCCGAGTTGGAGCTGCCGGCGTCGTCCCAGCCGTCCGAACGGGACTTCGTGCCACCGGAGTTGGAGCTGCCGCCGTCGCCGGACGGGCCCTGGTAGGCACTGCCGCTGTCGCCGGAGGAGGTGTCGGGCTTGGTGAACTTCGGCGGGCCGTCCTGGCGTCCGCCCTGGCCCGCGCCGACCGGGTCGGGGATGTGGTGCTGCGGCCCGTCGCCCGCGTTGGGCGCGGCGCCGTGCTGCTTCATCTTGACGGCCGCGTGGTTGAGGCCGACGCCCGCGCCGCCGGACAGTCCGGAGCCCAGCAGGCTGGAGGTGTCGACCTTGCCGGTGGTGATGTACTGGGTGGCCGCGTCCGCGCCGACGCCGGTGGCCGCGCCGATCGCCATCTTGCCGCCGAGCGAGTTGGCGGCATTGCCCAGGCCAACCTTGCCGGCCGCGCCGCCGAGTCCCTTGCCGATCACGTGGCCGGCGGCACCGCCGATCGCACCGCCCTTGGCGTTCTCGCCGACTTCCTTCCAGTCGATGCTCTTGCGGTGCCCCTCGGCGAGTTCGATGCCCTGCGCGAGCAGGTTGATCGCCGCCATCTGGATGGCCTGCTTGGCGGCCATCTTGATCATTTCGCCCAGGAAGTTGTCCAGCAGCTTCTTGACGAACGTCCGTGCCGCCGCGATGAACGCGGGCACCTGAAGCATCGACGCACCCGCGGTGACCGGAGCCTCGGCCTCGGCCGTCGCCAACTCGAAGGCCAGGATGCCGAGTTGCGCGACGATCTGGATCTTCGCGGTCTCGGTCGAGTTGGCCATCTGCTCCAGCATGTCGCCCATGCCGTTGAGCGCGTTGATGGTCGCGGTCAGCCGGCCCGGGTCGTCCTCGGTCCCCTTGCCGACCGTGTAGCCCGCCCAGTACTTGTTCAACGCCTCGGCGGCGTTGCCCTGCTGACCGTCCAACGCCCGCTTGATCGCGGCGTCCACGCTCCGGGTGGCGTCCTGCAGGCCCTCCGCCGACTTGCGGCAGTGATCGGCCATGTCACGGAGCTGGTCTTCGTCGGCTTCCGGCCAGCGACAGCCGGCGAGCAGCAGGAGCACCCACTGGAGCGGCTCCGGGAGTTCGACAGCCATGGGTCAGTGCCTTCCGTTGGGGCGGATCATGCCGGGGGTCATCGGGACGTGCACGGGCCGGGTGGGCATGGTCGGCGGCGCACCGGGCGCACTCTGCTGACCGCCGTCCATGCCCGTGAAGGCGCTGGTCGCGCTCTCCTCGGTGCCCTCGTAGCTCTCGGACATCTTCTTCAGGCCGTCCGCGATGTACGCGATCTCCTTGGCCAGCACCTGAAGCGTCTTCAAGGTGTTCTGGCTGTACTGCAGGTAGCCCTTGTCACCCTCGGCGAACTGCTTGCCGGACTCGTCGTTCCCCCACGGGTTCTGCGCCTCCATCGACGGCAGGTACGACTTCATCGAGGCCGCGAGCGAGGCGATCTGCTCCGACGCGGCGAGCACCGGCGACACCGCCGTCTGGTACTGCCCAGGAGTCACCACGAACCCCTGCCCGGCACTGCCACCCCCCTCCGAAGAGCCGCTGCGCGGGACGCTGTTCGCAGCCGCTTTCCGCTGCGCCAACTCCCCCTGCGCCGGCACGCCCTTCTCCGCCGCCACCTGCGGCGTCAACTCCCCCTCCGCGAGCGGCTTCCCCTCCGTCGCCTTCAGCCGAGCCGTCTCGGCGGGGATCGACTCGCCCAGCGGCACACCCTCCGACCCCTTCAGCCGGGCGGTCTCGGCAGGCATCGCCGGGATCGTGTCACTGAGCGGCATGCCCTCCGACGCCTTCAGCCGCGCCGTCTCCGCAGGCATCGCCGGAATCGACTCGCCCAACGGCACACCCTCCGACGCCCGCAACCGCCCAGCCTCGGCAGGCATCGCCGGGATCGTGTCACCGAGCGGCATGCCCTCCGACGCCTTCAGCCGCGCCGTCTCCGCAGGCATCGCCGGAATCGACTCGCCCAGCGGCACACCCTCCGACGCCCGCAACCGCCCGGTCTCGGCAGGCATCGCCGGGATCGTGTCACCGAGCGGCGCGCCCTCCGACGCCTTCAGCCGCGCCGTCTCCGCAGGCATCGCGGGAATCGACTCGCCCAACGGCACACCCTCCGACGCCCGCAACCGCCCGGTCTCGGCAGGCATCGCCGGGATCGTGTCACCGAGCGGCGCGCCCTGGAACGCCCGCAACCGCCCAGCCTCCATCGGCTCGCCGACGGCCGTCCCCACCCGGTACGCGGGCATCTCGTCCGGCGCGAACCGCCCCACCTGTGCCGCCTCCGTGAACGGCGAACCGCCGTCAATCCGCTGAGCCGGCATCACATCCGGCTCGGCCCAACCCACCCGAGCGGCCTCCGTGAACGGCGAGCCACCACCGTCCATCCGCTGAGCCGGCATCTCGTCCGGTGCGAACCCAACCCGCGCCGCCTCCGAGAACGGCGCAGCACCACCGTCAATCCGCTGCGCCGGCATCTCGTCGGGCGCGAACCGCCCCACCTGTGCCGCCTCCGTGAACGGCGAACCGCCGTCAATCCGCTGAGCCGGCATCACATCCGGCTCGGCCCATCCCACCCGAGCGGCCTCCGAGATCGGCGAGCCGCCACCATCAATCCGCTGAGCCGGCATCTCGTCCGGTGCGAACCCAACCCGCGCGGCCTCCGTGAACGGCGAGCCACCACCATCCATCCGCTGCGCCGGCATCACATCCGGCTCCACCCAACCCACCCGCGCGGCCTCCGAGAACGGCGAACCGCCGTCCACGCGCTGGGCGGGCATCACATCCGGTTCCACCCACCCGACCTGGGCGGGTTCGCCGAAGGTCGGGGCTTCCACGCCGATCCGCTCCCCGGTGGGGATGCGCATGGTGTGCGCGGGTTCGACGTCGGGGTCGATCGCGAACCAGGGCACGTCGTTGGTCATGGGTGTTCCTTAAGGGGGGTGCGGAGCGGGTGGCGGGGGCGGTCAGTCCGCGGTGGGGGCGGCGAGGCGGGTGAGTGCGGCGCGCAGGAAGGGGCTGGGGACCTGGTAGCCGCCCTCCTCCCGGATCGGGGTCGGCTTGGGCGCCGCCGCGGCGGCAGCCGGTGTCGCCGACGCGGCCGGGGTGGCCGCGGTCTCGCCGTGGCCCCGCCGGGAAGCCGCGCTACGGGCCCG
>NZ_KK853997.1:6384655-6385394 GCF_000696185.1 Kitasatospora cheerisanensis KCTC 2395 | reverse complement strand
GCGCCGCGCGCCGCGCGCGGCGCGCGGCGCGCGCGCGCCGCGCGCGCCGCGCGCGCGCGCGCCGCGGCGCGCCGCGCGCGCGCGCGCGCGCGCGCGCGCGCGCGCGCGCGCGCGCGCGCGCGCGCGCCGCGCGCGCGCGCGCGCGCGCGCGCGCGCGCGCGCGCGCGCGCGCGCGCGCGCGCGCGCGCGCGCGCGCGCGCGCGCGCCGCGCGCGCGCGCGCGCGCGCGCGCGCCGCGCGCGCGCGCGCGCGCGCGCGCGCGCGCGCGCGCGCGCGCGCGCGCGCGCGCGCGCGCGCGCGCGCGCGCGCGCGCGCGCGCGCGCGCGCGCGCGCGCGCGCGCGCGCGCGCGCGCGGGCCCCCCCCGTGGCCCCCCCCCCCCCCTGGGGCGGGGTGGGGCCCCCCCCTGGGGGGGCCCCGGGGGCCCTCCCGGGGGGGCCGGGGTCCGATGGCCCCCTGCGCGAGCAGGTTGATCGCCGCCATCTGGATGGCCTGCTTGGCGGCCATCTTGATCATTTCGCCCAGGAAGTTGTCCAGCAGCTTCTTGACGAACGTCCGTGCCGCCGCGATGAACGCGGGCACCTGAAGCATCGACGCACCCGCGGTGACCGGAGCCTCGGCCTCGGCCGTCGCCAACTCGAAGGCCAGGATGCCGAGTTGCGCGACGATCTGGATCTTCGCGGTCTCGGTCGAGTTGGCCATCTGCTCCAGCATGTCGCCCATGCCGTTGAGCGCGTTGATG
>NZ_KK853997.1:6381817-6382581 GCF_000696185.1 Kitasatospora cheerisanensis KCTC 2395 | reverse complement strand
GGGTGCAGGTCTTGCCGATGCCGTTCATGTCGGCGATCTGGTTGGCGTTGCTGCGCAGCATGCCGTCGACCTGGGAGCTGACGCCGCTCACGTACTGGTGGTAGAGGCTGGCGGCCTGCTTGATGCCCTCGGAGTTGGCAATGTCGTCCTTCTTGCCCGCGGGGTTCTGCGCCATGTACGTCTTGGCGTAGTCGAGTTCGCGGATCATCTCGTTCTTGGTGTCGATCATCGCCTGGTGCGCGCCGTGCAGGCTGCCCGCGATGTCGGTACCGGCCTTGACGGTGGTGGCCACGTGCGAGGCGTCGCCGCCGGCGAACTTCTGCAGGTACTGGGCGAAGCTGTCGGCGGCGGCGCCGGACATGCAGGACATGGCGCGCTGGGCGGCCTGGGCGATGCCGCGGATGTGGGTGTCCGCGATCTGGTTCCACTTGTCCCAGGCGGCGGCGAGGTCGCTGATCAGGTCCTCGTTGCCGTCGGGGAACGAGATGTCCTTGCCGTTCTCGTTCTTCTGCACGGTCTTGAGTACTTCGGCGAGGTCGGCCGGCAGCTCGATCATGGCGGGAAGCTCTCTCGGATGGTGGGTGCGTCGGCGGCTGACACCGGATCAGCCGCCGTGGTGCGGGCGTGCGGTCGGGCGTCAGATCAGGTTGCGGCCGGGGCCGCCGCCGCCGGTGTGGGTCTCCGGCGGGGGCTTCGGCTTGTTGTAGTCCAGCGACGGCCCGTCCTGGGTGTGGTAGCCGCCCGGGGCCGGCGCGGGTGCGGGC
>NZ_KK853997.1:6344358-6381797 GCF_000696185.1 Kitasatospora cheerisanensis KCTC 2395 | reverse complement strand
CGGGAGTAGGGGTCGGCGTGGGCGTCGGCGTGCCGGTCGGCGGGGTGCCGGGGGTGATCGGCGTCAGCGGGGTGAGCTGGGCGTCCTCGCCGGTGGTGATCCGGCTCAGCGTGCTGGCGTGTTCCTCGTCGTTGGCCTGGTGGCGGGCGGCCATGGTCTTGAGGTTGGCGCCCATCGTGGTGGCGTTGCTGAGCAGCAGTTTGATGCCGGCCAGCACGTCCTTCTGGTGCTTGTTGAAGCCGCCGACCGAGGAGCTGCCACCGGTCAGCGACTTGCCCAGCAGGTCCGTCCCGTAGACCGAGTCCTCGACCATGTTGATGTGGGCTTCCAACTGGGCGAACGGGCCCTGGAGTTCCTCCAGCAGGGCCTCGATCGTCTTGGCTGCCGCCTGGACCTCGTCCAGGTCGATGTTCACGCCGTCGCCGGCCATCCGTCTTCCGCCCTCTCCCCATGCCTGCTCCGCGACAAGTGCGGGCCGGGGACGGCGCGTTGCAGGGATCCGGGGCGACCGGGTGAACGAGGCCCTCTGGGGCGAGCGGTGCCACGGGCAGTCCCGCGCACCCGCGGCTGCCGCACCCCATCATGCTGGCGGCCGCCGTTTGCCTTCCGCTTGCGCCTCACTAACGCGCCGTCGTCGCCCTTGCCGGGAGCCGAACGTGCGTATACGCAGCCAGAGTTCGTACGGCGGCGGGAGCGGGGGGCAGTGCGGGCCGGGCCCCGCGCGCCGGAGCAGGGCCGGCGGCGGGACGGCGGAGGAACAGCAGAGTGACGGCCGAGGGACGGCGGCGGGACGGGTCAGCGCGGGCCGAGTTCCTCCGCGCGCCGGCGGTGGGCGGTGGCGGCGGTGGCGAGGCCGGCCGCGTCCTCGGCGGCGGCGAGCGCGGCGAGCACCTCGGCGGTCGCCTCGTCATGGCCGATCTGCTCGGCCTCGGTGAGGGCCGCGGTCAGCCGGCTGCGGGCCTCGGCGTGCCGGCCGAGCGCGGTCAGCGCCTCGCCGCAGGTGGTGTGCAGCAGCACCCGGCGCGAGGACGGGATCTGGTCGGCCATCAACTCCAGGCCGTGCAGCGAGCGTTCGATGGCCTGGGTGGGGCGTCCGGTGTCCAGCAGGTGGCGGGCGAGGTGCTGGAGGGCGAGCGTGACGGTGTGGGTGTGGCCGATGGAGAGGGCGATCTCCAGGGCCTGGGTGAGGTTGCTGCCGGCCGCGCCGGTGTCGCCGAGTTCGGCCTGCACGGCGGCCAGGTTGACCAGGGCGACGGCCCGGCCGACCTGGTTGCCGGCCCGGCCGGCGAGTTCGGCGGCCGGGGACAGGCAGGTGACGGCCTCGGGCAGGCGGCGGTTGGAGACCAGCACCCAGCCGAGCATCGCCCGCACCTGGCTCTCGCCGTCCAGGTCGCCGCACTCCAGGGTGGCGTCCAGGGCGTGCTCCAACTGGGAGACCCAGCCGTCGCGCAGCCGTCGCAGGATCAGCGGCCACTGGGTGAGGACCAGGCGCCAGACCCGTTCGGGCGAGGCGGTGGCGATCACCTGGGCGAGGGTCTCGCGGTGCGCGCCGAGCCAGTGGATGGCGTCGTCGGCGGTGGCGAACTCGGTGACGGCGCGCGGCTGGTGACTGCCCGCCGGGGGTTCGCAGCAGGGCTTGCTGCCGGGTTCGGCGGCCTGCGCGGCGGCCAGGCCGGTGTGCAGGTACTGGTCGGCGAGCCGTTCCCGGGCGAGGCGCTGCTCGGCGGGTTCGGCGCGGCCGGCGAGTTCGCGGGCGTACAGCCACACCAGGTCGTGCAGGGTGTAGCGGTCGCCGTCGGTCTCGGTGACCAGGTGGGTGGCGGCCAGCTGCTCCAGGGCCTCAGCGGCGGCGGTCGGTTCGAGGTCGCCGAGGGCGGCGGCGGTGTGGGCGTCGACCACCGGGCCGGGGTGGAAGCCCAGGGCGCGGAACAACCGGGCCGGGGCGGGCGGGAGTTGCTCGTAGGAGACGCGCAGCGCGCTGGCCACGCTGATCTCCTCGGCGGCGAGGTGGCCGAGCCGGCGCTGCTCGTGGCGGAGCTGTTCGGTGATCGCGCCGAGGCCGCGCCGCGGGTCGGCGGAGATCTTCGCGGCGGCGATCCGCAGCGCCAGCGGCAGGCCGTCGCAGAGCCGGGCGAGTTCGCGGGCGGCGTCGGGTTCGGCGGCGACCCGGGCCGGGCCGAGCACCCGGGCGAGCAGCGCGGCGGACTCGACCGGGCCGAGCACGGACAGCGGCAGCGGGCGGGCGAGTTCGGCGGCGACCAGGCCGAGCATCCGGTGCCGGCTGGTGACCACGGCGACCGAGTCGGTGCCGGCCGGCAGCAGCGGCCGGACCTGGGCGGTGTCGCGGGCGTTGTCGACGACGACCAGCAGCCGCCGGCCGGTGGTGATCCGCCGGTAGAGCGCGGCGCGGGCGGCGGTGCCGGCCGGCAGGTCCTCCCGGGCGACGCCGAGCGCGGCGAGGAACTCGGCGATCACCTCGTCGAGTTCGCGGTCGGGGCGGTCGCTGAAGCCGCCGAGGTCGGCGAAGAGCAGGCCGTCGGGGAAGCGTCCGGCGTTGCGGTGCGCCCAGTGCAGGGCGAGGGCGGTCTTGCCGACGCCGGCCGGGCCGGTGATCAGGGCGATGGCGCCGTCGGGGCCGCCGTGCACCGCGTCGGCGAGGGTGGCGAGTTCGGCTTCGCGGCCGTGGAAGCCGCGCGGGGCGCGGGGCAGCAGGTCGACGGCGGGCAGGTTCTCGATCGCGGGCGGCCCGGCGGGGCTGGGCAGCACCCAGGCGACGGCCGCCGCGGGCGCGGGGGAGGACGGCGGCGCGGGTGACGGGGCGACAGCGGCGGGCGCGGGTGCGGCGGTCGGGGCCGGCTGCTCGGCGGGTTCGCCGCGCAGGATCCGCTCGTAGGCGGCGTTCAGCGCCCGGCCGGGGTCGACGCCGAGCCGGTCGGCGAGCGATTCGCGGGTGCGGTGGTACCAGTCGAGGGCGTCGGACTGCCGGCCGGCCCGGAACAGCGCGAGCATCAGCGCGGAGACCAGCGATTCGCGCAGCGGGTGCGCGACCGTTTCGGCGCGCAGCAGTTCGGCGGCGCGGGCGGGTTCGCCGAGCCGCTGGTAGTGCTCGGCGAGCGCTTCGACGGCGGCGAGCCGGTTCTCCTCCAGGGTCTGCCGCCAGGCCTCCAGCGGCGGGCTGGCGACGGTGCCGGTGAGGGCGGGGCCGCGCCACAGCGCGAGGGCGTGCTCCAGCGCGTCGACGACGTCCAGCGAGCGGGCTTCGAGCCGGGCGGCGGCCACCAGGGTGTCGAACTGCTCGACGTCCAGCTGTCCTTCGGGCAGGTGCAGGGTGTAGGCGTCGCCGGCGGTGGCGAGTTGGACGCCGCGCCCGGTGGCACCCTGCTCGCTGAGCAGGGCGCGCAGCCGGGATATGTGGCTCTGCACGACGGTGCGGGCGTTGGCGGGCGGCTCGGCGACCCACAGCGCCTCGATCAGCTGGGCGACCGAGACGGCCCGGTTGCGGCGCAGCAGCAGGAGGGCGAGTACGCTGCGTCGCTTCTCGGGTCCGAGGCGCATGTCCTCGCCCCGGGCGTTCTCGGCCGAGACGGCTCCGAGCAGTCGGAACTTCACCGCAGTAACCCCTCGCCGTGTTGCGTGTCCGGTGACGGAGGCTACCGGCTCGTTATCCGGTACAGACAATCAGCCCCGGCGGACGGTTCCACCGGGGCTGAGGTTCGGCCGGGCGGCCGCCGGGTCGGGCGGGCCGCGGTCGGCGGACGGGCCGTCAGAGCGTGACGGCGCCGGTCGGGGTGACGATCCGCAGGCCGGCCTCGTCGAGTTCGATGGCCAGCGGGGTGCCGTCCAGTGCGGCCTCGTTGAGCAGGGTGGAGCTGCCCAGGTGCCACAGCCGCAGGGTGCCGGCGGCGTCGCCGGCGGCGAGCAGCGCCTCGCCGTCGAACTCGCGGCCGACCACGGCGCGGACGGCCGCGCCGCCGCCGGTCAACCGGGCGGTGCGGCTGCCGTTCTGGACGTCCCAGACCAGCACGGTGCCGTCGGCGGAGCCGGCGATCAGCACCGGCCGGCCGCCGACCTCGGCGAAGGACAGCACCTCGGCGGGCCGGTCGAGTCCTTCGCAGACCGGTCCGGCGGCGCCGTTGCCGGCGTGCCACATCCGCACCTTGAGGTCCTCGCCGGCGGTGGCGAGGATCGGCTGCCCGCCGGTGACGACGGCGGCCAGCGCGGTGATCGGGCCGTGGCCGGTGGCGAAGCGCCGGTTGTCGTCGCCGGTGGCGGCGGAGCGGACGGCGATGGCGCCGTCGCGGCCGGCCGAGGCGAGCAGCGGCTGCTCGCCGGTGGTGAAGGCGAGTCCGGTGACCGCTCCGGCGTGCGGGACGGGCAGCGGGTGGGCGGTGCCGTCGGCGAGGCGGTGGCTGCGGACGGCGCCGGCGGTGGTGCCGCAGACCAGCAGCGGGCCGTCGGGGCCGTCGGCGGTCAGGTCGAGGGTGTGCACGGGGCCACCGTCGGCGGCGAGTTCGAGGAGCTGACGGCCCGTCGGGGCGTCCCAGCCGGCGATCGTGCCGTCGCCGAACCCGGCGACCAGCACCGGGCGGCCGTGCAGGGCGCCGGCGGCGAGCGCGGTGAGCGGGGTGCCGGGGCGGCCGGCCGGGGCGTCGGTGCGGGCGCTGCCGGTGGCGGCGTCCCAGGCGGTGATCCGGCCGGTCTCGTCGCCGGTGTACAGGACGCCGTCGGCGGCGGCCAGCGAGGTGAGCCAGCTGCCGGCCGGCCAGCCGTGCCGCGCGCGGCCCTCGTACACGTCCCAGGTGCGCACGGTGCCGTCGAGGGCGCAGGAGGCCAGCACCGGGCGCTCGTCGAGGGTGGTGAAGGCGAGGCCGGTGACGGTGCCGGTGTGGCCGGGCAGGTCGGCGAGGAGCTGGCCGGTGGCGAGGTCCCAGATCCGGACCTGGCGGTCGTGGCCGGCGGTGGCCAGCACGGCCTGGTCCTCGATGGCGAGGACGGCCATCGCGCGGACCTCGCCGCGGTGGCCGACCAGCAGGTGCAGCTGCTCGCCGGTGCCGGCGTCCCAGACCCGGACGGTGCCGTCGGCGGCGGCCGCGGCCAGCAGGTCGATGCCGGCGCAGTGCGCGGCGCGCAGCACGGTCGCGCCGTGGCCGCCGGTGGGCAGGTTGCCGAGCACCCGGCCGTCGTCTGCGCGGACGGCCCGCAGGTCGCCGCCCTGGCCGGCCGAGAACGCCACCGGGATGTCCCGGCAGATCAGCGCGGCGACCGCCTGGGCGCCCTCGCCGCCGGTGGAGCCGTGCACCACCTGGCCGGTGGTGGCGTCCCAGACCTGCACGGAGCCGTCGGTGCCGCCGACGGCGAACAGCGAGCGGCCGCCGGCCTCGCCGAGCGCGACCGCGGACGGGGCGAGGCCCGCGTCGGCGTCGGAGCCGCCGAGCGAGGCGGCGTCGTCGAGCGCGGTCAGGCCGAACGAGCCGTCCTCCTCGACCAGCGCGTAGGCGGCCCGGCCGCCGACGGTGCCGACGGCGGCGGCGCTGCGGGCGCCGTGCGCGGACGGGTGGCCGAGGGCGACCGCGCCGGGCAGTACGGCGGGCGCGCCGGGCTCGCCGAACACCTGGGCCAGCAGCGCCGCGAACGGGGCGGCGGCGGCCGGCACGGGCGCGGCGGTGCCGTCGGTCCACTGCCGGTCCGGACGGCCGTTCAGGCCGGTCACGGTGAGCCGGCGGCCGACCGCGGGAGCGGCCGTGCCGGGCGCCGGGGCGGGGGCCTCGCCGAGCGCGGTCAGGACCCGGACGATCAGCGCGGCGTCGACCCGGCCGGTGCGCTCCTGCCCGTCCCGGACGGCGCGGAACCCCTCGGGGGTGATCAGCAGTTCGCCGAGCGCGCCGTCCTCCAGCCGGAGGCTGCTTTCTGACATGTCGTCACTCCTGGTTCAGGTGCGGGGTGTCGGGGCCCCGGTGGTTCAGCAGAGGTCTTCCGGTACGAGCGTCGCGTACACGGCGTCGTGCAGCCGCTGGGTGCGGGAGCTGCGGAACAGCGCGGGGCGGTAGCCGGCCCGGCGGAAGCCGATCGCGGCGCCCGTCAGCTGGCTGGGCATGTTGTCGGCGGCGGCGAACGCGTCGATCCGGCGCAGGCCGAGCCGTTCGAAGCCGAACCGGCACACCAGCCGCATCGCGCTCTTCGCGGTGCGCAGCCGGCGGTGTTCGGGCAGCAGCCAGACCGCGACCTCGGCGCTCTCCTGCACCGGGTCGAGGTTGACCAGCTCGGCCCAGCCGACGGCCTGTCCGGCGGGGGCGGGGATGTCCTGCGCCGCCCCGTCGGCCGGATCTCCGGCGGGCGGCTGCTCGGGCGGTGCGAGCTGTTCGACGGCGAAGTACGCGGCACGGCCGGTCCGCCAGAGCAGCGGCGGGATCTCGGTCAGCCAGCGTTCGGCGGCGGCCTCGTCCTGGTGCGGGATCACTGCTTGCAGGAACTCGCGCACCAGCGGGTCGTGGGTGCCGCGGAGCACCAGCGGGGCGTCCGCGGGCCGCGGCCTGCGCAGCAGCAGTCCGTCGTCCGTCAGCGGATCGTCCCGTACCTCGGCGAGCGCTCTCACCGCTCCCCCCGTCGCCTCCCGGGCCGCCCGGCGTGCCGCCCCGGCGTACCCTCCCCCGGCCTTCAACTACCCGTCAAGTCAACCATATTCCGCGGCCGTTCCCGCACGTCAGCGGGACGTTAGTGGAACGTGAGCGCGGCCCCGCAGACTCGTTGGCGGGGTTCGTCACTCCAGTCCCGCCGCCCACCCGGCCCACCTTCTCTCCCGGGCCGGGCGCCCCCGCTACGGGCGGCGGGACGCCCCCTCCCCGGCGGTCCGCACCGCGCTCGCGCCGGCCGGCAGCGGGGCGGCGCGCAGCTCCCGGACGACGGCCCGCACGGCGGCGGTCCGGGCCAGCTCCGGGGTGGTGACGTAGCCGACCTGCCGGGACGGCCGGTCCGGGCCGAGGTCGGTGACGGTGAGCCCCTCGGGCAGCCGGTCCAGGCTGAGCATCGGCATGATCGCCATGCCGAGTCCCTGCGCGGCGAGCGAGAGCACCACCGTGTCGTCGGAGACGTTGATGGTCGCGGACGGGATCCAGTCCTGGCGGCGCCACCAGTCGGCCGTGTAGGAGCCGCAGTTCTCGTCCCAGTCGACCAGCGGCAGGCCGCGCGGGTCGGGGTGGCCCTGCTGGTGGGCGAGCGCATAGTCCTCCCGGTACAGCGGCACCGCGACCAGGCCGGGCGGGATCGCCGCGCCGAGGGTGGCCAGCGCCAGGTCGGCGCGGCCGGCCGCGACCTCGCCGGCGGTGCCGCGGCCGAGGTCGCGCACCACCCGCACCTGGGGCTCCAACTCCGGGCACCTCTCGGCCAGTCGGGCCAGCACCGCGGGCAGCACCCGCCCGGCGGCGCTGCGGAACGCCACGATCCGGACCGGTCCGCGCGGCCCGCCTGGCTCCCCCTGCCGGGCCTCGGCGGGCAGTTCGTCCAGCAGCCGCAGGATCCGCCGGGCGTGCCCGGCCACCCGCTCCCCCGCCGCCGTCGGCACCGCCCCGCGCCGCCCGCGCTCGAACAGCACCGCGCCGAGCTTGCGTTCGCAGCCGCGCACGGCGTGCGACACCGCGGACTGGGTCAGCCCGAGCCGCTCGGCGGCGGCGGTGAAGCCGCCGCTGTCGGCCACCGCCACCAGGATCCGCAGCTCCTGCGGAAGGAGATCGTCTGCCACCCGGGCAGCGTAGAGGACGTCCCCCCGCCCGCCCCGGGCCGCCTGCCATGAACGGCGCTCATGGATCGGCCGCAGCCATCGACGCGAGCCCCTGCCCGGCCCGCGCCCGGCTGCCTAGCGTGGAACACGTCGGGCCCGCACCGAGCCTCGCGGGCCGACTCCCCTACCGCATCGGAGAGTTCCGCCATGTCCCGCACCGCCACCCGCACCGCCCGCGCCGTCCACCAGGTCGCCCGCCCGGCCGGCCTGCCCACCGCCGAGCAGTTCGCCTTCGTCGCCGACGAGTTGCCGCCGCCGGCGGAGGGCGAGGCGCTGGTGGAGAACGCGTACCTGTCCGTCGACCCGTACATGCTCGGCTCGATGGCGGGCGGCGAGGGCGGGTACGAGCTGAACGCCCCGCTGGAGGGCCGGGCGGTGGGCCGGGTGGTGGAGTCGCGCAGCGCGGCGCTGCCGGTCGGCACGGCGGTGATCCACCGTCAGGGCTGGCGCACCCACGCCGTGCTGCGGCGCGAGGAGGTGCGGGTGCTGCCCGACCTGCCCGGCGTCCCGCTCAGCGCCTTCCTTGGCGTCCTCGGCGGCACCGGCCTGTCCGCGTACGTCGGCCTGACCCGGATCGCCCGGCTCGCGCCCGGCGAGGACGTGTTCGTCTCGGCGGCGGCCGGCGGCGTCGGCACCGCCGCCGGGCAGCTCGCCCGGCTGCTCGGCGCCCGCCGGGTGATCGGCTCGGCGGGCTCCCCCGCGAAGACCGCCTTCCTCACCGAGCGGCTCGGCTTCGACGCCGCGTTCGACTACCACGACGGCCCGGTGGCCGACCTGCTGGCCGCGGCCGCCCCCGACGGCATCGACGTGTACCTCGACAACGTCGGCGGCGACCACCTGGCCGCCGCGATCGGCTCGATGCGCGACTTCGGCCGGATCGCCTGGTGCGGCGCGATCGCCCAGTACGCGACCACGCCGCCCGCCGCCCCGCACAACCTGTTCGAACTGGTCGGCCGCAGCATCCGCTTGGAGGGCTTCCTGGTCCGGAACCACCTGGACGCCCAGGAGGAGCTGTACGAACTGCTCGCCCCGCACCTGCGCTCCGGCCGGGTGATCTCCCCGGAGACCGTGCTGGACGGCTTCGACCGCACCGTGGACGCCTTCCTCGGCGTGCTCGGCGGCGCCAACACCGGCAAGATGCTGGTCCGGCTGTGACCGCTACCCCCGTGCCGCCAGCCGCAGTTGCTCGTCCTCGACGATCCGGACGGCGAGCGCCCGGTCCGAGATGTCCACCGCCTCGGGGGCCGACTCGGCGAGGTCGCTGCGCCGGGCGTAGCGGTCGAACAGCTCGGCCTTGCCGCGCAGCATCTCCACCAGCCCGCGGTCCAGGCTGTCGGTGGCGAGCAGCCGGTGCACCCGGACCCGGCGGATCTGGCCCATCCGCTGGGCCCGGGCCACCGCCTGGTCCTCCAGGGTCGGCTTCAACTGCGGCTCGCACAGCACCACCACGCTCGCGGCCTGGAGGTTGAGCCCGAGACCGCCGGCCTGGATCTGGCAGAGCAGCACCGCGTGGCCGTCCGCGGCGGTGAACGCGTCCACCGCCTCCTGCCGGGCTTCGGCCGGCAGCGCCCCGGAGACGGTGCCCGTCACCGCCTCGCCGAGCGCGTCCCGGACGGTGGCCAGCACCTCCCGGAAGTACGAGAACACCACCACCTTGTGCCCGCTCCCGGCCGCCTCCGCGACCAGTTCGCGCAGCCGGCGCAGCTTCGCGGAGTGCGCGGGCTCGGCGTACGCGGCGCGCCGCATCGCCATGAAGTTGCCCTCGGCGACCGCCGCGGCGTACGCGGCCCGGTCCGGCTCGGAGAGCTCGCCCCACTCGTCCACCCGCACCACGTCCGGCAGTTCGGTCAGCACGTCCTGCTGGTTGCGCCGCAGGTAGGCGGGGGCGACGGCCTTGCGGAACGCCACCGGGCCCGCCACCCCGAGGCCGGCCGGCAGCTCGGGCAGCAGGTCGGGCTGGAGGTGGCCGATCAGGGTGCGGAACTCCTCCACCCGGTTCTCCATCGGCGTGCCCGTCAGGAACAGCACGTACTCGGTGCGCTCCGCCCACTCGCCGACCAGCCGGGTGCGCAGCGCGGCCGGGTTCTTGACGAAGTGCGCCTCGTCCACCACCAGCGCGGCGACCGGGTCCTCAGGCAGGGTGCGCAGCGACTCGTAGGTGGCGACCAGGACGCCGCCCTCGGCGAGCCACCGGGCGCGGGCGGACTCCTTGGCCGCGCCGTGGTAGCGGTGGGCCGCGAGGGTGGTCCGACTCTCCGTCTCCCGCTGCCAGTTGACCAGGACGGAGGCCGGGCAGACCACCAGGAAGTGCCGCCGGCCCGCCGCCGCCAGGTGGGCCAGCACGGCGAGCGCCTGCACGGTCTTGCCGAGGCCCATCTCGTCGCCGATCATCACCCGCTTGCGGGCCAGCGCGAAGCGCGCCCCGAACGCCTGGTAGCCGCGCAGCGAGACGGTGCAGCCGCGGTCGTCCAGCGGCTCGGCGCGGACCGACTCGGCGAGCGCGTCCGGCAGGTGGCCCTCGGCGGCGCCCCGCCCGCCGCCGTCGACGCCGGTGAGCCGGCCGTCCTCGGCGAGCAGCGCCAGCTCCGCGTAGAACTCGGCGGACCGGTGCTCGAACTCGACCCGGACCTCGACCTCGCCGGCGTCCGGCCGCAGCAGGTCGGCCCCGGCCTGGGCGAGCCGCAGCGGCAGGCCGTCGGCCTCCGCGGCCGCCACCTGCCGCTCCAGCAACTCGACGGCCCGCTGCGCGAGTTCACGCCGTTCGGCGCCGGCCAGCAGGCCCCGCAGCACTCCGCGGGCGGGGCGGGCCGCCGCCAGCGGCTCGGTCAGCAGGGCGTCGATCTCCTCGGCCTCTGCCGCCGCGCGGCGGGCGGCCGGCCCGGCCAGCACCAGGCGGTGCAGGGCGACCAGCAGGCCGGTGGTGTCGGCGTCGGGCTGCGCGGGGTCGATCCGCACCGCCGTGCTCTGCTCCACCGCCTCGGCGATCTGCCGTGCGGCGCCCACGAGTTGCTGGGCCGTCGGTCCGCCGATCCCCGGAATCCGGACCAGCTCCTGGGCGCTCGCCCCGCTCACCTGCGCGACCGTCCGGTACCCGGCCGCGGCCAGCACCCCGGTCTGCAGCCGCCCCTCGGTGACCTCCTTCAGCCGCTCGACCGGTATGGCCTCCAACTCGGCCCGCACCAGCCCCCGGAAGATCCGCGCGTGCGCGTCCACCACGGCCCCCACCGCGGCGGCCCGCTCCGCCACCACCCCGCGCGCGGCCTCCCGCAGCCGCTCCGCCCGCCCCACGACCTCCCTGGCCCGCCGCCCGCTCCACCCCACTGCCCGCGCCTCCCGACCGCCGATCCACACCGCCCGGCCATTCTGGCACCGCCCTCCCACACCCCGACCAGGCCGGACGCCCCCACGGCGCCCCACGGTGACGGCGGTCGGCCGGGCGGGTCACGGGCGGGGCCGGGTCAGGCCAGGTCGAGGATCTCGGAGAGGCCGGCGGCGGCGAAGGCGGCGAGCAGGGGCTCGCGGCCCTCGGTGAAGTGCGCCCAGCTGTCGAAGTGGACGGGGACCACGCGGCGGGCCCCGAGGATGCGGGCGGCCTCGGCGGCGCGGGCGCTGTCGAGGGTGAGCAGGTCGTTGTCGAACAGGCCGGTGCGGGCGCCGCCGGCGAACAGCACGGCGGTGTCGACGGGGGCGTAGTGCGAGGCGATCATCTCGACGATGCCGAGGGACGCGTTGTCGCCGGAGACGTAGACCACGGGCAGGCCGTCACCGGTCAGCACGAAGCCGATCACCTCGCCGGTGACGGGCTCGCAGCCCTCGGGGCCGTGCTGGGCGGGGACGCCGGTGACGGTGACGGTGCCGCCGTCGGGGCGGGTCAACTCGACGCTCTGCCACGGGACGAGGCCCTTCGCGGTGCCGCCGAGCCGCTCCGCGCCGCCGCGGGTGGTGAGGGTGAGCGGGACGTCGGCGAGGAACGTGCGGCCGCTGTGGTCGAGGTTGTCGGGGTGCTCGTCGTGGGAGAGCAGCACCGCGTCCACCGGCCCGAGGGCCGCGGGGTCGACGGTGCCGGGCCGGGTCTTGGTGAGGAGCCGGCCGCCGCCGATCGGGTACTCGCCGGGCGCGTCGAAGGTGGGGTCGGTGAGCAGGCGCAGGCCGCCGTACTCGATGAGCGCGGTGGGGCCGCCGAAGACCTGGACGGCGGGGGTAGCGGTCATGAAACACCTCACGGAAGAGAGAGCGGTTTGCCGTGAGAGAAATCTAACGGCCCATCACGGAGAACCGCAAGCTTTTCCGTGAGGACGATGCGCGGCCCCCTCCTCACGCCCAACCCGAGCCTTTACCATGAGGTGCATGAGCCAGCGCACCACCACCAGCCCCGCCGCCCCCCAGCCCCCCGCACCGGGCGCCGAGCAGTACCCCGCGCTGGACTTCGCCAACTCGCTGCTCACCCTGCCCGCCGGCCCGCTCGACCTGCTGGGCTCGCCGGAGACGGCCACCGACTGGCTGATCGGGCACGGTCTCGCCCCGGCCGACGGCCGGATCCACCAGCAGTGCACCGACCGCCTGCACGGCCTGCGCACCGCCGTCCGCGAGCTGTTCGCCGCCCGCACCGCCGAACTCCCGCCCCCGCCCACGCCTTGGCCGTCCTGAACGGCGCGCTCACCGCCACCCCGGCCACCCCGCTGCTGCACTGGGACGCCGAGCGCGGCCTGCACCGCACCCTCCCCCACCCGGCCGACCCGATCGCCATCCAGGCGATGGCCCGACTCGCCGCCGACGCCGCCGAGTTGCTCACCGGCCCGGACGCCGTCCGGCTGGCCGCCTGCGGCGGGGCCCCGTGCAGCCGCTACTACGTCCGCACCCACGCCGCCCGGCACTGGTGCTCGACCCGCTGCGGGGACCGCGTCCGCGCCGCCCGCGCCTACGCCAAGAAGCGTGCCGCGGAACGGAGTTGACGGCACGCCCGGAAAAAGGACGGACCCCGCCCGGCCCGGAAGGGCCGAACGGGGTCCGCGAGTCCGCGTGAAGCTGCGGGTTCCGCGAGGCGGGGCGCGTCAGACGGCCGGCCGCGGGAAGGTCGGGTACTCGACGCCGGAGACGTGCTGGACGACCCGGACGACCTGGCAGGAGTAGCCGAACTCGTTGTCGTACCACAGGTAGAGGATCGCGTTGTCGCCCTCGACCTTGGTCGCGCCGGCGTCCACGATGGACGCGTGGCGGGAGCCGATGAAGTCCGAGGAGACCGCGTCGGGCGAGTCGATGAAGTCGATCTGTCGCTTCAGCGGGGAGGTCAGCGACACCTCGCGCAGGTGGTCGAGGACGTCCTCACGGGTCGTCTCGCGGGCCAGCTGCAGGTTGAGGATGGCGATCGAGACGTCCGGCACGGGGACGCGGATCGAGCTGCCGGTGATCTTCGCCTTGAGGTCCGGCAGGGCCTTCGCGACGGCCGAGGCGGCACCGGTCTCGGTGATCACCATGTTCAGCGGCGCGGACCGGCCGCGGCGGTCGGCCTTGTGGTAGTTGTCCAGCAGGTTCTGGTCGTTGGTGAACGAGTGGACGGTCTCCACGTGGCCGCGGAGCACGCCGTACTCGTCCTCCATCGCCTTCAGCGGCGGGACGATCGCGTTGGTGGTGCAGGAGGCGCAGGAGATGATCTGCTCGTCCGGCTTGATGGTGTCGTGGTTGACGCCGTGCACGATGTTCGGGACGTCGCCCTTGCCCGGGGCGGTCAGCACGACCTTGGCGATGCCGGGGCGCAGGTGCTTGGACAGGCCCTCGCGGTCGCGCCAGCGACCGGTGTTGTCGATCAGGATCGCGTCGTCGATCCCGTACGCGGTGTAGTCCACCTCGCTGGGGTCGTTCGAGTAGATCACCTGGATCGCGTTGCCGTTGGCGACGATCGTGTTGGTGTCCTCGTCCACCGTGATGGTGCCCTGGAACTGGCCGTGGATCGAGTCGCGGCGCAGCAGCGAGGCGCGCTTGACCAGGTCGTCCGGGCCGCCGCTGCGGACCACGATGGCGCGCAGCCGCAGGCCGCCGGCCTTCTCGACCAGCAGGCGGGCCAGCAGGCGGCCGATCCGGCCGAAGCCGTACAGCACCACGTCGCGGGGCGCCTGGCGCTCCAGCTTGTGCTCGCCGGTGGCGCCGGCCACCGCCTCGGCGGTGAAGTCGGCGATGCTCAGTCCGCGGGCGTCCGCACGGTACGCGGCGGCGAGCAGGCCCAGGTCGATCTGGGACGGGCCGAGGTCGAGGGCCGCGAGGGCCTGGAGGAACGGGAAGGTCTCGGTGATCGAGAGCTCCTCGCCGGCTATCTGGCGGGCGAAGCGGTGGGTCTTCAGGATGCTGACCACCGACTTGTTCACCAGGGAGCGGCTGTGCAGCAGGACGGTGACGTCCCGCTCGCGGTGCAGCCTCCCGATGATCGGGATCATCGACTCCGCGAGCTCCTCGCGGTTCTTCCAGTCCGTGAACACGTCGTCGTTGACAGTCACAATTCAACTTTCGAGGGTAGGCCGAGCTAGGCGCCCCCCATGCTAGCTTCGGCGGCCCGCCGGGGCGGGCGGCGGTCCCCCCGCTGACCAGCGGCGCTACCCGCCGCGGGGCCGCCCGGACGTGACCGCTGCCACACCCCTGTCACTCCCCGGCCGCTCCGGTGCAGCTCCCGGCCGAATCTGACGGTGCGTCAGCCGATTTGGTGACGTGACCGGGCGTGACCAAGGTCACCCGCGTCGATTTCATCACTCCCCGGGGTGACGACTGGTCACTTTTGCCCTCTCCGGGGCCCTGAAAGGAGGAGAGTGGGAGCCCCGGCCGGGCGGCCGCCCGTATCCGGGGTGCAGGTCCGGCCGTCCGAGGCCGGGCCGTTGCGAGGAAGGGACGGCCGTCCATGCCACACCTGGCCTACCAGCGGGCCGCGCTGGTGTTCACCCTGTTCGACGCCAATGACAACGGGGTGCTCGACGCCGAGGACTTCGACCTGATGACCGAGCGCGTGCTGGCCGTCGCCGACGACTCATCGCAGGCCGATCGGCAGGCGCTGTCCGACAGCATCAGCAACTACTGGGAGGTCATGGCCAAGACGCTGGACGTCAACGGTGACGGGTTGGTCACTCCCACCGAGTTCCGCGGCTTCGTCCTCAACCCGGACCTGTTCGGCGCGACCGCCGCCGTGTTCGCCGACGCGCTGGCCAAGCTCGGCGACCCGGACGGCGACGGTCTGATCGAACGGCCCCGCTTCCTCGCCCTGATGACCGCGATCGGCTTCGAGAAGCCCAACATCGAAGCCCTGTTCAACGCCTTCGGGCCGGACGCCTCCGACCGGATCACGGTCGAGGTGTGGGCCCAGGGCATCCGCGACTACTACTCGCCCGAGAAGGTCGGCATCGCCGGCGACCGCCTGGTCGCCAATCCGGTCTGACCTCTCCACCCGTATTGAAGGAGCCCGTTTTGACCGCACCGCTCATCGCCCTGGCCGTAGGCCGCGGCACCGGCCCGGACCTCGCCCCCGTCTTCGAGCGGGTGCTCCACCGGATCACCCGACTGCACGGGGTGGAGGCCGAGTTGGTGCGGTCACCGCGGCTCTACCACTCGTACGTCTCGCTGCGCGCCGAGTACGCCGACACCGCCGAGATCGCCCGCCTCACCGCGCTGGACGCCGCGCACTACGAGCAGTTCTGCCGCGACCAGGCCGCGGCCGGCGTCCGGGCGGTCTTCCGCACCGCGATCAACGCCCAGTCCCTGTACTTGGTGCGCCGGCGGCTGGCCGCCGTCAAGGTCGAGCCGCTGTCCGCGAACGGGGCCCGGCTGCTGCTGGTCCGCGACCAGGCGCAGGGCTTCTACACCGGCGAGAACGTGCACACCCCCGGCCGGGTGGTGCGCACCATGGAGTTCAGCCGGGACGTCACCGAGCAGGTGGTGCGCTACGCCGTCCGCCGCGCCCACGACCTGTGGCCCGAGGGCCCCGCGCGGGTGCAGATGGCCTACAAGTTCCACCTGCTGGACGGCGCGCTGGACGACTGGCGGGCCGAGCTGTCCGCCGAACTGGGCATCGAGATCGCGCTGTTCCAGCCCGACACGGTCAACCGCAACCTGATCACCCACGGCCCCGAGGACCGCACCGTGCTGGTCGCGGGCAACGAGTGGGCCGACATCATGCACGTGGTGCTGCTCGACCGGTACGGCTCGGAGCGGCAGGAGAATCGTTGCACCGAGAACGTGCACCTCCACCCCGAGCTGCACGGCCTGACGGAGTACCAGACGGTGCACGGCTCCGCCGACGACCTGGCGGGCAAGGACGTGGTCAACCCGGTCGCCACCATCCGGGCCGCCGCCCGGATCGCCGAACGCCATGCCGACTGTCCCGGCGCCGAGGCCGCCGTCGAAGCAGCGCTGGCCGCCGCCCAGGCCCGCGGCATCCGCACCCCCGACCTCGGCGGCACCGCCGGCACCACCGCGGTGGTGGACGCGGTGCTCGGCGAACTCGGCGTCGCGTTAAAGCCGTTCGTGCCCGCCGCGAGGTCGGGCTCGGCCCGCGCCACCGCCGGCACGAACACGGATCGGGCGGCCTCGCGATGAGCACCACCGCCGCACCCGGCACCGCCACCACCAGCAGCAGCGCCACCCCGCACACCACCGCCCCGCGCCCCGCCGCCCGCGCCCCGCCGCCACGGGCACCGCCGCCACGGCCGCGGTTCCCGCCGCCGCGACGGCCCTGGTCGTCGTCGACCTGCAGAACGACTTCTGTGCGGGCGAGGTCGCCGCCGCCCGCTTCCCCGGAGACCCGGCCCGGCTGGCCGCCGTCGCCGGCCGCACCGCCGCCGCCGTCGACCGGGCCCGCGCGCTCGGCGTCGAGGTGGTGTTCGTCCGCTTCCTCGGGGACCCCGCCCACCAGGGGCCGGCCTGGCAGCGGCGCGACGCCGCGCTCGGCAAGCGGGCCAAGTGCCTGGAGGGCAGCTGGGGCGCCGAGTTCCACGCCGCGCTGCCCCGCCCGGACGAGGCGGTGTTCACCAAGCCCGCCTGCTTCGACGCCTTCCTCGACCCCGCCTTCGAACCGCACCTGCGCGCCCGCGGCGTCCGGCACCTGGTGCTCGCCGGCCTGTTCACGGACGTCTGCGTGGACTCCACGGCCCGCACCGCGTTCCAGCGCGGCTTCCACCTCACCGTGCTGCGCGACTGCACCACCGCGCTGCACCTCGCCGACCAGGACATCCTGCGCTTCATGGAACGGCTCTACGGCGCCCGCGTCACCGACCTCGGCGACGGCGGCCCGACCGACGAACAGCCCTTCGCCCTCCCGGAACTGACCGGTTCCGCGGCCCGCACCAAGGTGGGCCGGCCGTGACCGTGTCCGTCCTGTCCGACCCGGGCGTCACCGCCGGCGTCGGCCGCACCGCCCTGCTGGTCGCCCACGCCCGCGCACTGGAGGCCCGCCGGCCCGACGCGATGGCCGTCGACCCGTTCGCCGAGCACTTCGTCCGCGCCGCGCCGGGCTGCGAGGGCTGGCCGCTGCACCCGGACGACGTCGCCCCGGGCGACCCGCTGTGGGGCCGGCTGGCGAGCTACTTCGCGCTCCGCACCCGGGTGTTGGACGCGCACCTGCTGACCGCCGTCCGGGCCGGGGTGCGCCAGGTGGTGCTGCTCGGCGCGGGCCTGGACTCGCGGGCGCACCGCCTGCCGTGGCCGCCCGGCACCACCGTGTGGGAGCTGGACCGGCCCGAGGTGCTGGCCTTCAAGCAGGCCGTGCTGGACGACCTGGAGGCCGTCCCCTCGGCCTGCCGTCGCACCGTGCCGGTGGATCTGCGCGAGGCCTGGCCGCAGGCGCTGACGGATGCCGGGCTGGACCCGCGGCAGCCGGTCGCCTGGCTCGCCGAGGGCCTGTTCCTGTACCTGCCGGCCGAGGCCGAACTGCGGCTGGCCGGCGACCTGGACGAGCTGAGCGCGCCGGGCTCCACGCTGGCGTACGAGATCAAGCTGGGCCTGGAGGCGGCCAACGTCCGCGCCAACCCGGTGTACGCGGCCGCCCGGGACCGGATCGACGTCGACCTGCTGGCGCTGTTCGCGCCGGGGCCCCGCCCGGACACCGCGGCCCACCTGGGCGCGCTGGGCTGGTCGACCGCCACCCGCACGCCGTTCGACCACGCGGCCGGCCTCCCCCGCGCGCCGCGCCCGGAGCCGGACGACGCGCTGGCCGCGAATCGGTGGATCACCGGCGTCAAGACCCGCTGACGGGACGCCGAAGGGGGCCGGGCAGTTGCTGCCCGGCCCCCTTCGCGTGCGCGCCGACGGTGGGTCAGTAGGGCTTCACCAGGACGTGCGCGGCGCCGGGGATGCCGACCTTGAGGAGCTCGTCCTCCTCCGGCGTGGTGGGCGTGCCGGTCTCCTGCTTGAGCACGGCCCGGGACAGCGACTGGACGAACATCGCGCGCGGGCGGCGGCGGTCCTCCCAGGCCCGGAGCGCGGCGGGCACCGTGTCGGCGGCGTCGAGCTCCTGGGCGAGCACCAGGGCGTCCTCGACGGCCATCGCGGCGCCCTGCGCCAGGTGCGGGGTGGAGGCGTGCGCGGCGTCGCCGGCCAGCACCACCCGGCCGACGTGCCAGGGCGCGTCGACGGTGACCTGGGAGATCCGCGAGTAGACCACGGCGGACGGGTCGGTGATCGCGGCGAGCGCCTCGGCGACCGGGCCGGTGAAGCCGGACAGCCGCTCGGCGAGCTGCTCGTGGGCGCGCTCCGGGTCCGGGCGGAAGTCCTCGGTCTCGGCGACCACCGAGCCGAGGTACATCAGCTCGTCGGTGATCGGGGTGAGCAGCGCCTTCGCGGCCAGGTTGCCGGTGCTCATCACCACGCCCTGCACCTCGGGCTGCCGGGGCACGGTGACCCGCCAGTTGGCGAAGCCGGTGTACTCGGGGCGGAAGCGGTCGCCGTACAGGCGGGTGCGCAGCGGGGAGCCGATGCCGTCGAAGCCGACCACCAGGTCGTAGCGGCCGGTGTGGCCGTCGGACAGGGTGACGTCCACGCCCTCGCCGTCGTCGGCGAGTTCGGCGATGGTGGTGCCGAAGCGGACGGTGGCACCGGCCCCGGTGGCGGCCCGGCCGAGGACCTGGGCGAGCGCGGGGCGCGGGATGCCGTTGTTGGCGGGGGCCTCGTCCATCCGCGGCTGCGGGATCTTCGCCAGCGGGTTGCCGGCGGTGTCGCAGATGGTCAGCACCTCCCACTCGTAGCCGGCGGCCAGGCACTCGTCGAGGATGCCGAGTTCGCGCATCACGTGCAGGGCGTTGGACGGCTGGATGATGCCGACGCCGAGGGCGTCGAACTGCTCGCGGAGTTCGGCGACCTCGACGGTGTGGCCGCGGCGGGCCAGCGCGGTGGCGAGGGCGAGACCGCCGATGCCGCCGCCGTGGACGAGGACGCGCAGGGGTGTTGCCATGCTCTCTCCGGTGGATTCGGGGGACGGCCGGGCGGGGGGAGCGCCCGGCTCTTGGGGAGGGGTCAGCCGACCGGCAGCGCCATCAGGTGGTCGACCAGGGCGAGCAGCACGTCCCGGCCGAAGGTCCGCTCGCGGACGTCGCCGACCAGCATCGGCACGTGCGGGTCGAGGTCGAGCGCGGCCCGGATCTCGTCGTCGCTGCGGGTGTTGACGCCGTGGAAGCAGTTGATCGCGACCACGAAGGGGATGTTGCGGCTCTCGTAGAAGTCGATCGACGCGAAGCTGCTCTCCAGCCGCCGGGTGTCGGCGATCACGACGCCGCCGAGCGCGCCGTTGACCAGGTCGTTCCACATGAACCAGAACCGCTCCTGGCCGGGCGTGCCGAACAGGTACACCACCAGCTCGGGGCTGACGGTGATGCGCCCGAAGTCCAGGGCGACGGTGGTGGTGGTCTTCTGGTCGACGCCGGCGAGGTCGTCCACGCCGACGCTGGCGGTGGTGAGGTACTCCTCGGTGCGCAGCGGGGCGACTTCGCTGACGGCGCCGACCAGGGTGGTCTTGCCGACGCCGAAGCCGCCGGCGATCAGGATCTTGACCGCGGCGGCGCCCGCCTGAGTGGTCGTCATCTCAAAGCCTCCTCAGTCCCTCACGTACAGCGGCCAGCAGGCCGCGGTCGGCGCCGCCCGCGGCCCGGGCCACCGAGATCGGGGCCCGGGCGGTCAGGAGGCCCTGCTCGACGAGGTCGCCGAGCAGGATCTTGGTCACCGACACCGGCAGGTTGAGGTCGGCGGCGACCTCGGCGACGGCGGCGGGGGTCCGGCACCGGCCGAGGATCATCCGGTGCTCGGGCTGGAGCCGGCCGGGCCGGATCGGCGCGCCGTACGCGTCGACCGGCTCCTGGACGCTGGTGAGCAGGGTGATGAGGGTGAACTCGTCCCGCTCGGGCGCGGTGCGGCCGCTGGTGATGGTGTACGGGCGGACCATGCTGTCCGCGCCGTCGTCCTCCTCGTCCTCGTCCCAGTAGGAGGTCACCCGCGCTGCCCGCCCCGGGCGCCGAACGCGTCGAAGTCGCCGCGCTGCGGGGTGCTGAGCTTCTGGCCGACCTGCTGGACGAGGTTGTGCATGGCCAGCGACATGACCTCGGCGTCGACGTCCTGGGAGGCGACGACGGCGAGGTGGGTGCCCTGGCCGGCGGAGATGACGAACAGCCACAGGTCGGCGAGTTCGACGATCACCTGGTGGACGGGGCCGCCGGCGAAGAGCTGGCCGACGCCGCGGGCCAGGCTCTGCTGGCCGGTGGCGACGGCGGCCAGCCGCTCGGCGTCGGAGCGGTCGATGGAGCGGGAGTGGCTGACCACCAGGCCGTCGTCGGAGAGCAGGACCGCGAGTCTCGTCCCGGCCACCTGGTCCACCAGGCCGTCCAGCAGCCAATCGAGGTCCTGGTGGGTGGCGATTGTGCGCGTCATGACCGGTCTTCTCTCGTCGGGATGGTGTGGGTGTTCCAGCTGTCGCCGGGCTCGGGCCGCTCGCCGGGCTGCGGTGTGGTGTCCGCAGCCGGCCGGTCGGCTCCGGCCCGCGCCTCTCTGGACCGCCGCTGGAACGCACCGACCGCTGCTCCGGCCCGTCGGGGGGCCGGTCGGAACAGCGGGTTCTCGTCCCAGCGCGGCGGAGCGGGGGCGGCCGGCGCGTTGGCCGGGTCGATCCGCAGCTCGTCGACCAGGCTGGCCTGGCGGATGCGGCGCGGCAGTGGCGGCTCGGCGGCCGGCAGCGCCGGGGTGAGCGGCACGTACGGGGCGGGCGCCGCCGGGTTGGGCGCGGGGTAGCTGCCGGGGGCGGGGAACGGCGAGGCCTGCTCGAACTGTCCGGTCCGCTCCGCCCAGTTGTCGTTGCCGGCCGGTTCGGGCCGGTACGGCGCGGGCAGCCCGTACGGGGCGGGCTCGCCGGCCGGCAGGCCGTACGGGGCGGGCTGCTGCTCGGCGGCGGGCAGCGCGGCGGGGAAGGGCTGCTCGTGCCCGGCCGCGTCGTGCTCCTCGGTGCGCCCGCCGAACAGCTCGTGCTGCGGGAACGGGTCACCGGCCGCGTACGGGGCCTCGACCTGCGGGTAGGCCGCGTCGGCCGGCTGGTAGGGCGCCTCGGCCTGCGGGTACGTCAGGTCCTCCGGTGCGGCGTGCAGTTCCAGCAGGGCGGCGTCCTGCTCGGGCGTCGTGGCGGTGATCGCGGTGACGCCGGCCAGTGCCTGGCCGCGGGTGCGGGTGGGCAGTCCGCCGGTGGGCGGCGCGGCGACCAGGGTCGGGCGGGCCGTCGGGTCGGGGACGATCAGCTCGTCGGGGACGAGCACCACGACGCGGGTGCCGCCGAACGCGGACTGGCGGAACTCGATCCGCAGGCCGTTCTGGTCGGCGAGCCGGGCGACCACGTAGAAGCCGAGGCGGATGTCGTCGCCGCGGGCGAGCACGTCGGCCCGGGGCGCACGGGTCATCAGCAGGTTGGCCTCGTCGATCTGTTCGTCGTCCATGCCGAGTCCGCGGTCCTCGACCTCGATGGCGACGCCGCGGCTGACCCGGCCGGCCCGGACCTCGACCGGGTTCGGCGGGCGGGAGAAGCTGAGCGCGTTCTCGATCAGCTCGGCGAGCACGTGGGCGACCGGGCCGACGGCGCGCTCGGACAGCCAGGGGCTGCCGTCCAGGTCGATGACGACCCGTCGGTAGTCCTGCACCTCGCCCTGGGCGGCGCGCATCACGTCCAGCAGCGGGACGGGCTTGCGCCAGCGGCGGTGCGGGGTGCCGCCGGCCAGGATGACGAGGTTCTCCTCGTAGCGGCGCAGGCGGGCGGTGAGGTGGTCGAGGTCGAAGAGGCCGTCGAGGATCTCGGGGTCCTCGTGCTTGCGCTCCAGCTCGTCGAGCTTCTTCAGCTGCTGACCGATCAGCAGCTGGGTGCGGCGGGCGATGCGCTGGAGCAGGCGCTCGTAGGCGCGGTGCTGCTCGGCCTGCGCGACGGCGGCCTGCAGGGCGCTGGTGCGGGCCAGGTTGAACGCCTCGCCGAGCTTGGCGAGTTCGTCCTCGGTGCGGGCCCACGGGTCGCGCTCGATGGCGCGGGCCTGCTCCTCGACGTCGATCTGCTCGCCGCTGCCGAGCCGTTCGACGACCTCGGGCAGCGAGTTCTGGAGGTCCTCGGCCTGCTTCTGCAGCCAGCCGATGCGGCGGCGCAGGGTGCGGGTCAGGCGCCAGGTGGAGACGGCGACCGCGACGACGGCGATCAGGCCGACGACGCTGGTGAGGATCAGCCGGAGGGCGAGGCTGATGATGCTGCTCTTGCCCTCCTCGACGACCGCGGCGGTGCGGAACTCCATCAGGTTGACGAGCGGCGGGTTGATCGCGTCGATCGACTGGCGCCAGGCGTCCTTGTCGGTGGCCAGCGGGATCCGGCCGCCGCGGTCCGCGGCGACCGGCTTCAGCAGGTCCTGCTCGGCGCGGGCCTTGGCCTGCCAGGCCTGGGAGGCGGTGATCTGCTGCCACATGGCGGCCTGGTCGGCGGGCAGGTTGGGCGCGACCTTCGTCCCGAACTGGAAGTCCTGTTCGTTGACGGACTGCCGGACCTGCTGGTACTCCTCGACGGAGAGCGAGCCGGTGGGCCAGCCGCGGGCGAGCAGCGCGTCGGTGCGGGAGATCATCTCCTTGCCCCAGAACAGGTCGACGAGCGGCTGCGAGATGGTGGTCATCCTGCCGTTGTCGACGTGGCTGAGTGCCGCGAACAGGCGCAGGTCGACCGCGATCAGGTCGGTGTAGTAGCCGTACACCGCGGCCTGCTGCTGGTCGCCGCCGCTGTCCACCAGGGCGCGCTGCGCGGGCAGCTGGTTGATCGCCGCCCGGGCTTCCCGGACGGCGTCGCGGACCTCGCCCGGAGCGCTGTCGGCGGCCACGCCGGACAGCTTCTGGAAGGTCTGCACGGCCGCGTCGGTCTTCGCGCGCTGGGTGCGCAGCGCGTCGGTGACGCCGGCGTGCGAGGCGAGGACGTCGGCGCTCAGGCGCCGCTCCTCCTGCAGGTTGTAGTAGACGATGTTGGACGGCTGGCCGGCCTCCTGCGCGAGCAGGCCCTGGGCGGCCTGGCGCTGGAAGTCGAAGAGGAGCTGTCCGCTGGTGACCGCCCACAGGGCGGCCAGTGCCACTCCAGGGACGATCGCCAGCACGAGCAGGGTCGCCCGGAGCGACAGCCGGCCCGTGATGATCCGCCGAGACGCGCGCGTGCGCAGGGCATTCTCCTTGGAGACGAGGCCAGTCGTTCAGAACTGGTCGAATCTGATAAGGACTCTGACGGATGGATCTTAGTATCACCGTATAACGGCCGGAAAAGCCGCTATGGCGGTCCGGCGCCCGCACGGCACCACCGCGGTGTCCCAACATCCGTACCGGTCGGGCGAGATGAGCAACCCGATGGCTCAACGCCCCGCTGCTCGACGGCTTTTCACCGTACGACCGACCGGGCTCGCGCGAACTGCCCGGTCCAGCACCGGAACTGAAGCCCCGACCGGTGCCGAACCGGCCCGCGAACCATCCGTCAGGGCCGCCGGCCGAGCCGTTCGGAGTCTAGCGCTCCCCTCGCCGCTCGGAGAATTGACCTTGTCAGAACTTCGCGGGAACCGGGCCTGAACGGTCGGAATCGCCCCGAACCGTCCAGGAATCGCCCGGAACGATCGGGGCCGCCGTTCTCCCGGACGTTCCCTGACGTCCACTCAACTGTCGACCGGTCAGCTCCCGGAGCCCGCCCGCAGCCGGGGCCCGAGTTCGGCGATCAGGCCGCGGTACGTCTCGAACGCGGGCTTGCGGGTGTGGTCGTCGCGCAGCAGGCCGAAGCCGTGGAACAGGGAGGCGCCGCGGCTGTCCGCGTCCCGCAGCGCGAACAGCGTGTACCCCTCGATGTTCAGCGCCGCCGCCTGCCCGGCGACCGCCCGGACCACCGCCTCCAACGCCCGGGCCTGCGCCTGCTCGGTCCGCCCGGGACCGGTCGGCCAGCCGTTCTCGGTGATCCGGATCGGCACCCCGGCCCCGATGCCCGCCCTCGGCAGGTCGCCGTGCCGGAAGCCGTGCAGCACCCAGGCCGTCGCCTCCGCCAGCCGCTCCGCCGGGACGGGGCGGAACACGTCCGGGAAGAAGTCCAGCCCGACGTAGTCCAGCGCGTCCAGGAAGCGCCGGTCGGCGAGTTCGCCGAGCGCGTCCCAGAACGGCGCGTCCGGGCCGAAGGTCGGCACCGCGTTGAAGCCGACGGCGGCGGACAGGCCGAGTGCCCGCACCTCCTCCTTGGCCGCGACCACGCCCGCCACCAGCGCCTCCCGCACCCCGGGGATGCTGCCGTCCAGCACCGGCAGGTCGGCGTTGGGCTCCTCGCAGATCTGCACCGAGCCGAGCCGAGCCCCGAGTTCGCGCACCTGCCCGCGCACGAACGACTCCCAGCCGTCCCGGCCGCCGGTCGGCTCGCGGAACTGCAGCACCAGGTCGACCTTCCGGCCCGGCCGCCCCAGGTACGCCTCCCAGCCGTCCGGGGTCTGGGCCGGCGCGGCCACCGTGGCCGCGAAGGACCGGTACACCCGGACCAGGAACTCGCCCTCCGCGCCCTGGAGTTCGTCCAGCGCCTCGGCCACCGCCCGCGGATCGTCAGGGCGGACCGGGTGCAGGATGCCGCGCTCGTCGCCGAGCAACGCCCCCGGGTAGATGCCGAACCTGAACTGCCGCCGTCCGTCGTCCACTTCGCCCCCTGGCTGGATATTCTTGGTGTCACACCAATTTTTCAGTGACCCTACCATTCGGCGGAGTTCCCTAGCATGGAGCCCATGGGCCTTCGTGAGACCAAGAAGCAGCAGACCCGGACCGCCATCGCGGACGCCGCCCTGCCGCTGTTCCTCGACCGCGGCTTCGACCGGGTCACCGTCGCCGAGGTGGCCCGGCACGCGAACGTCTCCACCAACACGGTCTTCAACTACTTCGCCACCAAGGAGGACCTGTTCTTCGACCGGCAGGCCGAGGTGGAACAGCACCTGGCCACCGTGGTCCGCGAACGCCCGCCCGGCACCTGCCCCGTGGCCGCGATCCGCGACGACCTGCGCACCGCCCTCGAAGGCGGCCGGATCCCCGGCGACGCCGCCTTCTTCCGCGCCGTCGAGGCCAGCCCCGCGCTGCGCGCCCGCGAACGCGAGATCGCCGAACACGCCGAGACCGCCCTCGCCGCCGCCCTCCCGCCGTCCCCGCCACCCCCTACCTCGCCGCGGCCCTCACCGCCACCCACCGCGCCGCCCACCGCGCCCTCCGCCACCACCTCCTCGCCGGCCACCCGCCGCACCCCCTCCCCCACGACCTCACCGCCACCGCCACCACCGCCTTCGACCGGCTCTGCCGCTGCCCGCAACACCCCTGACGGCCCAGCGGACGGAGGCGGCGGCGGGCGCCGCTCCCCGACCCACACCCCGCGCGGCGGGACTCCCGACACCACCCGGGTGCGCCCCCGTCGCACCGGCCCCGCACCCCTCGCCCGCTGCGCGTTCTTTCTCCCGCACCTCCTGCGCCTCCAACGCCCGCTCCGCGCAGCGGGGTTCGTGGCGGCACTCCCCCGACCTCGCCGTGCCGCCGGGTTGCGGGACTTGACGTGGCTGTGTCGGGAAGCGAAGGTGAGCCGCACCATCTGACATGTTGCGTGTGAAATTACACCGCCAGCCCCACGCCCCTGCCGACGGCGTGCCCGTGGCGGCCCGCACGCGAGGAAGGGCCGGGGGCATGGAGTTGGAGCTGCGGCATCTGCGGGTGCTGTGCGCGATCGCGGACACCGGCAGCGTGGGCCGCGCGGCAGCGGCCATCGGGGCGTCCCAGCCCGCGACGAGCACCCAGCTGCGCAGGATCGAACGGCATCTGGGCGCGGTCGTGTTCGAGCGGACGGCGGCCGGCGTCGTGCCGACGACCTTCGGGGCGGAGGTCCTCGCCGCCGCCCGCGAGGTGCTCGCCCGGGTCGACCGCCTCGGCCACTCCGTTCCCGCCTGCGGCGAGCGCCCGCACCGGGAACTCCGGCTGGCCGCCGACTGCCCGGCACTGCTGCCCGGCACGCTGGCCCGGGCCCGGCAGCTCCGCCCGGAGCTGCGGTTCTCGCTTCCGGCCGCCCCGGACGAGCCGTTCGATCTCGCGCTGGCCCTGGACCACCCGAGTTCCGGCCTGCGCCCCACCCCGGCCCTCGCGGCGCGGGTGATCGCCACCGAGCCGCTGTTCGTCGCGCTCCCCGCCGCCCACCCGCTGCGCCACCACGCCGAGCCGGCCCTCGCCGATCTGGCGGCGGAGACCTGGCTGCTGCCCGTCGCCGACCGGAAGGCGTTCCGGGCGGCCTGCGAGTCGGCGGCGTTCGCCCCGGCCACGGTCCATCAACTGCCGCAGGGGCGGCGGGAGGTGCTCGACCTGGTGGCGGCGGGGCTGGGCGCGGCGCTGGTCCCGGCGAGCACGCCGCCCACGGCGGGGGTGCTGCTCAAGCCGCTGCTGGGCGCGCCGCTGTGGCTGCGGTACGTGCTGCTGTGGCGGCGGGCCGCTCTGGGGCCGGGCCTCGCGGACACCCTGTTCGGTGCGGCGACCGCGGCCTACCGTGAACTGGCCGCCGAGGCACCGCACTTGCACAGCTGGGCCGGCCGCACCTTCCGTCCGCCGCGCACCTGACGGGCCGCGGGGCGGCGCACCGGCACCAAGAATTCCCCTCCCGTGTTATGCCTCGCAAGGCAATGTCATATGACCTGTGACATTGTTCTGCCGCCCGATCCGGTGCCACGATGCATGCGCCCGGACCTCGTTCGATCCCCCGGGCCCCACGCCTCCCCACCCCCTCCCCAGCCCCCACAGGAGAAGCAGTGCGCGTGCGCATACCCCTCCCCGCGCTGACGGCCGGCCTGCTGGCCGGTTGCGCCACGGCGGCCACCCTGCTGCCTGCCCAGGCCTTCGCGGCCACCGCCGGGCCGGCGAAGCCCGCCGCCCCGCTCACCTCCCCGGTGGGCGACCGGAGCGCCCCGGGCGGCGCCGTCCCGAAGCCGCTCGGCCCGATCGTCGCGGCGGCGCAGCCGGACTCCCCCGCCCCGGTCTCGGCCCCGCTGCCCCGGCCCTGCTCGGCCAGGTGGTGATGGGCCAGCCCGCCGGGACCACCGTCCAGACCACGCCCCGCCCCGCCGAGTCGCACGCGAAGCAGCAGGCCCTCAGGGGCACGCTGGCCGCCCAGACCTGCACCGCGGCCGACTTCGGCAGCCGCTCCGGCGCCGACCTGGTGGCGTACGTCAAGGGATCGACCACCACCTGCATCGGCACGCTGTACAACGTGACGGGCAGCGACGCGGGGGCGATCTTCAAGCAGGCGAACATGCTGACCGTCGCCAACGCCTTCAAGGACCTGGCGGCGACCTACGACGGCACCAACGGCTCCAACATCCTGCAGCTGGTGCAGTTCCTGCGGGCCGGCTACTACGTCCAGTCCTACAACGCGGGCGCGGTGGGCAGTTACGGCAGCGCGCTGACGACGGCCACCAGGGCGGGCCTGGACGCGTTCTTCGCGGGCCAGCACTGGAAGGACGTCTCGGACGCCAACGGCGTCGTGCTGTACGACGTCCTGGTGCTCACCGACAGCGCCAACGTGCAGGCGAGCTACCTGAACACGTACAAGCAGGTGCTGAACGGCTACAACAACGGCTACAACGCCTTCCCGAAGATGGTGAACGCCGTCAACGCGGTGCTGTTCGCGCCGCTGTGGCGCGGCAACTGGAACACCGACTTCGTGAACGCGCTGAACGCCGACACCAGCCTGATCAGCACGCTCGGCACCTTCACGCTGAACCACAAGGACCTGCTGGGCACCGCCAACTCCTTCCTGGAGGTCAACGCGGGCAACGACCTGGCCCGGATGTCCGGCGACAGCGCGACCGTGGAGGCCGCCACCCGGCCGTTGGTCAAGCAGATCCTCGACTCCACCCCGATCGTCGGCGCGGGCGGCCCGCTGTACGTGCACGTGGCGTTCCAGTCCAACGAGTTCAACAGCGGCCAGTGCTCGACCTTCGGCATCTGCGACCTGCCGAACAAGCTGATCACCGCGGTGCTGCCGAACGTCCTGGTCTGCGACAACAAGACGCTGCGCGCCCAGGCGCTGACGGTGGCCCAGCTCCAGCCGGTGTGCGAGAGCCTGCGCGGCGAGGACGCGTTCTTCCACAACCTGGTGAAGGACAACGGGCCGATCCCGGGCCAGTTCGGCACCACCCTTGACCTGCCGGTGTTCGCCAGCGCCGCCGACTACCAGACCTACTCGTGGGCGATCTGGAACAACTCCACCGACAACGGCGGCGTGACCCTGATGGACCCGACCGACCCGGCCAACAAGCCGGTGTCGATCATGTACCAGAAGTCGTGGAACGACGACTTCCCGGGCAACGTGTGGAACCTCAACCACGAGTACACGCACTACCTGGACAACATCTACGACATGAAGGGCAACTTCACCACCGAGACGTCCGTCCCGGACATCTGGTGGATCGAGGGCGTCGCCGAGTACGAGTCTTACGCCTACCGCGGGGTGACGGACACCCAGGCGATGGCCGAAGCCGCCAAGCACACCTACAAGTTGAGCACCATCTTCCAGAACACCTACCTGAACTCGGACTCCACCCGGGTCTACCCGTGGGGCTACCTGGCCGTGCGGTACATGATGGAGAAGCACCCGGCGGACGTCACGGCCATGCTCGGCCACTTCCGCACCGGTGACTACCAGGGCGGGTACGCGGTCTACAACAGCCTCGGCACCTCCTACGACGCCGACTTCGACGCCTGGCTGACCGGCTGCGCGGCCGGCGCCTGCTTCGCCACCGGCCCGACCGCGCTGTTCGACCAGTCGGTGAACGGTGCCACGGTGACCCTCACCGACCGCTCGGTGGTCACCAACTCGCCCGCGCAGCTGGTCTCCTGGCACTGGACCTTCGGCGACGGCAGCTCCTCCGACGAGCGCAACCCCTCGCACACCTACGCGAAGGCCGGCACCTACACCGTCGCGCTGACCGTCACCGACTCCACCGGCCGCTCCACCTCGACCCCGGCCGGCGTGACCGTCGCCACCGGCAGCGGCGGCGGCACCACCCTGCCGACCTGCACCGACCAGCGCGCCGACGCGATGGGCCAGAACTGCCAGCGCACCGGCCGCACCCGCACCGCCGGCAACGTCGACTACCTGTACGTGTACCTGCCCGCCGGCACCAGCACCCTGAAGATCACCACCAGCGGCGGCACCGGCACCGCGTACCTGTACTACAACGACTCCACCTGGGCCTCGCCGAGCGCGTTCACCGCCTCCTCGACCACGCCGGGCAGCACCACCCAGTCCATCACCGTCACCAACCCGTCGGCCGGCTACCGCTACCTGAGCCTGTACGCCGCCACCGACTTCAGCAACGTCACCGTCGCCACCCAGTTCTGACGCTCCCCCACCTGCCGACGGGCAGCCGCGGTCTCCCATCCGCGGCTGCCCGTCAGCCGTTCCCGCCCCCGAGCCGACGCGCCGCCGCGGCCCGCACGTCCTCCGGCTCCACCGGCGAGTCCCGCAACTCGGCGAGCCGGGAACGCAGTTCGGGCCCGTCGGGGGCGTGCTCCACGGCGAACAGGCGGGCCCTGTACTCGCAGTCCCACAGCGACTCGGTCAGCTCCGCGCCCGCCCCGCCGGGCCGTATCGCCGTCAACGCCCGCAGGTAGGCGGGGCGTTCGTACGAGTGCGGGGTCTGCGCCCAGAACCGGTGCAGCGCCGGCGCGGCCCCGGCGGCGGCCGGGCCGAAGCGGGCCAGGCCGTCCGCGAGCCAGTCCGGCCCGCACCAGACCCGGTCGGCCCACTCCCGCTCCAACTCGGCCAGCAGCAGCGGGAGATCGTCCTCCTCGCCGTGCCGGGCGAGCACGCTCAGGCCGAGGCCGGACAGCCAGGGCCGGGAGGAGAGCGCCCAGCCGCGGGCGTCCGCGAGGGCGGCGACCCCGAGTCGCTCGACCGCGCGGCCCAGCCACGGCAGGCCGCGCTCGCCGAGTTCGGCGGGTGTGGTGGTGTACAACTCCGGCACCAGCGGCAGGAGTTCCGGGACGGGCGGGCGGCGGGCCAGGGCCGCCACGGCCGCCGAGCGCTCGCCCGGGTGGCTTCCGCCGTCGGCCAGCACCGCCAGCAGCCGGGCGGTGTCCGAAGCCGCCGGGCGATCGCGTCGCACCGGGCGCGGCCGCGGCGGCTCGGGCAGCAACTCCCGCCACCGGAGCCAGGGTTCGCCGCTCGGGTACTCGGGCTCGGCTCCGTCCAGGCGGCGCAGCGCGACCTCGGCCAGGTCGTCCCACCAGGGCGCCGGGCAGCGTTCGGCGAGGGTGTCGAGCACGCCCTGCCACCACCGGCCGTGCCGCACGTACTGCCGCAGCGCCTCCCGGGCCTCCACCGAGCCGGTCAGCGCCAGCGCGGCGAGGATCTGGTCGCCGCGCTCGTGGGCGTGCTGGTCCTCGCTGTCCAGCAGTTGCCGCAGCGGGTCGAGCGGCAGCGCCAGCGCGCCGACCAATTGGGCCAGGTAGTCGTGGCGGGCGTCGCTCTGCCGGTCGTACCGGGTGTCCCTCCGCAGGCAGTCGAGCACCGCCTCGCGGCCGGCCTCCCGCTCGCGCAGCGCCCACACGTACCCCGCGCCGCGGCCCCGTTCGAGCGCCCCGCGCCCCGTGTCGGCGGGTGCGTACCGCACCGTGTCCTCGTCCACGACCGTCGAGCATGCCCGGGGCCCGCACCCGCCCGCGACCGGTTTTCCGCCCGGACCCTCAGCGGGCGCCCCGCGGCCGCGCACCAGCGGCAGGAGGACCTCCTCGACGATCTCCACCAGGACCTCGTCGGGGACGGCCGGGACGCCGCGCAGCAGGTACTCGGTGCGCAGCAGGGCCATGGGCGTGGCGGCGACCCGCGGGTGGACGGCGGCGGCGGGGCCTCGCCGCGTTCGGCGGCGTTGGCGAGGACGGTCAGCCAGGCTTCGTCGAGCGGGTCGGGGCGGTCGGGGTCGCGGAGGGCGGCGAGGAGTTCGGGGGCGCCGCCGGCGGCGGCGAGCAGGCCGCGCAGGATCTCGCCGTAGGGCGAGGACCAGGTGCGGTTGGCGCGGCGCAGCAGGTCGAGGGCGTCGGCGCGGAGGCTGCCGGTGTCCGGCGGGCGGGTCTCGGCGTCGGCGAGGCGCCGGTACGCGGCGATGCCGAGCGCGGTGCGGTGGGGCCAACGGCGGTACAGGGCGTTCTTGTTGGTGCCGGCCCGGCGGGCGACCTCGTCCATGGTGAGTCCGGCGACGCCCTGCTCGAGCAGGACTTCGCCGGCGGCGGCGAGGATCGCGTCCTCGAGTTCGGCGCCGCGCCGCCTGGTCGCTGCCACCTGCCCACCTTCTTCGCTGTCGTTCTTCGCGGCCCGCGGCCGTTCGTGCGGCCTGCTGCCGTCTGCCCCGCGCGCTGCCGGTCTCCGTGCGAATGGTACGTCCCGCCGAAACAAGGTACCGGCCGTACCCAATTCGCCGTAAGGTACCTGCCGTACCCTGTTCTGCGAGGAGAGGACGGCTTCGCCGTGCGCGTTTTCGGCATCACCTACGACACCGGCTTCCGCAGTGCCGGCACCACCACCCGGGAGCCCTTCGACCCCGAGACGGTCCGCCGCGAGATGCTGGTGATCCGTCAGGAACTGCACTGCGACGCGGTCCGCGTCACCGGCGCCGAGCCGGACCGGCTGGAGACCGCCGCCCGGTACGCCGCCGACGCCGGACTGGAGGTCTGGCTCTCGCCGTTCACCAACGGGCTCACCCGGCCCGAACTGTTCGACCTGCTGGTGGACTGCGCCGGGCGGGCCGAGAAGCTGCGGGCCGGCGGCGCCGAGGTGGTGCTGCTCACCGGCTCCGAGATCTCGCTGTTCACCGACGGCTTCCTGCCCGGCGGCGACTACCTGGAACGCGCCGGCGTGCTCGCCGACCAGGCGCGCTTCCGCGCCCTGCTGCCCGAACTGCACCGCACGGTCAACGCTTTCCTGGCCGAGGTGCTGGCCGCCGTCCGCCCGCTGTTCGGCGGCCCGATCGGCTACGCCTCGCTGCCGTTCGAGGGCGTCGACTGGGCCCCGTTCGACCTGGTCGCCACCGACGCCGGCTACCGCGACGCCACCAACGCCGACCGGCTCCTGCCCGGCCTGCGCACGCTCACCGGCCACGGCCGGCCCGCCGCCGTCACCGAGTTCGGCTGCGGCAGCTTCACCGGCGCCGCCGCACTCGGCGCGCGCGGCGACCGCGCCGTGGTCTTCGACGAGCACGGTCGAGCGGCCCGGTTCGCCGAGCCGCTCGACCGGAACGAGCAGGAGCAGGCCGACTACCTGACCGACCTGCTCGCCGCCTTCGAGCCCTCCGGCCTGGACGCGGCCTTCGTCCAGACCTTCGCGCACTACCACCTGCCGGGCTCCGACGACCCCGAGCGGGACTTCGACCGCGCCTCCTTCGGCATCGTCCGCCCGCTGCCGCCGGGCCGGACCTCCACCACCCACCCCGGCCTGCCCTGGGAACCCAAGGCCGCCTTCCACGCCCTCGCCGCCCACGGCCGCGACCGGCTGCGCCGCCGCCCCTGACGACCCGTCACCCCGGCCCGCCCGCACCCGTGTGCCGTCCCCGGTTCGAGGGACTGCGGCCGCGATTCCGGGACGGCCCGGGCGGGCGGGGAATCCATGGCGCGGAAGGGCGCCTACCCGTTGCGCGCCCTCGGAAGGGAGAACAGTCATGCGTCGTCGGATCGCGGCGGTCGGGTTGCTGGCCGCCACCGGAGTGCTCGCACTCGCCGTCCCCGCGCAGGCGGCCACGGGCGTGCTGGTGGTGGACGGCGTGGCCCAGCACAACCCGGCCCGGGGGTGCTACCCGACCGTGTCGCCCGTCGTCGTGGAGAACCTCACGGACGCCACGGTCGACGTGTACTCCGCACCGAACTGTCAGGGCACCCTGATGCGCTCGGTCGCCCCCGGCATGTCCGCCGCGACCCTCGGGTTCAGCTACTTCGTCAACTGACCCCGCCCGGCCGCAGATCCGGGCCGCCGCCGCTCGACGCCGTGCGGGACGCCTCGACCACGAGACCCCGCACGGCACGCCGGCGCCCCGGGCAGGCGACGTCTCGCTCCCGCCTCGAACGCTCCAGACGCCCCGGCCGCCAGGTCGCCCGGCGAGCGGTAAGGGCGGCCCGAGCTGACGATCCCTCGACCCGCACCTCGCGGGGGCGGCGGCAGAAAAGGTGGGGTATCCGTCATTGCTGCCGTGCAGGGGCGCTGCGAGGCTGGACGCATGGCTGATCGCAGCGTGCTCTTCGTGCTCTTCGACGGGGTGCAGAGCCTCGATGTCACCGGACCGCTGGAGGTGCTCTCGGCGGCGGCCGGCTACCGGATCCGTACCGCCTCGCCCGGCGGCCTTCCGGTGCGGACGGGCAGCGGGCTGCGGCTGCTGCCCGACGAGGACCTGGCGCAGGCGACGGCCCCGCACACGCTGATCGTTCCCGGCGGGCCCGGAACCCGCCGCCCCATGCCCGAACTGGTGGCCAGGATCGCCGAGTTGGCCGAGGGCGCGGCGCGGGTCGCCTCGGTGTGCACCGGTGCGTTCCTGCTCGGCGAGGCAGGCCTGCTGGCCGGCCGGCGCGCCACCACGCACTGGGCGTACAGCGAGGCGCTGGCCCGCCGCTTCCCGGACGTCACGGTCGAGCCGGACCCGATCCACGTCCGCGACGGGCGGGTGGCCACCTCCGCCGGGGTGACGGCCGGCATCGACCTGGCGCTCGCCCTGGTCGAGGAGGACCTCGGCCGCGAACTCGCCCTCGGCATCGCCCGGCACCTGGTGATGTTCCTGCGCCGTCCGGGCGGTCAGGCCCAGTTCTCCACCCAACTGGCGGCCCAACTCGCCGTCCGGGAGCCGCTGCGCGAGGTGCAGCGCTGGATCACCGAACACCCGGACGCCGACCTGTCCGTGGAGGCGCTGGCCCGGCGCGCCTCGCTGTCGCCCCGGCAGTTCGCCCGGGTCTTCGTCGCCGAGACCGGCACCACCCCCGGCCGCTACGTGGACGGCGTCCGGCTGGAGGTGGCCCGCCGCCGCCTGGAGGACAGCGACGAGGGCATCGAACAGATCGCCCGCCGCAGCGGCTACCGCAACCCCGAGGCGATGCGCCGCGCCTTCGCCCGCACCTTGGCCGTCAGCCCGCTCGACTACCGCCGCCGCTTCCGCGCGACGCCCACGACCGCCTGACCGACCGCCCCCTGACTCCCCGACCGCCCCAGACCGCACGCCCCACGCCCCCACGCCCCACGCCCACGCCCCACGCCCCACGCCCCACGCCTGCTGATGATCCGACTGATCCGACAATGCACCGGAGAGGCATCCGATGAAGATCGCCATCCTGCTCTACGACCGCTTCACCGCGCTGGACGCCGTCGGCCCGTACGAGGTGCTGTCCCGGATGCCCGGGGCGGAGGTGGTGTTCGCCGCCGAGCGCCGCGGGCCGGTCCGCGGCGACGTGGGCAGCCTCGCGCTCACCGCCGACGCCGCGCTCGACGAGATCACCGCCGCCGATCTGCTGCTCGTCCCGGGCGGTCCGGGCTCCCGGGCTCAGCACGAGCGCCCCGAGGTGCTGGAGTGGCTGCGGGCGGTCGACGCCGGCACCACCTGGACCACGTCGGTCTGTTCCGGCTCGGTGCTGCTGGCCGCGGCCGGGCTGCTCACCGGTCGCCGCGCCACGACGCACTGGGCGCTGCCGCCGGCGCTGGCCGCGTACGGGGCCGAGCCGGTCGAGGAGCGGGTGGTGTTCGACGGGAAGTACGCCACCGCCGCGGGCGTCTCGTCGGGCATCGATCTGGGCCTGCACCTGGCCGGGCTGATCCACGGTCCGGAGACGGCTCAGGGCATCCAGTTGCTCATCGAGTACGACCCGCAGCCGCCGTTCGACGCCGGCTCGACCAGGACCGCGCCGCCGTCCGTGGTCACCGCCGTCCGGAGCCGTCTCGGCGCGCTCTGAGGCCGGCCGCGCCCCTCGCAGCCCGGGCCCGGTCACGCCTCGACGGGGCCGCGTCCGGGCTGCCGGACGACGAAGAACTCGCTGACGAAGCCGGTGACTTCACCGTCGGCGGTGCGGCCGACCCAGGTCGGGTAGTGGCCGTCGCCCCAGCCGGTGGCGAAGGCCACCATGACGTGGCCGGTGGCCGGTTCGGTGACGGTGGCCGGGTGGTGCCCGGCGTCGAAGATGGCGTCGACGACCGGGTCGGAGTCCCGCTCGACCAGCTCGCCGATCGGGCCGACGGCGGACGCGTCCAGGAAGCAGCCGGTGCCGGCGTCCACGCCGTAGCCGAAGAAGTCGCCCCGGCCGAGCCGTGCGGCGTCCTGCCCCTCGCTCAGCGCCAACTCCCAGTGCGCGGCGGGCCGGTCGCCGATCCGCAGCATCGCGGCGGCGATCCGGGTGTCGGCGGAGCCGGGCCCGTAGGCGTCGCGCACCTCGACCACGGCGAGCGTCACCGGGTAGCTGCCGGGCGGGACTTCGGCGAGGAAGGGCTCGTTCTCGTCCAGCAGCCCGATCACCGGGTCGCACGCCACCACCCGCCCGGTGGGCAGCGCCAGCACCGCCTCGGGCAGCGCGACCACGGTGGCCGTGCGGTCGCCGCCGCAGTCGTACTGGCTGCCTGCCGTGAACAGCCGCGCCACGTCGGGGGCCGCAAGGGGCATCGGGGGCTCGCTCTCGTTGCTGTCGTCGCTGCTGCTGTCGTTCCGGTGGCTCCGGTCGCTCCGGTGGGCACCGGTCGTTGCCGTGCGCTCCGGCCGTCCGTGGTCGCCAACGGCCCGGGAGCGAAGAAACATTCCGGGCGGATCATCGGACGAACTCCCCGCGCGCGGGCCACCACGGTAGCGCCCCGCCCGGACCCGCCCCGCAACAGGTCCCGGCGGCCCGCGCACCCGGAGGCGCGTGCCCGCGGCCGCCTGCGGTGGGAGATCATTCTCGGCATGACCCCGGTTCTGGTGTTCGGTATCGCCATGGCGCTCGCGCTGCTGACGCGTCGGCGGTGGAGCGGTCCGTCCGTACCCGGCCCGGTGCCGCCGCCGGTCGCCGCCACCCCGCCCGGCTTCGCCCCGGAGCGGTACGGGCTGGTGCCGAGCGCCGAGTTGGACCCGGGCCGGGCGGGGCCGCCGCTGCCGCTGCTGCGCCGCAAGGAGCTGGAGGCGCTGGCCGACTCCTGCCTGGCCGGCGGCTGGCGGGCCGCCGACGCGTACGTGACCGCGGCCGGGGAGAACTGGGACGAACGCTGGGCCCGGCTGGACTTCCTGACCCGGGTGGCCGCCGAACGCGACGCCTGGCTGACCGCCTGGCGGGAGTCCGGCACCGAGGCGTGCGCGGCCTCCACCGTGTACGCCCGGCTGCTGGTGCAGCGGGCCTGGGAGGTGCGCGGCAGCGCCTTCTCGCACCAGGTCCCGCCGGAGCGGATGGCCGAGTTCCGGGCGCAGTTGGCCGCCGCGGAGGCCGCCGCCCGGCAGGCCGCGGAGCTGGACCCGCGCGACCCCGGGCCCTGGGTGGTGCTGGTGACGGTGGCCCGCGGCACCGGGGTGGGACGGCGCCGGTTCCGGGCGCTGTGGCAGGAGTTGACCGTCCGGGCCCCGCACCACGTGGCCGGGCACTGGCAGGCCATGCAGTACTGGTGCGCCAAGTGGCACGGCAGCGACGCGCTGATGCTGCGCTTCGCCGAGCGCGCTGTCCGCACCGCCCCGGCCGGCTCCCCGCTGCCCGGCCTGTACCTGCAGGCCCTGACCGAACTGGAGCAGCGGCACGGCCTTCCCGGCCTGCCCGACGCGGGCCGGCTGCGCGAGCTGCTGCCCGCCGTGGCGTCGGCGCTGGCCGCCGTCCCGGCGCCGCACGACCAGGTCCCGCTGCTGCGGCACCTGTTGGCGCACTTCGCGCTGGTGTCCCGTCAGCCCGCGCTCGCGCTGGACCAGTTCCGCGAGCTCGGCCCCTGGTGCGGCGCCCACCCGTGGACCTCCGCCGCGCACCCCGTGCGCGCCTTCGACCACGCCCGCGCCGTCGCCGCGACGCACGCCGTCGGCACCTGACGCCGGGCGCCCGCGGCCCGTCCGGCCGACCCCGGTGACGAGGCGCGTGACCGCCCCCGGGTTCGGTCGTTATCCCCGGACGTGAGTGCCGAGCCCTGGGCCCCGACGGGCGTCCGCGACGAAACGATTCAGCA
>NZ_KK853997.1:6343214-6344338 GCF_000696185.1 Kitasatospora cheerisanensis KCTC 2395 | reverse complement strand
AACCCGAACCCGAGCCGGTGCCGGCCCTGACCGCCCCGTCCGCCCTGTCCGCCGACCGCCCGAAGGAGACCCGGTGACCCACCAGAACACGTCCAGCGGCTGGCTCCGGCGCTCCGGTGATCCGGACTGCGTGCTGCTGCTGGACGTCACCGTGTCGCCCTGTCCGGGGCTGCGGGTCTCCGTCCCCGCCCGGCTGCGCTACCACCGGGCCGACCCGTACGCGGTGCACCTGGACTGCCACGCCGACCTGGACGAGCCGATCACCTGGCTGTTCGCCCGCGACCTGCTCGCCGAGGGGCTGGCCGGCTGGTCCGGGGTCGGCGATGTGACGATCCGTCGGTCCAGCGCCGATCCGGAGCTGTTGACGATCTCGCTCAGCACGCCCGGCCAGACCGCCGTCCTGCACACCCCGTCGGCCCCGGTCCGGGACTTCCTGGGGCTGACCTACCGGGTGGTGCCGCCGGGCGCCGAGCACCGGCACCTGGACACCGCGGCCCTGCTGCGCCACCTGCTGAACGGCTCCCCCGCCCGCCGGGACCGCCCGCGGCCGGAATGAGCATCCTCTTCCGGTCCGACTTCCCAACGGTGTTCCTTCTCCCGTCCGCGCCGGGAGGAGGCGTACCCCACCGCACCGATTTCCGTTCCCGCGCGTTGAACAGACGGCGTTTCCGTACCAGGCATGCGCCGCCGAAGCCCGAGGGTCGTTCCGTGTGGCACCGCTTCGGCGGACCGCACGAGGAGTTGTCGATGTCGCACGTCCGTGGACCGAATCCCGCGCTGCGCGCGTTCATGGCGGAGGCCGGCTGGAACGGGCCCGCCCTCGCCGCGGCCCTCCAGAAGGTGGCCCGGGAGAGCGGGTTCAGCGTCGGCTACGACCGGACGACCGTCGCCCACTGGCTGTCCGGCACCCAACCCCGGCATCCGGGGCCGCAGTTGCTGGAGGAGGCGTTCACCCGGCGGCTCGGCAGGCCGGTCTCCCGCACCGAGCTCGGCCTGCGGCCCGCGGACTCCCCCGCCGGCGAGGAGGCCGACCCGGAGCCGGTGGACGCGCTGGCCGGGCTGCGCCGGCTGCACTCCCGGGCGGGCCCGGCCGAGCACACGGACGAAACGTTTCAGCCTCCGCT
>NZ_KK853997.1:6339288-6341922 GCF_000696185.1 Kitasatospora cheerisanensis KCTC 2395 | reverse complement strand
AGGTCCACCGCTCGCTGCGCGCCACCGAGTTGTCCCTCTCCTACCTGCGCGCCTCGCTGCGCGCCCGGCCCGCCGGCGAGCACCGCACCATCGGCGTCTCGCTCCTCCAACTCGCCCACCTGGAACTGGACGCCGGGAACATCCACCAGGCCCGCCGCGCCTACGCCAGCTTCCGCGAACGCCAGGACGCCCTGCGCTCCCCCGCCACCTCCCTCCAACTCTCCCGCCTGGAAGGCCGCTTCACCCGCCTCGGCGGCTAGCGTCCGTTGCGGCCGTGGCCGGCACCTTCGGCACGCGCATCAGCCGAGCGGGAACCAGTCCTGGTTGTCGCCGCTCCAGCAGTCCCACTGGCGACCGGGGGCGCCGTTGCTGTAGTTCCCGAGCGCGATCTCCAGGCACTTGCCGCTGTCCGCGTTGCGCAGGGTGTAGCCGGCGCCCGGGATGTGGGTCCAGTCCCACTTCTGGTTCGGGCCGCCCCAGCAGTCCCACTGCCGGACGGTGGTGCCGTTGTTGTGGTCCCCCAGGGGGACTTCCAGGCACTTGCCGGTGCTGACGTTGACCAGCGAACCCGCGGGCCCGGCGGCCACGCTCCACCGCTGGTTGGTGCCGTACCAGCAGTCCCACTGCCGGGCGGTGGCGCCGTTGGTCCGGTCGCCGAGGGCGATCTCCAGGCAGTGGCCGGTGTTGCTGCCCAGGGAGATGACGTCGGGGTAGGGGCGGGAGGAGGAGGCGCCGGCGGTGGGGACGCCCACGGTCAGTGCGAGACCGAGGCCGAGGACGGCAGCTGCTGTGCGGCTTCCGAGAGCCATGTGTGGAATCTCCGTCGAGTACGAGCCGATGGAACGGGTGCCGCGCGGACGGCCGGAACCTGCCCTGCCCCCCGCGCCCACCCGGGCGGGTAGCGTAGTGGCCGACCGGGCCCCGGCTCCAACGCGTTTCGCCGTCTGCGGGCCGTGCTCCCGCGCCGCGTACGGGCCGAGGTGTGGGGCGCCCCGTACGGCGGGCGGTGCCGGTGCGGCCGGCGCTCGACAGCGTGGTGATCTCCGGCGAACATGGGGCCGTCCGCGTGCGGTGCGGGCGAACGACGGGACAGGGGTGGCGAGTTGGACGCACGGATCGGTGTCGTCGGCGGTGACGGTGACGAGCTGTCGTCGCTGTACACGTGGCTGGTCGACGAGGACGGGCTGCGGGGGCGGGTCCGGGTGGAGCGGCGGCCGATCGGGGCGACCGAGCTCGGGGCCGCGGTCGATCTGCTCTCGGTGGCGCTCGGGGCGGGCGGGGCGGGTTCCGTGCTCGGCACGGCGCTCGTCACCTGGCTGCGGAGCCGCCGCACCTCCGCCAGGATCACCGTCGAGGTCGGCGAGCGCTCGGTCACCCTGGAGATCGACAGTCTGCGGGACACCCGGGCGCTGCTGGAGCAGGTGCTGCGGCAGGGGCTCGACGAGGGCGACGGCCGCGATGTCTGACGCCGCGCCACCCGAGGGGTCGCACGCGGTGCTGATCGGCGTCGCGGAGTACGAGCACCCGGACTTCCCGCCCGTTCCGGCCGCCCGCAACAGCGTCCGGGCGATGAGCGCGCTCCTGCGCGATCCGGAGCTGTGCGGCTGGCAGGACCATCAGCTGACCGTCATCGAGGACGTGTCCTCGGGGGCCGAACTCGCCGGCCGGGTCGCGGACGTCGCCGAGCGGGCCACCGGCACGCTGCTGCTCTACTACAGCGGGCACGGCATGCTGACGCCCTCCGGAGACCTGTGCCTGGTGATGCCGGGCACCCGGCCGGACCGTCCCACCATCACCGGCCTGCCGTGGGGGAACCTGGCGGAGGCGATGCGGCTGAGCCCGGCCAGGTCCAGGATCACCATCCTCGACAGCTGCTTCGCGGGCCGGGCGATCGAGGTGCTCACTCCGGAGGCGCAGGCCCTGGCCGACCTCGCGGAGGTCGAGGGCGTCTACACGCTGACCGCCACGACCCGCAACCGCACCGCCCATGTCCCGCCGCTCGCCGAACAGTTGGACCGCCCCACCACGTTCACCGGGCAGCTGTGCGACCTCATCCGCACCGGCATCCCGGGCAAGCCCGAGCAGCTGACCCTCAACGACATCTACCCCGCGCTGCGGGCCGGGCTGAAGGCCGCCGGCCTGCCCGTCCCGCACCAGCGCGGAACGGGCGGCGTCGGCCAGATCGTCTTCGCCCGCAACGCCGCCCGGCCGGCCCTCCCCGAGCCCGTGATCAGCGGCAACCCGGTGATCCTCGAACGGGGCACGCCGTTCGAGGGCCGCGTGGCCCGCGTGGTGGCCGCCTGGGCGGGCCGCGGCCGCTCGAAGGACTGGCTCGTCACCGGCCGGGCCTTCTTCGCCGCCTACCTCTGGTCCCTCGACGAGAAGAAGCGGGGCCGCACCCTCGACGCCCTCACCAGTGCCTACGTCGACGCCTCCTACCGGGCCCTCGGCGGCTCCGCCGGGTGGTCCGAGATCCTCTGGCAGCGGGCGCGCTGCGCCTGCCACGACGAGCGGTGGAAGGTGGAGAACCTCACCATCTGCCTCAACTGCCTCCGCTACCAGTGCATCTACCTCGACTCGACCTGCGAGGCGTGCGGCGGCCGGATGGTCGGCTAGGGCCCGTCTTCAAACCCG
>NZ_KK853997.1:6330306-6338758 GCF_000696185.1 Kitasatospora cheerisanensis KCTC 2395 | reverse complement strand
GGCGGTGGCCGGGACGGGTACGCAACCGACGGGGGCGACGGTCGCGAGCGGGCCGGTGGGGCGGACCCGGTAGCGGTCCAGGTGCCGGCGTTCCACGTCGCGCAGGGGGCGGCTGCGCCCGGTCTCGGCGTCGGTCGGCACGGTGACCGTCCGGGCCTCGAAGACCAGCCGGCCGTGGCGCCGGGCCTCGCAGGTGGTGTTGATGGACGCCCGTCCGAGGCGCTCCACCCAGATCTGCACGGGGAGCGGGGTGGAGCAGTGGTAGAGCGGCTCGCGGTAGTCGATCTCGTGACGGGCGATCATGAACCCGTCCTCGAACAGCCCCTGCTCCTCGGTCTCGTCGTACAGCAGGCAGTAGACGGCCTCCTGGACGTACTGCAGCACCTTCAGGTTGTTGATGTGCCCGAAGGCGTCCATGTCGCCCCAGCGGGTCCGGCACAGGTAGGTGTACAACGGTCAGCCGTCCGTTCGGTGTTCGGTCCCGAAGCCGAGGGTGCGGCGCAGGTAGCCGTAGGCGTACGGGGAGCGGCGCAGCGCGGCGTCGTCGCCCTGTTCGTAGACCTCGCTCGCGGTGTCGAGGACGGCGAGGCCGAGGATCTTCTCCGTCCGGCGGCAGAGTCGTTCGAGTTCAGTGAGGCGCTGGGAGGCGGGGAGCCCTGCGAGGGCTGCGCACGCTTTCTCCACCTGATCGACCCCGCCACGGTAGTCAGTCATCGTTCCTCTTCTCTTTTCGGACTTGATTCGTGTAGGGCCTCATCCGCCGAAGGGAAGGACAGGCGGATCCGTCGACGCCGAAGGTCCTTCCGGTGATCAAACTCGGTCCCCCCGCAGCCGGACATGGCGAGGCTCCCCGTGTTTGGTTGAAGATCGTCGCATTCCGGGCGTCTTTCAACACAGGCCCTTGCCCGGCCCTGTTTCGGTCCCGTTCGGCCCACTTGTCCGTACACAAACGCGAACGATCCGCCCGAGATCGGGCGGATCGTCAGGTGATCGCATCATCAGCCGCGCCGGTGTGCCGGGCGGAACCCGGCGGAAGCGGCCCGGCCGGCCGTCACTCCTGCCGCTCGGCCGACCGCCACTCCTCGGCCAGCAGCCCGTACACGGCCGCGTCCAGGAACTCCCCCATCACCCAGCCCGCGGACCGCAGGACGCCCTCCCGTACGAACCCGACCCGCTCGGCGGCCCGGATCATCGCGTGGTTGTCCGCCAGCGTGTCGATCTGCAGCCGGTGCAGCCCCCGCACGTCGAACCCGTACCGGCACAGCGTGTTCACCACATCGGTGCCGTACCCCTTCCCCCGCGCCGCCCCCAGCAGCCCGAGCCCCAGATGCGCGGACCGGTGGTGCAGGTCGATGCCCCAGACCCCGGCCAGGCCCACCAGCGTGTCCGTCCCCAGTTCGACCACCGAGAACTGGACGATGCTCGGGTCGTCGTCGATCGCCTTCGGATCCTTCGGCCCCGGAGCGACCGGCCGCCACGGCCGCCCCTCGGAACGCGCGGACAGTTCCACGTCGTTGTAGAGCTCGCTCAGCAGAATCGGGTGGTCTTCCGCGTGCCGGGCCCGCAGCCCGATCTTCTCACCTCGAAGCATTCACGCTTCTTATCCGACGAATCTGCCCATCGGCAAGCGTCATTGACGCCACGTCGGACATTTCCGCTCCGGGACCGACTTCACGCGCACGTCACCGGCCGAAGAGCTTCCGGTGCCCCTCCGCCCGGCGATCTGCCGCCACGTCATGACGGCGCTCCCGGGCCCGGCGTGGAAGATGCGCACCGGACGTCACATGCGTGACGCGGCAGCCGAGTTGGTGCGCGGATAAGCCCCGGCCCGCCGCGTCCGTGCCCTACGGGCTGTTCGGGCCGGTGCGGAGGCATCTGGACGAGGCCCTGGCGCCGGACGGCGGACGGTGGCGGTGACCTCCCGTGGCGGCGGCTACTGGACCTCGGTGCGGTAGAGGCGCATGCCGCGCCGCTGGTAGTTGTGCAGGGCGTGCGGGTGGTCCGTCGAGCAGGTGTGCAGCCACACCCGGCCCGGCGCGTCGGCGTCCAACGGCTCGGTGGCCCAGGCCTGTTGGAGGGCGAGCGTGAGGGCGTAGCCGCCGAGGCGCTTGCCGAGGTGGCCGGGGAGCAGTCCGAACGCGGTGATCTCGACGGCTCCGCCGGGCTCCGGCTCCAGGTAGGCGACGCCGGCGGGCTCCTGCCCGTGCGTGATCAGCCAGTACTGCCGCAGCGGGTGCGCCCGGAGGTCCGCCTCCCACTCGCTCGCCGAGCAGGTGGCGCTGCGCCAGCCGTACGCCTCCCCGACCTGTGCCTGGGTGCTGCGGACCAGCGGCGAGGACCGGTCGACGCGCAGCAGCCCGAGGGCGGGCACGACGGGGGCCGGGCGGAGGTCTTCCGGCGAGGTCATCTCCAGGTACCTGACGGTCTTTGCCACGGCGGAAGGCTACCCACCTCGCGCAGGTGCCGTCAGCTCTCCCAGTCGACCGAGTCGACCGCCCCGTCCCCGGTCATCCGGACGGCGAGGATCTGGTCGCTGAACTCGGGCGCGAGCACGTAGTCCAGCACCACCGGCGTCCCGGCGGAGAGGCCGTTCAGCCACAGGCCGACGCCGTTCAGCCGGAGCGCGGCGACGAAGGCCGCCGGCCCGACCTCCGCACCGGCCGCCTCCCGGACCAGGCGCTCGACCGCCTCGATGCCGTCCAGCTCGTCGACGTGGAAGTCGATGAAGTAGCGGTCCTCCTCCAGGTGCGCGCGCAGCGCCGCCCGCGCGGCCGCGTCGGCCGCGGGCAGGCCGTCGAGGCGGGCGGCCAGCAGGTCCAGTTCCTCGACGGACGGCTCACCGGCGGCTCCGGCCCACAGCAGGGCCTCCACCTCCTCGCCCGCCAGCTCCCCGGTCCCCTGCCAGATGACCTCGGCGCCGTCGACCGCGCCGGTGTCCAACCGCCCGAATCGGGCGTGCTCGACGACCGCCATAGCTGACACTCCTCCACTCGTACCCCGCCGACCGGCAGATCCTCCCACCCGCCGCCGACGGCACACCGTGCCGACCGGGGACCTCGCAGGGGTGGGACGGCCGCGACCCGCCGGAGCCTCGGAGCGGCCCCGGCGGCGGCCGGATCACGGGCACCTGCGATCGTTGGACAGGGGAACGGCCTGCCGCGCGGCCCCTCTTCGACGGGGCCGACTCCGAGCGCAGGCCGCCCCGTTCCGCACCCTCGCCTCTTCCGTAGGACGCCTTGCATGCCCGACAGCCCGCACCTTCCCGGGACGACCCCGACGGTCCCGGTGACCGCTTCCGGATCCGGCCGTTTCGGCGGCGTACTGGAACAGATCGGGAGCGAGGTCGCGGCCCTCACCGACCGCGGCCGGCCCGCCGACTACATCCCGCTGCTGGCCGGGGCCGACCCCGGGCGCTTCGGCATGGCCGTCGCCGAACCGGACGGGACGGTCTACGGTGTCAACGACTGGCAGGAGCCCTTCTCCACGCAGTCCATCACCAAGGTCTTCGCCCTGGCCCTGGTGCTCGCGTCGGAGGGCGAGGAGATCTGGCGACGCGTGGGCCGCGAGCCCTCCGGCAACCCCTTCAACTCCCTGGTGCAGCTGGAGTACGAGAACGGCGTACCGCGCAACCCGTTCATCAACGCCGGCGCGCTGGTGGTCACCGACCGGCTGCAGACGCTGACCGGGAACGCCGCCGGCCGGGTGCGCGACCTGCTGCGCGAGGAGAGCGGCAATCCGGCCGTCGACTTCGTGGCGGAGGTCGCCGACTCGGAGGCCGCCCACGGCGACCGCAACGCCGCCCTGGCCCACTTCATGGCCTCCTACGGCAACATCGCCAATCCGGTGCCGGAACTCCTCGCGGCCTACTTCCGCCAGTGCTCGATCGCGGCCTCGTGCCAGGACCTGGCGTCGGCCGCGGGCTTCCTGGCGCGGCGCGGCGTCCGCGCCGACGGCTCGATGCTGCTGACGCCCAGTCAGGCCAAGCGGGTCAACGCCGTCATGCTCACCTGCGGCACCTACGACGCCGCCGGGGAGTTCGCCTACCGCGTGGGCCTTCCCGGCAAGAGCGGCGTCGGCGGGGGGATCGTCGCGGTGGTGCCCGGCGTCTGCACCCTGTGCGTGTGGAGCCCCGGACTCGACCGGCGCGGCAACTCGGTGGCGGGCGTGTGGGCCCTGGACCGGTTCACCACCCTCACCGGCCTGTCCGTCTTCTGAGCACCGGCGCGGCCCCGCCCCCGGCTCAGGGGCCCTCCGGCAGGTCTTCGGCGGACGGCCGGAGGTCCCGGTGGGCGGTGGCGAGCAGTTCGTAGCCAGTGCCGTTGGCGGTGATGCCGGCCTTCTCCTGCTCGGTCAGCTCGCGGCGGATCCTGGCCGGGACGCCGGCGACCAGGGATCCCGGCGGGACGGTCATGCCCTGCGGGACGACCGCGCCGGCCGCCACCAGCGAACCGGCGCCTATCCGGGCACCGTTGAGGACGGTGGCGTTCATGCCCACCAGTACGTCGTCCTCGATCGTGCAGCCGTGCAGCACGGCGTTGTGGCCGACCGAGATCCGCTCGCCGACCACCAGCGGGAAGCCGGGGTCGGCGTGCAGGGTGCAGTTGTCCTGGATGTTGCTGCCCGCGCCGACGGTGATCGACTCGGCGTCACCGCGCAGCACCGCGCCGTACCAGATGCTCGCGCCGGCCGCGATCCGCACGTCCCCGACCACGACCGCGGTCGGCGCCACGAAGGCGTCCGGGTCGACGGCGGGTGTCCTGCCCGCGACCGCGGCGATCAGCGGCTCGGCCATGGTGGGTCCTCCTGGTGACGGTGTGCGCCTCGTGCTGCCGGTCAGCGTAGGCGGTCCGTCACGGCGTCGTGCGGGCGAGGGCCGGTCCGGCCGCCGCGGCGGGGGCTCCGCACAGGGCGGTCGCGGTCACCCGGTGCCAGGCGGCGTTGGCGGCGTTCTCGTCCGGGGCGTCGTAGAAGGTGGTGTTCGCGGCGAACTCGCGCCTGCCGTCCGGGGAGGCCAGCATCATCGTGCTGTACCCGGGGATGCCGCCGGCGTGGCCCCAGAACTCGCCGCAGGGGAGGTCGAGGCGCTGGAGGCCGAGGCCGTACGTCCGGCCCTCGCCGTGCGTGGAGGTCTGCTTCATCGCGGCGAGTTCGGCGGGGCGCAGCAGGCGGCCGCCGAGCAGGGCGTCGAGGAAGGCGGTCAGGTCGGCGGCGGTGGAGATGCCGCCGCCGGCGGAGCCGGCCATCGAGGGGTTGAGCACGGTGACGTCGACCGGTCCGGCGGCGGACTTGAGGTAGCCGTGGGCGTGCGGGCCGGGGATGAACGGGAAGTCGCCGGGCATCCGGGTGCCGGTGAGCCGGAGCGGGCGGATGATGCGGCGGGTGACCTCGTCGTTCCAGCTGTGGCCGGTGAGCTTCTCGATGATCATCCCGGCCAGGATGTAGTTGGTGTTGGAGTACTGCCAGTCCTGGCCGGGGGCGAAGGCGGGCGGGTACTTGTTTGCGAGGTCCACCAAGTCCCGCAGGCGGTAGGACGTGTAGCGGCCGCCGGTCAGCCAGGTGTCGTCGAACGCGAAGGCCGGGTCCTGGGTGTAGTCGGCGACGCCGCTGGTGTGGTCGAGCAGCTGCCGGACGGTGATCGTCCCGCTGTTCGGGACGGCTCCGGGCAGCAGGGTCTCCAGGCGGTCGTCGAGGCCCAGGCGGTGCTCGCCGACGAGCTGGAGCAGGGTGGTGGCGACGAAGGTCTTGGTGGCGCTGCCGATCCGGAAGGCGCCGCGCGGGTCGGCGGGCCGGCCGCTCGCGAGGTCGGCGACGCCGGTGGCGTTGCTCCACACCGGGCGGCCGTCCACCCGGACGGCGCCGAGGGCGGAGGTCGAGTAGCCGGGGTCGGTCATCCCGGCGAGGGCGGCGTCGGCGTCCTGCCAGTCGCCCTGCGGGCCGGCGGCGGCCGGGGCGGCGGGGGCCGGGCCGCGGCGGCGGGGGCGAGCGCGGCGAGCAGGCCCGCGGCGACGGCGGCCGTGACGGCGGCGCGCAGGACCGGGCGCCGCCGGGTGGTCGGGGTGGTCGGGGTGGTCGGGTCGGCGGTCATGCCGGCCTCCCTGTTCTGGGTCGTGACGAGGTCGACCAGGTGTTCTGCCACATCTTCTGACAGGCTGTCAGGAACACCGGGCTGCCGTCGCCGACCCGGCGGAGGAGTCGCCCCCGAACGGACCCGGAGCCGTGCCCCCGACCGGCCTCGGGGTTCGGGCGTCGGGCCGCGTAGGGTTCACCGAATGAGAACGGCGAAGAGGCGACCCAGGTTCTACGTCCTGCTGTGCGTGGCGGTGCTGGCCGTCGCCGCGCTGGTCACGGTGGTGGTCGTCCGCAGTTTCGCCATGGTGACGGTCGATCCGGGGCAGGCCCGGAAGCGGGCGAAGGCGGGACTGTCGGCGGGGCAGGTGGACTGCTCCCTGCGCAAGTGCATCGCGTTGACCTTCGACGGCAGTCCGGGCGAGCCGACCGAGCGGGTGATGGACCTGCTGGCGCAGCACCACGCCCCGGCGACGTTCTTCCTGGAGGGGCGGGACATCCACGCCCACCCCGAGGTGGTGCGGCGCATCGCGCGGGAGGGGCACGAGATCGGCGACCACACCTGGAACCACCCCCGGCTGACCGAGGTGCCCGACGCGCAGGTGCGGGAGGAGCTGGTCCGGACGGCGGACGCCATAGCGGAGGTCACCGGGCAGCGGCCGACTCTGATGCGTCCGCCGGAGGGCCGCACCGACGACCGGGTGTCGAAGCTCTCGCGGGAGCTCGGCATGGCCCAGGTGCTGTGGACGGTGACCGCCAAGGACTACGCGACCGAGGACACCGAACTGATCACCAAGCGGGTCCTGGACGGCGCCGGGCGCGACGGCATCGTCCTGCTGCACCCGCTGCACAAGGGCACCGTGCCCGCGTTGCCCGCCGTCCTCGACGCGCTCGCCGGCCAGGGCTACACCTTCGTCACCGTCGGGCAGCTGCTCGCCCCGGGCGTCCCGGAGCCGGGCACCATCTACCGCTGACGGCCCGCCGGCCGGACCGCGGGCGCGGTTCAGCGCGGCGCGGGCCCGGTTCAGCGCGGCGCGGGCGCGCCCTGGTCGGCCAGGGTGAGGGCCAGCACGGCCTCGGGGAGGGCGGCGACGACCAGGCCGTCGGGGGTGACGGCGAGGGAGCGGACGGGCGCGCCGAGGCGGATGTCGGCGCCGCGGTGGCGCTCGCCCCAGCGGCGGAGGCGGAGCAGGCCGTCGGACCAGGCGGCGGCGAGCAGCAGGCCCGCGGGGGTCGCTGCGAGGGCGGTGGCGGTGACGGCGTGCGGCCGCTGGTCGACGGGGGCGGGCAGCGGGGGGCGGCCGGGCATCCAGGTCCAGACGCGGCCGTCCTCGCCGCCGCTGGCCACCAGGGTGCCGCCGTCCGCGTCGGTGACGCCGAGCGCGGTGACGGGGCCTTCGTGCAGGGACGGTTCGGGGCGGTGGGTGCGGCCGGTGGAGAGCTCGTGGTGGGTGAGGGAGCCGTCGGGCAGGCCGAGCACCAGTGCGTCGTGGTGGCCGGCCACGGCGGTGACGGGGCCGAGCGTCTCCAGGGTGCCGGCGGGTGCGCCGACCGCGCCGTCCACGGTGAGCGACTCCAGGGCGCCGGACGCGTCGAGCAGCAGCGCCCCGCCGAACGCGGTGGCGGTGAGGGCGCGGGGGTGACGGAGCGTCAACGGCCCGACGGCGGAGCGCGGTTCACCGGTCGCCGGGTCGCACAGGTGCAGTGCGGCGCCGTCGGCGAGGAGCAGCCGGCCGGCGAGCGGGCCGACGCCGGGGGCGGTCATGCAGGGGCCGGCGGCGGGGCGGTTCCAGACGGTGTGCCAGCGCGCGTCGGCGAGCTTCGCGCAGTGCGCGGCGGATTCGGCGTCGCGCCCGGTGAGCCAGGCGTGCAGGACGGCGGCCCGGTCGGCGGGGCGGGCGAGGGCGGCCCGGTCGGGGGCGGCCAGCCGCCACGCCTCGGCGAGGGCGGTGCGGGGTGCGCCGGCGTCCTCGGCGCGCTGGAACGCGGCGGTGACGGTGGCGGGTTCGGCGTGCAGCACCAGGTCGAGTTCGTCGAGCATCGGGGAGGCCGGGTCGCCCGCGGAGGCGTGCCGGAGCAGCAGGGCGAGGCGTTCGGGGTCGCTGGCGGCGAGGTCGGGGCCGCCGTCGGCGCGGACGGGGATGCCGCCGGCGACCTCCCACATCATGGCGGCGTGGTCGACGGGCGGCCGGTCGGCGGCGGCCCGGTCGGCGACCTCGTCGGGGCGCAGCCGCCAGCGGTCGGCCATGGGCGGCGGGGGCAGCAGGTCGGCGGCGGACTTGACGGTCCGTTCGCCGCCGGCGCCGGGCAGGGTGGCCCAGAGTGCGGTGCTGAGCGGGCCGTCGGCGGTGGAGAGCGCTTGCAGGGCGCGGCGTTCGGGCTCGGG
>NZ_KK853997.1:6285489-6330023 GCF_000696185.1 Kitasatospora cheerisanensis KCTC 2395 | reverse complement strand
GGCGGCTTCGACGACGAGCAGCAGCCAGGGGACCGCCAGCAGCGGGGCGAGGAGTTCGCGGGCGAGCCGCTCGGGGGTGCCGGGCAGGCCGGGGCCGCCGGCCCGGTCGAGGTCGGTGACGACGACGGTGCGCGGGGTGCCGTCCTGGAGTGCTTCGAGCAGGTCGGCGGGGTTTCCGGCGGTGAGTCCGAGCAGGTCGGCGACGCGGGTGGCGGCCGAACGGACCGTCAGTCCTTCGACGTCCAGCAGGGCGTGGACGCGGCGGCCGGGCCGGGGGTGGTCGGGCGGGCAGGCGGCGGCCAGCCAGGTGAGCAGGTGGGTGCGGCCGCTGCCGGAGGAGCCGGCGACCCGGCAGAGGCGTGGTCCGCGGGTGTCCTCCAGCCAGGCGAGCAGGGCGCGGCCGGCGGGCCGGCGGCCGGCGCCGAGCGGGGGCAGTCCGGGCGGCGGCGCATCGGCGGGGAGAGCGGGACGGGGTCGGCGAGCGGGCGGCGGTGGCGCGGGTTGGGCCGGTAGGCGGCGTCCGGCCCGGGGGGCCAACTGCCTTGCACGGCATGGACGGGGACGCGTCCGGCCGGGTCCGTCCCCTCGTCGAGGAGGTACCGCCAGGCGCCTCCGTCCTGCCCCTGCGGGCCGGTCCCCTGCTGGCCGGCTTCCGGTCGGCCGTGCGTCGCTGCGCCGTTCACTGTTCGCGCTGTCCTTCGTGTCCGTCCCCGTGCGCCGGCCCCGTCGCGGGGTGGTGCGCGGCCCGGCCGGTGCGCCCGGCGTGGCCCGCCCCCCGTTCATCTCCGGCGGCGGCACAGCCTACTGGAGGTGCGGGTACGTCCGTTCGACCGGAACCCCGGCGGCGGGCGGGAGCGTGATGGAGGAGGCCGGAGTCCCGGTGCGGCACTTGTTCCTGCGGGTGCCGGACGAAGTCCTGGCGGCCCGGATCGACGGGGGCTGCCTCACCCCGGACGATCCGGGCGACTTCCTGGACGGTGAGCTGACGCCCGCGCAGCTCGCCGACCCGGCACTGTGAACCGGCTCACCCGGCCCTCCGTCATGTCGTCCCTCCCCGGCCGGAGCCCGCCGCCGCGCGGCCCGCTCCGACCTCACCAACTCCGCCGCGGCGGCGACGGGTTGCGGAGCTGGGTGATCAACTCCCGTCGCAGTGCGCGGGCCTGGGGTGTCGGGAAGGCCAGGTGCAGGACCTGGACGCCGGCGGCGCGGAGCAGGTGGAGCCGGGTGGCGACGGTGTCGGGGGTGCCGGTGTAGGCCGTGGCGAGGTGGCGGCGGGTGGGGGCGTCGGTGTGCTGGAGGAGGTCGCGGAGTCGGCGGTGGGCGGCCGCGTCGGTCTCGGCGAGGACGACGGTGACGTGGCGTGAGATGCGCAGGGTGCGGCCGTGCCGGGCCGCGGCGGCGTGCGCCTCGGCGATTCGGCGGCGGGTGTCGGGCAGCGGGAGGGCGGGACGTCGTACACCTGGGCGTGGCGGGCGGCGAGTTGGAGGGAGCGGGGCGAGGCGCCGCCGAGGGTGAGCGGCCGGGTGAGGAGGGAGAGGTGTTCCTCGGAGCCGGCGTCGACGCTCAGGTACGTGCCGAAGCGGCCGTCGGCGGGCACGGGTGTGCCGGCCCGGTGGGCGACGGCGATCCGCAGGCGGCTGGTCGCGGCGAGGGCCCACTCGGCCGCGGGCCACTCCTCCGCCTCGAACGGGAGGACGAGTGCGCCGTCGTACCCGTCCTCCTCCAACTCTCTTGCCGCTGCGGTCACTTCGAGGGGAGTGGGCGCAGCCCGTATCTCTCCGTGCAGTTCGAGGTCCATCACGGTTCTCCTGGAGTCACCTCGCGGCGGGCCCGAGGCGGGCGAGGGTGTCGAGCAGGCGGGTGCGGCTGGCGAACACCTCGGGGGGCGGTGAGACGTACAGCTGGATGGCGGTGACGCCGGGCTGCTGGTAGCGCAGGATCTGTTCCCGGCACTCCTCGGGCGAGCCGCTGAGGAACAGGCTGTCGACGACCTCGTCGGGCAGTGCCCGCTGGGCGCCGTCGTGGTCGCCGTCGGCCCAGCGCTTGTGCGTCTCGGCGAGCAACTCGCCGTTGCCGAGCCACTGGTGGAACTTGCGGTAGGGCTCGCGGTTGAGGATCCAGGTGAGGAACGGCCGGCTGGCGCGGTGCGCGTACGCGGTGTCCTCGGTGGGGCAGACGAAGACCTTGACGACGAGTTCCTTGCCGGGCGGCTGCGGCCCGACCACGTCGAGCACCTTGGGCAGGTCCTGGGCACTCAGCAGGTTGGTGATCGCGCCGTCCCCCTCGGTGAAGCCGAGCCGCAGCATGCCGGGCCGGAGCGCGCCGAGGATGACCTTGACGGGTTCGGCGGGCGGGTGCGGCAGGCGGTAGCCGGTGATGGAGAAGGTGTCGAAGTCGCCCGCGACGTGCTCGCCGCGCAGCGCGGCGGTGAGGAAGCGCAGCACGTCGCGGGTGCGCTTGAAGGGTTCGTCGAACGGGATGCCGTTGATGTCGGTGACGTGCGCGGGCACGGACGCGCCGATGCCCAGCAGCACGCGGCCGGGGGCGAGTTGGGCGAGGGTGGCGGCGGTCTGGGCGAGCACCGCGGGGCCGCGGGTGTGGACGGGGACGATGCCGGTGGCGATCCGCAGGTGGGGCGACCAGGCGGCGGTGGCGGCGAGCGGGGTGAACGCGTCGGTGCCGCCGCCCTCCGCGCTCCACACGTCGCCGTAGCCGAGGTCCGGCAGCCGTTCCACCAGGAAGCGGTGCCGGTCGATGGTGAGCCCGGGCAGCGGCAGGGTGATGCCCCAGGCGGGCGGCGGCTGGTGGTGCGGCGAGGTGCTGGTCGTCATCGAAAGGCCTTTCTGCGAACGGTACGTGGCGCGCGCCGGGGGTCGGCTACTTGCCGACGCGGACGGTGGTGAGGTCGAGGAACCAGGACTGCGGCTGGACGAGTCCGTGGACGGTCGGGGCGAGGGCGCGCGGGTTGCGGTCGTTGACCACGAACAGCCACGGGGCGTCCTCGGTGACCTGGCGCAGCGCGGTGCGGTAGGCGGCCTGCCGGGCGGTCGGGTCGGGGTTGGCGGCGGCGCTCGCGATCAGGCTGTCGACCTTCGGGCTGGCGTAGTGCCCGGTCCAGAAGGGGCTGTTGGAGCCGACGAACAGCGGCAGCAGCGCCTCGGACTGGAACAGCGTGGTGGACTGGGCGATGGCGTCGGAGCCGAGCGCGACCTGGCCCTTGGCCTCGGCGCCGATCAGCGTGGTCCAGTCGGTGGTGCGGATCTCCACCTTGATGCCGACGGCGGCGAGGTCGCGCTGGAGGGCCTCGGTGATCGGCACCGGCAGCAGGTTGCCGGATCCGCCGGTCGGCACCGTCACGGAGGTGGTGAACCCGTTGGGGTAGCCCGCGTCGGCGAGCAACTGCCGTGCCTTGGCGGGGTCGTGGGAGTAGCGGTCGCCGGTCGGGTCGTAGGCGGCGGTGGCCCGCGGGGCGGCCTGGAAGGCGGGGTCGGCGGTGCCGTGCAGCAGGTTGCCCGCGACGGCCTGCCGGTCGATCGCGTAGTTGGCGGCCTGCCGGACCCGGACGTCCGCCCACGGGCCCTTGCCGGTGTCGAGGATCCAGTACCAGAGGTGGTCGTAGCTGTTGGTGAGGATCTGCGCGCCGGCGGCCTTCAGGCTGTCCAGGTCGTCGGGGTTCGGGTACTCGATCCAGTTGACGCCGCCGGAGCGCAGCGCGGCGGTGCGGGCCGCCGGGTCGGGCAGCGCCTTGACGATCAGCCGGTCCAGCCGGGGGGCGCCGCGCCAGTACGTCCGGTTGGCGGCGAGTTCGACCTGCTGGCCCTCGGTCTGCGAGACGAAGCCGAACGGGCCGGTGCCGACCGGGTGTTGGGCGAAGTCCTTGGTGCCGCTCTTGCGGACGGCGGTGGGGCTGGCGATCAGGACGTGCGCCAGGTCCTCCGGAAAGTGCCCGTTGGGTGCGGTGGTGACGAGCTCGATGTGGGTGTCGTCGGTCTTGCGGTAGGCGGCGATGTCGCCGGCGTACTCCTTGGCGGCGGCGCCGAGCGCGTCGGTGTACTCGGGGCTGGCGGTGTCCAGGTAGCGGTGCAGGTTGAACAGCACCGCGTCGGCGTCGAACGGGGTGCCGTCCTGGAAGGTGACGCCCTTGCGGAGGGTGAAGGTCCAGGTCAGCCGGTCCGGTGCGACCTGCCAGGACTCGGCGAGCGCGCCGGTGATCTGCGGCGGCCGGTTGGTGTCCTTCAACAGCTCGTAGCGGGTGAGCCCTTCGTAGATCTGGAAGCTCAGCAGGCGCTTGCCCTCGAAGCCGGCGCCGCCGATCACGGTGTCCAGGTTGGGCAGCTTCCCGGTCGCGCCGATCACCAGGGTGCCGCCGCCGGAGCCGCCGGCCGAGTCTCCCGCCCCCGGGTCCGTGCCGCCGCAGCCGGCGGCCGTCAGCAGGACGGCGGCGGCGGCCAGCGCGGCGGCTCTCGGACGGGTGCGGGTGTGCTTGCTCATGACGGTTCCTCGCTCGGTTCGGTGTGCAGGCCCGCGCCGGCCAGCGCCACGTGCGGGCCGGATGCGTCCAACAGGGCCTGGGTGTACGGGTGTTGTGGTGCGTTCCAGAGGGTCTCGGTGAGGCCCTGCTCGACCACCCGGCCGGCCCGCAGCACGAGCGTGCGGCTCGCGAAGCGGGCGACGGCCGAGAGGTCGTGGGAGACGAACAGGTAGGCGGTGCCGGTGCGTTCGCGCAGCTCGGTCAGCAGGTCGAGCAGCCGGTGCCGGGTGTCCGGGTCGAGTGCGGAGGTCGGCTCGTCGCAGACCACCAGGGCGGGTCCGGTGGCCAGTGCCCTTGCCACCGCGACGCGTTGCAGCTGGCCGCCGGAGAGTTCGCGGGGCAGCCGGCGGGCCAGTTCGGGTGCGAGGCCGACCTGCCGGAACAACTCGCCGATCCGCGCCGCGCGTTGACGGCGCGGCACGCCGTGCGCGCGGAGCGCGAAGCCGACCGCCTCGCCGGCCCGCAGTGCGGGGTTGAGCGAGCCGCGCGGGTGCTGCGGCACGAACTGGAGCCGGCCCCGCACGGCGCGGTCGGCCCGCGCCCGCAGCCGGGCCGGGTCGCGCCCCTCGAAGGTCACCGTCCCGCTGTCGGGCCGCAGCAGCCCGAGTGCGAGCCGCGCCAGGGTGGACTTCCCCGACCCGGACTCCCCACCAGCGCGACGGCCTCCCCGGCCCGCACCTCCAGGCTCACCCCGGTCACGGCCGGGCGGCCCGCCCAGCTCTTGCCGACCTCGTCGAGTCGCAGCAGCGGGGCGCTCGTCGATCGCTCGTCGGTCATCGGCGGGCTCCTGCCGGGGCGGCGGCGGTGGGCTGCCCGGCCGGGACGAGGAGGGCCCCGGCCGGTCCGGTGGCGGTCACCCGGCCGTGCCGGAGCACGGCGAGGGTGCCGCCGATCCGGGCGGCGGCGGACAGGTCGTGGGTGACCAGGAGCAGCGCGAGGCCGCGTTCGGTGCGCAGGGTGGTGAACAGGTCGAGGATGCGGACCCGGACCAGGGCGTCCAGGGCGGTGGTCGGCTCGTCGGCGATCAGCAGCTCGGGCCCGCAGGCCACCGCGAGGGCGATCGCGGCGCGCTGCCGCAGCCCGCCGGAGAGTTCGTGCGGGTAGGCGGCGGCCGCCCGTTCCGGGTCGGGCAGTCCGGCGTCGGCGAGCACCGGCAGCGCGGCCGCCCGGGCGGCCCTGCGGCTGTCGGCGAGGCCGTGCCGGCGCAGCACCTCGGCGAGCTGGGCGCCGATCCGGCGCAGCGGGTCGAGGGTCGCGGACGGGTCCTGCGGGACGTAGCCGATCCGGCGTCCCCGGATCCGCGTCAACTCCCGTTCGGGCAGGCCGAGCAGCTCGGTGTCGCCGAGCCGCACCGAGCCGCGGACGGTGGCGCCCCGGCCGGGCAGGCCGAGCACCGTCCGGGCGAGGGTGGTCTTCCCGCTGCCGGACTCCCCGAGCAGCACCAGCGCCTGCCCGGCCGCGAGCTCCAGCCGGACGCCGTCCACGGCCCGCACCCCGCCGGCGTACTCGACCGTCAGGTCCTCGACGCGCAGCGCCGTCGTCCCGGTCATCGCGCCGCCTCCGTGCCGTCGCCGACCCGGGGCCGCAGCGTCTCGCCGAGGGAGTTGAAGAGCACCGAGACGGCCAGGATCACCAGGGCGGGGATCGCGGCGAGCCAGGGGTGGGTGAAGAGCGCGGGGCGCAGCTCGTCCAGCATCGCGCCCCATTCGGGGGCGGGCGGGGCGACGCCGAGGCCGAGGAAGGACAGTCCGGCGGCGTAGACGATGGCGAGGCCGACCAGCGAGGTCGCGTAGACCAGCACCACGGGGGCGACCACCGGCAGGACCTGACGGAGCACCAGGGCCGGCCAGGTCGCGCCGCTGACCCGGGCGGCCTCCAGGAACTCGGCGGAGCGGATCCGCCGGGTCTCGGTGAACGCGACCCGGGCGACGGCCGGGGTGAGCACCACGGACAGCGCCAGCACCGTCGAGCCCAGGCCCGGGGTGAGCAGGGTGGCGACGGCGATCGCCAGCAGGACGCCGGGGAACGCGTACAGCACGTCGAGGGTGCGCAGCAGGGCCTGCTCGGTGGCGCGTCCGCCGAGTCCGGCCGCGATGCCGACCAGGGCGCCGGCCAGGCCGGCCACCGCGACCGGCAGCAGGCCGGCGGTGAGGGACGGGCGGGCGGCCCAGAGCAGGCGGCTGAGCAGGTCGCGCCCCTGGCTGTCGGTGCCGAGCAGGTGGCCCGCGCTGCCGGGGTCGAGCAGCCGGTCGGCGAGCTGTCCGGCGGACGGGTCGGCGGGGGCGAGCAGCGGCGCGGCGACGGCCAGCAGCACGGGCAGCAGCGCCCCGGCCGCGGCCAGGGCGACGGCCGGGATCCTGCGTGCGCGCGTCCGGGCGATGCCGTCCGGGAGTCGCTGGGCGGTCATCCGGCCACCCCCGTCCGGGAGTCGGCGCCGGGCGCCCAGAGCAGGCGGCTCAGCGGGCCGCCGCCGCGCGGCACGGCCAGCCGGATCGTCCCGGTGCGGACGGACAGCACCAGCGTCACCGCGGGCCGGTCCGTTCCGTTGCACGGACGTCGATTTGTCGTCATGTCAGCTCCGCACCCTGGGGTCGATCGCGGCGTGCGCGGCATCGACCAGCAGGTTGATGCCGACGAAGGCGGTGGCGACGATCAGCACGCCGCCCTGGACCAGCGGCAGGTCGCGGGCGGTGAGCGCGTCGTAGAGCAGACGGCCGAGGCCGGGCCGGGCGAACAGGGTCTCCACGAAGACGACTCCCTCCAGCAGGTAGGCCAGTTGCAGGCCGCCGATGGTCAGCAGCGCGGGCGAGGCGTTGTGCGCGCAGTGCCGCAGCACCGCGAGCCGGCTCAGGCCGCGGGCGCGCAGCCCGTCGGCGAGCTCGCCGGCCAGGACGGCGGACAGCGCGGCGCGGTGGACGCGGGCGGTGAGGCCGAGCGGGACGAGTGCGGCGGCGGTCGCGGGCAGCAGCAGGTGGCGCAGTTGGTCGAGGGCTCCGCCGCCGGCGCCGAACGCGTCCTGGGTGCCGCCGGCCGGGAGCAGCTGCCAGTGGACGGCGAACACGGCGATCAGCAGCAGCGCCACCGAGTACTGCGGGGCGGAGACGGCGAGCGTGGAGGCCGCGCCGGACAGGCGTCCGGTCCAGCCGCGCGGGCGCAGCGCGCCGAGCGTGCCCAGCAGGACTCCGCCGGCCAGCACCAGCGCGAACGCGGCGGCGGTGAGCGTCAGGGTCTGGCCGAGGGCGGGCAGCAGCTGGGCGGTGACGGGTCGTTGGGTGGAGGTCGAGGTGCCGAGGTCGCCGGTGAGGGTGTGGCCGAGCCAGTCCAGGTAGCGGACGGGCAGCGGCCGGTCGAGGCCGATCCGTTCCGCCAGCGCCTGCCGGGCCTCGGCGGGTGCGCCGGGGCCGAGGAACGCGGTGACGGGGTCGCCGGGGACGAGCGCGACGGTGGCGAACACGACGGCGCTCACCCCCAGCAGGGTGGGCACCGCGAGGAGCAGGCGGCGCAGCAGGAATCCGGTCACGGGGTGCCCGGTCCGGCGGCGGCGGTCAGGGTGGCGGGCATCGGGCGGTGCGGTCCTCCGGTTCGGCGGCGGGGCGGCGCGAGGGTCTTCGGTGCTCGGCGGCGCGGCCCGTCGGGGTTGTCCAGGCCGAGGGTTGCGGAGGTGCGGGCGGGCAGCCAGCCAGGTGTTCATGCGGGTACCGGTGGTCATAGGAACGGCCGGAGGGGGTATCGCGGTGGGGACGACATCCGGGCTGCGGACCGTCCTTGACCGTCCGTCAGCGGCGTACATACGATTTCCGGTATGGCATATCGGCGGACCGACTTCACCCTCTGGGGGATCGGCGGCTCGTGGCACCGCAGGTGCTTCGACGAGACCTGTCGCCCCGCCGCGGTGCGCCGCCGCCGGTCTGACCCCGGCCCCGGAGCGCCCGCCCTTCCTCCGCCGGGGATCCCGCCGCCGCCTCCGAACGCGGCCGATCCCCCTCTCCCGTGCCGGGCCCGCGCCCCGGCCCGCCGCCTCCGAGGGGACCGATCCGCCATGCACCCGCACCCCGTCACGCCCTCCCGCCGGGAGGAACCGTGCCCGCGCTGACCAGGGGCGCCACCCGCACGCTGCGACCGCCGGCCCGGCGCGCCGCCCACGCGATGGACGCCCTGCACACCGAGATCGACAACCCGCTCGACCTGCTGGCGGGCCACCACCTGCTCGCCGAGCCCGCCTGCACCTGCGGCCTCCCGCAGTGCCCGTCCGCCGGGGCGACGCCGCAGGCCGTCGCCACCCGCATCTTCCTGATCGAACGTCACCCGGTGGTCAGCGCCGGACTGCGCAGCGTCCTCGCCGCCGCGCCCGACCTCGCCGTGGTCGGCTCCGCGACCGACCCCGGGCACGCGGTCGCCGCCGTCCACCGGGTCCGGCCCGACCTCGTCCTGCTCGGCCGCGGGCCGGGCCTGGACGCCGACCTCGCCGCCGTCGCCGCGCTGCGCCGGCCCGACGGCGCACCCGACGCCCGGATCCTGCTGCTGCGCCGCGCCGGCACCACCACCGAGGCCAGCCGCATCCTGATGGCCGGCGGCAGCGGCTGCTTCCCGCTCGACCTGCCGCCCGACCGCATCATCGACGCCGTCCACCTCGCCGCCGCCGGCGCGACCCTCTTCCTCCCCGCCCCGCACCCGTCCGCCCGCACCCCGTGCCGGCCGAACGCCCGCTCGACCAGGCCGGCCTGACGGACCGTGAGCGCCAGGTCCTCACCCACCTCGCCCTCGGCCTCAGCAACGCGGAGATCGCCCGCCGCCTCGCCCTCGCCGAAGCCACCGTCAAGAAGCACCTCACCCACGCCATGCGGAAGACCGGCCAGTCCGACCGCCTCCGCGCCGCCCTCTACGCCGTCCGGCACGGCCTGACCGGCTGACCCGCGCAGCGGCTGGCACGGCCTGACCGGCTGACCCGCGCACCGGCCGGGCCGGGCCGGGCCGGGCCTGCGATCATCCTCGGAAGCGCGAACTCGCCGAACTCCTCGACGTGCCCGACCCGGCCTGGCCGGAGCTCCGGACCGCACTGGCCGCCGCCCCCTCGGTCCGGGCGCTGCCGGTCGACGAACGGGAGGGCCGCCGGTGTCTGCGGCAACTCCAGGTCACCGCGCGCTCCACGCTGGGCGCGCTGACGCTGCACACCGGCGGCCTGCTGGTCGACGACGGCTGGCTGCGGGTGTACGGCGGCGGGACGGGAGCCGGGGACGGGCTGCCGAGCCTGGGCCGGGTCAACCGGTTCCCGGCCGCGCCCGATCCCGCGTGGCACCCGGGGACGGGTCTGGTCCTCGGCCACGACGTGCTCGGCGGGGTCTTCGCCCTCAACGGCCACGACCCGGCCGGCGCGGGCCGACCCGGCGCGCCGGCCGGGTGACCTACTTCGCCCCCGACTCGCTGGAGTGGGAGCCGCTGGACGTCGGCCACTCGGCGTGGCTCTCCTGGCTGCTGGCGGGCGGGGCGGAATCGTTCTACGACAGCCTGCGATGGCCGGGCTGGCGCGAGGAGGCCGCCGCCCCGACGGCGTCCCAGGGCATCGCGGTCCACCCCTTCCTCTGGTCGCAGGAGGCCCGGAAGGACCTGCGGGCCACCAGCCGCCGCCCCGTCCCGCTCTCCGAACTCCTCGGCCTGGCTGCCGACTTCACCCGGCAGTTCGGCCTCCCCGACCCGGGCTTCCTCGGCGACGCGTAGCGGGCACGGGCAGCCGTCCGCGCCACTCGCCCCGTCCCGGGCCCCGGGCGGCTGCGTCGCTGCGCCTGCACCCCGACCGGGCGCTCCGCTACTTGCGGGCCGGCGCCGGGGAGTCGGCGTCGGCCGGGGCCGGCGCGGGGCTCGCGCGGTCGGGGCGGCGGCCCCGGACGAGGAGGCAGGCGAGGGCGCCGAGGGCGACCACCACGACGGGCAGCAGCAGGGTCGGGCGGACGGCGTGGACGACGCCGTGGTCGAAGGCGGCCGCCGCCAGGCGGTCGACCTGCCGGGCCAGCTCCGCGGGCGTGTCGGGCGGGAGGTCGACGGTCGGGCCGCCGCCCCGTCCGGTGCCCAACTCCCGCCCGCCGGCGGCGGCTTCGCGAACGCCGGTCAGGAAGCGGTCGCGGACCTCGGCGGGCAGGCCGGCGGCCTCCCGGGCCGCTTCGTCCCGGACGGCGGCGGCCAGGCGGTTCTGGAGGAGCGCGCCGACCGCGGCGCTGCCGATCACCGTGCCGATCTGACGGATCGTGTTCAGGACCCCGGACGCCGCCCCGGCCGTCGCGGGCGGCACGTGGTACATGGCGACCGTGACCATCGGGCCGAACACGCAGCCGATGCCGACGCCCGCCGTGACCAGCGCGGGCTGGAACTCCCACCAGGCCCGGCCGAGGCCGACGACCCCGGCGAGCCAGGCCAGGCCGGCCGCGAACAGCGCCAACCCGGCCAGCAGGACCGGCTTCCCGCCGATCCGGTCCGCCAGCCGTCCCGCGAACGGGGACAGCACCGCGGACACCACCATCGCCGGGGCCATCACGAGTCCGGCCGCCAGGGCGCCGAACCGCAGCACCGACTGGAGGTAGATCATCACCGGCAGGAACAGGCCGAGCATACCGACCTGGACGGTCGCGGAGACGAAGCTCATCGCCGCGAAGTCGCGGGCCCGGAACAGCGCGAACGGAAGCAGCGGCTCGCGGTCCTGCCGGGCGCGCTGGTGGAGCAGGAACAGCACCAGCAGCACCGCCGCCGCGCCCAGCAGCGCCAGGATCCCGGCGTTCCAGCCGTACCGCTGGCCCTCGGTGAGGCCGAAGGTCAGGCAGACCAGGGCGGCCGCGGCGAGCAGCACGCCGACCAGGTCGATCCTGCGCCGGCCGCCGTGGCGGACGTCCGGCACCAGTGCCAGGGCCATCACCAGGACGAGCGCCCCGATCGGGACGTTGACCAGGAAGATCCACCGCCAGCCGGCCGAACCGGCCAGGAACCCGCCGAGGGTGGGCCCCGCGATCGTGGCCACGCCCGCGACCCCGCCCCAGACGCCGAGGGCGGCGCCCGCCGCTCGGCCGGGAACGTCCCGATGATGATCGTCATCGTCTGCGGCATCAGTGCGGCCGCGCCCAGGCCCTGAAGGGCCCGGGCGGCGACGAGTTGGGCCGGGTCCCGGGCCAGCGCGCACAGCACCGACGCCACCGTGAACACCGCGACGCCGCCGACGAACACCGCGCGCGGCCCGCGCACGTCACCCAGCCGGCCGAAGGTGATCAGCAGCGCGGCGAGGACCAGGATGTAGACGTTGATCACCCACAGCATCCGGTCCAGCGATGCGTGCAGGTCGCCGATCATGCCGGGGAGGGCCACGTTGACGGCCGTCAGGTCCAGCAGGGTCATGAAGAAGCCCAGACTGAGCGTCAGCAGGACCGCCCAGGGATTGCCGCGCCACCTGCGCATCGCGTCCGCCCCCGGGTCAGCTCTTGGCGGGGGCCTGCAGGCTCCACACCCGGCCGTCGGGGTCGCGGACGGTCATCTCCCGCGTCCCGTAGTGGGTGTCCTGGAACGGGGTGACCACCTCCACCACCGGGTCGGGGCGGAACCCGTCCGGGTCCGGCACCTTCAGCGCCACCTGCACGGCCGGCTGCCGGTCCTCGGGGACCTCGACCAGCACCAGGTACGGCCCGTCGCCGTTGCGGAACACCCCGGAGCCGTCACCCGTCGAGGGCTCCAGCCGGTACCCCAGCTCCTGGAAGAACTTGGCGCTCCTCCCCCAGTTGTGCGTCTCCACGAAGACCGCCTCGAATCCCGCGCTTGCCATCTCACGACTCCTTGTCGGACGGGGACTGCCGCTGCTGCCGGGCGTCTTCGAGGTAGGCCCGCAGTGCCTCGGCGACCAGCGCGGACAGTGACATGCCCGTCTCGATCGCGTGGTGCTTGACCTCCCGGATCAGCCCCAGCGGCAGGTACACGTTGAACTGCTTGACTTCCGAATCACCCATGAGCCGATACTAGCTCGCTAGATTGCTAGCATCCTAGCCCCCGGGAGGCGCTCCTGTCCGCCTCTGCCGCCAGGGTCGTGAAGAACTCCCGGACGTCCCCGGCGAAGGCCGCCGGCACCTCCATCGCCGCGAAGTGGCCGCCGCGCTCGAACTCCGACCAGTGCCGGATGTCGTACCGCCGCTCGGCCAGCGGCCGCACCGAACGGGTGATGTCGTGGGCGAACACGGCCACGCCGACCGGCACCGGGCACGGGAGGCCCCCGCGCGGGGCGTCGTGGTGCAGGCGCGCGGAGGACGCCGCGGTGGCGGTGAACCAGTACAGCGCCACGTCGGTGAGCATCCGGTCGTCGTCGATCGGTGCCGCCGGGTCGGTCCAGTGCGCGAACCGCTCGGCGATCCAGACCAGTTGGCCGACCGGCGAGTCGGTCAGCGGATAGCCGATGGTCTGCGGGGTGAGGGCCTGGAGCGCCTGGTAGGGCGGCCGGTTCGCCATCAACTGCCGGATCTTGTCGAGCCGCTCCTCGTCCGCCGCGGACAGTTCGATGCCCGCGGCCGGATCCGGCGGCGTCGGAAGGTAGTTGACGTGCACGCCGACGACCCGCTCGGGTGCGACCGCGCCGAGCGCCAGCGAGATCCCCGCCCCGAAGTCGCCGCCCTGCGCGCCGTAGCGCTCGTAGCCGAGCCGGCGCATCAACTCCGCCCAGACCCGCGCGATCCGGGCGGTGTCCCAGCCCCGTTCGCGGGTCGGCCCGGAGAAGCCGTAGCCCGGGACGGACGGGATCACCAGGTGGAAGTCGCGCGACAGCGGCTCGATGACGTCGAGGAACTCCAGGAACGACCCGGGCCAGCCGTGGGTGAGGACCAGCGCGAGAGCGTCCGGCTTCGGGGAGCGGACGTGGAGGAAGTGGATGCGCTGGCCGTCGATCTCGGTGGTGAAGTGCGGGAGTTCGTTGAGCCGGGCCTCGTGCGCGCGCCAGTCGTAGCCGCTCCGCCAGTGCTCGGCGAGCTCCTTGAGGCGCGCCAGCGGGAAGCCGTAGTCCCAGCCGGCGCCGGCGACCTCGTTGGGCCAGCGGGTGCGGGAGAGCCGGTCGGCCAGGTCGTCGAGGTCGGCCTGCGGGATGTCGATGCGGAACGGCTTGATCACGGTCTTCTGCTCCAGGGAGAGTCGCTCGGACGCCGAAACGTTAGTGGCACTAACGGAAGGTAGACTGTTAGTCGCACTAACGCAAGGAGTGGAGGACCCGCCCGTGGACCAGCCGCCCGGACCCGCCCCGACCCGGCTGCGCGCGATCCCCAGCCGGCTGATCGCCGGCGCCGCGATCGCCGCGGACCGGATCGTCGCCGATCGCCTCGCCACCGAAGGCGCGCGCAAGTGGCACTTCGCCGTACTGGCCGCCCTCGCCGAGACGGGCGCCGCCAGCCAGGCCGAACTCGGCCGCCGCACCGGCATCTACCGCAGCGACATGGTCGCCGTCCTCAACGAACTCGCCGACGCCGACTGCGTCCGCCGCGACCCCGACCCGGTCGACCGCCGGCGCAACGTCATCACCCTCACCCCCGCCGGCCGCCGCCACCTGGAACGCCTCGACGCCCTCGTCTCCGACGCCCAGCGCGAGCTCCTCGCCCCCTCACCCCCGCCCAGCAGAGCGAACTCGTCCACCTGCTGACCGTCCTGACGGAACACCACCGCCCCGGGCACGGCGCCTGACGGCGAGGACCCGGCGGGCGGCTACAGTCGTCGACATGACCGCCCCTCAGCCCCCCGAGGCCGTCGCCCGGCCGCGGACCGCCTCGGGCGTGCTGTTCTTCGACGCGAGCGGCCGGGTGCTGCTGGTGAAGCCCACGTACAAGGAGGGCTGGGAGATCCCCGGCGGCTACCTGCGGGAGGGCGAGACGCCGAGCGCGGGCGCGGCCCGCGAGGTGGCGGAGGAGCTGGGCATCACCCCGCCGGTCGGCCGCCTCCTCGCCGCGGACTGGGCGCCGCACCCGACCGAGGGCGACAAGCTGCTGTTCGTCTTCGACGGCGGAGTCCTCCCGGACGCCGAACGGGCCGCCATCACGCCGGACCGGGTCGAGATCGGCGCCTGCGCGTTCCACCCGGCGGCCCGGCTCGACGCCCTCCTGATCCCCCGTCTCGCCCGCCGGGTGCACGCCGCGATCGCTGCCCGGGAGCACGGCACGACCGCCTACCTGGAGCACGGGGTCCCCCACCGGTAGGCGGACGGCGCCGGGCAGCCGGCCGGGTACCCGTACTCCCGTGCCGGAAAGCCCGGTTCACGCCACCGGCGGCTACGTGCCGAGGCGGGACGCGTTCGCCGCGCGGCGGGCGAACACCTCGTCCTGGCGGTCGGCCATCTCGCGGAGGGCGGACTTGCGGTCGCGCGCGGACAGCCGGTCGAGGTAGAGCCGGCCGTGCAGGTGGTCGGTCTCGTGCTGGAGGCAGCGGGCGAAGTAGCCGTGGCCCTCGACGGTGAGGGGGCGGCCGTGCAGGTCGTACCCGTGGACGACGGCGTGGTCGGGGCGGGCGACGGTGCGGTGCGGGCCGGGGACGGACAGGCAGCCCTCGGCCTCTTCGAGCAGGCGGCGGTGCGGAGCCGGGGCCTCGTCCAGGACGGGGTTGGCGAGGTGGCCGACGTGGCGGACGCCCCAGTCGTCGGTGATGTCCCAGATGAACAGTTGCAGGTCGACGTCGACCTGGTTGGCGGCCAGGCCGGCGCCGTCGGCGGTGTGGTTGGTGGCGAACATGTCGTCGACCAGGCGGGCGAGTTCGGGGGTGCCGAACTCGGTGACGGGGCGGCAGCGGCGGTGCAGGACCGGCTCGCCGACCACGGTGATCCGGCGGACCGCACCGCGCACGGTCTCGGGGGCGAGCGCGGGGTAGCTGTCGACGGGTTCGCCCTGGCCCCGGACCCGGCGGTCCTGCGGGGTGGTGGCCATGCCTGGAACCGCACCTCTTCTCGACGGTGATCGGCGGGGGCCGACCTGACGGCTTGTCATTCGCTTGGCAAAGTAGCACGCTTTGCAAAGTGACCGAGGAGACCGACCTGACCCAGCCGCCCCTGCCGCCGGGCGTCCGCCGCCCGCTGCCCGACCACCCCGTGCGGCTCGCGCTGCTCGACCTGCTGGCCGAGGCCGGCACCGTGACCTCCACCGGGGCCGCCGCCCGGCTCGGGCTCAGCTCGGGGCTGTGCTCCTTCCACCTGCGGCAGTTGGCCCGGTACGGCCTGGTCGAGGAAGTCCCGCAGGGCGGCCGCGCCCGCCCGTGGCGGCTGCGCTGGGCGACCGACGCCGCCCCCGCCCCGCACCCCGTCCACCCGCCGGCCGAGCCGGCCGACCCGGCCGAGCCGTTCACCGCCGTCCTGCACCTGACGCCCGCCGAGGCCGCCGAACTGACGCGCCGGATCGAGGAGTTGGTGGGCCGGTACGTCGGCCGCGAGCACCGCCCGCGCGGCGCCCGGCCGTACGCCGCGGCGGCCCGGATCGTGCCGCTCCTGCCCGGCTGAGGGCGACGAAGGTCGCCCGCGGGGGATCCGTTCGGGGCTTCTGGGGGCCGGTGGGCGCTGCCTAGCGTGGCTGGCAGGACGCAGCCGGGCGGAGGGAGAAGCACCGATGGGCGTCGTGCCCGAGGGCGGGACCGGGCCGGACAGGGTCGCACTCCTGCCGGTGGACCGGGACCAGGAAAGACAGGAGCGGTGGCGCTCGCCGTACCGCTCGATGCCGGACGGCGAGCGCTCCGCGCTGTGGCGCCGCCGGCTGCACGAGGCGGAGGCCGGGCTGACCCGGTACCTGGTGAGTCTCGGCGACCAGCCGCAGCTCGCCGAGTGGTTCGCGCTGCAGGGCGAGATCTTCGCCGACCTGCCGGACGGCTCCGCGCCGTCCGCGCAGTGGCAGCGGCTGTTCTTCCGCGGCCAGGCGCTGATGGAGCGCTTCCTGGTGCGGCACTACGGCGAGCAGGTGCTCGCGGCCTGGGCCGCGTCCAACGCGGAGGTGCACCGCACCGTCGAGCCGGACCACGGCCGGGGCGCGGCGGACCCGATCCACCGGATCGCCCGGCAGGCCGAACTGTACGGCTCCGACTACGAGTTCGACGACGCGCGGCCGCCGGGCCCGCAGCAGGCGGCGCTCACCATCACGCACTGCGCGATCTGGGACTACCGCGAGCAGGCCCGCCGCAGCGGGGTGACGATCACGCTCGCCTCGCCGTGCACGTACTGCACGCACGCGCTGTCCGCGAACATCCGCGCCAAGGGCTTCCGCCCGGCGCACCGCCTGCTCTCGGGGCCGACCGGCCACGGCTGCCACTGGGAGGCGAGCGCCGAGGAGCGGGAGAACGACGAGACGACAGGAGCGGCCTGATGTGCGGAGTGACCGGCTGGCTGGACTGGGCGGAGGATCTGCGGCTGCGTGGGGAGACCGTCCGCCGGATGACGGAGACCCTGCTGTGCCGGGGTCCGGACGCCGACGGGGTGTGGCTGTCGCGGTACGCGGCGCTGGGCCACACCCGGCTGGCGGTGATCGACCTGGAGGGCGGCCTGCAGCCGTTCGCGGACGGCGAGCCGGTCCGCGCGGTGCTGGCGTACAACGGCGAGCTGTACAACCACCGTGAGCTGCGGGCCGAGTTGGAGGCCTACGGGCACGTGTTCCGGACCCGCTCCGACACCGAGGTGGTGCTCCGCGCGCACCTCCAGTGGGGGCACCTGGCGGCGGCCCGGTTCAACGGGATCTTCGGCTACGCGCTGTGGGACCACCTGCGCGAGGAACTCCTGCTGGTGCGCGACCACTTGGGCATCAAGCCGCTGTACTGGCACCGGTACGCGAACGGGGTGCTGTTCGGCTCCGAGCCCAAGGCGGTGCTCGAGAACCCGCTGCTGCCCGCCGAGTTGGACGCCGAGGGGATCGCCGAGCTGTTCGCGCTGCCGGCCGCGCCGAGCGCCGGCCACGGACTGTTCCGCGGCCTGCACGAAGTCCGGCCCGGGCACGTGGTGGTGGCGAACCGCCGGACGGTGCGCGAAATCCCGTACTGGCAGCTGGAGTCGGCGCCGCACCAGGACGACGCGGCGACCACCCTGGCCACCGTGCGGGAGCTGCTCGCCGACGCGGTGGAGCGGCAGCTGGTCAGCGACGTCCCGCTGTGCACGCTGCTCTCCGGCGGCGTGGACTCCTCGGCGATCACCGCGCTGGCCGCGGCCGCCCGGGAGCGGAACGGCCAGGGCAAGATCACCAGCTTCTCGGTGGACTTCCCCGGCAGCGCCGACCGCACCCCCGACGCCTGGCGCACCGGCCAGGACGCCCCGTTCGTGCGGGCCGCCGCCGAGCACATCGGCACCGTGCACACCAGCGTGCTGATCCCCGACGACGACCTGCTGGACGCCCGCGCCGCCGTGCTGCGGGCCCGCGACCGGCCCGGCTGGGGCGAGATGGACGCCTCGCTGCACCTGCTGTTCCGCGAGGTGCGGCGGCGCTCCACCGTCGCGCTGTCCGGCGAGGCCGCGGACGAGGTGTTCGGCGGCTACCCGTACTTCCACGACGCGCCGGCGCTGGCCTCCGGCACCTTCCCGTGGCTGCACGGCCGCACCACCCCGGCCGCGCTGCTGCGCCCGGACGTGCGGGCCGAGGTCCGGCCGGCCGAGTACACCGCCGCCGCGTACCGCAGCAGCCTCGCCTCGGTGCCCCGGCTGCCCGGCGAGGACCCGGCGGCGGCCAAGGTACGGGAGACCTTCCACCTGGCGCTGACCCGCTGGCTGCCCTCGCTGCTGGACCGGGTGGACCGGGTGTCGATGTCGGTCGGCCTGGAGGTGCGGGTGCCGTTCTGCGACCACCGGCTGGTCGAGTACCTGTGGAACGTGCCGTGGGAGCTGAAGTCCCCCGGCGGCCGGCCCAAGGGGCTGCTCCGGGACGCGGTGCGCGACCTGCTGCCGCCGCAGGTGACGGACCGTCCGAAGTCCGGCTACCCGTCCACCCCGGCGGTGCGCTACACCGAGGTGCTGACCGCCCGCGCCCACGAGCTGCTGGCCGACCCGGCGGCGCCGGTGTTCGACCTGGTGGACCGGGAGCTGGTGCGCCGTCACCTCGCCGAGGGCCGGCCGCTGCCCGGCCCGCGCACCGCGCCGAACCCGGTCGGCGGCCTGGACCACCTGGTGCAGGTCGACGAGTGGCTGCGCGCCTACCGGGTGGGTCTGCGGTGAGCGCGCCGGCCCGCGAGACGGACCGCGCGGCGGCGAACGGCGTCGCGGCGGGCGGTGCGCGGGGCGACGCCGCCGCCCGTGCCGCACTCACCGAAACCGCTTTCCGGTCGGCCGCCCGGCACTGGCCGACCGGGGTCGCCGTGCTCACCGCCCGCTGGGCGGGCGTCGACTACGCGAAGACCGTCTCCTCGTTCAGCACCCTCTCGCTCGACCCGCTGCTGATCGGCGTCGCCATCTCCCGGCACAGCCCGCTGGCGGCGGCGGTCCGCGAGGGCGGCCGGTTCGCCGTGTCGGTGCTGGGCGAGCACCAGGCGGAGCTGGCCCGCCGGTTCGCGCTGCCGGGCGCGGGCCGGGCCCGGGCGGGTTCGCCGACCTGCCGGTGCTCGCCGCGCCGACCGGCTCGCCCGTCCTGGCCGGCGCGCCGGCCTGGTTCGACGCCCGGCTGCACGCCGAACTCCCGGCCGGCGACCACCTGCTGCTGGTCGGCGCGGCCCTCGCGGTCGGCGAGGGCCCGGGCCTCCCGCTGCTCCACCACGCCGCCCGGTACCGCCGGCTCGGCCCCGAACTCCAGTCAACCGACGTACCACTCAGAGGAGTTGGCGCATGACCCTGCTGTCCCCGGACCCGCGCGGGCTGCTCACCGGCGCCCGCTACCTGGCCGAACTCGACGACGGACGCGAGCTGTACCTCGACGGGCAGCGCGTCCCCAACCCGGCCGAGCACCCCGCGTTCCGGCCCGCCGCCGAGGAGCTCGGCCGCCTGCTGGACCTCCAGCACCTGCCCGAGCACCGCGAGTTGCTCACCTTCAAGGACCCGGACACCGGCCTGCGCCTGGCCCGCGCCTACCAACCGCCCACCACCCTGGAGGAGTTGCGCGTCCAGCGGCGCAGCGCCGAGTTCTGGCACGCCGAGGCGCTCGGCCAGCAGGGCCGCTCCCCCGCGTTCATGGCCTCGATCGCCGTCGGCGTGCACGACTTCCGCCACCAGCTGGCCTCCGCCGATCCCCGGTTCGGGGCCAACGCCGAGGCCTGGTACCGGCATTGCGCGCAGAACGACCTGGTGCTGTCGCACGCGCTGGGCGACCCGCAGATCGACCGCTCGGCGAACCCGCTGGACGATCCCGACCTGGCGCTGCGCGTGCTGTCGGAGAACGAGCACGGCATCGTGGTGCGCGGCGCCAAGCAGTTGACCACGCTGGCGCCGCTGGCGCACGAGGTGCTGGTCTACCTGTCGGCGTCGTTCACCCAGGGCCGGGCCGAGCAGTTCGTGGTCTGGTTCGCGCTGCCGCTGAACACCCCGGGTCTGATCACGCTGGCCCGCGAGCCGCTCGGCACCGCCGCCTGGGGGCACGGCCACCCGCTCGGCGCCCGCTACGACGAGCAGGACGCGATGCTGTTCTTCGACGACGTCCTGGTGCCGTGGGACCGGGTGTTCCTGCTGCGCGACGCCGGCCTGGCCCGCCGCGGCCTGGCCCGGATCAACGCCTGGAGCGCCTACGTCGGCCACATCCGCTACCGGGAGCGCCTGCGCACGCTGCTGGCCACCGCCACCCTGCTCGCCGAGTCCATCGGCGTCAGCCAGTTCCGCAACATCCAGGAGGACCTGGGCCGGCTCGCCGGGTACGCCGAGCTCACCGAGTACTTCCTCGACGCGGCGGAGAACCGCGGCGCGCTCACCGACGCGGGCCTGTTCGCGCCCGGCGACACCTTCGCCTCCCGGGTCTGGTCCGCCGAGGTCGCGGGCGACGCCGTCGACATCGTCCGGCGGATCGGCGCGTCCGGCCTGCTGATGCAGCCCTCCCCCGGCGACCTCGCCAACCCCCGGCTGCGCCCGCACCTGGAGCGGTACATGCGCGGCCGGGAGACCGACGTGGAGCTCAAGTCCCGGCTGTTCAGGCTGGCCTGGGAGCTGACCGGGGACGGCTTCGGCCAGCGCCAGGACCTGTACGAGTACGTCCACCGCGGCGACCTCGCCCGCAACCGCATCAACGTCTTCCACCGCTACGACCAGTCCGCGACCAGGGCCCGGCTGCTCGCCCTGCTCGACCCCGCCACCAGCGTTCAGGAGGCCCGCGCGTGAGCCCGTCCGCCGTCGAGATCCAGGCCCGCACCCTCGCCGGGTACGCCGACGCCAGCCGGCTGCGCCAAGTCCACGACCGGGACTGGGTGCTGGACCGCGTCACCGGCAGTCCCGAGACGCTCGTCGACCTGGGCAGCGGCATCGGCCAGCTGCTGGAGAGCGCGCTGCTGCGCTTCCCCTCGCTGCGGCTGGCCGTCGGCCTGGAACGCTCCGAGCACCGGATCGCCGAGGCCGCGCAGCGGCTCGCCCCGTACGGCGAACGCGCCGTGCTGCACGCCGCCGACCTCACCGCGCCCGAGCAGCTCCCGTACCGCGCCCAGGTGATCACCCAGACCTCGGTGCTGCACTGGCTGTACCCCGACGAGGACCGGATCTTCGCCTGGGTCGCCGCCCACCTCGCCCCCGGCGGGCGCTTCCTGCTCACCACCTACCACCCCGCCCGGGACGCCCACGGCCTGGGCGGCGAGGACGAGTTGGTGCGCGACGCGCTCTCCGCGCTCGGCACCCCCGCCGAGGACGTCCCCGCGCTGCTCGCCGCGCACGGCGTGCTGCCGATCGCCACCCGCACCCGCACCGTCGACGAGCTGCTCGCCGTCCTCGCCCCGCACCTGCGCGTCGCCGGCCACGCCGAACGCGACGCGGTCGTCACCGTCGAGTCGGCCGCGCAGTACGAGCACTTCCACGCGGCGACCTTCGGCGACTACTACGCGCGGGTGCTGCCCGCCGAGCGCCGCGCCGACTTCTACCGGGCCGTCGGCGCCGCCGCCCTGCGGCGCCAGGAGGAACGCGGGCACGTCAGCCACATGCCCGTGCGGCTCTGGGAATTGACGGCACGTGAGGAGTTTGTTTCAGAAACCGGAAACCGCCCGTCACGCGCCTAGGGTGGGTGCGCGACGACCCGCAGCCGCCCGCGACGAGGAGCCAGCCGTGTCCACCCCCGCCGTCAGTCAGGAGCTCGGCGCCTTCCTGCGCGCCCACCGCGAACGCCTCCAGCCCGCCGACGTCGGACTCACCGCCACCGCGCGGCGGCGCACCCCCGGGCTGCGCCGCGAGGAGGTCGCTTCGCTCTCCGGCGTCGGCCTCGCCTGGTACACCTGGCTCGAACAGGGCCGCGTCACCGCCTCCCGGCAGGTCCTGGAGGCGGTGGCGCGCGCGCTGCGCCTGGACGCGGCCGGCCTGCGGCACGCCATGCGGCTGGCCGGCTACCACGAGCCCGTCCCCTTCGACCGCACCGCCGAGCGGCTCGCCGACGCCGTCCGCCCCGTCCTCGACTCCTGGCCCGCCAGCCCTGCCGTGCTGCTCGACCGGCACTTCGACCTGCTCGCCTGGAACGCGGCCTGGACGGCGCTGTGGGGCTCGCCCGAGACCGTTCCCGCCGACCGCCGCAACCTGATGTGGCTGATGGCCGTCGACCGCCACCTGCGCAGCGTCCTGCACGACTGGGAGCCGCTCGCCATGAACGTCTTCCAGCACTTCCGCGCCCAGGCCGGCCCCGCCATCGCCGACCCGCGCACCGACGAGCTCTACCGCCGCCTCGAAGCGGACGCCCCCGACCTGCGGCACTGGTGGGGCTGCCACACCGTCGCCGAACTCACCGCCCGCGAGGTCCTGGTCGAGCCCCCGGCGGTCGGGCCGGTCCGGCTGACCCTCAGCTCCTTCCACCCGGTCGACGACCCCTCGGCGCTGGTACTGCTGTTCACCCCGCGGACGGGAACGGACGTCGCCCGCATGACGGACCTGACGAAGCGTCCGCTGCGGGCGACGGCGTAGGCCCTCTCCTCCGGATCCTGCCGGGCGCGCGGGCCGCCGGGGCGCGCGCTCTGGCGGCACCGGGCCCGGGCGGTGTGTACTGGGGCCCGGCCGCATCGAGGGGGTGGGGTGCATGTCGCACGGACCCGGTCCGGGAGCAGCGGAGCCGGAGCCCGCGGCGGAGCCGTGGCTGACCGGCGGTGAGGTGGCCGCGCTGTGGCCGGTGCGCACGGAGGTGCTGCCGCAGGCGGCCCGTCGCGCCGGGATCCGCGTCCGCGCGATCGGCGGGGAGAGCCGGGGCACCTACGGGGCGGCGCCGGTCTTCTACCGCTACCACCCGGGGGACGTCCGGCGGGCGGCGGCGGAGCTCGCGGAGCGGCGGATCGACCTTCCGCCGGCCTGGCGGACCGACACGCCCGAGGGCCGCCGGGCGGAGTTCTGGACCCGTCTCGGAGCGCGGGTCACCGGCGTCCTGACCCTGGCCCTGCTGCTCGCGGGGCTGGTGCTGCTGGTCGGCTCCGTGGGCTTCGTGGTCTACAAGGTGACGACGCATCACTGAGCGCCGGTGAGCCGGCGGGCGGGCCGGGGGTGTCCCCGCCCGCCCCCTGGTGGAGCGTTCACCGGTTGCGCACCCGCACCCCCAGTGCCCCGCCCGCGGCGATCAGGGCGAGCGCGACGCCGACGATCAGCGAGCCGTCGGTGACGTCGCCGAACGCGCCGACGGCCCAGGCGCCGAGGCCGGTGCCCGCGTACATCGTGGAGGTGAGCCAGGCGCTGGAGGTGGCGCGGTGCGCCGGGGCGACGGTACCGGCCAGGGTCTGCTGATCCGTCACGAAGGCGCCGGAGGCGGTGAACCAGAGCAGCACGCCGAGCAGCGAGAGGACCAGGCCGGGGCCGGCCACGGCCAGCGCGATGCCGGCGGCGAGCAGCAGCGCCCAGACCGGCAGCAGGGCGGGGGCGCGGCCCGCCGCGCGGGCCTTGTCGCCGAGCCGGCCGCCGAGCAGCGAGCCGGCCACGCTGCCCGCGCCGACCAGCACGCCGACCAGGCCGAGGGCCTGCACGGACAGGTCGAAGCGCTCGCCGAGCACCGCGCCGAGGAAGGTGTACGCGCCCAGGTTCGCCGCGTTGAAGACGGTGTTGACGAGCAGGGCGCGCCGCAGCGCCGGATCCCGCCAGCCGGCCAGGATCGCGCGGATCGCGCCGTCGCCCGCGGCGGCGGGAGCGGCTGCGGCGGGCGCGACCTGACGGAGCAGCAGCGGGACGGCGGCGGCGGTGCCGACGGTGAGCGCCCAGAACGCGGCGCGCCAGCCGGCCGCGCCGGCCAGCAGTCCGCCGAGCGGGACGCCGATGACCTGGCCGGTGGAGAACAGCGCCATGCCGAGCCCGAGGGCGCGGCCGCGGACCGCGTCGGGGGCGGTCTCGGCGATGTGCGCCCAGATCGCGGGGCCGGCCGCCGCGGCGGCGAGACCGGCCAGCGCGCGGGAGGCGACCAGCAGGGCGAGGTCCGTGGACAGCGCGGCGGCGGCGTTGGAGAGCACGAACAGCGCCGTCCCGACCAGCAGCGTCCGCCGCCGGCCGAACCGGTCGCTGACCAGGCCGAGGAACGGCGCGCACACCGCGTACACCAGGACGTACGCGGTGACGGTGGACGCCGCAGCGGCCTCGCTGACGTGGATCGAGCCGGCGATGGTCGGCAGCAGCGGGGAGACCAGGAAGGTCTCCGTCCCGAACAGGAACAGCAGCGCGAACACCCCGGCGTACCGCCGGCGCCGGAACGCCTCACCGCCCGGTGGGGCCGGCTGCTGCTCGGAGATCTGCGGAAGGTCGGACACGTCGCTCACGGCGACCACCACCTCGTCCGGTGTGTCGGCACGCGGCGCGTCCTCGGACCGCGGACGCCGTCGGCCGCGCGCGGGGGATGTGGGAGGTCCGATGCCGCCATCCTCGGCAGCCCCCGGGAACCCAACCAGACAGGCGTTCATCCTGTGACCGCCGCTCACACGCTCCGGGAGTGTCAGCGTGTGAGCGGTCCGCCGGGGGGATAGAAGGGCGGCATGCGCTTTGTTCCGGAGTCGGTGGCGGCGGTGGTGCGTCGCGGTGCCAGGGAACCGTTCGTGGTGCAGTCGGTCCGGGCCACGGTGGCGGCGACGCTGGCGTACGTGGTGGCGACCTGGCTGAGTCGTGAACCGGTGCCGCTGACCGCGCCGCTGACGGCGCTGCTGGTGGTGCAGGTGACGGTCTACTCGACGCTGAAGACCAGCGTGCGACGGGTCAACTCGGTGGTCGTCGGGGTGCTGATCGCGATCGGCTTCTCGACCGTGGTCGGCCTGTCCTGGTGGAGCCTGGGCCTGATCATCCTGGCCTCGCTGACGGTCGGCCGCTTCGTGCGGGTGGACGAGTTCGTCCAGGAGGTGGCGATCAGCGCGATGCTGATCCTCGGCGTCTCGCAGGTCACCACGCAGGCCTGGGACCGGGTGCTGGAGACCCTCATCGGCGCCGCCGTCGGCCTGCTGTTCAACCTGGTGTTCGCGCCGCCGGTGTGGGTCGACACCGCCGGGGAGAAGATCGAGGACCTGGCCCGCCGCGCCCGCCACCTGCTGCTCGACCTCGCCGAGGAGCTGGGCCGCCCCGTCCCGGTCGAGCGGGCCGCCGAGCGCCTGCACGAGGCGCGCCGGCTGGACCAGGCGATCGCCGAAGTGGACGGCGCGCTGCGGCAGGCCGAGGACAGCCTGCGGCTCAACCCGCGGATCAGCGAGGGCCTGCTGTCCCGCCTGGTGCTGCGCACCGGCCTGGACACGCTGGAGATCTGCGTCGTGGTGATCCGGGTGATCGCCCGCTCGCTCACCGACCTCGCCAAGCGCCGCGCCCCCGGCGAGCAGCTGTTCCGGCCGGACGTCGCGGTCGCCCTGGAGGAACTGTTCGCGCACATCGGCGGCGCGCTGGTGAGCTTCGCGGTGCTGGTCACCACCCAGGTCAGCCGCAACGCGGAGGAGGCCGAACAGCGCCTCACCTCCGAGCTCGCCGCCGCCTGGACCTGCCGCGAGAACGTCGCCCAACTGCTGCTGCGCCGCGTCCAGGAGGACCCGCAGGCCTGGCAGCTGCACGGCTCCCTGCTCGCCGAGGTCGACCGCATCCTCGACGAGCTCGACCTCGAACACCGCAGCCGCCGCCTGATGGAGGAACTCGACCGGGCCTCCGTCGCCAACCGCGAACGCTTCTCCCGCTACGCCGGCCTCCGCCGCCTCGCCCGCGGCGAACGCCTCCGCCCGGCCCGCCTGCGCCCCGCCGCCGCCCGGAGCGAACGGGCAGCTGACGACACGTCACCCGCCCCGGCGAGCCCGCCACGCGGACCGCCAGGCCGGCCCGCACGTCGCCCCCGGACACGAACCGAGGCCTCCCACCGGCGGCACGTCACCGACGGCACGTCACCGACGGCCGAGCGTGCGCCACGCGGCGGGCCGTCCGCGCGACCGGCCTGCGGACGACGGCCGCTGCCGGAGTCGGCAGGCGGGCGAGGCTGCCCGGCACGTCACTCCCGGGACACGGACCGACGCCCGACGCTGACCGCACGTCACTTCCGGCTCCGGGTGCGCCAGGTCGTGACGGTGCTCGCCGCCACCGTCAGCGTGAGCGAGCCGAGGACGGCCGCGGCGAGAGTGGGCAGGTGCAGGTGGGGGCCGAGGGGTGCGCCCGTTGCCTGGGAGAGGCCGGAGGCGGTGGCGGCCAGGGCGGGCAGGGCCACCAGGATGCCGAGCGCCGCGCCGAGGCCGACCGTCAGGGCGCTCTCGCGGGCGGCCAGGCCGAGCAGTTGGCGGCGGGTCGCGCCGACGGTGCCGAGGACGGCGAGGTCGCGGCGGCCGCGCCGTTCGCCGCGGCGAGCGCGCCGTAGCCGGTGGCGACGGCGATCAGCAGCGCGGCGAGCGCGTCCGTCAGGCGGGCGTCGGTGGCGTAGTCGTCCAGGGCGTAGCGCAGCGCGTCGTGGACGGCCGTGCCGGGGACGGCGGTGGCCGGGGCTCCGGCGGGGACGAAGATGTCGTCGTTCAGCGCGGCCGGGTCGTGCGCCCGCACCTGCGCGCGGGACATCACGAACGCGCCGCGCGCCGGATCGTCCGGCAGCACCTCGGCGATCCGCACCGGAACGGTGACGCCGTCCGCGAACCGCACCGCGCACTGCTGCCCGGCGGTGACGCCGAGCCGCTCGGCGAGGCTCCGGCCGAGGACCGCTCGGTCGGGCCGGTCCCACCCGGGGTCGCGGGAGCCGAGGACGTCGACGGCGGTGGTCGCGCCGCCCGCGGCCCGGACGAACGCCCGGACCGGCAGCGCCGCCTTGCCGACGGGGTTGGCGGCGACCGCCTCGTCCGTGGTGCCGGGGGTGCCGTCGTTCGTGACGATGCGCTGCCCGGCGAGCTTCAGCGCCTGGCCGGCCGGGTACGCGGCCCGCATGGTCTGCACGGTGCCGCTGAGCAGCACCGCGAAGCCGACGGCGGCGATCACCGGCGCGGCCACCGCGGCGGCGCGGCGGGCCGAGACCGTCAGCTCGCCGCGCAGCAGCAGCGGCCAGGCGGGGCGCAGCCGCAGCAGCGGTCCGGTGACGGCCCGGGCCAGCGGGCCGACCAGGGCCGGGGCGAGCAGCGCGGCGGCGGTGATCAGCGCGGCGGTGGCGGTGATCGCGGCGGCGACCCGGTCGTCGGCGGTGGCGGTCGCGGTGGCCACGGCGGCGCCCGCGCCGGCGAGCAGCGCGGCGAGGCCGAAGCCGGTCCGGAGGCGGCCGGTCGCCCGCCCGCCGTCGCGGCTCTCCAGCAGGGCGTCCAGCGGGGCGACCCGGGCGGCGGTCCGGCCGGACGCCCACGCGGCCAATGCGCTCACCGCGACGCCGACGGCCGCGGCGAGCAGCGGCGCCCCTGCTTCGTCACGGATCGTCAGGTCGGGCGGGGCGGCGTCCAGGTCGAGCAGCAGGCGGCCGAGGAGGGGTGCGGCGGCGAGACCGAGCAGGCCGCCGGCGGCGGAACCGAGCAGGGCGACGGCGACGGCCTCGCCGAGCAGCATCCGGCGGATCCGGCCGGGACCGGCGCCGATCAGCCGCAGCAGTCCCAGGTCGCGGCGGCGCAGCCCGGTGTGCAGGGCGAGCGTGGCGGCCACCACGAAGGCGGTGGTGAACAGCGCCAACGCGGCGACGGCGGCGAGCAGTTGGTCGGCGAGGAAGCGCTTGTGCTCCAGGTACCGGGGCTGGAGCGCGGCCCGGGCGGCACCGGTGAGCACCTCGGCGCGACCGCCGGTGACGGTGCGCGCGGCGGCGGCCGCCCGGGCGGGCCCGGTGCCGGGGCGGCGAGCAGGGCGATCGCCCGGACGCCGGGGGCGCGGGCGGCCGCGATACGGTCCTCGAACCAGTAGCCGGGGCCGTCGAGGGTGCCGGTGACGGTGAACTCCGCCCGCCCGGCCGTCAGGTTGACGGCCAGTCGGCTTCCGGTGGGCACGCCGAGCGCCGCAGCGATCACGACCTCGTCGCTGGCGGCCGGCGCCCGCCCGTCGACCAGCCGGTACGGCGCGAGCGCCGAAGCGGACCAGCCGTGCCCGGCCTCGGCGGCCCCCTGGTCGGGCACCGGACGGCCGTCCCGGAACGCCTGCGCGTAGAACGCCCGGTCGACCACCGCCCCCGCGATCCCCGGCTCGTCCCGGAGCGCGGCCAGCAGCCCGGCCGTCTCCTCCTCGCTCCACGGAACCCGGTCCGCCGGGCTGCCGTCGGGGTCGACCGCCCGGGGCGGCACCACCACGGCGGCAGCCCCCGCCAACCGCGACTGCACCGCGGGGGCGGCCGAGTTCCGCACGGTGAGCGCGGCCGTGATCAGCCCGGTCCCGACCAGCACGGCCAGGAAGGCCGCGAGGAATCCCGCCCACCGGCTGCGCAGTTCGGCAAGGATCAGCATCATCGCGCCACCTCCGGCCGGGTCACGCCGAGCACGAGGTTCTCCTTGGCTGCGGGCGATGCCGCCAGCAGAGCGAGGCGCAGTCCGCCGAGGCGCCCACGAACAACGGCCACCTGACCACCGCGCCAACTCCCGCCCCGGCCAGGCACGTCGGCGCAGCGCAGCAACCGGGCGCGCATGGCGCGAGGCGACTGACGGACCGTGTCGCCGACGGCGGGCCGGTCCGTGGTGGAGGGTCCCGTGAACTGCGCGCGGCCGCAGCGCGGTTCGGTGGCGCGCGGCATCACGCCACCTCCAGTTGTGCCATCCGGCCCGCGATCGTGGCCGTGTTGGCGGCGAGGCGGCCGGGGTGGAGGGTGAGGGATTCGGTGAGGCGGCCGTCCTTGAGGAGGAGGACGGTGTCGGCGACGGCTGCGGCGGCGGGGTCGTGGGTGACCATGACGGTGGTGCGGCCGTGCTGGTCGACCAGGGTGCGGAGGAGGTGGAGGACGTGGCGGCCGGTCGTGGTGTCGAGGGCGCCGGTGGGTTCGTCGGCGAAGAGGACGGCGGGGCGGGTGGCCAGGGCTCGGGCGAGGGCGACGCGCTGCTGTTGGCCGCCGGAGAGCTGGCCGGGGCGGTGGCGGGCGCGGTCGGCGAGGCCGACCGCGTCGAGTGCGGCGGTGACCTGCGCGGCGGGCAGCCGGCGGCGGGCGAACCGGGCGGGCAGTTCGACGTTCTGGGCGGCAGTCAGTGATTCGACCAGGTTGAACGCCTGGAACACGAAGCCGATCCGGTCGCGCCGCAGCTTCGTCAACCGCACCTCGTCCAGTGTCGTGAGGTCGTGCCCGGCGAGTTCGACGCGGCCGGAGGTGGGCCGGTCGAGGCCGGCCGCGCAGTGCAGCAGGGTGGACTTGCCGGAGCCGGACGGGCCCATGATCGCGGTGAGGGTGCCGGACGGGAAGTCGTGGGTGATGCCGTCGAGCGCGGTCACGGCGTTCTCGCCGGTGCCGTGCACCTTGCGGACGGCGTGCAGGCGCACCGGCGCGATCGGGCCGGGCGAGGTCGGCGGGCCGGGCGGGCCCGGGGGCTGAGTGGTCGTCATGGGGTCGATTCCAGCGGTCCGTCCGGGCTCCGGGCACGGGGCCGGGTACCACTTCGGAGGTAGTGCGGGCACTACCGCGCGCGGCGGGGACGGGCGCTAGAGTCGCCGGGATGCGTCCTCGAACGGCTTGGCAGGCGATGGCCCAGCGCCCGGTGGCCTTCCTCGGTTCGGGGTGGCCCTGGCGCTCGGCGGCGTACCTGGCGAGCGGGGTGCTGGTGGGGGCGGCCGCGGTCGCGGTGCTCGCGGCGGGGCTGGTCGCCGGGGTGGTGCTGCTGGTGGTGCTGGTCGGGGTGGCGCCGCTGCTGGGGTGGTGCTGTCGGCGACGGCGCTGGCCCGGCTGGAGCGGTGGCGGCTGCGGCTGGTGGACGTCGATCCGGCGCCGGATCCGCACCGCGCGCCGGACGGCCCGGGGCTGCGGGCCTGGGCGGCGACCCGGCTGACCGAGCAGGCGACGTGGCGGGAGCTGGGTTTCGCACTGCTGTCGGCGGCGGCCCTGTGGTGGCTGGACCTGCTGGTGCTGGCGTTCTCGTTCGCGCTGCCCGCCCTGTGCTTCGCGTCGACGGACGGCGCCACCTGGCCGTGGACGGTGTTCGGCGCGCTGGTGCTGCTGGCTTCGCCGTACACGGTGACGTCCTGGGCGGGCGCCCGGGCCGCGCTGGTGCGGGTGCTGCTCGCGCCGCGGGACCAGGAGCTGGGCGCGGCGCTGCGCGAGGTGCGGGCGTCCCGGTCGCGGCTGATCGACGCGTTCGACGCCGAACGGGTCCGGATCGAGCGCGACCTGCACGACGGCGCCCAGCAGCACCTGATCTCGCTCGGCATGACCCTCGGCCTGCTGGAGCTGGACCTGCCGGAGGGCTCCCCGCTGCGCGCCGACCTGGCCCGGGCGCAGCGTCAACTCGGATCCGCGCACGAGGAGTTGCGGAGCCTGATCCGGGGGCTGAACCCGCCGGTGCTGGCCGATCACGGGCTGGCGGCGGCGGTCCGCGAGCAGGCCAGCCGCTTCCCGCTGCCGGTCGCGGTGGACCTCGACCTGCCGGCCCGGCTGCCCCGGCAGCTGGAGCTGCACCTGTACTACCTGATCGCCGAGGCGCTGACCAACATCGCCCGGCACAGCGGCGCGCGCACCGCCGCCGTGCACGGCCGGCAGCGCGCCGACCTGTTCGTCCTGGAGATCACGGACGACGGGCGCGGCGGCGCCGATCCGGCCCGCGGCAGTGGGCTGACCGGCCTGGCCGACCGACTGACCGCCGTCGAGGGCCGCCTGCGGGTGTCCAGCCCGCCGGGCGGCCCGACCCTGCTCCACGTGGAGGTTCCGTGCCGCTTCGGGTGATCGTCGCCGAGGACGCCGTACTGCTCCGGGAGGGTCTGGTGGGCCTGCTGCAGCGGTTCGGCCACGCGGTCACGGCCGCGGTCGGCGACGCGTCGGCCCTGCTGACGGCCGCCCGCGCGGAGCTGCCGGACCTGGTCGTCACCGATGTCCGGATGCCGCCGTCCAACGCGGACGACGGGCTGCGCGCGGCCGTCGAGCTGCGCCGTGAGCACCCGGGCCTGCCGGTGGTGGTGCTCAGCCAGTACGTCGAGCAGTCGTACGCAGTGCGGCTGCTGGACTCCGACCGGGGGCGCGCGGTCGGCTACCTGCTGAAGGAGCGGGTCGGCGCGGTCGCGGACTTCATGGACTCGCTCGACCGGGTCGCGGCCGGCGGCACCGTGGTCGACCCGGAGGTGGTGCAGCAGCTGGTCCGGCTGCGGCAGGATCCGCTGGAGCGGCTGAGCGCCCGCGAGCGGGAGGTGCTCGCGCTGATGGCCCAGGGCCGCTCGAACGCCAACGTGGCGGCCGAGCTGTTCGTCAGCGACGCCGCCGTCAACAAGCACATCGGCAACATCTTCGCCAAGCTCGACCTGCCCGCCGACACCGACGGCCACCGCCGGGTGCTGGCCGTGCTCCGCTACCTGAGCGCCTGAGCCGGCGCGCCCCGGCGGGCCCGGTCCTGACGGGCCGTCGGAGTGGGGGCGGCTCGACCGTTGGGACGAAACGTCGTACCGGTGCGGAGTGTTGTGGCGGCGGGTCGGCGGCGGCCCGGTGAACCTCGTGGGGTGTCGGCGCGGTGCCGGCAGCTCCCGTCCACCCCTCCGGAGTTCCCCCATGGCCTCAACCCTGGCCGGGCGACGCCTGCTTGCCCTGCGCGCCACAGTCCTCGTCGGTGCCGCGGCGCTGCCGCTCGCGATGTCGGCGGCGCCGGCCGTCGCCGTGCCCGGCGACAACGGCATCGTGCGGATCCACAGTGCGAACGTCCCGTTCAACGACACCCGGGACGAGTCGAAGGTCTGCAAGTTCTACCTGGACGCGTTCAACTTCGAGACCGCGCAGCTGGTGTCCTGGGAGGTCGACCAGCAGCCGCCGACCGGCTCCGCCAAGGTGCTGACCGGCAGCATCACGCTGGCCGGCGGCCTCGGCCACACCAACAACCTGTCGCTGCCGAACGGCAGTTACAAGCTGGTCTGGAACTTCGTCGGCGCGACCGCGCCGGCCAAGCAGCGCTCCTTCACGGTCGACTGCGGCACCGGCGCCCCGGCGGCCCGCAGGCCGCCCCGCACGAGCGGCCCGCGCACCTGCCGGTCGGCGGCGTCGCGGCCGGTGCGGGCGGCTCCTCGCACGGGCTGAACCCGGCGGAGATCGCCGTCGGCGGGGCCCTGCTCGCCGGTGCCGGGTGGCTGGTGGCACGCCGGCTTCGCCGCTCCCGGCGTTGACCGCGCGTCGGCGGACCCCCGGCCGCCGGCGGTTCCGTGGCGCCGACCCGCTGGTGGTCGGCGCCACGGCCGTGGCGGTGCTGTGCGGCGGCTGGCTGGTGAACGACGGCCTGTCGAGCGCCGAGCCGCCGCCGCCCGCCGGGGCCCCGTCCGCACCCTCGCGCACCGTCTCGCTGGCGCCGGACTCGCCCGCGCTCGCCCCGTCCGAGCCGCGCCGGCTGCGCATCCCGTCGATCTCGGTGGACGCCGCGTTCACCGACCTCGGCCTGGACGCCAAGGGCGCGCTGGACACCCCGCCGGCCGACCGGCCGAACCTGGTCGGCTGGTACCGGGACGGCACCCCGCCCGGCGCGGACGGCACCGCCGTGGTGGTCGGCCACGTCGACGACCGCAGCGGCCCGGGCGTGCTGTACCGGCTCGGCCTGCTGCGCCCCGGCCTGACCATCGCGGTCACCCGGGAGGACCGGCAGGTCGCCACCTTCACCATCGACTCGGTGCGCTCCTACCCGAAGGCGGCGTTCCCGTCGGAGGAGGTGTACTCGACGACCGGCCGGGCCGAGCTGCGGGTGATCACCTGCGGCGGCCGCTACGACAAGAAGAACGGCTACGAGTCCAACACGGTGGTGTACGCGCACCTGACGTCCAGCAGCGCCGCCGCCACCTGACGCCCGCGCGGCCGCCGGCCGCCGCCGCGCTACCGCTTGACGTCGCGTCGGGCCGCGCCGGTCAGGAACGCCGCCCCGAGCAGGACCGCCGCGACGGCGGCGACCAGCAGCGGGCCGGGCCGTCCGGGCGGCCGGCGGCGGTGCGGACGGCGCCCATGAAGTCGACCGGCGCGACCTGGTTGACCAGCAGGTACCAGAGCGGCGGGTACAGCGCCTGGAACGGCCGGTGGCTGCGGGCCACCGCGCCGAGCCCGAGGGCCAGCGCCGGGACGAACAGCGCCCCGGCGAGCCAGTGCCCGGCCCCGGCGGTGTCGCCGGCGACGAGCATCCGCACCAGCGGTCCGAGCCCGGTCGCCGCCGCCAGCAGCACACCTGACGCCCAGTCGGCGAGCAGCCGCAGCCGGGGCGCGGGGTGAGCGGCGAGCAGTTCCTCCAGGCCGTTCTCGACCTGCTGGGTGCCCAGCCGGGACCAGATCAGCACCGGCCACAGCCACAGCGCGGGCAGCAGCAGCCCGGTGGTGACCGGCAGCGGGGCGGCGAGCGAGGCCGCGCCCGTCACTGCGGTGACGGCCCACCAGGGCCACCGCACGCCCTGCAGCAGGATCCGGGTCTGCCCGGCCAGCAGCCGGCCGAACGCCCCGGACCGGACCGGCGGGGTGTGCGGCATCCGCCCGAACGAGGCTGCCGCGGGCGCGAGTTCGGCGTCCGGCCCGGCCGCGGCGGGCTCGGGGACGGCGCGGCCGGGGTTGCGGGCCGGGTCGAAGCGGCCGAACCACAGCGCGGGCAGCACCGCGAGCACCGCCGCGAACAGCACCAGCGCCACCCGGGCCAGCAGGAAGCCGCCGGTGAACTGCGCGCCGTCCCAGGCGAAGGCGTGCAGCGGCTGCGGGACCTGGGTCAGGCCGAGGCTGAACTCGCTCTCCCCGGCGACGAGTTGCTGCCGTTGCAGGGCCTCGGACAGGGACTGCGTGAGCTGGTGCACGCCGAGTCCGCCGAGCGGGGCGTTCGCGGACTGCCCGCCGAGCACGACCGCCAGCGACACCACGAACCAGACCGCGTTGCCGAACCCGGCCCGCAGCGGCGGCACCGTCTCGAACAGCACGGCGGCCGCGGCGGTCAGCGCGACCATCGGCAGGGCCAGCACCACGAACGGGCCGAGCAGGGCGAGCGGGTCGACCGACCGGTCCTCGCCGCGGACGAGTTGCAGCACCAGTGCGGTGCCGGCCAGCACGCCCAGCATCGAGCCGAGCACCAGCAGGTTGGCGAGGAACTTCGCGGCCAGGTAGCCGCCGGTGCGCAGCGGGGTGGCGGCCAGGATCTCGCCGACCCGGCCCGCGGCGTCCCGGGCGATGCCGCCGCGCACCACCCAGAATCCGCCGACGGTGAGCCACAGCGCCCCGGCGAGCGCGGTCGCCGCGCCGACCCAGGCGCTGTTGTAGACGCCCCGGTTGCCGCCGACGTCGATGATCACCCAGCGGCTGTCGGCGGCGGGCACCGCGAGGTAGCCGAGGGCGACGGCGGCGAGCAGCGTCACCGCGTAGACCGGCCGGCGGACCCGGTCGCGGAAGTCCCCGGCGGCCAGCCGGAGGAGGGAGGAGCCGGTCACCGCAGCGCCTCCTGCCGGGCGGGCGCGCCGTGCACGGCGGCCAGGTAGGCGTCCTCCAGGTCCGGTGCGGCGGGCACCGCGTCCGGGGTGGGCGGGTGCCCGGCCAGGACGCGCAGCCGGACGCCGTCGCCGGTGCGCACGGCCCGGCCGACCAGGTGGCGGGCCTGGAGCCCGGGCACCAGGGCCGGGTCGACCACGGTCTCCCAGACCCGGCCGTCGAGTTCGCGCAGCAACTGCTCGGGGGTGCCGCGGCGGAGCAGCCGGCCGTGGGCGAGGACGGCGAGGTCGGCGGCGGCCGCTTCGACGTCGGAGACGATGTGGGTGGAGAGCAGCACGATGCGGTCGGCGGCGAGTTCGCCGAGCAGGTTGCGCAGCCGGACGCGTTCCTCCGGGTCGAGTCCGGCGGTCGGCTCGTCGACCACCAGGACCCGCGGGTCGGCGAGCAGCGCCTGGGCGATGCCGACCCGGCGGAGCATGCCGCCGGAGTAGCCGCGCAGCGGGCGGCGGACGGCCTCGGTCAGGTTGACCAGTTCGATCAGCTGGTCGGTCCGGGCCCGGGCGGAGCGGGCGGAGAGGCCCTTGGCGGCGGCCAGGTAGGTCAGGAACTCCCGTGCCGTCAGGTTCGGGTAGACACCGAAGTCCTGCGGGAGGTAGCCGAGTTCGCGGCGCACCCGGTCGGGCCGGTCGAGCGCGTCGGCGCCCCGGTAGCGGTAGCTGCCGCGGGTGGGGCGGGTGACGGTGGCGAGGATCCGCATCAGCGAGGACTTGCCGGCGCCGTTGGGGCCGAGCAGTCCGGTCAGGCCGGGGGCGAGGCTCAGGGTGAGTCCGTCGAGGGCGCGTTTGCCGCCCCGGTACTCCTTGGCGATGCCGTCGAGTTCGATGGTCAGGTCGGTCATGGGTGGGTCTCCGGGTCGGGCTGGCTCAGCCCTTGAGGTCGGTGGGGCGGCCGTCTCGGGTGACGGCGACGTTGCGGGGCACTTCGATGCGGAACCTGGCTTCGCAGTCGGCCAGTCCGGAGCAGCCGGCGTGCAGGTCGAGGGTGCCGTTCTCCAGGCTCCAGCTGAGCTTCTTGCTGCCGACCTGTGCGCCGGTGTCGAACCAGCGGGTGACCTTGACGTCGGTGCGGTCGGCGGGGATCAGGTCGGCGGGGTTGCCGTGCGCCTTGACGTCCAGGGCGGTGCCGGTGAACGCGAAGGTCTTCTCCTCGGGCTCGGCCCCGGAGGCGTCGGCGCAGCCGGTCAGCGGCAGCAGGGCGGTCACCGCGAGGGCGAGGGCGGGCAGGGCGGTCTTCGGGTGCGGGCGTCGGGTCACCGGTTCCTCCGGGCGGCTCGGTCGGTCACGGGGCCGAGCCTCCCGGATCGCGGGCCGGCTGCCATCTCCCGTTCGGCAGATATCCGGCGCCGTTGACGCTGTGTCAGCGGATCCGGGCGCCACCGGGTTGATGCGAATGCGAACGGGTGATTCCGGACCGCCGCCGGGAAACGCCCGATGGCCGTGCATCCCTTGCCGGGCACGGGTCCTGACGGGGAGTGCGGCATCTCAAACCTTCAGTACGGACCGTGAGCACGGGCCGCCCCGACTGTCCGATTTGTGGTGGTGTGGGCCCCGCGTCCGGGCGCTCGGCCCGGACCCGAACCGGAGGAATCCATGTCTCGTACCGCCAAGGGGCTCGTCGCACTCGCCATCGGCGCCGCCGTCGTCGCCGGAGTTCCCGCGCTGGCCGGCGCGTCCACCACCGAGACCCACCGGGCCGCCACGCCGCCCACCCTGAACCTCGACTTCAGCGGCACCAACTCCGAGGCCGGGGCGGCCACCGCCGTCGGCGCGGGCTTCGGCGGCACCGCCACCATGACGAACGCGGCCGGCACCGGCATCGGCACCGCCTACGACATGTGCGACAAGGACAAGCTCAGCCTCAACGCGATCACCGCCTTCTGTACCGTCGACCTGGCCTTCGTGACCGGCGACCAGGTCACCTTCTCCGCCGTCGTCCCGATCCAGGACCCGCTGACCGCGACCTACCCGATCAGCTTCGACGGCGTCATCACCGGCGGCACCGGCGCGTACCAGGGCCTGACCGGCGCGGTGCACATCTCCAACACCGACCTCGGCAAGTACAACCTCACCTGGTAGCCCCCGGGCCCCACCGGAGGGGAGTCGCCACCGCGGCGGCTCCCCTCCGCCGTGCGCGCCGACCGGGGCGCTCCCGACGTTCGGCCTTCGGACGTTTGGCCTGCGCGCGGGTCGGTCATGCGCCCTGGTGCCGCAGCGTGAAGGAGGCGTGAATTCATGATCACCGAGCGACAGATCCGTTCCATGCTGCACCATCCCGTCCACGACGCCGAGGGCAACAAGATCGGCAAGGCGGACCACCTCTTCCTCGACGACGCCACCGGCAGACCGGAGTGGGTCAGCATCAAGACCGGCTGGTTCGGAACCAGCGAGTCCTTCGTGCCGATCCATGACGCACAGGTCGTCGACGACCACCTCCAGGTCCCGTTCGCGAAGTCCAAGGTCAAGGCCGCCCCGAACGTGGACGTGGACCGCGGCGGACACCTCTCCGAGGCCGAGGAGCGGCGACTCTACAGCCACTACGGCATCGCCTGGGACGACGCCTGGAAGGCCGCCAACCAGCCCGGCGAAGGCGGTTGGGCCCACCGCGACAGCGGCAGCGCGGGCACGTCCGGCACCGGCAAGGCCGGCGCGGCGGGCGCGGCGGGCGCGGCCGGAGTCGCGGGCGCGGCGACGGCGAAACCCGGCACCGGCCGGACCCCGACCGGCGGCACCGGCGGCACGAGCACGAGCAGCACCAGCACCAGCGGCACGAGCACGAGCGGCACCCGCCCCGCCACCGCCACCGGGACGGGCACAACCGGCCTGGCGGGCACCGGGCTTGCCGCCACCGGCGGTGCGACGGCCGGCGCCGCGGCGTCCGGCGGCGCACTGGGCGGCCGTTCGAAGGCGACCTCCGGCGCGACCGGCGCCCGGGCGGGTGGCCGGACGGACGCCCGGGCGGCGCAGGACGAGGCGATGACCCGCTCCGAGGAGCGGATGCACGTCGGCGTCGAGCGGTACGAGACCGGGCACGCGCGGCTGCGCAAGTACGTGGTCACCGAGGAGGAGCGGCAGACGGTGCCGGTCCGGCACGAGGAGGTCCACGTCGAGCGCGAGCCGATCACCGAGGCGAACCGCGGCGCGGCGATGTCCGGCGAGGCGATCTCGGAGGCCGAGTACGACGTCGTCCTGCACGGGGAGCGCCCGGTGGTGCGCACCGAGGCCGTGCCGGTCGAGCGGGTGCGGCTGGTCACCGAGGAGCACGTCGAGCAGCGGACCGTCACCGGCGAGGTCCGCAAGGAGCGCATCGAGGCCGAGCTGCCCGGGGAGAAGAAGTCCCGGCCGGTCACCGGCCAGGACCGGGGCGACTCCGCGGCGGCGGCCGGATGACGGCGCGTCAGAGGGTGGTGCTGTAGGAGTCCACGGCGAAGCTGCCGGACAGGTCGGGCGGCTCGCAGGCGGTGAACAGGCGGCCGCTCTCGCCGGCGACCTCGCAGGAGGAGGCGATGCCGGGGCTGCGCCCGTCCGGGCGGGCCAGTGCGCCGACCGTGGTCCGCTGACCGGAGGCCAGGTCGTAGGCCACCAGGTCCTGGTGCGGGGCGACCGCCTTGTCGGCGCCGTCGGTGACGAACAGCACCTTGCCGTGGTCCTCGCCGACCAGCCGGAAGTGCGAGCCGTACGGGGTGCGCCAGAGCAGTTTGCCGGTGGTCAGGTCGAGCGCGCCGAAGCCGTCGGTCTGCTCGTACTCGGCGATCAGGACGTGCTTGCCGACGACCGCCCGGTACCGGCCGCTGAAGTTGAACTTCTCGAGTTCGCCGGTGAGTTCGACGGTCGGGCCGGGGCCGTCGGTGCCGAAGGTCTGGATCGCCGCGGGCCCGGAGTCGCTGTCGAACAGCACGGTCAGCGGCTCCTCGCCGAGCACCGCCTGCGCGGAGCGGCCGTTGCCGGGGTAGGTCTTGTTGCCGCCCTTGTCGTCCAGTTGGGAGAAGACCGTGACGCCCTCGCCGGGGCAGTCGCTGGTCATCACGCCGTGGTAGTCGCCGAGCGCGTACCCCTTGGTGCAGTCGCCGCTGTGCGGGGCCGGCCTGGGCAGCGACTTGGGGGTGCCCAGGCGGGCGTCGAAGCGGGCCAGGGTGCCCTGGCCGAGGTCCGCGGTGATCATGTTGTCGTTGACGGTGAGGACCGGGTCGTTGCTCCGGGCGTTGCCCGCCAGGTTCTTCGACCAGAGCACGGTGCCGGTGTTGGTGTCGACCGAGGCGATCACCGAGCAGTCGCCGCCGCCCGCGTCGTACGCGACCGCGCCCGTCCCGTTCGCGGTCGCCCGCCAGGACATCGCGCAGGGCTGGCCGACGTGCTCCGGCGGCTTCAGCGTCCACTTCTGCATGCCGGTCGCCGGGTCGTAGCCGCGCACCCCGCCGCCATCGCCGTACACCACGGTCTGGCTGGTGGACCACAGGCCGGGCAGGCCGGTGCGCTTGGTGCCGGTGACCATGGTCCGCTTCTCGGACTGCTCCCACTGCCGGCTCAGCGCGTTGCCCGGCAGCCGCTCGCCGCCCGCGGCGGACGGGCCGTCGCCACGCTGGAGGAACCACCAGCCGCCGGCGCCGAGCAGGGCCAGCACCACGACGACCGCGAGCACGGCCACCGCCGCGGCCGGGCCCCTCCCCGCCGCGCGGGCGCCGGACCGGGCGGCTGCCCCAGCCGGGCTGTACGGGCCCGGGGCCGCCCCCGGCGGCCCGGGCGGTACCGGTGCGGCCGGCGGCGCCGGCGGGACGGCCGGGGCCGGCCCGGCGGGCTGCGCGTAGGGGTTCGGCGGGGGCGGCGGCCCCACCCGGGCGGTGCGCCCGCCGGTCCCGCCCAGCCGATGTCGCCGTCCGCGCCGCTGTTGTTCGTCATGCCCCCGTTGCCCTCTTCGTCGGTCCGCCCGGCGGCACGGTGCGTGTGCAACCGGCCGCCCGGTCCGGGGAGTGTAGCCACGGGCTTCGTGACGGGTCGTCAAACCAGGGGTTGACTCTGCTGGTCCGGCTACGGCGCTGGTTGGAGCGTCCGGCGGGCCCGGCTAGCCGGTGCGGTCGCGGCTGCCGGGCGTCACCAGGCCGCTCTCGTAGGCGACCACCACGGCCTGCGCCCGGCTGGCCAGGCCGAGTTTGGACATCACCCGGTTCAGGTGGGTCTTGACGGTGGCGACGGTGACCACCAGCCGGCCGGCCACCTCCTCGTTGGTGAGGCCCTGGCCGACCAGGTGCAGGACGTCGGTCTCCCGGTCGGTGAGCGCCTCCAGGCCGGTGGTGCGGTGGCGGTCCGGGTCGGCGCGGGCGGCGAAGGTCTCCACCAGCCGGCGGGTGACGCTGGGCGCGAACAGCATCTCGCCGGCGGCGATCAACTCCACGGCGGCGAGCAGCCGTTCGGGCGGGGTGTCCTTGAGCAGGAAGCCGCTGGCGCCGGCCTTCAGCGCCGCGAAGACGTAGCTGTCCAGGTCGAAGACGGTCAGCATGACGACCTTGGGCCTGGGTTCGGCGGCATCGGCGAGGATCCGTTCGAGCGCGGCGATGCCGCTGATGCCGGGCAGCCGGATGTCCATCAGCACCACGTCCGGGCGGTGGCGGGCGGCCAGTTCGACGGCCTCCTCGCCGGTGGCGGCCTCGCCGGCCACCTCCAGTCCGGGCGCGGCCCGCACCAGGGCGGCCAGCCCGGCCCGGATCAGCACCTGGTCGTCCACGATCAGAACGGTCGTCACCCGCGCCGTCTCCCCCATGCCGGCGGGGCGGCCCGGCGCCGCCCCTACGCGTCGGCCGCCGGGACCGGGAGCGAGAACACCACCGCGAACCCCCCGTGCGGCCGAGGGCCGGCGTCCACCGACCCGCCGTAGAGTTTGACGCGTTCACGCATCCCGATCAAACCGAGCCCCCCGCCGGGCAGTTGGGGCCGGGACCGCCGCCCGCGCCGTCGTCGCCGACCTCGGCCTCCAGCCGGTCCGCCCCGTAGTGCAGGGCGACGGTGACCCGGGCGGCCGCGCCGGCGTGCTTGAGCACGTTGGTCAGCGCCTCCTGGACGACCCGGAACGCGCACAGGTCGGCGCCCGGGGCGAGCGGGCGCGGCCGGCCGGTGACGGCGACCCGGACGTCCAGCCCGGCGGCGCGGGAGCGGTCGACCAGCTCGTCCAGGCGGTCCAGGCCGGGCGCGGGCAGGTAGGGCCCGTCCTCCTCGACGTCCGGGGCGACCCGCAGCACCCGGAGCAGGCCGCGCATCTCCTCCAGCGCCTCCCGGCTGGTCGCGCCGATCGAGGCCAGCGCGGCCTTCGCGGCCGCCGGATCGGAGTCGAACACGTACCCGGCCAGGCCGGCCTGCACGGCCAGCGCGGACAGGTGGTGGGCGACCACGTCGTGCAGCTCGCGGGCGATCCGGACCCGCTCCTCGACCACGGCGTGCCGGGCCCGCAGCTGCTGCTCCTGCCTCAACCGCTCGGTCAGCTCGGCGAGGCGGGCGTTGCGCTCGCCCAGGCTCCGCACGCCGGTGGCGAACACCCACACCCCGCCCAGGCCGAGCGCGGCCTGCGCCACCGACACCACGACGCCCACCCGGGCCGCGAACCCGGCCGCCAGCCACAGGCCGCCGACCACCAGCGCCGCCGCACCGGCCGCCGGCCTGCGCGGGCGGCGCACGAGCACGCTGTAGCCGGCCAGCAGCGAGGACCACGGGTTCATCGAGGGCTGGTACCCGGCGGCCAGGAACACCAGCAGTCCGGCGGAGGACACCAGCAGCACCGTCCACGGCGCCCGCCGGCGCAGCGCCAGCGGCAGGGTCACCAGCAGGCAGAGCGCGACCGCGGCGGCGTCGAACGGCCGCCAGGACTCGAACCGGTAGCGCTCCTGGTAGGCCTCCCAGGAGTAGACCACCGTCACCGTCGCCAGCACCGCCGCGAGCAGCGTGTCGACCACCGTCGGACCGACGCGCAGCCGTCTTCCGCCCATCTGCACGAGGGCAGCCTAGACACCCCGGCGGGGCGACACGTCAACCCTGGGGTTGACCCCGGTGCGGGTGTGACGGCGCAGGTGGGGGAGAGTTGGAGCCGACACGAACGATGTCCGGGGCGCCGTCCCCGGAGCAGGAATGGAGACCCCTGTGATCTTTATCGCGGTGAAGTTCACCGTCCGCCCCGAGCGCAGCGAGGAGTGGCTGGACCTGGTCGCGGACTTCACGGCCGCCACCCGCGCCGAGCCCGGCAACCTGTTCTTCGAGTGGTCGCGCAGCGTGGAGGTGCCGCACCAGTTCGTGCTGCTGGAGGCGTTCGCCGACGACGAGGCCGGTTCGCAGCACGTCAACTCGGCGCACTTCAAGGACGCCATGGCGAAGATGGCCGGCGCGGTCGCCACCACCCCGGAGATCGTCAACGTGAAGACCGACGGCAGCGGCTGGTCCGAGATGGCCGAGCTGCGGCCCGCGAACTGACGCTCCCGGTCGGGTCGGGCGCCGTCGGTACGATCCGGACGATGAGGATTCGCACCGGGGGCGCCCGCGACGCCGGGGACATCGCCCGCCTGCACACGGCGAGCTGGCAGCACGCGTACGCGGGCCTGATGCCCGCCGACCACCTGGCCGGCGAGGTCGCCGCGGAGCAGCGGGCGCTCTGGGAGCGGCGGTTGGCGGACGGCGCGGACGGCGGGTACCTGGCGCTGGTGGAGGACGGGCCGGCCGTGGCCGGGTTCGCCTACGTGGTGCCGGAGCCCGGCGGCCGGGTGCTGCTGGACAACCTGCACGTCCGGGCGGGGCTGATCGGCTCCGGGGTGGGGCACCTGCTGCTGACCCACGCCTTCGACTGGACGGTGCGTCAGCACCCCGGCAGCGCCCTGTACTTGGAGGTGCTGGCCGGCAACGCCCGGGCGATCGCGTTCTACGAGCGGCACGGCGGCGAGGCCGTCGAGCGGCTCGACGTGGACTTCCCCGGGTTCCGGCTGCCGGGCCTGGAGTACGCCTGGCCCGCCCCGGTGCTCGCCGCGCGGGCGGCGGCCGGGGCGGGCTGAGACGCCGTCAGGCCTGTTCGTGCGGATCCGGTGGGGCGCGGGCGAGCGTGGCGACGTGCTCGGCGACCTGCGCCCCGGCGGGGGCGTTGAGCAGCACGAACCCGGCCCGGGTGGCCGCGTGCACGGCCCCGTTCCCGGCCTCGCCGACCTTGGCCCGCACCTCGACGGGCATGACGCCGGGCGGCGCGCGCCGTTCCTCGGCGGTGCCGAGTGCGACGATGGCGCAGCCCCGCGTCAGGGCCGGCCGGGCCGGCCGGCAGCGGGAGGTCCGTGCCGCGCAGCCGGAAGATCACCTCGCGGGCCCCACGGGGAGGCGGCGCGGTGGACGGGGCCCGGGCCGCCCCGCGTTCCCGGTGTCACAGCTGGGCGACGCAGTCGAGCAGTCGGCCGAGCTCGTCGTCGGTGTTGTAGTAGTGCGCGGAGGCCCGCACCACGTCGGACGGCTTCCCCGGGCGGATGTCGAACCGGGCACTGGACGGCTGCGAGGCCGACACCGTCACGCCCGACGCCCGCAGCCCGTGGACCAGTTGCTGCGCCTCGCGGCCCTCCTTGGTGAAGGTGACGATGCCGCTGCGGACCTGCCCTCGGTCGTGGACCCGCACCCCGTCGAGGTCCGACAGTCCGGCGCGCAGCCGTTCCGCGAGGGTGTCGACGCGGGCGCGGATCGGGTCGAGGCCGAGGTCGAGGGCCTCGTCGACGGCGGCGCCGAGGCCGAGCAGGTCGGCGACGCTGCGCTCCCAGGTCTCGAAGCGGCGGGCGTCGGGGCGGATCTCGTAGCTGTCGGGCCCCGTCCAGGTGGCGGAGCGCAGGTCGAGCGCCGGCGGTTCGAGCTGCGTCACCACCTCCCGGTCGACGTACAGGAAGCCGGTGCCGCGCGGGCCGCGGAGGAACTTGCGGCCGGCGGCGGACAGCAGGTGGCAGCCGAGTTCCCGGACGTCCAGCGGGAGTTGGCCGGCCGTCTGGCAGGCGTCCAGCAGGTAGAGGGCGCCGGCCCGGCGCGCCAGTGCGCCGATCTCGGCGGCGGGCTGGACCAGGCCGTCGTAGGTCGGCACGTGGTTGACGGCGACCAGCCGGACGCCGCCCTGCGCCAGCATCTCCGCGAGCGCGTCGAGGTCGACCTGCCCGTGCTCGTCGTCGGGGATCGGCTCGACGACGACGCCGTGGCGCCGCTTGGCCTGGAGGAACGCCAGGCCGTTGGACGGGTACTCGCTGCGGGAGGCGAGGATCCGGTCGCCGGGCCGGAAGTCGATGGCGTGGAACGCCATGTCCCAGGCTCGGGTGGCGCTGTCCAGCAGGGCGATCTCGTCGGGGCGCGCGTTCAGCAGGCGGGCCACCGAGGCGTAGACGCCCTCCACCCGCTCGTGCTCCCGGTCGGCGGCGGCGTAGCCGCCGATCCGGGACTCCAGCAGCAGGTGGTCGACGACGGTGCGGGTGACGTTCTCGGTGTGCAGACCGGAGCCCGCGTTGTCGAAGTAGGCGGTCTCGGTGCAGCCGGGCGTCAGGGCCCGCAGGTGCGTGATGTCCATCATGCCAACTCTCTGTCGGGCCCGGACGGTTCGGGCCCGTTCGTCCTGGAGGCCGGCGACGATGTCGCCGGCCCGGTTCGCCGTGGTGCGGAGCAGCGGGTCGGCGGTCCCGCGGGTGGCTTCGTCGACACCCTGCGGGCCGGGGCGCGCGATCGCGCTCCCCGGTGCGGACCCGGTAGCGGCGCTGCACCGTCACCTCGGGCAGCCCCAGGGCTTTCTGTACCCCACCCACTGCGGCGGACATGCCCGGCTCGCGCGCGGTTCCCAGCAGGACGCGATCGCCGGCGGGTTCGGTGGGCTCGCCGCCGAGCCGGTCGCGCCGGGTCGGCACCACGCCGTCGGCGACGGCCGCGACCACCTCGGTGGCGGCCAGGATGCGCGTCACCCCT
>NZ_KK853997.1:6207514-6284729 GCF_000696185.1 Kitasatospora cheerisanensis KCTC 2395 | reverse complement strand
AGCAGCCGGGGGCGGGCCCGTTCGGCGGCCGGGTCGGGCAGCGGGACGGCGGCGAGCAGCGCCCGGGTGTAGGGGTGGCGGGGCGCGGCGAAGACCCGCTCCACGGTGCCGGTCTCCACCGTGCGGCCCAGGTACATGACGCTGACCCGGTCGGCCAGGTGCCGCACCACGGACAGGTCGTGGGAGACGAACAGGTAGGCGAGGCCGAGTTCGGCCTTCAGCTGCTGGAGCAGGTTGAGCACGCCGGCCTGCACGGACACGTCGAGCGCGGACACCGGCTCGTCCAGGACCAGCAGGTCGGGGCGGACGGCGAGGGCGCGGGCGATCGAGATGCGCTGGCGCTGGCCGCCGGAGAACTCGTGCGGGTAGCGGTCGGCGTGCGCCGGATCCAGGCCGACCTGACGCAGCAGTTCGGGGATCCGGCGGCGGGCGTCGGCGGCGGGCACCCGCTGGGCGAGCAGCGGTTCGGCGATCACGTCGCCGACCGGCATCCGCGGGTCGAGGGAGGCCGCCGGGTCCTGGAAGACGATCTGGACCCGGGAGCGCAGCCGGTGCGCGGCGGCCCGGTCGAGCGCGGCGGTGTCCTGCCCGAGCAGTTCGATCCGGCCGCCCTGCGGGGCGGCGAGCTTGAGGATCTCGTACAGGGTGGTGGACTTGCCGGAGCCGGACTCGCCGACCAGGCCGAGGGTCTCGCCGCGCCGGATCTCCAGGTCGACCCCGTCCACGGCCCAGGTCTCGCCGATCCGGCGGCGCAGCAGGCTGCCGCGGTGGCGGGGGAAGCTGCGGGTGAGGCCGGTGACGGTGAGGACGGCCTCGCGCTCCTCGCGCGGCGCGGCCCCGGCGGCGGGCACGGCCGGGACGGGGTAGACCTCGGCGGGCGCGGGCCGGGTGGACGCCAGGTGGTCGGCGCGCACGCACGCCGCCAAGTGGCTCCCGTCGCCGGCGAGTTCGGGTTCGGCGCTGCGGCAGCGGTCCTCGACCAGCGGGCAGCGGTCGGCGAACGGGCAGCCGGCGCGGCGCAGTTCGCCCGCGGCGGGCGGGCGGCCGGGGATCGGGACCAGCGGTCCGCCGCGCCCGTCCAGGCGGGGGACGGCGCCGATCAGGCCGAGCGTGTACGGGTGCCGGGGGGCGGTGAACAGCTCGTCCACGGGGGCGGTTTCGACGATCCGCCCGGCGTACATGACGGCGACCCGGTCGGCGCTGCCGGCGATCACCCCGAGGTCGTGGCTGACCAGCACCAGCGCGGCGCCGGTCTCCCGCTGGGCGGTGCGCAGCACGTCCAGCACCTGGGCCTGGATGGTGACGTCCAGGGCGGTGGTGGGTTCGTCGGCGAGCAGGATGTCGGGGTCGTTGGCGACGGCCATGGCGATCATCGCGCGCTGGCGCATGCCGCCGGAGAACTCGTGCGGGAAGGCGTCCAGGGCGCGGGCCGGGTCGGGGATGCCGACCAGGTCGAGCAGGTCGGCGGCGCGCTTGCGGGCGGCGGCCCTGCCGACGGCCTGATGGACCGTCACGGCCTCGGCGATCTGGTCGCCGATCCGGTAGACGGGGGTGAACGCGGACAGCGGGTCCTGGAAGACCATGGCGATCCGCCGGCCGCGGATGTCCGCGAGCTGCTTGGCGGGCAGGCCGACCAGCTCCCGGCCGTCCAGCCGGACCGAGCCGCCGATCCGGGCGCTGCCGGGCAGCAGGCCGAGGACGGCGAGCGCGGTCACGGACTTGCCGGAGCCGGACTCGCCGACCAGGCCGAGGGTCTCGCCGCGGCGCAGGTCGAGGTCGACGCCGCGGACCGCCGGGTGGTCCCCGAAGTCGACGGTGAGGTTGCGGACGGCGAGCAGGTCGGTGGTCACGGGGTGCTCCGGCGCGTGGTGGTGACGGTCTGTCGGCTGTCCGCGAGCGCACGCGTCCTGGCCCGGCGGGAGGGCCGGCGGCCCGCCGCGGAGGTGGGGTCGAGGGCGTCGCGCAGGCCGTCGCCGACCAGGTTGACGGCCAGCACGAACAGCACCAGCAGCGCGGCGGCGAAGTAGAACAGCCAGGGGAAGACGGGGCGTCGCCCGCGCCGGCCGCCAGCAGGGTGCCGAGCGAGACGTCCGGCGGGCGCACGCCGAACCCGAAGTAGGAGAGCGCGGCCTCGCTCATCACGGCCCCGCCGACGGTGATGGTGGCGTCGATGATCAGGAACGAGGAGACGTTCGGCAGGATGTGCCGCCAGATGATCCGGAACGGCCCGACGCCCATGAAGCGGGCGGCGGCCACGAATTCGCGCTCGCGCAGCGAACGGGTCATCGAGCGGATCACCCGGGCGGTGATCATCCAGTTGAACACGGCGAGCAGCACGACGAAGGCGATCCAGCCGCTGCCGCGCAGGCGCGGCGAGATCACGGCGATCACCAGGAACGCCGGGAAGATCAGCATCAGGTCGACCAGGAAGGTCAGCACCCGGTCGGTCCAGCCGCCGAAGTACCCGGCGCAGGCCCCGACCAGCGAGGCCAGGCCGGTCGACAGCACCGCCACCAGCAGGCCGATCACCAGCGACTTCTGCAGCCCCCGGACGGTCTGCGCGAACACGTCCTGCCCGAGGCCGTTCGTCCCGAACCAGTGCTGCCCGGACGGGGGTTGGCGCAGGGCGGTGTAGTCCGGCGCGGCGTAGTCCCACGGCGTCAGGTACGGCCCCAGGAACGCCAGCAGGAACAGCAGCACCAGCACCACCAGCCCCGCCACGGCCCCGCGCGAGGCGGCGACGCGGGCGGCGGCCAACCGCAACCGCCCTGCGGGCGCCCGCTCCACGGGCGCTGCCGCGACCTGCTCCACGAGCTCGGCACTCATGCGGCCCTCCCTCGGGTCGCCACGCGCTCACGTGCAACTGGCCGTCCGGCAGCGCGATCTTCCCGACGGGTGCCTTCCGCCTCGCGCAGTTCCCCGCGCCCCTGGTTTCGCACCCCGCCGCTCGCGCCAGTCTCGTCGCGTCCCTGGTTTCGCACCCCGCCGCTCGCGCCAGTCTCGTCGCGTCCCTGGGTTCGTGTCCGCTCGCTCATGCTGTTCTCACTCGGGGGTCGAGGGCGGCGTGGAGGGCGTCGGCGAGGAAGCCGGCGGCGAGGACGACGACGGCGGCGAAGAGGTTGACGGCGACCACGGAGTTGACGTCCTGTTCGTTGACGGCCTGGATGAACCACTCGCCCATGCCGTGCCAGCCGAAGATGGTCTCGGTGAAGGCGGCGCCGGTGAACAGGCCGAGGAAGGCGTAGGCGAACATCGTGGTCATCGGGATGATCGCGGTGCGCAGGCCGTGCTTGACGAGGGCGCGGCTCCGGGTGAGGCCCTTCGCCTCCGCGGTGCGCAGGTAGTCCGCGCCGAGGACGTCGAGCATCGTGGAGCGCTGGTAGCGGCTGTAGGTGGCGAGGCCGCCGAGGGCGAGCGACAGGGTGGGGAGCAGCAGGTGCAGCCCCCAGTCGGCGAGGTGGGCGCCGAGGCCGCCGGCGAGGTTGGGGGTCTCGTAGCCGGTGAAGGGGATGACGTCGTGGCCGGCGGCGTTCTTCGCGGCGATCGCGCCGTTCTTCAGCAGCAGCGCGAGCAGGAACACGGGGGTGGAGAGCAGCACGAAGGAGAGCACGGTGAGCGCCCGGTCGGAGAGCCGGTACTGCCGTACCGCGCTCCACGCGCCGGCGGCGACGCCGAGCAGCATGCCGAGCACGCTGCCGACCAGCAGCAGCCGGAGCGAGACCCAGATGCGGCGTCCGAACTCGTCGTTGACCGCGGTGCCGTGGATGGTCCGGCCGAGGTCGGCGTGCAGCAGGACGCCGTTGGCCCAGGTGCCGAAGCGTTCGACGACCGGGGTGCGGTCGTTGAGGTTGAGCGCGGTCAACTGCCGGTCGACGGCGGCAGCGGAGGGCCGCGGCTGCTTGGCCTCGAAGTAGGCGCGCGGGCCGAGCGCCGTGCTGGTCAGCGCGTAGGCCAGGAACACGGCGGCGGTGAGCAGCACGACGTAGTAGCCGAGCCGTCTGGCCAGGTACCCCGTCACGACGCACCCCCGGTGTGGTTCGCACACCTGCGGAACATGGTCATTTGCCTTCGTTAGTACGGACTTTGACGCACTTTCGCGCAGCAGTTGTACGCCACGCGCGGCCCGTCCGTCCAGGGCCGTTCACGTCCTCGGGTCGACCGGTCCGGCCAACCCGCTGGTCACAGCTGATCAGACGGGCACGAATGGGGGATTGCGACGGTGTTTCACTCCGTTTCGTTTCGATCAGTTCTACGCACAACTCTGGTGGGGGCGACTGACGGGCTGTTACGTTCGGCCCGCCGGCACCGACTTGGCTGCCCACGATCAAGCGTCGCCACACCTGGCGGCCGTCGACTCTTCGAAACCCGAGGACTCCGATGCACTCATCGCCCGCCACCCGCCGTATCGGCCGTGCCGCCGCCGCGGCCCTCGCCGCGCTCCTGGCCGCGACCGCCTGCAGCAGCCAGGGCGGTTCGGCGGACGGCGGCGCCAAGACCGTGGTGCCGACCGTGGACGCCGAGGACAACAACCCGCAGCCGCTGGAGAACATCAAGGACGGCGGCGAGCTGCGCGAGCCGCTCCAGCAGTGGATCACCCAGTGGAACCCGTACCAGGTCGACGGCACCTACGGCGACGCGGTCGAGATCATGGGCTACCTGGAGGCCAAGCTCTTCCGCTCCGACGCGCACGGCGTCTACCAGCCCGTCCCCGAGTACCTGGTGTCCGCACAGGTCACCTCGGACTCGCCGCAGGTGGTGACGTACAAGCTCAACCCGAAGGCGGTCTGGTCGGACGGCACGCCGATCGGCTACCGGGACTTCGAGGCGGTCTGGAAGGCGTCGAACGGCAAGGACCAGGCGTACAACCTGGCCGACTCCTCCGGCTACGAGCAGATCTCGGGCGTGGTGCAGGGCGCCGACCCGAGCGAGGTGAAGGTGACCTTCTCCGAGCCGTACGCGGACTGGCAGAGCCTGTTCAACCCGCTGCTGCCGGCCGCCGGGCTCTCCACCCCGCAGGCCTTCAACGACGGCTGGGTGGAGAAGGTCCCGATCTACGGCGGCCCGTTCGTGCTGCAGAACGCCGACAAGACGGCGCAGACCATCACGCTGGTGCCCAACCCGCGCTGGTGGGGCCCGAAGCCGAAGCTGGACCGGATCACCTACCGGGTGCTGGACGCCGCCGCGATCACCCAGTCCTTCCTCAACAACGAGATCGACTTCGCCTCGGCGGGCACCGCCACGGCCTACGGCCAGCTGAAGGACGCCAAGGACGCGGTGATCCGCACCGGCACCCCCTGGGACGAGGTGCACATCTCCTTCGGCGGCAACGGGCCGCTCGCCGACCAGAAGGTCCGTCAGGCGCTCGGCAAGGCGCTGGACCGCGGCTCGCTGATCAAGATCGCCAACAAGGGCGTCCCGGTGGAGTTCAAGCCACTGGACAACCACCTGTTCATGACCAACCAGAACGGCTACAAGGCCAACGCGGGCGACTGGGCGGCGTACGACCCGGCCATCGCCAAGAAGTGGCTGGACGAGGCGGGTTGGAAGGACGCCGGCGGCACCCGCAGCAAGGACGGGCAGCCGCTGGAGCTGCACTACGTGATGAGCGACGGCTCCACCCAGGCGCAGTCCGACCTGGCCACCGCCGTGCAGAACATGCTCCAGCAGGTCGGCGTCAAGCTCACCGTCGACAAGGTGCCCAGCAAGGAGTACTTCTCCAAGTACATCGACCAGGGCAAGTTCGACCTGGCCAGCTGGCGCAACACCGGGTCCTTCCCGCTGTCCAAGACGGTGCCGATCTTCCGCGCCCCGCAGGGCGACAACGTGTTCGGCAACTACTCGAAGCTGAGCACCCCCGAGATCGACACCCTGCTGCGCAAGGCCGCCGCCACCCTCGACCCGGTGAAGGCCGCCGAGCTCTACAACCAGGCCGACGTGAAGATCTGGGAGCTCGGCCACACCGTCGAGCTGTACCAGCGCCCCAGCATCGTCGCGGTCCGCAAGGGCCTGGCCAACTTCGGCGCCGGCAGCCTCGCCGACACCGTGATCACCTCGGTCGGCTGGCAGAAGTGACCCCCGGGCCCGCCACGGCCCCCGGCCGTGGCGGGCCGCCGGAGCGCGTCCTACCTGCGGTGCTTGAAGTCCTCCAGCGCCTGCCGGACCGTCGTCACCATCGCCTCGCTCCCCACGTGGCCGGAGTCGTCGAAGATGTGCAGCTTCGCGTCCGGCCACGCCTTGGCCAGCTCCCAGGCGGTCTGCACCGGGCAGCCCATGTCGAAGCGGCCGTGCACCAGCACGCCCGGGATGCCCGCCAACCGGTGGGCGTTCCGGAGCAGTTGGTCCTCCTCCAGCCAGGCGCCGTTGCTGAAGAAGTGCGCGCAGATCCGCACGAACGCGATCCGCTCGTCCATGTCGCGGGCGCTGTACATGCCGGGGATGCCGTTCGGCTCGCCCTCGATGACGGCGTCCTCCCAGGCCAGCCAGTCGTTCGCGGCCCGCTCCCGCACCGCCCGGTCCGGGTGCTCCATCAGCCGGGCGTACCCCGCCAGCAGTCGGTACACGTCGCCGTCCCGCTCGCCCTCCGGCGCGCCGGCCCGGAACCGGTCCCACGCCTCCGGCCGGAACCCGCCGACCCCCGGTACAGCCAGTCCGTCTCGGCCCGCCGGGTGGTGGTGACGGCCTGGATGACGATCTCGCTCACCCGCTCCGGGTGCTGCTGCGCGTACGCCAGGATCAGCGTCGACCCCCACGAGGCGCCGTCCAGCAGCCACCGCTCGATCCCCAGGTGCTCCCGCAGCCGCTCGATGTCGTCGATCAGGTGCTGCGTCGTGTTCAGCGCCATGTCCGCCGCCGGGTCGCTGGCGTGCGGGGTGCTCCGCCCGCAGTTGCGCTGGTCGTAGCGGATCACCCGGTAGCGCTCCGGATCCCAGGCCCGGGTGGGCCGCCGCGGCGACCCCGCCCCGGGCCCGCCGTGCACGTACAGCGCCGGCTTCCCCTCCGGGTTCCCGAGCTGCTCGTAGTAGATGCGGTTGCCGTCCCCCGTGTCGAGGAAGCCGCTGTCGTAGGGATGCGTGGGCGGATAGAGATCGACCATGACGAAGGATCCTAGGCCGAACGGGCGATGCTGATTCGCCGTCAGCAGAGTGCGGGAACCCGGGACTTCACCGACAGCAGAACGCCGCGGTGTTCCCTCCGCGCGGCGGATGCCTAGGCTGGAACGGTGAGCACTCAAGGCCAGAACGAAGCCCGCGTCATCCCGCTGCGCCCGCCCGCCCGGCAGCAGCCCCCCGCGCCCAGGGAACCCCTCTGGCGCGACCTGGTCGGCGGCGTCCTGCGCCGCGAACGACTCGCCCAGAAGCGGACCTTGAAGGACGTCTCGGAGACGGCCCGGATCTCGATGCCGTACCTGTCGGAGCTGGAGCGGGGCCGCAAGGAGGCCTCCTCGGAGGTGCTCGCGGCCGCCGCCCAGGCCCTCGGGCTCGGCCTCGGCGACCTGCTGTCGCTCGCCCAGCAGGACCTGGTGAGCCACACCGCCCACCGCACCCGCGGCCGGGCGGCCGCGCCCACCAACGGCCTCTGCCTGGCGGCCTGAGCGGTCCCCCTCGGCCGGTACCGCCGTACCGGCCGAGGGGGCGGTCTCAGGCGTGCACCAGGCGGCGGCTCAGGACCTCGTCGGCGAGGCCGTAGGCGACGGCCTCCTCCGCGGTGAACACCTTCTCCCGGTCCATGTCCTGACGGAGCGTCGCCGGGTCGTGGCGGGTGTGCCGGGACAGCACCTCCTCGACCTGGGAGCGGATCCGCACCATCTCCTTGGCGGCGAGGCTCAGGTCGGACACCGTCCCCTGCCGGCCGCCGCTGGCGGGCTGGCCGAGCAGCACCCGGGCGTGCTGGAGCACGAACCGCCGCCCGGGGTCGCCGCCGGCCAGCAGCACCGCCGCCGTGGACGCCGCCTGGCCGACGCAGAAGGTCGAGATCGGCGACTGCACGAAGGTCATGGTGTCGTAGATGGCCATCAGCGAAGTGAAGGATCCGCCGGGCGAGTTGAGGTAGATCGCGATCTCCTCCCCCGGGCTGGAGGACTCCAGGTGCAGCAGCTGCGCGATCACCACGTTGGCGACGCCGTCGTCGATGTCGGTGCCGAGGAAGATGATCCGCTCGTTCAGCAGCCGGCTGAACACGTCGTACGAGCGCTCGCCCTGCGCGGTCCGCTCGATGACGTAGGGAACGGTGTACGAGCCCATGTCACAACCCCATCCGTCGGCGGTTGGCGGCCGGGCGGATGTCGGCGAGCGACTCCACCACCTGGTCGACCATCCCGTACTCCCTGGCCTGTTCGGCCGTGAACCAGCGGTCCCGGTCGCCGTCGCGGGCGATGGTCTCCTCGCTCTGGCCGGTGTGCGCGGCGGTGATCCGCTCGATCGCCTTCTTGGTGTACTCCAGGTTCTCCGCCTGGATCTCGACGTCCGAGGCGGTGCCGCCGATGCCCGCCGACGGCTGGTGCATCATGATCCGCGCGTTCGGCAGCGCGAACCGCTTGCCCGCGGTGCCGACCGTCAGCAGGAACTGGCCCATGCTGGCGGCGAATCCCATCGCCAGCGTCGAGACGTCGTTCGGGATCAGCCGCATCGTGTCGTAGATCGCCAGGCCGGCCGTCACCGACCCGCCCGGGCTGTTGATGTACAGGCTGATGTCGGTCCGCGGGTCCTCCGCGGAGAGCAGCAGCAGCTGCGCGCAGACCCGGTTCGCCGACACCTCGTCGACCTGGGTGCCGAGCAGGACGATCCGCTGCGCGAGCAGCTGCGCCGCGAGGTGGTCGTCGAAGCGGCTGGGCGGCGTGTCGCCGTCCTCCGCGCGGGGCCGGAGCGGGCTGGGAAGGGTCATCGGAGGTCTCCTCCTCGGGGCCGGGGCGTGCCGTCCCCTCCACTGTTCACCCCGGTCGGGCCCCGAACGAGAGTTCTCTGCCCGCGGCAGATTCGCCGCCGGCAGAGCCGCGGGTCAGACCCCCGGCGCGGGCCGGACGGCGATCCCGTTCCGCTCCAGCAGCGCCGCCGTCACGCCGTCGCCCGGCACCAGCGCCCCGGCGAAGCTGCCGTCGTACACCGCGCCCCGCCCGCACGAGGGGCTGCGGGGCATCAGCACCGCCTCCGAGCAGCCCGCCCGCCGGGCCGCGGCCAGGGCCCGCTCGGCGCCGGCCACGAACTCCGCGGTCACGTCCTGCCCGTGGTCGTCGACCACCCGCGCGGCGCCGTCCAGCACGTCGTGGCCGTCGCCGCCGACCAGCTCGGCCGGGCGGCGCGGCGTCGCCAGCCCGCCCGCCGTCTCCGGGCAGAACAGCACCGGCCGCCGCCCGTCGAGCACCTCGGCGAGCGCCGGGGACGCCTTGTCCCGCCCGTCGAACCGGCACGGAACTCCGCGCAGACACGCACTGACCAGAATCGCTTCCACCCTCCCAGGCTATCCGGGCCCACAATTCCGCCGCCCCCGCCCCTGACCTGCGGGAACCCGGCCCCGTCCGACCGCGCCCGACGGGGCGTCAGAAGCAATTCCGACGGATCGTCATTCACCGGACAGTTGTCAGGTATTCGTACATTCGTCGGGTGGGGGCATTGCCAGCGGACGCCCCGCGCATTCAGGATGACTGCCGTCCCGGCCCGTCGACACGGCGCACCGTGCCGGCACCGCCAGCCCTCCCCACGGGCCGACCGGGGCCGACCGCGCCACGTTCCCCCGTTCCCCCCGTCGACCGGGCACCGTCCTTCCGAACGGAGCCACATGCCCGCCCCTGCCACCGCGGCCCCCGCCGCCCCGACGCAGGCCGCCGTGCTCGCCCGCCCGCGCCTGACCGCCGTCCTGCTGATGGCCGGCAGCTGCCTGCCGATCCTCGGCGCGGTGCTGATCGCCCCCGTGCTGCCCAAGCTCCAGGACCACTTCGCCGCCACCCCGGGCGCGGACGTGCTGGCCCCGATGGCGCTCACCGTCCCCGCGCTGGCCCTCGGCGTGATGGCCCCGTTCGCCGGCGTGCTCGTCGACCGGCTCGGCCGCCACCGTCTGCTGGTCGTCGCCACCGTGCTCTACGCGATCGTCGGCACCGCCCCGCTCTACCTGGACTCGCTCGGCGCGATCGTCGCCAGCCGCGTCCTGGTCGGCATCGCCGAGTCCGCCATCATGACCTGCTGCACCACCCTGATCGGCGACTACTGGACCGGCCGGCAGCGCGAACGCTACCTCGCCCTCCAGGCCATGTGCGCCTCGATCTCCGCCACCGCCTTCTTCGCCCTCGGCGGCGCCGCCGGCTCGGCCGGCTGGCGCATCCCGTTCTGGGCCTACGGCGTCGGCCTGCTGCTCGCCCCGCTGATGGCGGCCTTCCTGCGCCCGACGAACCGTCAGCAGCCCTCCCCCGAGGCCCCGGACGCGCCCGCCGCGCCGCTGCTGCGCCGACTGCTCGCCCCGTGCGCGCTCACCTTCTTCGGCGCGATGGTCTTCTACACCATGCCGGTCGAGACCTCCTACCTGCTCGACGACCTCGGCATCACGGCCTCCGCCACCATCGGCCTCTCCACCGCGATCGCCAGCGCCGCCACCGTCGCCGGCGCGATCGCCTTCACCCGCGTCACCGCGCACGCCGAACGCCTGCTGCCCGCCGTCCTCGCCACCTGCGCGGTCGGCTTCGGCATCGTCGCGTTCGCGGGCAACGCCCCGCTGCTGGTGGTCGGCGCCGTGGTCAACTGCTTCGCCGGCGGCCTGCTGCTCCCCACCCTGATCACCCGCACCCTGGCCCTGCTGAGCACCGCGGACCGCGGCCGCGGCACCGGCCTGTGGAACGCCGCCTTCTTCCTCGGCGAGTTCGTCTGCCCCGTCGCCCTGATCGGCGTCTCCAAGGCCGTCGGCGGCCTCGCCGCGGCGGTCGGCGTCCTCGGCGCGGTCACCCTCCTGGTGGCCGGCGGCCTCGCCCTGCTCCGGGCCCGCCGCGACGGGGCCCCGCTGCGGATCGACAACGCCACCGCCTGACCGGCCGCCCGCCGCCCGAGCCCTCGCCGGTTCGGGCGGCGGGCGCTGCTCGGCCGGTGATCGCACGTCGATCCCGCTCTGCGAGGCTGCGGACACCGCCGGCGCCCCGGCGGACCGTCCGCCAGAGAGGTACCGATCCATGGCCGCCCACCAGCAGCGCACCCGAATCCCCGCGATCACCCGGGCCGCCGCCACCCTGGCCGTCGCCGCCCTCGCCCTCCTCCCCTGACCGGCGCCCCCACCACCGCCACCCGCGCACCCTCGCCGGCCAGTCCACCGGCCACAGCGACACCGAGGAGTGGAACGGCACCGGAGCCTGGTGCACCAGCTGCATCAAGTGACACCGAAGCCGAGCAGCGCGAACCGACCGCTGACGGAACCTCAGCCGCGATTGACCGCCCACCGGCACCACGAACAGCGGGACGAACCGGACACAACGATCGGGCGCGGCTCGCGCAGGCGGTCACCGGGGCTCCGCCGGACGGCGGGCCGTGGCTCGGCGGCGGCGTCGTGGAGCGAATCGGCCGTCGGCGGCCCCCACTGCTCGGCCACCTGCGGAAGGCCCCGCCGCCCAGCACCCAGCCGCTTCTCGGGCAGGCGGCGGTCCGAACCTCGCGCCGTCAAGCAGCAGCCACGACACCTCCCCGCGGGAGCGCTTCGTGCGGCGGGTCGTCGCTCGGCTCCGTCTCAGGTGTCCCTGCCCGGTTGGGTCATTAGTTCTGCGAGGAGTTCGGTGACTTCGGCTGCCTGGGGCAGGCCGAGGCGTTCGAAGATGCGGTGGGCCTCGTGGAGGCGGTCGCGGGACTCGGTGGGGCGGCGGAGGTCGGCGAGGACGCGGCCGAGGGTCTGGAGGGCGTAGCCCTGGTCGCGTTGGGCGCCGGTCTCGATGGTGAGGGCGAGGGCGAACTCCGCTTCGGTCAGGGCCTGTTCGGGGCGGCCGAGGGCGCACAGGGTGTCGGCGAGCCGGATCCCGGCCAGTGCCTGCCGCTCGCGGCGGCCCGCGGTCGCGGCGAGGGCGCGGCACTCGCGGAAGCGTTCGGCGGCCTGCGGGTAGCAGCCGAGTCCGTGCAGGGCGAGCCCGAGCACGTACAGGGTGTAGGCCGTCCCGGCGGTGTCGCCCAGGGCCCGCACCTCGGGCAGGAGCTGTTCGCAGACGGTGGCCGCCTCCGCGGCCTGGCCGCGGCGGACCTTGGAGAGCGCGGAGTTGACGGTGCTCGCCACCGCGCCGGAGCGGTGGCCCAACTGCCGGGCAAGGGCGACCGATTCCTCGAAGCGGCCGATCGCCTCGCCGTTCCGGTGCAGGATCTGCGCGATCAGTCCGAGGTCGTTGAGGACCTGGCGGAGCATCACGGTGTCGCCCGCGGACCGGCTGGCGGCCTCCGCCGCGAGCGCCTCGGTGCGGGCGTCGTCCAACCGGGTCGCCGCGAGGTGGCTGCCGCACAGCAGGAAGCGGGCCCGGCCCTCGGCGAAGCGGTCGCCGCTCACCGTGGCCGCCGCGACCAGGGCCCGTTCCGCCGTCTCCAGCCGGCCGGCCCGCTCGCCCTGGCCGAACGGGCTCAGCGCGATCAGCAGGTCGGCGGCGGCCCGCAGGCCGCGTCGCGCGGCGGCCAGCCCGGCGTCGGCCTCGCCCGTCCCGCCGGCCCCGTCCGCGACTTCGAGCGCCCCGGCCACCGGGCCCGCCGGGCGACGAACAGTCCGCCGTCCGCCGCGCCCAACTCCTCGAACCCGTCGAGCAGTTCGAAGACCTCGGCGACCGAGGTGACACCCCCGGCCCGCGCCGATCCACCCGGAGCGCTGTCGTGCGCCTCGACCGCCGGGCCCAACTCTTCGAAGCCGTCCAGCAGTTCGAACATCTCGGCGACGGAGGACACCCGCTCGGCGGGCCGCCCGCCGTCGCTCTCGGCCGCCACCGACCAGTCCACCAGCTCGAACGCCCCCGCCGCCGGAGCGCGTCGCGCGGCGAACGGCTCCGCGGCGCCGCCGACCGCACCTTCGCCCGCTCCCAACCCGGTGCGGCCGTCGAGCAGTTCGAAGGGCTCGGCAGGCGTCATGCCCCACTCGCCGAACAGCCCGCCGGTCCCACCCGGCAGGTAGGCTCCGCCGCCCGCTGCGGAGCCGAGTCGCGCCGCGAACAGCTGGGCCGCGACCGCCGCCAGCCTCCCCGACTGGGCGATCGCCTCCGGGGCCTCGGCCTGCACCCAGGCGCGGGCGGCGGCGAGGTCGGGCAGGGCGGGGCCGCCGGGGTGGGGCGGCCAGTCGGCGCCCAGGTCGTGGGCCACCGGGTCGCCGGGGACGGCGAGTTGGAAGGCGGCGCGGGCCCGGTCGAGCAGCAGGCCGAGCAGGCGGGCGCGGGCGGCGGCGCCCTCCTCGGGGTCGTGCGCGCCGGAGGTGCGGCGGGCGAAGCCGCGCAGCAGGTCGTGGTACCGGTAGCGGCCCGCGCCGACCGAGTCGAGCATCGCGGCGTCCACCAGTGCCTCCAGCAGTTCCTCGGCGTCGTCGGGGCCGAGGTCGAGCAGGGCGGCGGCGGTGTCGAGTCCGAAGTGCGGGGCCTCCGCCCAGGCGGCCAGCCGGAACGCCCGGGACTGATCGGGCGTCAACTGCCGGTAGCCCAGCTCGAAGGCCACGTCGACGGCGAGGTCGCCCATCCGCAGCTCGTCGATCCGGCGCTGCTCGTCGGCGAGGCGTTCGCTGAGGCTGGCGATCGTCCAGCGGGGGCGGGAGGCGAGCCGGGCGGCCACGATCCGTACCGCGAGCGGGAGGTAGCCGCAGGCCGCGACCAGGTCGAGCGCGGGGCCGGCCTCGGCGGCCAGCCGGAGCGGGCCGATCACCCGGCCGAGCAGGTCGAGCGCCTCGGCGGGTGTGAAGACGTCCAGGTCGAGCTGGACGTCGGCCTGCAGGCTGGTGGGCCGGGTGCGGCTGGTCACCAGGACGGCGCAGTTGGCGGAGCCGGGCAGCAGCGGGCGGATCTGCGAGGTGTCGCGGGCGTTGTCGAGGACCACCAGCAGGCGCCGGGTGTCGGTGAGCGAGCGGAACAGCGCCGAGCGGGCGGCGGTGGATTCCGGCACCGTTTCGGGGCGGACGCCGAGCGCGGACAGGAAGCCGGCGAGCACGTCGTCGGCGGTGGCGGGCAGCCGGTCGGCGCCGCGCAGGTCGGCGTAGAGCTCCCCGTCGGGGAAGGCGTCCCGGCAGTGCCAGGCGGCGTGCAGGGCGAGCGCGGTCTTGCCGACGCCTCCCATGCCGACCACCGCCACCACCGGCAGCGAGGCCCGGGACGGCGCGGTGAGCGCGGCCCGGATCTCCTCGGCCTGCGCCTCCCGGCCGATGAAGTCACCGGGCCGGGGCGGCAGTTGGGCGGGCCTGAGCGGGGCGTCGACGGTCGGCACGGCGGCGGGCGGGGCCGCGGGCGCGGCCGGAGCCGGCTCGGCCGGGGCGGCGGGCCCCGCCGCGCTCTCCTCGCCGTTGAGGATCCGCCGGTGCAGTTCGGCGAGTTCGGGCCCGGGTTCCACGCCGAGTTCGTCGACCAGGGCGTCCCGGACCCGGCGGAACGCGGCCAGTGCCTCGGCCTGCCGTCCGCTGCGGCACAGGGCGCGCATCAGCAGGCCGTGCGGGCGTTCGCGCAGCGGGTGTTCGTCCGTCAGGTCGGTGAGTTCGGGGATGCTGCGGGCGGCCCGGCCGAGTGCCACGTCGAGGGCGAGCCGTTCCTCCAGCAGGGTCAGGCGCAGCTCGCCGAGGCGGTTGCGCTGGCGTTCCGCGTACGGTCCGGGGACGCCGGCCAGGGGCTCGCCCTGCCACAACCGGAGTGCTTCGTCGAGGAGTTCGCGGGCGTGCTCGGGGTGGCCGGCGACGGCCGGGCCTCGGCGCGGGCGGCGAACTGCTCGGCGCGGCGGGCGTCGACCGCGTCGGGCGGGACGGCCAGCCGGTAGCCGTCGCCGAGCGAGAGCAGGACGGCGGGGTCGCCGCCGTCCTGCTCCAGTTGCTTGCGCAGCCGCCAGGCGTAGGTACGCATGGTGGTCATCGCCGAGTTCGGGGGCTGCTCGCCCCAGAGGGCGTCGATCAGGTCGGCGGCGGTGGCGGTGCCGCCGGGGCGCAGCAGCAGGACCGCCAGCATGGCCTGCTGCTGCGGTCCGCCGAGCCGGAGCTGGGTGTCGCCGCGCCGGGCGCGCACCGGTCCGAGCACCGCGAAGTCCAGCTCCGCCGGTCGGCTGTTCACCATCTGCACCCCCTGTGGCCGGCCCCGTCGCCGTGCCGTCGGTCGTTCGTCGTCCGTGCTTCGCTGTCGGTGACTCTTCGTACGTGGTCCGTGGTTCTTCGTGCGTGCCCCGTGCGTCGGCACAGGGTATGCAGAGCGGCGCACCGGGCGGCAGACCCCGCTCGGCGGGGTGGTCGCTGACGGGGCGTCGATCACTTGCCGATCGGGGGCGGATCGGCTGTCGACGGCGGGTCCCTAGGGTTCGCGGTGTCGGAGCGGAACGGGTACCGGGGACGGCCCGGACCGGCCGGCGGATCGAGCCACGAAAGGCGGTTTCCCGTGCACGACATCCTGGAGCTCGACGTCCTGGAGATCATCGCCCCGTCCCAGGAGGAGACCGAGGAGCAGAGCGCCGCGGCGAACGCCTCGTGGCCGTACTCCTGCGGCTCGGCCCGCAACTCGCGCTGCCGCTGAGCGCCCCGCCGGAGCGGCCCGGTGCGCCCGGCCCGGCGCACCGGGCCGCTCCCGCCGGGCCCGTCGATCCCCCCGTGCTCCGAAGGAGAGCCTGCATGTCGGATGCGCCGATCTTCGCCTGCGGCGAGCTCGCCCTGCTGCGGGCCGCCGTCCGGCCGGCCCCCTCGCCGCGCGAAGCCTCCGCCGGGGCGCCCACCGCCGACGCGTCGCCCGCCGCCGACCTGGACCGGCTGCGGGCGGCGCTCGCCGATCCGCTGCTGCGGGAGGCCGTCGCGGTGTCCAGCCCGTCGCTGAGCCTGCTGCTGGACCGGGTGGAGCGCGGCGAGCGCCTGCGGCCGAAGCAACTGCGGCGCGGCGCGCGGGCGGTGACGCGCTATCGGCTGCTGATGGCGGACCGGGCCGCCCCGTCCGGGCTGCTGGCGGGCGTGGCGACGGCCGGGTTCGGCGAGCGGGCGGAGGTGCGCTGGGGCGGGCGGCCGCGCAAGCTCGCCCGGCCGGACGCGGAGTGGGTGGCGGGGCTGGTGGAGCGGCTGGAGCGGGATCCGGCGGTGCTGCGCGGGCTGCGGGTGGTCGTCAACGGCCTGTGCCGGCTGCGCGGCGACCGGCTGGTGCTCGGCCACCTGTCGGCGGCGGGCGAGGACGGGCGGCCGGCCGGGCGGGAGGTCTCGGTCCGCTGCACGGCGGCGATCCGCACCGTGCTGGCCGAGGCCGCCGACCCGCTGCCGTGGACGGAGCTGCACCGGGCGCTGCTCGCCGCGCACCCCGGGGTGGACGGCACCGCGGTCGACTGGCTGCTCGGCGAACTGGTGCGCAGCCGGCTGCTGCTGACCGATCTGCTGCCGCCGTCCACCGAGCCCGACCCGCTCGGCCACCTGCTCGCCCGGCTGGCCGCCGACAGCGCGGTGGCGGCCGAACTGCGCGCCGTGCAGGCCGGGTTCGCGGCGTACCGGCGGACGGCGCCGGGGACGGGCCTGCCGCAGTGGCGGGCGCTGACCGAGGGGATGCGCCGCCTGCACGACACCGGCCGGCCGGTGCGGGTGGACCTCGGGCTGGACGTGACGGTCCGGCTGCCCGCCGGCCTGCGCACCGAGGTGGAGCGGGCCGCGGACGTCCTGTGGGCGGTCGCCTCCGGCCGGCCGGGACCTGCGTACCTGCGGCAGTACCACGAGGAGTTCGTCGCCCGGTACGGGCTGGGCCGGGCCGTCCCGCTGCTGGAGCTGCTCGACCCGGAGCGCGGCCTCGGCGCGCCCGCCGGCCCCTGCTGCCGCGCGGCGCCCGCGCCCTGCCCGGCGGCGGGCCGGCCGACGCGCGGGACGGGCTGCTGCTGTCCCTGGCCCAGCGCGCCGCCGCCGCGGGCGAGCGCGAACTGCTGCTCGACGGCGCCCTGTTGGCCCGCCTGGCCGGCACCGGCGCCGCGGCGGGCGGCCCGTCCGCCGTCCCGCCCGCCTCGCTGGACCTGCTGCTCCAGCTGCGGTCCGCGTCCCCGGAGGCGCTGGCGGCGGGCGAGTTCACCCTGCTGGTCGACAGCGTGTCCCCCGGCGCGGGGGCGCTGGCGGGCCGGTACGCCCCGCTGCTCGGCCGGGCGGGCCGGGCGCTCGCCGAGACCGTCCGGGACGCGCCCACCGACAACCCGGAGGCCGTCCGCGCCCAGCTGTCGTTCCGCGCGCCGCGCCCGCACACCGGCAGCACGGCCCGGGTGCCGCGGCTGCTCCCGCACGTCGTCGCCCTCGCCGAGTTCGCCGACCACTCCCGCCCGGGCACCCTCACCGTCGCGGACCTGGAGGTCGTCGCCGACCGGGACCGGCTGGCCGTGGTCTCCCGCCGGCTCGGCCGCGAAGTGGTGCCCACCGTCCCGCACCTGCTCGCCACCGACGCCCCCGACGCGGCCCGCCTGCTGGACGCGCTGTCCCGCGGCGGCGCGGGCGGCCGGCTCCGCTGGCGCTGGGGCGCGGCCGAGGCGCTCCCCTACCTGCCGCGGGTCCGCTCCGGCCGCACCGTGCTCAGCCCCGCCCGCTGGCTCCCGACGAACCCGCGCTGCGCACGGAGACCGACCCCGACCGCTGGACCGACCTGCTGGACGCCTGGCGCCGCCGCTGGCGGGTGCCGGACACGGTGCGCAGCGTCAGCGACGGCCGGCGGCTCACCCTCGACCTGACGGACCCTCACCAGCGCGCCCTGCTGCACCACGCGTGGCTGCGCGGCGGCGAGGCGTCCGTGCAGGAGGCCCCCGAGGGGGACGCCGGCTGGCTCGGCGGCCACGCCAACGAACTCGCCTTCCCGCTGCTGCGCCGCGCCCCGGCGCCGCGCGCGCCCCGCGGGTCGCCCCGCCCCGCGGCCGCGCCGTCCGGGAGAGTCACGGCCCGGGCTCGGAGTGGCTGTGCGCCCGGCTGCCCTGCGCGCCCGACCGCCACGACGAGCTGCTGGTCCATCACCTGCCGGAGCTGCTGGCCGGGTTGCCCGAGGGCGTCGACCGCTGGTTCTACCTGCGCCACCCGTACCCGGAGCCGCACCTGCGGCTGCGCTTCCACGGCGACCCGGGCGGGCTCGCGGCCCGCCTGCTGCCCGTCCTCGCCCGCTGGGCCGACGGGCGAGCCGCCGCCGGGCTGGCCGGTCCGCTCGTCCTGGACGGCTACCGGCCCGAGCCCGAGCGCCACGGCGGGCCGGCCGCGATCGAGGCGGCCGAGCGGGTGTTCGCCGCCGACAGCCGCTGCTGCCTGCTCCAGCTCCGGCTGCTGCGCGAACGCCGCCTCGACGTCTCCGCGCCGGTGCTCGCCGCCGCCAACTACGTCGACCTGGCGCAGCACTTCGGCGACCCGCAGCACCTCCGGCGCCGCTGCCTCACCACCGAACGGCACGCCCTGCCGGCCGCCGACCGCGCGCAGGCCCGGGCGCTGATCGACCCGCGCGGCCGGTGGGAGCGCCTCGCCGAGCTGCCCGGCGCGGACGAACTCCTCGCCGCCTGGCAGGAGCGCGCCGCCGCGCTCGCCCGCTACCGCGCCCGGCTCGACCCCCGCTGGAGCACCCCGGACACCGCGCTGTCCGCGCTGCTGCACCTGCACCACAACCGCCTGCTCGGCGCCGACCGGACCGCCGAGGAGCGCTCCCTCGCGCCGGCCCGCCGCACCGTCCGCGCGTACTGGTCCCGCGAGGCCGCCCGCAGCGCCGCCGGAACCCCACGGAGTCCTGACGTGCCGTCAACCGACCGCCACCCGACGATCCTCCCCGGAGCCGCCCTGTGAACCTGTCCGACCACGCCCGGGCCGCGGTCGCGGCCACGGCCGAACTCCTCGCCGAACCGGACCGGGTGGCGGGCGCGCTCGCCGACGCCGACCGGCCGTGGGCCCCCGCCGGGCTCGCCGACGGGGCGCCCGGCATCGCGCTGCTGTTCGCGGAACTGTCCCGGCAGGACCCGGCCCACCGGGCGACCGCGCACGCCTGGCTGGGCGTCGCGGCCCGCTCCGCCGCCGGCGCGGCCCCCGGCACCGGCCTGTACGACGCCGTCCCCGCGCTCGCCTTCGCCCTGCCCCGGGCCGCCGCCACGCCCGCCGACTACCGCACCGCCCGCGCGCACCTGCACCACCAGACCACCGTCCTCGCCGAACGCCTCGCCCGGCGCGAGCAGCAGCGCGCCGCGGCGGGCGTCGAGCACACCGCGGTGGAACGCTACGACCTGGTCTCCGGGCTGGCCGGCCTCGGCGCCGTCCTGCTCGACCACCACCCGCGGGCCGGGACCGCCGACTCCGCGCTGCACCTGGTGCTGCGCGCCCTGGTCCGGCTCTCCGAGCCGATCGCCGAACTGCCGGGCTGGTGGGTCGCGCAGAGCCCCGACGACTGCGCGCCGACCAGCGCCGAACGCGGCCACGCCAACCTCGGCCTCGCGCACGGCCTGCCGGGGCCGCTCGCCCTGCTCGCCCTCTGCTGGCGGCAGGGCCTGCGCGTCCCCGGCCAGCGCACCGCGCTCAGCCTGTGGGCGGACTGGCTGCTCGGCCAGGCCCGCCAGGACCGGTACGGCCCGTGGTGGCCGCAGTCCGTCGACCTCACCACCATCGACCAGCTCCCGGACCACCCGCAGCCGCCCGGCGACTGCGAGCGGCCCGGGCGGCCGTCCTGGTGCTACGGCTCCCCCGGGATCGCCCGCGCCCTGCAACTCGCCGGCCTGGCCCTCGACCAGCCCGACTGGCGCGAGTGCGCCGAACAGGCCGCCGCCGCGGCCGTCCACCGCGCCCTCGACACCGCCACCGGCCCCGCCGCCCTCACCGACGCCGGCCTCTGCCACGGCTGGGCCGGACTGCTCCAGTGCACCTGGCGGACCGGCCGCGACAGCGAGCAGCCGGAGAACGAACTCACCGCCCTGCTGCCCCGGTTGACGGAGCGGCTGCTCGACCTCGCCACCCCTGCCCCGTTCGGCTTCCGCCCGCCGCTGCCCCGCAACGGCTGGACCGACGACCCGGCCGGCTTCCTCACCGGCGCGGCGGGCGTCGCCCTCGCCCTGCACACCGTCGCCACCGACCGCGTCCCGTTCACCACCTGGGACCGCGCCCTGCTGCTCGCCTGACCGGCTGTCGGCCGCCCTCCCCGCCGGCGAGCGCCGCCGCAACCGTGCCCGCCCGGGCCACCGTCCGGGCGCGGAGCGCACATTCGGCCCGCGGACTCCGCACTAGCCTCGGCGGCTCGACGGAGAGAGGCGGAGAGAACGATGAGAGGCAGCACGACGGGGTCCGCCTGGGCGCCGCTCGGCGAGAAGGTGTTCCGGGCGCTGTGGGTGGCCCAGTTCGTGTCGAACGTGGGCGGCTGGATGCAGACCGTCGGCGCGCAGTGGCTGCTGGTCGGGCACGGGGCGGGGCTGGTGTCGCTGGTGCAGGTCGCGGCCGGGCTGCCGGTGCTGCTGCTGGCGCTGCCGGCCGGGGCGCTCGCGGACCTGGTGGACCGGCGGCGGCTGCTGCTGGTGATGCAGGCGGCGATGGCGGCGGTCGCCACCGTGCTCGCGGTGCTGGCGCTGCTCGGGGTGCTCGGGCCGTGGCTGTTGCTGCTGCTGACCTTCCTGCTGGGCTGTCTGACGGCGCTGAACGGCCCGGCCTGGCAGGCCGTGCAGCCGAGCCTGGTGCCGCGCGAGCAGTTGCGGCAGGCCTCGGCGCTGGGCGCGGTGAACATGAACGTGGCCCGCGCGGTCGGCCCCGCGCTGGGCGGACTGCTGGTCGCCGCCGCCGGCGTGGGCTGGACGTTCGCGCTCAACGCGCTGTCCTTCGTGGGCATTCTGCTGGTCCTGCTGCGCCGCTTCCCCGACGAGTCGTCACCGGTCCGGGAGCGGGAGCGCGAGCAGGTGCTGGCGGCGCTGCGGGCCGGCGGGCGGTACGTCCGCCGCGCGCCGGAGGTGCGGCGGATCCTGCTGCGCTGCGCGCTGTTCGTGCCGGGTGCGGCGGCGCTGTGGGCGCTGCTGCCGGTGGTGGCGGTGCAGCGGCTGGGGCTGGGCTCGTCCGGGTACGGCCTGCTGCTGGGCGCCGTCGGGGTGGGTGCGGTGGCGGGCGCGGGGACGCTGCCGCGGCTGAGCGCCCGGCTGCGCGGCGACGGCGTGCTGGCGCTGGCGGGCCTGCTGACGGCGGGCGCGCTGCTGGTGACGGCGCTGACCGGGAGCGCCTGGGTGACGGGCGCGGCCCTGGCGTTCGCGGGCGCGGCCTGGATCTGGGGCCTGTCCACGCTGAACGCCGCGCTGCAACTGGGGCTGCCGAACTGGGTGCGGGCCCGCGCGGTCGCCTTCTACCTGCTGGTGTTCCAGGGCGGCAACGCGCTGGGCGCCCTGGTGTGGGGTCAACTGGCGCAGTACGCCGGGCTGTTCGTGGCGCTGGCGGTGCCGGCCGGGCTGCTGCTGCCGGGTGTGCTGTCGCTGCGCCGGCTGCCGCTGCCGGACGGCCGGGCGGACCCGTCGCTGTCGGACAGCTGGCCGGAGCCGCGGCTGACGGTCGAGCCGGCCGCGGCCGACGGTCCGGTGCTGGTCACCGTCGAGTACCGGGTGGCGGACGGCGACGCGGGCGCGTTCGTGGCGGCGATGGACGAGGTGGAGGCGTCCAGGCGGCGCACCGGCGCGGTCGGTTGGGGCCTGTACCGGGACGCGGCCCGGCCGGGCCGGTTCGTGGAGGTGTTCACGGTGGCGTCCTGGGCGGAGCACCGGGCGCAGCACCACGAGCGCTGGACGGGCGTCGACCACGCCTTCGAGCGCACCGCCCGGGCGTTGACGGACGGGGAGCCGGTGGTGACGCACGCGGTGGCCGCCCGGTCCGCGGGGTGACGGTCCCCGCGGTCCGGGCGGGGCCGGGTCAGGCCCGGACGGCGCGGACGGCCTCGCGGATCACCTCGGCGACCCGGGCGGGCTGCGAGAGCATCATCAGGTGCGAGGTGTCGAGTTCGACCACGGTCATCCCGGCGCGGCGGTAGCCGAAGCGCTCGACCTCCGGGTTGATGGTGCGGTCGGCGGTGGCGACGACGCCCCAGGACGGCTTGGTCCGCCACGCGGCGGTCGGCGCGGCCTCGCCGAACGCGGCGGCGGCCAGCGGGCGCTGGGTGACGGCGAGGACCTCGGCGAGGGCCGGGTCGACGTCGGCGGCGAAGATCTCCGGCAGGCGGTCGACCTGCACGGAGACGTCGGTGCCCTCGCCGCCGCCGTCCAGCGGGAACGGCGTGTACACCAGCGCCTCGGCCAGCTCGGAGGCCGGGAACCGGCCCTGCAGCTCGCCCAGGCTCTCGCCCTCCTCCAGTGCGTAACCCGCCAGGTACACCAGCGCCTTGACGTTCTCCTCGGCCCCGGCGACGGTGATCACCGCGCCGCCGTAGGAGTGCCCGACCAGCACCACGGGGCCGGGGATCTGCCGGACCACGGAGGCGAGGTAGGCCGCGTCGCCGGTCAGGCTGCGGTTGGGCCCGGCCGGGGCGACCACGCGCAGGCCGTCGGCGAGCAGTTCGGGGATCAGGCGGGCGAAGCTGGAGGCGTCCGCGAAGGCGCCGTGCACCAGCACGACGGTGGGCTTGTCGGTCATTGTCGACTCCTGTGTCCGGTGTGCGGGTTCAGGCCTGGTGCAGGGCCTGGCGGAGGGTCTGGACGGCGAGCGCGACGGCGCCCTGAGCGGACTGCGAGGGGCGCAGCGCGTTCAGCATCACGAAGTCGTGGATGGTGCCGAGGAAGCGCACCGCGGTGACGGGGACGCCGGCCCGGCGGAGCTTCACCGCGTAGGCCTCGCCCTCGTCGCGCAGCACGTCGGCCTCACCGGTGACGACCAGTGCCGGCGGCAGGCCGGTGAGCTGCTCGACGGTGGCGCGCAGCGGGGAGGCGGTGATCTCGGCGCGCTGCGCGGGGTCGGTGGTGTACTGGTCCCAGAACCACTGCATGGCGTCGCGGCGCAGGAAGTAGCCGGTGGCGAACTCCCGGTAGGAGTCGGTGTCGAAGGCCGCGTCGGTGACGGGGTAGAACAGCACCTGCTGGACGAGAGCCACGTCGCCGCGGGCCTTGGCCATCAGGGTGAGCGCGGCGGCCATGTTGCCGCCGACGGAGTCGCCGGCGACGGCGAGCCGGGCGGCGTCCAGGCCCTTGGTCCGACCCTCCGTCACCACCCAGCGGGCGACGGCGTAGTTCTGCTCGACGGCCACGGGGTAGCGCGCCTCGGGCGACAGGTCGTACTCGGGGAACACCACGGCCGCGCCCGCGCCGACGGCGAGTTCGCGGACCAGCCGGTCGTGGGTGTGCGCGTTGCCGAACACCCAGCCCGCGCCGTGGATGTACAGCACGACGGGCAGCGTGCCGGTGGCGCCGGCGGGCCGGACGATGCGGGCCCGGACCGGTCCGGCCGGACCCCCGGCCACCTCGATCCACTCCTCGTCGATCGCCGGGAGGGCGGTCTCCCCGGACTGCACCTGGTCGACGGCCTCCCGGCCGGCGGCCGGGCCCAGGTCGAACAGGTACGGCGGGTCGGCGGTGGCGTCGGCGAAGGCCCGCGCCTCCGGCTCCAGCAGCGGGCCGGCGGCGGTGTGCGAATCGGACATGGTGGAGGAAGCCTCTCGGAGACGGTGGGGACGGCGAGGCCCCAGGCTAGGAAGCCGCGCCCGCCCCGCCTTTCCCCGCAGCGCACTCCGCCCGGCCGGTCCGCGCACCCCTTGCCCGCGGGCGGCCCGGACCGCCGTCCACCGACCGGAACCGGCTTCCGGTTCGACGCCCGCACCCAGTAGGAAGGGGGGTGACGGACTCTGCCGGGGGGCGAACGGACGGAACAGCGGGATGGACGACAGCAGCGGGACCGGCTTCGGGCGGACCCTCCGGGAACTGCGCCGGGCGCGCGGCCTGACCATCGAGGAGCTCGCCGAGGCCTCCGGGGTCTCCGACCGGGCCATCGGCGACCTGGAGCGCGGCCGCAGCCGCCGCCCGCAGCGCGGCACCCTCACCGCGATCGCCCAGGGCCTCGGCCTCGACGAGCCGGCCCGCGCCGCACTGCTCGCGCAGGCCCGGGCCGGCCGCGAGGCGCCGGCCCGCCCCGGCCGTCGGGCCCCTGCTGCCCCGGGGCGTGCGGGACTTCGTCGGCCGGCGGCCCGAACTGGCCCTGCTGCGCGGGCTCGCCCACCCGCCCGCCGGACCGGCCGCGGCCCCGCCGGTGGCGGTGGTGTTCGGCACCCCCGGCAGCGGCAAGACCACCCTGGCGGTGCGGCTGGCCGAGCAGTTGGCCGGCGAACCGGCGGACCCTCCGTTCCTGCTCGACCTGCAAGGACTGGACGCCCGCCCACTGACCCCGCAGGAGGCGGCCGGCCGGCTGCTGGCCGGCTGGGGAGCGGGCGAACTGGACCTGGTCCGGCTGAACCCGCAGGAGCGGCTGGCCCGTTACCGCGAGGCGGCGGCCGGCCGGCGCGGCGTGCTGGTGCTGGACAACGCCGCCGACGAGGCCCAGGTCCGGCCGCTGCTGCCGGTGGCGGGCCGGCTGCTGGTGGTGGTGACCAGCCGGCACACCCTGGCCGGCCTGGAGGGCGTGCACCGGGTGGAGCTGACCGCGCTCGCCCCGGAGGAGTCCGCCGCGCTGCTGCGCGCCGTGGTCGGCGCGGCCCGGGTGGACGCCGAGCCGGCGGCCGTCGAGCAGATCACCGAGCTCTGCGGGCACCTCCCGCTCGCCCTCCGGGTCGCCGCCAACTGGGCGGCCACCCGCACCAGTTGGAGCCTCGGCCGGCTGGCGTCCCGGCTCGCCGACGAGGACCGCCGGCTGGACTCGCTGAGCGCCGGCGACCTGCGGGTCAACTCGGCCTTCTCGCTGTCCTACTCGCGGCTCGCCCCGGAGACCGCCCGGATGTTCCGCCTGCTGTCGCTGATCCCCGGGCCCGACTTCAGCGCCCCACTGGCCGCCCTGCTGGCCCGCCTCCCGCTGCTCGACGCCGAGGACCTGCTGGAGGAACTCCTGGAGGCGGGCCTGCTGACCACCCGCCGCGAGGACCGCTACCGCCTGCACGACCTGCTGCGCCTGTACGCCCGCTCCCGGCTCCGCGAGGAGGACGGCGAGCCGGCCGGGCCGCCCACCGGGCCCGGCTGCGCGGCGGACTGCTGGCCGCGGCCGTGCTGGCGGGCCGCCGCCACGCGCCCGACCACGAGGCGGCGCCGGCCGGCGACCCGCTGCTCGGGCCGGGCGGCCGGGAGCAGGCGATGCACTGGCTGAAGGCCGAACACGCCAACTGGCTGGCCGCGTTCCGCGAGGCCGCCGCGCTGGGCGAGCACGCCGAGGTGGGGGCGGTGGGGGCGGCGATGAGCCCGGTGTCCGACCACTGGGTGACGGCCGGCCACTGGGTGGAGCTGTTCGACGCCGCCGCCCGCGCCGCGGCCGCGCTCGGCGACACCGCCGCGCGGACCGCCCACCTGAACGACCTGTCCTGGGCGCACTGGGTCTGCGAGTCGGACCTCCCGGCGGCGGCCGAGGCGGCCGGCGCCGCCCTCGAACTCGCCCGCGCCACCGGCGCGGAGGTCCAGCAGGCCCGGGCCCACCTGCGGTTCAGCGTGCTGCGGGACGCCGACGGTGACGCCGCGTCGGCCGCCGAGCACTGCCGCAAGGCGCTGGACCTGTTCATCGCGGCCGACGAGATCAACGGCTACCTGCCGGCCTGCAACGTCAGCATCCACCTGCTGCGCCGGGCCGGCCGGGTCGACGACGCGATGGCCACCCACCGCGAGGTGATGGACGTCCTCGGCGACCCGCGCAACGCCGCGCGGATCCCGGAGACCACCCGCGTCCTGACCGCGCTGATCGCCACCTACCACGTCTCGCTGGTCCCCCTGAACCTCGGCCGCTGGGCGGAGGCCGTCGACGTCCTGCTCCCGATCCGCGGCGCACTGGAGACGCACGGGCACCACCGGCCCGCCGCCAAGGTCCACCTCCACCTGGGCCACGCCCTGACCCACCTCGGCCGCCGGGCCGAGGCCGAGGCCGAGTACCGCGCCGTCCTGGCGTTCGCGGGCCGTGTCGCCGACGAACTGGTCGCGGAGGCCCGGGCGGCGCTGGCCGCCGATTCGCCGGCTCCGCCGACGGTGTTCGAGTAGCAGCCGACGGCCCGACCGTCCCGTCGTGGCGCAGCGGCCGACAGCCCGTCAGCCCGGCACCGCCGTGCGGACGGGCGCGGCCTGCCACTCGCGCGGCGAGACGCCGTAGGCGGCCCGGAAGGAGCGGCTGAAGTGGCTGGCGCTGACGAACCCCCAGCGGTTCGCCACCGCCGCCACGGTGGTCCGGTCGCCGCCGGGGCGGGCCAGCGCCCGGCGGCAGCCCTCCAGCCGCCGCTGCTGGATCCAGCGCATCACCGTGACGCCCTCGTACCGGAACAGCTTGTGCAGGTGACGCACCGACATGTGGTGGGCGGCGGCGATCCGTTCGGGGGTGAGGCCGGGGTCGCCGAGGTGGTTCAGGATGTGGTCCTTCACCCGGGCCAGCGTGGCCAGGGCCGGCCCGGGCCCGTCCGGGCCGGGGCGGCCGCGCCGCTCGTGGGCGAGGGTGACGAGCAGGTCCAGCGCGGTGGCGGCCAGCCGGGCGGCGGCCGGCTCCAACTGGCCGGCGGCCCGGCCGAGCCGCTCCAGGTAGCAGGCCACCAGCCGGGCGGTGCCGGCGTCCGGGTCGAAGGCGGTCGCGGTGAGCACCCGCAGGTCGTCCTCGGTGAGGCCGCCCGCCGTGCGCGGCCAGTGGAACGCGGTGAACGCGAACGGCTCGTCCAGCTCCTTGGCGAACGGCCGTCCGGCGTCCGAGATCGCGAAGGCGCCGGGCCGCAGCAGGACGCGGTGGCCGTCCTGGGCCAGCCGGGCGGTGCCCCGGTGCTGGAGGGCCAGGGTGAGGTGGTCCTCGCCGCCGCGGGCGATCAGCGCCGCGCTGCGGACCACCCGCTGCGGACCGGCCTGCACCAGCGAGACCTGGAGCTCGCCCATCCGGTCGCTGGTGATGGCGGCCGGGCCGGGCGCCTCCTCGCGGAGGCGCACGTCCAGCGGGATGAAGGTGCGGGAGACCGCCTCGTGCCAGAACTCGGCGCGGTCGGCCCGCGGTACGGCGGCGGTGTCGAGGACGACGGGCAACTGCGCTCCTCCGGGTGGCGGTCGGGCACCGCCGCGGGCGGTGTCCCGCGGCTGTCACCCCATCCCACCGCCCCGGGCCGGCCCCGACCAGGAAGAACCACAGGAGGAAATCTCCTCCGGAAGGTCAGCCGGCGGTGCGCCGGGCCCGCCACTCCCGCGGCGGGACGCCGTAGGCGGTGCGGAACGCCCGGCTGAAGTGCGCCGGGCTGCCGAACCCCCAGCGGTGCGCGATCTCGGCCACCGACAGGCCGGGCCGGGCGAGTTCCCGGGCGCAGGCGTCCAGCCGGGAGCGGAGGATGAGCCGGCTCACCGTCACCCCCTCGCCCTCGAACAGGCGGTGCAGGTAGCGCACCGAGATGTGGTGGGCCCGGGCGACGGTCTCCGGCGACAGCTCCGGGTCGCCGAGCCGGCGTTCGATGTACGCGCGGACCTGTCGCAGCAGCCGGCCGTTCGGGGTGTCGGCGTCCTCCGCCGCCCGGGCCGTGCCCAGTTGGGTGATCATCGTGCCGACCAGGTCGGCGACGCTGCCGGCCAGCCGGTCGGCCACCGGGGTCTGGTACGACGCCGCCGAGTCGGCCAGGGTCCGCAGGAACGGCAGCAGCACCGACCCGAACCCGTCGGCCGAGGTCACCGGTGTGCCCGTGACCCGCCGCAGTTCGCCGTCCGGCACGGCGAGCAGCCGGCGCGGCAGGTGGAACAGGTGCGCGCGGGACGGCTTCGGGTACTCGATGACGTACGCCCGGGCGGTGTCGTACAGCACGAACTCGCCCTCGCCGAGCATCGTCTGCTGCCCGTCCTGGGTGATCATGCACTCGCCGGTCAACTGGAGGCCGATGCCGACCATCGGCTCCTGCCGGGCCCAGGCGAACCGGCCCGCGAGGCGGGGCGGCAGCGGCACCGCGGTCTCCAGCGTGGCGACCCGCAGGTGGCCGAGCCGGGACAGCACCGCCCGTTCGCCGGGCGACGCCCCGGCGTGCGCCGGGTCCGTCGCGGCGGGCGGCCACGGCCACACCGCACCGGGCACGCACCCGTTCGCCATCCACCCGCTCATCCGACCGCCTTTCCACCGAGGTCCTGGTACGAGACTGCGCCGCGGACCCGGCGGCGGGTTAGGTCATTTGACTGCCGTGTTGCGGCGGTGCGCGGACGGCACGGTCGGGCCGGGCCCGGCGGGCGGGTCAGAGCTGGTCGAGGGCGTGGGCCAGGGCGGCCCGGGAGGTGATGCCGAGCTTCGGGAAGATCTTGTAGAGGTGCGCGCCGACGGTGCGCGGCGACAGTTGCAGCCGCCGCCCGATCTCCTTGTTGGTGAGGCCGGTGGCGGCCAGCCGGGCGATCCGCAGCTCCTGCCCGGTCAGTTCGGTCGGCTCGGTGGACGGCCCGGCCGCGGGTGCGGCCACCGGGTCGCCGGCGGCCCGGAGTTCCTCCTCGCACCACCGCGCCCAGGGCCGCGCCTGCAGCCGGTCGAACACGTGGTGCGCGGCGCGCAGCACCGTCCGGGCGCCGGGCCGGTGGCGGCGGCGCAGCCAGGAGCCGTGGGCGAGTTGCAGCCGCGCCAGGTCGAAGGTCCACTGCTCGGCGCCGGGAACGGCGAGCGCCGTCCGGTAGGCGTCCTCGGCGTGCTCGTCGTCGGCGGCCAGGGCGGCCGCGGCGGCGACCAGGAAGGCGTGCCGGTCGGAGATCGCGGCGGAGCCGGCGGCCCGGGCCGCGTCGAGCCGGGCCTGCGCCTCGCCGCGGCGGCCGGTCAGCACGGCGGCGGCGACCAGGTCGAAGACCAGCGCGTGCCGCCACGGCGGGCCGCCCACCGGCTGCCCGGGCGGGGCGAGTTCGCGCAGGTGCGCGTACGCCTCGTCGTGGCGGCGGTGGGCGAGCGCGGCCAGGGCGCGCAGGTGGGTCAGCCGGTCGAGGGTGTACCGCATCCGGGCCCGGGCGGCGGTCGGCCGGATCGCCTCGTCGGCCTCGCGCAGCCCGGCCTCGTCGCCGCGGCCGGCCAGGAAGTGGGCGTGGGCCAGCCGGAAGAGCAGGGCGTTGGTGCGGTAGCCGAGTTCCTCGGCGATCTCGGCCTCGCGCAGGCAGACCTGTGCCTGGTCCCAGCGGCCGAGCAGGAAGTCCTGGTGGGCCTTGGCCTTGGCGACCGAGCCCTGGGTGGCGTAGCCGTGCTGCCCGGCGGGGCGCTGCCAGACCTCGCCCTCGGCGGAGTCGAGCGCGGAGGCCGTCCAGAGCAGCAGCCAGGCCACGCCCGCCTCCTGATCGGCCGGCAGGTCGCGGGCCAGGGCGAGCAGCGCGTCGGCGGTGCCGGGGCGGGGGTCGGTCCAGGCCTGGAGGCAGAGCCGGCCGGCCTCGGAGACCTGGTCGCGGTGCCCGTGCAGGGCCCGCCAGGCCCACGGGTCGTCGGTGTAGGCGGCGGCCAGCAGCAGCTTGAAGAAGGCCTGTTCGACCAGGCCGCCGAAGGTGTCGGCGCCGGGTGCGGCGAGCGCGTCGAGGGCGCCGGGCAGCAGCGCGGCGGAGGACTCGAAGTCGACGTGGTGGCTCTGGTCGGCGTACACCACGGCGTAGGCGAGCAGCGGGGCGATGTCCTCCGGTACCTGGCAGGCCGTCAGCTCGTCGACGAGTGCGGCGGCGTGCCGGAGCTGTCCGCCGCGGGCGGCCATCACGGCGGCCCAGGTGAGCCGGCGGGCGCGGTCGCAGGAGTCGGTGCTGAGGACGGCGGCGCGTTCCAGCAGCAGGGCGCCCTCGGCGTCGCCGCCGCGGGCGGCGAGGTCCTGGCCGGCCTCCATCAGGCGGTGGGCGAGGGCGTCGTCGGGCAGCAGCGCGGCGGCGGCCTCGTGGGCGAGCCGGCGCGGGTCGTCCGGGCGAGGGCCTCGGCGAGGTCGCGGTGGGCGCGCCGGCGGTCGGCGTCGGAGGCGGCGGACACCACGGCGGTGCGGGCCAGCGGGTGACGGAACACCAGCTGCCCGGATTCGTCGAGCCGGGCGACGCCGTCCGCGTCGAGCCGGGTCAGGGCCTCGCCGAGGGCCTCGCCGCCGACCCGCAGCCAGCCGCCGCGGCTGAACTCGGGGCCGGTGGCGAGCGCGGCGAGCAGCAGCAGCCGGCCGACGTCGGGCGGGAGTTCGCCGAGGCGTTCGGCGAAGACCCGTTCCAGGGTGCGGCCGAGCGGCAGCCGTTCGGGCAGCGGGGCGAGGCCGCGCTGCTGGGCGGCGGCGAGCTGCCCGGGCAGTTCGACCAGGGCGAGCGGGTTGCCGGCCGCCTCGGCGAGCACCCGGTCCCGGGTGGTGGCGGCGAGTTCGGGCCGGCAGCTGTCGAGCAGCGCGGCGGCGTCGGCCTGCGGCAGTGCGCCGACGTCGACGGCCTCGGCCGACCAGATCTGCGCGGACCGCCCGCCGGGCCGGCTGGCGGTGACCATCACCACCGGCAGCCGGGTGGAGCGGCGGTGCAGGAACGCGAACACCGTGGCGCTGGACGAGTCGAGCCAGTGCAGGTCGTCGAGGAGCAGCAGGACGGGGCGGCGCCGGCGGCCTCGGCGAGCAGGCCAGGGCGGCGGCGCCGACGGCGAAGCCGCTGGGGGTGCCGGAGCGGACGCCGAACGCGCTCTCCAGCGCTTCGCGCTGATGCGCCGTCAGCGCCTCGGAGCGTTGCAGCAGCGGCCAGAACACCTGGTGCAGGGCGCCGAACGCGAAGTCGGTCTCGGCCTCGGCGCCGACGGCGCGCAGCACGGTGAACCCGCGTTCGCGGGCCCGGTGCTCGACCCAGTCCAGCAGGGTGCTCTTGCCGACGCCGGCCTCGCCGCGGAGCAGCACGGTGGAGCCGCTGCCGCCGTCCTCGGCCTGGACCAGCGCCGCGGTCAGCAGTTCGGTCTCGCGCTGCCGCCCGACCAGGCCGGGTGTCCGCCCGCCGTCCACCGTTCCTCGTTCTCCGGGAGTGCTCCCTCGGGCGCCGGCCCGCCCGGGTCCCGGCCGCCCAGGTTATCCCCCGCCGCCGCGGACCGGAATTGCGGCCCTGACCTGCGGCTCACTCCCGGTGGAGCAGGGCGGTGGCGGCGGCCAGCGCGGCGCCGGCGAGCAGCGCCCAGGCGAGCTGTCCGTGCAGCACCAGGACGGCGCCCGGCAGGGCGCCGGCCAGCATGGTGGCGACGGCCAGGATCCGCCGCCGCTGCCGGGGTGCGGCGCCGCCGGCCAGCCGGGAGTCGGCGGCCAGGCCGGTCAGGGTGAGGGTGAGCACGGTGGTGGTGAGGTCGGGGACGCCGAGGCCGCGGACGGTGGCGTTGCGGATGCCCATCGCCAGTGCGCCGAGGGTGATCACCGCGTACCGGGCGGGCCCGTCGGCGCTCCAGGCGAACACCACGGCGGCGGCCGCGGTGTGCAGGACGGCCTCCAGGGCGAGCGCGGTGCGCAGCCGGCCGCGCCTCCGGTGGTGTAGCGGCCGGCCACGGCCGCGCCGGCCAGGAACGCGCCGAGCGAGGTGACCGAGCCGGCGACGGAGAAGCCGGGCGCGCCGGCCAGTGCGAACGCGATGACGACCACGTTGCCGGTCATGTTGGCGGTGAAGACGTGGCCGAGGCCGAGGTAGCTGACGGCGTCGATCAGTCCGCTGGCCAGGGTGAGCCCGAACAGGGCCAGGGCCAGCGGGTGGCGGTCGGTGATCTGCGGCCCGGGCGGCGGGGCCGGGGTGCCGGGGGCGGGCACGGTGCCTCCTGGAGATGGGGCGGGCGGGGTGGGACGGACGGGGCGCCGCCGCGGTGCGGGCGGCGGCGCCCCGGTGGTGACGCGGTGGTGACGCGGGGTCAGAAGAAGCAGGGGTCCTGCGGGGCGTCGTGCTGCCCGGGGACGGCGCGGCCGCGGGCGAGGCGCCAGGCGAACTGCTCCTCGGAGGCGGCGGCGGCCTCCCGCACCCGGTCGGCCTGCCGGGCGCCGGCCAGGCCGGGCGCGGGGGTGGCCTGGTAGCCGCCGAAGCGGGCGACGGGGCTCCAGGCGGGGCTGATCGCGGGCAGTTCGGCGGCCAGGCCCTCGTGTTCGGCGACGGCGTGCACGATCCGGCCGCCGACCACGGTGAGCACGGACTCGATGTGCGCAATGTCGTCCTCCTCGACGGTGAAGTAGTCGGCGCTGAGCACCGCCAGGTCGGCGTAACTGCCCACGGTGAGGCGGCCCTTGACCTCCTCCTCGCCGGTGAGGCGGGCGCCGCCGAGGGTGAACACCTCCAGTGCCTGGGCGCGGTCGAGCCGGTTGTGCTCGGCGGCGAGCCGGCGGCCGCTGACGGCGCGGCCGGAGACCAGCCAGTGCAGGGCGACCCACGGGTTGTAGGAGGACACCCGGGTGGCGTCGGTGCCGCCGGCCACGGTCAGGCCGCGGTCGAGCATGGCGCGCAGCGGCGGGGCCTCGGCGGCGGCGGGCGCGCCGTAGCGGTTGACGAAGGCCTCGCCCTGGAAGGAGAGCCGGTTCTGCACGGAGACGGCGCCGCCGAGCGCGGCGATCCGGTCCAGGCTGTCGGTGCTGACGGTCTCGGCGTGGTCGAACAGCCAGCGGTTGCCCTGCGGGAACAGGCCCTCGGCGGCGAGCTTCTCGAACACGGCGAGGTCGCGGCGGATCGTCTCGTCGTAGGTGGCATGCAGCCGGAAGCCCCAGCCGTGCTCCATCAGCATCCGCACGGCCTTCTCGAACTCGCTCTCGTACGGGCCGAGTTGCGGGCGCGGTTCGGTGAAGTTCTCGAAGTCGGCGGCGGCCCAGGTGAGGTTCTCGCCGGCGCCGTTGAGGCGCAGCCACTCGTCGCCCTCGCCGGGGCGGACGGTGTCGATCCAGCGCTTGAGGTCGTCGAGTTCCTGTCCGGCGGTCTGCGGGAACAGGTGGTAGGCGATGCGGAGCGTCAGCTCGCCGCGGCGGGCGAGTTCCATGACGGTGCCGTAGTTCTCCGGGAAGCTCTGGAAGCCGCCGGCGGCGTCGATCGCGGAGGTCAGGCCGAAGCGGTTCAGCTCGCGCAGGAAGTGCCGGGTGGAGTCGACCTTGTCGGCCTCGTCCAGCATCGGGGCCTTGGCGAGGGTGGAGTACAGCAGCAGCGCGCCGGGGGCGGCGATCAGCAGGCCGGTGGGCTCGCCGTCGTGGCCGCGGACGATCTGGCCGCCCGCCGGGTCGGCGCTGTCCCGGGTGAAGCCGGCGGCGCGCAGCGCGGCCTTGTTGAGCAGCGCCGACTGGTACAGGTGCAGCACGAAGACGGGGGTGTCGGGGGCGGCGGCGTTCAGCTCGGCGAGGGTGGGCAGGCGGCGCTCGGCGAACTGGTCGGCGGACCAGCCGCCGACCACCCGCACCCACTGGCCGGGCGGGGTCCGCTCGGCCTGCTCGCGGAGCATCGCGAGGGCCCGGCGGAGCGAGCGGACGCCGTCCCAGCGCAGCTCCATCACGTAGTTGAGGCCGCCGCGGATCACGTGCAGGTGGGCGTCGTTGAGGCCGGGGACGACGCGGCGGCCGAGCGCGTCGACGACCCGGGTGTCCGGGCCGACCAGCGGGACGATGTCGGCGTCCTCGCCGACGGCCCGGATCACGCCGTCGCGGACGGCGACGGCGGTGGCCTGCGGGCGGCGCGGGTCGTTGGTGAACACCTTGGCGTTGCGGACGACCAGGTCGGCGGGCTGTTCGGGGGTGCCGGGGCGGACTCCGGCGACGGGCATGGTGGACAAGGCTGGTCCCCTTCGGGCGGGTTCGGGTGAGGTCAGTGGAAGCCGAGCGCGGGCGCGGTCGGGCCGGCCGGCCCGGGCGCGGCGGTGGCGGCCGCCGCCAGGACGAGCGCGGCGAGTTCCTGCCCGGCCCGGTCGATCCGGGCGGGCAGGGTGTCGGTGCGGGAGTCGCCGGTGCCGCCCCAGTCCTCGGAGGCCGCGAACACGGCGGTGGGGGCGGCCAGGGCGCGCTGGTAGGCGAACAGCGGGCGCAGCGCGTGCTCGAGGGCGAGCGAGTGCCGGGCGGTGCCGCCGGTCGCGCCGATCAGCACCGGCTTGCCGGCGAGCGCGCCGGGGTCGAGCAGGTCGAAGAAGGACTTGAACAGGCCGCTGTAGGAGGCCGAGAAGATCGGCGAGACGGCGATCAGGGCGTCGGCGGTGCTCACCTCGTCCAGCGCGGTGGCCAGCGCGGGCGAGGGCCAGCCGGTCACCAGGTGGTTCGAGATCGGCGTGGCCAGCGGCCGCAACTCGTGCAGCCGGACGGTGGCTTCGCGTCCGGCGGCGGCGAGCGCGGCGGTCGCGGACCCGGCGAGCCGGTCGGCAAGCAGCCGGGTGGAGGACGGGACGGAGAGCCCGCCGGAGACCACGGCCAGGGTGAGCGCGCTCACTTGGCGGCCACCGCCTTCAGCGAGGCGTGGGTCGGCGCGTCCGGCACGCCGGCGGGGCGGTTCTTGGCGAACTCCTCGCGCAGCACCGGGACGACCTCCTCGCCGAGGATGTCGAGCTGTTCGAGGACGGTCTTCAGCGGCAGTCCGGCGTGGTCCATCAGGAACAGCTGCCGCTGGTAGTCGCCGACCACGTCCCGGAAGCCGAGGGTGCGCTCGATGACCTCCTGCGGGCTGCCGACGGTCAGCGGCGTCTGCGAGGTGAACTCCTCCAGCGACGGCCCGTGGCCGTAGACCGGGGCGTTGTCGAAGTAGGGGCGGAACTCCCGTACGGCGTCCTGGGAGTTCTTGCGCATGAACACCTGGCCGCCGAGTCCGACGATGGCCTGCTCGGGGCTGCCGTGCCCGTGGTGGGCGAACCGGGTGCGGTACAGCTCGACCATCCGGCGGGTGTGTTCCTGCGGCCAGAAGATGTTGTTGTGGAAGAAGCCGTCGCCGTAGTACGCGGCCTGCTCGGCGATCTCGGGGCTGCGGATCGAGCCGTGCCAGACGAACGGCGGGGTGTCGTCCAGCGGGCGCGGGGTGGAGGTGAAGCCCTGCAAGGGGGTGCGGAAGCGGCCCTCCCAGTCGACCACGTCCTCGCGCCAGAGCCGGCGCAGCAGCGCGTAGTTCTCGGTGGCGAGCGGGATGCCCTGGCGGATGTCCTGGCCGAACCACGGGTACACGGGGCCGGTGTTGCCGCGGCCCATCATCAGGTCGACCCGGCCGTCCGCGACGTGCTGGAGCATCGCGTAGTCCTCGGCGATCTTCACCGGGTCGTTGGTGGTGATCAGCGTGGTCGCGGTGGACAGCACGATCCGCTCGGTCTTCGCCGCGATCCAGCCGAGCATGGTGGTCGGGGAGGACGGCACGAACGGCGGGTTGTGGTGCTCGCCGGTGGCGAACACGTCGAGGCCGACCTCCTCGGCCTTGAGGGCGATCGCCAGGATCGCCTTGATCCGCTCCCCCTCGGTGGGCGCCCGCCCGGTGGTCGGATCGACCGTCACGTCGCCGACGCTGAATATCCCGAACTGCACGGGGTGCCGCCTTTCCGCTGACTGTGCACGACCCGGCCGGGCCGCCCTGCGACCGTAGGCAGCGCGCGGGCCGTCGAGGGCCTCCCCAGCGCATGGCCAATTGCCTTGGAGTGCACAGCAGTTGCAGCCGCCCGCGGTGTGCGTTGTGGGAACAGCGCCGGGCGCGCAGCGGGCAGGAACGGGCCCCGGGCGGGGCTTAGCTTGGTGGTCGTCGGCAACCCCGGAACGCACCGGACGAGTGCCTGACGCCCCCTCACATCCCCGTATTCCCACGAGAGAAGGACCCGTCATGGTCGACTTCGCCAACGTCAAGGCCGCCCCGAGCCCGGACCTGCTGACCCCCGAGAACTCGATGATGCTGTTCGTCGACCACCAGCCGCAGATGTTCTTCGGCACCGGCTCCGGCGACCGCACCTCGATCATCAACTCGACCGTGGGCCTGGCCAAGGCCGCGAAGATCTTCGACGTGCCGGTGGTCCTGTCGACCGTCGCCGCCGAGTCCTTCTCCGGCCCGATCCTGCCGCAGCTGAAGGCGGTCTTCCCCGACCACGAGGTCATCGACCGCACCAGCATGAACGCCTGGGAGGACGAGGCGCTGGTCGCGGCCGTCAAGGCCACCGGCCGCAAGAAGATCATCCTGTCGGGCCTGTGGACCGAGGTCTGCCTGGTCCTGCCGGCGCTCTCCGCGCTCGGCCAGGGCTACGAGGTGTACGTCGTCGCGGACGCCTCCGGCGGTGTCAGCCCGCTGGCCCACGAGCACGCCCTGCAGCGGATGACCGCCGCCGGCGCCGTGCCCGTCACCTGGGTGCAGGTCCTGCTGGAGCTCCAGCGCGACTGGGCCCGCTCGGAGACCTACGTCGCCGTCACCGACCTGGTCAAGGAGCACGGCGGCGCCTACGGCATGGGCGTGTTCTACGCCCAGTCGATGATCAACCCGCACGCCGCGGGCTGACCGCGATGAACACCGGTCTTCTCCTGCTCCGCCTGGTCACCGGCCTGCTGATCGCCGGGCACGGCGTCCAGAAGGTCAGCCACCACCTGGGCGGCGGCGGGCTGGCAGGCGGTACCGCCGAGTTCCGGGGTGACGGCTTCCGGGGCGGGATGCTGACCGCCCTGGCCGCCGGCGGCACCCAGATCGGCGCCGGGCTGATGCTCGCCGCCGGCCTGCTCACCCCGCTGGCGGGCGCGGGCGTCATGGGCGTCATGACCGTCGCCCTGACGGTCAAGTGGCCGCACGGCCTGTGGGTCCAGCACGACGGGTACGAGTTCCCGTTCGTCCTGATCACCATAGCCGCCGCACTCACCGCGACCGGTCCGGGCCGGTGGTCGGTGGACGGCGCGCTCGGCCTGGCCGACTGGCCCCTGTGGTGCCTCGCGCCGGCGCTGGTCGCCGGTGTCGGTGGCGGTCTGGCCACCCGGTTCGCCCTCCACCGCAAGTGAGGGCAGCAGCACCGCAGTACGGGCTCGGGCCCCTGAGCGAGCGATCGCCCGGGGGCCCGAGCCCGTTTCCCCCTCCCCGTGAACTCCCCCTCCCCGTGAACTCCCCCTCCGCACGAAGGAACAGACGCATGACGGCAGCGACGACCATCGAAGACCCCCGGGCGCAGGACGTCCCGGCCACTCCCGGGCTGCACACCATGACCCGGATCAGCCTGCGGCCGATCGCCTCGCCGATGCCGCTCGGCTTCTTCGCGGTGGCGATCTCCTCCGCGCTGACCAGCAGCCTCCAGCTCGGCCTGATCGACGGCGCGTACCGGCAGGCCGTGGCGCTCACCGTGTTCTCCGCCTTCGCCCTCCAACTGCTGGTCGGCATCCTGGCGTTCGGCGCCCGCGACGTGGTCGCGGCGACCCTGATGGCGGGCTTCGCCGGGGCCTGGCTGTCCTTCGGCCTGGTCACCGCGACGGACGCGCCCGGCGGCGCGAAGGTGCTGGGCGTGCTGAACCTGACCTTCACCGTCTTCGCCGCCCTGATGGCCTCGGTGGCCCGGCCGAAGAAGGCCCTCTGGCTGGTCCTGCTGGTCGCCACCCCGCGCTACCTGGTGGCGGGCCTGGCCGGCGTCACCGGCGTCGAGTGGCTGGGCCGCACCGCCGGCGCGCTCGGCCTGCTGCTCGCCCTGGTGGCGGCGTACGCGGCGTACGCGCTGATGGTCGAGGAGCTGCGCGGCCGTGACGTGCTGCCGATCGGCCGCAGCGGCCCCGCCGAGCACGCCATGCACGCCCAGCTGGCGGAGCAGTTCGGCGCGCTGGAGCACCAGGCGGGCGTGCGCCGCACGCTCTGAGCCGCACGCGAAGGAGGGCCGTCCCCCCGGGGGGACGGCCCTCCTTCGCGTGGGCGCCGTTACAGCTCCGGCGTGTCCACCAGGTGCTCGGCCAGGAACCACACCTGGGCCTCGCCGGTGCGGACGATCTGCGACACCAGCAGGTCCTGGGTGCCGTCGTCGCCGAGCTCCGCGGTGCGCGCGGCGGCGTCCCGGACGTCGGTGAGGATGCGCTCGTGCGCGTCCAGCAGCCGCGACAGCATGGAGCGGACGTCGTCGATGCCGTCCGGCGGGCGCGGCACGCCGGTGATCTCGGCCGCGTGCCGCAGGTCGCCGACCGCGACGCCGCCGAGCATCTGCACCCGCTCGGCGAGCGCGTCGACCAGCTCCAGCTGCTCCTGGGCGTGCTTGTCGAACAGCAGGTGCAGCTGGTAGGCCGTCGGGCCGCGCATGCCCCAGTGGTACTTCTTGTAGAGCCCGTACAGGAACTGGGTGTCCGCGAGGACGCGGTTGAGGCGCTGCGCCGAGTACCGGCGGGCGTCGTGCGACAGCGCGATCGGCAGCTGCGTGACGGTGCCGAACTCCTGGGCGGCGGGCCCGCGCTGGTGCAGGCGAGGCTGGCTGGACATGGTTCTCCCGAGGGGGTGTGGATCAGGACCGGCCCAGCGTAGGAACCCGCGCACCCGCCGGCTGTCCCCTCCGCGCACCGGCTGCGGCCGCTGGGCGCACGGCGGTCGACGGGTCGTCACGACGCTCTCGGACGAAGGGGTGTGCTCTCCGGGACGAGCCGCCCGCCCCGGCCGCTCCTAGCGTGGAACCCGTCCGCACCGACCACTCCGAACAGGAGCAACTGCCATGCCGTACATCACCGTTGGCCAGGAGAACAGCACCAGCGTCGACGTCTACTACGAGGACCACGGCACCGGGCAGCCGGTCGTCCTGATCCACGGGTTCCCGCTGAACGGGCACTCCTGGGAGCGTCAGGCCGCCGCGCTGCTCGACGCCGGCTACCGGGTCATCACCTACGACCGCCGCGGCTTCGGGCAGTCCTCGCAGCCGACCGCCGGCTACGACTACGACACCTTCGCCGCCGACCTGAACACCGTGCTGGAGACCCTGGACGTCCGCGACGCCGTCCTGGTCGGCTTCTCGATGGGCACCGGCGAGGTCGCCCGCTACGTGTCCGCCTACGGTTCGGGCCGGGTCGCGAAGGTCGCCTTCCTGGCCTCGCTGGAGCCGTACCTGCTGCAGACCGAGGACAACCCGGAGGGCGTCGCCCCGAAGGAGTTCTTCGACGGCGTGGTCGCCGCCGTGAAGGCCGACCGCTACGCCTATTACACCGAGTTCTTCGAGAACTTCTACAACCTGGACGAGAACCTCGGCACCCGGATCAGCGAGGAGGCCGTCCGCAACAGCTGGAACGTCGCGGCCGGCGGCGGCGCGTACGCGGCCTCGGCCGCGCCGTCCACCTGGTACACCGACTTCCGCGCCGACCTGCCGAAGATCGACGTGCCGGCGCTGATCCTGCACGGCACCGGTGACCGCATCCTGCCGGTCGAGAACACCGCCCGGCCGTTCCACCGCGCGCTGCCCGCCGCCGACTACGTGGAGATCGAGGGCGCGCCGCACGGCCTGCTGTGGACCCACGCCGAGGAGGTGAACGCCGCCCTGCTGGCCTTCCTCGCCAAGTAGTCCGGCCCGGCCGCGACAGACCCGCGCCCGGCGTCCCGCACCTGCGGACGCCGGGCGCGAACCATGTCCGGCGGGCCGTCAGCGGCCCAGCGCCGCATCGCGGATCAGCTCCGCGACCGCCGTCGGCTGCGAGACCGCCACCGCGTGCGAGGCCTCGGCCAGCTCCACCACCCGGGCCCCGGCCCGCTCCGCGGTGAAGCGCTGGACGTCCGGCGGCAGCGCCCGGTCCGCGCCCGCCACCAGCGCCCACGAGGGCTTCCCGCGCCACGCCGCGACGGTCGGGGTGTCGGTGAACACCCTCTCCACCACCGGCCGTTGGAGCGCGGCGAGGACGTGCGCCACCTCCGCGTCCAGGTCGGCGGCGACCAGCGGCCGGAACGCCTCCCGGGGCACCGTCAGCTCGGTGGCCGGCCCGGTGCCGGGCGTGTCGACGGCGGTGCGCCGCAGCCGCGCCCGGGCCGGCGCGGGCGCGAAGCGGGCGGTCAGCGCGTCGTGGCTCTCCCCCACGTCCGGCAGGTAGGCGGCGACGTAGACCAGCGCGACCACGTTCGGCGCGGTCCCGGCCTCGGTGATCACCGCCCCGCCGTAGGAGTGGCCGACCAGCACCACCGGCCCGTCGATGCCCGCGACCAGCGAGGACAGGTAGCGGGCGTCGTGGTCGAGCCCGCGCAGCGGGTTGGCGGCGGCCAGCACGGTCAGCCCGCGCCGGTGGAGTTCGGCGACCACGCCGAACCAGGTGGTGGTGTCGGAGCAGCCGTCGTGGACGAGCACGACGGTGGGCCGGGTGGAGGACATGACGGCCTTTCGGATGGTGGGGCCCGGCGGTTCAGGAGGCGGGGCGGTCGCCGTCGGCACGGGCCGCGGCGTACGCCTGCCACTGCCGCGGCGAGACGCCGTACGTCTCGCGGAAGGCCCGGCTGAAGTGCGAGTGGCTGACGAAGCCCCAGCGGTGCGCGACCGCGGACACGCTGACCTGCCGGCGGGTGGGCCGCTCCAACTCGCGGCGGCAGGCGTCCAGTCGGCGCTGCCGGACCCACTGGCCGACGGTGGTGCCGTCCTGCTGGAACAGCTTGTGCAGGTAGCGCACCGAGATGTGCTGCGAGCGGGCGATCGACTCCGGCGACAGGTCCGGGTCGGCGAGGTTCTCCTCGATGTGCGCGCGCAGCCGGGCCAGGATCTCGGCGGAGCCGGTCGGGTACTCGGGGGCCTCCCGCTCCAGCAGTTCGGTGACCAGGATCGCCACGATGTCGGAGACGCTGCGCGCCAAGTGGTTGCCGGGGCGGGCCCGGTGGGCCCGCGCCTGGCCGGCCAGGGTGCTCAGGAACTGCGAGGCGAGCGCGCCGACGCCCTCGCCGCCGCGGGCCAGCAGGCCGCCGGCCCGCCGCACGTCGGCCTGCCGGACGCCCAGGAAGAAGCACGGGACGCGGAACCTGATCATCCGGCACTCGGCGTCCCGCAGCAGGCCCGCCGGGTGCGGGGTGGTGCCGATCAGCAGGTCGCCGGGCGCCAGCACGGTGCTGGCGCCGCCCCGCCGCACCGAGGCGGTGCCGCGGACGGGCAGGGCGAGGTACAGGCAGTCGTCGGGGGCGCTGCCGGGCGGCGGGGCGAGGACGTCGATGACGCCGTCGTAGCTGCTCTGGTCGAGCAGCGAGCAGGTGTTTTCGGGCATGGGCGAGGGACCCGACGGGTTCACGGGAGGCTCCGACCGGTTGAGGGCTGTGCGAAGACTGGGGGGCGGGCGCCGGGGCGGCGCGGCGCTCAGGAGAGGAACTTCTCCACGACGGCGTTGAACGCGCCGGGGTTCTCCAGGAACGGGAAGTGCGAGCGCGCCACGTCCGCCGGGAACACGTGCAGGCGGGCGCCGGGGATCCGCTCCGCCACGAACCGCTGCGAGTCGGGGTCGACGTGGCTGCCCTCGCAACCGATCACCAGGGTCGGCACGTCGATCCGGTCGAGCACGTCGCGCCAGTCCTGGGCGCAGTGGTCGAACAGCAGCGGGACGCCCGCGTACGCCGGGGTGGCGCGGATCTCGTCGAGCACGAAGGCCAGCACGCCGGGGTCGGGGTCGCCGCCGAACATCGAGCGGACGAAGTCTTCGCGGACCCGCTCGCCGTCCGGCCCGGCCAGCGCGGCGCCCAGCTCCAGCAGGCCCGCGACGTCGAAGATGGCGCCGCACTGGCGCTGTTCGGCCCCGGTCGTCCACGGCACGGCGGCGACGGCGGCGGGCTGGTCGACCAGCACCAGGCGGCGGAGCCGGCCGGTGCCGTACTGGTCGACGAAGCTCCACCACACCGAGGCGCCCATCGACCAGCCGAGCGCGTCGAAGCTCTCCAGGCCGAGGTGGTCGGCCAGTTCGAGGACGTCGCGGGCCAGCCGGGCGATCCGGTAGCCGTGCCGCGGCTTCTCCGAGCGGCCGTGGCCGCGGAAGTCCACCGTGACGACGCGCCGGCCCGGGGCCAGTGCCTCGACCTGGTGGCGGAACATCGCCGCGGTCTGCCCCCAGCCGTGGAGCATGACCAGGGGGACGCCGTCGCCGCCGCTGTCGCGGTAGGTCAGGCGCACCCCGTCGTCGGTGATCATTTCGTGCATCGCGCTGGTATCCGGTCCGTTCGGGTCGGCTGTGGCGGAAGAACGTCCAGGTCCGGCAGGTCGCCGGCGGACGAGCGGCAGCTCGCGGTGACGATTCTCGCCGGACCCGCAAGCGCTCGGCCACCGACCGGCGCAGGAATTGCCCGGCGGAGCTTCCTCCCTCTGTAGCAGCGGTGCGTCATCGCTCTGTAGCAAGGGCCGGCCGGGACCGGTCCGGCAGCAGGTCGGTCACCCGCAGCCCCGTGTGCAGCACCAGCCGGTGCGCGCCGTTGTCCAGGTCCAGGCCCGTGATCTCCTGGATCTGTCGCAGGCGGTAGTACAGCGAGGTGCGGTGGACCTCCAGGGCCTCCGCGGTCCGGGGCACCGAGCCGGCGTTCTCCAGGAAGCAGCGCAGCGTCTCCTCCAGCTTGGCGCCCGGGCCGGCCTCCAGCAGCCGCCGCAGCGGCTTCGGCACCAGCGTCTCGTTCAGTGCGCTGTCCGGCAGTTGCAGCAGCACGGCGTACTCGCCGAGCCGTTCCCAGTCGGCGACGCCGGTCAGCGCGGGCAGCCGGCGGGCCGCGCGCAGCGCCACCCGGGCCTGGTCGTAGGAGATCCACGCCTCGGCGAGTTCGGTGCGGCGCCCGCCCGCGCCGATCAGCGCGGTGGCCTCCGGGTCCAGGAAGGTGGTCAGCGAGCGGGCCACCGTGCGGGACTGCAACTCCAGGTCGTCCTCGGCCGGTTCGCGGTCGAAGACCTGCACCAGCACCGCCCGGTCCTGTTCGACGGCGAGCAGGCCGAGCGCCGCCCGGGTCTGCCGGAACGGGTCGAGTGCGGCGCGCAGCGCCACCGCGGCCTGGCCGGAGCCGCCGCGCTGCCCGGTGACGGCGACCGCCGTCGCCACCACGTGGCCGGTCGCCGGGAGCAGCCCGTCGTCGACCAGCCGCTGGTGCGCCTCGCAGCGCAACGCCGAGTCGGAGCCGACCAGTTGGCCGACCAGCCGGCGGCTGTCCTCCTCGGCGACGTCGGAGGCCAGCCGGTCGGCGTACATCTCGGCGGCGAGCGCGCGGGCGGTCCGGTCGATGGCGGCGGTCTGGGCGTCCGTCAGCGGGTCGCCGGCCGAGACGACCATCAGGATGCCCAGCAGGTAGCCGCGTTCGCGGATCGGCACGCAGTAGCGCGGCCGCAGGCCCAGGTCGTCCCGGCCGGGCAGCACCGCGGGGCGGGTCCACTGGGCGACGCCCTGCGACAGCACGTAGCGGATGGTCTCGTCGTCGGCGATGCCCTGGAGCAGGGTGCGCACCCGCACGCCGTCCTCGTCGCCGAAGTGCCGGCTGGTGCAGATCATCCGCACCAGCGGGTCGTCCAGGACGACGGAGCGGCCGAGCTCCTCCGCCAGCCCGTCCACCAACGCCTGGAGCGCCTCGCCGCCCGGACGTGCGCGCTGGATCAACCTCGTCATGTTCAACCGCCTCCCGGCGCATTCATACAAGAAGCGAAACGCGGTCGCCAAACCTTCGACAGATCGAGGAAAACGCCACCCGTCCGGGCCCGAACGACTCCGTCGCACCACCCCAACTCCTGTAACAGCAAAGGGGGTTGAGCGCGGCAGGCGCGGTCCGGCCGGCGGGGCGGGTGGCCGGCGGCCGGCCCGCGGGCGGGCGAACGGTGCACGGAACGTCAGATCGCGGTGCACCGCCGGAACATCGCCCCCGGCGGGCGCCGCGTAACCTGCGGGGAGATTCCGCCTCCCCTGTCCGCCGGCAGCTCCCAGGGCCCGAGGCGAGCGCACCGCACCGCCGTGTCGGCCCGTGCCCGTGCACCCCGGAGGCCAAGGCCCCCGGGCCGTCCCCCCACTCCATGGAGAAGCCATGTCCGCCCCGCACCCGCTGTCCGACCCGCAGGCCGCCAGCACCGCTCTCGACCTCGACGCCCGGATCGTCCTCGGCGAGACCGAGCACGTCGACATCCCGGTGCGGCTCGGCTACTGCGCCGACGACCCGTTCGCCGTCGCCCTGGAGTTCCTCGGCCAGGCGTCGGAGGCGGGGGTCTGGCTGTTCTCCCGCGAGCTGCTGTGGGAGGGCCTGCAGCGGCCCGCCGGCCTCGGCGACGTCCGCATCTGGCCGCCCTGCCCGTGCCACGGCCGCAGTTCGCTGCGGATCCACCTGCAGGGCGGCGACGGCAGCGTGCTGCTGGACCTGCCGGCCCGTCAGGTGCGCCGCTGGCTGCGCCGGGAGGCCTTCGTGCTCGTCCCGCGCGGCCACGAGAGCGGCCTGGTCGACTGGGACGGCGAACTGCACAGCCTGACCGGCTGACCCCGCGGGGTCACTCCCCGGCGCGGCCCTGCACCTGCCAGTCGCGCGGCGTCATGCCGTACGCCTCGCGGAACGCCCGGCTGAAGTGGCTGGAGTTGACGAAGCCCCAGCTCCGGGCGATCCCGGCCACCCCGAGCTGCCGGCCCAGCGGCCCGCGCAGGTCGCGGCTGCACCGCTCCAGGCGCTGGGCGCGGATCCACCCGCCGACGGTGGTCCCCTCCTGCTGGAACAGCTTGTGCAGGAAGCGGACCGAGACGAAGTTGGCCTCCGCGATGCCGGACGGCGTCAGCTCGGGGTCGCGGAGCCGCCGCCGGATGTGGTCCTTGATCCGCTCCAGCGAGGCGGCGTTCTGCGGGCCCTGCGGCCGGCCGCGCCCGCAGCGGTCGTCGATCAGCAGCGCCAGCAGGTCGAGCGCCGTCGCGGCGGCCCGCCGCCCGACCGCCTCGTCCAAGGCGGCCGCCTCGCGCGCCACGCCCGCCAGGTAGGTCGAGACCAGGGCGGCGCTGCCCTCGTCGGACCGGAACGCGGTCGCGGTGAGCGCCCGCAGGTCCCGTTCCTGGACGTCCAGTTCGGCGCGCGGGAAGTGGAAGGAGGTGAAGGCGAAGTCCTCGCCGATCCGCTTGCGGAAGATCCGGGAGGCGTCGGTGAAGGAGAACTCGCCGGGCCGGATCGGCGTCTCCCGCCCGTCCTGCTCCTTGACGGCGGTGCCGTGCTGCTGGAGCGTCAGGATCAGCGAGGCGGAGTCGTCGCGGGCGATCATGCGCCGGCCGCGGGTGACCATCTGCGGCCCGGCCTGCACGGTGGAGATCAGCATCGGTCCGAGCCGGTGGCTGACGATGGTCCCCGGGGAGGGCCGCTCCTCCAGGAACTCCACCGCCATCGGCACGAAGGCGTGGGTCACCGCCTCGTGCCAGCTCTCCGCCCGGTCGGTGGCGGACAGCGGCGCGGTGCTGAGCGCGACGGACACGGCGCACCCCTCTCTGCTCGACCCCCGGCCGTTCGGATTTCCGGCGTAAATCACACCATCCCGGGAGCGCCGTCCCCCACCCGGGGTGCCGGGCGCCGGCGGGGCACTCGCCCCCGCCGGCGCCCGGTGCGCGGTACGGGTCCGTCAGAGCGCGGACACGTAGTACCGGTCGAAGGTCATCTTCCCGTTGCCGGCGGCGCCGGTGCGGGTGCCGGTCGTGGTGGTGGCCAGGGTGTACCAGGAGTCGACGTAGTCCGGGTCGTCGGTCCACCAGGAGGCGGGCATCGCGTCGATGACCGCGTTCGCCAGCGGGATGTACGCGCCCTGGTCGGTGATGGTCAGCAGCACCGCCGCGATGGCCTTGGCCAGCGCCGAGTAGTTGGTGTCGCCGTCGTCCTCCATCATCACGACGTCGGCCAGGTTGTACTTGTACAGCGACCAGTTCACCAGGATCTGGTTCGGGTAGTACGTCTTGTTCTCGTCGTCCAGGTACGGCATGGTCACGGTGTCGACCCGGACCTTGCCGTCCAGGCCGAAGCCGGTGACCAGGTCGAAGATCTCCGCGGCGCCCTTGAACCAGGGCTCCTTGACGTCGGAGACGGTGACGGCGGTGACGCGGGTGGTCCAGTAGCCGGTCGCGGCGGCCGCGGTGTTGACCGGGGCTGCCGCCGGGGCCTGCAGGCCGGCCGCGGCCAGCTCGTCGCGCAGCACCTTCAGGCCGGCCTCGGTGGCCTTGTCGGTGTCGACGTCGACCAGGTAGACCGGCCGGTCGGGGGCGTGGTCGGCGGCCAGCTCGTAGGCCTTGCCGGCGCTGTCGTAGGCGACCACGACGGTGGCGTTGTCGTCCGACGGCGAGGAGGCCACCAGCGGCTCCACGCCCTCGGCGGCCGCGCCGACCAGCCGGACCTGGAGCAGCGAACCGGCGTCCGCGCCGAGGCCCTTGGCGTCGGCGACCTGGCGGTCCGCCTGCGCGATGTGCGCGCCGAGGCCGTTGGCGCCCCGGGTCGCGGACCCGGCGGTGAGGCCCCGCAGGCCGACCGCCTTGCCCTGGGCGAGGGCTCCGGAGACCTGGCGCTGCCAGGCCCGGTCGGCGAGCGAGAGGGCGAGCGAGCGAGCGGCGCCGTCCTCGATCGTGTCGACCACCGAGGCGCGGGCCGCGCCGCGCTCGTGGACGGGGGCGGGCGCCGCGGACGCGAAGCCCTGGGCGGTGGTCACGGCGAGACCGGTCAGCGCGAGACCGGTCAGCACCGTGCGCAGCCGCGCGGAGTGCAGGGAGAACATGTGGGGAGCCTCCACCTGGGGTGGCCGCCCGGTTCCGGGCAGGCCATCGGGCGCCGAACCCGGGGCGGGTCCGGCGTGTTGGTTCAGGAGCGGCTCCATGGTGGGGCATCAGGCGTCTACGCGAATAGACCCCGCACGATCCGCCCGCCCGGCCTGTCATGAACTGCCCGAAAATTCCCTCCATTTCGTCTTCTCCCGGCAAAGGAAGGGTCATTGACGCGGCGTCAGGCCAGGTTCTTCTCGATCGCCGCGAGGTAGTTCCGCATCAGGTGGTCGCGGATGCCGTCACTGGCCGGCGCGAACGCGTCGGCGGTCAGCCCCTTCGCCCGGTCGGCCAGCCCGCCGAGCATCCCGACGCTCTCCCGGATCCGGCCCGAGGAGTCGATGTGGCGCACCGCGTCCACGTGCGTGAAGGCCGGCTCCGGCGGCAGCTGCGGGACGACGTCGTTGTTGTTGACGAAGCGGTGGGTGCGGTCCTTGAAGCCCTTGTTGTAGGCGGCGGCGAGCAGCCGGTCGCAGGTCCGGGGCTGGCCGAAGGTCACCACCCCTCGGTGCCGCGGAACGCCGTGATGATCATCCGGTCGCTGGCCGCCGTGTAGGCCTGGGTGTCCTGGAGCGGGAACGGCGGGGTGAAGGCGGTGTGGTGGTGACGGACCGTCGGGAAGCCCCAGTCGTGGGCCTGCTGTTCGATCGTGGCCTCGTCCTTGTAGGCCAGGTCGGCGGCCTTCGCCAGCCAGTACGCCTGCGGGAGGCTGTAGGTCTTCACGGCGTGGTCGAGCGTGGTGGGGACGGCCACGGCAGGTGGCTCCTTCCTCTGGGCGGGGGGCCATCGTGTGCCGCGACCGGACCGGCGGCCCGTCAACCGGGCGCGGGACACGGGGGCGCTGGGGGGCGCGGGCCGCGCACTCCGACACCGGCGCGCGCCCTCGGGGCGCGCGCGGACCTCCGCCGGGGCGGCGCGGTGCCTGTACCGGGCCGGGCCCGGCACGGATGATGGTGGCCGCCCCGCAATCGCCCAGCCCGAGGAGACCGTTGGTGGAGCCGGCGCCCCGCACCGATGCCGACCTGTGGCTGCTGCTCGGCCCCTACGCCCGCGACACCCCGGTGTCCCACCGGCTGGGCGCGGCGTTCGCCGACGCGTTCGGCGAACGGTTCCTGGCCGTGCCCACCGACCGGCTGCTGCTGGGCATCAGCGACGGCCGGCTGACCCTGCACGACCTGACGGGCCGTCCGGTCCGGCCGCCCAAGGTGGCCCTGGTCCGGCACGCCACCACCTCGCTGAGCATCGACCGCGAGGTCACCCTGCTGCGCCACCTCCAGGCGCTCGGCACCGAACTGCTCAACCCGGTCGACGCGATCCTGACCTGCGTCAACAAGTTCTGGCAGCTGCAGCGCCTCGCCGAGGCCGGCCTGCCCGTCCCCGACACCCGCACCTACACCGACACCCGCCCGGACCTGGCGGTCGCCGCCGGCGTCCCCGAGCCCTGCGTGGTGAAGGCGGTGCGCGGCAGCGGCGGCCGCCGGGTCTTCCTGGCGCCGGACGCCGAGACCGTCGCCGACATCCAGGGCTGCCTGCGCCCCGACGTGCCGTTCCTGTTCCAGCGCTACGTCCGGCACTCGCACGGGCGGGACCTGCGGGTGATCGTGGTCGACGGCCGGGTGGTGACGGCCGGGGTGCGCACCTCCGCCAACGGCCGGTTGAAGTCGAACGTGGCGGCCGGCGGCACCAACGTGCCCTGTCCGGGCCGCTACCCGGCGGCCGAGCAGCTCGCGGTGCGGGCCGCCAAGGAGATCGGCCTGGTGGTCTGCGGCGTGGACCTGCTGTTCGAGGAGGACGGCACCTTCACCGTCTGCGAGGTGAACGCCAACGTCTCCTGGGGCCCGGCGATGCCGGAGGTGGTGCCGGCCCTGGTGGCCGCCTGCGCGGCCCGGCTCGGGTAGGGCGACGGCCCGTCAGATCCGGTGCGCGGCGACCCAGCGGGCCGGGTCGCGGCGCAGTTCGCCGTCCCAGCGGGCCAGGCCCTGTTCGGCGAAGGTGCGGCCGGTGGCGACGATCTCGTCCAGCGGGTCGAGGTGGCCGGGCACGTGCGGCGGCTCCAGGCCGGCGGCCACCCGGGCGTCCAGGCCGGCCCGGGCGAGGCGCAGCAGTTCGGCGGCGAGCGGGCGGACGGGGGTGCCGCCGAGCCGGGTGTCCAGGCCCCGGACCGGGAGTTCGGCGCGGGCGGCACGGTGCTCGGCGGCGGTGTGCCCACCGGTCAGTTCCCAGGCGGCGTCGCAGGAGGCGCGGTGGTAGGTGAGGCCGGTCCAGAGCGCGGGCAGCGCGGCCAGGTGCGGGTGCGGCGGGCCGTCGGCGCCGCGCAGCTCCAGCGTCCGGCGGACCCGGGTGTCGGTCCACAGCTGGGACAGGTGGGAGGCCCAGTGCGCCGGGGTGGGCGGGGAGCCGTCGGCGAGGCCGTGCCGGAGCAGGTCGGCGAAGCTGCCCTCGGGGGCGCGGTGGTAGCGGCCGTCCGCCGTGCGGTAGTGGATGAGCGGAATGCCGAGCGCCCAGTCGACGACGTCCTCGGCGCCGACGTCGGGCCGCAGCGCGGGCGGCAGCAGGCCGGCCCGGCGCGGGTCCATCCGCAGCCAGGCCCAGGAGCGGTGCGACAGCAGGCCGCACGGGCGGCCCTCGTGCAGTGGCGAGTTGACCAGCAGCGCGGAGACCACGGGGGCGGCGGCGGTCTGCATCCGCAGCTTCCGGGTGAGGTCCTCGGGGCCGAGGAAGTCCAGGGTGACCTGGGTGGACAGCGACAGCGCCATCACGTGCGGGGCGCGGGCCCCGTCGGGGCCGAGGTCGGCGAAGTACTGGCGCATGATGGCGCCGCGGGACATCGGCACCCACTCGACGTCGGCGAGCCGCCCGAACGGCAGGTTGCCGCCGGGGACGAGCGCGAGGCCGAACCCGGCGGCCAGGTCGGCGAGCCGGGCCAGCGCGGCCCGGACCTCGTCCATGGTCTTGCCGAGGCCCGGCCCGGGCGTGGAGGAGTACTCGATCTGGCCGCCGTGCTCCAGCGTGACGGTGCTGCCGTCGGGCAGCCGGACGCCGGTCAGCCGGCCGGCGTCCGTCTCGGGTTCGCCGCCCCAGTGCCGCAGCACGGCCTCCAGCACGGCGCGCACCCCGCGCGGGCCCGAGTAGCGGGCGCCGATGCCGGTGGCGGGGTCGAGCAGGCCGCACTCGACCTCCACCCCGACCTGCTCGGTGCGGTCCGGGCCGGGCGTCAGCGCGGCCAGCAGTTCGGCGCGGTCCATCACGGGGCGCTCACCGGGGCGGCCGGGCGGGCTTCCCGGGCGAGGTCGAGCAGGTCGCCGACCACCCGCAGCGCGGACTGCGCCGCGCCCTGGCACCAGGCGTGCGCGCCGGACAGGTGCTCGCCGGCGAAGAACACCCGGGGCCGCTGCACCGGGTGCGGCGCGCCGAGCACCGACAGGTACCGGGTGTGCTCGCCGGGGGTGAGGTGGGCGAACGCGCCGCCGCCCATGCCGGTCTGCACGTCCCAGTTGCAGTGCACGATGTCGTCGACGTCGCCGGTGATGCCGGGGTGCAGCCGCTCCAGGCACTCCAGCACCAGGGCCTCCCGGTCGGCCTGGTCGAGCGCGGCGAACCGCCGCGCGTTGGCGCCCCACAGGTACGCGCCGAGCAGCGCGGCGGGCTCGGCCGAGCGCAGCGGGTCGCGGGCCTCCCAGCGGGGCGTGCCGGAGCCGTTGACGCCGCCGTCGGTGCGCACCGCGTTGTCGGACGGGTACCAGCACTGCTGGATCGGCAGGTCGGTGAAGCTGCCGCCGCCGAAGATGCCGTCCTCGCTCTCCCAGCGCCGGTGGGTGACGTGCAGCACGGTCTTGGCGCTGGACGCGTAGCTGATGCCGCGCACCGCGTGGCGCTGGGCGTGCGGCAGGCCGGGGGTGACGGTGATCTGGTCGAGGGCCGGGGCGGGGATGCAGCAGACCACGAAGTCCGCGGTGTCGTCGAGCCGCGCGCCGATCCGCCGGCCGGCCACCCGGACGCCGTCGCTGCCGACGGCGAGCTCGTCGATCCGGGTGGACAGCCGCAGGGTGCCGGGGCGCAGCGCCCGGACGAAGGCGTGCACCAGGGCGTCCATGCCGTCGGCGAGTTCGACCTGGCCGCGGTGGAACAGCCCGAAGTAGTCGACCAGCACCTCCAGCAGCGAGGACTGCTCGTAGTGGGCGAGGCCGCTGGCGTGGCCGAACAGGTCCCAGGCGTCCTGCGAGAGGTGCTCGTGGACGAACTGCCAGAGCGACACCGAGGCGGCCCGCTCCAGCGCCGGGTCGTCCCACCGGCCGTCCAGGGCGCGGCGCTGCTGCTCGACGGTGAGGGCCTGCCAGACGGGGGCGAGGATCCGGTCCAGCAGCGCGGACGGCGGGTGGCACTCGTCGGGCCGGAGCGCGAACGCGGGGAACAGCGCGGAGACCTCGCGGACCCGGACCCGGTTGCCGCGCAGGTGGTAGTAGGCCTGCGGGTTGGCGTTGACGAACGGGCGGGTGGCCAGCCGGAACCGGTCGACGTAGTGCAGCACGCAGTGGTGGTTGGCGGGGATCCGCATCGCGCCGAAGTCGGCGTGCGTGCCGTCCCAGAACCGGTGGGTGCGGATCCGTCCGCCCGGCCGGCTGCCGCGCTCGTACACCACCACGTCGAAGCCGCGCCGCTGCAGCTCGTACGCGCACACCAGCCCCGCGAGGCCCGCGCCGATCACGACCACCCGGCCGCCCGGGCCGGCCACCGGCTCCAGCAGGGCCCGCGGGAACGCAAAACTGGCATCGAACATCGGAACCCCTTCGGTGCGCGAACCGCGCGGCTCCCGGACACCGCTTGCGCCCATGCGGTGACCCGGCGTGACCACGCCTCTGGGACACCGTCCCACCGGGCCGCTTCGTTCGCATCCGCACGGGAACCGTCCGGGGATCCGGGCCCGGACAGCGGCCGGGCCCGCCCGCCCCGGACGGTCCGGGCGGGCGGGCCCGCGGGTTTTCGTGGCGCCGGCGCGCGGTGCGCTCAGGCCGGCGGGGCCTGCTGCCGGCGCTGCAGCCACAGGCCGGCGAGCGACACGGCCACGGTGAGGGCCAGCGCCAGCAGGGCGTCGACGCGCGAGTCGGCGAGCACGATCATCACGGCGTACAGGCCGAGCAGGGCCAGCAGCACGGCCCAGGTGAGGCCGGGGAACAGCCAGACGGCGGTGCCGTCGGCGGGGCGGCGGCCGTCGCCGCGGTCCTGCCGGCCGAGCACCAGGTGCGCGGCGGCGATGCCGATCCAGGTGACGTAGACGGTGTCGCCGGTGATGTCGACGAGCCGGCTGAACGCCTCCGTCGGGTGGGTCACCTGGAGCACCAGGCACAGCACGGCCAGCGCGGAGGTGAACAGGATCGCGGTGTACGGGGCGCCGCGCCGGGAGATCCGGGCGAACAGCGAGGGCGCGTCGCGGTCGCGGGCCAGCGCGAACAGCATCCGGGAGCTGGCGTACACCTGCGAGTTCATGGTGGAGAGCATCGCCGCGAACAGCACAATGTTCAGCACGGTGGACGCGCCCGGCATGCCGAGGTGGTCGAGGGTGGCGGCGAACGGGCTGTCGCCGACGGCGGCGCTGTTCCACGGGAGCAGCAGCACCACGACGGACAGCGAGCCGAGGTAGAACACGGTGACCCGCCACAGGATGGTGCGGGTGCTCTTGCGGATCGCGGCGGCGGCGTCCTCGGCCTCGCCGGCGGCGATCGTCACGATCTCGGTGCCGGAGAAGGAGAACATCGCGCCGGAGGTGGCGATGACGACCCCGCTGAAGCCCATCGGGAGGAAGCCGCCCCGGCCGAGCAGGTTCTCGGTGCCGGGCGCGGGCGTGCCGGGCAGCAGACCGGCCACGGCGACCAGGCCGACGCCGATGAACAGGGCGATCACGGCGACCTTCACCCAGACCACCCAGAACTCCATCTCGCCGTAGGCGCGCACGGAGCCGAGGTTGACGGCGGTCACCACCGCGAGCATCAGCACGGCGATCAGCCAGACCGGCAGCGCCGGCAGCCAGCCGTGCACGATCTTCCCGGCGGCGATCGACTCGATGCACATGCCGAGCGGCCAGCCGACCCAGTAGATCCAGCCGCTGGCGAACCCGGCCCAGCGGCCGAACGCCAGCCGGCCGTACACGGCGAACGCGCCGGTGTCGGGGCGGGTCACCGACATCTCGGCGAGCATCCGCATCACCACGACGACGATGGCGGCGGTCAGCGCGTAGGCGACCAGGACGCCCGGGCCGGCCTGCTGGATGCTCACGCCCGACCCGACGAACAGCCCGGCGCCGACCGCGCCGCCGATGCTGATCATGGTCATGTGGCGGCTCAGCAGGCTCCGGCTCAACTGCGCCCCGCCGGCCGTGCCGGCCGCCGCGGGCGCCTGGGCGCCGTCCTCCAGCAGCTCGGCGGTTCCTCTTGCATCGCTCACGACCGCAGCCCCGCTCCCTGTCGTACGTCCACCTGGTTCAGCAGGGCGCGGAACAGCGGCAGGCGCAGTTCCGCCACCGGCTCCAGCGCCTCGGGGTGCCACTGGACGCCGACCGTCCAGGCCGCGTCCGGCTCGCCCGCCAGTTCGACGGCCTCCACGCAGCCGTCGTCGGCGCGGGCGGTGACCACCAGGCCCTCGCCGACCCGGTCCACGGCCTGGTGGTGACCGGAGGCCACCGCGATCCGGTCGCGGCCGAAGGCCTCGGCCACCGCGCTGCCCGTGGCCAGCGCCACCTCGTGGGTGGCCCACTCGATGCCGGGCTCCGGGTTGTGCGGGACGTCGGTCGGCGCCATGTCCACGTGCAGCGTGCCGCCGCGCAGGATGTTGAGCATCTGCATGCCGCGGCAGATGCCGAGCATCGGGCGGCCGTGGTCGAGGGCATACCGGAGCACGGCCTCGTCGAGCCGGTCCTGCACCGGGTTGACGTCGTACAGCGAGGGGTGGTTCGTGTCCTCACCGTACCGGGCCGGGTCGACGTCGCCGCCGCCGGGCACCACGAAGCCGGCGCAGGCGGCCAGCCGCTCGGCCTGCGGGTTGCCGTCGGCGTCCGGCTCCAGCAGCACGGGCTCGGCGCCGGCGGCCCGGACCAGGCCCACGACCTCCTCGAAGATCCGGTTCGCCTCGCCGATCCGGACGTCGGCGCCGGGAGCGTCGCCGTCGCTGAGTCGGACGGGTATCCCGATCAGGGGTGCCGAATGGTCGGTGACGCTCATAAACTCTCCAGGAACCGCTTGCGGATGAGATGCGAAATCTAGAAGATAGATTTCATGGATGGCAAGGGGTGGACTCAACACGTCGAGCCGGTGCGTGCCGCCGGCGCGGCCGAAGCCATCGCCCGGCGGCTCAGTGAGCTGATCGGCGCGCGGATCCTGGTGGCCGGCGACCGGCTGCCCCCGGAGAAGACCCTCGCCGAGCTGTTCGGGGTCGCCGTGATGACCGTCCGCCACTCGATGGCGGTGCTGCGCGAGGACGGCCTGATCGAGACCCGCCGCGGCCGCGGCGCCGGCACCTTCGTGGTCCCCGACATCCTCACCCGGATCGGCGAGCTGACCGCCCTCCACCCGTACACCCGGGCCGAGATCGAGGAGTTGACGGCCTGGCGGATCGCGGTGTCCGGCGAGGCCTCCGCGCGGGCCGCCCGGCTGGCCTCGGACGCCGGACTGGCCCGGATGCGGGAACTCGAACTGGCCGCCGACGCCGCGCTCGCCGACCCGGAGGCCTACCGCACCGCGGACGCCGGCCTCCACCTGCACATCGCCGAACTCTCCGGCTCCCGGCGGCTGTTGGAGGCCGAGCAGGGCATCCAGCACGAGCTGACCCGGCTGCTCGCCGGACACCCCGGCGGCACCGGGTCCCGCAGCACGCCCGACCAGCGGCACCGCGCGCTCGCCTCGGCGATCGAGGACCGCGACCCGGTCCGGGCCCGCGCACAGTTCGCCGTCCACGCCGAGGCCACCGCGGACCTGTGCCTGCCCTTCGTCCAGGAGCCCGCCGGGGCATGAACTCCCGCCGGGCCCACGGGCGACATGCCCCCGTCTCGACGCCGAGCAGGCCCGCTCGGGCGCCGACAGCGCCGCCAGGACGGGCGGTGCGCCGCCCACCGGTGGCGACTGCCCCGGACGCTGTCTCCCGACCCGGCCGCTCCGGTTCCGGTCGGACGCGCTCGGGTGCTGCTCCGCCGGGATCCTCCGCCGGCTCGCCCCGGCGCCGCGCCCCCGGCACGACGGTCCGCGCCGGCCGCCCGGACTGACCGGGCGGGCGGCGCGGGGCCGGTGTCAGAAGGCGAGCGGCGTGTAGGTGGACATGGTCTGCGCGAACGCCTTGCCGTCGGCCGGTGCGGCGGCGACCGGGAAGAGCGTCACCACGCTGCCGTTGGCCGCCGAGATGCCCAGGTACTCGCCGAGCATCCGGCCCTGGCCGGTGTCCGGCATCCGGGTCAGCGGCATGCCCTCGACCAGCGAGGACGGCGGCTTCCGCCAGGTCCGGCCGCCGTCGGCGGAGGAGGTGTACCGCACCGAGACGGCGCCGTTCCACAGCTCGTTGAAGACGATCGCGAAGCGCCCCGGGTTCTGCGGGTCGGCGGTGATCGACGGGGCGAACTGGTTGGCGGCCGCGCACAGTGCGGTGTCCGCGCAGGTGTCGATCTCCGACACCGTCCAGTTCTGCCCGTCCGTCGAGCTGGCCTGGACGAGGTTGTTCCAGGCGCAGCCGGTCGCCGCCCGGCAGCCGTGCCAGACGGCGTTGATGCGGCCGGTACCGTCCACGTCCGCGGAGACGGTGGAGACGTCGCGCAGGCCCGGAACGTCGTACTGGCTGCCGTTGTTGACCGTCACCGGGGTGGTCCAGCCGGTGCCGCCGCCGGTGAGGGTGAACGAGCCGACCCGGCCGGTGAGGCCGTACAGGACGACCACGGTGCCGTCGGGCCGGACCACCGGGTAGGCCCCGTTGGCGGCCGGCCGGGGGCCGTTGAGGAGCGACCAGCTCAGGCCGCCGTCGGTGGACCTGGCCAGCTCGACCGCGTAGCCGTCGAGCTTGGTGACGGTCAGGTAGCAGGTGCCCCAGTACGGGCTGGACGTCCAGTTGTCGCAGGCGATCCACTCCTTGTCCCACGCGGTGCCGTCGTTGCCGATCGCCCAGGTCGGGGCGGACCAGGTGGCGGCGCCGTCGGTGGAGCGGTTGACCATGATGCCCTTGCCGTCGCCGGCGTCGATGACCAGGCTGCCGACGATCCACGCGCCGTGCTTGGCGCTGTACGCCACCACCGGGTCGCTGGCCCGCTCGTGGCTGCCGCCGGCCGCGACGGTCAGGCCCGGGAGCACGCCGGAGGTCCAGGTCAGGCCGGCGTCCCGGGAGACCGTGAAGCCGGTGTTGGTGGAGCCGCTGCTGTAGCCCCGGCCCACCTGGTAGGCGCCGACCACGGTGCTGCCCCAGGCGAAGGTGTCCGACTCGACGGCCGCCGAGTGCTGGGTGTCGGCGTTGGTGTACGGGTCCGTGCCGACCGTCTGCAGGCCGCCGGTGAAGGTGCGGCACCCGAGGTCGGTCTCGGCGGCCCGGCGCGGCAAACCGCCGTAGACGTTCACGGCCGCCAGGCAGATCGTCTGCGGGCCCGCCGGGACGGACGCCAGCGCCTGCGAGAAGCCGTGGTAGCCGACGTCCGACCGGTAGGCGTTCGCGGTGATCTGCTGCACCGGCGCGCCGTTGCGGCGGACCCGGACCGTCACCGCGCCGGCCGTGTCCGGGTCGGTCGCCCAACCCGACACCACCACACGGCCGTTGGCCCCGTACATCGCGTCGAACCAGCCCTGCGCGGCCCGGTCCGGCTCCGGCGGTTCCGGGTCCTCGAAGCAGATCGGCGGCGGATCCGGCTGGTCGCAGAACGGCGACGCCTGCGCCCGCCCCGGCACCACCAGCACGGACGCCACGGCGGCCACCCCGGTCAGCAGCACCGCCGCCGCCCGGCCGGCCCCGGGAAAGAAGGAATGTGTGGACAACTCGACCCCCCTGGTTGTCGTTGCGGTATCGAGCGTGCCAAGCGCGACTAAACACTCCGTCAACAGCGACTGGCAGTACCGCGCTGACCCACCCCCAGGTCCGGGCCCCGCCACGGACGGTGGCGGGGCCCGGGCGGCGCTACACCTTGACGGTCGTCCACGTCCCCGGCTCGGCGCGGCGGTAGGCCTCGAAGAGCTGGAGGATGTGGAACGCCTGGTCCAGCGAACCGAGTTCGGGTGACGTCCCGTTGGTGACGCAGTCGCAGAAGTACCCGATCTCGTCGACGTAGCCCAGGTAGAAGATGTTCTTGCCGTAGAGCTGCCCGTAGGTGTACTCGGGCTCCCAGTGCAGCGGCGCGCTCTCCGTCGGCACCAGGAACGAGCCGGTGCGGCCGTAGGCGCGGGGCGGCGTCGGACGGTAGTAGGTGACCGAATTGCCGTTCTCCACAACGATGTTGGCGTTGTCGCCGATCACCTCCACCCGGCTCGACGGGCTGCTCGGGGACTCCCCAGCGGTCAGGTGCAGGGTGCCGATCGCGCCCGACTCGAAGCGCATCACGGTGACGCTGGCGCCGGTCCGCTCCTCCCACTCGTGGCTGATCCGGTCCAGCGGGCCCATCAGGTGCAGCAGCACCGCGGCCGGATGGAAGATGCAGTCCAGGAACCAGTTCATCTCCACCAGGCTGCCGCGCCGCTCGAACGCCGGCATCGACAGCGGGTAGCGGACCGAGATCGACGAGGGTCCGCCGAACTCCGGCGCGGAGACCAGCTCCTTCACCCTGGTCATGGCCGGCGCGAACATCGTCTTCATGCCCGTCACCACGACCTTCCCGGCGTCCCGGGCCGCCTCCTGGAGCCGCGCCACCTCCTCGCTGGAGGTGGCGGTGGGCTTCTCCATCCACACGTGTGCCCCGGCCGCCAGGCAGTCCAGCGCCAGGTCGACCGCCTGCAGGTGCCCGTCCGGGTCGTACGAGGTCACGACGAACACCGCCGTCGGCCGCTCCCGTTCGAGCATCTCCCGGTGGTCGGTGTAGGCGCGCCCGGCGCCGAACATCCGCGCGTACGTGGCCGCCCGCTCGCCGTCGAGGTCGCAGACCGCCCGCAGGTCGACCGGGGCGTACTGGAACGCCGGGTAGATGTTCCGGTACGAGTGGCCGCCCGCCCCGATGAAGGCGCTGCGGATCCGCTGCTCGTACTCGAACTGGTAGACGACGTTCCCGTTGGTGCCGTTGGTGCCCATGGTGTCCTCCGCCCGTGTCATCGCGCGTCCGCCGCCAGCGCTGCGCGGGTGGCCGTCACGACGTGGTCGATCTCTTCGTCGGTCAGGTAGGGGTGGATCGGCAGCGAGACCACCTCGGCGGCGAGCTTCTTCGCGCGGCCGCGGCTGACCACCCGGTGCGGGTGCTGCGCGACGAACGGCAGTTCGTGCAGCGCGTACGGGTAGTGCACCAGCGTCTCCACGCCGGCCTCGCGCAGGGCGTCCGCCACGGCGTCCCGCCGGGGCGTGCGCAGCACGTACTTGTGGAACACGTTCTCCCGGAACTCGCCGTGCTCCGGGAGGACGCAGCGGGAGCCGGCGAACGCCGCCGAGTAGGTCGCGGCGGTCGCCCGGCGCTGCTTCAACCACCGTTCCTCCTGGGCGAGTTTCACCTCCAGCACGGCGGCGGTCAGCGAGGACATCTGCGAGTTGTGGCCCAGCCGCACGACGGCGCCGGCCCGCGAGAAGCCCCAGCGCCTGAGCTGCTCGACGCTCTCGGCCACGGCCGGGTCGTCGGTGAGGACCACCCCGCCCGTCCCGGGCGCCGGGATGACCTTCATCGCGTCGAAGCTGTGGCTGCTGGCCGTGCCGACCGTGCCGGAGCGCCGGCCTGCCACCTCGGCGCCCAGCGACTGCGCCGCGTCCTCGACCAGCACCAGGCCGTGCTGCCGGGCGAACTCCTCGGCCGGGCCGGGCGCGGCCATCCGCCCGTACAGCTGGACCACCACCAGCGCCCTGGTCCGCGGCCCGACGGCCTCGGCGGCCAGGCCGAGGTCGACGGCGCCGTCCTCGTCGATGTCGACGAACACCGCCGTCGCCCCGGTCCGGAGGATCGCGTGCAGGGTGGCGACGAAGGAGATGTCGCCGACGATCACCTCGTCGCCCGGTCCGACGCCGGCCGCCACCAGGGCGAAGTACACCGCGTCGGTGCCGGAGTTGACCACCCGCGCGTGGCTGCGGCCGCTGAGTTCCGCCAGTGACCGTTCCAGGCGCGGCACGGATTCCCCGTTCATCACCTGCCCGGAGCGCAGGACCTGCTCGACGGCCGCCATCAACTCCGGTCCGATGTCGGCGAATTCGCGGTCGTGCCCGGTGAAGGGGACGTGCAGGGTTCTGCTCATGGGTCGGCCCTCCGTCCTGAGGGGGTGCCAGCGGTGCGCCAGTCGCTCCGCCGGGGTGTCAGCGGTACGCGAGGCGCTCCGCGCGGGGGTGGACGCCGCGCTGCGGCAGCGCGGGCAGGATGTCGTCGAGGGCGGCGGCGATCCGGTCGCTGACCCGGGAGTCCCAGCGCGCGGGCCGGCGGGCGGGCCGGGTGGCGGCCAGCTCGACGATCCGGCGGGTCGGCAACTCCAGCCAGGTGTCGGCGAAGTGGGTGCTGCCGCAGTCCCGGGTGACCTCCCGGGCGCTGCCGGGCACGGTCGCCAGGCAACTGACCCGGGCGGCGGCGGCCTCCTCCTGGACGCCGTCGGAGTCGGTCACCACGAACGCGCAGTGGCGCAGCAGCGCGCCGAACGCCCGGTACGGCTGCGGCGGCAGCACCCGCTCGGCGAGGCCCGGGTCGAGCAGGCCGCGGTCGACCAGGTGCGCCGCGGCCCGCGGGTGCAGCGGCAGGACGGGCGGCAGGCCCGCCGCGGCCAGGTCGCGCAGCACGTCCAGCACCGGTTTGGGGTGGCTGAGCGCGGCCGGCTTGTGCAGCGTCGCCAGCACGTACCGGCCCGCGGTGAGGCCGAGCCGGTCGAGCACGGCGGCGTCCGCGGCGGGGTCGTCGTGGGCGAGGTGGCACTCGGCCATCGGGTTGCCGACCCAGTGCACCTGCGCGTCGGGCACGCCCTCCGCGCGCAGCGCGGCCACGGCCTCCGCGGTGGTCGCCAGGTGGTGGTCGGCGCAGGCGGTGACGATGCGGCGGTTCGCCTCCTCGGGGGTGCGGTCGGGCGAGCGCAGCCCCGCCTCCAGGTGGATCACCGGGGTGCCCCGGCGGGCCGCGACCAGTGCGGCGGCGACCGTGGTGTTGACGTCGCCGACCACCACCACCGCTCCCGCCGGGTGCCGGTCGAGGTCCTGCTCGACGAGCGTGCAGAGCCGGCCGAGCTGCTCGGCGTCGGTGGCGGCCTCGCCGCAGCGCAGCCACCGGTCCACCCGCAGCTCCAGTTCCTCGCAGAGCCCCGCTCCCAGGCGGGGGTCGTAGTGCTGGCCGGTGTGCACGTACGACCAGGCCGGGCCCGGCGTGCGCAGCTTGCCGACCGCCCGCTGCAGCGTCCAGACCTTGGGCGTGTTGGGGCGGGCGCCCAGGTACACGGTGACTGTCGCTCCGGTGTCCATGCGTCTCACGACCTTCCCGCGCCGGTGTCGCACAGCGATCTGCCGCGCCACCCAGGAGCGTAGGTCGGCCCCGCTCCGGCCGGGCTCCGGTGATTGCGCCGACCGGCCCGGGGCCGTTGTGACGACCCGGCGCGGCGTCGCCGCGGCCGGTGCGGGCCGTCCGGCCCCGTGCGGCACCTGCCCCGCGGCCCTGCCCCGGGCGGCCCGGCCGCAAGCGCGCGGAACGGGGCCGCTCACTCGTCCGGGGGACTTCGGGCCGCGCCTACTTGCCGGACAGGCCGTAGCCCCCGTCGACCACCAGGGTCTGGCCGGTGATGTGCGCCGCGGCGTCCGAAGCCAGGAACGCCACGGCGGACGCGATCTCCCGGGGCTCGGCCGGCCGGCCCAGCAGGTTGCTGCGGGCCTGCCGCCACGCGCCCTCGTCCCAGGTCGCCACCATGTCGGTGCGGGTGAACCCCGGGGCGACCGCGTTGACCCGCACGGTCGGCGCGTAGCGCTTGGCCAGCGAGACGGTCAGGTTGCCCAGCGCCGCCTTGGCCATCGAGTAGAGGGCCGTCCGGTCGCTGGCCGTCGCGTCCACGCCGCGGATCGAGGACACCAGCACCACCGCGCCGCCGCCCTGCGCGGCCATCTTCGGCAGCAGGTGCTGGAGCACCCACACCGCACCGCCCACGTTCACGCCGAACGCGCCCGCGAGGTCCTGCCCGGACGCGTCCTCGAACGGCACCACCCGGTTCACGCCCGCGCTGTACACCACCACCCGGGGCAGGCCGTGCGCGGCCGCGGCGTCCGCCACACCCCGGCGCGCCGCCGCCTCGTCCGCCAGGTCGAACGCGACGGTCGGCGCCGCGAGTTCGCGCCCCAGCGCCGCGAGTTCCTCGCCCGGCGCCCGGCCGTGCAGCACCACCCGGTGCCCCTGCGCGCCCAGCGCCCGCGCCGTCGCCGCCCCGATCCCCCGGGACGACCCGAGCACCAGCGCCGTGCACCCTGTCATCGCTGCTCCTCCTCCGACCAGCTGACGGAGCGTCAGCCCATGGCCCGATGGTGCCGCACGGTGCGCCGCGAGTGTGGGACCCGGCGGGGCGTCGCGCTGCTCGCCGCTGTCGATGACGAGCACCGGGACCTGCACGGCCCGCGCCCGGTACTCGACGTCACCGCCCTGGTGCCCGACGGCCGAGCCGGGAGCGACGGGAAGCTGTGCGAGGGCGGCCGCCACCTCGCTCCGGGCGAGGCACTCGGCGCCCTCCTCCTTCCGCCACTGTTCGGACCGGGCCGAGCCGGGCCGTCGAAGAACAGCTCGACCAGGGCGTCGTCCCGCCGCCGCGGCCGGCCCGCCGCGTCGAGGTCCTCGATCCAGGTGCTCCGAAGCGCCCGCTCGGCCTCGGCGGGCGGGGAGCCGATGCCTTGGGGTCGGCCGGTGGCGAGGACCGGGGCGCGTCGTGCGGTGCCGTGCACGGCAGGTGCTCCGGAGGGTCGCTCGGACGGGGCGTCAGCAGCCCTGTCGGCTCAGGGCTGTTCGTCGGCGGCCCGGACCACGCGCTGGTCGCCGTGCTGGACGGCGTAGACGGCGCCGCGGTCGTGGGCGGTGTTGTGCTGGCTGTAGGAGAGGCGCTGCTGTTCGCCCCGGTGGGCGGCGACCAGGCGGGCGAGGTCCGGGGCGGTGTCCGGGTCCTGGTGCAGCAGGGCCGCCAACTCCAGGGCCCAGAAGGCGAACAGGGCCTGCCGGGCGTCCTCGGGGCGGTCCGCGCCGCGGACCAGTTCGGCGTTGCGGTCGAGCTGCTCCGCGACGGCGCGCCGCCGGTCCGGGCCGAGCCGGCGGAAGACCGCGAGCGTGCCGTCCTTGACGGATCGCCACAGGTCGGTGGCCATCGCGCCGACCAGCACCGCGGCGCCGGACTCCGCGAGGGTGACGAGTTCTTGGTCCATGGAGCGGCTTCTCCTTCAGGGTCGGGTGGTGGTGATGTGCTGGACGCCGTTCTGGACGGCGTAGACGACGCCGTGTCCGGTCGCCCGGTTCGTCATCCGCGACGGCCCGGCGGGCGGCGCGACGGCGGGCGCGGCGGCAGTGGCGGTGGCGGTGGCCGGGTCGGTGCCAGGGGCGTCCTGTGCGGCCGGTGCGGCCGTCCGGATCCACGCCGAGGAGGTGAACTCCTTGTTGCGGACCGCCACGCGGCGGTAGTCCTCGGGTTCGATCCCGGGGTGGCCGGGCTGCACCGTCTCCTCGTGGAAGTGCTCCGAGAGGGCCAGCACCGCGACGCTCTCCGGCGCCTCGGCCAGCGCGGAGCGGACCGCGGGCGCGTCGAGCAGCCGGGCCAGCACCTCCAGCGGGCGGCCGGCGGTCTCCCCGTCCGGGCCGAGCCGGACGTCGCCGGCATGCAGGGCCGTCCGGACCCGGATCGAGGTGAGCGGCCCGGCCAGCCGGTTGTGCGCGCGCAGCCGGGCCGCGAGTTCGTCGAACAGCGGGTGGACCAGTGCCGTCTTCCGCACCCCGGGCGGGGCGGTGACCCGCAGCCCGTCGCCCAGGTCGTCGACCCGGCAGGCCTCCCAGTCGATCCGGCTCCGCTCGACGGCCTCGCGCAACATCGCGCGCAGCGCCTCACGGATCGCCAGCAGCGCCGGGTCGCCGCGCCCGGCGGAGCGCTCGATGTCCACCGCGAGCACCGCCCGGTACCCCAACTCCCATTCCATCCGGACCTCCTGATGATCTGTCGCCGCTTGCCCGTCCCCGCGGACCACGCCGCCCCCGTTCCCATCGTGCCGGACCGACCGGCCCGACACCCCGTCGGAATACGGGATTTCGGGCCGGGCCCGGACACCGCCGGACGCATACTGGTCCCACCGGCGCGGCCCACGGGGCGGTCGCGCCCGGAGCAGCACGGGGCAGGAGAGTGGTGGCAGCCAGCGACCGTGACCGCCGGGGCGGCGGCGGGGGCGCCCGGACGTGGCCCGCGGCGAGTCTGCTCGGCGGGCTGCCGCCGGCCGAGCGGGACCGGCTGCTGGCGCTCGGCACCGAAGTCCGCTACCCGGCAGACCGGGTGCTGCTGCGGGAGTCGGACCGGACGGACTTCCTGCTGGTGCTGCTGGCGGGCGTGGTCAAGGCGACCGGCCGCACCCACGACCACCGGGACGCCCTGCTGGCCGTCCGGATGGGCGGCGACCTGGTCGGCGAGTTCGCCGCGCTGGACGGCCGGCCGCGGTCGGCGACGGTCACCACCTGCGGGCAGGTCACCGCCCGGGTGGTGGGCCGCGCGGAGTTCCTCGACTGCCTGCGGCGCGAGCCGCGGATCGCGCAGGCCGTCAACGAATCCATCGTGACCAAGCTGCGGGTCGCCAACGACCGCCGGATCGACTTCGCCGGCTGCGACACGGCGACCAGGCTGGCCCGGGTGATCCACCAGATCGCCGTCACCTACGGGGAACGCGCCGGCGCGGGCGCGGTGATCCACTGGCCGATCACCCAGCCGGAGCTGGCGACGCTGTCCGGCGCGGCCGAGCCCACCGTGCACAAGGCGCTGCGCCGACTGCGCGAGGCCGGGGCAGTCACCACCGGGTACCGCACCGTCCGGGTCGAGAACATGGCACTCCTCGAAGGGCTTGCCTTCCCCTGAACCCGGCACCGCCCACCCGGCCCGCCGGCGGCACTCGGGAAGATGCAGTGAACAGCCATGGCGGAAAACGCCGTTCGCGACCACCACCCGGGTCGAGAACACGACACACCCCGAACAGCCCGCCTTCCCCGAACCCCGCACCGCCCACCCGGCCCAGCGGCGGCACTCGGGAAGGTGCGGCGATCAGCCATGGCCGAAACCGCCGTTAGCGGTCACGCACCGCCCGAATGGAGAACACGACACACCCCGAACAGCCCGCCTTCCCCGAACCCCGCACCGCCCACCCGGCCCGGCGGCGGCACTCGGGGAGGTGCAGTGAACAGCCCTGGCGGAAACCGTCGTTCGACGGGGTCTCGTCGCCCCGGCCGCACTAGCCTGACCAATACCGGGACGCCGCAAGCAGTTCCGTAACCTGCCGCGCGCCCGCAGCCCGGCGGGCCCCGCACCTTTCGTACCGGCCGGCCGCCCTCGCGGCCCGCCCACGAGGAAACGGTCGCGATCCACGGCCGGGAGAGACTGCGCGATGGAAGAACCGGGCGAGTCCGACACCAGGAGCACGACGGACGCCGCCGGCGGAGCAGGCCGGCCGGGCCCGCCGTCGGCCACGACCGCCGCCTCGACCTCGAAGGCGACGCCCTCCGACCGGTGGTGGTCGGCGACCACAGCCTGGTGGTGGACGCCCGGCACGGCTCCTCGGTGACCCTCCTGGTGCCCGGCAGCCGGCCGCACCCGGTCCGCCGCGAACAGGTCGCGCTGCTCCCCCGCCGCGGGCCCGCCCCGCTCGGCCGCGCCGCCGAACTCGCCGAGCTGGAACGGGCGATCGGCGCCGGCGGACTGGTGCAGCTGTACGGCCCGCCCGGGACCGGCACCAGTACCCTGCTCCGCCACGCCGCGCACCGGCCGACCGCCGCGCCCGACGGAAGGGTCTACCTCGACGCCCTGGGCCGCGAGGTCGCCGACCTGGCGCAGGAGATCTTCGAGGCCTGCTACGACGCCGTCGGCTACGCCCCGTCCGAGCCCGAACTGCGGCGCCTGCTGGCCGGGGTGCGGGTCACCGTGTACCTCGACAACGCCGACCTGACCCGCGGTCAGGCCCTCGCGCTCGCCGCGCTCGCTCCGGAGGCGACCTTCGTGCTGGCCTCCCACCGGGCGTCGCTGCTCCCCGAGGACGGCGCGCTGGTCGAACTCGCCGGACTGGACCGGACCTCCGGCCTGGACCTGCTCGCCCGCGAATTGCACCGCCCGCTCGCCCAGGACGAACCGGCCGCGGCGACCGCGCTGTGGCAGGCCGCCCAGGGCCGCCCGCTGCACCTGGTCCGCGCCGCCGCCCTCGCCCGGCTGCGCTCCCCGCCGACGGCGCCCTGCCCCGGGCCGGCGAGGTCGCCGAGATCGTCCCGCTGCTGCTCCACGGACTCGACGCCCCGGCCGCCGGGGTGCTGCGCCTGCTCGCCACCCTGGACGGCGCGGAACTCGCCCCGGACCGGATCGGCGCGATCGTCGAAGTGCCCGACGCCGCGGCCGTGTGCGAGCGGCTCACCGAGGTCGGCCTGCTCCGCTCCGAGCAGCACGGCTACCGCTGCCCGCCGGACGTCGCCGTCGCCGCCCTCGGCCGGACCTCCCCGTTCCCGTTCGAGCGGCTCTGCGCGCAGCTCACCGCGTGGGTCGCCCGGCCGGACACCGACCCGGCCGAAGTCGCACGTCACAGCCGGGCGTTGGACCGCGCCGCCGCACTCGCCGAGACGGCCGGCCGGGCCGAGCTCGCGGTGGACCTGGCCGGGCCGCCGCCCCGGCACTCGCCCGCGCGCTGCGCCCCGACGCCTGGGGCCGGATCCTCGGCCGCGGCTGGGAGGCCGCCCGGCAAGCCGGCGACCGGCCGGCCCAGACCTTCTTCGTCCACGAGGAGGGCGTCCGCAGCCTGCTGACGGGCCGTCGGGTGATCGCCGCCGTGCTGCTCGGCGAGGCCGTCCTGCTGTGGAAGGCGATCGGCGACCTGCACGGCGCGACGGCCGCGCTCAACGCCCAGCACGCCGCACCCGGGCCGCTCCTCCCCGCCCAGGCCCCGCCCCGGGCCTGCCCGGCGCGGCACCGGCCCACGGCGCCGCCACGCCCGGGGCCGCCACGCCCGGGGCCGCGACGCACGGAGCCGCCACGCCCGGCGCCGCGCACGTCGACCCGGTGACCTCCCACATGGCCAACCTGTCGCCCGCACCGGCGCAGCCCGCCGCGGCCGCACCGCACGCCGCCGCACCGCACGCCGCCGCACCGCACGCCGCCGCACCGCACGCCGCCGCACCGGCGGCGCAGCACGCGACAACGGCACAGGCCGGCCACGCGACCACCGGCCACGCCACCGCCCAGGCTGGCCACGCCGCGGCCGGGCACGCCGCCGCCGGGACGTCCGCCGCGGGCGCCGCGGGCGCGGGAGTCGGGGCGACCGCCACCGCCGGCCTGCTGGGCGGCAAGGCGCTGCTGATCACGCTGGCCGTGCTGCTCGCCGGGGCGGGCGCGGTCACCTGGTCGGTCTCGTCCGGCGGCGGAGGCGGCGGAGGCAAGGACGGCAGCAACGGCACGGCGGTCGGCGGCGGGAAGGCGCTGCGGGAGCCGTTCGACCAGGCGGTGCAGGCGCTGGCCGCCGCGCCGGGCGTCCGGTACCAGGGCGACTGGAACGTCGAGGAGTACCTCAACGACGTCACGGTCACCCCGCACGGCGAGAAGTACGGCACCAGCCACCTCACCGGCCGCACCATGGAGTCCGACACCAACTCCCAGGACCTGCTGAGCATCGGCGGCAAGGACTACTCGCGCTGGCACGCCTCGGACCTCGACCTTCGCCTGTGGACGTACGACGGCCTCGGCGACCGGACCGCCGACGGCGGCAGCCGCCTGACGCAGGAGATGTCGCTGTACGAGACGCCGGCCGACCTGGCCAAGCGCTTCTCGGCGGCCCTCGCCGACCGGCCGCGGCTGCCGTCCGCGAAGGCCCCGGAGACCACCGACGTCAACGGCGTCCCGGCGCTGCGGGCCGACACCACCTCCGGCTACCTGTACGTCTCCCGGGACGCGCCGTACCGCTTCCTGCGCTGGGAGCCGCCGAGCGCGATGAACTTCCACCTCCCCAAGGACGGGCAGCTGTCGCGCGCCATGGAGGCCAACTCCCCGCTGTGGGAGACCTCTTCGGTCGACCTGTCGACGGTCGCGCCGGCCGAGGTCGGCGCGATGTACGACGGCCTGGAGAAGTACGCCAAGGACCTCAGGACGGCGCGCTACGGCTCGCTGGACTTCGACAAGAGCGGCGACAGCGGGGTGAACTGCGACGCCGCCGGTTGCCACGTCAGGGAGACCGTCACCGCGAAGATCCTCCAGGGCGACACGGTGGTCCGGAAGCTCTCGCAGGTCAACGTCCAGCTGACGGTCGGCAAGCTCAGCATCGACGGCCGCCCGGCGGGCAGTTGCTCCAGCGGGCCGCAGCCGCTGCCGGTCACCGGCAGCGGCATCACCGGCACCCTCACCTGTGACGACCCGTCGAGCGCCGCCGTGTACCAGCAGGTGGCCGCGGAGAGCCAGAGCCGGGCGAACGCCGTCGGCAGCAACACCTACTGGGACCGCGCCGAGGACATCACCATCGTCGCCCTGGTGCTCACCGCCTCCGAGGTCGACCAGCTCCTCGCCACCGTCCGCCAGGAACGCTCCGCAGCCCACTGACCACCCGTCAGCCCGTCACCCGTCAGCCCGCCGCCCGTCAGCCCGCCGCCCGTCAGCCCCCGTCGAGGAGAACCCCATGGCCACCGAATCCGGCGACCGCCACACCGTCCGCATCGGCGGCGACGCCCACGGGCCCGTCGTCGTCGGCCGCGGCAACCACGTCGAGACCACCGCCCCTGCCCCCGCCACCGCCCGGCCGACCCGGAGGCCGCGGCCGGGCGCACCCAGCACAACACCGCGTCCGGGCACGCCGCCCTGTACACCGTCATGGAGGGCGACCTGCACATCCACCGGGAAGCGGACCCCGACCGGCCCTGACCTGCGTCGCTGTCGAGGGCGCCGGGGTGCTAGAAATCCCTCGTGGACGATCACCCCGAGCCCTCGACCGTGCGCGTCTTCGTGGCGCTGGCCCCGCCCGACGACGCCAAGGACGAGCTGGCCCGCGCCCTGCGACCCGCCTACGCGGGCTACCCGCGGCTGCGCTGGAACCGGATCGAGGACTGGCACATCACCCTGGCCTTCCTCGGTGAACTGCCCGTCACCACCGTCCCGTTGCTCCGGTCCACGCTGGCCGGGGCGGCCGCCTCCCATCCCGCCCTGCGGCTCGCCCTGCACGGCGGCGGCCACTTCGACGGGCGCCTGCTGTGGAGCGGCATCGCCGGGGACCTCGAAGGACTGCACCGGCTGGCCGACGACGTCCGGGAGTTGATCCGTTCGCACGGCATCGGGTTCCGGGACCGCCCGCTGCACCCGCACCTGACCCTGGCCCGCGCCCGCCGCGACGACCCGGACGGCGTCCCGGAGTGCGCCGCCGCGCTCGCCGGCTTCACCGGCCGCAGCTGGCGCACCGAGCGCCTCCACCTGGTCGGCAGCAACATCGGCCGCGGCCCGGGCCCGATCCACTACCGCGACATCGAGTCCTGGCCGCTCGCCGACTCCTGACCACGGGCGCCCGGGCCGCCGTATGCTCCCCGGATGGAGACGAGCGGCACCGAGTACGGGTGCGAAGTCCTGGTCGCGGGGCCCTACTTCGCGGACCTGGTGTTCCACGGGCTGCCCCGCCCGGCCGAGCCGGGCGGCGAGGTGTTCGCCCGCGGCTTCGCCCTGGTGCCGGGCGGCGCGTACACCCCCGCGATGGCACTGCGCCGGCTCGGGCGACAGGTCCTGTGGAGCGTCGACCTCGGGGCGGACCTGTTCAGCGCCGAGGTGCTGGCGGCCGCCCGGGCGGAGGACCTGGACGAGCGGGCGTTCCGCCACCACCCGTTCCCGGTGCGGAGCGTGACCGTCGCCCTGTCCGGACCGGACGAGGACCGCGCCATGGTCAGCTACCAGGACGAGGCGCCGGCCCGGCCGCTCGCCCCGCTGCTGCGCCGCCACCGCCCGCGCGTCCTGATGCTCCCTCAACTGCGTTGGGACGAGCAGACCTTGGCGGACGTCCGGCTGGCCCGCCGGCTCGGCACGCTGGTGCTGATGGACGGCCACGACGTCCCGGCCTCGGTCGCGGACCCGGCGGTGCGTCGACTCCTCGCCGAATTGGACGTCTTCACGCCGAACGCCGCCGAGGCGCTGCGGCTGACGGGCGCCGCCGACCTGGACCGGGCGGTCGCCGAACTCGCCGCGTTGGTACCGACCTTGGTGGTGACGCGCGGCGCGCGGGGCGCCCTCGCGGTCCGAGGCGGCGAGCGGTACGACGTCCCGGCCGTGCCGGTGCCGGTCGTGGACACCACGGCGGCGGGCGACTGCTTCAACGCGGGCCTGGTCCACGGCCTGCTGGCCGGCCGCGACCTGCCCGGCTGCCTGGCCCTCGCCGCCGCCTGCGGCTCCGCCGCGGTCACCGGCCCCGGCTCCAGCGCGGCCCCGCGCGCCGCGGAGCTCGCCGGCTGGCTGGAACAACTCCCTTGCGCACGGCCGGACTCGGGGTGAACTCTTCACCACGCCGAGGGAGCGTGTTAGCGTCCGTCGGATGTCGAGGGTTCTGGTCACGGATCTGGACGGCACCTTGCTCGGCGGCGACTCCGGCGGCCGGCTCCGGCTGCGGGAGGCACTGGACCGGCACCCCGAGGTGACGGTGGTCTTCGCCACCGGCCGCGGACCGGCCTCGGTCCGGGAGGTGCTGCGCGACCCCCTCGTCCCCGCCCGCGCTGGATCGTCGCCGACGTCGGCGCCACCCTGCTCGACGGCTCCGACTTCTCCGCCGTGGAGCCGCTGCAGGGCCAACTGCGCGCCGGCTGGCCCGGATCGGAGCGGGTGCGGGCCGCACTCGACCGCTTCCCGGCCCTGGAGTACCAGCGCGGCGTGCCACAGGACGGCCGCTGCTCGTACTACCTGGAGCCGGCCGGTCTCACCGGCGAACTCACCGCGGCCGTGGCCGGGGCGGGCCTGGCCTGGGTGTACTCGGGGGACCGCTACTTCGACGTCCTGCCGGCCGGCGCCTCCAAAGGCGCGGCGGTGCGGGCACTGGCCGAGAAGCTCAACTGGCCGATGGACACGGTGCTGGTGGCCGGCGACTCGCTCAACGACCTGTCGCTGTTCCGGCTCGGCGCCCACGGCGTGATCGTCGGCGGCGCCGAACCCGCACTCGGCGCGGCGGTCGGGGACGACCCGCTGGTGCACCGGCCGGACCGGCCGGGCGCGGCGGGCATCCTGGCGGCGCTCCGCTCCCTGGGCTGGGTGGGCCGCGGCGGCCGCACCCCGCGGCGGCGGCACGCCCTCGTGGTGGCCTACCACCGCCCGCCCCGGCCCGGCCGCCGGCCAGCCCGAACGGCATCCTGCCGACCCTGACCAGCGCCTTCCACGACGGCCTGCCGGGCCTCTGGGTCGCCGCCCGCCCCGGCGACGACCGGCCTGGCGACGACCGGCCGGGCGACGACCGCTCCGCCGCCGGGGCGCACCGGCACGACGTGCCGCTCGGCGCCGCCGAGTGGAGCGGCTACTTCCACCGGGCCTGCAAGGAGACCCTGTGGCCGGTCCTGATGTCCGAGCCGGACCGCGCGGCCTTCGACCCGGCCGCCTGGGCCGCCTACCGTTCCGTGAACGCGCGCTTCGCCGAGCACCTCGCCGAACGGGCCGCGCCCGGCGGAACGGTCTGGCTGCACGACTACAACCTGTGGCTCGTCCCCGGGCTGCTCCGCGCCGGCCGTCCCGACCTGCGCATCGGACTGTTCCACCACACGCCGTTCCCCGCCCCGGAGGTCTTCGCCACCCTGCCGGTCGCCGCCGAGCTGCGCGCCTCGCTGGCCCGCCTCGACTGGGCGGGCTTCCACACCGCCGCCTTCGCCGACCGCTTCCGGCGGGCGCTGGCCGGCCTGCCCGCCCGGCCGCGCGTCGGCGTCCACCCGCTCGGCATCGACCGGCCGGCGGTCGAGGCCCTGGCCCGCACCCGAACTCCCGCGCCCCGCCCGGCAGTCGGGCAGCTGGTGCTATCCGTCGAACGCCTCGACTGGGCCAAGGCGCCGGTCCAGAAGGTCGACGCCCTGGACCGGCTGCTCACCACCCGCCCCGAGCTGCGCGGGCAGCTCGTCTTCCGGCTGGTCTGCCCGCCGCCCGAGCCGGGCATCACCGCCCACGACGCCACCCGCGCCCTGCTCGAACGGCGCATCGCCGAGGTGAACGCCCGTTGGAGCGCCGGCAGTTGGCAGCCCGTCGAGTACCGGCCGGTCAGCCTCGCCCTCCCCGAGGTGGTGGAGCAGTACCTGGCGGCCGACGTGTTCTGGGTGACCTCGCTCCAGGACGGGATGAACCTGACCGCCAAGGAGTTCGTCGCCGCCCGCGCCGCCGGCACCCGCCCGCCCGGCGTCCTCGTCCTCTCCCGCCACACCGGCGCCGCCGAGCAGTTCGGCCCTGCGGCCCTGCTCACCGACCCGCACTCCCCCGCCGACCTCACCGCCCGCCTCGCCGAGGCCCTCGCCACCACGCCCGCCGAACGCCGCGCCCGGCTGGACCGCCTCTCCACCCTCCTCGGCCACGACCGCCCGGTCGACTGGGCCACCCGCATCGTGGAGGCCATCCGCCGCGCCCCGCACGGCAGTTGAGCGGTCCACCGGCCGTACGCCGAGCGGCCCGCTCCGCACGGGCCGCCGGTCAGCCGGGAACGGCTCCGCCGTAGAGCGTGGCGAGCGCCGTGCGGCGCAGGACGGCGGTCCCCCGCGGGCGGCCCGCTCTCCCCCGTCGTCGCGCTGCGCACCCTGGCCTGGCGCGTCAGCGGGAGGGCGGCCCGGGCTGTCGGCGACCGGGGTGCCACAACTGCCGCCGAACCAGCCGACCGTGACCCGGTCGCCGACCTGCCACCCGAAGGCCTCCGCGCCCTCGCCGGTTTCCGCGATCCGGCCGGCGATCTCGTACCCGGGGACGACCGGGAACGAGACGCCGGGGAGCGCGCCGCCGACGAACATCGCGTCGCTGTGGCACACCCCGCACGCCTCGACGGCGATCCTCACCTGCCCCGGCCCCGGCGCGGGCACCGGCCGCTCGACGAGCTCCAGCGGGCTGTCCGGGGCAGTGGCCTGCGCGAGGCGGTGGCTGCCCAATGCTCGGCGCTCCTGGGGAAGGTGACGGTCCGACGGCGGCCCGCGGGCCGCTCGCCCGCCAGTATGCGTCCGCCCGGCCCGGCGGCCGGGGCGGCGTGCCGTGTCCGGGCGCAGCTTGCACCGTTCGGGGCCGCCGGGGGCGGGTCGGCGGATCTCCGACCCCATCGAGTGCTTTCGGTGACGGGCCGTCAACTTCGCATCCGATCATTGCCTTCCGTTCCACGAACGTTCAGGGCACGGTCCCTGACCGCGTCGTGTCAACTGCCTAGGGTCTCCCTCGGTTTCGGCGGAAGGTACTCATGGACACACTCCTCGCGGTCCGGGCCAGCGGGATCACCAAGTGCTTCGGTGACGTCGTCGCACTCGACGGCGTCGACCTGGAGGTGGCGCAGGGCGGGATCCACGGCCTGGTGGGACCGAACGGCGCGGGCAAGACGACCCTGCTCGGGCTGCTGCTGGGTCTGGCCGTCGCCGACCGCGGCAGCCTGGAGATCCTGCGCACCCCGGTCGGCCGGGCGCTCGCCGCCCCGGACGGGGTGGCCGGCTTCGTGGACGGCCCCGGCCTGTACCCGTCGCTGACGGCCCGGCAGAACCTGGCCGCGCTGGCCGCGCTCCGCGGCCCGGGCGCCGGCACCGCCGGGATCGACGAGGTGCTCGACCAGGTCGGGCTGACCGACGTCGCCGACGACCGGGCGAACGGCTTCTCTCTCGGCATGCGCCAGCGCCTCGGCCTGGCCGCCGCGCTGCTCACCCGGCCCCGGCTGCTCGTCCTCGACGAGCCGTCCAACGGGCTGGACCCGGCCGGCAAGCGGCACGTGCACGGCGTGCTGAACCGCCTCGCGGCCGAGGGCACCGCCGTCGTCCTGTCCAGCCACCGGATGGACGACCTGGAGGCGCTCTGCTCCGAGGTCACCATCCTCGCCACCGGGCGGGTCGTCTTCTCCGGCCCGCTGGGCAAGCTGGCCGCCGAGAACCGCGAACTCGACTACCGGATCGTCACCTCCGACCCGGCCGCGGCCCGCCGGGTCGCCGCCGGCACCCCCGGGGTGCGGATCGCCGACGACGGCGCCGAACGGCTGGTGGTCCGCGCGCCGGTGCCCGCGCTGGACGAGCTGGTGGTGCGCCTGGTCGGGGCGGGCGTCGCGGTGCGCGAGCTCGCGCCCGTGGTGTCGCCGCTCGAAGCCGCCTTCCTCGCGCTCACCGACCAGCCGCAGGAGGACGTCCGATGACCACCGCGACCGCCGTCGCCGCCGCCCCGGCCGCCCGCCCGGTGTCGGTGCGCCGGGTCTACCGCTTCGAGCTGGTCAAGCTGGTCTCGCAGTGGCGGATCCGGCTGCTGCTGCTCGCCTGCTGGCTGGGCCCGGCGCTGTTCGTGGCCGCGGTGGGCCGGCAGAGCACGCTGCCCACCGACACCCTGTTCGGCCGCTGGATGCACGCCACCGGGTGGGCCGGTCCGCTGGTGACGCTCGGCTTCGCGGGCAGCTGGGCGCTGCCGCTGCTGACCTCGGTGGTCGCCGGCGACGTGTTCGCCGCCGAGGACCGGCTCGGCACCTGGCGGCACCTGCTGGTCGCGGCCCGCTCGCCCCGGCGGATCTTCGCCGCGAAGGCGCTGGCCGGACTGACCGTCCTGCTGCTGCTGGTGGCGGGGCTGGCGGTGTCCGGCGCGGTCGGCGGGCTGCTGGCGGTCGGCAACCACCCGCTGGTGGGCCTGGACGGCCGGCTGCTCGCCCCGGGCGACGCCGCGCTGCGGGTGCTGCTGGCCTGGCTGTGCGCGCTCGCGCCGACCCTGGCGCTGGCCGGGATCGGCCTGCTCGGGTCGGTCGCGCTGGGCCGCAACCCGATGGGGCTGCTGCTGCCCGCGCTGGTCGCGCTGGTCATGCAGCTGGCGCAGATGATGCCGCTGCCGGTCGGCGTCCGGCTCGCCCTGCCCGGCTACGCGTTCCTCTCCTGGAACGGCCTGTTCACCGGCCCGGCGCAGCTCGGCCCGCTGCTGATCGGCGTCGCGGTCGCGCTGGCGTGGGCGGCGGCCACCACGCTGCTGGCCCGACTGCTGTTCCTGCGGCGCGACTTCACCAACCCGGCGCACGACGGCTCGGGCCGCCGCGCGGTCGCCCTCGGGGTGCTGCCGCTCGCCGCGCTGCTCGCCGTCACGGTCGGGGTGCTCGCCCCGGCGGCCGGGGGCGCGGGCTCCGGCATCGGGCAGGACAAGGTGCAGCGCTCGGTCGCCACGGCCTTCGCCCACCTGTACCGGCTCCAGACCGCCGAGCTGAACCGTCCGGACGTCACCGAGGAGCAGCTGCGGGCCACCGCCGCCTGCGACAAGGGCAGCAGCAGCGTCGAGCCGGAGGGTCCGGGCAACGACTGGCGCTGCGTCGTGACCTGGCACCTGCCCGGCGTCGACGCCACCGGGACGGCCGTGTACCAGCTCGACGTCGCCCCCGACGGGCGGTTCGTCGCCGACGGCGACGGGCCGAAGGAGGTCAACGGCTACTTCCTGGTGCGCACCCCCACCGGCGACGCGCCGAACCCGCTCTGGCAGTTCGACGGCAACGTCGGGCTGCTTCCGGACCCATCGAAGGGATGAGCAGCATGCAGGTCACACGTCGTCGTGTCGGTGACGGGCAGGGTGTCGCCGGACTTCCCGGCGCGGGCACGGCACGCCGCCGGAGCCGACGCCGGACCCTGGTCACCGCCGCCGCCACCGCGGTCGTCCTGGCGGCCGGCGCGGGCGTCGGCTTCGCGCAGACCGACCCGTTCGGCACCAACCTGGTCGGCCAGGTCTACGACCGGGGCGAACTGGTCTCCAGCAACCAGTACATCGCCCCGTACGGCGAGCGGCTGGTGATCGACAAGGGCAAGATCATGTCCTCCGTGGTCAGCCCGGACGGCACCCACCTGGCGGCCTCGATCACCGACGGCGGCGCGGCGCTGGCGATCGTGGACGTGAAGAACTGGAAGGTGCAGCAGGTCGTCGGCACCGCCGCCGCCTCCGTCCCGAAGATCGGCAGCAACAGCGTGGGCCAGGAAGGCCCGACGTACTCCCCCGACGGCCGGCAGCTGTGGCTCGGCCAGCCCGACGGCTGGACCCGGTTCGACGTGAACCCGGACGGCAGCGTCGCCAACCCGAAGACCGTCAAGATCGCCAAGATCGGCTCGCAGCAGGCGCTGGTGGCCGGCCTGGTCTTCTCCGCCGACGGCGCGACCGCCTACGCGGCGGTCAACGGCCAGAACCGCGTGGTGGCGATCGACACCGCCGCCGGGACGGTCCGGCAGAGCTGGGCGGTCGGCAACGCCCCGCGCGGCCTGGCCCAGGCCGGCGGCAAGCTGTACGTCAGCAACGAGGGCGGCCGCCCGGCGAAGCCCGGCGAGAGCACCATCAACTCGTACGGCACCCAGGTGCCGGCCGACCCGGAGACCGGCGCCACCACCACCGGCACGGTCAGCGTGATCGACCCGGCGAACCCGGCCGCCGCGCCCGCCACCATCGACGTCGGCCTGCACCCGACCGCCGTGTACGCCAAGAACGGCGCGGTGTTCGTCACCAACACCGCCACCAACAGCGTCTCGGTGATCGACACCGCCAAGGACCGGGTCGTCCAGACCATCGCCACCCAGCCGTGGTCCGAGGCGTCGATCGGCTACGAGCCCAACGCGGTGACCCTCACCGACGACGGCCGCCTGCTGGTCACCCTCGGCCGGGCCAACGCGATCGCCGTCTACCGGTACGCGGGCCCGCAGGAGCCGGCGAGCTACGTCGGCCTGCTGCCCACCGACTACTTCCCGGCGGAGATCTCCTCCTCCGGCGACCAGGTCCTGGTCTCCAACACCCGCGGCATCGACGCGCTCCGCCCGACCTCCGCGGCCGGCCACGCCACCCACGACACCACCTCCAGCGTGGTGCGCTTCACCCTGCCCGGCGACAAGGTGATCCGGCAGCAGACCGGCAAGGTGTTCGCGCAGAACAACTGGACCAACAACGCCGCCAAGGCCGCCACCGGCAAGAAGAACAAGGCCGTGCCCGTCCCGAACAGGATCGGCGACCCGTCGACGATCAAGCACGTCTTCCTGATCGTCAAGGAGAACCGCACCTACGACCAGGTCTTCGGCGACCTGCCGCAGGGCAACGGCAACCCGGCGCTGGCCCAGTTCGGCGAGAACGTGACGCCCAACCAGCACGCGCTGGCCCGGCAGTTCGGCCTGTACGACAACACGTACGACATCGGCACCAACTCCGCCGAGGGCCACAACTGGCTGATGCAGGCCGACAATCCGGAGTACACCGAGTCCTCGGCCGGCGAGTACGTCCGCAGCTACGACACCGAGGACGACGCGCTCGGCCACCAGGCCAGCGGCACCCTGTGGAGCGGCGCCCAGGCGTCCGGGCAGACCGTGCGGGACTTCGGCGAGTTCCACCAGTTCCTCACCAAGCCGGCCGGCGCGACCTGGCAGAACCTGTACTGCGACACCAAGACCATGCAGGCCACCGGCAGCGGCTCCGCGTACCAACTGGTCTCCTCCTCGCCGATCCCCTCGCTGAACAGCGTGTCGGTGCCGGCCTTCCCGAAGTTCGACACCAGCGTGCCGGACGTCTACCGGGCGCAGATCTGGAAGCAGGACTTCGAGCGGAACGGCCCCGCCAACCTCAACATGCTGTGGCTGTCCAGCGACCACACCGGCGGCCCCGCCAACGCGGCCGCCCAGGTCGCCGACAACGACCTGGCGGTCGGGCAGATCGTCGACGAGATCAGCCACAGCCCGTACTGGCAGGACTCCGCGATCTTCGTGGTCGAGGACGACTCGCAGGCCGGCCTGGACCACGTGGACGGCCACCGCGCCCCGATCCAGATCATCAGCCCGTACGCGCAGCGCGGCGCCGTCGACAGCCGGTACTACTCGCAGATCAACATGATCCGCACCATCGAGCAGATCCTCGGGATCAAGCCGATGAACCAGAAGGACACCGCGGCCACCCCGATGGCCTCGGCGTTCACCGCCACCCCCGACTTCACGCCGTTCACCGCCCTGCCGAACCGCACCTCGCTGACCAACGGCCTGGCCACCGCCCCGTCCTGCGGCCT
>NZ_KK853997.1:6203166-6206973 GCF_000696185.1 Kitasatospora cheerisanensis KCTC 2395 | reverse complement strand
TCACCGGGCCGGGGTCAGACCGCGGTGACGTCGATGGTGACCGGGATGTTGCCGCGGATCGCCTTGGAGTAGGGGCAGATCCGGTGCGCGGCCTCGGCGAGTTCCTCGGCGGTCCGCCGGTCGACGCCGCCGAGCCGCGGGGCGAGGGTGGCGCGGAGCGTGAACTCGCCGTCGTCGCCGTGCTGGAGGGTGACCTCGGCGGTGATGTCGGTGCTGGTCAGCCGGATCCGGCGCTGGGCGGCGGCGTGCCGGAGCGCGCCGAGGAAGCAGGCGGCCCAGCCGGCGGCGAACAGCTGCTCGGGGTTGGTGCCGTCGCCGGCGCCGCCGAGCGGCTTCGGGATGGACAGGCGGTGTTCGAGCAGCCCGTCGTCGGAGCGGGCGGTGCCGCCGTTGCGGCCTTCGCCGGTGACCTCGACGGTGGCGGTGTAGGTGACGGCCATGGTGCTGGTCCTTTCGGTCAGTACGGGAGTGTCGGTCACCGGTGGGCGGGCCGGTGGCGGGCCTCGACGGCCCGGACGGTGGTCTTCAGGGCCTTCGCCAGGACGCCCCTGCCGACCGTGCCGAGCAGCAGTCCGGTGATGCGGCCCTTGAGGTTCTTGCCTTCGCGGACCACCACGACGTCCAGCCGGGTCGACCCGTCGGGCAGCGGCGTGAAGGTGTAGGTGTGGCCGGACGCGCCGCCCCAGAGGTTGGAGTCGGTGGTGGTCATCACCACGCGGTGCGGGTCGGACCAGTCGTAGTGCAGCCGTTCCCAGATGCCGCCGGAGCCTTCGGTGACGTCCGCGTGGCCGTCGCCCTCGGCGTGGACCCGCAGGGACTCGTCGGCGCTGTTGGGGAACAGCTCGCGCCGGCCGGGCGAGAAGTCGGTGAGGCAGGCGACGAACTGTTCGGGGGTGGCCGAGGTCCGCTCGGTGAATCGGATGGTTGCCATGGGGGTGCTCCCTGCGCTCCTCGGGTCGGTGACCGGTTGCCCCCAGACTCGCCGCCGGCGGCGCCCGGTCGAGCCGGTGCCGGCCACTGGTCGCCCCGGGCCCGGACCCTGGCGGGGCACGGGGCACGGGCCCGTGGTCCCCGGGCCCGGGTACCGGCCAGGGTCCGGCACGGGCGCGACGGCCCGCGCTCCCGGAAGGGTGGTCCGCGGCGGGGCCGGCCGGCCCCCCTTCGTGGCACAGGAGCTGGCGATGGTGGAATTCAAGATCGAGGTCGTGGTCGTCCCGGTGTCGGACGTCGACCGGGCCAAGGACTTCTACAAGCGGATCGGGTTCCGCGAGGACGTCGACTTCTCCGGCGACGGCGGCTTCCGGGTGGTGCACCTGACCCCGCCCGGCTCGGCCGCGTCGCTGATCATCGGCAGCGGGGTGACCGACGCGGCGCCGGGCTCCGAGCGCGGTGTGCACCTGATCGTCGAGGACGTGGTCGCGGCCCGCGCCGAACTGCTCGCGGCCGGGGTCGAGGTGAGCGAGGTGTTCCACGACGCGGGCGGGGTCTTCCACCACGCGGGCACCGTCGGCCGGGTCCCCGGCCCGCACCCGGAGCGGCAGTCGTACGGCTCCTTCGCCTCGTTCGCCGACCCGGACGGCAACACCTTCGTGCTCCAGGAGGTGACCGAGCGCCGCCCGGGCCGGGTCCGGCACGTGGTGTACCGCTCCGCCGCGGAGGTGGAGGCGGCGCTGCGCGACGCGGCGCTCGCCCACGGCGTGCACGAGGCCGAGCTCGGCCACCCGGACCCGGACTGGCCCGGCTGGTACGCCGCGCACATGGCCCGCGCGGCCGGCCTCGGCAGCTGAGAGCGGAGCCGGTGGAGTCGGGCATGGCCGGATCGGGTCGGCGGGTCACCGCGATGGTGGGCCGCGCGGAGGAGCAGGCGGAACTGGCGGCGTTCGTGACGTCCGCCGCGGGGCGGGCGCTGGTGCTGCGGGGCGAGGCGGGCGTCGGCAAGAGCGCGCTGCTGGGGCACGCCGCGGCGGTGGCGGAGCGGGAGGGTTCGACGGTCGTCCGGGCGGCGGGCGTCGAGGTGGAGTCCGGGCTGCCGTACGCCGGGCTGCACCACCTGCTGCACCCGCTGCTCGGCGAGGTCGCGCGGCTGGACGACCCGGCCCGGGCGGTGTTCGACGCCGTGTTCGGCGGGCGGCCGGGCGAGCCGCCGTCGGTGATGGCGCTCGGCATCGCGGTGCTGGGCCTGCTGGCCCGGGCCGCCGAGCAGCGGCCGCTGCTGCTGGTCCTCGACGACGGGCAGTGGCTGGACGACTCCAGCGCCGACGTGTGCGGCTTCGTCGGCCGCCGGCTGGCGGGCGGGCCGGTACGGCTGCTGATCGCGGTCCGGGCGGACCTGCCGTCCCGGTTCGACACCGCCGCGCTGCCCGAACTCCCGGTCGCCGCCCTGCCCGACGCGGACGCGGCACGCCTGCTCGACGACCGGCATCCGGACCTCCCCCGGCAGGTCCGGCGGGCCGTGCTGGAGCAGGCCCGCGGCAACCCGCTGGCCCTGCTGGAGCTGCCCGCGCACTACGCCGGCCGCCCGGACGACGCCCCCGCCGACGACCTGCTCGGCCGCCCCGGCGTGCCGCTGACCCGGCGGTTGCAGCGCCTGTTCGGCACCCGCATCGCCGCCCTCGACGAGCACGTCCGCGACGAGCTGCTGCTGGGCGCGCTCGACGGGGCGGGCAGTGCGAGCGACACCGCCCCCGGCACCCGGTACGCCATCCGCGACGCCGACCCGGCGGTGGCCGCCGGGCTGCTGGACGTCGATCCGGCCGGCGGCGAACTGGTGTTCCGGCACCCGCTGGTGCGCTCCGCCGTGATCCGGATGGCCACCCCGAACCGGCGCCGCGCCGCCCATCTGACGCTGGCCCAGGTGCACGGCCAGGACCTCGAACGCCGTGCCGCCCACCTGGCGGCGGCCACCGTCGACCCCGACGAGGAGGTGGCCGGCGTGCTGGAGGCGGCGGCCGAGTCGGCGACCCGGCGCGGCGGCGCCCTGGCGGCCGTGTCCTGGCTGACCCGGGCCGCCGAGCTCAGCGAGCACCCCGCCGACCGGTCCCGGCGGCTGGCCGACGCGGCCTTCGTCGCCGGCCACGCCGCCCGCCTCGGCCAGGCGCACCGGCTGGTCCGGGCCGGCCTCGCCCCCGGCGCGGCCGAGCCGCCGGCCGCGGTGCTGGCCGCCGGCTACCGGGCGCTGTACCAGGACGGCGACGTGCGCTCCACCCACCGCCGGGTCGCGGCCGCGATCGAGCAACTGCGGGACGGCGGCGGCGCGGAGCCCGCGGAGGTGCTCGACCGGCTGGTGATCCTGCTGCTGGCGGTCGGTCAGTACAGCGGGGACGCCGCGGTGTGGGAGAGCACCCGTGCGCTGCTCGCCTCGCTGGGCGACCGGGTCGGCGAACGCGCCCGGCTGTTCGCCGACACCTGGAGCGACGTGACCCGGCACGGCGCGGCCTGGGCCGGAACGGTCCGGCGGGCCGCCGCGGAGCTGCCCGAGCTGGAGCCGTGGGACGTCAGCCGGCTCGGCTCGGCCGCGTACCACCTCGACCTGCTCGGGCACTACCGTCCGCACCTGGAGCGGGTGGTGGACCGCGAGCTGGAGACCGGGGCGGTGGCCACCGGCATGGTGATGCTGCATCAGCTCACGCTCGACCGGACGGCGGCGGGCGAGTGGGCCGCCGCCGAGGAGACCGGGCGGCGCGGCCTGGCCCTGGCGGTCGAGCACGGGCACCGGCTGTTCGCCGCGCAGAGCCGCGCCTACCTGGCCCAACTCGCGGCACTGCGCGGACAGTTCGCGCAGGCGCGGGACCTCCAGGCGGAGGTGGA
>NZ_KK853997.1:6200404-6201061 GCF_000696185.1 Kitasatospora cheerisanensis KCTC 2395 | reverse complement strand
CCCGCCCCGCGCCCCGGCGGCGAAACCTGCCGCGCTGACCTGGCAGGAGCACCGCATCGCCGAACTGGCCGCCGGCGGCCTGACGAACAAGGAGATCGGCGAACGGATGCACCTCTCGCCCCGCACCGTCAGCTCCCACCTCTACCGCGTCTTCCCGAAACTCGGCATCACCAGCCGCGCCGCCCTCCGCGACGCGCTGAGCCGCGCCGTGGAGGCGGGCCGGGGGTGAGGTCAGTCCGGGCGGGTGGTGGCGTGTTCGGCGAGCCAGTCCAGGACGTGGTCGAGGACCCGGTCGCGGCCGCTGTCGAACACCAGCGAGTGCCCGCGGTCGGCGAACTGCTTGAGGTCGGTCACGGCGCAGGAGTCGCCGTACCGCTTGTAGGTGGCGCGGGTGGCGGCGTCCGGGGCGAGGCGGTCCTCCTGGCCGGAGACCAGCAGGAGCGGTCCGCGGGGCGAACTGCCGTCCTCCGCGCGGACGGTGGCCCGGCGGAGGTCGGCGAGCAGGCGGAGCGGGGCGGGGACGGCGTACTGCTCGAAGAGGCGGGCGGCCTCCTCCTCGCCGGTGGTGTTGGCGACGGCCTGCCGGAACCAGGTGCGGGACGGCGGCTCGTAGCCGCGGTGCCGGGCCGGGGCGGCGGAGGTCGGCGACCACGGGCG
>NZ_KK853997.1:6066001-6199889 GCF_000696185.1 Kitasatospora cheerisanensis KCTC 2395 | reverse complement strand
GTCCGCGGCGGGCGCGGACCACCCGGCCCCGGTCCTGCCGGCCGTCGCCCCGGGCACCCACACCGGGTTCGCGGACCTGCGGCGGGTGCAGGCGGGCGTGCTCGACGTCGGCTACGCGGAGCTCGGGCCGAAGCACGGCCCGGCGGTGGTCTGCCTGCACGGCTGGCCGTACGACATCCACAGCTTCGTCGACGTGGCGCCGCTGCTCGCGGACGCCGGCTACCGGGTGATCGTGCCGTACCTGCGCGGCCACGGCACCACCTCGTTCCTGTCGCCGACCACGGCCCGCAACGCGCAGCAGTCGGCGATCGCGCTCGACGTCCTCGCCCTGATGGACGCCCTGAAGATCCGTCAGGCGGTGCTGGCGGGCTTCGACTGGGGTTCGCGGACCGCCGACATCATCGCGGCGCTGTGGCCGGAGCGGGTCCGGGCGCTGGTGTCGGTGAGCGGCTACCTGGTCACCAACGTGCCCTCGCAGCGCGACCCGCTGCCGCCGAAGGCCGAGCACACCTGGTGGTACCAGTACTACTTCGCCACCGACCGGGGCCGGGTCGCGATGGAGAACCCGCAGTACCGGCGCGACCTGTGCCGGCTGGTCTGGGACGAGGTCTCCCCCACCTGGGACTTCGACGACGCCACCTTCGCGCGCACCGCCGCCGCGTTCGAGAACCCGGACTACGCGGCCATCGTGATCCACAACTACCGCTGGAGGCTGGGCCTGGCCGACGGCGAGCGGCGCTACGACCGGTACGAGCAGCAGCTCGCCGGCCGGCCGGCGGTCACGGTGCCGGCCATCACCCTGGACCCGGCCCTGGACCCGTTCCTGGCCTCCACCGACGGCACCGGCTACCGGCGGTTCTTCACCGGCCCGTACGAGCACCGGGTGCTCGCCGGGATCGGCCACAACGCGCCGCAGGAGGCGCCGACGGCGTTCGCCCAGGCCGTGGTGGACGCCGACCGCCTGGCGGGCCGGAGGTGAGCCCGGACGAGCGGGCGGCGCAGGCGCGGCGAGCCCGGTTCGGCGCGCTCCCGGAGCGGGTCGCCCTCGCGGACACGGTCGAGGAGCGGCCGCCGGCGGACCGGCCGGTCGCCGCCTACGACCCCGACGGCGCCTCGGCCCGGTTCTCCTGCCTGGCCGCCGATCTCGGCCTCTGAACGGCGAAAGGTTCGGGTCCTCCCCCTTCCGGGGGGAGGACCCGAACCTTTCGCGCTGGATCAGGACTTGACGCAGCGGAAGCTGCTCGCCGCGTCCGGGTCGCCGTGCGTGTAGCGGGAGACCATCGGGTAGCGGCACACCTCCCGGGCGACGGTCCGGCCGTCGGCGGTCGGCAGGGTGGCGTGCAGCACGTCCGGGGCCTTGCCGTGCTCGACCCAGGCGGTCAGCGCGGCCAGGTCGTCGACGTCGTTCAGGCCGCAGTGCGCGACGCCCGGGGCCAGGAAGACCCGGTAGAAGTCGTCGACCTTCCTGGCGCCGCCCATCAGCGCCTCGACCCGCTTGCGGTAGTCGACGGTGCCGGCGGTGGGGATCAGCTGGTCGCTGTCGCCGTGCCAGGTGAGCAGCTTGCCACCGGCGTCGCGGAACGCGGAGAGGTCCGCGTCCCGGCTGCCGATGACGGTGTCGTACTCGGCGCGGGCCTTCCGGAAGATCTCCTCGAACTGCGGGTACGTCAGGTTCGCCGAGCTGAACCCGGGCTGCTTCTGCACGAACTGGGCGACCCACTGGGCGGGGACGGTGAACGGCACGCCGGTGGTGACGCCGTCCGTGGTGGAGCTGGCCGCCAGGTAGGAGAAGTCGGCGCCGACCGGCAGCCCGTACCAGAGCCGCTTGCCGCGGCTGTCGCGCGGGCCGTCCCAGATCTTGCGGACCACCTCGGCGTCGGCGCCGGTGATGGTGTACTCCTTGCCGTCGCACACCACCGTGGTGCCGATCAGCCGGCGCGGGTCGAAGTCGCACCGGTTCGGGTCGGAGACCAGCCCGTCGGCGAGGCCGTCGAGCTTGTCGCAGGCCTTCACCGCCGCCCGGTTGAACGCGTCGAACTCGCACCCGGTCGGGTAGGTGTGCTCCTGACTCATCACCACCTGCGGCCACAGCGTGGCCACTTCGAACTGGTTCCAGTTGATGCCGGGCGCGGCGGCGTTGATGCCGTCGAAGTCGGTCGGGTAGCGCTGCGCCTCCACGTAGCCCTGCCGGCCGCCGGTGGAGCAGCCGTTGAAGTACGCGTAGGACGCAGCCCGCCCGTACACGCCGCCGACGACCTGCTTGCCGACCACCGCCGCCTCGTGCACCGAGCGCGACGCGAAGTTCTGCAGCAGCGCCCGGTCGATCCGGCCCTGCGGGTCCAGCGCCCAACTGCTGTCCAGGCCTCCGGTGTCCACGCCGGCGTCGGTGGTCGCGGTGGCGTAGCCCTGCTTGACGGCCGCGGCGACCGCGCCGATGTTCCCGGCGGCGTAGGCGGCGCCGCCCTCGGCCCGGAAGCGCCCGTTCCAGCCGGACTCCGGCAGCCAGATCTGCACCCGGGCCCGGTCGGCGGCGCCGGGGTGGGTCAGCGTGACCGTCACCTCGCAGTGCGCCGGCACGTCCGCGACCGGGTAGCCGCCCAGCGGCGGGGTTCCGGGCACCTGGAAGGTGCCGGCCGCGACGGCCGTCGCCGTCACCGACTCCACCACCGCGCCCTCCGGCGCCGTCAGCCGGGGCGGGGCGCAGGTGAACGCGCCGGCCCCGGCGGCGGTCAGGGTGGCGGCAGCCGCCGGACCGGACGAGGCGCTCGCCGGTGCGTTGACGGCCGCGGCCGCCGCCAGCGAGAACGCCGCCGCAGCGAGCCTCAGTAGCCGTCGATCCATGTGTCTCTCCTCGGGTTCGGAATGTGCGACCCCACTGTCACCGGCCCGCCGCCTCTGGCACATCAGTCAACTGACGTCCGCTCAGCGTCCCGGCCGGCTGAAGTCGGATGACGGAAGCGGGCGGGCCGGGGTGCGCGCGAGGGTGAGGACCTCCCCCGTCCGGTCCTTCACCACCAGGAGCCCGCCATGTCCACCGCCCAGCACAGCCGCCGGCGCTTCACCGCCGCCGCCCTCGCCGCCGGGGCGGTCCTCGCCGTCACCGGCGCCGCCTCCGCGTCCGCCGACCCGGCCGCGGCCGACCGCGGGCCGAAGCCGACCGTCGTCCTGGAGCACGGCGCGTTCGCCGACGCCTCCAGCTGGAACGGCGTCGTCGCCCGGCTCCGCCACGACGGCTACCCGGTGGTGGCCGCCGCCGACCCGCTGCGCGGCCCCGCCGCCGACGCCGCGGCGCTGCGCAGCGTCATCGACCACGTCCAGGGCCCGGTGGTGCTGGTCGGGCACTCCTACGGCGGCTCGGTGATCAGCGCCGCCGCCGTCGGCGAGCCCCGGGTCAGGGCCCTGGTGTACGTCGCCGCGTTCCTGCCCGCGCCGGGCGAGTCCGCGCTCGGGCTCACCGAGCAGTTCCCCGGATCGACGCTGCCCGACGCGCTCGACCCGGTGCCGTTCACCAACGCCGACGGCAGCACCGGCACCGACCTGTACATCCGTCAGGACCGGTTCCGCGCCCAGTTCGCCGCCGACGTCCCCGCCGAGCAGGCCGCGCTGGCGGCGGCGGCCCAGCGGCCGATCGCGCAGGCCGCGCTGACCGAGCCCGCCACCGCGGCCGCCTGGCAGACCGTCCCCAGCTGGGACATCGTCACCACCCGGGACCTGAACATCCCGGCCGAGGCGCAGCGGTTCATGGCGCGGCGCGCGCACGCCCGCACCACCGAGGTCGCCGCCTCGCACTCCGTCGCGGTGTCGCACCCCGGCCTGGTGGCCGACGTCGTCGAACAGGCGGCCCGCGCCACCCGCTGACGGCGGGTCAGCGCTCGGCGAACGCCCCCTCGATCTCGCGGCGGGAGGAGATGCCCAACTTGGCGAACACCTTCCGCAGGTGCCACTCGACCGTGCGGGGACTGAGGAACAGCTGGGCGCCGATCTCCGCGTTCGGGTGGCCGCCGGCCGCGAGCCGGGCGATCTGCGCCTCCTGCGGGGTGAGGACGGGCACGCCGGGGCGCGCCGGCGGACGGTCTCGCCGGTGGCCAGCAGTTCCCGGCGGGCCCGCTCCGCGAACGCCTCGGTGCCCATCCCGGTGAACGCCTCGTGCGCGGCGCGCAGTTCGTCCCGGGCCCGGGACCGCAGGTTCTGGCGGCGCAGCCACTCGCCGTACAGCAGCCGGGCCCGGGCCTCGAACACGCCGAGTCCGCCGCGGGCGAACTGCTCGACGGCCTCCCGGTGCCGGTCCTCGGCCTGCTCGGGCGGCCCCGCCAGGGCGTCGGCGACGGCCTTCGCGCCGAGCGCCCACGGTGTCCCGGCCGCCGCCCAGCCGGTCAGCCGCTCGCGGCCAGCTCCGCCGCGGCCCGGTCGCCGGCCCGGGTCGCCGCCTCGACCAGTTCGAGGCACGTCCAGTTGTGCACCACCAGGTCCCGGTACTGGACGCCGCGCAGCGCCGCCTCGGCGGCCTGCGGGTAGGTGCCCAGGCCGTTGTGGAGCACGGCGCGGGCGCAGGCCGCCATCGCGGTGAGCCGGCCGAGGCCGCGCCGCTCGCCGTCCCGCTCCATCGCCTCGATCAGGTCCAGCGCCGGCCGTTCCCGCCCCCGGTACGCGGTGAGCAGCGCCGTGCTGACGGTGCGGGTCGCCAGGCCCGCGGCCTCCTCGACGGCCGGGGCCTCCGCCAGCACGTCCCAGGCCTCCGGGAAGCGGCCCGCGTAGCCGAGCGAGGCCGCCCGGTACGGCAGCGCCGTGGACAGGATCGACAGCGTGCCGGTGGTCCGGGCGAACCCGACCGCGCGGCCGGTGATGTCCAACCAGGCCGCCAGGTCGCCGAGTTCGACGGCGGCGTTGGCGGCCGGCCAGAGCACGGCCAGGTCGCCGTCCGCGGTGAGGGCGCGCAGCGCCCGCGCCAGCAGCGGGAAGGCGGCGGCCGGGCCGTCCGTGGCCCAGGTGACCAGGGCGTGCAGGAACACCCCGGCCGTCTCCTCGCCGGGCGGCAGGTCGCGGGCCGCGTCGGCGACCCGCCGCAGTCCGCCGTCGCCGTGCCGGCCCGCCCAGATCGCCGCGCCGAACGCCGCCAGGTAGGTCTCCCGGGCGGCGGCCGGGTCGAGCTCGCGGAGCCGGTCCGCCGCGTCCAGCAGCGGCTGCACCACGCCGAGGCCCTGGTCGGTCATCGCCGAGGCCTTGGCGCGCAGCCGGTGCGCGTTGGCCCGCTCCAGCCGGTCCAGCGGGCCGAGTTCGGCGGCGGACACCAGGTCCGGCACCCGGGTCGCCGCTCCCGCGGCCAGGTGCGCCCCGGCGGCGGCCAGCGCCCGCCGGGCCCGCTCGCCCGGGGCGGGGGTGAGCGCGGCGGCCCGCTCCAGGAAGCACGCGGCGGCGGCCCGGCCGCCCCGCGCCAGGGCCCGGCCGGCGGAGCGTTCGAGGGCGGCGGCGACCTCCTCGTCCGGGCCGACCGCGGCGTGCGCCTGGTGCCAGGCCCGCCGGTCCGGGGCCTGCTCCGGGTCGGTGGCCTCCGCGAGGGCGCGGTGCGCCGCCCGCAGGTCGGCGGCGTCCGCGCCGCGCCAGACCGCCGAACGCACCAGCGGATGCCGGAACCGCATGGTGGCGCCGAGCGTGATCAGGTCCGCGGCCTCGGCGGGCGCCGCCGCCTCCAGCCCGATGCCCAGCAGGCGCAGCGCGTGCCACAGCAGCGGGCCGTCGCCGACCGGTTCGACCGCCGCGACCAGCAGCAGCGCGCGGGTGTCCGGCGGCAGCGCGTCGACCCGCCGCCGGAAGCCGTCCTCCAGCCGGGTCGCCAGCGGGCCGGCGCCCGGGCCGCCGAAGCCGAACGCCAGCTCGGCGGGCGACAGGCCGCGCGGCAGCTCCAGCAGCGCCAGCGGGTTCCCGCCCGTCTCGGCGACGATCCGGTCCCGCACCCGGGCGTCCACCGGGCCCGGCAGCACGCTGTCGAGCAGCGCCCGGGCGTCGGCGTCGGCGAGGCCGCGCAGCGCGAGCTCCGGCAGGCCGGCGAACTCCCCCTGCGCGGCGCCGTCGGCGGCCCGCTCGGCGAACACCAGCGCGACGGACTCGGCGTCCAGCCGGCGGCCGACGAACGCCAGGATCCGCAGCGACATCAGATCCAGCCACTGCGCGTCGTCGACCAGGCACACCAGCGGCGAGACGGCGGCCGCCTCCGCGAACAGGCCCAGCACCGCGATCCCGACCAGCAGCATCTCGGGCGGCTTCCCGGCGCTCAGCCCGAACGCCACCCCGAGCGCGTCCCGCTGCACCTCCGGCAGCCGGTCCAGGTGCGGCAGCAGCGGGGCGCACAGGCGCTGAAGCGCCGAGTAGGCGAACTCCGACTCCGCCTCGACACCCGCCGCCCGCACCACCTGCAGCCGCGCGGCCTGCCCCGCCAGCCGGTCCAGCAGCGCCGACTTCCCGACGCCCGCCTCGCCCCGCACCACCAGCACCCGGCTGCGCCCGTCCCGCACCTCCCGGAGCAGCCCGTCCAGCACCCCCGACTCCCGGGCCCGCCCCACCAGTTGCCGCATCCCGCGCTCCACCCCGCACCCCTCCGACCCGACACCCTCCCGGAGGAGCTCCACCCCATCCTACGAACCCGCCCACCCCCGTCCCCCCTGCCCACGGCCGCCCTGACTGCCCGTCAGCCCCGGCCGTCGGGCTGGACCGGCCCCACTTCCTGCAGCAGCCCCCACCCGAACCTGAGGAAGCACCGCTCCCCGGTGGCGGCGTCCGTGGCCGTGTACGTCTCGTAGTGCCCCCAGACGTCGACCTCCTCGACCTCGTCGAAGCCCGTCTCCAGATCGGCCGTCAGGAACTTCCAGGGCGCGACCTCCGCCGGAGCCGACCCGGCGCGGGCCCGGACGAACCCGGCCCGCGCCAGGGCGAAGCCGGAGGGGTCGAATTCCACCTGGAAGCGCAGCTCGGGCCAGGCCGCGAAGGAGTAGTACGCCGGGCCGGCGCTGCCGTCCGCCCCGCTCGCGGCGGAACCCGGCGTGCCTGCCGTGGCGAGGACGGCCCTCAACTCCTGTGCCAGTCCCGGCCGGGGCCGGAGCAGCTGAGACGCGTGTTCCGCCCGGCCGTCCACGGTCGCGGCGTCCACGCGGAGCACGGTCAGGGCTCCGTGCAGCAACTCCCGGGGCGCATCCATCGTGTTGAGCAGGTACAGCTGGAAGTCGATGATTCCGGGCACCTCCGCCGACATCGGCAGCGCCCTCCTCTCGGTTGTCCCGTGGCCGGCGTCGGCACAGGTGCCGGACGGCTAACGGGGAGTCAGGACCAGGTCGAATCCGTTCAAAGATATCGAACCCCTGCGTGGAACGACGGTGCCCGCAGGGTCGACCTCGAACCAGGCGCCGACCTGGAACTGGGTCGGCAGGACGGCGAGGTTCCCGTTGGGCAGCGGGTCCATCCACACGCCGCCGCTCGACCCGAACGCGGTGCGGGCGGCCGCGTCGGTGGCGTCGGCGGCGCCTCTCTGGTCGAAGCCGAGTGCGGTCACCTCGTTGGCGATGTGCGAGAGTTGGCCGCTTCCCCGGGGGACGCCGCGGGTGGCCCGGCCGATCTGCTCGCCCGCTTCGACGGGGTCCGGTCCGCCGCCGCCGGGGTGCGGGGACAGCCCCAGCGGGTCCGTCCAGACGTGGGGGTTGCGGACGTAGGTGTCGGGGTTCGGCGCGGGTGCGAGGCCCAGCGGGTCGGGGGACGCGTAGCGGGCGGTCTCCGGGTCGTAGTACCGGTGCAGGTTGTAGTGCAGCCGGGTCTCGGGATCGAAGTACTGCCCGGGGAAGCGGAGCGGGGTGTAGGTGGTGCTGCTGCTGGGCCAACTCGTGTTGCCCCAGAGGGTGGTGGCGGCACGCCAGGCAATGGTTCCGGTGACCGGGTCGACCAGCTCGGTGGGGGTGCCGACCAGGTCGGTGACGATGGCGAAGAAGCGCCGGTCGACCTGCTCCTGGGTACCGTCGCCCACGGCCGCGGCGGTGGCGATGCTCTCGCTCTGCGCGATCGGGCGCAGTCCCCGATGGTCCCAGGTGAGGGTGTGCGGGGCGGGCAAGTCCGCGGCGCGGGTGGTCTGTTCGGCGAGGACCGGCCCGTCCCAGGTGAAGTCCGTCCGTTCCGCCACGGCGGTTCCGGTGCTGTCGAGCCGCTGCTTCGCGATGCGCCGGCCGAAGGGGTCGTAGACGTAGCGCCACCGGGTGCCGTCGGGGGTGGTGACCTCGGTGAGGCGGTCCTCGGCGTCCCAGGTGTAGCGCCAGGTGTCGGGCTTCCTGGACAGCCGGACCTTCTGCCGCAGGACGATTCGGCCGGCGCCGTCGTACTCGTAGCGGATCCGCCCGGCTGCGGTGAGCTGGGAGCCGTCGTAGCTGCGGGTGCCCAGGGCCGCCCCGGTCGCCTCGGTGGCCGGCCAGTCGGCGCTGGTGATGTTCCCGGCCGGGTCGTAGGCGTAGGTCTCGGTCCAGTTGGCGGCGCGGACGGCCGTCACTCGCCCGACCGCGTCGATGTCGAAGGTCCGGCGCCCGTTGAGCCGGTCCTCCACCCCGGTGAGGCAGCCGTCCGCGCGGTAGCTGTACGCGCGCTGCTGAAGGACCGTCCGGCTGCTCCGCAGGGTCTGACCGCTGAGGCGGCGCCGGCTGTCCCAACTGCTCGACAGGGTCACCTCCCCGCCGACGGTTCGCCACAACTCCTGGCCGGCCAGGTCGTAGCCGAAGTCGACGGTTCCGTTCGGTGTGGCGAGACTGGTCCAGCGCCCGGCCGTGTCGTAGCTCCACCTGCTGGTGTGCCCCTGCGGAGTGGTGCGGCCCGTGCGGCGTCCCAGCACGTCCCGGGTGTGGGTGAGGATCCGGCCGTTGACGCTCTCGGTGAGCACGTTGCCCAGCGCATCGACGGTGCGGGCCACCTCCGCCCCGGCCCGGCGGCACCGACCACATGTCCGGCGCGGTCGTAGGAGTACGTGGTCGTCCGGCCCTGGCTGCTCCTGCTGATGGTCCGGCCGAGCAGGTCGTACCCGTACTCCGAGCGCTGGCCCAGCGGGTTGGTCCGTGCGACGACCTGCCCGGCGGCGTCGAGTGCGTAGCCGACGGTCCGGTGGTGGAAGTCGGTCTCCTCGACCAGCCGCCCGGCCTGGTCGTAGGTGTAACTCCAGCTCTGTCCCAGGGCGTTGGTGACAGCGACGAGCTGCATGTGCGCGTCGTGGGTGAACGTGATCCGGCTGCCGTCGGGCCCGGTGCGGGCGGCGAGGGTCTCGAAGTGCGTGTACTCGAAGGTGCTGATCCCGCCGAGCTGGTCGGTGTGGGTGAGCATGTTGCCCTCACCGTCGTACGTCCACGACTCGCTGCTGCCGTCGGGAGCGGTGCGCGAGGCGAGCCGTCCTTCGACCGTCCAGGACAGCGTGGTGACGGCGCCGAGCGGATCGGTGACGGTCGTCACCCGGCCGAAGCCGTCCCGCCGGTAGCGGGTGGTGGCACCGGCGGCATCGGTCACCTCGATCGGCAGCCCGGCGTCGTCGCACCGGATCGACGTGCGGTGGCCGAGCGCGTCGGTCTCCGAGGCCAGGTGGCCGCGTTCGTCGTAGGTGTAGTGGGTGGTGGCGCCGAGCGGATCGGTGAGCGAGGTGCGAAGCCCTGTCGGGTCGTAGGTCTGCCTCCAGGTGGCGCCGCCGGCTTCGGTGATCAGTGCGGGGAGCGAGTACCCGTCCACGTACCGCGCGGTGGCCTGTTCGCCGTCGGGGCGGGTGACGGCGATCAAGTCTCCGGCGCCGTCGTACTCGTAGCGGGTGGTGCGGCCGAGCGGGTCGGTCTCGGCGAGCAGGCGGTCGTGGTCGTCGCGCTCGTAGGCGGTGGTGTGGCCGAGCGGGTCGGTGACGGCGACGACCTGCGCGTGGTCGTTGATCAGGTAGCTGGTGGTGTGGCCGAGGGCGTTGGTCTCGGTGTGGGTGCGCAGGCCGGTGGCGGGATCGGGGTCGCCGTAGCTGAAGGTGAAGCGCAGGGCGCCGGTGGTGCCGCCTTCGTCGGTGACGCGGTCGTGGGCGTCGTACGTGTAGCGGTACTGGGAGTTGTTGCGGTCGGTCCAGGAGGTGAGGCGGCCCGCGGCGTCGTTGGTGAAGCGCATGGCCTTGCCGCTGGAGTTGTAGACGGCGGTGAGGTGGCCGTCGGTGTAGCTGTAGCGCATCAGCAGGGTGTCGCCGCCGGTGTCCGAGGCGTTGGCGAGGCGCAGGGCGGTGATGCGGTCGTTGTCGACGGTGACGAGCAGTCGGTAGCCGCCGGAGTGGGTGAGGGAGAGCGGGACGCCGTCCTCGTCGTATTCGAGGGTGTAGTGGCGGCCGTGCCGGTCGCGGACTTCGGTGAGCAGGGCCTCGTCACCGGCCGGGGTGGGAGTGAAGGTCCGGACCAGCCCGGTGGCGGGGTCGGTGACGGTGAACAGGCTGTCCACCAGGTCGAGTTCGCGGACGGCGCCGGCGACGGGGTGCACGGGGTCGCCGGGGTCGGGCCGGGGGTAGGCCTGGGTGATGCGGTCCGCGCGGATGTGGACGACGCCCTGCTCGTCGGTCTCCAGGCGCTCGTCGAAGGGGCAGATCCACTTCGGGCCCATCCAACGACCCGTCAGCAGACCCGACTCGAAGCTCCGGGTGAACTCCAGCGGCAGCGAACCGGGCAGCGACGCGTCCACCTGGTCGATGAACATCCGCCCCGTCGCGATGTCGACCGGCTCACCCGGACACTTCCGCGATCCGTGGTCGCGGCCCTCCGTGCGGGGGCTCTTGACCTGGTCGCGGCCGCGCCCCTTCGGGTGGGAGTCGCCGCGCTTGCCGCCGCGGCCACCGCTGCCCGAACGGGGGTGCGGGACACCGCCCTTGCCCTCGCCCTTCAGGATCTTCTCCAGATCCTTGACGTGCTTCTCCTCGATCTCGCGGGTGTTCTTCGCGACCTTCTTCAGGTTGTCGCCCGCATGCCGGTAGAGGTTCTTCAACGCCTTCCCGGCATCCTCCGCCAGGGTCTTGCCGAGCTTCGCCGCCCCGTGCTCCAGGGCTTTGACGATCTGGTTGCTCATTCGAAACCCACCCCCGTGATTTCCGACTGCGTCACCCGCCGCGAGTGGCCACGCTCTCCGCCCGGTCAGGCATGAACGACGCTGCCCCACCGGGCAGTTCGCCCCTCCTCCTGCACCCGCCCCCGAGTACACCCGCGCATCGACCGTAGCCCCCGCGCCCCGGAGCGGGGCGCAAACGTTCCGCGTCACGCCCCCGCCCGGTGGCGGGCGGTCAGGTTCGGACGTGGAGGGAGAAGCCGGTGGTGCCGATGGGTTCGAGGTGGGGCTTGAGGTGGAGGGAGGGGAGGTCGTAGTCGCCGAGGTTCTGGGGGCGGTAGGGGATGGGGGCGGTGGTTTCGAGGGTGCGGAGGCGGTGGCGCCAGGCTTCGGCGACGGCGGGGTGGTCCTCGGGGGTGAGGCGGTCGGCGCCGTGGACGACGAAGGGCGGGAGGACCTCGATGCCGGGGTAGTAGAGGATGCCGTGCTGGATGGGGAAGAGCAGGTCGTCGATGGGGCCGTTGATGCCGCGGGCGGCGTAGTGCGAGGCGGGGCCGCCGACGGTGACGGAGAGGAGGGCGCGGCGCCCGGCCAGGGTGCCTTCGCCGAAGCGTTCGCCGTACTTGGTCTCGCTGTGCTCGCCGACGCCGTAGGCGAAGCGGTAGCTGAAGACCCGGTCGACCCAGCCCTTGAGGATGGCGGGCATGGTGTACCACCACAGCGGGAACTGGAAGATGACCGTGTCCGCCCAGAGCAGCTTCTCCTGCTCGGCGAGGACGTCGGGGGTGAGCGTCCCGGCCTCGAACGCCCGGCCGGAGTCGGCGGCGACCTTGAGCGGGTCGGAGGCGGCGGTCCCGTAGTCGGCGGCGTCCAGGACGGCCTTCCAGTTCATCGCGTACAGGTCGCTCACCCGCACCTGGTGGCCGGCCTCCTCCAGGGTGGACACGGCGAGGTCCTTGAGCGAGCCGTTGAGCGACTTCGGCTCGGGGTGGGCGTGGACGATCAGCGTCTTCACGGGGTACTCCTCGGTCGGTTGCCTCCGATCCTGGCCGCCGCGGCGCGCGCCGTTCAGGGGCTCCTCGACCGTCGGACCGGCCTTCCTGGTATCGGCAGGGCCACCCTCGCCACGGCCGCCCGGGCACATACTGGAGGGCATGGACGATCTCGCGGGCTTCCTGCGCACCCGGCGTTCCCGGGTCGACCCGGCCGCCGTCGGCATCCCCACCGACAGCCGCCGCCGGGTCGCGGGGCTGCGCCGCGAGGAGGTGGCGCACCTGTCCGGGGTGAGCGTCGACTACTACGTGCGCCTGGAGCAGGGCCGCGCGACGCAGCCGTCCGAGCAGGTGCTGGACGCGCTCGCCCGGGTGCTGGACCTGGACGGGACCGAGCGCGAGCACCTGGACCGGCTGGCCCGGCAGCGCCGCCGCGGGGCGCGGACACCGAGTACCCGGGTCCGGCCGGAGCTGCTGCGGGTGCTCGGCCTGATCGCCGACGCGCCCGCCCTGATCATGAACCACCGGCTGGACGCGCTCGCCGCGAACCGGCTGGCCGGCCTGCTGTTCGGCCGCCCGATGCCGGGCCTGAACGTCGCCCGGCACCTGTTCCTGGAGGAGTCCGAGCAGGGCCTGTACGCGGACTGGGAGCACTGCACCCTGGACGTGGTCGGCCACCTGCGGCTGGCCGCCGGCAAGTACCCGGACGATCCCCGACTGGCCTCCCTGATCGGCGAGTTGGCGATGGGCAGCGAGCGCTTCCGCCGCCTCTGGGCCCGGGCGGACGTCCGCGCCCGCACCCACGGGCGGAAGGCGTACCGGCACCCGCTGGTCGGCCTGCTGGAACTGCACCAGGAGAACTTCTCGCTCCCGGACGAGTCCGGCGTCGAACTGCTGGTGCTGTCCGCCGCCCCCGGCAGCCCCACCGAGGACGGGCTGCGCCTGCTCGCCGGTCTCGCCCCTGAGCCCGGCCCCGAGCACGGCCTGACGGCGAGTCACCTCACGGACGCGGACGCCGGCCCCGCCGACTGATCCGAGTTCAGCGGCCGACCTCGCGGGCGCGGAGGTCGTCGACGGTCTCCCGGCGGATCAGCAGCCGGATCCGGCCGTCCCGGACCGCGGCGACCGCCGGGCGGCCCACCAGGTTGTAGCCGGAGGCCATCGACAGCTGGTACGCCCCGGCGGCGGGCACGGCCAGCAGGTCGCCGGGCCGCAGGTCGGCGGGCAGCGGCGCGTCCCGGCCAGCACGTCGCCGGCCTCGCAGTGGCAGCCGACGACGTCGAACGGCCTGGTCGGTCCCGCGCCCTCCGCCCGGCCGACCGCGCGCACCGTGTAGGCGGAGCCGTAGAGCGCGGGCCGCGGGTTGTCGCTCATGCCGCCGTCGACCGCGGCGAACGCCCGCCCGTCGGCGGTGTGCTTCACCGACAGCACGCGGTAGACGGCGACCGCCGCCGGGGCGGCGATCGCCCGTCCCGGTTCCACCGTCAACCTCGGTACGGCCAGGCCGTGTTCGGCGCAGCGGGCGGCCAGGTGGGCGGTGGTGTCGGCGGCGAAGCGGCCGGGGTCGAGTTCCGGGTCGCCGGGCAGGTAGCGGACGGCGTGGCCGCCGCCGAGGTCGAGTTCGGGCAGTTCGACGCTGTGCCGGTCGCGGATCAGGGCGAGCAGTTCGACCAGGCGGTCGACGGCGGCCAGGTAGGGGGCGGTGTCGGTGATCTGCGAGCCGAGGTGGCAGTGCAGGCCGGTCAGCCGGAGGTCGGGCCGGCCGAGGATCCGGCGGACCGCCTCGGCGGCCTCGCCGGTGGCGATCGAGAAGCCGAACTTCTGTCCGTCGACGCCGGTGCGGACCGCCCGGTGGTGTCCGGCGGCGACGCCCGGCAGCACCCGCACCAGCACGCGCTGCGGGGACCCGGCCGCGGCGAGGGCGGCCAGCCGCGGGATCTCGGCGAGGTTGTCGACGACGATCCGGCCGACCCGCAGCCGGCGGCCAGCCGCAGCTCGTCCGGGGTCTTGGCGTTGCCGTGCAGCAGCATCCGCTCGGGCGGGAACCCGGCGGCGGCGGCCAGGCGCAGTTCGCCGGCCGAGCAGACGTCGAGGCCCAGTCCCTCGTCGGCGATCCAGTCGGCCATCGCGGTGCACAGGAACGCCTTCGCCGCGTACAGCACGTCGGCGTTCGGCAGCGCACGGCGGTAGGCCCGGGCGCGCAGCCGGACCTCGGTCTCGTCGAGCACGTACAGCGGGGTGCCGAAGCGGTCGGCAGCCTCCCGCAGGCCGACGCCGCCGACCGTCGGCCCGCCGTCGGGCCCGGTCGCGGCGGAGGCGGCCACGGGCTGCCGAGCGGCCGGGGGCGTGGGGGTGGTCGGCGGGCGGCGGGGCGGACAGGGTGGTCATCGGGGTGCTCCTGCTCCGGTCGGGAGGATGAGGGCGAGGACGAGGACGAGGGTCGGGTGGGGCGGACGGTCGGTGCTGACGTGCCGTCAGTCCGCGTAGTGCAGGGTGAACCGGCAGTGGCCGGCGGCGGGCACCCGCAGGTCCTCGGCGCCGTCGGGCCGGGCGTCGGCGGGCCGGCCCCCGTCGGGTCGGGCGTCGGCGAGCGGGCCGCGCAGCGGTCGGCGCGGCGTCGCGTCCTCGGGCCGGTACGGCGTGCCGGTCGGGGTGGGGGCCGCCGGGCGGCGGGCTTCGCGGGGGCGAGCTTCAGGTCGGCCATGGCGTGTTCCCTCTCGGGTGGAACGGCGGGAGTCCTCGGGCGGGCTCCGGCCACCCCTCCAGTGCACGCTGCCACCGGCCGTCCGCGCCGGTCCTTGACGCAGGGGCTACACGGATCGGGCCCGCCCTGACGGGACGTTGACGGCCGCCCGGCTCCGGCCGCCGACCGGGCCGGGAAGCAGCCCGCCGGCCCGGGAACGGCACCCCGGCGGGTGTCAGCGCGCCGTACGGATCCCGCCGCGCACGGTCAGGAACGCATCAGGACCGGGGCACGCCGGGTAGTGACCGGGCATAGCGTCACTGCCGCGCCGTGCGAACGGGCGGCGCGCCGTCTCCCGACCGTCGTACGGAGGTTCGCCGTGAAGCAGCACCTGTCCCCCGAGAGCCCGGAGCCGCCGGAACGCACCCCGGCCGGGCTGCTGGCGGTGCCCGTCCGGTCGGGTCCGCGGGGCCACACGGTCCGCGTCTTCCGTACCGCCGTCGGTGAGCGCACCGCGGTCGCGTTCTCCTCCGAACGGCGCCTGCTCACCGTGCTCGGCCCGGCCCAGCCGTGGATCGCCCTGGCCGAGCCCGCGCTGCGCGCGCTGTTCGAGCCGCTGGGGATCTCCGCGCTGACCGTCGATCCCCAACTGGCCGCCCCCGCCCCGACGCCGCTGCCGCCCGCCGGCCCGGCGCCCGTGAAGGCGGCGACGGCCCGGGAGCTCGCGCCGCGCCCGTCCCGCTGAGCGGGCGGCAGCCGACCGGAGGAGGCCGGCAGCTCCGGCCCCGTCCGTTACGGGCGGGTGGTGGGAGCGCGCACGCCTCGACAGGACGAAGCGGTCGGGCTCGCCAACGCCACCCGGTTCGGCCCGGTCGCCAACGTGCGGACGTCGAACCCGGGGCGGGCCCCACCGCCTCGCCCACGCCGTCGAGTCCGGCACGGTGGGGATCAACTCCCACAACCTGCGTGACCTGCGCACGCCGTTCGGAGCGGTGAAGGCGTCCGGTGTCGGCTGCGAGGGCGCGTGCGCTCGATCGACTTCTGCACCGGGTCGAAGACCGTCCACGTCGCGCTGGGCGACGCCCGCCCGCCGCGGTTCGCAGCCGTCCGGTGAACGGCCGCCCGACGTCGTCCGCGCCGCCGGCGCCCAGCTCGCTGTGACCGACCTCGGCGCGGCCCGCAGGTGCTGGGCCGGGGCCCGGTCGCGGTGCTCGACCACCACGCCTTCCGGGTCCGCACCCCGAGGACGTCGGCCGGGCGGTGCGCTGTCCCACCGACCTCGGCTACCCCGCACGGCAGTTGAGCGAACGTCTGGCACGTACGGCTTCGGTGAGGCGGTGCGGGCCGTCGATCCGCCGGGCTTTCCGGGCGAGTTCCCCCACGCCGTCGAGCCCGCCGAACGGCTGATCCAGCGCTACGCCCTGCGGCACGGCGCCGCGATTCAGGAGCGCGCCCGGGCGCGGCGCAGCCGGGGCCCGCGCAGCATCAGCAGGACGGCACCCGGCAGCAGGACGGCGTCGACGACCAGGAGCAGCAGGTTCCAGGCGCCGTCGATCGCGTGGTTGTGCGTGTCGGCCTCCTCGTTCGCGGGGGCGGCGGCGGGGCGGGCGCTGGGGCCGACGTCGAAGCCGGTGGTGCCGGCCACCTCGCGGCCGCCGTCGAGGACGAGCCGGTAGACCACCCGGTAGCTGCCCCGGGCGTCGATCCGGACCGGGGAGACCAGCCGGCGGCCGTCCAGCCGGGGCGGGCCGTCGGTGACGGGCGTGCCGTCGGGTCCGTTGACCTGGAGGTAGACCGAGCCCGGACGGAAGTCGTCGCCGGTGAAGCTGAGCGCGACCTCTTGCGGGGCCTGGTCCAGGGCGCTGCCGTCAGCGGGGGTGATGCCCGCCAGCCGGACCGGCTGACGGGCACTCACCAGGAGCAGTCCGGCGAGGAGCAGGACGGCGACCCCGGTGCCGAGCAGGACGGCGCGCTGGAAGGAGCGCGGCGATCCGGTGGCGCTCACACCGCCGCCGCGGCCTCGTGGCGGTGCACCGCGTGCCGGCAACTGCAGGTCATCCCGGCCAGTTCCTCGCGGCTGGGCCGCAGGTGGTAGTACATGCCGATCACCATCGGGATGAACACCACGGTGTTGTAGAACAGGTGCAGTTCGACCCGGGGGAAGACCAGTTGCAGCACCGAGGTGGGCACGGCCTTGCCGAACAGGAAGTGCCCGGTCTGCGCCTGGAGCAGCAGGAGCAGGTGCTCGATGTGGTGCCAGAACTGGATGGCCAGCGCCACCGTCCACCAGGTGCGGCCGCGGCCGACGAATCCGGGGCGGAGCAGGAACAGGCCGATGATCATGATCAGGGCGTAGCCGTAGTGCATCCACTCGGAGGTGACCAGCCACGGGAACTGGAGGCCGAGCAGGCCCTTGGACTTCGGGACCGACCAGCCGAGGCCCCAGATCTGGTAGGCCTGCACGAGGTGCTCGGCCCAGTGGGCGAGCACCACGATCATGAAGATGTTCAGGGCGGCGCGGTGCGATCCGATGTTGAGGCGGCCGATCGGTCCCGGCGAGTCGGTTCTCGGCGGTGCGGTGTGCGTCGTCATCAGTCTGGTTTCTCCTAGCGGACGGAGGAGGGCGGGAGCTCTCGTGGCACGCGGGGTGGCGGCGCGTGCCCCAGATTGGTGTCCGCGCACCGGGGCCCGCTTCTTCCAGAGTGCTCAGATTCTCCGCAGATGTGCGGATTGACACCCCGTCACATCTGGTCTCCCCGAGCGCACTTGGCCCCTCCCGGACGGGTTCGCCCGACCGGGTTCACCCGACCGGCACGGCCTGCGGACGGAGCACCTCGGTGAGTTCGGCGGTGCACATCATGTAGCCGTCGGGGGTGGGCAGTTGGGCGAGGTAGTGGGTGAGGTCGGTGCCGAGCGAGAACACCCGGACCGGGGTGCCGGCGGCGCGGGCCGCCTCGACCACCCGGCGGACGCCGTCCAGGACGGCGGGGTGCCGGGTCTGGTAGGAGTCGGCGACCAGGTGGTTGCCGCGGTCGGCGGCCAGGTAGAACTGCACCAGGTCCTTGACCCCGACGAAGAGTTCGCTGGCTCCGGCGGCGCAGATCTGCGGGGTGGCGTGCACCGCGGCCGGGGTCTCGATGAAGGCGGACAGCGAGACGGTGGGCGGCAGTTCGAGGTGCGCGCGCAGCTGCGCGTACTCGTCGGCGTCGTTGAGGAACGGCACGGACAGGTGGACGCGCCGGGCCCGGTCGCCGAGCCGGGCGTGCAGCGTGTCGAGGACGGTGCGCAGCGCGTCCCGGTAGGGGGCGGAGCCGAGCAGCCAGCGGGCACCGTGCAGGCCCAGTTCGGGGTTGGGCTCGACGGCGACGGCGGACTGCTCGGTGACGCTGGCGGCGTGGTCGGAGCGCAGGTCGAGCAGGCGCAGCACGATCCGCTGGTCGGGCAGGAGTTCCTCGACGAAGGAGCAGAGGCGTTCGGCGATGGCCCGCCCGTAGCGGGCGATCTCGGCGGGGCCGCCGTCGAGGGCGTCGAAGGGGCTGAGGCCGGCGGCGAGGCAGAGGAACTCCTCGCGGATGAAGAAGGACTCGACGCGCTTCGCGTTCGGGCCGCAGGAGTTGACGGTCCGGATGTCCTGGAAGTCGGCGATGACGGCGCAGGCCGCGCCGAGGTCCTCGGCGGTGGGGTCGGTGCGCGGCGCGGGGGCGGGTTCCGGGTCGGGGTGGAGCAGGATCGACCCGTTCTCCAGGTCGAGGGTGACCTCGCCGACCAGGTCGGCGAGGTCGGCTTCGTCGACCCGGAGCACGGGGATGCCGCGGCCGCGGCAGAGCGACTGCATGTGGCCGGTCTGCCCGCCGCCGCCGCAGACCACGGCGCCGGCGGTGACGATGGCGTCGTACAGGCCCGCTTCCAGGTGCGGGGCGATCAGGATGGATCCCTCCTGCGGGTGCCCGGTGCGGTTGCAGGTGCCGCGCAGGGTGGCTCGGGTGCCACCGGTGAGCATGAAGCCCTGGATCCGTCGCCCGTCCATTCAGTCCTCCTCGTCGGTGTCCCCGGTGTCCGCGATCCCCAGGTGACGGCGCAGTTGGCGCGGCGTCATGGAGACGTCGGTGAGTCGCCGGACGGCGGACCGGGTGACCGCCGCGCGCAGTCGGCGGCGTCCGGTGTCGTCCGGGGTGGTGAGGGGGCCGAGCAGGGCGTCCAGGTGGGCGTCGAGCTGCTCCCGCTGGGAGCGGGCCCGGGTCGCCATCCTCCTCACCTCCAGACTCACAGCGTGGTCGAAGGCGGGGTCGGCTGCTTCCTCGAACGTGCCGTCGGAGGCGCGGTATTCGGCCAACTCGTGATCGGCCCCGGAACCGCCGTCCGGCCCGAACTCCCGGTCGGAGAACTCCAGTTGCTCGATGACGTGGGCGGCGACCGCGATCGAGTGGTTCTTGATGGCGGCCAGGTTGAAGGCGAACGCCCCGGTGCGGCCGTTGCGGACGATCTCGTCGCCCTCGCGGAGCGGGCCGACGGCGGTGAGCGGGCCGGCGGGCGCCCCGGACGGGGTGAGCAGCACGCCGCGGTGGTCGACGTCGAGGCCGCGGCCGGTGCGCTCGTGCGGGGTGGCGAGGCCGCGGCGCAGCAGGTTGCGCCAGAGCGGTTCCTCGACCCGCCGGTAGTCGGTCTCCCGGCCGAAGTTGGAGACCACCAGGTCCGCCCGGACGGTCTGCTTCTCGTCGGCGGTGGCGACGGTGACCTCCAGCCGGCCGGACTCCACGGGGGTGATCGCCTGGACGCCGCCGACCAGCAGCCGGACCGGGCCCGGGTCCATCGCCCGCTCGATGACCTCGATGGTGTAGGGCACCGCGCCGACCCGGAGCGCGGCGATGGTGGTGCCGAACTCGTCGAGCAGGCCACGCAGTTCGGGTGACGGGATGCGTTCGACGGCGGCCGGCAGGTGCGGCTCCCAGGCCTTGGCGACCCGTTCGGCGACCACCTCGGGCGCGATGTCCGGATACTCGCGGGCGACGGTCCCGCAGGCCTCGGCCCACTCGCCGCGGATCCGGCGCAGGAACTCCTCCCGGTTCCGGTAGGGCTCCAGCAGCCGCCGGGGGCAGCCGAGTTCCACGACGCCGTGCTCGTGGGCGCCCGGGTAGGAGCGGAACATCGTGCCGGTGCGGGAGACCAGCCGGATCGTGCCGGTATGGCCGCGGCGCAGCAGCAGGCCGGCCGAGTCGTAGGCGCTGAGCACCGAGCCGACGATCACCACCTCGGCGTCCGGCGGCAGCGCCTCCAGCCTGCGCACGCCCTCGGCCGAGTAGGGGTGGCGGACGAAGCGCGGGTGCTCCAGCACGTCGGCGGCGAACGGCAGGTCCTTCAGCTCCAGCCCGGTGGCCAGAACCACGTGCGCGGCGGACAGCACCTGTTCCCCGCCGTCGTTCTGACGTACCGTCACCTTCACGCCTTCCGCGGTGGGTTCGAGGTCGACGGCCTCGCCGTCGGCCTCGGTGAGGTGCACGCCGGGGGCGGCCTCGCGGGCGGCTTCGGCGAGCCGCTGCTCCAGGTAGTCCTGGAAGATCCGGCGGGGCGCCGGGCCGGGCTCGGTGAACTCGTGGTCGGCCCAGTGCGCGGGCCAGCCGCCGCGGTCGGCCTCCCGGTTGGCCCAGTGCACGAAGTCGAGGACGTCCTCGCGGAACACCGACATCCGCCCGGCCTGGATGTTGAACACGTGGTCCCAGGGGTTGCCGTGCCGGTGGTAGGCGACCCCGGCGGAGCGGTAGTCGGGGCGGCGCTCCAGCAGCACGACCTCGACCGGGCGGCGGGCGAAGCGGAGCATGCGGATGGCGGTGGCGGTGCCGGCCAGGCCTGCGCCCACCACGACGATCCTGGGGCGGGTTCCGGTGCGGGTCATGCGGGAGCCTCTCGGTGGCGGGGCGGCGGGAAGCTGACCTGATCAGGCGTCAGGACGGGTGCCCATCAGGTTAGTTGGCGTGTCGCGCGGACGCCCGGAAAGCGTCTGAGCGCCGCGTCGGCGGACGCGGCGCTCAGACGGTTCCGGGCGGGGCCGGTCGTCGGCCGGAGTCGCTGCGGTCGATTTCCTCGCACGGTAGCGCCGGGAGTCCGGCGCGGACTTCTCCCTGCTTGCCCGGGGCCGCGGCGCGCGGGCGCGGCCCGGCAGTCTGGAAGAAGCCGGGCCGTCGGACGGCGGGCGACACTCGGCCCTGGAGGTGGGTGCCGGTGCGCATGACAGCGGTTCAGCGGCGGGAAGCGGTGGTGCGGGTGGCGGTCGAGGTGTTCGCCAGGGAGGGCTTCCACGCGACCACGACGACGGCGATCGCGGACCTGGCGGGAGTCTCGCAGCCCTACCTGTTCCGGCTGTTCGACTCCAAGCGGGCGGTGTTCCTGGCCGCCGCGGAGCTGGCCACGGCAGACGCCGCCCGGGCGTTCACGGCGGCGGCCGGGGACGCGGACGGCGTCGCCGCGCTGCGGGCCGGGGAGCGGGCCTGGCGGCGGATGGTCGGCGCGGGCAGCCCCTTCGCCTTCCAGTGGCAGTTGCACGCGGCGGCGGCCGCGGACCCGGTGATCCGCGCGGCGGCGGCCCGGCACTGGGCGGTGCTGTGGCGGACGGTCGCGGCGGCGACCGGCCTGCCGGACCCGGCGCTGGCCGCGTTCTTCGGCCGGGTGCTGCTGGTCGGCGCCACCACCGCGCTGCGCCCTGGCCCGCCGCCCACCGCCCCCCGGCCGCCGCGCCCGGGCCGGGCGGTCACCACTGCGACGGCACCCACTGGGCGTGGAACCCGTGCGGCACCCGCACCGGCAGCGGCACGGCCGCGACCGGCGGCCCGGTGAAGTCGGCGGTGTCCAGCACCAGCAGTTCGCTGCGGTCGGCGGCCGGGTCGTAGACCAGGGTGAGCAGCCAGCCGTCGCCCTCGGGGGCCAGCGCGTCGCGCGGGACGAACACCGCCTCGCCGCCCTGCCGGCCGCCGCCGAAGGCGTGCCGGTCGGTGCGTCCGGTGGCCAGGTCGTGCCGCAGCAGCGCGGGGCCGCACAGCGCCGCGCCCCGACCGGGGGTGAGTTCGACGGTGAAGGCGTAGCGGTACGGGAGGCCGGTGCGCCGTTCGTCGATGCGCGGGAACTCCTGGACGCGGTCGTCGAGCCGGCGTTCGACGACGGCGCCCTCGCGGGGGTCGAGGGTCCAGCGCCACAGGGCGGGCGCGGACTCGCTGGGGTGCAGGCGGTCGCGGTCGAAGGCCCGTTCGTGGCGGATCACGTCGACGGTGATCCGGCCGTCGGCGTCCTCGAAGGCGTTGACGGGGTGGAAGACGTAGCAGGGCGGGACGTCCAGCCAGAGCGGAGCGGCTCCCGGCCGGTCGCGGCGGACGATGCCGACCCGGGCGTCACGGTCGGGCTGCCAGGCGTAGGGGACGGGCGAGCCGGCCCGGGCCTCGGCGGGGTCGTGCGCGACCGGCAGGTCGAACAGCACGGTGTGCCGCTCGGTGAGCGCGAAGGCGTGCATCCAGGGGCGGCCCTTGACCGGCACCGGCAGCGCCTCGCGGACCAGGCCCTCGGTGTCGACGGTGAGCAGGACGGCGCGGTCGCCGGCCGGGTCGACGGCGACGGCGTGCAGCTCGCCGGTCAGCGGGTCGGTGAGCGGGTGGGCGCAGAGGCCGGCCGGCAGGGTGCCGTCGAAGTCGGTGCGGGCGACGGTGCGCAGTTCGGCGTCGAGGACGAGCGGCCAGGCGCCGCCGTCGGTGACGGCCAGGGTGCGGCCGGCGTGCCGGACCAGGTTGGCGTTGACGTTGCCGTCGAGGCCGTTGCGCGGGCCGGGGACGGGGAGTTCGCCGAGTTCGGCGGCGAGCGCGTCGTCGCGCAGCCAGCGGTTGCGGTACCAGTGGGCGCGGCCGCCGCCGAGGCGGAGTCCGTGGACCATGCCGGCGCCGGCGAAGGCGTGCTGCACGGCGGGGTCGTGCTCGCCGCGGGTGTTGGGGCCGATCCGCAGGAAGGTGCCGTCCAGCTGGGGCGGCAGGGCGCCGCGGACGGCGAGGTCGGTGTGCGCGGTCTCGGCGGGCGCCGGCCGGTAGCCGGGTCCGAGCAGGTGGGTGGTGCTGTGCGGGTGGCTGCTGGTGGTGTGGCCGGTGGTGCCGGGCATGACCGCCCCCTCCGTCAATAGCACTGTTACATAACGCCGTCATTGATTAGGGTCACAGGCCACTGACATACTGTCAAGAGTGAGCCCACGAAAGGTCGACCCGAATCTCAGCGCCCAGTTGATCGAGGCCGCGGCGAAGCTGCTCAGCGAGGAAGGGCCGGCCGCGCTGTCCACCCGCAAGCTGGCCGCCACCGTGGGCACCTCGACCATGGCGGTGTACACCCACTTCGGCGGCATGGACGACCTGGTGCGGGCGGTGGTCCGCGAGGGCTTCACGCTCCTCAACCGGCGGCTGGAGGCCGTCGAGGAGACCGACGACCCGGTCGCCGACGTGGTCGCCCTCGGCTGGGCGTACCGGGCCAACGCCCGCGAGCACCGGCACCTCTACAACGTGATGTTCGGCGGCTCCAGCCTCAGCGGCTTCTCGCTCACCGACGCCGACCGGCAGCACGGCCGCTACACCCTGGACGCCCTGGTCGGCGCGGTCAAGCGGTGCGTCGCCGCCGAGCGCTTCCTGCCCTCCGAACCGGAACTGGTGGCCCATCAGCTCTGGATCGCCCTGCACGGCCTGGTCACCCTCGACCTCGGCGGCTACCTGGTGGAGCCGCTCACCGCGGACGTCTGCTTCGAGGCCCAGGTCTGCGGCATGATCCTCGGCGCCGGCGACGACCCGGCCCGGGCCGGCGAGTCGGTCGCCCGCGCGGCGCGCCGGACGGTCTGAGCCCGCGCGGCGCGCCGGACGGCCCGAGCCCGCACAGCACGGCGGCGGGCCCGCCCCGAGGGGCCGGACCCGCCGCCGGTGCGGACTACGCGTTCCAGGGCGCCTTCGGCCACCACAGGTAGCCCAGGTTGCCGAGGATCCGGACGTCCCAGTAGATGACCGTGAACGCGCCCGCCACCAGGAACGCCGTCGCGGTCAGCGTCGCCGCCCGGCCCGGCTTGGTGGCCAGCCAGCGCTGCACCGGCGTGCCCAGCGCGAAGGACAGCACCAGGAACAGCACCGCCATCACCAGGATGTTGCCGATCGACTGCAACGAGAACGCCACCGCCCCGTACAGCGGGTTGTGCTCCTGCGCCGCGTGCCGGAACAGGTTGCGGAACAGCGGGTACGGGCGGCCGATCAGGAACGCGCCGACCAGCACGCCGATCAGCACCAGCGGGGCGTTCGGGAACCGGCGGGCCACCCCCGCCAGCGGGTCGGGCAGCACGCCGGCCGCGGCCAGCCCGATCACCAGCATCACCAGGCCGATCGCACCGAACACGATCATCGCCTGCAGGATCCGCGGCGACAGCGTGCCGTGCGTGGACGCGGTCGAGAACTGCGGCATGTGGGTGCCGAACAGGCCGACCAGCACCCCGTACCCGGCCGACACCGGCAGCATGCCGGCGGTCAGCCAGCCCAGCGGGCGCAGCGCGTGCGCCAGCCGCTGACGACGGGTCAGGCTCATCTGCCCGACCAGCGGGCCGACCGCGCCGAACACCGCCACGTTGCAGGCGGTGAACGAGCCGGCCAGACCGGAGACGAAGGCGAACAGCACACCGGCCGCGATGCCGCTCAGCGGTGTGGACTTGGCGTCGTGGCCCAGCAGTTGGTTGGCGGTGGTGAAGCCGATCTCGTCGTCGGCCAGCTTCGAGGACCAGGCCCAGGCGAGCAGCAGCCCGCCCAGCAGGCCCAGCAGGACGACCAGGGCGCGGCGGCGCGGGAACAGGCCGTTGACGAACAGCGAGGTGGCTCGGGGCGGCGCCTTCACCGTCCGGCCCGTGATGGTCTCGGTCAAGGTGGGGTCTCCTCAGCTCACGGAGGGTCGCTCCTGAGGGCGTGTCAGGAAAGGGGGTGCGCGCGGGGCGTGACAGAGTGTCGTGGATCCGCCCGGGCCGGTGACTACTTCCGTGTTGCCCGGCATCGGCACACTCGGAGAAGCCCTCGCCTCCCCGGGGCCCGAAGCATGTAACCGGAGAGCTGCGGCCATCCGGGCGCGCGGCGGGCTGGAGGCAGTGATGAGCGGAGGCTGGCGGGCGGCACGACGGCGCCTGTTGACACCGAGCCACAACGAGACGAAGTTGTCCACCAGGGGTTTCCACCTCAAGGACGAAGCCGCGCGGACCAACCTGGAGACCGTCGGCGGGACCTTCCTGGACGGCTACGCGATCGCCGTCGAGGCGCGCGACCAGAACGAGGCGCACCGGCGGCTGGAGCGGATCCCGGTCCGCTACCGGGGCTTCGCCTACGAGGGCGCGGCCATGGGCCTGGCCATGCTGGACGGCCTGCCGCTGCCCGGCAGCGGCCGGGTCGCGGAGTTCCTGGCGGGCCACGGCGCGCCGCACGACTACATGGTGCACGTCGGCGTCGGCTGGGCGATGGCCCGGCTCCCCCGCTTCCGCTGGGCGGCCATCGCCCCCGCCGACCCGCTGCTGCGCTGGCTCGCCCTGGACGGGTACGGCTTCCACCAGGCGTACTTCCGCACCGCGCGGTACGTGCACGAGCACCACCGGGAAACCGCCTTCCCGTGGCCCGGCGACGAGACCCGCGGCTACGCCGGGCACGCCATCGACCAGGGCATCGGCCGCGCCCTGTGGTTCATCGGCGGCACCGACCCGGCCGTGGTCGCCGACCTGGTCGACGGCTACCAGGCCGACCGGCACCCCGACCTGTGGGCCGGCGTCGGCCTGGCCGCCTGCTACGCCGCCGGCGCCACCGACGCCGAACTGCGGCTGCTGCTCGACCGGGCCGGCCCGCACCGCCCGCAGCTCGCCCAGGGCGCGGCGTTCGCCGCCACCGCCCGGATCGAGGCCGGGCTGCTCACCGAGCACGCCGAGGCCGCCACCGCGGTGCTCTGCGGCCTCACCCCGCAGCAGGCCGCCGCGGTGTGCACCCAGGCCCGGCCGCGGCCGGCCGTCGACGGCGCCGAGACCGCGTACGAGGTGTGGCGGCGCGCCATCTCCGAACGGATCGTCAGCGGCGCCTCCGGGGCCCGCACATGACCGCCGCCGAACCCGCCCCGGCCGCGGCCCGGCCGCGCGGCGCCTCCGACCGGCGGCCCCCGGCCGTCCCGGGCCGCCACCCCCGTGCTGCTGGCCCGGATGGCCGCCGACCGGCTGACCGTGATGACCGACGCGGCCGCCGCCTACGGCGACGCGGTGCGCCTGCCGCTCGGCCCGAAGACCCTGTACTTCTTCAACCACCCCGACCACGTCCGCCGGGTGCTCACCGACAACAGCGCCAACTACCACAAGGGCATCGGCCTGGTGCACGCCCGGCGCGCCCTCGGCGACGGCCTGCTGACCAGCGAGGGCGAACTGTGGCGCGCCCAGCGCAAGGTGATCCAGCCGGTGTTCCAGGCCCGCCGGATCAACCGGCAGGCCGGCGTCATCGCCGAGGAGGCGGCGGCGCTCGCCGAACGGCTGCGCCGCACCGCCGGCACCGGCCCGGTGGACATCCGGCAGGAGATGACCTCGCTCACCCTCGGCGTGCTCGGCCGCACCCTGCTGGACGCCGACCTCGGCGCGTACGAGTCCATCGGCGAGGCCTTCGAGATCGTCCAGGACCAGGCCATCTTCGAGATGATGAGCCTCAGTTCGGTGCCCTCCTGGGTGCCGCTGCCGCTCCAGCTGCGGTTCCGCAAGGCCCGCGCCGAACTGGACCGGATCGTCGCCGCACTGGCCGACGAACGCCGCCGTCGGCCCGCCTCCGACGGCACCCGCGACGACGTGCTGTCCCGGCTCGTCGACGCCACCGCCGACGAACGCGACCCGGCCGCCCGGCGGGCCCGGATGCGCGACGAACTCGTCACCCTGCTGCTGGCCGGCCACGACACCACGGCCAGCACCCTCAGCTGGACCCTGTACCTGCTCGACCGGCACCCCGAGGTCGGCGACCGGCTCCGCGCCGAGGTCGACGAGGTGCTCGGCGACCGGCTGCCCACCATCGAGGACATGCACCGGCTGACCTACACCTCGATGGTCCTGCAGGAGGTGATGCGCCTGTACCCGGCCGTCTGGCTGCTGCCCCGCAAGGCGCTCGCCGAGGACGAGATCGGCGGCTACCGGGTACCCGCCGGCGCCGACGTCGTGCTCTGCCCGTACACCCTGCACCGCCACCCGGAGTTCTGGGACGAGCCGGACCGCTTCGACCCGGAGCGCTTCGCCAAGGGCCGCGCGGCCGGCCGCCACCGCTACGCCTACGTGCCGTTCGGCGCCGGCCCGCGGGTCTGCGTGGGCAGCAGCCTGGGCCTGCTGGAGGCCACCGTGGTGCTGGTCGTCCTGCTGCGCCGGCTGCGGCTGTCGGTACCGGCCGGCCACCGGGTGCGGGCCGAGCCGATGCTGACCCTGCGCGTCAAGGGCGGCCTGCCGATGACGGTGCGGCCGCGCGACTGACCGCCCCGACCCGAAGGGGCCCGGACCGCCGACAGCGGTCCGGGCCCCTTCCGGTGTCCCGCGCACAGCGCTTCGCGCCCGCGCGGCCGGTGCGCGGGCACGCCGAACGCCCGGCCGGGGAGGTGGCCGGGCGTCGGTGGGGAGGCGTGCCGTCAGCCGGCGAGCCGGGCGAAGGCGCCGCCGTGGAACAGCAGCGGGTCGCCGCCGGTGGAGCGGCCCGCGCCGAGCACGGTGCCGACGAAGATGGTGTGGTCACCTCCCTCGTGGACGTCGGCCAGCCGGCACTCCAGCCACGCCTGGACGTGGTCGAGCACGGGCGCCCCGGTGTGCCGGCCCCGGGTGTGGCCGATCCCCTCGAACTCCCGCGGCCCGCGCGGGCGCCGGCGGTCGGCGAAGTGCCGCGCCACCCACTCCTGGTCCCGGGCCAGCACCGACACCGCGAACGCCCCCTCGGCCAGCACGGCCGCGTGGACCGCCGCCGACTTCACCACGCACACCAGCACCTGCGCCGGTTCCAGCGAGACGGACGTGAAGGAGTTCGCCGTCATGCCGCACGGGACGTCCCGCCCGGCGGTCAGCACGGTGACGCCGGTGGCGAAGCGCCCCAGCACCCCGCGCAGCTCCCGGGGGTCGTGCAGGTCGGCCTCGGGCGCCTCCACCGGCAGCGGGGGCAGGTCGAGCGAGCCGGGCAGCGGCGCGGACGCGGACGGGAAGGAGGACATGGCGATCACCCCACGGTGGTGGTGCCGGTCAGGACGGGCGCCGTCGCGGCGACGGCGTAGGGCTCCAGGGCGAGCCGCAGCGGCTCGGGCACCCTGGTCGGCCGGGTGTCGGTGTTCGGGCCGCGCATGCAGGCGACCCGCTGCTGCCCGCGGGCGACCAGGTACTCGGCGCCGTCCGGGGCGATCTTGACGTAGTCGAAGGTGAACGCGACCTGGGTCTGGGTGAGGTCGGCGAGCCGCATCCGGATGGACAGCTCGTCGAAGGCGGTGATCTCGGCGAAGAACTCGCAGTCCACCTTGAGGGTGAACAGCTTCAGGTCGCCGCGAACGTCGGCGAGCACCTCGGGGGCCTTCTCCAGCAGGAACATCTCCCGGCAACGGCCCTGCCAGCGCAGGTAGTTGACGTAGTAGACGTTGCCGACCAGGTTGGTCTCCTCGAAGCCCACCAGGTGCCGGTACTCGTAGTAGTCCGGTGCGGTCACCGGGCGCCTCCCGTCAGGACGGTGAAGACCACCGGGTCGGCGACGCCGTCCAGGGCCGTCACGAAGCTCACGATCCGGTGCGCGCCGCCGCGCAGCGCCACCCAGCCGGCCGGCAGCCCGGGGGCGTCGTCCAGGCCGAGCTGCGCCACCGCGCGGCCCGCCTTGCGCAGCGTCTCCACCGCGCCCCACACCCGGGTCGCGGCGGTGCCGTACGGCTCGCCGCGTTCGGCGGCCAGCAGTTCGGCGAGCGCCGCGCCGTCCGCGCCCAGCAGCCCCGCCCACTCCTCGGCGGTGCGCCCGGCGGCCGTCTCGACGTCGCAGGCGACGGTCTCCTCGGCGACCACGGTGAAGGTGACGCCGGCCGCGTGCGAGGAGGAGATCCGCCGCCCGTCGGCCAGTTCGGGCCGGCCGTCGGGGCGGTGGTGCACCTCGGTGGTCCGGCCGAGCGCCCAGCTCGCCGCCTCGGCGGTGCGCCGGCGCCGGTCGGCGACCGAGGCCCCCGAGTCCTCGCCGCCCGGCAGCACCACGCAGCGCACCGGGTGGCCGAACGCCTCCTCGACCCGCCGCTCCAGGAACGGTCCGAGCAGGGCGGGCAGCCACGGCCCGGAGCCGTCCTGCTTGCGCACCGCCCGCAGCAGCAGGCCGTCCCAGCTCTCCACCGTCGCGCCCGCCTCGTCGCGGACGGCCAGGTCGTACAGGTAGCTGTCGCCGTCCCGGGAGCGCTCGCGGGCGTCCAGGAACAGCAGCCGGCCGGTGCGGGCGGCGTCGGCGTCGGCCAGGTGCAGCCGCCCGACGCTGACCGGCAGCAGGGTCGCGTCGGGGACGCACGCCTGGATGGAGTGCATCAGCGCGTCGCGGGTGCCCGGGTCGGCGAGCAGCAGGTCGCCGGAGTGGTAGCCGGCGAACCAGTCGGTGCGCGGGGTGTCGTCGATCTCGGCGAGGCAGTGCTTGGCGGCGAGGTCCCGGTAGGCGAGCAGCCGCTGGAAGCGGTCGCCCTGGAACAGCACCGGCCCGTACATCTCGCCGGGCGTCAGCGGCACCCGCGGCACGTCCTCGCCGACCGGCGCCGGCTCGGCCTCCGGGCGCGGGACGCCGAAGCGCAGCACGGCCCGGAAGTGGTCGGCCCGGAAGCCGGTCTCGCTGCTGCGCAGCACCGCCTCCACGGTGTCGGGCCCGGTGGCGAGGACGGCCACCCGCAGGGTGGTGGCGCCGCTCACCGGGACGACGATGGGCCGCAGGAACTCCATGTCCTCCAGCACCGGCGTGCCCTGACGGCCGGTCAGCGCGGTGGCCGCCTGGGTCATCGCCTCCATGCCGAGGACGGCGGGGAACAGCAGGTCGCCGTCGAGCAGGTGGTCGGGCAGGTAGCGGTCGCCGCCGCCGGTGAGTTCGGCGTCCACCACCAGCTCGATACCGGGGTAGTGCACCTGGGGGCGCTCCAGGAAGCGCAGCAGCGGCAGTTCGCTGCGCTCCAGGCTGATCGTCGGCAGGCCGCCGGCGCGGCCCATCACCACCAGCGCCGGGGCGGTGCCGGGGGTGCCGAGCAGCCGGCCGAGCAGGGCCACGCCGTCGTCGGCGGGGATCGGCTCGATGCCCTCGCGGACCAGCGCCTCCAGGACGCCGAGCCGCTCGCCCATGCCGGCGCCGGACCAGACCGACCACTCCAGGGCCAGGCAGCGGCAGTCCGGGTAGTCCTGCTGGAAGCGGACGGTCAGCTCGGTCAGCCAGTCGTTGGCGGTCGCGTAGTCGGCCTCGCCGCGCAGCCCGGCCCGGCCGATGATGCTGCCGAAGGTGACGAACAGGCGCAGCGCGGCCGGGTCGACGGCGGCCAGGACGGCCTCCACGCCGTCGATCTTGGTGGCGAGGGTGCGGCGGAACGCGGACTCGTCGAGGGTGGCGAGCGACTGCGGCTCGTTGCGGCCGGCGCCGTGCAGCAGGCCGGTGACGGGGCCGAGTTCGCGGGCGATCTCGGCGACGGCGGCCTTGACCTGGTCGGCGGAGGTGACGTCGGCGCGGGCGTAGTGCACGCGCAGGCCGGCGGCCGTCATCCGGGCCAGGTTGTCGGCGAGTTCGGTGTCGCGGGCGGGGTCGGAGCGGCCGAGCAGGCCGATCGCCGCGCCGTGGGCGCCGGCCAGCGCGATGGCGCACTCGGCGGTGATGCCCTTGCCGCCGCCGGTGACCAGCAGGACGTCCTGCGGGCCGAGCGCCTGGTGGTCGGGGTCGGGCCGCAGGTCGACGGCGCGCAGCACCGGCACCCGGCGGGTGCCGTCGGCGTCGTAGTGCACCTCCGCGAAGGCGGTGGTGGCGGCGGTGTCGGCGGCGATCCGGGCGGCGATCCGCTCGGCCTCCTCGGCCGGCAGGTCGTCGGCGACGGGCAGGGTGACGACGGTGACGGGGATGTCGGGGGCCTCCAGGTGGAGGGTCTTGGCGAGGCCGGCCGCGCCCCGGCGGTCGCCGACCGCGACGAGCCGGGTGCCGGCGGCGCGCCGGGCCGGGTCGAGTGCGGCGCGGGCGGCGGCCAGCATCAGGCCGAGGTGGCGCTGGTCGCAGTCGCGGGGCAGGGCGAGCAGGACGCCGTCGCCGGGGCCGGTGGCGGTGAGCTGCTCGGCGAGCGGGGCGGCGAGCGGGTGCCGGTCGGTGGCGAAGACCTCCCAGTGGCCGCCGGGTCCGGCCGCGGGGGCGGGCGGGGCGGTCTCGGTGAGGTCGACCTCGAACGGGCGGACCCAGGGCGCCACTCCGGCCGCGGCGGCCGGCTGGCGGCCGGCGTCCGGCGACTGCTGCGCCAACTCGTCGAGCAGTTCGGCGAGTTGGCCGAGGGTGGAAGTGGCGAAGGCGGTGGTGACCATCGGGGCGGAGATGCCGAGTTCCTGGGCGGCCTGGTTCATGATCTGGCCGACCGTGATGGAGCTCAGGTGCAGCTCGTCCAGCGGGTTCGCGGACGGGTCGACGGTGTCGACGGGCAGTTCGGCCCGTTCGGCGGCCAGCCGGATCAGCACCTCCAGGCTGGAGGCGCCCTCCTCGGCGCGGGCCGCGGCGGGGCCGGCGGCGGTGGCAGCCGGCTGCGCCGCCGCCTGCTGGGCGGTGCGCTCCAGCACGAAGTCCTCGCCGCCCGCCTCGCAGGGGCTGGCGAAGAACCGGAACTCCTTGTCGAGCGGCAGCGGCCGGGTGAAGCGGTCGGCGAACAGCTGCTCGTGCCGGACCGGCGCGCCCATCGTCCAGGCGGCGGCGACGGCGCCGAGCAGCCCGCCCAGCGACACGGCGTCGGCGTCGGTGGCGACGGCGGGCACCGCGGGCAGGACGTCGGCGGCCAGCGACTTGAGGATCTGCCCGGGGCCGACCTCGATCAGCAGGTCGACCTGGCCGGCCATCGCCTGCAACGCCTCGGTGAAGCGCACCGGCTGGACGACCTGACGGGTCAGCAGGTCCACCACGTCGGTGTCGGCGGGCAGCAGCTCGCCGGTGACGGTGGAGACCAGGCCGTCGCCGACCGCGCCGAACGCCTCCTGCGCCAGGTGCTCGGCCAGTCCGGCCGCGGCCGGGGCGACGGCCGGCGAGTGGAAGGCGTGCGAGACGTGGACGCGTCCGACGCCGACGCCCTGCTGCTCGGCGAGCGCGCAGACCCGCTCGACCGCCGCGGCCGGGCCGGAGACCACGGTCTGGCCAGGGCTGTTGTAGCCGGCGATGACGACCGGCTCGCCGACGATCAGCGCCTCGGCGAGCGCCGGGGTGGTGGCCAGCGCCGCCATCGCGCCGCCGCCGTCGCTCGCGGTGGCCATGATCCGGCCGCGGGCGGCGGCCGCCCGCAGCACGGTGTCCTGGTCCATGGCGCCCGCCCAGTGCAGGGCGGTGAGCTCGCCGAGGCTGTGGCCGGTGGCCCGGACCGCCTCGATGCCGAGCCGCTCCAGCACCCGCAGGCCGGCCACCGAGGCGGCGACGATGCGGGGCTGGGCGACGTCGGTGGCGACCTGGTCGCCGTCGACGGGCAGGCCGAGCCGCGCGTACAGCTCCTGGACGGGGGCGAAGCGGCGGCGCAGCGCCCCGCCGTCGCCGCGCCGGCCGGCGCCCTGGCCCGGGAACAGGAAGCCGATCCGGGGCGCCCGGCCGGCGCTGCCGAGGTAGATCCCCTGGGCGGTGCCGAGCGCGGAGCGGGCCCCGGAGTCGAGCAGCTGCACCAGCCCGGTGAACCGTTCGACGGCCTGCTCGGGCGAGGAGGCCAGCACGGCGGCGCGCAGCGGCCGGTCGTCGAGGTCGGCCTGCAGGGTGGCGGCGAGGTCGCCGAGTTCGGCGTACGACAGCTGGGCGGCGAACCCGGCGAGCCGGGTCGCCTTGGCGCGCAGTTCGTCCGGGTCGGCGCCGTCCAGCAGGAACAGTTCGGTGTCCTGCCGGGAGGAGACCAGCCGGTGCGCGACGGCGGGCACGGCGCTGCGCCGGACGCCGTCGGCGTGCTCGACGACGACGTGCGCGTTGATGCCGCCGAAGCCCATCGAGGAGATGCCGGCCCGGATCGGCGCGCCGTCGGGCCACAGTTCGGCCCGGTCGGGGACGCGCACCGCCGGTGCGGGGCCGGTGAGTTCGGCGTGCGGGTCGACGTGGCTGGTGGCGGGCGGGATCACCTGGTGACGGACCGCCAGGATCGCCTTGAGCAGTCCGGCGACGCCGGCCGCGGCCTTGGTGTGGCCGAAGTTGCCCTTGACGGTGCTGATCGCCGCGGGGGTCTCGGCGCCGGCGGCGCGGCGGGCCTCGGAGAAGGCCCGCAGTTCGGTGGCGTCGCCGACGGCGGTGCCGGTGCCGTGGCCCTCGAAGTAGCCGACCGTCTCGATGCCGAAGCCGGCCGCCCGGTAGGCGCGGGTCAGGGCGAGGCGGTGGCCGCTGGCCTCGGGGCGGGTGATGCCGCCCTTGCCGTCGGAGGAGTAGCCCCAGCCGGGGATGGTGGCGTAGCGGAACCGGCCCTGGGCGCGGGCGTCCTCGTCGCGCATCAGGACAACCATGCCGCAGCCCTCGCCGGGCCAGAAGCCGTTGGAGCCCTTGTCGTAGACCCGCATCTCGCCGGTGGCGAGCGCGCCGGTCTTGGCGAAGCCGATGACCTCGAACGGGTCGATGCTGAGGTCGACGCCGCCGGCCACGGCGACGTCCATCCGGCCGTCGATCAGGGCGTCGCAGGCGGTGGAGACGGACAGCAGGGAGGAGGAGCAGGCGCCGTCGACGGTGAAGCCGCCGCCCTTGAAGTCGAAGTGGTTGCAGATCCGGCCGGCGATGGTGTTGGCCAGGCCGCCGGCCAGGGTGTCCTCGCCGATCGGCGGGAAGGCGCTCTTGTAGCGGCCCTCCAGGCCGTCCAGGAAGGCGTTCAACTGCTCGTCGTCCCAGCCCTGTTCGCGCAGCGCGGCGCCGACGGTCCGGCGGACGTACGGCCAGCGCAGGCGCATCAGGTTGGCCCGGCTGAACTCGCCGGTGAGGGTGTTGCCGATGACGACGCCGGTGTTGGCGTCCTCCAGGCCCTCGCCGAACGGGAAGCCGGCGTCCTCCAGGGCGCGGGCGGCGGTGTCGAGGGCCAGCCAGTGCGTCATGTCGGTGGCGCGGAAGGTGCTGCCGGCGACGCGGTGGCGGACCCGGTCGAACTCGAAGCCCTCGATGACGGCGGCCTTGGCGCTGTAGAAGCGGTCGGGCGCGGCCGGGTCGGGAGAGTAGTAGTCCTCGGCGCGCATCCGCACGTCGGGCAGCTTGCGGAAGGCCCGGCGGCCGGCGAGCACGTTCTGCCACAGCTGTTCGGGGTTCTCCGCGTCGGGGTAGCGGCAGGCGATGCCGACCACCGCGATCCGTCCGCGGCCGGCCGGCTGCCCGCCGGCCGGGTCCGTCTCGCGCTCCGTGCCGGTCACGCCGCCACCGCCTCGTTGCCCATGGGTCGCTCGGGTGCCCCCGACTGGCCGGACGGGACCGCGACGGGTCCGCTGCCCTGCTTGCTGCGGTTCCGGAAGTGCGCCACCCACCAGCCGGCGCCGCGCAGGCCGCAGACGATCGTGGTGGCGAAGAACAGCGTGTAGACGACGTTGAAGAGCATCAGGACGCCGTAGACCATGGCCACCGAGGAACCGAACATGAACTGGTTGCGGCCCTTGGAGGGGGTGGTGCCCGGGTCGGTGATCATGTAGTTGGTGTAGAGGACGAAGGCGACGCCGCTCATCGGGCCGAGCGCGGAGAAGATCGCCACGTCCCAGATCCAGTGCCGCAGCAGCGCCTGGATGACGAAGCCGCCGAGCCAGCCGACGATCAGCGGGATGCGCTTGGTCAGCATGGCGTTGATGACGGTGCCGGCGGTGGTGATGATCAGCGGGATGCCGATCCGGAAGAAGGTGTTGGCGTTCTCGGTGAACTCGTAGGGCGGGGCGATGCTGAGCCAGGAGCCGAACAGCACCAGCGCCATGGTGATGCCGAAGTTCGACGGGTTCATGAAGTGCCGCATCCGGCCGTACACCGGCGCCTGCAGGACGTGCTTGGCGGCGACGCCGATGAACACCGCGAGCAGGATCGGCAGCAGCCGGTCGTTCGCGTAGAGCAGCATGTTCGCGGCGAGCGCGGTGATGTGCGAGGGCAGCAGGAACTCGTACAGGCCGCGCAGGCCGTTGCCGCGGAAGCGCGGGGTGCGCTCCTGCGCCCAGGCGCTGATCATCTCCAGCACGATCTCGACGACGTAGCCGAACGGCGCGCAGATCAGCGGCCACAGCCAGGGCTGCTCGAAGCCCAGCAGGGTGTAGCCGAAGATGTTGAAGACGGACATCGAGATGGCGAAGTTGCGCAGCGCCAGGTAGCGCGGGTCGCGGTTGGGCTGCTTCTTCTCGGGGCGGGGGCGGACGTGGCGGGCGGCCACGCCGGAGATGTCGGTCGCGGTCATCGGGCCGCCACCTCCTTGATGTCGTCGGTCAGCATGAGGGTGTGGCTCCCGGCGGTGAGCTGCTGGGTCTTGGTGTGCACGCCTCCGGTGGCGTCGCGCCAGGTGATGTCGGCGGTGACGGGGCCGCTCTGCGTGCCGAGGCCGAAGCGGACGTCGAAGCTGCGGAAGCCGCCGTGGCCGCCGCCGCCGTCGAGCTGGCCGATCTGCTTCTTGCCGTCGGCGGTGGTGACGGTGACGGTGGCGCCGTAGGCGGGGGCGCCGGTGGCGGTGAGGCCCTGGCCGGCGGTGGCGCCGGGGGCGGGGCGGTACAGGCGCAGGGTCAGGTCGTGGCCGAGGGCCGGGGACTGGTTGGCGTAGAAGGCGGGCGGGCCCCACTGGCGGGCGATGGCGAAGTCGAGGGCGCCGCTGCCGGTGGTGTCGGCGGTGGCGATGCCGCGGGTCGGGATCGGCACGGCGAGGCCGAGCTGCTTGCTGATGTTGGCGAACTTGCCGTCGGCGGTGCGGGCGTAGAAGCCCATCACGTCGTCGCCGGCCAGGTCGTCGCCGGGGCCGACGTTCGGCCAGATCTTCGGGTTGGACAGCAGGTCGTCGTTGGTCATGGCCATCTCCTGCAGCCACGGCCAGCGGTCGATGTCGCCCTTGACGAAGCCGTCGGCCTGCAGGATGTTCTGCTGCCCGTTGTTGAGGAAGTCGCCCATCTTGGCGTCCCAGCCCCAGCCGGTCCAGGCGACGCCGTGGTCGGCGGCCTCCTGGGTGAAGGGGGCGATGCCGGCGGAGAGCTTCCGCTTCATCTCGTCCTGGTTCTTGGCCTGGTTGATCCAGAGGAAGTTGCTCTCCTCCAGGCCCCACGCGACGGTGATGTTGCTGACCATCATGTCGAAGCTGCCGTTGGCGTCGACGTCGCCGAAGTCGACGCCCATGCCCTTGAACGAGCCCTTGCCGAGCACGAAGGACTTCGGGGTGGTCGGGGTGCGCTCGCCGGTGGCCTCCTCGAACCGGATCCGGCCCGGGGTGGAGACGTTGTGCAGCAGGTGGGCGTGGCCGAAGTCGTTGGCGATGTAGACCTCGGGCAGGGCGTCGCCGGTCAGGTCGGCGCCGGCGATGGCCAGCGTCCAGCCGGTGGAGGCGTCGAAGGCGATGGCGTCCTTCTCCTCGATGAACCGGGCGTCCGGCTCGTTGCCGGCGGTCGAGGAGTGGAAGCGCAGCACGTGGTCGCCGCCGGCGTTCTTCGCGCTGGACAGCGAGTCGTTCATCTGGACGTTGCGGATGCCCTGCGGGTCGAGCACGTCGGAGTCGGGGAAGTAGTTGCCGATGATGATCGACGGGTGCCCGCTGCCGTCCAGGTCGCCGACGTACGCGGCGTCGGTGTTCCACCGCGGGCCGTGGTAGCGGCCGTCGAGGCTCTCCGAGGGGACCAGCTCGCGCGCCGCGTACGCCTCGGGGGACGGGGTGGCGGCGTCGGCCTTGGCCATGAACAGGATCGGCGTGCGGCCCCAGTAGGTGACCAGGAAGTCGGTGCGGCCGTCGCCGTTGAAGTCGCCGGGCGTGCAGCCGGTGGGCGCCATGGTGTCGTCCATCGGCAGCGGCTTGCCGTCGAGCACGAACGGCGTGAACCGGTCGGCCTCGGGGGCGGTCGGGGTCCAGGTGACGACGACGGAGTCGGTGCGGGTGTCGACGATGCACATGCCGTCGGCGAGGCCGTGGCCGGTGACGTCGTTGATCGCGATGCTGGCGCCGACCGACGAGATCCAGGCGCGGATCTTCTCGTACGCCGGATTGACCGTGCGGATCGTGTTCATCTTCCGGGACTCGTAGCCCGGCGGCATCGCGATCGGCATCTCCTTGAATTTGTAGGCCGCAGCCGCGTCGTCGCCGCCGGCGACCGCCACCGAGGAACGGATGACGAAGAACATCGAGGCGGCCACCAATATGGTGACCAACCCGGGTACGAGTCTGCGGAATCGTCGTCGTGGCGACATTTCCATTCCCTCCCGTGGGCGACGTGAATCGGCTGTCCGGGGCGGCTGCGAACAATTCCGCGACTATCCGCCTCCGGACCTGACACTTGAGGATGTCCCGGGTCCGCAAAGCGTGCTTCTCTGACGTTGCCAGGGTTCGCGGCGGCCGCCGGACGGGGATTTCCGCGCGTGGGCGACTGGGCAGTCTCGGAGAAGACCGGGCACCGGCCCGCTGAGAAACTCGGCTGAGATCGGACTCTTCGAATCCCCGTCTGGCGAGGTTCAATCCATGGTGCACACGTATGACGTGATAGTCGTCGGGTCCGGCTCCGCCGGCGCAGCGCTCGCGGCCCGGCTGAGCGAGGATCCCGGCCGTTCCGTGCTTCTTCTGGAGGCCGGTCCGGACTTCCCCGAGCGGGCCGACATCCCGCACGAAATCACCGACGGCAACGCAATGTCGATGCACGCCCACGACTGGCGCTACCGCGCCGAGATCCTGGACGGTCGGCGCATCATCTTCCCGCGCGGGAAGATCTCCGGCGGCTCCTCGGCGGTCGGCGCGACGATCGCGCTGCGCGGCGTCCCGGAGAACTTCGAGCGGTGGGCGGCCGCCGGCAACCCGGCCTGGACGTACGAGCAGGTGCTGCCGTACTACCGGCGGCTGGAGGACGACCTCGACTTCTCCGACCGCTACCACGGCAACGACGGCCCGGTGCCGATCCGCCGCTTCGGCCCGGACGAGATGACGCCCATGCAGGCCGCCTTCACCGAGGCGAGCCTGGCGGCCGGCTTCCCCGAGGTCGCCGACCACAACCACCCCGAGGCGACCGGCATCGGCCCGATCCCGTCCAACCGCCGCGACCCGCGCTACCGGGTCTCCACCGCGATGGCCTACCTCACCCCCGAGGTGCGCTCCCGCCCCAACCTGACGGTGGCCGGCGGCGTCCTGGTCCACCGGGTGCTGTTCGACGGCGACCGCGCCGCCGGCGTGCTGGCCGCGCGGGACGGCGGGGCCCCCGAGGAGCTGCGCGCGCACAAGGTGGTGCTGTCCGCCGGCGCGGTCAACTCGCCTACGCTGCTGATGCGTTCGGGCATCGGCCCGGCCGCCGACCTGACCCGCCTCGGCGTCGACGTGCGGCTCGACCGCCCCGGCGTCGGCGCCCACCTGCAGGACCACCCGCGCACCGGCGTGTTCCTGCGCCCCAAGGACGGCGAGGTCGACGCGCAGGTGCCGTTCCTGCAGTCGATGGTGCGGACCACCTCCAAGGGCTCCGCGGACTTCAACGACATGCAGTACTACATGGTCAACCACTTCGACCTGACGCTCTTCCCCGAGCTCCAGATGCTGGCCCAGGCGCCGATGATCTTCGGCGTGATGGTGGTCGACCAGCAGCCCGAGTCGGTGGGCCGGCTGCGGCTGGCCTCCACCGACCCCGCCGCCGGGCCGGACATCCAGCTGGACTTCCTCTCCACCGAGCGCGACCTGGAGAAGATGGTCGAGGGCGTGCGCACCTGCTGGGAACTGGCCAACCACCCCGGCATCGCCTCCCGCGGCGACGGCTTCATCGTGCTCAGCGACCGCCTGGTCGAGAAGGACGCGATGGTCGAGCAGTACGTCCGGACCAGCCTGGACAGCGGCTACCACCCGGTCGGCACGGCCCGGATGGGCACCGCCGAGGACGAGGGCGCGGTGGTCGACCAGCGGCTGCGGGTGCACGGCGTCGAGGGCCTGTACGTCGCCGACGCCTCGGTGATGCCGCAGATCGTCAACTGCAACACCAACCTCACCTCGATCATGATCGGCGAGCGGCTGGCGGACTGGCTCCGCGCCGAGTGACACCGCCCGCCCGACCCGCCCGACCCCGCACGGCCCGACGGCCGCCCGGTGCCCCGCGCACCGCGGCGGCCGTCGGCGTGCGGCGGGCCGGCCCGGTCAGGGCAATCTGGGAGACGGGAACGAACCCTCATTCCTGCCACCATGGGAAAAACCGCGCCGCCGCCCGCCGACCGGAAATACCGCGCATTCGCCCGGCATTTCCCGGGAATTCCGCCGGGCGGCCGCACCGCCGAAAAGGGAGGGCGATCACCCATGACCGATCCGAATGTGTTGAGCACGGTTCGCGTCCCGCTGGTCGAGGAGGCAGCCGCCGAGGGCCGCACCAAGGAGCTGTACGACGCGATCAAGTCGCGGATGGGCATCCCCTTCGTCCCGGACATGTTCCGGCTGGTCTCCAGCCGCCCCGACCTGCTGGAGGTGGTGATCGCCGGGTACGGCGGCGTCTTCAACGACGGGGTGCTGCCGCGCGCGACCCGCGAGATGATCTCCGCCTGGAGCTCCAAGGTCAACGGCTGCCCGTACTGCGTCGGCACCCACAACTGGTTCCTGGCCCAGTTCGGCGGCTCGCAGGAGCTCACCGACGCGATCCAGGACGCGCCCTCGGTGGAGGAGCTGCCGATCGACGAGCGCACCAAGGTGCTGATGCGCCTGGTCACCAAGGTCGGCACCGGCGCCTTCCGGATCACCGACGAGGACTGGGCCGCCACCGAGGCCGCCGGCTGGACCAACGAGGAGATGCTGGAGGCCGTCTTCACCGCGGCCCTGTTCGCGTTCATCAACCGCCTGGTCGACGGCCTCGGCCTCGGCAACTCCGTCACCCGCAGCCGGATCGCCTCCCAGCCGGAGGAAGCCACGGTCTCCGCGGAACGCCTGGCGGAGGGCAGGTGAGCGGGCGCTCGCGGGCGATCCTGCTGACCGGCGCCTCCTCCAGCACCGGCATGTCCTCGGGCACCGGCCGGGCCGCCGCGCTGCGGCTGCACCGGGCCGGCTGGCCGGTGTACGCCACCGCCCGCCGCCCGGAGGCGCTGGCCGACCTGGCCGCCGAGGGCATCCGGGTGCTGCACCTGGACGTCAACGACGAGGAGTCGATGACCGCCGCGGTGGAGAAGATCAGCGCCGAGCACGGCGCCGTCGGCACCCTGATCAACAACGCCGCGTACAGCCTCAACGGCACCATCGGCGAGACCCCGATCGACGAGGTGCGCAGCCAGTTCGAGACCAACCTGTTCGGGCTGTGCCGGCTGACCCAGCTGGTGCTGCCCGGCATGCGCGCCCAGGGCGGCGGACGGGTCGTCATGATGTCGTCCATCTTCGGCCAGTTCGCCACCCCCGGACGCGGCTACTACCAGGCCACCAAGCACGCCCTGGAGGCCGTCGGCGACTCGCTGCGGCTGGAGGTGGCCCGGGACAACATCAAGGTGGTGCTGATCGAGCCGTCGCCGGTGCTCGGCGGGTTCGTGCCGATGTCGGTCGCCGACCTCGGCATGACCGGGCAGGAACGGACCGGCCTGTACGACGACTTCTGGAAGTACTTCGTCGACTGGCACGGCGCCTACCGGGAGACCGACCACCCCACCGGCCGGGGCCGGATGGCGGTGCGCGCCGAGACGGTGGCCAAGGTCATCGAGAAGGCGGTCACCAGCGAACGCCCGCGGATCCGCTACCGGATCGGCGTGCCGTCGCGGCTGCTGCCGCGGATGCGGTGGACGATCGGCGACGCTCTGTTCGAGCGGTTCGTCCGGGCGTTCTTCCCAATTCCCTAGGCATGCCCGAGGATTCCCCTCGGACCTCGCCGACGCGGCAGGCGCCTCCCGGGCCCCCGGGCCCGGAGGCGCCCCTGCCGTGCGCGCTCCCGCACGCCCGCCCGCGGAAGCCCTCGGCCCCGCGCTGTGCCCCGGCCCCGGCCGGGGCACAGCGCAAGGACGGAGAAGGAAGAGCCCGGTCCGGATGCCACGATCGGGTGCAGCACCGACAGCACACCACGACGAGCCGAAGGGGAGGACTCGCGGATGCCTGCGGGTGACGAGCGGGGGGCGCAGCGCGGCGGCCCGGTGAGCGGATCCGGAGCGGGCTCGTGAGCGGCAGACGGCGCCTCGTCCAGGCGCCGCTGCGGGGCCTGTCCCTGATCCAGGTCCGGCACGTGGCGACGGTGTCGTTCGGCGAGGCCGCCGGCGACACCGCCCGGATCTACCGGGAGCTGGAACGCGACTTCGGGGTGCTGGCCCCGCCGGTGGCGCTGCACGCGCCGGTCCCCGAGCTGCTGGCCGCGTCCTGGACGACGCTGCGCGAGACGATGCTCGCCGACGGCCGCGCCCCGCGGGCGGCCAAGGAGGCGGTGGCGGCCGCCGTGTCGGCCGGCAACGAGTGCCCGTTCTGCACGACCATGCACAGCACCATGCACGACTCGCTGTCGCTGCGGCCGCTGCCGCGCCGGCGCACCGGGGCGGCCGGGCCGGCCGGGCCGGCCGCCGAGGAGCTGTCGGCGTGGATCGCCGGCGGGGGCAAGCCGCCGTTCGAGCCCGAGCTGCTCCCGGAGCTCGCCGGGACGGCGCTCTGCCTGCACTACCTGAACCGCGTGGTCAACGTCTTCCTGGGCCCGCGGCCGCTGCCGCCGAACGCCCCGGCCAAGGCGATCGGGCCGGTGCTGCGGGTGCTGATCGGCCTGATGCGCTCCTCCGCCCGCGCGGCGACCGCGCCGGGCGCCTCGCTGTCGCTGCTGCCGCCGGCCCCGCTGCCGGCCGACCTGGACTGGGCCGCCGCCGACCCGCGGATCGCCGAGGCGCTGGCCCGCAGCACGGCCGCCGTCGAGCGGGTCGGCGCCGCCCTGCTGCCCGAGGCGGTCCGGGCGGCGGTCGCGGGCGCGCTGTCCCGCTGGGACGGCGCCGACCCCGGCCTCGGCCGGGCCTGGCTGGACGCGCCGCTGAACGAACTGCCCCCTGACGAGCGCCCGTTGGGCGAGCTCGCACTGCTCACCGCGCTCGCCTCCTACCGGGTCGACGAGCGGGTGGTCGGTGCCGCCCGGCAGGCCGGCGCGGGCGACCGGGAGATCCTGGCGGCCTGCTCCTGGGCGAGCCAGCGGGCAGCCCTGCGGCGGGTCCGCCACCTCCTGTCCGACGACTGATTCCCCCGGTTTCCGCCCCGGCCCCGGATCTCCTTTCCGGGGCCGCCCGCCGGTGTTCCGGCGCGCCCCGATTCCCGGTTCATTCCGCCGTGCGCCGAAAGACGCGCGCTTTCCACCGGTTTCCGCACACCCCGATTCGCCTCCGCAAAACGGCTCGGCCCAGTTCGAGGAGAAATGACGGAGGCTCCCGGAATTCCCCGGGAACCGCCTCCGATTCATCGACGACATTGGAGAGACGCTGTGCAGATCGCTGTCGAACGCGCGATATCGACCATGTGGGACAGATACGAGGAGCCGCTCTCGCTCGACGAGATCGCGAACACCGCGATCCTCAGCAAGTTCTACTTCTCCCGGGTCTTCCGCAATCTCACCGGCACGTCGCCGGGGCGTTTCCTTTCCGCCGTCCGCCTGCACCAGGCGAAGACCATGCTGCTGGAAACCGACCTCAGCGTCACCGAGATCTCCTACCGCGTGGGCTACAACAGCCTCGGCACGTTCACCAGCCGCTTCACCCGCAGCGTCAGCCTCTCCCCCGCCCGCTACCGGGCGCTGGCCCGGGCCGGCCTGACCGAGCGCACCGGTACCGCGCACGCGGACGGCCGCCGCACCTGTGCGGTGCACGGCAGCATCCGGTCGCCGGAGCTCGGCCGCCCGGTGCGGATCTACGTCGGCGCGTTCCGCGAGCCGATCGTGCAGGGCCGTCCCGTCGCCTGCGAGATCCTGGACGGGTCCGGCCCGTTCACGCTGTGCGTGCCCGAGGGCGTGTGGTTCATCCGGGCGGCGGTGGTCGCCGCGAGCGACTTCCCGGCCCCGCCGTGGGAGCGGCGCCCGCTGCTGGTGGCCTCCGGACCGGAGTTGACGGTCCGTCACGGCCACGAGAATCCGCCGGTGCGGCTGGCGGCCCGTCAGCTCACCGCGCTGGACCTGCCGATCCTGCTGGCCCTGCCGGGGCTCGACTCGCCGCAGCGGTTCGCCCCGGACGCCGTCCCGGTGCGCGTGCCCTCGCTGACCGGGACGTGAGGGGCCGCCGCACGGCGAAGGGGCGGGACCGCTGAGCCGCGGTCCCGCCCCTTCGCCGTTCTCGCCGTCGCCGCGCCCGCTCAGCGTCCGGCGAGCGGCTCCACCTCGGCCGCGGGCGGCGTGAACGGCCCCCAGGCGAAGGCGTCCGCCCACTTCCCGGCCGGCTCCCCGGTCCACTCCAGGCCCTCGATCTGCGGCCGGGTGCGGCGGCCGGTCAGCGACCGGAACACGTCCACCGCGGAGCCGCGGACGGTCGCCGCGGGGTCACCCTCGCCGACCACCCAGGACCGCTCGGGGGTCTCGATCCGCAGCGCGGGCAGCCCGCCGCCGTGCACGGCCAGGCCGAAGCCCATCGTGGACAGGTCCAGCGAGCCGTCGAAGGCCGGGTGCGCGGTCGGCTCGACGGGGGCGTCCAGCCGCAGCCGCAGGTCGAGTTCGTGCGAGAACACGTCGAGCAGCAGGATCCGCCGGCGCAGCTCCGGGCTGCGCTCCAGCGCCGCGGGCAGTTCCGCGTCCAACTCGGCCCAGCGGGCGAGCAGTTCCTCGGTGCCGAGGCCGGCCGCCGGGGCCAGGTCGATCTGGCTGTCCTCCAGGGCGACGAACGACTCGTTGATGTGCACCAGGTGGCCGATCAGGTCCCGCACGGTCCAGTCCGGGCAGGCGGGCACCTCGACGGCGGCCGGGTCCGGCAGGGCGGCGGCCAGGGCCGCTATCGCCTCCCGGCTGCGCCGGTAGGCCGCGAGCTGCTCGGTCGGGTCGTGCGGGGTCGGTGCCGCTGTCACGGGGGTCTCCTCGGGGTGGGGGGTGCGGTGCGGTGCCGCCGTCACGATCCGGTCCGTTCGGCCGCGGCGCCGGCCTGACGGTACGTCAGGAAACCGGCCCGGTAAAGCCAGTGGACGGTTTCGGCCATCGTCTCCTCGACCGGCCGGGGCGCGGGCCCGGGCCGCCGCCGGCGTCCGGGGCGACGGGCACGGCGTGGACGCAGGTGTAGGCCGCGCCGTACTCCGCCGGGATGTGCCAGGGCCACCAGCGCTGCAGCAGGTCGGCCAGCCGGGCCGCGGGGAGCATCGCCCGGCCGGGGAGCCGGGCGGCGGGCAGCGCGCGGCCGGTGGCGGCGCGCAGGGCCGCCAGGTAGTCGGCGGTGCCGAGGTAGCGGCTGGGGGTGAAGACCCGGTCCGGGGTGCCGGGGGCCGGCGCGGCGGCGAGCCGGGCCAGCACGGCGGCGGTGTCGCGGACGTCGCCGAGCGGGAAGCCGCCGGTGGGCCAGAGCGGCATCAGGCCGCGCAGGGTGTCGCGGAGCCGGCCGGTCTGGTCGCCGAGCCCGGGGTCGTGCGGGCCGAGCAGGGCGGGCGGGTAGGCGATCCGGACCGGCGCGCCCTCCGCGCGGTGGCGGCGGGCGATCCGCTCGCACTCGGCCTTGCTGGCCAGGTACGGCTCGGCCGGCCGGCCCACGGCGCTGCCCGGGTGCAGCTGCGGTTCGGCGCTGGGGATCAGCGCGCCGATGGTGGACACGTGCAGCACCGCGCCGGCGCCGGAGTCGACGGCGGCCCGCAGCAGCGTCTCGGTGCCGCGCACGTTGGTGCGGGCGATGTCCGCGCGGCGCCGCCGGTCGAAGGAGTACACGGAGGCGAGGTGGACGACCGCGTCCGCGCCCGCGCAGACCCGGCGGGCCGCGTCCGGGTCGGTGACGTCGCCGACGACGGTGCGCACGGCGTCCGGGTCGGCGCCGAGCGGGCCGAGCGCGGGGCGACCCGGGCGGGGTCGCGGACCAGCAGCCGCACCCGGGCGCCGGCGGCGGCGAGCGCGGCGACGGTGTGCGAGCCGAGGAAGCCGGTGCCGCCGGTCACCGCGACCAGCGGGCCGGCGTTCACGCCCGGCCCCGCGGGGCGGCCGCGGCGTCCACCTGGACGTCCTTGGCGAACGAGGCCATCAGCACCGGGACGGCCTCGGCCTGGAAGTCGACCTCGGAGTCGAACTCCTTGATCATCCCTTCCAGCACCAGCAGCGACAGCAGCGGGAACGCGAACTCGGCGGCGGCGAACACCCCGAAGTCGCGCTGGAGCTTGAACAGGCGGGGGGCGAACGCGCCGAGCTCGAAGTCCTTGGAGAGCGCCCCGAAGGCCTCGTCGACCAGTTCCGTCACGGCGGCCCGGAAGCCCTCCCGGTCCAGGCCCTCGGGCAGCCGGGCCGCGCTCTCCAGCACGATGTCGGCGCACTTGGGGCCGTTGCCCTGCGCCATGTTGAGGAAGAACCCGGCGAAGGAGCGCCGGACCGGGTCGGGCAGCCGCACCACGAACCCGGCGTCCAGCACCACCACCCGGCCGTCGGCGTCCAGGCACAGGTTGCCGGGGTGCAGGTCGCAGTGGACCAGGCCGTCGACGAACAGCATCCGGTAGACGGCCCGCAGCACGTCGCGGACCACCTCCTGGCGGCGCTCCAGGGTCATGCCGAGCGGGCGGAAGCGGCCGAGGTCGGGGACGAACTCCATGGTGAGCACGCCGGGCCGGCAGAACTCCTCGACCGGGGCCGGGATCCGCAGGTCGGTGTGGGCGCCGAGGTTGGCGCGCAGCAGCAGCAGGGAGTCGCGCTCGGCGGCGAAGTCGAGCTGGTGCAGGACGGCGGAGCCGAGCTGGCCGATCATCTCCTCGGCGGGCAGGTCGCGCATGCCGGGCAGGATCCGGCCGACCCGGGCGCCGAGCAGCGCGAGCCGCAGGTCGGCCTCCAGCACCGGCCGGATGCCGTCGCGCTGCACCTTGACGGCGACCTCGGTGCCGTCGGCGAGCCGGGCCCGGTGGACGCTGGCGATGCTGCCGCACGCCACCGGCTCCCACTCGAACTCGGCGAAGGCGTCGGCGAGTCCGGCGGCGGCGAGGGTGCGGGCCACCGCGGCGCGGCGCGGCGGCCGCACCTCGTCGGCGAGTTCGGCGAGCGCGTCGCACCAGCGCTCGGGGAGCAGGTCGCGGCGGGTGCTGACCAGCTGCCCGGCCTTGACGAAGAACGGGCCGAGCGCGGTCAGCAGCCGCGGCGCCCGGTCGGCCAGCCGGGCCCGGCCGCCGCGGGTGAGCAGCTGCGGCAGGGCGGCGATCAGGTGCCCGGTGATGATCGACGCGGTGGCGCAGGCCCGTCCGAGCAGCAGCCACCCATGTGTCCGTCGTTCCGGCACGGTACCTCCAGGTCCCTCGTGGCGGGGTGGGCCGGACCGGCCCGACTGCGAGGAAACCAGGCCGCCGACCGGGCTCTCTATACGCGAGATTGCCCAATCCGGCGGGGCCCGGCGCCGGGGGTGCCGAGGTAGGTCTGCGCGATGTCCAGCCAGTGGTCGGCGGCGGCGCCGGCGGCGGTCAGCGCGAGGTCGTCGCGGTGCCGGCGGCGGGTGACGAGCAGGCAGAAGTCGGCGGCGGGGCCGGAGATGCGCTGTTCGGCGTCGTCCGGGCCGAACGTCCAGACGGTGCCGGACGGGGCGGTCAGCTCGAACCGGAACGGCTCGGCGGGCGGCCGCAGGCCGCGGGCCCGGTAGGCGAGGTCCCTGGTCCGGGTACCGAGGAAGGCGATGTGCCCGATCCGGTCGGTGAAGGCGTACGGGGCGCCCAGCGCCTCGTGGACGTCCTGGCCGTGCGCGAAGAGCTCCATCAGCCCGACGGCGGCGAGCACGCCGGCGGGCAGCGGCCCGGCCAGCCAGGGCACCGGGTCGCGCCGGGGCGTGGCGGCGAGGCCCTTCCCGGCGGCGGCGCGCCACTCGTCCCAGTGCCGGAGCAGTTCGGGGACGGGCTCGGCGAGGCGGTCGGCGAGGCCGGCCGCCATGCCGGCCTCGAAGTCCTCCCGGACGGGCGCGGTGGCGGCCTCGAAGGCGGCCGGGTCGCGCACCCCGAGGTCGATCAGGCGGCTCACCTGCGCGAGGTGCGCGACCTGGTGCCGGACCGTCCAGCCCGGAGCCGGGGTCGGCGCGCGCCACTCGCCGGGCGACAGGCCGGCCACCAGCCGGGCGAGTGCGGTTCCTTCCGTCGCCAGGTCGACACAGACGTCCTGCATTGCGGCCATGTTGGCATTCCCTTCCCCGGTGAAGCGCGTTCAATCCGATCCCGCGTTCATTTTCCGGGGCGGCCCCGGGGCGGGCTTCTCCATGCGTGCCGCCCGACCCCGCCGCCGACCGTTCAGGGACGTACGACCGCCACCGCCGGTGGCTGATTTCCGATACTCGGCCCAAACCGCAATCCAGAAGGTGCGAGAGTCTCCCTTTGGCAAAACGATGTGTCTGCGCCGAACCCCGGCCGAGGCGTGCCGCCCGGTCGGGTCCCGGCGGGCACGGGAGCATCACGCCAGATAGGGAGCCGCCGGGCCGCCCGCCCCCGCGCCGGGGCGGGCCGGACCGGGACTCCGCGAAAGATCCGAACGGGACCACCGATCCAAGGCAAGGCGACCGGACACCAACGAGCCCAGGTGAGGGATATCCGAATGTCGATTGCGGCGGCAATAGAGCAGAGTATTGACACGATGTGGCGGTACCACGCGGATCCGATTTCGCTGGAACAACTGGCGGAAGATGCCTCCTACAGCAAATTCCATTACTCCAGGATGTTCAATCAGCTGACCGGGACCTCGCCCGGGCGGTTCCTCACTGCGATTCGGATCTTCATGGCCAAGCGGCATTTGCTGGAAACCCCGGACAGCGTCACCGACATCACCTACCGGGTGGGCTACAACAGCCTGGGCACCTTCACCAGCCGCTTCACCCGCAGCGTCGGGGTCTCGCCGACCCGCTACCGCTCGCTGGCCCAGGAGGACGACCTGCCGCCGCTCGTCCCGCCGGCCGCCCGGACCGGCCACGGCCTGTCCTCGGTGACCGGGCAGCTCTACTTCCCGTCCGAGGTCGGCCCGGTCCGGGTGTACGTGGGCGCGTTCAACACGCCGATCATGGAGGGCTATCCGCAGGCCTGCGACATCCTGGACGAGGCCCGCCCGTTCCACCTGCACGTCCCGGACGGCCTGTGGTTCATCCGGGCCGCCGCCGTGGCCGTGGACGACGCCTCGCTGCGGCACCAGATCCGCCCGCCCCGGCTGGTCGGCTCGGGCTGGGCGGTGCGGACCCGGGGCGGCCGCGCGTACAGCACGGACGTGCAGCTGCGCGAGGTGACCCAGCTCGACCTGCCGATCCTGCTGGCGCTCCCGGAACTGGACGGCGCGAGACGCAGACGCCTGACCCGGGCCGGGGCCGGGGCCCGGTAGTCACTCCGCGAATCCGCTCGAACACGCGCACAATGCGCACCGGTTTTCCCGGCCGCGCCGGACACCGTCCGGGCACGACCGGAATCCCCGGCGCCGGTTTTCCGCACCCCGGAATCGCCCCGCCGGGCCGCGTCGCCTGGCCCCGCCGCGGGCGCCCGGCCGGAGTTCCCGGCCGGGTGCCCGCACACCGGGGAGCGGGCGGCCCGCACCCCTCGGTCAACGCGGGTAGAACGTGGTCGATCGGACGTTCCGTCAGTTCAGCGCGTCGAGCGCGGCCAGGATGTCGGCCGGCTCGGCGCGGGCGGTGTAGTCGGCGTCGACGAACGCCCAGCGGACGGTGCCCGCCCGGTCGACGACATAGGTGGCGGGCATCGGCAGGGTGCGCGGGTGGCCCGCGTTGGAGCGCTCCAGGTCGATGCCGGCCCGGGTGTAGGCGGCGGCGAGGTCCTCCGGCAGGTCGAAGGCGAGGCCGTAGCGCGCGGCGGTCTCGCAGCCGAGGTCGCTCAGCACCTCGAAGGCCAGCCCGTTCTTCTCGGCCTGGGTCAGCGACTCGTCCGGGACCTGCGGGGTGACGGCGACGAGCCGGGCGCCGCGGGCCGCGACGGCGTCGTGGTGCTGCTGCAGCGAGCGCAGCGCGATGTTGCAGTACGGGCACCAGGCGCCGCGGTAGAAGGTCAGCACCACCGGGCCGTCGGCGAGCAGTTCGGCCAGCGTGACGCTGCGACCGGTGGCCGACGGGAGGGTGAAGGAGGGCGCTTTCGCGCCGACCGCGAGCGCCCGCTCCGCCCGGCCGGAGGCGGCCAGGTCGCGGGTCGCCCGCTGCATCACCTCCCGCACTTCGGCGGGGAGTTGCTTCTGACGGCTCTCGAAGAAGGCGCGCAGTTCGGCGTTGACGCTCACGGTGCTGTTCCCCTCTCGCGGCTATCCTGGAACGGTTGTTCCAAGATACTGGCCGGCGCGGCCCCCCGGTCAAGGGCGGCGCCGGATATCTTGGAACCATCGGTTCAGGAACGGGACGGTGGACCATGGCGGACGTCAAGCACTTCGATCCGGACACGGCGCTCGACCTGGCGATGCGGGTGTTCTGGCGGCAGGGCGCCGCCGCCACCGGGATCCAGGACATCGTCGACGCCACCGGCCTCAACCGCTCCAGCCTGTACGCGACCTTCGGCGGCAAGCAGCAGCTCTACCGCGCCGCCCTCGACCGCTACGCCCGGGACCGCTCGCGGACCCTGCTCGGCCCGCTGGAGGAGGACGGGCGCGGCCTGCCCGCCGTCCACGCGTTCTTCGAGCGGCTGGTCGAGACCCGCTGCACCGGCGAGTTCGCCCGCTGGGGCTGCATGGTCTCCAACGCCCACGCGGGCGGCGAGAACGGCGACCCCGAGGTGCGGGCCGTCCTCGACCGGCAGCACCGGCGGCTGCGCTCCGCGCTGCACGCCGCCCTCGTCTCCGCCCAGCGGCAGCGCCAACTCGCCGACGGCGCCGACCCGGAGACGGCCGCCGAGATCCTGGCCCTGCTGGCGCACGGCGTGAACCTGCGCTCCCGCGCCGGCGCGGACGCCGCCGCACTGCGGGCCACCGCCGCCGCGGCCGTCGACGCGGTGGCGCGTCCGGTCTGAGTGCGCGTCAACTCCCGTTCAGGAGACGGCCACCCGCCGGTCCTCGCGCTCTTCGGCGAGTGCGCCGAGCAGGCGCAGCGCCGTCGCGGACGGGGAGTCCGGCTCCACGGTGAAGACCACCAGCATGAGTTCCGGCTCCTCGGTCCGCAGCACCTCCTGGTACAGCGTCAGGCCGCCGACCTGCGGGTGGTCCAGCACGTTGGTGAAGGAGTCGCAGTTGGCCACCGAGTGGTCCTCCCACAGCGCGGCGAACTCGCCGCTGTCGGCGAGGAGTTCGCCGACCAGGGCGCGCACCCGGCCGTCCGAGGGGAAGCGCGCCGCGACCATCCGCAGGTTCGAGACCACCGAGCGGGCCTTGACCTCCCAGTTGACGAACAGCGCCCGGGTCGGCGGGTCGAGGAAGATCATCCGGGTCATGTTCGGCAGGCCGTCCCAGTGCTGCTGCCCGAACACCGCGCGCGCCAGCGGGTTCCAGGCCAGCACGTCCGAGGTCGGCGACATCGCCATCACCGGCACGTCGCCCATCATCGCCATCAACCGCTGTAAGCCGGCCGGGAGTTGACGGACCGTCCGGCGGGCCCGGCCGCCCGGCGCGGACCGGTTCGGGCGGGCCAGGGCGACCAGGTGGGCGTGCTCGGTGTCGTCCAGCCGCAGCGCCCGGGCCAGCGAATCGAGGACGGCGTCGGAGACGTTCTGGCCCAACCCCTGTTCCAGCCGGGCGTAGTAGGACACGCTGACGCCGGCCAGCTGGGCGAGCTCCTCCCTGCGCAGGCCGGGCACCCTCCGGCGCTCTCCGTAGAATCCGAGTCCGGCATCCGCCGGATTGAGCCTGGCCCGACGGGACTTGAGGAATTTCCCGAGCTCATCCATGAGGCTCATTATGCTGAAAGTCCCACTGCCAAGCGTAGCCTTCGCGGTGAGACGAACGACAGGTGTCTGGCTACCCGGCGGGCGATCTCCCACCCTTGCTCGCATGACCACGCTTCCCGACTCTCGGAACCGCATGAGCACCCGGCTCAGACTGACCCTGTTCGTGCTGCTGGGCGCGCAGTTCATGCTGTCCGTCGACTTCTCGATCCTCAACGTCGCACTCCCCCAGATCGGTTCCGGGGTCGGGATATCCTCCGACGACCTGCCGTGGGTGGCATCGGCGTACGCGCTGCCGGCCGCCGGCTTCACCCTGCTGTTCGGCCGGATCGCCGACCTGTTCGGCCGCCGCCGGCTCTTCCTCGCGGGCATCACGCTGCTCACCGTGGCCTCGGTGCTCGGCGGGATCGCGGAGAGCGGCAGCCTGCTGCTGACCGCGCGCGTCCTGCAGGGCCTGTCGACCGCGATGGCCGCCCCCGCGGCGCTCTCCCTGCTGACCACCTCGTTCTCCGAGGGCGCCATGCGCGAGCGGGTGCTCGGCCTGAACGGCGCGCTGCTCTCCGGCGGCTTCACCGTCGGCGCGCTGGTCGGCGGCACCCTGGTCGGCCTGCTCAGCTGGCGCTGGGCGTTCCTGATCAACGTCCCGGTGGCGGTCGCCATCCTGATCGCGACCCCCCGGCTGATCGCCGACAGCCGCGCCCCCGAGAAGGTCCGGCTCGACGTGCCCGGCGCCGTCTCGGTGACGGCCGGCCTGCTCGCCTTCACCTACGGCATCATCGACAAGAACATCCTGATCGCCGCCGCCGGCGTGCTGCTGCTCGGCGTCTTCTGGGTGATCGAGCTGCGCGCCCCCGCGCCGCTCGCCTCGGTGCGCATCCTCAAGCGCCCGACCGTCAAGTGGGGCAACTTCGCCGGCCTCGTCGTGTTCTCCATGGAGAGCGCGCTGATCTTCCTCATGACGCTGTACCTGCAGGACGTGCTGCACTACGCGCCGCTGACCACCGGCCTGATCTTCGGCGTCCCCGGCCTCGCCGCCGTCGCCGCCGGCGTCATCGCGGGCAAGGCGATCGGCCGCTTCGGCACCCGCACCGTGCTGACCGTCGGCCTGGCGGTGCAGGGCCTCGCCACCGCGCCGCTGATCCTGCTCGGCACCGACCGGGTGATGCTGGCGGTGCTGCTGCCCGCCCTGTTCATCAGCTTCTTCGGCCACGTCACCTCGATCGTCGCCTACACCGTGACCGCGACCTCCGGCCTGCCGGACTCCGAGCAGGGCCTGGCCACCGGCCTCGCCGCGCTCAGCCAGCAGGTGGCCGCCACCATCGGCATCCCGATCCTCAGCGCCGTCGCGGCCTCCCGCGCCGTGCAGCTGGACGGCATCCGGCTGTCGCTGGCCGTCGACGTGGTCGTCACGCTGCTCGCGGTGGCCCTGATCTGGTTCGGCCTGCGGGCCCGCGCGGAGGCGCAGCCCGCGCCCGCTGCCGCCCCGAAGGTCGAGGTCGGCGAGCAGGCGGCCACCCGCTGACCGTTCGGCGGCCCGGCCGCCGAACATAGCACCCACGGAGAAGAGGTCCGGATTCATCCCCGGGATTATCGGAGAGCGATCGGCGGAGCGGCCCCGCGGACATTCCGCGGGGCCCGCTCCGTCGCCGCCGGCACCGGGCGGACGAATTCCGCCCGGACGTCGCACGCATTCCCATTCCGCCCCGAGGAACGGAACCCGACCGTGACAGTCAACAGAATCACCGTCAACGAAATCGACTTCGCCTACCTGGAACAGGGCGAGGGCCCGCTGGCCCTGCTGATGCACGGCTTCCCGATGTCGCCGGCGACCTACCGGTACCTGATGCCGGCGCTCGCCGGGGCGGGCTACCGCGCCGTCGCCCCCTACCTGCGCGGCTTCGCCCCCAGCACGCTCCCCCCGAACGGCTCCTTCGGCGTCGCCGACCTGATCGCCGACGTCAACGGCCTGCACGAGGCGCTCGGCGGGGACGGCGACGCCGTCCTGGTCGGGCACGACTTCAGCGCCCCCGCGGTGTGGGGCGCGGCCCAGGACGGGGACCGCTGGTCGAAGGTCGTGGTCTGCGACGTCCCCCCGCTGCCGGTGTTCGGGCCGATGGTCCTCACCCCGCAGGGCACCGACGCGCTCAGCCACTTCTGGTTCTTCCAGACCGCGGTCGCCGAGCAGGTCGTCGCCGCCGACGACCTCGCCTACCTCGACTGGATCTACCGCAAGTTCACGGCGGACGGCTTCGACGCCACCGAGGACCTGAAGCACGCCAAGGACGCCCTCCGCGCCCCCGAGAACCTGGCCGCGGCCCTCGCCCTGTACCGGACGGCCTTCCCGCCGGACCGCTTCGGCACCCCGGACTGGGTGCAGGAGCACGCCGCCGTCTGGGGCGCCCCGCCGAGCCGGCCCACCCTCAACCTGTTCGGCTCCGAGGACCCGAGCTTCGCGATCACCGACGCCACGCTGGCCGCCATCCTCGACGGCCTGCCGGAGGGCTCGCACGCCGAGGTGGTGCAGGGCGCCGGCCACGTCGGCCTGGTCGAGAAGCCCGCCGAGGTGAACCGCCTGATCCTGCGCTTCCTGGCCGGCGAACTCTGAACGACGGTGTGACGGAACGGCCCGGGTGGCCGGCCACTGGGGCCGGCCACCCGGGCCGTTCCGTCGGACGCGTCGGGGCTCGGCGGCCGGACGACGCCTCGGCTCAGGAACTGAACTTGTCCTGGCCGTTCCACCAGTTCTCGCCCGGGCCCTTGGCGTTCGCGTCGTCGTAGCGGTCGTGGTGGCGCCACCAGTCCCAGGGGCGCTCCAGACCCTCTTCCTGACGGCCCAGCAGGGTCATCTCCAGGTAGTTGTAGGTGTTCAGGGTGACCTCGCTGCCGCGGTCGTACACCGAGTTGGTGTGGTAGACCGCGTCGCCCTCGCGCAGGAACGAACTCACGCCCGGGAGTTCGCCCTTCTCGGTGGTCACGTGGAAGTCGCTGTTGAAGTCGGTGCCGTGCGAGGAGACGAACGGCAGGTCCCAGCCCATCCGCGCCCGGAAGGCCTCGATCTTGGCGATCGGCGCCCGGGCCACCATCACGAAGGAGGTGTCGCGGTTGTGCATGTGGGCCAGGTGCCCCACCGAGTCGGCCTGCATCGAGCAGCCGGGGCAGCCCTCCTCCCACGCCGGGTCGAACATGAAGTGACGGACGATCAGCTGCCGCCGGCCCTGGAAGAGGTCGAGCAGCGTGACCGACGCCCCGGGCGCCTCGAACACGTACTCCTTCTCGATCCGCACCCGCGGCAGCGCGCGCCGGGACGCGGAGACCGCGTCACGCAGCCGGGTGAGCTCCTTCTCCTGCTCCAGCAGTTCCTTGCGGGCGGCGAGCCACTCTTCTTTCGTCACGACGGGGGACAGTTCCACGCGGGCCTCCAGGCTGCGGTGCCGCCGCCGGAAATCGGCGGCCGGGGTCGTTGCTGGGACCACCGTGACACGCCCGAACACCGTTTCCTTCTTCCTTGTTGCGCAACCCGGAACACCGCCCGGAGGGGTCGGGCAATTCAGAAGAGGCCGCTCCTTCCCGTTCGGTGAAATCGTTTCCCGGTGACCGCGTGAATGGAAACTCCGGTCCGGTCACCCCCCGCCACCGAACCGCCCAGGAGGAAATCATGTCGTCCACCGGAATACCGACCCGGGAAGAAATCGTCGAGCGGGTCTCCGCGCTGGTGCCGGTCCTCCGCGAGCAGGCCGCCTGGTCCGAGGAGAACCGCCGGCTGAGCGAGGAGACCGTCGCGGCCCTCGCCGAGGCCGGCGTCTTCCGGCTCCGGACGCCGGTCCGCCACGGCGGCTACGAGTGCGACACCAGCACCCTGGTGGAGGTCGCGATGGAGCTCGGCCGCGCCGACGGCGCCATCGCCTGGACCTCGTCCGTCTTCTGGATCCCGACCTGGATCGCCGGCCTGTTCCCGGACAGCGCCCAGGACGAGGTCTTCACCTCCGCTGCCCCCCGGGTCTGCGGCACCAACAGCCCCACCGGCACGGCCGTTCCGACCGAGGGCGGCATCCTGCTCAACGGCTCCTGGAAGTTCGTCAGCGGCGCCTGGCACGCCGGCTGGCAGGAGATCGCCGCGATCCTGATCCGCCCGGACGCCGAGCCCGAGCCGATCATGGCGCTGGTCCCGATGACCGACCTGTCGATCGTCGACGACTGGCACACCGTCGCGCTGCGCGGCACCGGCAGCGTCACCACCGTCGCCGAGGACCTGTTCATCCCCGAGCACCGCATCATCCCGATGGGCGCCGCCATGCGCCCGCAGGGCCTGTCCCACGCCAACGCCGACTCCCCGGTGTGGCGCACCCCCGCCTCGCTGGTCGCGGCGGCCTCCGGCGTCGGCGTCGCGGTCGGCCTGGCCAAGGCCGCCCGCGAGGTGTTCTTCGAGCGGCTGCCCGGCCGGAAGATCACCTACACCGACTACACCGCGCAGAACGAGGCCCCGATCACCCACCTGCGGGTCGCCGAGGCCGTCAACAGCATCGACCAGGCGGAGTTCCACGCCCGCCGGGCCGCCGCCACCGTGGACGCCAAGGCCGCGAGCGGCGAGGCGTGGAAGCTGGAGGAGCGCGCCCAGGTCCGCAACGACCAGGGCGAGGCGACCCGGCTCGCCAAGCACGCCGTCGACACCCTGGTCAGCATCAGCGGCGGCAGCTCCATCTACCTCGACGTGCCGCTGCAGAAGATCGCCCGCGACATCCAGGCGGTCGCCCTGCACGCCCTCATCAACCCGGACACCAACGCCGAGCTCTACGGCCGGGTCCTGTGCGGCCTGGAGCCCAACACCCTGTACATCTGACCGGACGCACGGCCGGACGCGAACCGGCCCGCCGCTCCCCGCCGGGAGCGCCGGGCCCGGGCCGGGGCCGCGGTCGGTCAGTGGTTCACCATGCCGCCGCTCAGGTCGACCGTGGTGCCGGTCGTCACGGCGGCCAGGTCCGAGGCCATGAACGCCGCCATGTTGCCGACGTCCTCCAACGACGGCCAGCGGCCCAGCAGGTTGCGGGCCTCGGCGCGCTGCTGCCAGCCCGCCGCCCGGGCCGGCAGCTCGGGCAGGTCGGCCGCCAGCGTGGTCTGCGCCGCCCCCGGCGACCCGGCCGAGTGCAGGCACACCACCCGCACCCCGTCCGGCCCGAGCTCCGCCGCGAGCGTCCGGGAGAACGCCTCCACCGCGGCCCAGGCCGGGCCGAAGCCGGCCGTGTACGGGAACGGCACCTGGGAGGGCAGCGCGGTCATCATCAGGACCACGCCCCGGCCCCGCGGCACCATCCGCGCGGCCGCCGCGTTGGCGGTCACGAACTGCGCCTTGGTGAAGTCGATGATCGGCAGCGAGAAGTCCTCGAAGGACAGCTCACCGAGCGCCGCGCCCTGCTCGCCGCCCGGCCGCCGGGTGGACGTCGCGCAGAACGACACGTCCAGGCCGCCGGTCCGCTGCACCACCGAGTCCAGGAACGCCTCGACCGCTTCCCGGTCCAGCGCGTCGACCTGCGCGGTCTCCAGCGAGCCGCCCTCGGACTCCACGTCGTGGGCCAGCTGCTTCAGCGCGGCCTCGCCGCGGCCGGCCACGAACACCCGGGCGCCCTCCCGGACGAACGCCTTGGCCACGGCGCCGCCGATCGACCCCGCCCCGTACACGACCGCCGTCCGGCCGGTCAGCAGACTCTCCATCGGATCTCACCTTCCCCTGGGGCGGGCCGAGCCTCGCCGGCCCGCGGACCTCGCGGCCGCCGCAACAGCGGGCACGTCCGATCCACGCTAGGCACGCCCCACCGCCCCGCAACCCGGGAGCGCCCGCCGCCGCCCCGCCGCCCGCACACCGCCGCAGGTCAAAGCCGTCCGCGCAGCGCGCCCCGGAAGGCGCACCGGCCCGGCCGCAGGCTGACGAACACGCGTTCCCCCACCGGCCCGAGCGGCCGTCGGCTCCGGCCGCCGGCCGGGCTGTTCGTCCGATTGTTCGGCGTTGTTCGGCCAGGTCGACGCGCCGCGGCCGACGGCCTGACGCTTTCCGGCCCGCTTGTCCGGCCGCGTTCACCACCGCTCCGGCCGCCCTTGTCCGGCGCTCCCGCGCCCCGCTGCAATGGCCCTCGCCGGGGCCGGCTCCCCTGACCGGCCCGGGCCGGAGGCACCCGCCCGGACAGACCAGTGCAGGGAGGAACCATGCGCATCCGGAACAGGCGGGCCACGACGGGCCCGCAGGAGACGTCGGGTGGCCGGGCACGCCGCGCGCTGCTGGCGGGCGGCGCCGCACTGCTCGCCCTCGCCGCCCAGTTCACCGCCGGCGCGCCGGCGGCCCACGCGGCCTCGGCCGCGGCCTGCGCCGCGAGCCCGAGCGCGGCCAACTGCGACGGCGCGGACGCCGCGGCCGACGGCGGCACCTGCCTCAACGACGCCTTCGTGGTGCGGAGTTACCCGATCGTCCCGCGCTACGACAGCAACTACGGCGGCGGGCCCGCGGCCGTGAAGGTCGAGCTGTGGTGGTCGCCGAGGTGCCAGAGCAACTGGGGGCGCGTCGTCTCCACGGGCTACTCCGGCTACGCCACGGTCTTCGTGTGGCGCCAGGCCGACGGCGCCCACCAGGCGTACCGCCACTGGCTGGACAGCTCCGGCTACTGGGGCGCGTTCTACACCGACATGCTCTACTCGCCCGGCGCGTCGGAGGCCTGCGCCGACGACGCGGCCAGCTGGGGCGGCTGCGGCCCGTGGGTGTGACGCACCCGCGGCGACGGCCGTGACGCGGGTGCCCGGCCACGTGCGCGCGCACGTGGCCGGGCACCCGCCGTCCTGGCGGCGGGCCGGGATCAGCAGGCGATCGGCGCGGACCCGAGGGCCACGTCGTCGTACCAGAGGGTGTCGGCGCCGTTGCCGTAGGCCTCCCAGCCGAGTTGCAGGGTGGTCGGGCGCGGCGGGGTGGTGCGGCTCAGCCACTGCTGGTCGATGTCCGCGGTGGGGACGCCGTCGTTGTGCAGGCCGGGGACCTGCTGCTCGTTCAGCCAGGTGTCCATGGACTGCTTGGTGGTGTCGATCGCGTACCGGACGCAGACCCACTGGTTGAGCGGCAGCGGCACGCTCTGCGCGACGCCGGCCGGGCTCTGCGCGGGCAGCGTGGCGTCGTCGGACTCGCGGTTCCACTGCAGGGCGCCGTTCTGGCCGCCCAGCCGCAGGTGCTTGTTGCCGTTGGCGGCGTCCTCCATGGCGACCATGGCGATGTGGTCGGCGGGCAGCGCGGTGGTGTGCCGGACCCAGTACCGGACGTGGACCACGGGGCCGACGGCCGAGATGTTCCGGGTGGTGGCCGCGAACACGTGGTTGCAGTAGCCGGCCTGGCCGTTGACCCGCAGCGAGCGACCTCCGCTGTGCGCGACCGCGGTGTCGACCGTCACCGTGCCGGTGCCCGAGCAGTCGGGCGCGGAGACGGTCCAGTCGCCGGTCGGGGTGCTGCCGCTCTGGTCCTCGAAGCCCGAGCAGACCACGGCCCCGGAGCAGCCGGCCCGCCGCTCGACGAGGGGCTGGGCGAAGGGCTGGGGGACGGGCTGGGGCTGGGACTGCTGCTGGCACTGGCACTGGCACTGGGGGTCGGCGAGGCGCTGCCCGAACCGCCTTGGCAGGAGGCGCCGTTGAAGGCGAAGTCGGTGGGGGCGGGGTTGCTGCCGGACCACGTGCCCTGCAGCCCGAAGGCCACCGAACCGCCGCTGGGGACGGAGCCGTTGTAGGCCAGGCTGCTCGCGGTGACGACAGCTCCGTTCCGGCTCACCTGCGCGTTCCAGGCCGAGGTCACCTGCTGTCCGCCGGTGAACGTCCAGGTCAGGTTCCAACTGCTGACCGCCGCACCCGAGTTGGTGACGTTCACCTGCGCGGTGAAGCCGCCGGTCCACTCGCTCGCGGTCCACGAGACCTGGCAGGCGGCGCTGCCCGCGCCCCAGGCCGGGCGCGGGCCGAACCCGGACAGCAGTCCGAGCACCACCGCGAGCACGGCGAACCCGGTGAGCACCGCCCTCCGGCCGCTCGCATCACGTCGCACCATGCCGAACCTCCTTACGTCGTCGGTGTGTTGTCCGGGCTCGCAGGCCCCGGACCGGGCCTGCCGGGGGCGGCGGGCCCGGTCCGGGCGCGGGGGTCACGAGGCGGTGCAGGAGATGGAGCCGGTCGGGAAGTTGTTGCCGGTGGAGTTCGCGGTGAAGCCGAAAGTGGTGCTGGAGTTCGCGGCGATGGTGCCGTTGTACGCCGCGTTCTGCACCGTCACGTTGGTGCCGGAGGTGGTCAGCGCCCCGTTCCACAGGCTGGTGATCGTGGTGCCGGATCCCGTCTGCCACTTGAGCGTCCAGGAGTTGATCGGCGTCGAGTTGTGGTTCATCACCTCCACCGAGGCCTGGAACCCGCCGCCCCAGGAGCCGACCACGCTGTACATCGCCATGCAGCCGCTGCTCGGCATCGAGCCGGAGGGCGAGGGCGAGGGCGAGGAGGACGGGGAGCCGCTCGGCGAGGTGCTGGGCGACGTGCTCGGCGAGGCCGAGGAGGTCGGCAGGTGAATGCCCGTCACCTCGCCCTTGCCGCCGTCGAAGACCAGGTCGGAGCAGGAGAAGAAGTTCTCCGGGCTGTCCGAGCGGACCCACTGGATGAGCATCTCGGCGGCGCCGCTGCGGCCCGACGGGAGGGTCAGGTTCCAGTAGTAGTGCCCGCCGTCCGTGCCGGGGGTGCCCACCTGCGAGGGGTTGGCGACGGTGGTGAGCAGGCTCAGGTCGGCCCAGGCCAGCGGGGTGGTCGGGGACCAGCCCTGCTTGGTCAGGTAGACCCTGAACTCACCCGGGTGCGCGGCCCAGTTGGAGTAGTCGACCTCGATCGTGGCGCCGGCCGTGAGGTGCGTCTTGGGCCAGTCGTCGCGGGGCGCGTTGAACGCGGAGAAGTCGTAGGGGGACTTGTTGCCGGCGCTGCACAGGGTGCCGTCCGGGACGTAGCCCTGGCCGCGGCCGTTGGCCGCGGAGTCCAGCACCGCGAACCAGTTGTAGAGCGGGGTCGTGCCGCTCTGCGCCACGGCGGCCTGGCAGGCCGGGTTGGTGGGCGTCAGCGCGCCGTTCGCGGTGCGCGCGTCCTGGTAGCACAGGTACGTCCGCGAACCCGGGACCATCGCCACCCCGTGCGCGCTCGCCGGGGCCTGGCCCAGCAGCAGGGCGCAGATCGTGGCGAGCGTCGTCGCGAGGGCCGCACCGATCGAGATGATCTTGCGTTGTGACATGAAACCTTCACCGCCTCGGTGGATGGGACCTGCCCGTGCCGTCCCGCCCGGGCAGGCTGCCTGACTGGGGGAAATCCATGCTCATGCCAGCAGCGACCCACAGTTGGGAGCGCTCCCACCGCCCAACGTAATGGCCCGTCAAGTACGTGTAAACGGACCGTCTCCGGGCCTCCGGGCGGATCAACTCTGCCTGTCCGCGGCCGAGTTGCCTCCGACCCCTCCCCCGGCCCCGCAGGCTGCCGAAACCCGCCCAGGCCGGGCCTCCCGCCCAGGCCGCACCGCCCCCGGGCACCTCCGGATCCGCCGGGCCGCCCCGTGAAACGTTCACCCCGGAAGGGAGGTGCCCGCCGCCCCGCCACCGCCCGATCCACTCCACACGCACGACCCGCGGTCCACGGGCCACTGAAGGTCATCTTCCGGCCAAATGTCTAGACCTTTGCAAGAGCGACTTCGCTGATGGGTACTCAGATCAGCACCCCCACAGCGAAGTTGGAGATTCCCATGACCATGCGCGCGCGTTACCGGCCTGCCGCTCTCGCCCTGCTGCTGGCCCTGGCCGCCACCGGGTGCGGTTCCGGCTCGGGAGGCGGCTCCGGCGCCGGCGGCAGGCTGACGGTGTGGCTGGCCGTCGACGCCCAGGAGAGCTGGCCGGAATTGGTCCGGTCCACCAATGACCGCTTCGCCAAGGACCACCCCGGGGTCCGGGTCGAGGTCCAGTACCAGCAGTGGACGACCAAGAACCAGAAGCTGGACGCCGTCCTCGCCGGGAAGAACGTGCCCGACGTGGTGGAGATGGGCAACAGCGAGACCACCAACTACATCGTCAACGGCGCGTTCGCCGCCCTCGACCCGGCCGGCTACGACCAGTCGGGCGCCTGGCTGCCGGCGCTCGCCGACGCGTGCCGCGATCACGGGAAGACGTACTGCGTGCCGTACTACGTCGGCGCCCGGGTCGGCATCTACCGCACCGACTACTTCACGCAGGCGGGCGTGCCGGGCGCACCGAAGACCTACTCCGAACTCCTCTCCGCCCTGGACCGGTTGAAGGCCTCCCACGGCGCCGCGGACCCGAACTTCTCGGCCCTGTACCTGCCCGGCCGCTACTGGTACGCGGCCATGGCGTTCGTGAAGGACGCGGGCGGCGAGATCGCGGTGAAGGACGGCGACCGCTGGAAGGCCTCGCTGTCCTCCCCGAACTCGGTCGCCGGGCTCACCGAGTGGAAGCGGCTGATCGACGCCTACTACGTCGGCGACCGCGCCAAGGACAACGGCGACCAGCCGGGCGTCGTCGGCCAGGGCCGGGTCGGCGTGTTCTACGGCAACACCTGGGAGGCGGACGCCGCCGCCGACGAACGCTCCGGCGGCGACCCGAAGTTGAAGGGCAAGTTCGCCACCTTCCCGTTCCCCGGCCCGTCCGGGAAGCTGCTGCCGCCGTTCCTCGGCGGCTCCACGCTGGCGGTGCCCGCGAAGTCCGGGCACCAGGACCTGGCCGCCGACTGGATCAGGCTGTTCACCGACCGGCAGTCGCAGCAGACCCTGATCGCCGCGAACACCCTGCCCAACAACACCGCCCAACTGGCCGAGGTCGCCGCCGGCGGCCTCAACGGCCCGTCCGCGCAGGCCGCCGCCACCGGGGGCTGGATGACGCCGTTCGCGCCGGGCTGGACCTCGGTGGAGAAGTCCAACGTGCTGCCCGAGATGCTCGAACGGATCGCCAACGGCAAGGCGTCGGTGCAGGACGCCACCCGGGACGCCGACCGGCGGATCGACGAAGTCATCAATGAGCGCTGACGGAAGCGGGCGGCGGCCGACCCGACGCCGCCCGCGCCTGCTGCCCTACCTGCTGATCGCCCCCACCGCACTGGCGCTCCTCCTGGTGCTCGGCTACCCGCTGGTGGACATGGTGGTGCTCGCCTTCCAGGACATGACCCGGGAGCAACTGTTCAGCGGCGCGGCCCCGCCGTGGGCCGGCCTGGAGCAGTTCCGCCGGGTCCTCGGCGACGGGTTCTTCTGGACGGTGGTGGCGCGCACGGTGGTCTTCACCGCCGTGTGCGTCGCCCTCACCGTGCTCTGCGGGCTGTTCACCGCCCGGCTGATGCACCGCGCCTCGCCGTGGGTGCGGGCCACCATCGCCGGCATGCTGGTGACCGTCTGGGCGATGCCGGTGATGGTCGCCGCGTCGGTCTTCCGCTGGCTCTTCGACGCCGACTACGGGGTGGTGAACTGGCTGCTGTCCCGGCTGCCGGGGGTCGACCTGGCCCGCCACAACTGGTTCACCGACCCCTGGCAGGGGTTCGCCGTGATCGTCGCCGTCGTGGTGTGGGGCTCGCTGCCGTTCGCCGCGATCACCCTGCGGGCCGCGCTCGCCCAGGTCCCGCCCGAACTGGAGGAGTCCGCGGTGCTCGACGGGGCCCGGCCGTTCCAGGTCCTGCGGCACGTCGTGCTGCCGACGATCCGGCCGGTCCTGGTGATGGTCACCACGCTGTCGGCGATCTGGGACTTCGGGGTCTTCAACCAGATCTGGCTGATGCGCGGCGGCCAGCCCGAGCGGGAGTACTACCTGCTGGGCGTCTACTCCTTCATCGAGTCCTTCGCCGTCAACCGGTACAGCGCCGGGGCGGCGATCGCCCTGGTCACCGTCGTGCTGCTGCTCGCCGGGTCGGTGGTCCACCTGCGTCAGATGTTCCGGACGGGAGAGGTCGAATGAGACGGCGGCGGTCGCTGGGGCACGACCTGCTGGGGCTGCTGGTCGCCGCGGTGATCGGCTTCCCGGTGTACTGGATGGTGCTCACGGCGTTCCGGCCGGCCACCGAGATCCTCCGGGTGCCGCCGGAGTTCTGGCCGGGCCGGCCCACCTTCGACAACTTCGCCCGGGCCCTGCGGACCGAGACCTTCTGGGCCAACGTCCGCTCCAGCACGCTCATCGGGCTCGGCACCGTGGTGCTCTCGCTGGCGGTCGGCGCGCTCGCCGCGTTCGCGCTGGCCCGGTTCCGCTTCGTCGGCCGCAAGGCCTTCGTGGTGGTGGTCCTGATCGTCCAGACCGTGCCGCTGACGGCGCTGATCATCCCGCTGTACCTGCTGCTGAACGACGTCGGCATGACCGACAGCCTGCTCGGCGTGGTCCTCACCTACCTGGTGTTCACGCTGCCGTTCACGGTGTGGATGCTGCGCGGCTTCATCGCCGGCGTCCCGATCGAACTGGAGGAGGCGGCGATGATCGACGGCTGCAGCCGCTTCGGCGCGTTCCGCCGGGTGGTGCTGCCGCTGCTCGCCCCCGGCATCGTCGCCACCTCGGTGTTCGCCCTCGTCCAGGCCTGGAACGAGTACGTGCTGGTGTACGTGCTGCTGTCCAGCCCGCAGAAGCAGACCGTCAGCATCTGGCTGGTGTCCTTCCAGACCAGCTTCGGCACCGACTACGGCGGCCTGATGGCGGGCGCCACGCTGACCGCGCTGCCCGTGGTGGTGTTCTTCCTCGCCGTCCACCGCAAGATCGCCTCCGGCCTCACGGCCGGGGCGGTCAAGGGCTGAGCGGCGGACGGGCCGTCAGCCGATCGGCGGGGCCAGGTACTCCAGCGCGTAGCCGCGGCCGGCGGGGGTGACGCGGGCGATGCCGGGCGAGTCGAGGTGGGCGCCGGCCACGAAGTGCTGCGGGCGGGCCAGCTGTTCGAGCAGGTCCGCCCGCGCGGCGCGGGCCCGCGGCTGGTCGCCGTCCAGCTCCCAGGACACCTCCGGCCGGTCGAACTGCAGCGTGGGGACGTGCACGGTGTCGCCCCAGATCAGCAGCCGGCCGGCGTCACCGGTGATCCGGTAGACGGTGTGGCCGGGCGTGTGGCCCGGCGTCGGGACGGCCGTCGCCCAGTCGTTGATCGCGACCTCCCGCGACACCGGCACCACCCGCTCCCGGAGCGGCGCGAGCCGCCCGGTGAACACCCCGGCGTCGCCCGCCAGCGGCGCGGCGGGCGGCAACTCGCCGAGCGCGCAGCCGTGTTCGTCCCGCAGCCGGGTCGGCGGCATGTCGATGCAGCCGTCCCGCAGCGAGATCACGCGCAGCCCACCGAACGCGAACGCGGCGTGGTGCCGGCCGGTCGAGAGCAACTCCATGACGCGTTCGGCGGCAACGTCCGGCGGCACCGCGAGGAGGCGGGCCTGACCCTGGAGCAGCTTTCCGTCCGGTCCACGGTCAGCCGGGCGATGCTGTCCGAGGTCGAGCGCGGCGAGAAGAGCCCGACCATCGGCATCGCGTCCAAGATCGCCCACGCCCTCGGCGTCGGCGCGCTCACCGAGACCCTGCACACCGGCGACTCGGTGTTCTTCCAGGCGGACGCGGACCACGGCTTCGCCAACCGGACGGACGCGCCCTGCGAATACCTCATGATCATTTCGCGGCGGGCCTGACCGCCGGAGGCGGCCCGCTGACGGCGGCCCGTTCCTGGCGTAGCGTCGGGCGACCGCGGTTGTCCGAATTCAACGCAGTGAGTGGGCGTCAGGAAATGAATGTCACGGCCTCTTCGATCGGCTCCGACCCCGAATCCGGGATCACCATGATTCCGGCGGGTGATCCCGAGTTCGCCATCGGCGTGGGGCTGTGGCGGGAGGAAAAGCCGCGCGAGACCCTCCGTTCGTTCGTCCAGGACCGACTGGCGCTCCGCGGGACGGAACGGGGCGGCCGCGCCGGCGAACTCCTTCCGGTCGTCGTCCAGCTCGTCCCGCGCCCGGACAACGCCCACAACCCGGAGGCCATCGGCGTCGCCGCCCCGCCGGCCCGCGGCGGCACCGACCACGACCGGCACCTGGCCTACCTGTACGACCGGCACCTGGTCTCGCTCGGCGCGGCGCTGCGCAGCCTGGCCGAGCTGTCACCGCTGCCGGTCGGCTGCCACGCCTTCGTCGAGCTCGACCCGGTCGAGGAGGAGGAGTTCGACCCGGACGACGAGGGCGGCGACGCCGTCGTGGTCACCGACGGGCGGCAGGTCCGGTACTGGGTCGGGCAGCTGCGGCTGCTGATGCCGCGCTGGGACCGGCTCCAGCGGATGGCGGTCGACTACGCGCGCGGGATCCGCCCCGGGCTGATCCTCCCGTTCATCGGCCACTGGACGCCCTGGCGGCCCGGCGGCCGCGAGGCACTGGCGGGGCTGACCGGGGAGAAGTCGTTCGAGGTCACCCTGCGCGCCGAGGGCGACTCGCTGGTGGCGTACTACGGCGAGCTGCCGCTGTCCGACCTGCGGTCCGCCTCCCGGGACTTCTTCGACCGCACGACCGTGCAGGTCCGGGACATGGGCGGGCGGGCCACGGCCCGGGCGGAGGAGCACCGGGGCGCGTTGCGGATCTTCGTGGAGGACAGCCGCCCGCTGCGGCGGGACGGCTGACCGGAGCGCCCGGGGCGCGGCCGCGCGCCGCCGACCCTCGCCGAAGTGCCCGCGACCCGGCGCGGTCGCATTAGGGTGGGTGCCTCTTCCGTCTTTTCCGCAAGGAGCCAGACCGCCGTGTCCGACAGCTTCGCCCACCTGCATGTCCACACCGAGTACTCGATGCTGGACGGGGCCGCGAAGAACGGGAAGCTCTTCGCGGAGGCGGAGAGACAGGGCATGCCCGCCATCGCGATGAGCGACCACGGCAACATGTTCGGCGCGTACGAGTTCTTCCACGCGGCCGCCAAGACCGCCGTGAAGCCGATCATCGGCATCGAGGCGTACGTCGCCCCCGGGTCGCGCTTCGAGAAGAAGCAGGTGTTCTGGTCCCCCGGCGGGCAGCGCCCCACCGGTGCGGACGGCGAGGGCGGCAAGGACGTCTCCGGCGGCGGCCGCTACACCCACATGACCATGTGGGCGCAGAACGCCACCGGCCTGCGCAACCTGTTCAAGCTCTCCTCCCTCGCGTCGATGGAGGGCTACTACATGAAGCCCCGGATGGACCGGGAGCTGATCGCCGCCAACGCGACCGGGATCATCGCCACCACCGGCTGCCCGTCCGGCGAGGTGCAGACCCGGCTGCGGCTCGGCCAGTACGAGGAGGCGGTCAAGGCCGCCGCCGCCTACCAGGACATCTTCGGCAAGGAGAACTACTTCCTGGAGCTGATGGACCACGGCCTGTCCATCGAGCAGGACGTCCGCGCCGATCTGCTGCGCCTGGCCAAGCAGTTGAACATCCCGCTGCTGGCCACCAACGACTCGCACTACGTCACCGCCGACCAGGCCGACGCGCACGACAGCCTGCTCTGCGTCGGCGTGGGCAAGAACAAGGACGACCCGAACCGGTTCAAGTTCAACGGCTCCGGCTACTACGTGAAGACCGCCGAGGAGATGCGCGCGCTGTTCAGCGAGCTCCCCGAGGCCTGCGACAACACCCTCGCCATCGCCGAGCGGATCGAGTCGTACGACGAGGTGTTCACCTACGTCGACCGGATGCCGCAGTTCGACGTGCCCGAGGGCGAGACCCAGGCGTCCTTCCTGCGCAAGAAGATCGCCGCCGGCCTGCAGCACCGCTACGGCGACAACCCGAGCCAGGAGGTGCTGGACCGGGTCGAGCTGGAGATGGGCGTGATCACCCCGATGGGGTTCGACGCCTACTTCCTCGTGGTCGCCGACATCTGCCAGTACGGCCGGGACAACGGCATCCCGGTCGGCCCCGGCCGCGGCTCGGCGGCCGGCTCGATGGTCGCCTACCTGACCGGCATCACCCAGCTCGACCCGCTCGAGCACGACCTGCTGTTCGAGCGCTTCCTCAACCCCGAGCGCATCAACCCCCCGGACGTCGACATCGACTTCGACGACCGCCAGCGCGACCAGATGGTGCGCTACGTCACCGAGAAGTACGGCTCCGCGTACACCGCGCAGGTCAACACCTTCGGCACCATCAAGGCGAAGGCCGCCGTCAAGGACGCCAACCGCATCCTCGGCTACCCCTTCGCGATGGGCGACCGGATCACCAAGGCGATGCCGCCGGACGTGATGGGCAAGGGCGTCCCGCTCGCCGACCTGTTCAACGAGAAGCACCCCCGGTACAACGAGGGCACCGAGATCCGCTCGCTGTACGAGAACGAGCCGGACGTCAAGAAGATCATCGACACCGGCCTCGGCATCGAGGGCCTGATCCGCGGCACCGGCGTGCACGCGGCGGCGGTCATCCTCTCCTCGACCCCGCTGCTCGACCTGATCCCGCTGCACATGCGGGACAAGGACGGCACCATCATCACCGGCTTCGACTACCCGTCGTGCGAAGCCATGGGCCTGATCAAGATGGACTTCCTGGGTCTGCGGAACCTGGGCATCATCGACCACTGCATCAAGATCGTGAAGGCCAACCGGGGCGTCGACATCGACATCGACAAGATCCCGATCGACGACCCCACCACCTACCAGCTGCTCGCCCGCGGCGACACCCTCGGCGTGTTCCAGCTCGACGGCGGCCCGATGCGCGCCCTGCTGCGCCTGATGAAGCCCACCGAGTTCGCCGACATCTCCGCCGTCTCGGCGCTGTACCGGCCCGGCCCGATGGGCATGAACTCGCACACCAACTACGCGCTCCGCAAGAACGCCCAGCAGGAGATCATCCCGATCCACCCGGAGCTGGAGGAGCCCCTCAAGGAGGTCCTCGGCCCCACCTACGGCCTGATCGTCTATCAGGAGCAGGTGCAGCGCGCCGCCCAGGTGCTGGCCGGCTACTCGCTCGGCCAGGCCGACCTGCTCCGCCGCGCGATGGGCAAGAAGAAGAAGGAGGTGCTGGAGAAGGAGTTCGTCCCCTTCCACGCGGGCTGCAAGGAGCGCGGCTACTCGGACGAGGCGATCCAGGCCGTGTGGGACGTGCTGGTCCCGTTCGCCGGCTACGCCTTCAACAAATCGCACTCCGCCGCGTACGGCCTGGTCTCCTACCAGACCGCCTACCTGAAGGCGAACTACCCGGCCGAGTACATGGCCGCGCTGCTCACCTCGGTCGCGGACGACAAGGACAAGATGGCCGTCTACCTGGCCGAGTGCCGGGCGATGGGCATCCGGATCCTCTCCCCGGACGTCAACGAGTCCGTCGTCGACTTCACCGCCGTCGGCAGCGACGTCCGGTTCGGCCTGAAGGCGGTGCGCAACGTCGGCGTCCCGGTCATCGAGTCGCTGGTCGCCACCCGGGCGGAGAAGGGCAAGTACACCTCCTTCGCCGACTTCCTCGACAAGGTCGAGCTGGTGGTCTGCAACAAGCGCACCGTCGACTCGCTGATCAAGGCCGGCGCCTTCGACTCCCTCGGCCACACCCGGCTGTCGCTCAGCAGCGTCCACGAGACCGCCATCGACGCCGTCACCGGCGTCAAGAAGCAGCAGGCGATCGGCCAGGACGACCTGTTCGCGATGCTCGGCGGCGACGACACCCCCGCCATCGGTCTGGACTTCCAGCTCACCGACCGCGAGTGGCCGCGCAAGCAACTCCTCGGCCTGGAACGGGAGATGCTCGGCCTGTACGTCTCCAGCCACCCGCTGGACGGCGCCGAGCACATCCTCGCCAAGAACCGCGACGTCTCGATCGTCGAACTGCTCGGCTCCGGCCGCACCGAGGGCGAGGTCCGGCTCTCCGGCCTGATCACCGGCGTCGACCGCCGCATCAACAAGGCCGGCAACGCCTGGGCGATCATCACCCTCGCCGACCGCGACGGCTCGATCGAGGTGCTGTTCTTCCCCGCCGCGTACCAGCTGATGTCCGCCCAGATGGTCGAGGACAACGTCATCGCCATCCGCGGCCGCCTGAACGAGCGCGACGGCTCGCTCAGCATCTTCGGCCAGGAGATCAGCACCCTCGACATCTCCTCCGCCGAGCTCGGCACCAAGCCCCCCGTCCAGATCACCGCCCCCGTCGGGCGGCTCACCCCCGACGTGGTCGCCGAACTCCGGACCACCCTCCAGGCCCACCCCGGCGACGTGCCGATCCGCCTGCTCACCACCGGCTGGGACAAGAACACCCTCTACGAACTCGGCTTCACGGTGAACCCCGACAACGGCCTCGCCTCCGACATCAAGACCTTCCTCGGCCCGCACTGCTGGCAGGGCACGGTCTAGCCGCCGAACCCGGACGCGGCGGCGGCGCGGCAGGAGGCCCGGACCGCCGACCGACCCTGACTCCGCGTCAGGGATCGGCCACCGGGTGCGGTCAGGGTCGGCCCCGGATGGCACCGGGGCCGGGGTCGGACAGACTCGATCGAGCAGGACGGATGACGACGAGTCAGGAGTACCGAGACGTGAACAGCACTGTGCGCAACCGGCGTTGGGCCACCCTCGCGGTGGCGGGGGCGATGCTGGCTGCGGTGGTGACGGGGACGGCCGGGTCGGCCGCGGCCGCACCCGCCCCGGCGGCGGTGACGGCGACGGCGTCCGGCGCCGCGCTGCCGCCGGTCGACCGGGAGGCGGTCCGGCAGGTGGTGGCCGGTTACCCGACCGCGGACATCAACGGCGTGCTGGTGCGCGTCGCGGGCAGCGACGGGCTGTTCGAGACCTCGGGCGGCATCGGCGACCGGACCACGGGCGCCGCGCCGGACCCGGAGGGCCGGTTCCGGATCGGGTCGATCTCCAAGGTGTTCACCGCCACGGTGGTGCTCCAGCTCGCCGCCGAGCACCGGCTGGACGTGAACGGCACCGTCCAGCAGTACCTGCCGGGCCTGCTGCCCGCCGACTTCCCCCCGGTCACGGTCGGGCAGCTGCTGAACCACACCTCGGGCCTGCCGCACGGCAGCAGCGGCGCCTGGGGCGACGGCACCACGGCCTGGTTCGCCGCCCACCGCCTGGACAGCTGGACGCCCGAGCAGATCGTCGGCACCCTGGCCGGCCAGCAGATGATCTTCGCGCCGGGCACCGGCCAGCAGTACAACGGCTTCAACACCTTCATCGCCGGCCTGCTGATCGAGAAGGTCACCGGCCACTCCTACGCCCACGAGGTGAAGCACCGGATCATCCAGCCGCTGCACCTGCGCGACACGGCCGTCCCGGACCGCGACGACCCGCGGCTGGCCGACCCGGCGGCGCACGCCTACCTGAACGTCCCGGACGCGGACGGCGCCGGGCGCCTGGTGGACGTCACCGAGCAGAGCCCGTGGCCGTGGGCGGAGGGCGGGCTGATCTCCAGCGCCCCCGACCTGGACCGCTTCGTCACCGCGCTGTTCCAGGGCCGGCTGCTGCCCGCCGCCCAGCAGGAGCTGCTGTTCACCGTCCCCGAGGTGCCCAACGTGGACAACCCGCAGTGCCGGCCCGGCCAGCAGCAGGCCTGCATGAGCATGGGCCTGGTCAGCACCGAGCTCAACGGCGTCACCCTGTGGGGCAAGACCGGCTCCCGCCCCGGCTGGACCAGCGGCGTGTTCGCCACCCGCGACCTCCAGCGGCGGCTGGTCTACTCGTTCAACCCGACGAACACGCAGGGCGCCGACATGCGCGACATCCTCCGGCTCGCCGACGCGGTGATCCCGCCCGCGCGGTAGGACCTGCCGGTCACCGCCACTCGCGCACCTCGCGCAGTTCGCCGGTGGCCAGGTCCGGCCGGCCCTGCAGGTCCCCGGCCCGGGTCGCGTAGACGGCGACGATGCCGCCGTCCACGTCCGGGTACGCGGTGTAGTAGCCGATCCGCCAGGACGGCTCGGGGACCTGCGGGGCCTCCAGGCGCAGCCGTTCGGTCCCGTCGGGGTTCAGCACCAGGGCGTTGCTGGGTCGGGCGGTGCTGCCCTCCGGGTCCTCGACGACCAGGATGCTGGGCGGGTCGTCGACGCCCAGCACGGAGACCGGCGGGCGGTCGAAGGTCCGCTCGGTGCCGAAGTCCGCGCCCCAGCGCACGGTGCGCGATCCGTCCTGCCAGTCGATGTCCACGGCCTGCCTCTCTGTCGCTTCCGCCGGTCCCCGGTATTGTCCGCCGCCCGGGTCAGGAGATCTCCACCGGATCGCCGACGGGGATCAGCCGGGCCCGGTCCTCGAACTTCAGGATCTCCAACTGGGTTGCGCCGCCCGGGAGGTGGCCGAGCAGCGGGTCGTCCTGCGGGCCGATGACGCTCTCCTGGATCCGGATCGGCTCGCCGTGCGCGGGGAAGGCGTACCGCTGGACCAGCGACACGTCCGACTTCCAGTCCGTGCGGATCGCCAGCTGGCGGCGGACGAACTCCTGGTTGGGCACGTCGTCGAAGGTGCCGAAGCCGCCGGGGCGGGACACCGACTGGCCGCGCGAGATCACCATGTTGAAGGTCTCGCCCGGTCTGCCGAGCCGTGAAGTGATGGGCGAGCCGGGCGCGTTGGGCGGTTCGCGGAGCGCCGGGGGCAGCGCGCGGCGGGAGTGCGGCGACAGTCCGAGCGGGTCGCACCAGGTGTGCGGGTTGCCGACGTAGGCGTCGGGGTTGGGGGCGGGGACCAGGCCGAGCGGGTCGGGGCTGGTGTAGCGGGCGGTCTCGGGGTCGTAGTAGCGGTTCAGGTTGTAGTGCAGGCGCGTCTCGGGGTCGAAGTACTGGCCCGGGAAGCGCAGCGGCGTGTAGGTGGTGCTGTCGGCCGGCCAGGTGGTGTTGCCCCACAGCGTGGGGACGGCACGCCAGGCGACGGTGTCGGTGACGGGGTCGACGAGTTCGGTGGGGGTGCCGATCAGGTCGGTGACGACCGCGAAGAAGCGGCGGTCGACCTGTTCCTGCGGCGCGTCCGGGCCGAGCGTGGTGATGGTCTCGCTCTGGGCGAGCGGGTGCAGGCCCTGGTAGTCCCAGCTGAGGGTGTGCGGGCCGGGCAGGTAGGGGGCGCTGGTGGTCTGCTCGGCGAGGAGCGCGCCGTCCCAGCTGAAGTCGATCTGCTCGGCGACGCCCGTCCCGTCCGCGCCGAGGCGCTGCTTGGCGATGCGGCGGCCGAGCGGGTCGTAGCGGTAGCGCCACCGGGTGCCGTCGGGGGTGACGACGCCGGTGAGCCGGCCCTCGGCGTCCCAGCTGTAGTGCCAGGTGTCGGGCTTCTTCGACAGCCGGGTCTTCTGCCGGAGCACGGTCCGCCCGGCGGCGTCGTACTCGTAGCGGATCCGGCCCGCGGCGGTGAGCTCGGTGCCGCGGTAGCTGCGCTCGCCGACGGCCGCGCCGGTGGCGGGGGTGGCCGGCCACTGCGCGGCGGTGAGGTTGCCGGCCGGGTCGTAGGCGTACCGCTCGGCGCCGGTGGCGGCGTCGACGCCGGTGACGCGTCCGGCCGGGTCGAGTTCGAAGGTGCGCGGGCCGGCCAGCAGGTCGTCGACGCCGACGAGGTTCCCGTCCGCCCGGTAGCGGTAGTCGTGCTGCTGGAGGACGGCGGGGCGGCCGGGCCGGGTGCTGAGCAGGGTCTGCGAGCCGAGGCGGTGCCGGGGGTCCCAGCTGCGGTCGAGGGTCAGGCCCGGGCCCAGGGTGCGTTCCAGCTCGCGGCCGAGGGCGTCGTGCCGGAAGGCGAGGCCGCCGCCCGGCACGGTCAGCGAGCTGGGGCGGCCCGCCGTGTCGTAGGTCCAGGTGCTGGTGTGGCCGGCGGGGGTGACGCGGCGGGTCCGGCGGCCGAGGGCGTCCCGGGTGTGGCTGGTGGTGCGGCCGTTGACCGTCTCGGTCAGCAGGTTGCCCAGCGCGTCGACGGTGCGGGTCAGCTCGGCGTCCGGGCCGACGGCCCGGACCAGGCGGCCCGCCGGGTCGAAGTCGTACCGGGTGACCAGCCCGGCGGCGTCCTTGGCGACGGTGCGGCCGAGCGCGTCGTAGGTGTAGCGGATCTGCTCGCCGAGCGCGTTGGTGGCGGCGACCGGGCGGCCCGCCGGGTCGAGCTCGTAGGAGGTCCGGCGGCCCTGGAAGTCGCTCTCGCCGACCAGCCGGCCGGCCTCGTCGTAGCGGTACTCCCAGCGCCGGCCGAGCGCGTCGGTGACGGCCACCAGCTGCATGTGGGCGTCGTGGGTGAAGGCGGTGCGGGCGCCGTCGGGCCGGTGCGGGCGGCCAGGGTCTCGAAGTGGGTGTACTCGAAGGCGGTGGTCCGGCCGGCCGGGTCGGTCGCCGTGAGCAGGTTGCCCTCGCCGTCGTAGGTCCAGGTCTCGGTGCTGCCGTCGGGGGCGGTCCGGGAGGCGGGCAGGCCCTCGGGGGTCCAGCGGAACCGGGTGGTGCCGCCGAGCGCGTCCACCACGGCGGCGACCCGGCCGAAGGCGTCCCGCTCGCAGCGGGTGGCGGCGCCGCCGGCGTCGACGACCTCCACGGGCAGCCCGGCGGCGTCGCACCGGATGCGGGTGGTGTGCCCGAGCGCGTCGGTGACGGTGGCGAGGTGGCCGCGTTCGTCGTACCCGTACGCGGTGACCGCGCCGTTCGGGTCGGTGAGCGAGGTCCGGTGCCCGTGCTCGTCGTAGCCGAACTGCCAGGTCACGCCGCCCGGTTCGACCACCCGGACGGGCAGGCCGACGGTCGGGCCGTACTCCACCACGGCGCGTTCGCCGTCGGGCCGGGTGACCTCCACCAGGTCGCCGGCCCCGTCGTAGCGGTAGCGGGTGGTGTGGCCGAGCGGGTCGGTCCGGGCGATCAGGCGGTCGAACTCGTCGCGTTCGAAGCGCAGCGCGTTCCCGAGCGGGTCGACCTGGGCGACGATCTGCGCGTGCTCGTTGACGTGGTACTGGGTGGTGTGGCCGAGGGCGTTGGTCTCGGAGTGGACCCGGATGCCGGTGTCGGGGTCCGGGTCGCCGTAGCTGAAGCGGAAGCGCAGCGCGCCGTCGGCTCCGCCCTCGTCGACGACCCGGTCGAGCTGGTCGTAGGTGTACAGGTACCGGCTGTCGTTGCGGTCGGTCCAGGACAGGATGCGGCCGCCGGAGTCGTTGGCGAACCGCATCGGCCGGCCGGAGGAGTTGTACACCGAGGACAGGTGGCCGCCGGTGTACCCGTACCGCATCAGCAGCGCGTCGCGGCCGTCCTCGCCGGCGCCGGCCAGCCGCAGGGCGGTGATCCGGTCGCCGTCGGTGGTGACGAGGAGCGTGTAGCCGCCGGAGTGGGTGATCGACAGCGGGGCGCCGTCCTCGTCGTAGGCGAGGGTGTACCGGCGGCCGCGGCGGTCCCGGACCGCCGTCAGCAGCGCTTCCTCGCCGCCCGGTTGGCGGGTGAACTCGCGGACGGTGTCGGTGGCGGGATCGGTGAGGGTGTAGTCGCCGCGGTCGGTCAGGGCCAGTTCCCAGCGCACACCGGCGCTCGCCTGCACCGGAACGCCCGGCTCGGGGTGCGGGTAGGCCTGCGCGAACAGGTCCGGGGAGAGGTAGACCACGCCCTCGGCGTCGATCTCCAGCCGCTCGTCGAAGGTGCAGGTCCAGCGCGGCCCCATCCACCGCCCGGCCAGGTAGCCGGACTCGTAGTTGCGCACGAACAGCAGCGGGAGCGAGCCCGGCAGTTCCGCGTCGACCTGCTTGATGAACATCCGGCCGGTCGCCATGTCGACCGGCTCGCCGCCCGGGCAGATCGAGTCCTCCCGGCGGCCCGCCTGCCGCGGCGAGCGGACCTGTTCGCGGCCCCGGCCCTCGAACCTGCGGCCGCCCCGCCCGCCGCCGGCACCGGTCCGGGGGTGCGCGAGGTCCTTGCGGCCGCCCTCGAAGATCTCCGCCAGGTCCTTGGCGTGCTTCTCCTCCACGCTGCGGACGTTCGCGGCCACCTTCTTCAGGTTCTGCCCCGCCGACCGGTACAGGTCTTTGAGGGCCTTTCCGGCGTCCCTGGCCAGCGTGGTGCCGAGCTTCTCGGCGGCATGCTCCAGCGCCTTCACGATCTGGTTGCTCATGCGGAACCTGCCCCCTGCAAGCTCGGACTCGAACGCCCCGGGTCGGACCACGCCGCCACCGGAGGACGGCGGCCGCCCCGCGGCCCGATCGCCCGACCGCCGTCGGACACGCGTACGCCCGGGGAACACGCACGCGCCCCCGGAGCAGCACCAGACGGTACTCCGTCACACCCGTCGCACCCGGCCCATTGCCGAACCTTTGCCTCCCGCGGCCTCGGTGCGCTTCGCGCCCTGTCGTGCGGGCGCGGATGTGTTCACCACCTACAGCGGGTCGCACACCTTGACGGTGACGGCGCATCACCTGCTCGGGCCCCGACTGCCCGCCCTGTGCGCGGCGTTCGCCCGGGAGGCGGACGCGCTCGCCGCGGCCGGCCGGTAGCCCCGTCCCCCTACTCGCGGGTCAGGGCGCGGAAGCTCTCCAGGGTCTCCAGCAGGCGGCGGGCCTCCGCGCGGTCGGCGGGCGGCAGGGCGGCGAGCAGTGCGCCCACCGGGGCCGGCCGGCCGTCGGCGAGCCGGTGCAGCAGCGGTTCGGCCCGCTGCCGGGTCAGCGGAGTGCGCGCGACGTGGCCGTTGGCGGCGTACAGCAGCGCCCCGCCGAGCGGTTCGTACAGCACCCGGGCGCGGGCGCGGACGGCGGTGCCGTCGGCCAGGGTCGCGGAGGCTCGGGCGGCGGGACGGGGCAGAGGCCGGACGCGCTCCGGTTGCCGAGCGCCAGCGAGGCGACCAACTCCCCTGTCCGGTCGGGGTCGTGGTACTCCCGGAAGATCCGCAGGGTCTGCTCCAGCGCCTCAGGCAGCGCGCCGTCCACCGGCGGTTCGGGCGCGGACAGCGGGGCGGTGGCGGCGGGCAGCCGCACCAGGGCGGCGTCCGGGTCGACCATCGCGTCCGGGGCCTTGCCCAGCAGCAGGTCGTCCACGTCGTAGCCGGCGTGGTGGCCCTCGCGCGGCACGCCGATGTTGACGCTGGTCGCGGAGCCGCCGTCGACGCTCTCGCCGACGTGGTAGTGGCTGGCGGGCCAGTACAGCAGGTCGCCGGGCTCGGGTTCGGCGGTGAACGAGCTCGCCAGGTGCGCCTGGTAGTCGAGTTTGGTGGTCACCGGCTCGGTCCACGGGCGCTCCCGCCAGAACCGCATCCGCTTGCGGCCTTCGAGGGCGAACATGAAGGTGGCGAAGCGGTCCCGGTGGACGCCGACCGGGGTGTGCTCGTAGTTGCCGTGGAAGAGCGTGGTGATCGCCCCGGACACCGGCAGCCCGGTGCGTTCCCACAGCGGTTCGTAGAACGCCCGCTGCCGCTCCCACTGCCCGGGGTGGAAGGCGTGGAAGGCGTGCACGGTGAGCGCGTACCGCGTCTCCGGCGAGAAAGCCGCCAACTCGGCGTCCAGCCGCCGCCGGTAGCCGTCGAAGCCGCCGTCCTCGGGGCGCGGGAACCAGTTCGCCGGCTCGGTCTGCTGGAACCGGCCGACGGCGAACTGGGCGTTCGGCGCCGTCCGGTGCGGGCCGGGCGGCCTGGTGGCGAGGGTGGCGGCCGCGAAGACCTCGCCCAGCTCGAAGGGCGCCGGGAGGGCGGCCTTGATCAGCACCGGCCGCCGGTCCCAGTAGTGCGCGGTGAACTCGTCCCAGTCCAGCGGCCCTTGAACGGTCGTCAGCTCGCTGTCGTGCCCGGTCGTCATCCGTCCGTCCTCCCGCCGTCGGCCAGGTCGATCCCCCGCAGGGTGTGCAGTCTGCGCAGCAGCGCGAGGACGGCGGCGTTGTGCTCGTCCGCGCCGACCGCGCGGCACAGCTCGGCGACCGTCAGCTCGCGGCCGGGGCGCAGCTGCTCCGCGATCCGCTCCCCCGCGGCCCCGCCGATCGGGAAGGCGTGCCCGTTGACGGCCCAGATCCGCCGGCCGGGCCCGTCCGGCACCCGGACGACCTCGCGCAGCACCCGCAGCCGCTGCCCGGGGTGGACGGGCACGCCGGCCCGGGGATCGGGCGCGGGGTCCAGCCCGGCCGCGGACCACCAGGCCGCCCACCGGGTGCGCAGCGCGGTCGGCAGCTCCGCTCCCCCGGCCAGCAGGCGGACCGCCTCGCCGACGGCGGCCACCGGCCCGGCCGGGCCGAGCGGGCGGTCGGCGGGCGGCGGGTGGGGCAGGCAGGGCACCGTGCCGTCGTACGGGTGGCGGCTCTGGAGGGCCTCGGCCAGCAGGTCCTTGACCGCCCCGGTGGCCAGCCGCCGGGCGCGGGGGACGGAGATCCGCAGCGTGGTGCAGCCGTCGAGGTGGCGTTCGCGCCAGCGGGTGCCACCGGGCCAGTACAGCAGCTCACCGGCGCCTGCCCGCAGCACGCGCAACTCGCCGTCCGGCTCGTGCAGTTCGGCCTCCAGGGTGCCGTCCAGCACCCAGGTCAGCACCGCGTGCTCGGAGGGGACGGCGAGGCCCGCGGTGCGGGCGAAGGCGTCCGCCTCGGTCAGTTCGGCCTCGACCGGCAGGCACGGCAGGCCGACCCGGCGCCACAGGTCGGCCAGCGCGTCCCGGACCGCCGACCACAGCTCCCAGTCGGTGTGCAGGGGTTGACGGACGCTCAGCAGGAACCCGCTGTCCGTCCCGCTGCCGGGCGGCTCGGCGCGCAGCCGGGCCCGGTAGGCGGCCGGGTCGGGGTCGGCGGCGTCCGGCAGCAGCCGGCCCGGCGCGCCCAGCCAGCCGAGCGGGGTGTGCAGGCGGACCTGCGGCAAGGTGCGGAACACCGTTCCGGCGCGGAAGGGTTCGCAGGCGGCGACGACCGTGCGGTGCAGGTGCGCCGGGTCCGCCGGGGCGGCGGCCGGCAGCAGGGCGGGCTCCTTGTCCCAGACGCGGGCGAGGAGTGCGGTCCAGTCGGGCGCGGTCACGCCGGTACCCCTTCGTTCTCGGGTGCGTTCGGGGCGTGCGCTCGGGCGCGGCCCCGGGAGCGTTCGCGGGTGCGGGCCCGGGCGCATTCGCGGGCACGGGCGCGTTAGCGGGCGCGGGGAAGGTCTGTGCCAGCAGGGCCGCGTAGTCGGCGAGCGGGCCGAGGCCGACGGCCGCGCGGCGCTGGTCCACCCGGTCCGCGTCCTCGATCGGGCAGGGCCGCAGCCGGCCGTCCGCCGCCCGTTCGAACTTCGTGCCGTACAGCTGCGGGCGGCCCTCGGCCCGGCGCAGCGAGTCGGCGAGGTAGGCGGCGTCCTGCCGTCGCATGTCGCCGCGCGCGGCCGCGGCCTCGATCAGGGTCAGGCACTCGCGGCGGAAGGCGAGGTCGCCGGTGTGGTGCTGGAGCAGGGCGCTCGCGGCCGCGGCGGCCTCCGCGCCGACCAGGGCGTGGCCGGGCCAGCCGTGCTCGGCGACCACGCCGCGCAGCCAGGCGATGCCGGCGGAGGTCAGCCGTTCGAGCTTCGCCTCCAGTTCGGTGTCGGTGAAGCCGCCGGCGGCCCAGGGGGTGCGCAGCGCGGCGTCGGTCCGGGCCAGGCGCAGCAGCCGTTCGCGGATCCCGGCGGCCGGGCGGGGCTCGGCCGGCGGGTCGATGCGCAGGCGCAGGGTGGTCTCGTCCCAGCTGTAGGTGATGCGGCGGTTCTGCTCGGGCCAGTCGAAGGAGGCTTCGCCCTCGCGCGGGCCGCGCAGCCGGATCCGCACCCCGCGCCCGGGGTCGTGCAGTTCGGCCGCGTCCAGGTCGGCGTGGACGTGTTCGACCGCGTCGCGCAGGGCGATGCCGAGCCCGGCGAGGTCCAGCTTCCGGCCTTCGCGGACGGCGGCGGACGGCGGGCGCTCCGCCGGCCCGGGGGCGTCGGCCGGGCGAGTGCGGAGTTCGCGGCCGGGCGGCGTCCGCAGGGCGAGCAGCGGGCCGCCGTCGGCGGCGCGGAAGAAGTACGGTGCGTCGCCGCGCGCCAGCTGCTCCAATTCGTCTTCTGTGAAAGGGACTTCGCCGCCGTGCGGGTACTCGGCGGTCGGGCGGGCGATCACCCGGACCAGGTGCCCGGCGGCCCGCTCGTCGAGGAACTCGGCGATCCGGGCGCGGTGACGGCACATCAGCGTCCAGGCGTCGAACATGCCGCGCAGCATCGCCGTCAGGTGCGGGCCGTACCCGGTGCGGCCTTCGGTGTCGCCGACCACGGTGCGGGTCTCGGTGCGGGTCAGCGAACGGGTGCGCCGCTCCAGGCGCAGTGCGCTGTCGGGTTGCGGGCGCCAGCAGGTCGCGGGGCCGTCCGGCTCGCACCAGCGGGCGAGGTTCTCCAGGCCGGCGTGGTGGTGTGCGGAGGCCGCGGGGTCGAACAGCAGGCCGGTCTCGAACAGGCGCTTGAGGTCGGCGAAGTAGGCCTCCAGGTCGACCGGGAACGGCAGCGGCTCGCCGTCCTCCGGGCGCTGCCCGATCAGCAGGTTGCCGCCGATCAGGTCGGTGATCCCGAACGCGAACGCGGCGGCGGCGAGCGATCCGGCGCGGTGCCAGTAGCGGGGCGCCGCGTCGGCGTCGAGGACGGCGCCGCGCATGGTCCACCCGCCGTCGGTGCGCAGGACGCCCCGGGCGTCCGGCGGTTCGATCCACTCCTGCCAGGAGTAGCAGGCCCGGTCCGGGCCGCTGCCGGGCCGGCACCGCAGCGTCGGCAGCCGGACCGGACCGGCCGCCGGGGGAAGCGAGTTGAGCAGGGCGAACACCGAGCCCTCGGTGGCCAGGAACAGCAGTTCGCCGCTCGCCGGGCGCGGCTTGTACGCGAGCCGGGCGCCGTCGGCGAACTCGACCCGCAGCACCCGCTGGCCGCCGTTGTGCGTCTCGTCGCCGTTCGCCCACAGGCCGGTGACGGGGTGGCCGGAGGGCCGGTCGCGGGCCAGCCGTTCCAGGAAGAGCGCCAGGAAGTCCAGGTACTGCCCGGTCCGCAGGTCGGCGAAGGCGGCGGCGTGCCCGGGCGGTCCGTCGACGCAGCTCTCCAGGATCTCGGTGAGCAGCGGGCCGAACAGGTCCGCGTTCTCCGGCCGCAGCAGCCGCGGATCGATCCGCCGCTCCCCGGCGGCCGCCTCGTCGATCCGCCGCACCGCCTCGTGCAGCGGCGCGAACCGGTCGTCGGCCAGCGCGTCCGCCAGGGCCCGCGCGTCGGCCGGGCCGCCCAGCGCGCGGGCGACGGCGAGCGTGCCGTCCGGGCCGGGACGGCCACCGGCGGAAACGCCCGGCCCGCCCGGCCCTCGGCCAGCGCCGTCAGCAACCGGCTTGTGCCGGGCGGGAGTTCGGGCCTCCGGGCGGCGGCCCCGGGGTCGCGCAGGTCCATGCGGCTCCTGGTCGGCTGGTCGCGGCACGACGCCGCGCGACCGGCCGGGCCGGCGCCGCGCGGCGTCGCGGTTCGGGTCGGGCGCCGGGACTACAGGTTCGGTACGCAGTAGACGCGCACACAGGTGGTCGCCTGCGGGAGGGCGTCCTGGCGGTGGCCCGGGACGTCCTGCTCCAGGTCGCCGATCACCAGGTCGAACGCCTCGTCCGCGACGAGGGTCTGCGGGGCCTGCACGGTCAACGTCTCCATCGTTTTCCCCTGACGGTAGAAGTGGCACAGCGACGGCCGGGCGCCCTCGGGTGCTGCACCCGGCCTTGAACGGGCGGAGCTGCTGTCGAGCGTGAACGGTCCGGGACGCCTACTGCAGCACGCAGTAGAGGTGCCAGCCGCAGGTCGTGGCACTCGGCGTGTGCGCCGGAGCGGACTGCTCCAGCTCACCGACCACCAGGTCGAACGCCTCGTCGACGACGAGCGTGTCGCGCTGTTCCGCTTGCAGGGTAGGAGCTTCCATGAAGGGTCCTCCTGACCGGAATGCCGGGCGGGCCACCACAACCTCCGGTGACCGGGCGCCGTGCGGTGGACAGAGACTGCCGTGGGCGCGCACATGACACGACCGCCTGTCAGTGTTGCCCAGCCGGACCTGTTCGTCAACATAACGTCCGCACCAGCACAGCGACTTCACCCCTCCCGCCCCACCCCCGGAGCCGACCGCCAGCAGGCAGCGACACCGGATCCGTCACCCCGAGCACCGACCAGCCCCCACGCCCGGCCGGCGGGGTTGTCGAGCACCCTGCCGGGGATCGGCGTCCGGCCTGGTCGGCGGCCTGGGCGGGTGGGTGGTTAGGGTCGGGGTATGAGTGCGCGCTATCTGCTTCCGTATGCCCCCGGTGTGATCGGCGGGCTGCCTGCCGGACTCGACGCCCTGGTGTGGGACGGGGAGGGGGCGGCGCCGGGGGACGAGGAGCTCCGGGGGGTGGAGTTCTTCTGCCTGCCGTACTTGCGGCATGCGGCCGCGGTGCCGGTGATCCGGCGCCTGCCGTCGTTGAAGGTGGTGCAGACGCTGACGGCGGGGATGGACGACGTGCTGCCGTACGTGCCGGAGGGGGTCGTGGCGTGCAATGCGCGCGGCCTGCACGATGCCAGCACCGCGGAGTTGGCGGTGACGCTGATTCTCGCGTCGCTGCGCGGGGTGCCGCGTTTCGTGCGGTTGCAGGACGAGGGTCGGTGGAGTCAGGAGTTCCACGACTCGCTCGCGGACCGGCGGGTGCTGATCGTCGGGTACGGCTCCATCGGACGGGCGCTGGCCGCGCGCCTGGAGGCGTTCGAGTGCGAGGTGGTGAAGGTCGCGCGGCGGGCGCGGCCCGAGGAACGGGTGCACGGGGTCGGGGAGTTGGCGGAGCTGCTGCCGGCGGCGGACGTCGTCGTGCTGCTCACGCCGCTGACGCCGGAGAGCCGCCAGCTGGTGGACGCCGGGTTCCTGGCCCGGATGAAGGACGGCGCGCTGCTCGTCAACGTCGCGCGCGGGCCGGTCGTGGACACCGCCGCGCTGCTGGCGGAGCTGTCGGCAGGTCGCCTGCGGGCGGCGCTCGACGTGACGGATCCGGAGCCGCTGCCCGCCGATCACCCGCTCTGGCACGCCCCGGGCGTGCTGATCACTCCGCACGTGGGCGGCCCGAGCAGTGCGTTCCTGCCGCGGGCGAAGCGGGTGCTGCGCGAGCAGATCCTGCGCTTCGAGCAGGGCGAGCCGCTCTCGTCCGGACACTGACGCGGCTGACGGCCCGGGCGGGCGGGCGGGTCCACCGAGGTGAGGACCCGTCCGGCCGCGCCCGTCATCGGGGGCCGTTCCCGCGACGGGCCGGTGCCGCGCCACGGCGTCCGGGTTGTCGTACCGGCCCGCCCCGTACCGGAATCTCTCACTTCCCGTTCTTGTGGACGGAGTTGGCCGCCTGGATCTCCTTCCACGACTTCGGTTCGGCCGGCAGCGGCCCGTCGGTCCGGCTCGTGGCGGCCGTCGCGGCGCCGGTGGGCACCGGGCCGGTGGCGGGCTTGGCGGGGGTGAACAGCCAGGTGGTGAACAGCTCGCCGAGGCTCCGGCCGGAGATCCGCTCCGCGTAGGCCCGGAAGTCCTGGACGGTGGCGTTGCCGTAGCGGCGCTCGGTGGGCCAGCCCTTCAGGATCCGGAAGAAGGTCTCGTCGCCGACGGTGTTGCGCAGCGCCTGGATGGCGAGGGCGCCGCGCTGGTAGACGGCGTCGGCGAGCTGGTTCTCCTCGCCCGGGTCGCCGGGCCTGACGGTCCAGAACGGGTCGTCGGCGGGGTAGGAGGCGTAGATGTAGTCGGCCAACTCCTGCGCGGTGCCCTCGTTCTCGTGCTCGGACCAGAGGAACTGCGCGTACTGGGCGAAGCCCTCGTTCAGCCAGATGTCACTCCAGCGGGACAGCGAGACGCTGTCGCCGTACCACTGGTGGGCCAGCTCGTGCACGACGACCGAGGTGTTGGAGCCCCGGGCGAACAGTCCGGGGCCGTAGAAGACCCGGGTCTGGGTCTCCAGGCCGCCGCTGGTCCGGACGTTCGGCACGAAGCCGCCGACCGAGCTGAACGGGTACGCGCCGAAGTAGCCGCTCAGCCAGTCCACCAGCTCGCCGGTGCGCTCCACGCTGGCCCGGGCCGCTCCCGCGTTCTCGCCGAGGTCCTTGCTGTAGGCGTTGTACACCGGCACCCCGCCGGCCGTGGTGCCCTGGGTGATGTCGAACTTCCCGATCGCCAGGGTCGCCAGGTAGCTGGCCTGCGGCTTGTTCTCGCGCCAGTTGTACCGGGTCCAGCCCGCCCGCGAACCGGTGCCGGTCAGCACGCCGTTGCTGATCACCTGGGTGCCGTCCGGCACCAGCACCGAGACGTCGAAGGTCGCCTTGTCGCTCGGGTGGTCGTTGCTCGGGAACCACCAGCCGGCCGAGACGGGCTCCCCGGCCACCACCGCCCCGTCCGGGGTGCGGCGCCAAGCGGTGTAGCCGCCGTACCGCTGCACGGTCGACGGCACGTCCTTGTAGCGGACCACCACGGTCGCCTCGGTCCCCCTGGGCAGCGGCCGGGCCGGGGTGATCTCCAACTCCTGGTCCCCGCTGGTGGCGAAGGCCGCGACCCGCCCGTTGACCCGGACCTCGGTGACCTGCAGCGCGAAGTCGAGGTTGAACCGCGACAGGTCCTCGGTGGCCGTGGCCAGGATGGTCGTCGTCCCCTCCAACTCGTCCGTGGCGGGCTGGTACTTCAGCCGGATGTCGTAGTGCGAGACGCGGTACCCGCCGTTGCCGAGCGTGGCGTAGTACGGATCCCCCAGCCCGTCCGCGCCCGGATGGAACCCGGAGGCCGAGGCGGGAACGGCCAGCAGCAGGCTCAGCCCGAAGGCCGCCGAAACGATCAACCTCTTGCGCACGTGCTCCTCCAGGGATCACCGGAACGACAGGTCCGCCCCGATCCCTGTCCCGCCGACACCCCGCCCACTCCCCGCCGGGCCGAACTCCCCGACGAAGACCGCTACGTCAAATGCCCCGTCAACTCACGTTGCATCGACCGTAGTTGGCCTCAACGGGCCCGATCGGCGAACCCACCGGCACCGGAGGGCTAGATGTAGCCCTCGCGGAGGGCGTAGGCCACGGCGTGGGCGCGGTTGCGGAGCTGGAAGCGGGTGGTGACGGTGTGAATGATGTTCTTGATGGTGCGCTCGGAGTAGAGGAGCTTGACCGCGATCTCGCCGGTGTCCATGCCGTCGGCGACCAGGCGCAGGACGTCGGCCTCGCGGGGGAGCAGGCCGAAGTCGGCGGGGCCGCCGTCGGGGGCCGGGCCGTCGCCGGCGCGTTGGCGGCCCATGCAGCCGATCAGTTTGCCGAGGAGGTCGGGCGGGAGGTCGCCGTGGCCGCGGTCGGCGGTGAGGACGGCCTGGCGCAGGCGGTCCCGGGTGACCTCGCGGCGCCACAGGATGGTGGTCACCCCGAGCGAGACGACGTTGAGCAGTTCCGGTTCCTGGATCCGGTCGAGGACCAGGACGACGCGGGTGCGTTCGGTCCGGACGAGCCGGGACAGGCCGGCCAGGGCCGTCTCGTCGAAGGCGTCGGCGACCAGCAGGGCCACCCCGGTCCCGCCCTGGTGGTTCTCGTCCACCAGCGACACCTCCGGGCACTGCCGGAGGAAGCTCACCACTCCGGCCCTGGAGAGCGGGTCCAGGGAGTGGACGGCCACCGGGATCGTCCGGGTGGCCTGCTGCGGGATCGATCGGGTCGTCGTACGGACGTCGTCGGCGTACTGGAGCACGGCGCTGGATTCCTTTCGTTGCGCTCGGCGGTGCGCCCACCGCCCCCCACAGGCGGCGGCGCACCGTCAGAACCGGTCGGCCGGCGCCGTCCGCACGCGACGCCGTCCCTCCCGCGGCCCGGACCGCACCGCGGGAGTTGCCCGTGTCCGCCGGCGGTTCCGCGGACTCGGCCAAGCTATCCGCCGCCGGTCAATAAAAGATTGACGGATGCGCATCTGCGCCGACGGTTCCCGTTCCGCGCGAGAAAGTTCGAGAATTTCCCGGCCCGCCGGGAGGACGGCCCGGCGGATTCGAATGCGCGGGGGCGGGCGACCGGCAGGACCGGTCCGCGGCAGGGGAATTGGACCCGCCCCGGCCCCGTGGTCCGCCGCACCGAACCGCTACCTTCTGACAATGACGGAAATCGGAGAGCCCCACGGCACCTCGGCCCCGGAGCCGGCCCCGGCGCCGGACGGCGGGGAGCGGCTGCGGCTGTCCCTGCTCGGTCCGGTGCAGGCCTGGCGCGGGGAGCGCGAGTTGGAGCTCGGCCCGCCGCAACAGCGGGCGCTGCTCACCGCGTTGGCGCTGCGGGCCCGCCGGATCGTGTCCGTCGACGAGTTGCTCGACGCGCTGTGGGAGCAGCCGCCGGCCCGCGCCGCCGCCGTCGTGCGCACCTATGTGTCGCGGCTGCGGCGGGTGTTGGAGCCGGACCGGGTGCATCCGACGGTGCTGGTGTCCTCGGGCAGCGGCTACGTGCTGCGGCTCCCGGCCGACTGCACGGACGCCGAGGTGTTCGAGGACCGGGTCGCGGCGGCGGGCCGGGCCCGCGCGCTGGGCGACCCGGCGGGGGCGCTCGGCCTGCTGCGCGAGGCGTGCGGGCTGTGGCACGGCGAGCCGCTGGCCGGGCTGCCCGGACCGTTCGCCCAGGCGCACCGCGCCCGGCTGGCCGAACGCCGGCTGAACGCCGTCCAGGCCTGGCTGGAGACCGAGTTGGAGGCCGGCCGGCACGCGGACGTGATCGGCGAGCTGACCGTGTGGGTCAACCAGTACCCGCTGCTGGAGCCGATGCGGGAGCTGCTGATGCTGGCGCTGTACCGCAGCGGGCGGCAGGCCGAGGCGCTCGGCGTGTACGCGGACGCCCGCCGCACGCTGCTGGAGCAACTGGGCGTCGATCCGGGGCCACGGCTGCGCGAACTGCACCTGGGCGTCCTGTCGGGCGACCCGAAACTGGCGGCGCCGGCCGCGGTCCCGGCACCCGCGTTCGAACCCGGCCGGCCCTCGTTCGGACCGGGCGGCGGACCTTCCTTCGGGCCCGGCGGCGCCCCGGCCGGACCCGCGCCGACGACGGTGCCGGCGCCCGCCGTGCCGGCCCAGCTGCCCGCCGACGTCTCCGACTGGACCGGCCGGGACGAACTCTGCGCGGCGCTCTGCGCGGACCTCGCGCCCGGCGGCCCGGCGATGCCGGTGGTGGGGATCTCCGGCCTGGGCGGGGTCGGCAAGTCGACGCTGGCGGTGCACGTCGCGCACGCGGTCGGCGGGCAGTACCCGGACGGCCAGCTGTACGTGAACCTGCAAGGGGCGGGGGCGTTCCCCGCGGACCCGGGCGAGGTGCTGGCCGGTTTACTGGGCGCGCTGGGGATGGCCGACGCGGCGATCCCGCAGGGGACGGCGGAGCGGGCCGCCCTGTTCCGGTCCCGGGTGGCGGGCCTGCGGGTGCTGATCGTGCTGGACGACGCCCGCGACACCCAGCAGGTCGGTCCGCTGCTGCCGGGCAGCCGCTCGTGCGCGGTGCTGGTGACCAGCCGGGCCTGGCTGTCGGGAGTGCCGATGACCCGTCAGGTCGGCCTGGAGCCGCTGACCCCGGAGGAGTCGGTGCGGCTGCTCACGGCGATCGCCGGGGAGCCGCGGGTGACGGCCGAGCCGGCGGCGGCCCGGCGGGTGGCGGCGGCCTGCGGGTTCCTGCCGCTGGCGGTGCGGACGGCGGCGTCCCGGCTGGCGGCCCGCCCGGCCTGGCAGCTGTCGCACATGGCGGACCGGCTGGCGTCCGAGCGGCGCCGGCTGGCCGAGTTGGAGGCCGGGGAGCTGGCGGTCGCCGCGTCCTTCCGGCTCAGCTACGACCAGCTCGACCCGGAGACCGCCCGCGCGTTCCGGCTGCTGTCGGCGGCGGACGGCCCGGGGGTGTCCTCGGCGGCGGCCGCGGTGCTGCTGGGGCTGCCGGAGCCGGAGGCCGAGCGGCTGGCCGAGTCGCTGACCGACCTGGGGCTGCTGTCCTGCCCGTACCCCGGCCGGTACCAGTACCACGACCTGCTGCGGCTGTTCGCCCGCGAGCTGCTCCGGGAGGTGGACGGGGAGGCCGCCGGGCGGGCCGCCGTGGAGCGGCTGCTGCGGCACTACCTGGCGACGGTGGCGGGCCTGTACCGGGTGGTCCGGCCCGGCTACCCGTTCCCGGACCTGGTGACGGCGGCCGTCGAACCGGAGCCCTCCGCACCGGAGTTCGACGGCCCGGCCGAGGGGCTGCGCTGGGCCCGGCAGGAGGTCGCCGCCGTGCTGGCGGTCGCCGAGCAGGCCACCCGGGACCAGGACGGCCCGCTGGCGGTGGTCGCGGACCTGACGCTGGTGCTGATCCAGCTGATCGACCTGGGCATGGCCGTGCCGGAGCTGTGCGAGCTGGCCGGACGGGTCGCGGAGGCCACCGCGGCGGCCGGCCTGCCGGAGAGCGAGGCGCGGGCCCGGTACACGCTGATGTGGGCGCAGCGGGAGTTCCAGCGCACCCGGCAGTCCCGGGCCGAGGCGGTGCGGGTGGTGACGCTGGCCCGGCGGACGGGGCAGGCGGCGCTGCTGCCGGGGGCGCTGATCGTGCTGGCGCTGACCGGTCTCCCGCACTGCACGGACGAGGAGGTGGCGGCCTGGTGCGAGGAGGCGATCGCGCTGAGCGCCGAGTCGGGCAGTCCGTCCGCGCACGCCTTCGTCGAGGGGATGGCGGCGCTGGCCGACCTGGCGGTGGGCCGGGCGGAGTCGGCCCGGGAGCGGGCCGGGCGCAGCCTGGCGGTGTTCCGGGAGCTCGGGGACTTCGTCGGCCAGGTGCACATGCTGTACGCCCGGGCGACGGCGCTGCACGGGATGGGCCGGCCGGAGGAGGCGTGCGAGGACTACCGGGAGTGCCTGGGGGCGCTGCGGGCGCTGGGCGCCTGGGACCGGATGCCGGGTGTGCTGGTGGGCCTGGCCGAGTCGTGCCGGGCCGCGGGGCGGCCGTCGCAGGCGCTGGAGGCGGCCGAGCAGGCGTTGGCGATCGCCCGGAAGGTCGGGCTGGAGCACCGCCGGGCGAACGCGCTGGACGCCATCGGGCGGGCGCTGCTGGACCTCGGGGAGCACGACCGCGGCCGGGCCTGCCTGGCCTAGCGGCTCCCTCGGCGGGGCTCTCGAATTCGACGGCCTTCGCCGATCCCCGGAACAACTCCCCCGCAAGTCCGTGATCTTCCCGAGATATTCGCCGCAGGGTGCGCAACGATCATCACGGATCTATCTCGGTGCGGGTGGCGGGGAAGCGAATTGGGGTTCCGGAGTTCAATCGGCGGAGCCGGGTTCGGGTTCTCCGGACTTCCGGTGCGGAACACGGCCCGCGGCGGCCGCCGGCGATTCCCGGCCGGATTCCGCACGAGCGTTCTCCGTTCACCCGGCGGACCCCGGAGCGTACGCGAACCTTCCGCGCCAACGCCGCCCGGCGGGCCACCCCGGGGCCCGCGCCGACGCTGCCCGGCGGACCGTCCCGAGCCCGCGCGGAGACCGTCCGGGGCAGCGCCGAGTGCCCCATCGGGCAGTGTCGGCGGGCGGTCCGGGCGGCCCTCGGGCGGAGCGTTGACACCCCGTATTGGTCCAGTCCACTGTGGTGGAACCAGGTCATCCACGGTGCCGCCGCAGCCTTCCGCGCCCGCCCGCGAGCCCGTCCCGGACGGCGCGGCGCGGGGCTCCGGGTCCCGCCCGACCGGCCGGCCGGCGCCGCACCGCATCTGACGATCGGACGGAGAGTCCCACACCCATGCAACGCGTCTGCCTCGCCCTGCCCACCATGCGGGCCTGCCCCGGCACCATCGCGGACCTCGCCGAGGAGGCGGCCTACGCCGTCGAGACCTTCGGGGCCGAGGTCCACCTGCTCGTCCTGGACACCACCGTGGGCGCCGAGTTCGCGAAGAACGCGGACGCCGTGGCCGCGCTGAAGCCGGCCCCGGGCGTGTTCGTCCACCACCTCGGCAACGAGGAGCAGCGCGCGTTCTTCCTCGACGTGGCCCGTCGCTCCGGCGGCGCCGACCCCGAGCTGCTGCTCGACCTGATGCTCCCTCAGGACGTCGCCTACGGCTCCTGCGTGAACCGGATCTTCCTGGGCGCAGCGGCCCTCGGCTGCACCTCGGCGCACTTGCGCAACGACGACTTCGACTACCGGGTCGTCGACGGCGCGAAGATGTTCCCGATCCACCACGAGCTGCTGTCCGTCGGCAAGCCGGCCGGGGAGGCGGTGGCCGGGGTGTCCCGCTCGGAGCTCGACCCGGCGGACGCGGACAAGCCGGTGATGCTGGTCAGCGCCTCCTTCATGGGCGAACTCAACGTGGACATCGGCGAGATCAACGAGCTGGACCCGGAGGTCTACCGGGACCTGGTGCGCCTGTGGACGCCGCGCGTGTGGACCCGCGAGGAGCAGGACGCCATGGTGGACGTCTCCTTCAAGGGCGCCGAGCCGGAGACCTTCGACCCCGCGGACTCGGTGCTCGGCGTGCCGGACATCTGGGACGTCTACATGTGCAACGTCGCCCTGGACCACCGGGGTTACGAGGTACTGCCGCTGGTGCCCTCGCTGCGCACCATCGGCGCCGACTACGCCCTGCTGCACGCCCTGGTGCACGCCAAGCTGCCCGCCGTCATCCACAAGCGGCACATCGTCAACTACTACACGCCCGAGCGCCGGATCGGCGCCGGCTTCGTCTCGTACCAGCTGCGCTTCGTGAAGATGCTGCTCTCGATGCTGTACCTGTACCCGGTGTACGGCCAGATGATCGACCTCGGCACCGGACTCCTGGACGAGCGGCACGAGTTGAAGGTCGAGCCGATCCTCGCCCTGGTGCGCGGCACCGTCGACCTGGACCGGGACGTGAACGAGACCTGCCTGGACGAGGTGGACCGCCTCTACCGCAAGCTGGGCGGCAAGTACGCCGAGCTGGCGGACGTGGTGGCCGGGCAGCGGCAGCAGCTCCTGGACGAGGCCCGGGAGGACGCCGAGCGCTGGGCCGTGCTGATCGAGCACTGGGCGCCGATGGTGGCCGCCGCCCGCGAGCGGGGGCTCGCCGGGTGAGCGGGGAGTTCCTGATCCGTCAACTGGCCGACGGGGACTGGGACGCCGTGGTCGCGCTGGAGCACGACGCCTACGCGGCCGACGGCCTCTCCGAGGGCCGGGAGGCGCTGCAGTCCCGGGCCCGCTGCTCGCCGGAGACCTGCTGGGTGCTGGAGCTGGACGGCGCCGTCCGCGGCTACCTGCTGAGCCTGCCGTACCCGCCGCTGCGCTGCCCGGACCTCGCCGCGCCGGAGGACGGGGCGTTCGCCTCGGACAACCTGCACGTCCACGACCTGGTGCTGGCCGAGGAGTTGCGCGGCCGGGAGCTCGCCGCGCGGCTGATGGAGCACGCCCAGGAGCAGGCGGTGGAGCGGGGCTTCACGCAGGTGTCGATGGTCGCGGTGCGCGGCAGCGACATCCTGCTGCGCTTCTACGGCTACCGCGCGCACCGCGAGGTGGCGCTGCCCGCGTCCTACGGGCGGCGCGCGGTCTACATGTCGAGGCCGGTGGGCTGAGCCCGCACGCGTCGAGCCCGGCCGGTCTGTCGCCGGCCGGGCTCAACGTGCTTTCTACGCGTGGGAGTTCAGGCCCAGTGGTGCCGGCGGACGGTGAACGGGCGGTCCGTGTCCACGGCGACCGCCGCCCGGAACGGGCCGGGGACGGGCACGTCGGCCAGATGCAGCGGGCCGGGGCCGAGCGGGCCCGGGTCGGCCAGGCGCAGCGGGGAGGGCCCGGCGAGCGGCAGGCCGAGGCCCTGGGCGAGCCGGCCGCCGTACGCCTTGACGCAGGCCTCGCGGCGGCACCAGAGCCGGGTGAAGCGGTCGGCGGCGTCGGCCGGGGTGGGTGCGTCGAGGACGAGTGCCGCGTCGGCGGGCGGGAAGTGGCGGCGGGCGATCCGGGCGCCGACGGCGGGCGGGCGGAGCTGTTCGACGTCCGCGCCGACCCGGCGCCCGTCCGCGAGGGCGAGCAGCGCGAGGGCGCCCGAGGCGGACCAGTTGACGTCGAGGCTGCCGCCGTCCGCTGGGCCGGGCCGGCCGTGCGGGCCGCGCCGCCACACCAGTTCGGCGGGCGGGACGGCGAGCCGTTCGGCGACCAGCAGCCGGACGGCGCCCCGGACCACGGCGAAGCGCGCGCCCTGCCGCGGGTCGCGGGCCCGGTCGGCGCGCTCCCGCTCCTCGGCATCGAGCAGGCCGTACAGCCGGCGGACCACGGCCGGGGGCTGGTCGGTGGGGATGGTCCACACGTCGACGAGATCGGCGGCGGCGGTCACGGCAGGATGAGGGTGCTGAGCCAGCCGAGCCGCCGGTCGTGGTCGGCGACCAGCAGCGGGCCGTCGGCGAGGCGGTCGGCGAGCAGGCTCCAGACACCGGTGAACGGCTGCCCGGGGCGGGCCGCCTCCGCGCCCTCGGGGAGGCCGCCGCGGTCCAGGCCGGCGGCGAGCAACAGCCCCGCACCCGGGCCGAGTTCGCGGTGCCGGTCGAGGACGGAGCGCAGTGCCGCCGCGCCGTCCGGCTCGGCCTGCTGACGGACCGTCATCCCCTCCCCCGGGGCCTCCTCGCAGACCAGGACGACGGCCCGGTGTCCGGCGGGCAGTTCCACGGGCTCGGCGGGCCGGTGGTGCAGGGCGCTCTGCTCGGCGAGCACGATCACGGCGCGCCGGCAGCCGCCGGTGCGGTGGTGGGCGGCGGCGATCCGCAGCGCGGCGAAGGCGGTGGCGCTGCCCTGGTCGCAGACGGCGAAGGCGGTCGGCTGCCCGGGGCAGTACCGGCTGAGCCGGAGCGAGGAGGGCGCGGCGGGCCGGACGTCCGGCGAGGAGAAGGCGAGGATCAGCAGGTCCGCGGGCTCGCCCGCGGGCAGCGCCCGCGCGAACAGGCCGGCGGCCATCTCGCCGTAGTCGTGGCCGGCGCCTTCGGCGAGCAGGTCCTCCCGCAGCGGCAGGCCGTACGGGCGGACCAGATCGGCCGTGAAGACGCGCAGGTCGGGGTGGAGCGCGGCGGCGGAGCTTCCGTCGAAGCCGGCGGCGACCGCCCTGGTCACGCGCAGGCCGCGGGTCTCGGCGGGCATCGGGTCAGTCCTCGTCGGCGTAGTGCCCGACGACGTAGGCGGTGAGGCTGTCGACGGTGCGGACGTCGTCGATGGCGAGGTGCTCGACGTCGACCTGGATGGCGAGTTGCTCCTCGATGTCCAGGATCAGTTCGACGATGCCGGAGGAGGTGAGGCCGAAGTCCTCGAAGAAGCAGGCGTTCGCGGGGATGTCGGCGAGTTCGACGCCGAGGACGCGCGGCAGGACGTCCTCGATGCCGCGCCGGATGCGGTCGCGCTCCTCGGGAGCGACCGGTGCGGCGGCGGCCGGTGCGGGAGCGGCCGGTGCGGGAGCGACCGGTGCGGCAGTGGGCGCGGCAGCAGCCGGGAAGGCGGGGTCTGACATGGGTGGACCGTCCGATGGTGGAGGAGGAACGGGGAGTTCAGTGCCGCAGGACCATCGCGGCGAAGGTGGCGCCGACACCGGCGGCGGCGATCAGGTAGTGGTCGCCCGGCCGGAGCGCCCCGCCGGTGAGGGCGGTGCGGAGGTTGACGAAGGCGTCCGCGGCGAAGCTGTGCCCGACCGCGGTCACGTTGTCCAGCACCACCCGCTCGACCGGGAAGTCGAGTTGACGGCAGATCATCCGCCAGGAGGCCTGGTTGACGTTGTGCGGGAGCAGCAGGGCGAGGTCGGAGAGCTCCAGGCCGGCCTGGTCGAGCGCGGCCTGCACGGTCTCGACCATGGCGGGCTGGTACTCCCGCTGGTAGCGGACCATCAGCTCCGGGTCCTCGGCCGGGCGGCCGTAGAACTCGGGGCGCTGGCGGACCGCGTAGGAGAGCACGCGGTTGCGCTCGCCGTCGGCGCTGACCAGGCAGGCCGTGGACGCCTCGGCGAAGATCGTGGTCTCCGGGAGGAGTTGGGCGTCCCGGGTGAAGGTCTTCTCCCCCGCCAGCACCAGGGCCAGTGCCGACGGGTCGCCGTCGTCGGCCAGCAGTCGCCCGGCCAGGTCGACGGCCAGCAGCGAGGCGGCGCAGGCCTGTTGGGTGACGGTGAAGGCGTCGGCGTGGGCGAGCCCGAAGCGTTCCTGGAGCTGGTGCAGCGGGTTGAGCGGGTAGGGCACGGCGACCGGCGTGTTGCGGGCGTACAGCAGGTAGCGGATGCGGTGTTCGTTGCCGCGCAGTTCGGGCAGTGCCCGGACGGCGGCGTCCAGCAGGTCGAGCAGCGTCCCGTCCGGGTCCAGGCGCACCTGGTCCAGGCCGTGGAAGCGGCGGAAGAGTCGGAGTTGACGTGGGGTAAGGCCGATCCGGGCGCCCACGGTTTCGATCGGTTCGAGACGCGGGGGGAGGTGGACGGCCACTGCCTCCAGTGCGGTCACGCCGGTTAGTATTCCCACGCCCCGCGGGTCGCACAAGCGATCACCGCCCTGGGGCCCCCTCCCGCACCCCCGTTGCCGTCGAGCCGGTGGAGTCTTCCGATGACCGATCCCCTGCCTTCCTTCGTGTACCCAGAAACCGCTTCCGGCTTGGCCTCCGAGCCGTCCGCCGGGCTCGATCCGGGCCTGCTGGCCGCGCTGGCGGAGGCCGCCGACGCGCTGCCCGAATGGGCAGAGTCGCTCGCCCCCGAGGACCGACTCGACGGCGATCTCGCCCTGGACGAAACCGAGTTCGCGGTGCTGGACGCGCTGCTGCGGGAGCGCTTCGGCGCCGACCTGGCCGCTCTGCGGGCCGGCCTCGGCCCGGACGGCCTGGCCGCGCTGACCGTCGGCGACCTGGCGGAGCTGGTGCGCCGATGAGCCGTTTCCTGCTGGTGGTGCCCCCGCTGGCCGGGCACGTCAACCCGGCGTCCGGGATCGCCGACGAGCTGCTCGCCCGCGGCCACCAGGTCGCCTGGACCGGCACCGAGACGATGCTGCGACCGCTGCTCGGCCCCGACGCCCGGATCTTCGGCACCGGCAACCGGATGTTCCGGGCGATGGGCGGCCACGGCCTGGCCTCGCTGCGCTCGCTGTGGGAGGGCTTCGTCGTCCCCTACGCCAGGTTCACCCTGAAGCCGCTGGACGCGGTGGTCCGCGAGTTCCGGCCGGACGCGCTGCTGGTGGACCAGCACACCCCGGCGGGCGCGCTGGTCGCGCACCGGCACGGCCTGCCGTGGGCGACGCTGGCGCCGGGGGCGCTGGAGCTGGGCCGCCCGTACCGGCACCTGCCGCGGGTCGAGGCCTGGACGGCGGGCCTGCTGGCCGGGCTGTGGGAGCGGGCGGGGCTGCCCGCCGGGGAGTTCACCGACCCGCGGTTCTCGCCGCACCTGGTGCTGGCCACCACCGGCCGGGCGCTCCTCGGCGACCTCTCCGGCCTGCCGCAACTCGCCCTTGTCGGACCGGTGCTGACGGCACGTCCGGCGGATCCGGCGTTCCCGTGGGAGCGGCTGGAGCCGGGCCGGCGCACCGTGCTGGTCACCATGGGGACGATGTCGGACGCGGTCGGCGCGGACTTCCTGCACCGCACCGTCGAGGCGCTGGCCCGCCTCGGTGCAGGCGTGCAGGCGGTGATCGCCTCGCCCCGCGGGGCACTGCCGGCTGCCCTTCCGGACTCCGCCCTGGTGGTCGATCGGGCACCGATCCTGGAACTGCTGTCCAGGGGCGGGTTGGACGCGGTGCTCTGCCATGGTGGGATGAACACCGTGGTCGAGTCGCTGGCGCACGGTGTCCCCGTGCTGGCGGCGCCGATCCGCAACGACCAGCCGTTCGTGGCGCAGCGGGTCGTGGAGGCCGGGGCCGGCCTGCGCGTCCCGTTCGCCCGGGTCGGCCCGCCGGTGATCGCCGAGCGGCTGCGGCGGGTGCTCGACGAGCCGTCCCGCCGGACGGCCGCCGAGTCGATCGGTCGTCAACTGCTGTCCGGCGGCGGGGCGTTGGCCGCCGCCGACCGGATGGAAGCGCTGGTCGCGCCCTGATACCGCCCCGCGCCCCGCCGACCCCCGTTCCATGCCCGGGGCCGGCCGGCGCGGGGCCCACGCCCCCACCCCAGCCCGGGAGTTCTGGTTGATCGAGACCAAGGGACTTCGCAAGTCCTATCCGTCCGGCAAGCACGGCCGCACCGTCGACGCCGTCCGCGGCATCGACCTGGACGTCCGCGCGGGCGAGATCTTCGGCTTCCTCGGCCCGAACGGCGCCGGGAAGACCACCACGCTGCGCATGCTCGCCACCCTGATCCGCCCGGACGGCGGCGCGGCCCTGATCGCCGGCGCCGACCTGCTGGCCGACCCGGCCGAGGTCCGCCGCCGGATCGGCTACGTCGCCCAGGGCGGCGGCACCGCCGACGCGGTCAGCGGCCGGGAGGAGCTGGTGATGCAGGCCCGGATGTACGGCATCCGCAAGGCCGACGCGCTGCGCCAGGCCGAGGACGCCCTCAAGGCCTTCGACCTGACCGAGTTCGCCGACCGCCACTGCAGCACCTACTCCGGCGGCCAGCGCCGCCGCGTCGACATCGCCCTCGGGGTGATCCACTCCCCCAAGGTGCTGTTCCTGGACGAGCCGACGGTCGGCCTCGACCCGGCCAGCCGCGGCCAGGTGTGGGCCGAGATCCAGCGGCTGCGCACCGAGGGCATGACGGTGGTGGTGACCACGCACTACCTCGACGAGGCCGACGCGCTCTGCGACCGGGTCGCGATCGTCGACCACGGCCGGGTCGTCGTCGAGGGCACGCCCGAGGCGCTCAAGCGCGAGATCTCCGGCGACGTCGTCCTGCTCGGCCTCGCCGCCGGGGAGGCCGGCCCGGCGGCCGACGCGCTGCGCGGGCAGCCGTACCTGCACCGGCTGGAGCCCGGCGAGGACGGCCTGCGGCTCTACCTGGACGACGGCGCGGCGGCGATCCCGCAGCTGCTGAGCGTCCTGAACGCGGCGGGCATCGTCCCGGGGACGGTGCAGCTCCAGCGGCCGAGCCTGGACGACGTGTTCCTGGCCCGCACCGGCCGCTCCATCGAACAGTCCTGACGAGAGATCCCTGGGGTTCCTTCCGTGAAGCTCGCCCGTGACACCTGGCTGGTCTTCCAGCGGCAAGTGCTGCTGATGTGGCGCACACCGATCTGGATCGTCGTCGGCATCACCCAGCCGGTCTTCTACCTGCTGCTGTTCGCCCCGCTGCTGAAGAAGGTGCTGGCGCCCATGGGCGCCACCAGCTACGCCGAGGCCTACCAGATCTACGTGCCCGGCCTGTTGGCGGTGCTCTGCATCTTCGGCGGCCTCTACACCGGGTTCAGCCTGCTCGGCGAGCTCAAGGCCGGCATCATCGAGCGCTCCCGGGTGACCCCGGTCAGCCGGCTCGCCCTGCTGCTCGGACGGGCGCTGCGCGAGATGGTCGGCCTGCTCGTCCAGGCGGTCATCATCACGCTGTGCGCGCTGCCGTTCGGCCTCCGCGTCGACCCGGGCAGCCTGCTGCTGGCGTACGTGCTGCTCGGCCTGCTGGCGCTGATGACCTCGGCGCTCTCGTACGGCATCGCGCTGGCGCTGCCCAACGACGCCGCGATGTCGCCGGTGGTGAACACCGTCGCGCAGCCGATCGGCCTGCTCTCCGGCGTGCTGCTGCCGCTGGCGCTGGCGCCGGCCTGGCTGCAGCGGGTCGCGGAGTGGAACCCCTTCTACTGGGCGGTGGAGGGCATGCGGGCGCTGTTCTCCGGGCACCCCGGCGACAGCGTGGTCTGGCAGGGGCTGCTGATCGTCGCGGTGCTGACGGCGGTGGCGGTGTCCGCCTCGGCCCGGCTGTTCTCGGCCCGGATCCGGTAGCGCGCGCACAGCAGGAGCGGGGAGGGGCCGCGGCCCCTCCCCGCTCCGTCGTGCTCAGTGCGCCTCGGCCCGGACGAACTCGGCCAGCCGGGCCACCCCGGTCTCGATCTGACGCCCGCTCAGCGCGCTGATCGACAGCCGCAGTCGGCGCTCGCCGCCGCCCGCCGGGTAGAACGGGGCCATCGGCGTCCACAGCACGCCGTGCTCGCGGGCGCAGCGCTCCATCGCCTGCTCGTCGGCGGTGAACGGGACGTGGAGCACGGCGAAGAAGCCGCCCGCGGGCTCGTTCCAGGACACGCCGAGCCGGTCCCGCTCGGCCGGCGGGAAGTGCCGCTCCAACTCCCGCAGCAGGACGTCCAGGTTGGCCGCGTAGTGGGCGCGGGCCGGGGCGTTGGCCTCGCGCAGCCGGCAGTCGGACCGGAGCAGCATGCCGCCGATCACGGCCTGGCTGAGCGCCGGGGTGTTGACCGTCGTCATGCTCTTCAGCTTGGCCAGCTCGTCGGCCAGCAGCGTGCTGCGGCCGTCCGGGGCGAGCACCCGCTGGTCGGCGACCACGTAGCCGAGCCGGGCGCCGGGGAAGCAGGTCTTGGCGAAGGAGCCGAGGTGGATCACCTGGCGGCGCCCGTCCAGCGCCTTCAGGGTGGGGCGCGCGCCGGGCTCGCGGGCGAAGAACCCGTACGGGTTGTCCTCGATCACCAGCAGCCCCTCCTCGGCCGCCGCCTCCAGCAGCCCGGCGCGCGCCCCGACCGGCATGCTGGTGCCGGACGGGTTGGCGAAGTCGGGGACGACGTACAGTGCGCGCGGGCGGCCGCCGGCCCGGACGGCGCGCGCCGCCTCCCGCACGGCCGCCGGGTCGGGCCGCCCTCCGGCCCCTCCGGGACGGGCACCGTCGCCAGGTCGAGCAGCCGGGCCGCGCCGGTGACGCCGACGTAGCAGGGCGAGCTGACCAGCAGGACGTCCTCCGGCGTGGCGCACAGCGCCCGCAGCACCAGCAGCATGCCCTCCTGCGCGCCCACCGTCAGCACCAGCGAGGCCGGATCGACGTCCAGGCCCTCGTCGTTGGCGAGGGTCCGGGCGACCAGGTCGCCGATGATGCCCTTGGTCGGCCCGTACTGGAACAGCGCGGTGCGCACGGCGCTGCCGCTCAGGCCGCGTCCGGAGAGGTGCGCGAGAAAGGCGTCCAGGTGCTCGTGGACGTCCTCCGGTTCGAAGAATCCCTCGTGCGGGCGGCCGGGTGCGAAGGAGAGCGCCTCCGGGTAGCGCTCGGTGACCTCGTTGAGGAAGGTCATCGCGTCCAGCAGCGGATCGGCCAGGCTGGCGTGCAGCTCGTCCAGCGGCAGCGTGACGGCGCTCATCGCAGCGCCTCCCGCAGCCGGTCGGCGGCGTACCGCTGGGCGTCCCGGCCGTCGTCCAGGACGCCGGCCATCGCGAAGAAGCCGTGCGGCATGCCCTCGTAGCGCCGCAGCCCGACCGGGACGCCGGCGGCGCGCAGCGCCTCCGCGTACGCCTCGCCCTCGTCGCGCAGCGGGTCGTACTCGGCGGTGATCACCGTCGCGGGCGGCAGACCGGCCAGCGAGGCGGCCCGCAGCGGGGAGGCCAGCGGGTTCGCGCCGTCGGCCGGGTCGGCCAGGTAGTGGCCCCAGTACCAGGCCACCGAACGGCGGTTGAACAGCAGCGGGTCGTCGTGCTCGCGGACGGACGGGGTGTCCGCGCCGTGGTCGGTGTTCGGGTAGACCAGCAGCTGGTGACGGAGCGCGGGACCGCCCCGCTCCTGCGCGGCCAGCGTCAGCGCGGCCGCCAGGTTCCCGCCCGCACTGTCCCCGCCGACCGCGAACCGCCCGGCGTCGACGCCGAGTTCGTCCCCGTGCCCGGCAATCCACTCGGCCGCGGCGAGCACGTCGTGCACGGCCGCCGGGAACGGGTGCTCCGGCGCCAACCGGTACCCGACCGAGACGGTGACGCACCCGACCGCATTGGTCAGCCGCCGGCAGATCGCGTCACTCGTGTCCGGCGAGCCGAGCGTCCACCCGCCCCCGAACAGGTAAAGCAGGACGGGGAGTTCACCGTCGCTCTCGGGCCGGTACACCCGCAGCGGCAACGCACCGCCGGGGCCGGGAACGCTCAACTCCTCGACCGAACCGACGGGTTCCGGATTCCCGGCGGCGGCCCGGATGTCGGCGAGGTCCGCCGCGCGGGCCTCGCCCAACGTGCGGGTGTACAGCGGAGGCGTACCGGCCGCGGCGCGCTGCCGGCGCATGGCCTCGGCCTGGGGGTGCAGTGGCAAGGGAGGTTTCCTGACGTAGGGCGGGCGGGTGTGGGAACAGGCGTGCCGGGGACCGCTTCCCGGCTCTGCGTTCGTCGCGCAGCGGCCGGTCAGCGGTGCGTTCCGGGCGCCACCGCGGTGGGATCGAGGTCGCCGAGCCGCGGTCGGCCCAACAGGGCGAGGGTGTCGTCGAGTTCGGCCTTCAGCAGGTCGAGGACCCGGGCGGCGCCCCGCTCTCCGTCCACGGCGAGGCCCCACAGGACGGGGCGGCCGATCAGGACGGCGCGGGCCCCGAGGGCGACCGCGAGGGCAACATCCGTGCCCGTGCGGACACCGCCGTCCAGGAGGACGGGCAGGTTCGGCGGCACGGCGGCGGCCACTTCGGGCAGCGCGGCGAGGGACGGGAGGGCACCGTCGAGCTGGCGGCCGCCGTGGTTGGAGACCAGGACGGCGTCGACGCCGTGCTCGACGGCGAGCCGGGCGTCCTCGGCGGTGAGGATGCCCTTGAGGACGATCGGCAGGCGGGTGCGGGCCCGCAGCCAGGCGAGGTCGGCCCAGGTCAGGGTGGGGTCGAACTGCTCCTTGGCGTGGTCGGCGAGGCCCGAACTGCCGCGGCCCGCACGGTGGCTGGCGGCCATCACGGCCCGGTCGACGTTGACGGCGCGGACGTGCGCGGGGATCGCGAAGCCGTTGCGGGCGTCGCGCAGGCGCCGGCCGATCCGGGGGGCGTCCACCGTGAGCACCAGGGCGCGGAATCCGGCGGCCTCGGCGCGTTCGATCAGGGCGGCGAGCACCTCGCGGCGGCGCAGCCAGTACAGCTGGAGCCAGAGCGGGCCGGTGGCGGCCTCGGCGATGGACTCCAGGGTGCGGCTGGCGAAGATCCCGGCCACCAGGAGCGCGCCGGCGCGGCCCGCGGCACGGGCGGTGGCGACCTCGCCCTCGGGGTGGAACAGCTGGTGGTAGGCCATGGGGGCGATGCCGACCGGGGTCTCCAGGCGGCTGCCGAGCAGGGTGAGCCCCTGGTCGGTGGCGGAGACGTCGACCAGGGTGCGCGGGCGCAGCCGGCACTCCTCGAACCGGGCCCGGTTGGCGGCGAGGGTGCGTTCGGCGCCGCTGCCGCCCTGCACGAAGTCCCAGATCTCGGCGGGGAGCCGGTCGCGGGCCGCGCGTTCGAAGTCCGCCAGTTCCAGCGCTTCCACGGGTCTGCCTTTCCGGGCAAGCCTCGGTCGGGCCCGCTCCGGCCCGGCAGCGTAGGAGGCCGCACCCCCAATGGTCTAGACCTTGCTTCGGCTCGAACGGCTGTGCAATCGTCGGGAAGCCGAACCGGCCCGCCGGCCGTGCCCGGCGTCCTTCCAACCTCCCCTTCGTGGAGTGGTGTTGACCGGAACCTCTTCTCCCCCGCCCCACCCGGACGACTGGGTGGACCGCTGCCTGCTGGCCGGCCCCGCCGACCAGGAGTGCCTGCGCTTCGGCGCCCCCGTGGACCGGGCCGCGCTGCGCGCCCTGGTCGCCGAGCAGGCGGCCCGGCTCACCGCCGCCGGCCTGCGCCGCGGCGGCACGGCCGCGCTGCGGCTGGCGCCCTCGCTCGGCTACACCGCCGCGCTGCTCGCCTGCTGGCAACTGGGCGCCCAGGCCGTCCTGCTGGACCACCGGCTGACCGACCACGAGGTGGCGCGCGCCGTCGAACGGCTGGCGCCCGAGGTGCTGGTCGAGTCGGCGCACGGCCCGGCGGCGGCCATGCGCGGCTTCGCCGAGACCGACCCGGTGCCGGTGGCGCTGCCGAACGGCCGCCCGGCCGCGACCGGCCACGCCCTGGTGCAGCTCAGCTCGGGCTCGACCGGCCCGGCCAAGGTGATCGCCCGGACGGCCGCCGACCTGCTGCGCGAACTCGACTGCTACGCACGGCTGGCGGAGTTCCCGAAGGCCGGCGAGCGGGTCGTCCTGCTGTCCTCGGTGGTGCACGTCCTCGGCCTGGTCGGCGGGCTGCTCAACAGCCTGCACGCCCGGGTGCCGCTGACCGTCCCCGAGCGGATGACCACGGCCGGCATCCTGGCCGCGATCGCCGCGGACGACCGGCCGACCACCGTGATCGGCGTCCCGTTCCACGCCGAGCTGCTGGCCGGGGCGAGCGACCCGCCGCCGCTGCCGCAGCTGCGCCGGATGATCGTCGCCGGCGAGCTGGTCCGCCCGGGCCTGCCCGCCGCCTTCACCGACCGGTACGGCGTGCCGCTGGGCACCATGTACGGGATGACCGAGCTCGGCGTCATCGCCACCGACCTCGACGGCGACCTGCACCCGGAGGCCGTGCCCGTGCACGGCATGGACGTGCGCGAGGACGGCGGCGAACTGCACATCGCGATGCCCGCCTCCCCGTACCCCGGCCTCACCGACGCCACCCGCTGGTCGGACGGCCGGCTGCACACCCGCGACGCCGGCCGGGTCGACCCGGCGACCGGCCGCGTCACCGTGCTCGGCCGGCGCGACTCGCAGGTCTCGATCGGCGGCCTCAAGGTCGACCTCAACGAGGTCGAGCACACCCTGGCCGCCCTGCCGGAGGTCCGCGAGGCCGTGGTGGTCTTCGCGGACGGCGCCATCGAGGCCTACCTGGCCACCGAGTGCGCCGGGACCGACGGGACCGGCGGGACCGACGGGGTCACCAGGCAGGCCGACGCCGTCCGGGCGGCGCTGGCCCGCGAGCTGGCCGCCTTCAAGCGGCCCCGGCAGCTCACCTTCCTCCCGGCCCTGCCCCGCACCGCCACCGGCAAGCTCGTCCGCGACGCCGCCGTGCTGCGCGCCGCCGCACCCTGACCGACCGCCGGTCCACCGCACCGCAACCCGACCCAGCACGAGGAGCACACCATGCAGGAGCGCATTCGCGAGTTCGTCGTCGCGGCACTCGCCGGGATGAACTACGACGTCGACGGGATCACCGGCGACACCGACCTCGGACCGGCCGGCCTCGACCTGGAGTCGCTGGCGCTCGCCGAGCTCTCGGTCCAGGTCGAGGACGAGTTCGGGGTCAAGTTCGAGGTGGAGGAGATGGAGACCACCGCGCTGATGACCGTCGACCAGTTCACCGCCGACGTGGCCCGCCGGATCGCCGCCACCGCCGCCACCGGCACCGCCGCGTGAGCACGCCCGTGCTGCCGGGCCGGGCCGAGGTCGTGGCGATGCTCGCGGCGTTCGGGCAGCGGTCCGCCGACCGCGTGCCCGAGAGCCTCGGCTCACTCGAACTCACCTGGCTGGTCGCCGAGTTCGAGCAGCGCCACGGCATCGAGCTGGACCTCTCGGACGAGCAGTTCGGCGCCGTCCGCACGGTGGACGACGCCGTCGCGGTCCTGCGCGAGGCCGTGCTCTCCGCCTCCCCCGGCGGGGTCGCCCGGTCATGAACAGCAGCGCACCGCCGGCCGGACGGCCGGTGTTCACCGGCCTCGGGGTGCTCAGCGCCTTCGGCGCCGGGCTCGCCCCGCTGGCCGCCGCGACCGCCACCGGCGGGCCGGGTTCACCGAGGTGACCCGCTTCGACGTCGCCCGGCGCGGCACCCGGCGGGCCGCCCTGCTGGCCGACCCGCCGCCGCTCGCCGCCGCGGTGCTCGGCGCCGTCGCCGACGCCTGCACGCAGTCCGAACTCCCGCACGGGGCACCGCTGTTGCTCGCCCTGCACAGCGACCTGCGGACCCGCGAGGTCGCCGCGGAGGTGTCGCGGGGCGCCGCCGCGCTCGGCCTGGCCGGGGTGACCCGGGTCTACACCGGGGCGTGCGTGGCCGCCGCCACCGCGGTGGCCGACGCCGCCGCCCTGGTCGGCTCCGGCCGGCACCCCCGGGTGCTGGTCGCGGCCGGGCACCTGGTGGAGCCGGGCGTCTTCGCGGCGTTCGACGCGGGCCGGGCGCTGGCCCGCGACGGCGAGCTGCGCCCGTTCAGCACCGGGCGCAGCGGCACCCTGCTCGGGGACGCCGCGGTGGCCGTGGTGGTCGAGGCGGCGGACGCCGCCGCCGGGCGCGGCGCCCGTCCGCTGGCCAGGCTGGCCGGCTGGGGCCGCTCCGGCGACGCGCACCACGTGTGCCGGCCGCGGCCGGACGGTGCGGGCGTGGCCCGGGCGGCCCGGTCCGCGCTGGCCCGGGCGGGGTCGCCCCGTCCGAGGTCGGCTACGTCAACGCCAACGGCACCGGTTCGCCGCTGTCCGACCTGGCGGAGGCGCGGGCGCTGCGCGAGGTGTTCGGCGAGGCGCCGGCCGGGCTGCCGGTCAGCTCCAGCAAGTCCGTCCACGGGCACGCCCTGGAGGCCTCCGCGCTGCTCGAACTCGCCGTCACCATCGGCGCGTTGGACAGCGGCCGGCTGCCGGTCAACGCCGGCTGGCTGGGCCCGGACCCGGAGATCGGGCTGAACCTGGTGCTGGCCGGGCCGCGCAGGGACGCCCGTCCGCGCTACGCGCTGAGCCTCAACTCGGCGTTCGGCGGCGCCAACACCGCACTCCTGGTGGCCGCCGCGTGAGCCGGCTGCGCACCCTCGCCACCGCGAGCTGGCCGCCCGGCGAGCCGCCGCCCCCGTTGCCCGGCTTCGCCGCCTCGGCCTTCAACCCGCTGGTCGCGGCCGTCGCCGAGCGCTGCCTGGCCGCGCACCACGGCGAGCCGGGGGAGCCGCGCCGCACCGGCCTGCTGCTCGCCAGCGCCGGGGGCGACCGGGCCACCGCGCTGGCCATCGACACCGGCGCGGAGCGGCACCGGATGCCGCCGCTGCTGTTCTTCCAGTCCAACCCGAACGCCGTCCTCGGGCACATCGCCGCCCGCTGGGGCCTGACCGGCCCGGTCGTCGCGATCAGCCCCGCGGCAGCCGCCGCACCCGGCGAAGTCCCGCCGGACGCGCTGGAGTTGGCCGCCCTGCTGCTCGCGGACGGCGACGCCGACCAGGTCCTGGTCATCGCCGCCGAACAGGCCGAACAGGCCGAACAGGCCGAGGACGCCAACGAGGCCGAGCAGGCCGCCGCGGAGGGCGGCTTCGCCACCGCCGTCCTGGTCACCGCCTGACCGCGCGCACCCGCTTTCCGACACCCCGTCCGTACGCGTCCCCGGACGCCGCACCGCACCCGCACGGCCAGCACCGTGGGAGGGATCCATCACCGTGAGCATCCGCAGCATCCGCAGCCTCCTGGCGAACGACCCGGACGTCGGCGCCGGGAACGTGCTGGCCAGCAGGATCGCCCTGGGCCTCGGTCTCGACGCCCCGCTGCTGACCTTCGACACCCCGGTCGACGGGCACGCGGCCGGGGAGGCGCTGACTTTGCGTCAGGTCGACCGCGCCGTCCGGGCCCGGGCCGCCGCCCTGCACGCCCTCGGCGTCGGCCACCGGGATCCGGTCGTGGTGTACACCACGGCCGCCGCCGACCAGGTGCTGTCCTTCCTGGCGCTGACCCGGCTCGGCGCGATCCCGGCGCTGCTCAACCCCGGCGTGGACGGCGAGCGCGCGGCCCGCTACATCGCCCGCCTCGGCGCCGTCGGCATCCTCACCGATCCCGCGCACCGGGCCGTGCTGGCCGGCCACGACCCGGCGGCCCCGGTGCTCGCCGACGCGGCCCGACTGGGCGACGCCGACCCGGAGTCGGCGCCCGCACCGTACCGGCACGCCGCGGACGACCCGGTGGCGATCACCCACTCCTCCGGCACCACCGGCATGCCCAAGGCCGTGGTGCACTCGCACGCCAGCCTGTACGCGTCGGTCCGGCACCGCGCCGCGCTGCCCCGGCCGCAGGGCATCGACCGGGTGCTCAGCGCGCTGCCCGCCGCGCACGCCGCGACCCTGATCGCGGTCAACCTGGCGCTCAGCTTCGACGGCCGACTGCACCTGCTGTCGAGCCAGTCGGGCCCGGTGGTGCTGGACGCGATCGAGCGCTGGCAGCCGCTCGCCGTGTTCGGCTTCGCCACCACCTGGGCCGACCTGGCCCGGCACGACCTGGCCGCCCGCGACGTGTCCTCGGTCGGCCTGTGGTGGAACACCGGCGACTGCGCGCACGAGGCGCACATCCGCCGCCTGATCGCCGCCGGTTCGCGCGAGACCGTCACCCGCGAGGGCCGCGGCCGGCTGCCCGGCTCGGTGTTCGTCGACGGCCTGGGCTCGACCGAGATGGGCCACTCGCACTTCCACATCACGCACGCCCCCGGCACCGAGAAGTACGGCCGCTGCGTGGGCCGGCCGCACACCTTCGTCGACTGCGAGGTGGTCGGCCCGGACGGCGAGCCGCTCGGCCCCGGCGAGGTCGGCGAACTCGCCACCGCCTCACCGACCCTGGCGCCCGGCTACTGGAACGACTCGGTCACCACCTACCGCACCCGGCTGCGCGGCCGCTTCCTCACCGGCGACCTGATGTACCGGGACGAGGAGGGCTACTACTACCACGTGGACCGGCTGGTCGACTCGGTCGACCTCGGCGGCGGCCGGCGGCTGTACACCGCGATGTCGGAGGAGCGGGTGCTGGCCGACGTCCCCGGCGTGCTGGACTGCACGGTCGTCGCGGTGAAGGACGGCGAGCGGGTGGTCACCGACGTGCTGCTGCTGCTCGCGGACGGCGCCGACCCGGCCGCCGACCGCACCGCGGAGGTGCTCGCCGCGCTCGACGAGCACACCGCCGCCACCGTCCGCTCCGTCCTGGTGGTCGGCGCCGACGACCTCCCGCTCGGCCCGACCGGCAAGGTCCGCAAGGTCCTGCTGCGCGAGCGCCACCTCGCCGCGGTGGCCGCCCGATGACCCGGCCGGGCGCCGTCGTCACCGGCATCGGACTGGTCACCTCGCTCGGCCGCAAGCCCGGCGAGGTCTTCGAGGCGCTGACCTCCGGCTTCAGCGGCATCACCGCCGTGCCGGAGGGCCACGTCGCGCACGGCTGGCTGCCCGCCGCCGGGATCGCCCCGCACATCGACGGCCGGGAGGTGCTGCCGCCGACCGAGACCCGCTGCGTCGACCGCTTCGTCCTGCTGGCGATGGCCGCCGCGGACGACGCCCTCGCCGACGCCGGGCTGCTGGTCGGCCGGGACGCCGACGCCCGCCGCACCGCCGTGGTGCTCGGCACCGGCGGCGGCGGCCTGGAGACCTACGAGCAGCAGGCGCAGCGCCGCCAGGAGCGCGGCCGACCCGGCGTCAGCCCGTACCTGCTGCCCGGGATGCTCTCCAACATGGCGACCGCCCGGATCGCGATCAAGCACGGCATCCGCGGCTTCAGCACCGCGATCGTGACGGCCTGCGCGGCCGGCGCCCAGGCGGTGGCCGAGGGCCTGCGGCTGATCCGCGCCGGCGACGCCGACGTGGTGGTGTGCGGCGGAACGGACGCCTCGCTGCACCCGACGATCGTCTCCGCCTTCACCAACGCCCGGGCACTGGCCCAGGGTTGGGACGACCCGGCGCAGGCGTCCCGGCCGTTCGACGCCCGCCGCAACGGCTTCGTGCTGGGCGACGGCAGCGCCGTCCTGGTGCTGGAGAGCGCCGAACACGCCGCCGCCCGGGGCGCGGCCGGGTACGCCGAACTGATCGGCTGGGGCTCCAGCACCGACGCCCACCACCCGACGATGCCCCGCCCCGACGGCGCGGGCGCGGCCGACGCCGTGCGCGCCGCCCTCGCCAGTGCCGGCCTGGCCCCGGCCGACATCGGCTACGTCAACGCGCACGGCACCGGCACCAGGCTCGGCGACGTCGCCGAATCGGCCGCGCTGAACGCGGTGTTCGGCGCGCACCGGCCCGCCGTCAGCTCCACCAAGGGCGCCACCGGACACCTGCTGGGCGCGGCCGGGGCGGTGGAGGCCGCCGTGACCGCGCTGGCCGTGGCCCGCGGCCTGCTCCCGCCGACCCTCAACCTGGCGGAGCCGGACCCGGCCTGCGACCTGGACCACGTCCGCGGGGCCGCCCGCCCGGCCGTCCTGCGGGCCGCGCTGAGCAACGCCTTCGCGTTCGGCGGCCACAACACCAGCCTGGTCTTCGGGCCGACGCCCACCCGCACCGCCAAGTAGCGCCGCGGCCACCCCATTCCCACTCAACTCCGCTTGCAGGGAGTCCAGTTGTCGATCCAGACGATCACCCATGTCGAGTACCACTGCGCGGACGCCGCACGGACCGCCGGCGAGCTGCAGACCGGCTTCGGCTTCCGCCGCGACGCCGAGCAGCCGGCCTGGAAGCCCGGGGTGCAGGCCGTCCACCTCCGCCAGGGCACCATCCAACTACGGCTGAAATCCAGCGAGTTCGGCGACCATCCGGTGGCCCGCTGGGTCGAGCGGCACGGCGAGGGCGTCGCCGTGCTGGCCCTCGGCTGCACCGACCCGCGGGCCGCGCTGGAGCGGGCCGAACGGCACGGCGCCGAGGTCCTGGACCGGGACGGCGCGCTGATCGCCGGCTTCGGCGACACCGCGCTGCGCCTCGTCCCACTGCCGGACGACGCCCCGCAGCCGGCCGGCGGCGAACTGCTGGACGCCCTCGACCACGTCGCGATCTGCGTGCCCGCCGGGCAGTTGGCGGCGGCCGTGCTGTTCTGCGAGGCCGCGCTCGGCATGCACCGGATCTTCGGCGAGTACATCGCGGTCGGCGAGCAGGCGATGGACTCCAGCGTGGTGCAGAGCCCCTCCGGGGACGTCACCTTCACCCTGATCGAGCCCGACACCGGCCGCCGGGCCGGCCAGATCGACACCTTCCTCGCCGACCACGGCGGCGCGGGCGTCCAGCACCTGGCACTGCGCACCGAGGACATCGCCACCGCCGTCCGCACCGCCCGCTCGCGCGGCGTCGAGTTCCTCGCCACCCCCGGCGCCTACTACGACGGCCTCGCCGAACGGCTCGGCGACACCGCCATCCCGGTGGAGACGCTGCGCGAACTGGACGTGCTGGTCGACCAGGACCACGGCGGCCAGCTGTTCCAGATCTTCGCCCGCTCGACCCACCCCCGGCGGACCTTCTTCCTGGAGCTGATCGAGCGTCAGGGCGCGGGCACCTTCGGCACCGCCAACATCAAGGCGCTCTACGAGGCCGTCGAGCGCCAGCGCGCCTCCGTCTGACCCGACCCCGCCCGCCCCGCACCCGTCCTCCGAGGAGGCACACCCCGTGACCACCGCCCCCGCGTTCGTCCTGACCCCGGCCGAGACCGCCCTGCTGCCCACCCCCGAGGAGGTCGCCGAGTACCGCGAGCACGGCTGGTACCTGTCCCGGCAGCTGTTCACCGACCGGGAGATCGACGCCCTCCAGGCCGCCACCGACGACTACTACGAGGGCCGGCGCGACCGCACCCTCGCCGTCCGGCCGCCGAACCTCGCCGCCTGGCAGCCCGCGCACGGTCCGGTCCAGCGGCACAACGACTACGTGCACTACGAGAGCGACGCGATCGCCGCGATCCTGCGCAAGCCGCTGATCGGCGCCGTCGCCGCCGTGCTCGCCGGGGCCGAGGAGATCCGGATCTTCCAGTCCACCCTCATCCTCAAGCCGCCGGTGCCCGAGGAGCCCTCCAACCAGGTGCCGTGGCACTTCGACAAGCACTACTGGCACACCTCGACCTCGGAGGAGATGCTGACCGCCTTCATCCCGTTCCACGACTGCGGGGTGGAGAACGGCACCATCACCATGGTCGACGGCAGCAACCGCTGGGAGGAACTGCCCTCCGCGGAGGACGCCACCCGGCACTTCGCCCAGCGCGACCGCTCCGAACTGGAGTCGATCCTCGCCGCCAACGCCGCCCACAACGGCGCGGAGGTCCGCAAGGTCCCGGTCGTCATCCCGCGCGGGCACGTCAGCTTCCACCACTGCCGCACCTACCACGGCAGCGGCGCCAACCTGGCCGACTTCCCGCGCCGGGCGATCTCGCTGCACCTCCAGGACGGCGCCAACCAGTACCGCCACGCCGCCCGCCCGGACGGCACCCCCGCCTCCTACAACCACGACGTGCTGGTCCGCCGCACCGCCGACGGCCGCCCCGACTACGCCGACCCCGAGATCTGCCCGGTGATCTGGCGGGGAGCCCGGTGACCGGGCTGCCCGACCTCGGCACCCCCGCCGGGCGCTACCGGATGCTGCGGCTGATCCGCGGCTTCGAGGAACTCGCCCTCGGCCTGGTGAGGTCCGGGGCGATCACCGGCGGCATCCACCCGTACATCGGCCAGGAGGCGGTGGCCGTCGGCGTCTGCTCGGCGCTGCGCCCGCAGGACCGGATCACCTCCACCCACCGCGGCCACGGCCACGTCCTCGCCAAGGGCGCCGCCCCCGACCGGCTGCTGGCCGAACTCCTCGGCCGCACCGGCGGGTTGAACCGCGGCCGGGGCGGCTCCATGCACGCCGCGGACTTCTCGCTCGGCATCCTCGGCGCCAACGGCATGGTCGGCGCGGGCGGCGCGATCGCCGTCGGCGCCGCCTGGTCCGCGCGGCAGGCCGGCGAGGACCGGGTCGCCGTCGCCTTCTTCGGCGACGGCGCACTCAACCAGGGCGTCCTGCTGGAGTCCCTCAACCTGGCCGCGATGTGGCGACTGCCGGTGCTGTTCGTCTGCGAGAACAACGGCTACGCCACCACCCTGCCGGCCGCCACCGCGGTGGCCGGCAGCGCCACCGGCCGGGCCGCCGCCTTCGGCATCCCGGCCGCCGAGGTGGACGGCATGGACACCGAGGCCGTCCGCGCGGCCACCGCCGAGGCCGTCGCCCGGGCCGCCGCCGGCGAAGGACCCGGCTTCCTCGAATGCCGCACCTACCGCTTCGAGGGGCACCACACCATGGAACGGCTGATGAAACTGCGCTACCGCACCCCGGAGGAGATCACCGACTGGCGCGGCCACGACCCGCTGCCCCGCGCCGCTGCCCTCCTGCCGCCCGGCCTCGCCGCGCAGTTGGACGCCTCGGTCACCGAACAGCTCGCCGCCGCACGGGAGTTCGCCCTCGCCTCCGAACACCCCTCGCCGGAAGGGGCGTTGGACCACCTGTACGCCGACGGGCTGCGCCCGAGGGCGGGCGCGGCGGGCACGGCAGGCGCAGCGGGCGTGTCGGCCGCGGCAGGCGCAGCGGGACCGGTGGGAGTGACGGAGTCGGCGGCGGGGACGGGGGCGCGGGCATGAGGCTCTCCTACACCAAGGCGCTCAACCGGGCCCTCGCCGACGCCCTCGCCGAGGACCCGGCGGTCTGCGTCTTCGGCGAGGACATCGGCGCCGGCCTGGCCGGCCCCACCCTGAACCTGCTCGACCGCTTCGGGCCCGGCCGGATCGTCGACACCCCGCTCTCCGAACAGGCCTTCACCTCGATGGCCATCGGCGCCGCACTGACCGGGCGACGGCCGGTGATCGAGTTCCAGATCCCCTCGCTGCTCTTCCTGGTCTTCGAGCAACTCGTCAACCAGGCGCACAAGTTCTCGCTGATGACGGGCGGTCAGGCCGCCGTCCCGCTCACCTGCCTGGTGCCGGGCTCCGGCTCCCGCGACGGCTGGGCCGGCCAGCACTCCGACCACCCGTACAGCCTGTTCGCGCACGCCGGGGTGAAGACCGTCGTCCCCGCCACCCCCACCGACGCCTACGGACTGCTCCGCTCGGCGATCGCCGACCCCGACCCGGTGGTCGTGTTCGCCCCCGCCGCCGCGCTGCCGGTCCGCGAGACCGTCACCTGGGAGCTGGCGCCCATCCCGCTCGGCACGGCCCGGATCCACCGCGCGGGCGCCGACGTCACCGTGGTCGCGGTCGGCCACCTGGTCCACGAGGCCCTGGCCGTCGCCGAGGAGCTCGCCCCGGAGATCTCCGTCGAGGTCCTCGACCCGCGCACCCTCCACCCCTTCGACTGGCCCGCCCTGGCCGCCTCCCTCGAACGCACCGGCCGCCTCGTCGTCGTCGACGACTCGAACCGGAGCTGCGGCATCGCCGCCGAGATCCTCGCCACCGCCGCCGAGGAGATGCGCCTGCTCGCCCCGCCCCGCCGGGTCACCCGCCCCGACGGCACCGTCCTCCCGTTCGCCCTCCCGCTCGACCGCGCCCTGCAACCCGGGCGCCACCAACTCCGCGACGCCGTACGCGCCGTCATGAAGTAGAGCCCGACGCCTGCCCGACGCCCGCCCGACGTCTCCCCGGCAGCGACCGCCTGCCGACGGACCGTCCCGGCACCGCCCGCCCGTACTCCACCACGGACGACGAGACCTTCCCGGCCCCGCTCGGCGAGCACCCGCCCGACCTCCCGTCCCGGCACGACAAGGACCCGGCCCGTTGAACTCCCTCAGCCCCGCGCTGCGTTCCGCCCTGACGGCGTCCACCGACGACCGGATCTTCTACGACCTGGCCGGCATCGCCCGCCGCTGCACCGCCCTGCTGGACGAACTGCCGGGCGTCGCCGTCCGGTTCGCCATGAAGGCCTGCCCGGTCGACGAGGTGCTCGCCGAACTGGCCTCCCTCGGAGCCGGGTTCGACGCCGCCGGCCCGCAGGAGATCGCCCAGGCGCTGCGCACCGGGGTGCCCGCCGACCGCGTGCACTACGGCAACACCGTCAAGTCCGACCGGGGCATCGCCGAGGCCTACCGCCTGGGCATCCGCACCTTCGCCACCGACAGCCTCCCGGACGTCACCGCCATCGCCCGGCACGCCCCGCGCTCACGGGTGTTCTGCCGCCTCGCCACCGACGGCGAGGGCGCCCTCTGGGGCCTCAGCCGCAAGTTCGGCTGCTCCCCGGCCGACGCCGTCCGCGTCCTGACCGCCGCCCGCGACGCCGGCCTGACCCCGGCCGGCCTCTCCGTGCACGTCGGCTCCCAGCAACTGACGTCCAAGGCCTGGAGCGCGGCCTTCGACCTGCTCGGCGAGGTCCTGCTCGACCTCCGGCGCCACGGCATCGAACTCGACCACCTCAACCTCGGCGGCGGCCTCCCCGCCCTCGGCTACCTCGACCGCCACGGCGCCGCCCTCGACCCGCCCCTCGACGAGATCTTCCACACCGTCCGCCAGGGCGTCGACGAGCTCCGCCGGCTCCACGGCGGCGCACTGGACTTCGTCCTCGAACCCGGCCGCCACCTGGTCGCCGACCACGGCGCCGTCCGCGCCCACGTCTACCGCCTGACCAGCCGTCAGCAGCTCGACGGCGAGCACGAGCACTGGCTCTACCTGAGCTGCGGAAAGTTCAACGGCCTCTACGAGATGGACCAGCTCCAGTACCGCCTGGTCTTCCCCACCCACCCCGACCCCGCCCCCGACCCCGTCCCCGCCGTCGTCGCCGGCCCCACCTGCGACAGCGACGACACCTTCCCCCACACCCGCACCACCGGCCGCACCCCCGTCCCCCGCACCCTCGCCTCCGGCGACCCGGTCTGGATCCTCTCCACCGGCGCCTACGCCGTCAGCTACCTCACCCAGGGCTTCAACGGCTTCACCCCCCTCCCCCACACCGTCCTCCGGCCCGACCCCGACCCCTCGACCTGACCGGCAGCACACCCTCACCTCCCCGCACCGCACCCGCCCGGGCCGAAGGCGCACCGCGATGACCTATCGTTCGTGAGGGCCACGGGGGGCAGGGACGAGGCCGTGCCGGCGGAGCGTGACTGCGGCCGGTGCCTCGACCGCGGGTCGGTGAACCGCACCCCGGCTGCGGGCACTTGGAACACGGCGCCCCCTGGCACCCCGTCCCGTCCCAGTCGTGATCGACCGCCAGGAGAACCAGGTGAACCCGAACAGCACCCTGTCCCCCGACCGCCAGGAGGCCGCCCCACCGGACCGTCGGTCCTGGTTAGTGCGGCGGGGGCTGCTCCTCGAGTCCGGGCCGCAGCGCCGGCTGGCTCTCGGCGGCTTCGTCAACCAACTCGGCACCGCGGCCTTCCTCGCGACGGCGCCGCTGTACGCGATGCGGGTGATCGGCCTGTCCGTCGGGCAGGTCGGTCTCGGCCTCGGGGTCGCCGGAGTGGTCGGCCTGCTCGCCGGGCCGCCCGTCGGGCACCTCGCCGACCGTCGCGGCCCGAACGGCGTCTTCCTGGCCACCCTGCTGATCCAGACCGCGGCCATGGTGTCGCTGCTGTTCGCCCACTCGTTCGTGGCGTTCATGGCGGCGGTGGCGGTGACCGACCTGGCCGGCGCCTCGGGGGGTGCGGCCCGCGGTCCGATGATCCGCCGGTTCGGCGGTGACGAGGTGCCGAAGTTCCGCTCCTACCTGCGCTCGGTCGCCTTCCTGGCCAGCACCTTCGGCGCGCTGGCCGCCGGCGTGGTGATCCAGCTCGACTCCTCCGCCGCCTACCGGGCGCTCATCGTCGCCAACGCCCTGACGTTCCTCGGCTGCGCGGCCGTCCTGCTCCGACTGCCCCGGCTGGAGCCGCTCCCGGCCTCGACCGGGTCGGACCGGTGGCTCGCGCTGAAGGACAGGCCGTACATGGCGTTCGTCGTGCTGGACGGCATCCTGTGGATCCAGGGCGAGGTGGTGACGTACGCGCTGCCGCTCTGGGTGGTCCTGCACACCGAGGCGCCGCGCTGGTTCACCGGCGTCGCACTCGCCGTCAACACCGTGCTGGTGGTCCTCCTCCAGATCCGCACCAGCCGCGGGATCAAGGGCGGCCGCCTCGCCGGCCGGGCCACGCAACGTGCCGGGCTGGCGTTCCTGATCGGCATGGGCGTCATCGCCCTGGCCCCGGGCCTGCCCGGCTGGGCCGCCGCCGCGATCATGCTGGCCGGCGTCGCCGTCCACACCCTCGGTTCGCTCTGGCACGCGGCCGGCTCGCTCGAACTGCGCTTCCGCCTGGCCCCCGCACACGCCCAGGGACAGTACTCCGGCATGTTCGGCATCGGCATGGGCCTCTGCTACACCGTCGCCCCCGCCCTGCTCGGCCTGCTCTGCCTGACCTGGGGCGCCCCGGGCTGGCTGGCCATGGGCACCCTCTTCGTCGCCGCCGGCCTCGCCATCCCGTTCGTGGTCCGATGGGCCGCACGCTCCCGGGAACTCGACGCCTGAGCCGTCCCACCGGGCCACCGGAGCAAGCCCTCTGACTGCACGTCACTCCGGCTTCGGCACGACGAAGTTGCCCGGCACGGTCGCGGAACAGTCGGCACCGCACACCCGCACTCTCCGCAGCGCCGAGAATCACGCGCCGCGCCAGGCCCCGCAGTTGGCCCAGTGAACGCCCCCGCCCCCACCACCGCACGTCCGGCCCACTCCCGCCCACCGGGCTCCTCGCCCGGAGTACGTCCAGCGGGCGCTGACCCAAGCCCCGGAACTCGCCTCGGCGTCCCGGCTGGAGGCGGACGAACACGGCAACGTCTCCACCACGGGCAAGGGAGCTGGGCACCTCCGCCGCGGCTGACGTCCGCCCGTCGGCCGCGCCTGCGGTCGATGCCGACCGAACGGCGGTCGGACGGCCGCGGTCAGACGGTGGACAGCAGGTTCGGGAATTCTCGCGGCTCGCCGCGGAAGACTTGTTCCGCATGCCACGCTCTGTGCCGGTCCGCGACCGGGAAGGTCCCGGGCTGCGGGCCGATCACCGGCCGACCGCTCAGGGCCAGCACGTGCTGCCTGCTGGCCTCGCTGCGGCCGACGAAGCGCCGGGAGACAAGAACGCGGTGCCCCTCCCCCAGCCCCAGGACGCCCTTGTCGAAGAGCTTGTGATGGAGTGAGCACAGGCACAGGCCGTTGTCGACCTCGTCCGGCCCGTCGTAGGACCACCACCGCACATGGGCTGCTTCCAGGCCGACCGTACTCGCGCCCAGCATCCCGTCGTAGCCGCAGAACGCGCACTGGAACTCGTAGGCCGTCAGCACGAGTTCGCGCATCCGCCGGTCTCGCTGCCGCCGTGCCGCCCGCTCCCTCGCCCCGCCCGGGACGCCCCCGGCCAGGCCCTCGGTGTCGGCCAGGTCCAGGTCGAGTCCGACGGCCTCGCACAGCTCGGTGTGCAACGACGGCGGGAAGTGGAAGTCCAGCAGCACCCGCGCCAGCCGGCCCAGCAGCGCCGGGTCCTTCCGCAGCGCCGCCCGCAGCTCGGGCGCGAGCCGCCCGGTGGCGCCGCTGGAGCGCAGTACCCGCACGCCGCTCCCCGGACTCCCGGGCCCCCGGTCGGTCCTGACCTCCCAGACGCCGTCGCTGACCAGATGGTGGAAGGGGTACGCGGGGGTGGTGGGATGGGACGGTCCGTACTCGTCGAGCAGTCGCTTCAGCTCCTCCTCGACCGTGCTGTACCGCAGTTCAGCATCGGTGTCACGCTGGTAGCTGCCCAGCGCGTACAGCAGCAGCAGTGGTTTGTGCGGCGCCCGAACGTCGTTGCTCGTCCACCGTCTCAGCTTCGCCACCCGCTCCAGCCAGTCCATAGCGGCACAGCGTATTCCGACAGCTTCGACGCCACCGCGACGGAGAGCCCGACACACGATGCCGTCCAAGGCCGCTGTGTCCGGGCCCGGCCCTGCGCGCCGAACAGCTCCTGCGCTCACCGCGGCCACCTCCCGCCGGACACCGTCCGGTCTGCCTCGAACACCCGACGGCGCTGCGCATGCCCACCGGGCCGCCCGACCGCCCGACCGCCGATCCGTCACACCCCCGCACACCGCCCCGCCCCCGCCGCGCCGCCCGGCTCCGGTGACGCGATCGTTACCCGCGCGCGTCGGCTCAGGGTCTTGGCGGGCCCCACCCCAACCCGTATGTTGTCGCAGGCAACAAATAGGCGCGCGACAGCGGTCGGCTGGTTCCCGCTACGTGTCCGCGCCCCCACCCTCCCCCACCCATGCACGTCCGGCGCAGGTCGGACACGCCCCGAAAGGACCCTGCCCATGCGCAAGGGGCTCCTGTTCGCCACCGCCGCCGTGTCGGCGGCCCTGCTCTCCACCGTCACCGCCTGCTCCTCGGCGGACTCCGGCGGCACCGGCTCCTCGGGTGCCAAGAAGCCGAAGATCGGCGTGATCCTGCCGGACAGCAAGTCGTCCGTCCGCTGGGAGACCGCGGACCGGCCGTACCTCGCGGCGGCCTTCAAGGCGGCCGGAGTGGACTACGACATCCAGAACGCCGAGGGCGACAAGCAGGCGTTCCAGACCATCGCCGACCAGATGATCACCAGCGGCGTGAACGTGCTGGTCATCGTCAACCTGGACAGCGGCACCGGCAAGGCCGTGCTCGACAAGGCCAAGGCGCAGGGCGTGGCCACCATCGACTACGACCGGCTCACCCTCGGCGGCTCCGCCCAGTACTACGTCAGCTTCGACAACACCCAGGTCGGCAAGCTGCAGGGCGAGGGCCTGACGAAGTGCCTGACCGACATGGGCGCCAAGAACCCCGTCGTCGCCGAGCTCAACGGCTCCCCCACCGACAACAACGCCACCCTGTTCGCCAACGGCTACAACGGCGTGCTGGACCCGAAGTTCGCCTCCGGGGAGTACACCAAGGGCCCCAACCAGTCGGTGCCGGACTGGGACAACGCCCAGGCGCAGACCATCTTCGAGCAGATGTACACCAGCCGGCCGGACATCGGCGGCGTCCTCGCGGCCAACGACGGCCTGGCCAACGCGGCCGTCGCCGTGCTGCGCAAGAACCACCGCAACGGGCAGGTGCCGATCACCGGTCAGGACGCCACGGTGCAGGGGCTGCAGAGCATCCTGGCGGGCGACCAGTGCATGACGGTCTACAAGGCCGTGAAGAAGGAGGCCGACGCGGCGTCCGCCCTCGCCGTCGAGCTGGCGGCCGGCAAGAAGAGCCAGACCACCGCCACCGTCCACGACCCGACCGGCAACCGGGACGTCCCGTCGGTGCTGCTGGCCCCCGAGGCGATCTTCAAGGACACCGTGCAGAAGGTCGTCGCCGACGGCTTCGTCACCAAGGCGGAACTGTGCACCGGCGACTACGCGGCCCTGTGCACGAAGAACGGGATCAACTAGCGCGCCAGGCCGTACCCGTGGGCCCCGGCCGCCGCCCGGCCGGGGCCCGCCCCGCCCATCCCCAGGAGCCCCACCCATGGCAGAAACACCAATCCTCGAACTGCGCGGGATCGACAAGAGCTTCGGTCCCGTCCAGGTCCTGCACGACGTCGCGCTCAGCGCCTACGCGGGGCAGGTGACGGCACTCGTCGGCGACAACGGCGCCGGCAAGTCGACGCTGGTCAAGTGCATCGGCGGAATCCACCCCATCGACGCCGGGAGCTACCTCTTCGAGGGCCGCCCGGTGCAGGTGCACAGCCCGCGCGAAGCCGCCGCGCTCGGGGTGGAGATCGTCTACCAGGACCTCGCGCTCTGCGACAACCTCGACATCGTGCAGAACATGTTCCTCGGGCGGGAGAAGCTCCGCGGCCTGGTGCTCGACGACTCCACGATGGAGGAGATGGCCGCCGCGACGCTCCGGAGCCTCTCGGTCCGCACGGTCAAGTCCCTTCGCCAGAAGGTCTCCAGCCTCTCCGGCGGCCAGCGCCAGACCGTCGCCATCGCCAAGGCGGTGCTGTGGAACAGCAAGCTGGTGGTCCTCGACGAGCCGACCGCGGCCCTGGGCGTCGCCCAGACCGCGCAGGTCCTCGAACTGGTGCGCCGACTGGCCGACAACGGCCTGGCCGTCGTCCTCATCTCGCACAACATGAACGACGTCTTCGCGGTCTCCGACCGAATCGCCGCACTGTACCTCGGCCGGATGGCCGCCCAGGTCAAGGCCACCGACGTGACGCACGCTCAGGTCGTCGAACTGATCACCTCGGGCCGCAGCGGCGACCTGGGCCCGCAGACCAACCCCCACGGAGCCGCCGCATGACCGCCCCCGCCCCCGAGACGTCGGAGAAGCCCGAGGGACCGGACCTGCCCGCCGCCCCCTCGCCGGACCGGCCCGCGGCCACCGGCCTGGACGCGGTCGGCCGCGGCTACCTGGAGCAGGTGCGCGCCGGCGAGCTCGGCGCCCTGCCCGCCGTCGCAGGCCTGGTCGTGCTGTGCGTGTTCTTCTCCCTGCTGCGCCCGGTCTTCCTGTCCAACCTGAACTTCGCCAACCTGCTCACCCAGAGCGCCGGCAGCATCGCCATCGCGATGGGACTGGTCTTCGTCCTCCTCCTCGGCGAGATCGACCTGTCGGCCGGCTACGCCAGCGGGGTCTGCGCCGCGGTGCTGGCGATCCTGCTGACCGACCACGGCTGGCCCTGGTACGCGGCGGTGGCCGCCGCCGTACTGACCGGCGCGGCCATCGGGCTGCTGCTCGGCACACTCGTCGCCAAAGTCGGCATCCCGTCCTTCGTGGTGACGCTCGCCGCGTTCCTCGGCTTCCAGGGCGTCGTGCTGATGCTGCTGAAGGAAGGCACCAACATCTCCGTCAAGGACCCGACCGTCCTGGCGATCGCGAACGACAACCTCAGCCCGGTGCTGGGCTGGCTGCTGCTGGCCGGCTGCGCCGCCGGGTACGCCGCCCTGCAGTTGCGCCGCAGCCGCGACCGCCGCGGCCGGGGCCTGGCCGGAACCCCGGCAGCCCTGCTGGCGATCCGGATCGGCGCCGTGGTGGTGCTCGGCGGCGCGGCCGTGTACCTGCTCAACCAGGAGCGCAGCCGCAACGTGCTGGTCGGCTCGCTGAAGGGCGTGCCGATCGTGGTGCCGGTGATCGGGGCCCTGCTGCTGCTCGGCACCTTCGCCCTCCAGCGGACCCGCTTCGGCCTGCACGTCTACGCCGTGGGCGGCAGCCCGGAGGCCGCCCGCCGGGCCGGCATCAACGTGGCGTTCATCCGGATCGCGGCCTTCGTCATCTGCTCCTGCCTCGCCGCCGTCGGCGGCATCGTCGCCGCCTCCCGGGGCAACTCGGTGGACCCCAACACCGGTGGCAGCAACGTCCTGCTGCTCGCCGTCGGCAGTGCCGTCATCGGCGGCACCAGCCTGTTCGGCGGCCGGGGCCGGGTGGTGGACGCGGTGCTGGGCGGCCTGGTCGTCGCGGTGATCCAGAACGGGATGGGACTGATGGGATACAGCTCGGGCGTCAAGTACGCTGTCACGGGCTCGGTCCTGCTGGTGGCCGCCGGTGTGGACGCCATGTCCCGCCGCCGCACCGCCCGACGATGAGAGCCGCCCGCGATGAAAGCCGGTCCTTCCCAGGAAGAGGTCCGCCAGCACAACCTGGGTGCGCTGCTGCGCCACGTGCACTTCCAGGGGCCGACCTCGCGTGCCGTGCTGGCCGCCGAGTTGGGCCTCAACCGCAGCACCATCCTGGGCCTGGTCGGCGAGCTGACGGCCGCGGGCCTGGTCCGCGAGGAACTGCCGCAGGAGACCCGTCGCGCCGGCCGGCCCTCACTGGTCGTCAAACCGGAGTCCACCCGCGTGCACGTCCTCGCGGTGGACCTGGGGGTGGAACGGCTGGCGGCGGCCCTGATCGGGCTCGGCGGCGTGTTCCTGGGCCGGCGCGAGTGCCCGTGGCCCGACGGGCACCCGGCCGATCCGGCCCAAGTCGCCGCCGTCCTGGCCGAGTTCGCGGAACAGATGCTGGCGGACGCACCGGCCGGCGGGTCCTGCGTCGGCGTCGCCGTGGCGGTGCGCGGCATCGTCCGCCACCCCGACGGGCTGATCGGGCTCACCCCCAACATGGGCTGGAGGGACCTCGACTTCACCGGCGCGTTCGCCGACCGGCTCCGCCTGGACGTCCCGGTGCTGATCGCGAACGAGGCCAACCTCGGCGCGCTCGCCGAGCACCGCCGCGGGATCGGCCGCGGCAGCCAGAACCTGGTCTACCTCCACGGCGAGGTCGGGATCGGCGCGGGCGTGATCAGCGGCGGCGAACTCCTGCGCGGCGAGCGCGGATACGCCGGCGAGGTCGGCCACATGACCGTCAATCCGTTCCAGGGCCGGCCGTGCGGCTGCGGCGCCCGCGGCTGCCTGGAGGCCGAGGCCGGTGAACGCGCCCTGCTGGAGGCGGCCGGCCGCGACGTCCGCACCACCGGGACCGACGCCGTCCGGTCGGTGGTCACCGCCGCCGACCTCGGCGACGTCACCGCCCGCGCAGCCCTGCACCGCGTCGGCGACTGGCTGGGCATCGGCATCGCCAACGTCGTCAACCTCTTCGACCCCGACCTGGTCGTCCTCGGCGGCACCCTCCGGGACGTCTTCCTCGGCTCCGCCGCGCAAGTCCGCAGCCGCATCAACACCAACGCCCTGGCCGCCCTGCGGGAGAACCTGCGCCTGCGGGTCAGCGAACTCGGCGACGACACCATCCTGATCGGCGCCGCCGAACTGGCCTTCTCCGACATCCTCACCCGCCCCCTCGAAACCCTCACCCGCACCACGCCCCCACCCCCCACCCCTGACCGGCCCCGCAGACCCGGAGCACCTCGAGATCCAACGCCGAGACCGACTCTTCGGAAGCATGTGCAAGTACCAACGCGCCGCGCGACCAGATCGGATGATCTGTCGTCACCCGCAGCCCCGACGACCGTCATGCGACCGCCAGTTGACCGGACGTCAGAGAGCCGGCACCTGGCTTCCCAAGTGCCGGCTCTCACCATCGACATCGCTGTCTGGCTGACAGAATCTGCCCCTGCGGCCCCTTGCCCCCGGTCCTGGCGCGAGTCGCTTCCGCAGGTCAGGGCCCACCAAGTTCACCACACGGGCACAGTCGACTGCAGTTGTCGAGTTCCTCGCACACCGTGTGATCCTGGGGCCGCCGCCACTCCCAGGTGGCTAGTTGGCACCGATCCTGTTCTTGCGACGTCCGCTGTTCCACGCCTCGATGACGAGCCGGTACGCAGCCATCTTCCGGGATCCAGTGCCGTCCGACTTCGAGCCGTAGCCCGTTGCCTGGCTGCGCGCATCTCCGATGAGTCGCGCCGCCGAAGAGCGCTTCGCCAACTTGCGAGCGAGCTCATCAAGGTCGGCATCGCCGCTGATGACGTCACGGTGCCGGCCGAGAAACTCGCCCAGTCCGCCGACGACGATCCCATCCCATGCCTCTGCGGTGCGACCGTAGGCCGCTTCGGCAACGGTGAGAACGTCGTCCAGCACATCAGGACCGTACTTGTCGGTGATCGCCAGGATTCCCTGAACGGCACCGATCTGGTTGGACGAGGTGCTGCCTATCTTGAGACCGTGCGAAACAAGCACGTTCTCAGTGTCGACGAACAGCGGCAGGCCGGCCGTGAGGCCAATCCGGTACTCGTCGTGAGCGTTGGTCTTCGATGCTTCCCTGTTCTTGATGAGGAACAGAGTGGCTTCTTCTTGGATCGTCAAGCCGCGATGGACCTCTGCCACGAGCGTGTCGATGCCCGCGATGCGGCACGCTTCACGACGGTGCTGCCCGTCGATGATGTACAGATCGCCGTTCGACCGCTGGGAAACGATGATCGACCCGAGCGCATGCGGCTTGATCTCGGCGGCAATTGCCCGAGCACGGGCCAGGTTGAGCGTACGCTGAGCTTCCTGTTCGATCTTGAGGTCAGCCGCAGCGACCTTCACCCCGTAGTCAACAGGGTGCTCCGGCAGCTCGTAGCGGTACTTCTTCGCCATAGGTGGCGTACCTCGCTTCCGCGCCGCACTGGGGGAGGCGGCCTGAGGGCCTGGGGATGGCGGCGCAGGCGCATCAAATCATCAGATCTGATGATCAATCAACTCAGTTGCACACCGACACCGTTCTCCCGCCCGCAGCGGGGTGCACACCGTCACACGTGGACCGGACCGCCGAAGGCGTTCGGGCCGTCCAAGCCGTTCGGCATCGGAGCATTCGCGGTTCAGTCGTCACCTTGGCCGCAGGTACGGATCCCCCGGACGCAGCTGTTCCAGCTCTTCCGTTGCGGCCGGCGAGGGATCAATGACCCTTCGGGTTCCCAGCCGTCGACGTCCGGGCGCAGAGACAGGTGCTGCTCGGCCCGGTCGTTCTCATCGCCGGGCCGGACGTCGACGGCGCCAACCCGCATTCAAGGACGCCTTGGACGGGGCCGCCGGAGCCGTCCACCCGGGAACGGAACAGGGCGGAGAGCGGGCCGTCGCAGCTGCTGTCTCAGTGGGCGTGCAGGTGGGGGTCCAGGTCGATCCGCGTTCGGGCGCTCTCCGACGCTGCCAGCACTCGTCCTACCGTTGCTTCCCACCTCCCGTCGCCGGTCAGGGGCACGACGCGAGGACCGTACCTCGCCGTAAATCGTCACCACCTGCGACCTCGGACACGCCTGTACCGACGACACGGTCGAGGGGCTCATCACCTCCACCACCGGTACGCAGTCCTACTGGCAGGTACTCGAAGGAGCGTTGCACGGCTGGCCCCTGCGTCCCACCAGCCGCTGCCGAGCGGCACCGGGGGAATCCTCACGGACGGCACCACCGGCACCCACCGGCCGACTCCTTCCGACACGCCGTCCAGAAGCACCGCCCCGTCGCACCTCGAGCGAAGCAGTCGCAGAGATGCTGCCGGGACTCGGACCCGGGCAAGGCCACCCCGACATCCGGCCTACGCCGGGCACCGGCCCCTACTCCCGTCCATTCGCCCAAACCTGACCGCAGATGAGGGCTGCCTGCAGGCCCGAAAACTCACCGCCCGTCGATGGCTGCGGGTCACTCGGCAGGCCGGGCCGTAGAAGCCGACACGTCAGCCGGCCTTCGCGGCAGCGCCACCGTCCGGCCTGGGCCCGGCAAGCTGCTCCTGCGTCGGACGTGCCCTCCACGGTCTCAGCGCCGAATCGCCGAAAAAGGCCGTCCTTGCCGAGGCCGCCCTCGAACTCGCGGCAGCAAAAAGCGCCGAACTCGGCGACCTCACCTGCCGAGCCCAGCTGGCCGTGCTCCTCAGCCGGAAGGAAGCCTCCCCCGTCCAGGTCGCGGCGGCCGACCGTCTCCTCCAACAGGACCCCTTCGGCACCGCCGAACTGACATGCGGTGGCGCGTGACGGCCCGGCGGCCGTCACGCGCACTGTCCGGTCGATGAGCTGTGGGGACGTCAGCTCGCCGCGCAGGAGACCGTCGGCCAGGTGGTGCTGCCGTTGGTCATGATGGTCATGCCCCAACTGTTGCCCGCGCCGTTGGGGGTGGCGACGAGGGTCTGGGCGTCGGGGTAACTGGCGTTGATGTTCCAGGTCGAGCTGACCTTCTCCGGGGAGGGGACCTTCACGGTCACCTTCCAGTTGTTCGAACCGGTGACCGAGACGTTCAGGTTGTAGCGGTCGCTCCACGAGGTGCCCGCGGAGAGCGTCGCCGTGCAGCTGCCACCGGTGCCGCCACCGCCACCGCCACCGCCGGAGGAGCCGAGCGTGAGGTTGGAGCTGCCGCTGCTCTGGTAGCCCTCGGTGGCCAGGATCTCGTAGTTCATGGTGCCGAGGTTCATGCCGTGGCTGGCCCACGCGTCGAAGTGGTTCCCGACCGTGATGGTGCCGCCGGTCCGCTTGCTCTGGCGGACGCTCCAGTACTGGTTGAAGGTCTTGGTGCCCTCGATGGAGGGGGCGTTGACGCGCGTCGTCTCGTAGATGTCGTAGGTGCCGCCGTCGCTGGTGACGGTGCCCTTGTAGGTGCCGGTGGGCTTGTACGAGCCGTAGTTCTCGACGACGTAGTACTCGACCAGCGGGTTGGTGGTCCAGCCGTACAGCGACAGGTAGGCGTTGCCGCTGGTGCTCCACGATCCGGAGTAGGTCACCGGGTTGCGCGAGCCGGTGCTCCAGCCCTTGCCCGCGACGAAGTTGCCGGCGTTGGTCCACGAGGTGCTGTAGTTGCCGCCGCCGTTCAGGGACATCGAGGCCGCGCCGCTGCCCTCGGTCCAGAACGAGTAGAAGTATCCGCCGTCGCTGCCGGTCTGGTTCGTCGTGATGGTCGCCGCATCGGCGGTGCCCGGGAGGAGCAGGACAGCGGCGAAGGCCACGGCCAGGACGCGCGTCCTGCCGAGCAGTCGCCGCAGGCGGCTGACCGAACCACTGTGGGGGTGAGGGAAGTTCACGGAGATCATCCGTTCTGCCGGTGGGTGGGGTGGGGTGCGGCGCTGCGGACGCCGACGAGCCTCGCAGAGGCGGGGACGTCGCGCAGCACGGCACGTGACCGACGTACCGTCAACATGGTTGACACCGACCGGGGCCCACACACGGGCCCGACTCCGGGCCGGTCGGCCGTGTCGACGGCGCCAGTGTCGAGCGGGCCCTGACGGAGTGTCAACGCTTTCGTTCGGAATATCGATACGTTCGAATGTCGCACCGCCCGGTGACGCACAGATACACACAGGTCAGGAGCTCAAAGGCGGCGGCGGCACCCAAGGCACCGTCCCTTCCCGCCGAAATGAAAGGTTCGCGGGTGCCTTCTCAGCGGAAGATCACCGAAAGTTTCGAAGATGCACCGCTGCAGGCGAGAAGCGAAGGGCTTCCGACCACGGTCGGCTTTGACGGCGAACGTCCCAGAGACCTCCACGACGGCCCAGCAGATGGGGATCCCCCGCCTGCCGCGAAGATCCGCCACAACTCGGGCCGCACCTTGTGGTGGAGCCGGGACAGATGACGCCCGCACCGACAACGAGCAGGGCCATCGCGGACCTGGGCGTCTGCACCTTGCCAGGCAGACCAAGGTGGTTCCGCGGTCCGCCGATTCCAGCGTCGCACTGACGACCTTGCCCCAAGGCCACGACTGGTCTCCCATTGACCGATCCTCTCCGGACCCAGGCCCTACGCCGGCTGCTGCAAGGTAGGGGTAGGCGGGATGACCCGCGGCAGCGGCACGAACCATTCGCCGACCCCGGAGGGGGCGATGCCAGGGTGCACCGCCGGAGGACCCTCCCAGACGTCGTCCACGGCGGGGTCGTAGAGCAGTTCGTGGTCCGAGTCCTCGAACACGTTCTCCCGGAAGGACGCCAGCATTTCCTCGACGTCGTCAAGCAGTCCGGGGAGGTCAAGGATCGCTTCGGCCCGTTCATAGAGCCGGAGCAGCATTTCCTCGACGGAGACTGTCGAGCTGCCGAGAGTCGGGCCGACACAGGCGACCCGTCAGCTCCACAGCAGCAACCATGAGCTTGCGGGCAAACAGCGGCGTGCACAGGTGAACGAACTGCTCCCGCAGTCCGTCGAGTTGGAAGAACACGGCGTCGCACTGCGCGACGCTCGGGCCTTTGCCGAGCCGCCTTGACGTCCTGAAAGAGCTCGTCGATCAGGATGTCGATCGACCACGAGCGCGCCGGCGGCGAGTTCCGCGGTCTCGCAGGCGATGATGAACCCATCGTCGTCCACCTCCTCGGCAATCAGGTGGCCGAACGTCGCCAGGTCAACGCCGGCGAGCCGCGGGGGCGAGGGGCAGTATGGCCGCCCGCTTCTCCTCCCGCTCCCATCTCACCCCTACTCCACAAGCCCCTTGCTCGACGCCGCACCGCACAGCAAGGCATCGGGAGGCCCACACGCAGGCCGGCCGGTGCCACGCTCGTCTTCCACCATGCCGACGGTCGCCCGCTCCGCCCTGAGTACGTCCTCAACCACTTCCAACCTCGCCCGCCAGGCCGACGTCTCCCGCAGCAGCTTCCACCACCTGCGCCACCCTCGCCCTCAGCGATGGCGTCGGCCTCACGATCGTGTCCCTCTACGCCCACCTCACGTCACGAACCGCCCACCAAGCTGTCGACGCCGGCTCCCAACCCCAATACGGACGAGCGACATAGAACGACATCCGATGCCCGGAGACACCGACGGCCAGAGTTACGACCACCCAACGACCACCAACGGAAAGAGGCCGCCCCCACCATTCGGTGGAAACGGCCTCCGACCTGCGAAAACGCTGGTCGGGACGACAGGATTTGAACCTGCGCCCCCTTGACCCCGAGTCGCCCGGCGATGGCCATCGCTGCACGTCAGACGGTAGACAGCCCGCGCTGTTCGTTCACCGAAAGGCGTCTCGGAGGCGGTGGCGATCGCCGCGTGGTCCCCGGGACGTCCCCGAATCGCTTCTTCCAACCCGCCCATGTGGGCAGCGGCGAAGAACACCGCTTCCTGCACGGCGCCTTGGGTGTTGGCCCCGATGAGCAGGCCCATGGCCCGGTGGCGTGCTGCTCGGTGAGCGCGTCCAGACCGGGGATCACCTGGCCATGGATGGCCCAGTCGGCGGCGGCGAGCTTGGAGGCGGGAGCGATGGCCTGATTGGCGACCAGCGCGAAAATCGTGCGCTCAATATCGGTGCGGAACCGGCGCCTGTCACCGGGCTGCCGGTGGAGGCGCTGCTCGCCAGGTGGGCTCCTGGGCAGGCCGCCAAGCGGTAGAGGTGGCGACGGTCTCAAGGTGCCTGACAGCCCGCCGAGCAGAGCAGGCTCACCGGGAGACCGAACCGGTCAGGCGAGGGCGGGACTATTCGTAGCCTGCTCCCGCAGCAGAGGTCGGCAGCCCCGTTCACGGTGGAAGAGGACGGGGCTGCCGACCACGCCGAGCAGGACTTCATCGGCGCGCGTGATCGATTCAGGCAAGAGATCGAATTGTTCGAGACAGATTTGGTCAACTTGGGTTAGCGGCTTGCGACTTCGCACCACCTGAGCCCATGCTGCTCAGGTTCGAAGAAGCAGAGGATGTCCGGCTATGGCGTCGTGCCATGGCGGCTTCTGACTCACGGACCTTGGAGTTCCCGTGGACACCCTTGTCCTGCGGGCCGGCTGGGCATGCGCCCCTTCCCCGGCACGCGCTTCGGAGCCGCATCGGTTCCAGCGTCGCTCTTTCGCAAGCGACCGCACCTGTTGCAACACGTCGTCCCGCAGTCCTTCCCCGCTGCCGTCGGCATACGCTCGGGCCCGCGGGAGGACGCTGTGACCTCTCCCCCGTACGAGCCGACTGTGGCCCAGCAGACAGCACTCGTCGAACATCTCGTTAACGCGGTGGTCAGTGACGCGACCGGGGAGGCCCAAGGCGGCGTCTGCCTGGGCGAACCTCCTAGCGCGCGCTACTTCATGGAAAGCCTCGGCCCCCACACCGTCGAGCCGGGCGGCGCCGCCCCGAGGTACGGGCGCACCACTCCGGACAGCCTCGGGTTTGAGTTCGAGGCCGAAAACGCCAGTTCCATCACGGTCAAGGCACGGGCGTCGTTCTACTACGCGGCCCTTCCGACCCGAGCCCAGCAACGGGAGTGGGCTGGTGAGCGCGAGGAACCTTACCGCTTGGCGCCGTTGTTCAAGCGGCTCGAAGTGGCCGTCGGACCGGTCGAGATCGTTCTCGGGCACGAGGCCGGACTGCGTCAGACCATGGAGCACGAGTTCCGGCATGCCTTCGAGGAGGCCGTCGAGCAGGCTCTTCGGGACCCGAGGATCGACCGCCGCGTCGGCAACGATCGCAGGGAGCGGCTGGTCCCTCCCGTCGCCATGGTGGACGACAGGGCCTTCGAGCAGTGGCTCGCTCAGGAGGTGGTCGGGAGCCCAGTGGTGCCGTCCCCCGCCGCACATGTCGTCGTCACGTCGAGGCCGGTGGCTTCAGGCCGACTCCGTGTCACCGCCACACTGCAGAACCTCGCCACAGACCCTGTCGTGACGGTCCAAGGCCGGGGCAGCAACGCTGGCCGTACGCGCCGCGACGAGGCCAGGGACAACGCCTTGTTCCGAGCATGCCTGGAGGTCGAGGGCGACCGCCTGCTGCCGATCACCATGGACCTCGGTGCCGACGCCTACCGCTACTCCGGGGAACTCGGGGCGTACTCGAACAACTGCGGTGTCGAGTCACGCTGGCACGACGGCCAGCTCGTCGCCGTGCGCAGCGTGCCCGTTCCGCAGCATGACACCCACCGCGCCGTGGCCCGGACCGACGAGCGATGGGGTTACGCGACACTCGCCGCCGATCCGCTACCGGTCCTCGACGATCTCGCCAACGAGATGGAGGCGTACCTGGACGCGCCGGCCTGGAGCACAGCGGACCTCCAGGACAGGCCCGGGCTGGCCGACCGGAAGGAGGCCGACCGCCGGGCCGCCGCGCTTGAGGTCTCGCGATTCCGAGACGGCATCGCGTGGTTGCGACGGGACGAGCGCCTGCTGCTCGCGTTCCAGCTCGCGAACGAGTCCATGATGGAGCTCAACCAGCGTCGGAAGCGGCCGAGCCGGGGATGGCGGCTGTTCCAGCTCGTGGCCATCGTCAGCCAGCTCGGCGCCCTGGCCTGGCGGGAGCACCCCCAGCACCTCTTCTCCCCCGGACTCTGGGGTGATGACCAGGGCGTGGACCCGACCGAGGCCGCAACCGTCGTCTGGTACCCGACCGGAGGCGGCAAGACCGAGGCGTACCTCGGACTGGTTCTGGTGTGCATGTTCTACGACCGGGCCAGGGGGAAGAAGGTCGGGGTCTCGGCCTGGTGCCGGTTCCCTCTCAGGCTGCTGACGCTGCAGCAGACGCAGCGGCAGCTCGACGTCGTCGCCGCCGCGGACACCGTCCGGGACCGGAACGCCGACAGGTTCAGGAAGATCGGCGGCGACCCTGGGTGGCCCTTCTTCATCGGGTTCTACGCAGGCGGCGGTAACACCCCCAACTCACTGACGGCCGACCATACGTTCGACCGCCTTCGGTCCAGCGAGGCGGAGCGGCACGCGTACCGGCTCGTGCACGACTGCCCCTACTGCGGGGAACGGTCGGTACGGATCCCGCCGCCTGACCCTCAGCGACTCAGGCTGGAACACGTCTGCGGCAACGAACGGTGCGGCAAGGTCCTCCCGATCGTCGTGGTGGACACGGAGATCTACCGCTACCTCCCCACCGTCGTGGTCGGCACTCTGGACAAGCTCGCCAACATCGGGCTGTCGGACCGGTTCGGCGCGCTCTTCGGGGACGTCGACTGCTGGTGCACCCCCCACGGGTTCGGTCGGGGCGGCAAGTGCCACGAGCGTCATGCCCCGGGGCATCCGAAGTCGCCTCCCAAGGCCTTGGGGGCTCCCCTCTACGACCCCTCCCCCTCGTTGGAGATCATCGATGAACTCCACATGGTCAACGAGGAACTCGGCGCGTTCTCGGGGCACTACGAGGGGCTTCTGGCGGAGGTCCAGCGCACACTGACAGCCAGGCAGCGCCCCGACGGACGCGGCGTCCGGATGAAGGTGGTCGCGACCACCGCTACCATCCGCGGCGAGGACCGCCAGAGCGAGCACCTCTTCGGCCTTCGGTCGGTGGTGGTACCGCTTCCGGGGCCCAATCTCGACGAGAGCTTCTACTGGCGTCTCGACCGAAGTCTTCCCCTGCGTCGCTTCGTCGGGGTCATGCCGACACGGGGTACGGCGGAGATGACGCTGGTCAGAATCCTGACGTCCGCGCACCGCGCTCTCTGGAAGCTCGACCAGCGTCGTGATCTCCCCCCGGCTCTCGAAGCCTGGCCGGAGGAGGAGCTCCGCACAGTCGTAGACCTGTACCGCACAAGTCTCACGTACGCGACCACCCTCGTGGACTTCGGGCGTATCCGGCGCTCGCTGGACACCCAGGTCAACGAGGCCCTGCGCAGGGAGGGGTTCCCGGATCTCCGCGTAGCCGAGCTGAAGGGCGAGACACGCCTGGACGAGGTGCGGGGCGTCCTGGACGACCTGGGCAGCACCAACGGCAGCACGGGCATGGTCGTCGCGACGAGCATGGTCAGCCACGGGGTCGACGTGGACCGGTTGAACCTCATGCTGTTCAACGGGATGCCCAGGTCCATGGCCGAGTACATCCAGGCGTCGTCGCGGGTAGGCCGTGCGTACCACGGCCTCGTGTTCATGCTCTTCAACCCTGTGAGGGAACGGGACCGGTCGCACTACCGGTACCACGGCAAGTTCCACGAGTACCTGGACCGCATGGTCGAGCCCGTGGCCATCAACCGCTGGAGCCGGTTCGCCGTGCGCAGGACCCTCCCCGGGATACTGATGGGCCACCTCCTCCAGATCGCCAACCGCGACTGGTGGCAAGCGGGTAACGCACCAGGGCACCTGCACGACCTCTCGAAGATGCAGGCCGCGCTCCGTGATCCTTCTGTCGGAGGACTCGAAGGCGTCCAGCTCACCAAACTGCTGGAGGCACTTCACACGGTCTTCCAGTCGGAGCGCCCGGAGGGGCAGGAGCTCCACAGTGATCTCGAGGACATGGTGGAGCATGCACTCGCCAGCCTCCGCTCCGCCGGAGCCTCTGCCGGCCTCTCCGGTGGGAACAACCGCGGATACCGCGCAACGGGCGACTACCTGGGCCTCGAGTACCGGCCCATGACGAGTCTCCGGGATGTGTCCGAGGGCATCCCGTTCCACATCGTGTCCGACGGCAGGAGGTCGTGATGGCGTTCAACCCGAGGAACGACGACATGGCCCGCGACCGGGGCCAGGTCCTCTACCGGTACCGCCCCGGTCAGACCTTCGACCACCGTGGTGGCTACACCGCCCAAGTGGTGCAGTTCGGACGGGACGAGGAGTTCGACGGCCCCTCGCTCGACCGCGAACACCTAGTCCAGGAGGCCATGCGGTTCGTACGCAGGTGGCGGGCTGCCGGCCGTGCGTTCGCCGCCGGCTCCGACCGGGCACCCGAGTTTCCCGGAGACGAGGACCGGCTCGCCGATCGCCACTACGAGGTCGTGGTCCCCGGCAAGGTCTTCTGCCGCATCTGGCCCCGGGTGGTGCGCTGCGCCAGCGGCAGGTGCGGACACGTCTGGTCGGCCAGTGACCCCCGGCCGGGGACGGATGACTGGCCGCCGGCCTGTCCCGCGTGCGGCAACGCCGTCGGCAACCGGCAGCTCCAGTTCGTGTTCGCACACAGGTGCGGCGAGATGTCACCGATGTACCCGCCGAGCAAGTGCCCGAGGGGACACACCCGGTTCCGACTGGACGACCGTGCGAGTCGGTTCCGTGACTTCCGGTGGGAGTGCATGACATGCGGCTTCCCGCTGGGTGTGCAGTGGAGCTGCAGCAACTCCTCGTGCAGCTACCCGGACAAGTTCATGCATCCCCTGCTCCACACGGCGGGGACTGCGCATGTCGGCCAAGGCCTGACGCTCGTGAACGTGACGACGACCGAAGAGGCCACCCGTCAGAGCAACCCCTTGTACACGGCCTCCGTGCTCGGCTGGTGGCTCGGTGAGATCACCGAGGAGGAGTTCCGGCGACTCACGGACGGGCACACGGTGGATGTCCCCGACGAGGTCGTCGAGAGCATCCGTGTGATGGAGGAGGCCGGTCTGCACGACCAGGCGCGTGCGCTGCGGGCGCGCTTCATGCCCGTCGAGGTGGATCACCTGAAGGAGCGGGTGGGCAAGGCTCTCGGACTCGACACCGAGAGCGACGACGCCCGCGGGCTCGCAGCCGAGCTGCACACCTACCGTCGAGTCCTCAACCTGGAGCGCCTAGGCGTCCCCCGCCTCCAGCGGGAGGCACGCAACGCCGAGCGCCGTGCCCTGTACGAGCGCTACCCCGAGGTCCTTGCGGCTGCCGGCCTCGGCCGGGACACCTGTCTGGTGAGCGATCTCCCGATCACCTACCTCGCGATCGGCTACAGCCGGACGGGTTTCAGCCCCGAGGAGGCGGATCTCGTGCCCTACCGGGGGCGCGCCTCACGGGGCACCCCTGAGAAAACCCTGCTCTACGCGCATCCCACACAGGCGGAGGCACTGCTCTTCCCGGTGGACAGGGAACGGGTGAGCCGGTGGTTGGTCCGCAACGAGCTCGTGAGTCGACGCACCCTCGACGACGCCGGCGGCGTCGGGCAGTGGCTGGTGCACCAGCTCGGTCCGAGCGACGGCAAGGCCCTCTCACACGAGACCCGCCCCGCACCGGGGCATCCCGACCTGCCCGTCCACGAGCTGTTCGGTCTGCTCCACTCCCTGTCACATCAGCTCCTGCGGGCGCTGGCAGTCGACAGTGGGTACAGCGAGACCAGCCTGTCCGAATACCTGTTCCCGTACGACCTGGCCTTCGCCATCTATCCCAACGGCGGAAGCGAGTTCAGCCTCGGTGCCATGCGGACCGTACTTGAGCAGAACCTCGACGCGGTCGTTAGCCGGGCCGTCGACAACGACTCCTGTCTGTACGACCCCAACTGCATGATCACAAACGAGGGTGCGGACCACGGTTGCCTCCAGCTCCCCGAGACGGCCTGTCAGTCCTGGAACCGGAACCTCTCCCGCTGGCACCTCTTCGGTTCTCCGGACGGCTCGAAAGTCGGGTACTGGGACCCCACCCTGTGAATGCCCGGTGGGGAGGGCCCGCGCTCTGCCTTCCCCACCAGCGGCCCCGCCAGACGCCGCAGGGCCTGTCGAACACCGATCGTCCACAAGTGGAGCCTGTGTGAAACCCGAACTGGACCTGCTGGACACCATAGCCAGCGCTCGTGACCAGGTCCGCTCACTGCGTGGCTGGAACTCCGGACCGGAGCGGATCTACGACCTTCTCCGGACGGCGACGAAACTCCGCGCGATGGAGATCAGCGCAGGAATGATGACGGACCTGCCGTGGGAAAGCGTCCTCGCCCAGCTCGTCGTCTGGCACCACGACTATCCCTTCGGCACGGGCACGTGCTCGGAGAAGGACGCAGCCGAGATCGTCATTGCCGCGGCGGCAGTCCAACGGCTGGACTTGGTGGAGACCGGCGTGCGGAGCGGGGCCTATCAGGTACGGATGACCAGGGGAAACTTCCGGATGCGCCACCGCTGGAACGCATCGGCCGAAGTAGCCGACATGTTCCTCGAACGCGACGCTCGTCCCACACGGCTACCGGAGCTTTCCGAGATGGAGCGCCGATGGATCTCCACTCGGCCTGTCGACTCTCGGACCACCCCGCCACCAGAGGTCCTGCGCGCTGCCGTCCAGCGTGCCTCCACGACGATCGAGGCATACCGGCAGTCGGTGCCCGAAGGACAGGTGCCTGACTCCTGTCCCCTGGGTGAAGGGATGACCGCCGGCGACATGATCAGCGTCCTGGCTGTGATCATGGGGATCGCCTCCCTGTGTGAGCAGACAGCGCACAGACTCTCCCGGCTGGAGACGACGCTCTTCCACCTGGCTTACACCCGGCTGATGGCCGTCATCGCGGAGATGTGCCCGAACGTCTCGAAGGCACACCGGGCTCTGGTAGTGGAAAGGCTCACTTACCGGACCGGGCGCTCGTGCAGGACCTCCCCGCTGATCCGACACGGCGATGTCCTCATCGTCTGCCCGCCCCTCGTGACGCCTAGGGCTGTGGACCCGATCATGCTTCGCTCGGCCGCCCATGCCTCTGGGGGATTCGGTCGCATAGGTAGGGAACAAGGCGAGCGCGCAGCAGCATGGGCTGCCTGGCTACGCACGACGCCCGGCACCTTGGTCGCGGAACGGGTCCCGGTGGTCAGGACCGACGGGATCTGGACGTGGTCGTCGTGGACCCGGGCAGGCGTCGCGGCCTGTGCCTCGAGATCAAGTGGCCGATCGAAGCACTTTCCCTGCATGAGGTCATGAAGGTCGAGAACTCAGAGGACGTTAAGTCCGTTTCTGGATGATCTGGTGTCGCCCGTTCGTGGGTACGGAGGCTTTCGAGCCGACTCGCGTGTCGTGTGCATGATGGGGTCGGGGCATGGAACGGATGCCGTACTCAACAGACTTGTCCGACGGGCAATGGGCCTTGATCGAGCCGCTGGTCACCGCCTGGAAGAAGGAGCGGGTGTCGCGATCGGCGACCGGAGACCCGGGCTCCTGTGACCTGCGCGAGGTCGTGAACGCCCTGCTGTACCAGAACCGGACGGGCTGTCAGTGGCGGCTCCTGCCGCACGACCTACCTGCCTGGTCGGCGGTGTTCTACTACTTCACCCTGTGGCGCCAGGACGGCCTTGACCAGCGGATCCAGGAGATCCTGCGCTGCCAGGTGCGTGAGCGGGCCCGCCGATTAGAGGACCCGTCCCTGGTGATCATCGACACTCAGTCCGTCCGCGCGGCGGCCGGCGTGCCGAAGGAGACCACGGGGCTGGACGCAAACAAGAGGACGCCCGGAAGGAAGCGGGGACTGGCCGTCGACGTGCTGGGCCTGATCATCGGCGTGGTGGTCCTGGCCGCGAGCGCACACGACAACGAGGCCGGCATCGCTCTGCTGGACCAGGCGGCCGAACGGTGCGGGATGCGTCTGGAGAAGGCCCTGGTCGACCAGGGCTTCAAGGACGCCGTGATCATCCACGGGGCGGTGAAGGACATCACCGTCGAGGTGGTCCGGCGCAACCCCGACGACGCGGGCAAGGGGTTCGTCCCGCAACCGAAGCGGTGGGTGGTCGAGCAGGTCAACGGCACCCTCATGCTCCACCGGCGCCTCG
>NZ_KK853997.1:6046622-6065607 GCF_000696185.1 Kitasatospora cheerisanensis KCTC 2395 | reverse complement strand
CGCCCGCGACTACGATCACCGGCCCGACAACGCCGCCTCCCGCGTCTACTGGGCCTCCACAGCCGGCATGCTCCGCCGCCTGACCGCCCCCAGCCCCGCCTGGCGCGACGACGTCGAGCTGGCTGCGTGAACGTCACCGAACTCCTGCGGCTGTTGCAGGCCGAACACGACGAGACCGCCGCACGCGCCGACTACCTGCGCGAACAGATCGAGCGACTCACCGGCGCCCTGGCCGAGGTCGAGGCCCGCCTCGCCGAGATCGTCACCACCGGCAAGGTCATCGACGGCCTCACCCTTCCCGACCATGAACCGGCCCCTGCGGAGACCGCCACCGTCTACCAGCAGATCGTGACCGCCTTCAACGAGCACCCCGGGCAGGTCTTCCGGGTCCGCGACCTGCACGAACTCCTCGGACTGCCCGCCGACGAGCCCTCGATCAACCTCACCCGCTCCCGCCTGGGACGACTCGTTCGTCAGGGACTCCTCGACCAACCCGGACGCGGGCGCTACCAGAAACGGACTTAACGTCCTCTCACCTCCGCAGCCCAGCAGCTGGACCGTGTAAGGGGAGAGCTGCGGGCGGCCACGGCCACGGCCGAGCTGCCGGCCGGTTGGCCACCGTTCGACACGATCGACTGGACCTGGTGTGTCGGCACACCACAACAACTCGGTCTTCGCCCTCTCCCGGCGCCGGACATGCACGCCACCTCTCTCCGCTACGTACAGAACCTGGGAACCCCGCCTGACCTCGACGCATTGGTGACAGCCCTGACGAGACCCGACCTCCCCACCGAGGGATTGCACTACAACGTGGTGAAGAGATCGTTTCCCGTGGGTCGGTGCCAGGTACACATGGATGCGCTCCAGGTGTCCGCAGTCGGTTGGCACCCACGGTTCCGGTAGGACGGCACTGCTGCCCCGTCGCTTCATGAGCCGAGGCCCCTTTCCGCAGCACGCGGAGAAGCGTATGGAACGTTCACGTGGCTTCGCGTCGGCAGGGCACCCCACTCGACTACCCACCCAGGGCGCGAGCAGCACACGTGGATAATCGCAACCAGCATCAGAAACCGGAAATAGGCTGGGTATTCGGCGTGACGTACGACATAGCAGCTCCGGAGCCGGCGGGCATGGTCGCCTCGCTCAGCTCGCTCGGGTATTCCCTGCCTGCCGCCATCGCGGATCTCGTGGACAACAGCATCTCCGCTGGGGCCTCCACCATCGACGTCGAGTTCACCTGGGCCGGGCAGGACTCATGGATCACCGTTGCCGACGACGGTGCCGGAATGACCGCCGACGAGCTCGTGACTGCCATGACCGTGGCTGCGCGAGGTCCTGCAACGCCCCGAAGCGCTACGGACCTGGGGCGCTTCGGCGTCGGCCTCAAGTCGGCCTCGTTCTCACAGGCCCGGCAGCTCACCGTCGCCACCGCGACCTCAGGCGAGTGGCACGTGCGGACGTGGGACCTGGACGTCGTCGAGGAGTCGGGCGAGTGGCGGCTACTACGGGGCGCGGATGAGACGACTACTGAGCTCCTCGACAGGATTCGGGGTAAGGCGGACCATGGCACTGTCGTGTTGTGGCGGCGCCTCAACGGCTACCACGTCGACTCGGTGACGGTGGAAGACGAGCGGACCCAGAAGCAGTTCTACGCGGAGGCCGCCCGCACGGAGTCCCATCTGGGCATGGTCTTCGCCAGGTTCCTCGCCGGAACCCGACGCCGCAACCTGCGTGTGTCCGGCAGCCCCGTCGAGCCCTGGGACCCGTTCCTGTCGCGCCACCCGTCCGTGCAACCGCTTCCGGTCGAGCGTCTGCCGTTGGGGGCGGGTTCGGTACGGGTGGAGGCGTTCATCCTCCCCAGTGCCCAGAGGCTCACCCCGGAGGAGTACGAGAAGGCCGGCGGCCCGCGTGGCTGGCTCGACCAGCAGGGGTTCTACGTGTACCGCCGGGACCGTCTGATCCTGGCCAGTGACTGGCTCGGACAGCGCGGGTTGCGCCGCGAGGAGAAGTACAACCTGGCGCGCATAGCCGTGGACATCCCCGCCGAGACGGATGTCGAATGGGGGGTCGACGTCCGGAAGTCCAGCGTCGTCCCGCCCGTCGCACTGCGTTCTCATCTACGGCGCATCGCCCTGCAGGCCAGGAGAAGGGCCGCCGACGTACTTCGCCACCGCGGGCAGATCGCTGCGCGTACGCACGGGGATCCGCTCGTGTATGCATGGAACGTCCGTCGTGTCGACGACCAGGTCTCCTGCAGGATCAACCGAGGCCACCCTCTGGTGAAGGCAGCTCTGCGCGCTGGTGGTGCCAGCTCGGAAGACGTGCGTGCCCTGATCCGTCTGCTCGAGGAGACGGTACCGGTCACCGCCCTCCGCGTGATGCACGAGACGGACACCAGCGACGACCCTGAGCCCTTCGGGGGCCCCGGGCCCGCCGACGCCGAAGCCACGGAGGTCGCCCAACGGATCTACGAGGCTCTGGTCTCAGACGGCCGCTCGCCTGCGGCCGCTCGCGAACGCCTTCGGACGATGCCGCCCTTCGACCAGATGCAGGGTTTCTGGAACGGGTGAGCCGTTGTCAGTGCCCGCCCCTAGCCTGCCCCATGCCGTTCCCGCCCAGCCGGAGGTCTGCTGTGAGTTCCACCCCCAAGGAGTCTCTCGAGTCCCTTGCCAAGGCCCGTCGCCTGGTTCTCGCACTACTGTCGCAGGACCGTCAGCCGACGCCGGAGGAAGTGCAGAACGCGGTCACCGTCATCTTCGGGATGCTGGCCGGCCAGGGCGAGGTTCTCGACCGTGAGCAGCTGGCCAAGGAGATCGAGGTCCTGACGGCGGTCTTCCAGGAGGGCTCCTCCGGGCTGGAGAGCGACAGCGGGCACGAACCCTGGCTGCCGGAGGCCAAGAACGACCGAGCCTGGGACTTCTGGGAACGCTACCGCCGGTACCTGGAGGACGTCAGCGGCTATCCTCCCCTTGTCGTGCGGCGGCTGGACCAGAGCACGGACGAGGTCCTGAGCCAGCTAGAGGACCCGCGCCGTGTCGGCTCATGGCGCCGGACGGGCCTCGTGATTGGACAGGTCCAGTCAGGTAAGACCGGCCAGTACATCGGGCTCGCTGCGAAAGCCGTGGACGCGGGGTACCAGTTCGTGGTGATCCTGGCCGGCATCCACAACGACCTCCGCAGCCAGACCCAGCTGCGTGTCGACGAGGGGCTCCTGGGGTTCGACACCCAGCACCAGCAGCGGTCCAACCAGAACGGGAAGTCCCGCCTCATGGGTGCCGGCCGGATGCCAGGCGCCAAGAAGCTCGACATCGCCTCCCCCACCAACAGTTCGGAGAAGGGCGACTTCGGTCGACAGGCGGCCAACGCCGTCAACTTCCCGCTCGGTCGTTTCCCGGTGGTTCTCGTCGTCAAGAAGCACTGGAAGATCCTCGAATACCTGCGGACGTGGGTGACCGAGGTCCAGGGCACGGAAGACGAGACCGGGAACAAGGTCGTACGCGACATCCCGCTGTTCGTCATCGACGACGAGGCGGACAACGCCTCCATCAACACCGAGCGCGATCCCGACGCGGATCCGACCAGGACAAACGGTGCGATCCGTGAGCTCATGAAGAGCTTCGAGAAGTCGGCGTACGTCGGGTACACCGCCACTCCGTTCGCCAACATCTACATCGATCCCGACGTCGACCACGCTGAACTCGGCGCCGACCTCTTTCCCGACAGCTTCATCCGCACCCTGCCGTCTCCGACCAACTACCTCGGGCCGGAGCGGGTGTTCGGGCTCCAGGTCGACAACGACGACGAGGAGGACGTCCCCCCGCTTCCTCTCGTGCGCCCTGTGGACGACGCCGAGAGCTGGATCCCGAGCAAGCACAAGTCCTCCTTCGTCCCCTCCGACGACCTTCCACAGTCCCTCCGCGAGGCGATCGCCTCGTTCGTCCTCGCCAGCGCTGCGCGACGGGTACGAGGGCAGACGAAGAAGCACAACTCCATGCTGGTGCACGTCACCCGCTTCACAGCCGTCCAAGGGATCGTCCGCGACCAGGTGGACGACTACCTGCGGCTCCTCGTGGACTCCCTCCGCGATCGGTACGGGCAGGCACAGCAGCGCATGGCAGAGCTCCGGGCCCTGTGGGAACGGGACTTCGTCCCCACCACGGACCACTTCCCCTCGGACGAAGCCCAACGCGTCACCTGGGAGGACGTGTCGAGCCAGGTCATGCCCGCGCTGCGGAAGATCGTGGTCAAGACGGTCAACGGCGCCTCCCGCGACGCACTCGACTACTACGAACACCGCAGGACCGGTCTCTCGGTCATCGCGATCGGGGGCCAGAAGCTCTCCCGGGGTCTCACCCTGGAGGGGCTGACGGTCAGCTACTACCTGCGCACGTCCAGCACGTACGACACCCTGCTTCAGATGGGACGTTGGTTCGGATACCGACCGGGGCACGAGGACCTCTGTCGCCTATACACCACTCCTGACCTGCAGGCGAAGTACATTGAGGTGACTGCTGCCACCGACGAACTGCGTCGCGAGATCGAAGAGATGGCGGCGTTGGATCTCAGTCCAAGGTACTTCGGGCTGAAGGTCCGCGCTTCCTCACTCGGCCTCGCCGTCACGGCCGCCAACAAGATGCGCCAAGGCACGAGGGTCATGCTCAGCTACTCCGGTGAGGGGCCGGAGACAGTGATCTTCAACCTCTCCGACGGGGTACCCGAACACAACCTCAAGGTACTCGGGGATTTCGCCCGTAGACTTGATGGCCTCGCCACCGCCCAGCAGAAGGCGGCGGGCGCCAACGTGACATGGAAGCAGGTACCCTCCGACGCCATCGTGGACTTCCTCACGCGTTACGAGACCGACCGCATGGCCCAGAGGGTTCGCCCTCGCTTCATCGCGAAGTACATCGAGCAGTGCATGGCCGTAGGTGAGCTCCCGCAGTGGACGGTGGTCCTGGTCGGCAAGCAGGCAGCCGAAGCCCCGCAGGACGTCGCCGGCTACAGCCTGGGACCTGTGGAACGCGCGGCACTCAACGACGTCGACAGCGACGGTCGGTACACGATCCGACGGCTGCTCAGCCCTCCCGATGAGTACCGCTTCGACCTCGATCCCGACCAGGTGAAAGCGGCTCTGGAAGCCACACGGAGGGCGGCGGCCCTCAAGAAGCGGGAGAAGGTGCCTCAGTCGCCTTCGGGAGAGCACGTCCGTTGGCAGCGCAGAGCCGACCAGGCACTGCTGCTCGTCTACTTGGTCGAGCGGCCGGCCACCAACGACCGTCAGGCCCAGCCGCCGCTGGTGGGCTTCAAGGTGAGCTTCCCGCTCTCCGAGCACCAGTCCGACACCGAGTACGTGGTCAACACCATCTGGCAGAAGGAGGGCCTTGACGCCCTCGACGACGAGGAGGACGGGGAGTGACCGTCACCGAGTCCGATTGGCGTGACCTGGAGGCACCCCAGGGGGCCCCGGGCCGGTCCCGTATCCGCCTGCATCCAGATGCCCCCTTGGACGTCTTCCTCTCCGTCTCCCACCCGGCACAGCAGCGCATGCTCGTCCTCAGGGCCGACGCTCGCTCTGCCGACCACATCGTGCGCTCCGTACGCCAGCTGCCCCGTGCTGCCGGGCTGGAGATGAACGTGAGTGCCGTGTCGCGTGTTGAGTACGAGCTCCAAGTGGTCCTCATCGCCGACGAACTGCGGGAGGTGTTCAACCCGCTCGTCACCGACGTGGCTGACACCGTCCGAGAGGCCCCTGGGGCCGCAGCAGCCCTGACAGCAGCCGTGGAGAGGTTCGAGCGGTGGCAGGACCTCCTGCGTGCCGTCGGCAGAGACGGTCTCGGCCCTGAGGCCCGTCGCGGACTCGTCGGCGAGCTCCTCGTGCTGCGCGACCACATCCTGCCCCTCGTCGGGCCAACCGAGGCGGTCGACGCCTGGGTGGGGCCGAGTGGTGCCAACCAGGACTTCCAGTTGTCCGGAGTCGCCGTCGAGACGAAGACCAGCACCGCCAAGCGCCCCCGCAGCATCCGGATCGCCAGCGAACGCCAGCTGGACGACACCGGAACGCCCGCGCTCCTGTTGGCGTTGGCGATGCTCGACGAACGGCGGGGCGGATCAGGCGAGAGCCTGAACCGCTTGGTGGACCGCATACGCGAGCAGCTCACGGGCCCTGCCGTGCGCGCTGCCTTCGACAGTCGCATGGTGCAGGCCGGCTACCTCCCCGGCCAGCGAGACCTGTACGAGGAGCCTCGTTACACCGTCCGCGACCTGCGCTTCTGGCACGTAGGGGAGAATTTCCCGAGAATCGTCGAGGCAGATCTTCCAGAGGGTGTCGGTGAGTGCTCGTACCACGTGAACACCTCGGGACTTGACCACCACCGCGCCACGGCCGACGAGGTGACCGCACTGATCGGGGGGCCCCATGCCTGAGCTTGACCTGTCCCAGTACGCCCACGACGTCGTCGCGGACGTCCAGGCCGCCGCCGACGCCGAGGGGACCACCACCCCGGAGACGTTCACGCGACGCGTGTTCGAGGATCTGGAGCAGGCCGGCATCGTTTCCAACACGTTCACCGCCTACCACTCGGCCCACGGTCATCTCGTACACGGATACGGCATCGGGGACTCCGGGGAGTGCCTCGACCTCTTCGTGACCGACTTCGACTTGGACCCGCTGGAGTCCAAACTCACGAAGGGACAGACCGAGACCGCGTTCAAGCGCCTCCTCACGTTCGTCCGCCGGTGTAGGGACGGGCTGCGTCAGCACATCGACGAGTCCTTCGACGTCTACGACATGTGCGCGGCAGTGGAGAAGGCGCTCACCGAGGTTCGGAGGATCCGGCTCTTCCTCCTCAGCAACCGCGTCGGCACGAGCACCGCCGTCCCGCCCACCGACTTCGACGGACTCCCCGTAACCCACGAGGTATGGGACCTGGCACGACTGCACCGCCACGCGACGTCCGGCAGCATCAGCGAGCCCATCGTGGTCTCGTTCGATCCTCCGCTGCCCTGTGTCTCGGCGCCCAGCAGCGAGCCGGACCACTCGGTGACCATGGCCGTGATCCCAGGCCAGAGACTGGCCGAACTGTACGGGGAGTACGGGACCAGGCTTCTCGAGTTGAATGTCCGGTCCTTCCTGCAGGCCCGCGGATCGGTCAACAGGGGTATCAGGGAGACCCTGCTGCACTCGCCCGGCAGGTTCCTGGCGTACAACAACGGCATCACGGCGACCGCGTCCCAGGTCGACTTCGTGCGCGGACCGGACGGCACGCCGTCAGGCATCTCACGGGTACACGGCCTCCAAGTGGTGAACGGCGGTCAGACCACGGCTTCGCTGCATTACGCCTCGAGCCGGGACAAGGCGGACCTGTCTCACGTGACCGTCCAGATGAAGTTGACAGAGGTCTCCCCTGAGCGACTCTCGGAGATCGTCCCGATGATCTCCGAGTACTCCAATACGCAGAACCGCGTGACGCTCGTCGACTTCAGCTCGAACCACGAGTACCACGTGGCCGTCCAGCGGATCACCCGATCGTTGTGGGCGCCGGCGACGGACGGCAGCGGCCAGGAGACACACTGGTTCTACGAGAGGGCGCGCGGCCAGTACACCGACGAGGTGGCCAAGGCCCGGACACCGGCGAAGCAGCGCACCTTCAAGAAGCTCAACCCGCCGAATCGGAAGTTCACCAAGGCGGACCTCGCGAAGTACGTCAACTCCTGGAGTCTCCTCCCGTTCAGCGTCAGCCGTGGAGCGCAGAAGAACTTCGCCGCGTTCATGGACCGCATCGGCGAGGCACCCCCTCGGGTCGACATCCAGTACTGCCAGCGTGTGATAGCCATGGCCATCCTCTTCAAGGCAGTCGACCGCATCGCGGCGAACCACGAGGCGGGCAGCTACAAGAGCATGATCACGGCTTACACCATGGCTCGTCTGTCGCTCGCCACCGAACAGCGCATCGATCTCGACAGAATCTGGCGTGAACAGCGGATCTCGCCGACCATCGAGGCCGCGATCGACGACCTGTGCCCCCGGGTCATGAGGGTCGTGACCAAGCCGCGTGAGGGCAACCACGTGGGCGAGTGGGCCAAGAAGCCCGTCTGCTGGGACGCCGTCTCCCGCGTGCCCTGGTCCGTGCCTCGCGACTTGGCGGCCGAGCTCCGCGATCACCCGCTGGACGACGAGGCTCTCGCAGGCGGTACGGAAGGCGCCCGGGGGGCGAGCGACGAGGCGATGTCGGTGCCAGCAGACGAGTGGTACGCCATCGAGCGATGGGCGAAGGAGACACACAACCTGGATCCCTCGCAGCGCCAGCTCGCGCAGTACGTCGGCAGGCGACTCGAACTCGACCAGGAGGTCCCCGAGCCACAGGCGGTGCAGGCACTGCACGCGCGCAACGAGGCGCTGTCCCTCGGCTTCGTCCCCGGTCCGTAGGCCCGGATCCCTATCGGCCCTCAGAGCTCCCCGCGCTCGAGCAGATCCCTCATGGCGTCCTCGGCGCGGCGGAGCACGATCCGCCCGTCTCCGTCACTGAGGGCCGGGAGGTCCGAGCCGGGTGCGATGCCCGCCTCCGCGAGCAGACCCATGGGGAGCTCGACCCGACCATGGTTGTCGACACAGAGTTCTGCAGGTTCACGAAGCATGGGGCGAGTGTGGCACCCTCACACTCATAGGTCGACGACGGGCGGGGGCTGAGGTACGGCAGCACGTGAGGACGCCAGGAGCACGGAGTGGGTCAGCACTGAGCTCAGCGGCCATCTGCGCGGTCGGCGCGCCCGCGATACGAAACCGGAGGTGGCCCTCCGGCGTGCCGTTCACCGGCTTGGCCTCCGGTTCCGTCCCAGCGCAAGGTGGCTGTCCGTTGCACGGCGGACTTCGTCCTGCCAGGTACAACGTGGCGGTGTTCGTCGACGGGTGCTTCTGGCACGGCTGTCCTGCTGCACGGCCCGAAGACGTTCCGCGGCCCGAACGCCTCCTATGGGAAGCGAAGATCGAGACCAACAAGGAGCGCGACCGCCGGAACACCGCAGCAGCGGAGGCCTCCGGCTGGACCGTCGTCCGTGTCTGGGAGTGCGAGATTCGGGCGGACGTCGAGCGTGCTGCGCTCAGCGTCGCCCGGCGGTGCGACCAGGCTCGCGAGCCTGCGTCGGCATCGTCTCCCGTCCGTGGGTCCCAGTCAACGCGTCCGTGAACAGGTCGTCCGAGACGCTCTCCCTGGCGACGCAGTATTTGCTCAAGGGGCACGCGTGGCAAAGCGGCTCCTTGGCCCGGCAGAAGCTGCTTCCGATGAGCCGAAGCGCTGCCATACGCAGAGGCGCGTCCTCGCCGGCTCCGACGAGCTTCACCAGGTCCACTCGACCGTCGCTGAGCCTGTTCGTGCGGTCGGAGTCGCTGCCGTGCAGACGGGCGGCAACGCGCAGCGCTCCCTGCCCCACCAGCAGGAGGTCCTCACCGACCAACAACCGGTAGAGCGTCGCCTCGGCGGGCTTCAGCTTCAGATGCTCGAGGACCTTCTCCTCGTCGCTCCAGAGGCTCGACTTGCCGATGACCGCGGCGAGCCGGGCAACCCGTGCCTTCGCGGCCTCGGTGGGTGCCGCCGCCGCGAGTGCCTCGAGTGCGGCCTTGCTCAGGGACGTCCGCCCTCGCACGACCTCGACCATCGCCGCCAGCTGGGTGGGCTGCATCCTGGTTCCGGACAGTATTGCCACCACGGCGGCTTGCAGCCCGGACATGTGCTCGCCCGGAAGCTGGTACCAGTTTTCCGACTCGCGCTGCCCCTCAGCCCAGGCGGTCAGGTCCCTTCGCACCGTACGCCATTGCGGCTGAAGTCCGCCTTCGGTCTGTTGCTCGTCGCCTACTGGCAGCAAGGCCTCGGCCGCAGCCTCACCAAGTAGGGGCGGCACCGCGTTACCGATCTGGCGGAAGGCGTCACTACGCGTGCCGGCGAAGCGGAACCTGTCCGGGAAGGTCTGCACCCGCGCCGCCTCCCGCACGGTGAGGGTGCGCGGCTGGTCCTTGTCCGGGTGGATGTACCAGTAGCCGTCTTTGGCGATGTGGGCCGTGATCGACCTGCTGAGGTCCGCCCAGTCGAGCTTCTTGTACTTGTCCGTGAAGTGGTCGGCCTTGTAGCGCTGCAGTTCCGGGGAGATCTCCGAGTACAGGGTCTTGGAATCCATACTCGAGAAGATCTCCGCGTCGTCCTTCCGGACCCGTCGGGTCATGTGGTCCCAAACCCGATCCTTGCGCGCCCACTTGCGCATGTCCTGCGCGAACTTCGAGAGCTCGGACGGCTCGTCGTACGGCAGTTCACGCTGTCCGACACGCTCGGTGGGCACGACGGGCAGCACCGGCAGGTCGCCGATGGCGTCCCGCAGCGTGGTCCGCTGATCGTGCTCCAGCTCCTGACGCCACTCGAAGCGCTCCACGTCGTTCCTGGCCAGCAGGATCAGTCGCTTCCTATGCTGCGGAACGCCATACTTCCACGCATCGACGAGACGCACCTGCGTCGCGTAGCCCATGTCCTCCAGCTGCTCCTCGATGGTGCGCACCACGAAGAAGTCGTCACCGAGGCCCATGTCCGGCACGTTCTCCATGAGGACCGCACGCGGCCGGAGGCGCTTCACCACGTCGAGGTAGGCACTCCACAGTTCCTTGCGGCGATCGTGGGGATCGCGGCCGTGATGCTCCACGAGGCTGCGGATCTTGCTCCGGCCAGCCCTGCTGAACGGCTGACAAGGAGGGCCGCCAGCCACCAGATCGATCTTGGCCGGTGCCAGCATGTCCACGAGCCTGTCCCGCTCATCGGGGTTGCCCAGGTCCATGTGAAGACTCATGCCCGGGAAGTTCGCGGCGTGTGTCTGGAGAGCCCGCTCGTCGAAGTCGACCGCGGCTGCGACCGCCCACCCGGCTCGCTCCAGCCCGAGGCTCAGTCCGCCCGCCCCGGAGAAGAGGTCGACGGCCAGACGCTTGCCAGCACCGAAGCCACCGAGCCACTTGCCGAAGTTCTCGGGCTTGCAGCTGTTCCTGTGACGCTTGAGCTCCAGGTAGTCGCTCCGCTCCAGAGGCACCTCATAGTGCTGCCTGCGCACAGCGCCAACCTCCATCGGACGAGAAGAACGAGCACCAGGAGATCACACATCCTCTGGCGAGATCAAGAATCCGGCGTCTGCCTCGGAGAACAAGATCGATCGGGACGCCTTCGGCGCCCCGAGAATATTACGTGCAGCCCACTCCTGTGACCGAAAGCAGCCCCCTGGCGGCTCCAGAGAAGGTCAATCATGAGGATAGACACTGACAAGATCACCAAGTGAATGTGAGCCCCGACACCCGAAAGACGGGCGTCGCTCATGGGAGGAGCACCAAGACGGATGCCGTGTCCAAGAGCCGAGGCGGATCTCCTTGGTTCGCGTGTTGACGCCCTCGGTACAGCTGTTGTGGTACGGAGTGGTGAGTCCGGCGTCGACGGCGACCGGTCAAGTTCCAGGCCGTTCGTGAAGGAGTGCAGGTGGGGCCGGTCAACGGAGCGAACTGGCGTGATCCAATCGGTGAGCTCGGCGTCGTTGCCTCGGCCGGCGTCAGCAGTTGGGCGAACTCTCCTGTTAGGCGGTCGAGTTCAGTCATCTCGGGGCAGGTTTCGGTGAGTTCCCCCGCGCGACCCTGGGTTATGCAGCAGACCAGGAGGTTCGCGCTGCCGGTGTAGCCCAGTTCCTTGATCTCGCGCAGGAGGTGGGAGACGGGCACCGCGGGGTCCTCGGTCCGACGCCGGCGCAGGTGGTCACGGTAGGAGCCGACGAGGCACCGCAGACGTGGCGGCCAGCCACGGAGTGGCGAGCCGCCTGCCGACCTGGTCAGTGCCAGCCCCCTGCTGCTGATGATGTTCGACAGCGAGCTCGACGGTGCCGTGCTCGCAGTCGAGGTTGATAACTGGGCGTTTTATCCGTGATTCCGAGGCTCATGTTCCGCGCCAGGTCGGGGTGGACTCTCCGGTGAGTCGGCGGGCCATGAGGTTGATCACCGCGACGTGGACCATGGCTTCGGAGCGGGCCGGGAGGGCTTCGTAGTCGCGGGCGGGGCGGCGGTGGTTCATGAGCCAGCCGAAGCTGCGCTCGACGACCCAGCGACGGGGCTGGACGACGAATCCCCTGGTCGCGGGGTCGCGGCGGACGATCTCGACGTCGATGCCCAAGGCTGCGCCGTGTTCGACGACGGCGTTCTTGTAGCCCATGTCGGCCCAGGCCTTGCTGATACCGGGGTGGTGGGTGGCGACCGTGGTCAGGAGCTGCTTGCCGGCGGTGCCGTCCTGCACGCTCGCGGCGGTGACCAGCACGACCAGGAGCAGGCCGATCGTGTCGGTGACGATGTTTCGCTTCCTGCCCGCGATCTTCTTCCCGACGTCGATGCCCTGCGTGGCGGCGGGGACATTTGTGGAGGTCTTCACGCTCTGGGAGTCGATGATGCAGGCCGTGGGTTCCGGATCGCGGCCTTCTGCGGCGCGGACCAGGCGCCGGAGAAGACCGTTGAGCTGCTCGAAGACTCCCTCCTTCTGCCAGCGGGCGAAGTAGGCGTAGACGGTTTCCCAGGGCGGGTAGTCGTGCGGGAGGTAGCGCCAGGGGATGCCGGTGCGGTCGACGTAGAGGATCGCGTCCAGCAGGTCGCGCAGTTCGTGCTCGGGCGGCCGGCCGAACGCGAGGGCCCGTTCGGTTCGGGCTCGGCGCCAGGCGGTCAGGGTGGGCTCGACGAGGGCCCAGCGGGCGTCGGACAGGTCGCTCGGATACGGTCGACGATCCGTCATAACGACGGCATACTGCGGAATCTCGCCTGCGGCCAGAGGCCGCGGGATCCAGGGGACAATCGTGCTCCAGCCCGGCTTCCTGGGATGAGACAGGACGCAGTGCGCAGTTCCGGCGGACATACGTATGCAGGCAGCACTCCCAGCGCATCAGCCTCTGGAGTACCCGCAGAAGAGCCGGCCAGACAGCCCGGAAATCAGGATCGACCGCCGCCTTCATGGACGAAACGCCCCGTAATAGCCGCGCTCGGCAAGGATGTTGCCGACCATCGCGGGGAACGGCGCATCGATGGCGACGGTCCTGCGCACGGTCAGTTCGTGCTGACGTCGGCCGCGGTGCTCGGCGAACCGCCGCAGGTACATCTGCGGCACCGTGTGGTCCCGGGTTCTCCCGGCTTCGCGCGCCGCCTTCTTTCCCGACGAGGCTCTACCCAATTGCCCTCCCGGCTGTGCCCGGCCGGCGCCGCGGTCCCCGGCTGGTCCCTGGCAAGATCGCCCGAAGCATGGCAAGGGCAGGTGGCGACATCAAGAGGCGAGCAGCAGAAAAGGCCGCTGATCTGGGATTTCTCCCGATCAACGGCCTTCCGACATCTCTGTCGGGACGACAGGATTTGAACCTGCGACCCCTTGACCCCCAGTCAAGTGCGCTACCAAGCTGCGCCACGTCCCGTGGTCGTCTGCCGCGTTGCCCGGGTGGGCTTCTTGGCTTTCTGACCTTGTCCCCGGTGTCCCGGCGACGTGGAAAACAATACAGCACGTCGGGGGGTGCTCGCTGCCAGGTTTCGGGGGGTGCGGCGGGGGCGGGTCAGGGGGTGGGGTGGCGGGCGTCGTAGCGGAGGAAGGCGGGGCGGCGGGCGGCAAGGAGGAGGACGGCGGCGATGCAGGCGAGGCCGCCGGTGAGGATGGAGAGGGTGGGGGTGGTGAGGGTGGCGACGGTTCCGGATTCGAAGTCGCCGAGGCGGGGGCCGCCGGCGACCACGACGATGAAGATGCCCTGGAGGCGGCCGCGCATCTCGTCGGGCGCGGCGACCTGCATCATCGTGTTGCGGAAGATCATCGAGACGGTGTCGGCGCAGCCGGCCGCGGCGAGCAGGAGCAGTCCGAGCGGCAGGTTGTGGACGAGTCCGAACGCGGCGATGGCGAGGCCCCATGCGGCGACGGAGGCGAGGACGGCGACGCCGTGCCGGTGGATGCGGCCGATCCAGCCGGAGAAGAGTCCGCCGGCCAGGGCGCCGATCGCGGGGGCGGCGACCAGGAGGCCGACGGTGCCCGGTCCGCCGCCGTAGAAGGCGACGGCGATGGCGGGGAAGAGCGCACGCGGGAGGCCGAAGATCATCGCGGCGAGGTCGGCGAGGAAGGACGTCCGCAGGTTGGGCTGGTCGCGCAGGAAGCGCAGGCCGTCGAGGACAGTGGCGCGCTTGCCGCTGACGGTCTGTGGGCGCATCGCGGGCAGTCGCCACATCGCGTAGAGGGTGGCGGTGAAGGCGACGGTGTCGACCAGGTACGCGGCCTGGGCGCCGTACGCGGCGATGGCGATGCCGCCGAGCATCGGGCCGACGGTCTGACCGAGGTTCATGCCGATGGTGTTGAGGGCGTTGGCGGAGGTCAGCTGCTCGCGCGGGACGAGTCGCGGGATCATCGAGGACCGGGCGGGCGAGCTGACGGCGAAGAAGCCTCCCTGGAGCGCGACGGCCGCGTAGAGCAGGACGACGACGTCGAGGTGCAGCAGCGCCTGGACGGCGAGCAGGGCGGAGACGGCGGCGAGTCCGCCGGAGCCGATAAGCCCGAGGCGGCGGCGGTCGACCCGGTCGGCGATGGCGCCTCCGTACAGGCCGAAGACGATGAGCGGGAACAGGGAGCAGAGTCCGACCAGGCCGGTGGCGAAGGTGGAGCCGGTGAGGTCGTAGACCTGGACGGAGACGGCGACGGCGGTCATCTGCTGACCGATCGCGGACACGGACTGTCCGAACCAGAGCCGCCGGTAGTCGGGGCTGTCGCGCAGCGGCGTGAGGTCGGCGAACGCGCCGCGGGTCAGCCTGCGCAGCCGGGACGCGGCGGGAGCGGTGGGCGGTATCGGCGGGCGGGAGGGCGAGTCGGTGGGCACCCCGCCATCGTCGGTCAGCTCTCCGGCCGACCTTCGACCGGGGCCCCGCACCGCCACCTGCGGCCGCCCCTCGGCCGAGGCCCCGCACCGCAACCGCCGCCACCACCACCGCCCGACACCTCATCCACCGCCCGACACCTTGTCAGGCCCCGTCGGCACTCCCGGAGGACGTCGCGCTCGGCAGCAGCAGCGTCCGCGTCAGCAGCTCCGCGAGGTCGTCGTCGAGCGGGTCGCGGGTGCCGAGCAGGCGGTACCAGAGGGCGCCGAAGGCGAGGTCGACGGCGGTGGCGGTAGTGAGCTGGGGGGCGAGCAGGCCGGCGGTGCGGGCGCGGTCGACGAGGGTGCCGAGGGCTTCGCGGCGCGGGTGCAGCAGGGTCTCGCGGAAGCGGTCGCCGAACGCGGGGTCGATCTGCGCCTCGGCCATGAGGGCGCGGAGCGCGTCGGTGGTGGGCGGGGTGGCGGCGGCGAAGGTGGCGGCGAGGAAGGTGCGCAGGTCGGCGGCGTGGTCGCCGGTGTCGGGCAGCGCGATGTGCTGCCGGGCGTGGGCGGTGACGGCTTCGAGCAGGACGTCCGCCTTGCCGGGCCACCAGCGGTAGACGGTCTGCTTGCCGGTGCCGGCGCGAGCGGCGATGCCTTCGACGGTGAGGCGTGCGTAGCCGACCTCACCGAGCAGTTCGGTCGCGGCGGTGAGGATCGCCAGCCGACTCTCCTCGCTGCGACGTCGACCCGGACGTACGGGAGTTGATGTTCCGTCAGATGCTCCGGCAGATGTTCTGCCGGCGGCGGATTCTGCTTGCTCGATCACGGGCAGCACGCTACCTTAATTCGAGACGAGACGTCGCGGTTCGAAATAACCGGACCCCCGCCCACTCGCCGGAGCACGCGGCGACGGGGGCGGCTTCACCCGGATCACGAGGACCGGCACCCAGATCGGCGCAACGACCGGTCCGGGGGCCGGCCCGAGGACCGGCCCGGGAACCGACACAGGAACTGGCACAGGGGAGATGGCACGCATGAGTGAGCGCACTGCACTGGTGGTCGGCGGCACCTCGGGCATCGGGCTGGCCACGGCGCGCCGGCTGCACGCTCAGGGGGCGGCGGTGCACGTGGTGGGCCGCAGCAAGGAGCGCCTGGAGGCGCTCGCGGTGAGCGACCCAGAGCTGGTCGGGCACCGCGCGGACGGTGGGGACCGCGAGCAGATCGCCGAAGTCCTGCGCACCGTCGGGACCTTGGACTGGCTGGTGGTCGCGCTCAGCGGCGCCGAGGGGGCGGGCCCGTTCGCCGAACTCGACCTGGTCGCGCTGCGCGGCGCGTTCGAGGCCAAGTTCTGGGGGCAGTTGACGACGGTCCAGGCCGCGCTGCCGCACCTGACCGAGGACGGGTCGATCACCCTGGTCACGGCCATCTCCGCGCGGACGGCCCTGCCGGGCACCGCGGGTCTGGCGGCCGTCAACGGCGCACTGGAGTCGATGATCCGGCCGCTCGCGGTCGAGCTCGCCCCGCGCCGGGTCAACGCGGTCTCCCCCGGCCTGGTCGCCACCCCGTGGTGGGACGGCCTGCCGCAAGAGGCCCGCGAGGCCTACTTCGCCCATGCCGCAGCCCAGTTGCCGGTCCGGCGGATCGCGGATGCGGAGGACGTCGCGGAGACGGTGGCGCTGGCCGCCACCAACCGCAACCTCACCGGCACCGTGCTGGAGTCGGACGGCGGCCTCCACCTGATCACGCTGAACTGACCGCTCCCCCACCGCAGTCCGGCCCGCAGGCTTGCAACTTGCCTGCGGGCCGCCCGCGTTGAGCGGCTATCGCGCCGCCACCGCCGTGGTCTGCGCGAAGGCCAGCACGTGGCCGCTCATCGTGAACGCGGTGACGGCGGGCGGCGTTTCGGCCGGCAGGGCCAGGCTCGCCGTGTCGAGCGCGTAGACGGTGATCCGGTAGCGGTGCGGGCGGTCACCGGCCGGCGGGCAGGGGCCCAGGTAGCCGCGAAGCCCGGCGTCGTCCGTGCCGGAGACCGCGCCGGGCGGCGGGGTGTCGCCGAGGGCGGTGGCCGTGGCCGGCAGGTCCCAGCTCAGCCAGTGCCAGAAACCGGAGCCGGTCGGGGCGTCCGGGTCGAACATGGTGACGACGAAGCTGCGGGTGCCTGCGGGGGCGCCGCGCCACTCCAGGCGCAGCGGGCGGTTGCCGCCGTCGCAGCCGAACGCGTTCGCCCAATTCGTTTGCGGGAATCTCCCGTTCACCAGGTCGGGACTGGTGACGGTGAAGCGCTTCGCATCGACGGGAATGCCCGAGCGCACCGAGGTCCGGCCGAAGTCCCGGACGGGTGAACGGACTTGGGCACTCGAGTCGGCGGCGCCGAGCAGGGGCAGGGCGGTGGCGGAGGCCAGCAGCAGTGCGGTGGTGCGGGGCAGGCGTGACAACGGAGTCTCTCCTCGGATCGGTGTCGTCGGCTTCGTCCCGCCAACCCTCGTCCCCGCCACGGCACTTGGGGAGCCACGCCGCATGGTGGCATCCGGCGTACCAGGATCGGCGCTGGACTCCCCGGCGCGCCCGCGACCATCATCGACACCATGACCGGCACGCCCCACCGCACACCCCGTCCCGCGCCCCACCGCACGCCCCAACAGGCCGAGCTGGCAGCCTTCCTGCGCGCCAAGCGCACTCGCTTGCAGCCGGAGGACGTCGGTCTCCCCCGCGGTCCGCGGCGGCGCACGCCGGGCTGCGCCGCCAGGAGGTCGCCCAGCTGGCCGCCGTGTCCGTCGAGTGGTACGTCCGACTGGAGCAGGGTCGGGTCGGCACCCCGGGCGCGGCCGTCCTGAACGCGCTCGCGGAGGCGCTGCGCCTGACCGCGGACGAGGGTCGGCACCTGCACCTGCTGGCCCGGCCCGAGAGCCGGCGCGAAGACCCCTGCGATGCTCCCGGCAGATCGGAGAGCGGCAGCCCGGTCCGTGCCTCGCTGCTCCAACTCCTCGACGGAATACCGCTGTTCCCGGCGTACCTGACCGACCACCGGCTCGACGTGCTGGCCCACAATCCGGCCGCGCAAGCCCTGTTCGGGCCCGGCTTCGGCACGGGCCGGGCCGACAACACGGCGCGCATGCTGTTCCTCGACCCGGCGTCCCGCGCCGGCCAGCTCGACTGGCAGCGGGTCGCCCGCGAGACCGTCGGCCATCTCCGGGCCGGGCACGCCCGTCACCCGGGCGATCCGCGACTGGCTGCCCTGGTCGCCGAACTGCGCGGCAACAGCGCCGAGTTCGACACCTGGTGGAGCGACCACACCGTCCTCGAACGGAGCGCCGGCAGCAAGCGCGTCCGTCACCCGGAAGCGGGCGAACTCCGGCTCCACTACGACATCCTGTCCACCGGGCCCGCCTCCGACCACCTGCTGTTCACCGTCACCCCGGCCGACCGGGCCACCGAGCACGCCCTCCGCCGCCTGGTCGCCGCCCACACCTCCCGCACCGCGGGCACCGCCGTCCACCCGATCACCGCCGCGTGAGCCGCCCTGCCGCCGGCGCTGCGGCCGTTGTCCGAAGGCCGGCGGATACTGGCGGTATGTCGCCCACCGCGTCCTCGCCGTCCGTCGCCGCCCGGATGAGCCGGCAGTCGTCCCGGGACACCGCCCAGGAACTCGCGGTCCGACGGCTGCTGTACGCCGCGGGCCTGCGCTACCGGGTCAACGCGCGCGTCCCCGGCATGCCGCGGCGCACGGTCGACATCCTGTTCCTCGGCCCGCGCGTCGCGGTCTTCCTCGACGGCTGCTTCTGGCACGGCTGCCCCGAGCACGCCACCAGCCCCAAGGCCAACGCCGAGTGGTGGCGCACCAAGCTCGACCGCAACATCTCCCGCGACCGCGAGACCACCGACCACCTCACCGCCGAGGGCTGGACCGTCCTCCGCTTCTGGGAGCACCAGCCGCCCGAGGAGATCGCCCGCACCGTCCACGACCTGGTCCGCGCCCGCCGCACCCGCGCGTCCCGTCCATGACGCGTGACGCCAACGAGGCTGCCCCGCCCGCGAGTTGCGGGCGGGGCAGCTGTCGTGCGGTTACGGCCGACGCGGGCCGGGGCGTAGCCGGCCGGGCGGGTGGTGAAGGTGCCGCGGCCCTGGG
>NZ_KK853997.1:6030256-6046443 GCF_000696185.1 Kitasatospora cheerisanensis KCTC 2395 | reverse complement strand
TGCCGTGGGCGCCTCGCGGCTCGGAGCCGTGCACCCGGCCGCGCCGGGCGGACAGGTCGCCGAGGACGCCGCCGACGCTGTCCGGGGGGACGGTGACGGTGACGTCGACCACGGGCTCCAGCAGCACCGGGCTGCCGCGCCGCAGCGCCTCGCGCAGGGCGAGCCGTCCGGCGGTGCGGAACGCCAGGTCGGAGGAGTCCTTGACGTGGGTCGCCCCGTCGGTGAGGGTGACCCGGACTCCGGTGACCGGGTGGCCGAGCGGGCCGTCCGCGAGGGCGTCCCGGCAGCCCGCCGCGACGGCCTGCACGAACTCCTGCGGAACCCGCCCGCCGGTGACGGTGGAGCGGAACTCGAAGCCGTCGGTGCCGGGTTCGCCGAGCGGTTCGACGTCGACCACGATGTGCGCGAACTGCCCGGCGCCGCCGTCCTGTTTGACGTGCCGCAGGACGAGCCCGGTGACCGCCGCGGAGAGCGTCTCCCGGTAGGCGACCCGCGGGCGGCCGACGGTGACCTCCAGCCCGGAGCGGTGCAGCGTCTCCACCGCCACCTCCAGGTGCAGTTCGCCCAGCCCGGACAGCACCCGCTGCCCGCTCTCCGGATCGGTGCCGACCACCAGGGACGGGTCCTCCTCGGCGAGCCGGAGCAGCGCCGCCGCCAGCCGGTCGGTGTCCACCGAGCGGCGGGCCTCGACCGCGACGGTCACCACCGGGTCGGCGGCGACGGCCGGTTCCAGCACCAGCGGGGCGCCGGGTGTGCACAGCGTGCTGCCGGCGCGGGCGGCCTTGGGCCCGATGACGGCGACGATGTCGCCGGCCACCGCCGTGTCGGTCTCGGTGTGCCGGTCGGCCTGCACCCGCAGGATGCGGCCGATCCGCTCGGTGCGGCCGGTGCGTGCGTCGAGCACGGTGTCCCCCTTTCGCAGGGTGCCGGAGTAGATCCGCAGGCTACTGAGCCGTCCGGTGGTGTTCGCGTTGACCTTGAACACCAGGGCGGCCAGCGGTTGTTGGGCGTCGGCGGGGCGTTCCTGGACGGCGCCCTGCCAGTCGCCGCGCACCGGCGGGACGTCCAGCGGCGAGGGCAGGTACGCCGTCACCGCGTCGAGCAGCGGTTCGATCCCGCGGTTGCGGTACGCCGAGCCGCAGAGCACCACCACCGCCTGTCCGTCGGCGGTGAGTTGACGCAGCGCGGCGGCCAGGGAATCCGCGCCGAGGGTGCCGGTGGCGCAGTACTCCTCCAGTGCCGCCGGGTGCAGTTCGGCCACGGCCTCCGCCAGCGCCTGTCGTCGACGTTCCGCCTCCGCCGCCAACTCCACTGGCACCTCAGCGACTTGGACGCCGTCGGCGCCGTCCGGCCAGGTGAGCGCGCGCAGCCGGAGCAGGTCGACCACGCCGGTGAAGTCGCCCTCCCGGCCGATCGGCACCTGCACGGCCAGCGGCACCGGGTGGAGCCGGTCGCGGATCGAGGCGACCGCGCTGTCCAGGTCCGCGCCGGGCCGGTCCATCTTGTTGACGAACGCGATCCGCGGCACGCCGTGCCGGTCGGCCTGGCGCCACACCGATTCGCTCTGCGGCTCGACGCCCGCGACGGCGTCGAACACCGCCACCGCGCCGTCCAGCACGCGCAGCGCCCGTTCCACCTCGTCGGCGAAGTCCACGTGGCCCGGCGTGTCGATCAGGTTCAGCCGGTGCCCCGCCCAGTCGCAACTGACCGCAGCAGCAAAGATGGTGATGCCGCGGTCGCGCTCCTGCGGATCGAAGTCGGTGACGGTGGTGCCGTCGTGCACCTCGCCGCGCCGGTGGGTCTCACCGGTCAGGAACAGGATGCGCTCGGTGACGGTGGTCTTCCCGGCATCCACGTGGGCGAGGATGCCGAGGTTGCGGACCGCGGCGGCCGCGGGAACGGAAACGGTGCTGGTGAGGGTGGTGGCGAGGTCGGTGCGCATGGCCCCGTGCCTTTCGGAATCGGATCCTGGAATGGGCAGCGCGATTCACGGCACCACGAGCAGCAGTGGCAGCACTGGCACCGCACCCGACCCCGGCAAGCCCGCACGACACGACGGGACGCCACACGCGGAGGGCGGTCGCGGCAGAGCCGAACCACACCCTCAACGGGCTTCTACAGCAGAGGACTTGGGCGGGAGCTCGAAGGCCCTACCGGCACCGGCCGCGCAGCGGGCGCCGGCCCGCCCAGGACACCAGGATCACCTCGAACCGCGACGGGGGAACGACAGCAGCGGTGCTACGCACGGCCGGCCCCTCCCTCTCCACGTCACGGTGCGCCCCGGCCGTCCGGCCCGGGCGTCTCACAGCGAGGCGAGTCTAGGGACACCCGCCCCTCACCGTCACCGGATTAATCGCGCCCGCGCACCAACCGGCCGCCGAACAACGGCTATTGATGTGCAATCAGTCCCAGACGACGGAGCGGATCGCCATGCCGTCCGGCACCGGCGGGACGTCCCGGTACTCGTCCACCAGGCCGTTCATCACGCCGTCGGACTCCCACCCCGCCGTCCACGACTCGCAGGTCTCGACGTCCGCGCTGGTGCACAGCGCGACGGCCTCCGCGAGCAGTTCCTCCAACTCCAGGGTCTCGGGGTGGAGTTGGATGCGCACCCAGGCGACCTCGGGCCGGGCCGCGATCCGGTCCAGCGCGGCGGCCAGCTCGGCCAGCGGCGGACGGCCGTAGCCCCACTGGTTCGGCGCCAACGAGTCCTCGACGGTGTTGCCCGTGAAGAAGTCGGCCAGCGACACCAGCGGCAGCACGTCCTCCGGCCCGGCCCGCTCGATCACGTCCTCAACGGCTATCACGTCACCGATCCTCGCCGACGCCACTGACACGCCAACGGCGGCCCCGGCACCCCCGCGCCGAAACCGCCGCCGAACACCCGCCGCCAAACACCCGCCCGCCAATGACCACCGGCCAACGACCACCGCACAGCGGCGGCTTCGCGTCCGGGCCTCAGACGAGCAGGCCGTTCCGCTTCACGTACCAGGTGTGGAAGCCGAGCATCGCGCCCAGCACGACCAGCCACTGCAGCGAGTTGACCAGCGGCACCGCGCCGAGCGGGAGGGTCAGCGCGAACCCGACCCGGATCAGCGCGTCCAGCGCGAAGCCGGCGCCCCACATCAGCGTCAGCAGGCGGAGGTGGCGGCGGAAGGCCGGGTCGTGGTCCCACTGGCCGATCCACGCGTCCGCGCCCACCGGGCCGATCTTCGCGGCGACCACCGTCCGGGCCGCGCCGAGCATGAACGGACGGCGGGTCAGCAGGCTGCCGAGGATCCACAGGCCGATCACCCCGAACACCCAACTGTCGCGCACCAGCAGCACCCGCGGGCTGCCCGTCACCGCCGACAGCAGCGCGCCCACCGCGATCAGCAGCAGCGTGAACACCGGCATCGCGTCCAGCCGGCGGTTGCGCACCAGGCCGTACACCACCCACGGCAACGCCGCCAGGCTGCTCACCGTGATCGCCAGCCACTGGCCGGCGCCGAAGCCGAGCAGCGCGTAGTAGGCGCCCAGCGGGACCGCCAGCTCGAGCACGACCGCCTTGACGGCCTGCCGGCGCCCGCGCGCGGCCCGCTGCTTGGGCGTCGAATCGTCCCCCGCCAACGCCGCCCAATCCACCTGCCCGTCCGCCGTACGCGGCAGCTCCACGGCCGCCCCGACGCCGGCCTCACCCGCACCCGCGCCCGCCCCCGTCTCCGCACCCACGCCACCGACCGAACCCGCCGCCGTCGCCGCACCCGCACCCGCACCCGCACCCGCAGCGACACCTGCATCCGCGCCGCCCACCGCGCCTGCCCCCGCCGCCGCCCCCGCTCCGGCGTTCACGTCCGTCCCCGCCAGGTCCGTCACCATCGTGTTCTCCCCCGTCGCGTTCGCGCCCACCGATTCCGCCCCCTGCTCGTTCATGCGTCCTCCCCCGGCAACCGGTGCGGTTGCATGCAGACCTCCGACGGGCGCACCGCCCGGTCGAACAGGTCGGCCAACTCCCGTGCGCTGGCGGCCACATCCATCTGCGGGTCGCGCAGCACCCGGACCAGGACCGCGTCGATCGCCCCCCGGACCGCCGTCACCAGCACCCGGGCGTCGAACGGGCCGTACTCGCCGTCCGCCTGCGCGGTGCGGACCAGGTGCTCCTGAAAGTCCATCACCGCCTGGCGGGCCGCCGCGAACTGGCCCTCCGCGTCGTCGCCCTGGCCGTTCAGGATCTCCACCAGCGCCGCCAGCTCGCGCGGATGCGCGGCCGCCAGCTCGACGTTGGACTCGATGTACGCCCGCAGACGCGCCCGCGGGCCGGTCTCCGCCTCGATCCGCGGCAGCATGTACGCCTCGGAGACCCGCATCACCTCCGCGATCACCTCGCGCAGCAGGTCGTCCTTGCCCTTGAAGTAGTACGAGATCATCCCCGTACTGCTCAGCCCCGCGTGCTTGGCGATCCGCGCGAACGAGGCCTTGGCGTACCCCGCGTCGGCGATCACTTCGATGGCCGCCTCGACGATCTGCCGGCGCCGCGCCGATTCGGTGAACGTGCGCCCCACGGAGCACCCCTCTCTGCTTGCCCGAGCCGGCTCTTGCTCGCCCGAGCAAAAAGGTAGCGCCGTTTGCTCGAACGAGCAAGAAGCTGCGCGGTCAAGCAGACGGCCCGCCGACTACTGCCGACGGGCCGTCACTTCCCCAACTGCTGAGCGGAACAAGACCAGGACCCCGATCCCCGGCCGCCCCAGCCGCACCCCCGGGGCTGCGCCTCAGACGCCGACCACCTGCCGCTCGCCCGCCTCGACGGGGACGGCGAGCCGGTTGCCGGGCGGCGGGAACGGGCAGATGAAGTGGTCCGCGAACGCGCACGGCGGCAGGAACGCCCGGTTGAAGTCCAGCACGGTGTTCCCGTCCGCGTCCGGCGCGGGCAGGGTGATGAAGCGGAACCGGTAGGTCTCCCGGCCGCTGGTCTCGTCCGCGATGACGCCGCTGAGCGGGCCGCCGGAGCCGCTGACGGTCAGCGTGTGGGGGCGGCCGGCCAGGGTGAAGGCGACCTGGCCGGTGACGGTGAGCGGGCGGGCCCGGCCGTCGGCGTTCTCCACCAGCACGTCCTGCGCACCGGTGTCGAACGGGGTGAACACGGCGGGCACCGCCCACTCGGGCGCGTACGGGTAGACCGAGATGCCCGCGAAGGCGGCACGTCGCGGCGCGGCCGGGTCGAAGACGCGCAGCGCGAGTTCGCCCTCGCGCTCGATCGGGACCAGGCGCATGCCGTTCAGCACGGCGATCTGCGCGGCCGCGTCGGTGTCGGGGCGCAGCGCGACCCGGCCGGTCGCCTCCCGCTGCTCGCCCTCCAGCCGGACGCCGTCCCCGGTGGCGAGTTCGGCGCACACGGTGCCGCTCTCGGCCCACCAACTGCCGGGCAGGTCGGGCAGTTTCGCCGGTTCGGGCTCCAGCCAGTGGGTGCCGGTCAGCGCGAGTTGGCCGTGCGGGGCGCTCACCGCCGCGTTCCGGGACTCGGTCCAGTGCTGCCACGCCTCGGCTGCGGTGTCGGTCATCGGACTGCCTCCCAAGTGGGGCTCTGGTTCGGGGATTTGCTTCGATCGCTTGACGGGCCGGGCTGCTCCGGCGGGCGCCCGGCTGGTGCCGGTCAGCGCCCGGCGAGCGGGCGGAACAGGCCCTCCTGCATCACGGAGACCACCAACTGCCCCTGCCGGTCGTAGATTTCGCCGCGGGCCAGGCCGCGCGCGCCGTGCGCGATCGGCGACTCCTGCCGGTACAGCAGCCAGTCGTCGGCGCGGAACGGGCGGTGGAACCACATCGCGTGGTCGAGCGAGGCCATGTCGAAGTTCCTTTCGCCCCACAGGGGTTCGACGGGTGCGCGGACGGCGTCCAGCAGCGTCATGTCGCTGGCGTAGGTGAGCGCGCAGACGTGGATCAGCGGGTCGTCGGGCAGCGCGCCGTTGGTCCTCAGCCAGACGCCGCTGCGCGCCTCGACGCCCTCCAGCTCCTCGCGGGTCCACTTCAGCCGGTCCACGTACCGGATGTCGAAGGGCTGGCGGCGGCTGATGAACGGCGGCAGTTCGCCGAGCCGGCCGCCGACCTCGTCCAGGGCGCTCGGCAGGTCCTCGGGGGCGGGGACGTCCGGCATCGGGAACTGGTGCTCGATGCCGCCGGGTTCGGGCTTGTGGAAGTCCGCGGTCAGCGCGAAGATCGACCGCCCGCCCTGGATGCCCAGCACCCGGCGGGTGGTGAAGGACCGTCCGTCCCGGATCCGGTCCACCTGATAGACGATCGGCAGCCCGGGGACGCCGGGCCGCAGGAAGTACGCGTGCAGCGAGTGCACCGGCCGGTCCTCGTCCACCGTGCGGCCCGCCGCGACCAGCGCCTGGCCGGCGACCTGCCCGCCGAAGGTGCGCTGGAGCGCTTCCTCGGGGCTGCGGCCGCGGAAGATGTTCAGCTCGATCCGCTCCAGGTCGAGCAGGTCGACGAGCTGGTCGACGGGGGTTCCCATGTCTCGCTCCCTCTCCGGGCGGCCGGGCGGGGCAGGGTGTACCGCCGGACGCCGTGTTCCGTCCAGCACAAGTCTCCGCGCCCGCCGGGAATTCCCGCCCTCCGGCACGCGGCACGCAGCACGCCCGCCGCCGCCGGGCCCAGCGCCCCAGCGCCCCAGCCCACGGTCCGCAGCACACAGACCCCCACCGGAAGCCGTGTCGCCGACAGCCCCCGCCGCAGCAGGCCGGACGGACGTCGCTACTCCAGGCCGGACTGGCGCACCGTGATGTTCAGCCGCCCCACCAGCCCGAGGTCGGGGTCGGCCGTGCCCGGCAGTGTCCGCACCACCCCGTGGTACGCGAAGCGCATCGGGCCGCCGAACACCAGCAGGTCGCCACTGCGCAGCTCCAGGTCCGTCCACGGGCGGGTGCGGGTCTCGGTGTTGCCGAGCCGGAACACGCAGCTGTCCCCCAGCGACAGCGACACCACGGGCGCGTCCACCCGCTCGTCGCGGTCCTTGTGCAGGCCCATCTTCGCGCCGTGCGGGTAGTGGTTGACCAGCGCCACGTCCGGCGCGAACCCGGCTGCGCCAGCGATCTCGCCGACGCCGTCGCCGTACGCCTCCGCGACCGCCCGCCGGGCCAGCTCGCCGAGCCGCGGCGGGAACGCCTTCACCGGCGCGCCGTCACCGTCCAGCACGGTGCGCGCGTAGCCGTACGGGTACCAGTGCCAGCCCAGGCACACCGTCCGCACGGACATCACCCCGCCGGTCGGCAGCGTCACCGTCCGCATCCCGGCGGGCGGCCGCGCCCACTCCCGGCACTCCGCGACCAGCTCCCGCTGCTCCGCCGCCCCCAGCCACCCGGGCACCAGCACCACCCCGGGCGCCGGCTCCTCCCGCCCACGCCCGAACAACTCACCGGCGAACACCCCGCCACCACTCACCCCTCCATGCTCCCACCCGCCCCCGCCCCTCCCGACCCCGCCGCCCGGTCGGCCGGCCGGCCGCACCCCCACCCGCCGCACCCCCACCCGCCGCGCCGCCGCCCCGTCCCGCGGCCCGCGAGGCTTCCGCGTCCCACATGCGCCCTCCCCCGTCCCGTCAGACCCTGGGGGGAGGGGTGTTGCCGGTTGGCGGAGGAGGCGCGATGCATCCGCTGGAGTTCCGGGTGGTGGATCTTCCCGAGGAGTCGTTGTGCCAGGTGGCGGTGCTGGCGCTGGGCAGCACCGGGCGGTGCTGGTGGGCACGGGGCTGCGGGTGTCGGACGGGCGGCGGCTGGCGCGGGAGGTGGCGTCCTCGGGGCGGCGGCTGAGCACCGTGCTGGTGCCGGACTTCGCGCCGGAGTACTGGCTGGCGGCGGAGGTCCTGTGCGACGAGTTCCCGGAGGCCCGGGTCGTCGGGCCGGCGCCGGTGCTGGCCCGGATCGAGCGTGATCACCCGGCGGTGCGCGCGCAGTGGTCGGATCTGGGGTCGGAACTGCCGTCCCGGCTGGTCGCGTTGGAGCCGCTGGAGGAGGACGCGGTGGAGCTGGAGGGTCACCGCCTGGAGTTGCGCGGGGCGTCGCTCGGCCTGCCGGACCGGCACTACCTGTGGGAGCACCGCAGCCGGACCCTGTTCGGCGCGGCGCTGCTGTGGCTGAACGTGCATCCGCGGATCGCGGACTCCCCGACCGCCGCCGAGCGCGTCGCCTGGATCGACCTGCTGGACGAGGTCGCCGGCCTCGACCCGCAGTTCACCGTCCCGGGCCACCGCCGGCTCGCCGCGCCGGCCCCTGATCACGCCGATCCGGTCGCCTGGACCCGGGACTACCTGCGCGCCTTCGAGACCGAACTCGGCAAGCCGGTCGACCCGGAGGAGGTGGAGGCCGCACTGCTGCACCGTTTCCCGTCGGCCGCGCTGCCCGCCACCGTCGCGGCGAGCGTCCGCACGGCCCTGGCCCACCCCTGACCCGCCCAGGCCCCCTGACCCGCCCCGAAGCCGCCCAGGCCCACTGACCCGCACAACCCCGTAGACGGCGGAAGCCGCCACCCCGACGAGGGGGTGGCGGCTTCACGCCGACAGGGTGGGATCAGTGGATCCCGGGGGGATGCGGTGCTCCCGTGCGGGTCTGGGACCCGGGGGAAGCGGTGCTCCCGTGCGGGTCTCAGACGGAGAGGACCTGGCCGGGGTAGATCAGGTCCGGGTTGCCGCCGACGACACCGGCGTTGTTGTTGTACAGGGTGTGCCAGTCGACGCCCAGGCCGGTGGCGATCTTGGACAGGGTGTCACCGGACTTGACGGTGTAGCTGCCCTTGGCGGTGTTGGCCGCGGACTTGTTCTTCCAGGTCTGCTTCGGGGCGTCCTGCTTGGCCGAGGAGGTGGTCTCCTTGGTCGCGGCCTTGGGGGCCTGCGCGCGGGACTCGGAGCGGGAGGCCTTGGCCGAGTTGTCCGTGGCGGTGCTGTTCGACTTCGCGGAGTCGGTCTTCGCGGTGTTCGACGAGGTCGACTTCGAGGACGAGGAGGACGAGGTCGAGGAGGAACCGGCGGAGGTGTCGACCTGGGCCGGGGTGCCGCCCTTGGTCAGGCCGGCCTTGACGGAGCACACCGGCCAGGCGCCGGGGCCCTGGGAGGCGAGCACCTTCTCGGCGACGGCGATCTGCTGCGCCTTGGTGGCCAGGTTGGCCTGCGAGGCGTACGCGGTGCCACCGAACGCGGCCCAGGTGGAGGAGGTGAACTGCAGGCCGCCGTAGAAGCCGTTGCCGGTGTTGATGGACCAGTTGCCACCGGACTCGCACTGGGCGACCTTGTCCCAGGTCGCGACGTCGGCGGCGGAGGCCGAGGTGGCCGTGACGAGGCCGGCCACCGGGACGGCGAGCAGGGCGCCGCCGACGACAGCCGCGCGGACGCGGTTGCGCTTGGAGGCGGTGGTGGCAGCGGCGGTCTCGTTACGGAAAGTCATGAGATTCCTCTCGACATTCCCGGGATGGGCAGGCGGAACCAGGCCCTCGAAGGGCCGTGTTCGCTCGCCAAGTCCGGTGGGCGACCGTGCACGTGTCGGACGTGCCGCTGTCGCCCCGGCCACCTGTCCGCATCCCCGGCGGCGGCTGGCTGCCGTCGCGCCGGTGGGCGCAGGGTCCGGGTCCGGGGTGAGCCGGGGCGGACCGTTGCGTCGGGGGTGAACCCGGGAGGTGCTCGTTGCACCGGCCACGAACCTACGAGCCACCGGGCGGGGTGCCAAACAGTTTCGGGTTGTCCCAGGTCAGCGTGGTGTTACCGGGGGTATCGATCAAGTAAAAGAAGGATAAATGTCCCATTCGTCCGCTTTTCCCAAGATCAAACCAAATGAGGATATGGCCCCGGTCACAGTTCGGCCGGTGTGAGCTCGGGCACAGCGTCGACAGATAGCGACCCTCCGCGCACACAGGGCAGTCAGAAGCCGCGCAAAAACCGTCGTCCGGCCGACCGCCCGTGACTCCAGCCACAACCTCCCGTTGGTAATGGCGATCGGCGCGCCCCGCGCCGGCGCACCCGGAGGTCCCCGCCGGGGGCACTCAGAACGTCAGGGCGAAACGAGGAGTCTTTGTGCCGCGCATGCTTGAGGTGAGCGAGGACGTACGCGCCGAGATCGGCGACGACGAGGCCGAGAGCCTGCTGGCGGGAGCGCACGCCCCGGACGCGTACGACTGCACCTCGTGCCGACAACCGGGCGATTCGCTGCGGGAGCCCACCAGCACGGTGCTGTTCGTCGGCGAGGAGACGGCGGTGCTGGCGTTCGCGCACGCCCGCTGCATCCCGTCCCAGGTGGTGGCGGTGGACGAGCAGCAGCTGCGCGGCGCCGTCGCCTCGATCAACCAGGGCGACGCCGCGGCCCCCGCGCCCGTCCCGGCCGCGCCCGTCCCGCCCGCGCCGGTGAGCATCCCGGAGCCGATCGCCCCTGCGCCGGCCGGCCGGCCGCAGCCCGCCGTGCTCGGCGTGACCTGCGGCATCGTGCTGTGCGGCGACACCCAGCAGGCCGCGCTGGTGGTCGAGCCGACCGGCCCGGTCGGGCGGCCGGGCAGCACCAGCGGCGAGGACGAGTTCCTGTCGCTGCTGACCGAGCACGGCTTCCAGCTCGTCCAGGACGTCAACCGGACGCCGGCCCGGCCGCGTGCCGGCTGGTCGGTGCTGATGGCGATGGGGCAGCTGCACGCGATCCTGCAGCCGTCGGCGACCGGCGGCTCGGCCGCCTGGTGGCAGGCCCACCAGCCGCTGCAGGTCACCCCGTCGTGGCGGGCCGCGGCGGCCCGCAAGTCCGAGATGGTGATGTACGCGGTGCCGGCCGGCACCGTCGGCCGGCAGCCCCGCGAGGACCTGCTGCGGCAGGCGCTGGACCGGGCCGCCGCCCGCGGCCTGCTCGCCGCCGGCATCCTGCCGCTGGCCGGTACCTGAGCGGGGGCGCGCCGATGACCGACCCCGTGAACGACCCGGCCGCCACCGGTTCCTCCGACGCCGCGTCAACCCCCGCCGTCCGGGCGGAGGTTGAGGACGGACGGGGCGGCGGGCGGGGCATAGGACTGGGGGCGGCGCCCCCGCATCCGAAGCCGGTCTCGCTCGTTGGCTCCTACGTGTACAGCTACGACCTCGCCTCCTCCGGCCGTCCCAACTCCCCCGCCCCCAACCGGTCGATCCCCGGCATGCGCCCGTCGTACGACGCGGAGCACCCGGTGTCGGCCACGCCGATCTACGACTCGCTGTACTCCGAGTACCGGCGGATGTTCCGGGCGCTGCCGGGCGATCGCTCCGGCGAGGAGGGGCTGAGGTTCGCCGGCTTCGCGGTCCGCGACCAGCAGCCGCGCGAGGCGGCGGCGGAGCGGCGGGAGCCGGCGGGGTACCCGCAGCAGCCGTCGTTCGAGCCGTACCCGGGGCAGTCGGCGGGCGGCGGGCCGCAGTTCGCGCCGCCCGCGCCGCCGTCGGGCGCGCAGGCGAACGGCCAGGGGTGGGTGGCGTCCGGCTACCTCGGCCCGGCGCCGCAGTCCGGCGCGGGGCCGGCGGGCGGGCGGCACCGCTCGGTGCTGTCGCTGCCGCCCGGCCGGGACGCCTGACGGGCGGCCCCGCGCCGGGCCGGACACGGCTGTGGGCCGCGGACACCCCGTCGGTGTCCGCGGCCCACAGCCGTGTTCCGCTGTCCGTTACTTCTTCTTGCGCTTCTCGCGCACCCGGACGGAGATCGAGATCGGGGTGCCCTCGAAGCCGAACTCCTCGCGCAGGCGGCGCTCGATGAAGCGGCGGTAGCCGGCCTCCAGGAAGCCGGAGGCGAACAGCACGAACCGCGGCGGGCGGGTGCCGGCCTGGGTGCCGAACAGCACGCGCGGCTGCTTGCCGCCGCGGATCGGGTGCGGGTGCGAAGCGACCAGCTCGCCCAGGAAGGCGTTCAGGCGGGCGGTCGGGATGCGGGTCTCCCAGCCGGCCAGCGCGGTCTCGATCGCCGGGACGAGCTTCTCCATGTGGCGCCCGGTCTTCGCCGAGACGTTCACCCGGGGCGCCCACTGGACCTGCACCAGGTCGCGCTCGATCTCGCGCTCCAGGTAGAAGCGGCGCTCCTCGTCGAGCTGGTCCCACTTGTTGTAGGCGATGACGACGGCGCGACCGGCCTCGACGGCCATCGAGATGATCCGGGTGTCCTGCTCGGCGAGGGTCTCGCTGGCGTCGACCAGGACGACCGCGACCTCGGCCTTGTCCAGCGCGGCGGAGGTCCGCAGCGAGGCGTAGAAGTCGGCGCCGGAGGTCAGGTGGACCCGGCGGCGGATGCCGGCGGTGTCGATGAACTTCCAGGTCTTGCCGCCGAGTTCGATCAGCTCGTCGACCGGGTCACGGGTGGTGCCGGCCAGCTCGTTGACGACCACGCGGTCCTCGCCGGCGACCTTGTTCAGCAGGCTGGACTTGCCGACGTTCGGCCGGCCGATCAGCGCGACGCGGCGCGGGCCGCCCGGGGCCAGGCCGTCGCCGAACAGCTGCGGCGGGGCCTCCGGCAGCACCTTGAGCACGGCGTCCAGCAGGTCGCCGGAGCCGCGGCCGTGCAGCGCGGAGACGGGGTACGGCTCGCCGAGGCCCAGCGACCACAGGTAGGCGGCCTCGGCCTCGGTGGACGGGCCGTCGACCTTGTTGGCGCACAGCACGACGGGCTTGCCGGAGCGGCGGATCAGCTTGACCAGCGCGTCGTCGGTGTCGGTGGCGCCGACCGTGGCGTCGACCACGAACAGCACCGCGTCGGCCTGCTCGATGCCGAGCTCGGCCTGCGCGGCGACCATCGCGTCGATGCCGAGGACGTCGATCTCCCAGCCGCCGGTGTCCAGCACCTTGAAGCGGCGGCCGGCCCACATCGCCTCGTAGCTGACCCGGTCGCGGGTCACGCCGGGGCGGTCCTCGACGACCGCCTCGCGGCGGCCGATGATGCGGTTGACCAGGGTCGACTTGCCGACGTTCGGGCGGCCGACGATCGCCAGCACCGGCATCGGGCCGTGGCCGTCCAGGTCGGCGTCGATCTGGTCGGCGTCGAAGCCCTCTTCGGCGGCCAGCGCCAGGAACTCGGCGTACTCGGCGTCGCCGAGCTCGCCGTGCGCGGCGGTGGTGTCGTTGCTCATGTTCCGTCTTCCATTTCCCGGCCCGGCCCTTCCCAGGGGCGGACCGTGCGTACCTGCCCCGCGGGCAGCGCGAACCGCGCGGATCTCGCGCGGTCGGATCGTTCCGGGTGGATCAGGCGGCGGTCAGGCCGGCCCGATCCTCGACCAGGGCGGTGATCGTGCCGATCACCTGGTCGAGGGTGAGTTCGCTGGTGTCGACCAGCTCCGCGTCCGCGGCCCGGGTCAGCGGGGCGGTCTCGCGGGAGGAGTCGGCGGCGTCCCGGCGGGCGAGGTCGGCGGCCATCGCGGTGATCGTCGCCTCGTCCAGGCCCTTGGCGCGCAGCTCGGCGGCGCGCCGCTCGGAACGGGCCTGCTCGGACGCGGTCAGGAAGACCTTCACGGTGGCGTCCGGGAACACCACGCTGCCCATGTCGCGGCCCTCGGCGACGATGCCGCGGGCGGCGTGCGCGGCGCAGCCGCGCTGCAGCTCCACCAGCCGGGCCCGCACCGCGGGGACCGCGGCGACGGCGCTGACCTTGGCGGTCACCTCGGGGCCGCGGATCGGGCCGGACACGTCCTGGCCGTCCACGGTTATGGTCGGGCCGGCGGCGTCGGTGCCGGAGACGACGACCGGCTTGGCGCAGGCGATCGCCACGGCCTCCGGGTCGTCGACGTCCACCCCGTTGGTGAGCATCCACCAGGTCATCGCGCGGTACATGGCGCCGGTGTCCAGGAAGCTCAGGCCCAGCCGCGAGGCCACGGCCCGCGACACCGTCGACTTCCCGGAACCCGAAGGTCCGTCGATGGCGACGACGACCGGGCTGTTCGACGCTCGGTCGGCACTGTCCACGGGGCGAACCTCTCTCTCACGACACACGAACTCACCTCAAGGTTAATGGACTCGCCGCGCGCCCCCGCCCGCAGTCGCCGGCCCGCGCCGGACGGGGCCGGCGGGAGTCCTCAGTCCCGGACGCCCCAGCCACGGTCGCGCAGGCCCGCCGCGAGCGTCCGCACCACGGTCGGGGCGACGGCGAGCTGCACGTGGCCGACCTGCTGGCCGGTGGAGTGTTCGATGGTGACGTCCTCGATGTTGACGCCGAGGGCGCCGACCTCGCCGAAGAGCCGGCCGAGCTCGCCGGGCTGGTCGCCGAGGACGACGGTGACGGTCTCGTAGCGGGTGGGCGGTGCGCCGTGCTTGCCGGGGATGCGGGCCTGACCGGTGTTGCCGCGGCGCATGACGGCCTCGATGCCGGCGGCGCCGGCGCGGCGGCCGTCCTCGTCGGCGCCCTGGAGGGCGCGGAGCGCGGTGACGGTCTCGGCGAGGTCGGTGGCGAGGTCGTCGAGGACGTCGGCGACCACGCCCGCGTTGGCGGAGAGGATGTCGATCCACATCGCGGGGTTGGAGGCGGCGATCCGGGTGACGTCGCGCACGCCCTGCCCGGAGAGGCGCACGGCCGTCTCCTCGGCGTGCTCCAGCCGGGCCGCGACCAGCGAGGACAGCAGCTGCGGCGCGTGCGAGACGAGCGCCACCGCGCGGTCGTGGTCGGCGGCGTCCATGACGATCGGCATGGCCCCGCACAGGGCGACGAGTTCGAGCGCGGCGTTCAGCGTCTCGGTGTCGGTGTCGGCGGTGGGGGTGAGCACCCAGGGCCGGCCCTCGAACAGGTCGGCGGTGGCGGCGAGCGGCCCGGAGCGTTCGCGGCCGGCCATCGGGTGCGAGCCGATGTAGCGGACGGTATCGAGGCCGAGCGCGGCGATCTCGCCGCGCGGGCCGGCCTTGACGCTGGCGACGTCGGTGTAGGTGCGGGCGAGGCCGCGGCGCTGGCAGTCCGCGAGGACCTTGCCGACGAGCGCGGGCGGGACCGCGATGATCGCCAGGTCGACCGGTCCGTCGGGGAGTTCGGTGGTGCCGGCGCCGAGCGAGGCGGCCGTGCGGGCGGCGTCCTGGTCGGCGTCCTCGAGGTACACGCTGATGCCCCGGCGGGTGAGGGCGAGCGCGGCGGAGGTGCCGATCAGTCCGGTGCCGATGACGGCGGCAGTGCGCATGGCGGGTTTCCGTCTCCCTGGTGGCGGTGGTGGTCGGGCCATTGTCCCGCACCGGTCGGCGGCGGGCGCGGTTGGCCGACGCGCAGGGGAAATCCGGGTGCCGTGACGGGGATTGGGTGCAGACTGGGCGCCCGGGTCCGGGGTTCGGGCCGGCGGCGGAAGGGGGCGAGGTGGCGGGGCAGCAGGCGGTGTGGGAGTCGGAGCTGGTGTCGGTGGTGGTGCACTCGGTGGGCGCGGTGTGCCGGCGCCGGGCGTCGGGGGTGCTGCCGGCGGACGGCCGGGTGGAGGTCGCGGGGCTGCCGCGGCTGGCGGCGGAGGGTTCGCTGCGGGTGCGGGTGGTGGCGGGCGGGGCGCGGGTCGTGGAGGCCCGGGTGGTGCACGCGGAGCGGGTCCGCGAGGAGGGCGGGTCGCCGTCCTGGGAGCGGGAGTTGACCGAGCTGGGCGCGGAGCGCGACCGGCTGGTGGAGCGTCAGGAGCGCCTGGAGGCGCGGATCCGCGAGGTGGCGGCGCTGCGCCCGGTGCCGCCGCAGCGGCGCCGGGACGAGGGGCTGCGGCGGGCGCCGGCGGACGCGGTGCTGGAGCTGGCGGAGTTCGTGGACGCCCGGCTGGAGGTGCTGCAGGAGCGGGCGGTGGAGCTGGCGCAGCGGATCCGGCTGGCGGAGCACGCGTTCGAGGTGGCGCTGGTGCGGTCGCGGCGGCGTTCGAGCGCGGAGCAGCCGGGCGGGGTGGAGTCGTCGGCGCGGGCGCTGGTGACGGTGCGCGGCGCGGGTGCGGTGGAGCTGGAGGTGGAGTACGCGGTGCCGGGTGCGGTGTGGGTGCCGACGTACCAGTTGGCGCACCGCCGGGGCGAGGGTTCGGCGCGTCTGGTGCTGCGGGCGTCGGTGGCGCAGCGGACGGGTGAGGACTGGTCGGGGTGCGGTTGGCGCTGTCGACGGCGGACCTGGCCCGGCCGAGCGGTCTGCCGCGGTTGAGTTCGCTGCGGATCGGCCGCCGGCAGGAGCCGGCCGCGCCGTCGGGGTGGCGGGCGCAGCCGGCGGGGTTGGACGAGTTGTTCGTGGACTGGGAGGGCGCGCAGCGTTCGAAACCGG
>NZ_KK853997.1:6028625-6029408 GCF_000696185.1 Kitasatospora cheerisanensis KCTC 2395 | reverse complement strand
CGTTCGGGGCCCGGCCGCGTGTCTCGGCGGGCTCGTTCGACCACCGTTTCGACGCGGTGGCGCCGGCGGACATCCCGTCGGACGGGGTGTGGCACACGGTGGCGGTGGCGGAGCTGCCGGTGGCGGTGACGACCCGTTACGTGTGCGTGCCGGCCGTGGAGGAGGCGGTGTACGCGGTGCTGGAGCTGGCGAACGGCACGGCGCACGCGCTGCTGGCGGGGCCGGTGGAGGTGTCGGTGGACGGCGACTTCCTGCTGACGGCGGCGCTGCCGACGCTGGCGCCGGGCGGGGTCCGGGAGGTCGGGCTGGGCCGGGCGGAGGAGCTGCGGGTGGCCCGGCACAGCGAGCTGCGGGAGTCGACGTCGGGGGTGCTGAACTCGACGACGGTGCTGGACCACCGGGTGCGGATCGAGCTGGTGAACCGGCTGCCGCACGAGGCGTCGGTGGAGGTCCGCGAGCGGGTGCCGGTGAGCGGCGACGCGGACGTGCGGGTGGAGGAGCGGCCCGGCTGGTCGCCGCCGGAGGAGCCGTCCGCGCAGCTGCCGCCGTCGGCGCGGATCCGGCGGGTGGTGGTGCCGGCCGGGGGTTCGACGGAGCTGACGGGCGGCTATGTGGTCCGTATCCCGGCCGGTAAGGCCGTGGTCGGCGGGAACCGGAGGAGTTGAAGCGTGTTCGAGGAGACTTTGCCCCTGCCGGTCACCGCGGTCACCTGTCTGGAGGACCGGGCGCAGCTGGAGCGGACGGCGGAGGTCGAGCTGCCGGCCGGCGTGCACCGGCTGCGGC
>NZ_KK853997.1:5996026-6028376 GCF_000696185.1 Kitasatospora cheerisanensis KCTC 2395 | reverse complement strand
GCTGCGCCGCCGGGTGCACGAGCTGGAACGGGACTACCTCGCGGAGTCGCGCCGCCAGGAGCGGCTGGAGGCCCGGCTCGCGCTGCTCGGGCAGCTGGCCGCGGACCTGCTGCGGGAGATCGGCGAGGGCGCGGGCGTCGGCGAGCTGGAACAGGCCCGCTGGTCCCGCGAGTTGGACCGGGTGGACGCCGAACGGGAGTCGTACGGCGAGCAGTTGCGGGCGTCGCGGCTGCGCGCGGTGGAGCTGACGGTGGCTCAGGGGCAGGCCGAGCTGGCGCTGGCCCGGGCCGAGGAGGAGCCGGCCGAGCTGCTGGCGTTCGTGGAGCTGTCGGTGGAGTGCGCCGCGCCGGGCCGGTTCCTGGCCCGGGTGGGGCATCTGACGGCGTGTGCGCTGTGGCGTCCGGCGTACCGGGCGGAGCTGCTGGGCGGCACGCTGCGGCTGGAGACCGAGGCGGTGGTGTGGCAGCGCACCGGCGAGGACTGGTCGGGGGTGCGGCTGACGCTGTCCACGGCGCGGTCCGCGTCGGCGGGCGAGCCGCCGGCGCTGGCCGAGGACCGGCTGGTGCTGCGGGAGCGTTCGGCGCAGGAGAAGAAGACCGTCGAGGTGGAGCTGCGCGAGCAGGCGATCGCCGACGCGGGGCCGCTGGAGCCGGGCCTGCCGGGCGTGGACGACGGCGGCGAGGTGCGGGTGCTGCGGGCCGCGGAGCCGGTCACGGTGCCCTCGGACGGGCGGGCGCACCGGGTGCCGGTGAGCGCGTTCGAGACCGCGGCGCGCAGCGAGTTCGCGGCGGCGCCGGAGCTGTCGGAGCTGGTGACGGAGGTGGTGTCGTTCGCCAACGCCTCGGGGCACGCGCTGCTGGCCGGCCCGGTCGACCTGGTCCGCGGCTCGGGCTACACGGGCCGCGGCGCGCTGGAGTTCACCGCGCCGGGCGCGCCGGTGCGGCTGGCGTTCGGCGGGGCGGACGGCCTGCGGGTGGTGCGGGAGTCCGAGGAGCGCCGCGAGGGTGCGGGCCTGGGCGGGCAGCGCACCCTGCTGACCCGCACGGTGCGCCTGCACCTGTCGCGGTTCTCCGCGCCGGGCGAGGACGCCGAGCAGGTGGTGACGGTCCGCGAGCGGATCCCGGTGTCGGAGGTGTCGGCGGTGGAGGTGCGGCTGCGCAAGGAGCGCTGCTCGCCGCCGCCGGACGAGCTGGACGCCGACGGCATCGCCCGCTGGGAGGTGCCGCTGCCGCCGGGCGGTCGGCGCACCGTCACGCTGGTGTACGAGGTGTCGGCGGCCGCGAAGGTGGCGGGCCTGTGAGCGGCCTCTCCCGACGGCCCGTCAACTCCGGTACAAAAGAGACATGATCTACCATCTCGCCCCGCTGGACGACTGGCTGCGCGACCCGGGCCGGCCGTACACCGCCGCCTCGCTGCTCACCGAGGGCTTCCTGCACTGCTCGCCGGACGAGACCACGGTGCTGGCGGTCGCCAACCTGTTCTTCCGGGACAGCCCGGATCCGCTGATGGCGCTGCTGATCGAGGAGCGGCTCGTCGAACCGATGGTGAAGTGGGAGGCGGCCACCGGCGGGCCGCCTCCCGGCAGCACCCCGGGGGTGCTGTTCCCGCACATCTACGGGCGGCTGAACCGGACGGCCGTGGTCGGCCTGGAGAAGCTGGAGCGCGGCCCGGACGGGACGTGGGCCGCGCTGCGCCCCTGGAGCTGAGCCCCGGGCCCGCCCGGCCGCACGGCCCGGGCGGGCCCTACAGCCAGCCGCGCTCGCGGGCCGCCATCCCGGCCTGGAACCGGGTGGTGGCCCCGAGTTCGCGCATCAGGCCCTGCAGGCGGCGCTGGGTGGTGCGGGCGCTCCAGCCCAGCGAGCGGGCGATCGACTCGTCGGTGAGGCCGGCGGCGAGCAGCCCGAGCAGCTTCAGGTGGTCGGAGTCCGGGCCGGGCCCGTCGCCGCCGCCGATCACCGTCTGCAGCGGCACGGCCCGCTCCCACTCGGCCTCGAACAGCGCGTCCAGGGCCTGCAGCAGCGCGGACGGGTGGATGACGTACGCGGCGTCCAGCACGCTGTCGCCGACGCTGATCGGGATGATCGCCATCTTGTCGTCGGCCATCATCATCTTCATCGGCAGCACCGGCCGGACCCGGGCCTCCTCGCCGTCCTCGACGCCGGTGAGGATCTCCTGCTCCAGCCGCCCGGGCCAGGCGATCGCCTCCTTGTCGAAGACCGTCCGGATCCGCACCCCGGCCTTGAGCTTGGCCCGCTGCCGGGGCTGCTCCACGGTCGGGTCCTGGACGTACGGCGGGCAGTCGAAGCCGCGGATCTGGTACTGGCCGGATTCCACCAGGTGCTCCAGGCGCTGGGCGATCGCCTCGCCGCCGGTGAGCACCTCCACCGAGTGCGCCGGGTCGGTGTACCGGGACGCCTCCCGGAACGCGTCCATCAGGCGGTGCATCTCGGCGCGGGCCGAGCGCAGTTCGGCCTCGCGGTGGCCGATCAGGGTGCCGATGGCGACGTCCGGGGCGACCGCCAGGTAGCGCTCCCGGTCGACCGGGGCGCGGGTGGCCATGCCCTGTTCGGCGAGCCGGTCCAGGGCCTGCCGGCACTGGTCGAGCGTCAGGCCGCACTGTTCGGCCAGCTCCTGGGCGGTCGACTGCGGCGTGACGACCAGCGCGGCGTACACCTGGCCGTCGGGCCGGCCGAGGCCCAGCACGGTGAATGCGTCGAGCATGTGCTTCCTTCCCCCGCCGCCCCGTCCCCTGACGCGGTGGCGCACTTCCGCCACGCGTCGGGGCGAACTTCGGTGGCAATCTTCTGCCAACGGGTCGAACGATAGCAAGGCCGCACGGCGCGCCTTGGCCAAGTACCGGCAAAGAGCTCCGTACACGCCGAGAGCCCGCCCGCCGTGACGCGGCGAGCGGGCTCCCTCGGCGGGTCGTTACAGCCCGACCTCGTTCATCAGCGCCCCGACCTCGGGGTTGGTCAGGCGGCGCAGCCAGCCCGACTTCTGGTCGCCGAGCGAGATCGGCCCGAACGCGGTGCGCACCAGCTTCTCCACCGGGAAGCCGACCTCGGCCAGCAGGCGGCGCACGATGTGCTTGCGGCCCTCGTGCAGGGTCACCTCGACCAGGTAGTTCTTGCCGACGTTCGAGACCACCTTGAAGCTGTCGGCCCGCGCCCAGCCGTCCTCCAGCTCCACGCCCTTGGCGAGCTGCTTGCCCAGGTCGCGCGGGATCGGGCCCTGGATCGCCGCCAGGTACGTCTTGGTGACGCCGTACTTGGGGTGGGTCAGGCGGTGCGCCAGCTCGCCGTGGTTGGTGAGCAGGATGAGGCCCTCGGTCTCGGTGTCCAGCCGGCCGACGTGGAACAGCCGGGTCTCCCGGTTGGTCACGTAGTCGCCCAGGCACTGCCGGCCCTCGGGGTCCTCCATGGTGGAGACCACGCCGGCCGGCTTGTTCAGCGCGAAGAACAGGTACGACTGGGTGGCGACGGTCAGGCCGTCGACCTTGATCTCGTCCTTCATCGGGTCGACCCGCAGGCCCTGCTCGACCACGAGCCTGCCGTTGACCTCGACGCGGCCCTGCGCGATCAGCTCCTCGCACGCCCGACGGCTGCCCATGCCGGCCCGGGCCAGCACCTTCTGCAGGCGCTCGCCCTCCTCGCCGACCTGCTTGCCGGGGCCCTCGTGCCGGGCCAGCACCCGGTCCTCGATCCGGCCCTGCAGCTCGCGGGAGCGCTGCGGCTGGCGCCGCGGGTCGCCCGGCGCGCCCTGCCCGTCCCGGCGCGGCCGCGGAGCCGCCCCGGGCTTGCGCGAACCGTACGCGCCGCGCCCGGGCGTCGCGTTCGGGCCGCCGCCGTACTCGGGACGGTCGTACTTGCGCTCCTCCGGCCGCAGCGGCCGGTCCGGGTAGCGGCGCTCCTCGCGCCCGCTGCCGCCGCGCGACGACCCGCCGCCGTACGAGCCCGAGCCGCCCCCGTAGGAGCCCGACCCGCCGCCGTACGAGCCCGAGCCGCCGCCGCGGGACTGCCCGCCGCGGCCGCCGCCCTGGCCGTAGGACGAGCCGCCCCGGCCGCCCTGTCCACCCCGGCCCTGACCGCCGCCGCTGTTCCTGCCGTTGCCACTGCTACGCATCAAAATGTCCGTACGTCGTATCCGTCTGGGTCCGGTCGGCCTGGTTCGGCCCCTCCTGTGCGGCGGCGACCGCCTGCGCGATCATCGTGCCCTCCAGGGACTCCGCTTCCACGTCGTCGACCTCGGGCAGGAAGGGCGCGAGCTCCGGCAGCTCGTCCAGGCCGCGCAGCCCCATCCGTTCCAGGAAGTAGTTCGTCGTCCGATACAGGATCGCTCCGGTCTCGGGCTCGGTGCCGGCTTCTTCGACCAGTCCTCGCTGTACCAGGGTACGCATCACGCCGTCGCAGTTCACACCACGGACCGCGGAAACCCGCCCGCGCGACACCGGCTGCCGGTACGCGACCACCGCCAGCGTCTCCAGCGCGGCCTGCGTCAGCCGGGCCTGCTGCCCGTCCAGCACGAACCGCTCCACCGCCGCCGAGCAGTCCGCCCGGCTGTAGAACCGCCACCCGCCGGCCACCTGCCGCAGCTCGAACCCGCGCCCCTGCGCCGTGTACTCCGCCGCCAACTCCCGCAGCGCGGAAGCCACTTCGCGCGGCGCCGCCTCCAGCACCGATGCCAGGTGCGCCTCCGCGACCGGCTCGTCGGCGACCATCAGCACCGCCTCCAGCGCCGCCCGCAGCGGCACCCCGGCCGTCCCGGCCCCGGGCTCCGGATCCGGCTCCGGCTCGGGGGCGGGTACGGGTTCGTGGCCCGGCTCGGGCAGGGCGAGGACCCGCTCGACCGGCTCCACCCGCTCGCCGTCGGGGTAGGCCGACTCCTGCCACTCGCCGGGCCGGGCCTGCCCGGGCAGGCCGAGCGTCCGCCGCGGCCGCTGCTCCGTCATCGGGTACCGCCTTCCTCGCCGCCGCCCGCCGGGCGGTCGAACTCGTCGGTCACCTCGACCGTCCGGTCCCCCTCGGCGACCCAGCGCACCACCAGCTCCTCCAGGGCCTGCGGCTGCTCGAACGCCAGCACCTTCTCCCGGTACAGCTCCAGCAGCGCCAGGAACCGCGCCACCACCACCAGGTCGTTCTCCGCGTCCGCGACCAGCCGCCCGAAGGTCGCCTCCCCCAGCGCGCTCAGCCGCTCCACCACCAGCGCCGCCTGCTCCCGCACGCTCACCGGCGGCATGTGGATGTGGTCGACGTACACCACCGGCTTCGGCTTCGGCGTGAACGCCTTCGCGGCGAGTTGCGCGAACCGCTCCAGCCCGACCGTCAGCACCACCTCGGGCAGCAGCTCCGCGTGCCCCGGCTCCAGCCCGGCCGTCCGCGGCCGCCGCGCCGCCTCCGCCGCCCAGCGCTCGGCGAACAGCCCCGCCACTTCCTTGTACGCCCGGTACTGCAGCAGCCGCGCGAACAGCAGGTCCCGCGCCTCCAGCAGCGCCAGGTCCTCCTCGTCCTCGACCTCCGCCGCCGGCAGCAGCCGTGCCGCCTTCAGGTCCAGCAGGGTCGCCGCCACCACCAGGAACTCGGTCGCCGCGTCCAGGTCCCACTCCGGCCCCATCGCCCGGATGTGCGCCACGAACTCGTCGGTGACCTTCGACAGCGCCACCTCGGTGACGTCCATCCTGTGCTTCGCGATCAGCCCGAGCAGCAGGTCGAACGGCCCCTCGAAGTTCTCCAACCGGACCTGGAACATAACGTCCGATTCTGGCACGGGAGATCCGGGCCCGAGGGGTGCGAAACCGGTGGGCGCGCGGGGGCGCCGCGATCGCGGCCCGGGCAGTGACGCGCACCTGGACGCGCCCCGCCGTCAGCGCCCGCGCAGCCTTCGCACCAGGATCGACGCCTCGCCCCGCTGCTCCAGGTCCGCGAGCACCACCGAGATCGCCTCGCGCACCACCCGCCCGCGGTCCACCGCGAGCCCGTGCTCGCCGCGCAGCACCAGCCGCGCGTGCTCCAGGTCCATCAGTTCCTCGGCGGACACGTACACGGTGATCTTCTCGTCGTGCCGTTCCCGCCCGGACGGGCGCCGGGCCCGCCCGCGGCCGCGCACCGTCGTGGTCGCCGCCGCCCGTCGTGCTGCCTCTGCGGGGTCCTCCGCGCGCCCCGCAGGGGCAGTCTGGGGCTCCGGCCGGGCCGCCGGGACGTCCGCCGTGCGGCCCGTCCCGGCCCCGCCCTCGTTCGCCTTCGGGGGTTCCTGCGCCGCCCCGGAGGGCGCGCCGCCGGAGCCGTTCCCGTTTCGCGCGAGCGAGGGCGACAGGGCCATTCCGCCGGTCGCCCGGAACAGTTCGTCGGCCCCCGGGAGACTCACTCGACGGGGCGGCACCGGTCGAGCACCTCCCTGGCGAGCTGGCGGTAGGCGGCGGCGCCGACCGAGTTGGTGGCGTACGTGGTGATCGGCTCGCCGGCCACGGTGGTCTCGGGGAACCTGACGGTCCGTCCGATGACGGTGTGGAAGACGTGCTCGCCGAACGCCTCGACGACCCGGGCCAGCACCTCGCGCGAGTGCACGGTGCGGGAGTCGTACATGGTGGCGAGGATGCCGTCCAGGCGCAGTTCGGGGTTGAGCCGCTCGCAGACCTTCTCGATGGTCTCGGTGAGCAGCGCGACGCCGCGCAGCGCGAAGAACTCGCACTCCAGCGGCACGATGACGCTGTGAGCGGCCGTCAGGGCATTGACCGTCAGCAGGCCCAGCGAGGGCTGGCAGTCGATGATGACGTAGTCGTAGTCGGGCAGCAGCGGCTTGAGCGCGCGGGCCAGCGCGGACTCGCGGGCGACCTCGCTGACCAGCTGCACCTCGGCGGCGGACAGGTCGATGTTGGACGGCAGCAGGTCCATGCCGGGGATGGCGGTCTTCAGCAGGACCTCATCGGCCGTCAGACCCCGCTCCATGAGCAGGTTGTAGACCGTGACGTCGAGTTCCATCGGGTTGACGCCGAGGCCGACGGAGAGCGCGCCCTGCGGGTCGAAGTCCACCAGCAGGACCCGGCGGCCGTACTCGGCGAGTGCGGCGCCCAGGTTGATGGTGGAGGTGGTCTTGCCGACTCCGCCCTTCTGGTTGCACATCGCGATGATCTGCGCGGGGCCGTGTTCGGCGATCGGCGCGGGGATCGGGAAGTACGGCAGCGGCCGGCCGGTCGGTCCGACCCGCTCGCGGCGCTGGCGGGCCGCGTCGGGGGCCAGCGTGGCGGCGTACTCGGGATCGGGCTCGTACTCGGCGTCCGGGTCGTCGTAGGGCCCGTAGCCGAGCTCGTTGTAGGCCAGTCCGTACGCCGCGAAGTCGGCGTCGTAGTCGGTGGCGGCTGTCGCCGCGCTCTGGCGGGCCTCGAAGGTGCGGACCGCGACCGAGCCGACCTCCTGCGCGCCCACCGTGGAGTGCCGGGCTTCCTCGTTCGGCTGCCCGGCGGAGAGCTCCGCCAGTCCTGGCTGACCACCCCCGGGAGCAAATGTCGACTCATTCACAAGTCGTCTTACCTCCTTGGACATCCAGGACTCTATGTCGATTCGTCAGCGTGGCAGCATGCCAACGGTTTGCGACTCTAGGCCGTTTCGGGCATTCGCAGCAACACAATCCACGGTAGTGGGCTGCTGGTGTCGGCCGGTCACCCACCCCGTGTCAAGACATGACCCTAACGTTTCCTCGCAGGCGGCGGGCCATGAGGGGGCGTCAGGTGTCCTTGTCGACAGAGCGGGTGACAAACCGCACCGGAATTGACCGCCCGTGGACACCCCGAGGACGCCCCGGGCCGTTACGGGCATGCCGAAGCCCCCGGCCGAAAGGGGAGGACGGCCGGGGGCGACAGCAGGTGAGGGGGCGTCAGGCGAGGACGCTCTCCAGCGAGACCGACTCCAGGCCGAAGGCCTCGGCGACGGCCGGGAAGGTGATCTGGCCCTCGTGCACGTTCAGGCCCTTGGCGAGCGCGGCGTCGCGGCGCAGCGCCTCCTTCCAGCCACGGTTCGCCAGCTCCACCACGTACGGCAGGGTGGCGTTGGTGAGGGCGTAGGTGGAGGTGTTCGGGACGGCGCCCGGCATGTTCGCCACGCAGTAGAAGACCGAGTTGTGGACCTGGAAGGTCGGCTCGGCGTGCGTGGTCGGGTGCGAGTCCTCGAAGCAGCCGCCCTGGTCGATGGCGATGTCGACGAGCACGGAGCCCGGCTTCATGCGGGAGACCAGCTCGTTGGTGACGAGCTTCGGGGCCTTGGCGCCCGGGATCAGCACGGCGCCGATGACCAGGTCGGCCTCGACGACGGCCTTCTCCAGCTCGAAGGAGTTGGAGACGATCGCCTTGATCTTGTTGCCGAAGACCTTGTCGGCCTCGCGCAGCTTGTTGATGTCGCGGTCCAGCAGGGTCACGTCGTAGCCCATGCCGATGGCGATGGTGGCCGCGTGCCAGCCGGAGACGCCACCGCCGATGACGACGGCCTTGGCCGGGTGGGTGCCGGGCACGCCGCCGGGCAGCACGCCGCGGCCGCCGGTCGGGCGCATCAGGTGGTAGGAGCCGACCTGCGGGGCCAGCCGGCCCGCGACCTCGGACATCGGGGCGAGCAGCGGCAGCGCGCCGTTCGGCAGCTGCACGGTCTCGTACGCGATCGCGGTGGTGCCGGACGCGACCAGCGCGTCGGTGCCGGCGCGGTCGGCGGCCAGGTGCAGGTAGGTGAAGAGGGTCTGGCCCTTGCGCAGTCGGTGGTACTCCGACGCGATGGGCTCCTTCACCTTGAGGATCATGTCGGCCGCGGCCCACACCTCGTCGGCGGTGGGGAGGATGGTCGCACCGGCGGCCACGTACTCCTCGTTGGGGATCGAGGAGCCGACACCGGCGTTGTCCTCGATGACGACCTCGTGTCCGTTGCGGACCAGCTCATGCACACCGGCAGGCGTGATGGCCACGCGGTACTCGTGGTTCTTGACCTCGCGGGGGATGCCGACCTTCACGGCTAACACGTCCTCTTGCCATGGGGGATTCCTACCGGGGGAAGACCGGCGGGGACGCACACGACGGGCACAACGGGGCAACCGGTGCATAGATCCATGCGCGACTGAGTTCGATTGTAATGAAGCCCAGGCGGCGTGTCAGCCTTCCAAAGCGAACAAATCAGCTCGACCCATTGGCAGGTTCGTAGGCTTGCACGCCTCCTGAGGCCATATTGCGGGGCAAACCCCGCACTCAAGACACTACTCCGAAAGTGGACGAAGTCCCTCCCGGCCGAGGTGCTCCTGGAGCCGCGCGGCGAGCGCCGCGACCTGCCGCTCACCGTCCGCGTCGCCGGTCCGCCGCAGCACCGCCGCCGCCGACCGGTACTCCCGCAGCGCCTCCTCGAAGCGCCGCAGCGCGGTGTGCGCCTCCGCCGCCCGCACCAGCAGCCGCGCCTCCGCCGCCTGGTCGCCGACCGCCTGCCGCAGCACCAGCGCCCGCCCGTACGCGTCCGCGGCGCGCAACGGGTCGCCGAGCGCCCGGTGGCAGTGGCCCACGCCCTCCAGCGCGCGGGCGCAGCCGCTCTCGTCGCCCGCCCCCGGGACAGGTCCACGGCCCGGCGGTAGCGCTCCGCGGCCTGCTCCCAGCGCCCCGCCTCGGCCTGCAGGTCGCCGAGGTTGAGCAGCGCGGCCGCGGCCCGGCGCGGTGCGCCCTGCCGCTCGGCCACCTTCAGCACCGACTCGTGCAGCGCGTGCAGGTCGGCCGGCGCCGCCTCGCCGGTCAGCGGCAGCGCCCGCAGCAGGGCCGCCACCAGGCGGCCCGCGGTGCCGTCCAGGTCGCCCTGGCCGACGGCGTCCGCGACCGCGGCCAGCAGGTGCTCGCGCTCCCCCAGCAGCCACTGCCCGGCGTGCGCGGCCGACCGCAGCCGCAGCGGGCCCGGCAGCGGGTCCGGGTTCGGCCCGGCCGCCGGATCCAGCAGCAGCCGCGCCGAGTCGACCAGCCGCACCAGGCGCTCCAGCAGCCGGGCCCGGGCCAGCTCCAGCTCGGACGGCCGGTCCGCCTCGGCGCGCAGCTCCACCAGCCGCCCGTACAGCCGCCCCGGCACCCGGTAGCGCTCGGTGCCGTCGGCCGCCGCCGGCTCCCGTTCCAGCAGCTCCAGCTCGGCCAGCGCGGCCAGCCCCGCCCCGGCCTCCGGCGCCGGACAGCCCACCAGCGCGGACGCCGTCCGCAGGTCCACCCGCTGGCCCGGCGCGAGCGTGCACAGCCGCAGCAGCCGCGCCCGCGCCGCCGGCAGCCGCCGGTACGCGGGCTCGAACGCGCCCCGCAGCGGATCCCCCTCCACCACCGGCACCGTCTCCGGCCGCTCCGGCCCCTCCACCACGGCGCGGGAGCGCTCCCGCACCTGCTCCGGCGACTGCCGCAGCCGGGCCGCCGCCTCGGTCACCGCCAGCCGCGGCTCGGTCCGCAACCAGCCCGCGGCCAGCCGCAACGCCGCCGGACGGTTCGCGCACGCCTCGGCGAGCTCCGCCGCGCCGACCGGGTCGCAGGAGATCCGGGTGCCGCCGACCAGTGCGGTCAGCAGCTCGACCGCCGCCCGGTGCTCCAGGCCCCCGAGGATCACCGGATCGATGCCCTCGATCCCCGTCAGCGGCCCCGCAGTGGTCGCCAGCAGCACCGACTCGGTCTTCTCCGCCAGCAGCGGCCACACCTGCCCGGCGTCCCGGACGTCGTCCAGCAGCAGCAGCGCCCGCCGCGGACCGAGGGCCTCGCGCAGCGCCTCGCACGCCGGGTCCTCCTCGGCGGCGCCGGGCAGCAGCGCGACGCCCGGCCGCTCACCGAACTGGTCCAGCAGCATCCGGGCCGCCCGCCCCGGCCCCACCCTGGTCCCGTCCGGCGCCGACAGCCGCGCGTACAGCAACCCGTCCGGGTACTGCTCCGCGACGCTGCGCGCCCACTGCACCGCCAGCGCGGTACGGCCCGACCCGGCCGGCCCGCCAGCACCAGCAGCCGGCCCGCCCCGGCGCGGGCCGGCCGCGGCCACCGTCAGCGCCGCCAGCTCCGCCACCCGCCCGCCGAACGGCCGGGCGCCCGCCGGCAACGCGTCGAAGATCCCGGCCGCCGCTTCCTTCGCCACCCGCGCCACTCCCGACCCGTCGCCCAGCGCCCCGGACCCGCACACCGAGCCCTGTCCGCGAAGCGTAGTTCGACCACCCCGCCCCGCCGAGACACCCGGTCCCGCCAACCCCCACACCACCCCCCGGCCCAACCCCCGGCCCAGCCGAACGGAGGACGCCGACACCCTCCCCCGCACGAAGCACGCCGCCCTCGACGGGCCGGAGCACGCTGCCGCCGCAGGCCGGAACGCCCCCTGTTCCCCGCGAAGCGGAAGCCGGCGCCGCCCGTCAACTCCCGCCCCCGCGCGAGGCGGCACGGCCGGGATCCGCCCCGCTCAGCCCACCTTCCGCTCCCGCGCGGAGCGCGCCGCTCAGAACGGCCGGGCCGGCCAGGGGGCGTCGGCGGGGCGGAGGGCGTCGACGCCGCCGCGGGCGAGCGCGGTGTGCAGGGCGAGGGTGCCGGTGACCAGGGTGGGGTTGTGGAGTTCGCCGGCCAGGACCAGGTCGACGAGCTGTTCGAGCGGAACCCAGGAGGATTCGAGTTCGAGTTCTTCGCCGTGCGCGGCGTAGCGCTCCCCCTCGGCCTCGGACAGGTCGGTGGCGAGGAACAGCCGCAGGGCCTCGTCGCTGCCGCCGGGCGAGGTGTAGAAGTCGACCAGGACGCGCCACTGCCCGGCCTTGCAGTAGGCCTCTTCGAAGAGTTCCCGCTGCGCCGCGTGCAGCGGGTTCTCGCCGGGCACGTCGAGCAGCCCCGCCGGCAGTTCCCAGAGCCGGTGCCGGACGGGGTGCCGGTACTGGCGCAGCACGAGGACGCGGGCCTGCTGGTCGACGGCGAGGACGGCGACCGAGCCGGGGTGGATCTGGTAGTCGCGCTGGGCCCAGCTGCCGTCGGGCATGCGGACCTGTTCGCTGCGCATGCCGGTCATCCGGCCCTGGAAGGGCGTGTGCCCGTCCCGGACGTCCCACTCCTCGGCCACGTCGCGCATCCCGGTCATCGGACACCACCCCTTCTCGTCAGTTAGACGCAATCTACCGGACGGGACGCCCCCGACACGCCGAAGCCGCCCGCCCCGGAGCGAACTCCGGGACGGGCGGCTTCCCAGCGGGGACCGTCAGCCGACCTTGCGGTCGATCGCCGCGGCGACCAGGCCCGCGAACAGCGGGTGCGGCCGGGTCGGGCGGGACTTCAGCTCGGGGTGGGCCTGGGTGGCGACCAGGTAGGGGTGGACCTCGCGCGGGTACTCGACGTACTCGACCAGGTCGCCCTTCGGGGAGAGGCCGGAGAACTGCAGGCCGGTCTTCTCCAGGTCGGCGCGGTAGGCGTTGTTGACCTCGTAGCGGTGGCGGTGGCGCTCCTCCACGTACTGCTCGCCGCCGTACACCTCGCGCACGATGGAGCCCTCGGCGAGCTTCGCCGGGTACAGGCCCAGGCGCATGGTGCCGCCGAGGTCGCCCTTGCCGTCGACGATGGCGAGCTGCTCGGCCATGGTCGAGATGACGGGGTACTTGGCGGCCGGGTCGAACTCGGTGGAGTTCGCCTCGGGCAGGCCGGCCAGGTTGCGGGCGGCCTCGATGACCACGCACTGCAGGCCCAGGCAGAGGCCGAGCAGCGGGATCTTGTTCTCGCGGCCGTAGGTGATCGCGGCGACCTTGCCGTCCACGCCGCGGTCGCCGAACCCGCCGGGGATGCAGATCGCGTCGACGTCACCGAGCTGCTGCTGCGCCCCCTCGGGGGTCTCGCAGTCGTCGGAGGTGACCCACTTGATCTCGACCCGGGCGTTGTTGGCGAAGCCGCCGGCGCGCAGCGCCTCGGTCACCGACAGGTAGGCGTCCGGCAGGTCGATGTACTTGCCGACCAGGGCGACCTTGACCTCGTGCTGCGGCTCGTGGACGCGGCGCAGCAGGTCGTCCCAGACGGTCCAGTCGACGTCGCGGAACGGCAGGTCGAGGCGGCGCACCACGTAGGCGTCGAGGCCCTCGCCGTGCAGGACCTTGGGGATGTCGTAGATCGACTTGGCGTCGATCGCGGCGACCACGGCCTCCTCGTCGACGTCGCACATCAGCGAGATCTTGCGCTTGATGGCCTGCGGGACCTCGCGGTCGGCGCGCAGCACGATCGCGTCGGGCTGGATGCCGATGTTGCGGAGGGCGGCCACCGAGTGCTGGGTGGGCTTGGTCTTGAGCTCGCCGGAGGGGCCGATGTAGGGCAGCAGCGAGACGTGCACGAAGAACACGTTGTCGCGGCCGACCTCGTGGCGGACCTGGCGGACGGCCTCCAGGAACGGCAGCGACTCGATGTCGCCGACGGTGCCGCCGACCTCGGTGATCACCACGTCGACGTCCTCGGTCGCCATCCGGCGGATCCGGGACTTGATCTCGTTGGTGATGTGGGGGATGACCTGGACGGTGTCGCCGAGGTACTCGCCGCGCCGCTCCTTGGCGATCACGGTGGAGTAGACCTGGCCGGTGGTGACGTTCGCCGAGCCGTGCAGGTTGGTGTCGAGGAAACGCTCGTAGTGACCGATGTCGAGGTCGGTCTCGGCCCCGTCGTCGGTGACGAAGACCTCACCGTGCTGGAACGGGTTCATGGTGCCCGGGTCCACGTTGAGGTAGGGGTCCAGCTTCTGCATGGTCACCCGCAGGCCGCGGGCCTTGAGCAGGGCGCCGAGGCTGGAGGCGGTGAGGCCCTTGCCGAGCGAAGAGGCGACACCCCCGGTGACGAAGAGGTGCTTGGTCGTCACGGCGCGGCCGTTGGCCGACTTGCCGGAATGGGGCTGTGCCAAGAGGGGGCTCCCGTGGGTGTCGTGTCGGAGAGTGACGCCGGTGGAGGGGCTCCCGGCCCTCGTTCCCACCAGTTCCACGGGATACCAGCGTATCAGTGCCCCGGCGAGTGCTCGCCCGCGTCCGGGTGGAAGACCGTTCCGCGCGTCGGCCGGACGGCCCGGCCGGGCTGTCCGGAACGGGCCCGGCAGGCATGGGGCGCAAGGGGCGCGGGCATGCGGACGGGGCGCGTACATGCGCCCGAAACACCCGAATCAACGTATTCTGCTCAAACGTCGACATCCTCGCCCGACCCGTGCGCGCCGGCGCCGCGGGGGCGCGTGGGACCGCTGGGAACGGAGAAGAATGGCCGGTCGCATCGAGGACTACGCGCTCATCGGAGACATGCAGACGGCCGCCCTGGTCCGCCGGGACGGCGCGGTCGACTGGCTGTGCCTGCCCCGGTTCGACTCGCCGGCGGTGTTCGCCGGGCTGCTCGGCACCGACGAGCACGGCTTCTGGCGGATCGGCCCGGCGCTGCCCGTCGAGCCGCCGCCCGCCGTCGAGCCGCCCCGGCCGACGCTGCTGGACACCGAGCCGCGGCTGCCCCCGGTGACGGCCGCCGCGCCCGCGCTGCCCTGCGACCGGCGCCGCTACCGGGGCGACTCGCTGATCCTGGAACAGGAGTGGGACACCCAGGGCGGCACCGTCCGGGTGATCGACTTCATGCCGCCGCGCCACCTGCTCGGCACCCCGGACGTGCCGCAGATGATCCGCATCGTGGAGGGCCTGGCCGGCACCGTCCGGATGCGCTCGGCGGTGCGGATGCGCTTCAGCTACGGCCGGGTGGTGCCCTGGGTGCACCGGGTCGAGCCGCCCGACGGCGCCCACCGCACCGTCGCGGTGGCCGGGCCCGACTCGGTGTGGCTGGACGGCGAGGCGGAGACCTACGGCCGCGACCTGACCACGTACGCCGACTTCACCGTCACCGCGGGCGAGCGGATCGCCTTCGGCCTGACCTGGAAGGCCTCGCACGAGCCGGCCCCGGCCCCGCCCGACGCCGAGGAGGCGCTGGAGAACACCGAGCGGTTCTGGCGCGAGTGGGTCGAGCAGTGCCGCTACCAGGGCCCCTACCGGGAGGCCGTGGTCCGCTCGCTGATCACCCTGAAGGCGCTCACCTACGCCCCCACCGGCGGCATCGTCGCCGCCCCCACCACCTCGCTGCCCGAGGACCTCGGCGGCGAGCGCAACTGGGACTACCGCTACACCTGGCTGCGGGACGCCGCGATCACGCTGTCCTCGCTGCTGCGCACCGGCTACCGCGAGGAGGCCCGCGCCTGGCGCGAGTGGCTGCTGCGCGCCGTGGCCGGCGACCCGGAGAACCTGCAGATCATGTACGGCATCGCCGGCGAGCGCGAACTCACCGAGTCCGAGCTCGACTGGCTGCCCGGCTACGAGGACTCCCGCCCGGTCCGGGTCGGCAACGGCGCCGCCGGGCAGCTCCAGCTCGACGTGTACGGCGAGGTCGTCGAGGCCCTGCACCTGGCCACCATGTCGGGCCTGGCCCGGCACGACCACGCCCACCAGCTGCAGCTGCGCCTGATCGAGTACCTGGAGGACCACTGGCGCAACCCCGACGAGGGCATCTGGGAGGTCCGCGGCCCGCGCCGGCACTTCGTCCACTCCAAGGTGATGGCCTGGGTCGCCGTCGACCGCACCCTCAAGCTGCTGGAGCAGGTCGAGAACCCGCCGCCGGGCCTGGCGGAGCGCTGGGAGAAGCTCCGCGCCGAGATCCACGCCGACGTCTGCGCGAAGGGCTACGACCCGGAGCGCAACACCTTCACCCAGTACTACGGCGGGAAGGAGCTGGACGCCTCCCTGCTGCTGATCCCGCAGGTCGGCTTCCTGCCGCCGGACGACAAGCGGGTGATCGGCACCATCGAGGCGATCCAGCGCGAACTGTCCACCGAGGACGGCTTCGTGCTGCGCTACCCGACGCACGACGACGAGGGCAACAACGTCGACGGGCTGTCGGGCCACGAAGGGGCGTTCCTGGCCTGCTCGTTCTGGCTGGCCGACGACCTGGCGATGATCGGCCGGGTCGGCGAGGCCCGCGAGCTGTTCGAACGGCTGCTGGCGCTGCGCAACGACGTGGGGCTGCTCGCCGAGGAGTGGGACCCGCGGGCGCGCCGTCAGGTCGGCAACTTCCCGCAGGCGTTCAGCCACGTCCCGCTGATCGACACCGCGCTGCGGCTGACCGCGGCGGGCGGGCTCAACCTCTCGCACTGACGGCCGGTCAGACCTGACGCTGCACCAGTTCGTCGTAGACGGACAGCACCTGGGCGACGGTGGCGGCCTCGTCCGGCCAGGTGCGGGCCTGGGCGCGGCCCGCCTCGGCGAGCTCCGTCCGGCGCTTCTCGTCGCCGAGCAGGTCGCGCACCGCACCGCCGAGCGCCCGCGGGTCGGCGAACGGAACCAGCACCGCGGCGTCGCCGACCAGTTCGGGGACGCCGCCGACGGCGGTGGCGACCACCGGCACGCCGGCCCGCATCGCCTCCTGCGCGACCAGCGAACGGGCCTCCCAGCGGGAGGACAGCACCACCACGTCGGCGGCGGCCAGCAGTTCGGGGATGTCGGTGCGGTAGCCGAGCAGGTCGACGGGAAGCTTCTCGGAGCGCACCCGGTCGTACAGGGCCTGCCGTTCGGGGCCGTCGCCGGCCAGCAGCACGTGCGGCATCGGGCCGCCGGGCGCGGCGAAGTGCGGGACGGCGTCGAGCAGCAGCGAGAAGCACTTCTGCACCACCAGCCGGCCGATCGCCAGCACCACGGGGCGGCCGTCGTCGCCGCCGGGCAGCGCGGCCCGGGCGGCGGCCCGGTCGAGGCCGGCGGGCGGCAGCGGCGGGGCGGCGACCGGGCCCAGCCGGGCGTCGGTGGCGCCCAGTTCGCGGGCCCGGGCGACCAGGTCGGAGGACGCGCCGAGGACCAGGTCGGCGGCCCGCACCACCCGGCGCTCCATCAGCCGCTGCAGGCGGCGCTCCAGGCCGGTGGCGAGCAGCGCGTGGTGCGAGGTGACCACCAGCGGGGTCTCCGGGCGGATGCCGGGGAACCGGCCCGCGGTGCGCAGCGCCAGGTCGGACAGCAGCCCGGCCCGCAGGCCGTGCGCGTGGACGACGTCGGCGCCGGTGAACGCGCGGCGCAGCTCGCCGATCGCGACGGCGTCGGAGCGGGCCCCGGACGTGGGGGTGATGTCCACCGTGTGCAGGCGGGCGCCGGCCGCGGAGAACCCGTGCAGCCGGTCGACTCCCTCGGGGGCGCAGACCGTGACCGTCACCCCGTGGGCGACCAGACCCTGCGTCAGGGAGCGCACGTGCGCGCCGATCCCGCCCGTCGCGGCGGCCAGGACGAGCACCACGTGCAGCTGGGGGGCCGCGGTGGCCCGGGCGGCGGAATGGTCCACGTCGTCTTCGCTCCGACTCGTTGTCAGCTGGTGTCCGCTCGCCACGATGCCAGGTCGGTCACCCTCTTGGACAGTCGGCAGCGCTGCGGGCGCGTCGCCCGGGCCGTGCAGGGCCCGGGCGACGCGTGCGGAGCGGGGATGGGGCGCGGCTCAGCGGGCCCGGGCGGTGCGGGCGGCCTCCAGCAGCTCCTCGGCGTGGGCGCGGCCGAGCTCGGAGTCCTCCAGTCCGGCGAGCATCCGGGACAGCTCCCGCACCCGCTCCTCGTCGCTGAGGGTCTTCACGCCGCTGCGGGTGACCACGCCGTCGTTGGTCTTCTCCACCACCAGGTGCCGGTCCGCGAACGCGGCGACCTGCGGCAGGTGGGTGACCACCACCACCTGGGCGCTGCGGGCGAGCTTGGCCAGCCGGCGGCCGATCTCGACGGCGGCCTTGCCGCCGACGCCCGCGTCGACCTCGTCGAACAGGTAGGTCGGCACCGGGTCGGCGCCGGCGAACACCACCTCGACGGCCAGCATGACGCGGGACAGCTCGCCGCCGGACGCGCCCTTGGCGATCGGGCGGGGCTGCGCGCCGGGGTGCGGGGCGAGCAGCACCTCGACCTCGTCGACGCCGTGCGGGCCGTAGGCGACGGTGCGGCCGTCGACCTCGATGCCGGACAGGTCGTCGACCTGGCTGATCGCGAAGGTCACCCGGGCGTGCGGCATGGCGAGTTCGGCGAGCTCGTCGGAGACCGCGGCGGCGAACTTGTCGGCGGCGGCGTGCCGGGCCTGCGACACCTCGGCCGCCAGGTCGGCCAGCTGGGCACGCAACTCGGTCTCCTGCGCGCCGAGTTCGTCGATCCGCTCGTCGTCGCCGTCGAGTTCCAGCAGCCGCACCGAGCCGGTCTCGGCCCAGGCGATCACCTCGGCGAGGGTGCCCTCGGCGCCGGAGTACTTGCGCACCAGGTGGGCGAGGACGGCGCGGCGGTCCTCGACCGCGGCCAGCCGCACCGGGTCGGCGTCCAGGTCGTCGGCGTACCCGGCGAGGTCGCCGGCCACGTCGGCGAGCAGGTAGCCGACCTCGCCGAGCCGGTCGGCGAGCTGCGCGAGCCGCTCGTCGTGGTGCCGGACGGCGTCGACGGCGCGGCGGGCCTGCGCGAGCAGGGTGCCCGCGTCCACGGCCTCCGGGTCGGCGGGGTCGCCGGCCAGGGCGGCGTGCGCGAGCGTCGCGGCGGAGGACAGCGCGTCGGCGTGGCCGAGGCGTTCGGCCTCCACGGCCAGCTCGGCGTCCTCCCCGGCGACGGGCTCGGCGGCGGCGATCTCCTCCAGGCCGAAGCGCAGCAGGTCGGCCTCCTGGGCGCGCTCGCGGGCCCGGGTGGTCAGCTCCTCCAGGGTCGCGGACACCTCCCGCAGGGTGCGGTACACCTCGCGGTAGCGGGCCAGCGGCTCGGCGACGGCCTCGCCCGCGTACCGGTCGAGCGCGCCGCGCTGCCGGGACGGGCGCAGCAGCCGCTGCTGGTCGGTCTGGCCGTGCACGGCGATCAGGTCCTCGCCGAGTTCGGTGAGCAGGCCGACCGGCACCGAGCGGCCGCCGACGTGGGCGCGCGAGCGGCCCTCCGCGGAGACGGTGCGGCTGATCAGCAGCTCGCCGTCGTCGAGTTCGGCGCCCGCCTCCTGGGCGCGGGCCACCACCGGGGAGGCCGGGTCGAGGGCGAGCCGGCCCTCGACGACGGCCCGCGCGGAGCCGTTGCGCACCAGCGCCGGGTCGGCCCGTCCGCCGAGCAGCAGCCCGAGGCTGGTCACCACCATGGTCTTGCCGGCGCCGGTCTCTCCGGTGACGGCGGTGAAGCCGGGCGCGAGTTCGACCACCGCGTCGTCGATGACACCCAGATCCCGTATCCGCATCTCGTCCAACACGGAGACGACCTTACGGGGGTCCACCGTCGGTACGCGACGACCGCCCCCCGGTTTCACACGGGAGGGGGTTTCAGTCGCCGCTGACGGCCGGGACGGGCACCGTGAGGCGCGGCAGGAAGAACTGCACCAGCGGGCCGATGGCCAGCGCGTAGGCGACCGTGCCGACGCCGAAGGTGCCGCCGAGGGCGATGCCGGCGGCCAGCACCGTCAACTCGACGCCGGTGCGGATCAGCCGCACGGAGCGGCCGGTGCGCCGGTGCAGGCCGGTCATCAGGCCGTCGCGCGGGCCGGGGCCGAGCCGCGCGCCGATGTACAGGCCGGTGGCCAGGCCGTTCAGCACGATGCCGGCGGCCAGCAGCGGTATCCGGGCGGCCAGCGCGTGCGGGTGCGGCAGCACCGCCAGGGTGGCGTCCATGGCGACGCCGAGGACGGCCACGTTGCCGACGGTGCCGACGCCGGGCTTCTGCCGCAGCGGGATCCACAGCAGCAGCACCAGCGCGCCGACCAGCGTCACCCAGGTGCCGACGCTCAGGCCCACGTGCCGGGCCAGGCCCTGGTGGAAGACGTCCCACGGGTTGCCGCCGAGCGAGGCGCGCAGCACCAGCGCCATCGACACGCCGTACAGCACCAGGCCGGCGGCCAACCGGAGCAGGCGGCGGGGCAGTTCGGTGGAGTTCGCGGACAGGGGCAGGGAGACCGCCATCGGGTGGACCTCATTTCGTGCGGCGCTTGCCGTTCCTCGGCACTGACCGCCACTATGGGCAGTCCAAAAGCGCACCCGACAGGGCCAATCCGATCCGAGTGGACTGATTCCGATGGCCGAGTGGCACAGCACCCTCACCCCGCACGCCCTCGCCCGCCAGCTCCCCCCGCCGGACGGCCGCCGCCCCGCCTACCGGACGCTCGCCACCCAGGTCTCCCGCCTGGTCGCCGACGGCCGCCTCCCGGTCGGCACCCGGCTGCCCGCCGAACGCGAACTCGCCGCCGAACTCCGGCTCAGCCGCACCACCGTCGCCGCCGCCTACGAGGCCCTGCGCGCCGACGGCTTCCTGCACTCCCGCCGCGGCGCCGGCTCCTGGACCGCCCTGCCCGAAGGCACCCGGCCGCCCGCCGACGCCCTCCACCCGCTCGCCCCCGACCAGCACGGCGCCGAACTCGACCTCGGCCTGGCCGCCCCCACCGCCCCGCCGCAGCTCGCCGAGGCCGCCGCCCACGCCCTCGAACAACTGCCCGCGTACGCCCTCGGGCACGGCAACTACCCGACCGGCCTGCCCGTGCTCCGCGAGGCCGTCGCCCGCCGCTTCACCGAACGCGGCCTGCCCACCGGCCCCGACCAGGTCCTGATCACCACCGGCGCGATGAGCGCCCTGCACCTGGCCCACCAGTCCCTGCTCACCCGCGGCGACCGGGTCGCCGTCGAAGCGCCCAGCTACGTCAACACCCTGCGCGCCCTCGACCGGCTCGGCGCCCGCCTGGTGCCCGTCCCGTTCACCACCGACCCGGCCGGCCGGGCGAGTTGGGACCTCGACCAGTGGCAGCGGGTGCTCCGCGGCGCCGCCCCGAGACTCGCCTTCACCATCCCCGACTTCCACAACCCCACCGGCGCCCTGATCGACGAGGACCAGCGCCGCGCCCTGCTCGCCCACGCCCGCGCCGCCGGCACCGCCGTCGTCTCCGACGAGACCTGCGCCGAACTCGGCTGGGGCGTCCCCGAATCCGACCTCCCCCGCCCGCTCGCCGCCCTCGACCGCGACGCCCGGGTCATCACCGTCGGCTCGGCCGGCAAACTGCTCTGGCCCGGCCTGCGCATCGGCTGGCTGCGCGCCCAGCCGTCCCTGGTACGGAAGTTGGCCGCCGACCGGGCCCTCTACGACCTCGGCACCCCGGTCCTCGACCAGCTCATCGCCGCCCGGCTGCTCGACGCCCACCTGCCCGCCGTCCGCGCCGCCCGCCACGCCGGCCTGCGCGCCACCGCCGAAGCCTTCGCCGACGCCCTCCCCCGGCACTTCCCCCACTGGCGCTTCACCCTGCCCCCCGGCGGCCTCGCCCTCTGGGTGTCCACCCCCGGCCTGCCCACCACCGCCCTCGCCCGGGCCGGCGAACGCCTCGGCGTCCGCCTCGCCTCCGGCGCCCGCTTCGGCATCGACGGCGCCTTCGAGGAGCACCTGCGCCTCCCCCTCACCCTCCCCGCGGCCCTCGTCCCCGACGCCCTCCGCCGCATCACGGAGGCCGCCGAAGCCGCCCGCAGCGAGAGGTTCTCGACGACGGACCCGGAGCCCATGACGGTGGGCTGAGGACGGGGAGCCGCGCGAGGCGGAACGAGCGCGGCCCGGGCCAGGGACGTGCACGTGATCGCGCCCCGGCCGGGACGCGCTCCCGGCCCGGCCTCAGGCCGTTCCCGACCGCCCCCGCCACCCCGTCACCGGCAGCGCGAACTTCGCGACCAGCCGGTCCGTGAACGGCGCCCGGTGCAGCCGCGCCAGCCGGACCGGCGTCTTGCCCCGCCGCACCTCCACCCGTGCCCCGGCCGGGAGTTCGACCGAGCGCCGCCCGTCGCACCACAGCACCCCGTGCGGCGTCTTCGGCTGCACCTCCACCGCCAGGACCGAGTCCGGCGAGGTCACCAGCGGCCGGGCGAACAGCGCGTGCGCACTGATCGGCACCATCAGCAGCGCCTCCACCTCCGGCCACACCACCGGCCCGCCGCCGGAGAACGCGTACGCCGTGGAGCCGGTCGGCGTCGACAGCACGACCCCGTCGCAGCCGAAGTTCGACACCGGACGGCCGTCGACCTCGGTGACGACCTCCAGCATCCGTTCGCGGGCCGCCTTCTCCACCGAGGCCTCGTTCAGCGCCCAGTCCTCGTGCAGCACATCGCCGTTGGTGCGCACCAGGACGTCGATGGTCATCCGCTCCTCGACGGTGTAGTCGGCGTCCACGACCCGGTCGACCACCGTCGCCAGGTCGTCGCGCTCGGCCTCCGCGAGGAATCCGACCCGGCCCAGGTTGATGCCGAGCATCGGCAGGCCGGACTCGCGGGCCAGTTCGGCGCCCCGCAGCAGGGTGCCGTCCCCGCCCGCGACCAGGATCAGCTCGCAGCCGTCGGCCGCGCCCGGCCCGCCCGGCACCAGTTCCACCCCGTCCGGCAGGTCCAGGCCCACCGCTTCCGCCTCCAGCAGCCGGATCCGGATCCCCGCCTTCAGCAGGCCGTCCACCAGCCCTTCCACACTGCGCAGGGCGGCCTCCCGGCCGGTGTGCGCGATCAGGAAGACCGTACGACGATCGCTCATTGCCCGCTGCCCTCTCCCTACGCCTGCCGGACCCTGCTGGCCCGGCCGCGGCCTGCCAGTCTGCGCAACGCTCGGACGTCTGCCAAGTACCCTACTTGGGGCCCTCCGCCACGGCCCGGTCCGCCTCGGCCGGATCCAGCTCGCCCGCGTCGCGGCGCAGCCACAGGAAATACTCCACGTTCCCGGACGGCCCCGGCAGCGGCGACGCCGTCACCGCCCGCACTCCGAGGCCCAACTGCCAGGCCTGCGAGGCCACCTGGCGGATCGTCTCGGCCCGCAGCTCGGGGGAGCGCACCACGCCGCCGGAGCCCAGCCGCTCCTTGCCGATCTCGAACTGCGGCTTCACCATCATCACCAGGTCCGCGTCGGGCGCCGCGCAGCCGGCCAGCGCCGGCAGCACCAGGCCCAGCGAGATGAACGACAGGTCGCCGACCACCAGGTCGACCGGCGTCCCGCCGATCAGCTCCGGCGTCAGCTCGCGCACGTTGGTGCGGTCCATCACCGTCACCCGCTCGTCGCTCTGCAGCGACCACGCGAGCTGCCCGTAGCCGACGTCGACCGCCAGCACGTGCGCCGCGCCGGCGCGCAGCAGCACGTCGGTGAAGCCGCCCGTGGACGCCCCCGCGTCCAGCGCCCGCCGGCCCTCCACCACCAGGCCCTGCGGCACGAACGCCGTGAACGCGCCCGCCAGCTTGTGACCGCCCCGCGAGACGTAGTCCGGGTCGGCGTCGTCCTTCGCGACCACCACCGCGGCCGCCGTCTCCACCTGCGTCGCGGGCTTGGTCGCCACCGCCCCGCCGACCGTCACCCGGCCCGCCGCGATCAGCTCACTCGCATGCTCCCGCGACCGGGCCAGCTTCCGCCGCACCAGCTCCGCGTCCAGACGGCGTCGTGCCACTGCCACTACTACGTCAGCTCCCACATTCCGCAATCGTCACTCGCGGTCGAGCGCCGCGAGGGTCGCGGCGAGCCGCGCATGAACATCTTCGTACACCTCGACCCGCTCCCCCGTCCCCACCCCGTCGGCCTCCCCCAGCCGGGCCAGCACCTCGTCCACCTCCGGCTCGCCCGTCCACTGCTCCTCACTCACCGCCGGCGCCCCCGGCCTCGCCCGGCCCGGCAGGCTTCCGGCCGGCCGCCTTCTTCGCCGAAGCGCCGCCCGAAGCACCGCCCGACGCGCCGCCCGACACACCGTCAGCCGCCGCGGGCCGCTTGGCCGGTGCCTTCTTCGCCACTGTCCTCTTCGCCGCGGACTGCTCGGTCGCGGTCTTCTTCGCCGCGGCCTTCCGCGCCGGTGCGGCCTTCTTCGCCGCCGCGGGCAGCGGCGCCGACGGGCTGTCCGCCGCCGCCTTCTCGGCCGCACCGGCCGGCCTCCGCACCGCGGTCTTCTTCGCGGCGGCCTTCTTCGCCACCGTCCGCGGCGTCGCCGTCGTCCCGCCCTCGCCCGCCGGCGCCCGGCGCGGCACCGAGCGCTTCGCCGCCGCCTGCTTGGCCGCCGTGCCCTTGCGGGCGGCCGCCTTCTTCGCCGCGGACGGCGAGCCCGCGGGCCGCTTCCGGGCGCCGCCGGCCGGGCCGGGCCCGCCGCCACCGCACCGGCGTCCGCGACCGCGCCGGCGTCGGCCACCGGCTCCTTGTCCCACCCCGCGTCGAACAGGCCCTTCGCACGGGCGGCCGGCCGGACCGGCGGCTCCTCCGCCTCGGGGCCTCGGGCTCGGACGCCGCCGGCTCGGCGGCCTCCGGCTCGTCGACCTCGCGGAGCTTCGACTCCAGGAAGCTCAGCACCACGCCGACCTTCACCACCTGGTCGCCGACCTTCTCGAACACCTGGTCCGCCCGGCCCTTGGCGAGGCCCGTGACCAGGTCCACCCCGGCCGTCACCGCCTGCTCGGCCAGCGACCGCAACTGCTCCAGCTCGGACGGCAGTTCACCGGTCCGCTTGCGCAACTCCTCGGCCGCGCCCGCCACCCGGCGGCTCGCCTCCTCGGCGAGCTCCGCCGCGACCACCACCACACCCCGCACCGCATCCCGCAGCATCCGAAACGCCTCCTCGGCGGGCACCGACTGCCCGCACCCGACGCTACCCCGTCCTACGCCCGCCCGTACCCGCCCGCACCGACCCGCCGCACGGTCGGCCCCGGCCCCCACCCGGCCACCGCAGCCGCCGGGCGCGTTAGCGTGGAACGCCGAACCGACCACCGAGACAGGAGCACGCCGCACCCATGGCCACCATCGAGGAGTGCCGCAGCGCACTGGAGCAGCTCAGCCGCAACCTCGCCGGCGCGAACGGCGACGTCCGCAAGGCCGCCGCCCTCGACCGGTCGCTCAGCTGCCACCTCACCGACCTCGACCTGACCTTCACCGGACGCCTCGCCGACGGGCGGCTCACCGGCATCACCGACACCCCCGGCGCCCGGCCGCCAAGGCCGACATCCGCCTCACCACCACCGGCGACGACCTGGTCGCCCTGGTCGACGGCCGCCTGCCGTTCCCCACCGCCTGGGCCACCGGCCGCCTCAAGCTCGACGCGAGCTTCCTCGACCTGCTCCGGCTGCGCAGCCTGCTCTGACCGCAGGCCGCCCGGACGGACGGCCGACGGTCCGTCAGCCCGCCGCCGTCACAGCGCCGCCAGCGCCTTCGCGCTCTCCGGCGCCGCCCCGCCGTTCGCGTCCGCCCACGTCCAGGCCGCCGCGCACAGCGCCCGCAGCGCGTCGATCCGCTCGCCCGCGCCGTCCAGGGTCAGCGCGCCGCCGTCCGCGCCGGCCGTCCAGCCGCCGCAGCCGAACCGGCCGCCGCCGAGCTCCGCGACCTCCGGCTGCGGCTCCAGCAGGCCCCGCAGGTCCTCCGACAGGTACGTCGGCCGGTGCTGGACCGGCGCCGCCAGCAGCAGTCCGGGCGTGGTGACGCCGGTGAACACCAGCAGCGAGTCCACGCCGCCGTTGAACGCCCCCTCGATGTCGGTGTCCAGGCGATCGCCGACCACCAGCGGACGCTTCGCGCCCGTCCGCAGCACCGTCTCCCGGTGCATCGGCGGCAGCGGCTTGCCCGCCACCTCCGGCGACACGCCGGTCGCCGCCGACACGGCCGCCACCAGCGTCCCGTTGCCCGGCGCGATGCCGCGCGCCGTCGGGATCGACAGGTCGGTGTTCGACGCCACCCACGGCAGGCCCCGCCCCACCGCGTACGAGGCCTCCGCCAGGTCCGCCCAGCCCACCGACGGGTCGTAGCCCTGCACCACCGCCGCCGGACCGTCGTCCAGGGAGCGCACCGGCACCAGCCCGCGCTCCTCCAGCGCCTCCACCAGCCCCGCCCCGCCGACCACCAGCACCCGCGACCCCGCCGGCACCTTCTCCGACACCAGCCGCGCCGCCGCCTGCGCCGAGTTGATCACGTCGGCGGGCTCGGCCGGCACCCCCAGCTCCGACAGGTGCCCCGCCACCACCCGGGGCGGCCGCGAGGCGTTGTTCGTCACGTACGCCAGCCGCATCCCCGCCGCCCGCGCCCGCTCCAGCGCCTCCACCGCGTACGGGATCGCGTGCGGGCCGGCGTACACCACCCCGTCCAGGTCCAGCAGCGCCGTGTCGTACGCCTCCGTCAACGCCACCGCACTGCCCCGCGGCACGCTCCGCACCCGGTCGGCGCTCTCCGCCATCACTGCTCCCTGTCACCTCGAACGATCGAACACCCGCAACCTTAGGTCTCGTCCGTCCCGTCCGGCGGCGCCAAGTACCCCGGCGCACCCGGCTGCAACGGCCCGAACGCCCCCGCACGGGCCGCCAGCGTCGCCCTGGTCTGCCGCAGCGCCGCCCGGTAGTGCTTGTTGCCGGGCTGCATCGCCACCGCCAGCGCCAGGTGCTCCGCCGACGCCTCGAAGTCCCCCAGCCGGGCCGCCGCCACCCCCCACCCGAACTGCGCGTAGTCGTCCGACGGGTCCGCCAGCGCCACCGCGCGGAAACTCTCCAGCGCCGCCGCGTACTGCCCCGCGTCGTACTGCGCCCGCCCCAGCGCCTCCCGGATCGACCGCGACCCCGGCTCCGCCTCCGCCGCCCGCGCCAGCAGCTGCACCGCCGCCGCCGGGTGCCGCTCCTCCAGCAGCCGCACCCCGCGCCGGAACCAGTCGTACACCCCGCCGCCCGGAGCCCCCGCCGCACCGGCGGGAACAGCCTCCGCCCCGTCCGCGCTGTCGCCGTCGTGCATCCCGTAGCTCATCCGCCCTGCCCCGCTTCCTGCGCCGCACCCACCGTTCCGCCCGCGACCGGAACGGTCACGCGCATCGCGATCTCCCAACAAGGACTACCCGACTAACATGCCCAAGATGAGCGCCCCTCGTGCCGAAAGCGGCAACGAGCCCTCGGGCGGCCCCGGAGACCCCGGGCACGTCGCCACCGCAGGGCTGTCCCTGTCCCCGTTCCGCGGCCTGCGCTACGACCCCCACCGGGTCGGCGACCTCGCCGCGGTGACCTCACCCCCGTACGACGTGGTGGACCCCGGACGGCGCCTGGACCTGGAGACCGCGGACCCGCACAACATCGTCCGCCTCATCCTGCCGCGCCCCGAACCCGAGGACCCCGGCCACCGCCCCGACCGCGACACCCGCTACCGGCACGCCGCCCGCCTGCTGCGCGACTGGCGCCAGCAGGGCATCCTCACCGCCGACCCGCGGCCCGCCCTGTACGTCTACGAGCAGCAGACCCCGGGCGGCGGCCTCCAGCGCGGCCTGATCGGCGCCCTCGCCGTCAGCGGCCCCGAGGCCGGCGTCGTCCTCCCCCACGAGGACGTCATGCCCAAGCCCGTCGCCGACCGGGTCGGCCTGATGCGGACCACCCGCGCCAACCTCGAACCCCTGCTGCTCACCTACCGCGGCAAGGGCCGCGCCGCCGACGTCATCGAACGCACCGCCGCCGGCGAACCGCTGATCGACACCACCACCAGCGACGGCACCCACCACCGCCTGTGGGCCGTCACCTCCCCCGCCGACCTGGCCGCCGTCACCCGCGACCTCGCCACCTGCCGCGCCCTCATCGCCGACGGCCACCACCGCTGGGAGATGTACCTGCGCCTGCAGCGCGAGCACCGCCACCTGCCCCGCAGCCCCTGGGACCGCGGCCTGGTCCTGCTGGTCGACACCGACCGCTACCCGCTGAAGGTCCGCGCCATCCACCGCGTCCTGCACCGCCTGCCGCTGCACGCCGCACTGGCCGCCCTCGACCCCGACGTCTGGCAGGTCACCGAACTCACCGGCACCCTCCCCGACGCCCTCACGGCCCTCGCCGAGGCCCGCACGGACGACCGCAACTCCTTCGTCCTCACCGCCGGCGACGACCGCTACCTGCTGCTCACCGGCCCGGACCGGCGCATCCTCGACGCCACCGTCCGCACCGACCGCCCCGAGGAGTGGCGCCGCCTCGACGCCACCGTCCTGCACGCCACCCTCCTCGACCACACCTGGCACGTCCCCGACAGCCCCGAGCACATCGGCTACCTGCACTCCGCCGAGTCCGCCGTCCGGGAGGCCGCCCGCACCGGCGGCACCGCCGTGCTGCTCCACCCCGTCGAGGAACGGGTGGTCCGCCGCCTCGCCGAACAGGGCGTCACCATGCCCCGCAAGTCCACCTCCTTCGGCCCCAAACCGGCCACCGGACTGGTCCTGCGCTCCCTCGAACTCGGCTGACCCGCCCGCCCCGGCACGCAGAACGGCCCCCGCTCCTACCCGGAACGGGGGCCGTCTCACTGCTCACTGCTCGCTACGAGCCGCCGGAAGGTCAGGCCTTCTTCGGCTGCTCCTCGGAGGCGTTCTCGTCGTAGTCCTCGTCGATCTCGAGGTCGTCGTCGTCGTAGAACTCCTCGACGTCCTCCTCGTCCTCGAAGATCATCCGGTCGTCGCCGATCTCGTCCTTCGCGATCGGCTTGCGCGCCGGCTCCTCGGACTCCTGGCCCTCGTCCTCCGCGTCCTCGTCCAGCGCGTCGGTGAACTCCACGCCGTCGATCTCGGCGAGGCGCTCGGACGCGTTGGTCGAGCCGTCCGAGTCGGCCTCGACGGCCTTCACGAACCACTCGCGGGCCTCGTCCGCCCGGCCGGCCGCGATCAGCGCGTCGGCGTAGGCGTACCGCAGCCGCGCGGTCCACGGGTGGATCGCCGAGGACGCCAGCTCGGGGCTCTGCAGCGTCACGACGGCCGCGTCGAACTGCTCCAGGTCCGCGCGGGCACCCGCCGCGACCAGGCGCATCTCGACCTGACCGGCCTTGTCCAGCTGCTTCACCTCGGGCTCGCCGGCCATCGCCAGCGCCCGCTCCGGACGGCCCAGGCCGCGCTCGCAGTCCGCCATCACCGGCCACAGGTCCGCCCGGCCGGTCATCCGCTTCGCGGCCCGGAACTCGGTCAGCGCCTCCGCGTACCGCTGCGTCATGTACGACGCGAAGCCGGCCGCCTCCCGGACGCTCGCCACGCGCGACGCCAGCCGCAGCGCGACGCGCGAGTAGTTGTAGGCCTCCTCCGGCTCGCTGTCGAGCAGCCGCGCGACCATCACCAGGTTGCGCGCCACGTCGTCCGCGAGGGTCTTCGGCAGGCTCTTCAGGTCCTGGCGGACGTCCGCGTCGATCTCGAAGCCGGTCACGTCGTCCGGGATCGGCAGCCGGCGCACCGGCTCCGGCCGGCGCTCGTCCTGGTCCCGGCGGAACCCGCCACGGTCGTCCCGGCCGCCCCGGAAGCCACCGCGGTCACCCCGGTCGTCCCGGCCGCGGAACCCGCCCCGGTCGTCACGACGCTCGAACCCGCCGCGCTGCGGCCGGTCGTCCCGACGGAACCCGCCCCGGTCGCCGCCCTGCGGACGGTCGTCCCGGCGGAAGCCACCACCCTGCGGCCGGTCGCCGCGGTCCCCGCGGTAGCCGCCCTGCGGACGGTCGTCACGACGCTCGAAGCCACCGCCGCGGGGACGGTCGTCCCGACGCTCGTACGACGGACGGTCCTCACGCGGACGGAACCCGCCGCGGTCACCCTGCGGACGGTCGTCACGACGCTCGAAGCCGCCACCACGGGGACGGTCGTCCCGACGCTCGTACGACGGACGGTCCTCGCGCGGACGGAAGCCACCGCGGTCGCCGCCCTGCGGACGGTCGTCACGGCGGAAGCCGCCACGGTCGTCACGGCGCTCGAACCCGCCACGCTGCGGACGGTCGTAGCCGCCGCGGTCGTCCCGGTCCCGGCCGTACGACGGACGGTCCTCACGCGGACGGAACCCGCCGCGGTCGCCGCCCTGCGGACGGTCATCGCGGCCACGGTAGCCGCCACCACCCTGCGGACGGTCCTCGCGCGGACGGAAGCCACCGCGGTCGCCGCCCTGCGGACGGTCGTCACGGCCACGGTAGCCGCCACCACCCTGCGGACGGTCCTCGCGCGGACGGAAACCACCACGGTCGCCGCCCTGCGGACGGTCGTCACGGCGGAAGCCACCACGGTCGTCGCGGCGCTCGAACCCGCCACGCTGCGGACGGTCGTCGAACGACCGCTCCTCGCGCGGACGGTAGCCGCCGCGGTCACCCTGGGGACGGTCGTCGCGGCGGAAGCCGCCACCCTGCGGGCGGTCGTCCCGACGGAACCCGCCGCGGTCGCCGCCCTGCGGACGGTCGTCACGGCCACGGTAGCCGCCGCCACCCTGCGGACGGTCGTCACGCGAGCGGTAACCGCCGCCGGCGCCACCGCCGTACGACGGCCGGTCGCCACGGTCGCTGCGGTAACCGCCGCGGTCACCCTGGGGGCGGTCGTCGCGGCCGCGGTAACCGCCGCCCTGCGGACGGTCGCCGTACGAGGGGCGGTCGCCACGGTCGCTGCGGTAGCCCCCGCGGTCGCCGCCACGGTCACCGCGGTCGTCACGACCCCGGTAGCCGCCGCCTTCGCCACGGTCGTCACGGCGCGGGCCACGGTCGTTCGACCAGCCCCCGCGCGACCTGGGCTCATAGCCCCGGCCGCCGTCGTTACGGCGCTCGGGCCGGTCCTGGGGCGGGTTCGACATACTGGTGACTCCTGTCTGCACACTGCTAGGTCTAGAGGCGCCACTGCCGATCCCCGACACCAGCGCGCGATCCGGACGCCCCCGCAACCCCATCAGGGTCCGGTACGTCCGCCTTGTCCATTGTCCGGCATGCGGAAGAACACCGCGTCCGGGTGTCCGACCGCCGTCCGCCGGCCAGTCTGTCCGGTTGAAAAGCCCAACAAAAAAAGGCCGAGGCCCCAGCTCATCGCTGGGGCCTCGGCCTTTTGAAGAATTGTTCGGCGGCGTCCTACTCTCCCACAGGGTCCCCCCTGCAGTACCATCGGCGCTGTGAGGCTTAGCTTCCGGGTTCGGAATGTAACCGGGCGTTTCCCTCACGCTATGACCACCGAAACCCTATCGGGTATTCAGCGAACACACTTTTCAGTTGAAAGTTGTGTTACTTACTTACCTGTCGGAACCGATAGATATCGGGTCCGTACCGGCGATAGCTGTTCGCTACCCGGGAACCACACAGTGAACGCGAGCGTCTGAGGACAAGCCCTCGGCCTATTAGTACCGGTCAACTCCACCCCTCACAGGGCTTCCATATCCGGCCTATCAACCCAGTCGTCTACTGGGAGCCTTACCCTCTCAAGGAGGTGGGAGTGCTCATCTCGAAGCAGGCTTCCCGCTTAGATGCTTTCAGCGGTTATCCCTCCCGAACGTAGCCAACCAGCCATGCCCTTGGCAGGACAACTGGCACACCAGAGGTTCGTCCGTCCCGGTCCTCTCGTACTAGGGACAGCCCTTCTCAACACTCCTACGCGCACAGCGGATAGGGACCGAACTGTCTCACGACGTTCTAAACCCAGCTCGCGTACCGCTTTAATGGGCGAACAGCCCAACCCTTGGGACCTACTCCAGCCCCAGGATGCGACGAGCCGACATCGAGGTGCCAAACCATCCCGTCGATATGGACTCTTGGGGAAGATCAGCCTGTTATCCCCGGGGTACCTTTTATCCGTTGAGCGACGGCGCTTCCACAAGCCACCGCCGGATCACTAGTCCCTACTTTCGTACCTGCTCGACCCGTCAGTCTCACAGTCAAGCTCCCTTGTGCACTTACACTCAACACCTGATTGCCAACCAGGCTGAGGGAACCTTTGGGCGCCTCCGTTACCCTTTAGGAGGCAACCGCCCCAGTTAAACTACCCACCAGACACTGTCCCTGATCCGGATCACGGACCCAGGTTAGACATCCAGCACGACCAGAGTGGTATTTCAACGGCGACTCCACAACAACTGGCGTTGCTGCTTCAAAGTCTCCCACCTATCCTACACAAGCCGAACCGAACACCAATATCAAGCTATAGTAAAGGTCCCGGGGTCTTTCCGTCCTGCTGCGCGAAACGAGCATCTTTACTCGTAATGCAATTTCACCGGGCCTGTGGTTGAGACAGTCGAGAAGTCGTTACGCCATTCGTGCAGGTCGGAACTTACCCGACAAGGAATTTCGCTACCTTAGGATGGTTATAGTTACCACCGCCGTTTACTGGCGCTTAAGTTCTCAGCTTCGCCCGACCGAAGTCGGACTAACCGGTCCCCTTAACGTTCCAGCACCGGGCAGGCGTCAGTCCGTATACATCGCCTTACGGCTTCGCACGGACCTGTGTTTTTAGTAAACAGTCGCTTCTCGCTGGTCTCTGCGGCCACCACCAGCTCAAGGAGCAAGTCCCATCACCAGCAATGGCCCCCCTTCTCCCGAAGTTACGGGGGCATTTTGCCGAGTTCCTTAACCACAGTTCACCCGAACGCCTCGGTATTCTCTACCTGACCACCTGAGTCGGTTTGGGGTACGGGCCGCCATGAAACTCGCTAGAGGCTTTTCTCGACAGCATAGGATC
>NZ_KK853997.1:5901223-5994547 GCF_000696185.1 Kitasatospora cheerisanensis KCTC 2395 | reverse complement strand
GTGCCGAATAGTCAACGTTCCACCCATGAGCAACCGTGCGAGACATTCGCTCGCAAGCGGCTATGTGCTCCTTAGAAAGGAGGTGATCCAGCCGCACCTTCCGGTACGGCTACCTTGTTACGACTTCGTCCCAATCGCTGGTCCCACCTTCGACGGCTCCTCCCCTTACGGGTTAGGCCACCGGCTTCGGGTGTTACCGACTTTCGTGACGTGACGGGCGGTGTGTACAAGGCCCGGGAACGTATTCACCGCAGCATGCTGATCTGCGATTACTAGCAACTCCAACTTCATGGGGTCGAGTTGCAGACCCCAATCCGAACTGAGACCGGCTTTTTGGGATTCGCTCCGCCTCACGGCATCGCAGCCCTTTGTACCGGCCATTGTAGCACGTGTGCAGCCCAAGACATAAGGGGCATGATGATTTGACGTCGTCCCCACCTTCCTCCGAGTTGACCCCGGCAGTCTCCTGTGAGTCCCCGACATTACTCGCTGGCAACACAGAACAAGGGTTGCGCTCGTTGCGGGACTTAACCCAACATCTCACGACACGAGCTGACGACAACCATGCACCACCTGTACACCGACCACAAGGGGGCGCCCATCTCTGAGCGTTTCCGGTGTATGTCAAGCCTTGGTAAGGTTCTTCGCGTTGCGTCGAATTAAGCCACATGCTCCGCTGCTTGTGCGGGCCCCCGTCAATTCCTTTGAGTTTTAGCCTTGCGGCCGTACTCCCCAGGCGGGGAACTTAATGCGTTAGCTGCGGCACCGACGACGTGGAATGTCGCCAACACCTAGTTCCCAACGTTTACGGCGTGGACTACCAGGGTATCTAATCCTGTTCGCTCCCCACGCTTTCGCTCCTCAGCGTCAGTAATGGCCCAGAGATCCGCCTTCGCCACCGGTGTTCCTCCTGATATCTGCGCATTTCACCGCTACACCAGGAATTCCGATCTCCCCTACCACACTCCAGCCTGCCCGTATCGAATGCAGACCCGGGGTTAAGCCCCGGGCTTTCACATCCGACGCGACAGGCCGCCTACGAGCTCTTTACGCCCAATAATTCCGGACAACGCTCGCACCCTACGTATTACCGCGGCTGCTGGCACGTAGTTAGCCGGTGCTTCTTCTGCAGGTACCGTCACTTGCGCTTCTTCCCTGCTGAAAGAGGTTTACAACCCGAAGGCCGTCATCCCTCACGCGGCGTCGCTGCATCAGGCTTTCGCCCATTGTGCAATATTCCCCACTGCTGCCTCCCGTAGGAGTCTGGGCCGTGTCTCAGTCCCAGTGTGGCCGGTCGCCCTCTCAGGCCGGCTACCCGTCGTCGCCTTGGTAGGCCATTACCCCACCAACAAGCTGATAGGCCGCGGGATCATCCTGAACCGCCGGAGCTTTCCACCAACCCCCATGCGGGAGAAGGTCGTATCCGGTATTAGACCTCGTTTCCAAGGCTTGTCCCAGAGTTCAGGGCAGATTCCCCACGTGTTACTCACCCGTTCGCCACTGATCCACCCCGAAGGGCTTCACCGTTCGACTTGCATGTGTTAAGCACGCCGCCAGCGTTCGTCCTGAGCCAGGATCAAACTCTCCGTGAATGTCTCCACGGGGAGCGGCACAGCAACCACCGGAATAGGGCGGTCCTGCGCACTGCGTCCTCGCTAGTGTTACTTCATAAAGGAATCTCCAACCAACCGATACCGGCTGGCCGGGGATGTCAACATATCTGGCGTTGACTTTTGGCACGCTGTTGAGTTCTCAAGGAACGGACGCTTCCTTCGAGCCGCATTCCTGCGGACCCTCCGGGCGCTTCGTTCTTTCGTGTTTCCAGCTTATCAGATGTTTTCCGCTCCGTTTTCCGGAGTTTCGATCCGATTCGCTTTCCGCGTTTTCGCCTTTCGGCACTCCCAGACTCTAGCAGAGCTATTCAGTCCGCATTTCCACTCGGAATTTCGAATGGACGCGCGACGAGTCGCTCGGCAGGGTTTGGGGGCCGCCTCCCGGTCTCGGACCGGTTCCAGCGACTCGGACTACGTTAGGTCACCCGGGCGGCCGAGTCAAACATCGAGGGGCCGGATCTGGCTGGATCCGGCCCCTCCACGGGTGGGCCGCAGGTCAACTGCGGTGTGTTTCAAGCCAACTGGCGCAGGCCGGCCGGCGGAAAAATAAGGTGCGGAGCTGTCAGGACGCGGCGAGTTCGACCGCGGCCAGGTTGCGCTTGCCCCGGCGGAGGACCAGCCAGCGGCCGTGCAGGAGGTCGTCGGTGGTGGCGACGGCCTCCTCGTCGGCGACCTTGGCGTTGTTGAGGTAGGCGCCGCCTTCCTTGATGGTGCGGCGGGCGCCGGAGCGGCTGGGGGCCAGGCCGGATTCGACCAGCAGGTCGACGATCTGGCCGAGTTCGGCGACGGTGGCCTTGGGGACCTCGGCGAGGGCGGCGGCCAGCGTGGCGGGTTCGAGGTCGGCGAGGTCGCCCTGGCCGAAGAGGGCCTTGGAGGCGGCGACGGCGCGCTCGTACTGTTCGGCGCCGTGGACCAGGGTGGTGAGTTCCTCGGCGAGGGCGCGCTGGGCGAGGCGGGCGGCGGGGCGCTCGGCGGTGTCGCGTTCCAGCTGCTCGATCTCCTCGCGGGAGCGGAAGGAGAAGATCCGCAGGAACTTGGCGACGTCGCGGTCGTCGGCGTTCAGCCAGAACTGGTAGAAGGCGTAGGGGGTGGTGAGCTCGGGGTCGAGCCAGACGGTGCCGGACTCGGTCTTGCCGAACTTGGTGCCGTCGGCCTTGGTGATCAGCGGGGTGGCGAGGGCGTGCACGGAGCGGCTCTCGGCCTTGCGGATCAGGTCGGTGCCGGCGGTGAGGTTGCCCCACTGGTCGCTGCCGCCGGTCTGCAGGGTGCAGCCGTAGCGGCGGTTGAGCTCCAGGTAGTCCATGCCCTGCAGGATCTGGTAGCTGAACTCGGTGTAGCTGATGCCCGCGTCGGAGTTGAGCCGGCGGGCCACCGCCTCCTTGGCGATCATGTTGTTGACCCGGAAGTACTTGCCGACGTCGCGCAGCAGGCTGATCGCCGACATGCCGGACGTCCAGTCCAGGTTGTTGACCATGCGCGCGGCGTAGGGGCCGTCGAAGTCGAGGAAGCGGGAGACCTGGCCGCGCAGGCGCTCGACCCAGGCCGCCACCGTCTCGGGGTCGTTGAGGACGCGCTCGGCGGTGGGCTTGGGGTCGCCGATCAGGCCGGTGGCGCCGCCGACCAGGCCGAGCGGGAGGTTTCCGGCCTGCTGGATGCGGCGCATGGTCAGGATCTGGACCAGGTTGCCGAGGTGCAGGCTGGGGGCGGTCGGGTCGAAGCCGCAATAGAACGTGACCGGGCCGTCCGCGAACGCCTTGCGCAGTGCGTCCTCGTCAGTGGACAGGGCGATCAGCCCGCGCCACTGGAGCTCGTCGACGATGTCGGTCACGGTCCCGCGTCTCCTTCGGTCGTGGGTCCGGCGCGGTGCGGCCCGGTGGGCTGCGCGCCGGACGGTTCCAGCGGGTAGAGCCTACGCGGTCCCGGCCTGCGGGTTCGGGGACAGGTCGGTGGGTGGGACGGAAATTCCGTTGTTCGGGGCGGGGCGGGCGTTCACAGTGGTGCCACCGCCGACCGGCGGAGCGAGCACCGGAGGTGGCCCGTCATGCGCAACACCCTTGTCCTGAACGCGAGCTACGAACCGCTGAGCACGGTGCCGCTGCGCCGTGCCGTGGTGCTGGTCCTGCAGGACAAGGCGGTGGTCGAGCAGGCGCATCCGCTGCGGGTGGTGCGCGGTTCGGGGGTGCAGGTGCCGGTGCCGCGGGTGATCAGGCTGACCAGGTACGTGCGGGTGCCGTTCCGACAACAGGCTCCGTGGTCGCGGCGGGGTGTGCTGGCGCGGGACCAGCACCGGTGCGCGTACTGCGGCCGGCGGGCCACCACGGTGGACCACGTGGTGCCGCGGTCGCGCGGCGGGGCGGACAGCTGGCTGAACACCGTGGCGGCCTGCCCGGAGGACAACCAGCGGAAGGCGGACCGCACGCCGGAGCAGGCCGGGATGCGGCTGCTGCGGCGGCCGTTCGAGCCGACGCCGGAGGCGACGTTGATGCTCGCGCTCGGGCTGCGGGCGGGTGAGCTCGGGGAGCTGGCCGCCTGGCTGCCGGCGGGCGCGTGAAAGGCCGACGGGCCCGACCTGATCAGGGGACAGGTCGGGCCCGTCGTCGTACGGGCGGGGGCTGACGGCCGGTCAGCTCTTGCTGGTGAACGCGGTGGCGATGCCGAAGTTGGCGGCGTGCTCGGGGACGGCGACCACGTGGCCGGCGGAGGTGAGCACCCGGCCGGCCGAGAGCAGCGAGCCGGTGCCCTGCGGGAAGGCGCCGCCCTGGGTCTCCTGGCCGCCGGCCAGGGCGAAGCGGCTGAGGTGGGCGGGCTGGTCGGCGCGCTCGTCGACGGCGACCAGCAGGCCGCCGCTGTCGACGCCGGCCGGGCGGGACTTGCCCTTCTCGGCGACGGGGGTGCGCCACTGGGGCTTGCCGGTGCCCAGGTCGTAGGCGGTGATCGCGGTGGGGCTGCCGCCGGAGTCGGGGACGATCGCGGCGAGCATGCTGGTGCCCTGGAACCAGACGCCGGGGACGGCGGCGAAGCTGCCGCGGGCGACGTCCAGCCGGCCGCCGCCCTCGACGGCGAGCGGGATCTCGACGCCGGGGTCGCCGTTGGCGCCCCAGGCGAAGACCCGGTCGTCGGCGGGCTGGTTGCCGGTGGTGAGGACGACGGCGGGTTCGGCGGAGAGCACCGTGACGGTCTTCGGCTGGTTGTTGAGGCCCCGCCAGTACTTGACCTTGCCGTCGGAGGTGTTCAGCGCCACGGCCTGGTCGGCGGGGGTGGAGTCGGCGCAGTTGCTGTGCAGCAGGACGGTGGTGGGGCCGGCGCTGCCGGACATGCTGCAGAACTTGCCCTGGCCGCCGTACTGCCAGGCTTCGGCGCCGTCGGCGACGGCCCAGGCGGCGGCCTTGTCGTCGCCGACCGCGATCACCTTGTCGTCGGTGACGGAGACGTGCGCGGCGTACTTCTCCTTGGCGTCGGACAGCGTCTTGGACCAGGTTGCCTTTCCGGCCTTGGTGTCGACGGCGACGGCGGTGCTGCACGGGCTGTTGGGGTCGGCGGCGGGGCGGTAGACCACGGCGCCGATGCCGGCGGAGTTGACGGTCGGGGAGAGTCCGCAGGGGACGGCGCCGTCGGCGGGCGGGGCGAGCGTCCAGCCGGGCTTGCCGTCGGCGAGGCCGTAGGCGTGCACGCCGGTGGCGTCGGCGCGGACCACGGCGTCGCCGAGCAGCCAGCTGCCGACCAGGGTGTCGTCGGGGCCCTGGGCTCCGGCGGCGGCCGGGTCGGCGGCGGCGGTCCAGGCCTTGGTGTGGGCGACGGCGATGTTCTGGGCGACGCCCTGGCCGGGCTTGTCGGGGGTCTTGCTGCCGCCGTCGTCCTCGGAGGTGGCCAGCACGGCGGCGGTGGCCAGCACGGCGAGGGCGGCGACGCCGGCGCCGATCCGGATGGCGAGGCCGCGCCTGCTGGGCGCGCCCGGGCCGGAGGTGACGGCGGTGCGGGCCCGGGCGACCAGTCCGCCGGCCGGCGCGGTGGCGTCCGGGTCGGTGTCGACGGCGGTGCGGGCGCCGGGAGTTGACGTGCCGTCGGCGCCGGGCGCGAACGGGTCCCGGGCGCTGGTCTGCGGGTAGTCGGTGGCGGTCACCGGGCCGGCCTCGGCGGCGGGCCGCTGTTCGAACGCGGGCGCCCCGGCCTGCTGTTCGAACGGGGCCGGCACGGACACCGTCTCCGGCTGCGCGAACGGGTCGGCGGGCGCGTACAGCTGCTGGGCGGCCGGGTCCTGGTGGCCCCCGGGCTGCTGCTGGTAGCCGTACGCCTGCTGGCCGTAGGCCTGCTGACCGTACGTCTGCGGGTCGGCGTAGCCCTGCTGCCGGCCGTACGCCTGGGCGTAGTCCTGCGCCTGCTGGGGCTGGTCGGGGCGGCCGTAGAGCTGCTGCTGGGCGGCCGGGTCCAGGTATCCCCCGGGCTGCGGGTAGCCGTAGGCCTGCTGCTGCTCGGTGTAGGCCGGCTGCTCGCCGTGGACCGGCTGCTGCCCGTACGCGTGCTGCTCGCCGTAGGACGGCTGCGGCTGGGGGTACCAGGGCTGCTGCTGGTCGTACCCGGGGGTCGTGGAGGGTTCCTGAGCCATGCGTTCCGTCCGTCCCGACTGCGGTCTGGCAAGCAGCCAGCATCTCACGCCGTGCGGACGGCTTGTGCCGGGGCGTTGCGCGGGGGCCGGACGGCGGGTCAGGAGGCGTCGTCGAGGGCCCGGTCGATCAGGTGGGCGAGGGTGAAGTCGAGGCTGGTCAGGCCGCCTGCGCTGTGGGTGGAGAGGACGAAGGTGAGGGTGCGCCAGCGGATGTCGATGTCGGGGTGGTGGTCGAGGGCCTCGGCCTGTTCGGCGACGGCGTCGACGACCTTGATCGCGGTGGGGAAGCTCGCGGTCTCGGCGGTGCGTGTGAGGGACTCGCCGGTGCGGGTCCACTGCGGGAGTTCGGCGAGGGCGGCGGTGATCTGGTCCTCGCTGAGGCGGGTGCGGCTCATGGCGGTCTCCGTCCGGGGGTGCGGCGGCTGTCGCGGCCGAGCCTACGACGGCTCAGAGGAACAGGAGCTTGGTGACGGCGGCGAGTCCGACGACGACGATCAGGGTGCGCAGGGCGATCGGCGGGAGGCGGCGGCCGATCCTGGCGCCGAGCATGCCGCCGAGGGTGGAGCCGGCGGCGATCAGGAGGACGGCGGTCCAGTCGATGTGGGAGGTGAGGACGAAGAAGACCGCGGCGACGCCGTTGACGATCAGGGCGAGGACGTTCTTGATGCCGTTGATCGTCTGCAGGGTGTCGGGGAGCAGCATGCCCATCAGGGCGAGCAGCAGGACGCCCTGGGCGGCGCCGAAGTAGCCGCCGTAGACGCCGGTGAGGGCGATCAGGAGGAGCAGCAGCGGTCCGCCGTCGGTGGCGGGCGGCAGGGTTCCGGCGGCGCGGCGGGCGGCCATCGCGCGGGCGACCCGGGGTTGCAGGACGACCAGGACCAGGGCGGTGAGGATGAGGACCGGGACGATGGCGTCGAAGGCCTTGCCGGGGAGCACGATCAGCAGGGCGGCGCCGGTGAGTCCGCCGATCAGCGAGGCGGTGCCGTAGCGGAGCAGTCGGCGTCCCTGGCCGGCGAGTTCGGCGCGGTAGCCGATGGCGCCGGCGAGCGAGCCGGGGGCGAGGCCGAGGGTGTTAGAGACGTTGGCGGTGACGGGGGCAGGCCGATGGCGAGCAGGACGGGGAAGGTGATCAGGGTGCCGGAGCCGACGATGGCGTTGATCGTGCCGGCGGCGGTTCCGGCGAGCAGGACGGCGAGCGCCTCCCAGAGTGTCATCTGCTTTCCCCTCGTTGACTGCTGTCGGGCCGGTTGATCATGCCGGAGGGGTCGGCGTTTGACCAGGGGTCGTCCGGGATTCGACACGGGGTCAACACACGAGCAGGCCCCGCCCGTTGGCACGGGCGGGCCTGCGGAGCGGGGCCTGCGGGGGCGGGCCGGCTACTCGTCGATCTTCGGGTACTCGCGGGTGGGCTCGACCCGCGGGCGGAGGTTCTTGTGCTCGGTGTCGACCGGCCGCGGGGCGGTGGCGGGGTCGACCGGGACGCGGGCGGCGGGCGGGGTGACGGCGGAGGCCGAGGGGCCGCGCCGTTGCCGCCGCCGGTCGCGCCCTGGAAGGCGCCGCCGAGGCCCTTGAGCGCGTCGCCGACCTCGCTGGGGATGATCCACAGCTTGTTGGCGTCGCCCTTGGCGAGCTCGGGCAGGGTCTGCAGGTACTGGTAGGCGAGCAGCTTCTGGTCGGCGTCGCCCTCGTGGATGGCCTCGAAGACGGTGCGGATCGCGGCGGCCTCACCGTCGGCCTTCAGCACGGCGGCCTGCGCCTCGCCCTCGGCCTGGAGGACGGCGGCCTGCTTCTCACCCTCGGCGCGCAGGATCTGGGCCTGCCGGGCGCCTTCGGCGGTGAGGATGGCGGCGCGCTTGTCGCGGTCGGCGCGCATCTGCTTCTCCATCGAGTCCTGGATGGAGGTCGGCGGCTCGATCGCCTTGAGCTCGACCCGGTTGACCCGGATGCCCCAGCGGCCGGTGGCCTCGTCGAGGACGCCGCGCAGGCCGGCGTTGATGACCTCGCGGGAGGTCAGGGTGGACTCCAGGTCCATGGAGCCGATGATGTTGCGCAGGGTGGTGACGGTGAGCTGCTCGATGGCCTGGATGTAGCTGGCCACCTCGTAGGTCGCGGCCCGGGGGTCGGTCACCTGGTAGTAGATGACGGTGTCGATGTTGACGACCAGGTTGTCCGACGTGATGACCGGCTGCGGCGGGAACGGGACGACCTGCTCGCGCAGGTCGATGCGGTTGCGGATGGTGTCGATGAACGGCACCACGATGTTCAGGCCGGCGCTGAGGGTGCGGGTGTAGCGGCCGAAGCGCTCCACGATCGCGGCGCTGGCCTGCGGAATCACCTGGATCGTCTTGATCAGGGCGATGAATGCCACCACGACCAGGACGATCAGCACGATGAGGACGGGTTCCAACGCTTCTCCCCTAGATGACCAGGGCGGTCGCGCCCTGGATTTCGACGACGTCGACCTGCTGGCCGGGCTCGAAGACCGAGCCCGGGTGGAGTGCCCGGGCGGACCAGATCTCGCCGTTGAGCTTGATCCGGCCGCCGTCCCCTCCGTCGACTGTTTCCTGTACCACTGCGGTGGCGCCGGTCAGCGCCGCCACGCCCGTCCGGTACTCCGGACTCTTCTTGAGCTGGCGGTACGCGATCGGGCGTACGAACACCAGCAGCGCCGCCGACACCCCCACGAACACCAGGAACTGCGGGACCGTGCCGCCGCCGAGCCCGGCCGTCAGGGCGGCCGCGCCGGCCCCGACCGCGAACATGGCGAATTCGGGCGCCGCGGTCGCCACCAGCGGAATGCCCAGGCCCACTGCGAGCAGCAGCCACCAGATCCAGCCGTCCACGCGTCCATCCTAGGGAAGTGAGGGCTCTTCCCGCGTAGCTTCCCGCAGGTAGGTGCCGGGAAACCGGTCGCCTGTGCGACCGGTTCCGTTCGAGGCGGGATCCGGCCGTCAGCCGAGCGGCAGGCCCTGCGCCGTCCAGCGGTCGCCGCGCTGCTCCAGGGTCAGCGGCAGGCCGAAGCAGTGCGAGAGGTTGCGGGCGGTGAGGGTGGTCTCGATCGGGCCGGCGGTCATGACCTTGCCCTGACGGATCATCAGGACGTGGGTCATGCCGGGGACGATCTCCTCGACGTGGTGGGTGACCATCACCATGGACGGCGCGTACTCGTCCTGGGCGAGCGCGGCGAGGCGGCGCACCAGGTCCTCGCGGCCGCCGAGGTCGAGGCCGGCGGCGGGCTCGTCGAGCAGCAGCAGCTCGGGGTCGGTCATCAGGGCGCGGGCGATCAGGGTGCGCTTGCGCTCGCCCTCGGAGAGGGTGCCGAACGTGCGGTCGGTGAAGCCGGCCATGCCGAGCCGGTCGAGCAGCGCGAGGGCGCGGGCCTCGTCGGGCTTCTCGTAGGTCTCCTTGCCGTGCACGGTCAGGCCCCAGGCGGCGGTCAGCACCGTCTCCAGCACGGTCTGCTTGCCCGGCAGCTTGTCGAACATGGCGGCGGAGGCGAGGCCGATCCGGGCGCGCTGCTCGAACACGTCGATCTGGTCGAGCTTCTCGCCGAGGACGACGGCCTGGCCCGAGCTCGGGAACAGGTAGGCGCCGGCGATCTGCAGGAGCGTGGTCTTGCCCGCGCCGTTCGGGCCGAGCACCACCCAGCGCTCGCCCTCCTTGACCGTCCAGGACACGTGATCGACGAGCGCACGACCCTCCCGGACCACGGAAACGTCCACCAGCTCCAGCACGTCGCTCATGCCTACGCCTTCCCCAAATGCAAGAATCCGGCCGTCCGTGGGACCTGCGCGAAGGTCCTCGGGGTGCGGTCCAACCTGTGTCAGGCCAAACCTACGCCACCCGCCCGGCCCGGTTGTCCGTAGGCTGGTCCGATGCTCGCGACTCCTGCCGACAATCCGTACCAAGAGCCCCGTTCGGGGCGACTCACCGCGTGGGGCAACGCGCTGCTGGCCGGCGCCTGCTCCCCCGACGACGCGGCCGCCGCGGTGCAGGGCGTCGACGACGCGCACCGGGTGACCGGCCTGCCCGGCGAGCAGCCGGACTCGCTGCACGGGCTGACCTGGGCGCTGGGGAAGCTGCGGGTGCTGGGCGCGAAGGGCCTGCGGCTGGCGCTGCCGGTGGCCGGGCACCCGCTGGGCCTGACCGGGCCGCCGCCGTTCAACGCGCTGGCGCTGGGCGCCGGCGAGGCGGTGCTCGTGGTGGGCGTCCCGTACGGGCTGGTGCCGGAGGTCGAGGTGTACGGCCCGGAGGGCGACCAGGGCGTGCGGGTGCTGTGGCAGTGCCTGCCGGTCGAGGACGCGCTGCCGGCCGACGTGCCGTCGCTGGACGAGGCGGAGCGGGAGCTCGCGGACGGGCTGCGGCAGGCCACCGTGATGCTGACCCGGCTGGACGTGGCCGGGGCCGGGCCGGAGACGCTGCGCGCCCTGGAGGACTTCCGCCGCCGCGGGCACCGGGAGCTGCTCGCGCCGGGCTACCCGCCGCGCGCGGTGCGGGTGCTGGAGTCGGCCCGGCAGGTGTCGGCGCTGCTGGGGATCGCGGCGGGCGGGCACGGCGCGGCGGTCTCCGCCTCGGAGATGGCGGCCCGCCGGGAGATCCTCGCCCCGCTGGACCGCACCGCCCGGCGGGCGCAGGTCGCGGCGTACAACGCGATCGTCGACGAGCGGGGCTGACGGCCCGTCGGCCCCTGGGCGGTCAGCCCTGGTTGCGGACCGCCCACAGCGCCGCCTGGGTGCGGTCGGCGACGTCCAGCTTCATCAGGATGTTGCTCACGTGGGTCTTCACGGTCTTCTCGGAGAGGTGGAGCGCCCGGGCGATCTCCCGGTTGGAGCGGCCGTCGGCGAGGTGCGAGAGCACTTCGCGTTCGCGGTCGGTGAGGCTGCCGCCGCGGCCCTGCGGGGGTGCGGGGACGTCCTCGGCGAGCAGCGCGGCGGCGAGTTCGGGCTGGAGCAGGACGTGGCCGGCGTGCACCGAGCGGATCGCTCCGGCGAGCGCCTCCGGGTCGACGTCCTTGTACACGTAGCCGGCGGCGCCCGCGCGCAGCGCGGGGACCATGGTGCGGTGCTCGGTGAAGCTGGTGACGATCAGCACCTTGGCGGGGTTGTCCTGTTCGCGCAGCAGCCGCAGGGCCTCGATGCCGTCGACCCGGGGCATCTTGAGGTCCATCAGCACCACGTCGGGGGCGAGGGCGCCGGCCTGTTCGACGGCTTCGGCGCCGTCGGCGGCCTCGCCGACCACCTCGATGTCGTCCTGCACCTCCAGGAAGGTGCGCAGGCCGCGGCGGACCACCTGGTGGTCGTCCACCAGCAGGACGCGGATCGGTGACGCGATGTCAGGCACCGGGGACCTCCAGTTCGACCAGGGTGCCCCGGCCCGGGGCGGACTCCAGGGACAGCCGGCCGCCGACCGCGGCGGCCCGGTCGCGCATCGACACCAGGCCGAGGTGGCGGCCGGCCCGGCGGACCGACTCGGGGTCGAAGCCGTGACCGTCGTCGGCGACGGTGAGTTTCGCGCCGCGCCCGGGGGTTCCGGTGAGGGTGACGGTGACGGTCGTCGCGTGGGCGTGCCGCAGCGCGTTGTGCAGGGCCTCCTGGGCGACCCGCAGCACGGCGGACTCCTGGCCGGCGGGCAGGGCGCGGACGCCGTCGGCGGTGAAGCGGACGCTGGCGCTGTGCGCCCGGTCGAGCACCTGGGTCTGCGAGGCGAGGGTGGCGACCAGGCCGTCCTCCTCCAGCGCGGCGGGGCGCAACTCGACGACCACGGCGCGCAGTTCGTCGGCGGCCTCGGCGGCCAGCCGGGCGACCTCGGCGAGGTTGTCGCGGGCCCGGGCGGGGTCGCGTTCGACCAGGGTGGCGGCGGCGCGGGCGGTGAGGCGCAGCGAGAAGAGCTTCTGCGAGACGGCGTCGTGCAGGTCGTGGGCGATCCGGGCGCGTTCGCCGGAGAGCGTGAGTTCGCGGCTGCGTTCGTAGAGCCGGGCGTTGCCGAGGGCGAGGGCGGCGTGGGCGACCAGGATGCGCAGCAGTTCCTCGTCGTGGTCGGTGAAGCCGCCGGGCTTGTTGGCGAGGAAGAGGGCGCCGGCGATCTCGTCCTCGTCCATGATCGGCATGCCGAGGAAGTCGGTCATGTCGGGGTGGGCGTCCGGCCAGCCGCCGAAGGCGGGGGCGGTGCGGACGTCCTTGAGCCGGGTGGGTTCGCGGTCGTGCAGCATCGAGGCGAGGACGCCGTGCTGGCGGGGCAGCGGGCCGATGGCGCGCCACTGGTCGTCGCTGACGCCGTCGACCACGAACTGGGCGAAGCCGCCGTGGTCGTCGGGCAGGCCGAGGGCGGCGTACTCGGCGCCGAGCAGGGTGCGGGCGGAGGCGGTGATCCGGCGGAGCACCTCGCGCACTTCGAGCGGGCGGCTCATCGCCAGGACGGCGGCGCTGACCGCCTCGATGCCCTTCAGTGAGGGGTCGCACCCGGGGGGACTGTCCATGCGGCCACGCTACCGCCGCGATCATGGCTGCCGCCTCGGCCGACGGACCTACGTCGAAGGGCCGGGGAGCGTGTGCTCCCCGGCCCTTCCGGGTGGTCGGTCGGACGATCAGCCCTTCTGCATGACCTCGGGCTCGTGGCGCTTCTGGAAGCGCTGGATGGCGAAGGCCAGGCCGACCGAGATGGCGATCATCATGAACCAGTTGAGGAACATGATCCCGACGGAGTGGTTCCACAGCGTGTCGTACGGGCCGGTCTCCGGCGGCTTGACGATCACGACCGGGGAGATGTGCGCCAGGTCGAGGGTGTTGCCGCTGGCCGAGACGCCCCAGCGGGCGGGCATCAGCCAGGCGAACTGCTCCAGGCCGGGCTTGTCGAACAGCTGGAAGATCGCGCCGGTGAACACCATCTGCACGATGGCGAACATCACCAGCAGCGGCATGGTCTTCTCGGCGGTCTTCACCAGCGAGGAGATGGCCAGGCCGACCATCATCGAGGTGAAGCTGAGCAGGATCACGCCGATCGCCATCTCGGCGGCCGGCAGGTGCTTCAGCAGCAGGCCCTCGGCGGGCAGGGTGCGGACCTTGAAGGCGATGGCGGAGATGATGCCGCCCTGCAGGAAGCTGATCGCGCCCAGCACGATGATCTTCGACATCAGGTACGCCGACCGGGACAGGCCGGTGGCGCGTTCCCGTTCGTAGATCGCCCGTTCCTTGATCAGTTCGCGGACCGAGTTCGCCGAGCCGGACAGGCAGGCGGAGAACGCGACGACCATCAGGATCAGCCGGGCGACGTCGTTGCGGCCGTTGCTGGCGCACGGCGCCAGGCCGCACTTGTCGGGGATCACCGCGGAGACCGCGCCGAGCACCAGCGGCAGCAGCAGCGACAGGGCGATGAAGCCCTTGTCGGAGGCGATCACCGCGAGGTAGCGGCGGATCAGCGTCCACAGCTGGGAGCCCCAGCTCTGCGGCTTGGGCGGGCGCAGCTGGTTGAGCGCGTTGGGCTGGGCCTGGGTGACGGCGGCGTCGACGTTGGCCGAGTACTGCTGGTGGTGCACCGAGTTGCGGTAGCGGCCGGCCCAGTCGTGGTCGGGGTAGTTCTCGAAGGCCTGGAAGACGTCGGCCCAGGTCTCGTAGCCGAAGAAGTGCAGGGCCTCCGCGGGCGGGCCGAAGTAGGCCACCGAGCCGCCGGGGGCCATCACCAGCAGCCGGTCGCAGAGCGCGAGTTCGGCGACCGAGTGGGTGACCACCAGGACGGTGCGGCCGTCGTCGGCGAGGCCGCGCAGGGTCTGCATGACCTCGCGGTCCATGCCCGGGTCGAGGCCGGAGGTGGGCTCGTCCAGGAAGATCAGCGACGGTTTGGTGAGCAGCTCCAGCGCCACCGAGACGCGCTTCTGCTGGCCGCCGGAGAGTGCGGTGATCCGGTTGTCGGCGCGCTTGTCCAGGCGGAGTTCGTACAGCACCTCGTCGATCCGGCGGTCGCGCTCGGCGGCCTCGGTGTCGCCGGGGAAGCGCAGCCGGGCCGCGTACTTGAGGGCGGTGCGGACGGTGAGTTCCTTGTGCAGGATCTCGGACTGCGGCACCAGGCCGATCCGGGAGCGCAGTTCGGCGAACTGCCGGTACAGGTTGCGGCCGTCGTACAGCACGTCGCCGCGGTCGGCGGGCCGGTAGCCGGTGAGGGCGCGCAGCAGGGTGGACTTGCCGGAGCCGGACGGGCCGATCACCGCGACCAGGGACTTCTCCGGGACGGAGAACGAGACGTCGCCGAGCAGGGTCTTCTTGCCGCCCTTGAAGTCGACCTCGACGGTCAGGTGGTGGGCGGAGAAGGTGACGGCGCCGTTGTCGACGAACTCCTGCAACTGGTCGCCGACCAGCACGAAGGAGGAGTGGCCGACGGTGAGCCGGTCCTGCGGTCCCATCAGCTGGCGGCGGGTCGGCTGGCCGTTCAGGAAGATCCCGTTGTGGCTGCCGAGGTCGACGATCTCCCAGCGGCCGTCCGGGAGTTGACGCAGTTCGGCGTGGTGCCGGGAGACCTGGAGGTCGGAGACGACGATGTCGTTGTCCAGGGCGCGGCCGATCCGGATGGTCCGTCCGCCGCTCAGGCTGCGGACCATGGTCGGGTTGCCGAGGCCGCCGGCCGCCGCCGGGTGCTGCGGCGCGGGCGGCTGGGCCTGCTGCTGCGGCTGGAAGGCCTGCGGCGGCGGGAAGCTCTGCTGCTGCGCCGGCGGCTGGAAGGCCTGCGGCGGCTGCGGCTGGAACTGCTGCTGCTCGGCGGCGTGCGGGAAGGGCGGCTGCGGCACCGGTGCGGCGGCCTGGCCCGGGAAGCCCTGCTGCGGCGGCGGGAAGCTCTGCTGCTGCGGGAAGCCGGGCCGCGGCGTGGGCGCGTCCCAGCCCTGCGGGATCGGCTGCTCGACCGCCGGCGGCCGGTGCCCCTGCTGGGCGGCCGGGCCGGCCCGAACTGCGGCTGCTGGTACGGCGGCTGGGCCTGCGGGCCGGGCGCGCGGGTGGTGGCGGCCTCGTGCAGCTGTCCGGGCTGCGCGGGCGCGGTGGCGGGCGCGGTGAAGGCCAGCCGGGGGCCGTTCTGCCCGTTGCCGAGGTGGATCACCGTGCCGGGGTGGACGGCGGCCTGCTGGATCCGGGCGCCGGCCACGAAGGTGCCGTTGGTGGAGCCGTGGTCGGTGAACTGCCAGCCGGCGCCGTCGAAGCTGACGGTGGCGTGCCGCCAGGAGACCCTGGCGTCGTCGAACGGGAAGTCCGACGCCGGGTCACGGCCGATGGTGTAGGCGCGGCCGGGTTCCAGTACCCGCTGCCGGCCGTCGATTTCAAGTACGAGTTGCGGCAACTCTCCGCCCGCCCCGCTCTCCGGTCCCCCAGGATGTTGCATCTGACGGGGGGAATCATTCCAGCCCGGCCGGGGTGCCCGGTAGCCGGGACACGGTTCTGTGACCGCCCGGCGACCGCTCCCGGACCTGCCCGGGCGTCCGGCGGGCGTCCCACGACCCGGACGCGCGCGGCCCGCGCGGGGAGGGTCCGGGTAGCGTGGGGGGCACCATGAACGCAACAGATCCGGCCGCTCAGGCCCTTTCCGCCGCGCCGCCCGTGAGCACCGAGACCGACCGGACGCTGCTGGTCAAGGTGTTCGGCAAGGACCGCCCGGGCATCACCGCGGGCCTGTTCGCCGAGCTCGCCGGTTTCGGGGTCGAGGTGATCGACATCGAGCAGGTGGTCACCCGTGGCCGGATAACGCTGTGCGCCCTGGTCACTCCCCGCCCGCGCCGGGCGCCGAGGGCGCCCTGCGGGTGACGGTGCACCGCTGGGCCGAGGAGCACCGGCTGCAGGCCGAGATCATCTCCGGCACCGGCGACAACCGTCCGCGCCGCGAGGGCCGTTCGCACGTCACGGTGCTCGGCCACCCGCTGACGGCGGCCGCGGTGGCCGCGCTGTCGGCCCGGGTCTCGGAGGCCGGCGGCAACATCGACCGGGTGTTCCGGCTGGCCAAGTACCCGGTGACGGCGGTGGAGCTGACCATCTCCGGCGTGCCCACCGAGGAGCTGCGCGCGGTGCTGGCGGCGGAGGCCGCCGTCCAGCGGGTGGACATCGCGGTGGTCCGCTCGGGGCTGCACCGGCGGGCCAAGCGCCTGGTGGTGATGGACGTCGACTCCACGCTGATCCAGGACGAGGTGATCGAGCTGTTCGCCGCCCACGCGGGCTGCGAGGCGCAGGTCGCCGAGGTGACGGCGCAGGCGATGCGCGGCGAGCTGGACTTCGCCGAGTCGCTGCGCGCCCGGGTGGCGCTGCTGGCGGGCCTGGACGCGGCGGTCACCGAGAAGGTCCGTGCGGAGGTCCGGCTCACTCCGGGCGCCCGCACCCTGATCCGCACCCTGAAGCGGCTCGGCTACCAGGTGGCGATCGTCTCCGGCGGCTTCACCCAGGTCACCGAGCACCTGGTGGAGCGCCTGGGCCTGGACTTCGCGGCGGCCAACACCCTGGAGGTGGCGGACGGGAAGTTCACCGGCCGGGTCACCGGCGAGATCGTCGACCGGGCCGGCAAGGCCCGCTGGCTGGCCCGGTTCGCCGAGCAGGCCGGGGTGCCGCTGGAGCAGACGGTGGCGATCGGCGACGGCGCCAACGACCTGGACATGCTGAACGCGGCCGGCCTGGGCGTGGCGTTCAACGCCAAGCCGGTGGTCCGCGAGCAGGCCGACACCGCCGTGAACGTGCCGTTCCTGGACACCGTGCTGTACCTGCTGGGCGTCACCCGGGAAGAGGTCGAGGCGGCCGACGAGCTGGACGGCACGCCGACCGAGGACTGACCCGGGTCGTGCGGAGGGGCGGGACCCGGTGCCGGGTCCCGCCCCTCCGCACGGGTGCGGTCAGTCCTGCGGCATGAAGTACGAGTCGAGGCGGGCCACGCCGGGCTCGACCTGCTTCCACGGGCCGTCCAGGCTGAGCACCGCCACCGCGGCGGGCGGGAAGCCGTTCAGCCGCATCCGGTTGAGCGCCTCGGCGTCGCCCTCGTCGCCGGCCAGCACCTGGGTCAGGCCGAGCACCCCGGGGTTGTGGCCGACCAGCAGCAGGTCGGCGTGCTCCTCGGGGGTCTCCTGGATCACCTCGATCAGCTTGCCGGGCTGGGCCTCGTACACCCGGTCCTCGTACACGGTCTTCCGGGGCCGCTTCGGCAGCTCGTGGGCGACCAGCTTCCAGGTCTCCCGGGTGCGCAGGGCGGTGGAGCAGAGGACGTGGTCGGGGTTGACGCCGGAGTCGGCGAGCCAGCGGCCGGCCTCGGTGGCCTGGACCCGCCCGCGGTCGGCCAGCGGGCGGTCGTGGTCGTCGACCTGGTTGGGCCAGTCGGCCCGGGCATGGCGAAGAACGATGATCCTACGGGGAGTGTCGGCGCTCATACCCCTAGAGCTTCGCAGAAAACCGCCGCCCGGTCGCCCGCTCCGGGAAGCTGCCACCCCTGCGGGTGGCGGCGACGCCGGAACGGCGCGGGCGGCGGCCCGTGCGCGAGGTGGGCTCCTGCGCGGGGTCAGCCCATGCTCTGGGCGATGCTCGCGACGACGGCGAGCAGCACCACGATCCCGGCGATCAGGCCGAGCATCTGCAGCAGCTTCTTCTGGCCGCCCTGGGGATTCGGGTCGAGTACTGGCATGACGCCGAGCCTAACCGACGGCCTCGTCCTCGATGTGCCGGGCCCTGGCCGCCCGCAGGCCGACCAGGATCTGCGGCACCAGCAGCAGCGCCAACAGGCCCAGCGGCAGGTACCACTCGCCGGTGCCCTGGTAGAGCGCGCCCATCAGGATCGGGCCCGGGATCGAGATCAGGTAGCCCAGGCTCTGCGCGAACGCCGACAGCTGGGTCACCCCGCCCGGCGTGCGGGCGCGCAGGCCGAGCATGGTCAGCGCCAGCGGGAACGCGCACATCGACAGGCCGACCAGGATCGCCCACAGCCACGGCACCGTCCCGGCCGCCAGCATCAGGCCGAGGAAGCCGGCGATGCCGCACAGCCCGAGCACCACCACGTACAGCCGCTGGTCGCCGCGGCGGGCGGCCAGGTTCGGCAGCACGAAGGAGATCGGCACGCTGATCGCCATCACCAGCGCCAGCAGCACGCCGGACGCGGACTCCGACACCCCGGCGTCGTGGTAGATCTTCGGCAGCCAGCCCATCGCGCTGTACGCGCTGGTGGACTGCAGGCCGAAGAACGCGGCCAGCGCCCACGCGGTGCGGCTGCGCAGGATCGGCAGCCGGGCGTGCACCGGGGCGGCGACGGCGGGGCGCCGCCCTTCTCGCGGCGCAGGAACAGCACGGTCAGCCACAGCACCAGCGCCGCGACCGCGGGCAGGCCCCACAGCCCGAGGCCGATCCGCCAGGAGCCGCCGAGCGCGTCCGTCAGCGGGACGGTGGCGGCGGCGGCCGCCGCGGTGCCGACCGACAGCGCCATCGAGTACAGGCCGATCATCGGGCCGACCCGGTCCGGGAAGTACCGCTTGATCACCACCGGCAGCAGCACGTTGGCCAGCGCCACTCCGGCCAGCGCCAGCGCGGTCAGCAGCAGGAACACCGCGGCGGAGCCGGTGAAGGAGCGGGCCAGCACGCCCGCCGCGACGGCGCCCATGGCGGCCGTCACCACGGTCATCGGGCCCAGTCTGCGGGCCAGGGCGGGCGCGGCGATGCCCAGCAGCGCGAAGCACAGCGGCGGCACCGCGGCGAGCAGGCCGGCCAGCGTGGCGCTCATCCCGAGGCCCTCGCGGACCGGGTCGAGCAGCGCGCCGAGGCTGGTCACCACGGGGCGCAGGTTCACCGCGGCGGCGGCCACGCCGACGGCGAGCAGCACGGCGGCGCCGTTGCGGACCGCCGGGGACGGGCCGGTCGCGGTGGCGGAGGACGTCGGGGCTGGTGCGGGACTCCCGGTCTCGGGGGCGGAGGGGTCTGCTGCGGTAGACATGGCGCAATCATAGAATCATGGGATGACTTACGTCGCCCCGGTATCCTGATGAGGTAGACCACAGAAGGAGCCGATCTTGGCGCTGTCGACCACTCGCCGCACCCCGCTCTCCGACCAGGTGATCGCCCAGCTCCGGGCCCAGATCACCTCGGGCGAGTGGCCGGTGGGATCACGCATCCCCACCGAGGCGGAACTCGTCGACCAGCTCGGCGTCGCCCGCAACACCATCCGCGAAGCCGTCCGCGCCCTCGCCCACAACGGGCTGGTCGACATCCGCCAGGGCTCCGGCACCTACGTCCTCGCCACCAGCGAGCTCGCCGGCGTCATGCACCGCCGCTTCGCCGACGCCGACCAGGACCAGGTCGCCGAGCTCCGCGCCACCCTGGAGACCTCCGCCGCCGGCTTCGCCGCGACCCGGCGCACCGCGCGCGACCTGGAACTCCTCGAATCCGCCCTGGCCCGCCGCGACGCCGCCTGGCACGCGGGCGACCCGGAGGACTTCATCCAGGCCGACGCCGCGTTCCACCACGCCGTGGTGGCCGCCGCCCACAACGACGTCCTCGCCGCGATCTACGCCGACCTCGGCGAGGTCCTGCTCGCCCACCTCCGGCACGACGTCGGCCCCGACCTGCTCCCCCACCGCTGGGTTCCGCACGCCGACATCCTGGACGCGATCCGCGCGGGCGACGTCGAGAAGGCCGCCGAGGCGGCCGGCCGTGCCATCGGCCGCTGCAAGAACTGAGCCCGGGGGCCGACGACGAGGGGCCCGTGGGGGCGCCTCCCCTGCCCTGACGGGCCGGTAGGCGCCCCCACGGGCCCCGGTCGGGCGCTACGCGCCGATCGCGTGCAGACCGCCGTCGACGTGGATGATCTCGCCGGTGGTCTTCGGGAACCAGTCGCTGAGCAGCGCGACGATGCCGCGGCCGGCCGGCTCCGGGTCGGAGAGGTCCCACTTGAGCGGGGAGCGGGAGTCCCAGGTCGCGGCCAGGTCCGGGAAGCCGGGGATCGACTTCGCGGCCATCGAGCCGATCGGGCCCGCCGAGATCAGGTTGCAGCGGATGTCGCGCTCGCCGAGGTAGCGGGCGAGGTAGCGGTTGGTGGACTCGAGGGCGGCCTTCGCCGGGCCCATCCAGTCGTACTGCGGCCAGGCGAACTGCGCGTCGAAGGTGAGGCCGACGACCGAGCCGCCGTCCTGCATGAGCGGGAGCAGCGCCGTGGTGAGCGACTTCAGCGAGAACGCGGAGACGTTCATGGCGGTGGCGACGGACTCCCAGGGGGTGTCCAGGAAGTTGCCGCCGAGCGCGTCCTGCGGGGCGAAGCCGATGGAGTGGACGATGCCGTCCAGGGTGGGCAGGTGCTCGCGGACCTGGTCGGCGATGCCGGCCAGCTGCTCGGCGTTGGAGACGTCGAGTTCCAGGACCTTGACCGGCTTGGGGAGCTTCTTGGCGATCCGCTCGGTGAGGCTGGGCCGGGGGAAGGCGGTGAGGATGATCTCGGCGCCCTGCTCCTGCGCGAGCTTCGCGGTGTGGAAGGCGATGGAGGACTCCATCAGCACGCCGGTGATCAGGATGCGCTTGCCTTCGAGAATTCCAGTCATGGTCAGTGACCCATGCCCAATCCGCCGTCGACGGGAATGACGGCTCCGGTGATGTACGCGGCCTCGTCGGAGGCCAGGAACCGCGCGGCCGAGGCGATCTCGGCGGGGGCGGCGTAGCGGCCCAGGGGGACGCCGGAGACGATCTCCTTGCGGCGCTCCTCGCTGAGCACCGCGGTCATGTCGGTGTCGACGAAGCCGGGCGCGATCACGTTGACGGTGATGTTGCGGGAGCCGAGCTCGCGGGCGAGCGAGCGGGCGAAGCCGACCAGGCCGGCCTTGGAGGCGGCGTAGTTGGCCTGGCCGGCGGAGCCGCTGAGGCCCACGACGGAGGAGATCAGGACCACGCGGCCCTTGCGGGCGCGCAGCATCTTCGCGGCGGCGCGCTTGACGACCCGGAAGGTGCCGGTGAGGTTGGTGTCCAGGACGGAGGTGAACTCGTCCTCGGACATGCGCAGCAGCAGGGTGTCCTTGGTGATGCCGGCGTTGGCGACCAGGACCTCGACCGGGCCGTGGGCGGCCTCGATCTCCGTGAAGGCGGCGTCGACCTGCTCGGTGTCGGTGATGTCGGCGCGGACGGCGAGGACGTCGTACTTGGCGAGTTCCGCGGGGACCTCGCCGTTGCGGCTGGTGATGGCGACCTTGTCGCCGGCCTCGGCGAAGCTCTGGGCGATCGCCAGGCCGATCCCCCGGTTACCTCCGGTGACGAGTACCGAGCGGCTCAACGGCCTACCTCTTTCCCTGTCGATGTGCGCGTGCCGACCGCACGCGTAGCCACCTGTGACGCTATCGGTAGGGTGCGAGCTCGGGCGAAGCGGCCTTCGACAGGCAATCCCGGGTGAGTTCTGTCGCTTCCCGACAATCCGGGTCGCGGCCGGGTCCGGGGAACGCCGGGCCGGTGGCGGGCGTTGCCCCGGGGGTGCTTCGGAGAGTCCGGGGCGCCGGTTCGAGCGAGCCGATCGGAGCGGACGCGATGAGTGGTGCACACCCTGGCCGGGTCGGCCGCCGGGCGCTGACGGCGGTGGCGGCACTGGCGGTGGCGGGTGCGGCGGCGTGGGCGCTGCGGGAGCTGCCGGCCCAGTTCGGGCGCCGCCCGGATCCGCTGGACCCGCGGGTGCGGGTGTCCCCGCAGTTCCGGGACGGGGTGTTCCACAACGCGCCGTCGCTGGTGTCGCCGGGTGCGCCGGGCCGTCCGGACGGGGCGACGCTGCGCCGGATGCTGTTCGAGAAGGACGGGCGGGTGCCGGCCGGGCCGGTGCCGCTGGCGGCGCCCGAGCAGCCGGCGGCGGCGTCCGAGGGCGTGGCGGTGACCTGGTTCGGGCACGCGTCGGCGCTGCTGGAGCTGGACGGCTGCCGGGTGCTGGTGGACCCGGTCTGGTCGGACCGCTGCTCGCCCTCGCACCTGGCGGGGCCGAAGCGGCTGCACCCGGTGCCGGTGGAGCTGGCATCGCTGCCGCCGGTGGACGCGGTGCTGATCTCGCACGACCACTACGACCACCTGGACATGGCGACGGTGCGCCGGCTGGTGGAGCTGCAGTCGGCGCCGTTCGCGGTGCCGCTGGGCATCGGCGGGCACCTGCGCCGCTGGGGCGTGCCGGAGCACCGGATCATCGAGCTGGACTGGGACGAGACGTGCACGCTCGGCGAGTTGACGCTGACGCTGACCGCGGCGCACCACTTCTCGGGCCGTGGCTTCGTCCGCAATCCGACGCTGTGGGGTTCGTGGGTGGTGGCGGGGCCGGAGCGGAAGGTGTTCTTCACCGGTGACTCCGGCTACTTCGAGGGTTTCGCCCGGATCGGCGAGCAGCACGGCCCGTTCGACGCGGCGTTGATGGCGATCGGCGCGTACGACGACGCGTGGGCGGACATCCACCTGACTCCGGAGGACGCGGTCCGGGCGCACCTGGAGCTGCGCGGCGGTCTGCTGCTGCCGGTGCACTGGTGCACGTTCAACCTGGCGCCGCACCGCTGGGCGGAGCCGGTGGAGCGGCTGCTGGCGGAGGCGAAGGCGCAGGGGGTGCCACTGGCGGTGCCGCGTCCCGGCCAGCGGGTGGAGGTGGCGGATCCGCCGGAGCTGGACGGCTGGTGGGAGGCGCTGGCGTAGCACCGGCCTGACGCACCGTCAGGGCGGCGCGGGGAATATTTGCTGGCCGAACGGCCGGTCGACGGGGATGATGCGATCGGGTGCCCTCGGCCCGGGGGCGGCCCGCCGCACCCGACCCTCGACCCAGGGAGCCCGATGCCCCCCTCCGCGCTGGATCCTCACTTCCTCTCCTACCCGTTGCGTCCGTTGGCGGACGCGGCCCTGTCCCGGGCCCGGCAGTTGGGCGTCTCGCACGCCGACTTCCGCCTGGAGCGGGTCCGTTCGGCGTCCTGGCGGCTGCGGGACGCCCGCCCGTCCGGTTCGTCGGACACCGTGCAGCTGGGCTTCGCCGTCCGGGTGCTGCTGGACGGCTCCTGGGGTTTCGCGGCCGGGGTGGACCTGACGCCGCAGGCCGCCGCGGCGGTCGCCGAGCAGGCGGTGGCGGTGGCCCGGCTGGCGGGCGGGATCAGCCGCGCGGCGGGCTCCGGCGAGCGGGTGGAGCTGGCCCCGGAGCCGGTGTACCCGGACGCGGAGTGGGTCTCCGCGTACGAGGTGAACCCGTTCGAGGTGCCGGACGCGGAGAAGACCGGCCTGCTGGCCGAGTGGTCCTCCCGGCTGCTGGCGGCGGACGGCGTCTCGCACGTGTCGGCGGCGGTGCTGACGGTGCAGGAGAACAAGTTCTACGCGGACACCGCGGGCACCGTGACGACCCAGCAGCGGGTGCGCCTGCACCCGTGGCTGGAGGCGACCAGCGTGGACGAGCGGACGGGCGCGTTCGACTCGATGCGCACCATCGCGCCGCCGGCCGGGCGGGGTTGGGAGTACCTGCGCGGCACGGGCTGGGACTGGGACGCCGAACTGGCCGAGCTGCCCGAGCTGCTGGCGCAGAAGATGCGCGCGCCGTCGGTCGCCGCGGGCCGCTACGACCTGGTGATCGACCCGTCCAACCTGTGGCTGACCATCCACGAGTCGATCGGCCACGCCACCGAGCTGGACCGCGCGCTGGGCTACGAGGCCGCCTACGCGGGCACCTCGTTCGCCACCTTCGACCAGCTGGGCAGCCTGAAGTACGGCTCCGAGCTGATGCACGTCACGGGCGACCGGACGGCCGAGCACGGCCTGGCCTCCATCGGCTACGACGACGAGGGCGTGGCCACCCAGTCCTGGGACCTGATCCGGGACGGCGTCCTGGTCGGGTACCAACTCGACCGCCCGATGGCCCGGTTGAAGGGCTTCGAGCGCTCCAACGGCTGCGCCTACGCGGACTCCCCGGCGCACGTGCCGGTGCAGCGGATGGCCAACGTCTCGCTCCAGCCGGCCGCCGACGGCCCCGACACCGCGGGCCTGGTCTCCCAGGTGGAGAACGGGCTGTACATCGTCGGCGACCGCTCCTGGTCGATCGACATGCAGCGCTACAACTTCCAGTTCACCGGGCAGCGCGCCTACGCCATCCGGAACGGCGAACTCGCCGGCCAGGTGAAGGACTTCGCCTACCAGGCCACCACCACCGACTTCTGGGGCTCGATGAGCGCCGTCGGCGGCCCGCAGACGTACGTGCTCGGCGGGGCCTTCAACTGCGGCAAGGCCCAGCCGGGCCAGGTCGCCGCGGTCAGCCACGGCTGCCCGTCCGCGCTGTTCCGTCAGGTCAACGTGCTCAACACCCAGCAGGAGGCGGGTCACTGATGTCCCTCACGCACCCCCACGAGCTGGTGGAACGCGCCCTCGAACTGTCCCGCGCCGACGGCTGCGTGGTGATCGCCGACGAGGAGTCCACCGCCAACCTGCGCTGGGCCGGCAACGCGCTGACCACCAACGGCGTCACCCGCGGCCGCCGGCTGACCGTGATCTCCACGGTGAACGGCGCGCAGGGCACCGCCTCCGGCGTGGTCGCCCAGGAGGCCGTCACGCTCGACGAGGTCGAGCAGCTGGTGCGCGCCGCCGAGGCCGCCGCCCGGGCCGCCGAGCCCGCGGAGGACGCCCAGCCGCTGATCACCGGCCGGCCCGCCGACCCGCGGTTCACCGCGGCCCCGCAGGTCACCGACATCGGCGTGTTCGACGCGTTCGCGCCGGCCCTCGGCGAGGCCTTCGCCCGCGCCCGGGCCAACGGCGAGCTGCTGTACGGCTTCGCCCGGCACGAGCTGCTCTCCTCCTACCTGGGCAGCTCCACCGGCCTGCGGCTGCGCCACGACCAGCCCACCGGCACGGTCGAGCTGAACGCCAAGACCGCCGACCTGTCCGGCTCCGCCTGGGCGGGCGCCGCCACCCAGGACTTCGCGGACGTCGACGTGACCGCGCTGCACGCCGACCTGACGCGCCGGCTCGGCTGGGGCCGCAAGCGGATCGACCTGCCGGCCGGCCGCTACGAGACGATCCTGCCGCCGTCGGCCGTCGCCGACCTGCTGGTCTACCTGTCCTGGTCGTCCGGCGCGCGCGACGCGGTCGAGGGCCGGTCGGTGTTCTCCAGGGCGGGCGGCGGCACCCGGGTCGGCGAGCAGCTCAGCCCGCTGCCGCTGACGCTGCGCTCCGACCCGGCCGAACCCGGCCTGCAGGCCGCCCCGTTCGTGCTGACCAGGTCCTCCGGCGAGAACGACTCGGTGTTCGACAACGGCGCGCCGCTGGCCGCCACCGACTGGCTGCGCGACGGCCGCCTCGCCCACCTGCTGACGACGCGTCACTCGGCGGGCCTGTCCGGGCTGCCGCTCACCCCGCCGGTCGACAACCTGGTGCTGGAGAGCTCCGCGCCGGACGCGCCGACGCTGGAGGAGATGGTCGCCCGCACCGAGCGCGGCCTGCTGCTGACCTGCCTGTGGTACATCCGCGAGGTCGACCCGGCCACCCTGCTGCTCACCGGCCTCACCCGGGACGGCGTGTACCTGGTCGAGAACGGCGAGGTGGTCGGCGCGGTCAACAACTTCCGCTTCAACGAGTCGCCGGTCGACCTGCTCGGCCGGATCACCGAGGCGGGCCGCACCGAGCGCTGCCTGCCCCGCGAGTGGGGCGACTGGTTCACCCGGGCCGCGATGCCGCCGGTGCGGGTGCCCGACTTCAACATGAGCTCGGTCAGTCAGGCCTCCTGACCGGCCGGCCGACCCTGGGGGGATCCCGATGGACGAGAAGTACACCGTGAAGACGTCGAAGATGCTCAGCCGCATCCTGCGACACGACCCGGGCTCCGTCGGGGTCTCCCTGGACGCGGCGGGCTGGGTGGAGGTCGACGCCCTGCTCGCCGCGCTGGCCCGGCACGGCCGGCCGCTCGGCCGCGCCCAACTGGACCACGTGGTCGCCACCAACAACAAGCGCCGCTTCGCCTACTCCGAGGACGGCCGGTCCATCCGGGCCAGCCAGGGCCACACCGTCGAGGTCGACCTCGGCCTGCCCGCCGTCACCCCGCCGGACGTGCTGTTCCACGGCACCGCCGAGCGCAGCCTGCGGTACATCCTGGCGGAGGGGCTGCGCCCGATGTCCCGGCAGGACGTCCACCTGTCCGCCGACACCGGGACGGCCGTCACGGTCGGCTCCCGGCACGGCCGCCCGGTGGTGCTGGAGGTCGACGCGGCGGCGATGGCCCGGGCCGGCTACGAATTCCGGGTGTCTGCGAACGGTGTCTGGCTCACCGACGCCGTGCCCGTCCAGTACCTGCGCCGCACCTCCTGAGCGCCGCACCGACCCCGCGTGGGTCGGTGCGGCGTCAGCGGGGTTACCGTGGTCGGTCGTAGGGAGCCGGACCGACCGAGGATGGATGGACATGCGCAAGAGCGCGGACGACGACCAGGTCTTCCGGATCACCGGTGCCCGCAGCAGCCTCAGCGAGGACGTCCGGGGCCGGCAGCGCCGGTACGTGATCTCCATGCTGATCCGCACGGTGTGCGTGCTGCTCGCCGTCATCCTGTGGGACGTGCAGCGCTGGCTGGCGTTCGCCGCGCTGGCCGGCGGCGTGCTGCTGCCGTACTTCGCGGTGCTGATCGCCAACGCGGGCCGCGAGCGCGCGCCGGGGCTGCCCTCGACCTTCGCGTTCTCGCCGGACACCCCGCTGATGCTCGGCCCCGGCGGGACGGGCGGCGGCGGGGCGGGCAGCTCTTCGGCCACCGCCGCCGATAACCGGCCACAGGATTGAGAATCCCTCAATTCCGCTGCCCGATATGACCGTTGTTGCGGCGGTATGACCGCCGGAAAGCTCAGACGATCCTCAAATTAATCACCGGACGGACGAGCTTCCCGGCCCCGTACCGTGCCATACTTCCTAAGCGCTCCGCATCCCCCGTCGGAGCGACGGACCGACGCCGGGCAGCTCCCCCCGTGGCTGCCCGGCGTCGTCATGCCCGGGCATAGGATCGAACCCATGGACACCGCGCACCCCCTCTTCGGCACCCCGACCGGCACCGACGGCCCGGACGGCCCCCCGAAGTGCTCCGCCAAGGGGTGCCGCGAGGCCGCCGCCTGGACGCTGCTCTGGAACAACCCCAAGCTGCACACCCCCGACCGCCGCAAGGCCTGGCTGGCCTGCGACACCCACCGCGAGACCCTCGGCCAGTTCCTCGCCGTCCGCGGCTTCCTCAAGGACACCGAGCCGTTCGAGGGCGCCGGGCCGTTCTCCGGATAACCGGCCGCCGGCTTCCCGCCGCCCAGTAGCGTGGTCCGCACGGCGGCGGTGGGGGGAATGCGGTGTCTCGTGGTCCACGGCGGATGTCCCGGGCGGAGGCCCTGCGCCGCCGCGTCGACTCCCAGTTCGTCGGCCGGCGGGCCCAACTCGCGCTGTTCGCCGAGAACCTGGGCCGCAACCCCGACCCGGAGGCCGGCCCCGACCCGGCCGACTTCCTGTTCCACGTCCGCGGCGTCGGCGGCATCGGCAAGTCCACGCTGATCGCCCAGTGGCAGGAGACCGCCCGCCGGGCGGGCGGCCGCACCGCCCGCATCGACGACACCGACGTCCAGGGCATCGACACCGCACTGGCCGCACTCGCCGCCCAACTCGCCTCCCCCACCGCCCCGTTCAAGGACTTCGAGCGGGCCCTGGAACAGTACCGGCGGGACCGCACCGCCCCCGCCGAACACACCGACCTGCCCTCGCTGCCCGCCCGGGTGGTCGCCCACGCCGCCCTCGGCGCCGCCAACACCCTCGCCCCCGGCAGCGCCGCCTTCACCACCCCCGAGACGGTCGCCCAGGGCACCGACCGCCTGATCGCCGCCGTCCGCCGCCGCCGGCCCGCGGGCGACACCGAACTCATCGCCCTCAGCCGGGCGTTCGTCACCGAACTGGCCCGCCTCTGCGAACGTCCGCCCGCCCCCTGGGTGGTGCTGTTCCTCGACACCTGGGAGATCACCGGCCGCCACCTCGACGGCTGGCTCCGCGAGCTGATCGACGGCGGGTACGGCGACCTCCCGCTCGAAGTGATCATCGTGCTGGCCGGCCGCGACGAACTCGCCGAACGCGACTGGGCCCGGCTGCGCCCCGCCGTGGTGGACGTCGCCCTGGAGGCCTTCACCGAGCAGGAGGCCCGCGACCTGCTCGCCGGCCGCGGCGTGCTCGCCCCCGACGCCGTCGACGCCATCGTCCGGATGTCCCTCGGCCTGCCGCTGCTGCTCGCTCTGCTGGCCGGCACCGACCCGCACTCCGCCGGCGACGTCGCCGAGGCCGGAACGGACGCCGTGGACAAGGCCGTTCAGCGCTTCCTCCAGTGGATCCCGGAACCCTCGCTCCGCGACACCGTGCTCGCCGCCGCCCTGCCGCCCCGCCTCGACCGCGACCTGTACTGCCACGCCGTCGACGACCCCGCCGCCGGCGGCTGGGAGTGGCTGCTCGACCAGCCCTTCGTCACCGGCCGCGGCGACGCCCACCAGTACCACGCCGTGGTCCGCGCCAGCCTGCTCCGGCGCCACCGCGTCCGCTCCCCGCACGCCTGGCAGGACGGCCACACCCGCCTCGCCCGGCACCACGCCGCCGCCCGCGCCGCCCTCGAACGGAGCCTGCCGCTCTCCCTCCTGCGCAGCGACGCCCGCCTGCGCCGCCACCTGCTGGACGAGACCTACCACCTGCTCTGCACCGACCCCGCCGCCCAACTGCCGGCCGCCCTCGACCGGCTCGCCGACGCCGCCGGCCGCTCCCCCGACTCGCTCACCGCCTGGGCCGACACCCTCGACCTCGCGGCCCGCGACACCGCCGACCCCGAACTGCTCGGCTGGGCCGCCCTGCTGCGCACCGCCGTCACCGCGCCGGAACCCGACGTCCCCGTCCTCGACGCGCTGGCCGCCCCCGGCCGGCCGGCCCGCCTGCGCGCCCGGGCCCTGGCCTGGCAGGGCCGCCGGCTGATCGACCGGGACGACGACACCGCGGCCCTCGCCCTGCTGGACCGGGCCCTGCTGCTCGCCCCGGACCTGCTGCCCGCCCTGCTCCACCGGGGCCGCGTGCACTCCTACCTCCACCGGCACGACCTGGCCGTCACCGACCTCGACGCGGCGCTCGACCGCACCCCGTTCGCCGCGGAGGTCCGCGCGGCCCGCGACCGGCCGCACCTGCTGGCCGCCGCCGTCGCGGAGCGCGCGGCGGCCGTGCCCCCCGATCCGGACCACGCCGACGCCTTCCTGTTCCGCGGCATGGCCCTGCGGGTGGCCCGCCGCCCGGACGAGGCCCTCCCCGCCGTCGACGCCGCCCTCGCCCTCGAACCCGACAACGTCCGGGCGCTGTGCGAGCGCGGTGCGATCCACCTGGTGGCGGGCCGGTTCGACCTCGCCGTCGCCGACTTCACCGCTACCCTCGCCGCCGACCCCGGCAACGTCAATGCCCTTGCCTGGCGCGGGCAGATCCACCGCCGGGCGGGCCGGTTCGACCAGGCCGTCGCCGACCTCGACGCGGCCCACGCCCTGGACCCCGCGGACGCCTGGACGCTGTGCGAGCGCGGCATCACCCACCGCCTGGCCGGCCGCCCGGACCACGCCCTGGCCGACCTCGACGCCGCGCTCGCCCACAAGCCCGGCTACCCGTGGGCGCTCTGCGAACGGGGCGAGGTGCACCGCGCCGCAGGCCGGTTCGACCTCGCCGTCTCCGACTTCACCGCCGCCCTCGCCGCCGTCCCCGACTACGCGACCGCGCTGGCCTGGCGCGGCTGCACCCACCACGAGGCCGGCCGGCCCGAGCAGGCCCTCGCCGACCTGGACGCCGCCCTCGCCCTCGAACCCGGCGACGCCTGGACGCTCAGCATCCGCGGCCTCGTCCACCGGATGTCCGGCCGGCCGGACCGGGCCCTGGCCGACTTCACCGCCGCCCTCGCCGCCGACCCCGGCTACGCGTGGGCGCTCTGCGAACGGGGCGAAGTGCACCGCGCCGCAGGCCGGTTCGACCTCGCCGTCGCCGACTTCACCGCCGCCCTCGCCGCCCTGCCCGACTACGCCAACGCCCTCGCCCGGCGCGGCCGGACCCACCACGAGGCCGGGCAGCCCGAGCAGGCCCTTGCCGACCTGGACGCCGCCCTCGCCCTCGAACCCGAGGATCCCTGGACGCGTCACCAGCGGGCCGAGACCCACCAGTTGGCGGGCCGTCACACCGAGGCCGTCGCCGACTACACGGCGGCGCTGGCCCTCGACCCGGCCTTCGCCGCCGCCCACCTCGGCCGCGGCACCGCCCACGCCGCGGCCGGCCGGCCGGAGCAGGCGCTCGCCGACTTCGACGCCGCGCTCGCCCTGAATCCCGACGACGGCTGGGCGCTGGTCCGGCGGGCGCTGCTGCACCGCGAGGCCGGCCGGACGGACCTCGAACTCGCCGACCTGGACCGGGCGGTCGCCGCCGACCCGGCCCACTCGTGGGCGCTGCACTGCCGCGGCGAACTGCACCGCCTGGCGGGCCGGCCGGACCGGGCGGTCGCGGACTTCACCGCCGCCCTCGCCGTCGACCCGGACAACGCCGGCGCCCACCTGGGCCGCGGCACGGCCCACCACCAGGCCGACCGCCCCGAGCAGGCCCTCGCCGACCTGGACGCCGCCCTCGCCCTCGAACCCGGCCACGTCTTCGCCCGCTACTTCCGGGCCGAACTGCACCGCCGCGCCGGCCGCCTCGACGACGCGCACGCCGATCTGACCGCCGTGCTGGCCCTCGACCCCTCGCAGCTCGACGCCCGCTGCGACCTGGTCTCCGTCCTTCGCCGGCAGGGCCTTCGGCAGCCCGCCCGGGAGGCCCTGGCCGAGGCCGCGCGCCAGGACCCGGCCCACGCCGCGGTGCTGCTCGAAGCCGCCATGCTGGAGTCGCTCGACCCCGCATCGGACGGCCCGGCTGCCGCCTGGGACGCCGCGCTGGCCGCGGCCCGGCACTCCGACGGGGAAGAGCGCGCGGCCACCGCCGTGCTGCGCGCCGTGGCCCTCCCCGACGTCGAACTGCCCGCCGCCGTGGCCGAGTTCCTCGCTCTCCCCGACCCGTACCGGATCGTCGGGACGCTCCGCGGCTACCTCCGCGAGCTGGCCGCCGGACCGGCCGCCGGCCGTGCCGCCACCGCCCTCGACCTCCTGGAGGGCCCGGTCTCCTGACCTCCGGTCAGCCCCCGATCGCCGACATCGGCCGGGCGGGCTGGAGGAACTCCGGGTCGTCGATGCCCGCGCCGGCCTTCTTGCCCCACATCGCCGCGCGCCACAGCTCCGCCAGTTCCGCGTCGCTCGCACCCGAGCGCAGCGCGCCGCGCAGGTCCGTCTCGCCGGTCGCGAACAGGCAGTTGCGGACCTGGCCGTCGGCGGTCAGCCGGGTGCGGTCGCAGGCGCGGCAGAACGGGCGGGTGACGGAGGCGATGACGCCGACCGTCGCGGGGCCGCCGTCGACGAGCCACCGTTCGGCGGGGGCGGCGCCGCGCGCCGCGGACGGTTCGGGGGTCAGCGTGAAGCGGGTGCGCAGCAGCGCGAGGATCTCCTCGGCGGTGACCATCTGCGTGCGGTCCCAGCCGTGTTGGGCGTCCAGCGGCATCTGCTCGATGAACCGGAGCTGGTAGCGGTGCTCGATCGCCCAGGCCAGCAGGTCGGCGGCCTCGTGCTCGTTGACGCCGCGCATCAGCACGGCGTTGAGCTTGACCGGCCGCAGCCCGGCGGCCTCCGCGGCGGCCAGGCCGTCGAGCACGTCCTGGTGGCGGTGACGGCGCGTCAGGCGCTGGAAGACGGCGGGGTCGAGGGTGTCGAGGGAGACGTTGACCCGGTCGACGCCGGCGTCCCGCAGCGCGGGGGCGACCCGGGCCAGGCCGATGCCGTTGGTGGTGAGGGAGATCTCGGGCCGGGGTTCCAGCGCCGCGCAGGCGGCGAGGACCGGGACGAGTCCGGGCCGCAGCAGCGGTTCGCCGCCGGTGAAGCGGACCTCCCGCACCCCGAGGTCGCGGACGGCCAGCCCGACCAGCCGGACGATCTCCTCGTCGGTGAGCAGCTCGGGCTTGCCGAGCCAGTTCAGGCCCTCTTCGGGCATGCAGTAGGTGCAGCGCAGGTTGCACCGGTCGGTGAGGGAGACCCGCAGGTCGACGGCCTGTCGTCCGTAGGTGTCGAGGAGCATCGCGGCCCGCCTTTCCCTGGAAGCCAAGCTGGCCCGGCCGCCGGGCGGCGGCCGGGCCAGCTTAACGGTGCGTGCGGGCTGCTCCGGCGTCAGTGCGCGCCGAGGCCGGTGAGCGAACGGACCTCGAGTTCGGCGTACTTCGCCGGGTCGGCCGGGTTCCGGGCCAGCCAGGTGCCGATCGCGCCGGCCAGGAAGCCGACCGGGATGGACACCAGGCCGGGGTTCTCCAGCGGGAACCAGTGGAAGTCGCTGTGCGGGAAGAGCGAGGTCCTGGGGTTGCCGGAGACCACCGGGGAGAAGATCACCAGGGTGACGGAGGTGATCAGTCCGGCGTAGGTGGCGGAGACCGCGCCGGCGGTGTTGAACCGCTTCCAGAACAGCGAGTACAGCAGGGTGGGCAGGTTGGCGGAGGCGGCGACCGCGAAGGCCAGCGCGACCAGGGCGGCGGCGTTCAGCTTGTCGGCGAAGATCGACAGCACGATGGCGGTCGCGCCGATCGCGACGGCGGCCAGCTTGGCGCTCGCCACCTCCTCCTTCTCGCTCGCCTTCCCGCGCCGGATCACGTTCGCCCAGAGGTCGTGCGCGAAGGACGAGGAGGAGGCGAGGGTGAGTCCGGCGACCACGGCGAGGATGGTGGCGAAGGCGACGGCGGAGATCACCGCGAGCAGCACCGCGCCGCCGGTGGAGCCGGCCCCGCCGCCGAGCTGTTCGGCGAGCAGCGGGGCGGCGGTGTTGCCGGCGGTGTTGGAGGCCTTGATGGTCTTGGGGCCGACCAGGGCGGCGGCGCCGAAGCCGAGGGCGAGCGTCATCAGGTAGAAGACGCCGATGATGCCGATCGCCCAGAGCACCGACTTCCGGGCGGCCTTGGCGGTGGGCACGGTGTAGAAGCGGACCAGGATGTGCGGCAGTCCGGCGGTGCCGAGGACGAGGGCGATGCCGAGGCTGAGGAAGTCGAGCTTGGTGGTGCCGGTGACGCCGTACTTGAGTCCGGGTTCGAGGAAGGCGTGGCCCTTGCCGCTGGCGTCGGCGGCGGCGCCGAGCAGGCCGGACAGGTTGAAGTGGTACTTGGCCAGCACCATGACGGTCATGGTCGCGGCGCCGGCGATCAGTAGCACGGCCTTGACTATCTGCACCCAGGTGGTGCCCTTCATGCCGCCGACGGTCACGTAGATCACCATGAGCGCGCCGACCGCGACGATGGTCCAGCGCTTGGCGCCGTCGCCGCTGACGCCGAGCAGCAGGGCGACCAGCGAGCCGGCGCCGACCATCTGGGCGAGCAGGTAGAAGATCGACACCACGATGGTGGAGATGCCGGCGGCGGTGCGCACGGGGCGCTGGCGCATCCGGAAGGCGAGGGCGTCGGCCATGGTGTAGCGGCCGGAGTTGCGCAGCGGTTCGGCGACCAGCAGCAGGGCGACCAGCCAGGCGACCAGGAAGCCGATGGAGTAGAGGAAGCCGTCGTAGCCGTAGAGGGCGATGAGTCCGGCGATGCCGAGGAAGGACGCGGCGGACATGTAGTCCCCGGAGATCGCCAGGCCGTTCTGGAAGCCGGTGAAGGCGCGGCCGCCGGCGTAGAAGTCGGCGGCGTCGCGGGTCTGCCGGCCGGCCCACAGGGTGATGCCGAGGGTGGCGACCACGAAGACGCCGAACAGCCACATGATCAGGGTGCGGTGGTCGCTCGCGGAGCTGGCCAGGTGGGTCATTCGGCGGCCTCCTCGGCGACGGTGGTGTGGTCGGCCTGGGCGGGCAGCACGGCGTCGGCGCGGAAGCGGATGGCGGCGGCGCTCGGGTCGAGCCGGCGGTCGGCGTGCCGGGCGTACCAGGCGGCGATGGCGAAGGTGCTGGCGAACTGGAGGAGGCCGAGCACCAGCGCGAGGTTGACGTTGCCGACGACCTTGGTGCTCATCAGGCCGGGGGCGTAGCAGGAGAGCAGGACGTAGAGCAGGTACCAGAGCACGAATCCGGCGGTGACCGGGAATGCGAAGTTCCGGAAGGAGCTGCGCAGTTGGCGGAACTCGGGGGACTGCTCGATGTGCTGGAACGTTTCCGGGGCGGTCTCGGGCGGGGGTGCCACGCGGGGCCTCCTGTCGTCTTCGGTGCGGCGGACGATCGGACGGGCGTGTGGGGCGTCACTCGGAGTGCGCTGCATGCTAGATCCGGAACGTGGTCGCGAGAAGGTTCCCCGCACGTTCCGGCCGAAAACTGACCGGAACGCGGAACGGGGCGGCCGTCGCACGGCCGCCCCGATCTGATGATCCGCCAATCAGACTGCGTCAGAAGGCAATTCGGACCTTCAGCGCGGTCCGCTCGTCCATCGCCCGGTAGCCCTCGGGCACCCCGTCCAGGTCCACCGTCCGGTCGAACACCGCGCCCGGGTCGATCGCCCCGGACAGCACGTCGGGCAGCAGTTCGGGGATGTACGCCCGGGCCGGGGCGACGCCGCCGCCCACCCGCACGTTCCGGTCGAACATCTGACGGATGTCCACGCCCGCGCTGCCGCCGTGCGGCACGCCCACGTAGCCGACCCCGCCGCCGTCCCGGGCGATCGAGATCGCGGTGCGCATCGACTCCTCGGTGCCGACCGCCTCCAGCACGGCGTGCGCGCCCCGGCCGCCGGTCAGCTCGCGCACCGCCTCGATCGCGGCGTCGCCGCGCTCCGGCACCACGTCGGTGGCGCCGAAGGAGCGGGCTATCGCGGTGCGGCCCTCGTGCCGGCCGAGCGCGATGATCCGGCCCGCGCCCAGCCGGTGCGCGGCCAGCACGCCGCACAGGCCGACCGCGCCGTCGCCGACCACCGCGACGGTCGCGCCGGGCCGCACGCCCGCCGACACCGCGGCGTGGTGGCCGGTCGCCATCACGTCGGACAGCGCCAGCAGCGCCGGCAGCAGCTTCTCGTCGCCGGCCGCCTCCTTGGGCAGCTTCACCAGGGTGCCGTCCGCGAACGGCACCCGGACCGCCTCGCCCTGCCCGCCGTCCGAGCCGGGGATCCCCCAGAACCCGCCGTGCGGGCAGGAGGTCTGCAGGCCCTCGCGGCAGTACTCGCACACGCCGTCGGACCAGACGAACGGGGCCACCACCAGGTCGCCGACTGTGAGATCGCGCACCTCGGCGCCGACCTCCTCGACGAAGCCGAGGAACTCGTGGCCGATCCGCTGGCCGGCCTGGCGCTTGGCCACGCCACGGTACGCCCAGAGGTCGCTGCCGCAGATGCAGGCGTTCAGCACCCGCACCACGGCGTCGGTGGGGCGCTGGATCCGCGGATCGGGCACCTCCTCGATCCGGATGTCCTGGGGGCCGTGGATCACGGTGGCGCGCATGAGGGTTGTCCTTCGGTGCAGGGGTCGGATGCCGGGTTCGCACCCGCGTTCCACTGTAGGACGCCCCCGGAACCGCCGATCCGGCCGGAGCCCGCCCCGGCTCCCCGTAAAGTGGTGCGCTATGTACGCGCCATTCACCACCTCGCCGCTCCCGGCACAGCGCACCGGCCCCGGCGGGGGCACCGGGCGCGGCTTCGCGGTGGTCGACGTGGAGACCACCGGACTCGGGCGCTCGGACCGGGTCATCTCGGCGGGCGTCTACCAGCTCGACCCGGACGGCGAGATCACCGACCACTGGTACACCCTGGTCAACCCGGAGCGGGATCCCGGCCCGGTGTGGATCCACGGCCTGACCAGCGAGGTGCTGGCGGGCGCGCCGACCTTCCCGGAGGTCGCCGCCGAGCTCGCCGAGCGGCTGCGCGACCGGGTGATGGTCGCCCACAACGCCCTGTTCGACTGGAACATGATCTCCCGTGAGTTCTCCCGGGCCGGCCTGCGCGCCCCGGTGGAGCAGCGGCTGTGCACCATGGTGCTGGCCCGCGACCTGCGGCTGCCCCTGCCGAACGGCAAACTCTCCTCGCTGGCCGCCCACTTCGGGGTGAGCCAGCGTCAGGCGCACCACGCGCTGGACGACGCCCGGGTGCTCGCCGAGGTGTTCCGCCCGTCCCTCCAGCTGGCCCGCAACGGCGGGGTGCCGCTGCCGCTGACCGCCTGCGTGGCCGTCACCGACCTCGGCGAGAACGCCCCGGCCGGCCCGTCCCGCGGCTCCTGGAGCAGCTCGTACCGGCCCTCCCGCAAGCGCCCGGCCTGCCCGTACCCGAACCCGGGGCGCTGGGTGGACGGCTCGCCGCTGGTGCAGGGCATGCGGGTGGCGATCACCGGCGACACCGCCACCGACCGCGAACTGCTGGAGGACCGGATGATCGAGGCGGGCCTGCACATCGCCTCCTCGGTGAGCCGGCTCACCAGCCTGCTGGTCACCAACGAGCCCACCTCGTGGAGCGGCAAGGCCCGCAAGGCCCGCGAGTACGGCACCCCGGTGGTCGGCGAGGACGCGTTCCTGCAGCTGCTGCGGGAGGTCGCGCCGCACCCCGGTGCGTGACGCGGCGGTAAGGAGGGTTAGCGTGCCGGGTGTGTACCGATTCATGCTGTCCGCGCGCTGGGCGGTCATCGTCCTGCTGGCGCTGGTGCTGATCCCGACCATGGTCCGGTTGGGTTTCTGGCAGTACCACCGCCACGAGGCGCGGGTGGCCCGCAACGACCTGGTGGCCCGCAACCTGGGCAGCCCGCCGGTCGCCTTCGACTCGCTCTCCTCCCCGGGCTGGTCGGTCCCCGGCGACCAGGTGTGGCGCACCGTCACCGCGCAGGGGCACTACGACACCGCGCACGAGGTGGTCGTCCGCGGCCGCACCGAGCCGGGCGGCAGCTCCATCGGCTACTTCGTGCTCACCCCGCTGGTGCTGGCCGACGGCAAGGGCTCGGTGCTGGTCAACCGCGGCTGGGTGGAGTCCGCCGCGGACGCCGCCAGCCTGCCCGCCGTGCCCGCCCCGCCGTCCGGCGACGTGACGGTGACCGGGCGGCTGCGCGCCGACGAGACGTACGCCTCGCTGGGCGTGAAGAACCGCGGCGGCCTGCCGGACCGGATGTACAAGGTGATCAACAGCGCGGAGCAGGCCAAGTACTCCGGCGCCCCCGTGCTCGGCGGCTACCTGGAGCTGGCCTCCTCCCAGCCCGCGGCCGGCGCCTCCCCCACCCTGCTCGCCGAACCCGGCCACTCCGACATCGGCCCGCACATGGCGTACGCGATCCAGTGGTGGCTGTTCACCACGCTGATCCCGGTCGGCCTGGTGGTGCTCGCCCGCCGCGAGGCCAAGCAGCAGGCGGCGCAGCCCGCCAAGGCCGAGGAACTGGTCGGCGCTACCAGCTGAGCGGGGACGGCTCCAGCGGCTGTTCGGCCCAGATGGTCTTGCCGGTGCGGGTGTAGCGGCTGCCCCAGCGTTCGGTGAGCTGGGCGACCAGGTACAGGCCGCGGCCGCCCTCGTCGGTGAGCCGGGCCCGGCGCATCCGCGGCTGGGTGGCGGACGGGTCGGACACCTCGCAGGTCAGCACCGAGGAGCGGATCAGCCGCACCATCACCGGCCCGCCCGCGTACCGGATCGCGTTGGTGACCAGTTCGCTGAGCACCAGTTCGGTGGTGAACACCAGCTCGCCCAGCCCCCACTGCTCCAGGGTGCGACTGGCCGCCTCCCGCACCCCGGCGACGGCCGACGGGTCGGCCTCGATGGTCCAGGCGGCGGTGTCGTCGGGCAGCACGGGGTGCAGCCGGGCCAGCAGCAGCGTGACGTCGTCGCTCTGCCCGGCGGTGGCCATCTCCGCGACGATCGCCCGCCCGGCGGCGGCCAGGTCCCCGTCCAGGTCGGCCGCGCCGAGCTGGGCGGCGAGCTGCGCCATGCCCTCGTCGAGGTCGCCGCCGTCGCCGCCCTCGATCAGTCCGTCGGTGTACAGCGCCAGCACGCTGCCCGCGCGCAGCGCGCACTCGGCGGTCTCGAACGGCAGCCCGCCGACGCCCAGCGGCGGGCCCGGGTTGACCGGCAGGTACTCGACCCGCCCGTCGGGGTGGACCACGGCGGGCGGCGGGTGCCCGGCGCTGGCGGTCTGGCAGAGCCCGGACACCGGGTCGTAGACGGCGTACACGCAGGTCGCCCCGGACGGGTCGGCGACGCCGCGTTCGCGTTCCTCCTCGCTGCCCTCGACCACCAGCTGGGAGACCAGGTCGTCCAGGTGCACCAGCAGTTCGTCGGGCTCCAGGTCCAGGTCGGCGAGGGTGCGGACGGCGGTGCGCAGCCGGCCCATGGTGGCGCTGGCCTGGAGCCCGTGGCCGACCACGTCGCCGGCCACCAGGGCGACCCGGGCGGAGGAGAGCGGGATCACGTCGAACCAGTCGCCGCCGACGCCGGTCGCGGTGTCGGTGGGCCGGTAGACGCTGGCGGTGGTGGCGGCGGGCACGGCGGTCTCGGCGGGCGGCAGCAGGCTGCGCTGGAGGCCGACGGCGGCGCGGTGCTCGCGGGTGTAGCGGCGGGCGTTGTCCAGGGCGAGCGAGGCCCGGGCGGCGATCTCCCGGAGCAGTTCGAGGTCCTCGCGCCGGTAGGGGCCCTCGGCGCGGTCGCGGTGCACGGTGACCCGGCCGAGCGGGCCGCTGCGGGCCTGCAGCGGGGCGCTCATCGACGGCGGGTCGGGGACCGATCCGGCCGGGCCGCCGAGCTCCTCGCGTCCCAGCGGGCCGAGCGGGCGGTCGTCGGCGCGCGGCGGCCCGGCGGTGGCGGTGCGCCGGACGGCGAGCCGGCCGTCTCCGGCGGGCTGCGGCTCGTCGCCGGTGAACACGGCCTCGGCGATGTCCACCTCGGCCCGGTCGCCGAGGCCGGGGACGAGCACCCCGGCCAGGTCCTCGGCGGTGCCGGCCACCGACAGCGAGCCGCCGACGGCGGCGGTGGCCCGGTGCAGCACGTCGGCCCGCCGCCGGTAGCGGTGCAGTTCGGTGACGTCGCCGAACAGCGCGGTGACGCCGATCACCGCGCCGTCCAGGGACTGCAGCCGGAACGCCTGGATCTCCATCACCACGCCGCTGCCGGGGTCGTCCAGGGTGCGGATCCGCAGTGCGGTGCGGACCACGGGCTCGCCCGTGGCGATCACGTGCCGCAGGATCGCCTCGGTCGCGTCGGCGTCCTCGGGCTGCAGGAAGTCGCGCAGGTGGTGGCCGGCCAGGCCGTCGGGCAGGCCGGTGTAGGGCAGCAGGTGGGTGTTGGTGCGCAGCAGCCGCAGGTCGGAGTCGAACACCGCGAGGCCGACCCGGTCCTGCAGGAACAGTTCGCGGGTGAACGCCTCGTCCTGGCGCCGGCGGGCGACCGTGTCGGCGGGGGTGGCCAGCACCAGGGCGCGGACCTCGCCGCCCGCGCCGGACAGCGGCAGCACCTGGTAGGCGACCGCGAGCGGGTCGCCGGTGCCGGTGCGCAGCCGCACCTCGCCGGCCCGCCGGCCCAGCACGTGCTCGTCGACGGCGCCGTCGGCCAGCAGTTCGCGGGCGGGGCGGCCGGTGACCTGGGCGGCGTCCAGGGCGAGCAGCTGCTCGGCGGCGGCGGTCCAGCCGACGACGCGTCCGTCGCCGTCGACCAGGGCGGCCGCGACGCCGTCGATGTACGGCAACCGCCGACTCTCCATGCGCTGCACCTCGGGTGGGTGGTCCGGTCCCCCCATCTTCGGACGGTTCCCGGTCGCGCGCCATTGACGGCCGGTCGCCGCACCTGGTCGGCGCACAGCCATTGACGGCCCGTATTGGTCTACTCCACATTGACGGTGCAGTTGTCCTGATCCGCTCTTTCCCCCACCAGGAGCGCACCGTCATGACGCACCGCCCCCGCCTCGCGCTGGGCGTCGCCGCCCTCGCCGCCGCCCTGCTCCCCGCCCCGGCCTGGGCCGCGACGCCGTCCTCCGACACCGTCACGGTCTCCACCGGCAAGCAGCTCCAGGCCGCGCTGACGGCCGCCGCCCCCGGCAGGACCATCCGGCTCACCGACGGCACCTACACCGGCAACTTCAAGATCACCACACCGGGCACGGCCGCCGCCCGGATCACCCTCACCGGCTCCCCCGGCGCGGTCCTCACCACCTCCACCGGCGGCGGCTACGGCCTGTCCCTGAACGGCGCCTCCTACTGGACCGTCCAGGGCCTGACCGTCACCGGCGCGCAGAAGGGCATCATGGTCGACGCCTCCGACTGGGTGGTGCTCGACGGCGTGACGGTCCACCACACCACCATGGAGGGCGTGCACTTCCGCACCTCCTCCAGCCACGGCGTGCTCCGCAACTCGACCGTGCACGACACCGGCACCGCCCACGACGGCAAGGGCGAGGGCGTGTACGTGGGCACCGCCAACACGCTCACCGACCGCAGCGACTACGTGCAGATCCTGGACAACGTGATCGGCCCGAACATCGGCGGCGAGAACATCGACCTCAAGGAGGGCACCACCGGCGGCCTGGTCTCCGGCAACCGCTTCGACGGCAACGGGCTGACGAACGTCAACTACGACGACTCGTGGGTCGACGTGAAGGGCAACGGCTACGTCATCGAGAACAACACCGGCGTCCGCACCATGAACGACGGCTACCAGGTCCACAGCCAGGCCGCCGGCTGGGGCTGCGGCACCGTCTTCCGCAACAACCGCTCCGACCTGACCGGGGCCGGCGGCTCCAGCGCCGCGAAGTACGCGATCGACGTCACCGACTACGACCGCGCCGCCTGCCCGGTCACCGTCACCGCCGACAACACCGTCACCGGCGGCACCGCCCTGGTCAACCCCGGCATCCCGGTGGGCTGACCCTCCGTCACCCGGCCCGGCCGACCGGCGAGAATGGTCGGCATGGATCTCGGACTCAAGGACAAGGTGTACGTGGTCACCGGCTCGACCCGGGGACTCGGCCACGCCACCGCCGCACAACTCGTCGCCGAAGGCGCCCGCGTCGTCGTCACCGGCCGCACCGAAGCCGCGGTCGCCGCGGCGGCCGACGCCCTCGGCGACCGCGCGTACGGCGTGGCCGCCGACAACGCCGACCCGGCCACGCCGCAGCGCCTGATCGACGCCGCGACCAGCCGGTTCGGCGGCTTCGACGGCATGCTGATCAGCGTCGGCGGCCCGCCGCCGGGCCGGTCGCCACCGCCAGCGACGAGGCCTGGGGCGCGGCGTTCGACTCCGTCTTCCTCGGCGCGATCCGGCTGGCCCGGGCCGCCGCCGAACGCCTCCCCTCCGGCGGCGTCATCGCCTTCGTCCTCTCCACCTCGGTCCGCCAGCCGATCCCCGGCCTCGGCATCTCCAACGGCCTGCGGCCCGGCCTCGCCATGGCCGCCAAGACCCTCGCCGACGAACTCGGCCCCCGCGGCATCCGCGTCCTCGGCCTGCTCCCCGGCCGCATCGACACCGACCGGGTCCGCGAACTCGACTCCCTCGCCCCCGACCCCGCCGCCGCCCGCGAGTCCGCCGCCGCAGCCATCCCCCTCCGCCGCTACGGCACCCCCGAGGAGTTCGGCCGCACCGCCGCCTTCCTCCTCTCCCCCGCCGCCTCCTACCTCACCGGCCTCATGGTCCCGGTCGACGGCGGAGCGACCCGGGGCCTGTAGCCCGGGACGGACCGACTGTCCGCAAGTCGCGGTCGCCGGCGGGCCGTTGCCGGCGACCGCGAACCTGCCCGCGGACCGGCGTCAGTGGACGCGGGGGGTCTTGGTGCGGTTCTTGCGGGGGCGGGCCATGCGGAGGCGGAGTTCGGCGGGGAGGGTGGCCAGGCCGAGGGAGTGGCGGGCGTGCTCGACGGGGCCGGTGCGGTAGGCGTCGACCAGGGCGGCGGTGTCCGCGCCGGGGGTGAGGCGGAGGACGGTGTGGACCTCGGGCCGTCGGGCGGCGCCGGTGACGCGGACGGTCACCCGGTCGACCTCGGGGAGGGCGACGGTCTCCGTCTCGATCGCGTCCTCGACGGCGCGGCTGCGCACGTGCAGGGCGAAGTGCGGCCGGCCGGGCGCGGCCGGGGACGGCAGGTCGACGCCCGCCGGGCCGCCGCGGCGCAGCTGCGAGAACAGCCACCACAGGCCGCCGATCACCACCAGCGCGGGCACGGCGATCGCCACCGGCCAGAACCAGGTCTCGTCCTTCCAGCGGGTGCGGCTCGCAGTGCTGAGCACCGGCTGGTCGGGCGAGGTGAACGGCCAGTGCGGCGGCGGGGTGACGCCCAGGTGCCGGTAGACGTCCAGGCCGCCGAGCAGCACCAGCACCCCGCCGGCCAGCAGCAGGAGGCCGACCACGGCCAGCAGGGTGCGGTTGACGGCGCGTCGGCTCATCGGGGCGGCTCCAGCTCGGCGAGTTCACGGCGGTGGTGGCGCTCCCGCACCGGCTTGGTGCGGACGTCCAGCCGGTGCGGGGCGGCCAGCGGGATCCGGGCCAGCTCGGCCCGCAGGTCGCGCTCCACCCCGGCCGGGTCGGTGGTGCCGCTGACCGTCACCCGGGTGCGCCGCCGCCCCACCTTCACCTTCCAGGAGTGCACGTCGGCGCGCTGCTGCGCCCGGCGGGCGATCAGCGCGCCGACCGCGCTGCGGTGCATGGCGGTGCCGCGCGGCTCCAGGGCCAGCCAGCCGCGCAGTCCGCGTCCGAACGCCAGCACCAGCAGCAGCAGTCCGAGCAGCGCCACGCCGGCGGCGATGCCCAGCACCCACGGGTCGTCGAGGTGACGGGTCGCCAACTGGTGGGCCAGGTCCTTCCGCCAGGGCCGGGCCTGGCCGCCGGCCCGCACCGCGATCACGTCGTAGAGCAGCGTCCCGGCGGCGACCACCAGGACCACCACCACCAGCGCCGTGACCACGCCGCGCTCGGAGCGCAGCCAGCGGCCGGCGCTCCGCTTCCTCGGGTCCTTCGCCGTGTCGCTCATCGCAGCCCCGCGGGGTGCAGGCGGTCCACGATCACCTCGGCCGAGGTGACGGTGGTACCGGTCAGCTCGGCGACCCGGGTGCAGGCCGCGTCCTGCGCCGTCCGGCTCAGCTCCGCGACGTCGCACGGGAACGGCAGCTCGACGTGCAGGGTGAGCCGGACCCGGCCGTGCGCGTACAGCGCCGAGACCTTCGGGTAGGGCGGGTCCGGGCGGCCATGCCAGGCCGGGGCGAGCGCGTCGGCGGCGGCGCGGGCCGCGATCCGCCGGTACACCCGGTCCGCGATCTGTTCGCTGCCGCGCTGTGCGGGCGGGCCCGCCACCGCCCCCGAGTACGCCATCAGCCCCGCCGGTCCCGGCCGCGCAGCAGATCGCCGAGGTCACCGAGGTCGATGTCCCCCTCGATCAGCCGGCCCACCACGAAGCCCGCGGCACCGAGCACCGCGACCAGCAGGAACGCGGCGAAACCGCCGAAGTAGCCGGCGAAACCTAGGGCCATGCCGACGAGCAGGCCCACCAACGCCAGGTTCATCCGCCCACTCCTTCGGGGTCCGTCTCCGTGCCTCAATGGCTCAGCAGTTCAGTGGCTCGATGGCTCGTCGGGAGGCTCACTGCACCCGGGGGCGCCGTCCGGAGGTCGAGGGTTCCTCTTCCTCCTCCTCGTCCGGCTCGTCCGGCAGGTGCACGTCGTTCACGGCGATGTTCACCTCGACCACCTCCAGGCCGGTCATCCGCTCGACCGCCTCGATGATGTTCGACCGGACCTCGCCGGCCAGCCGCGGGATCACCACGCCGTACTCCACCACCAGCGCGATGTCGATGGCGGTCTGCTTCTCGCCGACCTCCGCCTTGATCCCGCGACCGATGCTGGACTTCGTCCCGGGCACCCGGTCGCGCATCGCACCGAACGTCCGTGAGAAGCCCGATCCCAGCGCGTGGATCCCGGACACCTCGCGGGCCGCCATGCCGGCGATCTTCTCCACCACTCCGACCGCGAGCGCCGTACGCCCGCGCTCGTCGCTCGGCGTCGACGCGTGCGACTCCGTCGCGTTCTTCTGCAGGTCTGCGGGCGTGGGGGTGTGGGGCTGCGCCATGTCGGGCCTCCTGACGTTCGAGTCCAGCTATATCGCAAATCACCCCAACCCTGACATTTCGCCACGCAGGACGCGCGCCGGTGCACGCAAACAGGGGCACGGCGAGCACCTTCGAGGTACCCGCACGCGCCCCTGCCGGCCGGTGCTGCCGCGCCTACATGCCGGCGAGGTCCCGCAGGCGGCGCGCCTGCGCCTGGCGCTCGGCGGCGCGCTGCTGGTCGTAGCTGCGCCCGCCCGCGCCCTGGAGGAGGGCCTTGGTCTCGATGACGGCGCTGCGCGGGGCGGACAGCAGAGCGGCCGCGAGGTCGCGCGCGGCGGCGGCGAGTTCGTCCGCGGGGACGGCGACGTTGGCGAGGCCGGTGGCGACGGCCTCCTCCGCGCCGACCCGGCGGCCGGTGGCGCAGATCTCCAGGGCGCGGGCGTAGCCGACCAGGTCGGTGAGGGGCTTGGTGCCGGTGAGGTCGGGGACCAGGCCGAGCGAGGTCTCCTTCATGGCGAACTGGACGTCCTCGGCGACCACGCGGAGGTCGCAGGCGAGGGCGAGCTGGAAGCCGGCGCCGACGGCGTGGCCCTGGACGGCGGCGACCGAGACCAGGTCGGCGCGCCGCCACCAGGTGAAGGCCTCCTGGTAGGAGGCGATCGCCTCGTCGAGTTCGGCGTCGGTGGAGGCGGCGAGCTGGAGGAAGCCGGTCTCGCCGGGGATGCCCTCGGGGGTGAACATGGCGCGGTCGAGGCCGGCCGAGAAGGAGCTGCCCTCGGCCTGGAGGAGGGCGACCCGGACGGTGCCGGGGAGGGCGCGGCCGATCGCGGCGAGGGCGCGCCACATGGCGGGGGTCTGGGCGTTGCGGCGCTTGGGGTCGCAGAGCGTGACGACGGCGAGTTCGCCGTCCAGGTCGAGGCGGACGCCGGCCTGTTCCCACGCGGTGCGGTCGGCGTCGGGGATGTGGGTGGTCATGGCGGTGCTACCTCCAGCGACAGGCGGGGACGCCCGCCGACCCCGACGGGCTACTGGAGAGTAACAAAGCCCCGGATCCGCGTACAGGAATGCCCGGGGAATGCGTGCGAAATGCCCGACGGAAGGGCCCGGAAACGGCGGTCGGCGGCTCGGGAGAACCCGGCCGCCGATCCGTGTGGAACGTCGTGCATGGCGAGCAGCATGCTGGTGCAGCGTGGGCGGCCGGGGCTGCTCGGGCGCCGCCCGCCGGATGTGATGGACCGTCAGGAACCGGCGGCCGCAGCGGCCTTGCCCTTGCCGCGAGTGGCACCGCCGCGACCCCGGAGGTTGACCCCGGACTCACTGAGCATCCGGTGGACGAAGCCGTAGGAGCGGCCCGTCTCCTCCGCGAGGGCGCGAATGCTCGCGCCGGAGTCGTACTTCTTCTTGAGATCGGCCGCGAGCTTTTCACGCGCGGCGCCTGTCACCCGGCTGCCCTTTTTCAGAGTCTCGGCCACCCGTGCCTCCTCGTAGAGGTGATCGGTCAGATTCCCATGATCACCCATTGCAAGGCTCCTGGCCACCCATTCGACAAGGTCCGTCGTCGGAATGCGGGCGCGGCCGGTGGTGTTCGCTCCGCACTACGGCGCTCACGGAGGGTGTGCGCCCCCTCCTGTGATTCGCCCCGGTGAGCGAATCCGCTGCTCAGCCCGGCCGGGCGGGGAGGGCGGCCGGGTACCGCAGCGGGGGGCCGAAGAGCCAACGGGCGGACCGGCCCGGGTGTTCCCGGGATCGACGGAAGACCAGTTCCCCTCGTACCGGCGGCCGACCCGGCGTCTACTCGCCGGTTCCGTCCGACGGACCCGGACGGTCCGCCGGGGCGGCGGGCGGGGTTCAGGCCAGCGACACCAGGTCGTGGTAGGCGGGGCTCCACAGGTCCTCGACGCCGTCGGGGAGCAGGATGATCCGCTCGGGCTGGAGCGCGTCGACCGCGCCCTCGTCGTGGGTGACCAGCACGACCGCGCCGGTGAAGGTGCGCAGCGCGCCGAGGATCTCCTCGCGGCTGGCCGGGTCCAGGTTGTTGGTGGGCTCGTCGAGCAGCAGCACGTTGGCGCTGGAGACCACCAGCGACGCCAGCGCGAGCCGGGTCTTCTCGCCGCCGGAGAGCACCCCGGCCGGCTTGTCCACGTCGTCGCCGGAGAACAGGAAGGAACCGAGGATCTTCCGGATCTGCACCAGGTCGGTGTCGGGCGCGGCGGACCGCATGTTCTCCAGCACGGTGCGCTCGGGGTCGAGCGTCTCGTGCTCCTGGGCGTAGTAGCCGATCTTCAGGCCGTGGCCGGGGATGACCTCGCCGGTGTCGGGCTGCTCCACGCCGGCCAGCATCCGCAGCAGGGTGGTCTTGCCGGCGCCGTTGAGGCCGAGGATGACGACCCGGGAGCCGCGGTCGATCGCCAGGCCCACGTCCGTGAAGATCTCCAGCGAGCCGTACGACTTCGACAGGCCCTCGGCCGTCAGCGGCGTCTTGCCGCACGGGGCCGGGTCCGGGAAGCGCAGCTTGGCGACCTTGTCGGACTGGCGGACCTGCTCCAGGCCGGAGAGCAGCTTCTCGGCGCGGCGGGCCATGTTCTGCGCGGCGACGGTCTTGGTCGCCTTGGCGCGCATCTTGTCGGCCTGCGAGTTCAGCGTCGCGGCCTTCTTCTCGGCGTTGGCGCGCTCGCGCTTGCGGCGCTTCTCGTCGTCCTCGCGCTGCTGCTGGTACTGCTTCCAGCCCATGTTGTAGATGTCGATGGCGGAGCGGTTGGCGTCCAGGTAGAAGACCTTGTTGACGACCGTCTCGACCAGGTCGACGTCGTGCGAGATGACGATGAAGCCGCCCTTGTAGGTCTTCAGGAAGTCCCGCAGCCAGGCGATGGAGTCCGCGTCGAGGTGGTTGGTGGGCTCGTCGAGCAGCAGGATGTCGGCGTCCGAGAACAGGATCCGGGCCAGTTCGACGCGGCGGCGCTGACCGCCGGAGAGGGTGTGCAGCGGCTGGCCGAGGATGCGGTCGGGCAGGCCCAGCGCGGCGGCGATGGTGGCGGCCTCGGCCTCGGCCGCGTAGCCGCCCTTGGTCAGGAACTCGGTCTCCAGCCGGGCGTACTTCTTCATCGCGTTGTCGCGGGTGGCGCCCTTGCCGTTGGCCATCCGCTCCTCGTTCTCGCGCATCTTCTTGAGCACGGTGTCGAGGCCGCGGGCGGACAGGATGCGGTCCCGGGCGAGCACGTCGAGGTCGCCGGTGCGCGGGTCCTGCGGGAGGTAGCCGACCTCGCCCGAGCTGGTGACCGTGCCGCCGGCGGGCAGGCCCTCGCCGGCGAGCACCTTGGTGAGCGTGGTCTTGCCCGCGCCGTTGCGGCCGACCAGGCCGATCCGGTCGCCCGGGGCGATCCGGAAGCTGGCGGACTCGATCAGGATGCGGGCACCGGCACGAAGCTCCAGGGCGTTCGCGGAAATCATGGCTGGGGTCACTCCTAGACGTGGGTATGGCACTCAGCCATGCGCTCCAGTCTACGGGAGGCCGCCAATCCCTTTTCTTCCGGCGGCCGGACGCGAGGGCCCGAACCCCTGCGCGCCCCCTGTTCCCGCACCCGCCCGCGCCGGCCCTGCCCGGTCACTTCTCGCAGGTCGGGGCCGCTGCCGCGAACGGCACCGAGGCGGCGCCGCAGTTGCTCTCCCGGGCGCCGCGGGTGGTGTCGTAGACCCAGGTGCCGATGACCGGGCCGTCGTCGATCGCGACCCGGTGGCCGTCCAGGGCGCGCATCTCCACGTCGGGGCCGGTGTTGAGGAAGTTGCCGGGGGCGTTGAGCGAGAACACCATGACGCCGCCGGGCAGCGGGCGGGTGCCGGAGCCGGGGGCGGGCGGGCAGGCCCGGGGGATCAGCACCGCGTCGTCGGTATGCGCGGTGCGCGCCGGGTCGAAGGTGCAGCCCGCCGGGGGGCGGGAGTTGAAGCGCAGGTCGCCGTCGCGGTCGCGGAAGCCCATCAGCAGGCCGGGGGTGACCACGGTGACGAAGGCGTCGGCCTTCGGGTCGGCGGACGGCTGGAGGGCGATCGCCGCGCGGTGCTCCGCCAGCTTCCGGCGCTGCTCCTCGGTGCGGTCGGCCGCGCCGGGTTCGCCGTCGGCGTGCAGCCAGTCGGCCAGGCCGGGGACGCTGCGGTGCCAGCGCACCGAGTGGTCGGCCGGGTCGACGGAGGTGACCATGCCGTCGTCCCAGACCACCGCCACGTTGTTGCCGATCATGGTCTGGTGGAGCGCGGTGCTGCCGTCCCGGCGGTAGGACCAGAGGTGGGCGCCGGTGGTCTTCGAGTAGGCCTCCAGGCCGGGGCCGACCTGCAGGTCGAGGTCGCCCGCGCCGGCCGACTGCGCGCCGACCGGGCTGACGTCCGCCGCTCCGGGCAGGACCTGGTCTCCGAACGGCTGCGGGCGGTTGGCGTGCGCCGCCGCACCGGCCGCGAGGACCAGCAGGACGGCAGCGGCGGGCAGGACCGATCGGGGCGACAGACTGCGCAGCGGATTGAAGGACACCGCCGGAGCGTACCGTCCGCCCGTGACGGAATTCAGCTGGATTCGAACGCGCCACGCCACCGCGGCAGCCCTTATACGGTTCCGACACAACCTGCTCCGACCTGCGTCACCGAAGGCCTCCGCGGCCCGGGCGGCCCGTTAGGGTACGGCTTCGAAGGGCCAAAGGACTGTTACAGAGGTGAAACAGGATGCAGTTTGACGACGATGCCCGGCTCGACGACTCGCAGGTGGAGGACCGGCGGGGCTTCCCCGGCGGCGGCCTGGCGATCGGCGGCGGCGCGATCGGCATCCTGGGCCTGGTGATCGCCCTGGTGCTCGGCGTGGACCCGGGCATGATCGGACTGTCCGGCTCCGACGGCGCCAAGCCGGCCGGGCAGGGCGCCGGCGCGGACCAGGTGTCCCAGGAGTGCCGGACCGGCGCGGACGCCAACAAGCGGCAGGACTGCCGGATCCTCGCGGTGGTCAACAGCGTGCAGAACTACTGGCAGGCCGACTTCGCCTCGCGCGGCCGGAAGTACGCGCAGGCGCAGACCGTGCTGTTCACCGACCGGGTGTCCACGGCCTGCGGCCCGGCGTCCTCGGCGGTCGGGCCGTTCTACTGCCCGGGCGACCACAAGGCCTACTTCGACCTCGGCTTCTTCAACGACATGACCCGCCAACTGGGCGCCCAGGGCGGCCCGTTCGCCGAGGCGTACGTGGTGGCCCACGAGTACGGGCACCACGTGCAGACCCTGCTCGGCACCATGGACCGGGTGGGCAGCGACCGGCAGGGCGCGGACAGCGCCTCGGTGAAGCTGGAGTTGCAGGCCGACTGCTACGCGGGCGTGTGGACGCACCACGCCACCACCACCCCGCAGGCCTCCACCGGCCGGCCGCTGATCACCCGGCTGACCGACGAGGACATCGCGCGGGCGCTGGACGCCGCCGAGTCGGTGGGCGACGACCGGATCCAGCAGCGGGCCACCGGGAAGAGCAACCCGGAGACCTGGACGCACGGTTCCTCGGCCCAGCGCACCCAGTGGTTCACCACCGGCTACCGGACCGGCGATCCGGCCAAGTGCAACACCTTCGGCTGACCGCGACGGCGGTGACCCGATGGGGTGACATGCGGCCTTTATGACGTTCTGTCAGGCTAGGCTCCGAGGGCCGAAGTTGCCCCCAGCCCGTTCGGAGAGAGCCCATGCGCCTCGGACGCCTGACCCTGGCCGCCGCCGCTCTGCTGCTGATGACGACCGCGAGCGTGCCGTCGGGCACTCCGCTCAGCCAGACCGAGCGGCACACGGCACTCTCCTCGGACGCCGTCCAGCCGCGCGGCGGGGCGCCCCGGCCGGTGGTGCAACGGGCCCCGCACGAAGTGCCGTTCGGCGCCTTCGTCGGCTCCTGGGACGACTACATCCCGAACATCGCGCGGATGGCGGCCTGGCTGGACAACGCCAACATGCAGGTCGGCCACACCTACCTGGCCGGCAACAGCTGGCAGGACGTCGAGGGCGAGGCGGCGGTGCTCGGCCTGTGGTCGCAGTGGCGGCAGGGCGAGCCGTCGCGGCGGCTGGTGCTGGGCGTGCCGATGCTGGTCCCGAACGAGGGCAACGTGCCGGACGAGGAGGTGGCCCGGCTGCTGGAGCGCGGCAACCGGGGCGAGTTCGACCAGCACTTCCTGATGCTGGCCCGCAAGCTGGTGGCGCTGGGCGGCGCCGACACCGTCCTCACCCTGGGCTGGGAGATGAACGGCGTCACCTACACCTCGCGCTGCAAGCCCGACCCGGCGGCGTGGAAGACGTACTGGCGGCGGATCGTCGGCGTGATGCGCTCGGTGCCCGGGCAGCGCTTCTCCTTCGACTTCACCCCGACCCGCGGCCTGGACGCCGTCCCGTGGACCCGCTGCTACCCGGGCGACGACGTGGTCGACATCATCGGCATGGACAGCTACGACCAGCCGGCGGGCGGCACCTTCGACGAGTACGTCACCGAGCCGTACGGGCTGCAGGACCAGGTGGAGTTCGCGGCCAAGCGCGGCAAGCCGGTCTCGTACCCGGAGTGGGGGCTGTTCCGCAACGGCGACAACCCGGAGTTCGTGCGGCGGATGGTGGAGTGGATGCGCACCCACGACACCGCCTACCAGACCGTCACCGACTACTGTCCGCACGGCTTCTGGGAGTGCAAGGACAACCCGAGGTCCGCCGCCGTGTACCGGCAGTTGATGGCCGGCTCGGCCGGGGCGGCAGGGCCGGCCAAGGCGTCCGCCCAGCCGTCCCCGCCGCCGTCGCCGCCGTCACCCAAGGCGTCGGCGCACTAGCGCCTCCTTCAGGCCGGGCAGCCTGGTCCGCAGCAGGTGTACGGCGGCGCCCCGGGCCCGCACCCGCAGGGCGCGGGCGGCGGCCCACGGGGCGAGCCGGCCGGGGCCGAGCACCAGTCGCTGGTTGGCCAGCCGGTCGGGCCGCCAGCGCTGCTTGTACGGCTCCTGGCCGCGCAGCAGGCTCAACTGCGGGATCCCGGCGGACCGCACCTCGTCCAGCGCGGCGCCGAACAGCAGGCCGGCGATGTCCAAGCGTTCGCGCAGCCGCGGGTGCGCGCCGTACATGTAGAGGCCGCCGAACGGGGCGCACAGCAGCACCAGGTTGACCGCCAGCAGCTCGCCGTCGAGCTCGAAGCGGTGTATGGCGGCCCGGCGGGTGGCGACCAGGCCGGTGGTGGACTCGACGAGGTGCTCCTCGAAGCGCCCGGTGAGGTGCTCCGGGGTGACCCCGCGGTCCTGCCACTGGAGGCGGTGCAGCCGCAGCAACTCGCGGACGGTGTCCGGGACTTCGTCGGCGGTCGCGGAGTGCACCAGGATCCCGGCCTCGGCGATCCGGCGCAGCTTGACCCGGCTGCGCTGGGCGGTCTTGCCGGGCAGCCGCTTGAGCAGCTCGTCCATCGGGACGGCCGGCAGGTACTGGCAGAGCGAGTCGGCGAACCGGTGCCGGCGGCCGCGCCAGTGCGCGAACACCCTCTGCACGGCGGCCTCGGGGTGCACCTCGCGCAGTTCCAGGCTGTGCCACGGGAGGCGCAGCGGCAGGGCGGCGGCGAGTTCGGCGGCGGCGCGGTCGGCGCACTCGTCGTCGAGCAGCACGTCGGTGAAGTCGACCAGGCCCGCGCCCAGGTTGGTCAGCGCGCCGAACGGGCCGCGGCGGCGCAGCGCGGCGGCGGCGACCAGCCGGCCGTCGCGGCGGACCAGCACCAGCACCAGCGCGCCCGGGCGGCCGTAGCCGCGCCACCAGGAGCGCAGCCAGGGTGCGGCCTGGAAGGTGGTGGCGGTGGCGCAGCGCCGGTACAGGTCGTCCCACTCCTCGGCGACCAGGTCCAGGGCGTCGTCGGTGCGCAGCACTTCGGCGGTCCACCGCTCGCGGTCGGCGGCGGCGCGGCCGGCCTGGACGGGCACCCGGGGGTCGGCGGCGGCCCGCTGACGGAGTCTCATCGGGCGGCCACCGCCTCGGGCCCGGTCCCGGCGGCGGCCTGGGCGGGCAGCGCGGCGGGGGCGGCCCCGGCGGTCTCGGCGGTCTCGGCAGGGGCAGCCTTGCGGCGGGTGAGCATGGCCAGGGCGCCGAGCAGCACGCCGGCGGCGCCGCCGACCGCGGTGTCCAGCGCGGCGGACGGCGAGGCGGGGGCGTCGGGTTCGGCGGCGGCGGCCAGTTGGACGAGCTTGACGCCGGTCTCCTTGCTGCTGGCGCTGCCGAAGGCGATCAGCGAGCGGGCGACCGCGTCGGCGTTCTGCACGGCGTCGTCGGCCGTGCTGCTGGTGCCGGTGATCGCGATCACCGGGGCGTCCGGGGAGGTGGTGCCGCGGACCAGCTTGGTCAGCGTGGCGACCGTGTGGTGGGTCTCGGCGGCGGCCCCGATCAGCACCTGCGGCTGGCCGGTGAGCCGGCCGTACGCCTGGGCGAAGTTGACGGTGTTGACGTTGTCGCCGGGGTTCTGCGGGACCACCACCACGTACGAGCTCGCGACGTAGGAGGGGTGCGAGACGACGGCGTAGCCGGCGCCGGCCACCGCGCCGAGCGGGACGGCGACGGCCAGCGGCCACCAGCGGCGGGCCAGCGCGCGGGCGCTGCGGCGGGGATCGGGCATCGGGGGCTCCAGGTGCTACAGGGACGGGAGGCGGGCGGGTTCGGTGCGTCGCCGCGCGGGGTGCCGGGGGCCGGGCAGAGCGCCGGCCGACTCCCGGTAGAGGGCGGCGAGTTCGGCCGCGATCCGGGTGATGTCGTAGTGCGCGACGGCGGGCGGCACCGGGAGGAGGCCGGGCGGAGCGGCCGCCAGGGCGGTCAACTCGCGGGCGTAGTGGTCGGGTTCGGAGGGCAGCAGGCGGGCGTGCGGGGCGGCGGCGGTCGGCAGGTCGGCGAGCGCCGGGCAGGCGGAGTGCAGCACCGGCAGGCCGGCGGCCAGGCCCTCCAGGGCGGCGAGGCCGAAGGTCTCGGCGCGGGACGGCGAGACCAGCACGTCCATGGCGGTGAGCAGTTCGGGCACGTCGTCGCGTTCGCCGGTGAGCACCAGCCGGTCGCGGACGCCGAGCCGTTGGGCGCGGGCGGTGAGCGCGGCGCGGGCGGGGCCTTCGCCGACCAGCAGCAGCCGGGCGGCGGGCGGGAGCGCGGCCAGCGCGGCCAGCGGGACGTGGAAGCGCTTCCCGTCGACCAGCCGGCCGACCCCGCCGACCACGAACGCGTCGGCGGGCAGGCCGAGTTCGGCGCGCAGCCGGGCCCGGTGGGCGGCCCGCTCGGCGGGCCCGAACCGGTACCGGGCGGCGTCCACGCCGTTCGGCAGCCGCCGCACCCGGTGGGCCGGCACGCCCCAGGCGTCGAGCACGGCGGCGACCTGGCCGGAGACCGCGAGGGTGGTGCTGCCGAGCCGTTCGGCGGCCAGGTAGAGCGCCTTGACGCCCCGGGAGGTGGGCCGGCCCTCGATCACCCCGGCCTGCAGGGAGTGCTCGGTGGCGAGCACGCCCCGCACCCCGGCGAGCCGGGCGGCCAGCCGGCCGTACAGCATGGCGCGGTACAGGTGGGTGTGGACCAGGTCGTAGCGGCCGTTCCGGATCAGCCGGGTGAGCCGGGGCAGCACGCCGAGGTCGCGGTTGCCGCGCATGCCGAGGTGGTGGACGGTGACGCCGTCGGCGCGCAGTTCGCGGGCCACCGTGCCGGGGTCGGTCAGGGTGGCCACCTCGTGCCGCTGGTCCTTCGGCAGGTGCCGCAGCAGCAGGGCGAGCTGGCGTTCGGCGCCGCCCGCGTGCAGGCCGGTCACCACGTGCAGGACCTTCACGGCCGCGCCCCCGCGGCGGACCTCGGCGGGGCCCAGCGCAGCCCGGTGACGGCCTCCCGCCAGTGGTGCCGGCCGTGCTTGGCGCGCAGCCGCCAGGCGCCGTCGCGGTCGCCGACGTAGCTGCGCGGCAGGGCGTGGCGGCCGGTCAGCGAGGAGTGGTCGATGGCGCAGGCGTAGTCGTAGCCGGCGTCCCGGACGGCCCGGGCGGCGGGCAGGTCGACCGCGCCGTAGGGGTAGCAGAAGCCGCTGACCGGGCCGGCCACCAGGTCCTCCAGGGCGCGCCGGCTCTCCCGGGTCTGGCGTTCCAGCTCCTCGGGCGAGAGGCCGGCCAGGGCCCGGTGGCCGAGGCCGTGCGAGCCGATCTCCCAGCCCGCCTCGGCGAGTTCGGTGACCTGCCGGGCCGTCAGCAGCTGCTTGCGGGGGCCTTCGCTGTCCCAGTGGTTGCAGGCGCCGAGCAGGTCGGGCAGCACGTACGCGGTGGCGGTGAAGCCGTGGTCGCGGAGCACCGGGACGGCGTGCCGGGCGAAGTCGGCGTAGCCGTCGTCGAAGGTCAGGCCGACCAGTTTGGACTCCCGGCCGCGGGCCTGGGCGGCCAGCAGTTCGCGGACGCTGACGCCGCGCCGGCCGGAGCGATACAGCCAGTCCATCTGTTCGGCGAACCGCTCGGGGCTGACGGTCAGCAGGTACGGGTCCTCGGTCTCGTCGGCGACGGAGTGGTACATCAGGATCCAGGGGGCGAAGCGGGGTGCGAGCGCCTGCGCCGGCAGACAGGCTTCAGCGTCCATGCGGCTTCCCTTCGGCGGGTGAGGGGGCGTGCGGTCGCCGGGCCCGGGCGAGCAGCGCCAGGACCGGGCCGCGGACCTCGGCGGCGCCGAACAGCGCGCCGAGGGCCGCGAAGACCAGCAGGACGGTGGCGCCGCCGAGCAGCGCGGCGGACAGCGGCGCGGTGGCGGTGCGGACGGCGAGCGAGCCGGCCCCGGCCGCGGCGATCGACGCCGCCAGCAGCCGGGCCTGCCCGCCGAGCACCAGGCCCAGCCGCAGCGCGATGCCGCGCAGCATCAGGCCGCGCATCAGCAGCGCCGCGGTGCAGGTGATCCCGACCGCGTTGCCGGCGGCCAGGCCGGGCGCCCCGAAGCGCGGGGTGAGGGTGACGCCGAGGCCGAAGGTGACGACCAGTCCGAGCGTCATCGCGCCGACCGGGTACCAGTCCAGCCAGGTGGTCCGGTCGCCCTCGGCGCGCGGGGCCTCGGCGCGCCGCACCACCGGCCGGACGCAGAAGTACGGCCGCACCATCACGCCGATCATCGCCTGCGCGGGCAGGCCGAAGGAGTAGACCCGGATGACGGCCGCGGTGGCGTCGGTGTCGGCGGGGCCGAACGCGCCGCGCTGGAACAGCAGCGCGACCACGGCCGGCGCGCAGGCCAGCAGGAAGGCGGTGCCGAGCAGCACCAGGGCGGCGGCCTGGCCGAGGTCCTTCTCGACCCGGTCGCGGGCGGCCGCGAGGTCGCCCGCGGCCATCGCCCGGGCCACCACCGGGAAGGTCACGGTGACGATCAGGATCGCCGAGGTCATCGCCAACTGGCTGACCTTCGCGGCGTAGTTGAGGTGCGAGATGGTACCGGGCGGCAGGCCGGAGCCGAGGAACCGCTCGATGAACACCTGGGACTGCCGGGTCAGCGAGAACGCGGCGACCGGCAGCAGCGCCAGCGGGATCAGCACCAGCCCGCGCCCGGCGCCGCGCTGCCGGGCCGTCCGCCGCCGGGTGCGCAGCCGGCGGACGAACGGCACCACCAGCACGCCCGCCATCAGCAGGCTGCCGAGCGCCACGCCGAGCGCGGCGGAGCGCACCCCGAGCAGCCGGTGGCCGCTGAGCAGCAGCGCCAGGATGCCCAGGTTGTACATCACGTAGATGACGGCGGGCGCGGTGTAGGCGGCCTGGGCGCGCAGCGCGGCGGCCAGGTAGCCGGCCACGCCGAACGGCACCACGGTGATCGCGGTGATCCGGGTGCAGGTGACGGCCAGTTGCGGGTCGGCCAGGCCGGGGGCGATCAGTTCGACCAGTTGCGGGGCGCCGAGCGCGGCGGTGGCGGACAGCGCGCACAGCGCGAGCAGCAGCCAGGGCAGCGTGGAGCGGGTCAACTGCCGTACCGGGTCGGGCCCGTGCGGGCGTTCCTCGCGCAGCACCAGGGCCAGGCTGAAGGCGGGGACCATCAGGAACGCCATCGCGTCCTCGATCAGCAGCGGCGCGGCGGTCTCCGGCACCGTCCAGGCGACCAGGAAGGCGTCGGTGCCCTGGTTGGCGCCGAAGTAGCGGGCCAGCAGCAGGTCGCGGAGCAGGCCGAGGCCGGAGCCGGCCGCGCTGAGCAGCGCGGTGACGCCGAACGCCTTGGCCAGGAAGCCGCTCCGGGACGGCGCGTCGGTGTCCGCCCGCGGGGCCGGTACGGGGCGGTGGCGGCCGGGGCGGCCTGGGCCAGCGGCTGATCGGTCGTCATGCGCCGCACGCTCCACGGGAGTCTGGGCCGTCCTCCGGGCCGGCGGCAGGACCGTCCGCCGCGCCGGCGTCCGGGCCGGGGAGCGCGGTGCGGGCGGCCAGGCCGAGCACGACGGAGGTCAGCACGGTGGTGGTGCCGCCGATGTCGGCGTACAGGAAGTCCCAGAGCACCCAGGCGAGCAGGGCGAGGGCGGCCAGGCCGGGGCCGGTCGCGCGGCGCAGGCACCCCAGCAGCAGGGTCAGGAACAGCGCCAGGTAGGCGAGGACGCCGAGCAGGCCCTGTTCGCTGAGCACCAGGAAGTACATGTTGTGCGGGGAGAGCAGCGGCTCGCGCTGGAAGCCGATGGTGGCGTCGGCGGCGTCGCTGCCGGAGGAGAGCCGCAACGGGGCGTGGCTGTCGCGCAGTTGCTGGAAGGCCTTCGGGCCGGCGCCGGTGGCGGGGTGGTCCTGCCAGATCCGGACGGCGGTGGACCACAGGTCGTAGCGGTCGGAGACGGACTGGTCGGGGGCGGCGGAGACCGAGCCGATCGAGCCGAGCCGTTCGGCGACGCCGGACGCGCCGAGGCCGAGCCCGCCGATCAGCACCACCGCGGCGGCCGCGCCGATCAGCACGCTCCGGACGGCGAGCCGGGCGTCGGCGCGCAGCAGCAGCACGGCGGCGGCGACCGCGGTGGCGATCCAGCTGCCGCGGCTGAACGAGACCGCCAGCGGGAAGGCCAGGAACGCGGCGCTCGCCCACATCGCGCGGCGCAGCCGGCGGCTGCCGCCCGGGCGTCGCTCGGCGAGGGCCAGCGCGAGGGCGGCCAGCATGCCGTAGGAGACCACGGTGGACATCGCCATGATGTCGAGCGCGCCGAAGGTGCCGACGGCGCGGATCGGCTGCCCGGTGTAGGAGGCGCCGGTGCGGGTCAGGTACTGGTTCGCGCCGACCGCGCCCTCGATCAGCGCGGCCAGCACGAACGAGCCGAGCACCAGCCGCTGGTCGCTCCGGTCGCGGACGGCGAGCAGCACGGCGGCGGGCACCAGCACGAAGATCTGCACCAGCCGGACGAAGCCGGTGAGGCTGGCGGACGGGTCGACGGAGTGCACGGTGGCGACCGCGGCGGCCAGCACCACGGCGCCGAACAGGGCGGCGGCGGCCGGGTCGATCCGGGGCAGCCGGCCGCGCAGCAGGTCGACGGCGATCAGCCCGACCAGGGCCAGCGAGGCCAGGTCGGCCGGGGTGACGTGGACGGCCGCGGTGACGTCCTTCTCGCCGGTGGGGACGCAGACCAGCAGCACGGTGGCGGCGGCCAGCCGGCTCGGCCGGGGGCGGCTATCGCCGCCAGGCGCCGGGCCGGGAGCGGGAGTTGGAGGGTGAGGGCCACGTGCGCTGTCAGCTTCCGTCCGGGCGGACCACCAGGGCCGCGGTGCGCAGCAGGATCTTGGCGTCCTGCCACAGCGTCCAGCCCTCGATGTAGCGGTTGTCGAAGCGGGCCCGGTCCTCGATGGAGGTGTCGCCGCGCAGGCCGTTGACCTGGGCCAGGCCGGTGAGCCCGGCGGGCACCCGGTGCCGGTCGGCGTACTCGGGGTAGGCCTGGCTGAACCGCATGACGAAGTACGGGCGTTCGGGGCGGGGGCCGACCAGGCTCATGTCCCCGCGGACGACGTTCCACAGCTGCGGGAGCTCGTCCAGCGAGGTCTTGCGGAGGAAGCGGCCGGCCGGGCCCACCCGGTGGTCCTGCGCGATGTTCCAGCGGGTCGCCGACTCGTGCTCGTTGCTGGGGCGCAGGGTGCGGAACTTGAGGAGGGTGAACACCCGGCCGTCGACGCCGGTGCGCTGCTGGCGGAACAGTACGCCGGGGCCGGTCTCCAGGCGCACCGCGAGGGCGCACAGGGCGAGCACCGGGGAGATCAGCAGCAGGCCGAGGCCGGCCGCGGCGATGTCGAAGCCGCGCTTGACGATCCAGCCGTGGCGGCGCATCGCGGGGCGGGCAGCCGCATGCAGGGGAATCCCCACAGGTGGTCGCCGACGCCCTGCACCGAGTCGAACTCGCGCAGGCCGGGACCAGCCAGACCTGGCAGCCGAGCCGGGCGGCCAGCCGCAGCGCGGCCAGTGTCTCGGCGTCATCGGCGGCGCCGCCGGTGGCCAGCACGTGGTGGACCCGGTAGCGGCGCAGCACCCGGCCGAGCGCCTCGCGTCCGCCGAACACCGGCAGCGGGCCGCCGGGCGGCAGCAGCACCGGGTCGGGGTCGAGGTAGCCGACCGGCCGCAGGCCGTACTCGGGGCGGGCGGTGAGGACGGCGGCGATCCGCTGGCCGAGTTCGCCGGCGCCGAGGATCAGCGCGGGGCTGGGCCGGCGGCGGCGGGCCAGCCGGGTGCGGTGGTGCACGTAGGCGCGGCCGAGGGCGGCGATCGGGAGCATCAGGGCGAGCAGGGCGAGCAGCCGCATCGGGCCCATCGCGCGGAGGTCGCTCCAGTGGCCGGTCAGGCAGGCGTCGGCGGTGACCGCGAACGCGGTGGCGACGGTGGCGCGGGCGGCCAGGGCGGGGAGTTCGTCGAGGGCGGAGAGGCTGAGCCGGGAGCGGTAGAGGCCGCCCGCCAGGTTGAGCGGGAGCAGGGCGGGCAGCAGCAGGGCGGCGGTGGCGACGGGGCGGGAGCCGGCCGGGGCGGTGGCGGCGACGGCCAGGCCGACCGCGAGGGCGTCGGCGGCGGCCAGCGCGAGCGGCAGGGCGGCCCGGGAGTGCGGGCGGCCGCGGCGGCGACCGGCCCGGAGGTCGGCCGGGGCGGCAGGGCCGGGTGCCCGGCCGGTCGAGCAGCCCGGCGCCGTGGTGCGTGCCGTGGCGCCCGGGGCCCGCCAGGACCCGCCCCGGATGCGGCACGCTCTCGTGGTCAATGGTCATCAGCGCACGCACTCCCCTGCTGTCCAGGTAAGCACCTGCTGCCGGGAAAGGCGGTCGGCCATCTCTTTGCCAGGAATGGTGACGAAGCAGGCAGAATCAGACATTACCGAACGCCCTTACACGCATTGGCAGCTGACATGCCATTTCATTCCACCCGCCCAATAATCAGACATTCAGGAAAGACGGCCGCCTCGTTCGGGTCGGCGATCACGGCCTGACAAACGATCAGAACCGCTGCGGGACACGGGACCTGCGGCCCACCGGGACCACCCGGCTCCGAACAATCGTCCGGTAAATTGCCGCCACCTGCGGAATTACTTGCCGGATATCGTGATGATCTGCCACATGCGCACGGGCCAGAACACCGCGCCGTTCGCACTCGATCCGGTCGGAGAGGAATTCGACCAGGCGTTCGGCCATCGGACCGGGATTCTCCGGCGGCACCACCGAACGGCCGAGCTCACCCGGCGGCACGCACTCCCTGGACCCCGGCACGTCGGTCAGCAGCACCGGCCGCCCGCAGGCCATCGCCTCCAGCGGCGCCAGCGCCATCCCCTCCCAGCGCGAGGGCAGCACCGCCAGGTCGGCGGCGGCCAGCCAGAGCCGCGGGTCCGCCACGGCGCCGACCAGCCGCACCCGGGACGGGTCGGGCAGCGTCCGCACCCGCGCGGCCAGCGCGTCCGCCTCCGGCCGCCGCCGACCAGCACCAGCCGGGCCGCCGGGAGCCGCTCCTGCACCGCCGCCCAGGCGTCCAGCAGCACGTCCTGGCCCTTCTGCCGGCACAGCCGCGCCACGCACACCGCCAGCGGGGCGGACTGCTCCAGGCCCAGGGTCATCCGGGCGGACCGCCGGGACGCCCGGTCGACGGGCGCCCAGTGCTCCAGGTCGACGCCGTTGGGCACCACCCGCCAGTGCGCGACCAGTCCGCCCGCCACGCCGTCCGCCCGCTCCTGCTCGCTGACGCACAGCACGGTGCGGGCCCAGCGGGTGGCGAACCGCTCCCAGCGCAGGCTGGCGTCGGCCAGCGCGCCCTCGACGGCGGCGAACGACCAGGCGTGCGGCTGGAACACGGTCGGCAGGTCGCCGCGGGCGGCCAGCCGGCCCGCCAGTCCGGCCTTCGCGCTGTGCAGGTGCAGCACGTCCGGTGCGGTGCGGCGCAGGATCCGGCGCAGCCGCCACGCCTCCCGGAGGGTGCCCGGTCCGGGCGAGCGTTCGGCGGGCCAGTCCAGCACCCGGGCGCCGGCGGCGGCGGCCTCGCGGGCGAGCCGGCCGCCGGGCGGGCAGGCCACCAGGACCCGGCAGCCGGAGGCCCGTTGGCCGCGGACCAGGTCGGCCACCACCCGGGCCACGCCGCCGTCGACCGGCTGGGAGACATGAAGGATCGTCAGCTGCACGGCCCGGAGCCTAAGTTGAGGATCCCGCCTGCCCAGGCCCGCTTCACCCTTCCGGGGAAGCAGAACACCCGTACGGCTGACCAGCCGTACGGGTGTCCGAATCGCGGTGGGGCTCAGCCGAGTTGGGCCGCCAGGTTGGCCAGCACCTGGTCGTGGATCCGGTTCAGGCCCTTCGGGGCGAAGGTCCGCTCGAAGAACCCGCCGATGCCGGTCGCGCCGGTCCAGCTCGCCTCGACGGTGACCTTGCTGCCGCTCGCGCCGGCCGCCGCGACCGTCCAGGTGATCACCATCGAGGAGTTGGCGTCCGTCTCCACCAGGGTGTCCGGGGTCGGCGCCGTCACCGTGAACAGGCAGTCCCGGACCCGCTTCTCGGTCGCCTGGAGCTTCCAGTGCACCTGGGTGCCCGCGCCGGTGCCGCCCGCCCGCACCTCGTACTCGCTGTACTGCGCGGGCAGCAGCTTCGGCCGGGTCACCGCGTAGTCGGCCAGCGCCTCGTACACCCGGGCCGGGTCGGCCCCGTACGTCCGCTCGGTGGTGGCGTGCACCTTGCCCATCAGCTCACTGCTCCTCGGATCCGGTCGTCCGCGCGTCCGCGCGTCTGCACTCGATAGCCGCCAAGCCAACCACCGCGGCCTGCCCCCGCCAAACCGGGAACCCCCTCGCGTTAGGGTGGGCGGATGCTGGAACAGGTGACGGCGCTGCGGTACGTCGATCCGCTGCGGGCGGGCGGGTCGGTGCCCGGCGTGGTGGAGGCCGACGACCTGGGCACGTACGTGGTGAAGTTCACCGGTGCGGCGCAGGGCGTGAAGGCACTGGTGGCCGAGGTGATCGTCGGCGAACTGGCCCGGCGGCTGGGCCTGCGGGTGCCGCCCCTGGTCCTGGTCGACTTCGACCCGGCGGTCGCCGCCCACGAACCCGACCAGGAGATCCAGGACCTGCTGCGGGCCAGCGCCGGACGCAACCTCGGCATGGACCTGCTGCCGGGCGCCCGCGACTTCACGCCCGGGATGATCGACGTCTCCCCCGCCGAGGCCGGCCGCGTCGTCTGGCTGGACGCCCTCACCGGCAACGTCGACCGCAGCGTGCACAACCCCAACCTGATGGTCTGGCACGGCAGGCTCTGGCTGATCGACAACGGCGCCGGGCTGATCTTCCACCACCGCTGGTCCTCGGCCCGCGCCTCGGTGCACAAGCGCTACGACCTCAGCGGCCACGCCCTGGGCGGCTACGGCCCCGACGTCGCCGCGGCGGACGCCGCGCTCGCCCCGCTCGTCACCCCCGAACTGCTCGCCGAGGTCGCCGCGTTGGTGCCGGACGCCTGGCTGGCCGACGAGCCCGGCTTCGACTCGCCGGCCGCGGTCCGCGCCGCGTACGTGGAACACCTCGCCGCCAGGGTCGAGCAGTCCTCCGCCTGGCTCCCCGAGGGCTTCGCCACCCCCGAGCAGATCCGCGCCGCCGAGGAGCGGGCCGCCGCCGCCCGCACCGCGGCCCGCCCCGCCTGGCTCAAGCAGGTCCCCAACCGCGCCGGCCTGGCCTCCGTCGAGTCGGACTGGTCCCGGCACGTCGACCGCGAAGCCTGACCAGCGCCCGCCTCCCGCCCACCGGGGCGCCACCCCCGGCCCGCGACCACCGGCACAGTTGACGCGCCGTCGGGCAGGTCGCGGCGGCGGCGAGGCGGACCGGACCGGCGGCTCCCGCTGTCCACCGACCCACGGCGGAGGCAACGGCCCGCGGCGCACCCGACTCACCGTCGGCCCCGCGGCGACCCCACCACCGACTCCCCGGCCGCCGGCCCCGCAGGTCTCGGCCCCCGTCGCGGTGGCGCCCGCCGGCCGTCTCCGGGCGAGGCGAGGCCACGGCACAGTCGACGCCCCGTCGGGCAGCTCGCGGCGCGCAGCCCGACCGCCGCCGGCCGGGTGCGGGCGCGACCGGAGTCGGGCCGCGCCCGGCCGGCGAGGGCCGGCTGACGGCGGGTCAGCCGCGGGCGGCCTTCGCCGCGGAGACGATGCCCGCGCCGTAGAAGCCGTTGTTGGCGGTGCTGCCCTCGCAGGTGGCGGTGTAGGCGCCGGTGCCGCCGGGGTTGAACACGCCGGTGGGGCAGGCGTGCGGGTCGGCCTGGTTCACCAGGAGGGTGCGGAGCTGCTCGGGGCCGGCGCCCGGGTGGGTGGAGGCGAGCAGTGCGAGGACGCCGGCCACGTGCGGGGAGGCCATCGAGGTGCCCGACATGTAGCCGTACTTGTTGCCGGGGAGGGTGGAGAGGATCGAGCCCCGGCGGTCGGGGGTGTCGGGGGCCTGGAAGGCGGTCGCGTCGCCGCCGGGGGCGGAGACGGTGACCTTGTTCAGGCCGTAGCTGGAGTAGTAGGACTTGTCGCCCTTCGCGCCGATCGCCGACACCGCGATCACGCCGGGCAGTTCGGCGGGCAGGTTGAGGCAGCTCGCGTCGATCGGCCGGTCGCCGGGGACGGTGTCGTCGGGGCTGCTGACGTCGACGGTCTTGTGCGCCAGGTCGATGTTCTCGTTGCCCGCGGCGGCGACGTTGAGGACGCCGCCCCGGCGGGAGTAGTCGACGGCCCGGCGGACGGCCTCGCTGATCGCGCCCTGGTCGGGGTCGTCGGCGCAGTTGAACATCCACGGGTCGACGAAGTAGCTGTTGTTGGTGATGGTGAAGTGGTGCTCGGCGGCCCAGACGAAGCCGCAGATCGCGTACTCGGGGTAGATGAACCCGCCGCCGTCGACGACCTTGACCGCGGCCAGCCGGACGCCCGGCGCGACGCCCTCGACGCCCTTGCCGTTCTTCGCGGCGGCGATGGTCCCGGCCACGTGCGTGCCGTGGGTGCTGCTGGTGGGCTGCCAGGACTGCCAGTTGGTGTCGGCCTTGCCGCTGAGGCAGGACGCGGAGAGCGACGGGTCGACGGCGGCGGCCAGGTCCTCGTGGGTGGCGTCGATGCCGGAGTCGAGGACGCCGACGACCACGTCGCGGCTGCCGAGGGTGGTGGTGTGGGCCTGGTCGACGCCGATCTGCCGCATGTCCCACTGGTTGGCCCAGAGCGGCTCGTTGCCGTCGGCGGCGGCGGGCGCCGCGGTCTCCTCGACGGTGGCTTCGACGTCGGCGGCCTGGATGCCGGCGGTGCGGCTGGCGCCGACCGAGTCGATGGTCTTGGACTGGCGCAGTCGGGCGGCGAAGCCGGGGTCACTGGACCGGGCGATCACCACGCCTATCTGCTCGTAGGAGGCGACCACGCTGCCGCCGGCCGCCTGGATCTCGCGCTCGGCCTTCTTGGTCTGCCCGTGGTTGGCCTTGGTGTTCACCACGTAGTTCATCGGCTGCCCGGCGGCGGCCGAAGGGGTGGCCGCGGCGGCGCTGCCGACCGGTCCGGCGAGGGCGCCGGCCGTGATCATTGCGAGACCGGCGGCGAGGAGTGCGGAGCGGCGGATCCGGGGAACTCTCATAGGGGTTGACCCTCCCGAGTGTCGGCGGCGCGGTCGAGGTGATCGAAGGCGCACGAATGGCCGGGAGACTATTCAGCCCATATGACAAAAATCAAGAGGTAGTAAAGCAATCGTCGTAGAACGGACGGGTGCCCGGTCCGCTGTCGGTCGGACCGGGCACCCGCGCTGGGGGGACGTGCGGCTGACGGAGGATCAGCCGCCGAACAGCTCACCGTAGGCGGCCATCGCCGTGGCGATGTCGGCCTGCGCCCAGAACCGGTGGTACGTGAAGGTCGGGGCGGAGCCGCCGTTCAGGTAGCTCTGCACCTTCGCGAACGACGGGTCGTTCTGGTACCAGGACCGGATCGACAGGAAGGTCGAGCTGCTGTTGATCGGGTCGCCGTTGGGCATGGTGCCGGTCCAGCCGGTCGGCACCGAGACCGAGTCCTTGAAGCGGCTGTAGTCGGTGCGCGTCTCGGGGACCGAGATGCCCATCGCGTCCTGGTTGTTGGCCCACATGCCGTCCAGCAGCTTCTGCGCGGCGGTCTTCGCCGCCGTGTTGCCGGACTTGGCGGCGTAGTAGGACAGCAGTTTGGCGTAGGAGCCGGCCACGCCCACGTCGTTGGTGTAGTCGACGACGCTCACGTGCAGGCCGGTGTTGGCGCCCGGGGAAGCGGCGTTCCAGGTGTCCGGCTTGCCGCTCCAGGACAGCGTGGACGGGATCTGGTAGCTGCCGTCGGCGTTGAAGGTGGTCTTGGACAGCGCCCAGGTCACCCACTTGTCCAGGATGGCCTTGGCCTTGGCGTCGCCGCTGGAGTAGTAGTACTCGGCCATCCGCTCCAGGCCCCAGGCCTGGAAGCCGAACCACTGGTTGGACGGCGGGTCGTGGTAGACCGGCGCCTCGTCGTAGAACATCCCGTAGAAGGTCGGGGTGCCCGCCGGCGGGGTGTCGTAGCTGCCGTTCCAGCTGTTGGTCGCGCCGCCCGCGATCGCGCCCTCGCTGGACTGCAGCCACTGGGTGAACTCGACCTGACGGGCCATCGAGGTGGTCCAGTCGCTCTTGCCGGTGGTCGACTTCGGGGCCATCGCCGGGTCGTTGACCAGGGCGTACGCGGCCATCGGGTTCTGGTAGCCGCCGTGCGCCGCGCTGTCGCCGATCCGCCAGGCCCAGCCGGCCGAGGTGTCGGTGGCGCCGCCCCAGGCGTAGTACCAGGAGAGCAGGTAGTGCTCGGAGTCCTTGCCGTTTCCGGCCGCGCAGGCGGTCGGGCCGACGCAGTTGCCGACCTTCTTGAAGTACTTGTCGAAGAAGGCGTACCGCAGGTAGTCGCCCATCTTGCCGGCCTTGGCCACCGTGGTGGCGACCTGCGAGCCGTTGCCCTGGGCCTTGGCCCAGGTGTCGGCCCAGTAGGCGGCCTGGATGGCGCGGGCGTCGGCGTCCGGCGCGTCGGTGAACTTCCACTGCTTGGCGTAGGAGCTGTCCTTGATGAACAGGTCCAGGTAGCCGTTCTTGCCGCCGTAGGTGAACTTGTCGCAGGTCGGCTGCGGGATGGTCTCCCACACCGACTCCTGCGCGCCGCGCTGGTAGGTGTTGATGAACGACGGCCCGGTGTCGGTCGGACCGGCCTCGCACTTGCCGGGCGCGTTGCCGTAGCCGTACACGTTGTCGACGTCCTGCAGCCAGTGCATGCCGTAGATGTCGTCGGTGCCGTACGCGCTCTTCAGCTCCGCGGCGATCGGGTCGTTGCCCGGGGTGGCGGAGGAGTCCATGGCCGACGGGTAGTCGCTCGGCAGCGGGTGCTCGGGCGCGTAGGTGGCCGGCTTGGACGCGTTGTACGCCGAGTTGGTGGGCTGGTCGGTGTGACCCGGGATCATGTACGTCTCCATGAGCGTCCACGCCGAGTTGAACTTCGACCAGTCCTTCGTCACCCGCCCGTACTGGGCCTCCAGCCAGAGCAGGTACGAGTACGCCTCCGAGGTGGTCTCGTGGCCCTGGTCGGGGGCCTCGACCAGCAGGGTCTCCACCGAGTGGTAGGGGATGCCCTCGGGCGAGAAGTAGCCGTTCGCCGGGTCCTTGATCTTGTTGTACAGCTGCAGGAACCGGTCGTTGTACACGCCGGACGCCGCGGCCAGTTCGGTCACCGTGACCGCCGAGGAGGTGTAGCCGGTGGCGGCGGAGGTGAAGGTGGCCGAGCCGGTGGAGGAGGCGTCGGCGGTCAGCGTGACGGTCTGCGCGGTGGACCAGTTGCTGGGCGTGAAGGTCAGCGTCCCGCCGGAAGTGACGGACAGTCCGGTGTTGCCCGAGGTGCGGGTGGTGGTGACGGTGACGTTCGCGCTCGGCTGGCTGGACAGCTTCACGGTGAAGCTGCCGGTCTTGCCCTGGTTCACCGAGAGCGTCACCGGCGTGGCCGTGACGGCCGGCCCGGACGCCACCGTGATGCCCGCCGGGGTGGACTCGCTGCTCGCGCCGAGGCTGTCGTACGCCTTGGCGTAGATCGAGTGGCTGCCGCTCGCCGCGCCCGTCCAGCTGAAGGTGTACGGGGCGGTGGTGGCGGTGCCGAGCAGCGTGGTGTTGTCGTAGAACTCCACCTTGCTGATGCTCGCGCCGTCCGCGGCGCTCGCCGTCGCGGACAGCGGGATCGTCGCGCCCGCCTGGTAGTTGGCGCCCGGCGCCGGGCTGGTCAGGGCGGTGGTCGGGGCGGCGTGCGCACCCGTGCAGGCGGTTCCGTTGACCGCGAACGAGGTCGGGGCCGCGTTGGTGCCGCTGTACGAGAAGTTGGCGCCGGCGCTGGCCGAGCCGCCGGCCGGGATGGTCCCGTTCCAGTCGGCGTTGACCACCGTGACGTTCTTGCCGGACTGGCTCCAGGTGCCGCTCCAGCCGACGCCGGAGAGCGTCTGGTTGCCGGCGTAGGAGTAGGTGAGCTTCCAGCCGTTGAGCGCGGCGGTGCCCTTGTTGTTGATCGAAAGGTTGGCGGTGAAGCCGCTGCCCCAGTCGTTGGCCGTGTAGTCGACCGAGCACTGGACGGCGGCGGCCGCCGCGGGCACCACGACGGCGGTGGACAGGCCGGCGGTGAGCAGGGTGAGGGCGGCGGTGAGCGCCGAAACCCGGTTGCGGGGTGGAGACATGACGGCTCCTCGGGTGGGGGTGGGTGGCTGTGGGAGCGCTCCCAAATATCGAGAGGGCCATCGGCGGTGTCAAGAGACTGCGCAGCCAATGGCAGGGACAACTCCCTTTCCTCCCAGCTCAGTTCGAAGACAAGCTGTGGGAGCGCGCCCATTCCGGCCACCCGCCCGCCGGTTCCGGACCTGAAACTTTCGCCCGGCGGCACCCGGGAGCCGCTCAGCCGCGCCCGTCCAGCGCCCGCGCCAGCCGCCTGCGCAGCCGGGCCGACGCCCCCGCCGTCCGCCCGAGCGCCCGCACCCCGTCGGCCGGCAGCTCCGGCCGCCGCGCCAGCGCGAGCGCCGCCGTGTAGGGCCGCTCCCCCGCCGCGAGGCGCTCCGCCACGGCCGCCAGTACGGCGTGCAGCACCGCCCCGTCCGCGGCGGGGTGTTCGGCCAGCAGGCCCAGCAGGCAGTTGTCGTTCCAGACGCTGTGCCGGGCCCCGGCCAGCACCGCCAGCGCGTCCGGCGGGGTGTGCGGGTTGACCGCCAGGGCCTGGTCCACGAAGGCGTACCCGGTGGCGGTGAGGGCGCGCAGCGCGGCCGGGTCGCTCGACTCGCGCGCCTCGGCGAGACGGTCGGCGGGCGTGGGCACGGTGGGCTCCTCCGGTCGGACGGGCCGTCATCGTGTCAGGGCAACGACCCGGCCTGCCATCGGGTTTCGGATCAGGGCTGTGCGGGCGCTCCGTGACCGGCCGGGAAGTCCTCGGCGAAGAGGGCGAGCAGGACCACGTCGAGGTGGCGGCCGGAGAGGAAGGCGTGGCGGCGCAGGCGGCCCTCCTCGGTGAAGCCGAGGCGGCGCTGGAGTTCCAGCGAGGGCAGGTTGTGGGCGAAGACCCTCGCGGTGGCCTTGTGGTAGCGGCGCTCCTCGAACTGATGGCGGATCACCAGCCGGGCGGCCTCGGCCCCGTAGCCGCGGCGGCGGTGCTCGGCGCCGACGGTGATGCCGTACTCGAACCAGCCGTTGCGCGGGTCGGCGCGGTGCACGCCGATCGAGCCGACCGGGGTGCCGTCGGCCCGCGACTCGACGATCAGGGTCCAGGTGTCGGCGGCCGGGTCGGCGGTGGCCAGTTCGCGGGCGCGGGCCTGCCAGCCCTCGGCGGAGCGCGGCGGGTTGAGCAGGTCTCCGAGCCGCTCCTCCTGCTCGGAGAGCAGCGCCAGCAGCGGCCCGTCCCCGGGCTCGACCGCTCGCAGCCGTACGCGTTCGCCCTGCCAGTAGCTCGTCATCCGGTCTTCGTACCACTCGCCCGGTCCGGCCGTCCGCCCGTTCCCGGGAGTCCCCGGTCTCCGTGGGGGGCTGCCGGTCGGGCGGGGCGGGTGCCTAGAATCGGCGGGCCCGGCGCGTGCGTCGATCAACTCCCGGACGCGCCCGGCCGGTTGGCGGCACGTCGAAGCGAGGGGCGATGGCGGGCGAGGAGATACCCGGGGCGCGGGCGGAGCTGCGGCGGCGCGGTGAGCGGCTGTTCGCCGAGGTCGCTGAGCTGCTGGAGGCGCTGGTGCCCGGCATGGCGCCGGTGGTCGGGCTCCCGGAGCATCCGGACATCACCGCCTTCGGCAATCCGCTGAGCTTCGCCTACCACCGGCAGGTCGCCTTCGACCGCACGCCGGACGCGGCGGACCTGCCGGCCCGGGCGAAGGCGGCGCTGGCCGACTGGCAGGTGACGGTGGAGCACACCGACTCCGGTTCGACGGTGCTGCACGCCTGGCGGGACGGCATGACGCTGCGCCTGCACCTGAACCCGGTGCGCGGTCTGACGCTCTGTCGGGCCGATCTGGAGCCGATGGCGCTGCACCTGCCGGAGGAGTTCGTCCGGCCGGAGCCGCTGCTCGCGCCGGAGAACGTCCGGCCGGGCCACGAACTGTGCCCGGAGTGCGAGGGGTTGGGCTGGTGCGAGCGCTGCTGGGGCCGCGGCTGGACGATGGGCGGCGTCACCTGGGGCGGCCGGACCGAGGGGCAGGTGCGCTGCGGGGACTGCCTGGGCAGCCGGGCGTGCCCGTTCTGCCGGGGCGCGGGCGAGCGTCCGCGGCGCTGAACCCGCCGCTCCCCTCCGCGATCCGGACCGGGCGGAAACTTCCCGGGTCGGGCCCGTGACGTCCCCGGCACCCCGGTACGTCAGAAGGGTGACAAGGTACGGAGCCGGGGGAGAACAGCGAACGTGGCACGAGCAGCAGTGCGCAGCGGCGACCTGGAGTACGCGGAGTTCGCCGCCAACCGGTCCGGCCCGCTCTTCCGTTCGGCCTGTCTGCTGACGGGCGGCGACACCCATCTCGCCGAGGACCTGGTGCAGGAGACGCTGAGCCGGATGTACCTGGTGTGGCGCAGACCGGGGCGGCTGTTCGGCGGCCGGGCGATAGAGAATCCGGCCGGCTACGCGCAGGGCGTGCTGTACCGGCAGTTCATCGACCACCACCGGCGGCGCAGTTCGAGCGAGCGCCCGGTCGCCGAACTGCCGGACCTGGCGGGCCCGGAGGACACCAGCACGCTGCGGATGACGCTGCTGGAGGCGCTGGCCCGGCTCGCGCCGCGGGACCGCGCGGTGCTGGTGCTGCGCTACTGGGAGGACGTCAGCGTCGAGGAGACCGCGGAAATCCTGCGCTGCCGCCCGGGTGCGGTGCGGTCGCAGTCCTCCCGGGCGCTGACCCGGTTGCGGGCCCTGCTGGGCGACGGCCTCAACGACCTCGCCGCGCACTGACGTGCCGTCAACGACCCTGTTCCCCTTTGCCCTTCTCACCCGGAGACGGTGATCACGCATGTCCGCACTGCCCGAGCACGACTTCGAGGACCGCTTGGCGCGGGTCTTCCACGAGACCGGGGAGAGCTTCCTGCCGGACACCCCGCGCCTGGCCATGGGCGGCGCGGCCCTCGGCCGCCGTCGGCAGCGCCGCCGGACGGTGCTGGGCGCGGCCGTCGCGGTGCTGGCCGTGACCGGGGTGTCCGCGGCCGTGCTGCCGCCCGTGCTGCGGACGGAGAGCGTCGCCCCGGCGGTGTCCGCCCCGCCGGCGCCGTCCGAGGTCGGCCTGATCCCGCAGGAGGCGCACCTGGTGTCCGCGGTGGCGGAGCGGCTGCCGAAGGGTCTGCGGGTGGTGCGCTCCTCCGGATCGACGCTCGGCGTGGCCGCGTTCCCGTCCGGCACGGCGAACGCGGTCCTGACCCTGGACGACGGCCGCGGAGCGAGCGTGCTCGGCGTGGACATCTACAACACCGTCGGGTGGGGCGGGTCCAAGGCGTGCGCGAGCTACCCGATCCAGGGCGTGAAGTGCGAGGAGACGACCGAGCCCGACGGCACCCGGGTGTCCGTCACCGAGTACACCACGCCGGACGCGGCGCCGAAGAAGTACACCGAGGTGGAGCTGAACTCGCCGAACGGGACGCGGGTCACCGTCGCCTCGTTCAACTCGGCGACCGCCTCGGGCGAGCCGACCCGGCCGGAGCCGCTGCTGAGCGTCGCCCAGCTGCGGGCGCTGGCCGCCGACCCGGGGTGGCGCACCTTCGAGGCGGCGCTGACGCCGGGCGTCCCGAACATCTCGGTGACCGGCATCCGGGTGCAGCGCCCCGACCTGCTGCCGCCCGGCCTGAAGGTGCTGACGAGCACCGGCGCCGGGCCGAACCAGCGGGCGACCCTGACGGACGGCAGGCGCACCGTCGAGCTGCTGGTCCAGGAGGAGAAGGCCGACCGGGCCGCGCAGAACTGGTTCGCCGAGGCCGCCGTGCTGGAGGACGACACCCGCCTCCGCAGCGTCGACGCCCGCCCCGTCCCGGGCTCGCAGGGCGCCACCGAGTCGATCGTCGACGTCCTCCGCCCCGACGGCACCCGGGTCCGCGTGACGGCCCTCAACCCGGCGGGCGCAGGCAGCCCCGAGGCCGGCAAGCCACCCCTGCTGACGCCGAGTCAACTCACCGCAATCGCCATGTGCCCGGGCTGGACGGTACCGACAGCGGAGCCGGAGAACCGCTAGGCGCGCTCCAGGAGCCGGGGCACCGCTGAAGGCTAGGCGCGCTCCAGGAGGCGGAGTTCATCCAGGGCGGCGCGGGCTCGGGTGGTGAGGTCGGCGTAGGGGGTCTCGTGGTGGGCGACGGGGAAGGTGACCGTGGGCGGGCGGGACGTCCACTTGTACTTGCCGGGTGCGGCCCGGCGCAGGTGCAGCAGGGCGCCGACCTGGTTGGTGGCGAAGGACAGCTCCAGCTGCGACAAGTCCCGGCCCTGCCCGGCCGGGTCGGTGAGGAACAGCGACTGGTGGCCCGAGTAGAACTGCCCGGCCCCCGGGATGCGCTGGTCGATCACCCGGGCGGAGCGCTCCGTGTAGCCGAGTTCGGCGAAGGCCGCGACGGCGGCGGCCGGCGCGGCGGTGGGCGGTATCCGCAGCGGGACGCGGTGGCGGATGCCGCCCGGCTTGGCCGGGGTGGTGCGCAGCGTGGCCCGCACGCCGACCCCGAAGTCGAAGCCCCGGCCCTCGTACTCGGTGAACGGGCACTCCCAGGGCAGCTCCCGCCGGAACCGCACCTGGTGCTCCTCGCCCGCGGCCAGTTCGAAGCAGTAGTCGTCGACGGTGAGCCCGCAGACCACCATCTCCAGGTGCTTGCCCCGGTGGCTGTAGGCGTCGGCCACCAGTTCCATACTGAAGTCGACCTGCTCCAGCGCCTGGCGGCCGGCCCGGACCACCGCCGTGCCGGCGATCCACCGGTCGGTCAGTTCCGGGTCGTCGAGCCGCAGTTCGACCTCGGGCGGGTCGGTGAGCTCCGCCTCGGGCCCGTTCTCCGACGTTCCTCGCTCGGCCACCGGCGGCCCCCTCCTCGGTGCGGTCAGGGGGCCGAGCATAGCCGGGCGGCGCTCTCCCGCCGCGGGCGGGTTTTCCCGGCCGGGGCGGCGTTAGGCTTTGCCCGAACTTTGCGCGGGGAGGCGGACGATGGGGCTGCGGAAGCTGCTGGGGATCGGCGACGGGAACGGCCACGACCCGCGGATCGACACCGTGATCGGCACCGTCCTCCCGCAGCCGGGGCAGCGGATCGAGGGCGAGGTGCTGTTCCGGGCGGGCTGGCTGAAGCTGCGGATCCACGATCTGCACCTGGACGTGGTGAGCAAGGCCCGCGACTGGGAGGGCACCACGGTCGACGGCGACGAGACCGACCTCCGCCCCGAGATCACGTGGTTCGACGTGGAGCGGAACACCGACCGCCGGATCGGCTTCCACGGCCGGCTCCGCTGGGACTGCCCCGTCACCGAGCTCGGCGGCCGGTCGACCGGTGTCGACCTGTCCCTGGTCACCACGCTCGGCTACGACTCGGACGACGTCCGGGACGTCGACTTCCTCCATGTGGCGGCCCTGCCGCTGCACGAGGCGGTGATGGACGCGCTGCTGGCGGAGGGCTACCGGTTCACCGGCTCGGAGCTGCTGGCGACCTCCGTGGAGGGCATCGACCACCGCAGCCTGCGGACCCAGGTCTTCCACGTGGAGGACCCGGCCGCCGACCCGGCCGGGTTCCCCGCGCTGGAGGTCGTCTTCGTCAACAACGTGGTGGGCGCGACGGTGTTCGTGCGCCGGGCGGCCCGCCAGTTCTTCTGGTGGAGCGACAAGCCGCCGGCGGTGTCCTTCCCGGTCGCCCACCACGAGGCCGGCGCCGCCGATCTCGGCCCGCGGCTCCGGGACGCGCTGGCCTCCCTCGCCGTGAAGGACCGGGCGCCGCGCTGACGGCCCGTCAGTACCGGTAGCGGACCGCCTCGATGATCTCCGCCGGGCCGAGTTCGGCGAACAGGGCGATCTCCGCCTCCCGGACGTCGAGCACCGACTGCCACAGCGGGTCGCCCATCGCGGCGCGCAGCACCTCGGACTTGCGCAGCGCGTCCGCCGCCTGCCCGAGGCCGGCGGGAAGGCGTTCGGCGACGCCGTCGGGGTCGCCGGGGGTCTCGGCGGGCAGCCGCAGGGCGGCGCCGAGGCCGGCCAGGCCGGCGGCCAGCACCCCGCCGACGGCCAGGTAGGGGTTGGCGGCGGCGTCGAAGCACTTGATCTCGGCGTTGGCCTGCTCGGGCGCGGAGCCGGTGATCAGCCGCAGCGCGGCCTCCCGGTTCTCCAGCCCCCAGCAGCGGTGCGGGCCGGACCAGTGCCCGGGGACCAGCCGCAGGTAGCTGGCGACGGACGGGGCGCCGAGGGCGAGCAGCGCGGGCAGTTCGGCCAGCACCCCGGCGAGGAAGGCCTCGGCCTCCCGGGTGAGGCCGTGCGGGCCGCTGCCGCCGTGGCCGAGGTTCTGGCCGTCGCGCCACAGGCTCAGGTGGAGGTGGCCGCCGTTGCCGACGCCGTTCGGCGCGGTGACGGGCGCGAAGCTGGCCCGCAGGCCGTGCCGCAGCGAGACGGCCTGCACGGTGTGCCGCACCAGCATGGCGGTGTCGGCGGCCTCGACCGGGTCGCCGGGGGCGAGGGAGAGTTCGAACTGGCCGTCGCTGTACTCGGGGTGGAGCTGGAGGACCGTCAGCTTCTGCTCGCGCAGGGTGCGCAGCAGGTCGCGCAGGTAGTCGCTGTGGCCGATCAGGCGGCGCATGCCGTACGCGGGGCCGGCCTCGCCGCCGTCGACGATCCATTCGACCTCGATGCCGGCCCGGACGGTCAGGCCGCGTTCGGCGAGCGCCTCGGTGGCGCGGCGGGCGAACTGCCGCTGGCAGCCGGGGTGCGGGTCGCCCTGCTGGGTCCAGCGGTCGCCGGGGGCCCAGGCCCAGCCGGGCTGAGCGGCGAGGCGGTGCAGCGCGGCCAGGTCGGGGACCAGCCGCAGGTCGCCGACCGGGCCGGCGGACGGGGCGAGCGAGTCGTCGACCAGGAAGCCGTCGAAGCAGGGCGAGGCGCCGAGGCCCCAGCGGGCGGCGTTCTCCAGGCCGCGGACGGGGACGGTCTTGACCCGGGTGACGCCGGAGTTGTCGACCCAGCCGACGATCACGCCGTCGACGCCCTCGGCCTCGATCCTGGTGGCGGCCAACCGGGCCTCGGCGGCGCGCTCGGCGCGCGGCTTCACGGTGCTCATGCACCCATGCTGGCCTGCGACGATGCGGTGTCCGGGCGACTCGGCCGACGGGTCACCCGTCCGTGGAAGCAGCAATGTGACGCAGGTCACATCAGATGATGAAATTCCGGGGACCAACTCCCCGTTTGAACCACTGTCCGCAGGGAAACGGGGAGTCCTTCCCCGCTCTCCACCGCCGCCCGAAGGGAGCGCACACACCATGACCACGGTCGCCGCCCCCCGCCGGCGCGCGGACGCCACCCGCAACCGCGCGCGCATCGTCGCCGCCGCCCGCGAGGCCTTCGTCGACCACGGGGCGATGGCCCCGCTCGACGAGATCGCCCGCCGGGCCGGCGTCGGCAACGCCACGCTCTACCGCAACTTCGCCGACCGCCGGACGCTGATCCAGCAGGTGACGCTCGCCGTCATCGAACGGGTCATGGCGCACGCGCACGCGGCCACCGCCGAGGAGCCCGACTCCTTCGCCGCGGTCAGCCGCTTCGTGCACGCCGCCGCCGACGAGCGGATCGGCGCGCTCTGTTCGCTGCTGTCCGGCACCACCGACCCGAACGACCCCGAGCTCGTCGACGCCCGCGCCGAACTGAAGCAGGTCACCGAGGACCTGATCACCCGGGCGCAGGACGACGGGCTGCTCCGCTCCGACATCGGGGCCGGCGACGTCCTGGTCGCCGTCTCCCAGCTCACCCGACCGCTCCCCGGCACCGGCTGCCTCGACCTGGACCGGTTCGTCCACCGTCACCTCCAGCTCCTGCTGGACGGACTGCGCACCGTCGCGCCGTCCCCGCTGCCCGGCCGTGCCGTGACCCTGGAGGACCTCACGCACCGCGTCTGAACCCCTCGGCCCCGCCCGGGCCGAACGGCCTCGCGCTCCACGACTCCTGACGGACCGTCCGACCTGACCGGTCTGCGCCGTTCCGCATGCTTCCGCACGTCTCGTACGCTCTCTCGCACTCACAGGTGGGTACCTCCATGTCCGAAACCCTCCAGCCGGATCCACGCCGGTGGAAGGCGCTCTTCTTCATCGCCCTGGCGCAGCTGATGGTCGTGCTCGACGCGACCGTGGTGAACATCGCGCTCCCCCGTGCCAAGGAAGACCTCGGCTTCGCCGACAGCACCACCCAGTGGGTGATCACCGCCTACGCGCTGGCCTTCGGCGGTCTGCTGCTGTTCGGCGGCCGGGTCGCCGACCTGTGGGGCCGCCGGCGGACCTTCATGGTCGGCCTGGTCGGCTTCGCCGCGGCCTCCGCGCTCGGCGGCGCCGCGGTCAACACCGCCATGCTGCTGGGCGCCCGCGCCCTGCAGGGCGTGTTCGGCGCGCTGCTCGCGCCGGCCGCGCTGTCGCTGCTCGCCGTGATGTTCACGGACGGCAAGGAGCGCGCCAAGGCGTTCGGCATCTACGGCGCCGTCGCCGGCGGTGGCGGTGCGATCGGCCTGATCCTGGGCGGCGCGCTCACCGAGTACCTGAACTGGCGCTGGACCTTCTACGTCAACATCCCGTTCGCCGTGGTCGCCATCGCCGGCGCGGTCATGGTCATCCGCGAGCCCGCCGTCGGCCTGAACCGCAACCGCCTCGACATCCCGGGCGTGCTGCTGGTCACCCTCGGCCTGGTCTCCCTGGTGTACGGCTTCACCCGCGCCGAGAGCGAGGGCTGGGGCGACGCCAGCACCATCGGCCTGTTCGTGGCCGCGGCGGTGCTGCTGGCCGCCTTCGTGGTCGTCGAGAGCCGGGTCTCCGCCCCGCTGCTGCCGCTGCGCGTGATCACCGACCGCAACCGCGGCGGCGTCTACCTCTCGCTCGGCATGGCCGTGATCGGCATGTTCGGCCTGTTCCTCTTCCTCACCCTCTACATGCAGGGCGTGCTGGGCTACAAGCCGCTGGTCAACGGCTTCGCCTTCCTGCCGATGGTGGCCGGCATGGTGACCGGCTCCACCCAGATCGGCGCCCGCCTGATGACCCGGGTCCCGGCCCGGTACCTGATGGCGCCCGGCTTCGTGGTCGCCTCGCTCGGCCTGCTGATCCTGACCCAGATCGACGTGAACACCTCGTACTGGCAGATCCTGCCCGGCCTGGTGCTGATGGGCCTCGGCATGGGCACCGCGTTCATGCCGGCGATGAGCCTGGCCACCTACGGCGTCCAGCCGCGCGACGCCGGTGTCGCCTCCGCGATGGTCAACACCTCGCAGCAGGTCGGCGGCGCGATCGGCACCGCCCTGCTGAGCACCGTCGCGCACAGCGCCGGCACCTCGTACGCGAAGGCGCACATGGCCACCGCCACCGACCCGAAGCTGTTCGCGCTGCAGACCCAGGTGCACTCCTACTCGATCGCCATCTGGGCCGCGTTCGGCATCCTGCTGCTGGCGGGCGTCACCGCCTTCACGCTGATCAACGCCGGCAAGCCCCAGCACGACGAGTCCACCGCCGCCGTCGAGGACGCCGTCCCCGTCATGGCGCACTGACCCGTCACCGCCCGCACGACGGCCCCGCCCGGAACTCCCGGGCGGGGCCGTCGTCTTCCGCACTCAGCGGATGAACTCCTTGAGCTCCTCGGTCTCCAGCGTCACGTTCACCGGGCCCGGCAGCTCGGCCACGTGCCCGAACGCCAGCGTCACGACGCTCTCGTAGCGGCCGTTGTCGGGCTCGCTGTGCACCGTCACCGAACCGGCGTCCCGGTCGACCAGCAGGTACACCGGAATGCCGGTCTCCGCGTAGGCCTGCGGCTTCTCCACCCGGTCGCGCCGGTTGGCGTCGGTGTCGTACGACGTCACCTCGACCACCATCAGCACACCGGAGGGGTCGGCCCACTCCCCCTGGCCCGCGAAGTTGCGGCGGGGGGCGAGTGAACCGTCCGGCTTGGCGCGCCCGTTGCGGTAGTTCGCCACTTGCAAGCCCTGCTCGGGGTACAGCCGCAGGTCCGGACGCTGCGCCAGGCAGCGTTCCAGCACCCACATGATGATCTCGCCGTGGTCGCCGTCGGGCACCGGCTTGACTCCGATCCTGCCGTTGATGAACTCGAGCACCACGTCCCTTCGCTCTGCCGCTATGGCGATCTCTCTGAACTCGTCGAGTTCCATCTGCGGGCGCTCAGTCGTCATGACAGCCATGGTGACCTCCTCGGGGAGCTGCGGCCACAGTATGGGCAGTTCGACACCCGGCCGACGGGTCTTTCCCTCTTCCTACCCGCCAGTAGCTGGGCTACAGTGTCGGCACGCGCCAGCGCCGGGCTTCGGGAGCCGCACCGGGCGGTCGCGTTTCTTTCCTCTGTGTGCGCGTCGGCGTCGCTTCATGATCTTTGTCGGAGCGCCTGAGCACCACGGCACGTGCCCCTCGACGGAACCGGAGCGGACCGGTCCGTACCGCGGGGTCGCCGCTGTTCTTCTTCCGTTCCCCGTTTCTCCCGTGCCGCCGGCACACCCTCCCCCGTCACACCCTCCACCCGGGTTCGCGCTGCCGCGGCCGGGTGGTGGCGGGGGCCGCGGCACGGGCCCATGACAAGGAGTCAGGACAATGGAGCGTCCCTTCCCCACTGTTGCCGTCGTCGGCCTGGGCACCATGGGTGCCGGCGTGGCCGTGGCGGTGGCCCGCAGCGGCCGGCGGGTGATCGGCGTGGAGGCCGGCCCGACCCAGGCGCTGCGGGCGCTGGACCGGATCGAGGCGGCCACCGCCCGTGCGGTGGCGCGTGAGCGGCTGACCGCCGAGGAGCGCACCGCGCTGCTCGCGCTGATCGAGGTCGGCGACGACCTGACCGCGGCCGCGCAGGCGGACCTGGTGATCGAGGAGGTCCCGGAGGACCTGGAGCTCAAGCGCTCGCTGTTCGCCGAGCTGGACCGGATCTGCCCGCCGGAGACGGTGCTGGCGACCGGCACCACCGCGCTGAGCGTGACCCGGATCGCGGCGGCCACCGCCCGCCCGGAGCGGGTGCTCGGGGTGCACTTCTTCAACCCGGTGCACACCATGAAGCTGGTCGAGGTGGTCCGCACCGTGCTGACGTCGCCTCAGGCCGCCGACCAGGTGGCCGAGTTGGCCCGCGACCTGGGCAAGGAGCCGGTCGCGGCGGGCGACCGGGCGGGCTTCATCGCCAACGGCCTGCTGTTCGCCTACCTGAACCAGGCGGCGGCGATGTTCGAGTCCCGGTACGCCACCCGGGAGGACATCGACGCGGCGATGCGGCTGGGCTGCGGCCTGCCGATGGGCCCGCTCGCGCTGCTCGACCTGATCGGCGTGGACACCGCCCGCACGGTGCTGGAGGCGATGTACGAGCAGTCCCGGGACCGGCTGCACGCCCCGGCGCCGATCCTCGGCCAGCTGGTCGCGGCGGGCCTGCTGGGCCGCAAGTCGGGCCGCGGCTTCTACACCTACGCGGCCCCCGGCTCGTCCAAGGTGGTCGACGAGCGGGCCGCGGCCGCGAAGCCGCGGCCGGCCGGCCGCGAGGTGCGCAGCGTCGGCGTGTGCGGCAGCGGGACGATGGCGACCGGCATCGTGGAGGTGTTCGCGAAGGCGGGCTTCCCGGTGCTGCTGGCGGCCCGCAGCCAGGAGAAGGCGGAGCGGGCGAAGGCGCAGCTGGCGAAGGCGCTGGAGCGTTCGGTGTCGCGCGGCCGGCTGACCGAGCAGGCCCGGGACGAGGCGCTGGCGCTGGTCACCCCGGCGGCCGGCTACCAGGACCTGGCGGACGTCGACCTGGTGGTGGAGGCGGTGGCGGAGGACCTCGCGGTGAAGCGCGAGCTGTTCGCCACCCTGGACAAGATCGTCAAGCCGGGGGCGGTGCTGGCCACCACCACCTCCTCGCTGCCGGTGATCTCCTGCGCGACGGCGACCGGCCGCCCGCAGGACGTGGTCGGCATGCACTTCTTCAACCCGGCGCCGGCCATGCGGCTGGTCGAGGTGGTCTCCACGGTGCTGACCGCGGAGGACGTCACGGCGACCGTGCTGGAGCTGTGCGGCACGGTGAAGAAGCACCCGGTGGAGTGCGGCGACCGGGCCGGCTTCATCGTGAACGCCCTGCTGTTCCCGTACCTGAACGACGCGGTGCGGATGCTGGAGGAGCACTACGCGACGGTGGACGACATCGACACCGCGATGAAGCTGGGCTGCGGCTACCCGATGGGCCCGTTCGAACTGCTGGACGTGGTGGGCCTGGACGTGTCGCTGACCATCGAGAAGGTGCTGCACCAGGAGTTCCGGGAGCCGGGTCTGGCGGCCGCGCCGCTGCTGGAGCACCTGGTCGCGGCGGGCTGCCTGGGCCGCAAGACCGGCCGCGGTTTCCGCGACCACGCACGGCGATGACCGGCCGTCCGGGATCCTCGCCGAGCCCCCGTCCGTCGCCCGCCGGGGGCGTCAACCCGGCCGTTCCGCGGCCTCCTTGGGGTGCGGGCGCGGTCTCCTCGCGGTGGCCCCGGCCCGCCGTGACGCCCCCCTCGGCACCGGTGCGCAGGGCCAGGCCGGCAGGGGCGGCACCGGGTGCGTGTAGCGTTCCCGGCATGGATCGCCAGACCTCGCCTGCCCAGCAGCAGCCACCGGCCGCCGGGCCGGACCAGTCGCGGTCGGGGGTGGAGTCCGGACCGGGCAGTCGCCGGGCCGCCGCCCAGCGGCTGCAGATGCGCCAGGACCTCACGGCGGCGGCCATGCAGCTGTTCGCCACCCAGGGGTACGAGGAGACGACGGTCGATCAGATCGCGGCCGCGGCCGGGGTCGCCCGGCGCACCTTCTTCCGGTACTTCCGGTCGAAGGAGGAGGCGATCTTCCCGGACCACGACGACACCCTGGTGCGGGTGGCCGACCTGCTGGCCAGCGCCGAGCCGGAGGAGCACCCGCTGGACGTGGTGTGCCGGGGCATCAAGGAGGTGCTCCGGATGTACGCCTCCACCCCGGACATGTCGGTGGCCCGCTACCAGCTGATCCGCCAGGTGCCGGCGCTGCGCGAGCGGGAGATCGCGGTGGTCTCCCGGTACGAGCGGCTGTTCACCCGCTACCTGCTGGGCCGTTTCGACGCGGCCGAGCAGACCCCGCCGGGCTGGCAGCGCGGCGGGGACGACGACTCGATGCTGGCCGAGGTGTCGGCGGCGGCGGTGGTCGCGGCCCACAACCACGTGCTGCGGCGGTGGCTGCGGGCCGGCGGGCACGGCGACGTGGAGGCGCAGCTCGACCACTCCTTCGAGGTGATCCGGGGGACGTTCTGGCCGACCCCGCCGAGCGGCGCCCGCCGCCGCGGCACCACCGTGGCACCGGGTGCCAATGGTGACGGTGTGACACCGGAGGACTCCGCTGCCGTGAGCGCACTGAGTGCCAGCCCCGGTGGTGAGGTACTGATCACAGTGGCCCGCACGGATGCTCCGCTGGAGACCGTGGTGGATTCGATCCGGGCCGCGCTGGCGGGGCGAAACACCGTGTAATCCAGGCAGTTTCAGCAGGTGACAGGCAGATTCGAAGGCCCGTTCCCGTTTTCGGGAACGGGCCTTCGCGCGTCCCCGGCACGCCCCGGCACGGAGTGTCCTGGCTCACGCCACAAGTTGGCACCCCGTGTCTTTACGAGTGGCACAGGGTGCCACTACCTTGTTGCCACCGGTCGCGGCGCCGCGGCTCCCCACCTCGGCGCGCCGTCGTCCGGTGTCCCCCCTACCCGGGGGACGTGCACCCGCGACCCCACCCCTTCCGTCGCACCACCGCAGTACCGCCCTCAGACCCTCAGCGAAGCCGGTGTCCGCTCCCGGCTCCCCCAGACGCCCTGTGTCCCTCGCACAGGTACGCCTTCGGAGGCAGCCATGCAGGAAATTCTCGACGCGATCCTCAGCGGCAACGCCACGTCCGCCGACTATGCGGGCCTCGCGCTGCCCGAGTCCTACCGGGCCGTGACGCTCCACAAGGACGAGGAGCAGATGTTCGCCGGCCTCGCCAGCCGCGACAAGGACCCGCGCAAGTCGCTCCACCTCGACGACGTGCCGCTGCCCGAACTCGGCCCCGGCGAGGCCCTGGTGGCCGTGATGGCCAGCTCGGTCAACTACAACACGGTGTGGAGCTCGATCTTCGAGCCGGTCTCCACCTTCGGCTTCCTGGAGCGCTACGGCCGCCTGTCGCCGCTGACGAAGCGTCACGACCTGCCGTACCACGTGCTCGGCTCCGACCTGGCGGGCGTGGTGCTGCGCACCGGCGCCGGCGTCAACGCCTGGAAGCCGGGCGACGAGGTCGTCGCACACTGCCTGTCGGTCGAGCTGGAGTCCCCCGACGGCCACAACGACACGATGATGGACCCGGAGCAGCGCATCTGGGGCTTCGAGACCAACTTCGGCGGCCTGGCCCAGATCGCCCTGGTGAAGACCAACCAGCTGCTCCCCAAGCCCAAGCACCTCACCTGGGAGGAGGCCGCCTCCCCGGGCCTGGTCAACTCCACCGCCTACCGCCAGCTGGTCTCGCGCAACGGCGCGGGCATGAAGCAGGGCGACAACGTGCTGATCTGGGGCGCCAGCGGCGGCCTCGGCTCGTACGCCACCCAGTACGCGCTGGCCGGCGGCGCCACCCCGATCTGCGTGGTCTCCAGCCCGCAGAAGGCGGAGATCTGCCGGGCGATGGGCGCGGAGGCGATCATCGACCGCAACGCCGAGGGCTACCGGTTCTGGAAGGACGAGCACAACCAGGACCCGCGCGAGTGGAAGCGGTTCGGCGCGAAGATCCGCGAGTTCACCGGCGGCGAGGACGTGGACATCGTCTTCGAGCACCCCGGCCGCGAGACCTTCGGCGCGTCCGTCTACGTCACCCGCAAGGGCGGCACCATCGTCACCTGCGCCTCCACCTCCGGCTACATGCACCAGTACGACAACCGCTACCTGTGGATGTCGCTGAAGCGCATCGTCGGCTCGCACTTCGCCAACTACCGGGAGGCCTTCGAGGCCAACCGCCTGGTCGCCAAGGGCAAGATCCACCCGACCCTGTCCAAGGTCTACTCGCTGGAGGAGACCGGGCAGGCCGCGCTCGACGTGCACCGGAACACCCACCAGGGCAAGGTCGGCGTGCTCTGCCTGGCCCCGCAGGAGGGTCTGGGCGTGCGCGACCAGGAGCTGCGGGCGCAGCACCTCACCAAGATCAACGCCTTCCGGGACATCTGATGGGCGCTCAGGAACGCGACCGCCCCTGGCTGATGCGCACCTACGCCGGCCACTCCACGGCGAGCGACTCCAACGCGCTGTACCGGCGCAACCTCGCCAAGGGGCAGACCGGCCTGTCGGTGGCCTTCGACCTGCCGACCCAGACCGGCTACGACTCCGACCACGTCCTCGCCCGCGGCGAGGTCGGCCGGGTCGGCGTGCCGGTCGGGCACCTGGGCGACATGCGGACCCTGTTCGACGGGATCCCGCTGGAGCGCACCAACACCTCGATGACCATCAACGCCACCGCCATGTGGCTGCTGGCGCTGTACCAGGTGGTCGCCGAGGAGCAGGGCGCGGACATCGCCAAGCTCACCGGCACCACCCAGAACGACATCGTCAAGGAGTACCTGTCGCGCGGGACGCACGTCTTCCCGCCCGGCCCCTCCGTCCGGCTGATCACCGACATGATCGCCTACACGGTGGCGCACATCCCGAAGTGGAACCCGATCAACATCTGCAGCTACCACCTGCAGGAGGCCGGGGCGACCCCGGTCCAGGAGATCGCCTACTCGATGTGCACCGCGATCGCCGTCCTCGACGCCGTCCGCGACTCCGGGCAGGTCCCGGCCGAGCGGATGGGCGAGGTGGTCGCCCGGATCTCCTTCTTCGTCAACGCGGGCGTCCGCTTCGTCGAGGAGATGTGCAAGATGCGGGCCTTCACCCGGCTCTGGGAGAAGGTCACCCGGGAGCGCTACGGCATCGAGGACGCCAAGCAGCGGCGCTTCCGCTACGGCGTGCAGGTCAACTCGCTGGGCCTGACCGAGGCGCAGCCGGAGAACAACGTCCAGCGCATCGTGCTGGAGATGCTGGCCGTCACGCTGTCCAAGGACGCCCGCGCGCGGGCCGTCCAGCTCCCGGCCTGGAACGAGGCCCTGGGCCTGCCGCGGCCGTGGGACCAGCAGTGGTCGCTGCGCATCCAGCAGGTGCTGGCGTACGAGTCGGACCTGCTGGAGTACGGCGACCTGTTCAACGGCTCGCACGTGGTCGAGGAGAAGACCGCGGAGCTGCTGGCCGGCGCCGAGGCGGAGATCGCCAAGGTGCTGGACATGGGCGGGGTGATCCCGGCCGTCGAGTCCGGCTACCTGAAGTCCAGCCTGGTGGCCTCGCACGCCGCCCGGCGGGCCCGGATCGAGGCCGGCGAGGACAAGATCGTCGGCGTCAACTGCTTCGACACCACCGAGGAGAGCCCGCTCACCGCCGACCTGGACACCGCCATCATGGTGGTCGACCCGGCCTCCGAGCGGTCCGTGCTGGCCAACCTGGAGGCCTGGCGCGGCAGTCGGGACGAGGCTGCGGTGCAGGTCGCGCTGGCCCGCCTCAAGGAGGTGGCCGCCACCGAGGAGAACCTGATGGCCGCCACCCTCGCCTGCGCCCGGGCCGGCGCCACCACCGGCGAGTGGTCGTTCGCGCTGCGCGAGGTGTTCGGCGAGTACCGCGCCCCCACCGGGGTCGGCGGCGCGCCGGTCGCGGTCGCCGCCGAGCCGGGCGGCGAACTCGCCGCCGTCCGCGAGGCCGTGGCCGCCACCGCCGCCGAACTCGGCACCGGCAAGCTGCGCCTGCTGGTCGGCAAGCCCGGCCTGGACGGGCACTCCAACGGCGCCGAGCAGATCGCCGTGCGGGCCCGCGACGCCGGCTTCGAGGTGGTCTACCAGGGCATCCGCCTGACGCCCGAACAGATCGTCTCCGCCGCCGTCGCCGAGGACGTGCACTGCGTCGGCCTGTCCATCCTGTCCGGCGCGCACCCGGCGCTTGTGCCCGACGTCATACAGCGGTTGGACCGGGCCGGGGTGGAGGATGTGCCGGTGATCGTGGGTGGCATCATCCCGGCAGCGGACGCCGAGGCCCTCAGGGCCGCCGGAGTCGCTGCCGTGTTCACACCCAAGGACTTCGGCATCACCACCATCATCGGCCGGATCGTGGACGAGATCCGGCTGGCCAACAGGCTTCAGCCGTGGGCCGCGACCACCGCCGCGACCAGCTGACCCGGAAGGAACTCCCCTCATGACTGTGAACCGCCTCCGTCCGCGCCGTTCCTGCCTGGCGGTGCCGGGCAGCAACCCGCGCTTCCTGGAGAAGGCCCAGGGCCTGCCCGCCGACCAGGTCTTCCTGGACCTGGAGGACGCCTGCGCCCCGCTGGTCAAGGAGAGCGCCCGCCACAACATCGTGGACGCCCTGAACAACGGCGACTGGGGCGGCAAGACCCGGGTGGTCCGGGTCAACGACTGGACCACGCACTGGACCTACCGCGACGTCATCACCGTGGTCGAGGGCGCCGGGCAGAACCTGGACTGCATCATGCTGCCCAAGGTGCAGGACGCCCAGCAGGTGATCGCGCTGGACCTGCTGCTCACCCAGATCGAGAAGACGGTCGGCCTGGAGGTCGGCAAGATCGGCATCGAGGCGCAGATCGAGAACGCCAAGGGCCTGATCAACGTGGACGCCATCGCGCAGGCCTCGCCGCGCCTGGAGACCATCATCTTCGGCCCGGCCGACTTCATGGCCTCCATCAACATGAAGTCCCTGGTGGTCGGCGAGCAGCCGCCCGGCTACGGCGCCGACGCCTACCACTACATCCTGATGCGCATCCTGATGGCCGCCCGCGCCAACGACCTGCAGGCCATCGACGGCCCCTACCTGCAGATCCGCAACCAGGAGGGCTACCGCGAGGTCGCCCGCCGCTCCGCCGCGCTGGGCTTCGACGGCAAGTGGGTGCTGCACCCGGACCAGGTCTCCGCCGCCAACGAGATCTACTCGCCGGCGCAGGAGGACTACGACCACGCCGAGCTGATCCTCGACGCCTACGACTGGTGCACCTCCGAGGCGGGCGGCGCCAAGGGCTCCGCGATGCTCGGCGACGAGATGATCGACGAGGCCAGCCGCAAGATGGCCCTGGTCATCGCCGGCAAGGGCCGCGCCGCGGGCATGGAGCGCACCACCAAGTTCGAGATCCCGGGAGCCTGAGCCATGCAGTTCGGACGCACCTACGAGGAGTTCGAGGTCGGCGCGGTCTACAAGCACTGGCCCGGAAAGACCGTCACCGAGTACGACGACCACCTCTTCTGCCTGCTGACCATGAACCACCACCCGCTGCACCTGGACGCCAACTACGCGACCACCACCGTGCAGGGCCGGAACGTCGTCGTCGGCAACTACGTCTACTCGCTGCTGCTGGGCATGAGCGTCGAGGACGTCTCCGGCAAGGCGCTCGCCAACCTGGAGATCGAGTCGCTGCGCCACATCGCGCCGACCTTCCACGGCGACACCCTCTACGGCGAGACCACGGTCCTCGACAAGCACATGACCTCGAAGCCGGACCGCGGCATCGTCCACGTCGAGACCAAGGGCTACAAGCAGGACGGCACCGTCGTCTGCACCTTCCGCCGCAAGGTGATGGTGCCGACCGAGCAGTACCTGAAGGAGCGCGGCGGCGACCAGCCCGGCCGCCCCGAGCCGCTGGCCTGACGGCCTCCCGGACCCCGGACGGGCGGGCCGCCGTCATCGGCCCAGCCCCCACCCGGTACCGGGGGCTCCGCGGCAGCCACGCGCCGCGGAGCCCCCTCACCCCCAACCCTCTTGAGCAGTCACGGAGCCGCACGATGGGACGCCTCGCACAGACCGACGGCCTCACCGAGATCCAGCGGGACATCCTCGCCACCGTGCGGGAGTTCGTCGACAAGGAGATCATCCCGGTCGCCACCGAACTCGAGCACAAGGACGAGTACCCGACCGCCATCGTCGAGGGCATGAAGCAGCTCGGCCTGTTCGGGCTGACCATCCCCGAGGAGTTCGGCGGCCTCGGCGAGTCGCTGCTCACCTACGCCCTGGTGGTGGAGGAGATCGCCCGCGGCTGGATGTCCGTCTCCGGCATCGTCAACACCCACTTCATCGTGGCGCACATGATCAACGCGCACGGCACCCGGGAGCAGAAGGACTACTTCCTCCCGAAGATGGCCGCCGGCGAGCTGCGCGGCGCCTTCTCGATGTCCGAGCCGGGCCTCGGCTCCGACGTGTCGGCGATCTCCACCAAGGGCGTGAAGGACGGAGAGTTCTACGTCCTGAACGGCCAGAAGATGTGGCTGACCAACGGCGGCACCTCGTCCGTGGTCGCGGTGCTCTGCAAGACCGACGAGGGCGGCAGCACGCCCTACAAGAACATGACCACCTTCCTGATCGAGAAGACCCCGGGCTTCGGGCCGAACGAGACCGTTCCAGGCCTCACCGTCCCCGGCAAGATCGAGAAGATGGGGTACAAGGGCGTCGACACCACCGAGCTGGTGCTCCAGGACGTCCGGATCCCGGCGGACCGCATCCTGGGCGGCGTCCCCGGCAAGGGCTTCTACCAGATGATGGACGGCGTCGAGGTCGGCCGCGTCAACGTGGCCGCGCGCGGCTGCGGCGTGGCCCGCCGAGCCTTCGAGCTGGGCATCGCCTACGCGCAGCAGCGCACCACCTTCGGCAAGAAGATCGCCGAGCACCAGGCGATCCAGTTCAAGCTCGCCGAGATGGCCACCAAGGTCGAGGCCGCGCACCAGATGATGGTGATGGCCGCCCGCAAGAAGGACAGCGGGCAGCGCAACGACCTGGAGGCCGGCATGGCCAAGTACCTGGCCTCCGAGTACTGCAAGGAGGTCGTCGAGGACTCGTTCCGGATCCACGGCGGCTACGGGTTCTCCAAGGAGTACGAGATCGAGCGGCTGTACCGGGAGGCCCCGATGCTGCTGATCGGTGAAGGTACGGCGGAGATCCAGAAGATGATCGTGGGACGTCGCCTGCTGGAGGAGTACCGGCTCGCCGACTGAGGCAGTCCCGTTCCGGAGCCGGTGGCGGGCGTGCGGGCCCGCCCCGGCCGGACCGTGCCCGCCCCCCGGCCTGGTCAGCCGACCCGGGGGCGGGCACGGCGCACGATGCGGCCGCCCGGCGCGTTTCCCCAGGTACGCGCCGGACGGCCGCTTCCGTGCACTGCCTGTGACCGGCGTGTCGCTGAGACGTGAATCACCCGTGACCCGAGACCTCTTGGGGAACCGCACCCCGTCCGGTTACGGTCGTACACATAGCAGGTGCACGACTCGGCAGGCAGGCGTAGTTCGACTAGCAGGCGGCTTGCCCAGATACCGGCAGGTCCCGATAGCATCCACCGGGACAGCAGCCGTCCCAGACAACTCGATCCCCGCGGTGGCCCCCGTCCAGGGGCCATTCTGTGTCCCCGCGCGGGGCCCGCGACTAAAGGTCTTCGATGCCCATCAGCCCGTCCCCTCACACCTCCGCCCAGGGTTTCGTTCCCGAGGGTCGGCGTCCCCGCGTGACCATCGCGCGCGGTGCCACCCCCTGGTTCGTCCCCACGCTGGCCACCGCCGCCGTGACGACCGCCCTCACCCGGCGCTCCGGCAAGTGGGCCCTGGCGGCCGTGCCCGCCTGCGCGCTCAGCGCGGGCATGCTGTGGTTCTTCCGCGACCCCGAGCGTGAGATCGGCGCCGGCAGAGTGATCTCCCCGGCCGACGGCGTGGTCCAGTCCATCGACGAGTGGCCGGACGGCCGCACCCGGGTCGCGATCTTCATGAGCCCGCTCAACGTCCACGTCAACCGCGCGCCGCTGCCCGGCACCGTGACGTCCGTCGAGCACATCGCCGGTGGATTCGTCCCGGCGTTCAACAAGGACAGCGACCGCAACGAGCGCGTCGTGTGGCACTTCGACACCGAGCTCGGCGACATCGAGATGGTGCAGATCGCGGGCGCCGTCGCCCGCCGCATCGTCCCCTACATGGACGCCGGCACCAAGGTCGAGCAGGGCGAGCGGGTCGGTCTGATCCGCTTCGGCTCCCGCGTCGACACCTACCTGCCGGCGGGCGTCGAGGTCGGCGTCACGGTCGGCCAGAAGACCACCGCCGGGGTGACTCGCCTTGACCGTGACTGATCCGGAGGCTCTCGTGGGCCTCGCCGACGAGGAATCCACCGAGCTGCGCCGCCGCCGCTGGGCGCGGGACCGCGAACTGCGCGCGCCCCGCTCCCCGCAGCACCTGTCCACCGCCGACTTCCTGACCCTCGGCAACGCGGTCTGCGGCTTCCTCGCCATCTACTCGACCACCACCGGCATCCTGATGCCGCACCTCACCGGTGAGTCGAACGCCCCCGTCAAGCACAGCGCCGCCACCGTGGTGACGCTGCTGCTGATCGGCGCGATGTGCGACCTCTTCGACGGCCTGGTGGCGCGCAAGCTGCGCTCCTCCGCGCTCGGCGCCGAGCTCGACAACCTGGCCGACCTGATCAGCTTCGGCATCGCGCCGGCGTACTTCGTCGCGGTGTGGGGCCTGGTCTCCTCCGGCTCCAACCAGCAGCTGTCGGCGTTCATCGCGCTGACCGTCCTGCTGGCGGTGGTGCTGCGGCTCGCCCGATTCTCGGCCGTGAAGATGCGGCCGGGGATCTTCCAGGGCATGCCGTGCCCGATGGGCGCGATGACCGTCATCGCGATCGTGCTGCTCGACCCGCCGTTCGTCCCCGGCCTGCTGCTGATCTTCGGTGTGGCCTACCTGATGGTCAGCCGGATCGAGTACCCGAAGCCGCAGGGCCTGCTGGCCACCGCGACGGTGGCCTGGATCGTGGTCTCCATCGGCTGCCTGGCCTCCTGGGCGGCGGGCCTGCCCGGCGGCGACACCCTGATGCACATCGGCGCGCTCGCCCAGATCGCGCTGGCCGCGATGGCGCCGCTGCTGGTCATCCGCCGCAAGGTCGGCGAGAAGGTGGGCGTGGTCCGCGCCCGCCGCGCGGAGAACCGCGGCTGACGACGGCACAGCAGAAAGCCCCCCGCTCGGTCCGAGCGGGGGGCTTTCTCGTGGTCCGGTGCGGTCACGCGCCGCCGGTGTGCACCGAGAACGCGCTGCGGCGGGCGGCCCGGGCCACCGCCGGGTCCGGGTGCACCGAGGCCACGGCCGTCAGCACGCTCGCGGCCCGCGGGTGGCCGGACTGCCGGGCCCGGTGGAACAGCCGGACGGGCTCGCCCGCCGACGCGCCCTCGACGTGCCCGACCAGCAGCGCGGTCTCGCCGTGGTCGAGGACGGCGGCGGCGGTGTCCACCCACAGCCAGGCGGCGTCCTCCGCGCCCAGCACGTCGGCCGGGGAGACGCCCCCCTCGTCCAGCTGTTCGGCCAGCCAGAGCAGCGCGTAGGGCCGCAGGACGGCCTCCTCGACGGCGGCCCGGACGCCCTGCTCGGCGGTGGAGCCCGCCACCACCCGCAGCGCCTCGAACGCCAGGCCGCGGACCAGCGCGTCCTCGCCGCGGGCGGCCTCCAGCAGTTCGGCGACCGCACGGTCGGCGGGGCGGGCGGCGACCCAGGCGCGGAACTCGGCGCGGGCCGGCCCCGGGCTGTAGTCGGCGCAGGCGCTCAGCAGCTCCTGCGCGCTCTGCTCGATGTGGCCGGCGGCGGTCTGCGCGACGGTGCAGATCTCCTCCAGCTTGGCCCGCACCGCCCAGTGGCCGAGCGGGGACAGCTCGGCGGCCTCGTCCTCCCGGCCGAGCGCGCCGACGGCGGCCAGGCCGTCGAGCATCCAGTCCAGGACGGCGGCCACGTCGGCGGGCGAGTGCGGGGTGTCGATCTGCGGTTCGCGGCAGGTGCCGCGGACGGCGGAGACCGCGGACGCGGCGTGCGGCACCGGCGAGAGCGGGAAGGTGCCCGGGCCGAGCCGGCGCTCGTCCAGGCCGCGGCGGAGCAGTTCGAGCAGTTCGCTGTCGGCGACCGGCCCGTCCACCAGGTGCAGGAAGGACAGCAGCTGCGGGGCCTGGTCGACCGCCTGGCCGGCCAGCTGGGCGAACACCCCGCGGAGCGCGGCGGGCGGCACCGGGGCGAGCAGCGTCCAGGCGTCGAACAGCGCGGACCAGCCGCGGATCACGGCCTCGTCGTCGCGCTCCCAGGCGTGCAGCCGCCAGCCCGGCCCGGCGCCGCCGTCGCGGAGCTCGACCAGGCCGACCAGCAGCGCCTGGCCCCAGGCGTTGGCGGCGGCGCCGACGGTCATCGAGAGGGCGCGGCCGGCGGCGCGGGCGTCCTCGGGGAGGAGTTCGCCGCGCTTGTCGACCTCGGTGAGCTCGCCGGCCCAGTGGGCGACGCGGACCGCGTCGGCGAGCATCCGGCGGGCCAGCGGGGCGAGCTCGGCGGGTGCGGGGAAGCCGTCCGGGACAGGCACTCGGCCCCGTCCGGGCTTGGCGGGTACCCGGCGGCGGTTGGCTGCGGCGGGTACGGTGCCCTCCGCACGCCCGACGGCCGTTCCGGGCAGACGGGTCACCGTCGCACCGATGCGGCGGGGCGGGTGCGGGGCATCACGGTCGCGCGGGTTCCGAGACGTCACGCCGTGCAGTCTTCCCCTTGCACCGGCCTTCTGTCACATCGACTGCCGGGCTGTCTCGGCGCATTGTCCGAACCGTTCGAACGACGGGCGGACAAGCCGTGTCAAAGCGGGACGAACCACTCCGCTTTCCGTCATGGACATGTCGCAGGGGGTCACCGCTACGACATGAGGACGCGGCGGACCCGGTTCCGGTTCCGCCGCGCACCCGCCGGACGCTCACAGCAACGGGGTCAGGAACCGCCGCAGCGCCTCGGTGTACCCCGCCGGATCGGCGTTCCACAGCGCCGCGTGCTGCGCATGTGGCACCGAGTGCAGGCTCACCAGGTCCTCCCGCTCCGCCGCGAGCCGCCGGGCGGGGGCCCACGGCGTGATCGGGTCGTCCGGGCTCTGCAGCAGCAGCGTCGGCGCGGGCAGGTCGGCGCCCGACGCGATCCGGGCGAAGTCCGCCAGGTCCACGCCGGTGCGGCCCTGCGCGGAGAGCGCGCCCAGCTCGGCCAGCATCGGGGACGCGCCGCGACCGGCCGCCGCCCGGCGCACCGACTCCGACCAGTCCAGCACCGGGGAGTCCAGCACCAGCCCCGCGATCCGCTCCCGCCGGGCCGAACGGGCGGCCGTCTGCAGCGCGATGGTCGCGCCCATCGACCACCCGCACAGCACCACCCGGCCCGCGCCGTGGTCGAGCGCCGACCCGATCGCCGCGTCCACGTCCTGCCACTCGGTCTCACCGAAGTGCGCCAGCCCGTCCGGCGACACCGGGGCGCCGGCGTCGCCCCGGTAGGTGACGGTCAGCGTGGGCAGCCGCAGGGCGTGCAGCAGCGGCAGCACCGGCAGCGCCTGCGAACGGCCCGCGGCCGCGCCGTGGATCAGCACCACGCAGGTGCCGCGCATCCCGGTCGTCCGCCACGCCGGGAACGCGCCGAGATCGCCGGGCACGGCGGTGTCGGTGAAGTCCAGGCCGAGCGCGCTGCGCGGATCCCCGATCAGCACCCGCGGGGTCAGCCGCACCTCGGTGCCGACGGCGAGGGTGCCGTGCTCCGCCCGCTCCAGCCGCCTGGTCACCCGCCCGCCCGCGGCCGCCAGCACCTCCCCCACCACCGCGTGGCCGCCCTCCCCCCACTCCAGGGCGTAGTGCCCGCGCCGGACGGTGTCCGGCGTCGCCGTCAGCGTCACCCGCCCCGGCCCCAGCTCGTGCACCGTCACCGCCGGCGGCGGCTCCACCGCTCCCGGCTGCACCACCCCGTCCGACACCTTCCGGCCCAGCAGCAGGAACGCCCCCACTCCGGCCCCTGCGGCGGCGGCTGCGACAACGGCGGCGGTTCCCCAACGCATGGCAATCTCCCGAGTCCTGACGATCCACTGCCTCCAGTGCACCTGCCCGCCCGCCCCACGGCGAATCGGAACCCCACCGGGAGTGACGGCGGGGCCGGTTCCGGGCCCGTACCGATTGCCCCCTGACGATTCTTCAATTCGCACACCATTCGAATCCGGGTGGGCTTCCGGCGGGCCGGCGTCGTCCTCCCCGCGGAGGGGGGCGGACACGTACCGCGGGGGACCGGGCGGGCCTTTTCCGGAACGGCTTCGGGGGGCGGGTCCGGCCCGCTCCCGCCGCCTCCCGACGTCTGCGGGTGGCGACGGTGTGTGACCAAACGCTCTGTCGCGTCGGTTGACTGGCCGGAAGCGGGCGTGGTGGGATCTTCGGGCCAAACGGAGGTAAACAGAGGAAGCCGGTGCGAGTCCGGCGCGGTCCCGCCACTGTGACCGGGCGCCCCACGACGAGGGGGTGACCGGAAGTCAGGAGACTCTGGCCTTCGTTCCGTCGATCCAGGGCGCGGACCCTGAGTGAGGACACGACGCCATGCGGGCTGCCCCGTACCTGGTGGGCGCGGTCGCGGGATATCTCGCGGACGCCCGGCTGGGCGACCCTCGGCGCGGACACCCCGTCGCCCTGTTCGGCACCGCCGCGACCCGACTGGAACGCCGGCTCTGGCGCGACCACCGCGGTGCGGGCGCGGCCTACACCGCGATCGCCGTCGGCGCCGTCGCGGGCGGCGCGGCGCTCGCCGCGCGGGCCGTGCGGCGTTCGCCGCTGGCCTCGGCGGCACTGACCGCCGGTGCGACCTTCACCGTCCTCGGCGGGACGTCGCTCTCCCGGGAGGCCCGGACGATCGGGAAGTCGCTGGCGGACGGCGACCTGACGGCCGCTCGGGAACGGCTCCCCCACCTGTGCGGGCGCGACCCGTCCGGCCTGGACGAGCAGCAGATCGCGCGGGCCGTGGTGGAGTCCGTCGCGGAGAACACCGCCGACGCGGTCGTCAACGCGCTGGTGTGGGGCGGCCTCGCGGGCGCGCCCGGGCTGCTGGCGTTCCGGGCGGTGAACACGCTGGACGCGATGGTGGGTCACAAGTCCGCCCGCTACCGCCGCTTCGGCTGGGCCTCCGCCCGCCTGGACGACGTCGCCGGGTGGCCCGGAGCGAGGCTCACCGCGCTGCTGACGGTCGCCGCGTCCGACTCCCCCG
>NZ_KK853997.1:5881288-5900835 GCF_000696185.1 Kitasatospora cheerisanensis KCTC 2395 | reverse complement strand
GCTGCGCCGAAGCGGGGCTTCGGCACTCGGCCTTCCGCTTCGCGCCGTTCCTCGCGCCCCTGGCGCGCGTCAGGTGGCCGGGCGGCAGGGCCCTCGCGGGCCTCGGGCGGGTTCGGTGCGGTTTCCGGCCGGGTGGGGATTTCCCGGTGGGTTTTCGTTGATTCTTCTCTCTCCTCCGAAGGAGGTCGTTCGTGAGCGGGGCGTTGTTGGTGGCCGGGACGACTTCGGATGCCGGGAAGAGCGTGGTGACGGCCGGGATCTGTCGGTGGCTGTGGCGGCAGGGGGTGCGGGTGGCGCCGTTCAAGGCGCAGAACATGTCGCTGAATTCGTTCGTGACGGCCGACGGGGCGGAGATCGGGCGGGCGCAGGCGATGCAGGCGCAGGCGGCGGGGGTGGAGCCGGAGGCGGCGATGAACCCGGTGCTGCTGAAGCCGGGGGCGGACGGCCGGAGCCAGGTGGTGCTGATGGGCCGGGCCGTCGCGGAGGTGGGGGCGCTGGACTACCGGGACCGGAAGCCGGTGCTGCTGGAGCGGTCGTTGGAGTGCCTGGCGGACCTGCGGTCGCGGTTCGACGTGGTGGTGTGCGAGGGCGCGGGCTCTCCGGCGGAGATCAACCTGCGGGACCGGGACATCGCGAACATGGGGTTGGCGTCGGCGGCCCGGCTGCCGGTGGTGGTGGTCGGGGACATCGACCGCGGCGGGGTGTTCGCGTCGATGTTCGGGACGCTCGCGCTGCTCTCGGCGGACGACCAGTCGCTGATCGCGGGCTGGATCGTGAACAAGTTCCGCGGTGATGCCCGGCTGCTCGCGCCGGGGCTGGAGATGCTGCGGGAGTTGACGGGCCGTCCGGTGCTGGGGACGTTCCCGATGCTTCAGGGGTTGTGGCTGGACGCGGAGGACTCGCTGGACCTGGCCGCGGTGGCGGCGCGGCCGGCGGCGGGCGGGCCGGTGGGGGCGGAGGTGCTGCGGGTCGCGGTGGTGCGGTTCCCGCGGCTGTCGAACTTCACGGACGTGGACGCGCTGGCGCAGGAGCCGGGGGTGCTGGTGCGGTGGGCGACCCGTCCGGAGGAGCTGGCGGACGCGGACCTGGTGGTGCTGCCGGGCACCCGGGCGACGGTCGCGGATCTGGCGTGGCTGCGCGCCCAGGGTCTCGCGGAGCCCCTCGCGGAGCGCGTCGCGGCGGGCCGGCCGGTGCTGGGGGTGTGCGGCGGCTACCAGATGCTGGGCCGGGAGATCGTGGACGAGGTGGAGTCGCGGGCCGGGGCGGTGGCCGGTCTGGGGCTGCTGCCGACCCGGGTGGTGTTCGGCGCGGAGAAGGTGCTGGCCCGTCCGACCGGCGTCGCGCTGGGTGAGCCGGTGGCGGGGTACGAGATCCACCACGGCGTGGTGGCGGTGGACGGCGGCGAGCCGTTCGTCGCGGACGCCGGCGGCGGGGCGCTGGACGGCTGCCGGGTGGGCGCGGTGTGGGGCACGACCTGGCACGGGGTGCTGGAGAACGACGCGTTCCGCCGGGCGTTCCTGGCCGAGGTGGCGCGGGCGGCCGGGCGGGCGTTCGTGCCGGCCCCGGACACCTCGTTCGCGGCGGCGCGGGAGCGGCGGCTGGACGCGCTGGGCGATCTGGTCGCGGAGCACGCGGACACGGACGCGCTGTGGAAGCTGATCGAGAACGGGGCGCCGGCGGGACTGCCGTTCGTGCCGCCCGGGGCTCCGGCCCCGGTGGAGATGGAGGGGTCGAAGTGAGTGAACTGACCGATGCGCGTTACCCGTTCACGGCGGTCGTGGGGATGGACGACCTGCGGCTGGGGCTGCTGCTGAACGCGGTGTCGCCCGCCGTGGGCGGGGTGCTGGTGCGGGGCGAGAAGGGCACCGCGAAGTCGACGATGGTGCGGGCGCTGGCGGGGCTGCTGCCGTCGATCGCGACCGTGGCCGGCTGCCGGTTCGCCTGCGACCCGGCGGCGCCGGACCCGCAGTGCCCGGACGGACCGCACCGGGGGGCGGCGGCGGACGAACGGCCCGCGTACCTGGTGGAGTTGCCGGTGGGCGTCTCCGAGGACCGGGTGGTCGGCTCGCTGGACCTGGAGCGGGCGCTCGCGGAGGGCGTGAAGGCGTACGAGCCCGGGCTGTTGGCGAAGGCACACCGCGGGGTGCTGTACATCGACGAGGTGAACCTGCTGCAGGACCACCTGGTGGACCTGCTGCTGGACGCGGCGGCGATGGGGCGTTCGTACGTGGAGCGCGAGGGCGTCTCGGTGCGGCACGCGGCGCGGTTCCTGCTGGTGGGGACGATGAACCCGGAGGAGGGCGAGCTGCGGCCGCAGTTGCTGGACCGGTTCGGCCTGACGGTCGAGATCGCCGCCACCCGGGACGCGGACGAGCGCGCCGAGGTGGTGCGCCGCCGGCTGGCGTACGACGCCGATCCGGCCTCGTTCGCGGCGGCCTGGGCCGCGGAGGAGCAGGCGCTCGCGGAACGCATCGGTGCGGCGCGGGAGTTGCTGCCGTCGGTGCAGCTGTCTGATCTGGCACTGCGTCAGATCACGGCGGTCTGCGCGGCGTTCGAGGTGGACGGGCTGCGGGCGGACATCGTGATGGCGCGGGCGGCGGTGGCGCTGGCCGCGTGGGCCGGGCGGACCGAGGTGCTGGAGGAGGACGTCCGGAAGGCCGCGCAGTTGGCGCTGCCGCACCGGCGGCGGCGCAACCCGTTCGACGCGCCGGGCCTGGACGAGGAGCAGCTGGACCGGACGCTGGGCGAGCACCGGCCGCCGGAGGACGACGGCCCGGAGGGCGGACCGGACGGTGGACCGGACGGCGGCGGACCGGACAACGGCGGCGGTGCGCCCGAGCCGTCCGGCCCCGATGCGCCGGTCGGCGACGAGGGTGCCGACGGTCCGCAGGACGCCCCGCCCGCTCCGCCGCAGCAGCGGCCGGGCGGCTCGCGGGAGTCGTCCCCGGTGGCGGCCGACCAGCCGTACCGGACACGGCTGTTCAAGGTGGACGGCACCGGCCGGGGCGCGCAGGGGCGGCGGTCGCCGGCCGAGACGGACGCCGGGCACACGATCCGGGCGCGCCGTCCGCAGGGGAAGCTGGCCCGGCTGCACCTGAGCGCCACGCTGCGGGCGGCGGCGCCGCACCAGGCGGCGCGCGGGCGGGACGGCCGGGCGCTGGTGCTGCGACGGGACGATCTGCGCGAACAGGTGCGCCGGGGGCGGGAGTCGAACCTGGTGCTGTTCGTGGTGGACGCGTCGGGGTCGATGGCGGCGCGGCAGCGGATGACGGCGGTCAAGGGCGCGGTGCTGTCGCTGCTGATGGACGCGTACCAGCGCCGCGACAAGATCGGCATGGTGACCTTCCGGGGCAGCGGCGCGGAACTGGCGCTGCCACCGACCTCCTCGGTGGAGGTGGGCGCGGCCCGGCTGGAGCAGTTGCCGACCGGCGGGCGGACGCCGCTGGAGGCGGGCCTGCTGCGCGCGCACGAGGTGCTGCGGGTGGAGCGGCTGCGCGACCCGGACCGGCGGGCGCTGCTGGTGGTGGTGACGGACGGCCGGGCGACCGGGTCGCGGGACGCGGTGGCGCGTTCGCACCGGGCGGCGGGCCTGCTGGCCGGCCAGGGGGTGGCCTCGGTGGTGCTGGACTGCGAGTCCGGCCCCGTCCGGCTGGGCCTGGCGAGGGAGTTGGCCGCGCACCTGCACGGGGACGCGGTGAGCCTGGACGAGTTGCGGGCCGAGGGAGTGGCCTCCCTGGTGCGCGAGACGCGGACGACGATGATGCGAAAGGCGGCGTGAGCGAACATGCCCAAGGGAGTTGCGGAGAACGTTCCGGACGACGGTCTGACCACCCGTCAGCGGCGGACGCTGCCGATCACGGCGGTGCACACCGGTCCGGGCAAGGGGAAGTCGACGGCGGCGTTCGGGATGGCGCTGCGGGCGTGGAACCAGGGCTGGCCGATCGGGGTGTTCCAGTTCGTCAAGTCGGCGAAGTGGAAGGTCGGCGAGGAGAACGCGCTGCGGGTGCTCGGCGAGTCCGGGCAGGGCGGCACGGTGGCGTGGCACAAGATGGGCTCCGGCTGGTCCTGGGTGCAGCGCGACATCGAGTCCTCCGAGGAGGCGGCCCGCGAGGGCTGGGAGCAGGTCAAGCGGGACTTGGCGGCCGAGACGTACCGGTTCTACGTGCTGGACGAGTTCACCTACCCGCTGCACTGGGGGTGGATCGACGTGGCGGAGGTGGTCGAGGTGCTGCGCGGCCGGCCGGGCAGCCAGCACGTGGTGGTGACCGGCCGCAACGCGCCCGAGCAGCTGCTCGAACTGGCGGACCTGGTCACCGAGATGACGAAGCTGAAGCATCCGATGGACGCGGGCCGCAAGGGCCAGCGCGGTATTGAGTGGTAGGCGCGTGAGCAGCAGCATCCCCCGGCTGGTGGTGGCCGCCCCGTCCTCCGGCGCGGGCAAGACCACGGTGGCGACCGGCCTGATCGCGGCGCTGGCGGCGCGCGGGCTGGCGGTGTCCCCGCACAAGGTCGGCCCGGACTACATCGACCCCGGCTACCACGCGCTGGCCGCCGGGCGTCCGGGCCGCAACCTGGACGCCTGGATGAGCGGCCCGGAGCGGGTCGCCCCGCTGTTCGCGCACGGCGCGGCCGGGGCGGACGTGGCGGTCGTCGAGGGCGTGATGGGCCTGTACGACGGGGCGGCCGGGCGGGGCGAGCTGGCGTCCACCGCGCAGGTGGCGAAGCTGCTGCGGGCGCCGGTGGTGCTGGTGGTGGACGCCTCCTCGCAGTCCCGGTCGGTGGCGGCGCTGGTGCACGGCTTCGCGTCCTGGGATCCGCAGGTGCGCCTCGCCGGGGTGATCCTCAACAAGGTGGCCTCGGACCGGCACGAGACGCTGCTGCGGGAGGCCCTGGAGGAGGGTTCCGGGGTGCCGGTGCTCGGCGCGGTGCGGCGGGCGCAGGCGGTGGACACGCCGTCCCGGCACCTGGGCCTGGTGCCGGCCGTGGAGCGTTCCGCGGAGGCGCTGCGGGCCGTCCGCGAGATGGGTGAACTGGTCGCCGCCTCGGTCGACCTGGACGCGGTGCTGGCGCTGGCCCGCACCGCCCCGCCGCTGCCGGTGGAGCCCTGGGACGCGGCGGCGGAGGTCGAGCCGGTGGCCGGCCCGCGGCCGCGGATCGCGCTGGCGGGCGGCGCGGCGTTCTCGTTCTCGTACGCGGAGAACGCCGAACTGCTGACCGCCGCCGGCGCCGAGGTGGTGCCGTTCGACCCGCTGCACGACGAGCGGCTGCCGGAGCGGACGGCCGGGCTGGTGATCGGCGGCGGCTTCCCGGAGGTGTACGTCTCGGAGCTGAGCGCGAACGCGGCGCTCCGGACGGCGGTCGCCGGGCTGGCCGCGAGCGGCGCGCCGGTGGTCGGCGAGTGCGCCGGACTGCTGTACCTGGGGCGGGAGTTGGACGGCCTGCCGATGTGCGGGGTGCTGGACGCGACGGCCCGGATGACCTCCCGGCTGACGCTCGGCTACCGGGAGGCGGTGGCGCTCGCCGACTCGCCGCTCGCGGCGGCCGGCTCGCGGGTGCGCGGGCACGAGTTCCACCGCACCGTCACCGACCCGGCGGCCGGCCCGTCCCCCGCCTGGGGCTGGCGCACCCCGGCCGGCCCGCACACCGAGGGCCACCTGCACGGCTCGGTGCACGCCTCGTACCTGCACCTGCACTGGACGGGCGCGCCGGCCCTGCCGGCCCGCCTGGTCCGGCACGCGGCCGCGTGGGCGGCCGGGCGCGACGGGAGTTGACGGCGTCGGCCGCGCGGGCCCGGGCTCGCGCGGCCGACGGGGCGTCAGACCGGGTTGCTGCCGCCGTTGTGCTTGGCCGGCTCCTCCTCCTGGGTCGCCAGACCCAGCGAGCGGCGCAGCGAGATGATCTCCTGGTTGCCCAGGTTGTCGTCGGCGGCGTTCAGTTCGCGCTTGAGCGTGGCGAGGTCGGTGGACCGGGAGGCCGCCAGGAAGTGGGCGGCGGCGGCCCGGGACTTGACCACCAGCCGGTCGACGGTCGCCTTGTCGGCGGTGTGCCAGTCGGCGGCCGCCAGCAGGCCGGCCTGCTTGGTCGCGGCGGCGCTCATCTTCGTGGCCCACTGACGGAACGCCTGCGGGTCGTCTTCGACCTCGACGTCCTCGTCCGGCCCCTCGCCCCAGGCCCGGTCGAACTGGTTGGTGGCGTCGAGCAGTTGGCGCTGGTCGCTGGTCAGGCTGCTGGACCGCTGCTGCAGCGAGCCGGTGCGGGTGGACTTGTCCTCGTTGCCGAGGAAGCAGACGATCCGGCGGGTGGCCGGGAACTTCCAGCCCGCCTTGTCGGGGTAGTAGTAGAAGGTGATCACCGGTTCCGGAATGGCCCAGGTGTCGGCCACGTAGCTGTCCAGGTGCTCCGCGCAGACCTCCTCGGCCTCCGCCGTCATCACGTCCTCGCCCGGGTAGGCGCCGCTCTTCTCGCGGACGTCCTGCACCCAGTAGGTCTCGCCGAAGTGCTGGGCGGTGCACGCGACGGGCTTGGCGACGCCCGGGCCGCCGCGCTCGAAGCACTGGCCGGAGAACAGCCGGAACGGCGAGTTCAGCGGCAGGTCGGAGGTCGTGCCGCCGGAGCCGTGCGAGGAGGACCAGCTGCTGGAGTCCTCGTCGAAGCGGTCGGAGTTGAAGTCGCCGTTGACCAGCGAGCCGATGAACATCAGGGTGCCGAGGGTGCCGGCGATGATGCCGGTGACGGCCATGCCCTTGCCGCGCTCGCCGGTCCGCTTGATCTGCCGCAGCGCGCCGATGCCCAGGCCGATGCCGATGAAGCCGAAGAAGCAGCAGACGATGCCGACGATCAGCGAGGCGATGGCCAGGTTGTTGGTGTAGAGCGAGCGCGGCGGCGCCGGGTAGTACATCGGCGCGCCGGGCGCACCGGGCGGCGGGTACCCGCCCGTCCCCCACGGCTGCTGGACGCCCGTCGGCGCCCACGGGTTGCCGCCGGGCGCGCCCGGCACCGGCTGGGTGTGCGCGCCCGGCGGCACGGGCGCACCGGGTGCGGGCGCCGCCCACGGGTTCGCACCGGACGGCGGCACGGCCCCGGCCGGCATCGCGCCGGGGAACGGGGCGGGGGCCGGCGGCGGCACGGTGGGCAGCGCCCACGGGTTCGCGGGCGCGGGCGGGCCGCGGGCGGCTGCGGCGCCGCGGCGGGCGGAACGTCCGCCGTCGGGGCGGCAGGTGACGGTGCGTCGGTCGGCGGCGCATCCACCGGGGCGGGCGCGGCGTCGTCCTGGACGGCAGGTGACGGCGCGTCGGCCGGGGCGGGATCGGCCTGGGCGGGCTCGGCCGGCTGCTTGGTGAAGGAGATCGGGGCTGCCGGGACGGCGTCCGCGGGCGGCGTGGTCGGGGTGGTCCGGGCGTCGGCCTGGGCGGCGTCGGGGCCGGCCTCCCCCGGACGCTCCTGGTCGAACGACATGGGTTTCCCCCCTGAGCTGGAACTGTTCGACGGTTGCGCGAATATAGCGGACCGCTCTGTCGGCCTCCCAACGAGTTCCCCTCCCCCGTGCCCGCCCGGCGCACCGGAAAGCCATTGCATGCAATGCATGCAGAGAACTACGCTGCCTCCGTGCAGACCGAGAGCACCCGCCACAACCTGCGGGCCCTGATCCTCGACGGCCGCTACCCACCGGGGGCGCGACTGGGCGAGGTGGAGGTCGCGGCCACCCTCGGGGTGAGCCGCACCCCGGTCCGGGAGGCGTTCCGGGCGCTGACGGCGGACGGCCTGCTGGCCGCCGCCGGGCGCGGCGTCCGGGTGGTGGAGCTGTCCGCGGAGGAGCTGGCGCACGTCTACCGGGTCCGGGCCGCGCTGGAGGCGCTGACCGCCGAGCTGGCCGCCGAGCGGCAGCGGGCGGGGCGGCTGGCCCGGCCGAGCTGACCGACCTGGCGGCGCTCGCCGACCGCACCCACCGGGCCACCGTGGAGCGCGAGTTGACGGAGGCGGTGCGGCTGAACCGGCAGTTCCACCGGCGGGTCGCGGAGCTGGCCGGCAATCCGGTCGCCCTGCACGCGCTGGAGCGGCTGTGGGACCAGATCCAGGTCTCCACCCGGCGCTCCCTGCACGCGCCCGACCGCACCGCCCTGGTGGACGACCAGCACCGCGAGCTGCTGGCCGCCGTCACCGCCGGGGATCCGGCCGCTGCCGGGGCGGCCGCCCGGCAGCACGTCCTGGACACCAGCGCCGCCGCCCGGCCGCCCGAGAAGGAGTGATCCGATGGCCCTGTCCCACCACTACGCGGTCCGTGTCGACTGGACCGGCAACCTCGGCACCGGAACCGACACCTACCGCTCGTACTCGCGCGACCACGACATCTCCTCGGAGGGCGTGCCGACGCTGCTCGGCAGCGCCGACCCGACCTTCCGCGGCGACCGTTCGCGGTGGAACCCTGAGCAGTTCCTGCTCGCCGCGCTCGCCCAGTGCCACATGCTGTCGTACCTGTCGCACTGCGCGCGCGGCGGCGTGGTGGTGCTGTCCTACACGGACGAGGCCGCCGCGACCATGGAGACCTCGGGCGGCGGCGGCCGGTTCACCGAGGTGGTGCTCCGGCCCCGGGTGGTGATCGCCGAGGAGTCGATGCTGGAGCAGGCGGTCGCGCTGCACGGCCCGGCGGGTCAGGACTGCTTCATCGCGTCCTCGGTGAACTTCCCGGTGCGCCACGAGCCGGTCGTGACGGTGCGGACCCCCTGACCGACCCGGCGGTCCTGACGCGTCGTCGGTCTCGCTGCCGCAGCCGGCTCCAGGGTGCTTTCCGGGGCCGGCCTGCGCGTTCTGGCCGCGCCGTACTCGGGGGCGCTCGACCTGCGTGCGGCGTTCGGCCACCGGCCACCGCCCGGCGTGGGACGCGTCCTGCCCGAAGGCCGGGTGAGGCCGGTGCGCGGCCCGATCACCTCCGGTCCGTCCGCCGGCCGTCCGGTCGGTGACGGGGTGTCGGGCCGCGCGCGGTCAGCCCAGGTCGCGGCGGCGCAGCCCGGCGAGGCCCGCCAGGGCGGCGACCGCGGCCAGCGCGGTGATGCCCAGCAGCGGTGCGGCGGTGAGCGTCCCGCCGGGCAGGTGCGGCAGGTGCGTGAACGGCGACAGGTCGAGCACCCACTGCGGCAGTTGCAGGATCGGGCCGAGCCAGGCGATCAGCACGAACACGCCGAAGCCGGCCCAGCCGGCCGCCGTCCAGCGCGGCAGCAGGCCGTAGACGGCGAGCGCCACGGCGGCGGTCAGCCACACGGCGGGGAGTTGCACCAGGGTCGCGCCGAGCATCCGGCCGACCGCCTGGCCGGTGCCGCTGCCGAGCGCCGCGCCCTGCGTGAGGCCGGCGGTGGCGCCGACCACGGCCAGCAGGACGGCGCTGCCGAGCAGCGGGAACAGCAGGTGGCCGCCCGCCCAGCGGAGCCGGGAGACGGCGCCGGCCAGCACGGGTTCGGCCCGGCCGCCGGCCTCCTCGGCGCGCAGCCGCAGCACGGACTGCACCGCGTACACGGCGGCGATCATCCCGAACACCCCGGCGATGGTGGACAGGTAGGAGTTCAGCACGCCCTGCTGTCCGCCGAGCCGGGCCATCAGGTCGGCCATCTGCCGGTTGTCGCCGACCAGGTCGACCACGCCCTTGGCGACGCCGCCGAAGACCGCGCCGCCGACCGCGAAGGCCAGCGCCCAGCCGATCAGGGCGCCGCGCTGCAGCCGGGCGGCGAGCGCGGCGGCGCTCGCCAGCCGCGGTGCGGCGGTGGCGGGGCCGGGGCGCTGGGCGAGCATGCCGGCGCCCAGGTCGCGGTGCTCGACCAGGGTGCGGGCGAGCAGGGTGAGCAGCGCGGCCCCGGCCAGCGGCAGCGCCAGCACCCACCAGCGCTCGCCGGCGAACGGGCGGACCTGCTCGCTCCAGCCGATCGGCGACAGCCAGCTCACCCAGCCGGTGCCGCTGCCGGAGTCGCCGACGGCGCGCAGCACGAAGGCGAGGCCGATCGCGGCCCCGGCCAGGCCGTTGGCGGCCCGGCCGGTCTCCGCGACCTGCGCGGTGACGGCGGCGAGCGCGGCGAAGAACAGCCCGGTGGCGCCCAGCGCGAGGCCGAACGCCAGTGCCCCGGCCAGGGACTGACCGGCCGCCAGCAGAACGGCCGTCACCAGGGCGGCCAGCGCGGCGTCGGCGGTGAGGGCGGTGGCCAGCGCGGCGGTCAGCGGGGCGCGGCGGCCCACCGCGCCGGCGCCGACCAGTTCGAGCCGGCCGTCCTCCTCCTCGGCGCGGGTGTGCCGCACCACCAGCAGCGTGGACATCAGCGCGGCCAGCACCGCCCCGAACACGCCCATCCGCCACGCGGTCAGCCCGCCGATGGTGGAGCCGTCGAAGATCGGGCCGTACAGCGCGCGCAGCGAGCCGTTGCCGTCGATGCCGGCCGCGAAGGTCCGCCGGGAGGCCTCGTCGCCGTACAGCTTGCGGAAGGAGAAGGCGGTGGAGGCGACCATGCCGGTGCCGATGTACACCCACACCGGCAGGGCGATGCGGTCGCGGCGCAGCGCGAGGCGGTACAGCGTGCCGGTGCCGGTGAGTGCGTAACCGCTCATCGCGCGGCCGCCTCTGACGCGGCGTCGGTGCCGGTGGCGGGGCCGGCTTCGGTGTCGCTCTCGTAGTGGCGGAGGAAGAGCTCCTCCAGCGTCGGGGGGCGGCTGGTGAGGCTGCGGACGCCGACGGCGGTGAGTTCGGCGAGCAGGGTGCCGAGGTTCTCGGTGTCGACGTGGCAGCGCAGCCGGTTGCCGTCCACGGTCAGGTCGTGGGCGTAGGCGGGGCGCGGCGGGGGTCCGGCGAGTTCGGCGTCGACGGAGGTGCGGGTGAGGTGGCGCAGTTCGGCGAGGGTTCCGGTCTCGACGGTGCGGCCGGCGCGGATGATCGAGACCCGGTCGCAGAGCGCCTCGACCTCGGACAGGATGTGGCTGGAGAGCAGCACGGTGGCGCCCCGGTCGCGGGCCTCGGCGACGCACTCGCGGAACACTTCCTCCATCAGCGGGTCCAGGCCGGAGGTCGGCTCGTCCAGGATCAGCAGGTCCGCGTCGCCGGCGAACGCCGCGACCAGGGCGACCTTCTGGCGGTTGCCCTTGGAGTAGGAGCGGCCCTTCTTGGTGGGGTCGAGTTCGAAGCGTTCCAGCAGCGCGGCCCGGCGGGCGGGGTCGAGTCCGCCGCGCAGTCGTCCGAGCAGGTCGATCGCCTCCCCGCCGGAGAGGTTGCGCCACAGCGTCACGTCGCCGGGCACGTAGGCGAGTCGGCGGTGCAGCGGCACCGCGTCGCGCCACGGGTCGCCGCCGAGCAGGGTGGCGGTGCCGGAGTCGGCGCGCAGCAGGCCGAGCAGGACGCGGATGGTGGTGGACTTGCCGGACCCGTTGGGGCCGAGGAACCCGTGTACCTCGCCCTGCTCGACCGTGAGGTCCAGTCCGTCCAGGGCGCGGGTGCGGCCGAAGGTCTTCACCAGGCCGGACACCGAGATGGCGGTCGTCATGGGCTCGACGCTACTCTTGTTTCACAACTTCGTGAAGCTGCCGAAAGTCCTGGATCTTCGCGTTGCTTCGACGGATGTGTGAAGGTGGGCGGACGCCCCGCCGGGTGGGCGTCGGAACGTTCGGGGTGGTGCGGGTGAGCGAGGTGGACGGCGTGGAGACGCAGCGGGATCCGGCGAAGGTGTCGGAGTTCGTCGAACGGTTCGCCACGGTGCTGGAGGACGGCGGCTTCCCGCGGATGCCGGCCCGGGTGTTCACCGCGCTGCTGACCGCCGACTCCGGCCGGCTGACCTCCGCCGAGCTGGGCGAGCTGCTGCGGATCTCCCCCGCCGCGGTCTCCGGCGCGGTCCGCTACCTGACCCACGTCGACCTGGTCAGCCGCGAGCGCGAGCCAGGCACCCGCCGCGACCGCTACCGGATCCACGACCACGTCTGGTACGAGGCCACCGCCAACCGCGACCGCACGCTGTCCCGCTTCGAGTCCGGCCTCGCCGAGGGCATCGAGGCCCTCGGCGAGGACTCCCCGGCCGGGCAGCGGCTGGCCGAGTCCCAGGAGTTCTTCGCCTTCCTGCGGGTCGAGCTCCGGCAGATGATGCAGCGCTGGCGCGACACCCGGGCCTGACGCCCCGTCAGCCCGCCTGCGGCCGGCGGGCGGCCCAGAGCGGCAGCGAGAGCAGCAGCGCCGTCAGGGCGGTGAGCAGGCCCACCGCCTCCCGCAGCGGGGTGTCCGCGTCGGGGACGCCCACGACCGGGGCCTGCCGCTCCTCCGGGTCGGCGGTGACGAGCACCCGGCTGCCCGCCCGCGGGCCGCTGCACGGGGACAGCCGGTAGCGGATCGCGGTGCCGTCGGGGCGGCTCAACTCGCAGGACGGCAGCGTGCTGCCGCTGCGCGGGTGCACCGCGGTGACGGTGGCGGCCACCGGCTCCCCCCGATCGGCCAGCGCCCCGGCCCGGACGGCGTCGATGCCGGTGAAGCTCAGCCCGAAGGCCAGCGCGCCGGCCGCGAAGGCCGCCACCCCGCCGGCCTTGGTGCGGAAGCGGAGCGCGACCACCAGCACCATCGCCGTCGGCGTGACCACGTGCAGCAGGTCGACGCCTTCCGAGCCGCCGAACCGGGCGGCCAGCAGTCCGACCGGAACTCCGCAGCCCAGCAGGACGGTCAGCGCGTACAGCGCCCCGCGCCAGGGCCGCGCGGCGGCGGCCTTCTTCTCGTTCACTCGCGTCCTTCGTGTCGGTCGACCGACGGCGGACGCTACCGGGGCGGCGGACGGGTTGTCAGCCGAGATAGGCGGGGCAACGGCGGAGCGGACCAGCACGGCGGGGCGCCGGAGCCGTCGGCGGGGACGGTCCACAGGTCGGAGCCGTAGTCGCCGGGCAGCGAGTACAGCAGCGTGTGGGCGTCGGACCACAGGGCCTGGTCGTCGATGTTGCGCTGCTCGGCCGTCGCGGTCTCCGTCATGGTGGCCAGGTCGAGCACGTACAGCCGCCAGGGCGCGGCCGGGTCGGTGCCGGCCACCCGCTTCTTGTAGGCGACCCGGGTGCCGTCCGGCGAGAGCGACGGGCATTCGACGTTCTGGTGCAGGGTGGTCAGGGTCCGCGCCGCGAGGTCGCCCTGCACCAGGTAGGTCTGGCCGCCGGTGGCGACCGTCGCGTAGAAGCGGTTGTCGTCGGCGAAGGTGACGCCCCAGACGTTGATGTCGGAGGCCTTCACCGGGTGGCCGTCCCGCAGCACCTCGAAGGTCTCCAGGTTGTCGTAGAACTGCCAGTTGCGGGTGTCGACGATCGCGGTGCGGGTGGAGAAGTCGGTGCCCGCGTAGGAGTCGCCGCTGACGAACACCGTCCAGCCGACCAGGTGGCCGGAGGGCGAGACCCGGGCGCGGGTCGGGATGCCGGGGGCGGGGAAGCGCTTGACCTCGTGCAGCGAGGAGTCCAGCACGGACGCGTGGTAGCTGTCGTCCAGCGCGCCGCGCTCCGCCTGCAGGCAGATGCCGGTGCCGGCGGCGGCGTGGAAGCGCAGGCACTTGACGCCGGAGGCGGTGCGCGGACCGTCGGGACGGTCGGCGGGCACGGCGGCGACCTCGTCCCGGTGCGGGCCCCAGGCGAGGTTGCGCAGCAGCAGTTGACGGCCCGTCGGGTTCAGCGTCACCGCCCCCTCGTGCACCGGCGGCCCGCCGGCCTGCTCCTGGTCGCGCCGGTCCGACCGCCCCGCGGCGTACCGCACGGCGGCCGTCCCGATCCCGGCCAGCAGCAGCACCGCCACGGCCAGCACCAGCAGCTTGCGCCCCAGCGGGGCGCCCCCGTCCGGGGGTTCGGGGGTCGCGGAGTCCGGGTCGACAACAGCGGGAGCAGTCATGGGAGGCGCCCTCCGGGCGGGTTGACGGGAGAGGGGGGAGAGGCCGCGGCACCGGGTGCGTGCCTCCGGAACGGTCAGGCGGGGGCGGCCGGGTCGCGGAGCAGGCGGGTGGCCGCGCAGGCGGCGAGGGCCAGCGCGAGGGCGGTGGCGGTGAGGGCGGGGCGGGGCCCCAGAGGGACCAGGCGGCGCCGAAGGCGAGCGAGCAGGCGAACCGGGCGAGGGCCTGGCCGGTGCCCACCAGGGCCTGCCCGGCGCCCTGTTGGCCGTCGGGGACGGTCGCGGCGGTGGCGGCGGCGAGCACCCCGTCCGTCGCGGCGTAGAAGCCGCCGTGCAGCAGCAGCACGAGGACGGCGGCGCCCACGCCGTGCAGCGGGGAGAGGACGACGCCGTACGCGCAGAGCAGGACGGCGTGGCCGGCCAGGAAGAGGGTGCGGCGGCCGACCTTGTCGGCGATCACGCCGAGCGGGACGGCCAGGGTCAGGAAGACGGCGGCGGTGCCGAGCGGCAGCAGCGGGAACAGGTGGGCGGGCAGGTCGAGTTCGCGTTGCAGCAGCAGGTACAGGAAGGAGTCGCTGACGGTGGTGAGGCCGAGCAGCACGGCGGCCAGGGTGAGCCGGCGCAGCGCGGGCCGGCGCAGCAGGGCGAGCGCGTCCCGCAGGGTGGGCCGCGGCGCCGACGGGGCGTCGGCGGGGGCGGGGGCGGGGCGGTGATCCGGGCGGGGACGAACAGCACCAGCAGCAGCACGCCGAGCACGGCGACGCAGCCGGAGACGGTGAACACCGCGCCGTAGCCGGCCCGTTCGGCGCGGTCGTCGGCGATCCGCAGGACGGCGAAGGCGAGCAGCGGGCCGAGCAGCGCGCCGGTGGTGTCCATGGCGCGGTGCACGCCGAACGCGCGGCCGCGGTGCTCGGGGGCGGTGGAGAGCGAGATCATCGCGTCCCGCGGCGCGGTCCGCAGCCCCTTGCCGGTGCGGTCGACGGCGAGGACGGCGCCGATCAGCGGGACGGTGTGGACGAGCAGCAGCAGCGGCTTGCACAGCGCGGACAGGCCGTAGCCGATCCCGGCGACGGTCTTGTGGCCCCGCCCGCCGCGGTCGGCGAGGTGGCCGCCGAGCAGGCGGACCAGCGCGCCGACGCCGTTGTTGATGCCGTCGAGCAGGCCGAAGCCGAGCGGGGACAGGCCCAGCGCGGCGACCACGTACAGGGGCAGGACCGCGCTGACCATCTCGGAGGAGACGTCGGTGACCAGGCTGACCGCGCCGAGGGCGAGCACGGTGCCGGGGACGGCGGCGCGCCGCCCCGGGCGGGTGCCCGGGGCAGCGGCCGCGGCGCGGTCACTCTTGGTGGAGCGGGCGTCCGCGAGGTACATCCGGCGTCAGTTCCAGATGCCGGTGATGTCGGAGGCGGAGGCGGCGTTGCCGGCGTGGGTGCTCAGGCCGGCCAGGTCCTCCAGGGTGCGGAGCACGTTGTAGTGGTTGTAGGTGGTGGCGGTGCTGGAGCCGGGGATCACGTGCTGGCCGTAGACCACGGTCGGGATGCGGTTGCCGGACAGGCTGTTGTCCTCGTCGAAGGTGACGACCAGCAGGCTGTTGTGGGTCTGCGCCCAGGTGGCGTACGCGCCGAGGTTGTTCTTGATCCAGGTGTCGCCGGTGGAGACCGAGCAGTCGTGCATGTCGCTGCACAGGTTCGGCACCACGAAGGAGACCTTCGGCAGCGTGGTGTAGTCGGTGGGGAACTGGGCGAAGGTGTAGGCGGTGTTGGTCGGCACGTTGGAGAAGCCGAACCACGGGTTGTGCTTCTGCGCGTACTTGCCGCTGGAGCAGACCGTGGAGCCCTGGCTGGGCAGGGTCTCGTTGTACGAGCCCCAGCTCTGCCCGGCGGCGATCAGCTCGGACGCCAGGTTGGGGGCGGTCATCGAGCCGACCTTGACGCAACTGTCGTCGGTGCGGCCCTGGTTGGAGCCCGAGAACAGCATGTAGTAGTTCGGCTCGGACGGGTGGGTCAGGCCGTAGGACTGGGTGAGGTTCGCGCCGCCGGCCTTCAGCGTGTTGTTCAGGTACGGGGCGCTGGAGCTGCCGATCACCTGGCTGTAGGCGTGGTTCTCCATCACCACGACGACGACGTGGTCGGGCGCGGGCAGCGCGGCGGCCTGCGCGGTGGAGCCGGTGGCGGCCCACAGGCCGAGCGAGGTGGCGGCGAGCGCGACGGTGCTGCCGATCGCGGTCAGGCGCCGCTTGGTGCGACGGGTGAGCGGTGCAGCGGTCATGGCAGGTCCTCCGGGGCAAGGAACGTGCGGGACAGGGCTGTTGGAGCGCCGGAAACCCTAGGCGCGGAGGGGTGGCCTCCGGGACTTTTGACAGGTGAAGAACAAGCAAAGCTTGGCTGTGCAACTCGGTCCGGGCGGCGCTTTCCGGCCGCCGGAGCGGCGCTTCTCACACCTGTCCCGATTGACCCGGCTCGGACCGACATGGTGGGATCTTGCGCGGCCCGGCGCGCACGACCGGCGCGCTGGACGAGGAACGGGAGGCCGGGCGTGACAGCCGAGGCACCCGGCCCCGCGAGCCGGCCTGACGACCCGTCATCCGCTGCCCGGGTGGTGCTCGGACTCGGCCTGCGGCGCGGCGCCGACGCCGCCGAACTGCTCCGCACCGCCGACGCGGCGCTCGCCGCCCACGGCCTGGACCGCTCCGCCGTCGCCCTGGTCGCCACCCTGGACGGCAAGCTCACCGAGCCCGGACTGCGCGCCGCCGCACGGGAGTTGGGCGTCCCCGCGGTCGGCCACCCGGCCGCCGTGCTGGCCGCCGTCCCGGTCGCCGGCTCCGCCCGGGTGGCGGCGGCGGTCGGCACCCCGAGCGTCGCGGAGGCCGCCGCGCTGGCCTCGGCCGGACCGGGCGGCCGCCTGCTGGCGCCGCGCACCGCCTCGGCGACGGCCACCGCGGCCCTCGCCGCCCTGCCCGAGGAGGCCACCAGGTGAACGTCGAGCCCGATCTGCGCCATCACGGCGACGCCGAAGTCCGCTCCGCCGGGCTGGTCGACCTCGCCGTGAACGTCCGCACCGGCACCCCGCCGCCGTGGCTGCGCGACCGCCTCGCCGCCTCGCTGGACACCCTGGCCGCCTACCCGGACGGCACCGCGGCCCGCGCCGCCGTCGCCGCCCGGCACGGCCGGCCGGTCGGCGAGGTGCTGCTGACGGCCGGCGCCGCCGAGGCGTTCGTGCTGCTCGCCCGGGTGCTGCGGCCGCGCCACGCGGTGGTGGTGCACCCGCAGTTCACCGAGCCGGAGGCGGCGCTGCGGGACGCCGGGCACACCGTCCACCGCGTGCTCCTCGCGCCGGAGCAGGGCTTCCGCCTGCTGTCCGGGTCCGTGCCCGAGGACGCCGACCTGGTGGTGGTCGGCAACCCCACCAACCCCACCTCCATCCTGCACCCGGCCGCGACGCTGGCCGAACTGGCCCGCCCCGGGCGGACCCTGGTGGTCGACGAGGCGTTCATGGACACCGACCCGGGCGAGACCGAGTCCCTCGCCGGGACCCGCGACCTGCCCGGCCGGGTGGTGGTGCTGCGCAGCCTGACCAAGACCTGGGGCCTGGCCGGCCTGCGGATCGGCTACCTGCTGGCCCCCGCCGGCCTGGTCGCCGAACTCGCCGCCGCGCAGCCGCTCTGGCCGGTCTCCTCCCCCGCGCTGACCGCCGCCGAACTCTGCTCCGCGCCCGCCGCGCTCGCCGAGGCCGACGCCGCCGCCCGCAGCACCGCGCTCGACCGCGAGCACCTGCTGAAGGGCCTGGCGCAGCTCCCGGCGGTGCGGGTGCACGGCGAGCCCGCCGCCTCCTTCGTGCTGATCGAACTGCCGGACGCCGCCGCCGTCCGCGAACGGCTGCGCACCGCCGGGTTCGCCGTCCGCCGCGGCGACACCTTCCCCGGCCTCGGCCCGGACTGGCTGCGGCTGGCCGTCCGCGACCGGGACACCACCGACCGCTTCCTCACCGCGCTGGCGGCCGCGATCGGCTGACGCCGAGCCGGTTCCGGGCGGTGCCCTGACGCCGGGTCAGTGCAGCTCCGCCCGGTCGCCGAGCTCCACCGTGCCTGGGGTCAGCACCTGCGCGTACACGCCGAGGCAGGGCAGCGGGCTCATGCCCGGCAGCGGCTCGACCCGGTTCAGCCGGGCCGGGCGGCGCAGCGCCTCCGGGTCGGCGGGCAGCGGGCCGTGGGCCAGGGTGGGGACGGCGCAGCGCGGGCTGGCGGCGATCAGGCGCAGCCGCAGCTCCCGCCCGACGGTCAACTCCCGTCCCACCCAGGCGTTCTCGGCGAACGGCTCGGCGTCGACGTCCAGCACCAGGTTGGGCCGGTAGCGGACGGCGGCCGCGCCGGCCAGGCTGGCGGTGGTGACCAGGTGCAGCGGGGCGAAGTCGAAGAAGCTGCCCGGGGCGGCGGCCTTGCCGAAGTCCTGGACGGTGTACTCCACTTCGGCGTCGATGCCGTCGGCCAGCACCTGCTCGGGCACCGAACGCAGCAGCGTCGAGCCGGGCGGCCGCTCGGTGATCAGCCGGACGGGGCGGCCCAGCAGGGCGCCGAGCGCGTCCTCGTCGAGCTCGGCGCCGTCCGGGCCGGTGATCCGCACCCCGCCGTCCTTCGTCTCCGCCCGCAGGGTGAGCAACTGCCGCCAGGTGCGCGGCTGTTTGGCGCTGGCGATCTGCCCGGTGGTCAGGTCCAGCAGGGCGCGGCGGCGGTCGCCGTCGACGCCGTGCTCGTCGATCCGGGCCCGGGCGAGCTCCTCTCCGAGCATCGACTTCACGGGGTGGCGGTACAGCGCGGCGACTCTCAACGGGTGATCTCCTCGGCCCAGTCGGTGAGTTGTGCGAAGTCCTCGGGCCGCAGCCCGTACCGGTGGTCGACCGTCAGGGTGAGCGCCGGGCCCGGGTGGTGGGCGGCGATCCACGCGGTGTCCGGCGGCTCGATCTCGTCGTCCACCCAGGCGAACGGCCGCCCGGCGGCCCAGGCGACCAGATGGCGGGTCTTCCAGTGCAGGCCGTCCGGGTCGCCGTGGTGCATCGACGGCCAGTCCACGTACGGCAGTCGGGGCAGGCCGAGCAGCGGCGCGAGGTGCTCGTTCGCCTCCTCGCGCCAAGTGGTGGCCCACACCAGTTCGTACGGCAGGGCGAGCAGCGCGGGACCGTGCCCGGGGTGCAGCCAGACCCGCAGCGGCTTCGGGTTGCGCACGCCCGCCCGGCGCTGGCGCTCCCGCCACGTCCGCGACTCGACCCGGTGCGTCAGGTAGCCCGCGGGCCGCCGGTACGGGCTGCCGACGTACGGCGCGAGCGGGCCGTCGACGTCCAGCATCAGCAGCGGACGGTCCGTCATGCGTGCTCCTCCCCGGGCAGGTACCGGATTCTCCCCCGCCCCCGGGCGGCCCGGCCACCGGATTCCGCTCAGGACGGGTGCGCGGCCTGCCAGCGGCGGGCGGCGGCGATCCGGCGGCCCGCGCTGGGGTGGGTGGCGAGCAGCAGTTCCAGGACGCGGGGCGGGTTCGGGTCGGAGACGTTGGCGACCGCGAGACGGCGCTGCATGGCGACGAACTGCTCGGCGTCACCGGTCAGTTCGAGGGCGTGCCGGTCGGCGCGGGCCTCGATCCGGCGGCTCACCGCGCACTGCGCGGGGACGCTCGCCGCACCGAGCAGCGCCGCGAGGGCG
>NZ_KK853997.1:5880624-5881268 GCF_000696185.1 Kitasatospora cheerisanensis KCTC 2395 | reverse complement strand
GCGCGCCGCCGCCCCCCCCCCCCCCCCCCCCCGCCCCCCCCCCCCTAGTCCCCCCCCTGGTCGGTGGCCCCTTTGGGGCCAGGTCTCAGGGCCCCAGGACGGTGCCGGTGGCGACGTCGCGGTGCTTGACGTGGCCGAGCTCGTGCGCGGCGACGAGCTCCACCTCGCGCGGGTCGGCGGTGGCCAGCAGGGTGTCGTACACCACGATCCGCCGGGTCGGGCCGAAACCGGACACGTACGCGTTCAGCGCGGTGGTGCGGCGGGACGCGTCGGCGACCAGCACGTCCCGCACCGCAATGCCGTCCCGGCGGGCCAACTCCAGCAGCGCGGTGCGCAGTTCGCCGTCCGGCATCGAGCTGAACCGGTTGAACAGCGGCTCGAACACCAGCGGGTGCAGGAAGGACATCGCGACCGTCAGCAGCGCCGCCGCGAGCGCGCCCGGCACCCACCAGTGGCTCGGGGAGCGGCCGATCAGCGCGTACAGGCCGAGCGCCAGCGGCAGGAACAGCCCGAGCGTCACCGCCGTCCCGCGCACCGCGTCCACCGCCCAGCCCGCCCAGCCCTGCGTCACCAGCCCGAACCCGACCCGGGCCGTCCGCACCTTCGCCGAGAACGGCAGCGTCACCGCCCGCCCGAGCAGCACC
>NZ_KK853997.1:5744148-5879780 GCF_000696185.1 Kitasatospora cheerisanensis KCTC 2395 | reverse complement strand
CCCCGTGGGGGGCCGGGGTGGGGGGCCCCCCCCCCCTGGGGGGGGGCCCCCCAGGGGGGTCCCCCGGCCCCCCAGGGGGGGGGCCCCCCAGGGGGGGGGGGCCCCCCCCCCCCCCCCCCTGGGGGGCCCCCTCCCCCGGGGGGCCCCCCAGGGGGGGGGGGCCCCCCCCCGGGGCCCCCCCCCGGGGGTGGGGGGAACCCCCCCCCCCCAGGGGGTCCCCCGGGGAAGGGCCCCCCGGGGGGTTGGGGCCCAGGGAGGTCGGGGGGGTGGGGTTCCCCCGGGGGCCCCAGGCCCCGGTTTGGATGCGGGAGAGGAGGGCCCAGTAGTGCTCGACGCGGGGGTCGCCCGCGACCTCGAGTCTGGTCAGGAGCCAGGGGCGGAGGGTTTCGTCGTCCGGTCGGCCGAACACCTGCGCGTAACGGGCCGTCAGGTCGGAGACCACGTGCGCGGCCTGCGGTGAGGCCGGGGAGAGGCCGGAGGCGAGGGCTGCGGTGACGGCCTCGCGGACGTGTTCGGTGAGGTCGTGGTGCAGGCCGGTGGTGTCGCCGGCGGCGCGTTCCGCGGCCTGGTGGGCGGCCATCCGGCGGAGCGAGGCGCGGAACTCCTCGTCGCCGGTGAGTTCGGCGAGTTCGGCCCAGGCGGCCACCTGCGCCGGGGTGGGCTCCTCGGGCAGCTCGGGCACGGCGCTGCGGAGCAGTTCGACGAGTTCCGGGTTGGCGTCGGCCGTGCCGAAGGTGTCGTCGACGAACTCCTCGATCAGGCGGCGGCGTTCCTCGTCGGTCTGTCGTGCGAGTCGGTGCATGAGTGCGATCCCCTCTCCTCGGGTTCCCTGTTCGGCGGCCGCGCGGAGCACGGCGCGGCGCAGCCGGAGCGTCCGGATCTGGACGTCCAGCGCGTCCGCGTGGGCGCGGGCCACTTCGGCGACGGTGGTCTCCCGGTCCAGCACCCGGCGGACGGTGGCCAGGTCGAGACCCAGTTCGCGCAGGGTGCGGACCAGTTGGAGCCGTGCCACGGCGTCCGTGCCGTACTGCCGGTATCCGGCGGCGGTGCGGTCGGTGGACGGCACCAGCCCGGTGTCCGCGTAGTACCGGATGGTCTTCACCGTCAGTCCGGTCCGTCGCGCCAGGGCGCCGATCGTCAGCAGTTCTTCGCCGTCCATGCCCCCACTGTGGGGTCTCCCCCCGGGGGAGACTCAAGCCGGATATTCCTTCGGGTGCCACCGGCCGCCCGGCCTACGATGACCGGATGGTGGGCGAAGAGAGTTTGCGGACAGCACTGGAGTTCCGTCGCGGGTTCGCCCGCGGGCAGGCCGACGAGGTGGTCGAACTGCCGGGCGGGTTCGCGGTGTTGAGCGACAGGTACGCGTATTCGCACGAGCACAACCAGCTGGTGCTGGACGCCCCGCCGAGCGGGGTCGACGTGGCGGCGCTGGCGGACGAGGTGCTGGGTCACCTGAAGCACCGGCGGATCGCGGTGTTCGACGACGCGGCCGCGCTCGCGCTGGCACCGGGCCTGGTGGCCGCCGGGTACCAGCACGAGGTGGAGCTGGTGATGGTCCACCGCGGCCCGCTGCCGTCCGCCCCCGGCAGCGCGGAGCAGGTCGAACTGGCGCAGCTGGCCCCGGCGTTGGAGCGCCAGTGGCGGAACTGGCTGCCGTGGGCCTCGGACGATTCGATCGGCCAGCTGGTGGCGCGGCGCAACGCCCGGCAGGCGGGTGCGGAGCGGGTGCTGATCCTCGCCGCGCGCGACGAGGACGGCGAGTTCGGCTCCTGGGCGGACCTGTACCAGGACGCGGCGGGCACCGCGCAGATCGAGGACGTGGCCACGGCGGACGAGCGGCAGCGCCGCGGCCTCGCCGACCGGGTGATGGCCACCGCCCTGCGGCTGGCGGCCGAGCGGGCCCCGGACGGGCTGCGCTTCCTGGTCGCGGACGCCGAGGACTGGCCGCAGCAGTGGTACGCGCGCCTCGGCTTCGTCACGGTCGGCCGCACGCACGGTTTCGTCCGGATGTGACGGCGCGCACGACGGCGCCCGCCGATCCCCTCCGCGGGGTTCGGCGGGCGCCGTGGCGTCGCGTGCGGCGGATCAGACCTGGCCGGCCTTCTCCAGGGCCTCGCAGCAGGTGTTGATCAGCAGGCGGGTGACCACGTACGGGTCGACGTTCGCGTTCGGGCGGCGGTCCTCGATGTAGCCCTTCTGGTCCACCTCGACCTGCCACGGGATGCGGACCGACGCGCCGCGGTTGGAGACGCCGTAGGAGTAGACGTTCCACGGGGCGGTCTCGTGCTTGCCGGTCAGGCGGGACTGGATGTCGTCACCGTACTGGCTGACGTGCTCCAGCACCTTCTCCTGGGAGGCGCCGAGCGACTCGCAGGCAGTGATGATGGCCTCGTAGCCCTCGCGCATCGCCTTGGTGGAGAAGTTGGTGTGGGCACCCGCGCCGTTCCAGTCGCCCCGGGCCGGCTTGGCGTCCAGGGTGGCGTCGATGCCGAACTCCTCGGCGGTGCGGTAGAGCAGGTAGCGGGCGATCCACAGGTCGTCCGAGACGGTCAGCGCGTCGACCGGGCCGATCTGGAACTCCCACTGGCCGGGCATGACCTCGGCGTTGATGCCGCAGATCGCCAGGCCGGCGTCGATGCAGCGGTCGAGGTGCAGCTCGACGATCTCGCGGCCGAAGACCTCCTCGGCACCCACGCCGCAGTAGTAGCCGCCCTGCGGGGCCGGGAAGCCGCCCTCGGGGAAGCCGAGCGGGCGGGAGCCCTTGAAGAAGGTGTACTCCTGCTCGATGCCGAAGATCGACTCCTGGCCGGCGTAGCGCTCGGCGATCTCGCGCAGCAGGGCGCGGGTGTTGGACTCGTGGGCGGTGCCGTCGGTCTCCAGCACCTCGCACAGCACCAGGATGTTGTCACCGCCGCGGATCGGGTCCTTGACGACCTTCACCGGGTCGAGCACGCGGTCCGAGGCGTGGCCCTCGGCCTGGTTGGTCGAGGAACCGTCGAAGCCCCAGGTGGGGATCTTGTCCGCGTTCGGCAGGACCCGAGTCTTGGAACGCAGCTTCGCGGTCGGCTTGGTGCCGTCGATCCAGATGTACTCGGCCTTGATTGCCATCGCGGTGAACCTCACTGCTCGGGTGGTGGGTGCCTGCGTAGCGTTGCAAGCCGCCGTTTCCCGGTTGTTCCTCCTATGTAACGCCTATGTGAACCAACGGTCCGCAGCGGCGCGCTCACCCTCCGGGAGTTCCCCGCATGGGATATGGGGCGCCGCTGCCGACCTCGGGGTCACCGCTCAGCGGTGCCGGGCGTGCGCGGCGCGCCGGCGGCGGGTCATCCAGACCGCGGCGCCGCCGGCCAGCAGCAGGGTGAAGCCGCCGGCGGCCAGCGCGGTGCTGCCGGACGAGCCGGTGTACGCCAGCTCCTCGCCGGACTCCTTCGGCGCCGTCCGGTTCTGCGCGGTGGGCGACGCGGACCCGGCGGGGCCGGACGGGGCCGGCGAGGTGGCGGCGGCCGGGACGGCGGCGGGCACCGGCTTCTCGCAGGACACCGAGGCGACCGTCACCTTGCCGTTCACCTTGGCGACGTTCAGGTTCAGCGGGTTCACCGCCACCTGCACCTCCAGCGCGGAGGCGGCGGCGGTGCTGCTGGTGACGGTCTTCTTCGAGAACTCGACGTCCACCGAGCCGATCGCCGGAACGTCCACGTGGGTGGGCGAGTTGAGGCCGACCGTCACCGACTGCCCGAGCACGGTCAGCTTCGCGGGCGCGGTCACCTTGGCGGTCGGCTGCCCGTTGGCCGGGCAGGTCACCTCGGCGCTCATCGCCTCCAGGCCGATCAGCGTGGTCAGCGGCAGGCCGGGGCGTGCACGGCCGCGCCGACCAGCTGCACCGAGGCGGTGGCCTGCTTGTCGTCGACCTTGGTCACGGACTTGCCGACCTGCGCCTTCACCAGGTTCACCGGCCGCCCGCCGTCCACCCCGTCGACGGTGGCGGTGAGCACCGCGCCGTCCCGCTGGGCGGGCGACTCCACCTTGTTCAGCGACACCTCGACGGGCACCTTCACCGTGTTCAACAGCTCGACGTTCAGGCCGAGTTCGGCTGTCACCGCCTTCGCCTTCCCGGGTTTGGCCGGCGCGCCCCCGTCGGCGGCGAAGGCGGGCAGCGGCAGCGCGAGCACGGATCCGACCAGCGCGGACACGCCGACGGTGCGCAGAACAGACATGACAGAACCCCCACACGGAAGAACGGCAGAGCGCAGCCACGACCTCCCCGGCACCACGCACGGGGAGGGGGTTCGCGCTCTCGAGTTCCGCCAGTCTTCTCGAACACTGCGTCACATCAGCAACACGGAGCGTCAGTTCACTCCTTCGGGTGAGGTTGACGATCCGGACTGACCGTTCCTGCCGATGAGCTGATGAATTCCCGACAGGAACCCGTCGTCCGTCACGGCGCCGCCCCTGGCCCCGCCCGGCGCCCCGGCCCCGGCCCATCGGGTTGGGCGGGCGCGGGAGTTCACCGGCCGGGCGGGTCCGGGGCCTTCCCTTCGGGGCGGGCGGCGGGCAGAGTGGGCGCCGTAACATGGGGGACGATCTTGTTGGTGGTGCCGCTGGGCCTGTGGCTGCTCGCGGCGCCGCCGGGGCGGGTGCGCACGGTGTTCGCGGTGGTGCTCGCGGCCGGCGCCCTGATCGGGGTGGCGGAGCAGCTGGACTGGACGCCCGAGTCGGTCCACTGGACGGTGCTGATCGCCAACGGGTGCCTGCTGGCGGTCGCTCCGCTGCTGGGCCTGCTGCTGGCGTGGCCGGTGCACAAGGGCGAGAGCGGTGAACGCCGGGGCGCCGCCGCCGCGTGCACGGTGGGCTTCGCGCTGCTGATGGGGGCGGCGACCCTGCTGTACGGCACGTTCCTGCAGATGAACGGGCCGCCCTCGCGGGTGCCCGCCGCCTCGGAGCTGCCCGATCTGCCGGCCGGCCTGCGGGTCGCCGCCGAGCGGTCCGGCTGCGGCGGCGGTTCGACGAACTTCCGCGACCGCGAGCTGACCGTGGTCGGCGCCGCGGGTCAGGGGCCGGCCCGGGTGCTCGACGACCTGCGCGGCCACCTGGCCGCCTCCGGCTGGCCGTTGGACCAGGACGCGCAGGGCGTCTGGACGGCCTGCCGGACCCGCGGGGTGCTGCTGGACTCCCACGAGGTGTGCGTCCACCTGACCGGCACCAACGGCGGCGTCGCCGTCAACCTGGACACCACCGACGGCTGGTGAACACCGCCGCGCCCCGGCGAGTTCGATCGCCCGGCCCCGACCGGCCCGGCGATACCGGCTGCGAGCGGCGGCACGAGGAGAAGCGGGGCGCCCGGGCAGCAGGACGGCGCGCTCCCGGAGCCGGGCGGACCGCCCCCGGGAGCGGTCGTCCGTGGCCCCGGGCCGCTACGGCAGGCGCCAGTCCACGGGCTGGCCGCCCTGGCGGACCAGCAGGTCGTTGGCGCGGCTGAACGGGCGGGAGCCGAAGAAGCCGCTGTTGGCGGAGTACGGGCTGGGGTGCGGGGACTCGACGCTGGGGACCTGGCCGAGCCAGGGCCGCAGTTCGCGCGCGTCCCGGCCCCAGAGGATCGCCACCAGCGGGCCGCCGCGGGCGGCGAGCGCCTTGATGGCCTGCTCGGTGACGGCCTCCCAGCCCTTGCCGCGGTGGCCGTTGGTCTTGCGGGCCTGCGTGGTCAGCGCGCGGTTGAGCAGCAGGACGCCCTGGTCGGCCCACGGGGTGAGGTCGCCATTGGAGGGCATCGGCAGGCCGAGGTCGTTGCTGTACTCCTGGTAGATGTTGACCAGGCTCGGCGGTATCGGCCGGACCTCCGCCCCGACCGAGAAGCTCAGCCCGACGGCGTGGCCCGGGGTCGGGTACGGGTCCTGACCGACGATCAGCACCCGGACGTCCGCGAACGGCTGCTGGAACGCCCGCAGCACCTGCGGCCCCGGCGGCAGATAGGTGCGGCCGGCCGCGATTTCGGCGCGCAGGAAGTCGCCCATCACGGCGACCTGCCCGGCGACCGGCGCGAGCGCCTGGGCCCAGCCGGGTTCAACGATTTCGTGCAAGGGTCGAGCAGCCATGACGGAAGCCTATCGGCCGCACCGACAACGAGAGTTCAGCAGCCCGCCGCACCCGGCCGCACCCACCGCGGCGCCCGGTCGTCGGGCTCGTCCGGACCGGCGAAGTGGAACGGCACCCGCAGCGCCCTCGCCACGGCGACACCGATCGCCTCCGCCGCCACCGCGACGTGCGGCCGCCCGCCGACCCGTTCGTCCGGGCCGAGGTGACGGGTCGCGGTGCTCGCGTACACGGCCTCCAGCGGGTGGTCGCGGGTCTCGCCGACGGCCAGCAGCACGAACCGGTCGTGGACGGTGTCGCCGTCCCACACCGCCTCGACCGCCAGCACCCGCTCGCCCAGCGCCTCGGCCTTCCGCACCAGTGCTCGCGGGTCCACCGGCCCGTCCTCGACCGGCGGCCGGACCAGCTCGACGCGGGCCCCGATGACGTCCATCCCCTGCGGAATGCTCACGCCGAGCGCATCCCGCAGCAGCTTGAGGGCCGGGACGTGCCGGCCGCGGCGCAGCTCCTCGTCCACCTGCGCGCGGGTGTCGGACGGCAGCGCCTCCCACCACCGGAGGACCTGCCCGTCCGTGCTCACACCGCGCGGCCGTTGAGCACGATGTGCCGCGGAGCGCCCAGCACCCGCAGGTCGGTGCGCGGGTCCGCGTCGTAGACGACCAGGTCGGCGGGGGCGCCCTCGGTGAGGCCGGGGCGGCCGAGCCACTCGCGGGCGGACCAACTGGCGGCGGCCAGCGCCTCGTTGGTGCTCAGACCGGCCTTGGTGAGCTCGATCGCCTCCTCGGCGACCAGGCCGTGCGCGAGCGAGCCGCCGGCGTCGGTGCCGACGTAGATCGGGATGCCCGCGTCGTGCGCGGCGGCGACGGTCGCGTAGCGGTTCTCGTGCAGCCGGCGCATGTGCGCGGACCACTGCGGGAACTTGGCCTCGCCGCCGTCGGCCAGCGCCGGGAAGGTGGCGATGTTGACCAGGGTCGGGACGATCGCCACGCCGCGTTCGACGAAGGCGGGGATCAACTCCTCGGTGAGGCCGGTCGCGTGCTCGATGCAGTCGATGCCGGCGGCCAGCAGGTCGGGCAGCGATTCGGTGGCGAAGCAGTGCGCGGTGACCCGGGCGCCCTCGGCGTGCGCGGCGGCGATCGCCTCGGCGAGGGCGTCGCCGGGCCAGCACGCGGCGAGGTCGCCGACGCCGCGGTCGATCCAGTCGCCGACCAGCTTGACCCAGCCGTCGCCGCGCCGGGCCTCGGCGGTGACGTACGCGGCGAGGTCGCCGGGCTCGATCTCGTGGGCGTAGTTGCGGATGTAGCGGCGGGTGCGGGCGATGTGCCGGCCGGCCCGGATGATCTTCGGGAGGTCGTCGCGGTCGTCGATCCACCGGGTGTCGGCGGCGGAGCCGGCGTCGCGGATCAGCAGGGTGCCGGCGTCCCGGTCGGTGAGGGCCTGCTTCTCGCTGGTGGCCCGGTCGACGGCGCCGTGCGCGTCCAGGCCGACGTGGCAGTGGGCGTCGACCAGGCCGGGCAGGGCCCAGCCGGTGAGGGTGGCGGCGGGTTCGGCGGCGGGCCGCTCGAAGGTCACCCGGCCGTCCACCGCCCAGAGTTCGTCGCGGACGTCCTCCGGGCCGACCAGGACCCGGCCCCTGATGTGCAGCACCCCACCGTCTGTCATGTCTGGCACTGTACTCGGCAGCCGTTCGGGCGGACGGGGCGATCTGCGGCAGACTGTTCGACGGCGACCCTCCGTGGTGGCCCCGGCGACAACCCTCCGCTGCCCGAAAGGCCTCTCCGCATGCTGCTCGACCTCCCGCCGATGACCGCCGCCCGGTTCGCCGCGATCGAGGACAAGGTGGCGGCACTGCTGCACACCGAGGCCGACGTGATCGTCACCCAGGGCGAGGCGCTGCTGCCGCTGGAAGCGGCGATCAAGGGTGCGGCGCACCCGGGTTCGACCGCGCTGAACGTGATCACCGGCCCGTACGGCCAGACCTTCGGCGGCTGGCTGCGCGACGCGGGCGCCGAGGTGGTGGACCTGTCCGCGCCGTTCGACGCCGCCGTCACCGCCGAGCAGGTCGCGGAGGCGCTGCGCGCCGCCCCGGAGATCGACTTCGTCTCGCTGGTGCACGCCGAGGCCGCCACCGGCAACACCAACCCGGTCGCCGAGATCGCCGCGGTGGTCCGCGAGCACGGCGCGCTGCTGATGGTGGACGCGGTGGCCTCGGTGGCCGCCGAGCCGCTGCTGACCGACGCCTGGGGCATCGACCTGTGCGTGATCGGCGGCCAGAAGGCGATGGGCGGCCCGGCCGGCGTCTCGGCCGTCTCGGTCAGCGGGCGGGCCTGGGAGCGGATCGCGGCCAACCCGGCCGCGCCGCGCCGCTCCTACCTCTCGCTGCTCGACTGGAAGGCCCGCTGGACCGACGCCGGCCGCACCCAACTGCCGCACGCCCCCGCCCAGTTGGAGATGCTCGCGTTGGACGAGTGCCTGGACGCGATCACCGCCGAGGGCCTGGACGCGGTGATCGCCCGGCACCGCGCCGCGGCCGCCGCGACCCGCGCCGGCGCCACCGCCCTCGGCACCGTCGCCCCGTTCGTCCGGCTCGCCGAGCACGCCGCCCCGGTCGCCACCACGCTGCGCACCCCCGAGGGCCTGGACGCGACCGAGCTCGCCGCCGAACTCCACCGGCACGCCCCGCAGTTGCCGGTCCAGGCCGGCGGCGGCGCGCTCGCCGCCGGCATGCTGCGCCTCAACCACTACGGCCCGGCGGCCACCGCCGAGACGGTCGTCGCCACCCTGGAGGCCCTCGCCCAGGCCACCGGCGTCTCGGCGGCGGCGGCCGTGAAGGCGGCCACCGAGGCCTGGGAGCAGGAGATCTGACGCCTCGTCAGCCGCCGACCTCCGGAAGCTCCTCGCAGATCGCGTCCAGCGCCTCCTCGTCCACGGCGCGCACCGCCAGCCAGGCGCCCCCCTGGAGCACCAGGAGGGCGTCCGGCCGGGCGAAGTACCGGGTGTCCACCGCTTCGGCGTGCACCCGGGGCAGCTCCGTCCAGCCGGTCAGGTCGGCCGGGTCGACCTCGCCGCCCTCCACGTGCGCGCCGTCGTCGAGCAGCGGCTCGGCCAGCACGATGCCCAGGCACTCGGCCGAGAAGCTCGCCGTCCACGGCGTGATCTCCAGTTGCACGGACGGTGCGACGTCCGGCCAGACCACGGTGGGCGGGTCCTCCTGGTCGAGGGCGGCCAGCGGGATGCCCCAGTAGGCGCAGGACTGGTTCTCCACCCGGTACACCAGGCAGTCCTGGTCGACGTACAGCCGCTCGGGCGGCAGCAGGGTGTCCTGGTTGCTGGTCAGCTCGGGCCGGTTGCCGAGCAGCCGGTGGGCCTCGCGCAGCGCGGCGGGCAGCTTCAGGCCCAACCTCGCCTCGGCCGCGTCGAGTTGGGCGTCGGACCAGCCGCCGCCGGGCAGCAGCGGGGTGCCCCAGAAGGCGGCGATGTCGGCGATCAGCCGCCAGGCGGCGGCGCGGTCGGCGAGGGCGGCGGGCAGGTCGCGGGCGAGGTCGAGCGTCATGCCGGGCACGCTAGCGCGGCGCACCGACAGGTTCGGCCGCCGGTGGCCGAGCGTTCACCGGCCGGGCAACCGGCGTACGGATACGGGTACTTGGCTGAGCGAACCCGCGAAGTTGTCTGTACAACTGGAGGCTGCTCCGATGCCCGTCCCCCACCCCTACTGGCTGCGCGACAACTGCCCGTGCACCGAGTGCCGCAACCCGCGCAGCGGGCAGAAGCGGTTCCGGATCGGCGACCTGCCGGACGGCCTGACCGCCACCGAGGCCGTCGAGGACGCGGCGGGCCTGCACGTGCTGTGGTCCGACGGCCACCGCTCCTGCTACCCGGCCGGCTGGGACGCGCGGGACGAGGACAGCGGCCTCGGCGACCACCGCACCGAGCACGGCAAGCGCCTGTGGGAGGCCGCCGACTTCGCCCGCGGCCTGCCCGAGGCCGACTGGCCGACCTACCTGGCCGACCCCGAGGAGCGGATCGCCGTCCTCGCCGCCGTCCGCCGCTCCGGCTTCGCGGTGCTCCGCGGCGTCCCCGTCGAGGAGCGCCGAGTCCTCGACGTGGCAAGGACGTTCGGCTACGTCCGGGACACCAACTACGGCGAGCTGTTCGACGTCCGGGTGGAGCCCGACGCGGTGAACTTCGCGTTCACCGACGCCGCCGTCGCCCCGCACACCGACAACCCGTACCGCGACCCCGTCCCCACCCTCCAACTGCTGCACTGCCTGCGCAACGACGCCGCCGGCGGCGACTCCGGGCTGGTGGACGGCTTCCGCGCGGCGGCGCTGCTGCGCGCGGAGGACCCGGAGGCGTTCGCGCTGCTCGCCCGCACGCCGGTGCCGTTCCGCTACCGCGACCGGACCGCCGACCTGGCCGCCGAGATGCCGATGATCGGACTCGACCCGCGCGGCGCGATCCGCGAGATCCGCTTCAACAACCGCTCCATCGACACCCTGCGCAGCCTCCGCGGCGCCGAACTCGACGCCTTCTACGCCGCGTACCGCCGCTTCGCGGAGATCACCCTGCGCCCGGAACTCCAACTGGAGTTCCGGCTCGGCCCCGGCGACTGCCTGATCTTCGACAACACCCGCCTGCTGCACGCCCGCACCGCCTTCGAGCAGGCCACCGGCGGCCGCCACCTCCAGGGCTGCTACGCCGACCTCGACTCGCTCTCCTCCACCCTCTCCGTGCTGCGCCGCAACACCGCCGCGCTGGACGAACTGGAGGCGCTGTTCGCGGGCGAAGGCGCCGGCGAGTACCTCGGCGAGGCCGTCACCATGGCCGAACACATGCTCCAGGCCGGGGCCCTGGCCCGCGCCGCGGGCGCGCCGCCGGCGCTGGTGGCCGCCGCACTGCTCCACGACATCGGCCACTTCCACGGCAGCGGGCTGGAGTTGATGGCCGGCACCGACAACCGCCACGGCGAGACGGCGGCCGACTGGCTCTCCCGGTACTTCCCCGCCGCCGTCACCGAACCGGTCCGCCTGCACGTCCCCGCCAAGCGCTACCTGTGCACCGCCGAACCCGGCTACTTCGCCAAGCTCTCCCCCGCCTCCGTGCACACCCTCTCCCTGCAGGGCGGCCCGATGACCCCCGAGGACGCCGCCGCCTTCGCCGCCGGACCGTTCGCCGCCGACGCGATCGCCGTCCGCCGCTGGGACGAGGCCGCGAAGGACCCCGCCGTCAGCACCCCGCCCTTCGCCGAATTCCGGCCGCTGCTGCTGGAGTTGATGGGCTAGGGCCCGTCTTCAAACCCCCGCCTGCCCCACGACGCCCGGCACGCACTCTCGCCGCACCGGGCGAAAGACCAAGTACATCCAGTACGAGGCCTTCCACCCGGCACGCCGAGAGCACGCACCGGACGCCGCGGGCCTGCGACGCGGGTTTGAAGACGGGCCCTAGGCCCACTCGCGCCGGGCGGCGTTGCCGGTCTGCAACTCCGCCCGGCGGACCAGCGATCCCGCCGTTGCCGGGAATTGGCAATCCGTTGCGCCTGGTGCAACCCGCGGCCCGCGTCGAAGAGTGGGGGGAAATCGTCGACGGACCGCAGCGAGAGGCGCATCGATGTTCACCGGAGTCGTCCGACAGTCGGCCGCCGGCCAGCGCGCCGTGGTGGTGGCGCTGGCCCTGCTGCCCGTGGTCATGGTGACCGCGGCCTGCCTGCCCGCCGTCCTGCTGCTGCCCGCGTTCCCCGGCGGGGTGCGCCGCGTCTCGGCGCTGCTCACCGTGCTGCGCCGGTGGACGGAGACGGTGCTGTCGCGCAGCTAGTCGGCGAGCGCCGCCGTCAGGTCGATCTCCACCAGCTGGCCGGTGTAGCCGAGGGCGGTGACGCCGAGCAGGGTGCTGGCGGTGGCGAACGCGGGGGCGAGCGGCCCGGCCTGCAGGTGGTCCCAGGCGGCGGCCAGCACCTCCGGCCGGTCGCCGACGACGTAGATCACCGAGCGGACCACCCGCTCGGGCCCGGCGTCGACGGCGGCCAGGGCGGTGAGCGAGTTGGCCACCACCTGGTCGATCTGGGCGAACAGGTCGCCCTCGCCGACCAGGGTGTCGGTGCGGTCCATCGGGCACTGCCCGGCCAGGTGCGCGGTGCGGCCGGCCTCGACGACGGTGATGTGCGCGTAGCCGCCGGTGGGGTGTAGCTCGGCGGGGCTGAGGAGAGTGATCCCGGTCATCCGTCGATGGTCACCCACCCGAGAGCGCGCCGCACCCGGTTTTCCGCCCGGCCCGCGCTCAGTCGTTCTCCCGCGCGTGCCGCGAAAGCGCGGACGAGGCCAGGGAGTTGTGAATGGAGAAGGCGACGGTGCCGGGCAGGTAGCGGTCCTGGGACCACTCCACGGGCGTGCCGGTCGGGTCGGTGGTGCGGCGCTTCTCGCGCAGCAGCGGGCTGCCGCGGCGGCAGCCGAGCAGCCGGGCGTCGTCGGCGTTGGCGCCGACCACGTCGATGGTGTGGTCGGCGTCGGAGAACAGGATGCCGTGCTCGCGCAGCGGTTCGGTGTGCGAGACGGCGTCGGGCGGCAGCTGGGCGACGAGTTCGCCGACCCGGGGCGGGTAGACGGTGCGCTCGACCATCACGGGGGTGCCGGACAGCGTGCGCAGCCGGAGCATCACGTACACCTCGGTGCCCGGTTCGAGGCGCAGCTGTTCGCGTTCGGCGGCGTCGGCGGGGCGGCGGACCATCGAGTCGAGCCGGCCGCCGGGCTCCTCGCCCATCGAGCGGGCCCAGTGGGTGAAGGAGAGCAGCTCGGAGAAGGACTGGACGCGGGCGCTGCCGAGGACGACCCGGCGGGTGCCCCGGCGGGAGGTGACCAGGCCGTCGGCGCGCAGCAGCGCGAGGGCCTGACGGACCGTTCCCCGGGAGACGCCGTACTGCTCGGCGAGGGCGCCCTCCGCCGGCAGCCGTCCGGCGTCACCGAACGAGCCGGAGGTGATCGCTTCGCGCAGGTCGGCGGCCACCTTGCGGTAGAGCGAGCCGGCGGCGCGGTCCTGGTCGAGTGCCACGTGCGTCGAGTTCCCTTGGCTGGTAAGGAGATTGGGCCGTGTCCGCGGCGTGATCGCGCGTACACCATTGACTGTAGCCGCTGCTGCCGCCGCCTCCCGTACCGGGCGCGACCGTTCCGACAGCCGCCCCCTGCACTGGGCCGTCCGTTCACTTTCCCGTCACCGGCCTCGGGCGTACTTACCTCGGGCGACGGAAGTTGGCTGGCCAACTTGGCCAGGGGATTCCGCGCCGCGCACCGAACCCTTTCTCGCGATCTCTGCAGCTCCACTTCCTCCAGGAGACCCTCCCGTGACCGTGCACCGCCACCGCGCCGCCGCCCTCGCGGCCGTGCTGACCGCTGCCGCGCTCTCCCTCTCCGCCTGCGGCTCCGCCGGCTCGACCGCCAAGTCCGGCGACGCCAAGGGCGGCGCGGGCAACGCGAAGACCGCCACCTCGCTGGCCGACTTCGGCGGCATGGACGGCCTGGTGGCCGCCGCGAAGAAGGAGGGCAAGCTGCACGTCATCACCCTCCCGCGCGACTGGGCCAACTACGGCAAGCTGATGGACGACTTCAAGGCGAAGTACGGCATCGAGATCGAGGACGAGAACCCGGACGGCTCCAGCCAGGACGAGATCAACGCGGTCAAGTCCCGCAAGGGCCAGGACCGCGCGCCCGACACCCTGGACCTGGGTTCCGCGTTCGCGCTGTCCGCCGCCAAGGAGGGCATCCTCGCCCCGTACAAGGTCGCCTCCTTCGACAAGATCCCGGACACCATGAAGGACCCGGCCGGCCTGCGGGTCAACGACTACGGCGGCTACATCTCGATCGGCTGCGACGCCAAGAAGGTCGCCAACTGCCCGAAGACCTTCGCCGACCTGCTGAAGCCCGAGTACAAGGGCCAGGTCGCGCTGAACGGCAACCCGACCAAGTCCGGTTCGGCGTTCGGCGGCGTGTACGCGGCCGCGCTCGCCAACGGCGGTTCGCTGGACAACATCCAGCCCGGCATCGACTTCTTCGCCAAGCTGAAGCAGTCCGGCAACTTCAACCCGGTCGAGTCGACCCCGGCCACCGTCGAGAAGGGCGAGACCCCGATCTCGATCGACTGGTCGTACCTGAACGCCGGCTACACCGACGAGTTCAAGGGCAAGGGCATCGACTGGAAGGTCGCCGTCCCCTCCGACGGCTCCTACGCCCAGTTCTACAACCAGGCCATCAACAAGGACGCCCCGCACCCGGCCGCGGCCCGCCTGTGGATGGAGTACCTGTACTCGGTCGAGGGCCAGAACGGCTTCCTGGGCGGCTACGCCACCCCGGCGCTGTTCGACTCGATGAAGAAGGACGGCACCCTGGACACCGCCGCCGCGGCGAAGCTGCCGGTCGTCGAGAAGCCGTTCACCACCTTCCCCAGCTCGGAGCAGATCGACGCGGCCAAGAAGGTCGTGACCGAGAACTGGGCCAAGGCGATCGCGGGCTGATCACCGACATGACCACGGCTCCCACCCCGGTGCCGGCCCCGGCCGCCGCTGACCTCAGCGGCGGCCCCCGGGCCGCCGGCACCGCCACGACCTCCCCCACCCCGCCGCCCGCCGGGCGCCGCCTGCTGCGCGGCAAGGCCTGGCTGGCGACCCTCCCGCTGCTGCTGTTCTTCCTGGTCGGCTTCGGCCTGCCGGCCGTCGCCATCGTCACCGGGGCGTTCACCGTCTCCGGCGACGCCGAGACCGGCGCCGGCTCGTTCACCACCGCGAACGTCACCGACTCGGTGCAGGGCGCCTACTGGACGGCGCTGGTCTCCAGCGTGAAGCTGTCCGCGCTCACCGCGCTGATCGGCACCGCGGTCGGCGTGCCGATCGCGCAGGCGGTCCTCACCTCCCGGTTCCGGATGCTGCGCGAGGCGGTGCTGACCGCCTCCGGCGTGCTCGCCAACTTCGGCGGCCTGCCGCTCGCGTTCGCGTTCGTCGCCACCCTCGGCAACGCCGGCGAGCTGACCAAGATGTTCCACCTGACCGACCACGGCTGGTCGTTGTACAGCTTCACCGGCCTGACCGTCGCCTACCTGTACTTCCTGGTGCCGCTGATGGTGCTCACCATCACCCCCGCGCTGGAGGGCCTGCGGGTCCAGTGGCGCGAGGCCGCCCAGAACAACCGGGCCACCAGCCTGCAGTACTGGCGGCACGTGGCCCTGCCGATCCTGTTCCCGTCGCTGCTCGGCGGCTTCGTGCTGCTGTTCGGCTCGGCGTTCGCCGCGTACGCCACCGCCGCCGCGATGGTCGGGGCCACCGTCCCGCTGATCAGCCGTCAGATCGCCGACGCGCTGTCCGGCAACGTGCTGGTCGGCCAGGGCAACCTGGCGCTGGCGCTCAGCCTGGACATGATCATCGTCGCCGTCCTGGTGATGGCCGTGTACCTGCCCCTCCAGCGCCGGAGTGCCCGATGGCTCAGCTGATCTCCCGACTCCGGGTCTGGCGCGGGGCGGTCCTGCTGCTGGCCGGCCTGTACTTCCTGATCCCGATGGCCGCCTCGGTGTGGTTCTCGATCGACGACGCCAACGGCATCTCCTTCGACGCCTACACCGGGCTGCTGTCCGCCCCCGGCTTCACCGACAGCCTGGTGCTCACCCTGGAGCTCGCCGCCGTCACCGTGGTGGTGCTGCTGCTCCTGCTGGTGCCCGCGATGATCGCCGTCCGGCTCGGCGCGCCGAAGCTCCGCCCGGTGCTCGAAGTGGTCTGCACCCTCCCGCTGGTGGTGCCGCCGGTCGCGCTGACCGCCGGCCTGATCGGCGTGCTCCGCTGGGGCCCCGACTACCTGATGGACACCCCGTTCTTCCAGACCTTCGTGTTCATCCAGCAGCCGGAGTTCCCGCTGGTCCTGGTGATCGCGTACGTGCTGATGGCCCTGCCGCTCGCCTACCGCGCCCTGGACTCCGGCCTGCGCGCCGTGGACGTCCGTACCCTCGTCGAGGCCGCCCGCAACTGCGGCGCGAGCTGGCCGCGCGCCGTCGTGTCGGTGATCCTGCCGAACCTGCGCGGCGCGCTGCTGAACGCCTCCTTCCTCACCCTGGCCCTGGTCCTCGGCGAGTTCACCACCGCCTCGATCCTCGGCTTCCAGCCCTTCGCCGTGTGGATCTACTCGGTCGGCAACAGCCAGGGACAGATGTCCGTCGCGGTGTCCGTGCTCAGCCTGCTGATCACCTGGGTGCTGCTGCTCCTGCTGGCCGCCGCCGGCCGCGAGCGCCGCCACAAGACCACCACCGCCTCCTGAGCCTCCCCCGGAGACCACCACCCATGAGCACCGCCACCGTCGCCCCCACCACCAGCGCCACCGTCGAATTCCGCTCGCTGCGGCGGCAGTTCGGCACCACCACCGCCCTCGACGGGCTCGACCTGACGGTCGAACCGGGTGAACTCCTCGCCCTGCTCGGCCCGTCCGGCTGCGGCAAGACCACCGCGCTGCGCATCCTCGCCGGGTTCGAGACCCACGACTCCGGCGAGGTCCTGGTCGACGGCGAGGACATCACCCGGATCCCCGCCCACAAGCGCGACGCCGGCATGGTCTTCCAGTCCTACAGCCTCTTCCCGCACCTCACCGCCGCCGACAACGTCGCCTTCGGCCTCCGCATGCGCGGCGTCGCCAAGGCCGAACGGCGCAGGCGCGCCCAGGAGTTGCTGGAACTCGTCGGCCTGCCGCAGCGCGCCGAGCACTACCCGCACCAGATGTCCGGCGGCCAGCAGCAGCGCATCGCGCTCGCCCGCGCCCTCGCCCTCCAGCCGCGCGTCCTGCTCCTCGACGAGCCGCTGTCCGCGCTCGACGCGAAGGTCCGGCTCTCGCTCCGCGAGGAGATCCGCCGCCTCCAGCAGGAACTCGGCATCACCACCCTGTTCGTGACGCACGACCAGGAGGAGGCCCTCTCGATGGCCGACCGGGTCGCCGTCCTGCGCGCCGGACGGCTCGAACAGTGCGCGACGCCCTCCGAGCTGTACTCCCGGCCGGCCACTGCCTTCGTCGCGGAGTTCGTCGGGACGATGAGCCGCATCCCGTGCTCGCGCACGGCCGACGGGCAGGTCGAGGTGCTCGGCCGCCGCCACGCCGTGGACGGCGCCCTCCCCGCCGACGGCGAACTGCACGTCCTGGTCCGCCCCGAGAACGTCGAGCTCGCCCCCGCGGCGGACGGCCCCGCCCAGGTGATCGCCGCCTCCTTCCTCGGCGCCGTCACCCGTCTCACCGTCCGGCTCCCCGACGGCACCGAGATCAAGTCCGACCTCCCCACCGAGGCCGCCTCCGCCCTCCCCCTCGGCACCCACGCCACCCTCACCCTCCCCACCCGCCCCGTCCTCGTCGACCGCGCCCCCACCGCCTGAGCCCGCCTGAGCCCGCGCCCCGCAGAAGGCACCGCGCCCCGCCAGGGGCGCGTGAGGGTGCCGCCCGGGCCGGGGGAGAACTGCGCGGAGCGGAACGCGCCGACCCGGAGCCCGCCCGCCGACAGCCGGTCGCCCCGCGCGCCCGTCCCCGGACCGTGCCGCTCCCGCCCCCGCAGAAGGCACCGCGCCCCGAAGAACCCACCCCCCGCGTCGCACCCTCGTCGACGCCCGATGAGCCCCCGTAAGGTACCGCCATGCCTGCATCCCGCCCCGCCGCCGTCCTGTTCGACATGGACGGCACCCTGGTCGACACCGAGCACCTCTGGTGGCAGGCCGCGGCCGAACTCGCCGCCGAGCTCGACCTGACCCTCACCGACGCCGACCTCCCGGACGTCCTGGGGCAGGCCGTCGAGCACACCGCCGCCCACCTGCACCGCAGTTCGCGCACCTCCCGCCCGGAGGGCGACCTGGTCGCGCACCTGAACGAGGCGTTCGCCGCCAAGGTCGAGGCCGAGATCGTCCCCCGCCCGGGGGCCCTCGCCCTGCTGTCCGCGCTGCGCGAGGCGAAGGTCCCGACCGCGCTGGTCTCGGCGTCCCCGCGGCGGGTCGTCGATCTGGTCCTGAACGCCCTCGGCCCGCACTGGTTCGCCACCACGCTCGCCGCCGAGGACACCCCGCGCACCAAGCCCGCCCCGGACCCGTACCTGGCCGCCGCCGAGCGCCTCGGCCTCGTCCCGGCCGCCTGCGTCGCCGTCGAGGACACCCCGACGGGTGTCGCCTCCGCGCACGCCGCGGGCTGCGCCGTCCTGGCGGTGCCGTCCGCCGTTCCGATCGCGGCGGCCGACGGCATCACCGTGCTGGACAGCCTGGAGCACGCGGACCTGGCGTTCCTCGGTTCGCTGACCGCCGCGGCCTCCTGATGCCGTATCTGCTGCTGGCCCTGGCGATAGCGAGCGAGGTCTGCGCGACCAGCCTGCTGAAGCTCACCGAGGGCTTCTCCCGGCTGTGGCCGAGTCTCGCGGTCGGCGCCGGCTACGTGCTGTCGTTCTTCCTGCTGGGCCGCGCGCTCAAGCACATACCGGTCTCCGTCGCGTACGCCGTCTGGTCGGGCGCGGGCACGGCGGCCGTCGCCGCGATAGGGGCGACGTTCTTCGGCGAGTCGCTGGGCCGGCTCCAGTGGGCGGGGATCGCGCTGGTGATCGTCGGCGTGGTGCTGCTCAACCTCCGTTCCACGCCCTGACCTGCGCGGGAACCGGCTGCCCGCCGCACAGTCCGGTCGCGCACCGCCCGACCGGACTGACGGGCCGTCACCGCCCCGCCGCGGTGCACCGGCCGGGGAGCCGGCGGGCCGCTGGAGGCGCCTGGACGAGTCCGCCCGCGCCCGGCCCGCCGTCATGCTGCTCCTCGCCGTGATCGGCGCGGTCGCCACCGTCCGCCGCCTCCGCCGCGCCGCCCGCCGAGGGCCGCCCCCCCCCCGTACGATCCCGGCCGTGAGCATCCAGTCCACCTTGGCCAGGGCCGCGGCCGATCTGCACCAGGGCCGGGTCGACCTGGCCCGCCGTCGCCTGCACGGCCTGCTGTCCGGCCACCCCACCGACCTGGCGGTCCGTCGGGCCCTCGCCGAGGCCTACCGGCACGACCCGCAGCCGAGCGAGGTCGGCCGCTGGAACTACCTCGACGACTCCCTCACCACCACCGAACTCGCCGCCTACGAGCGGCGGTTCCGCGATCCGGCCCGCCGCCTCGCCAACCTCCGCTGGCCCGATCCGGTCCACAACCCGCCCGCGAGCCGCACCGCCCGCCGCCGCCTGGCCGCCCTCCACCGCGCGGCCACCGGCACCGCCCCGGTCTGGCCCGCCCACCGGCGGGACGCCACCGCCCGGCCGCCGGCCCCGCTGGATCCGCAGGCCCCGCCGAAGCGCAGCTGGCCGGACCCTCCGGAGCACCTCTGGGCGTGGCGTCTCGGCCTGCTGGCCGCCCTCGCGGCCCTGGTCTGGCTCCACCTGCGCTGACCGGTCGGCGCCCCGTCCGGGGGAAGCGCGCCCGGACCCGCCCTCGTACCGAGGTGAACTCCCTTCGCCGGTCCGCTACTTGAGCGAGTCGCGCAGGGCATCGACCCGGGTCGCGGAGGCGGTGAACGCCTCCCGGTCGAGGTCGCCGGCGTCGAGTGCGGAGGCGAGGGCGGCGGCGGCCTGGTCGCCCTGGGCGACGTCGCGGGCGGAGCAGAGGATCAGGTCGACTCCGGCCTCGGCGACGGCGAGGGCCCGCTTCGAGGTGCCGCCGACCGGGTCGAGGGCCTTGGCCTCCAGCGCGTCGGTGACGGTGACGCCCCGGTAGGCGAGCCGGCCGCGGAGTTCCTCGCGGACGACGGTGCCGGACATGCCGGCGGGGTGGGCGGGGTCGAGGGCGGGGTAGATCGCCCAGGAGAGCATGACCAGTTTGACCTCGGCGGCGACCGCGTCCCGGTAGGGCCGTTCGTCGACGGCGCGCAGCTGGTCGAGCGGGAGGGTGAGGGTGACGGGTTCCTCGTCGGTGTTGGCGCCGGCGGGGGCGCTGCCGAGGCCGGGGAAGTGCTTGGCGGTGGCGGCGACGCCGGCGGTCTGCTGGGCCTTGATGAACGCGGAGCCGAGCTTGCCGACGGTCGCCGGGTCGGTGCTGTAGGAGCGCTGGGCGCTGTCGGCGAAGTCGCCGGGGGTGCGGTAGACGTCGAGGACGGGCGCCAGGTTGAGGTTGAGTCCGTAGCCGGAGAGCGTCGCGGCGGCCTCGCCGCCGGTGCGGGTGGCGGCGGCGGTGGGGTCGGCGGCCCGGCCGACGTCCTTCGCGGACTGTGCGGGCCCGCCGGGCAGTCGCCGGACCAGGCCGCCTTCCTGATCGGTCATCAGCAGCAGCGGCCGGGGGTGCGGGCTCTGCTGTTCGGCCTGCCGGAGCTGGTCGACGGCGTTGCGCAGCACGAACGGGTCGTTGCCGACGTTCTCGGCGAAGAAGATCACGCCGGCCACCCGGCCTTCGCGGATGCGTTGCAGCAGCGCAGCAGGCGGGGTGGTGCCGGGGTACGAGTAGACGATCCGCTGCCCGGCGAGGTCGGCGGAGCTCGCGGCGGTGGGGCTGGGCGTCGGATCGGGGGTCGGGGTGGGGCTGGCCGTCGGGCTCGGGGACGGGCTCGGGCTCGGGGACGGGCTCGGCGACGGGCCGGTCGGTTCGGCACTGGTGGTGGCGGGCCGGGGACGGGCTGCTGCCGCCGCCGGTGCCGGCGATCCGCAGCCGGCGGCCAGCGCCAGTCCGAGAGCGAGCAGTCCGATCGACCTCAGTGACAGTGCCATGCCATCAGATAAGCACGCGAATGACCTGCGAACCAGCACCGCGGGGCCCCGGAGCGTCGCAGCCCCGGGCCCCGCGGAAGTGCGCCGACCGGCCGTCAGCCGAGCAGGATCCCCGGCAGTTCGGCGATCGAGCCGAGCACGTGGGTCGCCCCGTCGGCGCGCAGCCGCGCCTCGTCGTGGGCGCCGGTGAGCACGCCGGCCACCACCGGGGCGCCGGCCCGGATGCCGGTGAGCATGTCGTAGCCGGTGTCTCCGGCCACCGCCATCTGCCGGACCGAGTCGGTGCGGGTGCGCAGCAGCGCGGTGAGCGCCAGGTCGGGGTAGGGGCGGCCGCGGCCCGCGTCGGCGGGGCACAGCGTCAGGTCGGCGACGGACTGCCAGCCGAGGGCGTCCAGGATGCGGTCCTGGGTGGTGCGGGAGAAGCCGGTGGTGAGGACCACCTTCCGGCCCCGGCCGCGCAGTTCGGCGATCGCCTCGGCGGCGCCGGGCAGCGCCTCGCAGTGGCCCTGGTCGACCAGGTCCTCGTACGCGGCCTCGAAGGCCAGGTTGGCGGCCTGGGCGCGGTCCTCGTCGCCGAACAGGTGCCGGAACACCGAGATCTTGGACTCGCCCATGGTGGCGCGGACGTGCTCCAGCATGGCGGCGTGCTCGGGGCTGCCGGTCTCGACGCCCTGGGAGCGGGCGGCGGCGGCGAAGGCGAGCTCCACCAGGCCGTCGTCGGCGACGGTGGTGCCGGCCATGTCGAGCACCACCAGGGTCACATCGTGCGTGGTCATGTTCTGCCTCTTGCGGTTCGGGGCTGAAGGGGTGTCAGAGGCCCGCGGCGTCGGCGGTGGCCTCGGCGATCGCGGGCGAGCAGGTCATGCCGCGCCCGCCGGGGCCGGTGACCAGCCAGGCGCCGTCGGCGACCTGCTGGCGGTGCACCACGCGGGTGGTGTCGACGCACTGGGCGTAGACGCCGGCCCAGCGGCGGCGGATCTTCGGCAGCGGCCGGCCGAGCAGTTCCTCGCTGACGGCGGCGACGTGCTCGTACGGGTCCTCGACGACGTCGAAGCCGAACGGCTGGTCGTACTCGTGGGTGTCGCCGATGGTCAGGCCGCCGTCCTTGCGCTGGACCATCAGCAGCTGCATCTTGTGCTCGGCGGCGACCGGCGGCTGCGGCTGGACGGCGCGCAGCGCGTCGAGCTCGGGGCCGGCGAAGGCGGGGTAGTAGCGGAAGGAGTCGCCGTCGGCGACCGAGGTGGTGAGGGTCTCGCCGAGCGGGTCGGTCTGCATCATCTGCAGGCGCACCCGGCGCACCGGCAGGTCGGGGACGAGTTCGCGGACCAGGCCGCCGAGCCAGGCGCCGGTGCACAGGATCACCAGGTCGCCCTGGTGCAGCTGCCCGTGGTCGTCGCGGACGGCGGAGGCGCCGACCACCTCGCGGACCTCGCGTCCGGGCAGGAAGGCGTAGCGGCCGGTGGCCTCCAGCGCGGCGCGCAGCGCGGGCTGGGCGACCCGGGACTCGACGGCGCCGTCGCGGGTGCAGTGCAGGCCGCCGAGGAAGCTGCCGCGCAGCGCGGGGTTGACGGCGCGGACCTCCTCGGGGGAGAGCAGCCGGTAGCCGCGGGCGGCGGCGTCGGGCAGCTCGACGGCGGCTTCGGCGACGGCGAGTTCGGCCTCGGTGCGGGCCAGGGTGAGCGAGCCGTTGGCGCGGAACCACAGGCCGGGGACGCGGGCGCCGATCTGCTCCCACAGTTCGCGGGCGCGCAGCGCGACCTCGAGTTCCTCGCCGGCGGCGCGTCCGCTGACCCACACCAGTCCGAAGTTGCGGACGGACGCGCCGCGCGCCTCGGCCTCGCGCTCCAGGTGGACGACCTCGTGGCCGCGCTCGACGGCCTGCCAGGCGTGCATGGTGCCCAGCACCCCGGCTCCTACGATGATGACCTTCATGCGGACAGACTCGGGCTTCGAGGTGGCCGCAGTCCGTCCGGCTCCCGTCGGGCAGGTGAACCGCCCGCAAGAGTTGTCCATACAACCTGGCGGCCGGTGGGCGGGTCGTCAGCGCACCACGCGGGCCCGCAGGTAGTTGCGCCGCCCGAATCGCGGCTCGTCGACCGCGGTGAGCTCCTCCACCTGGAGCCGGTACAGCGCGGCGGCGCCCCGGCCGGCCAGGAACTGTTCGCGCACCGCGGAGTCGCGGGCGAAGTCGGGGTAGCGGCCCCGGTACGCGGCGAGCGCGGCCTCGGCCTGCTTGCCCCAGGCCTCGCCGGCCCGGCCGGTGAGCTGGATGCCGCGCAGCTGCTCGCCGTAGGCCGGCGGGGGCAGGTGGACGGTGGCGGAGGCCCGGGCGTCCTCGGCGAGGTGCAGGCTGTGCCGGGTGGAGCGCTCGCTGACGAAGTACAGCACCAGGTCGGCGTCGAAGGCGTAGAACGCCAGGTTGGCGTGCGGCCCGAGTTCGTGGCCGGCGGTGGCCAGGCTGAGCACCGTGCTGTCCGCGAGGAGCCCCTCCACCCCCTTCCCGAGCTCGTCCGCGGGCCAGTCCCCCTGGGTGACGTCGAGTCGGTACGGCATGGCGCATCCCTCCGCAGAGCTGCAGAAAACACCGAGCCGGGCGGGGGTCCGTCTCCGGCCCCGGCCCGGCTCACATGCTCTCCCCGCCCGGCTCGGCGGCACAAGGGTCCGACCGGCCCCGGCGCTCGGTCAGGCCGTCCCGACCCCGAGGACGGGCCCGAGCGGCCCGGTGCGCAGCCGGTCGACCAGCGGCGCGGCCCGCCCGGCGAGCAGCGCGAGGACGGCCGCCACCAGGACGCCGACCACGGCGCCGACCGCCACGTCGTGCGGGTAGTGCGCGCCGACCCAGACCCGGGAGGCGCCCATCAGCACGGCGGCGAGCAGGCCGATCCCGCCGAGCCGGCGGTCGGCGAACCAGAGCGCGGTGGCGGCGGCGAACGCGATCACCGTGTGGTTGCTCGGGAACGACCAGTCGCCGGGGGCGGGGCAGGCCTCCAGCGGGACGGTGCCGGCGATCTGCTGGCAGGGCCGGACCTCCTCGACCAGCCCCTTGAGCACCGAGTTGGCCAGGTACGCGACGACCACGATCAGCGGCGAGGCCAGCACCCGGGCCATCACGGCCGAGTCGGCGGACCGGGCCCGCCACCAGCCCCGGAGCATCAGCAGCGCGAAGACGCCGAGGCCGAGCGCCGACCAGGCGGTGACCAGCTGGTCGAACCAGTGCGGCGCGGCCCCGGCCCACCCGGTGATGCGGGTGTAGAGGCCGCCGTCGATGCCGCTGCCGTCGTACGCGAGCAGGCGGGCGGGGGGATGAACATTCGGGATCACAGGGACAAGATGTACCAGAACGGACGCGTGCTGCGGCTCACTCGCCGCTCCGAGCGACGTTCCGAGGACGCCTTCGAGGGGCAGGGACTGGGGCAAGGCTGGCGGACCTCCCGTTACGTTGGGGGGTGTCCGTGTCGGGGCCACCCCCCGGGCGTCTACAGTGGTGTAGACGTCGATCGACGGAACTGTAGACGAACGCCGGAGGTTCGCGCGACATGACGGACTCGACCGCCCGCCGCCCGGCGGGGGAACTCGAAGCCCAGGTGCTCGCCGCCCTCTGGGCCGCCGGCGCCCCGCTCACCCCCCAGCAGGTGCAGGACGCCGTCGACGCCGAGCTGGCCCGCACCACCGTCGCCACCATCCTGGCCAGGCTGCACGAGAAGGGCACCGTCGCCCGCACCAAGGCCGGCCGGGCCTTCGCCTACACCCCCACCGTCCAGGACGCCGACGGCCTCGCCGCCCGCCGGATGCGCACCGAGCTCGACCGCGGCCGCGACCGCTCCACCGTCCTCGCCCGGTTCGTCTCCGACCTCTCCGACGAGGACGAGCGCCTGCTCCGCGACCTGCTCGGGGAGCAACCGTGACCATCGCCGTCTGGGCCCCCCTGCTGCTGCCGCTGCTCGCCGCCCCGCTGGCCCGCCGCCTCGCCGAGCAGCTCGCCCCGCGCGCCGCCGCCCTCACCCTGGCCGCCACCGCCGCCGCCCTCGGCACCGCCGCGCTGGCCTCGCTCGGCCTGCTCGCCGTCACCGGCCTGCTGCACCTGCCGTACGCCGCCGCGCTCGCCCACCTCTCCCCGCCCGCTGGCACCCCGGCGCGCTGGCCGGCGGCGAATGGGCGCCCGCCGCCGTCGCCGCCGCGCTCGCCCTGCTGGTGATCGGCGCGCTCGCCGTCCGCACCGCCCGCCACCAGCTGGCCGACCTGCGCCGCGCCCGCCGCGCCACCGGCGACGCCCCGGCCGGCCTGCGCGCCCACCTGCGCCGAGGCGACCCGGCCGCCGCCGCGCTCACCGTCCTCGACGACGACCGCGCCGACGCCTACGCACTGCCCGGCCGCCCGCCCCGGATCGTCGCCACCCGCGGCATGCTGGCCGCGCTCAGCGCCCCCGAGCGGGCCGCCCTGCTTGCCCACGAACGCGCCCACCTGACCGGCCGCCACCACCTGCTGCTGGCCGCCGCCGAGTACGCCGCCGCCTGCCACCCGGCGCTCCGCCCGCTGCGCGCCGCGCTCGGCTACCACCTGGAGCGCTGGGCCGACGAGTGCGCCGCCGCCGAGGTCGGCGACCGGGCGCTCACCGCCCGCGCGATCGGCCGGGCCGCCCTGGCCGCCTCCCGCGCCCCGCCGACCCGCGCCCCGGCTGGCCCCGCCGCGGCCGGCGGGCCCGTGCCGCAACGGGTCCGCGCCCTGCTCGCCCCCGGCCCGCCGCGCCGCCGCCGCGCCGTGCGCACGCTGGCCGCGCTCGCGCTGGCCGGCTGCCTCGCCGCCACCGCGGCCACCGCCGCCGAGGCCGGCCACGACCTGCACCGCGCGGTCGAGACCGCCCAGGGCGAACGCCCCGCCCAGCACGGCTGACCCGCCCGGGCGGGCACCGGAACCGACCAGTGTGCACCGGCGGCCGCCGGGCGGACGACTCTTCTTCCCGGCCCGGCGTGTCCGCGCCGACCGGCCTTACGCTGACAGCCGACGGCGAGACGGGGGTACGAATGCAGCGCGGAACCAGAGGCGCCGACCGCCCGCCGACCCGGGCGCACGCCCCGGCCCGGGCGTACGACCGGGCCATGGCGGGCGAGCGGACCGCGCCCGGCGACCACGCCGTCCGCCCCGAGATCGAGGACTCCTGGGCCCGGCTGCGCCGCCTCGGCCTCGACCCGGAGCGCTCCCGCGAGACCCACCGCATGCCGCTCGCCGAGCTGGAGGAGCTGCGCCGCGCCACCGGCCTCGCCACGGTGCTGCCGGTGCTGCGCGCCACCCTGTTCGCGCCCGGCGACGCCACCCCGCTGGTGCTGGCGGTCTCCGACCCGAAGGCCCGGATCCTGTGGATGGAGGGCGAGCACCGGCTGCGCCGCGCCGTGGACGCGATCGGCTTCGAACCGGGCGCGCTCTGGTCCGAGGACGCGGTCGGCACCAACGGCATCGGCCTGGCCGCCCGCACCGCCCGGCCCTCCCAGGTGCACTCCGCCGAGCACTACCTGCGCAGCCACCACAACTGGACCTGCTTCGGCGTGCCGATCCGCGACCCGCGCACCGGCCGCCCGGCCGGCGTCGTCGACCTGAGCGGCCCCGCCGCCGGCGGCCCGCACTACCTGCGGCAGCTCGCGCTGACCGCCGCCCGGCTCGCCGAGACCGAACTCCGCGCCGCCCACCTGGAGGGGCTGCACCGGCTGCGCACCGTCGCCGTCCCGCTGCTGGCCCGCTTCGGCGGCCCCGCCCTGGTCGTCGACCCGTCCGGCTGGACGGCCGCCGCCGTCGGCATCCCCGGCCCGCCCCGGCTGGCGCTGCCGCCGGACAGCTGGGAGGGCGGCGGCGTGCACTTCGTGCCGACGCTCGGCGAGTGCACGGTGGAGCCGCTCGCCGACGGCTGGCTGCTGCGCCCGAGCGAGCCCCGGCCCGCCGCCCCGGCCGAACCCGCCGGGCCCGGCCTGGTGGAACTGGACCTGCGCCGCCCGGAACGCCCCGAGCTGCGGGTGAACGGCAGCGCGGGCTGCTGGTCGCACACCCCGAGCCCGCGGCACACCGAGCTGCTCCTGCTGCTGTCCCTGCACCGGGACGGCCTGAGCGCCGCCGAACTCGCCGAGGCGCTGTTCGCCGAGCCGGCCCGCACCGTCACCGTCCGCGCCGAACTCTCCCGGCTGCGACGGCACTTGGGCCCGCTGCTGGAGGCCCGCCCGTACCGGCTGTCGGCCTGCGCCGAGGTGACGGTGTTCGGGCCCGACGACCCGTACGACATGCTGCCGGGCTCGGCCGCACCCGCCGTGCGGGCGCTGCGGGCCGACCTGGCGCACGGGGTGCTGCGGCTGCCCCGGTCGCCCCGGGCGGCTCAGCCCTCGGCCAGCAGCTGCGCCAACTCCTCGTCGCTGGGCAGTAGTTCGCCCGCCCGGCCGTCCGGCACGAGCCGGTAGGTGCGTTCCAGCCAGGCTTTCACCTGCGGCCGGGACGCCTCCAGCAGCGCGCTGCCGTGCGGGGAGTCCAGCGCCAGGTGCAGGGTCGCGCCGTGGCAGGGGCAGTGCGCGGGCCACAGCTTGACGTCGCCCTGGCCGCTCAACGACTCCAGGCCGTCGCGCAGCAGCTCGCGGGAGAACACCCAGTCCGCCTCGTCGGGACGCCCCAGGTGGAAGGTCAGGCGCACCTCGTACGGGGCCGCGGCCTCGTAGCGGAACCGGGTGTGCACCTCACCGACCAGGTCCTGGTCGAGGGCGATCCGCAGCACCAGCACCTCCTCCACCGCACGGGGAGCGGCGGCTCCGTCCGGCTCGCCGCCCGTGGGGGTGGCGGCGAGCGGACGGTCGGACGGGGCGGACAGCGGGTCGCACGGCATGACGATCTCTCCGAAGCGGCTGGGTACCCGCCCAGCGTGCTCCGGCGCACCGGCGCCCGCAACGGTTGCATGGGGTTGCACGCGGCGCACCGGGTGGCGAGTTCCGGCCACGCGGAGCCACCGGGGGTCGCCAACCGGCCAGCGGGGCAAGGGACTCGATTCGGACGCCGGTTCGGTCCGGGATCTGGCGGTCCGTCAGACCGCTGGTAGTCTCGTCCCTCCCGCGCCGTTCGTCCGGGCCCGCCCGGGCGGCGCCGGGTGCGGCGTCACGTCCGGTCCGGACGCCCGACGCGGACCAGACCAGGAAGGGGAGCCCGGTGGCGCTCCGCGAGCACTCCCGGCCCGTCGCCGCGGGCCGCACCGGACGGCACGGCCGGCCCCGGCCCTTCGGCGGGCGGCTGCGGCTGCCCACCATCCGCTTCTCCGGCGCGGCGATGGCGATGTCCACCGTGGTCGGGATCAGCCTGGCCACCACCTGGCTGCTCAACGAGCAGCAGCAGATCGGCCGCCGCCCCGGGGTCACCGTCGGCGGCCCGCCCGCGCCCAGCCCGGACCCGTCCGAGCCCGCACCCGAGGCCACCCCCGTCGAGGGGCCCGCCACCACCCAGGCCGCGCCGCTGCCCGGCCGCGCCTCGACGAGCCCGACGGCCCGCCCCGGCACACGCCCCGCCGCGGTCACCGCCACCCCGGTGACGACCGCCTCGGCGAGCAGCCCCGCGGCCCCGTCGACCACGCCCGCCCCGTCGCCGCTGCCCACCGGCCCGGCCGCGCCGTCGCCCTCCGCGAGCGGCACCGGCACCCCGCTGGCCCCGACGCCCTCGCCGTCCGCGACACCGCGACCCGACCTCCAGCCGCCCGTTCCCTCGTCCTCCCCGGCGCCGACCCACCCGCTGGGCGGCACCGCCCGGGTCGACGCCCTCGGCCGGGCCGGCACCCGGCACACCGTGCAGGTGCGGCTGGACGAGTCGATGACGGCCCTCCAGGTCGAGTTCCGGCTCGCCCGGCCGGCCGCGCTGCCCGGCACCGCCCCGCGACCGACCTGCCGGGTGCGGTCGTCACCGTCGCCCTGGAACGCGACACCCTGATCTACCGCTTCACCACCCCGTCCGACCTCCCGCTGGCCCCGGGCACCTACACCTTCACCGTCACCGGCGCCCTCGCCGCTCCGACCCCCACCGCCCCGGAGACCTGGACGGCCTCCGCCTTCGCCCTCCCCACCAGCCGCGCGGTCGCCGCCCGCGGCAGCTTCTGACTCCGGCGGCGCGGCGAGAGCCCCTTCGGGGGCTCGGGGTGCGTAACCAGGGGCTCGGGGAACGGCGAGGCCGAGTCTGCGGAGGATCAAAGGGGCGCGAATCGGTCCGGCTGCTTCGGGCCACCGTCCTGAGGCCCGCCGCAACACGACCTCGCCGTTCCCCGAGCCCTGGGCCCGGCTCCGGCCCCTACTCGAAGGCCGCCCGGATCGCCCGGGTGCGCCGGAGGTCGTCCGTGCAGTCCGCCAGGTTGCGGCGCAGCGACGGCGTCAGCCCCGGGTCGCCGAGGGCGGTTTCGGCGGCGGCCACCACCTCCGGGCCGGCCTGGGCGACCGGGAAGAGGGTGGCGCCGAGCAGGCGGGCGATGATGTCGCCGCGCTGCGCGGCCTCGCCGATCCGCTCGAAGAAGCGCAGCGCGTACGCGGTCTGCTCGGTCTCGTCGCCGGAGGCCCAGAAGCCGCGGGCGGTGGCCTCCAGCAGGCGGTTGGACATCGCGTCGGGGGTGAACAGGTCGTGCCAGGCGCGGGCCTTGGCCTCGCTGTCGGGCCGGGCGGCGCGGCAGCGGGCGGCGCCGAAGTCGGCCTCGGTGCCGGGTTCGCGGGCGGTCTCGGCGGCGATCCGGTCCTCGTCGAGTTCGCCGAGCGCGGCCAGTCGGGCCAGGCCCGCCCAGCGCAGTTCGGGGCCGAGCTCCAGCCCGGCGGGGACGCCCTCGCCGGCCAGCCAGCCGCGCAGTTCGGCGAGCTGCTGCTCGCCGCCGGAGCTGTCCACGGCGGCGCGCAGCGCGGCCAGCCGGATGCCCTCGCTGCCGCCGTCGGCGAGCAGTGCGCGGGCGGTGCGGCTGACGGCGGCCAGGCCCTCGGTGCGGCGCTCGCCGGTGAGGTGGCGGCCGGCGACGTGGACGCGGGCGAAGGTGAGCACCGTCTCGACGATGACGTCGCTGGTCTCGGCGGGCAGGTGACGCTCCATCAGGCGGAGGTACTCGGCCGGGTCGAGTTCGGCGTCGCGGACCAGGTCGCGGGCGTGCTCCCAGAGGACGGCGCGGGTGACGTCGTCGCCGATCGTGGAGAGCGACTCGGTGACGAGCCGCCAGGAGTGCGCGTCCAGCCGGATCTTGGCCCAGGTGAGGTCGCCGTCGTTGGGGACGACCAGCTGGGCGCCGGCCTCGACCAGGGCGGGCACGGCGACCCGGCGGCCGGGGCCGATCTCGACGGCGGCGCGGCCGGCCGGGACGAGCCGGCCGTCCTCGACCCGGTGGCCGCCGACCTCGATCAGGTGCGGCCGCTCGCCCTCGTTGACCACGGTGAGCGCGGTCAGGGTGCCGTCGTCGGCGCGCTCGGTCTCGGCGCGCAGCGTGTCGACGCCGCTGGTGCGCAGCCAGGCGTCGGCCCAGCCGTGCACGTCGCGGCCGCTGGCGGTGGCCAGCGCGGCCAGGAAGTCGGGGAGTTCGGCGTTGCCGTACAGGTGGTCGGCGAAGTACGCGTTGAGGCCGGCGAAGAACGCCTCGTCGCCGAGCCAGGCGACGAGCTGGCGCAGCGCGGACGCGCCCTTGGCGTAGGAGATGCCGTCGAAGTTGACCATCGCCTCGGCCACCGAGCGGGTGCCGTTGCCGGCCACCGGGTGGGTGGAGGAGCGCTGGTCGGCGTCGTAGCCCCAGCCCTTGCGCTGGGCGGCGAAGGCCGTCCAGGTGCCGGTGAAGCGGGTGGACTCGGCGGCGATCCGGTAGCCGAGCATCTCGGCGAACGACTCGTTCAGCCACAGGTCGTCCCACCAGCGCATGGTGACCAGGTCGCCGAACCACATGTGGGCCATCTCGTGGCAGATCACCATGGCGCGGCGCTCGTGGTCGGCCTCGGTGGCCGGGGAGCGGAACAGCATCTCGTCGCGGAACACCACGCAGCCGGGGTTCTCCATCGCGCCCCAGTTGAACTCGGGCACGAAGGCCTGGTGGTACTCGCCGAAGGGGTAGCGCTCGTCGAAGAGTTCGTGCAGCCGGTCCAGCGAGGCGGCCGTCACCTCGAACAGCTCGGGGGCCTCGCGGTCGAGTTCGGCGGCCAGCGAGCGGCGGGCGTGCAGGCCCAGCGGGATGCCGTCGTGCTCGCCGTACACCGAGTGCAGCGGGCCCGCGACGACCGTGAACAGGTAGGTGGAGATCGGCTTGGTGGCGGCGAACTCCCAGTGCCCGCCGTCGGACTTGACCGGCGCCCCGTTGGCGACCAGCGTCCACTCCCCGGGCGCGGTGGCGGTGAGGGTGATCGGGGCCTTCAGGTCGGGCTGGTCGAAGCAGGCGAAGACCTTCGCGGCCAGGTCCGGGCCGCAGGTGGCGTACAGGTAGACCGCGTCGTCGGCGGGGTCGGTGTAGCGGTGCAGGCCCTCGCCGGTGCGCGAGTAGCGCATCTCGGCCTCGATCAGCAGCTCGTTCTCGGCGAGCAGGCCGGGCAGCGCGAGGCGGTTGCCGTCCAGGTCGGCCACGTCCAGCGGTCGGCCGTTCAGCACGGCCCGGTGCAGGGCGGCCGGCTCCAGGTCGACGAAGCTGTCGGCGCCGGGCTCGGCGCACCCGAACCGGATCACGGTGGTGCTGCCGAACCGCTCCGCCCCCCGGGTCAGGTCGAGGTCGACGGTGTAGCCGCGGACCTCCAGGAGGCGGGCACGGACAGTTGCTTCGGCTCGTTGCAGTGCTGGCATGACTGCATGCTCGCCGAGCCCGCCCGGGCCCGGCAAGCGTGTTCGACCGGGATTCGCTGGCGGCGTACCGCGGCGGGCCCGGACCGTTGGCTAGGGTGGTCGCGGCGGCGAGTCTAGGAGGAGCACGTGACGTCTGTTCTGGTGCAGGGCGGCAACGCACCGCTCGGTGCGGGCCGGGTCGTGGTGGAGGTCACCGCGCCCAAGCAGCTGGACGTGTCCGGGCTGCTGCTCACCCAGTCCGGCAAGGTCCGTTCGGATGCGGACTTCGTGTTCTTCAACGCCCCGAGCGGCCCGGGCGTGACGCACCGTCCGGCCGCCGGCGGCGCCCCCGACGCGATCACCGTCGACACCTCCGGCGTGCCCGCCGAGATCACCCGGATCGTGGTCACCGCCTCGCTCGACGACCGGCAGGCCACCTTCGCCGGCACCGAGCCCACCGCGACCGTCCGGGACGCCGACAGCGGCCGCGAACTCTTCACCTTCACCCCGCCCCGGCTCGGCCGGGAGACCGCCCTGGTGGTGGTCGAGGTCTACCGCCGCGGCGCCGAGTGGAAGATCCGCGCCGTCGGCCAGGGCTACGCCAACGGCCTGGCCGGCATCGCCACCGACTTCGGCGTCTCCGTCGAGGACGAGGCCCCGGCCGCCGCCGTCCCCTCCGCGCCGCCGGTCCCGCCCGCACCGCCCGCCGCACCGCCGGTGCCCGCCGCCGCCCCGGCGTCCGCCACCCCGCCGCCGATGCCCTCCGGCTCCCCCGCGGTCGGCAAGATCACCCTCGACAAGGGCCGGGTCAACCTGGTCAAGGGCGGCTCGGTCTCCCTGGAGAAGGCCGGCAAGCCCTTCCTCGCCTCGGTCCGGATGGGCCTGGGCTGGGAGCCCGCCGGCCGCGGCCGCGGCATCGACCTGGACGCCTCGGTGATCGCCTTCAACGCGAACCGCGAGCGGATCGAGACCGCCTGGTTCATGAAGCTCTCGGTCTTCAACGGCGCGATCGCCCACTCCGGCGACAACCTCACCGGCAAGGGTGGCGGCGACGACGAGGCCATCACCGTCCACCTCGGCGGCCTGCCCCCCGAGGTCTGCGGGCTGGTCTTCGTCGTCAACTCCTTCTCCGGCCAGAAGTTCACCGACGTCAAGAACGCCTACTGCCGCCTGGTCGACGCCACCACCGGCGAGGAACTCGTCCGCTTCGACCTCACCCACGCCGAACCCCGCACCGGCGTCGCCATGTGCAAGCTGGTCCGCCAGTTCTCCGGCGAATGGGTCATGACCGCCCTGGGCGAGTACGTCGACGCCAAGACCGCCCGCTCCATGGTCAAGCCCGCCGCCGCCATGCTCTGACACACCCCCGGAGTCGCCGGCGGGGCCCGCGGCGTCATGCCGCGGGCCCCGCCGGGGAGTTGAGTGGCCGTCAGCCGCGGGTGGCCATCGCGCGGAGGAAGAACGTCAGGTTCGCGGGGCGCTCCGCGAGGCGGCGCATGAAGTAGCCGTACCACTCCTGGCCGTAGGGGAGGTAGACGCGCATGGTGTTGCCGGCCTCGGCGAGCCGGAGCTGCTCCTCGGGGCGGATGCCGAAGAGCATCTGGTACTCGAACGAGGTGACGTCGCGGCGGTTCCACTCGGCCAACTGGCCCGCGATCTTGATCATGTTGGGGTCGTGCGAGGCCACCATCGGGTAGCCCTGACCGGCCATCAGGACCTTCAGCGCGCGGACGTACGCGAGGTCGACCTCGCGCTTGCCCTGGAAGGCGACCGACTCGGGCTCCTTGTAGGCGCCCTTGCAGATGCGGACCCGGGAACCCTCGTGGGCGAGGTCGCGGCAGTCGGCCTCGGTGCGGCGCAGGTACGCCTGGAGGACGACGCCGAGCCACGGGAAGTCGGCGCGCAGCTCGCGGGCGATGCCGAGGGTGGAGTCGGTGGTGGTGTGGTCCTCCATGTCGAGGGTCACCGTGGTGCCGGCGTCGGCGGCGGCCTGGCAGATCCGGCGGGCGTTCTCCAGTGCGATCTTCTCGCCGTCGACCGGCAGGAACTGGCCGACCGCGGAGAGCTTGACGGAGACCTCGGCGTCGGCGGCGAGGCCGGTCTCCTTGAGGGCGGTCAGCAGGTGCTCGTAGGCCAGCGCGGTGGCGGCGGCCTGCTCGGCGTCCTTGGTGTCCTCGCCGAGGTGGTCGAGGGTGACCTTGCGGCCGCTGCTGACCAGCGTCTCGGTCGCGCTCACGCCCTGGTCGAGGCGGTCGCCGGCGACGAAGCGCTCGACTATCGCGTGGGTGGGCGGGAACTTCTCGACCATGGTGCGCACCTGCGGGGAGCGCGAGGCGGCGAGGAGGGCGGAACGGAGCATCGTGGACTCCCGATCAAGGATCAGCTGGTGGGGAGAGGTGCGGGGCGGCCGGGGTGGCGGCCGCCCCGCAGAACGGCACTGAGGCTTCGTCAGCCCATGTGCGGGTAGCGGTAGTCCGTCGGCGGGACGAACGTCTCCTTGATGGACCGGGTGGACGTCCAGCGCATCAGGTTCTGCTTGGCGCCGGCCTTGTCGTTGGTGCCGGAGGCGCGGCCGCCGCCGAAGGGCTGCTGGCCGACGACGGCGCCGGTCGGCTTGTCGTTGATGTAGAAGTTGCCGGCGGCGTTGCGCAGCACGTGCATGGCGTGCTCGACGGCCGTGCGGTCCTGGGCGATGATCGAGCCGGTCAGGCCGTAGGAGGAGACCGACTCCATCTGCGCGAGCATCTCGTCGTAGTTCTCGTCCTGGTAGACGTGCACGGCGAGGATCGGGCCGAAGTACTCGTCCTTGAAGTACTCGGCGGCCGGGTCCTCGCAGACCAGCACGGTCGGGCGGACGAACCAGCCGACCGAGTCGTCGTAGCTGCCGCCGGCCAGGACCTCGACCTTGGGGTCGGCCTGGGCGCGGTCGATCGCGGCCTTGTTCTTGGCGAAGGAGCGGTCGTCGATGACGGCGCCCATGAAGTTCGCCAGGTCGGTGACGTCGCCCATGGTGAGCCACTCGACCTCGTCGCGGAACTCGTCCTTCAGCTCGGCCCAGATCGAGGCCGGCACGTAGGCGCGGGACAGCGCCGAGCACTTCTGGCCCTGGAACTCGAAGGCGCCGCGGGTCATCGCGGTCTTCAGGACGGCCTTGTCGGCGGACGGGTGGGCGACCAGGAAGTCCTTGCCGCCGGTCTCGCCGACGATCCGCGGGTAGGTGCGGTAGCCGGCGATGTTCTCGCCGACCGTGCGCCACAGGTGCTGGAAGGTGGCGGTGGAACCGGTGAAGTGGATGCCGGCCAGCGCGGGGTGCTTGAGCGCGACCTCGGAGACGTCCAGGCCGTCGCCGGTGACCATGTTGATGACGCCCTTGGGCAGGCCGGCGGCCTCCAGCAGCTGCATCAGGTAGTGCGCGGCGAACTGCTGCGTGGGGGACGGCTTCCAGATCACCACGTTGCCCATCAGCGCGGGCGCGGTCGGCAGGTTGCCGGCGATCGCGGTGAAGTTGAACGGGGTGATCGCGTAGACGAAGCCCTCCAGCGGGCGGTGGTCGCTGCGGTTCCACACGCCCTCGGAGGAGACCGGCTGCTCGGCCAGGATCTGCCGGGCGAAGTGCACGTTGAAGCGCAGGAAGTCGACCAGCTCGCAGGGGGTGTCGATCTCCGCCTGCTGGGCGGTCTTCGACTGGCCGAGCATGGTGGCGGCGGCCAGCGTCTCGCGCCAGGGCCGGCCAGCAGGTCGGCGGCGCGCAGGAAGATCGCGGCACGCGAGTCGAAGGAGAGCGCCTGCCACGCCGGCGCGGCGGCCAGCGCGGTGTCGATGGCCTCGCGCGCGTCGTCCTGGGTGGCGTTGCGCAGCGTGCCGAGCCGGGCCGCGTGGTTGTGCGGCTGCACCACGTGGAACTCGGAACCGCCGCCGAGGCGGCGCTCGCCGTTGATCGTCATGGTGAGCTGGATCGGCCCCTGGCCGCCCAGCTCCTTCAGCTTCGCCTCCAGGCGGGCCCGCTCGGGGCTCCCGGGGGCGTAGCTGTGGACCGGCTCGTTCACCGGCGCGGGGACCTGGGTCACAGCATCCATGGCGCGCACGCTCTCCTTCTCGTCATGGGACGCCGACGCGGGTCGCACGCCGGCCATGGAGGAACGCTATTCCCCGCGCCGGGCGCGAACTGTTGGCCGCGCCGCCAAAGTCCCCCGCTCGCCGTTGTCCGCCCGGACGAACACCGTCACGCCCCGGTCACGGCCCCCGGATCCTGTCCGGTTCACTAAACTCGGGGCCGGGATGTTGTCCGACCCCACGAAGGACCCGCACATGAACGGCCTGCCGCTGCGCCAGCTGCTGATGTCGCTCGGCGAACCCCTGGTCGAGCTCCAGGCCGCGCCGGCCGGGCTGGACGTGCCGGTCCGCCACGTCGCCATCCTCGACCCGGAGGACCCGCCGACCGCCGCCCCGGGCGAACTCGTCCTCGCCATCGGCGCCCGCGGCCGCGCCGCCCTCCCCGCGCTGCGCGCCGCCGGACGGGCCCGGGCCGCCGCCGTCGCCGTCAAGCTCGACGGACCCGGCCAAGCCGACGCGCTGCGCGAGGCCGCCACCGAGGCCGGCGTGGCGTTGCTGTCGGTCCGCCGCGAGACCCGCTGGGAGCACCTCGACTCGCTGGCCCGCACCCTGCTCACCGGGCCGGACAGCGCCGAGCCCGGCGAGGCCGACACCGGCGACCTGTTCTCCCTCGCCCAGACCGTGGCCGTCCTCACCGGCGGCATCGTCTCCGTCGAGGACACCTCCAGCCGGGTGCTCGCCTACTCCCGCACCTCCGAGACCGACGAGGTCGACGACCTGCGGCGGCTGTCCATCCTCGGCCGCCAGGGCCCGGAGCCGTACCTCGCCAAGCTCCGCGAGTGGGGCGTCTTCTCGCACCTGCGCGGTTCCGAGGGCGCGATCGAGATCGCCGCCCACCCGGAGCTCGGCATCCGCCGCCGCCTCGCCATCGCGATCCGCTCCGGCGCCCAGCCGCTCGGCACCATCTGGGTCCAGGAGGGCGCCCGCCCGCTGACCCCGAACGCCGCCCAGGCCCTGGTCGGCGCGGCCCGCGTCGCCGCCGGCCAACTGGTGCGCCGCCGCCGCGAGTTGTCGGCGGACGCCCGCCTCACCCAGACCCTGCTCACCGGCCTGCTGGAGGGCTCCACCGGCCCGCAGTCGCTCGCCACCCACCTCGGCCTCGACCTGCGCCGCCCGGCCACCGTCCTCGCCTACGCGCCCGCCGCCACCGACGGCCGCGACGCCGAACTCTCCCGCGACGAGGTCACCGGCCTGATCTCGGTGCACACCGCCGCCCGCCACCGCGGCGCGCTGCTCGCCCCCGTCGACTCCCGCGTCTACGTCCTGCTCCCCGAACTCCCGCCCGGTCTCCCGCAGGCCACCCTGCGCGACTGGGCCCAGGAGACCGTCGACGCCGCCCGCACCCACCTCGCCATCCCGCTGCGCGCCGCCATCGGCCCCACCGTCCCCGGCCTCTCCGAGGTGCCCGCCTCCCGCGCCCAGGCCGACCGCATCCTCGACGCGATGGGCCGCGGCGGCGTCGTCCCGGACGTCGCCGCGCTGCACGACGTGCAGGCCGAGGTCCTGGTCTCCGAGGTGCTCGCCCTGCTCCAGGACCGCCCCGAACTCCGCGACCCCCGCCTCACCGCCCTCACCGCCTACGACGCCCGGCACCACACCCGCCTCGCCGAGTCCGTCCTCGCCTACCTCGACGCCCTCGGCGAGGTCCGCACCGCCGCGGACGCCCTCCACATCCACCCCAACACCCTGCGGTACCGCGTCCGCAGGGCCGAGCAGCTGACCGGCCTCGACCTGACCCAGCCTCAGCAGCGCCTGCTGGCCATGCTCCAGTTGAGGCTCGCCGAGCACTGACCCCCTCGCACCCCGAAAGGGCAGGGTCCGCCCGGGGGAGAGCGACACCCCTCCCCGGGCGGACCCACCGATCAGCGCGTCACATGCGGTGCCACGGCCCGGTGATCGCCAGCATGATGCCCGGCTCCTGGATGTTCGCGAACAGCGTCCGCCCGTCGTGCGAGAACGTCACGCCGGTGAACTCGCTGAACTCCGGCTCCTCCGCCGTCCCGAGGTTGAGCTCGTTGCGCGCCAGCGCGTACGTCCGCCCGTCCGTGGTGGTGCCGAAGAGGTGCTGAAGCCCGTTGCCGTCCTCGGCGATGATCAGGCCGCCGTGGGGCGAGACGGTGATGTTGTCGGGGCCGTCGAAGTTGCCCTTGTCGGTCCAGATGTCGGCGTTGACGCCGAGGATGACCTTGAGCGTCAGCGTGCGGCGGACCGGGTTGTAGAACCAGACCTGCCCGTCGTGCTGGAGCGGCGACTCCTCGCGGGCGAAGGAGGAGACGAAGTAGATGCCGCCGTCGCCCCACCACATGCCTTCGAGCTTGCGGGCGCGGGTGATCTCGCCGTCCTTGAACTGCTTGCGGATCGAGACCGAACGCGCGTCCCGGTCGGCGACCTTGACCCAGTCCGCGCCGTAGGTGGTGCCGGGCTTGGTGGCCCGGGACAGGTCGTCGACCAGCTTGCCCTGGGAGTCGAACGCCTTGAGCGCCTCGAGCGCGCCGGCGTCGGCGGCCAGCGTGCGCAGCTTGCCCTTGCCGTGGCGGAAGCCGGCCGGCGGCGTCCAGCGGTAGAGCAGGCCGTTCGGCTTGGACGCGTCCTCGGTCAGGTAGGCGTGGCCGCGCTTCTCGTCGATGACGACGGCCTCGTGCGCGAACCGGCCGAAGGCCTTGATCGGCTGCGGGTCGCGGTTGGCGTCCTGGTCGTGCGGGTCGACCTCGAAGACGTAGCCGTGGTCCTTGGTGAAGCCGTTGGTGCCGGCCTTGTCCTCGGTCTCCTCGCAGGTCAGCCAGGTGTTCCACGGGGTGGCGCCGCCGGCGCAGTTGGTGGCGGTGCCGGCGATGCCGACCCACTCCCGGACCTGCCGCTTGCCGTGGCCGTGGCCCTTGCCCTGCTCGTCGCCGCGCCCGTGCCCGTGCCCGGACACCTCGACGACGGTGCAGCCGCCGGCCGCGGCCGGGTCGTACACGTAGCCGGGGAGCAGCGGCACGGGGTGCGGCCACTTGGCCCGGGGGCCGGCCAGCTCGTGGTTGTTGACCAGCAGGGTCGCGCCGTGGCGGCCCTCGAACGCGGCGGTGCCGTCGTGGTTGCTGGGGGTGCTCTCGCCGGTGACCAGGGTGGTGGTGCCGGTGCGGGTGATGATCTCGTACGAGAAGCCCTTCGGCAGCGCCAGGATGCCCTGGGGGTCGGACACCAGCTCGCCGTAGCCGACCGCGGTGTGCCCGCCCTTGGCGAGGGCGGCCTCACCGCCGGCCGGGGCGGCGATCGCACCGGGGGCGGTGGCGAGCACCTCGGCGCTGCCGGCGATCAGGACGCCTGCGCCGAGGACGGTCGAACGGTTCACGAAGTCCCGACGGGACAGCGACATGACGGTCACTCCTGGAGGGGGAGGTGTGGATCGGTGTCCGTCAGAGTCCGGGCCGCACGTGAACCGGACATGAACCCGACGCTGCGTCAACGTGCCGATCCGTGAACCGATTTGCCAACCGGAGACCGCCCCATGACCGGGGCTTTACCGCCGGCTCCAGTGCTGGGTACGCTCGATCCGCCACTGCTCCCACGCGGTCAGCCAGGCGTCCTCGGTGCCGGACGGCAGCTCGGGGGTGCCGCCCGCCCACAGGCGTTCCCAGGCGCGCTGCGCGGGCAGGCTCGGCACCTCGCTGGCGAACACGGTGTACCGCACCACTTCCTCGATCGCGGCGCAGCCCTCGGTGGTGCCGGTCAGCCAGTCGACGTGGTGGGCGAGCCGGCTGAGGTGGTTGACCATCGAGGTGACGGCGCCGTCGGCCTCGTCCTCGGACTCCGAGGCGAGCCGCATCTGCTGGCGCACCACGGTCTCCCAGCGTTCCTTGCGGTCGTCGCCGCGCAGGTGGCGGGGCAGCCGGGCGGAGCGGCCGGCCCGCAGCTGGGCCTGGATCGCGGTGGCCCGGGCGATGCCCTGCTCGACGAGTTCGCGGTGCGCGGTCAGGCCGAGTTCGCCGGGCGTCGGCTCGGGCCGGGGCGCGGCCGGGGCCGGCTGCCGGGCGGCCAGGGTCCGCAGCAGCGCGGTGCGGCCGATGATGTACTGCTCGAAGTCGGCGATCCGGCGCAGCTCGATCGCGCCGGGCGGCACGCCCCGCCCGGTGACGGTGACGGTCGCGCCGTCCATCCACAGCCGGCCGGCCCAGACGGTGCCGCCGCCGGGGCGGCGGTCCTCGTGGATCTGCAGGGCGCGCGGGTCGCCGTCCACGGTGATCCACTCGCGCAGCGCGCGGACGCCGGAGGGGGTGTCGCCCTCGTCGATGCCGAGGTGCTCCCAGACCCGGTCGCGCTCGTCCTCGACCACGTCCTCCAGGTCGGGCAGCGGCTCGGCGAGTTCCGCGCCGGGGCGGTAGGTGCGGACGGTGACGTACGGGCCGTCGGCCGCGTCCCAGTCGCCGGAGCGGACCTCGACCCAGCCGAGTTCGCCGTTGCTGACCCCGCACTCGGCGAGCACGTCCCGCCCGGGCAGGCCGCCCGTGCGGTGTTCCCAGCCGAACACCGGGAAGTCGGCGCCGGCCAACAGCCGTCGGCTGTACGCCTCCTGGTCCGCGTAGACCTCCTCGATCTCCCACGGCCCGCTCGCGCGCTGCCTCTTCATTCCTCGCCGCACCCCCGGCCACTCGCCGTACCGTCTGCCCGCCGGGCGGGCCCGGCATCGCCCCACACCATACGGCCCTGGGAACCTGTCGATCCATCAGGTCCGCGGCGGCCTTCCGACAGTGGGACGCGGCGGGGTTGCGCCTCGGTTGCCGGCCGGCCCCGCCGGCGCCGCGCACCGGCCGCCCGGGCCGGGCGGCGGTCAGCCCCGGGCCCGCAGCGAACGCGCCTTGATCGCGGCCCGCCGTGCCTCCTTGGCGACCTTGCGGTCCAGGTGGAGGTCGCCGACGGCCTCCAGCACCTCGACCGTCAGGGGGTGCGGCACCCGCCAGACCTCGCCGAAGTAGCTGGCGGGGTTGTCGGTGACCGGCAGTTCGGCGACCATCGCCGGCAGCCCGCCGCCCTGGCCGGCGGTCAGCAGCAGCGTGGCGGCCAGCGCGTCGACCGTCCGCCAGAGCGCGGCGGAGCGTTCGGGGGCGTCCACGTCGGCGGCGCCGCGGGCGCGCAGCCATTCGCGGGCGAGGCCGCCGAGTTCGGGATCGTCGATCACCTCGCGGACGGCGGGGGCCGCGCCGTCGCCGAGCTCGCCGAGCGCGACCAGGCAGTAGTGGCGGCGCACCGGGGACTGCACGTCGCGGCCCTTCCCGCCTGCCAGCAGCTCGCGGGCGGCGTCGGCGGGGTCCTCCCGGGCGGCCAGCCAGGCCTTGAGCTCGGGTTCGGCGAACAGGCTGCCGTTCTCGGCGAGGGCGCGCAGCAGGGCGGGGCCGTCGCGGTCGGCGAGGTCGCCGGCCAGCGGGGCGTCGAAGCCGTCGGCGATCAGCCACTCGCGGACCGCGTACTGGCCGAGCGGGGTGAGCCGGACGGTGCCGAACCGGGCGGCGTCCTCGTCGGTCAGCGGCTGGTCGGTGTCGACGCCCTCCTCGTCCTGGTCGTCCTCCTCGAAGAGTTCGGGGTCGATCGGGCGGTGCTCGACCAGGCCGAGTTCGGCGAGGTCGCCGAGCATCGGGTCGAGGACGACCATCAGGTCGGTGATCTCGCCGAGCATCTCCTCGTCGGGCTCCTGCCCGTCGGGGACGACCAGCAGCGCGGCCAGCACGCCGAGCGGGACGGTCTCGGCGCCGGGCTCGGCGAACGCGGTGGCCTCGTACAGCACGTGCAGCGCCTCGTCGAGGATCTCCGCGGCCTGGTCGTGGGCGTCCTCCACCTCGGCGAGCCCGTCGGGATCCTCGGCGGCGGCGCGGACATCGCCCTCGACCACCTCGGGGTCCACCGACTCGGCCTCGGCGGCGAGTTCGCGGACCAGCTCGGCGGCGTCGAACCAGAGGCCGAGCACGGCCGCCGGGTCGCCGGCCTCGACGGCGGGCAGGTCGGGGCCGGGGATGGCGATGTGGCTGCCGTCCTCGGTGGTGCCGGTCTCCACCAGGTCGAGGTCGCAGGCCAGCGCCCAGGCGCGCATCGCCTCGACGATCTCCTCCTCGCCCGGGTCCTCGGCGCCGAGCATCCGCGCGGCGGTGGCCCGGTCCTCGGGGGCGAGGTCGCCGTGCTCGTCGACCGGCCGGTGCGGGGCGACCCAGCGGGCCAGCGCGACCACCCGGGCGATCAGCGGGACGGCGAGCGCCGCGTCGGCGAGCTCGCGGTCCGCGGGCAGCGCGATCGGCGGGATCAGCACGGCGGTGTCGTCGGGGTCCTCGTCGTCGCCGCTCTGCGCGCCGTACAGGTCCGCGAGGTCGTAGTCGGCGGGCAGCAGGCCCTCGGCGTCGGACGGCTGCTGGTCAGGGGTGAAACGGCTTCGTCCGGCCATCGCTCGCGATCTCCCGCGGTTCGTCGGAGGGCACCGCCGACCGGGGCGGTCCGACGGTGGGGCGGACGCCGGGGCATCGGCGGCGCGGGCCGAACGTGTCGGCCCGTCAACCCAGCGTATCGGCCGTCACCACCGAACGCGTGACCTGCGCGGGCGTCCCCCGAACGAGTGGGACGGTGCGGCCGAACGAGTGCCCCGGTGCACGTATCCTTCGGTGAGCGACGCGCACACCCCCGCGCGTACGCGCCCGGAGCGACGAGGCTCCGAACCCCTCAGTACCACGTGCACACCCGCGCCGACCGGGCCATGCCGCCGCGCCACCACTCCCGGCCCGGACGCGCGCCCGGCGGCGCCCGGCCACAGGAGACCCCTGCCATGGCGGACCTCTCCCCCGCCGGCCCCGGCCCGAGCCCCGCTCGCTACGCCGGCCGCCGACTGTCGGAGGCCCTGCTTCCGCTGGAACTCGCCCCCCGCGGGCAGCTCCAGCTCGCCGCGATCAGCCGCTGGAACGCGCTGCGCGGCATCCGCGTCGGCCTGGTGGCCGCCGCTCTGCTGCTGATGCTGATCGGCGCCAACCTGGTCACGCCGCTCTACCCGACCCTCCAGGTGCGGCTCGGCCTGACCCCGCTCGACACCACGGTCCTGTTCACGGTCTACGTCTTCGCCCTGGTCCCGGTGCTGGCCGCGGTCGGCCACTGGTCGGACCACCTGGGGCGGCGCGCCATGATCCTGCCCGCGGTGGCGCTGTCCGCCGCCGGCGACGTGGTGTTCGCCACCGCCGGCTCGTTCTGGCAGCTGGCCGCCGGACGCGCCGTCCAGGGCGTCGCGGTCGGCCTGTCCACCGGCGCGGCCGGCGCCGCCCTCGGCGACCTGCTGCCCGACCGGCCGACCCTGGCCGCCAAACTCACGCTGGCCTGCTCGGCCGGCGGCGTCGCGCTCGGCCCGCTGGTCGGCGCGGCCGTCGCCTCCGGCGCGAACCCGCTGCCGGGCCTGTTCCTGCCGCACGCGCTCGCGCTGCTCGCGCTGTGCGTGCCGCTGGCCCTGGTGCACCCGCGGATGCCCGGCTCGGTCCGCCCGCCGGCCTCCCCGCCGCGCGTCACCACCCCGGCCCACCTGCGTCCGCAGCGGCTGCGGCTGCCCCGCGCGGGCCGCCGCGAGTTCCTGCTCGCGGCGGGCGCGGGCTTCGTCTCGTACGCGGTCTTCGGCGTCTACCTGGCGCTCGCCCCGGCGTTCGCCGGCACCCTGCTGCACACCGAGTCCCGGATGGCGGGCGCGGCGGTGGCGGCGCTGCTGCTCGGCTCCTCGGCGGCGGCCCAGCTGCTGGTCCCGCCGACCTCCGACCGGGCCGTGGTCGCGGCCGGCCTGGCCGGTCTGGCGGTCGGCCTGGGCCTGCTCACGGCGGCCGCCGCGACCGGCGCCTCGGCGCTGCTGTTCGTCGGCAGCGTGGTCGCCGGCGTCAGCCAGGGCATCGCGTTCCGCTCGCTGTTCACGGCCTCCGTCGCGGCCCTCGACCCGGCCCGCCGCGGCAGCGAGCTCTCCGCCCTGTGGGTGATCGTCTACCTGGGCTCCTCCGCCCCGATCATCGCCGTCGGCGCCCTCACCCGCGCCTACGGCCTGCTCCCCGCCGTCACCGCCTTCGCCGTCCTCGCCGCCGCCGCCTCCCTGGCGCTGGGCGCGGCGGTCCTGCGCCGCAGGGCCTGACCGGAGGGCGCGGGCACGCGAAAAGGGGCGGGATCCGGATGGATCCCGCCCCCTTTTCGCGTCGGTGCGATCAGACGTTGAAGCCGAGCGCGCGGAGCTGGTCGCGGCCCTCGTCGGTGATCTTGTCGGGGCCCCACGGCGGCATCCAGACCCAGTTGATCCGGAGGTCCTTGACCAGGCCGTCGGTGGCGGTGCGGGCCTGGTCCTCGATGACGTCGGTGAGGGGGCAGGCGGCCGAGGTGAGGGTCATGTCGACGGTGGCGGTGTCGTCCTCGTCGATGTGCAGGCCGTAGATGAGGCCCAGGTTGACGACGTCGATGCCCAGTTCGGGGTCGACGACGTCCATCAGGGCCTCCATGAGGTCCTCGGTGGTGACGGTGCCGGCGGTGGTGAACGCACCGGGACTGTCGGTCGGCGCGGCGTCGGCCGCGACGGCCTCGGGGGTCTCGTTCTCGCTCATGTGTCCAGTGTCCTAACGGGGCGTCAGTCGGTGATCGAGGGCCGGCCGGCGAGCGCCTTGGCGGTGGCGTCCTTCCAGGCCATCCAGCCGAGCAGGGCGCACTTGACCCGGGCCGGGTACTTGGAGACCCCGGCGAACGCGACGGCGTCCTCCAGGATCTCCTCGTCGCCCTCGGACTGGCCCTTGCTCTGCATCAGTTCGAGGAAGGCCTCCTGGACCTGCTGGGCCTCGCCGACCGTCTTGCCGACCACCAGGTCGTTCAGGACGGAGGCGGAGGCCTGGCTGATCGAGCAGCCCTGCGACTCGTAGGAGACGTCCGCGACGACCGCGCCGTCGAGCTTCACCCGCAGGGTGATCTCGTCGCCGCAGGTCGGGTTGACGTGGTGCACCTCGGCGTCGCCGTCCCGCAGCCCCTTGCCGTGGGGGTTGCGGTAGTGGTCCAGGATGATCTCCTGGTACATCGAGTCGAGCTTCATGGCAGCCACCTCAGCCGAAGAAGTTGCGGACGTGGTGGAGGCCGTCGATCAGCGCGTCCACCTCGCCGGGCGTGGAGTACAGATAGAACGACGCCCTGGTGGTCGCCGGAATTCCGTACCGCAGGCACACCGGCCGTGCGCAGTGGTGGCCGACCCGGACCGCGATGCCCTGCTCGTCGAGCACCTGGCCCACGTCGTGCGGGTGGATGTCGCCCAGCGTGAACGAGATCGCCGCGCCGCGGTCGACGGCCGTGCGCGGGCCGATGATCCGCAGGTCGGGCACCTCGGCGAGGCGCTCGATGGCGTACGCGGTGATCGCGTGCTCGTGGGCGGCGACCTTGTCCATGCCGATCGCCGACAGGTAGTCGATGGCGGCGCCCAGGCCGACGGCCTGGGCGATCGGCGGGGTGCCGGCCTCGAACTTGTGCGGCGCGGGGGCGTAGGTGGACGAGCCCATGGTGACGGTCTCGATCATCTCGCCGCCGCCGAGGAACGGCGGGAGGTCCTCCAGCAGCTCCTGACGGCCCCACAGCACGCCGATGCCGGTGGGCGCGAGCATCTTGTGGCCGGTGAAGGCGACGAAGTCGGCCTCCAGCGCCTGCACGTCGAGGACGGCGTGCGGGGCGGCCTGCGAGGCGTCGATGGCGACCAGCGCGCCGACCGACTGGGCCTTGCGGACGATGGTCTCCACCGGGTTGACGGTGCCCAGCAGGTTCGACACCAGCGTGACCGAGACGATCTTCGTCTTCTCGGTGATCAGCTCGTCGATGTTGGACAGGTCGAGCCGGCCCTCGTCGGTCAGCCCGAACCACTTCAGCTTCGCGCCGGTGCGCTGCGCGAGCAGCTGCCACGGCACGATGTTGGAGTGGTGCTCCATCTCGGTGATGACGATCTCCGAGTCGGCGTCGACCCGGTACGGCTCGTCGGCCCAACCCAGCATGTTGGCAACGAGGTTGAGCGACTCCGAGGCGTTCTTGGTGAAGATCACCTCGTTCCGGCTGGGCGCGTTGACGAACGCCGCGACCTTGTCCCGGGCGCCCTCGTACAGCGCGGTGGCCTCCTCGGCCAGCACGTGCACGCCGCGGTGGACGTTGGCGTTGTGCCGCTCGTAGTAGGCGTTCAGCGCGTCCAGCACCTGGCGCGGCTTCTGCGAGGTCGCCGCGTTGTCCAGGTAGACCAGCGGCTTGCCGTCGTGCAGCACCCGCGACAGGACCGGGAAGTCCTTGCGGATGGCGTCGGTGTCGAGGAGTCCGGTCAGATGGGAATGGGTCACTCGGAAGCGCCGCCCTTCACGTAGCTCTCGTAGCCCTCTTCCTCCAGCTTGTCGGCGAGCTCGGCGCCGCCGGACTCGACGATCTTGCCGCCCGCGAAGACGTGCACGTAGTCGGGCTTGATGTAGCGCAGGATGCGGGTGTAGTGGGTGACCAGCAGGGTGCCGACCTCGCCGGTGGAACGGACCCGGTTGATGCCCTCGGAGACGATCCGCAGCGCGTCGACGTCCAGGCCGGAGTCGGTCTCGTCGAGGATCGCGACCTTCGGCTTGAGCAGCTCCAGCTGGAGGATCTCGTGGCGCTTCTTCTCACCGCCGGAGAAGCCCTCGTTGACGTTGCGCTCGGCGAACGCCGGGTCCATCTGCAGGGCGGCCATCGCCTCCTTGACCTCCTTGACCCACAGCCGCAGCTTGGGGGCCTCGCCGCGGACGGCGGTGGCGGCGGTGCGCAGGAAGTTGGAGACCGAGACGCCGGGGACCTCGACCGGGTACTGCATGGCCAGGAACAGGCCGGCCTTGGCCCGCTCGTCGACCGACATCTCCAGCACGTCCTCGCCGTCCAGCAGCACCTGGCCGCCGGTGACGGTGTACTTGGGGTGGCCGGCCAGCGAGTAGGCCAGGGTGGACTTGCCGGAGCCGTTCGGACCCATGATCGCGTGGGTCTCGCCCTGCTTGACCGTCAGGTCGACGCCCTTGAGGATCTGGCGCGGGCCGCCCTCGGCGTTGACGGAGACGTGCAGGTCGCGGATTTCAAGCGTTGCCATGGGGTACTCAGTTCTCCTGGTTGACGGAGACGAGCACATCGTCCCCTTCGATCTTTACGGGGTAGACGGCGACCGGCCTGGTCGCGGGCAGCCCGGACGGCTTTCCGGTGCGCAGGTCGAAGCTGGAGCCGTGCAGCCAGCACTCGATCATGCAGTCCTCCACCTCGCCCTCGGAGAGCGAGACGTTGGCGTGCGAGCAGATGTCGTTGATCGCGAACACGCCCTCGTCGGTGCGGACGATCGCCACCGGGACGCCGTTCAGCTCGACCTTCTTCGGCACGTCCTCCTGCAGCACGCTCAGCGCGCAGGCACGCACGTAGCCGGCGCTCATGCCACGGTCTCTTCCAGCTCGGCCTCGATCTTCGCCATCAGCCGGTCCTGGATCTCGGTGACGCCGATCTGCTGGACCAGCTCGGCGAAGAAGCCGCGCACCACCAGGCGGCGGGCCTCGTCGGCCGGGATGCCGCGGGACTGCAGGTAGAACAGCTGCTCGTCGTCGAAGCGGCCGGTCGCCGAGGCGTGGCCGGCGCCGACGATCTCGCCGGTCTCGATCTCCAGGTTGGGGACCGAGTCGACCCGGGCGCCGTCGGTGAGCACCAGGTTGCGGTTCAGCTCGTAGGTGTCGGTGCCGACCGCGGCCGCGCGGATCAGCACGTCGCCGATCCACACCGCGTGCGCGTCCTCGCCCTGCAGCGCGCCCTTGTAGGCCACGTTGGAGCGGCAGTGCGGGGTGTCGTGGTCGATGATCAGGCGGTGCTCGAGGTGCTGGCCCGCGTCGGCGAAGTACAGGCCGAACAGCTCGGCCTCGCCGCCGGGGCCCGCGTAGTTGACCCGCGGGTGCAGGCGCACCACGTCGCCGCCGAAGGTGACCACCACCGACTTGAAGGTGGCGTCCCGGCCGACCAGCGCGTTGTGCTGGGCGACGTGCACCGCGTCCCGGTCCCAGTCCTGGACGGAGACGAAGGTCAGCTTGGCGCCGTCGCCGACCAGCAGGTCGACGTTGGCGGCGCGGGTGCCGGTGCCGGTGTGGTTCAGCACCACCACGGCCTCGGCGAACGGCTTGACCTCGACCACCACGTGGCCGAAGCGGACGCCGCCCTCGCCGTGCACGTCGATCCGGACCGGCTCGGTGAGCACCGTCTCCTTGGGGACGGTCACCACCAGCGCCTCCTCGAAGGCGCTGAACGCCTGCGCGGCCACCCGGTCCACCGGGATGCCGGCCTTGCCGACACGGGCGTCGTCGCGGCCGACCAGCTCGGAGGTGACACCCTCCGGCAGGCCCAGCTCGGTCCGGGTCTCGCCCTTCACGCCGTCCAGCGCCGTGCCGTCGTGCAGGCCGGCGAGGCGGTGCAGCGGGGTGAACCGCCAGTCCTCCTCGCGGCCGGTCGGCACCGGGAAGTCGTTGACGTCGTAGGACGGCTTGACCGTGACGCGGGCGTCGATCGGCTGCCGGACGGTCTCGCGGCCGGTGCCGGGGCCGGCGAGCTGCGCGCCGGCGCCGGCGGTGCCCACCTCGATCGAACCGGCGGTGGTGGAGCCGGGGGTGTTCTGCTCAGCCATGGCTGTTCGTGTTGCTCTCTTTCGGAAATGGACGACGGACGGCGGGTGCTGACGGCGCGTCAGCCGACCGCGCCCTCCATCTGCAGCTCGATCAGCCGGTTCAGCTCCAGCGCGTACTCCATCGGCAGCTCGCGCGCGATCGGCTCGACGAAGCCGCGGACGATCATCGCCATCGCCTCGGTCTCGCTCAGGCCGCGGCTCATCAGGTAGAAGAGCTGGTCCTCGGAGACCTTGGAGACGGTCGCCTCGTGGCCCATCGACACGTCGTCCTCGCGGACGTCCACGTACGGGTAGGTGTCCGAGCGGGAGACGGTGTCGACCAGCAGCGCGTCGCACAGCACGTTCGACTTGGCGCCGTGCGAGCCCTCGCCGATCTCGATCAGGCCGCGGTAGGAGGTGCGGCCGCCGCCGCGGGCCACCGACTTGGAGACGATGTGCGACGAGGTGTTCGGCGCCATGTGGACCATCTTCGCGCCGGCGTCCTGGTGCTGGCCCTCGCCCGCGAACGCGATCGACAGCGTCTCGCCCTTGGCGTGCTCGCCCATCAGGTAGACGGCCGGGTACTTCATGGTGACCTTGGAGCCGATGTTGCCGTCGACCCACTCCATGGTCGCGCCCTCGTACGCCACGGCGCGCTTGGTGACCAGGTTGTAGACGTTGTTCGACCAGTTCTGGATGGTCGTGTAGCGGCAGCGGCCGCCCTTCTTGACGATGATCTCGACCACCGCGGAGTGCAGCGAGTCCGAGGAGTAGATCGGCGCGGTGCAGCCCTCGACGTAGTGGACGTAGGCGTCCTCGTCGACGATGATCAGCGTCCGCTCGAACTGGCCCATGTTCTCGGTGTTGATCCGGAAGTAGGCCTGCAGCGGGATGTCCACGTGCACGCCCTTCGGCACGTAGATGAACGAGCCGCCGGACCACACCGCGGTGTTCAGGGCGGCGAACTTGTTGTCGCCGGCCGGGATGACGGTGCCGAAGTACTCCTTGAACAGCTCCGGGTGCTCGCGCAGCGCGGTGTCGGTGTCCAGGAAGATGACGCCCTGCTCCTCCAGGTCCTCGCGGATCTGGTGGTAGACGACCTCGGACTCGTACTGGGCGGCGACGCCGGCGACCAGGCGCTGCTTCTCCGCCTCCGGGATGCCCAGCTTGTCGTACGTGGCCTTGATGTCGGCGGGCAGGTCCTCCCAGGACTCGGCCTGCTTCTCGGTGGAGCGCACGAAGTACTTGATGTTGTCGAAGTCGATGCCCGACAGGTCGGAGCCCCAGGTCGGCATGGGCTTCTTGCCGAACAGCTTCAGGCCCTTGAGCCGGAGGTTCAGCATCCACTCGGACTCGTTCTTCTTCGACGAGATGTCGCGGACGACCTCTTCGCTCAGGCCGCGCTTGGCGGCGGCACCGGCCGCGTCCGAGTCGGCCCAGCCGTACTCGTACGTGCCGAGGCCTTCGAGCTCGGGGTGTGCGATGTCAGTCATGCGAGGTTCCTCCGCGCGGTGGAGCCGGTTTCGTTGGGGGACGTACCGGCAGCCGGCACGGCACCGGGCGTCCGCGAGGACGACGGTGCGGCACCGGATGCCGGCACATACGTGGTGCAGACCCCGTCGCCGTGGGCGATGGTGGCCAGCCGTTGCACATGGGTGCCGAGGAGCTGCGAGAAGACCTCGGTCTCCGCCTCGCAGAGCTGCGGGAACTGCTCGGCGATGTGCGCGACCGGGCAGTGGTGCTGGCAGAGCTGCGCGCCGGCCGGGGCGGCGGGGCCGCGCCGGCGGTCGGGACCCGCCGCACCGTGGCAGCGTACCCGTCGGCGCTCAGGGCCCGGGCGAGTGCCTCGGCGCGCTGCTGGGCGTCGGCCTGCTCGACCGCGCCCTGGTACTTCCGGCCCTGCGCGGCCAGCCGGGCCCGGGCGAAGGCGGCGACCGCCTGCTCGCCCGCCTCGCCGCCGCCGGCGGCCTCCGAGATCCAGCGCAGCGCGTCGGCGGCGAGCTGGTCGTAGGCCTGGTGGAAGGCGTCCCGGCCGCCGTCGGTCAGGGCGAACACCTTGGCCGGGCGGCCCCGGCCGCGGCTGCCGTAGACCCGCTGCTCGCGGGACTCGACCAGCCCGGCGGCGGCCAGGCCGTCCAGGTGGCGGCGCACCGCGGCGGCCGTCAGGCCGAGGCGGCTGGCCAGGTCGGCGGCCGAGGACGGCCCGTGGTCGAGGATCGAACGCGCGACCCGCTCCCGGGTCGCCCGGTGGCCCTCGGAGAGCGCCTCCGCCGCCGTCGCGGGCACGTCGCAGCCGGGAGCCTCGGGCTCCTTCGGCTGGGCGGCGCGCTCGCGAAAGTTTTTCACAACACGATTGTTGCGTAATTCGGCGACAGGAAACAAGCCGTGACCCGGGTCTCACCGGTGGCTTCCGTCACGGAAGGCAAGCCTTACCTGAAAGACGGCGTGAGCTGCTCCTACACTCGCCGGTATGCATGCAGACCCCGCCGTCGAGGTGACCGGACTGGTCAAGCGGTACGGCGACAAGACCGCCGTGGACGGCCTGGACCTGGCCATCGCGCGCGGCTCCGTCACCGCGGTGCTCGGCCCCAACGGCGCGGGCAAGACCACCACGATCGAGACCTGCGAGGGCTACCGCCGCCCCGACGCGGGCACCGTCCGGGTCCTCGGCCTGGACCCGGTGGCGCAGGCCGGCCGGCTCAGGCCGCGGATCGGCGTGATGCTCCAGTCCGGCGGCGTGTACGCCGGTGCGCGCGCCCTCGAAATGCTCCGCCACACCGCCGCGCTGTACGCGGACCCGCTGCCGGTCGGCCCGCTCGCCGAGCGCCTCGGCCTGGACTCCTGCGGCCGCACCCCCTACCGCCGGCTCTCCGGCGGCCAGCAGCAGCGCCTCGCGCTCGCCATGGCCGTGGTCGGCCGCCCCGAACTGGTCTTCCTGGACGAGCCCACCGCCGGCCTCGACCCGCAGGCCCGCCGCGCCACCTGGGAGCTGGTCTCCGAACTGCGCGCCGCCGGCGTCACCGTCGTCCTCACCACGCACCAGATGGACGAGGCCGAGCAGCTCGCCGACGACGTCGCGATCGTCGACCGCGGCCGGGTGATCGCCCAGGGCTCCCCCGACGAGCTGCGCGGCTCCGACGCCCAGCTGCGCTTCGACGGCCCCGCCGGGCTCGACCTGGCCGGCCTGCGCAAGGTGCTCCCCGACGCGGCCTCGGTCACCGAGGCCGCCCCCGGCTCCTACCGGGTCGAGGCCGCCCTGGACGCCGCCCTGCTCGCCGCCGTCACCGGCTGGTGCGCCGACGCCGGGGTGATGCCCGACAAGCTCGCGGTGCAGCGCCGCAGCCTCGAAGACGTCTTCCTCGACCTGACCGGACGGGAACTGCGATGACCGCCACCGACCTCACCCCCCGCCCGGGCGCCGCCCCGGTCGGCCGGATGCTGCTCGCGCAGACCGCCCTGGAGACCAGGATGCTGCTGCGCAACGGCGAGCAGCTGCTGCTCACCGTGGTCATCCCGACCGTGCTGCTGGTGCTGTTCTCCGCCGTCGACGTGGTCGCCGTGGACGGCCCCGGCAAGCGGGTCGACTTCCTCGCCCCCGGCCTGCTGGCGCTCGCCGTGATGTCCACCGCCTTCACCGGCCAGGCCATCGCCACCGGTTTCGAGCGCCGCTACGGCGTCCTCAAGCGCCTGGGCGCGACTCCGCTGCCGCGCTGGGCGCTGCTCACCGCGAAGACCGGCTGCGTGCTGGTCACCGAGCTGCTCCAGGTGCTGCTGCTGTCCGCGATCGCGCTGGGCCTCGGCTGGTCGCCGCACGGCAACCCGCTGGCGGTGCTGCTCCTGCTGGTGCTCGGCACCGCCGCGTTCTCCGGCCTCGGCCTGCTGATGGCGGGCACCCTGCGCGCGGAGGCCACGCTGGCCGGCGCGAACCTGGTGTTCATACTCCTGCTGCTGGCCGGCGGCGTGGTCGTCCCGCTGTCGAAGTTCCCGGACGCGGTGCGCCCGGTGCTGGAGCTGCTGCCGATCTCGGCGCTCTCCGACGGCCTGCGCTCGGTCCTGCAACTGGGCCACGGCACGCCGTGGGCGGACCTCGGCATCCTCGCCGTCTGGTCGGTGCTCGGCCTGGCCGCCGCCGCCCGCTTCTTCCGCTGGGAGTAGCCCGCACGCGAGGGCCCCCGGGGACGGCCGTCCCCGGGGCCTTCCGCTGCCCGCGGTCAGGAGGAGGCGCCGGCCTTCCTGCGGCGCGCCGCCCAGACGATCCCGCCGCCCGCGGCGAGCACCAGCGCGCCGCCGATGCTCAGCGGCACCAGGCCCTCGGCGCCGGTGAACGCCAGCCCGCCGCCCCCGCCCGAGCCGCCGGAGCCGCCGCTGCCGCCGCCGTGGCTCGCGGACGGCGCGGGGCTCACGCCGGCCGGCCCGCTCGGCGCCGGGCTGCCCGAGCCGCTCGGGGCGGGCGACCCGGTGCCGCCGCCGGGGGTCGTGGCGCTGCCCGACGGCGACGGGCCCGGCGAGCCGCCGGTGCCGGTCGACGGCGTCGGCGAGGGCGAGGTCGGCGGCACGGTGGTGCCGGGCAGGCAGCCCGAGAACGGGTAGTGGTGGGTCTCGGCGCCGCCGCTGCCGGTCAGCGACTTCGCCCACACCGAGCCGTTCACCGGGCCGCCCTTGCCCAGGTCGAACGCCGCGTTCGGGGCCAGGATGCTGCCCGGCCAGGCGTTGCCGCTGTGCTTGACGATCCTGGTGGCGGTGGGGAAGTTCCACAGCAACCTGGCGCGCTCGGCGCCGCCGTCCGCGGACTGCAGCTTGTCGTCCAGCACGTACGCCTTCTTGGCGTTGTCCCAGATCAGGAAGCCGCTGGTGGGGGCCTTGGTCTGGTCGTAGCCGCCGCCGGTGACGGTGATCACGGTGGAGGAGCCGGCCGGGACCTTCAGGTAGATCTCGGCGGCCTTCTGCAGGGTGTCCGCCGACACCGTGAAGAAGTTGGCCCTGGCGTCGCCGCCGGTGAAGGTCAGCCGGTTGCCGTCCACGGTGGGGGCGGCGCCCGCGGTCTTCGCCAGTTCGGTGGAGAGCGTGCGCAGCTTGGCGAACTCGGCGGCGAAGTCGATCGGGCTGGGGCCCTTGGTGACGCCCTCCAGCTGGCCGCCGCCGATCACCTGGCCGGCCACCACGCCCTTGCCCTTCATCACCTGGACGTGGGCGCCGTTCTGGATCAGGTTGCCGCCGACCACCAGGGCGTTGCCGCCGGGCAGGGCGGCCACCTCGGCGGCGGTGAGCTCGTTGCCGACGGTGAAGCCGCCGTGGCTGAAATCGGCGTTCCCGCCGACCGCGACCGCGCCCTCGGCGTCCGGGCTGTGAGTGTCGTCGCCCTCGATGAACTCGCCGTACTTGCCGGCGACGCCGAGGTTGAAGCAGGTGCCCTCACCGGGGGCGGCGGCCGCGGTCGGGACGACCAGGGCCGCGAGGGCGAGGGAGCCACCGAGCGCCACGGTGGCAGCGGATATGGACGTGCGCATGTGCAGGACTCCGCGGGTGGGTGCGGGCAGGAGAGATGAGCCCAAGCTGTGAAAGGTATGGACCAAAGCGCACTCTTTCGGCCATTCGGTGAAGAGGTCAAGACCAATGACCGGACACGCTCGAAAGCAGCCGTTTTGTCCGCGTGTCCCCCGAAACGCCCGCACCACCGGACCGTCGGCAGGGCGCCGTGTAAAGCCCGCCTACCATGGTCCGGTGACCAACCCGTTCTCCCTCCTCGCCGAGCGCTGGCATCCGAGCCCCCAGCACGTCCGCCGGGCGGCCATGGCCGCCGTGGTGATGAGCGTGGTGATCGTGGTCACCGGCGGCGCCGTCCGGCTGACCGACTCCGGCCTCGGCTGCACCACCTGGCCGACCTGCACCGACGGCAGCGTGACCCCGACGCCCGCGATGGGCATCCACGGCGTCATCGAGTTCACCAACCGGATGCTCACCTACGTGCTGTCCGCCGCGGTCGGCTGGTTCATCCTGGCCGCCCGCTGCTCCAAGCCGTGGCGGCACTCGCTGACCCGGCTCGGCTGGGCGCAGTTCTGGCTGGTGATGTCGAACGCGGTGATCGGCGGCATCACGGTGCTGACCCACCTCAACCCGTACGTGGTCGGCCTGCACATGGTCGCCGCGCTGGGCCTGGTGTGGACGGCGGTGCTCGGCTGGGAGCGGTCCAAGGAGGGCGACGGCGAGCCGCGGCTGCTGGTCGCCCCGGCGATCCACCGCTTCGCGCAGGTGCTGGTGGCCTCGATCGGCGCGCTCGCCCTGGTCGGCACCCTGGTCACCGGCGCGGGCCACCACCCCGGCTCGGCCGGCACCCCCCGGATCACCATGGACTACGACCGCCTCACCCAGGCCCACGCCGACCTGGTGTTCCTGTCGGTCGGCCTGACGCTGGCCGCGGTGCTGGTGTTCGCCGCCGTGAAGGCCCCGGCGGCGGCCCGCGCCCGGGTGTACGAGCTGTTCGGCCTGCTGCTGCTGCAGGGCGTGCTCGGCTTCGTCCAGTACTTCACGGACGCCCCGGAGATCATGGTCGGCCTGCACATGCTGGGCGCGGCCGTGATCTGGGGCGCCGCGCTGCGCGTCCCGCTGGCGCTGCGCAGCCGCTCCGGCATCCCGGCCCAGGCCACCGCCCCGGACGCCGAACTGGTCGCCTGAGCGGGCGCCGGACCCCGGAACGCAGCGAAGAGGAGCGCGGACGGATCGTCCGCGCTCCTCTTCGTGCTGCCGGCCGGCCGGCGGTCAGATCTGGATGCCCGCCATGCGCTTCCACTCGTACGGGCCGGTCTTCACCTTCAGGCCCAGCTCGCCCTCGAAGTCGTCGTGCAGGGTGAGCCCGGCGAGTTCGGCGGCCCGGCGGCCGATCGCGTAGGTCGGGGCGACCTGGTCGCCCCAGGTGCCGTCGGCGCCGACCACGACGATCCGGGTGGCGGTGCGGCCGACGTACTCGACGACCCCGTCCGCGCTGCCGCCGTGCTGCGCGGCGAAGCTGGTGAGGTGCTTGGCAATGCGCTTGGCGCGGCGCTCGACGCGGGCGTCCGGCGCGGCGGTGGTGGCGGTCTCTGCGCTGGTCATGCCCGCATGCTACCGACCGGTAGCGCCGGTGGCGACGGCGGCGCCCTGTGCCGACGGCCACATGGCGGGCAGCGGCAGCTCGCCGGCCCCGGCGTAGGCCAGCGCGAAGGCGGCGCCCTCCGGTCCGGGGGCGGCGATCCGCCGGATCCGCTCCAGGCGCAGCCGCAGCGCGAACTCCCGCTGCGCGGGCGGCAGCCCGGCGGGCAGGTGGAGCAGGTCGAGCAGCTGGTCGGAGAACTCCTGGGTCTGCCAGGCGGCGTCCAGCCGGCGCCGCTGGTAGCCGTCCAGGCCGGTGGGGTCGCCGTCCAGCAGCTCGGCGAGCAGGCAGGCGGCCAGGTCGGCGGCGTCGGCGACGGCCGAGTTGAGGCCCTTGGCGCCGGACGGGGTGACGGTGTGCGCGGCGTCCCCGGCCAGCAGCAGCCGGCCGGCCCGCATCCGGTGGGCGACCCGGCCGCGCATCCGCAGCATGCCGGTCTCCAGCAGCGCGCCGAGGGCCGGGTCCTCGCCGCCGAGCTCCAGCCGGCGTCCGAGTTCGGCGCGGATCCGCCGCTCGTCCCAGCCGGCCGGGTCCTCGTCGGCGGGCACCTCCAGGTAGAAGCGCCCGACGTCGGCGGTGCGCGGCATCATTCCGGCGAACCCGTCGGCGTGCACCGCGTAGCGGATCTGCTCGACCGGCCGGGAGATCCGGGCCAGCACCGTCAGCCAGTCGTACGGGTAGCGCCGCCCGGGCCCGGTGTCGCCGTCGGGGAAGGCGGCGGCGACCACGCTGTGCGCGCCGTCGCAGCCGATCGCGTACTCGGCGCGCAGCGGGCCGTCGGCGGTGTCCAGCACCGGGCGGCCGTCGGCGTCCGCGGTGACGGACCGCACCGGCCGCTCGAAGGCGATCGCGCCGCCGTCCCGCTCGTACCCGGCGATCAGGTCGCGCAGCAGCAGCTGCTGCGGGTACACCCAGTGCCGGACGCCGCCGGACAGCACGCCGTAGTCGACCAGCACGTTCTCGCCCAGGCAGGTGATCTCGCACCGGCCGTGCCGCTCGCCCTCGGCGGTCAGCCGGTCGGCCAGGCCGAGCGCCCGCAGGTACTCCACCACCCGGTGCTCCAGCACCCCGGCCCGGGCGGCGCTCTCGACGGCGGCCCGGGACTGCCGCTCGTGGACGGTGACGGCGATCCCGGCCCGGTGCAGCACGTGGGCGAGGACCAGGCCGGCCGGCCCGGCGCCGACGATCGCAACGGTGGTGGTGCGGGGGGTCATCGGCTGCCTCCGGCGGCGAGCAGTGCGGCGGCGGGTGCGGCGGGCACCACGGCGGGGTCGAAGGTCTCGGTGACGGCGGCCAGCGGCTGCTGCCCGTGCCACATCAGGTAGGTCTTGTAGGCGGCGTCCGCGCCGTCCCAGTCGCGCACGCCGGCGTCCAGCACGGTGCGCCGGTGGGCGGTACCGGCGGCCCGCAGGGCGGCGCCGATCGGCGCGTCGGGGTCGGTCAGGCACTCCTCGGCGGCGGCGGACAGCCCGGGCCGGGCGACCACCACGTTGCGCGACAGCTCTGCGCCGTCCGGCCCGGTGAGCACCGAGCGGCGGACGATCAGCTCCTCGTCCGCGCCGGCCCGCAGCAGCACGGCGGCCCCGGTGGGCGCGCCGACGGCGGCCACCCGCCGGTGCTCCGCTCCCCCGACCCGCACCGGGCCGCCGGTCCAGGCGGACAGCAGGGTGGTAGTGAGGCCGTCCGAGGCCAGCAGGAGCCGGGTGGGCGCGGCGGCGAAGGCGCCGACCCGGCAGGCGAGTTCGGCGGGCTCCCGGGCCCGGAACAGGTGTCCGGACACGACGACGGACGGCAGCGGCATCGGTTCCCCCGAAAAGATGACGACAGGATCACGGCGGTGGCCGACCCTACTGGAGAACTGTTTCCGCTGACGAAACGTCACCCCATGCGCGGGCAAAGCCGCGCGGCCCGCGCCCCCGCAGCGTGAATACTGGCCCTCGTGAACGATTTCCGTGGCTGGCCGGCCGAGGCCCTGGAGTTCTACGAGCACCTGGAGGCCGACAACTCCAGGACCTTCTGGACGGAGCACCGCGCCCGCTACGAGGAGCAGGTGCGCGCCCCGATGGAGGCGCTGCTGGCCCGGCTGGAGCCCGAGTTCGGGCCGGGAAAGATCTTCCGGCCCCACCGGGACGTCCGGTTCTCCGCCGACAAGTCGCCCTACAAGACGCACATCGGCGCGGTCCTGGAGTCCGGCGGCTACGTGCAGCTGTCCGCCGACGGGCTGGCCTGCGGGCTGGGCTACTACCATCTGGCGAGCGACCAGCTGGCGGCCTACCGGACCGCGGTCGCCGAGGACGTGACGGGCGCCGAGCTGGAGCGGGTGGTGGCGGCCGTGCGCGGCGCCGGGCCGGAGGTGGTCGGCCGGGACAGCCTGAAGACCGCGCCGCGCGGATACCCGAAGGACCACCCGCGGATCGAGCTGCTGCGCCACAAGGGCCTGATCGCCTGGCAGCAGTGGGAGCCCGCCCCGTGGCTGGGCACCGCCGGGGCCTGCGACCGGGTGGTGGAGTTCCTGCACGCGGCGGCGCCGCTGCACGCCTGGCTGGAGAACCACGTCGGCCCCAGCGGGCTTGCGCCGCGCTGAGGCCGAGGGGGTGTCGAGAGGCCGGGTCAGCCGATGAACGGGTCGATCGCGACTTCGAGGAACAGCAGCGTCAGGTAGGTGATCGACCAGTGGAACAGCCGCATCTCCTTGAGCTTGGCGCCCACGATGCCGGCCTTGGCGCGCGACTGGAGCGCGTACGCCTCCTTCATCCACAGCGCGCCGAGCACGACCGCGGTGGCCGGGTACAGCCAACTGGTGTGCGCGACCGGCCACAGCAGCAGCGAGGTCGCCACCATCACCCAGGAGTAGGCCACGACCTGCTTGGCCACCCCGATGTTGCCGCGGATCACCGGCAGCATCGGCACGCCGGCCCGGGTGTAGTCGTCGCGGACCTTCATCGACAGCACCCAGGTGTGCGGCGGCGTCCAGAAGAACACCACCAGGAACAGCAGCACCGCCGACCAGGACAGCGAGTTGGTGACGGACGCCCAGCCGACGAACACCGGCATGCAGCCGGCGATGCCGCCCCAGACGACGTTCTGCGCGGTGCGCCGCTTCAGGCCCAGCGTGTACACGAAGACGTAGAACAGCAGCGCGGCCAGCGCGAGCGCCGACGACAGCCAGTTGACCAGGACGCCGAGCCAGACCGTGGAGACCACGGCCAGCGTGATGCCGAAGACCACGGCTTCGCGCGGGGAGACCATGCCGGTGACGATCGGGCGCCGCTCGGTGCGGGACATCACCGCGTCGATGTCGCGGTCGATGTACATGTTGAGCGCGTTGGCGCCGCCCGCCGACAGGTAGCCGCCGACCACCACCGCGAGGACCCGCCACAGGTTCGGCACGCCGTCCTGGGCCAGGAACATCACCGGCACCGTGGAGATCAGCAGCAGCTCGATGATCCGGGGTTTGGTGAGGGCGACGAAGGCCCCGACGCGGGCCCCGAGCGGCCGGGGCGCGGTCCTCGTCCCCACCACCCCGGCGGGGCGGGATTCGACGGCGGTCACGGACACCTCAACAGTCGATGAACTTCCACAGGCGTCCCGGAGACCCGCAGGGTGCCCACCGTCCGCGCTGCGCGTACCACGCAACCATAGACGTTCCATATCTCCCGATCCGCCCCGGGGTCCCCCGGCGAGCCGCAGGTGCTCGCGTCTTGCCCCTCGGACGCGCGAACCCTCCCTAGACGGGTGAGGGTAGGACAGGGCAGTTGACGGCACGCCAGGGGAATGCGACGCCGCCGGTCCACGTTGCCCGGCACGCAGGGTGAGGGGCCCCGCAAACGGTAGGCTCGCACAGAGAAGCGGGATCAACCCTCCGTGATCGGCGCACCAACCACAACGGCGTGGCCGACCGGTCCCCTTCACGGGGTCACACTTCACAAAATCGGAAGGAGCCCTGAGTCAGGGTGAGCACGACGCCGAACGTATTCGAGTGGAGCGAGTTGGACCAGCGGGCCGTGGACACGGCCCGGGTCCTGGCCATGGACGCCGTGCAGAAGGTGGGGAACGGGCACCCCGGCACCGCCATGTCGTTGGCCCCCGCTGCGTACCTCATCTTCCAGCGCTTCCTGCGCCACGACCCGACCGACCCGACCTGGGTCGGCCGCGACCGCTTCGTGCTCTCGCCGGGGCACACCTCTCTCACGCTGTACACCCAGCTGTTCCTGTCCGGTTACGGACTGTCGCTGGACGACCTGAAGGCCTTCCGGGTCGCGGGCAGCCGCACACCCGGCCACCCCGAGCACGGCCACACCGCCGGCGTCGAGACCACCACCGGCCCGCTCGGCCAGGGTGTCGGCAACGCCATCGGCATGGCCATGGCCGCCCGCTACGAGCGCGGCCTGTTCGACCCGGACGCGCCGGCCGGCACCTCGCCGTTCGACCACACCATCTGGGCGATCGTCTCCGACGGCGACCTCCAGGAGGGCATCTCCGCCGAGGCGTCCTCGCTGGCCGGCCACCAGAAGCTCGGCAACCTGGTCGCGCTGTACGACGACAACCACATCTCCATCGAGGGCGACACCGCCACCGCGTTCTCCGAGGACGTGCTGGCCCGCTACGAGGCCTACGGCTGGCACGTCCAGCGGGTCTCCCCGAAGGCGGACGGCGACATCGACGTCCCGGCGCTGGCCGCCGCGCTCGCCGCCGCCAAGGCCGAGACCGGCAAGCCGTCGATCATCGCGATGCGCACCATCATCGCCTGGCCCGCGCCGAACGCCCAGGACACCGCCAAGGCGCACGGCTCGGCCCTCGGCGACGCCGAGATCGCCGCCACCAAGAAGGTGCTGGGCTTCGACCCGCAGAAGACCTTCGAGGTGACCGACGAGGTCGTCGCGCACGCCCGCGAGGTCGTGCAGCGCGGCCAGGCCGCCCGCACCGCCTGGGAGGAGCAGCTGCGCGACTGGCGCGCCGCCAACCCGCAGCGCGCCGCCGAGTACGACCGGATCCAGATCGGCGAGCTGCCCGACGGCTGGGAGAAGGCCCTCCCGGTCTTCCCGGCCGGCAAGGACGTCGCCACCCGCAAGGCCTCCGGCGACACCCTGAAGGCCGTCGGCAAGCTGGTCCCCGAACTGTGGGGCGGCTCCGCGGACCTCGCCGAGTCCAACCTCACCACCATCGACGAGGAGTCCTCCTTCCTGCCGGAGGGCAACCCGCTCAAGAGCGCCTCGCCGTACGGCCGCACCATCCACTACGGCATCCGCGAGCACGCCATGGGCTCCGTGATGAACGGCATCGCCCTGCACGGCCGCACCCGCATCTACGGCGGCACCTTCCTGGTGTTCTCCGACTACATGCGCCCCGCGGTCCGGCTCGCCGCGCTGATGAAGCTGCCCGTGGTCTACGTGTGGACGCACGACTCCATCGGCCTCGGCGAGGACGGCCCGACCCACCAGCCGGTCGAGCACCTGGCCGCGCTGCGCGCCATCCCCGGCCTCGCCGTGGTCCGCCCGGCGGACGCCAACGAGACCGCCGTGGTGTGGCGCACCGTGCTGGAGCGGCAGACCAGCCACCCCGGCCCGGTCGGCCTGGTGCTGACCCGCCAGGGCGTGCCGACCTTCGACCGCGAGGTGTTCGGCTCCGCCGAGGGCGCGGCCAAGGGCGGCTACGTGCTGGCCGAGGCCGAGGGCGGCGAGCCCAAGGTCATCCTGATCGGCACCGGCTCCGAGGTGCAGCTGGCCATGCAGGCCCGCGAGGCGCTGCAGGCCGAGGGCACCCCGGCCCGGGTCGTCTCGATGCCGTCGGTGGAGTGGTTCCACGAGCAGGACCAGGCGTACCGCGACAGCGTGCTGCCGCCGAACGTCCGGGCCCGGGTCTCGGTCGAGGCGGGAATCGCCCAGGGCTGGCGCGAGCTGGTCGGCGACGCCGGCCGGATCATCAGCCTGGAGCACTTCGGCGCCTCCGCCGACTACAAGGTGCTGTACCAGGAGTTCGGCATCACCGCGGATGCCGTCGCGAACGCCGCCCGCGCCTCGCTGCGCACGGTCGAGGCCGTCTCCCGCTGACGCGCTGACCCGCCCGGTCCGGGGTATCCGCACTGCCCCGGGCCGGGCCCCGGACTCCACCGCAGACGTACGAAAAGAAGAAGAGGGACTGAAGCACCATGACCGACGCATTGAACCGCCTCAGCGAAGAAGGCGTGGCCATCTGGCTGGACGACCTCAGCCGGGAGCGCCTGAACTCCGGCAACCTGGCCGAGCTGGTGCAGGAGAAGCACGTCGTCGGCGTCACCACCAACCCGACCATCTTCCAGAAGGCCATCGCGGGCAACGGGGCGTACAACACCCAGCTCGAGGACCTCGCGGTGCGCAAGGTCACCACCGACGAGGCCGTCCGCATGATCACCACCTCGGACGTGCGCGACGCCGCCGACGTGCTGCGCCCGGTGTACGACGCCTCCAACGGCCGCGACGGCCGGGTCTCCATCGAGGTCGACCCGCGGCTGGCCCACGAGACCGCCGCGACGGTCGCCGAGGCCAAGCAGCTGTGGTGGCTGGTCGACCGCCCGAACGTGCTGATCAAGATCCCCGCGACGCTGGCCGGCCTGCCCGCGATCAGCGCGGTGCTCGCCAAGGGCATCAGCGTCAACGTCACGCTGATCTTCTCGCTGGAACGCTACAAGGCCGTCATCGACGCCCACCTGACCGGCCTGGAGCAGGCCAAGGCCGCCGGCCTGGACCTCTCCCAGATCGAGTCGGTCGCCTCCTTCTTCGTCTCCCGCGTCGACACCGAGATCGACAAGCGCCTGGACGCCGTCGGCGGCGAGGCCAAGGAACTGCGCTCGAAGGCCGCCGTCGCCAACGCCCGCCTCGCCTACCAGGCGTACGAGGAGGTCTACGGCTCGGTCGACGGCAGCAAGCCCGCCTCGGCCCGCTGGCAGGCCCTGGAGGCGGCCGGCGCCAAGCCGCAGCGCCCGCTGTGGGCGTCCACCGGCGTCAAGGACCCGAGCCTGCCGGACACCCTGTACGTGACCGAGCTGGTCGCCCCGGGCACCGTCAACACCATGCCCGAGGCCACCCTGGACGCCACCGACGACCACGGCGTGGTCGACGGCGACACCATCACCCCGAACTACGCGGACGCCAAGGCCGTGCTGGACGCGGTCGCCGCGGCCGGCGTGGACTACGACAACGTGGTCCGGGTGCTGGAGGAGGAGGGCGTGCAGAAGTTCGAGGCCTCCTGGTCCGAGCTGCTGGAGACCGTCACCGCCGCGCTCCAGTCGCACAGCGACAACTGATCCTGCTCACGGAACCGACGCACGGAAAGCGGAGCACACCACAGTGAGCAACACCCAGCCGTACCCGGACGTGGAGGGAACGGAGCCGGCCGCGGGAGACACCCCGAGCCGGCCCGTCAACCCGCTGCGGGACCCCGCCGACCGCCGGCTCCCGAGGATCGCCGGCCCGTCCGGACTGGTGATCTTCGGCGTCACCGGCGACCTGTCGCGCAAGAAGCTGATGCCGGCGATCTACGACCTCGCCAACCGCGGCCTGCTGCCGCCGGGCTTCTCGCTGATCGGCTTCGCCCGACGCGAGTGGGCCGACGAGGACTTCGCGCAGGTGGTGCACGACGCCGTCAAGGAGCACGCGCGCACCCCCTTCCGCGAGGAGGTCTGGCAGCAGCTCGCCAAGGGCATGCGGTTCGTCCAGGGCGACTTCGGCGACGACGAGGCCTTCGACACCCTGCGCCGCACCATCGAGGAACTCGACCAGGCGCAGGGCACCAGCGGCAACTTCGCGTTCTACCTGTCGGTCCCGCCGAAGTTCTTCCCCACCGTGGTCCAGCAGCTCAAGAAGCACGGCCTCACCGACCCGCCCGCGGGTTCCTGGCGCCGCGCGGTCATCGAGAAGCCGTTCGGCCACGACCTGGAGAGCGCCCAGGAGCTGAACCGGATCGTCCACGAGGTCTTCCCCCGCGACGAGGTCTTCCGGATCGACCACTACCTGGGCAAGGAGACCGTCCAGAACATCCTGGCGCTGCGCTTCGCCAACCAAATGTTCGAGCCGATCTGGAACCGGTCGTACGTCGACCACGTGCAGATCACCATGGCCGAGGACATCGGCATCGGCGGCCGGGCCGGCTACTACGACGGCATCGGCTCGGCCCGGGACGTCATCCAGAACCACCTGCTCCAGCTGATGGCGCTGACCGCGATCGAGGAGCCGGCGTCCTTCCACCCGAAGGCGCTGGTGGCCGAGAAGCTGAAGGTGCTCTCCGCCGTCAAGCTCCCCGCCGACCTGGGCAAGCACACCGTGCGCGGCCAGTACACCTCCGGCTGGCAGGGCGGCGAGGAGGTGCTCGGCTACCTGGACGAGGACGGCATCAACCCCGAGTCCAAGACCGACACCTACGCGGCCATCAAGCTGGAGATCAACAACCGGCGCTGGGCGGGCGTGCCGTTCTACCTGCGCACCGGCAAGCGGCTGGGCCGCCGGGTCACCGAGATCGCGGTGGTCTTCCAGCGGGCCCCGTACCTGCCGTTCGACTCCTACGCCACCGAGGAGCTCGGCCAGAACGCCCTGGTGATCCGCGTCCAGCCGGACGAGGGCGTCACCGTGCGCTTCGGCTCGAAGGTCCCCGGCACCGCGCTGGAGGTCCGCGACGTCACCATGGACTTCGCCTACGGCGAGTCGTTCACCGAGTCCAGCCCCGAGGCGTACGAGCGCCTCATCCTGGACGTCCTGCTCGGCGACGCGAACCTCTTCCCGCGGCACCAGGAGGTCGAGCTGTCCTGGCAGATCCTCGACCCGATCGAGCAGTACTGGGACGCCAACGGCAAACCCGCGCAGTACCCGGCCGGCACCTGGGGCCCGGTCGAGGCGGACGAGATGCTCGCACGAGACGGCAGGAGCTGGCGCCGGCCATGAAGATCGACCTGACGAACACCACGTCCAGCAAGATCAACGCTGCCCTGATGGACGCCCGGCGGGCCAGCGGCTCGACCGCCGCCGGCATGGTGCTGACCCTGGTCATCGTGACCGACGAGGGCAGCGCCTACGACGCCCTGAAGGCCGCCAACGACGCCTCCCGCGAGCACCCCTCGCGGACCCTGGCCGTCATCAAGCGGGCCGGCCGCTCGCCCCGCGCCCGGGCCGAGACCCGGCTGGACGCGGAGATCCTGGTCGGCAGCGACGCCGGCAGCGGCGAAACGGTCATCCTGCGCATGCACGGCGAACTCGCCGCGCACGCCCAGTCGGTGGTGCTGCCGCTGCTGCTGCCGGACGCCCCCGTGGTGGTCTGGTGGCCGGACAACGCGCCGCTCAACCCCGCCCAGGACCCGCTGGGCGCGCTCGCCCAGCGCCGGATCACCGACGCGGTCACCGCCGAGTCGCCGGTCGGCCAGCTCGCCCAGCGGGCCACCGGCTACACCCCCGGCGACACCGACCTGGCGTGGACCCGGATCACCGGCTGGCGCTCGATGCTGGCCGCCGCGCTCGACCAGCGCGACGTGGAGATCACCGCCGCGGTGGTCGAGGGCGAGTCGTACAACCCCAGCGTCGAACTGCTCGGCCTGTGGCTGCACAACCGCCTGCGGGTACCGGTCGAGCGGGTCGTCACCGGCGGCCCCGGCATCACCGCCGTCATCCTGCGCACCAAGGACGGCGACATCGTCCTGGACCGCCCCGACGGCCTGCTCGGCACCCTGTCGATGCCCGGCGCGCCCGACCGCATGGTCGCGCTCAAGCGCCGCGACACCGCCGAGCTGATCGCCGAGGAACTGCGCCGCCTCGACCCCGACGACATCTACGCCACCGCCGTCCGGACCCCCGTGGACCGGCTGCGCGAGCGGATCGCCGGAGTCGAGCACGCTGGCCCCGGCGGCACCGTCGAGCAGCACGTCGCGGAGAAGGTCGCGGAGCAGGTCGAGGAGCACGCGGTCGGCGAGCGCGAGACGCCCGCCGCCACCAAGAAGGCCGCCGCCCGCAAGAAGAGCGCGCAGTGAGCGGCGAACGCGTCCTGGTCCACCGCGACCCGGCGCTGATGGCCGAGGCGGTCGCCGCCCGGCTGATCACCGCCGCCGTCGACGCCCAGGCCGCGCGCGGCACCGCCCACCTGGTGCTCACCGGCGGCCGCAACGGCAACGCCCTGCTCGCCGCGCTCGCCGCCCACCCGGCGCGCGACGCGGTCGACTGGGCGCGGGTCGAGCTGTGGTGGGGCGACGAGCGCTACCTGCCGGCCGGCGACCCGGAGCGCAACGCCGTCCAGGCGGCCGCGTTCCTGGACGCCGTCCGGCCGCTCGGCGCCCGCATCCACGAGATGCCCGCCGACGACGGCGCCCCCGCCGAGGAGGCCGCCGCCCGGTACGCCGCGGAACTCGCCGCGGCCGACCCGGTGTTCGACGTCCTGCTGCTGGGCGTCGGCCCGGACGCCCACGTCGCCTCGCTGTTCCCCGGCCATCCCGGGATCCGGGAGACCGGCAGTACGGTGATCGCGGTCCACGACTCCCCGAAGCCGCCGCCCACCCGCATCTCGCTGTCCCTGCCCGCCCTGCGCGCCGCCCGGCAGGTCTGGCTCCTCGCCGCCGGCGCGGACAAGGCCGACGCCGTCGCACTGGCCCGCACCGCCCCCGACCCGGGCACGGCCCCGGCCGGCGCGGTCAAGGGCACCGAGCAGACCCTCTGGCTCCTCGACGAGGCCGCCGCCGGCAAGCTCGCCTGACACCCCGTCAGGGCCCTTCCGCCGAACCGGCCACCCGTTCCCCGCGCCCCGCCAGGGGCGCGGGGAACTGCGCGAAGGGGAACGCGTCGAACAGAAGGCCGCCCGCCCGGGAACCCCGTCCCCGGTCGGACGGCCGCCTCAAACAGAAAGCCGCCCACCGGAGAATCACTCCCGGGTGGGCGGCTTTCGCGTTGCCGAACGGCTCAGATCTCGCCGCGCAGCTTGGCCAGCGCCTCGGCGAGGATCGCCTCGCCGTCCGCGTCGGTCCGCCGCTCGCGCACGTAGGCGAGGTGGGTCTTGTACGGCTCGTTGCGGGCCGGGGCGGGCGGGTTGTGCTCGTCCTGGCCGGCCGGGAACCCGCAGCGGGGGCAGTCCCAGGTGTCCGGGATGGCCGCCTCCGCGGCGAAACTGGGGCGCGTCTCATGCTTGTTGGCGCACCAGAAGGAGATCCGGTTGCGGGGGGCGGACTCGCCGCGCTCCGCCTCTCCCATCGGGCCGGCACCGACTCTGCTGCCTCGGATCGCGTTGCCACTTGCCACGGTCTGACTCCCCTGCGTGCTGGTGCCGTCCGGCCGCGGCTGGGCGGACGGTGGCGAAGTCGTCCTAGTGTAAGCGGCGGTTAAGCCTGTGCCACCATCGCCCGCCGACTTCGCGTCAGTTGTCGGGCGTCAGTTGCCCTTCAGCAGCAGCCCGAGCACGATGATGCAGGCGAACCAGGCCAGGCCGACGACGATGGTGATGCGGTCGAGGTTCCGCTCGGCCACCGCGGAGCCGCCACCGGTGGACATCGCGCCGCCGCCGAACATGTCGGACAGGCCGCCGCCCTTGCCCTTGTGCAGCAGCACCAGCAGGATCATCAGCGCACTGAGGACGATCAGAGCAATCTCGAACCCGAGAACCACGACGGGACCAACTCTCTCGAATCTTCGGCGAAGGGGCCGGGCCCGCTCTTCGCGGTCCGGCCCCAAAGCCTACGTTGCTGCGGCGGCGTTAGCCTACTGCCTGGTCACGGTAGCGCACGATCTTGACGAACTCGTCGGCGTCCAGCGAGGCGCCGCCGATCAGTCCGCCGTCGATGTCGGGCTTGGCCATCAGGCCGGCCGCCGACGAGGACTTGACCGAACCGCCGTACAGGACGCGGACCTTGCCGGCCAGCTCGGGGGTGTACAGCTCGGCGAGCCGGGCCCGGATCGCGCCGCACACCTCCTGCGCGTCCTCGGGGGTGGCGACCTCGCCGGTGCCGATCGCCCAGACCGGCTCGTACGCGACCACGATGGTCTCGGCGTCGCTCGCCGGGACGCCGTCCAGCGCGCCGTCGAGCTGCCCGAGGGTGTACTCGACGTGGGTGCCGGCCTTGCGGATGTCCAGCGGCTCGCCGATGCACAGGATCGGGGTGATCCCGTTGCGGTAGGCGGCCTTCACCTTGGCGTTGACGATCTCCTCGTTCTCGCCGTGGTACTGGCGGCGCTCGGAGTGGCCGATGACCGCGTAGGCGCAGTTCAGCTTCGACAGCATCGGGCCGGACACCTCGCCGGTGTAGGCGCCGCCGTCGTGCTGGGAGATGTCCTGCGAGCCGTACTTGATCTTCAGCTTGTCGCCGTCGACCAGGGTCTGCACGGAGCGCAGGTCGGTGAACGGGACCAGGACGGCGACCTCGACGGCCGCGTAGTCCTTGTCGGCCAGCGTGAACGCCAGCTTCTGGGTGTGGCGGATGGCCTCGAGGTGGTCGAGGTTCATCTTCCAGTTGCCCGCCATCAGCGGGAGACGCTCAGTCATGTGTTCTCAGTCCTCCAGGGCGGCGAGACCGGGAAGGGTCTTGCCCTCCAGGTACTCGAGGCTCGCGCCACCGCCGGTCGAGATGTGTCCGAACTTCGCCTCGTCGAACCCCAGGGTGCGGACCGCCGCCGCCGAGTCGCCGCCGCCGACCACGGTGAACGCGTCGGAGTCGACCAGCGCCTGGGCCACGGCCCGGGTGCCGTCGGCGAACGCCGGGTGCTCGAACACGCCCATCGGGCCGTTCCAGAACACGGTCTTCGCGTCGGCGATCTTCTCCGCGAACAGCTGCGCGGTCTTCGGGCCGATGTCCAGGCCGAGCGCGCCGTCCGGGATGGCGTCCACGTCGACGACCGCGAAGTCCTCGACCGGGGCGCCGCCCTTGACGTCCGGGAAGGAGCCGGACACCGCGGTGTCCAGCGGGATCACGAACTCCACGCCCTGCTCGGCGCCGCGCTTCAGGTAGTCCTGGACGACCGGGATCTGGTCCTCCTGGAGCAGCGAGGCGCCGACGCCGTGGCCCTGGGCGGCGATGAAGGTGTACATCATGCCGCCGCCGATCAGGATCCGGTCGGCCTTGCCGAGCAGGTTCTCGATCACGCCGACCTTGTCGGAGACCTTCGAGCCGCCGAGCACCACCACGTACGGGCGGGCCACGTCCTCGGTGAGGCGCTTGAGGACGCCCACCTCGGTGGCGATCAGGTCGCCGACGGCGTGCGGCAGCCGGGCCGGCAGGTCGTAGACGGAGGCGTGCTTGCGGTGCACCGCGCCGAAGCCGTCGCCGACGTACAGGTCCGCCAGGGCGGCCAGCTGGTCGGCGAAGGCGCCGCGCTCGGCGTCGTCCTTGGAGGTCTCGCCGGCGTTGAAGCGCAGGTTCTCCAGCAGCGTGACCTCGCCGTCGCCGAGGGCGGCGACGGTGGCCTTCGCGCTGTCCCCGACCGTGTCGGTGGCGAACGCCACCGGGCGGCCCAGGATCTCGCCGAGGCGGACCGCCACCGGCGCGAGGGAGAACTTCGGGTCCGGCTCGCCCTTCGGGCGGCCCAGGTGCGAGGCGACGACCACGCGGGCGCCGCGCTCGACGAGCTTGGCGATGGTCGGCGCGACGGCGCGGATCCGGCCGTCGTCGGTGATGGTGTCACCGGACAGCGGCACGTTGAGGTCGGCGCGGACGAACACCCGCTTGCCGGAGACCTCCAGGTCTTCGATCGTCTTCACGGTCTTGCTTGCTCCTCGATGGGTGGATCGGCAGACGGTGACACGGGGCAGCGAGTCACCAGGGAGGGTAGGACGGACGAGGGTGGGCGCAGCGGCAGGGCCCGGTCGGCGGTGACAGCCGTCCGGGCCCTGCCCCTTACGTCACGTCAGCTACCGCTGGGAGTCAGAGCTGCTCGCCGACGATGGCGACCAGGTCGACGAGGCGGTTGGAGTAGCCGAACTCGTTGTCGTACCAGCCGAGCACCTTGACCTGGTTCCCCTGAACCATCGTCAGCTGCGAGTCGAAGATGCAGGAGTGCGGGTCGTTCACGATGTCCGAGGAGACGATCGGGTCTTCGGTGTACGCCAGCTTGCCCTTGAGCGGGCCTTCCTGGGCGGCCTTCTGGAACGCGGCGTTGACCTCGTCCTTGGTGACCTCGCGCTCCAGGGTGACCACCAGGTCGGTGATGGAGCCGGTCGGGACCGGGACGCGCAGCGAGGTGCCGTCCAGCTTGCCCTTCAGCTGCGGGAGGACCAGGGCGGTGGCCTTGGCGGCACCGGTCGAGGTCGGGATGATGTTCTGCGAGGCGGCGCGGGCGCGACGCAGGTCCTTGTGCGGGAAGTCCAGGGTGACCTGGTCGTTGGTGAAGGCGTGCACCGTGGTCATCAGGCCCTTGACGATGCCGAAGTTCTCGTCCAGCACCTTCGCCATCGGCGCCACGCAGTTGGTGGTGCAGGAGGCGTTCGAGATGATGTGGTGCGCGGCCGCGTCGTACTTGTCGTCGTTGACGCCCAGCACGATGGTGATGTCCTCGTCGGTGGCGGGCGCCGAGATGACGACCTTCTTCGCGCCGGCCGCCAGGTGCTTCTTCGCACCCTCGGCCTTGGTGAAGATGCCGGTGGACTCGACGACGATGTCGGCGCCCAGCTCGGCCCAGGGGAGGTTCGCGGGGTCACGCTCGGCGGTGACCTTGAAGGTGTGACCATCGACGGTGATGGTGTCCTCGGTGTGCGAGACCTCGCCGGGGAAGGTACCGAGAGTGGTGTCGTACTTGAGCAGGTGAGCCAGAGTCTTGGTGTCGGTCAGGTCGTTGACACCGACGATCTCGATGTCCGCGCCCTGGGCCTTGACCGCACGGAAGAAGTTGCGGCCGATGCGGCCGAACCCGTTGATGCCTACCCGGATCGTCACGAACCGATCTCCTAACAGGTACGCCGGGCCGGAGCCCGACGGGGGTGAAATTTTGGGTTTTCCCCGACCACTGCTGACCCTACCTCCCTCAAGTGTCGCAAGGCACATCGCCTCACCGGTAGGGCGCAAGGGCCCACATGGCCGAAAGGGGCGGGCGGGCTTGTCCGCGGCGGATGCCGCGTCATGCTCCGCACGCCCCTTCGGGGTTGCGTTTCACCAGGCTGACGGCCCGTCAGTTCAGGGCCATCTCCTCGGTCAGGTTGGCTTCGGTGTTGGGCAGGCCGAGTTCGGCAGCGCGCTTGTCGGCCATCGCCAGCAGGCGACGGATCCGGCCGGCCACCGCGTCCTTGGTCAGCGGCGGGTCGGCGAGCGCGCCGAGCTCCTCCAGCGAGGCCTGCTTGTGCTGCATGCGCAGCGCGCCGGCCGCGGCCAGGTGCTCGGGCACCTCCTCGCCGAGGATCTCCAGCGCGCGCTGGACCCGGGCGCCCGCGGCGACCGCGGCGCGGGCCGAGCGGCGCAGATTCGCGTCGTCGAAGTTGGCCAGCCGGTTGGCGGTGGCCCGGACCTCGCGGCGCATCCGGCGCTCCTCCCAGGCCAGCACCGACTCGTGCGCGCCGAGCCGGGTGAGCAGCGCGCCGATCGCGTCGCCGTCGCGGATCACCACCCGGTCCACGCCGCGCACCTCGCGGGCCTTGGCGGGGATGCCGAGCCGGCGGGCCGCGCCGACCAGGGCGAGCGCCGCCTCCGAGCCGGGGCAGGTGATCTCCAGGGAGGAGGAGCGGCCCGGCTCGGTGAGCGAGCCGTGCGCCAGGAACGCGCCGCGCCAGGCGGCCTCCGCGTCGCAGGTCGCGCCGGACACCACCGCCGGGGGCAGGCCCCGGATCGGCCGTCCGCGTCCGTCCACCAGCCCGGTCTGCCGGGCCAGCAGCTCGCCGTCCTTCACCACCCGCACCACGTACCGGCTGCCGCGTCGCAGCCCGCCGGGGGCCATCACCACCAGATCCGAGGAGTGTCCGAAGATCTCCAGGAGGTCCTTGCGCAGCCGCCGTGCCGCAATGCCGGTGTCCAGCTCCGCCTCGATCACGATGCGGCCGCTCACAATGTGCAGTCCGCCCGCAAAACGCAGGATCGCCGAGACCTCCGCCTTGCGGCAGCAGGCACGGGTGACGGGAAGCCGGGAGATCTCGTCTTTCACCGCTGCCGTCATCGCCATGGGCCGATCCTTCCATGAGTCCGGAAAATCCGGTCGTACGCTGCGGCCAAGAGCTCCGGGTCGTGTCGCGGGGTGCCGTCGGCCCGGGCCACCCGGTCGAGCACCAGGGCGGCGCCCATCCGCTTCGCGGCCTGCTCCAGGCCGGTCAGGTCGGCGAGCCCGAAAGCTCCTCCGCTGACGGCCCGCTCATCCACCAGGATCGCATCCACGGCCAGCTCGGGGGCGTGGTCGGCGATCACCTCCAGGTGGCGCTGCGGGGTGAAGCCCTCGGTCTCGCCGGGCTGCGGGGCCAGGTTGAGGGTGAGCAGCCGGCGGGCCCGGGTCTCGGTGAGGGCCTTGGCCAGGTCCGGCACCAGCAGGTGCGGCAGCACGCTGGTGAACCAGGAGCCGGGGCCGAGCACCACCCAGTCCGCCTCCAGGACGGCCTGCACGGCCTCCGGGACGGCCGGCGGCCCGTCCGGGAGCAGCCGGATCGACTGCACGGTGCCGGGGGTGACCGCGACCGAGGCCTGGCCGCGCACCGCGGTCACCTCGCCGGGCCGCAGCGGGTCGTGGCCGCGGACCTGCGCCTCGATGTCCAGCGGGACGGCGGACATCGGCAGCACCCGGCCCTGCACGTTCAGCAGCCGGCCGACCCAGTTCAGCGCCTCGACCGGGTCGCCGAGCTTCTCCCACAGCGCGACGATCAGCAGGTTGCCGACCGCGTGGCCGCCGAGCTCGCCGGTGCCGGTGAAGCGCTGCTGGATCACCTCGGACCAGGTGCGGCCCCAGTCGTCGTCGCCGCACAGCGCGGCCAGCGCCTTGCGCAGGTCGCCGGGCGGGAGCACGCCGAGCTCGGCGCGGAGCCGGCCGCTGGAGCCGCCGTCGTCGGCGACGGTGACCACGGCGGTCAGCTCGGTGGTGAGCCGGCGCAGCGCGGACAGCGACGCGGACAGCCCCTGGCCGCCGCCCAGCGCGGCGATCTTCGGCGCGCCGGGGCGCGGTGCGGCGGACCGCTCGGCAGGTCTGGTCCGGAGCTGCTGCCGCGCTGGCACGTATCCCGTCACGCCGACCCCATGTTCCTGTCTCGTGCTCGGCCGGGGCGGCGGTACGGGGGGTTCCCGGCCGCTACTCCCGGCCCATGTCCCGGTGGACCAGCACCGTCTCGACCCCGTCCGCGATCAGACGCTTCGTCAGCTGCTCGGACATCGCGACGCTGCGGTGCTTGCCTCCGGTGCAGCCTACGGCAAGCGTCATGTAGCGCTTCCCTTCGCGCCGGTAGCCCTCGGTGATGATCCGCAGCAGCTCGGTGTAGCCGTCCAGGAACGGCTGCGCGCCGGGCTGCTGGAACACGTACTCTGCCACGTCCGGGTCGGTTCCGGTACGGGCCCGCAGCTCGGGCACCCAGTGCGGGTTGGGCAGGAAGCGGCAGTCCACGACCAGGTCGGCGTCGACCGGCAGGCCGTACTTGAAGCCGAAGGACATCACGGTGGCGCGCAGCTCCGGCTCGTCCTGGCCGGCGAACTGGGCGTCCATCTTGGCGCGCAGCTGGTGCACGTTGAGGTTCGAGGTGTCGACCACCAGGTCGGCCTCGCCGCGCAGTTCGCGCAGCAGCTCGCGCTCCTGGGCGATGCCGTCGACGATCCGGCCGTCGGCCTGCAGCGGGTGCGGGCGGCGCACCGACTCGAAGCGGCGCACCAGGGCGTCGTCGGAGGAGTCCAGGAACACCACCCGCAGCCGGACGCCGCGCTTCTCCAGCTCCTCCAGCGAGGTCAGCAGGTCGTCGAAGAAGGTGCGGCCGCGCACGTCGACGACCACGCCGATCCGCGGCACCGCGCCCTGCGAGCGGGCCCCCAGGTCGACCATGGTGGGGATCAGCGCCGGCGGCAGGTTGTCGACCACGAACCAGCCGAGGTCCTCCAGGCACTTGGCCGCGGTGGAGCGGCCCGCCCCGGACATGCCGGAGATGATCACCAGCTCGGGGGTGCTCTCTCCCCCGTTGGACACAGTCACGTCTCTTCCCCGCTTCTCGGTACTGCTGTGGCGGTGCTGTCTTCGATGATCTCGCCGGTCGCGGTGTTGACCGCGAATGCGGCAGGTGTACGGGAGGCCAAGGCTGCGGCAACAGTCTCGGCGGTCCGGCGCCCGATGCCCGGGACTTCGCACAGCTCGTCGACGGTGGCCGCCCGCAGCTTCTTCAGCGAACCGAAGTGCTTCAGCAGGGCCCGGCGGCGAGTCTCTCCGAGGCCGGGGACGGAGTCCAGTTCCCCCGCCGTGAGCCGCTTGGCCCGCTTGGAACGCTGGTAGCCGATGGCGAAGCGGTGCGCCTCGTCGCGGACCCGCTGCAGCAGGTACAGGCCCTCGCTGGAGCGCGGCAGCACCACCGGGTCGTCCTGCCCGGGCAGCCACACCTCCTCCAGGCGCTTCGCCAGGCCGCACACCGCGACGTCGTCGATGCCGAGTTCGGCCAGCGCCCGCTGCGCCGCCGCGACCTGCGGCTGCCCGCCGTCGACCACCAGCAGCTGCGGCGGGTACGCGAAGCGCTTGGGGCGGCCGTTCTCGTCGGTCAACGCCTCGTCGCCGTCCGGCACTTCCTCCGGGACGGCCCACTCGCCGGTCTGCTCGCGCTCCTGGAGGTAGCGGCGGAAGCGGCGGCTGATCACCTCGTGCATCGAGCGGACGTCGTCCTGGCCCTCGAAGCCCTTGATCTGGAACCGGCGGTACTCGCTCTTGCGGGCCAGGCCGTCCTCGAACACCACCATCGAGGCCACCACGTCCTCGCCCTGGAGGTGCGAGATGTCGAAGCACTCGATCCGCAGCGGCACCGAGTCCAACTCCAGTGCGTCGGCGATCTCCTGGAGCGCCCGGCTGCGGGTGGTCAGGTCCGAGGCGCGCTTGGTCTTGTGCAGCGCCAGCGCCTGCTGGGCGTTGCGCTGGACCGTCTCCATCAGGTCCTTCTTGTCGCCGCGCTGCGGCACCCGCAGGTCGACCTGGGAGCCGCGCAGCGTGCACAGCCACTCCCGGACGGCCTCCTCCGGCACCGCCGGGACCAGCACCTCGCGCGGCACCGGCTCGGTGCCCGCGCCGTACAGCTGCTGCAGCGCGTGCTCGACCAGGCCGGCCGTGTCCACGTCCTCGACCTTGTCGGTGACCCAGCCGCGCTGGCCGCGCACCCGGCCGCCGCGGACGTGGAAGATCTGCACGGCCGCCTCGAGTTCGTCCTCGGCGAGGGCGAGCAGGTCGGCGTCGGTGCCGTCGGCCAGCACCACCGCGTTCTTCTCCATGGCGCGGCGCAGCGCCCCCAGGTCGTCGCGCAGCCGGGCCGCCTTCTCGTACTCCATGTCGGCGGCGGCCTCCTGCATCTGCGCCTCCAGGCGCCGCAGGTAGTTGCCCGTCCGGCCGGCCATGAAGTCGCAGAACTCCTCGGCGAGTTCGCGGTGCTCGTCGGCGGTGACCCGGCCGACGCAGGGCGCCGCGCACTTCCCGATGTAGCCCAACAGGCAGGGGCGGCCGACCTGTTGGGCGCGCTTGAACACGCCGTTCGAGCAGGTCCGCACCGGGAACACCCGCAGCAGCAGGTCGACCGTCTCGCGGATCGCCCACGCGTGCCCGTACGGGCCGAAGTAGCGCACGCCCTTCTTGTGCGCGCCGCGCATCACCTGGACCCGCGGGAACTCCTCGTTCAGGGTGACCGCGAGCTCCGGGTAGCTCTTGTCGTCGCGGTACTTGACGTTGAACCGCGGGTCGAACTCCTTGATCCAGGAGTACTCCAGCTGCAGCGCCTCGACCTCGGTGGACACCACCGTCCACTCCACCGACGCCGCGGTGGTCACCATCGTCGCGGTGCGCGGGTGCAGGTTGGCGACGTCCTGGAAGTACGAGGACAGGCGCTGGCGCAGGCTCTTCGCCTTGCCCACGTAGATGACCCGCCCGTGCGCGTCACGGAACTTGTACACCCCGGGCGAGAGCGGGATCGCCCCCGGAGCCGGTCGGTAGGTGGACGGGTCAGCCATGCCCCTACCGTACCGACTGCGGGTGACAGTGCGGTGCGCGCGCCGTCAGTCGGACACCTCCTACCGGGCAGGCCCTGCGGCCCGCTGCCGGCCGGCCGTCAGGCCTTGGTGACCTGGAGGTTTCCGTTCTGCACCGCGACCTGGTACTCGGGCAGCGGCTTCGGCGCCGGCCCGTCCTGCACCGCGCCGTCGGAGATGCCGAACCGGCTGCCGTGGCACAGGCACTGGATCTGCTCCTTGACCACGCCGTTGACCAGGCACCCGGCGTGCGTGCACTTCGCGCTGAACGCCTTGTACTGGCCTGCGGTCGGCTGCGTCACGACCACGGCCTGCTCCCGGTACACCTTGCCGCCGCCCACCGGGACGTCCGCCGCGCTGCCGAGGTCGATCGGGCCGGCGGACTTGGCCGCCTCCTTGCCGCCGCCGTTCGACGAACAGCCGGCCGCCGTGGCACCGGCCAGCGCGACGGCCGCGCAGCAGAGGACGGTACGGCGGGACGCGACGGGCTCGGACATCGGGAACTCCTCGGTGCGGGGAAGGGCGCCAGCAACCTAGCACGCACAACACGGACCGCCCGGGGAGCCTGGCGACTCCCCGGGCGGTTCCGGCCAACCCTTCGGCTACTTCTTCCGGCGCTTCACCGGCGTCGCGTCCGAGACGCCCGGCAGGATGTCCCGCAGGAACTTGCCGGTGTGGCTGGCGGTGAAGGCCGCGACCTCCTCCGGGGTGCCCTCGACCACGACGGTGCCGCCGCCGGCGCCGCCCTCCGGACCCATGTCGACGAGCCAGTCGGCGGTCTTGATGACATCGAGGTTGTGCTCGATGACGATGACCGTGTTGCCCTTCTCGACCAGGCCCTCCAGGACCTTGATCAGCTTGCTGATGTCCTCGAAGTGCAGGCCGGTGGTGGGCTCGTCGAGGACGTAGACCGTCCGCCCGGTGGAGCGCTTCTGGAGCTCCGCGGAGAGCTTGACGCGCTGCGCCTCGCCACCGGACAGCGTCGTCGCGGGCTGGCCGAGCCGGACGTAGCCGAGGCCGACCTCCTTGAGGGTGCGCAGGTGGCGGGCGATCGCGGGGACGGCCTCGAAGAAGTCGAGGGCCTCCTCGATCGGCATGTCCAGCACCTCGGCGATGGACTTGCCCTTGTAGTGGACCTCCAGCGTCTCCCGGTTGTAGCGGGCGCCGTGGCAGACCTCGCAGGGGACGTAGACGTCCGGCAGGAAGTTCATCTCGATCTTGATGGTGCCGTCGCCGGAGCAGTTCTCGCAGCGGCCGCCCTTGACGTTGAACGAGAACCGGCCCGGCAGGTAGCCGCGGACCTTGGCCTCCTGGGTGTCCGCGAACAGCCGCCGCACATGGTCGAACACGCCGGTGTAGGTGGCCGGGTTGGAGCGCGGCGTCCGCCCGATCGGCGACTGGTCGACGTGCACCACCTTGTCCACCAGGTCGGTGCCGGTGATCCGGGTGTGCCGGCCGGGGACGCTGCGGGCGCCGTTCAGCTCGCGGGCCAGGTGCGAGTACAGGATGTCGTTGACCAGCGTGGACTTGCCGGAGCCGGAGACGCCGGTGACGGCCGTGAAGGTGCCCAGCGGGAAGGCGACCGTGACGTCCTTCAGGTTGTGCTCGCGGGCGCCGTGCACCACGATCTGGCGCTTCTTGTCGCGCGGCCGGCGGGCGACCGGGATCGGGATGCCGCGCTTGCCCGCCAGGTACTGGCCGGTCAGCGACTCCTCGTTCTTCAGCAGTTCCTTGAGCGAACCGGAGTGCACCACCTTGCCGCCGTGCTCGCCGGCGCCGGGGCCGATGTCGACGATCCAGTCGGCGGTCTTGATGGTGTCCTCGTCGTGCTCGACGACGATCAGGGTGTTGCCGATGTCCCGCAGCCGGACCAGGGTCTCGATCAGCCGGTGGTTGTCGCGCTGGTGCAGGCCGATGGAGGGCTCGTCCAGCACGTACAGCACGCCGACCAGGCCGGAGCCGATCTGGGTGGCCAGCCGGATGCGCTGGGCCTCGCCGCCGGACAGGGTGCCGGCGGCGCGGTTCAGCGACAGGTAGTCGAGGCCGACGTCGACCAGGAAGCGCAGCCGCTCCAGGACCTCCTTGAGGACCCGCTCGGCGATCTTCTTGTCCCGCGCGTCGAGGCGCAGCGCGCCGAGGAAGTCCGCGCAGTCGCTGATCGACATGGCGGAGACCTCGGCGATGGACTTCTCCATCACCGTCACCGCCAGGACCACCGGCTTGAGCCGGGTGCCCTTGCAGGTCGGGCAGGGCACCTCGCGCATGTAGCCCTCGAAGCGCTCGCGGCTGGAGTCGCTCTCGGACTCGGAGTGCCGCCGCGTCACGAACGGGACGGCGCCCTCGAACGCGGTGGTGTAGGAGCGCTCGCGGCCGTACCGGTTGCGGTAGCGCACCTCGACCTGGGTCTTGTGGCCGTACAGCAGCGCCTTGCGGGCGCGGGCGGGCAGCCCGGCCCACGGGATGTCGGTGCGGAAGCCGAGCTCGCCGGCCAGCGCGTCGACCAGCCGCTGGAAGTACTCCTTGGTGGCGCCCTGCGACCACGGGTGGATGGCGCCCTCGTCGAGCGACTTCTCCTCGTCGGGGACGAGCAGTTCGGGGTCGACCTCCATCCGGTTGCCCAGGCCCGAGCAGTCGGGGCAGGCGCCGAACGGGGAGTTGAAGGAGAAGGAGCGCGGCTCCAGCTCCTCGAAGGAGACGTCGTCGTACGGGCAGTAGAGGTGCTCCGAGAACATCTTCTCGCGCTCGGGGTCGTCCTCCGGCAGGTCGACGAAGTCGAGCACCACCATGCCGCCGGCCAGCTTGAGGGCGGTCTCCACCGAGTCGGTGAGCCGCCGCTTGGCGCTGGACTTCACGGTGAGGCGGTCGATGACCACCTCGATGGTGTGCTTCTCCTGCTTCTTGAGCGTCGGCGGCTCGGTCAGCTGGATGGTCTGCCCGTCCACCCGGGCACGGGCGTAGCCCTTGGACTGCAGGTCGGCGAAGAGGTCGACGAACTCGCCCTTGCGCTCCCGGACGACCGGGCTGAGCACCTGGAACCGGGTGCCCTCGGGCAGCTCCAGCACCTTGTCGACGACGGCCTGCGGCGACTGCCGGGCGATCGGGCGCCCGCAGTGCGGGCAGTGCGGCTTGCCGATCCGGGCGAACAGCAGGCGCAGGTAGTCGTACACCTCGGTGATGGTGCCGACGGTGGACCGCGGGTTGCGGCTGGTGGACTTCTGGTCGATCGAGACGGCCGGGGAGAGACCCTCGATGAAGTCGACGTCCGGCTTGTCCATCTGCCCGAGGAACTGGCGGGCGTACGAGGACAGCGACTCGACGTAGCGCCGCTGGCCCTCGGCGAAGATCGTGTCGAACGCGAGCGAGGACTTGCCGGACCCGGAGAGGCCCGTGAAGACGATGAGGGAATCCCGGGGCAGGTCGAGCGAGACGTTCTTGAGGTTGTGCTCGCGTGCACCGCGGACGACGAGGCGGTCTGCCACAGTAACTGGCGCCTTTCTCCGGGTCGAAATGTGAGGTCTGCTTCTTCCAGGATGCGCCCGCCAGCGTACTAGCTCATCAGTTCGAATATCGAACCTGTCCAGCGGGGTCCACCCGGACGAGTGAACGGCACCCGCGCCCGACGGTAGCGTCAACGACTGACAGCCGGTCCTGGCAACGGCCCGGGCCCTGTCGAGAAGCACCCCGAACCGCCTTGAACCGCTCCACCGACCGTCGAAAGGCACCATCCGATGAGCGACGCGACCACCGCGGCCGAGCAGCTGCGGGCCACTGTCGAGAGCACCGAGATCCTGCTGCACACCCTGGCCGAGCTGAAGCCCGACGAGGTGTTCGAACCGTCCGGCCTGCCGGGCTGGACCCGCGGCCACGTGCTGACGCACCTCGCCCGCAACGCGGACTCCCTGGTGATCCTCCTGTCCAACGCCCGCACCGGCGAGAACCTTCCCCAGTACGCCAGCCCGGCCGCCCGGGACGCCGACATCGAGGCCGGCTCCGGCCGGCCGCTGGACGTGCAGCTGGCCGACATCCGCGACAGCCAGCAGCGGTTCGTGGACGCCGCCCGGGAGCTCGCCCCCGAGCACTGGCAGACCGTCCTCACCCACCGCTCCGGCTACACCTTCCCGGCCTGGCAGCTGCCCGGGAAGCGGCTGGCCGAGCTGGAGTACCACCACGTCGACCTGAACGCCGGCTACACCCCGGCGCACTGGCCGGAGCCGTTCGCGATCGCCGAGTTCCGCCGCCTGGGAGCGCACTTCGGCGCGCTCGACGGCCTCCCCGCGGTCCGGCTGGTCGCCGAGGACGCCGGCCTGGAGGCCCGGCTCGGCGGCGACGGCGAGCCGCAGCTGGTCGCCGAGGGGCCGGTGCGGGCGCTCACCGGCTGGCTGTCCGGCCGTTCGAACGGCGACGGCCTGCAGGTGCACCGCGGCCACGAGGGCCTGGTCGACGCGCGCACCTCGCTGCCCGAGCTCCCCCCGATGGGATGATGGTGCCGGTTGACGGGACACCCCCAGCGACAGCGAGGAGCGGCGTGATGACGTACCACGGAGCGGTCAAGGTCGGCGGCGCGCCGGACGTCCGGGAGCTGGCCCACCTGATCATCACCAAGGTGGCGGTCGGGCCGTACGACAACAACGCCTACCTGCTGCGCTGCCGGGCCACCGACGAGCAGCTGCTGATCGACGCGGCTGCCGACGCCCCGGTGCTGCTGGAGACCGTGGGCAGCCGGCTGGCCGTGGTGGTCACCACCCACCGGCACCGCGACCACTGGGCCGCGCTGTCCGAGGTGGTCGCCGCGACCGGGGCGCGCACCGCGGCCGGCCGGATCGACGCGGAGGGCATCGACGTGCCCACCGACGTCGCGCTGGAGGACGGCTCGGTGCTCCGGTTCGGGCAGATCGAGCTGACGGTCCGCCACCTGGTCGGCCACACCCCCGGCGCGATCGTGCTGGTCTACGACGACCCGCAGGGCCACCCGCACCTGTTCACCGGCGACTGCCTGTTCCCGGGCGGGGTGGGCAACACCTGGGGCGACGCGGCCGCGTTCGACTCGCTGTACCGGGACGTCAACGAGAAGATCTTCGACGTCCTCCCGGACGAGACCTGGGTCTACCCGGGCCACGGCGGCGACACCACCCTGGGCGCCGAGCGCCCGCACCTGCCGGAGTGGCGCGAGCGCGGCTGGTGAGCATGCGCGAGGGCCCCCGCCGAGGCTTCGGCGGGGGCCCTCGCGCATGCGTCAGGCTTCGATCTTCTCCGGCTTGTCGGAGTCCTCGTTCTGCCGGTGCGAGGCGATCAGGCTGGTGACGGTGGTGACCGCCAGGGTGACCAGGATGAAGCCCAGCGAGACCGGGATGCTGATCTCCGGCACGTGCACGCCGCTCTCGTGCAGCGCGTGCAGCACCAGCTTCACGCCGATGAAGCCGAGGATCACCGACAGCCCGTAGGACAGGTGGACCAGCTTCTTCAGCAGGCCGCCGATCAGGAAGTACAGCTGCCGCAGGCCCATCAGCGCGAAGGCGTTGGCGGTGAAGACGATGTACGGGTCCTGGGTGAGACCGAAGATGGCCGGGATCGAGTCCAGCGCGAACAGCACGTCGGTGGTGCCGATCGCGATCATCACGATCAGCATCGGGGTCATCAGCCGGCGGCCGTGCTCACGGACGAACAGCTTGGTGCCGTGGTAGTGCTCGGTGGACGGGACGCGCTTCTGGATGGACTTGAGCAGGCGGTTCTCCTCGAAGTCCTCCTCGCCCTCCTCCTCGGCCCGGGCCTCCTTGATCAGCTTCCAGGCCGTCCACACCAGGAACGCGCCGAACAGGTAGAACACCCAGGAGAAGCTGGAGACCAGCGCCGCACCGCCGGCGATGAACACCGCGCGGAGCACCAGCGCGATGATCACGCCGAACATCAGCACGCGCTGCTGGTAGATCCTCGGCACCGCGAACTTGCCCATGATCAGGATGAACACGAACAGGTTGTCGACGCTGAGCGACTTCTCGGTGATGTAGCCGGCGAAGAACTCCCCGGCCGGCTTCCCACCGCCGTACCAGGCCAGGAAACCGCCGAACAGCAGGGCCAGCACGACCCAGACCGCCGTCCAGATCCCGGCCTCCTTGATGGAGACCTCGTGCGGCTTGCGGCCGCCGATGAAGAAATCGGCCAGGATCAACAGGGCCAGCACCGCGATGGTGCCGGCCCACAGGCCTGCGGAAACGTCCATGACTGCTCCTCCGGCAGCTAGGCGAACATCGTCACTGCCGGAGGTCTCTTCCGCCGCGCGGCGCGCCCATCGGTCGGCACCGCACGGCCAGCGCCCCGGGATGCCGCGACGGGCACCCGTGATGACGGGGTCACTGAACGGGGAATACTCCCCTCCGCTCCCGTCGAGAGTAACAGGAGAACCAAGGGAAGGTAAAGAAGGTAAAGGGATGCCCTCGCAGGTAAAGGGCGCGGCCTACAGGAAGGGCTCGATGAACGGCAGCATGTCCCGGAAGGTGCGGCCGCTGGCGGGGGCGCCGATCGCGGTCATCTTCCAGCCCGTGCCGTCCCGCTCCACCTTGGCCATGATCTGCCCGGTGTGGTTGCCGCCGCCGGTGAGCTCGTAGCGGGCCAGTTCCTTGCCGGTGCTCTCGTCGACCAGCCGGCAGTGCGCGTTCTGCACCTCCAGGAAGTTCTGGCCGCTGTACGAGCTGACGGTGAACACGATCTGGGTCACCCGGCGCGGCACCTTGGTCAGGTCCACCAGGATGCTCTCGTCGTCCTCGCCGCCGGCGCCGCCGACCAGGTTGTCGCCGGTGTGCTGCACCGATCCGTCGTTGCTGACCAGGTGCGAGAAGAACACCACGTCGCTCATCGCCCTGCCGTCGTACAGCAGCGCGGACGCGTCCAGGTCGATCTCCTTCGGGCGGCGGCTGAAGAAGCCGCGCTTGCCCGGAGCGGACTTCCAGCCGAGGCCCATCCGGACCACGCTCAGTTCCCCGCCGCTGGACTTCGCCAGGCTGACGCTCTGACCCTTGGCCAGGTTCACCGACACACCGACCACCCCTTCCGCCGGGTCGCCCCGGCCCTCGCACGCGACCGGGCGCGCCAGGAGCGTCCTGGCACCGGGCCGGCCGCGCACCACCCTACGCCGCCGCCCCGCCGCCCCGGTCCGGGACGGCGAGACTGTGGCAGAACCACGACATGACGGGCTGTTTCGGACCTCCGGATCAGGCCATCCCGGCCTCGCGCATCTGGCGCAGCTCGCGCTTGAGCTCCTTCACCTCGTCGCGCAGCCGGGCCGCCGCCTCGAACTGCAGCTCGGCGGCGGCGGTGTGCATCCGGTCCGTCATGTCCTGGATCAGCTGGGCGAGTTCGGCCGCGGGCAGGCTCTTGGCCGGCTTGCGGTCGATGCCCAGCGACGGCACCGGGGCCTTGCCCTTGCCCTGCTGGCGGTAGCCGGTGGCGAGCAGCTCCTCGGTGTCGACGTCCTCGCCGGCCATGGTGGACAGCAGGTCGCCGATCTTCTTCCGCAGCGGCTGCGGGTCGATCCCGTGCTCCTCGTTGTACGCCTGCTGGACGGCGCGCCGGCGGTTGGTCTCGGAGATCGCCAGGTCCATCGCCGGGGTGATCTTGTCGGCGTACATGTGCACCTGGCCGGAGACGTTTCGCGCGGCACGGCCGATGGTCTGGATCAGCGAGGTGCCGGAGCGCAGGAAGCCCTCCTTGTCGGCGTCCAGGATCGCCACCAGCGACACCTCGGGCAGGTCCAGGCCCTCGCGCAGCAGGTTGATGCCGACCAGCACGTCGTACTCGCCGGCCCGCAGCTCGCGCAGCAGCTCGATCCGGCGCAGCGTGTCGACGTCGCTGTGCAGGTAGCGGACCCGGATGTCCAGGCCGAGGAAGTAGTCGGTGAGGTCCTCGGCCATCTTCTTGGTCAGCGTGGTGACCAGGACGCGCTCGTCCTTCTCCACCCGCAGCCGGATCTCGTGCACCAGGTCGTCGATCTGGCCCTCGGTCGGCTTGACGATCACCTCGGGGTCGATCAGGCCGGTCGGGCGGATGATCTGCTCCACCTGCCCGTCGCCGCGCGCCAGTTCGTACTTGCCCGGGGTCGCCGACAGGTAGACGGTCTGGCCGATCCGCTCCTGGAACTCCTCCCACTTCAGCGGCCGGTTGTCCATCGCCGAGGGCAGCCGGAACCCGTGCTCGACCAGCGTGCGCTTGCGCGAGGCGTCGCCCTCGTACATCGCGCCGATCTGCGGGACCGTCACGTGCGACTCGTCGATGACCAGCAGGAAGTCCTCGGGGAAGTAGTCGAGCAGGGTGTTCGGCGGCGAGCCGGGCTCGCGGCCGTCGAAGTGCATCGAGTAGTTCTCCACGCCCGAGCAGGTGCCGATCTGGCGCAGCATCTCGATGTCGTAGGTGGTGCGCATCCGCAGCCGCTGGGCCTCCAGCAGCTTGCCCTGCTTCTCCATCCGGGCGAGGGTCTGCTCCAGCTCCCGCTCGATGTCGTTGACCGCCCGCTCCATCCGCTCCGGGCCGGCCACGTAGTGCGAGGCGGGGAAGACGTAGACCGAGTCGTCCTGGCTGATCACCTCGCCGGTCAGCGGGTGCAGCGTGTACAGCGCCTCGATCTCGTCGCCGAACATCTCGATCCGGACGGCGAGCTCCTCGTACACCGGGAAGATCTCGATGGTGTCGCCGCGCACCCGGAAGGTGCCGCGGCTGAACGCCAGGTCGTTGCGGGTGTACTGGATGTCGACGAAGCGGCGCAGCAGCGCGTCCCGGTCGACCTCCTCGCCGACCTTCAGCCGGACCATCCGGTCCACGTACTCCTGCGGCGTGCCGAGGCCGTAGATGCAGGACACCGAGGCCACCACCACGACGTCCCGCCGGGTGAGCAGGCTGTTGGTGGCGGAGTGGCGCAGCCGCTCGACCTCCTCGTTGATCGAGGAGTCCTTCTCGATGTAGGTGTCCGTCTGCGGGACGTACGCCTCAGGCTGGTAGTAGTCGTAGTACGAGACGAAGTACTCGACGGCGTTGTTGGGCAGCAGCTCGCGGAACTCGTTCGCCAGCTGCGCGGCCAGCGTCTTGTTCGGCGCCATCACCAGGGTGGGGCGCTGCAGCTTCTCGATCATCCACGCGGTGGTGGCCGACTTGCCGGTACCGGTCGCACCGAGCAGGACGACGTCCTTCTCCCCCGCGCGGATCCGGCGTTCCAGCTCGGCGATGGCCGCCGGCTGGTCACCATTGGGCTGGTAGGGGCTGACGACCTCGAAGGGCGCCACGGACCGCTCGATACTCGTGATGGGACGCACGCCTCCACGGTACGACCGCCCACCGACACTCCGGGCCCGGCGCCGGCCGCCGGCGGTGGTCACCGGCGGGTCCGGCACGACCGCCGGCCGGTACGGCCCGGGCCCTACTTCGCGGAGTCGCGGGCCAGCGCCACCAGGCGGGAGACCGCCCGCAGGTACTTCTTGCGGTAGCCGCCGCGGAGCATCTCCTCGGTGAACACCTGGTCGAACGGCACGCCGGACGCGGTGATCGGCAGCTCCCGGTCGTACATCCGGTCCGCCAGCACCACCAGGCGCAGCGCGGTCGACTGGTCGTCGACCTGCCGCACGCCGCGCAGGAAGACGGCGCCGATGTCGTCCAGCAGCGCGCCGTAGCGGCTGGGGTGCACCTCCTTCAGGTGCTCCAGCAGCGTGTCGAAGTCGTCCAGCGAGGCGCCCGGGGCCCGCTCGGCGCGGGCGGTCACCTCGGCGTCCGAGTACGGCGGGGGCGCGTCCGGCAGTCCGCGGTGGCGGTAGTCCTGGCCGTCGATCCGCACCGGGCGGAAGTGCGCGGACAGGCCCTGGATCTCCCGCATGAAGTCCGCGGCGGCGAACCGGCCCTCGCCGAGCTTCTCCGGCAGCGTGTTCGAGGTCGCGCAGAGCTTGACGCCGTTCTCCACCAGCCGGCTCAGCAGGGTGGACACCAGCACGGTGTCGCCCGGGTCGTCGAGCTCGAACTCGTCGATGCACAGCAGCCGGTGGGAGCTCAGCGTCTTCACCGCGCCCTGGAAGGTCAGCGCACCGACCAGGTTGGTCAGCTCCACGAAGGTGCCGAACGCCTTCGGGCCCGGCACGGCGTGCCAGAGCGACGCCAGCAGATGCGTTTTTCCTACGCCGTAGCCGCCGTCCAGGTAGATCCCCGCCGGCCCGCTCGGCGCCGGCGCGGACCGCCGGAACCAGCCGCGCCTGACCGGCTCCGCGCCCGCGTTCAGGCTCGCCGCGAACGACTCCAGGATCTGCACGGCCTCGTACTGGCTCGGCTGCGAGGAATCCGGCAGGTAGCTGCCGAAACTGACGCCGGCGAACCGTGGCGGCGGCACCATCTCGGCCACCAGCCGCTCGGCCGGGACCACCGGCCGCCGGGAGGCGAGGGCTGTCACGGTACGGATTTCGGACTCCGAGGCAGGTGCAGACACGAAGAACCAGCGTACAGGTGGGCGAGCGGCCGACAGGAGGCACCGGGGGCACGGGGAACTGCGCGGCAGGCGCACACCCGTCCGCAAGGTCGCGACCGCCTGCGAGCCGCCGGCCTGCGTCGCGGTCCCGCGGTCGGGCGCCTCCCGCTTCGCGCAGCTCCCCGCGCCCGGGTTTCGCGCCCTCGCGGCGTCCGCCCGTCGGCCCGCCCGCCTGCTGCGAGACTCGGTGCCATGGAACAACTTCTCGGCAACACCCCCGGCACCCCCGGCAGTCTGGAGTGGCTGGCGGAGGCGTACGCGTACCCGTCGGACGGCCCGTGGCTGCGGGCGAACATGGTGGCGTCGCTGGACGGCGCGGCCCGGCTGGACGGTCTCTCGGACGGCCTGTCCAGCGAGGCGGACAAGCGGATCTTCGGGGTGCTGCGCGCGCTGTGCGACGTGGTGCTGGTGGGTGCGGAGACGGTGCGGGCGGAGGGGTACCGGCCGGGTCGGGCGCGGGCGGAGTTCGCCGAGCGGCGGCGGGCCGCGGGCCAGCTCCCGGCACCGGTGATCGCGGTGGTGACGCGGAGCCTGGACCTGGACCTCTCGGCACCGCTGTTCGCGTCCCCGCTGGTGCCGACGGTGGTGATCACCACGGAGGACGCGCCGTCGGAGAAGCTCGCCCGGACCGCCGCGGCAGCCGATGTGATCACCGCAGGAACGGGGTCGGTGGACCTCCCCCGGGCGGTGGCGGCGCTCACGGAGCGTGGTTGGCACCGCCAGCTCTCGGAGGGCGGTCCCCGCTTGCTCGGCCAGCTCGCGGCGGACGGTCTGCTGGACGAGTTGTGCCTCTCGCTGGCCCCGTTGGTGACAGCGGGTGATTCACCGAGGATCGTGAACGGGCCGCAAATCGCGGACGTCCGGCGGATGCGGCTGGTGTCATTGATCGAGGAGAAAGGTTTCCTCTTCACCCGCTATCTGCGGTCGACCGATCCGGACCGCTCCCCGAGCGACCCCGCCCTCACCTGAGCCACTTCCTGACCGATGTGGATCATGTGTTCCGTGTGGCGCGTGTGCAGCGTGAGGAATCCTTCCTCCGGGCACTATGAAGGAGGGGCTGAGGAAACCGGACCCGGGGGCCCGTACCAGCGAAGGGACTCACGTGTTCAAGACCGTACTGATGATCGAAAAGGCACTGTCCGACGCCGACGTGGAACTGGTCACCACCCTCCACGGCGAGGAGCAGGTGTCTTTCGTCGTCCTGATGCAACCGCGCGGCAAGCAGGACGAACTGCTGCGCGCCCTGGACGATGTGGCCCTCGGCCATCTTGACCAGGCGGTGCACGAGCGCGAGGAACCGGCCGACACGGCCCCGACCCTGGCCGGGGAGTCCCTCGAACACAGCCTGCGGCACCTGCGGCGGGCGGGGGCGGAGGCGGTCGGCGAGGTGGTCGAGCAGCAGCCGCTGGTGCGGCTGCGCGAGGTGGTGGAGGAGAACCGGGCCGACGAGGTGCTGGTGCTGACCTCGCCGCACTTCGTCGAGGAGTTCTTCCACCGCGACTGGGCCTCCCGTGCCCGGCACGAGGTCGGCGTCCCGGTGCTCAAGCTGTTCGCCAGCGAATCCTGACCGCCCTGCCGATTAGGGCAGAATCGTCCCGTGAACCGTGGAGCTACAGGGTTCACGGGACGACCTCTTCCGCCTCCTCTACTGCCAGTACGGAGCCAGCCTTGAACGACGCCGCGCACGACCTGCACGCCCCGCACTTCATCGGCATCGGCGGCGCCGGCATGTCCGGCCTGGCGAAGATCCTCGCGGTGCGCGGCGCCGCGGTGTCGGGCAGCGACGCCAAGGAGTCGGAGACCGTGCGGGCGCTGCGCGAGCTGGGCGCGACGGTGTTCGTCGGGCACGCCGCCGAGCACCTGCCGGCCGGCACCAGCAGCGTGGTGGTCTCCAGCGCGATCCGCGCCGACAACCCGGAGCTGGTCGCCGCCCGGCAGCGCGGCGTCCCGGTGGTGCACCGCTCGGACGCGCTGGCGGCGCTGATGGGCGGCCGCCGGGCGCTCGCGGTGGCGGGCACCCACGGCAAGACCACCACCACCTCGATGCTGGCGGTCAGCCTGGGCGAGCTGGGCCTGGAGCCCTCGTACGCGATCGGCGGCGACCTGGACGCGCCCGGGTCGAACGCGCACCACGGGGCGGGCGAGATCTTCGTCGCGGAGGCCGACGAGAGCGACCGCAGCTTCCACAAGTACGCGCCCGAGGTGGCGATCGTGCTGAACGTGGAGCTGGACCACCACGCCAACTACGCGTCGATGGAGGAGATCTACGAGTCCTTCGAGACCTTCGTCGGCCGGATCGTCCCCGGCGGCACCCTGGTGGTCTCGGCCGACCACGAGGGCGCCCGCGAGCTGACCCGCCGGGTCGCCGGCCGGGACGGCCTGAACGTGGTGACGGTCGGCGCCGCCGAGGACGCCGACGTCCGGGTGCTGTCGGTGGCCGCGCGCGGCATGACCAGCGAGGTGACGGTCGAACTGGGCGGCGAGCGGCTGACGTTCACCGTCTCGGTGCCGGGCCGGCACTACGCGCACAACGCGGTGGCGGCGCTGGCCGCGGGCGTCGCGCTGGGCGTTCCGGCGGACGGGCTGGCGAAGGCGCTCGGCGCGTACACCGGCGTCCGGCGGCGGCTGCAGCTGAAGGGCGAGGCCCGCGGCGTGCAGGTGATCGACTCGTACGCGCACCACCCGACCGAGATGGCCGCCGACCTGGAGGCGATCCGCGAGGCCGCGGGCGCCGGCCGGGTGCTGGTGGTGTTCCAGCCACACCTGTTCTCCCGCACCCAGCAGCTGGCCGAGGAGATGGGGCAGGCGCTGGCGCTGGCCGACGCCTCGGTGGTGCTGGACATCTACCCGGCCCGCGAGGACCCGATCCCGGGCGTCACCGCCGAGCTGATCATCGACGCGGCCCGCCGGGCCGGCGCGGACGTCCGGGCCGAGCACGAGTTCGCCGCCGCCCCCGCCGTGCTGGCCGGCCTGGCCCGCCCCGGCGACCTGGTGCTGACCATGGGCGCGGGCGACGTCACCAACCTGGGCCCGGAAATTCTGGCCGCCCTGGCGGACGTTGCACCTGCTGTCTGAGTCCGACGGCGAGCCCTGGAGAGCACCGTGAGCTACGAGGTCCAGAAGTCCGACGCCGAGTGGAAGGCCGAGCTGTCCCCCGAGGAGTACCACGTGCTCCGCGAAGCCGGCACCGAGCGCCCCTTCGTCGGCGAGTACACCGACACCAAGACCGTCGGCGTGTACAGCTGTCGGGCGTGCGGCGCCGAACTGTTCAGCAGCGAGACGAAGTTCGACTCGCACTGCGGCTGGCCGTCGTACTACGCGCCGCTGGCCGGCGACTCGGTGGAGTACCTGGAGGACAGCACGCTCGGCATGCGCCGGGTCGAGGTCCGCTGCAAGAAGTGCGGCAGCCACCTCGGGCACGTGTTCGAGGGCGAGGGCTACGACACGCCGACGGACCAGCGGTACTGCATCAACTCGATCTCGCTGCGCCTGAAGCCCGCCGAGTAGGGCGCGCCCACGCCCGCCCCCGTGGAAGACTGAACGCTCTGGTTCGGTCTGGACGTGGGTGGGGCGGGCGTGGCGCGGCGGCGGTCTTCCGGAGTGTGGTCGGTACTGGCGGAGGCGCAGCGTGCACAGCACCAGCGCGCGGAGGCCCAGCGGAAGGCCGCGGCCGCACAACAGCGGGACTACGAACGGGCGCAGCGCGAGGCGCAGCGGGCCGCGGCGCGGGGTGAGCGCGAGGCGCTGAAGGCGTACCAGCAGCAGCGGGACGCGGACGCGGCCCGGCGGACGGCCGAACTGGACGACCGGGTGGCCGAGTTGCGCGGCGTGCTGGCGGCGGGGCTGGCCGGTCCGGGGTTCTCGCTGACGGAGCAGAGCCGGGGCGGGCAGGGCGCCGTTCCGCCGTTCGACCCGGGCCCGTTGGGTGAGCCGGTGCCGATGCCCGATCAGAACTGGTACCTGGTGCCGCCGTTGACGGGCCCCCAGGCCTACCAGCCGGCCGCGCGCCGCCAGTGGGAGGAGCAGGCCGCGCACGCCCGGGCCAGGTTCGAGTACGACTGGCAGGCGGCGTGGGCGGCCGAGCAGCAGCGGCAGCGTCAACTCGCCGACTACCGGGCCCAGTACGACGCGTGGGCGGCCGAGCGGCACCGGCTGCTGGCCGGGCAATCGACCCAGGCGGGGATGCTCGCGCAGCGGCTGCGGGCCGGCGAAGCGGCAGCGGTCGCCGAGTACTTCGAGGCGGTGATCGACTGGCGGGAGGACTGGCCGGACGGCTTCCCCACCGACGGCGAGACCTCCTGGGACGCGGACACCCGCCGGTTGGTGGTCCGCTGGGAGCTGCCGCCGTACGAGGTGGTGCCGACGGTCGGAAGGTACCGCTACGTCCGCTCCGACGACCGGGAGGACGAGGTGGCCCGGCCGGCCACCCAGCGCAAGGAGATCTACCGCGAGGTGCTGGCGCAGTGCGCGCTGCGAGTGCTGGCGGAGGTGTTCCGCGCCGACACCGGCCGGACGATCGCCACGGTCGGGCTGAACGGCGTGGTGGTGGCCCCGGATCCGGCGACCGGCCAGGAGGGCGACCGCTGCCTGCTGGCGGTGGAGGTGGACCGGGAGACCTTCGCAGGGCTGGCCCTGGACCGGGTCGCCCCGCTGGAATGCTTCCTGGAGGCGCTCGGCGGCCGGATCTCCGCCCGGCCGGAGAAGGCCGACACCGTGGCCGAGATCCCGGCCGCCGCGACCTCCGCCGGGGACGGCGAGGAGCCGGACCTGTTCGCCATGGACCCGATCGAGTTCGAGAAGCTGATCGCCGAACTGTTCCGCCGCCGCGGCTTCCGGACCAGCACCACGGCCCGCAGCGGCGACGAGGGCGTGGACGTGCTCGCCGAGGACCCGGACCCGATCACCGGCGGGAAGATCGTCATCCAGGCCAAGCGCTACCGGCACACCGTCTCCCCCAGCGCCGTCCGCGACCTGGAGTCCACCATGCGCCGCCAGGGCGCGAACCGCGGCATCCTGGTCACCACCTCGGGCTTCGGGCCCGGCTCGCGCAAGCACGCGGAGGGGCAGCCGCTCACCCTGGTCGACGGGCCGATGCTGCTCACCCTGCTCCGCGAGCACGGCCTGCCGGGCCGGCTGGGGCCGGGCACGATCCCGGCCCAGCGGGCCTCCGGGCCGGCCGCCGCGGAGTTGACGCCCGGTCAGAACACCGCGCTGCCCGACGGCGAGGTGCGGATGCGGTTCCGGGCCGGCGGCGCGGACGCCGATCTGACGCTGCTGCTGCTCGGCTCCGACGGGAAGGTGCGCACCGACGAGGACTTCGTCTTCTACCACCAGCCGACCGCGGCGAACGGAGCCGTCGTCCTGGAGCCCGGCGACGGCAGCGCCGTCGTCCACCCCGGCCGCCTCCCCGCCGCCGTTCACCGGATCGCGGTGTCGGTGAACCTCGACACCGACTCCGACGCCACCTGCGCGGACCTGGTCGATCCGGCCGTGGAGCTCGCCGCCGGCCCCGGGCGCTGGGTGTTCCGGCCGCCCGCCGATCCGGCGGTCTCGGCGATGGTGGTCGCGGAGATCTACCGGCACCCGGCCGACGGCTGGAAGCTGCGTGCCATCGGCCAGGGCTGGTCGGACGGCCTGGCGGGGCTGGCCCGCGCGCACGGCGTCGACGTGGAGTGAGGCGGGGCTACAGCGTCCGGCTGTGCTTCCACTCCTCGGCGCAGACGCGGTAGCCGAACCAGTCGTTGATGGCGAGCATCGGCGCGTTGTCCGCGTCGTTGTTGGTGTATGCGGCGAGCAGCCCGCGGGCCTGCGCGCGGTGCAGCGAGTGGGCCTTGGCGAGTTTGGCGAGGCCGCGGCCGCGGTGCGTGGAGGAGGTGGCCGTGAAGGCCGACCAGTAGTGGCGGCCGTCGGTCTGCGCGGCGGAGAACGCGACGGCCCGGCCGCCGTCGAGGGCCACCATGGTGAGGGTGTGGTCCTGGTCGGGGCGGTTCCAGATCTCGGCGAGCCAGCTCTCGTAGGACTGGTCCTCCAGCGCGAGGTCGCCGGGTTCGGAGCGGGTGCCGTCGATGTCGACCAGGTAGACGGGGTACGGGTCGTCCAGGAAGTCGGCGGCGGGGCGCAGTTCGATGCCGGGCGGGGTGGGCGGCAGCGGCGGCAGCGGGGTGGTGAGGTCGCGGCCGGCGAACTGGGCGCGGCGGCCCTTGCGGTAGCCGCGGGCGGCGGCGAAGGCGAGTGCCTCGGGGGTGCCGTCCGCCCAGCCGTGGACCTCGCGGGTGCCGAGGGCGGCGAGTTCGCGTTCGGCGGCGGCGACCAGGGCGGTGCCGATGCCGGCGCCGCGGTGCGCGGGCAGCACGCTGACGTTCAGGAAGCCCTGGTGCGGGGTGGTGCTCTCGGTGACCGGGCCGAACCTCGCGGAGCCGACGACCTGTCCGGCGCGTTCGGCGACCAGCAGGTGGTAGTGCGGCAGGCCGGCGAGCCAGTTGGTCACTTCGGGCGTGACGACCAGGTGCGGCCGGCCGGCCCGGTAGGCCTCGGCGGCCCCGGCGGCGTCCTCGGGGGTGAACGGGCGGATGTGGTACGGCGTCGCAGTCATAGGCATGTCACGTTAGCCAGTCGTTCGCCTGCGCGCCGCTGAATTTCCCCCCACCTGCGGGCCGGTTCGTTCAGTGGGTGGGAAACCTCAAGTTCAGCTCTGAGTTTCCGGTGTCCCGCTTGGCATCGGCTCCGCCCGGATACACCCTCGGCAAGGGGGAGCCGGGGCCGTCGAATGGCCCGGCGGAAAGGGGTGGAATATGTCTTCGCACGCAATTCCGCGGCTGGGCACGGGGCTGGGCTGGCGCCCCGAGATCGACACCGTCGTGGAGCGGCTGCCCGGTCTGGACTGGGTGGAGGTGGTCGCCGAGAACGTCTGCGCGGACCATCTGCCGCCCTCGCTGGCCGAGTTGAGGTCCCGGGGCGTCACGGTCGTCCCGCACGGCGTCTCGCTCGGCCTGGGCGGCGCCGCCGAGCCCGACCCGGCCCGGCTGGCCCGGCTGGCCGCGGTGACGGAGGCGCTCGGGGCGCCGCTGGTCAGCGAGCACCTGGCGTTCGTCCGGGCGGGCGGCCTGGAGGCGGGCCACCTGCTGCCGGTGCCGCGGACCCGGGAGGCGCTGCGGGTGGTGGCCGCGAACGTGCGGATCGCCCAGCGGGAGCTGCCGGCGCCGCTGGCGCTGGAGAACATCGCCGCCCAGCTGGCCTGGCCGGGCGACGAGTTGACGGAGGCCCAGTTCCTCGCCGAGCTGGTCGAGCGGACCGGCGTGCGCCTGCTGGTGGACGTCGCCAACCTGCACACCGGCCGGGTCAACCTGGGCGTCGACCCGGCCGCCGAACTCGACCGGCTGCCGCTGGACGCGCTCGCCTACGTGCACGTCGCGGGCGGCGTGGAGCGCGACGGCGTCTGGCACGACACCCACACCCACCCCGTCACCGCCCCCGTGCTGGAGGTGCTCGCCGCGCTGTGCGAACGCACCGACCCGCCGGGGGTGCTGCTGGAGCGCGACGGCGCCTACCCGCCGCCCGCCGAACTGTCCGCCGAACTCGACGCGATCCGCCGGGTGCACCGCACGGCCCGCGTCCACCGGGAGGAGAACGCCCGTGTCCGAGCTTGACGAATACCTGATCCGCGACCGTGCCGACGCCGAACTCGCGCTGGCCCGCCGGCACCTGGCCGCCCGTCAGGAGGAGCTGCTGACCGCCCTGGTGGCCGGCGGCCCCGCCCCGGCCGGCTTCGACCCGGCGCAGCTGCGCACCCAGTCCGAGGGGCTGCTCGCCAAGCGGCGGGAGACCGTCGGCCACCTGATGCCGGAGCTGCCGGAGCTGCTCGGCGCGGACTTCGCGCCGCTGTTCCGCCGCTACGCCGCCGGCCGGCCGCTCACCGGCGGCCTCCGGGCCGACGCCCGCGCCTTCGCCGACTGGGCGCTGGACGCCGCGCCGGCCGCGCCCTGGCACCCGGCGCTGCGCCGCCTGCTGCGCCCGGCCGCGAGCCGGTGGGGCCGGCTGCTGCCGCGCCGCACCGCCCGGGCCCACCCGTAACCACCGCACCGCCGAACGAAAGGACGCACGGGGGAATGTGGAACACGCAGTTCGTTGTCGCACTGGTCCTGGTCGCGCTGGCCATGACCGTCGCCACCGTCTTCGACCGGCGCTGCCGCCGGGTCACCGATCCGCAGGGCCTGCCGGGCCGCGGCATGCCGCTGCTGGACGCCGCGTTCCTGGCCGGCGGTCCGGCCCGCGCGGTGGACACCGCGCTGCTGCGGATGGAGCGCGAGGGCCGGGTGGTGGTCTCCCGGGCGCACCGGGTGACGGTCACCGACCCGGCGCCGCGCGACCCGGTCGAGACGGTGCTGGTCACCGCCGTCGGCGGCCGTGCGGGGCGGGACCTGTCGGTGCTGCGGGCCGCCGTGCCGGGCAGCCCGGAGGTGCAGCGGATCGGTGACGCGCTGGCCGCCCGCGGCCTGCTGCGCCGGCCGGACGCGCTCCGGGCGGCGTGGCGGGCCCGCCGGCTGGTGGTGGTCGCGCTGCTGGTGACGCTGGTGCTCGGGACGGTCGCCACCGTCCGGTGGCGGCCCGGGCCGGGCGTGGGCGCCGGGGTTCCGCCGTTCCTGGCTTTCGGGGCGCTGGCCGTGGTCGCCGCGGTGCACCTCCTGGTGGCCCGGCCGCCGAAGGCCCGGATCACGCCGGCCGGCGAGCGCCAGTTGCAGCTGGTGCGCGGCAGCAGCCCGTGGCAGCCGCGCGGCCTCGACCGCCGGCACGCCGCCCTGGTCGGGGCGTTCGCCCTGGACGGGCCCGCGGCGCTGACGGCGTCCGAGGACCGGCCGCTGCGCGAGGCGTTCGGCGGCGGCGCGGCGGTGCGGCCGTCGCTGGTGAAGGCGGGCCGGTCGTCGCGGTCCTCGCGGTCGGGCAGCGAGTCGGACGCCGGGGCGGTGGCCGCGAGCGGGGCGTGGTGCGGGAGCGCCGGCTCCTCGTGCGGCTCGTCCAGCTCCCCGGGCGGCTCCGGCGGGCACTCGGGCGGGCACTCCGGTGGCCACTCGGGCGGGCACTCCTGCGGGGGCTCCTCGCACTCCGGTGGGGGCTCCTCGCACTCCTGCGGGTCGTCGCACTCGTGCGGTTCGTCCAGTTCGTGCGGTTCGAGCTGCGGCGGCGGTGGGTGCGGTTCCTGAGAAACAGCTTTGTCACAGTTCGGTATCGCGGCCGGGGGATCCGTTCCGTTTGCCGCGGGGACGGGACTAGAACAAGCAGCATGTGGGTGTTGCTGCTGATCCCGACCTGTGCCGCCGCGGTGCTGTCCTGTCTGCGCCTGGTGCGGGTCGCCGCGATCGCCGACGCTCTCGCCGACCACCTGCCGGCCGACGCCCGGCCGTCCGGGATCGGCCTGTACGAGACGGCGTACCTGGCGGGAGGCCCGGCCCGGGTGGTCGATCTGGCGCTGGTCCGGATGGCCGGGCTGGGCCGGCTGCACCTGGCGCACACGGGGTGGACCACGGTGGTCGACCCGCAGGGGCGGAGCCGGCTGGAGCGGGCGCTGATCTCCGCGATCGGCCCCGAGGGCCAGTGCCGCACCGCCCAGTTGAAGGCGGCGCTGGCCGCCCACCCCACCGTCCGGGACATCGGCGACCGGCTGGCGCTGGCCGGGCTGGCCACGCCGGCGGTGGTCCGGGACCGGGCGCTGCGGGCGATCCGGCACGTGCGGTACGCGCTGCTGTGGGCGGCGGCGATGCTGCTGCTGACGGTGGTGCTGAACGCCGACGGGGAGTCCGCCCGGACGGCCCTCGCCTGGTACGCGCTGCCGCTGGTGCTGACCGGCGGCACGCTGCTGATGGCCCGGGTCGACGTGCACGCCTACACCGCCTGGGCGGCCCCGGCCGGCCAGCGGCTGCTGGGCGCCATGCGCTGGCCGCACGTCTGCCTGGCCGGCACCGCCGACGACCTGCTGACCGCCGTCGCGATCCGCGGCGCCGAGGCGGTCCAGGACCCGCGGCTGCGGGCGGCGCTCGGCCGGCGCTGAGGCCCTCCCCCCGGGGGCCGACCGGGCGGACTTCCGGCGCCGCCCCAGCGCGTCGTACACGAAGGATGCCCGGCGGCCCGCAGACTCCTCGGCATGACTCGTCTCCGCACCGCCGCCGCGGCGGTCCTCGCCCTGTCCCTGGCCGGTCTGCTGGCGCCCGCCCCGGCGGTCGCCGTCGAACGGCCCCGGCAGCACCCGCGGTCCGCGCCGGACCAGCGGCTCACCCCGGCCGAGCGCCAGGTCAACGCCTTCTTCGCGCAGTACCGCGAGGACGTCCTGAACGGGGACCTCGACGGGGCCCGCCAGGTCCGCGAGCAGTACCTGACCGCGGACCTGAACGCCCGGCTCGACCAGTGGGCCGCCGAGAACGACGCCGACCCGGTGTTCCGGGCGCAGAACGTGCCGACCGGCTGGAGCGTCACGCAGGGCGACAGCGGCGCCGGGCACACCACGGTGCTGCTCACCGAGCAGTGGGACGACGGCTCCACCGTCCCGGTCGACTACCGGCTGCGGCTGCCCGACCTGACCATCGACGACCTGGAGAACGCCCCGGCGTGACGGGGCCCGGACGGCCGACAGCCGCCGCCGTGGGCACGGCGGCGGCTGTCGGGGCGGCTCAGAACAGTCCGGCGACCAGGTCGCCGACCGACTTGCGGCGGCCGGTGAAGAACGGCACCTCCTCGCGCACGTGCAGCCGGGCGCGGGACGGGCGCAGGTCGCGCATCAGGTCGACGATGCGGTGCAGCTCGTCGGCCTCGAAGGCCAGCAGCCACTCGTAGTCGCCGAGCGCGAACGAGGCCACCGTGTTGGCGCGCACGTCCGGGTAGCCGCGGGCCATCTGCCCGTGCTCGGACAGCATCGCCCGGCGCTCCTCGTCGGGGAGCAGGTACCACTCGTAGGAGCGGACGAACGGGTAGACGCAGACGTACTCGCGGGCCCGCTCGTCGGCGAGGAACGCCGGGATGTGCGACTTGTTGAACTCGGCGGGGCGGTGCAGCGCCATGTTCGACCAGACCGGCTCCATGCGGCGGCCGAGCTCGGTGCGGCGGAAGCGGTTGTACGCCTCCTGCAGGTCGTCCGAGGACTCGGCGTGCCACCAGATCAGCAGGTCGGCGTCGGCGCGCAGACCGGACACGTCGTAGGTGCCGCGGATCACCACGTCCTTGGCGTTGAGCTGCTCGAAGAGGGCGTCCACCTCGGCGACGAGGGCGGTGCGGTCCTCGGGGAGACCGTCCTTGAGCTTGAACACCGACCACATGGTGTAGCGGATGACCTGGTTGAGGTCACGGGCCTTCTTCTTCACGGGCTGCTCAGTGCTTTCGGTCATGAGCCCATTGTCCCTTCTGTACGGGGTGGTTCAGGCGACGGGGTGGACGGCGTCGGCGGCCCGGCGGGCGCTCGCGACGACCGCGGGGATGCCGACGCCGTCGTAGGCGGCGCCGCAGGCGGCGATCGCGCCGAGTCCGTCCAGCCGGGCGCGGATCCGGGCGACCCGGTCGAGGTGGCCGACCGGGTACTGCGGGAGGCCGTCGGTCCAGCGGGTGACGGCGTGGTCGTACGGGGTGGCGCTCAGGCCGACCGCGGCGCCCAGGTCGGCGAGCGAGCGGGCGACGAGTTCGGCGTCGTCCAGCTGGAGCGCGGCGGCCTCGCGGTGCCGGCCGAGCGAGGTGCGCAGCAGGAAGGCGTCGGGGGCGGAGCGCTCCAGCCAGCCCCACTTGTTGCTGGAGAAGGTGGACGCCTTGATGTGCCGCCGGTCCACCGGCGGCACCAGGAAGCCGCTGCCGGTGAGCGGGCTGTCCGCCAGGTCGGCGCGCCGGAACGCCAGGGTGACCAGCGCCATCGACGCGTACTCGACCTCCCGCAGCTCGGCCGCGGCGGCGGGCGCGTCGGCCGCCAGCAGCGCGGCGGCCTGCGGCGCGGGGACGGCCAGCACCACGGCGTCGGCGTGCAGCTGCCGCCCGGCGGTGCCGACCTGCCAGCCGTCGGCGGTGCGGCGCAGCGCCTCCGCGGGGTGGCCGGTGAGCAGTTCGGCGCCGTGCGCGCGGTCGTACGCGGCGATCGCCCCGGGGAAGGTGCCGAGCCCGCCGCGCAGGCCCTGGAAGGCCGGGCCGGTGGCGGTCGCCGCGGCGGTCCGCTCGTGGACGGCCTCGACCAGCGAGCCGCCGCCCCGAGCCAGTGCCAGCAGCTGCGGGACGGCGGCACGGATCGAGATCTCGTCGGCGTGGCCGGCGTACACGCCGCCGAGCAGCGGCTCGACCAGCCGGTCGACGACCTCGCGGCCGAGCCGGGCCGCGACGTAGGAGCCGATCGCGGCGTCGTCGCCGATCTCGGCGGGCTGCTCGTTCGCGGCCCGCTCCAGGCCCTCCGGGGTGAGCACCCCGGACGCCTTGAGGGCGTCCAGGTCGCCGGGGACGCCCATCAGCTGGCCGCCCGGCATCGGGCGCAGGCCCTCGCGGGTCCAGATCGACGCCTTGGCGGTGGTCGGCGGCTCCAACTGCTCGCCGAGGCCGACCTTCCGGGCCAGTTCGACGGCCTCGGGACGCCGCGCGAGCATCGACTCCGCGCCCAGGTCGACCCGGACGCCGCCGACTTCGCCGCCGAGCAGTTTGCCGCCGAAGCGGTCGGACGCCTCCAGCACGGTGACCCGCACCGGCCGGTCACTGAGGAAGGCGGCCGCGGCCAGGCCCGCGATGCCGCCACCGATCACCACGACGTGAGGTTTCGCCATGTCCCGAAGTCTCGCAGCCCTTATCCCGGATCCCGAAACGGCCCGCTCCGCCCGTCCCGGCCGCCGAGACCGGTGCGAGGCCGAGGCGTGATCGTTCCGGTACCGCCCGGGCGGGTCCGGTTCGCGGGTCCGCGCGTCACAGTGCCGAGGGGCGGGCGAGCGGCCCGCCGTCGAACACGGGGAGGGGACGGGCATGGGAGTACGCGTGCGCAGAGCGGGGGTGGCGGGCGCGGTGGCGGCGGTGCTGCTGCTGGCCGGGTGCAGCGAGGGCGGCCGCAGCGCCTCCGCGTCCAAGGCGGACAATGCGGCCGCACCGGCGGTGGCGCCGCCCGCCGGCGGCGCGAAGGCGGCGGGCACCCCGGGGGCGGGCGGCGCGGGGCCGGCGGCGCGGCGGCGACGCCGGGGCCGGGGCGACCGGGCAGCCGACGAGCCGTCAGATCGCCTACCAGGCCCGGATGACCGTCAAGGTGAACGCCCTGGAGCCCGCCCGCGACAAGGCCGTCGACCTGGTCGGGCAGGCCGGCGGCTACGTGTCGGCCGAGAGCCGGCGCGGCGCGGGCGACGGCGCGCAGGCCACCCTGACGCTGAAGGTGCCGTCCGAGTCGTACCAGCGGACCCTGGACGCGCTCGGCGGCCTCGGCCAGCGCCTCGGCCTGACCAGCCAGGCCGACGACCTGACCGGGCAGATCGCCGACGTGGACAGCCGGGTCAAGTCCATGCGCGCCAGCGTGGACCGGGTCCGGGCGCTGATGGCCGAGGCCAAGACGCTGTCCGAGGTGGTGTCGCTGGAGAGCGAGCTGACCCGCCGCGAGTCCGACCTGGAGGCGCTGGAACGCCAGCAGCAGGAACTGACCGCCCGCACCTCGCTGTCCACCGTGACGCTGGACCTGCTGACGGACGATCAGCGGCCCACCGGCGCCGTGCCGAAGCACAAGGACGGCTTCTGGGCCTCGGTCGGGAAGGCGCTGGCCGGCGGCTGGCACGCCCTGCTCGCGGTCCTCCGCGGCCTGCTGATGGTGCTCGCGGCCGGAGCCCCGTTCCTGCTGGTCCTGGCCCCGCTGGCCTGGCTCCTGCTCCGCTACCGCCGCACCCGCCCGCGCCGGCCCGCCCGCCGGCCCCGCCCCGGCCTGGAGCACCGTCCCGATGCCGCCCCGGCAGCCCCCGGCGTCCGCCCCGGCCGACGGGCCGGACGGGACCGACGGCTGACCGGCCGTCAGGGGCCCGGCCGCGACCGGCCGGGCCCCTGGCGGCGCCGGGTCAGCGGGCGCTGGCCTCGTGGACGAAGGCGACCAGGCGGGTCAGCGCGTCCGGGTCCATGGTCGGCATGACGCCGTGGCCGAGGTTGAAGATGTGGTGGCTGCCGCCGAGCGCCTGGGCGGCGTGCAGCACCTCGCGGGCCTTGGTCTCCACCACGTGGGTGGGGGCGTACAGCACCGCCGGGTCGAGGTTGCCCTGCAGGCCCTTGCCGGGGCCGACCCGGTTGGCGGCCTCGTCCAGCGGGACCCGCCAGTCGACGCCGACGATGTCCGCGCCGGCCTGGCCCATCAGGCCGAGCAGTTCGCCGGTGTTGACGCCGAAGTGGATCCGCGGCACCCCGTACGGCTCGACCGCGTCGAACACCTTGGCGCTGGCGGGCATCACCGAGCGGCGGTACTCGTCGGGCGCGAGCGCGCCGGCCCAGGAGTCGAACAGCTGGATCGCCGAGGCGCCCGCCTCGATCTGGATCTTCAGGAACGTCGAGGTGATCTGCGCGAGCCGGTCGACGAGCTCCGCCCACAGCTCGGGCGCGCCGTACATCATCGCCTTGGTGTTCTCGTACGACTTCGACGGGCCGCCCTCGACCAGGTAGCTGGCCAGCGTGAACGGCGCGCCGGCGAAGCCGATCAGCGGAGTGGCGCCGAGCTCGGCGACCAGCAGGCCGACCGCCTCGGTGATGTACGGCATGTCGTCCGGCTCCAGCGGGCGCAGCCGCTGGAGGTCGTCCTCGGTGCGGATCGGGTCGGCGATGACCGGGCCGACGCCGCCCTTGATCTCGACGTCGATGCCGACCGCCTTGAGCGGGACGACGATGTCGGAGAAGAAGATCGCCGCGTCCACCTTGTGCCGGCGGACCGGCTGCAGGGTGATCTCCTTGACCAGCTCGGGCCGCATGCAGGCGTCGAGCATCGGGATGCCCTCGCGCACCTTCAGGTACTCGGGCAGCGAGCGGCCGGCCTGCCGCATGAACCACACGGGGGTGTGCGGCACCGGCTCGTTGCGGGCGGCGCGCAGGAAGACGGAGTCGTACGCGGCGCCGCGGGGCCGCTGACCGGACTGGGCTGCGGGGGTCTCACTCACGCGTCACATCCTCGCACGCGGCCGCTCCCGTCCCGGCCGCCCACCAGGCAAAACGGACACCTCGGACAGGCGGGGGGCGCACACCGGTCCCGGCCTGGCCGATTTCCGGAATTTCGGCACGCCGGGGGAACGAAAGTGCTCGGATTGCGGGCCCGCGCCGCCTAGGCTTCCGGACATGGCAGCGGTCGGCGGGCAATCCGCACAGGGTGGAGGAACGGGCAGGGAGTCGGCGCCGATCGAGTTCCGCGAGGCGGTCGAGGCGCTGACCGGGGCGCGGCTGCGTCCCGAGGTACGGCTGTCCCCGCAGCCCGCCCCCCGCCGGCTGGCCCCGTACACCTTCGCACTGTCCGCCTCGGTCGAGGTGGACGGCGAGGAACTGGCCGACGGCACCCTGGTGCTGCTGCACGACCCGGACGCGCCGGAGCCCTGGAACGGGGACTTCCGGGTGGTCACCATGACCCGCGCCGAGCTGGAGCCGGAGATGGCCGGCGACCCGCTGCTGTCCGAGGTCGGCTGGAGCTGGCTGACGGACGCGCTGCAGGCGCACGGCGCCCGCTACGCCGAGCCGAGCGGCACGGTGACCAGGTGCCACTCGCAGTACTTCGGGGCGCTGGCCGAACGCGGCGCCTCCACCGAGATCGAGCTGCGCGCCTCCTGGACGCCCGCCGACCGGCGCTTCGAGCGGCACCTGGCGGCCTGGGCCGACCTGCTGTGCGTGTGCGCGGGCCTGCCGCCGGCGGCGCTGCCGGTCGCCGAGTCCGGCGGCCTCGGCGGCGTGGTGCCGATGCCGGCCCGCCGCCGGCCGCGCAACTCGCACTGACGCGCCGTCACGCCCGTCCGTCGTCCGCGCCGCGCTCCGTGCCGCCCCTCTCCGCACCACCGCGCTCCGCGCCGCCGCTCGTACTGCTGTCCGCACCACGCGGCCCGCAGACACCCCGGGGGGACAGTCGCGCGTTCCGGTCCGGCGACCACCCGCAGGGCTGACGGAGTGTGACTTCGTAGGCGCTCCCGGTCAATTACCCGCCCGTTCGTGATCGCCGGCGTGTCGAAAACGATCGAATCCGTGCGATTTCCGGGCACGTCGTACCGGTCATCTGCGCGATTTGTCCGTATTGTTACTCACCAGATCGTGATCACCCGCTAAAGCCGGTCACGGTTGATGCCGAAGGTGTCAGTGACCCTTTCCAGACGCGGAACACTCCGACCGCCCCCTCGGGGTTCCGTCCGCCACTCCCCCGCAGGAGGCCCCAGGTGTCGGTCCTTCTTGAGCACCCCGCAAACGTGGTCGCCTACCGCCCGACCAAGCCCACCGCCATGGTGGTCATCGCCGATCCCCGGGTTCGGAACACGGTGACCCGGCACCTATGGGCCCTCGGCGTCCGCGACGTCATCGAGGTCTCCTCGATCGCCGAGGCCCGACCCCGGATCTCCAACCCGCGCGACATCTGCATCGCCGATGTCCACCTCCCCGACGGCTCCGGCCTGACCGTCCTGGCCGAGACCCGCGCCGCGGGCTGGCCCAACGGCCTGGCGCTGTCCGCCGCCGACGACATCGGCGCGGTCCGCTCGGCACTGGCCGGCGGCGTCAAGGGCTACGTGGTCACCGGCACGCGCACCAACATGCCGATGCCGGGCCGCCCCGGACTGCCGATCGGCGCCGGCCTGGCCGGCCGGATGCGCCGCCCCGGGATCCCCGGCCACCACCACCCCGGCATGCACGGCGCCCCGGCCAGCCCGGCGCCGCGCCCGGTGCCCCGGGAGCGCCCGGCGCCCAGCCGTCCGCCTACCGCGAGCTCTCCGGCCGCGAGGTGGAGGTGCTGCGACTGGTCGCCGAGGGCCAGTCGAACAAGGCGATCGGCGTGGCCATGGGCCTGTCGGCGCTGACGGTGAAGAGCCACCTGGCCCGCATCGCCCGCAAGCTGGGCACCGGCGACCGGGCCGGCATGGTGGCGGTCGCGCTGCGCACCGGCATCATCCACTGATCGGCATCGTCCCTGGTGGCGGCCCGGAGGAACGTTTCCTCCGGGCCGCTCCCGTTCGCCCCCTGACGGCCCGTCACCCCCGCCCGGCGGCCCCCGGCCGGCCCGCCCGCGCCGCCCGTCACCGGTCCGAACATGGTCCGACCAGTCGGACAACACTCCCGGCGGCGGCACACGACGTACCCTTGGGGGGTGACCGACGCCGTAGCCTCCATCCCAGAAGAGATCGCCCCGGTTCCGCTCCTCGAACCCCGGGACGGACTCCCACCGGTGGTGTCGGACCCCGAGGCGCTCGCCGCCACCATCGCGGCGTTCCGCACGGGCAGCGGCCCCGTCGCCGTCGACGCCGAACGCGCGTCCGGCTACCGCTACGGCCAGCGCGCCTACCTGATCCAGCTGCGCCGCAAGGGCGCGGGCACCGCGCTGATCGACCCGATCGCCTGCCCCGACCTGTCCGCGCTGGACGAGGCCATCCACGACACCGAGTGGGTCGTGCACGCCGCCACCCAGGACCTGCCCTGCCTGTTCGACGTCGGCATGCACCCCGGCGTGCTGTTCGACACCGAGCTCGCCGGCCGGCTCGCCGGGTTCCCCCGGGTCGGCCTCGGCCCGATGACCGAGAACGTCCTCGGGCTGTCGCTCGCCAAGGAGCACTCCGCCGTCGACTGGTCCACCCGCCCGCTGCCCGAGCCCTGGCTGCGCTACGCCGCGCTCGACGTCGAGGTGCTGGTCGACCTGCGGGACGCGCTGGAGACCGAACTCGACCGGCAGGGCAAGCTCGACTGGGCCCACCAGGAGTTCGCCGCCCTCGCCGCCGCCCCCCGCCCCGCCCCCCGGGTCGACCCGTGGCGCCGCACCTCCCAGCTGCACAAGGTCCGCCGCCGCCGGCAGCTCGCCGTGGTCCGCGAGCTCTGGCAGACCCGCGACCGGATCGCCCGCGAGCGGGACGTCTCCCCCGGCCGGGTGCTGGCCGACACCGCGATCGTCAACGCGGCCCTCGCGATGCCGCTGAACGCCCCCGCGCTGATCGCCGTCCAGGGCTTCGGGCCCCGGATCAACCGGCGCCAGCTCGACCAGTGGCTGGCCGCGATCGAGCGCGCCCGCGAGATCCCGGAGAGCGCGCTGCCCACCGCGACCGCCCCGCACGACGGGCCGCCGCCGCCGCGCGCCTGGGCCGAGAAGGACCCGGTCGCCGCGGCCCGCCTCACCAACGCCCGCGCCGCCGTCGCCGCCCTCGCCGAGCAGCACCACCTCCCCGCGGAGAACCTGATCACCCCCGACCTGGTCCGCCGCGTCTCCTGGGAGCCCCCGGCGCAGGCCGACGCGACCTCCATCGCCGACGCCCTGCAAGCTCTCGGCGCCCGCCAGTGGCAGACCGAACTGGCGGCGCCGGTGCTCGCGGAGGCGTTCAGGGCAGCAGGGGCGTGAGCCGCCGGGGGTGCGTGCCTGCTGTGTTTCCGCCCACTCCGCAGGCTCCTTGCCCGCCGTTGTTACTCGTGGGTAGATTGGTCGCGTAGCAGCGCCACTCGTGTGCGCGCTCACCCCGCCATGTCCCCCTGGGAGGAGACCCCCGTGCCTCGTACCGCGAGGGACGTCGTCTTTGTCGACGGCGTCCGCACCCCGTTCGGCAAGGCCGGCCCGAAGGGCATGTACCACGAGACGCGGGCGGACGACCTGGTCGTCAAGTGCATCCGCGAGCTCGTGCGCCGCAACCCGAGCCTGCCCGTCGAGCGGATCGACGAGGTCGCCGTCGCGGCGACCACCCAGATCGGCGACCAGGGCCTGACCATCGGCCGCACCGCCGCGCTGCTCTCGGGTCTGCCGAAGTCCGTTCCGGGCTTCTCGATCGACCGGATGTGCGCGGGTGCGATGACCGCCGTCACCGCCACCGCGGGCGGCATCGCCTTCGGCGCGTACGACGTGGTCGTGGCCGGCGGCGTGGAGCACATGGGCCGGCACCCGATGGGCGAGGGCGTGGACCCGAACCCGCGGTTCGTCTCCGAGAAGCTCGTCGACGAGTCCGCCCTGTTCATGGGCATGACGGCGGAGAACCTGCACGACCGCTTCCCGCACCTCACCAAGGAGCGCTGCGACGCGTACGCGGTGCGCTCGCAGGAGAAGGCGGCGAAGGCGTACGCCAACGGCGACATCCAGCCGGACCTGGTGCCGATCGCGATCCGCAACACCAACCCCGAGGTCGGCGAGACCGGCTGGGGCCTGGCGACCACGGACGAGCCGATGCGCCCGGGCACCACCATGGAGTCGCTGGCCGGCCTGAAGACCCCGTTCCGTCCGCACGGCAACATCACCGCGGGCAACGCGGCGGGCCTGAACGACGGTGCGACCGCCTCGCTGCTGGCCGCCGAGGACGTGGCCCGCGAGCTGGGCCTGCCGGTCAAGATGCGCCTGGTGAGCTACGCGTTCGCGGGCGTCGAGCCCGAGGTGATGGGCATCGGCCCCGTCCCGGCGACCGAGAAGGCGCTGGCCAAGGCCGGTCTGACCATCGACGACATCGGCGCGTTCGAGGTCAACGAGGCGTTCGCCGTCCAGGTGCTGGCGTTCCTGGACCACTACGGCATCGCGGACGACGACGAGCGGGTCAACCCGTACGGCGGCGCGATCGCGTTCGGTCACCCGCTGGCCTCCTCCGGCGTCCGCCTGATGACCCAGCTGGCCCGCCGCTTCGAGCAGCGCCCGGACGTCCGCTACGGCCTGACCACCATGTGCATCGGCTTCGGCATGGGCGGGACCGTCATCTGGGAGAACCCGCACTTCGAGGGTGGTAAGTGACCATGAGCACCACTGAGATGCTGCAGCGCGCTGCCGAGCTGTTCCCCGGCGAGGTCGTCACCACCGCGCACGTGCGCCACCTGGACCTGCCGCTGCAGGCCGGCAAGCTGGCGCTGATCACCCTGGACAACGGCTTCGACCACACCAAGCCGACCACCTTCGGCCCGGGTTCGCTGGCGAAGCTGTCCGAGGCGCTGGACCGGGTCGAGGCCGAGGCCGCCGAGGGCAAGGTGGTCGCCGTCGCGATCACCGGCAAGCCGTTCATCTTCGCGGTCGGCGCCGACCTCAAGGGCGTCGAGGTGCTCAAGGAGCACGCGGACGCGCTGGCCATCGGCAAGGGCGGCCACGACGTCTTCAAGCGGATCGCCGCGCTGCCCGTCCCGTCCTTCGCGTTCTACAACGGCGCGGCGATGGGCGGCGGCGTCGAGGTCGGCCTGCACTGCTCCTACCGCACCGTCAGCGCGGGCGTCCCGGCGTTCTCGCTGCCCGAGGTCTTCCTCGGCCTGGTTCCCGGCTGGGGCGGCTGCACGCTGCTGCCGAACCTGATCGGTCCGGCCAAGGCGGTCAAGGTCATCGTCGAGAACTCGATGGCCCAGAACAAGCAGCTCAAGGGCAAGGAGGTGTTCGAGCTCGGCATCGCGGACGCGATCTTCGAGCCGGCCGACTTCCTGGAGCAGTCGCTGCTGTGGGCGGCCAAGGTGCTCAAGGGCGACGTCGTCGTCGAGCGCGAGGAGTTCGACCGCGGCAAGGCGTGGGACGACGCCGTGCTGTGGGGCCGCTGGGTGGCCGACGCCAAGGTGCACGGGGCCGCTCCGGCCGCGTACAAGGCGCTCGACATCATCCAGCAGGCCAAGGACGGCGACCTGCAGGCCGGCTTCGACGCCGAGGACGCGGCGCTGGCCGACCTCATCATGAGCGGCGAGCTGCGCTCCGGCATCTACGCCTTCAACCTGGTGCAGCGCCGCGCCAAGCGGCCGTTCGGTGCGCCGGACAAGTCGCTGGCCCGCCCGGTCAGCAAGGTCGGCGTCGTCGGCGCCGGTCTGATGGCCTCCCAGCTGGCGCTGCTGTTCGCGCGCCGCCTGGAGGTGCCGGTGGTGCTCACCGACATCGACCAGGAGCGCATCGACAAGGGCGTGGGCTACGTCCACGGCGAGATCGACAAGCTGCTGGCGAAGGGCCGCATCGGCGGCGACAAGGCCAACAAGCTGAAGGGCCTGGTCTCCGGCCACCTCGACAAGGCCGTGGCGTTCGGCGACGCGGACTTCGTCATCGAGGCCGTGTTCGAGGAGATGGGCGTCAAGCAGAAGGTGTTCGCGGAGCTGGAGGCGGTGGTCTCGCCGACCACCATCCTGGCCACCAACACCTCCTCGCTGTCGGTCACCGAGATGGCCTCCAAGCTCCAGCACCCGGAGCGCGTGGTCGGCTTCCACTTCTTCAACCCGGTCGCGATCCTCCCGCTGCTGGAGATCGTCCGGGCCGAGAAGACCGACGACGCCTCGCTGGCCACCGCGTTCGGTGTCGCCAAGAAGCTGAAGAAGACCGCGGTCCTCACCAAGGACGCCCCGGCGTTCGTGGTGAACCGCATCCTGACCCGCTTCATGGGCGAGATCCAGAACATCATCGACGAGGGCACCCCGTTCGAGACCGTCGAGGCCGCGGTGAAGCCGCTCGGCCTGCCGATGTCCCCGATCGCCCTGCTCGAACTGGTCGGCCCGGCCATCGCCCTGCACGTCTCCGAGACGCTGCACGGCGCGTTCCCGGAGCGGTTCACCGTCTCCGAGAACCTCGGCAAAGTCGTGCAGGCCGGCAAGCGCGGCTTCTACATCTGGCAGGACGGCGCCCAGGTCCTCGACCCCGAGGTCCTCGCCCTCCTCACCTTCGGCGACTCCGTCCTGACGGAGGACCAGGTACGCGCCCGCGCGCTGGAGGCCGTCGCCCAGGAGATCGGCCTGATGCTCGACGAGGGCGTCGTCGGCGAGGCGCAGGACATCGACCTGTGCATGATCACCGGCGCCGGCTGGCCGTTCCACCTCGGCGGCATCACCCCGTACCTCGACCGCGAGGGCGTCTCCGAGCGCGTCAACGGCAAGAAGTTCCTGGCCCCGGGCCTGGCTTCGGTCCCCGCCTGACGAACCCCTGACGGGCGGCACCCCCTTCCTTCGGGACGGGGGTGCCGCCCTTCGGCGTTGTATGCTGCCGGTTCTTTTTTCGCGAAGGGGGACGGCGCGGTGCTGGTGCTGGTGCACGGCGGGCTGTGGGACGACGGAATGGACGCGGAGCGGTTCTGGGGGCGGACCGGGGTGGTCGCGGGCCTGCGGGGCGAGGGCTGGCGGTGGCGGCGCCGGACCGGGCGATGCGGGCCGGGAGCTGGGCGGCGGAGGCCGCCCACCTGGCGGCGGGGCTGCCGGACCGGCCGGTGGTCCTGGTGGCGGGCTCGAACGGCTGCTCGGCGGCCGTCCGGCTGGCCCTCGCCGCGCCGGAGCGGGTGCGGGGGCTGCTGCTGGCGTGGCCCGCGACGGCGGGCGACCCGCAGGCGGACGGGCGGCTGCCCGCCGAGCTGGCGCCGCTGCTCGCGGGCGGGGTGCTGCGGGGCGTCGCGGACGGGGAACTGACGGGCCTTCGGATGCCGGTGGGGGTGCTGCCCGCGGTGCCGGAGAACCCGGTGCACCGGCGGCGGACGGCGGACGCGCTGCTGGCCCTGGTGCCGGGTGCGGCGGAGCTGCCGGGGTGCCCGGAACCGCCGCACCCGCTGTTCCGGCCGGGGCCGCTGGTGGCGGCGGTGGCGGGGTTCGCGGCGGGGCTCAGTCGTCCTTGAGCCAGCCCTCGGTGCGGCGGTGCCGGCCGAGGCCGACGGCGTCGAACTCGTCGCGGTGGCCGTCGGCGTGGGCGCCGAGCCGGCGCAGGGCGAGCGAGATCGGGCTGCCGGTCGAGGCGATCAGCGGGCCGAGGGTGAGGGCGCCGTGCTCCCAGACGGCGACGGCCTGGTCGCCGGTGCCGCCCCAGATGTCGGTCTCCACGTACGCGACCGGGCCGGCCGCGGACCAGTCGGCGAGGGTGCGGTCGAAGCCCTGCGGGAGCATCCGGAACGGGGCGAGCCGGGGGCGCCGGTGCGGACCGCCTCGTCCAGTCCGTCGCTCATTGGGAGCAGCGCGAGGCCCTGGACGAGCGGGACGACGCGGGTGCCGGGGAGGTCGGCGGCGGCCTCGCGGAGCAGCGTCTCGGCCGCGACGGCGGCCTCCAGGTAGTAGCCCATCGTCGGCGGTCCTACTTCTTGAGCCGGTAGATGACGGTGTCTCCGGTGACGCCGACGACCTCGTAGTGGGTGGAGAGCAGGGTGGCGATGCGGGGCACCAGGTCGGGCTGGTAGGGGGCGGTGCCGGAGTCGTCGACCACCACCTCGGGGAAGCCGTTGGTGGAGATCTCGTTGTCGAAGGTCTGCCAGGCCTCGTCGACGGAGTACTGCTCGCCGACCTTCTCGGCGCCCTTGCCGCCGCTGAAGTTGGTGAGGAAGCCGGCGGTGAGGTAGCGGGTGGCGGGGCGCCGGTCGGCGAGCCAGTAGACCTCGGGGTGCATGCCCCAGACCAGCAGTTTGTCCTTGGGGGTGGTCTGGGCGGCGACGGCGGTGGCGACCTCGGTGGTCTGGGTGAGCCGCTGGCCGGGCCAGAACACGGCCAGGCCGAGAAAGAAGGTGCTGGCGAGGGTCGTGTAGACGAGGACGGGCTTCCAGCGGACGGCGGAGGTGGCGACGGCGCCGACGCCGAGCAGGACCAGCGGGGGCATCAGCTGGAGGTAGTAGTGGCCGAAGAAGTGGAAGCCGACGGAGACGGCGATCACGGAGGAGGCGAGCCACATCCAGAGGTCGACGGTGGAGCCGTGCTCGCGGCCCCGGGCGGGGACGGGTCGTCGGCGGTGGCGCAGCCACAGGCGGTGCGCGGCGGGCAGCAGGAAGGCCAGGCCGGCGCTCATCAGGATGGCGGAGTTGCCGAGGGCGCGGCCGAGCATCTGGGGCCAGTTGGAGCCGAGCCCGGCGTAGTCGCCGGAGCCGGTGACGACCCAGAACAGGAAGCCCTTGGGTTTGGTGAGGATGACGGCGACCAGCGCTATCGGCAGGGTGAACCCGAAGCCGATCTTGGCGAGCGCGGGGGGCCAGCGGACGCCGCGGCGGCGGCTGTCCTGGAGGAGCATCCACAGCACGGGGAGCAGGACGGCGCCGCCGGTCTGCTTGGTGAGCGAGCAGAGCGCGACCGCGATGCCGGCGGCCAGCCAGCGCCGGCGCTCCGCGTAGCGGAAGGCGGCGACCATGGCGGGCAGCATGAAGACTTCGAAGGTGGCGGCCTGGGTGTCCTCGGGCGAGAGCCCGATGGAGACCAGCAGGTAGAGGACGCCGGCGCAGCGCCCGGCCTTGTCGCCCCAGCGCCCGCGGGCGAGCGAGGCGAGCAGGATCGCGGTGGCGAGGTGGGCGCAGATCGCGAGGGTGCGCAGCGGCCAGAGCGAGGCGGAGCCGAAGAGCGCGAAGCAGGCCTCGTAGAGCCAGGGCAGCAGCGGGGGTTTGCGGTCGACGACGGTGTCGTAGAGGACGCCGCCGTCGGCGAGCATCCGGGCCTGGGTGGCGAGGTAGCCCTCGTCGGGGCTCCACACGGGGCGCAGGAAGGACGGCAGGTGGGTCAGCGTGGCCACGACCGCGAGCAGCGGGACCAGTCTGGTCCAGTACCCGGTGCGGAGGCGCTCTGGGAGGCGCTCGGCGAGGGTACGCGGGCTGCTCGTGAGGGTGAGGGACACGGGTGACAACCTACCGGGCGTGGACGGCGTAGTCAGTGACAGTCCACGAATGAGTGCGACAGTCCGACAATAAGCGCACCGTCACTGGGCCGAAGGGCGGTCCCGTGACGGTGCGCTCGGGGGATTTCGGGTGGTCAGCTCCGCGCGAAGGAGCGGGTCTTGACCAGGGCTTCGATCTTCGCGGCGACCGCCGGGGCGGTCAGCCCGATCTCCTCCAGGATCTCGCCGCGCGAGGCGTGGTCGAGGAACTCCTGCGGGATGCCGAAGTCGCGCAGCGGCACGTCCACGTCGGCGTCGCGCAGCGCCTGCGCGATCGCGGAGCCGACGCCGCCGGCCCGGCCGTTGTCCTCGACGGTGACGACCAGCCGGTGCTGGGCGGCCAGGCCCGGCAGCGCGGCGTCGACCGGCTTGACCCAGCGCGGGTCGACCACGGTGCTGGTGATGCCCTGCGCGGCGAGCAGCTCGGCGGCCTCCAGGCAGAGCGGGGCCATCGCGCCGATCGAGACGATCAGCACGTCCGCGGCCTCGTCGGCGGAGCCGTCCTCGGGGCGGCGCAGCACGTCCATGCCGCCGACGGTGCCGACGGCGGGGACGGCCGGGCCGACGTTGCCCTTGGAGTAGCGGACCACGGTGGGCGCGTCCGCGACCTCGACGGCCTCGCGCAGCTGGAGCCGGACCTGCTCGGCGTCGCGCGGGGCGGCGAGCCGCAGGCCGGGGACCACCTGGAGGATCGACATGTCCCACATGCCGTTGTGGGAGGCGCCGTCGGTGCCGGTGACACCGGCCCGGTCGAGCACGAAGGTGACGCCCAGCTTGTGCAGCGCGACGTCCATCAGCACCTGGTCGAACGCCCGGTTCAGGAAGGTCGCGTAGACCGCGACCACCGGGTGCAGGCCGTTGGTGGCGAGGCCGGCGGCGCACACCGCGGCGTGCTGCTCGGCGATGCCGACGTCGAAGATCCGGTCCGGGTAGGCCTTGGCGAAGGGGGCCAGGCCGACCGGGTGCAGCATGGCGGCGGTGATCGCGACCAGGTCGCGGCGCTCGCGGCCGAGCGCGACCATCTCCTCGCCGAACACCGACGTCCAGTCCTTGCCGGAGGTCTTGACCGGCAGGCCGGTGTCGGGGTGGATGACGCCGACCGCGTGGAAGCGGTCCTCGTCGTTGTTCTCGGCGGCGTGGTAGCCGCGGCCCTTCTCGGTGATGCAGTGCACGATGACCGGGCCGCCGAAGTTGCGGGCCTTGGTGAACGCGGACTCCAGCGCCTGCAGGTCGTGGCCGTCGATCGGGCCGAGGTACTTCAGGCCGAGGTCCTCGAACATGCCCTGCGGGGCGATGAAGTCCTTCAGGCCCTTCTTGGCGCCGTGCAGGGTGTCGAACATCGCCTGGCCGACCACGGGGGTGCGCTGCAGCGCGTCCTTGCCCCAGGACAGGAAGCGCTCGTAGCCCTGGGTGGTGCGCAGCGTGGCGAGGTGGTTGGCGAGGCCGCCGATGGTCGGCGAGTAGGACCGCTCGTTGTCGTTGACGACGATGACGATCGGCAGGTCCTGGCTGTCGGCGATGTTGTTCAGCGCCTCCCAGGCCATGCCGCCGGTGAGCGCGCCGTCGCCGATCACGGCGACCACGGGGCGGTCCTTGTGGCCCTGGATCTTGTTGGCCTTGGCCAGGCCGTCGGCGTAGCCGAGGACGGTGGAGGCGTGCGAGTTCTCGATCACGTCGTGCTCGGACTCGGCGCGCGAGGGGTAGCCGGACAGGCCGCCCTTCATCTTCAGCCGGGAGAAGTCCTGACGGCCGGTCAGCAGCTTGTGGACGTAGCTCTGGTGGCCGGTGTCGAACAGGATCCGGTCGCGCGGGGAGTCGAACACCCGGTGCATGGCGAGGGTCAGTTCGACCACGCCGAGGTTGGGTCCGAGGTGGCCGCCGGTCTTGGAGACCTCCTCCACCAGGAAGCCGCGGATCTCCTCGGCGAGCTCCGCGAGCTGCGCGGGCGTGAGTCGATCGAGATCGCGCGGTCCCCGAATGCGGGTCAGCAGGGCCACCCGTTCCTCCTCGTCCAAGTTCTCGCGCCCGCATGGGCCCGGAGGGCGTACGCCCCGGTTGAGTCTAATGTCCATTACCCGGGCGTAGTGCGGCGGGCAACCCCGTCCCCTGTTCGGGTGGCGGGGGCGGAAAAGCGCCGAACCGCGCGACCGGCCCCGGTATGGCGGGGTGTCTGCCGGTCGCGCGGTCGGAGTGGTGCGGGGTCAGCCGCGTCCGGAGGACTTCTGGGTGCGGCGGGAGATCGAGTCCAGGACCACCGCGGCGAGCAGCACCGCGCCGGTGATCATGTACTGGATCGCCTGCTGGGCGTGCACCATGTCCAGGCCGGTGGTGATGGACTGCAGCACCAGGATGCCGAGCAGCGCCGACCACAGCTTGCCGCGGCCGCCGAACAGGCTGGTGCCGCCGATGACGGCCGCCGCGATGGCGCTCATCAGCACGTTGCCGCCGCCGAGCGACTTGTCCGCCGAGCCCTGCTGGGAGGCGATGAACAGGCCGCCGAAGCCGGCCAGGCCGGCCGAGATCATGTACACCGAGGTGCGGACCCAGGCGACGTTGATGCCGGCCCGGCGGGCCGCCTCGATGCCGCCGCCGACCGCGAAGATCTGCCGGCCGTAGCCGGTGCGGCGGAGCACGAAGTCGCCGATCGCGACGATGCCGACGAACAGCACCAGCGGCAGCGGCAGGCCGCGGTCCTGGTTGAGCATGTAGGCGACCACCAGCACGACCACGGCGAGCACGCCGGTGCGCAGCGCTATCTCGGCGATCGGGCGGGCCGGCAGGCCGGCGGCGGCGCGGCGGCGGGCGTCGATCAGCTGGCCGGCGGCGAACAGCGCGATGGCGAGGATCGCGGCGAGCCAGGCCCAGACGATGTCGCCGTCACCCATGAAGTAGGTGTCCAGGTTGGCGATGACGCCGTCGTTGAGGTTGTTGACGGTGCCGAGCTTGCCGATGGTGAAGTCCTGCAGGCCGCTCCAGGCGAGCATGCCGGCCAGGGTGACCAGCAGCGCGGGCACGCCGATCTTGGAGAAGAAGAAGCCGTGCACGGCGCCCATGGCGATCGCGGCGAGGATGCCGATCAGCACCGCCAGCCACTCGTTGACGCCCTGGCGGACGGCCAGCACCGAGGAGAGCGCGGCGGTGACGCCGGCCACCGAGCCGAGCGACAGGTCGATCTCGCCGAGCAGTAGCACGAAGACCACGCCGGTGGCGATCAGGCCGGGGCCGGCGATCCACTTGGTGATGTTGGTGAGGTTGTCGGCGTTGAGGAAGGAGCCGGTCTTCCACTGGAAGATGGCCGCGATGATGATCAGGCCGACCACGACCGGCAGCGAGCCGAGCTCGCCGCTGCGCAGCTTGCGGCCGAACTCGTCGAGGTAGCCGGCCACGCCCTCCTTGCGGACCAGCAGGCGCGGGTCGACGGCGGGCGGGGTGGGCGTGGTGGGGGTCTCGGTGCTCACTTGGCGTCCTCCGCGATACGGGCCTGACGACGGGTCACCGCGTTGTCGGTGGCGCCGGTGATGGCGGAGATGATCTCCTCGTGCGAGGTGGTGGCCACCTCGAAGCTGCCGTTGTTGCGGCCCAGGCGGAGCACCGCGACGGTGTCCGCGACGGCCTTGACGTCGGCCATGTTGTGGCTGATCAGGATCACGCCGAGGCCGCGCTCGCGCAGCCGCTCGACCAGGTCGAGGACCTGGGCGGTCTGCTCGACGCCGAGGGCGGCGGTGGGCTCGTCCAGGATGACGATCTTCGGGTCGCCGACCAGGGCGCGGGCGATCGCGACGACCTGGCGCTGGCCGCCGGAGAGGCCGGCGATCGGGATCCGGACGCTGGGGATGCGGATCGACAGGGTGTCGAGGAGTTCGCGGGCGCGCTTCTCCATGGCGACCTCGTCCAGGGTGCCGAAGCGCTTGAGCTCGCGGCCGAGGAACAGGTTGCCGACCACGTCGAGGTTGTCGCAGAGCGCGAGGTCCTGGTAGACGGTGGCGATGCCGAGCGCCTGGGCGTCGTGCGGGCGACCGATGGTGACCGGCCTGCCCTCCCACTCGATGACGCCCTCGTCGATCGGGTGGACGCCCGCGATGGTCTTGACCAGGGTGGACTTTCCGGCGCCGTTGTCGCCGACCAGGGCGACGACCTCGCCCGCATGGACCTCCAGCTGCACGTCGGTGAGTGCCTGGACGGCGCCGAAGCGCTTGGAGACCCCGCGCAACGCCAGTACGGGTGCGCCTGTCACGTGAACCATCTCCTTGAGTTCCGTGTCGGACCTGACGTTTCCGGCACGGGCTACCCGCGTGCCGGGCCGGGCACGCGGGGTGGGACTGCGAAGCGAAAGGGGCCGGCGGGGGCCTCCGGGTGGTCAGGAAGCCCCCGCCGGGCGGGTGTTACTGCAGGCCGGCCGCGGTGCAGGCGGCGGCGAAGTCGGCGGTGCAGATGTCCGAGGCCTTGTACAGCTTGTCGGCGATCACGGTGTCCTTGATGTTCGCCTTGGTGACGACCTTCGGCTCCAGCAGGGTGGCCGGGATGCCCTTGTCGGTGTCGCTGTCGATCGTCGAGGTGGCGACGGACTTGATGTCCTTGCCCTGCAGCAGGTCGACGGCGAGCTCGGCGGCGCCGTCGGCCAGCGGCTTGTAGGCCTTGTAGATCGTGTAGGCCTGGTCGCCGGAGACCAGGCGCTGGATCGCGTCCAGGCCCGCGTCCTGGCCGCCGACCGGGACGTTGATGCCCTGCGACTTCAGCTGGGTGATGATCGCGCCGGCCATGCCGTCGTTGGCGGAGTAGACGGCCTGGAAGCCGTCCTTGCCGAGCGAGGAGATCGCGGCACCGATCTTCTGGCCGGCGACGGTGGGCTTCCACTCGCCGCTCTGCTCGTAGACGATCTTCTTGACCTTGCCGTCGAGCACCTTGTGCGCACCGGCCTTGAACTTGCCGGCGTTCGGGTCGGCGTCGTCGCCGTTGATCATGACGACGTTGGCGTCGGCGGCCTTGGCGCCGAGGGCCTCGACCAGGGCCTGGCCCTGGAGCTCGCCGACCTTCTCGTTGTCGAAGGAGACGTACGCGGAGACCGGGCCGGTGGCCAGGCGGTCGTACGCGATGACCTTGACGCCCTTGTCGGCGGCCTCCTTCACCCAGGACTGGGTGGCCTTGGCGTCGAACGCGTCGAGGATGATCACCTTGACGCCCTGGGCGATCAGGGTGTCGAACTGCTGCTTCTGCTTCGAGGCGGAACCCTCGGCGTTGCTGTACTCGACCTTGCAGTCGGCGCAGAGCTCGTGGACCTTCGCCTCGATGAACGGCTTGTCGAAGGACTCGTAGCGGGTCGAGGACGCGTTCTCCGGCAGCAGCAGGCCGATCGACTTGTTGTTGCCCGAGGCCGCGTCGTCCTTCTTGTCACTGCCGGCCTTGCCACAGGCGGCCATGGTCAGAGCCATCGAGACAGCGGCGGTGCCGACGACAACGCGACGCATCATTGCGTTCATGGTGGGGGGTGCCTCCCTGACAGAGCCGCAACGTTGCGGCGAGGTGGGCAGGAGTCAACCCCGTCACCGAGCTTGTCGTCAATAAGTAAACCTTGAGGCCCCCGGATTCAAACCCTTTCGTTATCTTCCTGAAGGCTTACCCGAGATCGGACGGCCCCTCGGAGGCCGTCCGACGCCCCTTCCGGCGGCTCAGAGCCCGCCCGTCTCACCCATCTCGCTCATCACCAGGGCGAGCGCCCCGAGCACCTCGGCACGGCCGCCGAGCGTCCCCGGAACGACCGACAACTGGCGGGCCGCGCTGGGGATCGCGTACCGGGCCACCGAGTCCCGGATCGGGGAAAGCACCAGTTCACCGGCCTCGGCCAGGTCGCCGCCGAGGATCACCCGGCGCGGGTTGAGCAGGTTGCACAGGGTGGCGACGCCCATGCCGATCTGGCGGCCGGCGTCGGCGATCACCCGGCGGCAGCCCAGATCGCCCTGCTGGGCCAGCTGCACCACCTTTCCGAGTGTCAGTTCGCCGGGGTGGTTGGCGTTCAAGAGGTTGAGCAGGTAACGGGAGCCCACGAAGGTCTCCAGGCAGCCGCGGTTGCCGCAGCGGCACACCGGCCCCGCCTCGTCCAGCACGATGTGGCCGATCTCGCCCGCGGTGCCGCCCGGGCCCCGGTAGATCTGGCCGTTGATCACCAGGCCGGCGCCGACGCCGCTGGCCACCTTGATGTACGCCAGGTCGCCCAGGCCCCGCCCGGCGCCCCAGACCAGTTCGCCCAGCGCGCCCAGGTTGGCGTCGTTGTCCACGTGCACCGGCATGCCGAGCCGGCGGGCCAGCTCCTGACCGGGCGTCACCCCGGTCCAGCCGGGCAGGATCGCGGTCGAGCCGAGCGCCCCGGTCTCCACGTCGATCGGCCCCGGCACGCCCAGGCCCACGCCGATCACCTTGTCGGCCTGGAAGCCGGCCTGCTCCAGCAGCCGCGCCACCATCCGCTCGGCCAGGTCGAAGCCCTGCTGCGCGGAGACGTCCACGTCCAGCGGCTCGCTCTCCTCGGCCAGCACCCGGTGCGCCAGGTTGCCGACCGCGACCCGCAGGTGGGTGTGGCCGAAGTCCACGCCCACCACGATCCCGGCGTCCCCGCTCAGCGAGACGCTGCGCGCCCGGCGCCCGCCCGAGGAGGTGTCGGCGACCACCACGGTGCCGGACTCCTTGAGCTCCCGGACGATGTTGGACACCGTCGCGGCCGACAGCCCCGTGCCCCGGGCGATCTCGGCCTGGGTCAGCGATCCGGCCATCCGGACCGCCCGCAGCACCCGTTCGAGATTCGCCCGGTGCAGCGAGGACTGCGATCCCGGTGTGTCCGTCGACATGTTCCACCCTCCAGGGCGCCCTTGCGGTTCGTCCAAAGTTCAGCTTCAACTTCTGAACTCTATGCTCCGGTACGGATCGGAGGGGGAGTCAAGTACGAACACGGATCGTTACTCACGTGGGAGGATGCCCGGTAACCAAGCCCTGACGAAGGAGTCCTGCGAGTGCCTGGCACCAACTTGACCCGTGAGGAGGCCCGCACCCGGGCCGCGCTCCTGCATGTGGAGGCGTACGACGTCGAGCTCGACCTGAGCACGGCGCGCGAGGGCGGCACCTTCCGGTCCACCACCGTGGTCCGGTTCACCGCCACCGAGCCCGGCGCCTCCACCTTCATCGACCTGGTCGCCCCCGCCGTCTCGGAGATCGTCCTCAACGGCCGCGCGCTGCCGCCGGAGAGCTTCGCCGACAGCCGGATCGCGCTGCCCGAGCTGGCCGCCGAGAACGAGCTGCGGGTGGTCGCCGACTGCGCGTACACCAACACCGGCGAGGGTCTGCACCGGTTCGTCGACCCGGCCGACGGCGAGACCTACCTCTACACCCAGTTCGAAGTCGCCGACGCCCGGCGGGTGTTCGCCAACTTCGAGCAGCCCGACCTGAAGGCCGCGTTCTCCTTCACGGTCACCGCCCCGGCCGGCTGGGTCGTGGTCTCCAACTCGCCGACCCCCGAGCCCACCGGCGAGGGCGACACCCGGGTGTGGACCTTCGAGCCCACCCCGCGGATGTCCACCTACATCACCGCCCTGGTGGCCGGCCCGTACGTCGGCGTCTTCGACACCTACCAGAACGGCGCGCAGAGCGTGCCGCTCGGCGTCTACTGCCGCCCCTCGCTGCGCGAGTTCCTGGACGCCGACGCCGTCTTCGACGTCACCAAGCAGGGCTTCGACTACTTCCAGGACAAGTTCGACTTCGCCTACCCCTTCGCGAAGTACGACCAGCTGTTCGTCCCGGAGTTCAACGCCGGTGCGATGGAGAACGCGGGCGCCGTCACCCTCCGCGACCAGTACGTGTTCCGTTCCAAGGTCACCGACGCCTCCTACGAGCTGCGCGCCGCGACCATCCTGCACGAGCTCGCCCACATGTGGTTCGGCGACCTCGTCACCATGGAGTGGTGGAACGACCTCTGGCTGAACGAGTCGTTCGCCACCTTCGCCGAGGCCGTCTGCCAGGCCGAGGCCCCCGGCTCCAAGTGGCCGCACTCCTGGACCACCTTCGCCAACCAGATGAAGACCTGGGCGTACCGGCAGGACCAGCTGCCGTCCACCCACCCGATCATGGCGGAGATCAACGACCTGGAGGACGTCCAGGTCAACTTCGACGGCATCACCTACGCCAAGGGCGCCTCGGTGCTCAAGCAGCTGGTCGCCTACGTCGGCCAGGACGCCTTCTTCCAGGGCGTGCGCGCCTACTTCAAGCGCCACGCCTGGGGCAACACGCGCCTCACCGACCTGCTCGGCGCCCTCGAGGAGGCCAGCGGCCGCGACCTGCGCACCTGGTCCAAGGCCTGGCTGGAGACCGCCGGCATCAACGTGCTGCGCCCCGCGATCGAGGTCTCCGCGGACGGCGTCATCGAGTCCTTCGCCGTCCTGCAGGAAGCCCCCGCGCTGCCCGCCGGCGCCCGCGGCGAGGCCGTGCTGCGCCCGCACCGCATCGCCATCGGCCTGTACGAGCTGGTCGACGGCGACCTGGTCCGCACCGACCGGATCGAGCTCGACGTGGACGGCGAGCGCACCGAGGTCCCGCAGCTGACCGGCCGTCAGCGGCCCGCCGTGCTGCTGCTCAACGACGACGACCTGTCCTACGCGAAGGTCCGCCTCGACGCCGACTCGCTGGCCGTCGTCACCGAGCACCTCGGCGACTTCACCGACTCGCTCCCCCGCGCGCTGTGCTGGGCCTCCGCCTGGGACATGACCCGCGACGGCGAACTCGCCACCCGCGACTACCTGTCGCTGGCACTGTCCGGCCTGCGCCGCGAGAGCGACATCGGCGTCGTCCAGTCCGTGCAGCGCCAGGTCAAGCTCGCCCTCGAAATGTACGCCGACCCGGCGTGGCGCGAGACCGGCCTCCAGCGCTGGGCCGAGGCCGCCGAGGCCGCGCTGCTCGACGCCCCCGCCGGCAGCGACCACCAGCTCGCCTGGGCCCGCACCCTGGCCGGCTCCGCCCGGACGGACGGCCAGCTCGACCTGCTCGCCGCCCTGCTCGACGGCACCCGCACCGTCGAGGGCCTGGCCGTCGACACCGAGCTGCGCTGGGCCCTGCTCGGCCGCCTGGTCGCCACCGGCCGCGCCGACGAGGCCGCGATCGAGGCGGAACTCGCCCGCGACAACACCTCCTCCGGCCAGGAGCACGCCGCCACCTGCCGGGCGGCCCGCCCGACCGCCGAGGCCAAGGCCGAGGCGTGGGCCTCCGTGGTGGAGTCCGACACCCTCACCAACTACGTCCAGGAAGCCGTCATCGCCGGCTTCCAGCAGCCCGACCAGCGGGAGCTGCTCGCGCCCTACGCCGAGAAGTACTTCGCCTCGGTCAAGCAGGTGTGGGAGACCCGCAGCCACGAGATCTCGCAGCAGATCATCGGCGGCCTGTACCCCGCGTACGCGGTGTCGCAGGCCACCCTCGACGCGACCGACGCGTGGCTGGCCCAGGCCGAGCCGGCGCCGGCCCTCCGCCGCCAGGTCGTCGAGGCCCGGGCGGGGATCGAGCGTGCGCTGAAGGCGCAGGCTGCGGACCGCTGACGCGAGGTGCCCACGGGGCCCGGGGGCTTGTCCTCCCGGGCCTCCGGCATGTTCGGGGGTGGTCTTTGTTCGCTGCGCCCACCCACCCACCCGAGCACCCACCAGCAGATGTCGACACCACGCGTCCGGCCTCACGGCCTGTCAGAAGCGCGGTCGGGAGAGCCTGCGGCGGTACGCGCTCGCGGCTGCGCCCGGGCCGCCGGGAAGGCTTTCGGGAGGGCTCGTGGTGTCGGGTCTTCGGAGCGGGCTGGGTGGTGCCGCCGGGCGGCGGCGGGTGTTCTTGGTTCGGCGAAACGTCAGCGGAGCGGGTTGGGGTGGGCGGGGGGTCGGGTGGGGAGGGTGATGCGGAACGCCGTCTCGCCGGGGGCGCTGTGGAGGGTGACGGTGCCGGCGTGGGCGTGGACGACGGCCTGGACGATGGCGAGGCCCAGGCCGGTGGAGCCGGTGCGGCGGGTGCGGGCGCGGTCGCCGCGGACGAAGCGGTCGAAGACCTGGGGGGCGAGGTCGGCCGGGATGCCCGGCCCGTCGTCGGTGACGGTCAGGCGGGCCTGGGCGGCGTCCGCGGAGAGGCGGAGGGTGACCTCGGTGCCGTCCGGGGTGTGGGTGCGGGCGTTGGCCAGCAGGTTCGCCACCACCTGGGCGAGGCGGTGCGGGTCGCCGGGCACGGTGACCGGTTCGGCGGGGAGTTCCAGCAGCCAGCGGTGCGAGGGGGCCGCGGCCCGGGCGTCGGCGGTGCAGTCCAGGGCGATCCGGGTGAGGTCGACGTCCTCGACCGCGAGCGGGCGGCCGGCGTCGAGGCGGGCGAGCAGCAGCAGGTCCTCGACCACGGTGCCCATCCGCTGCGACTCGGCGGTGATCCGCTCCAGCGAGTGCCGGACCGGCTCGGGCACCGGCCCGGGGTGCCGCAGGGCGAGTTCGGCGTGGCCGCGGACCGCGGCGACCGGGTTGCGCAGTTCGTGGCTGGCGTCGGCGGCGAATCCGCGCAGCCGTTCCTCGACGTCCTGACGGCGGGTCAGCGCGTCCCCGATGTGGCCGAGCATCCGGTTCAGCGCGGCGCCGACCCGGCCGACCTCGGTGCCCGGGTCGTCGTCCGGGACGCGCTCGCCGAGGTCGACCGCGCCGCTGGCCAGGGGCAGCGCGGAGACTCGTTCGGCGGTGGCCACCACCCGTTCCAGCGGGCGCAGCGCGAGGCGGGTGCCGAGCGTGCCGACGATCGCGGCGAGGGCCAGCGCGACGGCGAACACGATGAGTTCGATCAGCAGCAGGCGCTGCACGGTCTCGTCGACGGGGTGCAGCGGGAGGCCGGTGATCAGCACGTCCCCGTCGTGGCCGGTGAGGGCGGCGGCCCGGTAGTGGCCGAGCACGGACAGCGTGAGGTCGCGCGGCCGGCCGTCCGGCGGCAGGGCGCGCAGGGTGCTGATGTCCGCCGCGTCGAGCGGGACGGGGGCGTCGCCGTTGGTGCCCTTGGCGATCGGGACGGGGTCGTCGTCGCCGGGCGGGACGCCGCAGACCACGGAGGCGTGCGTGACGGTGCCGCCCACCAGCCGGGCGCCGAAGGTGCCGGGCGACTGGGCGCGGGTGTCGTGGCCGTCCTGGTCGGGGTGTTCGAGGCTGGCCGCGTACCGGCCGCCGGCCGAGGACAGCTGCTGGTCGAGCCGGTCGACCAGGAAGTGCCGCAGCGCCTCGCAGGTGGCGACGCCGACGCCCACGCAGATCAGGGTGATCAGCACCAGCACGCCCGCCACCAGCCGGGCCCGCAGGGTGCGCGGGCGCAGCGTGGCGCGGCCCGTCCTCGTCGGGGCGGTCATCCGGTGGGGGCCTTGAGGACGTAGCCGGCGCCGCGGACGGTGTGGATCATCGGCGGCCGGCCGGCGTCGATCTTGCGGCGCAGGTAGCTGATGTACAGCTCGACCACGTGGGCCTGGCCGCCGAAGTCGTAGGACCAGACGGCGTCCAGGATCTGCGCCTTGCTGAGCACCTGCCGGGGGTGCTCCATCAGGTAGCGGAGCAGGGCGAACTCGGTGGGGCTGAGGTCGATCGCCTCGCCGCCGCGGCTGGTCTCCCGGGCGGCGGGGTCGAGGCGCAGGTCGCCGACGGTCAGGGTGCCGGGGGCGGCCGGGCCGGCGGGGCGGTGCGGCGGAGCAGGCCGCGCAGCCGGACCACGACCTCCTCCAGGCTGAACGGCTTGGTGACGTAGTCGTCGCCGCCGGCGGAGATCCCGGCGATCCGGTCCTCGACGGCGTCCCGGGCGGTCAGGAACAGCACCCGCACCTCGGGGTCGGCGGTGTGCACCCGGCGCAGCACCTCCAGGCCGTCGAAGTCGGGGAGCATCACGTCCAGCACGATGGCGTGCGGGTGCCAGTCGGCGGCGACGGTGACGGCGTCGAGGCCGCCGGTGACGCCGCGGGCCTGCCAGCCCTCGTAGCGCAGGGCGCCGCAGATCACCTCGACCAGGTCGGGTTCGTCGTCGACCACCAGGACCCGCCAGGGGGTGTCCGCGTGCTGCATGGGCCCATTCTGGCGCTCCGGCATGAGAAAGCGGTGAGATCGTCCGACCGCGCTGCGGCCGCTTCCACCGTCGTGACCTGCGCGAACGCCGCCGCGGGCACCTCCGGGCGGCGTCCCTTTCATAGCGAACTGAGAGCATTCGGTGCCACCGTGGGCCCCGCACCACCGAAGGAGGGCCCGTTGACCGCACTGACCACCCCGACCCGGGCCGCCCGCCGTGCCGCCCCGCGTCGCGGCCTCCCGCCGGACGCCGTCCGCCGCGGCGCGCTCGTACTGATCGCCCTCGGCGCGCTCGGCGTCCTCGCCGTGTGGTGGGCCGACACCCCGCGGGTCGCCGGCGCCGCGGACTGGCTCACCGGCGCCGGCCGGATCACCGGCCTGCTGGCCGGCTACACCGCACCCGTCCTGCTGCTGCTGATGGCCCGCATCCCGCTGCTCGAACGCGAGGTCGGCGCCGACCGGACGGCCCGCTGGCACGCGTTCGGCGGCCGCTACCTGGTCGGGCTGATCACCGTGCACGTGCTGACGGTCGTCTGGGGCTACGCGCTCACCAGCGGCCAGGGCCTGTGGAACCAGGGCGTGGAGATCGTCCTGCGGTTCCCCGACATGCTGAAGGCCAGCGCCGCCACCCTGCTGATCCTCGGCACCGGCGCCGTCTCCGCGCGGGCCGCCCGGCGCCGGCTGAGCTACGAGACCTGGTACTACCTGCACCTGGCCACCTACCTGGCCGTCGCCCTGGGCTTCGCCCACCAGCTCAGCACCGGCGCCGACCTCGCCGACGGCCCCGCGAAGGCGGCCTGGTACCTGCTGTACTTCGGCACCGCCGCCGTCCTCGGCTGGTACCGGTTGCTGCGGCCCCACCTGCGCGACCGCCGGCACCGGCTGCGGATCGCCGAGGTCCGGGCCGAGGGCCCCGGCGTCGTCTCGCTCTTCCTGACCGGCCGTCACCTGGACGAACTCCGCGCCGAGCCCGGCCAGTTCTTCCGCCTCCAGTTCCTCGCCCCCGGGCTGCGCTGGGCCGCCAACCCGTACTCGCTGTCCGCCCCGCCGCACCCGCACTTTCTCCGCTTCACCGTCAAGGGCCTCGGCGCGCACAGCGCCGCCGTCGCCGGCCTCGCCCCCGGCACGCCCGTCCGGGCGGAGGGACCGTACGGCGCGTTCACCGCGCGCCGCCGGCACGGCGGGCCGGTGCTGCTGCTCGGCGCGGGCGTCGGCATCACCCCGCTGCGCGCGCTGTTCGAGACCCTGCCCGGACGGCTGACGCTCGTTCAGCGCGCCCGGCGCCCGGAGGACGTGCTGTTCCGCCGCGAACTCGCCGCCGTCGCCGCCGGGCGGGGCGCCCGCGTCCACGAACTGCTCGGCAGCCGCGAGCAGGTCGGCGACCTCGGCGCGGCGCTGGGACGGCTGGTGCCCGACCTCGGCCGCCACGAGGTGTACCTGTGCGGGCCGGAGGCGTTCACCGCCGAGGCCGTCCGCGCGCTGCGGGCGGCCGGGGTCCGGCCCTCCCGCATCCACCACGAGTCCTTCGCCTTCTAGGAGAAACCCCACCGCCATGCGCCGAGCCGTCATCACCGCCTCCGCGACCGCCGCCGGGGTCGTCCTGCTGCTCTCCCTCAAGCCGCACGAGCCGTCCAGGACCGCGGCGATCTCCTCCGCCCCCGCCGAGGCCGCCACCGGGAGCAGCGCCCCGCCGTCCGCCGGCAGCGGCACCGCCGGCGGCACGCGGACCGTCACCGGGAGCGCCGTGAACACCCGGTACGGTCCCGTGCAGGTCAAGGTCACCCTGAACGGCAGCACGATCAGCAAGATCGACGTCGTCCAGTACCCCACCCGGGACCGCCGCGACCGGGAGATCAACAGCTACGCCATACCCCAGCTCAACCAGGAGGCGATGACCGCGCAGAACGCGGACATCGACGTCGTCTCCGGCGCCACCTACACCAGCGACGGCTACACCCGCTCCCTGCAGAGCGCGCTCGACCAGGCGGCCGGGCGGTGACCGCGCCCGTCACCCACGTCGAACACGTCATGGGCACCGTCTTCTCGTTCACCGTCCGCGACCCGGGCCCGCGCACCGCCGCGACCCTCGAACGGATCGTCACCCGCCTGCACCGCATCGACGAACTGTTCTCGACGTACCGCCCCGAGAGCGAGATCAGCCGGCTCGGACGCGGCGAACTCCCCCTCACCGCGTGCGACCCCGACGTCGGGTGGGTCCTGGACCGCTGCGCCGAACTCACCGCCGAGACCGACGGCTACTTCACCGCGACGCCCGGCGGACGCCTCGACCCCAGCGGCTACGTCAAGGGCTGGGCCGTCGAGGAAGCCTCCCGCGCCCTGCGCGACTCCGGCTCCGGCCACCACTGCGTCAGCGGCGGCGGCGACGTCCAGACCGCCGGCGGACCCTGGCGCATCGGCATCGCCGACCCCCACCGCCCCGGCGCCGTCGCCCGCGTCGTCACCGGCCACGACCTCGCCGTCGCCACCTCCGGCACCGCCGAACGCGGCCCCCACATCCTCGACCCCCACACCGGCCGCCCCGCCACCACCCTCGCCTCCCTCACCCTCCTCGGCCCCCACCTCACCCGCCTCGACGCCCTCACCACCGCCGCCTTCGCCATGCCCACCCCCCTCCCCTGGCTCACCACCCACAACATCCCCGCCCTCGCCATCCACCCCGACGGCCACCACGAACACACCCCGACCTTCCCCTGACGAGCCCTCAGGAGGCAGTGGGCGGTGCTCGGGGCCGGTGCGGACCGCCGGTCAGGAGGTGGTGGTGGCGAGGGGGAGGGTGGTGGCGAGGGGGAGGGTGGTGGCGATGACGGGGCTGGTGAAGGTGTTGGTGGCGGGGGCGGGGGACGGGTGGTAGGAGCCCCACTTGAAGTAGTTGCGGGTGCCGTCCCAGGTGGTGCCGGTGTAGGTGGAGGTGCCGGTGGTGAAGGTCTGCTTGGTGCCGTCGAACCAGAAGTCGATGGTGCCGTCGGTGCGGCCGAGGTGGATCTTGAGGGCGTAGCTGTGCCACTGGTTGTCGGCGGTGGGGGTGCTCCAGAGGGGGTGGGCGTTGTGGTCGAGGTCCCAGTTCTGGAGGCGGATGCGGCCGTCGGCGATGTCGATCTCGACGGGGTGGTTGGCGGTGCCGGTGCTGGGTGAGCACTTGAGCTGGAAGACGTAGCGGCTCTCGGTGTCCTGGATGCTCACCTTGGAGGACCAGCCGACGTAGAAGGTGTCGCCGTTGGTGAGGTCGGGCCCGAGCGTCTCGCAGCGTTCTTCGCCGGCGGCTTGCAGGGCGCGCCACACCTTGCCCTTGGCGGGGTCGGTGACGACGCCGAAGTTGCCGTCCTTGCACTGGACGGCGGCGAAGGAGGAGGGGCCGGTCGCGGTGGAGGGCGTCCAGAGGATCCGGCCGGTGGCGGCGCTGCCGGGTGCGGCGGGGACGATGAGCGCGGCGAGGGCGGTGGCGGCCAGGGCGAGCGTCCGGCGGTGGACGGGACGGGGCATGCGCACTCCCGGGTGACGGTTCGTCGGCGGGTGCGGGCGGCTCCCGTCCGTGGGCACACCTGATGCTGCGTCACCTGTGGTGCTGCCGCCACCGTCTCGGCGCGACTCGGCCGAAATGCGCGCGGGAACGGGCAACGGCGACTGCCGGGGCGGCCAAAAAGGCTTGGCCGCCCCGGCAGTCGCCGTTCGGGTCCAGGACCCGTGGGGTTACTTCTTCTTGCCCGGAATCATGCAGAGGCCCGCGATCACCAGGAAGGAGACGATCGGGAGGGCGACGTACAGGCCCAGGGTCTCGCCGACGCTCAGGCCGGTGCCCGGGTCGTCGCCGTCGTCGCGTACGAGCGCCATGGCGGGCGACGACATCAGCATCATCAGCGTGGCCGCCGCGGTGACCGCACCGGCGCGCATTGCGTTCCTCTTGTCCACGTTTCCCAAGGTACCGGCCCCCTACACCGCCTCGCCCGGCGGGGTGCGCCTGTCGGCGTGTCCCGGGGGCGGGGGCCGATCGGGGCGAGCGCGGCGGCGATCGCGGCGGTGCCCGGGGCGGCGGCGATCGCGTCGAGGGTACGGGGGGTTCCGGTGGCGTCGGCGACGGGGAGGCGCCAGTTGGGGTACTGGTCCCAGGTGCCGGGGAGGTTCTGCGGGCGGGGGTCTCCGATGGTGTCGGGCAGCCAGACGCCGATCAGCCGGGCGGGGGTGGTGCGGAGGTAGGCGTACAGCGCTTCGGTGGTGACGGGGGCTCCGTCGGCGAGCAGGCCGGTGCGGACGAGTTCGTGCTGCCAGTCGGCGACCTCGGTGGCGGCGGCGTGCTGTTCCTCGGCCAGCGGGCGGGCGAGCAGGCCGAGTTGGTGGCGGAGGGCGACGTGGTCGCCGGTGAGCCGGGCGGCGGTGCTGGGCAGGTCGTGGGTGGTGAGGGTGGCGAGGCAGCCGGCCCGCCAGCGTTCGGGGGGCAGGACGGCACCGCCGACGTGCCAGTCGCGTTCGAACCAGAGGACGGAGGTGCCGAGGACGCCGTGTTCGGCGAGCCGTTCCCGGACGCCGGGTTCGACGGTGCCGAGGTCCTCACCGATGACGGCGGTGCCGGCCCGGTGGGCTTCGAGGGCGAGGACGGCGAGCATCGCCTCGGCGTCGTAGCGGACGTAGGTGCCCTCGGTGGGGCGGGCGCCGGCCGGGACCCACCAGAGCCGGAACAGGCCCATCACGTGGTCGATCCGGATCGCGCCGGCGTGCCGGGCCGCGGCGCGCAGCAGTTCGGCCCAGGGGGCGTAGCCGGTCTCGGCGAGGGCGTCGGGGCGCCAGGGCGGCAGGCCCCAGTCCTGGCCGTGGGCGTTGAAGGCGTCGGGCGGGGCGCCGGTGGAGATGCCGGTGGCGAGGACGTCCTGGAGGGCCCAGGCGTCGGCGCCGTCGGGGTGGACGCCGACGGCGAGGTCGTGGATGAGGCCGATCGGCATGCCGGCGTCGGTGGCGGCGCGCTGGGCGGCGTGCAGTTGGCCATCGACCAGCCAGGCCAGCCAGCGGTGGAACTCGATCCGGTCCGTCAGTTCGGCCTTGGCGGCGGCGACCTGGGGGTTGGCGGGGTGGCGCAGGCCCTTGGGCCAGTGGTGCCAGGCCGCGCCGTGCACCTCGGCCAGCGCGTTCCACACCGCGTAGCGTTCGAGCCATTCGCCCTCGCGCCGGACGAAGGCGCGGTACGCGGCCTCCCGGCCGGCGCCGCGCGGGACGGTGTGCAGCAGTTCCAGCGCCCGGCGCTTGAGGGCCCAGACCGAGTCGCGGTCGATCAGCGCGTCGTGTTCGAGGACTTCCTCGCGCAGCAGCCGGGCGCGGCGGGCCAGGTCGCGGGCCTCGTCGTGGCGGGTGTACTCGGGGATCGCCTCGATCCGCAGGTGCACCGGGTCGGCGAAGCGGCGGGAGGACGGGCGGTAGGGGGACGGGTCGGAGGGGGCGCCGGGCAGGCCGGCGTGCAGCGGGTTGATCTGCAGGAAGCCGGCGCCGAGCTCGGCGCCCGCCCACTGGGCGAGTTCGGCCAGGTCGGCGAGATCGCCCATGCCCCAGGACTGCTCGCTCAGCACGGAGTACAGCTGCGCGAGGAAGCCCCAACTGCGGTGCGCGGGTTCGGGGATGCGCGCCGGGGCGACGATCAGGGCGGCCCGGCCGGTGCGGTCCCCGGCGGTGACGTGCAGGGTGTGCCGGCCGAGCGGGAGGTCCTCGGGGAGCCAGTGGGAGTGGTCGCCCGTCAGTTCCCAGTCCCCGCCGTCCTGTTCGAGTTCGAGTCGGACCTCGGCCTCGGCGGGCAGGTCGAGCGCGGTGCGCCGGCCCTGCCAGGCGACGACGGTGGGCGGGAGCAGCCGGCGGGCCTGGGCGGCGCGGTGGGCGTCGAGCGCGGCGGCGGCCAGGTCGGGCGTGGAGGCGTCGACGCCGAGGGCGGCGAGCACGGCGATCAGGGTGCGCGGCCCGACCTGGATCGGCCCGGCGCCGGCGTCGTAGCCGGTGTCCACCCCGTACGCGTGGGCCAGCGCCAGCAGTTCCGGCGGCGCGGACGGGTTGTCCTCGGCCGGCAGTTGCTCGGCTCCCACCTGCTCACGGTCAAGGTATGCGGCCACCCAGCGCACTCCGTCCTCGCCACGCCCCAATGCCATCAGCCACAGTCCTACCCGCGCGCCCGGGCCCCGACCCCGACCGACACGGCCGCCCGCCGGCACCGGACGGGTGAACGTTCCGTCGGCGGGTTGCCGTGGCGGTCAGTGCAGCAGGCGCGTGATCGGCTCGACGGACCAGAGCAGGGCGAGGAGGACGAGCAGGACGCCGCCGAGGCGGATCCGTTCGGGGCTCGCGCCGCCGAACTCGTGGATCCGGCGGATCCAGCCGCGGAAGTCGCGGGCGACCAGCAGGCCGAGCGTCAGCAGGGCGGCCGTCAGGACCAGTTCGACCACGGACTCCTCGGCCACGGCGTCCCCTCTCCCCCGGGTGTCGTTCCGTCATCGTCCCAGTGCGGTCAAGGCAGTTCCGGCGGCGATCCGATACCGGTCGATAACGGACATAGCCGCCAGCAGCGTTGACAGGGACGCGGAGAGCTGATGGGCTGGGCGGGCCGGATGGCCGAGGGGGGCCCGGGCCGGGCGGCGGGGGCCGGTGAGCTGGGCGTTTCGGGCGAGGAGGCTCCGGTGCAGGCGCGGGTGTCGGTGGTGGCCGGGCGGCGGCTGAGGCAGCAGTTGGAGCAGAGCACGGCGCTGCGCGAGGTGCTGTGCCACCCGGCGGCGCTGGCGGCCCGCCGGACCGCGGCCAGGACGGCCCGTCAGCTGGCGCCGCGCGCCGCCGACCGGTTCATCGCGGACTTCAAGGGCACGGACCCGCTGCTCGCCTCGGTGCGCGCCGAACGGCGGGCCGTCCGGCGCGGCAGCACGCTGCGGCTGGCGGCGACGCTGTCGGCGGCGGCCGTGGTCGGCGGGCTGCTGATCCCGGCGCAGAGCTTCGCGGCGCAGCCGGGCGACCGGCGGGCGGTGTCCGCGGGCGCGGACCTCCCGGCCGCGGTGGAGGCGCCGCTGCCGCTGGGTTCGCTGACGGCCCCTCAGGTGTTTCCGCGCCCGCAGCAGTTGCGGCCGGGCGGCAAGCCGGTGTCGGTGCCCCGGCAGGTGACGGTGGTGCTGGCGGACGGCGCGGACGGCCCCGCCGTGGACGCGGTGCGCGCGCTGCTGGCCCGGGCCGGCGCCGTCGAGGTGCGGACCGCCCCGGAGGCGCCCGAGGCGCCGGCGGCGGGCTCGCTGGTGGTGTACGTGGGCGGCCCGCACGAGGGCGCGGGCGGCGCGACCGACCGGGCGCTGCGCGGGCTCGCGGTGGCCGCGGGCCTGAAGGACACCGAGGTGCCGGAGCTGGCAGGCCTGCCGTCCGGCGGCCACCTGCTGGCGGCGGGTCAGCTGCCGACGGCCGGCGGCGCGTACGGCGCGGTGGTGCTGGCCGGCGTGGACGGCGAGGGCACGTTCTACGCGGCGCAGAGCCTGGCGCAGCTGCTGTCGCCGATCGGCCCGGGGCAGGGGCAGGGCGCGGAGGGCGACCGGGGCTTCCCCGGCGTGCTGGTGCGGGACTGGCCGACCGGCGCGCCGGTGCGCGGCACCGCCGAGTCGTTCTACGGGGAGCCGTGGAGCGCCGCGCAGCGGCTGGCGACGGTCGACTTCCTGGGCCGCACCAAGCAGAACTTCTTCCTGTACGCGCCGGGCGGCGACCCGTACCGTTCGCAGCGCTGGCGCGAGCCCTACCCGGCCGACCAGGCACGGGAGTTGACCGAGCTGGCGGCCCGTGCGCGGGACAACCACGTGACGGCGGCGTACTCGGTGGCCCCGGGGCAGTCGTTCTGCTTCTCCTCCGGCAAGGACCTGGACGCGCTGGTCGGCAAGCTCGACGCGCTGCGCCGGACGGGCTTCCGGGCCTTCCAGCTGGACTTCGTGAACGTCTCCTACGACGAGTGGCACTGCGGCGCGGACCGCCGCAAGTTCGGCACCGGGCCGGTGGCGGCGGCGAAGGCGCAGGCCGCGGTGGTCGCGGCGGTGCAGAAGCGGCTGATGGCGCCGCACCCGGAGCTGGCGCCGCTGTCGGTGGTGCCGACGGAGTACCAGAAGCAGGGGTCGACGCCGTACCGGTCGGCGCTGGCGGCGGCGCTGCCCGCCGAGGTGCAGGTGGTGTGGAGCGGCGGCGCGGTGATCGCCAAGCAGGTGACGGGCACTCAGCTCGCCGACACCGCCGGGCTGTTCCGCCGCCCGCTGGTGACGCTGGACAACTACCCGGTGAACGACTCGGCCCCGGACCGGCTGTTCCTGGCCGGCTACGGCGGCCGGGAGGCGGAGGTGGCGCAGCGCTCGGCGGTGCTGCTGACCTCGGCGATGAGCCAGCCGGTGGCGTCCCGGATCCCGCTGGCCACGGCTGCGGACTTCGGCTGGCAGCCGGCCGGCTACCAGCCGGAGCAGTCGCTGTCCTCGGCGCTGCGGCTGCTGACGGCCGGCCCGGCGCAGCAGGCCGCGGTGGCCGCGCTGGCCGGGAACAGCGCGTCCTCGCCGCTGGGCGGCAAGGAGTCGGCGTACCTGGCCCCGCTGGTGGAGCGGTTCTGGGCGGCGGTGGAGCCGGCCTCGGGCGCGCCCGCCGACCCGGCGAAGGTCCGGGAGGCCGCGCAGCCGCTGCGGGAGGCGTTCGCCGTGATGGCGGACGCCCCGAGGACGCTGGCGGGCGACCCGCTGGGCGCGGACGCCGCGCCGTGGCTGGCCCGGCTGGCGGCGTACGGCGCGGCGGGCCGGGCCGCGCTGGACATGCTGGCGGCGCAGCACGACGGCGACGGCACCGCGGCCTGGCAGGCCCGGCTGGAGCTGGGCCGGCAGCGCTCGGCGCTGGAGCAGAACCCGGTGACGGTCGGCAAGGGCGTGCTGGATCCGTTCCTGGACCGGGCGGTGAAGGCCGCCGACACCTGGGCGGGCATCACCGCCGGCGCCAGCCCGACCACCACCCTGGGCACCGCGCACGACCACGGCCCGGCGCTGATGGCGGACGGCTCCGCGCAGACCTTCTACTGGTCCTCGGCGCCGCCGCAGGTCGGCGACAGCTTCGGCCTGGACCTGGGCACCGCGAAGCCGCTGGGCACGGTGACGGTGATGATGGGCGGCCGGGGCGACGACCCGGACTCCGCCTCGGCGGCCGACGACTACCTGCACGACGGGGTGCTGGAGTACTTCAGCGGCTCCGGCGGCTGGCAGCCGCTGGCGACGGTGCACGAGCAGCGGCTGGTGATCGCGAACGCCCCGGCGGGCGCGGTCGCCAAGGCGGTGCGGCTGCGCGCCACCGGCGGGCAGAAGACGGCGGTCGCGGTGCGCGAGTTCAGCGCGGGCGCGCCCGGCGCGGTGGACGCCGAGGTGAGCGGCCCGCCCGCGGTGCCGGGCTCCTCGCCGGACGCGGTGCTGTCGGGCGACCCGGACTCGGCGTTCCGGGCGGCCGCGCCGCCCGCCGCGGGCGACGCCCCGCTGACCGTGGAGCTGGGCGCGGCCCGCCCGCTGGACCGGCTGACCGTGCTGACCGACCCGACGGTGCACGCCGAGGCGACCGCGCAGGTGCGCCGCCCGGACGGCAGCTGGGCGGACCTCGGCCAGATCCACCCGGGCTACAACGAGCTGCGCGCGGACGGCGGCCAGGTGGACGCGTTCCGCCTGGTGTGGCGGCCCGGCGGCGAGGCCCCGGTGGTCAACCAGGTGATCCCCTGGTACGCGGACGTCCCGGCGGCCCGGGTGACGCTGGCCGATCCGACGCTGGACGTGGTGGCGGGCGCCGCCGCCCCGGCGCAGACCCGGGCCACCGTGGAGTCGGGCCGCCCGGACGCGCTGACCGGCGAGCTGAGGGCCGAGGTCCCGGCGGTGGCCAAGGGCCTGACGGTGACTCCGGCGCCGACCGTGACGGTGCCGCGCGGCGGCAAGGTCGCCGCCCCGGTGCAGGTGTCGGCGGCCGCGGACACCCCGACGGGCACCTACCGGGTGCCGGTGGTGTTCACCGCGGGCGGCCTGACGGTCCGCCAGGAGCTCCAGGTGCACGTCGTCCCGCAGTCCGGCGGCCCCGACCTGGCGCGGACCGCCACCGCGTCCTCCTCGGGCGACGACAGCGGGAAGACCCCGGCCTCGGCGATCGCCGACGGCGACCCGAAGACCCTCTGGACGGCCCCGGCGAAGGACGACGCCTGGGTGCAGCTGCGGCTGCCCGCCCCGGCCCGGCTGGGTTCGGCGGTGCTGCGCTGGGGCGACGCGTACGCCTCCCGGTACCGGGTGCAGACCTCCCCCGACGGGGTGGTGTGGACCACCGTGGCGGTGGTGGACAACGGCCAGGGCGGCACCGAGACGGTCCGCTTCGACGCCCCGGACGCGCAGTACCTGCGGGTGCAGGGCGTCAGCCGGGCCGGCCGCTACGGGTACGCGCTGGCCGCCGTCGAGCTCTACGGCGTCACCGCCGGCTGAGCGGCCGGAACGCGGCGGGCCGCCGACGCTCCCGCTGCGGGGGTGCGCCGGCGGCCCATGAGGCGTACCGAGAGTCGTGTCGGGCAGGCCCTTGTCTGGTCAGGCGGAGAGCGGTGCGTGCTGCTCGCCGCGGCGGACGGGTCGGGTGCGGACCGGGGACGGAACGGCGGGCGGCAGCTCCGTGCGGTCGTGGTGTTCGAAGTCCCGGAACTGGTCGAGGCCGCCGAACGGCTCCAGGTAGGGCCGCCAGCGCGGATCCTTGATCCCGGTGCCGATGACCCGCCAGGCCAGGCCGCTGGGCGCGGCCGGGGGCGCTTCATCCGCCAGCCGAGATCGGCGAGGTGCCGGTCGGCCTTGGTGTGGTTGCAGCGGCGGCAGGCCGCCACCACGTTGTCCCACCGGTGCTGGCCGCCCCGGCTGCGCGGGATCACGTGGTCGACACTGGTGGCGGCGGCCCCGCAGTACACGCACCGCCCGTGGTCGCGGGCGAACAGCGCCCGCCGGGTCAGCGGCACGGGGCCTCGGTAGGGAACCCGCACGAAACGGGTCAGTTTGACGACGGACGGCGCCGGAACGGCGCTGGTGGCGCTGTGCAGAGTGGTTCCCGCGTCCTCCAGGGCGATCGCCTTGTGGTTGAGGACGAGGATGAGTGCGCGTCGCATCGAGACGACACCGAGTGGCTCGTACGACGCGTTGAGGACAAGGACATGCGGCACGGGGCCTCCTTGGACGCCTGCGGCGCGTGGCTCGCGCCGAGTCGAGCGGGCGATCGTGCCCCTGCGGGACGCGATCTCCCTCAGTGTCGCCTTACGCCCTCGTACGACGCCACCATTTCTCTGTGAACGGCCCGCACGCGCCGGGTGGATCTTGCGCGGCCCGCCATAGGCGGTATGCCCAGCTCGGGGCCGTCCTGCACCCACCGTGCCCGGGGCGGTGCGGACGGTGGCCGGAACCCGCCTGACGGGCCGTCCGGGCGGGTGAACGGGCTCGTCGGGGCCCGCGGGGCAGGCCCTAGAGTGGGGCGATGCTCGCCGAATTCACGCTCGCCGATTCCGCCCCCGACGCGACGACGCCGACCTTCGTCCTGCCCACCAGCGCCGCCGATGTGACCGACTCCACCCGGCAGGCGGCCAGCTGGATCGACGAGAACTGGCAGGGCTGGCTGATCGACGGCCTGCGGATCGTGTTCATCCTGCTGCTCGCCCTGGTGCTGCGGGCGGTGGTCCGGAAGGTCATCGACAAGCTGGTCGCCCGGATGGGCCGGCCCTCGGAGGCGGAGAGCGACCACGGCGTGCTCGGCGGGCTGCTGGCGAACAGCGGCGTCGTCAACACCGAGCGCCGCCAGCAGCGTTCCGAGGCGATCGGCTCGGTGCTGCGCTCGGTGGCGTCGTTCAGCATCCTCGGCACCGCCTCGCTGATGGCGCTGTCGGTGCTCGGCGTGAACCTCGCGCCGCTGCTGGCCTCGGCCGGTGTGGCCGGTGTGGCGATCGGTTTCGGCGCCCGCAACCTGGTCACCGACTTCCTCTCCGGCGTCTTCATGATCATGGAGGACCAGTACGGCGTCGGCGACGAGATCGACACCGGCGTCGCCTCCGGCACCGTGCTGGAGGTCGGCCTGCGGGTCACCAAGCTGCGCGGCTCCGGCGGCGAGATCTGGTACATCCGCAACGGCGAGGTCAAGCGGATCGCCAACATGAGCCAGGGCTGGGGCACCGCCACCGTCGACGTCCAGGTCGGCTACAAGGAGGACCTGGAGCGGATCGAGCTGCTGGTCACCGAGGCCGCCGAGCAGCTCTCCAAGGAAGCCCCGTACGACGAGCTGATCTGGGGCCGGGTGAAGGTCCTCGGCGTCGAGTCGGTGGCCGTCGACTCGGTGCAGCTGCGGGTCGAGGCCCGCTGCACGCCCGGCAAGTCCGCGCAGGTCTCCCGCGCGCTGCGGCTGCGCCTGAAGGCGGCCTTCGACCTGGCCGGCGTGAAGCTCAAGGAGGAGGCGCCCGCCGCTGTCCCCGCGCAGGCCGCCGCCCCCGAGATCCTGCCGCCGTCCGCGCTGTCAGACCCGAGCTCGGCACGCTCGCTGGCCACCAAGCCGATACCGACCCAGCAGTGACCGAACGGCAGTGACCGAACGGCAGGGGCCCCGGGAGCGCGAACTCCCGGGGCCCCTGCCGTTGCTGCCGCTCCGTCAGGCGCGGCGCCTGCGGACGGCGATCAGCAGGCCGGCGCCGAGCACCAGCAGGGTGCTGCCGCCGAGCAGCGCGTACCTGAGCGTGGTGCTGTCCGTGCCGGTGAACGCCAGGCCGCCGCTCGACGGCTGCGCCGGCTGCGCGGGCTGCGCGGGCTGCGTCGGCGCCGGGGTCGGCGGGTGCGCGGGTGCCGGCGTCGTGGGCGGCGGGGTGGTGGGCGGCGGGGTG
>NZ_KK853997.1:5679793-5744076 GCF_000696185.1 Kitasatospora cheerisanensis KCTC 2395 | reverse complement strand
CGGCGGGTGCGCGGGTGCCGGCGTCGTGGGCGGCGGGGTGGTGGGCGGCGGGGTGGTGGGCGGCGGGAGCAGTGTGTTGACGGCGGTGGTGGTGACCCCGTCGTCCAGGTGCTCGTCGTCGAGGACGACCGGCCCGAGCACCGGGCGCTCCGGGGTCCGGTAGCCGGGCGGCGGGGTGACTTCCTGCCAGTAGTACGTGCCTTCGTCGGTGACGGTGCGGCAGGTGCCGTCGGCCCCGGTGGTGCAGGGGTCGCCGACCTTGGCGTCCGCCGTGTCCCCGTCCTGCTGGAGGCCGTCGGACTTGTTCGCCTCCCGCCACAGCTGGAAGACCGCGCCCGGCAGCGGCTTGCCGTCCTGGTCGTGCTTGACCAGGCGCAGCGCGCCCTGCTGGCGGCCGAAGCCGAAGTCGAGGGTGTGGTCGTTCTGGCCGGGGCCGCCGGTGGTGAGGGCCAGTTCCGCCCGGGTGGTGGGCGTCCAGTGGTGGAGCGGGCCGCCCTCGGCGTAGTCGGCCGCGTTGTCGAGGCGGATGGTGTAGGCCGTCTTCGGCTTCAGACCGCCCGTCACGTTGGTGTCGTCGAAGTAGTACTCGCCGCGCGCGGTGGTCTTCGTGGTGCCGACCTTCTTGCCGTTGGCGTCGTACAGGTTGACGGTCGCGCCCACCACCGGCTGCTGCTGCGGGAGTTGCTTCCCGGAGCGCTCCGGGTCGTACCAGACCCGGTTGCCGATCTGCAGCGGGGCGCGATCGCAGAGCACTTCGAGGTCGCCGATCGAGGTGCCCTTGCCGAAGGCCGCCCGCTTGCCGGGGTTGAGGCGCACGCCCGCGCCGGGGTCCACGGTGCCGTCGCGCAGGGTGAACAGCGGGCCGTAGCCGTAGGTGCTGTCGTCCGGGTCGACGCCGGCGGCGGCGATGGAAGTCTCCACCTTGGACAGGGCGAGTCCGGCGTAGGCGGCGTTGGGGTGGAAGGTGACGCCGTTGATGGTGACCCGGCGGGTGTCGAAGAACTTGGTGCCGCGGGTGGTGCTCCCGCAGCCGTTGTTGACGTCCAGCACGTACTGGGCGCCGGACTTGCAGGCCTTGTTCAGGTCGCCGTTGGCCCAGACCGGGGCGGTCAGGTTGGCGCCGGAGATGCGGTCGGCGGCGCGGTCGCGGAAGGCCAGCAGCATGGAGCCGTCGGTCTCGAAGCCGATCTCGCCGAGCACCGGCTCGGGCTTGGCGAACGCGCTTCCGCCGCACGGCTTTCCGCCTTCGCCGACCGGCCAGACGTCCGTCCACGGGTACCAGCCCTCGCCCCGGCAGAGCGGGTCGGTGGCGCGGAAGTAGGAGGGCAGGCGCGGGTAGTCGAGCGGCTGGTCGAGCACGGCGGCGCGGAACTTCCCGGTGGCCGGGTCGAAGGGCAGCACGACGGCCCGCAGGTCCGCGGCCTTCTGGGTGGACTGGCCGGAGCAGACGCCGCCGACGTAGCCGGTGCCGTCCTGCATGCCGAGCCCGAACGGCCGCCAGTCCGCCGCCGACGGGCAGTCAGGAGCGGGGATGGCGTAGACGGCCTTGGGCTTGGCCGCGGTGGCCGCGGTGGCGTCGTAGCGGTACAGCTTGCGGTCGTGGAGGTTGACCACGTACAGGTCGCGGCCGTCCTCGGTGAGCTTCAGCCCGCCGAGGCTCTCCTTGCCGGGCGCCGCGAGGAAGCCGGTGTCGTCGCCCGCGTGCGCGGTGCCGCCGGCGCCGGGGACGGTGGCGAACAGCGCGGTGGTCTTCGCCGCCGGGTCGGTGACGTAGATCGCGCCCGGTCCGCCGGGCCCGTACGCGGTGCCCGCCTTGGCCTGGGCGGAGCTGAACAGCCGCTGGTCCTCGCGGTTCCACGCCAGGCCGAACACGGTGCCGGTCTGCACGCCGGTCGCCAGGTCGGTGATCTCCCCCCGGGCGTCGTTCATCCTCCGGGTCCGGTACGGGAGGCTCACCAGCGTGTGCCCGTCGGCCGGTTCGGTGGTGGCGGGCTGGCAGGCGGTGGCCAGCGGGGCGTTCTGCTGGCAGTAGTCGGACGGGTTCCACAGGCCGGTGACGACGGTGGCCTGCTTGCCCGCGGAGAGGTCGACGAACTCCCGGTCGCTGCTCAGCCGGTTCGGCGCGGACGCGTCGCGGGAGGCGAACGCCGGGTACAGCAGGCCGGGTTGCGGGTTGACCACGTCCACGCGGTACTTGCCGCTCGCGGTCGGCTTGGCGGGCTTCAGCGTGACGGTGCCGTCGGCGGCGGTGACCGCCGTGCGCACCGCGCCGTCCTCGCCGGTCAGGGTGACCGTCACCCCGGCCAGGCCCGGGTTCAGCACCGGGTTGTACGTCCCGCTCTCGTCGACCGCGCGGACCACCCGGACCGTCACCGAACCGTCGGCGGTGGCGGCCGGCGCGGACGCCGCCGGGCCGGCGGCAAGTCCGGCTGCCAGTAAGGCGGCCAGCGCGGCGGGGCGCCGGAGCCGCTGTCTCGTGGGGTGCACGTTCCTCCTTCGTTGCGGCGCGCCCCTCCCCCCGGGAGGGGCGCGCTGGATGGAGATTAGCGGGTACCGGAGGCAATTCGGAACTACTGCTTCCGTTTCATCGGATGCGGGCAACAGCACGACTGGGCACCAGACCTGACGCATGATCAGCAACGAGCGCCGGCAGGGGCCCTGTCGTCGCTGCCACGGCATCAGCCGGTCCGACGCCTCGTCCGTCACCGAGCCGCGGCGCGCTCGTCAAGTTCGGCAACACCGGCCACTGCGCGAAGTCGGGACAGTCGGGCGCGCATGTCCTGCACAGCGTCCTCGACCTTGACGGAGCGGATGCCGTCGGAGCAGTCAAGGAACTCGTGCCAGGCAGCGAGGGCACCGTCGACGTCGTCCTGGCGGAGGCGAACGGTGCCGAGGTCGGCGAGGACGATCGCCCGGCTGCGGCGGCGGTCGAGGCCGTGGACGTCCAGGGCATGGTGCAGGTGGTCCTGCGCGGCTTCGTAGTCGCCGAGTTGAGCGAGGATCATGCCGGAGTGGTGGGCCCAGCGCCCGATGCTGAAATGGGAGGCCCAGGACTCGCCGGGCTCCGGCGCAGAGCGCTCGATGTTGCTCTGCGAGGCGGCCAGGTAGTGCGTCGCGATCCGGCGGTCGCCGTCCCGGGCGGCGGCGTCGGACAGCGTGACCTGGTAGTACGCGAGGGCCTTGGGATCGTTGAGCTGCCTGGCCTCATCGACACAGGCTTCGGAGAGGCGGACCGCAGCGGCTCGGTGTCCGAGGTCAATGGCCTGGACAGCGAGTCCACGCAGAGCGGTGGCGGAGAGCTCGGAGTCCCGGGCCTCGGCGGCCAGGCTGTAGGAGTGCGCATAGTACTGCTGAGCGAGGCCCTGATTTCCTTCGTCCTGTGCCATCCATCCGGCGAGGTGGACGAGTTGGGCGGTCGCGGCATACAGATCGCGGCCGACGGCCTCGGTCCAGGTGCCGTTCAGCCAGCGGTCGACGTCGGCGTTGAGGTAGTGGACGACCAAGTGGCGGGCGTGGCCGCCGCCGAGTTCGGCGGCGGCGTCGCCGAGTGCCCGGGTCATCTGTCGGACGGCGGTGACCTCGCCACGTCCGACGCGGACGGTGCTGTCGGCCTGGAGGCGCGTTCGGCGGGTGATGCTGTCGAGGTCGGGCAGACCGAGAGCTGCGAGTGCGTATCCGCTGGAGGCCGCGAGAAATTGCCGTCGTTCCACGTCGCTCCTTCCCAGCGCGAGGACTGATGCCACGGTATCGCCAGGACGGGGATGCCCTTCGTCGGTTGGCGATCCACCGTGGGTGGCTGGTAGTTGGAGATCCAGAACGTCGATCAGGAACGGCATCCAGTACTTCGGGCTTCGGTCTCCGCGCTCCCACCGGGAGACCTGGTCACGCTGCGGCCCCTCGGCGCCCTTGCCCTCCGCGGCGCCGAGTTCCCTCCCGAGACGGCCTTGCGACCAGCCCTTCTTCGTCCTCGCGGACCTGATCACCGCCCCGATCGCATCGGCGTCGTCCGACACGAGCGCCCCTCCCCTGGCCGACCCGGGCCGACAACTGGCCCACAACTGGCCCACAGCCTGGCACCTGCCGCCTCGGTGTACACGGCTGTTGACTGAAAGTCAGCCGCTCGGGGCGGCCGATCCGCCTCCGACCTGACATTCAGTCAGTCTGCTGCGGCCTTCCCCTGTGGTCCGAGGAGAGACCGGTCATGCAGCGACGTTTCCAAACGGATGCGGGACGAATCGACGGGTTCGTCACCGCGTCCTGGCTTGCGCTGAACATCGCCGCCGCGACCCTGCTCGGCATCGCCGCGCACCAGGCCGAGACCACCGCCACCGTCTCACCGCCCGTCGCCGAACTGCCGGACAGCGTCCCGGCGGACGTCTGACCTGCTTCCCGGACCGGCTCCACCCCCTCGCCAACATTCTGGATGGGAGTGCCATGAAACGCCGTGCAGCCATGATCGGCCTGGGCCACCAGGCCGTGAAAGACCACCTCCCGGGCCTCACCGGGTCCAGCAGGGCCGAGCTGGTCGCCGTCTGCGACAGCGACCCCGACGCGCTGCGGGCCCAGCAACAGACCCACCGGGTGCCCGGATTCACCGACGTCCGCCAGCTGCTGGACGAGGTGGAGCCGGACTTCGTGATCGTCGCGGTGCCGCACCATGTCGGCCGCCAGGTCGTCCAGGAGTGCGCTGTCCGAGGCGTCCACGTGCTCAAGGAGAAGCCGTTCGCCACCTCCCCGGAGGAGGCCCGGGAGCTGGCGGAGAACTGCAAGCTCGGGCAGATCGAACTGATGGTCACCCTCCAGCGCCGCTTCAACCCGATCTGCACCAGCGCAATCGGCCTGCTCGACCAGATCGGCACGCCGTTCCTGATCGACGGCCAGTACACCTTCCACACCGACCGCCCCGAGGCCGGGTGGCGGGGCGATGTCCGGCAGGCCGGCGGCGGCTGCATCATCGACATGGGCTACCACCTGATCGACCTGCTGCTGTGGTACTTCGGGCTCCCAGACCGGGTGATCGCCGAGTTCTCCGCCACCGCGCTGCCCGACGCCGACTACGACGCGGAGGATACCGCCGTCGTCCAACTCGGCTACGGCGGCGGCCTCTACGGCTCCCTGCTGCTGTCCCGCTGGATGGCACCCAAGACCGAACGTCTCCACGTCGTCGGCACCCACGGCTCCGTCCTGCTGACCACGGGCACCGTCCAACGCTTCAACCTGGACGGCACCGTGGCCGAGGAACTGAGCCGCCCGCACGCCCCGGCCAGCGCCGCGACCGCCCAGATCGATCACTTCTGCCGGGTCATGGACGGCCGGCGCCCCAACACCTCCGGCCCCGACCAGCACCTCGCCCACGCCGCGTTCATCGCGGCCTGCTACCGCTCCAAGGCGGCCGGACGGTACGTCAACCCGAAGGAGATGCTGTGACCAGCACCCTCGCCCTGCTCGGCGGCGAACCCGCCGTCACCGCCCCCGGTCCCCACTTCCAGTGGCCGCCGATCGACGACACCACCCGCGCCAAGGTCGCCGCCCAACTGGAGACCGCGATCTCCATCCCCGGCCGCTCCGGCATCGTCGCCGACCTGGAGGACGGCCTCCAGGAGTACTTCGGCGTCCGGCACGCGATCACCACCAGTTCGGGCACCGCCGCCCTGCACACCACGTACTGGGCCGCGGGCGTCCGGCCCGGCGACGAGGTGATCGTGCCGGCTTGGACCTTCCACGCCACCGCCTCGCCGCTGTTCAGCCTCCGCGCGGTCCCGGTGCTGTGCGAGACCAGGCCGGACGGCAACATCGACCCGACCCGGATCGAGGAACTGATCACCCCGCGCACCCGCGCCATCATGGCCACCCACCTGTGGGGCCGGCCCGCCGACATGGCCGAGGTCGTCAAGGTTGCGAACACCCACGACCTGGTGGTCCTGGAAGACGGCTCGCACGCCCACGGAGCAAGCATCGCCGGACAGAAGACCGGTACGTTCGGACTTGCCTCGGCGTTCTCCCTCAACGGCCCCAAGCCGCTGTCGGGCGGCGAAGGCGGCTTCGTCCTCACCGACGAGGACGAGACCTACTACCGCACCGTCGCCTTCGCGCACTACAACAAGCGAGCCAGGAACGAGATCCCGGATGGCCATCCACTCGCGCGGTACGCGGCCACCGGCGCCGGCCTCAAGCTGCGCATCCACCCTCTGGCCGCAGCCCTCGCCCGCGACCAACTCGACCGCCTCGACGGCTACCTCGCCGGGCGCACGGAGATCGCCCGCTACCTCACCCGGCACCTGTCCGGCGTCCGTGGCCTGCGGCTCGCTCTGATGCCCGACGGGGTGGTTCCCTCCTGGTACGGGTTGACGGTCACCTACAAGCCGGACGAGCTCGGCGGCCTGCCGATCGAGACGTTCCACCGGGCGCTGATCGCCGAAGGAGCCACCGAATTCGACCGGCCCGGCTCCACCCGCCCCATGAACCTGCTGCCGCTCTACCAGCAGCCGGGTCCGCTGTTCCCCGGACACCCGCACTCCCACCGCCCTTACCAGGCCGGCGACTTCCCGATCGCCGAGCACGTCCATGCGCACACGATCAAGCTCCCGGTCTGGCATCGTGAGCAGGATCTCGAACTGGCCGAGCAGTACATCCGCGCGGCCGTCAAGATCAGCGACCATCACGAGGAGCTGCTGTGACCGTCACCTCCCCCGAGTTCGTGGCCGGCCTGGCGGCCGACGCCGAAGCCGCCGGCATCAGCGGCTTCGTCGCCGCCGCCGTCATCCGCCACGAGGGCCGGTTCCTGTTCGTCCGGCGCAACCCGGACGACTACCTGGGCGGCCTCTGGGAGATCCCGTCCGGCACCGTCGAGGACGGCGAGAGCATCCTCGACGCCGTGTATCGCGAGACCGCCGAGGAGACTGGCCTCACCATCAGCGAAATCACCGGCTACATCGGCCACTTCGACTACCGGAACAGCCGTGGCGGCACCACGCGGCAGTTCAACTTCTCCGCGACCGTGGAGAAGGCCGAACCCGTCGTCCTCACCGAACACGACGCGTACCAGTGGGCCCCGGCCAGCGAGCTGCCCGAAGTGACCGACGCGGTACGGAAATTGATTACCATCTGATCGTCCTGCCCGGGACACCCGAGTTGAACCGCCCCGGGTTCGGCATGGACCTCGGACGGTGGTGGTTGTGACCTGCTTGGTGGGCTTCGCTCACGCCACCAGCCCGGCCGGTGCAGGCGGCAACGGGGGCCCGGGAGTGCGAACTCCCGGGCCCCCGTTGCCGGTGTCATGGCGTCAGCCGGTGCGCCGCTTGCGGACGGCGATCAGCAGGCCGGCGCCGGCCACCAGCAGTGCGGTGCCGCCGATCAGCGCGTACTTCAGGGTGGTGCTGTCCGTGCCGGTGAACGCCAGGCCGCCCGAGGGCTGCGACGGGGCCGGAGCGGCCGGCGTCGGAGTCGGGGTGGGCGCCGGGGTGGTGGGCGGCGGCGGGGGGACGAGCTTGTTGACGGCGGTGGTGGTGACGCCCGCCTCCAGGTGCTCGTCGTCGAGGACGACGGGGCCCAGGACCGGCTGCTCCGGCGTCTGGTAGCCCTTGGGCGGGGTGACCTCCTGCCAGTAGTACGTGCCCTGGTCGGTGACGGTCCGGCAGGTGCCGTCCGCGCCGGTGGTGCACGGCTCGCCGACCTTCGCGTCCGCCGTGTCGCCGTCCTGCTGGAGGCCGTCGGACTTGCCCGACTCGCGCCACAGCTGGAACACCGCCCCGGGCAGCGGCTTGCCGTCCTGGTCGTTCTTGACCAGGCGCAGCTCGCCCTGCTGCCGGCTGAATCCGAAGTCGAAGGTGTGGTCGTTCTGGCCGGGGCCGCCCGTGGTCAGCGCCCGCTCGACGTACTTCCCGCCCTTCGGGACCGTGCCGTCCGAGTCGACGGCGCGGTCGGCGCCGACGTTCGCCTTGGTCGGAACCCAGTGGTGCAGCGGGCCGCCCTTGGCGTAGTCCGCCGCGTTGTCGAGCCGGATGGTGTAGGCCGTCTTCGGCTTCAGACCGCCCGTCACGTTGGTGTCGTCGAAGTAGTACTCGCCGCGCGCGGTGGTCTTCGTGGTGCCGACCTTCTTGCCGTCCGCGTCGTACAGGTTGACGGTCGCGCCCACCACCGGCTTCTGCTGCGGCAGTTGCAGGCCGGAGCGCTCCGGGTCGTACCAGACCCGGTTGCCGATCTGCAGCGGCGCCCGGTCGCAGAGCACCTCCAGGTCCGCCATCGAGGCGCCCTTGCCGAAGCTGGCCGCGCCGGTGGAGAGTTCCTGGCCCATGCCGGGGTCGGGCGCTCCGTTGCGCAGGGTGAACAGGGTGCCGGCCGACCAGGCGTGCTCCAGCACGTCGTAGCCGGAGGTGGCGATGGAGTTCTCGACCTTGGACAGCGCCATGCCGGCGAAGGTCGCGTAGGTGTGGCCGATCCGGAAGGTGTTGAAGAAGCCCTTGCCGCGGGTGGTGATCCCGCAGCCGAGGTTGACGTCCAGCACGTACGAGTCGCCGGACTTGCAGGCCTTGTTCAGGTCGCCGGAGGCGGCCGAGACGATGAACTCGGCGCCCGGCACGGCGGACGCGCTGGTCTGGTCCGAGTAGCGGTCGCGGAAGGACAGCAGCATCGAGCCGTCGGTCTCGAAGCCGATCTCGCCGAGCTCGGGCTGGCCGTAGTAGTAGCACGTCCCGGTGCCCGGCTTGGTGTTGGTCCAGGGGTACCAGTAGTAGCCGGAGCAGGGCGCGGCGGGCGCGCCGCGGTGGTCGAGCGGCTGGTTCAGCACGGCCGCCCCGAACTCGCCGGTGGCCGGGTCGAACGGGAAGACGACCGCCCGCAGGTCGGCGAGCTTCTGGGTGGACTCGCCGGAGCAGACGCCGCCGACGTAGCCGGTGCCGTCCTGCATGCCGAGGCCGTACGGCCGCCAGTCGGCCGCCGACGGGCAGTCAGGGGCCGGGATGGCGTAGACGGCCTTGGGCTTGGCCGCGGTGGCCGCGGTGGCGTCGTAGCGGTACAGCTTGCGGTCGTTGAGGTTGACCACGTACAGGTCGCGGTTGTCCTCGGTGAGCTTCAGCCCGCCGAGGCTCTCCCGGCCGACGGCGGTCAGGTAGCCGACGTCGCCGCCCGCGGTGTGCGGCGTGGAGCCGACGTTCGGGACGGTGGCGAACAGCTTGGTGGCCTTGGTCGCCGGGTCGGTGACGTAGATCGCGCCCGGTCCGCCGGAGCCGTACGGCGCGTCGCGCTTGGCCTGGGCGGAGCTGAACAGCCGCTGGTCGTCGCGGTTCCAGGCGATGCCGAAGACGTTGCCGGTGTCGCCGACCGTGCCGATGTCGGTGACGTCCTTGTTCATGCCCCGCGACTGGTACGGGAAGGTCAGCAGGGTCCGCTTGCCGGCCGGGTCGGCGACCGAGGGCTGGCAGGCGGTGGACAGCGGGGCGTTCTGCTGGCAGTAGTCGGACGGGTTCCACAGGCCGGTGGTGAGCGTGGCCTGCTTGCCCGCCGAGAGGTCGACGAACTCCTCGTTGCTGCTGAGCTTGTCCGGCGCGCCGGTCAGGCCCTCGCGGGCGGCGAAGGCCGGGTACAGCACACCGGGCTTCGGATTGACCACCTGCACGCGGTACTTGCCGCTGGTGGTCGCCTTGGCGGGCTTCAGCGTGACGGTACCGTCAGCGGCCGTCACCGCCGTCTTCACCGCGCCGTCCTCGCCGGTCAGGGTGACCGTCACCCCGGCCAGGCCCGGGTTCAGCACCGGGCTGTACGTCCCGCTCTCGTCCACGGCGCGGACCACCCGGACCGTCACCGAACCGTCGGCGGTGGCGGCCGGCGCGGACACCGCCGGCCCGTCGCGATCCCGGCCGCGAGTAACGCCGCGAGCGCGGCGGAGCGCCGGAATCCGTTCTTGTTGAGTTGCACGTTCTCCCCTCCTCCTGTCGCGCGCCCCTCCCCCGGAAAGGCACACACGATGGGTGGAGGGTAGCGGTCCCGCCCGACCTTCGGAACAGCGCCCTCCGTTTTCACCCGAACGAGACAACGAGCCTGCCGCACAACCGGCCTGACGGAGCCTCAGCCACCGGGGGCGGGGCCGGACGGGCGACCCGCCGTTCGCCTGCCGGTAACGAACACGCATCCGACCGTTGACATCGCGGCCCGGCGATTGGAAACTTTCCTAACAGTTGGCCGCGAGGGCGCACCAGAGGAGGATCGGGCCCGTGACCACGCAGAAGAGTTCCCGTTCCCCGCTGGCCGGCACGCCCAGTCTGCTCCGGGCGATAAACGACCGGGCCGCGCTGGAGCTGCTGCTCGCCAACGGCCCATTGTCCCGCACCCAGATCGGCAGCCTGACCGGCCTGTCGAAGCCGACCGCGTCCCAGCTGCTGGCCCGGCTGGAGGCGGCCGGGCTGGTGGTGCCGGTGGGCACCACCGCGGGCGGGCCGGGGCCCAACGCCCAGCTGTACCAGGTGAATCCGGCGGCCGGCCACGTCGCGGGCCTGGACGTCACCAGCACCACGGTCCGGGTCGCGGTCGCCGACATCACCGGGGTGACGCTGGCCGAGCACCAGGTGTCCTGCAAGGGCTGGCCGGCCGCGGCGACGGTGGAGCGGGTCGCGGAGGCGGTCGCCGAGACGGTCCGCCTCGCGCAGCTCCCGCCGGGCTCGCTGCGCGAGGCGGTGATAGGGATCGGCGGCGCGCCCGACCCGGTGACCGGCAAGCTGCGCTACGCCTCGCACCTGCCGGGCTGGCACTCGCCGCGCCTGACGCAGGAGTTGGAGGCCGCGATCGGCGCGCCGGTGTCGATCGAGAACGACGTGAACCTGGCCGCGGTGGCGGAGCAGTCGGTGGGCGCGGCGGCCGGCTGCGAGGACTTCGTGCTGCTGTGGGCCGAGGAGGGCATCGGCGCGGCGATCGTGCTCGCCGGCCGCCTGCACCGCGGCTTCACCGGCGGCGCGGGCGAGGTCGGCTACATGCCGGTGCCCGGCGCGCCGGTGTCGCTGAGCGCCCGCCGCAAGCACTCCGGCGGCTTCCAGGACCTGGCGGGCGAGCCCGCGGTGCTGGCGCTGGCCCGCCGGCACGGCGTGCGCGGCGCCGACGCGGCGCAGGCGGTGGCCGCGGCGCTGACCGCGCCCGACGGCGAGGCGTTCCTCGCCGAGCTGGCCGAGCGCCTCGCGGTCGGACTGGCGGTGATCGCCTCGGTGGTCGACCCGGAGCTGGTGGTGCTCTCCGGCGGCACGCCGACCGCGGGCGGCGAGCGCCTGCGGGCGCTGGTCCAGGAGGCGCTGGGCCGGATGTCGCTCCCCCGGCCGGAGGTCCGGCTGTCCGCCCTGCCCGGTTCGCCCGTCCTGGCCGGTGCGCTGCAACGCGCGCTGGCGACCACCCGGGACGCCCTGTTCAGCACGCACTGACCCGCTCTCCCCGCACGTCCGATCCGCACGTTCCGCTCCCCCTCCCCCCGTATGGGCGCCGGGCCTGGCCGGCCTGCGCCCGGACCCTCGTCAGGAGTGCAATCCCGTGGACACCACCCGCAGCTCCCCGCGCGCCCGCCGCCCGCTGGCCGCGCTCGCCGCCGCGCTCTGCACGGCCGTGCTGGCCTCCGCCTGCACCGGCACCGACTCCGGTGGCGGGGAGGACGCCTCGGCGAACGGGCAGGACGTGACGATCACCTTCTGGCACGGCTGGAACCAGGACAACGAGGTGAAGGCGATCAACGCCAACATCGCCGCGTTCGAGAAGCTGCACCCGAACATCCACGTCAAGGTGACGGGCGACATCGCCGACGAGAAGAGCGAGCAGGCGCTGCGGGCCGGCGGCCCGGGCGCGCCGGACGTGGTGTCCTCGTTCAGCACCGACAACGTCGGCAAGTTCTGCTCCTCGCACGTGTGGGCGGACCTCGGGCCGCTGATGCAGAAGGACGGCATCGACCCGGCGAAGACCTTCCCGCCCGCGATGCTCAAGTACAGCCAGTACCAGGGCAACCAGTGCTCGCTGCCGCTGCTCGGCGACGCCTACGGCCTGTACTGGAACAAGACCGCGTTCGCCGCCGCCGGGATCAGCGGCCCGCCGAAGACCTTCAGCGAATTCGCCGAGGATGCCGTCAAGCTGACGATCCCGAACGGCGACTCGTTCAAGCAGCTGGGCTTCCTGCCGAACTACCACGGCTACGAGACGCCGATCGCGCACTGGCTCGGCCAGTACGGCTCCGGCTACTTCGGCCCGGACGGGAAGTCGAACGTGGCCACCGACCCGACCGTGACGGCCGCGCTCACCTGGCAGAAGCAGCTCGTCGACCGGCTCGGCGGGTTCGAGAAGCTGGAGAAGTACCGCACCGGCTTCGGCGACGAGTTCAGCTCCAAGAACCCGTTCACCACCGGGCAGGTCGCGATGAGCATGGACGGCGAGTGGCGGACCGCCGCGCTGGCCGACGACAAGCCCTCCTTCGAGTGGGCGACCGCGCCGTTCCCGGTGCCGGACGAGCTCGCCTCCACCTACGGGCGCGGCTACCAGACCGGCACCATCATCGGCGTCGCCAACGGCTCCAAGAAGCGCACCGCCGCCTGGGAGTTCGTCAAGTACCTGACCACCGACACCGATGCGGTGGTGTCCTTCGCCAACGCCATCCACAACGTGCCGAGCACGCTGGCCGCGCTGGACTCGCCGAAGCTGGAGGTCGACCCGAACTTCCGGACCTTCCTGGACATCGCCCGCAACCCGAACTCCTCGACCACCCCGGCCAGCGTCAACGGCGGCGCCTACCAGATCTCGCTGCAGAACCTCAGCTTCGAGATCGAGTCCGGCAAGCAGACCGACCTGAAGGCCGGGCTGACCGCCACCGCCAAGGAGATCGACGACGCGATCGCCCAGGCGAAGAAGTGACGGGCGCGCCATGGCACTCGTGAGTTCCCCCGTCCCGCCGGCGCTGCGGTCCAAGCGCCGGCGGGAGCGGGCCAGGACGCTGGCGTTCCTGTCCCCCTGGCTGATCGGGTTCGGGTTCTTCTTCCTGTACCCGCTGGTGTCGACCGCCTACTTCTCCGTCACGAGCTACGACGGGTACACCCCGCCGGTCTTCTCCGGCCTGCAGAACTGGGACTTCGTCTTCACCAAGTACCCGGCGTTCTGGAAGGGCCTGGGCAACACCCTGTGGCTGGTCGTGGTGATGGTCAGCCTGCGGGTGGTGTTCGGCCTCGGCATCGGCATGCTGATCACCAAGGTGAAGTCCGGCGCCGGGTTCTTCCGCACCGCCTTCTACCTGCCGTACCTGGCCCCGCCGGTGGCCGCCACCATGGCGTTCGCCTTCCTGCTGAACCCGGGCACCGGCCCGGTCAACCACCTGCTGGGCGAGCTGGGCCTGCCGCAGCCGGGCTGGTTCACCGACCCGTCCTGGTCGAAGCCGGCGCTGACCCTGCTGGCCCTGTGGGGCGTCGGCGACCTGATGGTGATCTTCATGGCGGCGCTGCTGGACGTCCCCAAGGAGCAGTACGAGGCCGCCGAACTCGACGGCGCCGGGCCGTTCCAGCGCTTCCGGTACGTCACCCTGCCGAACATCTCGCCGATCGTGATGTTCGCCGTGGTCACCGGCGTGATCCAGACCATGCAGTACTACACGCAGGCGATCGTCGCCGGGAAGGTCGCCTCCGGCGTGATCGGCGGCTCCGGGCAGCAGTTCGAGCCCGGCTACCCCTCCGGGTCGACCTGGACGCTGCCGCAGATGGTCTACCGGCTCGGTTTCCAGACCTACGACTACGGCTCCGCCTGCGTCGTCGCGATGGTCCTGTTCGCGCTGTCGATGGCGTTCACCTCGCTCCTGCTGCGCCGCAGGTCCGGCTTCCTGGCGGAGGACTGATGACACTCGCTCCCGCACTGCCGCGCGAGGCCGCCGCCCCGGCCGCCGCCGCCACCCGCACCGCCCGCCGGAGGGCCGCCCTGCACTGGGTGGCCGTGCACGCCCTGGCGATCGCCGCCGCGCTGTTCTTCGTGCTGCCGTTCGTGTTCGTCTTCCTCACCTCGGTGATGACGGACCATCAGGCCCTCACCTCCGACCTGTGGCCGCACCACTGGCAGTGGTCGAACTTCGCCAAGGTCTGGAACACCCCCGGCTTCCTCACCTGGTGGCGCAACACCCTGCTGTACGCCGCCGCCGGCACCGCGCTGACCGTCGCCTCCAGCCTGCCGGTGGCGTACGCGCTCGCCAAGTTCCGCTTCCGGGGCCGCAACCTGGCCCTGATGGCGGTGGTGTCGATGATGATGCTGCCGCCTCAGGTCACGGTGATCCCGATGTACCTGTTCTGGGCCAAGCAGCTGCACCTGACCGGGTCGCTCTGGCCGCTGATCATCCCGATGGCGTTCGGGGACGCGTTCTCGATCTTCCTGCTGCGCCAGTTCCTGCTGACCATCCCCCAGGAGTACGTCGAGGCCGCCCGGATCGACGGCTGCGGCGAACTGCGCACCCTGCTGCGGGTGGTGCTGCCGATGGCGAAGCCCGCCGTCGCCGCCGTCGCGCTGTTCCAGTTCTTCTACTGCTGGAACGACTACTTCGGCCCGCAGATCTACGCCAGCGAGAACCCCGGCGCCTGGACGCTGAGTTACGGCCTGGAGTCCTTCAAGGGCTCCCACCACACCAACTGGAACCTCACCATGGCGGCCACGCTGCTGGTGCTGGCACCGGTGATCGTTCTGTTCTTCTTCGCGCAACGCGCCTTCGTCGAAGGCGTCACACTGACAGGGGTCAAGGGCTGATGTCCGCACTGAAGTTGGCAATCGTCGGCGGCGGTTCCACCTACACGCCGGAGTTGATCGACGGGTTCGCGCGGCTGCGCGACACCCTGCCGATCGGCGAACTCGTGCTGATCGACCCGGCCGTGGAACGCCTGGAGCTGATCGCCGCACTCGCCCGCCGGATCTTCGCCAAGCAGGGCCACGGCGCCGTCGTCACCACCGCCACCGACGTCGCCGCCGGCGTGCAGGGCGCCGACGCGGTGCTGCTCCAGCTGCGGGTCGGCGGGCAGGCGGCCCGCAACCAGGACGAGACCTGGCCGCTGGAGTGCGGCTGCGTCGGCCAGGAGACCACCGGCGCCGGCGGCCTCGCCAAGGCGCTGCGCACCGTCCCCGTGGTGCTGGACATCGCCGAGCAGGTCCGCCGCACCAACCCGGACGCCTGGATCGTCGACTTCACCAACCCGGTCGGCATCGTCACCCGCGCCCTGCAGACCGCCGGCCACAAGGCCGTCGGCCTGTGCAACGTGGCGATCGGCTTCCAGCGCAAGTTCGCCGCCCACCTCGGCGTCGACCCCGAGCTGGTCCGCCTCGACCACGTCGGCCTCAACCACCTCACCTGGGAGCGCGGCGTCACCCTGCTCGACGCCCCGGGCGCCGCCGGCGGCCGCGAGGTGCTGCCGCAGCTGCTCGCCGAGCACGGCACGGCGATCGCCGCCGACCTGCACCTGCCCGAGCCGGTGATACGCCGCCTCGGCGTCGTCCCGTCCTACTACCTGCGCTACTTCTACCAGCACGACCTGGTGGTGGAGGAGCTCAAGGTCAAGGGCTCGCGGGCCGCCGAGGTCGCCGCCATCGAGCGGCAGCTGCTGGAGATGTACGCCGACCCGGCACTCGACACCAAGCCCGAGCTGCTCGGCAAGCGCGGCGGCGCGTTCTACTCCGAGGCCGCCGTCCAGCTGATCGCCTCGCTGCTCGGCACCGACGGCCGCACCACCGTCCAGGTCGTCAACACCCGCAACGACGGGGTGCTGCCGTTCCTGCCCGACGACGCGGTGATCGAGGTCCCCGCCGAGGTCGACGCCACCGGCGTCCGCCCGCTGCCGCAGCGCCCCGTAGAGCCGCTGTACGCCGGCCTGATCGCCAACGTCACCGCGTACGAGCACCTGGCGCTGGACGCGGCGCTGCGCGGCGGCCGCGACCGGGTCTTCGACGCGCTGCTCGCCCACCCGCTGGTCGGCCAGCTGGACCTCGCCGAGCAGCTCACCGACCGGCTGCTCGCCCACAACCGCGACCACCTGAGCTGGGCGTGACCCGCCCATGAGAACAGCCCGTCCGAGCACGCTCCACCGCACCACCACCAGGCACCACCACGGAGGGACCGGCCGATGAGCCACGCCGCACACCTGCCCGGCGTCCTCGCCGTGGACGCCGGCAACAGCAAGACCGACCTCGCCCTGGTCGGCGCCGACGGCCGGGTCCTCGCCACCGCCCGCGGCGGCGGCTTCCAGCCGCAGAACACCGGCTTCGAGGCCGCCGTCGCCGCGCTCGCCCCGCTGGTCGAGGACCTCGCCCGGCAGGCCGGCGTCCCGCTGCGGCCCGGCGGGCGGCCGCTGACCAGCCACGTCAGCGCCTGCCTGGCCAACGCCGACCTGCCGGTGGAGGAGCAGCGCCTGCACGAGGCGATCACCGCGCACGGCTGGGCGCCGTCGGTGCACGTCGCCAACGACACCTTCGGCCTGCTGCGGGCCGGCACCGACGGGCCGCTCGGCGTGGCCGTGGTGTGCGGCGCGGGCACCAACTGCGTCGGCCTGCGGCCCGACGGGCGCACCGCCCGCTGGCCCGCGCTCGGCCGGCTCACCGGCGACTGGGGCGGCGGCGGCGGGCTCGCCGAGGCCTCCATGTGGCACGCCGCCCGGGCCGAGGACGGCCGCGGCGGTCCCACCCTGCTCTCCCCCATGATCGGCGCGCACTTCGGCCTGGCCGGGGCCAACGCGGTCGCCGAGGCGATGCACCTCGGGCAGCTCGACCGGGCCCGGCTGCACGAGGTCTCCCAGGTGCTGTTCGCCGCCGCCGAGGCCGGCGACGCGACCGCGCTGTCCCTGGTCGACCGGCAGGCCGACGAGATCACCCGGTTCGCGACCATCGCGCTCACCCGCCTCGACCTGATCGACCAGCCGGTCCCGGTGGTCCTCGGCGGCGGCGTGCTCGCCTCCCGGCACCCGCTGCTGCTCGACAACCTGACCGCCCGGCTGGCGGCCGCCGCGCCGCTCGCCGAGCCGCGGGTCGTGGTCGCCCCGCCGGTCCTCGGCGCGGCACTGCTCGGCCTCGACCACCTCGGCGCGGACGACGCCGTCCACCGCCGCCTGCGCGAGGCGTACCCGACCGCGCACTCGATGGCGGCCTGACCGGCCGTCACCCCGCAGACCCGCCGCCGGCGGGAGCACCGAGGGACCGCACCCCTCACCCGCTCCCGCCGGCGGCGTCCCGCGTTCCGGCCCGGTGCGAGGATCGGGACTTGACCTTCACCTTCGGGGAAGGCCCAGCATCGGTGGCGCCGGACACCGGTCCGGCACGAGGAGGCGGGAATGGAGCTGCTCACCATCGGGGCGTTCGCCCGGGCCGCCCGGCTGTCGCCGAAGGCGCTGCGGCTGTACGACGAACTGGGGCTGCTGCGGCCCGCCGAGGTGGACCCGGCGACCGGCTACCGGCGGTACGCGCCCGGCCAGTTGGAGCAGGCCCGGCTGGTGCTGTGGCTGCGCCGGCTCGGCATGCCGCTGGCCCGGATCCGGCTGCTGCTCGGCCTGGAACCCGCCCGGGCGGCCGAGGAGGTCGCCCGCTACTGGGAGTCGGTGCGGGCCGAGACCGAGGCCCGCCGGGAGCTCGCCGCCCTCCTCGTCGATCACCTCTCGGGGAAGGACACCACCATGACGGACACCCCCACGGGCGCGCTGCGGATCCGCTACGCCGCCCGCACGGACACCGGCCTGGTCCGCGAGCGCAACGACGACGCCGCGTACGCGGGCGCCGGGCTGGTCGCGGTCGCCGACGGCATGGGGCCGCAGGGCGGCGGCGGGCTGGCCAGCGCCGCCGCGATCGAGGCACTGAAGGAACTGGAGCTGCCCGCCGGGGAGTTGCTGAACGTGCTGGAGGATGCGGTGGCCCGGATCGACGGCCGGGTCGGCGCGGCCTCCGGACTCCCGGACACCGGAACGACGCTGACGGCGATGCTCTGGTCGGACGCGCAGCTCGCCCTGGTGCACATCGGCGACTCCCGGGCGTACCTGCTGCGCGGCGGCGAGCTGTTCCTGATCACCCACGACCACACCCTGGTCCAGTCGATGGTCGACGACGGCCGGCTGACCCTCGCCGAGGCCGCCTCGCACCCCCAACGCACCCTGCTGGTACGGGCGTTGACCGGCTCCGGCGACAACCGTCCGGACGTCTCGCTGCACACCGCCCGCCCCGGCGACCGCTACCTGCTCTGCTCGGACGGCCTGTCCCGGTGCGTCTCCGACGACGCCCTGCACACCGCACTGAGCACCATCGCGGCGCCCGAGCAGGCGGTGCAGCAGCTGATCGCCCTCGCCAACCGGGCAGGCGGCCCGGACAACATCGCCTGCGCGATCGCGGACGTGACGGCGGACGCAGCGGCCTGACCTGCCGTCAGGGCGGAGGAGGATCCCCTCCGGGCGGGCGGCCGGTGTTCCCGGTGTGGCCGCCCGGGGAGCAGTTCGACGGGGACGGCCGGCAGCTCGCCGAGGGCATTCGCACAGCGGCGGCCGAAGCCGGCGGCCCGGCGGGCGTCGACGGGCTGCGGGCTGCGGGCGGGGCCGGGTTCGTTGCCGGCGCCGCGGCCCGGCACCAGCCCCGGCCCGTCGGCGGGAAGCTCGCCGAACGCACTGCCGCCTCCGACGGCCCGCCGGGCCTGACGCCCCGTGCCGGACCGCGCCGCGGAGGTGACGGTACGTCACCGGGCCGACAAGTTCCCGGTACGGATCTCGATTGGGGAAAATCTCGGCGCGGTGCGCAGGATGCCCCGTTCTGTCCGTTGAACGGCACGGTCCGCGCCCGCTAGCGTCGCGCACTCACAGCGTGTCCGACGGGGGTGCGCGGGGAGACCGGGAGCCGACGCCAGATGGCGATCCGTAAGTCCACCATGCAGGAGCAGGTCGCCGCGGCGATCGCCGCGATCGAGCCGAACGACCGCCCGGTGGTGACCTTCCACACCATTTCGGGCCCGAGCCCGTGGCTGATGAGCCAGCTCGGCCTGATCGGCCAGCTGTTCGTGAAGTACTACTTCGTCACCCTGACCCACCGGGTCGTCACGGTGCACCGCGCCTCCCGGATGAGCAACCGTCCGCAGGAGCTCGTGCACGTCGTCCCGCTGGACCAGGCGCGCGCCGCGATCACCGACGTCAACCGGGCCACCCTGTGGAGCTCGCTGAAGTTCCAGTTCCCGGGCGAGCCGAAGCCGACCCGGCTGAACATCGGCCGCTACTGGCGCAACGAGCTGGACACCTTCGTCAACGGCCTGTTCGGCGGCGGCCCGGCCGTCCCGCCGCAGGCCCAGCCGGTGGCCAACCCGTACCAGGCCTGATCCGCCGCCGAGGCGCCCGCCCGGGGTCCGGGCGGGCGCCTCGGCGCGTGACGGCCGGTCAGCGCAGGTGCGCGGCGGCCCACTCGGCGAGCAGCCGGGCGCAGCCGTCCACCGACGCCTGCCAGCTGAGCTCCGCGCCGTCGCCGGCCCCGTCGCTGACGTGCTTGACCAGGCGGACGGGCAGCTGCGCGCGGCGGGCGACGGTGGCGAGCGCGTAGCCCTCCATGTCGACCAGGTCGGCGGTGCGGGCCAGCCGGTCGCGGTCCGCGTCCGAGGACACGAAGCGGTCGCCGGTGGCGAGCACCGGGCCGGTCGCGCCGAGGTCGATCGGGCCGTCCAGCGGGCGGCCGGTGAGCTGCTCCAGCAGCGCCGTGTCCAGGTCGTGCTGGAGCACCCGGCCGATCTCGTGGGTGCCGGCCAGGCCGGGCCGCAGCGCCCCGGCGGTGCCCAGGTTGACCACCTCGGACGGCTTCGCGCCGCCCGCCAGCACGGTGGCCAGCGCGGCCGCCGCGTTGACCTTCCCCATGCCGGTCAGCAGCACCGGCAGTCCGGCGTCCAGGTGCGCGGCCTCCTCGGGCAGCGCGAGGACGAGCAGGGGGCGGTCGGGGGTGACGGTTCCGATCAGGCGCATGACCGAAAGCTTACGAGGAACCGGAACCGCGGAGGCCGCCCCCGGCGTCGCAGCGGGCGCGGACCCGAGTGCCCCGGACGGGCACGAAGAGATCAACTCCCGCTCAAGTCGGGTGTGATGGGCGGCGCGGGCCGCCATACTGCGGGATGGCGGGGGACGTCGGACGGGGAGGGCGGACGGTGGCAGCACCGGCAGTGGCACAGGCGCAGGCGGGCGCGGTCGCACCGGCCGCGGCCCGCGGACCGGGCCGGTGGCGCGGCTGCGCCGGGCGGCGGCCACCCCGCCGGGGCGGCTGCGCGCGGCGGGCGCGGTACTGGCAGCCCTGGTGCTGCTGTTCGGCGCGGTCGCGGTGTGGCAGTCCGCGCACCGCTCCCGGGCGGCCGGGCAGGTGGTGACGGGCAGCGGCCCGCTCAGCCAGGACGCCGCCGAGATCTACCGCCGGCTGGCGGACGCCGACGCGACCGCCGCCGCCGGGTTCCTGCTGGCCGGCGAGGAGCCCGCCGAGGTCCGCGCCCGCTACCAGGACGACCTGGACACCGCCTCCCGGCTGCTCGCCGAGGCGGCCGGCCGCAGCGGCGGCTCGGCCGGGGCGCAGCACTCGCTGACCGAGCTCAACCGCCAACTTCCGCGCTACGCGGGCCTGGTGGAGACCGCGCGGGCGATCAACCGGCAGGGCCTGCCGCTCGGCGGCGCCTACCTGCGGTACGCCTCCGACCTGATGCAGGGCACCGTCCTGCCGGAGGCGCAGAAGCTGGCCGACGCCGAATCGGCCGGCCTGGACGCCGACTACCGCACCGCCGGGGCGGTCCCGTGGACGGCGCTGGCCCTCGGCGTCCTCGCGCTGGCCGCGCTGGGCCGCTACCAGGTGCTGCTGTTCCGGCGCACCAACCGGGTGTTCAACCCGGGCCTGCTGGGCGCCTCGCTCGCGGTGCTGACCGCCGTGGTGTGGCTGCTGGCGGGAACCGCGACCGCCTCCGGCGACCTGGCGGACGGGCGCCTCGGCGGCACCGGCCCGCTGCGCGACCTGGACCGGGTGCGGATCGAGGCGCTGCAGGCGCACACCGCGGAGAACCTCAACCTGGTGGCCCGCGGCGCCAGCACCAAGTACGCCAAGCAGTGGGACGACCTGGCCAAGCAGCTCGACGAGAGCCCGCGCTCGCCCGGCTCGGTCAGCCGGCTGCTGGCCGGCGGACCGGAGCCGGCGAAGGGCCCGCTGGCCGACGCCGAGAGCGCCTACCGCCAGTGGCAGGAGCGGCACAAGGACGCCGCCGCGAAGGACTCGGCCGGCGACTACGAGGCCGCGCTGCGGGCCACGCTGACGCCGCGCGGCACCGACGCCACCGCGGACGCCGCGTTCCGCGCCGCCGACGCCGGGTGGGCGCTCGCCGCGCAGGCCGAGCGGGACGCGTTCGCCCGCGCCACGGGCGGCGTGGACGGGGTGCTCGCCGGGCAGGCGGTGGCCGCCGGCGTGCTGTCCGCACTGGCCGCGGCCGCCGCCCTGCGCGGCATCGGCCGCCGACTGGCCGAGTACCGGTAGGAGGGGGACGAGGATGCGCACGGCAAGGTCAAGGATCCTGGTGGCGGTCACGGTGCTGGCCGCCGGACTGCTCGGCACCGGCAGCGCCGACGGCGCGGGCGGAGCCGCCCCGCTCGCCGCGCCGCAGGCGGCGCCACAGGCCCCGGCGGACACCTGCGACCCGACGGACTCGCTGCCGCCCCGCCAGTCGGCCGGCGCGAAGATCGCCAAGATCCGCGAGCGCGGCACCCTGGTGGTCGGCGTCGACCAGAACAGCTACCACTGGGGCTTCCGCAACCCGCAGACCGGCCGGATCGAGGGCTTCGACATCGACCTGGCGCACGCCATCGCCAAGTCGGTGCTCGGCGACCCCGACAAGGTCACCCTGAAGACCGTGCCCACCGCCCGCCGGGTCGAGGCGGTGAAGAACGGCGAGGTCGACCTGATCACCCGCACCATGAGCATCACCTGCGAACGCAAGAAGGAGATCGCCTTCTCCGTCCCGTACTTCCGGGTCGCCCAGCGGGTGGTGGCGCCGAAGGCCGCCCACGCCAGGACCCTGGACGAGGCGCTGAAGGGCAAGCGGGCGTGCGTCGCGCAGACCTCCTCCTCGGAGGCCGAGCTGAAGCGCAACCCGCACGGCACCGTCTCGGTGGTCGCCCTGGAGAACCAGCTGGACTGCCTGGTGCGGATGCAACTCGGCGAGGTGGAAGCCACCCTGACGGACAGTGAGCTGGCCGCCGCGCAGGTCGCCCAGGACCCGATGGTGGAACTCGTCGGCGAGCCGTTCCTGCCCGCGTTCATGGGCGTCGCGATGAACCAGAACGACACCGACCTGATCGCCTGGGTCAACCAGGTGCTGGCCGACTGGCGCTCCGGCGGCGGCTGGCGCGCCTCGTACGACACCTGGCTGCGCGACACCATGGGGGCCCCCGACCCGTACCTGCCGTGACCGCCCGGCGGGGGACCGCCGTCCGCCCCGCGCCGGGCGTCGGGGAGACTTGCCGCCGACGGGCCGCCGCCCGGCCCCGTCCCGGGGCCGACGCCCCGTCACCACGAGCGTGGCCGAGAGGAGGAACCGCGATGGCCGGAGGAACCCGCCCGGTGATGAACCGTGAGGAGGTCGACCGCGCGCTCGCCCGGCTGGGCGCCGAACGCGACGCGATCGAGGCGGCGCTGCTGGCACTCCAGGACCACCCCGGGCTGCGGCTGCTGACCGGCGCCGAACTGACCGGGCGCACCCGGGAGCGCTGGGCGGTCGCCGAGGGCGGCGTGGCCCTGCTGTGGGCGCTGTTCGACCGCTACGCGGAGGCGCTGGCCTCGGCCCGCGCGGTGCGCTCCCGCCGCACCCGGCCCACCGCCGCCGAACTCGCCGAGCTCGGCGAACTGCTCTCCGGCCGCGCCGTCACCGTGTCCGGCGGCCGGCTCCCCGAGGCGGCCGGCCAACTCGGCTCGCCCGCCCGGCTGGTGGAGCGGGTCACGCTCGCCGAACTGCTGGAGCGGATGAACGGCTGGTACGCCGTCGTGGTCGAGGTGGTCAGCGCCGTCGACGCGGTCTGGTCGGCGCTGCCCGCCCGGATCGACCTGCTGCTCGCCGAACTCGGCCGGGTGCAGATGCTCGCCCTCTCCGTCGGCGTCCGCCCCGGCAGCCACCCGCTGGCCGACGAACTCGCCGAACTCGCCGACCGGTTGACGGCCCTGCGGTCCGAGGTGGTCGCCGACCCGCTCGCCCTGTGGCGGCCCGCCCGGGTGCCCGCACAGGCCGGCCGCGGCTCTGAGGCCGCCGCCTGGTCCTCCCCGCCGGCGCCGTCGACACCAGCGGCTACGACCGGATGGGCCGCGCCCTGGACGACGTCCGGGTCGAGCTGGAGGGGCTGCTGCGGCTGCGCGACGAGTCCCACGAGCGCCTCCAGCAGGTCGCCGACCTGCTCCAGCGCGCCGACCTGACGCTCGCCGAGGCACGCCGGGCCCGCGGCGAGGTGCTGGCGAAGATCGCCGCCACCGAGGTGCCCGCCGTCCCGCGCCCGCCCGCCGCGCTGCGCGAGGCCATCGCGCAGGCCGTCGACTTCCAGCAGACCGGCCAGTGGCACCGCCTCGGCCCGCTGCTGGACGCCCTGGAGAACGCCGCCGCCAAGGAACTCGGCCGGGCCCGGCAGGCGCTCACCGAGGTCGCCCAGCCGCTCGCCGTCCGCGCCGAACTGCGCGGCCGGCTGGAGGCGTACAAGGCGATGGCCGCCCGGCTCGGCCTCGCCGAGGACCCCGAGGTGGTCGAACGCTTCGAGAAGGCCCGCTGGCTGCTCTGGAGCGCCCCGTGCGACCTGCGGGCCGGCGCCGAGGCCGTGGCCCGCTTCCAGCGCGCGCTGCGCGCCCCGGAACGACAACCCGAACCAGCACAGACCGAGGACCCGGCCCAGGGGGAGGAGACCGATGGCTGAGGCGTGCGCCCGTCCGGACTGCGACGGCGAGATCGACCCGGACGGCTACTGCACCGAGTGCGGCCTCGCCCCGGCCGGCACCAGCACCACGGGCACGACCGGCGCCGCGAGCACCGTGGGCGGCACCGGCGCCCAGAGCCCGTCCGCGACCGCCGCCCGGCCCTGCGGCCGCCCCGGCTGCGACGGGGAGATCGACGAGGACGGCTTCTGCGGCGAATGCGGCCTCGCCCCGGCCACCGGCGTCTCCGTCCCGGCCCCGCGCAAGGCCGCAGCCCCCGCCCCCGCCCCGGCGAGCCGTGCGGGCGCACCGACTGCGGCGGCACCATCGACCCCGACGGCTACTGCGACGACTGCGGGCTGGCCGCCGAACCCGTCACCTCCGCCTCGGCCGCCGTCTCGGCGCCCGTCTCGGCCCCGGCGTCGACCTCCGCGTGGTCCGGCCCGGCCCGGACCTCCTCGGGGCGTTCGCGTTCGCTGCGCTCCTCCCGGACCTCCTCGGGCCGGTCGGTCTCGGTGCGCAGCTCCCGGGGCAGCAGCGGCACCGGCCGGCGCGGCAACCTGGGCGCCGGTCTGGTCGCGGTGCCGCCGGTGCCGGCCGCGGACCCGTCGAAGGCGGTGCTGACGGACCCCCAGGTGCCGGAGAGCAAGCGGTTCTGCTCGCGCTGCGACCACCCGGTGGGCCGCGAGAAGAACGGCGTCCCGGGCCGCCCGGAGGGTTTCTGCACCAAGTGCGGCACCCCGTACTCGTTCACCCCGAAGTTGGTGCGCGGCGATCTGGTCGGCGGCCAGTACGAGGTGATGGGCTGTCTGGCGCACGGCGGCCTCGGCTGGATCTACCTGGCGGTGGACCGCCGGGTCAACGACCGCTGGGTGGTGCTGAAGGGCCTGCTGGACACCGGCGACGAGGACGCGCTGGCGGTGGCGATCGCCGAGCGGCGCTTCCTGGCCGAGGTCGACCATCCGAACATCGTCCGGATCATCAACTTCGTCGAGCACCCCGACGCCCGCACCACCACCGCCGACGGCTACATCGTGATGGAGTACGTCGGCGGCAAGTCGCTGAAGGACATCGCGGGCGAGCGCCGCACGCCCGACGGGCGCCGGGCGCCGATGCCGGTCGAGCAGGCCATCGCGTACGCGCTGGAGGCGCTGCCCGCGCTCGGCTACCTGCACGCCCGCGGGCTGGTGTACTGCGACTTCAAGCTGGACAACGTGATCCAGTCGGACGACACGCTCAAGCTGATCGACCTGGGCGCCGTCCGCCGGCACGACGACGACGGGCCGATCTACGGCACCGTCGGCTACCAGGCGCCGGAGATCGCCACCGACGGGCCCTCCCCCGCCTCCGACCTGTACACGGTGGGCCGCACGCTGGCCGTGCTGACCTTCGACTTCCACGGCTGGACCGACCGCCGCCGGCACGAACTCCCCGGCCCGGACGAGGTCGAGGTGTTCGCCCGCTACGAGTCCTTCCACCGCTTCCTGCTGCGCGCCACCGACCCCGACCCGGCCCGCCGGTTCGCCTCCGCCGAGGAGATGGCCGGCCAGCTCACCGGCGTGCTGCGCGAGGTGCTCAGCCTCCAGGACGGCCGGGCGCGGCCCGCCGTCTCCACCCTGTTCGGCCCGGAACTGCGCGTCGTCGACCCCGAGTTCGGCGGGCAGCCGCCGGACCCGCGGGCCGCCGCGCTGGCCCTGCCCGCGCCGCTGGTCGACCCGTCCGACCCGAACGCGGGCTTCCTGTCCGCGCTGCCCGCCACCGACCCCGCCGAGGCGCTCACCGCGCTGCGCGCGGCCGGCGCCGACTCCCCCGAGCTGCGCCTGCGGGTGGTCCGCGCCCATCTGGAGCTCGCCGACGACGACACCGCCGCCCAGGCGCTGGCCGCGCTGGAGGAGCAGCACCCCGGCGACTGGCGGGTGGTCTGGTACCGGGCGCTGGCCGCGCTCGCCGCGGGCCGGGCCGAGGCCGCGGCCGAGTCCTTCGACGCCGTGTACGACGCCTTCCCGGGCGAGGCCGCGCCCAAGCTGGCGCTCGCGGTCTGCGCCGAGCTGCTCGGCGACGCCGAGGACGCCGCCGCCCACTACGCGCTGGTCGGTGGCACCGACCGGTCGTTCGTCGGCGCCGCGTTCGGCCTGGCCCGGGTCCGGCTGCTGGCCGACGACCGGCCGGGCGCGGTCGCCGCGCTGCTGTCCGTGCCGGAGAGCTCCACGCACCACACCGCGGCCCGGATCGGCGCGGTCCGCGCCCGGCTGCGCGGCCGCGCCGCCACCGACCCGCTGGCGGGCGAACTCGCCGACAGCTCCGCCCAGCTGACGGCGCTCTCGCTGGACGCCCGGCGGCGCGAGGAACTCGCCGTCGAAGTGCTGGAGACGGCGCTCTCCTGGGTGCTCGCCGGGGCCGCCGGGAAGCCCGCCACGCTCAGCGTGCTGGGACATCCCGCCGCGGAACGGGAACTGCGGCTCGCCCTGGAACACTCCTACCGGGTGTTGGCGCGGTTGACCGACCGCGCCGAGAAGAGGATCGAGTGGGTGGAACGGGCCAACCGGGCCCGCCCCCGGACGTGGGTGTGAACATGCCGCAGCAGACCGAGTGCCCGACCTGTGCCGAACCGCTGGGGCCCCAGGACGCCTTCTGCGGGGCCTGCGGCACTGCCCTGACCGGGCCGCCGACCCTGCGCGACCTGCCGGTCGTGCCCAGCTGCCCGAACTGCGGCTCCACCGAGCTCGCCGACGGCTGGTGCCAGCGCTGCGGGCACGCCCAGCCCCGCGAGCGCGACCACCAGGAGCACGAGGTGACCGGCGTCGCCGCGGTCTCCGACCGCGGCCTGCGCCACCACCGCAACGAGGACGCGTTCGGAGTCGCCGCCACCGAGGGCCCCGACGGCACGCCCGCCGTGGTCGCCGTGGTCTGCGACGGCGTCTCCTCCTCGGCCCGCCCCGACGAGGCGTCCGCCACCGCCGTCGGCGCCGCCACCGACTCGCTGCTCGGCGCGCTGGCCGCCGGCCGCGACCCCGGGCAGGCCATGCACGAGGCGATCGGCGCCGCCAACCGGGCCGTCACCGCGCTCGCCCACGACGGCACCCCCGCCGAGCCGGGCCGCCACAACAACGCGCCCGCCTGCACCTACGTCAGCGCGGTCAGCACCGGCGGCCTGGTCACCATCGGCTGGGTCGGCGACACCCGCGCCTACTGGATCCCGGACGACCGCGAGTCCGCCGAGCCGTACCGCCTCACCGAGGACGACTCCTGGGCGGCCCGGATGGTCGCCGCCGAGCTGATGGACGAGGCCGAGGCGTACGCCGACCCGCGCGCCCACGCCATCACCGGCTGGCTCGGCGCCGACGCCGAGGAGCTGGACCCGCACACCGTCAGCTTCACCCCGCACGTCCCCGGCGTGCTGCTGATCTGCACCGACGGCCTGTGGAACTACGCCGAGGCCGCCACCGACCTGGCGTTCTTCGTCCGCGCCGACGCCCGCGCCGAACCGCTGGCCGCGGCCCGCGCGCTGGTGCGGTTCGCCGTCGAACGCGGCGGGCACGACAACATCACCGTCGCGGTGCTGCCGATCGACCCGCCCACCGCGCCGGCCGTCCACGACGCCACCCTGCTCGACGTCCCGCTGCCGCGCGCCGCCGACCCGGACGCCACCGTGCCGCTGCGCCGGGCCGTCGAACCGGCCGGGAACTGACCTCTTCCGACTCTCCGACAGGAGCCCACCGCATGGCCTCGTTGTCCAAGCCCGGCGCGCCCAGATTCGACGTCGACGTCTTCCAGAACGAGTACCTCGCCCAGGGCGCCCGGGAGGTCAACGCGATCGTCACCGTCACCGCGACCGGCGGCGGCACCTCCGGCGGACGGCCGCTCTCCGCGGCCGGGCCGGGCGCCGCCGTGGTGCTGGTGATCGACTGCTCCGGCTCGATGGAGCACCCCGGCACCAAGATGCGGCACGCCCGCGAGGCCACCGCCGCCGCCATCGACACCCTGCGCGAGGGCGTCGCGTTCGCCGTGGTGGCCGGCACCCACGAGGCCGTGGACGTCTTCCCCGGCAACGGCCGCCTCGCCGTCGTCGACACCTACACCCGCGGCCACGCCAAGGAGGCGCTGCGCCGCCTCAAGCCGGCCGGCGGCACCGCCATCGGCACCTGGATCACCAAGGCCCGGCAGCTGTTCGACTCGCACCCGCAGGCCTCGATCCGGCACGCCGTGCTGCTCACCGACGGCCGCAACGAGCACGAGCAGCCCGCCGACCTGCAGCGCGCCCTGGACGCGGCGACCGGCGCCTTCACCGCCGACTGCCGCGGCGTCGGCACCGACTGGGAGGTCGCCGAACTGCGGAAGATCTCCTCCGCGCTGCTCGGCACCGTCGACATCGTCGCCGAACCGTCCGGCCTGGCCGACGACTTCCGCGCCATGATGGCCGCCGCCATGGGCAAGCAGGTCGCCGACGTGGCGCTGCGGGTGTGGACGCCCGCCAACGCCCGGGTGAAGTTCGTCAAGCAGGTCGCGCCCGCCGTCGAGGACCTCTCCGACCGCCGCACCGAGGCGGGAACCCGGGCCGGGGACTACCCGACCGGGTCCTGGGGCGACGAGTCCCGCGACTACCACGTGTGCGTGGAGGTCCCGGCCGCCGCCGTCGGCAACGAGATGCTGGCGGCCCGGATCAGCCTGGTGCTGCCGCAGCCCGACGGCACCGCCGAGGTGCTCGGCCAGGGCCTGGTGCGCGCCGTGTGGACCGACGACCTGGCCTCCTCGACCCGGATCAACGCCCAGGTCGCGCACTACACCGGCCAGGCCGAACTCGCCGACTCCATCCGCGACGGCCTGGAGGCCCACCGGGCGGGCGACCTGGACCGCGCCACCGCGAAGCTGGGCGCCGCCGTCCGCCTCGCCCACGCCGGCGGCAACGAGGGGACCCTCAAGCTGCTGCGGAAGGTGGTGGACGTGGTCGACGCGAGGGAGGGTACCGTTCGGTTCCGTAAGAACGTGAGCGAGGCCGACTCGATGACACTCGAGACCCGATCGACCAAGACCGTGCGCGTGAAGAAGTGAGCCGGACAGCCGCCGGACCGATCCTGCCGAAATGTGGGGGACCTGATGCCGATCTGCCCTAGGGGACACGAGTCGCAGGCCGAGGACTGGTGCGACTACTGCGGGTTCCCGATGACCCCGCCGCCCGGCCTGGCCATCCCCGGCTTCCCGGCCGCCCGGCCCAGCCCGGCGGCCCGCCGCGCCCGCCGCCCCGCAGGCCCCGCAGGCCCCGTACGGCGGGTACCCGCCGGCCGGCCCGGGCGGCACCCCGCCGTCCGGCACCCCGGCCGGGGGCGGCGGCTACTTCGAGCCCCGCCGGCCCGCCACCCCGCCCGGCGGCACGCCCACCGGCCCCGCCGCCGGCGCCCCCGGCATGCCCGGCTCCCCCGGCCCGTACGGCGCCCCGCCGCAGGCCCCCGCCGCGCCGCCCGCCACCTGCCCGATCTGCCGCACCCCGCAGACCGGCCGGTACTGCGAGGAGTGCGGCTACGACTACAACCTGGCCACCTCGGCCCGCCCGCCGGGCGGTCCCGCCCCGGCCGGGCACCAGCCGCAGCCCGCCGGCGCTCCGCACGGCCACCCCGAGCCGGGCCGCGCCCCGCAGCCGCCGCAGTCCGCGCAGCACGGCTACGGCTTCCCGCCGCCGTCCCCGCAGCCGCCGGCCGCGCCCGCCGGTTTCGAGCCGTCCGCCTTCGAGCCGGCCGCGCCCGCGCCCGGCGGCTTCGACCGGCAGGCGCCGTACGAGCGTCCGCAGCAGCCGTTCGAGCCGCAGTCGCCGTACGAGCGGCCCGGCTACCAGCAGCCCGCGCCGGGCCAGGCCGCGCCGCCGGCCGGCTACCCGTCCGCACCGGGCGCGCCGGCCGCCCCGCCGGCCCCGTCCTCGTTCGACAAGCGCCCGCCGGCGGCCTTCCCGGACGGCGACTACGAGCGCACCGGCCCGGTGTACGCCGAGCCGTCGGGCCCGCAGCAGGGGCACCAGCAGCAGGGCGGCGACGACTACGGCACCTCGTTCCGGCTGACCCCGCCCGGGCAGCAGGGCCAGGGGCAGGGGCAGCCGCCGGCCGCGCCGCCGCAGCGCGCCACCTGGTTCGCCGTGGTGGCCGCCGACCACGACTACTTCACCGACATGATGACCCGCAGCGGCCCGGAGGCGGCCGGCCTGTACTTCCCGCCGTACACCCCGGAGCGGCGGGTCCCGCTGACCGGGCGCGGCCAGCTGCGGATCGGGCGGCGCAGTCAGCAGCGCGGCACCGTGCCGGAGATCGACCTGTCGGTGTCCCCGGAGGACCCGGGCGCCTCGCACCAGCACGCGCTGCTGGCCGAGCAGCCGGACGGCAGCTGGGTGGTGGTCGACCAGGACTCCACCAACGGCACCACCCTCAACGGCGGCGCGGACACCCTGCCGCCGCACACTGCGGTCCCGCTGAGCGACGGCGACCGCATCCACGTCGGCGCCTGGACCACCATCACGGTGCACCGGGCCTGACGGACCGTCATCCGGTTCGTGCGCTGACGTAGTGTCACCGCTCCCCGCCGGCAGGGCAGTTGATCTCCCTGCCGGCGGGGTGCGGCCACCGGACCGTCACCGAACAAGCAAAATTCATACAAATGCGCTCGTGAGGGCGCGTGCACCCCCTACGCTTCGCCCCATGACTGAAGCAATAACCGCGGACGGGATCCGGAAGCGGTACGGGGATGTCCAGGCCGTCGACGGAGTGTCACTCTCCGTCAGGACTGGCGAGTTCTACGGCCTGCTCGGGCCGAACGGGGCCGGCAAGACCACCACGCTGGAGATCCTGGAGGGCATCCGGGAGGCCGACGAGGGCCGGGTCGAGCTGCTCGGCCTGTCGCCGTGGCCGCGCAACGCCAAGCTGCTGCCGCGGATCGGCGTGCAGTTCCAGGCGTCGGCGTTCTTCAACAAGCTGACCGCGCGCGAGACCATCCGCACCTTCGCCTCCTTCTACGGCATCGGCCCGAAGGCCGCCGACGCGATGCTGGAGCGGGTCGGCCTGACCGAGTCCGCGGGCGCGCTGACCGACAAGATGTCCGGCGGCCAGGCCCAGCGCCTGTCCATCGCGTGCGCCCTGGTGCACGACCCGGAGCTGGTGTTCCTCGACGAGCCGACCACCGGCCTCGACCCGCAGGCCCGCCGCAACCTGTGGGACCTGCTGCGCGACATCAACGCCGAGGGCCGCACCGTGGTCCTCACCACCCACTACCTGGACGAGGCGGAGATCCTCTGCGACCGCGTCTCGGTGATGGACCACGGCAAGGTGCTGCGGACCGGCGCCCCCGCCGCCCTGGTCCGCGAGATCGACGACACCGTCCGGATCCGGGTGGAATCCGGACTGCTGACCGCCGACCGCGCCCGTGAACTGCTCACCGCCGCAGGCGCGGTGTTCACCAACCTGGAGGACGACGGCGTCACGCTGGCCCTCTCCACCGACGCGCCCGGACCGGTGCTCTCCATGCTGGCCGAGCAGAACGCGCTGCGCGGGCTCGAGGTCCGCGGCGCCACCCTGGAGGACGTCTTCCTCCAGCTGACCGGACGGGAGTACCGGGCATGACCGCCACCGACGACCAGCCCCGTACCGCCCCCGCGCCCGCCTCCGCCGGCGGACCGGAGAAGGCCAACGCCTTCGTCGGCCTGTCCCGGGTCATGCTGCTCGGCTTCGTCCGGGACAAGGGCACCCTGTTCTTCACCCTCGCCCTGCCGCTGATGTTCCTGGTGCTGTTCGGCGTCCTCTACAAGGGCGGCGGCACCTCGCACGTCAAGGTCGCCGAGGTCGGCCAGGTCAAGCTGCTGGACGCGCTGAAGGACCAGAAGGACGGCCCGCTGTCCGTCCTGGAGATCACCACCTACACCGACGAGAACGCCGCGCTCGCCAAGGTCAAGAAGGGCGACCTGGACGGCATGGTGTCCGAGGGCGCCGACGGCAGGCTGGTGCTCCGCTTCAGCCAGGCCGACCAGGTCAAGGCCGGCACCGTCCAGGGCATCATGAACTCCCTGGTGCAGACCGCCAACCAGGAGGCCTCGCACGCCGCCCCGGCGTTCACCCTGGACGCCTCCAAGGTCGAGGACGACTCCACCAAGCCGATCCAGTACCTGACGCCCGGCCTGCTCGCCTACGCCATCGCCATGGGCGCCGTCTACGGCGCCTCCTTCACCCTGGTCACCTGGCGCAAGAAGCGGGTGCTGCGCCGCCTGCGGCTGGCGCCCATCTCGGCGGGCACCATCGTCGGCGCCCGGGTGCTGATCAGCGTGGTGGTGGCGCTCGCCCAGACCGCGCTGTTCCTCGCCGTCGCACAGCTCGACTACTTCGGCCTCAAGCTCACCGGCAACTGGTGGCTGGTGATCCCGCTGGTGATCTGCGCCACCCTCGCCTTCATGGCGATCGGCCTGGTCACCGGCTCGCTGGCGAAGTCCGAGGAGTCGGCGAACGGCATGAACCAGCTGATCATCCTGCCGATGTCCTTCCTCGGCGGCGCGTTCATCCCGCTGGACTTCGCGCCCGGCTGGCTGCAGGACGTCTCCAAGGTGCTGCCGCTGCGCTACCTGATCAACCCCGCCAAGTCGGTCCTCAGCCAGGGCGGCGGCATCGCCGACGCACTGCCCTCCATGGGCATCCTGCTGGCCTTCACCGCGGTCCTGTGCGCCGTCGCCTGGCGCTTCTTCAACTGGGACGACGCGTAGCTCCCGCCCGCCCCGCGGCAGGGGTCGTACACCGAAAGTCCCGGTGTACGACCCCTGTCGGCGTCTGCGACCATGGACGGGTGACTGACACCGGGCGCGACACCGCACACGAGGAGACCGTGCAGCAGACGGCGGCGGAGGAGAGCTTCTACGACCGCGTCGGCGGCGAGCAGACGTTCCGCCGGCTGGTCCACCTCTTCTACCAGGGCGTCGCCCAGGACGAGTTGCTGCGCCCGATGTACCCGGAGGAGGACCTCGGCCCCGCCGAGGAGCGCTTCGCGCTGTTCCTGATGCAGTACTGGGGCGGCCCGCGCACCTACAGCGAGCACCGCGGCCACCCCCGGCTGCGGATGCGCCACGTCCCGTTCCGGGTCGACCGGGCCGCGCACGACGCCTGGCTGCGGCACATGCGCACCGCCCTCGACCAGCTCGCGCTGCCCGCCGAGGACGACCGCGAACTCTGGCACTACCTGACGTACGCCGCCGCCTCGATGATCAACACGGCCGGCTGACCGGCCCGTTACCGCAGCGGGCTGAGCCCCAGGCCCGCACCGGGCGCGCCGCCCGCCCGCAGCGCGACCGAGCCCGCCGGGGCGTCCAGCCGCAGCCAGGCCCCGGCCCGGTGCGCCCGCAGCGGGGTGCCGGGCCGCAGGAAGCCGATCGCGTAGGCGGCGTGCGCGGCCCGCAGCGGCAGGCCCTCGACGGCGACCAGCGGCCGGGACCAGATCTCGTCCGCTATCGCGTCCACCGCCTGCCGGCTCCGGTGGTGCTCCGGCACCTCGGCGGTGCGCTGCTTGAACTCGGCGACGGCGGTCCGCACTTCGTCCATCACCCGGTCCACCGGCGGCTGCCCGAGCGGCTGCCAGCCGGAGCGCGGCGGCAGCAGGCCCGCCCAGGACGGGCCGGTGACCGGGGCGGGCAGCGCGACCGTGGCGGCCGGCTCGTCCACGGACTCCAGCAACTGCCCGGCGGAGACGGTGAGATCGGCGTCCGCCACCCGGCCGGTGAGCCGCACGGTGCGCAGCGCGAGCACCGCCGAACCGCCCAGCGGCAGCCGCCCGAACACCGCCAGCACCCCGCCGCCCTCCGCCGCCGGCACCGCCTGCAGCCGGACTGCGGCGGCCCGGTCGAAGCGGATCAGCCGGCCCAGGAAGGCGGCCAGGTCGGCGGCCTCCCCCTGGTCGGCGAGGTCGAGGCGGGGCTGCGCGGTCACCGGGGGTTCAGCTCGATTCGTCAGTGCGTCCCGGCACGTCGGTGCGTACCGGTCCGGGTCGGTCCTGTCGGTGCGGCGGGCTCGGGGCGGCGCGGGCCGACGGTCCGTCAGGCGGCGCAGCCGGCCGGCTGCTCGTCCATGAAGCGGCCGAGGAACTCGCGCTCCACGGCGCTGATCCGGCGCGGCCGGCCCTCGGCGAGGTTGTAGGGGACGACCACGGTGGAGGCCGTGACGTACACCGTCTCGGTGCCGTCCTCGGCGACGTCCTTGATCTCGTAGGAGACGGTCAGCGAGGCGCCGCCGATCTTCGTCACCCAGGTCTCGATGGTCACCGGCTCCGGGCGGTGCACCAGCGGCCGCTTGTAGTCGATCTCGTGGCGCGCGACCACGGACCCGCCCGCGAACTCCCCGGCGCCGGCCTCGGCGGCCTGGGTGAACATGAAGTCGATCCGGGCCTCCTCCAGGTAGCGCAGGAAGACCACGTTGTTGACGTGACCGAAGGCGTCCATGTCCGACCACCGCAGGGGGCAGGCGTAGATGTGACGTGCCACGGTGTACTCCTCAAGCTCAGGTGGACCCGCAGGAAGCCTACGGGCCGCGGCCCGGCAGTCCGCCCGAGGGTGGACTGCCGGGCCGTCCGTGCGACCGCGGGTCAGCCGCGGGTCAGCTTCTTGTAGGTCGCGCGGTGCGGGCGGGCCGCATCGGCGCCCAGGCGCTCGATCTTGTTCTTCTCGTAGGACTCGAAGTTGCCCTCGAACCAGAACCACTTGCTGTCGCCCTCGTAGGCGAGGATGTGGGTGGCCACTCGGTCCAGGAACCAGCGGTCGTGGGAGATGACCACGGCGCAGCCGGGGAACTCCAGCAGCGCGTTCTCCAGCGAGGACAGCGTCTCGACGTCGAGGTCGTTGGTCGGCTCGTCGAGGAGCAGCAGGTTGCCGCCCTGCTTGAGGGTGAGCGCCAGGTTGAGGCGGTTGCGCTCACCGCCGGACAGCACGCCGGCCGGCTTCTGCTGGTCCGGGCCCTTGAAGCCGAACGCCGACACGTAGGCGCGGGACGGCATCTCGACCTGGCCGACGTTGATCCAGTCCAGACCGTCGGAGACGACCTCCCAGAGGGTCTTCTTCGGGTCGATGTTGGAGCGGGTCTGGTCGACGTAGCTGATCTTGACGGTCTCGCCGACCTTGACCTTGCCGCTGTCCGGGGTCTCCAGGTCCTGGAGCATCTTGAACAGGGTGGTCTTGCCGGCGCCGTTCGGGCCGATGATGCCGACGATGCCGTTGCGCGGCAGGGTGAAGCTCAGGTCGTCGATCAGGACCTTCTCGCCGAAGGCCTTGTTGAGGTGCTCGACCTCGATGACGACGCTGCCCAGGCGCGGGCCCGGCGGGATCTGGATCTCCTCGAAGTCCAGCTTCCGCATCTTGTCGGCCTCGGCCGCCATCTCCTCGTAACGGGCGAGGCGGGCCTTGGACTTGGCCTGGCGGCCCTTGGCGTTGGAGCGGACCCACTCCAGCTCTTCCTTGAGCCGCTTGGCGCGCTTGGCGTCCTTCTGGCCCTCGACCTTGAGACGGGTCTGCTTGGTCTCCAGGTAGGTGGAGTAGTTGCCCTCGTACGGGTAGGCGCGGCCGCGGTCGAGTTCGAGGATCCACTCGGCGACGTTGTCCAGGAAGTACCGGTCGTGGGTGACGGCGACGACGGTTCCGGGGTACTTCTCCAGGTGCTGCTCCAGCCAGTTCACCGACTCGGCGTCCAGGTGGTTGGTGGGCTCGTCGAGGAGCAGCAGGTCGGGCTGCTCCAGCAGCAGCTTGCAGAGCGCCACGCGGCGCTTCTCGCCACCGGAGAGCTTGGTGACCGGCCAGTCGCCGGGCGGGCAGCCCAGCGCGTCCATGGCCTGCTCCAGCTGGGCGTCGAGGTCCCAGGCGTTGGCGTGGTCCAGGTCCTCCTGGAGCTTGCCCATCTCCTCGAGCAGCGCGTCCGAGTAGTCGGTCGCCATCAGCTCGGCGATCTCGTTGAACCGGTCGAGCTTGCCCTTGGTCTCCTTGACGCCGTCCTGGACGTTCTCCAGCACGGTCTTCGTCTCGTCCAGCGGCGGCTCCTGCTGGAGCATGCCGACGGTGAAGCCCGGCGAGAGGAAGGCGTCGCCGTTGGAGGGCTGGTCCAGGCCGGCCATCATCCGCAGGACGGTGGACTTACCGGCGCCGTTGGGGCCGACGACGCCGATCTTCGCCCCGGGGAGGAAGGAGAGCGTCACGTCGTCAAGGATGACCTTGTCGCCGTGTGCCTTGCGCACCTTGCGCATGGTGTAGATGTATTCCGCCACGTGAGATCGCTCCGGCGTCGTCGTCGAGTTAATCGGCTTGCAGCGTTCCATTGTGCCGTAAGGCCGGTGCCGCCCCGAACGCCCTTCGGGGCGCACGGCGGACGGCCGGGCCGCGGCTGCGGGCGGCCCGTGACGCGAACGGCCCCGCTCCCGTCGGTACGGGGGCGGGGCCGTCCCCCTCACCGGCGGGGTGCCCGGGAGGGTTCAGCGCGGGTGTCAGGCGCGGCTGTGGCGGCCGCGGCGGCGCAGGGCGTAGACCGCGGCGGCGCCGGCGACGACCAGCGCGCCGGCGATGCCGGCGGTGATGCCGGTGCCCATGCCGCCACCGGTGGTGGCCAGCTCAGGGCCGCTCGGGCTGGGCGACGGGGTGGCGGTCGGGGTGGCCGGCGGCAGGGTGTTGCTGTCGGTCTTGCAGTTCAGCACGCCGCTGAAGGTCTGCGAGAAGCCGCCCGGGCCGGTGACGGTGAAGTTGTAGGCGGTGTCCTCGGCGACCGGCAGGGTGACGTCCTGGGTGGTGCCGGGCTTCACGGTGACGTTCTTGCCGCCGACGGTGAACTTCCAGTCCTGGTCGCCCTTGTTGCCGACGGTGAGGACCAGCGCGCCCTGGGTGCAGTCGACCTTGGCGGTGGCGGACGGGATCGGGCCGGTGGGCGCCCAGGCCAGGGTGGCGAGCGCGTTGACCTTGACCTTGTTGCTGCCGGCCAGGATCAGCGTCTGGCTGTGCTTGCCGTCCTCGGCGCCGACGAACGCGCGGCCGAGCTTGATGGTGGCGGTGGCGTCGGCGGTGATGCTCGCGGTGCCGGCGTTGGCGCCGGCCGGGACCTTGGCGAAGAGCTGGTCGCCGTTCTTGGCGGTCTTCACCGCGGCGCCGCTCTTGTCCACCAGGGTGACGCCGGCGTCGGTGCCCTTCTTGTCGAGGGCGACCGTCACGTCGGCGGCGCCGCCGCCAGTGGTGACGGTGATCGGGCCGAGCGTCTCGCCGCTCTTGCCCGCGACCGAGCCGGGGTTGAGGGCCAGCGAGGGCTTGGGCTCCTCGGCGCCGCCCTTGGCGTCGGCCTGGGCGATCAGCCAGGCGGTGAGCTGCTTGGCCTTCGGGTACTTGTCGCTCTGCTTGGTGGCGACGTTCGGGTCGGAGAAGTGCCAGATCGCGACCTGGGTGGCGGCGGCGGCGTCGTCCTTGCTCAGGCCGTCGATCCCGGAGGCCTTGGAGAGCGCGGCCTCGTCGAGGTTCGGGAAGGAGTGCTCCAGGATCCACTGGATCTTCGGGCCGGCCTTGGCCTTGACCTTCTCCGGCTGCGAGAGCGACGTGGAGGCCCAGTCGGTCTCGTGGTAAGTGGCGTTCTTGAGCGTGTCGTTGAGCAGGTCGATGCAGTACACGTCCAGCGTGGACTCGGTGCCGACCACGCCGAGGGTGAACTGCCCGGCGGGGATGGACAGCCAGTGGCCCGGGCTCACCTCGTGCTCGATCTGCTCGCCGTAGCGGACACCGCCCTGCAGCTTCGCGGTCACGCCCGACGTGCCGTCGGCCGCCGCGGCGCTGCCGGCGGCCAGCAGGCCGGAGCCGACGACCAGACCGGACGCGAGCATGACAGAAACGATGCGGGAGACAGCCCGCCCCTGCTTGTGGAACATGTGCGATCCCTCCGGGCGACGACGTGCCGATGGCAACCCGCCCCCTGCAAAGCGGCACCCCCTGTGGCACCGCTGCACGTGTGTGGACCAGACGCATCCTATTGACGCGATCGGAGCCCTCGGGGCCCGTAGCAAATCAGGACGATATCGTGGCTGTTTCGTTATCAAGGAGCCGACGGTCAGCGGGAGTTGATGAGTCGACATAAAGTCACGGCACGCCGCGCGGGCAATCAGGATTGCACTCCCCGGGGCCTCTCGTGCCCAGAATCCGTCAGTTCAGAACCTCCTCCGTCACATCCGAGCCTCCCGGCCCCGCAGCCCCGGCCGCCCCACCGCCCGCGCCACCCGCCGGGCCGCGGCCGCACCCGCCGCCGGGGCCGTCGCGCCGGCCGTCGCCTCGGCTTCCCGGCGGGCCGCCACTGCCCGGACGATCCACTCCGGCACCGCCTCCTCCACCAGGCACACCGCCCGGGATCCGCCCCTTCCCGCGCCGCCGGCCGCCGCGACCGGCCACTCGCCCGGCGAACTGCCCTGCGCCGCCGCCGCTTTGGCGTCCGCCGGGCGGGCCTCCACCGCACGCCGGAAGGTGGAGGTGCCGCGCGTCAGATCGTGGCCGACCGCTCGGGCGTCGATCTCGACCTCGGTGCGCCGGCTCGCCTCCTCTCCCCATTCGCGCACCCGCAGCCGCCCGCTCACCACCACCGGATCCCCTTTGTTGACCGAACCGACCAGATTGACCGCGAGCCGCCGCCAGGCCACCACCGTCACCCAGGTGGTCTCGCCGTCCGCCCAGTCGCCGCGCTCCCGGTCGTAGCGCCGTTCCGTCGCGGCCAGCCGGAAGCTCGCGACGGCCACCCCGCCGGTCGTCTCCCGGTACGTCACATTCGAGGCCGCATTGCCGACCATCGTCACCAGCGCGCCGTCCATTTCCGCCTCCGCTCTCCGGCCGCCGGACGGCCGGTCCGCCTTTCACCGACGGAATTTCCGTCGCGAGCAGATCCTGCGCCCGGCGGGAAATCAGGGCCAGCGGCTTCGCCATTCCTGTGGAAAACCCGGCCCTGTGGAAAACCCGGATAACTCGTGAGGGTGAATGCCGTCGATTTCCGGGCCGGAACCGCCCACTTGGGAGGCGTGTCCACGACAAGAACCTGCACGCCAGAGCCCCCGCCCCCGCACCTCACCCGTAGGACACCTCGGCGCCACCGACGAAACCCCGAACGGGTGGGCGTCAACTCGCCCCGTCCATGTCATCCGGCGGCAGGAACCCCTAAACATGCCCCCACCCGCGGGCCGAACCGGGGGATTGCCGCGCCGAATGCATAACGGGTGGGGCGACAGCCCCGTAACGAGTGCACAACGTCCGGCTCCAGGACCCCACAGAGCGCTGCGCACCAGGACGCTACCTGCGATTATCGGACCGCCCCGTGGAGGCCGACACACCCCGGTTCGGTCTTCGAAGTCCAGGTGGCGGAACTGAACACCCGTATCCTGTCCCGGAACATCCCGTCCCGGCCCAGGCCCGGCAAGCGGGCCGAGGTCACACCCCGGCCCCCATAGCTCAGCGGATAGAGCACCCGCCTTCTAAGCGGTAGGTCGCAGGTTCGAATCCTGCTGGGGGCACACAGCAGGCTCCGACCGGTCGGCCCGTCGAGGAGCCCCCCTCCCCGCCCCGGCCGTTCCCCGCCCGTGGGAAACCGCCCTGTGGGAAGCCGCCTCGCGGGAAGCCGCCCGGCGGGAAGCCGTCTCGCCCCTTCGCTGCCGCCCCGCGCCTACCGCTCCCCCGCCGCCAGTCCGGCCAGGAAGTCGTCGAGCAGTGCACGCTGGCGCTCCGGCGGGAACTCCGCGGGTGCGAACAGCGCCTGCACCACCAGCCCGAGCGTGAAGGACTGGGCCAGCGCGGCGAGGTCCGCGGCCGGCCGGTCGGCCGGGAGCTCGCCCAGTTCCTGCGCGTCGGCGCAGAGTTCGGCCATCCGCCGGCGGGCCCGGCGGTAGCGCTCGGCGTGTTCCTCGGTCAGTCCGGGGTCGGTGAGCGCGGCGTCCCAGGAGCCGACCCAGATCCGGTTGCCGGCCGCGCCCTCCCCGTCGAGCGGCAGGATGTCGAGCAGGGCGGCGCGCAGCACGGGCAGGCCGCGGGCGGTGGCCGCTTCGGCGGTGGCGGCCTCGGTGGCGGGGCGGTGCCGGTCGGCGGCCTGCCGGTCGAGGACGTCCAGCGCGTGCGCGACCAGGGCCCGCTTGTGGGGGAAGTAGTGGGTGAGCAGGCCGGTGGAGGCGCCGAGTTCGGCGGCGACGGCGCGCAGCGTGAGGCCGCCGAAGCCGCGGGCGGCGAGCACCCGCCAGACCGCTTCGGAGACGTCCCTGCGTCGTGCTTCGTGGTCTCCGCGGGCGGGTGGTGTCATGCGCGCTAGGGTACCTACCAAACGTTTGTTATGTATGTCGTGACGCCGGAGGGGCCGCCCATGTACACCGTCGCACTCGCCGAGGACGCCGAGCTCGGCCCGCTGGAGCCGTGGCAGGCCGAGGAGTTCCTCGCGCACATGGACCGGGCCCGGGCCACCGTCGACCCGTTCATCCCGTGGGCGGGCATCAGCACGGACCTGGACTCGGCCCGCAACACCCTGCAGCGGTACGCCGACAAGCAGGCCACCGACACCGGCCGGATCTACGGGATCCGGCTGGGCGGCACCCTGGTCGGCGGCGTGATGTACGTCCGCTTCGACACCCGGGACGGGGTGTGCGAGATCGGCGCCTGGACGGAGCCGGCCGGCCGGGGCCGCGGTCTGGTCACCGCCGCGGCCGGGCGCCTGCTGGACTACGCGCTGGTCGAGCGCGGCCTGTACCGCGCCGAGTGGTGGAACTCCACGGTCAACCCGGCCAGCCGTGCCGTGGCCCGGCGCCTGGGCATGACGCTGGACGGGACGATGCGCCGGGCGACCGAGCACCACGGCGAGCGGCTGGACCTGGAGGTCTGGTCGATGCTCGCGCCGGAGTGGCGGGAGCTGCGCGCCTCCGCTTGATCCGCGTCACATGGTGAACGCCCGGCGCGCTGTGGAAGGCTGACGCTCCGTCCCCTCTCCCACTCCCGGAGGCCGTGATGTCCGCGAGCACCCGTCCGCTCGACCGCCCGGGCCCCGGGGACGTCGAACTGCCGACCGGTGCGGACGGCCTGCGCTGCTGGGTGGGCGAGGACCGGGTGGCGACGGTGCTGCTGGACCGGCCGGAGCGCCGCAACGCGGTGACCGGCGCGATGTGGCGGGCGCTGCCGGGCCTGCTGGCCGGGCTCGGCGGGCGCCCCGACGTGCGGGCGCTGCTGCTGACGGGCGCGGAGGGCGCCTTCTCGGCGGGCGCGGACATCGCCGAACTCGCCGAGGTGTACGCCGATCCGGCCTCCGCGGACGCCTACCACGCGCAGAACGTGGCCGCCGAGGAGGCGCTGGCGGCCTTCCCCCGGCCGACCCTCGCCGTGATCCGGGGCGCCTGCGTGGGCGGCGGCTGCCAGCTGGCCGTCGCCTGCGACCTGCGCTTCGCCGCGGCGGACGCCCGCCTCGGCATCACGCCGGCCAAGCTCGGCGTGGTCTACCCGGCCGTCCCGACCCTCCGCCTGGCCGCCCTGGTCGGGCCCGCCCGCGCCAAGTACCTGCTCTTCTCCGGCGAGTTGGTCCCGGCCCCCCGCGCGGAACGCTACGGCCTCCTCGACGAGGTCCTCCCGCCGGCCGAACTCGACGCCCGCGCCCGCGAGTTCGCCCGCCTCCTGGCCCGCCGCTCCCCGCAGACCATCGGCGCCGTCAAGGCCGCCCTCTCCGTCCCCCGGCCGCCGCCCCCGCCGCCATCGCCCCCTGGGAGCGCGCCTCCCGCACCGCCCCGGACGTCCGCGAGGGCCTGGCGGCCTTCCTGGAACGCCGCGAGCCGAGGTTCTGACGGGAAGCCCGTCGGCGGCGGCTGCACTGGTGGGTGGCCGCCGCCGACGGGCCGATCGGGTGCCCGCCGGCGGGGCGTCAGCGGATGGGGGCGCCCGAGATGGCGCGGGCGATGACCAGGCGCTGGATCTCGCTGGTGCCCTCGAAGACGGTGTAGATGGCGCTGTCGCGGTGCATCCGCTCGACGGGGTACTCGCGGGTGAAGCCGTTGCCGCCGAGGATCTGCATGGCCTGGGCGGTGACGAACTTGGCGGTCTCGCCGGCGTACAGCTTGGACATCGAGCCTTCGGCGTTGGTGAAGGGCTGGTTGTTGACGGCCATCCAGGAGGCCCGCCAGACCAGCAGCCGGGAGGCGTCGATGCGGGTCTTCATGTCGGCGAACTGGAAGGCGACGCCCTGGTTCTCGATGATCGGCCGGCCGAACTGGACGCGGGTCTTGGCGTAGTCGAGGGCGACCTCGTACGCGGCCCGCGCGATGCCGATGGCCTGGGCGCCGACGGCGGGGCGGGAGGCCTCGAAGGTGGCCATCGCGGCGTTCTTGCCGCCGCCCTTGGTGCCTTCGCGAGCGCGGGCGAGGCGGGCGTCGAGCTTCTCCTTGCCGCCGAGCAGGCAGTGGCCGGGGATCCGGACGTCGTCGAGGACGACCTCGGCGGTGTGCGAGGCGCGGATGCCGTGCTTCTTGAACTTCTGTCCCTGGCTGAGGCCCTTGGTGCCGGGCGGGATCAGGAAGGAGGCCTGGCCGCGGGCGCCGAGTTCGGGGTCGACGGTGGCGACGACGACGTGGACGTGCGCGATGCCGCCGTTGGTGGCCCAGGTCTTGGTGCCGTTGAGCACCCACTCGTCCTTGGCCTGGTCGTAGACGGCGCGGGTGCGCAGCGCGGAGACGTCGGAGCCGGCGTCGGGCTCGGAGGAGCAGAACGCGGCGACCTTGACGTCGTCGGGGGTGCCGAACATCTGCGGCGCCCAGGTGCCGATCTGCTCGTCGGTGCCGTTGGCGAGGACCGCGACGGCGGCCAGGGTGGTGCCGGTGATGGCGAGGCCGATGCCGGCGTCGCCCCAGAACAGTTCCTCCATGGCGATCGGGATGCCGACGCCGGACGGGTCGAAGAACTGCTGGGCGTAGAAGTCGAGCGAGTAGATGCCGAGCTTGGCGGCCTCCTGGATGATCGGCCAGGGGGTCTCCTCGCGCTCGTCCCATTCGGCCGCGGCGGGGCGGATCACGTCGGCGGCGAAGCCGTGCAGCCAGTCGCGGACGGCGATCTGGTCCGGCCCGGGGTCGAGCGAGAAGGTGGTCATGGTCGGCCTCCAGGAGACGGGGATGCGGGCCGGAGCGTCCGCGCCACTGCGCTGTTACCTCCGGTAACATGGTGGGGAGTCTGCTACCGATAGGTAACCGGTGTCAACGCCCGTCCCGGACCCTCCCGGATCCGCCGCACATCGCCGCACGAGGAGCAGCGCATGACCACCGAACCCCGCCGCGAACAACTGCTCAACGCCGCCGACCGGGTGGTCCAGCGCGAGGGCCCGGGCGCCAGCATGAACGCCATCGCCGCCGAGGCGGGCATCACCAAGCCCATCCTGTACCGGCACTTCGGCGACCGGAACGGCCTGATCGGCGCCCTGACGGCCCGTCACACCTCCGGCCTGCTGGCGGCCGTCCGGGCGGCCCTCAACGAGCCGCTGGAGCGGCGCGACCGGGTCGAGCACGTCCTCGACATCTACCTGGCGGCGATCGAGGCCCGCCCGCAGGTGTACCGGCTGCTCACCCACCCGGAGCCCGGCGATCCGACCGGCGCGGGCAACGCGCTGGCGCCCGCGCTGCGGCAGATCGCGGAGGAGATCACCCGGGCCATCCAGCAGCAGATCGACCTCGGCCAGGACGGGCCGCTGCTCTCCGAGACCTGGGGACGCTCGATCACCGGCATGGTGCTGGCCGCGGGCGACTGGTGGCTGGAGACCCGGCCGTGCCCGCGGGCCCGGATGGTGCAGGCCCTCGCCGACCTGCTCTGGGGCCGGCTCTCGGCCGCCGCCGACCTGCCGCCGATGCTGGCCGCCCCGGAGGCCCGCCCGGAGGCGTGACGACCTGACCCGCCGTCAAACATGAGCAGGTCTCACCTCTTGTGCGGCGGGGGCGGCTCCGGCAGGATCGGCCCACCCCACCCTCCACCCCGCCGCGAGGTGCCCCGTGCGCGTCCGCCGCTCCGCCGCCGCCCTGCTGCTCACCGTCGCCGCCGTCCTCGGCACCGTCTCGGCCGGCCTGCCCGCCGACCGCGGCCCGTTCGACGCCCGGAAGGTCTCCTCGACCACCCTCGCCGACGGCCGCACCGCCTTCACCGACCGGCACGGCCGGGTCCTCGACCTGCGCGGCTTCAACCTCGACAAGTACGACGAGACCACCGAGGCCGACCTGCGCGACCTCGCCGCGCACGGCTTCGGCCTGATCCGGGTCGCCGTCTCCTGGGCCCGCCTCGAACCCGCCCCCGGCCGCTACGACCGGGCCCAGCTCGCCCGCCTGCACCGGATCCTGGACTGGGCCGAGAAGTACCGCCTGTACGCCGTCGTCGACTTCCACCAGGACGTCTACGGGCAGTACTTCGGCGGCGGCACCGGCGGCGCCCCCTCCTGGGCCACCCGCGACGACGGCCTGCCGTTCACGCCCGACCCGGACGACTGGTTCGCCGGCTACTTCCAGCCCGCCGTCCAGGCCGCCTTCCGCCACCTGTACGACGACCGCGACCTGCAGCGCGCCCAGGCCGCGCTGTACACCACCGTCGCCCGCGAACTGCGCGGCCACCGCGCCCTGCTGGGCTACGACCTGTTCAACGAGCCGTTCGGCCCGGTGGACGGCGACCCCGCCGACCCGGCGGTCCTGGCCGCCTCCGCCGCCGCCCTCGAACAGGGCCGGTTGCCCGCCATGTACCGCCGGCTGATCGCGGCGGTCCGGCAGGCCGACCGCGACGCCTGGCTGTTCGTCGAACCGACCGTGCTGGTCGGCCAGGGCGTGCCCACCCGGCTCCCCGCCTTCGCCGACCCCCGACCCGGCGCCGACCGGATCGGCTACGCCCCGCACTTCTACGACACCGCCGTCGAGGCCGGCCGGGACTGGGACCCGTCGGGCGGCTTCGTCGAGGCCTACACGGACGCCATCGCCGCCTACCCCCGCGCGAACCGCCTGCCGGTGCTGGTCGGCGAGTGGGGCCCGCCCAGCGCCGCCACCCCCGGCAACGCCGAGCTGATCCGCCGTCAGGTCGCTGCGATGAACGGCTTCGCCGCCGCCTGGACCATGTGGTACTGGTGCCGCGGCAACGGCGGCTACTGCGCCCTCACCCCCACCGGCGCCCCCGCGCCCGGCTACGGCCCGGTGTTCGCCGGATAGTCCCGCCGCGCGCAGCGGCCCCGCGCGGGGCCGCTGCGCGCGGCCGCTCCCTACTCCAGGCCGCGGCGCACCAGCAGCGGCTCGATCGAGGGCTCCCGCCCCAGCACCGCGCGCACGCACTCCATCGCGTCCCGGCTCCCGCCCCGCGACAGCAGCTCGGCCCGGAACAGCTCGCCGCTGTCCCGCACCGCGCGCCCGTTGCCGCCGAACCACTCCACCGTCTCGGCGTCCAGCACCTCGGACCAGATGTACGCGTAGTACCCGGCGCTGTACCCGTTCGAGAACACGTGGTTGAAGTACCCGGTCCGGTAGCGCGGCGGCACCGTCGCCATCGCCACGCCCGCCTCGGCGAGCGCCCGCGCCTCGAACGCCTCCGCGTCGTCCACGACCGTCCCGGCGGGCAGCGAGTGCCAGGCCCGGTCGAGCAGCGCCGCGGCCAGGTACTCGACGGTGCGGAAGCCCTGCCCGTAGTTCTCGGCGGCCAGCATCCGCTCCACCAGCTCGGCGTCCAGCGGCTCCCCGGTGACGTGGTGGCGGGCGTAGTTCGCCAGCACCTCGGGCCGGACCATCCACATCTCGTTGACCTGGGACGGGAATTCGACGAAGTCGCGGGGCACCTCGGTGCCCGCGAACGACGGGTACTCGACGTCCGAGAACAGGCCGTGCAGCGCGTGCCCGAACTCGTGGAAGAGGGTCCGGACCTCGTCCCAGCTGAGCAGCGCCGGCTCCCCGGCCGCCGGGCGGGCGATGTTCAGGTTGTTGACCACCACCGGCCTGCGGCCCAGCAGGCGGGACTGCGAGACCAGTTCGTTCATCCACGCGCCGCCGCGCTTGGACTCGCGGGCGTAGAAGTCGCCGATGAACAGGCCCAGCGCGGAGCCGTCCGCGTCCGTCACCTCGAACACCCGGGCGTCGGCGTGATAGGCCGTCAGCTCCGGGCGCTCGGTGAACCGCAGCCCGTACGCCAGGCCGGCCGCGAAGAACACGCCGTCCTGGAGCACCCGCTCCAGTTCGAAGTAGGGGCGCAGCGCCGCGGTGTCCACGTCGTAGCGCTCGGCGCGGACCTTCTCGGCGTAGAACGCCCAGTCGTGCGCGGCGAGTTCGGCGACGCCGTCGGCGGCCGCGGCGGCGGCCAGCTCGGCGGCCTCGCGCTCGGCGTTGGCGACGGCGGGGCCGACCAGGCGGCCGAGCATCGCGCCGACCGCGTCGACGGTGCCGGCGGTCTCGTCGGCGACCACGTACGCGGCGTGGCTGTCGTAGCCGAGCAGCGCGGCGCGTTCGGCGCGCAGCGCGGCCATCCGGGCGGCGAGCGGACCGTTGGTGTCCAGGCCGCGCCGCAGCGAGGCGGTGAGCAGGCGCTCGCGCAGGGCGCGGTCGGTGAGCTGGGCGAGCTCGGTCTGGTTGGAGAAGTTCTTCAGGCTGAGCACCCAGCGGCCGTCCTGGCCGAGCGCGCGGGCGTTGTCGGCGGCGGCGGCGATCGCGGTGGCGGGCAGCCCGTCCAGGGCGTCGGCGCTGTCCACGGTGATCGCGCCGGCCAGCGAGGCCTCGTGGGTGTTCCTGCGGAACGCGGCGGCGTCGGCGGCGAGCCGGGTGTTGATCTCGCGCAGCCGCTGCTGGCCGGCCTCGTCGAGGCGGGCGCCGGCCCGGACGAAGGCGGTGTGGCGGCGCTCCAGCAGGCGCAGCGACTCGGCGTCCAGGCCGAGTTCGTGGCGGGTGCGGTACAGCGCGTCGAGGCGGGCGAACAGGCCCGCGTCGAGGTGGATGGCGTCGGAGTGCGCGGCCAGCAGCGGGCTGATCTCCGCGTCGAGCTCCTGGACGCCGGGGGTGGTGTCGGAGGCGTCCTGGTTCTCGAACACCACGGTCACCCGGCGCAGCACCGCGCCGGAACGCTCCAGCGCGACCACGGTGTTGGCGAAGGTCGGCGGCTCCGGGTCGGCGACGATCGCGGCGACCTCGGCGAGCTGGTCGGCCATGCCCCGCTCGAACGCCGGACGGTAGTGCTCTTCCCGGATCTCGGCGAAGGGCGGGAGCTCGTACGCCAGGGTGCTGGGCGCGAAGAAGGGATTGTCGCTCATGTCCGCCGACCCTACGGGGCGCCGGGCCCGCGCGAAACACCGAATCCCCACCTGCGCCGGACCGCCGCGGCCGCACCTGTCGGAGGCACCGGCTACCGTCGGAAGGTCCGCCACCTCGCATCGAACCCGAGAGGAACCGCCGCCCGTGCGCTACGCCCTGGTGCCCGATCCGCACGGCCCGGGCGGCCGGCTGCGCCCGCTCGCCGAGGACGGCGCGCCGCTCGGCCCGGCCGAGCAGGTGCCCCGGCTGGCCGAGGCGGTGGCCGCGGTGGAGGCCCGGCACGCGCCGCGCTGGGTGTGGCCGACGGCCGACACCGCGTACGGCCCGCTGCTGGGCGCGCTGCCCGAGCGGGTGGCGCGCTGCCACGACCTGCGGCTGACCGAGGCGCTGCTGCTCGGCCGGGAGGGCCGGTTCGGGGCGCCGCGCTCGCTGGGTGCGGCCTGGGCGCGGCTGCGCGGGCTTCCGGTGCCGGCCGACCTGCCGGAGGGCGCGCTGCCCGACGAGGACGGCCTGTTCGCCCCGGACCGGCTCCAACTGCCGCCCGGCGCAGACCCGTTGGAGGCCGCCGTGGCCGTCCACGCGGAGCAGTTGCGGCGGCTCGCGGCGATCTCCGACCCGGCGGCCCGGTCCCGGTTCCGGCTGCTGGTGGCGGCCGAGTCGGCGGGTGCGCTGCTGGCCTGCGAGATGGCGCACGACGGGCTGCCGTGGCGCGCGGACGTGCACGACGCACTGCTGACCGAGCTGCTCGGCCCGCGCCCGGCCATTCCGGGCACCCTGCCCTCGCGGCTGTCCGAACTCGCGGTGGAGGTGCAGCAGGCGCTGGGCGCCCGGCCGTTCAACCTGGACTCGCATACGCAGGTGATCCGGGCGTTCGCCGACCGCGGCGTCCAGCTGTCCTCCACCCGCTCCTGGGAGTTGAAGGCCGTCGACCACCCGGCGGCGGCCCTGATGGTCCGGTACAAGGAGCTGTCCCGGCTGCACGCCGCGCACGGCTGGGCCTGGCAGGCGCAGTGGGCGCGCGGCGGCCGGTTCCGCCCGGAGTACGTGGTCGGCGGCGTGGTCACCGGCCGCTGGGCGTCCCGCGGCGGCGGCGCGCTGCAGATCCCGCGGACGCTGCGCCGGGCCGTGGTCGCCGACCCGGGCTGGCTGCTGGTGGTCGCGGACGCCGCGCAGCTGGAGCCGCGGGTGCTGGCCGCGCTGTCCGGCGACCGCGGCCTGGCCCGCACCGCCGCCGACGGCGACCTGTACGCCGCGCTCGCCGCCAGCGCCTTCCAGGGCGACCGGGAGAAGGCCAAGCTGGGCCTGCTGGGCGCGATGTACGGCCAGACCGGCGGCGGCATCGGCCCGCTGCTGAACACGCTGCGCCGCCGCTACCCGGACGCGATGGGCTACGTGGAGGCCGCGGCCCGCACCGGCGAGGACGGCGGCGTGGTCTCCTCCCGGCTGGGCCGGGTCTGCCCGCCGCCGTCGGCGGACTGGCTGGACCTCACCGAGGCCCCGGAGTCCGGCGAGGCGGCCGGCCGCTCGGCCCGCGCCCGCGGCCGGTTCACCCGCAACTTCGTCATCCAGGGCAGCGGCGCCGACTGGGCGCTGGCCCTGCTGGCCGCGCTGCGCCGCCGGCTGACCGCGCTGCACTCCGGCGCGGACCGGCCGCACCTGGTGTTCTTCCAGCACGACGAGGTGGTGGTCCACACGCCCGCCGACCTGGCCGACGCGGTCGCCGCCGCCGTCGCCGATTCCGCCGAGGAGGCGACCGCCCTGGTCTTCGGCGACACCCCGGTCCGCTTCCCGCTCAGCACCGCCGTGGTGGACTGCTACGGCGACGCGAAGTGACCGTCCGGCACCAGGTCGCCGGGCCGGGTGATGAGCAGCAGCAGGGCGTCGTCGCCGAGTTCGCCGCCGGTGTGCAGCAGCAGGTCGGCGTAGAGCCCGCCGACGGCGGCCTCCAGCTCGGCGGGTGACCGCCAGCCGTCCTTGACCAGCGGTCCGGCGCGGTCGGCGAGCGGGTAGAACGCGCCGTCGCGGCGGCCCTTGGCCTCGACGACGCCGTCGGTGCACAGCACCAGCACGTCCCGCGGGCCGAACGGGACGCTGCCGGCCCGGGGCTCGCCGGCGGCGAGGTCGGCGAGGCCGAGCGGCAGCCACGGGTCGGCGGCCTCCAGCAGTTCGGTGCGGCCGTCGGCGCGGACCCGCAGCGGCGGGACGTGGCCGAGGTGCAGCAGGTCGATGTGGCCGGGGTCGCGGAACTCGGCGAGCAGCGCGGTGGTGAACTCCCCGTCGGCAACGTGCCGGTGCATGCTGGCCTCGATCCGGGCGGCGACGGCGGGCAGCCCCGTCTCGTCGTAGGCGGCCTCCCGGAACGCGCCGAGCACGACGGCGGCGGTGTGCACCGCGCCGAGGCCCTTGCCGCGGACGTCGCCGACCAGCACCCGGGTGCCGTGCGGGGTGTCCAGGACGGAGTACAGGTCGCCGCCGATCCGGGCGGCGTCCGCGGCGGAGACGTAGCGCACGGCGAGCCGCAGCGGCCCGACGGCCGGCGCGGGATGGCTCAGCAGCGCCCGCTGGGCGGCCTCGGCGACGGAGCTGACGGCGGCGAACGCCTCGGCGCGGCGCATCCGCAGCTCGGCGACCCAGGCGCTGAACGCGCTCACCACGATGTAGCTGACCGTCGCGCCGAACAGGAAGCGGCTGTCGGACGGGTCGCCGACCCGGTCGTAGTAGCGGTTGAGGCCGAGCATCACCATCAGGCCGAGCAGGCAGGCCAGCAGCAGTTCGCGGGGCCTGAGGGTGAGCGCGGCGATGGACGGCACGACCACCATGAGCGGCGCGAGGTAGGTGTTCGGCCCGGCCAGGACGTCGGCCATGATCACCGCGGCGATGGCCAGCAGCGAGGGTGCGGCGCGGCGCAGCGGGGAGAGGTCCTGCAGGTCGGCGGTGAGCAGCGCGTTCCGGCGGCGGGTGGGCGACAGTGCGCCGTCCCCGGTGTCCGCCGCACGGTCCCGGCGCCAGAAGGCCATGTTTCGAACATATCGGACGTTCATCGGCTCCGCCCCGTCCGGACTAGGCTCGGGGTGGAGTCCCGGTCCGTGCCGGCGGAACGCCCCCACCCCTGGACGGAATACCCCAGGGGGGTATGGTGTTCCCTGTCGGTACCAGCAGCGAGCGTCCCGGAGGTCCCCATGTCCAGCACCGTCACCTACACCGTCACCGGCATGAGCTGCGGCCACTGCGAGAAGGCGATCAACGGCGAGGTCTCCGCCCTGCCGGGCGTCACCGCGGTCTCCTCGGACGCCAAGGCCGGCACCGTCACCGTGACCGCCGAGCCCGCGCTCAGCGACGAGCAGATCGCCGCCGCCGTCGACGAGGCCGGCTACGAACTGGTCGGCCGGGCCGCCTGACCCGCCCGCCGGGGCGGCCCGGCCGCCCCGGCGCCCAGCACCGCCGGCAGGAAGAACGAGCCGATGAGCACCAGCACCGATCCCACCGCCCCGGCCGGGCGCCGGGACCGCGTCGAGCTGACGATCGGCGGCATGACCTGCGCGTCCTGCGCCGCCCGCATCGAGAAGAAGCTCAACCGGCTCGACGGCGTCGCGGCCGGCGTCAACTTCGCCACCGGGAAGGCCCGGGTGGACTTCGGCCCCGGCACCACCGTCGCCGAGCTGATCGCCGCCGTCGAACGGACCGGCTACACCGCCGAACTCCCGCCCGAGCCCGCCGCGCCGGAGCCCGGCCCGCGCCCGCACCCGACCCGCTGCGCGACCGGCTGCTGATCAGCGCCGCGCTCAGCGTCCCCGTGGTGCTGCTCTCGATGGTCCCGGCCCTGCAGTTCGACGACTGGCAGTGGCTGGCCTTCGCCCTCACCGGCCCCGTCGTGGTGTACGGCGGCCTGCCGTTCCACCGCGCCGCCTGGACCAACGCCCGGCACGGCGCCGCCACCATGGACACCCTGGTCTCGCTCGGCACCCTGGCCGCCTTCGGCTGGTCCGTGTGGGCGCTGTTCCTGGGGGACGCCGGGATGCCGGGCATGCGGCACTCCTTCGCCTTCACCGTCGGCCCGGCCGACGCCTCCTCCGCCCTGTACCTGGAGACCGCGGCCGGCGTCACCACGCTGATCCTGCTCGGCCGCCGGCTGGAGGACCGCTCCAAGCGCCGCGCGGGCGCCGCCCTGCACGCCCTGCTCGACCTCGGCGCGAAGGACGTGGCGGTGCTGCGCGACGGCCGCGAGGTCCGCGTCCCGGTCGGGCAACTCGCCGTCGGGGACCGGTTCGTGGTCCGCCCGGGCGAGAAGATCGCCACCGACGGCACCGTGGTCGAGGGCGGCTCCGCCGTGGACGCCTCCATGCTCACCGGCGAGTCCGTGCCGGTCGAGGTGTCCGTCGGCGACCCCGTCACCGGCGCCACCGTCAACGCGGGCGGCCGACTGGTGGTCGAGGCCACCCGGGTCGGCGGCGACACCCGGCTCGCGCAGCTGGCGAAGCTGGTCGCGGACGCCCAGAACGGCAAGGCCGCCGCCCAGCGCCTCGCCGACCGGATCTCCGCCGTCTTCGTGCCGGCCGTCGTGCTGATCGCCCTCGGCACCCTGGCCGCCTGGCTGGCGCTCTCCGGCAACCCCGCCGAGGCGTTCACCGCCGCCGTCGCGGTGCTGATCATCGCCTGCCCCTGCGCCCTCGGCCTGGCCACCCCGACCGCCCTGCTGGTCGGCACCGGCCGCGGCGCCCAGCTCGGCATCCTGATCAAGGGCCCCGAGGTGCTGGAGAACACCCGCCGGGCCGACACCGTCCTCCTCGACAAGACCGGCACCGTGACCACCGGCCGGATGACGCTGGTCGGCGTGCACACCGCCGACGGCACCACCGAGGACGAGGCGCTGCGGCTGGCCGGCGCGCTGGAGCACGCCTCCGAGCACCCGATCGCCCGGGCCGTGGCCGACGCCGCGCAGGAGCGCCTCGGCGGGCTGCCCGCCGTCACCGGCTTCCGCAGCATCCCGGGCCTCGGCGTCCGCGGCACCGTGGACGGCCGCCGGGTGCTGGCCGGCCGCGCCGCGCTGCTCGCCGGCCCGCCCGTGCCGCCGGCCCTGGCCGCCGTCGGCGCCGCCGCCGAGCGGGCCGGCCGCACCGCCGTCACCGTCGCCTGGGACGGCCAGGCGCGGGCCGTGCTGGAGGTGGCGGACGCGGTGAAGCCGACCAGTGCGGAGGCGATCGCCGAGCTGCGGGCGCTGGGCCTGCGGCCGGTGCTGCTGACCGGCGACAACCGGCTGGTGGCGGAGTCGGTGGCGGCCGAGGTCGGGATCCCCGCCGAGGACGTGATCGCCGAGGTGCTGCCGGAGGACAAGGTCGCCACCGTGCAGCGGCTCCAGGCCGAGGGCCGCACCGTGGCGATGGTCGGCGACGGCGTCAACGACGCGGCCGCCCTCGCCCAGGCCGACCTGGGCCTGGCGATCGGCACCGGCACCGACGCGGCGATCGAGGCCGCCGACCTGACCCTGGTCCGCGGCGACCTGCGCTCCGCCGCCGACGCGATCCGGCTCTCGCGCCGGACCCTGGCCACCATCAAGGGCAACCTGTTCTGGGCCTTCGCCTACAACGTCGCCGCGATCCCGCTGGCCGCCGCCGGCCTGCTCAACCCGATGATCGCCGGCGCGGCGATGGCCTTCTCCTCGGTCTTCGTGGTCACCCACAGCCTGCGGCTGCGCGGCTTCCAGCCGTCCTGACGGGCCGTCGGCGACGGACCGTCAGCGGCCGAGCAGTTCGCCGCCGTTGCAGTGCAGGATCTCGCCGGTGATGAACCCGGCCTCCGCGGAGGCGAGGAAGCACACGGCGGCGGCGACCTCCCCGGACTCGCCGATCCGGCCGAGCAGGGTGCGCGCCGAGCGGCGGGCCACCTCCGCCTCGTCCAGTCGCGGCCCGAAGAACTCGGTGCCCGCCACGGTGCCGGGCGCGACGATGTTGGCGGTGATGCCGGACGGGCCGAGCTGGGCCGCCAGGAAGTGGTTCCAGGCGTGCAGCGAGGCCTTCGCCGCCCCGTAGGAGCCGGCCCGCGCAGGGCGGCGATCGAGGAGACGGTGATGACCCGGCCGGAGCCGGGGGTGAGCCGGTCGCGGACGGACTCGGTGAGCAGCACGGCGGTCAGCACGTTGCGCTCGAAGTCGCCGCGCCAGCGGGCCAGCACGGCGTGCGGGCCGGCGCCGAACACGGTCTCCCGGCTGCCGGCGTTGTTGACCAGCACGTCGATCCGGGCGGGCAGCGCGTCCAGCGCGGCCTCCACGGCGTCCGGGTCGGCGAGGTCGCACACCAGCGGGGTGACGTTGGGTCCGAGTTCCGCGGCGGCGTGGTCGAGGACGCCGGGGCGGCGGCCGACGATCACCACCCGCTCGCCGTCCTCGGCGAAGCGCCGGGCCACCTCAAGGCCGATGCCGGTGCCTCCACCGGTGACGACGACGTTCCTGGCCATAGCGCGCTCCCTCCCTGACCGTTCACCGCTCAGCGGATGGCAGGCGGTCCGTACCGGATTGCCACGATTCCTATCACGCTGGGTTGCGGTCTCTGCGGGGTGGGTGACGCCGCACACCCGGCGTGCGGTGTGATATGCGCTCCGCCGTCCGGGTGCGCGGATGCACACGGAGAGTGGAGAGAGGCAACTCACACCCCCCTGGCGTAACTCTGCGCCCCCTGATACGTCTTACCTTTTGTAGAGCGGGGCTCCGGCGGGCCCCGACGGGTCGTCGATTCGTCGACGGTCCTCGCGCACGGCGCCGGGCCGGATCCGGGAGCCCGGGGATGCTTTGAGCGGCCGTTCCCCGCCCGGGATCGTCCCGGGCGCCGTGCGCCCCACCTCGTCATACGCGGAGGGGCCCGGCCCCCGCCCCCTCATCGGGTGGCGGGGCCGGGCCCCTTCGTGCTGCTGCGGTTCGCTCAGCGGGCGTCGAGCGGCACGTAGTCGCGGATCTCCACGCCGGTGTAGATCTGGCGCGGGCGGCCGATCCGGCTGGTCGGGTCCTTGATCATCTCGTGCCAGTGGGCGATCCAGCCGGGGAGCCGGCCGAGCGCGAACAGCACGGTGAACATGCTGGTCGGGAAGCCCATCGCGCGGTAGATCAGACCCGTGTAGAAGTCCACGTTCGGGTACAGCTTGCGCGAGACGAAGAAGTCGTCCTTGAGCGCGTGCTCCTCCAGCTTGAGGGCGATGTCGAGCAGCTCGTCGGACTTGCCGAGCTGGCCGAGCACCTCGTGGGCGAGCACCTTGACCTGCGCGGCGCGCGGGTCGAACGCCTTGTAGACGCGGTGGCCGAAGCCCATCAGCTTGACGCCGTCCTCGCGGTTCTTCACCTTGCGGATGAAGGCGTCGACGTCGCCGCCGTCGTTCTTGATCTGCTCCAGCATCTCCAGCACGGCCTGGTTGGCGCCGCCGTGCAGCGGGCCCCAGAGCGCCGAGATGCCCGCCGAGATCGAGGCGAACAGGTTGGCGTGCGAGGAGCCGACCAGACGCACCGTCGAGGTGGAGCAGTTCTGCTCGTGGTCCGCGTGCAGGATGAGCAGCTTGTCCAGGGCGTTGACCACGACCGGGTTCAGCTCGTAGTCCTCGGCCGGGACGGCGAAGGTCATCCGCAGGAAGTTCTCGACGTAGCCGAGGTCGTTGCGCGGGTAGACGAAGGGCTGGCCGACCGCCTTCTTGTACGCGTACGCCGCGATCGTCGGCAGCTTCGCCAGCAGGCGGACCGTCGACAGGTGGCGCTGGGCCGCGTCGAACGGGTTGTGGCTCTCCGGGTAGAAGGTGGAGAGCGCGCCGACCACCGAGGACAGCATCGCCATCGGGTGCGCGTCCCGCGGGAAGCCCTGGAAGAAGCGCTTGACGTCCTCGTGCAGCAGGGTGTGCTGGGTGATCTCGGTGCTGAACGCCGACAGCTGCTCCGCGTTCGGCAGCTCACCGTTGATCAGCAGGTAGGCGGTCTCGATGAAGTTGGCCTCGCCGGCCAGCTGCTCGATCGGGTAGCCGCGGTAGCGCAGGATTCCGGCGTCACCGTCAATGAAGGTGATCGCGGACTTGTTGGCGGCGGTGTTGCCGAAACCGTTGTCCAGGGTGACCAGGCCGGTCTGCGGAAGCAGCTTCGAGATGTCGAAGCCGGCGTTGCCCGCAGTGCTCTCGACGACGGGGTACTCGTACTCGCCGTCCTGGTACCGCAGTACTACCGATTTGTCGCTCACGTCTTCCTCACCGACGAAATTTGATCCTCATCCGACTGCCCTGACTGTCTCAACGATCCCCCACCCGAAGGACGGCCGCGCACCGGGGGTGACCCCGGAAAGGACCAGGGCCTACAAACTCTGCTGCCGCAGCCGGTGCGAACCGGACAAGATCGGCACCAGACCAGGTTCCGCCCTAAATCTCTTCACGTCAAGACAACCTCTGGACGTACCGTACCCCCTGAACCACGCCCGGCAGCCAATCTGTGGTCCAGCGCGGAGTGCCGCCGACCGGCGCTCACCGCCCGCACCGCCTGCCCGATCGCCTTCCTGGATCCCACCAGCACCACCAGCTTCTTCGCCCGTGTCACCGCCGTGTACAGCAGGTTGCGCTGGAGCATCGTCCACGCCGAGGTCGTGACGGGAATCACCACGGCCGGGTACTCGCTGCCCTGGGAGCGGTGGATCGTCACCGCGTACGCGTGCGCCAGCTCGTCCAGCTCGTCGAAGTCGTACGGCACCTCCTCGTCCTCGTCCGTCATCACCGTCAGTCGCTGGTCGTCCACACTGAGCGAGGTCACGACGCCCACCGTGCCGTTGAAGACGCCGCTGCGCCCCTTCTCGTAGTTGTTGCGGATCTGCGTCACCTTGTCGCCGACCCGGAACGTCCGCCCGCCGAAGCGGCGTTCGGGCAGGCCCTCGCGGGCCGGGGTGACGGCCGACTGGAGCAGCGTGTTCAGCGCCCCCGCGCCCGCCGGGCCGCGGTTCATCGGGGCCAGCACCTGGACGTCGCGGCGCGCGTCCAGCCCGAAGCGCTGCGGGATGCGGCGGGCCACCACGTCCACCGTCAGGCCGGCCGCGCGCTCCGCGTCGTCCTCCGCGAACAGGAAGAAGTCCGGCAGGCCGTCGGTCAGCGGCGGCAGGCCCTCGTTGATCCGGTGCGCGTTCACCACCACGCCCGACTGCTGGGCCTGCCGGAAGATCCGGGTCAGCCGCACCGACGGGATCGGGCTGCCGGCCGACAGCAGGTCGCGCAGCACCTCGCCCGCGCCCACCGACGGCAGCTGGTCCACGTCCCCCACGAACAGCAGGTGCGCGCCCGGCGCGACCGCCTTGACCAGCTTGTTCGCCAGGATCAGGTCCAGCATCGAGGCCTCGTCGACCACCACCAGGTCCGCGTCCAGCGGCCGGTCCCGGTCGTACGCGGCGTCCCCGCCGGGCTTCAGCTCCAGCAGCCGGTGCACCGTGCACGCCTCCGCGCCGGTCAGCTCCGCCAGCCGCTTCGCCGCCCGGCCGGTCGGCGCCGCCAGCACCACCTTCGCCCGCTTCGCCAGCGCCAGCTGCACGATCGACTTCACCGTGAACGACTTGCCGCAGCCCGGCCCGCCGGTCAGCACCGCGACCTTCTCGGTCAGCGCGAGCCGCACCGACTGCTCCTGCTCCGGGGCGAGTTCGGCCCCGGTGCGCTTCGCCAACCAGCCCAGCGCGGCCGGCCAGTCCACGCCCCGGAACCACGGCAGCCGGTCCTCGTCCGCCCGCAGCAGCCGCAGCAGCTGGCCCGCCAGCGAGATCTCCGCCCGGTGGAACGGCACCAGGTACACCGCCGTGACCTCCTGCCCGTCCCCGCCCGGCAGCCGCTCGCGCACCACCCCCTCCGCCGCGACCAGCTCGGCCAGGCAGTCGATCACCAGCCCGACGTCCACCTGCAGCAGCTTCACGCCGTCCGCGATCAGCCGCTCCTCCGGCAGGTAGCAGTGCCCCTGGTCGGTGGACTGCGACAGCGCGTACTGCAGGCCGGCCTTCACCCGCTCCGGCGAGTCGTGCGGGATCCCCACCGCCTGCGCGATCCGGTCCGCCGTCAGGAACCCGATGCCCCACACGTCCGCCGCCAGCCGGTACGGCTGGTTCTTCACCACCCCGATCGACGCGTCCGCGTACTGCTTGTAGATCCGCACCGCCAGCGAGGTCGACACCCCGACGCTCTGCAGGAAGACCATCACCTCCTTGATGGACTTCTGCTCCTCCCACGCCGCGGCGATCATCTTCGTCCGCTTCGGCCCGAGGCCCGGCACCTCGATCAGCCGCTTCGGCTCGTTCTCGATCACCTCCAGGGTCTCCACCCCGAAGCGCTCCACGATCCGCTCCGCGAACCGCGGCCCGATCCCCTTGATCAGTCCCGAGCCCAGGTACCGCTGGATGCCCTGCACGGTGGCCGGCAGCACCGTCGTGTAGTTCTCCACCGTGAACTGCCGCCCGTACTGCGGGTGCGAGCCCCACCGGCCGAACAGCCGCAGGCTCTCCCCCACCTGCGCCCCGAGCAGCGCCCCCACCACCGTCAGCAGGTCGTTCGCGCCCCGGCCGGTGTCCACCCGCGCGACCGTGTACCCCGTCTCCTCGTTGGCGTACGTGATCCGCTCCAGGACCCCCTCCACCTGCGCCAGCTGCACCGGACACCTCACCCGCAATCAGGACACACCGCCGCGAGGAAAGGTACTCCGCCCGACCGACACGGCGGGGCCGTTCCGCACGCACGGCGGGACCGTGCGAACCGCCGCACGGCCCCGCCGGTGCCCACACCCCTCTACTGCGCGCCCTCGCCGAGGCGCAGCAGCTGCGGCACCCGCCGACGCCCCGTCACCCCCTCCAGGGCCGCCGCGCACGGCACCAGGACCAGCAGCGCCAGGGCCGCGACGGCGATCGACACCCAGTCCGGCGCGAACGCCGGCGCGCCCGGACCCGCCGTGAACGCGCGCAGCTCCAGCGCCGGGCCCAGCAGCCACGGCAGGCCCAGGCCGAGCACCGTCCCGCCGATCACCGCCGCCGCCATCACCGGGAGCAGCTGCACCAGTTGGACGCCGGCCGCGGCCCGCGCCCCCAGCCCCAGCGTGCGCAGGTACGCCAGCATCCGGCCGCGTTCGGCGGAGCCGAGCAGCAGCTCCAGCACCACCGCGGCGAGCCCCAGCAGCAGGCCGATCGCCGCCGCCGCCCGGAACGCCAGCTCCAGCGCGGCGACCAGGCCGTCGTCCGCGGACTCCGCCAACTCCCCCGTCAGATCCCGCACTTCGACCGGCGCGCCGCGCAGCACCGCACCGCCGGCCGCGCCCGCCCCGCCCGCGCCCGCGGTCGCCGCCGAGGCCGCCACCACGGCCCGCAGCCGCGCCCCGTCGATCCGCTGCGCACCGGCCGCCGAGCCCGGCTGCCCGGGCGCGGCGAACAGCACGGCCGCGTTGCGCTGCCCGGTCTGCTTGGGCAGCCGTTCCGCGGCGGGACCGCCGAACACCAGCAGCGGACCGCCGCCGACCTCGCCGACCACCGGCCCGATCGCCCGGTCCCGTTCCGCCCCCGCGGGCAGCACCCCGACGATCCGGACCCGGAACCGGGTCGCCCCGGCGTCCGCGTCGAACGACCCGTCCGGGAACCGCGCCGCGGTCCGCGCGTCGGCCAGCGCGGGCAGTTCCGCGCCCGCCACCAGCGGCGCCGACAGGCCCGCCGCGGACAGCGCCGCCGCCACCGGGGAGCCCGGCTCCAGCCCGGCCAGCACCGCCTGGTCGACCCCGACCAGACCCACCCCCTTGACCACCGCGCCGTCCTCGTCCGAGGTCAGCGCCGCCACGCCGCCGCGCACCGGAAGCACCCCGCCGACCCCCGACACCTTCGCCAACTCCTCCAGCGGAAGCGGCCGTTGCGACGGCCCCAGGACGACCGCGTCACCGCCGGTGCGCCACTCGGCGGCCTCCACCCGGCCGTGCCGCACCGTCCCCGACACCAGCGCGCCGAACACCGCGCAGGACAGCGCGGGCACCAGCACCAGCAGCGCCGTCGCCGCCGCCGCGGACCGCCGCCCGGCCTGCGCCAGGCCGACCAGCGCCACCGTGCCGCGCCCGCGCCGCGCCCACCCCGTCAGCAGCCGCAGCGGCACCGGATACACCCGCAGCACCACCACCACCGCTGCCAGGCCCAACAGCACCGGCACCAGCGCCAGTTGGGGATCCGGCTCGGCCGTCCCCGGCGGCACCGCACCGCGCAGCCGCAACTGCAGCACGCCCGCACCCGCCAGCAGCAGCACCCCGCCCTCCAGCACCGCCCGCCCGGACAGGCCCAACACCCGCTTCACACCCCGCCGTCGCACCGGCTCCCGGCCCGCCCGGCGGGCCGCCCGGCCCAGCCACCACACCGCCGCCGCCGGCGCGCCCGCCACCAGCACGGCCGCCGCCACCGCCGGCCACCAACCGCCCAACGGCCGCTCCCCGACCAGCGATCCGGACAGCAGCCGACCCGCCAGCACCCCCGCCAGGACGACCGGAACGGCCTCCAGCAGCCGCACCGCCGCGAGCGCGGGCTCACCCGCCCCGCGCGCCCGCTGGAGCGCCAGCGCCCCCTCCCGGCGCCGCGCCCCGAGCCGGGCCGCCGCCACCGCCGTTGACACCCCGATCGCCAACAGCCCGGCCAGCGCGAACGACTGCAGCGACACCGTCCGGGCCCGCTGCTCCGCGAACCGGTCCACCACCGCCGACAGCCGCTGCTGCACCTGCGGCGGCGTCACCGTCCGCACCCCCGCCGAACACGGCATCGCGTCCGACACGATCTCGCCGCACACCTTGTCCACCGCCGCCCGGGTGAAGCCCCGCGCCCCGGCCGCCAACTCCCGCACGCCCGCGGCCGTGCCGCCGTTCCCCCACGGCTGCTCCGCCACCCCGAACGTCCAGGTCGCCGACACCGACAGCGAGCCGCGCGCCTCCAGCGCCTCCAGCCCCGCCGGCGCCACCATCGCCTGCCCGTAGCGGACGTACCCGCTCGGCACCGCCGCGTCCATCGGCTCGTTCAGCAAAGGGAGTTGACGCCACAGGTCGTCCGCGCCGTCGAGCGGCGCGAACTCGCCGACCACCAGCGCCCCGGTGGCGCCCGTCGGCCCGGACAGCAGCACCTGCTGTCCCACCCTCAGCCCGAACTGCTCCATTCCCGCACGGGACAGCGCCACCTCGACCGGCGCCTCCTTCGCCGCGTCCGGCCGGCCCGGCGCCCGGCCCGCCACCCACCGCACCCGGTCCGCGGCGTCCTGCGCGTACGCCAGCGACAGCGACGCGGCGTTGCCGTGCGGCCGGGCCACGCCCGCCCCCGACAGCTCCAGGCCGCCGGACTCCGCCCAGCCCGACACCCGCACCAGGGCCCGCGCCAACTCCCCCGACGCACCCTGCCGCAGCTCCTCCCCGACCCGCGACAGGTCGCTGTCCATCGTCCCGAACTGCGGTGCCGTGGACGCCCCCCAGAAGTCCCGCGGCGCCTTCAGCGTCGCCCGCGCCGTCACCAGCGGACCGTCCGCCTGCGCCGCCGTCAGCCGGCGGCCCAGCTCCTTCGTCGACAGGGTGTCGAACACCGGCGGCCACAGCAGCGTCGCCATCGTCAGCACCACCGACAGGACCGCCAGCACCACCAGCACCGGCCACCCCGTCCGGGCCTCCCGCAGCGCCGGACGCCAACCCCCGAACCCGCCCCGCCCGTTCATCCGTTCTCCCCCGCCCGCAGCTCACGCGCCAGATCGACCCGCGCCAACATCCGCGACAGCACCAGCACCACCGTGCCGACCCCGAGGCCGGTCGCCAGCACCACCAGCGCCGTCCACCCCCAACCCACCGTCAACTCCAGCGCCGGGAACACCGCCCGGCCACCGCCGTCGACCATGATCAACGGCAGCACCACCGCCGCCAACGCCACCCCCAGCGCCCCACCCAGCAACACCGAGAAACCCACCACCGCCAACTGCTCCAGCCGCAGCACCCCGGCCAACTGCCGGCGCCGCACCCCGATCGCCCGCAGCACCGCGAACTCCCGCCGCCGCGACCGCGCCGAACCCACCGCGTGCACCGTGAACCCGGCCACCGCGAACACCGGCGACAACGCCAACGACAGCACCAGCGCACTGCGCCGACCCGAGCGGAACGGATCCTCGGCCATCGCCGCCGCCCGCGACCCGACACTCTCCACCCGACCCAGCCGCGGATCCGCCGCGATGGCCCGCTCCGCCTGCGCCATCCCGGACTTCGACCCCGCAGCGAGCAGCCACGCCTCGTCCGACACCGGCGGCAGCCCCATCCCGGCCCGCGCCGCCGACAGCGCCGGCAGATCCACCAGCATCTGCGCCTGCTCCCGGTCGCCACCGCCCGGCAACTCCGGCAGCACACCGACGATCCGCAGCCCGAACTGGTCCTCCGCACCGGCCGTCAGCCGCACCTCGCCGCCGATCCCGAACCGGACCTTCCGCGCGAACGCCTCGTTCACCAGCGCCGGCACCGCGTAACCCGCCACCGGCATGCCCTGCACCCGCTTCGGCGTCCCCGGCGGCACCAGCCCGAAGGCCACCCCGTCCACCGCCTCGCCCTGCGTCGGGTCCGCCCCGCGCACCACCGCCGACAGCAGACCCTCCGACGGCTGCGACACCTCGCACACCCCGGCGTCGATCCGCCGCGACTCCTGCTCCCCGCCCGGCGCCCCCGGACACCCCAGGCCGCCCACCCGGACGTCCCCGCGCGTCACGTTCACCCAGCGCGCCCCGGCCGGCACCGTCGCTCCCTCGACCGCCGACACCGTCAGCCGGAAGGTCGCCCGCGGAAAGCCCCGCGCCGCCGTCCGCAACCTCAACTGCGTGATCTGCAACGGGTAGTTCAGCGACCCGGACGCCAACGGAAGCGACACCGTCCGCGCCGCCCCGTCCGCCGTCAGCTCCGCCTGAACCTCCGTCACCAGGCCGCTCGCATCCTCCACCTGCGCCGCCAGCCACACCGGACCCACCCGGTCCGCCGCCGACACCGCCAACCGCACCCGCACCTCCGAAGGACGCCCCTGCAAGGGCATCCCGTGCACCGGCAGCTCCTCCCGCAGCGACGCCAACTGGCCCGCCAGCGAACCCTGTTCGAGATCCGACCGGACGGCCGGCACCGCATGCACCCACGCCCCCGACGCCATCCGCTCCGAGGTCGCCAACGGCTGCACCGCCGCCGAATCCACCGCCAGCACCGACGTCTGCACACCCTGCACCTGACCCGCCACCGAGGCCACCGGAGTCACCCCCGCCACCCCCGGAATCCCGGCCAGCGCCGCCCGCCGCACCCCCGACGGCAACTCGCCGCCCGTCACCCGCAGATCCGCACCCAGAGCGAACGCCGCCCGGTCCCGATCGCTCGTCCCCTCACCCGCGATCGCCGTCGTCGTCAACGCCCCCACCGCCAGCGCCAACGCCATCAACAGCACCGGCGCCGCCTGACCCGCCCGGCCACGACTCACCTGCCAGCCGCTCAACGGCGCCACCAGACCCCGGCCGCGACGCGCCAAGGACTCCAACGCCCGCCCCACCGGCGGCAACAGCCTGAGCAGCAGCAACGCCGCCGCCACCGTCATCACCACCGGAGCCGCCACCAGCACCGGATCGAACCCCACCGCACTCGACGCCGGACTCAACAGGCCCTCGTACTGCCGCAGTTGCAGATACGCCAGGACCGCCACCGCCGCCAGCACCAGATCCGCCCCGGCCCGCTGCGCCACCGCCCGCCGCGGACTGCGCGACGGCGTCTCCCGCTCGCCGCCGTCCGCCGTCCACGCCACCGGCAGCAGCGCCGCACACCCGTGCAGCACCAGCGCCACCCCGGCCACCGCCCACGCCGCCGCACCCGCCGCCTCCGCGGCCGCGCCCTCCACCGGCAGCCCCAGCCGCTCCAGCAACCGCAGCAACGGCCCCGCGACCCACACCCCCAGCAGCGCCGCCGGCACCGTGCACAGCGCCCACTCCAACGCCGCACCACCCAGCAACCTCGCCCGGCCCGCACCCCGGGCCAGCTGCAACAGCAGCTCCGCCCGTCGGAAGTCCGTCAGTTGACGCGCCGTCAGCACCATCGTCACCGCCGACAGCACCCCCAGCAGCGTCACCGGCACCAGCATCCCCGACCGCGCCACCATCATCGGCGTCCGCAGATCGTTCAACGCCGCCGGCAGATCGCTCGCCGCCCGCACCCCCTGCAACGACGGCTCCGCACCCCGGAACACCGCGCGGGACGCGTCACCCCCCGTCAGCCGCTCCACCCGCTCCCGCAGCAGCCCCAGCCACTCCGGCCGCAACTGCCCCGGCTCCGGCACCGCCGTCCACTCCACGTCCACCTGGTCGCGCAGCAGCGGATGCGTCCGCAGCAACTCCTGCGAGGCCAGCACCAACCCCGCCGGCGAGTCCACCGAGGACGTCGCGCCCCACGCCCGCCACAACCGCTCCGCACCCGGCAACTCCCGATACACGCCGCTCACCGTCACCGACAGCACCCCACCCGCGGACAGCGCCAACGGCACCTTCGCCCCCGGCGACACCGCCAGCCAACGCGCCGCCGACTCCGACAGCGCCACCTGCTCCAGCCCCGTCGGCCAGGCCCCCTGCGCCAGCTCCGCGACCCGCTGCGGCTCCGTCACCGCCAGCGGCACCACCGCCAGCCCCAACGAGGACGCCTCCGCCCCCGCCGCCTTCGGCAACGGCGTCCGCAACGGCATCGACCCGTGCAGCACCTGGTCGATCTCCGCCCGCATCCCCGGCAGCGCCCGGTGCAACGCCGCCCGCATCTGCGCGTCCGCGGCCGTGTCCCCGCCCTCGACGTACCGCCCGGACAACGACACCGACAGCCGCGGATCCGCCACCAGCCGGTGCCGCATCCCCTGCGTCACCGAACTCCCCGTCAACGCCGTCAGCGCGGTCAGCACCGCCACCGCCACCAGCACCGTGACCGCCGCGGCCCCCAGCACCACCCCGTGCTGCCCGCCCGCCGCACCCCCGCGGGCGCACCCCACCCGTCCGACCCCATGTCCCCCGAAGTCCTTCCGTCCGCCGATGGTCTGGACCAATCTTGTGACGGGCAGTCTGCCGCCAACACCCCGCCCAGACAACAACCCACCGATCACGGACCGGACTCGTTCCACGGCCGCCGGCCGAAAAGCCCCCGG
>NZ_KK853997.1:5678417-5679773 GCF_000696185.1 Kitasatospora cheerisanensis KCTC 2395 | reverse complement strand
CTGAGGACAAGCCCTCGGCCTATTAGTACCGGTCAACTCCACCCCTCACAGGGCTTCCATATCCGGCCTATCAACCCAGTCGTCTACTGGGAGCCTTACCCTCTCAAGGAGGTGGGAGTGCTCATCTCGAAGCAGGCTTCCCGCTTAGATGCTTTCAGCGGTTATCCCTCCCGAACGTAGCCAACCAGCCATGCCCTTGGCAGGACAACTGGCACACCAGAGGTTCGTCCGTCCCGGTCCTCTCGTACTAGGGACAGCCCTTCTCAACACTCCTACGCGCACAGCGGATAGGGACCGAACTGTCTCACGACGTTCTAAACCCAGCTCGCGTACCGCTTTAATGGGCGAACAGCCCAACCCTTGGGACCTACTCCAGCCCCAGGATGCGACGAGCCGACATCGAGGTGCCAAACCATCCCGTCGATATGGACTCTTGGGGAAGATCAGCCTGTTATCCCCGGGGTACCTTTTATCCGTTGAGCGACGGCGCTTCCACAAGCCACCGCCGGATCACTAGTCCCTACTTTCGTACCTGCTCGACCCGTCAGTCTCACAGTCAAGCTCCCTTGTGCACTTACACTCAACACCTGATTGCCAACCAGGCTGAGGGAACCTTTGGGCGCCTCCGTTACCCTTTAGGAGGCAACCGCCCCAGTTAAACTACCCACCAGACACTGTCCCTGATCCGGATCACGGACCCAGGTTAGACATCCAGCACGACCAGAGTGGTATTTCAACGGCGACTCCACAACAACTGGCGTTGCTGCTTCAAAGTCTCCCACCTATCCTACACAAGCCGAACCGAACACCAATATCAAGCTATAGTAAAGGTCCCGGGGTCTTTCCGTCCTGCTGCGCGAAACGAGCATCTTTACTCGTAATGCAATTTCACCGGGCCTGTGGTTGAGACAGTCGAGAAGTCGTTACGCCATTCGTGCAGGTCGGAACTTACCCGACAAGGAATTTCGCTACCTTAGGATGGTTATAGTTACCACCGCCGTTTACTGGCGCTTAAGTTCTCAGCTTCGCCCGACCGAAGTCGGACTAACCGGTCCCCTTAACGTTCCAGCACCGGGCAGGCGTCAGTCCGTATACATCGCCTTACGGCTTCGCACGGACCTGTGTTTTTAGTAAACAGTCGCTTCTCGCTGGTCTCTGCGGCCACCACCAGCTCAAGGAGCAAGTCCCATCACCAGCAATGGCCCCCCTTCTCCCGAAGTTACGGGGGCATTTTGCCGAGTTCCTTAACCACAGTTCACCCGAACGCCTCGGTATTCTCTACCTGACCACCTGAGTCGGTTTGGGGTACGGGCCGCCATGAAACTCGCTAGAGGCTTTTCTCGACAGCATAGGATC
>NZ_KK853997.1:5583965-5676930 GCF_000696185.1 Kitasatospora cheerisanensis KCTC 2395 | reverse complement strand
GTGCCGAATAGTCAACGTTCCACCCATGAGCAACCGTGCGAGACATTCGCTCGCAAGCGGCTATGTGCTCCTTAGAAAGGAGGTGATCCAGCCGCACCTTCCGGTACGGCTACCTTGTTACGACTTCGTCCCAATCGCTGGTCCCACCTTCGACGGCTCCTCCCCTTACGGGTTAGGCCACCGGCTTCGGGTGTTACCGACTTTCGTGACGTGACGGGCGGTGTGTACAAGGCCCGGGAACGTATTCACCGCAGCATGCTGATCTGCGATTACTAGCAACTCCAACTTCATGGGGTCGAGTTGCAGACCCCAATCCGAACTGAGACCGGCTTTTTGGGATTCGCTCCGCCTCACGGCATCGCAGCCCTTTGTACCGGCCATTGTAGCACGTGTGCAGCCCAAGACATAAGGGGCATGATGATTTGACGTCGTCCCCACCTTCCTCCGAGTTGACCCCGGCAGTCTCCTGTGAGTCCCCGACATTACTCGCTGGCAACACAGAACAAGGGTTGCGCTCGTTGCGGGACTTAACCCAACATCTCACGACACGAGCTGACGACAACCATGCACCACCTGTACACCGACCACAAGGGGGCGCCCATCTCTGAGCGTTTCCGGTGTATGTCAAGCCTTGGTAAGGTTCTTCGCGTTGCGTCGAATTAAGCCACATGCTCCGCTGCTTGTGCGGGCCCCCGTCAATTCCTTTGAGTTTTAGCCTTGCGGCCGTACTCCCCAGGCGGGGAACTTAATGCGTTAGCTGCGGCACCGACGACGTGGAATGTCGCCAACACCTAGTTCCCAACGTTTACGGCGTGGACTACCAGGGTATCTAATCCTGTTCGCTCCCCACGCTTTCGCTCCTCAGCGTCAGTAATGGCCCAGAGATCCGCCTTCGCCACCGGTGTTCCTCCTGATATCTGCGCATTTCACCGCTACACCAGGAATTCCGATCTCCCCTACCACACTCCAGCCTGCCCGTATCGAATGCAGACCCGGGGTTAAGCCCCGGGCTTTCACATCCGACGCGACAGGCCGCCTACGAGCTCTTTACGCCCAATAATTCCGGACAACGCTCGCACCCTACGTATTACCGCGGCTGCTGGCACGTAGTTAGCCGGTGCTTCTTCTGCAGGTACCGTCACTTGCGCTTCTTCCCTGCTGAAAGAGGTTTACAACCCGAAGGCCGTCATCCCTCACGCGGCGTCGCTGCATCAGGCTTTCGCCCATTGTGCAATATTCCCCACTGCTGCCTCCCGTAGGAGTCTGGGCCGTGTCTCAGTCCCAGTGTGGCCGGTCGCCCTCTCAGGCCGGCTACCCGTCGTCGCCTTGGTAGGCCATTACCCCACCAACAAGCTGATAGGCCGCGGGATCATCCTGAACCGCCGGAGCTTTCCACCAACCCCCATGCGGGAGAAGGTCGTATCCGGTATTAGACCTCGTTTCCAAGGCTTGTCCCAGAGTTCAGGGCAGATTCCCCACGTGTTACTCACCCGTTCGCCACTGATCCACCCCGAAGGGCTTCACCGTTCGACTTGCATGTGTTAAGCACGCCGCCAGCGTTCGTCCTGAGCCAGGATCAAACTCTCCGTGAATGTCTCCACGGGGAGCGGCACAGCAACCACCGGAATAGGGCGGTCCTGCGCACTGCGTCCTCGCTAGTGTTACTTCATAAAGGAATCTCCAACCGATCATCAAGACCGGCCGGGGATGTCAACATATCTGGCGTTGACTTTTGGCACGCTGTTGAGTTCTCAAGGAACGGACGCTTCCTTCGAGCCGCATTCCTGCGGACCCTCCGGGCGCTTCGTTCTTTCGTGTTCCCAGCTTATCAGAGGTTTTCTTCACCGTTTCACCGGTGTTTCCTCGAACTCGCTTTCGTTCGCCCCTCTCGGTGCGACTCCGGAACTGTACGGGGATCGGCTCCCGCAAAGCAAATCCGCCCCCGCACGCGATCGGTGCGGGGGCGGACGAGGGGCGCTGGGCGGCCCGGGAGGTCAGCGGACCTCGGTGATCTCGGGGCCGCGCGAGAACGGGTCGATGTTGCCGCCCGCGTAGGGGGACTCCGGGTCCGCGGGGGCCGCGGCGCCGTCGGCGACCATCTGGGCGTCCTCGGGGAGCTTGAGGACGATCGGGTCGCGGGGGGCCATGGGGGCCTCGCCGCGGACCACGACGGTCTGCCGGAAGACCTCTTCGAGCAGGCCGGCCATCTCGGGCTGGACCGCGGCCTGGCCGGAGATCACGCCGCGGAGGAACCAGCGCGGTCCGTCGCAGCCGACGAAGCGGACCAGCTGGACGCCCTGGGTGCCGTCGGGGAGCTGCACCGGGACCTGGGCGCGGAGGTGCCAGCCGAGCGAGCCCTCCTCTTCCTCGATGGCGCCGCCCTGGCTGGTGATGCCGGAGGCGATCTCCTCGCGGACCTCGCCCCAGATGCCCTCCGACTTGGGGGCGGCGAAGGCCTGGAGCTGGATGGCGCTGTTGCCGAGGACCAGGGTGGCGGCGACGATCGCGTCCCCGGCCACCTCGACCCGGAGCTCCATACCCTCGACACCGGGGACCAGCAGGCCTCCGAGGTCGACGCGGCCCTCTCCGGGCGTCTCCAGCTCGGAGATGTCCCACGGGCCGTCGGGGCGCGGGGCCGGCGGGAGGCCGACCCGGTCGGCCGGGTCGAGTTCGGTGTCGTTGCCGTCCTCGTTCTCGACGGAACCCTCGACGTCATCGGCCGTCTCGTCGGCGCTGATGGCGTCCTCGGCGAGCTGCTCGACAGCGTCCTCGCTCTTGCGACGACGGAACACGGTCACTGTCCTTCCCGGTCCAAGACCGAATCCAAGACCGAACGCGAATATCTGCTAACTGCTACCCATCGGACCGGCCGAAAACCGCTGCAACTGCATCGCTTCCACCCGCTCGTCGTGCTGCCCGGCGGAGCCGAGACCGCGGCGCATGCTAGACCGCGGCGTGACCGCCGGTCGAGCCGAACCCGCCTTCGGCCCGGACCGAACCCGGGAGTTCACCCACTTCGTGGAAGCGGGCCTTCTCGACCTGCTGGATGACCAGCTGGGCGATTCGGTCGCCTCGCTCGAAGTTGACCGGCTCCCGAGGGTCCAGGTTGACGACGATCACCTTGATCTCACCACGGTACCCGGCATCGACCGTCCCCGGGGCGTTCACCAGTGCAACTCCGCAACGGGCTGCGAGACCGGAGCGGGGGTGCACGAACGCGGCGTAGCCGTCCGGTAGCGCAATGGAGATGCCGGTGGGGAGCAGCGCCCGCTCGCCGGGCTGGAGCACGGCGTCGACGGTGGTGCGGAGGTCGGCGCCGGCGTCGCCGGGGTGCTCGTAGGCGGGGAGCGGGATCTCCGGGTCGAGGCGGCGGATCAGGATGTCGACGGGCTGGCGGGCGGGGTCGGTCACGGGTTCACCTCGAAGGCTCGGGCACGTTTGATCAGGTCCGGGTCGTCCAGGACCTTCTGCACGTCCTCGGGTCGGCCGTGCGTGGTGAAGTGTTCCAGCTTCACCTGGATGAACAGTGCCTGCGCGCGGATCGCGACCGGTCCGTCGGGGCCGCCGATGCGGCCCTCGGCGGCGCTGTAGACCTTGCGGCCGTGGACGCCGGTCACCCGTGCGTGGATGTGCAGCACGGAGTCGACGGGGACGGGCTGGACGAAGTCGGTCTCCAGGCGGCCGGTGACCGCGGGGGCGGCGAGCAGCCAGTTGAGGGTGCCGAGGGTCTCGTCCATGGCGGTCACCAGGACGCCGCCGTGGGCCAGGCCGGGGCCGCCCTGGTGGGCCGGCTTGACGGTGAACTGCGCGGTGACGTCGAGTTCCTCGCCGGCGACGGCGGTGAGCTGGAGGCCGTGGGGGTGGTGCGGGCCGCAGCCGAAGCAGTCGTCGTAGTGGGAGCCGATGACGGTTCCGGGGGCCGGGGCGTACGGGGAGCGGGCCGGCAGCACGGCGTCCGCGGGCGGGGTGGTGGGGGTCGATCCGTTCACAGCGGCGACCCTACCTGTCAGTAGCTTCCCGGGACAGGCTCGCCGAGGGGCCCCGGCCACCGGGCGCGGCGTGTGCTGCGCCCACAATGGAGGCATGTACGAGGAACGTCTCACCGTCCCGCGGTCCTGGTGGCTGCTGCCCGTGGCGCTCGGGCTCTCGCTCGGGTTGATCCTGCTCCGGTTCAGCGGGCTGGGCGCCCTGATCGGGCTGGTCGTGGGGGTGGCCGCCGGTGCGGCGGCCCTGAGCAGCTACGGCTCGGCGCGGATCCGGGTGGTGCAGGGGTCGCTGGTGGCCGGGCAGGCCCGGATCCCGGTGAGCGCGCTGGGCGAGGCCGAGGTGCTGAACCCGAAGGAGGCGGTGGCCTGGCGTTCGGTGAAGGCCGATCCGCGGGCGTTCATGCTGCTGCGCAGCTACGTGCCGACGGCGCTGAAGGTCGCGGTGACGGACCCGACCGACCCGACGCCGTACCTGTACCTGTCGACCCGGTCGCCGCAGCGGCTGGCGGACGCGCTGGGCGAGGCCGCGGGCGGCCGGAACCGCTGACCGGCGGAGAAGGAACGCAGAACGCCGAAAGGGACGGCCCCACCAACGTGGGGCCGTCCCTTTCGGCTTGTCTGCGAGCACTGCGGGTGCAGGCGCGCGGTTCGCGCACTGCCGGGTGCGACCGCTCGGGACGGTCGCTGCTTCTGCCTCCGGCCTCGCTGCTCAAGGCCGGACGGGGCGGCGTACCGGGCCGGCGGAGGGGTGTCGCCCGCCCGGGCCAGTGCCGCTCCGTTTTCAGGCGCCGCAGTCCCGGCAGATCGGCTGGCCGTTCTTCTCGCTGTACAGCTGGCTCCGGTGGTGGACCAGGAAGCAGCTCATGCAGGTGAACTCGTCGGCCTGCCGCGGCAGCACGCGGACCGAGAGCTCCTCGTTGGAGAGGTCGGCGCCCGGAAGCTCCAGACCTTCGTTCGCGTCGTACTCGTCGACGTCGACGGAGCTGGAGGCCTTCTCGTTCCTGCGGGCCTTCAGTTCCTCGATGCTGTCCTCGTTGAGGTCGTCATCGGTCTTGCGTGGGGTGTCGTAGTCCGTTGCCATGTTTCGCTCTCCCCCTTTGGGTGTGTGCGGTATCTCCAGCGCACGTAACGCCTGGGGGGCCGGTCTTGTGCCCGACCCGAGGCCGAGATTGTGCCTTACTTCAAGCCCTGTTACTCAATCGACACCCGGCCCGAGGCCCGTTGAGGTGATCGAACGGGGCTCGAACGGGGTCCACCGTGTGGGTGAACCCGCCGGGGACGGAAGCCGGTGATCGTGACGTTGGGTGGCCGTTGCCCGGCGGTCGGGGCCTGAACTCGGCGGCGGAGGGCGGTTCTTGACGACCGGTCGGGGCGGGCGCGATTGCCCGGCATGATGACTCAGCGCGACCGACCCACCCGAACGGGTGATCACTCCGCCGGGTGGCGCGAAGCGGCCGTCCGGCGGAGTGTGATGTTCGTCACATTGGGCGCGACTGCGGGCGTTTCCCGTGAAAACGGGCCTTTCGACCCGGCCGCGCGCGGTCGGATTGTCCGCATACCGACCGGAATCGAACAGCGGCCGTCCGTACCCGCGCGACCCGTGCGACCGGAGGTTCGGTCGGCGGTCCGGCCGGGGCGCGGTCGCCGGGCCGGCCGCCCGTGGGCCCCGTCGGGGCCCGTGCGGGGTCAGGCCTTGGCGGCGGCCGCGGCGGCGCGGCGGGCCAGCAGCGCGGCCTGGCGCTCGTCGAAGCGGGTGGCCTGGGTGTTCAGGCCGTCCAGGAAGGCGCCCAGCTCGTCCTGGGCCTGCTGGCCGACCGGGCCGAGGCCGGTGATCTCCATGACCTTCAGGTGGCGCAGCACGGGCTGCAGCACGTCGTCGTGGTGGATCCGCAGGTTGTAGATGCCGCCGATGGCGATCTGGACGGCCGAACGTTCGAAGCCGGGCATGCCGTGGCCGGGCATCCGGAAGTTGATCACCACGTCGGCGATGGCCCGCATGGTCTGGTCGGGAGCGAGCTCCAGGGCGGCCCTGAGCAGGTTCCGGTAGAAGACCATGTGCAGGTTCTCGTCGTTGGCGATCTTGGCCAGCAGCTGGTCGCAGAGCGGGTCGCCGGAGTGGTGGCCGGTGTTGCGGTGGGCGATCCGGGTGGCGAGCTCCTGGAAGGCGACGTAGGCGACGGACTGCAGCATGCTGTGCGCGTTGTCGGACTCGAAGCCCTCGGACATGTGCGCCATCCGGGCCCGCTCCAGCTCGACCGGGTCGACGGCGCGGGTGGCCAGCAGGTAGTCGCGGATCGCTATGCCGTGCCGGCCCTCCTCGGCGGTCCAGCGGTGCACCCAGGTGCCCCAGGCGCCCTCGCGGCCGAACATGCTCGCGATCTCGTGGTGGTAGCTGGGGAGGTTGTCCTCGGTCAGCAGGTTGACCACCAGGGAGATCCGGGCCAGCGGGGTGACCTTGGACTGGTCGAGGGACCAGGCCTCGCCGCCGAGCACGCCGTCGAAGTCCCGCCCCTGGCTCCACGGCACGAACTCGTGCGGCATCCACTCCTTGGCCGCCTTGAGGTGGCGGTTCAGCTCGGTCTCCACGACCTCTTCGAGCGCGAGGATCAGCCTGGCGTCGGTCCAGGCGGTCGTTGCGGTGCGCTGCACGGGGGCGATGGTCAAGGCGGTTGCTCCTGCGGCTGTGCGGGCGGACCTACGGCTCCGTAGGTTACGACACCGTAAGTTGTCGCGGCCGCAAATGACAAGCCGCCCCTGTCCAGCGCTTATGTCGTTCCGACATGGCTGGGCAGGGGCGGCTGGAGGCGTCCGGGCGCCGGGGCGCGGCACCGGAAAACGCCGTGTGCGGGCGCAGGCGGCCCGGAGGGCGGCCGGGCGGCTAAGGGATGCGGACCTGGATGCGCAGGCCTCCTCCGGGGCGGGCAGTGGCCTCCAGGGTGCCTCCGTGGGCGCGCACCACGGAGCGGACGATCGACAGGCCGAGGCCGACGCCCTTGTCGCTGCGGGTGCGGTCGGTGCTCTTCAGCCGGCGGAACGGCTCGAAGATGTGGTCGAGCTCGTAGCCGGGCACCACCGGGCCGGTGTTGCTCACCACCAGCTCGCCGCCCCCGCCGCGGACCGTCGCGGTGGTGATCTCCACCCAGCCGCCGGGGCTGTTGTAGCGGACGGCGTTCTGCAGCAGGTTGAGCGCGATCCGCTCCAGCAGCACGCCGTTGCCGTGGGCGGGCGCGGCGGCCAGGTCGGGGCGCAGCTCGACCTCCCGGTTGCCGGCCTCGGGGCGGATCTGCTCCAGCGCGCGCTGGGCGACCTCGGAGAGGTCGACGGGGCGGCGCTCGGTCAGCTCGTTCTCGCTGCGGGCGAGCAGCAGCAGACCTTCCACCAGCTGTTCGCTGCGCTCGTTGGTGGCCAGCAGGGTCTTGCCGAGCTGTTGCAGGTCGGGCGAGGTGCTCGGGTCGGAGAGCTGCACCTCCAGCAGGGTGCGGTTGATCGCCAGCGGGGTGCGCAGCTCGTGCGAGGCGTTGGCGACGAACCGGTGCTGGGAGTCGAAGGCGCGGTCGAGGCGCTCCAGCATCTCGTCGAAGGTGTCGGCGAGTTCCTTGAGCTCGTCGTCCGGGCCGTCCAGGTTGATCCGGCGGTGCAGGTCGGAGCCGGCCACCTCGCGGGCGGTGCGGGTGATCCGGCCGAGCGGGTGGAGGACCCGGCCGGCCACCGTGTAGCCGACCGCGAAGGCGATCACGGCCAGGCAGACCAGGGCGGTGAGCGCCTTGCGCAGCAGGGTGGAGAGCGCCTCGCTGCTGCGGGTGGCCTGGAAGTCCGCGAGCCACCGGTCGAGTTCGCCCTGGTTGGTCAGGGTGGCGCCGTCGTAGGCGCGCAGCGTGACGCCCTGGCCGAGGGTGAAGTGCGGCACCAGGTCGGTCTGGAAGGCCGAGCGGACGAAGTAGTACATCAGCAGCAGCAGGACCACCCCGGCCATCAGGAACATCCCGCCGTAGAGCAGGGTGAGCCGGATCCGGATGGTGGGCCGCAGCGACAGCCAGGCGAACAGGCCGTCGCCGGGACGGTAGGCGTCGTCGTCGCGGCCGTTCCGGCGCGGCGGGTGGTTCGGACGCGGGGGCACCTGGCCCGGGCCCGGGCGGGCGCGCCGGGGCCCCGCCGGGGAGTGGCGGGGTGGTCATGGCCGGAAGTCCTCTCAGGCGGCGGTGGTGGTTTCGGCGGGCCGGGTCACACCCGGTAACCGGAACCGGGGACGGTGACGATCACCGGCGGGTCGCCGAGCTTGCGACGCAGCGTCATCACGGTGACCCGGACCACGTTGGTGAACGGGTCGGTGTGCTCGTCCCAGGCCTTCTCGAGCAGCTGCTCGGCGGAGACCACGGCGCCGCCGGCCCGCATCAGGACCTCCAGCACGGCGAATTCCTTGGGGGCCAGCTGGACCGGCTTGCCGTCCCGGATCACCTCGCGGCGGCCCGGGTCGAGGCTGATCCCGGCGCGTTCCAGCACGGGGGGCAGCGGGACGGTGGCGCGGCGGCCGAGGGCGCGGACGCGGGCGACCAGCTCGCTGAACGCGAAGGGCTTGGGGAGGTAGTCGTCGGCGCCGATCTCCAGGCCCTCGACGCGGTCGCTGATGTCGCCGGAGGCGGTGAGCATGATCACCCGGGTGGCCAGGCCCTGTTCGACGACGCGCCGGCAGACGTCGTCGCCGTGCACCAGGGGGAGGTCCCGGTCGAGCACCACCACGTCGTAGTCGTTGACGGCGATCCGCTGCAGCGCGGCCTCCCCGTCGTAGACGACGTCGACCGCCATGGCCTCCCGGCGCAGACCGGTGGCGACGGCCTCGGCGAGCAGCTGCTCGTCCTCGACGACGAGTACCCGCACGGTGGTTTCCCTTCTCCTGGAGCGGCCCAGGCCGTGCTGCCCGTGCGGGCCGTGGTGCGCCGGGCGCGGATCCGAGCAGGCGGATCCGACGGTGCCTCCATCCTGCCTGGTCGCGCGGTAAAGCAGTCATAAGTCCGGTGCGCCGACGGCGAAAACGGAGCCGCCGGATGCCGGTTGGACTGTGACCCGGGCAACTTTCCGAGGAGTTGAGGTTTCCCCGCCCGGGGGGTGGGGAGGACACGTGCACACCGTGATGCCGCCGTACCGCGGCTCATCGCGGCCACCACCCGCCGAGTGCCCCATCCGCACCGGTCTGGGATCGAGAGCCACCGGGTCGCGGCCCACGCGCCGCCCGAGCACCCGACCGGATCCTGCACCGGTCGTCGGGTGCCCGTCCGGGGTTCATCCGATTCCGAGCCGGGGGGTTGACTCGGGCCGTGCCCGTCCGACACAGGAAAAGGGGGCCCGTATGGACGCCTTCACCGCCGGAATCCTTCAGCGGATCAAGAACGCCGAGCAGGATCTGCACCGCGCGATCGAGTCCGGGGACGAGTTCCTGGCCGAGGTCGAGCAGTCCGAGCTGGAAGACCTCCAGCGCCTCGCCGCCGAACACGGCGTGGACCCGGTGCTCGGAACGCACCGCTCCGCTGCCTGATCCCCTCCCAGCACCGACGAGCCCCGGCACGGTCCCCCGTGCCGGGGCTTCTCGCTGTCCGCGGCCGGTCAGTCGTGCCAGGCGCCGAGTTCCTCCAGCCGGGCCTGCAGCGGCTCGAACACGCCGGGCGGGGCGGCGACGGTGAGTTCGCCGTCGGCGGGCAGGCCGGGGCGGGAGCCGGTGAGGGCGCCGGCCTCGCGGGCGATCAGCACGCCGGCCGCGTGGTCCCAGGGGGCCAGGCCGCGCTCGTAGTAGCCGTCGACCCGGCCGGCGGCCAGGTCGCACAGGTCGACGGCGGCGGCGCCGGCCCGGCGGATGTCGCGGACCTCGCCCATCAGCGCGTGCAGCACCTCGGCCTGGTGCACCCGGCGCTCGCGCAGGTAGCCGAAGCCGGTCGCCACCAGCGCCTGTCCCCAGGCCGGGGCGGGGCGGACGGCCAGCCGGCGGCCGTTCAGGGTCGCGCCGCGGCCGCGCACCGCCTGGAACAGTTCGCCGCGGGCGGGCACCGAGACCACGCCGACGACCGCTTCGCCGTCCAGTTCGGCGGCCACGCTGACCGCCCAGGAGGGCAGCCCGTACAGGTAGTTGACGGTGCCGTCGAGCGGGTCGACCACCCAGCGGACGCCGCTGGTGCCGGGGCGTTCGGCGCCCTCCTCGCCGAGGTAGCCGTCGTCGGGGCGGCGGGCCGAGATCAGTTCCAGCACCAGCTTCTCGGAGGCGAGGTCCATCTCGGTGACCACGTCCACCGGGCTGCTCTTGGTGGCGGCCACCCCGAGGTCCTCGGGCCGGCCGTCGCGGAGCAGTTCGCCGGCCCGGGTGGCGGCTTCGAGGGCGGTGGCGAGCAGGTCGTCCAGCAGGTCCACGATCAGATCCTTCAGGCTTCGGCGGCGGCGGGGCGGGGCGCGCGGGGGTTGGGGCAGCAGGCGGTGGCGCACACGTCGTGGCTGGGGCCGAGGGCGCCCAGCGCGCAGCGGGTGACCGGCTCGCCGCGCTGGGCGGCGGCCCGTTCCAGGACGAGGTCGCGGACGGCGGCGGCGAACCGCGGGTCGTCGCCGACGGTGGCGGCCCGGGCGACCGGCAGGCCGAGTTCGGCGGCCTTGGCCACCGCCTCGGTGTCCAGGTCGTACTTGACCTCCATGTGGTCGGAGACGAAGCCGATCGGCACCATCACCACGGCTTCGGCGCCGTCGGCGTGCTGGTCCGCCAGGTGGTCGCAGATGTCGGGTTCCAGCCAGGGGATGTGCGGGGCGCCGCTGCGGCTCTGGTAGACCAGCTGCCAGGGGCGGTCGGCGACGCCGGTGTGCTCGGCGACCGCGTCGGCGATCAGCCGGGCGACGTCCAGGTGCTGGGCGACGTAGGCGCCGCCGGGGGTGCCGCGGGCCGGGTCGTCGGGGGCGCCGGAGGTCTCGGCCATGGCGGTCGGGATGGAGTGCGTGGTGAACGCCAGCCGGGCGTTCTCCCGTACGGCGTCGGGGAGTTCGGCGAGTGCGGCGAGGGTGGCGTCGATCATCGGCCGGACGAAGCCGGGGTGGTTGTAGAAGTGCCGGAGCTTGTCGACGGTGAGCTCGGGGCGGCCTTCGGCGGCGAGCCGGGCGAGCGCGTCGGCGAGGTTCTCCCGGTACTGGCGGCAGCCGGAGAACCCGGCGTAGGCGCTGGTGGCGAGCACCAGGACCCGGCGGTGTCCGTCGTCGGCGATCTCCCGCAGGGCGTCGACCAGGTACGGGGCCCAGTTCCGGTTGCCCCAGTACACCGGCAGGTCGAGTCCGTGGTCGGCGAAGTCCTTGCGGAGGGCGGCCAGCAGGGCGCGGTTCTGCGCGTTGATCGGGCTGACGCCGCCGAACAGGAAGTAGTGCTTGCCGACCTCGGTCAGCCGCTCCTTCGGGATGCCGCGTCCCCGGGTGACGTTCTCCAGGAAGGGCACCACGTCCTCGGGGCCCTCCGGCCCGCCGAAGGACAGCAGCAGCAGCGCGTCGTACGGCGCGGGGTCGGTGGGGGTGCGCGTGTCGGGCATGGTCCCGATCCTGCCACCCGTGACGGCGCGGCCGGTGCAGGGCTTCCGGTGGCGGGTGTCCGGAATATCCCGGGTGCGGACGATGGATCACGGTTCGTAAGCTGTCTGGACGACAGTTGTGCCTTACCACCGTGAGGCGGCTGTCCTGCCCCCGTGCCGCACCCCGTCCGACGGAGCCCCCGTGCTGTCCAGCTACCGCCAGATCTTCGCCGCCCCCGGCAGTCTGGCCTTCTCGTCCTCCGGGCTGATAGCCCGCCTGCCGATCTCGATGACCGGGATCGGCACCGTCACCATGCTCGCCGAGATGAAGGGCACCTTCTGGCTCGGCAGCGCGCTGTCGGCCACCCTGGCGGTCTCCGCCGCGGTGCTCGGCCCGTGGATCTCCCGGCTGGTCGACCGGCACGGCCAGCGCCGGGTCGCGCTGCCCGCCACGCTGGCCACCGTGCTGGCCGCGGCCGGCCTGCTGCTCGGCGCCCGGACCGGCCTGCCCGACTGGACGCTGTTCCTGTTCGCGGCCGGCATGGGCGTGATGCCCAGCACCGGTTCGATGGTCCGCGCCCGCTGGGCGCACCTGTACCGGGACGAGCCGCCGAAGCTGCACACCGCGTACTCCTTCGAGGCGGTCGCGGACGAGATCTGCTTCATCGTCGGCCCGATCCTCGCGGTCTCGCTGGCGACCACGGTGTTCCCCGAGTCCGGCGTGCTGCTGGCCGGGATCTTCCTGGTGGTCGGCGTCCTGCTGTTCACCGGCCAGCGGCGCACCGAGCCGCCGGTGCATCCGGCGGCGCACCATTCCGGGCCGAGCGCGATCGCCAACCGGGGCCTGCAGATCCTGGTGATGACGCTGGTCGCCACCGGCGGCGTGTTCGGCTCGGTCGAGGTGGTCACGGTCGCGTTCGCCAAGGCCCAGCAGCACACCGGCGCCTCCGGTCCGGTGCTCGCCGTGTACGCGCTGGGCTCCTGCCTGGCGGGCGCGGTGTTCGGCACCCTGAAGCTGACCGGGTCGATGGCCCGCCGCTTCCTGATCGGGGTGACGGTGATGGCGGCCGGCATGGTGCCGCTGATCCTGGCCGCCGAGCTGTTGCACGGCACCGCCGCGCTGGTGGGCGTCGGCGCCGCGCTGTTCCTGTCCGGCCTGGCCATCTCGCCGACGCTGATCACCGCGATGGCGCTGGTCGAGCGCCTGGTCCCGGCCGCCCAGCTGACCGAGGGGATGACCTGGACGACCACCGGCCTGGCGCTCGGCGTGGCGGTCGGCTCCTCGGCGGCCGGCCTGGTGGTGGACGCGAACGGCGCCGCCAACGGCTACTGGGTGCCGGTGGCCGCCGCGGGCTTCGGCGCGCTGGCCGGGTACGCCGGGATGGGCCGGCTGCGCCGGCAGCTGGCCGCGGTCGAGCAGCAGGCGCCCGCGTCGGAGGCCGTCGCCTCGTAGGCTCGACGATGTGAGCTTCCCTCATGTTCGACTCTTCGGACCATGGACCGGCCGGTTCGCAGTGACTACGCTCCCCCTACCCACCGGTAGAACCGGCAGGCGGGAACGCGCGAGCGGGAGGGCTCTGGAGATGACCGAGGTCTGGCGGAACTGGGCGGGGAACCAGAGCGCGCGGCCCGCGCAGGTGACGGCGCCGGGCACGGTCGAGGAACTGGCTGCGGTGGTCCGCGCGGCGGGCGAGGCCGGCCGCCGGGTGAAGGCGGTCGGCTCCGGCCACTCGTTCACCGCGATCGCCGCGGCCGGCGACGCCGTGATGGTGCGCCCGGACCGGCTGACCGCGGTGCGCGGGATCGACCGCGCCGCCGGCACCGTCACCGTCGAGTCGGGCCTCCCGCTGAGCCGGCTCAACCGGCTGCTGGCCGCGGCCGGCCTGTCGCTCACCAACATGGGCGACATCGAGGTGCAGACGGTGGCCGGCGCCACCAGCACCGGCACGCACGGCACCGGCCGGGACTCCGGCTCGCTGGCCGCGCAGATCAGGGCGGTGGAGATCGTCCTCGCCGACGGCACGGTGCGGACCTGCTCCGCCACCGAGAACGCCGAGCTGTTCCAGGGCGCCCGCCTCGGCCTCGGCGCGCTCGGCGTGGTCAGCGCGCTGACCTTCGCGGTGGAGCCGATGTTCCTGCTCGCCGCGCACGAGCAGCCGATGGGCTTCGACGAGGTGCTGGACCGCTTCGACGACCTGACGGCCGTCAACGAGCACTTCGAGTTCTACTGGTTCCCGCACACCGACCGCTGCTCGACCAAGCGCAACAACCGCAGCCAGGGCCCGGCCGCGCCGCTGCCGAGGTTCAAGGCCTGGCTGGACGACGACTTCGTCTCCAACACCGTGTGGGAGGGCGCCTGCCGGGTGGGCCGGGCGTTCCCCGGCGCGATCCCCGCCATCGCGCAGATCGCCAGCCGCGCCTGGTCGGAGCGCCGCTTCACGGACCAGGCGTACAAGGTGTACACCAGCCCCCGCAAGGTCCGTTTCGTCGAGATGGAGTACGCGGTGCCGCGCGAGGCGGCGACCACCGTGCTGCGCGAACTGAAGGCGCTGGTGGAGCGCTCCGGCTGGCGGATCAGCTTCCCCGTCGAGGTGCGGGTCGCCCCGGCGGACGACCTGTGGCTGTCCACCGCGAACGGCCGGGACACCGCCTACATCGCCGTCCACCTGTACCGGGGCACCCGCGAGGCCGGTTACTTCACCGAGGTGGAGAAGCTGATGACGGCCCATCAGGGCCGCCCGCACTGGGGCAAGCTGCACACCCGCGACGCCGAGTACCTGTCTGCCGCCTACCCGCACTTCGGCGACTTCACCGCCCTGCGCGACAAGGTCGACCCGGACCGCCGCTTCGCCAACGACTACCTGCGCCGGGTGCTCGGCGACTGACCGGCCGTCAGCCCGTGGGCCCCGCCCCGGGCTCGGCCGCCCCGCCCGCGGCCGGAGCCGGCGAGGCCTCCCCGGTCGCGGCCGGGGAGCCGCCGGCGCCGGGCGCGGAGCTCGGCTCCGGCGCGCCGGACGGGCGGGCCGAGGTGCTGGGCGCGGGCGAGCCCGAACTCCCGGGCGAGGGGAGGCTGCTCGGCCCCGGCCGGGACGGCTCGGAGCTCGGCGAGGCCGCCGGCGCGGGCTGCTTCCCGTCCTCCTTGCCGCCCTGGTCGCCCTGGTCGCCCTGTTCGCCCTGACCGCCGGACGGGCGGGACGGGTTGAACGAGGTGCCGCTGCCGTCCTGGCCGGTGGTGATGTCGTGCAGCGGTTTTCCGGCGGCGAGTTCCACCGCGACGATCGGCACCATCGCAATGGCGAACACCAGTGCGGATGCCGCCGCGTAGGACTTCCACGTCCAGCGGCGTTTCGCCCGCACCAGGCTGGGCGCGTTCCACTCCTGGCTGATTCCGCCCTCCGGAGCGGGCCGGGGACGGGCCGCCGGAGCGGATTCGGCACCGCGTTCCACCGCGTTGCGCAGTTGTTCCCCGGTGCGTTTGAAGAGGTGCTGGAACACCGCGCTTCCGGTCGTCGCCCCCACCGAGACGACGGCCGCGCCGAGTATCGTTCCGTACACTCCGAGTTCCGAGGCGAGTACCGCGCCGACCACCGTCGCCAGCGCACTCGCCGCCACCTGAGTGACCGTCAGATCAAGCCGTCTGCGCTCGCCCTTCTCTTCGGCCGAGGCCGCTCCGTGCGCGAACTGCTCCCTCTGCTGCGGCATCCCGGTCCCTCGGTCGGTGTGTCGGAATTTCGAACAAGTCTCTCCATCTTGCCCAAAGAAGGACACAAGGGTCGAAAATCCGGTTCCTTCCGGTCGATATATGTGAAGATGATCACCGTCCGCCGATCACCGGCCGTCCTATGGGGTGCGCCCTCGTGAGATTCCGATGATTCGCGGGAGACTTGAGCGGCGAGCCGCCCCTGTGGATGCCACGAATGGAGTACTGTTCGTGGAGCCTGAGCCTTCGGTCCCGCCTGTCGACACTCCGTCAGACGACGGCCCGGGCGCCCGGGTGCGATGTCGACCGTCGACGTGGCAAACAGGCAACCGTGCCACAGCGGCGCGCACGGGCGAAAGCCCGACACGCCGGGTAACTCTGCAAGGTTGTGGCCACTCGCCAGCGGGCAGGCCACACTCAGTACGGGAGCAGCGACGCAGGTGACGTCGGCAGGCACCACCCGGGAGGTAACCGTGCCCGAACTGCGCGTCGTGGCCGTCAGCAACGACGGCACACGGCTGGTGCTCAAGGCTGCCGACAGCACGGAGTACACCCTTCCGATCGACGAGCGGCTGCGCGCCGCCGTCCGGGGTGACCGGCCGCGGCTCGGCCAGATCGAGATCGAGGTGGAGAGCCACCTCCGCCCGCGGGACATCCAGGCGCGGATACGAGCAGGCGCCTCCGCCGAGGAGGTCGCCCAGGCCGCCGGCATCTCGGTCGAACGCGTCCGCCGCTTCGAGGGTCCGGTGCTGGCCGAGCGCGCCTTCATGGCCGAGCGGGCCCGCAAGACGGCGATCCGCCGCCACGGCGAGTCCACCGGCCCGCAGCTCGGCGAGGCCGTCGCCGAGCGCCTCGCGCTGCGCGGCGCCGAGAAGGACACCGAACGCTGGGACTCCTGGCGCCGCGACGACGGCACCTGGGAGGTCATCCTCGTCTACCGCGCCGACGGCGAACACCGGCGCGCCGCCTGGTCCTACGACCCGCCGCGGCGCCTGGTGCAGCCCAACGACGACGAGGCGCGCGCCCTGATCGGCGAGAACGTGGAACGCGAGGAGGACTCGGTCTTCCCGTTCATCCCGCGGATCGCCCGCCTCCCCCAGGACCGCCCGGCCCGCCCGATGATCGAGCGGCCCTCCGCCGACCGCATCATGCAGGTGCGCGAGGCCCGGGAGGCCCGCGAGGCCGTCGCGGTCTCCCCCGAACGGGACTCCCTCACCAGCCTGTTGGACGTGGTGCCCTCCTACCGCGGCGACCTGACCCCGGTCGGGCCGAGCGTGGAGACCGCGGTCACCGAGGAGCCCGAGGAGATCGAGGAGTCCGCGAGTGCGCCGGCGGCGAGCGTCGGCGCGGGCTCCGCGTACGCGGACATCCTGATGCCGCGCTCGGTCTCCCCGCACCGCGACCGCATGGTCGGCGCGACCGACCGCCAGGCGGAGGCGGACGGCGTCCGCCCCGGCCGGCGGGCGACGGTGCCGAGCTGGGACGAGATCGTGTTCGGGTCGCGGCGCAAGAAGCCCGAGTAGCGGACCGGCTCTCCCGGGTCCCTGCGGGAGCTCCACCGGGGGCTCGGGGAACGGCGAGGCCGGGACTGCTGGTGGTCAGCGGGGCGCGGAGAGGTCATGTCGTTTCGGGCCCCTGTCTTCGGGCCCGCCGCAGTCATGACCTACCGCGGTCCTCGACCACCAGCCGCTCGGCCTCGCCGTTCCCCGGGCCGCTGACGGGTCTCAGCCCACCGGATTCGCGGGGTTCGCGGACCACTCGCTCCAGGAGCCCGGGTAGAGCGCCGCGCCCTGGTGGCCGGCGAGTTCGAGGGCGAGGAGCTGGTGGGCGGCCGTGACGCCGGAGCCGCAGTAGACGGCCGTGGTGGCGGGGTCGGTGACGCCGAGGGCGGCGAACCTCTCGACGAGGACTCCGGCGGGGAGGAAGCGTCCGTCCGCCGCGAGGTTCTCCGTGGTGGGGGCGGAGGTCGCGCCGGGGATGTGGCCGGCCCGGGGGTCGACGGGTTCGGTCTCGCCGCGGTAGCGCTCGCCGGCCCTGGCGTCCAACAGCAGTCCGGTGCGGGCGAGTTCCGCGGCGCGGGCGGCGTCGACGGTGGGCAGGTGGCCGGGCGAGACCTTGAAGTCGCCGTCGCCGGGGGCGGGCGTCTCGGTGGTGAGCGGCTGCCCGTCGGCGAGCCACGCCGCGAGGCCGCCGTCGAGGACGCGGACGTCGGTGTGGCCGGCCCAGCGGAGCAGCCACCAGGCGCGGGCGGCGGAGAGCGAGGGCCCGGCGTCGTAGGCGACGACGGGGCGGTGGGCGTCGACGCCGGCCCGGCGCAGTGCGGTGGCGAGGCGTTCGGGGTCGGGCAGCGGGTGGCGGCCGGCGGTGCCGGGCGGGTCGGCGAGCTCGTGGTCGAGGTCGAGGTAGTGGGCGCCGGGCAGGTGGCCCTTGGCGTACTCCTCGGCGCCGGCCGGCCCGCCGAGCTGCCAGCGGATGTCGAGCAGCACCGGCGGGTGCGGGGTGTCGAGGGCGGCGGCGAGTTCGGCGACGGTGATCAGCGGCGAAGTCATGCCGCCATTGTCGCGCGCCGGGCCTGACGCGGTGTCAGCCTTCGAACGGGAGGACGTCCGGGGAGAGGACGGCGGCGCGGGCGGTGGCGGCGGTGAGGCGGCGGCGGTGGTGGCGGCGGCAGAGCACCTCGTAGCCGATCTCGTCCTCGTTGACGGCGACGTCGCCGACCACGACCTGGGCTCCTTCGACGACCATGACGCCGCCGACGGTGCGGGCGTTGTGGGTGGCGCGGGCGCCGCACCAGCAGAGTGCCTCGACCTGGAGGACCTCGACCCGGTCGGCGAGCTCGATCAGCCGCTGGGAGCCGGGGAAGAGCTTGGTGCGGAAGTCGGTGGTGATCCCGAAGGTGAACACGTCGATGCCCAACTCGTCCACGATGCGGGCGAGTTGGTCGATCTGTCCGGCGGAGAAGAACTGGGCTTCGTCGCAGATCAGGTAGTCGACCTTGCCGCCGGCGGAGAGCAGGTGGACGACGTACGCCTGGAAGTCGAACTCGTCGCCGACCTCGACCGCGTCGGCGCGCAGGCCGAGGCGGCTGGAGATGGTGGCGGCGCCGGCCCGGTCGTGGCGGGTGAAGATGATGCCCTGCCGACCGCGCGCGGTGTGGTTGTGGTCCATCTGGAGGGCGAGCGTCGACTTGCCGCAGTCCATCGTGCCCGAGAAGAACACCAGTTCAGCCATGGGTGGAGCGTCAGCCTTTCGGGCGGGGGTGGTTGACGGGCCGGTCTCAGCCGCGGACTTCGAGCAGCGGGACGAGTTGTTCGACGGGGGTCATCGAGCCGTGCAGGCCGATCATCTGGGACTCGCCGGGCTCGTTGCGGCTGGCGATGATCGCGATGTCGTCGCGGGCGGCGGCGACCACGTCGCCGATCCGGTGGTACACCCGCTCGTCCACGTTCGGGCCGAACCAGCCTGCGGCGATGGCCTGTTCGCGGGTGGCGACCCACATCTGCTCGCCGAGGACCTCGCTCCACACGGCGTACACGTCGCCGGCCGCGCCGGGGTGGGCGTACACGTGGCGGGCACGGCCCTCGCCGCCGAGCAGGGCGACGCCGGCGGAGAGCTCCCAGTCCTCGTCGAAGTCGATCCGGTTCTCCGGGGTGACGTCGATCATGCCGTGGTCGGCGGTGATGTACAGCGCGGAGCGCGGCGGGAGCTGTTCGGCGAGGCGGCGGGCGAGCCGGTCGACGGTGGACAGGGTGAGCCGCCACTCGTCGGAGTCGACGCCGAACCGGTGCCCGGCGGCGTCGAGTTCGCTCAGGTACGTGTAGACCAGGGCGCGGTCGTGCTCGGCCAGCCAGGCGGCGGCGCGGTCCATCCGCTCCTCGCCGGTGGTGCGGCCGAGGAAGGTGCCGCCGGACAGCGCGACCTGGGTGAGCGGGGTGGCCGCGAACAGCGGGGAGGACACCTGGGCGGTGGCCACGCCGGCGTTCTGCGCCTGCTCGAAGACGGTCGGGTAGGGCTGCCAGCCGTGCGGGTCGACCGGCGGCTGCCAGCGCAGCTGGTTCATCAGCTGCCCGCGGCCGGGGATCGCCACCGTGTACCCGGCCAGGCCGTGCTGCCCCGGCGGCAGGCCGGTGCCCACGGAGGCCAGCGAGGTGGCGGTGGTGGACGGGAAGCCGGAGGTGATCGGCGTTCCGGCGGCCGTCAGCGAGTTGAGGAACGGCGCCCAGTCGGGGTGCCGGCGGATCAGCTCCCAGCCGAGGCCGTCGACCAGGAAGACGCAGACCCGGTCGGCGGGCTCCAGCGGCAGCGTGGCGCGGTGGCCGGGCACGCCGAGGCCGGCCGCCAGGGTGGGCAGCAGGTCGGAGAGGGCGGCGCAGCCGTAGCGCGGGGCGGGGGCGTCGGCGGGGTCGAGCGGATGGAACGAGTCGTAGCCGTGATGCATACCGGGCTCAGCCGTTGGCCACGGTCGCCTCGGACAGCGCCCGGGCGAACACCAGCGCCTGGGCGACCGTCTCGGGGCCGTCACCGGCCTCGCTGACCCGCAGCGACAGGTCGTCGGCGGTGGCGGAGCCGGTGTAGCCGTGGTCCGCCTCGCAGTTGGGGTCGGAGCAGCCGGCCGGTTCCAGGTCGAGGCGCTGCACGGCGCCCCAGCCGATGGTGAGGACGACCTCGCGGGGCAGGGTGCCGGGGGTGTACGTCTCGGGGTTGGCGACCATGCGGCTGATCACCACGGAGCTGATCCGGTCCAGCCGGACCGTCTCGGTGGAGGTGGTGGCGTACGGGACGGGCGTGGCCGCGTCGCCGTTCTGCTCGTCGGTGTGGCTGACCACGAAGCGGGACGGGGTGAGCACCAGCACGGTGACGTGCCGGCGGACCTCGTTCGCGTCGAAGGTGGTCTCCTGGTGCACCAGGTACGAGCTGATCGGCTCGGGGCCCACCGCGGACTCCACCGCCTCGGAGACCAGCGCCGGGTAGTAGCCGCTGCGCTCGATCGCGGACCGCAGGTCCTGCGTGGTGGTACCGGTCTTCGCCATATCTCCATCCTGGCATGTCCCGCCGGTCCGGCGGGTGGCACTGCGCCGGGGTCGCCCGGCCCGTCGTCCTGCCGTCGGGCCCGGAGGTCGTCCGCTCCTGCCGGGCGGGCAACCACGCAAGGTTACAGCGTGCTCATGGCGCGCGGTCCCAGATCGGTGCGGACCGGCAGCGGGGCGATTCGGACCCGCGCGCCGAGCACGGTCAGGCCGTTCGGGGCGACCACCACGGGCTCCAGGTCCACGGACGCGACCTCGGGCAGGTCGTCGACCAGGCGGGAGACGCGCAGCAGCAGTTCCTCCAGCGCGTCGGTGTCGACCGCCTCCGCGCCGCGCCAGCCGAACAGCAGGGGGGCGGCCCGCACCTCCCGGATCAGTTCGGCGACGTCCCGGTCGGTGGCGGGGACCAGCCGGTGGGCGACGTCGCCGAGCAGTTCGGCGGGGGCGCCGGCCAGGCCGAAGGAGAGGATGGTGCCGACCGCCGGGTCGACGGCCGCGCCGATCACGGTGTCCACGCCGCGTGGGGCGAGCCGCTGCACCACCAGTTCCGCCTGCGCGGCGCCGCCCAGCAGGGCGTCCAGCTCGCGGTGGGCGCGGCGCAGTTCGGCCTCGCTGGTGAGGTCGAGCCGGACGCTGCCGAGGTCGGGGCGGTGGCGCAGGTGTTCGGCGGTGGCTTTCAGCGCAACGGGGTAGCCGAGGGTGGCCGCCGCCTTGACGGCGCTGCCCTCGTCCGGTGCGGCCAGCGTCGGGCTGACCCGGATGCCGTAGTGGCCGAGCAGCGCGGCGGCCTCCGCCTCGGGCACGGTGACCCGGGCGCCGCCGGGCTGAAGCCGGGCGGCGACCGCTTCGCGGCTGCCCAGGGCCTGTTCGACGAGGGCGCGGGCGGCGCCCTCGTCGACGTGGTCGAGTTCGGGGACGCGGGCGGTCTCCTCGGCCTCGGCGCTGCGGCGGCGCCACTTCGCGTAGCGCACCGCGTCGGCGAGGGCGTGGACGGCGCGCTCGGGCGCCGGGTAGGCGGGGACTCCCCCGGCGCGCAGCCGGCCGACCAGCGCGGGCAGGGCGAGGTGGGCGAGCACCAGCGGCTTGCCGAGTTCCCGGCCGCGGTCGGCGGCGTCCAGCAGGGCCTGCGCGATCTCCGGGGCGTCCTCGACCAGTTCGGGCGCGGCCTCGGGGCCGTGCACGCCGATCGGCGGGATGGCGACGGCGATCACCGCGTCCACCTGCGGGTCGCTGAGTGCGGTGTCCAGGGCGATCCGGAAGTTCTCGCCGCTGGCGCCGGTGGTCAGGTCGACGGGGGTGCGCGGGCGCAGGCCGGTGCTCAGGCAGGTGTCGTAGGTGAGCAGGCCGAGCGAGTCGGAGTTGCCGACGATCGCGACCCGGCTGCCGGACGGCAGCGGCTGCCCGGCCAGCAGTTCGCCGGTGTCGAAGAGTTCGGTGATGGTGTCCACCCGGATCACGCCGGCCTGCTGGAACAGGGCGTCCACGGTGGCGTCGCGCAGCCGGGTGGCGGCGGGCTGGACGGCGTGGCCGGGCGGCAGGCTGCCGGTGTGCCGGGCGCCCTTGAGCACCACGACGGGCTTGGCGGCGGCGAGCCGGCGGGCGATCCGGGTGAACTTCCGCGGGTTGCCGAAGGATTCGAGGTAGAGCAGCACCACGCCGGTGGCGTCGTCCTCCTCCCAGTACTGGAGCAGGTCGTTGCCGGAGACGTCGCCCCGGTTGCCGACCGACGCGAACGAGGAGATGCCGGTGCCGCGCCGGTGGGCGGCCTCCAGCAGGGCGACGCCGATCGCGCCGGACTGGCAGAACACGCCGAACGGTCCGCGTTCGGGCAGCACGGGGGCGAGCGAGGCGTTCAGCCGGTGCTCGGGGTCGGTGTTGATCAGGCCGAAGGCGTTCGGGCCGATCACCCGCATGCCGGCGGCCCGGGCCTGCCGGACCAGTTCGCGCTGCCGGTCGCGCCCGTCCGGCCCGGTCTCGGCGTACCCGGCGGTGACCACCACCAGGCCCTGCACGCCGTGCGCGCCGCACTCGGCGACGGTCGCCGGGACGGCGGACTCCGGCACCGCGATCACGGCCAGGTCGACCGGGCCGGGGATCGCCTGCACCGAGCGGTGGCTCGGCAGCCCGTCCAGCAGGGTGCCCGGGTCGGCGCTGCGGTTCACCGCGTACACCGGGCCGTCGAAGCCGGCCCGGAGGTCGCGCAGCAGCGCCCGGCCGACCGACTGCGGGTTGCGCGAGACGCCGACCACGGCGATCGAACGGGGCGTCAGCAGCCGCTGCACGGACCGGGCTTCGGCGCGGTGCTCGCGGGCCCGCATGACGGCGAGCGAGGCGGCGGTGGGCTCCAGGTCGAACTCCAGGTGCACCACGCCGTCGGCGAAGCTGCGCCGCTGGGTGTAGCCGGCGTCGGTGAACACCTTCACCATCTTCCGGTTCTCCGGCAGCACTTCGGCGGTGAACCGGCGGATGCCGCGCTCCTGCGCGACCGCCGCGATGTGCTCCAGCAGCGCGGAGGCGATGCCCCGGCCCTGGTGGGCGTCCTGCACCAGGAAGGCCACCTCGGCGTCCGTGCCGGTGGTGGACGGCATGCCCTGCTTGTCGATCCGGTCGTACCGGACGGTGGCGATGAACCGGTCCCGCACCACCAGGGCCAGGCCGACCCGGTTCACGTAGTCGTGGTGCGTGAACCGGCGCACGTCCTTGTCGGACAGGTGCGGGTACGGGGCGAAGAAGCGGAAGTACTTCGACTGGTCGGAGACCTGCTCGTAGAACTCCACCAGCCGGTCCGCGTCGTCCGCGGTGATCGGTCTGATCCGGGCCGTGCCGCCGTCGCGCAGCAGGACGTCGGCCTCCCAGTGCTGCGGATAACCGTGCCCGGCCTCTTCGCGCGCCGTGGCGTGCTTGACGGTGTCGTGCTCCACGGTCGTCAGGGTAGTCGTCGGCGAGCCTGATGGCGCCGGCCGTGCTCGGCACGGCACGCTGACCCTGCTCGCCGCCGGGCCCCGCCGAGGGCGGCGTGCAACACTGGTCTAGACAACCCTTGCACCACCTTGCACCACCTGAAAGGCACCTCTCATGGCTGAGCGCCGCGTCACCATCGGTTGGGCCGAGGGCCTGCACGCCCGTCCCGCCTCCATCTTCGTCAAGGCCGTCACCTCCACCGGCGTCCCGATGACCATCGCCAAGGAGGGCGGCACCCCGGTCAACGCCGGCTCCATGCTCGGCCTGCTCGCCCTCGGCGCGGAGGGCGGCGAGACCGTCGTCCTCTCCGCGACCGCCGACGGCGCCGACACCGCGCTCGACCGCGTCGCCAAGCTCGTCCAGGAAGGCCTGGACGAGCTGCCCGCGGCGTAGCTGCGACCTCCCACGGTCCCCTGCTGGCGACCATCCGTCTGTCGTAGGGTCCTCGGGTGGCGATCTCAACCGAAGCCGAAGACCCGCACGCCGTCAGGTCCGCCGCGGCGGACACCCTCGGCGTGGGCCTGGGCCTGTACCCCCTGGGCGTCGCCTTCGGCGTGCTGCTGGTCCAGAGCGGGTTCGACTGGTGGTGGGCGCCGGTGTTCTCGCTGCTGATCTACGCGGGCTCGCTGGAGTTCCTCGCGATCGGCCTGTTCCTCGCCCTGACCCCGCTCGCGTCCGTGGCCGTCACCACGTTCCTGGTGAACTTCCGGCACGTCTTCTACGGCCTGTCCTTCCCCCTGCACCGCGTCCGGGGCCGCGCCGCGAAGGCGTACAGCGTCTACGCGCTGACCGACGAGGCGTACGCCCTGGCCGCCGCCCGCCCGGGTCTGACGGGCCGCCGGATCGTGGCCGTCCAGGCGTTCTGCCAGGCGTACTGGGTGCTCGGCGGGGTGACGGGGCGCTGCTGGGCGCGGCCCTGCCGGGCGACCTCCGCGGGCTGGACTTCGCGCTCACCGCACTGTTCGCGGTGCTGGCCGTGGACGGCTGGCGGGCCACCCGGGACGTCCCGGGCCCGGTCCTCGCGCTGCTGTGCGCGCTGGCCGCGCTGCTGCTGGCGAAGGGCCAACTGCTGGTGGTGGCGCTGGGGTTGTTCGTGGCGGCGCTGACCGTCCGGTACCTGCTGAGGGGGCGTCGTGCCTGACTGGCGGTACGTGCTGGCGGGCCTGCTGACGATGTTCGCGGTGACGCTGCTGCTGCGCGCCGCGCCGTTCGTGCTGCTGGGCCGGCTGCGGGAGTCCGGCCTGCTGCGGTTCCTGGCGGCGACCATGCCGGCCGGCGTGATGGTGATCCTGACCGTCTACACCCTGCGGGACGTCCCGCTCGCGGAGGCGGGCCCGGCCGCCGCCGGCCTGGCGGCGACCCTCGGCCTGCACCTGTGGCGGCGCAACGCCCTGCTCTCGATCGTCGCGGGAACGGCCGTCTACATGCTGGCCCTGAACCTCACCTGAACCGCGCCGAACCGGCCTGACCCCGTCCGACCGGCACGGACGGTAATTCGGGTGCGCCCCGCCCGGCCCCCGACGTAGCCTCGTGCCCATGTCGACGCTCTTCATCTCCTAGCAAGCGGACCCGCTTCCACGCCACCCGTGTGTCCTCTTGCTGTTGTTTCGGAGCGTCTTTTCTCATGATCACCGTCTGTGGTCTCGACGTGCGCGTCGGCGCGCGCCTGCTGTTGCACGACATCTCCTTCCACCTCGCCCCCGGCGACCGGGTCGGCCTGGTCGGCCGCAACGGCGCGGGCAAGACCACCCTGCTGTCCACGCTGGCGGGCCTCGTCGAGCCGTCCGCCGGGAGCGTGCAGCGCCAGGGATCGACCGGGTACCTGCCGCAGGACTCCCGCGCGGCGGATCCGGCCGTCCCGGTGCTGGACCGCATCCTGTCCGCCCGCGGGATGGACGAGGCGCAGCGGGCGCTGCGCACCGCCGAGTCCGCGATGGCCGGGGCCGAGGGGCCCGCGCTGGAGCGGGCGTTGCGCGCGTACACCCGGGCCGAGGACGGCTTCCAGCGGTGCGGCGGGTACGCCGCGCAGGCGGAGGCGGCCCGGGTGGCGGCGGGCCTCGGCCTGCCCGAGCGGCTGCTGGAGCAGCCGGTGGGCGATCTGTCGGGCGGTCAGAAACGGCGGGTGGAGCTGGCCCGGATCCTGTTCGCCGGGCACGACACGCTGCTGCTGGACGAGCCGACCAACCACCTGGACGCGGAGTCGATCGCCTGGCTGCGCGGCTTCCTCGCCTCCCACCGGGGCGGGCTGGTGCTGATCAGCCACGACCTGGAGCTGATCGACGGGACGGTGAACCGGGTGTTCCACCTGGATCCGCAGCGCGCCGCGCTGGACGTGCACAACACCGGCTGGTCGGCGTACCTGGTGCAGCAGGCCGCGGACGAGCGGCGGCGCGCCCGGGAGCGGGCGAACGCGGAGCGGAAGGCGGCGCGCCTGCACGCGCAGGCGGACCGGATGCGGGCCAACGCGAGCACCGCGTCGGCCGCGCAGTCGATGGCGAAGCGGGCGGACCGGCTGCTGGCGGAGGCCGAGCCGGTGCGGCGGGCCGGGCGGACGGCGCGGATCCGGCTGCCGGAGCCCGCGCCGTGCGGGCGGATCCCGCTGGGGGCGATCAGCCTGGCGAAGACGTACCGCGGCCACCGGGTGCTGAACGGGGTCGACCTGGCGGTGGACCGCGGCAGCCGGCTGGTGGTGCTCGGCCCGAACGGGGTGCACTCGGGCGCCAACGTGCTGCTGCTGGACGAGCCGACCAACAACCTGGACCCGGCCTCCCGGGACGAGGTGCTGCGCGCGGTCGCCGAGTACCCGGGCGCGATGGTGATGGTCACCCACGACCCGGAGGCGCTCGCGGCGCTGCGCCCGGACCGCGTCCTGCTGCTGCCGGAGGCGCACGAGGACCTGTGGCACGACCGCTACCGCGCGCTGGTCGGGGCCGAGTAGCCCGGGCCGCCGGCGGGGCCGGGGAGCGCGGCGCCTGCTCCCGGCCCCGCCGGAACCCTGACGGGGCGTCAGCCCTTGACGCAGATCACCTGCTTGAGGTGGGCGACCACCTCGACCAGGTCCTTCTGCTGGGCCATGACCTTCTCGATCGGCTTGTACGCGCCGGGGATCTCGTCGACCACGCCGGAGTCCTTGCGGCACTCGACGCCGGCGGTCTGCTCGACCAGGTCCTTGGTGGTGAAGCGCTTCTTCGCCGCCGTCCGGCTCATCTTGCGGCCGGCGCCGTGCGAGGCCGAGTTGAAGGAGGCCGCGTTCCCGAGGCCCTTCACGATGTACGAGCCGGTGCCCATCGAGCCGGGGATGATCCCGTACTCGCCGGAGCCGGCCCGGATCGCGCCCTTGCGGGTGACGAGCAGGTCGACGCCGTCGTAGCGCTCCTCGGCGACGTAGTTGTGGTGGCAGGAGATCATCTCGCCGAAGGTGGCCCGAGCCTTGGGCAGTTCGCGGCGGACGGCGTCCTGGAACAGGGCCATCATCAGCGCCCGGTTGTGCTTGGCGTACTCCTGCGCCCAGAACAGGTCGGAGCGGTAGGCGGCCATCTGCGGGGTGTCGGCGATGAAGACCGCGAGGTCGCGGTCGATCAGGCCCTGGTTGTGCGGCAGCGAGCGGGCGACCGTCATGTGGTGCTCGGCGAGCTCCTTGCCGATGTTCCGCGAGCCGGAGTGCAGCATCAGCCAGACCGCGCCGTCGTCGTCCAGGCACAGCTCGATGAAGTGGTTCCCGCTGCCGAGCGTCGCCATCTGCAGGGCGGCGCGCTCGCGCCGCCAGCGGACCTCGGGCGCGATGTCGTCGAAGCGCCGCCAGAAGTCGTCCCAGCCGGCGGTGGACCGGCCGTGCAGCGCGCCCGGGTCGACCGGGTCGCTGTGCAGGCCGCGGCCGACCGGGATGGCCTGCTCGATGCGGTGGCGCAGCCGGGACAGGTCGTCCGGCAGGTCCTTCGCGGTGAGCGAGGACTTGACGGCCGTCATCCCGCAGCCGATGTCGACGCCGACCGCGGCCGGGCAGACCGCGCCCTTCATGGCGATGACGGAGCCGACGGTGGCGCCCTTGCCCAGGTGGACGTCCGGCATCACGGCGAGGCCGTGCAGCCAGGGCAGCGTGCTGATGTTGCGCAGCTGCTGCAGGGCCTGGCCCTCGACGGCGGCCGGGTCGGTCCACATCCGGATCGGGACCCGGGCGCCGGGAATCTCGGTGTACGACATAAGGGTTCGACCTCCTGGGTCGGTGATGTCAAGGGTGCCGCACGAGAACGCCCGGTGCGGCGGCGGGGAAGATCGGGGGCGCGGCCCGGCAGGGCGGGACCGCGGGCGGCAGACGGTGCTGCGCGGCGACTGCTCAGGCAGTTCGTGGCGAACAACGGAAGGGCAGCCTCGGGGAGCGTCGTCGTGGCTCGACCCGCATGGTGACCGCCTCCTTCCGCATCGCTCGTTCCGGCCGCGCGCCTCTCGTGCGGCCGGGGACATCTACCCACGCGGCACTGACGGCGCGCAAGGCAATAAAACGCCGAAGGCCCGGCGGAGCTGACGCTCCGCCGGGCCCTGCTGACGGGACGTCAGTTGGCGATGACCGTGACGTCGCCGATGCCGAGCGCCTTGATCGGCTCGGCGATCACCGAGGCGTCGCCGACCAGCACGGTGACCAGCCGGTCCGGCGGGAAGGCGGCGACCACGGCGCGGGTCGCCGCGTCGGTGTCGAGCTCGGTGAGCTGGCGGTAGAACTCGGCCTGGTAGGTGTCGGGCAGGTACTGCTCGACCTGGTCGGCCAGGGTCGCGGCGACCGAGCCGGCCGTCTCGTACTTGAGCGGGGCGACGCCGACCAGGAACTGCACGGCCTCCTCGCGCTCGGCGTCGGTGAGGCCCTCGGCGGCGAGGGTGCGCAGGATGGTCCAGGTGTCCTGAAGGGCGGGCGCGGTGGACTCGGTGTCCACCGAGCCGCTGATCGCCAGCAGCCCGCGGCCGGAGCCGTCGGCGGCGGAGCGCAGTGGCTGGGCGAACGCCCGGACGCCGTAGGTGTAGCCCTTCTCCTCGCGCAGCACCCGGTCGAGCCGGGAGGTGAGGGTGCCGCCGAGGCAGTAGGTGCCGAGGACCTGCGCGGCCCACGCCGGGTCGTGCCGGTCCGGGCCGATCCGGCCGATCAGCAGCTGGGTCTGCACCGAGCCGGGCCGGTCGACGATCACCACCCGGCCGGTGTCGTCCGCGGTCACCGGGCCGTGCGCCGACGGCTCGCGGCTCTCGCCGCTCCACCGGCCGAGGGTGGACTCCAGCAGCGCGGCCAGGTCGATGCCGGTGAGGTCGCCGACCACCACGGCGGTGGCGGTGGACGGGCGCAGGTGGGCGTCGTAGAACGCCTTCACCGCGTCCCGGTCGATCCGCTTGACGCTGTCGGTGGAGCCGGCCCGCGGCCGGGACAGCCGGTCGGACTCGGCGAACAGCGAGGCGTACAGCGCCTTCGCGGCCCGGCGGGCCGGGTTGGCCTGCTCGTGGACGATCTCGTCGAGGCGGTTGGCGACCAGCCGCTCGATCTCCTCGGCGGGCAGCGCCGGCACCCGCAGGGCGTCGCCGAGCAGGGTCAGGCCGCGCTCCAGGCGGGAGGCCGGGACCTCCAGCGAGACCCGCAGCGCCGGGTGGTCGGCGTGGGTGTCCAGGGTGGCGCCGGCCCGCTCCAGCTCGGCCGCGAACTGCTCGGCGGTGAGCGTGTCGGTGCCCTCCGAGAGCGCCCGGGACAGGATCGAGGCGACGCCGTCCAGGCCCTCCGGCTCGGCGGCCAGCGGCGCGTCCAGCACCATGTCGACGGCGACCAGCTGCTGGCCGGGGCGGTGGCAGTGAAGCACCGTCAGGCCGTTGGCCAGGGTGAGCCGTTCGGGGGCCGGGAACGCCCACGGGGTGGGGGTGCCGGGCTGCGGCTGCGGGTGGAAGTCCATCGCCGGCACGTACTGCGCGGGGGTGTCGCTCACGCCGCCGCCTCCTCGTTCTCGGAGCTGTCGTCGTCGTTGCTGTCGTCGGGGGTCGGCTCGTACACCAGCACCGCCCGGTTGTCGGGGCGCAGCCGGGCCGCGGCCACCTCCCGGACCTCCTCGGCGGTGACGTCGAGGACCTTCGCCAGCGCGTTGTTGACCAGCTTCGGGTCGCCGAACAGGACGGCGTAGCGGCAGAGTTCGTCCGCGCGGCCGGCCACGGTGGTGAGCCGGTCCAGCCACTCGCGCTCGATCTGGGCCTGGGCGCGCTCGAGCTCCTCGGCGGTGGGGCCCTCGGCGGCGAACCGGGCGAGCTCCTCGTCGACGGCGGCCTCGATCTGCTCGATGGTGGCGCCGGCCCCGGCCTTGACGTCCAGCCAGCCCAGCGAGGGCGCGCCGGAGAGCCGCAGCAGGCCGAAGCCGGCGGCGACGGCGGTGCGGTCGCGGCGGACCAGCCGGTTGTACAGCCGGGAGGACTCGCCGCTGCCGAGGATGGTCAGCGCGAGGTCGGCGGCGTCGGCCTGCCGGGTGCCGTCGTGCGGCAGCCGGTAGGCGGCCATCAGCGCGCGGGACGGGACGTCCTCGCGGATCAGCTCGCGGGACTCGCCGTCCATGGTGGCGGGCAGCGTGCCGTCGCGCGGCGGCTGCTTGCCGTCGTGGCCGGGGATCGAGCCGAAGTACTTCTCCACCCAGGCGATGGTCTGCTCGGGGTCGAGGTCACCGACGATCGACAGCACCGCGTTGTTGGGCGCGTAGTAGGTGCGGAAGAACGCGCGGGCGTCCTCCAGGGTGGCGGCGTCCAGGTCGGCCATCGAGCCGATCGGGGTGTGGTGGTACGGGTGGTCCGCGGGGAAGGACAGCGCGGTGAGCTTCTCGAACGCGGTGCCGTAGGGCACGTTGTCGTAGCGCTGGCGGCGCTCGTTCTTCACCACGTCGCGCTGGTTCTCCATGGACGTGTCGTCCAGGGCGGCCAGCAGCGAGCCCATCCGGTCGGCCTCCAGCCAGAGCGCGAGCTCCAGTTGGTGGGCGGGCATGGTCTCGAAGTAGTTGGTGCGCTCGAAGCTGGTGGTGCCGTTGAGCGAGCCGCCGGCGCCCTGGACCAGTTCGAAGTGCCCGTTGTTGGAGACGTTGGCCGAGCCCTGGAACATCAGGTGCTCGAAGAGGTGGGCGAGCCCGGTGCGCCCCTTGACCTCGTGCCGGGAGCCCACGTCGTACCAGAGGCAGACGGCGGTGACCGGAGTGAGGTGGTCCTCGGAGAGCACCACGCGCAGGCCGTTGGCCAGGCGGTGTTCGGTGATGGCGAGGCCGCTGGCGGGGCCGGGGTTGGCCATGCGGGGGTCCTTCCCGTCGTCGGTTCCGGAGTGTCCGGGCCGGGGGCTTGTGACGTCCCCCATTCTGGTGCAACGCCCGGCGCCGCCGTCAGGTGTCCGGCCGCCCGGCGCGTTCGCCAGCGGCGGAAGCGGCCCGGGTGACGGGTGGTGTCCCACCGAGGGTCCACAATGGGGGGCGTTCACGCCCGCGTCCGACCCCAGTACCGCAAGGGAGCCCCGCAGCGATGGCCCGCCGCAGTTCGCCCACCCCGCCGCCCGGTGACTTCGAGGAGCGCATCCTCGATGTCGATGTCGTGGACGAGATGCAGGGCTCGTTCCTGGAGTACGCGTACTCCGTGATCTACTCCCGCGCCCTGCCGGACGCCCGCGACGGCCTGAAGCCGGTGCACCGCCGGATCCTGTACCAGGCCAACGAGATGGGGCTGCGCCCGGAGCGCGGCCACGTCAAGTGCGCGCGCCTGGTCGGCGAGGTGATGGGCCGTCTGCACCCGCACGGCGACGCCTCGATCTACGACGCGGTGGTGCGCATGGCGCAGCCGTTCTCGATGCGGCTGCCGCTGATCGACGGTCACGGCAACTTCGGCTCGCTCGGCAACGACGACCCGCCGGCCGCGATGCGCTACACCGAGTCCCGGCTGACGGCGGCCTCGATGTCGATGGTGGAGTCGATCCACGAGGACACCGTCGACTTCGGCCCGAACTACGACGGCTCCGAGCAGGAGCCCCAGGTGCTCCCCGCGGCGTACCCGAACCTGCTGGTCAACGGCGCCACCGGCATCGCGGTCGGCATGGCCACCAACATGCCGCCGCACAACCTGTCCGAAGTGGTGGCCGCCGCCCGGCACCTGATCAAGCATCCGAACGCGGACCTGGAAACCCTGATGCGGTTCGTCCCCGGTCCGGACCTGCCGACCGGTGGCCGGATCGTCGGCCTGTCCGGCATCCGCGACGCGTACGAGTCCGGCCGCGGCACCTTCAAGATCCGGGCCACCGCCACGATCGAGAACGTCACTGCCCGCCGCAAGGGCATCGTGGTCACCGAACTGCCGTACACGGTCGGCCCGGAGAAGGTGATCGGGAAGATCAAGGACCTGGTCAACGCGAAGAAGCTCCAGGGCATCGCCGACGTCAAGGACCTCACCGACCGCGAGCACGGCCTGCGGCTGGTCATCGAGGTGAAGAACGGCTTCGTCCCCGAGGCGCTGCTGGAGCAGCTGTACAAGCTGACGCCGATGGAGGAGACCTTCGGCATCAACAACGTGGCGCTGGTCGACGGCCAGCCGCTGACGCTGGGCCTGAAGGAGCTGCTGGAGGTCTACGTCGACCACCGCTTCACGGTGGTCAAGCGGCGCAGCGACTTCCGCCGCCGCAAGCGCCAGGACCGGCTGCACCTGGTCGAGGGCCTGCTGGTCGCCCTGGTCGACATCGACGAGGTCATCGCGATCATCCGCAGCAGCGACGACGCGGCCCAGGCCAAGGACCGGCTGATGGAGCGCTTCGGCCTGTCCGAGACGCAGACCGCGTACATCCTGGACACCCCGCTGCGCCGGCTGACCCGCTTCGACCGGGTCGAGCTGGAGGCCGAGCAGGCCAAGCTGCTCAAGGAGATCGCCGAGCTGACCGAGATCCTGGAGTCCGACACCAAGCTGCGCTCCGTGGTGTCCTCCGAACTCGGCGCGGTGGCCAAGCAGTTCGGCACCGAGCGGCGCACCGTGCTGCTGGAGGCCGGTTCGGTGCCCTCGGCGGCGCTGGCCGTCCCGCTGGAGGTCGCGGACGACCCGTGCCGGGTGCTGCTGTCCTCCACCGGCCTGCTCGCCCGCACCTTCGACCTGGAGCCGGTCACCGACGAGCCGTCCCGGGCCCGGCACGACGTGGTGGCCTCGGCCGTCCCCGCCACCGCGCGCGGCGACATCGGCGTGGTCACCACGGCCGGCAGGGTGCTGCGCCTGCCGGTGATCGACCTGCCCGCGCTGCCCCGGGCACCACGGCGCTGTCCGGCGGCGCCGCGGTCTCCGAGTTCCTCCGCCTGGAGGCCGACGAGAAGGCGCTCGCGCTGACCACGCTGGACGAGTCCTCGCCGGGCCTGGCGCTCGGCACCGTGCAGGGCGTGGTCAAGCGGGTGGTGCCCGAATGGCCCGCCAACAAGGACGAGTTCGAGGTGATCGCGCTCAAGGACGGCGACGCCGTGATCGGCGCGGTCGAGCTGCGCACCGGCGAGGAGGACCTGGTCTTCCTCACCTCCGACGCCCAGTTGCTGCGCTACCCGGCGGGGCAGGTCCGCCCGCAGGGCCGCCCGGCGGGCGGCATGGCCGGCATCAAGCTGGCCGACGGCGCCCGGGTGCTGTCCTTCACCGCCGTCGACCCGGCGGAGGACGCGGTGGTCCTCTCGGTGGCCGCCGCCTCCGGCACGCTGGCCGGCGAGGAGCAGACCAGCTGGAAGCTCACCCCGTTCGACCAGTACCCGCGCAAGGGCCGCGCCACCGGCGGCGTCCGCTGCCAGCGCTTCCTGCGCGGCGAGGACGGCCTGGCGTTCGCCTGGGCCGGCCCGGTGCCCGCGCTCGGCGCCGCCGCCAACGGCCAGCCGGTCGCCCTCCCGGAGCGCGACCCGCGCCGCGACGGCTCCGGCACGCCGGTGCCCGCGCAGATCGCGGCGGTCGGCGGCCGGATGTGACGCCGGCCTGACGGCACGTCAACTGCCCGACGGCGGGGGCCTCCCGGGAGGTTCCCGCCGTTCCGCGTCCACCGGGCGGCCCGTCCCTCCGCGGCCGGGCCGCGGCGGCGCACTAGTGTGTGGCGGGTGAGCACCTGTACGACGCTGTCGCGCGAACTGACCGAGCCGCTGGCGGCCACCGCGGCCACCGCCACCACCTGGCTGCTCCTCGAACAGCCCGGCCCCTGGGGCGCGAAGGCGCTCACCGCGAGCCACCTCGATCCGGAACTCGGGGCGGCGCTCGACCGGGCGGCCGACGGCACCGGCGTCCGGATCGCGCTGATCCGCCGGCCCGGGCGGCACGCCGACACCGACACCGCGGCCCGGCACGAGGTGCTGATCGCGCACACCTCGCCCGCCGACCCGTGGGTGCGCCGCGCCCGGATCGACTCCCCCGCCGCGCTGCTCGACCTCGACTTCGCCGCCCTCGGCGCGGGCCGGCACGGCGGCTTCGGCGCCGAGCACGTCGGCGGCCCGATCGCCCTGGTGTGCACCAACGGCCGCCGCGACCGCTGCTGCGCGCTGCTCGGCCGCCCGCTGGCCGCCGACCTCGCGGCCGCCGGCCACAGCGAGGCCTGGGAGGTCACCCACCTCGGCGGGCACCGCTTCTCCCCCACCATGCTGGTGCTGCCGCACGGCTACGCGTACGGCCGGCTCACCGCGGAGTCCGCGAAGGAGGTGCTGGCCGCCACCGCCGCCGGCCACACCGTCCCCGCCCACTCCCGCGGCCGCTCGTACTGGCCGCGCCCCTCCCAGGCGGCGGAGCAGGCCGTCCGCGAGCTGACCGGGGAGAGCGCCGCGGCCGACCTGACCATGCGTCAGCAGCGGGACGGCGACGGCTGGACGGTGGAGGTGCGGCACGCCGACGGGCGCCGCTGGCGGGCGACGGTGGCGGAGTCCGCGAGCGAGCCGCCCCGACCGGAGAGCTGCGGCAAGGCCCCGGGCACCCCGTCCCGGATGGACGTCACCGCCCTCGAAGCGCTCACCGGCTGAGAAACGGCCGGGCCCCGCACCCGGGAGGGTGCGGGCCCGGCCGTCGACGCTCCGTCAGGCGGCGCCGGCACCCGTCAGGGCGCGGACCTCCAGCTCGGCGTAGCCGTCCTCGTCGGCGGGCTCGCGGTCCAGCAGGGTGCCCAGCCAGCCGGCCAGGAAGCCCAGCGGGATGGAGACCAGGCCGGGGTTCTCCAGCGGGAACCAGTGGAAGTCCATCCCGGGGATCACCGAGGTCTTCGTCCCGGAGACGACCGGCGAGAACAGCACCAGCACCACCGCCGGGACCAGGCCGCCGTACACCGACCAGACCGCGCCGCGGGTGGAGAAGCGCTTCCAGAACAGCGAGTACAGCAGCGTCGGCAGGTTCGCGGAGGCGGCCACCGCGAAGGCCAGGCCGACCAGGAACGCGACGTTCAGCCGCTGCGCGTACAGGCTGAGCACGATCGCGAGGCCGCCGATCACGACGGCGGAGACCCGGGCCGCGATCACCTCCTCGCGCTCGGACACCTGCCGGCCGTTCTCGCGCCGCAGCGCCCGGGCGTACAGGTCGTGGGCGAAGGCGGCGGAGGAGGCCAGGGTGAGTCCGGCGACCACCGCCAGGATGGTGGCGAACGCGATCGCGGAGATCACCGCGAACAGCAGCAGGCCCCAGGTCGAGCCGTCGCCGCCGCCGAGGTCCAGGGCGAGCAGCGGAACCGCCGTGTTGCCCGCCGAGTTGGCCGCCCGCAGGTCGTGCCCGCCGACCACCGCGCCCGCCCCGAGCCCGAGCACGATCGCCATCAGGTAGAACGAGCCGATCAGGCCGATCGCCCACATCGTGGAGCGCCGGGCGGCCCGCGCGGTCGGCACCGTGTAGAACCGGCTGAGGATGTGCGGCAGGCCGCCGGTGCCGAGCACCAGCGCCAGGCCGAGGCTGACGAAGTCCAGCCGGCTGATCACCCCGGAGCCGTAGTTGAGGCCCGGCTGCAGGTACTTCTCGCCCTCGCCGCTGCGCCGCGCCGCGGTCTCCATCAGCGCGCCCAGGTCGCCGTGGAAGCGGGCCAGCACCAGCACCGTGAGCAGCACCGAACCGCCCACCAGCAGGAAGGCCTTGACGATCTGGATCCAGGTGGTGGCGCGCATCCCGCCGACCGTCACGTAGACGATCATCAGGGCGCCGACCGCGATGATGGTCCACGCCTTGGCGGCCCCGCTGTTGGTGTTCAGCAGCAGCGCGACCAGGCTGCCCGCGCCGACCATCTGCGCGATCAGGTACATCAGCGTGACGACCATGGACGACAGTCCGGCCGCGGCCCGCACCGGCCGCTGCCGCATCCGCAGCGCCAGCACGTCGGCCAGCGTGTACCGGCCCGCGTTGCGGACCAGTTCGGACACCAGCATCAGCACGACCAGCCAGGCCACCAGGAAGCCGATGCTGTAGAGCACGCCGTCGTAGCCGTACAGCGCGATCAGGCCGGTGACGCCGAGGAAGGAGGCGGCCGACAGGTAGTCGCCGGAGAGGGCGAAGCCGTTCTGCAGCGGGGAGAAGTCCCGGCCGCCGGCGAAGAAGTCCTCGGCGGCGTGGCCGCGGCGGCCGACCCAGACCGTGATGGTCAGCGTCACGGCGACGACGACGGCGAACAGCGCCACGGCGAGGCCGTGGTTGGGGTGATGGGTCATCGCAGCTGGTCCTGGGTGTCCCAGCGCAGTTCGAGGGCCGCTCGATCGCGCTTGGTGCGGGCATTGCGGGCGTAGAGCCAGGTGAGCAGGAACGTGGACGCGAACTGGCCGAGGCCGAGCGCCCAGGCCACGTTCAGCGGCCCGGCGATCCGGCGGCCCAGCAGGTCCGGCATGAAGGCCTGGGCCGTCACGAACAGCAGGTACCAGGCCAGGAACCCGGCACAGGCCGGGAACACGAACGAGCGGTAGCCGCGCCGGATCTCCTGGAACGCCTCACTGTCCTGGACACTCCGGTACACCGCGCCGCCGACCCGCTCCTCCGTGGGGGGCACCTCGGCTTCCGCACTCCGCCGCTGCGCCACCACCCTGGGCCGGGAGGCGGACGCGGCCCACCAGTCAACTCTCTCCTGTTGCGCCACTTGCCCACACCTCATCAATCCGGTCACTACGACCGAACCATGATGGAGCGTCACAAACCACACGGCGAAACCCGTGAAGATACGTTCACCCGAACCAGCGACAGGAAGGTGCGGTCACGAACCTTCCGAAATTCCATGCTTGAAGGCGTACGCGACGGCCTGCGCGCGGTCCCGGACCGCCGTCTTCGCAAAAAGGTTGTTGATATGGGTTTTCACCGTTGCGGGGCTGACGAACAACCTCTCGGCGATCTCCGCGTTGGACAGTCCGGACGCGATCAGCGCCAGCACCTCGGCCTCCCGCTGGGTCAACCCGTCCGGCAGCGCCGGCCGGGCGGCCCGCGCGGGCGGCTCCGCGACCGGCGGTCCGGCGGCAACCGGCGGCTCGGCCACCGGCGTACCGGCCGCGGGCGTTCCGGCGGCGGGTGTTCCGGCGGCGGCCGTCGGCGCGCTTGACAGCCGCTCCAGCAGCCGCAGTTGGACCTGCGGGGAGAGCCCGGCCGCGCCCGAGCGGACGTCCGCCACCGCGCGGGCGATCTCCTCCGCGCCGGCGTCCTTGGTCAGGAAGCCGCGCGCGCCGGCCTGCAGCGCGGAGAACAGCGAGTCGTCGTCGGCGTAGGTGGTGAGCACCACCACCTCGGTGCCCGGGTGCTCGGCGCGGACCCGGCGGGTCGCCTCCACGCCGTCGCAGCGCGGCATCCGCAGGTCCATCAGCACCACGTCGGGGGCGTGCTCGGCGACCAGCCGCAGCGCCTCCTCGCCGTCCGTCGCCGAGCCGACCACCGTGATGCCCGGCAGCAGGCCGAGCAGCATCACGATGCCCTCCCGCACCACGGTCTGGTCGTCGGCGACCACCACCCGGATCGGCCCTCCGGTCGTTCCCGGACCCGTCACGTCGGCACCCGCAGCAGCACGCGCCACCCTCCCTCCTCGGGGCCCGCCAGCAGTTCGCCGCCGAGCAACTCCGCGCGTTCGCGCATCCCGAGCAGACCGTACCCGCTCCCGCTGCCGCCCAGCATCGGGTCCGCGCCGCGCGGGGCGCCGGAGTTGCGCACCGTCAGTTCCACCGCGTCGTCCAGGTAGCCGAGCCGGACCGCGACCCGGCCGCCCGGCGCGTGCTTGCGGGCGTTGGTCAGCGCCTCCTGCGCGGTGCGGCGGACCGCCAGCCCGGCCTCCGCGGGCAGCGGCCGGGGCACCCCGTCCACCGTCAGCTCGGCGCCGGCCTGCGCGACCAGGCCGGCCACGAACTCGGCGACCGGGGCGAACTCGCCGCGCAGCGCGGACAGCGCCTGCCGGGTCTCGGCCAGCCCGTCCTGCGCCATCCGCCGGGCGGCGACCACCCGTTCGCGGATCTCGGCCCGCTCGGCGCCGGCGTCCAGCATCAGCCGGGCAGCCTCCAGGTGCACCAGCTGCGCGGACAGGCTGTGCGCCAGCACGTCGTGGATCTCCCGGGCGATCCTGGCCCGTTCGGCGAGCGCCGCGGACTCCGCCTGCGCCGCCTGCGCGGCCCGCTCCTGGGCGAGCAGCGCGCGCTGCGCGGAGCGGGCCTGGCTGTCCAGCCGCAGCAGGTAGCCGAGCAGCCCGAGGCCGCCCGCGACGGCCACCACCATCAGCACCGAGTCGCCCGAGCCGAGGCTGTAACCGCCCAGCGCCGCACCGGCGGTGACCAGTCCGAAGGCCAGCGGCAGACGGACCACCGCGAGCACCGCGAGCCCGCACCAGATCACCGAGGCCAGGGTCCTCGCCCCGCCCTCCTGGGCCAGCGCGGCGACCACCAGCAGCCCGCTGGCGCAGGCCAGCGCCTGCCACAGCTTCTGCGTCCGGCAGGCGAAGTACCAGCCGGTGAACAGCCCGGCGGCGGCCGCGATCCAGCCGATCGGGGGCAGCAGGCGCCAGCCCTCGTAGTGGTGTTCGGCGAAGGTGCCGAACACCACGGTGGACAGCAGCGCGATCCGCCCGAACAGCGACAGCACCAGCCGGGCCCGCGAGTGCCGCTCCCGGATCGGGACGTCTCCGGCCGGCCAGCGGGTCCAGCGCTCCAGGGTGTTCACCGGACGATCCTCTCTCAATGCCGGTACCGCCGACGCCGGGTGGCGTCGGCGGTACCGGGGCGGACGGCCGCCGGGCGGCCGGTGCGGGGCCGACGGGCCGTCAGGCGGCCAGCGTGTGCTTGCTGCCGTCCAGCTGGCGGGCCCGCCAGGCGACGGCCGTCGAGCGGACCAGCAGCAGCAGGCCGAGCGACAGCATCAGCACGCTGCTGGACTGGTGGACGTGCAGCGCGGCGCCCACGCCGTACCAGCCGGCCCGGATCAGGATCGCGCCGACCCAGGCGAACACGGTGGCGGTGGAGCCCTGGGTCCACAGGGCGCCGTCCCGGTCGCGCCAGATCCGCATGGTCCAGCCCCAGGCGCAGCCCATGCCGAGCGTGGTGACCAGCGAGCCGGCCAGGATCAGGGCGGCGGCGGCCTGGTGGTTCGGGTCGATCAGCACCGGGTCGCGCAGCGCCACCGCGGCGAGCACCAACGGCAGCAGCCAGAACCGGCGTTCGGTGTCCAGCCGACGGGCCCGCAGCTGCCGGCCCACCACCAGGACGATCACGGCGACGGCGATCAGGACGTTGGACAGGGCAGTCATTTCGGGTGCCTTCCGGGCGGTTTCCTCTGACAGGAAGAACGCTACGGAGAACGGGCCGCCGGATCCTCGGAGCACGGGTTGAACCACAGCAGGAAGGGCTCTCCACCCGTGGGTGGAGAGCCCTTCCTCAGGCCGTGCTCAGGCGTCGATCCGGGACCGGTCCATGGTGGCCGCCGAGTCCACGATGAACTCCCGCCGCGGTGCGACGTCGTTGCCCATCAGCAGGTCGAAGGTCTTCTCCGCGGCCTCCAGGTCACCGAGGTTGATCCGGCGCAGGATCCGGTGCCGCGGGTCGACGGTGGTCTCCGCCAGCTGGTCGGCGTCCATCTCGCCGAGGCCCTTGTACCGCTGGATCGGGTCCTTCCAGCGCAGCCCCTTGCCCTGGAACTCCAGCAGGGTGCGGCGCAGTTCGGCGTCCGAGTAGGTGTAGTGGTACTTCTCCTGGCCGCGCTTGGGGTTGGTCAGCTCGATCCGGTGCAGCGGCGGCACCGCCGCGAACACCCGGCCCTGCTCGACCATCGGCCGCATGTAGCGGTGGAACAGCGTCAGCAGCAGGGTGCGGATGTGCGAGCCGTCGACGTCGGCGTCGGCCATGAAGATGACCTTGCCGTAGCGGGCCTGGTCGATGTCGAAGGTCCGGCCGGAGCCCGCTCCTATGACCTGGATGATCGCCGCGCACTCGGCGTTCTTGAGCATGTCGCTCACGGACGCCTTCTGGACGTTCAGGATCTTGCCGCGGATCGGCAGCAGCGCCTGGAACTCGGAGTTGCGGGCCAGCTTGGCGGTGCCCAGCGCCGAATCGCCCTCGACGATGAACAGTTCGCTGCGGTCCACGTCGTCGCTGCGGCAGTCGGCCAGCTTGGCGGGCAGCGAGGAGGTCTCCAGCGCGGTCTTCCGGCGCTGCGCCTCCTTGTGCTGCCGGGCGGCGACCCGGGTCCGGGCGGCCGCCACGACCTTCTCCAGCACCGCGCGGGCCTGGAGCTTCTCGTCCTTCTTGGCGGAGGTGAGGAAGCTCTTCAGCTCCTTGGCCACCACCGCGGCCACGATCCGGTTGGCCGCCGAGGTGCCCAGCACCTCCTTGGTCTGCCCCTCGAACTGCGGCTCGGCGAGCCGAACGGTGACCACCGCGGTCAGGCCCTCCAGCGCGTCGTCCTTGGTGATGTCGTCCTCGGCGACCCGCAGCAGCTTGCTGGAGCGCAGCACCTCGTTGACGGTCTTGGCGAGCTGCCGCTCGAAGCCGTTGACGTGGGTGCCGCCCTTGGGGGTGGCGATGATGTTGACGAAGGAGCGCAGCGTGCTGTCGTAACCGGCGCCCCAGCGCAGCGCGATGTCCACCCCGAGCTCGCGGGTGACCTCGGTGGGGGTCATGTGCCCGAGCTCGTCGAGCACCGGGACGGTCTCCTTGAAGGTGCCCTCGCCGCGCAGCCGCAGCACGTCGGAGACCGGACGGTCGGGGGCGAGGAACTCGCAGAACTCGCTGATGCCGCCGTCGAAGCGGAAGGTCTCCTGCTCGACCTTCTCGCTCTCCGTCAGCCGCTCGTCACGGACCACGATGGTCAGGCCGGGCACCAGGAACGCGGTCTGCCGGGCGCGGGCGTGCAGCGACTCCAGCGAGAGCTTGGCGTCCTTGAGGAAGATCTGCCGGTCCGCCCAGTAGCGGATCCGGGTGCCGGTCCGGGTCTTGGCGAACTTGCCCTTCTTGGTCAGCCCGCTGCCGGCCGTGAACTTCCCGTCCGGGCCGTCCTCGGCGAACGCGCCGGGGGTGCCGCGCCGGAAGCTGATCGCGTGGGTGGTGCCGGACCGGTCCACCTCCACGTCGAGCCGGGCGGACAGCGCGTTCACCACCGAGGCGCCGACGCCGTGCAGACCGCCGGAGGCCGCGTACGAGCCGCCGCCGAACTTGCCGCCCGCGTGGAGCTTGGTCATCACCACCTCGACGCCGGACAGCCCGGTCTTGGGCTCGACGTCCACCGGGATGCCGCGGCCGTTGTCCCGCACCTCGACCGAGCCGTCCTGGTGCAGCAGAACGTCGATCCTGTCGCAGAAGCCGCCGAGGGCCTCGTCGACCGAGTTGTCGATGATCTCCCACAGGCAGTGCATCAGGCCGCGGCTGTCCGTCGACCCGATGTACATGCCCGGCCGCTTGCGGACCGCCTCCAGCCCCTCGAGGACGAGCAGATGCCGCGCGGTGTAGTCGGACCCGCCCTCACCGGTCACCAGAGAGGACGGGACGGTCTTTTCTCCACTCACGCTCTGCACTCCTCCACGATGTTGACGGTCACCCCGCATGCTCTCAGCAACTGAGACTCCGGCCGCCGAGGCCCGCGCGCCTTGTACGCGCTGCGCGAACACGACTCCCGCCGCGAACGCGGCCCCCACCCTGCCATCTCCTGCCGACACCACGGGTCCTGGCGGACCGGGGCGGCCGGAGAGGGCTGCGGAGCTGCTGTGATGCGGTCAAACGGGGTCCGGGACGGGGCTTATGCTCCAACCCAGCGGAGGATTATGCTACGCGGACCCCGGACCCCGACCCGATCGGGCGTTCGAGGTGATCGGCGCACCATGGGAATCGGCAGGCATGAACCACCGGCGCCCGGGGCACGCCCTCATCAACGAGACAGCAGAATCCTCAAAGAGAAAAGCCACGAGCGGGAACGAATTCGACCTGGTTGGATGTTGATCCTGGTACACAGCTCGTCGAGCTAGAGAAGAGGCGACGTGACTACTGTTCTGACCCCTGCGAGCCCGCTCACCGCGGCTGACCGCTGCGACCGTTGCGGCGCTCAGGCTTACCTGCGCGTCGTCCTTTCCAGCGGCGGAGAGCTGCTGTTCTGCGCCCACCACGGGCGCAAGTTCGAGCCCGAGCTCAAGAAGATCGCCGTCGAGATACACGACGAGAGCGACCGCCTCTCGGGTACCTCGGCGACGGCCGGCGAGGGCGAGCGCTGACGCTCCCGCTCGTCTCCCGAGCTGCCTGAACGGCCGGGCAGCCCGCCCTTCGGGGTGGGCTGCCCGGCCGTGGCGTTTTCGCCCGGCCGCCGCCGGGCTGTCGCGCGGCTCACAGCGCGGTGCGCACCGACTCCGCCACCGCCGAGACCCGGGTGTAGACGCCGGGGTGCTCGGCCTCCGCGCAGCCGGCGCCCCAGGACACCAGCCCGGCCAGCCGCCCGGCCACCAGCAGCGGGCCGCCGCTGTCGCCCTGGCAGGCGTCCTTGCCGCCCTGCGCCGTACCGGCACACACCATGGTGCGCGCGTCGAACGCGCTGTCCTGCCCGCCCGGGTAGGCCCGCCCGCAGGCGGCGTCCGAGATGATCGGCACCGTCACCTGCCGCAGCGTGTTCGAGTAGCTGCCGTTGCCCCGGGTGTCTCCCCAACCGAACACGGTGGCCGGCGTCCCGGCCGCGTACGGGGTGCTGTCGCCCGCGCCGACCATCTCCAGCACCGGCCGGTCGGTCTGCGGCTCGGCCAGCGTGAGCACCGCCACGTCCCGGGTGTTCGCGGCGAAGCTGTAGCCCGGCTCGATCCACACGCCGCGCACCGCCACCTCCCGCCCCGCGCTGCCCCGCAGGTCGTCCCGGCCGACGATCACCCGCAGCGAGGGCCGGTCGGTCGGCCGGCCGCTGGACTCGTCGTAGAAGCAGTGCGCGGCCGTCACCACCTTGGTCGGGCTGACCAGCGCCCCGCCGCAGAACTGCCCCGAACGGGACGAGCCGAACTGCGGACGGCTGGACAGCGCCACCATCCACGGGTGGTCGCCGGTGCTCGCGGCCGTCCCCCCGACGATCCGCCGCTGCGCCGCGGCCGGGGCGGCCGAGCCCAGCGCGATCAGCGGGGCGGGCAGGGCTGCCAGGGCGACGAGCGCGACCGCCCGGCGGCGGAGCCGAGGCGCGGACGGTTCCAGGAAGGGCACCGGTTCTCCAGGGGTTCGGCGTGCAGGCGAGGTGCACTGGTCGGGAGCCGCACCGGTCGGAGTGCGACAACCTGCCCAGCGTAGTCACGCCGTCACCCGCCGTGCCGGGAGTCCGCGCCCCCGCCACCCCATCGGGCGACCCCCGGACACGCGAACGGGCCCCTCCGCCGGTGGCGGAGAGGCCCGTCCAGGTGACTCGGGACCGAGGATCAGTCCAGGTAGTCGCGCAGCACCTGGGAACGCGACGGGTGACGCAGCTTCGACATGGTCTTCGACTCGATCTGGCGGATGCGCTCACGCGTCACGCCGTAGACCTTGCCGATCTCGTCCAGCGTCTTCGGCTGACCGTCCGTCAGGCCGAAGCGCATCGAGACCACGCCCGCCTCGCGCTCGGACAGGGTGTCCAGCACCGAGTGCAGCTGCTCCTGGAGCAAGGTGAAGGAGACCGCGTCGGCCGGGACGACCGCCTCGGAGTCCTCGATCAGGTCACCGAACTCGCTGTCGCCGTCCTCGCCGAGCGGGGTGTGCAGCGAGATCGGCTCGCGGCCGTACTTCTGGACCTCGATGACCTTCTCCGGGGTCATGTCGAGTTCCTTGGCCAGCTCCTCCGGGGTGGGCTCGCGGCCCAGGTCCTGGAGCATCTGGCGCTGCACGCGGGCGAGCTTGTTGATGACCTCGACCATGTGCACCGGGATGCGGATGGTGCGGGCCTGGTCGGCCATGGCGCGGGTGATCGCCTGCCGGATCCACCAGGTCGCGTAGGTGGAGAACTTGTAGCCCTTGGTGTAGTCGAACTTCTCGACCGCACGGATCAGACCGAGGTTGCCCTCCTGGATCAGGTCCAGGAACAGCATGCCGCGGCCGGTGTAGCGCTTGGCCAGCGAGACCACCAGGCGGAGGTTGGCCTCCAGCAGGTGGTTCTTGGCGCGGCGGCCGTCCTCGGCGATGATCTCCAGCTCGCGCTTGAGCTTCGGGGCGAGCTTGTCGGCCTGGCTCAGCTTGTCCTCGGCGAACAGGCCGGCCTCGATCCGCTTGGCGAGCTCGACCTCCTGCTCGGCGTTGAGCAGCGGGACCTTGCCGATCTGCTTCAGGTAGTCCTTGACCGGGTCGGCGGTGGCACCGGCCACCGCGACCTGCTGCGCCGGAGCGTCGTCCTCGTCGTCGTCGGAGAGCACGAAGCCCTGGTCCGACTCCTCCTCGGACTCGCCCTCCTTGCCGTCGCCGGGCAGGGCCACGTCCTCGAGGAGCTCCTCCTCGCCGATCATGTCCTCGTCGCCCTTGCCGGACTTGCCGGCCGCGGCGGTCTTCTTCGCGGCGGTCTTCTTCGCGGGAGCGGCGGCCTTCTTGGCCACCGCCTTCTTCGCCGGGGCGGCCTTCTTGGCCGCCGGACGGGCGTCGGCGAGACCGATGGTCTCGACGACGGTGACCTCACTGGTCGTCACCGCGGCGGCGACCGCCACCGACGGGGCCGGGGTCGCCGCGGGGGCGATCCGGACCGGGGGCTTGGTCTGGGCGACCGGCGTGCGGGTGGTGACCGCCTTGGTCGCGGTGCGCTTGGTGGTGCTCTTGGCCGCGACGCTCTTGCGCTTGGCGCCGGCCGGCTCGGCCGCGCTGACCATCAGCTCCACCCCCTCCTCAATCAGCACCTGGTTGAGGCTGCGCATGACGTTCTTCCACTTGGTGACCGGGATCTGGTCCGCCTCGAACGCGTGGCGCACGTCGTCACCGGCGATCTGCCCCTGGGCCTTGCCCCGCTCGATGAGCGCCAGCAGTGCCGCGGACTCGGCGATCTCGGGGGGAAGCGAACGGGATGTGCTGGCCGACACGAACAACCTCTCGGACGATGAGTGGACGATCCCGCACCGACCGCCCGAGGAACTCGGGTGGGTGGACGGTGACCGGGGTCTGCAGGACGGCAGCAGCGCCGCGCACCAACACAGCCATCAGGCCTGTGCTGGTATTCCGGAGCTGCTTCCGCTCCGTACACATCGCTGCCGCCCCTCAAGTGTTACGCATGCCCGTCGTGGCGCCCGTCACACCACCCGACGGCCGGTACCGGCTGCCCCGGGCGGCCTATCGACGGCGGCCCCGACGGGGGTGCGGACGGGGCCGGTGACGCCTTCTCCCACCGGGCAGGCGGGGCCGTCCGGGCGGTCGCCCGGCCTCCCGACCGGTGTGGGACGGGCCACCCTGTGGGACGCGACACGCCGATGGCCCCCCGGCTGCGGGTGGAGCAGCTGAAGGGCCATCCGTTCGGAACGGGCGGGGCTGGGCCGCTCAGTGCTCCCGCGGAGCCGGAACGGCGTGCTCGATGTCCGGGTGGACGGTGAGCAGCGCCCGGACGGCCGCCTCGGCGGCGGTGCCGTCACCGGTGCCGAGCGCGTCGACCAGGCGGGTGTGCAGGCTGACCGCCGAGTCGGACGGGCGCTCGCAGGTGGTGCCGGAGCCGCCGGACACCTGGAGCGCGCCGGCCACGATCCCGGACAGGTGCTCCAGCATCCGGTTCCCCGCCATCTGCAGCACCAGGCCGTGCAGCTCGGCGTCGGCGCGGGCGTAGCTGACCAGGTCGCCCTGGCCGCCGGCCTGGCTCATGATCTCGGTCAGCTCGACCAGCCGGTGCTGGACGTCCTCCCGGCCGTGGCCGGCGGCGAGCCGGGCCGCCAGCGGCTCGATCGCCCAGCGCAGCTCGAACAGCTCGCGGCGCTGCTCGTCGCGCTGCGGCCCGAAGGCGCGCCACTCGATGATGTCCGGGTCCAGCAGGTTCCAGTCGCTGACCGGGCGGACCCGGGTGCCGACGTTCGGCCGGGCCGAGACCAGGCCCTTGGCCTCCAGCACCCGGAGCGACTCGCGCACCACGGTGCGGGAGACCTCGAAGCGCTGGCCGATCTCCTCCGGCACCAGCGGGCGGTCGGCGCCCAGGTCGCCGGAGACGATCATCTGGCCGAGCTGCTGGACCAGCTGGCCGTGCAGGCCGCGGCCGCGGCTGCTGGTGGTCTTCCGCCCGGCCCGGGCGAGTTCGCTCTCCGCGCCCTCCCAGCGGGGGGCGGGCGGCATCGGGCGGTCGGCGTACGGGAAACGGTCCAGCTCGGAGGCGGAGATCGACTCGGCCTGGCGAGCGGCGGTCACGGTGGGGTGCGCAAGGGTACTCACGCCATCCTTTGTCGGCGATCGGCGGAGCCGTCTTGAGCATTCTCCTGAAAAGCACACGAAAGGGTGATCGGCCGCGACTGGATAATTGACTTCTTATCAGCAAGAAATGCGCATATCGGTCATCCTGGCTCGAATTCGGCGACCGTTCCGGGGCGGTGCGGGCGGCGGTGTGTGCGGTGGTGCGTGCCGTGGTGCAGGCGGGCGCGTGGGTGGCTGTGCGCGATGGCGCCCACTGCGGGAGCGGCGAGGGCGGCCTGTCATGGCGTCAGCGTGGGCGATGCGGGCGCGTTCGCTGGCGCTGGCGGGGCGTTCGTGGGGGCAGGGGGTCGGCGGCAGGTGCGGGTGCCGCCGGGGTCGGCTCCTAGAGTGCGCGGCGGCGGAACTGGGCGATCACCACGGCCAGCACCAGCAGCGCGGCCGGGGCCAGCAAGGCGGCGACCACCACGGTGTCCAGCGCGGCCGCCGTCCGGTCGGCCGCCTCGCGCACCCAGCTCAGGCCGTACTGGAAGGGCAGCAACTCCCGTACCCAGACAGGCCAGTTCCGGCCAGTGCGGTGCAGCAGCAGGCCGGCGGTCGGCTCCAGCAGGGCGGGCGTCGCGCAGACCAGTAGGACCCCCGCGACGGCGCTGCGCACCAGTGCCGACAGCAGCAGGCCGGCCCAGCCTCCCGCCACCGCCAGCACCAGGTACGCCGGCAGCAGGCGACCGACCCCGCCCGCTGCGAACAGGCCCTCCGCCGGGGCGGGCGCGAGGCCCGGAAAGTGCGTCAGGTCGGCGAAGTCCGGCGACGCGAGCACGGACGAGGCGTCCACCGCGCCGGGCATCACGAACCGGACCACCACCGCGTTCACCGCGAGCGCCGCCACCGCCAGCAGGAGCGCCGCCGCCCCGACCACCACCGACTTCGCGGCGAGCGCGCCCAGCCGACGGCCGAGCCGCACCCGCGACGCGGCCAGACCCGGCCAGCGCATCTCGTTGCCGTACGCCAGCGCGCCGAGGACCGCCGAGGCCAGCGCCGCCAGCGGGAGCGGCAGCCACGGGACGACACCCGCCAGCGCGCGCGCCGCGTCCGTCGCCGCCAACTCCCCCGCCGGGAACCGCTGGGCGGACATCGCCGCCACCGCGCCGTTCAGCAGCAGCGCCGCCGCGACCACCATCCACGTGGAACGCACCCCGCGCAGCCGACGCACCTCACAAGCCACCAGACGCACCGTCACTCACTCCCGTTCTCGTCACCGGCGCCGCGCCTGCGCAACGCGCTCGCCCCGCCCTCGCCCGCCGCGACCTGCGTCCGGCCCTCCGCCGGACCGACCTGCGTCACCGTGCCGCTCGGCCGACCCGCCTGCCCTGCCTGACTCGTCCGGGCCGCCTGACTCGTCCGACCTGCCTGGCTCGTCCGACCTGCCTCATCCGCCTGACCGGCGGGGCGCAACTCGGCGGAGTGGACCGGACGGAGACGCACAGGGGCCTGTGCCGAGACGTGCTCCGGAGCCGGGACCGGGGCGTGCGCCGACGGGGCCGCCGATACGTGCACAGGTGCCTGGTGCGGCGTCCGGGGCGGCGCGGGGGTGCGGCCGACTCCCCTGATCCGGGCGGGAGTCAGCAGTTCCGCGTCGGTCGGGTTGGCGGCCAACTGTTCGGCGTCGAGCAGGATCGGATCTGGGTCGGGCGGCGCCGGGGTGGGCGCTGCTGCCGGTTCCGGTGCTGCTACCGGTGCCGGTGCGGCCTGGCTCACCGGGCGGTCGGGGTGCGGCTGTTGGGGCTTCGCGCGACGGAGGGCCGAAGCGCCGCGGGGTGCCCGCCGGATCAGGTCGACGGGTGCCTCCGCCGGGGCCACCGTGGTGGGCGCGGGCACGGCCGGGGCTGCCGGGGCGGGCGAAGGGGCGGCGCTGGCGCCTCGGCGGTGTTCGGCGCGGACGGGTCGGGGGCGAGTGCGGCGGCGGCCCAGCGACCGGCCTGGAGGCCGCGGTGATCGACGGTGCGCTCGGTTCGCCCGGTGCGCTCGACGCGCTCGCTGTCGGGGTGGGCGGACGGGCGGCCGACGACGGCGGGCCTCGGGGAGCGGGTGGGAGCGGGGTCCGTCGGGGACTGCTCGCCCGCGTACTGGCGGTCCGTCCGGATCGCCACCTCGCCGGAGCGGGTCGAACTGCCGGACGGGTCCGGGCCGCTGGGCAGCGCGGCCGGGTAGGAGAGCGGGCGCTGCACGACGCGGTCGGCCAGCTCGTGCAGCAGGACGCCGTTGCGGTAGGCGAGTTCACCGATCTCGGTGCGGCCGACTCCGCTCACCGCGAGACCGGCGCCGCCCTCGCGCCGGACGTGGGCGCCCTGGGCGACCAGCAGGTCCGCCAGGCGGGCCATCTGCGGCCCGCGGACCAGGACTTCGGGGTGCAGCCGGGTGCGGCGGAACTCCACCACCGGCTGGTCGGCGGCCAGCCGACCCGTGTCCAGGGTGACCACCCGGTCGGCGAGTGCGGCGGCCTCCTCCGGGCTGCGGGTGGAGATCAGCACGGTGCCGCCGGTCAGCGCGAAGGACCGCAGGAAGCCGTGCAGCCACTCCTCGCTGCGCGGGGACAGGCCCTCAGTCGGGGCGTCCAGCAGCAGCGTGCCGGGGTCGCCGAGTAGGGCGGCAGCGAGGGCGAGTCGGCGGTGCATGCCCGGGGAGAAGGTGCCGATCCGGTGGTCGGCGACGGGGGTCAGCCGGATCTGCTCCAACAGCTCGTCGGCCCGCCGGACCGGGACGCCGACCGCTCCGGCCAGCATCCGCAGGTGCGCCCGGGCCCGCTGCCCCGGATGGCCGGCCTCCGGCCGGGTGGACGGCAGCACCACGCCCACCTCCCGCTCCGGACGCCGGAGCCGCCGGTAGGTGCGACCGCCGAACAGGGTGATGCCGTGGCCGCGTTCGAGCTCCACCATCAACCGGAACGCGGTGGACTTGCCCGCCCCCTCGTCCCCCAGCAGCGCGGTGATCATCCCCGGACGGGCGTCGAAGGTCAGGTCCAGCACCGCCGGGGGCCGGCCCCTCCGGTACGTCTTGGTCAGTCCGGTGATCTGGATCATCGCCGCCCGCTCCCTCGCCCGCCGACAGACCGGGGTTCGTCCGCCGGGCCTGAGCCTGCACAGTAGGACGCGGAAGCGATGAAACCAGGCATTCCGGATGGGTCGTGGACGGTATTGGCGCCTAGCTCACCCGAACAGGCGACAACTCACTCACGCCACTGACGCCCGACCTAATGCGACGTCACCGTCCTTTGCCACCACGGGAGTCGACCCCGGGGCGGCGCACGGCGCGGACCCCGGACCCCGGACCTCAGGCCTCGGGCCGGAGCATCGGCGGGTTCAGGACCGTCGCCCCGCCCGCCTTGAACAGCTGTGCGGGGCGGCCGCCCTGACGGGTCGTGGTGCCGCCGGAGGGCAGCAGGAAGCCCGGGGTGCCGGTGACCTTGCGGTGGAAGTTCCGCGGGTCCAGCACCACGCCCCAGACCGCCTCGTAGACCCGGCGCAGCTCGCCGACGGTGAACTCGGGCGGGCAGAAGGCCGTTGCCAGCGAGGAGTACTCGATCTTCGACCTGGCTCGCTCCACCCCATCCGCCAGGATCTGGCCGTGGTCGAAGGCCAGCAGTTCGCCGTCGTTCCGGTCCTCGCCGAACAGTTCGCTGACCGGCGCCCACCGGGCGCTGCTGGCGTCGCCGCCCGCGCGCGGGGACGGCAGGTCCGGGGCGAGCACCAGGTACGCGACGCTCACCACCCGCATCCGGGGGTCGCGCTGCGGATGGCCGTAGGTGGCGAGCTGCTCCAAGTGCGCGCCGAACGGGTTCTGCCCCGCCAGCACCTGGCCCGGCGCGGTCTGCGCCCGCAGCCCGGTCTCCTCCGCCAGCTCCCGGGACGCCGCCTCGGCCAGGCCCTCGTCGGGTCGCACGAACCCGCCGGGCAGCGCCCAGTAGCCCTTGAACGGCGCCTCACCGCGCTTCACCAACAGGGCGCACAGCTCATGGTCGCGCACCGTCAGCACCACCAGGTCAACCGTGACTGCGAACGGGGGGAAGGCCGACGGGTCATAACGCGACATGTCGCCGATCTTAGTCGTCTCTCTGACGATAAAACACAGACCACGACCCTTTTCCGGTCTCCCGGGCCGCCCGCGGGGCAGTCAGCTGGCAGCCAGTTGCAGGAACGACGGCGCCTCCTCCACCACCGCGACACCGATCCGGCTGACCCGGACCGAGAACGGCTCGCCGGCCACCCGAAGGCCGGTGAGTTCCAGCGCGCCGAGCGGTGCGGTGCTCGCCGGACGCGTGGCCACCCGTCCTGACGGCACATCGGGCCGGACGCCGGCCAGCGACAGCACCAGGTGGACCGCGGCGGCCGCCGACATCGCGGCCGGCCGACAGGCCGCAGGGTGCGGCACCGGTGGGCAGTCCGCGACCTTCTGCTCGCCCGCGTACATCTCGGGCAGCCGGTGGTCGAAGTGCGCGGACGCCTCCAGCAGGCCCTCCAGCAGTATTTCGGCCTCGCGCTCGAACCCGGCGTCCACCAGCCCGCTGACCGCTAGCGCGGTCTCCTGCACCCGCACCACGCCGCTGCGGTGGCCGAGCGGGTTGAAGCGCGGGGACTTCGCGCTCAACGTCCGCAGGCCCCACCCGCAGTCGAGTTCGGGGGTCACCAGCCGCTGGGCGAGCAGTCTGGCCTGTTCCCGGTCGAGCAGGCCCTCGTGGAGTTCGCCCTCGGCGCCCAGGCCGACGTCGAAGAGGTGGACCACGGTGGAGGCGAGGGCCGGCACCGGACGGTCCGGGGCCAGCAGCGCCGCCGCCGGACGGCCGCCGGAGAGGTCGTCGATCCAGAACTGCTCGCGGAACCGTTCCCGCAGCTCGGCCGCCCAGGCCCGCCACTCCCCCGCCCCGGGGCGGTCGAACGCGTCCAGCAGGTCTGCGCCCTGGAGCGCCGCCCGGTGGGCCTGCGCCTGGACCTCGCACCTGGCCGGACCCGGTCGGGCGGCCCGCTCCTCCGGCGTCCGGCCGAAGTCGGTGACGAACCCGACCGGACCGTCCGGCCCCTCCGCCACCGCCGCCCGCAGCGCCCCGAGGGCACGCTCCGCGGCCGGCAGCAGCTCGGCGACCTCGGCCCGGGGCATGCCCCAACGCCAGGCCTCCGCCAGCACGGTGACGAACAGCAGGGTCGCCTCGGTGGCCGTGCAGCTGGCCGGCAGCTCGGGGCCGCCGTGCCGCAGCGGCCCCGGGATCACACCGTCCATGGCCTGCCCGGTCGCACCGCTCTCCGCCCCTGCGGCGGCCGGACTCCCCGTGCCCTGGGGCGTGCCCGACTGGGCTGGTGACGCCGCGCCGGTGCCGCCGGCCGCCGAGCTCCCGCCCGCCGCCGGGCCGGCCGCTGCCGGACTTGACGAGGCGTCACTTCCGCCGGCTTCGGACGGGCGGGCGGCGCCTGCCGGTGGCTGGGGTGCGAGGTGCTGGCGGCGGGCTGTCGCGCGGAGCGTTCCGGCGGCGAGCCGGGTGCCCAGCGGCAGCGTCATCCGGGCAGCCCAGAGTGCGTCCGCGGCGGTGAGGCCGAAGCGCCAGGGGGCGCCCGAGGCCGTGTAGAGGTCGGTCGGACGGTCCGCGTCGGCGAGCAGCAGCCCGCCCAGCGAGTCCAGGGCGCGGTCGACCAGGCGGGCGGCGCGGCGGTCGTCGGCCCGGACCTCCGGCTCGGACCACGGCAGCGGAACGCCCTGGCCGCGCCCGGTCGGTGGGCGGCCGGCCGACGGGCTCTCCAGCTCGACCCGCAGGTCCACGGACCAGCGGGCGCCGGGCTGGACCTCCAAGTCCCACCGGAGCACGCCCGCGCCGGCCAGCACCGCGTGCGGCGACGGGCGGGCGCTGACGGTGGCCGCGCGGCCCTGCCCGGCCCAGCGCAGGCCCGCGGGCTGGACCTGGCCCGGCAAGTCGGCCGAACGCCGGCCCGCCGCGATGTCGGTGAGCTGGCCCAGGTCGGTGCCGAGGGCGATCTCCAGCGGGAGGCGGGCCGGTCGGCCACCGGTGTTCCGGACCGTCACGGTCTCCGCGCCGTCGGCGTGCCGCAGCCGCTCGACCGTCAGCGCCGGGTCCGGATCCAGGTCGCCCGGCACCCGGACCGACCCGACGAATCGCGCCGCCGCCGCGGACGTCAGGGTGCCCTGGAGCGGCAGCGGCTCCATGCCGCCGAGCCGCAGCTCCATCCTGGCCAGCGTGCGCACCCCGTGCCGGAAGAAGCCGTGCAGGCCCTGGCCCCGGAGTTGCCCGTCCGGGCCGGAGGCCGCCATGGCCGGGGCGTTGACGCACAGGACGTCGTGCGCGGCCGAGGGCTGGGGCCGCGGTGGCACCGGCGGGCCCGGCTGCCGGGCCGGCCCCGGGGCCGTCGCACCGGCCACCTGCTCCGACCGGCCGCCCGCCCCACCGGGCACCGCCCCGGCGGGAGCTGACGGATGGTCGGCACGCGGCGCCGCCCCGCCGCGCGCCGGGACCGTCGCGCCCGGTGCCACCGCCCCCGGCACCGATCGGATCGGGGTGCCGTACGCCGGGGTGGCCCCGGGAGCGTACGGCGTGGGCGTGGTGACCGTGCCGAACGGCGGCGTGGCCCCGGCGCGTGCGGCATGCCGGCGGTGGGCGTGCCGTGCGGCGGGGTGACTCCGGGTGCGTAGGGCGTGGGCGTGGTGACCGTGCCGAACGGCGGGGTCGCTCCCGGCGCGTACGGCGCGCCGGCAGTGGGCGTGGTGTACGGCAGCGGGCCGACGGGGACCCCGGGCTGGTGGGCGCCGGCACGCGGCGGGCCGAAAGCGGGGGTTCCGGGCGTCGGCTGGCCGGGAACCGTCGGACCCGCTCCGGGCGTCCCCGAGGCGGGGACGGCGAGTGCCGGACCGGTGGGGGTGCCGTACGGGGGTGTGGCCTGACGGGGGTTCAGCGAGTCGGCCTGATGTGGGGGAACGGGGGAGCCGATGCTCCGGCGGGCGCCGGAGCGCCGCCCGGCACGGGCGGGTTGACGGGTTGCAGCGGCTGCGGCGCTGCTTGGGGTGGCCTTGAATCGGTCACCGGGCTCTCCTCCCCTCGACCGGCCGACGGCTGGGGGCCCGGCCGACCGCGAGCGTGCTCGATCGCGGACTGTACTGCTCTGCCGCCAGAACACGCGGCTCTGACCAGGGCGGAACCGGACCTGCGGCCCGCCGCCCCAACCGGGTTGGCGGCCCGGCCCGGACTCCCGCGTCGCCCGTGGCCCGGCCGCACCGGGTCGAACGACGCATGACCGGTGCCAGACACGGTCGCTCTGGCCGCTACCGGCCCGGCGATGCCGGTTCGAGTGGCGGCGCTCCCCTGGATGAACGCAGCACACCTGCCCCAGGTCACGCCTGTCCGGCGGGCCTCCGGTCGGATGCGGCCGCGCGCAGCCGTTCTTCCGGCGGCCTGCGACCGGCACTCGGGGTGCCCGCTGTGTCGTGGCGCCGTTCGGGGTTCTCCGCATGTGGCGGACGCCCCCCGGCGGCTCCTGTCCGCCGTCAGGATACGGTGCGAGCACGACGGCGGACGCACCGGTGACCTCGGTGTCCGGCGCCGCGACCAGCCTGTGACCAGCTCGCACCTAGGAGTTGCATGTCCTCCCTCAGCCGCATCCCCGGGATCGTCACCACTGACCACTTCTTCCGGGTGCCGCTGGACCACGGCGATCCGGGCGGCGAGGCGATCAAGGTCTACGCCCGCGAGGTGGTGGCCGCCGGACGCGAGAACGACGAGCTGCCGTGGCTGCTGTACCTGCAGGGCGGGCCGGGCGGCAAGGCCAACCGGCCGCTGGGCCGGGACGGTTGGCTGGACCGGGCGCTCGACGACCACCGGGTGCTGCTGCTGGACCAGCGCGGCACCGGCCGCTCCACCCCGGCCACCCGGCAGACCCTGGCCCGGCGCGGCGACGCCCGCCGGCAGGCCGACTACCTGGCGCACTTCCGTGCCGACTCGATCGTCCGCGACGCCGAGCTGATCCGCCGTCAGCTGCTCGGCGAGGACGGCAAGTGGAGCCTGCTCGGGCAGAGCTTCGGCGGCTTCTGCACCCTCACCTACCTCTCGCTGGCGCCGGAGGGCCTGCGCGAGGCGTTCGTCACCGGCGGACTGGCGGGCCTGCGCCGCTCGGCCGACGAGGTCTACCGCGCGGCCTACCCCCGGGTCGCCCGCAAGAACGCCGGACACTACGCGCGCTTCCCCCAGGACGTGGCGGCGGTACGGCGAATCGCGGCGCACCTGATCGAACGGCCCGCTGCCCTCCCGGACGGCGGAGAGCTCACCGTCCAGGCCTTCCAGGCGCTCGGCATGATGCTCGGCAGTGGCACCGGCTCCTACGTCCTGCACTACCTGCTGGAGGAGGCCTGGGTGGAGGGACCGGACGGGCCTGAGCTCTCCGACACCTTCCTGGCCGGGGCGCAGGCGCACCTGTCCTTCGCGATGGGGCCGCTGTACGCCGTGCTGCACGAGTCGATCTACGGGCAGCGCTCGGTCGACGCCGGGGCCACCGACTGGTCCGCGGAGCGGGTGCGCAAGGAGTTTCCCGAGTTCGACGCGGCCGCGGCGCTGGCCGGGGACGGGCCGGTGCTGTTCACCGGCGAGATGATCTACCCCTGGATGTTCGAGACCGACCCGTCGCTGCGGCCGCTGCGCGAGACGGCGCAACTGCTCGCCGAGCGCACCGACTGGCCCGACCTGTACGACACGCAGCGCCTGGCTTCGAACCAGGTACCGGTGTACGCGGCGGTGTACCACGACGACATGTACGTGGACACGGCGCATTCGCTGGAGACCGCCGATTCGGTGGCCGCCCTGCGGACGTGGATCACCAACGAGTGGGAGCACGACGGGGTGCGGGTGAGCGGCCGCCGGGTGCTGGACCGGCTGATGCGGATGGCCCGCGGCGAGATCTAGTCGCTCACCGCGCGTGCGGGGGTTGAGCGTTCGCATGTCAGCCTCCGATCGACTGCTGGTGTCGGGGTGCCGTGACCCGGGGTCCGGGGCTTCCGACCGCCCGGCACGGATGCGGTCGGGGCTCACCGCCTGGCCGGCGGAGGCAGACTGACGGAGCGTCGGACCGGACTGCCTGGCGACCGCAGCCTGGGCTGCCGTCCTCGGCCGCCTCGGTGGCCCCGCCGGCCCCGCCGGCCCGCCGGCCTCGGTGGTGCCCGACCCGGGCTCGGAGCAGCTCCGGTCCGGCCCGGCGGTCTGCGCGGATCCGGTGCGGCATCCCGTCGGAGGCTCGGGCGGGGCCGCAGTGGGCGGGTGGAGCCGGCTTCCGGCCCGGTCGGCTCCCGTCGGCCGGTCCATTTGCACCGCCCGGTCGGGCGGCGGGAGTTCGGTTCGCTCCGGGAGTGCGGCCCCGCCCAGCCTGGTGGTGCGTTCGCGCCGGACCACCCGGAGCAGCGCCTCCGGGGCGATGCCGGAGTTCAGGGATTCGTAGAGCAGTTGGGCAAGCGTGTAGTCCGGGTCCAGTTCCAGGGCTCTGGCCAGCACGATCCGGGCCGTGGCAGGGTCACCGGCCAGCCAGGACGTCCAGGCCAGCAACGTCATCGGCGGGGCGGCGAGGTGTTCGAACGGGTCGACGCAGCGTTGGATGAGGTAGCGCCACAGCCGCTGGGCGGCGGCGAGTTCATGCGATTCGGCGTACTCGGCAGCGCGGTCCCGGCCGAGCTTGTCCTGCAGGCCGACCAGCAGGCGGGCGGTGCGCGCCGTGTCGAGTTCGCGGGCGCCGCGACGGAACTCGGCCATCGCTTCGGCCAGCAACTCTTCTGTGCGCCCGACCGTCGCGTGGCGGCCGCCGGGGCCGGCCAGCTCGCGGATGAACGGCGGCCCGGCGTCCTCCAGGGCGCGGCGCTGCACCTCGGACAGGGGCGGGCCCACCGCGGCGAGGCCGGCCACGATCGCCTTTCGGCTGCCTCGCGGGGCGAGGCCGGCGAAGGTGGCCGCGGCGGCGAGCGGGCTGGGCTGGTGGGCGGCGCGGACCGGAGTGCCGTCCGGCGGACAGCAGTCGACTCCGGTGCACAGGAAGGACCACCAGCGGCTCGCCGAGACGCACAGCGACTCCTTGACGATCACCTGCTCGCCCTGGAAGGCCTGGGTGAGCGCGGCCGCCAGCGGGCGCAGCTCCGCCAGCACGGCCTGTGCCCCTTCGGGTAGGGGCGTGCCGTCGGCGGGATCACGGCAGAGGTACAGCAGGACTTGAACGGGCCGGCGGTCGCGCTGCTCGGACAGCTCGACCAGCAGCCTGGCGGTTTCTTCGGCGGTGCGCTCCCACGAGGCCGGATCAGCCGGGATGTCGATCCGGATCACTCCGCCCTGGTCGAGTTCTGGGCCCTGCAGGCCCACCGCGACGATGCTGTAGAAGTTCCCTGATGCTTGGGTGTGTTCCAGCGCTCAAGGAGGGGTGTCGTGGCGGGGTGGCAAGTGGTGTTCGTGAGGGACTGGCACGTGTGGGGGCCGATACCCAGCGATGGAGTATTAGGAGTTCGGGATCTGAAGTCGGCAGTGGATCGGATTGGCTTGCGGCCGGGTGATCCGGTGTTCCTTCGTCCTGATTTCCAGGTGGATCCCGATCTGCTGAAGTTCGTGTTGTCACCGGCATTCCGGGGTCTCGAACGGTCAACTCGTGGGGATTACGCGACGGATATCCGCTTGCTGCTGGACTGGCTGTGGGATCGGGGTGTGGCATGGTGGCAGGCCAGCGAAGCTGACCTAACCGCATACCGGGAGTGGCGGTGTGATTCACCGTTGAACCCGGCACGGATCGGTGGCGCGAAGTGGAACCGTGAGACCGCCGCCCTGACGAAGCTGTTCAAGTGGGGAAAGGTTCATCCGCTGCCCGTGGATTCCGGTCGGCGTGAGGACAGGGCGGCGAACGCTCGAAATCGGAACGTGCGGTGGCTGACACCGCGGACGTGGCGCCACTGGATAAATCTGGGGCTTCGCGGGTATCGGACCGATGGAACTCTGCGGCCAGGCTGGGACGGGCGGACCGAACTGCGGAACACCGCATTCGTGCAGCTCGGGCTGAGTTCGGGGTTGCGCAAGCAGGAGATTAGTGGGCTGCTGACGCTCGAACTGCCGACGCAGCGGTTGCGGCGGGGCTTGTACTCGCATGGCACGGTCCCGTGGGCGCTGACCCGCTCGAAGAAGAGCCGGGTGTTCTACGGCCGGGCGGACGCGCTGCAGCAGGTGACCGCGTACCAGGAAACGGAGCGGGCCTGGGCGGTGCGGCAGGCTCAACTCAAGGGCCGCTACGACAGCCTTCCGGGGATTTGGTTGGTCAACGACGTGACGCGCGGCCTGAGACCGCAGGTCACGTGGGGGGATAGGGACGGCACAGCGGGCCGGGCGGAACTGGCCCGGCTGGACTGGCGGGACCGGCAACGGCTGTTCACGGAGGGACCGGACGGACCGGAGCCGTTGTGGCTGTGGCTGACCGAAGAGGGCCTGCCGATGCTGCCCGACCGCTGGAACACCGTGTTCCGGCTGGCGAACCTGCGGTGCGAGAAAGAGCTGCTGACCGCGCGAGAGCAGGAAACGCCCCGGCATCTTCGCTCGGCCGAGGCCCGCAGCCGCGTGCCCTGGGCGATCCCGCACGGCACCCGCCACTCCTTCGCCTTGTTCATGCTGATCGTGCTGAACGACTTGGTGGAGCGGAAGTACGGGCTGACCCCTGATCAGCGGCGGGACTTCGCCAACCTGTTCGGTGATCCGTGGTGGCTAGTCGCGGAGCTGTTGGGCCACTCGGACGTGGAGACGACGAAGGACCACTACCTCTCACCGGTGCGGCACATGCGGCTGGAGTCGATCCTTGCGTTCGACGAGGACGACGAGGTGACTGCCGGGGCGGGGGATGCGGAGTCGCGGGTGACGGGCCTGTTCGCGCGGTTGGCGCGGGAGACCTCCGGCATCCAGGACCTGGACGCGCTGATGGACCCCCACCCGATGTCCGCAGGCCGTGACGCCGAGCTGACCGGCGACGAGGAGGGGCAGGGATGAGCCCGCGCGGCCACAAGGCGGTACCCCCGCCGGCGGACTTCCAGGCCGCACCCCGCACTGACCCGACGGGCCTGCGGGTCACCGTGGTCAACAACCGGGGCCTGGGGAAGGTGTTCGACTTCGCGGATCTCAAGGTCCCGCGCCCGATGCAGCTGTCCCTGGCGACTGTGTACGCTGGCCAGTCCGCTGGCTGGAACTCCCATGCCAGCGCGAACAGTTACTGGAATTCGCTGACCATGTTCGCCACGTTCCTCGAAGCTCAGGAGCATCCGGCTCAGGACCTGGACGAGCTGTCCGCACCGACGGTCGATCTCCTGCGGCGGAACTTCCTCCAGGCCGCCGGCACCCGCATTGACCTCGCGAACCTTCGGCGTTTGCTGGGGCGCGATCCGAGGCTGGCCGGTGGACCGGTGGCCGAAGTGCTGGCCCGGCCGGTCCGCAGGGCGCCGTCGACCCGCACGTCACTGGAGGATGACGAGCACGAGCAGTTCAAGAACGCCGCGCGCGCCGAATTCCGGGCCGGATTGCTGCGGATCCGCGAGAACACGGCCCACCTGGAGCGCTATCGCCGCGGAGAACTGGCCGAGGGCAGCCGCGACTGGAAGATAGGCCGGGTCCTGGACCATCTCGCCGCCACCGGCGATGTGCCCCGCACCGTCTTGCCGAACAGCGCGGCCACAGTGACCAACGGGCGGTTGCTGGGCGGGGCCCATCCGCTGCGGACGTGGGGCCGGCTGTTTCCGACCCGGTCCGAGATCATCGCGCTGGCGGTGCTGATGACCGATCAGTGGGGTTGGAACCTGTCGATGTACCACCGCGTGCCGGTACCGGTGCGGACGCCGTCGGCCGGGGAGAGCGGCGTGATCACCTACCAGGTCCAGGTCGAGAAGCACCGCGCCAGGGAGGGACGCTGGTGGGACACCGAGAACATCACCGACTCGGGGGCCGGCTCGGACGGGCGCCTGATCACACAGGCACTGGAGGCCACCGCCCACGCCCGTGCCCTGGTCACCCGCCTCGCTCCCGGCACCGACCTGCTCATGACCTACCGAATGACCCACCTGGGCAGGAACCACAACGACCACGACCGCTCCCAGCCGGTGGGCCCCATCGGTTTCGGCATCACCAACTACGGCGCGCACGCGTGGCGCAAGCGACACGGGCTGGCGAGATCACCGTTCCAACCGCTTCGCCGCACCACGGTCGTCGAGGACGGCCGGCCGCTTCAGCACAAGCAGAGAACGCACGAGAGCGTCTACGTCCTGCCGGACCAGCGCGTGCAGAAGCGGTCCAGGACGGTCATCGCCGCCGGCGCCTTGGAGGCCCTTCAGCAGGCACGCGACCTCACCTTCAAGGGGCACCTCGCAAACCAGCCGGACTTCGCCCACCAGGAGACCGTCTCCGCCGACTGCGCGGATGAGAAGACCAGCCCCTGGCCCGCGCCCGACGGCGGCTGCGGAGCCGGTTTCCTGGCCTGCCTGGGCTGCGAGAACTCCCGTGTCCACACCGGCCACCATTCCCGCCTGGCCGTCCTGCACCAGCAGCTGCTCTCCCTGCGGGGCGTCTTGCCCGGTCACCACTGGGCCACCCGGTGGGAGGAGTTCATGCACCGGCTGGAGAACCTGCGAGAACGGGTCGGTGAGAGCACCTTCGACCACGCCGGCCAACGCGCGACCGAACGCGACCACATGATCGTCGACCTCCTCCTGAAGGGAGAACTGGACCGGTGACCAGCCCCGATCTCGTCCCCGCCGACGACCCGTACATCCTGCGCGCCCCGCTCCCCGACGACTTGGTCGTCCTGCCGCACCGGATCAGCGCCGGCAACACCCACGCCAACAACCGCGTCCGCGATGACATCTGGTCGCTCGGGCCGCTCATTGACCGGCCCGGACAGGTCCTCACCCGGATCCACTGGAAGAACTGCCCCGCACCGCTGCGGAAGGAGTTGACGACCCTGGCATGGACCATGCTGAACGGCGAGCGCCGCCCGACCATGGTCCAGCAGGCGGGTAAACGGGGCACTCTCTCCACCTACAGCAACGCGAGCGCGCGGATCTGGATGTGGATGACCTGGGCCCGCTGGCTGCACCGGCAAGGGGTGCACACGCTCGCCGACGTCACCGGCGTGCACTGGCGGCCCTTCACCGACACCCTCCGGTCGAGGGGAGTCAGCCGCCGCACGATGGAGAACTACCTCTCCCTCCTGTCGGAACTGTGGGAGTTCGACCAGCTCACCGCACTGCCCACAGGAATCCTCCGGCCGCCGTGGGACATCGAAGGCGTCGACGACTACCTGCCCGAGGAGAAACAGGAAGGCGGCCGGGAGAACACCACCGAACCGCTGGCCCCGAGTGTGGTCGGCCCGCTGCTGGTGTGGGCGATCCGCCTCGTCGAGGACCTCGCCGACGACATCCTCGCCGCCTGGGACGAACGCACCCGCATAGCCAGCCGGGCACACTCGAACCCCGCCACCCCCGAAGGCCACGCCGCCCTCCACACCTACGTGCAGAAACTGCTGGCCGATGCCGCCCCGCTGCCAACCGCCACGACCCGCGGTCAGACCGGTGCGGCTCGCCTCTACATCGCCGACCTCACCGGCGCCAGCCTCAAGCAGGTCCACTGGGCCTTCATCAGGTACGACCTGGTCAGCGTCGCAGCCCAGCGGCCCGGCCCATGCCCGCTGACCACGCCGGTCACCGGTCTCATCGAGGGGCGGCCCTGGCGGACCCGTATCGACTTCGGCGAGGCCGAAGACCTGTGGCGCCATCTGGGCACAGCCGCCGCCGTGATCATCATGTATCTGACGGGCATGCGCCCCCAGGAGGTGCAAGCGTTGCGCTCCGGGTGCTGCCCCGACCCCTCCCCGGGCTCCGACGGCGCCAACCGCCACCTCATCAACAGCGAGGTCAGCAACCCCACGGACGCCGAGAACCCGGACACCGGCGAGGCTGACGTGGACGCCGAGGAACCCCATCTGATCACCGGCCGGCACTACAAGTCCGTCAGGGGCGACGACGGAAACCACATCAGCAAGGGCGAGATCCGCACCGTCCCCTGGGTGGCGATCACCCCGGTGGTCAACGCCATCCGCGTCCTTGAACGCATGGTTCCTCCTGGCGAGCTCCTGCTTAGCTCCACCCACCACGACACTCGGCGGCGCACGAACCCCGGCAGCCTGACCCTGTCGGCGCTCGCCGAGCGGATCAAGGACCTCGTGGCCTGGATCAACCAGGAGGCCGCCGGCCAGGGCCTGCCGGGCCAGACGGTCCCCGCCGACCCGCACGGGCCGATCAGCCCCAGCCGCTGGCGGCGCACGCTTGCCTGGCACGTCGCCCGGCGCCCGGGCGGCCTGGTGGCCCTGGCGATCCAGTACGGGCACATGCGGGCCTTCCTCGACGCCCGCACCTCCGCTGGCTACGGCGCCCGGGGACGGCGCGGCATGCACAGTGTCCTGGACGTGGAGACGGTCCTGGCCACCGCGGACACGGCCGCGAACCTGCGCGACGCCGCGGCCGCCGGCGAGCGGATCTCCGGCCCGGCCGCCGGCCGGGCCCTGATCGACGCCGCCGACACCCCGCGCTTCGAAGGCGCTCTGCTGACCGCCCGCGCCACCCGGCAGCTGAACCAGATGCGCGGCCACCTGCTCTACGACAACCCCGACAGCTTCCTGATCTGCGCGTTCAAAGAGGACAACGCGTTGTGCGGGCCGGACGCGGGCGCCATCGCCCCGCTGCCGTTCGCCTGCCAGACCGGCTGCGGCAACGCGGTCCGCACCGACGCTCACGCCCAGGCTGCCCGAGCCCACGCCGACCGCCTCGAACAACGCGCCGCGTACGTCCCCGGGCCGATGGCCAAGGCCCTGCACGCCGCCGCCGCGAAGTGGCGCGGCGTTGCCGACACCCACGACGCCACCGCACGAACCGCCCAGGAGATCCTCGGATGAACCCCGACCAGACCGCCCACGCCGCCGAACGCGAACGGATCAAGGAAGCCATCGACCGCCTGTTGGCCGGCGCCCCGACCCGCTCCAGCGGCAGCCTCACCGTCGAGGGCCTGGCCGTCGAAGCTGATGTCCACCGCATGGCCCTCTACAAGCGCCACGCAGATCTCCGCGAACTCTTCAACGAACGCGTCCGCACAGAGACCCGGCAAATGCCGGAAAGCGAAAAGCGGCTCCGCAGGGAAAACGCCGCGCTCCGGCAATCCCTTAAAGACGCCAGGGTGGCCGCAGAAGAAGCCCAGTGGGTCGCGGACCAGACGGTCCTAGCTGCAGCAGTCCTCATCTCGAAAGCCAAGATGGCAGCAGGATCCAAGGATGATCAGACAATGGGAAATGTGATCCCCCTAAGGCGGACTCAATCGAAGATCGACAGTCAATAGGTCACACTCGCCGCAAAAACCAAAATCGACTACTGTCATAGCTCTGCCCACAAACTTCCTTGACCGTACTCTCGGGCGACCAACTGGTTTCTTCATCCAGTTGACCCTGAATTTCCTATGAAATTCCCCTCGCAGAACCAATCGTCCTCAGAGAGAGTCAAGAAAGTTACGCCCTCCCAGCCGTTGAGCTGCGACTTGAAGCGAGTTTCGGCTTCCTCCTGAAGATATTCACGCACAGCATCCGAGCCCACGGCACGCAGGAGTTTCTCAACCCCATACTGGATATTGCTGACCAACCTGTTCGCCTGAGTTCCGAAAGTCCGCCCCAGCTCAAACAGATCAAAGTGGTGCTTCACCCGGCTGACAGTAATCTGATCCCACGTATCCGGCGGATCGACAAAGAAGTCGAGTGTGGGTTCTGCCGTATGCACTACTTTGGCACTTAGCCATGGGTCATCGTCGATACGGTCATAGTAGGGATGAATTAGTACCGACTCCGGAGAGTTCGGCACGAAGCTTCCCTTAAGATCATTGCAGTCCTTGCAGGCTGGGACCAGATTTAGGGGGGTCACACACAGCGCCGGATAGCTCGACTTTGGCAAGTGGTGATCCAGCTCTCGAACAATCCCGTGCCCGCAAAATGGGCAGCGCTCGTGAGCTGGGGCAGCCATCAGTGCGTCGTAGATTTGGCGCCCAGCCTTGTTTTTAACCATGCCTCGGGCATAGATGACCCTGTGGGCCTCGTCGTCACCGAATCCAGGAACCCTGAAATCCTCCGCCTTGAGACCGAGCAGGGAACCTTCAGCGGCTGCCTTTTCGAATCTCTGCGAGGCCGCACTAATGTCCGGCGCAGCAGCTGCCAGCAGTCTCCGATACGGCCTCGCCGGCTTTCCAGGCTTTTCACGCCTATCTTGAATGCTTCTCGAACATGCCAGATAGCTTTCATCGGCCGTAACGGAAGGAGGATCAAGGGGCCACATCAGGGCCGCCCCTCACGCGATGTCGTGGCCAGAAGCACACGGACAAGGCCCTTAGCTTCGCTTCCCAGCTGCCCGTCAAAGTGATCGACTACTGCCCTGTAGCTACCGAGCCGCGCGACAGCCTTCCGCAGCTCGTGGTGGAACCCTGATTCCATTACCTCCAAGCCGAATACTTCGTGCGTCAAGATTCCCACGTTCTCGCCGAACGTCTCGATAGTGGGCCGTTCGGGGGCCCTGAAGTCATCCCAGCCAGTGATTTTCCAGACACAGAGCTTGGGCACCTCTTGCAATACGACCGGCGAGTGTGTCGCAATGACCGCAACGCCATTGCGATTGATCAGCAGATCGGACAAAGCACGAATGAAGGCTGCCAGGAGTGGTGGATGGAGATGCGTCTCTGGCTCGTCGAGCAGAACAATAGAACCCTCTGCCACGGTCTCAATGAGTCGACTCAGAGTGAGCAAAACGATCTTGTGGCCTGCGCTCAAATCACCAAAGAGGGCAACAGATTCCTCGCGGAGACTTTCCAATTCCTCATTGTCGGCATACTCGCCACCCTGATCAATCCATGGCTCAAGAAGAGAGGATGCTTGAATTCGCTCGAAATGAGGGTCGCTTCGCAGCAGCTGAACAGCTCGCAGCCAGCGCGCCACTCGGCCGGATTCGACAATCCTGACGATACAACGGCCAAAATCCTCTGACAGCTGTGTGCCAAGATGCCGCGAACGTTCGGCCGCCTGGCCATCCAAGGAGTGCAGTCCAATGAAGGAACGGCCAATGAAGTCATCGTCAGACTCGGCATCAAGGGGCAAGTCAAACGTATCAAAGGCACTGAATGAGACAGTAATGCAGTTAGTAAAAGTCGAAGCACTCGAATTAACCATCTCGGTGCTTCCCCATGCAGTCGGCCCCGGAGCATGAATCAGCGAGAATGCAATATTCTGCAAGATAGTGGTCTTGCCGGCCCCGTTACGGCCGATCAACACATGCAGGTTAGTCGGCGGAGTTGCGCCAACTTTGACCTCAAATTCGAGAGACTTGCTAGGGTGCCCCTCGGTTGAATCCTCCAGCAGTGGCGGCGTGTACCGAAAGCGGTAGTCCGTCAATCTGGATCCGCCGCCAGCGATCCTCCGAAACTGATTTTCTACAGTTGGCCGAGCGACCGACCGAAGCAGGGAGTCGAGCGTCACGCGCTCGTTGATTGCAATCTCAAAGATCTCGGGATCAAATGCAATATCACGAAGGCCCTTGAGGATCGAAACGCGGACGGTGTCACCTAGGGACTGAATCTCCTCATAGTAGGAGTCATCTTGCCCTAGGGAGAAACATTCTCGGTCGATTTCTTGAAATGACCCAGGCCGAATTGGGCGCTCACTAGTAGTCAATCCACGCCGACCGATTTTCACCTGACCAAGAGCATTGAGATTCCCCTGCCCATCACGAAACCATAGGTCGTATGTAGCAACAAAGCCATAGTCATTCCAGCCGTCTGGCACAAGGAAAAGGCGGCGAGGCCCCGACTCCGATGGGAAACGGCGCTGGGATAGAACCTCAAACTTCATGACTCTCCAGGCTCCACTGCTGGCATGGCTGATGCGCAGTCGTCAGTCCAGCACACCGCAGGCCGGCTAGGCCAGATCGCTGCGAACCCAGATTGCCTCAGCCACAAGAGGATTGGGTTGCTCCGCTTCCACTCGGCATCTGCCGACTTGGCGGCCGCTTGCCGTTGCCCTGCCACCCAGCAGCTCGCTCATCCTGAACACACTGACTTGACAAGGAATCGTCGGGGAAGAAGCCCAGCAGGTAGGGGAGCATCTCCGCCATGTCGGCGGGGCCGCGCAGCCGGACCGGGAGGTGGCCGGGGCGCAGGGAGGGCTTGGTGGTGCGGTCGTCTGCGGTCATGGCGCACAGCCTGGACCCGTTGCCGCCGCAACTTCGGATATTTCGGCTGCCCTGTGGATAAACCGGGGGGTTCAGCATCAGCTACCCCTAATGGCGGACAATTTCTGCCCGAACAGGGCGATCTGACGGCATCTCAGCTGATGAACGCCAGGTTGTCCACAGCCTGGCATTCGCGGTCCGTCCGTGGAGCACGGTATCCATGACCTCATGCAGACGCGCGAACTCCACCCGACCACCCCAGCCGACCGCGCCGCCGTCCGGGCCGCTGCGGAATCCGTGCTGCGCAACCTCGCCGGGCCCTCCGCGACACTGCGCGAGGACCAGTGGAAGGCCATCGAAGCCCTGGTCGTCGACAGCCGCCGCGCCCTGGTGGTGCAGCGCACGGGCTGGGGCAAGTCCGCCGTCTACTTCATCGCCACGGCGCTGCTCCGCGAGCGCGGCGCCGGCCCGACCGTGATCGTCTCGCCGCTGCTCGCCCTCATGCGCAACCAGGTCGACTCGGCCGCCCGGGCGGGCATCCGGGCCCGGACGATCAACTCGGCCAACCCGGAGGAGTGGGCGGACATCCAGCAGGAGGTCGCCGACGGCAAGGTCGACGTCCTGCTGGTCAGCCCGGAACGCCTCAACAACCCCGACTTCCGCGACCACGTGCTGCCCAAGCTTGCCGCTTCCACCGGCCTGCTGGTGGTCGACGAGGCGCACTGCATCTCCGACTGGGGCCACGACTTCCGGCCCGACTACCGGCGGCTGCGCACCATGCTCGCCGAGCTCTCCCCCGGCGTCCCGGTGCTGGCGACCACGGCGACCGCGAACGCCCGGGTCACCGCGGACGTCGCGGAGCAGCTCGGCACCGGCGCCGGGGACGCGCAGGCCCTGGTGCTGCGCGGTCCGCTGGACCGGGAGAGCCTCAGCCTGGCGGTGCTGTCGCTGCCCGATCCGGCGCAGCGGCTGGCCTGGCTCGCGGACCACCTGGCCGACCTCCCGGGCTCCGGCATCATCTACACCCTCACGGTGGCCGCCGCGGAGGAGGTCACCGAGTTCCTGCGCGAGCGCGGCTACCCGGTCGCTTCCTACTCCGGGCGGACGGAGGACGCCGAGCGCCGCGAGGCCGAAGCGGCCCTGCTGGCCAACCAGGTCAAGGCCCTGGTCGCCACCTCCGCGCTCGGCATGGGCTTCGACAAGCCGGATCTCGGCTTCGTGGTGCACCTCGGTTCGCCGAGTTCCCCGATCGCCTACTACCAGCAGGTCGGCCGCGCCGGCCGCGGCGTCGACCGCGCGGAGGTCCTGCTGCTCCCCGGCAAGGAGGACGAGGCGATCTGGCGGTACTTCGCCTCGGTCGGCTTCCCCGCCGAGGAGCAGGTCCGGCGCACGCTGGACGCGCTGTCCCAGGCGGGCCGCCCGCTCTCCACCGCGGCGCTGGAGACCTCGGTCGACCTCCGCCGCACCCGGCTGGAAACCATGCTCAAGGTACTCGACGTGGACGGCGCGGTCCGCCGGGTGCGCGGCGGTTGGGAGTCCACCGGCGAGCCGTGGCAGTACGACAGCGAGCGGTACGCCAAGGTCGCCCGGGCCCGGCAGGCCGAGCAGCAGGCGATGCGGGAGTACGTGGCCACCGAGGGCTGCCGGATGGAGTTCCTGCGCCGCCAGCTCGACGACCCGGAGGCCGTGCCGTGCGGGCGGTGCGACCGGTGCACCGACGTCCGGCTGTCCGCCGAGGTGTCGGCCGAGGCCGCCGGCGCGGCCCGGGCCGCCCTCGGCCGCCCCGGCGTCTCCTTCGAGACCAGGCGGATGTGGCCGACCGGCATGGAGTCGCTCGGCATCCCACTGCGCGGCCGCATCCCCGCCGACCAGCAGTCCGAGCCGGGGCGCGCCCTGGGCAGGCTCTCCGACATCGGCTGGGGCACCCGGCTGCGCTCGCTGCTCGACGAGCGCACCCCGGACGGCCCGCTGCCGCGCGAGGTGCTGGACGCCGTGGTCGGCGTGGTCGCGGACTGGGCGCGCGGCCCCGGCGGCTGGGCCGGCCCCGAAGGGCCGGACGGCACCCGGCTGGAGCGACCGGTCGGCGTGGTCTCGCTGGATTCCTCCACCCGACCACAGCTGCTGTCCGACTTCGCCGGGGGCCTCGCCTCGATCGGCCGGATGCCCCTGCTCGGCCGGGTCGAGTACGCCACCGGCGAGCCCCCGCACGGCCCCCGCAGCAACAGCGCGCAGCGGCTGCGTTCGGTCGCCGGGGCGTTGACGCTCTCCCCGGGCCTGGCCGACACGCTGGCCGCGGCTCCCGGCCCGGTCCTGCTGGTCGACGACCTGGTGGATTCGGGCTGGACTCTGACGGTCGCGGCGCGGCTGCTCCGGCAGGCCGGTGCCACCGCGGTGCTGCCCCTCGTACTGGCCGTACGGGGGTGAGGTGGATCGGACCGAATCGATCGAGGAGCCCGGCGCTTCGACGCAACCGGACGCCAGGCTCCGTACACCGGAGAGCCTCTGCCCGTTCACGCACCGCTCACGCCGCAGTCAGCCGAACGGCCCTGTGGCAGAGCTGGGACATACCCGGCAAATAGGCGGCTCGCGAGCGGCGCTTGTCATTTCATCATTGCCGCTTGGCCCGGTGTCGCCCGAGAATTGGAAGGTATCCAGCGCCCGGTCCTCAGGACCCGGCCTTCGGCGTACGCCCGCGCGACTCTGGGAGCGCGGGCACGGGAAGGAGGATCGTGATCAATGGCATCGACCGAGGTCCTTCCCACTACGACAGCCGTCGGACGCTCACGCTGCCGGAGTGGCAGCAGCTCAGCGTGCCGCTCCTCCGTGCACCCCGGGAGTTCGTCACCGAGCTCCACCGGCGGCATCTTCCGCAGCCCGGCACGACCGTGGTCGCGGTGCTCGACCCCGAACACCGGATGACGGCCTCGGCCTCGTTCGGTGTCCGCCCGCAGTTCAGCGACGGCTGGGACCATCGCAACGCCCTGCTCGGCCACCTTCGTCGAGTGACCCCGCACGACCTCAAGCGGATATCCCCGAACCGGACCGCCGTCCTGCTGCGCTGCCGCGACGGCGGGCCGGACTGGACCGAGCAGGACGGGGCGTGGATGTGGGCCCTGCGCGCCGCCGCCGAACTGCACGGACTGCGCTGCGGCTCGTACCTGACGCTCACCCCGGCTGGCTGGCAGTCGCTCGGCGACGGTCGGCGCGGCCGCAACCCGCACTCCGGGTCCTGGGCGCTCGGGCCGGTCCACACCGTCACCGAACTGCCACCGCGCGTCCCACCCGACACCGGGACCGAGCGCTCGGCGACGCCGACGCCAGCGGCACCAGCGGCATCGACACCGGCACCGGCCGAACCGCAGATCGCCCCGGTCACCTCGCTGGACGCGATCCGAGCCCTGGAGCCCACTCGCGACAGCCGGACGATCCGCCGAACCGGTACCCGCTGAGCGGCCGTCCGTCCACGACGCCCACTCGCCGGACCGTCCTGCGCCAACGACCCGACACCCCGGCGACCAACGACCACCGAAGCAACGGTCACCGACCGCCGACCACCGAACCGGCTACCACCGACCCGACGGCCGGCAGTCCCAACGCCTGGCGGTCCCAACATCCGGCAGTCCCAACGTCGGAACGTCCCAACGTCGGAACGTCCCGACGCCACAACGGCGCACCGGGACGCGGTACGACGACATGACAACGCCCCGGCCCCGCCCGCAGGCGGAGCCGGGCCGGGCCGGGCCAGTACGAATGGCCGACGGTCGGTCAGGCGAACAGCGGGGCGACGGTGTCCGTCTCGCCGCAGACCACCAGCAGCTTCGCAGCCCGCTCCAGCGCCTTGCGCGCCGCAGCGGCCACCCGCTCCGAGTGGTTGTCGTTGACCACCAGCACCACCACGTCGCGGCGCAGCGTCCGGGTCGTGGCGGCGTCGGCGTAGAACACGTCGCCACCGTCGGCGAGTTGAGCCCAGTAGCTCTCCTCGCCGAAGCTCAGCTCGTGGTCCTGCCAGGGGTGCGCGGCGCCGACCGTCAGGACCAGCACGTCGCCGGGGCGGCGGCCGGACTCCAGCAGTGCGTCGACGGTGTCGTCGGCGCGGTCGAGCGCCTCGGCGGCGGCGACGGGCAGGAGTTGAACGGTCGGCCGGCCGGGGCGCGGCGTGGGGCCGGCCTTGGGTCGGGGTGCGGGCCGCGGGCCGGGGACCGGGCGGTCCGCACGGGGCGGCGTGGGGCGCGGCGGGCCGGGGCGGGGCCCGGGACCGGAGCGGCGACGGCGGTGGAGGAAGGCATACGGGGGGCAGGTGCGTCCGACTTGTGGGAAGGGGGAACACCGGGGCCCGGGATCGTCTCGTGAATCTCCGGCTCCTCGGGGAAGACAGGCATACCCGGATTCCTATCAAATGCCGGTCGGATGCGCACGGGCACCCCACCACTTGGAAGTCTCGCGCTCCGTGTGCGGGCGCACGACAACGTCCGGGTGACGGGTGGATGAATGCTGACGAACCGTCAGGATCCTCGGAAATGGCGAGCCCGGAGGCGTTCCGCAGGTGCGGCGGGAACGAGCGTGCTCCGGAGGGTGCGCCGCGCGGGCGGGGCGCTCAGAAGCCGAGCGAGAGCTGTTCGCCGGTGTCGATCGGGGTCCGCTGCCGCTTGAGGTGGCTCCAGCGAGGCAGGGCGTCCATGAACGCCCAGGACAGCCGGTGGTGTTCGGTGGGCCCGAGCTCCTCGAGCGCGGCGCGGTGGGTCGGCGAGGGGTAGCCGGCGTTCTCCTCGAAGGCGAACGCCGGGTGGTCCAGGCCGAGTTCGGCCATCAGCGCGTCCCGACGGACCTTGGCCAGCACCGAGGCGGCAGAGACGCACACGCAGGACTGGTCGCCCTTGATCACCGTGCGGACCCGCCACGGGCCGCCCAGGTAGTCGTGCTTGCCGTCCAGGATCACCGCGTCGGGCTCCACCGGCAGCGCCTCCAGCGCGCGGACGGCGGCCAGCCGGAGCGCGGCCGTCATGCCGAGCTCGTCGCACTCCTGCGGCGAGGCGGCGCCGAGCGCGTAGGCGGTCACCCAGTCCTCCAGGATCGGGACGAGCGCCTCCCGGCGCCGCTCGGTGAGCAGCTTGGAGTCGGTGAGCCCCTCCGGCGGGCGGCGCAGCCCGGTGACGGCGGCGCCGACCATGACCGGTCCGGCCCAGGCCCCGCGCCCCACCTCGTCCAGCCCGACCACCAGGCGGGCTCCGGCCCGGCGCAGGGAGCGCTCGACCGAGTGGGTCGGGGGGTCGTACGGCATCGACGGTTCCTTCACTGGCAGGGCGGCAGCCGGGCCCGCGACGAGGGCGTTCCCGGCACCATTCAGCCTACGCCGCCGCCCGGACAGCCCCGGCCGGCGTGCAGCACCGGCCGGCATGCGGCACCGGAACCGCCCACGACCCACCCGGGGCGTCGCCGGACCCCCGCGCTACGGTCTGATCATCGGCAGCAGGACCCGGCCGAGCAGCTCCTCGCAGAAGTCCTCCTCGATCATCCCGACGCAGACCCGGGCCCGGTACAGCAGCATCGCGGGCAGTACGTCGGCCACCATCGGCACCGCGGCGCCGCGGCGGACGTCGCCGCGGGCCTCGCCGCGCCGCAGGATGCCGAGGATGCCCTCGGTGGTCGGCTCTATCACCCGTTCGTGCAGGAATCCCTTGAAGAGTTCGGCGCGCTCGTGGTCGAGTTCGCCCATCAGGGTCCGGACTGCCGCGCCGATCCGGGAGTTGAGCACCTCGATGTAGCCGTGCACGACCTGCCGCAGTTCGGCCTCCGCGGAGCCGAGGTCGGGGAAGTCCGCGGGCGGCGGCATGGCGGCGACCAGGGCGTCCATCACCAGGTCCGCCTTGGACGCCCAGCGCCGGTAGAGCGCGGCCTTCCCGGTCTGCGCGGCTCCGGCCACGCCCTCCATGGTCATGCGGGCGAACCCGCCGGAGGTCAGCTGGTCGAGCGCGGCCTCGAAGATCGCGGCCTCAAGTGCCTTGCCGCGCCTGCGCAGCGGGGTTCCCTCGGCAGGGCCGTCGGCCGGCTGCGGCCGGTCCGGCTGATCCATCGTCATCCACCCTAAAAGACGGTTGCGTTCACTATCGGTGCCGACTAATGTCCCCCGCAGTGAACGGGACCGTTCACTATCCACCTCGCCGAGCACTTTACCGAACAGCAACCGATAGCAGTAGCCAGCAGGGGGCACAACAGTGGCTATCTCCGACATGCTCAGCAAGTCGGCTCCGCCGGGGGCCGGTCGCGACCAGCGCAAGGGCATCACGCTCACGGTCATCGCGGCCACGCAACTCATGGTCGTCCTCGACGCGACCATCGTGAACATCGCGCTTCCGCACATCCAGGACGCGTTGAAGTTCTCCACCACCAACCTGTCGTGGGTGATCAACGCCTACACGCTGACGTTCGGCGGCCTGCTACTGCTCGGCGGGCGGGCCGGCGACATCCTCGGCCGCCGCCGCGTGTTCGTCGTGGGCGTGCTGCTGTTCGGTCTGGCCTCGCTGCTCGGCGGCTTCGCACAGAACGGCGGGATGCTGCTCGCGGCCCGCGCGCTGCAGGGCATCGGCGGTGCGATCTGTTCGCCGACGGCGTTCGCGCTGATCGCCACCAACTTCAAGGAGGGGCCGGAGCGGAACCGGGCCTTCGGTGTCTTCTCGGCGGTCGCCGGCTCGGGCGCGGCGATAGGCCTGCTGGCCGGCGGTGTGCTCACCGAGTACATGAACTGGCGCTGGGTGTTCTTCGTGAACGTGCCGATCGCCGCGCTGATCGCCATCGCCGCACCGCGCTACATCAACGAGTCCGAGCGGCACCCGGGCACCTTCGACCTGCCCGGCGCGCTCACCTCCACCCTCGGCCTGGTCAGCCTGGTGTACGGGTTCATCCACGCCGCGGATCCGGCGGCCGGCTGGGGCAACGGCGTGACGATCGCCTCGTTCGCCGTCGGCGCCGCTCTGCTGGTGGCGTTCGTGGTGATCGAGCAGCGCACCGCCCAACCGATCACCCCGCTGCGGCTGCTGCGGAGCCGCAACCGCGCCGGCGGGCTGATCATGATGCTCTGCCTGGCCGCCGCCATGTTCGGCATCTTCTTCTACGTCACGCTCTTCGTGCAGCGCGTGCTCGGGTACAGCGCACTCAAGGCGGGCTTCGCCTTCCTGCCGATCAGCGTCGCGATCATCATCGCCGCGCAGCTCGCCTCGGCCTTCCAGGCGAAGCTCGGCCCCAAGCCGTTCCTGGTCACCGGCAGCGTCCTGGTGACGGTCGGCCTGAGCTGGCTGACCCGGACGGACGTGGACAGCAGCTACACCTTGGGCGTGCTCGGCCCGACGGTCACCTTCGGCTTCGGCATGGGCCTGATATTCGTCCCGGTGATGCTGATGGCGGTCTCCGGGGTCCCGGCCCACGAGACGGGCGCCGCCTCGGGCCTGCTCAACTCGGTGCAGCAGATCGGTGGTTCGGTCGGCCTGTCGATCCTCACCACGGTCTTCGCCAAGGCCGCGGCCTCCGAGGGCGCCCGCCAGCAGCCGGACTTCCTCGCCCACGCCGCCCCGGCCGACCTGCAGTACGCCCAGCAGCACCAGGCCTTCCCGCCCGGCACCACCTGGGCCAACGAGGTGCTGGCGTACGCCGTCTCGCACGCCTTCGTGGTGGGCGTGGCGTTCGCCGCGGTCGCCCTGCTGTCCGCGCTGTTCGTGGTCAAGGCGAAGGCCTCCGACCTGCCCGCCGAGGCACCAGCCGGAATGGCGATATGACGGCCACTCAACTCGCCTGAGACGCCGCCGTCGACGGCGGGGGGCCGGGGGCGTGGGCGGGGGCAGAGGCAGGAGAGCTGAGCCCTCCCCCTCCCCCGCCGCCCATGAGCCCGAAGCCCCGACCACCAACCGCCGCCAGCCCCCGGTCGGCCACCGGCCACCGGTCACCAACTCCGCTCGACCGCCAGCAACCAGCAACCAGCAACCAGCAACCAGCAACCGACGAACGTCAGTAGTCCTCGCGCCGATCCTCGACCAGGCCGACGCGCTGGCAGGCCACGCCCCGGTCCCAGGTCACGGGGTTCGCCGCAAGGATCTCCCGGGCGCGGGCCTCGGCCCGGCTCATGGCGTACCAGGGCGGCGCGGGCTTGTCGGCGAGCTCGGCGGCGATGGGCTGGAGCGCGCAGGTGCGCAGGTCGTCCGGCAGCCGGTCCAGGGCGGGCACCGCGTCGACGGAGAGGCTGCGCAGGTAGCTGACGTCGAGGTGGGCGCCGGCGGTGCGGTGACGGTCGACGTTCTGCTCGGCGATCAGGCTGTCGGTCCGCAGCAGGCCGAACAGCGCCACGGCCACGGCGGCACTGAGCACCACCGCACGGGGCAGCCAGCGGCGGGAGGAGAGCACCGCGCCGAACAGCACCATCAGGAAGACCAGGCCGAGCCAGATCTCCACGGCGGCGACGTCGACTCGCTGCCGGGTGAGTCCGAAGGCGTCCATGTACAGGCTCATCCGGACGAGCGCGGTGCCGACCACGATCAGGGTGAGCGTGCAGAGCAGTCCGAGCAGCACCTTCACCAGCCGCCGGTCGCCCGCATTGCTGCGCGGCGCCCAGTACTTGGCGAGTGCGACCACGACCAGCGTGAGCACCGCGATCCACAGCAGCTGCCAGAAGCCCTGCCGGGCGTACTCGGCGGGGGTCATCCCGGTGCGGCGCATGATCGAGCCGTAGCCGCCGATCAGCACCACCAACTGCACCACCACGAAGGTGCCGAACAGCAGGTTCATCACCACCAGCGGCATCGCCCACTCCAGCCGGCCGCGCTCCTTGCCGGCCCGGGTGCGGGTGCGGTCCCAGCGGCGCGGGGCGGCAGCGGCGTGCGCGGCGCCGAGCGCCAGCGACACTCCAGCGGCGAAGAACACGAAGCGCAGCGGGACGTCCCCGACGTCCATCGAGGGGACGAGGCCCTCCAGCAGGTCGGCGACGGTGGAGTCGGCTCCGGCGAACAGCGAGCCGAAGATCAGCAGCAGCACCAGCGAGACCAGGACGGCCTTGAACACCTGCCCGGCCCGGGCCTTGGCCGGAAAACGACGCTCCCTCAGCGCCCGGATCCCCCAGGCCACTCCGGGCATGAAGTGCGTCCACAGGCCGATCGAGCCCATCGCCACGCCGACCCAGCGGGCACCGCCGTGCAGGGTGAGCGAGCCGACGCATATCGCGGCGATCAGGGCGAGGGTCACCGCCCCGCCCGCGCCGCTGATGGCCGGCACCAGGCAGAGCAGCAGCGCGGTCGCGGCGAACGCAAGGTGCCAGGGCTTGATCTTCCGCCCGGTGCCGAGCGCGGTCATCCCGGCGCCGATCGCACCCGCGAGGGCGCAGAGCAGCAGGTTGGCGCCGATCCCGTCACCGAGCACCACCGCACTGACCAGTCCGGACACCCCTGCGGCGACCAGCACCCGCAGGCTGGCGGGCGCGGCGGTCCGGGCCTTGCTGGGCCGCAACCACTCCGGCTCGGGCAGCGGGTCCAACGGCCGGTGCTGATACGGCGCGTAGGGGTTTCCGACCGACGCGGCCTTCACCCCCGGACCTGCGGCGGCCCCGACCGGCGTCCCCTTCCCGAACGCCCCGGGCCGCGGCCCCCCGGGCGCCGCAAAGGGGTTCGCCGGCTCCGGCCGCCCAACGCCCCCGGCAGATCCACCAGCGCCACCCGCCGCACCGGCACTGCCCGAAGCTCCGTCACCACCAGCACCACCCACCGCACCGGCGCCACCCGCCGCACCACCCGAGCCCTCGGCGCCACCGGCCCCATCAGAACGGCCGGAACCACCGGCGTTGACAGCGTCAGGACTGCCGGAGCTGCTGGAGTCGGACGGCTGAGACATGAAACCCCCTCAGGAAGCGTGCGTGCGACGGTTTTCGGCCAGCCGCACGCCTGGTCGTGCCGGCGACTCTAGGGCCCGAACGCCACTTCTGAACAGGTTCAAAAAGCCGCCGGGGCGGCTCGGTCACAGAGTTGTGACACAAACCGCCCCGGCAGCCCGAAACAACCGACCGGTTCAGTGGGCCCGTTCAGTGGGCCCGATCAGTGGGCCCGATCAGTAGGCCCGATCAGTAGGCCCCGTACAGCGAGTACACGAGGTTGTCCTTCACCGCGGTGCCGAAGCTCGCCGGGAAGGTGCCGAACGGGACGCTGGCGTTGCTGTAGACGCCAGACCCGGCGGGGCCGGAGCTGTAGTGCATGTTGTTGACGGTCGAGCTGGTGCCGTTGGAGTTGTAGACCAGCCAGTAGGTGGTGTTGGCGGCCAGCGTGTAGGTGATGGGCGCGCTGTTCCAGGCGTTGGCGCTCAGGGTGCCGACGGAGCTGGTGGCCAGCAGCGCGTCCGGCGAGCCGCCGTTGTCGGTGTAGACGGCGATCTGGAACTGGTTGTTGGGCGAGGCGCTGGTCTGGCCGGTGTGCACGTTCAGCGAGGTGAGCGCGATCGCCGAGGCCCCGGTGGTGATCCTGGAGCCGTTGAGGTGGTTGGAGTTGGTGTCGTCGAGCTGGGTGCCGACGGCGTTGTTGCCGATGGTCTGCGGCGGCGCGCCGGCCGTGGTGAAGGCCGCGGTGTAGGCGGCGGTCTGGGTGTTGCCCGCCAGGTCCTTCACGTTGGCGACGGTCAGCGTGTAGCCGGTGTTGAGCGCGAGGGCCGCAGTCGGGGTGAAGGTGACGGTGTTGGTCGCGGTATCCAGCGCGACCGTGCCGGCCACGGCGACGGCGCCGGTGGTGGTCTTCAGGGTGACGTTGGTGGCGTTGACGGTGGCGGCCTGGACCGGCTCGCTGAACGAGGCCTTCACGGCGGCGGTGGCGGCGACGCCGGTCGCCCCGTTGGCCGGGACGGAGCCGGTGACGGTCGGCGCGACGGTGTCGGTGCCGTAGGTCGCCGTGTAGGAGCCCACGTTGCCGTCGAAGAAGGCGTACGTGATGCCGTGGATGGTCTCGATCCGGTAGTTGACGGCGGTGGTGCCCTGCTTGATGCCGGTGAGCGTGCCGCCGGCCGAGTTGACCGGGACCATCGCGCGCAGGCCGTTCGCGCCGCCGGTGATGCTGAAGCTCAGCGTGTTCGCGGCCCAGGTCGTCCCGGAGAACGCCGAGCCGTTGCGGAAGTCCAGCCAGGTCAGCAGCTGGCGGCCGGAGACCACGGGCGTGCCGTGCGCCTTGGCCGAGGCGATGACCTGGTCGGACGCGGTGGAGGCGGCGTAGTCGGTGTGGATGTTGGCGGTCAGGGCGGTGTAGTAGCCCTTGGAGTTGTAGGCGTTGTCCAGCAGCGTGTTGACGGTGCCGGGCATGGACTGGCCGGCCTCGTCGGTGAGTTGGGTGGTGGCCTGGTACTCGTTGATGGTGGCGCCGTTGCTGTCGGCGAACTTCATCGGCAGTCCCGCGCCGTTGAAGTAGCCGGGCCGGTCCTGCACGAAGCTGCCCGGGTAGTAGTAGTAATCGGTGTCCAGCCGGATGCCGTTGGCGAGCTTGGTCTTGGCCTGGGTCGCCCAGTCGTCCCACTCGACGCAGTGGGTGCGGGTGCTGTCCGGGTTGGGCAGCGAGGGGTACTTGGCCTTCCACGCGGCGATCTGGGTGGCGTAGAGGTTCTGCAGGTCGGTGGGGGTGCCCCACGGGGTGCAGTTGGTGGTGATGTGGGTGCTGATCTCGAAGCCCTGGTCGGAGTAGGCCTTGGCCTGGGCGTCGGTCATCGGCCCGCTGGCGTAGACGTTGGACGAGGCGCGCACGCACTCCCAGTTGGCGACGTTGCAGCCGACGGGGCTCTGCGCGATGTAGCCGTCGAAGCGTCCGGTGGTGCCGCCGATGCCGTGGTCGTCTCCGGTCATCACCACGACGGCCTTGGCGTCGCGGGGGAAGTACCAGAACTTCGGCAGCGGCTTCTTGGCGGCGTCCATGGTGGTGATCAGGTTGCCGAGCAGGCGCTGCTGCTCGTCGGCGATCGGGATCTGCGCCTTGTCGAGGTTGTTCCAGTTGAGCTGTCCGCCGGTGCCGAAGAACATCTCGCTGGCCTCGATGCCGTCCACGTTGTCGCGCTGCTGGCCGCCCCAGGCGGCGTTGCCCTGGCGGGTCTGCACGACGGACTTGGCGAGGTCGAAGGTGAACGCGGCGGCCTGGCCGGTGCCGACGGTGCGCAGCGTGACGGCCGGGTTGGTGGTGGCCACGGCGGCGTCGCTGTACAGGGTGGCGACGGCGGTGGCGCCGTTCAGGGTGTACTTGTCGGCGGTGCCGTGGAAGCCCATGGTGTCGGCGGTGAGTCCGGTGCCGGGCGCGGCGGTGGTGTCGATCTTCAGGTAGGCGTCGGCCAGCGTGTCGGGCGTACTGGTGAGGCCGAGCAGGCCGGCGAGCTGCTTGTCGGGCCGCATCGCGACGAGCCGTCCGCCGCCGTTCACCCAGGTGGTGAACATGGTGGTCTGAGCGGCCGTCAGCTGGTTCTCCGCCAGCAGCACCACGTCGTAGGAGGCGAGGGTGGCGGCGGTGACGGTGCCGATGTCGGCGAGCTTGTAGTAGTTGAGGCCCTCGGCCTTGAGGATCTCGCCGTAGTACGAGGTGTACGGGTTGGCCGGGTCGGTGACCAGCAGGATCGGGCCCTCGTTGCCGGGGCCGTTGCCGGGTGTGGCCGCGCCGCCGCCGGACGGGGTGTAGGTGGCGTAGATGGAGTAGTTGAGGTTGCCGGTGGAGACGGCGCCGAAGTTGCTGGGCCAGGTGCCGAAGGCCGCGCCGCCGGTGGAGTAGCCGCTCTGGCCGCCGGTGGAGTAGTTGAGGTTGTTGACCGCGGCGGTGACGCCGTTGGAGTTGTAGGCCAGCCAGTAGGGCGTGTTGGGCGCGAGGGTCGCGGTGACCGGCAGGGTGTTCCAGGAGTGCGCGGTGAGCGTCCCGGACGCGGAGGAGCCGAGCAGCGCGCCGGGCTTGCCGGCGACGTCGCCGTACACCGCGACCTGGTACTGGTCGTTGGGCGTGGCGCCGACGGCGCCGACGTACACGCTGACGCTGGTGACCGCGCCGCCACTGGCGCCGGTCACGAAGCGCGAGGTGTTGATGTAGTTGGAGTCGCCGGAGTCGGTGGCGGTGCCGACGGTGTTGTTGCCGAGGACGGCGGTGGTGTCCGCGTGTGCCGCGGGCGCCGCCATCAGTCCGGTGGATGCGAGCAGGGCCACGAGCAGCCCGGCGAGCCGTTTTCTGAACCTCACGCCAACCCCCCAAGGTCGGATGACCGGATGAACGGCAGAAGTGCCGCCCTCCGTCCTACCGGCTCCGACCCCGGCACGTCCGCAGAACCCTCACATCACAGCCACGACTTCCGGCCAACTCGAACGCGAACGCTCCGCATCCGACCGGTTTGTCTGCACATAATCAACACGGCCCGTTGCGTTCAAGAATCGAACGGACTCAGCCCTTCACCGACCCGGCCAGCAGGCCCCGGACGAAGAAGCGCTGGAGCGCGAAGAACACCGCCAGCGGCACGATCATCGACAGGAACGCGCCCGCCGAGAGCAGTTCCCAGCGGCTGCCGTTGGAGCCGGACAGCTGGGCGAGCCGGGAGGTCATCGGCGCGACCGTCGGGTTGCCGCCGGCGAAGGTGAGCGCGACCAGCAGGTCGTTCCACACCCACAGGAACTGGAAGATGGCGAACGAGGCCAGCGCGGGGGCGCTCAGCGGCAGCACGATCGACCGGAAGATCTTGAAGTGCGAGGCCCCGTCCACCACCGCGGCCTCCATCAGGTCGCGGGGCAGCTGGGCGATGAAGTTGTGCAGCAGGAAGATCGCCAGCGGCAGCGCGAACATCGTGTGGGTCAGCCAGACCGGCAGGTAGGTGTCCTTCAGGTTGAGCGCCGGAATGACGGTGACCGAGCCGAGGTGGGCGCCGCCGGAGAACAGCCGCAGCAGCGGGATCAGCGACATCTGCAGCGGCACGATCTGCAGCGCGAAGATCACGAAGAACAGCGTGTCGCTGCCCTTGAACCGCACCCAGGCCAGCGCGTACGCCGCCATCGCGGCCAGCACCAGCGGGAAGACGGTGGCCGGGATGCTGATCGCCACCGAGTTGATCAGGTACGGCATCAGGCCGCCGGAGGTGCCGAAGGAGTTGTCGAACAGCACCGAGCGGTAGTTCTCGAACCCGAGGTCGGGGTGGACGAACGCCTCCCACCAGCCGGTGGAGGCGACGTCCCCCTTCGGGCGCAGCGAGGTGACCAGCAGGCCGACGGTCGGCAGCGTCCACAGGGCGGTGACGGCGACCACCAGGATGCTGGCCAGCGGGCTGCTGAAGGACCGTCGGACCGCCTTCACCGGCGGCAGTTCGGGCTTGGCGGCCTTGGCGGGGGCGATGGTGGGCTGGGCGCTCATCGGGTCGCACGCTCCTTGCGCAGCAGGGCGATGTTGTAGACCACCAGGGGGGCCACCGCGAGGAAGAGGATCACCGCGAGGGCGCTGCCGCGGCCGAAGTTGTACTGCTCGAAGCTCTGCGAGTACATCTCGTTGGCGAGCACCTGGGTGCCGAAGTTGCCGCCGGTCATGGTGCGGACGATGTCGAAGGCCTTCAGCGTGATGATCATGATGGTGGTGAGCACCACCACCACCGTGGTGCGGATCATCGGCACCGTGACGTGCAGGAACAGCCGCACGCCGGTGGCGCCGTCGAGCCGGGCGGCCTCGGTGATCTCGTCCGGGATGGCCTTGATCGCGGCGGACAGCACCACCATGGCGAAGCCGGTCTGCACCCAGACCAGGACGGCCATCAGCAGGAAGTTGTTCAGCGGCTGGGACAGGATCCAGTTCGGCGGGTCGTCCCAGCCGAGCGTGACGGCGAGCTGGCTGAGCAGGCCGACCTGGCTCTGCCCGCTGCCGCGCGACTCGTAGACCAGCTTGAAGACGATCGAGGCGGCGACCAGCGAGACCGCCATCGGCATGAAGATCAGCGACTTCCAGACCGCCTGGCCGCGCATCCGGTCCACCATCAGGGCCAGCGCGAGGCCGAGCCCGGTGGCCGCGAGGGGGGCGATCACCAGCCACAGCAGGGTGTTCAGCAGCACCCCGTGGATGGGTGAACTGGTCAGCGCCCAGCCGTAGTTCTTCCCGCCGACGAACTTCGCGCCGTCGGCGTCCAGGAAGCTCAGGACGACAGTGCGCAGCAGCGGCACGACCAGGCCGGTGAGCAGCAGCACGATCGCGGGGCCGAGCATCAGCACGATCGCCAGCGGCCGGGAGAAGCGTCCGGTGGCCCGGCCGGCCGCGAAGAACACGGCCAGCAGGACGCCCAGGAAGCCCAGTACGGCTCCGCCGGTGTTGCCGAACTTGATCGCCGCGTCCTGCCACAGCGAGTCCGCGAGCTGGAGCGCCGGCCCGGCGAGCCGGGTGTCGGTGGGCATGCGGAGGGTCCTTCCTCGGAGACCTCGGGGCGGACGGAGGGCAGCGCGGGCGGGTGGTGCACCCGCCCGCGCTGCCCGGTGGCCTGGGCCTACTGGGGCCAGGCGGCGTCGATGTCGCCGGCCGTCTTCTGGATCGACTGGCCCTCGGCGAACCAGGCGGTGAGCGCCTTCCATTCGGCGCCGGCGCCGACGGCGGCGGGCATCAGGTCGGAGCCGTCGAAGCGGAAGGTGGCCGCCGGGTCGGTGAGCGATTCGGCGGACAGCTTGTCGATCGGGTCGGTGTACAGGCTCTTGTCGACGCCCTGGTTGGCGGACACCCAGCCCGGGGAGACCTTGACCCGGCTGGAGGCCCACTCGGAGCTGGACAGGTAGTTCTGCACGGCCTGCACCTCGGGCCGGTCGGAGAACGCGCCGACGAACTCGCCGCCGCCCTCGACCGGGCTGTTGACCTGCGGGTTCACCGCGGGCAGGTGGAAGGCGAAGACGTCGCCGTCGGGCCCGATGCTGGTGCCCTTGGGCCACTGCGCGCGGTAGAACGACGCCTGCTGGAGCATCGCGCACTTGTTGCTGAGGATCGGGGTGCCGGCGTCCTGGAAGGTGGTGGTGGCGATCGACTTGACGTCGCCGAAGCCGCCGTTGACCCAGGCCGGGTTCTGCATCCAGTCGGCGACGGTCTTCATCGCGGTGGTGATCTTCTCGTCGGAGAACTTCACCTGGTGGCCGACCCACTGGTCGTAGACGTCGCCGCCGTACGAGCCGAGGACGATCTCCTCCAGCCAGTCGGTGGCCGGCCAGCCGGTCGCGGTGCCGGAGCCGATGCCGCCGCACCAGGGCTTCGTGGTGCCGGACTTGGCGATCTTGTCGCTGAGCGCCATCAGGTCGGCCCAGGTCTTGGGCACTTCGTACCCGGCGGCCTTGAACGCCTTCGGCGAGTACCAGACCAGGGACTTCATGTTGGCGCTCATCGGCGCCGCGTAGAAGGTGCCGTTGACCGACCCGTAGGTCTTCCAGATCGGCGACCACTTGTTCTCGTTGTCGACGGTCTGCTGCGGCGGCTTGACCACCTTGCCGGTCTTCACCATCTGGGCCAGCAGGCCGGGCTGCGGGATGATCGCCAGGTCGGGGGCGTTGCCGCCGGCCACCCGGACCGGCAGCTGCGACTCGAAGTCGTTGGAACCCTCGTAGACGATCTTGATGCCGGTGCAGTTGCTGAAGTCGGCCCAGGACTTCTCCAGCGAGTCCGACTCGGGCGACAGGATCGATGCGTACATCGACACCTTGGTGCCCGAATGGCCCGCGTACGCCTGGTACTTGGCGCAGTCACCGGTCAGCGCGGCGCCACCGGACCCGCCCCCGCCACCGGACGAGGAGCTGTTCGAGCAGGCGGCTGTCAGTGCCAGTGCCAGGACGGCCGGTACGGCGAGCAGCCGTCGGCGTCCAGTGGTCACGGGGGTGGTCAATGCGGTCCTCCTAGCCAGGGCATGGGCATGCCAGCCGTAAGACGAACAACACTGCGCTGTACCGGAGATGAGGGTGTACCCAGCTGATCGCTGGCTCAAAGACGTTAACCCACCGGTCACCCCACGCCAAGGAGCGCGTTCGACCTTCATCGGGCAGCGCCCCAGTTGTGACCGCCCCGTGCTACGAGGCCGCGGACAGGCCGTCCGCCAGCATCGCCTCCGTCTCCCGCTCCAGCTCCGCCAGGTCGACGCCCCGCTCGCGCAGCACCCGGACCGCCGCGCCGCCGCCCTCGCGCAGCAGCCCGAGCAGCAGGTGGCCGGTCTCGATCCGGCGCGACCGCGAATCGGCCGCGGCGCGCAGCGACAGCACCAGCACCTGCCGGCCCCGCTCGGTGATGCGCGGCCCGCCCCACCGCGGGCGCCGCTCCGGCGGCGGGGCGTCCAGCGCGCCCGCGCCGAACGTCGACTCGACGGCCTCGCGCACCGCCGTCAGGTCGATGCCGATCGCGGCCAGCGCCGCCCCGTCCCGCTCCGGGTCCGGGCCGCCGACCAGGCCGGCGACGGCGCTGCGGCCGGCGGCCAGGTCGAGGCCGAACCGGGCGAGCAGCCGGGCGGCCGGGTCCTGCGGCTGGGCGAGCAGGCCGAGCAGCAGGTGCTCGGTGCCCAGGTGCCGGTGGTGCAGGCGCCGCGCCTCGTCGCCGGCCAGCGTCACCGTGCGGCGGGCCTCCGCCGCGAACCGTTCGAACATCTCAGGCCCCTCCCCGTTCCGTCGTCCGCCGGGCGTACTTCTTGTGCACCGCCTGCCTGGTGACGCCCAGGCAGACCGCGATGTCGTGCCAGGACCAGCCCTTGCCGCGGGCGTTGCCGACCTGGAGTTCCTCCAGTCGGTCGGCCAGGTCGCGCAGCGCCCGGACGGCGCGCAGGCCGATCGCCGGGTCGCTGCTGCTCGCGTCGGCCGCGAGCTGTCTCGTCTCGCTCATGCCGTCAACATAGGTTGACGCCACCGCCCACGTCAACCCTGGTTGACAGAATTCGGCGCCGCTCCGCGGGAACTCTCAGTGCCGCCCCGCCGGGAACTCTCAGTGCCGTCCCGCCAGGAACTCCGCGAAGGTGATCCGCCCGTCCGCGTGCTCCGGCGCCAGGTTGCCGCCGGCCCGCAGCGCCTTCACCGCCCCGCCCGGCACCGGCACCCGGAGCACCGGCCTCCGCCGGCCCCGGGCGTGCAGGAACTCCGCCGCCAGCGCCTCCGCCGGACGCACCTGCGGCCCGCCGAAGTCCGCCACCCGCCCGGCCGGTTCGGCCTCCGCGAGGTCCGCCAGCCGCTCGGCCACGTCCCGCACGTCCACCGGCTGGAACGCCACCCCGCGCGGCAGCAGCAGCACCGGCGCCTTCGACAGGCCGTCCAGCATCCGCAGCAGCAGGTCGTGGAACTGGGTGGCCCGCAGCACCGTCCACCCCAGACCGGACTCCGCGACCAGCCGCTCGCACTCCGCCTTCGCCCGGTAGTAGCCGAGCGGCACCGCGTCCACCCCGACGATCGACACGTACACCAGGTGCGCGACGCCGGCCGCGCGGGCCGCCGCGACCAGCTGCCGGGTGGCGTCGACGTCCCGCTTCCCGTGGGTGGTCGCGCAGTGCACCACCGTGCCGGCCCCGGTCAGCGCCGCGTCCAGCCCGCGCCCGGTCACCAGGTCCGCGACCGCCCACCCGTGCTCCCCCGGCGTGTGTGCCTGCCGGCTCACCACCCGCACCGGGCACCCGCGCGACAGCAGCCGGCGCACCACGGCCCGGCCAGCGTCCCCGTCCCGCCCGTCACCACCGTCTGCCCCATCGCACTCACCCCTCTCCTCCCCCAGCCTGCCCGCGCCGCCCGCCCCGGCAGCCCGGCCAACGCACCCGGGGAACGGACGGCGCCCGGGCCGGCGGGCGATCCGTCCCCCCGGGCCTGGCGCCGCGCCCCTTGCGGCGGCGAACCGCCCGGCCCGGCGGCCGAGTTCGCGCGCAGCGGTGTGGGCGCGGCCGCATAGAGTGCGGCCCGGTACGAGCAGACAGCTGCGGAAGGACTCCCATGGCCAGAACCACTCCGCCCCGACCGGTCGACATCGCGGCCCTGTTCCCGGAGTTGGCGCCGCTGGCCCGGCAGGCGGTGCGGCTGCACCCGCGGCCGGGCGAGCCGGGTGTCCGGGAGAGTTCGGTGGGCGGCCCGCTGCTGTGGCCGGCCGGCGAGGAGTGGCCGGTCTGCACGGAGCCGCACCAGCACTGGGAGCCGCCCGTCTCGCTCGACGACGTCCGCCGGCGCCGGGCGCTGCTGGAGGCGGCCTGGCTGCGTCCGCGCGCGCCCGAGGAGAACCTGCTCGACCCGGAGCAGCGGGCCCTGCTCGACCGGCTCGGGGCCGGGCACCCCGCCCACACCGGGCCCAATCCGCTGCTGCCCGTCGCCCAGCTGTACCTGCGCGACGTCCCCGGGCTCGCCGGCCCGGCGGGGGCGGACCTGCTGCAGGTGCTGTGGTGCCCGCTCGACCACGACGAGGCGATGCCCGCCGCCCGCCTGTTCTGGCGCGACTCGGCCGGCGTCGGCGAACTGCTCACCGACCCGCCGGCGCCCCTCGACGTCGACCACTACGGCAACTACGTGCCCGAGCCGTGCGCGCTGCACCCCGAGCCGGTGACGGAGTACCCGGCGCCGCACGAGCTGCCGGAGGAACTCGCGGCGCGCCTGCACGAGTGGGGCGAGGGCACGAAGGCGGCGGACGGGTCGGGGCCGGGCGGGGCCTATTACCAGTACGAGTTGTCGGTCGCGCCGGGCTGGAAGGTCGGCGGCTGGGGCCCGTGGAGCTTCTGCGACCCGTGTCCGATGGACTGCCCGGAGTGCGGGGCCGCGTACCGGCCGCTGTTCACCGTCGACTCCGGGGAGTGGGACGGCGGGAGCGGCAGCTGGATCCCGCTGGAGGACCGGGAGCCCCCGGCGGGCCCGACCGGGCTCCGCCGGCCGTCGGACCCGCCAATGGTGCAGATCGGCCGCGGCTACCACCTGCAGCTCTACGTCTGCCCCTCGTCCTTCGACCACCCGCACTACGCCGCCGTGCAGTGAGAGGCGGTCCGCCGGAACGCGAACAGGGAACGCGGAACAGGGTGTCCCCCCGGAGGATCCGGGGGGACACCCTGTCAGGTCAGCGACTCAGAGCAGGCCCTGAGGGGCCGTCAGCTGCAGCCGCTGGTCGAGCCGCAGCCCTCGCAGAGGTAGCAGCTGCCGGCGCGGCGCATCTTGGTGCCGCAGGAGAAGCAGAGCGGCGCGTCGGCGTTCAGGCCGAGGCGGATCTCGGCGAGCTCCGTGGAGTTGTGCGCGGCGGGAGCCGGCTTGGGCTGCTCGACGACCGGCAGCGTGACGTGCGGCTTCTCGGCGGCGAGCGGCGCGGACTGGGCGAGGGACTCGGTGTCGAGCTCCTCCTCGATCGGCTCGTAGGAGCCGGTCTCCAGGTGCCGGGTGCGCTCCTCGACGGAGTGGATGCCGAGCGCGGAGCGGGTCTCGAAGGGCAGGAAGTCGAGCGCCAGGCGGCGGAAGATGTAGTCCACGATGGACTGCGCCATCCGCACGTCCGGGTCGTCGGTCAGGCCGGCCGGCTCGAAGCGCATGTTGGTGAACTTGGCGACGTACGTCTCCAGCGGGACGCCGTACTGGAGGCCGACCGAGACGGCGATGGAGAAGGCGTCCATCATGCCCGCGAGGGTCGAGCCCTGCTTGGACATCTTCAGGAAGACCTCGCCGAGGCCGTCGTCCGGGTAGGAGTTGGCCGTCATGTAGCCCTCGGCGCCGCCGACCGTGAAGGAGGTGGTGATGCCGGGCCGGCCCTTGGGCAGGCGCTTGCGGGTCGGTCGGTACTCGACGACCTTCTCCACGGCGGGGGCCGCGACCGGGGCGGGGGCCGAAGTGGCCGCCGGGGCCTTGGTCTTGGCCGAGAGCGGCTGGCCGACCTTGCAGTTGTCGCGGTAGATCGCGAGCGCCTTGACGCCCAGCTTCCAGGCCTGGAAGTAGATCTCCTCGACGTCCTCGACGGTGGCGTTCTCCGGCATGTTGACGGTCTTGGAGATCGCGCCGGAGATCCACGGCTGGATCGCGGCCATCATCCGCACGTGGCCCATCGGGGAGATCGACCGCTCGCCCATGGCGCAGTCGAACACCTCGTAGTGGGGGGCCTTCAGGCCGGGCGCGTCGATGACGTTCCCGTGCTCGGCGATGTGCGCGACGATCGCCTCGATCTGCTCGTCCTGGTAGCCGAGGCGCTTCAGGGCGCGCGGGACGGTGCCGTTGACGATCTGCATCGAGCCGCCGCCGACCAGCTTCTTGAACTTGACCAGGGCGAGGTCGGGCTCGACGCCGGTGGTGTCGCAGTCCATCATCAGGCCGATGGTGCCGGTCGGGGCGAGCACCGACGCCTGGGCGTTGCGGAAACCGTTCTGCGCGCCGAGCCGGACCACGTCGGCCCAGGTGTCGTTGGCGACGGCCCACACCGGGGAGTCCAGGTCGTCCAGCGGGGCGACCGCGGCGGAGGCGTCCGCGTGCTGCTGCATCACCCGCCGGTGCGGGGCGGCGTTGCGGGCGTAGCCGTCGTACGGGCCGACCACGCCGGCGAGTTCGGCGGAGCGGCGGTAGGCGGTGCCGGTCATCAGCGAGGTGATGGCGCCGGCCAGCGCGCGGCCGCCCTCGGAGTCGTAGGCGTGGCCGGTCGCCATCAGCAGGGCGCCGAGGTTGGCGTAGCCGATGCCGAGCTGGCGGTAGGCGCGGGTGGTCTCGCCGATCTTCTCGGTCGGGAAGTCGGCGAAGCAGATGGAGATGTCCATCGCGGTGATGACCAGCTCGACGACCTTGGCGAAGGTCTGCGCGTCGAAGCTGTCGTCGTCCCGGAGGAACTTCATCAGGTTCAGCGAGGCCAGGTTGCAGCTGGAGTTGTCCAGGTGCATGTACTCGGAGCACGGGTTGGAGGCGTTGATCCGGCCCGACTCGGGGCAGGTGTGCCAGTGGTTGATCACCGAGTCGTACTGGATGCCCGGGTCGGCGCAGGCCCACGCGGCCTCGGCCATCTTGCGGAACAGGCCCTTGGCGTCGACGCTCTCCAGCACCTCGCCGTTCATCCGGCCGCGCAGGCCGAAGGTGGTGCCGTTCTCGACCGCGGTCATGAACTCGTCGTTCACGCGCACCGAGTTGTTGGCGTTCTGGTACTGGACGGAGGCGATGTCGTCGCCGCCGAGGTCCATGTCGAACCCGGCGTCGCGCAGCGCGCGGATCTTCTCCTCCTCCTTCACCTTGGTCTCGATGAAGGCCTCGATGTCGGGGTGGTCGACGTCCAGCACGACCATCTTGGCGGCCCGGCGGGTCGCGCCGCCGGACTTGATGGTGCCGGCCGAGGCGTCGGCGCCGCGCATGAAGGAGACCGGGCCGGAGGCGTTGCCGCCGGAGGAGAGCAGTTCCTTGGAGGAGCGGATCCGGGACAGGTTCAGGCCGGCGCCCGAGCCGCCCTTGAAGATCATGCCCTCTTCCTTGTACCAGTCGAGGATCGACTCCATGGAGTCGTCGACGGACAGGATGAAGCAGGCCGAGACCTGCTGCGGCTGCTGGGTGCCGACGTTGAACCAGACCGGCGAGTTGAAGCTGAACACCTGGTGGAGGAGGGCGTGCGTCAGCTCGTGCTCGAAGATCTCGGCGTCGTCCGGGGAGGCGAAGTAGCCGTGCTTCTCGCCGGCGGCGCGGTAGGTCAGCACCACCCGGTCGATGATCTGCTTCAGGCTCCACTCGCGCTGCGGGGTGCCGACCGCGCCGCGGAAGTACTTGCTGGTGACGATGTTCACCGCGTTCACCGACCAGAAGTCGGGGAACTCGACGCCGCGCTGCTCGAAGTTGATCGAGCCGTCGCGCCAGTTGGTCATCACGACGTCGCGGCGCTCCCAGGTGACCGCGTCGTACGGGTGGACCCCAGGGGTGGTGTAGATCCGCTCCAGCCGCAGGCCGGTCTTGGGGGCCTTGGCGCCCTTCGCGGCCTTCTCCGACTTCGACCCGCGTGCGGAACCGCTCGTGGTGTCTGTCATGCCTTGCTCCTCCTCCTGGGCAAACGCCCGAAGTGCCCTGAAAAGTCCGGGCACGACTGGTTCGTTCTCCTGGTGTGCGGGCAGGCCGAAGCCCGGCCACGGCACACGGGTACTGCGGTGACTTGAACGGGAAAAACTGAGAGGGCCCGGCCGTTACGGCACGGGCACCGGGACGGGAACCGCGGGCCGCTCGGAGCGCAGCTCCGCGATCGCGGCCTCGAAGTCCTCCAGGTTGTCGAACGCCCGGTAGACGGAGGCGAACCGGAGGTACGCCACCACGTCGAGCTCCTTCAGCGGGCCGAGTATCGCCAGGCCCACGTCGTGCGTGGAGAGCTCGGCGCTGCCGCTGGCCCGCACGCACTCCTCGACCCGCTGCCCGAGCTGGGCGAGCGCGTCCTCGGTGACCGGGCGGCCCTGGCACGCCTTGCGCACGCCGGAGATCACCTTCTCGCGGGAGAAGGGCTCGGTGACACCACTGCGCTTGATCACCATCAGAGTGGCGGTCTCGACGGTGGTGAACCGGCGGCTGCAGTCGGGGCACTGGCGGCGGCGCCGGATGGAGCTCCCGTCGTCACTGGCCCGACTGTCCACGACTCGGCTGTCCGGATGCCGGCAGAAGGGGCAGTGCACCTGGAACTCCCTCCCTGCGACCCGACGGCGAACGACTTGGACCACTCTACCCGAAGCCAAACACAAGACCTGTGCCCGATCGAGGACACTAGCCACTAGATCTAGTGGCGGACGCCGCGCCACGCCGGGCGAACGGGTGAGAGTCGGGAACACCTCCCGCCAGGACGCCATAGACTGTTCGAGTCGAACATGCAATCGACTTACACCCGGAGGCTTGATCAAGTCAGGCGACCTCGAATAAATTCACTCGAACGTGTGTTTGGCGCAACCTTTCGATAGAGGCGCCAGTTGAGCTGGGCAGATGGAGCACCAGTCGAGAGGGTCGCCGCGATGTCCACCCCCAGCGCCGCCAGCGTCATGCACACCGTCGAAGCCAAGACCGCCATCCCGGTGCAGGAGCGTTCCGCACGCACCACTGACCAGGAGAGCATGGATCAGACCATGAGCCGTAGTCAGCCGATCGAGGAGTCCCCGCTCGGTGTGCCCACCCCCGTCGTCCGCGCCCTCCCCGGCCGGCCCCCGGCATCCGCACCGACGAAGCGGGCCTGACGGAGCGTCAGCGCCGCGTCATCGAGGTCATCCGCGATTCCGTCCAGCGCCGCGGCTACCCGCCGTCCATGCGCGAGATCGGCCAGGCCGTCGGCCTGTCCTCCACCTCCTCGGTCGCCCACCAGCTGATGGCCCTCGAACGCAAGGGCTTCCTGCGCCGCGACCCGCACCGCCCGCGCGCCTACGAGGTCCGCGGCGTCGAGGTCGCCCGCCCCGCCGCGGCCGAGACCTCCGGCCGCCCCTCCACCTCGTACGTCCCGCTGGTCGGCCGGATCGCCGCCGGCGGCCCGATCCTCGCCGAGCAGACCGTCGAGGACGTCTTCCCGCTGCCCCGCCAACTGGTCGGCGAGGGCGAGCTGTTCGCCCTCACGGTCAAGGGCGACTCGATGATCGACGCCGCGATCTGCGACGGCGACTGGGTCACGGTCCGCCGCCAGCCGGTCGCCGAGAACGGGGACATCGTCGCGGCGATGATCGACGGCGAGGCCACCGTGAAGCGCCTCAAGCGCGAGGACGGCAAGATCTGGCTGATGCCGCACAACGTGGCGTACGAGCCGATCCCGGGCGACAACGCGACCATCCTCGGCAAGGTCGTGGCGGTGCTCCGGCGCCTTTGACGGGTGACGCACGGCAAGGTCCGGTCGAGGACGGGAGTACCGTCCTCGACCGGACCTTGCTGTTGGGTGCCTACCGCTTCGCGCCGTTCCCCGCGCCCCTGTTATCGCTCCCGGACCGGCGGAGCCGAGGCGTCGATGGCGGCCAGGGAGCGTCGGACCTGGTTGCGGTCGGTGGTGTACCAGAAGTCCGGCATGGAGGCCCGGAAGAAGCTCCCGTAGCGGGCGGTGGCGAGGCGCGGGTCGAGGACCGCGACGACGCCGCGGTCGTCCGCCGCGCGGACCAGGCGGCCGGCGCCCTGCGCCATCAGCAGTGCCGCGTGGGTGGCCGCGACCGCCATGAAGCCGTTGCCGCCGCGGGACTCGACGTCCTTCTGACGGGCGCTCATCAGCGGGTCGTCGGGCCGCGGGAACGGGATCCGGTCCATGACGACGAGCTGGCACGCGGAGCCGGGGACGTCCACGCCCTGCCAGAGCGAGAGGGTGCCGAACAGGCAGGTCTGCGCGTCGGAGGCGAAGGCGCGGATGAGTTCGCCGAGGGTGTCCTCGCCCTGCAGCAGGATCGGCACGTCCAGCCGTTCGCGCAGGGCCTCCGCCGCGGCCTGGGCCGCGCGCATCGAGGAGAACAGGCCGAGGGTGCGGCCGCCGGAGGCGCCGATCAGTTCGGTGAGCTCGTCGAGCATCTCGGGCCGGTCGGGTTCCCGGCCGGGCGGCGGCAGGTGCTTGGCGACGTAGAGGATGCCCTGCTTGGGGTAGGTGAACGGGGAGCCGACGTCCAGCCCGCGCCAGTACGGCGGGGCGTCCTCGCCGGTCTCGGCGGTGGGCCCGTCGGGGGTGCGGTGGTCGGGCAGCCTGGTCTCGGAGGGCAGGCCGAGGGACCCGGCGACGCCGTTGAAGTCCCCGCCGAGCTTGAGGGTGGCGGAGGTGAGGACCACCGAGCGGTCCCGGTACAGGTTCTCCCGCAGCAGCCCGGACACGGACAGCGGGGCGACCCGCAGCGAGGCGGTGCCGGGGCCGAAGCGGTCGCTGCGCTCGATCCAGACCACGTCGTACTCGGAGCCGGTGAGCAGCCGGTCCGCCGTCTCGTGCAGGGTCTCGGCGGAGGCCATCGCCTGCTTGCGGACGGCGTCCTCGTCGCTGAGGCCCTTGTCGCGGGTCTCGCCGAGCGAGGTGATGACCTGGCGGCAGGCGTCGCGGATGCCGGCGACGGCGTAGCCGAGGTACTCGGGGAGTTCCTCGACCTGGCCGGGCTGCGCGGTCTCCATCAGGCCGTGGAAGTTCTCGGCGGCGGCCTGGAGCGCGTCCACCGACTTCTCGTTGGCGAGCTTCGCGGCCCGCTTCACGGCCCGGTTGACCGCGCCGACGGTGAGTTCGGCGGTGGCGGCGCCGGTGACCCGGTTCACCAGTTCGTGGGCCTCGTCGATGATCAGCAGGCCGTGTTCGGGGAGCACCGGCGCGCCCTCGATCGCGTCGATCGCCAGCATCGCGTGGTTGGTGACCACCACGTCCGCCAACTTGGCGCGTTCGCGGGCCTGTTCGGCGAAGCACTCCTGGCCGTAGGCGCACCGGGCGGCGCCCAGGCACTCCTTGGAGGTGACGGAGAGCTGCGCCCAGGCCTTGTCGGAGACGCCCGGGGTGAGGTCGTCGCGGTCGCCGGTCTCGGTCTCGTCGGCCCAGTCGCGCAGCCGCAGGACGTCCTGGCCGAGCTTGCCGGTGGGGCCGCCGAGCGCGTCGACCGGGTCGAACAGGCCCTCGCCCTCGTCGCTCGGGGTGCCCTCGTTGGCCCGGTGCAGGCACAGGTAGTTGGAGCGGCCCTTGAGCATCGCGTACAGCGGGCGGCGGCGCAGCGTCGGGTGCAGGGCGTCGACGGTGCGCGGCAGGTCGCGCTCGACGAGCTGGCGCTGGAGGGCGAGCGTCGCGGTGGCGATCACCACGTTGTCGCCGTGGGCGAGGGCGGGCACCAGGTAGGCGAGGGACTTTCCGGTGCCGGTGCCGGCCTGGACCAGGAGGTGTTCGCCCTCGTCGACGGCGGCGGCGACGGCCTCGGCCATCCTGACCTGCCCGGGCCGCTCCACGCCGCCGACGGCGGTGACGGCGGCGTGCAGCAGTTCCGGGATGCGGGAGGCGGGGACGGGGGGCGCCGACGCGTCCGGGCCGCCGGGCAGGGGTGCGGTGTCGTTCGTCATGGCGTTCCCAGCCTACGGGGCCGGGGTGACAATCCGGTGCCCCTGGGCCGGGAGGTGCGCGGCGCTGTGCAGCGGGTTGTCGACCTGGCCGTGGACGGCGGCGTGCGGCCGGTCGGGCCGGTCGCGGTAGCCGTCGAGCAGCAGCCGGTTGCGGTTCAGGCAGAGCCGGTCGATCCGCGGCGCGAACAGGTCGAACAGCTCGTGCCGGTCCGCGAGTTCCGGGAAGCGGCGCTGGCAGTCCAGGATCCGCTCCCGCAGCAGCTCCCAGAACTCGGCTTCGGGGAAGCCGAGTTGGTCCTCCAGCAGCGGTGCGAGGTAGCGGTAGACGCCGATGAACAGCCCGGAGTGCAGGAACTGGCACAGGTAGTCGGGGTTCTCGCGGAGCAGCACCTCGCCGATCCCGTCGGGCAGGTCGGCGAGTTCCGGCAGCGGCCGGTCGCTGATGTTGACGTCGTCGACGAAGTCCTTGACGGCGAGCCGGACCGGGACGTCCTGCTGGTCGAAGACGATGATCGCGTTCTCCCCGTGCGGGGAGAACACCAGGCCGTAGCGGTACAGGAAGTGCAGCAGCGGCGGCAGCATCACGGCGAACAGCCGGTCGACCCAGTCGCGGACGTCCAGGCCGGAGCGGGCGACGAGTTCGGCGGTCAGCGCGCGGCCGTCGGAGCCGGTCTGCAGCAGGGCGGCCAGGGTGCGGCCGCGTTCGCCGTCGTCGAGGTGGCGGCCGAGGGGTTCCCGCCAGATCGCGCCGAGCAGTTCCTTGTACTGGTAGGGCGCGTCGGGCAGGTCCCGGTACAGCGGGTGTTCGACGGTGACGGAGGCGATCTCGCCGAGCAGGATCACCCGGCACTCGTCGCG
>NZ_KK853997.1:5583229-5583945 GCF_000696185.1 Kitasatospora cheerisanensis KCTC 2395 | reverse complement strand
ACTGGCACAGGTAGTCGGGGTTCTCGCGGAGCAGCACCTCGCCGATCCCGTCGGGCAGGTCGGCGAGTTCCGGCAGCGGCCGGTCGCTGATGTTGACGTCGTCGACGAAGTCCTTGACGGCGAGCCGGACCGGGACGTCCTGCTGGTCGAAGACGATGATCGCGTTCTCCCCGTGCGGGGAGAACACCAGGCCGTAGCGGTACAGGAAGTGCAGCAGCGGCGGCAGCATCACGGCGAACAGCCGGTCGACCCAGTCGCGGACGTCCAGGCCGGAGCGGGCGACGAGTTCGGCGGTCAGCGCGCGGCCGTCGGAGCCGGTCTGCAGCAGGGCGGCCAGGGTGCGGCCGCGTTCGCCGTCGTCGAGGTGGCGGCCGAGGGGTTCCCGCCAGGATCGGCCCTGGAGGACCCTGGGCCCCCAAAGGGGGGGCCCCACCCGGACCCCACGGGGGGGGGGGGGACTACGGGGGGGGGGCGCGGCGGCGGCGCGCGCGCGCGCGCGCGCGCGCGCGCGCGCGCGCGCGCGCGCGCGCGCGCGCGCGCGCGCGCGCGCGCGCGCGCGCGCGCGCGCGCGCGCGCGCGCGCGCGCGCGCGCGCGCGCGCGCGCGCGGCGCGCGCGCGCGCGCGCGCGCGCGCGGCGCGCGCGCGCGCGCGCGCGCGCGCGCGCGCGCGCGCGCGCGCGCGCGCGCGCGCGCGCGCGCGCGCGCGCGCGCGCGCGC
>NZ_KK853997.1:5521843-5583209 GCF_000696185.1 Kitasatospora cheerisanensis KCTC 2395 | reverse complement strand
CAGGTACGGGTCCCGGTCGCGCAGTCCGAGGATCCAGGAGGTGACGGCGGGTGCGGCGAGGGCGCGTTCGGTGGGCAGGCCGCGCCAGACCAGGGTGTTGAGGATGGCCAGCGGCAGTTTGACGGTGCACCGGTCGGGGCGGCTGAGGTTGAAGAACGAGCGGATCGACTGCTGCGGGAGCCGCAGGTCGCCGTCGGAGGGCAGCGGGACGATCTCGCCGCTGGCGATCCACGGCGCGAACAGGCCGACCACGGTCTCGTCCCACTGCCAGGGGTGCACCGGCAGCAGCCAGAACTCGTCGGCGCGTTCGCCGAGTTGGTTGCGGAACGCGGGGTCGAGCTCGGTGTCGTAGATGGTCCGGTCGCCGCGGAAGGCGGCGAGGTTCTTGTGCACGGCCAGCCAGGGCAGGGTGCGGGGCATCCGGGCCTCCGGGGCCCAGCCGGCCGTGTCGGCGGCGGAGAAGCCGAGCCGGCCCTTGTTGGCGACGATCCACGGGTGGCCGGTCTGCCGGCCCTCCAGCGCGACGTGGTCGAGGTCGGCGAGCTCGGCGGCGGTCAGTGCGGTGGCCCGCAGGTGGGCGTCGGCGATCAGCGTGGCGGTGAGTTCGCGGACCAGGTGGCCGGTGGTGTCACCGGTCAGTCTCAGGGTGTGCCGGGCCTGCTGCAGGAAGCGCAGCGGGTCCTCGCCGCCCACTATCGAGTCGGGGTCGATCCGCCAGCTGCCGTAGGCGCCCCGGCGGGCGGTGAACCGGTAGTCGGCGTCGGGGAGTTCGAGCAGGTAGTGGTCGCCCTCGGGCCGCGGGTGCAGCAGTTCCTCGTAGGCGAACTCGCCGAGCAGCTTGGCCAGCATGGCGCGTGCGGCGGCCTGCCAGTGCCCGGAGGTGAGCTGGGGCGGCAGGTGGAGTACGGGGTCAGCGGCTGGCTGCGGCACGCTCGTTCCCTTCCTGGGGTCGCGGGAGCACCGGGGCCTCGGCGGCTCCGGGGGCGAAGGTGGTCCAGGCGGTGCGGTGGGGCAGCGGGTGGAGGGTCTTGCCCGCGACGGCGTTCAGGATCACGGCGGCGCGGTGGGCGCCGAGCCCGAGGTCCGGGGTGCCGACCCCGTGAGTGTGCAACTCGGCGTTCTGGACGTACAGCCCCCCGGTGAGTAGCTGCCGGGTGGCGACCCGGTGGTCGAGGTCGACGCGGTAGCGCCCCCGGGCGTCCCAGTCGATCAGGTCGGCGATCGGGTCGAGCAGCGCGGGGCGCCGCGCCCGGTAGCCGGTGGCGAGCACCACGGCGTCGGTGCGGACCAGGTGGCGGCGGCCGGAGTCGGTGTGCCGGCAGTGCAGTTCGAGTCCGCCGCAGGGGCCGGGCCCGGCCTCGGTGACGGCGGTGCCGGGGAGGATCTCGACCGGTTCGGCGTCGATCGGGCGGCCGACGGTGCGCTCGTACAGGTGGTCGTGGATGTCGGCGAGGGTCTCGGTGCTGGCGGCCTTGTGCAGCTGCCACTGGGCGGGCACCAGGGCGTCCCGGACCGGTTCGGGCAGGCCGTGGAAGTAGCGGGTGTAGTCGGGGGTGAACTGCTCCAGGCCGAGCTTGGAGTACTCCATCGGCGCGAGCGCCCGGGTGCGGGTCAGCCAGCGCACCCGGGTGCCGTCGCCGGCGTGCCGGCGCAGCAGGTCGAGGAACACCTCGGCGCCGGACTGGCCGGAGCCGACCACGGTGATGTCCCGGGCACCGTGCAGGGCCTGACGGCCGGTCAGGTAGTCGGCGGAGTGCAGCACGGCGGGGTGGTGGCGCAGTGCGGCGAACGCCTCGGGCCGGGCGGGTTCGGTGCCGACGCCGAGCACCAGGTTGCGGGCCCGGTGCACCCGGCCGGCGGCGTGCACCAGGTAGTGCTGCCGTTCGGCGTCCCAGTGGACGGCGTCGACGGGGCTGTCGAAGCGGCAGTTGGGGAGCCGGTCGGCGGCCCAGCGGCAGTAGTCCTCGTACTCGCGGCGCGGCAGGTGGAAGCGTTCGCTGAAGTAGAACGGGAACAGCCGCTGCCGGTCGCGGAGGTAGTTGAGGAAGGACCAGGGGTTGGTGGGGTCGACCAGGGAGACCAGGTCGGCGAGGAACGGGACCTGCATCCGGGCGCCGTCCACGAGCATGCCGGGGTGCCAGCGGAACTCGGGTCGGGCGTCCAGGAACAGCGCGCGGACGGACTCGGCCCGGTCGGCGAGCGCGGCCAGCGAGAGGTTGAACGGGCCGATGCCGACGCCGATCAGGTCGTACGGCTCGGGCTGCTGGGTGTTCATGGGGTCCTAGGTCTCGGGCCGCGGACGGATCATCAGGGCGGCGCGTTTGTCGGGGAGTTCGAGGTCGGCGACCCGGGTGAACCCGGCGGCGGCGAACGCCCGGACGGAGGGCGTGTTGCGGACGTCGGGTTCGGCGAGCACCCGGGTGCAGCGGAGTTCGTCCCGCAGCAGCCGGGCGGCGATCGCGTCGAGCAGCGGCGCGGCCAGCCGCCGGCCGCGGGCGGCGGGGGCGAGCAGCAGGTGCACGCCCAGGTCGTACGGGCGGGCGGGGTAGTGCGCGGCCAGCGGGTCCAGGTCGGCGCGGTACAGCTCGAAGTAGCCGGTGGGCCGGCCGTCGAGCAGCGCGATCACGGGGCGGCTGCGGCCGTCGCCGTCGAGCTGCCCGGCGACGTGCGCGGCGGTGGTGCCGGGCGGGCCGGCCAGTGCCCACCAGCGGTCGGTGTCGGGGTCGTTCATCCAGCCGGTGAGCAGGTCGAGGTCCTCGTCCAGGCGCACGGTGCGCAGGACGAGTTCACCGGCGGGGGTGACGATCGGGCCGGGCGGCGGCCCGCCCGGCCCGTCCGGCGGCGCTGTCACGCCCGGGCCACCGGGTTGTCGATCTCCACGTACACCGACTGGGTCTCCACCGGGCCGACCAGTTCGTCCAGGCCGTGCAGCCGGGTCAGCAGGTTGGCCTTGCAGCGCAGGGTGGGGGCGTCGAGCAGGTGGGCGGGCAGCGCGGAGCCGGTGGCGGTGGCGGCGGGGCCGGCCAGGAAGCGGCGCAGCGCGGCCAGCAGTAGCTGCTCGTCGGCGAGTTGCTGGGAGCCGAAGGCGCCGATCAGGCCGAGCACGTGGTTGATGCCGAGGTAGTAGGCGAAGCGTTCGTCGGCGACCTGGTCGGGGACGAAGGTGTCGCTGTGCGCGCCGAGTCCGGGCAGCAGGCGGTGCAGCCGGTCGGCGTGCGAGGCGCGGAAGTAGTAGCCCTGGTTGTCGCGGTAGCGGCCGCCGACCGGCCAGCCCTGCCGGTCGAGCAGCACCAGGCTGTTCTGCTGGTGGGCCTCCAGGGCGATGCCGGCCTGCCCGTCGAGCCACAGCACGGGCAGCACCACGGCGTCCAGGTAGCGCAGGAACCACTCGGTGGCGACGGTCGCGGTGGGGCGTCCGCTGCGGGCGGCGAGTTCGCCGAGCACCTGGGCGAGTTGCGAGCCGGAGCGGTCGACGGGCTGTTCGGCGACCAGCCCGGCCACGCACAGGGCGCGGTCGGCGGGGCCGAACGGCATCTCCCGCAGCACCGTGTCCAGGCCGTTGGGGTCGCCGAGCGCGGGGTGGTCGACGCCGATCCAGGCCGGGTCGCGGACGATGTCGAAGCCGGGGTGGACGGCCTGCCAGCGCCGGGCCAGGCCGGCTTCCAGCAGGCGGTGCACCTCGACGCCGCGGTGGAGTTCCTTGCGGAGGTTCTCCCGGCGGGAGTTGGTGATCCGCAGGCCCAGCGACAGCTTGAGCATCCACGGGGTGCCGGGCCGGCAGACGGTGCGCACCGAGCTGGTGGGGTGCCAGGGCTCGCCGTGCTGGCCGAGGTCGGTGAGCAGGCCCTGGTCGAGCAGCTCGGCGACGGCCGGACGGAGCGTCAGTTCCCGGGCCTGCCAGGGGTGCAGCGGCAGTGCGGCGGTGCCGGGGGCAGCGGGCGGCCGTACAGCTCGGCGGTGATCCGTTCGGCGGGGGTGCCGGTGCCGGAGTCCGCGGCGAGCAGGCCCCGGTCGACGGCCCACCAGTGCAGCCGGAACGAGCCGTGCAGTTCCGGCGAGTACGCGGCGGACTGGGCGGGGCCGAGGCCGTCGCGGCTCTTCGGGGTGGGGTGCAGCGGGTGGCCGAGCAGCAGCGACTGCTCGGCGCGCAGGAACGGGTCGGCGGGGGCGGCGGTGAGCGACCGGCGGTGGGCGAGGATCTCCGCGGTCCGGCCGACCGAGTCGGCGACCCGGGAGGTGAGGTCGGCGAGCTGGCCGGGTTCGGGCGGCCGGTGGCGCCGGCCACCAGGGCGGCGACGGTGACGGCGTCGACGGGGTGCTCGGCGGCGCCGGTGGAGAGGGTGGCGGGGCCGAACCGGTGCCAGCCGCAGGCCGACCAGTGCCGCACCGGCGCGGTGAGCCGGGCGGTGCCGCCGAGCACCGGGATGCGCAGCAGGTCGCCGTCGGGTCGGGCGGCCGCGGTCTCTCGGGCCCAGCAGCGCAACAGGCTCTCGGCGGCGGCGTGTTCGGCGGCGATCGCCGGGTCGGGGTGGAGCAGCAGGTCCGGGGTGGGGTGTCCGGCCGACGACGGCCGGGGGCCGGGATGACGTCGGTGAGGATGGTGGCCAAATCCGCTCCTTGAGCCGCGCGATTGCCTTTCGGGTAAGGGTTACCTATCCCCGAGGGTCGGGCACAAGATCGGCTCACTCGTTCCGGTGAGCTTCCCGCGATCGTCCCCGCTTCGGCCCCCGAGCTGGGATCCTGACGGACCGTCACCATCACGGTTCGATGACCGGACGCCAACAGGACCGCACCGCCCGCCGCCGGCCCGCCCCCGGATGAAAGACTGTCCCCGGGGGAACGGACCGTTTCAGGGGGGTTGAGCGTGAGGGCACGGGGGGTGGTGGCCGCGCTGAGCGCGGTCGCGCTGCTGGGCGGGGCGACCGCCTGCGGCTCGGACGGCGGCGGGGGCGGGAACCCGCGCAGCTTCGCCGAGTTGAAGCGCTGGGGGTTCGCCGACTGGGACCGCTGGGCACAGCGGCACGGCTTCCGCAATTCTGCGGTGGCGGGCGTGTGGAGCGCCGAGACGATGGACCAGGCGCCCCCGCAGCAGCCCGCGCCGGCACCCGAGGCACCGCCCTCGGGGCCTGCGGCGCCCGCCTTCTCCGTCGCGCCCTCGCCGTCCGGCCTGCCGTCACCGTCCGCGGCGGGCAGTCCGTCGCCGTCGGCCGGCGGCGGACCGTCGGCGGTGGCGGCGCAGCCGGTGCCGCGGCCGTACACCAGCTACCCGGCGTCCGGGAAGGTCTTCATGACCGCGCCGAACGGCGGCACCGGCCAGTGCTCGGCCACGGTGGTCGCGGATCCCGCGCGTCCGGGGCGCAGCAACCTGGTCTGGACGGCCGCGCACTGCGTCCACGAGGGCAAGGGCGGCGACTGGTACAAGAACCTGGTCTTCGTGCCCGCGTACAACAGCTCCGGCGCGGCCAGCGACCACCACCGGGCGTCGCTCGCCGAGGTCGCCCCGCTGGGGCAGTGGTGGGCGGACAAGGTGATCACCTCGCCGCTGTGGACCACCGAGGGCACCCGGGGCGGCGACGCCGCGAACCAGTACGACTTCGCGGTGATCAAGGTGCGCGGTCCGGAGGGCGAGAGCCGCTCGCTGGAGGAGGTGATCGGCACCGCCGTCCCGGTGTGGTTCGACGCGCCGCGCGAGCAGCTCGCGATCCAGGCCTGGGGCTATCCGGCCCTCGCGCCGTTCGACGGGCAGGAGTTGGAGCGCTGCGACTCCGGCCGCCCGGGCTCCCGCAGCTTCGACGCGGCCCGCCCGCCGATGCTGGTGATCGGCTGCACCATGACGGCCGGCGCCTCCGGCGGCGGCTGGTTCGCGGACGGCCCGGACGGCCGTCAGCGGCTGGTCAGCAACACCTCCATCGGGACCCAGGCGCACACCGCCCTGAACGGGCCCTACCTGGAGGGCGTGGCCCGCCAGGCCCTCGACTACATCTCCCGGAAGTGACCGTGCGTCACCTTCCACGACCCATCGACCGATCGACGACCACGGGGGAATCGCCCATGAACACCCAGCACCGGACCGCACGCCGCGTGCGCGCCGCCGCCGCAGCCGCCCTGGTGACTGTTCTCGCCGTCAGCACCGCCGCCTGCCAGAGCCAGGGCACGAAGGCGAACCCGGTGCCGCCGGGCAGCAGCAGCACGGCCGAGGGCATCGACGTGAAGGACATTCAGGGCGCGCTCGCCAAGGTCTCCACCTGGACCGCCGACGACTGGGCGGACTGGGCCAGCAAGAACGGCTTCAAGCCGGAGGACCTGGAGGCGATCAAGAGCTTCTGGGACAAGAAGAAGCTCTCCGACGCGAAGGGCGTCACCACCGGCAAGCCGGACGCCCAGGCGCCCTCGCTGAAGGACGTGGTGTTCCCGAAGACCATCCCGGCGAAGCCGCAGCCGCACCCGTACAGCGCGGACACCGCGGTGGTCGGCAAGATCTTCTTCCAGAGCCCGGAGGGCAACATGGTGTGCTCGGGCACCGTGGTGAGCGACCCGAGCCACCCGGGCAAGAGCAACCTGGTGTGGACGGCCGCGCACTGCGTGCACGCCGGCAAGGGCGGCGAGTACATGAAGAAGCTGATGTTCGTCCCCTCGTACAACAAGTCCGGTGCGACCAGCAACGGCAAGGGCGAGAACGCCACCCGCGAGCAGATCGCCCCGCTCGGCGTCTGGGCGGCCCGCTCGCTGCTGGTGATGCCGCAGTGGACCCAGGAGGCCGGCCACACCGGTTCCAAGGCCAGCCAGTTCGACTACGCGGTGATCCGGGTGGTCAACCAGGACGGCTCCAGCCGTTCGCTGGAGGAGACCGTGGGCGGCTCGGTGCCGATCTGGTTCGGCGCGCAGCCGAGCGAGATCAACTCGCCCGCCGCGTACGGCTACCCGGCCGACGAGCCGTTCGACGGCGAGGAGTTGGAGCACTGCGACTCCGCGCCCAAGCCGACCCCGTTCGTCTTCGACCGCTCGCGTCCGCCGATGCTCGCCATCGGCTGCAACATGACCGGCGGCTCGTCCGGCGGCGGCTGGTTCACCAAGAAGGACGGCAGGACCGTGCTGTTCTCCGACACCTCGATCGGTGACGACACCTGGCTGGCCGGCCCCAACCTCGGCGCGGACGCCAAGCGGATGTTCGACGCCTTCGTCCAGGGCAAGATGAGCCAGTAGCCGGACGTGCGAACGGCCCGGGGAAGGGGTTCCTTCCTCGGGCCGTTCGTCGTCGCGCGGGGCGGGTTACGCGGTGACGACCGCGTACCGCTCCAGCTCTCCGGCCAGCATCGCCGCCACCTTGGCGTGCAGCAGGGTGCCCTCCGCGGTGTGCTCGGTGGCGATCAGCTCGCCCTCGGCGTGCACCCGGGAGACCAGGTCACCGCGGGTGTAGGGCACCAGGGCCCTGATCTCCACGGCGGGGCGCGGCAGTTCCTCGTCGATCAGGGCGAGCAGCTCGTCGATGCCGTGGCCGCTGCGGGCCGACACCACGATGGCGTGCGGCTCGCGGCGCAGCAGGCGCTGCAGGACCGCCGGGTCGGCGGCGTCCGCCTTGTTGATCACCACGATCTCGGGCACGTTCTGCGCCTCGACCGAGACGATCACCTCGCGCACCGCGGCGAGCTGCGTCTCCGGCTCCGGGTGGGAGCCGTCCACCACGTGCAGGATGAGGTCGGCCTCGGCGACCTCCTCCATGGTGGAGCGGAACGCCTCGACCAGGTGGTGCGGCAGGTGCCGGACGAAGCCGACCGTGTCGGCCAGCGTGTACAGCCGGCCGCTCGGGGTCTGCGCCCGGCGGACCGTCGGGTCCAGGGTGGCGAACAGCGCGTTCTCCACCAGGACGCCGGCGCCGGTGAGCCGGTTGAGCAGCGAGGACTTTCCGGCGTTGGTGTACCCGGCGATCGCCACCGAGGGCACCTGGTGGCGCCGCCGCTCCTGCCGCTTGGTGTCGCGGCCCTTCTTCATGTCGGCGATCTCCTTGCGGAGCTTCGCCATCTTCTCGCGGATCCGCCGGCGGTCGGTCTCGATCTTGGTCTCACCGGGACCGCGGGTGGCCATGCCGCCGCCCGAGGTGCCGGAGCCACCGCCACCCATCTGCCGGGACAGCGACTGACCCCAGCCTCGCAGGCGCGGCAGCATGTACTGCATCTGCGCGAGCGAGACCTGCGCCTTGCCCTCCCGGGACTTGGCGTGCTGGGCGAAGATGTCCAGGATCAGCGCGGTGCGGTCGACGACCTTGACCTTCACCACGTCTTCCAGGTGGATCAGCTGACCGGGCGTCAGCTCACCGTCGCAGACCACGGTGTCGGCGCCGGAGGAGGCGACCAGGTCGCGCAGCTCCTGGGCCTTGCCGGAGCCGATGTAGGTGGCCGCGTCGGGCTTGTCACGGCGCTGGATCACGCCGTCCAGGACTTCGGAGCCGGCCGTCTCGGCGAGGGCGGCGAGCTCGGCCATCGAGTTCTCCGCCTCCTCCAGCGTGCCGTCCGTCCACACGCCGACGAGCACCACGCGCTCCAGCCGGAGCTGGCGGTACTCGACTTCGGTGACGTCCTGCAGTTCGGTGGAGAGGCCGGCCACGCGTCGGAGCGCGGCGCGCTCGGAGCGGTCGTACTGCTCTCCGTCGTAGTTGCCGAGGCCCTCGTCGAACGCCGCGAGGTCCTCGTCCATCAGGGCTTCCGCCTTGAGGTCGGTGAGCCGGCTCGCCGACTCGCTCGATCGGGTGCGGCTGTCGAACGTGGAGGTCATTTCATCCTTGGATAGATCGGGTCGTGCTCTCGGACAACACGGCGGAGCCGCCGTGAATTCCCCACGATGGTCGCACGCCCGCTGTGCCCGAGTCATCCCTTTTACCAGCCGCCGCACCGGCCCCGGACACCGGCCCCGGCACCGCCGCCGCCACCTCCGGCGGCTCCGGCTCCGCCACGGCCGGCTCCGCCCGCCCGCCGGTGGCGCGGCCGCCGCCTCGGCCCGGCCCGGCACCTCCTCCGGCCCGCCCGGCCGGTACACGTCGTACACGCCGGAGACCCGGAGCATCGCCCGCATCACCGCGGGCAGCGCGGTGGCGTCGGCGAGTTCCAGGGTGTAGCTGTGCCGGACCCGCAACTGCCGGGGCGGCTCGACCTCGGCGGAGTGGATCGACACGCCCTCGCCGGAGATCGCGGCGGTCAGGTCGGCCAGCAGCCGGGGCCGGTTCAGCGCCTCGGCGCGCAGCGTCGCCCGGTAGCCCCACTGCGGGGCGCCGCCGGGCAGCCAGCGGACCGCGACCGGCCGGCGGCCGCCGCCCAGCATCCGGGTGCCGGTCGGGCAGCCCGCCCGGTGTACGGCGACGGCCCCGCCGCGGAGCACGATGCCGGTCACCTCGTCGGGCGGCACGGGGGTGCAGCAGCGGGCCAACCGGACGGCGGCGCCCGGCAGTTCGGGCACGTCCGCGGGGCGGCGGCGGGCGGCGCGGGCGGCGCGGCGGGCACCGGGCGCCGGCCGCGGGGGCCTGGCGGCGGCGGGCGCGGGCGCGGGCCGGACGGCCAGCCGGCGTTCCACGGCGAGCCGGGCGGCCGGGGTGCGGAGGTACTCCAGCCACTCCGGGTCGGGGCCGCTGTCCTCGTCGTCGGCGGGGGCGGTGAGCAGGCCGAGCACGTCGCCGTCGCGCAGTTCGGTGGAGAGCGCGGTGAGCCGGCCGTTGATCCGGGCGCCGATACATCGGTGGCCGGTCTCCTCGCCGATCAGGTAGGCGGCGTCCAGGCAGCTGGCCCCGGCGGGCAGGTGCAGGGTGGTGCCGTCCTCGGTGACGGCGGTGATCTCCCGGTCGTCGCGCAGGTCGGCGGTGAGCGCGGACCAGAAGGCGTCCGGGTCGGGGGTGTCCTGCTGCCACTCCAGCAGCCGGGCCAGCCAGCCGGGCCGGGCCGGGTCGGTGCGGTCCTCGGGGTCGTCGGCGGCGCCCTGCCGGTCGGTGCGCGGGTCGCCGAGCGCGACCACACCGGTCTCGGCGACCTCGTGCATCCGCCGGGTGCGGACCAGGACCTCGACCACCTCGCCGCCGGGCAGCGCCACGGCGGTGTGCAGCGACTGGTACAGGTTGAACTTCGGGGCGGCCACGAAGTCCTTGAACTCGCCGGGCAGCGGCGTCCAGCAGGTGTGCAGCTCGCCGAGCACCGCGTAGCAGTCGGCGTTCTCCTCGACCACCACCAGCAGCCGGCCGAGGTCGGCGGGCCGCAGCCCGGTGCCGTCCGGGCCGGCCCCGCGCTTGATCATCACCCGGTGCAGCGAGACCAGGTGGCGGGGGCGGACGGTGACGGCGGAGGCGATCCCGGCCTCGCCGAGCTGGCGGCCGAGTTCGGCCGCGAACGGGGCGAGCACGCCGTCCTCGGCGGCGGCCCGGGCGGTGGCCACGGCGTCGGTGTAGGCGTACTCGTCGGGGTGCAGGGTGGCGAACACGATGTCCTCCAGCTCCGCCTTCACCACCTGGATGCCGAGCCGTTCGGCGAGCGGGATCAGCACGTCCCGGGTGACCTTGGCGATCCGCACCTGGCTGGCCGGCTTCATGTGCCGGATGGTGCGCATGTTGTGCAGCCGGTCGGCGAGCTTGATCACCATCACCCGGACGTCGTCGCCGGTGGCGACCAGCATCTTGCGGAAGGTCTCGGGCTCGGCCGCCGCGCCGAAGTCGACCTTCTCCAGCTTGGTGACGCCGTCCACCAGGTACGCGATCTCGGGGCCGAAGTCCTCGGCGACCTGATCGAGCGTCACTTCGGTGTCCTCGACGGTGTCGTGGAGCAGCGAGGCGACCAGCGTGGTGGTGTCCGCGCCGAGCTGGGCGAGGATCATGGTGACCGCGAGCGGGTGCGTGATGTACGGCTCGCCGCTCTTGCGGGTCTGCCCGCGGTGGCTCTCCTCGGCGACCCGGTAGGCGCGGGCCAGCAGCGCCAGGTCGGCCTGCGGGTGGTGCACCCGGTGGGCCTGCACGATGGGCTCGATGGCGTCGGGGACTGGCGTCCGCCCGGTGGCGAGCAGCGCCGCCCGGCCGGCCCGGCCGAGCGCGGCGCGGCTGAAGCGGCCCGCCTGCTGCTTGGACGGCGAGCCCGCCAACTCGGAGCGGATGGTCATCTGCACCTCCGGCAGCAACACCGGAGCGACGGCCGACCCGGTGGTCCATGCTACCGAGCAGAGCACGTTCGGCGAGCCCCCGCTTCCGGTCTGCCACCCCTGTCACCCGAACGGGGGGATTAGCCGGACTGCGGCCTGGGAAGCGGGAGCTGACGGTCCGTCGGTCTGACCTGCCGTTACCTGAGCACGCCCTCGGCGACGATCACGGCGGGGCCGGTCATCTCGATCCGGCCGTCGGGGAACTCCTCGATCACCAGCCGCCCGCCGGGCAGGTCCACCGTCCAGCTGACGGCCCGTCCGGTCTCCGCCGGGTTCAGGCCGGCCCGGCGGATGGCGGCCACCGCGACCGCGCAGGCGCCCGTCCCGCAGGAGCGGGTCTCGCCGGAGCCGCGCTCGTGCACCCGCATCGCCACGTGCCGCTCGCCGCGGTCCACCACGAACTCCACGTTCACGCCCTGCGGGTACGCGCCGGCGGGCGCGGTGGCCGGCGCGTCGTACAGGTTCCCGGCGTGCGCCAGGTCCTCCACGAACGCGACCGCGTGCGGGTTGCCCATGTTGACGTTCAGCGCCGGCCAGCTGCGGCCGTCGACGGTGACGGTGATGTCGTCCGGGCCGGGCAGCACGGCGCGGCCCATGTCCACGGTGATCTCGCCCGGGGCGCCGTCGGCGGCGTCCTCGGCGATCCGCACCTTCTTCACGCCGCCGCGGGTGGCGACCGCCAGCTCGCCCGGCTTCGCGTACCCGGCGTGCACCAGGTAGCGGGCGAACACCCGGACCCCGTTGCCGCACATCTCGGCGATCGAGCCGTCCGCGTTGCGGTAGTCCATGAACCACTCGGCCTGCCCGGCCATCGCCGCCGCGTCCGGCTCGGCTGCCGACCGCACCACCCGCAGCACGCCGTCCGCGCCGATCCCGGCCCGCCGGTCGCACAGTTCGGCGACGGCGGCCGCGGACAGCTCCAGCCGGCCGTCCGGGTCGGGGACGATCACGAAGTCGTTCTGGGTGCCGTGCCCCTTGAGGAAGGCCGTCCCGCTCATACCGCTGCGCTCGCTCACACCGCCGATGGTAACGGGCGGACGGGCGGCTATCCGCGCAGGTGGTCGACCCGCCAGACGGCCAGCGCCACGGCCACCGCGACCAGCAGGGTGTAGACCACGATGGCCTTCCAGCCGGCCCGCTCGGAGCTGCCCCGGCGGGGCACGCCCGGCCACTTGTACCCGGCCCGGCGGGCGGCCATCGCGCCCCAGCCGACCGAGGCCGCGGTGATCAGCAGGCCCAGCATCCCGATCATCGCGGTGGCGCCCTCGCTGCCGAAGGCCAGCGGGAAGGCGAACATCAGCGCGCCGAACATCACCGAGCCGGCGATCGGCAGGATCTGCCACCAGCGCAGCCGGCGGCGCGGCCGGATGTCCCGCTCGTGCACCACGCCCGGCGCGGCGGCCAGGTCGTCGATCGCGGGCAGGGCCACCGCGTACGAGGTGGTGGGGACGGCCAGTTCGGGCAGCGTCTCGGAACCGTCGGACACGTCGCCCGGCAGCTCATCGGTTTCGGGGCCGGTACCCGTTGACACGCGGCCTCCCCTGACGGCTCGACACGAGCTCCGGGGCTCGCGGGCGGTGAGGCCGGCCCGCGTGCCGGGCCTCGGTGCTACCGATGATGGCACGTGCCAAGACCCCGACAGGGCGTCCACCGGGGTGATCGGGTGATCCGATGCCAGGACGTGATCCTGCCGTGACCGCCGGTACCTCCTGCACCTGCGTCTGCCGGTGCAGCTGCCCGCGCGGCTGGCCGGATCACGCCCCTGGGCAGCCGAAACCCGCCGGTCAGCCGGTGTCGCCGGGACGTTCCGGGCGATTGATCAGTTCCATTGCGCGGCCCAGGAGTTCAACCGGATCGGCACCCTCCGGACGGTCCAGCCAGTGGATCCGCTCGTCCCGCCGGAACCACGACTCCTGCCGCCGCGCGAACCGCCGGGTGGCCCGCACGGTCTCCTCCCGCGCCTCGTCCTCGGTGCACTCGCCGGCGAAGAACGCCAGCACCTGCTGGTAGCCCAGCGCCCGGCTCGCGGTCAGCCCCTCGCGCAGCCCGACCCGCTCCAGCGCCCGCACCTCGTCCAGCAGCCCGGCCTCCCACATCCGGTCCACCCGCAGCTCGATCCGCCGGTCCAGCTCGGGCCGCGGCACCCGGACGCCTATGTGCACCGCCTCGTACACCGCGCGCCGGGTCGGCAGGTTCGCGGTGAACGGCTGCCCGGTGATCTCGATGACCTCCAGCGCCCGGACGATCCGCCGCCCGTTGCTGGTCAGGATCGCCTCCGCGGCCGCCGGGTCCAGCTCGGCCAGCCGCCGGTGCAGGACGCCCGGGCCGACCCGCTCCAGCTCCTCCTCCAGCCGGGCCCGCACCTCGGGGTCCGTGCCGGGGAACTCCATCTCGTCGATCGCCGCCCGCACGTACAGGCCCGAACCGCCGACCAGCACCGGCACCCGGCCGGCCGCCAGCAGCCGGTCCATCTCGGCCCGGGCCAGGCGCTGGTACTCGGCGACCGAGGCGGCCTCGGTCACCTCCCACACGTCCATCAGGTGGTGCGGGATGCCGCCGCGCTCGGCCTCGGTCAGCTTGGCGGTGCCGATGTCCATGCCCTTGTACAGCTGCATCGAGTCGGTGTTCACCACCTCTCCGCCGAGCTCACGGGCGATCGCCACCGCCAGGTCGGACTTGCCGGCCGCCGTCGAACCGACCACCGACACCACCCGGTGCGGACGTACAGGAGAAGAAGAGGAGCCGCTCACTCCACCAGTCTCCCAAAACCCGGGCACCTCTCGTGTCGCGGCCGCGTTGACCGGGGAGGATCCGCTATGTCTGGTACTGATCTGATACGAAAAGCGAGGAACGCACCCCATGGGCCTGATGGACAACCTCAAGGGCAAGGCCGAGGAACTGAAGGACAAGGCCAGCGAGCTGGCCGGCAAGCACGGCGACAAGATCGACAACATGGTGGACAAGGCCGGCGAGACCATCGACAAGGCCACCAAGCACAAGTACAGCGAGAAGATCGAAAAGGGTGCCTCCGCCGCCAAGCACGCCCGCGACGACTTCGCGGCGAAGCCGAAGGACGACTGACCTCCGGCCCGCGGTGGCCTGTCGGCGCGCTCAGCGCCAGCAGGCCACCAGGTAGCCGACGCCGTACGGGGCGTCCTCGTACCGCAGTTCGCCGCCCAGCGCGGCGCCGTCCGCCGCGCCCGCCAGCACCTGCCACGGGGCCCGGCCGTCCGCGAGCAGCTCCGCCGAGAGGTCCGCGTCCAGCGCGGCCAGTGCCGGCGCATCGGCCGCGGCCAGCGCCGCCGCCACCGCCCGGTCGTAGCCCTCGGCCCGCTCGTCCAGGTATCCCGGGGCCTTCACCGAGCGCCGTGCGCTGCCGTCGCCCATCACCAACAGGCCCACCCGGTCGGCGAGTTCGGCCAACCCCCGGCCCAGGCCCAGCAGCCGCCCGGTCTCCGTGTCCGGCCGCACCGCGACGGCGTGCGTCGGCACCCGGACGCCCGCCTCCTCCAGCAGCCACGCCCCCACCGTCAGCGCCGGCGACAGCTCCGGGCTGTCCACCCCGCCCAGCGGCAGCTTCACCGCCTTCGGCACCCCGTACCGGCGGAACGAACCAGCCCCGCCCTCGGTCCACACCCCGGCCCGGTCGCCGGTGCCCACCACCACGACGAGATCCGCGTCCGCGAGCCCCCGCACGGCGTCCAGGCACGCCGTCCGCAGTTCCTCCGCCTCCTCCGCGGCCCCGCCGCGACCTCGGGCACGAGCAACGGCGGACACGGGCACACGGCGGCGGCAACAAGCATGCGGATCACTCTACGGGGTTTGGTTTCGAGAGCAGGCGGACGCGAAAACAGGGGCGCGGGGAACTGCGCGACAAGCGCAAAGCCGGTCCGCAAGGTCGCGAACCCGTGCAGGTCATTGTCCTGCGTCGCGATCTTGCGGTTGGGTCCTTCCGCTTCGCGCAGTTCCTCGCGCCCCTAGGTTGTTCAGCCGCAGCCGCCCTGCGCGGGCAGCGGGGCCGGCACGCCGATCGACGGGAGGCCGAGCATCACGCCGGCCGGCTTCGCGGGTGCGCCCTGCCGCTTCTCCCACGCGTCGCCCGCGCGGGTGCGGCGGACGTCGAGCACGGGGCCCTCCGCGAGGAGGTGGTGCGGGGCGGCGTAGGTGATCTCGACGGTCACCATGTCGCCGGGGCGCACGCCCCCCTCGGGGCGGGTGAAGTGGACGAGCCGGTTGTCGGGCGCGCGCCCGGAGAGCCGGTCGGTGCGGTCGTCCTTCTTGCCCTCGCCCTCGGCGACGAGGATCTCCAGCTTCCGGCCGACCTGCTTCTTGTTCTCCTCCCAGGAGATCTCCTCCTGGAGGGCGATCAGCCGGTCGTAGCGCTCCTGCACCACGGCCTTGGGGATCTGGTTCTCCATCTCGGCGGCGGGCGTCCCGGGCCGCTTCGAGTACTGGAAGGTGAACGCGTTGGCGAAGCGCGCCTCCCGGACGACGTGCAGGGTCTGCTCGAAGTCCTCGTCGGTCTCGCCGGGGAAGCCGACGATGATGTCGGTGGAGATGGCGGCGTCCGGCATCGCGGCGCGCACCTTCTCGATGATGCCGAGGAAGCGTTCCTGCCGGTAGGAGCGTCGCATCGCGCGGAGCACGGTGTCGGAGCCGGACTGCAGCGGCATGTGCAGCTGGTGCATCACGTTCGGCGTCTCGGCCATCGCGGCGATCACGTCGTCGGTGAAGTCCTTCGGGTGCGGCGAGGTGAAGCGGACCCGCTCCAGGCCGTCGATCTCCCCGCAGGCGCGCAGCAGCTTGGAGAACGCCTGCCGGTCGCCCAGGTCGGAGCCGTACGCGTTGACGTTCTGCCCGAGCAGGGTGACCTCGACGACGCCCTCGGCGACCAGCGCCTCGACCTCGGCGAGGATGTCGCCGGGCCGGCGGTCCTCCTCCTTGCCGCGGAGGGCGGGGACGATGCAGAAGGTGCAGGTGTTGTTGCAGCCGACGGAGATGGCGACCCAGGCCGCGTAGGCGGACTCGCGCCGGGTGGGCAGCGTGGAGGGGAAGGTCTCCAGCGAGTCGAGGATCTCGACCTGCGCGGTCCGCTCGATCGCGGCGCGCTCCAGCAGGGCGGGCAGGTGGCCGATGTTGTGGGTGCCGAAGACCACGTCGACCCAGGGGGCCTTGCGGACGATGGTGTCGCGGTCCTTCTGGGCGAGGCAGCCGCCGACGGCGATCTGCATGCCGCTGTTGGCCTGCTTGGCGGGGGCGAGCCGGCCGAGGTTGCCGTACAGCTTGTTGTCGGCGTTCTCGCGGACCGCGCAGGTGTTGAAGACCACCAGGTCGGGGTCGCCGTCGCCGGCGGCCTTGGTGTACCCGGCCTCCTCCAGCAGCCCGGACAGGCGCTCGGAGTCGTGGACGTTCATCTGGCAGCCGTACGTGACGACCTTGTAAGTTCGCAAGCTCTCCTCCATACCCACAGGGCACAAGGGTACGGGCAGCGGGAGGGGCCTCCCGCCGGGCGGGTCGGGCTGGCAGTATCCCTGCCATGGCTGTTTCGACCGATCCGCCCCGCGCCGGTGCCGCGCTGCGCGCCGTGCTGCGTTCCGCGGTGCGCAGCCCGCTGGTGCGGGTGGCGGCGGTGCTGCTGCTGGTGGCGGGGGGTGCGGGCGGCTGGTGGGCGTCCTCGGCGCGGGCCGGGTCGGGTCTGCGCGGGGAGGTGGCGTTCGCGACGGGGGTCCCGCGCGGGGTGTACGACCGCTACGGGGTGCTGCTGAAGGAGTCGATGGGGTCGGCGATGCCGGGGGTGAAGGTCCGGCTGGACAACTCCGAGGGCTCCGTGGACAACCTGGAGCGGGTGGTGTCGGGCCGGGACGACTTCGCGATAGCGACGGCGGACGCGGTGGCGAGCTTCCAGGGCGCGGGCAAGCCGCAGTTGCGGGCGATCGCCCGGCTGTACGACGACTACATGCAGCTGGTGGTGCCGGCCGACTCGCAGGTGCGGCAGCTGTCGGACCTGCGCGGGCTGCGGGTGGGGGTGGGGCAGCCGAAGTCGGGCGTGAACCTGGTGACCCGGCGGCTGCTGGAGGCGGCGGGCCTGGACCCGGACAAGGACGTGCGCTCCTCGATGCTGGGGGTGGGCGAGGCCGCGGACCAGCTGCACGCGAAGAAGCTGGACGCCTTCTTCTGGTCGGGCGGCCTGCCGACGGCGGCGCTGACCGACCTGGCGGAGCACACCCGGATCCGGATCGTCCCGATGGGCGACCTGTCGGACCGCCTGCACCAGCTGGAGGGCGGCGGCATGGACGCGTACCGGGCGGCGACCATCCCGGCGGACGCGTACCCGCTGGTGGAGCCGCTGCGGACGCCGGTGCCGACGGTGGCGGTGCCGAACCTGCTGGTGACCCGGGCGGACGTGGACCCGGCGCTGGTGGAGGCGGTGACCCGGGTGGTGATCGACAGCCGGGACCGGATCGGCGGCGAGGTGCACGCGGCGCAGCTGGTGGACCTGCGCACGGCGGTGTACACCGATCCGCTGCCGCTGCACGAGGGCGCGAAGCGCTACTACATGTCCGTGAAGCCCTGACGCCCCTCAGCGCTTCCGGCGCGGCACGGTGAGCAGCACGCTCAGCCCGTTCGGTTCGGCGGAGGCGAAGCCGAGGCTGCCGCCGCCGGCCAGCAGCAGGGTGCGGGCGATGGAGAGTCCGAGGCCGGAGCCGTCGACGTTCTGGTGGCGGGAGGAGCGCCAGAACCGGTCGCCGACGCGGGCGAGTTCCTCCTCGGTGAGGCCGGGTCCGGCGTCGGTGACGCTGGCGGTGACCTCGTCCCGGGTGATGGTGAGGCCGACCCGGACGGTGCTGCCGGCCGGGGAGAACTTGAGGGCGTTGTCGAGGACGGCGTCGAGGGCGCTGCCGAAGCCGATCGGGTCGGCCCAGGCGTGCGCCAACGGCGGCCCCTGCCAGTGGAGCCGGACCTGGCGGCGGTCGGCGAGCGGCTGCCAGGCCTCGGTCCGGGTGCGGACCAGTTCGGCCAGGTCGACGGGTTCGGGTTCCGGGCGGGAGCCTTCGGCGGTGGCGAGTCCGAGCAGGTCGTCGAGGACCCGGGCGAGCCGGGCGCCCTCCTCGCGGACGGCGGCGATCTCCTCCTCGCTGCCCTCGGGGAGTGCGAGTCCGATCAGTTCGACCCGCAGCAGCAGCGCGGCCAGCGGGTTGCGCAGCTGGTGGGAGGCGTCGGCGACGAACGCCCGCTGCTGGTCGATGGCGAGCACCACGTGGTCGGCCATGTCGTTGAACGAGCGGGCCAGGCGGCGCAGTTCGGGCGGTCCGCCGCTGGGGGCGACCCGGGCGTTGAGCCGGCCGGTGGCGATGTCGTGGGTGGCCCGGTCGAGGGTGCGGACGGGGCGCAGCACCCAGCCGGTGAGGCGGACGGCGAGCAGGATGGCCACGATCATGGCGAGTGCCTCGCCGCCGGCCAGCACCATCCAGCGGTGCAGGATGCGGGCGCGCAGCGGGCCGGTGGGCGATTCGGTGAGCACCACGGCGACCACGTCGCCGTCGCGGACCACGGGCAGCGCGACGGCGAGGGTGCGGTCGGCGGTCCACGGCCACACCTGCGGCGGGTTGTGGCTGCGGCGGCCGGCCAGCGCCTCCCGGTAGGCCTCGGCCCCGGGCCCGTCGGCGGGGGCGTGCCAGCCGTCGGGGGCGGCGGCGACGGAGCTGCCGTCGCGTTCGAAGACGCCGATCCGGGCGCCGTACAGCTCGTGGTAGCGGGCGGCTTCGCTGGTCAGGGCGTGCAGCCGGCCGGTGTCGCCGGGGCCGGGCTGCGGGTCGCCCTTGACGGCGGCGGTGGCGCTGGCGCGGCCCTGGGTGGGCAGGTCCTGGGCGAAGCGGGCGGCGTCGTCGATCCGGTCGACGACGACCTTGGACTGCTCGGACGCGGCGATCAGGTAGGCCAGCGGCACTCCGAGGGCGGCGAGGACGCAGGCCATCAGGGCGATCAGGATGCCGAGCAGGCGGTTGCGCACGGGTGGTCAGCGCTCCGCGGCGTCGTCGGTGGCGGGGCCGGCCGGCTGGTCGGGGATGAGCCGGTAGCCGACGCCGCGGACCGCCTCGACCAGGCCGGGCAGGCCGAGCTTGGTGCGCAGCGAGCCGATGTGGACCTCCAGGGTGCGGCCGTTGCCCTCCCAGCCGGAGCGCCAGACCTCGCTGAAGATCTGTTCGCGGCGGTAGACCACGCCGGGGCTCTGGGCGAGCAGCGCCAGCAGGTCGAACTCCTTGCGGGTGAGCGGCACGTCGCGGCCCTGGACGCTGACCCGGCGGCGTTCGCGGTCGATCTCGACGCCGCGGGAGGCCAGCGGGCCGTCCGGCTCGGGGCCGTGCTCGTCGGCGGTCCTGGGGGTGCCGCGGCGGGCCACCGCGTGGATGCGGGCGAGGAGTTCGCCCATGTCGTAGGGCTTGACCACGTAGTCGTCGGCGCCGAGGTTGAGCCCGTGGATGCGGGAGCGGATGTCGGCGCGGGCGGTCACCATGATGACCGGGACGCCGCTGCCGGCCCGGATCCGGCTGCACACCTCGAAGCCGTCGCGGTCGGGCAGTCCGAGGTCGAGCAGCACCACCCGGTAGGGCTCGCTGCCGTCCGGGACGAGCGCGTCCAGCGCTTCGTGGCCGCTGCGGGCGTGCCGGACCTGGAAGCCGTGCCGGCCCAGCACGGCGACCAGGGCGGCGGCGACGCGGTCGTCGTCCTCGACCAGGAGCAGGCGCATCGGGCTCCTTCCTGCGGGTTCGTCGTGGTGCGGCGGGGCCGGCGGCGCGGTCGCCGCCGGCGGGTGGTCGGCATGGCGCGGGTCCGAGCGGAACCGGGCCATCCTGGCATCCACTCCCATCAACCGTCACCAGGTCAACCGCATCGGCCGGTCCGTTACCGCTCCGGTATTCGCTACTCGGTGACTACCCGGCGTAGCCGAACCGTGATCCTCAAGTTCAGCTCAGATCGGCTGACGGGACGTCGTGTACCTGCCTAAAGTCACCCGAGTTCGGGGGCCGAGGGCTCCGCCGGCTCCGGCCCCCGAGCATCAGACGGACCATCACCGGCTCTGCGGACCAAGCGAGTTGGCCCCGGGTTCGGAGGACGAGGGAGCGGACGGCGATGACCGAGAACAGTGCCGAGCTGCGCGATGCCGCGCCGCTGGTGGCCCTGCGCGGGGTGAACAAGCACTACGGCGCCCTGCACGTGCTGCAGGACATCGACCTGGAGATCGCCCAGGGCGAGGTCGTGGTGCTGATCGGCCCCTCGGGCTCCGGCAAGTCGACGCTGTGCCGCACCATCAACCGGCTGGAGACCATCGACTCCGGGTCGATCGAGGTGGACGGCAAGCCGCTGCCGGCCGAGGGCCGCGAACTGGCCCGGCTGCGCGCCCAGGTGGGCATGGTGTTCCAGTCCTTCAACCTGTTCTCGCACAAGACCGTGCTGGAGAACGTGGTGCTCGCCCAGGTCAAGGTGGGCAAGGTCGCCAAGGCCGAGGCCGAGAAGACGGCCCGCGAGCTGCTGGAGCGGGTGGGCGTCGGCGCCCAGGCCGACAAGTACCCGTCGCAGCTGTCCGGCGGCCAGCAGCAGCGCGTGGCGATCGCCCGCGCGCTGGCGATGAACCCCAAGGTGATGCTCTTCGACGAACCGACCTCCGCCCTCGACCCGGAGATGGTCAACGAGGTGCTCGAGGTGATGCGTTCGCTCGCCACCCGGGGCATGACCATGGTCGTGGTCACGCACGAGATGGGCTTCGCCCGCTCCGCCGCCAACCGCGTGCTGTTCATGGCGGACGGCAAGATCGTCGAGGAGAACACCCCCGACGCCTTCTTCACCGCGCCCCGCACCGACCGTGCCAAGGACTTCCTCTCGAAGATCCTCCAGCACTGAGTCCCGTAGCCGATCAAGCGTCAGTAGCGTCAGTTCGCAAAGGCCCGGAGCCCTTGTCCGTGGCCCCTACCGAGGAGAAGAACGACCGCATGAAGGCCCGTCGCACTGTTGCCGCCGCCCTGTCCGTGCTCGCCCTGACGGCGGTCGCCGCCTGCGGCAAGGACGGCTCCCCGAGCGACAACGCCGCGGGTGGCGGCTCGTCCGCCCCGCAGCTGCCCACCTACACCGTCAAGAGCGACGCCAAGCTGGACGCCTCGCCGACCTGGACCGCCGCCAAGAAGGCCGGCAAGCTCAAGATCGGCGCCAAGGCCGACCAGCCGTTCCTCGGCTTCGAGGACGTCCAGACCGGCAAGCGCAGCGGTTTCGACATCGAGATCGCCAAGATGATCGCCGCCGACCTCGGCTTCTCGGCCGACCAGATCGAGTGGCAGACCATCAACTCCAGCAACCGCGAGACCGCGATCACCGGCGGCCAGATCGACTACTACGTCGGCACCTACTCGATCACCCAGGGCCGCAAGGACAAGGGCGTCGCGTTCGGCGGCCCGTACTACATCGCCGGCCAGTCGCTGCTGGTGAACAAGGACAACACCGAGATCACCGGCTCCGACACCGTCAAGGACAAGTCGGTCTGCACCGCCACCGGCTCGACCTCGGTCGGCGGCATCCAGAAGTTCGGCGCCAAGGTCACCCAGTTCGAGAGCTACTCGCTCTGCGTGGAGAAGCTGCTGACCAAGGAGGTCGACGCGGTCACCACCGACGACTCGATCCTCAAGGGCTTCGCCGCGAAGAACCAGGGCAAGCTCAAGGTCGTCGGCACCCCCTTCTCCGAGGAGCGCTACGGCGTCGGCCTGAACAAGACCGACCCGGCGCTGCAGAAGGCGATCAACGACGCCCTGAAGGCGCACGAGGACAACGGCGACTGGAAGAAGGCGTACGACGCCACCCTCGGCCTGTCCGGCTCCGCCGCCCCGAGCGTCCCCGCCCTGGACCCGATCGCGGGCTGACGCCCCGACAGACCGACTACTGAGAAAGGAGGGCCGCCGGCATGGGACTGATATTCGAGGGTGACAACTTCTCGGCATTCGCCGAGGGTTTCCTGCGAACGATCGAACTGAGCGCGCTCAGCGCCCTGTTCGCGCTGCTCCTGGGCTTCGTGCTGGCGGCCTTCCGGGTCTCCCCCGTTCCCGTCCTGCGGTGGTTCGCCACCGCCTGGGTGACGATCTTCCGCAACACCCCGCTGACCCTGCTGTTCTTCGCGGTGACCTTCGTGCTGCCGCAGCTGGACGTGCACTTCGAGAGCTTCACCGTCGCCGTGATCGCGCTCAGCGCCTACACCGGCAGCTTCGTCTGCGAGGTGCTGCGGGCCGGCATCAACACCGTGCCGCTCGGGCAGGCCGAGGCCGCCCGTTCGCTCGGCATGGGCTTCGGGCAGACCCTCGGGCTGGTGGTGCTGCCGCAGGCGGCCCGCTCGGTGATCTCCCCGATGGGCTCGGTGTTCATCGCGCTGCCCCGCAACTCGGCCATCGCCGGCGCCTTCAACGTGCCCGAACTGTTCAGCGTCCAGAAGCACTTGACCGAGCAGAGCTACGGCATCTTCGAGATCTTCATCTGGATCGCGCTCGCCTACCTGGCGATCAGCTTCACCATCAATGCCCTGTTCTCCACCCTTGAGCGTCGACTGGCGGTGGCCCGATGAGCACCCGTAGCGCCTCCGTCCTGTACGACGTCCCCGGCCCCCGGGCCCGGGCCCGCAACCTGATCCTCGGCGTGGTCGGCGCCCTCGGCATCGCCGGGCTGCTCTGGTACGTCTTCAGCAGCCTGAACGACGCCGGGCAGTTCGACTCGCTGCTGTGGTCGCCGTTCGAGTACACGGCCGTCCAGCAGCGCATCCTCAACGGCATCCTGGCCACCCTGAAGGTGTTCGGCCTGGCCGCGGTGGGCTCGCTGGTGCTCGGCTCGCTGCTCGCCGCCGGCCGGCTCTCCGACCACTTCCCGGTGCGCGTCGCCGCCACCGTGGTGGTGCAGTTCTTCCGGGCCATGCCGCTGGTCATCATGATCTTCGCGCTGTACCAGGCCGCGTTCGGCGCCCAGCCGATGTGGGCGCTGGTGATCGGCCTGGCCCTCTACAACGGCTCCGTGCAGGCCGAGATCATCCGCTCCGGCATCAACGCCGTCCCGCGCGGACAGTCCGAGGCCGCCTACGCCCTGGGCCTGCGCAAGACCCAGGTGATGGGCCTGATCCTGGTGCCGCAGGCCGTCCGCTCGATGCTCCCCGCGATCATCGGACAGCTGGTCGTCACCCTCAAGGACACCTCGCTCGGCTACATCATCACCTACCCCGAACTGCTGTGGGAGATGAAGCTGATCGCCTCCAACTCCGACGGCTACCCGTACATCCCGGTCGTCCTCGTCGGCACCCCGCTGTACATCCTGCTGTGCCTCGCCCTCACCGGCCTCGCCCACTGGATCGAGTCGCGCGGCCGCCGCGGCGCGAACCGGCGCACGACACCCGCTGCTTGACGGACACCCAGGTGATCTGTTGCATTGCTCTTCGTGACACCACCTGGGACCTCCCACCCGGCATATGACGCAGCGGCGGCCGGCGCCGCCCGCACGAAGGCCCCGACATGGATCCAGTGATCATCGTCGGGGCCGGGCCGGTCGGTCTGGCCCTCGCCCTCGCCCTGGCCCGCAACGACGTTCCCAGCGTGGTCCTCGACGAGGGCTCCGGCGTCTGCCCCGAAGGCCCCCGCACCGTCGTCCTCGGTGCCGACACCGCCTCCTTCCTGGCCCGCATCGGCTACACCCGGGTCGGCTCCGACGCCGCCCGCTGGGACGCCTTCACCATCTGGCGCCGCCGCGCCGAGGTGCTGCGCCTGCCGCTGGACGACGAGCCGGTCCTGCACCTCGCCCAGCACCGCCTCCAGCGCGGCCTGCGCGACGCCGTCACCGCCACCCCGCTGATCCGGCTCACCCCGCAGCACCGGGTGGTCGACCTGGCCCACGACCGCGAGGGCGTGACGGTCCGCACCACCTCCGCCGACGGCGAGACCCGCTGGCGCGGCAGCCACCTGGTCGGCTGCGACGGCGCCCGCTCCACCGTCCGCAAGCTCCTCAAGATCCGCTTCCCCGGCCGGCCCGCCGTCGACCGGCACGCCGTCGCCACCGTCCGCGTCGACCTGCCGTTCCCCGGCGAGGCCCGGCTGCACCGCGAACCCCCGTGGCGCGGCGACCGCGAGGCCTCCGCCCGCCCGCTGCCCGACGGCCTGTGGCGGCTCGACTGGCGACTCCCCCCGGGCCGCCCCAGCCCGCCGAACCCGTCGACCCGCACGCCACCTGGCCCGGCATCGTCACCGGCGACACCCTGCTCACCCGGGTCACCTCCGCGCTCACCGGCTGGTGCGGCGAACTCCCGCCCCACCAGCTGCTCGCCGCCGCCGACCACACCTACCAGCAGCGCCTGGCCGGCCGGTTCCGCACCGGCCGCTGCTTCCTGGCCGGCGACGCCGCCCACCTGCACGGCGCCCTCGGCATGCAGAACCTCGCCGACGGCCTGCGCGACGCCGACAACCTCGCCTGGCGGCTCGCCCTCGCCTGGCACCTGCCGCCCACCGGCGGCCCCGCCGACAGCGCCCTGCTCGACGGCTACGAGAACGAGCGCCGCGGCGCGGTCGGCGCCCGGCTGCGCGCCGTCGACCAGACCATGCCGCTGCTCCGCCCGCTGCGCGGCTGGGCCGAGACCCGGCGCTCGCTGATCTCCGGGTCCTTCCGCAAGCACGCCCCGCTGCTCGCCGACGGCCAGCTCGGCACCGGCCGCTTCGGCGGCGCCCCCGCCTACCCCGCGACGCCCTCCGGCGTCGCCGTCCGGGTTCCCGAGCAGCGCGGCTCCGGCCGCGGCGGCACCTCGCTCACCGAGCAGCTCCCCGCGACCGCCCCCGGCGTGCTGGTCCCCGACCTGCCCGTGGTCACCGCCGACGGTGCCGCCGACACCCTGCGGGCCCGCCTCGGCACCGTCTTCCTGCTCGTCCTGGTCGCCCCGGGCACCACCGTCTGGTCGGCCGAACACTGGCTCGGCGCCGGCCTGATGCCCCGGCTCGCCGAACTCGCCGACGCGCTGCCCGTCCCCACCGAGGTCCTGGTCACCGACACCTACCCGGGCGCCGTCCCGCACACCGTCCTGCTGGTCCGCCCCGACGGCCACCTGCTCGGCACCACCCCCGGCCTCCACCCGGAGCAACTCCACACCCTGACCGCCCCGTTGACCGCCGCGCCCGGCCTGGAGCAGGCCGGATAGCGCCCTCGGCGGCTCAGCGCGCGACCTCGGTGGCCCGCGACTCCCGCACCACCGTGATCCGGATCTGCCCCGGGTACGTCAGTTCCTCCCGCACCTGCCGGGCCACCTCGCGCGCGATCTCCTGGGCGCGCAGGTCGTCGACCGCCTCCGGCTGCACCATGACCCGGACCTCTCGACCGGCCTGCATGGCGTACACCTTGGTGACCCCGTCGTGGGCGAGCGCGATCTCCTCCAGCCGCTCCAGCCGCCGCACGTATGCCTCGACGGACTCCTTGCGGGCCCCGGGCCGCCCCGCCGAGCAGGCGTCCGCGGCCTGGGTGAGCACCGCCTCGACGGTCTTCGCCTCGACCTCCCCGTGGTGGGCCGCTATCGCGTGGACGACCTCCGCCGACTCGCCGTGCCGCCGGGCGAACTCCGCGCCGATCAGCGCGTGGCTGCCGGCCACCTCGTGGCTGAGCGCCTTGCCGATGTCGTGCAGCAGCGCGGCCCGGCGCACCGGCTCCGGGTCCACGCCCAGTTCCGCCGCCATCATCCCGGCCAGGTGCGCGGACTCCACCAGGTGCCCCAGCACGTTCTGCCCGTACGAGGTGCGGTACCTCAAGGTGCCGAGGGTGCGCACGAGTTCGGGCGCCATCTCGCCGGCGGCGCCGATGCCGACGGTGAGCAGCGCGTCCTCCCCGGCCCGGACGCACAGCCGCTCGACCTCGCTGCGGCTGCGCTCGTGCGCCTCCTCGATCCGCGCGGGGTGGATCCGCCCGTCGGCGAGCAGCGATTCCAGGGTGAGCCGGGCGCTCTCCCGCCGGACCGGGTCGAAGCAGGAGAGCTGCACCAGCCCGGGGGTGTCGTCGACGATCAGGTTGACGCCGGTGACGGCCTCGAAGGCCCGGATGTTGCGGCCCTCCCGGCCGATCACCCGGCCCTTCATGTCCTCGCTGGGCAGCCGGAGGGTGGTGACCACGGTCTCGGCGGTGTGCTCGGCGGCGAGCCGCTGGATGGCGGAGGCGATGATCTCGCGGGCCCGGCCCTCGCCCTCGGTGACGGCCTGCCGCTCGATCTCCCGGACGGTCAGCGCCGCGTCCCGGCGGGCCTCGGACTCGGCGGCGCGGACGACTTCCTCGCGGGCCTGGGCGGACGTCAGCCCGGCGGTGCGCTCCAGCAGCAGCCGGCTCTCGGTGCTGCGGGCGGCGAGTTCCTCGCGCACCCGCTCGGACTCGGCGGCGCGGGCGGCGAGTTCGTCCTCGTGCTGGTGCAGGCGCTGGAGTTCGGCGGTCAACCGCTCCTCGCGGCGGTCGAGTTCGGCGCGGCGCTGACGGAGCATCAGCAGCCCGCCGAGCAGTACCAGGCAGAGCGCGCCGATCAGCACGCCTCCGGCCAGCAGCAGGGAGGATCCCGTTCCGGTGTCCTGAGCGATCCCCATCCGGCCACTCCCCGTCCTGCGCACGCTGCCGCTGAGGTGACCTCCGCGATCGTCCTGCCACTGAGTGTGAGGCTAGGCGGAGGTTACGAAACGGTCAAGATGCGATCGAGAATTGGCTCCGATGATCTGATCAACAGTCATCACGTCGCATTTCCTGCTGAACAGCGCGCGTCGAGGGCCGACAGCGGCCCTGCTCAGCGGCCGTCCGGCTCCGCGTCCAGCGCCTCCCGCACCACCCGGTACGCCAGGCCCTCCGCGTAGCCGCGCCGGGCCAGCACCCCGACCAGCCGCCGCGTCCGCACGTCCCGGTCCAGCCCGGCGGTGGAGCGCAACTTCCGTGCCACCAAAGCCCGGGCGGCCTCCGACTCGTCCTCGGCGTCGACCTGGAGCAGCGCCCGTTCCGCCGCCTCCCCGGTGACGCCCTTGGTGCGCAGCTCCTGGGCCAGCGCCCGGCGGGAGAGTCCGCGCACCGCGTGCCGGGACTCCACCCAGGCCTCGGCGAAGGCCGCGTCGTCGATCAGCCCGACCTCCTCCAGCCGGGACAGCACCTGCTCGGCGACCTCGTCCGGGATCTCCTTGCGGCGCAGCGCATCGGCCAGCTGCTTGCGGGACTTGGCGGCTCCGGTGAGCAGCCGCAGGCAGATGTCGCGGGCGCGCTCCGCCGGGTCGCCCTGCTCGGCGGTCCGCCTGCGCCGCTCCGGCCGCGCGCCCGGCGCGGACTCCGGTTCGCCGTCCGGCCGTTCGGCCCTGGCGCGCCGCTTCGGCCGCGGCCGCTGCTGCGCCGGTTCCGGTGCGGCGGGCGGCAGTTCGCCCAGCGCGCTGCGCCGTCGGCGGCGCCCCCCGGCGAGGTCGGAGGCCCGCATCAGCCCGGGCAGTTCCCCGGCCGGCGCTGGCTCCCCCGCCGGCGGCTCCTCGGCCGCCGGGGGCTCTTCGGCCACCGCCGCGAACCAGTCGGGCGGGCCGGCGGGGTCGTCGTCCTCCTCCGCGACGGCCGCGAACCAGTCCGGCGGGCCGGAGCTCTCCGCCTGTTCTTCTCCCCACACGCCCGCACCGGGCCCGTCCTCGGACGGACCCGGTGCCGGGTGGTCAGCGTGCTGGTGCGTCAACGGTTCAGCCCTTGGCGGCGGCCGCCGTCTTCTTGGCCGCGGCCTTGGCGGGCGCGGCCGCGGCGGGGATCTCCACCGCGGGGGCGTCGCCGTCGGCCTCGACGGGCTTCGGGCCGATGCCCAGCTTGCCCTTGATCTTGGCCTCGATCTCGTCGGCCAGCTGCGGGTTGTCCTTCAGGAAGTTGCGGGCGTTCTCCTTGCCCTGGCCGAGCTGGTCGCCCTCGTAGGTGTACCAGGCGCCGGACTTGCGGATGAAGCCGTGCTCCACGCCCATGTCGATCAGGCCGCCCTCGCGGCTGATGCCCACGCCGTAGAGGATGTCGAACTCGGCCTGCTTGAACGGCGCGGCGACCTTGTTCTTGACGACCTTGACGCGGGTGCGGTTGCCGACCGCCTCGGTGCCGTCCTTCAGGGTCTCGATGCGCCGGATGTCGAGGCGGACCGAGGCGTAGAACTTCAGCGCCCGGCCACCGGTGGTGGTCTCGGGGGAGCCGAACATCACACCGATCTTCTCGCGCAGCTGGTTGATGAAGATCGCGGTGGTGTTCGACTGGTTCAGCGCACCGGCGATCTTGCGCAGCGCCTGGCTCATCAGGCGGGCCTGGAGGCCGACGTGCGAGTCGCCCATCTCGCCCTCGATCTCGGCGCGCGGCACCAGCGCGGCCACCGAGTCGATGATCACCAGGTCGATCGCGCCGGAGCGGATCAGCATGTCGGTGATCTCCAGCGCCTGCTCACCGGTGTCCGGCTGGCTGACCAGCAGGGCGTCGGTGTCCACGCCGAGCTTCTTGGCGTACTCGGGGTCGAGCGCGTGCTCGGCGTCGACGAAGGCGACGGTGCCGCCGGCCTTCTGGGCGTTGGCGGCCAGGTGCAGGGTCAGGGTGGTCTTGCCGGAGGACTCGGGGCCGTAGATCTCGATCACTCGGCCGCGCGGGATACCGCCCACGCCCAGCGCCACGTCGAGGGCGGTGGACCCGGTGGAGATCACCTCGACCGGCTCGTTCGCCTTCTCGCCGAGGCGCATCACCGAGCCTTTGCCGAACTGCCGTTCGATCTGGGCGAGTGCGGCCTCCAGGGCCTTCTCGCGGTCCGTTCCTGCCATGGCTTCCACCCTCGGGTTCTGTGCGTTGCGCTTCATCGTCATCGACGCTAGCGCGTCCCACCGACAATCGGCCCCGGACGGGCTCGGCCTGTGGAAAACTCTGCGCCGAAGCGTACAAAGAACATACGTTCGAATCCAGTCTCGCACCCCGTCGCGCCGTCCGACGCACCGCGGCCCCGCCCCCGGGACGGTGGGAGCGGGGCCGCGGGTGGGGCCGTCCTGGCGGCTGCTAGCCCAGCAGCTTCGTGCCGGCGTCGGGCAGCTTGGCGCCGTTCTTGTCCCAGAACTGCCAGGACACGACCTTCTTGCCGGGCTGCTCGGCCACCACCAGCCGGTGGTAGGGCGAGTCCCCCACCGTGACCAGCTGCGGCTCGACGACCGAGCCGTCCGACCAGGTCACCACCACCTTGCCGACGTCCGGTCCGAGCGACATCACGGCGAGCCTGATCGGCAGCGGGCCCGGCGTGCCGGACTTGTCCGACGGCCCGAGGATGCCGCCGCCGAAGGTGTTCGCCATCCGCGGGTCGAGGTGCCCGGGCGCCGGGTAGCTGCCCTGGGTGTCGTACTTCTGCCGCACCCCGTCGAAGGTGACGTACTCGTTGACGACGTCCTCGTTCGGCTGCCAGTACTGGTGGACGTAGGCCTCCGTCGGCTTCTCGATCGACGGGTCGACGGCGTGCCGCTCCTGCCAGACGGCCACCGCCTGCTCGTAGGCCCGCTCCTTCGGGGCGAGCGGCCAGAGCGCCTCCCAGAGCTTCCACTCCTTGCCGTCGACGGTGCCGTGCCCGATCTCCACCCGGACCGGCGTGAACGGGTCCCGCGCGGCGGCCGGCGCGTCGCCCGGCGTCAGCGCGGGGGCCCCGCCGGTGCCGCCGCCGGTCCCGCCGCCGGGCGGGACGAGCGCCTGCACGGTCCGGTCGTTCCCGGCGAAGCCGTGCAGGCCCGCGGCCGTGCCGCTGCCCAGCGCCACCACGGAGGCCAGCGTGAGCGCGCCGACCAGCGTCCGCCGGCGGCGCCGGATGCGCCGGCCCCCGGCGACGATGCCCTCGACCGGCACGGAGCCGATCCTCACGTCCGCCGCCGCCGCGGCGAGCCCCAGCTCGACCGACAGGTCCCCGCCGGCACCCGGGATTCCGTTGCCACCCGCAGTCACACCGCACCTCCGATACGCGTCATGTCCGTCAGATCCCGCAGCCCCGCGGTCTCCCGCAGCTTCGCTATCCCCTTGGCCGCGTGGCTGCGCACGGCCCCCGTCGAGCAGCCCATCGCGGCGGCCGCCTGGCTGTCGCTCAGGTCCTCCCAGTGCCGCAGCACCACGGCCTCGCGCTGCCGGGGCGGCAGCGCCGCGAGCGCGGCGAGCAGCGCCCGGCGCTGGTCCGCGCGGGCGTACCCGTCGTCGGACCGGGCCGTGTCCGGCACGGCCTCCACCAGGACCTCGGGCGCCCGGCGCCGCCAGCGGCGGGCGTGCTGGTTGACCATGATCCGGCGCACGTAGCTGTGCGGGTCGTCCGCCCGGCGCACCTTCGACCAGGCCGCGCAGGTCCGCTCCGCCGCCGACTGCGCCAGGTCCTCGGCCGCGTGCTGGTCGCCGGTCAGCAGGTACGCCGTCCGCAGCAGCCAGGGCCAGGCGCCGACGATGAAGGCCCGGAACTCGTCGTCCGGGCTTGTCTGTTTGTCGCCCATGAACACCTCCTCGCCCATCAAGAGCCCGGCGGCGCGGCAAACCGCTTACCCGGTCCGGAAAAGGCGTGCTCGGGGCGTGGACGGGACGCGGCCGTCAGTCCTCGGACCGCTCCTCCCGCGGCTGGTCGCCCGTGTTGCCGGACACCATCCGCCGCAGCCGCCGCACGGCGTGCCGGCGCCGTTCCCGGCGCTCCTCGCCGCGGTCGATCCGCGGGTCGTCCTCGACCTCGTAGCGGCGCACGTAGGTGCCGACGAAGCCCTGCAGGGTCGCGGCGGCGGGGATGGCGATCAGCGCGCCGACCGCGCCGAGCAGCGCGGCGCCCGCGATCACCGCGCCGAACGCGACGGCGGGGTGCACGTCGACGGTCTTGGCGGTGATCCGCGGGTGCAGCAGGTAGTTCTCGATCTGCTGGTAGACGGTCACGAAGACGAGCACCCACAACGCGTCCACCGGCCGGTCGCTGAGCGCGACCAGGACGGGCAGCGCGCCCGCCAGGTAGGTGCCGATGGTGGGGACGAACTGCGACATGACGCCGACCCAGACGGCCAGCGCGGCGGCGTACGGGAGTCCGATGATCGCGAAGAACGCCCAGTGCGCGAGGGTGGAGACGAACGCGAGCACCGCCCGCGAGTACAGGTAGCCGCCGGTCTTGGCGAGCGCGATCTCCCAGGCGCGCAGCACCTCGCCCTGCTTGGCGGGCGGCAGCATCGAGCAGACGGTGCGCCGCACCCGGGGGCCGTCAGCGGTGAAGTAGAAGGTGAACAGGCCGACGGTGAAGGCCTGGAAGAGTCCGCCGACGACGGTGCCGGTGACGCCCCAGACGTTGTCGGCGGCCTGCTGGGCGTACTTCTCGATGGTCCCGGAGTCCTTCAGCACCTGGTGCTGGAGCTGGTCGAGCGACAGCTCGGTGTGGAAGGTCCGGTTGATCCAGTCGATCAGGTCGTGGAGCATCTGCGGCAGCTTCCCGGCGACCTGGGTGACCTGGTCGACGAGCAGCGTGCCGAGCGCGGTGAGGAAGCCGGCGACGGCCAGGCCGACGCCGATGAACACCAGGAAGGTGCCGAGGCCGCGGCGCACCCCGCGGGCGGCCATCCGGTCCACGGCCGGCTCCATGGCGAGCGACAGGAAGAACGCCACCAGCAGCATCACGAACAGGTTGATCAGCTGGTGGAAGGCCCAGTCGGCGAGCTGGAAGAGGCCGACGCAGACCAGCGCGAACAGCATCGCCCGGGGCAGCCAGCGCGGCATCGCGCGGCTGTTCCAGTCGCCGCGGCGCGGCTGCCCGTCGCCGGGGTCGGCGGTGTCGCCGCCATTGCTCCGGCCCGGTGGGGCGCTCGCGGGGAGGTGTTCGTCGGACAGTCGGTCGGGGGTCTCTGCACTGCTGGCCACCGGCCAAGTCTCACCCACCGCCCGGCCGATCGGGTCACCTCAGGCGATCTGACACTCCCTGGGTGACGCAGACCACGCGCCACACGTCCTTGGCCTCCCAGCCGGCGTCGAGCGCCTGGCGGACGGTGCGGCCGCCGAGCTCGGACATCACGTGGTCCTGGGCGAACGACTCCGCGTAGCCCTCGCCGAAGTGCAGGTGCATGCGTCGCCAGAACTCGGTCAGCCTCATGCGCCCCAGTATCCGGCACCGGCCGGTCAGCTCGGCAGCGCGAGGATGCCCGCCCCGTAGCGTTCGTGGTCCTGGCAGCCGATCGGCAGGCTCCGGGCGCAGTTGGCGTCGGCGGCGCGGGCGAGCGCGGCGGCGATCCGGTCCGGGCCCCAGTCGGGGTGCTGGGCGGCGACCACGGCGACGGCGCCGGTGACGTGCGCGGCGGACATCGAGGTGCCGGCCAGGGCGGCGTACTTGCCGCCGGGCCAGTCGGAGACGACGGCGCCCTCGGTGCCGCCGTCGGGGTCGCCGCCGGGCGCGGCGATGGCGATCCGGCCCTGGCCGTAGTTGCTGTAGGAGGCGGGCAGGCCGTTGCGGTCGACGGCGGCGACGGCGACCACGCCGGGGAGTTCGCCGGGCAGCCGGACGCACTCGGTGCCGAGTTCGCGGTCCTGCGGGGGCCGCTGGTGCGGTCGTTGGGGCTGCGGTGGTCGGGGCGGTCGGCGGCGAGGTCCTGGGCGTCGTTGCCGGCCGAGGCGACCACCACGGCGCCCTTGCGCTGGGCGTAGGCGACGGCCCGGCCGACGGCGGCGATCAGGGCGGCCTGGTCGGCGTCCTCGGGGCAGTTGTACTTCCACGGGTCGCCGAAGTAGCTGTCGTTGATGGCGCGGGCGCCGTGGTCGGCGGCCCAGAGCATGCCGCAGACGATGTTCTCGGCGTAGTACTGGCCGAGCGGTCCGAGCAGCCGGACGGCGGCGATCCGCACCCCGGGGGCGACGCCGGTGACGCCGTGGCCGTCGCGGGCGGCGCCGACGATCCCGGCGACGTGGGTGCCGTGGCCGCTCTCGTTCATCGCCGGGTCGGGCCGCCAGGCGCCGCTGCGGGCGTCGGGGCGGCCGTCGGCGCAGGAGGCGGAGGCGGCGGGGTCGACGGCGGCGCGCAGGTCGGGGTGGGTGTCGTCGACGCCGGAGTCGAGCACGGCGACGGTGACCTTGGCCAGCTGCTGGGCGGCGGGCACCGCGCCGGTGCGGTCGGCGGAGCTGTCCGCGGGCCGGCCGAGCGGCGGGCGCAGCAGCGCGGCGCGTCCGGCGGGGCGTTCGACGGCGCCGATCATGGCGAGGTTCCAGTCGCTGCGCTCGCCGGGGTCGGGAACGGTGGCGGTGGAGTCGTCCCCGCCGTCGACGGCGTCGGTGGCGGGGCCGCCGGTCCCGAAGGCGGCGCCGGCCAGCGGCCGGGGCGGGGAGGGCACGGGGACGGTGCGGGTGGCGCCGACGGCCGCTATCCCGGGCCGGGCGCGGAGCCTCTCGGCGAACCGGCCGCCGGCGTAGGCGAGCACGGCGCCGATCTGCGGGTAGCCCTGGACGACCTGCCCGCCGGCCGACCGGACCTGCTCGGCGGCGTGGTCGGCGCCCTGGGCGTCGGTGCGCTCGTCGAGCACCAGGTAGCTGAGGTAGGTGTCGTCGGCGCCGGTGACGTAGGGGACGGCGCCGCCGAGCAGCAGTCCGCTGAGCAGGGTCGCGCCGAGCATGCGGACGCTGCGGCGCCGGGGGGCGCTGTCGGGGGCCTGGCTCACCTGCTCCATCGCACGCTCTCCGCTCCTGGCCGGGTCGGACGCCGGGGGCCGCCGTCCGGTTCCTCACCATATGGGCGATTTGTACGATTTGCTGTGCGGGTTGCGGCAGACGGTGACCGTCCCGTGACCTGTCAGCACGTCGGGGCACCATGGGTGCATGGCCACCTCCGCCCCTGACGCATCCGGCACCCCGAACCCGCTGGACGGCTTCGCCCCGGCCACCCGCGCCTGGTTCACCGGCGCGTTCGCCGCCCCCACCGAGGCCCAGTCCCGCGCCTGGACGGCGATCGGGCTGGAGACGGACGTCCTGGTGGTCGCCCCGACCGGCTCCGGCAAGACCCTGGCGGCCTTCCTGTCCGCCCTGGACCGGCTGAGCGCCACCCCGCCCCCGGCCGACCCCAAGCGCCGCTGCCGGGTGCTCTACATCTCCCCTCTGAAGGCCCTCGCGGTGGACGTCGAACGCAACCTGCGCGCCCCGCTGGCGGGCCTGCGGCAGGCCAGCGTCCGGCTCGGCCTGCCCGAGCCCGAGGTGCAGGTCGGCATCCGCTCCGGCGACACCCCCGCCGCCGATCGGCGCAGGTTCGCCACCCACCCGCCGGACATCCTGATCACCACCCCCGAGTCGCTGTTCCTGCTGCTCACCTCCGCCTCCCGGGAGGCCCTGCGCGGCATCGACACGGTGATCCTGGACGAGGTGCACGCGGTGGCCGGCACCAAGCGCGGCGCGCACCTGGCGCTCAGCCTGGAGCGGCTGGACGAGCTGCTGGACCGCCCCGCCCGCCGGATCGGCCTGTCCGCGACCGTCCGCCCGGTCGAGGAGATCGCCCGCTACCTCAGCCCGCAGCGCGGCGCGGCAATCGTCCAGCCCGGCAGCGACAAGCGCTTCGACCTGTCCGTGGTGGTCCCCGTCCCCGACCTCGCCGACCTGCCCACCACTCCTGCCGAAGAGTCCGACCCGCAGCGGCTGGGGGCACCTCCCAGCCGCCAGGCTGGGGGCTCCTCGATCTGGCCGCACGTCGAGGAGCGGATCGTCGACCTGGTGCAGGCGCACCGCTCGACCATCGTGTTCGCCAACTCCCGCCGCCTCGCCGAGCGGCTGTGCAACCGGCTGAACGAGATCGCCTACGAGCGGGCCACCGGCGCCCCGCTGCCCGAGGCGCACTCCCCCGCCGAGCTGATGGGCGGCTCCGGAGCCGCCGCCGGCGCCCCGCCGCTGCTCGCCCGGGCCCACCACGGCTCCGTCTCCAAGGAGCAGCGCGCCCTGGTCGAGGAGGAGCTGAAGGCCGGCCGGCTGCCCGCCGTGGTCGCCACCTCCAGCCTGGAGCTCGGCATCGACATGGGCGCCGTCGACCTGGTGGTGCAGGTCGAGTCGCCGCCCTCGGTCGCCTCCGGCCTGCAGCGGGTCGGCCGCGCCGGACACCAGGTCGGCGCGGTCTCCACCGGCGTGGTCTTCCCCAAGTACCGGGGCGACCTGGTGCAGTCCGCGGTGGTCACCGAACGGATGCGCTCCGGCGGCATCGAGGCCCTCCGGGTCCCCCGCAACCCGCTGGACGTGCTCGCCCAGCAGCTGGTCGCGATGACCGCCCTGGACACCTGGGACGTCGACGAGCTGCTCGCCGTCTGCCGCCGGGCCGCCCCGTTCGCCACCCTCCCGCAGTCCGCGTTCGACGGCGTCCTCGACATGCTGGCCGGCCGCTACCCCTCCGACGCCTTCGCCGAGCTGCGCCCCCGCCTGGTCTGGGACCGCGTCGCCGGCACCGTCACCGGCCGCCCCGGCGCCCAGCGCCTGGCCGTCACCTCCGGCGGCACCATCCCCGACCGCGGCCTGTTCGGCGTCTTCATCGCCGGCGCCGACCCCAAGAAGGGCGGCGGCCGGGTCGGCGAGCTGGACGAGGAGATGGTCTACGAGTCGCGCGTCGGCGACGTGTTCACCCTCGGCACCACCTCCTGGCGGATCGAGGACATCACCCACGACAAGGTCCTCGTCACCCCCGCCCCCGGCATCCCCGGCCGGCTCCCGTTCTGGAAGGGCGACTCGCTCGGCCGCCCGCTCGAACTCGGCCGCGCCGTCGGCGCGTTCGTCCGCGAGGTCGGCGCGATGGAGCCCGCCGCGGCCACCGCCCGGCTGCGCGCTGCTGGCCTGGACGACTGGGCCTCGGCCAACCTGCTCGGCTACCTCGCCGAGCAGCGCGAGGCCTGCGGCCACCTGCCCGACGACCGCACCATCGTGGTCGAGCGCTTCCGCGACGAACTCGGCGACTGGCGGATCGTCGTCCACTCCCCCTTCGGCGCCCAGGTGCACGCCCCGTGGGCGCTGGCCATCGGCGCCCGGCTGCGCGAGAAGCACGGCCTGGACCCGCAGGTGATGCACGCCGACGACGGCATCGTGCTGCGCCTGCCCGACGCCGACCTGCTGGCCGACTTCCCCTCCGGCATCGCCGCGCCGCCCGCCGACGAGGCCCCGGTCGGCGCGGACGCCGCCGTCTTCGACTCCGGCGAGATCGAACAGCTGGTCACCGACCAGGTCGGCGGCTCCGCCCTGTTCGCCGCCCGGTTCCGCGAGTGCGCCGGCCGCGCCCTGCTGCTGCCCCGCCGCAACCCCGGCAAGCGCACCCCGCTCTGGCAGCAGCGCCAGCGCGCCTCCCAACTCCTCGAAGTGGCGGCCGAGTACGGCTCCTTCCCGATCGTCCTGGAAGCCGTCCGCGAGTGCCTGCAGGACGTCTTCGACGTCCCCGGCCTGGTCGAGCTGATGGGCGACCTCGAGTCCCGCGCCGTCCGCCTGGTCGAGGTCACCACCCCCGAGCCGTCCCCGTTCGCCCGTTCCCTGCTGTTCGGCTACGTCGCCCAGTTCCTGTACGAGGGCGACTCCCCGATCGCCGAACGCCGCGCCGCCGCCCTGTCGCTGGACTCCCGGCTGCTGTCCGAACTGCTCGGCCAGGCCGAACTGCGCGAACTCCTCGACCCGCAGGTGCTCGCCGACCTGGAGGCCGAACTCCAGCGCCGCACCCCCGAGCGCCGGATCAAGGACGCCGAGGGCGTCGCCGACGCCCTCCGCCTGCTCGGCCCGCTCAGCGAGGCCGAACTCACCGAGCGCGGCGCCGAACCGCTGTGGGCGCTGGAACTCGAGTCCGCCCGCCGGGCGATCCAGGTCCGGATCGGCGGCGAACTGCGCTGGTCCGCCGTCGAGGACGCCGGCCGCCTCCGCGACGCCCTCGGCACCCCGCTGCCGGTCGGCGTCCCCGAGGCCTTCACCGAGCCCGTCAAGGACCCGCTGGGCGACCTGCTGGCCCGCTACGCCCGCACCCACGGCCCGTTCACCGCCCACGACGCCGCCGAGCGCTTCGGCCTCGGCACCGCCGTCGTCACCGGCACCCTGCACCGCCTCACCGCCGCCGGCCGCCTGGTCCAGGGCGAGTTCCGGCCCGACAGCCAGGCCACCGCCCCCGAGTGGTGCGACGCCGACGTCCTGCGCCGCCTGCGCCGCCGCTCGCTGGCCGCCCTCCGCCACGAGGTCGAGGCCGTCCCCACGAAGGCGCTGGCCGCCTTCCTCCCGCAGTGGCAGCACCTCGCCGGCCACCGCCTGCGCGGCGCCGACGGCCTCTACCGGGTCGTCGAACAGCTCCAGGGCACCGCCCTGCCCGCCTCCGCCCTGGAGAAGCTCGTCCTGCCCGCCCGGCTCACCGACTACTCCCCGACCCTGCTGGACGAGCTGATGGCCGCCGGCGAGATCGGCTGGTCCGGCGCGGGCTCACTGCCCGGCAAGGACGGCTGGATCAGCCTCCACCTGCCGGAGAACGCCCACCTGCTGCGCCCCGAGCCGCTGCCGCTCACCCCCGGCCCGGTCCACACCGCCCTGCTGGAGGCCCTCACCGGCGGCTACGGCGCGTTCTTCCGCCAGCTCGCCGAACGCGTCCCCGACACCCCGGACGGCGAGATCGTCGAGGCCCTGTGGGACCTCGTCTGGGCCGGGTACGTCACCAACGACACCCTCGCCCCGCTGCGCGGCCTGCTCGGCTCCGGCCGCACCGCCGGCGCGACCGCGCACCGCGCCCCCCGCTCCACCCCGCGCGGCCGCTACGGCGGGCGGCCCGCGGCCTGGCCCGCCCGAGCTCCCGCTCCGGCCCGCCGACCGCGGTCGGCCGCTGGTCCCTGCTGCCCTCCTTCGGCGGCGACCCGACCGTCCGGGCCGCCGCGCAGGCGCAGGCCCTGCTGGACCGGCACGGCATCCTCACCCGCGGCACCGTCGCCGCCGAACGGATCCCCGGCGGCTTCGCGGGCGTCTACCGGGTGCTCGCCGCGTTCGAGGAGCGCGGCAAGGCCCGCCGCGGCTACTTCGTGGAGGGCCTCGGCGGCGCGCAGTTCGCCATGGAGGGCGCCGCGGACCGCCTGCGCTCCGTCAACTCCCGCCTGGAGCGGGCCAGTGGCGACTGGTCGACGAGCACCCCAGCGGAGGCCCCGCAGGCCGTGGTGCTGGCCGCCGCCGACCCGGCGAACGCCTACGGGGCGGCGCTGTCCTGGCCGGAGCCCCCGGAGGACACCACCGCCGCCCACCGCCCCGCCCGCAAGGCCGGCTCCCTGGTCGCCCTGGTCGACGGCGAGCTGGTCCTGTACCTGGAGCGCGGCGGCAAGTCCCTGCTCGCCTGGTCCACCGACGGCCCCGTGCTCACCGCGGCCCTCGCCGCTCTGACCCGACCGGTCACCATCGAACGCGTCAACGGCCACCCGGCCCTCACCAGCCCCCTCGGCCCCCACCTCGAAACGGCCGGATTCCACCCCACCCCCAAGGGCTACCGGATCAGGTGAGGCGCACCCGGGCGCAACTCACTGCCCCGGGTCGCGGTCCTCCGGTCGGCGCGGTGCTCGCCGGTCCACCCGCGCGTGCACCGGAATCAGCCCGATCCCCCACCATCCGGCCGCGAGCATGCCGAGGGCGGCACCGCCGTCTCTCGCGGTGCCGCCCGTAAGCAGCAGTATCAGACCCAGGCCGGCCAGTGCCGTCGCACCCAGCAGCAGCGCACTCCGCATTGCGACCCTCCTTCACCCGGCGCTCCGCGGGAGCGGAGCGGGCGAGGTCCGGTCAGGCCGCCACCACGTCCATCGCCGCCTTCGGCGAGATGGATCCGGACCGGTCGACACCGGGAGCCGGCAGCGGAACCGGTTCGAGCACCGGCCTCAGCAGATCACCCTCGGAGAGGGTGGCCATCGCCGCAAGTTCGGCGAGCGACAGTTCGTCGCTGACCTCGCGCATGACCTCCGACATCCGCACGTCGAGTGCGTCGCAGATGGCGGAGAGCAACTCGGAGGACGCCTCCTTCTGACCCCGCTCGACCTCGGAGAGGTACCCGAGCGAAACCCTGGCGGCTGCCGACACCTCGCGGAGTGTGCGGCCCTGGCGCTGGCGCTGCCGACGCAGCACATCGCCCAGCAGGCGACGGAGCAGAATCATCGGTGCCTCCCTCCTCGGACTGCGGATCGAGATGTCACGACCCCACCGTACCGCCTTGCCCGCGTCCCGTGCGGGGACCGGGGTCGTGTTCACTCTGGGCTGCAAGGCGCCCCCTCCCCTGTTCTTCCCCTTCCGGGCCGTCGAACCACCCGTGACGGGCAGATGTCCGGCTCCGGACGCCCGGTCGACGTCCGGTGGACGGGCGGGCGGCCCGGCCGGGTTCGGCCCGGCCGGAGCATCCGGTCTAACACGTTCCTCCATCGGCTGCGGCGGGTTCGCGGGATTCCCCCCGACCCGCCGGATTCTCGCTACGGCTCAGTGCCCGGCCCCGGGCCGGGTCAGCCGGCGGAGCAGCAGGTCCAGCGCGGCCTCCACCGACTGGTGCCGGATGGTGTCACGCCCCCCGGACAACCGGAGCGGGAGTGCTTCTGTTCCCCGTTCCCCGGCGAGCCCGACGTACACGGTACCGACGGGCTGCCCGTCCTGCGGGTCGGGCCCGGCGACGCCGGTGGTGGCCAGCGCCCAGTCGGCGCCGAGCAGCCGCCGCACCCCCTCGGCCATCTGCCGGGCCACCAGCGGGTGGACCGGCCCGTACACGTCGAGCAGGCCCTCGTCGACGCCGAGGACGGACGCCTTCAGGTCGGTGGCGTACGCGGTGACCGAGCCGCGGAACGCCGCGGAGGCGCCGGGGACGTCGACCAGGGTGGCGGCCAGCAGGCCGCCGGTGAGCGACTCGGCGACGGCCAGGGTGGCGCCGTCGGCCCGGAGCGCCGCCAGCGCCCGGGCGGCGAGGTCACTCACCGGCACGCTCCCGGGCGATGCCCTCGCGGCGCAGCCGGACCGCCTGGATCAGGTAGTCGAGGCCGGTGCCGACGGTGAGGACCACGGCGATCGCCATCATCACGGCCCGGGCGGTGGCCAGCGGGCCGGTGAGCACCAGGACGTACATGCCGACCGCGATGCCCTGGGTGAGGGTCTTCAGCTTGCCGCCCCGGCTGGCCGGGATGACCGCGTAGCGGATCACCCAGAACCGCATCAGGGTGATGCCGAGTTCGCGGGCCAGGATCACCACGGTGACCCACCAGGGCAGGTCGCCGAGGATCGACAGGCCGATCAGGCCGGCGCCCATGATCGCCTTGTCGGCGATCGGGTCGGCGATCCGGCCGAAGTCGGTGATCAGGCCCTTGCTGCGGGCCAGTGCCCCGTCGAACACGTCGGTGATCATGGCGACGGCGAACGCCGCCCAGGCGAACGCCCGCCACTTCGGGTCGTGCCCGCCGTCGGCGAACAGCAGCGCGGCGAACACCGGCACCAGCAGCAGCCGGAACATCGTCAGCACGTTGGCGATGTTCCACAGGCCGGGCTGCGGCGGGACGGCGGCCGGGCCGGCCGGGTCTCGGCCGGGGCCCCGGCCCCTTGGTCATACGTCGGCTCCGAGCAGCGTGATCGCCTCGGCGACCAGGTCGACGCCTTCGGTGCCGACCACGGTGGCGCGGTAGAACCGGCCGATCTCGGCGTCGTCGGCGCCGAGCAGGGTGGTCAGGCCGTCGGTCTCGGGCGCCTGGTGGGCGGCCCGACCCTCGACCACGCCGTCCTCGACCGACTCGACCAGCACCGTGATCTCGCTGCCGATGCGCTGTTCGGCGCGCTGGGCGGTGAGTTCCTCGGCGAGCTTGGAGAGCCGGGAGACGCGGTCGTCGACGATGTCCTGGTCGAGCTTGCCGTCGTAGCCGGCGGCCTCGGTGCCGTCCTCGTCGGAGTAGCCGAAGACGCCGATGGCGTCCAGGCCGGCGTGCGTGATGAACCGTTCCAGCTCCGCGTAGTCCTCCTCGGTCTCGCCGGGGAAGCCGACGATGAAGTTGGAGCGGGCGCCGGCCTCGGGGGCCTTGGCGCGGATCGACTCCAGCAGGCCGAGGAACTGCTCGGTGGAGCCGAAGCGGCGCATACGGCGCAGCACGGCGGGCGCGGAGTGCTGGAAGGACAGGTCGAAGTACGGCATGACCTTGTCCGTGCCGGTCATCACGTCGATCAGGCCGGGGCGCATCTCGGCGGGCTGCAGGTAGCTGACCCGGACCCGCTCGATGCCGTCGACGGCGGCGACCTCGGTGAGCAGGGTCTCCAGCAGCCGGATGTCGCCGAGGTCCTTGCCGTAGGAGGTGTTGTTCTCGGAGACCAGCATCACCTCGCGGACGCCCTGGCCGGCCAGCCAGACGGTCTCGTTCAGCACGTCGCTGGGGCGGCGGGAGATGAACGAGCCGCGGAAGGCGGGGATGGCGCAGAACGAGCAGCGGCGGTCGCAGCCGGAGGCCAGCTTGATCGAGGCCACGGGGGCGTTGTCGAGGCGCTTGCGCAGGGTGCGCGGCCCGGACGCGGGGGCGAGGCCCTCGGGGAGGTCCTCGGGGGCGCCGTGGCCGGGCAGCGCGACCTCGGCGGCGGCGGCCTGCCGTTCGACGGGGGTGAGCGGGAGCAGCTTGCGGCGGTCGCGGGGCGTGTGGGCCTCGACGTGGCCGCCGGAGAGGATGGTGTTCAGGCGGGTGGAGATGTCGGCGTAGTCGTCGAAGCCGAGGACGCCGTCGGCCTCGGGGAGGGCGTCGGCGAGCTCCTTGCCGTAGCGCTCGGCCATGCAGCCGACCGCGACCACGGCCTGGGTGCGGCCGTGGCCCTTCAGGTCGTTGGCTTCGAGCAGGGCGTCGACGGAGTCCTTCTTGGCGGCCTCGACGAACCCGCAGGTGTTGACGACGGCGACATCGGCTTCGCTGGCGTCGTCGACCAGCCGCCAGCCGTCGGCCTCCAGTCGCCCGGCGAGTTCCTCGGAGTCGACCTCGTTGCGGGCGCATCCGAGCGTGACCAGGGCGACAGTGCGGGGTTCAGGCATGACGCCAAGATTAACGCGCGCCCCCCGGTGGAGTTCCCCCCGGAGGGCACGCGCGTGGTTCTCGGGGCCGGATCAGCCCGCCTGCGGGTCGCCCGGGGTGTAGGTGAGGTGCACGACCTGGCCGTCCTGACCGGCCGGACCGAGGTCCTTGCCGTTGACGAACAGGTGCACGGCCCCGGCGTTGCCGATCACCAGACTGATCTTCTTCGGGTCGGTGAAGGTCTGGTCCTGGCCGGCTTCGAGGTTGTTGGAGAACAGCGAATTGCCGGCGCTGTCCTTCGCGGTCACCCAGCTCTTCTCGGCGCCGGCCACCAGCTTGACGGTGACCTTGTCGGCGGGGGCGGCGGCGATCGCGCCGGCGCTCGCCTCGGGGGCGGGCGGCTGCGCGGAGGGCGCCGTGGTCGCCGGGGCGGAGACGCCGGAGGGCAGCGGGGCGCTGGCCGCACCGGGGCCGTCGGCGGAGGACGAGGAGCCGACCAGGTTGTAGCCGATCAGCACGACCACCGCGAGGATCGCGGCGACCATCGGCGCCGTCCAGTTCGGGCGGCGGTGGTCCTTGACCTTGATCGGCGCGGTGTCGAGCAGCCGGCTGGCGGGCGGGGCGGCGGCGCCGCCGTGCTCGGCGTCGTAGCGGGCGACCAGCGCCTCGCCGTCGAGGCCGACCTCGCGGGCCAGCAGGCGGAGGTGGCCGCGGGCGTAGAAGGCGCCGCCGCAGCGCTCGAAGTCGTCGGCCTCGATGGCGTGCACGATCGGGACCCGGATCCGGGTGCGGGTGCTGACCTGGTCGACCGTCAGGTCGGCGTCGAGCCGGGCCCTGGCGAGCAGCCGCCCGATGCTCGGCCCGTCGGTGGCGTGGCTGGGCTCCGCGAGGCGCTCCATGTCGAAGGAGGCGGACGCGGAGGAGCCGGGGGCGGAGCGGCGGGGGGACTTGCCGATGGTCACTGGGCACGCCTTTCGAGCGGAGGCCACCTGCTGAGGAACCAGTCTAGGGGTGGTGCCGTAACGTTTCTCAACCGGAGGGGGCCCGAACGTGCCACAGTCCCGCTACAGAAGTTGACGGGCGGTCACCGCGCCTTCCGGCCGGCGGGGACCGCCCCTCGCCTACCCCCGCAGGGTGATCAGCACACCGTCCAGTTCGTCGGGCTTGACCAGCACGTCGCGGGCCTTGGAGCCCTCGCTGGGGCCGACGATGCCGCGGGACTCCATCAGGTCCATCAGCCGGCCGGCCTTGGCGAAGCCGACCCGCAGCTTGCGCTGGAGCATCGAGGTGGAGCCGAACTGGGTGGTGACGACCAGTTCGACGGCCTGGACCAGCAGGTCGAGGTCGTCGCCGATCTCCTCGTCGATCTCCTTCTTCGGGCCGGTGCCGACCACCACGTCGTCCCGGTAGCGGGCCGTCAGCTGGTCCTTGCAGTGCTGGACGATCTTGGCGATCTCGGCCTCGGTGACGAACGCACCCTGCATGCGGACCGGCTTGGAGGCGCCCATCGGCAGGAACAGCGCGTCGCCCTTGCCGATCAGCTTCTCCGCGCCGGGCTGGTCGAGGATGACCCGGGAGTCGGCCATCGCCGAGGTGGCGAACGCCAGCCGGGACGGCACGTTGGCCTTGATCAGGCCGGTGACGACGTCCACCGAGGGGCGCTGGGTGGCCAGCACCAGGTGGATGCCGGCGGCGCGGGCGAGCTGGGTGATCCGGACCACCGAGTCCTCGACGTCGCGCGGGGCGACCATCATCAGGTCGGCCAGCTCGTCGACGATCACCAGCAGGTACGGATAGGGCGTCAGTTCCCGTTCGCTGCCGAGCGGCGGCTGGACGGTGCCGGCCCGGACCGCGGCGTTGAAGTCGTCGACGTGCCGGAAGCCGTAGGCCGCCAGGTCGTCGTAGCGCATGTCCATCTCGCGGACCACCCACTGGAGGGCCTCGGCGGCCTTCTTCGGGTTGGTGATGATCGGCGTGATCAGGTGCGGGATGCCCTCGTACGCGGTCAGCTCGACCCGCTTGGGGTCGACCAGCACCATCCGGACCTCGTCGGGGGTGGCGCGCACCAGCACCGAGGTGATCAGGCAGTTGATGCAGGAGGACTTGCCCGCGCCGGTGGCGCCGGCCACCAGCACGTGCGGCATCTTCGCCAGGTTGGCCATCACGGTGTGGCCCTCGACGTCCTTGCCCATGCCGACCACCATCGGGTGGCCGTCCTCGGCGGCGGTGCGCGAACGCAGCAGGTCGCCGAGGGTGACCATCTCGCGGTCCCGGTTGGGGATCTCCACGCCGACCGCGGACTTGCCGGGGATCGGCGAGATGATCCGGACGTCGGGGGTGGCCACCGCGTAGGCGATGTTCTTCGCCAGCGCGGTGATCCGCTCGACCTTCACGGCGGGGCCGAGCTCGACCTCGTAGCGGGTGACCGTCGGGCCGCGGGTGAAGCCGGTGACCTTGGCGTCGACCTTGAACTCGGCGAACACGCCGGAGAGCTGGGCGACCACGTCGTCGTTGAGCTGGGAGCGGGCCTTGGCGGGGGCGCCGCGCTCCAGCAGGTCCAGGGACGGCAGGGAGTAGGTGATGTCGCCGGACAGCTGGAGCTGTTCCATCCGGGCGGGGGCCTCGCCGTGGCCCTCGGGGGCGGCGTCGGCGGCCCGGGCGGCGGGCACCTCGGGCATCCACGCCTCCTCGGGGGGCGCGGTGTTGTCCTTGACCTGGCCGATCGCACTGGCCAGGTCGGGCGAGCCGGCCACGCCGAACAGCAGCGCGCCGTCCACCAGGTCGGCGGCAGCCGCGGCGGCCAGGTCACGGGTCTGGTACGGGTCCTTCTCGAACGAGACCGGCTCGTCCGGCTCGGCGGCGGGCTTGCGGCTGCGGCGCTTGCGGCGGGCGGACAGCTCGTCGCCCTCGATGGTGATCGGCAGCGCGTCCGGGTCGGCGTCCTCCGGCGGGGCGGTGGAGTACTCGCGGTCCTCCGCGCCGGGCTCGCCGTCCTCGAACTCGCCGGGCAGCGGCTCGACCACGCCGAGCCGGACGCCCAGCAGGCGCAGCCGCTGCGGGATCCGGTTGACGGGGGTGGCGGTGACCACCAGCAGGCCGAAGAAGGCGAGCAGCAGGAGCAGCGGGACGGCCAGCGGCGGGCCGGCGGCGGCCATCATCGGGGTGGACGCGGCCCAGCCGATCAGGCCGCCGGCCTGCCGGATCCGGGTGGCGCCGGTGCCCATCGCGGGGGCTCCGCAGCCGATGTGGACCAGGCCGAGCACGCCGACCACCAGGGTGGTCAGGCCGATCACTATCCGGCCGTTGGCCTCCGGCACCTCGGGGTGGCGCATCAGCCGGACGGCGACGGCGCCCAGCAGCAGCGGCACCAGGACGTCGAGCCGGCCGAAGAGCCCGGAGACCACGTTGGTGGCGGCCTCGCCGAGCCAGCCCTGTGGGCTGAACCAGGTGCCGGCCGCGGTGACCAGGGTGAGCGCCAGCAGCAGGAGCGCCACGCCGTCCTTGCGGTGCTCGGGGTGCAGGTTGCGGGCGCCGCGCCCGTAGCTGCGGAACACCGCGCCGACGGAGTGCGCCACGCCCAGCCAGACCGCGCGGACGGCGCGGAAGAGTATCGGCCGCGGCGGCGGCGGCGGTGCGGGCGCGGCAGCCGCCTTCTTGGCCGGGGCCTTCTTCGCTGGGGCCTTCTTGGCGGCGGGTTTGGCCGCCGGTCTGGCGGGGGCGGCCTTCTTCGCGGGTGTCTTCTTGGCCGGCCCGGGCTTGCTGGTGCGTGCGGCGGCGCTTCCGGGCGATCGTGTGGCCATGGGAGGCAGCCTACCGGCGCACCCCGGCCCCGGACATGCGCGGGCGCACTTCGGCGGGTTGCGCCGCAGACGCGCCGTCAGCGGCCCGTGAACCACCCGCACGGGCGACGCTGACGGTCGGTCAGCTCGCGCCGGGGCGCAGGGCGTCCAGGGCCCGGCGCAGGCCCGCGAGTTTGCGCTCCAGGTGCGCGGCGGTCGCGGCGGCTCCGGCGCTGTCCGCGGTGGCGTCGAGCTGCTTGGTGAGCGCCTCGGCCTGCTCCTCGACGGCGGCCAGCCGAGCCGACAGCTCGCCGAGCAGCGCGCCGCCGATGGCGGCCGGCTCCTCGCCCGCCTCCAGTTGCAGGCGCAGCAGCGCGGCCTGCTCCTTGAGCTGGGTGTTCTTCACATAGAGGTCGACGAAGACGGAGACCTTGGCCCGCAGCACCCACGGGTCGAAGGGCTTCGAGATGTAGTCGACCGCGCCTGCCGCGTAGCCGCGGAAGGTGTGGTGCGGACCGTGGTTGATCGCGGTCAGGAAGATGATCGGAATGTCCCTGGTCCGCTCGCGGCGCTTGATGTGCGCGGCGGTCTCGAAGCCGTCCATGCCGGGCATCTGGACGTCCAGCAGGATGACCGCGAAATCGTCGGTGAGGAGCGCCTTGAGCGCCTCCTCGCCGGAGGAGGCGCGCACCAGCGTCTGGTCGAGCGCGGAGAGGATCGCCTCCAGGGCGAGCAGGTTCTCCGGACGGTCGTCGACCAGGAGGATCTTCGCCTTCTGCACCAGGACCCGCCCTCCTGCCGGTTGTTTCCCGAGGGCGGGCACCTTCGTGCCGCCCATCACTGCCCCGGTCATGCTAGCCGTACCCCCTTGCCTGCCACAGGCCCGGTGCCGGGCGTCACCGTCCGGTCACTGTTGGCAACGACGGGTGACCTTACCGGGTTCCCGCCCGGGGCCGCCAGCGTGGGCGGCCCCGTCGGGCGGCGGTTACCTGACGGGCAGGTGCTGGCGCATCACCGCCAGCAGGTGGTCGGTCTCCACCGGCTTGGTGATGTGGTCGGTGGCTCCGGCCTGCAGGCTCTTCTCCCGGTCGCCCTTCATCGCCTTGGCGGTCAGCGCGATGATCGGCAGCCCGGAGAACCGGGGCATCCGGCGGATCTGCTCGGTGGTCGCGTAGCCGTCCAGCTCGGGCATCATGATGTCCATCAGCACCAGGGCGACGTCCTCGTGCTGTTCGAGCATCTCGATGCCCTCGCGGCCGTTCTCGGCGTACAGCACGGTCAGGCCGTACTGCTCCAGCACGCTGGTCAGGGCGAACACGTTGCGGATGTCGTCGTCGACGATCAGCACCCGCTCGCCGTCGAAGCGGGCAGCGGTGGCGGCGCCGGAGCGCAGCGGCTCGCCCTGGCGCGGGATGGTGTCCTCGGCCGGGCGGAGGGTGTCGTCGGGGCGGGCGGCGCGGCGGCGCTCGACGGTGGAGCGGCGGCGCTCCTCGACCAGGCCGCGGGCCTCCTGCGTCCACTGCTCGGCGGGCGTGCGGGAGGGCTCCAGGGCGCGCGGGGCGGCCCCGCGCTCCAGCGCGACCGGCTCGGGGCCCTCGCTGCGCAGCGGCAGGTAGAGGGTGAAGGTGGAGCCGGCGCCGAGTTCGGAGGCCACGTGGATCTCGCCGCCGAGCAGCCGGGCGATCTCCCGGCTGATGGACAGGCCGAGGCCGGTGCCCCCGTACTTGCGGCTGGTGCCGCCGTCGGCCTGCTTGAACGCCTCGAAGATCTCCCGCAGCTTGTTGCCGGGGATGCCGATGCCGGTGTCGGAGACCGAGAAGGCGATCAGCTGCTCGTCGGGGTCGGCGATGGTTCCGGTCTCCAGCAGCTGCTCGCGCACGTGCTGGGGGGTCTCCGGGCCGGACACCGGGCGGATCATCAGCTCGACCGCGCCGGCGTCGGTGAACTTCACCGCGTTGGAGAGCAGGTTGCGCAGCACCTGCTGGAGGCGCTGCTCGTCGGTGTGCAGGGTGACCGGCAGGTCCGGGGAGACCCGGACCGCGAAGTCCAGGTTCTTCTCGGCGGTGAGCGGCCGGAACGCGGCCTCCACGTAGTCGACCAGCTGGACCAGGGCGATCCGGGCCGGGCGGACGTCCATCTTGCCGGCCTCGACCTTGGACAGGTCGAGGATGTCGTTGATCAGCTGGAGCAGGTCGCTGCCCGCGCCGTGGATGGTCTCGGCGAACTCGACCTGCTTGGCGGACAGGTTGCCCTCGTTGTTGTCGGAGAGCAGCTTGGCCAGGATCAGCAGCGAGTTGAGCGGGGTGCGCAGCTCGTGCGACATGTTGGCGAGGAACTCGCTCTTGTAGCGCGAGGCGAGCGCGAGCTGTTCGGCGCGCTCCTCCAGGATCTGCCGCGCCTCCTCGATCTCGCTGTTCTTGATCTCGATGTCGCGGTTCTGCTGGGCGAGCTGCTCGGCCTTCTCCTGCAGCTCCTCGTTGGTGCGCTCCAACTCCTCCTGCCGGGCCTCGAGTTCGGCGGAGCGCATGGACAGCTCGGCGGTCAGGCGCTGGGACTCCAGCAGCAGGCCCTCGGTCTTGGTGTTGACCGAGATGGTGTTGACGGTGACGCCGATCTGGTCGGCGATCTGGATCAGGAAGTCCAGCGCGACGGTGGTGAAGCTGGAGAAGGTGGCGAGTTCGATCACGCCGAGCAGCCGGTCCTCGAACAGCACCGGCATCACCACGACGTGCGCCGGGGAGGACTCGCCCAGGCCGGAGGAGATCTTCAGGTAGCCGGGCGGGGTCTCCTTCAGCACGATCGGCCGCTTCTCCACGGCGGCCTGCCCGATCAGGCCCTCGCCGAGCCGGAAGGTGGTCGGCATGGTGCGCCGGTGGTAGCCGTAGGAGCCGATCAGGCGCAGCACGATGTCGTTCTCGTCGTCGTCCTCGGTGACGAGTTCGGCGGTGCGGCCGGCCGGCTGGGCGAGGAAGAACGCGCCGTGCTGGGCGGAGACCACCGGGGTGAGCTCGCTCATGATCAGCGAGGCGACGGCGGACAGGTCGCGGCGGCCCTGCAGCAGACCGGACATCCGGGCCAGGTTGGACTTCAGCCAGTCCTGTTCCTTGTTGGTCCGGGTGGTCTCGCGCAGGTTGGCGATCATCTGGTTGATGTTGTCCTTGAGCTCGTCGAGCTCGCCGGACGCGTCCACGTTGATGCGGGGCGACAGGTCGCCCCTGGTGACGGCGGTGGCGACCTGGGCGATCGCGCGCACCTGCCGGGTCAGGTTGTTGGCGAGCTCGTTCACCGACTCGGTGAGGTCCTGCCAGGTGCCGGCCACGCCGGGGACGCGGGCCTGGCCGCCGAGGCGGCCGTCGGTGCCGACCTCGCGGGCGACGCGGGTGACCTCGTCGGCGAAGGCGGAGAGCTGGTCGACCATGGTGTTGATGCTGGTCTTGAGCTCCAGGATCTCGCCCCGGGCGTCCACGTCGATCTTCTGCGAGAGGTCGCCGCGGGCGACGGCGGTGATCACCAGCGCGATGTTGCGGACCTGGCCGGTGAGGTTGTTGGCCATCAGGTTGACGTTCTCGGTCAGGTCCTTCCAGATGCCGGCCACGCCCGGCACTCCGGCCTGGCCGCCCAGGATGCCGTCAGTGCCCACCTCGCGGGCGACGCGGGTCACTTCGACGGCGAACGCCGAGAGCTGGTCGACCATGGTGTTCAGGGTGTCGGCGAGCGCCGCGACCTCGCCGGCCGCGTCGATGGCGATCTTCTTCGACAGGTCGCCGCGGGCCACCGCGGACGCCACCTCGGCGATGTTCCGCACCTGGGAGGTGAGGTTGGACGCCATCAGGTTGACGTTGTCGGTCAGGTCGCGCCAGATGCCGGAGACGCCGGAGACCCGGGCCTGGCCGCCCAGGATGCCGTCGGTGCCGACCTCGCGGGCCACCCGGGTGACCTCGTCGGCGAACGCGGACAGCTGCTCGACCATGGTGTTGACGGTGGTGACGAGTTCGCGGATCTCGCCCTTCGCGTCGACGGTGATCTTCTTGGAGACGTCGCCGCGGGCCACCGCGGTGGTCACCTCGGCGATCGAACGCACCTGGCTGGTCAGGTTGTTGGCCATCAGGTTCACCGAGTTGGTGAGGTCCTTCCAGGTGCCGGACACCCCGGGCACGCTGGCCTGGCCGCCGAGGATGCCCTCGGTGCCGACGTCCCGGGCGACCCGGGTGACCTCGTCCGCGAACGCCGAGAGCTGGTCGACCATGGTGTTGATGGTGTTCTTCAGCTCCAGGATCTCGCCGCGCGCGTCGACCTGGATCTTCTGCGACAGGTCGCCCTTGGCGACCGCGGTGGTCACCTGGGCGATGTTGCGGACCTGCGAAGTGAGGTTGTTCGCCATCGAGTTGACGTTCTCGGTGAGGTCCTTCCAGACGCCGGCCACGCCCGGCACCTGGGCCTGCCCGCCGAGGATGCCCTCGGTGCCGACCGCGCGCGCCACCCGGGTCACCTGCTCGGCGAAGCCGGACAGCTGGTCGACCATGGTGTTGATGGTGTTCTTGAGTTCGAGGATCTCGCCGCGGGCGTCGACCTCGATCTTGCGCGACAGGTCGCCCTTGGCGACCGCGGTGGTCACCTCGGCGATGTTGCGGACCTGCGCGGTCAGGTTGGCCGCCATGAAGTTCACCGAGTCGGTGAGGTCGCGCCACACGCCGGCCACCCCCGACACCTGCGCCTGACCGCCCAGCCGGCCCTCGGTGCCCACGTCGCGGGCCACCGTGGTGACCTGCGCGGCGAAGGAGTTGAGCTGGTCCACCATGATGTTGACGGTGTTCTTCAGCTCCAGCATCTCGCCGTCGACGTCGACGGTGACCTTGCGCGACAGGTCGCCGCGGGCCACCGCGGTGGTCACCTCGGCGATGTTGCGGACCTGCGCGGTCAGCCGGCCGGCCATGGTGTTGACCGAGTCCGCGAGGTCCTTCCAGGAGCCGGAGACGCTGCGCACCCGGGCCTGCCCGCCGAGCTTGCCCTCGGTGCCGACCTCGATCGCCACCCGGGTCACCTGCTCGGTGAACTCGCTGAGCTGGTCGACCAGTCCGTTGACGGTGCGGCCGACCTTCAGGAACTCGCCGCGCAGCGGGTAGCTGGCGCCGGTGGTGTGCACCGAGCGCAGCTCCATGGTCTGCGTCAGGTCGCCCTCGGCGATCGAGGAGAGCACCCGGCCGACCTCGGCCATCGGCCGGGCCAGGTCGTCGATCAGCGCGTTGCAGTTGTCGACGGCGGCCATCCAGGCGCCCTCGCCGACGCCGGTCTCCAGCCGCTCGGACAGCCGGCCCTCGCGGCCCACCGCCCGCCGCACCCGGGCGAGTTCACCGGTGAGGTGCTGGTTGCGCTCGGCGACCTCGTTGAACACCGCGGCGATCTCGGCCAGCAGGCCGTCGCCCGGGAAGGTCAGCCGGCGGCGGAAGTTGCCGTCGCGCATCGCGGTCAGCGCGGCGAGCAGCTTGCGCAGCTCGGCGGGCTCCGCCCCGCGCCCCGGGCCCTGGCGCCGGCCGCCGGCCCGCGAGGGCGGAGCCGACCGCGTGCCGCGCGCAGCGGCCGTCGTGGTACCGGACACGTCCTTGGTCGCCGAACTCAACGGGGCCCTCCCAGGTCCTGACTGTCACTGCGGCAGAAGGGCCGGCGAACGGCCCGCCGCTGCCGCGCCGTCCCCTCGACCGTACTGCGGTGGTGACGGCACGCGGACCCCCCAGTGTGACAGCACTGGCACCCGGTGTCGGACCGGTTGCCGAGGGTTTTCCGGGGTGACCGGGGCACGAGCAGGGAAAGTCGTGAAGGAAATCACCCCCAGGGGCCTGTTTCGGCTCCCCGCCCCCGCGGGGTACCAACCGGAAAGTAGGGTGGAGGGCCGCACCGGGCCGAGGCGACCCCGCCCCGCCCCGCCGCAGGTCCCCACCCGCCGTACCAGCAGCAGAGGAGACGTGGCCGTGGTCACCGCGCGCGCAGCCGCCACCTTCGAACCGGTCGACCGGTCGGCCGCCGCGGCCCGCGGCTTCGTCCGGGACGCCCTGCTCGGGTGGGACCTGCCCGAGGTGGTGGACGACGCCGTGGTGCTGGTCAGCGAACTGGTCACGAACGCCGTGGTGCACGCCGGGACGGCCGCCGAGGTGGCCTGCCTGCGCGAGGAGGACACCGTCCGGATCGAGGTCACCGACCGGCACCCGGAGCGCGGCCTGCCCTCCTTCGCCAACGTGACGCTGAACTCGGACCGGTACGCCGACCCGGACGGCGAGGGCGGCCGCGGCCTGCTGATGTGCTCGGCGCTGTCCAGCAGTTGGGGCGTCGAGTACGCGGCCGGCCGGAAGACCGTCTGGTTCCGGCTCGCCCTGCCCGAGCCGCAGGTCGGCACCCGGTACGCGCTGCCCAGCCTGCCCGGCGGCGAACTGCCCGCCGCGGACGGGCCGGTGCGGGTCGCCGTCGTCCAGCTCGACGACCACGGCCGGATCCGGCACTGGAACGCCGACGCCGAATCGCTCTTCCACCGCCCCGCCGACGCCGTGTTCGGCCGCCCCTGGGCAGAACTCGCGGTCTGGCCGCAGACCCCCGGCCTCGGCCTCGGCGACACCCTGCGGCTGGCCCGCTGGGAGGGCGGCTACACGGTGCGCGGCGGCGACGGCGCCGCCCGCGAGGTGTACGGCACGCACGTGCGGCTGCGCGACAGCGAGGGCGCGCCGGTCGTGCTCTGCCTGCTGGTCCGCGCCTCCGACCGGGCCGTGCTGCGCACCCCGGGCACCGCCGCGTCCGCCGAGGCCGCCACCACCGCCGTCGAACCGCTCGACCTGCTGGTCGGCCCGGTCTCCCCGGACGACCTGTCCAGCCTGCTGCAGCGGATCGTCGAGCGGGCCCGCGACCTGCTCGACGCGGACGCCGCCTACCTGATGCTCACCAGCGAGGACGAGACCGAGTTCGAACTGCGCGCCGCCACCGGTCTGGCCGGCCCGGCCCGCCGCTTCGCCCGGCTGCCGATCGACGGCGCGGGCCGCTTCGACTCGGCCCGGCTGCCCGCCGTCCACGAGGACCTCGCGGTGCGGCCCGGCGCCGCGCCGCTGCTGGCCGGCACCGACCTGCGCTCGCTGATCACCGTCCCGCTGAAGGTCGAGGGCCGCCTGACCGGCTCGCTCGGGGTGGCCGCCGCCCCGCCCGGCCGCTACGACAACGAGGACGCGCTGCGCCTGCAGTTCGCCGCCGACCGGATCGCGCTGGCCCTGGAGAGCGCCCGGCTCGGCGAGCTGGAGCGGCTGCGGCGCGGCTCGCTGTCCTTCCTGGTGGAGGCCTCCGACCTGCTCGCCGGCACCCTGGAGCACGAGCAGACGCTCGCCCTGATGGCGCAGATGGCGATCCCCACCCTGGCCTCCTGGTGCGCCGTCTACACCACCGCGGACGCCGCGGCCGGCGCCGACCTCGCGTTCGTGCTGCACGAGGACGAGGACCGGATCGACGCGCTGCGCGCCCTGCTCGACAAGGCCCCCGCCCCGGAGGCGGTGCACAGCCCCGGCGCCCGGAACTGGACGGCGCCCGCCGACACCGCCCGCTCGCTGGGCACCGCCGACAGCCCCGAACTGGCCGGCCTGCTCGGCGAGACGGTGGTGCTGCCGCTGTCCGCCCGCAACCGGGTGATCGGCCTGCTGGTGCTCGGCACCCGGCAGGGCGTCCGGTTCCGGCAGGAGATCCTGGAACTCGGCGAGGACCTGTCCCGCCGGGCCGCCCTGGCGCTCGACAACTCCCGCCTGTACTCGGAGCGCACCGCCACCTCGCAGGCCTTCCAGCGCGCCCTGCTGCCGCCGGAGCTGCCGAAGATCCCGGGCGTCGAGGTGGAGGTGTTCTACCAGGCCGCGGGCGAGGGCAACGAGGTCGGCGGCGACTTCTACGACCTGTTCCCGATCCGCGAGGGCACCTACGGCTTCGCCATCGGCGACGTCTGCGGCACCGGCCCCGAGGCCGCCTCGGTGACCGGCCTGGCCCGCAACTCGCTGCGCCTGCTGGCCCGCGAGGGCCTGAGCGCCCCGCAGGTCCTCACCCGGCTGAACGCGGCGATCCTCGACGAGGGCAGCCGGGCCCGCTTCCTGACGCTGCTGTACGGCGAGTTGACGCCCCGTGAGGACGGCTCGACCGTCCTGTCGCTGGTCTGCGCCGGCCACCCGCTGCCGCTGCGGCTGCGCACCGACGGACAGGTCGACCAGGCCGCCTCGCCGCAGCCGCTGCTCGGCGTGATGGACGAACTCGAACTGACCGCCGAGGAGTTGGTGCTCTCCCCGGGCGAGGTGCTGCTCTGCGTGACGGACGGCGTCACCGAGCGCCGGGAAGGCCGCCGGATGCTCGGCGACGACGGCCTGATCGAGGTGCTGACCGGCTGTGCGGGCCTGACCGCGGGTGCGGTCGCCGCCCGCGTGCACCGCGCGGTCGAGCGCTTCGCCCCCGAGCCGCCCTCCGACGACATGGCGATCCTGACGCTCCGAATCCCGACCCAGCGTCAGAACTAGGCCGCCGGACGGCCATCGTCACGGTTTGCTCACGCTTGCTCGTTCCCGGTGATTCACAAGGGTACAAAGCCGCGGGGCCGGGTAGACCGATAGCGCCGGGGGCTTCCACCCCGGAGGGCATCGACCGGTGGCCGCGCCACCGGTTCTCTCATCTCGCCGCAGCCGCCCGCACCCGTCCCGGTGCGCCCACGACCCGGCACCCGGCACCACCTCGCACACCCCACCCTTCACCGTGTTCTCGCCATGCCCTGGCGCAGAGTGAAAGGAGCCTCCGGTGAGCAATGACGCCTCCGGGGCGAACGCCCGATCCGCAGACGCGGGTCCGCTCGGTCATCTGGCCCTCGGTCTCACCCTGCTCGCGTACGGCCTGCTCGGCACCGGTGTCCTCAGCGGCACCTCGTCCGGCGGCGCCGCTGCGCTGGCCCACCTGGTCGGCGGCGTGACGCTGTTCGTCGCCGGCCTCTGGCAGTTCCGCGGCGGCGACCGCCTCAACGGCACCGCCTTCACCGCCCTCGGCGCCTTCTGGGCGACCTGGGCGGCGGCCGGCTCGGCCGGCAAGAACACCGCCGGCCTGTTCCTGCTGCTGTGGGCGCTGCTGGCGCTCACCCTGACCGCCGCCTCCTGGGGCGCCGGCCTGCTCGCCCGCCTGGTGTACGGCCTGCTGACGCTCTCCCTGCTGCTCGGCGCCGTCGGCGTCCTGGGCAGCAGCAGCGGCACCGGCAAGGTCGGCGCCTGGCTGGCCGCCGCCTCCGGCCTGGCCGCCTGGTACTGGGCCACCGCCGCCCTGACCGAAGGACGCTGGGGCCGGATCGCACTCCCGGTCAGGTAACCGCACCGCACACCCCGGGGCCCGGACGCCACCCCCACGGCGCCCGGGCCCCGGCATGTCCGCGTCCGGGTGCGTCCTCGCCGGTCAACGCCCTTGGTGACTCCTTGACTTGACGGCTCATCATGCCGCCAGTTCTATAGTGCTAGGAAGCTAGATAAATGAGGTTGTGGTGATCGAGTTCCACATCGAGCCCCGGTCCGGTGTCGCCCCTTACCTGCAACTGGTCCACCAAGTGCGCCAGGCCCTCCGACTGGGCCTGCTGCACGAGGGCGACCGGCTGCCGAAGGTCAAGGACGTCGCGGCCAAGGTCGCGATCAACCCCAACACCGTGCTCAAGGCTTACCGCCAGCTGGAGAACGAGGGCCTGGTCTCCCCCAAGCCCGGTGTCGGCACCTTCGTCACCGGCACCCTCGGCGAGCCCGCCACGTCCGAACACGAGCCGCTGCGGCAGGAGTTGCGCCGCTGGCTGGCCTCGGCACGGGCCGCCGGACTCGACCCGGAGTCCATCGAGGCCCTCTTCCGGCAGACCTTCCGAAGCACCGTCGAAGAGGAGCGATGACCGCGATCGTCGAAACCCGGGCGCTGACCAAGCGCTACGGCCGCCGCACGGCCCTGGCCGACTGCACGCTGACCGTCCCCGCCGGACGCGTCGTCGGGCTGGTCGGCCCCAACGGCGCCGGCAAGTCCACCCTGCTGCAGCTCGCCTGCGGCCTGCTCACCCCCACCAGCGGCACCGTCGAGGTGTTCGGCCGGCCCCCGGCCGCCGACGGCGCCCAACTCGGCCGGGTCGGCTTCGTCGCCCAGGACACCCCGACCTACGCCGCCCTCACCGTCGCCGACCACCTGCGCCTCGGCGCCAAGCTCAACCCCCGCTGGGACGCCGCCCTCGCCGAACGCCGCGTCCGGCAGCTCGGCCTCGACCCCACCCAGCGCTCCGGCCGCCTCTCCGGCGGCCAGCGCGCCCAACTCGCCCTCACCCTCGCCGTCGCCAAACGGCCCGAACTGCTGCTGCTGGACGAACCGGTGGCCGCCCTCGACCCGCTCGCCCGGCGCGCCTTCCTGCAGAGCCTGATGGAGTTCGTCGCCGAGTCCGAGTCGCAGGCCACCGTCGTCCTCTCCTCGCACCTGGTCTCCGACCTGGAACGGGTCTGCGACCACCTGATCGTGCTGGCCGGCTCCCGGGTCCAGGCCGACGGCGAGATCGACGACCTGCTCGCCACCCACTTCCGCCTCACCACCGCCCGCCGCGACACCGACACCCTGCCCGCCGGCATGCGCGTGGTGAACGCCGAACACACCGAACGCCAGAGCACCTTCGTGGTCCGCGCCGAGCGCGCCGTCGACGACCCGTCCTGGGTGATGGAACCGCTCGGCCTGGAGGACCTCGTCCTCGCCCACCTCACCGCCGACCCCCGACCCGTCCTGGAGCCGCAGCGATGATCTGGCTGACCTGGCGTCAGTTCCGCGCCCAGTTCCTGGTGGCCGCAGCCGCACTCGCCGCCGCCACCGCCTACCTGCTGTACTCCGGGCTCGCCCTCCGGGACGACTACCGCGAGCTGACCGCCGGCTGCCCCACCGGCGGCTGCTCCGACGCGAACCAGCTGATCGACACCTACTCCCTGCCCTACTGGACGGGCTGCGTCCTGGTCCTGCTCGCCCCCGCGCTGATCGGCGCGTTCTGGGGAGCATCGCTGGTCGCCCGCGAACTGGAGACCGGCACCCACCGCCTGGTGTGGAACCAGGGCATCGGCCGCGGCCGCTGGCTGACCGTCAAACTGCTGCTGGTCGGCGCCGCCGCCGTCGCCGTCACCGGGCTGCTCAGCCTGCTGGTCTCCTGGTTCGCCTCCCCACTGGACCGGATCGGCCACGACCGCTTCACCCCACTGCTGTTCGCTGCCCGCGGCGTCGTCCCGCTCGGGTACGCCGCGTTCGCGGTCGCCCTCGGCGCCTGCGTCGGCCTGTTCCTGCGCCGCACCGTCGCCGCGATGGCCGTCACCCTCGCCGCCTTCGCCGCCGTCCAGATACTCGTCCCGCTCGCCGTCCGCCCGCACCTCGAACAGCCCGTCCACCGGGTCGTCGCCCTCGACGCCGACACCCTGCACTCCGCCCGCACGCTCGGCTTCACCGGCACCCACGGGCCGTCCGCCACCTTCGTCGCCGGCATCGACATGCCCGACGCCTGGATGCTCTCCGACAGCTCGCCCGTCCAGGACAGCGACAACCGCACCCTGACCTTCGGCACCCAGCCCTGCCGGGACAGCTCCCACGACCTGCCGTCCGAGGACTGCCTGGCCCGCGCGAACCTGCACATCGCCGTCGACTACCAACCCGCCGACCGCTACTGGCCGTTCCAGTGGATCGAGACCGCGATCTTCCTCGCCCTCACGGTCGCCCTCGCCGCCCTCACCACCTGGGGCCTGCACCGCCGCCTCGGCTGACCGACCGGACCGGACCGAAGGGACGCGGCCGAAGGGACGCGGCCGAAGGGACGCGGCCGAAGGGACGCGGCCGAAGCCAACGCAACTGGCTTCGGCCGCGTCCTCACCCTACGGCCCCGCACCAGGGCGCCGGACCACCAGGTGAACGGTCGACGGCCGATCCCGCAATCCCCTCCTGCCCCGGCGGCCGATTGCTAGGGTCTCGGTTCGGAGGCGATGCGCATGGGCCAGTGGCAGGTGAGCACGGAGACCCTCGCCGCATGCCGATTTGCGTTCTCACCCCTGGTCGAGACCGTCGCCACCCTCGGCATCCTCGCCGAGATCCGCCCCGAACCCTGGCGCCGCGCCTGGCTCGCCACCCACCAGCCCGCGTTCCACCGGCACCTCGCCGCCGCCCCGCACCTCGCCGACTGGCTCGCCGAACGCCACGCCGCCGACTGGCCCGCCGAACTGCGCCTCCCCGCGCCGGACCCGGACGCCGACCCGCGCCGGCTCGACCTCACCGGCCTCGCCCCGGACCCCGCCCTCGCCGAACTCCTCGACCGGACCTGGCAGCACGTCGTCCACCCCGAATGGCCCGCCCGGCTGCGCGCCCTCCGCGCCGACGCCACCGCCCGCCGCCGCCTCGCCGAACAGCACGGCTGGGCCGCCGCCCTCCCCGCCCTCGGCCCGCAGCACCGCTGGCTCTCCACCGGCCGCCTCCGGCTCACCGTCCCCGAGGACGAACGCCCCGACGCCGAGCTGCTGTTCGTCCCCACCGGCGCCCGGCACGGCTGGATCGCCCAGGGCGCCGGCCGCGTCGCCGTCGTCTACCCGACCTGCGCCGCCCCCGTCGCCGCCCCGCACACCCCGCCGGCCAGCCTCGGCCGCCTGCTCGGCAGCGCCCGCGCCGAACTCCTCGCCGGCCTCGACCGCCCGCGCGACACCGGCCAGCTCGCCACTCTCACCGGCCTCAGCCCCGCCACCGTCGGCGACCACCTCACCGTCCTGCTCGACGCCCGCCTGGTCGCCCGCGCCCGTTCCGGCACCGCCGGCCGCTACTACCGCACCGCCCTCGCCGACGCCCTGCTCTCCGCCCAGCCCGGCTGACCGGACCGCTCCGGAACCGCCACCGCACTCGCTCGGACGTCAGCCCTGCACCGCGCTGCGCTCCCGCTCCGCCTCGGGCGCGTCCGCCCCCGCCTCCGCCTCGGGCCGGCGCCAGCCCGTCACGGCCGCCTGCACCAGGTACACGGTCAGCAGGATCGCCAGCGCCACCACCCCGTCCGCCCAGAAGTGATTGGCCGTCACCACGACCACCCACACCGTCACCAGCGGATGCAGCACCATCAGCCACCGCCACGGCCCCGGGGCCACCGCGATCACCGCCACCGCCGTGATCACGCACCACGCGACGTGCACCGACGGCATCGCCGACAGCTGGTCCGCGACCACCCCCGCGACCGCGTTCCCGTACACCGACTGCCCGTACTGCGCCGCCAGGTCCATGAACCCGTTCCCCGGCAGCATCCGCGGCGGCGCCACCGGGACGAACTGGATCAGCAGGCACACCGCCGTGGTCGCCACCACCGTCGTCCGCACCCACGCGTACCTCTCGCGGTGCCGCAGGAACAGCCACAGCAGGACCACCAGCATCACGCCGAAGTGCATCGTCGCGTAGTAGTAGTTCGCCGCCTGCGCCAGCCACGGGTGTCCCACCACGGCCCGCTGCCAGGACGCTTCGTCGGGCAGCCCCAGGTCCGTCTCCGTCCGGTGGATCCACTCCGCCCGCTCCAGCGCGTGGTCCGTGCCCATCAACGACAGGTGCCCGACCACCTGCCACAGCGCGAACAGCGCCAGCAGCGTCCCGGCCTCGCGCAGCACGTCCGCCGCGACCCGCCCCGCCCCGCGCCGCTCCCCCGGCCCCTCGCCGGCCTCCGCACCGGTGGCGGCCACCGCCCGCTTCGCCGCGATCCGCCTGACGGTGAACGCCGCCCCGTACAGCGCCGCGGAGGCAGCGACCGAGGTTTGCCAGGTCAACGTCAGGTTCTGCATTGGCGAAGGCTATCCGGAATCGTCCCCGAACAACAGAAAAGCCCCCTGACATCCCGTCAGGGGGCTTCTCCAGAAAAATTGTTCGGCGGCGTCCTACTCTCCCACAGGGTCCCCCCTGCAGTACCATCGGCGCTGTGAGGCTTAGCTTCCGGGTTCGGAATGTAACCGGGCGTTTCCCTCACGCTATGACCACCGAAACACTATGAAACTGTCACCACCCACACTGTTCGTGGGGGTCGTTGTTTCAGAACAACACAGTGGACGCGAGCAACTGAGGACAAGCCCTCGGCCTATTAGTACCGGTCAACTCCACCCCTCACAGGGCTTCCATATCCGGCCTATCAACCCAGTCGTCTACTGGGAGCCTTACCCTCTCAAGGAGGTGGGAGTGCTCATCTCGAAGCAGGCTTCCCGCTTAGATGCTTTCAGCGGTTATCCCTCCCGAACGTAGCCAACCAGCCATGCCCTTGGCAGGACAACTGGCACACCAGAGGTTCGTCCGTCCCGGTCCTCTCGTACTAGGGACAGCCCTTCTCAACACTCCTACGCGCACAGCGGATAGGGACCGAACTGTCTCACGACGTTCTAAACCCAGCTCGCGTACCGCTTTAATGGGCGAACAGCCCAACCCTTGGGACCTACTCCAGCCCCAGGATGCGACGAGCCGACATCGAGGTGCCAAACCATCCCGTCGATATGGACTCTTGGGGAAGATCAGCCTGTTATCCCCGGGGTACCTTTTATCCGTTGAGCGACGGCGCTTCCACAAGCCACCGCCGGATCACTAGTCCCTACTTTCGTACCTGCTCGACCCGTCAGTCTCACAGTCAAGCTCCCTTGTGCACTTACACTCAACACCTGATTGCCAACCAGGCTGAGGGAACCTTTGGGCGCCTCCGTTACCCTTTAGGAGGCAACCGCCCCAGTTAAACTACCCACCAGACACTGTCCCTGATCCGGATCACGGACCCAGGTTAGACATCCAGCACGACCAGAGTGGTATTTCAACGGCGACTCCACAACAACTGGCGTTGCTGCTTCAAAGTCTCCCACCTATCCTACACAAGCCGAACCGAACACCAATATCAAGCTATAGTAAAGGTCCCGGGGTCTTTCCGTCCTGCTGCGCGAAACGAGCATCTTTACTCGTAATGCAATTTCACCGGGCCTGTGGTTGAGACAGTCGAGAAGTCGTTACGCCATTCGTGCAGGTCGGAACTTACCCGACAAGGAATTTCGCTACCTTAGGATGGTTATAGTTACCACCGCCGTTTACTGGCGCTTAAGTTCTCAGCTTCGCCCGACCGAAGTCGGACTAACCGGTCCCCTTAACGTTCCAGCACCGGGCAGGCGTCAGTCCGTATACATCGCCTTACGGCTTCGCACGGACCTGTGTTTTTAGTAAACAGTCGCTTCTCGCTGGTCTCTGCGGCCACCACCAGCTCAAGGAGCAAGTCCCATCACCAGCAATGGCCCCCCTTCTCCCGAAGTTACGGGGGCATTTTGCCGAGTTCCTTAACCACAGTTCACCCGAACGCCTCGGTATTCTCTACCTGACCACCTGAGTCGGTTTGGGGTACGGGCCGCCATGAAACTCGCTAGAGGCTTTTCTCGACAGCATAGGATC
>NZ_KK853997.1:5447074-5520358 GCF_000696185.1 Kitasatospora cheerisanensis KCTC 2395 | reverse complement strand
GTGCCGAATAGTCAACGTTCCACCCATGAGCAACCGTGCGAGACATTCGCTCGCAAGCGGCTATGTGCTCCTTAGAAAGGAGGTGATCCAGCCGCACCTTCCGGTACGGCTACCTTGTTACGACTTCGTCCCAATCGCTGGTCCCACCTTCGACGGCTCCTCCCCTTACGGGTTAGGCCACCGGCTTCGGGTGTTACCGACTTTCGTGACGTGACGGGCGGTGTGTACAAGGCCCGGGAACGTATTCACCGCAGCATGCTGATCTGCGATTACTAGCAACTCCAACTTCATGGGGTCGAGTTGCAGACCCCAATCCGAACTGAGACCGGCTTTTTGGGATTCGCTCCGCCTCACGGCATCGCAGCCCTTTGTACCGGCCATTGTAGCACGTGTGCAGCCCAAGACATAAGGGGCATGATGATTTGACGTCGTCCCCACCTTCCTCCGAGTTGACCCCGGCAGTCTCCTGTGAGTCCCCGACATTACTCGCTGGCAACACAGAACAAGGGTTGCGCTCGTTGCGGGACTTAACCCAACATCTCACGACACGAGCTGACGACAACCATGCACCACCTGTACACCGACCACAAGGGGGCGCCCATCTCTGAGCGTTTCCGGTGTATGTCAAGCCTTGGTAAGGTTCTTCGCGTTGCGTCGAATTAAGCCACATGCTCCGCTGCTTGTGCGGGCCCCCGTCAATTCCTTTGAGTTTTAGCCTTGCGGCCGTACTCCCCAGGCGGGGAACTTAATGCGTTAGCTGCGGCACCGACGACGTGGAATGTCGCCAACACCTAGTTCCCAACGTTTACGGCGTGGACTACCAGGGTATCTAATCCTGTTCGCTCCCCACGCTTTCGCTCCTCAGCGTCAGTAATGGCCCAGAGATCCGCCTTCGCCACCGGTGTTCCTCCTGATATCTGCGCATTTCACCGCTACACCAGGAATTCCGATCTCCCCTACCACACTCCAGCCTGCCCGTATCGAATGCAGACCCGGGGTTAAGCCCCGGGCTTTCACATCCGACGCGACAGGCCGCCTACGAGCTCTTTACGCCCAATAATTCCGGACAACGCTCGCACCCTACGTATTACCGCGGCTGCTGGCACGTAGTTAGCCGGTGCTTCTTCTGCAGGTACCGTCACTTGCGCTTCTTCCCTGCTGAAAGAGGTTTACAACCCGAAGGCCGTCATCCCTCACGCGGCGTCGCTGCATCAGGCTTTCGCCCATTGTGCAATATTCCCCACTGCTGCCTCCCGTAGGAGTCTGGGCCGTGTCTCAGTCCCAGTGTGGCCGGTCGCCCTCTCAGGCCGGCTACCCGTCGTCGCCTTGGTAGGCCATTACCCCACCAACAAGCTGATAGGCCGCGGGATCATCCTGAACCGCCGGAGCTTTCCACCAACCCCCATGCGGGAGAAGGTCGTATCCGGTATTAGACCTCGTTTCCAAGGCTTGTCCCAGAGTTCAGGGCAGATTCCCCACGTGTTACTCACCCGTTCGCCACTGATCCACCCCGAAGGGCTTCACCGTTCGACTTGCATGTGTTAAGCACGCCGCCAGCGTTCGTCCTGAGCCAGGATCAAACTCTCCGTGAATGTCTCCACGGGGAGCGGCACAGCAACCACCGGAATAGGGCGGTCCTGCGCACTGCGTCCTCGCTAGTGTTACTTCATAAAGGAATCTCCAACCGATCATCAAGACCGGCCGGGGATGTCAACATATCTGGCGTTGACTTTTGGCACGCTGTTGAGTTCTCAAGGAACGGACGATTCCTTCGAGCCGCATTCCTGCGGACCCTCCGGGCGCTTCGTTCTTTCGTGTTTCCAGCTTATCAGATGTTTTCCGCTCCGTTTTCCGGAGTTTCGATCCGATTTGCTTTTGCCTTTCGGCGCTCCCGAACTCTACCAGAGTTTCTCGGCCTGTTTTCCCCGCCCCATTCGAACGAATTCGAATCCCGGGGCGAAGCCGCACGACCGTGGGGCAACCCGGAGAACACTACGCACCGGGCTGCCCCAGGTCAAATCAGGTCGGTCAGACCTCGACGACGACCGGGAGGATCATCGGGCGGCGCCGGTAGTTGTCGGCGACCCACTTGCCGATGGTCCGGCGGACCAGCTGCTGGACCTGGCGGACCTCCAGCACGCCCTCCCCTGCGGAGCGGGTGAGGGCTTCCTCCAGCTTGCCGGCGATGGCCGTGAATGCGCCGTCGTCGATGCCGGAGCCGCGGGCCTGGATGGTCGGGCCGCTGACGATCTTGCCGTTGGTGGAGTCGACCACCACGAAGACCGAGATGAAGCCCTCTTCGCCGAGGATCCGGCGGTCCTTGAGGGAGGCCTCGGTGATGTCGCCGACGGACGAGCCGTCCACGTACACGTAGCCGGCCTGGACCTTTCCGGCGATCCGGGCGACGCCCTTTTCGAGGTCGACGCAGACGCCGTCCTCGGCGATGACCACGCGGTTGCGCGGGACGCCGGTGGCGATGCCGAGGTCGGCGGCGGCGCGCAGGTGGCGCCATTCGCCGTGCACCGGCATCAGGTTCTTCGGCTTGCAGATGTTGAAGAAGTACAGCAGTTCGCCGGCCGAGGCGTGGCCGGAGACGTGCACCTTGGCGTTGCCCTTGTGGACGACCTTGGCGCCCCAGCGGGTGAGGCCGTTGATGACCCGGTAGACGGCGTTCTCGTTGCCGGGAATCAGCGAGGAGGCGAGGACGACGGTGTCGCCCTCGACGATGCGGATCTGGTGGTCGCGGTTGGCCATCCGGGACAGCGCGGCCATCGGCTCGCCCTGGGAGCCGGTGCAGATCAGCACCACCTCCTTGTCGGGGAGGTCGTCGAGGGTCTTGACGTCGACGATCAGGTTGCCGGGGACCTTCAGGTAGCCGAGGTCGCGGGCGATGCCCATGTTGCGGACCATCGAGCGGCCGACGAAGGCGACCTTGCGCTTGTACTCGTGCGCGGCGTCCAGGACCTGCTGGATGCGGTGCACGTGGCTGGCGAAGGAGGCGACGATGATGCGCTTCTCCGCGTTGGCGAAGACGTTGCGCAGCGCGGCGGAGATGTCGCGCTCGTGCGGGATGAAGCCGGGGACCTCGGCGTTGGTGGAGTCCACCAGCAGCAGGTCCATGCCCTCTTCGGCCAGCTTGGCGAAGGTCGGCAGGTCGGTGAGGCGGCCGTCCAGCGGGAGCTGGTCCATCTTGAAGTCGCCGGTGGCGACGACCATGCCCGCGGGGGTGCGGACGGCGACGGCCAGGGCGTCGGGGATGGAGTGGTTGACCGCGATGAACTGGCAGTCGAAGGGGCCGATCCGCTCGCGGTCGCCCTCGGCGACCTCCAGCACGTAGGGGCGGATGCGGTGCTCGGCGAGCTTGGCCTCGATCAGGGCGAGGGTGAGCTTGGAGCCGATCAGCGGGATGTCCGGGTTCTCCCGGAGGAGGTACGGGACGGCGCCGATGTGGTCCTCGTGGCCGTGGGTCAGGACGATGCCGTCGATCTTGTCGAGGCGGTCCCGGATGTAGGTGAAGTCGGGGAGGATCAGGTCGATGCCGGGCTGCTCGTCCTCGGGGAAGAGCACGCCGCAGTCGATGATCAGGATGCGGTCGCCGTACTCGAGGACCGTCATGTTGCGGCCGATCTCGCCGAGTCCGCCGAGCGGGGTGATGCGGAGGGCGCCCTCCTTGAGAGCGGGGGGAGCGCCGAGTTCGGGGTGCGGGTGGCTCAAAAGACTCTCCTCACGACGCACGCCATATGCCCGGGGGGTTCCTCCCCCGGTGACATATGGCGTGCGTCCATCGTGGTTACCTGACTGCCGATTGCCGCGCGCCTTCGGTCCCGGTCCAGCGGCGGACCCGGTCGGGTCCGGCGAGCCGGGGGCGCGCACGTCTGTTGTTGGTTACAGGTGTACCCCGCCGGCGGCGAGATCCTCCTTCAACCGGGCGATCTCCGCGTCCGTGGCGGAGATCAGGGGCAGCCGGAGCGGACCGGCCGGGTGTCCCTGCAGGTTCAACGCCGCCTTGGAGAGGATCACTCCCTGGGTGCGGAAGATTCCGGCGTACACCGGCAGCAGGGTCTGGTGGACGGCGAGCGCCTTGGCGTGGTCGCCGGCGACGAACGCCTCGATCATGGCGCGCATCTCGGCGGCGACGACGTGGCCGACCACGCTGACCACGCCGACGGCTCCGACCGAGAGCAGCGGCAGGGTCAGGTTGTCGTCGCCGGAGTACCAGGCGAGGCCGGAGTCGGCGATGGCCCGGGAGGCCGCGGCGACGTCGCCCTTGGCGTCCTTGTTGGCGACGATCCGGGGGTGCTCGCCGAGGCGGACCAGGGTGTCGTGTTCGAGGGCGACACCGGCCCGGCCGGGGATGTCGTACAGCATGACCGGCAGCTCGGTGGCGTCGGCGACGGCCACGGTGTGCCGGTACAGGCCCTCCTGCGGCGGCTTGCTGTAGTACGGGGTGACCGCGAGCAGGCCGTGGGCGCCGGCGGCGAGCGCCTGGCGGGCGAGTTCGATGCTGTGGTGGGTGTCGTTGGTGCCGACACCGGTGATGACGTGGGCGCGGTCTCCGACCGCCTCGACCACGACCCGGACCAGCTGGGCCTTCTCCGCATCGGTGGTGGTGGGCGACTCGCCGGTGGTGCCGTTGAGCACCAGGCCGTCGTTTCCGGAGTCCACCAGGTGGGCGGCGAGGCGCTGCGCGCCGTCGAGGTCGAGGGCGCCGTCGGCGGTGAACGGGGTGACCATCGCGGTCAGGACCCGGCCGAAGGGCGTCTGCGGTGTGGAGGTCGGAGCCATGGGTCCAAAGCTACTCGTAGGGCGGTGGTCGGTAGCCACGCAGGTCCAGGGTTTGGACAGTCCGGAGGGCCGCGGGCCGGGCCCGACATGGGATTCCGGTGCTGCGCGCTCGGGGGTTCACGCAGCACCGGAATCCGTGTCCTGAGCGTATGGAGCGGCCGAGAATGCCGCAATCCAGACATGCCGGACAGTCCGGCCATCTGCCCGTCGGTGCAGGTCAGCGGCCGATTCGGCGCCGTCGGGGCCGGGCCGCACGGGTGAGCGGCGCGGGGCCGGGATCCGACGGTCCGTCAGTTCCCGGCCTGGGGCGCGCGGGTCAGACCTTGCGCCAGCCGGGAACCCAGGCGCCGTCCTCGACGGTGTAGTCGCCGAACAGCGACGGGGCCTCCTTGACCATCAGCTCGCCGATCTTGCCGAACAGCAGCCGGATCTCCTCCTCGGCGCCCGGCGCGGTGCGGTTCTCGATGACGTGGCGCAGGGTGCGCACGTTCGCCGTCCAGACCAGGCCGGTGGCCAGGCCCTCGGGGGCGAAGCGGCGCATGAAGGAGGTCTTCTCCTTCTTCTCGTGGAACTTCACGCCCTCCTCGTCCAGCCCGAAGTGGTCGGCCATCCAGTGCTGGAACTCCTCGATCTGCTGCATCAGGCCGGTGGCGCGGCCCATCAGCTCCTCGTCCTGCTGGGCCCACTCGGGGAACCAGAACGGGATGTCGTCGAGGCGGACGAAGCGCAGCGACTCCTGGGAGACGGCGACGCCGGCGCGGTGGCGGACCAGCTCGTGGGTGACCACGCGGCTGACGTTGTGCAGGACGAAGGTGAAGGAGACGTGCTCCAGCACCGAGCCGTGCGCGCTGGCCAGGATGTTCTTCAGGTAGACGTCCTGGTCGGTGCGGACCTTGGTGACGTTCGGGTTGAGGCCCGGCTTCCACGAGCGGTAGCAGATCCGGCCGGCGAACTCGGCGAGGTTCTGGGCGTCGTCCAGGTCGCCGCGGTCGACGCGCTCCAGCCAGCTCTCGCCGCCGACGTCCTGCAGGTAGGCCGCGACCTCGTCGTAGTCGAGCTCGGGGCGGGCGATCAGGTGGACCTGGGGTTCGACTGCGCGCATGGGTGATGTTCCTGGCTGTTGGGGGCGGTACGGGTCAGTTTACGGCGGTGGCCGCGGCGTCCTGGTCATGCAGCTTGATCGCGTGCTGCATGGCCTTGCGGGCGCGCGGGACGTCGCCGGCGTCCGCGTAGGCGACGGCGAGCCGGAAGAAGTTCCGCCAGTCGGTGGGGCCGGCCTCGGCCTCGGCCTTGCGGCGGGCGAACACCGCGTCGGCGGAGGCGCGGTCGATCCGGCCGCCGCCGGTGCGCTTCAGCTCGTCGACGGGCAGGCCGCCCTCGGCCTCCAGTTCGCGGGCGAGCCGCTCGCTGGCCCGGCCGAAGCGGAGGGTCTGGCGCAGGAACCAGACGCCGATCAGCGGGATGACGAAGGCGCACACGCCGATGCCGATGCCCAGCGGCTTGCCGGTGGCGACGAGCTGGACGCCCTCGCCGACGCAGACGACGCTGACCAGCAGCAGGATGCCGGAGAGGACGAAGAAGCCGGTGCGAGAGGTCATGTCACAGGTCCAGGAAGTGTTCCAGGCCGAAGGTCAGGCCCGGGTGGTCGGCGATCTTCCGCACGCCGAGCAGGATGCCGGGCATGAAGCTGCTGTGGTGCATCGAGTCGTGACGGATCGTCAGGGTCTCGCCGGTGTCGCCGAACATGACCTGCTGGTGGGCGAGCAGGCCGCGCAGCCGCACCGCGTGCACCGGGACGCCGTCGACGTCGGCGCCGCGGGCGCCCGGCAGGCTGTGCGTGGTCGGGTCCTGCTGCGGGGGCAGGCCGGCCTCGGCGCGGGCGGCGGCGATCAGCTGCGCGGTGCGGGTGGCGGTGCCGGACGGGGCGTCGGCCTTGCGGTCGTGGTGGAGCTCGACCACCTCGACGGACTCGAAGTACTTGGCGGCCAGCTGGGAGAACTTCATCCCGAGGATCGCGCCGATGGAGAAGTTCGGGGCGATCAGCAGGCCCAGCCCGGGGGCCGCGGCGAGCAGGCCGCGCACCGTCTCCAGGCGCTCCTCGGTCCAGCCGGTGGTGCCGGTGACCACGTGAATGCCGTGGGTCAGGCAGTACTCGAGGTTGCCCATCACCGAGTCGGGGTGGGTGAGTTCGACGGCGACGTCCACCCGGGCGTCGGTGAGCTCGGTGAGCTTCGAGTCCCGGCCGAGGGCGGCCACCAGCTCCAGGCCCTCGGCGGCCTCGACGGCCTTGACGGCCTCGGAGCCGATCCGGCCCTTGGCGCCGATCACGGCGACGCGCAGCGTCATGTCAGTTGTCCTCTCGGGCGGGTCAGGCGAGCAGGTCGGCCAGCTTGGCGGCCCGCCGGTCGTTGATCGGGCCGATCAGCGCGAGCGAGGGCCGGTGCGCCCCCAGCACATCACGGGCGACGGCGTGCACGTCGTCCAGGGTGACCTCGGCGATCTTCTGCAGCATCTCGTCCACCGACAGGTGGTGGCCGTAGGAGAGTTCGGCCTTGCCGATGCGGTTCATCAGCGAGCCGGTGTCCTCCATGCCGAGCACGGTGGAGCCGGAGATCTGGCCGATCGCGCGGCGCAGCTCCTCCTCGGTGATGCCCTCCTCGACGACCCGGGCGAGTTCCTCGCGGCAGATCTTCAGCACTTCCTCGACCCGCTTGGGCTGGCAGCCGGCGTAGATGCCGAACAGGCCGGTGTCGGCGTACGAGGTGGAGTAGGAGTACACGGAGTACGCCAGGCCGCGCTTCTCCCGGACCTCCTGGAACAGCCGGGAGCTCATGCCGCCGCCGAGGGCGGCGTTGAGCACGCCCAGCGCCCAGCGGCGCTCGTCGTGGCGCGGGATGCCGGGGACGCCGAGGACCAGGTGGGCCTGCTCGGTGGGCCGGTTGAGGACGGCGGCGCGGCCGGAGGTGCGGACCGCCTTGACGCCGCGGCGGACCTCGGCGGGGTGGCCGGCGGACTTGGCCAGCACCGGCGCGAAGGCCTTCTCCACCAGCTTGACCACCTTGGCGTGGTCGAGGTTGCCGGCCGCCGCGACCACCAGGTTCTCCGGCTTGTAGCGGCGGTGGTAGAAGCCGGCGATCTGGTCGCGGCTCAGCTCGGAGACGGTCTCCTGGGTGCCCAGGATCGGGCGGCCGAGCGGTCCGGTCCCGAAGATCACCTTGGCGAACAGGTCGTGCACCACGTCGCCCGGGTCGTCCTCGGCCATCGCCATCTCTTCGAGGATGACGCCGCGCTCGGACTCCACGTCCTCGGGGCGGATCAGCGAGCCGGTGAGCATGTCGCAGACCACGTCGATGGCCAGCGGCAGGTCGGTGTCCAGCACCCGCGCGTAGTAGCAGGTGTTCTCCTTGGCGGTGAAGGCGTTCATCTCGCCGCCGACCGCGTCCAGCGCGGCGGAGATCTCCAGCGCGTCGCGCCGGGCGGTGCCCTTGAAGAGCAGGTGCTCCAGGTAGTGCGTGGCGCCGTTGAGGACCGGGGTCTCGTCCCGGGAGCCGACGCCGACCCAGATGCCGAAGGTGGCGCTGCGCACCGTCGGGAGGGTCTCGGTGACGACCCGCAGGCCGCCGGGGAGCACGGTGCGGCGGACGGTGCCCGCCCCGCCTTCGGTGCCCTTGAGCAGGGTCCGGGTGGTGCCGGGGCGCTGCTTCGCCGCCGAGGCCTGGGCCACGGGTGTTCCTTCCAGCTACTGCTTCACGAGGGGAGCTTCAACGAACTTCACGAACAGGGCGCGGCCCGCACGCGCCGGGTGGGGCGTGCGGGCCGCGGGGTGTTACCGGGGTGTCACTCGGAGGCGGCGGCCTCGCCGCCCTCCTCGCCCTCGATGACGGGGATCAGCGACAGCTTGCCGCGCGGGTCGATCTCGGCGATCTCGACCTGCACCTTGGCGCCGACGCCGAGCACGTCCTCGACGTTCTCGACGCGCTTGCCGCCGGCCAGCTTGCGGATCTGCGAGATGTGCAGCAGACCGTCCTTGCCCGGCATGAGCGAGACGAAGGCGCCGAAGGTGGTGGTCTTCACCACGGTGCCCAGGTAGCGCTCGCCGACCTCCGGCATAGTCGGGTTGGCGATCTGGTTGATCGTCGAGCGGGCGGCCTCGGCGGCCGGGCCGTCGGCGGCACCGATGTAGATGGTGCCGTCGTCCTCGATGGTGATCTCGGCGCCGGTGTCCTCCTGGATCTGGTTGATCATCTTGCCCTTGGGGCCGATGACCTCGCCGATCTTGTCCACCGGGATCTTGATGGTGATGATCCGCGGCGCGTTCGGGGACATCTCGTCGGGCGAGTCGATGGCCTCGTTCATGACGTCGAGGATGTGCAGGCGGGCGTCGCGGGCCTGCTTGAGCGCGGCGGCCAGCACGGAGGCCGGGATGCCGTCGAGCTTGGTGTCCAGCTGCAGCGCGGTGATGAAGTTGCGGGTACCGGCGACCTTGAAGTCCATGTCGCCGTACGCGTCCTCGGCGCCGAGGATGTCGGTGAGCGTCACGTAGTGGGTCTCACCGTCGATCTCCTGCGAGATCAGGCCCATGGCGATGCCGGCGACGGGGGCCTTCAGCGGCACACCGGCGTTCAGCAGCGACATGGTGGACGCGCAGACCGAGCCCATCGAGGTGGAGCCGTTGGAGCCCAGCGCCTCGGAGACCTGGCGGATCGCGTAGGGGAACTCCTCGCGGGTCGGCAGGACCGGGATCAGGGCGCGCTCGGCGAGGGCGCCGTGGCCGATCTCGCGGCGCTTCGGCGAACCGACGCGGCCGGTCTCGCCGACCGAGTACGGCGGGAAGTTGTAGTTGTGCATGTAGCGGCGACGCGTCTCCGGGGAGAGCGTGTCGAGCTGCTGCTCCATGCGGAGCATGTTCAGCGTGGTGACGCCCAGGATCTGGGTCTCGCCGCGCTCGAACAGGGCCGAGCCGTGCACCCGCGGGATGGCCTCGACCTCGGCGGCCAGGGTGCGGATGTCGGTGACGCCGCGGCCGTCGATGCGGACCTTGTCCTTGATGACGCGCTCGCGGACGATCTTCTTGGTCAGCGCGTTGTAGGCGCCGCTGATCTCCTTCTCGCGGCCCTCGAACTCCGGGAGCAGCTTGTCGGCGGCGACGGCCTTGATGCGGTCCAGCTCGTTCTGGCGCTCCTGCTTGCCGGCGATGGTCAGCGCCTTGGCGAGCTCGTCCTTGACGGCGGCGGTCAGCGCGGCCAGCACGTCGTCCTGGTACTCCAGGAAGCGCGGGAACTCGCCGGTCGGCTTGGCGGCCTGCTTGGCGAGCTGCGCCTGGGCGGCGCACAGCACCTTGATGAACGGCTTGGCGGCCTCCAGGCCCGAGGCGACGACCTCCTCGGTGGGGGCGTCGGCGCCGCCCTCGACCAGCTTGATGGTCTTGTCGGTGGCCTCGGCCTCAACCATCATGATCGCGACGTCGCCGTCCGGCAGGACGCGACCGGCGACGACCATGTCGAAGACGGCCGACTCCAGCTCGGAGTGGGTCGGGAAGGCCACCCACTGGCCGTTGATCAGCGCGACGCGGACGCCGCCGATCGGGCCGGAGAACGGCAGGCCGGCCAGCTGGGTGGAGGCGGAGGCCGCGTTGATGGCCACCACGTCGTACAGGTGGTCGGGGTTGAGCGCCATGACGGTGACGACGACCTGGACCTCGTTGCGCAGGCCCTTGACGAAGGACGGGCGCAGCGGGCGGTCGATCAGGCGGCAGGTGAGGATCGCGTCCTCGGACGGCCGGCCCTCACGGCGGAAGAACGAGCCGGGGATGCGGCCGGCGGCGTACATCCGCTCCTCGACGTCCACCGTCAGGGGGAAGAAGTCGAAGTGCTCCTTGGGCTGCTTCGAGGCGCTGGTGGCCGACAGCACCATGGTGTCGTCGTCCAGGTAGGCCACGGCGGAGCCGGCGGCCTGACGGGCCAGGCGGCCGGTCTCGAAGCGGATGGTGCGGGTGCCGAAGCTGCCGTTGTCGATGACGGCCTCGGCGTAGAAAACGTTCTCTTCCACCTGGAAGATCTCCTCTTTTGTACGTCTCCCCAGGAGCGCCCCTGCGCTTGCCTGCCGTGGCCCGGGCAGCTGGGCCGGTCTTCGATCGAAGCCACCGGGTCCGTCCCCGCGTGTCGGGGGTTCCGGCGGCCACTACCGAGGACCGGCGCCTTTCGGCGTGCGGCGGCGTCGGCGTGTGGACGCTCCTGTGGTGCGGGCGGCTTCCGTTTGAAGCCTTGTCCGGCCCGCAAGGGCGGGCATGCCCTTTACCTTACAAATTCACACCCTATCGAGCGCGACTTTAAAGCCGGTCCGTTCGCGGGGCGTGGTCGCGGGGTGGCGCGGAAAGCGCCGAGGGGCGGCTCCCCCGGTGAGGGGAGCCGCCCCTACGAGCGGTGTCAGCGGGCGCCGCCGGCGGCACCGCGGCGGATGCCGAGGCGGTCCACCAGGGTACGGAAGCGCTCGATGTCCTTCTTGGCCAGGTACTGCAGCAGGCGGCGACGCTGGCCGACCAGGATCAGCAGGCCACGACGCGAGTGGTGGTCGTGCTTGTGGAACTTCAGGTGCTCGGTCAGGTCCGAGATGCGGCGGGAGAGCATGGCCACCTGGACCTCGGGAGAGCCGGTGTCGCCCTCCTTCTGGCCGAACTCGGCGATGATCTGCTTCTTGACGTCAGCGGCGAGGGCCACGGGCATCTCCTTCGGTTTCTGCCGAGTGGTCCTGGTCGGAAGCACAGGACCTGACAAGACTCGGACGGATCAACGATAGCAGCGCGGCTCAGCCGGTCGCGCCGCGCACCACGTTGTAGATGTTGAGCACGGCCAGCGCCAGCGGCACCAGGGCGATCAGCATCAGGCTGTCGACCATGTCCAGGATGCGGCCCCAGAAGGGGGACACCCCGGAGCGGGGGACGATCAGCGCGATCGCGGTCATGATCGCGGCGCCGGCCGCGATGGACGCGGACAGCCAGACGGTGCGCAGGTCGCCACCGCCGCCGCCGGGCGTCGCGGCGGCGATCGCCAGGTGCAGCGGGGTGTGCAGGGCGAGGCCGAGGATCAGCAGCGCCAGGCCGGCCAGGCCGGCGATGGTGAGCGCGAACACCTGGGCGGTGTAGCGGAACAGCCGGGCGCGCAGCATGGTCGAGACGCCGATGGTCAGCGCGAGCAGTTCGGCCCAGGTGCGGTCGCTGAAGCCGAGCACGGTGCAGGCGCCGACGATGGTGGTGGCGGCGCCGCCGACCAGGCCGACCAGCACCTCGTGGCCGCGGCGGGCCTGGGCGGCGATCCGCTCGTACTGGACGGTCTCGGTGCCGGTGTTCTCCTCGCCGTAGGCGGTGCCGCGGGTGCGGGTCTGGCCGGGGGCGCTGAAGCCCACGGGCAGGCGGGCGAACCGGGCGGAGAGCGCGGGCAGGAAGCCGACCGCGGCGACCGCGGCGACGCCGGTGACGGCGGCGATGTCGGTGATCGCGGTGCCGGACATCAGCACCGCGGCGAAGGTGGCCAGGGTGCCGGCGGCTGCCACGAAGGCGGCGGCGACGAACACCGAGTCCTTCTCCGGCAGCAGGCCCACCAGCAGGACCGAGACGACCAGCACGGTGACGCAGCCGACCAGGAACTGGAGGCGGCCGGGGCCGTCGCCGGCGTTCGGGACGTCGATGATGCCGGAGCCGGCCAGCATGGCGTGCGGCAGGGCGCCGAGGCCGAGCGCGAGCGCGGCGACGTGGTCGTCGTAGACCCGGGCGCGGACGGCCGAGAAGGTCACCAGCACGACGGCGGTGACGCCGGCCAGGATGCCCGGCAGGCCGAACATGTTGTGCCGCAGGTCGGAGAACCACAGCGCGAAGGCCAGCAGGGTGAGCAGCACCGTGCCGGCGATCAGGCCGAAGGCCCGCATCAGGTCGGGGCTCCAGAACCTGCGGTCGGCCTCGACCGCCGAGGCGATGGCGTCGGCGACGTCGTCGTAGACGGCCGGCGGCAGCGACTCGGAGAACGGACGCAGGCTCAGCAGGTCGCCGTCGCGGACCTGTTGGGCCGCCAGCGGCAGGCCGCTGTCGAGCACGGTGCCGTCCCGGCGCACCAGATGGAAGCCGGTCGGTGTCCCGTCCACCTGGGTCTGCCCGGAGAGCCGCAGCACCTCCGGGTAGATGTCGGCGAGCGGGACGTCCTCCGGCAGGGCGACGTCGATCCGGCTGTCCGGTGCCACCACGGTGACCCGGCAGAAACCGGTCGTAGCGTTTGTGCTCACCGGCCCTCTCCCCCTCGTTGGCTAGTCGGCAAGTCTGCTGACCACTCGTCGACGGGATTCCGGAACTGTCACGGCCCGAACGAGAGTTGGCGCGGCGACACCTTACCCCCTCCTGGCAAGGGTGCAGTGCGGCGGGGGCGTGGACGGTGCGGGGGCGGCGTGCGGGGATGGAGGCGGTGCACAGGTGCGCCGGGGGTTGTGTGTTGACGTCGGGTCAGTACCCTGCGGGGTGGGCGACCCCGTGGACGAACGGCTTGGCGTGCGCAGTAGGATCGGCCCCTGCGCACGGCGTACGGGGGCGGCGATCGAAGACGCGACAGCCCCGGCGCGCCTGCGGTTCGGCGGAGCGGGGGCGGCGTCATCACACGGGGCGCCCTCACCGTACGTATCCAGATGCGTGAGGGCGGATTGTGAGCGAGCGATGGGGGTGCCCCCGACCCTGTGCCCGGGGAGGGCGCACCGTTGACGACGGGGAGTCGCGCGCTGCGACTGCCGCTGGGGGCGGGGTGACCGCATGAGTACGGTGACGGTCAAGCGCCCGCCGCGGGCGTTCCCGCCTCCGGTGTCGGAGGAACCGGTCGAGCTGGTTCCGCCGCCGGAGCTGCCGCGGGGCGGTGGCGAGGACTGGATGATGTCGCTGCTGCCGCTGCTCGGCATGGGCGGTTCGGCGGCGTTCTTCTTCTCTCCGGGCGCGCAGGGCCCGATGAAGATGATGGGTGTCCTGATGGTCGCGTCGACCGCCGCGATGGCGGTGGCGCAGATCGTGAAGGCGCGCAAGGGCGGTAGCGCGGCGACCTCGGACGAGCGCCGCGACTACCTGAAGTACCTGCAGCAGAAGCGCCGCGAGGTGCGTCGCACGGCCGAACGGCAGCGCGGCGCGCTGCTGTTCACCCACCCGGAGCCGGACCAGCTGTGGTCGATCGTGGCCGAGGGCCGCCGGCTGTGGGAGCGCCGTCCGACCGATCCGGACTTCGCGCAGATCCGGGTGGGCCTGGGCCCGCTGCAGCTGTCGACGCCGCTGGTGGCGCCGCAGACCGCGCCGATGGACGAGTTGGAGCCGCTCGCCGCCGAGGCGATGGGCACCTTCATCAAGACCCACGGCACGCTGCAGGACCTGCCGCTGGCGGTCTCGCTGCGCGCCTTCTACCACATCACGGTGTGCGGCGACCCGGACTCGGTGTACGGCAACGTGCGGGCGATGGTGGCCCAGTTGGCGACCCTGCACTCCCCCGAGGACCTGATGATCGGGGTGGCCGCCGCGCCCGGCGCGGTGGAGGAGTGGGAGTGGGCGAAGTGGCTGCCGCACACCCAGCACCGCAAGGAGAGCGACGGCGCCGGTTCGCGTCGTCTGATCGCTTCCGGGCTGGGCGAGTTGGAGGAGCTGCTGGCCAACGAGCTGGCCGGCCGCAAGGGCTTCTCCCGGGACAGCACGCCGAGCGCGGACCAGCCGCACCTGGTGGTCATCATGGACGGCGCCTCGGTGCCGGTCGACTCGGTGATCGCCGGCCCGGAGGGCGTCCAGGGCGTCACCGTGATCGAGGTCGTCCCGGGTGACCTGGACGAGCCGAACGGCCACCTGGTGATCACCGTCGGCAAGAACGACCTGCTGCTGGAGGCGGCGTCCGGGGCGAGCTACCCGGGCACCCCCGACAGCCTGTCGGGGTGGCAGGCCGAGGCGCTGTCGCGGCAGTTGGCGCCGTTCCGGGCGTCCGCGGGCGGCGACGACAGCGACCCGTCGCTGGTCTCGATGGACTTCACCGAGATGATGCACACCGGCGACCCGGGCTCCTTCGACCCGGCCCGGCACTGGCGTCCGAAGCCGATCCGCGAGAAGCTCCGCGTCCCGCTGGGCGTCGGCAGCAACGGCGAGTACGTCTGGCTGGACATCAAGGAAGCCTCGCTGGAGGGCATGGGCCCGCACGGCATGTGCGTCGGCGCGACCGGTTCCGGCAAGTCCGAGGTGCTGCGCACCATCGTGCTGGCGCTGGCGGTCACCCACTCCTCCGAGGTGCTGAACCTGGTCCTCGCGGACTTCAAGGGTGGTGCGACCTTCGCCGGCATGGCGGAGATGCCGCACACCGCGGCCGTGATCACCAACCTCGAGGGCGAAGCCACCCTGATCGACCGCATGCGCGACGCGATCGAGGGCGAGATGAACCGCCGTCAGGAGCTGCTCCGCGCGGCGGGCAACTACGCGAACATCAACGAGTACGAGCGGGCCCGCACCGCGGGTGCGCCGCTCGACCCGCTGCCCTCGCTGCTGATGATCATCGACGAGTTCTCCGAGCTGCTCACCGCGAAGCCGGACTTCATCGACCTGTTCATCCAGATCGGCCGCATCGGCCGTTCGCTCGGTATGCACATGCTGCTCGCCTCGCAGCGACTGGAGGAGGGCAAGCTCCGCGGCCTGGACACCTTCCTGTCCTACCGCCTGGGTCTGCGCACCTTCTCGGCCGCCGAGTCGCGGGCCGCGATCGGCGTGCCGGACGCCTACCACCTGCCGCCGATCCCCGGCGTGGGCTACCTCAAGTTCGGCTCCGACGTGATGGAGCGCTTCCGGGCCGCGTACGTGTCCGGCAAGTACCGTCCGCCGGGCCAGCAGCGCGCGGTCGGCGGGCGGGTCATCACCGCCCAGCCGGTGCTGTTCACCGCCGCCGAGGTCGAGGTCGTCGAGCCCGAGGTGGAGGAGGTCCTTCCCGATCCCACGGAGGAGGAGGAGAAGGACGACGCGCTGCTGGACACCATGCTCGACGTGTTCGTCCAGCGCATGATCGGCCAGGGCCCGCCGGCCCACCAGGTGTGGCTGCCCCGCTGGAGGCGCCGCCCTCCGTGGACAGCCTGCTGGAGCCGCTGCTGGTCAGCCCGGAGCGCGGTCTGACCCCGGCGTCGATCCGCCAGGGCAACCTGATCGTCCCGGTCGGCATCGTCGACAAGCCGCGCGACCAGCGCCGCGACGTGATGTACCTGGACTACTCGGGCGCGGCCGGCCACGGCATGATCGTCGGCGGTCCGCGGTCCGGCAAGTCCACCATGGTGCGCACCATCGTGGCGGGCTTCTCGGTCACCCACACGCCGGTGGAGGCGCAGTTCTACCTGCTCGACTTCGGCGGTGGCGGCTTCGGCTCGCTGGCCGACCTGCCGCACGTCGGCGGCGTGGCGGGCCGACTGGACGTCGAGAAGGTCCGCCGCATGGTCAGCGAGGTGCACGGGGTGCTCAACCGCCGTGAGGAGCTGTTCCGCTCCCAGGGCATCGACACCATCGCCACCTACCGCACCCGCCGGGCGAACGGGCAGCTGCCGGACGAGCAGTTCGGCGACGTGTTCCTGTTCATCGACGGCTGGCTGACCTTCAAGCAGGAGTTCGAGGTCCTGGAGCCGGTCATCGCCGACATCGCGCTGCGCGGTCTCGGTTACGGCATCCACGTGGTGATCACCGCGGCCCGTTACGCCGAGGTCCGCCCGGCGCTGAAGGACCAGCTGCAGAACCGCGTCGAGCTGAAGCTCGGTGACTCCATGGAGTCGGAGATCGCCCGCAAGGTCGCCGCGAACGTGCCGGCGATCCCGGGTCGCGGTCTGACCCACGAGCAGCTGCACTTCCTGTCGGGCCTGCCGCGGATCGACGGCTCCAGCGCCACCGAGGACCTGGTGGACGGCGTCGCCGACATGGTCGCCCAGATCAACGCGGCCTGGACCGGCCCGCGCGCACCGCAGGTGCGCATGCTGCCGCCGGTGCTGGACGGGAACTCGCTGCCCAAGGGCTTCGAGCACCCGGAGCTGGGTGTCGCGTTCGGTGTCGACGAGGTCGAGCTGGCGCCGGTGTTCGTCAACTTCGAGTCCGACCCGCTGTTCGTCGTCTTCGGCGAGAGCGAGTCCGGCAAGTCGGCGATGCTGCGCATGCTGATCAAGCAGATCACCGAGCGGTACACCCCGGAGCAGGCCGGCATCGTGGTCGGCGACTTCCGCCGCTCGCTGCTGGGCGTCGTTCCGCCGGAGTACCTGGTGGAGTACGCGGCCGCCGCGCCCGCCATGTCGGCGATCGTGGAGATGCTGCGCGGGGCCTGCTCGCGTCGTCTGCCCGGTCCGGACGTCACGCCGGAGCAGCTGCGCAACCGCAGCTGGTACAGCGGCAAGGACATGTTCGTGATCGTGGACGACTACGAGCTGGTCGCCACCCAGTCGGGCAACCCGATGGCGCCGCTGGCGGAGTTCCTGCCGTTCGCGCGCGACATCGGTCTGCGTCTGATCATCGCCCGCAACGCGGGTGGCGCCGGCCGCTCGCTGTTCGAGCCGGTGATGCAGCGCATGCGCGAGCTGGGCGGCCAGGGCCTGGTGATGTCCGGTGACAAGGGCGAGGGCGCGCTGCTGGGCACGGTCAAGCCGCAGCCGCTGCCGCCGGGTCGTGCCGTGTTCGTCTCCCGCCGCATCCAGGCGGGTCAGACGGTGCAGACGGGCTGGCTGCCGATCCAGCAGTAGCCGCGGGGCGTGGTTCACGCACCGTGACCGTTGGGGCCGGGTTCCGAAAGGGATCCGGCCCTTCGGCATCCCGGGGACCGAACGGTGCCATAACGTTATCTTCCGTTTTTCCGCTTGGACCTTCGATTCCCGTACCCCCGGAGCCGAACGGCCTGGCCTTTCGGCGGTCCGAGCCGTCGCCGGGCAGGGCCTTTGAATCGGAGTTGCGCAGATCACTTCACCTTCGATTCAAGCGCCGTTCACCGGAGTTGACACCCTTGAAACATGTGCCCCACCCGCCGGGAAGCTGCGTTCCGCAGGAAAAGGCGGGTTTCGACAACGGATTCCGCAGCCGATCGCGCGTTGACGGGGCCTTTTGACCCAGGCAACCTGGCGCATCGGGAGCGATGCACAACCAGACACCCGCGAGAACGTTGTTTCGGAGGCGATACCGCTCCCCTCCCCACCGCCGCACAGCCGATCGGATGCCCCCATGACCGACACGCTTCCCCCGCAGGCAGCCGCCCCCTCCGCGGGTGCCGCCACCGGCGCGGATGCCCCGAAGAAGCTCGCCCGATCGCTCGGCGTCGTGGGCGGCACGCTGCTCACGCTGTCCTGCGTGACCCCGGCGTCCTCGCTCTTCGTGCTCGTCCCCGACCTGTTCGCGGACCTCGGCACCTTCACCCTGATGGCCATCGCCATCGGCTCGGTGATCTGCATCGCCGTAGCGTTCTGCTACTCCGAGCTCGGCACCCTGGTCCCCTCCGCGGGCGGCGAGTACGCCATGGTCGGCACCCTGGCGGGCAAGTTCGCGGGCTGGCTGGTGTTCATCCAGTCGCTGATCGTCGTGATGATCGTGCCCTCACTGATCGCCATGGGCACCGCCGACTACCTGGAACCGATCGTCCACGTCGACCCGAAGATCGCCGGCGCCGTGGTGATGATCGCGGCCACCGTCGCCGGCCTGCTGGACCTCCGGGCCAACGCCTGGATCACCGGCATCTTCCTGGTGCTGGAGGTCATCGCCTGCGCCGTGGTGTCCTTCCTCGGCTTCTCCCACACCGAGCGCGGCGCGAGCAACTTCGTGCACGGCGCGGTCGCGGACGCGGCCGGCGGCACCTCCGGGGTGGGCTTCGCGGCGATCCTGGCCGCGATGGGCACCGCACTGTTCGTCACCCAGGGCTTCTCCACCGCGATCTACCTCTCCGAGGAGCTGGAGAACCCCCGCAAGAACGTGGCCCGCACCGTGCTGTGGACCCTGGGCCTGTCGGTCGCCATCATCGTGATCCCGGTGGCCGCCATCACCCTGGGCGCGCCGGACCTGTCCGCGCTGACCGAGGGCAACATCTCGCAGCTGGTGATCGGCTGGAGCAACACCGGCGTCGGCACCTTCATCAGCCTCTGCATCGCGCTGGCGATCATCAACGCCGGCATCGTGATGGTCATCCAGAACTCCCGGGTGCTGTTCGCCTCGGGCCGCGACAAGGCATGGCCGGAGCCGGTGAACCGGGCCTTCGGCACCCTCAACAAGTTCAGCGCCCCGTGGATCTCCACCCTGGCGGTCGGCATCCCCGGCGCGGTGCTCTGCTTCGTTCCGCAGAACCTGCTGATGAACATCACCGGTGTCGCGGTCGCCGCGCTGTACCTGCTGGTCGCGGTCGGCGCGCTGTTCTCCCGCCGCGGCGAGCACAAGCACGCCCCGGCCTGGCGCCAGCCGCTGTGGCCCGCGCTGCCGATCCTGGTGATCGTGGTGCTCGCCTACACGCTGACCCAGCTGGACCTCACCGCGCTGCTGTGGACCCTGGGCATCACCGTCGCCGCCAGCCTGTACTGGGCGTTCTACCTGCGTCCCCGTCAGGAGACGCGCTGGGTGATCACCCTCCCCGAGGACGAGCGGGTCTGACCCCCCCGCAGCCGCTCTCCTCGTCGGCCCCGCCGGTTCCCCCACCGGCGGGGCCGACCCCTTTCCGGGGCCGGCCGCGCGAGCGTCCGGAGGGGGTACCGACGGGCTGTCAGCTCTCGTTGCGGCGGCGGCCCAGGTCGCGGGTGACGATCGCGCCACCGGCCAGGCCGGCCACCAGCAGGGCGCCCACGCCGAGCACGAAGGTGCCGGTCTTCCGGTCCCGGTCGGCCTGCGTCTCGGCCAGGCCGAGCGGCTGCGCGACCAGCGGGGCGGTGTCCAGCTTGGTCGGGGCGTCCGGGTGCGGGGCCTCGCTCGGGCCGGGCACGGTCGCGTAGGTGACGGCCTTGACCGGGTCGACGACGCCCCAGCCGATCCACTTGTTGCGGCCGTGCTCGGTGCGCTGGGCGGTCTGCTCGATCACGGTGCGGATCTGCTGCGGGGTCCAGTCGCCGTGCATGCCCTTCAGCACGGCCGCCAGGCCTGACACGTAGGGCGCGGAGAAGCTGGTGCCGTTGTCGGTGCACTGGCCGCCGGCGGGGACGGTGGAGAGCATGTCGACGCCCGGGGCGACCACGTCGACGAAGTCGCCGTACTGCGAGAAGGTGGCCCGCTCGTTGTTCCGGTCGGACGCGCCCACGGCCAGCACGGTGTCGTAGAACGCCGGGTAGGTGGGGCCCTCGGCGCCGTCGTTGCCGGAGGACGCGACCACCACGACCTTGGCCGCCTCGGCGCGGTTCAGCGCCCGCCTCAGGTCCGGCTCCTCGGCGAACGGCACCGAGTCGGCGGGCTTGCTCGGGTCGATCTCGACCCGGACGTCCTGCGAGATGTTGATGACGCCGGCGCCCATGTCGACGGCCTTGTTGATGGCGTCGATCAGCGTGCTGACGCTGCCGTGGCCCTCGGAGTCGTTCTGCCGGATCGAGATGATCGTCGCGTCCTTGGCCAGGCCGACGAAGCCCGAGGTGTCCCGCGGCGCGGCCGCGATGATGCCGGCGACCTTGGTGCCGTGGCCGACCTTGTCGGTGGTGCTGCCGCCCTCCGGCCGCTGCTGGCCGGCCTTCTGCTGCGCGTCGCCGAGCAGGTCGGGGCCGGCGATCACCTTGCCCTTCAGCTGCGGGTTGCTGTCGTCCACGCCAGTGTCGATCACGGCGACCTTGACGCCCTGTCCGCTGTGCGGCACCTTCTCGCCGGTGCCCCACAGCTCGTCCAGGAAGACCCGCTGGAGGGCCCAGGGCTTGGCCGGGACGTCCTTGGACGGGAAGGTGCAGTCGCCGGCCGCGGCGATGGCCACCGGCGCCCGGTAGGCGCCTCCGGAGGCGGCGGGCGAGGGCTCGGCGTAAGCGGGAGCCGCGGCGGCAGTGCCGACCACCCCGAGAACCAGCAGCACCGCACCGGTCCGGCGCAACGATCCTGACGACACCTGAAGTCCACCCCTCATTGCTTCCACCCGTGTTCGGCGCGTGCCCCGTGCCACGCGCGAAAGGGCGGGCGCCCCGTGGGACGCCCGCCCTTGAAAAGAGCGCTACCGCGCAGAGTCCCGGTACGGGAGCCTCAGGCCCAGAGGCCCTCGTTCTGCTTCTCGGTGTTCTGGTAGCTCTGCGCGGCGTTGTCCAGCGCGCTGGCGATCTGGCCGAGCACCTGCTGCAGGTCGGCGGCCTTGGCGTCCCACTGGGCCTGGCGGGCCTGGTAGCCCTGCTGGGCTGCGCCCTCCCAGGAGGAGGCGATGCGCTGCACGCCCGACTTGAGGTCGTCCAGCTGCGACTGGATGCGCGAGGCGGTCTGGCGAACCTCGGAGCTCGCGTTCAGGACCGTCTGGAAGTTGACGAGAATCTGTCCGGACATGATTTGTCTCCTTGTCGATGGATGCACAGTGCGCCCCCGTGAGGGCGCGTGTGGCGGTTACCGGTTCCGGCGTCAGCCGGCGATGCCACCGACCGCGGCACGCTGCTCTTCTTCGGTCATCGAGTAGAGCTTGGTGGTCGCCTCGATCGCCTGGCGGATCTCGTCGAGCACCTTGTTGAGCGCGTTGGCGTCCTCGTTGAAGCGCTCCTGCATCTGCTGGTACGCGGTCGCGGCCGCGCCCTTCCAGCCGGAAGCGATCTCGGAGACCAGGTTGTTGAGGCGACCGATCTCGCTCTGCACCTGCTGGTTGACCTCGCCGATGCGGTTAGCGAACGCGGTCATTTCCTCCGCGGTCGTCGTGAACTGACCTGCCATGATCCACCGTCCCCCATGAGACAGACTTCGTCCGGACGCCCCTGTGGCGAACGCCCGTACGGGCACCACTTGGTGTGGTGCTCTCCAGCACTGTAACGGCCAAGTGCGACAGACCCAACACCGGGTAGCGGGTAGTTACCAGACCATGACACTGAACTCCCGCACCGGCATTGACGATCCGTCAGGCGTTCTGGGCCTGAAGTGCAGTGTTCGTGTTGAGCACCGGTCCGGCCGGCACCAGCTTCGACCAGACGATCGGCACCTTCTGCGGGTTGACGGACTTGTAACCCAGGCGCGCCTGCGACTCGTTCGTGCCCTTCTTGTCGCCGCCCTGCGGGTTCGGGCTGGCGCTGGCGCCGCCGTTGCCGCCGTCGCTGTTGGCGGGCAGCGAGTAGCGCAGGCCGGAGTCGGTGATCAGGAAGTCGCTGCCGGAGCCGTCGTCGCCGCCGTTGCCGTCCAGCGCGCGGTACAGCAGGCCGTGACCGGGCGTCACGTGCGCGCTGACCGAGTCGGTGGCGATGTCCGCCGGGTAGCTGGTGCTGGCCCACACGGTGCGCTTGATCTGGTTGTTGTCGTAGCCGTTGAAGGTCGAGCAGATCACCGTGCGGGGGGTCTTGCCGGTCGCGTTGACCGCCGGGGACTTCTGGGTCGGCAGGTTCTTCGACCGCTCGATCAGCTCCTTGCTGATCTTCGACTGGAGCTTGCTGATGTCGCCCGCGCCGAGGTCGCCCATGACCGGCGGGCCGCCGTACGCCGCCTCCTGGACGTTCGGGTCGTTCAGCATCAGGTTCGCCTGGAACTCGGAGATCAGGTACAGCTTCGACGCGCCGACCGCGTAGAAGGTGTTGTCCTGGAACTTCAGGACCCGGCCGACCCGCTTCTCCTCGGGCTGCGACAGCTCCAGGCCGGAGTTGGCGGACCGCTTGGAGGCGATGCCCTCGATCCGGGGGAACTCCACCGGGTCACCGTTCTCCAGGGTGTCCAGCCACTCGTTGGTGACCCGCTGCGGCACCGCGTCCGAGCCGAACAGCGCTGTCACCAGCGCCGTGCGGTCGGTGTCGCTGGTCTCCAGCACGCCGACCGCGTGCTTCACGCCGTGGTTGTCCACCAGGTACTTCGACCCGGGGCGGCCCGGCAGGTCCGGCTGCTGCACGAACAGCGACTGCCCGTCGCCGAGCATCCGGTCCGGCGCCTGCAGGGTCTTGACGTCCGCGCCGGCCGCGACGAACACCGACTGGGCGATCGTGGAGGGCAGGTTGTCCTGGCCCTTCTTGTCGCACACCGACCACAGCTTGGTGGCGCCCGCGTCGTCGCCCTTGGGCAACTTGTCCGGGGCGTACGGGATTCCGATCGCGGCGCCGCGGCGCGGGTACTTGTCCAGCACGTCGTCGGCGACCGTCTGCACGGTCGCGCCCTCGGACAGCACCAGCCGGGCCGAGGACATGTTCAGCACCTGGTGCAGGGTCGGCTTGTTGCCGTTCGTGGGGTCCGGGAGGATCACGTAGCGCGTGGTCGAGGACTTGCCCTGCAGGATGAACTTGCCGCTGTCCCAGTTCGGCGGCGCGCTGGGCTTGATGACGCCCCACATGCCGAAGCCTGCGACGATCACGGCCCCGATCACGAAGCTCGGCAGCACCGCACGGATCGGACGCGGCGCGTCCTCGTCGTTGCCGCCACCCCCCGGCTGCAGGAATGCCCCGACCATCCGCTTGCGGGCGAAGGTGTAGGCGTTCAGCTCGTCCCGGCGTGATGCCATGCTCGTCCCCGTCTCCCCTGTGTGACCCGACCTGCGGGTGTCAACGCGCTTGTGCTGTGCGTGAGTCTGCCACCCGACGGGCGTCCGGAACGGTCAACCCTCTACGATGCGGCAGCAGACGGTGAGTACGGTAACGGGTAGGCTCCGACGGTCCGCCATCCGGGCCGCCGACCCGGCCCGCGGCCCACGGCCCCTTCCGGCCGCGGCCGCACGGGGATCTGACGGCACATCTGAAGCAGAGAGGGCAATTCGGGGGATGCCAAGCCAGTCCGCTCCAGCACGACGACGCTCCACCTCGCACGGTCGGAGGCCGGACGCCCAGGGCGGCCGGCGGGCCCGCACCGCCCCGGCCCGGCCCGGCGGCCACCGGCCCGGTCGGCCTGCGGCTGCTGCCCAGGCCCGGGCTGCTCGCCCGCCGGCTCGAACTCAAGCAAATCGTCCAACTCGAGGTCGCCGTCGCTCTGGTGGCCGTCGGCTGGTCGATCAGCAAGCTGATGGCCGCGATCTTCGCGGTGCCCGCGGTGGTGCTCGTCGTGATCGCCCTGCTGCGCCTCGGCGGCCGCACCATGGGTGAGGCGATGAGCGTCCGCTCCGCCTACAACTCCCGTCGCCGGGAAGCCAAGTACAACGTTCCGCCGCCCGGCACCGACCCGGCGCTGGCGCCGGTGATGGAGCTGGAGCCGGCCCTGCGGACCTGCACCCACGCCATTGAGACCGACCTCGGCGACGGCCGCCCGCTGCGCCGCGAGACCGGCATGGTCGGCGACGGCACCTTCTTCACCTCGGTGCTGCTGGTGCAGTCCAAGGACCAGCCGCTGCGCCCCGGCCGGGCCAACTCCGCGGTGCCGCTGGACCTGATCTGCTCGGTCCTGCAGGTCGACGACATCCCGCTGGAGTCGGTGCAGTTGATCCAGCACACCCAGCCGGCGCCCGCGCCGCACCTGCCGGAGCACTCGCTCGCCGCGCGCGCCTACCAGCAGGCACCCGGAGGAGTGAACACCCCGGCGCTGCGGCTGACCTGGATCGCCGTCAAGCTCGACCCGGAGCGCGCCTCCACCGCCGTGCTGGCCCGCGGCGGCGGCGAGGAGGGCGCCCGCAAGGCCCTCCAGCGGGTCACCGACCAGCTCGCCGGCCGGCTGAACAGCGCCGGCTTCACCGCCACCGTCCTGGACGAGCGGGAGCTGATCGCGGCGCTGGCCATCTCGGTGTGCGCCAACCCGGTCGCGGTGGCGGGCCGTCAGGGTTCCGGCGGCGGCGGGGTCGGCGTGCGCCGGGCCCAGGAGTCCGCGAAGTTCTGCCGGATCGACGACCGCTGGCACACCACCTACTGGATCTCCAAGTGGCCCGAGCTGTCCCGGCCGGGCGCCGGCGGCGGCCGGGTCGCCGCACCGGACCTGGTCAACCAGCTCACCAGCACTCCGGCGTTCGCCTCCACCTTCTCCGTCACCGCGACCCGCGCGATGGGCGGCTCGGTGGCGCTCAGCGGGCACCTGCGGCTGACCGGGCGCAACGAGAGCGAGGTCGCCCAGGTGGGCCGCCTGGTGGAGTCCCGCGCCCAGCACGCCGGCACCGCGATGACCCGGCTCGACCTGGAGCACGCCCCCGGCCTGCTCGCCACGCTGCCCCTGGGGGGGACTTCCTGATGGCCTACCAGACGTACTCCGGCCAGGCCCCGCAGCCGACCGAGCAGCGCCGGGTCCGGGTCCGCCCCGGCTTCGGCCTGCGCGGCCCGCGCCGGGAGAAGCACGTGCTGACCGTCGAGGACCTGTCGGCGCTGTCCTTCCCGGTCGGCGACGACGGCGTGGTGATCGGCCTGGACCAGCAGCAGCAGCCCGCCGTGATCGGCCTGTTCCGGCCCACCCAGTACGACGTGGTCCTGGTCGGCGGCATGTGGACGGCGCAGCTGATCGCGCTGCGCGCCGCCGCGACCGGCGCCCGGATCGCGGTGGAGACCGGCCGTCCGCAGGCGTGGGCGCCGATGGCGCAGGCAGCGGGCGGCGGGCAGCCGTGCGTGACGGTGCATCAGGTGGGCCGCCTGGGCGCGCAGGGCGCGTCGGTGGCGTCACCCGTCCTGGTGGTTCGCGACCTGGGTGCGCGGCCCTCGCGCAGCCGGCTGTCGGCGTCTCCGTGGCAGACCACGCTGACCGTGCTGCCGTACCTCGGCCCGAACGCGACCCGGGTGCTGAACGCCGCCGACCTGATCGGCCTTCAGCGGGTGTCGCCGCAGGAGTCGGAGCTGGTGGGCCGGCTGCTGTCGCTGGCTCCGGGCGACGTCAGCGCGCTGCCGACGCTGCCGGACCACATCACCCTGTGGGCGACCCGGATGCGGCGCCAGTACGTGATGACCAATCCGGGCGAGGCCGAGACCCAGGTGCTGGGCGGCCCTCGCCGCATGGACTGACGAGGTGCGGCCGGGCGGGCCGCATCCGTGCGGGCCGGCCGGCCGGCGCGCCCGTGGGGACGGTGTTCCCCGTGGGGCGGGCCGGTCGGCCGCGTCCGCTCCGATCCGCCGTCAGGTCGGGCTCCGCCTTCATCGGACCGCCCTGCACGGCCTAGTCTTGTTGCCCGACGGCAACCGCCGAAGCAATTCGGCGAGAACGAGGGAGCCCCAGTGAGCAGCGATCGGGACGGCGTCTACGTCGGCGACAACGCGGCCGAGGACGACGATGACTGGTCCGACGCCCCGGACTACACCCCTCCGTCCTGGTACACCCAGAGTGCCGCTCCCGGTCCGGCCGCGCCGCAGCAACAGCAACAGCAACAGCAGCCCGTTCAGCAGCCGCCCGTCCAGCAGCCCCCGGCCCAGCAGCCGCCGCAGCCGGTGCAGCCGGAGGTCCAGCAGCCCCCGGTCCAGCAGCAGCCGCCCGTGCCGGAGCAGCCGCAGCCTCCGCAGCCCGTGCAGGCCCAGGTTCCGCCGCCCGGTCCGGTGGCCCGGGTCCGCCCGGTCCCCCGGTCGAGCCGGTGACGGCCGTGCCGGAGGCGGCCCGCCGCCGCCCCGCCGCCGGGCCCGAGCAGCAGGCCGGGCCGGCCACGCACGGGCAGGGCGTGCCGACCGCGCCGCCGGTGGAGCTCGCGTCCGCGCCGGGTCCGGTGCCGGACGCGCAGCAGCCGCAGCCGCCGGTGCAGCCCCAGCCGCCGTACCCGCAGCAGGGTCAGCAGCCGCCCGTCCAGCAGCCCCCGGTCCAGCAGCAGCCGCCGATGCAGCAGCCGTGGCCGAACCAGCCGCCGCAGCCCCAGCCGCCGTACCCGCAGCAGGGTCAGCAGCCGCCGGTCCAGCAGCCCCCGGTGCAGCAGCAGCCGTACCCGCAGCAGGGCCAGCAGCAGTGGGCCGGGCAGCCGCCGGTGGATCCGCGGGCGGGCGGCTGGCCGCAGCAGGCCGGGCCGGGCCCGGCGTACCAGCAGCACTCGGGTCTGCAGAACGCCCCGCAGGCGCCGGCGCAGTTCCAGCAGCCGGGGCCGCAGGCGGCGGCGCACGGCGCGGCGCTGGGGTACACGGCGGCGGTCGAGCTCTCCTCGGACCGGCTGCTGCGCGGCCAGCCGAAGGTGCAGAAGCAGTCCCGGTTCCAGTTCGGCGGCAAGTCGGCGCAGGCCGGCCGGCAGCAGAAGCTGGAGCTGATCCGGCACCCGGTGATGACCTGCTACCGGATCGCGGTGATCAGCCTCAAGGGCGGCGTCGGCAAGACCACGACCACCACCTCGCTGGGCGCGACGCTGGCCAGCGAGCGGCAGGACAAGGTCATCGCGATCGACGCGAACCCGGACGCGGGCACCCTGGGCCGCCGCATCAAGCGGCAGACCGGCGCGACCATCCGCGACCTGGTGACGGCGATCCCGCACGTGCGCAGCTACATGGACATCCGTCAGTTCACCTCGCAGGACCCGAACTCGGGCCTGGAGATCGTCGCCAACGACGTGGACCCGGCGGTCTCCACCACCTTCGACGACTCGGACTACCGCCAGGTCATCCAGGTGCTCGGGCAGCACTACCCGATCATCCTGACCGACTCGGGCACCGGTCTGCTGTACTCGGCGATGCGCGGCGTGCTGGACCTGGCGGACCAGCTGATCGTGGTGGCGACGCCGAGCGTGGACGGCGCGTCCAGCGCGTCCACCACGCTGGACTGGCTGTCCGCGCACGGCTACGCGGACCTGGTGCAGCGCTCGATCACGGTGGTCTCCGGGGTGCGCGAGACCAGCAAGATGATCAAGGTCGAGGACATCGTGGCGCACTTCCAGACCCGCTGCCGCGGCGTCATCGTGGTGCCGTTCGACGAGAGCCTGGCGGCCGGCGCCGAGGTCAACCTGGCGATGATGCGGCCCAAGGTCCGGGAGGCGTACTTCGAGCTGGCCGCCCTGGTCGGCGAGGACATCGCCCGGGCCCAGCAGCAGGCCGGCTGGCAGGGGCAGCAGCAGGGCGGCTGGCAGCAGGGCCCGCCGCCGCAGCAGCAGTACCCGCAGCAGTACCCGCCGCAGCAGCAGGGCGGCTACCCGGCACCCGGCCAACCGTGGCAGCAGCAGCCCCCGCAGCAGTACCCGCCGCAGCAGCCCGGCGGCTACCCGCCGCAGGGCCCGCCGGTGCCGGGCTACGGCTACCCGCCGCCGCAGGAGGCCCCGCCGCCCGGCTACGGGTATCCGCCGCAGCACGGCTGAGCGCACGTCAGAAAGCCCCCCGCGAAGGGTTCTCCTCCGCGGGGGGCTTTCTGCGTGGCTGCCGGTCAGGGGCGCTCGGTGAGCTCCCGGGCGCGCTTGACGTCCTCGGCCATCCGCTCCAGCAGGGCGTCGATGGAGTCGAACTTCTCCATGCCGCGCAGCCAGGCGAGGAAGTCGACGGCGACGTGCTTGCCGTACAGGTCGAGGCCGACCCGGTCGATGGCGTACGCCTCGACGGTGCGGGCGGTGCCGTCGAAGGTCGGGTTGGTGCCGACCGAGATCGCGGCGGGCATGGTCTCGCCGTCCGCGGTCAGCCAGCCCGCGTAGACGCCGTCGGCGGGGATCGCCGAGTGCGGGACGGTGTCCACGTTGGCGGTGGGGTAGCCGAGTTCGCGGCCGCGCTGGGCGCCGCGGACGACCTCGCCCTCCACCCGGTGCGGGCGGCCGAGCACCTCGGCGACGCCCGCCATGTCGCCGGCCGCGACCAGCCGGCGGCACAGGCTGGACGAGAACGGCTCGCCGTCGCCGGCGGCGCCGCGCACCTGCAGGTCGACCACCTCGACCGCGAAGTCGTCGGCCCGGCCGAGCTCGGCGAGCAGTTCGACGTTGCCCGCCGCGCGGTGCCCGAAGCGGAAGTTGGGGCCCTCGACGACGGCCTTCGCGCGCAGCGCGTCGACCAGCACCGACCGCACGAAGTACTCCGGGGACTCCTTGGAGAACTCGGCGGTGAACGGCAGCACCAGCACGGCGTCCACGCCGAGCTGCTCGACCAGTTCGGCCCGCCGGGGCTGCGGGGCGAGCAGCGGCGGGTGGCTGCCCGGGCGGACCACCTCGCTGGGGTGCGGGTCGAAGGTGACGACGACGGACTTCGCCCCCAGCTCCCCGGCCAGCTCGACCACCCGATTGATGATCAACTGGTGTCCGCGGTGGACCCCGTCGAACGATCCGATGGTGACGACGCTGCGCCCCCAGTCCCCGGGGATCTCCTCCAGGCCGTGCCAGCGCTGCACCTGACCGCTCCTTGTTCCTACGGTGTGCACACCCGGTGCACTCGAAAGACCGAAACCGAACCCCTATAGCGTGCCATGCGACCGACCCTGCCCAGGTACCGGAAGGCCTCCGGTGTGACCGGTCAGACGGCCGCCGGGGCGGTCGACCTGCCGTTCCGCCTCCGCGGCGGCGTACTGCGGGTCGCGGCCGGCCCCGGTGAGCGCCCGCATCGCGGTCAGACGGGGCCCTGCGGGCGGCGGCGGGGCGTCCGCGGGCCAGTCGGCCAGCAGCCGGGCGAAACCCGCCCAGCGGCCCGCGCAGCGCACCAGGACGGCGTCCGCGCCGGGCCAGCGGTCGGCCACCCGGCAGAGCAACTCGCGTACCCGGGACGGCGGGTGGCCGGCGTGGCGGGCCGCCAGCGCCTCCACCACGGCGCCCAGCACCTCCGGCTCCCGCTCGGCCGCCAGCAGGGCGTCCAGCAGCCCCGCACGGCCGTTCCCGGGGGCGGCCAGCACCGGCGCGAACCTGGCCCGCTCGGGCGGGGCGGCGGCCAGCACCGCGGGCAGCAGCGGGCGGCCGTCGCGGCCGGCCTCCAGCAGCCGGTCCAGGTGGTCGGCGATCTGCCCGGCCTGCTCGGGCCGTTCGCGCAGCAGTTCGGCGGCGAACAGCATGCCGGAGCGCACCACCGCCGGGTCGACCGCCCGGCCGAGCGCCCGCAGCCCGTCGCCGGCCCGCGCCCCGGGCACCGTCAGCCGGGCGCGCACCGCCTCCAGCACCTCGACCGGGTACTCCTCGACGAGTTCGCCGAGCACCTCGTCGGTCAGGAACGGGTCGCCCGCCCGGTACGCGGCCAGCGCGGCCGGCAGGTGCTCGGCCCGGGCCTGCGGGTCGCGCACCAGCAGGGCCAGCGCCGCGCCGTGCAGGCCGGGCTCGTCGTCCCGGGCGAGCAGGGTGCGGGCGGCCAGCCGCAGCAGCTGGGCGCCCGAGCCGCCCGCGTGCGGGGCGGTGCGCAGGGCGTGCACGGCGGCGGCCACGTGCCGTTCGGGGCGCGGGTCGTGGCTCCACCGGTCGACGGCGCGGCACAGCGCGGACGGTTCGCGTTCGGCGAGCCGGCCGAGCAGCGCGTCGGCGCGCGGGTGGGCGGCGGCGACCAGCGCCTCCGTCAACTCGTCGAGGGCCAGCGCCCGGTGCTCGAACAGCAGGGCGTCGGCGAGGTCGGCGGCGGCCGGCCCGGCGTGCTCGTACCAGCCGCACAGCAACGGCAGCACGGTGTGCGGGTCGGCGGCCAGCAGCTCCGCGGCGCTCCCCCGGACCGTGCCCGCGCGGTCGGCGGAGCCGTCGGCGAGCCGCCCGAGCAGGGCGATCCGGTCGGCGGCGGGCAGCGGGAGGCCGGCCCAGAACGCGGGGCCGAACCGTTCGTCGTGGCCGGCCCGGGCGGCGAGCAGTTCCAGCAGCTGGCGGTGCGCGCCGGGCTCGGGGCTGCCGGCGATGCCGGCGGTCAGCAGCCGGCCCGCCCACCAGTCGGCGTCGCCGCCGCGCTCGGCGCGTTCCAGCGCGAGCCGGATCCGGTGCAGCCAGCCGTCCAGCGCGCCCGCGCCGCGGGCCGCCCCCACCCGCCGCAGGGCGCCCACCACTACGCCCACCCGGGCCCGGCCGACCGGACCCTGACGGATCGTCACGCCCTCGGCGGGCGGCTCCTCCGCCGGGGGCAGCGCCGCCACCCCGGCGGCCCCGGCCCCGGCGGCGCCGGCCGTCCGGCCGTCCTCGGCGAGCAGCTGGCGCAGCGCCGCGCCGAGGTCCAGGTGCAGGCTCTGCAGCCACTCCCCCCACGCCTCGTGGCCGGCCCGGTGGCCGGCACCCGCCGGGACCAGCAGGTGCTCCTCGCGGACGGCCCGCGCCCAGCCGCCCGCGGCCGGGAACAGCCGGTCGAACTCCTCGGCGGGCAGCGCCCGTCGCCCGCGCCGAGCATCAGCCGGGCGGCCTCGTGCAGCCGGCCGGCGGCGACGGCGGCCAGCCGCCGCACCTGCCGGGCGTCCTCCCCGGTCGGGACGGGGCCGCCGCGCCGGTGCCGGCGCTGGCCGCCGGACGCCTGGGCGACCCGGCGGGCGACGGTCAGGCAGGCCAGGTCCAGCCAGCCGTCGAAGAGTTCGGCCCGGTCGGCGACCGGGCCGTGCACGCCCGCCGCGCGCAGGTCCCCGGCCAGCCGCAGGGCCAGCGGGTGGCCGCGCTCGGCGGGGCCGAGGAAGCCCTCCGGGAGGCCGTAGCGCCGCGCGGCCCGGGCCGCCGCGTCGTCGGTGAGCGGGCCCAGCCAGAGCGCCCGGGCGGCGGTCCGCCACGGGCCGAGCTGCTCCCAGCCGTCCGGGCGGCAGGCCACCAGCGCCCGGGCGCGGTGGGCGCGCAGCCATTCGAGGCCGGCGGCCAGCCAGGCGGCGGAGAGGGCCAGCGGCGCCTCCTCGGGCCCGTCGAGCACCACCAGCAGCGGGCGGCCGCCGTCCGCGCAGCGTTCGGCGAGCTCCGCCGGGCTCGCCTCGGGGAGGCCGGAGCGGTGGGCCGCGGCGGCGAGCCGGCGGCGCAGCGCGTCGTCGAGGGAGCCGTCCCCGGGGGCCAGGTCGGCGCCGCGCAGCCACAGCGTGGGCAGTGGCTCGGCGGCGCCGGCCCGGCGGACGGCGAGCGCGGCCAGTTCGGTGCTGCGTCCGCTGCCGGCGTCGCCGAGCAGCACGGTCAGGGTGTCCTGGGGTTCCTCGCCGCTGAGGCCGTCCGGGCGGTCGACCCGGTCGGCGGCGAGTTCGGTGATCCGGCCGGGGCCGGCGGTGGCGGCGTCCAGCTGGGCGGCGGTCAGCCGCAGCCCGCCGGCCAGGTTGAGGGCGCGGCCGAACGCGGGCACCCCGGCGGCGTTGCGGGCCAGCAGCCCGCCGAGCGGCCCGTCCCCGGACGGCCGGTCGACGGCGAGCGGGACGGCGGCCACGCCGGGCCCGGGACGGCGCGCACCCGGGGCGCGATCACGGCGAGCACCGCGCCGGTCGCCGGGTCGAGGACGGGCGAGCCGGCCACCGGCGTCACCGCGAGGTCGAGCAGCAGCACGCCGGACACGGTGCGGACCTCCGCGCCGTCGCCGCAGCGGCCGTTCTCCCGGCCCAGTGGGCCGCCGCGGGCGAGCGCGGGTGCGCCGTCCTCCCAGCGCTGGTGGGGCACCGCGACCTGGCCGTCGACCTCGCCGCGCCCGATCGGCAGCGCGGGGCCGGGCACGCCGCCGACCGCCGCCGTGCGCAGCAGGGCCAGCCCCCGGTCGGGCAGCAGGTCGACGCTCTCCGGTCCGAGCACCCGGGACTGCCCGCCCGGGGTGTGCAGCACCAGCCGGGGCAGCCCGGCCACCACCTCGTGCGCGGTCACCACCGTGCCCTGCCGGTCGGCGACGAACCCGAGGCCGCACAGCCGGCCCTGCACGTCCCGGATCCGCAGCAGCCCGTGCGCCGGGTCCGCCACGAAGCCGGCGCTCGCGCCCTCGCCCATCCCGCCAGTCCTCCCGCCGCTCTACCGGCCGCTCTGCCAGCCGCCGGTCAGCCTGCCCCCCCACCAGCCCCACAGCACCCCGCGCGCCCCGCTCACCACACCCGTTCACCTCGCGCGCCCCCGGCGACACGCCGTGCACCGCCCCGGCCGCCCCGCTCCCGCCGCCGGAAAACCGCGTGCCGGGCGGCTCGCCGGCTGCCACCATCGCCGCATGGACGTCCGCCTCGTTCCCTGGTCCGAGTCCCACTTCGCGCTGCTGGAGCGGATCAACACGCCGCTGATGCGCCGTCACGTCGGCGGCCCCGAGACGGCCGGGCAGCTGCTCGACCGGCACCGCCGCTACCTGGAACTGCCGTCGCTGGGCGGCGTCATGTTCGCGGTCCTCGCCGGCGGCGAGCCGGCCGGCTCGATCGCCTACCACCGCCGTAACTGGCAGGGCGAGGAGGTCTACGAGACCGGCTGGAACGTGCTGCCGGAGTTCCAGGGCCGCGGCCTCGCGGTCGCCGCCGGCCGGCTGATGCTCGCCGCGCTGCGCGGGGTGGTCGCCGCCGACCCGGCCGCCCCGGGGTCGCTGCACGCCTTCCCGGCCGTCGACAACGCCCCCTCGAACGCGCTCTGCGCCCGCCTGGGCTTCACCGACGCCGGCCCGTGCGCCTTCGAGTACCCGCGCGGCTCCGGCCGCTTCCTGCGCAGCAACGACTGGCGGCTGGCACTGCGCTGAGACGCCGAACGGCCCCGGCGGACACTCCGCCGGGGCCGTTCACGCTCCTTGACGGCCCGTCAGCCGACGAACACCGCGACCGGCTTGGCCTTGCCGCCGTGCTCCTCCACCAGGGCCAGGAAGCGGCCGTCCGGGTCGAAGACCGCGATCGGGCCGTCCACGCCGAGCCCGGGGGCGGGCAGGCGCATGCCGTTGGAGAGCAGCTTGGCCTGCTCGGCGTCGATGTCCCAGCGCGGGAACGCGGCCGCGGCGGCGTCCGCGATCGGCAGCACGTCGAGCTTCTCCTCCAACTGCTCCAGGGTGTGCGCCGATTCGACCCCGTACGGGCCGACCTTGGTGCGGCGCAGCATGGTCAGGTGGCCGCCGACGCCGAGCGCGGCGCCCAGGTCGCGGGCCAGCGCGCGGATGTAGGTGCCGGAGGAGCACTCGACGGTGACGTCGAGGTCGAGCACCGGCGTGCCGTCCTCGGCGACGGCGGCGCGCACCTCGTGCACGGTGAAGGAGTGCACGGTGGTCGGCCGGGCGGCGAGTTCGAAGTCCTCGCCCTCGCGGACCCGCGCGTACGAGCGCTTGCCGTCGATCTTGATGGCGCTGACCTTGGACGGCACCTGCATGATCTCGCCGGTGAGCTTCGCGATCTCGGCGTCGATCGCCTCCCGGGCCACCCCGTCCGCGGGGGTGGCGGCGGTGACCTCGCCCTCCCGGTCGTCGGTGACGGTGGTCTGGCCGAGCCGGACGGTGGCGTCGTAGGTCTTGGCGGTGAGCATCAGGTGCCCGAGCAGCCGGGTGGCCCGTTCCACGCCGATCACCAGCACGCCGGTGGCCATCGGGTCGAGGGTGCCGGCGTGGCCGACCTTGCGGGTGCCGGCCAGCCAGCGGAGCTTGGCGACCACGCCGTGCGAGGTGATGCCCTCCGGCTTGTCGACGATGACCAGCCCGTCGGGGCCCGTCCCTTTACGCTTCATCGCTTCATCGCTTCATCATCGTGTCGAAATCCGCGCGCGTTCCCGCGCAGCGGTCGTCCCGGCCGGTCGAGGAGCCGTCCGCCGAACCGGTCGAGCCTAGCGCGCGCACTCCTCGGCCAGGGCCACCCGGAACCGCTCGACGGTCTCCGGCACCCCGTCGCGGGCGGAGAACCCGGCCGCGAAGACGTGCCCGCCGCCGCCCAGCCGGGCGCACACCGCGGCCACGTCGACCGCGCCGCGGGAGCGGCAGGAGCCGCGCAGCGTGCCGTCCGGGTCCTGCTTGAGCACCAGCGCGACGTCCGCCTCGGCGGGCTTGCGCAGCACGTCGATCAGGCCCTCGATCTCCTCGACGGTGACGCCGAACAGCGCCAGGTCCTGGTACGGCACCCAGGTCCACACCAGCCCGTGCCCGCCGGCCTCCTCGGGTTCGAACGCGGCGCGGTCCAGCGCCCCGGCGAGCACCTTCAGGAAGCCGAAGGAGGTGGTGTCCCACAGTTGACGGGAGATCAGGTCGTGCCGGATCCCGGTGGCCAGCATCCGCCCGGCCATCTCGTGGGTGGCGGGCGTGGTGGCCCGGTACTTGAACGAGCCGGTGTCGGTGGCGATGCCGGTGTACAGGCAGGCCGCGATCGACCGGTCCAGCGGGACGCGCAGTCGGCGCAGCAGTTCGTCGACCAGCACGGCGGTGGCGGGCGCGGCCGGGTCGATCAGCCGGACGGTGCCGAAGCCCGGGTTGGAGGCGTGGTGGTCGAGGACCACCAGCTCGCCGGCCGCGAACGCCTTGTCGCGCAGCAGGCCGAGCCGCTCCTCGGAGGCCGCGTCGAAGGCCAGCACCAGCGCGGGCGCGGCGGGCACCTCGGCGGCGGGGACGATCAGTTCCTGCCCGGGCAGGAAGGACAGCGACTCGGGGATGATCTGCGGGTCGTCGCCGAACGACACCCGGACCCGCTTGCCCAGCCCGCGCAGCGCCAGGCCGGCGGCCAGCGCGGAGCCCAGCGCGTCCCCGTCGGGACAGATGTGGCAGATCAGGTCGATCTCGTCGGCGCCCGCGACCAGTTCCAGGGTGCGCGCCCACTGGGCCTCGAACGGCCCTCCGGAGTCGGGCGACGACTCGCTGCGCTGGCCCGGAAGCACCGCGAGGGCGGTCTCCACCTCAACAGTGGAGACCGCCCCCGCGGCGCCGGACTCGGCCGGCTTCCCGGCCGTGGTCACTCGTCCTCGTCGTCGTCGCGAGCCGACTTGTACGGGTCGGCGTCGCCGGCGTAGACGGCCCCGGCGGCGGCGGTGCGGACGGCGGCGTCGGAGATCCGGGCCTTGTCCAGCAGGTCGTCGATGTTCCGGGCGTTGTCCGGCAGGGCGTCGGCGACGAAGGTCAGGGTCGGCGTGAACCGCACCCCGGTCTGCTTGCCGACCTCGGAGCGCAGGATGCCCTTGGCGCTCTCCAGCGCGGCCGCGCTGGACTCCCGCTCGGTCTCGTCGCCGTAGACGGTGTAGAAGACGGTGGCCTCGCGCAGGTCACCCGTCACGCGGGCGTCGGTGATGGTGACGTACCCGAGTCGCGGGTCCTTGATCCGGCGCTGCAGGGTCTCCGCCACGACCACCTGAATGCGGTCGGCGAGCTTGCGCGCCCTTGCGGTGTCGGTCACGTTGCCTCCTCGTGCAGTGGGCGCGGTACCCGGGTCAAGACCTCGACCCGGTGGGGGCCCTCTCCCCAACGTACCCGCCCGCGCCCAGCCTTGTGGGCGCTCTCGGTCCGGTGCGGGTGTGACGGTGGTGACGCCCGCTGGTCATTCGTCGTCGTCGTGGTGGTGCCGCCTCCGCGTGGAGAGCAGCATCACCTCGGGGCGGCCGGCGACGAGCCGCTCACAGCTGTCCAGGATCTCGTTGACGTACCCGGCGTCGCCGGACACCACCGCACAGCCGATCTCGGCCCTGCGGTGCAGATCCTGGTTCCCGACCTCTGCGGCGCACACGCTGTACTTGCGCTGCAGTTCGGCCACGATGGGCCGCACGATCGACCGCTTCTCCTTCAGCGAGTGCACGTCGCCGAGGAGCAGGTCGAAGGTGAGAGTTCCTACGAACATGTGTGACAGGCCTGGCCGGCCTGGGGGCCTCGAAGGATTCCCGACAGCCAGGACCCTAACAGCGCGGCCGGGGCCGGTCGACGGGATTTGCACCCCGTCGGCCGACCCCGGTCAGCAGCCGTTACGCGCGCGGCTTCTCGCGCATCTCGTAGGTCTCGATGACATCGTCGATCTTGATGTCGTTGAACGAGCCCAGCGTGACACCGGCCTCGAAGCCCTCGCGGACCTCGGTCGCGTCGTCCTTGAAGCGGCGCAGACCCTCGATGTTGAGGTTCTCCGCCACGACCTTGCCGTCGCGCAGCAGGCGGGCCTTGGTGTTGCGGCGGATGATGCCTTCGCGCACCAGGACACCGGCGATGTTGCCGAACTTGGAGGAGCGGAACACCTCGCGGATCTCCGCGGAGCCGAGGCGCACCTCCTCGTACTCGGGCTTGAGCAGGCCCTTGAGCGCGGCCTCGATCTCCTCGATCGCCTGGTAGATGACCGAGTAGTACCGGATGTCGACGCCCTCGCGCTCGGCCGCGGTACGGGCACGCCCCTCGGCGCGCACGTTGAAGCCGATGATGATGGCGTCCGAGCCCATCGCCAGGTCCACGTCGGACTCGGTGATGGCACCCACACCGCGGTGCAGGACCCGCAGCTCGACCTCTTCGCCCACGTCCAGCTTGACGAGGGCGTCTTCCAGGGCCTCGACCGAACCGGAGACGTCACCCTTGATGATCAGGTTGAGCTTCTCGATGTTGCCGGCGGCCAGCGCGGCCTCGAAGCCCTCCAGCGACACGCGGACGCGGCGCTGGGCCATCGAGGCGTTGCGGTCGCGGGCGGCGCGCTTCTCGGCGATCTGACGGGCCGTGCGGTCCTCGTCGACGACGATGAAGCTGTCGCCGGCGCGGGGCACCGAGGTCAGACCGAGCAGCAGCACCGGACGGGACGGGCCGGCCTCGGAGAGGCTGTTGCCGTTCTCGTCCAGCATCGCGCGGACGCGGCCGTAGGAGTCGCCGACGACGATCGAGTCGCCGACCCGCAGGGTGCCGCGCTGGACGAGCAGCGTCGCCATGGCGCCGCGGCCCTTGTCCAGGTGGGCTTCGATCGCGATGCCCTGGGCGTCCTGCTCCGGGTTGGCGCGCAGGTCGAGCGAGGCGTCCGCGGTCAGGACCACGGCCTCCAGCAGTTCCTCGATGTTGAGGCCCTGGCGGGCGGAGATGTCGACGAACATGGTGTCGCCGCCGTACTCCTCGGCCACCAGGCCGAACTCGGTCAGCTGGCCGCGGACCTTGGTCGGGTCCGCACCCTCGACGTCGATCTTGTTGACCGCGACCACGATCGGCACACCGGCGGCCTTGGCGTGGTTGAGCGCCTCGACCGTCTGTGGCATGACGCCGTCGTTGGCCGCGACCACCAGGATCGCGATGTCGGTGGACTTGGCACCACGGGCACGCATGGCGGAGAACGCCTCGTGACCCGGGGTGTCGAGGAAGGTGATCGGGCGCTGCTCGCCGTTCACCTCGGTGACCACCTGGTACGCACCGATGTGCTGGGTGATGCCGCCGGCCTCGCCCGCGACCACGTTGGTCTTGCGGATCGCGTCCAGCAGTCGGGTCTTGCCGTGGTCGACGTGACCCATGACGGTCACGACCGGCGGACGCGGGGCCAGCTGGTCCTCGTCGCCCTCGTCGACACCGAAGTCGATGTCGAACGACTCGAGCAGCTCGCGGTCCTCGTCGTCCCGGCTGACGATCTCCAGCACGAAGCCCATCTCGTCCGCCAGCAGCTGCAGCGTGGCGTCGGAGACCGACTGGGTGGCGGTGACCATCTCACCGAGGTTGAACATGACGGAGACGAGCGCGGCCGGGTTGGCGTTGATCTTCTCCGCGAAGTCCGTCAGCGACGCACCGCGCGACAGGCGAACGGTCGAACCGTTGCCGCGCGGCAGCATCACACCGCCGACGGACGGGGCCTGCATGGCCTCGTACTCCTGGCGCTTCGCGCGCTTCGACTTCCGGCCGCGCGCCGGACGGCCACCGGGGCCGCGACCGAACGCACCCTGCGTGCCACCACGGGCACCCGGGCCGCCGGGACGACCGCCGAAGCCACCGGGACGGGCACCGCCGCCACCGAAGCCGCCGCCACCGGTGCCACCGGGACGGGGGCCGCCGAAGCCGCCACCGGCCGGACGCGAGCCCGGACCGGCCGGACGGCCCTGGAAGCCCGGACGGGCGCCACCCGGAGCACCCGGACGCGCGCCGGGACCACCCGGACGAGCACCGGCACCCGGACCCGGGCGCGGGCCCGGACGCTGCGGCATCATGCCGGGGTTCGGACGGGGCATCCCGGACGGGCTCGGCGCACCGGGGCGCGGAGCGGCCGGACGCGGCATGCCGTCGGGACGCGGCGCGCCGGCACCCGGGCCACCGGGACGCGGGGCGCCGGCGGGACGGGGACCGCGCTCGCCGGCCGGGGCACCCGGACGCGGCGCGCCGGCACCCGGACCGCCCGGACGCGGAGCGCCACTGGGACGGGGACCGCGCTCACCGGCCGGACCGCCCGGACGCGGCGCGCCGGCGCCGGGAGCACCCGGACGCTGACCGCGCTCGCCGGCCGGACCGCCGGGACGCGGGCGGACGGACGGGCCATGCCCGACGCGCCGCCCGAGGTGAAGGGGTTGTTGCCCGGACGCGGGCCGGCCGGACGCGGACCCGGACGGGCCGCGGGGTTGGCCGGGGCCGGCCGCGGAGCGGCCGGACGCGCCGGAGCCTCACCGGCCGGAGCCGGGGAGGAGAACTCGGCCGCCGGGCGGGCGCGGCCGGAGCGGCCGGCGAAGCCGGACGGGCGGCCGGGCGCGGACCCGGGTCGGCGCACCGGCGGGCTTCGGCGCAGCCGAGCCCGCGGCGGGCGCGGGGTGGTCGGACGGGGCCCGGCGTCGCGGTCGGACGCGGGCCGGGGGTGGGGCACCCGGCTTGGGTGCAGCCGCACCGGCACCGCCGGACGGCTGGGCGCCGCGGGCTTCCGCGGGCCAGGCTTCGCGGAGGACGCGCCGCCGGACGGCGGGGTCGCTCCCAAAGCGTCAGTCAACTTGCGCACGACCGGCGCCTCGATCGTCGAGGACGCCGACCGCACGAACTCGCCCAGCTCGGTGAGCTTGGCCATGACGGCCTTGCTCTCCAAGCCAAGCTCCTTGGCGAGCTCGTATACCCGGACCTTAGCCACTTCGCTCCTGTCTATACGTCCGGGGTATTCGTCCGCCGGACTGTCGCTACTTCATGGGCGTACTCATCGCGTACTCATCGAGTGCTCATCGCAATCTCGACCTACTTCCATCTCGCGAGGTACCTGACCTTGGGGCGCACGGCGGCGTACCCACTGCCGTGCGCTGGTGCGTGTTGCCGGGCGTGACGCCCGTCAGCGGGCCGACTGACCGTCGGCCGGACTTGCTCCTGCCCCGACGTACTCCCGCAGGGCGCCGGGTTCGAGCGTGCCCTGGACCCGGAGGGCCCTCGGGAACGCCCGGCGGCGGACCGCGAGGTCGAGGCAGGTCGGGACGGGGTGCAGATACGCGCCCCGGCCCGGCAGTGTGCCGCGAGGATCGGGGACGCACTCGCCCTCGCCCGCCACGACACGCAGCAGCTCGTGCTTGGCCGCGCGCTTGCGGCAGCCCACGCAGGTGCGTTCAGGGCATGCGCGGACATGCGTCCGGCCAGACACGCTCAAGTCTACCCCTCCGAAGGGACTCGCCGCCTCCGAGTAGATCTCCGAAGGCTTTCTTCAACGCTGGTACTGCCGGACGTGTTCCCTACTGGGCGTCGGCCGGGGCCTCGGTGTCCGGGCGGATGTCGATCCGCCAGCCGGTGAGGCGGGCGGCCAGGCGGGCGTTCTGCCCCTCCTTGCCGATCGCCAGCGACAGCTGGTAGTCCGGCACGATCACCCGGGCGGAGCGCTGGGCCAGGTCGACGATCTCCACCTTCGTCACCCGCGCGGGGGACAGCGCGGAGGCGACCATCTCGGCCGGGTCCTCCGACCAGTCGACGATGTCGATCTTCTCGCCGTGCAGCTCGGCCATCACGCCGCGCACCCGCATGCCGTTCGGGCCGATGCAGGCGCCCTTGGCGTTCAGGCCCGACTTGCGCGACCAGACCGCGATCTTGGTGCGGTGGCCGGCCTCGCGGGCGATCGCCGCGATCTCCACCGAGCCGTCCGCGATCTCCGGAACCTCCAGCGCGAACAGCCGCTTCACCAGGTTCGGGTGGGTCCGCGAGAGGGTGACCGACGGGCCGCGCACACCGCGCCGCACGCCCACCACGTAGCACTTCAGCCGGGTGCCGTGCCGGTAGTCCTCGCCCGGGACCTGCTCCTGCGGCGGCAGGATGGCCTCCAGCTTGCCGATGTCGACCAGGATGTTCTTCGGGTCGTTGCCCTGCTGGACGACACCGGTGACGATGTCGCCCTCCTTGCCGGCGTACTCGCCGAAGGTCTGGTCGTCCGCGGCGTCCCGCAGCCGCTGCAGGATGACCTGCTTGGCGGTGGAGGCGGCGATCCGGCCGAACCCGCTCGGGGTGTCGTCGAACTCCTTGGGCTCCACGCCCTCGTCCAGCTCGGCCGCGTCCTCCAGCGCCCACACCGTCACGTGGCCGGTCTTGCGGTTCAGCTCGACCCGCGCCCGGCGGCGCGATCCCTCGGTGCGGTGGTACGCGATGAGGAGGGCCGACTCGATCGACTCGACCAGCAGGTCGAACGGCACGCCCTTCTCGGTGACCAGCCCGCGCAGGGCACTCATGTCGATGTCCACGATTACGCCTCCTCTTCCTCTTCGTCCGTGTCCGCGATGTCGGCGGCGGCGTCGAGCAGTTCCTCGTCCTTGCGGTTGAACTCGACCTGCACCCGGGCCCGCGCGATCTCCGCGAACTCCAGTCGGCGCTCCTTGGGACGGCCGCGCCCCTTCACCGGCTGCACCTCGACCAGCGCGCCGTCCTCGTCGCTCTCCAGCACCCGCGCGGTCAGCTCCGCGCCGTCCACCAGCTTGATCGCCGCCAGCCGGCCGGTCGCCCGGCGCCAGTGCCGCGGCTCGTTCAGCGGGCGCTCGGCGCCCGGCGAACCGACCTCCAGCAGGTACGGGGCGTCGCCCATCAGGTCGGAGTCGTCCAGCGCCTGGCCGACCAGGCGGGAGAACTCGGCGATCGCGTCCAGGTCGACGCCGCCGTCGGCGTCCACGTCGATCTGCACCTGGCGGCGGCTGCCGGCCTGGGTCACCTTGACCTCTTCGAGGTCCAGCCCGGCCTCGGCTGCCAGCGGCTCCAGCAATGTGCGCAGCCGGTCAGTGGGGGTGGTGCTCATCCGGGTGACTCCTCGGCCGCGTCTGCTGTTGTCAGAGGTGCTAACTCATGGCGAAGCCTATCCGGTCCACCCCCGAACCGCCGATTCCGACCCGGACGCGGAGCACCCCGCTGCGAGGAAGGTCACAGCCACCCGGTACGGTCCAAGCTCCCGCCGGGAGAGCCCGGCTCCGGTCAAGATTCTCCCGACGGGGGCTTCCGGCCCCACGAACACGCTGGAGTGCCGATGCCCGCGCCCACACGGCGGACCTTCCTGGCCCTCGGGGCGCTCGGCGGCCTCCAGTTCCTGTGCGGCTGCACCGGCGACCACTCCCACGCCACCGGGAGGACGGCCGAGGACGCCGACCGGCCGCTGCGCCTGCGCCAGCTCGCCGCCACCGACGCCCTCCTCGCCGACTACGACGCCGTGCTCGCCACCGGCCCCGCGGCCCCGGACCAGCTCGCCGACCAGCGCGAGGACGTCGTCCAGCACCGGGAGGCGCTCGCCCAGTCGCTGCCCGCCTCCTCGCCGACCGCGCACCCGAGCGCCTCCGCCGCCCGCACGGTCGCCGACCTGGCCGCGTCCGAGCGGCGCACCGCCGGCCTGCGGCTGGCCGACCTCGCGGCCGCCTCCCCCGCCCTCGCCAGGACCCTCGCCGCGGTGTCCGCCTCCGGCGCCGCGCACGCCGCCGCCCTCGGCGACACCGGCCCGGTCGCCGCCGACAACCCCGCGCCGTCCCCGTCACCGTCCTCGTCGCCGTCCGGCTCGGCCTCGCCCGCCGCCCTGGCGAGCGCCGACTCGGACGCCCTGCAGTCCGCGCTCGCCGCCGAGCACGCCGCCGTGTACGGGTACGGCGTGGTGGGCGCGTTCCTGCCGGTCGGCCCGCAGCGCGAGGACGGGCGCGCCACGTACGCCGCCCACCAGGCCCGCCGGGACGCCTGGCAGCGCCTGCTCAGCACCGGCGGGGTCTCCCCCACCGCGGCCGCCCCCGGCTACCGGCTCCCCTTCCAGGTGACCGACGCCGTCTCCGCCGGCCGGCTCGCGGCCTTCCTGGAGACCCAGCTCACCGCCGCCTACGCCGACCTGTGCACCGCCCCCGCCCTCCGCGCGCAGGCCGCCGCCGCCCTCCGCGAGTCCGCCCTCCGGGCCGCCCACTGGGGCGCCGACCTCCCGCGCTCCCCGGCCTCGCCGCCGCCGACCCCTCGCCGTCCCCGAGCGCGAGCTGACGGACCGTCCGCCCGCCACGGCGGCGCCCGGCGCGGCAGTCGCCCTGCCCTGGGCGATGATGGACGGCATGTCCGCACAGCCCGCGCAGTTCACCGTCCCCGAGCGTCTGGTCGAGTCGGTCCGGGCGGGAGGTGGTCCGCAGGACGCGGAGTGGCTGGCGGCGCTGCCGGGCCGGTTCGCGGAGCGGGTGGCGGCCTGGGGCCTGGTGCTGGAGCGGATCGCGGTGCCCGGCGGGCGGAACAGCCTGGTGGGGTACGCGTACCGGGCCGCGGACCGCACGCCGGTGGCGGTGAAGCTGCCGCGGCCCGCTCCCGGCACGGCAGCGCAGGCGGCGGCGCTGCGGGTGTGGGCCGGCCGCGGGGCCGTGCTGCTGCTGGACGAGGCGGACGGGGCGCTGCTGCTGGAGCGGCTGCACGGCGAGATCCCGCTGCGTTCGCTCGCCGAGGCGAAGGCGACGCTGGAGGCCACCAGCCTGCTGCGCCGCCTGTGGGTGCGGCCGCCGGCCGGGCACTCCTTCGACACCCTGGAGGACCGGGCCGGGCAGCTGACCCGCCGGATCGCCCGGGACCGCGCGCTCGCGGCGGACGCCGCGCCGCTGGTGGACGAGGCGCTGGAGGCGGTCGCGGCCGGCGCGGACGACGACGGCTGGCTGCTGCACGGGGACTTCCACCACGGGCGGGTGCTGGCCGCCGACCGGGCGCCGTGGCTCGCGGTCGGGCCGCGGCCGCTGGTCGGCGACCGGGCGTACGACCTGGCCCGGCTGGTGCTGGACCGGGCGGACACCCTGGCGGCCTCGCCGGGCCCGCGCGGGCGGCCCGGCGGCGGCTGGCGCAGCTGTCGGAGGCCGTGGAGCTGCCCGCCGAGCGGGTCCGCGCCTGGACCCTGCTGCGGGCCGTGGACACCGCCCTGGCGGCGCTGCGGCGGGGCGACGCGGCGGGCGCGGAGCTCCATCTGGAGTTCGCGGCCTGGCTGTGAGGACGGGCCGCGCGGACGCCCGCGACGGCAGGTAGTAACGTCCCGCTTCATGGAGCAGCGCACCGGGGTGACGATCGAGGCCATCGACCTGGCGGCGTGGGCGCCCGCCGTGCTGGAGGTCCAGGCGGTCGCGTTCGGCCTGGGTCCGCAGGAGGTGGCGGTGCGGCTGCCGATCGTCGGCCGGCACGCGCTGCAGCCGGGGGTGATCGCGCTGGGGGCGATGGCGGAGGGCCGGCTGGTCGGGTTCGGCTACGGGATGCCCAACCAGCGCACCCACTGGTGGTCGACGGTGATCGAGCCGTACCTGGCGGCGCGCGGCCACGCGGACTGGCTGGACGGGGTGTTCGCGGTGACGGAGCTGCACGTGCTGCCGGAGTTCCAGGGCCTGGGGGTGGGCACCCGGCTGATCCGGGCGCTGTGCGAGCGCTCCGGCCTGGACCGCTCGATCCTGTCGGCGATCGACGCGGAGACCCCGGCCCGCCGGCTGTACCGCGCGCTCGGCTACCGGGACCTGGCCCCGGCGGTGCGCTTCCCGAACACGGTGCGCCCGTACGCGGTGATGGGCGCCCACCTGCCGCTGCGCGACCCGTCGAGCCGCTGACGGTGCGTCAGAACAGCACGCTCATGAACGCGCCGACCTCGTGGAAGCCGACCCGGCGGTAGGCGGCGCGGGCCCGGATGTTGAAGTCGTTGACGTACAGCGAGACGACGGGGGCGACCTCGGCCAGCGCGGTGTTCACGACGGCGGCCATGCCGCTCTCGGAGAGCCGCTTGCCGCGGTGCTCGGGGGCCACCCAGACGCCCTGGATCTGGCAGGCGCCGGCGGTGACGGCGCCGATCTCGGCCTTGAAGACGACCTTGCCGTCCTCGTCGAAGCGGGCGAACGACCGTCCGGAGGAGACCAGTTCGGCGACCCGGGCCTGGTAGAGCAGGCCCCCGTCGCCGGCCAGCGGGGAGATCCCGACCTCCTCGGTGAACATGGCGACGCAGGCGGGCATCAGCGCCTCGATCTCGCCGCGGTGCACCCGCCGCACCAGCGGGTCGGGTTCGACCTCGGTGACGGGCGTGGAGGTGGCCATCAGCGGCTGGTGGCCGCGCACGTCGCGGGCCGGGCCCCAGGAGCGCTCCAGCAGCGCCCACAGGGCGGCGGTGGCTTCGGCCGGGCCGACGATCGAGGAACAGCGGCGGCCCTGCCGGCGGGCGCGTTCGGCGAACGCGCGGACGGCCTCCGGGCCGGCGTTGACCGGGACCAGGTTGGCGCCGGCGTAGCACAGCGCGTCGAGCCGCCCGTCGGCGTCGTGCCAGCCCCACATCTCGCCGCCGAGCCGCCACGGGTCGAGGCCGACGGCCTCCACCCGGGTGGCGACGAAGGCGTTGGCGACCGGGTCGCGGTGCAGGATCTCCAGCGCCTCTTCGAGGTCGGGCCCCTCCAGCACGCGGGTTGCGGCCAGCGCCCGGGCGACCTGGAACGGTCCGGGCAGCATCACACCTCGGTCGAGCACGGGAGGCACCTCTCGCACGGGGGCGGGACCGTCCGGGGACGGTCCCGCCGGGGAGTTCAGACCGTCACTCGGCGGCCACGACGACGGGGGCGCCGGACTCGACGCCGTCCTCCTGCATCTGCTCGGCCAGCTTCATGGCCTCCTCGATCAGGGTCTCGACGATCTTCGACTCGGGGACGGTCTTGATGACCTCGCCCTTGACGAAGATCTGGCCCTTGCCGTTGCCGGAGGCGACGCCCAGGTCGGCCTCGCGGGCCTCGCCGGGGCCGTTCACGACACAGCCCATGACGGCCACCCGCAGCGGCACCTCCATGCCCTCCAGGCCGGCGGTGACCTCCTCGGCGAGCTTGTAGACGTCCACCTGGGCGCGGCCGCAGGACGGGCAGGAGACGATCTCCAGGCCGCGTTCGCGCAGGCCCAGCGACTCCAGGATCTGGTTGCCGACCTTGATCTCCTCGGCCGGCGGGGCGGACAGCGAGACCCGGATGGTGTCGCCGATGCCCTCGGCGAGCAGCGCGCCGAACGCCACCGCGGACTTGATGGTGCCCTGGAAGGCGGGGCCGGCCTCGGTGACGCCCAGGTGCAGCGGGTAGTCGCAGGCGGCGGCGAGCTGCCGGTAGGCGTTGATCATCACGACCGGGTCGTTGTGCTTGACCGAGATCTTGATGTCGCGGAAGTCGTGCTCCTCGAACAGCGAGCACTCCCACAGCGCGGACTCCACCAGCGCCTCGGGGGTGGCCCGGCCGTACTTCTCCAGCAGGCGCTTGTCGAGCGAGCCGGCGTTGACGCCGATCCGGATCGGCACGCCGGCGTCCTTGGCGGCCTTGGCGATCTCGCCGACCTTGTCGTCGAAGGCCTTGATGTTGCCCGGGTTGACGCGCACCGCGGCGCAGCCGGCGTCGATCGCGGCGAACACGTACTTGGGCTGGAAGTGGATGTCGGCGATCACCGGGATCTGCGACTTCTTGGCGATGATCGGCAGCGCGTCGGCGTCGTCCTGCGAGGGGACCGCGACCCGGACGATCTGGCAGCCCGAGGCCGTCAGCTCGGCGATCTGCTGGAGCGTCGCGTTGACGTCGGAGGTCAGCGTGGTGGTCATCGACTGCACCGAGACCGGCGCGTCGCCGCCCACCGGTACGTTGCCGACCATGATCTGCCGCGAGTACCGGCGCTTGGCCAGCGGCTTGAGCGGCAGGGAGGGGATACCGAGCGAGATCGCGGTCATGTGCGCAGTGTTTCCTCTGCAGAAATTCGGTGAGCCGACGCGCGCCGCAACCGGCGCGCCCGGCGTCCAACGGTACGGCACGGCCGGGCGGCGGAGCACACCCGGCCGTGGTGGCGCGACTAGTTGAGGCGCACCGGGTTGACGATGTCGGCTGCCATCACCAGGGCGGTGAAGCAGATGAACACCCCGGCCACCACGTAGGCCAGCGGCATCAGCCGGGCCACGTCGAACGGGCCGGGGTCGGGGCGGCGCAGCAGCCGGGCGGCGGCGCGGCGCAGCGACTCCCACAGGGCGCCGGCGATGTGGCCGCCGTCCAGCGGGAGCAGCGGCAGCATGTTGAACAGGAACAGCATCAGGTTGATGCCGGCCAGCAGCTGGACGGTGAAGGCGAGCTGCTGGGTGGCGGGCAGGTCCATCGCGAAGACGTCGCCGCCGAGCCGGGCGGCGCCGACCATGCCGATCGGCGAGTCGGTGTCGCGCGGGGTGCCGTCGACGACGGCGTGCCACAGGCCGGGGATCTTTCCGGGCAGCTGGGTCAGCGACTCGATGCTGTGCCGGGCCATCGAGTCCATCTGGTCGACGCTCTCGCCGAAGGACAGGTGGTGCACGCCGGTGGCGGGGGTGATGCCGAGGAAGCCGGCGGTGACGGTCTGCCCCTTGATCGGGGTGCCGTCCTTCTCCTGCGCCTGCAGGGTGTTGGTCTTGATGTCGGCACTCAGCGTGGCGAGGCTGCCGTCCTTGTGCCGGACCTCGATGGCGACGTGCTTGCCGGCCGAGTCCCGGATCAGGTTGGACAGCTGCGGGTAGTCGTGGATCGGCACGCCGCCGAAGCTCAGCACGGTGTCGCCGGCCCGCAGGCCCGCCAGGTTGGCGGGGGTCTTCTCGGCGCCGGGCTCGCAGGTGTCGGTCTTGGCGCCGACCGGCACCACGCACTCGCTGACGGACTGCACGGTGGGCACCGACTGCTGGATGCCGATGCCCATGAACAGGGTCAGGAACAGGCCGATCGACAGCACCAGGTTCATGCCCGGGCCGGCGAACATGACGATGACCCGCTTCCACGGCTTGCGGGTGTAGAACAGCCGGTTCTCGTCGCCGGGCTCGATCTCCTCGTAGGACGCCGCCCGGGCGTCCTCGATCATGGTCCGCCAGGGCGAGCTGGAGCGCTTCGTTATCCGGCCGTCCGCCCCGGGCGGGAACATGCCGATCATCCGGATGTAGCCGCCGAACGGGATCGCCTTCAGGCCGTACTCGGTCTCGCCGCGCTTGACGGACCAGATGGTCTTCCCGAAGCCGACCATGTACTGGGGCACCCGGATGCCGAACAGCTTCGCGGTGGAGAGGTGGCCGAGTTCGTGCCAGGCGATCGAGAACAGCAACCCGACCACGAAGATCAGGACGCCCAACACCCACATCAGCTTGTCCACCGCGTCGCCTCCGTCGTCCTACTGCCTCAGCCGGCCGCCAGCTCGCGGGCCCGGGCCCGGGCCCAGCTCTCCGCGTGGAGTACGTCCTCCACCGTGAGCGAAGTTCCCGACTGCGGGGCGCCGTGTTCGGCGACCACCTTCGCCACAGTGTCCACGATTCCGGTGAAGGGCAGCGCGCCCTTCAGGAAAGCGTCCACACATTCCTCGTTGGCGGCGTTGAAGACCGCCGGGGCGGTCCCGCCGAGCGTACCGACCTCGCGGGCCAGCTCGACCGCCGGGAAGGCCTCGTTGTCGAGCGGGAAGAACTCCCAGGTCGCGGCCTTCGTCCAGTCGCAGCCGGGGGCGGCGTCCGGCACCCGGTCCGGCCAGCCGAGGCCCAGCGCGATCGGCATCCGCATGTCCGGCGGGCTGGCCTGGGCGAGGGTCGAGCCGTCCAGGAACTCCACCATCGAATGAACGACCGACTGCGGATGGACGACGACCTCGATCCGGTCGAACGGCACGTCGTACAGCAGGTGCGCCTCGATCACCTCCAGGCCCTTGTTCACCAGGGTCGCCGAGTTGATCGTCACCACCGGGCCCATCGCCCAGGTCGGGTGCGCCAGCGCGTCGGACGGCGTGACACCGGCCAGCTGCTCGCGGGTGCGGTTGCGGAACGGGCCGCCGCTGGCGGTCACCACGAGCTTGCGGACCTCGGCGCGGGTGCCGCCGGCCAGCGCCTGGAACAGCGCGGCGTGCTCGGAGTCCACCGGCACGATCTGGCCGGGCTTCGCCACCGCCTTCACCAGCGGGCCGCCGACGATCAGCGACTCCTTGTTCGCCAGTACCAGCACCCGGCCGGCCCGCAGCGCGGCCAGCGTCGGCGCCAGGCCGATCGAACCGGTGATGCCGTTCAGCACCGAGTGGCACTCCGTCGCCGCCAGCTCGGTCGCCGCGTCCGGGCCGACCAGCACCCGCGGCAGCGGCGCGCCCTGCGCCTTGGCCGCCAGCGCCTCGCGCAGCGGCCCCTCGGCGGCCGGGTCGGCCACGGCGACGGTGTGCACGCCCAGCGCGACGGCCTGCTCGGCGAGCAGCTCCACCCGGCCGCCGGCCGCGGACAGCGCGACCACCGTGAACCGCTCGGGGTTGCGGAGCACCACGTCGATGGCCTGGGTGCCGATCGAACCGGTCGAGCCGAGGATGACCAACTCCCGCGGCCCGTCCGGGTCGGCGACGGTCGGAGTGAAGCGCAGCTGCGGATGGGCGAGCGAGTTCATGCCCCCATTGTGGCGGGTGCGGTGCGGTGGTCACCGCCAGGCCCAGAGCTTCCCCGCGGCGTCGCCGTCCGCCGAGGTCTCCCGCTCGAACACGCCCGCGACGCCGCGCAGCTCGGCGAACTCCGGCGAATCGGACTCGTGCACTATCGCGCCGCGGAAGCTGTTGCCGCCGCTCCCGGTGAGCGTGCCGACCCGGCTCGCGCGCGCCGCCCGGGCCCGTCGGCACGGCCTGGCCGACGCCTTCCGGGGTGCCGCTCGCCGCGAACGAGGACTCCACCGCGGGCGGCGGCCCGCTCCCGGGGGCCAGGTGCGCGAACGCCCCGCCGCCGCTTGCGCGGTGACGGGGCGTCGGGAGCGGGCTCGATCAGAGGTCGAGGCCGGTCAGCACCATGACCTTCTCGAAGGTGAAGTCGTCCATCGCGTAGCGGACGCCCTCGCGGCCCACGCCGGAGTCCTTCACGCCGCCGTACGGCATCTGGTCGGCGCGGTAGGACGGCGCGTCGCCGATCACCACGCCGCCGACCTCCAGCTCGCGGTGGGCGCGGAAGGCGGTCTGCACGTCGTGCGTGAAGACGCCCGCCTGCAGGCCGAAGTCGGAGTCGTTGACCATCGCGAAGGCCTCGTCCGTGGAGGACGCCTTGTGCAGCGACAGCACCGGGCCGAACACCTCGGACTTCGCCAGGATGGCGTTCTCCGGCAGGTCGGCGAGCACGGTCGGCGCGTAGGCGGCGCCGTCCCGCTTGCCGCCGGTGAGCACCTTCGCGCCCTTGGCGACGGCGTCCTCGACCCAGGACTCGACGCGCTTGGCGGCGTTCTCGTCCACCAGCGGGCCGACGTCGGTGGCCTCGTCGCGCGGGTCGCCGGTCACCTGGGCCTGCACCTTGGCGACGACCTTCTCCACCAGGCGGTCGTAGACGCTCGCGTCGGCGATCACCCGCTGCACCGAGATGCAGGACTGGCCGCCCTGGTAGTTCGCGAACAGCGCGATCCGGGTCGCGGCCCAGTCGAGGTCCGCCTCGGAGCTCCAGTCCGCCAGCACCACGGCCGCGGCGTTGCCGCCGAGCTCCAGGGTGACGTGCTTGCGCGGCACCGAGTCCATGATCTGGTAGCCGACCTTGTCCGAACCGGTGAACGAGATCACCGGCAGGCGCTTGTCCTGCACCAGCGCGGGCATCTTGGCGTTCTCGACCGGCAGGATGCTCCAGGAGCCGGCCGGCAGGTCCGTCTCGGCCAGGATCTCGCCCAGCACCATCGCGGACAGCGGGGTCGCCGGCGCGGGCTTCAGGATGATCGGCGCGCCGACCGCGATCGCCGGTGCCAGCTTGTGGGCCACCAGGTTCAGCGGGAAGTTGAACGGCGCGATGCCCAGCACGACGCCGCGCGGGAAGCGGCGCACCAGCGCGTAGCGGCCGGTGCCGCCCGGGTCGGTGTCCAGGCGCATGGTCTCGCCGTTGGTCCGGCGGGCCTCCTCGGCGGCCCAGCGGAACACCGACACGGCACGGCCCATCTCGCCGCGCGCCCACTTGATCGGCTTGCCGTTCTCGGCGGTGATCAGCTGGGCGATCTCCTCGGTGCGCTCCGCCAGCCGCTTCGCGACGTGGTCCAGCGCGGCGGCGCGCACGTGCGCCGGGGTCGCGGCGAACACCGGAACCGCGGCGGCGGCGGCCGCGACGGCCTCCTCCACCTGCGCGTCGGTCGGCACACTGACCTTCGCCACCAGGCTGCCGTCGTGCGGGTGGCGGACCTCGAAGTCCGCCTCGCCGCTCGCCCGCTGCCCGGCCAACCAGAACTCGTACGTGGTGGTCACGGTCGCACCGGCCCCTTCCCTCGAATGCTTCGCTTTCCCGTTCACGGTAGGGGGAGGGGGACGGCTTTCCGATTGGACGGACGGGAGGAAAGCAGCCCGTCGATTTCTACGGACAGGACAGGCCCGTCCGGGGCGGGGCTCAGTCCTCGCCCGCCCGCAGCGCCAGCCACAGCTCCATCCGGACGTCCGTGTCGTCCAGCGAGCGGCCCAGCAGCTCCTCGACCCGGCGCATCCGGTAGCGCAGGGTGTGCCGGTGCACGCCGAGGTCGGCGGCGGCCGCGTCCCACTGGCCGTGCCGGGACAGCCAGGCCCGCAGCGAGGCGACCAGGTCGCCGCGGGCGGTCCGGTCGTGGTCGCGCAGCGGGCGCAGCAGGCCCTCCGCGAACGCGGTCACGGCCTCCTCGCCGAGCAGCGGCAGCAGCGAGCCGGCGCCGACCTCCTCGTGGTCGACCGTCCGGCGGCCGCCGCGCTGGGCGACCGCGAGGGCGCGCTCGGCCTGGGCGTGCGCGGTGCCGGCGTCCTCCAGCGCGGCGGGGGCGGAGACGCCCAGTGCCAGGCCCTCGTGCTCCTCGACCGCACCCAGGCAGGCCCGGTGCACCGAGCCGTTGTCCAGCGCGAGCACCATCAGGCGCGGGCCGTGCGCGCCGTCCTCCCGGGCCACCAGCAGCTTCTCGCCGACCTTGCCGCCCGCCTGCTCGGCGCGGTCGCCGAGCTCGCCGAGCGCCTCGGCGGCCTCCGGGCCGGGCCCGGCAGCGGCCACCAGCACCCGGACGGTGCCCTCCGGCAGGCCGCCGAACAGGCCGGCGGCCACCTGGCGGGCGGTGCCGACCTCGCCGGCCAGCACCATCCGCAGCAGCGCCGCGCCCATCTTCTCCTCGGCCTGCCGCAGCTCCCGGGAGCGCTCCAGGGTGAGGGTGAGCAGGGCGACGGCGGCGTTCAGCACGTACCGCTCGGTCGGGGTGATGCGGTCCTCGGTGCCGACGGCGAGGAAGCCGCGCGGGCGGCGGTCCGCGCCCAGCGACTGCACCACCACGTAGTCCTCGTCGGCGGTGTCGATGGTCCCGGCCCGGCCCTGCAGCGCGGCACTGGACGGCGCGGGGCGGCGGCGCAGCCGGTCCACCTCGGCGGCCAGCCGGCCGGCCCGGCGGGCGGCCCAGTCCGGGGCGACCGCGGACAGCGCGCCCGAGCCGTCGTACAGCGCGGCCCAGCCGCCCAGCCGGGCGGCCAGCCGGCGGACCACCGCGGTGGTGCCGTCCTTGCCGAGCGCGGCCCGGGTCAGCTCCTCCTGCGCCTCGAAGCTGGTGGTGACGGCCTCGTACTGCTCGGCGGCGAGGGCCGCCGACACCGCCTTCGAGATCGCGATGAACGGCGTCGCCTCGGGCACCCGCAGCAGCGGCAGCCCGCGCTGCGCGGCGGCGTCCACCAGGGCCTGCGGCACCTCGGTGTGCGAGAGGCCGACGCCCAGGCCGAGCCCGACCACGCCGGCGTCGGCCAGCCGGTGCACGTAGGCCTGCAGGCCGGCGGCGCTCTTGCCGAGCTTGATGCCGGTGGTGAGGAGCAGCTCGCCGCCCTCGAGGAACGGGGTGGGGTCGTCCAGCTCGCTGGTGTGCACCCAGCGGACCGGGCGTTCCAGGTGGTCCGCGCCGGCCAGGACCGTCAGGTGGAGCGTGCTGGTGCGGACGACGGAGGCGAGTGTGGGGGGCATGGCACCTTCGGTGGTTCGACCTGGTCGCGCCGTTGCGACCGGGCGAGTGAGGGTTCTCCCCCCATTATGGACGCTCCGGACAAGCCGGGATGCCGAAATCCGCCGGTCCGTACCTTCCGTGACCCAATGCTGACCGCCCCGCGACTCCGGCCGTCAGTGCCGCAGGTCCACCAGCAGCGGCGGCACCTGCTCCCCCGTCACCGAGGTCAGCGAGATCACCGCGTGCCCGGACGGCAGCGCGTGCGCCAGGTCGGACGGCGACCAGCGGTGCCGCTCGACGTCCCGGGTGGTGACGGACTCGGTCTGCGCGGTGGTGCCCGACAGCGCCTTGCGCACCATCCGGCCGGCCCGCCGCATCGTCCCCCCCGAGGTGTCCGGGGTGTGCGTGACGGCGGTCTCCCGGACCAGGTGGGTGCCCCAGGCCTCGGAGAACAGCCGGCCGTCCCACGGCGCGATGCCGGGGAAGGCCATCCGGTTGCCGACCGCGCCGAACAGCGGCGCGCGCAGCGCCTCCGGCAGGTCCGACAGGGTGCGCAGCAGCAGCACCACGCCCGCGTTGGCGCCGCGCAGCCGCTGGATGCCGCGGATCGTCTGGGCGTCCACGGCGGCGGTGGCGTCGTCCAGCACCAGGCCGGCGAACAGCTCCCGGTCGCCCCGGTCGGCGGCGGCCTGGGTGAACTGGCCCAGCAGCAGCCGCGACAGCATCCGGGCGGCCTCCGGGTGGCTGCGCTCCGGCAGCTTCACCCGCACCCGCAGCGGGTGCTCCAGCGCGCGCATCGCGAACGCCGGCTTGGCGTCCGGGCCGCCGGAGAAACCGGGCGCCAGCGCGGGACGGTCCAGCAGCGCCAGCCGGTCCGCGAGCAGCGCGCCCGGGTCGTCCACCCGGCCGTGCATCCGCTCGCGCTGCTGCACGTCGGCCTCGAACTCCGGCCGGCGGCCCGACTTCTGCAGGTTCTCCGCGAGCTCCGCCCAGCCGTCCGCGTCCCCGGCCAGCAGTGCGCGCAGCTCCCGCACCCCCGGATAGCGGCCGTACGCCGCCCGGAACGGCCCGACCACCTGCTGCATCGCGGTCCGCGCGCTCTCCGCGCGCGGGGCCAGCTCGTCCGGCAGCAGCGCGTCCGCCAGCCGGGCCGCCGCCTCGTCCGGGCTCGGCGCCGCACCGTACAGGTCCAGGCCGTACGGGGCCGACGGGTCGCCGGGGGCGATCACCACGTCGTACCAGTCGTCCGGGCCGAGGTCCGCGTCCGACGCCCCGACCACCACCGCGCAGGCCGCGCCGGCCAGCGCCTGCAGGCACAGCGCCTCGGCGACCGGGCGGGCCAACGCCGCCGTCTTGCCGGTGCCGGCCGGGCCGACCGCGAGCAGCGAGGTGCCGAGCAGCGCGGGGTCCAGCGCGAAGCCCGCGTTGCGGTGCGTCACCGGGTTCTTCGGCACGTCCTGCGCGGTGCCCAGCCGTACCTGACGCACCATCAGGTCGTGCCGCGCGGCCCGCCCGCCCGGCAGGTCCCGCTGCTCGGACGGGTGCGCGCAGGCGGCCGCACCGCGACTGCCCACCTGCGCGGCGAACTCGTGGCGGCCGGCCGGGTCCGCGCCGACACTCCGCCAGGCCTGGTGCAGCCGCACGTAGTCCACGTCGCCCACCGGCTCGGCCTCCAGCCGCCGCACCGCCTCGCCGGCGGGCCGCAACTCCGCCCACACGTCCACGACGGGCGCGGCCTCGGGCTCGGGGGGCACTTCGGTGACGGTGCGGGAGACCAGCGGCAGCAGGAAACGGCGGCCGACTTCGCGCCAGCGGCCCATGCGGCCGAAGATCCTGATGACCAGGGCGATGACCAGCAGGTTCACCAGCAACGCGAGCAGGATGGTGGGCGTGGTCGGCAGGTCTCCGAGCCCCAGCATGCCGAGGCCGGAGAGCGCGAAGCCGCGGCCGTAGATGAAGACGAACCAGGCCACCACCAGGTTCAGCGCCGCCCGCAGCAGCAGTGGCCCCGCCGGGGTCTCCGCGTCCCCCGCCTTCTTCGGGTCGTACGGGGTGTGGTGCTGCCGGTAGATGCCGGGCGGGGTCTGCGGGCGGGGGGCGGTGGCCCAGGTGGGGAGGTGGAAGGGGCGCGGGGCGGGGGGAGGTGGGGGTGGGCGTGCTGGGTTCGCGCGTCGTTCAGTTCCACTTCGGGCCCCTCCTACGTTGCCGGTGGTCTCGGACCCGCTCCGCCGTCCCGCCGGCACACCCGGGGCCAATGTAGTGGAGGGAGCGGGGGCGGGAGCCGATCTTCGGCCACTGGCCGCGCAGGACAATTCGTACTGCGCAGCAGTACCGAGTGGCGCATGCCCGCCGAACGGGGCCGGTCGTAGCCTGCGTCTACCGCGCCTTGAGAACTTGGAGAAGACAGATGAGCGCTGCAACGCCGCTCCCGCAGGAGCGCCGCCTGGTCACCGCGATCCCCGGCCCGAAGTCGCAGGAGCTGCAGTCTCGCAAGCTCGGTGCGGTGGCGGCCGGTGTGGGTACCACGCTGCCGGTGTACGTGTCGCGCGCCGGTGGCGGCGTGCTGGAGGACGTGGACGGCAACAGCCTGATCGACTTCGGTTCGGGCATCGCCGTCACCAACGTGGGCAACAGCGCCGCCGCCGTGGTCGAGAAGACCACCGAGCAGCTGGCCGCGTTCACCCACACCTGCTTCATGGTGACCCCGTACGAGGGTTACGTGGCGGTGGCCGAGGCGCTGAACGAGCTGACCCCGGGCGACCACGAGAAGCGCACCGCGCTGTTCAACTCGGGTTCCGAGGCCGTCGAGAACGCGGTGAAGATCGCCCGCGCCTACACCAAGCGCCAGGCGATCGTGGTGTTCGACCACGGCTACCACGGCCGAACCAACCTGACCCTGGCGCTGACGGCGAAGAACATGCCGTACAAGCAGGGCTTCGGTCCGTTCGCCCCCGAGGTCTACCGCGTGCCGGTGGCCTACCCGTACCGCTGGCTGACGGGTGCGGAGAACGCCGCGTCCGAGGCCGCCGCGCAGGTGATCGAGGCGATCAACAAGCAGATCGGCGCCGAGAACGTCGCCGCGATCATCATCGAGCCGATCCAGGGCGAGGGCGGCTTCATCGAGCCGGCCAAGGGCTTCCTGCCGGCGATCGTGGAGTTCGCGAAGGCGAACGGCATCGTGTTCGTCGCGGACGAGATCCAGACCGGCTTCTGCCGCACCGGCCAGTGGTTCGCGTGCGAGGACGAGGGCATCGTCCCGGACCTGATCACCACCGCCAAGGGCATCGCGGGCGGCCTGCCGCTGTCGGCGCTGACCGGCCGCGCCGAGATCATGGACGCCGCGCAGACCGGTGGTCTGGGTGGCACCTACGGTGGCAACCCGGTGGCCTGTGCGGCCGCGCTGGGCGCCATCGAGACCATGAAGGAGCAGGACCTCAACGGCAAGGCGCAGCGGATCGGCGAGATCATGCTGGGCCGCCTGCGGGCGATGCAGGAGAAGTTCGACATCATCGGTGAGGTCCGCGGCCGCGGCGCGATGATCGCCGTCGAGCTGGTGAAGCCGGGCAGCAAGGAGCCGAACGTGGAGGCCACCGCGGCCATCGCGAAGGCCTGCCACGCCGAGGGCCTGGTGGTGCTGACCGCCGGCACCTACGGCAACGTGCTGCGCTTCCTGCCGCCGCTGGTGATGCCGGAGCACCTGCTGGTCGAGGGCCTGGACATCCTGGAGTCGGCCTTCGCGGGCGTCTGACCCCCAGGCGATTCCCCCTGAGCGACGCGGGGGCCGGACGGAAGCGGATCCCGTCCGGCCCCCGCGTTTCGTTCTCCCGCCGTTCCCCCGCTCCCGCCGGCCCCGGCCGGCCCCTTCCCCGCTCACCCTCCCCCGCTCCCCCTCCCCCTCCTCCCGCTCACCCTCCTCCCGTTCGCCCCTCCGACCCCGTGCGTTCGCCCCTCCGGTCCCACGCGTTCCGGCCGTCCTGGCGGTGCCGGTTCGGCTGTCAGAGCCCTGTGCGTGCGGCTGTTCGGGCACCGGGTGGAGGTTGCCCCGCCGGTGGTGAAGATGCTGTGCACGAAAGCCTGTCGGCCGTTGGCGCGCCCCGGCTTTGACGTACTGTCATCACAGATGGACAGCGAACCTCAACCACTGCCCACATCGCCGTCCGCCGTCGAGGCGGGCGCACCGGACCGATCGACCGGCCGTCCCGCCCACACCCCCCGGGCCGCACGGCGCGGCGATCGCCTTGGCCGCCCCGGAGCTCTCCCCCCTGCTCCGGGGCGGCCTGTTTTTGCTGTTCTGCCCATGACACTCCTGGTGCTGCTGGTGCTGATCTCCTGGCAGGTGGCGGTGGACGGCCCGCTGCTGGGGGTCGACACGGCGGTGCGGGACGCGGTGCGGCAGGTCCGCGGGGCGCTGCACTCGACGCTGCTGAACCATCTCGGGGTGGCGCTGTCCGATCTGGGCGGCGGGGTGCCGGCGGTTCCGGTGCTGCTGGGGTGCGCGGGCCTGGCGGCTTGGCTGGCCCGGCGGGACGGCCGGCCGCGCTGGTGGATTCCGGTGCCGGTGGCCGTGGCGGCGGCGGTGGCGATCCCGCTGCTGGTGGTGCCGGCCAAGGCCTGGTTCGCCCGGCCGGGCCCGTTCGGGCTGCCGCTGGCCGCGGACCAGTGGGGCTGGTACCCGTCGGGCCACACCGCGACCTCGGCGATCGCGTACGGGACGGCGGCGCTGCTGCTGGCCCGGGTGCTGCCGTCGTCGCGGGCCCGGCAGGTCGGGTGGGCGACGGTGCTGCTGTGCGCGGGGGTGGGCACCGGGCTGGTGTGGAGCGACTTCCACTGGCTGCTGGACGTGCTCGCCAGCTGGTGCCTGTCCGGCCTGCTGCTGCTCGGCCTGCACCGCCTGCTGCCCCGGCTCGACCTTCGCTGACGTCCTGTCAGTTCGCAGTTCGGTCCGGACCATTGACGCCCTCCGGGCTCGCGCGCACCCTGTTCCCCACCCATCTGCACGCGATCGCCGGGAGGCGAATGTGCGTTCCCCAGTCATGCCCATGACGCGCCTGGCGGTGGCGGCCTCGCTGCTCGCCCTCGCGGCGACGGCCCTGCCCGCGGCCGGTGCGACGGCGGCGACGGCGGCGACGGCGGCAACACCCCAGGCTTCGGTGGCCGCCCCGATGCAGGTCTACGGCGCCTGGCACTGCAGCGACGACGCCTGCACCTGGGCGAAGGCCCGGGACATGGCGCAGTTCGACGCCGCCAACCACTGGCTGGTCGACCGCGGCGACGGCCGGCCGTCAGTGAACGTGGTGGTGCTGAGCTTCGTCAATCCGCTGCGGCTGCTGAACGGCACCACCGACGCGGGGGACGCCGCGGGCGTGCCGGTCGGGATGAACCAGCAGGTGGTGGACTACTTCACCGCGCACGGGATCCGGGTGATGCTCTCCATCGGCGGCATCACCTACACCGGCGACTGGGACTCCGCGCTGGCCCAGAACGGCGGGCTGCTCGGCCAGAAGGCGGCGGCGCTCGCGTCGAAGCTCGGGGTGGGCATCGAGATCGACTACGAGAACAGCAACTCCCCGAACCTGACGGGCCTGCAGGCCTTCGTGGACGCCTACCGGGCCGCCCACCCGTACGACGCCTCGGGCGCCGACCCGGCCGCGCGGCTGACCATCGACGTGGCGGCGGGCGACCGCTGGCTGAGCGGCATCGACCAGTACGCCACCGCGCACTGGCTGACCACGGCGAACCCGGTGCTGGACTACGCGAACGCGATGGTGCCGAACAAGCAGCCCTCGGCGTCCACGGCGATCGCCAACTGGCAGGAGCACCTGGACGGCAAGCCGACGTACAGCCCGCCGATCCCGCCGCTGGCGCCGGCCAAGTTCACCGGCAGCCTGTACATCGCGGAGGGCTCACAGGTCCGCCCGGAGTGCACGAACTTCGCCAACTCGGTGCAGAGCGCGACCGGCAGCTGGGTGCAGAGCGCCGCGCCGAACGGTGCGGGCACCAGCGCGGGCCTGCTGGGCTTCATGTTCTGGGCGGCCGAGAAGCCCTCGACCCGGGGCGTGACCACGGCGCCGCCGAACGGCTGCCAGGGCGGGGTCGGGGCGGGGGCGACGGCGTTCTCGGTGCCGGTGCCGATGCCGCCGCTGCGGCAGGGCTGAGCGCGGGGCCGGTCAGTCCTCCTCGCCGGTCAGGCGCTGGACGGTGCCGGCCTCGCCGCTCTCGCGCTGCCAGGCGACCACCAGCTCGTCGCGGGTGCCGAAGCGGACCAGGTGGCGGCCGACCACGTCCTCCAGCTGGGGCAGGTTCTCCTCGGCGCCTTCGACGGCGAGCAGCAGCGCGCCGTCCTCGGCGGTGAGTTCGGCCTGTCCGGCGCCGAAGGTGAGGGTGCCGCGGCCGGTCTCCTCGGACCAGTCGGCGGGGATCTTGCGGCCCATGTGGGCGGCGAGCTGCTTGGCGTAGCGGCCGGGGCGGTCGGTGGTGACGCGGGCGGTGGAGCGGGCCATGGCGGGACTCCTCGTGGACACGGGTGACTTAGGCTGACCTAAGTTACTCGATTGCTGAGCCAAGCTCAACATATTTCCGGGAGCGGCCCCCGGCCGCCACCGGACCGACCGCTAACCTTTGCGCATGACCTCCCCCGGCCCCGCCGACACCGCCGCGGAACTCGCCGACGCCCTCACCCGGGCGATGAAGCGGATCCGCCGGCGGACCATGCAGCGGCTGGAGCCGTACGGCATCACCCCCGCCCAGGGCCGGGCGCTGCGCACGCTCGCCCACGCGCCCGGCTGCGAGAGCGCCGAGACGATGCGGCTGAGCGAGCTCGCCGAGCGGCTGCGGATCGCGCCCCGCTCGGCGACCACCGTGGTCGACGCCCTGGAGGAGGCCGGCCTGGTCGCCCGCACCCCCGACCCGGCCGACCGCCGCGCGGTGCGCCTGGTGCTGACGGCCGCGGGGCACGGCGCGCTGGAGCGGATCTCGCAGGTCCGGCACGAGGTCGCGCAGGAGTACTTCGGCCCGGTCAGCGCTGCCGAGCAGGACGCGCTGCTCCGGGCGCTGCGCCGCGCCGAGGAGGCGTACGAAGCCGGGCCCACGCGCTAGCGGGCACCGCGCCCAGCCCGATCCCGGCGATCACCAGCACCGTCGCCGCGCCCGCGAGCAGGCTGAACCGCTCGCCGAGCAGCAGCGCCGCCGAGGACATCCCGAACACCGGCACCAGCAGCGAGTACGGGGCGACCACCGAGGCGTCGTAGCGGCGCAGCAGGTGGCTCCAGCCGACGAACGCGAGCAGCGTGGAGACGAGTCCGACGTACAGCACCACGCCGACGCCGGCCCAGCTGATGCCGCACAGCGCGGCCCAGTCCGCACCGGGGCCCTCGACCAGCAGGGAGAGCGCGAGCAGCGGGAGCGGCGGCACGGCGGAGACCCAGACCATCCAGCGCAGCGCGTCCGGCGGGGCGGCCTTGCGGGTCAGGACGTTGGCCAGGCCCCAGGCCATGGCCGAGCCGATCAGCAGGGCGAACGCGCCGACCGGGCCGTGCACGCCGTGGTCGAGGGCGGCCAGCGCGATGCCCGCGAAGGCCAGGGCGAGGCCGGCGATCCGCACCGGGGCGGGGCGTTCGCGCAGCATGGCGGCGGCGAACAGCGCGGTGAACCCGGCCTGGCCCTGCAGCACCAGCGAGGTGAGTCCGGCGGGCATGCCGGCGTGCATGCCGAGGAAGAGCAGCCCGAACTTCACCACGCCGAGCGTCACTCCGACGCCGAGCACCCAGCGCCACGCCACCCGGGGCGGGCCGACGAAGAACACCGCGGGCAGGGCCACCACGGTGAACCGGAGCGCGCAGAACAGCAGCGGCGGGAAGTCCTTCAGGCCGACCTCGATCAGCACGAAGTTCAGGCCCCAGACGGCGGCGATCAGCACGGCCAGGGCGACGTGGCGGGCTCCCATGGTGGAGGACGAGGGCGGCAGGGCGGGGGAAGACGGCATGCTCCGACCTTCGCGCACTCCGATCGTTCAGCACCAGCGACAGTTTCTCCGGTTCATCGTTTAGCATCGCTGCATGATGGATCTGGGACGCCTGCGCGCCCTGCACGCGGTCGCCGTGCACGGCTCGGTCGGCGGCGCCGCCTCGGCGCTCGGCTTCACCCCCTCCGCGGTCTCCCAGCAGATCGCCAAGCTGGAACGCGAGACCCGCACGGTGCTGCTGGAGCGTCAGGGCCGGGGCGTGCGGCTCACCGACGCCGCGCACCGGCTGGCGGACACCGCGCAGCGGGTGCTGGCGCTGGTCGAGCAGGCCGAGGTGACGCTGGAGGAGCAACGCGGCCGGGCCGCCGGTCGGCTGCTGGTCGCCTCCTTCGCCACCGCGGCGCGCGGCCTGCTGCCCGGCGTTCTGGCCGAACTCCACGTCGGCTTCCCGGAGTTGGAGGTCCGGCTACTGGAGAGCGATCCGTATCCGGCGGCCGAGCTGGTGGCCCGCGGCGAGGTGGACCTGGCGGTGGTGCAGGACTGGGCCTCGGTGCCGCTGCCGGTGCAGGAGGGCCTGGACCGGCTCGACCTCGGCACCGACCCGGTCGACCTGCTGCTGCCCGCCGACCACCCGCTGGCGGTGCTCGACGCCGTCCCGGTGACGGAGCTGCGCGGGCAGCGCTGGACCAGCGTCCCGCCGGGCAACATCTGCCACGACTGGCTGCTGCACACCATGCGCGAGATCGGCGAGGAGCCCGATGTGCGCTACCAGGTCGGCGAGTTCGACACCCAGATCGCGCTGATCACGGCCGGCCTCGGCCTGGGTCTGGTGCCGCGGCTGGCCCGCGGCCCGCTCCCGCCGGGGGTGGTCGCCCGCCCGGTCACGCCCGAGCCGTTCCGCCGGGTGCACGTGCTGTGGCGCGCGCAGACCTCGCGCCGCCCCGCCGTCACCGCCGCGCTGGACGTGCTGCGCCGCCACTGGGACGCGCTGGACCTCCGGGCGGGGCAGCCGCTCTGACCTCAGGTCAGCCCGATCACCAGCCACATGAAGCCGACGCCCAGCACGGTGCAGGCGAGGGTGGTGCGCGAGGGGTGGGGGCTGTGCGCCTCGGGGAGGATGTCGGAGGTCGCCAGGTACATCAGGAAGCCGCCGAAGAATCCCAGGTACAGGCCGAGCAGGTGCTCGGGGATGGTGAACAGCAGGGTGATCCCGGCGCCAGTGACGGGCGCGACGGCGTCGGCGAACAGCAGGGTGACCGCCCGCCGCCGGTTGTTCCCGTACAGCCGGGTGAGGGTGTAGGTGTTGAAGCCGTCGGCGAAGTCGTGGGCGACGACGGCGATGGCGACGACGGTGCCGACGGTGGTGCCGGCCTGGAACGCGGCGCCGATCGCGAAGCCGTCCATCATGCTGTGCAGCACCAGCGCGGAGGCGGCGGCCAGTCCGACGCCCTGTTCGCGGTGGCGGTGCCCGGGCCCGTGACCGTGCCCGTGGGCGTGGCTGTGCGCGGCGTACTCGCCCTCGTGGCCGCGGTGGATGGCGACGGCCCGTTCGACGATGTGGATGACCAGGAAGCCGGCGGCGAACATCAGCAGCGCCTCGGGGACGCCGTGGAGTTCCTCGGGGGCCTGGGCCATCGCCTCGGGGAGCAGGTCGAAGGCGACCACGCCGAGCATCAGTCCGGCGGCGAAGCCGAGCACCAGGTGGCGGCGGTCGCCGGTGCGCTGGGCGACGAAGCCGCCGATCAGGGTCATCAGGAAGGCGCCCGCGGCGACCAGCACGGCGGTCAGTTCCGGCCTCCCCCGGTTCGTGCCAGGGGCCGGACGGCTGTGCGGGCCGCTGCCCACGGCTGCCCAGTCGTCCGGCCCGGGCCGGACGGTGCCGGGCCCTGCACCCCACTGTGCGGCGCGGCCGCCCTTCCTGCCGCCCGGGCGGCCCGTCGGGGTGACGCCGCGTCATCCTGACGTGCCGTCAGCCGTCCCCGGCGGCGCGGTAGATCGCGGCGAGCTGCGGGGCGCCCTGCACGGCCCAGTCGGTGCCGAGGGCGGTGACGTCGAGCTCGAAGCCGGTGGCCAGCACCATCAGCGGCCGGCCGTCGGCGGCCAGCCGCCAGGCCGAGCCGGGGATCCGGCGGCGGATCACCGTGCCGAGGTACAGGCCGGCGTCGGTGCCGAGCCACCGGGAGACCTGCGGGTCGTCGCGCCAGCGCGGCAGCAGCTGGTCGAGCGCGGTCAGCGAGTCGACGGTGTCGTCGAGCCTCACCCCCGAGGCGTCGGCGAGTTCGCGCAGCAGGCCGCACTCGGCGTACATCTCGGCCATCGCCCGTTCGCGGGCCTGCTCGGCGGTGTGCCGTTCTGCGTTCTCGGCCGGGCGCCGGTCGGACCGGCGGCCGAGGAATCCGTTCTCCACGGTCCAAGCCTGTCACTCCGGACGGCGCGACGGCCGAAGGCAGGTCGGGACCCGCCGGGGTTCCCGACGGGCCGTCAGGCGGTGAGCGGCAGCGACAGGTGGGTCAGGGCGAGTTCGCGGATGCCCTGGCCGTCGATCAGGTGGATCCGCTGGTGGCGTTCCTCGGTGGTCAGATCGACGGCCTCGTCGGTGAACCGGCCGCAGGTCATCCGCAGGCCCCGGTCGGCGCCCTCCTCGCGGACGGCCTCGGACAGCGTGGCGATCTCCTCGGCGGTGACCGGCGCGGGTCCGCGGGAGGCCCACACCACCCAGCGGCCGGGGAGCCGGCTGTCGGGCTGTCCTTCGGCGGTGGCGACCAGGCCGGCCGGGCCGCGCAGCCGCACGCTCCAGTCCGCCAGGCCGCCGGCGGTGAGCACCGCCCGTACCAGCAGGGCGAATTCGCCGGGCGAGAGCTCGCCGAGCGCGGGCACCGCGGCGGCGGCGCCGCCCCACGGCACCACGGCCTCGTCGCCGTACGGGTCGGGGGTGATCACGGCGGCCAGGGCGCGCAGCCGCAGCAGCGACTCGTCGTGTTCGGCGTCCGCGTACACGCCGTCGTCGCCGAGGTGCCCGGAGTCGGGCACGAGGCGGGTGCGGGCCAGCGCGTCGCGGTCGGCGTCCACGCTGAGCAGGCAGCGCGGGGGCCGGCCGGGCTCGCGCAGCCAGCCGTTCAGCACCACGCCGGCCAGCACGTCGTCGGTGTCGACGGCGTCGGCGGCCTGCAGGGCGCGCAGCGCGAGGCGGGCGGCGAGGCGCAGGTAGTCGGCGCGGACGTCGGCCTCGGGGCGGTGGACCGGCTCGACGGCGCCGTCCTCGGTGAGCCGGTAGCCGGACAGCGCGGGGACGGTGTCCAGCGGCGGCAGGTCGAGGTCGAGGACGGCGGTGCGGGTCAGCGCCCGGAACACCGCGCGGCAGGGGGCGGGCAGGTCGCGGGTGGAGCCCTCGGCGGCGGCCAGGGCGCGTTCCAGCAGCGACTCGACGGCGGCGGGCTCGGCCTCCCGGTAGGCGCGGCGGCACTCCTCCAGGCTGTCGTTGTACTCCTGCACGGCGCGGGCCCGGGCCTGTTCGGCCTCCTCGTGGGCCTGCCGGGCGGCGACCGCGCCGCTGTCGGCGAGGTCGGCCTGCCGGGTCCGCCACTCGCGCAGCGCGCGCTGGTGGCGCAGCCGGGCCTGGGCGAGTTCGCGCTGGTATCCGGAGTCGAGCAGGCGGCGCGAGCGGGGCTGGTCGGGGTCGGTGCCGGCGGGCTCGGGCGGTGCGAAGTCGGCCCAGGCGGGCTCGGGTTCGGCGTCCGGCGCGGCGTCCGGGTACGGCTTGGGCCGGTAGCTGCGCAGCTGGCTCTCGAAGTCCATCGCGGAGACCGGCTGGGCGGCGCGGCGCAGCAGGTCGGCGAGGCGTTCGTGGTCGGCCTGCACGGCGAGGGTGCGGTGGTGGGTGAGTGCGGCGGCCCGGCCGTGCGCGGCCACCGGGTCGTCCGCGGGGCGGGTTCCGCTGCGGGCGCGGCGTCGGGGGCGGTCCGCGGGGGACGACGGTCGGGGCGGGCTGCGGGGGCGCCGGGTGGGCGTGCCCGGCGGGCGGGGCTTCCTCGGCGCGGGGAGCTGCTCGGTGGGCTCCTGGGTGGGCGGTTCGTCCTCGTCGGCGCCGAGTTCGCGGAAGAGCGAGGCGAGGAACCCGGGCTGGAGCACCGTGGCGGTGCCGTCGGCGCGGCCATCGGATGGGTGCTGCATCGGCGGTCGTTCCCCCTGCTCGTCCGGCGCACGTCGGAGGGCCGCCGTCGGCGGGGCCCGAGCAGCATTGTCCCCCGTCCGGGGCTCCGGGTCAGCCAACCGCTCGGGTTTGGCCGAGCGTTGACGCCGGATCAGCCGACCGCCCCGGCTCCGGTGCGGGCCGGGGCGGTCGGTGCGGACCGCGCCGCGCGGGTCAGTTGGTGCGGGTGTTGGTCAGGTGCAGTCCGATGTAGCCGACGTAGATCCGGCCGCTGCCGGAGCAGTCGTCCAGGTAGTGCACCCGGGGGGCGGTGCCGCCGCCGCCGATCCGCAGGTGCGCGCCCATGAACGCGCGGCAGGACGAGTCGACCACGGCGGGGACGGGCAGCATCCGCTGGCGCTTCCACTTGCCGTGGCTGGCGACGGTGCGGGACTCGCCGCGGACGGCCTTGCGCGGCGGGAAGCGGTGGCAGCCGGGCGGGGTGTGCTCGCACCACTGCTTGAAGTCGCCGCCGGCCTCGCCGCGCACGGCGGCGTCCGCGTACTCCTGCAGCGCCGTCAGGCCGTCCCAGGTCAGCCGGGCCCAGCCGGGGCCGTCGGCCTGGCCGTCCAGGGCGAGCGTCTCCTTGCTGTCGCCGGTGAACTCCAGCAGCGGGAACTCGTGGAAGCGGTCGACGAGTTCGCCGAAGCTGGCGGGGTCGGTGCCGCACCGGGTGCGGCGCGGCGGGCGGGGCTGCTCGGTCCGCAGCCGGCAGCGTTCCAGCCGGACCGCCGGGTGCGCGGGCCGCTCGGGCGGCTTGCGCGCCTCGGGCGGCAGCCACAGCGACGGCACCACCGACAGCGGTGCGGGCAGCGCGAGTTCGGCAGCCACCCGGCGCGGCTCGCGGGCCAGCAGGGCGGCGGCCCGGCGCAGGTTCTCGTCGATCCGCTGGCGCGGCAGGACGGGGTGCCGGGCGGCGTCGGCGCGGGACGCCGGGTCGACGTCCGGCAGGAAGGTGCGGATCGCCCCGCCGTACACCTTGTGGTACTCCAGGGCCAGGTTGAACCGGGGCAGCGCGGTGTGGCCGAGCACGTACATCGAGGCCAGGCCGGGGAGTTGGCGCAGCAGCGGGCCGAGGACCGTCTCCTGCCACTCCTCGATCGGCACGGCGGGCGGGACGCTGGCCACCACGGTCGGCAACTGCCGTTCCGGGTCGCACAGTTCGTCGATCAGGTCGTCCAGGTCGGCGGGCCCCAGCAGGTGCGGGGCGACGGCCAGCGGCACCGGGCCCTCGGCGGCGTCCAGCAGCGGCAGCAGCCGGCGGACGAGTTCCGGGACGGGGACGCGGCCGTGGCCGGCCAGCGCGGGCCCGGAGGGCAGGTGCTCGGCCTCGAGGCGCAGCCGGGTCGGGCCGTCGGCGTCCTCGGCGGCGAGGGTGAAGGTCAGTTGGTCGGTGCCGTGCGGAGCGGGCGTGCGGAGTCTGCGGCGGCTGTAGCGGGCATCGGGGCCTCGGCCGGGCAGCGGTCCGCCGTCGCGGTCCAGCAGTACCCGGTCGCCGAGCCGTAGTCGCTCCGGCGGGCCCCGTGGTCGCGGGGCGGGGGCTCGTCGTGGCCCTCCGCCTTCAGCCAGGCGGCGAGCAGGTGGTCGACGAGGGCGGTCGTGTCGTGGTGCGGGCGGGGTGTCGCGGCCGTCAGCCGATAGGGCGGCTGGGCGTGGTCGGTGGGCATACGCGGAACCTCCCGAGGTGCGGTGCTGCGGTCTGCGAGTCTCCTTCCGGTGCCGTCCCGGATCGTTGCTTCCTGACTAGGAGACGAAGTGACCCGGAGCGGAAGTTCCAAGTCCGGCCCCGGTTCCTTCGTTCGGGTGTCATCGGACGGCTACCGGAACTCCGCCCGCGCCGCCTCTGCTACCCGCACGCCCGCGGTTGATGCAGTCTCCCGGTCCGCGGTCCGATCCTGTTCCCCCACCGGGATTTGGCCGGAAACCGACTGCCGCTCGGCCGGGCGCCGGGAGCCGGCCGGCCGGATGCCGGGTGCCGTCCGGCCGTCAACTCGCCGAAGCGGCCGAGACGTCGGCCTCGCGGCTCAGACGTCGACCTCGACGAAGGTCCGCCCGGCGGGCTGCGCGCTCGCCGAACCGCCGGTCGCCTCGGCCAGCCAGGTGTGGAACTCCGTCACCTCCGGCTCGGGGACGCCCACTTCGATCCGCACCCCGTCCGCCAGGTAGTCCAGCCCGGCCACCGTGTAGCCCGCCGCCCGGACGTCGTTCTCCAGCCGCCCGGCCCGGGTGTGGTCCACCGACACCGACAGCAGCGCGACCGGCCGCCGCTCCAGCAGCCCGATCTCGTCCAGCGCCTCCGACACCGCCGCCCCGTACGCCCGGACCAGCCCGCCCGCGCCCAGCTTGATCCCGCCGAAGTACCGGGTCACCACCGCGACCGTGTCGGTCACCCCGCGCCGCCGCAGCACCTCCAGCATCGGCACGCCCGCCGTCCCGGCCGGCTCCCCGTCGTCACTGGACCGCTCGCGCGGCTGCTCCTCCCCCACCACGAACGCCGTGCAGTTGTGCCGGGCGTCCCAGTACTGCTTGCGGATCCCCGCGATGAACGCCTGTGCCGCGTCCTCGTCCGCGACCCGCGCCAGGTGGCAGATGAACCGCGACTTCTTGATCTCCAGCTCGTGGCTGCCATCGCCCCGGACGGTCAGGTACGGCTTCGGGCTCGGCTCGGCCATGACGCTGGTGCTCTCCGCTGTCGCTCTCCACCCGGCACCGCCACGCACAGCAGCCACCGGCCTCCCCGCCCAGCCTAGTGCCGCCCCGCGCGGTTCCCGCCCCGCCCGCTCAGCGGCCGGCCAGGGCGTTCAGCCGGGGGCGGTCCAGGCCGGTGCGGGCGGTGACCTCGGCGGGGTCGAGGGCTCCGCAGTCGAGGCCGCGCAGCAGGTGGCCGCCGAGGGCGCGGGCGGTGGCGGGCTCGTCCAGGACGGCGCCGCCGGCCCTGGCGACGTAGGCGGCGAGCCGGTCGCAGGCGCCGTCCAGGCCCTCCCGGTAGAAGGCGTAGACGGCGGCGTAGCGGGTGGGCAGTTGGGCGGGGTGCAGGTCCCAGCCCTGGTAGTAGGCGCGGGCCAGCGAGCGGCGGACCAGTCGGTGGTGCAGCCGCCAGGCGGCGTGCACCTGCTCGGCGGGGCCGGTCGGCAGGACGTTGGTGGAGCCGTCGGAGAGCCGGACGCCGGTGCCGGCCGCGGCGGCCTGCATGACGGCCTTGGCGTGGTCGGCGACCGGGTGGTCCAGGCCCTGGTGGGCGGCGCCGACCCCGCAGGCGGCGCTGTAGTCGTAGGTGCCGTAGTGCAGGCCGGTGGCGCGGCCCTCGGCGGCGTCGATCATCAGCGCGACGGTGGCCCGGCCGTCCGGGCCGAGGACGGCCCGGGTGGTCTCGATCTGGATCTCGAACCCGAGCCGCCCGGCGGGCAGTCCGGCCCGCTGCTCGAAGTCCGCCAGCAGCCGCACCAGCGCGGCGACCTGGGCGGTGTGACTCACCTTCGGCAGCGTGAGCAGCAGCCCGTCGGGCAGTCCGCCCTCGGCCAGCAGGGTGCCGAGGAACAGTTCGAGGGTGCGGATGCCGCGGGCCCGGACGGGGGCCTCCAGGCACTTGGTGCGGATGCCGAGGTACGGCGGCGCGCTGCCGTCGGCGACTGCCGCGGCGACCAGTTTCGCGGCCCGCACCGCCGCAGCGTCCTCCTCCGCGTCGGGGCGCGGCCCGTAGCCGTCCTCGAAGTCGATCCGCAGGTCCTCGATCGGCTCGCGCGCCAGCTTGGCCCGCACCCGGGCGTGCACCTCGGCGAGCAGCGCGTCCTCGGCCACCCCGAGCGCCCGGGCCAGCCGCCCGGGCGTACCGGCGTGCTCCTCGAACACGGCGAGCGCCTGCGCGCCCCACTCGCGGACGGTGTGCGCCCCGAACGCGTCGGCCGGCACGTACACGGTGTGCACGGGCTGCCGGGCGGACGGCTCGCCCGGGTAACGGCGCGTCAGTTCGGCGTCCACCGGCGTCAACAGGGCCTCCACGGCGGCGCGGGCGGCGGCGGAGAAGGCGACCGGTGCTGCGGGTCCGGCCTGAGGGGGCTGCGACATCCTGAGCTCCTCCGCTCACCGCACGCGCTTCGACGAATGGTGCGGCGACGGTAGTGCGGGCCCCCGGAAGCGTCAACGGCCGCCCGCCGGAAGCGTCGGCGGACGGCCATCGTACGAAGCACGGCCCGGGGCGGCGTCAGCGCCGGGCCCGGACGGTCACTCCCGGCCCGACAGGATGTACCGCTCCTGGAGTTGCTGCCAGACCTTCTCGACGTCCTTCACCGACACCCCGCCGTCCGGCCGCGAGCCCGGCACGCCGCGCTGCGACAGGTACTCGGCGAAGCGACGCTCGTCCGGCTGACGCTGGTTCGTCTCCATGTAGCTGACCAGCGCGTCGAAGCACTCATCCGCGTTCAACGGCTCCACCCCGCCCGCGAACGGACGGCGCGCCGGGGCCTCCTCCACGCCCTCGTCGAACGGCAGCGTCTCCGCCTCCATCATCGCGTCCAGCCGCAGCGGCCGACCGCCCAGCCGGATCGGCTCGGCCTCCTGCCCGGGCCCCGCCTGACGGCCGTTCGGCTCCACCGGCACCGGCTGCGGCTGCGGCTGGGCCTGCGGGCCCTGCGGCCGGGCCGGGCCGTGGCCGTTCGCGGCCGCCCGCTGCTGCTCGGCTCCGGCCTCGAAGTAGTCCTCGGGGTAGTCCGGCTCCTCGTAGCCCTGGTCCGCGTAGGCCTGCTCGGGGTAGTCCTCCGCCGGCTGGTAGCCGGACTGCGGACGGCCCTGCGCCTCGGCGTCCTGCGGGCGCGGCGCCTTGAACCACGGCGACGCCTGGCCCGGCACCCGCGCCGTGTGCACCTGGTCGGGCTCCGCCACGTGCGAGCGGACCGGGCGCGCCGTCCACACGTTCACGTCCCCGGACGGGTCGACCACCGGCGCGGCCTGCGCCGCCTCCGGGTCCTGCTGGTCCCGCAGCCGCACCGCGGCCAGCTTCGCCAGCGTCGGCACCGCGACCGCCGCGGACACCGGCGGCACCGCCGGCTGCTGCGCCTGCTTCGGCTGCGCGACGGGCGCGACGGCCTGCGCCTGTACCGGCGCCTCCACCGGCGCCTGCCCCTGCACGGGTGCCTGCGTGGCCGCCGGCGCGGTGAGCGCCGCCGGCAGACCCTGCGTCATCTGCCCGGCCACCGGGGCCGTCCGGCCCGGCTGCACCGTCTCCGCGGGCTCGACCGGCGCGGCGCCCGGCACCTGCAGCGGGCCGTCGATCCGGTCCAGCACCGTCGGGTCCAGCGGCACGCCGTACTTCGCCAGCTTCAGCGGCAGCAGCGCCTGGAACGGCGCCGACCGACGCCAGCCCCGCCCGTACCGGAACCGCAGCTGCGCCCGGTACACCAGCCGGTTCTGCTCCAGCCGCACCGTCTCGTCGTACGACCGCAGCTCCCACAGCTTCATCCGCCGCCACAGCCGGAACGTCGGCACCGGCGACAGCACCCAGCGCATCAGCCGCACCGACTCCATGTGCCGGTCCGCGGTGATCGCCGCGATCCGCCCGACCGCGTGCCGGGAGGCCTCGACGACCACCACGAACAGCACCGGGATCACCGCGTGCATCGCCATGCCCAGCGCGTCGCCCCAGGACGCCGCCGCGTTGAACGCGATCGTCGCCAGCGTCAGCAGCCAGGCCGTCTGCCGCAGCAACGGGAACGGGATCCGCAGCCAGGTCAGCACCAGGTCCAGCGAGAGCAGCACCACGATGCCCGCGTCGACGCCTATCGGGAAGGCGTACGCGAAGGCGCCGAAGCCCTTCTCCAGCGCCAGGTCCCGCACCGAGTTGTACGACCCGGCGAAACCGATGCCCGAGATCACACACGCGCCGACGGCCACCACGCCCAGCAGAGCGCGGTGCGCACGGGTAAGGGAAGGACGTGCCATTCGATGATCAACCCCTGGGACTCGGCAGCTGCCGTATACGACCTGTAGCCGCCGAGTACACGTCCCCGCCCGGGGCGCATCACCACGTGACAACGCGATACTGATGCGCCGTTGACAGACTCGGCCCACCGGATACTACTCGTACGGGCGTTCACCCCCGTCGCCAGGCCGGACCGGCACCACTCCTCCACTGGTCCACACCACCGCGTACACCGTCCCGCCCCACCGCGGGCCCACCCCGGCCGGCCCACCCGCCGGGCGAGCGGGCCGAGTTCACCGATCCGGTGCGAGGCCGCGCCGAGGCCCCCCGCCGTGCGCGCCGCTATCCGGCCGGCGGCCGCTCCGCCGCGCCGTTCAGGTACGCCAGGACCGCGAGCACCCGCCGGTTGCCGTCCTCCGTCGGGGCCAGCTCCAACTTCCCGAAGATGTTCGCGATGTGCTTGGCCACCGCCCCGTCACTGATCGTCAGCCGCGCCCCGATCGCCGAGTTCGAGCAGCCCTCGGCCATCAGCCCGAGCACCTCCCGCTCCCGCGGCGACAGGCGCTGCAACGGCGCCGAGCCCGCGTTGTGCTGCAACAGCCGGCCGATCACGTCCGGATCCATCGCCGTCCCCCCGGCCGCCACCCGCCGCACCGCGTCCACGAACTGGTCCGCGTTGAACACCCGGTCCTTCAGCAGGTAGCCCACGCCGCCGGTGCCGTCCGCCAGCAACTCCCGTGCGTACAACTGCTGCACGTGCTGCGACAGCACCAGCACCGGCAGGCCCGGTATCTCCCGCCGGGCCGCCAACGCCGCCTGCAGCCCCTCGTCCGTCAGCGTCGGCGGCAGCCGGACGTCCACCACCGCGACGTCCGGCCGCTCCGACAGCAGCGCCGCCAGCAGGTCCGGCCCGGTCTCCACCGCCGCCGCGATGGTGAACCCGTGGACCTCCAACAGCCGTGTCAGGCCTTGGCGAAGGAGGTAGAGATCCTCGGCGAGGACAACACGCACGGCAGCTCCATCGTGATGGTGGTCGGCCCGCCCACAGGACTGTCGAGCGAGATCACTCCGTCGAACGTACCCAACCGCTTCTCGATCCCCTGCAAGCCACCGCCGGCCTCCATCCGCGCACCGCCGTGCCCGTCGTCCGTCACCACCACCCGCAGCCGACCCGCCCGGTGCAGCACGTCCACCCACACCTGCCGGGCCCGGGCGTGCTTCGCCGCGTTCGCCAGCAGCTCGCTGACGCCGAAGTACACCGCCGTCTCCAACGACGCCTCCGGACGCCCCGGCAGACTGACCGTCACCTCCGTCGGCACCACCGAGGTCAGCGCCAGCTCGCGCACCGCGTCCGGCAGGCCGCGCTCCGCGAGCACCGGCGGGTGAATGCCCCGGACCAGGTCCCGCAGCTCCTGCAGGGCCTTCGCCGAGGACTCCCGTGCCTCCGCCAGCAGCTCCCGCGCGGCCGTCTGGTCACTGCCCATCAGGTGCTCGATCGTCCCCAGCGTCAGCCCGATCGCCACCAGCCGCGCCTGCGCCCCGTCGTGCAGATCCCGCTCGATCCGCCGCAACTCCGCCGCCTGGGCGTCCACCGCGACCGCCCGGGTCTCCGTCAGATGCGCCACCCGCTCGGTCAGTTGGGCCCGGCTCTGCCGCGGCCCGCCGCCCAGCACCCGGGACGCCAACTCGTGGTGCGCCCGCACCGCCCAGGGCATCGCCAGCAGGCCCACCGCGACGCCGGACCCGCCGATGATCGCCGAGCACAGTAGGTTCACCCCCTGGTGGCTCAGCCCGAAGAACTGCCGGTGGTCCACCGGCACCGAGGCGACGAACACCAGCCCGCTCACCACCGCCGTCATCGGCACGCCGATCAGCACCAGCACCCCCACCGGGTTCACCAGCAGCCACAGCGCCTCACGCCGCACCTGCTGATCGCGCAGCGCCCAGCCGACGAACTGCACCAGCCGCGCGACCCCTTCCTTCTGGTGGTACGAGAACCCCGTCCACCAGAAGCCGCGCTCGTCCCGCTCCAGCGGCAGCCGCGGCGAGTACACCACCCGCCACGACTCCCCCGACGACCGCTCCACCCGCCGCCGCGTCCACTCCGCCCCGCGCCGGACGCACCAGTACAGCGACGCCACCGCCACCAGCAGCGCGGCCGGGACCACCAACGGCAGCCCGCCATCGAAGAACCGAACCAGCGTCACCCCCGTGAACACCGCCGCGAACACCGGTGCCACCACCGCCAGGCCGGCCGCGACCGCCATCACCAACGCCTGCCAGCCGGCCCGCAACCCCACCCGGGCCCGCGCCTCCGCAATGGACCTGACGGCCCCCCTGTCGAACCATGCTGCCGTCGCCACAGAACCCAACTCCCCGAGAAGTCGATCGCCGTCCCCAAGAACGCTCTCAGTCTCCCCACGACCCCCGGGCCGGCGCATTGGCCGTGCCACCCGTCTTTCAGGTGGACCTAACACCACCCCATTTCCTGGTGGTAGACCCCCTG
>NZ_KK853997.1:5445698-5447054 GCF_000696185.1 Kitasatospora cheerisanensis KCTC 2395 | reverse complement strand
CTGAGGACAAGCCCTCGGCCTATTAGTACCGGTCAACTCCACCCCTCACAGGGCTTCCATATCCGGCCTATCAACCCAGTCGTCTACTGGGAGCCTTACCCTCTCAAGGAGGTGGGAGTGCTCATCTCGAAGCAGGCTTCCCGCTTAGATGCTTTCAGCGGTTATCCCTCCCGAACGTAGCCAACCAGCCATGCCCTTGGCAGGACAACTGGCACACCAGAGGTTCGTCCGTCCCGGTCCTCTCGTACTAGGGACAGCCCTTCTCAACACTCCTACGCGCACAGCGGATAGGGACCGAACTGTCTCACGACGTTCTAAACCCAGCTCGCGTACCGCTTTAATGGGCGAACAGCCCAACCCTTGGGACCTACTCCAGCCCCAGGATGCGACGAGCCGACATCGAGGTGCCAAACCATCCCGTCGATATGGACTCTTGGGGAAGATCAGCCTGTTATCCCCGGGGTACCTTTTATCCGTTGAGCGACGGCGCTTCCACAAGCCACCGCCGGATCACTAGTCCCTACTTTCGTACCTGCTCGACCCGTCAGTCTCACAGTCAAGCTCCCTTGTGCACTTACACTCAACACCTGATTGCCAACCAGGCTGAGGGAACCTTTGGGCGCCTCCGTTACCCTTTAGGAGGCAACCGCCCCAGTTAAACTACCCACCAGACACTGTCCCTGATCCGGATCACGGACCCAGGTTAGACATCCAGCACGACCAGAGTGGTATTTCAACGGCGACTCCACAACAACTGGCGTTGCTGCTTCAAAGTCTCCCACCTATCCTACACAAGCCGAACCGAACACCAATATCAAGCTATAGTAAAGGTCCCGGGGTCTTTCCGTCCTGCTGCGCGAAACGAGCATCTTTACTCGTAATGCAATTTCACCGGGCCTGTGGTTGAGACAGTCGAGAAGTCGTTACGCCATTCGTGCAGGTCGGAACTTACCCGACAAGGAATTTCGCTACCTTAGGATGGTTATAGTTACCACCGCCGTTTACTGGCGCTTAAGTTCTCAGCTTCGCCCGACCGAAGTCGGACTAACCGGTCCCCTTAACGTTCCAGCACCGGGCAGGCGTCAGTCCGTATACATCGCCTTACGGCTTCGCACGGACCTGTGTTTTTAGTAAACAGTCGCTTCTCGCTGGTCTCTGCGGCCACCACCAGCTCAAGGAGCAAGTCCCATCACCAGCAATGGCCCCCCTTCTCCCGAAGTTACGGGGGCATTTTGCCGAGTTCCTTAACCACAGTTCACCCGAACGCCTCGGTATTCTCTACCTGACCACCTGAGTCGGTTTGGGGTACGGGCCGCCATGAAACTCGCTAGAGGCTTTTCTCGACAGCATAGGATC
>NZ_KK853997.1:5285083-5442583 GCF_000696185.1 Kitasatospora cheerisanensis KCTC 2395 | reverse complement strand
CACGCGGCGTCGCTGCATCAGGCTTTCGCCCATTGTGCAATATTCCCCACTGCTGCCTCCCGTAGGAGTCTGGGCCGTGTCTCAGTCCCAGTGTGGCCGGTCGCCCTCTCAGGCCGGCTACCCGTCGTCGCCTTGGTAGGCCATTACCCCACCAACAAGCTGATAGGCCGCGGGATCATCCTGAACCGCCGGAGCTTTCCACCAACCCCCATGCGGGAGAAGGTCGTATCCGGTATTAGACCTCGTTTCCAAGGCTTGTCCCAGAGTTCAGGGCAGATTCCCCACGTGTTACTCACCCGTTCGCCACTGATCCACCCCGAAGGGCTTCACCGTTCGACTTGCATGTGTTAAGCACGCCGCCAGCGTTCGTCCTGAGCCAGGATCAAACTCTCCGTGAATGTCTCCACGGGGAGCGGCACAGCAACCACCGGAATAGGGCGGTCCTGCGCACTGCGTCCTCGCTAATATTACTTCATAAAGGAATCTCCAACCGATCAATCAAGACCGGCCGGGGATGTCAACATATCTGGCGTTGACTTTTGGCACGCTGTTGAGTTCTCAAGGAACGGACGCTTCCTTCGAGCCGCACTCCTGCGGACCCTCCGGGCGCTTCGTTCTTTCGTGTTTCCAGCTTATCAGATGTTTTCCGCTCCGTTTTCCGGAGTTTCGATCCGACTCGCTGTTGTCTTCTGCGACCTGACGGCCCGTCCGACGTTTCAAACTCTAGCCGATCCCCGCTCCGAAAAGCGAATCCGCCGCAATCTCCGAAAACGCGCACAACAAATACGAACGGAGACGCGAAAAGGACGCGACCCGTCAGGATCAGCTACTTGGTTCTCAGGGATTGGCCGCCCCGGGACCGTCCACACAGATGCGTGTCCGGTGCTCCCTGCCGAGCGACCAGTGAACACTACGCCGGATCCGCGCCAGGTGCAAACACCTCCGCGGGCAGCCGCCGGCCACTCGCCTCCCGCGGCTCTTGAGCGTTCGCTCAAACCTCTGCCATGATGGCCGCGCCACGGATTGAGCGATCGCTCAAATCCACCGACGGGGGGACATCCATGCCTGGTCAGAGGCGACGCTCGGCCGCGCCCATCTACGTCGAGCTGTCGATGCGCACGGATCTGGACACGCTCTGGGAGCTCACCCAGCAGCCGTGGCTGCACCAGCGCTGGGACGGCCGGTTCAGCCGGATCGACTATCTGCATCCGCCCGAACCCCAGCCGCCCGGCGGGGAGCGGCGGGGTGGGCCGGTCCGGTTCCGGTACCTGCTGGGGCCGGCTCGGGGGCCGGCGTTGACGGGGACGGGGGTGACGACGGCGGAGCGGTGGCGGGCGGACGGGCAGCGGGTGGGTGCCTTGCGGTTCGTTGCCGACTCGGGGTGGTCCCCGCTGCAGGAGGGTGCGGGGTATTGGCGCTACCTGCCGGAGACGGTGGCGCCGGACGGTGTCCCGACGGTCACCTTCGTCACCGGCTACGACTACCGCAGTTGGCCTTGGCCGGGCGGGGCGCAGCTGGACCGGTGGCTGGTGCGGCCGTTCGTCGGGTGGTTGACGGCGTGGTCGTTCGACCGGCTGCGGCTGTGGGCGGAGCGCGGCGTCTCGCCGGAGCGGGCGCTCCGGCACTGCCTGGGCGAGATCGCGGCGCGGGCGGGAGTCGCGGCCCTCGCGGCGTGGGGCACCGCGGCGGCGACGGGCCGGCCCGCGGCGGGCGTGCTGACCGCGGGGGCGCTGCTGGCGCTCTCCGCAGTCGTCCCCCGTCCCGCCTCACTCCGGCCGCGCGCCGCTGCCGGCGGCGCCCGCAACGGAGGGCGGCCCGTCCGCCGGAGCTGCTGGCCGCCCTCGCCCCGCCGTCCGCAGCGGACAGCGCCGTCCGCAGCGCTAGCGCCGTCGGCTTCCGACAGCACGGTCCGGCATTCCCGAAGACGACCACGAGCACCTTGGAGCAGGTATGACCATCACCGCTGTCGCCCCGTCCGTCTGCCCCGCCGCCACCCGGACCCGGTCGATCTTCCATGCGGCGCTCGGCAAGGATTTCGACCGGCTGCATCCGGAGTTGCAGCGCCGGTTCGGCTTCTCCAGTGCGGACGGGATCGCCTGCATAGGTACGGGGCGGATGGAGCGGATCGAGCGCGGGTCGCGCCTACTGGTGCCGTTGCTGTGGGCGGGGACGCGGCGGAACATCCTGTTTCCGGAGCAGGGCCGGGAGGTGCCGTTCACGATCGCCAATTACGCGTACCGGGACGGGTACGGGCGGGAGACGGTGACGTTCGTGCGGACGTTCCAGTTCACCCGGCCGCGGCGCTTCGACGCGACGATGGTCGCGGCGCCGGGGCGGCCGGGGACGGTGCTCGACTATCTGGGGACGCATCAGCACCTGGCGGTGGGTCTGCGGCTGGGGGTGACGCCGCGCGGCGGGCTGGTGATCTCCTCGGAGGCGCACCGGGTGGCCTCGCTGGTCGGTGCGCCGGTGCTGCCGGAGTTGCTGACGGGGCGGGCGGATCTGCACGAGTGGTTCGACGAGGAGGCGGGTCGGTTTCGGATCCGGGTGCGGGTGACCAATCCGGTGGTGGGGCTGGTGCTGGGGTACCAGGGGTGGTTCACGGCGGAGTACCCGCGGGTGGGGGCGGAGGGGGTTCCGCGTCATGTGCGTCCGGTCCGCGAGTACGTCCGGGGGTAGCGGGATGCGGGCGACCGGCCGGGGCGGCCGACGGCTACGCTGCGGCGCATGAGCGACACACGTGAGCGGTTGATGGATGCGGCCATCGGTGCGCTCAAGCGGCAGGGGATCTCGGGGGTTTCGGCGCGGAGCATCGCCGCGGAGGTCGGGGCCAATCAGGCGCTGGTGTTCTACCACTTCAAGACGGTGGAGGGGCTGCTCGCGGCGGCGGCGCTGCGTGAGACGGGGCTGCGGCTGGAGCGGTACCGGGAGCGGTTCGCGGAGGTGCGGTCGCTGCGCGAGCTGCTGACGGTGGGTCAGGAGCTGCACGCGCGGGAGCGGGAGGACGGGAACGTCGCGCTGCTGGGGCAGTTCCTGGCGGGGGCGAAGGGATATCCGCAGCTCGCGGAGGTGACGGGCGACGCGCTGCGGCTGTGGACGGTGGAGATCGAGGCCGTCCTGGCGCGGCTGTTCACGGGTCATCCGCTGGCGGAGTTCCTCGATCTGGCGGGTCTGGCGCGGGCGGTGACGGCGGGCTTCATCGGCCTGGAGTTGTACGACGGCGTGGATCCGGAGGGTGCGGCGGGGGCGTTCGCGGCGCTGGACCAGCTGGGGGTGCTGGTCGAGGTGGTGGACGGGCTGGGTCCGGTGGTGTCGCGGGCGGTGCGGGCGACGGTGCGCCGGCAGGTGCGGAACAGCGGCGCGGAGTAGCCGTCCGACGCGGGAACGCCGAACGGCCGGCCCCCTGGCAGGGGGCCGGCCGTTCGGCGTTCGGCGGTGTCAGCTGTTGGTGGGGAAGCCGAGGTTGATGCCGCCGTGCGAGGGGTCGAGCCAGCGCTGGGTGACGGCCTTGCCGCGGGTGAAGAACTGGACGCCGTCGGCGCCGTAGGCGTGGCTGTCACCGAACAGCGAGGCCTTCCAGCCGCCGAAGGAGTAGTAGGCGACGGGGACGGGGATCGGCACGTTGATGCCGACCATGCCGACCTCGACCTCGTTCTGGAAGCGTCGGGCCGCGCCGCCGTCGTTGGTGAAGATGGCGGTGCCGTTGCCGTACGGGTTGTTGTTGATCAGGTCCAGGCCCTCGTCGTAGGAGGGGACGCGGACGATCGACAGGATCGGGCCGAAGATCTCGTCGTTGTAGACGGACATGCCCGGCTTGACGTGGTCGAACAGGGTGGGGCCGAGCCAGAAGCCGTCGGTGGTGGGGGCGCCGTTGGCGTCCTCGCCGGTGATGGCGTGCTTGCGGCCGTCGACGGCGAGCTCGGCGCCGTCGGCGACGCCGGACTCGACGTAGGAGGTGACCTTGTCGCGGTGGACGCCGGTGACCAGCGGGCCCATCTCGGAGTCGCCGTTGCAGCCGGGGCCGACCTTGAGGGTGGCCATCCGCTCCTTGATCTTGGCGACCAGTTCGTCGCCGATCGGGTCGACGGCGACCAGGACGGAGACGGCCATGCAGCGCTCGCCGGCCGCGCCGAAGCCGGCGTTGATGGCGGCGTCGGCGGCCAGGTCGAGGTCGGCGTCGGGGAGCACCAGCATGTGGTTCTTGGCGCCGCCGAGGGCCTGCACGCGCTTGCCGTAGCGGGTGCCGGTCTCGTACACGTAGCGGGCGATCGGGGTGGAGCCGACGAAGGAGACCGACTTGACGTCGGGGTGCTCCAGCAGGCGGTCGACCGCGACCTTGTCGCCGTGGACGACGTTGAAGACGCCGTCGGGGAGGCCGGCTTCCTTCCACAGTTCGGCGATGAAGTTGGCCGCGGACGGGTCCTTCTCGGAGGGCTTGAGGATCACCGTGTTGCCGGCCGCGATGGCGATCGGGAAGAACCACATCGGCACCATGGCCGGGAAGTTGAACGGCGAGATGATGGCGACCGGGCCGAGCGGCTGGCGGATCGAGTAGACGTCGACGCCGGTGGAGGCCTGCTCGGTGAAGCCGCCCTTGATCAGCTGCGGGATGCCGCAGGCGTACTCGACGACTTCCTGGCCGCGGGCGAGCTCGCCGAGGGCGTCGGAGTGCACCTTGCCGTGCTCGGAGACGATGATCGCGGCGAGTTCGTCCTTGCGGGCGTTGAACAGCTCGCGGAAGTTGAACAGCACCTGGGTGCGCTTGGCGATGGACGCCTTGCGCCAGGAGGTGAAGGCCTGGGCGGCGGCGGCGACGGCCTGGTCGACCTCGGCGATCTCGGCGAAGTCGACGTGGCCGGTGACCTGGCCGGTGGCCGGGTCGAAGATGTCGCCGCGGCGGGGCGCGGTTCCGGCGGTGGCGACGGACTGGCCGCCGATCCAGTGCGTGATGTGCTTGCTCAAGGGTCTCTGCCTCCGATGTCCACGGATGTCCCGCGCTCGTTCTCCAGTCTGCGCGGCCTGCCCGGCGCGCTCAACGAGCACCCTGACGGGGAAGCGCGATTCACCCTTACAGGTCGTCGGACGCCCCGTCGGGGTCGGCGTCGTCCAGGTACGGGTCGTGCAGTCCGTCGGCGAGTTCGGTGGTCTCCAGCAGGTCGAGCCGCAGGTCCTGGGCCCAGTTCTCGGCCCACTGCCGGGTGTCGTCGGCGCCGGAGGGGAGCGGCGCGGCGGCGCTCTCCAGCCGGTCGGCGAGCGTCGCGGCGGTGAACTCCTCGTCGAACGCGGCCGCCAGGGCGAGGAGTTGCCCTTCGCGCAGCCGGGCGGTGAGCGCGTGCACGGTGAACAGCTCGGCGGGCAGGGCGCGTTCGCACAGGGTGAGGACGGCGAGCGCGGCCGCGTCCTCCAGTGCGGCGACCGGGACGGGGGCGTCCTCGGGCAGCACCGGCGGGCGGGTCAGCGGTTCCCGGCGCAGCTCGATGCCCACCCTGGACTCGCCGTCCACAACGGCGAGTTGGTGGCGGCGGGCGGTGCCGGGGGCGGCCTCGGTGCGGTGGCCGGCGGCGCGCAGGGTCTCGGCGAGTCCGGCGGCGAGGTCGCCGAGCGGCGGGCCTTCGGCGGTGACCAGCAGCAGGTCGGCGCCGTGGACGCGGACCGGCAGGCCGTGCAGGCGGAGCGCGTCCGGTCCGGCGAGTGCGAGGGCGTGCCGCAGGCAGTAGGGCTGCGCGTCCGTGAGCAGGCGGGTGTGCCGGTCGCGGACGGGCGGCCCGGGGTCGGCGGTGCTGGTGTCCATGGGGACAGTGTGGGCCGTTCAGCGCGGGAATCGCGGGCAGTGCAGGTGCGCGGCGGCGTCGTGCAGGGCGAGTTCGAGGGCGGCGGGGTCGACGAGGCGTCCGCTGCGGTGCGGGGGGATCAGCCAGTGCGGGCCGCGGGTGGGGAGTTCGGGGTGCGGGACGGCGATCCAGGTGCCGTCGCCGGAGCGGCGGATGCCGGTGCCGAGCCAGCGGTCGGCGGTGCCGACGGGGACGAGGAAGCCGACGGTGTCCCCGGCCGGGTCCTCCAGGACGGGGCCGCCGCCGGGCCGGTCGAGCAGGGCGGCGGCGGGGCGGCCGAGCGGGCCGGGGGCGTGCAGGACGTCCCAGCGGCGGCCGGCGGGCAGCAGGGCGAGGCCGAGGCCGGTGCGTTCCCAGGTGCGGCGGCAGTCGTCGGGGTCGGGGGCGGCGTCGGCCAGCCAGTGCAGGGCGCTGGGGTGGCGGGTGGTGCTCACGTGCGGTTCCTCGTCTCTCCCGGTGACGGGCAGCGGGCGGGGTGCCTGCTGTCGCCACCGGGAAGAGCGGGGTACCGGTGTTCTCTTACACGGGTCGCGGGCCCCGGGGGCCCGGCGTTCCGTCAGCGGTCGCCGAAGACGGTGCGGTGCCAGTCCTTGCGGGCGACCGCGGTGGTGTCGAACATGACGTGCTTGACCTGGGTGTACTCGTCGAGCGAGTACTGGGACATGTCCTTGCCGTAGCCGGAGGCCTTGTACCCGCCGTGCGGCATCTCGCTGATGATCGGGATGTGGTCGTTCACCCAGACGCAGCCGGCCGCGATCTCGCGGGTGGCGCGCAGCGAGCGGTGGATGTCGCGGGTCCAGGCGGAGGCGGCCAGGCCGTAGGGGGTGTCGTTGGCGAGGCGCAGGCCCTCCTCGTCGCTGTCGAACGGCAGGACGACGAGCACCGGGCCGAAGATCTCGCCCTGGACGGCCTCGCTGTCCTGGGCGGCGCCGGTGATCAGGGTGGGGCGGTAGTAGGCGCCGCGCGAGAGGTCGTGGCCGTCGTGGCCCTTGCCGTCGGCGGGGCCGCCGGTGACGACGGTGGCGTAGGAGCGGGCGCGTTCGACGAAGCCGGCCACGCGGTCGCGGTGGGCGAAGGAGACCAGCGGGCCCATGTCGGTCTGCGGGTTCAGCGGGTCGCCGAGGCGGATCGCGGCGTACAGCTCGGCGACGCCGGCCACGAAGGCGTCGTACAGCGGGCGCTGGACGTAGGCGCGGGTGGCGGCGGTGCAGTCCTGGCCGCCGTTGATCAGCGAGGCGGCGACGGCGCCGTGCACGGCGGCGTCCAGGTCGGCGTCGTCGAAGACCACGAACGGGGCCTTGCCGCCGAGTTCGAGGTGGGTGCGCTTGACGGTGGCGGTGGCGATCTCGGCGACCCGCTTGCCAACGGCGGTGGAGCCGGTGAAGGACACCATGGCGACGTCGGGGTGGCCGATCAGGTGCTCGCCGGCGGTGCGGCCGGCGCCGGTGACGACGTTGACGACGCCGTCGGGGATGCCGGCGTCGGTGCAGGCCCGGGCGAACAGCAGCGAGGTCAGCGGGGTGATCTCGGCGGGCTTGAGGACGATGGTGTTGCCGGCGGCGATGGCCGGCAGGATCTTCCAGGCGGCCATCTGCAGCGGGTAGTTCCACGGCGCGATGCTGCCGATCACGCCGATGGCCTCGCGGCGCACGTACGAGGTGTGGTCGCCGCTGTACTCGCCGGCGGCCTTGCCTTCGAGGTTGCGGGCGGCGCCGGCGAAGAACGCGGTGTTGTCGATGGTGCCGGGGACGTCGAACTCGGTGGACAGCTTGATCGGCTTGCCGGTCTGCGCGGTCTCGACCCGGGCGAACTGGCCGGCCCGGTCGGCCAGGATGCCGGCCAACCGGTTCAGCGCCTCGGAGCGGGCGCCGGGGGTGGCGCCGGACCACTCGGGCAGCGCGGCGCGGGCGGCGGCGACGGCGGTGTCGACGTCGGCGGTGGAGGCCAGTTCGACCTGCTGGACGGTGCTGCCGTCGGCGGGGTTGACCACGTCGAACGGTTCGCCGCCGGAGCCCCGGGTCGGGCGGCCCGCGATGTACTGCGCGCCGTCGTTGAAGCTGGTCAGGTCCATGAGTTGCCTCCATTGCCTACTCGACCCGGCCGACGATGCCTCGGTTCGGGTGCTCGGGGCAAGCGTCACTCAGCAACGGCCCGGGCGGGCGGCCTTACACGCTGCAAGGCTCCGCCGGGGCGACACAGCGTCGCGGCAGGGCATGATTGACTTGACACCCTGAAACCCCCTGGAGGTGTCCGCGATGCTGCCCACCGTCGCCCGCGTGCTCGATCTCGACGTGATGCGGCGCGGCCTGCCCCAGGTGGTGGCGGGCGCCGGCGCGCTGGAGCGCCCGGTGCGCTGGGTGCACGTCAGCGAGCTGCCGGACGTCGCGGGCGTGCTGCGCGGCGGCGAGCTGGTGCTGTCCACCGGCATCGCGCTCCCGGAGGACCGGGACGGCCTGGCCCGGTACGTGCGGGAGCTGGCCGAGATCGGGGTGGCCGGGCTGGTGATCGAGTTCGGCCGGCGCTACTTCGACTCGCTGCCGCGGGCGCTGGTCGCGGCGGCCGAGCGGCACAACCTGCCGCTGGTGGTGCTGCGCCGGGAGCTGAAGTTCGTCGCGGTGACCGAGGCGGTGCACGCCCTGGTGGTGAACGCGCAACTGGAGCAGCTGCGGGTGTCCGAGGCGGTCCACCAGGTGTTCAACGAGCTGGCCACCGAGGGCGCGGAGCCCGCCGAGGTGGTCCGGCAGGTCGGCCGGATGGCGGGCGCGCCGGTGGTGCTGGAGAACCTGGCGCACCAGGTGCTGGCGCACGACACGGCGGGGCGCGGCGAGCAGGAGCTGCTGGAGAACTGGGAGCACCGCTCGCGCGGCGTCAACCCGCCGGGCCGGACCGGCTACGACCCGCGCTCGGGCTGGCTGGTGACCACGGTCGGCGCGCGCGGCCAGGACTGGGGCCGGCTGGTGCTGGTCGACGAGCCGGTGCCGCTCCCGCCGGACGTGCCGCACCCGCACGCGATGCTGCTGGAGCGCGGCGCGGCAACGCTGGCGCTGAACCGGCTGGTGGTGCGCGACCGCGAGTCGCTGGAGCGGCAGACCCACCGCACCCTGCTGTCGGGCATCCTCACCCACGCGCTCACCGTCTCCGAGGTGTCGCTGCGCGCCCAGGCGCTGGGCGTCCCGCTGGAGGGCCGCCGACTGGTCGGCGTGGTGCTGAGGCAGCGTCAGGGACCGCTGCCCGCCGCGCTGGAGGCGCAGGCCCGGCTGCGCGACTTCACCGAGCTGGCGGCCACCGCGATCCGCTCCGCCCGGCTGTCCGCGCTGGTCGGCGCGCTGGACGACGAGGGCGTGGGCGTGCTGGTCGCGCTCGGCTCGCAGCAGGACGAGCACGCCTCGCTGGAGGCGTTCGCGGCGGCGCTGCGCCGGCTGTCCGCGGAGGCCGGCCGGGACGGCGCGGCCGCCGAGCCGGTGATAGCGGTCGGCTCCTCGGTGGGCTCGGTCCGCGACGCCCGCCGCACCCTGCTGGAGGCCACCCAGGTCGCCGACGCCGCACTGCACGACGCCCCGGGCAACCGCGCCGCCTACTACCGGCTGCCCGACGTCCGCCTGCGCGGCCTGCTCCACCTGCTCCGCGACGACGAGCGCCTGCAGACCTACGTGGAGCGCGAGCTCGGCCCGCTGCTCGCCCACGACGCCGAGCACGGCGGCCAGTTGGTGCAGATGCTGCGGATCTACCTGGAGCAGGGCCGGAACAAGTCCGCCGCGGCCGACGCCGCCCACCTGTCCCGCCCGTCCTTCTACGACCGGCTCCACAAGGTCGAGCGCATCCTCGGCATCGACCTGGACCAGGTGGAGTCCTGCCTGTCGCTGCACGTGGCCCTGCTGGCACTGGACGCGGTGCGCCGCTGACGGCTGGTCAGCGCGGGCCGAGGGCGACGGGGCTGGCGAACTCCTTCTCGGTGATCTCCAGCGCGGCCGGCGACCCGTCCGCGAAGTGCAGGTCGATGCGGTCGGACTCCCAGGTGTGCCGGGGTTCGACGCGGCGCAGCCGGGCGTAGGGCAGTCCGCCGAGCGCACGCGGGGTGCGGCTCGCACCGCTGCCGGCCAGCAGGATCCGCCGGTCGGTGAAGACCGGCCGCCGACAGCACGGAGGCCCCGGGCGGTCGCCCGGGGCCTCCTTCGCCGACGGTTCGTCAGACGGTGTGCGCGTCCGTGAGGGTGAGCACCTCGTCCAGCACCGCGAGGCCGGTCTTGGCGTCCTCCTCGCTGATGTTGCACGGCGGAACGACGTGGAAGCGGTTCATGTTGACGAACGGCCACAGGCCGCGCTGCTTGCACGCCGCGGCGAGCTGCGCCATCGGCGCGTTGTCGGCGCCGGCCGCGTTGTACGGCACCAGCGGCTCGCGGGTCTCGCGGTTCTTCACCAGGTCGAGCGCCCAGAACACGCCGAGGCCGCGGACCTCGCCGATCGACGGGTGACGCTCCGCCAGCTCGCGCAGGCCGGGGCCGAGCACGGTCTCGCCGATGTGCTTGGCGTGCTCCACGATGCCTTCCTCGGCCATCGTGTTGATGGTGGCCACGGCGGAGGCGCAGGCCAGCGGGTGGCCGGAGTAGGTGAGGCCGCCGGGGAACGCCTTCTGCGCGAAGGTCTCGGCGATCGCCCCCGAGATGGCCACGCCGCCGAGCGGCAGGTAGCCGGAGTTGACGCCCTTGGCGAAGGTCAGCAGGTCCGGGGTGATGCCCCAGTGGTCGGCGGCGAACCACGCGCCGGTGCGGCCGAACCCGGCCATCACCTCGTCCAGGATGAACACGATCCCGTACTTGTCGCAGATCTCCCGCACGCCCGCCAGGTAGCCGGCCGGCGGCACCAGGATGCCGGCGGTGCCGACCACCGTCTCCAGGATGATCGCCGCGACGGTGCCGGGGCCCTCGAACGCGAGGGTCTGCTCCAGGTGCGCGAGCGCGCGCTCGCACTCCTGCGCCTCGTTCTCGGCGTGGAAGTTGGAGCGGTACGCGTACGGACCCCAGAAGTGCACGATGCCGGAGACGCCGGTCTCGTTCGCCCAGCGGCGCGGGTCACCGGTCAGGGTGATCGCGTTGGCGGTGGCGCCGTGGTACGAGCGGTAGGTGGAGAGCACCTTGTGACGGCCGGTGTGCAGCCGGGCCATCCGGATCGCGTTCTCGTTCGCCTCGGCGCCGCCGTTGGTGAAGAAGATCTTGTCCAGGTCGCCGGGGGTGCGCTCGGCGATCAGCCGGGCGGCCTCGCTGCGCGACTCCTCGGCGAAGCCGGGGGCGATGGTGCACAGCTGGGCGGCCTTCGCCTGGATCGCGGCGACCACCTTCGGGTGCTGGTGCCCGATGTTGGTGTTCACCAGCTGCGAGGAGAAGTCCAGGTAGCGGTTGCCGTCGTAGTCCCAGAAGTACGAGCCCTCGGCACCGGCCACCGCGAGGGGGTCGATCAGGGCCTGGGCGGACCACGAGTGGAAGACGTGCGCGCGGTCGGCGGCCTTGACGGCCTGCCCGGCGACCGAGTCAGCGGAGGAAGTGCTCATGCGCCCAGCGTAGGGACGCGCCCCTCCCCCAGGCAGATGCAGCCTGTCACGGAGGGCGTGTCGCGCCCTGACAACGTGAAGGGGCGCGAGGAACAGATCCTCGCGCCCCTTCCCATCGGACTCAGACAGCGGTCGTACTGCGCCCGACCGTCCTGACCCGCTAGATCGCGGTCATGACGTGCTTGATCCGGGTGTAGTCCTCGAAGCCGTAGGACGACAGGTCCTTGCCGTAGCCGGACTTCTTGAAGCCGCCGTGCGGCATCTCGGCGACCAGCGGGATGTGGGTGTTGATCCACACCGCGCCGAAGTCCAGGCGGCGGGACATCCGCATCGCGCGGGCGTGGTCCTTGGTCCAGACCGAGGAGGCGAGCGCGTACTCGACGCCGTTCGCGTACTCGACGGCCTGCTCCTCGTCGGTGAACTTCTGCACGGTGATGACCGGGCCGAAGACCTCGTTCTGGATGATCTCGTCGTCCTGGTTCAGGCCGGAGACCACGGTCGGGGCGTAGAAGTAGCCGACCTCGCCGACCCGGTGGCCGCCGGCCTCGACCTTGGCGTGCGCGGGCAGGCGCTCGATGAAGCCGGTGACCTGCTTCAGCTGGTTGGCGTTGTTGAGCGGGCCGTACAGCACGTCCTCGTCGTCGACGCCGCCGGTCTTGGTGTCCTTGGCGGCCTTGGCGAGCGCCTCGACGAACGCGTCGTGGATCGACTCGTGCACCAGCACGCGGGTGGCGGCGGTGCAGTCCTGGCCGGCGTTGAAGTAGCCGGCCATGGAGATGCCCTCGACGGCCTCGGCGATGTCGGCGTCCTCGAAGACGACGACGGGGGCCTTGCCGCCGAGCTCCAGGTGGACCCGCTTGACGTCCTTCGCGGCGGACTCGGCGACCTGCATGCCGGCCCGGACCGAGCCGGTGATGGAGGCCATCGCCGGGGTGCGGTGCTCGACCATCAGGCGGCCGGTCTCGCGGTCGCCGCAGATCACGTTGAAGATGCCGGCCGGCAGCTCCATGTCCTTCAGCACGCCGCCGATGATCTCGGCGAGCAGCACGGTGGAGGCGGGGGTGGTGTCGGACGGCTTGAGCACGACGGCGTTGCCGGCGGCGATCGCCGGGGCGAACTTCCAGACGGCCATCATCATCGGGTAGTTCCACGGCGCGACCTGCGCGCAGACGCCGACCGGCTCGCGGCGGACGATGGAGGTCATGCCGTCCATGTACTCGCCCGCGGCCTTGCCCTCCAGCAGGCGGGCGGCGCCGGCGAAGAAGCGCAGCTGGTCGACCATCGGGCCGATCTCCTCGGAGAGGGTCAGCGCGCGCGGCTTGCCGGTGTTGCGGACCTCGGCGTCGACGATCTCGTCGGCCCGGGACTCGACCGCGTCGGCGATCTTGAGCAGCAGCTTCTGCCGGGTGGACGGGGTGGAGTCGCGCCAGATCGGGAACGCGGCGGCGGCCGCTGCCATCGCGGCGTCCACGTCGGAGGCTCCGGACAGCGGGGAGGTCGCGTACACCTCGCCCGTGGTCGGGTCGACGATGTCGAGCGTGCGGCCGTCCGCAGCGTCGACGAACTCGCCGTTGATGTAGTTGCGCAGCGTACGAAGCTCGCTCACGGTCTCTCCTCGGTCTGGGCCTGCGTCGTTGCAGCCCCGGGCGCCAGATTACTCCGGGCCCGGTCGGACACAGCATGTCAGCGACAAGCCACGATCGGCGGTGTGCACGCTCGCGCGTGTACGTAGCCAGAGTACCCTTGTCACTGCCGTAATCGACAGGGCCCCGCCCGAAGCGCCACGCATTCCGTTCTTGATCATCGAAAGAACGACGAAATCAGCAGAACCACCGCTTGCGATTCCTCCGCCCGTCGGGCACAGTGTCGGCGTGGCCAACCGTGACCGGAACGCCAGCGTTCCCCTCGACGCCGCCTCCAAGGCGATCATCGAGCAGCTCCAGGAGGACGGGCGCCGTCCGTACGCCGCCATCGGCAAGGCCGTGGGCCTGTCCGAGGCGGCCGTCCGGCAGCGCGTCCAGAAGCTGCTCGACCAGGGCGTGATGCAGATCGTCGCCGTCACCGATCCCCTCACCGTCGGCTTCACCCGCCAGGCGATGGTGGGCATCCGCGTCGAGGGCGACATCGAGCCGGTCGCGGACGCGCTGGCCGCGTTCGACGAGGTCGACTACGTGGTCTGCACCGCGGGCTCGTTCGACCTCCTCGCGGAGCTGGTGTGCGAGGACGACGAGCACCTTCTCGAACTGATCAACAAGCGCATCCGCTCGCTTCCCGGCGTGCGGAGCACCGAGAGCTTCGTTTACCTGAAGCTCCGGAAACAGACCTACACCTGGGGCACCCGATGACAGCCGAGCCGGCGCAGAAGGACCTTTCCAAGACCGCCTACGACCACCTGTGGATGCACTTCACCCGCATGTCGTCGTACGAGAACTCCCCCGTGCCGACGATCGTCAAGGGCGAAGGCACCTACGTCTGGGACGACAAGGGGCGCAAGTACCTCGACGGGCTCGCCGGCCTGTTCGTCGTCCAGGCCGGCCACGGCCGCGAGGAGCTGGCCGAGGCCGCTGCCAAGCAGGCCAAGGAGCTCGCCTTCTTCCCGGTGTGGAGCTACGCCCACCCGAAGGCCGTCGAGCTGGCCGAGCGCCTGGCCAACTACGCGCCGGGCGACCTGAACAAGGTCTTCTTCTCCACCGGTGGCGGCGAGGCCGTCGAGACCGCCTGGAAGCTCGCCAAGCAGTACTTCAAGCTGACCGGCAAGCCGACCAAGTACAAGGTCATCTCCCGCGCGGTCGCCTACCACGGCACCCCGCAGGGCGCCCTGTCGATCACCGGCCTGCCGGGCCTGAAGGCCCCGTTCGAGCCGCTGGTGCCGGGCACCCACAAGGCGCCGAACACCAACATCTACCGCGCCCCGTCCTTCCTGGCCGGCCCCGACGGCACGGTGGACCCGGAGGCCTACGGCCGCTGGTGCGCGGACGAGATCGAGGTGGCCATCCTCAACGAGGGCCCCGAGACCGTCGCCGCCGTCTTCGTCGAGCCGGTGCAGAACGCCGGTGGCTGCTTCCCGCCGCCGCCCGGGTACTTCCAGCGCCTGCGCGAGATCTGCGACCGCCACGACGTGCTGCTGGTCTCGGACGAGGTCATCTGCGCCTTCGGCCGCCTCGGCACCATGTTCGGCGCCGACAAGTTCGGCTACCAGCCCGACATGATCACCTGCGCCAAGGGCATGACCTCGGGCTACTCCCCGATCGGCGCCACGATCATCTCGGACCGCCTCGCCGAGCCGTTCTACAAGGGTGACAACACCTTCCTGCACGGCTACACCTTCGGTGGTCACCCGGTGTCCTCCGCGGTGGCGCTGGCCAACCTCGACATCTTCGAGCGCGAGGGCCTGAACCAGCACGTCCTCGACAACGAGTCGAAGTTCCTGGCCACCCTGAACAAGCTGCGCGACCTGCCGATCGTCGGCGACGTCCGCGGCAACGGCTACTTCTACGGCATCGAGCTCGTGAAGGACAAGGTCACCAAGGAGTCGTTCAACGACGACGAGGTCGAGCGCGTCCTGTACGGCTTCCTGTCGAAGGCGCTGTTCGACAACGGCCTGTACTGCCGCGCCGACGACCGTGGCGACCCGGTCGTCCAGCTGGCCCCGCCGCTGATCTCCGACCAGTCGACCTTCGACGAGATCGAGCAGATCCTGCGGACCAGCCTGACCGACGCGTGGGCGAAGATCTGATCGTCTGAGCTTTTTTCCCCACCCTCCACCGAAGGGCGGCCCCGACTCCTCACCGTCGGGACCGCCCTTCGGCGTGTCCGGGAACGATTCGGCGACCGCACGCCGCTTTCGTGGTGATTCCGCCCGGTTCGGGTCAGTGCGGCGCGCCCGCACAGCCGTCCGATCGTTCTAATCTGACGACTGTCATATCCCCGTCGGCACCTGGATGGATCACATGTCAGCGGCCCCGCCCGACAACGACGTGCTCTGGGCCCGAGGGATCGTCAAGTCCCACCACGGCACGCCCGCCCTGCGCGGCGTCTCCCTCGCCGTCCGCGAGGGCGAGATGCTCGCCGTCACCGGACCGCGCGGCTCCGGCAAGTCCACGCTGCTCGGCTGCCTGTCCGCGCAACTCCCGGTCGACGAGGGCGAGGTCTGGTTCCACAGCGCCCCCGTGCACACCCTCGGCCGGGCCGGCCGCGAACGGCTGCGCCGCGAACGCTTCGGCTGGGTCGGCCCCGAGCCGCACCTGGTACCGGAACTGACGGCCCGTGAGAACGTCGCCCTGCCGCTGCTGCTGGCCGGCGCCGGCCACCGGGCCGCCCACCGCGCCGCCGGCGAGTGGCTCGACCGCCTCGATGTCACCGGCTGCGCCAAGCTCCGGCCCGCCGACCTCCCGCAGGACATCCGCCAGCGGATCGCCGTCGCCCGCGCGCTCGCCCCCGAACCGCCCGTGGTGTTCGCCGACGACCCCACCGCCCCGCTGCACCGCGACGCCCGCGAACAGGTCCTGCGGATACTGGCCAGCGCCGCCCGCTCCCACCACCTGACCCTGGTCATCGCCACCCACGACCCGGAGCTCGCCCGCTACGCCGACCGCACCGTCCGCCTGGTCGACGGCCGGATCGAGGCCGCCCCGCCGCTGCCGCCGTCGCCGCCGGGCGCTGAGAGGGCCGACGTGTACTACCTCGCACTCGCCCGTGGCTACCGCGCCCTCGACCTGGCCCGCTGGCTGCTCACCGCCGGCGCCGCCGCCGTGGTCGCCGCGTTCCTGCTGCGGGCCCTCGGCCGGGCCCTCGCCGAACCCGCCGCCGGCCCGACCGCCTGCTCTGGTGCCTGCCCCCGCTGGCCGCCGTCGCCTGGTTCGCGGCCGTCGCCGCCCGCGCCGTCCCCGCCCAGCACCCCGAGCGGATCACCGGCCTGACCGCCGCCGGCGCCGGGCCCGCCCGGATCCGGCTGCTGATCGCCGGCGAGATCGCCCTCGCCTGCGCACTCGGCTCGGCCCTCACCCTGCTGCTCTTCCTGGTGCTGCGCAACGACATCGCCGGGCCCTCGCTCGCCCCCGACATCGGCATGGGCGTCCCGCTGCCCGCGGCCGCGCCCGTCACCCTGCTCGCCGTCCCCGCGCTGGTGGCCGGCGTCGCCGCGGCCTGCGCCATCCGCTTCCCCGACGCCCTGCCCGGCCGGCCCGCCGAGCCCGCCCGGCCCGCTGGACCGCCCGCCGCGCCGCCCTGCCCGCGCCCCTGCTGCTCGCCGGGATCGGCCTCGAACTGTACGGACTGCGGCCGGGCGCCACCGACGCCGAACGCACCCTCGACCTGCCCGGTGGCCTGCCCGCCACAAGCCCCGCCCTGCTGGCCGGCTGGACCCTCGCCGCCCTCGCCCTCGCCCTGTGGACCGGGCCGCTGCTCGCCCTCGCCGGCCGGCTGCTGGTGATCCGCCGGCCCGCGCCGCTGCGCCTGCTGTCCGGCCGCGCCCTCACCGCCCAGTCGCACCGGCTCGGCGCGCCGCTGGCCGTCCTCACCGCGATCTCCGCGCTGCTGCTGGTGGCCGGCCGCAACTGGGCCCGGGAGGACGCCGAGGTGCCGGTGCTCACCCTGGTCGAGGGCCTGCTGATCCTGGCCTGCACCGTCGCCGCGGTCGCCGCGCGCCTGCTGGAACTGCGCTCCGAACGCCGCCCCACCGCCGCCGCCCTGGACCGCCTCGGCGCCCCGGCCGGCCTGCTCACCGGCACCGTCGTGCTGCGCGCCCTCGGCGCCGGCACCGTCCTGCTGGTGACCGGCGGCCTGACCCTGGCGCTCTGCCCGCTGTAACCGCCCGGCACCGGAAGACGCGAACTCCCCGGCGGTCCTCCGTCGAGGACCACCGGGGAGTTCGTCCGCTGCCTCAGCCCGCCGCGGCCAGCTGACCGCAGGCGCCGTCGATCTCCTGACCGCGGGTGTCGCGGACGGTGGTGGGCACGCCGTGCGCCTGCAGCCGGCGGACGAACTCGCGCTCGTCCTCCGGGCGGGAGGCCGTCCACTTCGAACCCGGAGTCGGGTTGAGCGGGATCAGGTTCACGTGCACCCGCTGGTTCTTGATCAGCCGGCCGAGCAGGTCCGCCCGCCACGCCTGGTCGTTGATGTCCTTGATCAGCGCGTACTCGATCGACACCCGGCGGCCGGACTTCTCCGCGTAGTTCCAGGCGGCGTCCAGCACCTCGGCGACCTTCCACCGGGTGTTCACCGGCACCAGCTCGTCACGCAGTTCGTCGTCCGGGGCGTGCAGCGACAGCGCGAGGCGGCAGCTCAGGCCCTCGTCCGCGAACCGGTGCATCGCCGGGACCAGGCCGACCGTGGAGACCGTGATGCCGCGCTGCGAGAGCCCGAAGCCGTCCGGCGCCGGGTCGGTGAGGCGGCGGATCGCCGACAGCACCCGGTTGTAGTTCGCCAGCGGCTCGCCCATGCCCATGAACACCACGTTGGACAGCCGAGCCTCGCCGCCGGGCACCGAGCCCGACTTCAGGTCGCGCATGCCGGCGGCGATCTGCTCGACGATCTCGCCGGTCGACAGGTTCCGGGTCAGCCCGGCCTGACCGGTCGCGCAGAACGGGCAGTTCATGCCGCAGCCGGCCTGCGAGCTGATGCACATCGTCACCCGGTCCGGGTACCGCATCAGCACCGACTCGACCAGCGTGCCGTCGAAGAGCTTCCACAGCGTCTTGCGGGTCTCGTCGTCGTCGCACGAGACGTGCCGCACCACGGACATCAGCTCGGGCAGCAGCGCCTCGGTCAGCTTGCTCCGGCTGGCCGCAGGGATGTCCGTCCAGCTCTCCGGGTCGTTCGACATCCGGCCGAAGTAGTGGTTCGACAACTGCTTCGCGCGGAACGGCTGTTCGCCCAGCTCGGCGACGGCCTCCTTGCGCTCGGCAGGGCTGAGGTCGGCAAGGTGTCGCGGGGGCTTGGCGCCGCGCGGCGCGACAAAGGTCAGTTCTCCGGGCTTAGGCATGGTTGTTCCAGTGTCTCAGACCGCGGAACCTCCCCCGAAAACGGCGAACGGCCCCCGCGGGCGGGGGCCGTTCCGGACTGCGGGGCGTCAGTTGCCGACGAAGACCGTGAGCAGCAGCCAGACCACCGGGGCGGTCGGCAGCAGGGAGTCCAGGCGGTCCATGATGCCGCCGTGGCCGGGGAGCAGGGTGCCCATGTCCTTGATGCCGAGGTCGCGCTTGATCATCGACTCGGCGAGGTCGCCCAGGGTCGCGGTGACGGCCGCGCAGCCGCCCAGGATCAGGCCCTGCCACCAGGCGCCGCCGTCGATCAGGAAGTGCATCAGCAGCGCGCCGGCGATCATCGACAGGCCGATGCCGCCCGCCAGGCCCTCCCGGGTCTTGCCGGGGCTGATGGTCGGCGCGAGCTTGGTGCGGCCGAACTTGTAGCCGACGGCGTACGCGCCGGTGTCCGAGCAGATGGTGACCACCAGGAACAGCAGGATCCGCCAGGCGCCGTCGTCCGCGGCCAGCATCAGCGCCACGAAGGTCGCCAGGAACGGCACGTAGAAGGCGGTGAACACGCCGGCCGTTATGTCGCGCAGGTAGTTCTCCGGCGGCGTGGCCATCCGGGCGACCATCATCGCCAGGCCGGTGAGCGCCAGCACCGCGGCCGACCACTGGCCGCCCTCGAAGTAGCCGGTCACCACCATGCCGACGCCGCCGATCAGCAGCGGGACCTGCGGGACGTGGACGTCCTTGCGCTCGGCGAGGCGGCTGGTGAGCTCCCGGATGCCGACCGCGACGGCGGCGGCCACCACCACCATGAAAACCGCCTTGACCACGAACAGCGAGGCCGCGACCACCGCCCCGAGGCCGACTCCCACACCTATCGCGGCGGGCAGGTTGCGGCCGCCGCGCGGCTTGCGGGGCTGCTGGTCGGTCTGGGCCACGGGGCTCTCCTGGGCGGGGGGCATGAACTGAGTCTGTGCCGCGCCGCCCCCTCGTCATGCCGGAGGCCGCCGCGAGTGACCCGTTTGGTGCCGGCCCGGGTCGAGCCGCGCCCCGGGCCGGGCGGTCCTGCCGCCGGTCCGGGGCGTACGCGCGGGGTCTGGATCAGACCTCCAGCAGCTCGGCTTCCTTGTGCTTGAGCAGCTCGTCGATCTGCGCCACGAACTTGGCGGTCAGGTCGTCGAGCTCCTTCTCGCCGCGGCGGCCGTCGTCCTCGCCGATCTCCTTGTCCTTGACCAGCTTGTCGATCGCGTCCTTCGCCTTGCGGCGGACGGAGCGGACCGAGACCTTGGCGTCCTCGCCCTTGCCGCGGGCCTGCTTGATGTACTCGCGGCGGCGCTCCTCGGTGAGCTGGGGCAGCACCACCCGGATGACGGAGCCGTCGTTCGACGGGTTGACGCCCAGGTCCGAGTCGCGGATCGCGGTCTCGATGGCCTTCAGCGCGGTCTTGTCGAACGGCGTCACCATGGCCATCCGCGGCTCCGGCACGGAGAACGAGGCCAGCTGGTTGATCGGCGTCAGGGCGCCGTAGTACTCGGCGACGATCTTGGCGAACATCGCCGGGTGCGCACGGCCGGTGCGGATGGCGGCGAGGTCGTCCTTGGCGACCGCGACGGCCTTCTCCATCTTCTCCTCGGCCTCGAGGAGGGTCTCGTCAATCACTGTGTGCTCCCTGTCCGGTTCATCTGCTGTTGTCCGTACCGGTGCCCCGGACGGCTGTTGCTGCTCAGTGCCCCGGTGCCTAGGCCCGGGCGGAGTCCTCGCTGATGAGTGTGCCGATCTTCTCACCCTTGACCGCACGGGCGATATTGCCCTCGGCGAGCAGTTCGAAGACCAGGATCGGCAGACCGTTGTCCTTGCACAGGGTGATCGCGGTCAGGTCGGCGACCTTCAGGTCGCGGGAGATCACCTCGGTGTAGTCCAGCGCGTCGAACCGGACCGCGGCCGGGTTGGTGCGCGGGTCGGAGTCGTACACCCCGTCGACGCCGTTCTTGCCCATCAGCAGGACGTCGGCGTGGATCTCCAGGGCGCGCTGCACGGCGGTGGTGTCGGTGGAGAAGTAGGGCATGCCCATGCCCGCGCCGAAGATCACCACGCGGCCCTTCTCCAGGTGCCGGATGGCGCGCAGCGGCAGGTACGGCTCGGCGACCTGGCCCATCGTGATCGCGGTCTGCACGCGGGTCTCCATGCCCTCCTTGATCAGGAAGTCCTGGAGCGCGAGGCAGTTCATCACGGTGCCCAGCATGCCCATGTAGTCGGAGCGGGCCCGGTCCATGCCGCGCTGCTGGAGTTCGGCGCCGCGGAAGAAGTTGCCGCCGCCGATCACGATGGCGACCTCCGTCCCGGCGCGGACCACCGTGGCGATCTCACGGGCGATGGCGTGCACCACGTCCGGGTCGACGCCGAGGCCGCCTCCGCCGGCGAACGCCTCGCCGGACAGCTTGAGCAGTACCCGGCGGCGGGTGCCGTCCGGCGCGGTCTCCTGCGTCTCCTGCATGGACTTTCCCTTCTCCGCCTGCTGGTCAGCAGATCTGCAAGTGCTACTCACGGCGCCGGACGTGCGGGCCCGGTGCCGTGTACACGAGAGGAGGCCACTGCCGCGGGAACCGGTACGGTCTCCTGCACGGCAATGGCCTCCTCGTCGTTCATGGTGCCGACGCCGCCCTCACGGGGTACTGGAGGGCGCGGTCGGCGCGTTCCTCCATCCGTACGGACGGGCGCTCTCCTACCTTAAGTCCGGCACGGGGCCGGACCTGGCGGGACGAGCTGCGCGGAACGGTCTCAGGCGCCGACGCGGAAGCGAACGAAGCGCTTGAGGGTGACGCCGGCCTCGTCGAGGACCTTGGCGACGGACTTCTTGTTGTCCTTGGCGAACGCCTGCTCCAGGACGGCGTTCTCCTTGACGAAGCCGGTGACGCGACCCTCGACGATCTTCGGCAGGGCAGCCTCGGGCTTGCCCTCCTCGCGAGCGGTGGCCTCGGCGACGCGGCGCTCGTTCTCCAGCTCCTCGGCCGGGATCTCCTCGCGGGAGAGGTACTTCGGCGCGAAGGCGGCGATGTGCTGGGCGACGTCCTTGGCGGTCTCGGCGTTCTCCTTGTCGAGCTCGACGAGAACACCGATGGTCGGCGGCAGGTCCGGGTCCGACTTGTGCATGTAGACCGCGACGAAGCCGTCGTTGTCGAACTGGGCGAAGCGACGGAAGACGATCTTCTCGCCCAGGGTCGCGTTGGCCTCGTCCACGAACTGCTGGACGGTCTGGCCGGGGGCGATCTCGGAGGCCAGGGCGGCGTCCAGGTCGGCCGGGGAGGTGGCGGCAACGTGCGCGGCGATCGCGTTGGCGACCTCGACGAACTTGCCACCCTTGGCGACGAAGTCGGTCTCGCAGTTCAGCTCGACCAGAACGCCGGACTTCTTGTCCTCGGCGATCAGCGCGGCGACGGCGCCGTTGGAGGCGTCGCGGCCCTCGCGCTTGGCAACGCCCTTCTGGCCCTTGATGCGCAGGAGCTCGACGGCCTTCTCGACGTTGCCCTCGGCCTCGTCCAGGGCCTTCTTGCAGTCCATCATGCCGGCGCCGGTGAGCTCACGGAGCTTCTTGACGTCCGCGGCGGTGAAGTTCGCCATGGTGTGATCTCTTCTCACGTCTCGCGTGTCTGCGTGGGAAAGTGCCGGGGCCCGAGGTACGGGCCCCCGGCACGGGAGAGAGGGGCACCCACCGGCTCAGCCCGGCCGGTGCCCCTCACCCTGGTGGTACGTCAGGCCTGCTCGGCCTCGGCGGCCGGAGCCTCGGCAGCGGCCTCGGCGGCCGGAGCCTCCGCAGCGGGCGCCTCGGCGGCGGGGGCCTCGGCAGCCTTCTCGCCCTCGAGGATCTCCTTCTCCCAGGCGGCCAGCGGCTGGTCGGCGCCCGGCTCGGCCTTCGCGTCGCCCTTGGCGACACCGGCGCGGGACTTCAGGCCCTCGGCGACGGCGTCGGCGATCACGCGGGTCAGCAGGGTGACGGAGCGGATCGCGTCGTCGTTGCCCGGGATCTTGTAGTCGACCTCGTCGGGGTCACAGTTGGTGTCGAGGATGGCGACGACCGGGATGTTGAGCTTCCGGGCCTCGCCGACCGCGATGTGCTCCTTCTTGGTGTCCACGATCCAGACAGCGCTGGGAACGCGCTGCATGTCGCGGATACCGCCGAGGGTCTTCTCCAGCTTGTCGTACTCGCGCTGGAGGACCAGGAGCTCCTTCTTGGTGAGGCCCGAGCCGGCCACATCCGTGAAGTCGATCTCGCTGAGCTCCTTGAGGCGCTGCAGACGCTTGTAGACGGTCGAGAAGTTGGTCAGCATGCCACCCAGCCAGCGCTGGTTGACGTACGGCATGCCCACGCGGGTCGCCTGCTCGGCGATGGCCTCCTGGGCCTGCTTCTTGGTGCCGACGAAGAGGACGCTGCCGCCGTGGGCAACGGTCTCCTTGACGAACTCGAAGGCGCGGTCGATGTAGTTCAGCGACTGCAGGAGGTCGATGATGTAGATGCCGTTGCGCTCCGTGAAGATGAAGCGCTTCATCTTCGGGTTCCAACGACGGGTCTGGTGACCGAAGTGGACGCCGCTCTCCAGCAGCTCCCGCATCGTGACGACGGCCATGTGCCGTGCTCCTCTGTGTTGCCCGGCGCGCCGCGACGCAGTGCGTTCTGCGGGGTGCCGGGGTTCTCGGTTTGTCCGTGCCGGTCGGGCGACCGTCACGCCTGACGCCCCGACGTGCCAAGCCGCTTTGCCTGCACGGGGCTTGCGGCCTCGGCAGGCTCGGCGGACCGAGCGGCACTCGCACCGGCGACTGCTCCCGGAGGGGGCGGGCCGTCGGTGGCGGGGCGTGCGAAGTCGACCCGGCAGACCGGGTCGCGTGTGAAGTGTACGGGAAGCCCCGAGCGGCGGGCGACTCCGTGCGGCCCCGCCGCCCTGTTCAGCACCGCTCCGGGCCCGTGGCCGCCCGCCGTTCACCCCTGCGGGGGACGGCAGTTGTCCACAGCCCCCGGTCTGTCCACAGCTTCCGGAAACGGCGGGCGGAGCCGGCTCCTCGACGTCCAGGGTGGGGTTCCGCCTGCTGAGCGGGCTTGTCGCGGTTTGCGCCGGGTGTTGGCGCTGTGCCGGTTTCGTCGCGTTAAGGGGAGGTTGGCGTGCGGTGGTGGCGGGTTCGGGCTCGGGCCCTCGCTCGGGCGTTCGCTCGGGTGTTCGCTCGGGCGTTCGCCCGGGCTTCCGATCGGGTTCCGGTGGGACGGGGCGGGGTGGTTCCGGTGCGGGCGCTGCGGGCGGGGGTGCTGCGGGCGGCGGTGCTGCGGGCGGGGGTGGCGCTGGTGGTGGTCGGGCGGTGCTCGCGCCCGTGCCGGGCGGCGGGGCGGGGCGGTGGCGGGGGTTCGGGGCGTCCGGTGATGGTGGTCGCGGCGGGGTTCTCCGGGGCGGTGGGCCCGGGCCGGGGCGGGTGTGGCCGGTGGGCGACCGGTCGGCGCTGCTGCGGAGGTTCGATCCACCGCCGGTGCGCTGGGCGGCCGGGCACCGCGGCGTCGACCTGGCGGCCGCGCCTGGGACGGTGGTGCGGGCGGCCGCGCCCGGCATGGTGACCTTCTCCGGGCAGGTGGCAGGGCGTCCCGTCGTGGTGGTGACCCACTCCGGCTCGGGCGCTCCCCCGCTGCGGACCACCTACCTGCCGGTGGCGGGCTCGGCGCCCGTCGGCACCGCGGTCGCGGCGGGCGACCCGATCGGCGAACTGACCGCCGACTCCGGCCACTGTCCCGTCGACTGCCTGCACTGGGGACTGCTCCGCGGCACCCGCTACCTCGACCCGCTCGCCCTGCTCGGCACCGGTCGGGCCCGTCTGCTGCCGCTCGACCCGCCGGCGCCCTGAGGCCCGCTCAGCCCTCGTCCGTCTCGCCGTCCGCCACGGCGGCGGTGGCTGCTGCGCCGGCGGGCCGGAGGCCGTTCAGGGCGAACCGCACCGCTGCGTCGGCGATCTCCGCGCTGTCGGTGGACTCCCGGGCCCGCTCGATCTGCCGGACCGCGGCCTCCACCACACCCTGCAGCAGCGAGGCCGCGACGGCGGGCCGGGCGTGGCCGAGCTCCTCCAGGGTGCGCACCACCATCGCGGTCAGGCCGGTGTGCGCCGCCCTGATCCGCGCCCGCGCGGCGTCGTCGAGCTCGTACTCGGCGACGGCCACCACGGCGCGGTGCACCGGGTCTGCGGCGAGCGCCAACTGTCCCCGGACGTAGGCTTCGACGCGCTCGGCCGCGCCCTCGCGGGCCGCCATGCCGGCCTCGATCTCGGCGGCCCACAGCGGGAGATCCACCGTGCAGAGCGCTTCCACCAGCTCCGACTTGGACCGGAAGTACTCGTACACCGAGGACCTGGCGAGGCCAGTACGCGCGGCGAGCGCGCCGAAGTTCAGCGCCTCCCTGCCGCCCTCCGCCAACAGGACGCGCGCGGCGTCCAACAGTGCTGCCTGCTGCAACTGTCGATGCTCGGCCACCGTGGCCGCCCGGATTTTCGGCACGCCCCAACTCTACGGACGCCGACGGCCGACGGGGGCGCACACCGCGCACCCCGCCGGCCCAGCTGCCGGGCCCTGTCCCGTCCGGTCATCCGGCCGGTCGTCCGGTCGGTCGTCCGGTCGCTTGGACGGGTGGCCTGGACGGCCGGTTGGACGGCGGGTTGGACGGCCGGTTGGACTGCCGACGTGGCGGTCAGCGGGCGTCGGACATCTTCGCCCGCAGTTGCAGCACCGACTTGGTGTGGATCTGGCTGACCCGGCTCTCGGTGACCCCGAGCACCTGGCCGATCTCGGCGAGCGTGAGGCCCTCGTAGTAGTAGAGCGTCACCACGGTCTTCTCCCGTTCGGGCAGGGTGTTGACCGCGGAGGCCAGCAGGCGGCGCAGTTCGCGGTCCTCGGCGATCTCGACCGGGTTGTCGGCGCCGTTGTCCGGCAGCGTCTCCACCAGGGTCAGCCGGTCGCCGCCCTCGCCGGCCGAGTGCAGCAGTTCGTCGAGCGCCACCACGTTGGCCAGCGACAGCTGGCTGAAGATCGTGTGCAGGTCGTCCAGCGAGATGCCCATCTCCGACGCCACCTCGGGGTCGTGCGGCGTCCGCCGCAGCCGGGCCTCCAGGGTGGCGTAGGCCCGTTCGACCGCCTTGGCCTTCTGCCGCACCGACCGGGGGATCCAGTCCAGCGCCCGCAGTTCGTCGATGATCGCCCCGCGGATCCGGCTGATCGCATACGTCTCGAACTTGATCGCCCGATCGATGTCGAACTTCTCGATGGCGTCGATCAGTCCGAAAATCCCCGAGGACACGAAGTCCGCCTGCTCCACGTTGGCCGGCAGCCCGACCCCGACCCGGCCCGCGACGTACTTCACCAACGGCGAGTAGTGCAGGATCAGTTGGTCCCGCAGCCCGTGGTCACCGGTCTCCTTGTACGAACGCCACAGCGCCTGCAGCGCCGACTGGTCCGTCCCCTTCGCGCTCCCCCGTTCCGCTCCCCTGCCCGTGGTGGCGCTCGCCGCTGCCCCTCCGGCGACGCCCGCACCGCTCGACCCGGCCCCGCTCGCTGCGGGCGCCGCCGCAGGCGCGGGCACCGTCATGCCGGGGCGCGCGCCCGGCTTCCGGCCGACCGCCTTGGCCCGGCCCTGCCCGTCCGCACCCCCGCCCGTGGCGGCGGGCGTCGGCTGCGCGGAGGGCCTCGCGGGTGTCGGCAGCGAGGTCGACCCGTCCGGCGGCTCCGCCTGTGGCGCGCCCGGTTTCGGCGCCGGGGCGGCGGGATCCGGGGCGCGTTCGGCTTCCGGGCCGCTCGCCTGCCTGCGGACCTGCGAGCTCCGGGTGCCGCCCTCCCCCGGCTTCGGCTTCGACCGGGCGCCGCGTTTGGACTGGCCGTGCACCGGCCGCCCGCCCGCCTCGGCCGCGTCCGGCCCCGCCGGCGGGCCCTCGTCGGCCGGGCCTTCGCCGAACCGGTCGCCACCGAGGCGCTCGGGGCGCTGACCGCCGAGCGGCACCGGCCCGTCCGGGGGGCCGCCGGTGAGCTCGTCGCCGCGCGGCCCGGTCTTGGCGGGCGCGCCCGGTGGTGCCGTCTGCGGGCAGGGCAGCATCTGGCCGGGGCGTTCGGCCGGTGAGCGGGCCGAGGACTGCCGGTGCTCCGACGGCCCCTGCGGGGCGGGGGGACGGGGTAGGGGCGAGGGCGAGGCGGGACGGGCCTGGGACTGTGGGGTCGTGGTCGGGGAGGTGCCCGACCTCGTCATTCCCACGACTCCCGAGGGCCTGGCCCGCAGCTCCGCGGCGCTGCGGGTCTCGGCCCCCGTCCCGTCCGGGGACCGGCCGTCACCGGTCACCCTGTGTCCGGGAATGTGAGTGGGCATGCGTTGGTCTGCGCCGTTCTGCCGAGTCATGTGCTGATAGGGACGCCATAAGGGAGCGTAGCGTGACCAAGTAGCTGCACAGTGCTACCGCCACTCGGGCGTCGCCCGATCCGGTGGCACTGACCGCTTCCACCGGCGCGTCGCGGTGCGGCCCCCGAGGGGCTGCCGGGCAGTCCGCCCCCGCTGGGCCGCCGACCAGCGCAGACCTCCTGCGACACGTGGGAATCTCCCGGTCACACCAGCACCCCGCTGTCGCCCGCCCGAGCTCAGTCGTCTCGGCGCCTCTCTCAACTCACCTGGGGTTCCTTTCTGTTGACGGGCTGCCCCGTTCGGTCGACCCACCTTGTCCGCTGCTGCTCAGAACCGATCACTTGCGTCGTACCAACCTCCAGTGCGCGCCGTGCCGTTCGACGAAGCCGAGCGAGCTCAGCTCGTGCAGGTGGTGCACGGTCTCCTGCGGGGAGAGGGCGGCGTAGTGGGCGACCCGCTGCACCGGTGCACCGTCCGCGCTCGCCGGCACCGCCTCCAGGACTCGGGCGACCGGCGGCTCCAGCGCGTCGCGGGGCAGGATCGGGCCGACCCGTTCGGGTGCCAGGTCGTCTCCGATGGAGCCGATCAGCTCGCCCACCTCGGCGCCGTTGGTGACCAGCGTCGCCGCGCCGCTTCTGATCAATGCGTGTACGCCCGCCGAGAGTTCGGACGTCACCTGACCGGGAACGCCCATGGTGTGACGGTTGAGGTCCCGGGCGCGGCGGGCGGTGCTGAGCGCCCCGCTGCGCGGCGCGGCCTCGACCACGACGGTGCCTCGGGTGAGCGCCGCTATCACCCGGTTGCGCAGCACGAATCTGAACCTGGTCGGGTTCATTCCGAGCGCCAGTTCGCTGACCAGCAGCCCGTCGTTCCCGATCCGCTCGATCAGTGCCTCGTTCCCGCGCGGGTAGCAGATGTCAACACCGCTGGCGAGGACCGCGATCGTCATCCCGTTGACGGCCAGAGCTCCGTGATGGGCCGCCGTGTCGACGCCGTACGCGGCTCCGGAGACCACCACCCAGCCGCGCTCGGCCAGTTCGGAGCCGAGCTGGCCGGCGATGTGCCGCCCGTATGCGGTGCAGGCCCGGGATCCGACGATGGCGACCGATCTCAGCGCCAGGAGGCGCAGCGAGGGAAGCCGCGGCCCCGGGCGGCCGCGCACCCACAGCCCGACCGGTCTGCCGTCGCCGAGGTCGTTCAGCTGGGACGGCCACTCGGTGTCGCCCGGAATGATGAACTTCCCACCGAGCTTGGCGATTCGCTCGAGGTCGGTGGCCGGGTTGAACATTCGCAGCCGCTCCTGATAGGCGGTGATCCGGTCCGCTCCGAGCCCGAGTGCGCTCGGTGCTGCCCCTTCGTAGAAGCCCTGCACCAGGCGGACCACGCCGAGCCGCTGGATCGCCCGGCCGATCGCCGCGTCCCCCGGCTCGATCAGGCGGGTGAGCGCCGCCCTGGCCACCCGCTCCGGCTCGGGCGGATCCGGTGTGGGTGCCGCCGCGGCCCACTGCGTGGGCCGGATCACCCGGTGGTCGTTCCGGGACGGCCCCGTACGGGTGGAATGACCCACGGCGGCCGGTTCGACCGCACAGTGCCGACTCGTTGCCGCGTTCGGCGGGGCATGGCCCGCGACGGTCACGGCGTCGGTTGTGGGCAGGGAGGGGCTCGGGGCGTCCGGGCCCGGCCGCTGGAGGACCGGCGGGCCGGCTCCCCGGATTAGGTGGCGCAGCCGGTCGCCACCCTCGCGCGGTGTCCGGGTGTCGGGCGGGTGGGGCGGACAGGCGTCCTCGGGTGGGCCCAATGGTGTGGGATCGGCGAGCAAGTGGAGTCTGACGCTCGGGCTCGCGGGGTGGCCGTCGCGGGCCGGGCTTCCGGGTGCCGTCGGGAGCAGCGGTGGGGCGGCGGGATCAGCATGCCGGTGGGGTGCGGGAACTGCGGTCACGGGGTCTCCTCCTGTGGTGGTTGTCCGGCGGGCGGCTGGCCGGGCGCGGGCGGATTCAGGGTGGGACGGTGCTGGTGTCGCTGACGGGCCGCCAGGTGACGGGGGCTCAGGATCCGGTGCCGAGGTCGGCGTCCACGTCGCCGTAGGGGTCGGGTCGGCGGTCGGTCGGTCGGGTGGAGCGCTGGACTCCGGTGCGCAGGGTCAGCGCGGTCTGGACGTCGGCGCGGGTGGGGCGGGGGCGGCGGGCGAGGTCGGCGACCGTCCAGGCGACGCGCAGGATCCGGTCGAGGCCTCTGGCCGTGAGCAGGCCACGGTCGAGGTCACGCTCGGCGTCGGCGAGCGAGCCGGGTGCGAGCTGCCAGCGCGTGCGCAGTTCGTGCCCGGGCACTTCGGCGTTCGTCCGCCACGGGGTGTCGGCGAGGCGAGCGGCGGCTCGTTCGCGGGCCTCCCTCACGCGTTCGGCGACCGTGGCCGTGCTCTCGGCGTTTCTGCCCTGGTGCATCAGCTCGACCTTGGTGACCCCGGAAACCTGAACTTGGAGGTCTACTCGGTCGAGCAGCGGTCCCGACAGTCTCGCTTGATAGCGGTTGACCATGACGGGTGTGCATTCGCAGCCTTCTCCTCTCAGTGAATAGCGGCCGCAGGGGCAGGGGTTGGCGGCCAGGCAGAGCAGGAACCGGGCGGGGAGCCGCATCGAGCCCGCGGCTCTGGCGATCATCACCTCCCCCGACTCCAGGGGTTGGCGCAGGGCGTCGAGGACCCGGACCGGGAATTCGGGTGCCTCGTCGAGGAAGAGCACGCCGCGGTGGGCGAGGGAGACGGCGCCGGGCCGGGGCAGGCCCGTCCCGCCGCCCACGATGGCGGGCATGGTGGTCGAGTGGTGCGGCGCGCAGTAGGGCGCGGTGTCGATCAGTGGGCGGTCGGGTGGGAGCAGGCCGGCCACGGAGTGGATCGCGGTCACTTCGAGGGCTTCGGACTGGGTGAGTGGCGGGAGCAGGGCGGGGAGCCGTTCGGCCAGCATGGTCTTGCCGGCTCCGGGCGGTCCTTTCAGGTACAGGTGGTGGCCGCCTGCCGCGGCGATCTCCAGGGCTTGCCTGGCTTCGTACTGCCCGGCCACGTCGGCGAGGTCGGGTCGGCAGGTCTGCTCCGAGGTGACGTCGCGGACGCCGAGCCCGGGCAGCAGGAGTCCGGCGTACGAGGAGTCGGGGCGGCCGGTGGAGAGGTCGGGCGGTTCGTCGGGGACAGGGGCGTTGGTGAGGATGGCGATGAGCTGTCGCAGGCTCCGCACGCCGAGGACGGAGACGCCGGGCACCAACTCGGCTTCGGCGGCGGTCTGTTCGGCGACCACGATCTGCCGGTAGCCGGCGTCCGCCGCCGCGAGTACGGCGGGCAGGACGCCGCGCACCGGGCGCACGCGGCCGTCGAGTCCGAGCTCGCCGATGATCAGCAGGCCGTCGATCGACGCGGGGTCGAGCCGTTCGGCGGCCGCTAGGACGGCGCAGGCCACGGCCAGGTCGTACCCGCTGCCGCTCTTGGGTACGGAGGCCGGCGTGAGGCCCACGGTGAGTTTGCGCAGCGGCCACTTCTCGCCGCTGTTGGAGACTGCTGCGCGGACCCGGTCGCGGGCTTCGAGGAGGGCCTTGTCGGCGAGGCCCACCAGGCTGAAGGCTGCGAGTCCGGGTTCGAGGTCGGCCTGGACCTCGACGACGACGCCGTCCACCCCGACCAGGGCGACCGAGCAAGTGCGGGCGAAGGCCATCTCACACCGCCCCGCGCAGGTGCTCGACCGCGGCGGCGCCCTTGACGGGGTTGACCACGGCGACCAGGTCGATGCGCACGCCGCCGGGCGGCGGGGGCGCCGGCCCGCCGACCGCTGCTTCGTCCGGTGGTGCGCTGCCCTCGGCCCGCTCGGCCGCCAGCACCAGGCGGGAGAAGTGCACCGGCCAGCGCTCGGCCAGCCAGCGTTCGGCGAGGTGCCGCAGCCGGTCGGCCTTGGTCTGGTCGATCGCCTCGGACGGCTGCTGGAAGCCCCGCTCGGACCTGGTCTTCACCTCGCACACCGCGAGGGTGTCCCCGTCCAGCGCGACGATGTCGAGCTCGCCCTCGGCGCAACGCCAGTTGCGCTCCAGGATGCACAGGCCGCCCTCCGTGAGCCGGCGGGCGGCGACCTCCTCGCCGTAGCGTCCGAGGCCGTTGGTGGAAAGCTTGTTGGGATTCTGCACGGCAATCACCTCCGGCCGGAAGGTTGCCGTCACGGCCGGGAGGCGGGCCAGCGAAATCGTCAGGCCTGTGGATAACCCGGGCCTGTGGACAACTTAGCTCGCTCGTTCGAGTGAGAAACCCAAAAATGCGCTGGACAGCCGGCGGTCGGCGCGACCAGTCTCGGTGGCCCGGGCATCGCAGCAGGTCATCCTGGTGCGGTCTCCCGGTGGGAAGGGCGCGGTCGGCCGCGCCGTTCCGATCGCCCACCCCGGCTCCTCGGGTCCGGGGCGCTCCCGGGCCGGCCGTTCAGTCGCAGAGCGGTCAGTTCCCGAACGCGGAGTCGTCCGAGGGCAGCTCCAGATCGCTCTTGGCCAACTCCTCGATGTTCACGTCCTTGAAGGTCAGCACGCGGACCTTCCGAACGAACCGGGCCGGTCGGTACATGTCCCAGACCCACGCATCCGCCATCGAAACCTCGAAGAACACCTCGCCCTGCACCGAGTGCACCTGCAGGTCGTAGTCGTTCGTCAGATAGAAACGCCGTTCGGTCTCGATCACGTACTTGAACAGGCCGACGACATCCCGGTACTCCCGGTAGAGCTTCAGCTCCATCTCGGTCTCGTACTTCTCGAGGTCTTCGGCACTCATTCCAAGCGTCCCCTCACTCGTCACGTCCACCCCATTGTGGACCACCGGGCCCGTGCTCAGAGCCGTACTGGCGGTTCTGGCGGCCCTTCGGTCAGAACCCGCTCCACCAGCGCGGCCAGTCCGAGCGGGTACACGGTGTCCCCGGTGGTCCTCAACTCCCCCACCGTCCACCAGCGGACGGCCAGCAGCAGCGCGTGCTCCTCGGCCCCGCTCTGCCGCAGTGACACCTCGCCGCGCCCCGTGCGGGCCAGGTGGAACGACTGTTCCTGCTCGTAGTCCCTGCCTCGGAAGGAGAACCTCACCATGCCGTACGCGACCAGCGGTCCCCACTCCACCTCGGTCAGCCCGATCTCCTCGCCCAGCTCGCGCCGGGCCGCTTCGGCCGGGCTCTCGCCCGGCTCGATGCCGCCGCCCGGCGTGATCCACCAGTCGGCGCCCGGCGCGGCCGGGTCGGTCCCGTGCAGCAGCAGGACGCGCCCGTCCGGGTCCAGCAGCAGCACGCGGACGGCCCTGCGACGCTCGACCGCCACCTGGTTCAGCTCCGTCCTGAGGTTCTGCGCACGTTTCCGGGCCGGCCCCGGTGTGCCGCCGGCCCCCGGTTCAGGCCTTCCGCCCCCGCAGCTTGCGGGCCAGCGAGACCGTCCAGCCCGCCGCCGAGGCGAGCACGATCAGCACTGCTCCGCCGACCGACGTCCACGAGGCAGGCACCAGGGCGCCTGCCTGGTGAGCACTCGGCGCACCCAGTTCGTCGAAGGCCGCAGTGCGCCCCTCCAGCCTTGCCCGGGACAGCGGCTGGATCACCGCCTCGACGCGCGCCTTCACCCCGGAGGCGGGAACGGAGCCGAAGGCCACGTCCAGGTGGCTGCGCGAGTCCAGCGAGTTCCCCCGGAAGTCGCCCAGCACGAACAGCCGCCCCTCGGGCACCGTCACGGAGAACGCCGTGGCCAGCACCGCGGCCTTCTCCAGGTAGGGCTCGTTCACCTGGCGGCCGTTGACGGTGATCCGGCCCTCACGGTCGCCGGAGACGGTGTCGCCACCGATCGCGACCACCCGCTTCACCAGGGTGACGTTGCCCCAGTCCGGGTCCTGGAAGACCACGATGTCGCCCCGGCCGGTCGACTTCCCGTCGGCGGTGTGGGCGAGGACGGTGTCGCCGCTCTCCAGAGTGGGGCTCATCGACCCGGTCGGGATCTTGTAGGGCCGGTACTGCACGGCGAGCACGCCGAAGCCACCGACCAGCATCACGAACCCGATCGCGATCACCAGACCCTGCACGATCGACGCCGGGCTCCGGCGTCCGGCCGGTCGGGCCTCCGCGGGCTGGGTCCGCTCCGCGACGCTGCTCATCGGCTTCGCCCTCTCCTGGCGCTCACGCGCTCCGGCCGAGCGCTCGCTGCCCGCCCGAGCCTCGCCGTCCTGGGCTGGACAGCACTGCGGGCCGTGGCACGTGCGAGCAGATTACTCACGAGTACCACGGCCCGCGCAAGAGTCATTCGCGGCCGGTCTGCGACCGATCAGCGACGGCGCTTGCGCACCCACCACACCGCGGGGGCGGCCAGGGCCGCGCCGGCCAGGGTCGGGGCGAGCGGCCCGCCGGCCGCCAGGCCCTTCTGGTCGAAGGTGTCGGGGACGGGCAGCGTCGCCCAGTCGCCGATCGGCCAGGCCACCACGAACGCGCGGCCGACGACGTTCCCGACCGGGACGGTGCCGCCACCCGGCTGGTCCATGTGGTACCGGGAATCCAGCGAGTTGGAGCGGTGGTCGCCCATCACCCAGATCCGGCCGTCGGGCACCTTGACCGGGCCGAACGGCTTCTCCCCGCAGGGGGTGTTGCCCGCGAAGATGTACGGCTCGTCGAGCGCGATGCCGTTCACCTTGACCGGGCCGGAGTCCTGGCACTCGACGGTGTCGCCGCCGACCGCGATGACGCGCTTGATGAGGTCCTTCTCGTCGCTGGACGGCATCAGCCCGATGAAGCTGAAGACGTCCTGGACGCCGCGCACGAAGGAGTTGTTGCTGCGCTGGGCGGGCTCGTCGTTCAGCCAGCCGCCCGGGTCCTTGAAGACCACCACCTCGCCGCGCTCCGGCTCCGAACCGAACCAGGGGGTGAGCTTGTCGACCAGCACGCGGTCGCCGACCTGGAGCGTGTTCTCCATCGAGCCCGAGGGGATCGAGAATGCCTGGACGAAGAAGGTCTTGATCACCAGCGCCAGGATCAGGGCGATGCCGATCAGGATCGGCAGTTCCTTCCAGAAGGAACGCTGCTTGGGAGCCCTCCTGGCCCTGCCCGACGCCGAGTCGCTCTCCTCCGTCTCCCCGGAGTCGGCGGCCCGCAGGGCGTCACCGTCCTCCGCGGGCCGGCCCTCGGAGTTGCCCGAAGGCTCCCCGTCGGGCTCCGGAGCACCTGAGCGGGCACCGATCACCAGATCCCCCACGACATCTCCTCCCTGCTGTGCGGACGCCTGCGCGTCCGCGCTCACCAGTGCCGCACAGCGGGCACCACACTCTGCGATCGATCGAAAACCCGCCTCTGGCTTGCCCTACCCGGGCACGCCCGACACCAGGCCGGAACCGAGCACTTCAGCACTTCTCTATCACTCCCGGTCGGCAAGCCGGTGTTTCCACGCGCCGACCGGTATGTCAGTCGGCCACCGACCCGGCCCGCCGGTGCGATCTCCACCGCCGGACGACGACCGGAAGGACGCCCAACACACCCATAACGAGCGGGGGTTCCGCAGGAACCGGCCCGACGGCCGATGATCCTGCCACCCGCACCGGCAACGAGGAGAGTGAATCGGGAACACTCAGTTGACCGAAGTGGGAGAGCGGCCACGCGACCACGAAGGCGCGACCGACCACGTTGGCCACCGGCACCGTCCCGGTGCCCGGATTGCCCATGTGGTAGCGGGAGTCCGCGGACAGGTCGCGGTGATCGCCCATCACCCACAGCCGCCCCTGAGGGACCGTCACCTTGAAGGTGATCCGCGAGGGCACGTTGCCGGGCGCGATGTACGGCTCGTCCAGCGGGGTGCCGTTCACGCTCAGCCGGCCCTGGGCGTCGCAGCACTCCACGGTGTCTCCGGCGACACCGATCACCCGCTTGATCAAGTCCCGTTCGTCTTCGGAAGGAAGGACGCCCACCGCGGAGAACACCGACTTGATGTGCCGCACCACGGTCCCGTCCGTGGACGGCTTGTGGTCGCTCTCCAGCCAGCCGCCCGGGTCCTTGAACACCACCACCTCGCCGCGCTCCGGCTCCGAGCCGAACCACGGGGTGAGCTTGTCGACCAGGACGCGGTCGCCGACCTGCAGGGTCGGTTCCATCGAACCGGAGGGAATCACGAACACCTGGACCAGGAAGGTCTTCAGCACCACCGCGATGACCAACGCCACCAGCACGATCACCGGCAGCTCGCGCAACACGGAGCGCCGACCCCGGCGTGCGGCACGCTTGGCGGTGCGCCGCCGCTCGGCACGCCCCCGGACGGGCCGCCCCCGGCGCCGTCCCCGGCGCCCTCGGTCACCCCATCGACCCCATCGACCCCGTCCATCCCGTCGACCCCGTCGTGCCCATCAACCCCGGCGAGCTCGCCGAGCCCGCCAAGTCGGTCGACCGAATTGGCACCGCCGGCCCAAGTCCCTTCGGCCCCAGTGGGGTTGCCGGCCTCTCCGGCACCGTCGCCGACAGCCGCGGCGGTGGTTCCGGCAGGCACGTACACAGATTCCGGCAGCTCGCCGTGCGGCTCGTGCGCCCGCTGCCCGGAGTCGGCTGTGCCGTCGGCGGCGCCTCGGGGTCTACCTCTGCTCCCCATGGCCACCAGTCCCCTCAATCGCGGCGAAAGCCGCCGGCCGGTCGAGCGAGGTCGTCCGGCCGAGGGGGAACAGCAGCCAGTCGACGCGGCCGATCACCCGGGCCACGGGCACGGTGCCGCCGCCGGGCTCGCCGAGGTGGTCCCGGGAGTCGCGGGACGCACTGCGGTGGTCGCCCATCACCCACAACTTGCCGGAAGGAACCACGACGTCGAACGGTACAGCCGACGGTGCGTCACCGGGGAGCAGGTACGCGCTCTCGTCCAGTGGCACCCCGTTGATCCGCAGGCGGCCGTCGGAGCCGCAGCAGGTGATGCGGTCGCCGCCGACGCCGATCACCCGCTTCACATAGACGGTGTCGCCGGCCGGGGCCAGTCCGGCGCTGGTCAACAGCCGCTTCACTCCGGACGGTTCAGCCTGGTACGGCAGGAAGGAGCCGATGCCGTCGAAGACCACCACGTCGCCCCGCTGCGGCTGCCCGTCGAAGGCGTAGGCGAGCTGGTTGACCAGGACGCGGTCCCCCGGCTGCAACGTCCCCTCCATGGAACCGGAGGGCACCGCGAAGGGCCGGGCCACGAAGGCGTTCACCAGCAGCAGCGCGGCCACGCACACCGCGGCGATCCACAGCAGGTCCCGCGACCACCGCCGCCCACCACTGCCCTCGGCATCAGCGTCAGCACCCGGCTCAGCATCACCGTCGGCGTCGGCCTCGGCCTCGGCCTCGGCAGCACCTTCGCTACCGCCTGCGTCCCCGTCTCCGACCCCGTCCCGGCTTCCGCCGTCAGCCGTGTCCCGGGAAACGACGACGGACCGCGCCGGTGTATCCGTACCCGTGGGTTCGGGACTGCCGTCGCGGTCCGTCGGTGGCTCGTGCGTGCTCATCGGGGGTGAGCTTATCCTCCCGGTCTAAACCGGTCGGTGGGCCGACCCCCGTCGAGCCTGCGCGATCACGCGTCGCGCTTCTCCTTGATCTTCGCGGCCTTGCCGCGGAGGTCACGCAGGTAGTACAGCTTGGCGCGGCGGACCGCACCGCGGGTCACGACCTCGATCTTCTCGACGACCGGGGTGTGCACCGGGAAGGTGCGCTCGACACCGACGTTGAAGCTGACCTTGCGGACGGTGAAGGTCTCACCGATGCCGGCGCCGTGACGACGGATGACGACGCCCTGGAAGACCTGGACGCGCGAGCGGTTGCCTTCGATGACTCGGACGTGCACCTTCAGGGTGTCGCCGGGGCGGAAGGCGGGGATGTCGGTACGCAGCGAGGCCGCGTCGACAGCAGCGAGCTTGTTGCTCATCGTTGCTCTCCATCGCAGGCGCCACGGGCCGCCCACGGAAATTAGTCTCAACTGGGTGGTGCTGCGGGCCGCTTCGGCTGGCGGTGAACCCCCCGTGGCGGGGGCACCGGTCCACTGGCCCCCCACGAGGGGAGCCGGGCGACAGACAGCAATCGCCTATTCTTCCACAGGCTCCACCGCAGACCGAAATCGGCCGGCGGCTTCGTCCCAGGCCAGGCCCAGGACGCTGAGCGCTTCGCGCTCCTTCTTGGTGAACGCCTCGCGCTGCCAACGGGCCACCAGGTCGGGCCGGTTGGCGAGGGTGCGGGCGAACGCCTGCTCCCGCCGCCACTGGGCGATCTTCCCGTGGTGGCCGCTGAGCAGGATCTCCGGCACTTCCCGGCCGCGCCACTCGGCGGGCTTGGTGTACACCGGGCCCTCCAGCAGGTCGGCCATGGCGCCGGGGGCGAAGGAATCGTCCCGGTGCGACTCGGCGTTGCCGAGCACGCCCGGCAGCAGGCGGGCGATCGCCTCGACCATCACCAGCACGGCGACCTCGCCGCCGGCCAGCACGTAGTCGCCGATGGAGGCTTCGACCACGGGCATCCGGGTCGCGGCCTCCTCGATGACCCGCCGGTCGATGCCCTCGTAGCGGGCGGGCGCGAAGGCCAGCCAGCTGCGGGAGGCCAGGTCCTGGGCGAGTTCCTGGGTGAACGACCGTCCGCTGGGGGTGGGGACGACCAGGGTCGGCACCTCGCCCTCGGGTCCGGCCGCGAGGACGGCGTCCAGCGCCGCGCCCCACGGTTCGGGCTTCATCACCATGCCGGGGCCACCGCCGTAGGGGGTGTCGTCCACGGTCCGGTGGATGTCGGTGGTCCACGAGCGCAGGTCGTGCAGGTGCACGTCGAGCTGGCCGCGGGCCCGCGCCTTGCCGACCAGCGAGACGTTCAGCGGTTCCAGGTACTCGGGGAAGATCGTGACGACGTCGATCCGCATGTCGCTCACGCCGCACCCCCCGTCGAGTCCTCGGAGCCGGCCGCGCCACCGGAACCGCCCGAGTCCTCAGCCGCAGCGCCCTCCGCGCCCTCGCCCGCCTCAGCCGCAGCGCCCTCCGCGCCCTCGCCCGCCGAAGCGCCCGCAGCACCCTCGCTCGCCTCGCCCGCCGCCGAAGCCTCCCGCGTCGACGCGACGACCGCGTCCGCCGGGTCGATCAGGCCGGGCGGCGGGGTGATGACGGCGCGCTGCTCGTCCAGGTCGATGACGGGGACGATCTGCTCGACGAAGGGGATGAGGACCTCGGTGCCGTCGGGCCGCTGGACGGTGAGCAGGTCCTGGTAGGGCAGGTGGACGACCCCGGTGAGCTCGCCGATCAGGGTGCCGTCGGTGAGGACGACGTCCAGGCCGATCAGCTGGTGGTCGTAGTACTCGTCGGGGTCGTCGGGGGTCTCCTCCGGGTCGACCTCGGCGATCAGGAAGGTGCCGCGCAGCGCCTCCGCGGCGGTGCGGTCCTTGACGCCGGCGAAGCGCAGCAGCAGTCGCCCGCTGTGCACCTTGCCGGACTCGACGGTCAGCGGTCCGATGCCGGCCGGGTCGGTGAGCAGGACCGCGCCGGGCCCGAGCCGCAGCTCGGGCTCGTCGGTGCGGACCTCGACACTGACGTCCCCGCGGATGCCGTGGGCACGGCCGATCTTCCCGACGACGAGCTGCACGGTGATCGTTCTCCTGAGATGCGCGAGATGAGCCCGGTTGGGGCGAACGAGGTGGTGGGGCGGGAGCCCCCGGGAAGGCGGGGGAACCCGGAAAACGGGAAGGACCGGCCGGGACGGATGCGTCCCGGCCGGTCCAGAAACCCGGTGGTCGACCTGTCGGTCGACGTTGCCGGTCGATCGAGGAGTCAGCGAAGGCTGTCCACGTCGACCAGGTCGACCCGGACGTTGCGACCGCCGAGGGCGCCGACCACGGTGCGCAGTGCGCGAGCCGTGCGGCCGCCCCGGCCGATCACCTTGCCGAGGTCGTCGGGGTGCACCCGCACCTCGATGGTGTGACCGCGGCGCAGGTTGCGCGAGCGGACCTGCACCTCGTCGGGGTGCTCGACGATGCCCTTCACCAGGTGGTCGAGGGCTTCCTCGATCATGCTCAGGCCTCGGTGGAAGCGGCCTCGGCCTCGTCAGCCTTGTCCGACTTCTTGGCCTTCGGGGTGATGGCGACACCGGTGGTGGCGTCCTCGAAGCCGGCGACGGCCTTGGCGAACAGGTGCGAGAAGTCCTCGACCTTGGGCTCGGCGACCTTCAGCGGCTCCGGAGCCGGCAGGCCCTTGAACTTCTGCCAGTCGCCGGTCAGCTTGAGGATGGCGAGCACCGGCTCGGTCGGCTGGGCGCCGACGGACAGCCAGTACTGGGCGCGCTCGCCGTCGACCTCGATCTTCGAGGGGTTGTAGGTCGGCTGGTAGATGCCGATCTCCTCGATCGCGCGGCCGTCACGCTTGGTGCGCGAGTCGGCGACGACGATGCGGTAGTGCGGGGAGCGGATCTTGCCCAGACGCTTCAGCTTGATCTTGACAGCCACGGGTGTGGATTCTCCTGGTTTTGACGTGGGTGAGCAGCGCTCCGCCGCGTGGGGCTGCGGCGCGAGGTGCCGTTCAAGGGACACGCCAGCCGTTAGGAGAGAGGGTCCTGCCTGGCTGCCGAGTACTCAGCTGTCCATTCTGCCACATGGCCGAGGTCCCCCGGACCGCGCCCCCGCACGGCTCGGCAGGACCTCTTGGGCGTCGTCGGGCCGCTCGGCCCGGGCGACAGCAGTACTCCCGAAGGGCGTTCGACTCCGGCAATCGGGCCCGGAGGTGTGGCGTCGACCGTCCCCCGGACAAGGGGGCCGGCCGACTCGCGGCCGGTCCGCGGGCACCCCGCCCGCGGCCCGGATCAAGCGATCTTGAACGGCTGCTGGCAGGCGCCGCAGACGATCGAGGCCTGCGCCAGCACGGACGGGACGACGCGGACGTTGCGACCGCAGCCGCACACCGCCTTGACCCGGACGCCGCCGCCCGAGGAACCGTGCCGGGCGGCAGGTCCGCGGAAGGCGCGGTGGTTGCCCTCGCCGGCGACGGCGAGCTGGTGCGCCCCGAGCGCGCGGTCGAGACGCTCGATGGTCTCGGCGTAGCGTTCGCGGGTCTCGTGCCCCATCGTCACCTGGGAGAAGCCGCTGCTGGCGTGCGGCTCGACCGGGTGGGCGAGGCCCAGCTCGGAGGCGAGCAGCAGGAAGCGGCGGTTGTGGTAGCGACCGGCCCGCGAGGTGTCGCGGATCTCCCGGGCGGCGGCCAGGCCGTGCGCGGCCTCGTGCAGCAGGCGCTCGAAGTTGAGCTGGGTGCCGCAGGCCGACGAGGACTCGCCGATCAGCGCCTCGGGAGACGCCAGGTCGGGCAGGTCCCGGTGGTGGGCCTGGATGTCGCTCCAGGCGGCGGCCAGTTCGGCCGCAAGGACGAGGGGCTGTGTCGTGCTCACGCTGTACCAACGATGGGGAGAGAGCCGATGTTCCGCCGGACCCCGTGCTCCGGGAATTCCCAGCGGACTCTCAGGAATGCACTTCCGCACGCGAATTGCGCGGTTCCGAACTGACGCAAGACCAACCCCCTGCACGTTTGGGCCCGGCGGGCTCGCCGGGCTCTCGGCACCCGTCGCGGAGCCCAACATCCCCACGGCGGACGGCCCGCGACCTGTCCGAAAATTGACAGGGCCACGGGCCGTATACCGTACCGCTTGTCAGGTACTCCCGGGAGTTGACTGGTGAGTAGTCTCAACTGCCAGCACACGAACCGGGGTTCGGGAATTCTCCGGCCCAACCCGGGCTTCCACAGCTCACCGCGGCAGTGGCCTCGCGCGAACGTCCCCGGGCCGGGGCCCGGGGACGTTCGCGGCGATTGCGGATCAGTACGCGCGGGCCACCAGGGCGACGTTGCCGTCCTGGTCGTCGGCGGCCGGCACGGTGCCGTCGGCAGCGACCAGGCAGCGGACCGACACACCCTGCTCGGCCAACTTCGCCTCGCCCTCCGGGCCGAGGTCGGCCCAGGAGATCCGGCCCCAGCCGGTGGCGGCGGCCTCGACGGCCTCGTCGATGGTCTTCACGTCGACGGTGCGGGCCTCGCGGCGCTCGCGGGACTCGCGCAGCAGCTGCGCCTGGTCCTCCTCCAGGATGCCGGGGACGACCGCGGCCAGGGAGTCGGCCTGGACCGGCTCCTTGCCGCCGGCGATCCGGCGGACCAGCATCGCGGTGCCGGCCTCCAGGTCGCGCGGGCCGACCTCGATGCGCAGCGGAACGCCCTTGAGCTCCCAGTCGACGGCGCGGCGGCCGAACGGGGTGTCGGTGCGGTCGTCGACGACCACGCGGACGCCGGCGGCCTCCAGCTGGGCGCCGATCTCGCGGACCTTGGCCAGCACCGCGTCCTCGCCCTTGATGGCCAGGACGACGACTTGGACGGCGGCCAGCCGCGGCGGGACCCGCAGGCCGTTGTCGTCGCCGTGGGACATGATCAGGCCGCCGACCATGCGGGTCGAGACGCCCCAGGAGGTCTGCCAGACGAACTCGCGCTCGGCGCCCTGCAGCTGGTACGTGGTGTTGAAGGCCTTGGCGAAGTTCTGGCCCAGCTCGTGGCTGGTGCCCATCTGCAGCGCCTTGCCGTCGCCCATCATGCCTTCGAGCGTGAGGGTGTTGATGGCGCCCGCGAAGCGCTCCCGGGCGGTCTTGCGGCCGAGCACCACGTCGATGCCGAGGACGTTGGTCATGAAGTCGCCGTAGACGTCCGTGTGGATCCGCGAGGCGTACGCGCGGGCGTCCTCGTAGGTGGCGTGGGCGGTGTGGCCCTCCTGCCAGAGGAACTCGGTGGTGCGCAGGAAGACGCGCGGGCGGAGCTCCCAGCGGACCACGTTGGCCCACTGGTTGATCAGCAGCGGCAGGTCGCGGTGACTCTGCACCCACTTGGAGAAGTACTCGTTGATGATCGTCTCGGAGGTGGGCCGGACGACGACCGGCTCCTCCAGCTCCTTGCCGCCGCCGTGGGTGACCACCGCGAGCTCGGGGGCGAAGCCCTCCACGTGCTCGGCTTCCTTGGTCAGGTACGACTGCGGGATGAACATCGGGAAGTACGCGTTCTGGGCGCCGGCCTTCTTGATCCGGGCGTCCATCTCCTGCTGCATCCGCTCCCACAGGCCGTAGCCGTACGGTCGGATGACCATGGTGCCCCGCACCGGACCGTTGTCGGCCAGCTCTGCCTTGTTGATGAGGTCCTGGTACCAGCGGGGGAAGTCTTCCGCCTGGGGGGTGAGAACGGGTGCCTTAGCCATGGGCCGAATGGTACGGGGAGCGGCGACCGGACTGTGAATCCGTTTCCGTCCGCGCGGGGCCGCGGCCCGGGCGGCGGTGCGCCCGCGCACACCCCGGGGCGCACACCTGCGGCGCGCGGACACCTGCTTGCACCCCTCTGGACGACGGCGGCGACCCGCTGTTCGCTGAGAGGGGCCGGGGGGTGCCGGGCTGCGGCAGACGCAGCCGATTCCGAGGACCGACGTGGACCGATTGGGAGGCCGCGATGGCTTCAGCGCAGGTGACCGGCAGCACCGTGGACCGGGTCGGAGCGGCCGGTCCGGCGGAGCGGCGGGGTCGGGCGCGGGACTGGGCGGAGATCCAGGAGCGCATGCTCGTCCCCCTCTACCTGGACGTCTACCGGCGGCTGGAGGTCGGCGCGGCGACCAGCCTGCTCGGGGTGGGCTGCCGGTCCGGCCTGTCGCTGCTGCTAGCCGAGGGGCGCGGCGCGCAGGTCGCGGGGGTGGAGTGGGACGAGGAGCTGCGGGAGCTGGCGGCGGCCCGCGGGCTGCAGGTGGCGCCCGGCGGGAGCATCACCCGTTCGGCGCACCCCGTCCCCCGGGCGGCGCACTCCCTGGTGACGGTTTTCGAGCAGTCGCCGACGCCCGCGCTGGTCGCCTGGTCGGCGCAGCGTACGCTCCCCGGCGGACTGCTGGTGGTCGCGGACCGGGGTCCGGCGGAGCGCTGCGGGAGCACCGCGGTGCTGGAGGTGGCGCACCGGCACGCTCCGGCGGACGTCGGGGACGCACCCGCGCCGGGCGGGCTGGAGTCGCTGCTGTCCGCCGCGGGTCTGCGCCCGTCGGCGTCCGGCCGGGTGGCCTGTCCGTTCGCGTACCCGGGCCTGGACTCGGCGGTCCGCGGTCTGCTGGCGACCGGCCTGTTCGACGGGGCGGAGCAGCGGGCGGGGGCGGCGCTGGTGGCCAAGGAGTTGGAGGAGGCGCTGCACCCGTTCCTGCAACCGGACGGCTCGGTGCGGATGGTGGACGAGTTCCGCTGGGCCGCGGGCGTCCGGCCGGAGGGCGCTAGCTGCGGCTGAGCCCGGCGGCGGCGTAGGCGGCTTCCTCGTCGAGGGTCTCGGCCTCCAGCAGGGCGGCGGCGAGGGAGTCGAGGCGGTCGCGGTGCCGGTGCAGCAGGGCGACGGCCTCCTGCCAGCATTCGGCGACGATCCGGCGGGCCTCCTCGTCGACGGCGTCCAGGGTGGTGGGGGCGGCGGCCAGGCCGTACGGGGACTGGCTGTCGTTGGGGATGGCGGTGACCCGGCCGACCCGGTCGCTCATGCCCCAGCGGCCGGCCATCGAGCGGGCGATGGTGGTGAGTTGTTCGAGGTCGCTCTCGGCGCCGGTGGTGACCACGCCGTACACCACCTGCTCGGCGGCCATGCCGCCGAGCGCGCCGATGATCCGGCCGCGCAGGTAGGGCTCGGTGTAGGAGTAGCGGTCGGTGTCGGGGGTGGAGAGGGTGACGCCGAGGGCGCGGCCGCGCGGCACGATGGTGACCTTGCGGACGGGGTCGGCGCCGGGCTGGAGCATGCCGAGCAGGGCGTGCCCGGACTCGTGGTAGGCGGTGCGTTCGCGTTCCTGCTGGGGCATCACCAGTGGTCGCACGGCGCCGAGTTGGACCTTCTCCAGGGCCTCGGACAGGTTCTCCTGGTCGACCGCGTCCTGCTGGTTCTTGACCGCCAGCAGCGCGGCCTCGTTGACCAGGTTGGCCAGGTCGGCGCCGGTCATGCCGGGGGTGGTGCGGGCGACGGCGTCCAGGTCGGTGCCCTTGGCCAGCGGGACCTCGCGGGCGTGGATCCGCAGGATCTGTTCGCGGCCGGCCCGGTCGGGCGGGCTGACGGTGATCCGCCGGTCGAAGCGGCCCGGCCGGAGCAGGGCGGGGTCGAGGACCTCGGCGCGGTTGGTGGCGGCGATCACGATCACGCCCTCGGAGCCGGTGAACCCGTCCATCTCGGTGAGGATCTGGTTGAGCGTCTGCTCCCGCTCGTCGTGGCCGCCCATGCCGCCACCGCCGCCGCGCTGCCGGCCGATGGTGTCGATCTCGTCGATGAAGACGATCGCGGGGGCGACCTTGCGGGCCTCGGCGAACAGGTCGCGGACCCGGCTGGCGCCGACGCCGACGATCATCTCGATGAACTCGGACGCCGACGCGGAGAAGAACGGGACGTTCGCCTCCCCCGCGACGGCGCGGGCCAGCAGCGTCTTGCCGGTGCCGGGCGGGCCGGACAGCAGGACGCCGCGCGGCATCTTCGCGCCGAGCCGGCGGTAGGCCTGCGGGTTCTTCAGGAAGTCGACGACCTCGCTGAGTTCGGCCTGCACCTCGTCGATGCCCGCCACGTCCTTGAACGTGGTGCGCCTGCCCTGGGTGGTGTCCACCGGCTTGGGCGGGGCCTTCCGGCCGAGCGCCCCGCCGCCCAGCCCGCCGGCCATCCGGCGGGCCAGGAACACCCAGACGCCGATCAGCAGCAGCATCGGGGCGAGCGAGATCAGCAGGTTGGCCAGGAAGCTGCGCTGCTGCACCACCGGGCGGGCGGTCACCTCGACGTTGTGCGACTGGAGGGTCCCCCAGAGGTCGTCGTTGGCGAACGCCGGGCGCTGGGTGGTGAATTCGGTGTAGTCGCCCTTGCCGCCGTCCGGCTTGGGCTGCTTGTTCTTCAGGGTGCCCTCGATGGAGTCGCCCTTGGAGTAGATCTTGGTGACGTTGCCGCTGCCCAGCTGCTTGTTGAACTCGGTGTACGAGATCGTGGTGGACTCGCCGTTGCCGAAGAAGCTCAGCAGCAGGTCCGACAGCAGGAACACCACCAGGGCGGTGAGGATCAGGCCCGTCCAGCCGCCCGGCATCTTCTTCTTCGGCGGTGGAGGGGGCGGCGCCCCCTCGGACCGCCAGGGCTGGTCGGGGGTCTGGCGCGGCGGCACGGGATTGCTCACCTGTCGGACAATACGGACATTCCGTCCGCCGGTCGGTGCGCAACGCCGCGACGGCCTCACCGCACGGGCGTCGGCCACTCCTCCGCCGTCAGCGCGAACCGCTCGTGATCGCGCCACGCGCCCTGCAGGAACAGCATCCGCGGCGTGAACCCCTCGTGCCGGAACCCCAGCCGGCGCGCCATCGCCACCGAACGCTCGTTGTCCGGCTGCACGTTGATCTCCAGCCGGTGCAGCCCCAGCCCGCCCTGCTCGGCCGGCGCGAAGCACCGCTCGACCACCAGCCGCATGCCCTCCGTCATCCGGCCCGTCCCGACGAACGGCACGTACGAGTCGTAGCCCAGCACGCCGTTGCAGAACCGGGCCATCACGATGTTCGCCACGTTGCACTTGCCGACCAGGCCGCCCGTCTCCCGATCCTGGATCAGGAACGTCCGCAGGCCTACCCCCTGACGGCTCAACAGGTCCGGCAGCCCGTCCGGCTCCACCGGGTTCCACCGCCCGATGTGCTCGGCGGACCGCCGCACCGCCTCGGAGTAGGGAACGACGTCATCGGGGCGGGGGGCTCGGATCGTTACGCGCATGCCAGTCATCATCGCGCAAGGGATTGCGGACCGGGACCGCACGAACAGGGGCGCGGGGAGCTGCGCGCGACGAGCGCAGGTCACGTCCGCAAGGTCGCGATCAAATGCAGGTCATCGTCCTGCATCGCGATCTTCCGGTCGGGTGCCTGTCGCCGCGCGCAGCTCCCCGCGCCCCGGTCTGTGCAGCCGGTGTGCTGCTACAGCAGGTCCTTGAACTCCTTGGGCAGCTCGAAGTCCGCCGGCCCCTTGCCCGCCGGGAGGCCGAACGCGTTGCCGTCGCCCTGCCCCGCGCCGAGCGCCTTGCGCTCGGCGGCCGCCGCCTCCTCCTGCGCCCGCTTGAGCGGGTTGCCGCTCTTGCGCTTGCCCTTGGCGACCGGCGCCTTCTTGCCGGAGCGCTTGCCGCCGCCACCCATGCCGGGGATGCCGGGCATGCCGGGGATCCCCTTGCCGGAGGCCATCGCGGACATCATCTTGCGGGCGTCGAAGAACCGCTCGACCAGGCTGGAGACCTCGCCGACCTGGACGCCGGCGCCCTTGGCGATGCGCAGCCGGCGCGAGCCGTTGATCAGCTTGGGGTCGGTCCGCTCGGCGGGGGTCATCGACTTGATGATCGCGCCGACGCGGTTGACGTCCTTGTCGTCGATGTTGTTGATCTGGTCCCGGATCTGGCCCATGCCGGGGAGCATGCCGAGCAGCTTGGAGATCGAGCCCATCTTCTGGACCTGCTCCAGCTGCGACAGGAAGTCGTCGAGCGTGAACTCCTTGCCGCCGCCCTGCAGCTTGGCGGCCATCTTCTCGGCCTCGGCCTGCGAGAAGGTCTGCTCGGCCTTCTCGATCAGCGAGAGGACGTCGCCCATGCCGAGGATGCGCGAGGCCATCCGGTCGGGGTGGAAGGCGTCGAAGTCGTCGACCTTCTCGCCGTTGGAGGCGAACATGATCTGACGGCCGGTCACGTGCGCGACGGAGAGCGCGGCGCCGCCGCGGGCGTCGCCGTCGAGCTTGGAGAGCACCACGCCGGTGAAGTCGACGCCTTCGAGGAAGGCCTGCGCGGTGGTGACCGCGTCCTGGCCGACCATGGCGTCGACGACGAACAGGACCTCGTCCGGGTCGACCGCGGCGCGGATGTCCGCGGCCTGCTGCATCAGTTCGGCGTCGATGCCGAGGCGGCCGGCGGTGTCGACGATCACGACGTCGTACTGCTTCTGCTTCGCGTACTCGATGGAGTCGCGGGCGACCTGCACCGGGTCGCCGACGCCGTTGCCGGGCTGCGGGCCGTAGAAGGCGACGCCGGCGCGCTCGGCCACCACGCCGAGCTGGGTGACGGCGTTGGGGCGCTGGAGGTCGCAGGCGACCAGCAGCGGGGTGTGCTTCTGCTGCTTCAGCCAGTGGCCGAGCTTTCCGGCCAGGGTGGTCTTGCCGGCGCCCTGGAGGCCGGCCAGCATGATCACGGTCGGGCCGGTCTTGGCGTACTTCAGGCGGCGGGTCTCGCCACCGAGGATGCCGATCAGCTCCTCGTTGACGATCTTGATGATCTGCTGGGCCGGGTTCAGCGCACCGGAGACCTCCGAGCCCAGGGCCCGGTCCTTGACCTGCTTGATGAAGGCCCGGACCACGGGGAGCGCGACATCCGCCTCCAGCAGGGCGATCCGGATCTCGCGTGCGGTGGCGTCGATGTCCGCCTCACTGAGGCGGCCCTTGCCCCGGAGGTTCTTGAACGTCGCTGCGAGGCGGTCGGAGAGAGTGTCGAACACGTCGGTCGCGGGTCCCTTGCGGCATCGAGTACGGGTACGGTCGTCGTCCCCAAGGGTAGCCGCCCGTCCGGCGGACGGACCGCGCCCCTGCGGGAACGGCCGTTCAGCGGCCTTCCAGCGCCTCCCGGACGGCCTGCGCCACCCGCTCCGCGCGGTCCGGTTCCAGCGGCCGGCCGTCCTCCGAGGTGAGGTAGAACGCGTCCACCGCCTCCGCGCCCAGGGTGGAGACGTGCGCGGTGCGGACCCGGACGCCGGCGCCGTCCAGCGCCCGGCCGATCCGGTGCAGCAGCCCGGGAGCGTCGTGGGCGCGGACCTCCAGCACGGTCGCGGAGCGGGACGCCGCGCCGGGGGCGACCGCGACCACCGGCGGCGGGGTGCGGATGCCGGGCCGGCGCGGCGCGGCGGCGTCGCGTTCGGCGAGCTTGCGGGCGACGTCGAGCGAGCCGTCCAGGGCGCGGCGCAGGTCGGCGCGCAGCCGGGCCGCCTCGGGGACGTCGCCGTACTCGGCGGCCACCGTCCAGGTGAGCAGCAGGACGGGGCCGGCACCGGCCGGGTCGAGCTCGCGCAGACCGGCCTTGCGGACGGTGAGGCGGTGCACGGCGAGGACGCCGGCCACGGTGCCGAGCAGGCCGGGCCGGTCGGGGACGGCGAGGGTGAGTTCGACGCCGACGGGTTCCGCACCGGTGCCGTCGGCGGGCTCGGCGTGGGCGCGCAGCGCCAGCGCGGGGCCGCCGGTGCGGGCCGCCTCGACGGCGAGCCGTTCCTGGTCGGCGGTCGGCTCGTCGGCGGGCGGCCGGGGTACGCCGGCCAGCCGGGCGGCGGTGCGGGCGACCAGCTGGTCGACCAGCGAGGCCCGCCAACTCGACCAGGCGGCGGGGCCGGTGGCGGTGGCGTCGGCCTCGGTGAGGGCGTGCAGCAGTTCCAGGTGGGTGCGGTTGCCGACGGTCTTGGCGATCAGGTCGGCGGTGGCGGGGTCGTCGGGGTCGCGCCGGGTGGCGGTGTCGACCAGCGTCAGGTGGTGGCGGACCAGCAGGGCGAGGGTGTCGGTGTCGTGCTTGTCGAAGCCCATCCGGACGGCCAGGTCGCGGACGATCACCTCGCCGGCCTCGGAGTGGTCGCCGGGCCAGCCCTTGCCGAGGTCGTGCAGCAGGGCGGCGACCAGCAGCAGGTCGGGGCGGGAGGTGCGGCGGGTCAGCGCGGCGGCCCGGACCGCGGTCTCGATCAGGTGCCGGTCGACGGTCCAGCGGTGCACGGCGTTGCGCTGCGGGCGGCAGCGGACCCGCTCCCAGTCCGGCAGCAGCCGGGTGATCAGCCCTTCGGCGTCCAGCGCCTCCCACACCGGCAGGCAGGCCTCGCCCGCGCCGAGCAGGGTGACCAGCCGGTCGCGGGCCTCGTCGGGCCAGGGCACCGGCAGCGCGGCGGTCTCGGCGGCCAGCCGGCGCACCGTCGCGTACGAGACGGTCAGCCCGGCCTGGGCGGCCGCGGCGGCGGCGCGCAGCGGCAGCACCGGGTCGGTGGCGGGCCGGGCGGCCTGCGCGAGCACCGCCTCGCCGTCCTGTTCGACCACGCCCTCGGCCAGCGGCCGTCGTTCGGCGGGCGGCGCGGCGCGGCGGGCGCCGTGGAACGGCAGGCCGAGCCGTGCCGGCCGCCGCCCGCGCCGGGCGCGCGCGGCGAGCACCCGGTCGACGGCGCGCCAGGTGACGTCGGAGGCGTAGGCGACGGTGCGGGCGGCCCGGTAGACCTGCCGGAGCAGGATGTCGGCGTCGAGCAGGCCGAGCTGTTCGGCGACCTGGTCCTGGTCCTGCAGGGCGAGCCGTTCGGTGGCCCGGCCGGTGGTCAGGTGCAGGGCGTCGCGGACGTCGGCGAGGGTGCGGGCGGCGGCGTCCAGGCCGTCGCGGGGGGCGTCGGCGAGCCAGCTGGCGGCGATCGCGTCGAGCGCGACCAGGTCGCGCAGGCCGCCGCGGGCCTCCTTGAGGTCGGGTTCCAGCAGGAAGGACAGTTCGCCGTGGCGTTCGGCCCGGGCCCGGCCGAGGGCGTGCAGTTCGGGCAGCCGGGCGGGGGCGGCGGAGCGCCAGTCGGCGAGTGCCTGCGAGCGCAGCTCGGCGGTCAGCCCGGGGTCGCCGGCCAGGTGGCGGGCGTCGAGCAGGCCGAGTCCGGCCTTGAGGTCCTCGGCGGCGACCTTCCGGGCCTCGGCGGGGGTGCGGACGGCGTGGTCGAGGGCGATGCCGCTGTCCCAGACGGGGTACCAGATCCGTTCGGCGAGTTCGGGGGCGAGCGGGCCGTCGTGCAGCAGCAGCACGTCCAGGTCGCTGCGCGGGGAGAGTTCGCCGCGGCCGTAGCCGCCGACGGCGACCAGGGCGGTGCCGGCGGGTGCGCCGGCCGTCCGGTAGAGGCCGGTCAGCCAGTCGTCGGTGAGCCGGGCGAGGGCGGTGCGCCGTTCGCGGCCGGTGCGGGCGGGGTCGGCCAGCAGGCGGGCCCGTTCGGCGAGGTGGCCTTCGTCGGTGGTCATGTCTGCTCCCGGGGCGTGCGGTGCCGGTACGCCGGAGGCGGACCTGCCGCGCGGGCAGGTCCGCCGGGGGTCGGGCGGGGGGTCAGAGGGGGCTCGGAAGGTGGGGGTCGGCGGGCCCGGCGGGTGGGGCCGCCGGGCCCGGGTCAGAGCGCGTCGGGGCCGCGTTCGCCGGTGCGGACGCGCACCGCGGTCTCCACCGGGACGGACCAGACCTTGCCGTCGCCGATCTTCCCGGTGCGGGCGGCCTTGACCACCACCTCGATCAGCTGCTCGGCGTCCTCGTCCTCGACGAGTATCTCGACCCGCAGCTTGGGCACCAGGTCGACGGTGTACTCGGCGCCCCGGTAGACCTCGGTGTGGCCGCGCTGCCGGCCGTACCCGCTGGCCTCGGTGACGGTCAGTCCGTGCACCCCGAACGCCTGCAGGGCGTCCTTGACCTCGTCCAGGCGGTGCGGCTTGATGACGGCGGTGATGAGCTTCATCGGGCGTCGACCTCGGTCTTCTCGGCGGTGGCGGCGGCAACGGCGGCCGGGGCGGGGGCGGTGCGGGCCAGGCCGGCCCCGAGGGCGCTGAAGTCGTAGGCGGACTCGGCGTGTTCGGCCTGGTCGATGCCGGACACCTCGACGTCCTCGGCGACCCGGAACCCGATCGTCTTCTGGATCGCCGTGCCCAGCAGCCAGGAGAGCACGAACGAGTACGCCAGCACGGCGGCCACGCCGAGCACCTGTCGGCCGAGCTGTCCGAAGCCGCCGCCGTAGAACAGGCCGGCCGCGCTCTGGCCGACGTGGCCGGTGGCGAACAGGCCGACCAGCAGCGAGCCGATCACGCCGCCGACCAGGTGGACGCCCACCACGTCCAGCGAGTCGTCCAGCCCGAGGCGGTACTTCAGGCCGATCGCGGCGGCGCACGCCACGCCGGCGATCAGGCCGACGGCGATCGCGCCGAGCGGCGACACCGAGCCGCAGGCCGGGGTGATCGCGACCAGTCCGGCCACCGCGCCGGAGGCCGCGCCGAGGGTGGTGAACGCGCCGTGCCGCAGCCGCTCGTACGCCAGCCAGCCGAGCATCGCGGCGGCGGTGGCGACCTGGGTGTTGACGAAGGCCATGCCGGCGACGCCGTTGGCGGCCAGCGCCGAGCCCGCGTTGAAGCCGAACCAGCCGAACCAGAGCAGGCCGGAGCCGAGCATCACCAGCGGCAGGCTGTGCGGGCGCATCGGGTCCTTGCGGAAGCCGACCCGTCTGCCGAGCACCAGGGCGAGGGCCAGCCCGGCCGCGCCGGCGTTGATGTGCACGGCGGTGCCGCCGGCGAAGTCGATCACGCCGTTGCGGTCGCCGAGCCAGCCGCCCTGGCCGCCGTCGAAGAAGAACACCCAGTGCGCGACCGGGAAGTAGACGACGGACGCCCAGAGCGCCACGAACAGGCTCCAGGACGCGAACCTGGCCCGGTCGGCGATGGCGCCGCTGATCAGCGCCGGGGTGATGATCGCGAACATCAGCTGGAACGCGGCGAACGCGGTGACCGGGATGGAGCCGGTGAGCGCGTTCAGGTCGATGCCGCGCATGCCGAGGAAGTCGAGGTTGCCGATCAGGCCGGCGCCGGCGTCCGGCCCGAAGGCGAGCGAGTACCCGTAGAGCACCCAGAGCACGCTGACGATCGCCAGCGAGATGAAGCTCATCGCGAGCATGTTGAGGGTGCTCTTGACCCTGACCATGCCTCCGTAGAAGAAGGCCAGGCCCGGGGTCATCACCATGACCAGGGCCGCACTGATGAACACGAAGGCGGTGTCGCCCGCGCTGAAGCCGTCCGGCATCGGCGTCTCCTCCGAGGTGGAAGCCGCTCCATGCCGGGACTCCCGTCCCGTGCCCGTCCCGGCATGTCGGCGATGGGAGGAGAGTGCCGAAGGCGGGTTTCCGCCGATGCGGTCGGGTGTTTCACCGCAGTGACGTGGTCGACGCGCCCGTTACGGGCGCGTGAACCAGCGTGTACCGGGGGGAGCCGGGGCGGGGCGCCGAGGGAGTGCCGGCGAGGCGCCGCCGGGGAGCCGACGGGGCGTCAGACCACCTGGACGAACTCCGGGATGTCCTGCACCACGCGCTCGGCGAGCCGGTCCACCCCGGCGACCCCGCGGAAGTCCCGGGTGGCCGCCTCCGAGGTCTTCCGGACCCGGGTGTTCAGCCGCTCCGAGCGGACCTTGCGGGCGATGTCCACCGCCTCCTCGCAGTAGGTCGCCGCCTCCTCCGGCTCGCGCTGCAGCAGCCGCACCGAGGCCATGCCGACCAGGTTGAACGCGTAGGTGCGGACGTGGTCCGGGTCCTTCCGGAACAGGTCGACCGCCTTGGTGATCATCGGCTCGGCGGAGGCGGCCATCGCGGCGCCCCGGTCCGAGGTGTACGCCAGGTCGCGGAAGGAGTGCCCGTTCTCCGCGGCCAGCTCGGCCGCCGAGAAGAACTTCAGCCAGTTCGGCGTCTCCTCACCGGAGTTGATGTCGGTGAAGGTGTCCTCGGAGAGCCGGACCGCGCGGGCGCAGCGGTTCACCTCGCCGATGGTGGCGTACGCCCGCGCCTCCATCGCGTACAGCAGCGACTGCTGGCGGGCGGAGGCGGTGTCCCGGCTGCCGTACTGCGCGAGGTGGATCAGCTCCAGCGCGTCCTCGCCGCGGTTGAGGTGGATCATCTGCCGGCACATGTCGGTCAGCACGTGCGCGCCGAACGGCCGGTCCCCGGCCTCCTTGGCGGCGTGCAGCGCGAGCACGTAGTACTTCTGCGCGCTGGGGTGCATGCCGACGTCGTAGGACATGAAGCCGGCCAGGTGGGCGAGGCCGGCGGTGAGCCGGAACAGCCGCTTGGTAGTGGCCTCGGGGTAGGTCTCCTGCAGCAGGTCGGTGACCTCGTGGAGCTGGCCCACCACGGCCTTGCGGCGCAGGCCGCCGCCGTTCTGGGCGTCCCACTTCCGGAACATCTCGGTGGTCTGCTCCAGCAGCTGCATCTCCGGCTCGGACAGTCGCCCGGTGAACTGCTCGCCGCCGTTGGCGGCGGCCAGGATCGGGGTGGGCTCGCCGTTCGGGCCGGGGGTCAGCCAGCGCTGCATCGGCTCGATGAGCGCCGCACCGGCGGTCAGCGCCAGCGAAGTGCCCAGGAAGCCGCGGCGGTTGAGCATCAGGTCGCTGCGCGAGTACTCGCTGATCGCCTGCACTGTCTGCTGCGGGCTCCACGGCAGGTCGACGCCGCCGCCGACGGTGGTGACCGGGACGGCGGCGCGCAGGCCGAGGTCCTCGATCGACACCACCGAGCCGAAGCGCTCCGAGAACAGCTCCGACATGATCTTCGGAATGGGCTCGCGCGGCTGCTCGCCGTCGAGCCATCGGCGGACCCGTGAGGTGTCGGTGGAGACGTGGTGCGCGCCGATCTGCCGTGCTCTCCGGTTCACCTGGCGCGCCAGCTCTCCCTTCGACCAGCCACTGCGCGCGAACCAGGAGCCCAGCTTCTCGTTCGGCTGCTTCTCACCCATGGGACCGTCCCCATCCCGCCCCGGCTCGGGGCTCCCGTTCGCCTTGACTCGTCATTTCGCCGACCGCGTGACCGGTCCGCTGCATTCCGTATCCAGAACGTAGTGCTCCTCGGCCATCCGGGGGAGCAACGTTGGAGAAACGCCACCTTTCGCCACCCCCACGGGTGAACTACCGGGCGCAGAGCCGCGCTTCACTGTGTGTCAGCTCGGCATGACCCCGGCACATGCCCGAGAGACCGGCGGAGGCACAGGTGCGGCAACGACGATCCGGCATCCGAAGCGCGGGTGCAAGGTTCCTGCTCGTCCGTGCCACCGGAATCGGTGTGCGCCGGTTCACGCGCGCCTCCGGCGCACCACGCACCACACGCCCGCCGAGCGACGCACCGTCACCGTCCCGTAACCACCGGCTACCGGAACCTGTTGGGGGAGGCATGGACAAGCTGTTCGGCACTCTGCGACTCGCGCCCCTCGGCGCCCGCCGCCGCACCCGGCCCACCGCGCTCCAGGCCGCCACCGAGTACTCGGGGCGCTGGGGCTGGACGCTCGCCGCCGGCAGCCCGCCCCCGGCCCGGCCGCGCCCGGCGCGGACCGCTGCGAGTGCGCCGTCCCGCTCTGCGCCGCGCCCAACCTGCACCACCGGGTCGGCCCGCTCCTCTCCCCCGGCACCGGTGCCGCCGAGCTCGCCGAGCGCTGTCCGGCGGACGCGCCGCTGCTGCTCCCCACCGGCCACCAGTTCGACGTCCTGGACGTCCCGGCCCAGCCGGGCCTGCAGGCCCTGGTCCGGCTGGAGCGGATGGGCACCCAGGTCGGCCCCGTGCTCGCCTCCCCCGCCGGCCGGCTGCTGTTCTTCGTCGCCCCCCGCACCGCCGAGCGCCTGCCCGACCTGCTGTACCGCATGGGCTGGGACGACGCCTCCCTCGACCTGGCCTGCCACGGCCTCGGCTCCTACCTGGCCGCCCCGCCGGTCGCCCTCGGCGCCCTCGGCCCGATGCGGTGGCTGCGCCGCCCCACCGCCGAGAACCGCCCGCCGGAGGCCCGCCTCCTGCTCGGCACCCTCGCGTACGCCTGCCACCGCACCCGGGACCGGGAGGCCTCGCTCGCGGGGTGATCCCCCGCTCCGGAGATGCGGCAAGGTCCGCCCCGGGAGAGCGCTGCCCTCCTGGAACGGACCTTGCCGGCGGGCCCTCCGGGATCAGCCCAGGAGCGCGTCCACGAACGCCCCCGGCTCGAACGGCGCGAGGTCGTCCGCGCCTTCGCCGAGCCCGATGAGCTTGACCGGGACGCCGAGTTCGCGCTGCACCGAGATCACGATGCCGCCCTTGGCGGTGCCGTCCAGCTTGGTGAGGACGATGCCGGTGATGTCCACGACCTCGGCGAAGACCCGGGCCTGGACCAGGCCGTTCTGGCCGGTGGTGGCGTCGAGGACGAGCAGCACCTCGTCGACCGGGCCGTGCTTCTCGACGACCCGCTTGACCTTGCCGAGCTCGTCCATCAGGCCGGTCTTGGTGTGCAGCCGGCCGGCGGTGTCCACCAGGACGGTGTCGACGCCGTCGGCGATGCCCTGCTTGACGGCGTCGAAGGCGACGGACGCGGGGTCGCCGCCCTCGGGGCCGCGGACGGTGTGCGCGCCGACGCGCTCGCCCCAGGTCTGGAGCTGGTCGGCGGCGGCGGCGCGGAAGGTGTCGGCGGCGCCGAGGACGACCTTGCGGCCGTCGGCGACCAGGACGCGGGCGAGCTTGCCGGTGGTGGTGGTCTTGCCGACGCCGTTGACGCCGACCACGAGCACCACGGCGGGGCCGCCGTCGGCCTCGACGGAGTGGACGGTGCGGTCCATCTCGGGGCCGATCAGCTTGACCAGCTCCTCGCGGAGCAGGCCGCGCAGCTCGTCGGGGGTGCGGGTGCCGAGCACCTTGACCCGGGTGCGCAGGTTGTCGACGAGCTCCTGGGTGGCGCCGACGCCGACGTCCGCGGTGAGGAGGGTCTCCTCGATCTCCTCCCAGGTGTCCTCGTCGAGGCGGTCGCGGGAGAGCAGGGTGAGCAGGCCCTTGCCGAGCGTGGACTGCGAGCGGGAGAGCCGCGAGCGCAGCCGCACCAGCCGTCCGGCGGTGGGCTCGGGGACCTCGATCGCGGGGGCGGTCTCCGCCTCCTCGACCAGCACCTCCTCGGCGGGCTGCTCGACGGCCGGCTGCTCGGCGGCGGGCGCCGGCGCGGCGGGGGCCTCGGTGGCCGGCGGTGCGGTGGGCTCGGCGGCCCCTCGGCCGGCTTGGCCGGCGCGCTCGCGCCGTCCGCCTTCGGCGGGGCGGTGATCGTCGGGGTCTGGCTCGGCCTGTCCAGCTCTTTGCGTCGTCTGCCGGAAACGACGAGTCCGGTGATCGCGCCGATGGCGACCACCGCGATGACAACGGCAAGGATCACGTATTCCATAACCCGTCCAGTATCACTTAGCGCCTATGCCGGCCCGGGTTGCGCGGGCTCCAGCCTTTCCGTGCTGTGTTTCCGTGGTCGTTCCGGCGTCCGCAGGCGCTGGCTGATCACCTGGGAGATGCCGTCGCCCTTCATGGTCACGCCGTACAGGGCGTCGGCGGATTCCATGGTGAGCTTCTGGTGGGTGATGACGATCAGCTGGGAACTCTCCCGGAGTTCTTCCATGATCGCGATCAGCCGGCGCAGATTGGTCTCGTCCAGCGCGGCCTCGACCTCGTCCATGACGTAGAACGGGCTGGGCCGGGCCTTGAAGATCGACACCAGCAGGGCGACGGCGGTCAGCGAGCGTTCGCCGCCGGAGAGCAGCGAGAGCCGCTTGACCTTCTTGCCGGGCGGGCGGGCCTCGACCTCGACGCCGGTGGTGAGCATGTTGTCGGGGTCGGTGAGGACGAGCCGCCCCTCGCCGCCGGGGAACAGCCGGCCGAAGACGCCTTCGAACTGGGCGGCGGTGTCGTGGTACGCGGCGGTGAACAGCTGCTCGACCCGGGCGTCGACGTCGCGGACGATGTCGAGCAGGTCGCGGCGGCTCTTGCGCAGGTCGTCGAGCTGTTCGCCGAGGAACTGGTGCCGGGCCTCCAGCGCGGCGAACTCCTCCAGCGCCAGCGGGTTGACCTTGCCGAGCTGCTGGTAGGCGCGTTCGGCGGCCTTGAGCCGCTTCTCGACCTCGGCGCGGACGTACGGGCGCGGCTCGCCGGGCTCGGCGCCGTCCTCGGCCGGCGGGGCGGGGACGGGCCGGTCGGGGCCGTAGCCGGCGAGCAGTTCGGCGCCCTCGATGCCGAACTCCTCCAGCGCCTTCGCCTCCAACTGCTCGATCCGCAGCCGCTTCTCCGCGCGCAGCACCTCGTCCCGGTGGCCGGCGTCGACCAGCCGGTCGAGTTCGGCCTTGAGTTCGCGGCCGTGTTCGCGGAACTGGCGGAGTTCGGTCTCCCGGGCGGCCCGGGCGGCTTCGACGGCGGCGCGTTCGGTCTCGGCGGCGGCGAGGGTCTCCTCGATCCGGGCGAGCAGTCGGCGGGCGGCGGTGGCGACGGCTCCGGCGACGGCGGCTTCCCGGCGGGCGCGGGCGCGGCGTTCGGCGGCGCGGGCGCGGGCCTCGCGTTCGGCGCGGGCGGCGCGGTCCAACTGGTCGGCGCGGCCGGCGAGTCCGCGGACGCGTTCCTCGTGGGTGCGGACGGCGAGCCGGGCTTCCATCTCGGTCTGCCGGGCGGCGGATCCGGCGGCGGCGAGCCGGTCGCGTTCGGCGCTGTCCGGCTCGTCCTCGCCGCTGTCGGCCGACTCCTCGGCGACGGCGAGGCGTTCGGCGAGTTCCGCGGCGGCGGCGCGGGCTTCGGCCAGGCCGCTCTCGGCCTTGGCGGCGGCGGTGGCGGTGCGTTCGGCCTCGCCGGCGGCGGCGCGGGCGGCACCGCCGGACCGGCCGAGGGCTCCGGCGAGTTCGGCGCGCTGCCGCTCGGCCTGCCGACGCAGCACGGCCAACTGTTCGACCTCGGCGGCGAGTTCGGCCCGGGCCTGCTGGGCCCGGGTCAGTTCCGCGGCCGACTCGGCGCAGCGGGTGTCGAGTTCTTCGATGCCGCGGGCGGCTTCGGCAACGGCGGCGGCGGTCTCCAGCGGGCTGGGGGCGCCGGCCGAGCCGCCCTGCGCGAAGGTCCGGGAGAGCAGGTCGCCGCCCGGGGTGACGGCCGTCCACCGCGGGTGGCGGCCGATCAACTCGCGGGCGGCACCGAGGTCTTCGACCACGGCGGTGCGGCGGAGCAGTTGCCGGGCGGTGTCCGCCATCGGGCCGTCGACCAACTCCCCCGCCCAGCGGGCCCGTTCGGGGAGGTCGTCGCCGACTGCCGTCGCGTCGGCGGCGATCAGCAGGGCGGCCCGGCCGGCGTCCTCGGCGCGCAGCCGGGCGAGTGCGGCTGCGGCGGTGTCCGGGTCGGCGACGGCGACGGCGTCCGCGGCGGCGCCCAGGGCGGCGGCGACGGCGAGCTCGAATCCCGGTTCGACGTGCAGCAGTTCGGCGGCGGGGCCGAGGACGCCGGGGCGGCCGAGCAGGGTGGCGCTGCCGTCCTTGCGGCGCAGGCCGAGGGCGAGGGCGTCGTGCCGGGCGGTGAGCGCGGCGCGGTCCTGTTCGGCGCGGGCGAGGGCCTCGCGGGCGGCGGTGGCGGTCCGTTCGGCCTCGGCGAGGGCGGCGCGGGCCTGCTCGTGCCGGTGTTCGGTCTCCTGGTCGGCGGCCTCGGTCTGCCCGCTGTCGTCCAGGAGTTGCTCGTACTCGGCCTGGGCGGCCTCGGCGCGGAGCAGGGCTTCGTCGCGGGCGGTGGCGAGGCGTTCGGTCTCGGCCTCGGCGGTCTCGGCGCGGGAGCGGGCGGCGGCCGCCCGACCCTGGAGCCGGGCGAGTCCTTCGCGCCGGTCGGCGATCGCCCGGGCGGCCGCCTTGATCCGCAACTCTTCGGCGGCGAGGGCACGTTCGAGTTCGGCGCGTTCCTCGACGGCTTCGGCGAGCGCGTACCGGGCCTGTTCGAGGGCTTCTTCGAGGGCGGCTTCCTCCTCGCGCACCCGGGCGGCTTCCTGTTCGAGGTCCTCGGGGTCGCGGCCGCGGCGTTCCTCCGACTGGCCCGCGCCGGCGGCGGACCGGACCCGGGCTTCGGCGAGTCCGATGGTGCCGCGGGTGCGTTCGGCGAGCGCGGAGAGCCGGTACCAGGTCTGCCGGGCGGCTTCGAGGGCCGGCCCGAGCTGTTCGACCTGGGCGTCCAGGACGGCTTCGCGCTGGATGGCGGCGGCGAGCTGCTGTTCGACGGTGGTGCGGCGCAGTTTCAGCGCCAGCTCGTCGGCGACCTCGGCCTCGACGGCCTTCCGCAGCGCGAGCAGGTCGTCGGCGAGCAGCCGCAGCCGGGCGTCGCGCAGTTCGGCCTGGATGCCGGCGGCCCGCCGGGCGATCTTCGCCTGCCGTCCCAACGGGCCGAGCTGGCGGCGCAGTTCGGCGACCAGGTCCTGGACGCGGTTCAGGTTGGCCTGCATCGCGTCGATCTTCCGGAGCGCCTTCTCCTTGCGCTTGCGGTGCTTGAGGACGCCGGCGGCCTCCTCGATGAAGGCGCGCCGCCCCATCGGGTCGGCGTGCAGCACGGAGTCCAGCTGGCCCTGGCCGACGATGACGTGCATCTCGCGGCCGATGCCGGAGTCGGAGAGGAGTTCCTGGATGTCGAGCAGCCGGCAGACGGTGCCGTTGAGCGCGTACTCGCTGCCGCCGTTGCGGAACATGGTCCGGGTGATGGTGACTTCGGTGTAGTCGATCGGCAGCGCGCCGTCGGTGTTGTCGATGGTGAGGCTGACCTCGGCGCGGCCGAGCGGGGGCCGCCCGCTGGTGCCGGCGAAGATGACGTCCTCCATCTTGCCGCCGCGCAGCGACTTGGCGCCCTGTTCGCCCATCACCCAGGACAGCGCGTCGACGACGTTGGACTTGCCGGAGCCGTTGGGGCCGACCACGCAGGTGATGCCGGGCTCGAAGCGCAGGGTGGTCGCGGAGGCGAAGGACTTGAACCCGCGCAGGGTGAGGCTCTTCAGGTGCACCCGCCCGTCCTCCTCGCCCCGCCGTGGTCCGCTCGTCCGTCGGCCGTCCCGCGCGGACGGCACCGCTGGCGACTGTATCCGGCCGGGCCGCCGACCGGCCCTCAGGTGGCGGTTTGGCCACGCCGCGGGCCGGGCACGTTACGGCAAAAGAACTTCGCGGACACGACGAAGGGACGTCCGTCTCGGACGTCCCTTGCAGGCTGCCATCCCCTTGTGGGGGAAGCTCAGTGCGTCACAGCGTCGATCGTGAGGACCACGAGCGATCAGGCCATCACGTCGATCAGGTCAGGGCCGGCTCCCGCTGGTCCAGATCGATGCTGTTCAGCAGCGAGTGCTCGTCGGCGACGGCAGTCAGGGCATCGTTCTCGGCCTGGAGCTTCATGAGCTCGTTCTCCAGGTCCAGGACGCGCTGCTGCAGCCGTCGCATCTCGGAGAGCATTCGCGGGTCGGGGCCGCCGACGTACCCGAGAAGCGCCTTTGCCATGATGTGTGGTCCTCCACGCTGAGTGACCGAACCGTGTACGGTGTGGGTCTTGGGGGAAGGGATACGCACGCGCCTGCGCGCCGGACGTGCTGGCTGGGCACACGAGACAGCCGCTGGTGAGTGGCATGCTCACACGGCGGAGACTCGCCGGAAACTCAGACCTGTGCGCGGGCTTCCAGCGTCTCACCAAAGACGGTACGGGTCAACACGATCACCGCACGCTACCGCGCCCCTGTCACCTGCATGGCGGGGTCGTCACGCCATCGGCCGGGGTAGTGGATCACTACGCTTGCGGAGTCAACCACGAGTCTGCCCCGATGGCAACCGGATGACACCGGCAGTTGCCGGCGGCTCTCCTCCGGCCGGCAACCGCGGTGTGCTCATCGGATCGCGAAGCCGTCGTATCCGTCGCCCACGGAGCTCCAGATCTCGGTGACCCCACTGACCTGACCTGGCGTTCCGGGCCCGCGCAGCGCGGCGAGCAGCCGCTCGCAGTCCGCGCGCGGCCCCTCGGCGACCACCTGGACGCGGCCGTCGCCGAGGTTGCTCGTGTAGCCCGTCAGCCCGATCTCCAGGGCCCTCGCCCTGGTCCACCAGCGGAAGCCCACCTGCTGGACGCGCCCTCGCACCCAGATGGTGGCGCGGACGGAACGGTGACTGTCGTGACCTTGCATGCGTCGACCATAGTCGGGCACTTCAGGGGCGCACGGAACGGACTTCACGCCCCTTCCACCGTCCCTCCCCACCGGCCGATCCGCATTCACGCCGTCGGTACGGAGCGGTCGGGCCCCGGCCGCCGGCCCGGACGGGCCGGGTCTCAGCGGTGCGGCTCGGCCAGCCGGTGCAGGGTCCAGCCGCGGCCGGCCGGGTCCAGCGGGGCGGTGGCGGCGGTGAACAGTTCGGCGGCCCGGCGGTAGGAGAGCCGGGCCCGGCCGGTGAGCGGGCAGCGGTCGCCGTCCGGCGTGCCGGCCGGGGCCCGCCGGTCGGTGAGGAACAGCGGGCCCGCGCTGCGCCCGGCGATCAGCAGCGGCAGCAGCCGGGCGGTGCCGCCGCGCCAGCGCAGCGGGCGCTCCCCCGCGCCGGGCCGGGCCTGCCGGTCGGCCGGGTCGAGCCGGTCGACGTCCAGCGCCAGCAGCCGTTCGATCGGCGCGCCCGTCTCCCGCACCAGGTGCCACAGCACCTTCTCGCGCAGCGGCACCCGCAGCGCGAGCACGGCGCGCACCTGGGCGTCGGTCAGCGCGGGTTCGGGCCGGGCGGCGGGCAGCGGGCGCAGGCCGTCGGCCGGGTCGGCCGCCAGCCAGCCCTGCTCGCACCACCAGCGCAGGGCGGCGCGCAGCGCGGAGAGTTCGCGGTTGGCGGTGCGCGCGCCGACCGCTCCGGCCCGGGTGGCGAACGCCTCGGCCACCCGCCGGGGCGCGTCCGGCCCGTCCAGCAGGGCGAGCGGCAGCACCGGCGGTGCGGCCCGGCGGCGTTCGGCGCCGGCGGGCGGGGTGCGGCCGACCAGCAGCCAGGCCCAGGTGTGCAGGGCGATCCGGTAGACCCGCCGGGAGCCCTCCGCGAGCCGGGCCCCGGTCAGGTAGTGCTCGGCCGCGACGGCGAACTCCACAGGTGTCATATCCGCAGTAAATCGCGCTTCCGACACACCGTCAACACCGCTCCGTACTGCGGTAAACAGCCGATTTACTGTGGCACTGGCGGGCTCGCAGAAAATTGATACGGATCCGCTCAGGTTTTTCGCCGGAAGCCCTTGTCGGACACCGCCGCCGCGGGGCACGCTGCCGGTCATGGTGCTGACTTCACGGCGGCTCGCCGTCCTGCGCGGACGGGACTTCCGCCTCTTCTTCACGGGCTACGCCGTCTCCCTGTTCGGGTCCTCGATGGCCTCGGTGGCGGTCGCCTTCGCGGTGCTGGACGGCGGGGGCGGCGGCTCCGGGCTGGGCGTGGTGATGGCCGCCCGGATCCTGCCGATCGTGCTGCTGCTGGTGCTCGGCGGCGCCGCCGCGGACCGGCTGGGCGCGCGGCGGGTGATGCTCGGCTCGGACGGTCTGCGCTGCGCGACCCAGGCCGCGATGGCGGTGCTGCTGTTCGCCGGGCACGGCCGGGTGTGGGCGCTGGCCGCGCTGATGGTGCTCTGGGGCCTGGCCGAGGCGGTCTTCATGCCGGCCCTGGACGCGCTGCTGCCGCGGCTCGTCCCGGCCGGCGAACTCTCCGACGCCAACGCCCTGTTGGGGATCGCCCGGAACGGCGTGGCGGTGGCCGGCCCGGCCCTCGCGGGCCTGCTGACGGCCGTCGCGGGCCCCGGCTGGGTGCTGCTGGTGGACGCTCTCTCCTACGCGGCGGGCGGGGCGGCACTGGCCCTGCTCCGGCTGCCCGACCCGCCCCGGAGCGCTGCGGGCGAGGCCTCGCTGATCACCGAACTGCGGGACGGCTGGGGCGAGTTCGCCTCCCGCCGGTGGCTGTGGGTGAGTTCGCTGCAGGCCTGCCTGTTCAACCTGCTGGTGTGGGCACCGTTCCTGATCCTCGGCCCGGTGCTGGCGGCCGAGCGCCTCGGCGGGGCGGGCGGCTGGGGCCTGGTGATGGGCGCGTACGGGGCGGGCGCGGTGCTCGGCGGGCTGCTGCTGCTCGGCCGCCGTCCGGACCGGCCGCTGCGGACGGCCGTGGCGGTGACGGCGGGCTGGGCGCTGCCCTCGGGTGCGCTGGCGCTGGGCTGGCCGCTGCCGCTGGTCGCGGTCGCGGCGGCCGGCGCGGGGGTGACGTCGATCGTCTGCGGCTCGCTGTTCGTGACGCTGACGCAGCGTCACGTCCCGGCGGAGGCGCTGGGCCGGGTGAGCGCGTACGGGACGCTCGGCGCGTTCGCGTTCGGGCCGGTCGGGCTGGCGCTGGCCGGGCCGGTCGCGGACCGGGTCGGCGCGGGGTCGGTGCTGGGCTTCGGCGCGCTCTGGCAGCTGGCGTCCTGCCTGCTGGCCCTGCTCGTCCTGGGCCGCCGCGAGCCCGTCGAACCGGCCGCCGCCGGGGCGCCGGCGCCGGCAGCCGCCCGGGCATGACAGCGGCCCCGGTCCGCAGGGCGGAGCCGGGGCCGGAGCACAGGTGATCGGGCGTCAGTCGCCGAAGCCCCCGCCGAAGTCGCCGCCACCGAAATCGCCGCCACCGAAGTCCCCGCCGCCGAAGTCGCCGGAGAAGTCGGAGGAGTTGAACGCCCCGCCCGAGAACTCGCCGGCGTCCGCGCCGTCGGTGTAGTCGACGCCGCCGCCGTTGTCGTAGTGGCCGCCCGCGTAGGCGTAGCTCGGGGTGGAGATCATCGAGCCGAGCATGGTGCCGACCAGCAGGCCGGGCAGCATCCCGCCGCCGAAGTAGCCGCCCGCCCAGGGGCTGTAGGCCGGGCCGGCGTTCCAGTACGGCTGGTGGCCGTGCTCGGTCTCCACGGTGCGGATGTACGGGTCCTGGCCGGTGGCCAGCCGGGACGCGTCGTCGGCGCAGGCCGGGACGGTGCGCGGCGCGCCGCCGGGGGCGCCCACTGGACGTCGGTGGTGGAGGGGCCGTGCCGCGGGTCGAAGAAGCACGGGACGCGGCGCTCGGGCAGCGGGCGGCCCTCGCGGCGGGCGGCGAGGGTGGCCAGCGCGAACCGGCCCTCCTCCAGCGCCTCGGTCACCGGGCGGACGTCCTCGGGCTTGGCGGCCTCGTCCATGGTGCGCTTGGCGCGGTCGTAGGAGTCCAGCGCCCGGGTGTAGTCGGCGCGCTGGGTGTCGTCCGCGCCGGGGGCGCCGGGGTTGAAGTCGAGGCGGTCGAGTTCCTCGCCGAAGGCGGTGATGTCCTCGTCCACCACGGTGCGCAGCTGGGCGAGTTCGGCGCGGGCCTGGGCCTCCTTGCGCTTCTTGGCACGGCGGAACAGCAGGAACACACCGGTGCCCGCCAGCGCCACCAGCGCCACCGGAACGACGATCCAGGCGGCGGAGGCGCTGTGCTGCGGGCCCTCGCCCTTGGTCTGCTTGACGGCCTGGTCGACGAAGTCGTTGACGGTGCCGTCGATGTCGCCGGGGTGCGAACGGGCCGACGCGCCGGCGATGTTCCTGGCCTGGGCGACCGGCAGCGCCTTGGCGTCGGCGCCGACGTCGAACTTGTCGCCGCGCCACACGCCGTAGACGCCGACGATGCCGACCTTGGTGCGCAGGTCGTTCAGCAGCGTCTTGGGCGCGTACGCCTCGCTGTCCGGCAGCACCGCGACGAAGACCGGCTTGTCGGCCTTCTTCAGCTTCTTCGCCAGGGCGTCGGCCTGGTCCTTGGAGAACCGGCCGGTCATCGCCGGGTCGACGTACACCTGGGTGTTCTTCAGCGAGTCGGCCGCGTCGTTCAGCCCGGCCGCCTGCGCGGGCGCGGACAGTCCGAGGACCATCAACAGGCCGAGCAGAGCCGCCAGCACGGCGGCCGGCCCGGTGGCTCGGGAGCGGCGAAGCACAGTTCTCATACCAAGACCGTACCGGGCGGGATCCGGGATCCACGCCCTACTGCGGGACGGTCCGACCCTGATGTCGCCCCCTACCCGGGGACGAGCCGGGCCGTCCGGACCCCCGCCGACCGGCCGGAGTTGGGCCCCGGCCCGCCGCGGCGGGCCGGCGAGCAGGCATAGTGGTCACGATCTTCCCTCCCCCGACAGGAGCCCCCAGCGTGATCCTCGGCCTCGTCACCGCCGTCGCCGCGTCCGTCTGCTACGGCACCGGGTCGGTCCTGCAAGCCGTCGGCGCCCGGCGTTCGGCCCGGCAGGAGGCGGCCGACGGGACCGTCACCGAGCACGGCGGGCCGAGCCTCTCCTCCACCGCGAAGGCCGCCGTCACCTGGGAGTTCATCCTCGGCACGGTGCTGGACTTCGTCGGCTTCGGGCTGGGTGCGCTGGCCGCGCGGCTGCTGCCGCTGTTCCTGTCGCAGACCATCATCAGCGCCAACCTGGTGATCACCGCGGTGCTGTCGATCAAGCTGCTCGGCCTGAGGCTCCGTCAACTGGAGTGGCTGTCCATCGGCATCCTGTGCAGCGCCCTGGTGCTGCTCGCCGTCGCCGCCGGGCCGGAGGGCGGCCACACCGCCGCGCGCTCGTTCCACTGGGCGCTGCTGATCGGGTCCGCGGTGCTGATCGCGGGCGGTTCGCTGATCGTCCGCCGGCTCGGCTCCAGCGGCGCGATCGTGGCCGGCCTGCTGTCCGGTCTCGGTTTCGGCGCGCTCGGCATCGGCGTGCGCATCCTGGACGGCATCGAGCCGTTCTCGGTCGGCGCCCTGCTCGCCGACCCGGCGCTGTACGCCATCCTGATCGGCGGCATCGGCGGCATGTACCTGCACACCGTCGCCCTCCAGGTCGGCTCGGTCAACGGCGCGACCGCCGCCCTGGTGGTCGGCGAGACCGTCGTCCCCGGCGCGGTCGGCGTCCTGTGGCTCGGCGACTCCTCCCGCCCGGGCCTGGCCTGGCTCGCCGTCCTCGGTTTCGTCCTCGCCGTGGCCAGTGCCGTCGGCGTCGCCTACTTCGGCGAGGACGGCGGAGCGATCCAGGCGGCGGCCGAGGAGGAGAAGGCGAAGGCCGCGCACTGACGGCGGGTCAGCGGGCGCCGCTCAGCGCGGGCGGCGCTGGCACTTCGGGCAGTAGTAGCTGGAGCGGTTCATCCAGGCGTCGCGGCACATCGGGGTGGCGCAGCGGTGGCAGGGCTCGCCCTCGCGGCCGTAGGCGTCGAGGGTGCGGGAGAAGTAGCCGCTCTCGCCGTTGACGTTGACGTAGAGCGAGTCGAAGCTCGTGCCGCCGGCGGCGAGGGCCGCGGTCATCACGTCGCGGGCGTGCTGGAGCAGTCCGAGCGCGGCGGGGCGGGTGAGGGTGGCGGTGGGCCGGTCGTAGTGCAGGCGGCTGCGCCACAGCGCCTCGTCGGCGTAGATGTTGCCGACGCCGCTGATCAGGGTCTGGTCGAGCAGGGCCCGCTTGACGGTGGTCCGCTTGGCCCTGAGGGCGGTGGCGAACGCGGCGTCGTCGAAGCGCGCGTCGAGCGGGTCGCGGGCGATGTGGGCCAGCGAGAGCGGGGTGGACTCGGGGTCGCCGGGCTCGGCCTCCTCGACGGCGAGGCCGCCGAAGGTCCGCTGGTCGACGAAGCGCAGTTCGGTGCCGCCGTCGGCGAACCGGAGCCGGACCCGCAGGTGCACCGAGTCGGCCATGGCGGCTTCCTGGACGAGCAGTTGGCCGCTCATGCCGAGGTGCCCGATCATCGACAGCCCGTCGTCGAGCGGCACCCACAGGTACTTGCCGCGGCGCTGCGGCTCACCGAAGGTGCGACCGCGCAGCAGGGCGGTGAACTCGTCGGCGCCGCCGGTCTGCCGGCGGACGGCGCGCGGGTGCAGGACCTCGATGTCGCTGACGGTCCGTCCGGCGGCCCAGCGGGCCAGGCCGCGGCGGACGACTTCGACTTCGGGGAGTTCGGGCACCGGGGTCAGGCGGCCGCGGTCGGCTGGTCGCCGGCGGCGGCGTCCTGCTTGGCCTTGATGGCGCGCCAGGCGGATTCGGCGGCCTTCTGCTCGGCTTCCTTCTTGGAGCGTCCGCTCCCGGAGCCGTAGTCCTGGCCGGCCACCCGGGCGGCGGCGGTGAAGGTCTTCTCGTGGTCCGGCCCGGACTCGGTGACCACGTACTCGGGAACACCGATGCCGACGGCGGCGGTGAGTTCCTGGAGGCTGGTCTTCCAGTCGAGGCCGGCGCCGAGCAGCGCGGACTCCGCGATCAGCGGGTCGAACAGCCGGTGGACGAAGTCCGTGGCGGAGTCGAGGCCCTGGTCGAGGTAGATGGCGCCGATCACGGCTTCGACGGTGTCGGCGAGGATCGACGACTTGTCGCGGCCGCCGGTTCCTTCCTCACCCTTGCCGAGCCGGATGAAGGCTCCGAGGTCCAGGCCGCGGCCGACCTCGGCGAGCGCGCGGGAATTGACCACCGCGGCGCGGAGTTTGGCGAGCGTCCCCTCGGCGACCTCCGGGTGGAGGCGGTAGAGGGTGTCGGTCACCACGAGGCCCAGCACCGAGTCGCCGAGGAACTCCAGGCGCTCGTTGGTGGGCAGCCCGCCGTTCTCGTACGCGTACGAGCGGTGGGTCAGGGCACGTACCAGAAGGGCGCGCTCAAGTGGGTACCCGAGGCGCCCTTCCAGGACGTCGTATTCGGTCGAAGCCGGCCCACCGCCCTTGCCCCCGTTGGTCCCGGGGTTCGGCTTGCGGGAAGAACTGCCACTGTCCGACATCGATCCGTACACCCCGCCGATCAGACCGAGAGGACCTGGCGACGGTTGTACGTGCCGCAGCTCGGGCACGCGATGTGCGCCAGCTTCGGCTCGTGGCAGCGGTCGCACGCGACGAGCGCGGGCACGACGGCCTTCCAGTTGGAACGGCGGTGACGCGTGTTGCTGCGCGACATCTTCCGCTTCGGAACAGCCACGGTAAATCTCCTGGTTCTACGGCGGGACCCTCACGGGTACCGCTGTGTCTTATTCCTCGTCACCCTCGTCGCCGGGGGCGGCGGAGAGTCCCTGCAAGGCCGCCCACCGGGGGTCGGCGGCGTCGTGGTGGTGCGACGGGTCGTCGCTCAGGCGGGCCCCGCACTCGGAGCACAGACCCAGGCAGTCGTCCTGGCACACCGGCTGCAGCGGCAGTGCGAGCACCACCGCGTCACGCAGCACCGGCTGGAGGTCGAACAGGTCGCCCTCCAGGCGGTAAGTCTCGTCCTCGGACTCCTCGTCGAAGTCGTCCCCTGCGATCGCGCGGTGACGCTCCTCGGACTCCGGGTAGTAGTACAGCTCCTGGAAGTCGACCTCCAGGTCGTCCTCCACCGGCTCCAGGCAGCGGGAGCACTCGCCGACGACGTGGGCCTCGGCGGTGCCGGTGACCAGCACGCCCTCGACCACGGACTCCAGGCGGAGCTCCAGCTTGATCTCGCTCTTCTCCGGGACGCCGATCACATCCGCGATGCCCAGCTCCGCCGGGGCCTCCAGGGTCCGGGACACCTTGCGCAGCGAACCGGGGCGACGGCCGAGCTCGTGCGTGTCGAACACGAGCGGGTCGCGGTGGTCGAGGCGGTCCAAGGTTTCCTGACTTCCTGGCGGCGGCACGCATCCCTGCGTGGCGCGGATGTGGTTCCTGCGGTGCGCGGCCCGGACGCGGGCACGCGGCGAACCCGGCACGAGCAGGCCGGAGTGGTCAGACTACCCGAGAGTCCGGGCCGATCCCAACTCGCCCGTTCACCGGCCGCCGAGCTCCCGCAGCCGGGTCATGTCGATCATGCTGGTGTCGAAGAAGCTGGTCTCGTCCAGCCCGGCCTGCTGCTGCGGCAGGTGCGGCTGCTGCTGGGGCTGCTGCTGGGGCTGCTGCGGGTAGCCGTTCGGGTCGGCCGGCAGCGGGTTGCCCCACTGGTCGTAGCCGGGCTGCTGGTAGGCCTGCTGCTGGTAGTAGGCCGGGTCGACGGGCTGCTGGTAGCCGTAGGGCTGCCCGTACGGGTCGGTCTGCGGGGCCGCGGCCGGGTCGTAGCCGCCGCCGTACACCTCGGCGTACTGCGGGGCCTGCGGCTGGCCGTACGGGTCCTCGGCGGGGTTCTGCCAGCCGGCCGCCGCCGGGGTCTGCTCGGGCCAGCTCTGCTGCTGCGGGACGTCCGCGTACCAGGACTGCTCGCCGTCGGCGGCGAAGCCGGCCGCGACCGCCTCGGCGCGGTCCTTGAGCTGCTGGGCCTCGTCGGCGGCGGCCAGGTAGGCGCCCAGCTCGTCGATCGGGGCCTTGCCGAGCAGCTTGTCGCGGCCCTTGCCGACCGCCTCCAGGGTGGCGGACAGCACCGCCTCCAGGGTGGCGAGCTTCACGTCGACGTACTCGTCGGCCTCCGGGCTGGGGCTGATCCGCTGCGGCTGGAACTCCTCGCCGTCCTCGACGCCCTCGCCCTCCGGCTGGTACACCCCGGACTCGCCGCGCAGCTTCTGCCGGCCGCGGCCGACCGCGCCGAGCGTCTTGGTGAGCACCACCTCGAAGTTGGCGAGCTTGGAGTCGACGTAGTCGTCGGCCTCGGCGCGCTTGGTGCGCTCCTCGGTGCGGGCCTCGGCGAGGATCCGGTCCGCCTCGGCCTGGGCCTGCCGCACCACCTCGGTGTCGGAGATCAGCGAGCCGCGCTCGTCGTGCGCGCCGCGGATGATCTGGTCGGCCTGCGCCTGGGCGTCGGCGACCATCTGCTGATGGTCCGCCACCACCGACTGCGCCTGGGCGAGTTCGGCGGGCATCGCGTCGCGCAGCTCACGGAGCATGCCGGTCAGTTCGGCACGGTTGACCACGCAGGAGGCCGACATCGGCATCGCCTTGGCCTTCTCGACCATGGAGATGATCTCGTCGAGTTTCTGCTGCACGTCCACGGGCGTCTTCAGTCTTTCCGTGTGCCGCCGAGGTGCGGCGGAGGCAGTGCCACGAGTCCGCGGAACGCGGCCCCGGGGCCGGGAGTACAGACTGTACGGCCACCCACCCCGCCGCTCACAACGCCTCTGTCACTTGCGGCGTTCGGCGATCCGCTCGACCAGTCGCGCGTGCACCGTCTCGGGCAGCAGGTGGGAGACGTCGCCCCCGAGCGAGGCGACCTCCTTGACCAGGGTGGAGGAGAGGAAGCTGTACGTCGGCGAGGTCGGCACGAACAGCGTCTCGACGCCGGTCAGGCCGTGGTTCATCTGCGCCATCTGCAGCTCGTAGTCGAAGTCGCTGACCGCGCGCAGGCCCTTGATGATCGCCGGGATGCCGCGTTCCTTGCAGTAGTCGACCAGCAGCCCGCTGTGCGGCTCCACCTTGATGTTGCCCAGGTGGGCGGTGGTCTCCTCGATCAGCGCGATCCGTTCCTCGATCGAGAACATCCCCTGCTTGTTGCGGTTCACCGCCACCACCACGTGCACCACGTCGCACAGCTTCGAGGCCCGCTCGATGATGTCGAGGTGTCCGTTGGTGATGGGGTCGAACGACCCCGGACAGACGGCGCGGTGCATGGGTGGGCTCCCTTGTGGGGCGGGATGTTCTGCTACGAGTCTTGGTCAGCCCCGGTAGCGGCGCGACCGTACCAGAGCGTGCCCTCGCCGTACCGGCGCGAGCGCAGCCCCTCGAAGCCGTCCGGCCAGCCGAACTCGCCCCCTCGGGTGCTGCGTTCCACGGTGACGAGAACATGCTCGGACAGCCAGCCCCCCGAGCGGAGTGTGACCAGCATCTCGCGCAGCACGGCGTCCTCCACCGCGTACGGCGGATCCAGGAACACCAGGTCGTACGGCTCGGCCGGCGGCGGGCCCGCGACCACCTTCTCCGCTTTGTCCGCGCGCACCTCGGCGCCCGGCAGCGCCAGCGTCCGGACGTTCTCCCGCACCGTCCGCACGGCGCTCGCGTCCGCCTCCACCAGCAGCGCGTGCGCCGCGCCCCGGGACAGCGCCTCCAGGCCGACCGCGCCGCTGCCGGCGAACAGGTCCAGCATCCGCGCCCCGGCGATCGGCCCGAACAGCGCCTCCACGGTGGAGAACATCGCCTCCCGCGCCTTGTCGGACGTCGGACGGGTGTTCCGGCCGGGCGGCACGGCGAGACGGCGGCCTCCGGCACGGCCGGCGATGACGCGGGGCATGAGGCTGTCCTTAAGGCGGTGGGCGACGGACGGGGGCGCGAGGAACTGCGCGCCCGACCATAGCCGACAAATAGTGCACGGCAGATCGGGGGCAGCCCTCGCGCCCCGGTGTCTCAGCGCAGGCGGTCACTCATTGGACGCCGCCCCCAGCAGGGTCGGCGACGCGTAGCGGGACCAGGACAGGCAGCCGTCCGGCGGGCAGTACTCCGGGCGGCGCGGGTCGTGGCCGAGTTCGCGCAGCTTGGTGCGGACGGAGTCGGGCGTGCGGCCGTAGCGGGCGGCGATCCGGGCGATGGTGTCGCCGTCGTGGAAGCGGCGGACCAGCTCCTCCTCGTGCTGCGGCACCCAGGGGGAGCCGTGGCCGGGGTAGAGCTCGCGCAGCACGTCCCGGTCGGGGATGGGCTCGGAGACGTCGGCGACGATCGCCAGCGCGCGCAGGGCGCGGTTGAGCGCGATGCGCAGCGAGGCGACGTCCTCCACCGGGAGGCGGAGCTTGCCGGAGGCGACCGGGTTGGCGGAGTTGCCCTCGCGCCAGCCGGTCAGGGTGAGGGTGACTTCGCGGTCGTCTTCGCTGGCGACCTCGATCCGGAAGACCTTGTCGCCGAGCGGGAGCTCGTTGAGGTGACGGAATGCCATGCAATGACCCCCAAATCTCGTGCCGGGGACGCGACTTGGAGTGCGCCCCGAACAACTACATTCTCTCCCGGGGCACTGACAATCGGTCCTGCTCGAACGGCCCTTCTCAGCCCTTCTCCAGGTACTCCGCGCGGTCCGCGTCGAGCAGGCTCTCCAGGGCGGTGCGCAGCTCGGGGTGGGCGGCCAGTTCGGGGTCGGCGGCGACCAGCCGGGTGGCCTCGGCGCGGGCGGTGGCGATGACGTCCTCGTCGTCGAGGACGGACAGCACCTTGAGCGAGGACTTGACGCCGGACTGGGCCTGGCCGAGGACGTCGCCCTCGCGGCGCTGTTCGAGGTCGATCCGGGAGAGCGCGAAGCCGTCCAGGGTGCCGGCCACCGCGTCGAGCCGGGCGCGGGCGGCGCTGGCCGCGGGCATGTCGCTGACCAGCAGGCAGAGGCCGGCGGCGGAGCCGCGGCCGACCCGGCCGCGCAGCTGGTGGAGCTGGGAGACGCCGAACCGGTCCGCGTCCATGATCACCATGACGGTGGAGTTGGGGACGTTCACGCCGACCTCGATGACGGTGGTGGCGACCAGCACGTCCACCTCGCCGGCGGCGAAGCGGCGCATCACGTCGTCCTTGGCGTCGGGGGCGAGCCGGCCGTGCAGGATCTCCACCCGGAGGCCGGTGAGCGGGCCCTTGGCGAGCTTCTCCGCCGTCTCGACCACGGCCAGCGGCGGCCGGCGCTCCTCGCTGTCCGCTCCCCCGTCGACCTCCTCTGGGTCGTCCTTGCGCTTCTTCTTCCCCTTCGGCTGCTCGTCCTCGTCGCCGATCCGCGGGCAGACCACGTACGCCTGGTGGCCCTTGCCGACCTCCTCGCGGACGCGTTCCCAGGCGCGGGTGAGGAAGTTGGGCTTCTCCAGGGCGGGCACGACGTGGGTGGAGATCGGGGACCGGCCGGACGGCAGCTGGTCGAGGACGGAGGTCTCCAGGTCTCCGAAGACGGTCATCGCGACGGTGCGCGGGATCGGGGTGGCGGTCATCACCAGCAGGTGCGGGGGCTGTTCGCCCTTGGCGCGCAGCGCATCGCGCTGCTCGACGCCGAACCGGTGCTGCTCGTCGACGACGACCAGGCCGAGGTCGGCGAACTGCACCTTGTCCTCGATCAGGGCGTGCGTGCCGATGGTGATGCCGGCCTTGCCGGAGGCCATGTCGAGCATCGCGCCGCGGCGGGCGGCGGCGCCCATCGAGCCGGTGAGCAGGGCGACCCGGGTGCCGATCTCGGAGCCGCCGATCATGCCGGCCTCCGCGAGGTCGCCCATCATCTCGACGATGGAGCGGTGGTGCTGCTGGGCGAGCACCTCGGTCGGCGCGAGCAGCACGGCCTGGCCGCCGGAGTCGACGACGGCGAGCATGGCGCGCAGCGCGACCAGCGTCTTGCCGGAGCCGACCTCGCCCTGCAGCAGCCGGTGCATCGGGTGCTCGGTGGCCAGGTCGGCGAAGATCTCGGCGCAGACCTTCTGCTGACCGTCCGTCAGGGTGAAGGGCAGCCGGGCGTCGAAGGCGTCCAGCACGCCGCCGGGGACGGCGCGGCGCGGGACGGCGGGCAGCGCGGAGTCGGCGGCCCGGCGCTGGGCGAGGGCGACCTGGAGGACGAACGCCTCGTCCCAGCGCAGCCGGTTCTGGGCGCGCTCCTTCTCCTCCTGGTTGCGCGGGCGGTGGATCAGCTCCAGCGCCTCGGGCAGCGGGATCAGGTCGTGCTCGGCGCGCAGCTCGGCGGGCAGCGGCTCGCCGACCTCGCCCAGGTGCTTGGTGAGGGCCAGCTCGACGCAGAGCGAGAGCTTCCAGCTGGGCAGTTGGGCGCTGGCCGGGTACACCGGGATGAGCCGGCCGGCGAACTGCTTCGCCGCCGAGGAGCCCTCCTCCTCGTCGATCAACTGGTAGTCGGGCGAGGCGAGTTGCCGGGTGCGGTTGAACAGGCCGACCTTGCCCGCGAACAGGCCCTGCTGGCCGGGCTTGAGCTCCTTCTGCCGCCAGCCCTGGTTGAAGAACACCAGGGAGAGCCGGGAGCGGCCGTCGGTGACCACCACTTCCAGCCGGTCGCCCTTGCGGCCGCGGAACGGGATCAGCGTGACCTTCTCGATCCGGGCCAGCACGGTGACGTGCTCGTCCACCTCCAGCTCGTCCAGGCTGGTGAGCTGGCCGCGCTCCACGTACCGGCGCGGGTAGTGGTGCAGCAGGTCGCCGACCGTGCGCAGCTTGAGGGAGTCGGCCAGCACCTTCGCGGTGCGGTCGCCGACCAGGTCCTTCAGTGGTTCATCGAGAGCGCCCATCGGATCCCATTTCACACCACGGGACGGACGTTCCGGCTCACTCGACCCCGATCAGCAGCGGCGCGGCCTCCTGGCCGCCCTGGTAGGCGACGGTGTCGACCTCGGGACGGGTGCGCCTGGCGTGCGCGATCAGCCGGTCGGCGAGCTCGGCGGGGGCGTCCTCGCCGAGCACCAGGGTGACGAGTTCGCCGGACGCGGCGATCATCCGGTCCAGCACGGCGAGCGCGGTCTCGGTGAGGTCGCGGCCGATCACCACCACGTCGCCGTCGATCAGGCCGAGCACGTCGCCGGCCTGGCAGACGCCGGCCATCGTCCAGGACTCGCCCTCGGCGACGGCGAGTTCGGCGTACCGGGTGGCGCCGGCGGCGGAGGTCATGGCGACCACGTCCTCGTCGAAGCGGCGGCCGGCGTCGTGCACGGCGAGCGCGGCCAGGCCCTGCACCGGGGAGCGGGTGGGCAGCACGGCGATCCGCACGCCCTCCTCGCGCAGCTGGTCGGCGGCGGCGCCGGCGGCGGCCCGCAGCTCGGGGTCGTTGAGCAGCAGGACCACCTCGCGGGCCGCGCAGCGGTGCACGGCGGCGACCAGTTCGGCGCTGGCGGGCGCCCGGTCCGGGTCCGCGGCGAGCACCACCGAGCCGGCCTGCTCGCACAGCTGGGCCAGCCCGCTGCCGGTCACCACGCTGAGCACCGCGCGGCCGTGCGAGACGGTCTCCTCGCGCTCGCCCGCGCGGGCCGCCGCCTCCGCGAAGTGCGTGATCCGGATCCGGTACGGCCGGCCCGCCTCGACGCCGGCCTCCACGGCCGCGCCCGCGTCGTCCACGTGCACGTGCACGTTCCACAGGCCGTCCCCGCCGCCGATCACCAGCGAGTCGCCGAGCCGGGCCAGCCGCTCGCGCAGCCGCGGCAACTGCTCGTCCTCGGCCTCCAGCAGGTAGATCACCTCGAACGCGGGGTGGCCCGGGCCCGGCGGACGCTCGTGGCCCTCGCAGCCCGCCACCACCACCGGGTCGACCTCGCGCCGCAGCGCCACCGGCCCCATCGGCTGCTGCCCGGACACCGCGTCCACCAGCGCGCCCAGCACGGCGACCAGGCCGCGCCCGCCCGCGTCCACCACGCCCGCCTCGGCGAGCGCGGTCAGCTGGTCGGGGGTGAGCAGCAGCGCCTGCCGGGCCGCCCGGTACGCCTCCTGCGCCTGGCCGGTCAGCCCGTCCCCGGCCTTCGCGGCGTCGGCGGCCGCGGCGGCGACGGTCAGCAGGGTGCCCTCGACCGGCTCCGCGACGGCCAGGTACGCGGACCGCGCGCCGTTGCCCAGCGCGTCCTTCAGCTCGCCGCCGTTGGCCAGCGACGCGGCGAGGCCGCGCAGCCACTGCGCGAGGATCACGCCCGAGTTCCCGCGCGCCCCGACCAGCGCGCCGCGGGCCGCCGCGGTCGCGGCGGTGGCCAGGCCCGGCTGCTCCTCGTCCGCGAACAGCGTGTCCAGCGCCTCGGCGGCGGACTCCACGGTCAGGTACAGGTTGGTGCCGGTGTCGCCGTCCGGAACCGGGTAGACGTTCAGCGCGTCGATCTCCTCGCGGGCCTGGCCGAGGGCCGCCAGCGCGAGCCGGCACCAGGTCCGGACGGCCGGGGCGTCGAGGGTGTCCAGCACCAGGTCTCCTCCGGGTGAACGCCACGGGAACGCGACGGGACGCGGTGGCGAGGGGCGATGCTGGCAGGTTATCGGCCCACCGGGCGCCACCTGCGGCACCCTCCGGCCCTGGTCGGGGGAACGATCACCCCCCCGGCCGTGGTAGTTTCGTTGAGCGGGAGTCACCGTTGTATGCTCTCCCGGTTGCCTGGAACACCCCGGGCTGTTCAAGTTCCTGATCTGAAGTCTTGGAGTGACTCCTGTGGCTGCCAACTGCGACGTCTGCGGCAAGGGCCCGGGCTTCGGCAACAGCATCTCCCACTCGCACCGCCGCACCCCCCGTCGTTGGAACCCCAACATCCAGACGGTGCGCGCTGTGGTTGGGCGCACGCCGAAGCGCCTGAACGTTTGCACCTCGTGCATCAAGGCCGGCAAGGTCTCGCGCTGACGCGTCGACCGGCCCGCCGGTCACCTTCTTGCTTGGCGGAAGCCGACCATGCCCTTCGGGGACCATGGTCGGCTTCCGCTTTTTCTGCTTGCCCTGAGTAGAAGGGGCCCGCCCGGGGCTCGGGAAACGGCGGGCCTCGGGTGGTCGGGACTGCTTCGGGTCGAAGGCCGGAGACCGAAAACGGCGGACCGCTCGGCGCCCCGTTGATCATCCGCAGAGCCGGCCTCGCCGTTCCCCGAGCCCCTGGTGGTGCTCTCCGAGCTACCTCTGTCGCCAGAAGTGGTCCACCGGCCCGATGCCGGACCCCAGTGCGAAGCCGTGCGCGATGGCGCCAGTCACATACGCCTTGGCGTTCGACACGGCTTCCGGCATGTCCTGGCCCTTGGCGAGCTGCGCGGCGATGGCGCTGGCGAGGGTGCACCCCGTGCCGTGGGTGTGGCGGTTGTCGTGGCGGGGCGCCCGGTACCAGTGGGTCTCGCCGGCGGGGCCGAGGAGAAGGTCCGCGGCTTCGCCTTCGAGGTGGCCGCCCTTGACGAGGACCCAGCGGGGTCCGAGCTCGTGGAGGGCCTTCGCCGCGTCGAGCATCCCGCTCTCGTCGGTGACGGTGCGGCCGGTGAGTTGGGTCACCTCGTGCAGGTTGGGGGTGACCAGCGTGGCGACCGGCAGCAGCCGCTCGCGGACGGTGGCGACGGCTTCCGCGGCGAGCAGCGCGTCGCCGTGCTTGGAGACGCCGACCGGGTCGACGACGACGGGGGCGGGGGCGTCGGCGAGGAGTCCGGAGACGGTTTCGACGAGTTCGATCGAGGCGAGCATGCCGGTCTTGATCGCCTGGACGCCGATGTCGTCGACGACGCTGCGGTACTGGGCGCGGACGGCGTCGGCGGGCAGTTCCCAGTAGCCCTGGACGCCGAGCGAGTTCTGCGCGGTGACGGCGGTGATGACGCTCATGCCGTGGACGCCGAGGGCGAGCATCGCCTTGAGGTCGGCCTGGATGCCGGCACCGCCGCCGCTGTCGGAGCCGGCGACGGTGAGCACCCGGGGCGGGGCGGTGTTGGTGGTCATGCGCCCCAACCTACCCATCGGGGAGGAGCGCTCAGAGGACGGCCTCGGATTCGGTCCAGCGGTCCGGCGGGACGGTCTTGAGCTGGACGACAGCGTCGGCGATCGGGACGAGTTGGATCTCGGTGCGGCGCAGCGCGGTGAAGTGTCCGAAGGCGCCCTTGTGGACGGCTTCGACGGCGTGCCAGCCGAAGCGGGTGGCGAGGACGCGGTCGAGCGCGGTGGGGGTGCCGCCGCGCTGGGTGTGGCCGAGGATGACGGGCCGGGCCTCCTTGCCGAGCAGGTTCTCCAGTTCGAGGGCGAGCCGGGTGCCGATGCCGCCGAAGGTCTGGTGGCCGAACCGGTCGACCTCGCCGTGTTCGAAGCGCAGGGTGCCGGGCAGGGGTTGGGCGCCTTCGGCGACGGCGATGATGGCGAACTTCTTGCCGCGCCGGAAGCGGTCCTCGATCATGCGGGCGACGGCTTCGATGTCGAAGGGCTTCTCGGGGATGAGGATGCCGTGGGCGCCGCCGGCCATGCCGGCGGTGAGGGTGATCCAGCCGGTGTGACGTCCCATCAGTTCGACGACCATCACCCGCTGGTGGGACTCGGCGGTGGTCTTGAGCCGGTCGATGGCCTCGGTGGCGACGTGCACGGCGGTGTCGAAGCCGAAGGTGACGTCGGTGGCGTCGATGTCGTTGTCGATGGTCTTGGGGACGCCGACGACGGGGAGTCCGGCGTCGCTGAAGAGTTTGGCGGCGGTCAGGGTGCCTTCGCCGCCGATCGCGATGAGCGCGTCGATGCCGAGGTTCGCGGCGAGTTCGGCGGAGTTCTCGACCGCCCAGCGGATCCGTTCGCGCTGCACCCGGGCGGAGCCGAGGATGGTGCCGCCGAGGGTGAGCAGGCCGGTGACGTCGTCGTGCGAGATGGGCCGGGCGCGGCCTTCGATCAGGCCGAGGAAGCCGTCCTCGATGCCGATGATCTCGTCGCCGTGGACGTCGGTGCCGCGGTGCACGACGGAGCGGATCACCGCGTTGAGTCCGGGGCAGTCGCCGCCGCTGGTGAGAACGCCGATGCGCATGGGGGCTTCGCTCTCCTGGTCCCGGGGGCGCGGGCCCCCGCGTAGGTGGACCGGACCGTCGACGCTGCCGGTCCGCCGAACAGTCGCCACCCTACGCGGTGGAACCCGTACCGCCCGGTAGCCACGGGCGGGACGGGCCGGGGCCTACTGCTCGGCGAAGTGGTCCCAGCCGGCGGTGCGGTCCCAGGGGGCGCCGTCGACGGTGACCACTCCCCCGCGGCCGGGCCGGGCGGGGCGCACCACTTCGCCGATCACCCGCCAGCGGGCCGGGAGTTGGGTGCTCTTGGGGAAGGTCGCGACGATCGCGTGGTCCTCGCCGCCGGACAGCACCCACACCAGCGGGTCGACGCCGACGGCCTGGCCGATGTCGGCCATCTGCGCGGGGATGTCGAACTCGGCGGCCCGCAGGTCGATGTCCGCGTTGCTGGCCCGGGCGACGTGGCCGAGGTCGGCAACCAGTCCGTCCGAGACGTCGACCATGGCGGTGGCGCCGAGGTCGCTGGCGGCGGGGCCGGCGTGGTACGGCGGTTCGGGGCGGCGGTGCGCCTCGACGAAGGCGCGCGGGGAGCGGAAGCCGCGCTGAAGGACCGTCAGGCCGGCGGCGGACCAGCCGAGCCAGCCGGTGACGGCGACCACGTCGCCGACCTGGGCGCCGGAGCGGACCACGGGGCGGCGGCCCTGGAGGTCGCCGAGCGCGGTGATGGCGAGGGTGATGGTGTCGCCGCGGACCACGTCGCCGCCGACCACGGTGGCGCCGGCGACCTGGCACTCGTCGCGCAGGCCGTCCATCAGTTCGGTGGCCCAGGTGGTGGGCAGGTCGGCGGGGGTGACCAGGCCGAGCAGCAGCGCGGTGGGCACGGCGCCCATCGCGGCGATGTCGGCGAGGTTCTGCGCGGCGCACTTGCGGCCCACGTCGTACGCGGTGGACCAGTCGCGGCGGAAGTGCCGGCCCTCGATGAGCACGTCGGTGGTGGCGACCACCCGGCCGTCGGGGGCCTTGACCACCGCCGCGTCGTCGCCGGGCCCGAGTTCCACCGCCGGGGTCATCGGCAGCCGCGCGGTCAGCTCCCGGATGAGCCCGAACTCGCCGAGCTCGCCCACGGTCCCCTGCATCAGCCCGTCCTCCCGCGTCCTTCACGTGATCCGTCTGGGGTGCGCCCCCGCGCGGCAGCGTACGCCCTCGGCGGGTGTCGGGGGCTCCCCTGTCCGGCTGTCGCGCGGTAGCGTGGTGATCAGACTGCCGGTCAGCAACTCCCCCCACCCAGCCGCCTGGAGGTCCACCGTGGTGCAGGCGTACATCCTCATCCAGACCGAGGTGGGCAAGGCCACCGCGGTCGCCGAGTCCATCGCCAGGATCGCCGGGGTGATCACGGCCGAGGACGTGACCGGCCCCTACGACGTGATCGTCCGCGCCGAGGCGGAGTCGATCGACGAGCTGGGCCGCCTGGTGGTGGCCAAGGTGCAGCAGGTGGAGGGCATCACCCGCACCCTGACCTGTCCGGTGGTCCGCCTGTAGGGGCGCTTACCATCGACGGGTGCCTCTTCGTGACGTCCTGAACCGCCTGCCCGCGCCGGTCCGCTGGCTGGCGCCGCCCGCCGCCCTGCTGGGCCTGACGGCGGGGCTGGTCGCCTTCTGGAGCGGCGATCCGGACGTCACGCCGCCGACGCCGAGCGCCGACGCCGCCCGGTACTGCCAGGCGCTGGACGCGAAGCTGCCGGCCGAGGTGCTCGGACACCCGCGCAAGGACCCGTCCCCGGCCTCGCCGTACACCGCGGCCTGGGCGTCCTCGCCGCGCACCGTGCTGACCTGCGGCGGGGACCGCCCGGAGTACATGGACTCCCCCCGGAAGGGCCCCTGCATCGACGAGGTCAGCTGGGGGCTCGACGAGGACGGCGAGGGCGGCTACTGGTTCGCCACCGGCCTGCGCCGCGCCTACGTCGAGGTGCACGTCCCGGCGGGCGCGTACGCCAACTACGCGGACCCGCTGAGCTCCTACACCGAAGCCATCCGGTCGACCGTCCCGCTGATCAACGACAAGGCCGACTCGGACTGCTTCGGCAACGGGGCCTGACCGCCCGCCGCGGCCCGTCCTAGCGCAGGCCGGTGGAGCGGCGCAGGGCGGCGGCGAGCAGGCGGTCGATCAGCTCGGCGTAGGGCACGCCGGTGGCCTCCCACATCTTGGGGTAGGCCGAGATCGGGGTGAAGCCGGGCATCGTGTTGACCTCGTTGACCATCCACCGGCCGTCGTTCAGCAGGAAGAAGTCGACCCGGGCCAGGCCCTCGCAGCCGAGGCCCTCGAACACCTCGACGGCCTGCCGCTGGAGCTCGGTGCGCTCCGCGTCGCCGAGCCGCGCCGGGATCTGCACCTCGGAGGAGTCGATGTACTTGGCCTCGAAGTCGTAGAACTCGAAGTCCCCGTCGACCAGCACCTCGGCGGGCACCGAGGCGCGCGGGCCGTCCTCGAACTCCAGCACGCCGCACTCGATCTCGCGGCCCTCGACGCCCTTCTCCACGATCACCTTCGGGTCGTGGCGGCGGGCCTCGTCGATCGCGGCGTCCAGGTCGGCGAGGTCCTTGACCTTGGTGATGCCGATCGAGGAGCCGGCCCGGCAGGGCTTGACGAACAGCGGCAGGCCGAGCGCGGCGATCCGCCCGCGGGCGGCGGCCCGGCCCTCCTCGGTCTGCCACTCGCGCGGCTTGACCACCGTGTACTCGCCCGCGTACAGGCCGAGCGACTCGATGATCCGCTTGGTGAACTCCTTGTCCATGCCGACCGAGCTGGCCAGCACGCCGGAGCCGACGTACGGCACCCCGGAGAGCTCCAGCAGGCCCTGCAGGGTGCCGTCCTCGCCCCACGGGCCGTGCAGCAGCGGCAGCACCACGTCGACCTCGCCGAGCACCTTGGGCGCGGCGCCGGGCTCGCTCCAGACCACCTCGCGGTTGCCGGGCGCGACGGGCAGCGACACCTGGCCCTCGGGCGACTCGGCGACCTGGTCGACGTCCGGCATCCGGCCGTCGGTGATCGCCATCCGGGCGGGTTCGTCGCCGACCAGGGCCCAGCGGCCCTCGTGGGTGATGCCGATCGGCAGCACCTCGTACTTGCTGCGGTCGATCGAGCGCAGGACGCTGGCGGCGGTGACCACGGAGACGCCGTGCTCGGAGCTGCGACCGCCGAAGACGATCGCGACGCGCGGCTTGGCCGGCTGGTTCGGGGAGGTCTGTTCGATGCTCATATCGGCCTTGAGACTACCGTCCGATTCCGGTCACCGGCGTTCAGGCTTGGCCGAGCGCGCCATGAGTCCTTCGAGCACTTCCTGCGTCGGCCGGCCCTTGTGGACCACGTCGACCACGGCCTCGACGATCGGCATGTCCACCCCGTTGCGCCGCGCCAGGTCGAGCACCGACTCGCAGGACTTCACGCCCTCCGCGGTCTGGCTGGTCGCAGCGATGGTCTCGGCGAGCGTCATGCCGCGGCCCAGGTTGGTGCCGAAGGTGTTGTTCCGGGACAGCGGCGAGGAGCAGGTCGCCACCAGGTCGCCCATGCCGGCCAAGCCCGCGAAGGTGTGCGCGTCGGCGCCCAGCCGCAGGCCGAGGCGGGTGGTCTCGGCCAGGCCGCGGGTGATCAGCGTCGCCTTGGTGTTGTCGCCCAGGCCCATGCCGTTGGCCATGCCGACCGCCAGGCCGATCACGTTCTTCACCGCGCCGCCGAGCTCGCAGCCCACCACGTCGGTGTTGGTGTACGGGCGGAAGTACGGGGTGTGACAGGCCTTCTGGAAGCGCTTGGCGACCTCCTCGTCGGTGCAGGCGACGACCGTGGCGGCGGGCTGCCGGTTGGCGATCTCGCCGGCCAGGTTGGGGCCGGACACCACCACGACGCGCTCCGGGCCGACCTGCGCAACCTCCTCGATCACCTCGCTCATCCGCTTCGCGGTGCCGAGTTCGATGCCCTTCATCAGGCTGACCAGCACCGTGTCCGGGGCCAGCAGCGGCGCCCAGTGCGCGAGGTTGTCGCGCAGCGTCTGGGAGGGCACCGAGAGCACCGCGAAGTCCGCACCGGCCAGCGCGGCGGCCGGGTCGGTGGTCGCCCGGATCGACCGGGGCAGCGTCAGGCCGGGCAGGTAGTCCCGGTTGACGTGCTCCTCGTTGATGGCGTCGGCGAGGTCCTGCCGGCGGCCCCACAGGGTCACCTCGCAGCCGGCGTCGGCCAGGATCATTGCGAAAGCGGTGCCCCAGGAGCCCGTCCCCATCACCGCGCAGCGGGTCATCGGTCGCCCTCCTTGGCGGCGCGCTCGCGCTTGGCCTCGGCGGCGGTGGCCCGCTCCCTGGCGGCCTTGCGCATGTCGTAGCGCTCGGCGGGCGCCTTCTCGCCGCGGATCTCCTCCAGCACGGCGGTGATCGCCGCCATGATGTCGTCGGTGGCGTCGCGCAGCACCTGGGCGGTGATCTCCTGGCCCTGGTACTTGCTCAGGTCGACCGCCGGGCCGGCCGCGACCGTCACCCGGTGCCGCGGGAACAGGTGGTACTTGCCCTTACCGCCGTTGCCGTACGGGGGGATGATCTCCTGCGCGCCCCAGTGCGCGACCGGGATCACCGGCGCGCCCGTCATCAGCGCGACCCGGGCGGCGCCGCTCTTGCCGGTCATCGGCCACATGTCCGGGTCACGGGTGAGCGTGCCCTCCGGGTAGAACTGCACGCACTGGCCGGCGTTGACGGCGTCGATCGCCGCGCGGAACGCGTCCGCGGCGTCGGTGGAGTCCCGGAACACCGGGATCTGGCCGGTCTTGCGCAGCATGAAGCCGATGAACGGCACCGAGAACAGCGAGGACTTGCCGAGTATCCGCGGCGGGCGGCCCGAGTTGTACTGCCAGTGCCCGTAGAACACCGGGTCGATCACCGAGTTGTGGTTGACCGCGGCGATGAAGCCGCCCTTCTCGGGCAGATGCTCCCAGCCCCGCCAGTCCGTCGTCGCCAGGGCGTTGGTCACCGGCTTCACGAGCATCGCCGCCAGGCGGTACCAGATCCCGTAGTCGGCGTTTCCGAACCTGGCGTTAGAGCGGCGGGCCACCCCAGCTCCTCCTCATTCGCGCGGCGTCCCGCCCGGGGCGGTGCCGCTGGTCTCTCTCCCACGCCAGGGGCCGGGCAGCGGCTCCGAGGCGCCGACCAGTCTCACCCGCGAGCCGAGTCCGTGTCGAGCAGCCACCACCGCCACCGGCCGGCCAGGGCCCCGCCGGCCGCCCCGGACCCCCGGAACCGCTGGCCAGGCATCCCCGGCCGACGTCACAATGACGCCGATGACAGAGGACACCGTACGCCCCGCCACCGTCCGCCCGTCCGCCCCGGGGCGGGCCCGGACCGCGGGTCGGACCGGCGGGCCGGCGGCGCGGCGGCCCGGGCCCGCTGGACCCTGGTCGTCCCCATCAAGCCGCTCGCCGAGGCGAAGAGCCGGCTGGCGGCGCTCGGGCCGCTGCGGCCCCGGCTCGCCCTCGCCTTCGCGCTCGACACCGTCGCCGCCGCGCTCGCCTGCCCCGCGGTCGGACGGGTCCTGGTGGTCGGACGGGACGCGCGCGCCGCGAGTGCGCTGCGCGCGCTGGGGGCGACCGTCCTCGACGACGAACCCGGCGACGGCCTCAACCCCGCGCTCTCGCACGGCAGTAGCACCGCGCACCGGCTGCACCCGCACTCCCCCGTCGCCACCCTCTCCGCGGACCTGCCGGCGCTGCGGCCCGCCGAACTCGCCCGCGTCCTGGCCGCGGTGCCCCCCGACGGGCGGGCCTTCCTCGCCGACGCGCCCGGCACCGGCACCGTCCTGCTGGCCGGACCGCCCCGCACCCCGCTCCGGCCCGCCTTCGGGCCCGGCTCCCGGGACCGCCACGCGGCCGGCGGCGCCACCGAACTCCGGCTCCCCGACGTGCCGTCCGTCCGCCGCGACGTCGACACCCCCGCGGACCTGGCCGCCGCCCACGCGCTCGGCCTCGGCCCGGCCACCGGCGCCCTGCTCGAAAGCTCTATGCTGCTTCCCATGCAGGCCACCGCGTTCACCTTCGATCCCACGACCCGCTCCGGCTCGGTCCTGCTCGACGACGGGACGCCCCTCCCCTTCGACGCCCCCGCCTTCGACGCCGGCGGCCTCCGCCTGCTCCGCCCCGGCCAGCGACTGCGCATCCGCACCACCGGCGAGGGCCCCGCCCGCCGCGTCACCTTCCTCACCCTCCCCACCTTCCCGGACCCCGAAGGCAACTGACGTCCCGTCAGCCCTCGGGCGCGCTCCGGGCGCGGGAACGCGTGTGGACCACCGGCCGCGGGGCCGATGGCTACAGGACTCTGCGCTGGTGATCACTGCCCACGCGGCTCACGCCGTCATGCGCTGAGGCGGCCCAGGAACGGGTCCTCGCCGGCGGGCTCGTGGAGGCAGAGCGCGGCGACGGCCGGGGTGTGCAGCAACTCCAGGCGCTTCGGGGTGGGTTGGAGGGGGCCGGTGGCGGTGGGGCGGACCTGGATGACGCGGGTGTGGCCGAGCAGGATGAAGCTCAGGAGCAGTTGGCCGTCGCGGGCGAGGAACGCCTCGGTGCGCTCGGTGGCGCCGGGGCCGAAGAAGTAGCGGTAGGCCTCGTACTGCGTCCAGCCGAGCGGGAGCGTCCGGAGGGTGGCCCAGAGCGAGGCGATCGCGTCGGCGAGTGAGGCGAACGAGGTTGTCTCCGTGATGCCTTCGATGCTGACGGCGTATCCGGACTGGCTGCCCTTCACGGCGGCTCCTGTGGTGGGTCGAGTTCGGCCCAGATGGTGTGGGACCGGGCGGTCTGGCGGTGTCCGTAGCGATCGGCTTCGGAGAGGACGTCGAGGAGCACGAGGTGGTCCCTGGCGTCCGGATCTCCGGGGAGGGTCGCCTCCACCCGGTAGCCGCCGCCGGGGAGGCGGCGGATGCGGGCTTCGGCTCCGGTGGCGGCGGCGAGCCTGGCTGCAAGGTCGAACACCCTGGTGGTTCGCACGCCACGCCTCTCCGCCGCAGTCAGCCGATCACTTAAAGTGAATCTAAGCCATTAGATTCCACCTGATGCATTAGATTGTCAAGCTGAATCACCCGTCCTGCCGCAATCGGCAGGTCTCGCCTTCCGCCGGGAGATGCCAGATGCCCTCACAGGACCCGCCGTACCTCCGCATCGCGGACCATCTGCGCCGCCGGGTGGCGGACGGTGAGTGGGCGATCGGTGAGCGGCTGCCGTCCCGTGCGCAGTTGGCCGCGAGCTACGGCGTGGGGGCGAACGTGCTCCAGCGGGCGCAGGAAGTCCTCATCAGGGAAGGCCTGTTGGAGGGCCGGGCCGGTTCCGGCACCTACCTGCGCGAGCCGGTGGAGCGCCGCCCGATGCGCCGGTCCCGTTCGGTCGGCTCGTTCCCCGTCTCCGCGGTGCCGGACGGGAGTTGGGAGTCCCACACCGCGGCGCGGGTGGCCGCGCCGGCCGGGGTGGCGCGCCGACTGGGCATCGAGCCGGGCGAGTTGACGGTGCACACCCGCTACGAGTTCATGCTGGACAACCAGCCGGTCCAACTCGCCGAGTCCTGGGAGCCGATGGCGGTCACCGACGGAACCGCCGTGCTGCTACCGGAGTTGGGGCCGCTGCGCGGTCGCGGCGTGGTGGCCCGGATGGCCTCGATCGGGGTCCGGGTGGTGCGCGCCGAGGAGCGGCCGCGTCCCGGCCGGGCGACGGCGGAGCAGGCGAACCTGCTGGGCATCACCACCGGCGATCCGGTGCTGCTGGTCGAGCGGACGTATCTGGACGACACCGGCCGGGCGGTGGAGACCGCCGATCTGGTGATTCCGGATTCCCGCTGGGAGATCATCTACGAGCTGCCGGTGGAACAGCCGGAGTAATTCCGTCCGCCCCGCACAATTCCCGCCCGCGGCCCGCCGGCGGCCCCTCGGCCGGCGCCCCGCGGGCTCCCACGGCGCCCCTGGCACCGCCCGGCCCGGCGTCCGACCGGCCCGGCGTTCGGCCGGGAGGGCAGGCCGACCGGGCGCGAAAAGGCCGCGACGGCCCCGGTGGCGGGCCTCCGGGGGTTCCGGGTTCCCTGGCGTGGGGCCGTCGCGGCCTGGCCGCCCCGGCGCCGGCTGTCCGGCACCGGGCTCGGTGAGACTACTTGGCGGTGGACTTGCGCGCGGTGGTCTTGCGCGCAGTGGTCTTCTTCGCCGGAGCGGTCTTCTTGGCGGCGGCGGCCTTCTTGGCGGCGGCCGCGGTGGTGGTCTTCTTCGCCGCGGTGGTCTTGGCGGTGGTGGCCTTCTTGGTGGCGGCGGTGGCCGTCTTCTTGACCGCGGTGGCCTTCTTGGCCGCGGTGGTCGCGGTCTTCTTGGCGGCGGTCTTCTTGGTCGCCGGGGCGGCGGCAGCGGCGGCGCGCTTGGTCGCGGCACGCTTGGCGGCCGGGGTGGCGGCCACACCGGACTTGCCCGGGGTCAGCGAGCCCTTCGGCGCCTTCTTGACGGACGGGCCGTCCTTCGGGAGCTTCTTGCTGCCGGAGACGAGGTCCTTGAAGCCCTGGCCGGGGCGGAACCGCGGCACGGCGGTCTTCTTGACCTTGACCCGCTCGCCGGTCTGCGGGTTGCGGGCGAAGCGCGCCGAGCGCTCCACCTTCTCGAAGGTGCCGAAGCCGGTGACCGACACCCGGTCACCCGCCACGACGGCACGCACCATGGTGTCGAGCACTGCGTCGACGGCCTCTGCGGCAGCCTTGCGACCGCCCAGCTGCTCGGCCACCGCTTCGACAAGCTGAGCCTTGTTCACGTCTTCCCCTTCGGAAACGGGCGCCGGATGATTCCATCCGTTCTTTTCGCACGTTAGGTATGTATCTGCGGACTTTCAATTACCAAACGCGTGAATCACCCTAGTGTCGCAATGGATTTGCGCATGGAGGTCCTCACCGGGGAGGCATCCGCCCCTCGTCGAGGTCCTGCACAAAGCGACTCAACCGCCGTGCCGCCTCCGGGAGATCACGCTTGGCGGTCTCCGTGACGATCAGCAGTTGTCGGGTGAGAGCGGTCTTTGCGTCCGTCGACACGTTCAGCGCGTGAACGCGGGCGTGGGCTTGCTTCAACCGCTCGGCCACCAGTGCGTAGAGCAGGGTGACTTCCGAGTCGGCAGCACCGCCTCGACCCTCCGCAGACGCGGGTTCGCCACCCGGGTACGGCGGTTCGGGGCTGTGGTGCATGCAACGATTGTGCCATCTGTACGCAGTTGCGCTGCACCAGGGTCTATTCACGGGTGACGAACTCCCCTGCGAACAACGAAGACCCGCCCCGGAGGGGGGCGGGTCTTGTTGTCGGTCCGTCAGAAAGCGGAGAGTCAGGCGGCCGGGAGGGTACGCGGCTTGAAGGACGGGCGCTTCGCCTCGAACGCCGCGACATCCGCCTCGTTCTGCAGCGTGATGCTGATGTCGTCCAGACCGTTGAGCAGCCGCCAGCGCACGTTGTCGTCCAGCTCGAACGGCGCGGTGACGCCCTCGGCACGGACCTCGCGGGCCTCCAGGTCGACGGTGATCTCCGCGGTCGGGTCGGCCTCCGTCAACTCCCAGAGCCGGTCCACGGTCTCCTGCGGCAGAACCACCGTCAGCAGGCCGTTCTTCAGCGAGTTCCCGCGGAAGATGTCGGCGAACCGGGAGGAGATGACGGCCTGGAAGCCGTAGTTCTGCAGCGCCCAGACGGCGTGCTCGCGGGACGAGCCGGTGCCGAACTCGGGGCCGGCCACCAGGACGGTGGCGCCCTTCCGCTCGGGGCGGTTGAGGACGAACGCCTCGTCCTTGCGCCAGGCCTCGAACAGGCCGTCCTCGAAGCCGGACCGGGTGACCTTCTTCAGCCAGTGCGCCGGGATGATCTGGTCGGTGTCCACGTTGGAGCGGCGCAGCGGGACGGCGCGGCCGGTGTGGGTGGTGAACTTCTCCATGGCTCAGGCCTCCACGGGAACGACGCGGTCGGACAGGTCGGACGGCGCGGCCAGGCGGCCCAGCAGCGCGGTGGCGGCGGCGACCTGGGGGGACACCAGGTGGGTGCGGCCGCCCTTGCCCTGCCGGCCCTCGAAGTTGCGGTTCGAGGTGGACGCGCAGCGCTCGCCCGGGGCCAGCTGGTCGGGGTTCATGCCCAGGCACATCGAGCAGCCGGCGTGCCGCCACTCGGCGCCCGCGGCGGTGAACACCTTGTCGAGGCCCTCCTCGACGGCCTGCAGGGCGACCCGGACCGAGCCCGGGACGACCAGCATCCTTACACTGTCCGCGATCTGACGACCCTCCAGGACGGCAGCGGCGGCGCGCAGGTCCTCGATCCGGCCGTTGGTGCAGGAGCCCACGAAGACCGCGTCGACCTGGACCTCGCGCAGCGGGGTGCCGGCCTCCAGGCCCATGTACTTCAGGGCGTTCTCGGCGGCGACCCGCTCCTGCGGGTCCTCGAAGTCGGCCGGGTCCGGCACGTTGGCGCCCAGCGGCGCGCCCTGACCGGGGTTGGTGCCCCAGGTGACGAACGGGGTCAGCTCGGCGGCGTCGATGAAGACCTCGGCGTCGAACACCGCGTCCTCGTCGGTGGCCAGGGTCTCCCAGTAGGCGACCGCGGCGTCCCAGTCCTCGCCCTGCGGGGCGTGCGGGCGGCCCTGCAGGTAGTCGAAGGTGGTGCGGTCCGGGGCGATCATGCCGGCCCGGGCGCCCGCCTCGATGGACATGTTGCAGATCGTCATCCGGGCCTCCATGGAGAGGCTGCGGATCGCCGAGCCGCGGTACTCCAGGACGTAGCCCTGGCCGCCGCCGGTGCCGATCTTCGTGATCACGGCCAGGATCAGGTCCTTGGCGGTGACGCCCTCGGGCAGTTCGCCCTCGACGGTGATCGCCATCGTCCGGAACGGGGCCAGCGGCAGCGTCTGGGTGGCCAGCACGTGCTCGACCTGGCTGGTGCCGATGCCGAACGCCAGTGCGCCGAAGGCGCCGTGGGTGGAGGTGTGGGAGTCGCCGCACACCACGGTCATGCCCGGCTGGGTCAGGCCCAGCTGCGGGCCGACCACGTGCACGACGCCCTGCTCGACGTCGCCCAGCGAGTGGATGCGCACGCCGAACTCCTCGGCGTTCTTGCGCAGCGTCTCCAGCTGGACCCGGGAGACCGGGTCGGCGATCGGCTTGTCGATGTCGAGGGTGGGGGTGTTGTGGTCCTCGGTGGCGATCGTCAGGTCGGTGCGGCGCACCTTCCGGCCGGAGAGCCGGAGACCGTCGAAGGCCTGCGGGCTGGTCACCTCGTGCAGCAGGTGCAGGTCGATGTAGAGCAGGTCGGGCTCGCCCTCGGCGCGCCGGACGACGTGGTCGTCCCAGACCTTCTCTGCGAGTGTCCGTCCCATCGGATTCCCTCCAGCCGGCCGCTCTGCCGGCCTTCTCGTGATCGTCGAGGTCTTGTCCCGTGCCGCCCTGTGAGGCTCGCTCGGCATCGCGACCTGCCCGCCGGACTGTCCAGCATGCGGACACCGTGGTGGGGCTCCGCCCTGGTGTTCTCCCGGGCTGCTGACACCAAGAGTGGCGCTTTTCTCGGAAGATTGAACTTGCGTCTCGCTGATTGAGACTGCAGTATCGAGACATGGACAACACTAGCGGCGTCGGCGTTCTCGACAAGGCCGCTCTGGTGCTGAGCGCACTGGAGTCGGGCCCCGCCACGCTGGCGGGGCTGGTCGCCGCCACCGGTCTGGCCCGGCCCACCGCCCACCGACTCGCCGTCGCACTCGAACACCACCGCCTGGTCACCAGGGACATGCAGGGCCGGTTCATCCTCGGCCCCCGGCTCGCCGAACTCTCCGCCGCCGCGGGCGAGGACCGGCTGCTCGCCGCCGCCGGGCCGGTGCTCACGCACCTGCGCGACGTGACGGGCGAGAGCGCCCAGCTGTACCGCCGCCAGGGCGAGATGCGGATCTGCGTGGCCGCCGCCGAGCGCCTCTCCGGCCTGCGGGACACCGTGCCGGTCGGCTCCACGCTGCCGATGAAGGCCGGCTCGGCCGCGCAGGTCCTGCTCGCCTGGGAGGAGCCGGAGCGCCTGCACCGCGGCCTCCAGGGCGCCCGGTTCACCGCCACCGCGCTCAGCGGCGTGCGCCGCCGCGGCTGGGCCCAGTCCATCGGCGAGCGCGAGCCCGGCGTGGCCTCGGTCTCCGCCCCGGTCCGCGGCCCGTCCAACCGCGTCGTCGCCGCCGTCTCCGTCTCCGGCCCGATCGAGCGCCTCACCCGGCACCCGGGCCGCCTGCACGCGCAGGCCATCATCGAGGCCGCGAACCGCCTCACCGAGGCCCTGCGCCGCAGCTGACTCCCCCCGCACGTCCAGCACCCGCCCCCGGCCGCCCGGCCGGGGCGCACGCGCGTCCGGGGGCGGACCCAAGTGCCGTGGTGCGCAGGGCGGTTGAGCAGCGGCGGACACCGGGCCGGAAAAGCAAAAAGAGCCCCGGTTTCCCGGAGCTCGTTTCTCTGAGCGTTTTGGCTGGGGTACCAGGACTCGAACCTAGACTAAATGAACCAGAATCACTCGTGCTGCCAATTACACCATACCCCATAAGTACCCCCGACCGGATTCGAACCGGCGCTACCGCCTTGAGAGGGCGGCGTGCTAGGCCGCTACACAACGGGGGCCCTAGCTTGAATGAGTACCCCCGACCGGATTCGAACCGGCGCTACCGCCTTGAGAGGGCGGCGTGCTAGGCCGCTACACAACGGGGGCTTGTCTCATTCATTCTGCAATTGTCAAGAATTGCGTACCCCCGACCGGATTCGAACCGGCGCTACCGCCTTGAGAGGGCGGCGTGCTAGGCCGCTACACAACGGGGGCTTTGCATCACTTGCGTGCTGCGCTGGGGTACCAGGACTCGAACCTAGACTAACTGAACCAGAATCAGTCGTGCTGCCAATTACACCATACCCCACCAGAGTTCAACCCCCCTTGGGGGTCTTCCTCGGTGTCTTGCGCCTCCCTGCCCGGGCGGCGCAGAAAGAACATTACCCGACGCCCCGCCCGGCTCCAAAATCGATAACCGCAGGCAGTGCCCCGGACACCTGCGGGCCAGGTCAGGGACCTGGCCCGCGAGGGGGTCGGACGCGGCCCCGACGGGCCGCGGGGGGCTCAGGAGGCCGGGAGCAGCTCCAGGGCGGCGAGCAGGCGGCGCAGCGTCTCCTCGCGGCCCAGCAGCTCCATGGACTCGAACAGCGGCGGCGAGACCCGGCGGCCGGTCACCGCGACGCGGAGCGGGGTGAACGCGAACTTGGGCTTGATGCCCAGGCCCTCGACCAGGGCCTCGCGGAGCGCGGCCTGGATCGGCTCGGGGGTGAAGTCCGCCAGCTCGGTGAGCGCCTTGACGGAGGCTTCGATCACCGGGCGGGCGTCCGCGGTGAGCACCTTGGCGGCGTCCTCCGGGTCGACGGCGAAGTCGGCGGGGGCGACGAACAGGAAGCCGGCCATGGTGACGATCTCGGAGAGGACGACCATCCGCTCCTGGGTGAGCGGGGCGACCTTGGCGAGCAGGTCGAGCTGCCCCTCGGTCGGCTCGGCCGGGAGCAGCTCGGCGGCCTGCAGGTACGGCACCAGGCGCTTGACGAACTCCTCGGGGGCGAGGCGGCGGACGTGCTCGGCGTTCAGGTGCTCGGCCTTCTTCAGGTCGAAGCGGGCCGGGTTGCCGTTGACGTCGTCGATGTCGAAGGCGGCGACCATCTCGTCGATGTCGAAGATGTCGCGGTCGTCGGCGAGCGACCAGCCCAGCAGGGCCAGGTAGTTGAGCAGGCCCTCGGGCAGGAAGCCGCGCTCGCGGTACAGGTTGAGCGAGGCCTGCGGGTCGCGCTTGGAGAGCTTCTTGTTGCCCTCGCCCATGACGTACGGGAGGTGGCCGAAGCGCGGGGTGGTGCCGTTGCCGACGCCGATGTCCGCGAGGGCGGCGTAGAGGGCGATCTGACGGGGCGTCGAGGACAGCAGGTCCTCGCCGCGGAGCACGTGGGTGATCTCCATCAGGGCGTCGTCGACCGGGTTGACCAGGGTGTACAGCGGGGCGCCGTTGGCCCGGACGATGCCGTAGTCGGGGACGTCCTTCGGGTCGAAGGAGATCGGGCCGCGGACCAGGTCGTCGAAGGCGAGCGTGGTGTCGGGCATCCGGAAGCGCAGGATCGGCTTGCGGCCCTCCTGCTCGTACACGGCGACCTGGTCGGCCGTCAGTTCGCGGCAGTGGCCGTCATAGCCGGAGGGCTTGCCGGCGGCGCGGGCGGCCTCGCGGCGGGCGTCGAGCTCCTCGGTGGTGCAGTAGCAGGGGTAGGCGTGGCCGGCCTCCTGCAGGCGCTTGGCGACGTCCGCGTAGATGTCCATCCGCTGCGACTGGCGGTAGGGGGCGTGCGGGCCGCCGACCTCGGGGCCCTCGTCCCAGTCGAAGCCGAGCCAGCGCATCGCGTCGAGCAGCTGGTTGTACGACTCCTCGGAGTCGCGGGCGGCGTCGGTGTCCTCGATCCGGAACACCAGGGTGCCGCCGTTGTGGCGGGCGTAGGCCCAGTTGAAGAGGGCCGTGCGGACCAGGCCGACGTGCGGGTTCCCGGTCGGGGAGGGGCAGAAGCGGACCCGGACGTCGGGGTTCTTGTCAGCCACGGTTACTGCATCCTTCATCGCTTGACGACCTTGTTGGCGAGGGTGCCGATGCCTTCGACGGAGACGGCGACCTCGTCGCCGATGTTCAGGGGGCCGACACCCGCGGGGGTGCCGGTGAGGATGACGTCGCCCGGGAGCAGGGTCATCGCCTCGGAGATGTGCGCGACCAGTTCGGCGACCGAGCGGACCATCTGGGAGGTGCGGCCGGACTGCCGGGTCTCGCCGTTGACGGTGCAGGTGACGGCCAGGTCGGCGGGGTCGAGGTCGGTCTCGATCCACGGGCCGAGCGGGCAGGAGGTGTCGAAGCCCTTGGCGCGGGCCCACTGGCCCTCGCGCTGCTGCACGTCGCGGGCGGTCACGTCGTTGGCGCAGGTGTAGCCGAAGATCACTTCGGGGACGCGGTCGAGCGGCACCTCGCGGCACATCCGGCCGATCACCACGGCGAGTTCGGCCTCGTACTGGACGTCCTCGGAGAACGGCGGGTACGCGATGGACTCGGTGGGGCCGATGACGGCGGTGGAGGGCTTGAAGAACGTCAGCGGCACGGCCGGGACGTCGTTGCCGAGCTCGGCGGCGTGCGCGGCGTAGTTGCGGCCGACCGCCACGATCTTGCTGGGCAGCATCGGGGCCAGCAGGCGGACGTCCTGCAGGCGGTGGGTCTCACCGGTCGGCTGGGGGGTGCCGAAGGGGTGTCCGGCGAGGGTGTGCACCACCAGCGATTCGGGTTGTGCGGCGTCCCCCTCGATGATTCCGAAGGAGACCGAGCCCGCCGCGGGGCTCCCTTCACGTACGGAGAACCTGGCGATACGCACAGCCCTGCAACCTCTCGGTTCGTCGGCCGCCCGGACGCTCCCGGGCGGTTGCCGAGCCCGCAGTACCGGGCCCGGCTGTGCCACCAGGTTATCGGCGCGGGGTTCAGTCCTGCGGCAGGCGGGTCGCCGGGGCCGTCATCAGGACGGTGCGGCGCGGGTTGGCGGTGGCGGCGGGCAGCTCGGCGGCATAGGCGCGGGGGGTGCGGTCGCCGAAGCCGGGCAGCTCGGCGAAGTCCGCGACGGAGGCCAGCGTGGTGCGGCGCGGGTTGGCCGTGGAACGGGTGGCCTTGGTCGTCTCGGACATTTGCGTCAGCACCTTGTTTCGCTCGAACGGACTTTTGCGCGGGCCCGCCGCTGGGCAGGCTCCGGTCAACCCTGCCAGGTTAGGGAGCCCATTCCACAGCGGCCGTGACCAAAGCTACACATTGAGCTGTGAGTTTGCTCACAATTCCGGTCCCAAACGGCGCGGAAGTGGCGATTCCGGACCAATGGCAAAATCTGTCATTACGGATATCCCGGACATTCGCCGCACAAACTGATCTTCCTCTTTGTTGACATGACTAGGACGAGTGTCCGAAAAGAGCCGTATTCCGGGCCGGAAGCGACACGGAACGTGAGTCGCCGCGCGCGGTGGGTAGCCCAGGACACCGTGTCGTAACGGGCCTTGTTGGACTTCCCCCGCTGTGCTGGAATGCCACGGAAAAACTCGACACCGCCCTACTCTCCGCCCGGCGGGGACGGGCGCCCGGTCCAGAGGTTGCGACGCCAGTGCAGGGACGTTTCAAGAGGGGCAGCGGCGCCGCGGGTGACCCGGAGTCGCGGGAGCCCGTAGCCGGCGCCCACCAGGCGGCACCGGCGACGACCGGCCAAGGCGAGCGGCCGTTCGGCGCTCCCGCCGAGGCCGCCGCCGACAGCAGTGCCCCGGGGGCCGGTGCGCCCCAGCAGGAGGACGGCACGTCGGCCGACAAGCAGAGCCGTCGCGCCAGACTGCGCGGCACGCTCAACCGCCGCCGTGCCACCGGCATGAGCCGCTTCGCCATGCGCAACTGGCGGATCCGCACCCGCCTGATCGCGCTGCTGTTCCTCCCCGTGGTGGTCGCGCTGGTGCTGGGCGGTCTGCGCGTGCAGACCTCGATGGAGAACTCCCGCCAGCTGTCCCAGATGAGCGACCTGGCCGAGCTCGCCCGCAACGCCACCGCACTGGCCAACGCCCTGCAGTACGAGCGCGACATCTCGGCCGGCCCGCTGGCCGCCGGCGGCAGCGCCGACAGCGACCCCGAGATCGCCGACGCGTACAAGCAGACCAACACGCTGTCGAAGACCTTCAACGCCAGCGCGGACAAGTTCGACAACCTCGACCTGGCCGGCTCCAAGACCCTGCTGCTGCAGGTCCGCAAGGACCTCAACACGCTGTCCCGGGCCCGCACCGGCGCGTTCAAGAGCCCCGACAACATCCAGGCCACGATCACCAACTACGACGTGATCATCAAGGACCTGATCGGCGCCACCCAGGACATCGCGATCACCTCGAACTCCACCGAGCTGATCAAGACCACCCGTGCGCTGTACCAGTTCTCCTCGGCCAAGGAGTACACCTCGATGCAGCGCGCGCTGATCAGCGCCGCGCTCGCGAACCCCACCGAGCCGTACATGTCGGCCTCGGACGAGACCTTCGGCGTCCGTCTGATGAGCTCCGAGGACAACGCGCTCGCCAACTTCACCGCCATCTACGGCGAGAGCGAGGCCCGCGGGCTGCGCGCCGCGATGAGCTACAACCAGGTGGTCGCCGAGGCCGACCGGTTCTCCAAGGCGGTGCTGAACACCAACGGCATCCGGTCCGCCGAGAACACCTCCTACAAGGACTGGTTCGACAAGTCGACCGCCAAGGTCAACGCCGAGAAGTCCATCGAGAACAGCCTGCTCGACGTCCTCGACGGCAAGGCCCAGTCGCTGCAGTCGGACGTCGACACCGAGTCCGTCATCAACGCCGCCCTGGTCGCCCTGGTGCTCATCGTCGCCATCGCCGGCGCGGCCCTGGTGGCCCGCTCGATGGTGCGCTCGCTGACCCGCCTGCAGACCTCCGCCGAGGACGTCGCCGAGCGCCGCCTGCCGGAGCTGGTCAAGACCCTCTCCGAGAGCGACCCGCACGACGTCGACGTCACCGTCGAGCCGGTCGGCGTCGACTCCGCCGACGAGATCGGCCACGTGGCGCACGCCTTCGACATGGTGCACCGCGAGGCCGTCCGACTGGCCGCCGAGCAGGCGCTGCTGCGAGGCAACATCAACGCGATGTTCACCAACCTCTCGCGCCGCAGCCAGGGCCTGATCCAGCGTCAGCTGTCGCTGATCTCCGAGCTGGAGAGCCGCGAGGCCGACCCGGACCAGCTGGCCTCGCTGTTCAAGCTCGACCACCTCGCCACCCGCATGCGCCGCAACGGCGAGAACCTCCTCGTCCTCGCGGGCGAGGACCCGGGCCGCCGGTGGACCCGCCCCGTCCCGCTGGTCGACGTGCTCCGCGCCGCCGCCTCCGAGGTGGAGCAGTACGAGCGCATCGAGCTCGCCTCGGTGCCGACCGCCGAGGTCGCCGGCCGCGTCGTCAACGACCTCGTCCACCTGCTCGCCGAGCTGCTGGAGAACGCCACCTCGTTCTCCTCCCCGCAGACCCGCGTCCGGGTCACCGGCCACGCCCTGCCGGACGGCCGGGTGCTGATCGAGATCCACGACACCGGCATCGGCCTCTCCCCCGACGACCTCGCCGACATCAACGAGCGCTTGGCGAACCCGCCGGTGGTGGACGTCTCGGTCTCCCGCCGCATGGGTCTGTTCGTGGTCGGCCGCCTGTCCCTGCGACACGGCATCCGGATCCAGCTCCGCCCGTCCGACTCGGGCGGCACCACCGCGCTCGTCATGCTGCCGGTGGACGTCACCAACTCCGCCGAGCGGCGCGGCAACCGGCCCGGTGCGGGCGCCGGGGCCGGCCAGGGCGGCCGCCAGCAGCGCGGCGTCGCGCCGACGCCGCGTCAGCAGGGCCGTCCGGCGGGCGACCTGCCCGGTGCGCGCACCGCGCTCGGCCAGGGCCCGGCGGCCGGCGGCCAGGGCGGCGGACGTCCGCAGCTCGGCCAGGGCGCGATGGGCGGCAGCCCCGACCTGTTCACCCCGGGCGGGTCGTCCGGCCCGTCCGCTCCGGCCGCGCCCGCGGGCCCGGCGGGCACGGGTGGCCGGCGCGGTCCGGGCGAGGCGCCCGCGCAGGGCGGCTTCGGCCCCGGCGGCGCGTTCGGCACCGGCCCGGCCCAGGGCGGCCGCACCGGTGGTCTGCCGACCCGTGCGGTCGGCCAGTCGCTGCGCGAGAACCCCGCGCCGGGTGCGACGGGCCCTCGGCCCGGCCGGTGCGGGCGCGGGCGCCGGTGCCGGTGCGCCGGCCGGCGGCGGTCTGCCGCCGCGGCGGGTGCCGGGTGCGTCCGGTGCGCCGGGCCTGCAGGGCGGCCAGGGCGGCCCGAGCGGGCAGGGCGGCCTGCCGCCGCGCCGTCCGCAGCCCGGCCAGCAGGCTCCGCAGGGGCCGCAGGGCGGTCCGCGTCGTCCGCAGGGCCCGCAGGGTCCGGAGCGGACGCGTCCGATGGAGGGCCGTCCGGGCGGCGAGCCGACCCAGCACGGCCGGGCCGAGCAGCCGCAGCGCCGTCCGCTGCCGCCGCAGCAGCCGGCCGCGCCGATCGAGGCCGCGCCGGTCGAGCAGTCGGGCGGGTTCGCCCGGCCGCGCTTCGAGGCCGCCGACATCGACCCGCGCGACCCGCTGGGCCTCGGCCTGGTGGAGCCGGTGCTGCCGGACCCGGTGGGTCAGGGCATGCCGCCGATGGTTCCGCAGGAGCGTCCGGCCCCGCAGCAGTTCGCGGAGCGGCCGCAGCCGATGGCGCTGCCGACCGCCGGCGAGTCGCAGGACGCCCCGGCGCCGGCCCGTGAGCAGCTCCGCTCGCGCGGCTACCAGCCGCAGCGTCCCGGGACCTCCGCGCCCGGCTTCGGCGGCCAGCCGCAGTCCCGTCCGGCCCCGCAGGCGCAGGCTCAGCAGGCCCCGGCTCAGCAGGCACAGGCCACCCGGCCGCAGCCGCAGGCCGATCCGTTCCAGCAGGGCGATCCGTTCCAGCAGGCCGAGCAGCAGCAGCGTCCGCAGGGCATGCCGCAGCGTCCGACGGCGGAGCGCCGGCCCCAGCCGCCGCAGCAGCCCCAGCCCCAGCCCCAGCAGCAGCCGCAGGGCCAGCAGGCCCCGCAGCAGCAGCCGGCCGGTCCCGGTCCGGACGCGCCGTGGCGCCCGTCCGCGAACGACGAGCGCTGGCGGCGGGCCGAGCAGATGCGCGAGCCGCAGACCAACGGCCTGACCACCTCGGGTCTGCCGCGTCGCACCCCGCAGGCCAACCTGGTCTCCGGCAGTGCCGAGGCCAGCCCGCTGACGGGTCCTCAGGTCTCGCGCAGCCCGGAGGAGGTGCGCGGCCGGCTGACCAACCTGCGCCGCGGCATCCAGCAGGGCCGCCAGGCCGGTGCGCAGCAGCCGGGCGCCGCCCGTCCCGCGCCGCAGCAGCGGCCGGGCTTCGACTTCGGCGGGACGTCCGAGGGCCACCGGGGGGCCCAGTTCGACGCCGATGGCAACAACGGCTTCGGCCCCGAGCACCAGGAGCGTTGAGTTGAGTCAGATGATGAGCCAGGCCGCCCAGAACCTGAACTGGCTGATCACCAACTTCGTGGACAACACCCCCGGGGTGTCCCACACGGTGGTGGTCTCCGCCGACGGTCTGCTGCTGTGCATGTCGGAGGGCTTCCCGCGGGACCGTGCCGACCAGCTCGCCGCCGTCGCCTCCGGGTTGACCTCGCTGACCTCCGGCGCGAGCCGCATCTTCGAGGGCGGCGACGTCAACCAGACCGTCGTGGAGATGGAGCGCGGGTTCCTCTTCCTGATGGCGATCAGCGACGGTTCGGCGCTGGCGGTGCTCGCCTCGCCGGACTCCGACATCGGTCTCGTCGGCTACGAGATGGCGCTGCTGGTCGACCGGGCCGGTGCGGTGCTCACGCCGGCCCTGCGGGCCGAACTCCAGGGCAGCCTGCTGCACTGACGGCCCGGTCCGTCCGTTCGACTCCTCTGCACGACCCTCACCGTGCCGGACCCACCCGAACCGGGGTCCGGCACACCAACCCCCAAGTCTTCGCGGCGCGGTGGCTGACATCCGGTCAGCCGGCCGGCCCCGGGCTCCGTCCGCGATCGACTGCAGCACAAGGAGGACGCATGACCCCGCCCCCGACACCCGCCGGCGCGTACGGCAACGGGTACGGAAACGGCTACGGCGGCCAGCAGGCCGGCGGGTACGGCGGCCAGCAGTCGGACAGCTACGAGCAGCAGCCGCTGGTCCGCCCGTACGCCATGACCGGTGGACGGACCCGGCCGCGGTACCAGCTGGCCATCGAGGCGCTGATCTCGACCACGGGCACCAACCCGCCGGGCGCCCTGCTGCCCGAGCACGCCCGGATCGTGTCGCTGTGCCGCGAGGTCAAGTCGGTCGCCGAGATCTCCGCGTTGGCGGGAGTCCCGCTCGGGGTCGCCCGCATCCTCGTCGCAGACCTGGCGGAAGCCGGTCTGGTCGCCATCCACCAGCCCGCCGCCGCGGGCGAGTCGGGCGGTACGCCTGACGTCACGCTGCTCGAAAGGGTCCTCAGTGGACTTCGCAAGCTCTAACGCGGCCGCCCCCAGCCGCGCCACCACCTCCGCCAAGATCGTCGTCGCGGGCGGATTCGGCGTGGGCAAGACGACGCTCGTCGGCGCGGTCTCCGAGATCAACCCCCTGCGCACCGAAGCCGTCATGACCTCGGCCTCCGCCGGCATCGACGACCTCAGCCACGTCTCCGGCAAGACCACCACCACCGTCGCCATGGACTTCGGCCGCATCACCCTCGACGAAGACCTCATCCTCTACCTGTTCGGCACCCCCGGACAGGACCGCTTCTGGTTCATGTGGGACGACCTCGTCCGCGGCGCCATCGGCGCCGTCGTCCTCGTCGACACCCGCCGCCTCGCCGACTGCTTCCCCGCCCTCGACTACTTCGAGAACAGCGGACTCCCCTTCGTCGTCGCCCTCAACGGCTTCGACGGACACCAGCCCCACACCGCCGACGAAGTCCGCGAAGCACTCCAACTCAACGCCGACATCCCCATCATCACCCTCGACGCCCGACGCCGGGACAGCGCCAAGAGCGCACTCATCACCCTCGTCGAACACGCCCTCCTCGCCCGCCTGCGGTGAGTGGCGGAAGCGCGGCCCGGGGGCGCGTACCACAGATGGTTCGCGTCCCCCGGTAACAGTTCGGTAGGCATTTGCCGGGCCCGACTGACAGTGCGTAGCCGTTCAATCCCGGTCCGCGCCAATGACCTTGAACTTTGCGGGAGTTCAGCCGTAAATGTCCGCTTTCCACCCCGGGCGTGCGGGGCGGGGGAGCCGTTTGTCCGCCACTCCGGCTCGTGTTGAAATTCCAGCTACCCCGTGCACCCGAGCGGGTCGCGGCCCGTCGGGGGGTAGCCGCCGGATAGATCCATGGCCGCCAGTCGGTCGAGAGGTTGTTGTCGAGTGAGGCGTAAGCAGCCAGTCACCCAGCAGCGGCGCTCAGAGCCCCGCCAGCAGGAACCGGGAAGCGGCCAGACCACCGGTCAGTTCTCCGCGTTCACCGCGGCCGAGGACCGCGGCGAGCCGCAGCGCCCCGCCCCGGCCGTGGAGTCGGCCGAGCGGCCCGGCGGCGCCAAGGAGGCCCCGCAGCGCGGCACCACCGGCCGGGCCGATTTCCTGTCCCCGCTGAACTGGCGGGTGCCGACCCGTCTGGTCGCCATCCTGGTGATCCCCGTGGTGATCGCGCTGGTCTTCGGCGGCCTGCGCGTCAACACCTCGCTGGACGACTACACCCAGGCCGACCGCGCGGTGCGCATCGCGAAGGTGGCGAGCGCCGCGACCAAGCTGGCCGACGCGCTGGAACAGGAGCGCGACGAGAGCCTGGTGCCGCTGCTCACCGGCCAGGGCGACCAGGGCGAGGTGAAGAAGCTCCGCGACCGGACCGACCAGGCGCTGGCCGACTACCGCGCCAGCTTCGCCAAGATCAAGGACGACGCGACGGTCGCGCGCCGCAACGCGCAGTTCGAGTCGATGGTCGAGTCGCTGCCGCACCTGCGGAAGAACGCCTACAGCCAGGAGCTGTTCGCGACCGCGACCGCCAACGCGTACTCGATGATGTTCGCGCCGCTGCTGGCGATGGACAACTCCGTCGGCTTCGGCTCCTCCAACGTCACCTCCAAGGGCCGCGCGATCTACGCGATGTCGCTGGCCAAGGCCTCCGCCTCGACCCAGCGCGCGCTGATGCTGCACCTGCTGGTCGGCCTCGGCGTCGGCGGCGTGGACGGCCACGAGGGCCAGGACCTGATCCAGGCCCTGATGGTCGCCAACAAGCTGGAGCAGACCGCCCGCGACGAGTTCAACACGGCCTCCAGCGGCGAAGAGGTGAAGGTCTACTCGGACGCCGAGGTCGCCCAGGCCACCGCCGACCAGCGCCTGCCGCTGCGCATGCCGGACGGCCACACCATGCCCACCATGAGCTCGCTGCTGATGGTCGGCATGTCCTACGCCGGTCAGCTGGCCACCGCCGCCTCCGACCGCGACGCCGCCGCCCGGATCATCAACGCGGCCGGCACCGACGGCCTGACCCGCCCGCTGTGGGACCAGGCCACCAAGAGCCACATGAGCGCGCTGCGCTCGGCCGAGGGCCAGCTGCTCGACCAGGTCGTCGCCGACGCCCAGAACATCAAGGACCGGGCGTTCACCGACTGGGTCCTCAACTCGCTGATCGTGATCGCCTCGCTGGTGCTGGCCGGTCTGCTCACCGGCTACATCGCCCGCTCGATGATCCTCGGCATGCGGACCCTGAACACCGCCGCGCTCGACATCGCCAACCACCGCCTGCCCGAGCTGGTCGACAAGCTGTCCAAGACCGACCCGGAGCGGGTCGACACCGCGGTCAGCCCGATCCCGCTGTGGGGCAAGGACGAGATCGGCGAGGTCGCCCGCGCCTTCGACCAGGTCCACCAGCAGGCGGTCTCGCTGGCCGCCGAGCAGGCGCTGCTGCGGGGCAACGTCAACGCGATCTTCACCAACCTGTCGCGCCGCAGCCAGGGCCTGATCCAGCGTCAGCTGGCGCTGATCACCGACCTGGAGAACAACGAGGCCGACCCGGACCAGCTGGAGAACCTCTTCAAGCTGGACCACCTGGCCACCCGCATGCGCCGCAACGGCGAGAACCTCCTCGTCCTCGCGGGCGAGGAGCCCGGCCGCCGCTGGAGCACGCCCGTCCCGCTGGTCGACGTGCTGCGCGCCGCCGCCTCCGAGGTGGAGCACTACGAGCGCATCGAGCTGGCCGGCATCCCCGAGGCCGACGTGGTCGGCCCGGCCGTGACCGACCTCGTCCACCTGCTCGCCGAGCTGCTGGAGAACGCCACCTCGTTCTCCTCCCCGCAGACCCGGGTGCTGGTCAACGCGACCAGCCTGCCGGACGGCCGGGTGCTGATCGAGATCCACGACAAGGGCATCGGCCTGACCGCCGAGGACTTCGCCGAGATCAACGAGAAGCTCGCCGAGCCGCCCACCGTCGACGCGACCATCTCCCGCCGGATGGGCCTGTTCGTGGTCGGCCGGCTGTCCCAGCGGCACGACATCCGCGTGCAGCTGCGCCCCTCGGGCGAGTCGGCCGGCACCACCTCGCTGGTGATGCTGCCCCAGCAGCTCACCCAGCTGGCCCGGATACCGGAGCCGCAGGCCGAGGAGTTCACCGTCTCGCGGATCTTCTCCGAGCAGGAGCCCTCCACCGAGTGGGCCTTCGACGGGCAGGACCGCACCGCCGCCGAACTCGGCTTCGACGACCACCTGTCCGCCCGCGGCGTGGCCGGCGGCCCCGGCTTCTCCCCCGCGCTGGAGTCCATGCAGCGCTCCCAGCGCCTGGAGGAGCGCCGCCGGGCGGCCCTGGAGGCCGGCCCGAGCGCCGCCGTCGAGGAGCCGATGGAGGCGGAGCTCCTGGAGTCGCCGTACGGCTCCGAGGGCTACCCCGCCGAGAACGGCTACCAGGCCCCGTACGCGGACGACTACCGCCGTCCGGAGTCCGACCCCTTCACGGCCCCCTACGAGCCGCAGCAGGCCGCCCAGGACGACTCCTACGGCTACCAGGACGGCACCGGCTACGGCCGTGACCCGTACACGCCCGCCGAGCGCTACCAGGACGACCCGTTCCAGCCCGAGCAGTACCCGGCCCCGTACGCGCCGGCCGGCCACCAGGACGACTCCTGGACCGGCGGGCAGCAGTACGGCGACGAGTACCAGCAGCCGTACGCCGCGGGCCGGTTCGGCGAGCAGCAGTACGACGGGGAGCAGTACCCGGAGGCGCAGTACGCCGACGAGTACCAGCAGGAGTACGGCTACGAGGAGCCGGCCGGGCACCCGTACCCGGCGGAGGAGCTGCCGGCGCTGCCGCCGGCCGCCCCCGCGGGCGGGACGACCGGCGCCGGACTGCCGCAGCGCCGGCCCGGCCAGCAGCTGGCCGGTGCGGGCGGCGGGCAGGGCACCGAGAGCCCGAACTGGTTCACCGGCGCGAAGGACACCTCGGCGCCGGTGGAGGCCCGCGGCCACGACGTGTCGGCGCTCGGCGGCTACGGCCCGACCGGTCCGACCGCGGCCCCCAGCGAGTGGGAGTCGCCCAACGACGGTGACTGGCAGCGCGCGGAGAAGCTCCGCGAGCCCTCCAGCGCGGGCACGACCCCGTCGGGTCTGCCGCGCCGGGTGCCGCGGCAGAACCTGGTGCCGGGCAACGCCAAGCCCACCCCGCAGGAAGGACCGCAGGTCTCCCGCGACCCGAACGAGGTCCGCGGCCGCCTGACCAACCTGCGCCGCGGCGTCGAGCAGGGCCGCCAGGCCGGCGGCGACTCCGGTACCACCGGCACTTTCCGGATCGACCCCGACCAGGGGGCGTACGGTGATGGACCGCACAACAGCAGCACCGATCTCTTCGGCGGCTCGAACCAGCAGGAGCGTTGAGTTGACCCAGATGAGCCAGGCCGCACAGAACCTGAACTGGCTGATCACCAATTTCGTGGACAACACCCCCGGGGTGTCCCACACCGTGGTGGTCTCCGCCGACGGTCTGCTGCTGTGCATGTCGGAGGGCTTCCCCCGGGACCGTGCCGACCAGCTCGCCGCCGTCGCCTCCGGACTGACCTCGCTGACCTCCGGCGCGAGCCGCATCTTCGAGGGCGGCGACGTGACCCAGACCGTGGTCGAGATGGAGCGGGGCTTCCTGTTCCTGATGGCGATCAGCGACGGCTCCGCCCTCGCGGTGCTCGCCTCGCCGGACTCCGACATCGGTCTCGTCGGCTACGAGATGGCCCTCCTGGTGGACCGCGCAGGCGCGGTCCTGACGCCCGCTCTGCGGGCCGAACTCCAGGGCAGTCTCCTGCACTGACGGTTCGTCGGATACCGTCCTGGTATTCGAAAGACCTCATTGCCCGTCCCGAGGTCGCTTCGGCGGCCTCGGGACCGGGCGTTGTACGGCCTTCGCACCACCGGCCCCGGCGCTCCTCGGCGACGCGGCCAGCTACGCACCGCCGCACCCCTTTGAGGAGATGAACCGTGACACCGCCCGACCACAGTGGCCAGTTCGGCGTCCCGTACGCGGGCTCCGGCCACGACGCTTTCGGGGCTCCCGGCGTCGGCCACGGTCAGCAGCAGCAGTACGCGCCACAGTTCGACGGTGGCCAGCCGTACCTGCCCCCGCAGTCCGACCCGCGCTGGTACCAGCAGCAGCAGGGCGGGTACGGCCAGGCCTACCCCGGTCCGGAGTCGTTCCCGCAGGACCCCGCCGACCTGCCGCACCGCTACGAGGCGCCGCACGTCGAACAGCCTTACGAGGACGACGAGTTCGACGAGCACGAGGACTCCGGCCCGCTGATCCGGCCGTTCGCCATGACCGGCGGACGGACCCGGCCGCGCTACGAACTCGCCCTGGAGGCACTGGTCTCCGCGTCGGTCGACCAGGCCCGGCTGGCCACGCTGCTGCCCGAACACCAGCGGATCTGCTCGCTGTGCGCCTCCGACGTCAAGTCGGTGGCGGAGATCTCCGCCCTGCTCGGCCTCCCCCTGGGGGTGGCCCGCATTCTCGTGGCGGACCTGGCCGAGGCCGGCCTGGTCGCCATCCACCAGCCCGCAGCCGGCGGTGAATCCGGCAACCAGCCCGACGTCACGCTGCTCGAAAGGGTCCTCAGTGGACTTCGCAAGCTCTAACGCGGCCGCCCCCAGCCGCGCCACCACCTCCGCCAAGATCGTCGTCGCGGGCGGATTCGGCGTGGGCAAGACGACGCTCGTCGGCGCGGTCTCCGAGATCAACCCCCTGCGCACCGAAGCCGTCATGACCTCGGCCTCCGCCGGCATCGACGACCTCAGCCACGTCTCCGGCAAGACCACCACCACCGTCGCCATGGACTTCGGCCGCATCACCCTCGACGAAGACCTCATCCTCTACCTGTTCGGCACCCCCGGACAGGACCGCTTCTGGTTCATGTGGGACGACCTCGTCCGCGGCGCCATCGGCGCCGTCGTCCTCGTCGACACCCGCCGCCTCGCCGACTGCTTCCCCGCCCTCGACTACTTCGAGAACAGCGGACTCCCCTTCGTCGTCGCCCTCAACGGCTTCGACGGACACCAGCCCCACACCGCCGACGAAGTCCGCGAAGCACTCCAACTCAACGCCGACATCCCCATCATCACCCTCGACGCCCGACGCCGGGACAGCGCCAAGAGCGCACTCATCACCCTCGTCGAACACGCCCTCCTCGCCCGCCTGCGCTGACGAGACGGGGCATGGCCACGCCATAAAGGGGCGTGCGGAGCCTTCCGCACGCCCCTTGGGCACTTCCGCGCACCAACCGCCGCTACGGCTGCTGATCGGCCCTCAGCAGGCCGTAGGTGTAGGCGTCCTCCAGCGCCACCCAGGACGCCGCGATCACGTTGTCCGCGACGCCGACCGTCGACCAGGTCGCGGTGCCGTCGGTGGACTCGATCAGCACCCGGGTCTTCGACCCCGTGCCGTGCTGACCCTCCAGGATGCGGACCTTGTAGTCCACCAACTCCAGCTTCGCCAGCGGCGGGTAGATCCGCTCCAGGGCCGCCCGCAGCGCCTTGTCCAGCGCGTCGACCGGACCGTTGCCCTCGCCGGTGGCAACCTTCCGCTCGCCCTTCGCCCACAGCTTCACGGTGGCCTCGTTGCCCGCCCGGCCCTCCGGGCCCTGCTCGCTGATGGTCCGCCAGGACTCCAGCTCGAAGAACCGCAGCCGCTCGCCGCCGTTCACCTCGTCGCGCAGCAGCAGCTCGAACGAGGCGTCCGCCGCCTCGTAGGTGTAGCCCAGGTTCTCCTGCGCCTTCACCCGGGCCACCACCCGGCCCGCCAGGTCCCGGTCGCTGGACAGGTCGTAGCCCAGCTCCTTGCCCTTCAGCTCGATCGACGCCCGGCCCGCCATGTCGGACACCAGCATCCGCATGGTGTTGCCGACCAGCTCCGGGTCGATGTGCTGGTACAGGTCCGGGTCCACCTTGATCGCGGACGCGTGCAGGCCCGCCTTGTGCGCGAACGCCGAGAAGCCCACGTACGGCTGGTGGGTGGACGGCGTCAGGTTCACCACCTCGGCGACGGCGTGCGAGATCCGGGTCATCTCGGCGAGGCTGCCGGCCGGCAGCACCCGGCGGTCGTACTTCAGCTCCAGCGCCGCCGTCACCGGGAACAGGTTGGCGTTGCCGACCCGCTCGCCGTAGCCGTTCGCGGTGCACTGCACGTGCGTGGCGCCCGCGTCCACCGCGGCCAGCGTGTTGGCGACCGCGCAGCCGGTGTCGTCCTGGGCGTGGATGCCGAGCCGGGCGCCGGTCTCCGCCAGCACCGCGGCGACGATCTCGCGCACGCCGGACGGCAGCATCCCGCCGTTGGTGTCGCACAGCACGACGACGTCCGCGCCGGCCCCGTGCGCGGCCCGCACCACGGCGAGCGCGTACTCCGGGTTCGCCTTGTAGCCGTCGAAGAAGTGCTCGCAGTCGATGAACACCCGGCGGCCCCGGGAGCGCAGGAACTCCACGCTGTCCCGGACCATCTCCAGGTTCTCCTCCAGCGTGGTGCGCAGCGCCAGCTCCACGTGCCGGTCGTGGGACTTCGCCACCAGCGTCACCACCGGCGCGCCGGACGCCACCAGCGCCGCCAGCTGCGGGTCCTCGGCGGCCTTCCCGCCGGCCCGGCGGGTCGCCCCGAACGCCACCAACTGGGCGTTCTTCAGCTCCAGTTCGGCCTGCGCGCGGGCGAAGAACTCGGTGTCGCGGGGGTTGGCGCCGGGCCAGCCGCCCTCGATGAAACCGACTCCGAACTCGTCCAGGTGCCGTGCGATGGCGAGCTTGTCCGCCACCGTGAGGTTGATGCCCTCGCGCTGGGCGCCGTCGCGGAGCGTGGTGTCGAAGACGTGGAAGCCGTCGTGCGGACGGCTGTTGGCCTCGGTCATGGCCCTGGGTTCTCCGTTCGGTGGAGTTTCTGCGTTTTGGCCGGGATCGTGATCCGGCTCCACTGTCCAGCATCCCGCGCGCGCCCCCGGTGTCTCCGGGCCCCTCGTGAGGGCCCGGGCCGGTCCGGGACAAAACAAAAGACCCCTCGCGGGTGCGAGAGGTCTGCGCGCGGGTCTGGACGCTGGTGGTCGCTCCGCGGTCAGGGTGTTGCCACGGAAGCGGTCACTGCGGACCGGCGCGCCTGCTGCTAATAATCAGCGAAAGCGAGGACACCCTCGCAGTCTTGCACACGGTCCGCGATCCGACAGACCCGTCTCGCCATCCGGAACGGGCGCGCCCCGTGCGGACGCACCCGTCGGCCGGCGGCGTCAGACGATCTTGTGGAGCCAGTGGTGGGTGTCCGGGCGCTGGCCGCCCTGGATGGCGAGGAGGGCCTCGCGGAGCTGCATGGTGATGGGGCCGGGCTCGCCGTTGGCGACGGTCCAGTCGGCGGCGGCGGACTTGACGTGGCCGACGGGGGTGATGACGGCGGCGGTGCCGCAGGCGAAGACCTCGGTGATGGTGCCGTCGGCGTTGCCCTGCTTCCACTCCTCGGTGGAGATCTTGCGCTCCTCGGAGCGGTAGCCGAGGTCGTCGGCCAGGGTGAGCAGCGAGTCGCGGGTGATGCCGGGGAGCAGCGCGCCGGAGAGCTCCGGGGTGACGACGGTGGCGTTCTCGCCCTCGCCGACGACGAAGTAGAGGTTCATGCCTCCCATCTCCTCGACCCACTTGTGCTCGGCCGCGTCCAGCCAGACCACCTGGTCGCAGCCCTTGGCGGCGGCCTCGGCCTGGGCGACCAGCGAGGCCGCGTAGTTGCCGGCGCACTTCGCGGCGCCGGTGCCGCCCGGCGCGGCGCGCACGTAGTCCTCGGAGAGCCAGACCGAGACCGGCTTGACGCCACCGGGGAAGTACGCGCCGGCCGGCGAAGCGATGACCATGAACAGGTAGGAGTTGGCGGGGCGGACGCCCAGCGCGGCCTCGGTGGCGAACATGAACGGCCGCAGGTAGAGGCTCTGCTCGGCCTGGTTCGGCACCCACGCCTGGTCCTGCTGGACCAGCAGTTCGACGGCCTCGACGAAGGTCTCGACGGGCAGTTCGGGCATGGCGAGGCGGCGGGCGGAGGCCTGGAAGCGCTCGGCGTTGGCCTCGGGGCGGAAGGTCGCGATGGAGCCGTCGGCCTGGCGGTAGGCCTTCAGGCCCTCGAAGATCGCCTGGCCGTAGTGCAGGGTCATGTTGGCCGGGTCGATCTCCAGCGGCGCGTACGGCGTGAGCTGGGCGTCGTGCCAGCCGCGGCCCTCGGTCCAGCGGATGGTCACCATGTGGTCGGTGAAGATCCGGCCGAAGCCGGGGTCGGCCAGTCGGGCCTCGCGCTCCGCGTCGGGCAGCGCGTGCGCGGAGGGCTTGAGGTCGAACGTGATGGGCGCCTGGGTGGGCGTGCTCATGGCTGTCTGTCCTTCACCGTGGGGTTTGGCTGGGCCACCGCCGGGCGGAGGAACGCATGACGGCACGGCCCACTGTCGATACTCGCATCCAGAGGGCCGTGCCGAACAGCCGGGAGGCTGTACGTCTATGAACCGGCCCGTCGGCCGGAATTGTGGTCCGGCAGGTCAGCCCGATACTCGGGCGGCGAGCGCGTCGCCGACCTCGGTGGTCGGGCGGGCGCCGGCGCGCTCGGCGAGGTCCGCGGCGACCGCGGCCTCGACCTGGGCGGCCTCGGCGGCGAAGCCGAGGTGCTCCAGCAGCATGGCGACCGAGAGCACGGTGGCGGTCGGGTCGGCCTTGCCCTGGCCGGCGATGTCCGGGGCGGAGCCGTGCACCGGCTCGAACATCGACGGGAACTCGCCGCTCGGGTTGATGTTGCCGGACGCGGCCAGGCCGATGCCGCCGGTGACGGCCGCGGCGAGGTCGGTCAGGATGTCGCCGAACAGGTTGTCGGTGACGATCACGTCGAAGCGCTCGGGCTGGGTGACGAAGAAGATCGTCGCCGCGTCCACGTGCAGGTAGTCGGTGGTGACCTCGGGGAACTCCCGGCCGACCTGCTCGAAGATCCGGGTCCACAGGTGGCCGGCGTGCACCAGCACGTTGTTCTTGTGAACCAGCGTCAGCTTCTTGCGCGGGCGGGCCTGGGCGCGCCGGTAGGCGTCCCGGACGACCCGCTCGATGCCGAACGCGGTGTTCAGGCTGACCTCGGTGGCGACCTCCTGCGGGGTGCCGGTGCGCAGCGTGCCGCCGTTGCCGACGTACGGGCCCTCGGTGCCCTCGCGGACCACCACGAAGTCGATCTCCGGCTGTCCGGCCAGCGGCGACTTCACGCCCGGGAACAGCTTGCCGGGGCGGAGGTTGATGTGGTGGTCGAAGGCGAACCGCAGCTTGAGCAGCAGCCCGCGCTCCAGCACGCCGGACGGCACGCTCGGGTCGCCGATCGCGCCGAGCAGGATCGCGTCCTGGCCCTTCAGCTCCTCCAGCACCGCGTCCGGAAGGGTCTCCCCGGTCCGGTGGTACAGCCGTGCCCCGAGGTCGTACTCGGTGCTCTCCAGCTTCACGTCGGAGGGCAGCGCGGCGCGGAGCACCTTGAGCCCTTCGGCAACGACCTCCTGGCCGATGCCGTCACCCGGGATCACAGCGAGACGAATGGTGCGAGACATGCTTCGGACAGTACAACCGTCCCAGGCCCTGAGCACGCACCGTCCACGATCCGGACGCGCCGTCAGCTCAGCTCGACGTCGACCGGGAACGGGTGCTCGACCTTGAGGCGGTCGTGGAAGATCCCGGTGGGGGTGTACCGGTTCGTCGCCGGGTCCAACTCGTAGGTGTAGACGACGGGTCGGCCGTCGACGTTCTCCACCCGCCAGAAGTAGCGGATCCCGGCGGCGGCGTACTTGCGGGGTTTGATCTCACGGTCGCGGGTCTGCGACTCGTCGGAGACCACTTCGGCCACCAGCAGGACGTCGGTCGGCAGGCTGAAGGTCTGACGCTGGCCGGTGTTCCCTTCCTCGGCGACCACCATGAGATCCGGCTCCGGTCGATTGCGCGCGTCGATCCTGACCGACATCTCGCGCAGGACCTCCCAGCCCGGGGGGACGGCGGCGACCAGCACGTTCTCGAGGATGCGCAGGACGCGCATGTGGAACCTCATCTGCGGACTAACGAAAACCAGGCTCCCGTCGATCAGCTCGGTGTGCGGCGGGAGGTCCGGCAGTCGGTCCAGGTCGTCGGCGGTGTAGCCGCCGACCGGCGGGCGGAGCCAGTCCGGGTACGGGTCGACACTCATCAGTGCTCCCATGGTCGGGATTCTGGCCTGTGCTGCCAGGCTACCGGGCGGCTTCCCGGGCGGGGTCACCCTTCGGGGTGAGCAGCTGGACGCGCTGCCCCACCGGGTTGAGGTGGTGGATGAGGAGGGGGTTCGGGAGCGCGGTGTGGAAGGTCTCGCCGGGGGTGGCGGGGTGCAGGACGGGGGTGGGGCGGGTGAGGTCGAGGGGGTAGGGGCCGAGGGTGGAGAGGGCGTCGGCCGGGTCCTGGGTGGGGGCGGTCCAGAGGGTGTAGTGGAGGTTCGTCGCCGCGGGGAGGGCGGAGAGGCGGACCGGGAGCAGGACGGTGTCGGAGTCCAGCAGGGCGGTGTCGGTGTCGCCCCAGTGGCCGTTGAGGGGCTGGACGTCGAGCTCGGCGCCGGTGCGGGCGTCGAGGGTGCGGGCGATCAGCACGTCGCTGCCGCGGAGGCGGTCGGCGACGACGGTGGCGTCGGGGGTGCCGTCGCCGTCGAGGTCGAGCGAGGCGCGGACGCCGTAGCTCGCGGCGGGGGTGGCGGCGGGGGCCCAGAGGACGGCGGCGAGGTGGAGCATGCCGTGCTCGTCGACGGCGGCGGCCGCGTACCGGAGGTCGGCGGCGCGGTCGGCGGGGTCGTCCGCGCAGGGGCCGTCGGCGGGGCAGTCGGGCCACCGTTCGCCGGCGCCGCCGGGTTGCAGGACGCTGAGCAGGTCGGGGCGGGTGCCGCCGGTGACGGCGAAGGTCGCGGGGGTGCCGAGGGCGGTGGCGTCGGTGGCGGGGCGCGGGGCGGCGAACAGCGGGACGCGCAGTGCGGGGTCGGCGGGGTCGGCGGGGGTGAGGGTGAGGCGGCCGGAGAGTTCGCCGCGGTAGGTGCGGGCGTGGCCGGCCTGGAGCAGGTCGAGGGTGGGGTCGGGGGCGCGGCCGAGGCCGTGCGCGAGGCGGAGCGTGACGGTGACGGTGGCGGTGCCGTGCGGCGGCAGTTCGACCCGTTCGGGCGAGAGCGCGAACCGTGCGCCGGGCACCTCGGTGGATCCGGAGTAGCCGGTGCGGTAGGAGAGTTGACGGTCGGTCAGGTTGCGCACCTCGACCTCGCGGCTGGCTTCGTACCGGCCGGTGGCCTCGACCACGCCGAAGGAGACGCCGACCGCGCCGTCCAGCTGGGTGGCGTACGCGAGGGCAGGGGTGCGGACGGCGGCGTCGGCCCTGGCCCGGCCGCTGCCGGTGCGTTCGGGGCCGTAGACCGGGCCGGTGCGGTCGTCGTGCAGGTAGGTGTCGGTGGCGGTGTTCATCAGCGCGGCCTTGGTGTCGGCGGCGCTCCAGTCGGGGTGCGCGGAGCGGACCAGCGCGGCGAGCCCGGCCAGGTGCGGGGTGGCCATCGAGGTGCCGTCCTCGCGCATGCCGCCGCTGCCGGTGCCGGCCTTCGCGGACCAGATGGTCTCGCCGGGCGCGGCCAGGTCGGGCTTGACGATGCCGTCGACGCCGATGCCGCGGGAGGTGAAGGAGGTGAGGGTGTCGGTGCGTCGCGGCTGGTCCTGCGGGACGGCGCCGTGCAGGGCGTTGCCGGGGGCGGCCAGCCGGACCGTCACGGGGCCGTCCTGGGTGGCCGTCAGCAGCCGGTCGCCGTCGGCGCGGGCCAGGATCGCGGCGGGGATCCGGTCGTCGCCGGCGATCTCGCCGAGGTTGTCGCCGTCGGCGGCGTACAGTGCGCCGATCGCTCCGGCGTCGGCGGCGTGGTCGGCGCGCGGGGCGGAGCCGCAGGCCCGGTCAGAGTCCTTGGTGGTCCAGCGCAGGACGGCGATCCGTCCGCGCAGCCGGTCGGCGTCGGCCGGCGAGAAGGGGTCGCAGCCGTCCAGGTCCTCGGCGGGGGCGGCGAGTTCGCCGCTGACGGCGGCGGTGTCCCACTGCGTGTACTTGCTGCTCCAGTGCGCGGGGACGGTGCCGGCGAGGGCGGCGGGGGCGAGCACGGTGATGCCGTCGGCGTCGCCGTGCGGGTCGACGGAGGCGGCGGCGGTGAGGACCCGGGCGGCGCTGCCGGGGCTGCCGCCGATGCCGTACACGTCGCCCTCGTTGCCGGCGGCGGCGACCACCACGGAGCCGAGCGCGGCGAGCCGGTCGGCGGCGAGGGCGTCGGCGTCGCCGGGGCGGCCGAAGGCGCTGCCGAGCGAGAGGTTGACCACGTCGAGCCGGTCGGTGAGGTCGCCGTCGCCGTTCGGGTCGGCGGCGAGGTCGAGGGCGGCGGCGAGCTGGTCGGTGGAGCCGTGGCAGCCGAACACCTTGATGGCGTACAGCTGGGCGCCGGGGGCCGCGCCGGGGGCGACCCGGAAGGCGGCGGGGTCGAGTCCGGGCCGGTAGGGGCCGCGGTAGGGCCTGCCGTCGGCGGTGACGCCGAGGCCGGCGGCGGTGCCGGCGACGTGGGTGCCGTGGCCGTTGGCGGCGCAGTCGAGCGGGTTGTCGTCGGGGTGCGGTTCGGGCTGGTAGTCCTCGGCGGCCGGGTCGGGGTCGTAGTCGTCGCCGACCAGGTCCTTGCCGCCGATGACCTTGGCGTTGGGGAACAGCCCGGCGGGTGCGGGCCCGGCGCCGTCGACGGCGCGGTAGGCCTCGGGGGTGCCGGGGCCGCCGAAGTCGGCGTGGGTGTAGTCGATGCCGGAGTCGACGATGCCGATCCGGACGCCTTCGCCGGTGTGGCCCTCGGGCCCGTCCCAGACGGCGGGGGCGCCGGTGAGCGGCACCGAGTGCCCGTTGGCGCGCCGCTTGGGCGTGACGGGGTGGACGGCGCGGAGGCCGGGGAGGCCGGTCAGCCGCGGGAGTTCGTCGGCGGGCAGCCGGACGGCGAGCCCGCCGATCAGGGTGCGGGTGCGGTACAGCGGGCGGGCGTCGGGGACGGCGCGGTGCAGGGCGGCGGTGAGGGTGTCCAGCGAGCGGTCGGCGGCGGCGCGCCCCGCGGTGCCGGCGGCGGCCGCGGCGCGCCGGGTCTGCTCGGGGGTGCGGCGGTCGCGCCGGGCGTCGTCCTGGGCGCGCCGCCAGGCGGTGGCGGCGGGCTCGGTGTCGAGTTCCAGCAGGACGGTGGTGGTCGGCCGGTGCGGCCCGGCGGGCGGGGCGGCCGTCGCGGGGGCGGCCGGGGCGAGCAGGGCGAGGGCGGCGAGGAGGCCGGGGGCGGTGCGCACCGACCCAACCTAGGAGCCGCCGCCGGGCCGGGCGGGGATCTCCACCGACGGGTGACGGTAAGTCACCCGCCTGGCGCAGCAGTGGAGTTGGCCGGGCTCAGTGCTCGGCGGGGCCGCCGTTGTCGCGGCGGTCGAGGGCGCGCTGCAGGGCGGCGGCGGCGCGCGGGTCGGCCTGGGCGCGGCGGCGCCGGCGCTGGACGGCGGCGGCGGTGGCGGGCGTGGTGGGGGCGGTGGTGCGGTCTGCGACGAAAGGCATACCGGGCTCCTTGGTGCGGGGGCGCAGCAGCGCGCGGGAGGGTGGTGAGCGAGGGGTACGCCGGCAGGGGTCGCCTGCCGCACCGCGTACGTGCACACGGGCCACGCGCCCCGGCGTTGCGGGGGTGGCGCACCGTATGACTACTCCACAGTACGACGGGCGGGCGGCGCTGTCGCCGAATTACTTGGATTTCCTAGTATCTGAGACGACGGCGGCCATCGGGTATGCGAACGGCCCTTCCGCCTCAAGGTCGGAAGGGCCGTTCGGGTGGTGCTGAGGGGGTGTCAGCCGAGGTTCACCGAACGGGCGAAGCGGGCGCCGATGGCACCGGCGATGTCGTTCAGGACGTCCTGCGACACCTCGGTGTCCACGGTGATCGAGGCGAGCGCGCTGTCGCCGTCGCGGGCCACCTGCATGCCGGCGATGTTGATGCCGGCGTCGCCGAGGATCCGGCCGAGGGTGCCGACCACGCCGGGGCGGTCCTCGTAGTGGAAGAAGGCCATGTGGTCGGTGAGCGCGACGTCCACGTCGAAGCCGTCCACGCCGACGATCTTCTGGGTCTGCTTGTGGCCGGAGAGGGTGCCGGAGATCGACACCTCCGAGCCGTCCGCCAGGGTGCCGCGGACGGTGATCACGTTGCGGTGCTCGGGCGACTCGCTGGAGGTGGTCAGCCGGACCTCGACGCCGCGCTCCTGGGCGAACAGCGGGGCGTTGACGTAGGACACCGTCTCGGCCACCACGTCCTCGAACACGCCCTTCAGCGCGGAGAGTTCGAGTACCTTCACGTCGTGCTGGGTGATCTCGCCGCGGACCTCGACGTCGAGCCGGACGGCGACCTCGCCGGCCAGCGCGGTGAAGATCCGGCCGAGCTTCTCGGCGAGCGGCAGGCCCGGGCGCACGTCCTCGGCGATCACGCCGCCCTGGACGTTGACGGCGTCCGGCACCAGCTCGCCGGCCAGCGCGAGGCGCACCGACTTGGCGACCGCGATGCCGGCCTTCTCCTGCGCCTCGTCGGTGGAGGCGCCCAGGTGCGGGGTGGCCACCACGTTGTCGAGGGCGAACAGCGGCGAGTCGGTGCACGGCTCCTTGGCGTACACGTCGAGGCCGGCGCCGGCGACCCGGCCCTCCTGCAGGGCGCGCAGCAGCGCGTCCTCGTCGACGATGCCGCCGCGGGCCGCGTTGACGATCCGCACGCTCGGCTTGACCTTGTGCAGCGCCTCGTCGCCGATCAGGCCGATGGTCTCCGGGGTCTTCGGCAGGTGCACGGTGATGAAGTCCGAGACCTCCAGCAGCTCTTCGAGCGAGAGCAGCTTGACGCCCATCTGGGCCGCGCGGGCGGCCTGGATGTAGGGGTCGTAGGCGACGATCTTCATGCCGAACGCGGACATCCGCTGCGCGACCAGGACGCCGATCCGGCCGAGGCCGACCACGCCGAGGGTCTTCTCGCTGAGCTCGACGCCGGTGTACTTGTTGCGCTTCCACTCGCCGCCCTTGAGCGCGGCGTTGGCGGGCGCGATGTTGCGGGCGACCGAGATCAGCAGGCCGCAGGCGAGTTCGGCGGCGGTGACGATGTTGGAGGTCGGCGCGTTGACGACCATCACGCCGGCCTTGGTGGAGGCGGCGACGTCGACGTTGTCCAGGCCGACGCCGGCGCGGGCGACGACCTTGAGCTTCTTGGCGGCGGCCAGCGCCTCGGCGTCGACCTTGGTGGCCGAGCGGATCAGGATGGCGTCCACGTCCGCGATCGCGGTCAGCAGTTCGGCGCGGTCGGCGCCGTTGCAGTGCCGGATCTCGAAGTCGGGGCCCAGCGCGTCGACGGTGGCGGGCGAGAGCTCTTCAGCGATCAGAACGACAGCGCTTTTAGGTGTCACAGTGCTCACGACAGTGTGTCCTTAACTGTCCGGTTCACCCCGCCACACGGAGGTGGCGTGCACAGGGCGGGGGAAGGTGGCATGTCGCGTAGCTAGACGCACGACGCTGTGGGCCTGACGCGTATTCGGGAGTCTATCGGCGGGCCGCCGGGGGGACTGCTCCCGTCCGGCGAAATCACCCGGACGGGAACAGCCTTGTTGTACAAGCGCGGTGAGGCGGATCAGGCCTCCTGGTCCACCCAGGACATCAGCTTGCGCAGCTTCTTGCCGGTGGTCTCCAGCAGGTGGTCGGCGTCCGCGTTCTTGTACTCGTTGTACTTCGGCAGGCCGGCCTTGTACTCGGCGATCCAGGTGTTGGCGAAGGTGCCGTCCTGGATCTCGGCGAGGACCTTCTTCATCTCGGCCTTGGTGTCGGCGGTGATGATGCGGGGGCCGGTCACGTAGTCGCCCCACTCGGCGGTCTCGGAGACCGACCAGCGCATCTTCTCCAGGCCGCCCTCGTACATCAGGTCGACGATCAGCTTCAGCTCGTGGAGGCACTCGAAGTAGGCGATCTCGGGCTGGTAGCCCGCCTCGACCAGGGTCTCGAAGCCGGCCTTGACCAGGGCGGCGGTGCCGCCGCAGAGGACGGCCTGCTCGCCGAACAGGTCGGTCTCGGTCTCCTCGGTGAAGGTGGTCTTGATGACGCCGGCCTTGGTGCCGCCGATGCCCTTGGCGTAGGACAGCGCCAGGTCGAAGGCCTTGCCGGTGGCGTCCTGCTCGACGGCCACGATGCACGGGACGCCGCGGCCCTCCTGGTACTGGCGGCGGACCAGGTGGCCCGGGCCCTTCGGGGCGACCATGCAGACGTCGACGTCGGCCGGCGGCTGGATGAAGCCGAACCGGATGTTCAGGCCGTGGCCGAAGAACAGGGCGTCGCCCGCCTTCAGGTTCGGCTCGATGGCCTCCTTGTAGACGTCGGCCTGGATCGGGTCCGGCACCAGGATCATGATGACGTCGGCCTCGGCCGCGGCCTCGGACGGGGTGACCACGCGCAGGCCGGCCTCGGCGGCGGCGGCGCGGGACTTGGAGCCCTCCAGCAGGCCGACGCGGACGTCCACGCCCGAGTCGCGCAGCGACAGCGCGTGGGCGTGGCCCTGGCTGCCGTAGCCGATGACCGCGACCTTGCGGCCCTGGATGATGGACAGGTCGGCGTCGTCTTCGTAGAACAGCTCGGCCACGGGGGCACATCTCCTTGCGTGGTGGTGTTGCCGGGGGTTCCTACCGTAGGCGCACCCGGCGGGGGTTCGGTGGTACTGCTCAGGTAGTAAGACGCCGCGCGTCAGGCGCTGCGGTCGAGCGCGCGCAGCGAGCGGTCGGTGATGGAGCGGGCGCCGCGGCCGATGGCGACCAGGCCGGACTGCACCAACTCCTTGATGCCGTAAGGCTCCAGCATCCGCAGCATGGCCTCCAACTTGTCGGAGGAGCCGGTCGCCTCGACGGTCACCGCGTCGGGCGACACGTCGACGGTCTTGGCGCGGAACAGCTGGACGATCTCGGTGACCTGGGAGCGGGTCTCGGCGTCGGCGCGGACCTTCACCAGGACCAGTTCGCGCTGGACGGCCTGGGACTGGTCCAGCTCGACGATCTTGATCACGTTGACCAGCTTGTTGAGCTGCTTGGTGACCTGCTCCAGCGGCAGCTCCTCGACGTTGACCACGATGGTCATCCGGGAGATGTCGGGGTGCTCGGTCGGGCCGACCGCGAGCGAGTCGATGTTGAAGCCGCGGCGGGAGAACAGTGCGGCGATCCGGGCGAGCACGCCGGGCTTGTTCTCGACCAGGACGGACAGGGTGTGCTTGGACATGGTGGTCATCGCTTTCTGACTCGTCAGTCCTGGTCGTCGCCGAAGTCGGGGCGGACGCCGCGGGCGAACAGGATCTCGTCGTTGGAGGTGCCGGCGGCCACCATCGGCCAGACCATCGCGTCCTGGTGGACGATGAAGTCGATGACCACGGGGCGGTCGTTGATCTCCATGGCCTGCTTGATGACGGCGTCCAGGTCCTCGGGGCGCTCGCAGCGCAGGCCGACGCAGCCCATCGCCTCGGACAGCAGCACGAAGTCCGGGATCCGGGTGCCCTGGGCGGGCGGCTCGATGCCGTCGTGGCCGGGGCCGGAGTGCAGGACGGTGTTGGAGTAGCGCTGGTTGTAGAACAGCGTCTGCCACTGGCGGACCATGCCCAGCGAGCCGTTGTTGATGACCGCGACCTTGATCGGCAGGTTGTTCAGGGTGCAGGTGGTCAGTTCCTGATTGGTCATCTGGAAGCAGCCGTCGCCGTCGATCGCCCACACCGGGGTGTCCGGCTTGCCGGCCTTCGCGCCCATCGCGGCCGGGACGGCGTAGCCCATGGTGCCGGCGCCGCCGGAGTTCAGCCAGGTCGCGGGCTTCTCGAACTGGATGAACTGGCTGGCCCACATCTGGTGCTGGCCGACGCCCGCGGCGTAGATGGCGTCCGGGCCGACCAGTTGGCCGATCCGCTCGATCACCTGCTGCGGCGACAGCCGGCCGTCGGGGGCGGGCTCCCAGCCGACCGGGTAGGTCTTCTTCCAGTGGTTGAGCTTGGTCCACCAGTCCGCGTAGTCGCCGCGGTGGCCGGCGTCGAACTCGGCCTGGACGGCGACGATCAGGTCGGCCAGCACCTCGCGGGCGTCGCCGACGATCGGGACGTCCGCCGGGCGGTTCTTGCCGATCTCGGCCGGGTCGATGTCCGCGTGCACGACCTTGGCGTTCGGGGCGAACGAGTCCAGCTTGCCGGTGACCCGGTCGTCGAAGCGGGCGCCCAGGGTGAACAGCAGGTCGGACTTCTGCAGCGCGGTGACGGCGGGGACCGAGCCGTGCATGCCGGGCATGCCCAGGTGCTGCGGGTGGCTGTCCGGGAAGACGCCGATCGCCATCAGGGTGGTGACCACGGGCGCGCCGGTCAGCTCGGCCAGGATGCGCAGCTCGGTGCCGGCGTTGGCCTTGAGCACGCCGCCGCCGACGTACAGCACCGGGCGCTTGGAGTTGACCAGCAGCTTGGCGGCCTCGCGGATCTGCTTGGCGTGCGGCTTGGTGACGGGGCGGTAGCCGGGCAGCGCGGCCTCGACCGGCCAGCGGAAGGTGGTGGTGGCCTGCAGCGCGTCCTTGGCGATGTCGACCAGGACCGGGCCGGGACGGCCGGTGGCGGCGATGTGGAACGCCTCGGCGATCACCCGCGGGATCTCGGCCGGGTCGGTGACCAGGTAGTTGTGCTTGGTGATCGGCATGGTGATGCCGCAGATGTCCGCCTCCTGGAAGGCGTCCGTGCCGATCGCCTTCGAGGCGACCTGGCCGGTGATGGCGACCATCGGCACCGAGTCCATGTAGGCGTCGGCGATCGGGGTGACCAGGTTGGTGGCGCCGGGGCCCGAGGTCGCCATGCAGACGCCGACCTTGCCGGTGGCCTGCGCGTAGCCGGTCGCGGCGTGGCCGGCGCCCTGCTCGTGGCGGACCAGGATGTGCCGGACCTTGGTGGAGTCCATCAGCGGGTCGTACGCCGGGAGGATGGCGCCGCCCGGGATGCCGAAGACCGTGTCGGCCCCCACGGCCTCGAGCGAGCGGATGAGCGACTGCGCGCCGGTCATGGTCTCGATGGTCTGCTGACCCGGAGCGTGGGCGGCCGGGTGGTCCCGCGGCGGGGGGTTGCGGCGTGCTCAGTCATCTGCCTGTCTCTTCTCGGGTTCTGCTCGGGGTGGCGCCGGCCCTGGTGGCGGTGGCCACCGGGGCGGTCTCCGGCGGTGCCTCGATCGTCCGGATTTCGGGGGGTTGAGGCCAGGGTTCCTGCGGTGGCCGACCCGGATTCGTGCAACAAAAAACCCCTCGTGCCAAGGGCATGCGAGGGGGAGGCGCGTCGGGCTGCTGTTCAGCCGACGCGCCCGCCAAGTACGAGAATTCGGGTGGTCATGGCACCGACCTTCCTCCCACGCAGTGGTGGGTGTCAAGCTGGTGGGACCGCCGTCTCACCATGCGAGCCGCCGGCCGGACCCCCCACGGTGTGCCGTTGCGGCAGCTCAAGGCCGTTGTGGAGGTGCCCGGGACGGGCCGCCGAAGCCTCCGCGAGACCGCCCGAGCGAGGGTCCGGGGCGAGCGGCGTGCGGCGGCCCGGTCGGCCCTGGCCGGGGCGCGGCACGGGGTAGCCGCGGCGCAACAGGGCGCGGCGCAGCCGGAGTTCGTCGAGCGGCCGGTCGAAGGCCAGGCCCTGGCCGCGCCGGCAGCCGAGTTCCTGGAGGACGGCGACCTGCCGGGGGTGGTCGACGCCGTCGGCGCCGGTGACCAGGCCGAGGTCCCGGCCGAGGCGGAGCGCGTGGCCGGCCAGCGCCCGGGTGAGGGTGGAGTCGGCGATGTCCTGGACCAGGCTGCGGTCCAGTTTGAGCGCGTCGAACGGCATCCGGGCGAGCGCGCCGAGCGAGCCGCCGCCGGCGCCGAAGCCGGCGAGCGCGGTGGACACCCCGAGGCGGCGGAACGCGGCCAGCCGGCGGCCGAGTTCGTCGGCGAGCGCGTCCGGGCCGGTCCGGGCGACCTCCAGGACCAGCAGGTCGGGCGGGAGTTGGGTGTCCCGCAGGGCGCCGGCCAGGGTCTCGTACATGCCGGGGGCGCAGAGCCGGTCGGCGGCCAGCCGGACGGTGACCGGGACGGGCGGGGCGGCGGGGCCGTCGGCGCGGCGGCGGGCGGCGGCGGCGACCGCCTCGGTGAGCAGCCAGCGGGCGAACCGGGTGGCGGCGTCGCCGGTGTCGGCGGTGCGCAGGAACTCGGCGGGGGTGAGCAGCATGCCCTCGGCGGAGCGCCAGCGGGCCTGCGCCTCGACGCCGGTGAGCCGGCCGCCGGCCAGGTCGACGACGGGCTGGTGGAGCAGTGCGAAGGAGCCTTCGCGGACGGCGGCGCGCAGCCGCTCCTCGAGTTCGCCGCGCCGGTCGAGTTCGGCGCGCATGGCCGGGGTGTAGAGCATGACCCGGCCCTTGCCGCGGGACTTGGCCTGGTACATCGCCAGGTCGGCGTTGCGGAGCAGTTCGTCGGCGGCGCCGGTGGCCGGGGATTCGGCGGTGCGGGCCGGGCGGGGTCGTCGTCGGGGGCGGGCTCGGGGACGGGCAGCGGGGTGTCGGGGCCGAAGGCGATGCCGATCGAGGCGGCGACGCCGAGTTCGGCGCCGCCGATCCAGTACGGCTCGGAGAGGGCGGCGCGGATCCGTTCGGCGAGGTCGCGGACCTGGGGGTGGCCGAGCCGGCCGCGGACCAGGACGGCGAACTCGTCGCCGCCGAACCGGGCGACGGTGTCCTCGGTGCGGACGGCGGCCTGCAGCCGGCGGGCGGCCTGCACCAGCAGTTCGTCGCCGACCTGGTGGCCCGCGGTGTCGTTGACGGCCTTGAAGCCGTCCAGGTCGAGGAAGAGCACGGCGACGGCGGTGCCGGCCGGGCCCTGGGCGGACAGCGCGGCCCGGACCCGGTGCGCGAACAGCGCGCGGTTGGGCAGGTCGGTGAGCGGGTCGTGGAACGCGTTGTGCTGCAACTGGGCCTGCAGGCGGACGCGTTCGGTGATGTCGCGGCTGTTGAGGATCAGCCCGTCGCGGTACGGGTTGACGGTCGACTCGACGTGCAGCCACTCCCCCTCGCCGGAGCGGATCCGGCACTCGACCCGGGCGGAGGGCTCGCCGTTGCTGAACCGGGCGCCCTTGGTGCGGGCCAGGATGCGGCGCACCTCGGCGAGCACCCGGTCGACGTCCTCGGGGTGCACCAGGTTGAGCAGGTTGCCGCCGACCAGGTCCTCGGGGTCGCGGTTGTAGACCCGCAGCGCGGCGGGGCTGACGTAGGACAGCGCGCCGGACGGCCCGGCGATCATGATGACGTCGCTGGAGCCCTGCACCAGGGAGCGGAAGTGGGCTTCCTTGGTGGCGAGTTCCTGGGCGAGGGACAGGTTGTCGAGCAGCATCACGCCCTGCCGGACGATCAGCGCGAGGCCCACGGTGCTGGCGGCGGCCAGCATCACCCGGTCCAGCGGGCGGCCGCCGAGGGCGTTGTAGAGGATCCCGGCGGTGCACACCGCGGCGGCGGCGTACGGGGTGAGGGCGCTGAACGTGGAGGCGACCCGGCGGCGCGGGACGCCCTGGGTGGAGGGGTGCTCGCGGCTGGGGCGGCGGGTGTGCGACCAGGGCGCCCAGGCGAGCAGCAGGGAGCCGGCGAACCAGCCGGCGTCCAGCAGTTCGCCGGAGTGGTAGTCGCTGTGGAACTGCGGGGTGGTGAACAGCGCGTCGCAGACCACGGTGACGGCGAGGCCGATCATCGCGGTGTGCACGGCGGCCCGGTTGCGGTCCCGGCCGCGGACGTTCAGGCCGACCACCAGGCTGACCAGCAGGATGTCCAGCACGGGGTAGCCGAGGCCGAGGGCGAGCTTCAGCGGGTCGTCACCGTCGCCGGCGGCGACCCGGCCGAGGGCAAGGCTCCAGCTGAGGGTGAACAGCGAGCCGGCCACCAGCCAGGCGTCCAGCACCAGGCAGAGCCAGCCGGCCGGGTTGCGCGGGCGCTGGGCGAGCACCAGCAGGCCGGTGATGGCCAGCGGGGCGAACAGCAGGAAGGCGAAGTCGGCGTAGGAGTCCGGCGGCAGCGGGCGGCCGAGCACCACCTCGTACCAGCCCCAGGCGGCGTTGCCGAACGCCACCATGGCGGAGGAGAGGCCGAACAGCAGCCAGGCGGGACGGGTGTGGCCGCCCACCGCGATGCCGTGCGCCAGGCAGGACAGGGCGGCCGCGAGGGCCGCCGCGGCGAGGCCGAAGTCGCCCATCACCAGCGAGAGTTCGCACGATCCCCAGCCGATCCCGGCGCCCACCGCGTACCCGGCGCAGAGCACCGCGAGCAGCACGGCGGTGAGCCGGCGCATGGGCGAGCAGACAGGCAGCACCGATTCGGTGGAGTTCAATCGACATCTCCCCCTCCGGCCCGCGGCCGTACCGGTGTTCCCGCTCCGGACCCTACACCAATCCGGTCACGCACCGGCACGCATACTCAACTCAGCGTAATGGTTGCCAGGTGGGGAGGGGGCGGCTCGGGGCGGTGTCGCCCGTTCGGCCCAGAACGAATCCGACCGGCCGTCAGGCCCGGTGCGGCTCGCGGTACTTGGCGGCCTTCCACCAGGCCGGGTGGTCGCGGTACCAGTCGACGGTGTCGGCCAGGCCCCGGGCGAACGGGACCAGCGGCCGGTAGCCGAGCTCCTCGCGGATCTTCGTTCCGTCCAGCGCGTAGCGCAGGTCGTGGCCCTTGCGGTCGGCGACGTGCCGCACGGCGCTCCGGTCGGCGCCGAGGCGGGCCAGCAGGAGTTCGGTGATCTGCCGGTTGGTCCGCTCCTCGCCGCCGCCGACGTTGTAGACCTCGCCGGCCCGGCCGCCCTCCAGGACCAGCTGGACGGCCCGGCAGTGGTCGTCGACGTGCAGCCACTCCCGGACGTTGGCGCCGTCGCCGTACAGCGGGACGGGCAGGCCCTCCAGCAGGTTGGTGGTGAACAGCGGTATGAGCTTCTCGGGGTGCTGGTACGGGCCGTAGTTGTTGGAGCAGCGGGTGATCGAGACGTCCAGCCCGTGGGTGCGCCAGTAGGCGCGGGCGATCAGGTCGGAGCCGGCCTTGGAGGCGGCGTACGGGGAGTTGGGCAGCAGCGGGCTCTCCTCGGTCCAGGAGCCGTGCTCCGTCGACCCGTACACCTCGTCGGTGGAGACGTGCACGACCCGCTGGACGCCGGAGCGCAGCGCGGCCTCCAGGACGCTCTGGGTGCCGCCGACGTTGGTACGGACGAACTCGGCGGCCGACTCCACCGAGCGGTCGACGTGCGACTCGGCGGCGAAGTGGACCACCGCGTCGTGGCCGGGCGCCAGTTGGAGCATCAGGTCGAGGTCGCAGACGTCGCCGTGGACGAAGTCCAGCCGGGGGTCGGCGGCCGGCAGGTTGTCGCGGTTGCCGGCGTAGGTGAGCCTGTCGAGGACGGTGACCCGGGCGCCGCGCAGGCCGGGGTAGCCGTCCGCCAGCAGGGTGCGGACGTAGTGCGAGCCGATGAAGCCGGCGCCGCCGGTGACCAGGATCCTCATGTGGTTCTCTCCGTCGAAACGACGGTGCCCGCCCCCAGTTCGGGAACGGGCACCGGGCGGAACAGCAGGCCTCAGGCCAGCTTCTCCAGAATCAGATCCTTCACCCGCGCCGCGTCGGCCTGGCCGCGGGTGGTCTTCATGACCGCGCCGACCAGCGCGCCGACCGCCTGCACCTTGCCGTCGCGGATCTTCGCGGCGACGTCCGGGTTGTCGGCGATCGCCTGGTCGACGGCCGCGCCGAGCGCCGAGTCGTCGGAGACCACGGCCAGGCCGCGCTTCTCGACGACCTGGTCCGGCTCGCCCTCGCCGGCGAGGACGCCCTCGATGACCTGGCGGGCCAGCTTGTCGTTCAGCTTGCCCTCGGCGACCAGCGCGCAGACCCGGGCCACCTGGGCCGGGGTGATCGGCTGCTCGGAGAGCTCGGTGCCGGTCTCGTTGGCGCGCCGCGCCAGCTCGCCCATCCACCACTTGCGGGCCTGGTCGGCGGGGGCGCCGGCCGCGATGGTGTCCGAAATCGGCTCCACCGCACCGGCGTTGAGCACCGACTGCATGTCCTTGTCGGTCAGGCCCCACTCGGCCTGCAGCCGGGCCCGGCGGACCCGCGGCATCTCCGGCAGACCGGCCCGCAGCTCCTCGACCCACTCGCGGGCGGGGGCGACGGGGACCAGGTCGGGCTCCGGGAAGTACCGGTAGTCCTCGGCGTTGTCCTTGATCCGGCCGGAGGTGGTGGAGCCGTCCTCCTCGTGGAAGTGCCGGGTCTCCTGGACGATCGTGCCGCCGTCGGTGAGGACGGTGGCGTGCCGCATGATCTCGAACCGGGCGGCCCGCTCGACGCTGCGCAGCGAGTTGACGTTCTTGGTCTCGCTGCGGGTGCCGAAGGTCGAGGTGCCGTTGGGGCGCAGCGACAGGTTGACGTCGCAGCGCATCTGGCCCTTGTCCATCCGGGCCTCGGAGACGCCCAGCGCCTTGATCAGCTCGCGCAGTTCGGCGACGTACGCCTTGGCGACCTCCGGTGCCCGGTGGCCCGCGCCCTCGATCGGCTTGGTGACGATCTCGATGAGCGGGATGCCGGCCCGGTTGTAGTCGAGCAGCGAGTACTCGGCGCCGTGGATGCGGCCGGTGGCGCCGCCGACGTGGGTGGACTTGCCGGTGTCCTCCTCCATGTGGGCGCGCTCGATCTCCACGCGGAAGACCTCGCCGTCCTCCAGCTGCACGTCGAGGTAGCCGTTGAAGGCGATCGGCTCGTCGTACTGGCTGGTCTGGAAGTTCTTCGGCATGTCCGGATAGAAGTAGTTCTTCCGGGCGAAGCGGCACCACTCGGCGATCTCGCAGTTCAGCGCGAGGCCGATCCGGATCGCCGACTCGACGCCGACCGCGTTGACCACCGGCAGCGAGCCGGGCAGGCCGAGGCAGGTCGGGCAGGTCTGCGAGTTCGGCTCGGCGCCCAGCTCGGTGGAGCAGCCGCAGAACATCTTGGTCTTGGTACCCAGCTCGACGTGGACCTCAAGGCCCATCACCGGGTCGTACGAGGCGAGTGCCTCCTCGTAGGAGACCAGGCTCATGACGCTCACAGCGTCCCTTCTTCAGTCATGGAGGTTCAGCCGAGCAGGACGTCGTCGTCGCCGAGCCGCTTGAGCTCGCGGACGAGGAGCGCGGTGCCGGTGACCAGGGCGGCGGCGCCGACCAGGGCGTTGATCAGCTTGAGGGTGTCGTTGTCCTCACGGGCGTTGCGGACGTCCTTGACGATGGAGATCGCCCCGAACGCGCTGGTGCCGATGGACAGCCACAGGCCGGGCTTCGAGTGCTTCCAGCCCTTGGCCTTCTCGATCTTGCTCATAGTGCCGGTGCCTCCTCCAGCAGGGTGTGACCCCACTTGTCGTTGAGCGCGGCCTCGACGGTTCCGCCCACGCGGTAGAGGCGGTCGTCCGCCATCGCGGGGGCGATGATCTGCAGGCCGACCGGGAGATTGTCCTCCGGGGCGAGCCCGCAGGGCAGCGACATGGCCGCGTTGCCCGCCAGGTTCGAGGGAATGGTGCACAGGTCGGCGAGGTACATCGCCATCGGGTCGTCTGCCCGCTCGCCGATCGGGAATGCCGTGGTCGGCGTGGTCGGCGAGATCAGCACGTCGACACCGGCGAACGCGGCGTCGAAGTCCCGCGAGATCAGGGTGCGGACCTTCTGCGCCGAGCCGTAGTAGGCGTCGTAGTAGCCGGAGGACAGCGCGTAGGTGCCGAGGATGATGCGGCGCTTGACCTCGTCGCCGAAGCCGGCCTCGCGGGTCAGCGCGGTGACCTGCTCGGCGGACCGGGTGCCGTCGTCGCCGACCCGCAGGCCGTAGCGCATCGCGTCGAACCGGGCGAGGTTCGAGGAGCACTCGGACGGGGCGATCAGGTAGTACGCGGGCAGCGCCAGCGTGAACGACGGGCAGGACACCTCGACGACCTCGGCGCCCAGCTCGCGCAGCAGCTCCACCGTCTCGTTGAAGCGCTGCATGACGCCGGCCTGGTAGCCCTCGCCGGCGAACTCCTTGACGATGCCGATCCGCATGCCGCGGATGTCGCGCATCTTCGCGGCCTCGACCACGGCCGGCACCGGCGCGTCGATCGAGGTGGAGTCCAGCGGGTCGTGGCCGGCGATCGCCTCGTGCAGCAGCGCCGCGTCGAGCACGGTGCGGGCGCACGGGCCGCCCTGGTCGAGCGAGGACGAGAACGCGACCAGGCCGTAGCGGGACACCGCGCCGTAGGTCGGCTTGACGCCGACGGTGCCGGTGACGGCGCCGGGCTGGCGGATCGAGCCGCCGGTGTCGGTGCCGATCGCCAGCGGGGCCTCGAACGCGGCGAGCGCCGCGGCGGAGCCGCCGCCGGAGCCGCCGGGGATCCGGGTCAGGTCCCACGGGTTGCCGGTCGGGCCGTACGCCGAGTTCTCGGTGGAGGAGCCCATCGCGAACTCGTCCATGTTGGTCTTGCCGAGGATGACGACGTCCGCGTCCTTCAGACGGCGCGTCAGGGTGGCGTCGTAGGGCGGGATCCAGCCCTCGAGCATCTTCGACCCGCAGGTGGTCGGGATGCCCCGGGTGGTGAAGACGTCCTTCAGCGCGAGCGGCACGCCGGCCAGCGGGCTCAGCCGCTCGCCCTTGGCGCGCTTGTCGTCGACCTTGCGGGCGGCGGCCAGCGCGCCCTCGGTGTCGACGTGCAGGAAGGCGTTGACCTTCTTGTCGACGGCGTCGATCCGGTCCAGGTGGGCCTGGGCGACCTCGACCGCCGAGACCTCGCCGTTGGCGATCGCGGAGGCCGTCTCGGCCGCCGTGTACTTGATCAGCTCGGTCATCTCGGTCAGTCCTCCCCGAGGATCTGCGGCACGCGGAAACGCTGGTCCTCACTCGCCGGGGCGCCGGAGAGCGCCTGCTCCGGGGTCAGCGACTGTCGCACCTCGTCCGCCCGCATGACGTTGCTCAGCGGGAGCGGGTGGGAGGTCGGCGGGACGTCCTGCCCCGCGACCTCGGAAACGCGGGCGACCGCGCCGATGATCACGTCGAGCTGCTCGGCGAAGTGGTCCAACTCCTCCGCCTGCAACTCAAGACGCGACAGCCGGGCGAGGTGGGCGACCTCCTCGCGCGTGATGCCAGGCATGCAGCGATCCTCAAGGGTGAGTTCTGGTAGACCGGGCGGCCCTGGGCACACCCGTCCTTTCGGTCCAGTGACCCATCCTATGGCCACCGCGGGTCCCCGAAGGGGCGCGGGGAACCGCGCGGGGCGGGAGGGGAACGGCGGCGAGGCCCGTCCGGGGACGGAACTCCCGCCCCGGACGGACCTCGCGGACGCCCTAGGGCCCGTCTTCAAACCCCCGCCTGCCCCACGACGCCCGGCACGCACTCTCGCCGCACCGGGCGAAAGACCGAGTACATCCAGTACGAGGCCTTCCACCCGGCACGCCGAGAGCACGCAGCGGACGCCGCGGGCCTGCGACGCGGGTTTGAAGACGGGCCCTAGCGCGGCAGCGACTCCACCGGCGCCACCTCCGCGCGCCGCACCTGGAGCCACGCGGTGGCCTGGTCGGCGGGCAGCGCGGCGGACACCAGCCAGCCCTGGACGGCGTCCACCCCGAGGTCGTGCAGGCGCTCCCAGGTCTCGTCGTCCTCGACGCCCTCGGCGACCACCGTCAGGCCCAGCGAGTGGGCGAGTTCGACGGAGCAGCGGACCACGGCCGCGTCGTGGTCGTCGGCGACCATCCGGGAGACGAACGAGCGGTCGATCTTCAGTTCGCCGACCGGGAGGCTGCGCAGCCGCACCAGCGAGGAGTGGCCGGTGCCGAAGTCGTCCAGCGACATCCGCACGCCGTAGCGGCGCAGCTCGGCGAGGGTGTCGGCGGCGCGCCGGCTGTCGTCCAGCAGCAGCCGTTCGGTGATCTCCAACTGGAGTGCCTCGGCGGGCACCTGGTGCCGGGTCAGGTGGCCGGCGACCCGGGCGGCGAAGCCCGGATTGAGGACGTCGCGCGGCGACACGTTGACGGCGACCGGCACCATCAGGCCCTGGTGGCGCCAGCGGGCGATCTGCCCGACGGCGCTCTCCAGCACGTAGTCGGTGAGCCGGGGCATCAGCCCGGACGACTCGGCGAGGCTGATGAACTCGTCGGGGGGCACCCGGCCCTGGCCGGGCCGCTCCCAGCGGACCAGCGCCTCCAGGCCGACCACCCGGCCGTCGAAGGCGACCTTCGGCTGGTAGTGCAGCGCGACCTCGTTCATCTCCAGCGCGCGCCGCAGGTCGCCGAGCAGGCCGATCCGGTACGGGGTGTCCAGGTCCCGGGCCTCGTCGTAGAGTTCGACGCCGCTGCGGCTGTGCTGGGCGTGGCCCATCGCCACGTCGGCACGGCGCAGAAGCGATTCTGCGTCCTGGGCGTGCGTCGGGTGGATGCAGACCCCGGCGCTGGCCTCCAGCACCAGCAGCAGCCCGTCCAGCCGGATCGGGGCGGCGAGTTCGGCGATCAGCCCCTTGGCGATCTTCTCCAGCAGGTCGGGGTTGCCGACCCCGGGGAGCAGCACCGCGAACTCGTCGCCGCCCATCCTGGCCACCACCGGACGGCCCCCGCGGCGCACTTGCGGGGTCAGCACGGCGGTGTCCGGGCACTGGGTGAAGCTGGGGCCGTTGCGCAGCGCGCGGTGCAGCCGCCGGGCGATGTGCACCAGCAGCCGGTCGCCGGCGGTGTGGCCGAGCGCGTCGTTCAGCGACCGGAAGCGGTCCAGGTCGAGCAGGATCAGGCCGACGCAGTACTCGGGGTCGTTCTCGTGCGCCGCCAGTGCCTCCTGCGTGGCGAGCAGCAGTGCCTGCCGGTTGGGCAGGTCGGTGAGCGGGTCGGTGAGCTGGTCTCTCGCCCGGTCCCGGGCGATCCGCCAGGCGGCGACCAGGACGGCCAGCGGAACCGCGAACAGCGGCAGCAGTTCGGGTTCGTAGCGGTACACCAGGACGGCCAGCGGGATCAGCGGCGCGGCGCCGGCCAGCAGGACGCCGAGCAGCAGCACCGCCCCCGCCATCCCCTGCGGCGGGCGTGTGGGCGCGCCGCCGGTCGAACGATCCATAAGCCCAGTCCTCCGTCGGGCCCGCCCCCGCTGGGCCGCCTCACGGTGAGGCACCCCCTCCTCGGGATGCCGGTGGACGTCAGACGAGGGCGTGTCCCCGGGGCACCGGCAGAACCGGTGCCACACACTCCTGCTGACAGTTCGTAGCGCCCAGGGTAAGCCGGGGTCCGCCGCCGGGGCGCACTTTCCGGTCACCTCAGAGCGCAACGTCATATCCGCGCGCTGCTCAGTGACACAATGCCCGATTTCACTCTCGAACACCCGACTGACCCGGCATCAGGACGGTAACGACCTGTCAGGAAACCTTCTCCTCCGGTACTTCTCCGGCATTTTCCCCGCCGGCCGCCTCGTCGGCGTCCAGCCCGAGGTGCCGGCGGGCCGCGTCGGCGCCCTGCTCCAGCAGCACCGCGAAGCCGGCGTCGTCCAGCACCGGGACGCCCAGCTGCACGGCCTTGTCGTACTTCGAGCCGGGGTTGTCGCCGACCACCACGAAGTGCGTCTTCTTCGACACCGAGCCGGTGACCTTGGCGCCGCGCGAGGTCAGCGCCTCCTTGGCGCCGTCCCGGGTGTGCCCGGTGAGCGTGCCGGTGACCACCACGGTGAGGCCCTCCAGCGGGCGTTCGCCCTCGTCCTCGCCGGCCTCCTCGGTGAACCGGACTCCCGCGTCGCGCCACTTGCGGAGGATCTCGCGGTGCCACTCCTCTGCGTGCCACTCCTTGATGGAGCGGGCGATGGTCGGCCCGACGCCCTCGACGGCGGCGAGTTCGGTCTCGTCGGCGGCGAAGATCCGGTCCAGGTCGCGGAACTCGCGGGCCAGCTCCTGGGCGGCGACCGGGCCGACGTGCCGGATCGACAGGCCGTTCAGGAAGCGCCACAGCGGGCGGTCCTTGGCCTTGTCCAGGTTGTCCAGCAGGACGCCGGTGTTCTTCTTCGGCGCGCCGGCGGTGGTGGCGAAGAACGCGACCTGCTTCTCCTTGCCGGTCCTGTCGTCCGGCTTGGGCATGCCGGTCTTCGGGTCGCGCACCAGCACCTTGATCGGCAGGAGCTGTTCCTCGGTCAGGCCGAAGATGTCGCCCTCGTCCTTCACCGGCGGGTCGGCGGGCTCCAGCGGCTGGGTCAGCGCGGTCGCCGCGACGTAGCCCAGACCCTCGACGTCCAGGCACTGCCGGCCGCCGAGGAAGGCCACCCGCTCGCGGATCTGCGCCGGGCAGTGCTGGGCGTTCGGGCAGCGCAGGTCGATGTCGCCCTCGGACATCGGGCGCAGCTCGGTGCCGCACTCCGGGCAGTGGGTGGGCATCTCGAAGGCCCGCTCGGTGCCGTCGCGCAGGTCGTAGACCGGGCCGAGGATCTCCGGGATCACGTCGCCGGCCTTGCGCAGCACGATGGTGTCGCCGAGCAGCACGTCCTTGGCCTTGACGATCTGCTGGTTGTGCAGCGTCGCGTACTGCACCATCGAGCCGGCCACCTTCACCGGTTCGGCCAGCACCGCGTACGGGGTGGCGCGGCCGGTGCGGCCGATGCCGATCTTGATCTCGGCGAGCCGGCCGGTGACCTCCTCCGGCGGGTACTTCCAGGCGATCGCCCAGCGCGGCGACTTGGAGGTGGAGCCGAGCCGGCCCTGCAGGGCGATCTCGTCGACCTTGACCACGACGCCGTCGATCTCGTGCTCGACGGAGTGCCGCTGCTCGCCGAAGTGCTTGATGAACGCCCGGACTTCGTCCATCGTGCCGACCACCTTGTTGTGCTTGGCGGTGGGCAGGCCCCAGTCGTGCAGCAGCTGGTAGGCGTGCGACTGGCAGTCGATGTCGAAGCCGGTCCGGGCGCCGATGCCGTGCACCACCATCCGCAGCGGGCGGGCGGCGGTGATCAGCGGGTCCTTCTGGCGCAGCGATCCCGCGGCGGCGTTCCGCGGGTTCATGAACAGCCGGATCATCGCCCGGGGCCGCTTGCCCTGCTCGGCGCGCTCCTCGTTCTCCTGCCGGCGGCGCTCGTTCTCCTCCGCGAAGGAGGCGTTCAGCGCGTCGAACTCCTCGGTGGGGAAGTACACCTCGCCGCGGATCTCCACCAGCGCGGGGAGGTGCTCGCCCTTGAGCCGGTGCGGGATCTCCTTGATGGTGCGGACGTTGGCGGTGATGTCCTCGCCGACCCGGCCGTCGCCGCGGGTCGCGGCCTGCACCAGCACCCCGTTCTCGTACGTCAGGTTGACGGCCAGGCCGTCGACCTTCAGTTCGCACAGGTAGTGGTAGTCGATGCCGGACAGTTCGGTGGCGACCCGCTCGGCCCAGGCGGCGAGTTCGTCCGCGTCCATCGCGTTGTCCAGGCTGAGCAGCCGTTCCCGGTGCTCGACCGGGGCGAACAGCACGGTGGGCGCGCCGCCGACCTTCTGGGTCGGCGAGTCGGGCGTCACCAGCGCCGGGTGCTCGGCCTCCAGGGCCTCCAACTCGCGCATCAGGGCGTCGAATTCGGCGTCGCTGACGGTCGGCGCGTCCAGCTCGTAGTACCGGGAGCGGTGCTCCTCGATCTCGGTCGCCAGTTCGGCGTGCCGGGTCCGCACCTCCGCCGGGACGTCCTCCCAGCCCTCCACCGCAGCCGCCACCGGGCCCTCCTCGTTCGTCACTCCGGGTTGTCCACCAGGCTCCGCGCCGCCTTCACGGTCTGTGCCAGCGCCCGCCGGGCGTACTCCGGGGAGGCCCCGCCAGCCCGCACGTCGGCGTCACCACGACCCGGCGGCCGAGGAGCTCCGGGGCCAGCCCGAGCCTGCGCCACAACGTCCTGACACCCTGGACACTACCGGCCGGGTCCGACACTGCTTTTGATTGAACCGCAGCGGTGTCGGTGGACGGCACCACGCCGGCGAGGATCAGCGTCCCGCCCTCGACCGCCTCGCCCAGGTCGTCGTCGTGACGCTCCGTCAGCAGGCCGAAGTCCAGGCTGATCCCGGCGGCCCCGGCGCGGCGCAGCAGCGGGATCGGCACCCCGGGCGCGCAACTGTGCACCAGCACCGGGGCGTCCACGCCGCGGATCACCTCGCGCAGGGTCTGCTCGGCGCGTTGGCGGTCGACCGCGCGCAGCCGCTGGAAGCCGCTGGCGGTCTTCACCGAGCCGGCCAGCACGGCGGGCAGCAGCGGCTCGTCCAGTTGCAGCACCGGGGTCGCTCCCGGCACCCGGCGGCGGACGTCCTCCAGGTGGCGGCGCAGGCCCTCGGTGAGCGACTCGGCGATGTCCCGGCAGGCGCCCGGGTCGCTGAGCGCCTTCTCGCCGTGCCGGAGTTCGATCGACCCGGCGAGCGTCCACGGCCCGACGGCCTGGACCTTGAGCAGGCCGTCGTGGCCCTGGGTGTACTCCTCCAGCGCGTCCAGGTCCTCACCCAGCCAGGAGCGGGCCCGCTTGGTGTCCCGCCCGGGGTGGTCGGTGAACCGCCAGCCGCTCGGCTCGGTCTGCACGAACAGCTCGGTCAGCAGGCCGGCGCCGCGTCCGATCATGTCGGCGCCGGGCCCGCGCCCGGGCAGTTCCGGCAGGTGCGGCAGTTGCTCCAGCTCCGCGGTCACCCCCCGGACCATGTCCCGCACGTCCCCGCCGGGCATCGACCCCACGCCGGTCGCGGCCCCGACGAGCTTCCCGAAAACGTCCACGTCAGTCACGGGACAGAGCCTACGCAGCGGACCGGCCCGCCGTGGATCCCCCCGGGGAGTGCGATGTCCGAATTCCGCCAGCGGGCCGCCCGGCGCCGCCCCGAGAATCCGGGCCGTGACCATGCTCCCGCCGGGAATCCGGATCATGCACCGCGGCGCCGCCCCGCAGGTGCACCCCACCGCCTACGTCGCGCCGACCGCCACCCTGGTCGGCGACGTCCGGATCGGCCCGCACGCACGGGTGATGTACGGCGCCGTGCTCGACGCGGAGGGCTCCCGCATCGAGGTCGGCGAGTCGACGGTGGTGTGCGAGAACGCCGTCCTGCGGGCCTCCGCCGTCACCGCCGACCAGCCCGTCCTGCTCGGCGACCACGTGTTCGTCGGCCCGCACGCCACGCTGCTCGGCTGCACCGTGCAGCGCTGCTGCTACCTGGCGAGCTCGGCGAGCGTGCTGCAGGAGGCGCGGGTCGGGGCGGGCGCGGTGGTCGCCGTGGCGGCGCTGGTCCACGCCCGCACGGTGCTCCCGGAGGAGTTCTTCGTCCCCCCGCACACCCTCGCCCTCGGCGACCCGGTCCGGCTGCTGGCCCCCGGGGACCCGGACGTCCCGGAGGCCGTCGGCCGGCTCGGATTCGCCGGCACCGCCTTCGGCGTGGACGCCTCGTGGACCGACCGGCTCGCCCGCCACGAGCGCATCGCCGAGGTCCGCGGGCAGGAGTTCGCCGCCCACCGGGACGACCGGCCCGCGGCCGGCTGACGGAGCCCGCCGCTACTGGCCGGGCCGGACGGTGATCTCGGTGATCTCCGCGTCCCGGGGCAGGTCGATCGCGGTGAGGATCGCGGTGGCGACCGACTCGGGGGCGATCCACTTGGCCGGGTCGTACTCCTTGCCCTCCTGCTGGTGCACCTTCACCTGCATCGCGGTGGCCGTCCGCCCCGGGTAGACCGTGGTGACGCGCACCCCGTGGGCGTGCTCCTCCTGCCGCAGCGCGTCGGCGAGCGCCCGGACGGCGAACTTGCTGGCCGCGTACGAGCCCCAGGTGGGGTCCGCGCGCAGGCCGGCGCCGGAGTTGACGAACACCACGTGGCCGCGGGCCAGCCGCAGCGAGGGCAGCAGCAGGCGGGTGATCTCGGCGGGCGCGACGGTGTTGACGTTCAGCTGCTGCTGCCACGCCTTCACCGGGGTCTCGGCGACGGTGCCGAGTTCGACCACGCCGGCGATGTGCAGCAGCGAGTCGAGCTCGACGGGCAGCGCCTGGTGGCCGAACGCCCAGGACAGCTTGGCCGGGTCGTCGAGGTCGCCGACCAGGGTCCGCGCCTCCGGGTAGCGCTCGCGCAGCTGGGCGGCGCGGCGGGCGTCCCGGGCGAGCAGCCAGAGTTCCTCGCCGCGGGCGGTGAGCTTGTCGGCGACGGCGGCGCCGATGCCGGAGCCGGCGCCGGTGATCAGGTGGACACCCATGGGATTCCTCAGTTCTGCTGGACGGTCAGCCGGGCGAGGGCCTCGGCGGGAGTCTCCGCGAAACTCACCAGCTCGGCGAGCGGACGCGGCAGGAAGCCGTCGGCGTCCATCCGTTCGAGCTGTGCCCGCAGGCCGGTGTAGAAGCCCTCGGTGTCGAGCAGCACCACCGGCTTGTCGTGGTGGCCGTGCTTCTTCAGCTCCAGCACCTCGGTGACCTCGTCGAGCGTCCCCAGGCCGCCGACCAGCACCACCAGCGCGTCGCCGCGGGCCAGCAGCTCCGCCTTCCGGATCGCCAGGTCGGGCGTCACCACCAGCTCGTCCGCGCCCTCGTACGCCTTGTGCCGCAGGAACTCCACCGAGACGCCGACCAGCCGCCCGCCGGCCTCCTTGACCTCGTCGGCCAGCAGCCCCATCAGCCCGGTGTGCGAGCCGCCCCACACCAGCGTGTGCCCGCCGGCCCCGAGCAGTCGGGCGAACTCCGCCGCCGGAGCGGTGTACTTGGCATCGAGCAGGTTCGCCGAGCAGAAGACCGTGATGTTCATAGTGCAAACAGTCCTATCACCGCCCGCCACGCCCGGGTCAACCCGATAACGGCGGCCCAGGACTAGACGCCGACCGTCCGCTCGGTGCTCGCGATGGTGGCCGAGCCGACCACCCGGGTGCCGTCGTAGAGCACCACGGCCTGGCCGGGGGCGATGCCGCGGGCGGGGGTGTCGAGGCGGACGTGCAGCTGATCGTCCGTCAGGACGGCGGTGACCGGCACCTCTTCGCCGTGCGCGCGGAGCTGCGCGGTGTACCGGCCCTCGCCGGCCGCCGGGGTGCCGCACCAGCGGGGGCGGATGGCGGTCAGGGCGTGCACGTCGAGCCCGCTGGCGGGGCCGACGGTCACGGTGTTGTTCACCGGCGAGATGTCCAGCACGTAGCGCGGCTTGCCGTCCGCGGCGGGGCGGCCGAGCCGCAGGCCCTTGCGCTGGCCGATGGTGAAGCCGTACGCGCCGTCGTGCTCGCCGAGCTTGGTGCCGTCGGCGTCGAGGATGTCGCCGGTGGCGGTGCCGAGGCGCTCGGCCAGGAAGCCCTGGGTGTCGCCGTCGGCGATGAAGCAGATGTCGTGGCTGTCGGGCTTCTTGGCGACGGCCAGGCCGCGCCGGTCGGCCTCCTCGCGGATGACGTCCTTGGTGGTGTCGCCCAGCGGGAACAGCGAGTGGGCGAGCTGCTCGGCGTCGAGCACGCCGAGCACGTACGACTGGTCCTTCGCGCCGTCGACCGCCCGGTGCAGTTCGCGGGTGCCGTCGGGCAGGTCGACGATCCGGGCGTAGTGGCCGGTGCAGACGGCGTCGAAGCCGAGCGCGATCGCCTTGTCGAGCAGCGCCGCGAACTTGATCTTCTCGTTGCAGCGCAGGCACGGGTTGGGGGTGCGCCCGGCGGCGTACTCGGCGACGAAGTCCTCGATCACGTCCTCGCGGAAGCGCTCCGCCAAGTCCCAGACGTAGAACGGGATGCCGATCACATCGGCGGCGCGGCGGGCGTCCCTGGAGTCCTCCAGGGTGCAGCAGCCGCGCGCGCCGGTGCGGAAGGACTGCGGATTGCTGGCGAGCGCCAGGTGGACGCCGGTCACCTCGTGGCCGGCCTCGACCGCCCGGGCGGCGGCGACCGCGGAGTCGACGCCGCCGGACATCGCGGCGAGCACGCGCAGGCGGCCGGTGGACGGGGTGGTCGGGGCGCCGGGGAAGTCAGTCATAAGGAGTCCAGCGTAACGGGGGCCGGGCGCTCGCCGGACGGTCAGTTCGCCACCAGGACGGGCGGCTCGGCCGCCTCCCCGGCCGGGGCGGTGCGCGCGGGCAGCGCGGTGGCCAGCAGGAACGCGGCGAGCAGCAGCGCCGCGCCCACGCCGAAGGCCAGGTGGAAGCCCCCGACGGCGTTCCCGGCGCCGCCCGCGAGCGCGGTCAGGACGGCGACGCCGAGCGCCGCGCCGACCTGCTGGGTGGTGTTGAGCACGCCGGAGAGCAGCCCGGCGTCCTCGGGCCGGGCGTCGGCCATGCCGAGCGCGGTGAGCGCGGTCGCGGCGAGTCCGAAGCCGGCCCCGAGCAGCATGGTGGGCAGCAGGTCGACGGCGTAGCGGAAGTGCCCGGCGGGCAGCCGCACCAGCAGCGCGAGGCCGGCGGTGAGCAGGGCGAGGCCGAGCAGCAGGGTGCGGCGTTCGCCGAGCCGGCCGATGGCGCGGGCGGCGACCAGCAGCGAGACGGCGCCGATGGTGAGCGCGGCGGGCAGCATGGCCAGTCCGGTGGCGAGCGGGCCGTAGTGCTGGACGTTCTGCAGGTAGAGCGCCACCAGCACCTGGAAGCCGAACATCGCGGCCAGCAGCAGGATCTGCACCAGGTTGGCGAGCGCGGTGGTGCGCCGGGCGAGGATCCGCAGCGGCAGCAGCGGGACGGCGGCCCGGGTCTGCCGGAGGACGAACGCGGCGAGCAGGGCGAGTGCCGCGGCGGCGGGGCCCAGGCGTGCGGGCCGCCCTCGACGATGGTCCACACGCCGAGCATCAGTCCGCCGGTGACCAGCACGGCGCCGGGGACGTCCAGGCCGCCCTTGGCGCGGTCCGCCGCGTCGCGGGGCAGCAGGCGCAGGCCGGCGGCGAGCGCGGCGACGCCGATCGGCAGGTTGATGAAGAAGATCCAGTGCCAGCCGAGTCCCTCGGTGAGCACGCCGCCGAGCACCTGGCCGAGCGAGGCGCCGGCCGCGCCGGTGAAGCCGACGGCGCCGAACGCCTTGGCCCGGTCGGCGGGTTCGGGGAACAGCCCGACCACCATGCCGAGGCCGACGGCGGAGGCCATCGCCCCGCCGACGCCCTGCAGGAAGCGGGCGGCGATCAGCGTCGCGGGGCCGGCGGCGAGGCCGCAGAGCACGGACGCGGCGGTGAAGGCGGCGATGCCGGCGAGGTAGGTCCGGCGGCGGCCGTGCAGGTCGCCGAGGCGTCCGGCGAGCAGCAGCAGGCCGCCGAAGGCGATCACGTAGGCGTCCACCACCCAGGCCAGTCCGGCCCGGCCGATGTGCAGCTCGTCCTGGATGGCGGGCAGCGCAACGGTGGTGATCGAGCCGTCCAGGATCACCATCAGCATGCCGGCGCAGACCACCGCGAGGGCCAGCCAGCGGGCGCGTGACGGGTGTTCGGACATGGGTGTCTCCCTCCCCCGGGGGCGCGCGGGCGCGCGCTCCCTCCAACAAGAGAGACCGTAGCAGATAGTTTTGTAATGGACGATCTAAAGCGGTACGACTTCCGGCGGGCTCACTGCCGCGGGCGCCGCGGCCGCCGCACCGCCTTCTCCTCGGGGCCGCACGCCCGGGTGCCGTCCGGCAGCCGCTGCAGCTTGTCGAGGGCGTCCACCAGCACCTGCCGCTCCCCCGGCGACAGTTCGTCCAGCGCGGCGGCGTGCACCCGGTCCACGATCACCACGCCCCGGCGCACCAGCTCCTCGCCGGCGGGGGTGACCTTGATGACCCGGGCCCGCCGGTCGGTCGCGGACGGGCGGCGCTCGGCGAGGCCGTCGCGCTCCAGTTCGTCGGCGGTGACCACCATGGTGGTCTTGTCCAGGCCGGCGAGCGCCGCGAGTTGGGACTGGGTGCGCTCCGCCTCCATGGCGTGCACCAGCACGCAGTGCTTGCGCGGGGAGCTGTCGATCTCCGCCAGCGCCGCGGACAGGCGGGTGTTCATGGCGTGACCGGTCTGCACCAGCAGTCCGGTGAGGTCGCGGACGGTCCGCTCCGGGACGGGAGAGTTCATCCCCCCAGAATAAGTCCGCCAGTAGACGGTTCCGCTGCCGAACGGACCGGTCAGCGGGCGGAGCGCACCAGCCCGGCCCGCCGGGCCCGCTCCACCGCGCCGGGCAGCGCCGCGGCCAGCGCGGCCACGTCCGCCCCGGTGGAGGTGTGGCCGAGCGAGAACCGCAGCGAGGCGCGGGCGAGTTCGGGCTCCACGCCCATCGCCAGCAGCACGTGGCTGGGCTGCGGGACGCCCGCCGAGCAGGCCGAGCCGGTGGAGCACTCCACGCCCGCCGCGTCCAGCAGCATCAGCAGCGCGTCGCCCTCGCAGCCAGGGAACGAGAAGTGCGCGTTGGCGGGCAGCCGGCCCGCCGGGTCCGGGTCACCGTTCAGCAGCGCCTCCGGCGCGGCCTCCCGGACCACCGCGACCAGGTCGTCGCGCAGCATGCCGACGCCGGCCGCGTACTCGGGCTGCCGCTCGACGGCCAGCGCCGCGGCCGCCGCGAACCCGGCCGCGCCGGGCACGTCCAGCGTCCCGGAGCGGACGTCGCGCTCCTGGCCGCCGCCGTGCAGCAGCGGAACGGGGGTGGCCGAACGGGACAGCAGTAGCGCGCCGACCCCGTACGGGCCGCCGACCTTGTGGCCGGTGACGGTCATCGCGGTCAGCCCGGACTCCGCGAACGACACCGGGACCTGGCCCAGCGCCTGCACCGCGTCCGCGTGCATCGGGATGCCGAACTCGGCGGCGACGGCGGCGAGTTCGCGGACCGGCTGGACGGTGCCGACCTCGTTGTTGGCCCACATCACGGTGACCAGGGCGACCGTGTCGGGCGAGCGCTCGACCGCCTCGCGCAGCGCCTCGGGGTGCACCCGGCCGAGCGCGTCCACCGGCAGGTACTCGACCTCGGCGCCCTCGTGCTCGGCCAGCCAGTGCACCGCGTCCAGCACCGCGTGGTGCTCGACGGGGCTGCTCAGCACCCGGCGGCGGGCCGGGTCGGCGGCCCGGCGGGCCCAGTACAGGCCCTTGACCGCCAGATTGTCGGACTCGGTGCCGCCCGCGGTGAGCACGATCTCGCTGGGCCGCGCGCCGAGCGACTCGCCCAGCGACTCGCGGGACTCCTCGATCACCCGGCGGGCCCGGCGCCCGGCGGCGTGCAGCGAGGAGGCGTTGCCGACGGCCCCGAACTGCGCCGTCATCGCGGCGATCGCCTCGGGCAGCATCGGGGTGGTGGCGGCGTGGTCGAGGTAAGCCATAGCGGGACCAGTGTAGGCGTCCCACGGGTCACGATTTGGCCATTGCACCCTCTGCAACGCGCCGTTAGCCTTCCGGCCACGCCGCTGTGAGAGGGGGAGGGCCGTGTCCCAGACGGTCGACCGCGCGCTGACCATCCTGGCCTCGCTCGGCGAGGGCCCGGCCTCGCTGGAACAGGCCGCGTCCCGGATCGGGGTCCACAAGTCGACCGCGCTGCGCCTGCTGCGCACCCTCCAGGAGCACGGCTTCGTCACCCGCCAGTCCGACCAGCGCTACCGGCTCGGCGGCCGGCTGTTCTCGCTCGCCCACCAGGCCCTGGAGGGCATCGACATCCGCCAGGTCGCCGCCCCGTACCTGGCGGTGCTGAACGAGCGCTACGGGCACACCGTCCACCTGTCGGTGCTGGAGGGCGACGAGGTGCTCTACCTGGACAAGGTGGAGGCCCGCTACCCGGAGCACGGCCGCAGCTGGCTCGGCGAGGAGAGCCGGATCGGCCGCCGCGCCCCCGCCGCGGCCACCGCGGCCGGCAAGGTGCTGCTCGCCGACCTGCCCGCGGACCGGCTCGCCGCGTTCCTCGCCGAGGCCGAACTCCCGGCCTCCGCGTTCCTCGCCGAGGCCGAACTCCCGGCCCGCACCCCGCAGTCGATCCGCGACCCGGAGGAGCTCCGGACCGAGCTGGCCGACGTGCGGCAGCGCGGCTGGGCGGTCGACCAGGCCGAGTACCACGAGTCGGTGAACTGCATCGCCGCCCCGATCGCCGGCACCGAGGGCACCGCGATCGCCGCCTGCTCGATCTCCGCGCCGGTCCGGGTCGCCTCGGTCGTCGAACTCAGCAAGCTGCTGCCGGAACTGCTCTGCACGGTCGAGGCGATCTCGCTGGCGTACGGCGGCTCCCCCACGCCCCGCTGGTGCGAGAACCGGTGCGGCGCCAAGCACGCGGTGCGGGCCGGCCGCGCCTGAACGCCGGCGGCAGGGGGGCTGCCGTCACTCCTCGCCGGCGCGCGAACCGTTGCGGTGCCAGGCCCGCGGGGCGCGCCAGCCGTACCGCAGGGCCAGCATCCGCATGGTGAACGCGGCGATCGCGGCCAGTGCGGCGTTCACCGGGGTGAGCTGCCCGATGCCGATCAGGATCGCCGTGATCGCCGCGCCGACCAGCGCCGGCACCGCGTAGATCTCCCGGTCCCAGCGCAGCAGCGACGGCGGCTCCATCGCCAGCACGTCGCGCACCACGCCGCCGCCCGCCGCGGTCAGCATGCCGCAGGACACCGAGGCGACCGCGCCGAGCCCGTAGTCGTGCGCCTTGATGGTGCCGGTGACGGCGAACAGTCCGAGGCCCGCCGCGTCCAGCACCATCACCGCCCGGTTGATCCGCTCCACCTGCGGGTGCAGGAAGAACACCACCACGCCGGCCACCAGCGGGGTCGGGAAGTACCCGGAGTTGGTGAACGCCGCCACCGGCAGCGCGCCGATCACCAGGTCGCGCAGCACGCCGCCGCCCAGGGCGGTGGCCTCGGCCAGGACGCAGATGCCGAAGATGTCCATGTTCTTGCGGACGGCCATCAGACCGCCGGACAGGGCGAAGACGAAGATGCCCACCAGGTCGAGGACCTGCTGGACGTCGTGCGGGAAGATCTCGGATGTCACCTGGTCAGTGTCCACGTCGGCCGACCGGCGCCGGTCGCCGGGCGGTCAGACGAAGGACTCGTGCGGCGCGGGCCCGCCCAGCGCGTTCAGCTTGGCCGGCATCCGCAGCGTCGTCATCCGCCGCCAGCCGCCCGCCCGTTCGTACCCGTACACCGCGTGGATGCCCGCCGCCAGCGCCGCCGACTTCGCCCGCGGCCAGCGCAGCAGCTCCCCCAGGTGCGCCATCACCGCCAGGCTGACGTCCCGGTAGGTGCGGATCTCCGCCCGGGCGGTGGCCTGCAGGGTGTCCAGGATCAGCCGGCCGTGCCCGTGGTACGCGAGCCGGAGCAGTTCCTCGTGGCAGAACGCCAGGTGGTTGTCCTCGTCGTTGGAGATCATCCGCACCGCCCGGCCGAGCTCCGGGTGGTCGCCGAAGATCCGCTTCAGCATCAGCATCTGTTCGGACGCCCGCTGTTCGGTCACCCGGCTGTGCGCCAGGTACGTGATCACGTCCCGCTCGGTCAGCGGCTCGTCGCGGCGCAGCCGGGAGTGCGCCAGGCCGATGCCCTGCCGCTCCAGGATCATCGTGTAGTCGGTCTCGTCGGGGACCTCGGCCGGCTCCAGGCCGCGCTTGTGCATCAGCGCCTTGAAGATCCGCCCGTGCTTGTCCTCGTCCGCGCCGTGCCGGGCCACCTTCGGCGCCAGCACCCGGTCCGGCACCAGCCGGGCGATCCGGCCGTTCTCCCAGCCGCCCTGGTCCTCCCCCTTGGCCGCGATCGAACAGAACAGCCGGAACGCCCGGTCGTCGTCGTGGATCTCCTGGAACAGACTGCGGGCCGACAGCATGCTGGACCTACCCCTCGCGCGGGAGCCGGGACATTCCGGTCCAGTCAAGGCACCCCGCTCCGCCCGGGCAACAGCTCACGCCGCGGGCTGCGCCGGACGAAGGACGGCGGTGCCGCAGTCGGGCTAGCCGATGAGGCGGCGGCGCCAGTCGAGCCCGGTCACCTCGATCGCCTGCGCGGGGCTGCCGTTCCAACGGACCGTCAGGCCGCTTTCCTCCAGGGCCGCGACGACCTCCCGGCCGATCGCCGCGGTGGTGTCCTCCGAGCCGTCGAAGCCGCCGTAATACAGCGACAGGCCGTGGCCGGCGACGGCGTGGTCGGTGCTCTGCGAGTGGAAGTAGACGAAGCCGCGGCTGTCCGGCTCGGCCTCCGCGCCGATCTCCGCCTGGCCGCAGCTGTGGCAGCAGGTGAAGTTCTCCCGGGCGGTGATGCCGCGCGCCTCCAGGGCGGTGAACGCCCCGGCCAGCCGCTCGGGGTCGGTCCGGCCGGTCCAGGTCCGCTGCTCGGCGACCCGCTCCAGCCACAACCGGTCGGCCAGCTGCTCGGCCTGAGCCGCCGTCACCGGGTCGGCGCCGTCGCGCCTCAGGTGGTCGGCGGCGAGTTCGGCCGCCTGCTTCCTGGTCGCGTAGCCGCGGTGCAGCAGGCCGCGCACCGCCTCGACCAGGCTCTTCTCGTCCTCCTCGGACAGTTCCAGCGGGGCGGGCTCCGGTGCGGGACCGAAGTCCATCCGCTGCCACTCCACGCCGGCGTCCCAGTCCGCCTCCTGGCGCGACCAGCGGATCAGCAGGTCGGCCACCCGCTCCAGGTCCGCGACCCGCGTCTCGTAGTGCCGGGTCGGGCTGCCCGCCCGGTGCTCGACGGTCCACTCCCCGCCCACCGGGCAGGTCTGCACGTACACGTCCGGCAGGTCCGGCACCCGCTGGAGCACCAGGAACGCGCCGTCCCACGCGCCCATGTCCTGTACCAGGTCGACGAGTTCGACCTCGGAGACCCGCACCCTGACCTCGTCCGACTGGTCCTTCACCGCGATATCGAGCATGTCCGCCACCCTGCCACCCGCCACTGTCAGCGGGCGGCCGGGGTCGCCCGGGAACGACGGAGTCCGCCCAGGGAGGGCAACCCCCTCCCGGGACGGACCTGTCGTGCGAAGCGCTCTACTCGGCGGAGTTCTCCGGGAAGTGGCACGCCACCTGGTGCCCCGCCTTCGCGGTGGCGAGCGGCGGCTCCTGGCTCGCGCAGATCTCCTGCGCCTTCCAGCAGCGGGTGCGGAACCGGCAGCCGGACGGCGGGTTGAGCGGGGAGGGGACGTCGCCGGTGAGCAGGATCCGCTCGCGGCGCTCCTTGCGCCGCGGGTCGGGGACCGGCACCGCGGACATCAGGGCGTTGGTGTACGGGTGCATCGGCTGGGCGTAGAGGGAGTCGCGGTCGGCGATCTCCACCACCTTGCCGAGGTACATCACCGCGACCCGGTCGGAGACGTGCCGGACCACCGAGAGGTCGTGCGCGATGATCAGGTAGGTCAGGCCGAGTTCCTTCTGGAGGTCGTCCAGCAGGTTGACCACCTGGGCCTGGATGGAGACGTCCAGGGCCGAGACCGGCTCGTCGGCGACGATCATCTTCGGGCGCAGGGCGAGCGCGCGGGCGATGCCGATGCGCTGGCGCTGGCCGCCGGAGAACTCGTGCGGGTAGCGGTTGTAGTGCTCGGGGCTGAGGCCGCAGAGCTCCAGCAGGTCCTGGACGGCCCGCTTGACGCCGTGCTCGGTCTCGACGTTCTGGAGCCGGAACGGCGCGCCGACGATGGTGCCGATGGTGTGCCGCGGGTTCAGCGAGGAGTACGGGTCCTGGAAGATCATCTGGATGTCGCGGCGGAACGGCCGCATCGCCGCGACGCCCAGGTGGGTGATGTCGGCGCCCTCGAACTCGATCTTCCCGCCGGTGGGTTCGTCGAGCCGGGTGACCAGGCGTCCCATCGTGGACTTGCCGCAGCCGGACTCGCCGACCACGCCGAGCGTCTCGCCGGCCATGACCTCGAAGTCGATGCCGTCGACGGCCCGCACCGCGCCGACCTGACGCTTCAGCAGGCCCTTGGTGACCGGGAAGTGCCGGGTCAGTCCGGTGACCCGCAGCAGGGGTTCACGGTCCGGGCCGGGTGCCTGGGCGGGCACCTTCGCGGCCTGCGGGGCCGCCGTCTGGCTGTCCGTCATCGGTTGTCTCCAAGTGGGTGGTACGTGCTCACAGCCGGGGCGCGATCTCTTCGGTGAAGATCCGGTGGCGTTCGGCGATCGGCAGGTGGCAGGCGGCGTGGTGCCGGGGCGCGGCCTCGGCGAGCACGGGCACCTCGCTGGTGGAGCGGCCGCCGGTGAGCTCGGCGTACGGGCAACGCGGGTGGAACGCGCAGCCGGACGGCACGTTGATCAGGCTCGGCGGGGTGCCCTTGACCGGGATCAGCCGGTCCTGGAGCTCCCGGTCGAGGCGGGGCATCGAGCCGAGCAGGCCCCAGGTGTAGGGGTGCTCGGGCGAGTCGAAGATGGTCTCGGCGGGGCCGCGCTCGACGGGCTTGCCGCCATACATGACCAGGATGTCGTCGGCGATCTCGGCGACCACGCCCAGGTCGTGCGTGATGATGATGACCGCGGAGCCGAACTCCTTCTGCAGGTCCCGGATCAGGTCCAGGATCTGCGCCTGGACGGTGACGTCCAGGGCGGTGGTCGGCTCGTCGGCGATCAGCAGCGAGGGGTCGTTCACCAGGGCCATGGCGATCATGGCGCGCTGGCGCATGCCGCCGGAGAACTCGTGCGGGTAGCTGTCGACCCGCTTGTCGGGCTGCGGGATGCCGACCCGGTCGAGCATCTCGATGGCCCGGGTGCGGGCCTCCTTCTTGGAGGCGCCGGGGTGGTGGGCCCGGTAGCCCTCGATGATCTGGGCGCCGACCGTGTAGTACGGGTGCATCGCGGTCAGCGGGTCCTGGAAGATCATCGCCATCTTCTGGCCGCGGAGCTGGCGCACCCGGTTCGGGCCGGCCGCCACCAGCTCCTCGCCGTCCAGCCAGATCTCGCCGGAGATCTGCGGGGCGCCGCGCTTGGTGCCGGTGCGGTGCAGGCCCATGATCGACAGCGAGGTGACGGACTTTCCGGAGCCGGACTCGCCGACGATGCCGAGGGTCTTCCCGCGCTCCAGGTCGAAGCTCAGGCCGTTGACGGACTTGACCAGTCCGTCGTCGGTCGGGAAGTGCACCTTGAGGTCGCGGACGGACAGGAAGGGCTTGTCGTCGTTGCTCATGCCAGCTTCACCTTGGGATCGACGACGGCGTACAGCAGGTCAACCACGAGGCTGGCCATGATGATGAAGAACGCGGCGAACATGGTCACGCCCATGATCACGGGCAGGTCGCTGGAGGAGATCGACTGGACCGCCTCGTAGCCGAGGCCGCGCAGGTTGAAGGTCTTCTCGGTGAGCACCGCGCCGCCGAGCAGGCCGCCGAGGTCCATGCCGAAGACGGTCAGGATCGGGGTCAGCGTGGAGCGCATGGCGTGCTTGCCGATGACGACGGGTTCCTTGAGGCCCTTGGCCCGCGCGGTGCGGATGTAGTCCTCGCCGAGCACGTCGAGCAGGGTGGCCCTGCTGAGTCGGGCGTAGGTCGCGGCGAACAGGAAGGCCAGCGTGATCCAGGGCAGGACCAGCCCCTGGAACCAGGACACCGGGTCGTCCGCGAACTCCGTGTAGGTGTTCGGGAACCAGCCGAGCTGGTGGACGAAGACCGCGAGCGCGACCAGGCCGGTGAAGTACATCGGCAGCGAGACGCCGGCCAGCGCGACGGTCATGCTGATGCGGTCCAGCGCGGTGCCGCGGCGCAGCGCCGAGACGATGCCGGTGGCGGTGCCGAGCAGCAGCCACAGCACCGAGGCGCCGACGGCCAGCGAGATGTCGACGCCGACCCGGCTGAGCAGGAGCGGGAACACCTCCTGCTCGGTCTTGAACGAGTAGCCCAGGCAGGGGGCGTAGCAGTGGGTCACGTCGACGCCGGCGTTGAAGTCCCGGCCGACGAACACGCCCTTCAGGAAGAGCCAGAACTGTTCGACGATCGACTTGTCGAGGCCCATCTTGTGGCGGATACCCTCGACGGCCGCGTGGTCTGCGATCTTGCCCACGTAGAGCAGCGCGGGGTCGGTTCCGGTGAGCTTGGGCACCATGAAGAAGATGCCGAAGGTCACCGCGGCGACCACCAGCAGCATGAGGACGACGTTGATCAGTCGCCTGAAGAGATACACGAGCACTGCGGTCGGCCCTGCCACGGGCCGGCCGGGGTTCCCCGGTGGGGGCTTGTCCCGGCCGGCCCGGGCAGGGCCTTCACCTGCCCTTCGGACTAGCGGTGCGAACTAAGGGGGAAGGTCAGGTCACTTGCCGTCGGAGACGCCGAGCGCCTGGAAGTCCACCTCGCCGAAGGCGTCGGAGATGTAGACGTTGGTCAGGCGCGGGTTGCGCCAGTTCAGGGCCTTGTCGGCGACGATCGGCAGGTAGTAGGCGCCGTCGGCGACCTTGTGGTTGATCTTCTTGTACAGCTCGGCGGCCTTGGCCGGGTCGGTCGACTGCGCGGCCTGGTCGAACCAGCCGTTGATCTCCGGGTCGTTGATCTCGGCGTAGTTGTTGTTGCCGTTGGTGGTGATGAAGCGGCCGTCGACCAGCGGCTGCAGGTAGCCGGAGCCGGTCGGGTAGTCGGCGCCCCAGCCCATGACGATCAGGCCGTAGCCCTTGCTCTTGACCGAGTCGGGCGCGCCGATCACCGAGGCGTTCAGCTTGCCGTCGTACTGGTCGACGGTGACGTCGATGTTGACGGCCTTGAGGGCGGTCTGCAGCGCCACCGCGGAGTTGACCTCCTTCGGCTTGTTGCCGCGGACCGCGATGGTGGTCTTGAAGCCGTCCGGCTTGCCGCAGGCCTTCAGCTCTTCCTTGGCCTTCTCGATGTTCGGCTTGCCCTTGGTCAGCTGCCACGGGTCGTAGTCGTCCGAGCCGAGGATGTTCGGGGGCAGCATCGAGCCGTAGAGCGAGCCGGCCACCGAGCCGCCGCGGGCGGTCTGCAGGGCGGTGGTGTCCGCCGCGTACAGGACGGCCTTGCGGCAGTGGTCGTTCTCGAACGGGGCGACCGTCGGGGCCATCACGACGTAGCGGATGAAGCCGTTGTACGGGTCGTCGGTGTTGGCCTTGAGGGCCTGGTCCTGCAGGACCTTGACCTGGGCGGCCTGCGACAGACCGGTCTGGCCCCAGTCGAGGTCGGCGGTGTTCGCCAGCAGGCGGGCGTCCATGTCGTCGGCGTTGGTGGTGACGGTCAGCTTGACGACGTCCGGCAGCGCCTTGCGGAACGGGTCGGAGGCCGGGTCCCAGTTCTCGTTGCGGACCAGCTCGTAGCCCTTGCCCGGCTCGGCCGACTTGAACTTGTACGGGCCGGAGGAGACCGGCTTGTCGGCGTAGTGGGCGCCGGTGTCCAGCTTCTGCGGGACCGGGGCGGCGGAGCCCATGGCCAGCAGGTACGGGAAGTCCGAGTTGGGCTTGGCCAGGGTGAAGATGATGGTGGTGTCGTCCGGGGTCTGGACGGACTTCAGGCCGAGCTTGTTCGGGTCGGTGTCGGTGTACGGGCCCTTGTAGTTCTGGCCCTGGTCGAGCTCGTTGACCACGTAGGTCGGGCCGCCGGAGATGACGTCCTGCGCGAAGACGCGCTCGATGCCGTACTTGATGTCCTTCGAGGTGATGACCGTGCCGTCCTCGAACTTCAGACCCGGCTTCAGCTTGAAGGTGTAGGTCTTGCCGTCCGCGGAGATCTCCGGCTTGGCGGCGGCCAGGTCGGGGACCAGGTTCAGGCCGTCCTTGCCCGGCTTGCCGTCGAAGGCCAGCAGGGTGCGGGTGTAGAAGCGCTCGAAGTTCCACACCGAGGCGTAGTAGGCGCGACCGGGGTCGAGCGAGTCCACGTCGGTGGTGGTCCACAGGTTGAGGGTGCCGCCCTTCTTGTCGGACGGGTTCACCACCTTGTCGACGGCCGCGTTGAAGCCGGCCGCGCTGCCCTTGGTACCGCCTTCGCCGCTGGAGCCGCTCTTGCTGCCGCCGCAGGCGGTGGCGGTGAGCGCGAGGGTGGCCGCGAGGGCGGCGACCGCGAGCGTCCTGTTTCGCTTCATGGGTTGGGGAACCTCCAGAGTTGCGGGCTCAGTTGCCCTTGGGGTCGAGCGCGTCGCGCAGGCCGTCGCCGAACAGGTTGAAGGCCAGCACGGTGATGAAGATCGCGAGGCCGGGAATCACCATGTAGGTGGGGTCCGCCTGGTAGATGCCGACCGCGTCGGAGAGCATCTGGCCCCAGGACGGGGTGGGCGGCCGGACGCCGGCCCCGAGGAAGCTGAGCGCCGCCTCGTTGAGGATGTTGGCGGGGATGATCAGGGTCGCGTAGACCAGGATCGGCGCCACCAGGTTGGGAAGAAGTTCGCGGAACAGGATGTGGGCGCGGCCGGCGCCGAGGCTGCGGGCGGCGTCCACGAACTCCCGGTTGCGCAGCGACAGGGCCTGGCCTCTGACGATGCGTCCGATGTAGGGCCAGCCGAAGAAGCCGATCACGATGATCAGCACCCACACGCGCACGGTGGTGTCGCCCATGCCGAGCACCGAGTTGGGGATCACCGACACCAGCGCGATGCTGAACAGCAGTTGCGGGAAGGCCAGCAGGACGTCCATGACGCGGCCGATGAACGCGTCCACCCAGCCGCCGAAGTAGCCGGCGGTGATGCCCATGACCACGCCGATGCCGACGGACAGCACGGCGGCGCCGAGCGCCACCAGCAGCGAGATCTGCGCGCCGTACAGGACGCGGGAGAACACGTCGCGGCCGAACACCGGGTCGACGCCCAGCAGGTAGTCGCCGCTGATGCCGCCGAACGCGCCCTTGGGCAGGCCGAGATCGGCGTTGATCTGGTCCGGGTGCGGTTCGTCGACCGGGTGTCCGAACAGCGCGGTGAGCACCGGCGCGAGGACCGCCGCGAGGATGAGCAGGATCACCACGACACCGCCGGCCAGCGCGACCTTGTCGCGCTTGAGGCGGTCCCAGGCGATGCGGCCCGGTGAGCGGCCCTCGATCTTCTTGGCCGGCTCGGAGATTGACGCGCCGTCAGGCTGCGCGCCGGCCGGCGGACCCGAGGTCTCGGTGGGTGTGGTCATGAGTCAGTTCGTTCCCCTCGCCGACGGTGGCCGGCCCACGGAGTCGCGTTTGGTGCGGAAGGCAGAGCGGTTGCGGTGGTGCCGGGTGCCGTTGCGGCGGTGCAGAAGTGCGTTTGGCAAGCAGGGCGTTGCGGGGTGGTGCCGTTCGACGCCGGACGGTGTGCCCCGGCGCGCATGGTGCTGCCGCACGGAGATGCGCATCGTGCGGTTCATGCTGTGGCGGCGGCGCGTTCACCTTCGTGAGGATCGTCTCGCGCTCCGCATTGGGCAGCACTCTCTGTCATGGGCAGTACCCGACGGAAGACCCCCATCCCGAAGGATGCCTAACTGTGATCTGCTCGCATGCACTTTCGTTGCGCTGGCATATCGCTCTTCACACAGGTGCCGCGCGCACGTCAAGGGGCGCACTGACGATACCCCGCCAGTGGCGGAGAAACGCCAGGTGGCACCGGTGGTGGCACGCGTAGATCACGGCGCGGCAAAAAACCCCCGCCGACCAGGAGAAAGGGTCGTGCGAGGGTTTTCGGCTGCTTTGTCGGGGTACTGTCAGCGGCCCGGATATCCCGGCCAGCGAGGCTGCGGCCAGGCCGGAGGGGGCCCCGGAATTGGTTGCGCTGTGTAACCAAAACCCGTGGGGTAGGACCCGGGCGCACCCTGCCGGTCGAAGAACGGGCGGGAGTTGGCCCACATCCACATCGCCACCGGGTCGAACTCGTCGGCCATCATCACGGTGGAGACGGCCGGCCCCTCGGGGGCCTGCGCGGCGGCCCGCTGCACCAGCGCCCGGGCGGCCTCCACGGCCGGCGGCGAGGTGTCGTACAGGTCCAGCCCGATCGCCAGGTACGGCTCGCCGAGCACCGGCTGCACCCAGGCCCGCCGCAGCGAGCGCAGCGGCCGCACCTCGGCCGCCTGCTGCTCCAGCACGGTGAAGAACTGCGGTGCCTGCGCGGGCGGTTCGGTGATCCGCAGCGGCCCGGCGGGCAGCCGGTCCAGGCCGACGGCGATCCGCCGCAGGTCCGCCCAGGGCACGCCGACGCCGCCGCCGGGGCGGTGCGGGTCCAGCCAGAGCCCCCAGCGGGAGCGGTACAGCGAGCCGGCGATCTCCGGCCCGGACACCACCTCGTGGCCGCGCGACCAGCCGCTGGCCGACAGCTGCCCCGGGGAGGTCACGCAGGGCGCGTAGCCGTGCCCGCCGACGTCCATGTTCCCGTACTGGGCGTCCGGGCTGCCCGGGCTGCCGTGCCACAGCAGCATCCAGACCTGCCCGTTGGCGAGGGCGCGCAACAGCCCCTCGTACGCCTCCCACCGCTCCGGTGCGACCGCTGCGAGGGCGCGCTCGATCGCGCCCGGGTCGCCGGCTGCTCCCGTCACGTCGCCGCCTCGTCTCTCGTCCTGGTCGCCGCCCGTCCACCGCGCCGCGATGTGCCGGGGCAACCCTATGGGGCGCGCCCGACAGCCGTCATGCCGCCGTCCCGAATCGGGACCGGATTCACGGCCGCACGTAGAAGGGCTGTACCCGTCCCAGCAGCCAGTCCACCACCGGGTCGGCGACCAGGTCGAGCAGCACCAGGTGGACGCCCCAGCTCGGCGCCGCGGTTCCGAGCGCCCGGCCGAGCGCCAGGTTGACCTCGCCGGGGTCGGCGGGCGCCGCCGGGTCCAGCTGGACGCCGACGTACAGCAGGGTGGACTCGCCCTCCACCCGGGCCAGGGCCCGACGGGCCGTCAGCACCCCGGGCAGCGCGGCGAGTTCGCCGGTCGCGGCGGCCAGGAAGGCGTACGGCTCCTGGTGCGGCTCGGGCTCCTTGAGCGCCACCCGCGCGCCCTCCGCGACGCCCTGCGCCTCCCACGCCTCGCCGCGCGGCCCGCGCCGCAGCTCGCCCACGCCCTCCGGCGGCACCGGGATGCCCACCGGCGCCTCCGGGTTGACCGCGATGCCGATGCCCAGCGGCAGGCCGCGGGCGAACTCCCACATCGGGGCGATCGCGAACGGGATGCCCGGCGCGTGCTGCAGGTACAGCTCCTGCGAGCTGTACACCGGCACGTAGGGCGCGCCGGCCAGTTCGAGGGTCGGCAGGTCGAGCGACCCGGACTGCGGATCGGCCCCCGACGGCAGCGGGATCCACACCTGGCTGCGGGCCAGCACCTCGATCACCCGGGGCGTCGCCCCCGGATCGCCGAGCGCCGCCATCAGCACCTGCTCCAGCTCGTTGGCCGGCCAGCTCCCGCCTTCCGGAACCTGACCCAGCGGGAACCCCATCTCGCCCCTCCACACTCACGGTTGCGATCAGGTTAGCGGCGCACCCGGGGCCCCCGCCGGGAGTGTGACCGAGCCCCACTCCCGCGAGCGCCTCCCGGCATGCCATGATGGGCCCGCTCAAACTTCATACCGGCCGCTCGAACCCGCGCGGGAGAGCCGGAACGACCGTCATCCGGTCGCGACCGGCGCCGAAGGAGCAAGTCCTCCCCGGAATCTCTCAGGCCCCCTTACCGCCCGGGCGAGGCAGATCTGGAAAGAGGACACGGCCACGCCGTGCGCCCACCCACGGTGCAAACCGCCATCCTGTCCGGGATGCGGTGAAGCTCTCAGGTTCGACGACAGACGGGGAGATTCGCCCCAGCCTGCCCGTTTCCAGATCCCGGGAGTCCTGTCGTGTCCCTCCGCCTGACCGCGCTCGACGCGCTGCACCGCTCGCTCGGCGCCACCATGACCGACTTCGCGGGCTGGGACATGCCGCTGCGCTACGGCAGCGAGCGCGAGGAGCACCTCGCCGTCCGCACCAAGGCCGGTCTGTTCGACCTCTCGCACATGGGCGAGATCACCGTCTCCGGTCCGCAGGCCGGCGAGCTGCTCGACCACGCGCTGGTCGGCTTCATCTCCGCGCTCGGCGTGCTGCGCGCCCGCTACACCATGATCTGCCGCGAGGACGGCGGCATCCTGGACGACCTGATCGTCTACCGCACCGCGGAGAACGAGTACCTGGTGGTCGCCAACGCCTCCAACGCCCAGGTGGTGCTGGACGCCCTGACCGAGCGCGCGGCCGGCTTCGACGCCGTCGTCCGCGACGACCGCGACGCCTACGCGCTGCTCGCCGTCCAGGGCCCCGAGGCCAACGGCATCCTGGCCAAGCTCACCGACGCCGACCTGCCCGCCCTCAAGTACTACGCGCTGCTGCCCGCCACCGTGGCGGACCGTCAGGTCTGGCTGGCCCGCACCGGCTACACCGGCGAGGACGGCTTCGAGGTCTTCTGCGCCCCCGCCGACGCCGAGCACCTGTGGACGGCGCTGACCGCGGCCGGCGCCGACGAGGGCCTGGTCCCGTGCGGCCTGTCCTGCCGCGACACGCTGCGCCTGGAGGCCGGCATGCCGCTGTACGGCCACGAGCTGTCCACCGACCTGACCCCGTTCGACGCCGGCCTCGGCCGGGTGGTGCGCTTCGACAAGACCACCAACGACGGCGCGTTCGTCGGCCGCAAGGCGCTGGAGGAGGCCGCCGCGGCGGCCGAGACCAACCCGCCGCGCAAGCTGGTCGGCCTGGTCTCCGAGGGCAAGCGCGTCCCGCGCGCCGAGTACGCGGTGGTCGACGCCGAGGGCGCCGTGATCGGCCGGATCACCTCCGGCTCGCCGTCGCCGACCCTGGCGAAGCCGATCGCCATGGCGTACGTGGACGCCGCGCACGCCGAGCCGGGCACCACCGTCGCCGTGGACGTCCGCGGCAAGGCCGAGCCGGTCCAGGTCGTCGCGCTGCCGTTCTACAAGCGCGCCCGCTGACCCTCCGCCGGTCCTCCACCTGCTTCCCGAGCAGTTCTTCCGGTTCGTCCGCCCAGCGGACGGCCGCGCCCTCCCCTCTTGCGATCCTGGAGAATGACGCCATGAGCAACCCCACGCACCTGCAGTACACCAAGGAGCACGAGTGGCTGACCGCCGCCGTGGACGGGGTGTCGACGGTCGGCATCACCGCGCACGCGGCCGACGCCCTCGGCGACATCGTCTACGTCCAGCTCCCCAATGTGGGTGACACCGTCACCGCGGGTGAGACCTGTGGCGAGCTCGAGTCCACCAAGTCGGTCAGCGACCTCTTCTCCCCCGCCACCGGCGAGGTCACCGAGGTCAACCAGACGGTCATCGACGACCCGGCCCTGGTCAACTCGGAGCCCTTCGAGGGCGGTTGGCTGTTCAAGGTCCGCGTCGAGGCCACCGACGAGCTGCTCGACGCCGACGGCTACACCGCCTTCACCGGCGCCTGACCGGGAGACCCCCTCATGACGGTTCTCAACCAGTCCCTCCACGCGCTCGACCCGGAGATCGCCGCCGCGGTCGACGCCGAGCTGCACCGCCAGCAGACCACCCTGGAAATGATCGCCTCCGAGAACTTCGCCCCGGTGGCGGTCATGGAGGCCCAGGGCTCGGTGCTCACCAACAAGTACGCCGAGGGCTACCCCGGCCGCCGCTACTACGGCGGCTGCGAGCACGTCGACGTGGTCGAGCAGATCGCCATCGACCGGGTGAAGGAGCTGTTCGGCGCCGAGCACGCCAACGTGCAGCCGCACTCCGGTGCGCAGGCGAACGCCGCGGCGATGTTCGCGCTGATCCAGCCGGGCGACACCATCCTGGGCCTGAACCTGGCCCACGGCGGTCACCTGACCCACGGCATGAAGATCAACTTCTCCGGCAAGCTCTACAACGTGGCCGCCTACCACGTCGACGAGAAGACCGGCCAGGTCGACATGGCCGAGGTCGAGCGCCTCGCCAAGGAGCACCAGCCCAAGCTGATCATCGCCGGCTGGTCCGCCTACCCCCGCCAGCTGGACTTCGCCGAGTTCCGCCGCATCGCGGACGAGGTCGGCGCCCTGCTGATGGTCGACATGGCGCACTTCGCCGGCCTGGTCGCCGCCGGCCTGCACCCCTCCCCGGTGCCGTACGCGGACGTGGTCACCACCACCACCCACAAGACCCTGGGCGGCCCGCGCGGCGGCGTCATCCTGTCCAAGGCCGAGTACGCCAAGAAGATCAACTCCGCGGTCTTCCCCGGCCAGCAGGGCGGCCCGCTGGAGCACGTCATCGCCGGCAAGGCGGTGGCCTTCAAGGTCGCGGCCTCCGAGGACTTCAAGGACCGCCAGGTCCGCACCCTCGAAGGCGCGAAGATCCTCGCCGAGCGCCTGCTCCAGGACGACGTGACCGCCTCCGGCGTCTCCGTGCTGTCCGGCGGCACCGACGTCCACCTGGTGCTGGTCGACCTGCGCAACAGCGAGCTCAACGGCCAGGACGCCGAGGACCGCCTGCACGAGGTCGGCATCACGGTCAACCGCAACGCCGTCCCGAACGACCCCCGCCCGCCGATGGTCACCTCGGGCCTGCGCATCGGCACCCCGGCGCTGGCCACCCGCGGCTTCGGCGCCGAGGACTTCCGCGAGGTCGCCGACGTCATCGCCGAGACCCTGAAGCCCGGCTTCGACACCGCCAAGGCCGAGGGCCTCAAGGCCCGGGTGAGCGCGCTCGCCGCCAAGCACCCGCTGTACCCCGAGCTGTAACCCGTCCGCGCGGCCACCGACACCCGGCGGCCGCCCGGACCCCCGGGGCACCGCGCACACTGGACAGTGCGCGCGGTGCCCCGTTCCATGCACCGCCCCCGTCCCACCGGACGGACCACTCCACGAGACCAGACAAGGACGTCACCCCGTGGCCATCAGCGTCTTCGACCTCTTCTCCATCGGCATCGGACCGTCCTCCTCCCACACCGTCGGCCCGATGCGCGCCGCCCGGATGTTCGCCCGCCGGCTCGGCTCCGAAGGACTCCTCGACCAGGTCGCCTCGCTCCGCGCCGAGCTGTACGGCTCCCTCGGCGCCACCGGCCACGGCCACGGCACCCCCAAGGCCGTCCTGCTCGGCCTGGAGAACAACTCGCCGCGCACCGTCGACGTCGACCAGGCCGACCTGGACGTCGACCGGATCCGCGCCGCCAAGCGGATCAACGTGCTCGGCCGCCACGAGATCGCCTTCGACCCCGACACCGACCTGGTCCTGCACCGCCGCAAGGCCCTCCCGTACCACGCCAACGGCATGTCGCTGTGGGCGTACGACGCGGCCGGCGAGGTGCTCCTGGAGAAGACCTACTACTCCGTCGGCGGCGGCTTCGTGGTCGACGAGGCCGCGATCGGCGAGGCCCGGGTCAAGCCCGACGACACCGTGCTGCGCCACCCCTTCCGCACCGGCGAGGAACTGCTCCGCCTCACCCGGGAGACCGGCCTGTCCATCTCCGGCCTGATGCTGGAGAACGAGAAGGCCTGGCGCACCGAGGCCGAGATCCGGGCCGGACTGCTGGAGATCTGGGACGTCATGAAGGAGTGCGTCGCGGCCGGCATGTCCCGCGAGGGCATCCTGCCGGGCGGGCTGAAGGTGCGCCGCCGGGCCGCGGCCGCCGCGAGGGCCCTGCGGGCCGAGGGCATCGGGCCCGGCAACGCGATGGAGTGGGTCACCCTCTACGCGATGGCCGTCAACGAGGAGAACGCCTCCGGCCGCCGGGTCGTCACCGCGCCCACCAACGGCGCGGCCGGCATCATCCCGGCCGTCCTGCACTACTACCTGAACTTCATCCCGGGTGCGGACGAGGACGGCATCGTCCGCTTCCTGCTCGCGGCCGGCGCGATCGGCATGCTCTTCAAGGAGAACGCCTCCATCTCCGGCGCCGAGGTCGGCTGCCAGGGCGAGGTCGGCTCCGCCTGCTCGATGGCCGCGGGCGGCCTCGCCGAGGTCCTCGGCGGCACCCCCGAGCAGGTCGAGAACGCCGCCGAGATCGGCATCGAGCACAACCTCGGCCTGACCTGCGACCCCGTCGGCGGCCTGGTCCAGATCCCCTGCATCGAGCGCAACGGCATGGCCTCCGTCAAGGCCGTCACCGCCGCCCGCATGGCCCTCCGCGGCGACGGCCGCCACCACGTCTCCCTCGACAAGGCCATCAAGACCATGAAGGAGACCGGCGCCGACATGAAGATCAAGTACAAGGAGACCTCCCGCGGCGGCCTCGCCGTCAACGTCATCGAATGCTGACCCGCCCCCACCCCACAGCAGCTCGGGGCCGACCCCGGAAGCTCCCCCCAGGGGGCCGTGCGGGCCTGTCCCTGCAGGGACTTGACCCGGCGTCACAAGCCCCCCGCAGAGGCTCGGGGCCCGTCCTGGGAGCTCTCCGCAGGAGGGCTGGCCAGCCTTGCGGTGGGCCGGGGACGCGTTCGTCCGGATGGTGAGACAAATGACCGTAGGCCTGGAATCCTAAGGTGAAGCGCGCCACTCGCCTTGGTTTCGATTTGTTCGGGGTGTCGTGACGTGCGATAGTTATGCACGTCGGGCGGAAACGGCCCGGCCACTTCCACTCGGCGACACGCACCCCCTTGGTCGCCGGGTGACGCGCAGGGGCCCCGGACCGCGAACAACCGCGGACAGGGGCCCCGCATCGTTTCTCAGAGGGTGCTCGCGGAGGCCCGGATCTTCATCTCGAACCAGACGCCCTTGCCTCGCGGCAGCAGCTCCGCGCCCCACCGGTCGGCGATCGCGTCGACCACCCGCAGCCCGTGGCCGTTCTGGTAGCCGATCTCGGGGGCGACGATCAGGCAGGGCAGCGCCCGCGAGGAGTCGCGGACCTCGACCCGCAGCCACCCGGGCCGCCGGACCACGCGGAGGCCGATCATCCGCCCGCCGGCGTGCACCACCGCATTGGCGACCAGCTCGCCGGTGAGCAACTCCCCTGCTTCCAGCAGCTGGTGGAGTTTCCAGGACTGTAATACCGAGAGCACCAGCCGCCGCGCGATCCCGGCCGACTCCGGGCGAGAGGGCAGTCGCACCTCCTCGGCGGATTCGGGATCGCTGAGCACGCCGAGGAAGGCGTGCTCCATCTCGTCCGCGGTCATCCGTTCCAGATCGGCGAGCACGACCGCGGCGCCGGCTCCTGACGAACCGTCACCGCGGGTGTCGACAAATGGAAGTGATGACCGTTCCGCTTCGCCCCATCCCGCCATGCGCCCCATCATTGCGGAACGTGGGCGGCCGCGTACGGACAATGAGCAAACGATCACTATTCATATGGCATATGCCGTCAGCAACCGAACGGTTGCTCGATGATCACCACTGGCCCCAGGGCAGGTTCCAGCCGCCCAGTCCGTTGGCCGGGTCGACCACCGCGCCCTTGGAGTTGACGACCGTCACCACGTCGCCGACCAGCGAAGAGGCGTAGAACTTGCCCGCCGGGCTGCTCCCGCTGCCGGCCTCGGTGTCGGTCAGGCCGATGCAGCCGTGGCTGCCGTTGGAGCGGCCGATGACGCCGGCGCCCCAGTAGTTGCCGTGCACGTAGGTGCCGGTGTCGGTCAACCGGATGGCATGCGGAACCACCAGATCGTATTCGTCGCCGGACCCCGCCTTGGTGACGCCGGCGGAGGTCATCCGGGTGGTGCCCTCCAGTCCTTCGACGACCATGGAGCCGCTCCAGGTGTCGAAGCCGGGCTTGCCCGCGGTGAACGGGATGGAGTCGGTCTGCTGGCCGTCGCGGACGACGGCCATCCGGTGGGTGTTGACATCGGCGGTGGAGATCTGCGAGCGGCCGATGGTGAACGGCTCGTCCTTGTCGACGCCGCCGTACACGCCGGGGGCGGTCTCCACGTCCTTGAGCTTGTAGTGGACGGTGACCTTGGTGTTCGGGTTCCAGTACTTCTCGGGGCGGAAGTCCAGCCGCTTGTCGTTGAACCAGTGCCCCTTGACCACGGTGCCGTCGGAGGCCTCGAAGGTGATGGCGTCCCGCACCGCCTCCTTGTTCTTGACGCCCCGTTCGAACCGGACCGAGACGATCATGCCGACGCCGTACTCGCCGTTGTCGGCGACGTTGTCGCTGACCCCGGCGTTCTTCTCCGGGGTGAGGGTGGTGAAGCCGGAGCGCGCGTTGGCG
>NZ_KK853997.1:4759601-5284911 GCF_000696185.1 Kitasatospora cheerisanensis KCTC 2395 | reverse complement strand
ATATCTTGAGGTTGCCGGAGGGCGCCCAGCCGGTGGCGTCGGAGGTGAGCGCGCCGGGCACCTCGACCCCGTCGGGGCCGGTGACCTTGACGGAGGTCAGCTTGCCCCCGGTGGCGGCCACCTTGACCGCGCCGGTGGTCTTGACGTCGGTGGCGCCGTTGGCGGGTTCGATGGCGATGGTCGCGGCCGAGACCGTCGGCTTGGCCGAGGTCGGCGCGGCGGCCGAGCCCTTGGGGCTGTCGGCCTTGGCCGTGTCCGTGCTGCATCCGGCCGTGGCCATCAGCGCCAGGGCGCCCGCCAGCGCCCCCACCACCGCGAATCCCCCGCGCATAGCCTTCACGTTCCGTTCTCCCCACGCGCCCGCCTGTCGGCTGACAGGTCTTTCGTTTGATATGACGGGCCGAGCGGGGGAAACGTTGCAGGCCGTCTGTCCCGGTACGGTCACGAACGGCCGACGGCCCGGCGATCGTGGATCGCCGGGCCGTCGCTGCGAGTCGGACTCGCTACCACTGCTTCCAGGGGATGGTCCAGCCGCTCAGTCCGTTGTCGCCCGCGACGGTCTGGCCCTTGGAGTTCACGATCTTCACGACGTCGCCGACCATCGACGAGTTGAAGAACTTGCCGGCCGCCGAGCTGTCGCTGCCGCCCTTGGCGTCGGAGACGCCGATGCAGCCGTGGCTGGCGTTCGACTTGCCGAACGCGTCGCCCCAGTAGTTGCCGTGCACGTAGGTGCCGGAGGTGGTCAGCCGCATCGCGTGCGGCACGTCCGGGACGTCGTACTCCTTGCCCTTGATGTTGGACACCGTGGCGGAGTTCATCCGGGTGACCTTCTCCTTGGTGGCGATCACCATGGTGCCGTTCCAGGACGGGTTCTGGTCGTCGCCCGCCGTGATCGGGATGTTCTGGGTGTCGTTGCCGCCGTGCGAGACCTTCATCATGTGGGTCGACGCGTCGACCGTCGAGACCTGGTAGCGGCCGATGGTGAACGGCTCGTCCTTCTCGACGTCGCCGTACACGCCGGGCGAGACCTCGACGTTCTTCAGGCGGTACTTGACGGTGACCTTGGTGCCCGGCTTCCAGTAGTTCTCCGGCCGGAAGTCCAGCCGGGAGGAGCCGAACCAGTGGCCCTTGGCGACGGTGCCGTCCGCGCCCGAGACGGTGATGCCGGCCAGCACCGCGTCCTTGTTCTTGACCGCCTTGCTGAAGTTGACCGAGACGATCATGCCGACGCCGTAGGTGCCGTTGTCGGCGATGTTGTCGTTGGTGGCGATCTTCTGGGCCGGCGTCAGCGTGGTGAAGGTGGTGGTCGAGGCGGCCACCAGGCCGGCCGCGTCCACCGCCTGGGCGTTCACCGTGTAGGTGGTGCCCACGGCCAGCTGCTCGGTGGGCTTCCAGCTCAGCCCGTCGGTGGCGACCTCGCCGGCCACCGCCTTGCCGTTCTTGTCCGTCACCGCGACGGTGGTCAGCTTGCCGCTGGCCACCGCGACCTGCAGCCCGTCCTTCGGCGCCACGTCGTTCGCGCCGTCCGCCGGAGTGACCGTCAGCTGGGCGGCCGACACCTTGGGCGCCGCCTCCGACGCGGACGAGGAGCCGCCCCCGCCGCCCTTGCCGTCGGTCGAGCCGCCGCCGCCACCGCTGCTGCAGGCCGTCCCGAGCAGCAGGACACCGCCCACCAGCAGAGCCGCCGCGGACTGCCGTGCCCGTCGCCCGCTCCCGGCCATCGCTATCTTGGCCTCGGCCTTCTGAACCGCCTTCACCGCGCCGCTCCCCTCCAGGTATGCACAGCGATACACGCGTGACGCCCGGAATCGGTTCCGCCGGGTCGGATGCGCTCGATCGCGCTCCCGAACACCACCGGGCCCGCGCGGGGGCAAGGATAACCGGAGAAGCTGAGTGAATCTTCGGAGGGAGCCGGGTGCCGGTTCAGTGAACTGCCGCGGTCCGCCCGACCGTCCACTGCGACCACGGGAGGTTCCAGCCGTTCAGGCCGTTGTCGGGCGCGACCCGGTCGCCGTGCGAGCCGCGGACCTCCACCACGTCGCCGACCAGGGTGTGCTGGTAGAGCCAGCCGGCCGGGGTGCCGGCGCCGCCGCCCTGGGTGTCGGGCAGGCCGATGCAGCCGTGGCTGGTGTTGGCGGCGCCGAAGACCGCGCGGTCGGTCCAGTAGTTGCCGTGCAGGAAGGTCCCGGAGGCGGTCAGCCGCAGCGCGTGCGGGACGTCCTTGATGTCGTACTCGTCGCCGAGGCCGACGGTCTGCGAGTTCATCCTGGTCACCTCGAAGCGTTCGGACACCACCATCACGCCGAGGTAGGTGCTGTGCTCGGGGCTGCCGCCGCTGATGTCCAGGGTGCGCAGCAGGCGGTTGTCCTGACGGACCGTCATGGTGTGGCGGTCCAGGTCGACGGTGGCGATCTGCGCGCGGCCGACGGTGAAGTGGACGTCCTTGGTCTGGGTGCCGAGGTGGCCGGGCGCGGCCTCCACGTCCTTGAGTCGCAGCGCCAGGGTGACCTTGGTGCCGGCCGGCCAGTAGCTGCGGGGGCGGAAGTCGAGCCGCTGGTCGCCGAACCAGTGGCCGGCGATCTCCAGCGGCGGGTCGGAGCTGACGGCGATGCCGGCCTCGACGGCGGCCCGGTTCTCGATGGGGCGGGAGAAGCGCAGCGAGACGGGCATGCCGACGCCGACGGTGGAGCCGTCCTCGGGGGTGTAGAACGCGACGAAGGTGTGCGCGGGCACGGCGGTGGCGAACGCGGCGTGCTGGACGGCGCGCAGGCCGGCGGCGTCCTCGGCGGTCGCGTCGAGGGTGTAGGCGGTGGCGGTGGCGAGCCGGCCGTCGGGCGTCCAGCCGGTGGCGTCGGCGGTGAGGGTGCCGGGCACGGGGGTGCCCCGGTCGTCGGTGAGCCGGACGGAGAGCAGGCGGCCCTGAGCGACCGTCACCCTGACCGTGCCGTCCACCCCGACGCCCTGCGCGCCGTCGCCGGGGCTGACGGCGAGCTGGGCGCGGGAGACCGGCGGGGCGGTGTCGCCGGACGGCCGGTCGCCGCCGGAGCAGCCGGTCAGCAGGGCCAGTGCGGCCGCGGCCGCCCGCCGTGCCCAGAGCCGTACCGCGGCGCGCATGCCGTCCTCCCGGTGTCGTCCGGTTCGATCCGTCGCGGGGCTCAACGACCGATCGCGCCTCCCGACACGACCGGATGGTTTCCCCACCCGGTTCCGCTGGGCACAGGATTGATCACGGTGCGTCACTCCGTCCGGCCTGGGGTGACGGTCGCCGTCGGACAGGGAACAACCGGAAGAACGGGGACGGTCCCCCGGACGGCTGGGAGGGTCGCCATGACGGCGTGGCAGGAGCTGGGTTCGGGCACGCCCCTGGAGGCGCGGCCGGCCGCCAGGTTGAACGGCTCGGCGCCCCGGCCCGCCCCGGCGCCGCCGTGGCCGGGCAGCTGGCAGCCGCTCGGGGCCCGGTTCCGGGCGGACGGCGCGGGCGGCCGGGGCACCAACTTCGCGCTGTGGGCGCCGAACGCGGAGGCGGTCGACCTGTGCCTGTTCGACGAGAGCGGCCGGGAGAGCCGGCACCGGCTGACCGAGCAGACGTACCAGACCTGGCACGGCTACCTGCCGGGCGTGCTGCCCGGCACCCGCTACGGCTTCCGGGTGCACGGCCGGTGGGACCCGTGGACGGGCGCCCGGCACAACCCGGCGAAGCTGCTGCTCGACCCGTACGCCCGCGCCGTCGACGGCGGCTACACGGCGCACGACGCGGTGAGCACGGCGGTCCGCAACTGGCCGGAGCGGGACGTCGCGGACACCGTCCGGGACGACCGGGACTCGGCGCCGTACGTGCCCAAGGCGGTGGTGGTGCACGACGACGACGACTGGTACGACGACCAGCGGCCGAAGACGCCGTGGGCCGAGACGGTGCTGTACGAGCTGCACGTGCGCGGCTTCACCATGCGCCACCCGGACGTCCCGCCGGAGCTGCGCGGCACCTACGCGGGCCTGGCGCACCCGGCGGCGGTCGCGCACCTGACGGGGCTGGGGGTGACGGCGGTGGAGCTGCTGCCGGTCCACCACCACGTCAGCGAGGACCACCTGCAGGGGCGCGGCCTGGTCAACTACTGGGGCTACAACACGCTGGGCTTCTTCGCCCCGCACGCGGGCTACTCCTCGTCCGGCAGCCGGGGCCAGCAGGTCGGCGAGTTCAAGCGGATGGTCCGGGCGCTGCACGCGGCGGGCATCGAGGTGATCCTCGACGTGGTGTACAACCACACCGCCGAGTCGGGGGTGATGGGCCCGGCGCTGTCCTTCCGCGGCATCGACAACGCCGGCTACTACCGGCTGGACCGCTCCCGCCGCGGCTACGCCGACTACACCGGCTGCGGGAACACCCTGGACACCCGCCGCCCGCAGGTGATCCGGCTGATCACCGACTCGCTGCGGTACTGGGTCGCGGAGATGGGCGTGGACGGCTTCCGCTTCGACCTGGCGGCGGCGCTGGCCCGCGGCGGCGACGCGGTGGAGATGGAGCACCCGTTCCTGGCGGCGGTGTCGCAGGATCCGCTGCTCAGCCGGGTCAAGCTGATCGCCGAGCCGTGGGACGTCGGCCCGGGCGGCTACCAGGTGGGCGGCTTCCCGCCGTTGTGGGGCGAGTGGAACGACCGCTACCGGGACACCGTGCGCGACTTCTGGCGCGGCGCCCGGTCGGACGTGCGGGAGCTGGCCACCCGGATCGCCGGCTCCTCCGACCTGTACCAGCGCGGCGGCCGCCGCCCGTACGCCTCCGTCAACTACGTGACGGCGCACGACGGTTTCACCCTGCGCGACCTGGTCTCCTACGACCGCAAGCACAACCTGGCCAACGGCGAGGACAACCGGGACGGCACCGACGACAACCGGTCCTGGAACCACGGCGCGGAGGGCGAGACCGACGACCCGGCGATCCGCGAGCTGAGGCTGCGTCAGCTCCGCAACCTGCTGACCACGCTGCTGCTGTCCAGCGGCGTGCCGATGCTGACCGCGGGCGACGAGCTCGGCCGCACCCAGGGCGGCAACAACAACGCGTACTGCCAGGACAACGAGACCGGCTGGCTGGACTGGTCGCTGCTGGACGACCCGGACTGGCGCGCGCTGTCCGAGCTGACGGCCCGGCTGATCCGGCTGCGCCGCTCCCACCCGGTGCTGCGGCAGCGGGCGTTCTTCTCCGGCCGCCCCGCCGGGCCGGACGGGCCGCGGGACCTGAGCTGGCTCACCCCCGGCGGGCGGGAGATGACCGAGGCGGACTGGTTCGCCCCGACCCGGGCGCTGGCGCTGCGGCTGTCCGGCAGCGCGATGGCCGAGCGCGACGAGCGCGGCCGCGAGGTGCACGACGCGGACTTCCTGCTGCTGCTGAACGCCGGCCCCGAGCCGCGGCACTTCACCCTGCCCGGCCCGCACCGCCCGCTGGTCGACACCGCGCTGTCCGGCCCGCCGGAGCCGGCCCCGGTCGCCGAGGTGACGCTGGCCGGGCGCTCCGCGATGCTGCTGACGGCGTGACGGAGGGCCCGGGCGGCGGCCCGGGCCCTCCGTGCGACCGGCCGTCAGACCCGGTCGGCGACGATCATCAGGTAGTGGAAGCTGCCTTCCTTGTACGCCGTCAGGAACGGGTCCTCGATGCCGGTGGCGACCGAGGACCGGGCGCGCAGCTCCCAGTACGGGATGGTGTCGGCGGTCAGGTCGACCACGCTGATCGGCACCAGGTTGTTGGCGGCCAGTGCCTTGAAGTACTGGCTGCGCGGGTGGATGTTGCAGATGTAGTGCTCGTCGATCCGGCTGACGGCCTTCGAGCGCAGGCCCGTCACGTCGTTCGAGCAGCCGGTGATGCAGACGTACCGGCCGCCGGGGGCGAGCAGGCGGGAGAACTCGCCGAACGCCTCGAACAGGTCGACGTACATGGTGGTCTCGTTGGTCCAGATCGCCCGGCGGGAGGCGGTCTCGAAGCCGGTGTCCAGCATGTTGCGGAAGTGGAAGCGGACCCGGTCGGCGATGCCGCGCTCGTGCGCCTGCCCGTTGGCGAACGCCACCTGCTGCTCGGAGATGGAGACGCCGTCCACCTCGCAGCCGAACCTCAGGTTGGCCATGATGCTGGTGCCGCCGCGGCCGGAGCCGGCGTCCAGCAGCGCGTCGGTGGGCGCGATGTCGCCGAGGTGGTCGAGCAGCACGTCCGCCTGGGCGGTCTCCAGCCGGTGCATCTCCTTGATCATGCGCTCGTCGCGGGTCTCGTCCGGGCCCTCGAACACCGATGGGTCGACCGGCCCGAGGCCGTAGTGGTGGTGGTAGAGGCCGTCGACCTCACCGAGCTTGATGTTGACCGGGTCCTTCTCCAGGTTCCAGTAGTTGGCGACCGACTTCTGGAACGCGGTGCGCAGCACGGTGGTGGCGCTCGGGACGGTGGTGGTCATGTAGAGCTTGCTCCTCAACTGGCTTTGGACGGGGGTCAGTCGGTCTGGTAGCGGGCGCTGCCCGCATGCCACTCGCGGTTGCCGCCGACCCAGGCCCAGGTGCCGGCCAGGAAGCGGCGCAGCTCGGGCGAGCCGGTGAGCGCGAGGGCGGAGGCCTCGGCCTCGAAGGTGTGCATCAGTTCGTCGTGGATCTGCACGCTCTGCCGGACGGCCTCCTCCAGCGAGCAGCCCTCCTCGGTGGCGATCAGCATCGGCAGGCTGAAGTCGCCGGGGTCTTCCTTGCCCATCGAGTACAGGTCGTTCATCAGCACGGTGGCGGTGCCGGCCAGGGTGAAGGCGCGGCGGACGGCGGGGTCGGTGAACTCGGCCTGCGGGACCTCGTAGCCGGCGATCGCGTCGACCAGCACCATGCACGGGATGAACGAGTTCTCGTGACGGTGCATCAGGTACTCCCACACCGGCGGGCGGTGCCCGGTGGTGTGCCACATGCCTTCCTGGCCGTACGCCACGAACATGATCGCCAGCTCGTGCCGCAGCCGCCGGACCTGGTTCCAGCTGGCGTACGCGGACAGGTCGTTGAGGGCGGCGCGGAGCGCCTTGGCGACCGGGTCGCGCTGGACGTGCTCCTCCAGCTGGGGGGCGTAGCGGCGCGGCAGGTGGGCCTGGTCGATGGTGGAGTGGCAGATCGCCAGCCGCTGGCCGATCACCTCGTGCCGGGCCTCCTCGACCTCGGCGTCGACGATGTGGTCGTCCACCGCCCATTCGGCCAGGCCGCACTTGGCGGCGGCGAGCAGCCGGTCGGGGTCGTCGGTCTCGGGGTGGCCGAGCATCATCAGGCGGCCGAAGTTGGCCTTGCGCAGCATGTCGGTGCGGCCGGGGTAGATGCCGATCTGCTCGGCCCATTCGATCAGCCGCTCGTTGACCAGGTCGCCGAGCGCCGGGTCGTCGCGCATCGCGGGCGGGCAGTACAGCGCCGGGGCCTTGCCGTTGGTGATCGGCCGGGCCCTGGGGGCGTCCCGGACGATGTCGTCGGTCGCTCCGGTGGTCCGGTTCGGCGCCGTCGGACGGTGCGTCAGCAGCCCGGTGGTGCCGAGGCCGGTGGGGCCGGGGGCGTGCCAGGTGAGGCGTTCCGGCGCGGGGCGCTCGGGGTGGGTGAGGATGGCGGAGACCAGCGCCGCCAGCTCGTGGGTGCCGTGCGGGGCGAGCGTCCGGGTGAGCAGTGAGGGCATGTCGGCCGCCTTTCAGCGTGGGGGCGTTCAGGACCGCGGGTGGTCGACCTCGACGTTCTCCAGCACGCCCAGCGCGTCGGGGACCAGCACGGCGGCGGAGTAGTAGGCGGAGACCAGGTAGTTGACGACGGCCTTCTCGTCGATGCCCATGAAGCGGACGTTCAGGCCGGGCTCGACCTCGTCGGGGATGCCGACCTGGGTGAGGCCGACCACGCCCTGGTTGTGCTCGCCGGTGCGCATCGCGATGATCGAGCTGGTCCCGCCGAGGACCGGGATCTTTCCGCAGGGCAGCAGCGGGACGCCGCGCCAGGCGGGCACCCGGTGGCCGGCCACCTCGGCGGTGGAGAAGTAGACGCCGCGCCGGTTGGCCTCCCGGCCGAACGCGGCGATCGCCTTCGGGTGGGCGAACAGGTAGTCGGTGTCGCGGCGCATCGCGAGCAGCTCGTCCAGGTCGTCGGGGGTGGGCGCGCCGGCGTGGGTCTGGATCCGCTGGTCGAAGGCGCAGTTGGCGAGCAGCCCGAACTCGGGGTTGTTGACGATCTCGTGCTCCTGGCGCTCGCGCAGCGCCTCGATGGTCAGCTTGAGCTGCTCCTCGGTCTGGTCCATCGGCTTGCTGTACAGGTCGGCGACCCGGCTGTGCACCCGCAGCACCGTCTGGGCGACGCTCAACTCGTACTCGCGCGGGCCGAGTTCGTAGTCGACGAAGGCGGTGGGCAGGTCGTGCTCGCCCTGGTGGCCGGCCGACATGCCGATCTCGGCCTCGCCGAGCTCGTTCTGCGCGGCGGCCTGCCCGGCGAGGTGGACGGCGATCTGCGCCTGCAGCGCCGGGGAGCGGTCGACGATCTCCTGGAAGGCGGGCCAGGGCAGCGACATCGCGGTGCCGGCGGTGGCGGCCTTCACGGTGTACGGCCAGCGCCCGTCGGGGACGTTCAGCGCCTCGTCGCCGATGTGGTCGCCGTCGGCGTGCACGGCGAGCACGGTGTCGTCGCCGTACTTGCCGGTGCCGATCCGCTCGACCTTGCCGTGCGCGATCAGGTAGACCTCGGTGATCGGGGCGCCCTCCTGGATCAGCACCTCGCCGGCGTGGAAGTCGCGCTGCACGAAGCGCGCGGCGAGCTGCTCCAGCACCACGCCGTCGTCGAAGCCGCGCAGCACCGGGACCTCGCGCAGGGTGGGCGCCGCCACCTTGACCTCCCGGCCGGTCTGCACGAAGGACACCCGGCCGCGGCCGACCGCGTAGGAGAGCCGCCGGTTGACCCGGTAGGTGCCGGCCGAGACGTGCACCCAGGGCAGCTTGCGCAGCAGCCAGCGCGAGCTGATCTCCTGCATCTGCGGCCTGGACTTGGTGGTGGTGGCCAGGTTGCGCGCCGCTGCGGTGCTGAGGCTCTGCTGCGCCGGGGCCTGCACGTCGGGGGTGGGCTCGGTCTCGACCGTCATCCGGCTCTCCTGCTGCTCCGGTGATCCACCGCGATCACTCGGCCAGATCAGACACCGCCGTGCCGGGGGGCCTGCAAGGAGGCGCTCGTGGCGGTTCATCGGCAGAAGTGCGCCCCTCACGCCGGGCTCTCATGGGTGTGCGCCCCCGCGCCTGGGCCGGTCGGGCCGCGCCGTGCGGCCACTCGAACGGCGCACCGGGGAGCTGCGGCGCGGGGTCTGACGCCCTCTCCGGCCTGGCCGGATCTCGCCGACAGCAGCAAAAAACCGGATGAGAAATGTCGGTGGCCGCGTCTACCCTCTCGGCGATGGCCGAGAACCAGAACCCCGCTCCGCCCACCCCCGCGGATTCGAACACTTCGTCAACCGGCGTCACCGACGGTTCACCCACACCGGTACCCCGGTCGCCGGTGCGCTCGCTGCTGCGCCTGTGGCCGTACGCCCGTGAGGCCCGCTGGCGGATCTTCGGCTCGATGGCCGCCGCCGGGCTCGCCTCGCTCAGCGTGCTGGCCGTGCCGATCGTGCTCCGCAAGATCGTGGACGGGCCGGTCGCCCACCACGACCTGGCCGGGCTGTGGCCGCTCGCCGTCGCCCTGCTGCTGCTCGGCCTCGCCGAGGCCGGCCTGTTCGGCATCCGGCGGATCATCGTGGCCCGCCCGCTCGCCAAGGTGGAGACCAGGCTCCGCGGCGACCTGTTCGCGAAGCTCCAGCGGCTGCCGATCTCCTTCCACGACCGCTGGCCGTCCGGGCAGCTGCTCTCCCGGGCCACCTCGGACCTGTTCGTGATGCGGCTGTTCCTGGCCTTCCCGCTGGTCTTCCTGGTGGTCAACTCCACCGTCTTCCTGACCGGCACCGCGCTGATGTTCGTGCTGGACTGGCGGCTCGCCCTGATCACGCTGATCCCCGCGATCCCGCTGATGATCTACACCCGCCGCTTCGAGGCCGGGTACTCGGCCGCCTCCCGGCTCGCCCAGGACCAGAACGGCGACCTGGCGACCGTGGTCGAGGAGTCGGTGCTCGGCATCCGCATCCTCAAGGCCTTCGGCCGGCACCGCACCATGGCCGAGGAGTTCCGCCGGCACAGCGCCGAACTGCGCGAGACCGAACTCCGCAAGGCCGGCCTGCTCGGCAACCTGTGGGCGGTCATCGTCGGGCTGCCCGAACTCGCCCTCGGCGGCGCCCTCGCCGCCGGCGCCGTGCTGGTCGCCCACGACGAACTCTCGGCCGGCACCCTGGTCGCCTTCCTCTCCACCGCGCTCGCCCTGCGCTGGCCGGTCGAGTCGATCGGCTGGCTGCTCGGCTTCGCCGCCGAGGCCGCCAGCGCCGCCAACCGCTACTTCGAGGTGATGGACGAGCCGGAACCCGCCGACCTGCCCACCGGTGACGACCCGTCGGAGGACCGCGGCATCCGCTTCACCGGCGTCCGGTTCCGCTACCCCGACGCCCCGGCCGACAGCCCCGACCTGCTGGCCGGCATCGACCTGCACATCCGCCCCGGCGAGACGCTCGCCCTGGTCGGCGCCACCGGCAGCGGCAAGACCACCCTCACCGCGCTGCTCCCCCGCCTGTACGAACCCACCGCCGGCGCCATCACGCTGGACGGCACCGACATCCGCGACCTGCCGCGCGAGGAACTGCGCCGCCAGGTCGCCGTCGCGTTCGAGGAACCCACCCTGTTCTCCGCCACCGTCCGGGAGAACGTGCTGATGGGCGCCCCCGGCGCGGACGGGGAGCAGCTCGCCCGGGCCCTCGCCACCGCGCAGGCCGGCTTCGTCGACAAGCTCCCCGACGGCCTCGACACCGAGGTCGGCGAGCAGGGCCTCAGCCTGTCCGGCGGCCAGCGCCAGCGCCTCGCGCTGGCCCGGGCCGTGGTCGGCGAGCCCCGCTTCCTGGTGCTCGACGACCCGCTGTCCGCGCTCGACGTGCACACCGAGGCCCTGGTCGAACGCGCGCTGCGGCAGGTCCTCGCCGACACCACCGCGCTGGTCGTCGCGCACCGCCCGTCCACCGTGCTGCTCGCCGACCGGGTCGCGCTGCTCGCCGACGGCCGGATCACCGCCGTCGGCACCCACCAGGAACTGCTGCAGTCCTGTCCCGCCTACCGGGCCCTGATGTCCGGCGAATCCGAACTGGAAGGGGCGCTGGCCCGATGACCACCGCCGTCGCCGAACCCGCCGTCGAAGAGGACGACCTGGTCCCCGCGGCCACCGACGACCAGGACATCCCCGTCCCGCCCGGCGCGCCCCGCGCCCTGCTCGGCTCGCTGCTCGCCCCGCACCGCCGCCGGATCGCCGTCGCCGTGCTCGCCGTCCTGCTCCAGCAGGCCGCCCTGCAGGCCGGACCGCTGCTGGTCGCCTACGCCATCGACCGCGGCATCCCCGCCCTGCGCGACCACGACTCCGGCCCGCTGATCGCCGTCACCGCCGCCTACCTGGGCTGCGCGGTGGTCGCCACCCTGCTGCAGCGCGCGTTCATCCGGCTGGCCGCCCGGATCAACCAGGACATCCTGCTGGACCTGCGCGGCCGGATCTTCCGGCACGCCCAGCGGCTCAGCCTGGACTTCCACGAGCGCTACACCTCCGGCCGGATCATCTCCCGCGCCACCAGCGACGTGGACACCCTGCGCGAACTGCTCGCCGAGGGCCTGCAGGAACTCCTGATGGTCTGTCTGTCGGTCGGCTACATCACGGTCGTGCTGATCCTGATGGACTGGCGCCTGGGCCTGGCCGCCCTGGTGTCCTTCCTGCCGATGTACCTGGTCATCCGCTCCTTCCGGCGCCGCTCCCAGCAGGTCTACCGCCGCTCCCGCACCGCGGTGGCCGCGCTGATCGTCCGCTTCACCGAGACCATGAACGGCATCCGTCCGGTCCAGGCGTTCCGCCGCGAGTCCGCCAACAACCGGGCCTTCGACGCCGTCAACCAGCAGTCCGCCACCGCCACCGCGGACGGCCTGCTGGAGATGGCCCGGTACGTCTTCCTGTCCCGGATGACCGCCAACATCTGGATCACCGGCGTGGTCGTCCTCGGCGCGCTGCTGGTCAGCGACGGCAGCCTCGAACTCGGCGTGCTCACCGCCTTCGTGCTGTACCTGCGCCGGCTCTACGACCCGATCGACCAGCTGGCGATGTTCCTGAACAGCTACCAGTCGGCGGCCGCCGCCCTGGAGAAGATGTCCGGCCTGCTGGCCCACGAGCCGTCCGTCCCCGAGCCCGCCGAGCCCGCCCGCTGCCCGCCCCGACCGGCAAGGGCCGCGAAGTCGCCTTCCGCGACACCCGGTTCGGGTACGCCAACGGCAAGGAGATCCTGCCCGAGTTCGACCTCGTCCTGCCCGCGGGGCAGACCACCGCCGTGGTCGGCGCGACCGGCGCGGGCAAGTCCACCCTGGCCAAGCTGCTCGCCCGCTTCTACGACCCCACGGCCGGCGCCGTCACCCTCGACGGCACCGACCTCCGCGAGCTCTCCACCGCCGAACTGCGGGCCAACGTCGTGATGGTCACTCAGGAGTCCTTCCTGTTCTCCGGGACGGTCGCCGAGAACATCGCCGTCGGCAAGCCGGACGCCACCCGCGCCGAGATCGAGGCCGCGGCCCGCGCGATCGGCGCCCACGAGTTCATCTCCGCCCTCCCGGACGGCTACGACACCGACGTCCGCAAGCGCGGCGGCCGCATCTCCGCCGGCCAGCGCCAACTGGTCGCCTTCGCCCGCGCGTTGCTCGCCGACCCGGCCGTCCTGATCCTCGACGAGGCGACCTCGTCCCTGGACGTCCCGGGCGAACAGGCCGTCCAGCACGCCATGCGGACCGTCCTGGCCGGCCGCACCGCGGTGATCATCGCCCACCGCCTCTCCACCGTCGAGATCGCCGACCGCGTCCTCGTCATGGACCAGGGCCGCATCGTCGAGGACGGCACCCCGGCCACCCTCATCGCCGGCGAAGGCCGCTTCGCCACCCTCCACCAGACCTGGAAGGACAGCCTCGTGTAGCGCCCCACCGGGAGCGCCCCCGCCGCTCAGAGCTCCCGCAGCACCGCCGCGACCCTCTCCTCCCGGCCGCCCCCCACCTCGATCCAGCGCTGCCCGCTCGCGGCGAGCACCTCGCGGAACCGCCCCGTCATCCACTCCCGCAGGTGCTCGCCGTCCCGCAGCCCGTCGTCCTCGAAGGCGACCCCTTCGTGCGAGGTCAGGACGTAGAGCTCGCGCCGCGGCTGCCCCGTCGCGGCCGCCCAGGTCTCCGGCCGGGTGGCTCCGCAGTAGCGTTCCTCCCACACGGCGGTGGCGAGCAGGTCGGTGTCGCAGACCAGTACCGGCCCGCCGGCTCGCGCCGCCCGCTCCTCGGCCTCCGCCTGCCGCTTCCGGACCAGCGCGAAGTCCCGCTCGTCCCACTCCAGTTGATCGACGGTCGGCGGCACCGCGCCGACCACCGCGGCCCACCCCTTCGCGGCGGCGAGCTTCGCGGCGGTGAGCTCCCGCCCGTACTCGGGGACCCAGCCGGTGAGCGCGTGGACCCCGCCGCGGGCGCGCAGCGCGTCGGCGAGGTCGCGGGAGAGCGTCGTCGTGCCGGTGGATTCGGCGCCGAGGACGACCACCCGCCGGGCGAGTCCGGCCCGGACGGCGGGTTCGAGGTCGGCCCAGTGCGCCGCCGGGTCGGCCCGGACTCCGGTGCCGGAGACCGGGAAGGTGGCCCGGTCGACGTCGAGCACCACGGGTGCGGCGTCGAAGCGGCGGGCGAGTTCGTGGCCGTAGTCCTCGGAGGAGAAGACCGCGTCGACGGTCTCGCCGGGTCGCAGCGCGTCCCGCATCAGGGCGACGTGGCCGTCCCAGATGTCGGGGTCCTGGTAGTCGACGGGGATGTTGTCGACGGTGCCGACGACGCGCACGTGGGGTTCGCCGTGCCAGACCTCGCGGATCCAGCGGACCCGGTCGGCGAGCGGGATGGTCTCGGTGTCGGCGGCCATCACGACCACGGTGACGTGTTCGGCGGCGTCGGCGGCGCTGCGGATCAGGAAGTGGTGGCCGGCGTGCGGCGGGTAGAACTTGCCGATGACGAGGGCGTGGTGGAAGAGGCTCATGCGGCGACCGCCGTCCCGGCCGGGCGGAGGGCGGGTTCACGGCTCCAGGTGTGCAGGCCGTACAGGCACAGGCCGAGGAACAGCACGTACACGGCGGCGGTGGGGTAGAGCCCCTTCGCGGCGTACAGCGGGATGTAGATCAGGTCGGCGGCGATCCACAGGTACCAGTTCTCGATCCGCTTGGTGTTGAGCAGCCACTGGGCGGCGAGCGAGAGCGCGGTGGTGAGCGCGTCGAGGAACGGCGCGGTGTCGTGAACGGCCGTCAGCAGCCAGGTCAGCAGCAGCGTCGCGGGTATCACGGCGCCGATGGCGGCGGCGAGGATCCGCGGTCCGCCGCGGCGGACCGCGAGGCGTTCGCCGGCGGTGTCGCGGCGGAGCCACTGCCACCAGCCGTGTGCGGCGAGCGCCAGGAAGACCACCTGGAGTCCGGCGTCGGCGTAGAGGCCGGCGGTGGCGAAGACGACCAGGAAGAAGCCGTTGTTGGCGATGCCGACCGGGAAGGTCCACACGTTGGTCCGCACTGTCAGCCATACGCAGATGGCGCCGGTGACGAACCCCAGCCACTCCGTCATGTGTGCCCCCTTCCGGGCTTTGTGTCGGAGTGACGATAACTGGCCGGACCGGCGGCCACAAGCTCATTTCTCATGGGTTCGCAAAAACGTTCCGGCCGACCGTTCGTGCGCCGTACGCTGCCACCGCCCGCAGGCCGGACCGGCCCGTGGGCGCCGACACAGGGGGGAACCCGCATGAGGCACCTGCCGGGCAGACGCGTCCGCGTCGCCCTGACCGCCACCGCCACCGCCTTCTCGCTGGCGCTGCTCGTCCCCGGCGCCGCGCACGCCGCCGGCGGCACGCCGAACACCCCGACCGACCTGTACAACGGCTACCAGCCCTGCTCCACCGACCCGGCCGCGCCGGTCTTCTCCAGCAGCGGCTGGGCCGGCCAGATCGAGGCCGTCACCGGCTCCACCGACCCGTCGGCCACCCGCCTGACCGCGCAGTTCCGGTACTGGCCGGTCGCCGACCCGACGCAGACCGCCACCGTCGAGAACACCTGGGCCGTGCCCGGCCGGGAGGCGCTCGCCACCTTCCGCCCGGCCGCCGACACCACGTACGCCTGGCAGGCCCGCACCGTCGACCCGGCGAGCGGCGCGGCCTCCGACTGGACGGCCTCCTGCTACGTCGCCGCCGACGGCGCCGCGCCGTCCGCCGCCCCCGTCGTCACCACGCCCGGCCGCCCCGAGGACCAGTGGACCCCGGGCGGCGCGCCGATCGAGTACCGGCTCGACCCGAACGGCGTGGCCGACGTCGCGGGCTACCAGTACAGCTTCCGCGGGGACTTCTCCGTGCCCTACGTCGCGCACGAGGGCGACCACGGCATCCCGGTCCTCACCACCCCGTACGACGCGGACCCGCCGTACGGCGTCCGCGCGGACTTCGTCGGCGGTCCGGCCACCGTGCGGCTGGTCCCGCCGGCCGGGATGACCAGCGGGCCGGTGACGCTCTCGGTGCGCAGCCTGGACCGGGCCGGGAACCCGGGGCCGGCCGTCCAGCACCGGATCTTCATCAGCCCGACCCCGCCGACCGTCACCCAGCTGTCCCACTCGCCGCTGTTCGGCAAGCCCGTCAGCTTCCGGTTCACCCCGAACCCGGGGGTGCAGGCGATCAGCCCGGTGACCTCGTACACCGTGAAGAACACCCGCACCGGCACGACCACGGTCGTCCCGGCCGGCGCCGACGGCGTCGCCGAGACCACCCTGCTGCTGAACCACCCGCTGGGCGACCTGCTGGACGTCACCAGCACCAGCGCCAACGGCTGGCTCAGCTCGGCGGGCCAGTGGGGCAGTTACCTCGACACCACCCCGACGATCACCTCCACCGACTTCCCGGAGGACGGCGCGGGGACGGTCGGCACGCCCGGCGTCTTCCACCTCGCACCGAAGATCAGCGGTTCGCAGATCGCCAGCTACACCTACTCGTTCGACTGGGGCGCCCACACGGTCACCGTCCCGGCCGGTGCGCACGGCGAGGCCGACCTCAGCTACACCCCGACCGAGAGCGGCTGGGGCGACCTCTACGTCTGGGCCACCACCAAGGACGGTGTGGACCTGACCTCGGGGTACTACAGCTTCACCGTGAACTGAGGCTCCGTCAGGCCCCGGTAGGACGACGGGGCCTGACGCCTCGCACGGACAATCGAATATTCCTCCCGGGCGATCGATCGCATGCAGTACGCTTCCCGCGCCCGCACCGCTGCTCCGGCGTCGAGCGGGCTCCGACGGAGGGGGATCACCCATGAGGACTTCACCGAGAGCGCACGCCCGCGTCGCCCTGGCGGCCGGCGCCGGCCTCACCCTGGCACTGCTCGTCCCCGGCGCGGCCGGCGCCGCCACGGGCACGCCGAACGTGCCGACCGACCTGTACAACGCCTACCAGCCGTGCGCCACGGACCCGAACGCGCCGCTGGTGGTGGCCGGCCGCGGCAGCGGCGTCACGGTCGAGGGCATCCCGAGACACACCAGCCCGTCCGCGTACTACCTGACCGAGCAGTTCCGGTACTGGCCGGTCGCCGACCCGACGCAGATCGCCACCGTCGAGCGCACCTGGAGCACCCCGGGCTACGAGGCGACGGCCGACCTGCCCGGCCTCGTCGACGGCTCGACGTACGCCTGGCAGGCCCGCACCGTCGACCCGTCGAACGGCGCGGCCTCCGACTGGACGGCCTCCTGCTACGTCCTGGCCGACGACACCTTCCCGAGCCAGCCGCCGACCGTGGTCTCCCCCAACTACCCGGAGGACCGATCCAGTCAGGGCGGCGCGCCGATCCACCTGGAGCTCGGCTCGAACGGCGTCTCCGACATCGTCGGCTTCCAGTACTCCTGGAACGGCGTCTTCTCCGTCTCCGGCGCCGACATCGGCGAGCACGGCATCCCGCACTACAACGACCCCTTCGACGGCCCGAGGTCCGCGGTCCGCGCCGACACCCTCGGCGGCACCGCCTCGGTCGATCTGATGCCCCCCAGCCCCAGCTGGATCCAGGACCTGTACGTCCGCAGCGTCGACCGGGCGATGAACCCGTCGCCGACCTACCACTACCGGTTCCGGATCAACGTCGACGCCCCGAAGATCACCAAGCTGTCGAACGCCCCCTACGGCAAGCCGGCCACCTTCAAGTTCACGCCGGACGCCGGCGTGCAGGCCGCCAGTCCGGTGGTCAGCTACACCATCACCCGCTTCGGCAGCGACGACCCGGTCGTGCTCCCCGCCGAGCCGAGCGGCGTCGCCACCACCACGCTCTCCCTGGCGCCGGGCGAGACCATGACGGTCTCCTCCCTCAGCGCCAACGGCTGGACCAGCCAGCGCAACTGGTGGCGCGACGAGACGGACACCACCACCACGGTGACCTCCGCCCAGTTCCCGGCCAACACCAGCAGCCCGGCCGCCCCCGGCAGCTTCCACTTCGCGCCGAAGACCGAGACCTCGCAGATCGCCAGCTACACCTACGCCTTCGGCTGGAGCGACGCGCCCACCACCGTCCCCGCCGGCAAGAAGGGCGAGCTGGACGTCACCTGGACCCCGCCGTACAGCGGCTGGTACTACCTGGTGGTGCACGCCACCACCAAGGACGGCGTCCAACTCGCCGACACGTACTACTGGTTCGGCGTCAACTGACGCACTTTCGGGCCCCGGCGACACCGCCGGGGCCCGACCCGTACCCGGGCGGAAATCGATCGACCCGGTCCGGCACCGGCCTCTAGCCTCGGTCCGTGGACGACCCGCCCGCCGGCCGACCCGGCTCCCCCGACGCCCGCAGCCCGCTCCGCTTCCTCTGCTGGCTGGTACTCAGCCAGCGCCGCCGCTCGCTGGCCGGCACCTTCTACGGCACCAGCTGGATGCTCGGCCTCACCGTCCAGCCCTACCTGCTCTCCCGGGCCGTCGACGACGGTCTGCGGCCGGGCCGGACGGGCGCGGTGCTCGGCTGGTCCGCGGCGATGCTCGCCTTCGGCCTGCTGAACCTGGTCCTCGCCTGGTGCCGGCACCGCACCATGACGATGGTCCGCAACGACGCGTCCTTCCGCACCATCGCCGCGGTGCTGCGGCACAGCGTCCGGCTCGGCGCCGCGCTGCCCCGCCAGGTCGCGGCCGGCGAGGTCGTCACCATCGGCATCTCCGACGTGTCCCGGATCGCCATGGCGCTCACCTTCATCGGCCCCGGCGTCGGCGCGGTGGTCTGCTACCTGACGGTCGCCGCGATCCTGCTCACCCTCTCGCCGCTGCTGGCCCTCACCGTCCTGCTCGGCCTGCCGGTCCTCGCCCTGGCGCTCCGTCCGCTGCTGGCCCGCCAGCAGCTCGCCGAGCACCGCTTCCGCGACCACCAGGGCCGGCTGACCGCCCGCTTCGAGGACCTCGCCGGCGGCCTCCGGGTGCTGAACGGCCTCGGCGGCAAGGACGAGTTCGCGGCCCGCTACCGCGCCGACTCGCAGGCGCTGCGCGCCGAGGGCTACCGGGTCGGCGCCGCCGTCAGCTGGATCCAGGCCCTCGGCGGCGGACTGCCCGTCCTGCTGCTGGCCGCCGTCACCTGGCTCGGCGCCCGGCTCACCGCCGAAGGGCAGCTGACGCCCGGTCAGCTCACCGCGGTGTTCGCGTACGCCGCTGTCCTGGTCGCCCCGGTGTACTTCCTGATCGAGAACAGCCAGGACATCGGCCGCGCCCTGGTCTGCGCCCGCCGGATCACCGACTTCCTCAACCTGCCGCCCGACCCGGACCTCGGCACCGCCCGACTCCCCGCCGCGGACGCCGGGTTGACCGACCACGAGTCCGGCGTCCGGCTCGCCCCCGGCGAACTCACCGTGCTCGCCGCGGCCCGCCCCGCCGACAGCGCCGCCGTCGCCGAACGCCTCGCCCGCCTCGGCCCGCCACCACCGCGGACTGGGGCGACACCCCGCTCGCCGACCTGCCGCTCGCCGACGTCCGGGCCCGGATCACCCTCGCCGAGAACGAGGCCGCCCTGTTCGCCGGCACCCTCCGCGAGACCGTCCGCGGCCGCACCGACGCCCCCGACCACACCCTGCTCGCCGCCCTCGAATCCGCCGCCGCCCACGACGTCCTCAGCTCACTGGGCGGCCGGCTCGACGCCCCGATCGCCGCCGACGGCCGCAACCTCTCCGGCGGGCAGCGCCAACGGCTGCGCCTGGCCCGCGCGTTGACCGCCGACCCGGACGTCCTGCTGGCCGTCGAACCGACCTCCGCGGTGGACGCCCACACCGAGGCCGCGATGGCCGCCGGACTCCGCGCCGCCCGCGCCGGCCGCACCACCGCCCTCACCAGCACCTCCCCGCTGCTGCTCGACCAGGCCGACACCGTCCACTACCTGGTGGACGGCAAGGTCGCCGCCAGCGGCACCCACCGCGAACTGCTCCGCACCCAGCCCGGCTACCGCGCCCTCGTCACCCGCGGCCCCGGCCCCGCCACGGAGGAGGCCCGATGAGCACCCTGCCGATCGCCACCACCCGCCAGGTCCGGCAGGCCGCCGCCCGGCTCGTCCGCGCGGACGGCCGCGCCTTCGCCGCCGTCCTCGCCCTCAACGGCCTCGCCGCCCTGCTCGGCCTGGCCGGCCCCTGGCTGCTCGGCCGGATCATCGACCGGGTCACCCACGGCGCCACCACCGCCGACATCGACCGGCTCGGCCTGCTGCTGCTCGGCTGCGCCGCCGCCCAGATCCTGACCAATCGCCAGGCCCGCTACCTCGCCCACCGGTTCGGCGAGCGGGCCGCCGCCCGGGTCCGCGAACAACTCCTCGACCGGGTCCTCGCGCTGCCCGCCGCCACCGCCGAACGCGCCGGCACCGGCGACCTCACCTCGCGCGGCACCACCGACGCCACCTCCGTCGGCGAGACCCTCCGGGACGCCGGGCCGGAACTCTTCGTGGCCGCCGCCCAGTCCCTGTTCATCCTCGGCGCGATCCTCACCGTCAGCCCCCTGCTGGGCAGTTGCGGCCTCCTCGGGGTCGTCGGCATCTCCCTCGGCGCCCGCTGGTACCTGCGCCGCGCCCGCGCCGCCTACCTCGCCGACCGGGCCGGCAGCGCCGGCCTCGCCGAGACCCTCTCCGCCACCGCGAACGGCGCCCGCACCATCGACGCCCTCGGCCTCGGCGAGCAGCGCCTCGACGCCGGCCACCGCGCCATCGACACCGCCAACCGCGCCCGGCTGCGCACCCTCCACCTGCGGCTGCGCTTCTTCGCCGTCATCAACCTCTCCTACACCCTGCCCGTCGTCCTGGTCCTCCCGCTCGGCGCCGTGCTGGTCGCCCACCACACCGTCAGCCTGGGCGCGGCCGTCGCCGCCGTCCTGTACCTGCGGCGCATCGAGGAACCGCTCGACAGCATCGTCGTCCTGCTGGAGTCCGTGCAGAGCAGCACCGCCGCGTACGCCCGCGTCGAGGGCCTCGCCACCGCCCCCGCTCCCGCCCCGGCCACCGCGCCCGAACCCGCCGACGACCGGATCCGGGTCACCGGCGTCCGCTACGCCTACCCCGACGGACCGGACGTCCTGCACGGCCTCGACCTCGACCTCCGCCCCGGCGAGCGGCTCGCCGTCGTCGGCCCCTCGGGCTCCGGCAAGACCACCCTCGGCCGCCTGCTGGCCGGCATCGACCGCCCGCGCACCGGCACCATCACCGTCGGCGGCGTCCCGCTCGCCGACCTCTCCCCCGATCGGCTGCGCCGTCAGGTCGTCCTGGTCACCCAGGAGCACCACGTCTTCCTCGGCACCCTCCGCGACAACCTGCGGATCGCCGCCCCGACGCCGACGACCCCGCCCTCACGGCCGCACTGGACGCCGTCGGCTGGCGCCACGACCTCCCCGACGGCCTCGACACCGACCTCGGCTCCACCACCCGGCTCGACGGCGCGCAGGCCCAGCAACTCGCCCTCGCCCGCGTCATCCTGGCCGACCCCCACACCCTGATCCTCGACGAGGCCACCGCCCTGCTCGACCCCACCGCCGCCCGCGACACCGAACGCGCCCTGGCCGCCACCCTCACCGGCCGCACCGTCATCGCCATCGCCCATCGCCTCCACACCGCCCACGACGCCGACCGCGTGGCCGTCCTCGCCCAAGGCCGCCTCACCGACCTCGGCCCCCACGCCGCCCTCCTCACCACCGACGGCCCCTACGCCCGCCTCTGGCACTCCTGGCAGAGCTGAGGGAACGGCGAGAGCCCCGCCAGGGGCTCGGGGAACGGCGAGAGCCCCGCCAGGGGCTCGGGGAACGGCGAGAGCCCCGCCAGGGGCTCGGGGAACGGCGAGGCCGTGTCTGCGGAGGATCAACGGGGCGCAGAAGGTCCCGTGGTTTCGGGTCCCCGCCTTGACGTCCGCCACCACCCGCCGTTCCCCTGAAGCACCGTCAGCGCAGCACCCCCGCCTCCAGCCCTCCCGGCTCCACCGGTACCGCCACCAGGCCCAGTTCCGCACTGGAGGCGAGCCGGGGGTGCGCCGGGAGGACGCGGACCGTGTACCCGAACGGCCCGGTGCGCGAGAGTTCGAGGTGGCCCTCGTACCGCACCCGCCCGTCCAGGTCGGTCCCGCCGGAGCCGGAGGCCGGCTTCAACGCCAAGGTCGTCGCCTCGGAGATCCGGTCGCTCTCGTCGACCCGCCCGGAGACGACCTGGACCTCGACGTCCTCCGGCCGGAGCCGTCCGAGCGCGACCTGGACCCGGAGGGCGAGCGTCGCGCCGAGTTCCTGGGCCTCCCCGACCCCGTCCGCCTCGACGTGTTCGACCCGGACGGACGGCCACGCGTCGCGGACGGTCGCCTTCCAGCCCGCCAGGGCTTTCGCGCCGGCGTGGTCGGAGGCCTCGCCGGCCAGCCGCCGCCGGGCCTCCGCCGCCGGTACGTAGAGCCGCTCGACGTACTCCCGGACCATCCGTCCGGCCAGCACCTTCGGCCCCAGGGTCACCAGGGTGTGCCGGACCATCGAGATCCACCGGTGCGGCAGCCCGTCCGCCGCGCGGTCGTAGAAGCGGGCGGCCACCTGGTGCTCGATCAGGTCGTAGAGCGCGGCGGCCTCGATGTCGTCGCGCCGCTCGGCCTCCTTGCTCTCGGGGTCGAGCACGCCCTCACCGGTGCCGCCGTCCGCGGTGGGGATGGCCCAGCCGTTCTGGCCGTCGTACCACTCGTCCCACCAGCCGTCGAGGATGGACAGGTTGAGGCAGCCGTTGAGCGCGGCCTTCATGCCGGAGGTGCCGCAGGCTTCGAGCGGGCGGAGCGGGTTGTTCAGCCAGACGTCGCAGCCGGGGTAGAGGGCCTTGGCCATCGCCATGTCGTAGTCGGGCAGGAAGACGATCCGGTGCCGGACGGCGGGGTCGTCCGCGAAGGCCACCAGGTGCTGGATGAGTCGCTTCCCGCCGTCGTCGGCGGGGTGCGCCTTGCCGGCGACGACGATCTGCACGGGCCGTTCGGGGTGCAGCAGCAGGGCGCGCAGCCGCACCGGGTCGCGGAGCATCAGGGTGAGCCGCTTGTAGGACGGGACGCGCCGGGCGAAGCCGATGGTGAGGACGTCGGGGTCGAGCACCGCGCCGGTCCAGCCGAGTTCGGCCTCGCCGGCGCCGCGCTGCTGCCAGGAGGCGCGCAGCCGCCTGCGGGCCTCGTCGACGAGTTGGGCGCGCAGGGTGCGGCGCAGTTCCCAGACCTCGGAGTTGCCGATCCGTTCGAGGCCGGTCCACTGGCTCGCGGTGCCGACGGCCATCGCTTCCTCGGCGCGTTCCTGGCCGATCTCGGTGGCGCCGAGCCGGACCACGGCGGGGTCGATCCAGGTGGGGGCGTGCACGCCGTTGGTGATGGAGGTGATCGGGACCTCGGGCGCGTCGAAGCCGGGCCACAGGCCGCGGAACATCTCCCGGCTGACGGCCCCGTGCAGGGTGGAGACGCCGTTGGCGCGCTGGGCGAGCCGCAGGCCCATCGCGGCCATGTTGAACAGCTTGGGATCGCCGCCGGCCCAGTTCTCGGCGCCGAGGGCGAGCACCTGGTCGACGGGGACGCCGGGCAGGGCGGCGTCGCCGCCGAAGTGACGGGCGATCAGCTCCCGGTCGAAGCGGTCGATGCCGGCGGGGACGGGCGTGTGGGTGGTGAAGACGGTGCCGGCCCGGACGGCTTCGAGGGCGTCGGCGAAGCCGAGGCCGGGGTGGGCGGTGGTGAGTTCGGCGATCCGTTCGAGGCCGAGGAAGCCGGCGTGGCCCTCGTTGGTGTGGAACACCTCGGGTTCGGGGTGGCCGGTGAGGCGGCAGTAGGTGCGGACGGCGCGGACGCCGCCGATGCCGAGCAGTATTTCCTGCAGCAGCCGGTGTTCGCTGCCGCCGCCGTAGAGCCGGTCGGTGACGTCGCGTTCGGCGGGGGTGTTGGCCTCGATGTCGGAGTCGAGCAGCAGCAGCGGAACCCGGCCGACCTGGGCGCGCCAGACCTGGGCGGCGAGGGTGCGGCCGCCGGGCAGGGCGAGGTCGATCCGGCAGGGGGTCGCGTCGGCCTCGCGGAGCAGGGTGACGGCGAGCGCGTCGGGGTCGAGCAGGGGGTAGCGCTCCTGCTGCCAGCCGTCCCGGCTGAGGGACTGCCGGAAGTAGCCGTGCCGGTAGAAGAGGCCGACGCCGATGACGGGGACGCCGAGGTCGGAGGCGGCCTTGAGGTGGTCGCCGGCCAGGATGCCGAGGCCGCCGGAGTACTGCGGGAGGGCGGCGGCGATGCCGTACTCGGGCGAGAAGTAGGCGATGCCGGCGGGCAGCGCGTCGCCGAGGTCGTTCGCGGACTGGTACCAGCGCGGGCCGGTGAGGTAGTCGCGCAGGTCGTCGGCCAGGTCGCCGAGCCGGCGCAGGAAGCGCCGGTCGGTGGCCAGGGCGGCCAGCCGGGCGGCGGGCACTTCGCCGAGCAGGCGGACCGGGTCCTCCCCGACGGCGGCCCAGACGTCCGGGTCGACGGAGCGGAACAGTTCCCTGGTCTCGGGGTGCCAGGACCAGCGGAGGTTCAGCGCGAGCTCGTGCAGTGGCTGCAGTTGTTCGGGCAGGACGGTGCGGACGGTGAACCTGCGAATTGCCTTCACGACTTGAAGCGTAGACCCGGGTGCGGGCCTGACAGGGCGTCAACTTGCGGTCGCCACACCCGTTCGGAGCAGCGTTGAGATCGTTTCGGGCGCGTGGTGGCAAATACCGGCGCACGGGGGGCGCAGGCTGGGAACGGACGCGCCGTCGGGTGTGAACTTCTGAGGACGGAGGTGTAGCGGGTGCCTGTTCCGTCGCTGCATACCGGCTGAAACCGCGCGCCTACCCGCCCGTAGCCCTTGCCCGGAATGCGAGGATGCAACAAGGTCGTGGGTGCCACCGGTGCACGATCGGTCGGTCGTCGCCCGCTGCCTCCGGCCGGTGCTGTTCCGGTTCGACGAGCCCTCACCTCCTTTAGCCCATTCGGCCCCAGTAGCCGTGTCTTCGCGTGTCCTTGTTCCCCGGCCGGTCGTTTTCCGGTGAGTTGGGTCATGCGGGGGCGTGCACCGAGCGACGTGCGCCGGGTCACGCGCGTCCGGCGCTGCGGGCGTCGCTGCGGCGGCCGCGCGGGCGGGGTGGGCGGGCCCGGCGGCGCGGCGCCGACACCGGCCGCGCGTCCTTCCTCACCCAGCAGTCCTCCCGGTACTCTCCCGGCGTCGCCCGCCGGGAGAGCTGCCGCCGATCTCGGGCAGGAGCTTGGCATGCACGGCGACACGCGGGACCAGTCCACGGTGCCGACGGACCACACCCCTGACGGACCGTCGACCGGGGAGCCCCCGGTGCCGGCCCCGCGCACCGCGGCGGCCCGCAGGCGGGCGGCCGCACCGGCCGCGAAGCGCGCCGCGGGCACCCCGCGCAAGGCCGCGTCGAAACGGACCACCACCGTCAGGTCCGCGGCAGCCGGCGCAGCCACTGGCGCCGCGTCCGCCACGACCACCCCGGCGGCGAGCACACCTGACACCCCGTCGGACGGCCGCGAGCCCGCGGCGCGCCCGTCCGCGAAGCGCGCCGCGGCCGCCCGGCCGGCCCGCCCCACCCGCACCACGACAGAGAGCGACACCGTGATCGGCCGCATCCCCGTCCTTGACGTGACCCCGCTCGTCGACGCCGGCCGGCGTCCGGCCAAGGCCGTGGAGGGGGAACGCTTTCTGGTCTCCGCCACGGTGTTCCGGGAGGGCCACGACGCGGTGGGGGCCAATGTGGTGCTGCGCGACCCGCGCGGCCGGTCCGGCCCGTGGACGCCGATGCGCGAGCTGTCCGAGGGCAGCGACCGCTGGGGGGCGTACGTCACGCCGACCGCGCCGGGCCGCTGGTCGTACCTGGTGGAGGCGTGGAGCGACCCGGTGGCGACCTGGCGCAAGCACGCGGCGGTGAAGCTGCCGGCCGGGATCGACACCGCGCTGGTGCTGGAGGAGGGCGCCCAGCTGCTGGAGCGGGCGGCCGCCGGGGTGCCGAAGAAGGACGGCCGGGCCCAGGTGCTGGCCGCGGTGGACGCGCTGCGCGACCCGGGCCTGCCGCCGCTGAGCCGCTACGCGGCGGCGCTGGTCCCGGAGGTGACGGCGCTGCTGGCCCGCTTCCCGCTGCGCGAGCTGGTCTCGTCGACCCGTCCGCAGCCGCTCCAGGTGGACCGCAAGCGGGCGCTGTTCGGCGCCTGGTACGAGTTCTTCCCGCGCTCGGAGGGCGCGGTGGTCGACCCGAACGGGGTGGAGGCACCGGTCTCCGGCACCTTCCGGACGGCCGCCGAGCGGCTGCCCGCTGTCGCCGCGATGGGTTTCGACGTGGTGTACCTGCCGCCGATCCACCCGATCGGGCGGGCCCACCGCAAGGGCCCGGACAACTCCCTGACGGCGGGTCCGCGGGACGTCGGCTCGCCGTGGGCGATCGGCTCCCCGGAGGGCGGGCACGACGCGGTCCACCCGGACCTGGGCACCCTGGAGGACTTCGACCACTTCGTGGCGGAGGCGGGCGCGCTGGGCCTGGAGGTGGCGCTGGACTTCGCGCTGCAGTGCTCGCCTGACCACCCGTGGGTGCACAAGCACCCGGAGTGGTTCAGCCACCGCGCGGACGGCACCGTCGCGTACGCGGAGAACCCGCCGAAGAAGTACCAGGACATCTACCCCGTCAACTTCGACCAGGACTTCGACGGGATCGTCCGCGAGACGGTGCGGATCCTGCGGTTCTGGATGGGCCACGGGGTGCGGATCTTCCGCGTCGACAACCCGCACACCAAGCCGGTGAACTTCTGGGAGAAGGTGCTCGCGGACATCGCCCGCACCGACCCGGACGTGTTGTTCCTGGCGGAGGCGTTCACCCGCCCGGCGATGATGCACACCCTGGGCAAGATCGGCTTCCACCAGTCCTACACGTACTTCACCTGGCGCAACACCAAGGCCGAACTGACCGAGTACCTGACCGAGCTGGCGGGCGACGCCGCCGCGTACATGCGGCCGAACTTCTTCGCCAACACCCCGGACATCCTGCCCGAGTACCTGCAGACCGGCGGGCCGGCGGCGTTCGCGGTGCGCGCGGTGCTGGCGGCCGCGCTGTCGCCGACCTTCGGGGTGTACGCGGGCTTCGAGCTGTTCGAGAACGAGCCCGCGAAGCCCGGCTCGGAGGAGTACCTGCACTCGGAGAAGTACGAACTGCGGCCGCGCGACTGGTCCCGGCAGGACACCCTCGCGCCGCTGCTGACCGCCCTGAACCGGCTGCGCCGTCGGCATCCCGCGCTCCAGCAGCTGCGGGACCTGCGCTTCCACTCCGTCGACAACGAGCGGATCCTCGCGTTCTCCAAGACCGCCGTCACCGAGGACGGCCTGGAGGACCAGGTGATCTGCGTGGTCAACCTGGACCCGCACCACGTCCAGGAGGCCACGGTGACGCTCGACGTGCCGGGGCCGCTGACGGTGCACGACGAGCTGACCGGCGCGACCTACGCCTGGGGCCGTCACAACTACGTCCGGCTCGATCCCTCTTCCGGGCCGGCCCACCTCCTCACGGTTCGGAGGAACCCGCAGTGACAGTCAACGAGCCCGTCCCCGACACCTTCGCCGACACCCCCGCCCGGGACCGCGACCCCGAGTGGTTCAAACGCGCGGTCTTCTACGAGGTCCTGGTGCGCTCGTTCCAGGACAGCAACGGCGACGGCGTCGGTGACCTCAAGGGGCTCACCTCGCGGCTCGACTACCTCCAGTGGCTGGGGGTGGACTGCCTCTGGCTGCCCCCGTTCATGAACTCCCCCCTGCGGGACGGCGGTTACGACGTCTCGGACTACCAGTCGGTGCTCCCGGAGTTCGGCAACCTGGCCGACTTCGTGGAGTTCGTCGACGCGGCGCACGCCCGCGGCATGCGGGTGATCATCGACTTCGTGGTGAACCACACCAGCGACCAGCACGCGTGGTTCCAGGCCTCCCGCAGCGACCCGGAGGGCCCGTACGGCGACTTCTACATGTGGGCCGACGACGACAAGCAGTACCCGGACGCGCGGATCATCTTCGTCGACACCGAGACCTCCAACTGGACGTACGACCCGGTCCGCAAGCAGTACTACTGGCACCGCTTCTTCAGCCACCAGCCGGATCTGAACTACGACAATCCGCGGGTGCAGGAGGAGGTGATGGCGGCCCTGCGGTTCTGGCTGGACCTCGGCATCGACGGCTTCCGGCTGGACGCGGTGCCGTACCTGTACGCCCGCGAGGGCACCAACTGCGAGAACCTGCCGGAGACGCACGACTTCCTGCGGACGGTCCGCAAGGAGATCGACGCCAACTACCCGGACACCGTGCTGCTGGCCGAGGCCAACCAGTGGCCGGAGGACGTGGTCGACTACTTCGGCGACTTCGGCTCCGGCGGCGACGAGTGCCACATGGCGTTCCACTTCCCGGTGATGCCGCGGATCTTCATGGCGGTCCGCCGGGAGTCCCGCTACCCGGTGTCGGAGATCCTGGCGAAGACCCCGGAGATCCCGTCCGGCTGCCAGTGGGGCATCTTCCTGCGCAACCACGACGAGCTGACCCTGGAGATGGTCACCGACGAGGAGCGCGACTACATGTACGCGGAGTACGCGAAGGACCCGCGGATGCGGGCCAACGTGGGCATCCGCCGCCGGCTCTCCCCGCTGCTGGAGAACGACCGCAACCAGGTCGAGCTGTTCACCGCGCTGCTGCTCTCGCTGCCCGGCAGCCCGGTGCTGTACTACGGCGACGAGATCGGCATGGGCGACAACATCTGGCTCGGCGACCGGGACGGCGTGCGCACCCCGATGCAGTGGACGCCGGACCGCAATGCGGGTTTCTCCTCGGCCGACCCGGGCAGGCTCAGTCTGCCGCCCATCATGGATCCGGTGTACGGCTATCAGGTGACCAACGTCGAAGCGCAGCAAAGCAGTTCGAGTTCGCTGCTGCACTGGACGCGTCGCATGATCGAGATCCGCAAGCTCAACCCCGCGTTCGGCCTCGGCAGCTACACCGAGCTGCCCTCCAGCAATCCCGCGGTGCTGGCCTTCGTGCGCGAGCACGAGGGCGACCTGGTCATGTGCGTGAACAACTTCTCGCGGTTCGCGCAGCCGACCGAACTGGACCTGCGGCAGTACGGGGGGCGGTACCCGGTCGAGCTGATCGGCGGCGTGCGCTTCCCCACCATCGGCGAGTGGCCGTACCTGTTGACGCTGGCCGGCCACGGCTTCTACTGGTTCCAGCTGCGGCAGTCCCCGGCGAAGGCGGCCGGGACGGCGTAGCGGCGGGAGCCGCCGCGCCACGCCCACGCACCGACGATCCCCCAGGCCCCGATCGGGACTTCCCCTCCGAGGGCGCGCCAGGCGCATCGCGCGCCCCCGGAGGTCTTCGCACCACCGCGTACGGAGAACAGCCCAACGGCCATCCACACGAAGGCGTGACACCGAGCCCGCGGCTCGCGTGCCGTCGCCGCCGCGCCGTCGAAATCCGGAAGAGTGAAGGGCCCGGCCACGATCCGTCGGGCAGCCGCCCGCTTCCGGGGAAAGGGAGTCATGTCCGAAACCTCCCGTTCTCAAGCCCACCTGCACCGCGATCCTTCCGCCGCCCCCGGGCCGGTCGGCACGCGGGCGCCGGGGGTCCGGAGAACCGCCGCGGGAGTCAGCGAGCTGGTCCAGTCGGCCCTGCCGCTGATCGCCGAATGGCTCCCCACCCAGCGCTGGTACGCCGGCAAGGGCCGGCCGATCGCCGCGCTCGTCCCGGTGATCGGCACGCCGCTCCAGGTCGGCGACCCGGCCCTGCTGCACCTGCTGCTGCGGGTGGACCACGGCGGCGCGACCGGCGGCCCCGGCGACGTGTACCAGCTGCTGCTGGGCATCCGCTCGGACCGGCCCGCGGCGGTCGGGCGGCCGGCGGTGCTGGGCCGACTGGCGGGCGGCACCTACGACGGCGCGGTGCTCTACGACGCGGTGCACGACCCGGAGCTGACGGGCCGTCTGCTGGAGCACCTGGCCACCGGCGACCGGTTCGGCTCGCTGTCCTTCCGCCGCACGCCCGGGCCGGGCCTGCCCGGGAACCTGCCGGGCCGGGCGTCCACCGCGGAGCAGTCCAACTCCTCGGTGATCTACGACACCGCGTTCATCCTGAAGCTGTTCCGCCGGATCAGTCCCGGGACCAACCCCGACCTGGAACTGTCCCTGGCGCTGTCCCGGGCCGGCTCGACCCGCATCCCCCGGGTCGCCGCCTGGTTCGAGTGCCGGATGGAGCGCGCCGAGCCCGCCACCCTGGGCCTGCTGCAGCGCTACCTGCCGGACGCCGAGGACGGCTGGGAGCTGGCCCTCGACCAGGTCGCCCGGCTGAAGGGCGACCCCTCGCCCGGCAACTTCGCCATCGAGGCGCACCGGCTGGGCCGGGCCACCGCCGAGGTGCACCGGGTGCTGGCCCGCTCGATGCCCACCGCCCGCCTCGACCGGCCGCGGATCGCCGAACTGGCCGGCGCGATGGCCGACCGGCTGGACTCCGCGGTCGCCGCGGTGCCCGGCCTGCTGCGCTACCGCTCCGCGCTGCGCGGCGCGTTCCAGCAGCTGACGGCCGCTCACCTGGACGGACTGCTGGTCCAGCGCATCCACGGCGACCTGCACCTCGGCCAGGCCATGCGCACCCCGCAGGGCTGGGTGCTGCTGGACTTCGAGGGCGAGCCGGCCAAGCCGCTGGCCGAGCGCCGGCTCCCGCAGCCCGCGCTGCGGGACGTCGCCGCGATGCTCCGCTCCTTCGACTACGCGGCCGCCCACCTGCTGGCCGGCTCCCCCGCCCAGGACCCGCACCTGGCCCACCTGGCCGCCGCCTGGGCGGCCCGCAACCGGGCCGCGTACTGCGCCGGCTACACGGCCGGCGGCGGCGCCGACCCGTCCGGCTCGCCGGAGCTGATGCGCGCCCTGGAGATCGACAAGGCGGTGTACGAGGTGGTGTACGAGGCCCGGCACCGGCCGAGCTGGCTGCCGATCCCGCTGGCCGCGATCAACCGCCTGGCCGACTCCGTCTGACCGGCCGCCCGGCCGTCCCGGCCGGGCGGCCCGCTCTCCCGGCACCACCCCCGTCCCGTTCGCAGGAATCCTGGAGGCCTCCGCCGTGACCCCGCTCGGTCCGCTCGACCCGTCCTTTCCGGCCGACCGCCAACCGGCCGTCCCGGCCACCTTCCGGAACGGCGAGCGCGTCAGGGGGGCCGGCGCCCCGTCCCCGGCCAAGCCCGCGCGGGCGCAGGGCGCGACGTCCGCGACCAAGCCCGCGACCAAGTCCGCGGCCAAGTCCGCGAAGGCGGGCGGCCCGGCCCCGGAGCCCCGGCCGGCCAGGGGCACGACCGTCCGGCCCGGCAAGGCCGCCCGGCTCGTCCCGGGCTCGGCGCTGCGGCTGCCCGAGGCGCCGCTGCCGCCCGCCGAGGTGGACCGCCTGGTGTCCGGCGCGCACCACGACCCGCACGCCCTGCTGGGTGCGCACGCGCTGCCGACGGGCACCGCGATCCGGGTGCTGCGCCCGTTCGCCGAGCGGGTGGTGGTGGAGACCGCCCTCGGCCCGGCGGAGCTGACGCACCAGCAGGCGGGCCTGTTCACCGGCCTGTTGACCGGCCAGCGGTTCCCCGCCTACACGCTGAAGGTGACCTACCCGGGCGGGGGGCCGCTGGAGCAGCAGGACGGCTACCGCTTCGCCCCGACCCTCGGCGAGCTGGACCTGCACCTGATCTCGGAGGGCCGGCACGAGCAGCTGTGGCACGCGCTCGGCTCGCACGTGCGCACCGTGGACGGGGTGGCCGGCACCTCGTTCGCGGTGTGGGCGCCGAACGCGGTCGGGGTGCGGCTGATCGGCTCGTTCAACCACTGGGACGGCACCGCGCACCCGATGCGCTCGCTGGGCTCGTCCGGCGTGTGGGAGCTGTTCGTGCCGGGCCTGGGCGAGGGCGAGCGGTACAAGTACCAGATCCTGACCCGGAGCGGCCGGGTGGTGGAGAAGGCCGACCCGCTGGCCCGGGCCGCGCAGTGCCCGCCGGACACCGCCTCGGTGGTGACGGTCTCCCGGCACGAGTGGCAGGACGCCGAGTGGATGGCGGCGCGGGCGCACACCGTCCACCACCGCGCCCCGATGTCGGTCTACGAGCTGCACCTCGCCTCCTGGCGCCCCGACCTGGCCTCGTACCGGCAGATCGCCGAGGTGCTGCCCGGCTACCTGAAGGAACTGGGCTTCACCCACGTCGAGTTCATGCCGGTGATGGAGCACCCGTTCGGCGGCTCCTGGGGCTACCAGGTGTCCGGCTTCTACGCGCCGACGGCCCGGCTCGGCACCCCCGACGACTTCCGGTACCTGGTCGACACGCTGCACCGGCACGGCATCGGCGTGCTGGTGGACTGGGTGCCGGCGCACTTCCCGAAGGACGACTTCGCGCTGGCCCGCTTCGACGGCGAGCCGCTGTACGAGCCGGCCGACCCGCAGCGCGCCGAGCACCCCGACTGGGGGACGCTGGAGTTCGACTACGGCCGCACCGAGGTCCGCAACTTCCTGGTGGCGAACGCGGTGTACTGGTGCGAGGAGTTCCACGTCGACGGCCTGCGGGTGGACGCGGTCGCCTCGATGCTCTACCTCGACTACTCGCGCGAGGGCGGCGGCTGGACGCCCAACCAATTCGGCGGGCGGGAGAACCTGGACGCGGCGTCCTTCCTGCAGGAGATGAACGCCACCGTGTACCGGCGCTGCCCGGGCGTGCTGACGGTCGCCGAGGAGTCCACCGCCTGGGACGGCGTCACCCGGCCCACCGACTCCGGCGGCCTGGGCTTCGGCCTGAAGTGGAACATGGGCTGGATGCACGACTCGCTGGTCTACATGTCCAAGGAGCCGGTGCACCGCAAGTACCACCACAACGAGATGACCTTCTCGATGGTGTACGCGTACTCGGAGAACTACATCCTGCCGATCTCGCACGACGAGGTGGTGCACGGCAAGCAGGCGCTGGTCTCCAAGATGCCCGGCGACTGGTGGCAGCAGCGCGCCAACCACCGCGCCTACCTGGGCTTCATGTGGGCCCACCCCGGCAAGCAACTGCTGTTCATGGGGCAGGAGTTCGCTCAGGGCGCGGAGTGGGACCACGAGCACGGCCCGCAGTGGTGGGTGCTCGACGAGGCCTGGGCGGCGCACGAGGACCACCGGGGCGTGCAGCGCCTGGTCGGCGACCTCAACCGGGTCTACCGCGACACCCCGGCGCTGTACGAGCTGGACACCGTCCCGGCCGGCTTCCGCTGGCTGGACGGCGGCGCGGCCGAGGACAACGCGCTGTCCTTCGTCCGGTTCGCCGCCGACGGCAGCCCGCTGGTGGCGGTCTCCAACTTCTCCCCGGTGGTCCGGCACGGCTTCCGGGTCGGCCTGCCCCGGCTGGACGGCCGCGACCAGCTGTGGGAGGAGGTGCTGAACACCGACGCCGTCCGGTACGGCGGCAGCGGGGTCGCCAACTCCCGTCCGGTGAAGGCGGAGGGCACCCAGTGGAACGGGCAGCCGCGCTCGGCGGAGCTGGTGCTGCCGCCGCTGGCCACCGTCTGGCTGCGTCCGGCCCGTTGACGGTCTGACGACCCGTCGGATCGCACACCGAGGACCTACGTCCCCCCGACCGGCCCTAACGGCAGTGCCGCAACCCGGTCCGAATGTCGTACGAAGGTATGGTCAAGATGACCGCAGCCTGAGACAGACGGACGGGGAGCTCCACCGTGGCGAGCAGCGTGTACGTGACCGGGATCGACCGGGGGGACGGCCGACAGGCCGTGGAACTCGGGGTCATGGAACTGCTCACCCGCCAGGTGGACCGGGTCGGGGTGTTCCGCCCCCTGGTGCACACCGCGGAGGGCGGCCACCACCCCGCCGACCACGTGGTGGAACTGCTGCGCACCCGCTACCGCCTCGACCTGCCCGTCAGCGAGCTGTACGGGCTGACCTACGACGAGGCCGCCGCCCTTCAGGCCGCCCAGGGCCAGGACGAACTGGTCTCCCAACTGGTCGACCGCTTCCACCAGCTGGAGCGCCGCTGCCAGGCGGTGCTGGTGCTCGGCACCGACTTCTCCGGCACCAACATCCCGGACGAGCTGGCCTTCAACGCCCGGCTGGCGAACGAGTTCGGGGCGAGCGTGCTCCCGGTGGTCGGCGGCCGCCAGGACGACCCGCAGGCGGTGGTCGCGGAGGTCCGCAACGCCCACCGCGCCTACCGGGACCTGGGCTGCTCGATCCTGGCGATGATCGCCAACCGGGTGGCGCCGGGCGCCAAGCAGCAGGTGCAGCGGGCGCTGACCGAGAAGCTGCCGGTGCCGGTGTACGTGATCCCGGAGGAGCCGGCCCTCGCCGCGCCCACCGTCGCGCAACTGGTCGAGGCGACCGGCGCCCAGGTGCTGCTGGGCGACGCGGCCGGCCTGTCCCGGGACGTCCGGGGCTTCGTGTTCGGCGGCGCGATGCTGCCGACCTTCCTGAACGCGCTGACCGAGGGCGCGCTCGTGGTGACCCCCGGCGACCGGGCCGACCTGCTGATCGGCTCGCTGGCCGCGCACGCCGCGGGCGCCCCGCCGATCGCCGGCGTCCTGCTGACGCTCGGTCAGCACCCGGGCCCGGACGTGATGGCGCTGGCCTCCCGGCTGGCCCCCGGCACCCCGGTGGCCGAGGTGACCGAGGGCTCCTGGCTGACCGCCGCGGCGCTCACCCACCTGGAGGGCCGGATCGGCCCCGGCAACCCGCGGAAGGCCGAGATCGCCCTCGGCCTGTTCGAACTGCACGTCGACACCGCCGAGTTGACCAGCCGGATCGAGCTCAGCCGCTCCGAGCGGGTCACCCCGATGATGTTCGAGCACGCCCTGCTGGAGCGGGCCCGCGCCGACCGCCGGCACATCGTGCTGCCGGAGGGCGCCGAGGACCGCGTGCTGCGCGCCGCCGAGGTGCTGCTGCGCCGCAACATCTGCGACCTGACCCTGCTCGGCGAGCCGGAGGCCGTGCACCGCCGGGCCGCCGCGCTGGGCATCGAGTTCCCGCCGGCCGACGGCTCCGGCGCCCGGGTGCGGATCGTCGACCCGGCGGCCAGCCCGCTGCGCCAGCGCTTCGCCGAGCTGTACGCGAAGGCCCGCGCCCACAAGGGCATGACGATCGAGCGGGCCCTGGACGTGGTCACCGACGTCTCCTACTTCGGCACCCTGATGGTGCAGGAGGGCATCGCGGACGGCATGGTGTCCGGCGCGGTGCACTCGACGGCGGCGACCATCCGCCCCGCCTTCGAGGTGATCAAGACCTCGCCGGGCGCGGCGATCGTCTCCTCGGTGTTCTTCATGTGCCTCGCCGACAAGGTGCTGGTGTACGGCGACTGCGCGGTCAACCCGGACCCGGACGCCCAGCAGCTGGCCGACATCGCGATCCAGTCCGCCGGGACGGCGGCCCAGTTCGGGGTGGAGCCGCGGGTGGCGATGCTGTCCTACTCGACCGGCACCTCCGGCTCCGGCGCGGACGTGGACAAGGTCCGCAAGGCCACCGAGCTGGTCCGCGAGCTGCGCCCCGACCTGCTGGTGGAGGGCCCGATCCAGTACGACGCGGCGGTGGACGCGCACGTCGCGGCGACCAAGCTGCCGGGCTCGCCGGTGGCCGGCCGGGCCACCGTGCTGATCTTCCCGGACCTGAACACCGGCAACAACACCTACAAGGCGGTGCAGCGCTCGGCCGGGGCGATCGCGGTCGGCCCGGTGCTGCAGGGCCTGAACAAGCCGGTCAACGACCTGTCCCGCGGCGCCCTGGTCGAGGACATCGTCAACACCGTGGCGATCACCGCGATCCAGTCCCAGACCGAGTCCGCCGACGGAGGCGCACAGTGACCACCGGTACCCGTGTCCTGGTGCTGAACGCCGGGTCGTCCTCGGTGAAGTACCAGCTGATCGACATGCTGGACGGCTCCCGGCTGGCCTCCGGCCTGGTGGAGCGGATCGGCGAGCTCAGCGGCCGGCTGCTGCACCTGCCGCTGACCGGCGAACCGCGCGAGACGGTGCGGCGCTTCGCCGACCACGACGGGGCGCTGCACGCCGTCGCCGACGAGCTGGCCGCCGACCTGATGGGCCTGGACTCGCCGGAGCTGGCGGCGATCGGCCACCGGGTGGTGCACGGCGGGCTGCGCTTCACCCGGCCGACGCTGATCACCGACGCGGTGGTCGCGGAGATCCGCCGGCTGATCCCGGTGGCGCCGCTGCACAACCCGGCGAACATCACCGGCATCGAGGTGGCCCGCTCGATCCGCCCCGACCTGCCGCAGGTCGCGGTCTTCGACACCGCCTTCCACGCCACCCTGCCCGAGTACGCGGCCCGCTACGCGATCGACCGGAAGACCGCCGACGAGCACCGGGTGCGCCGCTACGGCTTCCACGGCACCTCGCACCAGTACGTCTCCCGGGCCACCGCCCGCCTGCTGGGCCGCGACCCGGCCGAGCTGAACGTGATCGTGCTGCACCTGGGCAACGGGGCCTCCGCCTCGGCGGTGGCCGGCGGGGTGTGCGTGGAGACCTCGATGGGCCTGACCCCGCTGGAGGGCCTGGTGATGGGCACCCGTTCCGGTGACGTGGACCCGGGCCTGGTGTTCCACCTGCACCGGGTGGGCGGCCTGACGATCGATCAGATCGACGACCTGCTGAACCGCCGCAGCGGCCTGCTCGGCCTGTGCGGCGACAACGACATGCGCGAGGTGGTGCGCCGCGCCCAGGACGGCGACGACGACGCCAAGTTGGCCTTCGACTCGTACGTGCACCGGATCCGCCGCTACCTGGGCGGGTACTACGCGGTGCTCGGCCGGGTGGACGCGGTGGCGTTCACCGCGGGTGTCGGGGAGAACTCCGTGGAGGTGCGGGCCGCGGTCTGTGCCAATCTGGAGGAACTGGGAATTTCGGTGGAGCCGGAGCTGAACGCGGTGCGTTCGCGCGAGGCCCGGGTGATCTCGCCGTCCTACGGCCGGGTGACCGTCGCCGTGGTGCCCACCGACGAGGAACTGGAGATCGCCCAGCAGACGTTCGCGCTGGTCCACGAGGTGTAGGACCGGCGCGGGATGACTACCCGTCAGTATCCCACCCCTCGGAATGTTCGTTGGCGATATCTGACGATTCGAGCTGAATGCACCGATAACACGAACGGATAGACTGACGGATATGCGCCGAGCGAAAATTGTCTGCACCCTGGGTCCTGCCACGGACTCCTACGAACAGCTGAAGGCCATCGTCGAAGCGGGCATGAACGTCGCCCGACTGAACATGAGCCACGGCTCCCACGCCGAGCACGAGGACCGGTACCGCCGCGTCCGCCAGGTGTCGGAGGACACCGGCCGCACCATCGGCGTGCTGGCCGACCTGCAGGGCCCCAAGATCCGTCTGGCGACCTTCGCCAACGGCCCGGTGACCGTTGACAACGGCGACACGTTCACCATCACCACCGAGGATGTCCCCGGTGACCAGTACATCTGCGGCACCACCTACAAGGGCCTGCCCGGCGACGTGAAGCCCGGCGACCCGATCCTGATCAACGACGGCGTCATCGCCCTGGAGGTCGTCAGCGTCGACGGCCCGCGGGTGAAGACCGTGGTGGTCGAGGGCGGTGTGCTCTCCAACAACAAGGGCATCAACCTGCCCGGCGCGGCGGTCAACGTGCCCGCGCTGTCCGAGAAGGACAAGGAGGACCTGCGCTTCGCCCTGCAGCTGGGCGTCGACATGGTCGCACTGTCCTTCGTCCGCAACGCCGCGGACATCGACGACGTCCACAAGGTCATGGACGAGGTCGGCATTCGTGTGCCGGTCATCGCCAAGATCGAGAAGCCGCAGGCCGTCGAGGCGATGGAGGAGATCGTCCTCGCCTTCGACGCGATCATGGTGGCCCGCGGCGACCTGGCGGTCGAGTACCCGCTGGAGAAGGTCCCGCTGGTGCAGAAGCGCCTGGTCACCCTGGCCCGCCGGAACGCGAAGCCGGTCATCGTCGCCACCCAGATGATGGAGTCGATGATCCACGCCTCGCGCCCGACCCGCGCCGAGGTCTCCGACGTCGCCAACGCGATCCTGGACGGCGCGGACGCGGTCATGCTGTCCGCCGAGTCCAGCGTCGGCAAGTACCCGGTCGAGACCGTCAAGACCATGAGCAAGATCGCCGAGAAGGCCGAGGAGGAGCTGCTCTCGCAGGGCCTCCAGCCGCTCAACCCGGGCCGCAAGCCGCGCACCCAGGGCGGTTCGGTCGCCCGCGCCGCGACCGAGCTGGGCGACTTCCTCGACGGCAAGGCGCTGATCGCGTTCACCAAGTCCGGTGACACCGCCCGCCGCCTGTCCCGCTACCGCTCGCCGATCCCGGTGATCGCCTTCACCCCGGACGTCGCCACCCGCAACCAGCTCTCGCTGAGCTGGGGCGTCGAGGCGTACGTCACCGAGCAGGTGGCCACCACGGACGCGATGGTCGAGCAGGTCGACCGCGAACTGCTGAAGATGGGCCGCCTCGCCGAGGGCGACACCGTGATCGTCACCGCCGGCGTCCCGGTCGGTATCCCGGGCACCACCAACATGGTCCAGGTCCACCACCTGGGCACCCGCGGCGGCCGCTGAGCCCGGCGCAGGAACCCGCAGGGGCGGACCCGAGGATCGGGTCCGCCCCTGCGGCGTTCGCGCGAGGACTGTGACGGCGGCTCAGCCGTCGTACGGCTCCTTGTCGTTGAACAGCCGCATGCCCGGGATGGTGAGGTCGCCGCCGAACTGGCCGGCCTGCACCGCCTTGGCGTCGCTGAGGGTCAGGTCGAGCGGGATCGGCACCGCGCCCAGCAGGTCCCACAGCCACTTCGGCAGGGTGTCCGGGGTGAGCGTGATCGGGCCCAGGTCGATGGGTATCGGCAGGCCGTAGACGGCCGCCAGGTGCCCGGACAGGCTCTCCACGTACATGGTGATCGGGCCGTTGCGCATGGTGGAGGTCGATCCCTGACGGCTCTTCACGTGGAAGGTCAGGCCGGGGATCTGGATGGTCGACATGTCGAGGTTCTCGATGTCGACGCTGTCGGTGGTGAACTTCAGCACCCGCTTGGTGCCGCTCTCGGTGGTGACGTCGTAGACGCCGTTGAACACCGAGCCGTGCAGCGCCAGCCGGGTCGAGTGCAGCACCCAGTTCTGGTCCGGCACCACGTGGCCGCTCGGCGCGGCCTTGGCCGCCAGGCCCTTGGTGCTCACCAGGCAGTTCGGGTCGTCGGACGCCGAGGCGGACGGCGCGGCCGTCGGCGCCTTGGTCGACGGGGCCTTCGTGCCGCCGCCGGCCGCCGGCGCGGACGGGCCGGCCGTCTCCTGCGGCGTGGCGGGCGTCGACGGCGTGGTGGTGGGACGGCCGGTCGCCGACGGGCTCGGGGTCGCGGACGGCTTCGCGGTCGGGCTCGGCGTGGTGGGCGCGGAGGACGCGGCGTTCGGTGTGGCGGACGGGGCGGCGCTCGCGGCGGCGCCCGGGTGGATCAGGTTGTTCCACCAGTCGTCGATCACCCCGGCCTGCTGCACCCCGCCGGCCGCGGCGCCGGTGTTCGGCGTCACGTAGGTGGCGGGCTGCACGGCGGTCGAGCCGGTGAACACCGCGGGCACCGCGGCGGCACTGCCCGCGGGGGCCTGCCCGGACTGCCCGGACTGGACGGCCGCCGCCTGGCTCGCGGAGGAGTCCGGCAGCACCTTGATCTCGCTCTTCGGGACGGGCGTCTCCTTGAGCACGGTGTCCGGGCTGCTCGCGCAGCTGCCGGACTGCGGGTCCGCGGCGACCGCCAGGGTCGGCGTGTAGGCGGCGCCGACCAGCAGCGCGGTCGGCACGGCGGCGATCGCCAGCGCCCGTCCGCGCAGCCGGGACCGGATGCCCTCGCGTGGCACTGCGTGCCGCGGGCCGGGCTCGGCCTTCTCGGGGTCGGTCACGGCCGCTCCCCCTCCGGCTCGGCCACCGGCGCCGCGCCGTACTCCAGCGGCTGCGCGGCGGCGGCCTGCGCGGGCAGCGGCGCGGTCGGCGCGGCGTCCACGGGCGCGGCCGCCCCGGCGGTCTCCGGGCCGGCGGCCGGGAGCGGCTGCAGCGGCGCCCAGGAGACCAGCAGGCCGCCGGCGATCAGGCCGGGGACCAGGCCCATGCCGAAGCCGCCCAGGTTGGAGACCGGGATGGAGATCAGCGCCAGGATGGTGGTCGCCACCCCGCAGAAGATCCGCACCAGCGGCTGGAACCAGGCGGTCAGGCCGAGCACGATCAGCAGGATGCCGATGATCATCGAGCCGGCCCCGGCGGTGGTGGACATCGCCACCGTCAGGCCGCCCAGGCTGAGGTGGGCGTACGGGAAGTAGAGGATCGGGAGGCCGGCGATCATGGCCAGCAGGCCACCCCAGAACGGCCGGGTGCGCCGCCAGGCGCGGAACCCTCGCCGACCTCGGCTGGCCAAGCCGGCCGGGCCCTCGGGCCAGGCCTCGACGGTTGCGCTGGACATGGTGCGACTCCTCGATGGTGGGTCCGAGGGGAAATACGGATGGCCCCGGGTGTGCCGGGGTGCGGCCCGAGGGAACGGCGGTGCGCCGCCCCCTCGAACCGGTGGTCCGCGATCGGGCCCGTCACTGACGGGCCGTCAACTGCGGACTAGTAGCACTCGTTGGTGCCCTGGGTGATGTTCAGCTTCAGGCCCGGGAGCGTGAAGGTGCCGGCCGAGGTGGCGTACGCGGTCTGCTGGACCTTGGACAGCTCGGCGGTCTTGGCGGCCTGCGCGAAGCCCTGCGCGCCGGTCGGCAGCGAGCCGCCGTCGGCCTTCAGCTTGTCGATCGCGGAGCCCTGCAGGGTGCTGGCGTCCTGACCGATGTTGATGCTGCCGAACTTGGCGTCGGCGTTCAGCTGGTTCAGGTCGATCAGCAGCTGCTGGGCGTCGACCGGGTTCTTCGCGTCCTGGCCGGCCTTGAGGACCAGGGTCCACTTGCCGAGCGGGCCGAGGTCGGTGACGACCGACTGGCACAGGTTCTGCAGGGTGGCGTGGTCGAAGGCCGAGATGGCGACCGGGTGCGGGGTCTTGTTGGCCTCCATGTCGACGCCGCCGAACTGCGAGAAGCCCTCGCCCTTCAGCTGGTCGACGGTGACCTTGAACTGCTGGCCGGAGACCGAGAACGAGGCCGCCAGCGCGGAGTTGGCCAGCGAGACGCCGATCGCGGCGGTGGCCGCCATGCTGGGCACCATCACCAGGGCGAAGCGCTTCCAGCGGGTCTTGCCGTAAGACGTGGACATGCGAGTCCTCCTTCTAGGACGTACATCTCCGGCCGTTCCGGTGCGTCCCGCACATGGTTCGGCCCGGGATGGGAGAGAGCTACGTCCTCGGTAGCGGAGAGCGCCGGGTGCCGTGGGGACGGCGTTCGGCGATCACCCCCGAGCGACAACCGTGCGAGCGCGCGGGCTGCGCGACCGCCGAGGCCAGGAACCGCCGCGTGGGATCTGCGGTTTACCCCCCTGTCCTCACCCGGTGGGGACCCTCGTTGCGGAGGGACCGGGCGTCGCCGATCGTGCTCGAATACCGGGCCGAGCACAAGGGGTGCGTTACTGACGGGTAATCCAACAGTGAACGCCTTCGCTCAGGAGATCGAACGGCAGACTGCGGAGAGTGACGAAAACGCGGAGCCGCCGAGCCCGCGACCCCCGCAAACACCAAGGAAACACCCCTCCTCCGTCACGCAGGGCGACGAAGAAGGGGTGTTATCAAGATTTGGTAAACCTACCCGGTTTAGCCACGAAAGTCGTCAAATCCCCGACGACACCGCAGGTCACCGAACGTGTCACCCAGTGCCGTCAGAACAGCACCCGGGCCAGCGCCTGACGGGCCGCCACCGTGCGCGGGTCCTCCGGGCCGATGACCTCGAAGAGCTCCAGCAGCCGCAGTCGCGCGGTGTCCCGGTCCTCGCCGAAGGTCTTCGCCACGGTGTCCACCAGGCGGCCGAAGGCGTCCTCGACGTGACCGCCGACCAGGTCCAGGTCGGCCGCCCGCAGCTGGGCCGCCACGTCCTTCGGGTCGGCCGCGGCGTCGGTGCGCACCTGCTGCGGGTCGAGCTTCTCCACCCGCTGCAACAGCTGCGCCTGGGCCAGGCCGAGCTTCGCCTCGACGTGGCCGGGCCGGTCGCTCAGCACGTTCTGGTACGCCTGCACCGCGCCGCCCAGGTCGCCCCGGTCCAGCGCCTCGTGCGCGGCCTCCAGCGCCGGGTCGACCGGCACCCGCGGGGCCGCCGGCACGTCCGGGCCGCCGCCCGCGGCGACGCCGACGATGCCGAAGCGCTGCTCGGCGACCGCGATCAGCTGGTCCAGCACCTTGCGGACGTTCGACTCGTTCTCGGCGCCCTGGAACAGCGGCACCAGCTGGCCCGCGACCACGGCCATCACGGCCGGGATGCCCTGGATGCCGAACTGCTGGGCGATCAGCGGGTTGGCGTCCACGTCGATCTTGGCGAGCACGATCCGGCCCGCGTACTCCTCGGCGAGGCGTTCGAGGATCGGACTGAGCTGCTTGCACGGGCCGCACCACTCGGCCCAGAAGTCCACCACCACGGGGACCTCGGCCGAGCGCTGGACCACCTCCGACTCGAAGGTGTCCTCGGTGACGTCCAGCACCAGGGGGTACTCCGCGAGCGCCGGGCTCTCGCCCGTCGCCGCCTGCCGGGCCCGCTCGGCCCGGGTCTGCTCCGCCTTCTGGGCGGCCTCTCCGGCCGCCTTCACCGCGGCGAGGTCCACCGCACCGCGCAGGGCGGAGCTGTTGAGACGCGAATTCCGTGACTGCATGGCTCTATCCTCCCCCGCCGGAGCCGGTACCGGACGCCATCCGCCCGGAAATGCCGAAAGCTGGACGCCCGCCTCCCCCGGCGGAGCCCGACCGTTCGGGCGCGGATCCCCATCCGCGCCGCGCGCCCGCCCGATCCCATGGGGCAGGGCGCGTTGGTTGTCGCTCTTTCGCTACTGGTCGTAGCGTATCTGCCCCCCGGGCTCCCCCCGCAAGCCCCAACCGCCCTCCGGAAGCGTGAGCTGCCCCACTTTCCGGCCCGGGGCGGGTATCGGGCAGCGCCGCAGGTCGCTACCGTGGGGCCACCAAGTTACTTCTGAGTAAATTCGCTAGGAGGCGCGGTGGCCCCCACCACCCGGCAGCCCGCCGAGCACCCGGACCCGCCGGCCGCCGTTCCGCCGCCGCCCGCCCGCGGCAAGGGCCGCCCCCGCAGCGCCGCCGCCGACCTCGCCATCCTGGACGCCACCCGCGAGGCGCTCGCCGAACTCGGCTGGGGCGGACTCACCATGGGCGACGTCGCCCAGCGGGCCGGCGTCGCCAAGACCACCCTCTACCGGCGCTGGCCGTCCAAGAGCGAACTGGTGGTCGACGCCATCGCCAGCCTCTTCGACCAGCTGGAGTGCGCCGACCACGGCAGCCTGCAGGCCGACATCGAGGCCGTGGTCGCCCGGTTCGCCGAGCTGCTCTCCCTCCCCGAGACCCAGGCCGCGCTGCTCGCCCTGTTCGCCGAGGGCACCCGCGACCTCCACCTGCGCCGCCGTATCCGGGAGCGGATCGTCCAGCCGCAGAAGGTCCTGGTCCAGCTCGGACTGGCCAACGCCCAGGCCCGCGGCGAGATGGACCCCGAACTGGACCCGGCCGGCGCCGAGGAGGAGATCGACATCATCTTCGACACCATCGCCGGCACCGTCGAACACCGGCTGCTGGTGAGCGGCGAACCCGTCACCCCGGACTGGGTCCGCCGCTTCGCCACCCTGCTCCTCAACCCCTTCCCGGGGCTGCTGCACTGACGCCCGGTCAGCTCGGCAGCGCCAGCGCCGCCAGCCGCTCCGGGTCGCCCAGCACGTCGATCTGCGCCACCCGGCCCTCCACCACGGTGAACGCCATCACCGACACCGGCCGGCCGTCCACCACCGTCAGCACGCCGTAGGCGCCGTTCACCAGCACCAGCCGCGCGTACGGCGCCAGCGCCCGGAAGCCGGCCGCCGAGGACGCGATCGCCGCGCCGCCCCGCAGCACCCGGGACAGCTCCACCAGCGCGCCGCCGTCCGACCGCAGCACCGCGTCCGGGGCCAGCACCCGTACCAGGCCCTCGAAGTCGCCCTCCCGGGCGGCCGACAGGAACGCCTCCACCGCGCCGCGCTGCGCCACCGGATCGCGGTCCGGCACCGGCGCCCGCTCCTTCACCCGCCGGCGCGCCCGGCTCGCCGACTGCCGCACCGCCGCCGGGGACTTCTCCAGCAGCGGCGCGATCTCCTCGAACGGCACCGCGAACAGGTCGTGCAGCACGAACGCCAGCCGCTCGGCCGGGCCCAGCGTCCCCAGCACCACCTGCAGCGCCATCCCGACCCGGTCGCCCAGCAGCGCCGCCGCCTCCGGGTCGTCCCGCTCCGGCGCGGCCAGCACCGGGTCCGGCACCTGGGTGTCCAGCTCCTCCTCCCGGCGCCGGTCCCGGCTGCGCAGCTCGTTCAGGCACACCCGGGAGACCACCGTGGTCAGCCAGCCGCCGAGGTTCTCCACCTCCTCCGCGTGCCGGTCCAGCCGCAGCCACGCCTCCTGCACCGCGTCCTCGGCCTCCCCCAGCGAGCCCAGCATCCGGTACGCCACCGCCCGCAGCCTGGGCCGCTGCTCCTCGAACCGCTCCGCGAGAAGAGTTCCCCCACTCATCTGTCACATCCCTTTCCCGGTCGGGGTCAACGCAGCAGACACCCACTGTGGCAGCACGGAACGGAGCACCCCTCATGAACATCCTCGTCACCGGCGGCACCGGCACCCTCGGCACCCTCGTCGTCCCCGAGCTGCTCGCCGCGGGCCGCACCGTCCGCGTCCTCAGCCGGCACGACCGCCCCGCGACCGACGGCGTCCAGTACGTCCGCGGCGACCTGATCGCCGGCAGCGGCCTCACCGAGGCCCTCGACGGCATCGACACCGTCCTGCACCTCGCCGGCGGCGCGAAGGGCGACGACACGGCGGCCCGGCACCTGGCCGACGCGATGGCCCTGGCGGGCGGCGTCCGGCACGTGGTGATGGTCTCGGTGATCGGCGCCGACACCATGCCGCTCGGCTGGTTCCGCGCCAAGCGGGACGCGGAACGGGCGATCGCCGACAGCGGCGTGCCCTGGACGGTGCTGCGGGCCGCCCAGTTCCACACCCTCGTCCGCACCATGGCCGGCAAGCTCGCCAAGCTCCCCGTGGTGCCCGACCCGCGCGGCCTGCGCTTCGAACCCGTCGACCCCCGCGAGGTCGCCGACCGCCTGCTCGCCCTGACCCTCGGCGCCCCGGCCGGGCTCGTCCCCGACCTCGCCGGCCCCCGCGCCTACACCTTCGCGGACCTGCTCCGCACCGTCCGCCGCCGCCCGGCCCTCCCGCTCCCCCTCGCGGGCCCGGGCGCGATGCGCGGCACCCGCACCTGGGAGGAGTTCCTGGCCGAGCACTGAGAAGCCCCGAGCGGGGCGCGAAAACGCCGGCACGCGCGAACCCGGGGCGCGGGGAACTGCGCGACAGGCGCACACCACATCCGCAAGGCCGCGATCACGTGCAGGTCGTTGTCCTGCGTCGCGAACTTGGCGGTGGGGTGCCTTCCGCCTCGCGCAGTTCCCCGCGCCCCTGGATTCGCCCTGCTCGGCCCGGCTAGAAGCTCGCGTTCTCGCGGTAGGTGCCCCACTCGTCGCGCAGCGCGTGGCAGATCTCGCCGAGCGTCGCCTCCGCGCGGACCGCCCGGAGCATCGGCTCGATCATGTTGGCGCCGGAGCGGGCCGCGTCGAGCATGGCGTCCAGCCCGGCCCGGACGGCGGCCTCGTCGCGCCGCGCCTTGCGCTCGCCGAGCACCCGCACCTGCTCGCGTTCGACCTCGTGGCTGACCCGGAGGATCTCCAGCTCGGGGGTGACGCTGCGGGGGTGGCAGTTGACGCCGACGACCCGCTTGTCGCCCTTCTCGACGCCCTGCTGGTAGCGGAACGCGGCCTCCGCGATCTCGCCGGTGAACCAGCCCTCCTCGATGCCGCGCAGGATGCCGGAGGTCATCGGGCCGATCGGGTGCTCGGCGCTGCCCTTGTCGAGGATGCGCCGGAAGATCTCCTCGACCTGCGCCTCGATCTTGTCGGTGAGCGCCTCGACGTACCAGGAGCCGCCGAGCGGGTCGGCGACGTTGGTGACGCCGGTCTCCTCCATGATCACCTGCTGGGTGCGCAGCGCGATCTCGGCGGCCTGCTCGCTGGGGAGCGCGAGGGTCTCGTCGAGGGCGTTGGTGTGCAGCGAGTTGGTGCCGCCGAGGACGGCCGAGAGCGCCTCGACCGCGGTGCGGACCACGTTGTTGTAGGGCTGCTGCGCGGTGAGCGAGACGCCGGCGGTCTGGGTGTGGAAGCGCAGCCACTGCGCCTTGTCGGTCTTGGCGCCGAAGTGGTCGCGCATCCAGCGGGCCCAGATGCGGCGGGCGGCGCGGAACTTGGCGATCTCCTCGAAGAAGTCGAGGTGGGCGTCGAAGAAGAAGGACAGGCCGGGGGCGAAGACGTCCACGTCGAGGCCGCGGGAGAGGCCGAGTTCGACGTAGGCGAGGCCGTCGGCGAGGGTGTAGGCGAGTTCCTGGGCGGCGGTGGCTCCGGCCTCGCGGATGTGGTAGCCGGAGACCGAGAGCGGCTTGTAGGCGGGGATGCCCTTGGCGCAGTGCTCCATCAGGTCGCCGATCAGGCGCAGGTGGGGCTCGGGGGCGAACAGCCACTCCTTCTGCGCGATGTACTCCTTGAAGATGTCGGTCTGCAGGGTGCCGTTGAGGACGGCGGGGTCGACGCCCTGGCGTTCGGCGGCGACCAGGTACATGCAGAAGATCGGGACGGCGGGGCCCGAGATGGTCATCGAGGTGGTGACCTCGCCGAGCGGGATGCTGTTGAACAGCACCTCCATGTCGGCGGCGGAGTCGATGGCGACGCCGCAGTGGCCGACCTCGCCGAGGGAGCGGGCGTCGTCGGAGTCGTAGCCCATCAGGGTGGGCATGTCGAAGGCGACGGAGAGGCCGCCGCCGCCGGCCTCCAGGATCATCCGGTAGCGCTCGTTGGTCTGCTCGGCGTTGCCGAAGCCGGCGAACTGCCGGATGGTCCAGGCGCGGCCGCGGTAGCCGGTGGGGTGCAGGCCGCGGGTGAAGGGGTACTCGCCGGGCCAGCCGATCCGCTCGAAGCCCTCGACCTCCTGGCCGGCCGGCGGGCCGTAGACGGGCTCCACGGTCTCGCCGCTCAGCGTGGTGAAGTCGGCGTCGCGCTTGCGCGCCTTGTCGTACCGCTGCTGCCAGCGCTGCCGGCCGGCTTCGATCTGCTCGGCGTCCATCGGCTCCGACTCCGCTCCGTGCGGCCGCCCCGGTGGGTGGACGGCACAACTACTTGGATGTCCTACTAATTTACTCGGACGTCCTACTACCTGTCGATGGCCGTCCCCCCGGACGCGCCCCGGACATGCGAAGGGCGCCCCTCCCGTTTCGGGAGGGGCGCCCGGCAGAGTCGGTGCGGCGGGGCCGTCAGGCGGTGGCCGGCTCCGCGGCGATCAGCGGGGCGACGTCGCGGCTGACCTTGCGCTCGACGAAGAACACGGCGGTGGGAATGGTGCCGGCCAGCAGGACCCAGGCGAGCTTGCCGATCGGCCACTTGGCCTTGGTGCCGAGGTCGAAGGCGAGCACCAGGTAGACGACGTACAGCCAGCCGTGCGCGATGCCGACGGCGGTGGTGAAGCCCGCGGCGCCCGACATGTCCAGGGCGTACTTGGCGATCACCCCGACGGTGAGCAGGATCAGGAGGACGCCGGTGATGTAGGCCATGGCACGGTAGCGGGTCAGCACACTCTGCTTCATGGCATCGAGGGTAACCGGCCCTACGCCCGTTCCCGGCCGGGGCCCTCCTGGTGCGGCAGGTCGAAGTCGCCGGCGGCGACCCGCAGCGGGCGCAGCAGGTCGAACACCTCGCGGCAGGCGTCCTCGTCGTAGCCCTCCAGGCCGAATTCGACGGCCATCAGCTCGCGGGTGGCGCGTTCGACGACCTCGCGGCCGCGGTCGGTGATGGCGGCGAGGACGCCGCGGCCGTCGAGCGGGTTGGGGCGGCGGGCGACGAGTCCGGCGCGCTCCAGGCGGTCGACGGTGTTGGTGACGCTGGTCGGGTGGACCATCAGCCGCTCGCCGATCTTGGACAGCGGGAGCTCGCCGGAGCGGCTGAAGGTGAGCAGCACCAGGGCCTCGTAGCGGGCGAAGGTCAGGCCGTAGGGCTTGACCACGGCGTCGACCCGGGAGAGCAGGATCTGGTGGGCGCGCATCACCGAGGTGATCGCCGCCATGGCCGGCACGCTGCCCCAGCGACGGGTCCAGAGCTCGTCGGCGCGGGCGATCGGGTCGAAGTCGAGGGCGAGGGGCTTGGGCACGCCCCCACCGTACCCGCGGGGCGGGACGGGGGTAGCAGGTGTCCACGATGGTGGACAAGGCCCGCTTGTTGGCGGGATCGCGCCAAACAGACAACCGCCGGGGCGCGGCGGCCTTTTACACCGCATATTCCGTCACTATTCAGTGAAAGCACGGGAGTTGGGCCGCATCCCAGTCCGCACGGCGTGGTTCGCAGTGAAACCTCCGATTTCCTGACCGTTCCATTGCCGGGGCGCTGGCGAGAGTTTGCCAATAGTTGCCGGGGTGCTGTTCCGGGATTTGAACCGTTGTCATGCTTCTGCCCAGCCCCGTTCGACGCAGCCGGCCCCACCCCACCGGCGACCGTCGCCTGACCGCACGGAGCTGCACGTCAGCACCCGTCTCCGCCCCAGCAGGCACTGACCCCCGGTGCCCCGGAACGAGGTGCGAACCGCGCTTGCGGTTGATCCGGAAGGAACCCGTACGTGAAGCGAAAGCTCGCTGTCGGAGCCGTTCTCTCTGCCTCGGCCCTGCTGGCCGGTGCGATCCAGGTGAGTGCCGGGATCGCACAGGCCGCCCCGAACCCGGCCGCCGCCCAGAACTCCGCGGGCCAGCACCGCGGTGAACTGCTGGCGCTGGCCGCCGCGCAGGCCCCCTCCGCCGCAAAGGCCCTGGGCCTGGGCGCCCAGGAGAAGCTGGTGGTCAAGGACGCCATCGTCGACGCCGACGGCACCCGCCACCTCCGCTACGAGCGCACCTACGACGGGCTTCCCGTGCTCGGCGGCGACCTGGTCGTGCACCAGGACGCCAAGGGCAAGGTCAAGTCCTCCGACAAGGCCGTCGCCGGCACCCTGGCGCCCGCCTCGCTGAGCCCGAAGCTGACGGCCGCTCAGGCCGCGAGCAAGGCGACCGGCGCGGTGCAGTCCACCGTCGGCATATCCAAGGACGCCGACGAGGCCGCCCTCACCTCCGTCACCGGTGCCAGCGGCAACGCCGAGCTGGTCATCTGGGCCGCCGACGGCGCCCCGCGCCTGGCCTACCGCACCACCGTCGAGGGCATGCGCGCCGACGGCACCCCGAGCCGCCAGCTGCTGGTCACCGACGCCGACAGCGGCGCGGTCCTGTCCGCCCACGAGGAGGTGCAGACCGCCAACGCGACCGGCACCGGCAACGGCGTCTTCGTCGGCAGCGTCTCGCTGACCACCACGCTGTCCGGCAGCACCTACACGCTGAAGGACGCCACCCGCGGCGGCCAGTACACCTCGACCCTGGCCGGCAAGACCTCCGGCAAGGGCACGGTCTACTCGAAGACCACCAACACCTGGGGCTCCGGCGCCGCCTCCAACGGCGAGTCCGCGGCCGTGGACGCCCAGTACGGCGCGGCCGTCACCTGGGACTTCTACAAGAACACCTTCGGCCGCAGCGGCATCCGCAACGACGGTGTCGGCGCGTACAGCCGGGTCCACTACGGCAGCAACTACGTCAACGCGTTCTGGGACGACAGCTGCTTCTGCATGACCTACGGCGACGGCTCGGGCAACACCCACCCGCTGACCGAACTGGACGTCTCCGGCCACGAGATGAGCCACGGCGTCACCTCCAACACCGCCGGCCTGAACTACTCGGGCGAGTCCGGCGGCCTGAACGAGGCGACCTCGGACATCTTCGGCTCGATGGTGGAGTTCTACGCCAACCTGTCGAAGGACGTGCCGGACTACCTGATCGGCGAGCTGATCAACATCAACGGCAACGGCACGCCGCTGCGCTACATGGACAAGCCCTCCAAGGACGGCGCGTCCGCGGACTACTGGTCCTCCACGGTCGGCAACAAGGACGTCCACTACTCGTCCGGCGTCGCCAACCACTTCTTCTACCTGCTGGCCGAGGGCAGCGGCGCGAAGACCATCAACGGCGTCAGCTACAACTCGCCGACCTACAACGGCGCCGCCGTCACCGGCATCGGGCGGGCCCAGGCCACCCAGATCTGGTACCGGGCGCTGACGGTCTACATGACCTCCACCACCAACTACAAGGCCGCGCGCACCGCGACCCTGAACGCGGCGAAGGACCTGTACGGCTCCGGCTCGACCCAGTACAACGCGGTCGCGGCCGCCTGGACCGGCGTCAACGTCAGCTGACCCCCACCGGGTAGCGCACAAAGCCCGCGGCGGTCGGGCCTCTCACGAGGAGGCCCGACCGCCGCGCACCACGTTCCGCCGTCAGGCGGTCGCCGGCTCCGCGGCGTCCAACTCACCGCGCTCCTCCTTGGCCAGCATCCGCTCGGCGAAGAAGCCGCCGGTGGGCAGCACCGACAGCACGAACAGCACCAGCGCGCGCTTCGGCTCCCAGCGGCGGGCCTGGTACGCCAGCACCAGGAAGATCACGTACAGCACGAACAGCGCGCCGTGGATCGCGCCCATCACCGGGACGCCGTTGAAGCTGGTGGTGCGCTTCAGCACCGAGCAGACCAGCAGCAGGATGAACGACAGGCCCTCGGGCCCGGAGACCAGGCGCAGGCGGTGGACGGCGGCGATGCTCTTCACGGGGATTCCTCACAGGGCACGGCGGGCGGCTGGGCTTGTGAACGGATGCACAAACCAGGCCTATTATCACCGACCCGCCTCCTGAGCCGACCCCGGACCCCCTATCCTGCTGTGCTGCGCGCGGCCTGACCGCCAGGCCCGCGGACCGACGGGGGAAGCACACCATGCGGAAACGAGACTGGGACCGGCACACCTGTGCCCGGCGCGGCCACATCACCTACGCGCCCGACGAGACCGACCTGCGCGAGCGGCTGCACGCCGCCACCGCCCTCGGCACCGCCTGGCGCTGCCTGCGCTGCGGCGACTTCGCACTCGGCGAGCCGCACGGCTCCGGCCCCGCCGAGGACGCCCCGCTGGTGCCCCGGGGCAAGGCCCTGCGCGACCTGTTCATCCTGCGCTTCCTCGCCGTCGAGCGGCTGCTGCGCGGGCTGCTGATCGTGGTCGCGGCCTGGGCGGTGTGGAAGTTCTCCAACAGCCAGGACGCGGTCCGCCGGATCTTCGACGAGAACCTCACCGTCTTCAAGCCGGTCACCGACCACTTCCACTACGACCTCGACCACTCGCCGATCGTCGACACCATCCGCAAGACCTTCGAGTACCGGCACAACACGCTGGTCTACGTCGCCGTCGCGCTGGTCGTCTACGCGCTGATCGAGATCGTCGAGGCGTTCGGCCTGTGGTGGGGGCACCGCTGGGCCGAGTACCTGACCGTGGTCGCCACCGCCATGTTCCTGCCCCTGGAGGGCTACGAACTGAGCGAGCACGTCAGCGCGTTGAAGATCTGCACGCTGCTGCTGAACATCGCCGCGGTGCTCTGGATCATGCTCTCCAAGCGGCTGTTCGGCCTGCGCGGCGGCCGCGCCGCCTTCGAGGCCGAGCGCCACTCCGCCTCGCTGCTGGAGGTCGAGACCTCCGCGGGGGCGCTCCCGCAGGCCGCCTGACGCCGCGTCCGATGTCCGGGTTTCGTACCGAACGGGTACCAGCCCGCCCCGGCCCCCTCCCCACACCGGGGCGGGGGCCGCTACATTCCCGGACGTGGCACAGTTCCGACTCCAGGGGTCAAAGGTCCTCGCCGTCGATCTCGCCGGGGACACCGTCAAGGCACGCAACGGCTCGATGGTCGCCTACACCGGACAGATGGGCTTCAAGAAGCTCTCCGGTGGCGGCGACGGCCTGCGCGGCATGGTCACCCGCCGGCTCACCGGCGAGCGCATGGAGGTCATGGAGGTGAAGGGGCAGGGCACCTGCTTCTTCGCCGACCAGGCCACCGAGATCAATCTGGTCCGGCTGAACGGCGAGACGCTGTTCGTCGAGTCCGACAACCTGCTCTGCACCGAGGCGACGCTGCGCACCGGCACCTCCTTCACCGGCCTGAACGGCATGGCGAGCGGCAACGGCCTGTTCACCACCAAGGTCGAGGGCCAGGGCTGGGCCGCCGTCACCTCGCGCGGCCCGGCGGTGATCCTGCGGGTCGCCCAGGGCCTGCCGCTGCGCGTCGACCCGGGCGCGTACGTCGCCCACACCGGCAACCTGAACCGCGCCCTCAAGTCCGGCGCCGGCTGGACCACGCTGATCGGCGAGGGCGGCGGCGAGGCCATGCAGGTCGAGTTCACCGGCGAGGGCCTGGTGTACGTCCAGCCCTCCGAGCGCCTGACCTTCGGAGGCGACGCCTGATGGCCTTCACCCGGATCAACAACAAGATGGTGTCGGCGCAGATCGTGCCCGGCCAGCGGGTCCTGTCCCAGCGCGGCTCGATGCTCGGCTACACCGGCGAGGTCACCTTCCAGCCCAACCTGATGGGCGGTCAGGGCGGCGTCATGTCGATGATCGGCCGCCGGGTCGCCAACGAGGACACCCCGCTGATGACCGTCGAGGGCCACGGCACCGTGATGTTCGGCCACGGCGGGCACCACGTCCACGTCATCGACCTGGTCGGCGACACCCTGTACGTCGAGGCGGACCGGCTGCTCGCCTTCGAGGGCAGCCTCCAGCAGTCCACCATGTTCATGGGCCAGCAGGGCGGCCTGATGGGCGTGGTCCGCGGCCAGGTCACCGGCCAGGGCCTGTTCACCACCCAGCTCAGCGGAAAGGGCGCGGTCGCGGTGATGGCCCACGGCGGCGTCGTCGAACTCCCCATCTCCCCCGGCCTCCCCGTCCACGTCGACCCGCAGGCCTACGTCGCGCACCGCGGCCAGGTCACCAACAAGCTCTCCAGCGCCCTCGGTTGGCGCGACATGATCGGACGCGGCTCCGGCGAGGCCTTCCAGCTCGAACTCTCCGGACAGGGCATGGTGTACGTGCAGGCCAGCGAGGTGAAGCTCTGATGTCCTACCCCCCGCAGCCCAACAACCCGTACGGCCAGCAGCCGCCGCCGTACCCGCCGCAGGCCCCGCCGCCCGGGTACTCCCAGCAGCAGTACCAGCAGTCGTACCAGGCCACCCAGGTCGGCATGCCGGCCCCCCAGCTCCCGCCGCCGGGCGGGCAGTTCGGGGCGCCGCTGCTCCAGGCGCCCGGCGGCGAGGGCCCGCAGGTCTGGGACCCGCACTCGCTGCCCGCCGACGACAACGTCAACCCGTACTGCTTCTCGGTCGACCTGAACGGCGCGTACTACCTGCAGAAGGGCAAGATGATCGCCTACTACGGCGAGATGCGCTTCTCCGGGATCGGCCGCGGCGTCCTCGACCGGGTCCTCGAACAGAACTTCAACTCCCCGCTGCACGCCTCCGACTGGGTGGTCGCCGAGGGCCGCGGCAAGCTGCTGCTCGCCGACCGCGCGTACGACCTCAACTCGTACGACCTGGAGGACGGCAACCTGACGGTCCGTTCGGGCAACCTGCTGGCCTTCGAACCCAGCCTGCGGCTCAAGCAGTCGATCATCCCCGGCTTCCTCACCCTGATCGGCACCGGCAAGTTCGTCGCCGCCTCCAACGGCCCCGTGCACTTCGTCGAACCCCCGATCCGGGTCGACCCGCAGGCCCTGGTCGGCTGGGCCGACTGCCCCGCCCCCTGCCACCACTACGACCACAGCTACCTGCACGGCGTCCTCGGCGGCATCCGGCACCTCACCGGGATCGGCGGCGCGAGCGGCGAGGAGCACCAGTACGAGTTCATCGGCGCCGGCCAGGTGCTGATGCAGTCCTCCGAGGCGCTCATGGCGGAGCGGTCCGTCGGCGTCGTCGGCGAACAGTCCGGCGTCCCGCACCAGCAGCCCGCCCAGGCCGTCCCGGGCCTCGGCAACCTGGGCAACCTCGGCGACCTCGGCCGCCGCTTCGGGCTGTAGCGCGAGACCGGGAGCGCACCGACCGGGGGCCCCGCGCCCCTGGTCGTGCACCCGCTGTCCGTGCGCTCCCCTACAGCGCCGTGAACGTCACCGGCAGGGAGACCAGGGCCCGGTGGACCGGCCCCGGGCGCCAGAGGATCTCGTCCGCCGGGACGGCGAGCCGGAGGTCGGTGAGGCGGCTGATGAGGTACTCGATCGCGGTGACGGCCATCAGCACGGCGGGCTGCCTCGCGGGGCAGCGGTGCGGGCCGGCGCCCCAGGCGAGGTGCGCGTAGGAGCCGCCGAGCGACTCGCTCTCGTTCGCGGGCAGTGCGGCCTGCGCGTTCGCGGAGGCGTAGGAGACCAGCACGGGCTGGTCGGGTCCGAGTGCGGTGCCGTGGAAGACGATGTTCCGCCGGGCGTAGTGCGGGGCGAAGTTGGACAGCGGGGGGTCGTTCCAGAGCACTTCGTTGACCGCGTCGTGCGCGGTCATCGCGCCGCTGTGCAGCGAGCCGGCGTAGCGGTCGTCGGAGAGCATCCGCAGCAGCGCGTTGGCGGTGAGGTTGGCGGTGGGTTCGTGGCCGGCCATCAGGGTCAGCGTGATGTGCCGGACGACTTCCTCGTCGGCGAGTCGCGCCGGGTGGTTGAGGAAGGCGGAGATCAGGTCGTGCCGGGGTGCGGCGCGGCGTTCGGCGACCAGGCCGGTGATGACGGCGACCAGGTCGGCGTACGCGGCGGCGGCGCCGGTGGAGGATTCGAAGGAGCGGTAGATCGCGGAGCTGATCCGGTCGATGTCCTGGTCGGGGACGCCGTACCAGGAGGTGAGGATCAGCAGCGGGACGCGGTAGGCGTACTGGCCGAGCAGGTCGGCCTTGCCGGTGCCGGCGAATTCGGCGATGAGCTGTTCGGCGACGGCGGTGGTGTCGCGTTGCAGCAGGTGGGGTTCGAGGATGCCGATGCTGTCGGTGATGACCTGCCGGTAGCGGGCGTGCGCGGCGCCGTCGGAGAACAGCGCGGTGGGGCGCCAGCCCATCATCGGCAGGATCGGCGAGTCGGCGGGCTGGGTGGCCTGCCAGGCGCGCGGGTCGCGGGTCCAGGTGTCGGTGTCGCGGAGGATCTCCAGGGCGACGTGGTAGTCGGTGACCAGCCAGGCGTCGATGCCGGGGGCGAGTTCGACGGGGGCGAGCGGTCCGCGGTCGCGCAGCCGGGCGTAGTGGTCGTGCGGCCGGGCGGCGAACTGCGGGCCGTAGAGGGCGGTGCGGGTCATGGGGCGGTCTCCTGGGGGAGGCGGTCCAGGACGTGCTCGGTGAGGGCGATCAGGGCGTCCAGGCAGCCTTCGCGTTCCCGGGCGTCGCATTCGATCAGCGGGGTCGCGGGGTCGAGGTCGAGCGCGGCGCGGATCTTGTCGAGTTCGATCGGCGGGGTGTCGGGGAAGCGGTTGACGGCGACGGCGTAGGGCAGGCCGGCTTCCTCGATGAGGTCCATGGCGTCGAAGGCGTCGGCGAGCCGGCGGGTGTCGGCGAGGACGAGCGCGCCGAGGGCGCCGCGGGCGAGGTCCTCCCAGAGCGGGAGGAAGCGGCGCTGGCCGGGGGTGCCGAAGAGGTAGAGGACGAGGTCGCCGCCGGGCAGGGTGAGCCGTCCGAAGTCGACGGCGACGGTGGTGGCGGTCTTGCCGGGGATCCGGGCGGTGTCGTCGACCGGGATGCCCTGGGCGGTCATGGTCTCCTCGGTGTGCAGCGTCGGGATCTCCGACAGTGAGCGCACGAAGGTGGTCTTCCCGACGCCGAACGGCCCGGTGACCATGAGTTTCATCAGGATCGGGTCGGTGGCGGGCAGGTACACAGGCCTGCTGCCCGTGCTACTTGAGGGCGCGAAGTCCACTGAGGAGCCTTTCGGCGAGGTCCCGGTTGACCGGCTGGGCGGAGGGGATCGGCGCGCGCACCTGGAGGGCGCCGCGCTCGGCCAGGTCGGCGGCGATGAAGATCGTCGCGCTGACCGGGAGCCGGAGGTGGGCGGCCGCCTCGGCGACGGTCAGTGCGCCGGGGCGGACGAGTTCCCATAACTGGCGGTGTTCGCCGCCGAGGCCGGCCGGGAGGTCGGCCGCGGCGTGCAGGATGCTGAGCCGGTCCAGGGTCTGCCGGCCGGGGGCGAGTTCGCGGCCCTGGGTGGCGAGGTAGGCCGGGACGAGCCGGCGGCGGGGCCCGCTGGGTGTGGTCATGTCCCGCTCGCCTCCCGGGCGGGGCTGGCGAGTGCTCTGGCGAGCGCGGCGACCTGGACCTGCATCTGGTAGGCGATGGTGCCGAGGTCGGCGCCGGGGATCGCGAACACCGCGAGCGAGGAGTTGGCGCCGGCCGGGGTGACGACGGCGTAGCCGAGGTCGGACTCGACGACGGTCTGGGTGAGCCGGACCTGCTCGGCCTCGGTGAAGGCGACGGTGAAGGCGCGGGCGGCGGCGTGCAGCGAGGCGGTCATCGCGGCGACCCGGTCGGCGTTGTCGCGGCCGAGGTCGGCGGAGTGGCCGGTGACCAGGCCGTCGCCGGTGGCGATGACGGCGTTCTGCACGCCGGGCAGGTCGAGCAGCGGGGTGAGGACCCAGGAGAGGTCCTCGGTGTGGCGGCGGAGCTGGGCGGTCACGGGGTTTCGACTCCTTCGGGTGCGGCGGGTCCTTCGGGGCCCGGGCTCGTGTGGGCGGCGCTGCGGCCGGCGAGCGTGCCGGACTGCAGGGCGGACCATGCGGAGCGGGCCCGGTCGGGGGTGCTGCCCGCCGGGGACGGGAGGGGGGACGGCGCGTCCTGCTGCGGGACGCGCGGGCTGCGGCGCTTGCGGGTGGGCAGCGCGTCGCCCGCGTCGAACACCGGTGTGGTCTGGGTGATCGGACGGGGGGCGAGCGCGGAGAGCGGGGCGGCCGGGTCGGTCAGGGTGAGCAGGTCGGCGGGCAGCCGGAGGATCGCCCGGACGCCGCCGTAGGGGGACGGTTCGACCCGGCAGCCGAAGCCGAACTGCCGGCAGAGCAGGCCGACGACGGCGAAGCCGGCCTGCGGCGGGTCGCCGAGTTCGGTGAGCAGGACCTCGGCCTGGCCGTCGAGCAGGTCGCCGGCCCGTTCCAGCTGGTCGGGTTCCATGCCGACGCCCATGTCGTCGACCACCACTAGGGCGCCGGCGCTGCCCTGTTCGATGGAGACCACCACCCGGGTCTCGGGGTGCGAGTAGGCGGTGGCGTTGCCGAGGATCTCGGCGAGCGCGATGGCGACCGGCTCGGCGGCGCGGGCGGCCACCGCGAGGCGGGGTTCGCGCAGGTGGTTGGTGATCTCGATGCGGGCGTAGCCGGCCACCCGGGACTGGGCGCCGACGCAGAGTTCGGCGAGCGGCGAGTCCTCCCGGGTCATGCCGGGCCAGGCGCCGGAGAGGACCGCGAGGGACTGGACCCGGCGCAGCGTCAGTTCGTTGCGGAAGTCGAGGGCCAGCAGGCGCGGGTCGTCGACGCTGAGCTGGATCTCCTCCAGCAGCGAGCGGACCTGGATCAGCAGGGCCTGGATCTTGGACGCGGCGCCGCGCAGCGCGGCCCGGGCGGCGGCGTCGGTGCGCTCGCGCTCGGCGAGCACGGCCCGGACGGCGGCGGTGAGCGCGGTGTCCAGGGCGTGGTGGAGCTCGTCGGTGCCGCCGGTGGTGTCGAGCGGTCCGGGGACGGGCGTTCTGGGGTGGTTGAGCGCGGTGGCCGCGGCGGGGATCCGCTCGTGCGCGAGGTGGCCGAGTTCGCGCACCGCGGCGGCGTACCGGGCGTCGGCGACGGTGCGGTGGGCCTCGGCGGCGCGGGCCTCGGTGTCGGCGCCGTGGGCGCGGTCCTCGGCGTCGTCGGCGCGGGCGGTGGCGGTGCGGGCCCGGTTGTCGGCGTCGGCGGCGCGGCGTTCGGCGGCGGCGCAGCGCTGCTCGGCGTCGGCGGCGCGCTGTTCGGCGGCGCGGGCGGTGTGGGCGGCGCGCCGGGCGGACCACAGCAGCGGTCCTGCGGTCAGGGCGGCGCCGGCCAGCAGGGCGAGCACGATCACGACCATGGGGTCCTCGGGGGGTGTCGTCGTCGCGGGTCGGGGGTCAGACGGTGCTGGCGGCGTTGTCGGCGCCGTGTTGCCGGGCGAGGCCGGCCATCCGGCCGAAGACCTCCAGCATGGCGGGCGGCTCGCTGCCGTCGAGGTGCCGGTACTCGGTGGCGATGGTGACCAGCAGCCGCTCGGGCAGGCCGAGTTCGGGGTAGCGGCGTTCGTCGATGACGGTCTGCGCGGCGTCGGCGACCGGGACGCCGGCGGCGTGCAGGGCGTGCGCGCGGTCGCGGACGTGGCCGAGGTACTCGGCGTGGGCGCGCAGGTCGTAGCGGGTGAGCAGCGGGCCGTGGCCGGGGACGATGGTCTCGGCGCCGGTGGCGAGGACGCGTTCGACGGCGGCGATGACGTTGCCGAGCGGGCCGGCCCAGTGCACGGGGTGGTCGCCGGGCTGGGTGGCGGTGGAGCCGAACACGATGTCGCCGGTGAACACGGTGGAGCGGGTGGGCAGGTGGACGATCAGGTCGCCGCTGGTGTGGGCCGGCGGGAGGCTGCTGACCTGCACCGGGATGTCGCCGACGCGGAGTTCGAGCTCGCCGGTGAAGACGGTGTCGGGCTGGATCGCCGGGGTGTCGGACCAGTCGAAGCAGCCGAAGTGCTCGTGCAGGTAGGAGCCGGTGTCACTGGCCGGGTCGAGGGTCTTCAGCAGGGAGTGCTGCTGCTCGGGGGTCGGCTCGTAGGCGATGTGGTGCAGCGCCTCGTGGGTGGTGATGAGTTCGGCGTCGGGGAGGACGCCGGCGCCCCACATGTGGTCGCCGTTGGCGTGGGTGACGAGGATGCGGTCGACGGTGACGCCCTTGCGGAGCACGGCGCGGGTGCGGTCCAGGAACTGGCCGGCCAGCTTCCGGTCGTACGGGGTGTCGATCCACAGCGCGGTGGTGTCGGACGCGACCAGGCCGCAGTTGGCCAGGCCCCATCCGCGCTGCTGGGGCTGCCAGGCGTACACGCCGTCGGCTATCGAATGGAAGTTCGCGCTCCGCGTCGTCATGGGCGCGATTATGCCTAACATGCCGTCACCATCCGACTGCACCCCGCAAATTGAGCATGCCCGTTTCAATTCGGCCAGGCGGGAGGGCGGTTGTGCGGATACGGAGCGATCGGTCCGACGGGGGTCGGACCTTTACCTCCGACTGCCGGTTGTGAACTCGTACAACATTGAACAACCTCGGCTATACTCGGACGCATGGATACTCCTGTGACCGAAGCGCCTGCGGTCCCCTCCTCCCGCCCGGAGGAGGAGGTCCCGTGGCTCGACGCGCGTGAGCAGCGGTTCTGGCGCGCCCACCTGGAGGTCGGGAAGCTGCTCGAACACCAGCTGAGCCGGGAACTGCAGGCCCACAACCTCGCCATCAACGACTACGAGATCCTCGTGGTGCTCTCCGAGTCCCCCGAGCGGCGGATGCGGATGACCGACCTGGCCACCGCCACCCTGCAGTCCAAGAGCCGCCTCTCCCACCAGATCACCCGGATGGAGACGGCCGGCCTGGTGCTGCGCCAGGAGTGCCCCGGCGACCGCCGCGGCCTCTACGCGCACCTGACCGACCTCGGCTGGGAGACGCTGCGCAAGGTCGCCCCCGACCACGTGCGCAGCGTCCGCGAGCACTTCGTCGACCGCCTCACCGACGAGCAGCTGGACGCCATGTACAGCGCCCTCGCCCCGATCGTCGAGCACCTGCGGGGGCTGCGCGGCCGGAGCTGAACCGCCCCGCTCAGCCGGTCAGTTCGGCGACCAGCCGGTCCGCGGCGGAGTACGGGTCGAGGGTGCCCTCGGCGACCTGACCGGCCAGCGCGTCCAGGTGCCGGTCGCCGCGCAGGTCGCCGATCCGGGCGCGCAGCGCGGCCAGCGTGATCGCCTCGACCTCCTGGGCGGCCCGGCGGCGGCGGCGGACGGCGAGCTCGCCCGTCTCGGCCAGCCAGCCGTGGTGCTTCTCCAGCGCCTCGACCAGCTCGTCCACGCCCTCGCCGCGGGCGGCCACGGTCTTCACGATCGGCGGCCGCCAGTCGCCGGGCTGCCGGGACTCGCCGAGGCCCAGCATGTGGTTCAGCTCCCGGGCGGTGGCGTCCGCGCCGTCCCGGTCGGCCTTGTTGACCACGAACACGTCGCCGATCTCCAGGATGCCCGCCTTGGCGGCCTGGATGCCGTCGCCCATGCCGGGGGCCAGCAGCACCACCGAGGTGTCGGCCTGCGCGGCGATCTCCACCTCGGACTGGCCGACGCCGACGGTCTCCACCAGGATCACGTCGCAGCCCGCCCCGTCCAGCACCCGCAGCGCCTGCGGGGCCGCCCAGGACAGGCCGCCGAGGTGGCCGCGGGTGGCCATCGAGCGGATGAACACCTCCGGGTCGGTGGCGTGCTCCTGCATCCGCACCCGGTCGCCGAGCAGCGCCCCGCCGGAGAACGGCGAGGACGGGTCGACGGCGAGCACCCCGACCCGCTTGCCGAGCCGGCGGTAGGCGCTCACCAGCGCGGAGGTCGAGGTGGACTTGCCCACCCCGGGCGAGCCGGTCAGGCCCACCGTGTACGCCCGCCCGCTGTACGGGGCCAGCGCGGCCATCACCTCGCGCAGCTCCGGGGCGGCGTTCTCCACCAGGGTGATCAGCCGGGCCACCGCCCGGGGGCGGCCCTGCCGGGCCTGCTCGACCAGCGTCGCCACATCGGCCATCGGGTTGCTCCTCGCAGCACAGAACTCAAGGCAGAAAGACGGATGCCCCGCGGGGCGGCGGTGCGCCGCCCCGCGGGGACCTGACGGACGGTCAGCCCTGCGCGGGGACCTTGACGATCAGGGCGTCGCCCTGGCCGCCGCCGCCGCACAGCGCGGCCGCGCCGACGCCGCCGCCGCGGCGCTGGAGCTCCAGCGCCAGGTGCAGCACCACGCGGGCGCCGGACATGCCGATCGGGTGGCCGAGCGCGATCGCGCCGCCGTTGACGTTGACGATCCCGTCGCTGACGCCCAGGTCCTTCATCGACTGGTGGGCGACGGCGGCGAACGCCTCGTTGATCTCGATCAGGTCGAGGTCGGCGACCTCCAGGCCCTCCTTGGCGAGGGCGTGCCTGATCGCGTTGGACGGCTGCGACTGCAGCGAGTTGTCCGGGCCCGCGACGTTGCCGTGCGCGCCGATCTCGGCGATCCAGCTCAGGCCCAGCTCCTCGGCCTTGGCCTTGCTCATCACCACGACCGCGGCGGCGCCGTCGGAGATCTGCGAGGAGGTGCCGGCGGTGATGGTGCCGTCCTTGGCGAAGGCCGGGCGCAGCTTGGCCAGGCCCTCGACCGTGGTGTCGGCGCGGATGCCCTCGTCCTGGCTGAACAGCACGGGCTCGCCCTTGCGCTGCGGGATCGCCACCGGGACGATCTCGGCCTCGAACACGCCGTCGGCCTGGGCCTTGGCGGCGCGCTGGTGGGAGGCGGCGGCGATGGCGTCCTGCACCTCGCGGCCGATGCCGAGCCGGGTGTTGTGCTTCTCGGTCGACTCGCCCATCGGGATGTTCTCGTAGGCGTCGGTCAGGCCGTCGTGCGCCATCGCGTCGAGCATCTCGATCGCGCCGTACTTGAAGCCCTCGCGGGACTTCGGCAGCAGGTGCGGCGCGTTGGTCATCGACTCCTGGCCGCCGGCCACCACGATGTCGAACTCGCCGGCGCGGATCAGCTGGTCGGCCAGCGCGATGGCGTCGAGGCCGGACAGGCACACCTTGTTGATGGTGAGCGCCGGGACGTTCATCGGGATGCCGGCCTTCACGGCGGCCTGTCGCGCCGGGATCTGGCCGGCGCCGGCCTGCAGCACCTGGCCCATGATCACGTACTGGACCTGCTCGCCGGAGACGCCGGCCCGCTCCAGCGCCGCCTTGATGGCGAAGCCGCCCAGCTCGGCGCCGGAGAAGCCCTTCAACGAGCCGAGCAGCCGGCCCATCGGCGTGCGCGCACCTGCGACGATCACAGAAGTAGTCATGGACGAGCCCCTTCGCGCGTCGGACCAGAGGGTATGGGGATGCGGTCAATGTACTGATCGGTCACCGCCGCGTCACCGCCGCGAGGATGTGATCAGCGCTACTGGCACCTTCCAGTGAACACCGTGTCAGTTGCGGGAAGTTCCACCGGCGGGACTCCGATGTGAGCAGACTCGCAAGGCGAGCCGCTGGCGCCCGGCTCGGCGGATGCGCTGCACTGGGTGCCGTTCCCGTCCCGGCCCCGCCCCCGGAGGTTCTCTGTGCTGACCCGCATCGACCACATCGGCATCGCCTGCTTCGACCTGGACCGCACCGTCGAGTTCTACCGGTCCACGTACGGCTTCGAGGTGTTCCACTCCGAGGTCAACGAGGAGCAGGGCGTCCGCGAGGCCATGCTGAAGATCAACGACACCGGCGACGGCGGCGCCTCCTACCTGCAGCTGCTGGAGCCCACCCGGGACGACTCGACGGTCGCCAAGTGGCTGGCCAAGAACGGCGAGGGCGTGCACCACATCGCCTTCGGCACCGCCGACGTGGACGGCGACGCCGCCGACATCAGGGCGAAGGGCGTGCGGGTGCTGTACGAGGAGCCGCGGCGCGGTTCGATGGGCTCCCGGATCACCTTCCTGCACCCGAAGGACTGCGGCGGCGTGCTGACCGAGCTGGTCACCAGCGCCGAGCCGGGCGAGCACTGACCGCGGGCCGAACGGCCCCCGACCGGGGCGGGTGCGGGAGCCGGCCGGTTTCGACGAAGCGGTAACAAACTGGCCGGTAACTTCCGAAAAGGACCTCGCCCCCATTCCCCCGGGCACGGCTCCCACTACAATGCCCAGGTGCGCAGGTACCTCCGGTCCGCGCACCGCAGGGGAGTCCACGACGCGGGCACGGCCGAACGGTCGCCGTTCGGATCTGTCACCATTCTCCAGAGGCAACAGTTCGCTCAGGAGTCCACCCGGACGGCGGAGCGATTGCAAGGACCGACCGGTCCGACCCCGGGCACGGCCAGGGAGCGGAGCGGACCCGGTCGAGGACGCGACCAGGAGATGGATGGGACCGCGGAGTGCGGGGCTACGACCGCGTTGAGGATCACCTCTCCAAGTTCGAGGCCGAGCTGGAGAAGGCCCGCAAGGAGCGGGACAAGACCATCGAGCACGCCGACGACCTCGCCTACCAGGTGGAGGTGCTGCGGGCCAAGCTCCACGAGGCCCGCCGGCAGCTCGCGCAGCCGCGCGCCTTCGACTCCGTCTCCGGCCAGGCCGAACAGGTCCTGCGCAACGCCGAGATGCAGGCGGAGGCGCTCCGCGCCGACGCCGAACGCCAGCTCCGCGAATCCCAGGCCGCGACCCAGCGGATGATGGCGGAGGCCGCCGAGCGCACCGCCCAGCTGGAAGCCGAGTTCAACGCCCGGCGCCGCCGGCTGGAGGAGGAACTCGCCGAGTTCCGCGCCGCCGCCGAACGCCACGTCAACGAGAACGTCAACTGGGCGGAGCAGACCCGCGCCGGCACCGAGCAGGAGGCGCAGCGCCTGCTCCAGGAGGCCCGCGTCGAGGCCGAGCGGATGATGGCCGCCGTCCGCGCCGAGGCCGCCGCGCTCGCCGACCAGGCCCGCGCCCAGACCGCCGCCGACGTCGACGCCGCCCGCGGCGAGGCCCAGGCCCGCGCCGAGGAAGCGCTGCTGCGCGCCCAGTCCGACGCCGAACGCCTGCTGCGCGCCGCCTCCGAGCAGGCCCAGCAGACCGGCGCCCAGGCCGAGGAACAGCGCGTCGCCCTCACCGCCGCCGCCCAGCAGCAGCTCGCCGAGGCGCACGCCGCCGCCCAGCAGCAGCTCGCCGCCGCCGAGGCCGAGATCGCCGCCCTCAAGGCCCAGGCCCGCTCCGACCAGGAGCGCGCCGAGGCCGCCCTGGTCGGCGCCCAGGCCGAGATAGAGCGGCTGCGCGCCGAGGCCCTCGCCGAGGCCGAGCGGGCCCGCACCGAGGCCGCCCGGATGCGCGAGGAGGCGCTCGCCGCCGCCGAACGCCTGCAGGCCGAGGCCGCCGCCGAGGCCGAGCGCAAGGTCGCCGACGGCACCGCCGCCAGCGAGCAGCGCTCGCAGACCGCCAAGGCCGAGATCGCCAAGATGGTGGCCGCCGCCACCCGCGAGGCCGAGCTGATCAAGGCCGCCGCCTCCACCGCCCAGGCCGAGGCGGACGCCGCCAAGGCCGCCGCCGCCGAGGAGAGCGAGCGCCTGCGCGGCGCCGCCGAGTCGGTCGCCAACGAGCTGCGCGCGGACGCCGAGAAGGAGATCGCCGAGCACTGGGCCGCCGCCGAGCGCAAGGCCGCCGAGCTGCGCGAACAGGCCGCCGCCGAGGCCGAGCGGCTGCGCGCCGAAGCCGAGGAGGCCGGCCGCGCCGAGGGCGCCAAGGACGCCGCGCTGCGGCTGGCCCGCGCCGCCAAGCAGGCCGAGGAGGTGCTCGCCCGCGCGACCACCGACGCCGAGGCCACCCGCGGCGAGGCCGCCGCCGAGGCCGAACGGCTGGTCGAGCACGCCAAGTCCGAGGCCGGCACCCTGCTGGAGCAGGCCCGCGACGCCGTCGAGCAGGCGCAGAACGCCGCCATGGAGGACGCCGCCTCGATCCGCGAGCAGCTGGAGCGGATGCAGGCCGAGGCCGCCCAGGCCCGCGAGCAGGCCGAGCAGCAGCGCTCCGCCGCCGAGGCCGAGGCCGAGCGCGTGCGCGCCGACGCCCGCCGGCAGGCCGCCGTGCAGATCGAGGAGTCCGCGAAGCAGGCCGAGGAGCTGCTGACCGCCGCCAAGACCGACGCCGACGCGCTGCGCTCCGGCGCCGCCGAAGAGGTCGAGCGGCTGCGCACCGAGACCCGCGAGCAGGCCGCCGCCGTCCAGGGCCGGGCCGAGCAGACCCTGACCAGGGCCCGCGCCGAGGCCGAGAAGCTCACCGCCTCCGCCGCCGCAGCCCGCGACGAACTGCTCGCCGCGGCCGAGGCCGCCGCCGAGGAGCAGCGCGCCGCCGCCGAACGCGACGCCGCGCGGACCCGCGAGCAGGCCGAGGCCGCCGCCGCGACCCTGCGCGCGGAGGCCGAGGCCGCCGCCGGGGCGGTCCGGGCCGACGCCGACGCCGCCGCCGAGGCTGTCCGCGCGGATGCCGCGCAGTGGGCCGAGCAGCACCGCGCCCAGGCCGAGGAGGCCGGCCGGGCCGTGCGCGCCGAGGCCGAGGAGGCCGCCCGCGCGCTCGCCGAGCAGGCCGAGGCCGCCGCGCAGGCGCTGCGCGAGGAGGCGGCCGCCGCCCGCGAGGCGGCCCGCGCCGACCTGGAGCGCGAACAGGCGCTGACCGCCGAGAAGTTGGCCGAGGCCGCCGCGATCCGCGAGGCCGCCGACGGCGAGGCCGCGTCGGTCCGCGAGGCCGCCGCGCAGGACGCCCACCGGATGCGCGCCGAGGCCGAGCAGGAGCTCGCCGCCGCCCGCACCGAGGCCGAGGCGCTGGCCGCCGACGCCGCCGCCGACCGCTCCGAGGCCGCCCGCCTGCGCGCGGAGGCCGAGTCCTTCGACCAGGAGCTGCGCGCCGCCGCCGAGCGGGACACCGCCGAACTCCGGGCCGCCGCCGAGCGGGAGACCGCGGAGCTGCGTGCCCTCGCCGACCGGGAGACCACCGAACTCCGGGAGGCCGCAAGCACGTTCGACCGCGAGCTGCGCGAGGCCGCCGCCGCGTACGACCGCGAGCTGCGCGAGCGCGCGGACGCCGACACGGCCGAGCTGCGCGCCACCGCCGAGCAGGAGGTGGCCGAACTCCGCGCCACCGCCGTCCGGGAGAGCACCGAGCTGCGCAGGGAGGCCGCGCGGGCCTCCGAGGAGCTGCGGGCCGAGGGCGCGGCGCAGGCCGCCGAGCTGGTCTCGCAGGCCGAGCAGGACGCCGCCGAGGTCCGCCAGTCGGTGGCCGGCCTGCACGAGACGGCGACCAATCAGATCGCCGAGCTGCGCGCCGCCGCCGAGCAGGAGATCGCGGAGCTGCGGGCCACCGCGGAGCGCGAGACCGCCGAACTCCGGGCCGTCGCCGACCGCGAGACCGCCGAACTGCGCGAGGCCGCGGCCCGCGACGCCGCCGAGCTGCGGGCCGCCGCGGAGCGGGACACCGCCGAGCAGCGCGCCCTCGCCGACCGGGAGACCACCGAACTCCGGGAGGCCGCCAGCACGTTCGACCGCGAGCTGCGCGAGGCCGCCGCCGCGTACGACCGCGAGCTGCGCGCCGCCGCGGAGCACGAGACCGCCGAACTCAAGGCGGCCGCCGCCGAGTTCGCCGAGCAGCAGCGGGCCGCCGCGGAGGCCGGGGCGCAGCGCGCACTGGCCGAGGCGGACGAGCTGGCGGCGGCGGCGCTGGCGGACGCGGAGGAGCGGGCCGCGGCGCTGCGCGCGGACGCCGAGGAGTACGCGCTGGCGACCCGCACCCTGGCGGAGGAGTTCGACGCGGACATCCGGGCCCGCGCGGAGGCGTTCGACGCGGAGCTGCGGGAGAGCGCGGAGGCGTACGACAAGTCGACCCGCGAGCAGGCCAAGTCGGTGCTGGAGAAGGCGTTCACGGACGCCGAGCAGCTCGCCGAGTCGGCCCAGGCGGAGGCGCTGGCGGCGGCCGCGGCCGCCGAGGAGCAGGCCGACGCGCTGGTGACGGCGGCCCGCAAGGAGGCCGAGCGGCTGGTCGCGACGGCCGAGGCGCAGGGCAAGGCCGAGGTGGAGCGGGCCCGTTCGGACGCGGACGCGCTGCTGTCCGAGGCCCGCCGGGACTCGACCGCGATCCGGACCCGGGCCGAGGAACTGCGCGAGCGCACCGACGCCGAGATCGAGGCGCTGCACGAGCGGGCCCGCAAGGAGAACGCGCAGGCGATGAAGTCCGCCGGCGAGCGGGTGGACGCGCTGGTGACGGCGGCTCAGGAGCAGCTGACCGAGGCCGAGGAGCAGGCGCAGGCGCAGGTCGCGGAGGCCGAGGAGCGGGCGGCGGAGCTGATCGCGGCGGCCGAGACGCGGGCGGCCGAGCTGACCTCGGAGGCGTCGGCGGAGGCCGGGCGGGTGCGGATCTCGGCGGTGCGCAAGGCCGAGACGCTGCTGAAGGAGGCGGAGAACAAGCTCGCCGACTCCACCACCCGGGCCGAGGCGCTGATCATCAAGGCGGAGGCCAAGCTGAAGGCCTCCGAGATGGAGTCCGAGGAGAAGCTGGAGGCGGCGGCCGACGAGGCCGCGTCCCGGCTGCGGCGCGCCGACGAGGAGTCGGAGAAGCGGATCCGCCGGGCCGGTTCGGACGCCGAGGAGCAGCTGCGGCTGGCCGCCGAGGAGGCGGAGCGGCTGCTCGCCGAGGCGAAGGCCGAGGCGAAGCGCGTGACCGACGAGGGCCAGCGGGAGTTGGACGAACTGGTCCGCCGCCGCAAGGACATCAACACCGAGATCTCTCGGGTCCAGGACGTGCTGTCGGCGTTGGAGGCGTTCGAGGCGCCCGCGCCGGCGGCCCACAGCAACGGGGGCAGTAAGAAGGACGGAGGGCCCAAGGCCGGTGCCGGGGTGGGCTCTCCGCGATCGGGAGGCAATCGCTCCGGGGGCGCGCCACCCGATTGAGCGGACATTGTCCGCGAACCGACGGCGTTTCGCCGTTGACACTCCGGTACCGTGTCAGGATTCCCTCAACCATCTCAGCGGTTTGACGACAGGAAGCCCAGAAATCCCATGAGCGACAGTCACTCCCCGCACGGCTTCGACCTGGTACGCCGTGGGTACGAGCGCGCCCAGGTCGACGAGCGGATCGCCAAGCTGGTGGCCGACCGAGACAGCGCGCTCTCCCGGATCAGCGCGCTGGAGAAGCGCATCGAGGAACTCCACCTGGAGACCCAGACCGCGCAGGCGGCGGTCACCGAGGCGGAGCCCTCGTACGCCGGTCTCGGCGCCCGCGTCGAGAAGATCCTCCGCCTCGCCGAGGAGGAGGCCAAGGACCTGCGCGACGAGGCGCACCGCGCCGCCGAGCAGCACCGCGAGCTGGCCGAGGCCGCGGCGCAGCAGGTCCGCACCGAGGCCGAGAACTACGCCAAGGACCGCAAGGCCAAGGCGGAGGACGAAGGCCTGCGGATCGTCGACAAGGCCAAGTCGGACGCGGCGCAGCTGCGCGCCGAGGCCAACAAGGACGCGCAGAACAAGCGCGAGGAGGCGGACGCCCTCTTCGAGGAGACCCGCACCAAGGCCGCGCAGGCGGCGCTGGAGTTCGAGACCAACCTGGCCAAGCGCCGGGAGCAGTCCGAGCGCGACCTGGCGGCCCGTCAGGCCAAGGCGGAGAAGCGGCTCGCCGAGATCGAGCACCGCGCCGAGCAGCTCCGCCTGGAGGCGGAGAAGCTGCGCACCGACGCGGAGCGCCGCTCCCGGCAGACCATCGAGACGGCGCAGCGCCAGGCCGAGGACATCGTGGCCGACGCCAACGCGAAGGCCGACCGGGTCCGCAGCGAGTCGGAGCGCGAGCTGGCGGCGCTCACCAACCGCCGCGACTCGATCAACGCGCAGCTGACCAACGTCCGCGAGATGCTGGCCACCCTGACCGGTGCGGCGGTCGCCGCGGCTTCGCTGCCGACCGACGACGGTCTGGGCGTCCCGGCGCAGCAGTCGCGCTGACGGCGGCCCCGGTCGGGGCAGCCCGCTGAGAACCGCCCGGAAGGGCCCGGAGCTCCACGCTCCGGGCCCTTCCGGCACATCAGGAGCCGTGCTGCTTCAGGCGCTTGAGGAAGGACCGGACGGCGGCGTTGAAGGTCTCGGGCGCTTCCAGCGAGGACAGGTGCCCGACGGCCGGAATGACCGTCAGTTCGGCGTCGTGCAGGGCGGCCGCCATCATCCGGGCCTCGGCGAGCGGGGTGACGGTGTCGAGTTCGCCGACGATGACGGCGGCGGGCACCTCCAGCGCGGCGAGCGCCTCCAGCGAGTCGGGGCGGGCGGCCATCGCGCGCTGCGCCCAGGCGACCGCGGCGGGGTCCGCCTCGGCGATCATCTTCCGGACGGTGTCGGTGAGTTCGGGTTCGGTGCCGGGGGCGAGCAGGTTCTCGGCGGTGTTCTCCTCCAGCAGCAGGTCGACGCTGCCGCGTTCGAGGACGGCGGCGGCGATGCGTTCGCGGTTGGCGCGGACGGCGTCGCTGTCGGGGGTGGCCCTGGTGTCGGCGAGGACGAGTCCGGCCAGGCGTTCGGGGTGCCGGCGGGCGAAGGCCATCGCCACGTACCCGCCCATGGACAGGCCGACCAGCACGGCCCGTTCGATGTCGAGGCCGTCCAGCAGCTGCACCAGGTCGTCGGCGGCGGTGTCCAGCGACGGCTCCCCGGTGCCGAGCGGGGCGGCGCCGAAGCCGCGCTGGTCCGGTGCGACCACCCGGGCGTCGTCACCGGCCGGGCCGGGTACGCGTTCCAGTTGTCCTTCCCACATCCGCGCGGAGAGCGGGAAGGCGTGCAGCAGGACGAGCGGGGTGCCGGTGCCGTTCTCGCGGACGGCCGGTGCGCTGGGGGAGGTCATGGCTCCACCGTAGGCCCCGGGGGCCGCGCCCCGGACGACGATCGTCCGAATCATCCGCTTTCTGTCCTAACCTGTCGTCAGACCAAGGAGTGGCAAATGATCGAGTTGCATCACCTGACGAAGCGTTATGGTGACAAGTTGGCCGTCGACGATCTGAGCTTCCGGATCCCGGAGGGCGTGGTCACCGGCTTCCTGGGCCCGAACGGCGCCGGCAAGTCCACCACCATGCGGATGATCCTCGACCTGGACCAGCCGACCAGCGGCAAGGTCACCATCAACGGCCGGAGTTACGCCGCCATCCAGGACCCGCTGCGGCAGATCGGTGCGCTGCTGGAGGCGAAGAGCGTGCACCCCGGCCGGACGGCGTACGACCACCTGCTGTGGATGGCGCAGTCCAACCGGATCCCCCGGCAGCGGGTGGACCAGGTGCTGGAGGTCGTCGGTCTGACCGCCGTGGCGAAGAAGCGCGCCCGCGGCTTCTCGCTGGGCATGGGCCAGCGGCTGGGCATCGCCTCGGCGCTGCTGGGCGACCCGCAGATCCTGATGTTCGACGAGCCGGTGAACGGTCTCGACCCGGAGGGCATCGTCTGGATCCGCAAGCTGATGAAGTCCCTGGCCGCCGAGGGCCGCACGGTGTTCGTCTCCTCGCACCTGATGAGCGAGATGGCGCTGACCGCGGACCACCTGGTGGTGATCGGCCGCGGCCGGCTGCTGGCCGACCTGCCGATGGCCGAGTTCATCAAGCGGAACTCGCGCTCCGCGGTGCGCCTGCGCACCCCGCACCAGGAGCAGCTGCTGGACGCGCTGCGCGGCGCCGGCCTGACCGCCGACCCCGGCCCGGACGGCTCCTGGGAGGTGACCGACGGCGACCCGGTGCTCCTCGGCGACCTGGCCGCCGCGCACAACATCACGCTGCACGAGCTGAGCCCGCAGCAGGCGTCGCTGGAAGAAGCGTTCATGCAGATGACGGCGGACTCCGTGGAGTACCGCACCGACGGCACCGCCGTTCCCGTCCTGGAGCAGCAGCCCGCCTGGGGCGCCGGCTGGGACGCCCGCAACAAGTCCGGAAAGGAGAGCTGAGATGGCCGCGTTCCCCGCCGTCCTGCAGTCCGAGTGGACGAAGGTCCGCAGCGTCCGCTCCACCGTGTGGACGCTCGCCGTCACCTTCCTGATCGTGGTCGCCATGGGCTTCGCGCTCTCACTGGTGATCAAGCTGAACTACGACCAGTTCACCGAGCACAACACCACCCCGTTCGACGCCACGGCGACCTCGCTCTCCGGGATCTCGCTGGGCGAGCTGGCGATCGTGGTGTTCGGCGTGCTGGCGGTGGGCAACGAGTACTCCAGCGGCATGATCCGGGTGTCGCTGGCCGCCGTCCCGCAGCGCGGCGTCCTGATGGGCGCGAAGACGGCGGTCCTCGGCGCCCTCGCGTTCGCGGTCTCGCTGGTGACGGTGTTCGCCGCGTTCTTCCTCGGGCAGGTGGCGCTCGGCAAGTACAACACCGGCCTCGGCGAGCCGAACGTGCTGCGCGCGGTGTTCGGCGCGGCCTGCTACCTGACGCTGCTGTGCCTGTTCTCGGTCGGCGTCACCATGATGCTGCGCAACCAGGTGCTGTCGCTGGGCATCCTGATCCCGTTCTTCTTCCTGGTCTCGCCGATCCTGGCCATCATCCCCGTGGTGAAGACCTGGGTCCGCTACTTCCCGGACCAGGCGGGCAGGACGGCGCTGGAGGTCTTCCCGACCTCCGACCACCCGTACGGTCCGTGGACCGGCCTGCTGATCTGCGCGGCGTGGACGGCGGCCGCGCTGCTCGGCGGGTACCTGGTGCTGAAGAAGCGCGACGCCTGACGCGCCGTCAGTACTTCGGAGCGCCGCGGCCCCGCAGGATGTTGGAGCCGCGGCGCTCCCGCGCTCCCCAGCACGCCCGGTGCCAGTGCCGCCGGTCGTCCACCCCGCTGCTGTGGTCCGGCCAGGCCACCACGTGCCCCACGCCCGGCGGGATCTCCTGGTCGCAGCCCGGGCAGCGGTAGTACCGCCCGGCGGTGCCGGCCACGGTCTGCACGACCCAGTCCTCCCCCCGGTACGACTCGACCCGCCGCAGCGACCCGCCCATCGGCGCGGCGCTCTCGCGGTCCTCGGGCTTCTGGATCCGGTTGCGGCGGGGTGACACGTGACTACCTCTCGTTGCGGCACGTTGCCCCTCCAGGGTACGGGCCGCGGGCCCGTCGGCGGCCTTCCTGTCCACGTCCCGTCCGTCACTGCCGCCCCATCCGCTCCACTAGCACGGATCACCGGGCGACTTCGGCGATTCGACGGTAATCCACCCTTCTCTTGGGCAAATTAAGGGTTCGGCGTGCCATTGGCACATGACATGGGTTACTCACGAGGTGACACGGCGGGGCCCGCGAACCCTGCGCGCACCGAGGAGGCACCCGATGACGAAGACCACCGCCCGGCCCACCGGCCGTCCCGCGGACCGGCGACCGGCCGGCCGCGGACCGGCCCCGGCCCCGCAGCAGGCCCCGGAGCAGCCGCCGCGCTCCGGCACCGACGCGCTCCGGATCGGGGCCTTCCTGCTGTCCGCACAGTTCCCCGGCCAGAGCCACACCGAGGCGCTGGAGCGCACCGTCTCGGCGACGCTGACCGCCGAGCGGGTCGGCCTGGACGCGGTCTGGCTGGCCGAGCACCACTTCGTGCCGTACGGCGTGTGCCCGGACGCGGCGACGCTGGCCGGCGTGCTGCTGGGCCGCACCCGGCGGATCCAGGTGGGCACCGCCGTCAGCGTGCTGACCACCCGTCACCCGGTGGCGCTGGGCGAGCAGGCGGCGCTGCTGCACCTGACCTCCGGCGGCCGGTTCGCCCTGGGCGTGGGCCGCGGCGGCCCGTGGATCGACCTGGCGGTGTTCGGCGGCGGCCTGGAGGCGTACGAGCAGGGCTTCCCGGAGCGGCTGGACCTGCTGCTGCGCTGGCTGCGCGGGGCCCGGGTGGGCGGCTCGGGGCCGCAGTTCGACTTCCCCGAGGTGACGGTGGTGCCGCGGGCCGCGGAGCCGGCCCGGCGGCCCGACCTGACGGGCTGGCTGGGCCTGGACGGGGCCGCCGCGGCCGCGGTGATCCCGCGGCAGCGTCAGGAGCCGTCCCCGCAGCCGCAGTCGGGCCCGCCGGTGGTGATGGCCTGCACCTCGCCGGCCGGGGTGCGGACGGCCGCCGAGCGGGGCCTGCCGATGCTGCTGGGCATGCACTCGGGCGACGAGGACAAGCGGGACATGCTGGCCGCCTACCGGACGGCCTGGCGGGCCTCGGGGCGCGGCGAGGAGCAACTGGCCCGGGTGGAGCGCGAGCACGTCGCGGCGGGCGTGGTGCAGGTCGACGACCGGGCCGGCGCGGCCCGGGCCAGCCTGCTGCGGGCGATGCCGGACTTCTTCGCGTACGGGCTGGGCGCGCACCGCACGGTGGACGGCCGGGAGCGGTCGATGCGCGACCCGCGGGCGTACACCGAGCTGCTCTGCGACCTGCACGCGGTGGGCACGCCGCGGCAGTGCGCGGACCGGCTGCTGGCGACCGCGGAGAACACCGGGATCCGGCGCTTCGCGCTGCTCGCCGAGGGGTCCGGCGACACCGCGGCGACGCTGCACAACCTGGACCGGATCGGCGACGAGGTCCTCCCGCAGCTGCGCTGAGCACGCCCGCGGGCCGCCCCGTCCGGCGAGGACGGGGACGGCCCGCGGCAGGCCCGAGACGGTGCGGTCGGGTGCCGGCCGGGCACTGACCCGGTGTCAGCAGTCGCGCAGTTCCGGCGACTGGTTGAGCAGCTGGGCGCGGACCGAAGTGAACCGGGCGAGCCGGTCGGCGGTGTCGGGGCCGGGGGCGAAGACCGCGACCCGGTGGCAGTTCTGGAAGGCCAGCTGGACGCCGAAGTGGCGTTGCAGGGCTCCGCGGATGGCGTCGCTGGCCATCGCCCGGAGCAGCTGTCCGCGTTCCTGCTCGCTCGGCGGCGGGACCTCGTTGTCGGCGAAGTCGGAACCGTCGACCTTGAGTTGGGCGACCAGCGAGCTGATCATGTCCCAGGCGTAGGGCAGCGAGGTGCGGACACAGTCGACGAACTCCCGCTCGTCGACCTCGCCTCGTTCGGCCTTCTCCAACAGGGCCGGTGAGACGTCGAGCGACATGGGTTCTCCTCTCACGGTCCGCCCCGGCGGTGTCGCCGGGGCGGTCGTACCGGTGTGCTGAGGGTGCATGTGGACGGTCGTGCGGTGAACCGCGCGCGATGTTCGAGTGCCGACGAGGCGACGGGCTGGGGGGAGGCCGCCTTCGTCGAGGTCCTGGCCAGGGGTCAGACCAGCGTGTCAGTCCTTCCCCGACCCGGCTGGGGAATCCGGGTATTGCCGCCCGAATCGCCGTGCCAGGGGCGAGATTGGCCGGAATCAGTTGTGCACCCACCCTGTGCGCCGAGCTGGCACGCCTCACCGCGGGTGGCCGTCCGGTCACCATGGTTCGCCGGTCCGGGCCGGGCGGCACCCGCCCTGCGGGCACTCGCTTCAATCGGTCTTCCGGCCCGCCCCGGCCCGGCCGCCTGTCTCACAAAACGCGCCCCCTCGACGCACTGCGCGCCGGGCGCACCTCCCACTTCCGCGCGCCCCCTCCCCGCTCCCCCCGAAATCGAACACGGACGGGGGCACTCCCGGCGGGCCGTAGGCTTGTCCCCATGCGTCTTGTAATCGCCAAGTGCACCGTGGACTACGCGGGCCGCCTCGCTGCACATCTGCCCTCCGCCGTGCGCCTGGTGATCGTGAAGGCCGACGGGAGCGTCAGCATCCACGCCGACGACCGGGCCTACAAGCCGCTGAACTGGATGTCCCCGCCGTGCTCCCTGAAGGAGACCGAGGGGGTGTGGACGGTCACCAACAAGGCCGGCGAGAAGCTGATCATCACCCTGGAGGACGTCCACCACGACTCCAGCCACGAACTCGGCGTCGACCCCGGCCTGGTGAAGGACGGCGTCGAGGCGCACCTCCAGGAACTGCTCGCCGACCGCATGGAGGTGCTCGGCTCCGGCTGGCAGCTGATCCGCCGCGAGTACCCCACCGCGATCGGCCCCGTCGACATCCTCTGCCGGGACTCCGACGGCGCCACCGTCGCCGTGGAGATCAAGCGCCGCGGCGAGATCGACGGCGTCGAGCAGCTCACCCGCTACCTCGAACTGCTGAACCGCGACCCGCTGCTGGCCCCGGTCAAGGGCGTCTTCGCCGCCCAGGAGATCAAGCCGCAGGCCCGGGTGCTGGCCACCGACCGCGGCATCGGCTGCGTCGTCCTCGACTACGACGAGCTGCGCGGCATCGACGACGACAAGCTGAAGCTGTTCTGACCCTCCCTCAGCTACCGCCCCCTCGCCAACTCCCTTGGTCTGTGCACCGATCACAGCACTGGCACGGGGGGTCGGCATGGGTGGGCGGACGAACGGCGGCACGGACGGCGGAACGGCCCGCGAGCCGGTGGCCCGGTGGCGGCTGCTGCTCGGCCGGACCCTCCTGATCACCGTCCCGGCCGCGGCCCTCGTCGGTCTCGCCCGGGTGTTCCTGGCGAACTCGGGCTACTGGCCGGGATCCTCGATGACCACGGCCTGGGAGGCCACCGACGAGGGCGGCCCCGCGGCCGAGTTCGGCGGGCGGGGCACCTGGCTGGTCGGCGACAGCCTCGTCCGTGCCCGCCACGACGGCGTCACCGGCTTCGACGCCGCCACCGGCGGCAGGCGCTGGCAGTACCTCCCGCCCCGCCGCACCGACATCTGCACCGTCAGCCCCACCGTCGACGGCTCGCTCCTGCTGATCGCCTACGGCATCCGGGCCTCCCTGTCGGACAGCGCCGCCGGGCAGGCGGACAGTGCCGGCTGCTCGACCGTCGCCGCCCTCGACCTCTCCGACGGCCGCGAACTCTGGCACGGCCCCCGGGTCCCGGAGCCGCACGGCCTCGGCAACACCCACGCCGAGGGGCTGCTGGCCGCCGGCGGCGGGCTCGGCGTGGTCCTCGACGCCGGTGCGGACGCCCGCGCCCTCCGCGCCCTCAACCTGCGCACCGGCGCCCCGCGCTGGAGGGCCGCCGCCCCGGCGGGCTGCTCCCCCGGTCTCGCGGCCGCCGCTCCGCAGCAGGTGCTGGCACTGCTGACCTGCGGCGACGAGCTGAAGCCGGCGGCCTTCGACCCGGCCGACGGCAAGGAGCGGTGGACCGTCCCGCTCGACGACCGCCGTGGCGTGGACACCCGCACCGACGTCTCCTTCGTCGCCATCTCGCCGATCCCGGTCCGGGTCAACGGCAACGCCCCCGGCTTCCCCGCCTTCGCGCCGGACGGCCGCCCCACCGCGCGGATCGCCGACAGCGGCGCCCGCTACGGCAAGATCAGCTCGGCCACGACCGCCGACGGCCGGCTCTACGCGCTCACCGACGGCGGACGCTGGGGCCGCCTCGCCGCGTTCGACCTGGCGACCGGCGACCAGCTGTGGCAGCAGGACTTCGGCGGGGCCCGCTACAAGCGCAGCGGGCTCCACGCGCAGGGCGGCAAGGTCATGGCCCTGCTCAGCTCCACCAAGTACGGGGACTCCCTGCACGTCTTCGACGCCGACGACGGCAACGAGCTGGAGGACCGCGCTTTCCGCGACCACGTGGGCACCGCCGACGACCTGATCCTCCACCGGGACCTGGTCATCGCCGCCCGCGCGGACGACGCCGACTGGCCGTTCTCCGCGTTCCGCCGCTGGTGACCGGCCCCGGACACGGCCCGAAACCCGTTTGGCCGCCGTCCGGGCCCGCTGCCACACTTCCCCGCATGCCCGTTCGAAGCACCGAGCCGGTCGGCCGGTACGAGACCCACCTCACCCTGGCCCCGGCCGAGGCCGAACCGCTGGCCCGCTGGGCGGACGCGCACGGCCTGGAGTTCACCCACATCCTGCTGGCCCGCGGCCGGCACCCCTCGCAGCCGATGCTGTCCTGGCAGAGCGACGGCACGCTGGCCGACCAGCACCGGACGGCAGCCGCCGAGGCGGCCCGGCTTCGGGCCGCCGGGTTCACCCCGGTCCGGGTGAAGATCGAGGCCGCGCCCTGGGCACCGAGCGTCCCCGGCACCGACGCGGAGGCCGAACTCGCCGACTCCGCCCGCTACTTCGAGCACCACGTGAAGGTCCGGCTGGCCCCCGGCGTCGCCCGCGACGCACTGGTCCTGGCCTCCGCCGGCCACCACGCGCACGTCTCCTGGAACGCCCGCCGCACCGAACCCGGCGGCCACCGCCAGTACTTCGTCACCCAGCGCTGCCACCGCCTCGGCCTGGCCACCGCCGGCGAGCACCTCGACCGCCTCACCGCCGCCCTGTCCGCCGCGGGCTTCCCGCCGCTGAAGGTCACCCGCGAGTACGTGGTGCACGACTCGGCGCTCGCCCTGGACGCCGGCTGGCTCGACGACGCCCCGACCACCTGAGGAGCCCCCGTGCCCGACCACCGCCTGCTGCCTTCGGACCGCCGCGACCTGCCGTCGACCTTCCGGACCGTCGACGACCCGCGGGCCACCCAGCCCAAGGTCTTCGACCCGGCCCTGAAGCAGTTCGACAACGCCTACCGGGCCGGCGAGCCGCGCTTCGCCGACCCCGCCCTGTCCGCCGCCTGGTACGCCGCCCGCCGCGCCGCGATGGACGCCGTCCTCACCGCCGTCGCCGCCTCCGGCTGGGCCGGCCACCTGGTGCTGCGCGGCTCCGTGGTGCTCAAGTCCTGGTTCGGCGACGCGGCCCGCGAGCCCGGCGACCTGGACTTCGTCGTCACCCCCGCCGACCTCTCGCTCGACGACCCGCGCACCGCCGACCTGTTCCACGGCGTCGCCCGAGCCGTCGCCGCCTCCTCCGGCCCGGTCCGCTTCCTGGCCGAACTGACCGCCACCGAGGACATCTGGACCTACGAGCGGGCCCCGGCCGCCGCCTGCTCCTCACCTGGGAGGCGGCCGGCCTGCCCCGCGGCACGGTGCAGCTCGACTTCGTCTTCAACGAGCAACTGCCCGTCCCCGCGGAGCCGTTGGAGGTCGTCCCCGGCGCGGTGCTGAACGTCGCCGGGCGCGAGCTCTCGCTCGCCTGGAAGCTGCTGTGGCTCACCACCGACATGTACCCGCAGGGCAAGGACCTGTACGACGCCGCCCTGCTGGCCGGCTCCACCCGGCTGCGCTACGAGGTGCTGCGCGAGGTCTTCACCACCGGCGAGGCCCACTACGCCGAGCAGCCGGTCGGCCCGGACAGCGTGCCCACCGAGAGCGACTGGCCGAACTTCGCCGCCGAGTACCCGCACCTGGCCGGCGAGGAGGCCGAGCACGCCCGCCGCCTGACCGCCGCGCTCGCCCCGACCTTCGCCGAGGTGCCCGAGGCCGAACGCGCCGCCTGGTGGCTCGAAGGCTGGCTCGGCCCGGTCCGCCGCCTGCACGCCGAGGAGGGCTTCGCCGCCGCCCAGGCCTGGCTGGCCGCCCGCCAGGCCCCGTTCGTCCTGGCCCACCGCCTCACCGCCCGCGCCCTCGGCCCGGCCGCCCCCGAGGACCTCGCCGCCGCGATGCTCGCCTGCCCGGCCTGGTCCTGGTACGCCGAGCAGATCGCCGGCGGACACCTGACCCCGGAAACCCTCGAGTCCTGGCTCCGCCCCTGAGCCCGCCCTTCCAGCGAGGTACCCGCCCCGGTGCCCCCGCCCCGGTCAGGCGCGTCCGCGACCGGTCCGACGAGACCGTCCTCGACCCCCACGACCGGCCCGGTCGGCTGCCGGCTCCGGCTGAACCCGTGACCGGGAGCTAGCTCGGGCTGTCGGTCGGCGACGGGCTGACCGGCGGGGTGGGGCTGGCGGGCGGCGTGGACGGGGGCGTGGGCTGGCCGGCGGGGTGGTGGTCGGCTTGGTGGTCTGGGGCGGGGTCGTCTGCGTCGTCGTCGGCTTCGTCGTCGTCGGCGTGGTGGTCGGCTTGGTGGTGGTCGGCGTGCTGGTCGGCCGGTGGCTGGTCGAGGAACTGGCCGTTCCGGTCGGGCTGTCCGAGGGCGTGGCGCTCTCCGTGGGGCTCGCGCTGCCGCTCGCCGACGGCCGGGGGCTGGTGCTCGGCCGGGGCTGGTGCCGGTGACCGTCTCGGGGGCGGTGTCGTCCGCCGAGGTGCCGGGTTGCTTGCCGGCGGGGGTCTCCTCGCTGCTGACGGCCACGCCGATCGCGGTGCCGAGAACGCCGAGCGCCATCACCGCGGCGCCGGCCGCCAGCGCGGTCTTCCGGGCCCCGGCGGGGGCCCGCTTGCGCAGCCGGGCCGGCACCTGGGCGATCGCCCGGATGGTGCGCCGTCCGCGGACCGGCTCGCTGCTGCCGGGGCCGGCGGTGAGTGCCGCGGTCTCCTCCAGCCGGATCAGGTCGAGCATCCGCCGCCCGGCCTGTCCGCCGCGCTGGTCTCCGGCGGCGGCGCGCAGCGCGAGCGCCGCCTCCAGTTCGCCGATGGCCCGCTGCGGGCTGCCGGTGCACAGCGCGTAAACGCCCAACTCGTGGTGGAACCAGGCCTGTTCGGCGGTCGCCCCGAGCATCCGGGCGGCTTCCAGGCCGAGTTGCAGGGCCCGCTCCCAGGCGCCCCAGCGCAGTGACAGGGCGAGCACGGGTGCGGCGGCGCGGGCCAGCCGCAGTACTTCGACGGGGCGGTCGGCGTCCCGTTCGGCCAGCATGACGGCGAGGATCACCTCGGCCTCGGCAGCGACCTGACGGGTGGTCACCGAGGCGTGCCCGACCCACCAGGAGAGGTGTTCGGCCGCACCCTGGGCGATCCCGCCGGGCGCGAACGGAGCGGGCCGGCCGTGTCCGTCGCCTTCCAGTTCGGGCAGCAGGGCGTCGAGCACGCCCTCGGTGAGCCGGTGGTGGCCGCCGACCGACACGGCGAGGCCGGTGTCGACCAGCTCCTGCAGGGCGCTCTCGCCGAGGCCGACGTCGACCAGGGCGGGCAGGTGCGGGGCGGTCGGGCACTCGCCGTCCAGGGCCAGGGCCAGCCGCAGCACCCGCCGGGCCGGTTCGCTGAGGCCCTGCACCAGCAGCCGGGCCGGTGCGGCGCTCTCCCCCACCGAGGGCAGCGGCACCTGGACCCGCAGTTCGTTCTCCAACTCGGCCGGGTCGTCCGGGAGTTCGTAATCCTTGGCAAAGCCGAAGACGTTCCGCCGGTCCTCCTGGGCGGCGACCAGCGCGTCCACCGCGACGTCCCGCTGCCGCAGCAGCGCCGCCGCGCGGACGAAGCGCAGCGGGAGGCCCTCGGACTCGAACCACAGGTCCACGGCCCAGGCCCGCTCGGCTTCGTCGAGTTGACGGCCCGCCAGCCGGGCCGCGAGCGTCAGGCAGGCGGGCCGGGACAGGCCGGCCACCAGGTGGTCGCGCAGCCGGGAGCCGGCCGGCGACGGCAGCCCGTCGTCGGCGGTGGCGAGCAGGAACGCGCATTCGGGCGCCAGCGCGAGCAGGTCCTCCAGCTCGTCGCCGGACGGCTCCACGTCGTCGATCACCACCACCGCGGCGACGCCGGCCAGCAGTTCGGCGAGCTGTTCCCGGTCGGGCCGGAAGTCCGGGGCGTGGTGGGTGGCCGCGAACAGGTCCTGGAGCAGGTCGGCGGCGGTCCGGCGGTAGCCGCTCAGCCGCACCACGCCGTCCGGGGCCAGCTCGCCCGCGGCCTCGGCGACGGCCGCCAGCAGCGCGGAGCGTCCCGAGCCGGCCTGGCCGACCAGGCGCACCGAGCGGCCTTCCCGGAGTTGTCCGAGCACGGCGGCGAGGTCGCCCTCGCGGTCCAGCAGCGGCAGGTCTCCGGGGCCGGCGCCGAGGGCGAGCGGTCCGACCGCGGCGCTCGGCCCGAGTTCGGGCCGGGCCTGCACCAGTCCGCGGATCCGGCGCGGCTGCGGCAGCCACTCGTCGGGGCAGTGCCGTGCCTCCGTGCCCTCCGGCCCGCCGACCACCACCAGCCGCTCACCGCTGACCAGTTCTCCACCCCGCGGGCGTACCCCGTCCCCCCTGAACTCCCCGCTCGGCTGACCCACGTCACTGCTCCCCGCCACTCGGACACCTGACCGGAGACTTTCCCACATGACCGGATCGGGTCAACACACCGGGTGGCGGCACGCGTTGGCGCACCCGGGGGCGCACGGAACTGCGCGGGGCGGTACGGGAGGAGCGGCAGGATCGCGTCCCCGCACGTGAAGGCGGCCGGGCGGTGCGTCAGCCCAGCGCCGGCAGCGTGGTCCCCACCGGGTCCTGGACCGCTCCTTCGACCGCGAGGATCCGGTGCAGCCGGGTCGCCACCAGCAGCCGCTGGAGCTGCCCGGGCACGTCCCTCAGCACCAGTCGCCGGCCGGCCCGGCCGGCCCGCCGGTGGGTGCCCATGATGACGCCGAGCCCGGTCGCGTCCCAGAATTCGAGCCGGCCGAGGTCGAGGACGAGGTCGCCCTCTCCGCCGTCGACCGCGGCGTGCAGCAGCGCCCTGGCGTCGGCGGCGCTGCGCACGTCGAGCCGCCCTTCGATGGCCAGTCCGGTGTGGTCGCCGGTGATGCGCACGCTGTCCTCCTCCTCGGCCGTGTGTGCCGTTCGTCCGCCGCGTTGCGTCTGACGCCCGTCCCGTGCCCCAGGGCCCTGCGCGCCACGTTCGGGCCGGCTCCGCGCCGGCCCCTTCCTGAATCTGACGGCCGAGCAGTTCCGCAGGTTGCCGCCACCGGCGGACTGTCCCTCAACTTCACCCGTCCGAGGGAATATACGCAGGTACGCCTGGTACCCATGCTCGATTCCCGCCCAAATCACCCGTCTGCGGGGTGCTCCGTGAGCAAACTCACCCGGCGGGTGAGAACGCCTGTACGGGGGCCGGTCGTGCGGTCATCTGTGATCCCTCCCGGGGCACGCCGAGGGCGCCCGTTCCGGGGCAGCACCGACCGCCCGTGGGAGCCACATCGCTCTGCGCCGGACTCTAGTGGCAGCACGCGCCCCGTGGTGCGATCCGACAGTGTGATCTGCACCGGAACGGGTGTGATCTGTGCCCCCTCGCGCCGCGCGGCCGCTCACCGCTCCCCGGGGACGGGCACTCCCCACTCCTGCGCGAGGATCGCCGCCTGCACCCGGCTGCGCAGCCCGAGCTTGGCGAGGATCCGGCTGACGTGCGTCTTGGTGGTCGCCTCCACCGTGCCCAGCCGGTGCGCGATCTCGGCGTTGGACAGGCCCGCGCCGAGGCAGCCGAACACCTCCCGCTCCTTGGGCGTCAGCCCGGCCAGCGCCGCGGAGTCCACCGCCGGCGCCTCGGGCCGGGCGAACGAGGCGATCAGCCGCCGGGTGACGGACGGCGCGAGCATGCCGTCGCCGCGGGCGACCGTGCGGACGCCCTCGACCAGCGTCTCCGCCTCCAGGTCCTTGAGCAGGAACCCGGCGGCGCCGGCCCGCAGCGCGCCCCACACGTACTCGTCGAGGTCGAAGGTGGTGAGCACCAGCACCTGCGCGGCCCCGGCCTCCACCACCTGCCGGGTCGCGGCGACGCCGTCCAGCCGCGGCATCTGCACGTCCATCAGCACCACGTCGGGCCGCAGGTCGAGCGCCATCCGGACGGCCTGCTCGCCGTCGGCGGCCTCGCCGACCACCTCGACGTCCGCCTCGGCCCGCAGGATCATCACCAGAGCGGCCCGGACGGCCGCCTGGTCCTCCGCCACCAGTACCCGGATCACGCCCGCTCCTCGCTCGCCGTCCGCGGCAGCACCGCCCGGACCTTCCACGTCCGCCCGTCCGGCCCGGCGTCGAACTCGCCGCCGAGCAGCTGCGCCCGCTCGCCCATGCCGACCAGCCCGGCCTTCGCCCCGGGCACCGCCCGGCCCCCGCCCTCCGCGTACGGGGACTCCACGGTGATCTCCAACTCCCGTTCGCCGTAACGGATCCGCAGCCGGACGACGCCCGGCGCGGCGTGCTTGACGGCGTTCGTCAGCGACTCCTGGACGATCCGGTACGCGGCCAGCTCGACCGGCGCGGGCAGCTCCCCGGGCTCGCCCTCCTGCTCGGCCTCGAACCGCAGCCCGGCGGCCCGCCCGGCCGTCCCGGCCTGCTCCAGCAGCACGTCCAGCGCGGCCAACCGCGGTGCGGCGTACGGCTCTTCGGGGACGGCCTCGCGCAGCAGGCCGATCATCCGGCGCATCTCGGCGAGGCCCTGCACGCTGTTCTCCCGGATCACCGCGAGCGCCTCCACCAAGGGCTCGTCCGCCGCCCGGTCCTGACGGCGCGCCACCGCCTGCGCGCCGGTGGCGTGGATGGCGATCGCCGACAGGTGGTTGGCGATCACGTCGTGCAGTTCGCGGGCCATCCGGGCGCGCTCGGAGACCACCGCGCCGCGCCGGTCCAGCTCGGCGAGCAGCGCGGTCTGCTCGGCGCGCAGCCGCTCCGACTCGGCGCGGTCGCGGTGGTGGCGCAGCAGGTCGGCCGTCCACACCGGGGAGAGGAACACCAGCGCGCCGAACACGCCGATCAGCAGGCCCTCGGAGATCGACAGGTACCGCCAGGCCAGGCCCGTCAGCACCAGGGTGGTGGCGCCGCCGGTCAGCGCCAGCACCTTGCTCATCCGCGGCCGCCCGTACAGCACGGCCGCGTACAGCAGGTCCGTGTACAGCAGTGTGGTGGCCAGCAGCGAGCCGAAGTACAGGCCGAGGCCGAGCAGCACGCCGCCGACGCTGACCGTCCACACCGTGCAGCGGCGCCGCAGCAGCGACAGCCCGGCCATCCCGGCCAGCGGCAGCACCGGCACCCACCAGGGCAGGCCGGCCCGCCGGTCGTAGGCGCCGACCGCGATCAGCAGCAGGCCGCCGAGCAGCCCGCCGAGGGCGATGGCCAGGTCCTGCCGCGGCGCGGAGAGTCTCACCCGACCCATCCCAGCACTCCTTCCCACCCGCCGGAACGACCGCTCGGACGACCCGCCGTCCGACGAACGTCTGACGTACGGCTCCGCCGGCCGGTCGATGATCGCGCGCCCGCGCACGGGGAGGATCGAAGCATGGTTTCCCTGATCCTGGCCGGCGAGGCCGGCTTCTGGGTGGTGCTGGCAGCGGGGCTGCTGGCCCGCTACGTTCTCCGGCTGCGCCGGACCGGCCTGGTGCTGCTGGCGCTGCTCCCGGTGGTCGACCTGGTGATCCTCGGCGCCACCGTCGCCGATCTGCGCGGCGGCGCCGTCGCCGACTCGACGCACGGCCTGGCCGCGGCGTACGTCGGCTTCTCGCTCGCCTACGGCCACCGGCTGGTCCGCTGGGCCGACGGCCACGCCGCGCACCGGCTGGCCGGCGGCCCGAAGCCCGCCGGAGCGCCCAAGTACGGTGCGCCGCGGGCCCGTTACGAGTGGGGCGTGTTCCTGCTGACGCTGCTCGCCTCGGTCGTCACGGTGGCGCTGGTCGCCGCCGTCCAGTGGCTGGTCGGCGACGCGGCGCGCACCGCGGCGCTGGATTCCTGGTACCCGCGGATGGCGGTGGTGGTCGGCATCAACCTGGTGATCGCCGCCAGCTACACGCTCTTCCCGAAGCAGCCCAAGCAGCCCGAGCAGCCGAATTGACGGCTCAGCGGTTCTCGCCGGGCACCCACAGCACGTCGCCGCGCTCCTTGTTGGCGGTCCGGGCCAGGATGAACAGCAGGTCCGACAGCCGGTTCAGGTACTTCGCGGTCAGCGGGTTGACGCTCTCCCCGTGCTCGGCGATCGCCGCCCAGGTGGCCCGCTCGGCCCGCCGCACCACGGTGCACGCCAGGTGCAGGTACGCGGCGCCGGGGGTGCCGCCGGGCAGGATGAAGCTGCGCAGCTTCTCCAGTTCCTCCAGGAACCGGTCGCAGTCCCCCTCCAGCCGGTCGATGTACGACTGCTCGACCCGCAGCGGCGGGTACTTGGGGTCCTCGACGATCGGCGTCGCCAGGTCCGCGCCCACGTCGAACAGGTCGTTCTGGATCCGGGTCAGCACCGTCACCAGCTCGCCGTCCAGCGCCCCGGCCGCCAGCGCCACGCCGATCGCGGCGTTGGCCTCGTTGGTGTCGGCGTACGCGATCAGCCGCGGGTCGGTCTTCGTGGTCCGGCTCATGTCGCCGAGCGCGGTCGTGCCGTCGTCCCCGGTGCGGGTGTAGATGCGCGTCAGGTTCACCATGCCCCGAGCCTAGCGCGCACGTCCGGGGCCACCGGTGCGAGCCGCGTCACCTTCTGACGGGCGCTCAGGCCGCCGGGGATTCAGGCGACGTTGACCCTCTGCCCGGGCGGGGCGGCCTCCAGCCAGGCCAGGAAGCCGGTCAGCGCGTCGTCGCTCATCGCCAGCTCCAGCGGCGCGCCGCGGTGCAGGCAGCGCAGCACCACCGAGCCGGACAGCAGGGCGAGTTCCTCCTGCCCCTGCGGGTAGCGGCGGCCGAGCACCTCGATCTCGGTGCGCGGCAGCACCCGGCGCGGCCGGGGGGCGTACGAGAACACCCGGAACCATTCGATGGAGTCGCCGCTGTACCGGCCGATACCAAAAACCCACCCCTTGCCGTCGGTCTGCGGGACCGGGGCCGAGGTGGGTTGGCCGTTCTCGTCGAGATCCGGCTGCGTGGAGGCGTCCGCGGGCATTTTCAGGCGGTAGGAGCAGTCGAAGGTGCCGCCCACCCGCTGGATGAGGCGGCGGCGTACCGCGAAGCCGACCAGGCCCGCGATGGCGAGGACCACTACCGACGCGCACACCACAAGGGCGAGGACCACGCTCACCTACCTCCTCGCTGCCTTCATCCCCGTTGGCGGCCGAGGACGGCCGCCCATTCCTACCAACTGATACGACAGTCCCGAGGACACGCTCCAGGCGTCCCCGGGACCGTCGCTCATACCAGGCTCAGTGGTGCGCCTTCAGACCGCCGGCGGCGATCAGACGGACCTCGGCGCGGCGCGCGGCGTGCGCGTCGGCCTCGGTACGGGCGTTGTCCAGCGCGCGCTCGGCGCGGGCGACGTCGATCTCGTCGGCCAGCTCGGCGATCTCGGCGAGGATCGACAGCTTGTTGTCGGCGAACGAGATGAAGCCACCGTGCACCGCGGCGACGATGGTGCCCTGGTCGGCGGTGCGGATGGTGACCGGGCCGGTCTCCAGCACGCTCAGCACCGGGGTGTGACCCGGCATGATGCCGGTGTCACCGGAGGCCGTACGGGCAACAACGATGGTGGCCGCACCGGACCACACCTTGCGGTCGGCTGCGACCAGCTCGACGTGCAGCTCAGCCAACGTGGGCTCCTTGGCTCTTGCCGGGCCTCGGCCACCCGGGCGAACGGGCGGCTGAGCTCTCGGCAGTTTCGGTAAGAATAACGGTCACGCGCCCCCGGAACGAAACCAAGGGCCCGTAAATGACCGGGATCACAGCACATCCAGCGGTGAGGGGTGGCCCCCGACGAGAGCCGGGAACCACCCCTCAACGGTTGGGTCTGCCGTGCGACCGGTCTGCGGTTACTTCTTCAGCAGCTCGGCGGCGTTGCGCTCGAGGTCGTCGATGCCACCGCACATGAAGAAGGCCTGCTCCGGGACGTGGTCGTACTTGCCGTCCGCGATGGCGTTGAAGGCCTCGATGGTCTCCGACAGCGGAACGGTCGAGCCCTCGACACCGGTGAACTGCTTCGCCACGTAGGTGTTCTGCGAGAGGAAGCGCTCGATGCGGCGGGCACGCTGCACCGTGATCTTGTCTTCCTCGGACAGCTCGTCGATGCCGAGGATCGCGATGATGTCCTGCAGGTCCTTGTACTTCTGCAGGATCCCCTTGATACGGATGGCCGTGTCGTAGTGGGTCTGCGCGATGTACCGCGGGTCGAGGATGCGGGACGTGGAGTCCAGCGGGTCGACGGCCGGGTAGATGCCCTTCTCCGAGATCGGGCGCGACAGAACGGTGGTCGCGTCCAGGTGGGCGAAGGTGGTGGCCGGCGCCGGGTCGGTCAGGTCGTCCGCGGGGACGTAGATCGCCTGCATCGAGGTGATCGAGTGACCGCGGGTCGAGGTGATGCGCTCCTGCAGGAGGCCCATCTCGTCGGCCAGGTTCGGCTGGTAGCCCACCGCGGAGGGCATGCGGCCGAGCAGGGTCGACACCTCGGAACCGGCCTGGGTGAACCGGAAGATGTTGTCGATGAAGAGGAGCACGTCCTGCTTCTCGACGTCGCGGAAGTACTCCGCCATGGTCAGCGCGGAGAGCGCGACGCGCAGACGGGTGCCCGGCGGCTCGTCCATCTGGCCGAAGACCAGCGCGGTCTTGTCCAGGACGCCCGAGTCGACCATCTCGTCGATGAGGTCGTTGCCCTCACGGGTGCGCTCACCGACACCGGCGAACACCGACACACCACCGAAGTTCTCGGCGACGCGGTAGATCATCTCCTGGATCAGAACGGTCTTGCCGACACCGGCACCACCGAACAGACCGATCTTGCCACCCTGGACGTACGGGGTGAGCAGGTCGATGACCTTGATGCCGGTCTCGAACATCTCGGTCTTCGACTCGAGCTCGGAGAAGTTCGGGGCCTTGCGGTGGATCGGCCACTTGACCTCGACGGAGGCCTCGAACTCGGCCTTGTCGACGTTCAGCACCTCACCGAGGGCGTTGAAGACCTTGCCCTTGGTGATCTGGCCGACCGGGACGGAGATCGCCGCACCGGTGTCGGTGACCTGCGAGCCGCGGACCAGGCCGTCGGTCGGCTGCATCGAGATGCCGCGGACCAGGCCGTCGCCGAGGTGCTGGGCAACCTCGAGGGTCAGGGTCTTCTTGCCCGAACCGTCGGGGTTGTCCACCTCGACGTGCAGGGCATTGAACATGTCCGGAATCGCGTCGACGGGGAACTCCACGTCGACGACCGGGCCGATGACCCGCGCGACGCGGCCCGTCGCCGTGGTCTCAACAGTGGTGGTCATAGTCATTCGCTCCCCGCGCTAGCGTCGGCCAGCGCGTTGGCGCCACCGACGATCTCGCTGATTTCCTGGGTGATCTCGGCCTGACGGGCCGAGTTGGCAAGCCGCGTGAGCGACTTGATGAGCTCGCCGGCATTGTCCGTCGCGCTCTTCATCGCACGCCGACGGGCGGCGTGCTCGGAGGCGGCCGACTGCAGGAGAGCGTTGTAGATCCGGCTCTCGACGTACCGCGGCAGCAGGGCGTCGAGAACGCCCTCGGCCGACGGTTCGAAGTCGTACAGCGGGAAGATCTCGTTCTTCGCCGGCGACTTGTCGCTGAGCTCGACCTCGTCGAGCTTCAGCGGCAGCAGGCGGGCGTCCACGGCGGTCTGCGTCAGCATCGACACGAACTCGGTCGACACCAGGTGCAGCTCGTCCACGCCGCCGGTCTCCGCGGTGAAGGCCTCGATGAGGTCCGCCGCGACGGCCTTCGCGTCCCCGTAGGTCGGCTTGTCCGAGAAGCCGGTCCACGAGTTCGCGACCGCGAGGTTGCGGAACCCGTAGTAGCCGACGCCCTTGCGGCCGACGATGTAGGTGACCACTTCCTTGCCCTCTTCGCGGAGCTTGGCGGAGATCGCCAAGGACTGCTTGATGGCGTTGGTCGAGTAGCCGCCCGCCAGGCCGCGGTCCGCCGTGATCAGCAGCACGGCGGCGCGGGTGGCGTTCGGGTTCTCGGTGGTCAGCGGGTGCTTCGCGTTGGACCGGGTGGCCACCGCGGTCACCGCACGGGTGAGCTCATCGGCGTACGGAGTGGAGGCGGCCACCGCGCGCTGCGCCTTGACGATGCGCGACGCGGAGATCATCTCCATCGCCTTGGTGATCTTCTTCGTCGCGGTGACGGAGCGGATGCGGCGCTTGTAGACCCGAAGCTGTGCTCCCATGGGTCGTTACGTCCTTTCCCTCGCTACCGGACTCAGGCCTGCTCAGACAGCAGCTTGCCGTCCGCGGTGGTGAAGCCCTGCTTGAAGCCGGTGATGGCCGAGGTCAGCGCGTCGATGGTGCCCTGCTCCAGCAGGCCCGTCTCGACGATGCCGGCCAGGATGCCCTTGTGCTCCAGGCGCACGTGGTCCAGGAACTCGCGCTCGAAGCGGCGGATGTCGGCGACCGGGACGTCGTCCAGCTGACCGGTGGTGCCGGCCCAGATCGAGACGACCTGCTCCTCGACCGGGAACGGCTGGTACTGACCCTGCTTCAGCAGCTCGACCATGCGGGCGCCGCGCTCCAGCTGGGCCTTGGAGGCCGAGTCCAGGTCGGAACCGAAGGCGGCGAACGCCTCCAGCTCGCGGTACTGGGCCAGGTCCAGGCGCAGACGGCCGGCGACCGAGCGCATGGCCTTGATCTGGGCGGAGCCACCGACGCGGGAGACCGAGATGCCGACGTTCACGGCCGGGCGGATGCCGGCGTTGAACAGGTCGGACTCCAGGAAGCACTGGCCGTCGGTGATGGAGATGACGTTGGTCGGGATGTACGCCGAGACGTCGTTGGCCTTGGTCTCGATGATCGGCAGACCGGTCATCGAGCCGCCGCCGAGGGCGTCGTTCAGCTTGGCGCAGCGCTCCAGCAGGCGGGAGTGCAGGTAGAAGACGTCACCCGGGTAGGCCTCGCGGCCCGGCGGGCGGCGCAGCAGCAGGGAGACGGAGCGGTAGGCCTCGGCCTGCTTCGACAGGTCGTCGAAGATGATCAGGACGTGCTTGCCGTCGTACATCCACTCCTGGCCGATGGCCGAACCGGTGTACGGGGCGAGGTACTTGAAGCCGGCCGGGTCGGAGGCGGGAGCAGCCACGATGGTGGTGTACTCCAGCGCGCCGGCCTCCTCCAGGGCGCCGCGGACGGACGCGATGGTGGAGCCCTTCTGGCCCACGGCGACGTAGATGCAGCGGACCTGCTTCTCCGGGTCGCCCGAACGCCAGTTGTCGCGCTGGTTGATGATGGTGTCGACGGCGACGGCGGTCTTGCCGGTCTGACGGTCACCGATGATCAGCTGGCGCTGGCCGCGGCCGATCGGGGTCATCGCGTCGATGGCCTTGATGCCGGTCTGCAGCGGCTGCTTGACCGACTTCCGGGCCATGACGCCGGGGGCCTGCAGTTCCAGGGCGCGACGGCCGGTGGAGGCGATGTCGCCCAGGCCGTCGATCGGGTTGCCCAGCGGGTCCACGACGCGGCCGAGGTAGCCGTCGCCGACCGGAACCGAGAGGACCTCGCCGGTGCGGCGCACGGTCTGGCCCTCTTCGATGCCGCCGAACTCACCGAGGATGACGACACCGATCTCGCGGGTGTCGAGGTTCAGCGCGAGGCCGAGCGTGCCGTCCTCGAACTTCAGCAGCTCGTTCGCCATGACCGAGGGCAGGCCCTCGACATGCGCGATGCCGTCCGCAGCGTCAGTGACCTTGCCGACCTCTTCCACAGAAGCGGCGTCCGGCTGGTACGACTGGACAAAGTCGGCCAGCGCGTCCCGGATCTCCTCCGGACGGATCGTAAGCTCCGCCATCAGGCTTCCCTGCTCTCCTAGTTTGCGATCCTCGGCCCGCCATTGAGGGCCGCAAGTGCTCGACTCTCGGCCGGGTCGGGTGAACCGGCCGTACGTTTTGCCGGCCCACCTGGTGTGGACCGACGCCCGACCGAGGGTCGGATAGTGCTGGTGCTCAGCCTTCGAGGCCCTGACGAGCGCCCTCGAGGCGGCTCGCGACCGTTCCGTCGATGACCTCGTCGCCGATCTGCACCCGGACACCGCCCTGGACCTCGGGGTCCACGTCGATGTTCAGGTGGACCGGACGGCCGTGCAGGCCGGCCAGGGCAGCGGCGAGCCGCTCCTTCTGGCGGTCCGACAGCGGCACGGCGCTGGTGACCTGGGCCACCACGCGGCCACGCCGGGAGGCGGCGAGCTTGGAGTAGGACTCCAGGCCACCCTCCAGGCTACGACCCCGGGGAACGGTGACCAGGCTGGTGACCAGGCGGACGGTGCCCGCGTTGGCCTTGCCGCCGAGGAGCTTGCGGATCAGCGCCGTCTTGGCGGCGGTGTCGGCCTTGGGCTCGGTCAGCGCGGCGCGCAGCTCGTGCGAGCCCGCCACCACCCGGCCGAACCGGAACAGCTCGTCCTCGACGTCGTCCAGCGCGCCGGCCTTGTCGGCGGCGATGACCTCGGCGTACGAGGTCAGCTGCTCGGCCGCGTCGGCCAGGTCACGCGAACCCGACCAGCGCGAGCGCACCAGGCCGGAGACCAGGTCGACGGTCTCGCCGGAGACCTGACCGGCCAGCAGCGAGGAGACCAGCTGGGCCTTGTCCTGACCGGACCGGGACGGGTCGGTCAGCACGCGGCGCAGCGAGACCTCGCGGTCCAGCAGCGCGGTGACGGCGGCGAGTTCCTCGGCGAGCTTGGCCGCGTCCACCGAGGTGTTGTCGGTCAGGCTCTCGAGGTTCTCGCGACCGGCGGCGAGTGCCTCGCGGCTCGCGCCGATCACTTGGCCGCACCCTGGGCAGCGGCGGCCTTGGACTCCAGCTCGTCCAGGAAGCGGTCGATGACACCGCTCTGGCGGGCGTGGTCCTCCAGGGACTCACCGACGATGCGGGACGCCAGCTGGGAGGCCAGCGAGCCCACGTCCTGGCGCAGGGCGGCGGTCGCCTGCTTCTTGTCGGCGTCGATCTGCGCGTGGCCGGCGGCGACGATGGCCTCGCGCTGGCGCTGGCCCTCCTCGCGCATCTCGGCGATCAGGACAGCACCCTGCTCACGGGCGTGCTCGGTGATCCGGGCGGCCTCGTGACGCGCCTCGGCCAGCTCGGCACGGTACTGCTCAAGCAGGGCCTGGGCCTCGGCCTGAGCGGTCTCCGCGCGCTTCATGCCGCCTTCGATGGCGTCGCGGCGCTCCTCCAGCACCTTCTCGATGCTGGGGAGGAGCTTCTTGCCGAGAAGACCGAAGACGATGAAGAAGCAGAGCAGGCCGATGATGACCTCGGGCCACGCGGGGAGAAGAGGGTTCATCTTCTCTTCAGCCGCGAGGAGAACCTCGGGGGTCATATCAGAACCTTTCGTCGGAATTGACTACCGGTGCGCCTGGCTCACTGGCCGTAGACGAACGGCATGACGATGCCGATCAGGGCGAGGGCCTCGGTCAGGGCGAAGCCGATGAACATGTTGGAGCGGATCAGGCCGGCAGCCTCGGGCTGACGGGCCATCGCCTGCACGCCGTTACCGAAGATCAGACCGACGCCGATGCCGGGGCCGATGGCGGCGAGGCCGTAGCCGATGGACGCGACGGAACCGGAAACCTCAGCGAGAGCGGACATCTCAGCTAATCCTTTGCGGGGATGGGATACCGGTGGGTGTTGGCCACCGGGAGTTCAAGGGCGCGGCCGGAGCCGCGGGGCTCAGTGCGCCTCTTCCAGGGCACCGGCGATGTAGCTGCTGGCGAGCATCACGAAGATGTACGCCTGCAGGAACTGCACCAGCAGCTCGAAGGCGGTCAGACCGACGGCCACCACGAAGGACACGGAGCCGTACAGGGCGCCGATGGTGGGGCTCAGCAGGTACCACGAGGCCACCGAGAAGACGACGATCAGCAGGTGACCGGCGAACATGTTGGCGAAGGCTCGGACCGCGAGGGTGAAGGGGCGCACGAAGATGTTCGAGAAGAACTCGATCGGCACCAGGATGAACATGACCCAGCCGGGGATGCCGGACGGCCAGCAGAGGTTCTTCATGCCGCCGACGAAGCCGTGCTTCTTGAAGGTCAGCGACATGTAGGTGATCCACACGACCAGCGCGAGCCCGGCGGGGAAGGCGATCTTCGACGCCACCGGGAACTGGGCGAACGGGATGATGGACATGATGTTCATGATCCACACGAAGAAGAACATCGAGACCAGCATCGGGACGTACTTCTCGCCCTTCTTGCCGATCGTCTCGAGCACGATGCTCCGCTTCACGAAGTCGTACCCGATCTCGCCGACCAGCTGGAGCTTGCCCGGGAGCAGCTTCGGCTTGGCGAACGCGGCCCAGAAGAAGCCGACCACCAGCAGCGCACAGATGATCGACAGCAGCATCGGCTTGTTGAAGTCGACGCCGCCGACCGTGAAGATCGGCTTGAAGTCGAACTCGTTCAGGCCGGGGGCGGGGAAGCCGCAGCCGGAGTCGAAGTGGCAACCGGCCTCGGAGGCGAGCTGGACGTCAGCACCCACCACAGACTCCTTCGTTCTGACGCATGGTTACGGCAACCTCGGTGTGTCGGCGTGGCCTGCGGCCACGGTGCGGCACTGGAACTAGTTGGATTTCTCGCGGACCCCGCGCGGCGCACATCCACGCCGCGGGATCTTCGAAAGCTTCGTGGAGCCGGGGGGCGATCCGTCCGATTCTCGGAGGGACCTGGCCGCTTCCCGTACTCCGCCGTTGGGACGGACGATAGCAGCCCGTCAGGAGGGCATAAACACCGCCCCCCTCGCGAGGGGGACAGTGTGCCCCGCTCACGGTTGACGCCCTGATTTCGGCTTGCCGTCGGGTTCCACGTAATAGATCTTCGCCTTCAGCGCACCCCGCACCTGGAACGCGGTCCAGATGATCGCGAGTCCGAGCAGGGTGAACCCGAAGACCTTTCGGTCGAAGAACGTCAGGTGCTTGGCCACCGCGAGCAGGATGCCGATCGCGACGATCTGGGTCGTGTAGACCATCAGTGCGGCGGCCATCATGATCTGCGGGTTGTTCCGGGTCAGGCGGTCGAGCGCGACCTGCCCGAAGCTGAAGAAGCCCAGCACCACCACGGTCGCGAGCAGTGCGCCGAGCAGCCCCTTCCCCTGGGCGACGGCGAAGGAGATCACCATGGCGATCACTCCGGCGGCCGCAGTGGGAATTGCGGCGCCACGGAGGATCCGGGCGTCGTGGGACGGCATGTCGGCAGCTCCGGCGGCATGTCGGCGGCAAGGGGCGGAAGTACTTGGGCGAGGACCACGCCGCGGACCGCCGTTGAGGGCGAGCCTGTCGAGGGAGACCGACCAGGGACGGAAGTCCTCCACCTGTCAGGTCTTTCGGCGTGTTCTCGGTACTCGTGAACGGTATCACAAACTATTTGATGAGAGCTTTACCATGAACGTGTGGCACCTGTCACACCACTGGCCCACCGGTGCCGCCGAACGGGTGCATCCGAACGGCCCGGCGGGAGTTGACGCCGCGTCAGGACTGCTGGTCGCCCCGCCGGCCGGCCGCCGTCGCGCCGGTTCCGATCCGCCCCAGCAGGGCCTTGTCCTCGGCCGACAGCTCGGCCATCGCGGGCGTCTCGACGCCCTCCGCCGCGGCCTGCCCGGCGTCCCGCTCGCCGCTGCGGTAGCGGGGCGGCACGAACGGCTGGACGGCCTTCGGGGCGCGCGGCCGGAAGCGCGGCATCAGCAGCACCGCGAGGCCGACCAGGCAGAGGCCCGCCATGGTGAGGACCACGGTGCGGCCGGTGTTGGTGACCGAGACCGCGACGGTGCCGAAGGCGATCAGCGCGGCCCAGAAGTACATGATCAGCACGGCCCGGCTGTGCGAGTGCCCGACCTCCAGCAGCCGGTGGTGCAGGTGCTGCTTGTCCGCCGCGAACGGCGACTTGCCCGCCCAGGTGCGGCGCACCACGGCCAGCAGCAGGTCCGCCAGCGGCAGCGCGATCACGGTCAGCGGCAGCAGCAGCGGGATGTAGATCGGCACCAGGGCGTGCACGGCGAGGGTCTGCGAACCCGTCCGGGCGGAGACCAGGTCGGGGTCGACGCGGCCGGTGATGGAGATCGCGGCGACGGCCAGCATCAGGCCGAGCATCATCGAGCCGGAGTCGCCCATGAAGATCCGCGCCGGGTGCAGGTTGTGCGGCAGGAAGCCCAGGCACATGCCGATCAGCACGGCGGTGAACAGCGCGGCCGGCGCGGCGTCGTTGACGCCGTAGCCCAGCCAGAGCCGGTACGAGTACAGGAAGAACGCGATCGCGGCGATGCACACCATGCCCGCCGCCAGGCCGTCCAGGCCGTCGATGAAGTTCACCGCGTTCACCATGACGACCACCAGCGTGACCGAGATGATCATGCCCTGGGTCGGGGTCACCGCGACCGGGCCGTACCCGGGCACCGGGATGGAGATCACCGTGACGCCCTGCCAGACCATCACGCCGGCCGCGATCATCTGACCGCCGAGCTTCACCAGCGCGTCGACGCCCCACTTGTCGTCGAGGACGCCCAGCACGAACATGATCCCGGCCCCGGACAGCAGCGCCTTGACGTCCGCGCTCTGCACGAACAGCCGCCCCAGGTTGGTGAGTTGGGACGCCGCCAGCAGGCCGGCCAGCAGGCCGCCGAACATCGCGATGCCGCCCAGTCGCGGGGTCGGTTCGCGGTGCACGTCACGCGCCCGGACAGCGGGCATCGCGCCGGCCGCGATCGCGAACTTGCGCACCGGGCTGACCAGCAGGTAGGTCACCGCCGCCGAGACGAACAGGACCAGCAGATACTCACGCACCACTGGCCTCCAGGGTCGCGGTCCGACGGTCGAGTACGCAGGGTACTCCCGCGCAGGTTCGGGGTTCGAGGTGCGTCGCCACGGTGCACACCTTATTGACTCCGACGCCCGGCCCCCGCATCGCGGTTCGCCTCCGCGGCCGCCGATCGTTCAGCGGCGCCCGGCGAAGGCCCGCGCCAGCTCCCGGACCCGGGCCCGGACCGGCTCCGCGGCGGCCCCGGAGAGCACCCGGCCGAGCAGCTCGCCGACCTCGCCGAGCTCGGACTCCCCCATCCCCTGGGCGGCGCACCCGCCCGTCCCCAGCCGGATCCCGGAGGTCTCGGTGGGCGGCGCCGGGTCGTACGGGACGGCGCACCGGCCGAGCATCAACCCGGCTGCGGCGCAACGGCGTTCGGCCTCCACGCCGGTCAGGCCGAGGGAGCCGACCTCGGCGGTCACCAGGTGGGTGTCGGTGCCGCCGGTGAGCGGCGCGGCCCCCGCGGCGGCCAGCGCGGCGGCCAGCGCCCGGGCCCCGTCCACCGCCCGGTGGACGTACTCGGCGAACCCGGGGGTGGCGGCCTGGGCCAGCGCGACCGCCTTGGCGGCCACCTCGTTCATCGCCGCGCCGCCCTGGCAGAACGGGAACACCGCCCGGTCGATCCGGTCCGCCAGCTCGTCGCCGCACAGCAGCAGGCCGCCGCGCGGGCCGCGCAGCAGCTTGTGGGTGGCCACCACCGTGACGTCCGCGTACGGCACCGGGGAGGGCGCGGCGCCGGCCGCGACCAGGCCGGCGGTCTGCCCGGCGGTGGCGATCAGGTAGGCGTCCACCTCGTCGGCGATCTCCCGGAAGGCGGCCCAGTCGAGGTGCCGCGGGTAGGAGATGCCGCCCGCGACGATCGCCTTCGGCCGGTGCTCCAGGGCCAGCCGGCGGACCTGCTCCAGGTCGATCAGGCCGTCTTCCTCGCGCACCCCGTAGCCGTGGAACTGGAACCAGCGGCCGGAGAAGTTGGCCCGCGAGCCGGCGCTCAGGTGGCCGCCGTGCTCCAGCGACATCGCCAGCACCGCGTCGCCCGGCCGCAGCAGCGCCGCGTAGGCCGCCAGCACCGCCGAAGTGGCGGACCGGGGCTGGACGTTGGCGTGCGGGGCGGAGAACAGCTCGCGGGCCCGGTCGATCGCCAGCAGCTCGACGGTGTCGGCGGGGGCGCAGCCGGTGTGGTGGCGGCGGCCCGGGTAGCCCTCGGCGTACTTGTCGACCAGCGGGCCCGCCAGGGCGGCCAGCACGGCGGGGGTGGCCAGGTTCTCGCCGGCCAGCAGTTGCAGGGAGTCGGCCCGGCGCTCGTCCTCCGCGGTGAGCAGGTCGGCGATCAGCGGGTCGGCCGCGCGGAGGGCCTCGACGGCCTGCCAGTGGGTCGAGGGGGCATCGGCGACCGTCATGGTGGACTCCCGGGTGGGTGGTCCCCCGGCCGGGGGCCGGGGGCCGGTGCGGGCGGAGATTCCTCCAGCGTAGGTCGGCCCCTCCCGGCGGGCCCGCCCGCACACGCGGGACTGGGCCTTTCCGGTTGCCGGCCGCCGACCTGCATCGCCCGCGCACGCGGACTTCACAAATCCTCCACCGAAACTTTAGTGGAGGGCGCTCAACTCACCGGTCCACGCCGGTCAGTGCGGTCACCACCGGGTCCAGCGCGTCGAATATCTCCTCGCCGCAGTTGCGGAACATGCCGATCGGCGCCCCGTACGGGTCCCTCAGCTCGTCCGATTCCGGGGAGGCGGCCAGCAGCCAGCCGCGCAGGGCGGCGGCCGAGCGGACCAGCGCGCGGGCGCGTTCGGTCAGCCGCGCGCCCTCCCGGGGGTCCGGCAGGGTCCGCGGATCGACCCTTTGCACCAGCCGGGTGAACTCCTTCAGCGTGAAGGTGCGCAGACCCGCCGCGTGCCCCATCGAGATCACCTGCGCACGGTGGTCCAGGGTCGCGGTCAGCACCAGGTCGGCGTCGATCACGTGCTCGTCGAGCAACTCCCGGCCGGCGAAGTCCGCGCTGTCCGCGCCGTACTCGCCGAGCACGGTGGCCGCGTGCGCCTCCATCGGCGCGCCCTCGTGGCCCCAGGTGCCGGCGCTCTCCACCACGATCCGGCGGCCCACCGGGGCGCCCAGCCGGGAGTCCAGCTCCAGCCGGGCGAGCCGCTCGGCGATCGGCGAGCGGCAGATGTTGCCGGTGCAGACGAACAGGATCCGGAAGGTGTCCAGCGGGACCGGCCCGGGCGCCGGGAACGGCGCCAGGGCACTGCCCGCTCCGTACAACGGGACGGCGGTCAACTGCCGGCCTCGACGTCCGGAGCGACCTCCCTCAGCTGCTCGACGCTGATCGCGCCCGCCCGCAGCACCACCGGCACCTTGCCGGTGACGTCGACGATGGTCGAGGCCGTGGCGTAGTCGGCCGTCCCGCCGTCGAGGTAGATCGACACCGCGTCGCCGAGCTGCTCCTCGGCGGCGTCGCAGGTCGACGGGGACGGGCCGCCGGTCTTGTTGGCGGAGGACACCGCGAGCGGGCCGGTGGTGTTCAGCAGCTCCAGCGCGACCGGGTGGAGCGGCATCCGGACCGCGACGGTGCCGCGGGTCTCGCCGAGGTCCCAGCGCAGCGAGGGCTGGTGACGGGCCACCAGGGTCAGGCCGCCCGGCCAGAACGCGTCCACCAGTTCCCAGGCCTGCTCGGAGAAGTCGGTGACCAGCCCGTGCAGGGTGGTCGGCGAGCCGACCAGCACCGGCGAGGGCATGTTCCGCCCGCGGCCCTTGGCGGCCAGCAGCGCGCCCACCGCCTCCGGCGAGAACGCGTCCGCGGCGATGCCGTACAGCGTGTCGGTCGGCACCACGACCAGCTCCCCGCGGCGGATCGCGGTGGCGGCCTCGCGCAGCCCGCTGGCGCGGTCCTGGGCGTCGGAGCAGTCGTATCGGCGGCTCATCGGAGCAATCCCCTTCCGGTGACATCAGTGGTGGTCTGCAGCGAGGCGCGGTCGTGCGGCGTCCCGAAGGTCACAGCGACGCTTTCCGGGCCGTGGTGAAGCGGGGGCGGTTGTTGAGGTCCCGGTGGTCGGCGGCGTCCGTCCAGCCGCTCTCCTCGCGGAAGATCCACGGCACCTGGCCGCCCTGGGTGTCCGCGTGCTCGATCACCACCGCGCCGCCGGGCTTCAGCAGCCGGGCGGCGACCCGTTCGATGCCGCGGATGGTGTCCAGGCCGTCCTCACCGGAGAACAGCGACATCTGCGGGTCGTGGTCGCGGGCCTCGGGCGCGACGTACTCCCACTCGGTGAGCGGGATGTACGGCGGGTTGCTGATCACCAGGTCGAACCGGCCGTCCCAGGCCCGGTCGTCGGCGAACGCCTTGGTGGCGTCGCCCTGGTGCAGGTGGACCCGGGCCCGGTCGGGGCTGGCCTCGATGTTGCGGCGGGTGTACGCGAGCGCGCCCTCGTCGAGCTCGAACGCGTGCACCGTGGAGCGCGGCAGTTCCTGCGCGAGGGCCAGCGCGATCGCGCCGGAGCCGGTGCACAGGTCGACCACCAGCGGCTCGGCGACGTCCATCGCCCGGACCGCGTCTATCGCCCACTCGACCACCGACTCGGTCTCCGGCCGGGGCACGAACACCCCGGGGCCGACCTCCAGTTCGAGGTAGCGGAAGAACGCGCGCCCGGTGATGTGCTGCAGCGGCTCGCGCTGCTCGCGGCGGGAGATCGCCTCCCAGTACCGGGCGTCGAAGTCGCCGTCCGGCACGGTGTGCAGCTGGCTGCGCTTCACCCCGTGGACGTGCGCGGCCAGCTCCTCCGCGTCGAAGCGCGGCGAGGGCACCCCGGCCGCGGCCAGGCGCTGGGTGGCCTGGGCCACCTCGGCGAGCAGCAGGTTCATCCCTCGGGCCCCTTAGGCTCAGTTCTCCTGCGCGGCGGCCAGCTTGGCCGCGGCGTCGGCGTCCACACAGGACTGGATCACCGCGTTCAGGTCGCCGTCCAGCACCTGGTCCAGGTTGTACGACTTGAAGCCGGTGCGGTGGTCGGAGATGCGGTTCTCCGGGAAGTTGTACGTCCGGATCCGCTCGGAGCGGTCCACGGTGCGCACCTGGCTGCGGCGGGCGTCGGACGCCTCCCGCTCGGCCTCCTCCTGCGCGGCGGCCAGCAGCCGCGAACGCAGGATGCGCATCGCCTGCTCCTTGTTCTGCAGCTGGCTCTTCTCGTTCTGGCAGGACGCCACGATACCGGTCGGCAGGTGGGTGATCCGGACCGCGGAGTCGGTGGTGTTGACCGACTGCCCGCCCGGACCGGAGGACCGGTAGACGTCGATCCGCAGGTCGTTGGCGTGGATCTCCACCTCGACCTCCTCGGCCTCCGGGGTGACCAGCACGCCCGCGGCGGAGGTGTGGATGCGGCCCTGCGACTCGGTCGCCGGCACCCGCTGCACGCGGTGCACGCCGCCCTCGTACTTCAGCTGCGCCCAGACGCCGTGGCCGGGCTCCGTGCTGCCCTTGGTCTTCACGGCCACCGAGACGTCCTTGTAGCCGCCGAGGTCGGACTCGTTGGCGTCGATGATCTCGGTCTTCCAGCCGACCCGCTCCGCGTACCGCAGGTACATCCGCAGCAGGTCGCCGGCGAACAGCGCGGACTCCTCGCCGCCCTCGCCGGCCTTGACCTCCAGGATGACGTCCTTGTCGTCATTGGGGTCGCGCGGGACCAGCAGCAGCCGCAGCTCCTCGGTCAGCTCGTCCCGGCGGGCCTCGGACGCCTTCGCCTCGGCGAGGAAGTCCGGGTCCTCGGCGGCGAGTTCGCGCGCGGCGGCGATGTCCTCGCCGGTCTGCTTCCAGGCCAGGTAGGTCCGGGTGATCGGAGTCAGCTCGGCGTACCGCTTGGCCAGCTTGCGCGCGTTCGCCTGGTCGGCGTGCACGGACGGGTCGGCCAGCCTCTTTTCGAGGTCGGCGTGCTCGACGAGGAGCTCTTCGACTGCCTCGAACATCGGGTGGTCCTACTTCCGTGAGTGCCGAACAGGGGTGGTGCGGGGAGAGACGCGAACGGCGCCGGCCCGGACGCCCCCGTGGAGTACACGAGAACGCCCGAGACCGGCGCCGTGGAAGCGCTAGGCCGACTTGTTGCCGGAGAGCTTCTTGCCGAAGCGCGCCTCGAAGCGGGCCACGCGGCCACCGGTGTCCAGAATCTTCTGCTTGCCGGTGTAGAACGGGTGGCAGTTCGAGCAGACCTCGGCGCGGATCTCACCGCTGGTCTCGGTCGAGCGAGTGGTGAACTCGTTGCCGCAGGTGCAGGTCACCTTGGTGACCACGTACTCCGGGTGAACGTTGGACTTCAACGGATTCTCCTAGCTGATCGGGAGGGCACCGGGTCGGCGGACATGGACATCCGCACGTGAACCGGGACCGACGGACCAGTGTGCCAGCACTGCCCGCTTCTTCCCAAACCGGGAGCCGGAGCGTGCTATTCCGCGCCCCCGAGGAGCGCCTCCGCGCCGCTGCCGCGGGAGGCCGCGGCGGACGGCGAGGCCTCCGCCGGGTTGGTCGGCTGCTGGGCGAGCACGGTGCTCGGCACCGGCTGGTCGGCCCGCAGCGCCGCCCACAGCTGCTGGGCCTCCGCGGTCCTGGGGACCACCCGGTTGGGGTCGCTGGGGGCGTACGCCACCGGCAGGGTGACCATGGTGAGCTGCTCCGGCCCGATCTGCTTGAGGGTCTGCGCCAGGCCCACCAGCGAGCTGACCGAGGCCAGGTCGGAGTCGGTGGTCAGGGACTTGGTCAGCTTGTCGCCGAGGTTCCACATCGCGACCGGGTCGGTGGCCAGGCCGAGCGTGTCGATCCGGCCCAGCACGGCCTTCACCATCTCCTTCTGGAGCTCGATCCGCCCCAGGTCGCTGCCGTCGCCGACGCCGTGCCGGGTGCGGACGAACGCCAGCGCCTGCTGCCCGCCCAGGTGGTGGGTGCCGGCCGCCAGTCGGAGTCCGCTGTCCTGGTCGCTTATCGGCACCGTGGTGGTGACGTCCACCCCGCCGATCGCGTCGATCAGCGCGGCGAAGCCGGCGAAGTCCACCTCGACGAAGTGGTCCATCCGCATGCCGGTGAGCTGCTCGGTGGTCTTCACCGCGCAGGCCGGGCCGCCGACCTCGAACGCCGAGTTGTACATCGCGCTGCGGACCGCGGGGACCGGCTTGCCGTCCGTGCCGGTGCAGGCGGGGCGGGCCACCAGGGTGTCGCGCGGTATCGAGACCACCGAGGCCGCGGTGTGCGTCTGGTTGACGTGCACCACCATCGCGGTGTCCGAGCGGGCGGTGTCGCCGGTGCTGCCGCCGGCCAGCGCGCCGTTGGCGCCGGCCCGCGAGTCCGAGCCGAGCACCAGCAGGTTGAACGAGCCGTCGGTGGAGGCCGGCGGGCGGGCGCTGCCCAGCTGCCCGGAGATGTCGACGCCGTGCAGGTTGCGGTTCAGCTTCCAGTAGGCGAGTCCGCCCAGGCCGACGGCCACCAGCACCACCGCGGCCAGCGCGAACAGCGCGATCCGCAGCCCGCGGCGGCGCGGGGTGCGGCCCTTCCGGTGCTCGGCCATATCGCCTCATTTCACCTGGAGTGCGACCTTTCGAGCATAAGTGACGCGCCGGTAGGACGAGCCGGTTCTGCGCCGGACATGAGAAAAGCCCGAGGCCCCGCACCGCGCGGAGCGGTACGGGGCCTCGGAGCGGACTTGCTGCGGTCAGTCGCCGGAACCGGGGGTGTTCTTGGCGATCTGCATCAGGAACTCGGCGTTCGACTTGGTCTGCTTCATCTTGTCCAGCAGCAGCTCGATCGCCTGCTGCGAGTCCAGGGCGTGCAGCACCCGGCGGAGCTTCCAGACGATCGCCAGCTCCTCGTGGCCGAGCAGGATCTCCTCCTTGCGGGTGCCGGAGGCGTCCACGTCGACGGAGGGGAAGATGCGCTTGTCCGAGAGCTTCCGGTCGAGCTTGAGCTCCATGTTGCCGGTGCCCTTGAACTCCTCGAAGATCACCTCGTCCATCCGCGAGCCGGTGTCGACCAGCGCGGTGGCCAGGATGGTCAGCGAGCCGCCGTTCTCGATGTTGCGCGCGGCGCCGAAGAACTTCTTCGGCGGGTACAGCGCGGTCGAGTCGACACCACCGGACAGGATGCGGCCGGAGGCGGGCGCGGCCAGGTTGTAGGCGCGGCCCAGGCGGGTGATGGAGTCCAGCAGGATCACCACGTCGTGGCCCAGCTCCACCAGGCGCTTGGCGCGCTCGATGGCGAGCTCGGCGACGGTGGTGTGGTCCTCGGCCGGGCGGTCGAAGGTCGAGGAGATGACCTCGCCCTTCACCGACCGCTGCATGTCGGTGACCTCTTCCGGACGCTCGTCGACCAGGACGACCATCAGGTGGCACTCGGGGTTGTTGTGGGTGATCGCGTTGGCGATCGCCTGCATGATCATGGTCTTGCCGGTCTTCGGCGGGGCCACGATCAGACCGCGCTGGCCCTTGCCGATCGGCGACACCAGGTCGATGATCCGGGTGGTCAGCACGCCCGGGTCGGTCTCCAGGCGCAGCCGCTCCTGCGGGTACAGCGGGGTCAGCTTGCCGAACTCGGGACGGCCGCGGCCGCTGTCCGGGTCCATGCCGTTGACGGAGTCCAGGCGCACTAGGGCGTTGAACTTCTCGCGGCGCTCGCCGTCCTTCGGCTGCCGGACGGCGCCGGTGATGGCGTCGCCCTTGCGCAGGCCGTGCTTGCGGACCTGGGCCAGCGAGACGTAGACGTCGTTCTGGCCGGGCAGGTAGCCGGAGGTCCGGACGAAGGCGTAGTTGTCGAGGATGTCCAGGATGCCCGCGACCGGGATCAGGACGTCGTCGTCGCTCAGCGGGACCTCGGGGCCGCCCTGGCCCTCGAAGCCGTCACGGCGGCGGCCCCGGCGGTCGCGGTAGCGGCCGCGGCGGCCGCGGCGGCCGTCGCCGAACTCGTCGTCGTCGTAGCCGCCCTGCTGCTGGGCGCCGCCGCCCTGCTGCTGGCCCTGCTGCTGGCCCTGCTGGCGGGACTGGCCGCCGTCCTGCTGCTGGCCGCCCTGCTGCCGGTCGGCGCGGTCGCGCTCGCGGCGGTTGCGGCGGTCCCGGCGGGACTCGCGGATCTCGTTGTCGCCCTCGGCCGCGGCGGCCTCGGTGCGCTCGGAACGCTCGGTGCGCTCGCCGCCGTCGCGGCGCTCGCGGCGGTCCCGGCGCTCGCGGCGCTCGGAACGGCCGTCGCCCTCGGCGGCCGGACGCTGGCCCTCGGCCTTGGCCTCGGCGGCCGGCTGGGCCTGCTCGGCGGTCGCGGTGCTGCCCGCGGCCTCGGCGGTCGGCGCGCCGGCGGCGGCGGTGGCCCGGCGGCGCGGGCGCTCGGTGCGGGCGGCGGCGGCCGCGGTCTCGGCGGCGGCCTGGACCGGGATCTCGATCTGGGCCTGCGGCTGCGGCTCGGTGGCGGCGGCGGTGCGGGCGCGGCGGGCCGCCCGCGGCGGGGCCGCTTCGCCCTGCTCGTCGGCGGCCGGAGCGGCCTCGGCGGCGGGAGCGGCCGACTTGGCGGCCTTCTTGGCGGCCGGAGCGGCGGGGGCGGAGCCGCCCGCGAGCAGCGGGTCTCCGCCGCTCTTCTCCTTGATGGCCTCGATCAGCTGGCTCTTGCGCATGCGTCCGGTACCGCTGATCCCGAGGGTCGAGGCGAGCTTCTGGAGCTCGGCCAGGACCAGGCCGTCCAGGCCGGCGGCAGCGGTACGACGGCGTCGCGCCGGAGCCGCGGGGGCGGCGGCAGCGTCCGACGCCTCGGCGTCCGGGCGCGCGCCCATCAGATCGGTGGTGTCGCTCACTAAGGGTCCTTCCCTGGAGCGGACGTCGGCCTGTCTGGCACGGCGACCGGTTGTGCTGTCCTGTCCAGCATCTCTGTGCGCTGGTCAGGGGCTGGATTCCCGCGGAAGGCTGGTCCTTCCGGGGAGCTGCGAAGTGCGGTGCACTGTGGTGCGAAGTGGCGCGGACGGCCGGTACTCGTGCCGACCTCGCTGCGCCTGTTGATGCCCGGGCCCCCGTCGCGCGGCGGCAGTTCGGGCCCCGCCCGGCCAGGCCTCAGTGCAGAGGCTGCGGGTGGGAGTCTGGTGCCGTCACGGCTTCGGGATGGGCCTCAATCGCGCAGGCAGGCTGCGTACGCGGTGTGGCGGGCTCCCGGAGAATCGTGATCCCGAGCTTCCGGCCCCCGTGCGGACGGGGGAACGGGATCGGGATGCGTCGCACCGGGCCCCGGAGGGCATCTGGTGCAGCAATGAGGTTAACACTACCGACCCCCTGACACATTCCCCAGCCCTTTGCTTGTCAATCGTGTCCGTCTCACATGTCGAGCGGCAGAACGGTCGCGCCGGTGCGGTCGAGCTCCAGCCGGTGCGCCGCGAACTGCGGCCCCGCGAAGTTCAGCAGCTTCTCCGCGCCGGCCTCGTCGGTGAGCGCGAGCACCGTCGGTCCGGCGCCCGAGATGACGGCGGGCACGCCCTCGGCGCGCAGCGCGGCGACCAGGGCGGCGCTGTCCGGCATGGCGGAGGCCCGGTAGTCCTGGTGCAGGCGGTCCTCGGTGGCGGTGAGCAGCAGTTCGGGGCGGCGGGTGAGCGCCTCGACCAGCAGGGCGGCGCGGCCGGCGTTGACGGCGGCGTCGGCGAGCGGGACGGTCTTGGGGAGGAGACCGCGGGCCGTCTCGGTGAGCACCTCGGTGGAGGGCACGAACACGACCGGAACCACCCGGTCGGACGGGTCGAGCGTGATGGTGTGCGCGGTGCCGTCCTCGGTCCACGCGACGGTGAAGTTGCCGCGCAGGCAGGCCGCGACGTTGTCGGGGTGGCCCTCCAGCTCGGAGGCGAGGGCGAGCAGCGCGTCGTCGCCCAGGGCGGAGGCGCCGCCGATGGTGACGGCGCGGGCGGCGACGATGCCGGCGCAGATCGCGGCGGACGAGGAGCCCAGGCCGCGGCCGTGCGGTATCCGGTTGGCGCAGACCACTTCGAGGCCGCGGGGCTGGCCGCCGAGCCGGTCGAAGGCGGCCCGCAGCGAGCGGACCAGCAGGTGGCGCTCGTCGCGGGGCAGGGTGTCGGCGCCCTCGCCGGCGATGTCCACGCTCAGGCCGGAGTCGGCGACCCGGACCACGACGTCGTCGTAGAGGCCGAGGGCGAGGCCGAAAGCGTCGAAGCCGGGGCCGAGGTTGGCGCTGGTCGCGGGGACGCGGACCCGGACGGCGGCGGCGCGGAACGCGGGACCGGCCATGCGGTGGACACTCCTGAAAAGTGGGGGCGGCCCGGACGACGGGGCCTGGGGTGGTACGGCGGCGGGGTGGTCGAAGGGAGCGCGCAGCGTGGCGCGGCCCGCCGGGGTCCAGCGTATCGAAGAGAGGTTCCAGAGCGGTACACCCTGCTCGGCCCGGATCTTCCGTGTTGCCACAAGCAGCGGAAAAGCGCCGGTCGGATGACCTGAAAGCGGCGGCGAGCGGCAGACCCGGACCGGGGCTGCCGCTCGCCGTGTTGACGCGGGGTCAGTCCAGCAGGCCGAGGCGGCGGGCGGCCGCCTCCGGGTCGATCGGGACGATCTGCGGCTGGGGCGCGCCGGCCACCGCCCAGTCCGGGTCCTTGAGGCCGTTCCCGGTGACGGTGCAGACGATCCGCTGGCCGGGGTCGACCAGTCCGGCTTCGGCCTTGGCGAGCAGGCCGGCCACCGAGGCGGCCGAGGCGGGCTCCACGAAGACGCCCTCCTGCGCGGCCAACAGCCGGTAGGCGGACAGGATCTGGCGGTCCGTCACCTTGTCGATGAGGCCGCCGGACTCGTCCCGGGCGGCCAGCGCGTAGTCCCAGGAGGCCGGGTTGCCGATCCGGATCGCGGTGGCGATGGTCTGCGGCTTGAGCACCGGGGCGCCGTCCACGATGGGCGCGGAGCCGGACGCCTGGAAGCCCCACATCCGGGGGGTCCTCGAGGAGAGGCCGTCCGCCGCGTACTCGCGGTAGCCCTTCCAGTAGGCGGTGATGTTGCCGGCGTTGCCGACCGGGAGGACGTGGATGTCGGGAGCGTCGCCGAGCATGTCGACGATCTCGAAGGCGGCGGTCTTCTGGCCCTCGATGCGCACCGGGTTGACCGAGTTGACCAGGGCGACCGGGTACTTCTCGGAGAGTTCGCGGGCGAGCGTCAGGCAGTCGTCGAAGTTGCCGTCGACCTGGAGGATCTTCGCGCCGTGCACCAGCGCCTGGCCCATCTTGCCGAGGGCGATCTTGCCCTGCGGGACGAGCACCGCGGACACCATGCCGGCCCGCACCGCGTAGGCGGCGGCGGAGGCGGAGGTGTTGCCGGTGGAGGCGCAGATGACGGCCTGGGCGCCGTCCTCCTTGGCCTTGGAGATGGCCATGGTCATCCCGCGGTCCTTGAAGGAGCCGGTCGGGTTGGCGCCTTCGACCTTGAGGTAGACGTCGCAGCCGGTGCGCTCGGAGAGCACCTGGGCGGGGACGAGCGGCGTGCCGCCCTCCAGCAGGGTGACCACCGGCGTGGCGGCGGTGACCGGGAGGCGGTCGCGGTACTCCTCGATGAGGCCGCGCCACTGGTGGGTGTGGACGCCTCGGGCAGCGTTTCCGGCAAGGGCGTTCATGGTTTCCTACTCCCCTTCGACCCGCATGATGCTGGCCACGTCGCGCACGCTGTCCAGTGCGCGGAGCTTGTCGACCGTCGCCGAGAGGGCGGCGTCGGTGGCGCGGTGGGTGACCACGACGAGCGCGGCGTCGCCGTCGCGGCCCTGCTGGCGCACGGTGTCGATGGAGACGCCGTGCTCGGCGAAGACCGACGCGACCTGGGCGAGCACGCCGGCCCGGTCGTCCACGTCGAGGCTGACGTGGTAGCGGGTGACCACCTCGTCCATCGGCTTGGCGGGCAGCTGGGCGTAGACCGAGTCGCCGGGGCCGGTGGTGCCGTTGACCTTGTTGCGGCAGACCGCGACCAGGTCGCCGAGGACCGCGGAGGCGGTCGGCGAGCCGCCCGCGCCGGGGCCGTAGAACATCAGCCGGCCGGCCGCCTCGGCCTCCACGAACACCGCGTTGTAGGCCTCGCGGACGGAGGCCAGCGGGTGGCTGAGCGGGATCATCGCCGGGTGGACCCGGGCGGTGACCGAGGCGCCGTCGGCGGCGCGCTCGCAGATCGCCAGCAGCTTGACCACGCAGCCCATCTGCTTGGCGGAGGCGATGTCGGCGGCGGTGACCTCGGTGATGCCCTCGCGGTAGACGTCGGCGGCGGTCACCTTGGTGTGGAACGCGATCCCGGCCAGGATGGCGGCCTTCGCGGCGGCGTCGAAGCCCTCCACGTCGGCGGTCGGGTCGGCCTCGGCGTAGCCCAGCGCGGTGGCCTCCTCCAGCGCCTCGGAGTACCCGGCGCCGGTGGTGTCCATCTTGTCGAGGATGAAGTTGGTGGTGCCGTTGACGATGCCCAGCACCCGGTTCACCTTGTCGCCGGCCAGCGACTCGCGCAGCGGGCGCAGCAGCGGGATGGCGCCGGCCACGGCGGCCTCGTAGTAGAGGTCGGCACCGGCCGCGGCGGCCGCGGCGTGCAGTTCGGCGCCGTCCTTGGCGAGCAGCGCCTTGTTGGCGGAGACCACCGAGGCGCCGCCCTCGAAGGCTTTCAGGATCAGCGATTTGGACGGCTCGATGCCGCCCACGACCTCGATCACCACGTCGATGTCGCCGCGGCCGACCAGGGCCTCGGCGTCGGTGGTGAGCAGGTGCTCGGGCACCCCGGGGCGGGGGCGCCCGGCCCGCCGGACCGCGATGCCCGCGAGCTCCACCGGGGCGCCGATGCGCGCGGCGAGGTCGTCGGCCGTCGTCGTCATGATGCGCGCCACCTCGGAGCCCACCACACCACAGCCCAGCAACGCCACCTTCAGCGGGCGCGTACGCATCATCCGACTCCGCTCTGCATTCTTCGGTCCCCGCCGGGGCGATTCGGTGTCCCCGGGGGCATTCCTGTCCGTACCAGTCTCCGGGACTTTCCGCACGGATCTACGGCCGGTCCACGTTCTGAGACGAAAATTTCGTCAGCCGATATCGAGCCGCAGGAGATCCTCCTCCGTCTCGCGGCGGACGATGGCCCGGGCGGCGCCGTCGGCGACGGCCAGCACGGGGGGCTTGAGGGCGTGGTTGTAGTTGCTCGCCATGGACCGGCAGTAGGCGCCGGTGGCGGGCACCGCGATCAGGTCGCCGGGGGCCAGGTCGGCGGGCAGGAAGGCGTCCCGGACCACGATGTCGCCGGACTCGCAGTGCTTGCCGACCACCCGGACCAGCATCGGCTCGGCCTCGCTGGTGCGGGAGACCAGCGCCACCGAGTACTCGGCGTCGTACAGCGCGGTGCGGATGTTGTCGGACATGCCGCCGTCCACGCTGACGTAGGTGCGCAGGCCCTCCAGCTGCTTGACGGTGCCGACCTCGTACAGCGTGAACGCGGTCGGGCCGACGATCGCCCGGCCGGGCTCGACGGAGATCCGAGGGGCCGTCAACTGTGCCGCGGCGCACTCGCGTCGGACGATCTCGCCGAGCCGGGCGGCGATCTCGGCGGGCTCGCGCGGGTCGTCGTCGGGGGTGTAGGCGATGCCGAGGCCGCCGCCGAGGTCGATCTCCGGCAGTTCGACGCCGTGCTCGTCGCGGACCTCCGCGAGCAGGCCGACCACCCGGCGGGCGGCGACCTCGAAGCCGGCGAAGTCGAAGATCTGCGAGCCGATGTGCGAGTGGATGCCGCGCAGTTCGAGGCTCGGCTTCGCGAGCACCCGGCGGACCGCCTCGGCGGCCGCGCCGCCGTTCAGCGAGAGGCCGAACTTCTGGTCCTCGTGCGCGGTGGCGATGAACTCGTGGGTGTGCGCCTCGACGCCGACGGTGATCCGGATCAGCACCGGCTGGCGGACGCCCTGCGCCTCGGCGATCTCCGCGAGCCGCTCGATCTCCAGGTAGGAGTCGACCACGATGTGCCCGACGCCGGCCTTCACGGCCTGCTCCAGCTCCTGCACCGACTTGTTGTTGCCGTGCAGCGCGATCCGCTCCCCCGGCATGCCGGCCGCCAGCGCCACGTGCAGCTCGCCGGAGGAGCACACGTCGACGTTGAGGCCCTCCTCGTGCAGCCAGCGCACCACGGCCTTGGACAGGAACGCCTTGCCGGCGTAGTACACGTCCGCGTCGTCGCCGAAGGCGTCCCGCCAGGCGCGGGCGCGGGCCCGGAAGTCGGCCTCGTCCAGCACGTAGGCGGGGGTGCCGAACTCGGCGGCCAGGGTGCGGACGTCGATGCCGCCGACGGTGGCGGCGCCGTCCGCGTTGCGGGTGACGGTGCGCGACCAGACCTTCGGGTCGAGGGCGTTCAGGTCGGCGGGCGGGGCCTGGTAGTGGCCGTCGGGCAGCACGTCGCCGTGCCGGGGGCCTGCGGGGTGGGCGGAGCGAGACATGGGCGGTACTTCCTCGACCTATGGCGAGGGGCGGCGACCGGTCTCCGTCGACCGGTCGGCCGCCCCCGCTGTGCTGCGCTTGGGGGTTGTGGTGCGTTACATCCGCTCGGGCGCCGAGACGCCCAGCAGGCCGAGGCCGTTGGCGAGCGTCGTTCGGGTGGCGTCGGCGAGCCAGAGGCGGGCGTGCGTGAGGTCGGTGACCTCCTCGTCGCCCTTCGGCAGGATCTGGCAGTTGTCGTAGAACCGGTGGTAGGCGCGGGCCAGCTGCTCCAGGTACGTGGCGACGTGGTGCGGCTCGCGCAGCTCGCCGGCCTTGGCGAGGACGCGCGGGAACTCGCCGAGCTGGCCGAGCAGGTTGTTCTCCCACTCGGTGTCCAGCAGCTCCGGTTTGAACTCGGCGCTGCGCTCGATGCCCTTCTCCGCCGCGTTGCGCGCCACGGAGCACATCCGGGCGTGCGCGTACTGCACGTAGAACACCGGGTTCTCGGCGGTCTGGCTGGTCACCACGTCGATGTCGATGGTGATGGTGGAGTCGGTGGACTGCCGGACCAGCATGTAGCGGGCGGCGTCCACGCCGATCCAGTCGATGACGTCGTCGATCGTGATGATGTTGCCGGCGCGCTTGGAGAGGCGGACCTCCTTGCCGTCGCGCAGCATCTTCACGAACTGGCCGATCATCACCTCGATGTTGCGGTCCATGTCGTCGCCGGCGCAGGCCGCGATGGCCTTGAGGCGGTTGACGTAGCCGTGGTGGTCGGCGCCGAGCATGTAGACCGAGACCTCCGCGCCGCGGTCCCGCTTGCTCAGGTAGTAGGCGGCGTCGGCGGCGAAGTAGGTGGTCTCGCCGTCGGCCTTGATCAGGACGCGGTCCTTGTCGTCGCCGAAGTCGGTGGTGCGCAGCCAGATCGCGCCGTCCCGGTCGAAGACGTGGCCCTGCTCGCGCAGCCGCTCGATGGCCTGGCCGACGGCGCCGGAGTCGTGCAGCGTCTTCTCGGAGAACCAGGTGTCGAAGTGCACCCCGAACTCGTCCATGGAGCGCTGGATCTCGGCGACCATCAGCTTCAGGCCCTCGGTGCGGAAGGCCTGGAGCTGCTCGTCCTCGGGCAGCTCCAGGATGCCGGGCACGCCGTCGGTGACGGCCTTGGCGATGTCGGTGATGTACTCGCCGACATAGCCGTCCTCGGGCACCGGCTGCCCGTTGGCGGCGGCCTTCAGCGACTTGGCGAACTTGGTGATCTGCACGCCGGCGTCGTTGAGGTAGTACTCGGTGGACACCTCGGCGCCGGACGCCTTGAGGACGCGCGCCAGCGAGTCGCCGACGGCGGCCCAGCGGACGCCGCCGATGTGGATCGGCCCGGTCGGGTTCGCCGAGACGAACTCCAGGTTGATCTTCAGGCCCTTGAGCGCCTCGTTGCGGCCGTACGCCTCGCCGGCCTCGACGATGGTGCGCGCCAGCTCGCCCTGGGTGGCGGCGTCGAGCGTGATGTTGAGGAAGCCCGGCCCGGCGATGTCGACCTTGGCGACGCCGGTGATCTCTCGCAGTCGGGCGGACAGGATCTCCGCGACGGCTCGCGGCGGCTGGCCGGCCGGCTTCGCGAGCTGGAGGGCCACGTTGGTGGCGTAGTCGCCGTGGTCCCTGTTCTTGGGCCGCTCGACCGTCACGTGCGCGGGCACGTCGACGGTCAGCTCGCCGGCCTGGACGGCGGCGCTGACGGCGGCCTGGACTGCCTGGGAGAGTTCTGCGGGTGTCACGGCCCCAAGCCTAGGCGAGACCGGGTGGTCGGCCGCCACTCGGTTTGCGCAACGGGGCGCGCGTCGCGCCGCCGGGTGTGCTTCGTCTCGTCGGACCGCGCCGCAGACGGGCACATCTCAGGGGCGTGCCTCGTCCGGCGGAACAAGTTCCTGCGCGTGTTCGCTCAGGGCGAAATCCCGGGGGGTTCGGGAGGCCGGGCCCGCCGAACTGCCGAAGTCGTACGCGAAGCGCCGCCCGGACCCCGCCGCGGCCGGCCGGTCCATCGCCCGCAGCCGGTGCACCAGCTCCACCAGGTCCGCCGGGTCGAACGGCTTCGCCAGGTAGCCGTCCACCCCCACCGACTCGCCGCGTTCCAGGTCCGCCGGGGTGCAGGCGCTGACGATCGCGATCGGCAGGTGCGCGGTCTGCCAGGCGGCGCGCAGCCGGGCCGCCGTCCGCAGGCCGTCCAGCCGGGGCATCATCACGTCCAGCGTCACCACGTCCGGCGCGACCCGGCGGACCACCTCCAGGCACTCGGCACCGTCGGCGGCGGTCACCACCTCGAAGCCCTCCAGCTCCAGGTTGACCTTGATCAGCCGGCGGATCACCTCGCTGTCGTCCACCACGAGGACCCGCCCCGACGTCGCCGCCACCTCACCGAGGGTAGCCGCGCCCCGCCCTCCCCGTCCGGCCTTTCCGCTACTTGCCGGTTGCCCTGACGACCCGTCGGACACCGCGCCGGAAACCCGTGCAAGAGGCACGCACTTTCGGTGGTAGTGTTTTCCCCGCAAGGCCGGGTGATCACAGACCACCCAAGGCCCCCGTAGCTCAGGGGATAGAGCACCGCCCTCCGGAGGCGGGTGCGTAGGTTCGAATCCTACCGGGGGCACTTCGCAGCAAGTGCGTGAACGAGGCTCAAGTCCAAGCGACTTGGGCCTTCTTCGTGTTCCGGGGTGCGGCAGGGCGCGGCGGCGCGGCGCCCGCGCTCGACGGCTGGACGGTGCCGGCCCGGCCGACACGCTGCGTGCCGGACGGGCCCGGCGACGCGGGCTGCCTCTTCCCGACCCCGGGCGGCCCGGCCGGCCCGGAGCGGGCGGCCCGCTGGTGCGCCGAGGTCGAACGGGCCGGCGGGGCGCCGGTGGTGTCGCTGCCGGACGGCGCCGAACCGGACGGGCCGTTCGACCGGCCGGCGCTGTTCGACGGCGGCGCGCACGGCGGCTTCGCCTCGCCGCGGCCTGACGGCGCGTCAGCGCGGCGGGCGCCGGTGGTGGTCGCCGCGCAGCACCAGCGCCGGGGTGGCCGGGTCGTAGGCGCCGCAGGCGGTGGTCGACCAGGGCGACCACTGGCGCGGGACGGCGAAGTACGGCACCAGGACGGGGCCCTTGCGGCCGGGCGCGGCCTTGGCGGGGAGCAGCGCGGGCAGCACGTCGGGGGTCTGGCCGGCCAGGATCGCGCTGCGGCAGGAGCGGCAGGCGGGCCGGCGGTCGGCGGCGGCCTCGCGGGCGGTGTTCCTGGTCCGCTGGCGGGTCTTGCGGTTCTTGGGCGGTTCGGCGGAGCTCTCGGCGGGGCCGTGCAGCGGGTTCCAGTAGCAGCGGACGGCGAGCGGGCCGGGCCGCTGTCCGGCGTGCAGCAGGTGGGCGGCGGCGAGCCGTTCGACGGCCTGTTCGGCGAGGACGACGGCGGCGGCCAGGTCGGGCAGGTCGGTGTCCTCGTGGTGGGCGCCGTCGAGCAGCCGGCCGGCCGCCTCGTACGCCTCCAGTGCCCACTGGTAGGCCCGTCGGGCGGCGGACTCCTCGGTGGGGAGCCGGAGTTCGGCGGCCCGGAAGACCTCGCCGGCGGCGGTGACGCGTTCGGCGGCGAGGTCCCGCAGCCGGTCCCGGAGGGCTTCCCACTCGCCGAGGACGAGCGCCTGGTGCTCGCGGACCTCCCGGCGGCTCGGGTGGTGTTCGGGTGTCGGGGCGGGGCTCTGGGCCTTGAGGAACCACCAGCGGCGGAACACCGCGCCTCCCGTTCGTGTGCGTCGTCGCCCCATTGTGGGTGACGCGGGGGCGGCGCGGGAGGGGGGTGCGGCGGCGGGTCAGCCCGCGCGGGCGATCAGGTCGGCGACGGTGTGGTCGAAGTAGGCGCTGTAGGAGGTGTTGTCGGTGTCGCCGCCCTGCTGGTAGCCGCCGATGACGCCGACCACCTGCCCGGTGGCGGCGTCTATGAACGGGCCGCCGCTGGTGCCGCCGGGGAACGAGGGGCAGTCGATGTGGCGCTGGTAGGTGTCCTCGCGGCTGGTGACGTTGGTGCACACGATGGGCTTCTCGGAGCCCGCCGGGTAGCCGTACAGCCGGGTCTGTACCGTCCAGGCGGCGCCCACGGCGATCGGGTTGCCGCCGACGGCGTCCTCGATCCGGACGCCGTTGCTGGGGGCGAGGGCGAGCACCGCGAAGTCCTCGTCGGGGTCGTCGTCGTTCTGCCAGCCGTCCGCGGTGTACACCTTGGTGACCTGCCAACTGCCGTACGGCGCCTGGCCGTCGCGGTAGCCGGGGACGAAGGTGATGCCGCTGACGCCGGACAGGCAGTGCGCGGCGGTGAGGATCAGGTTGCGCCCGGGGCTGTCGATGACGCTGGCGGTGCAGAAGTGGTCGCCGGGGCCGACCTCGCCGGTGAACAGCGCGCCGACGCGGGCCGATTCGGCGTCGACGGGGGCGGCGCCGGTGCTGCCGAGCCGGACGTCCGGCGGGGCGCTGGGCGGGGCCTGCCGGGTGGCGCCGGCGGCCGGGTCGGTCGACCGGGCGTTCAGCACGTCGGGCGGGGCGCCCGCGCCGCCGGCGGTGTCCGGCGCGGCGGTGGGGCTGCCGACGGCGCTGGGGCTCGCCACCGGGAGCGCGGCCGGGCCGGCCGCCGCCACCGTGTCGCTGCTGGACTGCTGCTGCGGGTCGCGCAGTTGGACGCTCAGCAGGCCGGCGGCGGCTATCGCGCCGACCACGCCGACGGCGAGCACCGAGGTGAGTGCGACGGGCCGCAGCGAGCGGCGCTCGCGCTGCCTGGTGTGCCGTCCCATGCTGCCCCGTTCCTGCCGACCGGCGGTCGTACCGGTGTCCACGTCGTGGTGGACACCGGTTGACCCGAGCTGACTCGAATATGCGCTGCCGAGCTGGAAATGCGGTGATTCCTGCCTGGGAGGCGGGTGAGATTTTCCGGCGGCGGACAGCAGGGTCTCACGACCGGGGCCGGGTGCGGCGACGGCGGCGCCTGACGGCGGGTCAGGCGACGGCGCGCGCCTCGGCCTGCGCGGTCTCGCCCTCGGCCTCGCCGGGGGCGGGCCGGTGGTCGATCATCACGAACGCGACCGCCGCGGCGAGCAGCAGGATCCCCATCGCGACGGCGGTGGCGACCGCGTAGCCGTGCACCGCGCCCTGTGCCTGGACCAGCGGATCGGCCGCGTTGCGGGTGAGCAGGTAGCCGGTGGTGACGCTGGCGGCGATGGTGTTCAGCAGCGCGGTGCCGATCGAACCGCCCACCTGCTGGGCGCTGTTGATGATGGCGGAGGCGGCGCCGGTCTCCTGCGGGGCGACGCCGAGCGTGGCCAGGCTGATGGCCGGCATGAACACCAGGCCGAGGCCGATGCCGAGCAGCATCTCGGCGGGCAGCACCAGGCCGGCGTACGAGCTGTCCACCCGCAGCTGGGTGAGCCAGGCCATGCCGCCCGCGCCGATCAGCAGGCCGGGGACCATCAGCGCGCGGGTCGGGATCCGGGTCATCAGCCGGGAGCCGATCCCGGCCGAGCTGAGGATGATCGCGCCGGTCATCGGGAGGAACGAGACGCCGGCCCGGATCGGCGAGTAGCCCTTGATGACCTGCAGGTAGTACGTGAGGAACAGGAACAGGCCGTACATGGCGATCACGGCGAGGCCGACCGAGAGCGCGCCGCCGGCCCGGTTGCGGTCGCGGACCAGGTGCATCGGCAGCAAGGCGTGCGGGGTGCGCCGCTCGACCAGGGCGAACACCACCAGCATCGCGACGCCGACGCTCAGCGCGGTGAGCACCAGCCAGTCGCCCCAGCCGCGGTCGACCGCCTCGGAGGTGCCGTAGACGATCGCCAGCAGGCCGCCGCAGCCGAAGAACGCGCCGGGCAGGTCGAGCCGGACCCGGTGCGAACGGTCGATGTGGTCGCGGCGCAGCAGGTAGGAGGCGGCGATCGCGGTGACGACGGCGATCGGGCCGTTGACGTACAGGCACCAGCGCCAGCTCAGGTACTCGGTGAGCAGGCCGCCGGTGATCAGGCCGATCGCCGCACCGCCGCCGGCCAGCGCGCCGAACACGCCGAACGCGGTGGCCCGTTCGCGCGGGTCGCGGAAGGTGATCGACAGCAGCGACAGCGCGGACGGGGCGAGCAGCGCGCCGAAGGCGCCCTGCAGGGCGCGGGCGGCGAACAGCATGCCGCCGGTGGTGGCGAAGCCGCCGAGGCAGGAGGCCAGCGCGAAGCCGAGCAGGCCGACGATGAAGGTGCGTTTGCGTCCGAAGAGGTCGCCGATCCGGCCGCCGAGCAGCAGCAGTCCGCCGAAGGCCAGCGTGTAGGCGGTGATCACCCACTGCCGGTTGGCGTTGGAGATGCCCAGGTCGTGCTGGGCGGACGGGAGGGCGATGTTCACGATCGTCGCGTCCAGGACGATCATCAGCTGGGCGATGGCGATGACCGCCAGGGCCCACCAGCGGCGCGGGTCCGCCGTCTGGGTGTCGGGGGCGTGCTGGGAGGTCACCGGAGGACCGCCTTCCGCCGAATCGGGAATGGGCCTGGTCGCGCGCAAGGCGCTCTCTCCAGCCAAACGCCCGATCGGAGCACCGGCAAGGCGGTTCGTGGGTTTTTGTCACCATTTGGGACGGGAGACCCGGGTGCCCGGCCGCTCGGCCACCCGGGACACTCCTCCGGTTACAGCGCGCTCAGCTCCGTGACCAGGTCGTCCAGGCCCAGCGAGCCCTGCGACAGCGCCGCCATGTGCCACGCCTTCAGGTCGAACTCCTCGCCGCGCGCCTCGGCCGCCGCCCGGGCCGCGGCCCGGCCGCTCAGCCAGGCCCGCTCGCCGAGCTTGTAGCCGATCGCCTGGCCGGGCAGGCCCAGGTAGCGGACCAGCTCGCTGTCCAGGAACTCGGCGGACAGGCCGCAGTACGCGCCGAAGAACTCGCGGGCGCGCTCCGGCAGCATCCGCTCGCCCGGGGCGAACGGCGAGTCGGCCGGGAAGTCCAGCTCGGCGTGCATGCCGATGTCCACGATCACCCGCAGCGCCCGCATCATCTGCGCGTTCAGGTAGCCGAGGCGGTGGCCGGGGTCGGTGAGGTGGCCGAGCTCGTCCATCAGGCGCTCCGCGTACAGCGCCCAGCCCTCCATGTTGGCGCTGACGCCGCCGAGGGTGACCTGGTAGGTGGACAGCCGGTCCGCCACGTACGTCCACTGCGCGAGCTGCAGGTGGTGGCCGGGGACGCCCTCGTGGTACCAGGTCGAGACCAGGTCCCACTCGGGGAACGCCTCGCGGCCCAGGGTGGGCAGCCAGGTCCGGCCGGGGCGGGAGAAGTCCAGCGACGGCTGGGTGTAGTACGGGGCGGCGGCGCTGCCGGGCGGGGCGATCCTCGACTCGACCTTCAGCAGCGGGTCGGCCAGGTCGAAGTGCACGCCCTGCAGGTCCGCGATCGCCCGGTCCATCAGGCCCTGCAGGTACTCCTGCACCGCCTGCTCGCCGCGGATCGCCGGGCCCTCGGTCTCCAGCCACTTCATGGCCTTCATCGGGGTGGCGCCGGCCAGCACCTTCTCCGCCTCGGCGCGCATCTGCGCGTCCAGCTCGTGGAACTGCCCCCAGGCCCAGCGGTAGGCCTCGTCCAGGTCCAGCTCGGCGCCCGTCCAGTAGCGCACCCAGCGGGTGTAGCGCTCCCGGCCGACCGCGTCGGGGGTGCCCTGCGCGGCCGGGCCGTACACGTCGCGCATCCAGTCGCGCAGCTCGGCGAGGGCCGCGGTGGCCTCGACCGCGGTGGCGGTCAGCTGCCCGCGCAGCTCCTCGGGGGCGGGGGCGACCAGGTCGCCGAACCAGCCGCCGGGGCGCTCCGACCCGATCCACTCGGCCAGCTGGCCGACCACGGTCGCCACCTGGCGCGGCGCCGAGAACAGGCCGCGGGCCAGGCCCTCCTCCAGGGTCTGCCGGTACTGGGCCATCGCCTGCGGGAAGCGGGCCAGCCGGCGGCCGAGGCGCAGCCAGTCCTGCTCGGTGTCGGTGGGCAGCAGGGTGAACATCTCGCGGGTGTCGTGCACCGGCGAGCCCAGGTTGCGGACGGACCGGAACCCCTCCCCGGCGTCGTGCACGGCGAGTTCGGCGGTCAGCCGCTCGCGCAGCAGCCGGGCGCAGCGGCGCTCCGCCTCGTCCTCGACCGGGGCGGACGCCTCCAGTGCGTCCAGCTCGGCGAGGGTGCGGCGGGCGAGGTCGGCGGTGGCGGCGAGGCCGGCCGGGGACAGGTCGGTCAGCCGGTCGTCCTCCGGGTTGAGGCCGAGGTAGACCGCGGTCAGCGGGTCGAGCTCGGCGAGGGCGTGGACGTGGGCGTCGGCGATGCGGCGCGGGGTGGGGCCGCCGGGGTGACGATCGTTCAGTTCATGAGCCATCGGGCCATCCTGTCGCAGCGCCGGGCGAATTCAAGTCCCGTGGATCAGCTGCCGGCCGCCCCGTGGCCCGGCCGCGGCCGGCGCACCGTCCGCCACGGATCCCAGACCGGTCGGCCGTGGGTGATCGGCCGGAACGCCAGGCCGATCAGGACCGCGCAGAAGTGCCCCAGGTCGGTGAAGGTGTGCGAGACCAGCAGCGGCACCAGGTAGAACACCACCAGCCCGCAGCCGTACACCCACCGCCAGGCCCCGGCCAGGCCGTACGTCAGCACGCCCTCCACGCCGGCCAGCGCGTAGGACACCCCGACGTCCACGGTGTGCACCATGTTCGGCGGCAGCACGTGGTGGTGCACGCCCCACGCCACCACGCCCTGGCTGACGAAGGTCGCCAGCACGTGCGCGGTGAGCGCCACCGTCAGCCAGCGGCGGGTGCCGAGCCAGCGCTCGGCCGGGACGTGGAAGACGTGGAACAGCACGAAGTAGAACGGGAAGTTCGCCTGCTCGGTCCAGATCAGGCTGACCAGCAGGGCGTGCACCGGGCGCGAGCTCAGCTCGTCGAGGTTGGTGGAACGCCCCTGCAGGAAGTAGTCCAGCGCGGCCGGGTCCATCCGGGCCACCACGAAGCTGGTGGCCGCGAGCAGCAGCAGCCACACGTACGTTCCCGGGGACTTCGCGATCCACCGTCCGACCGCCCGCAACCACCGCACCGGCCGCTCCTCGCCGCGCTCCGCCGACACCTCGTCACAGTCTGCGGTCGGCGCGGGCGGTGGGCCCGCAAGGACCCGCCGGTCGCGGCCGCGCGGCGGATCCCCCCGGCCCGCCCGGCGATTACCCTGGCACCCATGGCAGCGACCCCCTCCCCGTCGAGGCACCCGTCGACGAACCCGCCGCGGCGGAGCGCCCCCGGCGCGCCTCCTACCGCCGGCTGCCGGTCCAGCAGCGCCGCGAGCAGCTGATCGCCGTCGCCCTCGAACTGTTCGCCGCCCGCCCGCCCGAGGAGGTCTCGCTCGACGACGTCGCGGAGGCCGCCGGCGCGTCCCGCCCGCTGGTGTACCGCTACTTCGTCGGCGGCAAGCAGCAGTTGTACGAGGCCGCGCTGCGCAGCGCCGCCGCCGAGCTCACCACCCGCTTCACGGTCGCCGCCCTCCCCGGTACCCCGACCGAGCAGCTCGGCGCGGTCCTCCGCCGCTACTTCGACTTCGTCGGCGAGCACGCCGCCGGCTACGGCGCGCTGCTGCGCGGCGGCTCCGTCGTGGAGACCGCCCGCACCTCCGCGATCGTCGACGACGTCCGCCGCGCCGCGCTCCGCCGCACCCTGCGCCACCTGGGCGTCCGCACCGCCGGGCCGCGGCTGACCCTGCTGGTCCGCTCCTGGATCTCGGTGGTGGAGGCCTCCGCGATCAGCTGGCTCGACGAGGGCCGCCAGATCCCCGTGGAGTCCCTCTGCGCCTGGCTCGTCGACCAGTTCGTGGTGATGGCCGCGGCGACGGCCGTCCACGACGCCCAGACCGCCGAGGTCCTCCACCGCTGGCTCGAACTGGAGACGGAGGACAGCCCGGCGGGTCTCCTGCTCGGCCGCCTGCGCGACCTGGGGCTGTGAGAACAGGGGGCCGCTCCTCCCGCTCAGGTCTCGCGCTGGGGCCGGTACTCCTCCTCCTCCACCCCGAAGGTCCACGCGACGCCCGCCCTCGCCGTGCGGGTGCTCGGCGGGACGCGCAGGTAGTAGGTGCGGAAGGTGCCGTCCGGTTCGGCCGTGGAGTTGACCACCTCGACCATCACCACCGGTTCGTCGTCCGGGAGTTGGATCCGCCACAGGACGCCGGTCTCGTCCCGGTGCAGCGGCTCCGCGCCGGACTCCGCGAGGTAGCGGTCGTAGCCGAAGTGCTCCAGCATGACGCGGCGCAGTTCGGCGTTCTCCTCGGTGCGGATGCGCTCGACGGTGAGGCCGGTCAGCCGGTCCAGGAAGTCCGCGGGGACGGGCATGCCGCGCCAGGCGTACAGCGCGAAGCCGTCGGCGTAGGCGAGGGCGGGGCCGTCGGCGCGGTCGAGCCGGCCGGCCTCGTCGCGGTGCAGGGCGACGGGGCGTTCGCTGAGCAGCACGGTGTTCTCGAACGGCCACCACCAGCCGGTCTGCCGGGCCACGCCGGCCAGTGCGGCAAGCGCTTCGTCGCCGGTGCCGGCGGTGTCGAAGGCGGCGAACCAGGCGGCGTCGTGCTGCCCGGCGACCGCGTCGAGCACGGCGAGCCGGACCTTGGCGCGGGCCTCGCCGGCCAGCCGGCGGATCTCCCGGTTCGCGGGCTTTCGGGACTCGGCCCAGTCCTGCGGCTCCGGCTCGGGGGCGAAGTGGTCGAGCAGCGCGGTGCGGACCCGTTCGGCGGGCAGCGCGGTGGTGGCGGACAGTTCGGCGCCGGTCGCGCCCCACAGTTCGGCCCAGCCGCCGGCGCCGTGCGCGGCGATCGCGGCGGTGCGGGCGCGCTCCCAGGCGGCGGTGCGCACCTGTTCGCGCACGCTCGCGCCGAACTCCTCGCGGCGGTCGAGCAGTTCGGTGACCGCGGCGAGCGGCGAGGGGTGCCACCGGAACGCGGCGGGCTCGGCCAGCCCGGCGGCCCGGTAGGCGGCCCGGACGGCCTGTTCGGCGGTGGCCCGGTCGGCGGGGCCGGTGGCGGCGGCGACGGCCCGCCAGTGGGCCACCGAGGCATCGGCCGGACGGCCCGTCAGCTGCGTGCTCATCAGTTCTGTCCTCGTCTCGTACGGGTGGGGGGCGTCCGGGGTCAGTCCGCGACGATCCGGACCGCGCCGGGCGCGTACTCGCGCTGCCGGACCACCCGGAACCAGCCGCTGGGCAGCAGGATCTGCGCGTGCTCCTCGTGCACGACCTTGCCGCCCTCCGGCAGGTGCAGCCAGGCGCGGCCGAACGGGCCGGACTCGCGCAGCAGTTCGCCCGGGCCGAGCACGGCGTGGGCGTGGCCGGTGACCTCGCCGAGGGCCAGCACCAGCCGGCCGCGGCCGTCCCGCGGCTGGCGCGGCAGGTGCGCCACGGCGGCCGGGACCGCGCTCTGTTCAACCGGCACGATCAGTACGTCACCCTGGCGGTACACGGAGTCCTCCCGCGGTCGGGTCCGGCCGGGCGCCGGACGTCCCGACCGGAAAACTAGGCGGCCCCACCGACAACACCGCGCCGGAAGGATTCCCCGTGCGGGTGAACGTCGGCGGCGGCTGGTAGACAGGGTCAGGCCCCACGACGAGCAGCGAGGAGCGGCGCATGACCATCAATCAGCACATCGAGGAGTTCCACGGCCTCCCGGTGACGGACTTCCGGACCGCCGAGGCGGAGGGGAAGCCGCTGCCCGCCGCGGCGGCCACCGCCTGGCGGATCGGGCTGGACTACGACGAGGAGCGCGAGTTCGGCGAGGTCTGGGCGAAGTTCCTGGAGACCGTCGCGCTGGAGCAGGTCACCGCGCTGGTGCTCGGCCCCTGGTTCTCCGAGGAGCCGGAGCCGCTGGCCGAGGTGCTGCCCGCGGTGCTCGCCGCCGCCGGGCGCCTGCCCGCGCTGAAGGCGCTGTTCATCGGCGACATCACCTCCGAGGAGTGCGAGGTCTCCTGGATCCAGATGGCCGAGATCACCCCGGTCTTCGAGGCGTTCCCGCTCCTGGAGGAGCTGGTGGTGCGCGGCGCCGACGGCGACTACGACGGCAACAACCCGCTCTCCCTGAAGCCGGTGAAGCACGAGCGGCTGAAGGCGCTGCGCTTCGAGGCCGGCGGCCTGCCCGGCTCGGTGGTCCGCGCGGTCGCCGCCTGCGACTTCCCCGCGCTGGAGAAGCTGGAGCTCTGGCTCGGCGTCGACAGCTACGGCGGCGACTGGACGATGGAGGACCTCGCCCCGTTCCTCTCCGGCGCCAACCTCCCCTCGCTGACGCACCTCGGCCTGCAGAACGCCGAGGCGCAGGACCGGATCGCCGCCCAGGTCGCGCAGGCCCCGGTGGTGCCCCGGCTGACCGGCCTGGCGCTGTCCATGGGCGCGCTCACCGACGAGGGCGCGGCGGCGCTGCTGGAGGGCCAGCCGCTCACCCACCTGAAGTCCCTGGACCTGCACCACCACTACCTCACCGAGGGCATGCAGAAGCGTCTGCGGGACGCCCTGCCGGGCGTCGACCTCGACCTGTCCGACGCCGAGGACCCGAGCGACAACTGGCGCTACGTCGCCGTCTCCGAGTAGGCGGGGAAGTCGAGTTGACGCCGCCACAGCTGGTCGTCGTGGGCTGCCCGGGGCACCGGCGGGTCACCCTGTTCGCCGCCGCGGCCCGCGCCGCCGGCCTGCCGGAGCCCGCCGTGCTGCCCTGGTCCTCGGTGCTGCGCGGACGGTACGAGCTGCCGCCCGGCGCGGTGGTCCGGGTCGATTCGCCCGGCGAGGACCCGGACGCCGACCGGCTGCTGCGCGGCCCCGTCCTGGGCGAGGGCTACGCCGCGACCCGGGTCGAGGGCGGGCCCGCCTGGTACGCGGGCGTGACGGCCGCGCTGCGCGGGCTGGCCGCCCGGCCCGGGGTGCGGCTGCTCGGCGATCCGGCGGAGATCGCGGTGATGTTCGACAAGCGCCGCACGCACGCGGCGCTGGCTGCCGCGGGGGTGCCGGTTCCGGCCGCACTGCCGGGTGAACTCCCGCGCTCCTTCGAGGAGTTGAGCGAGCGCCTGGCGGCGGCCGGGATGCGCCGGGTGTTCCTCAAGCCGGTGCACGGCTCCTCCGCCTCCGGGGTGGTGGCGCTGGAGTTCGGCCCGCGCGGCCGGGTCCAGGCCACCACCTCGGTGGAGGTCGCCCCGGACGGGCTGCACAACTCGCTGACGGTGCGCCGCTACCGCTCGGCCGGCGAGGTCGCCGCCCTGGTCGACCGGCTGGCCCCGGAGGGCCTGCACGTCGAGCAGTGGGTGCCCAAGTCCGGCCAGGGCGGCCGCGTCGCGGACTTGCGCGTCCTGGTGGTCGGCGGCCGGGCCTCGCACCTGGTGGTCCGCACCAGCCGCCACCCCATGACCAACCTCCATCTGGGCGGCGCCCGCGGCGAGTCGTCGGCCGTCCGGGCCGCCGCCGGCGACGCCTGGCCCGCCCTGCTGGCCACCGCGGAGGCCGCCGCGGGCTGCTTCCCGCGGTCGCCGATGGTCGGCGTCGACCTGCTTCCCGTCTCCCAGTGGCGCCGCGCCCTGGTCGGCGAGGTCAACGCCTTCGGCGACCTGCTCCCCAACCTCCCCGGCCTCCCGGACGGCCCCGCCCCGGGCCTCGACGCCTACGCGGCCCAACTGGCGTCGCCCGCCTACCGGGAGGCCCTCTTCGGACCGAGCACGACAGCCCGGCCGGATCCGACCGGACGACAGCCGGTCGACGCCCCGGCGGCGTGACCCCCAAGGAACCCCGATGCACCACGACATACCCGACATGAACGAGATCGTCGGCACCCACGACCTGCTCCTCGTCACCCTCGACACGCTCCGCTTCGACGTCGCCGAGGAACTGCTCGCCGCCGGCCGGCTCCCCCACCTCGCCCGGGTGATCCCGAACGGCGCCTGGGAGCGCCGGCACTCGCCCGGGAGCTTCACGTACGCCGCGCACCAGGCGATCCTGGCGGGCTTCCTGCCGACGCCCGCCTCGCCGGACGGCCCGCACCCGCGGCTGTTCGCGGCGCGGTTCGCCGGCTCCGAGTCCACCGAGCCCCGCACCTGGGTGTTCGACGCGCCGGACCTGCCGACGGCGCTGGCGGGCGCCGGCTACCGCACGGTCTGCATCGGCGGCGTCGGGTTCTTCAACAAGCAGGGCCCGCTGGGCTCCGTCCTCCCGGGCCTGTTCCAGGAGAGCCACTGGGCGCCGGAGCTGGGCGTCCCGTCCGCCACCTCCTTCGAGTCCCAGGTGGCGGTGGCCGAGCGGGTCGCCGCCGAGCAGCCGCCCGACCGGCCGCTGTTCCTGTTCGTCAACGTCTCGGCGCTGCACCAGCCGAACTGGTTCCACCTGCCGGGCGCGACCCGCGAGGACGGCGACTCCCGGGCCAGCCACGCCGCCGCGCTGGAGTACGTGGACGCGCACCTGGGGCGGCTGTTCGCGGCGATGTCGGCCCGCCGGCCGTGTTTCGCGATCGTCTGCTCGGACCACGGCACCGCGTACGGCGAGGACGGCTACACCGGTCACCGGATCGGCCACGAGGTGGTCTGGACGGTGCCGTACGCGCACTTCACCCTCCCGTTCGCCCCGCAGGAGCAGGAGCCCGCCCGATGACGACGACCGTTCCCGAGTCCCCGTACCAGTCGTACGTGTACGCGTACCCGCACAAGACGGCGTACCGGCCGCTGCCGGAGCGGCCGGAGCTGGCCGGGCTGTGGCGGGGCGAGAAGCAGGACGCCCTCTCGCTGTACCTGCACGTCCCGTTCTGCGAGGTGCGCTGCGGCTTCTGCAACCTGTTCACCCGGATCGGCAGCCCGGAGGGCCTGACCACCGCGTACCTGGACGCGCTGGAGCGGCAGGCCGGGCAGGTCCGGGAGGCGCTCTCCGCCGACGCCCGGTTCGCCCTCGCGGCGTTCGGCGGCGGCACGCCGACGTACCTGACGGCGGCCGAACTGGAGCGCCTCTGCGACATCGCCGAGCACCGGATGGGCGCCGACCTCCGGAGCATCCCGCTCTCCGTCGAGGCCTCGCCGGACACCGCCACCGCCGACCGGCTGCGGGTGCTGGCCGAGCGCGGCACCACCCGGCTGAGCCTCGGCGTGCAGTCGTTCCTGGACGAGGAGGCCAGGTCGGCCGTCCGCCCGCAGAAGCGGGCCGCGGTGGAGGCCGCGCTCGGCCGGGTCCGGGACGCCGGGTTCCCGGTGCTGAACATCGACCTGATCTACGGCATCGACGGCCAGACCGTGGTCAGCTGGATCAAGTCCCTGGACGCGGCGCTGACCTGGCAGCCGGAGGAGCTGTACCTGTACCCGCTGTACGTCCGCCCGCTGACCGGCCTCGGCCGGCACGCCGCGACCGGGTCGACGGCAGGCTGGGACGCCCAGCGCCTCGCGCTGTACCGGGCCGGCCGGGACCACCTGCTGGCGAACGGGTACCAGCAGGTGTCGATGCGGATGTTCCGCCGGGCCGGCGCGGCGAGCGCGAGCGCCGGCGAGTACGCCTGCCAGACCGACGGCATGGTGGGCCTGGGCTGCGGGGCCCGCTCGTACACCTCGAAGCTCCACTACTCCTTCGACTACGCGGTGGACGCCCGCGAAGTGCGCCGGATCATCGACGACTTCGTGGCCGCGCCGGACTTCTCACGCGCCGAACTGGGCTGGGAGATGACCGGCGAGGAGACCCGCCGCCGCCACCTGGTGCAGTCGCTGCTGCAGGGCGAGGGCGTCGACCTGGCGGCCTACCGGGAGCGCTTCGGCAGCACACCGGAGCAGGACTTCCCGGTCGAGCTGGCCGAGTTCGCCGCCCGCGGCTGGCTGGCCGACGACGCACGGCGCCTGCTGCTCACCCCGGAGGGACTGGCCTGGTCGGACGCGATCGGCCCCCGGCTGTTCTCCGCCGGGGTGCGGGCCCGGATGGCGGAGTACTCGCCGAAATGAGCGCGCTGACGATCCTGTACCGGGGGCCGCTGTCCTCCTGCGACTACGACTGCCCGTACTGCCCGTTCGCCAAGCGGCGGGACACCCCGGAGCTGCTGCGCACCGACCGGGCCGCGCTGGAGCGGTTCACCGCCTGGGCCGCGGCGTACCGGCACGGCGGCCTGTCGGTGCTGTTCACGCCCTGGGGCGAGGGCCTGGTCCGGTCCTGGTACCGGCGGGCGATGGTGGAGCTGAGCCGGCTGCCGCACCTGGAGCGGGTGGCGATCCAGACCAACGCCAGCTGCCGCACCGGCTGGCTGGCCGAGGCCGACCTGTCGAAGCTGGCGCTCTGGGTGACGTACCACCCGGGCCAGGTGACGGAGCAGCGCTTCCTCGCCAAGTGCGCCGAACTGGCGGCGCTGGGCGTCCGGTTCAGCGTCGGCGTGGTCGGGCAGCCGGAGCACCTGGCGGCGGCCCGCCGGCTGCGGGCGGCCCTGCCGCCGTCCGTCTACCTGTGGGTGAACGCGGCGGACGGCCGCACCTACACCGACCCGGAGGCCGCCGACTGGACGGAGCTGGACCCGCTGTTCGGCTACAGCCGCCACCCGCACCGCAGCGCGGGCCTGCCGTGCCGCACCGGGGAGAGCGTGGTGTCGGTGGACGGCGACGGCACGGTGCGCCGCTGCCACTTCGTCCGGCCGCCGCTGGGCAACCTGTACGACGACTCGTACCGGGCTCAACTGCGGCCGCGGGCCTGCCCGTTGGGAGAGTGCGACTGCCACATCGGCTATGTGCACCTGGAGCCGCTGCCGCTGTACGACGTGTTCGCGGGCGGGGTGCTGGAGCGGATCCCGCACGGCTGGCCGCCGGTCGGCTCATAGCGCCTTGCCGAGGAAGGCCCGGGTGCGTTCGTGCCGCGGCGCGTCCAGCACCTGGGCGGGCGGGCCCTGCTCGACCACCACGCCGCCGTCCAGGAACACCACCGTGTCGGCGACCTCGCGGGCGAAGCCGAGCTCGTGGGTGACCACGATCATGGTGGTGCCGGTGCGGGCCAGGTCCTTGATGACGTCGAGGACCTCGCCGACGAGTTCCGGGTCGAGTGCCGAGGTCGGCTCGTCGAACAGCAGCACCTTGGGTTCCAGGGCGAGCGCCCGGGCGATGGCGACCCGCTGCTGCTGGCCGCCGGAGAGCCGGCGCGGGTAGGCGTCCGCCTTGTCGGCGAGGCCGACCCGGGCCAGCAGTTCGCGGGCCCGGGCACGGGCCTCCTCGCGCGGGACGCCGAGCGCGCCGACCGGCGCCTCCACCAGGTTCTCCAGCACGGTCAGGTGCGGGAACAGGTGGAAGTTCTGGAACACGAAGCCCAGCCGGGTGCGCTGCCTGAGCACCTCCCGTTCGGGCAGTTCGCGCAGCCGGCCGCCGGCCTGCCGGTAGCCGATCAGCTCGCCGTCCACCCGGACGTACCCGCGGTCCAGCTTCTCCAGGTGGTTGACCGCCCGCAGCAGGGTGGACTTCCCGGAGCCGGACGGCCCGAGCACCACCGTGACGGTGCCGGGCCGGACGTCGAGGTCGATGCCGCGCAGCACCTCCAGCCGGCCGAACCGCTTGTGGACGCCGCGCACCTCCACCATCGCCGTGCCGCTCATGTCCGCTCCTCCCGGGTCAGGGGTGCTCGGGCGGGTTGATCCGGGACTCGGTGATCGCCGAGTCCGCGGTGCCCCACTTGGCCAGGATCTTCCGGTAACTGCCGTCCTGGATCAGCCGGTTGACGGCGGCCTGGAAGGCGGGGGTGAGCGGCGAGCCCTTCTTGAACGCGAAGCCCACGTCGAGCCGCCGGTACTCGCCGAGGAAGCGGACGTGTGCCCCGGGCTGGGCGGCCTGGTAGCGCAGCCCGTTGATGGTGGACATCACCACGTCGAGCCGGCCCTGCTGGAGGCCGGTGGTGACGGCGCCGTTCTCGGAGAACACCTTCACCTCGTAGGGCTTCCGGCCGGCCTGCGCGCAGACCTCCTTCTTGGCGTTCAGGGTGGCCTCGAAGGTGGTGCCCGCCCCGGTGCCGACCGTCAGCCCGCACAGCTGCGTCAGGTCGGTGACGCCGGTCAGCGCGGTGTTGTCGGCGCGCACCGCGAACCCCTGCCCGTCGTCGATGTAGGTGACGAAGTCGACGGTCTTCAGCCGGGCCTCGGTGACGCCGAAGTTGCCGGTGCCGACGTCGTACTTGCCGCTGGCGAGCGCGGGCAGGATGGTCTCGAACGCGGCGTCCTCGCGCTGCACGGTCAGCCCGAGCACCTTGGCGACGCCCTCGACGAGGTCCACGTCCAGCCCGATCGGCCGGTGCCCGCCCTGCTCGGGGTAGTACGCGCCGGGCGGGGTGCCGATCGAGCCGCCGAGCCGGACGGTGCCGGCGGCGCGCACCTCGGCGGGCAGCAGGGCGGCGGCCGCGTCGTCCTTGCGCACCTGCCCCAGCACGTCCTGGTCGGGCTGCACGCCGACCGGCGCGGCGGCCGCCGGGCCGGCCGCCGGGTCGGCGCCGCAGCCGGACAGCAGCAGCACCGCGACGGCGGCCGGCGCCAGCAGGCGCCCGGGCTTCGGATGTCTCATCGCGCCGCGGCCTCTCCGGCCCCGGCGGCGGCCTTGGCGGCGTCGCGCTTGGCGACCTCCTCGCGGACCAGCGGGATGACGTACCGGCCGAAGTCGATGGCGTCGTCGATGTGGTCGTAGCCGCGGGCCGAGAGGATCTCCACCCCGAGGTCGTAGTAGTCGAGCAGCGCCTGGGCGACGGTCTCGGGGGTGCCGACCAGCGCGTTGGAGTTGCCCGCGCCGCCGGTGGCGGCGGCGGTCGGGGTCCACAGCGCGCGGTCGTAGCGCTCGCCGGCGGCGGCGATCTCCAGCAGGCGCTGCGAGCCGGTGTTCTCGGGCTGCTGAGCGCCCGTCAGCCGGCGGCGCACCAGGTCGCTGCTCTCCCGCCGGGCCTTGATCGCGCCGACCGTGCGGTGCGCCTTCTCCCAGGCGAGTTCCTCGGTGGGTGCGATGATCGGCCGGAACGCGGCCTGGATCCGCGGGACGTCGGTGCGTCCGGCGGCCTTCGCGGCGGCCTTGACCAGCTCGATCTGTTCGGCGGTGCGGGCCAGCGGCTCGCCCCACAGGCAGTAGATGTCGGCCTCGGCGCCGCCGGCGGCGTACGCGGCGGGCGAGGAGCCGCCGAAGGAGACGTTCGGGCGGGGCAGCTGGACCGGGAAGACGTCCGAGACGAAGTCGTTGAAGCGGTAGAACTCGCCGTCGTGGTCGAAGGGTTCGCGGCTGGTCCAGGCCTGCTTGACGATCCGGATGTACTCCCGGGTGCGGTCGTAGCGGCGGTCCTTGGGCAGGAAGTCGCCCTCGCGCTGCTGCTCGTGGTCGTTGCCGCCGGTGATGAAGTGCACGGTGAGCCGGCCGTCGCTGATCCGGTCCAGGGTGGCGAAGGTCTTGGCGGCGAAGGTCGGGTAGGAGACGTTCGGGCGGTGCGCGAGCAGGATCTGCAGGGTGTCCAGCTTGGCGGCGAGGTACGCGGCGGCGGCCGCGGGCTCGGGGGAGCCGGCGCCGTAGGCGAACAGCACCCGGTCCCAGCCGTGGTCCTCGTGGGCGCGGGCCAGCCGGATCGTGTACTCGCGGTCGAAGGCGTGGGTGGTGCGGGCGGTGGTCTCCGAACCGTCGCCGGTGGCGGCGATTCCGAGGAACTCGACGGGCATGGCAGGCCTCTCCGGGTCGGCGCGGTTCCGCGTCCGGGCACGCCGGGGGACGCCTCGGCGGGCGGAACGGGAACGGCGGGAAATGCGGGCGGACGTCAGCGGGACGCGGGCGGACGGGTACGGGCGGGGGTGCGGCGCGTGACGGGGCGCCGACGGGCTCTCGGAGCGAGCGGAACGCGAAGGGGGCGGCGGCGTACGCCTGGTGGCCGTCCCGGACGGACGGCTTCCCGGCCCGCGACGGGGCGACCGAGGGAGGACTCCCGGAAGGAGGAGGGGCCGGTCAGGCGGCCCGCCGCCGGGTCAGCCGCAACACGCCGCGGACCACACCCGACCGAAGTCGATGTGTCCGCGCGTCACCAGGGCGGGCTGCTCGGCTGTCATGTCGAACAGTTGAGCAGCGCCCCCGATGATCCGTCAACCATCGTTCACGGGGCGAAACCTGGCCGCTCTTGACGGCACCGCGCCGCCCGCCCGTACCATCGGGGCGGAGCGAGTACCGCCCCGGGCCCGGCCGAACTGCCGCCCGGTGCAGCCGCGTTGAGGGACGCGGCGCGCGTGTGTGACGGCATGCGGAGACCTCTGTCCCGCCGCCCCTGGAGCCCCCATGGCCTCGCCCGCCGTCCCGTCCACCGCCCCGCCCGTCCCCCGCCCGACGGCCGCCGCCGAGCCGCTCGCCGAGCTGCCGATCGCGCCCCGCCGCCGCCCCTGGCGGTACGTCGGCGGCGGCCTGGCGCTGCTCGCCACCGGGCTGCTGCTGCGCTCGCTGGCCGGCAACCCGGCCTTCGAGTGGCCGGTGGTCGGCGCCTACCTGACCTCGGCCGCGATCCTGCGCGGCCTGTGGCTGACGCTCTGGCTGACCGCGGTCGTGACGGTGCTCGGCTTCGCCCTGGGCACCGTCCTGGCGGTGGCCCGGCTGTCCGGCAACCCGGTGCTGCGGAGCCTGAGCTGGGGCTTCGTGTGGATCTTCCGGGCCACCCCGCTGCTGGTCCAACTGCTGTTCTGGTTCAACATCGGCGCGCTGTACCCGAGGCTGGCGCTGAGCCTGCCGTTCGGCGGCGAGCTGTTCGCGGTGCGGACCGTCGACCTGCTCGGCCCGGTGCTCACCGCCGCGATCGGACTCACCCTGCACGAGGCCGCGTTCGCCGCCGAGGTGGTCCGTTCCGGCGTCCTCTCGGTCGACCAGGGCCAGCTGGAGGCGGCCGCCTCGCTCGGCCTCGGACGCGGCCGGGTGCTGCGCCGGATCGTGCTGCCGCAGGCGATGCGGGCGATCCTGCCGCCGGCCGGGAACATGCTGATCGGCACCCTCAAGGGCACCTCGGTGATCTCCGTGCTGGCCGTCCACGACCTGCTGTTCTCCGCCCAGTTGATCTACAACCGGACGTACCAGGTGATCCCGCTGCTGGTGGTCGCCACGCTCTGGTACGTGGCGGTGACCAGCCTGCTGTCGGTCGGCCAGTACTACCTGGAGCGGTACTTCGCGCGCGGCTCCACCCGCGCCGAACTGCCGCCCACCCCCTGGCAGCGGGCCCGGGCGGCGCTGCGCCGGGCCGGCGGGCGGTGAGCCGGGTGCCGGTCCTGGTGATCGTCGGCGCCGGCCCGCGCGGCGCCGGGCTGCTGGAGCGGATCGCCGCGAACGCCCCCGAACTGCTCGCCCCCGACGTCGGGTTGGACGTCCACCTGGTGGACCCGCACCCGCCCGGCGGCGGCCGGATCTGGCGGCACGCGCAGTCGCCGCTGCTGCGGATGAACTCGATGGCGGAGGACGTCACCATGTTCACCGACGAGCGGTCCACCGTGCTCGGCCCGGTCCGCCCCGGCCCGTCGCTCGCCGAGTGGGCCGCCGAACCGGCCGCCCACCGGCCGTACCGTCCGGTCGACGACCCGGACGTGGCGGACGAACTGCGCACCCTCGCGCCCACCGACTTCCCCACCCGGCGCGCCCAGAGCGCCTACCTGGACTGGGTGCTGCGCCGGGCCGTCGCCGAACTCCCGGACAACATACGGCTGTTCGCCCACCGCGACACCGCCTGGCGGCTCACCGGCGACCCGGACGGCCCGCAGCGCGTCCACCTCACCCGCACCGTGCTGCCCGCCGACCGGGTGGTGCTCGCCCTCGGCCACCTCGACTCCGCGCCCGCCCCCGACACCGCCGCCACCCGCGCCTTCGCCGCCCGGCACGGCCGCAGCTACCTGCCGCCCGCGTTCACCGCCGACGCCGACCTGGACGGCCTCGCCCCCGGCGAGCCGGTGATCGTCCGCGGCCTCGGGCTGGCCTTCGTCGACCTGGTCGCCCTGCTCACCGAGGGCCGCGGCGGCCGCTTCACCCCCAGTCCCTGCGGCGGCCTGCGCTACCACCCGTCCGGCCGCGAACCGGTGCTGTACGCGGGCTCCCGGCGCGGCGTCCCGTACCACGCCAAGACCGGCTACCGGCTCCAGGGCCCGCCCCCGCCGCTCCCCCGCTACTTCGGACCGGACACCGAACTCCCGGACGGGCCACTGGAGTTCCGCCGCGACCTGTGGCCCGCGATGGCCAAGGAGATCGGCTACGGCTACTACCACGAGCTGTTCCACGGCCACCCCGACCGGACCGCCCTGCCCTGGGACGAGTTCCTCGCCGCCTACCACCCGCTCGACTGGTACGGCCCGCAGCGCGAGGCCCTGGTCGCCGCCGCCGTCCCCGACCCGGACGACCGGCTCGACCTGGAACGCCTCGACCGCCCGCTGGCCGGCCTGCGTGCCGCCGACCCCGCCGCTCTCCGGCGCCACCTGCACGCCCACCTCCGCGCCGACCTGGCCCGCCGCTCCGACCCGCGGCACAGCGCTGACCTCGGCGCCTTCCACGCCCTGCTGTCGCTCTACGGCCAGCTGGTCCGGCTGCTGCCCCGGCACCCGCTCACCGCCCGCTCCACCGCCGCCGACCTGGACGGCTGGTGGAACGGCTTCTTCTCCTTCTTCGCCTCCGGCCCGCCCGGCTTCCGCCTCGACCAGCTGCTCGCCCTCGCCGACGCCGGACTGCTCCACTTCCTCGGCCCCGACCTGCGGGTGGACCTCGACGAGGAGCACGGCGCCTTCCGCGCCTCCTCCCCCGCGCTGCCCGGCCACCACGTGCACGGCACCGCCCTGGTCGACGCCTTCCTGCCCCGGCACGCCCTCGACCGCACCGCCGACCCGCTGCTGCGCCGGCTGCTTCAGGAGGGCCGGATCGCCGAGGAGCACCTCACCGACGCCGACGGCCACACCTACCGCTCCGGGCTGGTCCGCACCGACCCCGACGCCCGGCTGCTCGACCCCGCCCTCGACGGCCGTCCGCACCCGCGCCGCACCGCCCTCGGCGCCGCCACCACCACCCGCGCGCCCGCCGCCTTCGCCCGGCCCCGCACCGACGCCCCGGCGTTCCGGCAGAACGACGCGGTCGCCCGCCGGCTGCTGGCGGAGCTGCAGAAGGACGCCTGACCGCCGCCCCACGACACCCGCGGCCGTACCGGATACGCTCCAAGCACCCCGAGCCCTCCGGAGAGTCCGCCATGGCCAAGCAGCCCCCGCACCGCGACCCCGCCCAGGACGCGCCGCACGTCGGGCCGCCGGCCCACGCCGCCGCCGGACTGCCCGCGATCGGGCACACCCTGCGGATGGCGGCCGACCAGATGTCCCCGGGCAGGGTGCTCTCCACGCTGCGCAGGGTGAACCAGCCGGACGGCTTCGACTGCCCGGGCTGCGCCTGGCCGGAGCCGGACAAGCCGCACCTCGCCGAGTTCTGCGAGAACGGCGCGAAGGCGGTCGCCGAGGAGGCCACCGAGCGCCGGATCACCCCGGAGTTCTTCGCCGCCCACCCGGTCGCCGAACTCGCCGACCGCTCCGGCTACTGGCTCGGCCAGCAGGGCCGGCTGACCGCCCCGATGCTGCTGGACGAGGGCGCCACCCACTACGCGCCGATCGGCTGGGACGAGGCGTTCGCGCTGATCGCCGCCGAACTCACCGCGCTCGGCTCGCCGAACGAGGCCGCGTTCTACACCTCCGGCCGGACGTCCAACGAGGCGGCGTTCGCCTACCAGCTGTTCGCCCGCCGGCTGGGCACCAACAACCTGCCGGACTGCTCCAACATGTGCCACGAGTCCTCGGGTTCGGCGCTCACCGAGACCCTCGGCGTCGGCAAGGGCAGCGTCTCGCTGAAGGACCTGTACCAGGCCGACCTGATCATCGTGGCCGGCCAGAACCCGGGCACCAACCACCCGCGGATGCTGTCCGCGCTGGAGCGCGCCAAGCGGGCCGGCGCCCGGATCGTCAGCGTCAACCCGCTGCCCGAGGCCGGCCTGGAGCGGTTCAAGAACCCGCAGACCCCGCGCGGCCTGGTCGGCGGCGGCACCAAGCTCACCGACCTGTTCCTGCAGATCCGGCTCGGCGGCGACCTGGCGCTGTTCCGGGCGCTGAACCACCTGCTGCTCACCACCCCGGGCGCCGTCGACGAGGACTTCGTCGCCGAACACTGCGCCGGCTACCCGGAGTTCGCCGCCGAGGCGGCCGAGCTCGACCGCCCGGCCACGCTCGCCGCGACCGGCCTGCCCTGGGAGCGGATCGAGGAACTGCACCGCCTGGTGCTCTCCTCGAAGAAGATCATCGTCTGCTGGGCGATGGGCCTGACCCAGCACAAGCACTCGGTGCCGACCATCCGCGAGGTGGTCAACTTCCTGCTGCTGCGCGGCAACGTCGGCCGCCCCGGCGCGGGCGTCTGCCCGGTCCGCGGGCACTCCAACGTGCAGGGCGACCGCACCATGGGCATCTTCGAGCGCCCGAGCACGGCGTTCCTGGACGCCCTCGGCAAGGAGTTCGCCTTCGAGCCGCCGCGCGCCCACGGCTTCGACACCGTCGACACCATCCGCGCCATGCGCGACGGCCGGGTCAAGGTGTTCTTCGCGATGGGCGGCAACTTCGTCTCCGCGAGCCCGGACACCGACGCCACCGAGGCCGCGATGCGCCGCTGCCGCCTCACCGTGCACGTCTCCACCAAGCTGAACCGCTCGCACGTGGTCACCGGCGCCCGCGCGCTGATCCTGCCCACCCTGGGCCGCACCGACCGCGACGTCAGCACCCTCGGCGCGCAGTTCGTCACCGTCGAGGACTCGATGGGCATGGTGCACTCCTCGCGCGGCGGCCTCCGCCCGCCCGCGCCCGGCCTGCTCTCCGAGGTGGCGATCGTCAGCCGGCTGGCCCGCGCCGCGCTCGGCCCGCAGGACCCCACGCCGTGGGAGGACTTCGCCCGCGACTACGACCTGATCCGGGACCGGATCGCCCGCGTCGTCCCCGGCTTCGACGACTTCAACGCCAAGGTCCGCCGCCCCGGCGGCTTCGCCCTGCCGCACGCCCCGCGCGACAGCCGCACCTTCCCCACCGCCACCGGCCGGGCCAACTTCACCGTCAACCCGCTCACCGCCCCCGACGTCCCGCCGGGCCGGCTGCTGCTCCAGACGCTGCGCTCGCACGACCAGTACAACACCACCGTGTACGGCCTGGACGACCGCTACCGGGGCATCACCGGCGGCCGCCGGGTGGTCCTGGTCAACCCCGACGACGCCGCCGAACTCGGCCTCGCCGACGGGGAGTTCGTCGACCTGGTGGGCGAGTGGAAGGACGGCGTGGAGCGCCGCGCCCCGCACTTCCGGGTGGTGCACTACCCGGTCGCCCGGGGCGGCGCGGCCGCCTACTACCCGGAGACCAACGTGCTGGTGCCGCTGGACTCCACCGCGGACGTCAGCAACACCCCGACCTCCAAGGCCGTGGTGGTCCGCCTGGAGCCCGCGGCCCGGCCCGCCTGACCCGCCGGCGGGCCGTCGCTCCCGAGTGGCGGCCCGTCAGCCGGCCGAGGGCGTGGCCGACCCGGAGCCGCCGGCGCTCGCCGACAGCGAGGCCGGGCCCGAACCGGACGGCGAACCCGAACCGCCGCCGGACGCCGACCCGGACGCCGACCCGGAGGCCGTGCCGGAACCGGACGGCGAACCCGAACCCGAACCCGACCCGCTCGGCGAACCGGTCGGACCGGTGCTCGGCGAGCCGCTGCCGCCGGGCGCCGGCGGGGTGGTCGCCCCGGGGGTGCTCGGCTGCGGGTCCGGCGTGGCGGAGCCGCCCGGCGTCGGGGTGCTCGGCGCGGGGGTGCCGGTGGCCGGCGCGGGCGGCAGCGTGGACGGCTTGGCGGGCGCGATCCGCACCGGGCCGACCTTCACGTCCGGCACCTTCCACTCGCCGCCCGCGTCGTCCGCGGAGTCGTCCGGGTCGGGCCGGACGGCGCCCAGGATCGGCATCGCGCCGACCTGCGAGATCTTCACCACGTCGCCGGTGCGCGGGGCCTGCACGACCAGGCCGCCGCCGATGTACATCCCGATGTGGGTGGCGCCGCCGTAGTAGACGACCAGGTCGCCGGGCCGCATCTGGTTCAGCGGCACGTGCTTGAGCTGCGCCCACTGCTCCTGGCTGGTGCGCGGAATGGCCCGCCCGGCGTGCAGCCACGCCTGCGAGGTGAGGCCCGAGCAGTCGAACACGTCCGGGCCCGCGCCGCCCCACACGTAGTCCTTGCCGAGCTGCTGGAGCGCCCAGGCGACCGCCTTGCGGCCCATCGCGGACGGCGTGCGCTCGCCCTTGCCGAGCGCGCCGGAGGCGAGGAACGCCAGCTGCGCCTGGTCGGCCTGCTGCTTCTCGATCGCCTCCAGCTCGCTGCGCTGGGCGCCGGTGAGCGAGCCGACCAGGGTCTCCACGTCGGCCAGCTTCTTGGCCACGTCGTTCTTCTGCTGCTCCTGCTGGGTCGCCAGCGTCTGCGCCTCGGCCAGCGCCTGCTGGGCGGCCAGCTGGAGCGCCGCCAGGGTGTCCCGGTCGGACTTCAGCCGGTCCAGGAACGCCTTCTGCGAACGCCCGGCCGAGTCCAGCAGCTGGGCGATCACCACCGCCTCGTACGGGTCCTTGGCCAGCAGCATCTCGGCGTACCCGGATATCTGGCTGTTCCGGTACTGCGCGGAGGCCAGCTGGGAGGCCAGGTCGGTGCCGGTGTCGACGGCCTCCTGCTGGCGCGCCGCCCGGTTGTTCAGGTCCTGCACGGTGGCCTGCTGCTCGGCGAGCCGGGCGACCGTGCCGTTGTACTGCTCGGTGGCGGCCTCGGCCTGCTGGTAGAGGGTGTGCAGCTGCTCCAGCAGCGGGCCCAGGGTGCGCTTGGCGTCGGCCAGCGGGTCGGACCCGGGGGCGACGGTCGGCGCGGCGACCGAGGCGCCCGGATCGGGCGCGGCGTACGCGGCGGAGGCGAACGGCAGGGCCAGTGCGGCGACGGCGAGCACCGCCCCGCAGCGCAGCGCGGCCCGCACCCACGGCCGCTGTCCGGTCGAATCCGTGCGCTGCCCTGCCCCCATCGGCCGGCCCTCCCCTGGTGCTCCGTCGGCGATCGGACCGATCCTGCCACGGGGAGGGCGGTTCCCGGCAGGTCTCCCGGGGGGCGCGAAGTGAATTCTCATCCGCGCGGGGGTGTGACAACCCTCTCACCGCCGGCCGCGATCTCCATGGAAATCCGACGGATCGGCAACTCCCGCGCCACTCACGGAACCCCGACTCCCCGCCCAGTTAACCTGCCGTTCACCAAGGCTTCCTACGGTCGCCCCGGACAGCAACGTCAGTCCGACCACTTCGACGATTGTTTGGGTATGGAACACATCACGTTCCTGGTGGCCGTTGTGATCATCACGGCGCTCGCCTTCGACTTCACGAACGGCTTCCACGACACCGCCAACGCGATGGCCACCTCCATCGCCACCGGCGCCCTCAAGCCCAAGGTCGCCGTGGCCATCGCCGCGGTGCTGAACTTCGCCGGGGCCTTCCTCTCCGTCAAGGTGGCCACCACCATCTCGGGCGGCATCGTCAACGAGAAGGCCGGACTGCAGCCCTCGATCATCTTCGCCGCCCTGGTCGGCGCGATCCTGTGGAACCTGCTGACCTGGTTGAGGGGTCTTCCCTCGTCCTCCTCGCACGCCCTCTACGGCGGTCTGATCGGCGCCACCGTGGTCGGCGTCGGCTTCGGCGGGGTCAACTTCACCACCGTCGTCTCCAAGATCCTGATCCCGGCGGTCGCCTCCCCGATCATCGCGGGCCTGGCTTCCTGGGGCGCCACCAAGCTGGCCTACCTGATCACCCGGGGCGCCCCCAGCACGGAGAAGGGCTTCCGGCGCGGCCAGATGTTCTCCTCCTCGCTGATCTCGCTGGCGCACGGCACCAACGACGCCCAGAAGACCATGGGCATCATCACGCTGACCCTGATCTCGGCCGGCCAGCTGCACAAGGGCGACGGCCCGCCGACCTGGGTGATCGTCAGCGCCGGTCTGGCGATCGCGCTGGGCACCTACATGGGCGGGTGGCGGATCATCCGCTCGATGGGCTCCGGCCTGGCGGACATCCGGCCGCCGCAGGGCTTCGCCTCGGAGACCGCCGCCGCCACCGTGATCCTGACGTCCTCGCACATGGGCTACGGCCTGTCCACCACCCAGGTCTGCTCCGGCGGCATCATGGGCGCCGGCCTGGGCGGCCCGTCGGGCAAGCTGCGCTGGGGCATGGTCCGCCGCATGGTCTCCACCTGGGGCCTGACCCTGCCGGCCGCCGCCGTGGTGTCCGGGGTGGCCGCGCTGGTCGCCGAACAGGGCGACTGGGGCGTGGCCGTGGTCGGCGTGGCGCTGGTGCTCGGCGCCGGCTCGATGTGGCTGATCTCCCGCCGCCAGCCGGTGCACGCCGGCAACGTGAACGACAGCGACACCGCCACGGTGGACATCCCGGTCACCGCCGGCCCCACCGGCCAGACCACCATCGCGGCCTGAGAGGACCTCCCGTCATGCAGATCAAGTGGGCCGCTCTGGCCGAGACCGCGGGCGTCAGCCTGGCCGTCACCCTCGCGGTGGTCGCCGTCTTCGCCCTGGGCAACCTCGCCCTGTCCCGCCGCGAGGCGGCCGTCGAGGCCGGCACCGGCAAGGGCGTCCCGGCCCTGGTGGCCGCGGGCGTGTGCTTCGCCGCCTGCGCGGCGGTGGTGCTGTACGGCATCTCGCTGATCGCCGCCAAGTAGCAGACCGCACGCGAGAAGGGCCCCCGCCGGATCGGCGGGGGCCCTTCTCGCGTGCCGCCCGCCGACGCACGGATCCCCTGGCACCGGGCCGACGGCGAACCCCGCGCGCCCGCGGACGAGCGCCCGGCCCCGGCCGCTGCCCACCGGCCGTCCGGCCCGTACCCCGCCGCCCGGCCCGTACGACGAAGGCCCCCGCCGATCCGGCGGGGGCCTTCTCGCATGTCGACGGGCCGTCAGTCGGCGGCCAGCGCCGCGGGCTCGGCGGCGGGGGCGGTGGTGCGCTCGTCGGCGGCGGTGCGCAGCGGCACCTCGCGAATGAACAGCACCAGCAGGAAGCCGACCACGGCGAACGGAGCGGCGATCAGGAAGACGGTGCCGACGCCGTGGCCGAACGCGTCGGTGACCAGGGGGACGATCCGGGCCGGCAGCGTGTGCAGGTCGGGGATGCCGTCGCCGATGCCCCCGGCGGCCGGGATGCCGGCCTTGGCGAAGTTCTCCGCCAGGTAGGAGGCGACCTTGTGGCCGAGCAGCGCGCCGAGCGCGGAGACGCCCATCGCACCGCCCATGGTGCGGAAGAAGGTGACCACCGAACTGGCCGCGCCGAGCTCGTGCCGCGGGACGGTGTTCTGCACGGCGAGCACCAGGTTCTGGCTGGTGAGGCCGAGGCCGATGCCGGCCACCGCCATGTAGAGCGACAGCAGGGCGTACGAGGTGTCGGCCCGGGCGGTGCCCATCAGGCCGAGGCCGGCGGCCAGCATGACGGTGCCGCCGACCAGGTAGCCCTTCCACTTGCCGTACTTGCTGATGAGCTTGCCGGCCACGGTGGAGGAGACCGCGAGGCCGAGGATCATCGGCAGCGTGAGCAGGCCGGCCTGGGTGGGGGTCTTCTCCTTGGCGAGCTGGAAGTACTGGCCGAGGAAGGTGGTGGTGCCGTACATGCCGACGCCGACGAACGCGGAGGCGACCGAGGCGAGCGCGACGGTGCGGTGGCGGAACAGGTCGAGCGGGATCAGCGGTTCGGCGGCGCGCTTCTCGACGGCGACGAACAGCACGGCCAGCGCGAGGCCGCCGATCACCATCACCGCGGTCTGCCAGGACAGCCAGTCGTAGTTCTTGCCGGCCAGCGAGATCCAGATCATCAGCAGGCTGACGGCGGCGGTGATCAGCACCGCGCCCAGGTAGTCGATCTTCGGCTTGCGGACGGCCTGCTCGGGGAGCTTGAGGGTGCGCTGCAGGACCAGGATGGCGGCCACCGCGAACGGGATGCCGACGTAGAAGCACCAGCGCCAGCCGAGCCAGGAGGTGTCCACGATTACGCCGCCGATCAGCGGGCCGCCGATGGTGGCGAGTGCGAAGACCGCGCCGAAGTAGCCGCTGTAGCGGCCGCGCTCGCGCGGGGAGACCATCGCGGCCAGGCAGATCTGGCCGAGCGCGATGACGCCGCCGGCGCCGATGCCCTGCAGCACCCGGCAGAAGATCAGCATGCCGATGCTCTGCGAGAGGCCGGCCAGCGCCGAGGAGAGCACGTAGATCACCATGGCGATCTGGACCAGCAGCTTCTTGCTGACCAGGTCGGAGAGCTTGCCCCAGAGCGGGGTGGCGGCGGTGATCGACAGCAGGGCGGCGGTGACCACCCAGGTGTAGGCGGACTCGCCGCCGTGCAGGTCCGCGAGGATCCGCGGCAGTGCGTTGGAGACGACCGTGGAGGACAGCACGGCCACGAAGAGGCCGAGCAGCAGGCCCGAGAGGGCTTCGAGGACTTGACGGTGGGACATCTGGGTCTGCGTGGGTGTCTGGGGGGTCGTCGACATGCGCTTCCTTACGACCGAAAATTCGTTGCCTCAAGCAACTATACGCAGATAGTTGACTGAGGCAACTTTCTTCAAGTCCAGGTAAAGAAACCCTCCCGACGCCCCGGTCAGACCCCCTCGGTCAGCTCGTTGAACCGCTCCAGCAGGCGCGCGAACTGCTCCAGCTCGGTCAGCTCCCAGGCCGCCAGCGAGGCCCGGAAGCGCGCCATCCGCACCTCCCGGGCGGCCGCGAACCGCCGCTCGCCCTCCTCGGTCAGCGACACCAGCGAGGCCCGCCGGTCCAGCGGGTCGGTCTCCCGGCAGAGCAGGCCCAGCTCCTCGATCGCCCGGATCTGCCGGCTGACCGTGGCCTTGCCCACCCCGAAGTGCAGCCCGATGTCGGTCACCCGCGCCCGCCCGGACTCCCGGATGAAGGAGAGCAGCACGTACGCCCCGGCCTCCAGTTCGGGGTGCACCAGCCGGGAGACCTCGGCCGCCCGCGCCCGGCTGCGCCGGAACAGCGTCGCCACCTCGCGCTCGACCGCGAGAAATGCCAGTTCGGCGGCGTCCGGGTCCGCCACGGGGTCGTTCATGGCGCTCAGTATCGCGCAGGCCGCGCCTCCCCCGACGCGCAACTGTTTCATGATATGAAGTATCCGTTTTGCGTACTGGCACCGGATTGATAGGGAGATGCCCAACCATGGCAGAGCCTGCCAAGGGCTTCGTCAACGAGCTCAAGGACGCGGTGACCCCGCGCGCGTTCTTCCTGGTGGTCGCCGTCCTGCTGCTCCAACTCGGCTTCATCACCTCGTACGTGGGCGCGCTCCACCAGCCGAAGCCGCACGAGCTGTCGATCGCCGTGGTCGCCCCGCCCGAGGTCGCCCCGAAGCTGACCGCCGCCCTGGAGTCCGTCCCGGACAACGCGGTGCGCGCCTCCGTCGAGCCGGACGCGGCCACCGCGCAGGCCCGGATCAAGGACCAGAAGATCTACGCGGCCTGGGTGTTCGACCCGGCCGGCACCCAGGACACCCTGCTGGTCGCGGAGGCCCGCGGCCCGGCCGCGTCCAGCGCCGCCGAGCTGATCGTCACCAAGGTCGCGGCGAGCCAGCACCGCACCGTCGAGGTCAAGGACACCATTCCGCTGGCCGCCGGCGACGGCAAGGGCCTGTCCAGCTTCTACCTGGTGGTCGGCTGGTGCGTCGGCGGCTACCTGGTCGCCTCGATCCTCGGCGTCAGCGCCGGCGCGCGCCCCGCCAACACCGCCCGGGCCGGACTGCGGCTGGGCACCCTGGCGCTGTACTCGATCGCGGCGGGCATCGGCGGCACGCTGATCACCGGCCCGATCCTGAACGCGCTGCCCGGCTCGATCCTGGCGCTGAGCGCGATCGGTGCGCTGGTGGTGTTCGCGGTCGGCGCGGTCACCATGGCGATGCAGTGCCTGTTCGACATCATCGGCATCGGCCTGGCCGTGCTGGTGTTCGTGGTGCTGGGCAACCCCAGCGCGGGCGGCGTCTACCCGCCGCCGCTGCTGCCGACGTTCTGGCGGGCGATCGGCGAGTGGATCCCGAACGGCGCCGGCACCTCGGCCACCCGTTCCGTCGCCTACCTGGGCTCCTCCGCCATGGCGATGCCGCTGACGGTGCTGGCGGTCTGGGCCGCCCTCGGCGTCGCGGTGACCTTCCTCGCGGCGGCCCGCAAGCCGCTGCTCGGCCGCCCCGCCCCTCTCGGGGCGTGAGCGGCCGGCAGGAACGGGGCGGGGGTCAGACCCGCTCGGGCTCCCGCCCCTGTTCCTGCGCCGTGACCCGGTCCGAGAGCCGGGTGAACACGAAGCGGTTCATCGCCCAGTAGCGGAACACCATCGCCACCAGGGTGCCGATGATCATGCCGCTGACGAAGTCCGCGACCTCCTGGGTGAAGTGGCTGACGTCCGGCTCCCGCAGGTCGAACAGGTAGCGCGAGGCCACCAGCGGAAGGTCGTTCACGCCGACCGCCAGGGCGCTGACCACCACGAACAGCACGGCCTCGCGCTGCTTGCCGGCCGCCCGGAAGGACCACTGCCGGTTCAGCACGTACGACACGGCCGTGGCGATCACGGTCGCCACGGTCAGCGCGACGACCGGCTTGGCCTCGAACACGGTCATCTTCAGGGCGAAGTTGATCAGCATGGTGAGCAGGAAGCAGGTTCCTCCGACCACGAGGAACTTCACCAGCTTGCGGTGCTTGACCAGGAACGGGCGGTAGCGCTCCGGCACTGCGGTCAGCGCGCGCTGCGTAGGGGACGGCATGCCGGAAGTCTGCCACGGGCCCGAATCGGCAACCACCAGGGGCCGCGGAGTGGACGCTCCGTGGCCCCTGGTACACCGTCAGGCGGCGGCGACCAGCACCTCCGCCGGCTCCAGCGCCAGCCGCAGCACCTCGCGGACGTCGGCGACGGCGTGCACCGTCAGCCGCTCCAGCACCTCGGCGGGCACGTCGTCCAGGTCCGCCTCGTTGCGCTTCGGGATGATCACCGTGGTGACCCCGGCCCGGTCCGCGGCCAGCAGCTTCTGCTTGACCCCGCCGATCGGCAGCACCCGCCCGGTCAGCGACACCTCGCCGGTCATCGCCACGTCGGGGCGCACCCTGCGGCCGGACAGCAGCGAGGCCAGCGCCGTGGTCATCGTGATGCCCGCGCTCGGGCCGTCCTTCGGCACCGCGCCGGCCGGGACGTGCAGGTGGATGCCCCGCTCGCGCAGGCCGGTCACCGGCAGCTCCAGCTCGGCGCCGCGCGAGCGCAGGTAGGAGAGCGCGATGTGCGCCGACTCCTTCATCACGTCGCCCAGCTGGCCGGTCAGCGTCAGCCCGGTCGAGCCGGTCTCGGCGTCCGCCAGCGAGGCCTCGATGTAGAGGACGTCGCCGCCGGCCCCGGTGACCGCCAGGCCGGTCGCCACGCCGGGCACCGCGGTGCGCCGCTCGGCCGGCTCCTGCGCCGACTCCGGCACGTGGTGCGGCCGGCCCAGCAGCGCCCGCAGGTCGTCCGGGCCGATCGCGGCGGGCAGTTCGCGCTCGCCGAGCTCGGTCTGCGCGGCGACCTTGCGCAGGATCCGGGCGATCGCCCGCTCCAGGTTCCGGACGCCGGCCTCCCGGGTGTACTCGGCGGCGAGCCGGCGCAGCACCTCCTCGTCCACGGTCAGCTGCTCGGCGGCCAGGCCGGCCTTGGCGAGCTGGCGGGGCAGCAGGTGGTCGCGGGCGATGGCGACCTTCTCGTCCTCGGTGTAGCCGTCCAGCCGGACCAGGTCCATCCGGTCCAGCAGCGGCTCGGGGATCGCCTCCAGCACGTTGGCGGTGGCCAGGAACACCACGTCCGAGAGGTCGAGCTCGACCTCCAGGTAGTGGTCGCGGAAGGTGTGGTTCTGCGCCGGGTCCAGCACCTCCAGCAGCGCCGCCGCCGGGTCGCCCCGGTAGTCCGAGCCGACCTTGTCGATCTCGTCCAGCAGCACCACCGGGTTCATCGACCCGGCCTCCTTGATCGCCCGGACGATCCGGCCGGGGATGGCGCCCACGTACGTCCGCCGGTGGCCGCGGATCTCCGCCTCGTCCCGGACGCCGCCCAGCGCGACCCGGACGAACGACCGGCCCATCGCCTTCGCCACCGACTCGCCGAGCGAGGTCTTGCCGACGCCGGGCGGGCCGACCAGCGCCAGCACCGCGCCGCCGCGGCGCCCGCCGATCTGGCCGAGTCCCTGCTCGGCCCGGCGCTTGCGCACCGCCAGGTACTCGACGATCCGGTCCTTCACGTCCGCCAGGCCGGTGTGGTCCGCGTCCAGCACGGCGCGCGCGGCGGCGATGTCGTACGCGTCCTCGGAGCGCTCGTTCCACGGGAGCTCCAGCACGGTGTCCAGCCAGGTGCGGATCCACGAGCCCTCGGGCGACTGGTCGCTGGAGCGCTCCAGCTTGTCGACCTCCTTGAGGGCGGCCTCCCGTACCTTCTCCGGCAGCGCCGCCGCCTCCACCCGGGAGCGGTAGTCGTCCTCCTCGGTGCCGGCCTCGCCGTTCAGCTCGGCCAGCTCCTTGCGCACCGCCTCCAGCTGGCGCCGCAGCAGGAACTCCTTCTGCTGCTTGGCGACGCCCTCCTCGACGTCCTTGCGGATGGTGTCGTTGACCTCTTCCTCCGCGAGGTGCTCGCGGAGCAGGCCGAGCGCGTACTCCAGCCGGGCCGGGCGGTCGGCCTCCAGCAGCACCTTCAGCTTCTGCTCGGCGGTCGCGAACGGCGCGTAGCCGATGTTGTCGGCGAGCTCGCCGATGTCCTCGATCGCGGCCACCCGGTCGACGATCTGCCAGGCCCCGCGCTTGCGCAGCCACTTGGTGGACAGCGCCTTGTACTCCTTGACCAGCTCGGCGGCCGCCTGCCCCTCGTCGGACTCCTTGAACGGCGTGGTCTCCACCCACAGCGCGGCGCCCGGCCCGGTCGTCCCCGCGCCGATCCGCACCCGTCGGACGGCCCGTACCAGCGCCGCGGGGTCGCCGTCCGCCAGCCGCCCGACCTGCTCGACCGTCGCCAGCGCACCCACCGCCGCGTACGAGCCGTCCAGCCGCGGCACCAGCAGCACCTGCGGCTTGCCCCCGCCGCTCCCCGCCCTGGCCGCCTCCACGGCAGCCCTCACCTCCGGGTCCGAGAGCTCCAGCGGGACCACCATGCCGGGAAGCACCACTTCGTCGTCGAGCGGCAGCACAGGCAGAGTGAGCGGAACGGACGTCGATGCCATGATCTCTCCCCAGTCAGTGAAGTTGAGTCGACCTGACTAAGGCCTGGGCGCCGTCAATTGTTCCCCCGCGGCTGTTCACCCTGAGCGAAGGACGCGTGGGCGGGTTCGGGGCGAGGGCTCCGCTACGAAGCGCTCTCCACCGCCGCGGCCTGCCACGCGGCCGCCCGGCGGGGCCGTCGCGGCCCCGCCCCCGCCGCAGCCACGGCCACAGCGCGCACCCGACCAGCAGCGCCGCCGGGTGCCCCACCGAGGTCACCAGGTCGGGGTCGGACAGCAACTGGTTCCCGATCAGCGCCAGGCCGGCCCCCAGCGCGACCGCGCGCCCGGCCGGCCGCAGCAGCCCGGCCAGCCCGCCGAGCGAGGCCAGCACGCCGTAGCTGACGCCGATGTCGATCGCGTCGAGGAGGTCCGGCGCGGCCCCGCCGCTCGCCACCGCACCGAGGACGACGCCCTGCGAGAGCAGGGTCGCGCCGATGTGGCCGGCCGCGAAGACGCCGAGCGCGCGGATGCCGCCGACCCGCCGTTCCAGTGGGGCGACCGTGACGCCGAAGGCCCAGAAGTAGGGCATCCACACCGAGCCGGCGACCCACAGGCCGCTGCCGATGAGCGAGATCGCGGGGTGGACCATCAGGTTGTGCGCGTCGGTGGAGGAGACCGACTGGAGCCGGTGGACCGTCTCGGGGTCGCCGAACCGGGCGTAGAGGGTGGTGCCGAGGAGCAGGGCGAGGTAACCGAGCGCGAACGGGTTGGTCCGGGGAGTGGGCAGCGCGCGCAGCCCGGGCCTGATCAGTCGTCGTCGCAGTTCCGCGCTGGTCATCGTGCCTCCCGAACGCCTCGTCCGACCCACCATACGGGGGGCGGGTGAGAGGTGTCTGAGGAAGTCCTGTGAAGACCTCTGACCGTGCATATGCCGCTCGCACACGTACCGTTACAGCTCGCAAGTGCTGCGGGTAAGGTACTGGCCCGTGCCCGTCCGATCGGGGACCTGCCAAACATGACGGTCCGCGGCCGGAATCCTCCGGTCCGCCCTCCCGGGCGGGGACGGCGTCCGTACGCTGCCAGGAGCAGCACCGGCGGGCGGGGCACAGCCCACGACGGAACAAGACGACTACGAAGCGGAGCCCGCCGTCCCCACAGGCGGCCGGCCCGCAGCCCTGGGGGCGGTGGCGTGACCGTGACAGAGATCCAGCAAGAGACGATGAGCAGTGGCCCGGTGGGTACCCAGCGACGGGTGCTCGTCGTGGAGGACGAGCCGACCATCGCGGAGTCGATCGCGGCGCGGCTGGGAGCCGAGGGCTTCAAGGTGGCGGTGGCCCACGACGGGCCGGGCGCGGTGGACGGCTTCCACACCTGGCAGCCGGACCTGGTGGTGCTCGACATCATGCTGCCGGGCTTCGACGGCCTGGAGGTGTGCCGCCGGATCCAGGCCCAGCGCCCGGTGCCGGTGCTGATGCTGACCGCCCGCGACGACGAGACGGACCTGCTGGTCGGTCTGGGCGTCGGCGCGGACGACTACATGACCAAGCCGTTTTCGATGCGCGAGCTGGCGGCCCGGGTGAACGTGCTGCTGCGCCGCGTGGAGCGCGCCCAGCAGGCCGCGCGGACACCGGCCCTCGGCAGCCTGCGCTTCGGCGAACTGGAGATCGACCACGTGCAGCGCCGGGTCCGGCTCGGCTCGGGCGACGTCCACCTGACGCCGACCGAGTTCGACCTGCTGGCCTGCCTGGCGGCCCAGCCGCGCGCGGTGCTGACCCGCGAGCAGCTGCTGGCCGAGGTGTGGGACTGGACCGACGCGTCCGGCACCCGCACGGTGGACAGCCACGTGAAGGCGCTGCGCCGGAAGATCGGGGCGAGCTGGATCCGCACGGTGCACGGCGTGGGGTACGCGCTGGAGGCTCCGCTGTCCTGACCGGGCGCCGCCGGTCCGGGCCTCCGGGGGCCCGCGCGGCGGTCCGGTCGTTCACGGGGGACGAGCTGAAGGACACCATGACCTTTCCACAGCAACGCAACGGGGAAGCCGAGCCGACCCCGCGGCCCCCGCTCGCGGTGCGCGCCGCGCGCCGGGTGTGGGCCGACATCCGCCCGTTCGATCCGGTGCGCTCGGTGAAGGGCAAACTGGCCCTGCTGGTGGTCGTCTCGGTGGTGCTGGCCACCGGCATGGTGGTGGTGGCGATCCGGTCGGAGACCCAGATCCGGATCATCATGATCTTCTCGCTGATCGCCTCGCTGCTGTTCATGCAGTTCCTGGCGAACGGCCTGACCGCGCCGCTGCGCGACATGACGGCCGCCGCCCGGTCGATGGCCGAGGGCGACTACAGCGCCCGGGTGCACGTGGCCTCGCGGGACGAGATCGGCGAGCTGGCCGACACCTTCAACCGGATGGCGGGCGACCTGGAGGCCGCCGACCGGCACCGCCGGGAGCTGATCGCCAACGTCTCGCACGAGCTGCGCACGCCGATCGCGGCGCTCCGCGGCCTGCTGGAGAACGTGGTGGACGGCGTGGTGAAGCCGGACCCGAAGAACCTGGGCACCGCCCTGGAGCAGACCGAGCGCCTGGGCCGGCTGGTCACCCACCTGCTGGACCTGTCGAAGCTGGACGACGGCGTGGTCCCGCTGGACTCCCGCCCGTTCCGGGTGCGGGAGTTCCTGGACGGCGTGCTGCGGGGCGTGACGGTGGACGGCGCGACGGCGGGCGGAGCGTACGCCCGGCGCGAGGACGTGCGGCTGGCGGTCGACGTGCAGCCGCCCGACCTGACGGCGGTGGCCGACGCGGAGCGCCTGCACCAGGTGGTGGCCAACCTGGTGGACAACGCGTGCAAGCACTCGCCGGCCGGCGGCACCGTGACGGTGCGGGCCCGGGCGGCGGACGGCGGCGGGCTGCTGCTGGAGGTGCAGGACCAGGGTCCGGGCATTCCGCTCGCGGACCGGGAGCGGGTGTTCGAGCGCTTCGGCCGCAGCGGTTCGCCGACCGCGCTGGGCCCGGGCAGCGACGGCGGGACCGGCCTGGGGCTGGCGATCGCCCGCTGGGCGGTGGACCTGCACGGCGGCCGCATCCGGGTGGCCGAGGCCCCGGCGGGCTGCCGGATCGAGGTCACCCTGCCGGGTGAGACGCCGGTTCCCGCCTAGGCCCGGCGCGCCGCCGGGTTTGTGGCGGAACCGGTACAAAGCGGAGCGGCGGGCCGGTCGGACCTGCCGTCCGACCGGCCAGAACCGCCGGTTCGTCCGATTTTCACTCGGTATGGCAGGGGTCAGCTCCTCGCCGGTTCCCCGATTTCCGGCATCTCTAACGCACGGTTCCGGCCAAAATCCGGTCCGACGATGTGATCTGGGCGACGCCTGACCATCGGGGACTGCGCGATCACTGGTCGGAGGCGTAGCCTTAATCCCCGCTGTCCACCATCCCAAAAGGAAGCGGAAGAGGGCGGTTGCCCCGTGTCGCCACACCAAGAAACCCCCAGCTCGGCAAGCTCCACTGGCTTCGGCCCCAATGAGTGGCTCGTCGACGAGATCTACCAGCAGTACCTCCAGGACCCGGCCTCGGTCGACCGTGCCTGGTGGGACTTTTTCGCCGACTACAAGCCCGGTACCGAGGTGACTCCAGTGACCCAGGCCGCAACTCCGGTCGGCTCCCAGCCGGCCCCCGTTGCCGCTCCCGCTGCCGCTGCTCCGGCCGCGCCCGCCCCCGCTGCCCCGGCCGCCGCTCCGGCGCCCGCGCAGCCGGCGGCCGCCCCTGCGCCGCTGGCCGCCGCTCCCGCCGCCCGCCCGCGCCGAAGGCCGCGGCTCCGGCCGCCCCGGCGAAGGCCGCCGCGGAGGGCCCCGAGCTGATCCAGCTCCGCGGCCCGGCGAAGGCCGTGGCGTCGAACATGGATGCTTCGCTGGAGGTTCCGACCGCCACCTCGGTGCGCGCGGTGCCCGCCAAGCTGTTGATCGACAACCGCATCGTCATCAACAACCACCTGCAGCGCGCCCGCGGCGGCAAGGTGTCCTTCACCCACCTGATCGGCTACGCGCTGGTCCAGGCCGTGAAGGCCAACCCGGGCATGAACTACAGCTACAAGGTGGAGGACGGCAAGTCCTACCTGGTGAAGCCCGAGCACGTGAACCTGGGCCTCGCCATCGACCTGGTCAAGCCGAACGGCGACCGCCAGCTGGTCGTCGCGGCGATCAAGAAGGCCGAGACGCTCGACTTCTTCGGCTTCTGGCAGGCCTACGAGGACATCGTCCGCCGGGCCCGCGCCAACAAGCTGACCATGGACGACTTCACCGGCGTCACGGTCTCGCTGACCAACCCGGGCGGCATCGGCACCGTGCACTCCGTGCCGCGCCTGATGCAGAACCAGGGCACCATCGTCGGCGTCGGCGCGATGGAGTACCCGGCCGAGTTCCAGGGCTCCTCCCCGGAGACCCTGGCCCGCCTGGGCGTCTCCAAGATCATGACGCTCACCTCGACCTACGACCACCGGGTCATCCAGGGCGCGGCCTCGGGCGAGTTCCTCCGCTCGATCCACCAGCTGCTGCTGGGCGCGAACAACTTCTACGACGAGGTGTTCGAGTCCCTCCGGATCCCGTACGAGCCGGTGCGCTGGGCCACCGACGTGGCCACCACCCACGACGACGAGGTCAACAAGACCGCGCGCGTCATGGAGCTCATCCACTCCTACCGGGTCCGCGGCCACCTGATGGCCGACACCGACCCGCTGGAGTACATGCAGCGCAAGCACCCCGACCTGGACGTCACCACCCACGGCCTCACCCTGTGGGACCTGGAGCGCGAGTTCGCGGTCGGCGGCTTCGGCGGCCAGAAGATGATGAAGCTCCGCGACATCCTCGGCCTGCTGCGCAACACCTACTGCCGCACCGTCGGCATCGAGTACATGCACATCCAGGACCCGGCGCAGCGCAGCTGGCTGCAGGAGCGCCTGGAGAAGCCGTACACCAAGCCGGAGCGCGAGGAGCAGCTGCGCGTCCTGCGCCGGCTGAACTCGGCCGAGGCCTTCGAGACCTTCCTGCAGACCAAGTACGTCGGGCAGAAGCGTTTCTCGCTGGAGGGCGGCGAGTCGCTCATCCCGCTGCTGGACGCCACCATCGACGCCGCCGCCGAGCACCGCCTCGACGAGGCCGTCATCGGCATGGCGCACCGCGGCCGTCTGAACGTGCTGGCGAACATCGTCGGCAAGCCGTTCGGCAAGATCTTCGGCGAGTTCGAGGGCAACCTCGACCCGAAGTCGATGCACGGCTCGGGCGACGTGAAGTACCACCTCGGCTCCGAGGGCACCTTCACCGGCCTGGACGGCGAGACCATCAAGGTGTCGCTGGCCGCCAACCCGTCCCACCTGGAGACGGTCGACCCGGTCGTCGAGGGCATCGCCCGCGCCAAGCAGGACATCCTGGACTTCGGCGGCACGACCTTCCCGGTGCTGCCGATCCAGATCCACGGCGACGCGGCCTTCGCGGGCCAGGGCGTGGTCGCGGAGACCCTGAACATGTCGCAGCTGCGCGGCTACCGCACCGGCGGCACCGTGCACATCGTGGTCAACAACCAGGTCGGCTTCACCGCCGCCCCGACCTCCTCGCGCTCGTCGATGTACTGCACCGACGTCGCCCGGATGATCGAGGCGCCGATCTTCCACGTGAACGGCGACGACCCGGAGGCCGTGGTCCGCGTCGCGCGGCTCGCCTTCGAGTTCCGCCAGGCGTTCCACAAGGACGTCGTGATCGACCTCATCTGCTACCGCCGCCGCGGTCACAACGAGGCCGACAACCCGTCGTTCACCCAGCCGCTGATGTACGACCTGATCGACAAGAAGCGCTCGGTGCGCAAGCTGTACACCGAGGCGCTGATCGGTCGCGGCGACATCACCATGGAAGAGGCGGAGCAGGCGCTCCAGGACTTCCAGGGCCAGCTGGAGAAGGTCTTCGCGGAGGTCCGCGAGGCCACCACCGCCCCCGCCCCCGCCGAGACCGGCCGCCCGGTCGCGGACTTCCCGGTCAGCATCCAGACCGGCATCTCCGCCGAGATGGTCAAGCGGATCGCCGCCTCGCAGGTCAACCTGCCGGACTGGCTGACCGTGCACCCGCGCCTGCTGCCGCAGCTCCAGCGCCGCGCCGCCTCGATCGAGGACAACACGATCGACTGGGCGACCGGCGAGGCGCTCGCCATCGGCTCGCTGCTGATGGAGGGCCACCCGGTCCGCCTGGCCGGCCAGGACTCCCGCCGCGGCACCTTCGGCCAGCGCCACGCGGTGCTGATCGACCGGAACACCGGCGAGGACTACACCCCGCTGATGTACCTGACCGAGGACCAGGCCCGCTTCACCGTCTACGACTCGCTGCTCAGCGAGTACGCGGCGATGGGCTTCGAGTACGGCTACTCGCTGACCCGCCCGAACGCGCTGGTCATGTGGGAGGCGCAGTTCGGCGACTTCGTCAACGGCGCGCAGACCATGGTCGACGAGTACATCGCGTCCGCCGAGCAGAAGTGGGGCCAGCACTCCGGCGTCACCCTGCTGCTGCCGCACGGCATGGAGGGCCAGGGCCCGGACCACTCGTCCGCCCGCCCGGAGCGCTTCCTGCAGCTGTGCGCGCAGGACAACATGACGGTCGCGATGCCGACCCTGCCGTCGAACTACTTCCACCTGCTGCGCTGGCAGGCGCACAACCCGCACCACAAGCCGCTCATCGTCTTCACCCCGAAGTCGATGCTGCGTCTGAAGGCCGCGGCGTCCGCCGCCTCCGAGTTCACCAGCGGCGCGTTCCGCCCGGTGATCGGCGACAGCACGGTGGACCCGGCGCAGGTCCGCAAGGTGGTCATCACCTCCGGCAAGTTCTACTACGACCTGGAGGCGGCCCGGACCGAGCGCGGCGTCATCGACACCGCCATCGTCCGCGTCGAGCGCCTGTACCCGCTGCCGATCGCCGAGCTCCAGGAGGAGCTGGCCCGCTACGGCGAGAACGTCCAGTTCGTCTGGGCGCAGGAGGAGCCGGCCAACCAGGGTGCCTGGCCGTTCATCGCGATGAACCTGGTCGACCACCTGCAGGTCGTCATCGGCCGCTCCGCCAACGGCGGCGCCCGCCTGCGCCGCGTCGCCCGCACGGCCTCCTCGGCCCCCGCGGTCGGCTCGGCCAAGCGTCACGCGGCCGAGCAGAAGGCGCTGATCGACGAGGTGTTCGCGCTCTGACGCGCTGACGCCGCCCGGTCTGCACGGCCCTCGTCCCCGGTCTCCGGGGGCGGGGCCGTTTCCGTCTCCGTTGCCGTTTCCGGGATTGGCCAGTTCCCTTGTGCTGCAAGGGAACTGACGGATCGATAGGTTGTCCCTCGCCGGTTTCCGCCGCCGGGCCGCGGCGCCTCCCGCGGGCGCGGCCGGGCCGGGTTCGCTCGTTCCGAGGGGGATTCGCCGCATGCCAGCCGACAGTCCGCAGCACTCCGTCCCGCTTCCTCCGGTGTTCCAGCCGCTGCTCCCGGACGATCCGCGCGAGGTCGGCGGCTACCGGCTGTTCGCCCGGCTGGGGTCGGGCGGGATGGGCCGGGTGTACCTGTCGTACACGCCGGGCGGGCGGCCGGTGGCGGTGAAGGTGGTCCGCCCGGAGTTCGCCGAGGACGGCGAGTTCCGGCGCCGTTTCGCGCAGGAGGTGAGCAGCGCGCAGCGGATCCACGGGCTGTACACCGCGCAGGTGATCGACTCGGGCGGCCTGGACTCCGGTGCGCCGTGGCTGGTCACCTCGTACGTGCCCGGGCCGTCGCTGCAGCAGGTGGTGCGCGAGCACGGGGCGCTGCCGGTGCGGACGGTGCTGCTGCTGGTCGGCGGGATCGCGGAGGCGCTGCAGGCGATCCACAGCGTGGCGGTGGTGCACCGGGACCTGAAGCCGGCGAACGTGCTGGTGGCGGCGGACGGGCCGCGGGTGATCGACTTCGGGATCGCCCGGGCGGCCGACGCCACGGCGCTGACCGGCACCGGCTACCGGATCGGCTCGCCCGCGTTCATGTCGCCGGAGCAGGCGCAGGGCGGCCCGATCACCCCGGCCACCGACGTGTTCGCGCTGGGCTCGCTGACGGCGTACGTGGCGGGCGGCGCCCCGCCGTTCGGGGACGGGCCGGAGAGCGCGGTGCTGTACCGGGTGGTGCACGAGGAGCCGGACCTGGGCAGCGTTCCGGCGCCGCTGCGCGAGCTGGTGGCGCGCTGCCTGGCGAAGGCCCCGCAGGACCGGCCGACGCCGCCGGAGCTGATCCGGGCGGCCCGCGAACACCCGGTGGTGGGCGGGCAGTTGAGGTTCGGCGAGGACTGGCTGCCGGGCCAGGTGAACACCGAGATCACCCGCCGCGCGGACCTGCCCCGGACCCCGCCGACGCCGCTGCCGGCACCGGCCGCCGCGCCCGTGCCGACCGTGGTGCCGGTGCCCACCATGCCGTCCGCTCCCCCGGTGGTCCCGGCCCACGCGCCCGAGCCCGCGCCCGCGCCGACGCAGGCTCCGGCCCCGCCCGCACCGGGCCGCCGCGCGGCGGGGTGTCCTGGCGGACCCTGCTGGTGGTGGTCCTGGTGACCCTGCTGGCGGGCACGGCCGGCGGGCTGGCGCTGATGCGGAGCCTCCAGCAGGACACCGGTGGCACCTCCCAGCAGGCCGGCCCGGCCGCCTCCGGCACCCGCAGCGGTGACCGGCCCTCGTCCTCGCCGCCGTCCGACCCCCGCCCGTCGAGTCCGCGGCCGAGCGCCCCCGCCTCGCCGCAGGAGTCCGCGTCGGCCGGCGGCTACCTCGCGGTGTACGAGAACCGGGAGCTCGCCTCGCCCAGCGCCGACTACGGCTTCGACCTGCCGAACGGCCGGGTCGCGCCGAGCGGCACTTCGGCGACCTTCGCGGACCCGACCGCGGACGGGCTGCGGGTGGACACCGACTTCGACATGTACGTCGGCCGGTCGGACCCGCTCACGGCGCAGCAGTGCTCGGACGGCGTCGACCGCAGCCCGGCCGCCCACCTGGCCTGGGCGGACCTGCCGGCCGGGCGGGTGTTCTGCGTCCGCAACCGGAAGGACCGGAGCATCGGGGTGGTGCGGATCGTCAGCCACGACACGGGCTCCGACGCCGTCCGGCTGTCGATCGGCTACTACCGGTACGAGGGCTGATCGGGGCGCACTATCCTGGGCGGCGGCGTACCAGAACCACCACCGGAGCGAGAACACCGTGTACTTCACCGACCGCGGCATCGAGGAGTTGGAGAGCCGGCGAGGCGAGGAGGAGGTCACTTTCGAGTGGCTGGCCGAACGCCTGCGGGAGTTCGTGGACCTGAACCCGGACTTCGAGGTGCCGGTGGAGCGGCTGGCCACCTGGCTGGCCCGGCTGGACGATGAGGACGAGGACTGACGCAGCGTCACCAGTGCGGCCCGGCAGGCGATTTCGCCTGCCGGGCCGTCGGCGTTCCGGGGGTCGGCCTCGGGGTGCTCTCGGGGTCGGATGGGGATGCGGTCCGGGTGCGGATCGGGGCCGGGCCGCCTTGACTTCCGCCCGACGCGATATATCGTAAATATCAACGACAACGCGATACATCGCGTATGGGAGGACGGGGAGCCGGACATGTTCGAGCGGACGGTAGACAGCAGCGAGACCATCACCTTCGACGAGACCGTGCACATCCTGCACGTGCGGGTCGTCGACGGCACCGTGAACGTGGTCCCCACCGAGGGACCGGCACGCCTCGAAGTGGCCGCCCTGGAGGGCGAGCCGCTCCAGGTCACCCTGGTCGACGGGGTGCTCACCGTCACCTACAAGGACCTCAGCTGGTCCGAGTTCGGCGAGGCCGCGAAGTCCGTGCACAGCGTCAAGTCCTACTTCTCGGGCCTGCGCCGCAAGCGCCGCGTCGAGGTCACGGTGGCCGTGCCGGCAGCCGCCTCGGTCAAGGTCGGCACGGTCTCCGCGCACGCCACCGTCTCCGGCATCGCCGGCGAGGTCGGGGTGCACGGCGCCAGCGGCGGCACCACGCTCGCCGGCCTGACCGGCGCGGTCTCCGCCAACACCGTCTCCGGCGACGTGGACGCCGAGGGCCTGTCCGGCGAGCTGAAGGTCAACACGGTCTCCGGCGCGGTCACCCTGGTGGCCGGCAGCGCCACCCGGATCCGCGCCCACTCGGTGTCCGGCGCGGTCACCCTCGACCTGGACGCCGCCACCCCCACCGACATCGGCGTCACCACCGTCGCCGGCCCGGTCGGCGTCCGGCTGCCCTCGTTCGCCGACGCCAAGGTCGAGGCGGGCACCACCAGCGGAACCCTCTCCAGCGCCTTCGACGAGCTCACCGTCGGCGGCGGCTGGGGCTCCAAGAAGCTCTCCGGCCAGCTCGGCGCCGGCCAGGGCCGCCTCCAGGTGACCACCGTCACCGGCGCGGTCACCGTGCAGCGCCGTCCCGACGCCGAGGAGGACCGGCCGGCCAAGGAGCTGCCCGCCGGCCCGCTCGACCTGACCAAGGAGGCCTGAGATGACCCCGGTGTTCGGCCACGGCCGGCTCCGCCTGTACCTGCTGAAGCTGCTCGACGAGAGCCCTCGGCACGGGTACGAGGTGATCCGCCTGCTGGAGGAGCGGTTCCACGGCCTGTACGCGCCCTCCGCGGGCACCGTCTACCCCCGGCTCGCCAAGCTGGAGGCCGAGGGACTGGTCAGCCACACCACCGAGGGCGGCCGCAAGGTCTACCGGCTGACCGACACCGGGCGCACCGAACTCGCCTCCCGCCAGGACGAACTGACGTCCCTGGAGGCGGAGATCCACGACTCGGTCGGCCAGCTGGCCGGCGCCATCCGGCAGGACGTCCGGGACAGCGCCAAGGACCTGCGCGCCGAACTCTGGCAGCAGGCCAAGGACACCCCGGCCGCCGCCGGCGACCCGTTCGCCGCGCCCTGGCAGAGCAAGGAGTCCTGGCAGCGCGCCAAGGACGAGTTCGCCCGGCTCAAGGCCGAGGCCAAGGAGCAGGCCCGGCGCGCCAAGGAGCAGGAGAAGGCGGCCCGGCAGCAGGCCAAGGCCGCCGAGGCGGAGACCAAGCGGCTGCGCGAGCAGTCCAGGGCCGCCCGCACCGCCGCCCAGCAGGAGGCCCTGCGGCTCAAGCGCCGGATCGAGGAGCAGGTCCGCGAGCACACCTCGCACGGCGACTGGTCCACCGGCCTCGCCGAGGGCCTGGCCGAACTCACCCGCGGCCTCGGCTCGCTGGCCGACGCCGCCCGCTGGGGCTCCCCCGGCACGCCCGCCGAGGAGCCCGTCCGGATCGACCTCGACAAGGACGACGCCCCCGCCGACCTGCCGGACTGGGCCCGCACCGACCCGGCCGGCGACCCGGCCCGCGAACTGGAGCGCCTGCTCGACCGGTTCCGCGACCACGTCCGCGACACCGCCCGCGACAGCGGCGTGGACGCCGCCGGACTGGCCCGCGCCCAGCAGGCGCTGGCCGCCGCGGCCCGTGCCCTGCACCGGCGCTGACGGCGCGGCAGCAGACCCGAGGAGCCTCCTGACCGGACGGGGTCGGGGGCTCCTCGTCGTTCACGGCGTCAGCACCAGCTTGCCGAACACCTGGCCGCGCTCCAGCTGCTCGAACGCCGACCGGGCCTCGGCCAGCGGGCGCACCGAGTCGATCACCGGGCGGACCCCGGAGTTCGCGCACAGCGCCAGCAGGCCGGCCAGCTCCTCCTTGGAGCCCATGGTCGAGCCGACCACCTTCAGCTCCAGGAAGAAGATCCGGTTCAGCTCGGCGGCCTTCGGGCTCGGCCCGCTGGTCGCCCCCGAGATCACGATGGTGCCGCCCGGCCGCAGCGACTTCACCGAGTGCGACCAGGTCGCCGCGCCCACCGTCTCCATCACCGCGTCCACCCGCTCGGGCAGCCGGGCCCCGCTCTCGAACGCGGCGTCCGCGCCGAGCTCCACCGCGCGGGCCCGCTTGGCCTCGTCCCGGCCGGTCACCCAGACCCGCAGCCCGGCGGCCTTCGCCAGCACCACCAGCGCGGTCGACACCCCGCCGCCGGCGCCCTGCACCAGCACGGTGTCGCCCGGCTTCACGCCCGCGTTGGTGAACAGCATCCGGTACGCGGTCAGCCAGGCGGTCGGCAAGCAGGCCGCCTCCTCGAAGCTCAGTTCCTTCGGCTTCGGCAGCAGGTTCCAGGTGGGCACCGCGACGCGCTGGGCGAACGTCCCCCGGTAGCGCTCGGTGAGGATCGACCGCGGCTCGTCCGGGCCCACCCCGTGGCCGCTCTGCCCGATCACCGAGTGGATCACCACCTCGTTGCCGTGCTCGTCCACCCCGGACGCGTCGCACCCGAGGATCATCGGCAGCCGCTCCGCCGGCAGGCCCACCCCCCGCAGCGACCACAGGTCGTGGTGGTTCAGCGTGGCGGCCTTCACCGTCACCACGCTCCAGCCCGGCCGCACCTCGGGCTCGGGCAACTCGCCCAGCTCCAGCGCGCTCAACGGGTCGTCAGGACTGATACGGGCGGCATAGGCAGCAAACATGCCCGGACCATAGCCCCGCTCCCACCCGGCTGTTAACCACGACTCACTGTGACGGGCCGCACAGCGGGGAGCGCACCACCGGACGGCGCGAGGAACTGCGCGGAGCGGAGGTGCTCCCTCCGCGCAGTTCCTCGCGGCCCTCGGCTCAGACGCGCGCGAGGCCCTCCGCCTTCGCGGCCTCCGCGACCGCGCGGGTGACCGCCGGGGCGACGCGCTCGTCGAACGGGGACGGGATGACCTTCTGCGGGGTCAGCTCCTCGGCGACGACGCCCGCCAGGGCCTTCGCCGCGGCGAGCTTCATGCCCTCGGAGATCCGGCTGGCCCGGACCGACAGCGCGCCGGCGAAGATGCCCGGGAAGGCCAGCACGTTGTTGATCTGGTTCGGGAAGTCGGAGCGCCCGGTGGCGACCACGGCGGCGTGGCGGTGCGCGACCTCGGGGTGGATCTCCGGGGTCGGGTTGGCCATCGCGAAGATGAAGCAGCCGGGCGCCATGGTGGCGACGGCCTCCTCGGGGACGGTGCCGCCGGAGACGCCGATGAAGACGTCCGCGCCGTTCAGCGCGTCGGCGAGGCTGCCCTTGAGGCCGGTGCGGTTGGTGAGCGCCGCGATCTCCGCCTTGACGTCGGTGAGGTCGCCGCGGCCCTCGTACACCACGCCGCGGCGGTCGCAGACGGCGACGTCGCCGATGCCGGCGGCGAGCAGCATCTTGGCGATCGCGATGCCGGCCGCGCCGGCGCCGGAGATGACGGCCCGCAGGTCGCCGATCCGGCGGTCCGTCACCTTGGCGGCGTTCCACAGGGCGGCGGTGGTGACGATCGCGGTGCCGTGCTGGTCGTCGTGGAAGACCGGGATGTCGAGCCGCTCCTGGAGCTGCTTCTCGATCTCGAAACAGCGCGGGGCCGAGATGTCCTCCAGGTTGACGCCGCCGAAGGACGGGGCCAGCCGGACCACGGTCTCGACGATCTCGTCGACCCCGGTGCAGGCCAGCGCGATCGGCACCGCGTCGACGCCGCCGAACTGCTTGAACAGGATGGCCTTGCCCTCCATGACGGGCAGTGAGGCCTCGGGGCCGATGTCGCCGAGGCCGAGCACCGCGGTGCCGTCGGTGACGACGGCGACGGTGTTGGCCTTCCAGGTGTAGTCGTTGACCAGCGCGGGCTGTTCGGCGATGGCGGTGCAGACCCGGGCGACGCCGGGGGTGTAGGCGAGGGACAGGTCGTCCGCGTCGCGCACGGGAACGGTGGCCCGGACTTCCATCTTGCCGCCGCGGTGCAGCGCGAAGACGGCGTCGACCGGATCGTCCGTGCTCTGGGTGTCGGTGATGATCTCCGCTGCCACAATGACCTCTTCGTCATATCAGCGAAGGCGCGCTTCCGACGGACTTCGACCCGCTCCGCGCGCCGGTGCGCGAAGGCGGGCACGCCGTCGGTGGCGTACCCGTGGCCGGGTCGGGGCGCTGCCGTCGGGCGGGCGCCCTCGGGTGAGGGTTTTCGGTGTTCTGCGCTGTTCGTCGGGACACCGGCATCGCACCGTGCGCCGGGTCCGTCTTGTTCCGCGTGGCCCCCGAAGCGAGGGGTCCGCAGGCACTCGCAGGAGTGAACGCAGACACGGAGGGGAGCTGGTGCTTCGGATACGGAGCCGGTGACGGCTTCCGTTCGTTCGCACCCCGGCCCTGTGGCGAACCGGCGGTCTGAGTTCTGCGTCGGGGGTCACCCGTTAGCAGATTCTGACACACCCGCGACCTGAGACCTCAGGGCGGGATGGCAGTATCCGGAGTTCCACCACCGTTGTCCGGACGTTCCCGCGCCTTTCGGGTCGTGTCCGGGCAGCCACCACGCCCGGTCGCACACTCCCGCGCACCGTGTCGGGGACCCGCACCACCTCTCCCACAGGAGGACCCGTCATGTCGTTGGCCACCCACCCCTCCGGTTCCGGCGCCCGGCTCCGACTCACCGTCGCCGCGGCGGCGGGTTCACTGCTGCTGGCCGCGTGCGGCAGTTCGGCCTCGTCGGGCGGTTCGGTGGCCTCCGACCTGCACGACCAGCTGCCCGAGCAGGTCCGCTCCTCGGGGGTGCTGCGGATCGGCACCGACCTGAGCTACGCCCCGATCGGCTTCAAGAACGCCCAGGGCAAGCCGGACGGCCTGGACGTGGACCTGGCGAACGCGCTGGCCGGCGCGCTCGGGGTGCGGGTGCAGTTCGCCGAGGTGCCGTTCGACCGGCTGTTCCTGGGCCTGCAGGCGCGCGAGTTCGACGTGGTGATGTCGGGGATGACCGACAACCTGCAGCGCCGGGACGGCACCGACGACCAGGCCCGGAAGATGAACTCCGGCGTGGACTTCGTGGACTACTTCATCACCGGCACCTCGATCGTGGTGGCGAAGGGCAACCCGCAGAAGGTCTCCTCGCTGGACGACCTGTGCGGGCGGACGGTGGCGCTCCAGCGCGGCACCGTGCAGGCCTCGCTGGCGGAGCGTCAGGCCGGGCTGTGCGAGAAGTCCCGGAAGAAGCTGACCATCCAGGCGACCGAGACCGACGACCAGGCGCTGGCCCTGGTGGCGCAGGGCAGGGCGGCCGCCGACCTGAGCGACACGCCGGCGGCGGCGTACGCGGCGCAGCAGGGCCGGGGCGGGGCGCAGTTCCAGGTGGCCGGCGAGCAGATGCAGGCGGGGCCGTACGGGATCGCGCTGTCCAAGGAGGACACCGTGCTGCGGGACGTCCTGGCGAAGGCGCTCGACCGGGTGATCCGCAGCGGCGACTACGACAAGATCCTGGCGAAGTGGGGCCTGTCGGCGGGTGCGGCGCAGAACGCGGTGGTGAACGGCGGCTTCTAGCCGGCGGCGACACGGAGGGGGGTCGGGCCGTGAACGGCCCGGGCCCCGTCACGTCGAGTGTGCATACTTATGCACCATGTGACATGGTCAGGCAAATAGTCCGAATAGCGGACACATGGTGGTCCTGTTATCCGATTTTGATCTGATCCGCGGTCCGATTGGCCGCGCTCGGTGGCAGGATTCCCACACATCGGATCCACCTGTCACCTCGGCGGAGGGTGGCGAGCACCGACCCCGCTGTAACCGCACCGCTCCCCCCGGCGGCGCAGACCCGTCCGACTCCCAGGAGGAGATCCCCCTCATGACCGCTCGTTCCTCGCGCACCCGGCTGATCGCCGCGGCCGCCGTCCTGTCGACCGGCTCCCTGCTCCTCACCGCGTGCGGAAGCTCCGACAGCGGCTCCTCCAAGGGCGCCGGCGCCTCGGCGCCGCTGTACGGCAAGCTTCCGGCCGAGATCCAGAAGGCCGGCGTCATCAAGGTGGGCTCCGAGGTGGCCTACGCCCCCGTGGAGTTCAAGCAGGGCGAGAAGATCGTCGGCATCGACCCCGACCTGGCGGACGCGCTCGGCAAGCAGCTGGGCGTCAAGTTCCAGATCCAGGACGCCGGGTTCGACACCCTGATCACCTCGCTCGGCACCAAGCGGATCGACCTGATCATGTCCGCGATGACCGACACCAAGGAGCGCCAGGGCAAGGGCGTCGAGTTCGTCGACTACTTCCGGGCCGGTACCTCGATCCTGACCCAGAAGGGCAACCCGAAGGGCATCCACTCGCTCGAGGACCTGTGCGGCCAGACGGTCGCCCTGCAGAAGGCGACCGTCAACGAGGACACCGCGAAGGCCCAGTCCGACAAGTGCACCGCGGCGGGCAAGGGCGCGATCACCATCCAGGGGTACGAGCACGACGGCGAGGCCCTGCTCAAGCTGAAGTCCGGCGCCGCGGTCGCCGACCTCAACGACTACCCGGTGGCCGCGTACAACGCGCAGACCTCCGGCGGCGGCAAGGACTTCGAGGTGGTGGGCGAGCAGATCGACCCGGGCCTCTACGGGATCGGCGTGTCCAAGGAGAACGCCCAGCTCCGCGACGCCATAAAGGCCGGCGTGGAAGCCCTGATCGCCAACGGCGAGTACGCCAAGATCCTCGACAAGTACAACGTGAAGCTCGGTGCGGTCAGCTCCGTGACCGTCAACGGCGGTTCCTGATCCGCACCCGGGTGGGCACACGACGGTGTCCACCCGGCGGGCCCCTGCAAACCGCCGTCCGCCCGAGAGGCTCCTTCCCATGACATCCGTCAAAACCGATGCCGACGAGATCCCTGCCAAGCACGCGATCAAGGCCATCCCGGTGCGTCACTACGGCCGGTGGGTCTCGGCAGTCGCCGTGCTCGTCCTCCTGGCCGCACTGATCGCCGCATTCGCCGGGGCCAACATCCAGTGGCCCATCACCGGTGACAACCTCTTCACCTCGGCATCGATCTCGGGGGCCTGGCACACCCTGCTGATCAGTGTCTGCGCGATGGCCCTCGGCCTGCTCCTCGGCGTGCTCGCCGCCGTGATGCGGCTCTCGCAGAACCCGGTCACCTCGTCGGTGGCCTGGGGCTACATCTGGCTGTTCCGCGGCACCCCGGTCCTGGTCCAGCTGCTGATCTGGTGGAACCTCGCGCTGATCTTCCCCACCATGTTCGGCGTCTCGACCAACACCCTGATCACGCCCTTCGTCGCCGCGCTGCTCGGCCTCGGCATCAACGAGGGCGCGTACATGGCGGAGATCGTCCGGGCGGGAATCCAGTCCGTGGACGAGGGACAGGCCGAGGCGGCGCACGCGCTGGGCCTCTCCCGGGCCAAGACCATGCGGCGCATCATCCTCCCGCAGGCCATGCGCGTCATCGTCCCGCCCACCGGCAACGAGTTCATCAACATGCTGAAGACCTCGTCGCTCGCCTACGTGGTGACCTACGGCGAGCTGATGACCAAGGCCAAGGACGTCTACACGAACAACCTGGCGGTCATGGAGCTGCTCTTCGTCGCCTGCTTCTGGTACCTGGTGCTCACCACGATCTTCAGCATCGGCCAGTACTACCTGGAGCGGTACTACGCGAAGGGCGCCACCCGCACCCTGCCGCCGACCCCGCTGCAGAAGATCAAGACGAACCTGTTCTCCCTTGGGCGTGCGCGATGACCGATTTCCAGAAGCCCGCTTCCGGCCAGGTCCTGGTCAAGGCCGAAGGCGTCCGCAAGTCCTACGGCCAGCTCGAAGTCCTCAAGGGCATCGACCTGGAGGTCCGCACCGGTGAGGTGTTCTGCCTCGTCGGCCCGTCCGGCTCCGGCAAGTCGACCTTCCTCCGGTGCATCAACCACCTGGAGAAGATCAACGCCGGCCGGCTGTCGGTCGACGGCAACCTGGTCGGGTACCGCGAGAAGGGCGGCCGGCTCTACGAGCTGAAGGACAGCGAGGTCGCGCTCCAGCGCCGCGACATCGGCATGGTCTTCCAGCGCTTCAACCTCTTCCCGCACATGACGGCGCTGGAGAACATCATCGAGGCGCCCGTCCAGGTCAAGGGGACGGCGCGGGCGGCGGCGAAGGAGCGGGCCCGCGAGCTGCTGGCCCGGGTCGGCCTGGCCGACAAGGCCGACAGCTACCCCGCGCAGCTCTCCGGCGGCCAGCAGCAGCGTGTCGCCATCGCCCGCGCGCTGGCGATGGAGCCCAAGCTGATGCTCTTCGACGAGCCGACCTCCGCGCTCGACCCGGAGCTGGTGGGCGACGTGCTGGACGTCATGCGGCAGCTCGCGCAGGACGGCATGACCATGATCGTGGTCACCCACGAGATGGCGTTCGCCCGCGAGGTCGGCGACGCCCTGGTCTTCATGGACGGCGGCGTGGTCGTCGAGTCCGGCCACCCGCGCGACGTGCTGACGAACCCGCAGCACGACCGCACGAAGGCCTTCCTGTCCAGGGTGCTCTGAGCCCCCGCGAGGTCCCGCCCCGGGATTCCGGGGCGGGACCTCGTCACGTCCGGGACGGGTTCCACCGCCCCGGCCGGTCGCGCGGGCCGGGTTCCACCGGGACGTAATACCCTGAAGGCAGCACGCCCGTTACACCTGCCCCGGAAGGATCTCCCGTGGATCTCGCCTCGTACGCCGACTTCGCCGTCCGGCTGGTCAACAGCGAGGAGCCGGACCGCGGCACCGACAGCCTCGGCTCGGTGGACGCCGTCCGGGCGCTGTTCGGCGCGCCCTCCCGGGCCTCCGCGCTCGCCGACGAGTCCGACCTGCCGCGGCTGCGCGCCGTCCGGACCAGGTTGCGCGGCGTCTTCGAGGCCGCCGCCGAGGGCGAGGACGTGCGCGCCGTCGACCTGCTGAACAGCCTGATGGTGGAGTACCCCGTCAGCCCGCTGGTCTCCGGCCACGACGACCTGGACGCCACCGGCCGCCCCAACTGGCACCTGCACCTGGCCGACAACGCGCCCACCGCGGCCGCCAACTACGCCGCCGTCGCCTGCATGGGGCTGGCCATCCACCTGACCGAGCTGGGCGTCGACCGGCTCGGCATCTGCCAGGCCTCGCCGTGCCGCAACGCCTACCTGGACACCTCCACCAACCGCTCCCGCCGCTACTGCTCGGACCGCTGCGCCACCCGCGCCAACGTGGCCGCCTACCGGGCCCGCAAGCGCCAGGAGGCCCAGCGGGCGCTGGCCGCCGCGCAGGCCTGAGCGCCCGTCAGAGGTCGAGCTCCGGCGGCCGGCTGACGCCCAGTCGCTCCGCCAGCCGCCCCGGGCGGCCGCGCAGCGCCCGCTCCAGCCGGCGCCCGGGGGCCAGCCAGGCGGGCCGGGGCGCGAGCCGCAGCAGCACCCGGCCGAGCACCAACTCGTCCGGGACCGCGCCGTATTCGCGGCTGTCGGTGCGCACCAGCGGGTTGTCGGAGAGCATCCACCAGCCGCCGGGCCGGCGCCCGACCGCCCGCTTCACCACCAGCAGGTCCTGCTGCAGCGGGTGCCGGAACAGCGCGACGGCGCCCGGCCGCAGCGGGGCCCCGTAGCGCACCAGCACCCGGTCGCCGTCGGACAGCAGTCGGCGCATCGACGGCCCGGCGATGTCGGCCACGCCGAGCGGTGTCCCAAATCGCACGATTCTGACTCCTTCTTTTGCCCTAGGCCCCCGGGGCGACGGCGAATTCGGGCCGTCGTGAGGGTAATGTCGGGCGCGGGAAGACGATCTAAGGAAGGACCCCCATGTTCTCTCGTCTGTTTGCTCCGCGAGTCACCGCCCACGCGCACTGCGACCTGCCGTGCGGCGTGTACGACCCGGCCCAGGCCCGGATCGAGGCCGAGTCCGTGAAGGCCACTCAGGAGAAGTACCAGGCCAACGAGGACGCCGAGTTCCGCGCGCGCGCCATCGTCATCAAGGAGGAGCGCGCCGAGCTGGTCAAGCACCACCTCTCGGTGCTGCACACCGACTACTTCAAGGCTCCGCACTTCGAGGCCTACCCGGGCCTGCACGACCTGTTCAACCGCGCCGGCAAGGCCGCCTCGGCCGCCAAGGCGTCGACCGACCCGGCGACCGGCCAGGCCCTGCTGGACCTGATCGCCGAGATCGACAGCATCTTCTGGGAGACCAAGAAGGCCTGACGTTGATCAGGCTCGTTCCCCGTTCATGCACGTAGACGGCGGGGCGAGCCGGGAACGCGGATGCATCCTGATGCACCGTGATGCAGGGTGAGACACAAGATCATCGCCCAGCCATCGCCCAAACGATCATGAAATGAAGTATCCCCCACCCGATCCGGGTGGGGGATACTTCAGCGTCGGGGGTGCGGGGAGGGTGGCACCAAGGCGTACCCCCGACACATTCTCGGCCGCCGCGATTCGCCTTCGGCGACTCACATGCGGCAGCGGGAGGATGGAGTACGGTCATCCACCCCAGGAGGAGTCGTTGGCCGCGGCGATCGGCGTCTCGATGGGCGACGGCGAGGGCGACGGCGAGGCCGGCACGATGCCTCCCCACGAGGAGTCGGCGACGCTGAGCGGATCGGCACCGGAGTTGAGGGACAGGACGAGCCCTCCAGCGAGGAGCGCGGCGCCGGTCAGGATGGCAGCAGCGGTGCGGCGGCGCGCCAGGTGTGGTGTCATGGCGGACCCCCTTTCGGTGTTGCGAGGAAGGGCGCTGGGGGGATTCCCTCGCGCACCAACAGTCTCGTGTGACGATAGTTTCAACTTCAAGCGATCCGGGCCCCCCAGGGCTAAACTTCCCAAAGTGGAAACCGCCTGAGGGGGCATAATGGACACATCGGACAGCGGGTACGGCTTAAACTTTCCCAATGTGGAAACGCGAGAGGCTTATCGGGCCCTCGCCGCAGGCGAGGTGACGTGCATTCAGCCCGGCCCCGCCCTCGACAGCCTCATCGCCCTCCGTCTCGCGGCACCTGATCCCCTGCGTCCCGGGCACTACACCGCGCTGGACGCGACCGCCGCGGCGCTCCAGATGCAGTTGCACCTCCAGAACCTCGGCGGTCGCTACCTCGCCCAGGCCGCCGCAGTCGTCGGCGAGATGGGCGACCTGATCGGCGCCTACCAACTCGCACGGCCAGCCGCCGGCGCCGGGGCGATCGAGTACATCACCGGGCTGGACGTCATCCAGGACCGCCTGACACCCCTTCTGGAAGGTTGCCGGGAGAGCCTGTTCACCGCGCAGCCGAACGGCGCGAGGCCGGCCGCACAGCTCGCGCTCAGCTACCAACGGGACCTGGCTGTGCTCCAGCGCGGCGTGCAGATGCGCACCGTGTACCACTGCAGCGTGCGCCAGCACGAGCCCACCGCACGGTGGGCTGCCACGGTCTCCGTGCACGGCGCCGAGGTCCGCACCGTGACGAGCCGCGGCTACCCGCGGACCGTCATCATCGACAGTCGGGTGGCCATCACCACCGTGCTGACCCCGTGGGAGGGAGACGGGCCGGAGCCCGACCGCGCCCTCCTCATCACCGACGAGGGCGTCGTGCGGGCGCTCAGCTCGGTGTTCGGCCTGCTGTGGGACGCGGCCCAGCCCTGGGACGGCACCCTGCTGGTCGAGGTGACCCCCACCCAGAAGGCAATCCTCGCGGGCCTGGCAGCCGGCCACGGGGCGGAGCAGATCGGCCGGGTCCTGGGCGTCACTCGGCGCACCGTGACGAACCACCTGGAGCCGATCCGGCAGGCCCTGAACATCGAGTCGATCCCGCAGCTGACGTACTGGTGGGGCCGCAACGAGGACAACTATCAGCACGTCACCGCCGCCGGATGACGATAGCCCGGGTGATGCCATCGGGCGCGGTGGTGACGTCCAACCGGTACTCGCCCTCCGCGTCCAGGTAGTCCTGAACGCGGACGGCATCCTCCAGGAACCAGCCGTAGGCGTCCCGCTGAGCAGGGTCCAGCGGCAGGGTGGCGAGCAGGGCAGTCAGGGCGCTGACTGCCTCGGCCAGGGTGTCGAACTCGGCGGTGCCGGGGATGCCGTCCGCGGCGAGGGTGTAGTTCAGTGCGGGCTCCGGTTGTTGGTCCCCCCGGGGCTGCGTCGGCCTGGGATTCTATCGAACGCTCGATCGAAGGAACTTACCCAGGACAGGGGAAGACAAATGATCTTCCGTGGGCGACCGTCGGGTGGTGGATACTGGCGAGCGCACCTGGCTCATCGAGCAGCGGCGGATCGTCGGCCAGCGCATCAGAGCCCTGCGAACCAACCAGGGCCTGAGCCAGATGGAACTCGGCCAACTGGCGGGCATGTCCCACAAGACGATCAGCCGCATGGAACTCGGCGTCCAGGCCTGCACGATCGATCAGCTCAACCAGGTGGCACGAGGGTTGGGCGTGGGGACGTGGCGCCTGTTCTACGGCTGAGCCGAAGCAGCGCCGTGGGCTAGCGGCGGGAACGGGGAGAGCGCCGGCGGGCTCCTGTTGCCTGCCGCCTGCTGGGGCAGTTCACGTGGTCCCGGATGCGGTCGGAGTGGCTGTTGATCGGACCGTCGTAGGTGCCGAGGCCGTAGCCGCGGCAGGACGGGCAGTAGCCAAACGCGTGTGCGTCTTCCCCGTCGGCGGCGTGGGTGATGGTGCTCACCGGGACTCCTCCGGGGCAAACGAGTCGATGATGCGCCGGAGCACGCCAGGGTTCACCAGGCGGCCGGTGCCGTCCGGTGGGGCCAGCCACTGGATGTCGGGTCGGCCGCCCGTGGCCCCGTCGGGGTCGTTCATCGCGAGGTAGTCGCCCTCGTCGAGGAGGGTGGCGAGAGGGTTGCTGAAGCGCGGCCAGCTGCCCGGCGGGACGAGGGCGTAGAGGCGGGGGTGCGGGTGGCCCAGTTGCATGACCGGGCCGTCCGGGAGGTTCTGGGTGACCCAGGCGGCGGGGGCCCATCGAGGCGGACGGCATCGAACCGCCGGCCGAGCGCGATGAGGGCAGCGGCACCGGAGTCCCACCACCGGTAGATGCGGTCCGGGTCGGCGTCGGCGTGGGCGAGCCAGTCTCTGGCGGCGCTGGGGCTGATCGTGGGCATGAAGCGATCCCCTTACTTGCACTATCCGTAAGGGGATCGTTCCAATTTGTTGCGCCCTGATCCGCACATCTTGTGCGGAGTGAATTCCCGTCAGCGACTTGACAGGTCGTCAGACCCCCGCCCACCGGGCGAACGACGTGAGCTCGGTGCTCGGCGTGCGGTGCTGTCGGACCAGCGCGGCGGCGGTTGCTCGGGCAGTCGGGTGGAACCGAGTGTGCCCCGGTGCGGCGGACCGGGCGGCCTGGAGCGACACGAACGAGCCCGTTCGATCACCCTCGACCAGCCGGGCCGCGGCGACGTCGATGTGGTGGTGCGACACCCTTTCGGCGGCAAGGCTGGCCGGCGGCTGCCACTCGTCGACCCCCTGGGCGTCACCCCCACTCGTGCAACCGGGCGAGGGCCTGTTCCGTGTCGCCCTGGTCGATCAGTGCGGCGATCTCGTGGATCCGGACGTTCGCTGGCCCGAACGACAGTTCGTAGTGGGTGGTGTCCTGGCCGCGCATCAGCTGTGCGACGGCACGGGCCTCGGCGAGGTAGCTGGTCGAGCGGTCGGCCTGCCCGTCCCGGGCCTCCAGCACCGCCAACTTGAGGTAGAGGGCACCGATCACCGCGTTGTGCGCGTCCGTCGGGCACTCCTCCGGGGCGAGCCGCAGCACCTCGTCGACCAGACCGAGGAGCAGCCGGCGGGCGGCGCTGTGGCTGCCCATCCGGAGCATCGCGCCGGCCTTGAGATAGGCAGCGACGACCTGCATCAGCGGGTCGTACGAGCGGGAGGCGGCCCACCGGACGCGCTCGATCGCAGTCAGGCTGAGGTCGTGGTAGCCCAACTTGTGCGCCATGCTGTTCGCCGCCCGGTACCCGCGGGCGAGCCAGCCGAAGGCCTGCGCCTGCTCACGGCCGGCGCTTCCGAGCGCGACGTGCGTCATCTCCGTCAGCAGCGGAGCGAGGAGCGGCCCCATCTGCACGTACGCGCCGTCCTGCCGCATCCGGGCGATCTCCCGCATCTCGTCTGCCAGCACCGGCAGCGGCCGCGGGCGGACGGACAGGTCGTCAGGGGAGTCGTAGCAGAGCATGATGCGGCGCAACTCAGGGATGACGAGCTGCACCTGGTCCTCGGACTCGGCACCGTTCATGAACGGCTGGCCGGTGAGGCGGTCGACGCCGACACCGAGGGCCTTGGCGAGGCGGATGAGGGTGCCGGGCGGGGGGTTGCGGTCGTCGCGCTCGTATTTTTCGAGGGCGGAGACGCTGATGTGGGCTGCGGTGGCGAGGGCGGAGACGGTCATGTGGCGCATCCTGCGGAGTTCGCGGAGGCGTTGGCCGGTGGTCGTGTCGCTCACGGTGCTGGCTCCTGTGCTGGGGGCTGGTGGCCAGGGTACGACGGGGAGTTGTCGGCCGACAGGTACTCCTGATGAACGCCGGATCGCGGCCGGGCGCGGGGGAAGTCACCCTGCCGGGTGACGGGCGGGTGGTCGGGGCGGTGGCGGCGGCCGGGCTGGGCCTACGGTGCCGCCATGCTCACCCTCGCAGCACTTGCAGCCCGCGCTCGGACCGTTCTCGGCTCGGGGCCAGACCTGATCCGCGTCATCGAGGCGGACACGATCCGCTCTGCTGCTCGGCTCGCGCGCGCCGAGCAGCGGCCGGCGGGGCTGAGCCGGGTGGAGGCGGCGGCGTGGCGGATGGCGCGGGATCAGATCGTGGCGGCGCTGGAGGCGGAGTCCGTGCGGCGGGCCGCGTCCGGGTGCTGACACGACGGAACCGCCCCGCCGGCCGAAGCCGAGCGGGGCGGTGTGCTGCTGGGTCAGGCGGGTGTTAACCGGCCCTCCTGGTCGCCGCTGTCCGGCGGCCGGACCGCGGTTTCGATCCGGTTGACGGCGTCGCGCAGGCTGCTGCCGGAGTTGGGGTGCAGCTCGTGCTCCACCCTGCTCATCCGCTCGTCGTACACCACCACGCAGTGCTCGATCGTCTCCAGGCGCTGCATCACCCCCGCCGGGCCGGCACACCAGCGCGGGCGGGCTGGCCCGCCCAGTCGTCCCAGAACTCCTCCGCGCGCGCCATGAACTGGCGCAGCGGCCGGAGCGCGCGCCACACGCCAGCGACTGCGCCGCCGATCGCGGCAAGGGCCACGCACCACACCACCGCCCCATCCACGCTGGCGATGCCCGTGCTGTCGGTCACTCGCGCACCGCCTGGCGCAGCGCGGCCTCGTCCGGGTCGGCGGAGAGCCGCAGCCAGGACGGCAGCATCCGGTTTACGGCGGGGAGCGCCATCACCCGGGTGATGCCGGCGGCGACCGTCAGCGCGCCGGCCACCCACGGCAGCGTCGCGGGGATCTGGGCGGCGTCCACGATCAGCGGCAGCAGGGCGGCGATGGTGACGGCCGTCTGGACGGTGGTGCGGATGGTGCGGCGGGTCGAGTCCTGCATGGCGATCTCCTGTCAGGCCTTGAGGGTGGTTTCGAGCAGGTAGCCGATCGGGCAGGTCCCGGTGTCGCCCGCGCCGGTCTTGACGCGACCCACGGAGACCTTGGAGTCGCCGTCCTGGATCGCCACGTTCACCCGCGGGCCGGCGGACTTCAGGTCAATGCTGGAAACCCGCCACGTCCGCGACGCGTCGTTCCACACTGCGACCCGGAGGCGGGCGTCCGCGAAGTCGCAGCCGAAGGACAGGTAGACCCCATCCCAGCCGACCGCGCCGCCGTGCTGCGGCGGCAGCGGGACGAGCGTGCCGTTCTCGGGATGGCCGTCTAGGAAGCCGGGTTCGATCCGGCCGATCACGAGCGCCATGTCAGCGCACCTCCTCATCGAGGCGGCGCCGGTCGGTCCGGGCCGCGGGGTTGTTGGGTGCCGGCGCGGCCGGCGGGGAGACTGCTGCGGTGCGGGTGCCGCCGAGGGCCGGGTCGGCGCTGATGGTGCCCTCCGGCCAGTCCGGGACGCCGTAGCCGTACGGGGATCCGGGGCCACGGCGGGGCCGGGTCCGCCTGTAGACGCCGTCGCCGTTCGCGCTGCCACCCGGATTGCTGTTGCCCTCCACCGTGTAGATGGTGTCGGCGTCGTATGCGTAGACGACGCCGGTGTGGGTGCCGCCGCCCGGGCCGAGGTAGAACGGGCCGCCGAGGACCGGGTAGCTGGACCAGCGGTCGCGCTGCAGCCACCAGTCCACGGCCTCCAAGCACGACGCGGTCATCGGCCACAGCCGGTCCATTCCGAGCTGGTGCGCAGCCCACGCCTCGAACGTGGCGCACCACGCCTGGCCGTCCGACCACTCCAGGCCGGGCGTCTCCCGGCTGTACCGCTGGACGTTGTTCCAGGTGCCGTCCGGGTCGCGGCCCTCGTGCTGGCCGACCTGGCTCAGCAGCAGCGCGACGAACTCGTCTCTCATCGGAGCCTCCTCAGCTCGGGCACAGGTCGCTGTCCCGCACGGGCACGGGCAGCGGGTCGACACCGGCGCGGGTGACGCCGTCGGGGGTCAGCAGCGGGGCCATACACCGCCACCAGGTCCAGGCCATGTACCGGTAGCCGGTGTCGTTGGGGTGGAGGCCGTCGCCGAGGAGCGCCGAGCTGACGGCGGCGCTCATCCGTGCCAGCGTCACCCGCGGGCCGGCCGCCGCCACGACGGACGGCAGTACCGCGTTGAAGCGCTGCACGGTCGCCGACGCGATGTCCTGCTGGGTGCCGTACCAGGGCGGGATGATGTCCCCCACAATGACGCGGACGGTGGGCGAGGCCGCGAGGATTCGGCTCAGCAGGTCAGCCATGCGCGCCTGCATGACCGCCGTCGTGGCGTACTGCCGGGCGTCGTTGACGCCGGCGTGCACCAGCACAACATCCGGTTGGTAGGTCGCCATCCAGGTGCTGATCTGTGCGGACAGGTCCGCGATCGTCCACCCCGGGTGCCCCTCGTGATGGGGGTTGGACTGCTGGCCGGACGTCTGGGAGCCGACCCACGTCGCGGTGTAGATCTGCTGCACGTCGACCATGTAGCGGGCCAGCTCCAGGCGGTACCCGTCCCCCGTCGTGCTGCCGGCGCCCCAGGTGATGGAGTCGCCGAGCGGCATGACCCGCAGGTGCGCGGTCGTGTCGAGCGGCGGAAGCGTCGAGGGTGACGCTGCGGATCCGGTGGAGCCGGTGAGGGGCAGCGCCACGGCCAGCAGCAGCGTGGCCAGCGCCGCTCTGCCGAGCACGCGAGGCCGTAACCGGCGTCGCAGCGTCTCCCCGGCGCGCGTCAGCGGGTTGGGCAAGGGGGCCTCCAAGGCAGTGGGTAGGCGAACTTGTCGCCAGTTCGGTTCGGATGTGAGAGCGGTGTGGCGGTCGGCGCTACCGTGGTGGGCACCAACAGCCAAGGGGGGCAACGGACATGAAGATCAACCGGCAGGCGGCGGCGATCGCGGCCAGCGTGGTGGCGATGCTCGGCATCGGCGGCGGCGCGTGGGCACTCGGCACGGGCGGGGACGGCCAGCAGCAGGTGCAGCAGGTGGTGCAGCCAGCAGACGCCGCGGACACCACCAGCCCGAGCCCCAGCGCGAGCCCGAGCAGCAGCCCGTCGCCGTCCGCGTCCGCGAGCGACCCGGCGCCGCCGAGCACCACCCCGCCGGCCACCACCGAGCCGACAGCCACACCGACCCCGACGACCACGAAGAAGGCCTCCGTGACCCCGACTCCGAGCAGCGAGCCGACCACCAGCCAGCCCGTCAGCACCGACCCGCCCGGCGCCACCGCCGGCCAGAACAACGGCGGCAGCGGCACGGCGGACAACGGCCCGTACCCGACCCGCGGCCCGGCGGACCCGAACGCACCGACCACGGACCCCTACGGCCAGCACTGATCAGGACTGCACGCCGAACGTCGACAGGCCGCGAACCCCGATCACGCCGGTGCCGCTGGTGACGCGGGCCTGCCAGTGCAGGTAGGTGGACGAGTAGAGCGCGCCGGCCAGCGGGCCGGTGGCGCTGCTGTACGTCCACGCGCCAGCCGCCACGGTGATCGGCCCGGCGATGACCACGTTGTTGTCATCGACGAGCTGGATTTCGCCGGCCACTCCGGCGTCCGCTTTCACCAGGTAGTGGGCGGTGACGCGCGGGTGCTGCTTGACCCACGGCAGGTTCTGGAGGGTCACGAACGTGGCCGAGTTCGTCGTGAACGCGGGGGCCTCGACCGCTCCGAACCACGCGTCGGTGCTGATGTAGGGCCGGGCGAGGCCGGCCCCGGCCACCCGGTCGTCCGCGAGAATCGTGTTCCCGGCGCGGTCCCAGATCGCGAGCGGCTGGGGTGAGGCTCCGGCCCCGTCCCAGACCGCGAGCGCCGCGCTGCCGTCCTCGCGCCTGAGAACCATGCCGTACTGCGGCGACCCGTCGGGGTGGGCGGGCCCGATCGCGCCGACGTACAGCACCGTCTGGCCGCCCGGCGTGATCACGGACAGCGTGCCGCCCTGGTCGATCGTCACCCCGCCGCCGGAGATGTGGTTGAGGGCCGGCCGGGTGTTGACCCGGCCCTGGAGCTCTCGGATCTGGGCCTGCATGGTGCGCAGGACGGTGCCGATATCCTCGGGCACGTTCGGCATCAGGCAGCCTCCAGGTAGAGCTGGGTCATGTCGGGGCGGCCGCGTTCGGCCGGCGTGCACCGCAGGCCGACGACGCGGTACCGGGCGTTGTGGCCGGTCGGGTACCAGGCGTCCCGGATGCTGACGCGGATGTAGCTGCCCAGCTCGGGCTGGGGGATCGAGCCGGTCAGCACGCTGATCTGAGGGATCGCCACGGGCCGCGCGAAGCGTGCCAGGTCGGCCTGGGCGTGCGCGTTGAGGGTGGCGGGGTCGGTCACCGTGGAGTAGTCGCTGGAGCCGTCGAGCAGCGGCCAGCCGGCGGTGATGGCGGCGGTGTCGGTGAGGGTGGTCGACAGCAGCGGCGTCGTGGCGGCGGCCTGGTTGGAGTTGCTGTTCGATCCGCGGGACTGCCAGCAGGTGGCCATCGCGGTGGCGTCTCGGGGGATCGAGTGCGCGGTGATCAGGCCGGGCTTCTTCAGCGGCAGGTCGGTGGTGCCGATGCTGATCCTCGGGTACCCGAGGCGGAGCACCCGGTGCCGGGCGCCGGCCGCGTCCTGGTAGCGGTTGATCCGCCACTCGAAGCCGTTGTCGACGGCGGCCAGGTCGTCCAGCAGGCGGCCGACGTACGGCTGGTCGAAGCGGCTGTAGGCGCGGTCGCGAAGGACGCCGGAGGTCTGCGAGGTGTCCATCTCGATTCCGAGGTCGCCGCCGGTGCGGGTGGCCGCGTAGCCGATCAGGGCTCGGGCGATCGCCAACTGGTCAGTGCTGGTGTACGTCAGGTCGGCGTCGCGCAGCTGCAGGTGGTCACGGTAGTAGGACTCGAGGGTCGCGCCCTGGATCGGGCAGGTGTAGTTGTCCCGCTCGTCGGCGGTCGGCGTCGCGGTCCACACGATGCCCGACCAGACGATCGTGCCGCCGCGAACGAGGTCCACGAGGGTGCGGCCCTCCTGGAGGATGTCCTGGATCCGCGCAGCCATCTGGGCGTTCGGCGCCGGGAGCGTTCCGGACAGCGAGCCGGACTTGCCGATGTAGTCGTCGAAGGTGACGCCGCCGATCGGGAGGTACCCGAGGAGCCGGTCGGTGCGCAGGTCGTGCACCCGCAGCGAGTACGGCGACGTCATCTCAGCCGACCCGCTCGACCGTGAGGAACGAGCCCGCCTTGAGGGTGGAGGGGGTGGCATCGGCGGTGCCCTGCGCGATCATCATCCTGAACGTCCCGGCACCGCCCGCGACGAGCAGGCCGTTGATGAGGGCGGTCATGGTGGTGCCGGTGCCGATGGTGCCGAGGATCTGGGACTGGGCGAGGGTGGACCGGTCGGTGATGACGCTGCCGACGGTCGCCGAGCCCGACGAGGGCTGCATCGTCGGCGTCCAGTCGAACGTCGAGCTCGCAGGGGCGATCCAGCCGATTTTGAGGTCGCCGATGGTGGAGCCGGCGCCGCCGACGAGACCGCGGACCACGTACACGCCGCCCGACACCACGGGGAAGGTGAACCCGGTGGCGTCCACCAGGCTGGTGCTGTTGGTGACGGACTGCTCGGCGCCCACCGCGACCCGGGCGAACTGCCGCTGGCCGATCCCGGAGACGTTCAGGTTGCCGTCGACGGTCAGGCTGTCGGGCGTGCGCATGGAGTTGGGGGCGTCGCGGTACCACTCGGTGTCGCCGCCGATGACGATCCGGCCGGCGGAGTTGAGCACCAGGCGGTCGAGCCACGAGGAGCCGTCCCAGCGCTGCAGCCCGCCGTTGTCCCGGTACTGCCCGACGTACGCGCCGCTGCCGTTGGCGCCGACGCCGATGCCGCCGACCGACACGGTGTAGGTCCGGCGGTCGGTCAGCAGACCGAGGCCGGTCCAGTTCGGCGGGCTGCCGGCGCTGGCCCCCGCGGGGACGCTGATGTCCCACAGCCGCAGGTAGGCGGTGCCTGCGGCCGGAGCGGTCGCTGCGCTGCCGCTGCCGGGGGTGCCCTGGGTGTACTCGATCTTGGCGAGGGTGCTGCCGGAGGAGTCGACGAGGGTGTCCAGGGCGATCAGCCACAGGGTGTCGATCCGGGTGAGGCTGGCGTGGCCGGGGGCGATGGTGCCCCCGTCGCCGGCGGTGACGACGATCGGGTACGCGCCCTGCGCGCTGGTGCCCTGGGCGATGCCGCGGCCGATTCCGATGGTCCAGTTCATGCCGGACATGGTCAGGTTGCACGGGTTGGGGCCGGGGATGAGTCCGCCGATGCTGGTCAGCGGGTCCGCTGCCGAGGGGGTCATGGTGCCGAGCGGGGACAGTCGGGTGTCCTGGCGGTTCTGGCCGGGGGTGGCGACGTCGCGGTTGAGGAGCCACGCGGAGCGTACGGTCATGTCGGGTGGCCTCCTACCAGTAGGCGTTGCGCCAGCGCACGGTGCAGCTGGCGTCGGTGGCGGCGGCGTCCGCCGAGCGGAACGAGACGGTGCTGGTGGTCTCGGCGGCCAGCACGAAGGAGCCCTCGGGGATGGAGCGGGCGGTGGCGGTGCCGAGCCGGTCCTGCCCGGCGAGGGTGACCGTCCCGGCCCAGGTGTCGATGATCAGGGTGTCGGTGGCGGCGAGGGTGATGCCGTACTCGAGGAGCAGGTCGGTGCCGGGGATCGAGATCCTCGGGGTGGTGACGGGGCCTCGGATTTCGATGACCGGGTGGGTGTCGGCGTCGCCGAGGTTGGCGGCGGTGATGTCGCCGGTGCTTCCCGGCGCGCCCCAGGACAGGCCGCTCGCGGCCTCGGGATTGCCCCAGGACAGGCCGCCGGTCGCCTCGGGGTTGCCCCAGGACAGGCCCGCCTCGCCCGATGGCAGAGACGTGGTGGCGGCCTGCTCCGCGACGTCGTACCGGCGCGGGTCGGAGCAGGTCCATTCGAGGCCGAGCTTCGGGTAGCCCCACGTGTACTGCTGGTCGGCGGGGATCTGGCGGGCCGTGATGCGGGCCATCATCAGGCGTCGCACACCGGCGAGTTGGACGACCAGAGGCTGCTCGTCCTGCCGGATGCCGGTGACGGCGCGCAGAGCCGCCAGGTACTGCGGCCAGTGCGCGTCGTCGTCCGGACTCTCGGGGATCAGCTGGGCGTCCCAGGTGAGCACGCGGGTGCGGGCGAGGAGCTGTCCGAGGTGGGCGCCGGGCTGCTGGGCTCGCGGCGTGCTGCCGTCGTCCAGAGCCGGGAGGTCGTCCCAGCCGGTCAGGACGCGGCCCGCGTACGGGGAGTGCTCCCCGAGGAGCAGGCCGCGCCACTCGATCTGGCCGTCGGTGGTGACGAGTTCACCGGCCATGGTCACCCCCTCGACTTGTACTCGCGGTACAGGGCCCGGCCGATGGCGTCGGGGGCCTGGTCGTAGGCGTGGAACTCGCGGATGTTCAGGGCGAGTCCGCCACCTCCGGCCGCGGCCTGGTCGCCGCCGGCCTGCGCGCGGGACGTGGCGACCGTGCCGGCGCCGAGGCCGGCCAGGTTGGCCTGGGCGGTGGTCGCGACGGCGGCGGTCGCCGCGTAGACCTGCCCGTGGCCGTCCAGGATGCCCTCGGCGAGGGCGGCGCTGATGGACTGCCCGGAGTACAGCGTCCAACCCCGGCCGGAGAATGGGCCCTCCTTCGCCGGGGAGAACGGAAGCAGCCGCCGGACGTCCGACAGCATCCCCGACATGGCGTTCTTCAGGTCGACGGCCTTGGAGAGCATGCCGTCGATCAGAGACTGGGTGATCGACCGGCCCGAGTCCCACAGCTGCCGGCCGAAGTCCCAGAGCGCGCTGACCACCTTGCCCGGCAGTTCGACGAACACCTGGTACACGGTGCGTGCCAGGCCGGCGAAGAGATCCCCGGCGGCCTGGACGGCCCCGGTCAGGTCGCCGTTGAGAAGCCGCACCACGACCTGCAGCGCCGGGACGACGACCTGCTGGATCTGCCGGGCCAGCTCTCCGGCCAGGATCTGCGCGAGCCGGGCCGTCAGGGTGATCAGCGGCGGCAGGAGCGGGGCCATGGCCTGGAGCCCGGAAACGATCAGCTGGGACAACTGCACGAGCAGCGGAGCCAGCGCGATCCCGACCTCGGCAAAGGACTGTCCGAGCTCCTGGAGCGGCAGCTGGCTGATCAGGTCAGCGAGTTGGGGCAGCAGGGTGGACGCGAGCTGGGTGCTCGCGTCCAGGAACGGCCGCATCAGGCCCGGCAGTTGGGCCAGCGCGGGGGACAGCAGCGAGGCCAGCCCGGTCGCCGCGGCCTGGACGACCGGGGTGAGCTGGCCGACGTTCGCGGCCAGGGCCTGGACGATCGGGGTCAGGATCGGGCCGATCTGGGACGCGAGCTGACCGGCGACGACCAGCAGCGGGCCGGCCGCGACGGCGAGCTGAGACACCGCCCCGCCAGCGGCCACCAGCAGGGGGCCGAGCGAGGTGATCACGGGCTTCAGCCCGTCACCCAAGGCTGTGACCAGCGCCCGCGCGCCGGGCGCGAGGGCGGACAGAACAGGGAAGACCTCGCGGAGCGCCTGGCCTATCAGCGGGGCCGCCGTCTTGCCGATCAAGGACATGACGTCGAACAGGTCCCGCAGGCCCTGCTGGACCTCGGCCGTCGCGGTGACCCTGGCGATCTCCCCGGTGATCTGCTGGAGAACGCCGATGAAGTTCCCGCCGGTGGAAACCGCCGGGGCGAAGATGTTGGTGACGATCTTTCCGACGTTGCCGAGGACGCCGGCCAGCTGGCCGGCCAGGTCCAACGCCAGGTCGATGGCCCTCTCGAGGCCGCCGGAGGCGAATCCTTTCTGCAGGCGGTCCGACCAGCGCGTGGCCGCGTTGGCGAGAGCGGACGTGACCCGGTCGAGGGCCGGGGCCGCCGCAGCGCCGATCGTGGTCAGCGCGGTGACGACCTGACCGGGCAGGCCCCGCAGGTTGGCCAGGCCCCGGGACGCGCCGGCCATCGCACGGTCGAGGATCCCGTTCGCGGCCAGGTTGCGGGCGGCCTCGGCGACGCCGACGGCCATGCCGTTCAGCGTCCCCGCGGTGGCGACCAGTTCGCGCCGGAAAGTCGGCAGGACCGCGGTGGAGGTGGCGGTCAGCTCGGTGTCGAGGCCGGCGAACAGCCGGTCCTGGACGGCCTGCTGGACCTCCCGCCACGCCGGGGCGATGCCGCGCACCGCCTCCACGAACGCACGCGCGTTCGGCGACAGCCGCGCCATCGCCTCGGCGTATGCGTCGACGCCACCGGCGCCGCCGCCTGCCGCCTTCCCGGCGTCGGCGAGCGCCAGGGTGGCGTCCGCGACGGCCCGCTGGGCGTCAGCGACCTGCTTGGCCGCGTCCCGGGCGGTCTTCGCCGCCTCCTGCCGGGCGTCGGCGACGTCCCGCTCCGCGTCGGAGACGTCGCGCGTCGCGGACGCCAGGTTCTCCTGCGCGGCAACGACCCGCGCCGAGCCGTTGACGCCCGCCGCCACGGACTGCGCCTGCTCGGCGGCGAGCCGGCCGTTCTCCTTGCGCTGCTCGTGCAGCGCCTGGAGGGCCTCGTCATAGGCGAGTTGGGCCCTCTCAAGGTTGCGGACCGCGGCCGGGTTGGCCTGTGCCGCGGCGAGCGCGTCGGTGGCGTCGGCGACCCGCAGGACCGCGTCGCGTTCGGCGAGCTGACCGGACGTCACCCGGTCGGCCAGGTCCTCGGCGTCGCGGGCGGCCTGCCGGCGAGCGTCGTCCAGGGCCTGCTGGGCCCTGACGGCCTTGCCCTGCGCGTCCGCCAGGGACCGCTCGGCGTCGGAGACGTCCCGGTCGGCGCGGACGACCCGCGCCGCGGAGTCCTCCGTGGTGCGCGCCAGCGCGTCCTTGGCGTCCGCGAGCTGCCGCTGTGCGGCGGCGACCTGCTTGGCGGTGTCGACCGCCGCGGCGCCGCCCCCGGACTTGGCCGGGGCGAACGCGGCCTTGAACGCGTCGCCCATCCCGGCGACGCCCAGGCCGATCGTGGCGAACGCCTGGCCGAGGGCCATCACCGCGGGGACCGCGACGAGCGCGGCCGGCGCGATCTGGGCGAGACCGGCAGTCAGCGACGCGATCTGCGGCAGCGAGCTGACGCCGAGTCCGACCAACGCACTGCGCAGAGTCAGGACCCGGCCCAGGCCGGCCCCGAGGGTGGCGCCCAGGCGGCGCACCGGCTCGTCGTCCACCCGGACGTCGATGCCTGCGGTGCGGTCGTGCGCGAGGCGGTCCAAGCGCTCCTCGGCGCGCAGGACATGCGCCGGGTCGACGATCGGACGGACCGTGACTTCGATCTCTTCCGAGCCGAGATCAGCCAGCTCGGCACGGACCTCGGCCGCCGCACCGGCGGCGATGTACGGCTCGATCCGCACCTTCCACGGATCGGTGAGGATCCGAAGCTGCTCCTCGGCGGTGCGGAAGGCGTCACGGTCGATGACCGGTCGAAGCTTGACCTGCCGCGGCTTGGCCGCCTTGTCCAGAGCCTCCCGGACCTTGGTGTCGAAGCCGGAGGCGTCGAACGTGGCCTTGACGGCGAGATCTGGCCGCAGCAGGTCGAGCTTCGACCGGACCTCTTCCGAGAAGCCTGTCAGGTCGAACTTGGGCTTGACACCGAGTTCCGGTCGCAGGTGCGCGAGCGCGATGCGGGCCTGCTCGCCGATCTGGTCCGCCTCGAATACGGCGTGCACCGCCAGGTCCGGACGCACCGGGGCGAGGGCGGCGCGCACCGCCTTGGCGAACCCCGTGGTGTCGGGGGTGAGGCGGACCTTCAGCTGTGCGCGTTCCTCGACGCGGTCGAGGTAGCGCTGCAACGCGGGCGCGAACTTGGAGGTGTCCGGCAGCACCCTGATGGCGAGCCGGTCGACCTCGCGTCCGCCGGGGGATCCACCGGCCACGGCTCACCCCCCCGGTGTTCAGTTGTCGGGCGCCGTCCGGTACTTGGCGGGCAGCGGTCGGGCGTCCGGGTGCCGGGACAGGTCCAGCGTCCGGCGCGATGGTGCGGCGGCCGGCCGGTCGCCCGGGCGCGGAAGCGGATCGGGCAGCGGCACCGCGCGGCGCGCGGCGAGCTGGATGGCGGTCCATGTGTTGGCCTGGACCGCATCCACGATCGAGGCGAGCAGGTGGGTGCGGGTGTCCCACTGCCGGTGCACGGGGCCGCCGCGCAGGGCGGCCGACAGCGCGGAGTCGTAGGGGAGGTGCTCGGCCAGCTGGAGGATGCGGCGGGGGGCGAGCGTTCCGCGCGGCAGGTCGGCCAGGTCGAGGCCGTAGTACTGCTGCAGGTCCGCCCGCAGCTCCCCGCCCAGGGCCCGGTGTTCGATCAGCTGGACGAGCTGGAGGCTTCCCCCAGCTGGACGGCCTTCATGTAGTGCTGCAGGACCAGCAGCAAGGCGGGCACCGGCCAGTCGCGGATCTCCTCGTGCACCGCGTCCTGGTCGTCGGCGACCGAGACGAGGGCCGTGCGTACGGCGTCGACCTGATCGCCGATGGACGTTCCGTCGGCAGCATCGAGGGCGGCCATCAGCTCGACGGCGTGCTCGCGCGTCTCGTCGTCGAGCATGACGGGGTTGAGGAGCGTCGCGGTGCCGCCGGCACGCAGTTCGATCGGCAGGCCTGTGTAGGTCTGCTCGGCTTCCTGCATGAGGCCGGCGAGGCTGACGGGGGTGTTGGTCATGGTATCGGTCCCTTCGGTGTCCGGTCCCAAGGGTGGTCCTGTGCCGCCGGACGGGACCGGTGGCCGACGGCACAGGAGTTGAGGGCAGATCAGGACGCGGCGCCGAGGAGGGCCGCCCACTCGCCGATCGCGCCGTCGATCAGCGTCGAGGCGAGGAACGTGCCCTTCAACGGGAGTTCGAACCAGTTCTCCGCGTCGAGCTTGATCGCGTCCGCGCCGAGGAGGGAGACCCTGGGGTGCCACAGCGGCACGAAGTTGGACCCGTCCACGAGGATCAGCAGCAGCGCCTTGATCTGCGGGACCGGTGTGGCGGGGATGCGGATCGACCCGTCGGTCTGCATCGCGCTCGGGCCCGCGCCGAAGTACAGCTGCAGCGCCGTCTTGTCGGCCTGGATGCTGTTGAAGGTGATGCCGTAGGTGATGTCCGGGCTGGTCTGGCGGAGCTTGGAGTTCTGCCAGCTGCCGAGCGTGGTCGGGTCGGAGCCGTCGCGCGTGAGGCTCGGCATGTTGTCCCGCGAGGTGTGGCCGAGGTTGGCCCAGCCGGCACCCGGGGCGAGCGGGTCGGTGATGCTGGCCGGCTTCGCGGTGTCGGCGTTGCCGAGGTAGATGTACCCCGTGCCGGGGACGATCGTGGTCGTGGCGTCGAGCGCCATGGATTCCTCCTGGTCAGGGGGTAGGTGTGGGGCGGGCGGTGAGCCGGACCGTCGACTGGAATCTGAACGACTGGGCGTCCGGAGGTGGCGAGCCGGCGCGAAGTTCGGCCGGCAGCGTGCCGCTGCTGAAGTGGCTCAACCAGCCGCCCGCGTCCTGGTCGGCCCACTGCCGCACGCAGGCGTCGTACAGGGCGCGCCAGGCCCGGCGGCCGGTCTCCGCCGCCAGGTCCCGGTCGGCGGCCAGGGCCTGCAGGTCGATCACCGCGGTGATCACCCCGCGCGGGTCGATCGCGGCGGCGCCGGGCAGCGACCGGGCGATGACCAGCGGGCCGGCGGCGACGATCTGGGCCCAGGTGTCGGGCATCAGGGTCATCACCGTGACGGCTGGGCCGAGTTCGGCGGTGAGAGCGCCGCGCACCAGGCGGTCGACGTCGGGCGGCAGCGCGGTCACAGCCCGGCCTCGATGGCGTGGATGCCCTCCACCCAGCGGCCGTTCGACGCGTGGTGGCCGTAGTTGATCGCGAGGATCGCGGGGTCGGAGATGGAGACGGTGGAGTCGACGCGGTCGACGACCACCTCGAGGGAGGCGGCGAGGGCACCGGTGGCAGTGTGGGCGGCGACGACTGCTTCCACCCGGGCGGCCCGGCCGCGGAGTTCGGTGGCGACTGCGGCGCGGACGGCCGGGAGGTGGGCGAGGCGGGCGGCGAGGTGCTGGTCGAGGCTGGCCATCGTCACCTCCTGCGGATCATCGCGGTGTCGTGGCGGGTCCGGGCCGAACCGTTGTGCCTCTTGGGCTCGCCGACGACCGTCCAGTCCCGGCCCTGCCACACCACCCGGGACCAGGGCCCGGCCGGGAGCGTGCGGGCGAGGAGCCGGTACAGGGTGACGTCGACGTAGCCGAGTTGGGCGGCCTCCTCCGAGGTGGAGGGCTGGATGCGGCACTGCACCACCACCGGCGCGCCCTCGGGGCCGCGGGTGCCGTCGGGCTGGACCGGGCCGGCCGGGTAGACGGTGACGGTGTCGGGGCCGCCGTCGAGGAGAGACACGCTCACCACCAGCCCGGATCGCACGCCGGGGCGGTCGCGACCCGCGCGTTGTACGGGGTGATGGTGAACGCGCCCTGACCGCGGGTCAGCATCGTCTCCTCGGCCGGCAGCAGGGTCAGGTAGCCGGACGCCGCGGCTGCGGCGAGCTGGTACTGGTAGTCGCCGTCCATCTCCATCCGCAGCCCCTCAGGGTTGCGGGCGATCCGGGCCACCATCGATGCTTCGACGAAGTCGACGGTGGTCTGGGCGAGGGTGCCGGCCGTGATCCGGGCGGGGATGTCCGGGTAGAGGGCGAGCAGGTAGGTCTCGGCCTGCTCGATCAGGTCGGCGATCTGGTCGTCGGTCAGTGGGGTGCCCTGCGGGCAGAGCGCCTTGACCTGGGCGACGGTGGCAGTCACCGGCTCACTCCCTTCGCGCGGCGAGGTCTTCCACGGCCTCGCACCAGGCCGCCAGGTCCGGGGCCGGGTCGAGCTCGGCAGAGCGGGCCTTCGCCTTCTTCGACGCGGCGGCCCATGCCTTCGGGGCTAGCAGGCGGCGGATCTCCGCCTCCCACGCCTCCGGGTCGTCCCGGTCGGCGAACACCCCGGCGGCGCCCAGCGATTCGGCCAGGCCCGGCGTGGGGTGCGCGATGACGGGGATGCCGGACGCCATCGCCTCCACTCCGACCCGGCCCCACGACTCGTAGGAGGACGGCATCAGGACGATGCGGGACCGGGCGTACACCCGCTCCCGCATCTGCCCGCCCGGGGTCTGCGGCAGGACCTCCGCGTTGTCGGGCACCCGGGCGGGCACCACCTGCTCGCCGTACGCACCCCGCACCCCGAGGAACTGCACGTCGGGCATCCGCCGGGCCAGGTCCCAGAACAGCGAGCCGCCCTTGTCCTCGTAGAGGTTGACCAGGGCGACCCGGTCGCCGGGGGTGGTGGTGTAGTCGGCGGCCAGCACCGGGGGCCGGACGACCAGTTCGGCGGGCGGCGTGAGGTCGAACCGGCCGTAGTAGTCGTCCGCCTCCGCGCGGGTCCACCGGGCGTTGTACACCGCCAGGTCGCACCCCGCGGCGGCCTCGAACGAGGGGGCGTGGGTGTTGTGGACGACCGCGACGGTCGGTACGCCCCAGGTCCGGCCGTACGCGGCCAGCGCTGGGACGCCCTCGAGGTGTCCGACCAGGACGTCCGCGGCCCGGCCGGCGCGCGGGAACTCCGAGGCCTGCAGCGGGTAGACGCTGACGCCGTCGAGGTCGTAGCGCCCGGGCAGGCCGGCGCCGTACCGGTGGAGGTGGACCTCCACCTGGTGCCCGCGCTCCGCCAGGGAGCGGAGCATGGTGTGCAGCATCCACTCGGCGCCCGCATTGTGATCCGGCGGGTAGCCGTGCACCCGCGCGACGACCCGCAGCGGGCCCGGCATCAGGAACCGCCGCCCGCAGCCACGTACTTGACGAACGCGTTCTCGTCGCCGATGACGAACCCGAAGTGTGCCTCGCACAGCAGCAGGACCAGGTTTTCCTGGAACGCGCTGTGCCAGTTGCCGTCCGCGTCCTTGTAGTTGGCCTCGGTGGACAGCTTCATCGTGATGTCCATGCCGACGCCGTAGGCGCACTGCGACCAGTCGCCGCCGATCATCCGCAGGCCCGTGTCGGAGGTGCCGGACGCGCGGACCAGCTTGCCGGAGATGCCGCGGGAGTAGTCCAGCGGCAGGCCGAGCAGGGAGCCGGCTCCGGCCGCGCCGGGACCGAGGGCCGCGGTGGTGTCGACGAACAGCGGGCGGCCGTTGTTGTCGACGGCGTTCAGCAGCTGCGGGCGCAGGCGGGGGTCGGCGACCCAGCCGGTGACGTCGTAGTTGTCGTCGATGACGAGGGCCTCGCCGTCGACGATGTCCTTCCAGATGCCGCCGTTGGTCTTGGTGGCGGTGCCGAGGGTGATGCTGTTGGTGGTCTCGGCGAGGTAGTCGTCGAACGGGCCCGCCGCGCCGGATGGCGTCTTGCCGTGGATCGCGGCGAGGTCGAATGCCCGGGACAGGGCGACGGGCAGGTCCTGCTGGATCTGCGAGTAGAGGCCGGCCGCGTTGGACCGGGCGACCTCCTCGGAGACCGGGACCAGGACGGCAACCTTCTTGCCCGCCATGGTCTTGACGGTCATGGACTCGGTGCCGGTCGGCTTCGAGCCGCCCTCGTTGACCCAGCCGGCGTTCGGGATGTCCATGCTGACCGGGATCGCGGTCTGCGCGGTCATCGACAGCGGGATGCGGCGGGCGCGCTGCATCACCGCGCTGGTCTCCGCGACCCGGTTGAAGATCGGCTGGGTGATGGTCGGCGGCAGCAGCGTGGAGTTGACGTTGCTGAGCTTGACGGGTGCGTCAGCCATGGTGCCCTCCTCGGGCGTCGGGCCCTAGGAGAGGGCGGAGTTGATGAGCTGGGCGAACTGCGTGGCGGGGTCGGTCGGGGCCGGGGTGCCGCCGCCCTGGAGCGGGTCGGGGCCGGGCATCCGCGGGCCGGGCGCGGGCAGCAGCGCGGCGAGCGCCTTGGCGTCGGTCTCCATCGCGGCCTGGTCGGCGCCCTGGAGGCGGGCGACGAGCGCGTCCGGCAGGCCGTACTGGCGGCCCAGGCGTTCGCGGGTCGCGGCGAGCTCGGCGGCGGCGGCCCGGTCGGCGGCGGCCTGCAGGGCCTGCTGGGCGGCGGCCGGGTCCGGAGCGGCGGCCAGCTTCGCGGCAGCGGCGGCGAGTTCGGCGGCGCTGGTGCTCGCGGCCTGCTGGGCGGCCGTCAGCTGACCGGTCATCCCCTCGATGTGGGTCCGGGCCCAGTCGGGGAGTTCGGCGAGCTGCTCGGCCGTCGGCGGCCCGGACGGTCCGGGCGGCGGCGGGGTGTTCGGGTCGGGCGTCGGGGTGGACATGGAGCCTCCTCAGGAGCGGCGGAGAGTGGGCAGACCGCGGCGGCGCACGGTGCGGCGGCGGGCGGCGACCGCGCGGTTGAACGCCCTGGTGGCCTCCGGGCCGCTCAGCCCGTCGGTGGCCTCGGCCCACAGGTCGCGCCAGACCTCCGACCCGTCGGGCAGGTGGTCGGCGCGGGAGTAGACGGGCACGATCTGGCAGTGGCACAGGTCGTGGAACTTGGTCAGGTCGTCGAGCGAGGCCGGCGGGCCGCCGGCCAGGCCCGCGCTGTCGCGGCTCTTGTAGACCGCGCCGCGGCTGGCGAGCATCGCGCAGAAGCCGCAAGGGCTGGCGTCGGTGACGCGGGCCCAGCCGATCACCCGGGTGTCGCGGCGGGCGGACTGCTCGGCCATCGACCGGCCGCCGCGCAGCACCTCACGGTCGGCGGCGCCGCCGGCGGTCACAGCCGAATCCCGCATCAGGTCGTCGAGTTCGGCGAGGAACTCGGCGTCGTCGAGGCGGCCGCGGGCGTGGCCTTCCTCGGCGTCGTCCAGGCGCTGCTGGGCGTGGACCGGGCCGGTGACCCACAGGCCGGTGCGGGCGGCCGCGTCCATGGACTCCTCATCCAGGTCGGGCCACTCGAAGTCGTCGACGACAACGGGCTGCTGGTCGGCGGGGGTCGGGCGGTAGCGGTCACCGGACATGCGGGCCCAGTCCTGGCGCAGTGCGCCTACGGAGGTGCGGCGCGGGTGCGGGCCGGGCCCGATCGGCGGCAGCGTGTGCCCGGTCGACAGGGCGCGATGCAAGCGCGTGTAGGAGACAGCGACCTGCTGGGACGCATCGCGGGCCGGACGGATCCGGCCCAGCGACGCGTCCACCCACCGCCCGGCGGACGCGGCCGGCGCGCCAGGGCGCACCATTCGCTGCCAGTCCGCCATCACCCCGGCGGCCACCCGCGCGCCGAGGCGAGACTGTGTGATCCGGTGGGAGTCCGTCAGGGCGGCGAGCTCACCCGCCGCCACCGACGCTCACCTCCCCCGGTTCGGGTGCGGCCGGCGGCCGGGTCGCGCGGTCCAGGCTGTCGGCCAGGCGGGCGGACGGGTCCGTCTCCTGCCACAGCTCGGCGATGCGCTCCTGCTCGGACACGGGCAGCCCCAGCGCCTCCGGACCGTAGGCCGGGGGGAAGACCCTGCTCGCGACCATCTTCTGCACGTAGTCGGCCTTCGCGGCCATCGTCGGCGTCGACGGGTCGCGCCACACCACCGCCAGACGCTCCAGCCCGGACGGCATCCGACCCTTGGTGGCGATCCACAGGGCCAGACGCATCACCTGCTCCCACGCGCCGGAGAAGCCGCGCTGCCGGCGCTCGCAGTTCTTCACCAGGCGGGCCTCCTCCGCGCGGATCGCATCCGCCGAGGTGGGGTTGTCCGCGCCGGCCGCGAAGTAGGACAGCGGGACGCCCTGGAGGGACGCGGCGAGCTTGCCGTAGGTGAGGATCGCCGTCTCGAAGTTGCGGAGCTCGGCGGCCGTGAACTGCCCGGCCGACGCCTGCTCGTTGGCGAGCGCCCACACCTTGCCGAGGTAGGACTCCCACGCCGGGACCTGGTTGCCGCTCTCGTCCTGGAAGTCCTCGGCGGACGCGCCGAGGACGTAGCGCTGCGGCACGGCCTGGAACTCGGTGGCGATCTGCAGGTTCGTCAGCGCGCGGCAGCAGGCGTCGGCGACCGGGATCACGCGGAGCATCTCCGAGCGGCCGGCCCGGTACGCGGTGCGCGGGCGGTTGATCAGCGGCACCACCGGGATCTCCGGCAGGTCGGAGTAGTCCCGGCGGACGACCGTCCAGCCGCCGTCCTCCATGCGCACCAGCTCGATCGCCAGCCCGGGCCGCGGCCACAGCGTCGCGGCCGAGGCCTGGCCGAAGCGCTGGAACTCCGGCCGGTCGACCTGCCGCGGGTCCTGCACGAACCGGGCCGCGGCCGTCACCCGGCGGGTCGCCGGCGAGCGCTCGTGGATCATCCACTGCGGGCCCTCGACGGTGATCACCGGATCCCCGAACGCGTCGGCGCCGACGACCACGTAGGAGCGGCCCAGCGTCAGCGCGTCGAGGTGCCCCATCTGCGACTCCTCGTCCAGGCCATTGGCCTGCCAGAAGTCCCATAGATCATCGCTCGGGGCGTCCGACGTCGAGGCCCGGAACCCCTCGACGTCCAACCTCTCTTCGACCGTGTCGACGGCCTGCGCGGGCCACGCGATCACCGTGGTCAGCGCCTCCCATCCGGGAGGAACGTTCAGGCCGATCGAGCGCATGTACCGGTCGGCGTCGTAGTAGCGCTGGAGGACGTCCAGGCCGCCCTGACTGGCGGGCGCGTTGCGGTTCTGCTGGAGCCGCATCCACAGCCGGTCCAGCAGCAGCTGCTCGTCGACGGTCAGCTGGTCCGGCATCAGGAGAGGAGTCGCCACGTCGGCCTCCTCTCGGTCAGCGGAGCACCAGGACGGTGCGGCGGGCGGTGAGGTTCTTGGCGAGCGCGTCGAGGCGGCACTGCCAGGCGAGGATGGAGGCGGCGGCGGCGTCGATCTTGCGCGGCGACTCGGGGTGCTCCTTGGCGATCTGGATGCCCGAACGAGACTCCCGACGCCGGGCGTTGAGGAAGTGCCGGGTCAGGGTCGACGCGCCGGAGTGCGTCATCTCGCCGTCGGTGATCGCGTCGTGGAGCGCCTTCGTCGCGCGGACGATCAGCGAGGCCCGGCCGCCGGTCATCCACCACTCGATCGGATGACTGCCGGACGACTTCACCTTGAGCCGGCGTACGTACTTGGCCTCCCAGCCGCGGACGTGGCTCTCCCACTTCGCCGGGTCGGCGTAGAACCCGACGACGTTGTAGGCCTGGAACGCGTCGTCGACTTCGGCCAGGACTTCGCCGACCGGCACCTGCCAGTTCTTCCCGAGCGGGCCGTCGGGCTGTTCCCAGACGCGGATCTGGAACAGGTGCCCGTCGGAGACACGGCAGCCGACCAGCGCGGTGGCGTCCGTCACCGAGTGGCTGCGGCGCCGGGAACCGTCGAAGCCGAGGACCACCGGGTCCTTGGGGCCGATCACCTTCTCCGGATCCGCGCACGCCGCCCACTCCGGCTGGGACAGCCAGGAGTCGGTGGCGTGGGTGACCTGGTTGAGGTAGTACCGGCGGGCGTCCTGCGGGTCGGTGTCCGGGTCCCAGTACTCGCCCAGCAGGCGGCGCAGGTTGACCCAGCCGCCTGCCGCATCAGCCGAGTCCCCGTACGCCACGGCGAGCCCGGCCAGCAGCGACTGCTCGTCCGTCGGGTCGGTGTCCGCGGACGCCTCCCGGTGGTCGAAGAGCAGGCCCGCATCCAGCTTGGTGCGGCCCTCCTGCTGCTTCTTCCAGGCTTCGAACGACCGCTCCGCGACGCTGTCCGCGCCGGGGATGAACGCGTTCGGGGTCTCCACCGAGCATCCGTTGACCTTGCCGATGTTGCGGCGGATCACTGCGGCGAGTTTGCGGCCGCCGTTGGTCGTGGTCCACGACTCGGTCTGGTCCATCACCGAGAACACGGGGCGGAAGCCCTCGCGGCTGGTGCCCGAGCTGGTGACGTACTCGATCCGGCCGTCGGGGACGTTGACGAAGGACTCCAGCGCCTCCAGGCCGTACTCGTCGCCGACCGGGCCGTTGCGGGCCATCTCCAGCAGCGGGTCCCAGGTGTTTGCGGTCTGGTCCTCGCTGACGGCGACGAGCTGCACCTTCGCCTTGAAGCCGAGGCTCGTCCACTCGCGGGCGACCGGCTCGCCGTTCGCGTCCCAGCCGTCCGGCACCACCGGGGCGACGGCCTCGGCGAGGCACAGCGCGGCCAGCAGCGGCGACTTGCCCCAGCCCTTCGGTCGGGACAGCACCGCGCGGCGGATGCGCCGGCCGTTGTTCAGGGCCCGGCCGCTGATCGCCGGGCCCCGGAAGGCCGGGTCGACGGCGTACAGCTGCAGGACGAACTGGGCCTGCTCCTCCGTCAGAAAGAGCGGCTCGCCGGCGGCGGGACCGTCCGGCACGATCAGGTACTCGGCCATCCACTCCAGCACCTGGTAGCCCAGGGTGGGCAGTTCGCCGGGGTACGACGGTCCGCGCCAGGGCATCGCTCACCCCCCGGGCTCGGCCGTCCCGGGCTGGTCGGGCCGGATCATGCGGATCTTCGCGTACCGCTCGCGGGCTGCCGGGCCGCCGGAGGAGCCCTGACCGGCGTCGGCCTGGTCCGCCTGCGCGAACTGCATCCGAAGCCGCGCCCGGTCCTCCATCGTCGCGCCGAACTTCGCCACCCGGAGCCGCAGTTCAGGCGCCGCCGAGGCGTCGCCCGACCACACCTTCGCGTGGATCAGGGCGGTGTCGAGGAGGAACTCCCAGTCGGTCGAGCTGAAGTGCTCGGCTTGCGGGCTGGCCTTCCACGTCTCCCACCACTCGCAAGTGCGCTCCGGCCAGACGAACTCGACCAGGCCGTCCTCGCCCGCGTTGATCCGGAAGTCGGGCAGCTCCGGGGCCTCGGCCCGCTCGAAGCGGAGGATGGTCTGCGGCTGCAGGTCCTTGTTGCGGCGGGCCCGGCGGGACGGGTCCTTCGGGGCGGGGCCGGTGCCGGCCACGGTGCTCACCTCCTTCCGGGGAGGGGTCGAGATCCCCAGACCCGTACACAGGGCCAGCGCCTATACGCGTAGCGGGGCGGGAACCCGGGGAGGGGGGTCTCCCCCACCCCTTGGGAGGGGTCAGGCCAGCCCTGGGTGCCGCTCGGGCGGCCGGCTCCGGGTCGGGCGGTAGCCCCTGCGGGTGGCTGTGCCGCCTTCGTGGCTGCTCTTGGCCCGGTGGCAGGGGGTGCAGATCGCCTTCAAGTTCGCGTCCGAATGGTCGTCGCCGCGGCTTACGTGGTCGACCTCGTTGGCGCGTCCACCGCAGCGGTAGCAGGTGCGGCGGTCGCGCCTGAGGATGCGCTGCCGGATGGCCGGCCAGTCGGCCGGGAGGCGGCCCCGCCGGTCACTTGTCGACCAGGCCATGAGTTCCTCCTCTACGTGTCCAACAGGGGCTGGCCGAGGATGTGGGCCTGGATGAAGCCGATGCATTCGGCTTCGGTCTTGAACCATGTGTCTGTGCTGAGCGTGTAGCCGTCGAGCTGGAGCACTGGCTGCCACGGATACTCCGGGTTTACGCCGTCGCCGGTCTCGAAGCACGCGAACCATCCGGTGATCATCGGTTCCACCACCAGCAGCCGAGGGTGTGTCCGTGCCGGGTGTGGACGGTGCCGCCGAGGGCTGCGAGGACCTGGTCCATGTCGTCGGGCTGCCAGTCGTGGAGGTGGGCTTCATGGGGGTTGCCGTCGACCTCGCCCTGGGGTGAGGGGACGATGGGGAGGCTGACGAGGATGTGCCGGGCGCCGGCCGCGGCGATGCGCTGCAGCAGCTGGACGGCGTCGGCGCGGGGCATGTGTTCGAGGACGTCGCCGGCGATGACCAGGTCCCGGTCGAACAGGGCGTCGGGCGCGGTGCGGGCGTCGCCGTGGTGGACGTGGTCGTACTGGAGGCGGAGTCCGTAGCGGCCGATGTAGGGCCGGTGGATCTCGATGGCGGTCCAGTGTCCGGGGTGGTGGGGGCGCATCAGTTGGGCGTAGGTGCCGAGCCCGGGGCCGATGTCGGTGACGGTGTCCGGGCGGTGACGGAGGAACAGGTCGAGGGACCAGTCCTTGCCTTCGGCGTCGGAGGTGGGCACGGTCACCACCTCCTCTCAGGTCAGACCTGGGGCGGCCAGTTCCAGTGGCCGGGCTGGGGGTCCTGCGAGTACGGCACGGACTCGTTGAAGAACATGCCGGTGGGGTTGAGGATGGCGAGGCCGACCCGTTGGTGCCGGTCGTCGTGGGCCTCGGCAACGGTGGTGATGATGGCGGCGCGCGGTTCGGGAAGGTACTCGCCGCCGGGGGTGCCGTACGACTGGTAGTGGACGATGCGGCCGATGCTGGGCTGCTGCACGAGCGTCTCCTGGTGGTGGGAGGGGCGGCCCGCCGTGGGGGATGGCGGCGGGCCGCGGTCTATGCGGCGGTGGGGAGTTGGCGGCCGGCGCGCCGCCTGGTGGCGGCCTCAGCGCGGGCGATGGTGAGCTGGCTGTAGAGCGGGCGCCCGCGGTCGTCGAGGCCGTCGGGGGAGATGCGGCCGCGGTGCTGCCAGTTCCAGATCGCGTTGGGGGTGAGACCGCAGAGGTCGGCCGCCTGGCGTACGGTCAGCAGCTCGTCCATGCGCACCTCCGGGAACGACTGAGCCCCGCAGCTACTGCTCAGCTGCGGGGCTCAGTGGTGTCTGTGGGCACACGTGTGGTGCTGTCGTCAGCCTTTCACAACGGCCGATCTTGCGCAAGCGGCTACGCGGGCGGCGGGTCGCAGCGGCCGTGGTGGTGGCTCACGCGGTCATCTTCTCTCGGGCGGCGCGGTGGCGGGTGCGGATCTGGGGGACGGCGGTGCGGTGGGTGCCGATGATCCGGCCGATGGTGTCGCGGTTGACGTTGCCGTCGGCGAGGCCGGCGACGATGGCATCGCGGCCGCGGCGGGCGGCGTCGGCGAGTTCGGCGGTGGCGGTGGTCCAGGTCTGCCAGGCGGCGAGGTGGGAGAGCCAGCTCTCGCCGAGGGGGGCGTTGGGGGCGATCGGTCGGCGGTAGGGGCGGAGGGCGGTGAGAGCGTGGTCTCCGCGTTCGTCGAGGGCGGTGTGGTCGTGGCCGATGACGGGTCCGATGTGGATGTCGACGGGGGCGAGGTGCTCGGTGGTGGCGCGGGTGCAGGTCCACCATCCGGGCTGGTCGGCGGGGGCGGTGAGGGCGCTCACGTGGGTGGTGTGAGGGGGCTCGATGGTGCTGGGGTCGGGTATGCCGGTGAGGGTGGCGAGGAGGTAGCGGGCGCCGGTGTCGAGGATGTGGGCGGTGGCGTGGATGGTCCAGGGGCCGGCGGGGCCGCGGAGGGTGGCGGCGCGGATTTCGCCGGGGGCGGGGTGGTGGGTGGTCATGGTGGGTGGCCTCACGGTGGTGGGGTGAGGCGGCTCTCGGGTCCGGTGAGCCGCCTCACGGGGTGGGTGGTCAGGCGGCGGGGCGGAGTTCGGCGAGGGCCTGGCGGACGTGGTCGGTGTAGGTGGCGGGGTCGTACTCGGTGCGGCAGTTGAGGCATTCGCGCCAGCCGTCGGTGCGCTCGCAGAGGGCGCGGAGGTGGCAGGCGGGGCAGGCGGTGCGGACGGGGCGGGCGGAGCGGATCGGGTAGCGGGCGACGGCGTTGAGGTGGTGGTGGAGGGCGGCGATCTCGGTGGCGAGGTCGGTGGCGTAGGTGCGGCGGGCGGCGAAGGGGAGGTGGAAGCTGAGGACCTTGATGCTGGTGCTGGCCGCCATCTCGCCGCGGATGGCCGGCAGTTGCACCCAGGCGGTCCAGTCGTTGGCGCGGGCGCGGTCGTCGAGGACGGTGCAGGCCCAGGATTCGAGGATGTCGATGCTGGGCTCGTCGCGGTCGGTGAGGGCGTCGAGGGTGGTGAGGTTGCAGGGCAGGGGCGGGGTGCGGGTGGCGCCGGAGACGTGGCCGCTGCGGGCGGCGCCGCTGGGCAGCAGTGCGAGGTAGGCGTGGGCGAGGATCTCGGGCAGCTCGCCGAGCTGGCGGCGGAGGCGGGTGGTGGCGGCGGGGGTGAGCACGGCGGTCTCCTCGGTGGCGCTGGTCGGTCAGGCGGGCGGGGCCGCCCCGGTACGGGGCGGCCGGCGGGCGGTCAGTCGTGCTCGTAGAAGTCGACCTGGATGCCGTCGCGGCGAACGGTCACGGCAGCGTGGTCGCCGAACGCGGCCAGGAGGACGTTCTCGAACTCGCCGCCCTCGATGGCGCGCCGCAGGGCGTGGCAGCGCTCGTAGCGGGCCTGGTCGGGGCCCTGGTACGGGCCCTTCTTCCACGTCCGGCCGCCGGCGCGGCTGGGGTCGGCGACCTCGATGTACGGCTCCTCGCCGAGGCTGGGGTGGCCGCTGTCCAGGTTGAGGTCGTCCGTGTCCTCGTCGGTGTCGGTGCGCACCCACAGGCCGTAGATGCTGAACTTGCAGGGCTCGCCGTCGTTGAAGTACGGGGTGTACTGGCGCCAGCCGAACTCGAGGATGGTGGGGTCGTCGAGGACGGCCTGGAGGGTCGGCTGGAGGTCTTCGACGGGACGCTGCTCGACGCGGGTGCTGCCCTGGGTGATGTCGCCTTCGACGGTGAGGCCGAGGAAGTTGCGGTGTTCGGTGGTCACTTGGTGTCTCCGGTGGGCTGGTTGAGGAGCAGGTGGGAGAGGGGGACGGTCTTGCGCTGGGCTCCGGACATCCAGGTCTTGATGGGCATTCCGTCGATGTAGTCCGCGGGGCTGGGGAGCCAGCCGAGGTCTTCGAGGACGTGCTGTTCGGCGATGAGCCGGACGGGGACCTGGGTGGTGGTGTGCTGGCGGGGGATGGCGAGGGTGGTGCCGAAGATCCGCTGGCAGAGCCACACGCCTTCGGTGTGGTGGTAGAGGGAGCGGTGGCGGGCGTCGCCGATGATGCGCTTGGAGCTGTCGATGAACTCGTGGACGGGGAGGTAGAGCTCGGGGGTGCCGCCCCACTTCCGGGCGGAGGACTGCGCGTGGTGGAAGGAGTTCACCGGGCACCCGCCTGCGGGCCGCGGCAGGAGTCGCGGTGCTCGACCACCAGGCGCACGAACTCGGCCTCCGTCGAGGCGGTGACGGTGGTCCAGCAGCGGGCGCAGGTGTACTCAGCGGTGTCCCAGGCCTGCTCGGCGGCGGGCGGCGTGAGGGCGATCAGCGGCTCGAGCTCGTCGGGGGTAGCCATCGGTCAGCCCTCCTGGCTGGCGCGGCCGGCGAGCAGGGCGGTGGCGGCGCGCTGTCCGGCGCAGTCGCACCCGGCCAGGCACGGCAGCACGTCCAGCACGATGGCGTGGGCCTCGGTGAGCACCTGGTCGCGGTAGGCGTCGAGCATCGCGGCGGCCTGTTCGGGGACCTTGAAGCTGACGTGCATGGCCCGTTCGAGCTGCTCGCGCGGGGTCCGGATCTTGGGCATCGAGTCTCCTGGGGTCGGGTCTGGTGTGGCCGGGCGGGCCGTCAGCGGGCGCTGCGGGCCGTGCTGGTGCCGAGCGGCGGGAGCACGGTGGAGGGCCAGGCGCCGATGGTGGCGGCGTGCCAGCCGTCGTGTCCGGGCTGTCGTTCGCAGCGGGTGTCGTCGGCGACGGGGTGAGGAGCGCCGCACTCGGCGGGGGGCTTGTTCGCGCTGAGTTCGCTGAGCAGCACCCTGGCGACTTCGCGGTTGGTCTCGGTCGCGGCCTGGGCGACGGCGAGCTGCTGCTCCAGTTCGGCGACGCGGGCCGCCCAGATCCGCTCCTCGTTTCGCCCGGCCTCCGCCCATCCGTCGCACGCGGCCTCCAGCGCGGTGCGCTTGGCCTCCAGTTCGGCGACGCGGGCGAGGGCCTGGTCGCGCTGCTCGCATGCCTTGGCCAGAGTGGGTCGGATCTCGGGGGCGACGTCGCGAGCGATCAGCCGGGGGGTGCGCTCGTCTTCCCAGTCCCAGCCGGGGCCCCACAGGGCGTTGGCGATGGCGTCTTCGACGTCGATGTCGGTCTCGATGTCGTCGCGGTGCAGGGCGCGGACGGCGGCGTCACGGCAGCGGGTCATCTCGTCGAGGCTGCCGGCCAGCTCCCGGACGCGGCCGAGCAGCTGCTCGACGTCGACGCGGGCGTCCGCGGCCTGCTCGGGGGTGTCGTAGGTGCCGAGGTGCTGGTTGCGGTAGCCGCGCTTCAACTTGGCCGCGAACCTTTTGCTGCGGGTCCGGTAGACCCCCAGGGGCAGGTCACGCTGCGGCAGCTCGCGGTTGAGGCTGGACTCGGCGGGGCTGACGAGCCGCAAATTGGCCCGCCGGCAGTCGAGTCGCTTCCGGTTGATGTGGTCAACGAGCACGTCCGGCCGGTCGCCGACGGCGATGCCCATGACCCAGCGGTGGAGGAGGGTCCGGGTGCCGCCGGCGTAGATCTGCGCGTAGCCGTGGCTGCCGATGGAGATCCGGCGGCCGGCCAGGCGGACGGCATCGGCCTGGTCGACGAGGACTGTGGCGGTGGCGCCGTGGCCGGCGCTGGCGATGAGCTGGACGGTGTCACCGGCCATGGTGGCTCCTTGCTGGTGGTGCGGGCGGGTCACGCGGCGGGAGCAAGGTCCTGGCTGATCCAGGCCTCCATCCGCGAGGGGTGGCTGCCCTCGGCGAGGGGCTGGCCGGTGGTGCGGGACCGGCAGGGGAGGCCTGGCTTCGCGGAGCAGTAGTCGACGGGGCAGGGGATCTGCCACTCCGGCGGCCGGCTGCGGAGGCCGGGCGGGACGGGGGCGCCCATCACGCGGCCTGGACTGCGGCTCGGCGCGCCCTGTGGGGCCGCGCGGCTTCTTGCTCGGGGTCTTGCACCGGTGGCCGATGGCGGCCGGCAGGTGTCGCAGCGGACTCCGAGTGCCCCGGGCCGGCGCACCGCTTCCAGTTCCCGGGGACCAGCTGGCCGACGCCGGCCAGGAGGGCCAGGACGGGGCGCTGCTTGAGGGCCCGCCCTCTGCGCCGCGGATCCGCTGAGCGCGGAGGGCGGCTAGGTAGGCGGGGATGTCGTCGGGGTCGGCGTCGGGTACCTCGGCGGGCTGGCCGGGCCCCTGAAGGTCGCGGGCGGCGTCGGCGCGCACCGCGGCGACGCGCCGCTTGATGTCGGCGGGCATGATCCAGTCGCGGGTGTCGCCGTAGTGGGCGACGACCGCCGCTTCGGCCTGCTGGTGGTCGATGTCGGCGAGGACGAGCTGCCAGGCGCGGACGTCGGCCTCGCCGACGGTGCGGCGGTCGTAGGAGGCGCACAGGGCGAGCAGGAGTGCGGTTTCGGAGCGGTTCATCAGGCGTTCTCCTCTCGGGCGAATCGGGCGGCGAGGTTGAGGGCGTCCTGGACGCGTTGGTCGGTGGTGGAGGGGCGAGGCAGGTGGCCGACGGCGGCGGGAAGGTAGGTGACGCCGTTGTCAGCGGCCGGGGCCTCGAGGCTGCGCCAGCCGTCGACCCAGGCGCTGGCAGAGGCGGGGACGCCCTTGAGTCGGGCGTTGGCGATGGCGAACTGGACCATGGCGGGGATCCCGACCCGTTCGACGGCCTGGCGTGCGTGCTCCCACTGGGACTCGCGCAGGGACCAGCCGATGCCGGCGATTCCTGCGTTGGCGATCGCGGCCTTGAGATCGGCGAGCCGGTCGGGGTACGCCGCAGGCCGCTCGGCCCGCTCGGCAGCAGCACCGGTACTTCCGAAGGAAGTACCGGGGTATGGAGCGGCAGCGGCATGGGCATGCGCAACACCCTCAGCGGGCGTGCGGTGTGACGGGCCGTTCTGACCTGCACCGGAGTCCGGAAAATGCGGTTCGTTTCGAGCTCGATTCGTCTCGTTTTCGTCGGCGAATCGAGGGCGATTCGAAGCGTTTTCGTCGGCGAATCGGTTCGCGTTTCGCGCCGCACGGCTCTTCGCGGACCGCTCGGTGGCAGCCTTCCGGTTCGCCTCGTCCTGGGCCTTGGTGGTGTTGCGGCCGCCCTCGAAGAAGTCATGGATGACGTAGTCGCCCGTCGGCGGCTGCGGGCAGCGGGGGCAGTCATGCCCGGTGCCGTGCCAGAGGCCGACCTTGACGAGCTTGGCGGCCTGGGGGGCGGTGCCGTACAGCTGAGCAACCGCACCCGGCACGATGCCCTCGGTGAGGTGCTGGGCGGAGTAGGAGCCGGAGCGCACGAACAGCCCGATCGCGGCGTTGCCGGCGCGCAGCCACTTGGGGTGGCTGTGAGCCTTGTCGTCGATCTTGAACCACGGCATGCGCGGGGCCTCTCAGGCAGTTCAGGGTGGCGAGTGGTGGCCCGGGGCGGGAGCGGTGTCATCCCCGCCCCGGGCGGTCTGGCGGGCCGTCAGCGGCCCTAGGCGGCGGCGCCGGTCAGCTCGGCGTGCAGGGCCCGGCAGTCGTCGCAGGCGCACGCGGCGCGCGAGTACCCGGCCCCCTCGCCGATCCACTGCCCGGGCTCGGTGATCGTCTCGATCCGACGGCCGGCCAGGTCGAAGGTCGGCACGAGGATCGACGTCGAGGACTTCCTGCAGCCCTTTCCGCAGCGGACGCCGCCGACGGCCTCGCAGTGCTCCCGGCTGGCGGAGTCGGCGCGGTGGTGGACGTCGAGGTGGCCGCAGGCGCAGCGGTGTCCGATGTAGGCCATGGGTCAGTCCTCCTGGTCGCGGGTGGTGAGGTCGAGGGTCAGCGGGATGAGCAGCCAGCCGCGGCCGTCGGGGCGGACGAGCTCGAGGGCCGGGTACGGCCAGTTGGTGCGGGCGATCCGCAGGGCGAGCAGGTCACGCAGCACGGGTGCTCCCTCGGCGGCGGCCGGTAGGCGTCGACGACGGCGCGCGGGATCATGCCGGCGGTGCCGACGTGTGTGGCCGTGCGGGGGCCCAGGCCCGGATCGCGGCGGCCTCGGCGCGGTCCGGCGTCCGGCCGGCGGGCGCTCCCTTCGCGGTGCGCAGGGCGTTCTGGGCGTCGGCCAGGGCCTGCTTGGCGTCGCGGACCCGTTCCTCGGCGGCTGTGACGACGGCCTCCGGCGGCGGGCCTGCTGGAGGTCGGCGAGCGCGGTGCGGGCCTGGTCGGCGAGGCGCTGCATCTTCGGTGACTGGTGCTGCATGCCCCAGGCGATGAGGCCCTGCGGAGTGTTCCGGGCCGGGGCGGCCGGACTGCCGTCCTGCGGCTCGGCGAAGAAGTGGTGGCCAGCGGCGCGGACCGCGTCGGCGATCTCGTCCTGGTCCAGGCCGGTGGCGTCGATGATGGCGGCGACGGTCTCGCCGGCCTTGTACATGGAGACGGCGACGGCCTGCTGGGTGTTCACGGGCCTGACCTCCTCAGGGTGGTGGGGGTGGGGTCGGATGCGGGGCGCGGGCGGCCGGTCGACGCCGGGAAGTTCGGCGTCGACCAGGGCGCGGAGGGCGGCGACGGTCACGCGGCGGCCCCGGCTCGACGGGGTGTGGCCTGCGGCCGGTGGCGGCCTGCGCGAGGCGGTAGGCGGCGGCGGTGGAACGGCGCCTACCGGACGCGATCGCGCGGGCGTCGACCAGGGCGCTCGCCGACTGCGGGGTGGGCAGGGCCTGCGGGTGTACCCGGGACCGGGCGGGGCCTCCGGCACGCCGGCGACGGCGGCCGGGGTGTGCGCGGTGCAGCGCCAGCCGCACGGGTAGAGCCGGGCCGGGGCGCCGCACGGAACGGCGCCCGAGCCGCAGAGGCCTACCATCACGCGGCCACCGTCCGGCCGATCGCTCGCACGTCGGCCAGCGCCTGCGCGTACGTCGCGCACCAGGCCGGCAGTACCGGCGCTCCGCGCCGTCGACCACCGCGACGATCCAGCCGTGCGGCACGGCGCCCGCGCTGCCGCAGTCCGGCTCGGTGCACGCGGCCGGCACCGGCGAGATCCGGATCGGCGAGGTCGGCTCGCCGACCATGCCGCGGTTCCACGCCTGCGCGCGCCGGTCGCCGCGCGGCTGGCGGTACTTGGCGGCGTCCTCGCGGTTCGCGGCCCGGCACGGCTCGCACACCGGGATCTCCCGGTACCGGTGCTGCCGGTACCCGCGCATCGTGCCGTGGCTGATGCCGTCGTCGACACCGCGGACGCTCGCGCGCTCCGGCTGGGTGGAGGTGATCATCGGCGCTCCTCGTTGTGCTGGCGGGTCGGGGTGTTGCTGCGGATCTCGGCGTGCAGACGGTGGGCGGCCAGGCGGCGCTGGAGGCCCGGCCGGGCGAGCAGGCCGGCCATGACGGCCAGCGCGGCGGCGGCGATGATGGCGATCACCGGCCACCGTCCCGGGCGCGCCGAATCGCCTCGTCCAGGAACAGTTCGGCGTGCCGCCGCCGGTCGAACGTGGCCGACCGCTGCGTGCCGTCGGTGTCGCGCCACCGCAGCCGCCACCGGCCGGTCGGGAGCTGCGACACCGACCCGGACACCGCGCGCGGCTGGTACCGCCGTCGCATGCGGTCGAGCTCGGTGCCCAGCTGGTCGACCTCGTCCTCCGAGTCGTCCAGCGCCTCGTCCAGCTCGTCGATCTCGTCCAACAGCCGCACGATCGTCAGCGACTCCGCCGCGGCGGACCCGGAGTGCTGGGCGCGGAGCTCGGCGAGCTCCTCGTTGCTGAGGGCATTCATTCGCCGTCCTCCGGGTCGTGGCAGTCCTGGACCTGGACGGGGACGACGAAGTAGCCGGTGCCGAACGCCTGCGCCGCGCCGGGCAGGGTGACGGCGAGTTCGCGGGGCTCCTCCGGGTCGTCCTCGGTGCTCCACCAGGCCAGGACGCCGGGGTTGTCGCCCTGGGCGCAGCGGAGGTTGTCCTCGCACGCCGCGAAGGCGAGAGCCTCCGTGCTGAACAGGCCGAGGTTGATCCCGTCGGTCGGCGCGCCATCGCGGTAGTACGCCCGCCACACGGTGAGCGGGTCGATCGCGCGGCTGCGGAGCTCCGCGTTGGCGGTGAGGAGCGCGGAGTTGCGCGCCCAGGCGGTCTCGGAGGATCGGTACGCGTCCCGCAACTCGGCGATGCGGTCCGCCAGTTCACCGGCCAGCCAGTCGACCTCGTCCAGCAGCTGCTGGCGGGCGCGGTCGTGACGGCGCCCGGCGGCGGCAAGGGCCTGCTCGATCGCGGTGATGAGCGGACCCTGCTCGGCCACGGTGGTGCTCATCGTCGGCAGAGCCCGGGCGGCCTCGACCTGCGCGGGGGACATCGGCTCGGGCGAGGTGCTCACTCGGCCACCTGCTTGTAGCCGTGGGACCGGATCTGCAGCCCGGACAACTGCGCGGTGTGAACGAGCGCGACGCAGCTGTAGGTCTTGCCCTCGCTGGCGGTCTCGCTCTCCACGGTCGCCACACCGAGGACCTCGGCCAGGGCCCGGACGGCCTCGTGGCTGCCCTCGGCAAGCCACGGCGGGTCGGCCTCGAGGGTGCCGTCCGGGTCGATCTGCCAGACGAGCGGCAGCGCGGCCAGCTCGGGGTGACCGGCGAGCAGGACGTGGACGGCGGCGATGCCGGGCAAGGAGTTCATCACGCGGCCACCGCCTGCTGGCGCGGCGCGGCGGCGGCCGGGATCGACGCCGACAGGTCGATCGCGACGTCCGCGATCACCGTGGTCATCGTCCACACGCGGCGGGGGCCGGCGGGGGTCTCGTCGGTGGTGACCTCGACCCGGGCGACGCCGAGGACGAGCCGGAGCCAGGCGTCGAGGGCGCGGAGGGCGGAGTCGTCGGCGGACCGGAGGCGGCCAGTCACTCGGGTACCGGCGATGCACCAGGTCGGGGTGAGGTGCTGCGGCACGCCGGCGACGGCGGCACGCCGGACCAGGTCGGTGAGGACGCTCAGCGCCCCCGCCTGCAGTTGGAGTTCGGTAGGCTGCGACATGCGGCCTGCCTCCTTCTCTTCGGAGTGGTGTTGATCGGCGGGTCGCTGGGCTCTCGCAACGGCACCGGGCGCAACCGGTGGTCTCCGGGCGGGGGCCCGACCCATGTCTGGGGTCTGTCAGGCGGCGCGCTGGCGGCGACCGCGGGTGGCCGGGTCGACTTCCCCGGCCCGGGAGATCTGGAGGATGTGCTCCGCCCGGAACTTCGTCTGGTTGGCGAGGAAGGTGTGGGGCACCGCCCGGTCGGCGACCTTCCCGGCGAGCCAGCGCTTCGAGACGCCGAGCAGGTCAGCGGCCTGCTGGATGGAGTAGTGCCGCAGCTCGTTCTCGGTCGCCTCGGGTGCGGCGGGTGCGGCGGTGTCGATGACCCGCGCGGTCTTGCGGCGCACGGCCTCGGACGTGGCGGTCATGGCGTTTCCTCTCTGTTGATGGCTGCTACGGGCACGTCCAGAGCAGCTGCGATTCGACGGAGACCTTGGTCACTGACGCCGGCCACGCCTCGCTCGAGACGCGACAGGTGCCCGTTGTGCATGGATGCCAGCTCCGCCAGTCGCCGGATGCTCAGTTCCCGTGCCTCTCGGAAGGCTCGGATTGCCGTGCCGTTCGGTGTCACGCAATGAAACGTAGCGCAGAGCTGTGCATCCAGCAAGGCCGAGTGCACAGAATCCGTGCATCATCCGCAGCGGCCTGGCGCGCCCGACATGCGCCATTCGACAGATTTCATGCAGCGCATATGCCAGAAACCTGGCCTTAAGCGCAGGTCAAGAGGCTCAAACCGTGCTATCGCGCTGCACAGGAATGGGGCATGATGGCGACATGGAACGAGACTGGGGGCGACTGGGGAGCCTGCTGCGGGCCGACCGAACCGCCCAAGGCCTCACGCAGGACGAAGTCGGCAGCGCCATCGGCGTGCACCGCAACACCGTCCGCGCGATCGAGGACGGCACCGGCCGCAGGATCACGCCGTCGATCCGGGCATACGCGCGCGAGGTCGGATGGTCCGACGGATCGGTCGAGGCGGTCCTCGACGGCGGGGAGCCGGCGCGGCCCGCATCCCGGCTGGAGATGGAGGCCGCGTCCCGGCTGGCCGAACTGCTGATTGCGCGACTGCCTCAGCGGGTGCTCCAGGAGCTCTCCGACGGACACATCGTGGACTCGGACGTGGTGGATCTCCGGCCGGACGGATCGGCGGCGGTGCTGAGCCTGGTCCTGGAGCGGGGCGCCGATCTGCCGGCACCCGAACAGGTCCGGGAAGACCTGCGTCGATGGAGTCATGTGCAGCGCGACTTGCGCCGAGCTGCATCCGAACGGCAGCCGGAAGCATCCGGACAGTAGTTCTATTTACTTCACAGAAGCGGACCGCTCGGTTACAGTTCCTTTACCGGCGAGGAGGGTGGCACCACTCGGCCAGGTAAGGGGGAGCCGCGCATGCCGCGGATCCGCGTGAAGCGAGTCCCGACCATGCCGCATCGGGGGAAGAGCTACCTCGAGGGCGTGGTCACCGACGACGGACCCGAGGTCGTCGTCTGGGTACTGGAGTCGCTGGTGTCGGAGGACGACGTCCAGCGCCTCGAGCGCGAGCTGCAGCACGCCGCCGATCAGTTGGCGGAGGAGCTCGATCAGGCGGCCTGAGGTGCCGCACGACCATCATGTGGGCAGCCGGGCGGCCGATCATGGCCGCCCGCCTTCGCTTTCGAGGTGCCAATGGCGTACGCGGAGAAGCGCGGCAAGTACTGGCGGGTCAAGTTCAAGCTGCCGAACGGGAAGTACGGCAGCGCCAGCGAGGACGACTTCGGCAACAGGTTCACCACCGAGCGCGAGGCCGAGCAGTACGGCCAGGCCCTCGAAGCGGATGCCCGCCGTGGCCGGCGCGTCGTCAACCCGCGGTCCGGGAAACTGACGTTCAGGGCGTTCGCCACGGACTGGCTCGATGCCTCCGACCTCGCCGACCTGAGCGACCAGACCTACCGGTCGCGGGTCCGGGCGCAGCTGATCCCGGAGTGGGGGGACTATGAACTGCGCGACATCACCCTGATGAGCTACCGGGCCTGGAAGAAGCGGCTGGCGCGGGCGCACGAGACCAACTACGTGAACAGCCTCACGGCGCTCCTCCGGCTGATCCTGGAGGACGCGGTCGACGACAAGCTGATCGACAGCAACCCGGTGCCGTTCGGCAGGAAGGCGAAGCGCGGGCGGTACGTCCCTCCGGCGAACCTGGGTGAGGACGAGTACGTCCACGCCGACCCGCACCAGATTCTCTGCGCATCCGAGAACGCCCGGTGTGTTCGAGACTCCATCGGCTACACCATGATCATGACCATCGCGTACGCCCAGCTGCGCATGGGCGAGGTGGCCGGCCTCCTGAAGGACCGGGTCTGGCTGTCGGACGATCCGTACGGCAGCGCGATCCGCGTGGACTACCAGGGCCACTACCTCACTGGCAAGGGGTGGACGCTGCACCCGCCGAAGTACGGCAGCTACCGCACGCTCCCCCTGCCGCCCTTCCTGGCGGAGCTGCTGCGCTCGTGCATGGACCTGTACCCGGACTCGCCCTACATGTTCCCCTCGATCACCGGACGACCCCTGCGGGTGGACGACCAGTTCTACGGCGAGTTCTGGAATCCGATCATCGCGGGGCGGCCTGCCGAGCCCCGGCGCAAGGGCACCCGCGGGCGCCCGGCCCTGTGCCCCGTGCCCGGCATCGAGGGCATGGTGCCGCACGGTGGCCGGCACTCCGGGAAGGTCTGGATGGACGAAGACGGCCACCCGCGAGTGGCCGTGGAGGAGCGGATGGGCCACCGGGACCGGAGCGTGGAGGGGACCTACTCGCACGTCACCCCCGAGATGCGTCGGCGAATCGCGGTCAGCCTTCAGGCTCGGTACGAACGCTCGCTCGGCGTCGCTCAGACTCTCTGGGCGACGCCCGGCCAACCTGATCTCCCAAATATCGCCCAACCGGCCTGATATGCCTGATTTGATGGCGTTTCAGAATTGCGCCCAAGGCGTAGGGTTGATGCCGCCCGGACCTGGGCAGATTGACCGTCACGCAGGCCAGAGTGTCGCATTGCGCTTCTGGATCAGCCGCAGATCGACAGCATCTTCTGGGAGACCAAGAAGGCCTGACGCTCCGTCAGTCGCTTCGACCGGAACCCGGTCGCCATCGCCCCGTCCGCGGGGTGCGGCGGCCGGGTTCCGCGTTTTCCGGGCCCGCGCACCGCGGCCGCAAGACATGAATGGTGCTATCGTCATTAGCACCATGCTGCTTCGTCTGGACAAACGGGACGGCCGCCCCCTGCACGAGCAGGTCGCGGCCGCCGTCCGCCGAGCGATCGCCGAGGGCGAGTGCCGGCCCGGGGACCGCCTGCCCTCCGCCCGCGACCTCGCGCAGGCCCTCGACCTCAACGTCAACACCGTCCTGCGGGGGCTGCGCAGCCTCCGCGACGACGGCGTGCTGGAGTTCCGCCGGGGCCGCGGCGTCACCGTCGCGGAGGACGCCGACGACCGCTCCGGACTGCTGGAACACGCCCGGGCGCTGGTCGCCGAGGCCGCCCGCCTCGGCTACAGCAGGACCGATCTCATCGACCTGATCAGGGGGATACCGTGAGCGAGCCCGCACGGCCGCAGCACACCACCCGCCGGCTGGGCGCCGCCTGGGCGGCGGGCCTGACCGCACTGATCGCCGCCCTGCCGTGGACGGCGGCGGGGCGGCTCCCGGACCGGCTGGCCACCCACTGGAGCGGCGGCGGCACGCCGAACGGCTCGATGCCGCTGTGGGCCGCCTCGGTCGTCCCCGCCGTGCTGTGGGCCGCCCTCGCCGCCGCGGTGCTGCTGTCCGCGCGCCGGGGCGGCGTCCTCGCCGCCGGCCGGGCGGCGCCCGCGCTGCTGTCCGGGGGCGTGCTGCTCACCGGCGCGCAGGCGTCGGTGGTGCGCGCGAACGTCGACCGCGAGGACTGGCAGCAGGCGCACCAGCCGGTGGGCTGGATCCTCGGCGTGGTCGCGGCGGCGCTGCTGGCCGGCGCGGTCGGCGTGCTGCTCGGGCGCCGCCACCGGCCCGCGGCGGCGCCCGCCGGGCCGGCCGGTCCGGTGCTGGACCTGCCCGAGGGCGAGCGGCTGGTGTGGTTCTCCCGCGCCGCCAACCCGTGGCTGCTCGCGCTGGCCGCCGGGTTCGGCCTGGCGGCGGTGGCGGCCGCGCTGGCGCTGCTCGGCGGCCTGGCCCCGGCGGGCCCGGGCTGGACGCTGCTGGCCGTGTTCACGGTGGTCGCGGTGGCCGGGGCGGGCTGCTCCTCCGTGCGGGCCCGGGTCTCGGAGCGGGGCCTGGAGGTGGCGTTCGGCCCGTTCGGGCGGCCGGTGCGCCGCTGGGCGGCGGACGAGATCGAGTCCGCCCGGGCCGAGCACCGCACCGCCGCCCAGGTCGGCGGCTGGGGCTACCGGCTCAGCGGCCTCGGCACCACGGTGATGCTGCGCGGCGGCGAGTGCCTGGTGGTCCGGATCCGCGGCCGGGCGGCCGAGTTCGCGGTCAGCGTGGACGACGCCGAGCGCGGCGCCGCGCTGCTGAACGCGCTGAACTCACGCCGGGCGCACTGACGTTCGACCGAACGCGCCGGGCTCGGGCGGCGCCGCCCGGGCCCGGGATTGTTCCGGTGATTTCCCGGGCACAATGCCCTTTCCGGATGGAGGGGGGACATGAGTAGGCTCGATCGTATGATCCGCACCGCGACCCCCGCCGACGTCCCCGTCATCCACACCATGATCCGCGAGCTCGCCGACTACGAGAAGGCGCTGCACGAGGCCCGGGCCACCGAGGAGCAGCTGCACGACGCGCTGTTCGGCGAGCACCCGGCCCTGTTCGGCCTGATCGCCGAGGACGAGTCGGGCGTGCCGGCCGGTTTCGCGCTGTGGTTCCGCAACTTCTCGACCTGGCGCGGCACCCACGGCATCTACCTGGAAGACCTGTACGTCTCCCCCGCCAAGCGCGGCGGCGGCCACGGCAAGGCGCTGCTCACCGAGCTGGCCCGGATCTGCGTGGAGCGCGGCTACCACCGGCTGGAGTGGTCGGTGCTGGACTGGAACGAGCCCTCGATCGGCTTCTACAAGTCGCTGGGCGCGGTCCCGATGGACGAGTGGACGGTCTTCCGGCTCACCGACGGCGCGCTCGCCGAGCTGGGTTCCACGCCCCGCTGAGCGCAAGGCAGTTCGATCCCTGATCCCTCGTTCCCGTGACGGTGGACGGAGATCACGACAGACCGGCCCCGGGCGCGGTAACGTCTCGGGGCACAAGGCAGTTGAACCGATGGCAGTGGTGGTGCCGGGGGCCGTCGGGCCCCAAGCACCGAGCGTCACCCAGGAGGTGAGGGTGTCCCAGATCGACGGCGAGCCCGGAGTGAAGGACTTCGTTGAGGTCCGGCTGCCCGCGGCGGGCGCCTACCTCTCGGTGCTGCGGACGGCCACGGCCGGCCTCGCGGCACGGCTGGACTTCACCCTGGACGAGATCGAGGATCTCCGTATCGCGGTGGACGAGGCGTGCGCGATCCTGCTTCAACAGGCCGTTCCCGGCTCGATCCTGAGCTGCGAGTTCCGCCTGGTCGGCGACGCGCTGCGGGTCACCGTGTCCGCGCCGACCACCGACGGACGCGCCCCGGAGCGGGACACCTTCGCGTGGACGGTGCTCTCCGCGCTGGCCGGCGAGGTGGACTCCGCGGTGGCCCCGGACAACACCGTCTCGATCAGCCTGCACAAGAAGCGCGGCGGGTCGCCGGGCCAGCCGTAGGTAGTGACGTGTTCTCGGAACGGAACGGGTGATCGCCGTGAGTGATCTGGACCGCACAGTTGCCGTCGTACCTCCGCAGGCGAGCGTTTCCCGCACCGCCACCCCTGACGAAGCCCTCCCGAAGGACCCCAGCCGGATGAGCCAGCCGACCGACCCGAAGCCCGAGCGGCCCGCGGCCGAGCCCGAGGAGGGCGGCCCGGCGGCCGCCGCCGAGGTCGTCCGCTCGACCGTGCCGGCGCAGGGGCACCGCAGCGGCGCTCCGGACCGCGAGGCGGCCCGGGCGCTGTTCGTGCGGCTGTCCGAGCTGCCGGAGGGGTCGCCGGAGCGGGTGGAGATCCGCAACCAGCTGGTCCGGATGCACATCCCGCTGGTCGAGCACCTGGCCCGCCGCTTCCGCAACCGCGGCGAGCCGCTGGACGACCTGACCCAGGTCGCCACCATCGGCCTGATCAAGTCGGTGGACCGCTTCGACCACGAGCGGGGCGTGGAGTTCTCCACCTACGCGACGCCCACCATCGTCGGCGAGATCAAGCGGCACTTCCGCGACAAGGGCTGGGCGGTGCGGGTGCCGCGCCGGCTGCAGGAGCTGCGGCTGTCGCTGACCACGGCGACCAGCGAGCTGTCCCAGCGGCACGGCCGCTCCCCCACGGTGCACGAGCTGGCCGAGCACCTGGGCATCTCCGAGGAGGACGTGCTGGAGGGCCTGGAGTCCGCCAACGCGTACTCCACGCTGTCGCTGGACGTGCCGGACAGCGACGACGAGTCGCCGGCCGTGGCGGACACCCTGGGCGCCACCGACGAGGCGCTGGAGGGCGTCGAGTACCGCGAGTCCTTGAAGCCGCTGCTGGCCCAACTCCCGCCACGGGAGCAGAAGATCCTGGTGCTGCGGTTCTTCCGGAACATGACGCAGTCGCAGATCGCGGCCGAGGTCGGCATCTCCCAGATGCACGTCTCCCGGCTGCTGGCCCGCACCCTCGCGCAGCTGCGCGAGAAGCTGCTGGTCGAGGAGTAGACCACCCGTTGGACACCCGCGGACGCCGCAGGGCCCGCCCCCGATCCCGGGGGCGGGCCCTGCGGCGTTCCGGCGGCTACTGCTCGCCGTAGAGCACCGCGGTGACCCGCGGGTTGAGCAGCGCGACGATGCCGACCAGGCCGAGCACGCCGATCGCGGCGCCGACGGCGACCATCGCGCCGCCGGACTGCCACATGTAGTAGGCGACGGGCAGGCAGATGGAGTTGGTGAGCACGGCGGGGCTGCGGCCCCACTTCTGCCCGCGCAGCAGGCCGCGGCCGGCCAGCAGCGGCAGCAGGCCCATCAGCAGCAGCACGGCGCCGCCCATCTCGGTGCGGCCGAAGGCGGCGTCGTCGCCGGCGAAGCCGGAGACCAGGTCGTAGATCCCCCAGCCCGCCATCGCCGCGCCCTCCAGCGCGGTGATGCCCGCGCCGACGAGCAGCGGGACGGGCCGGTCGGGTGCGGAAGTGGTGGCGGGAGCGGATTCAACGGTCACCGGGCCAGGGTAACGGTCGTCTTATGTCGGGCGGGTCGTAGGCTGAGCGGCATGCGCGCTCTCCTGGTCGTGAACCCGAAGGCGACCACCACCAGTGGCCGGACCCGGGACGTGCTGATCCATGCCCTGCGCAGCGACCTGAAGCTGGACGTCGCGGAGACCGAGTACCGGGGCCACGCCGGCGACCTGGCCCGGCAGGCGGCCGAGGACGGCACGGTGGACCTGGTGGTGGCGCTGGGCGGCGACGGCACGGTGAACGAGGTCGTGAACGGCCTGCTGGCGCACGGCCCGGGCGAGCGGGTGCCGCGGCTGGCGGTGGTGCCGGGCGGGTCGACCAACGTGTTCGCGCGTGCGCTGGGGCTCCCGAACGATCCGGTGGAGGCCACCGGCGCACTCCTGGACGCGTTGGAGCACCGCCGGGAGCGCGCGATCGGTCTGGGCAAGGCGCTGACCGCCGGCGAGCCGGACCGCTGGTTCACCTTCACCGCCGGACTGGGGTTCGACGCGGGCGTGGTCGGCCGGGTGGAGCGCCAGCGCCGCGCGGGGCGCAAATCCACGCACGCGCTCTATGTCGTGGAGGCGCTCCGGCACTACGTCACCGAGCGTGAACGCCGTCGTTCGGGCCCGATCTCCCTGGAGATCAACGGGCAGGAACCGGTGCCGGGGATGGTGATGGCCATAGTGTCCAACACCTCACCGTGGACCTTTCTGGGCTCCCGCCCGGTCCTCCCCTCGCCCTCGGCGTCGTTCGAAACCGATCTGGACATCTTCGGCATCACTCGAATGACGGCGTTCCGCACCGCCCGGACGGTCCGTCAGATCCTGCGCCCCAAGCCCCCCGCGGAGGACGGCGCACGTCCCGCCGGCCCGTCCGGCAAGCATCTCGTCTCCTATCACGACGTCAGACACTTCACCTTGGTTTCACAGGAACCGGCACCGTTTCAGGTCGACGGGGACCACCTTGGAGACAGGAGTCGCGTCAGTTTCACAGGCGTACGACGGGCACTGCGTGTGATTGTGTGACCAGAAGGGGGTCCTCGCCTTGCTCTCGAACGTGCGAGCCCCTTCACCCCATAGAAGTACTGCCTGTGAGGTAGGCGACACCGAAGAATCAAAAATTTCTTGCCGAAGGGGGTTGTATCCGGCTTCGAGGTTTGCGAACCTCTACATGGCGATCGGGACACACCGCAGCGGGACATCGCGGCAGAGTCCCTCGAATCGCCGAACCCCACTCAGCAAAGACCTCCCGGGCCCGGTGGGCCTTTGGTCCCTTTTGCTGTTGCGGGATTCGTGAAAGCGTTCACATTCACAAGCCATTCGAGTGAGTCGCGGGCCACCGCCCGTCGACCGGAGGAGTTGGACGACCATGGACTGGCGCCACCGCGCTGTCTGCCGCGAAGAGGACCCGGAGCTGTTCTTCCCGATCGGGAACACCGGTCCTGCTCTGCTGCAGATCGAGGAAGCCAAGGCCGTGTGCCGCCGTTGCCCCGTCATGGAGCAGTGCCTGCAGTGGGCGCTCGAGACCGGCCAGGACGCCGGCGTCTGGGGCGGAATGAGCGAGGACGAGCGTCGCGCCATGAAGCGCCGCGCCGCCCGCAACCGCGCCCGCACCGCCTGACGCACCATCAGAAGCAGTACGGATCAACCCGCGATCAAGGGTTCGGCCGCGATTGGCCGGCCGAGCCTTCCCGAACGGGCCCCGCTCCATCCGCGGGGCCGACGACGCGAGCCGCCCAGGCACTTGATACTGTTCACTTAGAGCAATATTGTGGACCTGTGGCGCTCACCGTGTGCAACGCACGCGGGGCGCGCGTCGCGCCACACCAGAGCCCCCGTTCCGGCCGACTCCCCCCGACGGCCGGACCGGGTTGAGAGGCCCTGCCGACCCACCCCCCCCGGTCGGCAGGGCCTCGTTTCTGTCGGCCCGTCAATTCCCGCTAGCGGACCGGGATCTCCAGCACCACCTTGGTGCCGCCGCCCGGCGCCGCCACCATGTCGAAGGTGCCGCCGAGTTCGCCGGTGGCCAGGGTGCGGACGATCTGCAGGCCGAGGTTCCCGGCCTGCTGCGGGTCGAAGCCCTCGGGCATGCCGCGGCCGTCGTCCTGCACGGTGATCATCAGGTACTCCTCGGGCCGCACCCCGTTGTTCCAGCTGTCCGACCAGCCCTTGCCGCCGGCCGGCGCGCGGCCGCGCAGCGCGCTCACCTCCAGGTTGCCGGAGGCGGACGGGCCGAACGCGTGCTCCAGGGCGTTCTGCGTCAGCTCGGTGAGGATCATCGCCAGCGGGGTCGCCACCTCCGCGGACAGGATGCCGAACGAGCCGCTGCGGCGGGTCGCCACCCGGCCGTCCTGGGACAGCTCCATCACCATCGCCAGCACCCGGTCGGCGATCTCGTCGAACGCCACCTGCTCGTCCAGCGCCTGCGAGAGCGTCTCGTGCACGATGGCGATCGAGCCGACCCGGCGCACCGCCTCGTCGAGCGCGGCCCGGCCGGCGTCGGAGTCCATCCGGCGGGACTGCAGCCGCAGCAGTGCCGCGACCGTCTGCAGGTTGTTCTTCACCCGGTGGTGGATCTCCCGGATGGTGGCGTCCTTGGTCATCAATTCGCGGTCCCGACGCCGGAGTTCGGTGACGTCCCGGCAGAGCACCAGGGAGCCGGTGGGCGTCCCCTTGGGCTTCAGCGGGATGGTCCGCAGCGTCACCACGCCGCCCTGCGCCTCCACCTCGGTCTGCCGGGGCGCCCAGCCGCTGGCCATCTTCACCATCGCCTCGTGCACCGCGCCGCGGCTCGGCGGCACCAGTTCGGCGGTGGCCTGGCCGAGGTGACTGCCCACCAGGTCGGTGGTCAGTCCCAGCCGGTGGTAGGCCGACAGCGCGTTCGGGCTGGCGTACGTCACCACGCCCTCCGCGTCCAGCCGGATCAGGCCGTCGCCGACCCGCGGCGCGGCGTCCATGTCGGCCTGCTCGGCGCCCGGGAACGGGAAGGTGCCGGCGGCGATCATCTGCGCCAGGTCGGACGCGCTCTGCAGGTAGGTCAGCTCCAGCCGGCTGGGGGTGCGCACCGTCAGCAGGTTGGTGTTCCGGGCGATCACGCCGAGCACCTTGCCGTCCCGTCGCACCGGGATGGACTCCACCCGCACCGGCACCTCCTCCCGCCACTCCGGGTCGCCCTCCCGGACGATCCGCCCCTCGTCGTACGCGGCGTCCAGCAGCGGCCGGCGGCCCCGCGGCACCAGGTGGCCGACCATGTCGTCCTGGTACGAGGTGGGGCCGGTGTTGGGCCGCATCTGGGCCACCGAGACGTACCGGATGCCGTCCCAGGTGGGGATCCACAGCACCAGGTCGGCGAAGGACAGGTCGGAGAGCAGCTGCCACTCCGAGACCAGCAGATGCAGCCACTCCACGTCGGCACCGGTGAGGGTGGTGTGGCGGCGGACGAGTTCGTTCAGCGAGGGCACACCGTGAGCGTATCGCCGACCGCTCGGGGCCACGTTGTCCAGACCAATCGCCACCGGCCTCTGGACAACCCAGATTGGTCTAGTCCACAATGAAGGTGCACCAAGGAGAGGCCCCCCGCGCAACTGCCCTGACCGCGCGAGGCCCCTCCTCGGTCGGAGGCGTCGTCCCGAGAGTCCCGCACAACTCTCGGGCGGTCCCCGCCTCCGGCATACAGCTCCGGGCTGCGGTGCCGCACAGGTTGAGGGTCCTGTGTCGGCGCCGTGGCCCGTAGTGTTTTCCGCGCCCCGCGCCCCGCGCCCGTCCGCCCGCGCGAGCCCCCGCGCGCGCTGCCGGTGCGAGACACGAAGAGGCCGCCCCCACCCGTCCGGTGGAGGCGGCCTTCGCGTTGCGGGGGTCAGTGCGTCTCGGTGACCTTGGCGAGCGCCCGCGGCGCGTCCGGGTCCTGCCCGCGGGCGATGGTGACCTCGTAGGCGAGGAGCTGCAGCGGCAGGATCTCCAGGATCGGCTGCACCTCCTCGGGCACGCCGGCCGGCAGGGCGAAGCCCGCGCTCGCGGCGTCGACCTGGTCCTGCTGGCCGACCACGACGAGGTCCGCGCCGCGGCCGCGCAGGCGGTCCAGGACGGGCTGGAGCGCCTCGCCGCCCTTGCCGTCGGGGACGATCGCGATGACCGGCGAGACGTTGTCGACCATGGCCAGCGGCCCGTGCAGCAGGTCCGCGCCGGAGAACGGGGAGGCCGGGATGTAGGTGGTCTCCATGAGCTTCAGCGCGGCCTCGCGGGCCGTCGGGTAGCCGTAGCCGCGCGAGGTGATGACCAGGCGCTGGGCGAAGCGGTACCGCTCGGCCAGCGCCTTGACCTCGGCCTGGCGGGCCAGGATCCCGGCGGCCAGCTCGGGCAGCACCTTCGCGGCCGAGCCGTCGTTGCCGCGCAGGCCTTCGACGAAGAGGTACAGCGCCAGCAGCTCGGCGGTGTACGTCTTGGTGGCGGGCAGCGCCTTCTCCGGCCCGGCCAGCACGTCGATGTGGAACTCGGAGACCTCGGCCAGCGGCGAGCCGGCGTTGTTGGTGACGGCCAGGGTGATCGCGCCGGCCTCGCGGGCCGCCTTGGTGGAGGCGACCAGGTCCGGCGAGCCGCCGGACTGGCTGACGGTGATGACCAGGCAGTCGGTGAGGTCCGGCTTGGCGCCGTACGCGGTGGTGGTGGACATGGAGGTGAGGCCGGCCGGCTTGCCGAGCAGGACCTCGATCAGGTACTTGGCGTACAGCGCGGCGTTGTCGGAGGTGCCGCGGGCGGTGAGCAGGACGAACCGCGGGTTGCGGGCGGCGATCTGCGCGGCGATCTCACGGATCGCCGGCGCACCCTCGTCGAGGATGCGCTGCAGGACGGCCGGCTGCTCGGCCATCTCCGCCGACATGATCCTGCCGGGAACGGAAACAGTCTGCGGGTCGGACATCGGGGTGTGCCTCCGTGGAGAGATGGTTCTACCCCGTGGGGCGGGACGCCCGACGGGGACCTCTGAACGGCGGCGAGTCCGCACCCTCGCTGCGTGGAACTGTTCTGTGCCGATCCTACGTGGACCGGGCCCCGCAGCACACGTCGTGACGGTGCGTCGGGCCCGGTCCGCGGAATCGGCCGAGGATCAGGACGGGTTGTTGATCAGCTGGTCGATCTGGGCGTCGGCGTCCTTGGTGGCCTCGTCGACGCTCTTGCCCTTGAAGATCGAGTCCAGCATGTTGACCAGGACGTTCTGCTTCTCGACGGCGCCCCAGCCGGGGGCGGCGGGGGTGAACCAGGCGTCCTGGACGGCGTTGGCGGCCGCGGCGGTGGCGGGCTTGTTCTTCAGCGGCGCCAGCTGGGTGAGGTTGTTGGGCAGGGTGTCCTTGTCGGCGAGCACCTGCTCGGACTTGGTGCTGGTGAACATCCGCACCCAGTCGGTGGCGAGCGCGGCGTTCTGCGTCTTCGCGGTGACGGCGAGGTCGGAGCCGCCGATGAAGGAGGGCAGCGGCTTGCCGTTCGGGCCGGGCATCGTGACGATCTTCAGCGAGTCCTTGAGCGCCGGGGTGCCGGTGATCGGGGCGATCGCGTCGCCCAGCTCCCAGCCGTTGGCGTAGATCAGGCCGGCCTTCTCGTGGCCGAGCACGCCGGCCTGCTTGGCCTCGTTGACCTTGAGGTCGCCGCTCTTGTTGTACGTCTTGACCAGGTTGACGAAGTGCTGGAGGCCCTGCTGCGACTTGGGGTCGTGCAGGGTGCCGTGCCAGTTGCCGCTGGAGTCGAACTTGGCGATCGAGCCGCCGTACGCGGTGACGTAGGACATCGCGGCGTACCAGTAGGGGCCGGGCAGGTAGAGCGCGGAGAATCCGGGGTTGCCCTTGTAGCGCTGGGCCACCTTGTCGAGGGCGGCGGTGAGTTCGTCCTCGGTCTGCGGAAGGTCCGCGGAACCGGTGGCGTCCTGGAACATCTTCGCGTTGTAGACGCCGACCCGGGCGCCCGCGTAATAGGGGACGCAGAAAAGCTTCTGGTTGTACGTGCAGGTGTCGGCGAGACCCTTGATCCAGTTGTCGGAGTTGTCGAATCCGGTGCGGTCCAGGCCCAGCAGGGAGCCGTTCACCATGTACTTCATGGTCTCGGTGTTGCCGAGCTCGACCACGTCGGGCGCCTGGTTGGCCTTGATGGCGGCGTCCAGCTCGGCGATCTTGTTCGCCCAGGTGTGGTAGCTGAGCTTGAGCTCGACCTTGGGGTACTTGGCGGCGAACTGGTCGTTGACCTGCTGGACCAGCTCGGGCCAGCTCTTCTGCGCGTCGTCCATGAGCCACACCGTCACGGTCCCGGTGGCGTTCTTCGGGTCGGGGGTGGTCGACGGCGCGGCCGACTTCCCGTCGGACGAGCAGCCGGCGACGGTGGCCAGCAGAGCGGCGGTGCTGATCGCGGCCAGAACCTGACGCTTCACGCAATCCTCCGAATTAGGTGCGGGGAGGTCTGCGCGGTGGTACAGACCAGCTTTTCCGGATCCTGGCCTAGACCATTTGCAGCGTCAACGCGCGTGATGATTACAAGTCCCGCTTGTTGCCGATCCGTTGCCGGTTCCGCCCCGGTCACGTCAATACCGGCACGGGTATGCCCCTTAGGGCTCACTTAAGGTTCCCTTCAGGCCACGTTGAGCTACCACCGCGGGTGGTCGATTCGTCCCGCCATATCCGGATCCGCCCCCGACTTGGTCCAGTCCAACACGGCCGAGTCAAGCGTTGATAACGGCTTGTGCAGACGCTCTTCGATCCCTTGACGCTCGTCATTGGTCCATGCCAATCTCCAGGCGTTGGTCTAAACCAATGGTCTACTCCACCTCACGGATCGGCCCGCCTGCCCCGGCAGTTCGTGTCCGTGTCACCCGGTGACGTTCCCCCTACGGCACGACGCAGCTTCAGGGCCCAGTGGCCCGGCAGCCCGGTGCCCTACCTTGCTCATCCCTCTGGAGGATGGTTTGAACCGCAAGATCGCAGCCGTGGCCGCCATTGCCACCGTGCTCGTCGCCTCGGCTTGCTCCTCGTCTTCGTCCGGCTCCGGCGGCGACCAGGCCACCCTGAGCAAGGACGGCAAGGGCAAGAAGATCACCGTCTGGCTGATGGACGACGCCCAGAAGGGCTGGCCCGAGGTCGTCGAGGCGGCGAAGAAGGAGTTCACCGAGCAGACCGGCGCCGAGGTCGACATCCAGTGGCAGACCTGGACCAACTACACCACCAAGCTCGACACCGCCCTGCTCTCCGGCAACGGCCCGGACGCGCTGGAGCTCGGTAACACCCAGGCCGCCAAGTACATCGAGGCCGGCTCCTTCGTCGACCTGACCTCGGTCAAGAGCCAGTTCGACAACTCGGACAAGTGGCTGGACTCGCTGGCCGCCTCCGGCCAGTCGGCCGACGGCTCCAAGACCTACGCCGTCCCGTACTACGCCGGCGCCCGCGTCCTGATCTACCGCAAGGACCTGTTCGACGCCGCCGGCGTCACCGCCGCGCCGACCACCGTCGACGAGCTGAAGGCCGCCCTGACCAAGGTCAAGGCCGCCAACGCCGCCGTCCCGGGCTTCTCCGCGCTGTACATGCCGGGCCAGAACTGGTACTCCGCCGTCTCCTTCGGCGCGGGCCCGTTCGGTGTCAAGGGTGTCATCGCCAAGAAGGACGGCGAGAAGTGGACCGGCAACCTGACCGACCCGAAGTTCGTCGAGGGCGTCAAGACCTGGAACGACCTGCAGAAGGAGTTCTCGGTCGGTGGCACCACCACTGACGAGGCCACCCAGGACGCGCTGATGGCCAAGGGCAACATCGCCGCCATCATCGGCAACGGCTGGGAGGTCTCCGCCGTCGCCGACCCGAAGACCGGCGACCCGGCGCTGAAGGACAAGCTCGCCACCATCGCCCTCCCGGGCACCGCGGCCGGCTCCACCACCCCGGCGTTCCTCGGCGGCTCCGACCTGGCCGTCCCGTCCAAGTCCGCCAACCCGGGCCTGGGCGCGACCTTCCTGCAGATCTACACCAACACCAAGCAGCAGACCGCGCTGGCCAAGCACGCCATCCCGAACGCCAAGAACCTGGTCGCCACCTACAAGCAGGCCGACCCGGCGAACAAGGCGACCGGTGACGCGGCCGAGGGCGCGACCTGGTTCATCCCGAACTCGCCGCTGTGGTCCGGCGCCGACGAGACCGCGCTGAAGAACGCCTTCGGTGCGATCGCCGCCGGTGGCGACGCGGCCGCCGAGCTCAAGAAGGCCCAGGACACCATCGTCAAGGACCTGAACGGCTGACCCAGCTGATCCGCGGTCGGCCCGGGAGCCCGTTCCCGGGCGGACCACCGCACTGAGCGCCGAGAGAAGGGGTGGGCAGTCCGCGATCGCGCGGACTGCCCACCCGCGCGCCAGGACCGACCAGAACCGCGGGCCCGGGAAGGACCCTGATGAGTGTGACCACCAACGAGACCGTGAACCGGTCCGAAGAGTCGGGGCCTGCCCCGGTGGAGAAGCCGCAGCGCCGCGGGTTCTTCGCGGCCGGCCAGTACATCCCCTACAGCCTCCTGCTGCCCGCCGTCGTCGTACTGGTGGGCGTTCTGGCGTATCCGCTGTTCAGCCTGATCAATCTGTCGTTCAAGAACGTCAACCGGTACGCGTACCTGGCGAACCCGGGGCTGTCGAAGTACATCGGCTTCGACGGCTACACCAAGATCCTCGGTGACAGCCAGTTCTGGGAGGTCGTGCTCCGCTCGATCTACTTCACCGCGGAGCTGGTCATCCTCTCGATGGTGCTGGGCATGCTGATCGCCCTGCTCCTGAACCGGGTCTCGAACTGGGTCCGGGTCACGATCATCACCGTCCTGATGTTCGTCTGGGCGATCCCCGCGCTGGTCAACGGCCAGGTGTTCCGCTGGCTGTTCACCTCCAACGGCGGCGTGGTCGACTACCTCGCCTACCTGGTCACCGGCGACGAGTCGTGGAAGCACTACGACTGGTTCGCCGACCCGACCGTCGGTCTGTACGTGGTCGGCGCCGCGGTCATCATCTGGGGCGCGCTGCCCTTCCTGGTGCTGGGCCTGTACGCCGCGCTCACCCAGGTCCCGAAGGAGCTGACCGAGGCCGCCAAGCTGGACGGCGCCAACGCGTTCCAGACCTTCCGGCACGTCACCATCCCGGTCATCCGGCCGTTCCTGATGATCTCCGCCGCGCTCAGCTTCATCTGGGACTTCCAGGTCTTCACGCAGATCTTCACCCTGCGCAACACCTCGCCCGAGCCGGACTACTGGACGATCGGCGTCTACCTGTACGAGAAGGGCGTGGTCGCCTCCAAGTACAGCGACAGCGCGGTGATCTCGATCGCCATGATCCTTCTGATGCTGGCGGTGCTCGTGTACTACATCCGCCAGATGCTCAAGATCGGAGCCAACGAGCGATGACCACCAGCACCCAGCAGGCCGCGCCGGTCGTGACTCCGAGCGCTCCGAAGAAGGTCAAGAAGGCCCGGGAGACCGGCCGCAGCCCGGTGATGACCTGGTTCTGGAACATCGTCGGCCTCGGCATCGCCGTGGTCATGGCGTTCCCGATCTACTGGATGATCATCACCACGTTCAAGACGAACAAGGACCTGATCTCCCAGGACCCGACCTTCTGGCCCTCGTCCTTCTCGTTCGAGAGCTACAAGACGATCTTCGACGACTCGCTGTTCCTGCCGTCGCTGTGGAACACCCTCTACCTGACCCTGGGCTCCGTGGTCCTCGGCCTGGTGGTCGGCTTCCTCGCCGCCGTCGCGGTGGCCCGGTTCAAGTTCCGCGGCCGCAACTTCTTCATCGTCACCATGCTGGTGGTCCAGATGGTGCCGCTGCTGGCGATCATCATCCCGCTGTTCGTGGTGATGAACGGCGCCGGCATGACCGGCACGATCTTCGGCGTGGTCCTCGCGTACCTGGTCTTCACCGTCCCGTACGTGATCTGGACGCTGCGCTCGTTCATCGTGAACATCCCGGCGGAGCTGGACGAGGCCGCCATGGTCGACGGCTGCACCCAGTGGGGCGCGTTCTTCCGCGTCATCCTGCCGCTCACCCTGCCCGGCCTGATCACCACCGGCGTCTACAGCTGGATCCAGGCGTGGAACGAGTTCATCGTCGCCAACACGCTGATGTCCACCAGCGGCCAGAAGACCTCGATGATCTGGCTGACGTTCTACTCCACCACCCCCACCCGGGGTGCGGACTACGGCGCGCAGATGGCCGGCGGTCTGCTGGTCTCGCTGCCCGTGATCATCCTGTTCGTGTTCTTCCAGAAGAAGGTGTCGGCGGGTCTCACCGCCGGTGCGGTCAAGGGCTGAGTCCCCTCCCACACCCCAGTCGCACCTGAAGCACCTCCACCCCCAGGGAAGGAAACATGGCGATGCCCGGTACGGAAAGCGCCTCACTCCTGAGCGACGCCGGAGCGGTCCTGCAGCCCGGCTTCGCCGGTCTGACCGCACCCGAGTGGCTGCGCCGCAGACTGGGCGACGGCGAACTCGGCGGCGTCGCCCTGTTCGGCCGCAACATCCGCACCCCGCAGCAGGTCGCCGCGCTGACCGCGGAGATGTACGCGCTCAACGGCGACCTGCTGATCGCCACCGACGAGGAGGGCGGCGACGTCACCCGCCTCGAAGTGACCAGCGGGTCCTCCTACCCGGGCAACCTGGCGCTCGGCGAGGTCGACGACACCGACCTCACCGAGCAGGTCGCCCGCTCGATCGGGTTCGACCTGGCCGCCGTCGGCGTGAACCTGAACTACGCGCCCGACGCGGACGTCAACTCCAACCCGGACAACCCGGTGATCGGCGTCCGCTCCTTCGGCGGCGACGGCGACCTGGCGGCCCGGCACACCGCCGCGTACGTCCGCGGCCTGCAGTCCGCCGGCGTCGCGGCCTGCGCCAAGCACTTCCCCGGCCACGGCGACACGGCCGGCGACTCGCACCTCGGACTGCCCCGGATCGACCTGGCCGCCGACCAGTTCGGCCAGCACCTGCTGCCGTTCCGGGCGGCCATCGCGGCCGGCGTGAAGAGCATCATGACCGCGCACATCCTGTTCGACGCGTACGACGCCCAGCTGCCGGCCACCATGTCGCAGCGCATCCTCACCGGGCTGCTCCGCGAGGAGCTGGGCTTCGACGGGCTGATCGTCACCGACGGCATCGAGATGGGCGCCATCTCCGGCACCCACGGCGTCGCGGCCGGCTCGGTGCGGGCCGTCGCGGCCGGCGCCGACACCATCTGCGTCGGCGGCGGCCTGCAGGACGAGGACGCCTTCGTGTACCTGCGCGACGCGCTGGTCTGGGCGGTCCGCGAGGGCCGGCTGTCGGCCGAGCGGCTGCACGAGGCCGCCGAGCGCAACCGGGCGGTGGCCCGCTGGTCCGCCGACCTGCGGGCCTCGCTGGTGGGCCGGCAGGGCGAGGTCGGGGTCGGCCTGGCGGCCGCCCGCCGGGCGCTGCGGATCACCGGCGAGCTGCGCCCGCTGGGCGGGGTGCCGCACGTGGTCGAGTTCTCCCCCGGCGCGAACATCGCGGCCGGCGACGACACCCCGTGGGGCGTGGCCGGTCCGCTGGCCGAGCTGGTCCCCGGCACCACCTCCAGCCGGGTCGCCCCGCCGGCCACCGTCACCGAGGGCTCCGGCCTGCTGCACGTGGCGGTCGCCGCCGAGGACGCCGAGATCGACACCGCCCCGCTGCTCGGCGCCGCGGTGGGCCGTCCGCTGGTCCTGGTGGTGCGCGACGTGCACCGGCACTCCTGGATGCGGCGGGCCGCGCTCGCCCTGGTGGCGCACCGCCCGGACGCCGTCGTGGTGGAGATCGGCACCGCCCACGGAGTGGCCGCGCTGTTCGCCCCGCTGGGCGTCACCACCCTTGCCACGTACGGCGGTTCGCGGGTCTGCGCGATCGCCGCGGCGGAGGCGCTGGCCGGGCTCGCGGTGACCGCGGCCACGGCCGGCTGAGACACTCGGGTACGGGCCCGGGGCGGGCGCCAGGCGCTCCGTTCCGGGCCCGTCGCGTACCGGTTTGCCCGCGGGCGCTCCCGCTTGCTTCCCCGTGCGTGCAAACATGTGCTGTTACATAGGACTTAGGGGTCCGTTAAGGACCGCCTCCAACGAGGAGTGAGAGCTGCCATGAGTGGCGACAGGGATGCGGCGGCGCTCGCCGAGGGCTCCACGGTGCCGACCCAGACCGGCCCTGCCACCGCCACGGCCCGGGTGCCGAAGTACTACGGCCTGAAGCGGCACCTGCTGCAGCTGACCGAGACCCAGCCGGCCGGCACCCCGGTGCCGCCGGAGCGGGCGCTGGCCGCCCAGTTCGACACCTCGCGCACCACCGTCCGGCAGGCGCTGCAGGAGCTGGTGGTCGAGGGCCGGCTGGAGCGCATCCAGGGCAAGGGCACCTTCGTCGCCAAGCCGAAGGTCGCGCAGGCGCTGCAACTGACCTCGTACACCGAGGACATGCGCGCCCAGGGCATGGAGCCGACCTCGCGCCTGGTCGAGGTCGCGTACATCTCCGCGGACGAGCGGCTCGCCCCGCTGCTGGACATCAAGCCCGGCGGGCGCGTGCTGCGGATCGAGCGCCTCCGGCTCGCGAACGGCGATCCGATGGCGATCGAGGTGGCGCACCTGTCGGCCAAGCGCTTCCCCGCGCTCCGGCGCAACCTCGCCAAGCACAACTCGCTGTACACCGCGCTGCGCGAGGTCTACGGGGTGACGGTCGCGGAGGCCGAGGAGACCATCGAGACCACCCTCGCCAACCCGCGCGAGGCCGGCCTGCTCGGCTCCGACCTGGGCCTGCCGATGCTGCAGCTGTCCCGGCACTCCTTCGACGCGGACGGCGCGCCGGTGGAGTGGGTGCGCTCGATCTACCGCGGCGACCGGTACAAGTTCACCACCCGGCTCCAGCGGCCCGAGTAGCCGGCGGGGCCGGGCGCCCGCGGTCGGAGGAAACGCGCGGTTGACAGGGTAGTGACACAACTCACTCCGCTGCCCTACTCTCGCGGGGACCTTTCGATCACCGAAGGTGCTGCTCGGCGGACGTACAGCGCGACGGAACGGCGATGTGCGGTGCGGTGCCAGTGAGGTGACTCCTCGTCATCCGGGAGCCGCTCGTGTCGTCTCAATCGCCATCCGCGGGCGCACTGCCCGCGGTCTCCCCCGCCCGGGTGCTGGCAGGCCTGTGCCTGCTGGTGCCGATCGTGGTGGTGCTGTGGGTGCCGTCCTACGCCAAGACCGAGCCGAGGCTCGGCGGCATGCCGTTCTTCTACTGGTACCAGCTGTTGTGGGTGCCGCTGTCGGCGGTGTTCACCACCTCCGCGTACCTGCTGCTGCGCCGTGACGAGGCGGCCCGCAAGGCCGCCGCCGCGGCCGGCACGGTGGCCGTCCCGGCGCAGCAGGACGGGGGTGAGCAGTCGTGAAGCACGTGGACTGGACCGCCATGACGGTCTTCCTGCTGTTCTTCGCCCTGGTCACCGTGATGGGCTTCCTGGCCTCCCGCTGGCGCCGCGCGGACGACGCGCAGCACCTGCACGAGTGGGGTCTGGGCGGCCGCAGCTTCGGCACCTGGATCACCTGGTTCCTGCTGGGCGGCGACCTGTACACCGCGTACACGTTCATCGCGGTGCCGGCCGCGGTCTACGGGACGGGTGCGGCGGGCTTCTTCGCGGTGCCGTACACGATCATCGCGTACCCGCTGGTGTTCCTGTTCCTGCCCCGGCTGTGGTCGGTGTCGCGGGTGCACGGCTACGTGACGCCGGCGGACTTCGTGCGCGGCCGCTACGGCTCGCGCGGCCTGTCGGTGGCGGTGGCGCTGACCGGCATCCTGGCGACCATGCCGTACGTGGCGCTGCAGCTGGTCGGCATCCAGGCGGTGCTGGACGTGCTGGGCGTGGGCGGCACCGGGAACTGGTTCCTGCAGGACCTGCCGCTGTTCGTGGCGTTCGGCGTGCTGGCGGCGTACACCTACTCGTCGGGTCTGCGGGCGCCGGCGCTGATCGCCTTCGTCAAGGACGCGCTGGTGTACATCGTGATCCTGGTCGCGGTGATCTACATTCCGATGCGGCTGGGCGGCTACGGGCACATCTTCGACGCGGCGGCGCACAAGTTCACCCCCGATCCGGCGACCGGGAAGTCCCCGGGGTCGCTGGTGACCGGGCCGACCGGGCAGTGGGCGTACGCGACGCTGGCGTTCGGGTCGGCGCTGGCGCTGTTCATGTACCCGCACTCGGTGACGGGCGTGCTGGCGGCGAAGTCCCGGAACACGGTGCGCCGCAACATGGCGATCCTGCCGACGTACTCGCTGATGCTGGGCCTGCTGGCGCTGCTGGGCTTCATGGCGATCGCGGCCGGGGTGGGCAAGGGCGAGAAGAAGTTCAACGCGCAGCTGGCGGTGCCGCAGCTGTTCGCGGACATGTTCCCGAGCTGGTTCACCGGCGTGGCGTTCGCGGCGATCGGGGTGGGCGCGCTGGTGCCCGCCGCGATCATGTCGATCGCGGCGGCGAACCTGTTCACCCGCAACGTCTACAAGGAGTTCCTGAAGCCGGACGCCACGCCGGCCGACGAGACCCGGGTGGCGAAGATCGCCTCGCTGCTGGTGAAGGTCGGCGCGCTGGCGTTCGTGCTGGTGATGGACAAGCAGGCGGCGATCAACATGCAGCTGCTGGGCGGCGTGTGGATCCTGCAGACCGCGGTGGCGCTGGTGGCGGGCCTGTTCACCCGGTGGTTCCACCGCTGGGCGCTGCTGGCCGGCTGGGCGGTCGGCATGGTCTACGGCACCTGGCGGGCGTACGGGGTGGCCTCGCCGGCGACCAAGCACTTCGGCGGGTCGGCGGCGAAGATCCCGGTGATCGGGGAGATCGGCTACATCGGCCTGACCGGGTTCGTGCTGAACGTGCTCGTCGCGGTGGTGCTGACGCTGGTCCTGCGGGCCCTGAAGGCCCCGGAGGGGACCGACGAGACCTCGCGGGCCGACTACTCCGCGGAGGCCGGCGACGAGGCCGTGAAGCAGGCCCCGCAGCCCACGCTGGCGCACTGACGCGTGCGGGGGCGCAACCCGCCCCCGCATGCGCCCTTGGGTCGCGCCGTTGCCTCGATCGACACTGGGGTGACGGCGCGATCATCTGTTATGACAGCCCTTTTCGGGAGAGACCGGGAGAGACGGACACCACCACTCGCAGCACCGACAACGGGGAGCCACCGCCAATGACCGACCTCACCACGGTACGCACCGGGCACCGCACGCAGGCCGACGGCGGGCGGCGGCTGCCCTCGGTCCTGATCGCCACCCGGCACGGCGAGTCCACCGCCAACGTGGAGTTCCGGCACGCCGACTCCACCGGCGCGCTGTCCGTCCCGATCACCTGCCGGGACGCCGACATCCCGCTGTCCATGCGCGGCCAGGCCCAGGCCCGCGACCTGGGCCGCTGGTGGGCCGCCCTGCCGCCGGCCGACCGGCCCCGCTCGGTGTGGTGCTCCCCGTACGTGCGCACCGCCGAGACCGCCAGAATCGCCCTCGCCGAGGCGGCCGGCCTGGGCGCCGTCCCGGTGGGCCTGGCGGTCCGCCACGACGAGCGGCTGCGCGACCGCGAGCTGGGCGTGCTGGAGATGCTCACCAAGGCCGCCATCGAGCGCGACCACCCCGCCGAGGCGGAGCGCCGCCGGCGGATGGGCGAGCTGTACTACCGGCCGCCCGGCGGCGAGTCCTGGCTGGACGTGGCGCTGCGGGTGCGCGGCCTGCTGCGCGACCTGAACGACGAGGAGGCCGGCCGGCCGGTGCTGGTGGTCGCCCACGACTGCACGGTGCTGATGCTCCGCCACGTGCTGGACCGGCTCGGCGAGGACGAGCTGCTGGCGCTGGCGCCGGTGGCCAACTGCTCGACCAGCGTGTGGCGGGCCCGCGAGGGGCGGCTGCGGCCGGCGTCCTGGAACCAGACCGGGCACCTGTCCTGAGGGGCCGTCAGGCGGGCTGCCGCTCGGCGGTCCGCCCGGGGCCGCCGAAGGCCCGCCGGTAGGCCTGCGGGGTGGTGCCGAGGCGGCGGCCGAAGTGGTGCCGCAGGGTGGCGGCGTTGCCGAAGCCGCAGCGGGCGGCGACCGCGTCCACGGTCTCGTCGGTGGACTCCAGCAGGCGCTGCGCGAACAGCACCCGCTGGCCGGTCAGCCAGCGGTGCGGGGTGGTGCCGGTCTCCTGCTGGAAGCGCCGGGCGAAGGTGCGCGGGGACATGTGGGCGTGCCGGGCGAGGTCGTCCACGCTGGTCTCCCGGTCGAGGTGGTGGCGCATCCACTCCAGCACCCCGGCCAGCGAGTCGCCGTCGCCCTCGGGCAGCGGGCGGTTGACGAACTGGGCCTGCCCGCCGTCGCGGTGCGGGGCGACCACCATCCGGCGGGCGATCGCCCGGGCCACCTCGGCGCCCTGCAGCTTGCGCACCAGGTGCAGGCAGGCGTCGATGCCGGCGGCGGTGCCGGCCGAGGTGATCACCGGCTCGTCGTCCACGTACAGCACGTCGGGTTCGACGGTGGTCAGCGGGAAGCGCTCGGCCATCAGGTCGGCGTACTGCCAGTGGGTGGTGCTGCGGCGGCCGTCGAGCAGGCCGGCGGCGCCGAGCAGGAAGCTGCCGGAGCAGATCGACAGCAGGTGGGCGCCGCGGTCGTGGGCGGCCCGCAGCGCCTCGCACAGCGCCTCCGGGTACCGGTCGCGGATGCCGGTGGCGGTGGCGATCACCAGGTCGGCCTCGGCGAGCCGCTCGGGGCCGTACGGCACCTGGACGTCGAAGCCGGCGTGGGTGCGCATCGGCCCGGGGCGGTCGCCGACCAGGCCGAACTCGTAGACCGGCAGGCCGGCCTCGCTGCGGTCCAGGCCGAACACCTCGCAGGCCACGCCCAGCTCGAAGGGGTGGATCTCCTCCAGCACGATCACCGCGACGTTCTTCAGCATCCACCCAGCATGGCAGTGGCAGGATTTCGTGGCAATGCTGCGTTCCTGCCACTCGTGGCGGGGGGCGGCGGCGCGGACAGTGGAGCCATGACCACCGCGCTCGCCCTGCTGGGCCTCATCGGCAGTTTCGGACTCCTCGGCGTCCTGGTCGGCCGCGACCTGGACCGCAACGGCCGGACCGGCCGCGCCGACCGGCACCGGCCGACCGGCTACCCCTTCGACCCCGACCTGGCCGACCCGCGCCGCCGCCGGTCCGGCACACTGGCCGGATGCTCTCCCCGTCCGACCCCCGCCCGCTCGTCCGCCGCGCCCTCGACCGCGACCTCGCCGGAGCCGGCGAGGTCGCCGTCGAAGCCTTCGTCGGCGACGGCCACACCCGCCCCGACTCCGGCTACGTCGACCTCCTTCGGGACACCGCCCGGCGCAACCGGGAGGCCGAGCTGCTGGTCGCCGTCGACGGCGCCGACGGGCCGGTGCTCGGCTGCGTGACCTTCGCGGTGGGCGGCACCCCGTGGGCGGACGTCGCGCTGCCGCACGAGGGCGAGATCCGGATGCTGGCGGTCGGCGCGGCGGCCCGCGGCCGCGGCGTCGGCCGGGCGCTGGTGTCCGCGGCGATCGCCCGCAGCCGGGAACTCGGACTGGCCGGGATGGCGTTCTCCACCCGGCCGACGATGACCGCGGCGCACCGGATCTACGATGCTCTGGGCTTCCTCCGCACCCCCGGGCGGGACTGGTCGGCGGCCCCCGGGGTGGACCTGATGGTCTACTCGATGCGGTTCTGAGGCGGTTCCGGCACGGTTTCCGTTGTCTACGCGCGGCACCTCCGACACGACACGCGCTACTACATCTGGGGCCGCCAGCTCCAGCCGCCACAACATGTATGCTCGACCTCGCTGTCGAAGCAGGGGAATCCGGTGCGAATCCGGGACTGCCCCGCAACGGTGAGCGGGCTGTAGCGACGCCCGCGCAGTCCGAGGACCTGCCGACGGTGTGCGACACGGCATCCCCGCAGACGCCATGCAGCACTGCTTTGCCGTCCGGTCTCGCGGGCGGACCGGGGGTGGTCTTCGCGCGCCGGAATGCGTTGTCGTTCCTTCGTGCTGCCCTCCCCTGGCCGCGTGCGGTCCCGGACACCCCGAGCCACGTCCGCCGCCGCCACAGGAGAGAGTGCGCCTTGACCGTCGCCGCCTCAGTCACCCTGCCGTCCCAGGGATCCGCCGACGCCTTCACCGACCCCGGTGCGGCGCTGCTTCGGCTGCTCACCGACCGCAGCACCGACCTCCCCCAGGTGGACCCCGGCCACGTCGCCGCCGCCGCGCTGCGCGGCCGCCACGCCGGCTCGGACTTCGCCGAGCTGCGCGGGCTGGCCGTGGAGGCCGCCGCGTCGATGATCGCCGAGGACCCGCAGTACTCGAAGCTGGCCGCCCGCCTGCTGGCGATGGAGATCGCCGACGAGGCCGCCACCCAGGGCGTCGCCTCGTTCTCCGACTCGATCGCCGTCGGCCACGCCGAGGGCCTGATCGGCGACGCGACGGCCGAGCTGGTCGCCGCCCACGCCGCCCTGTTCGACTCGCTGATCGACGCCTCCGGCGACGACCGCTTCGAGTACTTCGGCCTGCGCACCGTGCAGTCCCGGTACCTGCTGCGGCACCCGATCACCCGCAAGGTCGTGGAGACCCCGCAGCACTTCCTGCTGCGCGTCGCCGCGGGCCTGGCGGTCGGCGCCACCGAGGAGTCGGTGCGCGAGGTCGCCGAGCTGTACCGGCTGATGAGCCGCCTGGAGTACCTGACCAGCTCCCCGACGCTGTTCAACTCCGGCACCCGGCACCCGCAGATGTCCTCCTGCTACCTGCTGGACTCGCCGCTGGACAACCTCGACTCGATCTACAACCGCTACGCGCAGATCGCCCGGCTGTCCAAGCACGCCGGCGGCATCGGCCTGTCCTACTCCCGGATCCGCTCCCGCGGCTCGCTGATCCGCGGCACCAACGGCAAGTCGAACGGCATCGTCCCGTTCCTGCGCACCCTGGACTCCTCCGTGGCGGCGGTCAACCAGGGCGGACGGCGCAAGGGTGCGGCCTGCGTGTACCTGGAGACCTGGCACGCCGACATCGAGGAGTTCCTGGAGCTCCGCGACAACACCGGCGAAGAGGCCCGCCGCACCCACAACCTGAACCTGGCGCACTGGATCCCGGACGAGTTCATGCGCCGCGTGAACGCCAACGAGGACTGGTCGCTGTTCTCCCCGGCGGACGTGCCCGAGCTGGTCGACCTGTGGGGCGCCGACTTCGACGAGGCCTACCGCAAGGCCGAGCTGGCCGGCAAGGCCGTGCGCACCATCCCCGCGCAGACCCTGTACGCCCGGATGATGCGCACCCTGGCGCAGACCGGCAACGGCTGGATGACCTTCAAGGACGCCTCCAACCGGGCCGCCAACCAGACCGCGCTGCCGGGCCGCACGGTGCACTCCTCGAACCTGTGCACCGAGATCCTGGAGGTCACCGACGACTCCGAGACCGCGGTCTGCAACCTGGGCTCGGTCAACCTGGGCGCGCACGTCGCCCCGGGCGCCTCGGCGGACGACCTGCTGGGCGCGATGGACTGGGAGCGCCTGGACGCCACCGTCCGCACCGCGGTGACCTTCCTCGACCGCGTGATCGACATCAACTTCTACCCGACCACCGAGGCCGGCGCGTCCAACTCGCGCTGGCGCCCGGTCGGCCTCGGCGTGATGGGCCTGCAGGACGTCTTCTTCAAGCTGCGGCTGGACTTCGACTCCGCCGAGGCGAAGGCGCTGTCCACCCTGATCGCCGAGCGCATCATGCTCACCGCGTACGAGCGCTCCGCGGACCTGGCCGAGCAGTTCGGCCGCCACGAGGCGTACGGCGAGACCCGGGCCGCCCGCGGCCAGCTGCACATCGACCATTTCTTCAATGACGAGCACAGCGGCAGCGCCGCCCCGCAGTGGGCCGAGCGCTGGGACGCGCTGCGCGCCCGGATCGCCGACACCGGCCTGCGCAACTCGCTGCTGCTCGCCATCGCCCCGACCGCGACCATCGCGTCGATCGCCGGCGTCTACGAGTGCATCGAGCCGCAGGTGTCCAACCTGTTCAAGCGCGAGACCCTGTCCGGCGAGTTCCTCCAGGTCAACCCGTACCTGGTGCGCGAGCTGAAGGAGCTCGGCGTCTGGGACCAGCAGACCCGGGACGCGCTGCGCGACGCCAACGGCTCCGTGCAGGACTTCAAGTGGCTGCCGGAGAGCGTCCGTTCGCTGTACCGCACGGCGTGGGAGCTGCCCCAGCGCGCGCTGATCGACCTGGCCGCCGCCCGGCAGCCGTACATCGACCAGAGCCAGTCGCTGAACCTGTTCATGGCGGCGCCGACCATCGGCAAGCTGTCCTCGATGTACGCGTACGCGTGGAAGGTCGGTCTGAAGACCACCTACTACCTGCGCTCCCGCCCGGCGACCCGGATCGCCCAGGCCGCGTCGGGCGCCGCCCGCACCGCCGCTCCCGTGCCGGTGCAGACCCCGACCCTCAGCCAGGCCGAGCAGGACGCCATCGCCTGCTCCCTGGAGAACCCCGAGTCCTGCGAGGCGTGCCAGTAATGAGCTCCGAAGACCAGAAGAAGATGCTGCTCGACCCGGGCTTCGAGCTGACGCTGCGTCCGATGCGCTACCCGTCGTTCTACGACCGGTACCGGGACGCGATCAAGAACACCTGGACCGTGGAGGAGGTGGACCTGCACTCCGACGTCGCCGACCTCGCCAAGCTCTCCGAGGGCGAGCGGCACATGATCGGCCGGCTGGTCGCGTTCTTCGCCACCGGTGACTCGATCGTCGCGAACAACGTGGTGCTGAGCCTCTACAAGCACATCAACTCCCCGGAGGCGCGGCTCTACCTGTCGCGGCAGCTGTTCGAGGAGGCCGTGCACGTCCAGTTCTACCTGACGCTGCTGGACACCTACCTGCCCGACCCGGACGACCGGGCGGCGGCGTTCGCCGCGGTGGAGAACATCCCCTCCATCGCGCAGAAGGCCAAGTTCTGCTTCAAGTACATGAACGCCGTCGACCACATCGACTCGCTGCAGACCAAGGAGGACCGGCGGGCCTTCCTGCTGAACCTGATCTGCTTCGCGGCGTGCGTCGAGGGCCTGTTCTTCTACGGCGCGTTCGCCTACGTGTACTGGTTCCGCAGCCGCGGCCTGCTGCACGGCCTGGCGACCGGCACCAACTGGGTGTTCCGCGACGAGTCGATGCACATGGACTTCGCGTTCTCCGTGGTCGACACCGTCCGCGAGGAGGAGCCCGACCTCTTCGACGACGAGATGGCCAAGCAAGTCACCGAGATGCTGGAGGAGGCCGTCGAGGCCGAGCTCCAGTTCGCCCAGGACCTGTGCGGTGAGGGCCTGCCCGGCATGAACACCGCCTCGATGCGCCAGTACCTGGAGGCCGTCGCCGACCAGCGCCTGGCCCGCCTCGGCCTGCCGATCCGCTACGGCTCGACCAACCCGTTCGGGTTCATGGAGCTGCAGAACGTCCAGGAGCTGACCAACTTCTTCGAGCGCCGGGTCTCCGCGTACCAGGTCGCCGTCGAGGGTTCGGTCTCCTTCGACGACGACTTCTAGGCCGCACCCGACGGACCGTCGGCAACTGAGGGCCGCACCCCGGGTTCCGGGGTGCGGCCCTCGGGCGTGCGGCGGGGTTCAGTCCCGGATGCCGGTGGACCACAGGGCGCCGCCGTCGCGCCCGTACACCACCAGCTCGCTGTCGTCCTGGAGCACCGCGTACGCGCCCGGGCTGTGCCAGGTGCCGGTGGACCACAGCGCGCCGCCCGCGCCGGGGCCGCCGTCGCGGCGGTAGACCACCAGGTTGCCGTCGTCCTGCTGGACCGCGAACGCGCCCGGGTTGCCGCCGGTGCCCGCCGACCACAGCGTCCGGCCGCCGCCGCGCGGCCGGACGGTCAGCTCGCCGTCGGGCTGCACGGTCAGCGTCGCGGTGGCGCTGCCGGTGCTCCGGCCGGCGGTGAGCCGGCGGCCGGGGAGCAGCCGGCCGTCGGCGCCGGCCGGCGAGGTGACGTCCAGGTAGTTCGCGTCGATGTCCAGGGCGACGCCGCCGTAGGTCTCGGTGACGTCGCCCGCGTACTGGTGGGCGCGCCGCCCGCCGGTCCACTGGCCGGCGCCGGCGGGCAGGCCCATGCCCGCGTCGGTGACGTCGTGGTGGGAGTTCCAGGCGGCGGACCACAGCACGTCGGGTTCCGGGTAGCCCGCGTCGCCCCAGCGGGCGGACAGGTCGGGCACGCCGCTGGACCCGCCGGTGTAGACGCCGGAGCGGTAGCCCCGGGCGTGCAGCTGCCGCGTCCAGCCGGCCAGGTAGGCGAGCACCCGGTCGCGGTACCGGTCCCGGTCGTAGTTCTCCATGTCGTTGTAGAGCACCGCGCCGGGCCGGAAGCCCAGGCCCTCGGCCTTGCGGACCGCGTCGTCGGCGGCGTCCGTGCCCTGCCGGCCCGCGACGGCCGGGTCGGCGTCGACCAGCAGGTTGCCGCGGGCGGCCTGGTGCCCGACGTAGATCGGCATGAACGCCCAGTCCTCGGCGGCCCGGGCGGCGACCCAGTCCGCGCCGGGGGCGGTGCAGGCCTGCGAGGGCCCGCCGATGTACACCCCGACCGCCCGGTACGGGGAGGACGCCGCCCAGGCCCGCATCGCGGCGGCCGACGGGGCGGCGCACCGGTCGAAGGCGTAGCCGGCGACGTCGGTGCGCGGCGCGGCGCCGCCGGCCGGGGCGTCCGCGGCGGGGTCCTCGGCGGTGACGGGGCCGGCGGTGGCGGTCTCCAGGATCCGCCGCACCCGGCCGGGGTCGGTGGCCCAGCCGGCCGTGACCTCCAGGCCGGTGCCGCCGAGCCGGGCCCGCAGCTGGTGCCCGGCGGCGGCGTCCGCGACGATCCGCTGCGGGATCCGCCGGCCCGGCGTCACCGTCTCCGGGGCGGCCGCGCCGCGTCCGGTGCGGGCGGGCTCGATCAGCAGCCCGTCCGCCCGGCCGGGCGCGAGGTGCGCGGGGCAGTCCTGGTCCTCGCCGGGCGTGCCGAGGTACACGGCGCTGACGTCCAGCCGGACGCAGGTGCGCGGCGCCGCCGCCAGGTCGACCACCGGCCACCCGGCGGGCACCCGGACCTGCACGCCCCGGTACGCCACCTGCTTCTCCGCGGCCCGGTCGGCGGCCGCCGTCCAGCCGCCCGTTCCCGCCACGGTCAGCGCCACCGCGCCGATCCGTCCCGCCGCCCGCCACAGCCTGCGCATCCGCCAGCCCCTCGCCCGGTTCGGTCCCCGTGCTCGCGGACACTAGCGGCCGCTCCCCCGCCGGACGGGCCCGACACACCCGCCGGATCCGGACACGCCGAAGGGGGTCGCACCCGCGGGCGCGACCCCCTTCGAACAGGCTGACGGACCGTCAGTCGTTGGGCACGGTGGCGTACTTGGGGGTGCCGTCGGCCATCTGCCGCAGGGCGTCCTTGCGGTCGCGCTTGGAGAGCCGGTCGATGTACAGGTAGCCGTACAGGTGGTCGGTCTCGTGCTGGAGGCAGCGGGCGAAGAAGCCGGTGCCCTCGACCCGGATCGGGTTGCCGTGCTTGTCCTGGCCGGTGACGGCGGCCCAGCCGGGGCGGGCCAGCTCCTGGTAGGCGGTGGGCACCGACAGGCAGCCCTCCTGGCCGTCGTCCAGCATCCGGCGGCCGGCGGGGAGCTCCTCCAGCACCGGGTTGACGACGTGTCCGACGTGCCGGACGCCCTCGTCGTCGGGGCAGTCGTAGACGAAGACCTTCAGGTCGACGCCGATCTGGTTGGCGGCCAGGCCGACGCCCTCGGCGGCGTACATCGACTGGAACATGTCGTCGATCAGCGTGGCGAGCTCGTCGTCGAAGGCGGTGACGGTCTGCGTCTCGCGGTGCAGCACCGGGTTGCCGACCACGGTGATCGGCCGGGCGGTGCCCTTGCCGAGGTCGGGCAGGTCGCCGACCACCTGCTGGACCTCCGGGTCCTGGTGCTCGTGGTCGTGCTCGTGGTCGTGGTGCTCGGCCATCGCTTGCTTCCGCTCCGTCCGCGTCCGGCTGGTGTACCGGTCCAGGGTACGGGGCGCGGCCCCGCGCCGGGTCAGCACACCTCTTCGAGGTCCCGGTAGGCGCGGGTGGCCGGGGAGGCCGCCGCCCAGCGTTCCAGCAGGGAGCGGACCAGCCCGGCGGGCGCGGCGATGCCGCATTCGCGTTCGATCTGCCAGGGGCCGCCGGCCGAGCCCTGGCTGAGGTGGCTGAGGTGGCCGGGGTGCAGCGGGTCGCCGTCGTCGTGCGGGTCGTGGTGCGCGGTGTGGCCGTCGTCGATGGCCATCCGGCTCTCCGAGCAGGTGCGGCACAGCAGCCGCACCGAGGACGTCCAGTCCTCGGCGGCGTACCCGGCGTCGGCGACGGTCTTTTCCAGCGCGTCCCGGTCGGCGGCGGTGGCGGCCTGCAGCAGCACCACCCAGGTCGGCACCGGGGAGGGCGCCCACAGCTCGATCTCGTCGAACACCGGGTAGGCGACGCCGTCGGCGACCCGCTCGCCGTGCGGCGCGCCGTCGTGCAGCACCACTTCGCCCCAGCGGCGGCCGGAGGACGGCAGCGGGATGGACAGCACCTCGATCCGCGCCGGGTCGAGGCGCCGGCCCCACACCACCTCGGACTCGCCGTCCGGGGACAGCCGCACCGGGGTGGTGCCGAGGTCCAGTTCGATCGGCCCGTCGACGGCCGGCCCGCCGGGCAGCCGCAGCCCGTACGCCTGCCAGGCGCGGCGGGCCAGCGGCCAGTCCTGCAGGGCGGTGGCGGTGATGCCGAGGTTCCACCAGTCCGGGGCGCCGTGCGAGCGGTCGAGCAGGGCGACGGCGCGCAGGCCTGCGCTGCGGGCCTGCTCCCAGTCGCGGCGGAACTTGTGCAGCAGGGCCAGGTTGAACCACGAGTCGGACAGCCACGGCTCCAGGTCGGCCGCCATCACCAGCAGCGCCCCGGCGTCCTCGTACCGGCCGTCGCCGATCAGCGTGAACGCACGGTCGGTGGTCTGCCGCCAGGTCGCCGACGGACGGTGCCGTGCGCGGTGGAAGATCCTCACGTTGGTCCCTTGCCGTCGGTCGTCACCGGGTCGCCCCGCCTCCGGGTCTTCCCGCCACGACCGCATCCAACCACGCCTGCCGCGGGCCGCGCGCCCCGCGCGGCCATTCAGTCCGCCGGGCCGCTCCGGCGCTCAGGCCGCGGGGCGGCAGCGGGCGGCACGGTGCCCGCGGCGGCCGAGCCGGGCGAGCGCGTCGAGCACCACCGGGTCGTAGCCGCGGCCGGCGTCCAGGCGCAGGTGGTCGAGCGGGTCGAGGGCGCCGGCCCGGGGCCGGTCGGCGGCCGCGGTGCGCAGGTCGTCGTGCGCGTTGGCGACCCGGATGATCCGGGAGGCCAGCGGCAGGGTGGGGTCGTGGCGGCCGTCGTCGAGCCGGCACGGGTCGGCGAGCCGGGCGACCTGCTGCCACACCTGCCGGGGCACGCCGGTGCGCCGGATCACCTCGCTGCCGAGCCGGGCGATCCGCTGCTGCTCGCCGTCGGGCAGCAGCGCGGTGGCCCCGCCGGGCACCGGTTCGACGAGGGACAGCTGGCCGATGTCGTGCATCAGCGCGGCGTACTCCAGCAGCGTCAGCTCCCGGCTGCCGAGGCCGAGTTCGCGGCCGAGCGCGCACGCGGTGTCGGCGACCCGGCGGGCGTGGCCGGGGGTGGTGTAGCCGGCGATCTCGGTGGCCCGGGCGAGCGTCTCGATGGTCTGCCCGGTGGTGGCCCGGACCTCGACGGCCCGCCGGAACGAGGCCTGGGCGAGCAGCAGCGGCACGCAGAACACCGGCAGCGCCCACAGTCCGGCCTCGCCGGCCAGCAGGCTGAGCAGCAGGCCGGTGGCGACCTGCGCGGAGCCGATGCCGAGCAGCGCGCGCAGCTGGTCGTCGAGGGCGGCGCTGTAGCGGAGGCCGGTGCGGGCCCGCTGCTGGGCGGCGGCGAGCACGGCGTCGCCGAGCGCGGCCAGCGCGGCGACGGCGGCCAGCAGCGCCCCGTACGCGGGGCCGCACAGCCGGTCGGTGGCGCCGGAGTCGTACAGCGGCTGGAACAGCAGGGCCGCGAAGGAGACGGTGACCAGGCGGCGGGCGGCGGCGTCGAGCCCGCCGAGCGGGGTGCGCGGCCGGCGGCGGACGGCGGCGAGCGCGGCCCGCCCGGCGAGCTGTGCGGCGAGGCCGGCGCCGGTGCCGATGGCGGTGACGGCGGCGGCCTGCAGCACGCCGTGCGCGGTGGGCAGTCCGTGCAGCGGGCCGAGCAGCGCGTAGGCGAGGGCGACGGCGGTGGCCACCGGCGCGGGTTCGCGGTCGCCTGGCAGGGTGCCGCCCGCGCACTGGCCGAGTGCGATCAGGGCGGCGAAGGCGATGGCCACCCGGGGCTGGTCGGAGTCGGCGGCGAGGACGTGGACGACCGCGCCGCCGCCGAGCAGGACGGCCGCGCCGTGCAGCAGGTCGGCCGGTCCCGGCCGCCGGGTGGTCACGTCGCCCCGCCGGCGGGCAGGCCCTGTCCGCTCTGCTGCGGGAGCCGGGCCGGTTCGGGCACGCCGAGCGGGATGTCCGGCACCTCGCCGTCCCAGCCGCCGGGCGGCGGCGGTTCGGGCTGCCAGCCGTGTTCGGCGACGGCGTCGACCAGGGCCCGCACCATGACCGGGTCGAACTGGCTGCCGGCGCACCGCTCCAGTTCGGTGACGGCCTCCTGGACGGGCCGGCCGCGCCGGTAGGAGCGGGTGGAGGTCATCGAGTCGAAGGCGTCGGCGACCGAGATGATCCGGGCGAACTCGGGGATCCGGTCGCCGGTCAGGCCGTGCGGGTAGCCGCGGCCGTCCATCCGCTCGTGGTGGTGCAGGATGCCGTCGCGTCCTTCGCCGAGGAAGTCCAGCTGCCGCACCAGCTCGTGCCCGAACACCGGGTGGACCTCCACGGCGCGCCGTTCCGCACAGGTCAGCGGCCCGTTGCGGCGCAGCAGTTCGGTGGCGACGGCGAGCTTGCCGACGTCGTGCAGGGTGCCGGCGAAGTGCAGGGTGCGGATCCGGTCCTCGGCGAGGCCGAGCTGACGGGCGATCAGCACGGAGGCCCGGCCGACCCGTTCGCTGTGGCCGCGGGTGTAGGCGTCCTTGATCTCGACGGCCTGCACCAGGGCCTGCACGGTGGCCCGGTGCGCGGACCGCTCGCGGTGGCCCTGGGCGGACAGCCAGGCGGTGATGGTGAGCGGCAGCAGTCCGAGCACGGCCGCGAACGCGCCGTACGGGCCCTGCCACAGCACCGCGACCATCAGGCCGCCGGCGCCGTGCAGCAGCGCGGCGGGGGCGGCCCGGCGGAGCTTGCGCATCGCGCCGGGCCCGGCCGCCCCGCAGGTGAGCCGGACCATGCCGGCCACCAGCAGCCCGTTGGCCAGGCAGAAGGTGAGGATCGCGGCGAGCGCGCCGAACGCCGCGTCGGGGAAGCGGGTGCCGAGCAGCAGGCGGCTGCCGCCGAGCAGCCGGAACACTTCGGCGCTGGCCGCGGCGGCCAGCGCCAGTTGGGCGGCGTTCCAGATCCGGCGCAGCGCGCGCGGCGGTGCGGCGGGTCCGAGCAGTGCGCCGGGCAGGGCGACCAGGGCCGCGGCGGCGGGCGGCAGCATCAGCACGCCCGCGAACAGCACGGGGAAGAAGCCGCTGCCGCGCGGGTCGGCCGGGCCGTCCGGCGCGGGCCGGCCGCGCAGCCACCGCCAGACCCGGGCGCACGGGGTGCGGGCGCCCTGGGCGAGCGATTCCAGGCACAGGTGCAGCAGGGCCAGCAGCCCGATCCGGGGCCAGTCGAGGTGCGGCGCGACGGCCGCCAGCGGCAGCAGTACGGCGATCGCCGCCGCCGTCACGGCGGTCAGGTAGGCCACGGCCCGCCCCGTCAGCGCGCTGCGCTCGCGTTCGCGTTCGCTGGCGATCTCGGCCTCCCCAGCCCGTACCGGGCCCTCCGACGTGAGGACTCGTCAGAGAATAGGGCCCGGCCACCCGGACGGGACGCACGATCGCGGATTGCCGCAGCCGGAGCAGCGACAGCTCACCCGATCGAGTGAGCGCTCACTCCGCGGTGGCGACGGCGGAGCCGTGACCGGCCGCGCCCTCCACCGTCATCTCCACGCCGACGGCCGTCACTTCGACCACCGAGCCGTCGCCGGCGCGCTGGCCGGCGCGGATCGAGTCGATCCGGGCCAGCACCTTCGACCGGAGGTCGGACGGTGTGTCGTCGCAGCCGCACGAGCGCTTGATCAGCGCCTTGATCGCCTGCTCCAGGCCGTACTTCTCCAGGCACGGGGAGCACTCGTCGAAGTGCACCCGCAGCTTGGCGCAGTCGCCCTCGGGCATCTCGTTGTCGAGGAATTCGTAGAGGTGGTCGAGCACCTCTCCGCACTCGGTCTCGTGCGGATCGCCGCAGCTCATGAGCCCGCGCCCTTCGCTTCCTGCCCTGCACCGGTACCGGCCGGGACCAGCCCCCGCTCGCGGGCGTAGTCCTCCAGCATGCCGCGCAGCTGGCGGCGGCCACGGTGCAGTCGGGACATCACCGTACCGATGGGTGTACCCATGATGTCCGCGATCTCCTTGTACGCAAAGCCCTCGACGTCCGCGAGATACACCGCGATCCGGAATTCCTCCGGGATGGCCTGCAGGGCGTCCTTCACATCGCTGTCCGGCAGGTGGTCGAGCGCCTGCGCCTCGGCGGAGCGCAGCCCCGTCGACATGTGCGACTCGGCGCGCGCCAGCTGCCAGTCCTCGATCTCCTCGGCCGCGGTGCGCTGGGGTTCGCGCTGCTTCTTGCGGTACGAGTTGATGAACGTGTTGGTGAGGATGCGGTACAGCCAGGCCTTGAGGTTGGTGCCCTCACGGAACTGGTGGAACGACGCGTACGCCTTGGCGAACGCCTCCTGGAGCAGGTCCTCCGCGTCGGCCGGGTTGCGGGTCATCCGCAGCGCCGCCGAATACATCGGGTCGAGGTAGCCCAGGGCGTCCCGCTCGAAGCGCTCGCGCCTGGCCTCCTCGCTCTCGCTCTCGGACACCCGGAAGGTGTCCTCGCCGATCACCTCGGCCAGTTCGTCGCCGGTGAGCTGCTCGCCCTCCGGGCGGCCCTGGTCGGTGCCCGAAGCACCAGACACGGCCGCGTCATCGGTCCCGACGACCGGACCCACCTCCTCGGTCAGCAGGGTCCGGCCCACCACGGGCCGACCCGGAAGCGAGGATATAGGGCTGACCGGCTTCTCGCCCGCGACAACCCACTTCGACCAGTCCGGCACCAGCGAAGCCGCCTGGGCAGCCCGCTCCTCGGACCGTTCGGGGCACGCGATCGAACCCATGGACGCTGCCTTTCCACCGGGGGCATGTTCTGACGACTCGTGCAACCCCGCCCGCCGCCCGGACATTCCCGGGCTCCGGCCGCGCCGTCAGAGCCAGCCGGCGACCGCGCCGGTGATCAGCGCCAGCGCCTCGTCCTGGCCCAGCGGGGCCTTCTTCGGGACCTTGAAGGCGTGCGAGGCGTGCGGCACCTCGGCCAGCCGGTGGGTGTCCGGCAGCGCCGGGAATTCCTCCGGGGTGCCGAAGGCGTCCGCGCCGCCCTGCACCACCAGGGTGGGCAGGCCGGTGCCGAGCAGTTCCTCGGCGCGGCTCTTCTCCGGCCGGCCCGGCGGGTGCAGCGGGAACGCCAGCGCCAGCACGCCCGCCGCGCCGAGGCCGGCCGAGGTGCGGCAGGCGACCCGGGCCCCGGCGCTGCGGCCGCCCGCGTACACCGGAAGGCCCTCGGCGGCCGCGGCGGCGAACTGCGCGGGCCAGCCGGCGTCCAGGGTCTTCGGGGCGGGCGCGAGCTTGCGGCCGGCCACCCGCCAGGGCTGCTCGGCCAGGACGACGGTGACGCCGGCCGCCGGGAGCGCCGCCGCCAGGGCCTGCAGGTCGGGTGCCTCGACGCCGCCGCCCGCGCCGTGCCCGAGGAGCAGGACGGCCCGCGGGGCCGGCGCCCGGAACCAGTGGAGCCGGGCGTCCCCGGCGGGGGTGGCGACGATCGACTGCTGCATGGCGCAGAGCGTATAGAGGGGACGGCGTCAGAACAGCGTGGTGAGGTCGTCCTCGGTGAGTCGCCGGGTCAGGCCCGGATGGTTGTTGCGGATCGAGCCGACCTCGTCGGGCACGGCGTGGATGCGCAGGTCGCCGGGCGGCGGCGGGGTGAGGTCGGCGCTCTCGGCGTGCGGGTCGAGCCAGGCGTCCCAGCGGTCCGGGCCGAGGTACAGCGGCATCCGCTCGTGCACCGGCGCGAGCAGCGGCTCGGCGGCGGTGGTGACGACGGTGCAGGTCACCAGCCAGGCGTCCGGGTGGTCGCCGGGCACCTGCCGGTTGCGCCAGAACTCGTACAGGCCGGCCAGCGCGAGCGGGGCGCCGTCGGCGCGCGAGACGAAGTAGGGGCGGCGGGGCGGGCGGGAGACGTCGTCGGTGGGGGCGGTCTGCCACTCGTAGTAGCCGTCGACCGGTATCAGGCAGCGCCGGGACGCGAACGCCTGCCGGTAGGCGGGCTTCTCGTGGACGGTCTCCGCCCGGGCGTTGACCATCTTCGCCGCGCTCTCCGGGCCGCTCGCCCAGGCGGGCACCAACCCCCAGCGCAGCACCCGCAGTTGACGCACCGGCCGGCGCTCGCCGCGCGGCGCCCGGTCCAGCACGGCGTAGGCGCGCGCGGTCGGCGCGACGTTCCAGCTCGGGGCGATCGTCTCGGTCGGGTCCCACTGCCGGACGCCGAAGTGCCGGACCAGTTCGGCGGGGTCCGTGGAGGAGGCGAAGCGGCCGCACATGCCGTTCAGCTTGCCAGAACCGCCCGGGCCGGAGAACCGGCGGCTACCGGCCGCCCGTCCTTCCGTGGGAGGCTGCCCGCCCGGGCGACGGGAAGCGACGGTGATCGGAGGCCGGCCGAGATGGACTTCGTGCGACTGTGGGACCGGATCACGGCCGTGCAGCCCGACCCGCCGGACTGGCTGGTGTGGGGCGCCGCGGCGGTGGCACTGCTGGCGGTGGCGCTGCGCCCGGTGTGGCGGCTGAGCCGCACCGTGGTGACCATCGCGCACGAGGGCGGCCACGGCGTGACGGCGCTGCTGACCCGCCGGCGGCTCTCCGGGATCCGGCTGCACTCGGACACCTCCGGGTTGACGGTGTCCTCGGGCCGGGCGACCGGCCCGGGCATGGTGCTGACCGCCGCGGCCGGCTACCCGGCGCCCCCGCTGCTGGGCCTGGGCGGGGCGGCGCTGCTGGCGGCGGGCCGGATCACCGTCCTGCTGTGGGTGGGCATCGTGCTGCTGGCGGCGATGCTGCTGACCCTGCGCAACCTGTTCGGGGTGCTCGCGGTGCTGGCGACCGGCGGCGCGTTCGTCGCGGTGTCCTGGTACGGGACGCCGGAGTGGCAGGGCGCCTTCGCCTACCTGGGCGTGTGGTTCCTCCTGTTGGCGGGGGTGCGTCCGATCGTCGAGCTGTTCTCCGCCCGGCGGTACGGCGGCGCGCCCGGCTCGGACGCCGACCAGCTGGCCCGGCTGACGGGCGTGCCGGCGACGGCCTGGGTGGCGCTGTTCCTGGTGGTGGCGCTGGCCTGCCTGGGGCTGGGAACGGCCTGGCTGCTGCCCCGGTAGCGGGGCCGGTCCTCATAGACTGGGCGGCATGACCGAACCCCTGTGGCCCGCTCCCGTCGCCACCGCCGCCGTGGACGCGACCGTGACCATCCCCGGCTCGAAGTCCGCGACCAACCGCGCGCTGGTGCTGGCCGCCCTCGCCGACGGCCCGGGCTGGGTGCGCCGCCCGCTGCGCAGCCGCGACTCGCAGCTGATGGCGGACGGCCTGCGCGCCCTGGGCGTGACGGTCGAGGAGACGGTCAACGCCGCGTCCGGCGGCACCGGCGGCGGCGAGGCCTGGCGGATCATCCCGGCCGAGCAGCTGCGCGGCCCCGCCCAGGTGGACGTCGGCAACGCCGGCACGGTGATGCGCTTCCTGCCCCCGCTGGCCACCCTCGCGGACGGCCCGGTGCACTTCGACGGCGACCCGCGCAGCCACGAGCGCCCGCAGCACGGCGTGATCGACGCGCTGCGCACCCTCGGCGCCCGGATCGACGACGGCGGCCGCGGCGGCTTCCCGCTGACCGTGCACGGCGCCGGCGCGCTGGACGGCGGCCAGGTCGACGTGGACGCCTCCTCGTCCTCCCAGTTCATCTCGGCGCTGCTGCTCTCCGGCGCCCGCTTCAACAACGGCGTGGAGATCCGGAACGTCGGCGCGACGGTGCCCTCACTGCCGCACATCCGGATGACCGTCGACATGATCCGCAAGGCCGGCGGCCAGGTCGACGCGCCCGAGGACGGCGGCGAGAAGGACGTCTGGCGGGTCACCCCGGGCGCGCTGATCGGCCGCGACCTGGTCGTCGAGCCGGACCTGTCCAACGCCGCCCCGTTCTTCGCCGCGGCCCTCGCCACCGGCGGCCGGGTCGTCGTCCGGGACTGGCCCAAGCACACCTACCAGCCCGGCGACCAGCTCCGCGAGATCTACACCGCGATGGGCGGGTCCTGCCAATTCGTCGACGAGGGGCTGGAGTTCACCGGCACCGGCAAGATCCACGGCATCGAGGTGGACCTGCACGACGTCGGCGAGCTGACGCCGGTGATCGCCGCGGTCGCGGCTCTCGCCGACTCCGAGTCCCACCTGTACGGCATCTCCCACCTGCGCCTGCACGAGACGGACCGGCTGGCCGCGCTCGCCAAGGAGATCAACGACCTGGGCGGCGACGTCTCGGAGACCGAGGACGGCCTGCGGATCCGGCCCCGCCCGCTGCACGGCGGCGTCTTCCACACCTACGAGGACCACCGGCTGGCCACCGCCGCCGCCGTCCTCGGCCTGGTGGTGGACGGCGTCCTGGTGGAGAACGTGGCGACCACCGCGAAGACCCTGCCGGACTTCCCGCAGATGTGGGCCGACCTCCTCGGCCAGGGCTGACGGGGGATCACGAGCATGCGCCGCTACGGCAAGGACGCCGACGAGGACGACATCCGCAGCCGCCCGGGCCGCCGGGGCTCCCGCCCCGCACCCGCATCCGGCCCAAGCACGAGGACGCCGACGCGGCGATGGTCCTCACCGTGGACCGGGGCCGGATGACCTGCCTGGTCGACGGCGGTACCAGGGACGAACGCCTGGTCACCGCGATGAAGGCCCGCGAACTCGGCCGCAAGGGCGTCGTCGTCGGCGACGTCGTCAACCTGGTCGGCGACCTCTCCGGGGCCCCCGACACGCTGGCCCGGATCGTCCGGGTCGAGGAGCGCACCTCGGTGCTGCGCCGCACCGCGGACGACGACGACCCGTACGAGCGGATCGTCGTCGCCAACGCCGAGCAGCTGGCCATCGTCACCGCGCTCGCCAACCCGGAGCCCCGCCCCCGGCTGATCGACCGCTGCCTGGTCGCCGCGTACGACGCCGGGATGGAGCCGCTGCTGGTGCTCACCAAGTCCGACCTGGCGCCGGCCGACGAGCTGCTGGAGTCGTACGCGCCGCTCGGCATCGACTACGTGGTGACCCGGCACGACGAGCTGGCCACCGCCGGCGCGGAGGCCGTCCGGGAGTACCTGCGCGGGAAGACCACCGTGTTCATCGGGCACTCCGGCGTCGGCAAGACCACCCTGGTCAACGCGCTCGTCCCGGACCAGCAGCGGACCACCGGCCACGTCAACGCCGTCACCGGCCGCGGCCGGCACACCACCGTCTCCGCGCTCGCGCTGCGGCTGCCGCCGCCGCCCGGTGCGAAGCCCGGGTCCCGTAAGGCCCTCGACCCGGGCTGGGTGATCGACACCCCCGGCTTCCGGTCCTTCGGCCTGTCCCACATCGACCCGTCCCGGGTCATCCACGCCTTCCCCGACCTGGAGCCCGGCACCGAGGACTGCCCCCGCGCCTGCTCCCACGACGAGCCGGACTGCGCGCTGGACGCCTGGGTCGCCGACGGCCACGCCGACCCGGCCCGGCTGTACTCGCTGCGCCGCCTGCTCGCCACCAAGGAAGCCCACGAGGGGGACTGAGAGTTCATCGGCCGACGAGTCGCCCGGCCCTGCCCACTGGGTAACGATAGGAAGGTCACACCGTCCTATCTGACAGGGAGTCAACCCGATGGCATGGGCCATGGTGATCCTCGCCGGTCTGCTGGAAACGGGATTCGCGGTCAACCTCAAGCTCAGCCACGGCTTCACCAAGCTCTGGCCCACCATCAGCTTCTGCCTCTTCGCGCTCGGCTCCTTCGGGCTGCTCACCCTCTCCCTGAAGACCCTCCCGGTGGGCAGCGCCTACGCGGTGTGGACCGGCATCGGCGCGGCCGGCACCGCGCTCTACGGGATCGTCTTCCTGGACGAGTCCTCCTCCACCCTCAAGCTGGTCTCGGTCAGCCTGGTCATCGCGGGTGTGATCGGCCTTCAGCTCAGCGGCTCGGGTCACTGAGTCCGCTAGGGTTCGGGGCATGGCCGACTACCACGACGACCTCCGACTCGCCCACGTCCTCGCCGACTCGGCCGACTCGGTGACCATGGAACGCTTCAAGGCGCTCGACCTGAAGGTCGAGACCAAGCCCGACCTGACGCCGGTCAGCGACGCCGACAAGGCCGCCGAGGAACTCGTCCGCTCCGTCCTGCAACGAGCCCGCCCGCGCGACGCGGTGATGGGCGAGGAGTACGGCCTGCAGGGCTCCGGCCCGCGCCGCTGGGTCATCGACCCGATCGACGGCACCAAGAACTACGTCCGCGGCGTCCCGGTCTGGGCCACCCTGGTCGCCCTCCTCGAGGAGCAGCCCGACGGCGAGTTCGCGCCCGTCGTCGGCATCGTCTCCGCCCCGGCGCTCAGCCGCCGCTGGTGGGCCGCGAAGGGACTCGGCGCGTTCGCCGGCCGCAGCCTCGCCAAGGCCCAGCGCATCCACGTCTCCAAGGTCTCCCGCCTCGCCGACGCCTCGCTCTCCTTCTCCTCCCTCAGCGGCTGGGAGGAACGGGCCCGCCTCGACGCCTTCCTCGACCTCACCCGCAAGTGCTGGCGCACCCGGGCCTACGGCGACTTCTGGTCCTACATGATGGTCGCCGAGGGCGCCGTCGACATCGCCGCCGAACCCGAGCTCTCCCTCTGGGACATGGCCGCCCCGTGCATCGTCGTCCAGGAGGCCGGCGGCCGCTTCACCGGCCTCGACGGCATCGACGGCCCCACCGGCGCGGACGCGGTCGCCACCAACGGCATCCTCCACGAAGCGGCGCTGCGCTCGCTGAGCGTCTAGCGCGACCCGGGGAGCGCACCGACCGGGGCGCGGGGAGCCGCGCGAAGGGGAACGCGCCCGTCGGAAGGACCGCGACGCAGGACATCGACCTGCACCTGCCGCGGCATCCCCGACGTGTGCTCCCGCTACGCGCTGAGCTCCGCGGTCATCGCTTCCAGCAGCCGTCCCGCCCGCTCCGCGACCTCCGCGGGCCCGTACTCGGCCGCCCGCCGGCACCAGTTCTCGGCCTGCACGGCCTCCCCCCGGCGGAGCGCCAGCAGCGCCAGCCGGAGGGCCGCCCGGCCGTGGCCGGCGTCCGCGGCGCGGGTGTACCAGAGCATCGCCTCGGCCTCGGAGTCCTGGCGGGCCAGCAGCAGCCCGAGGTTGAAGGCCGCGCTGCGGCTCCCGCCCTCGGCGGCGCGCCGGTACCAGCTCTCGGCGATCTGCAGCGCTCCCCGTTCGGCGGCCCGGACGCCCATCCGCACCTGCGCCCGCAGGTGCCCGGTGTCGGCCGCGACGGCGTACCAGTGTTCGGCGTCCGCGTCGGCGTCGCCCCGCCGGTCGAGGAGCGAGGCCAGCCGGAACGCTCCCTCCGCGGAGCCGCCCTCGGCGGCCTGCCGGTAGCGGTCGAGGGCACCGGTGAGGTTGCCGCGCTGCTCCTGGACGACGGCGAGCTGCAGGGCGGCTTCGCCGTGGCCCTCGGCGGCGGCGCGGGCGTACCACTCCTGGGCCTGCCGGGTCTCGCCGCGGCCGGCGTGCAGCACGCCGAGGTTGAACGCGCCGTCGACGGAGCCGGCTTCGGCGGCCTTGGAGAACCAGGGTTCGGCGCCGGACTCGTCGCCGCGCTGGAGCAGCATGACGGCGAGCGCGTTGCAGGCCTCGCGGTGTCCGGCGTACGCGGCGCGGCGGTACCACTGCTCGGCCTGGGTGTCGCGGCCGGCGCCGGCGCACAGCAGGCCGAGGTTGAACGCGCCGTTGTGGTCGCCGGCGTCGAGCGCGGCGCGGTACCAGCGTTCGGCGACGGCGTTCTCGCCGCGGCCGGCGTGCAGGGCGCCGAGGGCGTTGGCGGCGGTGCCGTCGCCGGCCTCGGCGGCCTCCTGCCACCATTCGGCGGCGGCGGTGGGGTCGCCGGCGTCGCGGAGCAGGAAGCCGAGCGCGCAGGCGGCGCGGGCTTCGCCGTTCTGCGCGGACTGCCGGTACCAGCGGGCGGCTTCGTCGAGGTCGCCGCGGGCTTCGAGCAGGACGCCGAGGCGGAGCGCGGCGCGGGCGTGGCTGCGGGCGGCGGCGGTGCGGTACCAGGTCTCGGCGGTCTCCTTGTCGCCGGCGGCCTCGCGCATCCGGGCGAGGCGGTAGGCGGCTTCGCGGTGGCCGGAGTCGGCGGCGGCCTTGAACCAGCGTTCGGCGCGGACGTCGCGGCGGTGTTCCATCAGGTCGCCGAGCGCGTACGCGCCGAGCGGGTGGCCCTGTTCGGCGGCGAAGTGCAGCCAGTACTCGGCGGCTTCCTCCTCGCCCTGGTCGCGCAGTTGCAGGCCGAGGGCGTGGGCGGCGGGCGCGGAGCCGGCGACGGCGGCCTGCCGCCACCACTGGGCGGCTTCGGCGCGGTGGCCCTGCTGGTGGAGCAGGACGCCGAGGTTGTTGGCGGCGGCGCGCAGGCCGGCGGCGGCGGCGGTGCGCAGGTAGGGCTCGGCGTCCTGGAGGTCGCCGCGGCGCAGCAGGAGGGCACCGAGCTGGCTGGCGGCACCGGGGTCGCCGGCGTCGGCGGAGCCGCGGTGGCGGGCTTCGAGGGCGGCCTGTTCGCGGGCGGCGAGGGCGGTTTCGAAGCTGTCGGCGCCGTCGTCGCTCTCCAGCAGGTCGCGGGCGGGGGCGGTGGCGACGACCTGGTCGGCGGTCAGGTGGACGAGGCTGTCGGGGCCGTAGCCGGACGCGGCGAGGCCGCCGTTGCCGGCGGTGGTGCGCTGTGCGGGCAGGCTGGTGCCCGACTGGGCGGTGGGTCGGGCACCGGTGTCGGTGTCCGTGGTGCTGCTGGCCGCCAGTCGTTCTCCTGTCCCGTTCCTGCCGATGAGTTTCATGCCGACTCCCGCTCCCCCCGAGTGTCGCGGCATTCGCCCCCGGCCGTCGGCCCGGGGTGGTACCCCCAGGGGTCACGCCGGATCGGACGGCCCGTCAATGGCCGTGCCGCGTCCCCCTCGTGGTCCATCGTCGCATCACCCGCAACCCTCGTACACCTGCTCCGTCCGTTTTGGCGGAGCGGGGCCGAAGCCCGGCGAGATTGCTTCAGCGCTTTGTCGATTTCCCGACACTGGGCGCCACAAACCCCGGCCACGCATCGTACCGGAGTCGATCAACTCTCCGCGCACGCAAGGGCGAAGGCCCGGAGGGCGTTTCCCTCCGGGCCTTCGCTGCAAGAGTGGTGACGATCGGTCAGCTGACGGTGAAGTCGTCCGCCTGGTAGGCGCCCTGTCCGTACCAGCCGTGCACCCAGACGGTCACCGAGGTGACCGAGGCGCCGGTGGTGAACTTGGTGGACAGCTGCGTCCACGCGCTCCCGCCGGGGGTCCAGGTCGAACTGTCCGCGCCGGAGCCGGTGACGCCGAGGTAGGTGTAGTTGCCCTTCACCCACGCGGACAGCGTGTACGTGGTGTTCGGCTTGACGGTCACGGTCTGCTGGCACTGCGCGGTGTCGCCGGCGCCGGCGTTGCCCTGCAGGGCGTACGAGCCGGTGTGGCCGCCGGGGACCGCGCTGCCGCCGCTGCCGGCGCAGGTCCACGGGCTGAGCGCGCCGGACTCCAGGCCGGGGTTGGCGACGATCCCGCCGCCGGGCCCGGACGGCGAGGAGGACGGGCTGCCCGAGGGCGAGCCGGACGGGGAGCCGCTCGGCGAGGAGGACGTCGAGGTGGACGGGGACGGGCTGGTGCCGGTGCTGCTGCTCGCGCTCGGCGAGGGCGAGGCGGGCGGCGCCGGGCAGTTGGCGGCCGAGCCGTTGGTCGCCGTCACCAGCGAGTTGAGCAGCACCGCGTTCGGGTCGTCGTACAGCGAGAACACGAACGAGCCGCCGAGGCCGTTGCAGTGCGCGTAGTCCATCTTGGCCTGGATGGACTTGGCGGTCTCACCGGACCAGAAGGTGGTGCCGTCGTAGAAGTACGAGGCCTGCGAGGCCGGGTCCCAGTACGTGTAGCCGGGGTTGTCGACGACGCCGAGCAGTTCCTTGTACATCCGGACGCCCGCGACGTTGCCGGAGTTCGGCGCACCCTGCGCGGGCCCGCTGGCCGGCTGGAACAGCCCGTGGTTGGCGCCGGCCGCCACGCCCGTCCAGCCGCGGTAGTACAGCGGGACGCCCATGTTCAGCTTGTTGGCCGGGAACCCGCCGGGGATGCCGTACGAGGGGTCGCCGACGGTGTACGCCTTGATCGCCTCGTCGATGGAGTACTTGGCGTTGCCCGGCGGCACGTTGTTCGACGGGTCGTTGGGGTTCTGGTAGATCGGCGTCTGGTGGTTGGTCGGGCCCTGCGCCTCCCAGCCGCCGTGCATGTCGTACGTCATCGGGTCGGCGAAGGTCAGGTACTGGGCGATCTTGTCGGTCTCGATGTACTGGATCTTGTCCTGGCCGGCCGGCAGGGCGGCGCTGAGCGCGTAGGTCTTGCCGTCGGCGGCGCCCTGGGTGTTGAGCTGGTTGCGGAACTCGGCGAGCAGCGCGGTGAAGTTCTGCTTGTCGTTGGGCGAGGCGTGGTTGCCGGTGTGGCCGCCGCCGCCCGGGTACTCCCAGTCGATGTCGAAGCCGTCGAAGATGCCCTTGCCGGTGCCGGGGCCGCCGTAGCCGCCCTGGGCGGGCAGGTTGCCCTTGATGAACATGTCGACGCAGGAGGAGACGAACTTCTTGCGGGAGGCGTCGGTGGCCGCCGCGTCGGAGAAGTACTTGGAGTACGTCCAGCCGCCGACCGACAGCAGCACCTTCAGCTTCGGGTACTTGGCCTTCAGCTCCTGGAGCTGGTGGAAGTTGCCGGCCAGCGGCTGGTTCCAGGTGTCGGTGGTGTTGTCGACGCTGTTGCCGTTGGCGAAGGTCTTCGCGTAGTCGGCGTAGTAGTCGCCCGCGCCGTCGCCGGCGTTCGGGTTGTTCTCGTCCTGGGAGGCCGCCGAGTTGGCCTCGAAGCAGGTCAGGTCGGTGGGGTGGATGTTGGCGAAGTCGTACAGCAGGTAGTCGAGCTTCCCGGCCATGCCGTTGGTGTCGACGTTCTTCAGGTAGTAGGCGTTCTGGTAGATCGACCACTGGTCGAAGTAGGCGATCTTCAGACCGCCGCTGGTGGCGGGGGCTCCGGTGGTGTTGGCCGGTCCGGCGGTCGCGTCGGGGGCGCCCAACAGCGACATCGCCCCGGCGAGCAGGGTGGCGGCCGCGGCCGTGACGGCCCAGACCCTTCGGTTGTTGCGGTGCATGCGGATGTGCCTCTCCTGTCACGTGGGGATGCAGGAACACCGTCCGACACCCGGTCGGGGGAGAGCGGCAGACGGAAGCAGAACACGATCAATTCCCGTTGCTGGCATGCGTGTTGCAGCGCCACGAGGCGGGCGGTGGGGGCCGCTCGTCATGGGCACGACTCAGATTGGACTGGACCAGTGAGGGTGTCAACGGGTCTGCACCGAGGAATGGCGAACGGGAACGGCAAAGGCCCGGAGGCTGATGCCTCCGGGCCTTTCGCTACTGAGTAGCGGGGACAGGATTTGAACCTGCGACCTCTGGGTTATGAGCCCAGCGAGCTACCGAGCTGCTCCACCCCGCGTCGGTGAAACCACTGTAGCACGATCGCGGGGTGGACCAACAAATCGGTTTGCCCAGCTCAGCCGCCGGGTGACGGCGCGGGCGAACCGGACGGCTGACCCGACGGCGCCGGGGTGGCCCCGGCCTTCGGCTCGGCCGCCAGCGCCTCGTTCAGCGCCTTCTGCAGCGCCTGCTGGGCCTGCCCGTACGCCGCCCAGTCGCCGTTCTTCAGCGCGGTCTGGCCGTCGGTGAACGCCTTCTGGGCGTCCGCCAGCGCCTTGTCCAGCGCCGGGTTGGCGCCCGGTGCGGGCGTCGTCGGCGTGGTGGGCGTGGTGGGCGCGGTCGGCGTGGTGCCGCCCGGGTCGGCCGGGGCGGTCGGGGTGGTGGCCCCGCCGGCGGCGTTTCCGAGCACCTTCGCCAGCGCCTTGTCCAGGGTGTCCTCCAGCGCCACGTTGTGGTCGCCGTACACCGCCAGCACCTTCTTCAGCACCGGCACCTTCGCGCCGCGCGCCACCAGGTAGACCGGCTCCACGTTGAGGATGCCGCCGCCGACCGGCAGGGTCAGCAGGTTGCCGTAGACCACGTCGGAGTCGGCGCCGTTGCGCAGCAGGGTGAGCTGGTGGGCGACGTCGGTGTCGGAGTTGAACTTCGCCTGGGTCAGCGCCGGGCCGAGCGCGCCGGAGTCGGAGGTCATCCGCAGGATCCGGAGCTTTCCGTAGTCCGGCCCGGGGTCGGCGTCCGCGGTCATGAACGCGGCCAGGTTCTTCCGGCCGGAGGGCACGAACGAGGTGGTCAGCGAGAAGCTGGCCTCCTTGGCGTCCGGCATCCGCACCGTCAGGTAGTACGGCGGCTGCACCTCGTCGGCGTTGACGGTCGGGTCGACCGGCACCTCCCAGATGTCGGTGCCGTTGAAGAACGCCGTGGCGTCCGTCATGTGGTACATCCCGAGCAGGTCGCGCTGCACCTTGAACATGTCCTGCGGGTAGCGCAGGTGCGGCAGCAGCGCCGCCGGGATGTCCGCCTTCGGCTGGACCGAGCCCGGGAACGCCTTCATCCAGGTCTTCAGCACCGGGTCGGCCTCGTCCCACTGGTAGAGCGTCACCTCGCCGGTGTACGCGTCGACCGTGGCCTTCACCGAGTTGCGGATGTAGTTGACCTCGTTGACGGCGGTCAGGGTGCGGCCGCGCTGGTCGGTCAGCGAGTCCTTGGTGGCGTCGCCGAGGACCGTCTTGGAGGAGAACGGGAAGCCGTCGGAGGTGGTGTAGCCGTCCAGCACCCACACCAGCCGGCCGTCCTCCACCACCGGGTACGGGTCGGCGTCGATCGACAGCCACGGCGCGACCTTCTCCACCCGCTCCTTCGGGGTGCGGTCGTAGAGGATCTTCGCGCCGTCCTTGATCGCGCCCGAGTACAGCAGCTGCGGCTCGGCGAACTTCACCGCGTACGCGGCCCGGGTCAGCGGGTTGTCCAGCGAGACGCCGCTGCCGCCGGTGTACTGGTACGTCCGGTCCGGGTCGGAGTCGCGGGTGTAGTCGATCTCGTCCATGCCGGGGCCGACCACCGAGTACGTGGTGGACTTCTCGCCGTAGTACACCCGCTGCTGGTAGTCGCCCATCGAGCCGGTGGTCGGCAGCGACTGCTGGGTGTAGACCGGGTTGCCGTTGGCGTCGACCTGGTTGCCCTTGGCGGCGACCACGCCGTACCCGTGGGTGTACTTGAAGTGGTCGTTGATGAAGTTGCGCTGCTGAACGCCCGTCAGGTCCAGCTCACGGACACCCAGCACGGTGTCCTGGTCGCCGTACCGGTCGACGTCCAGCGTCTTCGGGAAGGCGTAGTACTGCCGCAGCGCCTGGTTCTGCTGGAACGTCGGCGAGACCACGTTCGGGTCCAGCAGGCGGATGTCGGAGATGGTCTGCGCGTCCTGCTTCAGCTTCTCCGGGTTGGTGGAATCGGTCGGCTTGTACTGCGTCACATCGGCGTCGGCGATGCCGTAGGCCTGCCGGGTCGCGTCGATGTTCTTCTGGATGTACGGCGTCTCCTTGGCCTGCTCGTTCGGCTTGACCTGGAACTGCTGCACGATCGCCGGGTACAGCCCGCCGACCAGCACCGCCGACAGCGCCATCAGCCCGAAGCCGATCAGCGCCGGCGCCCAGGTCCGCCGGATCGGCGTCAGGAAGAACAGCGCCGCGCAGATGATCGCCACGAAGAACAGGATCGTCTTGGCCGGCAGGAACGCGTTCGCGTCCACGTACCGCAGGCCCGTCCAGCCGTCGACGCCCTTGTACGCCTCGCTCTTCACCGCCAGCGCGTACCGGTCCAGCCAGTACGCCACCGCCTTCAGCAGCACGAACACGCCCAGCAGCACGGCCAGATGACCCTGCGCCCCGGCGCTCGCCCGACGGCCCGGGCCCTGCAGCCGCAGGCCGCCGTACAGGTAGTGCACGGCCGTCGCCGCGATCAGCGACACGATCACCGCGCTGAACGCGAAGCCCAGCAGGAACTCGTACCAGGGCAGGTCGAAGGCGTAGAACGAGACGTCCAGGTGGAACTGGCTGTCCTGCTGCCCGAACGGGGTGCCGTTGAGCCACAGCATCCAGGTCCGCCACTGCGCGCCCGCGGCGGCGCCGGCCGCCAGGCCGACCAGCAGCGACAGGCCGATCAGCAGCCACTTGCGGAACGGCGCCACGCCCATCCGGTAGCGGTCCAGGCTCTGCTGCTCCACCGACATCGCGGCCAGCGGCGGCCGCAGCCGGTACGCCAGCCACAGGTTGAACCCGACCACCAGTGCCATCAGCAGCCCGAACACCGCGAACAGGCCGGCCTTCGCGCCCAGTTGCGAGGTGAACACCGAGCCGTACGAGACCGACCTGAACCACAGCCAGTCCGTCCACAGCCCCGCGAACATGACGAACAGCAGGAACAGCGCGGCCAGCACACCGGCCGTCAGCAGCAGCACCTTCGCCCGGCGGGACGGCGGCCCGACTCTCGCTCGAAAACCCGGACCTGTTCGATCCGGCATCTGGAAGGTCAAGATGCCACCTCAGCTGTTGTCGTCGTTGGGGATCACGATGCCGCGCCGTGGACGGGCACGCACCGGTCTCCAGTGCAACTTAAACAGTCTTTACCGGAGTTCCCGGACAATGCGTCGGAGTTGGAGACGGCCCCCCCGGACATGTGAGGATGGCCCCATGTCCGACTCCCCTGACCTGACCTCCGCCGCCGCCGGCATGCCCGCCGCCACCCCGCTCACCCGGGCCGCGCTGGAGATCGACGAGCACGCCGCCACCCTCGGCTGGGACCTCCCCGCCCGCCTGTTCGCCCTGGTCGACAACGCCCAGATGCGCAAGGCCAACCCGCGGCTCGCCACGCAGCTCGGCCTGGACGAGAACCCGACCGGCCTCACCCCGGTCGAGCAGGAGGAGATCCCCCCGGGCACCGAGCTCGACCGCTTCCTCGGCACCATCGCCTGGCCCGACGGCGTGGTCGGCTGCGCCCTGGTGGTCGAGCGCCTGATGCTCCCGCCCGGCGCCGAGTCCTCCCGCCCGAAGAACGCCACCGAGCAGGAGATCAACGACTGGGTCGCCTCCCACCCGCAGCGCCAGGAGGTCCGCATCACCGCCGCGGTCCTGCGCGACGGCGCCCGCGAGATCGCCCTGCGCCTGCGCGAGAAGGACAGCCCCCGCGAGGTCCTCACCGGCCCGGACCTGGTCCCCAACCTGACCCAGGCCCTGCTCGCCACCTTCCAGTAGGCGGACCGGGGAAAGCGGCGGGGCCGCGGACGGGAGCTCCCGTCCGCGGCCCCGCCGCCGTTCCGCTACTTGGTGCAGGCGGGCAGCGCCGCCCGGTCCCCGCTCCGGATCGAGTCGAGCGCCTTGACCGCCCCCGCCAGGTTGTCGACCTTGACCAGCGTGAGGCCGGAGGGCGTGCCCTGCGTCGCCTCGGCGCAGTTGTCCGCGGGGGTGAAGAAGTACTCGGCGCCCTTGTCGCGGGCGGCGATCAGCTTCATCTGGATGCCGCCGATCGGCCCGACCGCGCCGTCGTCGTCGATGGTGCCGGTGCCCGCCACGAACTTGCCGCCGGTGAGGTCGGTGGGGGTGAGCTTGTCGACGATGCCGAGGGCGAACATCAGGCCGGCGCTCGGACCGCCGACGTCCTGCAGGCCGATGTCGATCTTGAACGGGTAGACGTGGTCGACGCCGGGCGTGATGCCGACGATCGCCCGGTCCTCGTCCGGTGCCTTGGCGGTGGTGATGGGCACCTGCACCTCGTCCGCCGGGTTCGGCGTCGGACCGGCCTTGGCGTGCGGGACCACGGTGAAGACGGCGGTCTCGCCGGGCTTGTGCTTCATCACCTGCTCGGCGACCTGGCCGCGGCTGGTGATCGCCACCCCGTCCACCGCGACGATCTGGTCGCCCGCGTGCAGCTTGCCCTCGGACGGCCCGCCGGAGACCACCGAGGAGACGATGATCTCGGTGGTGACCGGGATGTCCAGCTGCTTGAGGGCGGCGGTCTTCGCGCTGTCCTCGGAGGAGGCGAACTCCTCGGCGTTCTGCTGCTGGGCCTCCTGGTCGGTCTGGCCCTTCGGGTACACGTTGTCGTGCGGCACCACCAGCACGTCGCCGCGCATCCAGCCGACGATCGCGGAGACCAGGCTGGGCTGGTAGTTCGCCCCCGTGACCTGGACCGTCGTCATGTTGAGGTGACCGGTGGTCGGGTAGGTCTCGCGGCCGGTGATGGTGATCACCGGGGTGCCCGTCTTGTCCTGCACGCCGAGGGTGTTGTACGTCGGCCCCGGGCTCATCTCGGTGAACGGCACCTTCATCAGGACCGAGGCACAGAGCAGGCCTATCAGCAGCAGGGTGGCGGCGAGCATGGTCGCCGATCGGCGTGGCATGGCACGACAGTACGGGAAGTGCGGGGCCCGGTGTACAGCCGGTGCGCCCGCACACTCCCCCTCGTCCGGCGTGCCGGCGGGCTATTCGCCGCCGGTGTGCCGGGTGCCGCTGTTGCGTTCCATCGCGGCGCGGAACCGTTCGTGCTCGGCGAGCGAGGACGGGTCGGTGATGGATCGCGGCGGTCGCGCCGCCCACCCCGCCCACACCGAGGCCAGCAGTCCGGCCACCACAGGAATGATCAACCAGGCGAGCGCAGCCATTTTCGAACTCCCCACAGGCTCGTCATGTGTATCAGCAGATTAACCGCCAGCAGGGGGAACGGCGCGTGCGGTGTCCGGGTTACGGGACGCGTGGCGCGCTCACCGTCCCGGGGTACGGCCGAACGGGGAACGAGCGGGGCGTGGAACGGACCCGCCGGGTCAGCAGGAGCCCGCGCCGACCCACTCCTCCTCGCCGTCCGCGAACACCTGGTGCTTCCAGATCGGCACCTCGTGCTTGAGCTCGTCGATCAGCCGCCGCGAGGCCTCGAACGCCTCCCCGCGGTGCGGGCAGGAGACCGCGACGATCACCGCGACGTCGCCGATCGCCAGCCGGCCGGTGCGGTGCACCGCCGCCAGCGCCCGGACCGGGAAGTCCGCGCAGATCTTCTCGGCGATCCGGCGCAGCTCCCGCACCGCGGTCGGGTGGGCGCTGTACTCCAGCGCCTCGACCGGCTTGCCCCCGTCGTGGTCGCGCACCGTGCCGACGAACAGCGTGGTGCCGCCCGCCGCGTCGTCGCCGACCGCGGCGTGCACCTCGTCCAACGAGAGCGGGGTCTCGCGGATCGCGAGCAGCCGGATCGGGTCGTGGTTCTCGGACATGGCCCCATCATTCCGCATCGCCGCCGGGGGCCAGGCCCTCTCTTTCGGATCTTGTCGGACCGGCGTGCGGCGCCGGTCAGATCCGGCGGTGCTTGCGCGCCCGGCGGACCAGCGCCGCTGTGCCGATCAGGGCGACCGTCGCGCCGGCCGCGCCCAGGCTGGTCGCGGCCTCCTTGCCGCCCAGCCGGCGCCCGGCCACCGCGTGCTTGCCGGCGACCTGGGCGAGCAGCTCGGCCAGCACCTCCTCGTTGGTGTGCTTCGGCCGCCAGCCCGCCTCGTGCAGGCGGCTGCCGGACACCACCCACGGGTACATGGTGTAGGCGAGGTCGCCGGCCGGGGCCGGGGTCAGGCCGAGGCGGTGCAGCCGGGCCGCGGTGCCCAGCGCCAGCGAGGCGGGCAGTTCCATCCGGCGGATCCCGGACAGCTCCTCCACGTCCTCCTGCTCCAGCCAGCCGTCGCAGCCGACCGTCACCTCGCCCTCGACCAGGCCGAGCGCCGCGTACTCCAGCGCCGAGGCCAGGTCGTCCAGGTGGCAGAACTGCCAGCACGGGCGGGAGCCGGCCACCACCAGCAGCCGCGGGGCCTCGAAGTGGCGGGTGAGCACGGTGTCGATGCCGGGGCCGACCACCACCGCCGGGCGCAGCACGGTGATCTGCAGGCCCGGGTGGGCGCGCGGGGCGCGGCGGGCGAGCCGTTCGATCTCCAGCAGGTCGCCGACCAGCGAGGCCTCCTCGGTGGCCCGCAGCTCGGAGTCCTCGGCCAGCGGGACCTCGTTGTCGGCCAGCGCGCCGTAGACCATCGCGGAGGTGCACAGCACCACCCGGTGCACGCCGGCCGCCGCGGCGGCGGTGACCACGGTCTGCGCGCCGCGCACGTTGTAGGCGCTGCGGGTGCGCGGGTCGGACTCCATGCCGAGGTCCATCGCCAGGTGCACCACCACGTCGACGCCGGACAGCCGCTCGGCGACCGCCGGGTCGCGCACGTCCAGCACCCGCCACTGCACGCCGGGGACCTCGCCGCGGCGGTCGTCCACCGCGAGCACCCGGCGCACGTGCGGGGAGGCCACCAGGCGCTGGGCGACGCGCTCGCCGAGCACGCCCGCCGCGCCGGTGACGGCCACGGTCAGCGGCTTGCCGCCGTAGGCTGGAGTCGGCGAACCGGCGTCGGCCGGCGCGTCCTCGCCCTCGGTCAGCCCAGAGCGAACGTCCGAAGGCGGGGAACTCACCGGCCATCCTCCACGGTTAGCTTAAGTGCGTACGTACGAGTGTCACGCACTGTCCATCCTGCCCGAGGCTCGGCCCCAGCGGTGCACCCGGCGCGGTCGGCCGCGAGACCATTGAAACCGCCCGGAGCCTCCGGGCGGCAGAATTTCCCGCCACACCACCCGCGTGACGGCCGATCAGATCGAGGACCCCGTGAGCGACCTCCCCTTCGGATTCGGCGTTCCCCCCGAGGAGCCCGAGGACGGCAAGAACAAGGGCAAGAAGGACGGCGAGCAGGGCGACTCGACCCCGCAGCAGCCGTTCGGCTTCGGCGCCGGAAACCCCTTCGGGGCGCTGTTCGGCATGGGCGGCCCCGGCGGCGGGCAGGGCGGGGACAATCCGTTCGCCGCGATGATGGGCGGCTTCAACCCCAACGACCTGGGCGCGGCGTTCCAGCAGCTCGGGCAGATGCTCTCGTTCGAGGGCGGCCCGGTGAACTGGGAGCTGGCCAAGAACATCGCCCGGCAGACCGTCGTCGCCGAGCAGCCCGAGGGGAAGACCAAGGACCGCTCGGTGGGCGCCGCCGAGCGCACCGCCGTCACCGAGGCGGTCCGGCTGGCCGACCTGTGGCTGGACTCGGCGACCGAGTTCCCGTCCACCTCCTCCGCGGCCGTGGCGTGGAGCCGCGCCGAGTGGATCGAGGCCACCCTGCCGGTCTGGAAGGACCTGGTCGACCCGGTCGCCGAGCGGGTCGGCAACGCCATGGGCGGCGTGCTGCCCGAGGAGATGCAGGCCATGGCCGGCCCGCTGATGGGCATGATGCGATCCATGGGCGGCGCCATGTTCGGCACCCAGATCGGCCAGGCGCTCGGCGCGCTGGCCGCCGAGGTGCTCGGCTCCACCGACGTCGGCCTGCCGCTGGCGCCCGCCGGGAAGGCCGCGCTGCTGCCGCAGAACATCGCCGAGTTCGGCGACGGGCTGAACGTGCCGTCCGAGGAGGTCCGGCTCTACCTGGCCCTGCGCGAGGCCGCCCACCAGCGCCTGTTCGCCCACGTGCCGTGGCTGCGGGCGCACCTGTTCGGCGCGGTCGAGGCCTACGCCCGCGGCATCAAGGTCGACACCTCCCGGATGGAGGAGCTGGTCGGCCAGCTCGACCCCACCAACCCGGAGGCCCTCCAGGAGGCGCTGGCCGGCGGCCTGCTGCAGCCCGAGGACACCCCCGCCCAGAAGGCCGCGCTGGCCCGGCTGGAGACCGCGCTCGCCCTCGTCGAGGGCTGGGTCGACGCCGTCGTGCACGCCGCCGCCGCGCCGCACCTGCCGCACGCCGCCGCGCTGCGCGAGACGCTCCGCCGCCGCCGCGCCACCGGCGGCCCCGCCGAGCAGACCTTCGCCACCCTGGTCGGCCTCGAACTGCGCCCCCGCCGCCTGCGCGACGCCTCCCGGCTGTGGGCCTCGCTCGCCGACGCCCGCGGCGTCGAGGGCCGCGACGCGCTGTGGAGCCACCCCGACATGCTCCCCACCGCCGCCGACCTGGACGACCCGGACGGCTTCGTGCACCGCGACACCTCCGCCGAGACCGAGGGCGGCTTCGACTTCGACGCGCTGAACAAGCTGCTCGGCGAGGCCGCCGGCGGCAGCACCGGCAAGGCCGACCTGACCAAGGGCGACGCCGACGCGCCGGGCACCGGCAAGGCCGACCCGACCAAGGGCGACGCCGAGGCCCGGGCACCGGCAAGGACGCCGCCGACGGACCCGCCGCGGACCGGGACGGCGACCAGGACGGCCCGGAGGGCGACGCCAAGTGACGTCCCTGCACACCGACGCCGTCCGCGCGCTGACCGACTGGACGCCCGACGGCGACGACCAGCAGGCGCTCCGCCGCGACTACCTGACGCACCTGGCGGCCAACCCCGACGGCCTGTGGCGGGCCTGCCTGCCCGGCCACATCACCGCCAGCGCCCTGGTGGTCGACCCGGCCGAGGGGCGGGTGCTGCTGACGCTGCACCCCAAGGTCGGCAGGTGGCTGCAGATGGGCGGCCACTGCGAGCCCGGCGACGGGACGCTGGCCGCGGCGGCCCTGCGCGAGGCCGTCGAGGAGTCCGGCATCGCCGCCCTGGAGCTGCTCGCCGTCGACGGCCGCACCGCGCCGGTGAAGCTGGACCGGCACCACGTGCGCTGCCTGGGCAAGGACAAGCCCGAGAACGTCCACCTGGACGTGCAGTACGTCGCCCTGGCCCCGGCCGGGGCGCGCGAGCTGATCAGCGAGGAGTCGCTGGACCTGCGCTGGTTCGGCTGGGACGAGCTGCCGGCCGACACCGACCGCTCGGTGCGCGACCTGGTGGCGCGGGCCCGGGCGCTGGTCTAGTCACGCCTGCTGCTGCACCTGACTGCTGCGACCCCTGCGGGCCCGGACGGGCCGGCGGGGGTCGCGTCGTTCCGGACAGCGGACCGGGCGCTCCGGGTGCGGGCTCAGGTGTTCCGGGCGCCCGGGATGTGCGGCAGGCGGGCGGCGGAGGCGACGCCCTCCAGGTAGCCGCGGGCGCGCTCGGTGCGCGGGTAGGCGTCCAGCAGCGCCCAGAACCGGGGGCCGTGGTCGGGGACCAGCAGGTGCGCGAGCTCGTGCAGCAGCACGTAGTCCACCACGTACTCCGGCATGCCCTGGAGGCGGTGGGAGAGCCGGATGGTGCGTTCGCTGGGGGTGCACGAGCCCCAGCGGGAGTTCTGGTTGGTCACCCAGCGGACGTGCTCGGGCTCGGCGCGGCCGTCCAGGTACAGCCGGGACAGCTCGGAGGCCCGGGCCTGCAGCGCCTCGTCGCCGAGCACCCGGCGCTTCTCCTGCGCGGCCAGCTTGTCGAGCATCTGCGCCACCCAGCGCTGCTCCTCGGCGTGCGACATCCGGGCCGGGATCAGCACCACGGTGCGGTCGCCCTCGCGGTACGCGGAGACGGTGCGGCTGCGCCGGGCGCTGCGGCGCACCTCGACCTTGCTGCGGTCGATCCCCCGCTCGGGCCCGCGGGACCGTTCGGCCTCGGTGCTGGCATGCGCGCCGGGCGCCGCGGTCGTGGACCCGGAGGCTGCCCGGGCGCGCCGACGCGACGCCGACCGATGGGAGTCCCGTTCGGCTGCCATGGCACAGGACGTTACCCCGTAGCCGCGACAGAAGTCCGGTACCGGGACGGCGCGGCCCCGGGGACCACCCGGCCGCGTTGTCCACAGGCTGTGCACGGTGATGATCCGACGATCACCCCGGGGCTGTGGACAACGCGTTTCCGTGTACGGAGGGTCGGGGGCAAGCTGCGGTCACCAGTTGATCCGTTGCTGCGGCCGGAAGCTTCGTCCGGGGCACCGGAGACCGACGTTTGGAGGCCCCGCATGCGCCCCGTCCTCAAGCCCGCCCTGTCCCGGCTCTGGCGGGAGAAGCAGACCCTGCAGTTCGGCACCGTCCGACGGCACGCCCGGCTGATCGAGGGCGTCGACCGGAGGCTCGCCATGTTCCTGGAACTGATCGACGGCAGCCGGGACGGGCCCGCCCTGGTCAGCGCCGGGCAGCGGCTTGGCCTGAGCGCCGAGTACTGCCAGGGCATGCTCGACTCGCTCGCGCAGAGCGAACTGCTGGACGACGCCGAGGCCGTGCACGGCGCGCTGAAGCTGTACCCGGCGGCCCGCGGCGAGCTGCTCGGCCCCGACCTGTCCTCGCTCTCCCTGGTGCACCCCGCGCCCGGCGAGGCCGCCGCCGTGCTGCACAGCCGGGCCCGGGCCCGGGTCGAGGTGCGCGGCGCCGGCCGGGTCGGCGCCGCCGTCGGCACCGCGCTGGCCGCCGGCGGCATCGGCGAGGTCGCGGTGCTCGACCGCGGCCGGGTCGCCGCCCGGGACTGCGCGCCCGGCGGCTTCCCGCCCGGCGACATCGGGCGGCTGCGCGCCACCGCCGCCCGCGAGTTGGTGCACCGCGCCACCGGCGCCCCGGTCGGCGAGCGCTACCGGCGGCCGCCCGCCACTCCCCCACCGCCCGCCCTGGTGGTGCTCGCCCCGCGGGACGGCTCCGCCGCGTACACCGGCGCGGCCGTCGACGCCCAGGAGCTGATGCGCGCCGGCATCCCGCACCTGTACACCGGGGTGCTCGAACACCTCGGCGTGGTCGGCCCGTTGGTCGTCCCCGGCGCCTCCGCCTGCGGCAGCTGCGCCACCCTGGCCCGGCGCGACCAGGACGAGGCCTGGCCCCGGCTGCTCGCCCAGCTGATCGACGAGGGCCCCGGCCGGCCCCGCGTCCCGGCCTGCGACAGCGCCGTCGCCGCCTCCGTCGCCGGGCTCGCCGCGCTGCACGTCCAGCTCTACCTGGACGGCGTGCTGCCGCCCAGCGTGGACGGCTGGTGCGAACTGTCCGCGGCGGACGGCATGGTGCGGCGGCTGCGGCTGCGCAGCCATCCCGACTGCGGTTGCCTCTGGCAGTCCGTGACGCCCGGCCAAGCGGGCACAATGGCCTAGGACATGCCTTCGGGTCCGTCCGGCGAACCCCCGCCGATCCACCGCACGCTCCTGCCCGGTGCACCGCCTCCGGAGTGCGGGGCCCGGCGGCGAGGGCCCGCCGGGCGGCCCCGGAAGTCCGCACACCACCGCCGGCGGGGGGCCGCCGGTGGTCCGGCTGATCAGGAGGTCCGGTGAGCGATCTACCGCGCAAGGCAGTGACCGGCACGGCGCGACCGGTCGCCCGCCCGCGCCCCGCGGCGGCGCCGCACCGCGCTGCTGCGCCGCACCGCGTGACGGCCCCGGCCGCCGTCGGCGCCCCGGCCGTCGTCGGAGCGGCCGCTGCCGCCCGGGCTGCCGTCGGCCCGGTCCGGACGGGGGCGGCCGATGTCTGAGATGCCGCGCAAGGCGGTCTCCCGGACGGCCCGGCTGGCGGCCCTGCCGCTGAGCTTCGCCGGCCGCGCCACCCTGGGCCTCGGCAAGCGGCTCGGCGGCCGGCCCGCGGAGGAGGTCGCGGCCGAGCTCCAGGCCCAGACCGCGGAGCAACTCTTCGCCACCCTCGGCAAGTTGAAGGGGGGCGCGATGAAGTTCGGGCAGGCCATGTCGGTCTTCGAGTCCGCCCTCCCGGAGGACGTCGCGGGCCCCTACCGGGCCGCGCTGACCAAGCTCCAGGACTCCGCCCCGGCCATGCCGACCCGCACCGTGCACTCGGTGCTGGCCGCCGACCTCGGCGAGGACTGGGCCGCCAACTTCCGGTCCTTCTCCGACCAGCCGTCCGCCGCCGCCTCCATCGGCCAGGTGCACCGCGCCGTCTGGCAGGACGGCCGGGACGTCGCGGTCAAGATCCAGTACCCGGGCGCGGGCGACGCCCTGCTCAGCGACCTCGGCCAACTCGCCCGGCTGGCCCGGATGCTGGGCCCGCTGATCCCCGGTGTGGACATCAAGCCGCTGATCGCCGAGCTGCGCGAGCGCGTCACCGAGGAGCTCGACTACGAGCTGGAGGCCGAGTCCCAGCAGCTGCACGCCCGGGAGTTCGCCGGGGACGCCGACATCCTGGTGCCCCGGGTGGTCGCCCAATCCGGGCGGGTGCTGGTCACCGAGTGGCTGGAGGGCAAGCCGCTCTCCCAGGTGATCTCGGACGGCACCCGGACGGAGCGCGACCGGGCCGGCCAGCTGCTCGCCCGCTTCCTGTTCGCCGGCCCGGCCCGCACCGGCCTGCTGCACGCCGACCCGCACCCCGGCAACTTCCGCCTCGTCAAGACCGGCCGCGCCGCCTCCGGCTGGCAGCTCGGCGTGCTCGACTTCGGCACCGTGGACCGCCTCCCCGGCGGTCTGCCGCGCCCGATCGGCACCTCGCTGCGGCTGGCCCTGGCGGGCGACGCCGGCGCCGTCTACGACCTGCTCAAGCAGGAGGGCTTCGTCCGGCCCACCATCTCGCTCGACCCGGACGCGGTGCTCGACTACCTGGTGCCGATCATCGAGCCCACCCGCGCCGAGCAGTTCACCTTCAGCCGCGACTGGATGCGCACCCAGGCCGCCCGGATCGCCGACCCGCGCTCCCCCGCCTACAACCTCGGCAAGCAGCTCAACCTGCCGCCCTCCTACCTGCTCATCCACCGGGTCACGCTCTCGACCATCGGCGTCCTGTGCCAGCTCGGCGCCACCGTCCGCCTGCACGAGGAACTGCTCCGCTGGCTCCCCGGCTTCGCCGAGGACGGCGCCGAGTAGCTCCTCCGGCCCGGGCGACGCCCGCCGGGCGCCCCCGGTCCGGCCGGACGGCCCGTCAGGGGCGCTCGGCCGGGAGGGGGCTCGCGGCGGGCCAGGCGGTGCGGATCCGGGTGGCGAGGGTCGCGCAGAAGCGGCCGAACAGCGGGAGGGCGGTGTCCGCGTCGGCGAGCGCGGCGACGGCGCGGACGCGGTGCAGCAGGCGGCGGCGCGCGGTGGCGGTGCCCCAGGTCCAGTCCCCGTGGGAGAGCCGGGCCAGGTGGTCCGCGGTGCCGCGTTCGGCCTTGGGGACGAGGGCGTCGCCGCGCAGCAGCCAGCCGGCGCAGGCGTCGGCGAGTTCCGCGGCGCTCGCGGCCTCGGTGCCGGTGGCGGCGCGCCAGGCGGTGCGGTAGGCCGCCTCGGCCTCGTCCAGGATCTCGGCGGGCGGGGCGGTGGAGCACCAGCAGGTGGGGAAGCCGATCCGCAGGTAGGCGAACTCGGCCGCGCCGGGGCCGAGCGAGGACTGCTCGAAGTCGACGAACCGGACGCCGTCCGCGGTGTGCAGGTCGTTGCCGGGGCAGGGGTCGCCGTGCAGCAGGGCGTGCCGGGCGGGGGTGGCGGACAGCCGGGCGAGCAGGGCCTCGGCCTCGGGGCGCAGGCCGGGTGGGGCGGGCACGTCGAGAGTGCGGGCCAGTGCGAGGAAGCAGCCGAGGTCGCGCCCGGTCGGCCCGGTCCAGGCGGGCAGGGCGGTGCCGGGCGCCGTTCCGGCGAGGTCGTCCAGGTCGGCGGGGGCGCTGGCGTGCAGCCCGGCCAGCGCGGTGGCGTAGTCGACCTGCCAGCCGGGGCCGGGGGTGCGGTCCTCCAGCCGTTCGAGCACCAGCACGCGCGCGGCGGGGTCGCTGCCGAGCACGGCGGGCACCACCCGGCGGCCGGGGCGGCCGGCCAGGCCGGCCAGGGCCAGCGCGGCGGTCTCGCGGGCGAAGCGGTCGTCGGCCCCGGGCGAGTCGACCAGTTGCTTCACCACGACCGGCCGGCCGGAGAGTTCGGCCCGCCAGACCCGGGAGCGCGGGCTGCTGACCAGACGACGGGCCTTGCGCGGCGGGCCGAGTTCTGCGCGCAGCCGCTCGCCGAGCGGGAGGGAGGACCACATGCGGGTCATCCTCGCACGGTCCGTTCGAGCACCGAACGGCAGTACGGCCCGGCGGAGTTGGGGCGGGTGCATGGATTCGCCGCGGGCGGGCAGACGACGTCCGGGCCGGCGGTGGAACTCCGGCCCGGCGGCGGCCGGGCCGGAGTGCGCCGATGGCCGGCTCCCCGGGCGGGGAGTCGGCCATCGGCGTTCAGGGGGTGGTCACCGGCGTGGGCGCGGGGCCGGCCGGCGGGGATGGAGCGTCCGTCACATCAGGGCGACGGCAAGGGCCTTGCGGGCGCGCATCGAGGCACGTTCGGCCTTGCGGCGCAGGCGGTCCGCGCGCAGCACCCGCAGGCCGAGGCGTTGCTCCTCGGCCTCGTGGAGGCGTTCCTGCATATGCGCACGTGCCAGGGATTCTTGGAGGAGATTCATCTCGAGGGTCCTGTTCTGGATCTGGAGTTCGGTGGTCTGCTCGGAGCGGACGGTCGGATCGATGCCGGCGGGGTTCATGTGGTGGTCCTGCTCGTGGTGCGTGGTCGGGAAGGGACGGGACAGTTCGGCGTCGGCCTTGGCGGCCGCGAGGCGTACCGAGTCGCGCAGTGCGGTGTCCAGCGGGGCTGCTCTCCCCGGCGGACGGCTGCGGATGCGGTGCGGGACATGGCTGCGGGGTTCACGCCATGACCTCGGTCTTGCGCGGACGGCCACGGGGGCGCTTGCGGGCGACGACGACGCCCTGGACGAAGAGCTCGCCGCCCCAGACGCCCCAGGGCTCGCGGCGCTCGAGCGCGCCGGTGAGGCAGGCGGCCTTGACGGGGCAGGTGCCACACAGCGACTTGGCGTACTCGACGTCGGCGGGCGTCTCCGCGAAGAAGACCTCCGGGTCGAAGGCCCGGCACGGGATGGCCTGCCCGAGCGAGTCGGCCTCGTCGATGGCGGTGAGCTGCATGAGTGTTACCTCCGGGGGGTCGGCCTGGTCGGCCTTGATGGTCTTGTCGGGTACGGACGGGAGGGGCGGCGGCGTGATGACCGTGGACACTTTGGGCGTCTTCCTCGTCTTCTTGGTGGATCCGGCCGGGCTCGTTGTTCGAGTTCGGCCGGAGGCCCCGTGGGGCCTGGGTGGGTCTTGCGTACCGGACAAAACAGAAGGGCCGCGGAACCCGGTTGCTGGGTTTCCGCGGCCCTGGAGGCACCGCCACTGACGGGTTGCGTCAGGGTCGTTCGCTCCAGGGTCCAGGCCCGCGGAAAGCCTGCTTCCGGACGGCATCGGCGCCGCGAACGGCGGCCGTGGCCAGAATGATCTGCTGCTGCTTCTGCTCGACTCCGGCACCGATGACCGCCGCATAGCGACCATGGGCCGCTTCTGCTGCTACTGCCTTCGGTGCCTGGGTCGGTCGCTCGTCGGACAGCGAACCGCCGTCGACAAACATGGCCCAGTCACGGGACGAACCCGCCTCGACACGGGTGCCCTCAGCATTGCCACGACCACTGACAAGGCAGTGCTCGGCAACCAGCAGGACTCCGGCGTTGCCGCCGGCCACGTCGAGACCCAGACCCGGCACGAGGACGCGCGCGGGCATGGCGAGGGTGGACATCGGGTCGGTCATTTTGGTGATCGTCTTCGTCGACACTGAACTCGCCTCCTCTCGGCGTCTCGCGGTGCCCAGTCCCCCGGGCTCCGATATCTGGTTGATGGTCAGCGCACGCAGAAACAAGCCCTCTGCGAGCGTTGCGGTCTCGTCCCCTTGACCGCTCCGGCAGGCTATTGCGCCGTACATGCGGCGCGCAAACTATTTTTCCGGCGAGTTCTCGGCCTGGTTCCCGGCCTCGTCCCCGGGCGAGTCCTGCACCGGCTCCCCGTCGGTCTCCCCCACGAGCTCCGGACTCTCCCCCGCACACAACAAGAGCACGTCGGAGCCGTACTTGTCCAGCTTCATGGCGCCCACTCCGGAGATCCGGGAGAGCTCGGCGAGGCTGCCCGGCACGTCCTCCGCGATGGCCGTCAGGGTGGCGTCGGTGAACACCACGTAGGCCGGCACGCCCTGCTCCTTGGCGTTGGCCGAGCGCCACTCGCGCAGCCGCTCGTACAGCGCCTCGTCCATGGTGGACGGGCAGCCCTCGCAGCGGCGGAGCTTGCGCTCGACGGCGTCGGTCAGGGTGCGGTCGCAGACCCGGCACTTGACGGGGCCGCGCACCCGGCGCGCGGCGGAGCGCTCCGCGCCCGGCTCGACGCCGCCGCGCCCGCCGCGGGTGCGCGCGCCGGGGCCGGAGGAGCCGGGGCGCAGGCCGTCCAGGAAGCGGGTGGGCTTGCGGGAGGCGCGGCCGCCCGGGGAGCGCGACAGCGACCAGGAGAGGGTGAGGAAGCGCCGGGCCCGGGTGACGCCGACGTACAGCAGCCGGCGCTCCTCCTCGATCTGCTCGTCGGTCTTGGCGTAGATGATCGGCAGCGTGCCCTCGGTGAGGCCGACCAGGAAGACCGCGTCCCACTCCAGACCCTTGGCGGCGTGCAGCGAGGCCAGCGTGACGCCCTCGACGGCGGGGGCGTGCTGGGCGGCGGCCCGGGCGTCGAGTTCGGCGACGTAGGCGGCCAGGTCGGCGGTTTCGCCGGCGGCGCGGCGGGCGGTCTCGAACTCCTCGGCGAGGCGCACCAGGGCGTTCAGCGACTCCCAGCGCTCGCGGACCGCGCCGGAGCCGGCCGGGGCGGTGGCGGAGAAGCCGCGGGTGGCGAGCACCGCGCGGACCTGGGCGGCGAGGTCGGGCGCGCCGGCGGTGAGCGGGTCGTCCGCGGCGCGGGCGGCGCCCTTGAGCAGCACGCCGGCCTCGCGGACCTCGGGACGTTCGAAGAACCGCTCGGCGCCCTTGAGCTGGTAGGAGATGCCGAGGTCGGCGAGGGCCTGCTCGTACACCTCGGACTGGCTGTTGGTGCGGAACAGCACGGCGATCTCGCTGGCCCGGACGCCGGTGCCGAGCAGGTCGCGGATCAGGCGGGCGGTGGACTCGGCCTCGGTGGGCTCGTCCGGGTACTCCCGGTAGGCCGGCTCGGGGCCGGCCTCGCGCTGGGAGACCAGTTCCAGGCGGTGCTGGGCGGCCTGGCCGCGGGCCTGGGAGAGCAGGCCGTTGGCGAGGTGCACCACCTGGGGGGTGGAGCGGTAGTCGCGGACCAGCTTGACCAGCGTCGCGTCGGGGTGGCGCTGGCGGAAGTTCAGCAGGTAGTCGGGGGTGGCGCCGGTGAAGGAGTAGATGGTCTGGCTGGCGTCGCCGACCACGCAGAGGCTGGCGCCGCCGTCGCCGCCGGTCCACTGGTCCAGCAGGCGCTGCTGGAGCGGGGAGACGTCCTGGTACTCGTCGACGGTGAAGTGGCGGTACTGGGAGCGGACGCGTTCGGCGATCTCCGGGCGGTCCTCCAGGATGGCGGCGGTGAGCAGGAGGACGTCCTCGAAGTCGATCAGGCCGCGCTCCTGCTTGGTGCGCTCGTAGGTGGCGTAGACCCGGGCGATCTCGGCCGGGTCGCGCGGGGCCTCGCGGGCGGACTTGGCGACGGCGGCGGGGTAGTCGTCGGGGACGACCTGGGTGACCTTGGCCCACTCGACCTCGGCGGTCAGGTCGCGCAGTTCGGTGCGCTGGACGCGCAGGCCGCTGCGGCCGGCCGCCTCGGCGACCAGCTGGACCTTGCGCTCCAGCAGGCGGGGGACGTCGCCGCCGACGGCGCGCGGCCAGAAGTACTGGAGCTGGCGCAGGGCGGCGGCGTGGAAGGTGCGGGCCTGGACGCCCTCGGCGCCGAGCTGGCGGAGCCGGCCGCGCATCTCGCCGGCGGCGCGGGCGGTGAAGGTGACGGCGAGGACCTGGGCCGGGTGGTAGACGCCGCTGCGGACGCCGTAGGCGATCCGGTGGGTGATGGCGCGGGTCTTGCCGGTGCCGGCGCCGGCCAGCACGCAGACCGGGCCGTGCAGGGCGGTGGCGACGGCGCGCTGTTCGGGGTCGAGCCCGGCCAGCACGGCGTCCGCCCCGAGGGGGGCGAAGGCGCCGTCGTCGTACTGCGGGCTGGGGGCGCCGAGGCCGGGGAGGTCATCCTGCATGTCTTCCATCCTCGCAGGCGCGCCGGACACTCCCGCGGTGTTGTCCACAGCCCGGCCCGGATGATCGGATCGTCCCACTGTTGTCCGTCCCGGAATGGGAGCGGCCCGTCGGACGTTTGATCCGTGGGCTGTACGCCCCGTCCGTCGACCGAAGGAGTCCCTCACCATGTCCGGCACCGTCACGATGTACAGCACGACCTGGTGCGGCTACTGCAACCGCCTCAAGAGCCAGCTGGACCGCGAGGGCATCGCGTACACCGAGATCAACATCGAGCAGGACCCGGCGTCGGCGTCCTACGTGGAGTCGGTGAACGACGGCAACCAGACGGTGCCGACGGTCGTGGTGGTCGGCGCGTCCGGCGAGCAGAGCGTGATGACCAACCCGAGCCTGCGCCAGGTCCAGGCCGCGCTGGTCTGATCCGGGCGTACGTGCTCCGCCGGCGGCCCGGCCCCGTCCGATTCAGTCGGTCGGGGCCGGGTCGCCGAGTTCGTAGAGCAGGCGGGCCCGGTCGGCGGCGTAGCGGGTCTCGACCACCCGGATCGGGCCGCGCCGGTCGCGGGTGACGCGGGTGTTGACCAGCAGCGGGACGCCGGGGCCGAGGCCGAACCAGGCGGCTTCGGCGGGGTCGGGCATCCGGGCGGTGAGGTGGTCGGTGGCGGCGGTCTCGACGCGGCCGAGGGCGGCCAGCGTCCGTTCGTCGCCGCCGGGGGCGGGCAGGTCCTGCATCAGCGGGGTGTCGGCGGCCAGTCCGGGCCGGTAGTGGCTGTCCTCGATGGCGTAGGGCTCCTGGGCGATCCGGCAGAGCTGGCGGCGCATCATGACGCTGTCCTCGGGCTGGAGTCCGAGCCAGGCGGCGATGTCGCGGCGGGCGCGGACGGCCCAGACCTCGTACTCGACGGTGAGGTCGACCCCGGCGGCCCGGGCCTCGGCGGCGTAGGTCTCGCCGCCGGCGGGCAGGGCGCCGCGGCGCTGCGGCCGGCCGTGGACCCGGTGGTCGTGGCGGGCGCGCCGGCGCAGGTAGGTGCCCTTGCCCTGGACGCGCACCACCCGGCCCTCGTTGACCAGGACGTCGACGGCGAGGCGGACGGTGTTGCGGGCCACCCCGTACTGCGTCTCCAGTTCGTTCTCGACCGGGAGCCGGCCGCCGTCCTCCCATTCGCCGGAGTCGATGCGGCGGCGCAGGTCGGCGGCGAGGCGCTGGTACTTGGGCGGGTTCGCGTCGGCGCGGGGGATCGTCACGCGAGCGAATGTAGTCAGGCCCTTCGTGGCATTTCAGCCGAACCGGGAAGCGCGGTCGCGGGCCGGTGCGGGAAACCCCGGCGAATCCGGTCGAAGGGTCGTGAACGGTTCCGGTCGGCGGTGCGGGGCCGGGCCGGCCCGCCCGTCGGGCGGAAGCACCGTGGGGGCGCGCGGAGTGCTCCGCACGCTCCCACGGTGGCGTCCGCTACCAGCGGGCGGCCGCCGGCAGCGGTTCGCCGTACCAGAGTTCCACCAGGTGGCGGGCGATCGAGATGCCGGACGGCGGCAGGATCTCGCCGGCCTCCATGCCGGCCCGGAGTTCCTCCCGGGAGAACCAACGGGCCTCGGACAGCTCCTCGCCGTCCACGGTGATGCCGGTGCCGTCGGGGTGCGCCCGACCGAGGAAGCCGAGCATCAGGCTGGACGGGAACGGCCAGGGCTGGCTGGCCACGTACTCGACCTCGGCGACCCGGACGCCCGCCTCCTCCAGCACCTCGCGGCCGACCGCCTGCTCGATCGACTCGCCGGGCTCGACGAAGCCGGCCAGCGTCGACCAGCGGCCCTCCGGCCACAGCGCCTGGCGGCCCAGCAGGCAGCGGTCCTCGCTGTCGGTGATCAGCATGATCACCGCCGGGTCGGTGCGCGGGTAGTGCTCGGCCGCGCAGGAGGTGCAGCGGCGCAGGTGCCCGGCCCCGGCCTTCTCGGTGCGGTGGCCGCAGCGCGAGCAGAAGGTGTGCAGCCGGTGCCAGTGCTCCAGGGCGACGGCGTGCACCAGCAGGCCGGCGTCCCGGTCGGAGAGCGAGCCGCCGACCTCGCGCAGGCCGGCCGGGCGGGCGTCGCCGTCCAGCCGGCCGGGCAGCGACTCGCAGTCCAGCGCGAAGTAGTGGACGCCGTCCTCGTCGGTGCCCAGGAAGTAGCGGGAGCCGCTCTCCGGGGCCTCGAAGGAGGGCAGCAGCACCAGTTCGGTGCCGCCCCCGGCGTCCACCACGAACGCCTCGCCGCCGGCGATCGGCAGCACCTTGGTGGTGGGGTGGCTCCAGGCGGCGGCCAGCCAGGGCTCGTCGAGCCGGCGGTGCGCCGCCCGGTCCACCCCGGCGCGGGCCAGCACGAGGTGCTTGGTGTCAGGGGCGCTGCTCAACTCGTCCATCCCCGTTCGCTTCGGTACGGCAGGTGCGGTGTCGGTTCGGGACGCGCGCTCACGGGCGGAAGTTCTCCGCGAGGTCGCCCCACAGGTACGCGGAGGTCTCGACGCCCTTGCGGAGCAGGTCGAGCTCCACCTTCTCGTTGATGGAGTGCCAGCCGTCCGAGGGCACCGAGATGCCGAGGAACAGCACCGGCGCGCCCAGCACGTCCTGCAGGTCCGCGGCCGGGCCGGAACCGCCCTCGCGGGTGAACAGGATCTTCTGCTCGAACGCCCGGCCCATCGCCCGGACGGTGGACTGCAGCGCGGGGTGGTCGAGCGGCGTCAGGCACGGGCGGGTCGCGCCGGGGAAGACGATCTCGTACCGGATGCCCTCCGGGACCTGCGCGGCGACCCAGGCGGCGACGGCCTCCCGGACCTTCTCCACCTCCATGCCGGCCACCAGCCGGAAGGACAGCTTGAGGTGCGCCTCGGCCGGGACGATGGTCTTGCCGCCGGGGCCGGTGTAGCCGCCCCAGATGCCGTTGACCTCGGCGGTCGGCCGGGCCCAGACCCGCTCCAGGGTGCTGTAGCCGGCCTCGCCCTGGGTGCCGTACGACTTGGCGACCTTCAGCCACTGCGCCTCGTCGAAGGGCAGCTCGGCGAACAGCGCCCGCTCCTCGTCGGTGAGTTCGACGATGCCCTCGTAGAAGCCGGGGATCGCGACCCTGCGGTCCGCGTCGTGCAGGCCGGCCGCGAGCGCGGCGGCCACGTCGGCCGGGTTGGGGACGGCGCCGCCGAACGAGCCGGAGTGGATGTCGCTGTCCGGGCCGGACAGGTCGATCTGGCAGTCCGCCAGGCCGCGCATGCCGGTGCACACGGTCGGGGTGGTCTCGGACCACATGCCGGTGTCGGAGATGATCACGACGTCGGCGGCTAGGCGCTCGGCCTCGCGGCGGACCAGGGCGGCGAAGCTCGGCGAGCCGGACTCCTCCTCGCCCTCGATCAGCAGCTTGAGGTTGACGGCGGGCGCGGTGCGGCCGGTGGCGGCCAGGTGGGCGCGGACGCCGAGGGTGTGGAAGAAGACCTGGCCCTTGTCGTCGGCGGCGCCGCGCGCGTACAGCCGGCGGCCGACCACGGTGGGCTCGAACGGCTCGGTGTCCCAGCCGTCCTCCTTGGCGGCGGGCTGCACGTCGTGGTGGCCGTAGACCAGCACGGTGGGCGCGCCCTCCTCGCCGGACGGCCACTCGGCGAACACCGCGGGCAGCCCGTCCGTCTCCCACACCTCGGCGACCGGGAAGCCGTTCGCGCGCAGCTTGTCGGCCAGCCACTCGGCGGAGCGGCGGACCTCCCCCGCCCGGCCGGGGTCGGCGGAGACGGAGGGGATGCGCAGCCAGTCGGCGAGGTCGGCCAGGAAGGCGTCCTCGTGCTGGTCGATGTAGGAGCGGACGGCGCTGTCCGGGGTTTTCGTCATACGGACGACTTTAGTTCGCCGGAAGGGGTCCGTGCCCACGGCCTCCCCCGGCCGTGAGCACGGTCACCCTCCCCCGCCTCAGGCGGCCCGGCGGCCCATCGAGATCCGGGACCGGGTGAGCAGCGCCGCGAGCAGCACCGCCACCGCGGGCAGGCCGATCACCATCGCCGCGAGGTCGCCCCACGGGATCGCGATCACCGCCTCGGGGGCGGTCTCGCCGGGCGCCGTGTACTGCGCCTGGTTCTGCGCGTCGAACAGGCGCAGCGCGATCGACGGGACGGCGCCGCAGAACAGGCCGAGCACCGATCCCATCGCGGCGATCACCCCGCACTGGAAGCCGGACAGCCGCCGCCGGATGCCGCCGCTCGCGCCGACCGCGGCCAGCGTGGCCAGGTCCTGCTGGGAGTCCGCGGCGGCCAGGCCGGTGGCGATGCCGGCGGCGCCGAGCGCCACCAGTCCGGCGAACACCGTCAGGCCGAGCGTGATCAGGTCGGTGGTCGGCTGGAAGCCGCGCTCGACCATGAGGATCGCGTTGTCGTCCAGCTTGGCGAGCGAGCCGGTGGCCTTCTGGACCGACGTGCCGGTCGGCTCGGCCGAGGGCAGCCAGAGCGAGCCGGCCTCCCGGACGCCCAGGCCGGCCTTTTCGGCGGCCTGCCGGGTCATCATGGCGGTCCCGAACGGGGTCGGGGACTGCACCTCGACGGCGTCGGCGGTGAGCAGGTGCTTCGCCGGGTCGTACGGCTCGCCGCCGGCCGCCTTCTTCTGGTCGTAGGGCTCGGTCATCTCCAGGTTGACCTTGCCGTTCTCGACGTAGCCGGCCCGGAAGACCAGCACCTTGCCGGCCGCGAGGGCCTGCTCGGCGGACGCGTCGTGCACCCCGAACAGGGTGTGCAGCAGGGCCGCGTCGCCGACCACGGTGTCACCGAACATGGTGCTCTGGAAGGCCCGCCGGTCGTGGTTGACCTTGCACCTGGGGTCGGTGTGCAGGCGCTCGAACTCCTCCGGGGTGCGGGCCCCGTCGGCCGGGCAGCGCTTGGCCTCCGGCAGCACGGTCTGGACCCAGCCGCAGGACCCGCCGGGCGCGCACTTGCCGGGCGCCGTGAGGTCCCAGACGTCGGCCCGGCCGCCGAGGCCGGGGATGGCGCCCTCGATCGCGTCGCGCATCACGGGCAGCCGGCCCTGGTCGGCGTTCGGGCCCCAGCCGGCCATCAGGGCGACGGTGTTGGCCGGCGCCTGCGGCATGTAGTCGCGGCGGTGCTGCTCGTTGCCGCTGGCGGTGAAGATGCCCACGGCGACGGCGCCGGCCACGGCCGCCATCACGGCGGCCACCGCGGGGGCGGTGCGTCCGCGGTGGCGCACCGAGTCGCGCAGCGCGAGGCGCGGGCTGAGCGGCAGGTAGCGGCCGAGCCGGCCGAACAGGCCGATCAGCATCGGCGTGCACAGCAGCATGCCGATCTCGGCGATCACCGAGCCGCCGAGCAGGCCGAGCACCACGGCGGTGCCGCTGGCCGCGCAGAGCAGCGCCAGGGCGGCGCCGCCGGCGACCATGACCAGGCCGATCAGGGCGACGATCCGGCTGGCGGGCTTGATGCCGCCGCGTCCGGTGAGCGCCGCCACCACGTCCTGCCGGGCGGCCTGGACGGCGGGGACCACGGCCGCGAGCAGGCCGGTGACCAGGCCGACCGCGGCGATCGCCAGCAGGTCGAGCGGCTGGAGGTCGAGGTGGCCGAAGCGGCGGCCGGCGAACTGTTCGGCGTTGTCGCGGAACACCGCGACCAGCAGCACGGCGATCACCAGGCCGGTGATCGCGCCGACCACGCCGAGCACCGCTCCGCCGCCGAGGACGACGGCGCGCACGTGCCCGCGGTCGCCGCCGCCGGCGGCGAGCAGGCCGAGCTGGCGGCGGGAGCGGCGGGCGCCGACCGCGAAGGCCGGTCCGGCGAGCAGCACGATCTCCAGCAGGGCCATGCCGACCACGGTGGCGGCGATCGCGACGGCGACCTTGTCGGGTCCGCCGCCCATCCGGTCGGGCCGGTTGAACAGCGGGACCGCGGAGTCGGCGGGCGGGTCCAGCAGGACGGCCTTCGAGGTGACCTCGAAGCCGTACTTGTTGAGCTCCATGACCTTCGGCCAGTCGACGACGCCGCCCGCGGGCAGCTTGACCAGCCAGGAGTCGTGGGTGAACGGGTCGGAGCCCCGGTCGGGGTCGGCCTGCGCGAGCGGGGCGATCAGCGCGCCGGGGCGGGCGATCAGCTCGGTGCGCTTGAGGTCGGCGGGGAACTCGGCGACCGCGGTGATGGTGTACGGCTTGGCATCCAGGCCGCGGACCGCGGTGGCGTCGCCGAGCCGCAGGCCGGACTGGTCCAGGAACTCCTGGGTCACGGCGATCTGGTTCGGCTGGGTCGGGGCGGTGCCGCGGACCAGGTTCAGCATGCCGTGCCAGACCGGGTCGGCGAGGTCGACCTCGACGGTCCCGACCGTCATCCGGCCCTCCTTGGTGGAGGCCGTGGTGCGCGGGCCGGCGGGCAGCTGCACCAGCGTGGAGCCGGCCGGCAGCAGCTGCTTCACCAGGTCGGCGGGCTCGGTGTCGGTGCTGCGCTTCTCCTCGGGGGTCTTCGCCCGGCCGTCGTCGGGCCGGTCGATCCAGCTGTCGTTGTTGGGGCTGGGCGCCTGCAGCACGGTGGCGCCGCGCATCGACATCTCGATCTTGGCGTCGGCGGTGCCCATGGCCCGGGAGACGGCCTCGCGCGGTTCGAGCTGGGCGCTGCGGGCGACCACGTCCACGCCGGCCACGCCGAGGATCGGGAGTGCGATCATCGCCACCACCAGGGCGCTGCGGCCCTTGGCGCGCATGGCGTCGCGGCGGGCGATCCGCAGGGCTGCCCGCCAGGCGGTCAGCCTCACCGGTCGTCGTCCTTCCGGGCGTTGGCGGCGGCGGTGACCAGCAGGGAGCCGGCGTCCTGCCGGGCGGTCTCGTCGACCAGCCGGCCGTCGCGCAGGAACACCACCCGGTCCGCCCAGGCGGCGTGCCGGGCCTCGTGGGTGACCATCATGGCGGCGGCGCCGGCGTCGCAGCGGGCGCGCAGCACGGCGAGCACGGACTCGCCGGTGGTGGAGTCGAGGGCGCCGGTGGGCTCGTCGGCGAGCACCAGGCGGCGCTGGCCGATCAGGGCGCGGGCGATGGCGACGCGCTGCTGCTGGCCGCCGGACATGTCGTCGGGGAAGCGGTCGGCGAGTTCGGCGATGCCGAGTTCCTCGAGCGCGGCGAGCGCCTCCTTGCGGGCGGCGCGGGCCGAGACGCCGTCGAGTTCGCGGGGCAGTGCGATGTTCTCGGCGGCGGTGAGCGCGGGGATCAGGTTGTAGTCCTGGAAGACGTAGCCGACGGAGCGGCGGCGCACGGCGGCGAGCTTCTTGCGGTCGAGCTCGCCGAGGGCGATGCCCTCGACCAGGACCTGGCCCTCGCTCGGGGTGTCGAGGCCGCCGGCGAGGGTGAGCAGGGTGGACTTGCCGGAGCCGGACGGGCCCATCACCGCGACCAGTTCGCCCGGGTACACCTTCAGGTCGACGGCGCGCAGCGCGTGCACCTCGGCGGCGCCGTGGCCGTGCACCCGGCTCACCCGGTCCAGGTGCAGTACCGGCTTGGCCGGCTTGAGTTCTTCGGTCATCGCTCCCCCAGGAGTTTCAGAGGCGGCCGCGGTCGCGGCTCTTGACGGCGCGGCGCGCGGGCGGCGCGGCGACGGGTTCGGCCGCGGCGGCGGCCTGTCGCTCGGCGTGCTGGCCGAGCCGGGATTCGCAGTGGTCCAGCCAGCGGATCTCCGCCTCGGTCTGGAAGATCAGCTGCTCCAGCACCAGCAGCCAGGCCAGGTCCCCGCCGGTGCCGGTGTCGGCGGCCAGCGCCCGGCCCTTGAGCCGGGTGTAGTCCTGCAGGGCCTTCATGCTGTGGCGGCGCTGGCCCTGGACGACGGCGGCGACGTCCACTCCCGGGACGGTCACCGCCATCGCCAGCTTGATCGCCAGCTCGTCGCGCGGCGGGTTGGTGCGCGGCACCGGGGTGTCGAACCAGCGGCGCAGTTCCGAGCGTCCCTCGTCGGTGACGGCGTAGAACTGGTGGCCCTCGTCGTCCTCGCCCGCGGACTCGACCAGGCCGTCCCGCTCCAGGCGGCCCAGGGTGGTGTAGACCTGGCCGACGTTCAGCGGCCAGGTCGCCCCGGTACGGGCCTCGAACTCGGATCGCAGCTGGTAGCCGTAGCGGGGGCCCTGGTCGAGCAGGGCGAGCAGGCCGTGACGGATCGACATACTGAGTATGTATACCCGGTATGGCCCGGGCCGCTCAAGCCGCCTCCCCGTTCACACCCACCCGGTACGGTCGGCTCCGTGACCACTCTGCGGATCGCCACGTACAACCTGCTGCACGGCCAGCCGCTGGCCGCCGACGGCAGTCCCGCGCCCTACCCGGCCGAGCCGGGCGCCGCGCTGGCCGGGGCCGTCGCCTCGCTGGACGCCGACGTGCTCGCCCTCCAGGAGGTCGACCGGCACCAGGAGCGCTCCGGCGGCACCGACCAGGCCGCCGTCGCCGCCAAGGCGATGGGCGCCGCCGACTGGCGCTTCGCCGCGGCGCTGCACGGCACGCCCGCCCGGTCGGCCGGCTGGGTCACCGACCCGGCCGTCCCCGGCCTGCAGGTGTACGGCCCCGCCGACGCGGACCACGGCGCCGACCGGCCCGCGTACGGCACCGCGCTGCTGACCCGGCTGCCGGTGCTGCACTGGCGGGCCCGCCGGTTCGCCCCCGCGCCGTTCGGGCTGCCGCTGCGGGTGGCCGGCCGGCGCGGCCTGACCGCGGTCCCGGACGAGCCGCGGGCCGCGCTGGCGGCGGTGCTGGCCGGGCCGGCCGGGGAGTTCACCGTGGTCGCCGCGCACCTGTCCTTCGTACCGGGCTGGAACGTCGCGCAGCTGGCCGCGATCCGCCGCTGGATCGCCGACCTGCCGCAGCCGTACCTGGTGCTCGGCGACTTCAACCTGATCGGCGCGGTGCCCCGCACCGTGCTCGGCTCCGCGCACGCGATCCAGCGCACCGCGACCCGCGACCGGGTCCGCACCGCCCGCCGCACCCGCCTGCAGGGCTGGTACGACCTGGCCCGCACCCCCACCTACCCCTCGCACCGGCCGACCGTGCAGTTCGACCACATCCTGGGCATCGGGGTGCCCCGCAGCACGGTCGGCTCGGTCGCGGCCCCGCGCACCGGGGTGTCCGACCACCGGCCGCTGGTGGTGGAGATCGACGTCTAGCGGGTGTGCCCGACCGGGGCCTCGGCCTGCTGCTGGACGGGCAGCACGACCGGGTCGAACTGGAGCATCAGCATCGCGGCGTCGTCGCCGAGCTTGTGCCCGACGTGCCGGACCACGTCGTCGTGCAGGCGGTGCAGGACCTCGACCGGGCCGCTGTCGGCGAGCAGCGGCAGCCGGTCGGTGAGCGGGTAGAACGCGCCGAGGTGGTCGCGGGCCTCGATGACGCCGTCGGTGTAGAGCAGGATGCGGTCGCCGGGCAGGGTGACGATCCGCTGCAGCGGCGGGCGGACGTCGGCCGGGTCGAGCACGCCGAGCGGCGGGACGGTCTCGTCGGCGGCCAGCAGCTTCGGCGCGTCCTCGCCGCGGAGCAGGACGGGCGAGGGGTGGCCGCAGTTGGCGATCTCCAGGGCGCCGTCGGGGCGGACCCCGACCAGCACCAGGGTGACGAACTCCTCCTCCACGCCCGGGTGGTCGTTCTCGTGCAGGGCCCGGTCGAGGCTGACGGCGAGCCAGCCCGCCACCCGGTCGAGCTCGGGCTCCTGGTGGGCGGCCTCGCGGAACGCGCCGAGCACGGCGGCGGCGGTCTCCACCGCGGCCAGGCCCTTGCCGCGCACGTCGCCCATCACGGCGCGCACGCCGTGCCGGGTGTTGACCACCTCGTACAGGTCGCCGCCGATCGAGGCGTGCGCGGCGGCGGCGGCGTACCGGACGGCGGCCCGCACCGGGCCGACCCGCTCGGGGACCGGGCGCAGCAGCACCCGGCGGGCGATCTCGGCGACCAGCTGGGCCTCGGCGAGGGCGAGTTCCTGACGCAGCCTCAGCGTGGCGCTGAGGTGGCCGATGCCGGCGATCAGCACGATCGCGGCGACGGTGGCGGTGTGCACGGACTGGCCGAGCACGTCGTTGTACCAGGCCATGCCGAAGGCGCACAGCTCGGCGAGTGCGCCGATCAGCAGCGGGTACCAGGTCCGCCGGGAGACCACGGCGGCGAGGGCGGGGACGGCGGTCAGTGCGGGTTCGACGGTGACCTGGCTGTTGGTGAACAGGTCGAGGGAGACGACCAGGGCCATGCCGATCAGCGGCAGGGCGTGCGAGGTCTTGGGCCAAGTGCCGGTGACGGTGTTGGGTACCGGCCCTGGGGTGGGGCCGTGGAGGACGTCCCTGATCCATCCGGTCGCGCTCAACGTCGGTCTCTCCAGCGGAAGGTGCGGGTGCTGCTCGGGCACCTGCGGGTCTGACGGGAGGTCAGGGGTCGGGGCCCTGACGGCGGCCGGAGTACGGGGGGATGACCGGTTACCGACCCCACAATAGGCACGAAACGTGCAGGGCGCACAGGTTTCGCGGGATCTCGTGACGAGTTGGATGCTCTGAGTGACTCTTTTCTATCTATTCCCGATCAGAAGATCGCTCAACTCTTTTCGGCCGGGAAGTCCTGACGGAGTTTCGATCCGGCCGCTGCGCACGTAGCAGAACGACGCCGTGACCTGCTCCACCGGGACGCCGGTCTGCTCGGCCCAGGCGAGCCGGTAGACGGCGAGCTGCAGCGGGTCGCCGCTGTCCTCCCGGCCGGTCTTCCAGTCGACCACCTCGTAGCGCGGTGACCCTGCGCCACCGTCGGCGTCCCGGTAGACCGCATCGATCCGGCCGCGCACCACCCGTCCCGCCAGCACCAGTTGGAACGGCGCCTCGACCCGGTACGGGGTGCGGCCGGCGTACGGGCCGCGCAGGAACGCGTCCTTGAGGCGCTCCAGGTCGCGTTCGTCCTCGATCTCGTCGGCCTCCAGGCCGGGCAGCGCGTCCGGGCCGAGCAGCAGCGGCTGGTCGAAGCGGGCCTGCACCCAGGCGTGGAAACGGGTGCCGCGGCGGGCGGCGGGCGCGGGCGGGCGGGGCATCGGGCGGGCGAGGTCGCGGGCGAAGCCGTCCGGGTCGGCGGCCAGCCGCATCAGCTGCGAGGCGGACAGCGACGCGGGCAGCTCGACCTCCCGGACGGTGCGCCGGGAGCGCTCCAACTCGCCGAGCAGCGCGGTCAGGTCGCGGTCCCAGGAGGCCACCAGCCGCTGGTCCTCCGCGCCCATCCGCTCGGGTTCGGCGGCGGGCGCACCGGCCAGCCGGCCGCGGACCACCTCCGCGACCCGGCGGCGGGCGTGCTGCGCGGACGGGTCCAGCGGCAGCGGCCAGGGCGTCTCCACGGACACGTCGAACGCCGGGTTCTGCGCGTCGTCCGCGGGCGCCTCGGCCCAGTGCTCGATCTCGCCGTTGCCGGGCCGCTCGCAGTGCGCGCGCAGCTTCAGCAGGAACTCGGACGGGCCGCGCCGGCGCTTCTGCGAGGGCCCCCACCAGTGGCCGGAGGCCAGCAGCAGCGACCGCGGGCGGGTGAACGCGACGTAGCCGAGCCGCAGTTCCTCGACCTCGGAGTGGTGCGCCATCTCCTTCTTGAACAGGCCCATGCCCTTGGCGTTCCACGCCGGGTCGACGGGCAGCGTGGCGGCGTCGCCGCGCAGCGCGTGCGGCAGCACCTTGCGGGTGGAGGTCCAGCGCTCCCGGCCCTGCCCGGACGGGAAGGCGCCCTTGACCAGCCCGGGGACGGCGACCACGTCCCACTCCAGGCCCTTGGACTTGTGCGCGGTGAGCACCTTGACGGTGTCCTCGCCGCCGGGCAGTCCGGCGTCCAGGCCGCGTTCGTACTCCTGGGCGGCCCGCAGGAAGGCCAGGAAGGCGGCCAGGCCCGGGTCGCCGTCCAGGTCGGCGAAGGACGCGGCGATGTCCAGGAAGGAGTGCAGGGTCTCCCGGCGGCGGGCGGCCAGCGCCAGCGGGGAGGCGGAGAGTTCGACCTCCAGGCCGGTGACGGTCAGCACCCGGTGCAGGACGTCCATCAGCGGCTCGGCCAGCGCCCGGCGCAGGTCGCGGATCTCCCGCGCGAAGCGGGCGAAGCGCACCCGGGCCTCCGCGGAGAACGGCAGCTCGTCGGGCTGCTCGGCGTCCACGAAGGTCTCCAGCGCGTCGGCGAGCGAGACCACCTCGGTGGGGTCGGTCTCGGCGACGGCGGCGGCCAGCGGGTCCTGGTCGCCGAGGCCGGCGGTGCGCACCAGGTCGGCGGCGCGGCGGCCGAGCAGCGCCAGGTCGCGCGGGCCGATCCGCCAGCGCGGACCGATCAGCAGGCGGACCAGGGCGGCGTTCGCGGTCGGGTCCTGGAGGACCTCGCAGACCGCCACCAGGTCGGCCACCTCGGGGAGTTGCAGCAGCCCGCCGAGGCCGACCACCTCGACCGGGACGCTCCGCCCGACCAGCGCGGCGTGCAGGTCGGGGAAGGCGGTGCCGGCCCGGCAGAGCACGGCGATCCGGCCGGGCGCGGTGCCGGTGCGCACCAGGTGGGCGATCGAGTCGGCCAGCCAGTCGACCTCCTCGGCGTGGGTGGGCAGCAGCGCGGTGCGCACGAACCCGTCGGCCTCGGCGCCGGGGGCGGGCCGCAGCGCCTCCACGCCCTCGTGCATGTCCCGCAGCGGGGCGGCGAGTTCGTTGGCGAAGGCGAGCAGCCGGCCGCCGCTGCGGCGGTTCTCGCTGAGCGCGAAGCGGTGCGCGGGGCCGCCGTCGGCCTGCGGGAAGTGCTGCGGGAAGTCGTCCAGGTTGGCGACCGAGGCGCCGCGCCAGCCGTAGATCGCCTGGCAGGGGTCGCCGACGGCGGTCACCGGGTGCCCGGCGCCGGTGCTGCCGCCGAACAGGCCGGCCAGCATGAGGCGTTGGGCGACCGAGGTGTCCTGGTACTCGTCGAGCAGCACCACCCGGTACTGCTCGCGCAGCAGCCGGCCGACCTCGGGGCGCTGCTGGGCGAGCCGGGCGGAGGCGGCGATCTGGTCGCCGAAGTCGAGCAGGCCGAGCTGCTGCTTGCGGGCCCGGTAGTCCTCGACCAGGTGCAGCAGTTCCTGCCGGCCGCGGGCGGCCTTCGGGACGGCCCGCAGGTCCTCGTTGGTGAGCTTGACGCCGGCCAGGGTGTCGAGCAACTCCTCGTCGTACTCCCGCAGTTGCGAGGGCTCGACCAGGTGCTCGGCGAGTTCGGAGTCCAGCGCGATCAGTTCGGCGACCAGCGCGGAGAAGGTGCCGGTGAGCGCCGGGTAGGGGCCGCGGGCCTGGCGCAGCACCCGGGCGGCGAGCTGGAAGCGGGTGGCGTCGGCGAGCAGCCGGACGTCGGGCTCGATGCCCAGCCGCAGGCCGTGCTCCTTCAGCAGGGTGCCGGCGAAGGCGTGGTAGGTGGAGATCTGCGGGTCGCCGAGCGCGTCGTCCTCGCGGACGCCGGCCCGCAGCAGCGAGGCGCGGACGCGTTCGGCGAGTTCGCCGGCGGCCTTGTTGGTGAAGGTCAGGCCGAGCACCTGCTCGGGGCGGACCGCGCCGGAGCCGACCAGCCAGACCACCCGGGCGGCCATCACGGTGGTCTTGCCGGAGCCGGCGCCGGCCACGATCACGCCGGGCGCCATGGGTGCGCCGATGGCCGCCAACTGCTCGTCGTTGAAGGGGATTCCGAGGAGTTCGCGGAGCTCGGCCGGGTGCCGCAGCTGCGGCTCAGTCGACGACATGCCGGCCGTCCCGCTGCGCGGAGCAGCTGCTGCGGAACGCGCAGCGGCCGCAGCGCTCGCCCGCGGTGGGGGTGAAGCGCTCGGCGAGCACCCGGCCGGCGGTGTCGGCGAGCAGGTTCTCGATCCACGGGTCGCCGTCGGGCGGCAGCTGCTGCTGCACCTTGGGGGCCTCCGGGTCGCCCTTGGCGGGCTCCCGGAGGTGGACGAGTTCGGCGCCGCCGGGGGTGGCGCCGTCCTCGAAGCCGGGCAGGCCGTCGAGCGCGCCGCCGCGCACCGCCAGCTGGTAGACGGCGAGCTGGCGGTGGTCGGGCAGCGACTTGTCGGTGGGGATCTGCTTGCCGGTCTTGAAGTCGACCACGTAGGCGCGGCCGACCTCGTCGGTCTCGACCCGGTCCATCGAGCCGCGGATGCGCACCGCGACGCCGCCGACGTCCAGGATGAGGTCGAAGCCGTGCTCGGTGGCGACGGTGGTGCGGTCGCGTTCCAGCACGTGCCAGCGCAGGAAGCGCTCCAGGGCGGCGCGGGCCTCGGTCTTCTCCTGCTGGGACTTCCACGGCGCGTCGAAGGCGAGGGCGTCCCACACGGTGTCCAGGCGTTCCATCAGGACGGCCAGGTCGGCGGGGGTGCGGCCGGAGCCGACCTCGTCGGCGAGGGCGTGCACCACGTTGCCGAAGCCCTGCGCGGCGGAGGCGGTCCGGCCGGCCTTCACGTCCTTCTCCAGGAACCACTGCAGCGCGCAGGACTCCAGCTGCTCCAGGCCGCTGCCGGACAGCCGCACCGGCAGCCCGTCCTCGCGCAGCGGCTGCGGGGCGGCGGTGGCGTCCACCAGGCCCCACCACTGGTCGGGGTGGGCGGCAGGGACGAGCGGGCGGCCCTCCTCGTCGAGCGCGGCGGCCAGCGTGGCGAGGCGTTCGGCGGCGGCCCGGCGCAGCTCCGGCGAGCGGGCGGGGTCGACGGTGACGGCGCGCAGTTCGGCGACCAGCGCGGGCACCGCGAGCGGGCGGCGCGGACGGGAGGTGACGTCGGCGACCTTCACCTGCGGGACGCGTTCCAGCACCCGGCCGGTGCGCGGGTCGACGGTCTCCCGGTACAGCTCGCGCAGGAACCGGGAGGGCTCGTCGCCGTCCTCGGCGGGGGCCTTGACGGCGGTGACCACCAGGCGTTCCTTGGCGCGGGTGGCGGCGACGTAGAACAGCCGGCGCTCCTCGGCGAGCAGCGCGGCGGCGGACAGCGGTTCGGCGAGGCCGTCGCGGCCGATCCGGTCGGCCTCCAGCAGCGAGCCGCGGCGGCGCAGGTCGGGCCAGAGGCCCTCCTGGACGCCGGCGACGACGACCAGCCGCCACTCCAGGCCCTTGGAGCGGTGCGCGGTCATCAGCCGGACCGCGTCCGGGCGGACGGCGCGCACGTGCAGGGTGTCGGCGGCGATGTCCTGGGCCTCGACCTCGGCGAGCAGGTCGAGGGCGCCGCGGTGGCCGGAGACGCGTTCCTCGGCGCGGGCGGCGGTCTCGAACAGGGCGCACAGCGCGTCCAGGTCGCGGTCGGCGTTGCGGGCGGCCGCGCCGCCGCGCAGCGCGGCCCGCTCCAGGCGTTCGCGCCAGCGGCGGGAGCCGTCCCACAGCTCCCACAGCCCGTCCTCGCCGGAGCCGCCGCCGGCCAGCAGTTCGCGGACCTTGCGCAGCAGCACGCCGAGTTCGTAGGCGCGCCGGGCGTAGGGGGCGTCCAGCAGGGCGAGCAGTTCGGGGTGCTCCAGCGCCTCGCGGACGAGTTCCTCGGCGGGGCGGACCGCGCCGGCCACGCCGTCCTCGGCGAGCGCCCGGCGTTCCTCCTCGCGCAGGGTGCGGCCGAGCCGGCGCAGGTCGGAGCCGTCGAGGGCGGCGAGCGGGCCGGTGAGCAGGGTGTGCGCGAGGTCGGCGGTGAGCGCGCCCTCGCCCTCGGCGCAGACCCGCAGCGCCAGCAGCAGCGGGGCGACGGCGGTCTCCTCGCGCAGCGGCAGGTCGTCGCCGTCGATCTCCAGCGGCACGCCGGCGGCGGCCAGCGCGCGGCGGACGCCCGGTATCGACCGGGAGCCGGCCCGGACCAGCACCGCCATCTGCCCCCAGGGGACGCCGTCCTCCAGGTGGGCGCGGCGCAGCAGGTCGGCGATCGAGTCGAGTTCGGCGCCGGGCGTCGGGTACGTGTACACCTCGACGGCGCCGCCCTCGCGGGAGGGCAGCAGGGCGCGGTGGGCGGCGAGCTTGTCGGCGGGCAGCCGGCCCATCGGCATCCGGCGGGCGAGTTCCCGGGAGGCGGCGAGCAGCACGGCGCCGGAGCGCCGGGACACCCGCAGCACCTTGACCTCGGCGGGCCGGCCGTCGGCCTGCCGGAACGCGTCGGGGAACTCCAGGATGCCGTTCACGTCGGCGCCGCGGAACGCGTAGATCGACTGGTCGGGGTCGCCGACCGCGACCAGGTCCCGCCCGCCGCCGGCCAGCCGCTGCAGCAGCCGGACCTGGGCGGGGTCGGTGTCCTGGTACTCGTCGACGAACACCACGTCGTAGCGGCCGCGCAGCTCGGCGGCGACCTCCTCGCGTTCGGCGAGCAGCACGGCGCGGTGGACGAGTTCGGCGTAGTCGAGGACGCCGCGCAGGTCGAGCACGTCCAGGTACTCGGCGAGGAAGTGCGCGGCGGCGGCCCAGTCGGGGCGGCGGACGCCCTCCGCGAAGCGCAGCAGCTCCTCCTCGCCGAGGCCGAGTTCGCGGCTGCGGGCGAGCACGGCGCGGACCTCGTCGGCGAAGCCGCGGGTGGTCAGGCAGGCCCGCAGGTCGAGCGGCCAGCGGATGGTGGCGGTGCCCGCCTTGGCGTCCTCGGCGCCGCCGGCGAGCAGTTCGCGGACCATCACGTCCTGCTCGGGGCCGGACAGCAGCCGCAGCGGTTCGGCGTACTCCTCGGGCGGCTGGTGGGCGCGCAGCAGGGCGTAGCAGAACGAGTGGAAGGTGGTGGCCTGCGGGGCGGTGGCGCCGATCCGGGCGGTCATCCGGTCGCGCAGTTCCATCGCGGCCTTGCGGCTGAAGGTGAGCACCAGCACGCGTTCGGGGGCGGTGCCGTCGGCGATCCGCCGGGCGACCGCCTCGACCAGCGTGGTGGTCTTGCCGGTGCCGGGCCCGGCGAGCACCAGCAGCGGCCCCGACGCGTGCTCGACCACCGCCAGCTGGAAGTCGTCCAGCACGGGCGGGTCGGGCTGCGCGAGGGGGCTGCGCACCAGGCGGAACGGTGAGGTCACTGCGGTCCAGGGTCGTACGGCGGTTCAGTGGCGGGCGGCGTTCAGGGGGTGGCCCGCCGCATCGAGCCTACGATCCTGCACCCACAGACCCCTCCGGCGCACCTTCCCCGGTCAGGGCGTCCCGTCCCAGCGCGCGGCCCGCAGATCGACCCTCGGCTCGCCGCCGACGGTGCGCAGCGGGGTGCCCTCGGCACGGTACTCGGGCAGCGCGCGGTGCTCGTGGCCGGGCAGCGGCCGCCCGTCCGCGCGGATCACCCGCCACCAGGGCACCGAGCCGCCGTACATCGCCATCACCCGGCCGACCTGGCGGGGGCCGCCGCGGCCCAGGTACTCGGCGACGTCGCCGTAGGTCATCACCCGGCCCGGCGGGATCCGCTCGGTGAGATCGAGCACCGCCTCGGCGTACGGCGGGATCTCGGGCACGTCCTGCGGCTCGGTCATCCGCCGCATTCTTCCCCATCCGGTCGATTTCCCGCACCCCGTGAGGGCGATGCGGCGCGCGGGATTACCGCCCCTGGACCGCACCGGGGTTCCGGGCATGGCAGCATCTTCGGGGCAGTGCGACACACGAGGAACAAGACAGATGACCGGGACGGCTGAATTGAACGTGGACGAGGGCTCCGGGGAGTCCGCCACCGACGGTTCCGCCCCGCGGGGCGAGGACGCCCCGCCGGTCGACCTGCGCCACCGGGCGCGGGACGCGCACCACACGGGGGAGGACGCGGTGGCCGCTCAGCTGCCGCCGGACGACGGTGCGGACCGTCCGGGCACACCGGACCGTCCGCCGGAGCGGCCGGACCAGCACACCGCCGGGCAGCCGGCCGACGGGGCGGCCGGGGAGGACGCCGGGGAGCACCCGGACGAGCCGGCCGGCGAGCACCTGGCGGTCGACGAGCCGCTGCTGCCGCCGCGCGCCCACCGGCCCTCGGACCTGCTGCGCTTCCTCGCCGGACTGCTCGGCATCGTCGCGGTGTTCGTCCTCGCGCAGGTGGCGGTCTCCACCACCAGCGGCATCGAGAGCGACATCACGATCAATGCCAAGCGGATCCCCGACCTGCTGTCCACCATCTCCGCGCTGGTCTCCTCGGTCGCGGTGCTGGCGGTGCCGCTGGCGTTCGCGGTCGAGCGGCTGATCAAACGCGACGGCCTGCGGGTCGCCGACGGCGTGCTCGCCTCGGTGCTCGCGTACGGCGTCTCGCTGGGCGTCGACTGGTGGGTGGCGGCCAGCGCGCCCGAGGAGATCCGCAACGCGCTCACCCAGTTCGGGCCGGGCGGCGGCGAGACCCTCACCGATCCGGTGCACGGCTACCTCGCCCCGGTGATCGCCTACATGACGGCCGTCGGCATGTCGAGCCGGCCGCGCTGGCGGGTCGCCCTGTGGATAGTGGTGATCCTGTCCGGCGCGACCGAGCTGGTCAACGGCTACACCACCCCGCTGTCGCTGCTGCTCACCGTGCTGATCGGCTGGTCGGTGGCGTACGGCACGCTGTACGCGATCGGCTCGCCGAACATCCGGCCGACCGGGCAGCACCTGATGATCGGCCTCCGCAAGGTCGGCTTCACCCCGTCCGCCGCCCACCTGGCCCCCGACGGCCCCGGCGGCACCCGCCGCTACCTGGTCGTCCAGCAGCAGGGCCCGCTGCTGGACGTGCACATCATCGACCGCGAGCAGCAGGCCTCCGGCTTCTTCTACCGGGCCTGGCGGCGGCTGCGGCTGCGCTCGGTCGCGGTCCGCCGCAGCCCGCAGTCGCTGCGCCAGGCCCTGGAGCAGGAGGCGCTGATCGCCTACGCGGCCGCCGCCTCCGGGGCCCGCGCCCCGCAGCTGGTCGCCACCTCCGAGCTGGGCCCGGACGCCGCGATCCTGGTCTACGAGAACGTGGCCGGCCGCACCCTGGACGAGCTCGCCGACGAGGAGGTCACCGACGCGGTGATGGCCTCGTTCTGGGCGTCCGTGGCCACCCTGCACGAACGCCGGATCGCGCACCGCCGGCTCACCGGCGAGTCCCTGCTGGCGGTGGACGAGCGCACCGGCTGCCTGATCAACCTGTCCGGCGGCGACATCGCGGCCGGCGACCTGACGCTGCGCATCGACGTCGCCCAGCTGCTCACCACCTTCGCGCTGCGCACCGGCCCGGAGCGGGCGGTGGCCGCCGCCACCGGCGTGCTCGGCCCGGCCCGGGTCGCCGAGGCGCTGCCGCTGCTGCAGCCGGTCGGCCTGAGCCGGCAGACCCGCGGCGACCTGCAGCGGATGACCAAGGAGCGGAAGGCCGCCGCGAAGGCGCTGGCGCTCAAGCAGGTCGCCTCCGGCGAACGCACCCAGCAGCAGGCCGAGGAGGACATCGCGCAGGCCAACGAGGACCTGCTGGCCAAGCTGCGCGGGCAGATCCTGCAGATCGCGCCCGAGGCGCCGATGGCCCCGGCCAAGCTGGAGCGGCTCAAGCCGAAGACGCTGATCATGCTGGTGGCGCTGACCTTCGCCGCCTACCTGGCGCTGACCACGATCCGGCCGGACCAGTTCAAGGTCTCCCAGATGAACTGGGCCTGGGCGGCGGCCGCGCTGGCCGCCGCGGCCGGGTCGTACGTGGCGGCGGCGATGAGCCTGACCGGCTTCGTGCCGGAGAAGCTGCCGTTCGGCCGGACGGTCGCCGCGCAGGTCGCCGGGTCCTTCGTGAAGCTGGTCGCCCCGGCGGCGGTCGGCGGCATCGCACTGAACACCCGCTACCTGCAGAAGGCCGGGATCCGGCCGGTGCAGGCCGCCGCCTCGGTGGGCGCCTCGCAGCTGGCCGGCCTGGGCGGGCACCTGCTGCTGCTGTTCGCCTTCGGCCTGATCACCGGCACCCAGACCAACGGGGACCTGGGCGCGTCCCGGGCGGTGATCATCGGGGTGCTGTCCGCCGCGGTGCTCGCCCTGGTGGTGGCCGCGGTCGCCCCGCTGCGCCGGTTCGTGGTGACCCGGGTCCGCTCGCTGCTGTTCGGCGTGATCCCGCGGATGCTCGACCTGATGCAGACCCCGCGCAAGCTGGTCACCGGCTTCGGCGGCATCCTGCTGCTGACGCTGTCCTTCACCGCTTGCCTGGACGCCTCGGTGCAGGCCTTCGGCGGCGGCGGGCACGTCACCTACGCGGCCGTCGCCGTGGTGTTCCTGACCGCGAACGCGGCCGGCTCGGCGATCCCCACCCCGGGCGGCATCGGCCCGGTCGAGATCGCCCTGATCGGCGCCCTGACCGCGGCCGGCGTCCCGCTCACCGCGGCCACCCCGGCGGTGTTCCTGTACCGCCTGCTCACCTTCTGGCTGCCGGTCGTCCCGGGCTGGGTCGCCTACAACGTGCTCCAGCGCAAGGACGCGCTCTAGCGCTCCGGGTGGGCGGCAACGATCCCGGCGAGCATCTCCTCCCAGGGCGTCGGCGCCAGGCCGAAGGTCTCGCGGGTGGCGGTGTCGTCGAGGACGAACGGGCGCTCGAACTGGTAGGCGGTCTCCCGGGCGGAGCGGATCGTCGGATTGGCCAGGCCGAGCAGGGCGAGCAGCGGGCGCGGGATGCCGGTGACCTTCGCGGCGGGCCGCCCGGCGGCGGCGCACAGCTCGGCGACCACCTGCCGCTGGCTGCGCGGCGCGTTGCTCGGCACGTGCCAGGCCCGGCCCCAGGCGCGCTCGTCGGCGCCGGCGGCGGCCAGCAGGCGGGCGACGTCCTGCGGGGCCGTCCAGCTGTGCGGGGCGTCCGGGTCACCGAGGACCTGGACGGTGCGGCCGGCCAGGGCGCGGGAGAACGCCCGGTCGTCGAGGGCGCTGACGGCGTTCGCCGCCAGGTAGTCGGAGCCGCGCACCTCGGTGGCGCGGACCCGCCCCGCCCGGTGCGCGGCCAGCGCGTCGCGCCACATCGCGGCCCGCACCTCGCCCTTGGCGGAGACCGGCCGCAGCGGCGTGTCGGGGCTCATCGGCCCGTCCACCGCGCCGTAGCCGTACAGGTTGGAGACGGTGGTCAGCACCGCGCCGCTGCGCTCGGCGGCGGCGAGCAGGGCGGCGGCCAGCGGCGGCCAGACCTCCGGCCAGCGGTGGTAGGGCGGGTTGGCGCAGTTGTAGAGCACCTCGGCGCCCTCGGCGGCGGCGCCGAGGGCCTGCGCGTCGGAGGCGTCCAGCTGGAGGCGCCGCACGCCGTCCAGCGGGGCGGCGGAGGCGGTGGTGCGGGTGACCACCACGACCTGTTCGCCGCGCTCGGCGAGCAGCCGGGCGGTGGCCGATCCGACCGGCCCGGCGCCGACCACCACGTGCTTGCCCATCGGACTCCCCCGTCCCTGTCGAACGTGTGCGCCACGGGCGGCGCAGCTGTGCCGTTCCGCACCCATGGTCACGCAGAACCGCCCGACCGGGGAATTCCCCCGGCCGGGCGGTTCGCTGAGACTTCGTCAGTACTGACCGGCCGTCAGTAGACCGGCTTCTCGGGCTCGATCTGGTTGACCCAGCCGATCACGCCGCCGCCCAGGTGCACGGCGTCGGCGAAGCCGGCGGACTTCAGCACGGCGAGCACCTCGGCCGAGCGGACGCCGGTCTTGCAGTGCAGCACGATGCGCTTGTCCTGCGGCAGGTCCTGCAGGGCGTTGCCCATCAGGAACTCGTTCTTCGGGATCAGGCGGGCGCCCGGGATGTTGACGATCTCGTACTCGTTGATCTCGCGGACGTCGATGATGTCGATGTCCTCGCCGTTGTCGATCCACTCCTTGAGCTGCTTGGAGGTGATCGTGGAGCCGAGGGCGGCGGCCGAGGCCTCCTCCGAGACGACGCCGCAGAACGACTCGTAGTCGATCAGTTCGGTGACGGTCGGGTTCTCGCCGCAGAGCGCGCAGTTCGGATCCTTGCGGACCTTCACCGAGCGGTACTGCATCTCCAGGGCGTCGTAGATCATCAGTCGGCCGACCAGTGGCTCGCCGATGCCGGCCAGCAGCTTGATCGCCTCGTTGACCTGGATCGAGCCGATCGAGGCGCACAGCACGCCGAGCACGCCGCCCTCGGCGCAGGACGGCACCATGCCCGGCGGCGGGGCCTCCGGGTAGAGGCAGCGGTAGCACGGGCCGTGCTCGGCCCAGAACACGCTGGCCTGGCCGTCGAAGCGGTAGATGGAGCCCCACACGTACGGCTTGCCGAGCAGCACCGCGGCGTCGTTCACCAGGTACCGGGTGGCGAAGTTGTCGGTGCCGTCGACGATCAGGTCGTAGCCGGAGAAGATCTCCATCACGTTGTCGTTGTCGAGGCGCTCCTCGTGCAGCACCACGTTGACCAGCGGGTTGATCTCCTTGACCGAGTCGCGCGCGGACTCGGCCTTGGAACGGCCGATGTCGGACTGGCCGTGGATGATCTGCCGCTGCAGGTTCGACTCGTCGACGGTGTCGAACTCGACGATGCCGAGGGTGCCGACACCGGCGGCGGCCATGTACATCAGGGCCGGCGAACCGAGGCCGCCGGCGCCGACGCAGAGCACCTTGGCGTTCTTGAGCCGCTTCTGCCCGTCCATGCCCACATCGGGGATGATCAGGTGGCGGGAGTACCGGCGGACCTCTTCGACGGTGAGCTCGGCGGCGGGCTCGACCAGGGGTGGCAGCGACACGGGGACTCCGATGGTCGTCAGTTTCTCGTTCGACTACGCCAACAGTGTCACGTGCCCGGGGTATTCCAAGACAGCAGGTCCACTTGCTGAGATGCCCGGCACCGGATGGCGAGACTTCGCAGCCCGCCCCGAACCCCCTGGTCAGGCCCGGCCGGGCCGGATCACACCCGGCAGGCGGTCTCCAGCCAGACGTCCCCGAGCGACTCCTCCAGCGGCACCTGTGTCCGCCATCCGAGACGGTCGCGGGCGGTCCGGACGTCCGCCTGCCGCCACTGCACCGGCTCCGGCGCCTGCCGCGCCTCGATCGCCCGGGCGCCCTCGGCGAGCGCCTGCTGCGCGGGCAGCACCACCTGGCGGGCGTCCTCGCCGATCGTCCCCTCGAAGCCGGACGCCCGGACCAGCAGGTGGGCCGCCTCCCGGGCCCGGACGGCGTGGCCGCTGCCGATGTTGATCACGCCGGTGGCCGCGGACACCGCCGCCGCCTGGATCGCCCGGGCCACGTCCCGGACGTCCACGAAGTCCCGGTAGCCGGACAGGTCCGGCATCCGGACCTGGTCCTCGTCCTGCTCCAGCGCCCGCCGCAGGCCCTCGGCGAGCCGCCCGAACAGCGAGGCCGTCGGCGAGCCCGGCCCGACCACGTCGAACACCCGCAGCACCAGCGCGTCCAGGCCCGAGCTCAGCACCAGCTCGGTGCCGGCCAGCTTCGACACCCCGTACGGCCCGACCGGGCGCGGCTCCGCGCTCTCCGGGATCGGCCCGCCCGGCTGGGCCGGGCCGTACTCGGCGGCGGATCCGACGTGCACCAGCCGGGCGGGCTCCCGGCTGCGCCGGATCGCCTCGCAGACCGTCGCCACCGCCAGCGTGTTCGCCCGGATCAGCGCCCGTGACGTGCCGTAGGTGGCGCCCGCGCAGTTGATCACCACCTGTGGGGCGACCGCGTCCAGGAAGCGGGCCAGCGCTCCCGGACTGCCGGCGGCCAGGTCGAACCGGATGTCGGCGGAGTCGCCCCGGCCCAGTACGGTCACCTGGAGCCCGTCCTCCGCCAGCAGCCGGTCGGCGACCCGCCGGCCGATGAACCCGTCGGCTCCCAGCAGCAACACCCTCATCGGGTCCGAGTCCTTCCATCAGGCCCGGCACCGGCCGGGCAACGAGTTCCGATCGACAAGTCGGGGCGGCCGGCCGCGTACGCCGCCGGCCCGGTGCTCAGCGGCCAGGCGCGCCCGGCCAGCAGCACCGCCGGCCCGAGCGCGGCGGCCAGCACCGGGCCCGGCGGCGGCGCGCCGAGCCAGTGCGCCGGGCCGGGCAGCGACAGCACGGCCGCGCCGGTCGCGGCGGTCAGCACCGCGACCGCCGCGGTGCCGGGCCGCCCGGCGTCGCGCACCGCGCCGGCCAGCAGCGGCAGCACGCCGCAGACCAGCAGCGCGGCCAGCACGGTGCCGTCGGCGTCCCGGACCGCGAGGCGGCCGAGCGCGGCAAGAACCGCCAGCTGTGCCAGCACGGCCAGCGGCAGGGCGGGCCGCAGCCGGGCGCGGAACTCCCGGAGCGTGGCGGCCCCGCGCTGCCGCCGGCCGAACCGGCGCAGCCGGGCCGCGCCCCAGCCGGCGCTCGCACCGCCGAGGGCGACCGCGAGGGCCGCGCCGGGGGCGGCGGCGCAGAGCAGCGCGAGCAGCAGCCCGCTGCCGGCGCCCTGTCCGAGCGCCGTCCACCGGCCGGACCGGCGGGCGGACGGGCCGCGCCCGGCGCCGGCCGGGTCGTCGAGCAGTCCGTCCTCCGGCTGCCACCCGGCGGGCGCGGCGGGCCGGGGCGCGCCGCCGTCCCGGCCGGCCGTCAGCGCCTGCGCGCCCGCGCCGGCCAGCACGGCCAGCGCGGTGCCGGCCGGTCCGCCGAGCGCGGCGGCCGGCAGCAGCGGCAGCAGGTGGACGAGGGCGCCGTACAGCGCGGCGGCGCTCGGGCGGCGCGCGGCCGGGGCGTCCGGCAGCGGTTCGGGGCGGGCGGGCGGCGCGGCACGCGGGCGTACAGCTCCTCGGCGAGGCCGAACACGTCGGCGTGCCGGTAGCGGGCGGCGCCGTCGACGGCCAGGCCGGAGTCCTCCAGGGCGGCGGCGATCTCCAGCGGGTGGACCGCGCGTTCGCACAGTTCGCGGTTGGCGTCGAGGAGTTCGCGGACCGGGTCGGCCGGCGGCGGGGTCACACCGCCTCCGCGAGGGCGGGGCCGGCGACCGGTTCGGCGGCGGGCGGCGGGGTTCCGCCGCCCGCCACCCAGTACTCGGCGGGGCGGGCGAACGGCCGGGCGGGGGTGCCCGGGCGGGCCGGGAACGCCGGGTAGCGGGAGACAAGTTCGAGGTAGATCTCGCGGAACGCGCCGACCACCGGTTCCACGGCGAAGCGTTCCTGCGCCCGCAGCCGGCCGGCCAGTCCGAGCCGGGACCGGCGCTCGTGGTCGCGGAGCAGCGCCAGGCAGGCCCCGGCGAGGGCGCGCGGGCTGCGCGGCGGCACCAGCAGCCCGGTGGGGCCGAGCACCTCGCGGGCGACGCCGACCTCGGTGGCGATCACGGCGCGGCCGCTGAGCATGGCGTCGGCGAGCAGCCGGGGGCTGCGCTGGGCGAGCGCGCTGAACACCACGGCGCTGCCGGCCTCCCAGGCCGCGGCCAGGCTCTCCGGCCGGCCGGCGAACTCGACGGCGGCGGCGATGCCGAGCCGTTCGGCGATCGCCTCGCAGTGCGCGAGGTAGCCGGGTGCGCCCTCCTCGCCGTACACGGTCAGCCGGGCGTCGGGCAGTTCGGCGCGGACGTGCGCGAAGGCGTGCAGCATCAGTTCGGGGTCGCGCCCGGGTTCCAGTGCGCCGGCCCAGACCAGCGTGGGCGCCGCGGGTTCGGCCCCGGCGGCGGCCCGCCCGGTGGCGGGGGTGCCCTCGTGGACGATCCGGGTGCGGGCCGGGTCGCCGCCGCACTGCCGCTGCCACTGCCGGTCGTAGGCGCTGCCGGGGGTGAGTATCGCGGCCTGCCGGTAGGTCTCCTCGGTGAGCTGCCGGAAGAAGGACAGCAGCAGCGCCCGGACCGGCCACCGGTAGGGGGCGGTGCGGTAGCCGCGGTACTGCTCGCGCAGGTGCAGGCCGTGCTCGGTGACCACGAACGGGACGCCGTGCAGTTCGCGGGCGACCAGCGCGGGCAGCGCGGCCGGCCCGCCGCCGACCACGTGGCACAGGTCGGCGCCGCCGAGCCCGGCCGGGCCGGTGCCGTACCAGGGTGCGGAGAGCGGCCGCAGGCACTGTTCCAGCAGGTCGGCGGCGACCAGCACGTCGCAGACCTGCGGCTGGCCGGCGGCGGTGTCGGCGCCGGGCGTGCGCCAGATCCGCTCCAGCGTGCGGTGCGCGTGGCCGGAGGCGAGGAAGGCGGGCAGCGCGTCGTCGTCGCGGCCGAGCGCGGCCAGCCGGTACAGCGCGGGCCCGAACCCGGCCCGCTCGCCGGGCAGCACCAGGGCGCGGACCAGCTCCTCGTACGCCTTCAGGTAGGCCCGGCGGCGCAGCGGGGCGGGTCCGCGGCCGGCCGGGCGGCGGCCCCACATGGGCAGTTCGTGGACGCCGTGCAGGCCGCGCACCCCGCTGGGCGGGGCGGGCCGGTCGGCGGGCAGCAGCCGGTAGAGGCGGAACTCGTGCTCGGGCAGGCCGTCGACCAGGCGGCCGCACCAACCGCCTTCGCCACGCTGCGCGTTGGCCTGGGTGCCCTCGGTGAGCAGAGCGATGCGCACGACGCCTCCTGAGCAAGAGCGTTTCGACGGGTTTCCGGCGCTACGACCAGGGAGTGCGTCCGTGCTCGGCGGCCGTTCGGCCGGTGTCCGCTCCCCCGCGTCCGCCGCCCTCGCCGTCGTGCCCCCCACACCTGTTCGGTCCGACAACACGACGGTAGAGCGCCGGGCCGGAACCCCTGGGGGCCCGGCCCGGCTTGCCACCTGATCGAGTGAACGGCCGTGACCTCGGGTGTCTCCGCCGCGTTTTCGCCGCTCCCGCCCGCGCGGGCGGCCCGTTCAGCGCGCGGCGTCGGCCTCGGCGAGCAGTTCGCGGACGGCGCGGGCGACCGGCTCGGGGTGCTCCAGCATCGCCACGTGCCCGGACTCGGGGAGCACCAGCAGCCGGGCGTCGCGGAACGCGGCGCAGGCCCGCCGGGCGGAGCGGTAGGAGACCAGCTTGTCCTTCAGTCCGTACACCAGCAGCACCGGCGCCTCGACCTGCGCGGCCTGCCGCCACAGCGACTGCTCGCCGCGCTCGGTGTAGGCGCTGACGATGCCGCGCGCGGACCCGGCCAGCGCGTGCAGCGCGTACGGGAGCGCGGAGCGGCGCCGGTACTCGGCGACGGCGCGGGCCCGGCGGTGCGCGGGGATGCCCTCGGGGTCGCCGTAGACCAGCCGCAGCAGGTCGGCGGTGGCGCTCTCCGGGTCGGCGCCGGCGCTGCGGCGGCGGATCAGTTCGACGACGCCGGGGACGGCGAGCAGCCCGGTCGGCCAGGCGGTGCGCTGCGGGGGCAGCTCGGGCAGGGCCGGGGAGATCAGGGTGAGGCTGCGCACCAGGTCGGGGCGGAGCGCGGCGAGCCGGACGGAGACCGCGCCGCCGAGCGAGTTGCCGAACAGGTGGACCGGCCCGCGGCCGGTCTCCTCCAGGTACCCGATGACCGCGCGGACGTGGCCGGAGAGGCTCAGGTTGCCGTCCAGCGGCGGCGCGGACCAGCCGAAGCCGGGCAGGTCGACGGTCTCGCCGTCGACGTCGCCGCCGAGCTGTTCGAGCAGCTCCAGCCAGTTGTCGCCGGAGCCGCCGAGGCCGTGAACGAACAGTGCGGGCGGGAGCCCGTCGCGGGGTTCGCCGTGGCGGCTGACGGCCAGTGCCGCTCCGGGCACCTCCACGGTGCGGTAGGGCTCCAGGGCGGGGAGAGGGTGCTGGGCGGCGCTCATGGAGCACGATGGTAGTGAGGACGGCCCGCCGCCGGTGCGGTCGCACCCGGCCGGTTTCCGGCCCGGGTCCGCCCCGGGGGCCGTTCCGGGCCGGTCTCGGCCTGTGGACAGTCCAGGTCCGAACCGTATTGTGGGGTCCCGACAAGGGCGGTTGTGCGCTTTACTCGGCTTCACCCGCGCACGAGCGGGTTACCGAAAAGTAGAATCAATCACCTTGCCAGCCCATCGCAGACCGTGAAGTGAGGAGCGCCGTGACGGCCATCCAGGAGGCGCAGGAGCGCCCGCGCGGTGCCCGCCTGCCGCGAAGCGCCCGCCGTGAACAACTGCTCGGAGCCGCCCAGGAGGTGTTCGTCGCCCAGGGCTACCACGCGGCCGCCATGGACGACATCGCCGAGCGGGCCGGCGTCAGCAAGCCGGTGCTGTACCAGCACTTCCCGGGGAAGCTGGAGCTCTACCTCGCGCTGCTGGACAAGCACTGCGACGCCCTGGTGGACGGCACCCGGGCCGCGCTGGAGGCGACCAACGACAACAAGCAGCGCGTCGCCGCGACCATGGAGGCGTACTTCCACTACGTCTCCAGCAAGTCCGGCGCGTTCCGCCTGGTCTTCGAGTCGGACCTGACCAACGAGCCGGCCGTGCGCGACCGGGTCGAGCGGGCCACCGACCTGAGCGCCACCCTGGTCTCCAAGGTGATCGCCGAGGACACCGACCTGCCGGAGGCGGAGGCCAAGCTGCTCGCCGTGGGCGTCTGCGGCCTGGCCCAGATCACCGCCCGGTACTGGCTCTCCCAGGAGTCCGAGGTCCCGCGCGACGAGGCGGTCCGGCTGGTCGCCAGCCTGGCCTGGCGCGGTCTGAAGGGCTTCCCGATGCACCCGACCGCGGAGGGCTCCGGCGCCGCCGGCGAGTGACCCCCGATTCGGCCCTGAGCGGACCGGGCCCGGACCTTCGCCGTCCGGCCGGGTTACTGCCTTAAGGTGATGCCCGTACGGCGCACCGTCCGCGAACTGCGGCCGGGCGTGCGGCCAGCTACCGGAGGGACGGAAGCCGTGGAGGTCAAGATCGGCGTGCAGAACGCGAACCGGGAGATCGTCCTGGAGAGCGCGCAAACTGCCGAAGAGGTCGCGGACGCGGTCGCCAAGGCGCTGGACGGCACTTCGAAGCTGTTCACGCTGTCCGACGAGCACGGCCGCAAGGTGCTGGTCCCGGCGGACCGGCTCGCGTACGTCGAGATCGGTGAGCCGTCCGTCCGCAAGGTCGGCTTCGGCACTCTCTGAGCCCGCGTCGCGGCGCCCCGTTCCCCCGCCCGGGGGGACGGGGCGCCGTGCTGTGCGTACCGGCGGGCCGGGGCGGGTAGGCGGTGGGTGCCGCAGCGCCGCACAACCCCGGGAGGCAGCCGTGTGGGAGACGATCGCGTTCGTCATGATCGGTCTCGCCGTCGGGTTCGGCGCCCTGCTGGCCCGGCCGGCGCTGTACGCGCGGTCGCGCGCCCTGCCGGTGGGCACCGCGCTGGTGTCCGCCGTGCTCGCCGGGAAGCTCACCCACTACGTGATGGACGGGCACGCCCCGGCGGTGCAGCTGGCGGTGTCCGGCGTGGTGGCGGTCCTGCTGGTGTCGGTGCCGGCCCGGCCGGACCTCGCGCCGCGGCGGCGCGGCGGCCGTCACCGCCACGCCTGACGCCTTCCGGCCGGCTCAGGAGGCGAGGCCGAGCGCCGCCATCCGCTTGGTGTGGGTCTCGGTGATCCGGTTGAACATCTTGCCGACCTCGACCAGGTCGAAGCCGCGCACCTGCGCGCCGCCGACCAGCAGGTTGGACAGCGCGTCCCGCTCGGCGACCACCCGCTGCGCCTGGCTGAGCGCCTCGCCCATCAGCCGCCGGCCCCACAGCGCGAGCCGGCCGCCGACCCGCGGGTCGTCCTCGATCGCCTGCCGCACCCGGTCCACCGCGAACTCGGCGTGCCCGGTGTCGGCCATCACCCGCAGCACCAGGTCCCGGGTGTCGTCGTCCAGCCGGACCGCCACCTCGCGGTAGAAGTCGGTGGCGATGGCGTCGCCGACGTACGCCTTGACCAGGCCCTCCAGCCAGTCGGCCGGGGCGGTCATCCGGTGGAAGGCCTCCAGCGGCTCGACGAACGGCTCCATCACCGCGACCGGGTCGGCGCCCACCTCGGCCAGCCGGTCGTGCAGCAACTGGTAGTGCTGGAACTCGGCGGAGGCCATCCGGGCCAGCGCGGCCTTCTCCTCGATGCCGGGTGCGAACTTGGCGTCCTCGGCGAGCCGCTCGAAGGCGCTCAGCTCGCCGTACGCGAGCGCGCCGAGCAGGTCGAGCACCGCCGCGCGGTACTGCGGGTCGGCGGCCCGGGCCGACCAGGGCCCGATCGAGTCGGTGATCCCGTCACCGGGTTCCTGAGTCTCCATGGCACCTGACCTTAGTGGTCCCGGCCGGTGCCGGAACGGTCGCGGGCGGTCCCGCCACCCCGGCGCGGCCGGTCGGAGTATTCGCCGTCACGTGTTCGAGTCGTCGCTTGACTGTATGGTAGGTAGCGAGGCCAGGTGTGAACCCGCGCGGCCCGTCCGCTTCGTCGGCAGGCCGCGCAGTCGTACCCGGTGGCGTTTCCGCCCCCGGTGCACCGCACCCGGCGCTCACGTACGCGGATGCCCGGTCGGAGACCCGATCGGCTCCGACCTGGCCCGAGCCTCGGGCCCAGGCACCGCATCAGGCCGAGCGAGGGCCGCCGCGGACCGCGCCTCGACGCGCCGGGCCGCACGACCCCGTAGAACGGGACGCCCTCCCCCGCGCCGCCCGCCCGACGCGCCCCTCACCGGGCAGCGCGGGCACGGCAGGACGCGCTCGAACTCGGCCCCTCCACACGGAAGAGGCAGCACCCTGTCCACCACCGCCGAACCCATCAAGACGACCTTCCGGGACCTCGGGATCCTCCCGGAGACCGCCGAGGCCCTGGAGGCCGTCGGCATCGTCCACCCCTTCCCGATCCAGGAGATGACCCTGCCGGTCGCGCTGACCGGCCACGACGTCATCGGCCAGGCCAAGACCGGCACCGGCAAGACCCTGGGCTTCGGACTCCCGCTGATCGAGCGCGTCGTGGTGAAGGCCGACGTCGCCGCCGGCCGGGCCACCGCCGAGCAGCTCACCGAGAGCCCGCAGGCGCTCATCGTGGTCCCCACCCGCGAGCTCTGCACCCAGGTCACCAACGACCTGCAGACCGCCGGCAAGGTCCGCAACGTCCGCGTGCTCGCGGTCTACGGCGGCCGCGCCTACGAGCCGCAGGTCGAGGCCCTGAAGAAGGGCGTCGACATCGTCGTCGGCACCCCCGGCCGCCTGCTCGACCTGGCCGGCCAGCGCAAGCTCGACCTGTCCAAGGTCCGCGCGCTGGTGCTGGACGAGGCCGACGAGATGCTCGACCTGGGCTTCCTGCCCGACGTCGAGAAGATCATCACGATGCTGCCCGCCAAGCGGCAGACCCTGCTGTTCTCCGCCACCATGCCTGGCCAGGTCATCTCGCTGGCCCGCCGGTACATGAGCCAGCCGACCCACATCCGGGCCGCCGCGCCGGACGACACCGGCACCACCGTCGCCAACATCGAGCAGCACATCTTCCGTGCGCACTCGCTCGACAAGGTCGAGATGGTCTCCCGGATCCTGCAGGCCGACGGCCGCGGACTCGCGATGATCTTCTGCCGCACCAAGCGCACCGCCGCCGACGTCGCCGACCAGCTCACCAAGCGCGGCTTCGCGGCCGGCGCCGTGCACGGCGACCTCGGCCAGGGCGCCCGCGAGCAGGCGCTGCGCGCCTTCCGCAACGGCAAGGTCGACGTCCTGGTCTGCACCGACGTCGCCGCCCGCGGCATCGACGTCGAGGGCGTCACGCACGTCATCAACTACCAGTGCACCGACGACGAGAAGACCTACCTGCACCGGATCGGCCGCACCGGCCGCGCCGGCGCCTCGGGCACCGCCGTCACCCTGGTCGACTGGGACGACATCCCGCGCTGGCAGCTCATCAACAAGGCGCTGGACCTGCCGTTCAACGACCCGGAGGAGACCTACTCGACCTCCCCGCACCTGTACGAGCTGCTCCGCATCGCGCCCGGCACCAAGGGCATCCTGCCCCGCTCCGAGCGCACCCGGGCCGGCCTGGCCGCCGAAGAGGTCGAGGACCTCGGCGAGACCGGCGGCCGCGGCCAGCGCGCGGGCCGCGGCACCGGCGCAGGCACCGGTGGCGGTGGCCGCGGCGGACGCGGCAGCGCCCCCGAGACGCCGGCTCCGGCCGAGCGTCCGCGCCGCAGCCGCGAGCGCCGTCGCACCCGTGGCGGCAGCTCCGTCGCCGGCACCGAGACCACGGCGACGCCCGCCGTGCCGGCCACCGAGCAGCAGCCGGCCGCGACCGCCCCGTCCGAGGGCCGCAGCTCGCGCCGTCGCAGCCGCAACCGCCGCTCCGCCGCGGCCGCTCCCGCCGTGGTCGAGGCGGCCGTGACCCCCGTGGTCGAGGCCCCCGTGGTCGAGGCCCCGGTCGTCGCCGAGCCCGCCGCCGAGGCGCCGGCCCGGACGCCGCGCAAGCGCACCCGCAAGGCTGCCGCGCCGGCCGCGGAGACGGTCGCCGAGGTCGTGGTGGAGACCGCCGAGCCGGTGGTCGAGGCTCCGGCGCCGCGCAAGCGGGCCGCCAAGAAGGCCGTCGCCGCCGAGACCGTGGTGGCCGAGGAGACCGCTCCGGCCCCGCGCAAGCGGGCCGCCAAGAAGGTCGCCGAGAAGGTCGCCGAGGCTCCGGCCGAGGAGGCCGCGGCCCCCGCACCGCGCAAGCGGACGACCAAGAAGGCCGTCGCCGCGGTCGAGGCCCCCGCCGCCGAGGAGACCGCTCCGGCTCCCCGCAAGCGGGCCGTGAAGAAGGCCGTCGCCGCGGTCGAGACCCCGGCGGAGGAGATCCCGGCGCCGCGCAAGCGGGTCGCCAAGAAGGCCGTCGCCGCCGAGACCGTGGTGGCCGAGGAGACCGCTCCGGCCCCGCGCAAGCGGGCCGCCAAGAAGGTCGCCGAGGCTCCGGCCGAGGAGGCCGCGGCCCCCGCCCCGCGCAAGCGGGCGACCAAGAAGGCCGTCGCCGCCGAGACAGTGGTGGCCGAGGAGACCGCTCCGGCTCCGCGCAAGCGGGCCGCCAAGAAGGTCGCCGCCCCGATCGCGGCCGAGGAGATCCCGGCCCCGCGCCGGACCCGCAAGACCGTCGAGCAGTAACCGCACCGCCTCACCCGCCGGGGAGGGCCCGACCGCACCAGGTCGGCCCTCCCCGGCGGCGTTTCCCGGGCGGACGCGGCGGCCCGCTCGCCGCCGGGGCGCTCCGGCGTTTCCGCTGCTCCCCCGGGTGGTGGCCGGTGCGGTGCTGCGTAGGGTGGCCACGGGTTGTCGGGTGAGCTGCCGGGAGGCACGGAGACATGAGTACGCCGCCGTTCTTGAAGCTGCCGGGGTGTGTGCGGGCGGTCCGGCTGGCGGGGCTGGCCGCGCTGCGCGGGGAGCCGGCCGGGCCGGTGCGGGGGACGGCGCTGCTGGTGCCGGGGTTCACCGGGAGCAAGGAGGACTTCATCGCGCTGCTGGAGCCGCTGGCCGAGGCCGGGTTCCGGACGGTCGCGGTGGACCAGCGCGGCCAGTACGAGTCCGGCGGGCCGGCCGACCCGGAGGCGTACTCGGTGCGGGCGCTGGGGGCGGACGTGCGGGCGCTGTCGGCGGAGCTGGGGGCGGACGGGCCGCTGCACCTGCTGGGGCATTCGTTCGGCGGCCAGGTGGTGCGGGAGGCGGTGCTGTCGGCGTCCGGCGACCTGCCGTGGGAGTCGCTGACGCTGCTGTCGACGGGGCCGGGGGCGATCGATCCGGCGGAGGCGGCGCGCACGGAGCTGCTGCTGAGCGCGCTGGAGTCGATGGACCTGGAGTCGATCTGGCAGGTGATGCAGCAGATGGAGGGCGAGAAGGTGCCGCCGCTCGCCCCGGAGATCGCGGAGTTCCTGCACCGCCGCTGGGTGGCGAACCGGCCGCAGGCGCTGCGGGCGATGGCCGCGCACCTGGTGGCGGCCCCGGACCGGGTGGACGAGCTGGCGGCGGTCGGCCTGCGCACCCTGGTGATGTCCGGGGAGCGGGACTACGCCTGGCCGGTGCCCGAACAGTCGCTGATGGCGGAGCGGCTGGGCGCGCTGCGGACGGTGGTGGCGGGCGCGGGCCATTCGCCGAACGCGGAGCGTCCGGCGGAGACGGCGGCGGCGCTGGCCGCGTTCTGGTCGGCGTAGCGCGGCGCGGCGCGGGGCAGGTCGTTTTCCCGGCGGATCCGGGCCACTCGCAGGCTTCCTGACGGTTGATCAGAAGTCGGCCCCGGTTTTCGCGCGACAAGGATCGTTAGCTCGGGTAATATTTGACTCAGTCCGGAATCAGAACCCTACGACGGCCGCACCCTCCTCCGGCCGTCGAAATGACGGATTTACCGGCGGGCAACCGCCGGGTAGCAGCGTCGCGGCACAGTGAGTCAACGAGGCATCGTCGCCTCGCTCCGGTGCCGCACCGTGAGTGCCGCTGAAGAAGTCCTGCTTGAGAGTGGGGGGAGCGACGGGTGACTGCACCTGCCGGACGTCCGACCCAGCCAGCGTCGGCGGGCCATCGCCTGATGGCCGACCGCCGGCCGAGTCCGCCTCGTAGCCCGAGGACGGGAAGGGAGAGGCCCATGCGTTTCGAGATCCTTCGACTGGATCACGCCGGAGCGGAGACCGATCGGCTGATCGCCGATGCGGAGACCGTCTCCGAGTACCTGAAGACCGCCGCGCAAACCGGCGAACGTCTTTACATCCGGCCGTGCAAGGCCGTGTGACCGAACGCGGACGAGCCGCCGAGCCGTCCGACGTTCCGATACCCGGCTGACGCCCCGTCACCGCAGGAGACCCCTGGGACGACGGGGCGTCAGTGTGTTCGGGGGCCGCGACCTGCGGGGGTTTGACGCCGCGCCGCCCGGGACATCTACCCTGCCGGACCCGGGTCGTCGCCGGGGCGGCTCGCGACGCACCACTTACGGGTGATCGTCCTTGACGCAGCACTCCGGAGGGAGGACCGTTGTCGCTTATGAGGGGCGAGCCGAGCTGTCCGAGGTGCGCCGGTCGGGTCCGCGCCCCCGGCCTCTTCTCCGACACCTGGCAGTGCGACCGCCACGGTGCGGTGCACCCGATGCAGCCGGTGCTGCCGCCCAGCGTCGAGGCGTTGAACGTCGCCGTGAACCGCTCCCAGGTGCCGGTCTGGATGCCCTGGCCGCTGCCGGTCGGCTGGCTGTTCACCGGGATCGCGCACGCCGGTGACGACCTGTCGGGGGCCCGCGCCACCGCCGTCGCCTGCTCGGGGCCGGCCCCGCTCGGCGGGTTCGGCGAACTGGTGCTGGTGGCCGAGGAGTTGGGCATCGGCCTGGGCGCCCGCTACGCGGGGCTGGACGGGCCGGACCCGGGCGACTCGGTGGCGCTGTACAAGCCGGCCGACGCCAAGCTGATGGCGGCGGGCCGGCCGACCCCGATGTTCCACGTGCCGGGCGCGCCGGACGACCGGGCGGTGTACGTCGGCGAGGCGCGCGGCCTGTGGCTGTGGGCGATCGCCTGGCCCGAGCAGTCGGCGCTGCTGATGCACGACGAGCTGGTGCTCACCGACCTGCGGGACGCGGGCGCCGAACTCGGCCTGCTGCCCTGCGGGGCGCTCACCCCGCGACTTCTCGGCTGACCCGCTCCCGCCCCCGGGCGGCTCCCTATCCTGGGCGGCATGCGTATCGATCTGCACGCCCACAGCAATGCCTCGGACGGCACCGACTCCCCCGCCGAACTGGTCGCCAACGCGGTGGCCGCGGGGCTGGACGTGGTGGCGCTGACCGACCACGACACCGTCGCGGGGTACGGCGCGGCGACGGCCGCGCTGGCCGGGACGGGCCTGACCCTGGTGCCGGGCGCCGAACTGTCCTGCCAGGTGGGCGGGATCAGCATGCACCTGCTGGCGTACCTGTTCGACCCGGCGGAGTCGGAGTTCGCGGCCGAACGGGAGCTGGTCCGCACCGACCGGTTCCGGCGCGGGCGGGCGATCGTGGAGCGCTGCCGGGAGCTGGGCGCGCCGATCAGCTGGGAGCAGGTGCAGCGGATCGCCGGGGACGGCTCGGTGGGCCGGCCGCACATCGCGTCCGCGCTGGTGGAGGCCGGCGTGGTGGCGACCGTCTCGGACGCGTTCACCCGCGAGTGGCTGGCCAACGGCGGCCGGGCGGACGTCCGCAAGCACGAGACCGACCCGGCAGTGGCGGTCCGGCTGGTGCGGGCGGCGGGCGGCGTACCGGTGTTCGCGCACCCGGGGGCGGACAAGCGCGGCCGGACGGTGTCGGACCAGGTGATCGCCGACCTGGCGGCCGCCGGGCTGGCCGGCCTGGAGGTCGACCACACCGACCACGACGAGCCCACCCGGGCCCGACTGCGCGGCCTGGCGGACGAGTTGGGGCTGCTGGTGACGGGCTCCAGCGACTACCACGGCAGCCGCAAGACCGTCCGGCTGGGCGAGTTCACCACCGATCCGGCGGTGTACGAGGCGCTGGTGGCGCAGGCGACGGGGGCGAAGCCGATCACCGGGTGACGCCCCGGCGCGCCCACCGCGCACCGGCGTCCGGAACGCGCAGAATGCCCGGTATGGGCGGTGTGATCGACGGCAAGGTCTTCGGATCGCTGTTCGTCACGCTGTTCGTGATCATGGATCCGCCGGGCACCATCCCGATCTTCCTGGCCCTCACCTCCGGCCGGGCGCACCGGGTGCAGCGGCGGATGGCCTGGCAGGCCGCGCTGGTGGCGCTCGGGGTGATCACCTGCTTCGGGCTGTTCGGGCAGCAGATCCTCGGCTACCTGCACGTGACGATCCCGGCGCTGCAGATCTCCGGCGGGATCCTGCTGCTGCTGATCGCGCTGGACCTGCTGACCGGCCGGATCGAGGAGCCCACCCAGACCAAGGACGTCAACGTCGCCCTCGTCCCGCTGGGCACCCCGCTGCTGGCCGGGCCGGGCGCGATCGTCGCGGTGATCCTCGGCGTGCAGCAGGCCCACGGCTCCGCGCAGTACGTGGCGGTGTGGTCGGCGATCGTGGCGATGCACGCGGTGCTCTGGCTGACCATGCGGTTCTCGCTGGTGATCATCCGGGTGATCAAGGAGGGCGGCGTGGTGCTGATCACCCGGCTGTCCGGCCTGCTGCTGTCGGCGATCGCGGTGCAACTGGTGGCCAGCGGGGTGTTCGGCTTCATCGACGCCCACCCGGCCTGACGGGCGGTCAGTCCAGCGGGACGCCGCGGCGGTTCGGGTCGCGCAGGTCGGTGCCGTGCTGCAGCCAGCGCTCCTCCAGCGCGGCCGCGCCCTGGACGCGCTTGAACGCGGCCTCGTTGGGCGTCATCGGCAGCAGCGGCAGGAAGCGCACCGCCTCGGCGGGCGCCGGGAGTTCGAGGTCCTCGACCAGGCCGCCGGGCTCGGCGGCCAGCACCGAGGTGAACGGGGCGCCGGTCCACAGCGGCGAGCCCAGGTCGAGCGAGCCGCCCGGGGCCACCACCAGGCCCTCCACCTGCGGGCTGGCGGCGAACACCACCAGCGCGCGGTGCACCTCGTCGCGCCCGCCGCGCACGGTGAGCACCAGTTCGGCGCGCGGGCCGCGCACCGGGTCGGCGACCGGCGTGGACGGGTCGGCCATCGGGGCCGCCGACATGCCGAGCGTCGCGTACCGGACCAGGCCCTCGGCGTCGGGGCCGAAGCGCAGCACCTCGATCCGGTCCGCGCCGACGAAGGTGACCGCGGCCCGGCCGGAGGGCTCGCCGAAGGTGCTGGTCAGCCGGGCCTCGACGGCGGCCAGGACGGCCTGCCGGGTCGGGCCGGCACCGTGGCCGGGGGCGGCGTCGGGATCGGAGAAGTCGCCGAAGAGCGGGAAGTCGTGCGCCATGCCGCGACCTTAGCGCGCGCGGCGGCGGGCAAGCCTTGGCGCGACCTTTACCCGCCCGACGGCGAACTCCGGGGCCCGGCACGGGGAAGAGCTGTTAATGTGAGCGGTCGGCCTTGTGAATACGAACCAGGGCCGCGACGGCCCCCGCGCGGGCCCCGGCGTGGAGGAGGTGGTCACGATGGACAGCAGTCGACCATGCAGTACCGGCAGCTCTCTCCGGCCCACCCCGATCCGCCGCTCGCACGGCTGACCCGGGCCCGTGCGCAGCGTGGCGTCCGGCCGAGAGAGCACCTTCCCCGGGGTCGAGCCGTCGAAACCCGCCCAGCGAACGGCTTTCTGACGCACCGTCGGCCCCGGCGTGTCCACCGGTGTTTTCCGCCGTCGTGCCGTCCCTGCCTGCCCAGGGGTGCGCGCCGGTCCGGCCCAAGGGAGTCCGCGCCATGTCGATGATCAACAACCTGCGCGCCGCCGTCGTCCGCCAGCCCCGCCGCCGGGACGGCGGCGATCTCGGACTGAACCCCGGCGCCACCCCGTCCGCGGTGGTGGACTGCGCCGTCTACCAGCAGGGCAAGCGCATCGGCGAGACGTGCAGCCCGCGGGAGGCCGCCCGCCAGGTCAAGGCCGCGCACCAGAGCGGACCCGGCTCGTTCAGCTGGATCGGCCTGCACGAGCCCACCGAGGCCGAGTTCGAGGGCATCGCGCAGCGCTTCGGCCTCCACCCGCTGGCCGTGGAGGACGCGGTGCACGCGCACCAGCGCCCCAAGGTCGAGCGGTACGACAACATGCTCTTCGCGGTCTTCAAGACCGTCCGCTACATCGAGCACGAGCAGCTCACCCCGACCAGCGAGGTGGTCGAGACCGGCGAGCTGATGGTGTTCGCCGGACCGGACTTCGTGATCACCGTCCGGCACGGCGCGCACTCCTCGCTGCGCGCCCTCCGGCTCCGGCTGGAGGCCGACGCCGAAGGCACCGGCCTGCTCGCCAAGGGCCCCGCGGCCGTCCTGCACGCCATCGCCGACCACGTGGTGGACAACTACCTGCTGGTCGCCGAGCGCCTCCAGACCGACGTCGACGAGATCGAGTACGGCGTGTTCGCCAACCGCGGCGGCAGCGGCGCCGACGTCGGCCGGGTCTACCAGCTCAAGCGCGAGGTGCTGGAGTTCAAGCGCGCCGTCACCCCGCTGCTGCGCCCGATGCTTCAGCTGTCCGAGCCGGTCGCCCGGCTGGTCGACCCGGAGATGCAGAAGTACTTCCGCGACGTCGCCGACCACCTCGCCCGGGTCAGCGAGCAGGTGCAGGGCTTCGACGAACTGCTCAACTCGCTCCTCCAGGCCAACCTGGCGCAGGTCTCCGTCGCCCAGAACGAGGACATGCGCAAGATCACCGCGTGGGCGGCCATCTTCGCCGTCCCCACCATGATCACCGGCGTGTACGGCATGAACTTCGAACACATGCCGGAGCTCCGGTGGACGTACGGCTACCCGACCGTGCTCGGCGTGATCGCCCTGATCTGCGTCGGCATGTACCGGGGCTTCCGCCGCAACGGCTGGCTGTAGGGGCCGCGGCGGGGCGTCAGCGGCGCTCCGCCCGGGCCACCAGCACCAGGCCCAGCAGGATCACCCCGACCGCCGGGTAGGCGGCGGCCGGGGCCACTGGCCCAGCCACACCGCCGCGATCAGCGCCGCCCCCGGCGTCTCCAGCAGGATCGCGGTCGAGGTGATCGACGGGCCCAGCGTGCGCACCACCCGGTTGCTCAGCGAGTGCCCGAGCAGCTGCGCCGACACCATCAGCAGGAAGATCTGCCACCACGCCCCGGCCGGCCAGCCCGCCAGCCGGGTGCCCGTCAGCAGGCACGCCGCCAGCAGCGCCACCGCGCACGTCGCGTAGCAGACCAGCGTGTACGCGGTGGTCGACACGGTGCGCCGCACCTCCGCGCCCAGCAGCATGTACCCGGCCGCGGCAGCGCCGGCCGCCAGCGCCAGCCCGTCCCCGAGCAGCGCCCGCGGCGACATCGACAGGTCCACGCCGGTCAGCACCAGCACACCCGCGAACGCCAACCCCACGCCCAGCCACACCAGTCGCGGCGCGCGCACCCCGAACAGCCGCATCAGCACGATCGCCCACAGCGGAGTGGTCGTCACCAGCGCCGTCGCGGACGCCACCGAGGTCATTCGCAGGCTCGGCATCCACAGCGCGAAGTGCAGCGCCAGCAGCACGCCCGCCGCCATCGCCAGGACCAGCGACCGCCGCGAGATCCCGCGCAGCTCGGCCCGGTGCCGCCACAGCGCGTACGGGCCGAGCACCGCCACCGACATGCTGTTGCGCCAGAACGCGATCGCCAGCGCCGGCGCGGCCGTCGCGCTGATCAGCGGCGCGGACAGCGAGATGCCCGCGATCGACACCGCCAGCAGCAGCAGATCGGTGCGCGGCAACTGCCGCCGTTCCTCGACCGCCGCGGTCGCGGCGGCGGGGGCGGTGGTGGGGGCGGCGGACACGGCCTCTCCTCGGGCTCAGGACTGCTGACCGGGTACACGGTAAGGGCTGTCCGCACACCATGGCACTGTCGTCCCGGGGGACGGGACCGCCGCCGGACAGCCAGGCCGTACGCTGTCCGGCATGGAGCGTACGACGACTGGTAGCGCGGCAGACTTCCTCGACCGGGCCCTGGTGGAAGAGGCCGCCAAGAAGTCCGGCCTGCTCTGGGTCCGGCCCGCCGGACAGTCGCCCGCCCGCCCGCTCTGGCACGCCTGGCACGACGGCGCCGTGGTCGTCGTCGGCGACGGCGCCGAGCAGCCCCTGCACGGCCTCGCCGCCGGCACCACCGCGACCCTCACCCTCCGCAGCAAGGACAAGGGCGGCCGCCTGGTCGCCTTCCCCGCCACCGTCACCGCCGTCACCCCCGGCACCCCCGCCTGGGACGGCGCCGTCGACGAGCTCAAGGGCAAGCGCCTCAACGCCCCCGACACCGACACCATCGGCGACCGCTGGGCCCGCGAGTCCCGCATCCTCCGCCTCGAACCGGCCGGCGACCCCGCTCCCCACCCCACCGACTCGCTCGCCGCCGCCCCGCTCCCCACCCCGGCCACCACCCGCCGCCCCGTCCCGGCCGGCCTCCCCAAGCTGCTCTTCAAGAAGAAGCGCAGAGGCTGAACGCCAGGGGCACACCCCCGACAACCCGCCGCGCCCGCGCGGTGCGTCCGACCGCGACCCCTCCCCGGCCACCACCCGCCGACCCGTCGGCCGGCCTCACCAAGCCGCTCTTCAAGAAGAGGCGCAGAGGCTGAGCGCCAGGGGCACGCGGGGGCGCCTCCCGACCCGCTGGGGCTGAGGGAGAACGCGCGGCCCCCGGAAGAACCCGCCGCCCCGCCGCGCCCGCGCGGTGCGTCCGACCGCGACCTCTCCCCGGCTAGATTTGGGTGGTTATATCCCTTTCCCCCCGGGAGGACCTCGCATGGCCGGCCCAGGCAGCCGCGTGTTCATCTCCCATCTCTCCGGGGTCGCGGTCTTCGACCCGAACGGCGACCAGGTCGGCCGGGTCCGCGACGTCGTGGTCTCGTTGCGGCTGGGCGGCAGCCCGCCCAGGGTTCTCGGGCTGGTGGTGGAGGTGATCGGCCGCCGCCGGATCTTCCTGCCGATGACCCGGGTGACCAGCCTGGAGTCCGGACAGGTGCTCTCCACCGGCCTGCTGAACATGCGCCGGTTCGAGCAGCGCCCGTCGGAGACCCTGGTGCTGGCCGAGCTGCTCGACCGCACGGTCACCCGCACCAAGACCGCGGACGAGGTGACCGTGCTGGACGTCGCGATGGTGCAGACCCGGCTGCGCGAGTGGGAGATCGACAAGGTCTTCGTCCAGGTCGGCCGCCCGTCCCGGCTGCGCAAGGCGAAGGGCGAGCAGCTGCTGCTCGACTGGACGGCCGTCACCGGCTTCTCGCTCGCCGAGGAGGGCCAGGGCGCGGCCAGCCTGCTGGCCACCTTCGACCAGCTGCGCGCCGCCGACCTGGCGAACGTCATGCACCACCTGTCGGCGAAGCGCCGGGCGGAGGTCGCCGCGGCCCTGGACGACGACCGGCTCGCGGACGTGCTGGAGGAGCTGCCCGAGGACGACCAGGTGGAGATCATCGGCAAGCTGAAGGAGGAACGGGCCGCCGACATCCTGGAGACCATGGACCCGGACGACGCCGCCGACCTGCTCTCCGAGCTGCCCACCGAGGACGCCGAGCGGCTGCTGCGCCTGATGGAGCCCGCCGAGGCGGAGGAGATGCGGCGCCTGCTGTCGTACGAGGAGGACACCGCGGGCGGCCTGATGACCACCGAGCCGATCGTCCTGGAGCCGGACGCGTCGGTCGCCGAGGCGCTCGCCCGGGTGCGGATCTCCGACACCAAGCCGGCGCTGGCCGCGCAGGTGTACGTGTGCCGCCCGCCGAACGAGACCCCGACCGGCACCTACCTGGGCACCGTGCACTTCCAGCGGCTGCTGCGCGAACCCCCTTACACCCTGGTCGGCTCGATGGTGGACGACGACCTGGACCCGCTGCCGCCGGACACCCCGCTGCCGCTGATCACCTCCTACCTGGCCACCTACAACCTGGTGGCGGCGCCCGTGGTCGACGACGACGACCACCTGCTGGGCGCGGTCACCGTGGACGACGTGCTGGACCACCTGCTGCCGGACGACTGGCGCGAGGGCTCGGCGCACGACCTCCCGGCCGGCGAGGTGACGCATGGACAGTGACCGCAAGCGGCAGCGCGACTCGTCCGGCCAGCGGATCCAGGGCGAGCTGCGTCAGCTCCGCGAACTGCGCGAACTGCGGACGCGTGAGCAGCGCGGCCGCCGCGAGGAGCGTCCCGGCCAGTCCGGGGCGCCGTCCCGTTCGCGGCTCGACCAGCCGCGCACCGGCCGCCCGGGCCTGATCCACCTGCCGGCCTGGGATCCGGAGGCGTTCGGCAAGCTGTCGGAGCGGATCGCCCGGTTCCTGGGCACCGGCCGGTTCATCGTCTGGATGACGGTGGTGATCATCGCCTGGGTGGTGTGGAACACCCTGCTGCCGGCGTCCGTCCGCTTCGACGACTACCCGTTCATCTTCCTCACCCTGATGCTCTCCCTCCAAGCCTCGTACGCGGCCCCGCTGATCCTGCTCGCGCAGAACCGCCAGGACGACCGCGACCGCGTCAACATGGAGCAGGACCGGGCCCGCAGCGACCGCAACATCGCCGACACCGAGTACCTGACCCGCGAGGTCGCGTCCCTCCGGCAGGGGCTCGGGGAGGTCGCGACCCGGGACTTCATCCGCTCCGAACTGCAGTCGCTGCTCAAGGAGATCGACGAACGGCGGGAGCCCGCCGACACGTTGTGACCCGCGGCACGCTACCGGCGAGTCGGGGGCGGGGCGCAGCGCCGTACCATCAACACATGGCCAACGAGACAGAGGTGGCGGCCGGGGTGACGGAGCAGTCCGTCCGGGAAGCCCTGGCGACCGTCCACGACCCGGAGATCAACCGTCCGATCACCGAGATCGGCATGGTGAAGTCCGTCGAGATCGGCGACGGCGGCGCGGTGAAGGTCGCGGTGTACCTCACCGTCTCCGGCTGTCCGATGCGCGAGACGATCACCCAGCGGGTCACCGACGCGGTGTCCGCCGTTCCCGGTGTCACCGCCGTCTCCGTCGAGCTCGACGTGATGAGCGAGGAGCAGCGCCGCGAGCTGTCGCAGCTGCTGCGCGGCGGCGCGCCCGAGCGGGAGATCCCGTTCGCCAAGCCGGGCACCCTGACCCGGGTGTACGCGGTGGCGTCCGGCAAGGGCGGCGTCGGCAAGTCCTCGGTGACGGTCAACCTGGCGGCGGCGCTGGCCGCGGACGGCTTGAAGGTCGCCGTGGTGGACGCCGACATCTACGGCCACAGCGTGCCGCGCATGCTGGGCGTCGAGGGCCGGCCGACCCAGGTGCAGGACATGATCATGCCGCCGGCCGCGCACGGCGTGAAGGTCATCTCGATCGGCATGTTCACCCCGGGCAACGCGCCGGTGGTGTGGCGCGGCCCGATGCTGCACCGCGCGCTCCAGCAGTTCCTGGCCGACGTGTACTGGGGCGACCTGGACGTCCTGCTGCTCGACCTGCCGCCCGGCACCGGCGACATCGCGATCTCGGTCGCGCAGCTCGTCCCGAACGCCGAGATCCTGATCGTCACCACCCCGCAGATGGCCGCCGCCGAGGTCGCCGAGCGGGCCGGCACGATCGCGCTGCAGACCCACCAGAAGATCGTCGGCGTCATCGAGAACATGTCGGGCATGCCGTGCCCGCACTGCGACGAGATGATCGACGTCTTCGGCACCGGCGGCGGTCAGACCGTCGCGGACGCCCTGACCCGCACGGTCGGCGCGACCGTCCCGGTCCTCGGCTCCATCCCGATCGACGTCCGCCTCCGCGAGGGCGGCGACGACGGCCGCCCGGTCGTCCTCTCCAACCCCGACTCCCCCGCCGGCGCCGCGCTCCGCACCATCGCCGGCAAGCTCTCCGGCCGCCAGCGCGGCCTCTCGGGCCTCTCCCTGGGCCTGACCCCGAAGAACAAGTTCTGACGGTCCCTCAGCACCGCGAACGGCCCCGGGCGCTCCCGCCCGGGGCCGTTCGGCGTGGTGCGGCCGTCAGCGGCCGTTGTAGGCGTCGAGGTCGGGGACGGTGGTGAAGCCGATGCCGTAGGCGGAGACGGAGCGGCCGTAGGCGCCGATGAGGACGCCGGGGGCCTCGCCGGCGAGGACCCAGCCGTATTCGGACTCGCGGTAGCGGAAGGGCTGCGGGAGGCCGTTGACGGGGAGGGTGAGGGAGGACCAGGCGGGGCCTTCGAGGTCGTCGGCGAGGTCCCAGGCGAGCGCGGACTGCTGGTCGAGCCAGTGCTGGCGGAGGGTGCGGTCGAGGGTGCCCGGCCAGGTCGCGGCGAGCAGTCCGGCGCCGGCCAGCCAGGCCGCGGAGGACGCGGAGGTGGCTTCCAGGGTGCCGGTGTTGTCGGCGCTGCGGCGGACCTCGCGGCGGGCGACGGTGACCACCATCGCGAAGCGCCGGGTGTCCCGGGGCTCGGGTCCGCGGGCGGGTTCGTCGCCGTGGCCGAGGGTGCCGTAGTCGGGGGTGTCGGCCGCAGTGGCGCGCGGGTTCTGTCCGGTGCCGATCTGGCCGAGCCAGCGGCGGCCGGTCCAGCCCTCGTCCAGGCCGTACCAGGGGAAGTCGGCGGCGCGGTAGGCGGCGAGGGGGTCGGCGGGCCGGCGCGCGGCGGCGGGGTCTGCGGTCGTTTGCGTGGCGTCCACTGCGGGCCTCCTCGGCGTTGCTCCTGCCACGGGCGGGCTCCATGGTGGCGCACCGCGGCCCCTCCGTCCGGGAAACCGGGCCGGACACGGCCTGGCGTGACGGAGCGCACAGTGGCCCGCCGTCCGGTGGGGGAACCGGGGAGGTAGTGCACACGATAGCGGCGGGAACGGCGACGCCCCGCCTGCCGGGGGCGGGGCGTCCGGGTCGGGCGGGGCCCGTCGCTCAGGTGGCGTCCGGGTCGAACGGGGGACGCTCGCCGGCGGCGAGGGCCGGGCCCGCGTTCGCCGGGGCGGCCGGCTTGGAGAAGTCGACCGAGGCGGTCGGCGTCGGCGTCGGGCCGCCGTTCAGCGCGGACTTGAGGTCCACGCTGTCCTTGAGGTCCTTCAGCCCGAGCGGGTCCTCGCCGTCGCCGAGCAGCTGCTTGCGGACGAAGGTCTTCGGGTTGAGGTCCTCGAAGTCGAAGTTCTGGAACTCCGGCCCGAGTTCGCTGCGGATGTCCTCCTTCGCGCTGTCCGCGAAGGAGCGGATCTTGCGGACGAAGGCCATGGTGTCCTGGATCAGCTTCGGGAGCTTGTCCGGGCCGAAGATCACGATGGCCATGACGACGATCGTCACGACCTCCAGCCCGCCTATGTCTCCGAACACCTGAACTCCCAGCACCCGACAACGCTGAACCAAGGGTAAACGCGGGCGGCCGTTCCCCGGTCTCCGGCGGGTGAATCCGTGGTAAAGACCACCCGGGTGACCGGCATCGACGGCGTGCCGGTGAAGGCAGGCTAGCGCAGGAGCTGGCGCGGGTCACCGGTGGGCGACGGCTGCGGGGTGGCCTGCATCCGGGCCCGCATCGGGTAGTCCCGGACGTCGACCTGCTGCTGCGCGTTCACCGGGACGATCGCCCCGCCGACCGGGGTGACGCTGCTGGGCTGCCGGTTGGGGCCGCTCTGCGCGCTGAGGCCGCCGACCCCGCCGAGGGTGACCGCGGCGACCGAGAACGCGCCGGCGGCGGCGAACACCAGCCGGCGCCCGCGGGCCGGAGCCGGGCGGGGAGCGGGCAGTTCGCCGAGCGCGGCCAGCGGACGCGGCATCGCGGCCGGGTCGCGGCGCGGCGCGGCGGACGGGCGGGAGCCGAACAGGCCGGCCCGCGGGTCGATCCCGGGTATCGGGGCATCGGCGCCGAGCGCGCCGCCGCCGAAGCCGGCGCCCCGGCCGAAGGAGCCGCCGGTGAGCCGGCTTCCGCCGAACACGGCCCCCGACGGCCCGTCAGGGCCCGATTCGTCCTCGGGCAGCGCGGCCACGGCCATCAGCCGGGCCATCAGCGCCGCGGACGGGCCGGGCATGGCGGCGTCGCTGAGCGTCCGCTTGACCGCGCGGGAGCCCTCCGCCTCGGCCAGGCAGTCCGGGCAGGTCGCCAGGTGGGCCTGCACCCGCTCGCGGGCGTCGTGGCCGAGTTCGCCGTCCAGGTAGGCGGTGAGGCGGTCGCCGAGGTGGTGCTCCTCGACCGCCGGCTCGACCGGACGGACCGTCACGGGCCGCAGTTCGGCGGCCGGGCCCTGCTCGGCACGGCGCAGCGGCGCCCAGCGCGACCGGCCGGTGGCGTCCGGGCGCTCGGGGGCGTGATCGCTCATGACCCCCTCCGGTCGCTTCCGACCGGTTCGGCGCCGACCGGCACGGGTTCGGCGGAGCCGCCCCGGCGCGAGCGGCCCGCGGCGGCGTTCGGCGCCCGGTGCTTGAGTGCGGCCCGCAGGTGCGAGCGGCCGCGGTGGATCCGGCTGCGGACGGTGCCGAGCTTCACGCCGAGGGTGGCGGCGATCTCCTCGTAGGAGAGGCCCTCGATGTCGCACAGCACCACGGCGGCGCGGAACTCCGGGGCGAGGGTGTCCAGCGCCTGCTGGACGTCCGCGTCGAAGTGAGTGTCGCTGAAGTGCTGGGCGGGGCTGGGCTCGCGGCTGGCGAGCCGCTCCGCGGCGTCCTCGGCGAGGGCGTCGAAGCGGATCCGCTGGCGGCGGCGCACCATGTCCAGGAACAGGTTGGTGGTGATCCGGTGCAGCCAGCCCTCGAAGGTGCCGGGGGTGTACGTGGACAGCGAGCGGAACACCCGGACGAAGACCTCCTGCGTGAGGTCCTCGGCGTCGTGCTGATTGCCCGTCAGCCGGTAGGCGAGGCGGTAGACGCGGGCGCTGTGCGCCTCGACGATCTCCTCCCAGCTGGGCGGCGTCCAGTTCTGCGCGTCCGGCCCCTCGTTGAAGGACGCGAGCGTGCCGGCGGCCTCGGCCACCGAGTCGTCGGCTGCGGTCGACTTGTCCAGGGGGGAATGCACAGACTGGTTCATCACGGGCTTCGGCGTACGGGCCGACGTGGTGCCGCGGGGGTGCCGCTGCACAGGGACGTCGCCCTCGGCCACACCTCCTCGGTCGGCTCTTCTGCCCAGCAGAGCCACCACCATATCCACCTCACACGTCAAGCCCGGATAAGAGCGGTCGAACAGCGGCCGCCGAGGGCGGTCCGGCCACCCACGACAACTCAACGGCCAGCCGTCGAACGCGGTTCCCGGACGGCCAGTAGTCTGTCGCTGGAATTTGTCGACTTCCGTCGGCACCGGCGCTCCGGAAGAGGCAGCCATCACCGAGTTCGGGCCCCAGCGAGTGGCCCTCGCCGACACCTACGTCGGCGAGGACGCGGTGCTGACCTACGCCCGGGCCCAGTCGGCCCGCACCGGCATACGCGCGATCGGACCCAGCGGCGGCGCGGCCCTGCGCCTGCTGGCCGCCGCGCTCGACGCCAAGGCGGTGGTCGAGATCGGCACCGGCACCGGCGTGTCCGGCGTGTACCTGCTGCGCGGCATGCGGCCCGACGGCGTGCTCACCACCGTCGACTCCGAGCCGGTCCGCCAGCAGTACGCCCGCGAGGCGTACCTGGCCGCCGGGTTCGCCGCCAACCGCGCCCGCTTCATCCCCGGCCGGGCCCGCGACGTGCTGCCCCGGCTCGCCGACGGCCAGTACGACCTGGTGTTCTGCGACGGCGACCCGGCCGACTCCGGCTTCCACCTCACCGAGGCGCTGCGGCTGCTCCGGCCGCGCGGCGTGGTCTGCTTCGAGGGCGTCTTCCAGGAGGGCCGGCTCGCCGAGCCCGAGCTCGACGACCCGCAGACCCGCGCCGTGCGCGACCTGGTCGCCGACATCCGCGAGAGCGACACCCTGCTGCCCGCCCTGCTCCCGGTCAGCGACGGCCTGCTCTGTGCCGTGAAGCGCTGATCCGGCACGGCCGACGCGACACGCCCGGCATCCGGCGCCCGGCGCCCGGCCCGGAACGCCGGCGCGACACGCCCGGCGCGGCGCCCGGAACAGCGCCCCGGACACGCGGAACGGGCCCGCTCCCCGCACCGGGGGACCGGGCCCGTCGAACACGCCCGGAGCGCCCGGGCGTGCGAGTGGCAGTGGGTGTCAGCCGCAGGCCTTCTTCAGGGCCTCGCCCAGAGCATCCGCCTCGTCCGGCGTCAGCTCCACCACCAGGCGGCCGCCCCCTTCGAGCGGAACTCGCATGATGATGCCCCGCCCCTCCTTGGTTACCTCCAGCGGGCCGTCACCCGTCCGCGGCTTCATGGCCGCCATGCTCGTTCCCCTTCCTGCAACCGTTCAGGTACGCACCGGCAGTCCGTCCACCGCCGGTATCGAACGCATTGATCGGAAGCCATTATCCCGCATGCGACCGCTCGATGACCAACATCACTCTCTGCGCCAAGCCGCCCGAACCCGCACCAGAGCGCCGATTACCTGCCGAAAGCCGCATCCCTCCGCACTCCGACACGCCCTCCGGTGGTGCGCCACCTCACACTCCCCCGCCCGGCCGCACTCCGGCATGCTGTGGCCACGACAGCCCACCGCGACCCGGGAGCCCTCACCGATGTCCGACACCGTGCGCTACCACCGCGACGGCGCCCTCGCCGTCCTCACCATCGACCGCGCCGACGCCATGAACGCCCTCGACGTCGCCACCAAGGTCGCCCTGCGGGACGCCGTGGTCACCGCCGCGGCCGACCCCGACGTCCGGGCCGTGCTGCTCACCGGCGCCGGCGAGAAGGCCTTCTGCGTCGGGCAGGACCTCAAGGAGCACCTCGGCCTGCTCCGCCACCAGCAGGAGACCGGCGAGAGCGCGCTGCGCACCGTCGCCGAGCACTACAACCCGCTGGTCCGGGCCCTCGCCGGGATGCGCAAGCCGACCGTCGCCGCCGTGAACGGCGTCGCGGCCGGGGCCGGCGCCTCGCTCGCCTTCGCCTGCGATTTCCGGATCGTCGCCGACAGCGCCGGCTTCAACACCTCGTTCGCCGGCGTCGCGCTCACCACCGACTCCGGCGCCTCCTGGACGCTCCCCCGGCTGGTCGGCCACGCGCGCGCCACCGAGCTGCTGATGCTGCCGCGCACCGTCCGGGCCGAGGAGGCGCTCGCCCTGGGCCTCGCCACCCGGGTCGTCCCGGCTGCCGAACTCGCCGCCACCGCGCACGAGTTCGCGCTCACGCTGGCCAACGGCCCGACCGTCGCCTACGGCGCGATCAAGGAGTCGCTGGCCTTCGCCGCCTCCCACTCGCTGACCGAACTCCTGGACAAGGAGGAGGAGTTGCAGACCATGGCCGGCAACAGCGAGGACCACGCCATCGCGGTCAACGCCTTCGTCGCCAAGCAGAAGCCGGCCTTCGTGGGCAAGTAGCGCCCGGCTCCCCGCGCCCCGGACGGGGCGCGGGGAACGGTCGTCCGGGCGGCCGGCTACCGCGCGTGACAGTCCGCCAGGTGGTCGTTCACCAGTCCGCAGGCCTGCATCAGCGCGTACGCCGTGGTCGGCCCCACGAAGCGGAACCCGTTCTTCTTCAACTCCCGTGCCAGCGCCGTCGATCCGGGCGTCACTGCGGGCACGTCGGAGAGCGCGAGCGGGGCCGGCCGGTCCGGGTCGCCGGCGTGGCTCCAGATCAACGCGTCGAGTTCGCCGTCGAGTTCGCGGGCGGCCCGGGCGTTGGCGATGGTGGCGAGGATCTTCGCGCGGTTGCGGATGATCCCGGTGTCGGCCATCAGCCGTTCCACGTCGGCCTCGCCGAACTCCGCGACCTCGGCGATCGTGAAGTCCCGGAACGCCGCCCGGAAGCCCTCGCGCCGCCGCAGGATGGTGATCCAGGACAGGCCGGACTGGAAGGCCTCCAGCGAGATCCGCTCGAACAGGGCCTGGTCGCCGTGGACCGGCCGGCCCCACTCGGTGTCGTGGTAGGTCCGGTAGTCGTCCGCCGAGTCGCCCCAGCCGCAGCGCAGCAGGCCGTCGGCGCCGAGCACGGCACCCGTCACGAGCGGTCGCTCTTCTCGGTGTCCTCCGAACCCTCGGGCTCGGCGGGCTGCTTCTCCAGCACGGCCGTGAACGACTCCAGGCCGGGCAGCGGCTCGCCGGACGCGGCGCCGGAGGCCTCCACCGAGCCGCGCACCGCGCCGACCGCCTCCAGCTCGGCGATCCGCGCGTCGCGGAGCGCGAGTTCGGCGCCGAGGCGGTCGAGGACGTCGTCGACCTCGTCCATCCGGTAGCCGCGCAGCGCCATCGGCAGGCGCAGGTCGTCGACGTCGGTCCGGCTCAGCGGCCGGTCCTGCGGGAGGCGTGCGGTGAGGCGGTCGTGTTCCGCCTCCGGAAGGGATCCGCCGCCACCCAGCGCCACCAGTGCGGCACCGCCGACCACCACGGCCATCGCACCCACGATCACCCAGAACACGAGCTGTCCTCCGTCAGTCCCCGGCAGTTCCCGGTCGGCTTCGGCCCACGGGCGGGATCAGGTGGGATCATGGTCCCGTACAGGCCGGGGCCCATCATTGCACCCGGGAGCGCTGAGGAGGAGACACCGGTGGCACTGCGACTCGGCCCGCGTGAGTTCGGCCCGAACGAGCTGATCATCATGGCAATCGTCAATCGCACCCCGGATTCCTTCTTCGACCGGGGCGCGACCTTCGCCGACCGGGCCGCGTTCGAGGCGGCGGACCGGGCGGTCGCGGAGGGCGCGGCGATCCTGGACATCGGCGGGGTGAAGGCCGGTCCGGGCGAAGAGGTCACCGTCGAGGAGGAGTTGCGCCGCACGGTGCCGTTCGTGGCGGAGCTGCGCAAGCGTCACCCGGACGTGGTGATCAGCGTGGACACCTGGCGGCACGAGGTCGGCGAGGCGGTCTGCGAGGTGGGCGCGGACCTGCTGAACGACGCCTGGGGCGGTTTCGACCCGAAGCTCGCCGAGGTCGCCGCCCGGTACGGCGCGGGCCTGGTGTGCACGCACGCGGGCGGCGCGGAGCCGCGCACCCGTCCGCACCGGGTGGGCTACCAGGACGTGATGGCGGACATCCTGGCGGTCACCGTCGGCCTGGCCGAGCGGGCGCTCGAACTCGGGGTGCGCCGCGACGGGTTGATCATCGACCCGGGCCACGACTTCGGGAAGAACACCCGGCACTCGCTGGAGGCGACCCGCCGGCTGCCGGAGATGACGGCGACCGGGTTCCCGGTGCTGGTGTCGCTGTCGAACAAGGACTTCGTCGGCGAGACCCTCGACAAGCCGGTGGACGAGCGCCTGCTGGGCACGCTGGCCACCACCGCCGTGTCGGCCTGGCTGGGCGCGCAGGTGTACCGGGTGCACCAGGTCGCGGAGACCCGGCAGGTGCTGGACATGGTGGCGTCGATCCTCGGCACCCGGCCCCCGGCGGTCGCCCGCCGGGGGCTCGCCTGACTGCCCGTCAGTGGCCGTTACGCCTGGGTGCCCTGCGGCTTGCGGGCCTCTTCCAGGACCTTGAGCACGTCGGCGACGTCGTCGGTGACGTGGAACAGGTCGAGGTCCTGCGGGTTGGCCTTGCCCTCGGCGACCAGGGTGGACTTCAGCCACTCCACCAGGCCGCCCCAGTAGGCGCTGCCGAACAGGATCACCGGGAAGCGGGTGACCTTCTTCGTCTGCACCAGGGTGAGCGCCTCGAACAGCTCGTCCAGGGTGCCGAGGCCGCCGGGGAGCACCACGAAGCCCTGGGCGTACTTCACGAACATCGTCTTGCGGACGAAGAAGTACCGGAAGTTCAGGCCCAGGTCGACGTACTCGTTCAGGCCCTGCTCGAAGGGCAGCTCGATGCCGAGGCCGACGCTCAGCCCGCCGGCCTCGGTGGCGCCCTTGTTGGCGGCCTCCATCGCACCGGGGCCGCCGCCGGTGATCACCGCGTAGCCGGCCTCGGCGAGGGCCCGGCCGATCTCCACGCCGGCCTGGTACTCGGGCGTGCCCGGCTTCGTCCGGGCCGAGCCGAACACGCTGATCGCGGTGGGGAGCTTGGCGAGCGCGCCGAAGCCTTCGACGAACTCGGAGGTGATCCGCAGCACCCGCCACGGGTCGGTGTGCAACCAGTCGGTCGGCCCGGTGGTGTCCAGCAGCCGCTGGTCCGTGGTCTCCGTCTCGACCTGGTCCCGCCGGAGCAGCACCGGGCCCTTGCGCTTCTCGGGCCACGGCTTCTTGGTCCTGCGGACGTGTTCTTCTCCGTTGGCTGTCATGACGAAACCCTACGCCTGACAAGGCAACTTTCCGGGGAACAACGGAAAACGGCCGCAGGACCGGCAACGGTGCGGGCGGCTACTTGGTGAGCCAGTTCCGCAGCCGCTCCTCGACCTCGGCGATCGCGCTCAGCGAGCAGTGCTCCTCGCGCTTGTGCGCCAGGTTCGGGTCGCCGGGGCCGTAGTTGACGGCGGGCACGCCGTGCGCGGAGAACCGGGCGACGTCGGTCCAGCCGAACTTGGCGCGCGGCTCGCCGCCGACGGCGGCCAGGAAGGCCTGCGCGGCGGGCTGCGAGAGGCCGGGCAGCGCGGCGGGCGAGGCGTCGACGACGTCCAGCTGGTAGCCGTCGAAGACCTCCCGCAGGTGGGCCTCGGCCTGCTCCAGGCTGCGGTCGGGGGCGAACCGGAAGGCGACGTGGATCCGGCACTCGTCGGGGATGACGTTGCCGGCCACGCCGCCGTCGATCCGGGTGGCGTTCAGGCCCTCGCGGTACTCCAGGCCGTCGATGACGACCCGTCGCGGCTCGTACTCGGCGAGCCGGCGCAGCACCTCGGCCGCCTTGTGGATGGCGTTGTCGCCGAGCCAGCTGCGCGCCGCGTGGGCGCGCACGCCGGTGAGCGTGATGTCGGCGCGCAGGCTGCCCTGGCAGCCGCCCTCGACGACGGCGCCGCTGGGCTCCATCAGCACGGCGAAGTCACCGGCCAGCCAGTCGGGGTGGGTGGCGAAGAGGTGGCCGAGGCCGTTGCGGTCGGCCTCCACCTCCTCGCAGTCGTAGAAGACGTAGGTGATGTCGTGGTTCGGCTCCACCACCGTGGCGGCGAGCCGGAGTTGGACCGCGACACCGGACTTCATGTCGGACGTGCCGCAGCCGTAGAGCAGGTCGCCCTCGACGTGCGAGGGCACGTTGTCGGCGATCGGGACGGTGTCCAGGTGCCCGGCCAGCACCACCCGCTCGGGCAGGCCGAAGTGGGTGCGGGCGACCACGTTGTTGCCGAACCGGTCGACGGTGAGGTGCGGGTGGGCCCGGAGCGCGGCCTCGACCGCGTCGGCGAGGGCGGTCTCCTCGCCGCTGACGGACGGGAAGTCGACGAGGCGGGCGGTCAGCGTGCCGCCGTCGAGGGTCAGGTCGAGGGGCGAGTTCGGGCTGCTCATGGCGGCCACCCTACCGAGCGCCCGGACGGCCGGTCCGGCGGGCGCGCAACCGCGCGGACCCGTACGGCCGTCCGAGCGGTTACGGTGTCCGCGAACGGCGCGGACCCGATTCGGACCGCCGCGACAGGACACGACCGGACGACGAGGGAGAGGGGCGACCGTGGCTACTGGCGCCGAGTACGCGGGGGGTGGCGCGACCGAGCGCCGTCGGCGGCCGTGGCGGCGGATCCTGGTCGGCCTGCTGGCGCTGTCGGTGGTCGGCGGCCTGGTGGTGTGGCTGAACCGGGACCGGATCACGGTGCCGGACGAGGGCTGCAAGGTCGCCACCGCGGCGGGCTCGGGCACGCTGGAGCTGGGCGCGGCGGCGAACGCGGCGACCATCACGGCGGTGGCGATGTCCCGCGGCCTGCCGGAGCGGGCGGTGACGATCGCGCTGGCGACGGCGATCCAGGAGTCGAAGCTGCGCAACCTGGAGGGAGGCGACCGGGACTCGGTGGGCCTGTTCCAGCAGCGCCCCTCGCAGGGCTGGGGCTCGATCGACCAGATCATGGACCCGGTCTACTCGACCAACAAGTTCCTGGACGCGCTGGTGAAGGTGAACGGCTACGCGCAGATGCCGCTGACCGACGCCGCCCAGCAGGTGCAGCGCAGCGGCTACCCGCAGGCGTACGCCAAGCACGAGAACAACGCGACGCTGCTGGCGACGGTGCTGATGGGCCGTGAGGCGGCCGCGCTGAACTGCGTGGTGCACGAGCTGCCGGAGCCGGACGCGGCGGCCCCGCCGGCCGCCACCGCCTCGGAGCGGGTGCGCCGGGAGTTCGGCAAGGCGGTCGCGGTGGCGCCCGCCGAGAAGCCCGCCAAGGACCCGCGCGAGGTGCTGGCGTTCACCCCGCAGCCGACCGCGAGCACCGCGGGCGCGGGCGGCACCCAGCAGACCGGCTGGGCGCTGGCCCAGTGGTCGGTGGCGCGCGCGGCGGACCTGGGCATCGGGCAGGTCGCGTACGCGGGCAAGGTGTGGCGGGTGGACCGGCCGAACGACGGCTGGAAGCCGCTGGCGGGCGCTCCGGCCGACCGGGTGCTGGTGACGCTGGGCGCCCCGCCGAAGAAGAAGTGACGGCGCCGTCGGTGCGTTGACGCACTGATGCGCGGGTGACGGCCCACCGGGTGATTCGGGTCAACTCCCGCTGACGGCGACGCCCCTGGCGGACGGCCGACACGCCGAGGTGTCGGCGGTCCGCCGTTCGCCTTTCCGGGCAAGGGAAGTGACGGTTCTTCAGCGGGCCCGCGGCGGGCGGTCCGCCCCGGATGTCCGTAACCCGATCGTCCGATCTTTACGAACCCTTGACCTTGACCGGCCGAAACCTTCCCGGTGCTCTTGCGGTCATACACGTCGCCCGCGGGGCGGCCCGGACAGCCTGTACCGGCCGTCCGCCCGGCGGACCGTAGACCTCACCTCTTAGGAGCACCATGTCCCTCCCCCTCACGCGCCGGATCGCCCAGGCCGCGCTGCTCGTCGCCGCCACCGCGACGCCGCTCGCGGCCGCGGGCGCCGCCTCCGCCACCGAGGTGGTCCCGCAGACCGACCTGGGCGCCGGCGTGACCAAGCTGGCCGCCGTCCCCAACTCGGGCGACACGGTGCAGGGAGCGACCCACGAGCTCGGCCAGATGGTCGGCACCACCGGTGCCGCGACCCTGGCGGCGGGCGGCCCGGCGGCCGCCGACGCGGCCGGCAACACCCTCGCGCACAGCCTGCCCTCCACCGACGAGGCGCTGGGCCACCTCGGCCCGGCCGCCAAGGCGGCCCAGCTGACCGACGCGGTCGGCCCGCTGTCCGAGAAGGTCGTCCCCACGGTCGAGCAGAAGGTCGGCCCCACGGTCACCGACAAGGTCCTCCCGGCCGCCCAGAAGGCCACCGCCACCCCGCTGAAGACCGTCGGCAAGCTGCCCGTCGGCAAGCTGGCGCAGGGCCTGCCCGCGGCCGAGAAGCTCGCCCCGGTCACCGGCGCCGTGCAGTCGCTGCCGGTCGCGAGCGCCGTCAAGGACCTGCCCGTCGCGGGCACCCTGGCCGGCCTGGCCGAGCACGAGTCCGCCAACCGCCTGGGCTCGATGCCCTCGCTGGGCGGCGCCGGCAACAGCCCGCTGAGCGGCCTGACCGGCGCGCTCGGCCCGCTGGGCGGCCTGCTGGGCGGCCTGGGCGGCGGCGGCCTGCCGATCGGCTGATCACCGCGAGCACGCACGGAGGGGCGGAGCCGGCCGGCTCCGCCCCTCCGTGCGCCTGACGCGGCGTCAGCGCTTGAGCCGCTCCACGGCGGCGGCCACCCGCTCGTCGGTGGCGGTGAACGCCACCCGCACGAACCGGTCGCCGGCCGGGCCGTAGAAGTCGCCGGGGGCCACCAGGATGCCCAGCTCGGCGAGTTCGGCCACGGTCTCCCAGCACGGCTTGTCCTGGGTCGCCCACAGGTACAGGCTCGCCTCGGAGTGCTCGATCCGGAACCCGTACGCCTCCAGCGCGGCCCGCAGCGCGGCCCGCCGCTGCGCGTACCGCGCCCGCTGCTCGGCGACGTGCGCGTCGTCGGCGAGCGCCACCGCGGTGGCCGCCTGCACCGGCGCCGGCACGATCATGCCGCCGTGCTTGCGGATCTCCAGCAGCTCGCGGACCACCACCGCGTCACCGGCCACGAACGAGGCCCGGTACCCGGCGAGGTTGGAGCGCTTGGAGAGCGAGTGGACGGCGAGCAGCCCCTCGTGCGTGCCGCCGCACACCGACGGGTGCAGCACCGACACCGGCTCGGCCTCCCAGCCGAGTTCGAGGTAGCACTCGTCGCTGACCAGCAGCACCCGGTGCTCCCGGGCCCACTCGACGGCGCGGCGCAGCTCGTCCGCGCCCAGCACCCGTCCGGTCGGGTTGGACGGCGAGTTCAGCCAGAGCAGCCGGACCCTGCTGCCGTCCAGCTCGTCGAGGTCCCCGTAGGCGACCGGCTCGGCGCCGCAGAGCAGCGCGCCGACCTCGTAGGTGGGGTAGGCGAGCTTCGGGTAGGCGACCTGGTCGCCGGGGCCGAGGCCGAGCTGCCCGGGCAGCCACGCCACCAGTTCCTTGGAGCCGACGGTGGGGAGCACCGCCTCGGGGCCGATCTCGGCGCCGACCCGGCGGTTCAGCCAGCCGGCGATCGACTCGCGCAGGGCGAGCGGGCCCCACACGGTCGGGTAGCCGGGCGTGTCGGTGTGCGCGGCCAGGGCCTGCTGGATCAGCTCCGGGACGGGGTCGACGGGGGTGCCCACGGAGAAGTCGCACAGCCCGTCCGGGTGGCCCTCGGCGGTGCGCTTGTACGGTTCCAGCTTGTCCCAGGGGAAGACCGGAAGACGGTCGGATACGCGGCGCGCCGCCCCCGGGTGTCCCGGGAACGGCGCGTGCGTGCTGTCGTTGGTGCTCACAGCGTGGATGCCACCGATCAGTGGTCGGCGTTCTGCGGGGGCAGGGCCGCGATGAACGGGTGGTCGCGCTCGATCAGGCCGAGCTTGGAGGCGCCGCCGGGCGAGCCCAGGTCGTCGAAGAACTCGACGTTCGCCTTGTAGTAGTCCTTCCACTCCTCCGGAGTGTCGTCCTCGTAGAAGATCGCCTCGACCGGGCAGACCGGCTCGCACGCACCGCAGTCGACGCACTCATCCGGGTGGATGTAGAGGGAACGCGGGCCCTCGTAGATGCAGTCGACGGGGCACTCCTCGATGCACGCCTTGTCCTTCACGTCGACACAAGGCTGCGCGATGACGTAGGTCACGCTGTCGTTCCTCCTCGGAAGGGCTCCCGCCCTACTGTTTACTCGGTCGCGCGGTGCGCGCGGCGTCGTCGATGCCCGCACCTAGTATCGCGGGTCGGGGGACGCAAATGCACAGGAGGTGTGGTTGATGGTCGGCGGAGTCCCGCTGGAGGCCCGTCCGGAGGTCCGGATAGACCCGTCTGACGTGGGAAGACGCGTCTCCGTACGGCGTGTTGACGGCGTGGCGGACGGCCGGCCGGTGTTCCGCGATGTGATCGGCGTGCTCACTGCGTGGGACGGCGGCGGGTTGACGGTCGAGTCCCGGGCCGGTGCGCCGGTGCGTTTCGCGGCCGAACTGCTGGTCGCCGGCAAGCCCGTTCCGCCGTTCCCGGCCCGCCGCGTCCCGATGCCGGCGACCACCCCGGCCGAGCTCCAGCGCACCGCCGCCCGCGGCTGGCCCGCCGTCGAGCAGGAGGCCCTCGGCGAGTGGGTGCTGCGCGCCTCCGCCGGATTCACCCGCCGCGCCAACTCCGTGCAGGCGCTCGGCGACCCGGGCGTGTCGACCGCCGAGGCCCTCGACCGGGTCCGCGACTGGTACGCGGCCCGCGGCCTGCCCGCCCACGTCGAGGTGACCGAGGGCGTCTCCCCGCCCGGACTGACCGCCGAACTCGCCGGCCTGGGAGCCGCGTTGGCCCCGACCGTGGTGCGCACCGCCCGGCTCGGCGGGCTGACCCGGGCGGCCGCGCCGGACAGTTGGCGGCAGGTCCGGCTGTCCCGCACCGCCGACCGCGACTGGCTCTCGCTCTACCGCCGGGTCGGCGACGACCCCGCCCTGGAGGCCGCCGCCCGCGCCGTGCTGCACGGCGGCCCCTCGGTCTGGTTCGCCCACGTGCCCGGCCCGGGCGGCGCACCGCTGGCGATCGGCCGGATGACGGTGGACGGCGACTGGGCCGGGCTCGGCGCGATCGAGGTCGCCCCGGCGGCCCGCCGCCGCGGCCTCGCCACCGCGGTGATGGCGGTGCTCGCCGCCCGCGCCGCCGAGGAGGGCGCCACCGCCGCCTACCTGCAGGTCGAGGCCGAGAACCACGGCGCGCAGGCGCTCTACGACCACCGCGGCTTCACGACCAGTCACACTTACCACTACGCCCGCCTCCCCCAGCGGTAGCGTGCACCACCTGAAGACGCGCCACGACCGCTGCTGAACCGAAGGCCGCAGTGACCGAGCAGAGCAGAACCCGCTTCCGAGCCGAAGCCCGGGCCGAACGCCCCGACCCCGTGCTGCTGTGCCTGCTCGCCGCCGCCGAGCACACCCTCGGCGACCCCGGCGACAGCGCCGAACCGCCCGACCTCGACGCCGTCCTGACCGCCTGTCAGACGGCGCTGGACCGGCACGCGGCCGCCATCCGGCAGGCCGTCGCCGAACGCCGCCCGCGCGGCCCCGAGGAGACCGCTGCGCTCCTCGCGGCCGTGCTCGGCGGCCGGGAGCGCTTCCACGGCCGCCAGTCCGACTACCGCCGGCTGGAGTCCTCCCTGCTCCCGGAGGTGCTCCGGCGCCGCCGCGGCCTGCCGATCATGCTCTCCCTGGTCTGGTCCGCGGTCGCCGCCCGGGCCGGCCTCACCGTCCACGGCATCGCCCTGCCCGGCCACTTCATCGTCGCGGTCGGCGGCCCCGACCCCGGCGACGAGTACGTCCTCGCGGACCCCTTCCACGGCGGCCGCCTGCTCGACGTCCCGGACGTCGAGCGCCTGCTCGCCGCGTCCGGGCACCGCTACTCGCCCGAACTCCTCACCCCCGCCCAGCCGCTGGACACCGTGCTGCGCGTCCTCGGCAACATCCGCCACTGGGCCGCCGAACGCCCCGAGCACGCCCGCACCCAGCTGTGGGCCACCGAGCTCGCCCTGCTCCTCCCCCGCCACCCCGCCCAACTCCGCCTCGAACGGGCCGAGTTGCTCGTCAAGACCGGAGACTTCCTGGGCGGCGCCGCCGAGATGGACGCCTACGCGGAGATCCTCGACGCCTTCGACCCGGACAGTGCGAAGCGCGTCCGCGCCGAAGCCAGGTCGGCGCGCCACCGCCTCAACTGAGCGGCAGGCGGGCGCGGTCCGCTACAGCCAGCCCTTCTCGCGGGCGACCCGCACCGCTTCGGCGCGGTTCCTCGCCGCCGTCTTCTGGATCGCCATCGACAGGTAGTTCCGCACCGTCCCCTCGGAGAGGTGCAGCCGGGCCGCGATGTCGGCGTTGACCGAGCCGTCCGCCGCCGCGGCCAGCACGTCGCGTTCGCGTCCGGTCAGCGGGTTCGCGCCTTCCGAGAGCGCCGCGGCGGCGAGCGTCGGGTCGATGACCTTCTCCCCGCGCAGCACCCGCCGGATCGCCTCGGCGAGTTCCGCCGCCGGCGCGTCCTTGACCAGGAACGCGTCGGCCCCGGATTCCATCGCGCGCCGCAGGTAGCCGGGCCGCCCGAAGGTGGTGGCGATGACGACCTTGGTCTGCGGCCGGACCCGGCGGATCTCCGCGCAGGCGTCGATGCCGGTCATGCCGGGCATCTCGATGTCGAGGACCGCCACGTCGATCCCGTGCTCGACCACCGCCGCCGCGACGGCGTCCCCGCGCGAGACCTGCGCGACCACGTCGAGGTCGCCTTCCAGCGAGAGCAGCGCGGCGAGCGCCTCCCGCACCATGCCCTGGTCCTCGGCGAGGAGCACCCGTACCTGTCCGTCCGTCACGGGGCGCAGCCTATTCCCCGGTGGGGCCGGGTCGCAGCGGGACGAGGGCGCGCAGCCGGAAGCCCTTGCCGCGGTTGGCGGGGCCGGCGTCGAGGCGGCCGCCGACCTGTTCGAGGCGTTCGCGGAGGCCGGAGAGTCCGTTGCCGGGCTGGGACTTGCCGGGGCCGGGGCCGTTGTCGACGACTTCGAGGACGGCGTGCCGGCCGTCCTCCTCCCAGGTCTCGTCGAGGTGGACGGTGCACCGGGTGGCGCCGACGCCGTGCCGGACCACGTTGGTGACGGCTTCGCGCAGCGCCCAGGCGAGCGCGCCGGCCTCCTCGGCGCCGAGGCCGGGGCGGTCCTCGGCGAGCCGGGGGTCGGCGTCGAGGTGGATCTGACTGGCCGCCAGGGCGGTGCGGGCGGCGGCGAGTTCGACCTGGAGGGTGGGGCGGCGGAAGCCGCTGACGGCCTCCCGGACGTCGGTGAGGGACTGCCGGGCGACCTGTTCGATGTCGGCGACCTGGGCGCGGGCCTCGGCGGCCTTCTCGGCGTCCATGAAGCGGCCGGCGAGTTCGCTCTTGATGGCGATCAGGGAGAGCGAGTGTCCGAGCAGGTCGTGCAGGTCGCGGGCGAGGCGCAGCCGTTCCTCGGAGGCGGCGAGGTGGGCGACGGCGGTCCGGGCCTCGCGCAGTTCCCGCATGGTGGTGACCAGGCGCTGCATGCCGTACATGGCGAAGCCGGCCAGCAGGCAGGGCAGTCCGATGGCGACCAGGGTGGAGTGGTCGGCGCCGGTGGTGAGTCCGACCACGGCGAGGACGCCGGTGGTGGCGGTGACCCCGATCAGCGCGGTGCGGCCGGGCAGGATGATGGCGGCGCAGACCGAGGTGTAGGTGAACAGGGTGAGCCAGGCGTCGCCGAGGCCGATCGAGGTGCCGACGGCGATGCCGGCGAGCAGCGCGAACGACACGTACTGCCGGGACCGGGCGATGCCGCGGCTGTTGCGGATCACCACCAGCGACAGGTAGGCGGCGAGGAAGACGACCAGCAGCACGGCTCCGGTGACGGTGCCGGCGGTGTCGTGCTGACCGGTCGTCAGGTCCTGGACGGGGTAGAGCAGGTAGAACGCCCAGACGGACGTCCACATCAGCTTGACCATCAGCTGCCGGCGGGTGTCGACGGGCGCGCCCGGGTAGGTGGTCCAGCGGCCGTCCGGCCCGTCCTCCCCGTGCTGCTGGTCGGGGCGGCGGGCCGGGCCGGTGCTCTGCATGCGGGTCATCATGCCTGCTGGGCGTCCTTGCGGTACAGGTGGGCCGCGGCGGCGGTGAAGACCGCGAGGAAGGCGGCGAGGGCGGCGATCGCGGCGCCGGCCACGCCCTGGCCGTGGATGAACGAGGCCAGCTGGTTGTAGTCGTAGACGGGGTTGAACCGGGCGTAGGTCTTCAGCGAGTCGCTGACCGGGAACCAGGTGCCGCCGAACAGCGCCATCAGCATGTAGACGATCATCACGACGGGCTGGACGGCGTCCGGCTGGGCGGCGTAGCCGAGGGCGACGCCGAGCGCGGCGAACACGAAGCTGCCGAGCCACAGGGCGGCGGCCAGGCCGAGCCACTGGACGGCGGTGAGGTCGACGCCCTCGATCGCGCCGATCACGAAGACCACGGCGATGGCGGGCAGGGTGGTGACGGCGCAGGCGGCGATCTTGCCGAGGGTGTAGGCCCGGCCGGGCAGGGCGGTGAGCCGCAACTGGCGGGTCCAGCCGCTCTTGCGTTCCAGCGAGATGCGCTGCGCGGAGCCGGTGAGGACGGCGCCGACCGCGCCGAAGGTGGCCATCGAGACCATGAAGTACGACTTGACGGAGACGCCGCCGGCCACCGTGCCGCCGCTGCCGTAGGCGCTGATGAAGAACACGTACAGCAGGGCCGGGTAGAGGACGGTGAACATCAGGTACCGCTTGTTGCGCAGGGTGCGCAGGATCTCCAGCTGGATCAGGGTGGTCATCGCGCGCTCTCCTCTTCGCTCTCGGTGCGGTCCTGCTCGCCGGTGATGGTCAGGAAGGCCTGTTCCAGGCCGAGGCTGGTGACCTCCAGCCCGCGCGGGTAGAGGCCGGCCTTGTAGAGCGCGGCGACGCCCGCGTCGGCGTCGGTGGAGCGGATCCGGACGGTGTGCACGCCGTCGGTGCGGGTGCTGACGTCGAGTCCGACGGTGCCGGGCAGGCTCCGCAGCAGGGCCTCGTCGGGTGCGCGGCCGTCGGAGGGGTGCAGTTCGAAGCCGATCCGGCGGGCGCCGGCCCTGGCCTTGATCTCGGCGGAGGAGCCGTCGGCGATCAGCCGGCCCTTGTGCAGGACCAGGACCCGGTCGGCGATGGAGTCCGCCTCTTCCAGGTAGTGGGTGGCGAACAGGACGGTGCGGCCGGCGTCGGCCTGGGCGCGCATGGCGGCCCAGAACTGCCGGCGGACCGAGACGTCCATGCCGGTGGTGGGCTCGTCCAGGACGATCAGGTCGTTGGCGCCGGCCACCGCGAGGGCGAACCGGACGCGCTGCTCCTGGCCGCCGGAGAGCTTGTCGACCCGGCGGTCGGCGATCTCGGTGATCCCGGCGGTCGTCAGCACCTCCTCGGGGGCGTGCCCCTTGGGGTGCACCTTGCAGGCGAGGGTGACCAGTTCGCGGACCTTGACGTCGCTCATCAGTCCGCCGCTCTGCAGCATCGCGCCGACCCGGCCGGCGGTGATCGCCTCGCGCGGGGTGCCGCCGAACAGTTCGACGGTGCCGCTGTCGGGTTCGCGCAGGCCGAGCAGCAGGTCGAGGCTGCTGGACTTGCCCGCGCCGTTCGGGCCGAGCAGGGCGACGGTCTCGCCCGGTCGCAGGACCAGGTCGAGTCCGTTCACCGCTTTCACCCGGCCGTAGCTCTTGCTGACGTTCCGGAAGGCCGCGACCTCCCCCGTTCCCGTTCCCATCTGCCCTCAGTCCCTTCGAAGTCGTTCTCTGCGACTCCTCAAGACTCCTCGGAACGGGGGTGTCGGCGGCAGTGTGCGCCGTCGTGACGTCCGCATGACGGATGTCACGGGTGCACCGGTTACGCCATGCCCAGGGCGTCCTTCAGGAAGCGGACCTGGAGCAGCAGCAGGTTCTCGGCGACGTCCTCCTGCGGCGTCATGTGGGTGACCCCGGACAGCGGCAGCACGGTGTGCGGCCGGCCGGCGGCGAGCAGCGCGGTGGACAGCCGCAGGCTGTGCGCGACCACCACGTTGTCGTCGGCGAGGCCGTGCACGATCATCATCGGCCGGCGCAGCGAAGGCGCCAGCGCCACCACCGAGTTGGCCTCGTACACCTCGGGTTCCTCGGCCGGGTCGCCGTAGTAGCGCTCGGTGTAGTGGGTGTCGTAGAGGTCGTGCTCGGTGACGGGCGCGCCGACCACCGCGGCGTGGAAGACCTCGGGCTCGCGGAGCACCGCGGCGGCGGCCAGGTAGCCGCCGTAGGACCAGCCGCGGATGGCGACCCGGGACAGGTCGAGCGGGAACTCCCCGGCGAGCGCGTGCAGCGCGTCGACCTGGTCGGCGACGGTGATCTCGGCGGTGCGCCGGTTGATGGACTTCTCCCAGGCGGGGCTGTGCCCGGGGGTGCCGCGCCCGTCGGCGACGATCACCGCGAAGCCCTGGTCGGCGAACCACTGCGAGGTCAGGTGCGGGTTGTGCGCCTGCACCACCCGCTGCCCGTGCGGGCCACCGTACGGGTCCATCAGGACGGGCAACTGCCCGTCGGTGTCCGGGTCGTAGCCGGTGGGCAGCAGCACCGCGCAGGGGATCCGCCGCTCGCCGGCGAACCGGAACACCGGGCGGGCGGTGATCAGCGGGGTGTCCGCGTGCGAGGCGATCACCAGCGGCTCGGCGCCGTCCCGCAGCACGGTGACGGTGGTGCCGGGCCGGCCCGGGTCGGCGGTGGTGAGCACGGTGGTGGCGCCGCCACGCACGGCGCCGAGCGCGCCGTCGCCGAGCTCCCGCACGCCGTCCGGGCCGTACGCGAAGACGCCGAGCCAGCCGGCCGGGCGGCGTTCGAACTCGGCGGCGCCGCAGGAGGCGGCGAACAGCACCTCGCCGCCGTCCAGGCCGAGCACCGAGCGGACGTGCAACTCGGGTCCGGTGACGGCCTGTTCACCGACCATCAGGACCCGGGCGCCGTCCACGTCGGCGATCCGGACCAGCTGCCCGTCGGCGCGCCGCACCGGGACGCCGCCGAACAGCTCCAGCCAGTCCTGGTCCCGCTCGGTGAGCAGCACGGTGGTGTCGCCGGTCGCCGGGTCGGCTTCGAGCACCAGCTGTTCGCGCTGGTCGCGGGCCTGCACCTGGAGCAGCGGCGGCCCGCCGGCCGACCAGTGCACCCGGGCCAGGTAGGGGTGGGCGGCGCGGTCCCAGCGGATCTCGGTGCGGGTGCCGTCGAGGCCGAGCCGCCACAGGCCGACCTCGGCGTTGGGGGTGCCGGCCGCCGGGTAAGCGATCTCGACCGGCGGGCGGCCGGGGTTGGCGGGGTCGGCGATCCACCAGCGGCGCACCGGCGTGTCGTCGACCCGGGCGGCGAGCAGCGCGCTGCTGTCGGGGGCCCACCAGTAGCCGCGGTCGCGGCCCATCTCCTCCTGGGCGATGAACTCGGCCTGCCCCCAGCTGACGCCTTCGCCGTCCGGGCCGGCCAGCAGCCGGTCGCCGCTGCCGTCGACGGCGGTCACCCGCAGCTCGCCGGCCGGGGTGGCGTACGCGACCTGGCTGCCGTCGGGGCTCGGGCGCGGGTCCAACAGCGGTGCGGCGGCGGGCAGTTCGCGTGCCTCGCCGGTGTCCACGGTGACCGCGAACAGGCGTCCGGAGAGCGCGAACACGGCGGTCCGCCCGGCCGCGTCCAGCGCGTAGCCGACGATCCCGGCGGAGGTCTCCCGGCTGCGCTCGCGGCGGGCCTTCTCGGCGTCGGACAGTTCCTCGGCGCCGCCGCCGAGGAGCACCGCCGGGTCGGCGAGGACGGTCTCGGCGCCGCTCGCGACGTCGAGGCTCCACAGCAGGTTGGCGGGCGCGCCCGCGCCCCTGGAGCGCAGGAACAGCACCCGGGCGCCGTCCGGCGTGACGGTGAACGACCGGGGCGCGCCGGTGGTGAACCGGTTGGTGCGCGCGTACTGCCGGGGGAAGGTGTCGTGCGGCTTCTCGGTGGTCATGCCGCCGACCCTACGGCCTGGCCGACGGTCGCTCACTCGTTCGGCGCAGCCCGCCCGAACTGCGGCGTACCGCCGTTCGGACCGCCCCTGACCGGCGGCGCAGTACCCCGGCGGGGCGCCGCGACACCCCCGGCGGGGTCACGGTACGTCATCCGGAGGTCACCGATCGGGTATCAGTGGACCCATCGTTCCGCTCGCCGCCCCCTCGGGTGCGGCGCACCCGGGAAAGGGTGACCCGTCATGGCTCTGTCCGTCTCCGCCGTTGTGTTCATGCTGGTCGTGGTCTGCGTACTGGTCCGCCGGTCGAGCCTGAAGCTGAGCCACGCACTGGTGTGCGCCCTGCTCGGCTTCCTGCTGGCGTCCAGCTCGATCGCGCCGTCGATCCAACAGGTGACGGCCAACCTGGCCGGGATGATCAACGAACTGAAGCTCTGACCGCCCGCCGCGCCCCGTCACGGCCTGTCCGGGAGTCGCTCCCGGGCAGGCCGTAAGCTGCCGGGCATGACCTCCGTACCTCCGGCCGACGCGCGCGGACTGCTGCTGGTGCACGCCCATCCCGACGACGAGTCGATCAACAACGGCTCCACCATGGCGCGTTACGCTGCCGAGGGCGTCCGGGTCACGCTGGTGACCTGCACCCTCGGCGAGGGCGGCGAGGTGATCCCGCCGGAGCTGGCGCACCTGGCGCAGGGCTGGGACGACACCCTCGGCGCCCACCGGATCAACGAACTGGCCGCCGCGATGCGCGAGCTGGGGGTCACCGACCACCGTTTCCTGGGCGGCGCGGGCCGCTACCGGGACTCCGGGATGATGGGCGTCCCGGACAACGAGAACCCCGCCTGCTTCTGGCAGGCCGACGTGGACGAGGCGGCCGGCCACCTGGTCGCGGTGATCCGCGAGGTCCGCCCGCAGGTGCTGGTCACCTACGACGAGCAGGGCGGCTACGGCCACCCCGACCACATCCAGGCGCACCGGGTGGCGCTGCGCGGCCACGAGCTGGCCGCCGACCCGGCGTTCCGCCCGGAGCTGGGCCCGGCATGGCGGATCGCCAAGGTCTACTACAACCGGATGCCGCGCTCGGTGATCGAGGCCGGGCTGCGCCGGACCGCGGCCGACGCCCCGTTCAAGGGTGTCGCGCCGGTCGACCAGATCCCCGGCGTGGTGGACGACGAGGTCGTCACCACGGCGCTCGACAACGCGGCGTACGTCGGGGCGAAGGCCGCCGCGATGCGGGCCCACGCCACCCAGATCGTGGTCGACGGGAACCACTTCGCGCTCAGCAACGAGCTGGGCCAGCCGCTGATCGCCTCCGAGTACTACCAGCTGGTCCGCGGCACGCCCGGCCCGGACGGCCCGGAGACCGACCTGTTCGCCGGGGTGGCCCGGTGAAGTTCCTGCACCCCTTCCTCGGCACCCGCGAGGACCGCCTCGCCGAGCCGATGCCGCCGCGCGGCCTGCGGATCGCCGCGTACGTGCTGCTGTTCCTGCTGGGCGCGGCGGTCTCGGTGTGCGGAGCTTTCGTGCAGACCCTGTGGGCCCCGCTGGGCGTGCTGATCGCCCTGCTGGCCTGCGGCGGCCTGTTCTACGGCGGCCTGCGGGCGACCGGCACCAAGCTGGGCGCGGGCGCCCCGCTGGCCGGCTGGTTCCTGGTCCTCGCGGTGCTGCTGGCGCCCCGTCCGGAGGGCGACTTGGTGCTGTCGGCGACCGGGACGGCCTACGCCTACCTGTTCGGCGGCTCGGTGCTCGGCGTGGTGTGCGCGACTCTCCCGACCCGCACCGGGTTCCTGTTCGGCGTACCGGCGCCGGAGCCCCGACGGACCGTCAAGGGCGGCGGGCGGTAGTGCCATACCGGGGGGATTCGGACCATTGGGATCCCCCGGTCGTCGGACGGGCCGGAGGCGCAGTCGGTATGGTGGTGCCTCGGCGGGCCCACCCCACCGTCCGGTCCGACCGGGCAGGACGGTACCTTCGGCACCACTCGCGTGACGGGGGCGTTGCCGCAGCCGACATGTGAAACAGCTGATGTCCCAGGGGCCGATCGGCCCGCCGCACGCCGACTCCGTCGTACGGCAGCCCACCCCGCCCCATACGCAGCGGACGGCCCAGCCGGCCCGGCCGCGAACCCGGAGCAGAGCAGCATTGAGCAGCCGCGAATCTGACAACGCCCACCCGCAGCCCCGCCGCGGCGGCCCTGACGCGTACCCGTCGGGCACCCCGCCGTACGGCACCGGCCTGCCCGGTGGGCTTGGCCCGGACCCGGCCGCCGCACGGACCGCTCCCGGCCCGCGCGCCGACGAGGCCGAGGTGCCGAAGACGGAGACCACGCTGACCACCCGGGTCCGGATCAACATCCCCGGCTCCCGGCCGATCCCGCCGGTCGTGGTGCAGAGCAAGGTCAAGGACGAGAAGCCCGCCGAGCCGGCCGGTCCGCGTCACCGCGGCGGGGGCGGCGACCCGGTGCTCGGCGTGATGGACTCCGGCACCGGCCGCACCTCGGCCACCCCGCCGAACCTGCCGCCGGAGTGGCAGGAGCCCGCCGCGCCGAAGCCCTCCGAGTCGGAGTCCACCGGCGAGTGGTTCAAGCCCCGCCAGAAGGGCCGTCAGGAGCCCGCGGCGGCCCCGCCGCGGGCCCGCAGGCGGCCCGGCCGCTCCGGTCGCGGGCGGCCCGTCCGGTGCCCCGCAGGCCGCGCCGCGGCCGTCCGGCGCCCCCGCCTCGCCGTTCGCCCCGGCCGACCCCTTCGTCGCCGAGCAGCACCAGCAGCAGGCGCAGCAGCAGCCCCGGCCGCCGCAGCAGCGCCGCCCGGCGCCCGGCGGGCAGCAGCCGACGGCGGGTCAGGACCCGTACGCGGCCGAGCAGCACCGGCAGTACCGGCAGCCGGTCGCCCAGCAGCAGCCGGCGCCCGGTCAGGACCCGTTCGCGGGGCACCCGCAGGGCGAGGCCCCGGCGCAGGACCCGTTCGCGGCCGAGCAGCCCGCGCCGGGCGCGCCCCGGCCGGGGCACGGCGGCCTGCCGGGCGGGCAGGGCGCCCCGTTCCAGGGCGGCCGGGACCCGTTCGGCGGCGCGCCGGTGGCGCACGGCGGCGGCCCGGACGCGGAGCCGGAGGACACCCAGATCGGCGGCTTCGACCCGATCACCGGCGAGGAGCCGCACCCGGGCGGCTCGATACCCGCTGACCCGCCGACCACCCAACTGTTCCTGAACGCCCCTCAGCCGGCCTCCCGCCCGGCCCCGGCGGCCGACCCGTTCGCCGCCGACCGTCCCCGTCCGGCCGCCGGCGCCGGCAACGGCGGCGGCCGGTTCGCCGACCTGCCCGAGGCGCAGCCGTTCCCCGGCGGCCCGCGGGCCGCGACGCCCAAGCGCGAGACCCCGGCCGGCCCGGCGCCGGCCGCGGACGGGGCCGCCGAGGCCCCGGCCGCCGCCCCCGCCGCCGCGAAGCCGGCGGCCCGCAGCGGCGGCGGGCGGGCCCGCAAGCTGCTGGTGACGGGCGCGGGCGGCGTGCTGTTCCTGGGCGCGGCCGCGTACGGCGCGGGCCTGATGATGAATCAGTCCGACATCCCCAAGGGCACCACGGTGCTCGGCACCGACATCGGCGGCGACTCCCGCGACCAGGCGGTGACGGCGCTGGACGGCTCGGTCGGCAAGACCGGGCAGCAGCCGCTGCGGCTGAAGATCGGCGACCAGGCGGTGACCCTGGACCCGGCCAGCGCGGGCCTGAGCTTCGACACCACGGCGACCGTGGACGCGCTGACCAAGCACAGCTACAACCCGGTCGAGGTGCTCTCCTCGCTGACCGGCAGCGGCAAGGCCGTCGAGCCGCAGGTGCGGATCGACAAGGCGAAGCTGAAGGCCGCGCTGGACGACCTGGCCGCGAAGTCCGGGCAGGGCCTCCAGGAGGGCTACGTCCGCTTCACCGAGGCGGGCGCCCCGGAGGTCGTGCCGGGCAAGGCCGGGCAGGGCTGGACTCGGCGTCGGCCGCCGACAAGGTCGAGCAGTCCTACCGGGACCGCGCGGCCGGCAAGCCGGACGCCGAGGTGGCGCTGCCGCTGGCCGACGCCCGGCCGAAGGTCGGCCAGGACGCGCTGCAGGCCGCGGCGGACGGCCTCGGCAAGCAGGTGATGGCGGGCAACATCACCGTCCTCGCGGGCGGCAAGCAGTTCAACTTCGGTGCGAAGACGGCGGCGCGGGCGCTGGTGCTGGCCCCGGACGCCTCCGGCCAGATCGTCCTGAAGTGGGACCTGAACGTCCTGGCGACGTTCATCGGCCCCACCTTCGACAAGGTGAAGACCACCAAGGGCGGCCAGTCCTCGCCGATCACCGCCCAGGACGTGGCGGACGCGATCGGCCAGACCGTCGCCAAGACGGGCCGCGAGCGGGTCTTCAAGTTCCCGGCCTGATCCTCCGTCAACACCCGGCCCGGGCCGGGGCGCCGCTGCCGGCGCCCCGGCCTTCGGCGTGCTGGCGGATCCTCGCCAATGGCGTCGCAGAACGGGACGAACCGGGCGGTGCCGCCGGGGGCCGCGCCGCGTTATCAAGACTTGATCGGCCGCAGGTCGACAAGCCGTCTCGCCGGTACGCAAGATGTGCCGCGTGCCGAGACCCGTACAGAGAAGTCGCCACCCGCTCGCCGTGATCGCCTCGGTGGCGGCACTGTCCTTCGCCCTGTGCTCCTGCGCCTCCACCGAGCAGCCGGCCGGCGGCTCCGCGGCGGGCGGCGACGCCCCGCGGATGACCCAGCAGGCGCTGAACGCGAAGCCCCGTACGGCACTCCGTCAGGGCGGCACCCTGAACTGGGCGATCGACCAGTACTCCGGCCAGTGGAACCCGGTGCAGGCGGACGGCTCCGAGGCCTCCACCATCGACGTCGTCAAGGCGCTGCTGCCGACCTTCTGGCGCTCCGACGCGGGCGGCGTGCAGACCCCCAACCCGGCCTACCTGTCCGACGTGACGAGCGAGCTGCGGCAGGGCAAGCAGACCGTGGTGTGGACGCTCAACCCGAAGGCCCACTGGTCGGACGGCACCCCGATCACCTGGCGCGACCTGGAGGCCGACTGGCGGGCGCTGAACGGCCAGGACCCGGCCTTCAGGACCGCCTCCAGCAACGGCTTCGACCAGGTGGAGAGCGTGGTCCGCGGCCAGGACGACCACCAGGCCGTGATGACCTTCCGGGAGCCGTACTCGGAGTGGCAGGCGATGTTCAACAACGCCGGCAACGCCCCGCTGCTGCCCGCGAAGTACGTCGCCACCCCGGAGCTGTTCAACACCTCCTTCAAGAGCGGGTTCCCGGTCACCGCCGGGCCGTTCAAGGTGGAGCGGATGGACCCGGCGGCCCGCACCGTCACGGTGGTCGCCGACCCGGGCTGGTGGGGCGACCGGCCGATGCTGGACCGGATCGTCTTCAAGGCGTACGACACCGGCCGGATGCCGCAGGCCTTCGCGAACGGCGAGGTCGACTACTACAACAACGGCCCCAACACCGAGGGCTACCGGATCATCAGGTCGACCGCGGGAGCGGAGGCGCGCCGGGCCGGCGGGCCGAACCTGCGGCACCTGGTGCTGAACGGCCGCAGCCCGCTGCTCACCGATCCGAAGGTCCGTCAGGCGCTGATCCAGGCGATCGACCGGGCGGAGATCACCCGGACCGACCTGACCGGCCTGGACTGGCCGTACGTGCCGATGAACAACCACTTCCTGGTGCCGTCCCAGCACGGCTACCAGGACAACTCGAACGGCCTGAGCCGCTTCGACCCCGACGCCGCGAAGGCGTCCCTCGACTCGCTGGGCTGGAAGCTCGGGCCCTCGGGCGTCCGCACCAAGGACGGCAAGGAGCTGGCGCTGCGGTTCGTGGCGCCGGCCGACAACAACCTGGCCGCCAACGAGAGCGCGCTGGTCACCCGGATGCTGGGGCAGATCGGGGTGAAGGTCACGGTGCAGACCGTGCCGGCCGGCGAGTTCTTCGACGGCCACGTGAACAAGCACGACTTCGACCTGACCGCGTTCGCCCTGATGGGCACCCCCTTCCCGGTCTCCAACTCGATCAGCACCTTCCAGCAGGACTCCGGCGCCAACTGGTCCCAGGTCGGCAGCAAGGCGCTCGACAAGGCGATGGCGGAGGCCGCCAAGGCGGACACCGTCGAGGACGAGACGGCGGCGCTCAACCGGGCGGACGCCGAGGCGTGGGAGGTGGCCGGCCTGGTTCCGCTGTACCAGCGGCCGGCCATCTACGGGGTGCGCAAGGACCTCGCCAACATCGGCGCGGCCGGGCTCGGCGACCTCGTCTACGAGAACATCGGGCTGCTGAAGTAACACCCGGGCGGCGAAGTCTCGCCATTGGCGGGAAATTGCCAGACGCCCGGCGGCGAGCCTGCCGCCCGAATTGGGTGACCCCTACCCGTGAATTCGCTCCGCCATGCCCGAAAACGCAGGTGTCCGATAATCGGACACTCAATTGTCGATCCCAATTCCGCCGAAGAGCGCCAAAACGGACACGCTGTCTACGCGCGTCGTGCGGCCGGCCTCCCGAACTCGCCGTCCTGATAGCGGACCTGACCGTGCATCGTTACGGACAGGTGAACGAGCCTTGCACGCGTTTGTCCGGTTTTGACCGTCTCGGTCGAGCGCTGTCAAGAGTTCAGGAACTACAAAGTGGTTGACATTCCAGCACGAAGCAGGAAATGGGCGCTCGACAACTGAGGAACTCTTGACGTTCGATAAACGACTTGCAAGAGTCCATTCATCCAAGTTCTTACTCCTTGCTTCTGCACGGACCACGGTCGGGAGCTTTAGCACCATGACGACGCCTACTGGGGCCACGACGGACGGGGACACCTCCCGTCCCGGGTCCACGTCGGACCTCGCGGACAACGCCTCGGCCGACGCGCCCGCCGATCCCGGCTTCCGCGGCCTCTCTCCCGGGAAGCTGATGTGGCGCCGCTTCCTCCGCGACCGCACCGGCGTGGTGAGCGCCTGCGTGGTGCTGTTCTTCGTGCTGGTGGCGATCCTCGCTCCGGTCATCTCGATGATCTACGGCAAGGACCCGCAGACCCACTACGGCCAGAACGACCCGACGCTGCTGACCGACTCCGGACTTCCGGTGGCCCCCAACGGCGGCATGAGCGGCGACTTCTGGTTCGGCCTGGAGCCGGGCCTCGGCCGTGACGTGATGATGCAGCTGGTCTACGGCATCCGCACCTCGCTGATCATCGCCGTCGCCACCTCGCTGCTGACCACCGTGATCGGTGTCGCGCTCGGCATCGCGGCCGGCTACCTCGGCGGCAAGGCCGACTTCTTCATCGGCCGGGTCATCGACGTGCTCATGTCGTTCCCCTCGCAGATCTTCCTGATCGCCACCATGCCGGTGGTGACCAGCCTGCTGGTGACGCCGGGCGAGAAGATCCCCGAGTGGCTGCCGTTCGTCGCGGTGACCATCGTGCTCTCGCTGCTCGGCTGGATGGGCCTCGCCCGCATCCTGCGCGGTACCGCGCTGGCCCTGCGCGAGCGGGAGTTCATCGAGGCCGCCAAGGTCACCGGCGCGGGCCCGATGCGGATCATCTTCAAGGAGATCCTGCCCAACCTGTGGACCCCGATCCTGGTGCAGGCCACCCTCGCGCTCCCGGCGTTCGTCACTGCCGAAGCCGGCCTCTCCTACCTCGGCGTGGGTGTCAGCGAGCCCGTCCCCGACTGGGGCCGCATGATCGCGGGCGCGGCCGACTACCTGCGGACCGACGTCACCTTCCTGCTCTTCCCGGGCATCGCCATGGTGATCTTCGTTCTCGCGTTCAACCTGCTCGGCGACTCGGTCCGGGACGCGTTCGACCCCAAGGCCAACCGCTAGCAGGCCCTCAAGACTCCGGGGGGATGGGAAAGCCAGGCCCCGGGCACCCCACTGCAGTTAGTCACTACACCTACCCCAGGCAGGATGAAGATGAGTTCTCGCAAGTCGCGGCTCGCCGCCGCCATCATGGTCGCCGGGGCCCTGACCGTCACCACGGCGTGCTCCAGCGGCCACTCGAACGAGAGCGCGAAGACGGGTGCCTCGAAGGCTCCGGTCACCGCCACCACCATCTCGGTCGGCACCGCCGAAGACTCGAAGGGCCCGGCCATCGCCGAGCCCGGCGCGAAGAAGGGCGGCACGGTCAACATGATCGACCGCGACGACTTCTCGCACCTCGACCCGGCCATGGTCTACATGAACTACAACGCCGAGGTCTCGCTCCTGTTCACCCGTCAGCTGACGGGTTACAAGACCGCCGCGGACGGCTCGCAGAAGCTGGTCGGCGACCTGGCCACCGACACCGGTTCCACCACGGACGGCGGCAAGACCTGGAAGTTCACGCTGAAGGACGGCGTGAAGTGGCAGGACGGCACCCCGATCACCTCGGCCGACATCAAGTACTCGATCGAGCGCACCTACGCCTCGTTCGTCAAGGGCGGCCCGACCTACATCCAGTCCTGGATCTCGGGTGACAAGTACCGCGAGGCGTACGCCGGTCCGTACGACGGCAAGGGCCTCGACGCGATCACCACCCCGGACGACAAGACCGTCGTCATCGCGTTCCAGGACGCCCACCCGGACGCCAACTTCACCCTGGCGATGACCGGCTACGGCGTCGTGTCGAAGGCCCACGACACCAAGGAGGAGTACGACAAGAAGCCGTTCTCCTCGGGCCCGTACCAGATCACCGAGCACGTCAACGACCGCAGCCTGGACCTGGAGCGGAACCCGAACTGGGACGGCGCGACCGACCCGATCCGGAACGCCTACCCGGACAAGTGGCACATGACGTTCGGTGTCCAGGCGCAGCAGTCCACCGAGCGCTTCATGGCGGACAACGGCGACGACAAGAACGCCTTCTCGTTCCACAACCAGGTCCACACGACCTACATCGACAAGGTCAAGGCCGACGAGAAGCTGAAGTCCCGCACGCTCGAGGGCCTGACCCCGTACGTGGACTACTACTACATCAACAACACCCGCATCAAGGACCAGAAGGTCCGCGAGGCGCTGGTCAAGGCGTTCCCGCACCAGCAGACCCGCCAGCTGCAGGGCGGCACCTCGTACGGTGACTACGCGACCTCGTACATGAGCCCGACCGTGCTCGGCTACGAGTCCTACGACCCGTTCGACGTGCTGAAGAAGCCGCAGGGTGACACCGAGGCCGCCAAGAAGCTGCTGACGGACGCGAACGCGCTCAACACGACCATCGTGTACGCGTACAACAACACCCCGGTCCAGCAGAAGGTCACCGAGGCCATCCGCACCAACCTCGAGGCCGCCGGCTTCAAGTTCGTGCCGCACCCGCTGGACTCGAAGACCTACTACGACGCCATCCAGCAGGTCAACAACGAGTTCGACCTGTACTGGGGCGGCTGGGGCGCCGACTGGCCGACCGGTTACACCTCGCTGCAGCCGGTGTGGGACGGTCGCGCCATCGCCGACGGCGGCCAGAACTACGCCCACGTGAACGACCCGGAGATCAACGCGGCCATGGACGCCGCCGTCAAGATCGCCGACCCGGTCGCGCAGGGCAAGGCGTGGGCCGCGATCGACAAGAAGCTGCAGGACAAGGCGTACTCGATCCCGGACGTCTACCAGCGTTCGCTGAGCCTGTACGGCTCGGGCCTCGGCGGCGTCAAGTTCGACACCCTGGCCGGCCTGCAGTCGCCGCTCAACATCTACGTCAAGTAGTAGTCATCACCGAGCAGTAGCTCACGGTGGGGCACCGGCACGATCTGCCGGTGCCCCTCCCCGATCAGGAGAGCCCGTCCGATGCTCCGATTCCTCGTCCGCCGATCACTCGGCGCTCTCGTTATCCTGGTGATCGTCTCGATGGTCACCTATGCGCTGTTCTTCGCGATCCCGGCGGACCCGGCGCGGCTCTACTGCGGCAAGACCTGCTCGCCCGAGAACCTCGCCCTGATCAAGCACGACATGGGCTTCGACAAGTCCTGGCCGGTCCAGTACTGGGACTGGCTGAGTGCCATCTTCACCGGCAACAGCTACAACGGCGTCAACTGCTCCGCCCCGTGCTTCGGCTACTCCTTCGACAAGAAGGAGCTCGTCGGCAGCATCCTGGCGGACCGCTTCCCGACCACCCTGTCGCTGACCATCGGCTCTGCGGTGATCTTCCTGCTCTTCGGCATCGGCACCGGCATGCTGGCCGCCCACAAGCAGGGCAAGGCGCTCGACAAGATCGCCAGCTCGGCCTCGCTGGTCGTCTCCTCGATGCAGATCTACGTGGCCGGTCCGCTCGCCCTGGTGGCACTGTGCTACAGCACCGACCTGCTGGACCTGCCCAACTACGTGCCGATCACCGAGGACCCGGTCGGCTGGTTCACCGGCCTGCTGGTCCCGTGGATCGTCCTGTCGCTGATCTGGACCGCCAACTACACCCGCATGACCCGTTCCTCGATGGTCGAGCAGCTGTCCGAGGACTACGTGCGGACGGCACGCGCCAAGGGCATGTCGGGCACCTCGGTCTTCATGCGCTACGCCTGGCGCGGTGCGATGGGCACCATCGTCACCGTCTTCGGCATCGACCTGGGCGTCCTGCTCGGCGGCGCGATCATCACCGAGACCACCTTCAGCCTGCACGGCCTCGGCGAGCTGGCGATCCACTCGTTCCGTGACTCCGACCTCTCGCTGCTGGTCGGCGTCACGGTGGTGGCCGCCACGCTGATCGTGTTCTTCAACATCATCGTCGACGCCGCCTACGCCCTGATCGACCCGCGCATCCGCCTGGCCTGACCGGCCGCACCCCAGGCCGACCCAGCAGTCCCGACCTCACGTACCGCACCGAGGAGCCCAGTCCATGACCACCCAGGCCAAGCCCGAGGAGGCCTCGTCCGCCGGCAGCGGCGGCGACCAGCCCTTCCTCTCAGTCCGCGACCTCTCGGTCCGCTTCAGCACCGAGGACGGCGTGGTCCGGGCCGTGGACAACCTCTCCTTCGACGTGGCTCCGGGCAGCACGCTCGGCATCGTCGGTGAGTCCGGCTCCGGCAAGTCGGTGACCAACCTGGCCGTCCTGGGCCTGCACAACCCGGACCGGACCGAGATCACCGGCTCGATCAAGCTGGACGGTCAGGAGCTGGTCGGCGCGTCCAACCGCGAGCTGGAGAAGCTCCGCGGCAAGACCATGTCGATGATCTTCCAGGACCCGCTGACCGCGCTGTCGCCGTACCACACGATCGGCAAGCAGATCGGCGAGACCTTCCGGAAGCACACCGGCGCCTCCAAGAAGGAGTCCCGGGACCGGGCGATCGAGATGCTGACCCGGGTCGGCATCCCGCAGCCCACCACCCGGGTCGACGACTACCCGCACCAGTTCTCCGGCGGCATGCGCCAGCGCGCCATGATCGCCATGGCGCTGGTCTGCGACCCGAAGCTGGTGATCGCCGACGAGCCGACCACCGCGCTGGACGTCACCGTCCAGGCCCAGATCCTCGACCTGCTGAAGGACCTCCAGCAGGAGATGGGCACCGCGATCATCCTGATCACCCACGACCTGGGCGTGGTGGCGCGCACCGCGCAGCAGATCATGGTGATGTACGCGGGCCGGGCCGTGGAGCGCGGCACCGTCCGCGAGGTGCTGAAGGCCCCTCAGCACCCGTACACCTGGGGCCTGCTGTCCTCGATGCCGAGCCTGACCGGTGACGTGAGCGTGCCGCTGCGGCCGGTGCGCGGCACCCCGCCGAGCCTGATCAACCTGCCGACCGGCTGCCCGTTCAACCCGCGGTGCGACCACCGCGAGCAGGTGATCGGCGGGGGCTGCACCACGGAGCGTCCGCCGCTGGCCCCGGCCACCGGGCACGCCGCCGCCTGCCACCTGAGCGCGGCGCAGCGACAGGACATCTTCATCGACCAGATCAAGCCGCGGCTCGGCTGAGAGGGACACCATGAGCAACGAACTGACCCTCGAGAAGCCGGGCGGCGCCGCCACCGGCTCCGGTGACGCGCTGCTGTCGATCAAGGGCGTGCAGAAGCACTTCCCGGTGCTCGACGGCTTCCTGTTCAAGCGGCAGGTCGGCGCGGTGCACGCGGTGGACGGCGTGAGCCTGGACGTCTTCCAGGGCGAGTCGGTCGGCCTGGTCGGCGAGTCCGGCTGCGGCAAGTCGACCCTGGGCCGCCTGGTGACCCGTCTGCTGGAGCCGACGGCCGGCGAGATCCGCTACAACGGCCAGGACATCACGCACGCCAACCGCAAGGAACTGGCGCCGATCCGGTCCGAGATCCAGATGATCTTCCAGGACCCGTACTCCTCGCTGAACCCGCGGCACACCGTCGGCTCGATCATCGGCGCACCGATGGAGATCAACGGGATCAACCCCAAGGGCGGCATCCAGCGCCGGGTGCAGGAGCTGCTGGAGACCGTCGGTCTCAACCCGGAGCACTACAACCGCTTCCCGCACGAGTTCTCCGGCGGCCAGCGCCAGCGCATCGGCGTGGCCCGCGCGCTGTCGCTGAACCCGAAGCTGATCGTCGCGGACGAGCCGGTCTCGGCGCTGGACGTGTCGATCCAGGCGCAGGTCGTCAACCTGCTCCAGGAGCTGCAGCGCGAGCTGGGCATCGCCTTCCTGTTCATCGCCCACGACCTGTCGGTGGTGCGGCACTTCTCGCAGCGCGTCGCGGTGATGTACCTCGGCAAGATCGTCGAGATCGCCGACCGCAAGTCGCTGTACGAGGCGCCCCGTCACCCGTACACCCACGCGCTGCTGTCCGCCGTGCCGGAGGCCGACCCGGACGACAACCGCGAGCGGATCCGGCTGATCGGTGACGTCCCGTCGCCGCTCAACCCGCCGTCGGGCTGCCGCTTCCGCACCCGTTGCTGGAAGGCGCAGGAGAAGTGCTCCGTGGAGGAGCCGCCGCTGATCCAGCTGTCCGGCAGCCTGGACGGGCACCTGACGGCATGTCACTTCCCCGAAGGGGACATCAAGCGCAGCCCGGAGGAGGGCTCGACCGCCGCCGTTCCGGAGCAGCGCGCCGAGGTCTGATTCCGCGTCACGCGTGCGAGGGGCCCCCACCGTTCGGTGGGGGCCCCTTTCGCGTGCCGTCAGCCGTTCTCCCGTTCGGCGGCGAAGTGGCAGGCCGAGTCGTGCCGGGCCCGGCCCTCCAGCCAGTCCCGGACGGTCAGCGCCGGGTCCTCCCGTTCGCACTTCTCCTGGGCCTTCCAGCAGCGGGTGCGGAACCGGCAGCCGGAGGGCGGGTTGGCCGGCGAGGGCACGTCGCCGACCAGCACGATCCGGTCCCGGGACTCCCGCGCGGTCGGGTCGGGCACCGGGACGGCGGACAGCAGCGCCTGCGTGTACGGGTGGGTGGCGTGGTCGTAGATCTCCAGGTCGCTGCCGATCTCGACCATCCGCCCGAGGTACATCACGCCGACCCGGTCGGAGATGTGCCGGACGATCGACAGGTCGTGCGCGATGAACATGTACGACAGGTTGAACTCGCCCTGGAGCTTCTCCAGCAGGTTGATCACCTGGGCCTGCACCGACACGTCGAGCGCGGAGACCGGCTCGTCGCAGATGATGATCTCCGGCTTGAGCGCCAGGCCGCGGGCGATGCCGATGCGCTGGCGCTGGCCGCCGGAGAACTGGTGCGGGTACCGGTTGATGTACTCGGGGTTGAGACCCACCACGTCGAGCAGGTCCTGCACCGCCTTGCGGCGGTCGCCCTTGGGCGCCACCTCGGGGTGGATCTCGAACGGCTCGCCGATGATGTCGCCGACCGTCATCCGCGGGTTCAGCGAGGTGTACGGGTCCTGGAACACCATCTGGATGTTGCGGCGGACGGCCTTCAGCGCGCTGCCGGTGAGCTTGGAGATCTCCTCGCCCTTGTACTTCACCGACCCGGAGGTGGCCGGCTCCAGGTTCATCAGGACCTTGGCCAGCGTCGACTTGCCGCAGCCGGACTCGCCGACGATGCCGAGCGTCTCGCCCTGCATCAGGTCGAAGGACACGCCGTCGACGGCCTTGACCGCGCCGACCTGCTTCTTGAAGAGGATGCCCTTGGTCAGCGGGAAGTGCTTGACCAGCTTGCGCACCTCCAGGATGGGCTCGCCGCGCGGCACCTCCTGGGCGAACGCGACCTCCTCCGGGGTGGTCGCCCCGAGCGGGGTGGCACCGTCAATCGTCATGGAGGGTCTCCTTCCAGAAGAAGCACGCACTGCCCCGGCCGGCCAGCGGCGTCCCGTCGTCCTCGGTCACCTGCGCCAGCGGCGGCACTTCCTGCCGGCAGATCTCCTGCGCCCGCGGACAGCGCGGGTTGAACGCGCACCCGGGCGGGATCCGCAGCAGGTTCGGCGGCAGGCCCTTGATCGCGTAGAGCTCCTGGCCCTTCTGGTCGAGGCGGGGGATGGAGTCCAGCAGACCGCGGGTGTAGGGGTGGGCGGGGCGGGCGTAGAGCTCGTGGACCGGCGCGGTCTCGACGATCCGGCCCGCGTACATCACGGCGATCTTGTCCGCGACGTCGGCGACCACGCCGAGGTCGTGGGTGATCAGGATCAGACCCATGTGGTACTCGGCCTGCAGCTCCGCCAGCAGGTCCATCACCTGCGCCTGCACGGTGACGTCCAGCGCCGTGGTCGGCTCGTCCGCGATGATCAGGTCCGGCTCCAGGGCCAGCGCCATCGCGATCATGATGCGCTGCCGCATGCCGCCGGAGAACTGGTGCGGATAGTCGTTCACCCGCTCCGCGGCGGCCGGGATGCGCACCCGGTCCATCAGCTCGATCGCCTTGGCCTTCGCCTCCTTGCGGTTGCTGCCGCGGTGCGCCCGGTACATCTCGCCGAGCTGGTGGCCCACCGACAGCACCGGGTTGAGCGAGGACAGCGCGTCCTGGAAGATCATCGCGATCTTCTGCCCGCGGATCTTCCGGCGCTCCTCCTTGGACATCTTCAGCATGTCCCGGCCGCGGAACAGGATCTCGCCCTGGGGGATGGCGGCCGGCGGCATGTCCAGGATGCCCATCACGGCCTGCGCGGTGACGGACTTGCCGGAGCCGGACTCGCCCAGCACGGCGAGGGTCTCCCCCGCGCTGACGCTGTAGTCGACGCCGTTGACGGCCCGGACCACGCCGTCCCGGGTCCGGAACTCCACGTGCAGGTTCCGCACGTCCAGCAGCGGTCCGGTGTACGGCTCCTCGCGGGCCGGTCGGGCCTGGTGGGCGACGGTGCTCATGTGCTTGGCTCCCCTCGGTCAGCGCAGCTTCGGGTCGAGGGCGTCGCGCACCGCGTCGCCCAGCATGATGAAGGCCAACACGGTGATGGAGAGCGCCGCGGCCGGGAAGAACAGCGCGAACGGCGCCTGCCGGATCACCTTCTGCGCGGAGGAGATGTCCACGCCCCAGGAGATCGTCGGGTCCTGCAGGCCGATGCCGAGGAAGCTCAGCGTGGCCTCCGCCGTGATGTAGCCGCCGAGCGCGATGGTGGCGACCACGATCACCGGGGCGATCGCGTTCGGCAGGATGTGCCGGAACATCAGCCGCCCCGTCCCGGCGCCCAGTGCCCGCCCGGCCACCACGTAGTCCGACTGCTTGACGGTGATCACCGAGCCGCGCATCACGCGGGCCAGCTGCGTCCAGCCGAGGAAGGCCAGCGCGATGACCACCGACCACACGTTGCGGGTGGCGAAGGCGTTCAGCAGCACCAGGGCGCCGAGCAGCAGCGGGATGCCGAAGAAGATGTCGGTGATCCGGGAGATCACCGCGTCGATCCAGCCGCCGAAGTACCCGGCGGTCATGCCGGCCAGCCCGCCCAGCAGGGTCACCGCGAGGGTGACGCAGATGCCGACCGTGATCGAGGCCCGCGCCCCGTAGATCACCCGGGCGTAGATCGACCGGCCCTGGCCGTCGTAGCCGAACCAGCCGGCCCCGAAGAAGTCGCTCCAGTCCGGCCGGCGCAGGTAGTTGTTGGTCAGGTCGGCCGCCCGCGGGTCGGTGCTGGTGAACAGCCCCGGGAAGATCGCGATCAGGACCAGCAGCAGGATCAGCACCGCGGAGATCAGGAAGATCGGCCGCCGCCGCAGGTCCCGCCAGGCGTCGCCCCACAGGCTGCGGGCCTGCTCCCGCTTGACCGGGTCCGGCTCGATCAGCGTTTCCTGCTCCACCGCCATGCCCTGCTGCCCCACGTAGTCCAGGTGGTCGCTGTCGGTGGGCTGGATGTTCCGCAGCGGATCGTGGTCGTCGGGAATCGCGTCGTTGCGGTCAGGCATAGCGGATCCTCGGGTCCAGGACGGCGTACAGCAGGTCGACGACCAGGCTGGCGACCAGGTAGACCAGCACCAGCACGGTGACGATGCCGACCACCGTCGGGCCTTCCTTCTGGTTGATCGCCTTGTACAGGACGTTGCCGACGCCGGCGATGTTGAAGATGCCCTCGGTGACGATCGCGCCGCCCATCAGCGCGCCCAGGTCGGTGCCCAGGAAGGTCACCACCGGGATCAGCGAGTTGCGCAGCAGGTGCCGCCCGATCACGGTGCGCCGAGGCAGTCCCTTGGCCACCGCGGTGCGCATGTAGTCGGCGCGCAGGTTCTCGCCGATCGAGGTGCGGGTCAGCCGGGCGACGTACGCCAGCGACAGGGAGGCCAGCACCAGGCCGGGCAGGATCAGCTGGCTGATGTCCCGGGAGTCCTGCACGGTGGCCGTCACCCAGCCCAGGTTGATCGCGAACACCGTCTGCGCGATGTAGCCGAGCACGAACACCGGGATCGAGATGACGACCAGGGTCAGCAGCAGCACCACGGTGTCGGCGACGCTGCCCCGCTTCAGGCCGGCGATCAGGCCCAGCGGCAGGCCGATCACGATCTCGAAGAAGAAGGCGACCAGGGCGAGCCGGATGGTGACCGGGAAGGCGTCCGCCATGATCTCGGACACCGGGCGGCCGGTGAAGCTGGTGCCGAAGTCCAGGTGGAAGATGTTGTTCATGTAGTGCAGGTACTGCTTCCACAGCGGCTGGTCGAGGTAGTACTGGTGCCGCAGGTTGGCGACGGTCGCCGGGTCGGCGGCCTTGTCACCGAACATCGCGGCGATCGGGTCGCCCGGCAGGCTGTACACCATCAGGAAGATCAGCAGCGTGGCCCCGAGGAACACCGGGATCATCTGGAGCACGCGCCGTAGGACGTAGTGGCCCATGGGGAGCCCTCCCTCCGAAGGGTGACTGACGTAGTGCCGGAGCCCCGCCCTCCGTGCGGGGAGGACGGGGCCGGCGTCGGGTGGGTCAGCCCTTGACCTCGACCTGGGTCCAGGCCGGGTTGCCGAAGGAGTCGAACGTGACGTTCTGCACCTTGGTGGAGAAGCCGGAGTTGGTCCGGTAGTACCAGAGCGGGATGGCCGGCATGTCGATCGCCAGCTGCTCCTCGGCCTTCTGGTAGCCGGTCGCGGTGTCCTGGATCGAGGAGGCCTGGTCGGCCTCGTTGGCGAGCTTGTCGAACTCCGGGCTGGAGTAGCCGGTGTCGTTCGAGGCCGCGCCGGTGCGGTAGACGTCCGCCAGGAAGTTGGCGTTCAGCGGGTAGTCCTGCACCCAGCCGGTGCGGAACAGGCCGTTGATCTGGTGGCCGGTGATCGCCGCGCGGGCGGTCTTGAAGTCGGTCTTCGGGTCACCGGCGCAGTTCACCCCGGTCGCCTGCCGGATCGAGTTGCAGACCGCGTCCACCCACTCCTTGTGGCCGCCGTCCGCGTTGTAGGTGATCTTGATGGAGTTCCCGGGGACGCCGCCGCCCTCCTGGATCAGCTGCTTCGCCTTGTCCGCGTTGTACGTGCAGAAGTCCCCGCAGGTCCCCGACTTGTAGCCCTCCACGCCCTCGGCGACCCAGGCCGTGGCCGGCTTGCGCGAGCCCTGCAGCACCGTCTTGGTGATGGTGTCCCGGTCGATCGCCATCGACAGGCCCTGCCGGACCTTCGCCTTGTCCTGGCCCTGCCAGTCCGCCTGGTACAGCGTGAAGCCGACGTTCTGGATGCCGCCCTGCGGGGCGTCGATCGCCCGGTCGCCCAGGTCGTTCTTGTAGTTCGCCAGCGCCGACGGCGGCACCTGGTCCATCACGTCCAGGTTGTTCGACTGCAGGTCCGCGTAGGCCGCCTCGGCGGTGGTGTACATCTTGAACACCACGCCGCCGTTCTTCGGCTTGTCCACGCCCTGGTAGTTGGCGAAGGTCTTGGTGACCACCTGCGAGTTGTGGTCCCAGCTCACGAACTCGTACGGCCCGTTGCCGACCGGCTTCTGCCCGTAGCCTGCCGGGTCCTTGAAGAAGCCCTCCGGCAGCGGCGAGAAGGCCACGTAGCCCAGCTTGTACGGGAAGTACGAGACCTTGTTGGACAGCTTGATCGTGAAGTGGGTGTCGTCCTGGACGGTCAGGCCCGACATGGTGTCCTTGGTCGGGTTGCCGCTCGCCGGGTGGACGTCGGCGTAGCCCTCGATGTCCGCGAACCAGGAGCTGTTGATCTGGTTGTTCTTGGTGCTCGCCGCCCAGTTCCAGGCGTCGACGAAGCTCTTCGAGGTCACCGCCGTGCCGTCGTGGAACGTCCAGCCCGACTTCAGCGTCACGTTGTAGGTCTGCGCGTCGCTGGTGTCGATCTTGTCCGCGGCCTGCATCCGGAGCTTGCCGCTCGACGGGTCGTAGTCCGCCAGGCCCTTGAACAGGTTCTGCACGATGCGTCCGCCGCCGACCTCGTTGGCGTTGGCCGGCTGCAACGGGTTCTGCGGCTCGCTGCTCTGGTAGGTGAAGGTCTTGCTGGTGTCCGACGAACCACCACCGGAGCCGCCGCCGTTACCGCCGCAACCCGTGGCCACCAGGGCCACGGACGTCGCACTGACAACGGCCCAGCGCACACGGGTGCCTGCAGGCATGGAGCTTCCTCCTCAGGGGTTTATGACGCATCTCACCTCATGAGAAGTGCCGCGAAGCGGCGGCGCGACCGAAGTAGGGCCGGACGGGCGACAGCACGGAACGGCGCGAACCGGGCCGCGCACACCAAGGGGCGCGGGGAGCTGCGCCCGGCGGAACGATGCGTTCCGCCGCGCGCGGCTCCCCGCGCCCCGGTGGGTGCTGACCGTCAGCTCGCCGCGGCGACCTCGCGCTCGGCGGCGAAGTGGCAGGCCGAGTCGTGCCGGGCCCCGCCGGAGAGGACCTCCGGCACCGCCAGCAGCGGGACCTCGGTGGAGCAGCGCTCCTCCGCCTTCCAGCAGCGGGTGCGGAAGCGGCAGCCGGACGGCGGGTTCGCCGGGGAGGGGATGTCGCCGGAGAGGATGATCCGCTCGCGGCCCTCGCGGCCGGTCGGGTCCGGAACCGGGACGGCCGACAGCAGCGCCTGGGTGTAGGGGTGCGTGGCGTGGTCGTAGATCTCGGCGTCGGTGCCGATCTCGACCAGCTTGCCGAGGTACATCACGCCGACCCGGTCGGAGATGTGCCGGACGATCGACAGGTCGTGGGCGATGAACATGTAGGAGAGCTCGAACTCCGTCTGGAGCTTCTCCAGCAGGTTGATCACCTGGGCCTGCACCGACACGTCGAGCGCGGAGACCGGCTCGTCGCAGATGATGATCTCCGGCTTGAGCGCCAGGCCGCGGGCGATGCCGATGCGCTGGCGCTGGCCGCCGGAGAACTGGTGCGGGTACCGGTTGATGTACTCGGGGTTCAGGCCGACCACGTCAAGCAGGTCCTGCACCGCCCTGCGGCGGTCGCCCTTGGGCGCCACCTCGGGGTGGATCTCGAACGGCTCGCCGATGATGTCGCCGACCGTCATCCGCGGGTTCAGCGAGGTGTACGGGTCCTGGAACACCATCTGGATGTTGCGGCGGACGGCCTTCAGCGCGGGGCCGGACAGCCGGGAGATGTCCTCGCCCTTGTAGAGGACCTGGCCGGCGGTCGCCCGCTCCAGGTTCATCAGGACCTTGGCCAGCGTCGACTTGCCGCAGCCGGACTCGCCCACGATGCCGAGCGTCTCGCCCTTGTCCAGGGTGAAGGAGACGCCGTCGACGGCCTTGACCGCGCCGACCTGCTTCTTGAAGAGGATGCCCTGGGTGAGCGGGTAGTGCTTGACCAGGTCGCGGACCTCCAGGATGGGCTCAGCCATGGAGGGTCTCCTTCCAGAGGTGGCAGGCGCTCTTGCGGCCTGCGAGCTCCGCCCCGTCGCGGTCGGTGACCTGGTGCAGGGCGGGGATCTCGGTGCGGCACAGGTCGGTGGCGACGTCGCAGCGCGGGTTGAACGCGCAGCCGGCCGGGACCTTGTAGAGGTTGGGCGGCAGGCCCTTGATCGCGTAGAGCTCCTCGCCCTTCTGGTCCAGTCGCGGGATCGATCGGAGCAGGCCCTTGGTGTAGGGGTGGGCGGGGCGGGCGTAGAGCTCGTGGACCGGCGCGGTCTCGACGATCCGGCCCGCGTACATCACGGCGATCTTGTCGGCGACGTCGGCGACCACGCCGAGGTCGTGGGTGATCAGGATCAGGCCCATGTGGTACTCGGCCTGCAGCTCCGCCAGCAGGTCCATCACCTGCGCCTGCACGGTGACGTCCAACGCCGTGGTCGGCTCGTCCGCGATGATCAGGTCCGGCTCCAGGGCCAGCGCCATCGCGATCATGATGCGCTGCCGCATGCCGCCGGAGAACTGGTGCGGGAAGTCGTTCACCCGCTGCGCCGCGGCCGGGATGCGCACCCGGTCCATCAGCTCGATCGCCTTGGCCTTCGCCTCCTTGCGGGAGGCGCCCTCGTGCACGCGGAACATCTCGCCGAGCTGGTAGCCGACGGAGAGCACCGGGTTGAGCGAGGACAGCGCGTCCTGGAAGATCATCGCGATCTTGCGGCCGCGGATCTTCCGGCGCTGCTCGTTGGACATCTTCAGCATGTCCTGGCCGCGGAACAGGATCTCGCCGGCGGTGACCCGGCCTGGCGGCATGTCCAGGATGCCCATGATGGTCTGGGCGGTGACGGACTTGCCGGAGCCGGACTCGCCGAGGACGGCGAGGGTCTCGCCGGCCGCGACCGAGTAGTTCACGCCGTTGACGGCCTTGGCGACGCCGTCGCGGGTCTTGAACTCCACGTGCAGGTCGCGGACTTCGAGCAGCGGGGTGCCGGGGACCAGGCGGTCCTTCGCGGCAGTGGTCTTCTCAAGTGCGGTGGTCATGGTGCGGGCCGCCTCTCTCAGCGCAGCTTCGGGTCGAGGGCGTCGCGCACCGCGTCGCCGAGCATGATGAACGCCAGCACGGTGACGCTGAGCATGCCCGCCGGGAAGAACAGCGCGAACGGCGCGGTACGGATGACCTTCTGGGCCGAGTTGATGTCGATGCCCCAGGAGATGGTCGGGTCCTGCAGGCCGATGCCGAGGAAGCTCAGCGTGGCCTCGGTGGCGATGTAGCCGCCGAGCGCGATGGTGGCGACGACGATCACCGGGGCGATCGCGTTCGGCAGGATGTGCTTGAACATGATCCGGGCGGTTCCGGCGCCGAGCGCCCGGGCCGCGGTCACGTAGTCGGCCTGCTTGACGGTGATCACCGAGCCGCGCATCACGCGGGTCATCTGGGTCCAGCCGAGGGCGACCAGGGCGAAGACCACCGACCAGACGGTGCGGGTGGTGAAGGCGTTCAGCACGACCAGCGCGCCGAGCAGCAGCGGGATGCCGAAGAACATGTCGGTGACGCGGGAGATGATCGTGTCGACCCAGCCGCCGTAGTAGCCGGCGATCATGCCGGCCAGGCCGCCGAGGACGGTCACGCCGGCGGTGACGCAGATGCCGACCACCACGGACGCGCGGGCGCCGTAGATCATCCGGGCGTAGATCGAGCGGCCCTGGCCGTCGTAGCCGAACCAGTCCGCCTGGAAGAAGTGCAGGTAGTTCGGCTTGGTCAGGTAGTGCAGGCGCAGGTCGCCGGCCCGCGGGTCCACCGAGGTGAACAGGCTGGGGGCGATCGCGAACGCGATCAGCAGCACGATCAGCGCCGCCGAGATGATGAAGACCGGGCGCTTGCGCAGGTCGTGCCAGGCGTCCAGGCCGAGGCTGCGGGGCTTCTCCGGCTTCGGCTCGGCGGAGGCGACGGCCTGCGCGGGGGCGTTCTTCTCGATCAGGTCAGGCATACCGGATCCTCGGGTCCAGGACCGCGTAGAGCAGGTCGACGATCAGGCTGGCGGCCAGGTACACCAGCACCAGCACGACGACGAAACCGGAGACGGTCGCGCCCTCGTTGAGGTTGATGGCGTGGTACAGCGCGTTGCCGACGCCCTTGACGTTGAAGATGCCCTCGGTGACGATCGCGCCGCCCATCAGGGCGCCGAGGTCGGTGCCCAGGAAGGTCACCACCGGGATCATCGAGTTGCGCAGCAGGTGGGTGCCGATGACCTTGCGGCGGGGCAGGCCCTTGGCGACCGCGGTGCGCATGTAGTCGGCCTTCAGGTTCTCCGCGATGGAGGTGCGGGTCAGCCGGGCGACGTACGCGAGGGATATCGAGCCGAGCACGACGGCGGGCAGGATCAGCTGCCCCAGGTTCATCGAGTCCTGAACGGTCGGGGTGATCCACTTGAGCTGGATCGCGAAGACGTTCTGGAAGATGAAGCCGAGCACCGGCACCGGGATGGAGATCAGCAGCAGGGTGAGGACCAGTGCGGACTTGTCGAAGGCCTTGCCGCGGCGCAGGCCGGAGAACAGGCCGATCGTCACGCCGACGACCAGTTCGAAGACGAAGGCCAGCAGGGCCAGTCGGACGGTGACCGGCAGCGCTTCGCCGATCACGTCGATGACCTTGCGGCCGGCCATGGTCTCACCGAAGTTTCCGGTGAGCAGGTCCCCCATGTAGTTCAGGTACTGCCGCCCGATGGAGACGTCGAGTCCCATCCGGTGCTTGAACGCGGCCAGCTGGGCCGGGTCGGCGGCCTTGTCGCCCCACATCGCCGCCGCCGGGTCGCCGGGCAGCATGCGGGTCATGAAGAAAATGATCGTGACCGTGCCCAGGAACACCGGGATCATCTGGAGCAGTCGCCTCGCGACAAAGCGCCCCATCGTGCCTCCAATTAACTGCTCTGACGGGTCGTCGAACCGGGTCAGAGTTCTCTCGGCGTGACAACGGCCGGTGCCGGTCCGCCCGGTGGGGCGGGGTACGGGCACCGGCCGCGTCGGTTCGAGCCGTGCGGTGCCGGCTCGGTTACTTCTGCTTGACCTCGACCTGGGTGAAGACCGGGTCGCCGAACGAGTCGTACTTCACGTTCTGCACGTTCTTCGAGTAACCGGCGGTGGTCTTGTAGTACCAGAGCGGGATGGCCGGCATGTCCTTGGCCAGCTGGGCCTCGGCCTGCTGGTACAGCTCGGCGGTCTTCTCCACGGTGGTGGCCTTGTCCGCCTCGCCGGCCAGGCGGTCGAACTCGGCGCTGGAGTAGCCGGCGTCGTTGGCCGCGGCGCCGGTGCCGTACACGTCGCGCAGGAAGTTGGCGTTCAGCGGGTAGTCCTGCACCCAGCCGGTCCGCATCAGGCCGTCGACCTTCTTGTTCTTGATCAGGTCACGGGCCGACTTGAAGTCCGGCTTCGGGTCGCCGACGCACTCGACGCCGGTGGCCTGGCGGATGGAGTTGCAGACCGCGTCCACCCACTCCTTGTGGCCGCCGTCCGCGTTGTACAGGACGGTGATCTTGTTGCCGGGGACGCCGCCGCCCTCGGTGATCAGCTGCTTGGCCTTCTCGGGGTTGAAGGTGCAGGCCTCGCCGCAGGTGTTGTCCTTGTAGCCCATGGCGCCCGGGGCGACCCAGGAGTTGGCGGGCTGGCGGGAACCCTGGAGCACCGTCTTGGTGATGGTGTCGCGGTCGATCGCCATCGACAGGCCCTGGCGGACCTTGGCCTTGTCCTGGCCCTTCCAGGAGTCCTGGTAGAGCGAGAAGGAGATCGACTGGATGGCGCCCTGGGCCTGGTCGACGGCGCGGTCGCCCAGGTCGTTCTTGTAGGAGGCGAGGTCGCTCGGGTCGACCTGGTCCAGCACGTCCAGGTTGTCGGAGACCAGGTCCTTGTAGGCGGCCTCGGCCTGCGAGTAGTTCTTGAAGACGATGCCGGAGTTCTTCGGCTTGTCCAGGCCCTCGTACTTGTCGTACGCGGAGACGGTGATCGCCTTGTTGTGCTCCCACGACACGAACTTGTAGGGGCCGTTGCCGATCGGCGACTGGCCGTACTTCGCCGGGTCGGTGAAGAACACCTTCGGCAGCGGCGAGAAGGCGGTGTAGCCGAGCTTGTACTCGAAGTACGAGACCGGGCCGGTCAGCGCGATGGTGAAGTGGGTGTCGTCGACGACCTTCAGGCCGGTCATGGTCTCGGCGGTCGGGTCGCCCTTGTCCGGGTGGACCGCGTCGTAGCCCTGGATGTCGGAGAACCAGTCGGAGTTGATCTGGTTGTTCTTGACGTTGGCGGACCAGTTCCAGGCGTCCACGAAGGACTGCGCGGTCACCGGGGTGCCGTCGTGGAAGGTCCAGCCGGACTTCAGGGTCACGGTGTAGTTCTGCGCGTCGGTGGTCTCGATCTTGTCGGCGACCTGGTTGCGCAGCTTGCCGGTGCTGGGGTCGTAGTCCACCAGGCCCTTGAACAGGGTCTTGATGACGCGGCCGCCGCCGACCTCCATGGCGTTGGCCGGCTGGAGCGGGTTCTGCGGCTCGGAGCTCTGGTAGCTGAACGTGCCCTGGGCGTTGACCGGACCGCTCGAAGCGCCGTCCGACGAGCTGCTGCCGCAAGCAGTGGCGGCGAGGGCGACCGCGACGGCTGCGACAACCCACTTGGCCTGGCTGGCACCGCGCATGGGTGTGCCTCCTGAAATCGTGTTGCAGATCGCTCGCGGCCTGGCGCGCACCCCTGCGCTGAAGCCTCGACCCGAGCTCGACTGCACCCACTATCGGTCACCCACGGGTACGGAATTGACCAATCCGGATTTCAATTTGGTCACATGAACGGGGCATGAATCCTGATATTCGGACATTCCAGACATAGCCAGACAGGGGCGAAACGGACAGTTGTCGCGGATGACGATCCGTGATGTCCGATTACCGAACAGCCGTCGGCCGGGCCTTCATGACGGAGCGTCACCAAAAACACGACCGGCCGGCGTCCCGAAGGACACCGGCCGGTCGGCCGAAACGGGCGGGCGTCAGCCCTTCTTGGCGCGCGAGGCGGTGCGGCCGCGCTCCTTGGCGTCCAGCACGACCTTGCGGATGCGCACGGTCTCCGGGGTCACCTCGATGCACTCGTCCTCGCGGCAGAACTCGAGGCTCTGCTCCAGCGAGAGCTTGCGCGGCGGGACGATCGACTCGGCCACGTCGGCGGTCGAGGACCGCATGTTGGTGAGCTTCTTCTCCTTGGTGATGTTCACGTCCATGTCGTCGGAGCGGGAGTTCTCGCCGACGATCATGCCCTCGTACACCTCGGTGCCGGGGTCGGTGAACAGCACGCCGCGCTCCTGCAGGTTGGTCATCGCGAAGGCGGTGACCACACCGGCGCGGTCGGCGACCAGCGAACCGTTGTTACGGGTCGTCAGGGTGCCGAACCAGGGCTCGTAGCCCTCGTGGATCGAGTGCGCGATGCCGGTGCCGCGGGTGTTGGTGAGGAACTCGGTCCGGAAGCCGATCAGGCCGCGGGACGGCACCACGAACTCCATCCGGACCCAGCCCGAACCGTGGTTGGACATGTTGTCCATCCGGCCCTTGCGGATGCCCATGAGCTGGGTGACGGCGCCCATGTGCTCCTCGGGGACGTCCACCGTGAGGCGCTCGACCGGCTCGTGGGTCTTGCCGTTGATCTCGCGGGTGACGACCTGCGGCTTGCCGACGGTCAGCTCGAAGCCTTCCCGGCGCATGGTCTCGATCAGGATGGCCAGCGCCAGCTCACCGCGGCCCTGCACCTCCCAGGCGTCCGGACGCTCGGTGTCCAGGACGCGCAGCGAGACGTTGCCGATCAGCTCGCGGTCCAGGCGGTCCTTCACCTGGCGGGCGGTGACCTTGCGGTCGACCTTGCCGGAGGACTTGGCGTCCGCGCCCTTGCCGGAGCCGCCCTTGCCGACCAGCGGCGAGGTGTTGGTGCCGATGGTCATCGAGATCGCCGGCTCGTCGACGGTGATCAGCGGCAGCGCCACCGGGTTCTCGGTGTCGGCGAGGGTCTCCCCGATCATGATCTCGGAGATGCCCGCGACGGCGCAGATGTCGCCGGGGCCGGCCACCTCGGCCGGCTTGCGGGTGAGCGCCTCGGTCATCAGCAGCTCGGAGATGCGGACGTTCTGGATCGAGCCGTCGCGCTTGATCCAGGCCACCGTCTGGCCCTTGCGCAGCTCGCCCTGCTCGACGCGGAGCAGCGCGATGCGGCCGAGGAAGTTGTCGGCGTCCAGGTTGGTGACGTGGGCCTGCAGCGGGGCGCCCTCGTCGAAGGTCGGCGCCGGGACGTGCTCCAGGATGGTGGAGAAGAACGGCTCCAGGTTGGTGGAGTCGGCCGGCACGGTGCCGTTCTCCGGCTTCGTCAGCGAGGCGACGCCGTCACGGGCGCACGCGTAGACGATCGGGAACTCGATCTGGTCCTCGTCCGCGTCCAGGTCGAGGAACAGGTCGTAGGTCTCGTTGATGACCTCGTCGATCCGGGCGTCCGGACGGTCGGTCTTGTTGATGCACAGGATGACGGGCAGGCGGGCGGAGAGCGCCTTGCGCAGCACGAAGCGGGTCTGCGGCAGCGGGCCCTCGGAGGCGTCGACCAGCAGCACCACCGCGTCCACCATCGACAGACCGCGCTCGACCTCGCCACCGAAGTCGGCGTGGCCCGGGGTGTCGATGATGTTGATGGTGATCGGCGCGCCGCCGTCCTTGGGGTGGTACTTGACCGCCGTGTTCTTCGCGAGAATGGTGATGCCCTTCTCGCGCTCCAGGTCGTTCGAGTCCATCATGCGGTCGTCGAGCTGCTGGTGGGCCGCGAAGGCACCGGCCTGCTTGAGCATGGCGTCGACCAGAGTGGTCTTGCCGTGGTCGACGTGGGCGACGATGGCGACGTTGCGGATGTCGTTGCGCGTGGGCATGCGGCGCTGATTCTCCCGGAATCGTGGGTCACGGTGCCCGGCCCGCGTCAGCATTCACCGGTCCACCCACCGGGCACGGCACATGCCTCGGCTTCTCCCCATCGTACGGGGAAGCCCGCAATGGAGCAGAAACGGGCAGCCCGAGGAGGTTTGGATCACAGTCGCCCGGGACTGCTCCCGGTACGAACCGGGGCATCCGGGGCTACAGCGACAGCTCGAACCAGACGATCTTGCCCTTGGGGGTGCGGCGGCTGCCCCAGCGCTCGGCCAGCAGGGAGACGAGCTGCAGGCCGCGGCCGCCCTCGTCGGTCTCCTGGGCGCGGCGCTGGCGCGGTTGGGCGTAGGCGTCGTCCCAGACCTCGCAGACCATGGTGCGGTCGCGCAGCAGGCGCAGCCGGATCTCGCCGCGGCCGTGCCGCAGGGCGTTCGTGACGAGTTCGCTCACCAGCAGCTCGGAGGTGTCGACCAGTTCGTCCAGGCCGCGCTCCAGCAGCCAGCCGCAGGCGGCCTCGCGGGCCCGGGCGACCGAGGTCGGCTCGGGCGGCAGCCGCCAGTCGCCGACCGAGCCGGCGGGCAGGGCGTGGACCTTGGCCATCAGCAGCGCGATGTCGTCCTCGCCGTGGTGCGGGTTGAGCTCGTCCAGCACCTGGTCGCAGAGCTCCTCCAGGCGGTCGGAGCCGTTGGTGAGGGCGGTGCGGAACGCCTTCAGGCCCTCGTCCAGCTGGTGCTTGCGGGACTCCACCAGGCCGTCGGTGTACAGGCCGAGGACGGCGCCCTCGGGCAGGTCGACGGTGACCTCCTCGAACGGCTCGCCGCCGACGCCGAGCGGCAGGCCGGGCGGCACGTCGAGCATCCGGGCGCGCTCGCCGGGGGCGAGCAGCACCGGCGGCAGGTGGCCGGCGTTGGCGAAGGTGCAGCGCTGCTTGACCGCGTCGTACACCGCGTACACGCAGGTGGCGAGGTAGACCTCGGCGCCGGCGCGGTCCGGTTCGGCGTCGTCGTTGCCGAGGCCGCGGGCGATCTCGTCGAGGGCGGAGAGCACCTCCTCCGGATCCAGGTCGAGCATCGCGAGGGTGCGGACGGCGGTGCGCAGCTGGCCCATCGCGACGGCGGCGCGCAGGCCGCGGCCCATCACGTCGCCGATCACCAGGGCGGTGCGGCTGCCGGGCAGCGGGATGACGTCGAACCAGTCGCCGCCGACCTCGGTGTTGTTGTTGCTGGGCAGGTAGCGGCGGGCGATCTCCAGGCCGGACGCCGCCGGGTTGCCCGGGGGCAGCAGGCTGCGCTGCAGGATCAGCGCCCGCTCGTGCTCGCGGCGGTACAGCCGCGCGTTGTCGACGCAGACGGCGGCGCGGGCGACCAGCTCCTCGGCGATCGCCACCTCGCGGGCGTCGAACGGCTCGCTGCCGATCGCCCGGGACAGCTGCACCAGGCCGAGCACCTGGTCGCGGGCGACCAGCGGCACCACCAGGGTGGAGCGCAGCAGCGGGTCGGGCCCGGGCTGCGGGACGACGCTGCGGCCGGTGCGCAGCGCGCGGGCGTGCGGGGAGCGCGGCGGGTAGCAGAGCGTGCCGCCGGCCTCGGCGACCCGGACGCCGCCGCGCTCGCTGCCGAGCACCGAGGGGGCGTTGCCGACCACGCTGGAGACCGCGACCCGGCGCAGTTCGCCGTTCTCGGGGTTGGCGGTGAGCGAGGAGTCGCCGGTGAGCAGGGCGGTGTACAGGTCGACGGTGGCGACGTCGCAGAACTGCGGGACGATCACGTCGAGCAGTTCCTTGGCGGTGGTCTCCAGGTCGAGGGTGGAGCCGATGTGCGTGGACGCCTCGTTGAGCAGCGCGAGGCTGCGGCGGACCCCGGCGGCCTCGCGTTCGGCGATGTGCCGGCTGGTGACGTCCTGGACCTGGCCGGCCACGCCTATCGGGCGGCCGCCGGCGGCGGTGAGGCGGTACAGCGACACCGCCCAGGTGCGCTGGTCGTCGTCGCGGCCGGCCGGGCCGTGGCCGGGGCGGGCGGGGCCGGAGATCCGCAGGTCGAGGACCGGCTCCTGGCCGGTGAGGACCTTGCGCAGGGCGAGCAGCAGCCGGTCCGCGTCCGAGGGCCGGAACACGTCGCCGGGGGCGAGGCCCTGGAGGGCGGCGGGGGTGCGGCCGAGGCCGGTGGCGAAGGCGGCGTTGACGCGCTGCAGCTTCAGGTCGGTGTCGAACAGGAAGAACCCGGTGGGGGTCTGGCCGATTACGGCCTCGGAGGCGGCCAGGTCGGTCTCGATGGCGCGCAGCCGGCCGAGGTCGACGGCCAGGCAGGTGGCGGAGCCGTCGGCGCTGTCGGGCATCGCGTAGACCTCGGCGAGGCTCTCCGCGCCGGACAGGTCCCGGTAGGGGGCGGTGCCGACCCACTCCTCGCCGGACAGGATGCGCTCCAGCCGGGCCCGGCCGCGCTGCCACAGCTCGCGCGGTATGAACGCGGTGATCGGGTCGGCGCCGACCGCCTCGGCGGCGGGCACGCCGAAGAACTGGGCGGCCCGGTCGCTCCACTGCGCGATCCGCCCGTCGGGGCCGATCGCGAAGGTGGCGACGCGGATGTAGTCGTAGATGGTGCCCGAGGAGCCCTGTTCCCAGCCGTCCGGGAGGGTGGCAGGCACCGTCGGGGCACCCGGCTGCTCCGGCAGCGCGGCATGGCCGCTGCTTCCGTGCGTCGTGTTCCGTGCCGGGAAGCTGTTCAACGGACCGACCCCTCCAACCCGCGCGCCCATCCGGTGTCGAGAAGACCGAGTATTCGATGTCCGAGTATTCATCATCGGGGCGCGAGCGCACACGCCCTTCAACGTCACAACATCGACTCGGGTGGTTGAACGTCCGAGTCTGCCAGTTCGAACCAGACGACCTTGCCCAGCCCCTCGGCCCGGGTGCCCCAGCGCAGCGCGAGCCGGCGGACCAGTTCGAGGCCGCGCCCGCCCTCGTCGCCGGCGCTCGCGTGCCGCTCCCGGGGCGGGTCGGGCAGCGGGTCGGAGATCTCCACCAGCAGCACCTCGCCGAGGGTGAGCCGGACCCCGATCGGGGCGCTGGCGTACCGGACGGCGTTCGTGACCAGCTCGCTGACCAGCAGCTCCGCGGTGTCGGTGAGGGCCTCGACGCCCCAGTCGGCGAGCGTGTGCCGGACCAGGCGGCGGGCCCGGGACACCGCGGTGGGCTCGGCCGGCAGGGTCCAGCCGGCGGTGGGCGCGTCGTCCCTGCCCTGGCCGAGCCGGGCCAGCAGGAGTGCCACGTCGTCGGGCTCGCGGCCCTGTTCCATGGTGTCGAGGACGGCCTCGCACGCCTGTTGGATCGAGGCGTACGGCTGTTCGAGCACGCTGACCAACCTCCCCAGTCCCACGTCCAGATCCTTGTCCCGCGACTCGACCAGCCCGTCCGTGCACAGGGCGAGCAGGCTGCCGTCCGGGATCTCCATCTCGATCGACTCGAACGGCACTCCGCCGACGCCGAGCGGCGCGCCGGAGGGCAGGTCGAGCACTTGGCCGGCGCCGCCGGGCAGCGGACCGCCGGAGCGGGCCGGCTCGGCGTCGGCGCCGGGCACCACCAGGACCGGCGGGATGTGGCCGGCCTTGGTGACGGTCAGGCTGCGCCGCGCGGGGTCGAACACCGCGTAGACGCAGGTGGCGAGCAGGGCCTCGTCGGGGCCCTGGGCGAGGTCGTCGGCGAGCTCGTGGACGTGCCGCAGGACCACCTCGGGCGCCAGGTCGAGGGCGGCCAGCACCCGGACCGCGGTGCGCAGCCGGCCCATCGTGGCGGCGGCCCGCAGGCCGTGGCCCATCACGTCGCCGACCACCAGCGCGGTGCGGTCGCCGGGCAGCGGGATGACGTCGAACCAGTCGCCGCCGACCTCGGTGCCGCTGGAGCCCGGCACGTACCGGTAGGCCACCTCGACGCCGGCCGGCTGCGGGACCTGCTGCGGCAGCAGGGTGCGCTGCAGGGTGAGCGCGGCCGTCCGCTCGCGGGCGTACAGGCGGGCGTTGTCGAGCGAGCTGCCGGCCCGGTCGGCGAGTTCGACGGTGAAGGCCAGGTCGTCGCGGTCGAAGCCCTCGCGGTAGCCGGCCCGGCTGACCACCAGCAGGCCGATCACGATGCCGCGGGCCCGCAGCGGCACCACCAGCCGGGAGTGGATGCCGAGCTCGCGGGCGGCCTCCACCTTGGGGTCGTCGGGGAAGGACAGCGCGTCCAGCTCGGCGCCGGTGAGCAGGGCGGGGACGCCGCTGCGCAGCACCCGGCCGAACACCGAGCCGTCCTCGAAGGTGATCCGGGCGCCGTGCCGGAGCATGGCCTCCACCGCCGGGCCGTCCTGGACGGCGGCGACGCCGAGCTGCAGCAGCGAGGTGTGCCGGTCGTGGCCGTGCCGGGGCAGGTCGTCACCGTGCGCGACGGCCTGCAGCAGGATCACCGCGGCGTAGTCGGCCAGCCGCGGGACCACCGCGCCGGCCAGCTCCTGGGCGATCATCGAGGCGTCCAGCAGGTCGCCGACCCGGGAGCCGAACTCGTTGAGCAGCGACAGCCGCCGCCGGGCGCCCTCGACCTTGGCCACCGCCCGGTAGCGCTCGGTGACGTCCATCGCGGTGCCGGAGATGCCGAGCACCCGGCCGGACCGGTCGGTCATCCGGCTGAACGAGATCGACCGGTAGCCGGCCCGGCCGGTGTGCGGCGCGGCCAGCGTGACGTCGATGACGGGCTCGCCGGTGGCCAGCACCTGGCGCTGCAGGGCGGTGATCTCGTCGGCGGAGCGCTCCGGCAGGGTCTCGCCGGTGGTGCGGCCGATGTGCGCCTCGGCGGGCAGGCCGTTCATCTCGGCCAGCGTCCGGTTGACGGCGGTGTACCGCAGTTCGGTGTCCAGCACGGCGATGCCGAGCGGGGACTGCTCGAACAGCGCGTCGCGGACGGCGAGGTCGCGCTCGACGGCGCGCAGCGCGGCGGCCTCGGTGAGCGCGGCCTGCACGTACGGCGAGCCGTCGCCGTCGACCAGCAGCGACAGCCGGGCCTCGACCTCGACCGGGACGCCGTCCCGGTCGCTGATGGCGGTGAAGCCGTGCCAGGAGCCGCGCCGCAGGGTCTCCTGGATCGCCGCCCCGGCCCGCCGGGCATCCTCCGGGTCGGCGGTCAGGTCCTCGATGGCCCGGCCGACCAGCACCTCGCTGGGCCAGCCGAGCATCTCCTCGGCGGCGGGGCTCCACAGCACCACCCGGCCCGCGGTGTCCAGGATGACGATCGCCACCCGCACCACGTCCAGCAGGCTGCCGCCCTCGGTGCGGCGGCCGGGGTGCAGCGCGGTGGGCCCGGCGTCGGAGCGCGCGCCCGGGTGCGGGCCGGCCGTGCCGGGGAACGCCCGGGCGGGGCGGCCGCGGGAGGTGCGCAGCGGCCCGCCGGCGGGCGGCTGCGTGGCGGCCGGGCCGGCGGTGGGCGCGCTGCCGGGCTCCGCGGCCGGGACGGCCGGGGCTGCTCGGCCCGGGTCGCCTGCGCAGGCGGGCGCGGGCAGCCGCCCGGCCGGACCGGCCGCCGCCTATGGGCAGCGCGGGGCCGCTCGGCCGCCGCGAACCGCGCGAGGGCAGGCCGGACGCCTCGTGCTCTCCCCCGCCGTCACCCGGCTTCGCCACCTACGGGGCCTCCGGCCGTCGCTGGAACGCGCCACCGGCGGGCCGCCGGGGCGCGGGCCGTCGCCACGCTGCGCCGTGCCCGGCTACCGATCGTGACGAATGCTGCCGAACACTGCCATACCCAGGGAAAGGCGCAGCTATCCCGGCATAGGGGTCGTCTGTCCGATTGGCGTACAGAACGGGCAGGAAGGGGGTGTTCGAGTTTCGGCGCGGCGACGGTGCGCGGGCCGTCAGCGCAGGTGGCCGTCGCGGTGCAGGTCGTCGAAGAGCAGCTGGTCGACCGGGGGGACGCGGTCGCGGTCGGCGTAGCCGAACCACTCGACGTCCTCGATCTCGCTGCTGGCGGCGAGGGTGCCGGTGTAGTCGGCGAGGTAGCAGGCCATCCGGACGGTGGCGCCGGCCGGGTGGCCCGGCACGTCGGCGTGGTAGGTGCCGACGTGGGCGACGGTGTCGGGGCGGATGGCGACGGTGAGCTCCTCGGCGATCTCCCGGACGAGGGTCTGCAGGTCGGTCTCGTCGCCCTCGCGCTTGCCGCCGGGGATGTAGAACGCGTCCTTGCCGCGGGGGCGCGCGCACAGGATCCGGCCGCCCTCCAGTCGGACCCACGCCACCGTGTCGATCAGCTCTGCCATCGCCGTCCTGCCGCCCTCGTGCTCGCCGCGCGGGCGCCGTGCCGGGGCCCGCCGGCTCCCGACCCTACGTCAGGGGCGGGGCGGCCCGGCGGCGGTGGCGAGGTGCTGGTTCTTCAGGTCGGCGCGGTCGGTGACCTCGGGGCCGAACCAGGGCGGCGGGGTGAAGGCGGCGGCGTCCTCCCGGTCGGCGAACTCGACCTCGACGGTGCGCAGTCCGGCCAGCCGGCCGTGGAAGGTGTCGACCACGGCCTCGTGCCGGCCGAGCGGGACCACCCGGCGGGTCTTGGCGACCCGGGCGTGCTCGGTGGCGGGCCACAGCGCCTCGAACTGCTCGGCGGCGAGCGGGGTCTCCCACTCGCCGCGGACCAGGCCGGCGCCGCGCTTGACGGTCAGCGAGCACGCGCCGTCCTGGTCCCGCACCCGGGCCTCGGCGCCGTCCGGGCCGAGCACCAGGTAGCCCTGCCGGACCTCGAACTCCCGCCCGTCGGGGACGCTTTCGCCGTCCGGGACCAGGAACTTGCGCTCGATCTCCAGTGCCAACGGATGTCCTCCTCGCTGGTGGCCGCCCCTGCTTCCGCCACGCTACGCGGCGGCGGGCCCGCGGCGGCTACTGCGCGGCCGGTCCGGCCTCGTCGGGTTCGGTCCAGTAGAGCTGCTTGTGGCCGCGGGCCTCGAACTCGGCGGCCATCGCCTCGGCGGCGGGGCGGGTCAGGCCGCGGGCGACCAGGAAGCGGTTGCCGTTGTCGTCCTGGCGCATGACGCGGTGGGTGGCGGCCGGGCGGTCGGGGGTTCCCATGGCGCCCCACCGTAGCGGTCCGGCCCGGTGGGGGTCGGGCCGGACCGAGCCTCGGGCCGGTGATTCCCAACTAGCTTACGCGCACCAGGAGTTCACCGTGCAGGACGGCGAACCAGGCGTCCGGATGGGTGGCCCAGCGCAGCCAGCCGGCGGCGATCCGGGCCAGGTCCGCGGGGGTGGCGAGACCCTCGGCCAGGGCGGTGGCGGCGGTGTTGGAGCGCTCCGTCCGCTCGGCCCAGCTCTCCGACCACCAGGCGCGTTCGGGCCCGGTGGCGTACGTCCAGGTGCTGGAGGACGGCCGGGCGTCGGTCAGGCTGGCGGCGTGCGCCCAGGCCAGCAGGCGGCGGCCGGCGTCGGGCTCGCCGCCGGAGCTTCGGGCGGTCCGCCGGTAGAGCGCCAGCCACTCGTCCAGTTCCGGCAGTTCGGGGTACCAGGTCATGGCCGCGTAGTCGGCGTCGCGGACCGCGATCACCCCGCCGGGGGCGGTGACCCGGCGCATCTCGCGCAGTGCGGCGACCGGGTCGGCCAGGTGCTGGAGCACCTGGTGGGCGTGCACCACGTCGAACGAGGCGTCGGCGTACGGCAGCCGGTACACGTCGGCGGCCTCGAAGGTCAGCCGGTCCGGCCCGCGCCCGGCGGCCAGCGCGGCGGCCTGGACGAGCACCTCCTCCGACGGGTCGACGCCGACGACCCGGCCGGTCGGGCCGAGCCGGTCGGCCAGGTCCGCGGTGATCGTGCCGGGCCCGCAGCCGATGTCCAACAGCCGCTGGCCCGCGCGCAGTTCGGGCAGCAGGTAGGCCGCGGAGTTGGCGGCGGTGCGGGTGCGGTGCGAGCGCAGGACGGCGGCGTGGTGCCCGTGGGTGTAGCCGGCCACGGCGGTTCCCCTCTCCCTCGAAGACGACCCCTCCAGGATAGGAACGCGTTCCAAGAATCGGACAATTCCGTATCGCATGGTGAGACGACTGTGAAATGGCCTCGCCCGCGGGAGGCCGCCGGGCGCAGAATCGTCCACATGGGAAAGTCCTACGAACGCATCGACGACCGGCTGCGCGCGTTCATCGACAGGCAGCCCGTGTTCTTCGTGGCCACCGCCCCGCTGTCCGGCGACGGCCACGTCAACCTCTCCCCCAAGGGCCGCTCCGGCACCCTCGCCGTCCTCGACGAACTCACCCTCGCCTACCTGGACTTCGGCGGTTCGCACGCCGAGACCATCGCCCACCTGCGGGAGAACGGCCGGATCACCCTGATGTGGTGCGCCTTCGAGGGCCCGCCGACCGTGCTGCGGGTGCACGGCCGGGGCGAGCCGGTGTTCCGCGACGACCCCCGGTTCGCCGGGCTGCTCGGCCGCTTCGACCCCGCCGCCGACGGCGTCGGGCTGCGCGCGATCGTCCTGGTGCGGGCCGAGCGGATCAGCGACTCCTGCGGGTTCGCCGTCCCGTTCATGGACTACCGCTCCGACCGGGAGCTGCACCGGCAGTACTTCGCCCGCAAGGGCGAGGAGAACTTCGGCGACTACTGCGCGGGCAAGGACCACGTCGCCGTCAGCATCGACGGCCTGCCCTCGCTGCCGCTCCCGCTGCCGCCGCGCACCCCCGCCTGAGCGACGGCGTACGGTGGGTGGCCCGACCGCCGACCATGGAGCCCGCCCCGTGCCCCGCCCCTACGTCCTGCTGAGCGCCGCGGTGTCGATCGACGGCCACCTCGACGACGCCTCCCCCGACCGGCTGCTGCTCTCCAACGCCGAGGACTTCGACCGGGTCGACGCCCTGCGCGCCGCCAGCGACGCGATCCTGGTCGGCGGCGGCACGCTGCGCGCCGACAACCCCCGACTGCTCGTCAACTCGCCCGCCCGGCGCGCCGAACGGGAGGCCGCCGGACTGCCCGCCCACCCGCTGAAGGTCACCCTCAGCGCGAGCGGCGCGCTCTCCCCCGCGCTGCGCTTCTGGCACACCGGCGGCGCCAAGCTCGCCTACACCACCGACGCCGCCGCGCCCGCGCTGCGCGCGGCCCTGGCCGGGGCGCCCGGCACCGAGGTGGCGGGCCTCGGCGCGGCCGTCCCGCTGGGCGCCGTGCTGGACGACCTGGGCGCGCGCGGGGTGCGCCGGCTGATGGTCGAGGGCGGCGGCGGCGTGCACACCCAGTTCCTCGCCGAGGGCCTCGCCGACGAACTCCAACTCGCCGTCGCCCCGCTGCTGGTCGGCCAGCCCGCCGCACCGCGCTTCCTCGGCCCCGCCGCCTACCCCGGCGGGCCGGCCCGCCGGATGCGCCTGCTGGAGGCCCGTACCGTGGGGGACGTCGTCCTGCTGCGGTACGCCCCGAAGGAGTCCTCCGATGACCACTGACCAGGAATGGCTGCGCCGCGCGATCGAACTGTCCCGGCACTGCCCGCCGTCCCGGACGGCGTTCTCGGTGGGCGCGGTGATCGTCGGCGCGGACGGCGAGGTGCTCGCCGAGGGCTTCAGCCGGGAGGTCGACGCGGTCAACCACGCCGAGGAGGCCGCGCTCGGCAAGCTCCCGGTCGGCGATCCGCGACTGCGCACCGCCACCGTCTACAGCACCCTCGAACCGTGCGGGCGGCGCGCGTCCCGGCCGCACCCGTGCGCCGAGCTGATCGTGGCGGCCGGGGTGCCGCGGGTGGTGGTGGCCTGGCGGGAGCCCTCGCTGTTCGTCGAGGCCTGCCAGGGCACCGCGCTGCTCACCGCGGCCGGCATCGAGGTGGTGGAGCTGCCGGAGCTGGCCGAGGAGGCCCGGGCCGTGAACGCGCACCTGCTGGGGTGAGGCCCGCACGTGCCGGGTGAGGCCCGCGCCGTCCGGGGTGAGGCCCGCCCCGGGCGCCACGGGTTTTGTACGATTGTGGAACAAACACTCGCCCGAGGCCCCCGAGGAGCCCCGATGCCCGTCCTCACCCCGCCGGTCCGCGCCGTCCTGCTCGACATGGACGGCACCCTGGTCAACTCCGACGCCGTGGTCGAACGCTGCTGGCGCGCCTGGGCCGACCGCAACGGGCTCGACGGCGACACGGTGATGCGGACCGTCCACGGCCGCCAGGGCCACCTCTCCATGGCACTGCTGCTGCCCGACCGCCCGATGGAGCAGAACCACGCGGAGAACCGGCAGATGCTCGCCGAGGAGACCGCCGACACCGACGGCGTGGTCGAAGTCCCGGGCGCCCGGCGGCTGGTGGAGTCACTGGCCGGACTGCCGCACGCCCTGGTCACCTCCGCCGACGAGCGCCTCGCCCGGGTCCGGATGGCCGCGGCCGGCGTCCCGCTGCCGCCGCTGATGGTCACCGCCGAGCAGGTCGGCGCCAGCAAGCCCGACCCCGAGGGCTTCCTCAAGGCCGCCGCCGAACTCGGCGTCGCCCCTGCCGAGTGCCTCGTCCTGGAGGATTCCGAGGCCGGCATCGCCGCCGCCCGCGCCGCCGGCATGCCGGTGCTCGGCATCGGCCCGCGCGCCGCCGCCCACCGGCCCGACCACCACGTGGCCGACCTCACCGGCGTCACCGTCACCGCGAACCCGGACGGCGGCCTGGTCGTCCGACTGCCCTGACCCGCACGGCCGTTCGGCCGGGCGTCACTCGGGCAGGGCGAGGCAGAACGGATGGCCGTCCGGGTCCAGCAGCGTCACCCGGCGCTCGCCGCCCGCCTGCTGCTCCGGCCTGCTCGCCCCGGCCGCCAGCAACTCGGCGACGGCGGGCTCCAGTTCGGGCACCGTGAAGACCAGGTGCGCACGGGCCCCGTCGGACGGCCACTCCGGCGGGCGGAAACCGCCGACCCGCTGGAAGCCGATCCGCACCGGACCGTCCCCGATGAACACGTACGCCTCGCTGCGGTACGTCACCTGCCAGCCCGTCAGCAGTCGGTAGAACGCCGCCAGCCGCTCCGGGTCCGGACAGTCCAGCACCGTCGAACTCAGCGCGCCGACCGGGCGCCGGGCCGCCGTCACCTCATCCTCCGCCACCCGGCCAGCCTGTCACGCGCCGGCGGCCACGGGTTCGCGGCGCGGCGCGTGTCGGCCGACCGGCAGCGCGGCGGCCGGGAGCAGCCCGACGGCGGCGAGCACCGCCAGCACCGGCAGCGCGCCGTGCGGGCCCGCACCGGAGGCGGCCGCGATGCCCAGCGTCGGGCCGACGTTCATCGCGGTCTGCTTCAGGCCGCCGACCGCGCCCGCACAGCCCGGCGGGGCGTCGCCGACCACGCTGCCGGTGGCCGTCACCATCACCACCGCGAAACCCGCGCCCATCAGCGCCGAGGCCACCGCCGTCGCGGCGGTCGCGCCGCCGCCGGCGCCCGGGCCGGCCAGGGCGGCGATGCCCGCCACCAGCAGCAGCGCCCCGGCGAGCGCGGTGCGGCGCGGCCCGTACCGGCGCAGTGCCCGGGCGGCGGCCGGGGCGCCCAGCACCATCAGCGCGGTCAGCGGCAGCATCCGCAGCGCGGTGGCCAACGGGCCGAGCCGCAGCGCGTCCTGGAGTCGGAAGGTGGTGCTGAACAGGGCGCCGAACAGCCCGGCGGAGGAGGTCAGTAGCAGCACCAGCGAGCCGATCACCGGACGCGACCGGGCCACCGGGCGCGGCACCACCGGCTCGGCGGTGCGCCGCTCGTGGCCGGCCAGCAGGGCCAGCAGGGCTGCCGCGGCGGCGAGTTCGGCGAGCGTGCCGGGAGCGGTCCAGCCCCAGCCGGGCACCTCGGCGAGGGCGTGCACCAGCACGGCGAGCGCCGTCGCGAGCAGCGCCGCGCCCGCCAGGTCGAGCCGCTGCCGGCCGCGTTCGACCTCGGGCGGACGCAGCGCCAGGGTCATCGCCGCGATCAGCACGGCGACCGGCGCGTTGATCCAGAACACCGACCGCCAGCCGAACTGCGCCACCAGCACGCCGCCGAGCAGCGGGCCCGCGGCCGCCGCGAGCGCGATCGCGCCCGTCCGCACCGCGATCGCCCGGCCGAGCCGCTCCGGCGGGCAGCACAGCCTCAGCAGCGCCAGCGTCCCCGGCTGCAGCAGCGCCCCGAACGCGCCCTGGGCGACCCGCAGCGCGATCACCCAGCCGACCGTGGGGGCGGCCGCGATGCCCGCCGAGGCCGCACCGAAGCCCAGCACGCCCGCCAGCAGCGTCGGCCGGTGCCCGTAGCGGTCGCCGAGCCGTCCGGCCACCACCAGCAGGGCCGCCACCGCGACCAGGTAGCCGGTGCTGGTCCACTGCAACGCGGCCGCGCCTGCCCCGAGTTCGCGCCGCATCGCGGGCTGGGCGATCAGCAGCACCGTGCCGTCCAGGGCCACCAGCATGGCGGCCGCAGCGCTCACCGGGAGCGCGAGGCGGCTCACCGCGCCCCCAGGTGCGCCGTCAGGACGGCCTCCAGCAGCGCGTCCTCCCGGCCCTCGCCGAGCATCAGCCCGACGCTCCCCCAGCCCTGCAACTGCGCCAGGCCGTGCAGGTTCGCCCACAGCGCGGCCGCCACCACGGGGGCCCGCTCCGCGTCCCCCGTGCACTCCCCGACCAGCCGGGCCATCCCCCCGAACAGCGGCCCCGTCGACTCCCGCAGCCGGGGGCCGTCCGGCTCCGACCCGTCGCTGCTCAGCAGGTCGTGACGGAACATCAGCTCGTACATGCCGCGCCGCTCGGCCGCGAACGCCAGGTACTCCCGCGCCGCCCCCTCCAGCCGCGCCCGGGCCCCTCCGCCCGCACCCCTGCGAACCGCCGCGCCAGCTCCTCGAACCCGCGCCGCGCCACCGCCGACAGCAGCTCCCGGTGCGTCGGGAAGTACCGCCGCGGCGCCCCGTGCGACACCCCCGCCCGCCGGGCGATCTCCCGCAGCCCCACCGCCCCGACCCCTCCGCCAGCACCAACTCCACCCCGGCATCCACCAGGCGCTCGCGCAGGGACGTCTGCTCATCACTCATAGACACTGTCTACCAGCAGCGAGCAGACAGTGTCTACCCACTACCCTGAGGGCATGACCTCACTGCCCGACTGGATGCGCCCGCCGCGCGCGGAGGGCTGGTTCGCGGAGGATCTCGACCGCCTCCCCGAGGCGCCCCGGCACACCGAACTGATCGACGGAGCGCTCGTCTTCATGATGTCGCCGCAGCGTTGGTGGCACGGCCACCTCGTCACCATGCTCACCGTCGCACTCATGGGCCAGTGCCCGGAGGGCTTCAAGGTCGGCAGGGAGATGACCGTCAAGCTCGACTCCCGGAACCGGCCCGAGCCGGACCTGCTGGTGACCGACGCACCGATAGACCGCGACCGCACCTGGCTCGCCGCCGAAGAGGTCACGCTGGCGGTCGAGGTCGTCTCCCCCGAGTCCGCCCACCGCGACCGCACCGTCAAGCTCCGCAAGTACGCCGAGGCCGGGATCCCGCACTACTGGCGCATCGAGGACGAGGACGGCCACCCGGTCGTGCACGTCTACGAACTCGACGGGCCGACGCGGAGCTACGTCCCGGTCGGCATCTTCCGGGGCACCCTCCGGCGTCCGGTGCCGTTCGAGATCGACCTGGATCTCGAACAGCTCGTCGCCGGCCTCTGACCGCCCACGACGAAGGGACCGGCCCTGGCGGGCCGGTCCCTTCGGGTGTCGCGGGAGGCGTCAGACGTTGAAGCGGAACTCCACCACGTCGCCGTCCTGCATGACGTAGTCCTTGCCCTCGATGCGGGCCTTGCCCTTGGCGCGGGCCTCGGCGATGGAGCCGGTGGCGACGAGGTCCTCGAAGGAGGTGACCTCGGCCTTGATGAAGCCCTTCTGGAAGTCGGTGTGGATGACTCCGGCGGCCTCGGGGGCGGTGGCGCCCTGCTTGATGGTCCAGGCCCGGGCTTCCTTGGGGCCGGCGGTGAGGTAGGTCTGCAGGCCGAGGGTGGCGAAGCCGACCCGGGCGAGGGTGGCGAGGCCGGGCTCGTCCTGGCCCATGGACTGGAGGAGTTCGAGGGCCTCGTCGTCCTCGAGCTCGATGAGCTCGGACTCGATCTTCGCGTTGAGGAAGATGGCCTCGGCGGGGGCGACCAGGGCGCGCTGGGCGTTCTTGAAGTCCTCGTCGGAGAGGGCGTCCTCGTCGACGTTGAAGACGTAGAGGAACGGCTTCGCGGTCATCAGGTGGAGGTCGCGGACGAGGGTGGTGTCGAAGCCCGCCTCGAACAGGGTCTTGCCGGTTTCGAGGATGGCCTGCGCGGCCTCGGCGGCGGCCAGGACGGGGGCGGTGTCCTTCTTGAGCCGGGCTTCCTTCTGGAGCCGGGGCAGCGCCTTCTCGATGGTCTGCAGGTCGGCGAGGATCAGCTCGGTGTGGATGGTGTCGATGTCGTCCTTGGGCGACACCTTGCCGTCCACGTGGACCACGTCGGGGTCGGTGAAGGCGCGGACGACCTGGCAGATCGCGTTGGCCTCGCGGATGTTGGCGAGGAACTTGTTGCCCAGGCCCTCGCCCTCGCTGGCGCCGCGGACGATGCCGGCGATGTCCACGAAGTCGACGGTGGCGGGGAGGATGCGCTGCGAGCCGAAGATCTCGGCGAGCTTGTCCAGCCGCGGGTCGGGGACACCGACGACGCCCACGTTGGGCTCGATGGTGGCGAACGGGTAGTTGGCCGCCAGCACGTCGTTCTTGGTCAGGGCGTTGAAAAGGGTCGACTTGCCGACGTTCGGCAGGCCGACGATTCCGATCGTGAGCGACATGGAGAGTGGTGTCCCGTGGCTTGGAGGGCGTCGAGGTGGCCCGGTACGGGCCGATCCCCCAGTCTACGGGGCGTGCGGGGGCCCGAGGCAGCGCGGTGGGGCGCGCAGCGAACGGACACGGACCAATTGCTCGGCGGCCATTACACAGGGTGTCGATGATCGGACCGTACGTTGGTCGGGTGGAGCAGAGCATCCGTACCCAGCCGCCAGGGCCGAGGAGACGAGCGCCGGGGCGCGGCGCCGCCGAGGCCGCCGTTCCGGGGCAGAGCGGGCCCCCCGAATCCAGGTTGCGGTCGGCCTCCGGCGGCCGGACCGGGCCACCCGCCCTGCAGGTGCTGCACCGGCTGCTGACGGCCCGTCGGCAGCGGGCCGGCGGCCCGCCGGCCCGGCTGACGGCGGTCGGCACCGGGGTGGTCGCGGTCGCCGGGACGCTGGCGTTCGCGGCCGTGGACCGGCTGGTGTTCGGGGGGCTCGGGGTGCTGTTCGGGCTCGGCTATCTGGTGGTGTGCTTCCAGCTGGCCGTGCGGGTGCGGTACCCGGACCTGCCGGCCGCGCCGATCTGCGGGCCGATCGCGTTCGCGGCGGCACTGGTGCTGCTGCAGCCCGACGCCGCGCACGGCGTCACCGGCCAGGTGGTGGCGCTGGCCGGCGGGCTGGCGCTGCGCGCGGCCTGGCTGTTCACCGGCACCGGCCTGGCCGCCGCGATCGTCACCGCGCGTTACGTCGCCCAGCGCCGCCGCCACCGCGCCCGTTAGCCCCGCGGCCCGGAGCCCCCGGCGGCAGCGGCGGCTCAGCGGCCGGCCGTCAGCGGCTGCCGTCCGGCGGCCATCGCCGCGCCGACGATGCCCGCGTCGTTGCGGAGTTCGGCGGGCACCACCTCAGCGCGGCGGTCCTTGAGCAGCGGCAGGAACTTCTCGTGCTTGCGGCTGACGCCGCCGCCGACGATCACCAGTTGCGGGGAGAACAGCATCTCGACCAGGTCGAGGTACTCGTCGACCCGTCCGGCCCACTGCGGCCAGCTGAGGTCGTGGCGTTCCTTGGCGGCGGAGGAGGCGCGCCGTTCGGCGTCCTTGCCGCGCAGTTCGAGGTGGCCGAGTTCGGTGTTGGGGACGAGCACGCCGTCGGAGAACAGCGCGCTGCCGATGCCGGTGCCGAAGGTGAGCAGCAGGACCACGCCGGAGCGGCCGCGCCCGGCGCCGTGGGTGACTTCGGCGAGGCCGGCCGCGTCGGCGTCGTTGACCACGGTGGCGGGCATGCCGAGCGCCTCGCTGAACCGGGTGGCGGCGTCCAGGCCGATCCAGCCCTTGTCGACGTTGGCGGCGGTGCGGGTGTGCCCGTCGACGACCACGCCGGGGAAGGTCAGGCCGACCGGGCCTCGGTGCTCGAAGTGCCGGACGACCTCGCAGACGGCGTCGATCACCGCGTCGGGCCCGGACGGGTGCGGGGTGAGGACCTTGTGCCGCTCCTGCGCGAGCACGCCCCTGTCCAGGTCGACCGGTGCGCCCTTGATGCCCGAACCGCCGATGTCCACGCCGAAGACCGTCGTCACTGCCGTCGCCTTCCGTAGCGCCGGGGCGTCCGCTGCCGGCCGGCTCTCGCACCAACGTACGGGGGCGCGGGGGCGGGCGCAGCCGTTCCCGGACGGTCCCCGCCCGCACGGGCGACGCCCGGACCCCTCGGGAGGAGGAATCCGGGCGTCGGCGGAGTCGACGGGGGCTCAGACCTTGCCGGCGGCCTCGGCGCGCAGGTCGCGGCGGAGCTCCTTGGGGAGCGAGAAGGTCAGGTGCTCCTCGGCGGTCTTGACGATCTGCACGTCCTCGAAGCCGTGCGCGGCGAGCAGCTGCAGCACGCCGTCGACCAGGATCTCCGGCACGGACGCGCCGCTGGTCAGGCCGACCGTCCGCACGCCCTCCAGCCAGGCCGGGTCGATCTCCTCGGCGAAGTCGACCAGGTGGGCGGCCTTGGCGCCGTACTCCAGGCCGACCTCGACCAGGCGGACCGAGTTGGAGGAGTTCTTGGAGCCGACCACGATCAGCAGGTCGGCCTCGGGGGCGAGCTGCTTGACGGCGACCTGGCGGTTCTGGGTGGCGTAGCAGATGTCGTCGCTGGGCGGGGAGACCAGCAGCGGGAAGCGCTCCTTGAGGGCGCCGACGGTCTCCATGGTCTCGTCCACGGAGAGGGTGGTCTGGGAGAGCCAGACCAGCTTGGACTCGTCGCGGACCTTCACGTTGGCGACGTCCTCGGCGCCGTCCACCAGGTGGATCCGGTCGGGGGCCTCGCCCATCGTGCCGACGACCTCCTCGTGGCCCTCGTGGCCGATCAGCAGGATGTCGTAGTCCTCGTCGGCGAACCGGCGGGCCTCCTTGTGCACCTTGGTGACCAGCGGGCAGGTCGCGTCGATGGTGGCGAGCTTGCCGGCCTCGGCCTCGTCGTGGACCGACGGGGCGACACCGTGCGCGGAGAACACCACGATCGCGCCCTCGGGCACCTCCTCCGTCTCGTCGACGAAGATCGCGCCCTGCTTCTCCAGGGTCTGCACGACGTACTTGTTGTGGACGATCTGCTTGCGGACGTAGATGGGCGCCCCGTACTGCTCCAGGGCCTTCTCCACGGCGATCACGGCGCGGTCGACACCCGCGCAGTAGCCACGGGGGCGGCGAGCAGGACACGGCGCTGAGCACTGGTGGACATGGCTCCATCGTACGGGCGAGTCGGGCGGGCTCGGACGCGCGTCGCCGCCGTGCCGCGGGCGGGGCGCGGGGTGGAATGGCAAGGGTGAACGCACAGGCGCAGGACACGGAGCTGCGGCGCACTCTCGGGGTGCGCGATCTGATGGTGTACGGGCTGCTGTTCATCGCCCCGATGGCGCCGGTCGGCGTGTTCGGGGTGCTGGACGCGAAGAGCCACGGCGCGGTGGCGGCCGTGTACCTGGTGGCCACGGTGGCGATGGGGTTCACGGCCGTGTCGTACGCCGAGATGGTGCGCGCGGTGCCGCGGGCCGGCTCGGTGTTCGCGTACGCCCGGGCCGGGCTCGGCGAGGGGCCGGGGTTCGTCGCCGGGTGGATGGCGATGCTGGACTACCTGCTGATCCCGGCCGTCGCGTACCTGTTCTCCGGGATCGCGCTGAACTCGCTGGTTCCGGACGTGTCCCGCTGGGTGTGGACGACGCTCGCGGTGCTGCTGACCACGGCGCTCAACCTGAGCGGGGTGCGGACGGCCGCCGTGGTCGGCTTCGCGGTGCTGGCCATGGAGATCGTGGTGCTGGCGGTGTTCGTGGTCGCCGCGGTGGTGGTGCTGGCGCAGCACGGGGCGGCCCGCGACTGGGGCTCCCCGTTCGGGGGAGTCGGCGAGTTCTCATTGACGGCGGTGCTGTCGGCGGTGTCGGTCGCGGTGCTGTCCTTCCTCGGCTTCGACGCGATCGCGTCCTTCGTCGAGGAGGCGGTGGGCGCGTCCGCAGCGGTCGCCCGGGCCGTGCTGTGGTGCCTGTTCGCGGCCGGCCTGCTGTTCGTCGCGCAGACCTACCTGGCGGCCGTGCTGGAGCCCATGACGCCCGATCAGCTGGCCGCCGACCCGGCCGCGCAGGGGTCGGCGTTCTACGACACCGTCGAGGCCGGGGTCGGGCACTGGCTGCACGTGCTGATCGCCGCGTCGAAGGCGATCGGCGCCGCGTTCGCCGCGCTGGCCGGGCAGGCCGCGGCCGGGCGGCTGGTGTTCGCGATGGGGCGGGAGGGCCGGCTGCCCCGGGTGCTGGGCGTGGTCGACCTCCGCTCCGCGGTGCCGCGGCGGGCGCTGCTGGCCGCGGCCGTCATCACGCTGGTCGCCGCGGTCTGGGCGGCCAGCAGGGACGACGGGCTCGACCAGCTGACCTCGGTGGTCAACGTCGGCGCGCTCACCGCGTTCGTGCTGCTGCACTGCTCGGTGGTCGGCTGGTACGTGGTGCGCGGCGGCTCGCGCGACTGGCTGCGCCACGGCGTGGTGCCGCTGCTCGGCATCGCGGTGATCGTCGCGGTGCTGGTGGAGGCCTCGCACACGGCGCTGGTGGTGGGCGCGGTCTGGTTCGCGGCGGGGATGCTGGTGCTGCTCGTCGGGCGACGGCGGTAGCGCGGCGGCCGGGGGGGTTCCGCGCCGCCGGGGTTCCCGTCCGTGGTTCGCATAGCCTCGGGGGATGGCGAATGCGAGCAGTCCGGAAGCACCCCTGCCGGTGGGGAAGGTCTCGGCGCTGATCGGCGGGTGGGTCGATCGGCTGGGCGAGGTGTGGGTGGAGGGGCAGATCGCGCAGCTGTCCCGGCGGCCGGGGGCGGGGATGGTGTTCCTGACGCTGCGCGACCCGGACCGGGACGTCTCGCTGACGGTGACCTGCTTCCGGTCGGTGTTCGAGCAGGTCGCGGACGCGGTGCAGGAGGGCTCGCGGGTGATCGTGCTGGCGAAGCCGGAGTGGTACGCGGCGCGCGGCACGCTCTCGCTGCGGGCCTCCGAGATCCGGCTCGTCGGGCTGGGTGAACTGCTGGCGCGGCTGGAGCAGTTGAAGCGGAAGCTGTTCGCCGAGGGCCTGTTCGAGGACGCCCGGAAGAAGCCGCTGCCGTTCCTGCCGGGCTGCGTGGGCCTGGTGACCGGCCGCGGTTCGGCCGCCGAGCGGGACGTGCTGGAGAACGCCCGGCGGCGCTGGCCGGCGGTCCGCTTCGAGGTGCGGAACGTGCTGGTGCAGGGCCCGCAGGCGGTGGGTCAGGTGTGCGCGGCGGTACGGGAGTTGGACGCGCATCCGGACGTGGAGGTGATCGTGGTGGCCCGCGGCGGCGGCAGCGTGGAGGACCTGCTGCCGTTCTCCGACGAGGAGCTGGTGCGGACGGTGGCGGCGGCCCGGACGCCGGTGGTGAGCGCGATCGGCCACGAGCCGGACCAGCCGCTGCTGGACTTCGTCGCGGATCTGCGGGCCTCCACGCCGACCGACGCGGCGAAGCGGGTGGTGCCGGACGTGGGCGAGGAGCTGGCCCGGGTGCGGCAGTTGCGGGACCGGGCGCGGCGGTACGTGCTGCACCGGGTGGACCGCGAGGAGGCGGGCCTGGCGTCGGTGCGCAGTCGGCCGGCGCTGGCGGCGCCGACCGAGGCGGTGGCGGCGCGCGGCGCGGAGGTAACGGCGCTGGTGGAGCGGGCCCGCCGGGTGCTGGGGCACCGGCTGGACCACGCGCAGACCGATCTGGGGCACGCGCTGGCCCGGGTGGTGGCGCTGTCGCCGCTGGCGACGCTGGAGCGCGGCTACGCGGTGCTGCAGCGCGCGGACGGCGCGGTGGTGACGGATCCGGCGCTGCTCGCGGACGGCGAGGCGCTGCGGGCCCGGGTGGCGGGCGGCGCGTTCGGCGTGCGGGTGGCGGAGCAGGGCTGACGGCCCGCCGGGGGCGTCCGGGGCGGCTCGCGCGAAGGCCCGCGAGCCCCCTCCGGAACGGGAGTTCCGGGGTGTTCGCGGAGCTTTTCCGCGAATCGCTTGCAGGGGTGCGAACCGGGTCCTAGGGTGACGGACCTTCCCATTTCCGGAGCTTTCCCTGAGCTTTCCCGGAGGTTCGCATGGAGGAATTCCCGCCGCGGCGACCGGTGGCGGCGCCCGCGCTGATCGAGGCCGCGAAACGGGGGGACGCCGAGGCCTGGGCGGCGCTGTACCGGCAGTACCACGGCGCGGTGCTGGCGTACCTGCTCCGCCGGACCGGGAGCCGTCCGCTGTCCGAGGACCTGGCGCAGGACACCTTCGTCCGCGCGATGGCGGGCATCGGGGGCTTCCGGTGGACCGGCACGGACCTCGGCGCGTGGCTGTTCACGATCGCCCGGCACGTGCTGCTGGACCACGAGAAGCGCCGCTCCACCCGCAGCGAGTCGGCGGTGGCGGCGGTCGCCGACCGGGACTCGGGGGTGCGGGTGGAGGAGTCGGTGATCGCGGCGGCGGAGGCGGCCCGGGTGTGCGCGGCGCTGGCCGGGCTGACCGAGCGTCAGCGGGCGGTGGTGCGGCTGCGGTACTGGGACGGGCTGAGCTCGCCGGAGATCGCCGACCGGACCGGGCTGCGGGTGGGCGCGGTGAAGACGCTCACCTACCGGGCCCGGCTGAGCCTGCGCCGCTCGCTGACCCGGCCGGCCCGGTAGGTGACGGCCGCTCAGTCGGCGAGCAGCCGCTGACGGGAGAGCGCGGTGGAGTGCTCGTGGAAGCCGAGGCTGCGGTAGAGGCTCTCGCCGCCCTCGGTGGCGTGCAGGTCGATCCGGGTGGCGCGGTGCGCGTCGAACCAGGCGACCAGCGCCTCGGTGCAGGCCCGGGCGTGGCCGCGGCCGCGGTGGTCGGGGTCGGTGCAGATGTTGAAGACGAAGCCGAACAGGCCGTCGGGGTGCCCGGGGGCGGGCAGCCGCTGCTCCAGGGTGCCGACGGCGCAGCTGGCCAGCCGTCCGGGGCGGTCGGGGTCGTCGATCACGTAGGCCTGCAGGCGGCGCTCGGGCTCGGCGAGCTGACGGGCCACCAGCTCCCGGGCGGTGTGCTGCCAGGGGCCGGGGCGCTGTTCGCCCTGCATGGACTCGAACATCAGGGTGCGCAGGCGGACCAGTTCGGCGGCGTCCTCGGGCCGGGCCGGGCGTGGGGTGCTCATGCCCGGCAGCGTAGGACGGGGCGCAAGGGGTTTTGTCGGGCCGAGCGCCTACCCTGGGCGGCATGGCTGATCAGCAGGGTGCGGGTGCCGAGCAGGTGCTCGGGTACGAGCAGGCGCGGGACGAGCTGCTGGAGGTGGTCCGGCGGCTGGAGACCGGCGGGACGACGCTGGAGGAGTCGCTGGCGCTGTGGGAGCGCGGCGAGCAGCTGGCGAAGGTGTGCCAGCGCTGGCTGGACGGCGCCCGAGCCCGGCTGGACGCGGCGCTGGCGGCGGAGGAGTCCGCCGCCGGGTGAGCCGCGGGGCCGCAGTGTGGTGCGGATCACATCCCCGCCCGGGAATGGTTTAACTTTCATCGAAGTTGGACCGGTCTGTGCGGCGCCCGCCGCACTCCCGGAACCGCCCCCCCAGCTTTGAGGTAGGACAACGTCATGACCCTGGCCCTCGACGCCGCCGCCCAGGACCTGCTCTTCCGCGAGGCCCGCACCGCCAACACCTTCACGGACGAGCCGGTCAGCGACGAGCAGATCCAGGCGATCTACGAGCTGGTCAAGTTCGGCCCGACCGCCTTCAACCAGCAGCCGCTGCGCATCGTCCTGGTCCGCTCCGAGGAGGGCCGCGCCCGCCTGGTCAAGCACATGGCGGACGGCAACAAGGCCAAGACCTCCACCGCGCCGCTGGTCGCGATCCTGGCCGCCGACAACGAGTTCCACGAGGAGCTCCCGTCGCAGCTGCCGCACTTCCCGCAGGCCAAGGACATGTTCTTCAGCGAGCGCCAGGTCCGCGAGTCCTCCGCCACCCTGAACGGCGCCCTGCAGGCCGCGTACTTCATCATCGGCGTGCGCGCCGCCGGCCTGGCCGCCGGCCCGATGACCGGCTTCGACGCCGAGGGCATCGACAAGGAGTTCTTCGGCGAGGGCGACCACTCGGTGCTGGCCGTCGTCAACATCGGCAAGCCCGGCGAGGAGGCCTGGTTCCCGCGCGGCCCGCGCCTCGCCTACGACCAGGTCGTCACCACCGTCTGAGTCTCCGGACGCGACCGACGCGAAGGCCCCCGCCGTGCCCGGCGGGGGCCTTCCGCGTGTCCGCGTGCTACTTCAGCGACTCGGCGAGCTGCGCGAGCTCCTCGTACGAGGCGGTGCCGGTGAGCACCGTGGTGCCGGTGCTGCCGGCCGGGCGGGTCAGCGCCCGGTAGCGCTCGCCCTGCACCCGCTGCCAGTCCTGGCCGGCCACCGTGGAGCTGCCGTCCGGCTTGCCGCCGGGCACGTTCCTGGCGACCACCTCGTCGGCCTTGCCGTCGCTCTGCTCGATCGCCGCGTACTGGCCGGAGGCGGTGCTGAAGCCCAGGTGCCACACGGCGTGGCCCTTGTCGTTCGCGCTGTAGGTCACCGAGGTGGCCTGCCAGCCGGCCGGCAGCGTCTGCGGGCCGAGCAGCGGGTACGGGGCGGCGCGCTTCGCCGACGCCAGTTCCGCCTGGTACGGCACCGGGTGCACGCCGCTGTTGCCGTCCGCGCTCGGGATGCTGAAGTACGCCACGGTGACCACTACGCCGACCGCCGCCATCGACAGGACCATGTCCCGTACCGTCTGACGGCCCCTCTTGCTGCTGTTGCCTGCCACCCGCCCATGGTAGGCGGCGCTTACGGAACGTCGGTGCACCGGGAGGCCCGCCGCCGTGCGCGAGGAGTGCGCCACAGACACCCGTCCCACCTGCCGATACGATCGCAGCAACCCTCATCGCAGCGCTGGTGACCCTTCGTGGCCCGACGCTGACTGGCCGTCGCGTACAGAGAGGTAACGACGATGACCACGCAGTACCCGCACCACCTTCCCAGCGCCCTGGAGGTCGCGCCGGAAGCCCCCGACCGCAACCTGGCCCTCGAACTGGTCCGGGTCACCGAGGCCGCCGCGATGGCGGCCGGCCGGTGGGTCGGCCGGGGCGACAAGAACGGCGCCGACGGCGCGGCCGTGAAGGCGATGCGCACGCTCGTCTCCACCGTGTCGATGAACGGCGTCGTCGTGATCGGCGAGGGCGAGAAGGACGAAGCCCCGATGCTCTACAACGGCGAGCGGGTCGGCGACGGCACCGGCGCCGAGTGCGACGTCGCGGTCGACCCGGTGGACGGCACCACGCTGACCGCCAAGGGCATGAACAACGCCGTCGCGGTCCTCGCGGTCGCCGACCGCGGCACCATGTTCGACCCCAGCGCGGTCTTCTACATGGACAAGCTGGTCTGCGGTCCGGAGGCCGCCGACTTCGTCGACATCACCGCCCCCGCGGCCGTCAACATCCGCCGCGTCGCCAAGGCCAAGGGCACCTCCGTCGAGGACGTCACCGTCGTCGTCCTGGACCGGCCCCGCCACAACGACCTGGTCCGGGAGATCCGCGAGGCCGGCGCCCGGATCAAGTTCATCTCCGACGGCGACGTGGCCGGCGCGATCATGGCGGCCCGCGAGGGCACCGGCGTCGACCTGCTGATGGGCGTCGGCGGCACCCCCGAGGGCATCATCGCGGCCTGCGCGATGAAGTGCATGGGCGGCGTCATCCAGGGCCGGCTGTGGCCCAAGGACGACGCGGAGCGCCAGAAGGCGCTGGACGCCGGGCACGACCTGGACCGGGTGCTGCACACCGACGACCTGGTCAGCGGCGAGAACGTGTTCTTCGTCGCCACCGGCATCACCGACGGCGAGCTGCTCCGCGGCGTCCACTACCGCTCGGAGACCGCCACCACCTCCTCGCTGGTGATGCGCTCCAAGAGCGGGACGATCCGCCGGATCGACTCCACCCACAAGCTGTCGAAGCTGCGGGCCTACAGCGCGATCGACTTCGACCGGGCCAACTGAGCCGGTCGGTCCGGGCCCGCCGGGGCCGGACACGCGCGTTCGGGGGCGCTGGGGTGACCCCAGTGCCCCCGAACGCGCGTCGGCCTCAGCCCGCTATCCGCTCCGTCAGGCGCCTGGCGTCCAGCAGCTCCGCGTCCCGGCGGCGCCGGCGGGCGAGCACCACCCGGCGCTCGGCGGCCGTCAGCCCGCCCCACACGCCGTACGGCTCGGGCTGGGCCAGCGCGTGCTCGCGGCACTCCAGCAGCACCGGGCAGCGGGCGCAGACGCGCTTGGCGTGCTCCTCGCGGGAGAGCCGGGCGGCCGTCGGCTCCTTGGACGGAGCGAAGAACAGCCCGGCCTCGTCGCTGCGGCAGGCGGCCGAGGTGTGCCAGGGGTTGTCGTCCGGATCCGGCTGGACCGCGGGGCGGCGGGCGGCGGCGGTGGACTCGATCGGATGCAGCACGGTTACTCCTGACCAGGCTCAACGGCTCGGGGATCGGTCGCCTCCTGCCCGACTGCCCCGTGCTCCCTCGCCGTGGCACCGTCGCCGACCCGCGGGGTCACAGCCGTACAGGAACGATGTGCGATTGGAACTACCCCGCCGCCCGCGGATTCATGCACACCGCACGCAATCGACTACCCAGTGCACTCGGAACAACGACGAGTGCCGCCAGGCGAGTTGACGATCCGTCGGATCGCCGCAGGTCAGCCCTCGAGCTGCTTGCGGACCCACTCCTTGAGCTTCTTGCCGCGCTTCGGCTTGGCCTCGCAACCGCCGAACACCGCCGCGCCCTTGAGGCGCACCACCGGGGCGTACGGGTCCGGGGCGGTCTGCTCACGAACCTCGAAGCCGCCGAAGATGCCCGCCCCGCCGCCCTGCAGGCTGACGTTCTCCGGCACCCGGATCTCGACGCCGCCGAACACCGCGTACACCTCGATGACGACCTCCGGCGACTCGAACACCGCGTCGGTCAGGTCGATCTCGATGCCGCCGAACACCGCGACGGCCTTCAGGTGCGAGCCGACCCGCCAACGGCCCTTGCGGGCCGCGCCGCCGAACACCGCGAGCATGGTGGGCGCCTCGGCCCGGGCCGGCGGCAGCTGCGGCTGCGGCGCCGGCGCGGGCGCCGGGGCGTCCAGCGGGGCCTTGGTCAGGTTGTGCCGGATCGCGCCCGGGTGGCTCGGCAGGTCGCGGGTGAGCGGCTCCAACTCGCCGAAGGTGCGGGCGTTGTAGGCGGCCTCGATCCGTTCGGCGTGCTCGTCGGCGGTGAGGCGGCCCTCCGCGTAGGCGTCGCGCAGCAGGTCGGCGACGCGTTCGCGGTCGGCGTCGGCGGCCCGGAGCTCGGCGGCCAGGTCGGTGGGGGCGGGAGCCGTCGCGGGCTCCTTCTTCTGCATCGGGGCGGGCGGCTGGCCCTGCGGCTGCTGCGCGGGAGAGTTGTCCACGTCACAAGCCTAGCGAGCCGCCCCGTGAACCGAACGGCGGTTCGACGCAAAGCGCGTGGCCGCGCGGGCGGGCGGTCCGGCCCGGTCCGCACGTGACCCCTGTCACGCAGGCCGACCTGAGCGCCGGGGCCGCGCGCCGTGCGCCTAACCTGGAGGGTGCCTCGTCGACGACGCCGAAAGAACTGAAGGATCTCCCCCATGGCTTCAGAGTTCGCCTACCGCGACCTGCTCCCGCTCGGTGCGGACACCACCCCGTACCGCAAGCTCACCTCCGAGGGCGTCTCCACCTTCGAGGCCGGCGGCCGCACCTTCCTGCAGGTCGAGCCGGAGGCCCTGCGGCTGCTCACCGCCGAGGCGATGCACGACATCTCGCACTACCTGCGCCCGGCCCACCTGGCCCAGCTGCGCCGCATCCTGGACGACCCGGAGGCCAGCCCGAACGACCGCTTCGTGGCGCTGGACCTGCTGAAGAACGTCAACATCTCGGCCGGCGGCATCCTCCCGATGTGCCAGGACACCGGCACCGCGATCGTGATGGGCAAGCGCGGCCAGAACGTCCTGACGTCCGGTCAGGACGAGTCGGCGATCGCCCGCGGCGTGTACGACGCGTACACCAAGCTGAACCTGCGCTACTCCCAGATGGCCCCCGTGACCATGTGGGACGAGAAGAACACCGGCAACAACCTGCCGGCCCAGATCGAGCTGTACGCCACCGACGGGGACGCCTACAAGTTCCTGTTCATGGCCAAGGGCGGCGGCTCGGCGAACAAGTCGTACCTGTACCAGGAGACCAAGGCGATCCTCAACGAGTCGTCGATGCTCTCCTTCCTGGAGCAGAAGATCCGCTCGCTCGGCACCGCGGCCTGCCCGCCGTACCACCTGGCGATCGTGGTCGGCGGCACCAGCGCCGAGTTCGCCCTGAAGACCGCGAAGTACGCCTCCGCGCACTACCTGGACAACCTGCCCACCGGCGGCGACGCGAAGACCGGCCACGGCTTCCGCGACCTGGAGCTGGAGCAGAAGGTCTTCGAGCTCACCCAGAAGATCGGCATCGGCGCCCAGTTCGGCGGCAAGTACTTCTGCCACGACGTCCGCGTCATCCGCCTCCCCCGGCACGGCGCCTCGCTGCCCGTCGCGATGGCCGTCTCCTGCTCGGCCGACCGCCAGGCGCTCGGCAAGATCACCGCCGAGGGCGTGTTCCTGGAGCAGCTGGAGACCGAGCCGGCGAAGTACCTGCCGGAGACCACCGACGCCCACCTCGACGGCGACGTGGTCCGGGTCGACCTCGACCAGCCGATGTCCGCGATCCGCGAGCAGCTCTCCAAGTACCCGGTGAAGACCCGGCTCTCGCTCTCCGGCACGCTCGTCGTCGCCCGCGACATCGCGCACGCCAAGATCAAGGAGCGGCTGGACGCCGGCGAGGGCATGCCGCAGTACATGAAGGACCACCCGGTCTACTACGCGGGCCCCGCGAAGACCCCCGAGGGCTACGCCTCCGGCTCCTTCGGCCCCACCACCGCCGGCCGGATGGACTCCTACGTCGACCAGTTCCAGGCCGCGGGCGGCTCCATGGTGATGCTCGCCAAGGGCAACCGCTCCAAGCAGGTCACCAAGGCCTGCAACGAGCACGGCGGCTTCTACCTCGGCTCGATCGGCGGCCCCGCCGCGCGCCTCGCCCAGGACTGCATCAAGAAGGTCGAGGTCCTCGAGTACCCCGAGCTCGGCATGGAGGCCGTCTGGCGCATCGAGGTCGAGGACTTCCCGGCGTTCATCGTCGTCGACGACAAGGGCAACGACTTCTTCGCCGAGGTCACCGACGGCCCGCTGATCACCAGCCTGCGGGTGCGCTCGGCGCAGTGACCCGCTGAAACGGGACGAGCCCCGGCCGGTGAGGGTCGGGGCTCGTTCTGCGAGTGTGGTTGTGGTTCACGGGCAGTTGATGACGGTGCCGAGGGGCTCGAAGGTCTCGTCGTCCTTCGGCTTGACCGGCTTCTCGATCTGCTCCTCGACCGGAGCCGCGACCGGCTGCTCGGCCAGCACCTCGAGAGCGTGCTCGATCGAGTTCGGGTCGGCGGGGGCAGCGGTGTGCTCGGCCGCGGGTGCGGACGTGAGGGTCTCGTCGGCCATGGGGTGGGCCGCCTTTCAGCTAAGGGTGAATCACCCGGACGACTGTCCCCGGGCGTGTGGCCAGTATCGTAGGGGCCGCTAAATGTCTCATAAACGTCGCACCGCGCATCCGCTTGGTAGACGTTTGCTCACACCCTCATATGCTGACGCCCCCACACGACCGGCGTCAGTGTGGGAAACAGACGGTTCATCGGCCACAGGGGAGGACATGGAGCTTCAGGGCACGCGCTCCGCAGAGGCGTTGCGCTTCCAAGTGCTCGGCCCTGTCCAGGCATGGCGCGGTGATGCACCGCTCGCACTCGGATCGCCTCAGCAACAGGCGGTCCTGGTCGCCCTGTTGCTCGGTGAGGGCCGCCCGGTGACCACCGACGATCTGGTCGACGGCATCTGGGGCGACCGCACTCCGCCGCAGGCGGTCGCCGCACTGCGCACCTACATCTCCCGGCTGCGCTCGGTGCTGGAACCGAACCGCGAGGTCCGGAAGCCCGCCGAGGTGCTGGTCTCGGTGAGTGACGGCTACGCACTGCGGATCCCGACCGAAGCCATGGACCTGACGGTCTTCGAGCAGCGGGTCGCGGAGGCCGCGAACGCGCGCGCCGACGGCGCGTTCCGTTCCGCGCACGACGGTCTGGTCTCGGCGCTCGATCTGTGGAGCGGGCGTCCGCTTCCGGGAGTTCCGGGTCCGTACGCCGAGTCCCAGCGCAACCGGCTGACCGAGCGCCGGCTGACGGTGGCCGAGGAGCGCTGTGCGATGGCGCTCGAGATCGGCCTGCACGCCGATGTGGTCTCCGAGCTCAACTCGCTGTCCACGGCCCACCCGCTGCGGGAGCGGCTGCGCGAGCTGCTGATGCTGGCGCTGTACCGGAGCGGCCGGCAGGCCGAGTCGCTGGGTGTGTACGCCGACACCCGGAAGCTGCTGATCGACGAGCTGGGCGTGGAGCCCGGCACCGGCCTGTCCGCGATGCACGCGCGGATCCTGGCCGGCGACCCGGAGCTGATGGCGGTACTCGCCGCACCGGCCAGGGCCGCTGCGGAGGAGCCGTCCGCCTTCGTCCCGCCTGCTCAACTACCGGCCGACGTATCGGACTTCAGCGGTCGCAGCAAGGTCGTCAACGAGCTGCGGGACGTGCTGAGGGCGGGTTCCGGCCAAGCCGTGGTGGTCACCTCGCTGGCCGGCATCGGCGGTGTCGGCAAGACCACCCTCGCGGTGCACGTGGCGCATTCGCTGCGTCCGGACTTCCCGGACGGGCAGCTCTACGTGGACCTGCGCGGCGCCGGCGCGTCCCCGGCCGATCCGGCCGTTGTCCTCGGTGACTTCCTGCACGCGCTCGGATCGCCCGAGGCCCCCGACTCGCTGGACCAACGTGCGGCGCTGTACCGGTCGTTGCTGGCGGACAAGCGCATGCTGATCCTGCTCGACAACGCCCGCGACGCCCAGCAGTTGCGGCCGCTGATTCCGGGCGTCTCCGGCAACGCCGTGATGGTGACCAGCCGTTCGCGGCTGGCGGAGATCCCCGGCGCGCACCTCGTGGACATCGAGGAGCTGACCCCGGACGAGGCGCTGGCGCTGTTCTCCGCGATCGTCGGCATCGAGCGGGTCGCCGCCGAACCCGAGGCCGCGCTCCAGGTGGTGACGTCCTGCGGTTTCCTGCCCCTGGCGGTCCGTATCGCGGCCGCGCGGCTGGCCAGCCGACCGCGGTGGAGCGTTTCCGATCTCGCGCGCCGGTTAGCGGACCAGCGCAACCGGCTCCAGGAACTCCAGCTCGGCAACCTCGCCGTGGAAACCACCCTGGGGCTCGGTTACGCCCAGCTCCAGCCCGAGGAAGCCCGGGCATTCCGGCTGCTCGCCCTGGTCGACTCACCGGACCTGCCGCTGGCCGCCGTCACGGCGTTGCTCGGCATCCCCGAGCAGGAGGCGGAGGACCTGGCCGAGGCGCTGGTCGAGGCGAACATGCTGGAGTGCTTCACTCCCGGCCGGTACCGCTACCACGACCTGCTCCGGCTCTACGCCCAGTTGCAGAACGCCAAGACCGCCGATTCGGACGATCAGGAGGCGGCGCTGCTGCGGCTGTTGGACCTTCTCCACGCCACCATGCGGAACGCCGAGCAGGTGCTCGAACCCGATGACATCTCGGTGGAGCCGCTGCACGTCGCGCAGTCGTCGGGGCTGACGTTCTCCGACACCGTAACGGCCCGCGAGTGGCTCCGGTCCGAAGTCGCAGTCGTGCTGGGTGCGGTCGAGGCGGCCGCGAGTGCGCCGCTGGACCTCGTCCAGCCGTCCGTGGACATCCTGCAGAGCATGACCAGCGTGGTCGAGGACCCTTCGCTCGCGTCGCGCATCCGCAGCGTGCTGCACGCCGCGGCGGCCAATCCGGCGGCCCGCAACCACGCCGCGGCCCTCGCCCGGGTGCACTACGCGCTCGGCCACATGCACCAGGTGGCCGCCGAACTCGCGGAGGCGGAGGAGGCCCTGGCGGCGAGCCTCGCGCTCCAGCCGGCGGACCGGGCCACCATGCTGCGACTGGCCACGGCGAACGCGCTGGCCATCGTCCTGACGATGGCGGGCCGATCGGCCGAGGCACTGCCGTTCTACCAGCAGGCCCACGCGATGAGCCGGCAGTTGGGTGCGCCGATCAGTGAGGCGCGGCTGCTCGCCAACATGGCCCGCGCGTATGTCGGTCTGGACCGGCACGAGGAGGCCGTGGAGTCCGCACGCGCTGCGGTGACTGCCGCCCGTTCCTCCGGCAACGTGCCGTGTCTGGCCGACACCCTGTACCAGCTCGGGGTGGTGCTGCGGTCGACCGGTGAGCCCGGTGAGGCGGCGGTGCATCTCCGCGAGGCGCACCAGCTGTACCGCACGCAGCAGCACCCGATCTGGGAGGGCTACTCGCTCGCCCGGCTCGCGGCATGTCTGCTCGCGGACGGGCAGTTCGCCGGTGCGGCGGAGGCGGCGGAGGAGTCGTTGTCGATCGCTCAGGAGATCGAGGCGGCGTACTGCCAAGGGATGGCGAACGCGGCTCTCGGTGAGGCGCTGCTCGAACTGGGGCAGCCGTCGCGCGGGTTGGCGTGTCTTCAGGAGGCGCTGACGGTGTTCACGCGGCTCGGTGTGCCCGAGGCCCAGCCCGTGCAGGACCTCATCGACTCGCGGCACACCGAGCCTTCCCCTCCCCCTGCGCCGTAGGCCTTCGCTTCCCCCGTGGTTCCCCCCTGGTCCCCCCTGGCGAAGGCCTGTCCCCCCGGGGCGTCGGCGTCCCCGCAGCCCCCCGGCTGCGGGAACGCTTTGACGCTTCCCCGGCGCTGAGGAAGACTCTGCCAGGCGGCAATTGACGTTCGATAAACGTCTGCGCCGGCCGCGTTGATCGGGTGTCGTGCCTGGTCAGGGGCGTGGTGCGGGCGCGTTGTGCGGCGCGTGGGGTGGTGGCGTGCGCCTCGGCGGGCACCGGTGTGCTTCCCCTGGCGGGCGATATTCCCCCAACGGGGAACGAGTTGGCCGGAAACGGACTCCACGGTGCGGTGATCGCGTTTATTCTCGTAGGCCAGGGTCGGGAGTGGTGTGCGGACCACTACGGGTGTGGCAGGACGCGCGCGGGAGAGGTGCCCAGATCATCGTGACGGACGAACAGATTGTTGTCCCCGCCGACGCCGCCGGGGCGTCCGCGGGGGAGGGCCGCCGGGCCGAACGGGCGGACCAGGCTGCCGCGTTCGACGCGATGGGCGCCCGCTACCAGGAGGTGTTTCCGGCCAGGTCGGGGCAGCTGGCCTGCGCGGGTTGGCTGGTGGAGCAGTTGCCGGCCGGCGCCCGGGTGCTGGACGTGGGCTGCGGGGCCGGCGAGCCGACGGCGCGTCAGCTGGTGGACGGCGGGCTGCGGGTGATCGGCGTGGACCTGTCGGAGGGCATGCTCGCGCAGGCCCGCGCGGCGGTGCCGGAGGCCGAGTTCCACCGGCTGGACGTGGTCGACCTCGCCACCGTCGGCGCCGAGAAGCACTGGGGCGTACCGGAGTTGGGCCCGGCCGGGGCGGGCGCGCTGGACGGCGCGGCGGCGTTCTTCTCGCTGCTGATGCTGCCGCGTCCGGAGATCGCCGTGGCGCTCGGTCGGATCCGCGAACTGCTGCGTCCGGGCGGCCTGCTGGCGCTGGGCATGGTCGAGGCGGAGCTGGACGACACCCCGCTGCCGTTCCTGGACCGGGAGATCCGGGTCAGCGGGTATCCGCGCGAGGAGCTGGTCGGGCTGGTGGAGCGCTCCGGGTTCGCGGTGGAGGCGGTGGACAGCCACACGTACGCCCCGGCGGGTTCGGCGCTGCCGCCGGAGACCCAGCTGTACCTGCGCTGTCGGCGCACCGACTGACCGGGCGTCAGTCTCCGTCTCCGACTTCCACATCTGCACAGAATCGGGCAGCCCGTGCGCGACCACCTGGAGCCTCTGGCGGGGCAGCAGCCCGCCGTCCCCGTCCAGCGGCATCCGCCGCCGGACGGGCGGCTCCGGCTGGCCGAGCGCCTGGCGTACCTGGACGGTGCGGCCCGGCGGATCAACAGCGCGCTCGACCTGACGGCCACGCTGCGCAACCTGGGCCGCGTGCTGGTGCCCGAACTCGCCGACGCGCTGGTGGTGTTGGTGCGCGACCCGGTGCCGGACGTGGAGCGCGAACTGGGTCGGCCGCAGGCCCTGCGGGTGCGCCACACCTGCGGCACCCGGCTGGGCCGCCGGGGCGGGCTGCGTCCGGTGCTGCCCGGCAGCGTGCTGGAGCGCGCCCTGGAGCGGCGCGCCCCGCACGGTCCGACCGTGCTGGACGAGCGGCGCGGCGGCCTGGCCGCGGAACTGCTCGGCGCCCGGGCGCTGGGCCGGCTGCCCGCGGGGACGGTGCTGCTGGCGCTGCCGCTGCACGGGCGGCAGGCGGCGCTGGGCATGCTGCTGCTGATCCGGCGGCCGGGGCCGGACGGGTCGCCGGTCTCCTTCGACCCGGCGGACACCGCGACGGCCGCGCACCTGGCGACCCATGCGGGCCTGGCGGTGGACACCGCGCTGCGCTACACCCGCGAGTGGGAGATCGCCGACGAGTTGCAGCGGTCGATGCTGCCCGCGCACCTGCCGCAGCCGCACGGGGTGCGGCTGGCGCACCGCTACCTGCCGGGTGAGCGCGGCGCGCAGGTGGGCGGCGACTGGTACGACTCGATCCCGCTGCCGGGCAACCGGGTGGCGCTGATCGCCGGCGACGTGATGGGCCACTCGCTGACCTCGGCCGCGGTGATGGGCCAGCTGCGCACCTCCGCACAGACCCTGGCGGGCCTGGACCTGCCGCCGCACGAGGTGCTGTACCACCTCGACGAGCAGGCCCAACGCCTGGGCCGCGAGCACCACTTGGCGACCTGCGTGTACGCGGTGTACGACCCGATCGGGGGCCGGGTGGTGATAGCGAACGCCGGCCACGTGCCGCCGGTGCTGGTCGGCCCGGACGGCTCCAGCGAGCTGCTGGACCTGCCCTCGGGCGCGCCGATCGGCGTCGGCGGGGTGGACTTCTCCTCGGTGGAGTTCCCCGCGCCGCCCGGTTCGGCGCTGCTGCTGTTCACCGACGGACTGGTGGAGACCCGCCGCCGCCCGCTGGGCACCGGCCTGGAGCTGCTGCGGGCCCGGCTGGAGGGCGCGCACCGGCTCACGCCCGAGCAGCTGTGCCAGGAGGCGCTGCGGATCCTGCCGCCGGGCGACCGGGCCGACGACATCGCGCTGCTGGCAGCCGCGTTCGACGGCATCCCGGCGGACGACGTCGCCTACTGGGACCTCCAGCCGCGGCACGAGACCCCGGGCCGGGCCCGCCGGCTGGCCGGGCACGCGCTGCACACCTGGGGCCTGGACCACCTGCGGGAGAACTGCGAGCTGATGGTCAGCGAGCTGGTCACCAACGCGATCCGGCACGCCACCCGGCCGGTGACGCTCCGTCTGGTGCGCACCTCGCTGCTGCGCTGCGAGGTCGGCGACGACTCGCCGGCGCTGCCGCGCACGCGCCGGGCCGGACCGGACGAGGAGCGCGGGCGCGGCCTGCAGATAGTCGCCCGGTGCGCGGACCGCTGGGGTGCGACCCGGCTGGGCGGCGGCAAGGTGGTCTGGTTCGAGCAGCGGCTCTGAGTGCCCGTCGGCTTCCGAGTGCGCCGTCGGATTCGGCGCGCACGCCGGATCCGGAGCGCCCGTCGGACTCGGAGGGTCCGCCTGGGTCCAGAGTGCCCGTCAGGCGGTGAACCTCCGGTCGGTGGCGAGGAGTTGGTCCAGGGCGTCGAGCACCTCGGGTCCGAGCACGGCGAGGGCCAGCGGGCGGCTGCGGCGCAGTCCGAGGACGGTGCGCAGCACGTCGGCGTGGTGGATCTCGCGCAGCGCGGCCGCGTACTCCTCGGCCTCCGCGGGGCCGGCGGCCCGCCAGGTCAGCAGCAGCGCCTTGACCACCGCGAACATCAGCCGCCGGCCGCGCACCAGTTCGGGCCGGTCGTTGAGGCCGAACACCTCGATGGTGGCCTCGCCGCGGACGGTCAGCGGGTCGTACGCGCCGGAGTCCAGGTAGAGCCGCAGGTGGTCGGCCGGGTCCTCGCGGCACGGGTCGACCAGCAGGCCGTCGCCGGTGGCCGGGTCGCGGGGGAAGCGGTCGCGCTTGCGGTTGCTGTTGCAGTGCGCGCAGGCCAGCAGGTGGTTCTGCCAGTCGAAGGTCCGCAGCGGGGCCTGGGCGATCGGTTCGAAGTGGTCGATGTCGGTGCCGAGGTTGTCCCCGCAGTACATGCAGCGCTCCAGCCCGGGTGCCATCTGCCGCAGCAGCAGCCGCAGTTGGGCCTTCGGACGGACGGCCTTGCGCCAGGCGGCGCGCCCGGACGCGGTGCTGGGGCCGGCCGCCCGGATCCCGGCGGTGGCGCGGTCGAGTTCGGCGGCCAGCCGCGCCTGGAGGGCGGGCCGCTGGAGCGGGATCACTCGCCCCGGCCGAGCAGCCGCGCGGTGACCTCGTCGACCCGGGCGGTCAGCGAGCTGTTGAGCTTCGCCCCCAGCTCCCGGTACTCGGCGAGCTCCGCGTCGGTGGCCCGGCCCGCGTACATCTTGCGCTCCAGCCTTACCAGCAGCCGCCGTTCGGCCTCGGCGGTCGGCGAGTAGGCGCTCGGCAGGCCGAACAGCTCCGACAGCACGGTGTCCTCCCCCGAGCCGTACAGCACCCGCTGCCGCAACTCCTCGTCCAGCCGGTGGGGCCGGCCGGCCTCGTCCGGGCCCGGGAGGCGGATCAGCGCGCCCGGGTCGGCGGCCTGGCAGACGTACGGGCTGTGGGTGGCGACCAGGAACTGGGTGTGCGGGAAGTGCTCGGTCAGCCAGAGGCCGATGCGCTGCTGCCAGACCGGGTGCAGGTGGCGGTCCACGTCGTCGATCAGCACCGGGCCCGGGTGCGGGTCCTGCGCGAGAGCGCTCACCAGCCGGGCCAACGCGGCAGTGCCGTCGCCGAGTTCGTCGAGAGGCAGCTCCAGCGTGCCGTTCGTGACGTACTGGCGCCGGGCGTCGCCGACCCGCCAGCCGGACGGCAGCACCTCGGCCACCAGCTCGGCGTGCAGCGGGACGTGCGGGCCCTCGGCGTGCTCCACGAACCTGGCCCGCGGCTCGCCCCGCCCTCCCCGACCCGCCAGCGCGGCGCGGGCGACGCCTCCACCCAGCCGTCGCCCCACCGCGAGGCCGGGCCGCCCGGCAGCGCACCGAGAGCCGCCCCCAGAGCGCGCAGCAGCGTGCTCTTTCCGCTCCCGTTCGGCCCCGCCAGTACCGTCCAGCCTGGGCCCTGAGGGATCGTCAGGTCCACCTCTCGCGCGCCGACGAAGCACTTCACGCCGGACACCCTGATCCGCGACACGTACACCGGCCACCCCCTGGCTCGTTCCCGCCACGAGTAGGTGTTCCCCGCCCCTCGCCCGCCCACCCACCCGTGACCCCGCCGCGGAGCGGGAACCCGGAAACAACCCGCTGCGCGGACCTCACGGCGGGAGGACGAACATCCGCGCCCGCCCACCCACCCGTGGCCCCGCCGCGGAGCGGGAACGCAAGAACAACCCGCTGCGCGGGCCCGACGGCGGGAGGAACGGCGAAGCCGAACACCCGCGCCCGCCCACCCACCCGTGACCCCGCCGCAGAAGGGGAACGCAAGAACAACCCGCTGCGCGGGCCGAGCATGGCGGAAACGCCAACGCCCACCACAGCGCGTCCCCCGACCGCCGGACGCGGGAACAACCCGCTGCGCGGGCCGAGCACGGCGGGAACCCCGACGCCCACCACAGCGCGCACCCCGACCGCCGGACGCGGGAACAACCCGCTGCGCGGCACGAACGGCGAAGCCGAAGGCTGGCAGCGGTCGCAGCGCGCGCTCCGCTGCCCCGTGCCCGCCCACCCACCGCCGAAACAGGGGCCGAAGAAAATCCGCTGCGCGGGGCCGAGTGCGGCGGGAACGGCGAAGCCGAACGCCGACACCTGCCACACCGCGCCGACCGCGAACACGAGAGCAACCCGCTACGCGGGGCCGCGCCTCGCCCCCGCCCGTGGCTCGGCCGGCAGACGGTGAGCGGTCTGCTGCGTATGGGGCTTGGGGTCAGGTCTGGGGTGGGGTCGCGGGTGGGTGGGCGGGCGGGGTGATGCGGACCGGCAGCCCCCGGAGGGCGTCGCGGAGGGCCGCCGCGAAGCGCTCGTACTCGGGGGTGCGGCCGGAGCCCGGGCGGTGGGCGAGGCCGATCCGGCGGCCGGGGGTGGGGGCGGCGAAGCGGACGGCGGCGAGGCGGTCGGTGCGGCCGGCTTCGACGTCGAGTGCGGTGGCGGGGAGCAGGGTGACGCCGAGGCCGCCGGCGACGAGCTGGACGAGGGTGGAGAGTCCGGCGGCGCGGGTACTGCCGCCGCTCGCGTCGGCGCCGACCTCTCGGCAGATGTCGATGGCCTGGTCGCGCAGGCAGTGGCCTTCTTCGAGCAGCAGGACGTCGAGGTCGAGCAGGACGTCCCGCGGCACGTCCCGGCGGCCGGCGAGTTCGTGTTCGGGTTGCACTATCAGCACGAAGTCCTCGTCGAACAGCGGGATTTCGGCCACCGGCGTGCTGCCGCCGGCGGGCAGCGCGAGCAGCAGCAGGTCGAGCCGTCCGGCGGCCAGGCCTTCGAGCAGGGAGGGGGTGCGCTCCTCGTGGACGTGCAGTTCGAGCTCGGGGTAGGAGTCGCGGACGAGCCGGAGCACGGTGGGCAGCAGGTACGGTGCGACGGTCGGGATGACGCCGAGGTGCAGCGGCCCGGTGAAGGGCCGGCGGGCGGCTTCGACCTCCTCGGTGAGGGCGTGCAGTTCGGCCAGTACCCGGCGGGCGTGTTCGGCGACCCGCTCGCCGAGCGGGGTGATCATGACGCGGCGGGTGGTGCGTTCGACGAGTTGTGCGTCGAGGGTCTCTTCGAGGGCGGCGATCGCGCCGGACAGCGCGGGCTGGCTGGTGCCGATCGCGGCGGCGGCCTCGCGGAAGTGCAGGTGTTCGGCGACGGCGGTGAAGGCCCGCAGTTGGGAGAGGGTGGGGGTGCGTTGCGTAGGGTGCTTCACGTCCGCGCTTCCTGCCTGGTGGGGTGCTCCTTCCAGTGTGCCGTACTGATCGGGTTTGCCTATCGCAGCGCGCACCAGATCCGATTTCACTGATCAGTAGCGCCTGTGCGACGCTGGGAATGTCCGCAATCCGGACAACCCTCATCCCAAACCCTGGAGAAGCGACGTGCTGACGATCGGTGACAAGTTCCCCGAGTTCGAACTCAACGCCTGCGTGGACCTCGACGCCGCGAACGCCTTCGCCGAGATCAACCACAAGACCTACGAGGGCAAGTGGAAGGTCGTGTTCTTCTGGCCGATGGACTTCACCTTCGTGTGTCCGACCGAGATCGCCGCGTTCGGCAAGCTGAACGAGGAGTTCGCCGACCGTGACGCCCAGATCCTCGGCGTCTCCGGCGACTCGGAGTACGTGCACCACGCCTGGCGCAAGGACCACAAGGACCTGCGCGACCTGCCCTTCCCGATGCTGGCCGACATCAAGCACGACCTGATGCGCGCCTGCGGCGTCGAGGGCGCCGACGGCACCGCCCAGCGTGCGGTGTTCATCGTCGACCCGAACAACGAGATCCAGTTCGTCATGGTGACCGCCGGCTCCGTCGGCCGTAACCCCAAGGAGGTCCTGCGGGTGCTGGACGCCCTGCAGACCGACGAGCTGTGCCCGTGCAACTGGAACAAGGGCGAGGACACCCTCGACGCCCAGGCCCTGCTGGCCGGCTGATCCCGATGGCTCTCGACGAACTCAAGGCCGCCCTGCCGGACTACGCCAAGGACCTGAAGCTCAACCTGGGCTCGGTCATCGGCAACTCGGACCTGCCCGAGCAGCAGCTCTGGGGCACCGTGCTGGCCTGCGCGATGGCCACCGGTTCCTCGGCCGTGCTGCGCGAGCTGGAGCCCGAGGCCAAGTCGCACCTGTCCGCGGAGGCCTACCAGGCCGCCAAGGGCGCCGCCGCGATCATGGCGATGAACAACGTCTACTACCGGACGCTGCACCTGCTCTCCGACAAGGAGTACGGGACGATGCGCGCCGGTCTGCGGATGAACATCATCGGCAACCCGGGCGTCGACAAGGTCGACTTCGAGCTGTGGTGCTTCGCGGTCTCCGCGATCAACGGCTGCGGCCAGTGCCTCGACTCGCACGAGGGCGTGCTGCGCAAGGCCGGCGTCGAGCGCGAGGTCATCCAGGCCTCCGTGAAGATCGCCGCCACCGTCCAGGCCGTCGCCTCGGTGCTGGACGCGGAAGCCCAGCTGCCGCAGTAGGCGCACGCGACAGACGAAAAGGCCCGCCGGGAACCCCCGGCGGGCCTTTCGCCGTCCGCGCCCCGAACTCGCCGTTCGAGGCCCGAACTTCCCGTCCGCGCCCCGAACTCCCCGCCCGCGGCCCGAACTTCCCGTCCGAGGCCCGGACTCCCCGTCCGGGCGCGCTACTTCTGCTTGGCGGCCTCCAGCGCCTGGAAGACTTCCTGCCCGGCCGCGTTGCGTTGCCGCAGGTGGCCGGTGACGGTGTTGGTCACCGCGATCAGCGGGACGGCGACGATCGCGCCGGCGATGCCGCCGATGATGGAGCCGGCGGCGACGCCGAGCACCACGGCCAGCGGGTGGACCCGCACCGCCCGGCCGAGGATCAGCGGCTGCAGGATGTGGCCCTCCAACTGCTGGACGGCGACCAGCACGACCAGCGCCATCAGCGCCTTGAACGGTCCGACGGTGACCAGCGCGATCAGCACCGCGATGGTGCCGGTGACCAGCGCGCCGACCAGCGGCACGAAGGCGCCCAGGAAGATGATCACCGCGAGCGGCATCGCCATCGGCACGCCGAGCAGTTCGAGTCCGATGCCGATGCACAGCGCGTCGATGAAGGCGACGGTGACGGTGCCGCGGACGTACGCGGTCAGCGTGGCCCAGGCCTTGGGCCCGGCGCCGGCCATCGCGTACCGGGAGTGCCGGGGCAGGCCGCGCAGCGTCCAGCTCCAGATCCGGGCGCCGTCGTAGAGCAGGAAGAACGTGGTGAAGGCGGTGAGGGCGATGCCGGTCAGGACCTCGACCGCGATGCTGACGCCGGTGAAGCCCGCCGAGGTGAGCTGGTCGGAGTTGGTGCCGATGGCGGTGGTGATCTGGTTGGTGAAGTTGTCCAGCTGATCCTGCGTCAGGTGGAACGGGCCGGTGACCAGCCAGTCGCGCAGCTGCCGGACGCCGTCCTGGGCCTTGACGGTGACCCGGTCCAGGTTGGTCGACACCTGCCAGAACACGAACCAGCCGACCAGCCCGATCCCGGCCAGGCCGGACAGGAAGGTCGCGGCGGCGGCCACCGACCGCGGGACGCCGTGCCGGCGCAGCCAGGAGACGGTGGGCTCCAGCAGGGCGGAGATCAGCAGCGCGGCGACGGCGGCGAACGCCACCAGCCGCAGCGTGTCGATGACCCGGAACACCACGTAGAGGGCGACGCCGAGCAGCAGCAGGCGCCAGGTGGACTCGGCGGCGACCCGCAGCGCCCACGGCACCGCGTCCACCGGGTTGGCGGGCCGGCCGGGCGGCGCGGCGCCGAGCGGGTGCTCGGCGGCCTGCGGGGCGCGCGGGGGCGGGATCGTCTCGTCGGTCCGCACGACCGCTCCTTCCGGGGATGCCGCGGCGAGGGCCTGGCCGCCCGCCGGTGCGGCGCCGTGTTCGGCGAGTTGACGGGCCGTCTGTTCGGCGGTGCGCCGGGCGGCCCGCTCGGCGGCGAGTTCGACGGCCTGTTCGGTGGCGAGCGCCTGTGCCTCGGCGGAGATGACCGCCCGGCGCCGTCTCTCGGCGGCGGCGAACAGGCCCGCCGCGACGGCCCCTATCTTGGCGAGGCCGCGCCAACGGCCCCCGCTCGTCTCTTCCGTCACTGCCCGGTCTCCCCCGCGTCGATCTGCTGCCGCGGCCGCGGGTCGCACGGCCGTCGGTGAGGAACGCTACCTGCCGCCGGGGCCGGGGTCGCGGGGGTATCACGGAGCGCTTCCAGGAGGTTCCGGGCAAATCACCACCAATGTGCCCGTTTCGCCCGGCCGCTTCGGGGAAGGGGCCTGGCAGACCTTCTGTCGGCGGACCGGCCGGGAGCGGAGTAACCAGGACCCGCTCCGCTCCCCCGCGTCCGCACCGGACCGTCGCCGCCCGCTGCGCACTGGTCAGCGCCGCCCGGGCGGCACGGCCCGCCATCGGCCGCTGTCTCGCGGCAGCACGAAGGGCCCCGTTCTCGGCCGTGCGAGAACGGGGCCCTTCGGTACGGGCGTTCGGTACCGGCGGTCGGCCTAGTACCAGTGGTGCGACTGCCAGAACGACCAGGCGCCGCAGGGGCTGCCGTAGCGGTCGTTCATGTAGTTGAGGCCCCACTTGATCTGGGTCGCGGGGTTGGTGCGCCAGTCCGCGCCGGCCGAGGCCATCTTGGAGCCCGGCAGCGCCTGGACCAGGCCGTAGGCGCCGGAGGAGGCGTTGGTGGCGGTGTAGTCCCAGCCGCTCTCGCGCTTGACGATCTGGCTGAAGCACTGGAACTGGTTGGCGTCGCCGACGATCTGCAGCGCCATGTCCTGGACCGAGCCGGGGCTGATCGTGGCGAGCACGCTGCGGGCGGCGGCGCGGTTGGCCTCTTCCTTCGCGCGCTTCTCCTCGGCCGCCTTGGCGGCCTTCTCCGCGTCGGCCTTCGCCTGGGCGTCGGCCGCGGCCTTCTGCCGGGCGGCCTCTTCGGCGGCCTTCTTGGCGGCCGCGTCGGCGGAGACCTGCTGGGCGTTGGCCTGACGGCTGATGCCGTCGCTGACGTTCTGGGCCTGTGCACCGGTGGGCGCGTCGGCGAGCAGGGTGGCGCTCGCGACGTCGACCGTCTGGACGGTCTTGCCCTCACTGCCAGAGGCCGCACCTACGACAGCACCGACGGCGGTGACCGCGGTGGCGGAGGCGACAGCGACTCCCCGGACCGAGATCCGAGTCACATGGTTTCCTTCCAGCGTCGCCCGGCGCGTGACCGTCCGGGCGCATATCTGCCCCTGGTCACTAGGCCTCCGTCGAGCTCTGGTCACGGGAGGCACTGGCTCGGCCGTCCCCCGGGCGGGCCCGGAGCGGCGGTGGGATCGAGCGGCGTACGGCCTTGCGGTGTTCAGTTTTCCGCCCGCCGACCGGAGTTGCCGGGCGTGGAATTGCCGTACGCGGGGCCTGACAGAACCCTCACCATGCCGCACGCGACGGTGTCTACGCAATTCCCTGTGCCGTGGCGGATCTCACAAACTTCGCCACCTGGGCCTTTGGTGGACGAACGGCCGAAGGGCCGTCAGCAGGGCTGACAGCGAAGGGGCCTGACGATATGCGTCAGGCCCCTTTGCCCCGGTGTGTCCGGTTATGGCTACGGCTGGATGTCCTCCAGCATCTCGGTCACCAGTGCGGCGATCGGCGAACGCTCCGAACGCGTGAGCGTGATGTGCGCGAACAGCGGATGGCCCTTCAGCTTCTCCACCACCGCGACCACGCCGTCGTACCGGCCGACCCGCAGGTTGTCCCGCTGGGCGACGTCGTGGGTGAGCACCACGCGGGAGTTCTGGCCGATCCGGGAGAGCACCGTGAGCAGCACGTTGCGCTCCAGGGACTGCGCCTCGTCCACGATCACGAAGGCGTCGTGCAGCGAGCGCCCGCGGATGTGGGTGAGCGGCAGCACCTCCAGCATGCCGCGGGAGATGACCTCCTCGATCACGTCCTGGGTGGTGACGGCGGAGAGGGTGTCGAACACCGCCTGCGCCCAGGGGCCCATCTTCTCGGCCTCGCTGCCCGGCAGGTAGCCGAGTTCCTGGCCGCCGACCGCGTACAGCGGGCGGAACACCATCACCTTGCGGTGCTGGCGGCGCTCCAGGACGGCTTCGAGGCCGGCGCACAGGGCGAGCGCGGACTTGCCGGTGCCGGCCCGGCCGCCCATCGAGATGATGCCGATCTCCGGGTCGAGCAGCAGGTCGAGGGCGATCCGCTGCTCGGCGCTGCGGCCGCGCAGGCCGAAGGCCTCACGGTCGCCGCGGACCAGCTTCACCCGGCCGTCGGGGGCCACCCGGCCGAGGGCGCGGCCGCGCTCCGAGTGCAGCACCAGGCCGGTGTGGACCGGGAGTTGCTCGGCGCCGTCGAGGCCGAGGGCGTGGTCCTGGCCGGCGAACAGCTCGTCCACCTGGTCGGCGGGGACGTGCAGTTCGGTCATGCCCGTCCAGCCCGAGGTGATCGCCAGCTCGGCCCGGTACTCCTCGGCCAGCAGGCCGACCGAGCTCGCCTTGATCCGCAGCGGCAGGTCCTTGGAGACCACGGTGACGTCGTAGCCCTCGGCCTGCAGGTTGCGGGCGACCGCGAGGATCCTGGTGTCCGCCTCGCCGCCGCCGGCCCGGTAGCCGGCCGGCAGGATCGACAGGTCGGAGTGGTTCAGCTCGACCCGGATCGTGCCGCCGAGGTCGCCGACCGGGATCGGCTCGTCGAGCCGGCCGTGCCGGATGCGGAAGTCGTCCAGCATCCGCAGCGCCTGGCGGGCGAAGTAGCCCAGCTCCGGGTGGTGCCGCTTGGCCTCCAACTCGGTGACCACGACCACCGGGAGGACCACCTCGTGCTCCTCGAAGCGCGTCATGGCGAGAGGGTCGGCCAGGAGCACGCTGGTGTCGAGGACGTACGTGCGCCGGTCTGGTGTCCGGCGGCTCTTGGTACTGACCACTAGCCCTCCAGAGCGGGTGACCCGACGTCACCCGCGGCCCACCGGTCCCCGCGGCCCCGCTGGCCGGGGGGACGGTCTGAGTGGAGTATTCCCAGGCGAGGAGGCCCGCATTCGCGCCGGAGCGAACGGCGGGATCACAACCGGTGAACGTTTTCCCACCAGCCCCAGGGGTATGGGGACCTGACCGGGCGTCAGCGCCGGCAGCGGCCGGGTGTCAGCGGCCCATCCGCCGGTTGCGCAGCTGGTAGTCGCGCAGCGCCCGCAGGAAGTCGACCTTGCGGAAGGCCGGCCAGTACGCCTCGCAGAAGTAGAACTCGCTGTGCGCGGACTGCCACAGCAGGAAGCCGGAGAGCCGCTGCTCGCCGGAGGTGCGGATCACCAGGTCGGGGTCGGGCTGGCCCTTGGTGTAGAGGTGCTCGGCGATGTGCTCGACGTCGAGGATTTCGGCCAGTTCCTCGATCGAGGTGCCGCGGTCGGCGTGCTCCTGGAGCAGGGAGCGGACGGCGTCGGCGATCTCCTGCCGGCCCCCGTAGCCGATGGCGACGTTGACGGTCAGTCCGTCGATGTGCGCGGTGTCCTGTTCGGCCTGCTTGAGGAGTTCGGTGGTGCGGGCGGGCAGCAGGTCGAGCGCGCCGACCGGGTGGACCTTCCAGCGGCCGGCGTCGACCAGGCCCTGGACGGCGTCCTCGATGATGCCGAGCAGCGGGACGAGCTCCTCGGCGGGGCGGGCCAGGTTGTCGGTGGAGAGCATCCAGAGGGTGACCACCCGGACGTCGGTCTCCGCGCACCAGCCCAGGAACTCGCTGATCTTGTCGGCGCCGCGCTGGTGCCCGTACGCGGTGGTGCCGCCGGTGGCCTTGGCCCAGCGGCGGTTGCCGTCCAGGATCACCCCGATGTGGTGCGGGGTGTTGGCCAGGTGCACCTCGACCCGCCGGCCGTACAGCCGGTAGGCCCGGTCCAGCAGGGTGCGCAGTCCCGGCGTGCGCTCGACCACATCGCGCAGACCCATCGTGAACGGCCCCTCCGTGCTGATTGCTCCGGGTGCGAAATCCCTGCGGCAGCCTACTCCGCCCGGCATTACCGGAGGTAAAACCGCAGGTACCGGTCTTGTCACAGTGCGCGCACGGGGTCGGATACGGAACGGTCTCCGAATCCTTAAACGGTCCCTAAACCGGATTCCGGGTCTTGACGCTTGCCATTGGTCTAGTCCAGCGTGTGGTCAGCACCACAGCGGACCCACCCCCACAGCGGAGCCGCCGCGACCCCCACCGCGGCGGCTCTTCCCTCCCCCGCCACGTCTGCTCTCCCCCACACCCCCTCCCCCTCTCCTGCACTGGAGCCTGTCATGGCCCGTACCCTGCAGCAGCCGTCCCACCGGCGCCGCAACAAGTTCCCGGCGGTGCTCGCCACCGCGACCGCGCTGGCGCTGGCCGGCACCGGCCTGGCCCTGTCGGCCGGCGGCGCGAACGCCGCGGTCGGCAACCTCGTGAACAACGGCGGCTTCGACTCCGGCCTTTCGGGCTGGACCTGCACCGGCAGCACCGCCGCGGTCTCCACCCCGGTCCACTCCGGCAGCGGCGCGCTGGCCGCCACCCCGGGCGCCGGCGACACCGCCGAGTGCACCCAGACCGTGTCGGTGCTCCCCAACACCGCCTACACGCTGAACGGTTGGGTCCAGGGCCAGTACGTCTACCTGGGCGCCCGCGGCACCGGCGGCACCGACCCGTCCACCTGGTCGGCGCAGAGCGCCTGGAACCAGCTGAACACCACCTTCACCACCGGCGCCAACACCACCAGCGTCACCCTGTACGTGCACGGGTGGTACGGCCAGCCCACCTACTACGCGGACGACATCCAGCTGATCGGCCCGGGCGGCACCGCCACCCCGACCCCGTCGGCCTCCGCCACCTCGGCCTCGCCGAAGCCGTCCGCCTCCGCCTCCGCCTCGGCCTCCCCGTCGCAGAGCGCCTCGCCGTCCGCCTCGGCCTCGCCCTCGCAGAGCGCCTCCCCGTCGGCGTCCAACTCGCCCAGCCCGTCCGGCTCCCCGACGCCGAACACCGGCCTGCCGAAGCACGTGCTGACCGGCTACTGGCAGAACTTCGACAACGGCTCGACCGTGCAGCGGCTGCGCGACGTGCAGTCCGCGTACGACATCATCGCGGTCTCCTTCGCCGACGCGACCACCACCCAGGGCGGCATCTCCTTCACCCTGGACCCGGCGCTGGCCACCAAGCTCGGCGGCTACACCGACGCCGACTTCAAGGCCGACATCGCCGCCAAGCACGCGGCCGGCAAGAAGGTCGTGCTCTCCATCGGCGGCCAGAACGGCGCGATCTCGGTGGCCAGTTCGGCCGCCGCGACCGCCTTCTCCGACTCGGCGTACAAGCTGATCCAGCAGTACGGCTTCGACGGCATCGACGTCGACCTGGAGAACGGCGTCAACGCCACCTACATGTCGCAGGCCCTGCACACCCTGCAGGCGAAGGTCGGCTCCGGCTTCGTGCTGACCATGGCCCCCGAGACCATCGGGATGTACTCCACCGCCGGCGCGTACTTCCAGCTGGCGCTGGCCACCAAGGACATCCTCACCGTCGTCAACACCCAGTTCTACAACTCCGGTGGCATGAACGGCTGCGACGGCAAGGTCTACACCCAGGGCACCATCGACTTCATCACCGCGCAGGTCTGCACCCACATCCAGGGCGGTCTGCGTCCCGACCAGGTCGGCATCGGCGTCCCCGCCTCCACCAAGGCGGCCGGCGGCGGCTACGTCAACTCGACCGTGGTGAACAACGCGCTGGACTGCCTGGCCACCGGCAACCACTGCGGCAGCTTCGTCCCGCCGGCCAAGTGGCCGACCATCCGCGGCGCGATGACCTGGTCGACCAACTGGGACGCCAACAACGGCAACGACTTCTCCAACAACGTCGGGGCGTTCGTCCGCGGCATGCAGTGACTCTCCGCCGGTGCACCGCTCCTTGAGGGTGGAGTCGGTGCACAACCAGGGGCCCGTCGTACCGCTGGGGGTACGACGGGCCCCGCCCATGTCCGGGCCCTGACGGCGCGTCAGGCCGTCGCCAGCACGGCTGCCAGGGTGCCCAGCAGCATCGCCGGGCCGAAGGCCAGTTCGGTGCGGCGGCCCGCCCGGCGCAGCACCAGCAGCACCACCGCCCACAGCGCGGCGACCAGCCACATGCCGAGGACGCCGGCGTAGACCGTGCGCCAGCCCGCCAGGCCCAGCACCGCACCGAGCGACGGGGCGAGCTTGACGTCGCCCAGGCCCATCGGCGCGAGCAGCGCCAGCAGCAGGAACAGCCCGCCGAGGATGCCCGCCGCCAGCGCGCAGCGCAGCCACACCGCGGGGCGGTGGTCGGCGAGCGGGAGCAGCAGGACCGTCCCGGCCAGCAGCGGCAGGGTCAGCGCGTCCGGCAGGCGCTTCACCGCGCCGTCCACGAAGCCGAGCACCACGCCGAACAGCGCGACCCACACCAGCAGCGGCAGCCACCGCGGCGGCGCGCCCGCCGCGAGCGCGGCCCCGACCGCGGCGGCGACCGCCTCGACGGTCAGCGGCGGCGGTCCGCTCCGCTCGCCGCAGCGCACGCAGCCGCCCATCGGCGTCACCGCGCAGCTGCGCCACGGCTCCCCGGCCGGCACCGCGAACCGCACCACCAGCGAGCGCAGCGGCACTCCGGCCAGCAGGCCGAGCACCGCCCCCAGCACTGCCCCGAACATCCGGCACCTCCCCTGACGGCCCGCCGCGACCCTACCGCCGCACCACCGCTCGCCCGTCCGTGTCCAGGTGGCGAACACCACGCGGGGAACGGCCCGGCCCGGCCGTAAAGTACTCGGGTATGCAGGTCATCCAGTCCAGCAAACTCGCCAATGTCTGCTACGACATTCGCGGCCCGGTGCTCGACGAGGCGATGCGGCTGGAGGAGCAGGGCCACCGCATCCTCAAGCTCAACACCGGCAATCCGGCCGCCTTCGGTTTCGAGGCCCCGCCCGAGATCCTCCAGGACATCCTCCGCAACCTGTCCTCCGCGCACGGCTACGGCGACTCGAAGGGCCTGCTGTCGGCCCGCCGCGCCGTGGTCATGCACTACGAGGAACGCGGTCTGCACGGCCTCTCGGTCGAGGACGTCTACCTGGGCAACGGCGTCTCCGAGCTGATCCAGCTCGCCATGACCGCCCTCCTCGACGACGGCGACGAGGTCCTCGTCCCCGCCCCCGACTACCCGCTGTGGACGGCGTCCGTCTCGCTCGCCGGCGGCACCGCCGTCCACTACCGGTGCGACGAGCAGGCCGACTGGTACCCGGACCTCGCCGACATCGCCGCGAAGATCACCGACCGCACCCGGGCGATCGTCGTGATCAACCCCAACAACCCCACCGGCGCGGTCTACCCGCGCGAGGTGCTGGAGGGGATCGTCGAACTCGCCCGCGAGCACAGGCTGGTGGTGTACGCGGACGAGATCTACGACAAGATCCTCTACGACGGCGTGGAGCACGTCCCGCTCGCCACCCTCGCCCCGGACCTGTTCTGCATCACCTTCAACGGCATGTCGAAGTCCTACCGGGTGGCCGGCTTCCGCAGCGGCTGGATGGTGCTCTCCGGCGACCGGCAGCGCGCCCGCTCCTACATCGAGGGCCTCAACGTGCTCGCCTCGATGCGGCTGTGCGCCAACATGCCCGCCCAGCACGCGGTCGCCGCGGCGCTCGGCGGACGGCAGTCCGTCCGCGACCTGGTCCTGCCCGGCGGGCGGCTCCTCGCCTCCCGGGACGCCGCGTTCAAGCTGCTCAACGAGATCCCCGGCGTCTCCTGCGTGAAGCCGAAGGGCGCGCTGTACGCGTTCCCCCGGCTCGACCCGCAGGTCTACAAGATCAAGGACGACGCGCAGATGGTCCTCGACCTGCTGCGCTCCCAGCGGATCCTGATCGTCCAGGGCACCGGCTTCAACTGGCCCGACCCCGACCACTTCCGCCTCGTCACCCTCCCCCGCCCGGAAGACATCACGGACGCGGTCACCCGCATCGGCGACTTCCTGTCGGGCTACGTGCAGGCCTGATCGCTCCCCGCGGGGCGCGGGGAACGGCGCGCTGCGGAAGGGCCCGGACAAGCGGGATCCGCCCGAGGAGAGAAGCCCCTCCTCGGGCGGATCCGCCGGTGGTTCGGCCTCAGCCGAGTCGCTTGACCAGCGCCTGGTACTCGTCCCACAGCGCCTTCGGCGTGTGCTCGCCGAACATCTCCAGGTGGGCCGGGACCAGCGCGGCCTCCTGCTTCCAGATCTCGGTGTCGACCGAGAACAGCAGCTCCTGGTCGGCGGCCGGGATGTCCAGGCCGTCCAGGTCGAAGCCGTCGACCTTCGGGAGGATGCCGATCGGGGTGTCGACGCCCTCGGCGGTGCCTTCGAGGCGCTCGACGATCCACTTCAGGACGCGGCTGTTCTCGCCGTAGCCCGGCCAGACGAACTTGCCGTCGGCGTTCTTGCGGAACCAGTTGACGTAGTAGATCTTCGGGAGCTTCGAGGCGTCGGCCTCGGCGCCGACCTTCAGCCAGTGCGCGAAGTAGTCGCCCATGTTGTAGCCGCAGAACGGCAGCATGGCGAACGGGTCGCGGCGCAGCTCGCCGACGGTGCCCTCGGCGGCGGCGGTCTTCTCGGAGGCGATGTTCGCGCCGAGGAAGACGCCGTGCTGCCAGTCGAAGGACTCGGTGACCAGCGGGACGGCGGTGGCGCGGCGCCCGCCGAAGAGGATCGCCGAGATCGGGACGCCCGCCGGGTCCTCCCACTCGTCGGCGATGGTCGGGCACTGCGCGGCCGGGACGGCGAACCGCGCGTTGGGGTGGGCGGCGGGGGTGCCGGACTCGGGGGTCCAGTCGTTGCCGCGCCAGTCGGTGAGGTGCGCGGGCGGGTTCTCGGTGAGGCCCTCCCACCACACGTCGCCGTCGTCGGTGAGCGCGACGTTGGTGAAGACGGTGTTGCCCCAGAGGGTCTTGATGGCGTTGGCGTTGGTGTCCTCGCCGGTGCCGGGGGCGACGCCGAAGAAGCCGGCCTCGGGGTTGATGGCGTGGAGCCGGCCGTCGGCGCCGAAGCGCATCCAGGCGATGTCGTCGCCGATGGTCTCGACCTTCCAGCCCGGGACGGTCGGCTGGAGCATGGCGAGGTTGGTCTTGCCGCAGGCGGACGGGAACGCGGCGGCGACGTACTTGACCTCGCCGGACGGCGGGGTGAGCTTGAGGATGAGCATGTGCTCGGCCAGCCAGCCCTCGTCGCGGGCCATGGTGGAGGCGATCCGCAGCGCGTAGCACTTCTTGCCGAGCAGGGCGTTGCCGCCGTAGCCGGAGCCGAAGGACCAGATCTCCTTGGTCTCCGGGAAGTGCGAGATGTACTTGGTGGTGTTGCACGGCCAGGCGACGTCGGCCTCGCCCTCGGCGAGCGGGGCGCCGACGGTGTGCACGGCCTTGACGAAGTCGCCGTCCTCGCCGAGCTGGTCGAGCACGGCCTGGCCCATGCGGGTCATGACGCGCATCGACACGGCGACGTAGGCGGAGTCGGTGATCTCGACGCCGTACGCGGCCAGCGGGGAGCCGACCGGGCCCATGGAGAACGGCACCACGTACATGGTGCGGCCCTTCATGGCGCCGCGGAACAGGCCGTTCTCGCCGGAGAAGACGTCCCGCATCTCGGCGGGGGCCTTCCAGTGGTTGGTCGGGCCGGCGTCCTCCTCCTTCTCCGAGCAGATGAAGGTGCGGTCCTCGACGCGGGCGACGTCGGACGGGTCGGAGGCCGCGTAGTAGGAGTTGGGACGCTTGGTCTCGTCGAGCTTGATGAAGGTGCCCTGGGCGACGAGCTGCTCGGCGAGGCGGTGGTACTCCTCCTCGGAGCCGTCGCACCACACCACGCGGTCGGGCTGGGTGAGGTCGGCAATCTCGTTGACCCACTCCACCAGACGCTGGTGGCGGGTGGGCGCGGACTCGGTGATCGCAGAGATCTGAGGCGACACGATCGCTCCGTTTCACACCATCTCGGCCAGGAGACGGCTTCGCGGGGGTTGAGGGTGCTTACACGGTAGACCCGCCCGCGCGCCCCTCCTTCGGCAGAATGGCGTCATTGACGAGATTTTTACTCCACAGTGTCTGGTTCGGAGGCCCCGAACCACTCGGCGGATGCCCCGGCCGGCCCTGTCGCACACCACCCGAACACTCCAGAACGTCTAAAAGTGAGGATCACCACTTTCCTACGCGCCGGTAACCTACGGTTCCGTAAGATGCTGCCCATGACCGCGGAAGCCCTCGAGCTCGTCAAGCCCAAGTGGCGCGGCTGGTTGCATGCCGGAATGTTCCCGGCCGCCCTCGCCGCCGGAATCGTGTTGATCTGCCTGGCCCAGACGACGGCGGCGCGGGTCGCCTGCGTCGTCTACTCGGTGAGCGCCTGGATGCTGTTCGGGGTGAGCGCGGTGTACCACCGCTTCACCTGGGGGCCGCGCGGCGAGGCGGTGCTGCGCCGGCTGGACCACGCCAACATCTTCCTGATCATCGCCGGGACGTACACCCCGTTCACCATGCTGCTGCTGGAAGGCGCGCGGCAGCAGGTGCTGCTGTGGCTGGTGTGGGGCGGCGCGCTGGCCGGGATCGCGTTCCGGGTGTTCTGGGTCGGCGCCCCGCGCTGGCTGTACACCCCGTGCTACGTGGCGCTCGGCTGGGCGGCGGTGTTCTTCCTGCCGGACTTCCTGCACAAGGGCGGCGCGGCGGTGCTGACGCTGATCGTCGTCGGCGGCGCGCTCTACACCGTCGGCGGAGTGATCTACGGCCTGAAGCGGCCGAACCCGTCACCGCGCTGGTTCGGCTTCCACGAGGTGTTCCACGCCTTCACGCTGGGCGCGTTCATCGTGCAGTACGTGGGGGTCTCGCTGGTGGCGTACACCGTGGCGACCTGACGCCCCGCAGCACCGTTCCTCTCCCCTGTCCCCTGGTACCGCTAGTACCGCGCCGGCTGGGCGGCCCTCGCCTCCAGTCGCTCCCGGGCCCGACGGCAGCGCTCGCAGTGCGCCCCGTCGGGCCCTTCGCCTGCCGCGCGCTGGTGGGCCCGGCCGCGGAAGCGGTAGGCGACCCAGCCCATCACGGCCAGCACTTCGACCGCGGAGACCACCCAGACCAGGCGGGCGCCGCCGATCAAGTACCCGGCTATGACGGCCAGCGCGGCCAGCACACCAGCCACGCCGCTCCAGAACCCGGTCGCTCCGTACTCCATTGGCAAACCTCCCGCCGGCCGACAGGTCGTCTGACAGGTCGTCAGAGAACTCCCCACCTACAGTGACACGCTCGGCACGCAGCGCGGGCGAACGGGGGATCAACAGCGCATCAATTCCAGAAGTGGGGATCCCGCAGCGCGGGCTTCGGTTGACACTCACCATCTTTTGAGAGCTACTCTCATTTCAGAGAGACACTCACGGATGGGGGTTCCGTCATGCCTGCTCCGCACCCGCGGCGCTGGATCGCGCTGATCGCGGTCGCGCTCAGCGTGCTCGTCATCGGCTTCGACACCACGGTGCTGAACGTCGCGCTGCCCGACCTGGCCCGGCAGTTGAACGCCACCACCGGTCAGCAGCAGTGGATCGTCGACGCCTACACGGTGGTGTTCGCCGCCGCCCTGCTCCCGGCCGGCCTGCTCGGCGACCGGGTCGGGCGCCGCCGCACCCTGGTGCTCGGCCTCGCCCTGTTCGGCGTGGCCTCGGTGCTCGGCACCCTGGCCGACGGCCCGGGCACCCTGATCGCCGCCCGCGCCGGGATGGGCCTGGCTGCCGCCTTCGTGATGCCGATGTCGATGGCGGTGATCCCGGCGATCTTCCCGACCGGCGAACAGCGCCGCGCCACCTCCCTGTTGACCACCATGGCGGCGCTCGGCGTGCCGCTCGGGCCGATCATCGGCGGGCTGCTGCTGCGCGGCTTCTGGTGGGGCTCGATCTTCCTGATCAACGTGCCGCTGGTGCTGCTCGGCACGGTCGCCTGCCTGCTGCTGCTCCCCGAGTCCGCCGACCCGGCCGCGCCCCGGATCGACCTGCCCTCCGCGGCTCTGGCGGCCGGCGGTCTGGCCGCGCTGACCTGGGGGATCATCGAGGGCGCCGAGCGCGGCTGGGGCGACGCCCTGGTGCTCGGCGCGCTGATCGGCGCGGTGGCCGCACTGACCGGCCTGGTGCTGCGCAGCCGCCGCCAGGAGCACCCGATGCTCGACCTGGGGCTGCTCGCCGAACCGGTGTTCCGCTGGTCCGCGGTGGCCGTCACGCTGGTCTCGATCGCCCTGTTCGGCGGGTTCTTCGTGCTGCCGGCCTACTTCCAGAGCGTGCTGGGCACCGACGCGCTCGGCAGCGGACTGCGGCTGATGCCGATGATGGGCGGCCTGCTGGTCGCCGCCCGGCTCGGCGAGCGCCTGGTGCACCGCTCCTCCCCGCGCGCCGTGATCACCGCCGGGCTGGCGCTGATCGCCCTGGCGCTGCTGGTCGGCAGCCGCACCGCGGTCGGCGACGGCTACGGGTGGACGGCGCTGTGGCTGCCGCTGTTCGGCATCGGGCTCGGCCTGGTCCTGATCACCGCGACCGCCTCCGCCCTGCTCCTGCTGCCGCCGGCCCGGGCCGGGGTCGGCGCCGGGCTGGTGCAGACGCTCCGTCAGGTCGGCGGCGCGGTCGGCGTCGCCGGGTTCGGCAGCCTGCTGGCGGCCGGCTACCGCTCCGGACTGCACCTCCCGGCGCTGCCGGCGGACGCCGCGCAGCGGGTCCGCGGTTCGGTGATCGCCGCCGACGCGGTCGCCGAGCGGCTGGCCGACCCGGCCCTGGCCGCGACGGCGCACGGCGCGTACGTGCACGGCATGGGCCTGGTGCTGCTGGCCGCCGGGCTGCTCGCGGCGGTGTCCGCCGTGCTGGTGGCGCTCCGGATGCCGGGCGGCGGCGACCCGGTGGCGCCGGCGGTGCGGCCGGTGGCCCCGGTGACGGGTGATCCCCGAGAATCGACGGTATGACCACCCCGCGCAGCGCCCGGCCCCGCCCGTCCGACGACCCCTCCGGTTCGTTGGAGGAGCTGATCGAAGCGCCGCTGTCGCTGCGCGAGCGCAAGAAGCTGAAGACCCGTCAGGCCCTGCGCCGGGAGGCCTTCCGCCTGTTCGAGGAGCAGGGCTGGGAGGCCACCACCGTCGACCAGATCGCGGCGGCGGCGGAGGTCTCCCCGTCCACCTTCTTCCGGTACTTCCCGACCAAGGAGGACCTGGTCCTCAGCGACGAGTACGACCCGCTGATGGCCGCCGCGATCCGGTCGCGTCCGGCGGACGAGCCGTTCCTCACCTCCGCGCGGGAGGTGCTGGTCGCGCTGGTCCGCCGGATCGACGCGCAGGAGCACGCGGAGCTGTACCAGCGGATGCGGCTGACCGCCGCGGTGCCGTCGCTGCGGGCCCGGATGCTCGACGGCACCAACCAGCCGACCGGGATGCTGCTCGAACTGCTCACCGAACGGGCCGGGTTGGACGCCCCCACCCTGGAGCTGCGGATCACCGCGGCCGTGGTCTCGGCGACGCTCACCGAGACCTCGCTGTACTGGGCCGACAACGGCGCCCGGGGCGACCTCGCGGAGCTGCTCGACCGGGCGCTGCGGCACCTGCAGGAGCTGGACCGGAGCTGACCCGGCTCAGTCGACCAGCAGCACCAGCTTGCCGGTGGTGCGGCCGGTGTCGCCGAGGGCGTGCGCCTTCGCGGCCTCCGCGAGCGGGAAGGTTCCGGCGATCTCGGCGCGCAGCAGGCCGCGTCCGGCGAGGTCGGCGACGGCCGCCATGCCCGCGTGGTCGGCCTCCACCAGCATCATCGCGGTGCGCACGCCGAGCCGGTCGGCCTCCTCGGCCAGGCCCTCGTACGGGACGGGCAGGATCGACACCAGCAGGCCGCCGCGGCGCAGGGTGCGCAGCGAGCGCAGCTGGTACTCGCCGCCGACGGTGTCGAGCACCACGTCGACGTCGCGCACCGCCCCGGCGAAGTCGGTGGTCCGGTAGTCGATCGGCTCGTCGACGCCGAGGCCGCGCAGGAAGTCGTGCTTGGCGGCGCTCGCGGTGCCGATCACGTACGCGCCGCGGGCCTTGGCGATCTGCACGGCGAGGTGTCCGACGCCGCCGGCCGCGGCGTGCACCAGCACCCGGTCGCCGGGGCCGACCTGCGCGGTGTCGACCAGGGCCTGCCAGGCGGTGAGCGCGGCCAGCGGCAGCGCGCCGGCCTGCACGGTGTCCAGGCCGGCGGGCCGGGCGGCGAAGGCCCGGGCGGGGCCGGTGACGTACTCGGCGTGGGCGCCGACGCCGTGCGGGTAGGGCAGCATGCCGAAGACCTCGTCGCCGGGCCGGAACAGGGTGACACCGAAGCCGACCGCCTCGACGGTGCCCGCGACGTCCCAGCCGAGCACGAACGGGGGCTCGCCGAGGAAGAGGCCGCTCGCGCGGTGCTTCCAGTCGGTGGGGTTCAGGCCGGCGGCCCGGACCTTCACCAGGATCTCGCTCGTCCCGGGCTCCGGGCGCGGGAGTTCGACCTCCCGCAGGACCTCGGGGCCGCCGAGGACGTCCTGGCTGATCGCGCGCATCGTGTTCGTCGTCATGCCTCCAGCCTGGCCCGCGCCGGACGCCCGCGGCAGTGGCATGATGGTCACCGTCCGATGGGATCCTGCCAGGAGGGCTGTCGTGCCGAACACCCCGCAGTCGCCGCCGCACCGCATCGCCGTGCTCGCCCTGGACGGCGTGTACCCCTTCGAACTCGGCATCCCCCGCCGGGTGTTCGCCTCCGCCGGGGACCGCTACGAGCTGGCCACCTGCACCGTGGACGGGCGGCCGGTGCGCTCCGACGCGGATTTCACGATCGCCGTCGAGCACGGCCCGGAGCTGCTCCGCACCGCCGACACCGTGGTCGTCCCGCCGTTCGACCTCGCGCTGGCCACCGACCGGCCCGCCCCCGGCGTCGCCGAGGCGCTGGCGCTGATCCGGCCCGGCACCCGGCTGATCTCGATCTGCACCGGCGCCTTCGTGCTCGCCGCCGCCGGCCTGCTGGACGGCCGGCCCGCCACCACCCACTGGGCGCTCGCCGACCACTTCCGCCGGCTCTTCCCGCGGGTGCTGCTCGACCCGGACGTGCTGTTCGTCGACGACGGCGACATCCTCACCTCGGCCGGCGCGGCCTCCGGCGTCGACCTGTGCCTGCACGTGCTGCGCCGCGACCACGGCACGGCCGTCGCCAACCACGCGGCCCGGCTGTGCGTCGTCCCGCCGTGGCGCGACGGCGGCCAGGCCCAGTACATCGAGCACCCCGTCCCGGCGGCCGGCGCGAGCGGCACCGCGGCGACCCGCGACTGGGCGCTGGCCCGGCTGCACCTGCCGCTGACCCTCGCCGAACTGGCCGGGCACGCCGCGATGAGCACCCGCACCTTCGCCCGCCGCTTCCACGACGAGACGGGCCAGAGCCCCGGCCGCTGGCTCACCCAGCAGCGCGTCGCCCTGGCCCGCCAGTTGCTGGAGGCCACCGACCTGACCGTCGACCAGATCGCCGGCCGGGTCGGTTTCGCCAACGCGGTGTCGCTGCGCCAGCACCTGCACGCCGCGATCGGCGTCTCGCCGCTCGCCTACCGGCGGACCTTCACGGGCAAGGCCTTCGCCGGCACGGCCTGACGGGACGTCACCGCAGGCGGGCCCGGCGGCGGCGCACGCCGATCACGGCCCCGGCCAGCGCGGTCGCGCCCAGTGCGGTGCCCGCGGTGAGCAGCGGGCCGGTGCGGTCGGCCCGGGCGCGGCCTCCGGGTCGGCCCGGAAGCCGCCCGCCCTGCCCGCGGTGTCGTACGCGGAGCCCGGCAGCTTGTCGCCGTACCGCTGGTGGACCAGCTGCTGGTAGGCGGCGACGGTGGTGCCGTGCGCGCCGACCGAGCGGCGGGCGGTGTCGTCGAGCGGCAGCACCCGGCCGTCCTTGAGCTCGTACCAGGCGCCGAGCTGCGGTTCGCGGAAGGCGGTGCCGCCGTCGGCGGCGGCCCGGGCCGCGTAGTCGCTCTCGTCGCTGCCGGAGGCGATGTTGACGACCCGCCAGCTGCCGTTCTGCCGGGCCGTCCAGACCGAGGCGGTCTGCCCGTCGGCGGCGACGGCCTTGGTGGCGGTGAACTCGACGGTGGCGACGGGTGCGCCGGGCCGGCCGGCCACGAACCCGGCGTCCAGGGTGCGGACCGGCACGGTGTCGCCGGTGAGCCGCGGCGCGGCGTCGGCCGCCGCCTTCGCCTCCTGGCTCGGGTCGATCGCCAGCGGCTGGGTCGGCGGCACTCCCTTCCGGGCGAAGAAGTGCCCCAACTGGTCCAGCACGGACGGGTTCTGGGCGGCGGCCCGGGCGGCGGCGAGATCACCCGCGCCGGGCTGGAGGTCGGTGGCCTGCGCCGACGGGGCGACGGCGAGGCCGAGGGCGGTGGCCGCGGCGAGGGCGGCGGCGAGTCGGACGCGGTGGCTGCTCATGTCGGGTCTCCTCACGCGCCGATCCGGTACAGGGAGTGGGTCCAGGAGAACGACCCGTTGCTCACGTAGTAGTTGTAGTCGCCCCAGTTGTAGCGGTAGTTGGACGGCCACGGGTCGCCCCAGTACAGCCAGTTGTTGCCGCTGTCGTAGCCGTACAGCACGTTCATGTGGCCGCCGCCGGAGCTCCACTGGATCCGGGTCTCCACCGGCCGGCCGGCGTCGATCTCGCCCTGCACGGTGGCGTACCGCAGGTAGCCGCTGACGTACGAGCCCGGGTTGATGCCGATCCAGTACAGCGCGTTCTGCACCTCGGCCAGGCTGGCCTGGCTGTTCGGGCAGGTGGAGTTGACGGAGCGTCCGAACGCGGCGTTGCAGAACTGGTTCTGGCTGTAGCTGTAGCCGTAGTAGGCGGCGATGGTGTTGCCGCCGGCCGCCCAGCACCAGTTGCTCTGCTGCTGGGCCTGCATGGTCAGGTTGAGGGTGCGCGAGGTGCCGGCCGCGAGCGGGGCCTGCGGTGTCGCGGCGGTCGCGGTCCGGGCCGCGGCGGGGCGGGGCGGCCTGGGCGGGGGTGGTGGCGACCGCGCTCAGCGCCGGAGCGAGGACGCCCAGGGCGAGTGCGGCGACCGTCCGACGCAGCCGCATCGGGGTGAGTGTCATGGGGGTACGGCCTCCTGGCAGGGGCGAGGAGTGGATGTGGGGGCGGCGTCCGGACGCGCTGCCGACGAGCATCCGGCCGTTGCCGTCGGGGGGTCAACGGCCTTGCCGCGCAGCGGAGTCGAGGTGTGAACGGGGCCCGTCGGGTGTGAACGGCGGCGCGCTGGGCAGCGCGGATATCGCCCGGGCCGGTGACAAGCCGTCCACAAGGTGTGAATATTCACGCTCAGTCGAGGAGGTGGCCATGCAGCAGCCCACCGCACCGCCCGAGTTGGCCCCGGTCCTGCGCACCGGGCCGTTCCACCTCGCCCTGCGGGCCGCCATCGCCGCCCGCGGCCTCGCCCTGCACCGGCTGCGCGAGCGGCTCGCGCAGCGCGGCGTGCACGTCGGCGTGACCAGCCTCAGCTACTGGCAGCAGGGCCTGCGCCGCCCCGAACGGGCCGAGTCGCTGCGCGCCGTCGCCGCGCTCGAAGAGGTGCTGGACCTGCCCGAGCACTCGCTGACCCGGCTGCTCGGCCCCCGCCGCGGCGCCCCCGACCCGGCCGCCCGGCCGGTCCGCCCCTACCGCGACCTGATCACCCCCGCCGAGGCGGTGGACGGCCTGCTCGCCGTGCTCTCCGGGCCGCCCGACACCGGCCTGCACACCGTCACCCACATCGAACGGATCCGGGTCGGCGCCGACCGCCGGCTCCAGCGCCGCGACTCCCAGCACGTGCTGCGCGCCCACCGCGACGGCATCGACCGCTACCTGGCGATCTACCAGGGCGACCCGGGCTGCGACATCGACCGGGTCCGGGTCCGCGCCGAGGAGAACTGCCGGCCCGGGCGGATCCGCCGCGACCCGGCCTCGCACCTGCTGGTCGCCGAACTGCTGCTGGACCGCCGGCTGCGCACCGGCGACACCCACCTGCTGGGCTACGGCTTCGACGAGTCGCCGTCGCCGCAGCCCAGCCGCGAGTACGTGCGCGGCTTCAACGCGGGCGCCGGGCAGTACGTGCTCCAGGTGACCTTCGACCCGGCCGCCCTGCCCGTCCGCTGCGACCGCTTCACCCGCCGCACCCCCGACCAGTCCCCGCTGGAGACCGAGGAGTTGACCCTCGACGGGCACCACTGCGCGCACCTGGTGGCCGCGGACCTGCCGCCCTGCCTGCTCGGCCTGCGCTGGGACTGGGAGTGACGCCGGGGATCAGCCGGTGATCCGCCCGCCGGCCACGTCGACCGTCAGGCCGGTCAGCCAGCCCGCGCCGTCGGAGGCCAGGAACAGCGCGGCGTCCGCGACGTCGGCCGGGGTGCCGAGCCGGCCCAGCGGGTGCGTCGCCGCGACCTTCGCCTGCACCTCGGCGGGCATCCGGGCCCGCACCCGCTCGGTCAGGATCGCCGACGGCGCAAGGCAGTTGACCCGGATGCCGTGCGGCCCGAGCTCGGTCGCCAGGTGCCTGGTCAGCATCACCACGCCCGAATTGGCCACCCCGTACGCCAGGTTGGCGCCGCTGGGCTGACGGCCCGCCGCCGAGGACATCGTCAGGATCGCGCCCGAGCCGCGCTCCAGCATGCCGGGCAGGAACGCCTGCACCGTCAGGAACACCGAGGTCAGGTCGGAGTCCAGCACCTCGCGCCAGCGCTGCTCGGACAGCTCCGCCGTCGGCACCGGGAACCCCTGGCCGCCCGCGAACACCGCCAGCACGTCCACCGCGCCGAACCGCTCGGCGACCGCCGCCCGGACGCCGTCCAGCGCCCGGGCGTCCGTCACATCGGCAGTGGCGGCCATCGCCTCCCCGCCCGCGGCGGTGATCTCCCCGACCACCGACGCCAGCGCCGCCCCGTCCCGGCCGACCACGCACACCGACGCGCCCTGCGCGGCGAACGCCCGCGCGGTGTGCGCCCCGATCCCGCGCGAACCGCCGGTGACCACCACCGTCCGGCCTGCCAGCTCCGCATACGTTCCGGTCATCTTGCTCAACTCCCCTGTGTCGGTGCTTCGTTCGGTCGGTGTTCGGTGGAGCGGCGGCGGGTCACCGGCAGCAGGGCGGCCACGAACAGCAGCCACACCAGCCCGCCGAAGCGGACCACCGGCAGCAGGTACATGAACCCGCCCGCCACCAGGGAGAGCAGCGCCAGCATCCCCGCGGCGGCCACCACCAGGCCCGCCCAGGTGACCGCGCGCGGCAGCAGACCGGCGATCATCGCCGACACCGAGACCCCGGCCGCCAGCAGCCCGAAGCCCGCCGCGAACGCGGGCCCGCCCGCCAGGAAGGACACGTCCGCCAGCGCCCGGCCGAGCGCCGGCGGCGCGTCCGCCGGCAGCCGGCCGCCCGCCCAGGCCGCCGCCGCGCCCAGCACCAGCGCGGACGCCGCCAGCACGCCGCCGACCAGCGTGATCGCCGAGCCGGGCGCGGTGATCCCGAGCGCCCGCAGCCGCCGGTAGAGCAGCGCCGCGCACAGCGCCAGCGGCACCGACGCGGCGAGCAGCAGCAGCGCCCCGAGCCGGGCCGCCCCGCCGTGCTCCTGCGCGTACCGCACCACTTCGGCGCCGGTGGCGTCCGGGCGTGGGGTGGCGCGGTTGACCACGGTGTACGCGATCGTCAGCGCCGTCACCGAGACGGTCGGCGCGAGCAGCGGCGGACCGGTCTGCGGGCGGCTCTTCGGGCGTCCGGCCGGGGCCGGGCGGGGCAGTGCGGTGGTGCTCATGGTTCCTCCCGTGGCATCCATCGATACACTCGGAATAATGATTACACCGTGGAACGATTGTCAAACGGGTACGATGTCGGCATGAGCATGGATCGAGAGGCGACCCGGCCCGGCGGCGACAAGCGCCCGGACACCCCGCCCCCGGCCGGACGGCCCGGACCCGGCGGCGGAGCCGCGTTCCTGCTGGCCCAGCTCGGCGCGCACGCCGCCGAGCGCTTCGCCCAGCGGATCGCCGAACTCGACCTCACCCCCGCCCAGGCCGGCCTGCTCCGCCTGCTGGTGCAGAACCCGGGCCGCAGCCAGCGCGAACTCGCCGACGCGCTCGGCATGCCGCCCAGCCGGTTCGTCCCGTTCGCCGACGGCCTGGAGCAGCGCGGCCTGATCGAGCGCCGCCGCAACGCGGAGGACCGCCGGCTGTACGCCCTGCACCTCACCGATCAGGGCCTGGCCCTGCTCGGCCGCCTGCGCGACACCGCCCTCGCCCACGAGCAGGACGTCACCCAGTCCCTCACCCCCGAGGAGCACGCCCAGCTCACCGCCCTGCTCACCCGGATCGCCGCCCAGCAGCAGCTCACCCCGGGCGTCCACCCGGGCTACCGCACCCTGCGCGGCCGCTGACGGGGCGTCGGGCGGCGCGGCCTGCGGGCGCTGACGGCGCGGTCCCGGGCGCTGCCGGCGCGGTCCCGGGCACTGCCGGCGCGGTCCCGGGCACTGCCGGCGCGGTCCCGGGCATGCGAAAGGGCCCCGGGGCGGATCCACCCGGGGCCCTCGCTCCTGCTACCTGCTACCTGCTACCTGCTACCTGCTCCTGCTTCCTGCTACGTGAAGGCGATCTCGACCGCGTCCGAGACGGGCCGGTAGCCGAGGCGCTGGTAGATCGCGTTGCTGACCGGGTTGGCCAGGTCGGTGTACAGCAGCACCTCGTCCGCGCCGCCGGCCTGCGCGTGCCGGGTGACGGCGGCGGTCAGCACGCTCGCGTAGCCGCGGCCGCGGTCGGCGGGCGGGGTGTAGACGGGGCCGATCCGGGACATCCCGGCGGCGGCCGGGCTGGCGCCGGCGAGGGAGACGGGGCGGCCGTCGGCCTCCCAGAGCAGCAGGGTGCCGCCGGCGATCCGCTGGTCGGCGTCGGCGGCCGGGTCGGCGGGCGGCTGGAGCCCGGCCTCGACGCAGAACTCGACCAGCCAGCGGGCGACGGTCTCCCGGTCGGCGGGCCCGGCGGCCCTGGCGTGCCCGGCGGGCGGGCTCGGCGGGGGCGTCAACTCGCCGAGCCGGAACAGCCGTTCGTTGTGGTCGACCTGCCAGTCGCGTCCGGTGATCCGCTGCCACTCGGTGGCGAAGGCCAGCGTGGTGCGGTGTTCGCCGGCCACCGCGTCGGGGCGGTCGCCGTCCTCGGCGAGCCGGCGGGCGAGGTCCTCGGCGGCGGCCACCGGCATCCGGCCGAGCCGCTGGCCCCACGGCGGGGTGCGCAGGCAGGCGCCGGCGACGGCGCCGTCCGGGCCGCGCCACCAGCCGAAGCGCGGCGGCAGTTCGCCGTACACGTTCAGGCCGTCCCGGCCGAGGCGTTCGACGATGGTGAGCAGCACGGTGTTCTCGGCGGGGTCGGCCGCGAGGAACTCCCCGGCTGCGGTGCGGAATTCGTCCAGTGACGTGGTGAGAGTCCAGCCCATGCCGCATCCTCCCCCGAGGAGGGCGCCGTCGACCAGCGGGTTTTCCGGCCGGCGGCGCCCGGGTCCGTCACCGGCCGCGCAGGCGGTCCTCGAGTTCGGCGACGTCCGCCGTGGGGCGCTCGCAGACGAAGTGCCGGCACACGTACGCGGCGGCCTTCCCGTCGAGCAGCGGGCGGTCCGCGAGCAGCGGCACCTCGGTGTCGCCGACCTCGCTGACCGCGACCACCGCGCCGGGGGCGGTGGAGCGCAGCGCGGCCAGGTGCAGCGCGGCGCGCCCGGCGTCGCCGGCCGGGCCGACCACCGCGACCTCGCGCGGCCCGTCGAGCAGCGCCTCGGCGACGGCCAGCCCCCAGCCGGTGAACCGCGGCGCGCGGGTGCCGAGCGTCGAGACGATGCCCAACGCCCGTTCCGCGGCGGTGCGGTGGCGTGCCGAGCCGGTGTACGCGGCGTACGTGAGCAGCGCCCCGGCGGCGGCCGTCCAGCCGGACGGGACGGCGTTGTCGGTGGGGTCCTGGGGGCGGCGGATCAGCTGCTCGGCGTCGTCGGCGGTGTCGTACAGCGCGCCGGACTTCTCGTCGGTGAAGTGCAGCAGCACCAGGTCCAGCAGTTCCCCGGCGAGTTGCAGCCAGGACGAGTCGCCGCCGACCGCGTACAGCGCGAGGAAGCCCTCGGCGGTGTCCGCGTAGTCCTCCAGCACGCCCGCGTTGGTCCCGGCCGCGCCGTCCCGGGAGGTGCGCAGCAGCCGGCCCTCGGGGGTGAGGTGGACGGTGATCAGCAGGTCGGCGGCGCGCTCGGCGGCCTCGACCAGGTCGGGGCGGTCCAGCAGTGCGCCGGCCTCGGCGAGGGCGGCGATCGCCAGGCCGTTCCAGGCCGCGACCACCTTGTCGTCGCGGGCCGGGGCGGGGCGCGAGGTGCGGGCCTCGAACAGCTTCGCCCGGATCTCCCGGTACTTCGCCGGGTCGGCGGGGTCGCGCGGCAGCTGGAGCACCGAGGTGCCGTGCTCGAACGTGCCGGTGACGTCGAAGAGTTCGACCGCGAGGGCGGCGTCCTCCGCGCCGAGCACCTCGGTCAGCTGCTCGGGCGTCCACGCGTAGTACGCGCCCTCGGCGTGCTTGCCGGTCGCCGGGTCCGTCGAGTCGGCGTCCAGCGCGGACGCGAACCCGCCCTCGGGGGTGCGCAGTTCGCGCAGCAGGAAGTCGGCGGTCTCCAGCACGGTCCGGCGGGCCTGCTCGTCGCCGGTGGCGCGCCACAGGTGCAGGTAGACCCGCATCAGCAGCGCGTTGTCGTAGAGCATCTTCTCGAAGTGCGGGACCGTCCAGGTGGCGTCGACCGCGTAGCGCGCGAACCCGCCGCCGAGCTGGTCGTACATTCCGCCGCGGGCCATCGCCTCGCAGGTCCGCCGGGCCATCTCCAGCGCCGCCTCGGAGCCGGTCCGGGCGTGGTGGCGCAGCAGGAACTCCAGCACCATCGACGGCGGGAACTTCGGCGCCCCGCCGAAACCGCCCCGCCGCTCGTCGTACGAGCGCGTCAACTCCACGACCGCGGCGTGTAGTTCGGCCTCACCGGGGGGCTGCGCGATTCCGCTGCCCACCGCGTACACGGAGGCCCGTTCGGCGAGGTCCTTGCCGATCCGCGCCGCGACCTCGGCGACCTCGGACCGCCGCCCCGTCCACGCCTTGTCCACGCCCTCCAGCACCTGCCGGAACGAGGGCATCCCGTGCCGCGGCTCGGGCGGGAAGTACGTCCCGAAGTAGAACGGCTCCTTCCCGGGCGTCAGGAACACCGTCATCGGCCACCCGCCCTGCCCGGTGGCCGCCTGCACCGCCTCCATGTACACCGCGTCGACGTCCGGCCGCTCCTCCCGGTCGACCTTCACCGCCACGAACCGCTCGTTCAGGAACCCGGCCGTCGCCTCGTCCTCGAACGACTCGTGCGCCATCACGTGGCACCAGTGGCACGCGGCGTACCCCACCGACAGCAGCACCGGGACGTTGCGCCGCTCCGCCTCCGCGAACGCCTCCTCCCCCCACGGCCACCACTCCACCGGGTTGTCAGCGTGCTGCAGCAGATACGGCGACGTCGCGCCCGCGAGACGATTCACGGCGCCACCCTCTCACAGCGCCCCGCTCGGACGGCGTGACTCGCGCGCTGCCGTTCGGGCGGCCCGATCGCTGCCGCGGGACGGGGCCGGGCTCAGTCGTCCTTGGGGTCGGGCTGCTCGGTGAAGTCGATCTTCTTGAAGCGGGCGTTCATGGACTTCAGGAGGAACCAGGTGGCGATGCCGAGGGCGGCGAAGACGACGAAGCCGAGGAGGCCGGGGGTGACCTTGGTTTCGTCGAGGGCGAGGTCGGCGGCGAGCTGGGTGACGTTCACGGGGGTGCTCATTCGTCCATGGTGACCCGGCCCTACGCGGGCCGGGTCACCGGGGGGTGGTACGGGTTACTTGCGGAGGCCGGCGAACAGGTCGGACTCGGGCAGGTCGGTGGCGACCAGGGACTTGGCGAGCTCGTAGTCCTCGGTGGGCCACACGTCGCGCTGGATGTCGATCGGGACGCGGAACCACGGCCCGTCGGGGTCGATCTGGGTGGCGTGCGCGATCAGCGCCTTGTCGCGGATCTCGAAGTACTCGCCGCACTCGACCCGGGTGGTGATCTCGCGCTCGGCGCGGCCGGACTTCTCCCAGCCCTCGATCCACTCGCCGTACGGCGAGTCGTGGCCGTTCTCGGTGAGGTAGGCGTGCAGGGCGCGGATGCGCCCCATCGGGAAACCGTGGTTGTAGTACAGCTTGGACGGCTGCCAGGGCTCGCCGGCCTCGGGGTACGCCTCGGGGTCGCCGGCGGCGTCGAAGGCCACCATGGTGATCTTGTGGGTCATGATGTGGTCGGGGTGCGGGTAGCCGCCGTTCTCGTCGTACGTGGTGATCACGTGCGGGCGGAACTCACGGATCAGCTTGACCAGGGCACCGGCCGCCTCGTTCACGTCCTCCAGGGCGAAACAGCCCTCGGGGAGCGGGGGCAGCGGGTCGCCCTCGGGCAGGCCGGAGTCGACGTAGCCGAGCCACGCCTGTTCGACGCCGAGGATCTCCCGGGCCGCGTCCATCTCCTTGCGGCGCACCTCGTGAATGTTCTCCTCGACCCAGGGGTCGCCCTGGAGCTTGGGGTTGAGGATCGACCCCCGCTCGCCCCCGGTGCAGGTGGCGACCAGGACCTCCACCCCCTGGGCCACGTACATCGCCATGGTGGCGGCACCCTTGCTGGACTCGTCGTCCGGGTGCGCGTGGACCGCCATCAACCGCAACTGCTCGCTCAACGCCTGGGTTCCCTTCCAGGTACAGGTATGTCCGCTTCGTCGGGCCGGCTCCCCCGCCGCCTGTGGCGCGGACGTGCCCCTCCTATAGTGACGGACTGGAGGGCGCGTCCATTCCCGCGGACGGCCGAACGCTCCTCCGCGAAAGGACCGAGCCGCACCATGGACCAGAGCCCTACGCCCCAGACCCCCCTCGCGCCCCGGCCGGCCGCTACAGCCGGGCCGACGACCGGGCGGCCGACCGCCGGCTGCGGATCGCCGGCGCGGTGTGCGGCGTGCTGCTGGTGGGGCTGATCGCCTGGCTGGGCGGCTCGTACCTGATGCGCGAGACCAAGCTGAACGGCGCGGTGCCGACCTTCCAGCCGGTGTCCGACACCGAGCTGCAGCTCCAGCTGTCGGTGCGCAAGAGCGACGGCACCTCGGGGGTGTGCACGGTGCGCTCGCAGGGCACGGACGGCTCGGTGGTCGGCCAGTCGGACTTCCAGGTCCCGGCCGAGGGCTCCAGCTACGACAAGGTGGTCACCCTGCGGACCACCGCCCGCGGCACCACCGCCGAGCTGCTCGGCTGCACCCCCGACAAGAAGTAACACCCGGACGGACGGCGGCGCGCGGACCCCGCGCTCACGCGGGGGGGCGGGCCGGCGGTCTTTGCTCCGCTCACCCTTTCGAGCGCATAGTCGAAGGGACGGGACGGCCTCGCCGCCCTCAGCCCTTCCCGCTCGCGCCGGGAACTTGTTAGGCTCGTGATTTCGCCCCTTCCCATGCCGTTCGGCACGGAAGCGGGCGTTGCTTTGCATCTGCCCAGAAAATCGCCCACTGCTGCCGAACCACCCTCGCAGCAGCGCCAGCACCGACGAGGAGCACCCTGTGACCCAGACCAACGATGACGTGACCTGGCTCACTCAGGACCACTACAACAAGCTCAAGGCCGAGCTTGACCACCTGACCGGGCCCTGGCGGATCGAGATCGCCCAGAAGATCGAGGCCGCGCGCGAGGAGGGCGATCTCAAGGAGAACGCCGGCTACCACGCGGCCAAGGACGAGCAGGGCAAGACCGAGGCGCGGATCCGCCAGCTGTCCCAGCTGCTGGAGCGCGCGAAGGTCGGCGAGGCCCCGGCCGACTCCGGCGTGGTGGCCCCCGGCATGCTGGTGAAGGTGGCCTTCGACGGCGACCTGGACGACACCATGGAGTTCCTGCTGGCCTCCCGCGAGGTCACCGACGGCGACATCGACGTGTACTCGCCGCAGTCCCCGCTGGGCAAGGCCATCATCGGCAAGTCGGTGGGCGAGGACGCCCAGTACGAGCTGCCGAACGGCAAGAAGGCGGGCGTGAAGATCGTCGACGCCAAGCCGTTCTCCGGCTGAGCCTGCGGCACGACGACGGACGGCCGCTCCCCCGGGTGGGGGGAGCGGCCGTCCGGCCGTTTCCGGGGCGGTGTCAGCCCGCGGCGCGCCGGTACTTGCGCACCGACAGCCAGGAGAACACCACCGTGATCAGCACCGACCAGCCGATCGACACCAGCACGGCGTGCTGCATCGGCCAGGCGTCGGGGACGGGGCCGATCTGGTTGCCGAACAGGCTGCGGCAGGCCTGCACGGTGGAGGAGAACGGGTTCCAGTAGGCGATCGGCTGGAGCCAGCCCGGCATCGAGCTGACCGGCACGAAGGCATTGGAGATGAAGGTCAGCGGGAACAGCCAGATCAGGCCGGCCGAGGTGGCGGCCTCGGGGCTGCGCACGGAGAGGCCGATCAGCGCGCCGATCCAGGAGAACGCGTAGCCGACCATCAGCAGCAGGCCGAACGCGGCGAGCGCGTTCAGGACGCCGTCGTGGATCCGCCAGCCGACCAGCAGCGCGACCAGCGCGAGCACGACCACGGTGAACGCGGTCTGCACCAGGTCGGCGAGGGTGCGGCCGGTGAGCACCGCGGCGCGGGACATCGGCAGCGAGCGGAACCGGTCGACCAGGCCCTTGGTCATGTCCTCCGCGATGCCGGCGGAGGCGCCGGCCACCGCGAAGGTGACGGTCTGGGCGAAGATGCCGGCCATCAGGTACTGGATGTACACGTCGTGCCCGGGCGGGGCGCCGGGGATGACGATCGCGCCGCCCATCACGTACGAGAACAGCAGCACGAACATCACCGGCTGCATGAGCCCGAACACGACGATTTCGGGAATCCGGGTCATGCGGCGCAGATTGCGCTTGGCGACCACCCAGGAGTCGTGCAGGGTGGCGGCGGCGCCGCGCCGCCGGACGACGGGGACGGGGCCGATGGCCGCGTCGGGGAGTGCGGTGGTCATCTCAGGCGTCCTTCCCGTGGCCGCGGCGGCCCTTCTTCGCCGCCGCCCCGCCCTCGTCGGCCGCGTCCTCGTCCTCGGTGGCGTGGCCGGTGAGGGAGAGGAAGACGTCGTCGAGGGTGGGGCGGCGCAGGCCGATGTCGTCGATCTCGATGGAGCGCGCGTCCAGCTCGCGGATGGCGTCGGCGAGGACCCTGGCGCCGCCGCTGACCGGGACGGTGATCCGGCGGGTGTTCTTCTCCACCGCCGGGTCGCCCTTGGCGAACGGGGTGAGCGCGGCGACCGCCTCGGGCACCAGGTCGGGGTGGTGGACGACGACCTCGATGCGTTCGCCGCCGATCTCGGCCTTGAGTTCGTCGGCGCTGCCGCGGGCGATCACCTTGCCGTGGTCGACCACCACGATGTCGTGGGCGAGGCGGTCGGCCTCGTCCAGGTACTGGGTGGTGAGCAGCAGCGTGGTGCCCTGTTCGACCAGGGTCTCGATGACCTCCCAGAGGGCGAGCCGGTTGCGCGGGTCGAGGCCGGTGGTGGGCTCGTCGAGGAACATCACCGGGGGCCGGACGACCAGGGCGGCGGCCAGGTCGAGGCGGCGGCGCATGCCGCCGGAGTAGGTCTTGGCGGTGCGGTCCATCGCGTCGGAGAGGTTGAACCACTCCAGCAGCTCCAGGGCCCGCTTCTTCGCGTCCCGGGCGCTCATCTGGTAGAGCTCGCCGACCATCTGGAGGTTCTCGCGGCCGGTGAGGTACTCGTCGACGGCGGCGTACTGACCGGACAGGCCGATCAGGCTGCGCACCTCGTTGGGGTGCTTGAGGACGTCGACGCCGGCCACCGCGGCCCGGCCGGAGTCCGGTTGGAGCAGGGTGGTCAGCACGCGGACGGCGGTGGTCTTGCCGGCTCCGTTGGGGCCGAGCAGTCCGAGCACGGTGCCTTCGGGGACGTCCAGGCTGACGCCGTCGAGGGCGCGCACGTCGCCGAAGGTCTTGACCAGGTTCTCGGCTTCGATGGCTGACGCCATGGTCCTGCCTCATCTCCCTGATGCGAGGTCGGAGTACGAGTTCGGTGTCGCTTTCGGGCAGAGTTCAACCATTTTGGTACCGGAGCCCGCCGACGGCAAAAGCTCGCGATACATCGCAAGATGCTGCCACTCGCGATATATCGCGTCAACCCGTGCAGGCGATCCCGGTCGCACCGCCGGGACGGGGTGCGGGGCTCAGTGCGAGACCACGTAGCCGTCCTCGCGCAGCTCGCCGATCACCGCCGCGCAGTGCTCCGGCCCCTTGGTCTCCAGGTGGAGGTCGACCTCGACCTCGGTCAGGCCCAGCTGCGGGTCGATCCGCACGTGCGCCACGTCCAGCACGTTGGCGTCCACCCGGGTCAGCACGCCCAGCAGGTTCGCCAGCGCGCCCGGCCGGTCGGCCAGCCGGACCCGCAGCGACAGGTAGCGGCCGGCCGCGGCCAGGCCGTGCCGCAGCACCCGCTGCATCAACTGCGGGTCGATGTTGCCGCCGGACAGCACCCCGACCACCGGGCCGTCGAAGGCGCCCGGCTCGGACAGCAGCGCGGCGATCGGCGCCGCCCCGGCGGGCTCGACCACCAGCTTGAGCCGCTCCAGGCCGACCAGCAGGGCCCGGGACAGCGCGTCCTCGGAGACCGTCCGCACGCCGTCCGCGAGGGAGTTGACCACCTCGAACGGGATGTCGCCCGGGCGGCCGACCATGATGCCGTCCGCCATGGTGGCGAACCGTTCCAGCGTGACCGGCCGGCCCGCGGCCAGTGACAGCGGGTACGCCGCGGCGGCGGCCGCCTGCACGCCGATCACCCGGACGTCCGGGCGCAGCGCCTTGATTGCGATCGCCACGCCGGCCAGCAGTCCGCCGCCGCCGGTGCCGACCAGCACGGTGCGCACCTCCGGGCACTGGTCGAGGATCTCCAGGCCGACGGTGGCCTGGCCGGTGATCACGTCCCAGTGGTCGAAGGGGTGGATGAACACCGCGCCGGTGGCGTCGGCGTACTCGCGGGCCGCCTGCAGCGCCTGGTCGACGTTGGCGCCGTGCAGCCGCACCTCGGCGCCGTACTCGCGGGTGGCGGCGACCTTCGGCAGCGGCGCGGCGACCGGCATGAACACGGTGGAGCGCACACCGAGCAGCGCGGCGGCGAGGGCCACGCCCTGGGCGTGGTTGCCGGCGCTGGCGGCGACCACGCCGGCGGCGCGCTCGACCGGCAGCAGGCCGGCGATCCGCAGGTACGCGCCGCGCAGCTTGAACGAGCCGGTGCGCTGGAGGTTCTCGCACTTCAGGTGGACGGGCGTGCCGGCCACTCCGGACAGGTGGCGGCTGCTCTGCATCGGGGTGACCCGGGCCACCCCGGCGAGCATCTTCTGCGCGCCCCGGACGTCGTCGAGGGTGATCGGCCAGTTCTGCATGAAGATCAGCCTAGGGCGGGATGGTTCCGGTGCCCGCCCGGCGCGCGTACGCTGCTGGGCACGAGTCGCCCGCACCCCCGTGAGCCGCGATGAGCATGCCGTCCGACGTTCCCGACTTCGACTGTCAACTCCCTTACCAGGTCGCGGTGTTCGCCCGGCGCATCGGTGCCGCCGGGGAGCTCGACCGGGCCGCTTTCCTGCTGCTGGATCAGCTGGCCGCCGACGGGCCGGCCAATGTGAAGACGCTGGCGGCCGCGCTGGGCGTGGATTCGTCCACGGTGACCCGGCAGGCCGCGCCGCTGCTGCGGGAGCGGCTGCTGTCCCGGGTGCCGTACCCGGCGGACCGGCGCTCGGTGCGGCTCGCGCTGACCCCGGCCGGGGCGGGGCGGCTGGCGCGCGAGCGCGATCGGCGGCGCCGGCTGATCGCCGAGCTGACCGCGGACTGGACGCCGGAGGAGCGGACGGTGTTCTGCGCGCTGCTGGAGCGGTTCAACGACGGTCTGCGCAACCGCCGTTGACGGCCCGTCGGCCCGACGGCGGTCCGCACCGCCGCCGTCGGGCCTCCGGGGGCCGGGTCAGCCGAGGGCCTGCTCCAGGTCGGCGAGCAGGTCGGCGGCGGACTCGATGCCGACCGAGATGCGCACCAGGTCGGCGGGCACCTCCAGCGGGGAGCCGGCCGCGGAGGCGTGGGTCATCCGGCCGGGGTGCTCGATCAGCGACTCGACGCCGCCGAGGGACTCGCCGAGGGTGAACAGCTGGGCGCGGTTGCACACCTCGACGGCGGCCTGCTCGCCGCCGGCGACGCGGAAGGACACCATGCCGCCGAAGGCCTTCATCTGCTTGGCGGCGACGTCGTGCCCGGGGTGGGTGGGCAGGCCGGGGTACAGCACCTGCGTCACCTTCGGGTGGGCGGAGAGCAGTTCGGCGATCCGGGCGGCGTTGTCGGAGTGCCGGTCCATGCGCACGCCGAGGGTCTTGATGCCGCGCAGCACCAGCCAGGCGTCGAACGGCCCGGCGACGGCGCCCATCGCGTTCTGGTGGTAGGCGACCTCCTCGGCGAGGCCGGCGTCGGCGACCACCAGGGCGCCGCCGACCACGTCGGAGTGGCCGCCCATGTACTTGGTGGTGGAGTGCACGACGACGTCCGCGCCGAACGACAGCGGCTGCTGGAGGTAGGGGCTGGCGAAGGTGTTGTCGACGATCAGCAGGGCGTCGGCGGCGTGCGCGATCTCGGCGACGGCGGTCAGGTCGGTGATGCCGAGCAGCGGGTTGGAGGGGGTCTCCACCCAGACGGCGCGGGTGTTCGGGCGGATCGCCTCGCGGACCTTCTCCGGGCGGTGGGTGTCGGCGACGGAGAACTCGACGCCCCAGCGGGTCAGCACCTTGGCGAACAGCCGGAAGGTGCCGCCGTAGGCGTCGTTGGGGATGACGATGTGGTCGCCGGGCTTGAGGACGGTGCGCAGCAGGGTGTCCTCGGCGGCCAGGCCGGAGGCGAAGGCGAGGCCGCGGGAGCCGCCCTCGATCGCGGCGAGGCACTCCTCCAGGGCGGTGCGGGTGGGGTTCGCGGAGCGGCTGTATTCGTAGCCCTCGCGAAGCCCGCCGACGCCGTCCTGCTTGTAGGTGGACACCTGGTAGATCGGCGTCACGACTGCCCCGGTCCGGGGGTCCGCTTCCTGGCCCGCGTGGATGGCGAGGGTCTCGAAGCCGTGGGAAAGCTGGTGCTCGGTCATGCCGTCGAGCCTAGTGCGACGGGACGGTCGCGGGTGGCGCATGGGCGTCTCGCCGGTGGCGGCGCGTCAGGTTGCCGTTCCGTCACCGAATTGGCCTCGCAATGGGCCAGGTCGTACCGCTACGATCTGCCAGCCGCACACATGATCGACACCTGGGGGCGCGGAATGTCCACCGAGCGCACCGGCATGCGCACTTCCACCCGGGCCCTGCTGGCGGTCACGCTGCTCGCCGGGTTCTACCTGCTCGCGGCGGCCATCGTGGTCGGCCTGGTCTGGCTGAACGTCGAACTGGTCGTCAACTCGGACCGCTTCCACTCCGGCATGGTCAAGCTCTGGCTGCTCAGCGCCGCCATCGCCTACCCGGTGCTGCGGGTGGTGTTCCTGACCCGCCGTCCGCGCCGGGACGAGCAGGGCGGCCTGCTGCTGACCCGCGAGGACCAGCCCGAGCTGTGGGCCCGGGTCGACCGGATCGCCGAGGCCACCGGAGTGCGCGGCCCGGCCGAGATGCGGCTGGTGCCGGCGGTCAACGCCGGCGTCTCCGAGGACACCAAGCTGCTCGGCATGGTGCCCGGCCGCCGCCACCTGGTGATCGGCGCGCCGCTGCTGATCGGCCTGACCGAGGCCGAGCTGGACTCGGTGCTCGCCCACGAGTTCGGCCACTACGCCAACAACGACGTCCGGCTGTCCGGCGTCACCGTGGCCGGCCGCACCGCGATCGCCCACACCATCGACACCCTGCACCACCGCGCCGACCAGCACCTGGCCGGCCGGGCCGCCGAGATCGCCGACGACAACGCCTACCGGGTGGCCCGCGGCCGCAAGGCCCGCGACGAGGACCCCGGCAACGGCGGCGTCGAGCGCTTCCTGGCCAAGCTGTTCACCCAGTACGCCAAGCTGTACTTCCGGGTCTCCGAGTCGGTCAGCCGCAGCCAGGAGTACGCCGCCGACCGGCACGCCGCCCGGATCGCCGGCCGCGACGCCACCGCCTCCGCGCTGCGCCGCATCCCCGCGCTGGACGCCGCGCAGGACTTCTACCTCGACCGCTACGCCACCATGGGCTGGAAGGCCGGCCTGCTGCCGCTGCCCGGCCAGTTCTTCGGCGGCCTCGCGCACCTGCTGGCCGACCCGGAGCGCCGCGAGGAGCTCGCCGGCATGGGCCTCGACCTGCCCGACGAGCAGGCCGACCCGTACGACTCGCACCCGCCGATCCGGCAGCGGGTGGCCGCCGTGGAGGCGCTGCCCGACACCCCGGGCCTGCCCGGCCTCGGCGAGGACCGGCCGGCCATCGGCCTGCTGCGCGACCCGCAGCGGCTGCTGGCCGAGCTGGAGTCCGCCTCGCTGGTGGCGGAGGCCGCGCAGAAGCGCCGCGTCGACTGGCCGGAGCTGGTCCACCAGACGCTGCTGGTGCACGCCCGCGAGAACGCCCAGCCGGTGCTGCGCGCCCTCACCGACAGCGGCCTGCACGGCACCGTCGAGGCCATGCTGGACGCGCTGGACGCCGGCCGGGGCGCGGAACTCGCCGAGCGGCTGCCGCAGACCGAGGAGTCCGCGAAGGCCACCGGCCGGGCCGCCCGCGAGTTCCGGCGCCCGCTGCTGCGCAAGGCCCTGCTGGCGCTGACGGTGTTCGGCCTGGCCTCGCAGCAGCTGGCCCGCTGGGAGCTGTCCTGGAGCCGCCCGGCCGCCCTGGTGCTGCCCGGCAACCTCGCCGACCGGCTGCCCGCCGCGCTGGACGCCGCGGTCGCCGACACCCCCGACACCGCCCCGCTGCGCGCCCTGCTGGCCGAGGCCGCCGCCCCGGCCGCCGCGCGGCCCTGACGCCCCGTCACCCCTGGAGCTGAACCACCCGATGGCCCGTCTGATCGTCATCGTCCCGCTGGTCCTGCTGGTCGGCTTCAAGCTGGCCACCTGGCTGATGGAACGCCGCACCGCCAAGCTGAGGACCGCCACCGAGGCGGCGAAGGCCACCATCGCCCGGGTGGAGGAGGCGACCCGCCCGACCATCTACCCGTCCGAGCACGGCCTGGTCGGCCGGGCCGAACTGGTCCGCGACCCGGGCCTGACCGGCCCGGACGTGGACGCCGCGCTGGCCGCGCTGAAGGAGGGCGACCGGGGCCGGCCGCCGAGCTGCTGGCCGCCGCCGCGGGCGACCACGACCGGCGCTGGGGCCTGGTGGGCCGGTTCTCCGAGCCCGCCGCCGAGGACGACGCCTGGCTGCTGGCCTGGCGCGCCGAGCAGCCGGACAGCGCGGACGCCGCGCTGCTCGCCCTGGACGCGCTGATCGACCTGGCCTGGGAGGTGCGCACCAGTTACAGCGCCAGCCAGGTCACCGCGGAGCGCTGGGCCGCCTTCCGCAAGGTGCTGGGCGACGCCGAGGCGGCCGCCGCCGACGCGGTGCGGCTCGCCGACCCGGGTGACCCGCTGCCGTTCGTCGCGCAGATCCCGCTGGCGATGGGTCAGAGCTGGGACAACGAGCGCTTCCTGGCGCTGTGGCAGGAGATCGTCTCCCGCGACCCGCACAACTTCTCGGCGCACGCCAACGCCCTGCAGTACTGGTGCGCCAAGTGGAAGGGCAGCAACGAGAAGATGCACGCCTTCGTGGACGCGGCGATCGCCGCCGCCCCGGAGGGCAGCCTGCTGTCCGCGTACAAGCTGCAGGCGTACTACGAGCAGTTCCAGCGGGACAAGGCGCCGCGGGAGGCGTACGCCGCGCCCGAGGTGCAGGCCGCCGCGGACGCGGTGATCGCCGACCTGGCGGCGGCGGACGGCGCCGACGAGCGCCACCGCCGCTTCGCGCACGGCTGGCTGGTCTGGGTGCTGGACCGCGGCGGCCGCCCCGCCGACGCGATGCCGCACCTGCGGGCGCTCGGCCGGTACGTCCCGATCCCGTGGTCGTACTGGAACGACCCGGTCGGGAAGTTCGTCGACGAGCGGGTCGACATCGTGCTGGCGGCCACCGCGGACTGACCGCCGTGCCTGGCGCGCTCCGCGCCGGGTGCCGAGGATGGAAGACATCAGCCGCGCCCCCTCCGCCGAGCCCGGCGCAGGGGGCGCGGAGTCGTTCTCCGCCGGAGGTGAGCGGTGATGGCCGGCTTGGTGCGGATGAGTCTGGACTCCCCCGAGGAGGTCCGCCCGTTCGAGGGCGGCAAGGGGCAGTTGGCACTGGTGAACCTGGCGGCCGGCGGCGTCGGCCGGGCCGTGTTCGAACCGGGCTGGCGCTGGTCCGAGCACGTGAAGCCGATCGCCGGCACGGACAGCTGCCAGGCCTCGCACGCCGGTTACGTGATCTCGGGCCGGATCCGGGTGGAGATGGACGACGGCCAGGCCGAGGAGTTCGGCGCCGGCGACTTCATGCTCTGCCCGCCCGGCCACGACGCCTGGGTGCTCGGCGACGTGCCCTGCGTGATGCTCGACTGGCAGGGCTACGCGGACTACGCGAAGCGGAGCTGAGTCAGGCCCGCCGCACCTCGTGCATGAAGCAGCCGAACTCGACGGCCCGCACGTGCACCACGGCGGTCTCCGGGTCGGCCAGCAACTCGGCTGCCAGCTTCGGCAGTTCGGCGGGTTCGCCGACCCGGCCGCCGAGGATCCGGCCGTCCGCCGAGTAGGCGCGCACCACCCGCTGCCCGCTGTGGAAGCCCTCCGGCCAGCCGCCGGCGAAGCCCTCGCAGGGCTCGGCGTGCACGAACACCGGCCCGGTCTCCACGTACGCGCCCGGGTCGCAGGCCGTCTCCTCGGCCCAGCGGCGCAGCGGCGCGTAGGAGAGCAGGGTGATCCGGTCGCCGGGCTTCGCCCGGGTGAGGCAGCAGCGCAGCGGCGCGCCGCCGTCCTCGGTGACGGTGACGGGGTGGCAGCGCCCGCTGTCGTCGAGCCGGCGCAGTTCGGCGAGCGTCCCGGCGGGTACGGCCCGGACGTCGAGAGCGGTGTCGTGGCTGTTCATGGGCCCAAGCCTGCGCTGTCGGGGCGGGCCGGTCCGGCGGGATCCGGACATCGCGTTCGCGGCGGGGCCGGACGTGCGGCGGCCCGCCGCAGCGGGGCTGCGACGGGCCGTGGGGCGCGGCGGTGCCGACGGCGGGTCAGCCCTTGACGGACGTGCCGAACTCCTTGATGTCCTGGAAGGACAGGCCGGCGGAGTTCAGCGTCCTGGCCTCTTCCCGGGTGACGCCGACGGCGGCCAGCTCGGCGTACTGGGCCTCGGTCAGCGGGGCGGCCGGGCCGTCCGCGCCACCCTCGGAGCCGCCGGCGGCGGCCAGCTTCGCGGCGGCCTCCTGGAGCTTGGAGAGGTCGAACTCGGTGGCGCCGGCGGGGGCGGTGACGGCCGGGGCGTCGGAGACGAAGCCGAGCCGCAGCGGGAAGTGCGCCGCCGCGTCGGGCTTGTCCGCGAACTGCATCAGGTCGAAGGTGACGGCCTGCGCCTTGCCGCCCTTGATCAGCACGTCGGCGGCGAACTTGCGGTCCGGCACCTCGGGCATGTCGTCGGACGGGATCGGCGGGAAGGCGGAGGAGCCGGACGCCAGCTTCTCGACGGCCTTCATCAGGCCCTCGACCAGCGGGCGGGCGGGCGCCGAGACCTGGATGACGTCGGCGTCGCCGGACTTGCCCTTCTCCTCGACGGTGATGTTCTTCGACACCACGGCCTTGACCGTGTCGCCGAAGCGCTGCATCTCCGCCGGGTCGAAGCTCGGCATCGCGCCGAGCGGCGAGCCGGTGAGCGGGTTGCCGCCCAGCGGGGAGCCGGAGCCCTTCTCCTTCTCGCTCGCCTCGCGGAGCTTCTTCAGGTCCATCGAGACCCACTTGCCGTCCACGACGTCCTTGACCGGGGCGGCCTCGGGCGGCAGCTGGGCCATCAGCTGGTCGATCTCGCCGGTGTCCTGACCGCCCATCCGGGCGAGGCCGCGGACGTCCGCCTTCAGGTACAGCTTGTCGCCGACGATGCGGACGTCCGCGTACGTCTGGCCGGACTTCTTGGCGGCCAGCGCGTAGCCGACGGCCACGCCCTTCAGGTCGTACGGGTCGTTCAGCGCGCCGATGTTGCGGGACTTGAACGCCTCGGTGTCCTTGAGCGGCTTGTCGGCGCTCATCGACACGTTCAGCGTCAGGTCGGCGAACAGGTCCGCGTCCTTCTGCTCGATCGGGTCGTCGACGGCCTTGCCGAAGGCGACGATCTGGTCCGGCGTGGCGTCGACGGACAGCTGGAAGCTCAGCGACTTGGCGTCGCCGAGCTTCTCGAAGGCCCCGGAGAGCTTCTCGCCGGCGCTCAGTTCCTTGACGGTGCCGCAGGCGGTGGCGCCGGCGGCGAGGAGGAGGGCGCCGGTGGTGACGGCTATGCCGGCGCGGACGGACCGGCGAATGGCGGTGTTGATGGCTGAACTCCTGTGCCTGAAGGCGGACTCGGGCCCGATCGGCCCTGCCGCGGAGGCAAGCTCAACACATCGACGCATCCCCCCGCATGCGAATAATTTTTACCATTCGTTGAGGACACTCTCACGGGGCCCCCACCGCCCCGTGCGAGAGTGCGCCGCGCTCAGAGCGCGCTGCCGGCCTTCCAGTCCGCCCAGGACATGTTCCAGCCGTTCAGGCCGTTCGACGGGTTCACCGTGCGGTCACCGGAGTTGACCACCTCGACGACGTCTCCGACCATCGAGCTCGCGAAGAACCTGGCCCCGGCGGTGTTCGGGTTCCCGCCGCCCTGCACGTCCTGCAGCGCGATGCAGCCGTGGCTGGTGTTGGCGTTGCCGAACTGCGAGGCCGGCGACCAGTAGTTGCCGTGGATGAAGGTGCCGGAGGTGGTCAGCCGCTGGGCGTGCGGCACGTCCGGGATGTCGTACTCGCTGCCGAGGCCGACCGTGGCGGAGTTCATCCGGGTCTGCTGGAAGCGCTCGGAGATCACCATCTTCCCGGCCCAGGTGCGGTGGTCGGGCGACCCGCCGATCACCGGGTAGGTGGCGGTCACCTGTCCGTCGGTGCTGACGGTGAGGGTGCCGGCCTTCAGGTCCGCGACCGAGACCTGGCTGCGGCCGACGGTGAAGGTGACGTTCTTCGACTGGGTGCCGTAGACGCCCTTGGCGCCGGCCACGTCCTTCAGCCGCAGCTTCAGGGTGACGGTGGTGCCCTTGGCCCAGTACTGCTGCGGGCGGAAGTCCAGCCGGGTGGCGTCCACCCAGTGGCCGACGATCTCCACCGGCGGGTCGGCGACCACGGTGATCGCCTGCTCGACGGCCCGGCGGTCGGTGATCGCCTTGTTGAAGTTGATCGACACCGGCATGCCGACGCCGACCGTGGAGCCGTCCTCGGGCGTGAAGTAGCCGACGAAGGTGTTGGCCGGGGAGGCGGTGGAGAAGCTCGCGTTGGCGTCCGCCGGGCGCTTGTCCTTGTCCTCGGCGGCGGCCGCGACGGTGTACGAGCTGCCGCTGGCCAGCTTCGAGGTGGAGGTCCAGCTCGCGCCGTCGGCGGCGAGTTCGCCCGCTATCTGCTTGCCGGTGCCGTCGGTGACGGTGACCGAGGTGAGCGTGCCGTTCTGCACGGTGACGGTGACCGGCGCGGTGAACGGCGCGGCGGTGGCGCCGTCGGCGGGGGTGATGGTGATCTGCGCGACGGACGCCTTGGGGCTGACCGACCGGGTCTCGCCGCCGACGGCCGGGGCCGAGCCGGTGCCGTTGCCGCCCGGCGTGGCCTTGCCGCCGCCGCCCTGGCAGGCCGCCAGCAGCAGGACGGGGGCGCCGAGCAGCCCGGAGAGCACGCCGCGCCGGCTCCACTCGCCGCCGCGCGGCCGCTCCTGCTTCTCCGCTGCGGTCACGTCCACGCTCCTCGGTACCGGGATCCCTCGCACGAGCTCACCCGTACAAGATCACTCAAAAATGTGCAGATCATACGAGAGTACTCAAGAGGGCGGCAGAACGGACAAAAAGGCCCGGTCCGGGACTACCGGACCGGGCCTTCGCGCAGCGGGCGCGAGGTGTCACTTCACCTCGTACTCGTCCCAGCTCTCGTCGTCCGGGTCGTAGTCGGTGGTGGCGGACTCCCAGGTGGCGGAGGCGAGCTCCACGCCGGGCACCTCGCCGAGCAGCGCCACCGGGTCGACGAAGTGGGCGAGCGAACCCGTCGGGTCCACCTCGATCGCCTCGACGGCCTGGGCGCGCTCCTCGTCGTCCAGGTACTCGTCGTCCGCGACCTGGGTCAGGGCGGCGGCCTTCAGGGCCTGCTCGTCGGTGATCTCGGCGATCAGCTCGATGGTGAGGCGAACGTAACGCGGGGCGTCCTGCTCGGGCAGGTCAGTGCTGGTCATGACAGCGAGCGTAGGGGGTCGCACAGCCATCCGGAAACGAGGTCCCGGGCCGGAACGCGGCGAGGGCCGGCCCGGGAGTCCCCGAGCCGGCCCTGCCGTCTCCTGCACACTCCCCCACCCGGGAGTGCGCGGAAGCCGCGCCTCGCGACGCGTGATCCGCCGCGGGTGCCGTCGCCCCCTGCACGGTGGCAGGGGCGGGACGACGGCGGCGCCCGCGGGCCGGACACGACGGAACGGTCAGGCCCACCGTCGTGCCCCCGGCGACCGCGGGAGTCGGAGAGCCGCTACCGACCCCGCTGTCGCCTTCTTCGGCTTTCTTGCCGTGCCCACCACAATGCCCGAGCCGTGTTAACCCGGTGATGCGTGATTGTGACGTCCACGTACCGGCTGCCGGGCGGGCGACGGATCCTGAGGGACCGTCAGTGACCGGCCCGGGCGGTCAGGAAGGACAGCAGGTCCTGGCGGGTGACGATGCCCTGCGGCTTGCCCTCCACCAGCACCACCACCGCGTCGGCCTTCTCCAGCACCGTCATCAGGTTGGTCACCGACTCGCCCGAGCCGACCACCGGCAGCGGCTTCGACATCACGTTGTCCAGCGTGTCGGTCAGCTGGATCCGGCCGTTGAACAGGCCGTCCAGCAGCTCGCGCTCGACCACCGAGCCGACCACCTCGCCGGCCATGATGTCCGGGTGGCCGGCGCCCGGCGAGACCACCGGCATCTGCGAGACGCCGAAGTCGCGCAGCACCCGCACCGCCTCGGCGACCGTCTCGCCCGGGTGCATGTGCACGAACTGCGGGATGCCCTCGTGCTCCACCGCGTCCTTGCGGGCCAGCACCTCGCCGATGTGCGCCTCGTCGGTGGCGGTCGGCAGGAAGCCGTAGTCGGCCATCCAGTCGTCGTTGAAGATCTTCGACAGGTAGCCGCGGCCGCCGTCCGGCAGCAGCACCACCACGACGTCGTCCGGCCCCAGCTCGCGGGCCACCTCCAGCGCGGCCACCACGGCCATGCCGCAGGAGCCGCCGACCAGCAGGCCCTCCTCCTTGGCCAGGCGGCGGGTCATCTGGAAGGAGTCCTTGTCGGAGACCGCGACGATCCGGTCCGCGACGTCGCGGTCGTACGCGGTCGGCCAGAAGTCCTCGCCGACGCCCTCCACCAGGTACGGACGGCCGGTGCCGCCCGAGTACACCGAGCCCTCCGGGTCCGCGCCGACCACCTGGACCTTGCCGCCGGACGCCTCCTTCAGGTAGCGGCCGGTGCCCGAGATGGTGCCGCCGGTGCCGACGCCCGCCACGAAGTGGGTGATCCGGCCGTCGGTCTGCTCCCACAGCTCCGGGCCGGTGGAGTGGTAGTGCGACGCCGGGTTGTCCGGGTTGGAGTACTGGTCCGGCTTCCAGGCGTTCGGGGTCTCACGGACCAGCCGGTCCGAGACGTTGTAGTACGAGTCCGGGTGCTCCGGGGCGACCGCGGTCGGGCAGACCACGACCTCGGCGCCGTACGCCCGGAGCGTGTTGATCTTGTCCGTCGACACCTTGTCCGGGCAGACGAAGATGCACTTGTAGCCCTTCTGCTGGGCCACGATCGCCAGCCCCACACCGGTGTTGCCGCTGGTGGGCTCGACGATGGTGCCGCCCGGCTTGAGTGCGCCGGACGCCTCCGCGGCCTCGATCATCCGCATCGCGATCCGGTCCTTCACCGAACCGCCCGGATTGAAGTACTCGACCTTCGCCAGCACGGTGGCGCTGATGCCCTCGGTGACCTTGTTGAGCTTCACCAACGGGGTGTCGCCGACCAGCTCGATGATCGAATTGTGGTACCGCACGGGGGTCCTCCCGGTCCATGGCAGCCCTGATTGCCGAAACCCCCAGCCTAGGGCCCCCTTCCGCCCCACCGTACCCATCCGCCGCATGTCCCGGCCGAACCGCGGCGCCCGGACGCTCCCTCGGGCGGGTGGTTGCCCGGACCGGGCGGGTACGGGGGCCGGGAGAGCGGGTACGAGTCCGGGTACGCGCGGTGCGGTGGGACGGAGACGGGAGAGGGGGTGGCCGCAATGGCCGGCTCGCAGGCGTCGAGGGCGCGGGTTGCGCGGCGGATCGCCACGGCGGCCGCGTACGGGGGCGGAGGGCTGGGGCTGCTCGGGGTGGGGCTGGCGGGGGTGCTGCTGACCGAGAGCCGGATGGCGGTCCGGGCGATCGGGATCCTGGACGGCGACCCGCCGCACGCGGACGGGCTGTACGGCGAGGCGTTCGCCGATCCGGCGGACCTCCGGCCGCCGCTGGTGCTGGCGTTCCTGGGCGATTCGACGGCCGCGGGGCTGGGGGTCCAGCGGGTGCAGGAGACCCCCGGGGCGCTGCTCTCCTCCGGGCTGGCCTCGGTCGCCGAGCGCCGGGTGCGGCTGGTGAACGTGGCGAAGTCGGGCGCCCGCTCGGGCGATCTGGCGCGCCAGCTGGAGCTGGCGCTGCCGCACCGGCCGGACGTCGCGGTGCTGATGATCGGCGCCAACGACGTGACGCGGCACGCCCCGGCCGCGCGGAGCGTGCGGGAGCTGGGCGAGACGGTGGGCCGGCTGGTCGCGTCGGGCTGCGAGGTGGTGGTCGGGACGTGTCCGGACCTGGGGACGATCAAGCCGGTGCGGCCGCCGCTGCGCTGGGTGGCGCGCCGGCTGAGCCGGCAGCTCGCGGCGGCGCAGACCATCGCGGTGGTGGAGGCGGGCGGCCGGACGGTCTCGCTGGGCTCGCTGCTGGGCCCGGAGTTCGCGACCCGGCCGGAGCTGTTCTCGGCGGACCGCTACCACCCGTCCGCGCAGGGCTACGCGACGGCGTCGATGGCGATGCTGCCGTCCCTGTGCGCGGCGCTGGACCTGTGGCCGCAGGACACCCCGGCGGCGGTGGGCGGCCCGGTGGAGCCGCAGGCGGTGCTGCCGGTGGCGGTGGCGGCCGCGGCGGCGGCGGGGCGTTCGGGCACCGAGGTCTCGGCGGCCGGTCCGGCGAACGGCACCTGGCGGTGGGCGACGCTGAAGCAGCGGTTCCGGCTGGCGCTGCCCGGCGGCGAGGAGGCCAAGGCGCCGGGGGCGGTCGAGGACGGCGGGCAGCTGCGGGCGATCGCGTCGGCGAACTCACATCCGGGGGCGGATGACGCCGGAGCTACCAAGCGGTAACTTTCCCCGGGAGATCCACCGGATCGCGTCCCGAGGTCACTCAGCGAGGAGCCCGCCATGCCCGAAGCCGTCATCGTCAGCGCCGCCCGTTCGCCGATCGGCCGGGCCTTCAAGGGCTCGCTGAAGGACATCCGCCCGGACGACCTGACCGCGCAGATCATCGGCGCCGCGCTGGCCAAGGTCCCGGAGCTGGACCCGCGGCAGATCGACGACCTGATGCTGGGCTGCGGCCTGCCGGGCGGCGAGCAGGGCCACAACCTGGCCCGGATCGTCGCGGTGCAGATGGGCATGGACTACCTGCCGGGCGCCACCATCACCCGCTACTGCTCGTCCTCGCTGCAGACCACCCGGATGGCGCTGCACGCGATCAAGGCGGGCGAGGGCGACGTCTTCGTCTCGGCCGGCGTGGAGACCGTCTCGCGGTCGGTCCACGGCACCTCGGACGGCATGCCGGGCACCATGAACCCGCTGTTCGACGAGGCGCAGGCGCGCACCGCGCACCGCGCCGCCAACGGCGGCGGCGAGTGGCACGACCCGCGCGAGGACGGCCTGCTGCCGGACGCGTACATCGCGATGGGCCAGACCGCGGAGAACCTGGCCGCGCTGAAGGGCATCACCCGGGCCGAGCAGGACGAGTTCGGCGTGCGCTCGCAGAACCTGGCGGAGGCCGCGATCAAGGCGGGCTTCTGGCAGCGCGAGATCACCCCGGTGACGCTGCCGGACGGCACCGTGGTGAGCGCGGACGACGGCCCGCGGGCGGGCGTGACGCTGGAGGGCGTGTCCGGCCTGAAGCCGGTGTTCCGCCCGGACGGCACCGTGACCGCCGGTAACTGCTGCCCGCTGAACGACGGTGCGGCCGCGCTGGTGATCATGTCGGACACCAAGGCGCGCGAGCTGGGCATCACCCCGCTGGCCCGGGTGGTCTCCACCGGCGTCTCGGCGCTGTCGCCGGAGATCATGGGCTACGGCCCGGTGGAGGCGTCCAAGCAGGCGCTGAAGCGGGCCGGCCTGTCGATCGGCGACATCGACCTGGTCGAGATCAACGAGGCGTTCGCGGCGCAGGTCATCCCGTCGTACCGGGACCTGGGCATCGACCTGGACCGGCTGAACGTCAACGGCGGCGCGATCGCGGTCGGCCACCCGTTCGGCATGACCGGCGCCCGGATCACCACCACGCTGATCAACTCCCTGCAGTGGCACGACAAGCAGTTCGGCCTGGAGACCATGTGCGTCGGCGGCGGCCAGGGCATGGCGATGGTCGTCGAGCGGCTGAGCTGATCGCGGGGGCGGCGCCGTGACGGGTGTCTCACCCGTCCGGAGTCACCGAGCGTAATTGAGGGCCGGATCACACCCGAGGTGCGATCCGGCCCGTTTTTTCGCCTTCCGGGAGCGGAATGTCGACGCACCGGAATGGATCAACTCCGCTGCGTGGAACGGTATTACCTAACAATTTGAGGACAAGTAGGAAAGTCAACAGCAAATCGGACATCAGCCCCTGCAGTAACGGCCGCCGATACGGCAGTGTGGAGGCGTAACCCCGTTCCGCCCCTCGTTGGGAGTACGTTCCGTGAGCGTCGTCCACACCTCCCTGCTGCTGGCCCTGATCGCCCTGACCGCCGCCGTCCTGCTCCACCTCCGCGTGCTGGGGCGGAAGTTGGACGCCGCGCAGAGCGCCGCGCAGTCCGCCCCGCAGCTCGACGAGGCGCTGATACGCCGCGCCGTGGCCGAGGCGCTCGCCGCCGACCGGGAGCGGGAGATCACCGAGGCGCGGGCGTTCTGGGCCGAGCAGGAGGCGCGCGCCGCCGAGGACGCGCCGCTGTTCGACACCCCGTTCACCACCGCCGGCGAGGACTGGCCGATCTTCTTCCCGCGCCCGACCGGGCCGCAGGAGGCCGCCGACAACAACGGCGTGATGGACCCGGAGTTCGGCGAGGCGCTGCGGCACGCGCTGGAGGACCTGGTCAAGGAGGGCCCGGCGGAGGGCAGTTCGGCGGACGGCGCGGCCCGGCACCCCGGGCAGGGCGGCGGCTTCCCGGCCCCGGCGGACAACGGCGACGTGAAGGCCCGCCGCGAGGCCGACCTGCTGGCCACCGGCCTGGAGGCCGGGCTGCTGGACGCCGAGAGCGAGCCCGCCGCCGCGCCCGACCCGCGCCGGCACCCCTCGCACCCGGACTTCGTGCCCAGCCCCACCCCGTCCCGGGAGTGGACCGACGACCGGCTGGCCGCGCTCGCCGAGGAGCGGATCGCCCTCACCGACGTCCGCCCCGGCCCGCTCGGCACGCTGGACGTGTACGCCTTCGCCGACGGCACCACGCTGTGCGTGGCCCCGGGCGACCGGGAGGCCGCGTACCGGCTGATCGACGCCGTCCGAGCGGGCGAGGACGTCCGGCTGCTCGGCGGCTCGCGGTTCTCCGGCTCGTACTCGCTGACCTTCTCCACCGACGACGAGGCCGTCTACGTGCTGGCGGACCGGGTGGTGGCCTCCATCTGACCCGTCCGCGCCCGGACTTCGGGGCGCCGGCCGCACGGCGAGGGGTTGCCCGTGCGACCGGCGCCCCTTCGCCGTTCCGCGGCTGACGGGGCGTCAGGAGGTCAGCCGGTCGGTGGCTTCGAGGTCGGCGAGGGCGGCAGCCAGCGCCTCGGGGCGGTCGGCGGCCGCGGCGGCCAGGTCGTGGCCGGTGACGGCGAGTTGGTCGCCGACCGCGAACACCCCGCAGTCGGGGACGGGCAGCGGCGGCAGGCCCTCCAGGGCGCGGGCGGCGTCGGCCAGCCGGCCGGCCAGGGCGAGCGCCGCGGCGGCCCGCGAGGGGTGGTCGGGGACGGCGCCCAGCAGGCGGCTCTGCGGCATCGCGCGGAAGCGGTCGGCCAGCCGGTCCACGGCGGCGGTCAACCGGTCGGCGGTGGCGGGGTGGTGCTCGGACATGGCCCCGAGGGTAGCCGGGCCGGGGCCGGACGGAACGCGGCGGGCCCCGGAGGTCGTCTCCTCCGGGGCCCGCCGCGTCACTGCCGCCGTGCTCAGTCGTCGCCGCGCAGGATGGCGATCAGGCGCAGCATCTCCAGGTAGATCCAGACCAGCGAGAGCGTCAGCCCGAAGGCGGCCCGCCAGGCCTCGCGCTCGGGGGCGCCGTGCCGGATGCCCTCCTCGACCTCGTTGAAGTCCAGCGTGAGGAAGAACGCGCCGAGGGCGATGCCGACGATGCCGACCACGATGCCGAACGGGCCGGAGCGGAACCCGAAGTCCGCGCCGAACGCCGTCGCCACCAGGTTGACGAGCATCAGGATCATGAAGCCCATGGCGATCGAGATGCCGATCCGGGTGTACCGGGGGGTGACCCGGATCCGGCCGCTCTTGTAGGCGATCAGCGTGGCGGCGAACACTGCGGTGGTGCCCAGCACGGCCTGGATGGCGATGCCCGGCAGGAGGGCGTTGAAGGCCTTGCTGATCGCGCCGAGGAAGAAGCCCTCCAGGCCCGCGTACGCCAGGATCAGCGCCGGGTTGACGCTCCGCTTGAAGCTGATCACCAGGCCGACCACCATCGCGGCGATCGCGGCGACGCCGGCCAGCGCGAAGTTCTCGACCGGCACCACGAACCAGGCCAGCGCGGCGGCGGCGACCAGCGCCAGCAGCGTCATCGAGGTGCGGGCGACCACGTCGTCCAGCGTCATCCGGCCGGTCTGGGCCGGGCCCGCGGCGGGGGCGCCGTACATCTCGGCGAGCTGCTGGTCGGTCAGCGGCCGGCCGCCGGCCTGCCGGCCGTGGACGTTGTCGGCGTACGGGTTGCCGGCGTACGGGTTGCCGTACGCCTGGGCCTGCTGCCCGGCCGGCTGCGTGCCGAACCCCGCGTACTGGTTGTCGCGGGTGAAGGACCCCTCCCGCGAGAAGACCGGGTTTCTGCTTCTCATCACATTCCCTCCGGGGCGGTACAGCACCACCCACTCAGCCCACAACAGTAATGGTTTGGCAAAGTATTCCGCGTCAGCCGTGAGGAGGATCCCGTGTCGCCTGCGCGCGGGGCCTCCGAGGGGGCAGGGTGGGGGGCGCAACTGACAACCGATCAGAAAGGCGGCCCCCCGGATGGCCGAGGAGCTGTACGCCACCCTGAAGACCAACAAGGGCGACATCGTGATCCGGCTGCTGCCGAACCACGCCCCGAAGACGGTGAAGAACTTCGTCGAGTTGGCGACGGGCGAGCGCCAGTGGATCGACCCGAGCACCGGGCAGCCCAGCAACGCGCCGCTGTACGACGGCACGGTGTTCCACCGGGTCATCGAAGGCTTCATGATCCAGGGCGGCGACCCGCTGGGCAACGGCACCGGCGGCCCGGGCTACAAGTTCGCCGACGAGTTCCACCCGGAGTTGGCGTTCACCAAGCCGTACCTGCTGGCGATGGCCAACGCGGGCCCGGGCACCAACGGTTCGCAGTTCTTCGTCACGGTCGCCCCGACCACCTGGCTGACCGGCAAGCACACCATCTTCGGCGAGGTCGCCGACGCGGCCAGCCAGCAGGTGGTCGACGCGATCGCCGGCGCCGAGACCGGGCGCAACGACCGCCCGGTGCAGGACGTGGTGATCGAGAAGGTCGTGATCGAGACCCGCTGACCGGGCCCGCCGCGAACGGCCGCGCCGCCCGCCCCCGGACTGCGGGGGCGGGCGGCGCGGCGATTGACGGACCGTCAGTCGGTCTTGATGCTGGCGAGGATGTCCATCCGGGAGGCCCGGCGGGCCGGCCAGAGGGCGGCGACGATGCCGACCAGCGCGGCCAGGCCGAGGAAGAGCAGCACACTGCCGTACGGGATCACCGTGGTCAGTCCCTTCAGGTCGGAGGCGAGCACCCGGGCGGCGGCCCAGGCCAGGAAGCAGCCGAGCAGGACGCCGATCACGGCGCCGAACAGCGAGATCACCACGGACTCGATGCGCACCATCCGCTTGATGCCGCGCCGGTCCAGGCCGATCGCCCGCAGCATGCCGATCTCGCGCTTGCGCTCGAACACCGACATGGCCAGCGTGTTGATCACGCCGAGGACGGCGACGATCACCGCCATGCCGAGCAGGCCGTACATGATGTTCAGCGCGTTGGTGATGATCCGGCTGAACTGGTCGACCATGTCCTTCTCGGTCAGCACCTCGATGACCGGGTTGCGGCCGGTGGCGTCCTTGATGGACTGCTTGAGCTCCGCGGACGGGCCGTTGGCGCCCTTGACCATGATCTCGTTGACGTAGGCGTCGGGCTCGTACTGGTCGATCATCGCGTTCGGGGCGATGATCGGCGACACCCCGTCGTTGCGCTCGAAGACGCCGCCGACGGTGGCGTCCACCGACTTGCCGTCACCCACCTCGATCTTCACGGCGGAGCCCTGGGCGAGCTGGTGCTTGTCCGCGAACTCGTCGTTGACCAGGATCTGGCCCTGCTTCAGCGAACCGGTCGAGCCGGACTTCATGTCCAGCGCCACCAGCTGGTCGAAGGAGGCGGCGTCCATGCCCATGACGGCCCGGTCCTGGCCGGCCACCGTCCACATCACGTTGCCGACCGGGCTGACCGCGGTCACGCCGTTCGCCTTGGAGATCAGCGCCGGCAGGTCGTGCGACAGCTCGTGGCCGTTGGCCATGGAGACCACGTAGTCGGCCTTCATGGAGCTGCCGACCATCTTGGTGACGGCGGTGGTGACCGAGTTGCCGATCACGGTCAGCGCGGTGACCAGGGTCAGGCCGATGGTCAGCGCGGCCGCGGTGCTGGCGGTGCGGCGCGGGTTGCGGACGGCGTTGCGGCGGGCCAGCTTGCCGGGGGTGCCGAACACCTTGCCGAGCAGCGGGCCGACCAGCGCGATCACCGGGCGGGACAGCAGCGGCAGCAGGACGAAGATGCCGATCATGGTGAGCGGGGCGCCGAGCTCCAGCAGCGCCTGCGCACCGCTGCCCTTGCCGGACGCGCCGGCCAGGATCAGCGCGATGCCGCCGCCGGCGATCACCGCGCCGATCACGTTGCGGATCACCAGGCCGCGCTGGGTGGTGGGGATGTCGCCGCTGCTCATCGCCGCGACCGGGGGGATCCGGGAGGCGCGGATCGCGGGGATCAGCGCGGACAGCACGGTGACCACGATGCCGACCACCAGGGTGGCGATCACCGTGACGGGGGCGAGCACCAGCGAGCCGGTGGGCAGGCCCTCGTTCACCGAGTGCAGCAGGGACTGCATGCCGGCGCCGATGCCGATGCCGGTGAGCAGGCCGGTCGCGGAGGCGATCACGCCGATCAGCAGCGCCTCGACCAGCACCGAGTTGGTGACCTGGGCGCGGCCGGCGCCGACGGCGCGCAGCAGCGCGAGCTCCTTCAGGCGCTGGGCGATCAGCATGGTGAAGGTGTTGACGATGATGAAGATGCCGACGAACAGCGAGATGCCGGCGAACACCAGCAGCATGGTCTTGGTCCCGCTGACCATGCCGGCGACCATCTTGGTCTGCTCGTCCTTGAGCTGCTGACCGGTCTGCAGGTCGATGGAGTCGGCGGGCAGCTTGGCCCGGGCCTCGTCCAGCAGGGTGTTCTCGGCGGTGCCGGCCTTGGCGGTCAGCACGATCGAGCTGTACCGGCCGGGCTCCAGCAGGCGCTGCTGGGCGGTGGCGGTGTCCATCAGCACCAGGGTGCCGCCGGAGCTGACCTGCGGGTCGTCGGTGGTGAAGACGCCGGTGAGGGTGGTGTCCTCGGCGGCGCCGTTGCCGGCCACCCGGACCTTGTCGCCGACGTGGTAGCCGGCCTTGTCGGCGGCCTGCCGGTTGAGCGCGATCTCGCCGGCCTTCTGCGGGCCGCGGCCCTGCGCCATCGGGTAGCGCGGGTCCTGGCCGGAGCCGTCCGGCACGAAGTTGGCGCCGCGGGAGTTCCAGGCCTCGGCGACCAGGTTGCCCTTCGGGTCGGCGACGCCGGTGAAGCCGGCGACCACGCCGCGGGCCCGCTCGGTGCCGGGCAGCGCGGTCAGTTCGCGGACGGTGGCGTCGGTCAGCGGCTGCTGCTGCTTCCCGTCCGGCGCCTTGGGGCCGCGCGAGAAGCCGCCGGCCTCGTGGTCGGTGACCAGCACCGAGACGTCGGAGTAGCTGTTGGAGTAGCTGTTGCGCATGGCCTGGCCCATGGTGTCCGAGAACACCAGGGTGCCGGCGACGAAGGCGGTGCCCAGCATGACGGCGAGTGCCGTCATCAGCAGTCGGCCCTTGTGGGCCAGCACGTTGCGCAGTGCGGTGCGATACATGGGGTCAGTCCTGGGGTGATGGGGTCCGGCGCTGCGGGAGTGTCGGCTGACGCGGCGTCAGCTGGTGCGGCCCTTGGCGTCGAAGCGACGCATCCGGTCGAGGACGGAGTCGGCGGTGGGGTGGGTCAGCTCGTCGACGATCCGGCCGTCGGCGAGGAAGACCACGCGGTCCGCGTAGGAGGCGGCGACCGGGTCGTGCGTCACCATCACGACGGTCTGGCCGAGTTCGCGCACCGAGTTGCGCAGAAAGGAGAGGATCTCGGCGCCGGAGCGGGAGTCCAGGTTGCCGGTGGGCTCGTCGGCGAAGATGATCTCCGGCTTGGAGGCCAGCGCGCGGGCACAGGCCACGCGCTGCTGCTGGCCGCCGGAGAGCTGCGCCGGACGGTGCGAGAGCCGGCCGGAGAGGCCGACGGTCTCCACCACGCGGTCCAGCCAGGGCTTGTCGACCTTGCGGCCGGCGATGTCCATCGGCAGGGTGATGTTCTCCAGCGCGGTCAGCGTCGGCAGCAGGTTGAACGCCTGGAAGATGAAGCCGATCTTGTCGCGGCGCAGCTTGGTCAGCTGCTTGTCCTTCAGCCCGACCAGCTCGGTGTCGCCGATGGTCGCGGAGCCGGAGGAGACGGTGTCCAGGCCCGCCATGCAGTGCATCAGGGTGGACTTGCCGGAGCCGGACGGGCCCATGATCGCGGTGAACTCGCCCCGGCCGAAGGAGACCGAGACGTTGTCCAGTGCGACGACGCGGGTCTCGCCTTCGCCGTAGACCTTGTTCAGACCGGTGGCGCGGGCCGCCGCCAGACCGGTGTGGGCTGCGTACGCGGTCGAGGTGCTCACGAAGGGGACTCCTGTCCGGGAGGTTCGGTTCGTCACTGGGGTGCGGCCCGGGCATGCCGGCGACCGCTCCACCATCCTCCCGTTGACGATCTTGGAATTCGTCGCTCCGTCGAACGGTTGCCGCCCCGCCCCGAGGCGTACGGCCGCCGTCGGCCCCTCCTCCTGCGGTATGACCCGGACCCCGAGAGAGGGGATGGCCGAGAACCGGCGGCCGGTTGGCTGAAATGACAGACGCTTCGTCAGATGTCATGGAAGCATGACAACTTCCGTTGCGAGAAATATGCGAAACCCTCGCCCGGCCGACTAGGCTCAGTACTCGAGGTTGCCGCGCTCTCACGCCCAGATGGTGGAACGCAGACACGGGCAGCTTAAAACTGCTTGACCGAGAGGTCGTGCCGGTTCGAGTCCGGCTCTGGGCACCAGTCTGCACAACCACCGTGACCTGCGGTGATGGCCCGATTACAGCGATCCGGGCCGCACCGGCAGGACGAAGTGAACGATCTGTTCAACCAATTCCGTTGACGCTCGGCCGTTCACCGGCGCATGCTGGGCCCATGACCGACTCCTCGCAGCAGCCCGCCGACCCGTTCTCCCCGCCGGACGCGGAGGCCGCCCGCACCCAGCGCGTCTACACCTCGCTGTTCCGGATCGCCGAGCGGCACGCCGCCACCGACGAGCAGCGCCGCCGCCAGACCAACCCCGCGATGCTCGGCCCGCACGAGGCGGTCCGGCTGGTCGCCTTCCTGCTCAGCGGCGCCGCCCTCGCCGAGGAGGGCGAGCCCGAGGTCGACCGGGCCGACGTGACGGCCGCGCTCACCCTGCTCCCCCTGGTCCGGGCCGAACTCGACGAGCTGGAGGCCGGGTTGCTCACCATGGCCCGCGGCCGCGGGATGACCTGGCAGGAGATCGCCTTCGGCCTCGGCCTCGGCACCCCGCAGGCCGCCCGCCAGCGCCACGAGCGCCTGAACGACCGCACCGCGCCCGCCGATCAGGGCTGACGGCGGCCCGGGAACGCCCGAAGGCCCCCACCCGGCGGGGGTGGGGGCCTTCGTCAACCGATTGCTGTACTCCGCCCGGCGCAGGGCCGGCTGAGCACCACGGAGGACGTGGTCCGGCGGCATTGCCGGGCGGAGGGCCTCCGACTCGTACCCGAAGTGTCGGGTCCTGCCGCTTACTTGCTGGCGGCGAGTTCCTTCTTGGGCTCGGCCGCGGCGGCGGGCTTCGGCGGAGCGGACGCCTCCTGGAAGGCGTCGAACGGCTTCTCCATCTCCGAGAGGCCGACGGTCTCGCGCTTGAGGAACATCGCCAGCGTCCAGTCGGTGAAGACCCGGATCTTGCGGTTCATGGTGGGGACCATCGCGCCGTGGTACAGGCGGTGGAAGTACCAGGCGAGGCGGCCCTTGAGCTTGACCTTGCCGAACAGGATCGCCACGCCCTTGTGCAGGCCGAGGCCGGCCACCGCACCGAGGTTCTTGTGCTTGTACTCGGCCTGCGGGAAGCCGCGCATGCCGGCCACCACGTTGTCGCCGAGGACGGCGGCCTGACGGACGGCGTGCTGCGCGTTCGGCGGGCACCAGGCGCCCTCACCGGCGGCCAGGTCGGGGACCTGGGCGTTGTCGCCGGCCGCCCACACGTAGTCGAAGCCCTGGACCTGCAGGGTCGGCTTGGTGTCGACGTGGCCGCGCGGGCCGAGCGGCAGACCGAAGCGGTTGACGACCGGGTTCGGCTTCACGCCGGCGGTCCACACGATGGTGGAGGCGTCGAACTCCATGCCGTTCTTCAGCACCACGTGCTGGTCGACGCAGGAGTCCATCGAGGTCTCGATGTAGACCTCGATGTTGCGCTCCTCCAGGCGGCCCTTGGTCCACAGACCCAGGTCCGGGCCCATCTCGGGGAGGATGCGGTTGGCCGCCTCCACCACGATGAAGCGCATGTCGTCGCGGCTGACGGTCTTGTAGATCTTGGCGGCGTCGCGCGCCATGTCCTCGATCTCGGCGACCGTCTCGATGCCGGCGAAGCCGCCGCCGATGACGACGAAGGTCAGCGCCTTGCGGCGGACGTCCTCGTCGGTGGTCGACTCGGCCTTGTCCAGCTGCGCCATGACGTGGTTGCGGAGGCTGATCGCCTCTTCCACCGTCTTCATGCCGATGCCGTGCTCCGCCAGGCCCGGGATCGGGAAGGTGCGGGAGACCGAGCCGGTCGCCACGACCAGGTACTCGAAGGGCAGTTCGTAGGAGTCGCCCGCCGCGGGCTGGATGGTGGCGACCTTGCGGGCGTGGTCCACCTCGGTCACGTGACCGGTGAGCACCTCCGCCTTCTTCAGGGCGCTGCGCAGCGGCGCGACGAGGTTGCGGGGGGCGACGTTGCCGCCGGCCGCCTCCGGGAGGAAGGGCAGGTACGTCATGTACGACCGCGGGTCGACGACCGTGACGGTCGCTTCGCCGTAGCGCATCTTCTTGAGGATGCGCATCGCGGCATACAGGCCGACGTAACCACCGCCGACAATGAGGATGCGAGGACGCTCCGTGGTGCTCATATCCGAAAGTATCCACCCCCGCCTGACGGACCATTCGTGAGGCCCGTCACAAGCTCCTGGACACCGGGTGCTACACTGCGCGCCCACATTTCCGGCCCGGAGGTGTTCCACCCGCCCGGCCGGACGCCCGCGGCGACCGGCGGGGCACTCAGTGCCGCGCTGAGCAGCAACGATCCTTGCGCCGCACGGGTTCCCGAGTGGGGTTTCGATTTCTGCGGCGTGAACGCCGGGTTGCCTGCGATCCCATGAACGACCCGCCCCGGGTGCCTTCGGTCCCACATATCGGACGGACCGGACACCGCGCTGGGCCGAAAGGCCCGATCGGCATGTGAAGAAATTCACGAAGCTTCTTGCGGCGACACGCCGGGAGGCCCCCGCCGGGCCTTCCGGCACCCGTGGCGAGGGCCTCCCGCGGCGTCCGGGTCAGGCGATCGACCAGGCGATGCCGTCCAGGATGTCGTGCTCCGAGACCAGCAGTTCGGCGGCCCCGGTGCGCTCCATGATCTCCAGCAGCACCAGCGCGCCGGCCGCGATCACGTCGACCCGGCCGGGGTGCATCACGGGGACGGCGGCCCGCTCGGCGTGCGAGGAGTGCAGCAGCCACTGCGCGGTCTCCCGCACCTGCTCGACGCTCAGCACCGCGTGGTGGATCCGCTCGGAGTCGTAGCCGGGCAGTTCCAGCGCGATCCCGGCGACGGTGGTGACGGTGCCGGCCAGGCCGACCAGGGTGGCGCCCTCGGCCAGCGGGACGCTCTGCGCGACGGTGTCCAGCGCGGCCCGGATGTCGGCCCGGGCGGCGGCGATCTGCTCCTCGGTGGGCTGCCCGCCCGCGAAGTGACGCTCCGTCATCCGCACGCAGCCGATGTCCATCGAGTGCGCGGCCCGCACGTCCTGCTCGCCGAGCACGAACTCGGTGGAGCCGCCGCCCAGGTCGAACACCAGGTACGGCGGGCGGTGCGGGCCGCCGAGCAGCTCGCGGGTGGCGCCGGTGAAGGAGAGCCGGGCCTCCTCGTCGCCGCTGACCACGCTCGGGGTGATGCCGAGGATCTCCTTGACCCCGGCGGTGAACTCGGCGGCGTTCTCGGCGTCCCGGGAGGCCGAGGTGGCGACCATCCGGATCCGGTCCGGGCCGACGCCGTGCGCGGCGATGACCTCCGCGTACTCGCGGCAGGCGGCGAAGGTGCGGGCCAGCGCCTCGGGGTGCAGCCGGCCGGTCCGGTCCACGCCCTGGCCGAGCCGGACGATCAGCATCCGCCGGTCGAGGTCGGTGATCTCGCCGGTCTCGGGGTCGAGGTCGGCGATCAGCAGGCGGATCGAGTTGGTGCCGCAGTCGATGGCGGCGACCCGGGTGGCGGTCACGACTCGTCGCCCTCCCCGGCTTCCTCGGCGGCCTTGCGGGCGGCGGCGCGCTCGGCGCTCAGCGCCTCCTTGGCGGCGATCACCGCGGCGTGGTCCTCGGCCTTGGCGCGGTTGCGGGCGACCCGCTCACCGGCGGCCTCGACCTCGGCGGGGCTGACGCACGGGCCCTTGGCCCACCACTCCTCCAGCATGCCGATCGCCTCGTCGCCCAGCGGGTTGACGCCCTCGCCGGCCGCCAGCGAGTGGCCGACCAGCACGTGCAGGCACTTGACCCGGTCCGGCATGCCGCCGGCGCTCGGGAAGCCCTCCAGCACCTCGACGGCGTCCCGGCGGGCGATGTAGTCCTCGTGCGCGGCGCGGTACTTGTCGGCGAGCTCGGGGTCCTCGGCGAGCCGGGCCGTCTGCTCCTTCATCACGCCGTCCGCCTCCAGGGTGCCGATCAGCGAGGCGGCCTTGGGGCAGGTCAGGTAGTAGAGCGTCGGGAACGGGGTGCCGTCGGGCAGCCGGGGCGCGGTCTCCACCACGTCCGGGTTGCCGCAGGGGCAGCGGTGGGCGACGGCGCGCAGCCCGCGCGGCACCCGGCCGAGCTGGGCGGCGATGGCGGCGACGTCGTGGTCGGAGACGGCGGGTGCGTCGGACGCGGGAGGGTTCTGGTTGCTCATCAGGAGTCTGTTCGTCAGGTGGGGGACGGATGGGGGGGAACGGCTGGGGTGACGGGGCGTCAGGGCCGGCCGGGCGGCGCGGCGAGGGCGGTGTCGGCGGCGTCGACCGAGTCCCAGAAGGCGGAGTACCAGGGCCGGACCGCCTTGGGCCGGCCGGCGGCGTCCGCCGGGGACTGCTTGTCGCCCGGCGCGGGCGGCGGGGCGACCGAGACGAACGGGGTCTCGCCGGGCAGCGCGTAGTGCAGCCGGTCCCGGGCCTGCGCCTTGACGTACTCCGGGTCCTGCCAGCGGGCCTTGGCCCGGCGCAGCTCGTCGACCTGCTGGCGGGCGTGCTCGGCCTTGGCCCGCTGGTCGGCGATCTCCGCGCGCTGCGCGATGTACTGCCGGGTCGGGTAGGCGAGGATCGCCACCAGCGAGCACAGCACGAGCACCAGCACGGTGGCCCGGCTGGTGAAGCGCGGGCGCGCCGCCAGTCCGGGAATTCTCCACTTGGCCATCTGGTCGCCCCTCCTGCGCATGCCGGTGCCCCGGCCCCACCCTACGCGGTGGAGGCCGGGGCACCGGTCACAACAGGCTCAGCGGCTCGTTCGGCCCTCGCGGGGCCTGCTTGTCCGCGGAGCGGCTCTGCTCACTTGGCCGCGGAGCGACTGTGCTTACTTCTCCGCAGAGCGGAAGCGCGGGAACGCCGAGCGGCCCGCGTACTCGGCGGCGTCGTCGAGGATCTCCTCGATGCGCAGCAGCTGGTTGTACTTGGCGACGCGCTCGGAGCGGGCCGGGGCGCCGGTCTTGATCTGGCCGCAGTTGGTGGCGACGGCGAGGTCGGCGATGGTGACGTCCTCGGTCTCGCCGGAGCGGTGCGACATCATGCAGCGGTAGCCGTTGCGCTGGGCCAGCTCGACGGCGTCCAGGGTCTCGGTGAGCGAGCCGATCTGGTTGACCTTGACCAGCAGCGCGTTGGCGGTGCCGGTCTCGATGCCCTTGCGCAGGCGCTCCGGGTTGGTGACGAACAGGTCGTCGCCGACCAGCTGGACCTTGTCGCCGAGCTTGTCGGTGATGGCCTTCCAGCCGTCCCAGTCGGACTCGTCCAGCGGGTCCTCGATGGAGACCAGCGGGTAGGCGGCGACCAGCTCGGCGTAGTACTCGATCAGCTCGGCGGCCGACAGGGCCTTGCCCTCGAACTGGTAGGCGCCGTCCTTGTAGAACTCGGACGCGGCGACGTCCAGGGCGAGCGCGATGTCCTTGCCCGGGGTGTAGCCGGCCTTCTTGATGGCCTCGGTGATGAGGTCGAGGGCCTCGCGGTTGGAGTCCAGGTTCGGGGCGAAGCCGCCCTCGTCGCCCAGGCCGGTGGAGAGCCCGCGCTCCTTCAGCACGCCCTTGAGGGTGTGGTAGACCTCGACGCCCCAGCGGACGGCCTCGGAGAAGGACTCCGCGCCGATCGGGGCGATCATGAACTCCTGGATGTCGACGTTGGAGTCCGCGTGCGAGCCGCCGTTGAGGATGTTCATCATCGGGACCGGCAGCACGTGGGCGTTCGGGCCGCCCAGGTAGCGGAACAGCGGCAGGTCGCTGGCCTCGGAGGCGGCGTGCGCGACGGCGAGCGAGACGCCGAGGATCGCGTTGGCGCCGAGCGAGGACTTGTCCGGGGTCGCGTCCAGGTCGAGCATGGCCTGGTCGATCAGGCGCTGCTCGGTGGCGTCGTAGCCGACCAGCTCGGGGCCGATCTGCTCGATGACGGCGAGGACGGCCTTCTCGACGCCCTTGCCGAAGTAGCGGTTCTTGTCGCCGTCGCGGAGCTCCAGCGCCTCGAAGGCGCCGGTGGAGGCACCCGACGGGACAGCCGCGCGGCCGGTGCTGCCGTCGTCGAGACCGACCTCGACCTCGACCGTGGGGTTGCCGCGGGAGTCGAGGATCTCACGGGCTACGACGACATCAATGGACGGCACGAGGCATCTCCTAGCGGAAGCGGATGTGTGGTCGTTACGACCTGAGCCTAGCCGCAGACCGCCTCGCGGCCACGCCCGGCCGGGCCTCGTCTCACGGTGTGGCCCCGCTACTCACTGGTAGTTCACCTGTTTGCCCGCCGACGGTCCGCCCCGGGCGGCGCGAACTGCGCTGCGCGCGCCCGGAGCGGACGGATCGTCAGACCGTGGTGTGCTCGGCCCGGGGCGTCAGAGCGAGAGCACCTGGCCGGGGACGATCAGGTCCGGGTTCGCGCCGATCACGCCGCGGTTGGCCTGGTACAGCTGCTCCCAGCCGCCGGTGACGTTCCGGGCGGCGGCGATCCCGGACAGCGTGTCGCCGTCCTGGACGGTGTAGCCGGCGGCGCCGTTCTGCGGCTGCTGCTTGGCGGCCGGGGCGCTCTGCGCGGGGGCCTGCTTCGGGGTCTTGGCGGTCTGCGGGGCCTTGTTGGTCTTCGGCGCCTGCTGCTGGGCCGCCTTGGGGGCGGCCGCGCGCTGCTGGGAGCGGGAGGCGGTGTCCTGGGAGCTGCCGCCGCCCTTGGTCAGTCCGGCCTTGCCGGAGCAGACCGGCCAGGCGCCGGGGCCCTGGGAGGCGAGCACCCGCTCGGCGACCGCGATCTGCTGGGAGCGGGACGCCTGGTCGGCGCTGGGGGCGTACTGGCCGCCGCCGTAGGCGCGCCAGGTGGAGGAGGAGAACTGCAGGCCGCCGTAGTACCCGTTTCCGGTGTTGATGCCCCAGTTGCCGCCGCTCTCGCACTGGGCGACGCGGTCCCAGGTGTCGGCGGGCGCGGCTGCCGCTCCGGTGGCGGAGAGCAGGGGCAGGGCGAGACCGACGGAGGCGACGCCGGCGGCGGCGACGACCTTCTCGGCCTTGGTACTACGACGATGACGGCCGGTGCCGGTGAACAGCATGGTGCTTCCTCTCCGCACGCCTGCGAGGTGAGCTGTCGGGTTCGGACCGGGAGGCTGGCCCGGCCGCCGGCGGGACCGGACGCGGTTGCGTCCGCTCCCCGGCGGCTTCACCCCAAGCCGTGGGGACTACGGCGTTCACACTTGGGTCCCCCGCTCCTGTCCGGGTCTGGTCGGTGTCCCGAGGGCGCGGTGGACAGGATTCGGCGTGCCGCGTTCGGGGCCCGCAGCTGCGGGCAAATCGGAGAGTAAGCAGAGCTGACGAGCAATCACAAGCTCATATCACCGGTATCACGTCGAAATTACGGACCTTCACTTCTCGTGCACAAACCGTCCACGTATGTCCGGAATCGCCCCGGACGGGGCGCATCGCGCGCCCCCGGCGGGGGTGCGGACAGTGCCGTGCTGGGGCCGGGTCCGGGGCCTCCGAAACCGGGTCAGCGGGGCGTGAAGGAGACCGGGAGTTCGCGCAGCCCGCGCATGATCAGGCCGCCCCGCCACCGGAGTTCGGCGGGATCGGCCGCCAACTGGAGGTCCGGCAGCCGTGTCAGCAGTGTGCCGATCGCGCGCTGCCCTTCGAGCCGGGCCAGCGGCGCGCCGATGCAGTAGTGGATGCCGTGACCGAATCCCAGGTGCGGATTGTCGGCGCGGGCCAGGTCCAGGGTGTTCTCCGCGGCGAACCGCTCCGGGTCGCGGTCCGCCGCGGCCAGCACCACCAGCACCGGGTCGCCCACCGGGATGTCCACCCCGCCGATGGTCAACGGCCGGGTCGCGAACCGCCAGGTGGCCAGCTCCACCGGCCCGTCGTAGCGCAGCAGTTCCTCGATGCCGGTCGCCAGCAGCCCGGACTCGCCGCGCCCCAGCGAGTCCTGCAGCAGGGTGCGCTGGCCGGGGTTCCGGAGCAGCGCGTAGACCCCGTTGCCGATCAGGTTGATGGTGGTCTCGAAGCCGGCGAACAGCAGGATGAAGGCCATCGCCGCGGCCTCGTTCTCGGTCAGGTGCTCGCCGTGGTCGCCGGCCCGGATCAGACCGGAGATCAGGTCGTCGCCGAGGTCGGCCCGCTTGCGGTGGATCAGGTCGGCCAGGTAGCCCTGGATCTGCTTGACCGCGCGGCCCACTCCCCCGCGCTTGCCGCCGGGGCGGCCCGGCTTCATGTGTCGCAGCATCATGCCGGCCCAGTCGCACAGCTCGTCCTGGTCCTCGGACGGGACGCCCAGCAGGTCGCAGATCGCGTAGATCGGCAGCGGGAAGGCGAACTCGTGGATCAGGTCGGCCTCGCCGCGCTCCGCGAACGAGTCGATCAGCCGGTCGGTGAGCTGCTGCACCCGCGGCTCGAACTCGGCGACCCGGCGCGGCGTGAACGCCTTCGACACCAGGCGGCGCAGCCGGGTGTGGTCCGGCGGGTCGATGTTCAGCAGGTGGGTCATCAGGTCGGCCTGCCGCTCGCCCGGGATGCCCACCCGGCCGGTGCGGTGCGCCTGTTCGCTGTGGTGCGCCGGGTTCTTCGACAGCCGCGCGTCGGCCAGTGCCTGCCGGGCGTCCGCGTACCGGGTGACCAGCCAGGCCTCCACCCCGCTCGGCAGCGTGGTGCGGTGAACAGGGGCGTGCTCCCGCAGCCAGGCGTAGGCCGGGTACGGGTCGGCCGCGAACTCCCAGGTGAAGAGTTGCGGGTGGGCTTCGTGGGGCTGATCTGGCATGTCTTGACCGTATCTGGAACCGCCGTCGCGTGAGTCTGGTCACCTGGCGGGTAATCCCTGTTGCGGAGCGTCGGGGCGAGCCTACGATCCTCCGATGAACCACAGTGGGCGGCGTGCGGACCGCCCGCGGTTTCGCTCTGGAAGGGGAGCAGGCCATGCGAGTAGCCGGTGCAGTGGTGGTCATCGCGGTTCTCGACGGGGGCGAGGGGGGCGATCTGGCCCGCCGGTTCTCCGCCGCCGGCGCCGCCGGCCTGCTGATCGCCGATCTCCGCCCCGGCGTCGCCGAGGACCTGGCCGCCGAACTCGACCGTCCCGGCTGCCCGGTGGTCGGGGTGTCCGGCGACGTCCACCACCCGGCGGACATCGCCGCGCTGGTCGACACCGCGGTCAAGCACCTCGGGCCGATCGACCTGTTCGCGGTGGCCGGCCCGGACGGCGAGCGGATCGTCCAGCTCGCCGAGCTGCCCCGCCACCTCGACCCGCTGGCCGAGCTCCTGGCCCTGGTCGGCGAGGCGATCGGCGAGGTCGTCCCGGCCCAGCGCCGCGCCGTCTCGGACGTCCCGCTGGCGGGCTGACGGCCCGTCAGCCCTCCTCGGGCAGGCCCTCCGCGGCCCGCACCGCGCGCCGGTAGCGGCGGGCGGCGGCCCGCAGGGCCGCGTCCACGTCGATGTCCCGGTCGTAGCCGCGCTGGGCGACGGCCAGCAGCAGGTCGCCGGCGGTCTCGGCGGTGAGCTCGGCGGGCAGTTCGTAGGGCGCGTCCGGCACGGCGGTGAACCGCGCGCGGCGGACCCGGGAGACCAGCTTCGCCGCGTACGCCAGCGCGGGCAGTCCGGCCGGGACGCCGTCCAGCACGGATTCGCGCTGCTTCTCGGCGGCCTTCAGCTGCTCCCAGTTGGCCTCGGTCTCGGCGGAGTCCCGGACGCTGACGTCGCCGAACACGTGCGGGTGACGGTACATCAGCTTCTCGACGATGTCTCCGGCCACGTCGTCGACGGAGAACGGGTCCTCCTCGTGCTCCTCGGCGATCCGGGAGTGGAAGAACACCTGGAGCAGCACGTCCCCGAGTTCCTCGCGGAGGGTGGGCCGGTCGTCCTCCTCGATCGCCTCGACCAGCTCGAACGCCTCCTCGACCAGGTACTTCACCAGGCTCCGGTGGGTCTGTTCGGCGTCCCAGGGGCAGCCGCCGGGCGAGCGCAGGCGGTCCATCACCGAGACCAGGTCCAGCAGCCGGGAGCCCGGCAGGTCGTAGGAGCCCGGCAGCAGTTCGATCTCCGGGTGCTCGCCGGCCTCCTCGACCGCGATCCGGGCCAGCGCGTCGGTCAGCCCCGGGTCGCCGTCCGGGCTCTCCAGCCACACCGCGGGCGCCTCGGCGAGCAGCTGCCGGGCCAGCGCCGGGGCGGAGCCCCGTTCGACCAGCCGGGGCTCGACGCCGGCGGCGCGCAGCGCGGGCAGTTGCGGGTGGGCGGGGTCGCCGACCAGCACCAGCGGCGCCGAGCGGAGGGCCTCCCAGGCCGGCCAGCTGAGCAGGCCGGGGGCGACGCGGTGGGTGGTGGTCAGCAGGATCAGCTTCGGAGTGTCCACGGCACCGAACCTACAACCACCGTGTCCGAGCCCGGAGAACCCTTTTCGCCGGGCGGGCGTCACGTCTCCCCGGGCGGGCGTCACGCCGCGGGCTGCAGCATGACCTGCCGGGTGACGGCCACCAGGTCGGCGGGCGTCAGCTCGGCCAGCAGCGAGCCGGCGTGCGCGATCAGGGCGGCGGCGGCCTCGGTGAGCGCGGCGTCGTCCAGCGGGCGGCCCGGCAGTTCGCAGCTGTCGGCGAGCAGGCTCTGCGCGACGGTGTACAGGTTGGCGGTGGCGGCCTCGCGGATCGTCAGCGACAGGTGCGCGGACGGCGCGCCCTCCTCGGCCCGGGCCCGGTGCGCGAACCCGCGCGGCACGTACAGCACTTCACCGGGCTGCAGGACGGTCTCCAGCAGCACCTCGCCCGGGTCGCCGTCCTCCCGCTCGGGCACCCAGTTGCCGTCGGCGGGGCCGCCGTGCACCCACCAGCGCTTGGCGCCGGAGATCTGCACCACGAACACGTCCGCGTCGTCGCGGTGCACCGGGCGGCCCTGGGTGCCGGGCGGGGTCAGGAAGTAGAACGCCTCGACGTTCCGGCCGATCTCGGCGGCCAGGCCGCGGGCCAGCGCACGCACGCCCTCGTGCCACTGGTCGACGTAGCGCAGCAGCAGCGTCGCCCGCTCGTCCCGGATCAGCGACCGGACGGCCGCGCCGTCGGCGTATCCGCCGACCACCTCGCCGAGCACCACCCGGGGCGGGCAGAACCGTTCGGCGGGCAGGTGGGCGTCACGCTGCACCAGGCCCAGGTACGGCACCTTCAGCAGGCCGTGGTCCAGCAGTCGGTCGAGTTCGGCGGCGGGCAGCACGTCCACCGGCGGGCGCTCGGGGCGCAGCACGGCCGGGGTGGTGCGCCAGAGTGCGGTGCGGAACTGCTCCTCGTCCGCGACGAAGCGGCTCAGCCAGGTCTCGGTCATGGTCGGGTCTCCTCGGGTGCTGACGGTGCGTCGGACGGGTGGGCCCTTGCGGCGGGGTTCGGGCGGCGGGTTCAGGCGGTGGGGCGGCTGCTGTACGCGGCCCGGCGGGCGGCGCTCACCAGCTCGGCCGGGTCGGCGGTGGCGATCCGGGTGCGCAGATGGTCGAGCAGCTGCGAGCCGGCGGCCAGCAGGTCGTCCTCGTCGCGGGGACGGGCGGGCAGTTCGAGTCCCTCGGCGAGCAGGGCGCGCAGTTGGGTCCGCAGGTGGACGGCGCACGCCTCGCGCAGCGCGATCGTCAGGTGCAGCGAGGGGCCGTCCTCGGTGGCGCGGGCGGTGTGGGCGTAGCCGTTGGGCACGTACAGCACCTCGCCGGGGTGGACGACGGTGTCCAGCAGGCACGGCCCCGGGTTGTCCTCGCGGACGGGCTGCCAGGTCGGCTCGGTCGGACCGCCGTACACCTGCCAGTGCTTGTGGCCGCTCAGCTGGATGACCAGGATGTCGCCCTCGTCGCGGTGCACCGGCCCGTGCCGGCCCGGCTGCGAGTAGAACATGAACGCCTCGGTGAGCCGGCCCAGGCTCTCCGACAGGCCGGTGGTCAGGGCGCGGACGCCGGGGTGCCAGTGGTTCAGGTAGCGCAGCTGGAGCGTGGCGTTGCGGTCCCGGATCAGCGCCCGCACCCGCTCCGGGTCGAGGCACCCCTCCAGCGCCCGGCCGGCGATCACCCGCGGCGGGCAGTACTCCTCCTCCGGCACGGTGCCCTCGACGGTAAACAGGCCGCCGTACGGGTTGCGCAGCGTCCCCTCGTCGATGATGTCGAACAGCCCCTGCACGGTGAGCACTTCGGTCGGCGGGTCGGCGGGACGGAGCACCACCGGCCCCTGCCGCCAGTGCTTGCGCAGGAAGGTCTCGGGGTCGTCGACGCAGCGGGCCAGCCAGTCCATGGCGGTGTTCCTCTCCGGTGTCCGGACGGATCAAGGGGGTTGATGGTGGGGACGGACGCGGGGCGCCGGCGGCGGCGATGCCGCCGGCGACCCCGGGATGTGCGTGGTGATTCGGATCAGATGACGTCGGGGTAGCACGCGCCGCAGCCGTCGGTCGTCGCGTGACCGGCGCTCACGCTCGGCACCGTCGCGGCCTGGGCGGAGACCGCCGGCGCGAAGACCGCACCACCCACGGCCGCCGCCACGGCCACCGACAGCGCGGCCTGGCGGGCCAGCGCGGCGAACTTCGACGCGGACTCGGTGTTCTGAACACCCATGACAGGACTCCTTCTAGCGATTCGGGTTGGAGGTCGAGCGGTGGCGGAGCGGGATCAGATGACGTCGGGGTAGCACGCGCCGCAGCCGTCGGTCGTCGCGTGACCGGCGCTCACGCTCGGCACCGTCGCGGCCTGGGCGGAGACCGCCGGCGCGAAGACCGCACCACCCACGGCGGCGGCGACGGCCACCGACAGCGCGGCCTGGCGGGCCAGCGCGGCGAACTTCGACGCGGACTCGGTGTTCTGAACACCCATGACAGGACTCCTTCTAGCGATTCGGGTTGGAGGTCGAGCGGTGGCGGAGCGGGATCAGATGACGTCGGGGTAGCACGCGCCGCAGCCGTCGGTCGTCGCGTGACCGGCGCTCACGCTCGGCACCGTCGCGGCCTGGGCGGAGACGGCCGGCGCGAAGACCGCACCACCCACGGCGGCGGCGACGGCCACCGACAGCGCGGCCTGACGGGCCAGCGCGGCGAACTTCGACGCGGACTCGGTGTTCTGAACACCCATGACAGGACTCCTTGGAGAGAAAGGTGGATGAAACGGGAGGAATCGGGCCGCTCGGGGCGTGTTCGCCCGGGGTGCGGCCGGTGGTGCGGGTGGGTCAGGCGGTGGGGATCCGCAGGGCCAGGGGTTCGGCGCCGGGGCGGCACTGGAGGTCGCAGCCGCAGCCCGGGGGCAGCAGCAGCCAGTGGCCGGGGCGGAGTCGGACGTCCTGGTGGGTCGCGGTGCCGGTGAGCCTGACCCGGCTGCCGCCGTGGTGCTGGAAGAGCAGCAGGCTGCCGTCCTCCGGGGCGGTCAGCCGGCCGGCGGGTTCGACGGGGCGGCCGAGGTGGCGACGCAGGGTGTCGGCCCAGCGGGCCGCGCCGTGGGTCGGGGCGGTGCCCGGCGGGTTGCCGCCGGGGGGTTCGCCGTCGGTCCAGAGCAGTGCCGGGCCGGTGCCGAGGCGGCGGTTCAGGAAGGCGACGACCTCGGTCTCCGGGTCGGCCGGACGTTCTTCGTCCTGTCCCCACTGCATGGTGTCGCCTCCGTCTCCGCTGTCCCGGTGGGGCCCGGTGTGCCCCGCTGACATCAATACTGCGGGGCGGCGGGATTGACGGACAGTCACGGAATGCCGGTCCCGGACGGCCGGTAACGGAGGGCCGGTAACGGGACCGCGTGACGGGCGGGGGCAGGCCGGGGGACAGGCGGAGGGCAGGTCAGTCGTCGAGCAGGCCGGCCTTCGCGGCGGCGACGCCGGCCTGGAAGCGGCTCTCGGCGCCCAACTCGTCCATGATGTCGGCGATGTGGCGGCGCGCGGTGCGCAGCGACATGCCGAGGCGGCGGGCGATGGCCTCGTCCTTGAGGCCGGCGGCGAGCATCCGGACGATGGTGCGGTCGAGTTCCTGGGAGACCTGTTCGAGGCCGTCCTCGGCGGCGGCGGCGAACGGGCGGGCGAGCGTCCAGGCCTGTTCGAAGATGCCGCACAGGTAGGCGAGCAGGGCTTCCTGCCGGACCACGACCGCGCCCCAGGTGCCGTCGCTGAGCGGGAGGAAGGCGAGTTCGCGGTCGAAGACGATGAGCCGGCCGAACAGCTCGTGGGCGGTGCGGTACTCGGCGCCGAGGGCGGTGGCGGCTTCCACGTAGGCCTGGCTGGGGCCGTTGAAGCGGGCGGTGTGGTGGTAGAGGGTGCGCATCCGGACGCCGCGGCCGAGCAGGGCGCGGTCGCGGCGCAGGGCCTCCTCCATCGCGGCGGGGACGCGGGAGCCGCCGCCGGGCTGGCTGGTGAGCACCTCGCTGCGGCACTCGGCGGAGGCCCGGTCGAGGGCGGCGCGGACGTCCTGGAGGTCGGCGATGACCTCGATCTCGGCGCCACCGGTCTCCCGGGCGGCCTGCCGGTGGTAGGCCAGGAAGCCGGCCACCTGGGCCTGGCGGTGGGCGAGTTCGGCGCGGCTGCGCTGGATCGCGGCCTCGACGGGGGCGGCCAGCGCGGCGATCGCGGTCTGCGGGGGCAGGGCCCGGCAGCGGCCGGGGTCGCCGGGGTCGGGCTGGAGCAGCTGCCAGGCCGTCAGGCGGTCCAGGGCGGTGGCGGCGGCGGACGGGTCGAGGCCCTGGCGGCCGAGGTGGGCGGCCAGCGCGACTGGGTCCAGGCGGCCGTGCTCCAGCACCCAGGCGTAGGCCGCGGCGTCGGCCGGGTCGGGTACGAACTCGGCTCCGGTGCACGGAGTTTGGGCCGACAGGTCCATTTTCGTCCCCCGGTCATCTTGCTGCCAGAGCAGTTGGTGAGGTGGCCGACCGATGGTTCGGGCACCTCGGGGTGGCCATGCTAGTTGGCAGGCGCCGGGCCCCGAGCGGGGCCCGGCAGCAAGATCCCACTCTTCTTCCCCACCCTCAGGAGGACTCCGCCATGAAGCCGTTCGCCCGCACCGTCGCCTTCGCCGGTCTGCTGCTCGCCTTCGCCGGGGCGGCCCCCGCGGTGGTCGCGGCGGCGCGGCCCGGGGCGGCTGCGGTGGTCCGGGCGGACGCGACGCCGTCCGGCGACACCTCGTGGGGCGGCAGCTGCGAACTGCCGCTGTGCCAGCCGGAGCTGTACTGATCCCGGCCCCGCCGGCGGGCGGGGCCGGGTGCCGGGTCAGAGCGTGCGGATGCTGCGCGGCAGCCAGTTGTCCTCGGTGTCCGTGAGGCCGATCCGGGTGGTGTTCCAGCTCCCGTAGCGGGGGTTGACCACGATGTGCAGGGCGCTGCCGGCCTCCACCAGGGCCTTGCGGATGGCGGCGTCGCCGTCGGGGCCGTTCGGGTCCTGGCCGCCGGCCAGCTTGGTGAGGCCGATCTGCTGCCGGTAGAAGTCGTCGATGCCGTCGGCCGGGACGCCCTGCTTGGTGCGCAGCAGCTCGGTCAGCTTGGTCTCGCCGCCGACGGTGCGGACGTCCGCGGACCGGGCGGCGCCGATCTCGCTCGCGCTGACCGTGAGCCGGCGGTCCGTCAGTGCCCGGTCGATGACCTTGTCGAGGATCAGCTCGGACACCGCGTGCCGGGCCAGCCCGGGCTGTTCGTTGGCCTGCGCGCCGGTCTGCGCGGCGCCGCCCTCGCGGACCGCCGACACCCGCGCCTCCACCTGCGCGATGCTGATCCTCTCGTCGCCGACCACGGCGGCGGCTCCCTGGTGCGCCGGTGCCCCGCCGCAGGCGGTGAGCGCGGCGGCGGCGACCGCGATGCCGATGGCGGCGCGCAGTCGGCGGACGGAGCTGGTGCGGATCACTGGGGCCTCCTGGTCGATGGAGCGCGTTCCGGTGGTGCTTCGCGTACGTGGCTGGGACGAACAATAGGGAGCCCCGCCTCCGGGTGCCAGACCCCGCGCGCACGGTCGGCCGTCCGTGGTCGCGTCCTCAGCAGGCTTGCCACGAACACCTGTTCGCCTAGGATCGGGCGCGATTCGTTCGACTCGGACCGGGGGGCACGGAGATGACGACACGGCGGAACCTGCTGCGGGCGGCTGCGGCCGGGGCGGGCGTCGGGATGGCCGCGGTGGCGGGTGCCGGGAGCGCGGAGGCCGCCGCGGACCCGGCCCGCCCGCTGGGCTGGATCGACGCGCGGGAGGCCTACGGCGCGAAGGGCGACGGCAGCACCGACGACACCGTCGCGCTGCAGAACGCGCTGAACGCCGCGGGCCCGGGCGGCGTGGTGGTGCTGCCGAACGGCAACTACCGGATCTCCGCGCCACTGACGGTGCCGAGCGGCGTCCGGGTGCAGGGCAGCGGCTCGTCCTGGTACTCGGGCGGCGGCTTCCGGGAGACCGTCCTCAACGCCTCCTCGTCCTTCTCGGGCGACCGCCTGGTGCTGCTCGACGGCCGGGTGGCGGGCGGGAACACCGCAGTGTCGATCCGCGACCTGACGCTGCGCGCGGCGGACGCCCCGGCGGGCTCGGCGGTCGGCCTGGACGCGGTCGGCGCGGTCTCCCAACTGCTGGTGGAGAACGTCCAGGTGACGCAGACCAAGGGTGCCGCGGTGCGGCTGCTCGCGGCGAACGGCAGCGCCCCGACCGGCATCCGCCTGCGCCAGGTCGCCACCTTCGGCGCGGGCGGCAACGGCTTCGAACTGGACGCCCGGGACTGCCAGTTCACCGGCTGCCTGGCCTTCGGCAGCGGCGGCTCCGGCTGGCGCTTCGTCCGCTCCAGCAACAACCAGCTGGTGCAGTGCCGTTCCGAGCACAGTGCCCGGCACGGCTTCGAGTGGACCGACGACAGCCCGATCGGCGCGGTCGTCCTCACCGCCTGCACCACCGATCTGAACGCGCAGGACGGCTTCCACCTGGAGCGGATCGGCGGCGTCTCCGCGATCCAGTTCGACGGCTGCTGCGCCCGCCGCGACGGCAACACCGACGGCGGCCGGTTCTCCGGCGTCAGCATCACCGGCAGCACCGCGCCGGTCCTGCTGACCGGCCTGGTGGTCACGGCGTTCCGCGCCGACAACACGACGGTGGAGTCCCCGTACTACGGCCTCACCGTGGCGGGTTCGTCCTCGGTGGGCGTCCAGGCCGCGGCGCTGTCCACCGTCACCGGCGGACAGGCCGTCAACTGGGACGGGCAGGGCCGGCTGAGCACCGGCCCGAACCTGATCACCGGCGCCTACCGGAACAACGCCACCACCTGGGCCGCCGGCGACGGGCTGCACAGCGGCCCCGGCCAGCTGTCCTTCGTCAGCGCGGACACCGTCACCCCGCTGCTCGACCCGACCCCGCAGCCCGCCGACCAGGGGCTGCTGACCTGGTCCTTCGACCCGTCCTCGATCGGCAGCACCGGCGTGCCGGCCACCGGGACGCTCCAACTGGTCCGGGTCCTGCTGCGCACCCCGCAGCCGGTGTCGGCGGCGCTGGTGGCGGTCACCGGCGCGGGCGCGGGCCTGACGGCCGGCCGGAACCTGGTCGGCCTGTACGGGGCGGACGGGACACTGCTGGCCACCGGCGCGGACCAGAGCACCGAGTGGACCGCGACCGGACTGAAGACCGTCCCGCTGACCATGTCCGCGGGCGTCTCCGCCGTGCTGCCCGCCGGGTCGTACTGGGTGGCCCTGCTCGCCAACGGCACCACCGCGCCCGGCTTCGGTCGCGGCTCCTTCCTCAGCACCTCGGCCATCAACGTCGGCCTGCCCGGCCGGCCGCCGCGCTACGGCCAGTACGGCGCCGGCCTGAGCGCGCTGCCCGCACAGGTGGCCTTCGCCCAGGCCGCCAACTCCACCAGCTCGTTCTGGGTCGGCCTGCGCTGAGCTGTCTGATGTGCCGTCAGGTCGCGTACGGGTTGGTGGTGGTGCGCTGGGCGCCGAGCTGTTCGAGGTGGGTGCGCAGGCGGCGGACGTCGGGGTGGTGCGGGCCGTGCCGGCGCTCGGTCTCCAGGAGCAGTTCCAGCAGCGTCTGCCAGGCGGTCTCGGCGTGGCCGGTGGCGGCGAGCAGGACGCCGATGCGTTCGCGCAGCTCCGCCGCGTGCGGGGAGCCGGGCGGCAGGACGGCGAGGACCGCCCGGCACTCGGCGAGGGCCTCGTGCGGCCGGCCCAGCTGCTCCAGGCAGCGGGCGGCGTGGCGGCGGTGGTCGAGCGCGGTCGGGTCGTGCGGGCCGCGCTCGGCGGCGGCGGTGGCGGCCAGCAGCCGCAGTTCGGGCAGCGCCTCGGCCCACTGGTGCCCGGCGAGCAGGGTGCGGGCCCGGATGGCGCGCACGGTGTGCACCAGCGGCGCGCCCTCGCCCTGCTCGGCGACGGCCCGGGGCAGCAGCCGCGCGGACAGGTCGAGCACCTCGGTGTGCCGGCCGGCCGCGACCAGGTCGGACAGCCGGGCGCAGGCCCCGGCCAGGGTCTCCTGCTCGGGCGCCGCGGCCGGCGGCGGGACCGGCGGCGCGAGCGGCGCGGACGCGGGCGCAGCGGCCGGCGGCAGTTCGAACGCCACCGGCTGGTGCGGGTACCGGTACGGGTCGGCCGGGTCGGGGACGGCGGGCAGCCGGGTGCGCGGCCGGCCGGCCGGCCCGGGCAGCAGCGGCAGCAGCTCGGCGTGCACCTCGGCGGCGTCGGCGGGCCGCCGGTCCGGCTGCTTGGCCAGCAGCCGCAGCACCAACGCCTCCAGCGCGGCGGGGACCTCGGCCCGCAGCGCGCGCAGCGGCTGCGGCGGGTCGTCGACCTGGCGGCGCAGCACGCCGAGCGCGGTCGGCGCGGGGAACGGCGGACCGCCGGCCAGCATCTCGTGCAGCATGCAGCCGAGCGCGTACAGGTCGCTGCGCCGGTCGGTGTCGGCGGCCATCGCCTGCTCGGGGGCCATGTAGGCGGGGCTGCCGATCGGGCTGCCGGTCAGCGTGAGCCGGGTCGCGCCGGGGTCGAGCGCGGAGGCGATGCCCAGGTCGAGCAGCACCACCCGCCCGTCCGGACGGACCATCACATTGCTGGGCTTCAGATCCCGGTGGACCACCCGCGCCCCGTGCACGGCCGCCAGCGCCGCGCACAGCTGCCCGGCGACGGCGACGGCCTGCTCGACGCCGAACGGGCCCTCCTCGGCGATCAGGTCGGCCAGGCTCAGCCCGGGGACCCGCTGCATCACCAGGTACAGCTCCTCGCCGTCCGCGCCCGCGTCGTACACGGTGACCAGCCCGGGGTGGTCGAGGGACGCGCCGATCCGGCACTCGCGCAGGAACCGCTGCCGCAGCAGGTCGCCCTGGCTGTCGCCGCGCCCGGCCGGGTACGGCACCGCGTCGGTGCGCAGCAGCTTCACCGCGACGGCCCGGCCCAACTGCTGGTCCCGGGCCGCCCACACCTGCCCCATGCCGCCGTGCCCGATCTTCACGTCGAGCAGGTACCGCCCGCCGACGGTGCGGCTCACGGCTGCCCGTCCCCGGCCTGACGGCGCAGCAGCTCGCCGAGCTCGCGCAGCTCAGCGGCCCCGGTCGCCCCGGTCTGCGGAGCGGCGGGCGGAACAGCGGGCGGCGGCGTCGCGACACCCGGGAACGGGGCCGGCGGCGTCGGGTACGCGCCGGGCGGCGGGTACGAACCGGCCTGCGGGTAAGGGCCGTTCTGCGGGTACGGCAGCTCGTAGGGCCGGGTGGCGGCGCTCGCGGGGTACGCCGGGTACTCGTACCCGGGCGGCGGGGTGGCGGGCTGCGGCCAGAAACGGCGCTGGTTCATCAGCAGGAAGTGCACCGGCGTGCCGAGCCACAGCGGGATCAGCAGGAACACCCCGACCAGGTTGTTGATCTGCCCGCCCGACGGGGTCAGCCCGACCTCCACGAACACGGCCAGCTGCATCAGCCCGATGACCACCGCGCCGACGATGTCGGCCCGGCGGCGCCGTCCGACCGCCAGCACCACCGAGGGCACCATGCCGAGGATCCCCAGGGTCAGCACCGGTGTCGCGGCGCACAGCAGCGTCACCCAGATCCGGTACGGGCCGGACACGGCGCGGGCGGGCATGGACGCTCCTCGGCGACGGCGGGGCAGTGCTGCGCACACGCTACCTCCCCCGCCCCTCCCGCCGAGAGGCCGCTGCACCGCCCGGCGCCGGTACCCGACGGGACGTCAGGCCGGGCCCGCGGTACCGGCGGCGAGCGCGTCGGTGAGCGCCCGGGTCAGGGTGCGGGCCTCGACGGCGGCCCGCGACAGCGCCGCCTCGTACTCGGCGAGCCGCCGGAACGCCGCGCCCAGCTCCCGCTGCTGCTCCACCGGGACGCGCGGCACCTCGACCCGCCGGATGTCCAGCCGGCTGGTGGTGGACGCGTAGCTGCTGGCCCGCCGGCCCGCGCCGGTGGCGCGCAGCTGGCCGGCCAGGAAGTCCGGGTCGAGCAGCGCCGGATCGGGCCGCAGCAGGTGCAGCCGGGCCCCGAGCGCCGCACCCGCGTACGGGCTGCCGGGGTGCACCGCCTGCGCGCCCTCGCCACCCAACGCCGGTACCAGCACGTCCCCGTGACGGACGGTCAAGGTGTCGGCGGCGTCGGTGGCGGCGCTCGGCGGGGCGGCGGCCTGCAGGTCCTGGTCGGTGAGCAGCGGGGTGCGGCCGCCGGGGCGGGCGGGGCGCCCTGGCCGGAGGAGTGCACCTCCAGCGCGCCGGAGCGGGCGAGTTCGCCGATGCCGACCTGCGGGGGCGCGGCCGCGCCGGTGGCGGCGAGGGCGGGCAGGGCGGCGTCCAGGTCGGCCAGCCTGGCGAGTTCGGCGGCCAGCCGGTCGCGCAGGCCGGTCAGCGCGTCGGGGGCGGCCTCGGCGGGCAGCGCGGGCAGGTGGCGGGCCGGGGTCAGGTCGGTCTCGTCGTCGAGCAGGTCGAGCGCGGGCACCGCGCGCCCGCGGCCGGGCCGGTCCGCGGGCAGCGGTCCGCCGGTGCGGGCGGCCTCGTCGAACGCCTGCCACGCCGTCAGGACGTCCTGCCGGAGGGCGGCCCGGTCGATCCGCTCCCGGCCGCCGTCGGCGGCGGCGTCCAGCAGCAGCACGTGCCGGAAGTCGTCACCGGGCACCGGCCCGCGCAGCACCCACACGTGCAGCGGCACCCCGTACGGCGGGGCGACGCCGGCGGGCAGCGCGACCACGGCCCGCAGCGCGCCCGAGCGGACCAGTTCGGCCCGCACCCGGCGGCCGGCCCGGCGGGACGCGACGGTCGGCGGCAGCAGCAGCACGGCCGTCCCGCCCGGCCGGGTGTGTGCCAGGCAGTGCAGCACCCACGCCAGTTCGGACTCGCCGCGCGGCGGCACCACGCCCCCCGGCCACCGGCTGTCGTACTGCAACTGGTCGTGGCCCCAGTCGCGTTCGTTGTACGGCGGCCGGCACAGCACGGCGTCCGCGGCCAGGCCGGGGAACGCGTCGGCGCGCAGCGCGTCACCGGCCCGGACGTCCACCGGCAGCGGGCCGGGACGGTCGGCGGGGGCGGCCAGCGCGAGGCGCAGCAGGGCGACCCCGGCCAGGCCCGGATCGGCGTCCTGCCCGCTGCGCGCGGCGGGGGCGGCGGCCAGCAGCACCCCGCCGGTGCCGCACGCCGGGTCCAGCACCGTCCGGTCCTCGCCCGGCGCGCCGGCCAGCGCGGCCAGCAGGGCGGCCGTCTCCGCCGGGATCGGCTGCTGCAGCCGGGGGTTGGCCTCGGCGTACCTGGTCAGCAGCTGCTCGTACGCGGCGGCCGGGGCGCTCTCCGCGGTCAGCCGGGCCAGCAGCCGGGCCAGGTCCAGGTGGGTGGCGCCGGCGATCAGCGGCAGCCCGAGGGCCGCCGCCGCGTCCGGGCCGAGCAGGGCGCCGACGGTACGGCGCAGCGCCTTGGGCAGCGCGGTGGCCAGCCGGGTGTCGGGTTGCTCGGCGAGCTCGGTCCGCACGGACGGGTCGCGGTGCAGCAGGAGCAGCAGCGAACCGGCCGTCACCAGCGGGGCGACGGCCGGGCCGGACGGGTCACGGAGCGTCTCCAGCTGCTGCCAGACCCGTTCCAGCAGCGGAAGTTCGGCGAGCTTGCCCTGCGCGCGCAGCCACTGCTCGACCTGGTCGAGCCGGAACGTCGGGCTGGTCTCGGTGCCGCCCGCGGGCCGCGGGAAGTCGGTGTGACGGCGGCGCCAGTTGGACACGGCGGCCCGGCCGACTCCGGCCAGCCGGGCGATCTCGGCGGCCGTGACCTCGGGACTCTCCGGCATGCGCGGGCCTCCTCAGCGGCGGGTGTGGCCACACAGCATAGCCAGACGGCCATCCCGACGCGTTCACACGTGAACTGAGAGGTTTCGTGAATCGTCATTGACACTGTTCACAGCTCGGGCTTTACTTGAGTCATCGCCGGAACCCCGGCAACACCGCAGAAATCCTGGGGGAGAGCCCGCCATGTCCGTCCGCACCCGCACCCGCCGCACCGCCGCCGTCCTCCTCGGCGCCTGCCTCCTGGCCGCCGCGACCACCGCCTGCGGCCCCGACAACTCGGTCTCCACCACCCCGAAGGCCGCCGCCTCCACCCCCGCGAGCGGCTCCGCCGCCGCACCCGCGGACAAGCCGGCGACCGGCTCGGTGGCCAAGCTCGGCGACACCATCGGCCTCAAGGGCACCGAGAAGTCCAACACCGCGGACGTCACGCTGGTGAAGGTCGTCGACAACGCGGAAGGCGCGGACGAGTACACGAAGGCCGCCGACGGCAAGCGCTTCGTCTCGGTCCAGTTCCGGATCAAGGCCACCGGCAGCGCGGCCTACGCCGACGCCCCCGCCAACAGCGCGAAGGTCCTCGACGCCCAGGGCCAGGGCTACGGCTCCACCGTCGCCGAGACCAAGGCCGGCCCGGAGTTCCCCGTCCCCGCGAACATCGCCCCCGGCGAGACCGCCCTCGGCTTCATCACCTTCGAGGTCCCGGCCGACGCCAAGCTCGACAAGATCCAGTTCGCCCTGGACAGCGGCTTCGCCCAGCAGACCGGCCAGTGGAAGCTGTAGTCACGCCGGCGGTCGCAAAAGGCGGGCGGGCGCGAAAACAGGGGCGCGGGGAACTGCGCGGGCAAGGAGTGAACGCCGGCAAGGTCGCGATCAAGTGCAAGTCATTGCCCTCGTCGCGACCTTGCAGGCGGGTGCCTCCCGCCTCGCGCAGTTCCCCGCGCCCCTGGTTGTGCGCTCCCTGGTTGGGCGCTCCCTGGTTGTGCTCTCCCCGGGGGTTCTCTCCCCGGGGGTTCTCTCCTACCGCTTCAGATCGTCGAACATGGTGCTCAGGAACTCCGTGCACCAGGACAGCAACTCCCGCCCCACCAGCGGCTTTCCGCCGATGCGGCCGCCGGAGCTGGGCCGGGGGACCAGGAGCTGCTGGGCCGCGGACTTGATCTGGGTGCGGGGGTAGAGCCGGTTCAGCCGGAGCTGCTGGGACTCGCGCAGGTCGACCGGCCCGAAGCGGACGAACGCGCCCTGCAGGGTGATGTCCCCGATGCCGCAGCGCCGGGCGAACAGTCGCAGGCCGGCCACCAGCAGCAGGTTCTCCACCGGCTCGGGGAGCTTGCCGTAACGGTCCGTCAGCTCCTCGCGGACCTGCGCGATGTCGTCCTCCGAGTTGACGGCCGCGATCGACCGGTACGCCTGGAGGCGCAGCCGCTCGCCGGGCGCGTAGTCGTGCGGGACGTGCGCGTCGACCGGCAGCTCGATCTTGACTTCGAGCGGCTCCTCCTCCGGCTCGGCGCCGCCGGCCTCCAGCGACTGGCGGAAGTCCGCGACGGCCTCGCCGACCATCCGCATGTAGAGGTCGAAGCCGACGCCCGCGATGTGGCCGGACTGTTCGCCGCCGAGCAGGTTGCCCGCGCCGCGGATCTCCAGGTCCTTCATGGCGACGTACATGCCGGCGCCCATCTCGGTGTGCTGGGCGATGGTGGCGAGGCGCTCGTGCGCGGTCTCGGTGAGCGGCTTCTCCGGCGGGTACAGCATGTAGGCGTAGCCGCGTTCGCGGCCGCGGCCGACGCGGCCGCGGAGCTGGTGGAGCTGGGAGAGGCCGAAGGTGTCGCCGCGTTCGACGATCAGGGTGTTGGCGTTGGAGATGTCGATGCCGGACTCCACGATGGTGGTGGAGACCAGGACGTCGAACTCCTTCTCCCAGAAGTCGACGACGACCTTCTCCAGCTGGGTCTCCCCCATCTGCCCGTGCGCAGTGGCGATCCGGGCCTCGGGCACCAGGTCCTTGAGCCGGGCGGCGGCCTTGTCGATCGACTCGACCCGGTTGTGGATGTAGAACACCTGGCCCTCGCGCAGCAGTTCACGCCGGATCGCGGCGGAGATCTGCTTCTCGTCGTACGGTCCGACGAAGGTGAGGACGGGGTGCCGCTCCTCGGGCGGGGTGGTGATGGTGGACATCTCGCGGATGCCGGTGACCGCCATCTCCAGGGTGCGCGGGATCGGGGTGGCGGACATGGTGAGCACGTCGACGTTGGCGCGCAGCTTCTTCAGCTGCTCCTTGTGCTCGACGCCGAAGCGCTGCTCCTCGTCGACGATGACCAGGCCGAGGTCCTTGAACCGGGTCTCCGAGGAGAACAGCCGGTGGGTGCCGATGACCACGTCCACCGAGCCCTCGAACAGGCCCTCCAGGACGGCCTTCGCCTCGGTGTCGGTCTGGAAGCGGGAAAGCGCCTTCACGTTGACCGGGAAGTTCGCGTACCGCTCCGCGAAGGTGGAGAAGTGCTGCTGCACCAGCAGCGTGGTCGGCACCAGCACCGCCACCTGCTTGCCGTCCTGCACGGCCTTGAAGGCCGCCCGGACGGCGATCTCGGTCTTGCCGTAGCCGACGTCGCCGCAGATCAGCCGGTCCATCGGGACGGACTTCTCCATGTCCGTCTTGACCTCGGCGATGGTGGTCAGCTGGTCGGGGGTCTCGGCGTACGGGAAGGCGTCCTCCAACTCCCGCTGCCAGGGGGTGTCCTGGCCGAAGGCGTGGCCGGGCGCGGCCATCCGGGCCGAGTACAGCTTGATCAGGTCGGCGGCGATCTCCTTGACCGCCTTCTTGGCCCGCTGCTTGGTCTTCGCCCAGTCCGCGCCGCCGAGCCGGTGCAGGGTCGGGGCCTCGCCGCCCACGTACTTGGTGACCTGGTCGAGCTGGTCGGTGGGCACGAACAGCCGGTCGCCGGGGTGGCCGCGCTTCGCCGGCGCGTACTCCAGCACCAGGTACTCGCGGGTGGCGCCCTGCACGGTGCGCTGCACCATCTCCACGTACCGGCCGACGCCGTGCTGCTCGTGCACCACGTAGTCGCCGGCGGCCAGCGCCAGCGGGTCGATGGCGTTGCGGCGGCGGGACGGCATCCGGCGCATGTCCTTGGTGGAGGACTTCTGGCCGGACAGGTCGGTCTCGGTGATGACGGTGAGCTTGAGGGTCTCGTCGACGAAGCCGTGCTCGATCGAGCCGCAGGAGACGTGGACGACGTCCCGGGTCGGGGCGTCGGCGAGGTCGGCGACCAGCCGGGCCGGGATGCCCTCGTTGCCGAGCACCTCGGCGAGCCGGGACGCCGGGCCGTGGCCCTCGGTCACCAGCACCACGCGCCAGTCGGCGGCCAGCCGCTCCCGCGCGTCGGAGATCGCCCGCGCGGTGTCGCCCCGGTACGCCTCCACGGCGTGCATGCCGAGGGTCAGCGTGTCGGCATCGAACTCGAGGATCTCCGACACCGTCGAGTCGCTGGTGGCGAACGGGCTGACGGACCACCAGGGCAGCCCGATCTCGGCGGCGTGCTCGCGGACGTCGGCCAGCGACCACAGCGAGGCGGCGGAGACGTCGATCGCCTCCAGGTCGATCGGCCGGTCGGCGCCCGCGGCGGCGGCGACCCAGGACGCGGCCAGGAACTCCTGGCTGGTGGCGACCAGGTCGGCGGCCCGGGTGCGGACCCGCTCGGGGTCGCAGACCACGGCGACCGAGCCGGCCGGGAGGACGTCGAGCAGCAGCTCCATGTCGTCGACCAGGACCGGGGCCAGCGACTCCATGCCCTCGACCGCAATGCCCTGCGCGATCTTGTCCAGGATCTCGCCCAACTCGGGGTGCTGCGCGGCCAGTTCGGCGGCCTTGGCGCGGACCTCGGCGGTCAGCAGCAGTTCCCGGCAGGGCGGCGCCCACAGCCCGTGCTCGGCGATCTCCAGCGAACGCTGGTCGGCGATCTTGAAGTAGCGGATCTCCTCGACGTCGTCGCCCCAGAACTCCACCCGCAGCGGGTGCTCCTCGGTCGGCGGGAAGACGTCCAGGATGCCGCCGCGCACCGCGAACTCGCCGCGCTTCTCGACCAGTTCGACCCGGGCGTAGGCGGCGGCCGACAGCCGGCGGGCGACCTCCTCCAGGTCGTGCTGCTCGCCGCGCTGCAGCGCGACCGGCTCCAGCTCGGCCAGGCCCTTCACCTGCGGTTGCAGCACGCTGCGGACGGGGGCGACCACCACCTGCACCGGTCCGGCCGCCGGGTCGTCGGCCCGGGGGTGGACGATGCGGCGCAGCACGGCGAGACGGCGGCCGACGGTGTCCGAGCGCGGGGAGAGCCGCTCGTGCGGCAGCGTCTCCCAGGCCGGGAACTCGGCGACCGCGTCGGGCGGCAGCAGGGAGCGCAGCGAGGCGGCGAGGTCTTCGGCCTCCCGGCCGGTGGCGGTCACCGCGAGGACCGGGCGGCCGCTCTCGCCGGCCCGGGCGGCCAGCGAACGGGCCAGCGCCGCGATCGCGAACGGCCGGGCGGCGGGGGGACCGACCAGGTCGAGGTGCTGCCTGTGCCCCGTGGCCGCCGCTTCGATCGCTTCGGCGAGTGCGGCGTCCCGTACGACGACATCGAGCAGTCCGGACAGGCTCATACGTCAAGTTCTCCACGGCGGGGAGTGGGCCCGGCACCGGGGGCCGGGCAGCGCGACAGTCCCGGAACGCGGTGCGCCCGGGGGGTGTCCAGCCTACGCCGCGCCGGGACCGGTCACGCGGCGCGGCGTACCGGGCCGGCGGCGGCGCGGCGACTCTCCGGTATCCGTACGGGCTCGTCCAGAGATCATGCAGCCGACACACTCCTGTCACTGCCCGTCCATGGTGGCCGCGCAGGATGGAACACAGCGCGGGCCGCATCCAACCGTGGGGGATGGCTGCGGAGGCGCGGTCGCACCTCGATGGGGGTCGGGAGTGCGAAGGCCGGGCGACCCTGGGTGGGGGCGCCCGTGCCACTCACGCCGGGACTCGCGGCGGCCGCCCTGGGGCGGGCGCCGCGAGGTCTCGGCGTCGGCGTGCTCCCACCCGCCCCCGGCCACTTCCCGCGAAGCGCCACGCGCGGCGGCCGGCGCTCCGTACCCTCATGTGAAGAAGGTGTGGGGACACCGGGTTCGTTCCAGGGGGTTGATTCGTCATGCGTGTCGTCATCGCAGGTCAGGGCTATGTCGGTCTCCCGCTCGCGGTCCGCGCCGCGGAGGTCGGCCACCGGGTGGTCGGGTACGACGTGGACGAACGCCGGATCAAGCGGCTGGCCCTCGGCGAGTCCTACGTCGAGGACATCCCGGGCGAGCGGCTGCGCCCGCTGCTGGACTCCGGCCACTACCTGCCGACCGCCGACCCCGCCGACGTGGCGGGCTTCGACGTCGCGGTGATCACCGTCCCGACGCCGCTGCGCGACGGCGTACCGGACCTGTCGTACATCGAGGCGTCCGCGAAGCTGCTGGCCCGGCACCTGACCGCGGGGGCGACAGTGGTGCTGGAGTCCACCACCTACCCCGGCACCACCGAGGAACTCCTCGCCCCGCTGCTGGAGGCCGGCTCCGGGCTCCGCGCCGGGACCGACTTCCACCTCGGCTACAGCCCCGAGCGGATCGACCCCGGCAACCCGGTGTGGAAGCTGGAGAACACCCCGAAGGTGGTCTCCGGCACCACGCCCGAGGGCCTGGCCGCGGTGGCCGGCTTCTACGGGCAGCTGGTGGAGCGCACGGTCCCGGTCTCCTCCTGCAAGGAGGCCGAACTGACCAAGCTGCTGGAGAACACCTTCCGGCACGTCAACATCGCGCTGGTCAACGAGCTGGCGATGTTCGCCCACGACCTCGGCATCGACGTCTGGGAGGCCATCGACGCGGCCTCCACCAAGCCCTTCGGCTTCCTGCGCTTCACCCCCGGCCCGGGCGTCGGCGGCCACTGCCTGCCCATCGACCCGTCCTACCTGTCCTGGCGGGTGGAGCGGGCCCTCGGCCAGTCCTTCCGGTTCGTCGAACTCGCCAACGACGTCAACAGCCACATGCCCGACTACGTGGTCCGCCGCCTCGCCGAAGCCCTCAACCAGCGCCGCCGCGCGGTCAACGGCTCCCGGGTGCTGCTGCTCGGCCTCGCCTACAAGAAGAACACCGGCGACGCGCGGGAGACCCCGGCCGCCCGGATCGTCGAACTCCTCACCCGCCAGGGCGCCGAGGTCCGCGCCGCCGACCCGCACGTGGTCGCCGGCGTGCACGTCCCCGAACAGCGCACCCCCGACCACGACGCCGGCCCGCTCGCCACCGTCCACCGCGTCGACGCCACCCCCGAGGAACTGGCCGCCGCCGACGCCGTCATCCTCCTCGCCGACCACGACGAGTTCGACTACACCGCCGTCACCACCCACGCCCGCTACGTCCTGGACTGCCGCCGCCGCCTCGCGGGAGCCGCCGTCGAGATCCTCTGACGCCACCCGGCCCCGCCACCGGAGCCCCTCCCGCGCAGCCGGAGCCCCTGACCGGCGCAGCGGCCGCCGCCGGGGTACACCCCGGCCGAATGCACACCGCGGCGCTCGCCGGCTCACCGGCCGGACCGCCCGCCGCCCGCACTCCCCCGGCCGCCCCGGCGCGTCAGCACCGTCACGACGGTCGCCGCCGCCACCGACAGCAGCCCGGCCGCCGCCCACCACACCCGGTCCGCCGGACCGGCGGCCGCCGCCCGGCGGGCCGCCGGCGGTGCGGACGGGGGTGCGGACGGGCGGGGCGGGGCTGGGCGGGCGCGTTCGGGTCGTCGTTGGTGAAGGCGAAGCGGCCCTGGAGGGGGGCTCCGTCGGCGGCGACGGTGCGCCAGGTGACCTGGACGCGGCCCCGGGGCAGGCGGCCGAGGTTCTGCCGCACCTGGTGGCCGGTGGCGGTGGGGGCGCCGTCGCCGTAGGGCGTCCCGTCGGTGCCGGCGACGGTGACGGTGGTGAAGCCGGGCTGGACCGGGCCGTCGAAGGTCAGCGTGATCGCGGTCGGCGCGGCGGGCACCGCGGAGTCCGCGACCGGGTCGGAGGCCAGCAGGCGGGCGTGCGCCCGTGCCGGGGCGGCGGGTATCAGGGCGACCAGGGCGGCGAGCAGCAGTGCCGCCGGGCGGGACGGGGATCGGGGCTTCACGGGGGAGTAGTCGTCCGCGGCGGCCGGGAGGTTCCGGGCGGACTCCCGGGAACTTCCCGCCCGTCCGGTCCGACCACTGCGGTGTCTGCGGGACGCGACCCGCAACCGAACCGAAAGCCGATGCACGCCATGCCGATCTCCGCCGTCCCCGCCGTTCCCGGCCGCCGTCTCCCCCGTCTCCGCAGGCTCCTCGTCGCCGCGACGGCCGGGGCGATATCCCTCTCCGCCCTGGTCGCCTGCGGCGGCGGCGAGTCGTCCAAGGCCTCGGACGGCGGCTCCCCGAGCGCGGCCGTCCCGGCCGCCGCAGCGCCGGTGACGGTCGCGGACCCGTGGGTGAAGGCCTCCGACTCCGGCATGACGGGCGTCTTCGGCACCCTGGTCAACACCACGGGCGCCCCGCTCACCGTGGTGTCGGGCACGTCCACCGTGTCGGCGAAGACCGAGCTGCACGAGGTCGCGGACGTGGACGGCAAGCCCGCGATGCGGCCGAAGGCGGGCGGCTTCGTCGTCCCGGCGAAGGCCGGCCACGAGCTGAAGCCGGGTGCCGATCACATCATGCTGATGGGCCTGAACCGGCCGGTGAAGCCGGGTGACGAGGTGGCCGTGACGCTGACCCTGGACGACGGCCGGACGGTGGGGTTCAGCGCGGTCGCCAAGGCGTTCGCGGGCGGCAAGGAGGACTACACCCCCGGCATGGCGAAGGGCTGACCCCGCCGTCATGGACACCACCCCCACCACCCCGGCTGTCGGCCGCCGCCGACTGCTGACGGGTGGCGCACTGACCCTCGGCGGGGTGCTCGCCGGATCCGGTCTCGGCGCCGCCGTCCGCCGGCCCGACGACGTCCGGCCGCAGCCGCCCGGGTACGGCCGGCAGACGGTTCCGTTCCACGGGCCGCACCAGGCCGGGATCGACACGCCCGCCCAGGCGCACGCCGTGTTCCTCGGCTTCGACCTGGCCGCGGGCACCGACCGGGCGGCCCTGGTCCGGATGATGCGGCTGCTCACCGACGACGCCGTCCGGCTCACCCGCGGCGCGCCCGCACTCGCCGACACCGAGGCCGAACTCGCCGCGCTGCCGGCCCGGTTGACCGTCACCTTCGGCTTCGGTCCGGGCCTGTTCCGGGCCGCCGGGCTCGACGACCGGCGGCCGGCCTCGCTCGAACCGCTGCCGCCGTTCCCGATCGACCGGCTCCAGGACGGCTGGTGCGGCGGCGACCTGCTGATCCAGGTCTGCGCGGACGACCCGCTCGCCGTGGCGCACGCCCAGCGGATGCTGGTCAAGGACGCCCGCTCCTTCGCCCGGCTGCGCTGGACCCAGCGCGGCTTCCGGCGCGGACGGGGCGTCGAGGACGACGGCACGACCCAGCGCAACCTGATGGGCCAGCTCGACGGCACGGCCAATCCGATCCCCGGCGACGACGTGTTCGCCGGGGCGGTGTGGACCGACGCCGGCCCGGACTGGCTGCGCGGCGGCACCACCCTCGTCCTGCGGCGCATCCGGATGGAGATGGAGACCTGGGACGCCGCCGACACCGCGGCGAAGGAGTTCTCCGTCGGCCGGACCCTGGGCACCGGCGCCCCGCTCACCGGCGCCGCCGAGCACGACCCGCCCGACTTCAACGCCCGGGACGCGTTCGGCCTGCCGGTGATCTCCGAGTTCGCCCACATCCGGCGGGCCCACGTCGCCGACCCGCGGCAGCGCATCTTCCGCCGCCCGTACAACTACGACGACGCCCCGGCCGCGGACGGGACGCCGGACACCGGCCTGCTCTTCGCGTCCTTCCAGCGGGACATCGCCGAGCAGTTCCTGCCCGTCCAGCGCGCGCTGGCCACCTCCGACCACCTCAACCAGTGGACCACCCCGATCGGGTCGGCCGTGTTCGCCGTCCCGCCGGGCTGCGCGCCGGGCGGCTGGATCGGCGAGCCCCTGCTCGGGTGACCGGAGACGGGTCCGCCCCGTCCGACGGCTGCTGCCTGCCGGACGGGGCGGACCCGGGGCACTGACGGCCCGTCAGCCCTTGCGCTGGATGCGGCCCCGGTCGGGCCGGGTGTCGTGGTTCAGGCCGTCGTCGACGATGACGATCTTGGGGACGATCCGGGTCTCCGCCTCCGGCTCGGCCCTGGTCCCGGCCTTCGGCTCGGCCGCCGGCTCGGCCTTGGGCTCGGCCGCCGGCCTGCTGTCGGACGGCGCGCTCGCCGGCGGGGCGGGCGGGGTCGCGGGCCGGGGCGGCAGCGGGTCCTTGGCGAAGCTGGCGGGCTTCACCGGCGGCGGCGGGGTCTCGACCACCGTCGGCGTGTAGGGCTGGCGCGGGTCGACGACGGGCCGCCCGGCGGCCGGCTCGTCCTTGACGGGGCGCAGCACGGCGGTCGGCTGGTCGGGGGCGGGCTTGGCCTCCACGGCGGGCTTGGCCTCGGCAGCGGGCTTCGGCTCCGCGACGGGCTCAGCCCCGGCGGCGGGCTTCGGCTCCTCCGTGGCGGGCGCGGCCGCGGGCCGGTCCGCCGGGGGCTTGCTGAGGTCGGCCTTCTTCGCCGCGGGGGCGGGCTCGTCCTCCTCGGGCTCCTCGATCGCGCCGACGGCGGCGCCGGTGAGGGAGGCCAGGGTGCCCTTGATGTGGTCGAGGTGGGTCTGGACCTTGTCGAGGCGCTTGCCGAAGTCGACCTGCTCGCGCTCGCTGGCGAGCTTGATCCGGGCGGCCTTCTCCTTGGCGGCGGCGAGTTCGGCCTCGGCCTTGGCGTGGGCCTGGGTGTCGAGGCGGCGGGCCTCGGCGAGCATCGCCTCGCGGTGCTGCTCGGCCTCCTTGACCTTGGCCTCGGCGGCGGCGGTGATCTTGGCGACGGCGGCGTCGGCCTCGGCCTCGGCGGTGGCGAACTCCTCGTCGGCCTTGCGGCGGCGCTCGGCGAGGGTGACCTCGGACTGCTCGGAGGCGTCGGCGGCGGCGACCCGGATCCGGGCGGCGTGGCCGGTCGCGGCGTGGATGACGGCGCGGGCCTCGGCGTCGGCCTGGGCGCGGATCCGCTCGGCCTCGGCGCGGCTGCGCTCGTCGGTGCTGCGGGCGAACCGGTCGGCGTCCTCGCGCTGCTTGGCGGCGTACTCCTTGGCCGCCCTGGCGGCGGCCTCGCCGGCCTCGTGGGCGGCGTCCCGGGCGTCCTCGCCGGAGCGCTTGGCCTTGGCGAGGACGGCCTCGGCCTCGTTCTGCGCGATCTTCAGCAGGCCGGCGGCCTGTTCGCTGAGTTCGGCGAAGTCGGGGTCGGGGCGTCCTCGGCGGCCTGCCGGATGTCGGCCAGGCGCTTCTCCATCTCGCGCAGCCCGGAGCCGAGCACGCTGAGTCGCTCCCAGGCCTCGTCCCGTTCGCGGCTGAGCGCGGTGACGGCTCCCTCGACCTGGTCGGGCGCGTAGCCGCGCCGGGAGACGGTGAAGCCGTACTGGGACACGGCGTCGCTCATTCGGCTGTTCTCCTCGTGCTCGCGGGCTGCGCAGCCCCGCCGGGTGCGTGGTTCGGGTGGGGCGGACGGTCCGTCCCATTGACCTATTTTGCGCAGATACGAACGCAAACCAAACAGGCCGCCACCGCGCGGCCGGGGGAACCGGCCGCGCGGAAGGGGCTACAGCAGCCCGTCCCAGAGCTGCTCGACCAGGACGGACCACCAGCTCTCGGGCGTGTGCACGGCGGCCGGGTCGGCCGCCAGCAGCTGGGCCTGGAAGTCCGTGGTCCAGCGGCCGGCCTGCTCGGGCGTGAGGCCGTGCCGAAGGTGCCACATCCGGGCCAGCACCGCCAGGCAGCGGACGAACTCCGGGACGCCGGTGTTGACGAACCGCGGCGGCTCGGCCGGGTTCTCGATGTCCACGGCGACCACCGCGGCGGTGCCGTACTGGACGCACAGCTGCCGGCCGTAGTCGTTGCCGAGCACCAGGTAGCCGCCGAAGTCCGGGCCGGGCGGCAGGCCGCGCTCGGCGGCCAGCTCGGCCAGCGTCGGGATCGGCCGGCCCTCCTGGGCCTGCGCCCAGAAGAACGGCGGGAACTCGCGCGGCAGGCCGACCCACATCAGGGTCTGCGCGACCGCGTCCGGCACGCCCTGGCGGGCCACCGCGCGCTGCTCGAACCGGAACAGGCCCGGGCCGAACAGCTGGCCCAGCTCGGCGGCCAGCTGCTGCGGCACCATCGGCGGCAGCGGCGGCACCGAGCCGGGCGGCGGCAGCGGCACCCGGTGGGTGCGGGCCCGCTGCGGCGCCGACACCAGCTGGTGCAGCTGCTCGACGTGCTCGCTCAGCACCGCCATGCCGGCCTGCCGGGCGGCGGTGTCCCGGCCGTACGGGGCGGTGTGGCTGATCCGGGCGTTCGGCCAGGACGCCTTCACCATCCGGGCGCAGTAGCCGCCGGGCAGGTCGCACAGCTCCAGCTCGGTGTGCACCTCCAGCACCTGGTCCGGCGGCACGCCGAGCCGGCGCAGCTCCTGCAGCGCCTTCCACTCCGGGTGCGGGGTGCCCGGCTCGGACATCATCACCAGGTTGTGCTCGGAGCCGTCCGGCGCCCGGTAGTTGACCACGGCGGTGGTGCCGGGGCCGATGGTCGGCACGCCCGGCGGCGGCACCGGCGCGCCCGGCGCCGGACCGCCCGGCGGGAAGCCGGGGCCGGTGCGGGCCGCCGGGCGGGAAGCCGGGCCCGGCGGCGGGGCACGGGGGCGCCCGGGAACGGCGGCTGCGCCTGCGGCGGGCCGGGGAACGGCGGCGGGGCCTGGAACGGCGCGCCCTGCTGCGGGCCGGGCGCGGGCGGGAACGGCGGGTTCGCGCCGGGCCCGGGCGGCACGGGGCCGCCGCCGGGCAGCTCGATCGCCGGGGCCAGCTGGGTCGCCTGGTAGGCGACCGAGGCGGCCTCGGACGCCGGGGCGGCCGGCGGCGCGGCGGGCGTGTCGCCGCCGCGCAGCTCCGCGGGCGGGGCGGCGGCGGGGCGCCGGGGCCGCCGCGGCCGAGCCCGCCCTGCGCGGGGCCGCCGGTCGGCGGCAGCAGCTCGTTCGGCGGAGGCGGCGGCGGGGCGGTCGGGCCGGACCGGCCGAGCTGCACGCCGTGGCCGGGCGTGCCGGGCGCGCCGGGCAGGCCCATCAGCCCGGGCGGGCCGTCGCCGGCCAGCATGGTCGGCGCGTAGTCGATCGACGGCGCGGGGCCGCCCGGCGGGGGAACCGGCGTGCCGGGGACGGGAGTTGCCGCCCCGGCGACCGGGAACGGCGGGGTTCCGCCGACCGGCGGCGGAACGGGTGTGCCGGGCACCGGGGTGGTCGGGCCGCCCATCGGGAACGGCGGGGTCGCGCCGGCCGGCGGCGGGACCTCGTGCCGCGCGGGCATCCCGGGCACCGGTCCCGGAGGCGGCGGAACGGGCGTGCCGGGCACGGGAGTGGACGGGCCGCCGGCCGGGAACGGCGGGGCGGCCGCGAGCACCGTCGCGGCCTCGGAGCCGGCCGGCGGGGCGGCACGGGCGTGCCGGGGACGGGCGTGCCGCCCCCGGTGAAGTAGCTGGGGCCCTCCTCGCCCGGCCCGGCGGCCGGCGGCGCGGGCGGTGCGGCGGGCGCGGACAGCTGCGCGGCCTCGGCGGCCATCGCGGCGGCGCCCGCGTCCTGCAGCCACTGCGGGGGGCTGAGCAGGAAGGAGGTGGCCTCGACGGCGCCGCGGACCGGCTTGGCGGCCCCGGCCGGGTTGGGTTCGGCGGGCGTGCCGTACAGCTCCTCGAACTGCCGGACCACCTCGTTGACCGGCAGCGGCGGCCAGAGCGTGCTGGCGCCGCTGTCGCGGGCGATCACCAGCCGCGGCGAGGTGCCCGCGCCGCCCTCGTGCTCGCTTCCGTCCACCGCCCAGCAGACGTAGCCGAGGTCGAACTCCCGGACCCGCACCTCGCGTTGGAGCGAGCGCGGCATGCCCGCGTTGATCCAGTCCTCGGCGGTCTCCTGCGCCTGCGCGTACGTGGTCACCACGTCTCGTCCCACCCCTGTCGTTCGGTCAGTTCACCGGGACGGCGCGCGCGAAGCCGCCGTCCACCATGAGTTCGGCGACGGTCTCCAGCTCCGGGGGGCTGCCCGCGAGCCGCAGCAGGAAGGCGTCGAAGCTGTCGCCGCAGGGCAGCAGCAGCCGGGCCACCCGCTGCTCCGGGGACTCGTCGGCGCCCTGGTCGCGGGCGTCGTCGTAGGGCAGGAACCAGACCGAACCGGTCTGCTCGCCGCGGACCTTGAGGGCGAGCAGGCCGCCCTGGAGGTAGGCGACGGCCAGGTAGTCCTTGGTCAGGTGGTCGCGCAGGCACTTGTTGGCGTACACCAGGTCCTGGGTGCCGTACTCCTCGCTGAGGGTGAGGAACGGCTGGTCGACCAGCAGGCCGAGGTCGACGTCCAGCGCGGCGCCGGCCGGGGCGCGGCCGCCGGCCAGCTTCAGGAAGTCCCGGTAGGCGGGCGGCAGCGGGTGGGCGAGGCGCTGTTCGGCGCGCTGCACCAGGTCCTCGGTGACGGCGAGCGGGTCGCCGCCGTCCTTCGCCAGCGGGAAGTGCACGGGGCGGCGCTCCTGCAGCGGGCGGGTGCCGCGCCGGCCGTGGTCGGCGGTGGAGATCGCCAGGCCGCCGTGGTGCCGCAGCAGGGCCTTCACCTCGACCGGGATCAGCTCCATCCGCCGCCAGCCCGCCGGGGCGCGCCCGACCACGTGGTGCCAGGTCCAGCCGGACGGGGTGGCGACCGCGGTGTCCAGGTCGGCCCAGAGTTCGTGGCCCTGGGTGTAGAGCGCGGCGTTCGCCGACACGTAGTCGGTGAGCCGCAGTTCGTCCACGCCGAAGCCCTCCGGCGGGTCGGCGACCTCGGCGGCGGCGACGGCGTACGGGGAGAAGTCCGGGTACCCGTGCTCGTCGACGCGCACGCCCCGGGGGTGCCGTTCGGCCCGGACCGGGTCCGGGAACTGCACCACCTGGCCCGCGTACGCCGCGTTGGGCACGGCGGCGGTGCCGGGCCGACCTGTCGTCATCTGGGGTCCCCCACAGCAGAAGCCGAAATCCTCGGGGACCAGCGTAGGGCAACGACCGATCGCGTTCAGGGTCACGGGGGTACCCGGCCGGACGCCGCCCGGCCGGGTGCCGACCGCACGTCAGCGGCGGCGCACCGCGGCGGCCAGGGTCTCCGCCACCCGCACCTGCTGCCCCTCGGTGAGCTGCGGGAACAGCGGCAGCGTGAGCAGTTGCCCGGCGGCCCGCTCGGTCACCGGGAAAGCGCCTTCCGCATGGCCGAGCTGACGGAACGCCGGCTGCAGGTGCACCGGCACCGGGTAGTGCACGCCCGCCCCGATCCCGGCCTGCTGCAGCTCCGCGAGCACCCCGTCCCGGTCGCGCTCCACCCGCACCGCGTACAGGTGCCACACGTGCTCGTTCCCCGGCGCCGTCCGCGGCAGGGTCACTCCCTCCAGCCCGCCCAGCAGCTTGTCGTACCGCTCGGCGGCGGCCCGCCGGGACTCGTTCCAGGCCGGCAGCCGCCGCAGCTTGCTGCGCAGCACCACCGCCTGCAGGGTGTCCATCCGCGAGTTGAACCCGAACCGCTCGTGCAGGTACTTCCGGGCCGAGCCGTGGTCGCCGATCAGCCGTACCGCAGCGGCGAGTTCGGCGTCGTCCGTCACCACCGCGCCGGCGTCGCCGTACGCGCCCAGGTTCTTCCCCGGGTAGAAGCTGGTCGCCGAGATCCGCCCCCAGCTCCCGGACGGGCGGCCGTGCCGCGCCGCGCCCTGCGACTGCGCCCCGTCCTCCACCACCGGCACCCCGCCCGCGGCCTCCAGCACCCGTTCCATCGGCGCGAGTTGGCCGTTCAGGTGCACCGGCACCACCGCGACGGCGCGGCCGATCTCCTCGGCCGCCCGCTCGACGTCGATCAGCAGGTGCTCCTCGTCCACGTCCACCAGGACGGGCGTCAGCCCCGCCCGCACCACCGCCTCGGCCGTCGCCACGAAGGTGTTCGCGGGCAGCACCACCCGGCCTCCCGGCGCCAGGTCCAGCGCCCGCAGCGCCAGTTCCAGCGCATCGGTCCCGTTCGCCGTCCCGACGGCATGCCCGACCCCGCAGAACGCCGCGAACTCCCGCTCGAACGCCCCGACTTCGGGGCCCTTGATGTAGGCCCCGCCCGCCAGCACCGCCTCGAAGCCCGCGCGGACCTCGTCGGCGACCTCGGCATGCGCGGCTTGCAGGTCGACCAGGGGGATGTCGCTCACGTCGGTCTCGCCTCCTGAGGAATGGGCCGGAAGGATCGCGTCAGAGGGAGTGAGGTGCACGGGAGCGCGCCTTGGGCGTCAGTGCGCTCTTCAACGCCCCCGCCACCCGCTCCTGCTGCTCCTCCGTCAGCGAGTGGAACAGCGGAAGGATCACCGTCCGCGAGGTGATCAGCTCCGTCGCCGGCAGCGGCACCCGCACCGCCCCCTTGTACGGGGCCTCCAGGTGCGCCGCCATGATTCCGCGCCGCGCCGAGACGCCGTCCGCCGCCAGGGAGCCGAGCACCTCGCCCCGCTCCGGGGCGTCCTCCGGCAGCAGCAGCCACAGCGACTGGAAGTTGGACGTGCCGTACGCCGGTTCGGCGACCAGCCGCCCGGCCAGCTCCTCCCCCAGCAACTCCCGGTACCGCGCCGCGAGTTCGCGCCGCCGGGCGACCATCGCCGGGAGCTTCCCGAGCTGCACCAGCCCGATCGCCGCCTGGACGTCGGTCATCCGGTGGTTGAAGCCGATCTCGTCGTAGGTCTCCAGCACGGCGGCCCCGCCGGCGCCCGCGTGCCGGTCGGCGGCCGAGACGCTCATCCCGTGTTCCCGCAACCGCCGCAGCCGGGCGGCGAGTTCGCCGTCCTGGCAGGTGACCATGCCGCCCTCGCCGGTGGTGAGCAGCTTGCGCGGGTGGAAGGAGAACGCGGCGATGTCCGCCCCGGCGCCGGCCGGGCGGCCCCGGTAGGCAGAGCCGGCGGCGCACGCGGCGTCCTCGACCACGGCGATGCCGCGCGGTGCGGCCAGCTCCCGGACGGCGTCCAGGTCGACGGGGACGCCGCCCTGGTCGACGGCGATCACCGCCCGGGTGCGGTCGGTGAGCAGCGGCGCGATCGTGTCGGGGGTGAGGTTGCCGGTGGCCGGGTCGACGTCCGCGAAGACGGGGGTCGCGCCGACGTAGGTGACGGCGTTGGCGGTGGCGATGAAGGAGAGCGACGGGACGACGACCTCGTCGCCGGGGCCGACGCCGGCGCCGAGCAGGGCGAGGTGCAGGGCGGTGGTGCACGAGGAGACGGCGACGGCGTGCGGCACGCCCAGGTGCTCGGCGAAGGCCCGCTCGAACGCGGCGACCCGGGGCCCCTGCGCGACCCACCCGGAGCGGACGGCTTCCGCCGCGGCCTCGGCCTCCTCCTCGCCGAGCCACGGGATCATGACGGGAATGGTGGACATCGGGTTCGTACTCCTCCGCTGCGCCGTGCTCGTGCCTGCTCGTACCGTGCCCTTGCCTGCCGGCCCGTGCCTGCTAGGCCTGTTCCCGCCACCACGCGACGAGCCTGCGCAGGCCGTCCGTCAGCCCGATTTCCGGCTTCCAGCCCAGGTCGCGTTCGGCGGCCGAGATGTCGGCGAGCCGCCGGACCACGCCGCCGGCGGTGTCGCGGGCGGGCCCGTGTTCGACGTCGAGGCCGGAGTCCATGGCGTCGAGCAGCGCGTCGGCGAGGCCGCGCAGTGAGACCTCGGTGCCGGAGGCGATGTTGTAGACCCGGTCGGTGACGGGGGCGGCGGCGGCCAGCAGGTTGGCCCGCGCGATGTCCTCGGTGTAGACGAAGTCCATGGTCTGCGCGCCGTCGCCGAAGATCAGCGGCGGCTGCCCGGCCGCGATGCGTTCCATCCAGCGGATGAAGACCTCGGTGTAGCGGCCGTGCACGTCCATCCGGGGGCCGTACACGTTGAAGTACCGCAGGGCGACGTAGTCGAGGCCGTACATGGCGTGGAAGCTGCGCAGCAGGCCCTCGTTGAAGACCTTGGCGGCCCCGTACAGGGTGTCGTTGTTGTAGGGGTGCTGGCTCTCCGGGGTGGGGAACGCGTCGGCCAGGCCGTACACGGAGGCGGTGGAGGAGGCGATCACCTTCCGCACCCCGGTCTCGGCGGCGGCCTCGACCACGTCGAAGGTGCCGTCGACCATGACCTCCAGGGCGAGCCGGGGTTCGGCGGCGCACTGGGTGATCCGGATCGCGGCGAGGTGGAACAGCGCGTCGGTGCCGGGGGCGAGGAGTTCGCGCAGCAGGGCGCGGTCGCGGATGTCGCCGTCCACCACGGTCAGTCGGCCGGGGCGGCGAGCTCGCGGGCGCGGGCCAGGTTCTCGGCGCGGCCGCGGACGAAGTTGTCGAGCACCACGACCTCGCGGGCGCCGGCCTCGATCAGCTGGTCGACGACGGTGGAGCCGATGGTTCCGGCGCCACCGGTGACCACGCAGCGGGAGCCTTCCAGCGCAACGGCGTTCATCGGACGGTGGCCCTCTCCTCGGCGAACGGCTGACGGTCCTTCGGTTCGTCCCCGACGGGAACGGTCGCGCCGCCGAGTTCGAGGCTGCGGGACGCGGCGTGCAGCAGGCGGAGCACCCGCAGGCCGGCCCGGCCGTCGGTGAGCGGGGCGCGGCCCTCGCCGATCGCGGCGGCGAACTCGGCCATCACGTTGCGCAGCGCCTCCTGTTCGACCAGGGCGGGGGCGACCATGTCGCCGACCCGGTAGGAGATCAGGGCGCGGTGCCGGATGGCGTCGGTGAGTTCGTCGGGCGGGGTGAGGTCGACGCCGCGGTCGTGGACGGCGAGCCGGGCCTGCGGGTTGAGGTCGTCCCAGACCAGGGTGCGGCGGGAGCCGCCGATCAGGGTGGTGCGGACCTTGGTCGGGGAGAGCCAGTTGACGTGGCAGTGGGCGAGCGCGCCGTTCGACAGCCGCAGCGTCAGGTAGGCGACGCAGGCGCGGCCGGCGCCGATCGGGTCGGCGGCCTGGGCGCTGACGCCGACGGGTTCGACGCCGGGCGGCAGGACGAAGTCGAGGATCGACAGGTCGTGCGGGGCGAGGTCCCACAGCACGTCGACGTCGGGCTGGACGAGTCCGAGGTTGATCCGGACGGAGTCGAAGAACTGGATGTCGCCGATCTCGCCGCCGTGCACGAGTTCGCGGATCCGGCGCACCACCGGCGTGTAGCAGAAGGTGTGGTCGCACATCAGGACGAGGCCGCGCTCCTCGGCGAGGGCGACCAGGTCGGCGGCCTCCTCGGCGGTGGTGGTGATGGGCTTCTCGACCAGCACGTGCTTGCCGGCCTCCAGCGCGGCCCGGGCCAGCCGGTGGTGGGCGGCGGCGGGGGTGGCGATGGCCACGGCCTGGACCCGCCGGTCGGCGAGCACCTCCTCGAAGGAGGTGGTGGCGCGGACCGTGGAGTACTCGCCGAGGACCTTGCGGGAGCGCTGTTCGTCCAGGTCGCACAGCCAGTGCAGGTGCAGGGCGGCGGTCTGCTGGGCGTTGCGGACCAGGTTCGGGCCCCAGTAGCCGGCGCCGACGACGGCCAGTCCGATGCGCCGGTCGGGTGGCCGGTCGGTGCTGCCCGGTGTGGGCACGTGTTCCCCAGGCGCCTCGTGCGCCACGACGTTCGACCCCATCGCAAGACCCCCCTTGCCGCCGCGTCGCTCGAACGGTACCGGCCCGGCCGGGCCCGTCGAGGCACAATCGGAAAAACCGGTGAACGCCACCAGGGGCGTGCGGTACGGGAGTTCGGCCCTCCGTACACCTCAGTGCGCCCCGTGTCGCACCCCGGCGCGGCGCGTGCCGAATCGGTTTGGCAGGCTGGATGCTCTGGGGTGAGGATTCACCGTCCGTCAACAAACCCCCGGCAGCGGAGAACTGCCGGTGTGCCGCACAACGTCGAGGAGCAGTCATGGACCGGTCGGGCCCGCCGCCCGTGTTGCGCCACCAGCGCGACAGCCTGCTGCCCGCGGTGGCGGCGGCGTTGATGCTGCGCGGCGGCGAGGTGCACACGCTGGCCGGGGAGAAGTCCGACCTGGCGCCGATGCTGCACCCGCTGGTCGGCGAGTTCCTGGCCGCGCTGCCGGTCGACAAGCGCGAGCGGTTCCTCGGCCGCTGCCCGGAGCCGGCGCTGCTCTCGCAGTTCCTCGGGCAGGTCGACGCGTCGCGCTCGAAGCGGGCCGCGCGCAAGCCGATGACGGTGCAGGAGGCGCGCAAGGCGCTGAAGGGCGCCCGGATGACGACGGTGCGGATCCGCGAGGAGGGGGATCCCGCGCACGGCACGCACGCGCCGCCGTGCCGTTCCTGCGGTCCGCTGCTGGATCATCTGAACGTGGCCAGCGTCGCGGTCGGGCCGCCCGGCCGCTGACACCACCCCTGTTCCCCGTCCCCGAACCACGGAGCACGTCCTGAACGCCAGCACCGTCCGCACCCAGCCCCGCTTCCCGGCCGACGTGGCCGCCGCCCTCAAGCAGGCCGGCTGGCACCCGGGACGGTGGGAGATCCGCCAGGCCGAGCAGTGGGCCGACGCGATGGTCGCGTACGGCGGCCCGCTGGACCCGCAGCACTCGGTGTTCCCCGCCGCGATCGAGGCCTGGGCCGAGTTCGGCGGCCTCGCCTTCGACGTGCCGGGCCCGGGGCGGACGCTGGCCCGCACGCCGTTCCTGCTCGACCCGCGCCGCGGCCTGCACGCCCCGCGCACCCTCGCCGACCTGGGCCGCGCCCTGGACACCCGGCTCGCCCCGCTCGGCGAGGAGATGTTCGGGCAGGCCCTGCTGGCCATCGACGAGCAGGGCCGGGTCTACAGCCTCGACCACACCGGCGAGTGGTTCCTCGGCCACAGCGTGGACCAGGCGCTGGCCACCCTGGTCCTGGGCCTCGTCCCGCACCGGCTGCGCACCGCCGCCGAGGACTGACGGGCCGCCGGGAAGCGACGGCCCGCCGCATACTGGCGGTTCGTCAGACCAGCGGGTCGGCGGCCAGCCGCAGCCGGGACGGCAGCACCGCCTCGACCCGGAAGCCGCCGTCGTCCTCCGGCCCGGCGTGGAACATCCCGCCGAGCGCCATCACCCGCTCGCGCATCCCGACCAGCCCGTTGCCGCCGCTGGGCAGCGCCACCCGCAGCGCCGCGCCGCCCGGGCAGTCGTTCACCACCGACACCCGCACCCCGTTCGGCACGTACGCGAGCAGCACCGCCACCTGCGCCCCGCCGGCGTGCTTGTGGGCGTTCGTCAGGCCCTCCTGGACGACCCGGAACGCGGTCTGCTCGGCCTCCGCCACGTAGCCGCGGTGCTCGCCGCTGACGGTCAGCGAGACCGCCATGCCGGCCGCCCTGGACTGCTCGACCAGCTCCGGCAGTTCGGCGAGGCCGCCGACCGGCGCCTCGACCTGCTCCTGCGGCTCGGTCATCCGCAGCACCCCGAGGATCTCCCGCAGCTCGTCCAGCGCCTGCCGGCCGACCTCGCCGATCAGCGCGGCCGACTGCTGGGCCTTCGCCGGGTCCTTCGGGACGATCCGCTCCACCGCCGCCGCGTGCACCACCATCAGGCTGACCCGGTGGGCGACCACGTCGTGCATCTCCCGGGCGATCCGGGTGCGCTCCTCGACCCGGGCCCGCCAGGCGCGCTCCCGCGCCTGCTCGGCGAGCAGCGTCAGCTCGGTCTCCAGGCCCTCCGCGCGGTCCCGCAGCGACTCCACCAGCCGGCGCCGCGCCCCCACGTACAGGCCGGTCACCACCGGGGCGACGGCCATGCCGACCGCGACGAACGCGGAGACGATCACCAGCACCCAGCCCGGCGGCACGGTGTCCGGCGGCGGTGCGGCCTGCGGGGCCGGCGCGAACATCGCGAACAGCACCATCCCGAAGGTCTCCACCGTGGCGACCGAGGACAGGCCGATCACCCGGGCCCGCCGGGTCGGCCACTCCCAGGTGGCCGCCAGCGTGTACAGCGACACCACCAGCAGGATCACGCCGAAGAAGCCCGGCACGAACACCAGCGCCACCAGCACCGGCAACGCGGGCCACCGGCGCCGCACCACCAGGGTGGTGCCGGCCAGCGCCCCGAGCACCACCGCGACCGCCACGGCCGCGGTGCCCAGGTCGAACCGGACCCTGAACAGCCCGTACGCCCCGAACGCGCACTCCGCCGCCGCGGCCACCGCCAACACCACGTCAAGCGCCGCGCCGCGCCTCCGCGCCCACCACCACATGCCGTCCCCCGCCGGCCGCTCACTCATGTGGAACACCATACGCAGGAGGGGCTCCGCCGGAGGGGGCGCCACCGGCAGCACGCCCGCCCGCGGTGTCCGCCATCCGGCCACCTCTCCGTTCTGGCACCGGGTGCCACCTATGCTGTTGCCCGTCGGACAGCGCGGTCCGTACCTGCAGAGCCGTTGCCGAACACCCCACCACCACAGGGAGCCAGCCGTGACCGCTCCGGACAACCCGACCCAGCTCGCCGACCCGGCGGACAACGCCGCGCTGCGTGCGGACATCCGCCGCCTCGGTGATCTGCTCGGAGAGACTCTCGTGCGTCAGGAGGGCCCGGAACTGCTGGGCCTGGTCGAGCAGGTGCGCCTGCTGAGCCGTACCGACGGCGAGGCGACGGCGCAGTTGCTGGCGGAGATCGACCTGGACACCGCCGCGAAGCTGGTGCGCGCGTTCTCCACCTACTTCCACCTCGCGAACGTCACCGAACAGGTGCACCGCGGCCGGGAGTTCGCGTCCCGCCGGGCCCGTGAGGGCTCGGTGCTGGCGCAGACCGCCGACCAGTTGAAGGAGGCGGACCCGAAGCACCTGGCCGACACGCTGGCGAACCTCGCGGTGCGCCCGGTGTTCACCGCGCACCCGACCGAGGCGGCCCGCCGCAGCGTGCTGAACAAGCTGCGCCGGGTCGGCGAGCTGCTGGAGCGGATCCACCGCGAGCAGGCGGCGACCGGCCAGGTGGACACCGCCCGGCAGACCTCGGCGCGCCGTCAGGCGGACCGCCGGCTGGCCGAGGTGATCGACCTGCTCTGGCAGACCGACGAGCTGCGGATCGCCCGCCCGGAGCCGACCGACGAGGCCCGCAACGCCGTCTACTACCTGGACGAGCTGTACCGCGAGGCGGTGCCGGCGGTGCTGGAGGAGCTGCACGAGGAGCTCGCCCGGGTCGGCCTGACCCTGCCGGAGGGGGTGCGTCCGCTGACCTTCGGCACCTGGATCGGCGGCGACCGCGACGGCAACCCGAACGTCACCCCGCAGGTCACCTGGGACGTGCTCAACCTCCAGCACGAGTACGGCATCAAGGACGCGCTGGCGGCCATCGACGACCTGCGGGCCTCGCTGTCCACCTCGGTGCGGCTGGCGGGCGCCTCGGAGGAGCTGCTCGCCTCGCTGGACGCGGACCTGACGCACCTTCCGGAGCTGAGCCCGCGCTACAAGCGCATGAACGCCGAGGAGCCGTACCGGCTGAAGGCCACCTGCATCCGGATCAAGCTGGAGAACACCCGGGACCGGCTGGCCGCCGGCACCCCGCACGTGCTGGGCCGCGACTACGTCGGCACCCGGGACCTGCTCGCCGACCTGCGGCTGATCCAGGACTCGCTGCGCGCGCACCGCGGCGGCCTGATCGCCGACGGCCGGCTGGCCCGGGCGATCCGCACCATCGAGGCGTTCGGCCTGCAGCTGGCCACCATGGACGTCCGCGAGCACGCCGAGGCGCACCACCACGCGCTGGGCCAGCTGTTCGACCGGCTCGGCGAGGAGGCGTGGCGCTACACCGACATGCCGCGCGAGTACCGGCAGCGCCTGCTGTCGAAGGAGATGCGCTCGCGCCGCCCGCTGGCCCCGACCCCGGCCCCGCTGGACGCGGCGGGCGCGAAGACGCTGGGCGTGTTCAGCACCATCCGGCAGGGCTTCGAGCGGTTCGGCGACGAGATCGTCGAGTCGTACATCATCTCGATGTGCCAGGGCGCGGACGACGTGTTCGCGGCCGTGGTGCTGGCCCGCGAGGCGGGGCTGATCGACCTGCACGCCGGGATCGCCAAGATCGGCATCGTGCCGCTGCTGGAGACCACCGACGAGCTCCAGCAGGCCGACCGGATCCTGGAGGAGATGCTCTCCGACCCGTCGTACCGGCTGCTGGTGTCGCTGCGCGGGGACGTCCAGGAGGTCATGCTCGGCTACTCGGACTCGTCGAAGTTCGGCGGCATCACCACCTCGCAGTGGGAGATCCACCGCGCCCAGCGCCGGCTGCGCGACGTCGCGCACCGGTACGGGATCCGGCTGCGGCTGTTCCACGGCCGGGGCGGCACGGTGGGCCGCGGCGGCGGCCCCTCGCACGAGGCGATCCTCGCCCAGCCCTGGGGCACCCTGGAGGGCGAGATCAAGGTCACCGAGCAGGGCGAGGTGATCTCCGACAAGTACCTGCTGCCGTCGCTGGCCCGGGAGAACCTGGAGCTGACCCTCTCCGCCACGCTGGCCGCGTCCGCGCTGCACACCGCGCCGCGCCAGGCCCCGGAGGAGCTGGCCCGCTGGGACGCCGCGATGGACCGGGTGTCGGAGGCCGCGCACACCTCGTACCGGGCCCTGGTGGAGCAGGAGGACCTGCCGAAGTACTTCTTCGCGTCCACCCCGGTCGACCAGCTGGCCTCGCTGCACCTGGGCTCCCGCCCGTCCCGCCGCCCCGACAGCGGCGCCGGCCTGGACGGCCTGCGGGCCATCCCGTGGGTGTTCGGCTGGACCCAGTCCCGGCAGATCGTGCCCGGCTGGTACGGCGTCGGCTCCGGCCTGGCGGCGGCCCGCGCGGCGGGCCTGTCGGACGTGCTCGACGAGATGTACGGGAGCTGGCACTTCTTCCGCAACTTCCTGTCCAACGTCGCGATGACGCTGGCCAAGACCGACCTGCGGATCGCCCGCCACTACGTCGAGCAGCTGGTACCGGGCGAGCTGCGGCACGTCTTCGACCAGATCGTCGCCGAGCACGACCTGACGATGCGTGAGGTGCTGCGGCTGACCGGGGAGTCGGAGCTGCTGGAGCACAACGAGGTCCTGAAGCAGACCTTCACCGTCCGCGACGCCTACCTCGACCCGATCTCCTACCTCCAGGTGGCGCTGCTGCGCCGCCAGCGCGAGGAGGTCGCGCTGGGCCGCCCGGAGGACCCGCTGCGGGCCCGGGCGCTGCTGCTGACCGTCAACGGCATCGCGGCGGGCCTGCGCAACACCGGCTGACCGCCCCGGAAGCACGACGAGGTCCGCTCCGCCGTCGGCGGGGCGGACCTCGTCCGTTCCTGCTGCTCCGCGGCTCAGGCCTTCTTGCGCTTGCGCAGCCAGGCGGCCGCGCCGCCGGCCACCACCACCAGGCCGCCGCCGACGGCGTACACGCCGGCCGAGCCGACGGAGCCGGTGGGCGGGGCGAGTTGGGCCGCGGCCGGCTCGGGGCGGCGGAGGCGGCGGGCTCGGCGGCCAGCGCGGGCGAGGCGGCCCATCCCCCGGCGGCCAGGCACAGCACGGTGCCACCGACGACCTTGCCCACGCGCTTCGAGCGGATCACGCCCCATACCCCCAGTGACGGCATTTCAATCCTTGTGCACCGGGTCCGACGGTATCCGATCCGGGGCGGGTTCTGACCCCCAGTCAGCTTCCACGGGGCAAGCGTTGCATGAACGTTGTGCACGGAGGGTGGTCGTGGCCGGTCAGGAGTTGTAGTTCTGCTGCGCGCGTTCGAGGCCGTCGGCGAGCAGGGCCTCGACGGCGTCGGCGGAGCGGTCCACGAACCAGTCCAGGTCCTTGCGCTCGGTGGACGAGAAGTCCTTGAGCACGAAGTCGGCGACCTCCATCCGGCCGGGCGGGCGGCCGATGCCGCAGCGCACCCGGTGGTAGTCGGGGCCGAGCGACTTGGTGATGGACTTCAGGCCGTTGTGGCCGTTGTCGCCGCCGCCGAGCTTGAGCCGCAGCGCCGAGTAGTCGAGGTCGAGTTCGTCGTGGACGGCGACGATCGCCGAGGCCGGCACCTTGTAGAAGTCGCGCAGCGCGGTGACCGGCCCGCCCGAGAGGTTCATGAAGCTCATCGGCTTGGCCAGGATCGCGCGCTTGCCGGAGAGGCGTCCTTCGGCGACCTGGGCGCGGCTCTTGTGGGCCTTGAACTTGGCGCCCATCCGCTGGGCCAGCAGGTCGACCACCATGAAGCCGATGTTGTGCCGGTTGCGGGCGTAGCCGTCGCCGGGGTTGCCGAGGCCCACCACCAGCCAGGGGCCGTCGTACTCGCTCATGCCGCTCCTCACGCGGGTGTCGTTGCGTCGTCCATCATCCCGGACACGCCGCTGCCCCGGCCGCCCGCAGAAGAGAGCGGGAGCGGCCGGGGCAGCGGTACTGCGAAGATCGCGAGGATCAGGCCTCGACGGCAGCCTCGTCGGCGCCCTCGGCGGCCTCTTCCTCGGTGGCCTCGGGGGCCTGGGCGCCGATGACCTGGAGGACGACGGCGTCGGCCTCGACGGCCAGGGAGACGCCGGCCGGCAGGGCGATGTCGCCGGCGGTGATGGAGGCGCCGGCCTCCAGGCCCTCGACGGAGACGGTGACCGACTCGGGCAGGTGGGTGGCCTCGGCCTCGATCGGGAGGGCGTTCAGCACGTTCTCGATCAGGTTGCCGCCGGGGGCCAGCTCGCCCTCGGTGTGGACCGGGATCTCGACGGTGACCTTCTCGCCGCGCTTGACCAGCAGCAGGTCGACGTGCTCGATGGTGCGCTTGATGGCCTCGCGCTGGACGGCCTTCGGCAGGACGTACTCGTCCTTGCCCTCGATCGGAACGACCAGCAGGGCGTTCGGGGTCTTCAGGGCCATCATCAGGTCGTGGCTCGGCAGGTTCAGGTGAACCGGGGTGTGGCCGTGGCCGTAGACGACACCGGGGACGAAGCCGGCGCGGCGGGCGCGACGGGCGGCACCCTTGCCGAACTCGGTGCGGGACTCAGCGGCGATGCGGATCTCGGACACGACTGCACTCCTCGGAAATGCGCAGGGGTGCAGGAACGACAGAACCGCCGGGCCACACCCTCAAGTACGTTTTGGGGGGACACTCGGCGGTTCGATCAAAGCGCATCGTTCTCGCGCGTCGATCACGGAGCACCAGAAATTGGGCATCCCTCGCCGAGCAGTCTCCCCAGCCTAACCGGGCGGTGGCGCGGACGTGAAATCGGCCCCCGGTTCCGGGGCGGAACCGAGGGCCGATCAAGGGTCTGACGAGGGATCAGTTCCCCCGCCGGACGCGCGGGATCAGTGCACGCCCTCGAACAGGCTGGTGACCGAGCCGTCCTCGAAGACCTCGCGCACGGCGGCGGCGATCGACGGGGCGATCGACAGCGTGGTGATCTTGTCGAGCTGGAGCTGGGCCGGGGTGGGCAGCGTGTTGGTGAACACGAACTCGCTGACCCGGGAGTTCTTCAGGCGGTCCGCGGCCGGGCCGGAGAGCACGCCGTGGGTGGCGGCCACGATGACGTCGGCGGCGCCGGCGTCGAACAGCGCGTCGGCGGCGGCGCAGATGGTGCCGGCGGTGTCGATCATGTCGTCGACCAGCACGCAGGTGCGGCCGCGGACGTCACCGACCACCTCGGCGGAGAGGATGGTGTTGGCCTGCGACATGTCGCGGCGCTTGTGGATGATCGCCAGCGGGGCGCCCAGGCGGTCGCACCACTGGTCGGCGACCTTCACGCGGCCGGCGTCCGGCGAGACGATGGTCAGCTTGGACCGGTCGGCGACCCGGTCGCCCACGTAGTCGGCCAGCATCGGCAGCGCGAACAGGTGGTCCACCGGGCCGTCGAAGAAGCCCTGGATCTGCGCGGTGTGCAGGTCGACGGCCATCAGGCGGTCGGCACCGGCCTGGCGCAGCAGGTCGGCGATCAGGCGGGCCGAGATGGGCTCGCGGCCGAGGTGCTTCTTGTCCTGCCGGGCGTAGCCGTAGAACGGGAGGATCGCGGTGATGCTGCGGGCCGACGCGCGCTTCAGCGCGTCGATCATGATCAGCTGCTCCATGATCCACTGGTTGATCGGAGCCGTGTGGCTCTGGATCACGAAGCAGTCGGCGCCGCGGGCGGAGTCCAGGAAGCGGACGTAGATCTCGCCGTTGGCGAAGTCCAGGGCCTTGGTCGGGACGAGTTCGGTGCCCAGCGCGCGGGCGACCTCCTCGGCAAGTTCCGGGTGGGCTCGACCGGAGAAGAGTTTCAGCTTCTTCTCGCCGGAGGTCGTGATCCCGCTCACTGCACCGTCTCCTCGTGTATTTGCCACTCAGGGTGAGTACGCCGAGGCACGGCCCAGCAGGCCCGATGGCGCACGTATGTACTTCAGGTTACGCGCCCCGGACCGCGGCCGACGGCCGGGGACCACTCCTCAAGATCCCCGGCCGCCCCCTCCGGCTACTCCGTCCCGGCCGCCTCGGCAGCCGCGCGGGCGGACGCCGAACCGGGCCGCTTCCGCTCAACCCAGCCTGCGATGTTGCGCTGCTGGGCCCGCGCGACGCCCAGCGAACCGGCCGGAACGTCGTTGGTGATCACGGATCCGGCGGCCGTGTAGGCGCCGTCACCCACCGTCACCGGGGCGATGAACATGTTGTCGGAACCCGTGCGGCAGTGGGCCCCGATGACCGTCCGGTGCTTGTTCACGCCGTCGTAGTTCACTGTGACCGACGCCGCACCCACATTCGTGCCCTCGCCGATCGTCGCGTCCCCGATGTACGACAGGTGCGGGACCTTCGCGCCCTCGCCGAGCTCCGAGTTCTTGATCTCCACGTAGGTGCCGACCTTCGCCTTCCGGGCCAGCACGGTGCCCGGCCGCAGGTACGCGTACGGGCCGACCGACGCCTCCGGGCCGACCTCGGCGCGGTCCGCCGTGGTGTTGCTCACACGGGCGCCCGCGCCGACCTTCGTGTCGGTCAGCGTGCTGTGCGGGCCGACCTCGCAGCCCTCGCCGAGGTGGGTCGCGCCGCACAGCTGGGTGCCGGGGTGCACCAGCGCGTCCGGCTCGTAGGTCACCTGGACGTCCAGCCAGGTGGAGGCCGGGTCGACCACCGTCACGCCGGCCCGCATGGCGCGCTCCAGCAGCCGGTCGTTGAGCAGCCGGCGGGCCTCGGCCAGCTGCACCCGGTCGTTGATGCCGACGATCTCGCGGTGGTCGGCGGCCACCACCGCGCCCACCCGGTGGCCCTCGCGGCGCAGGATCTCCAGGGTGTCGGTCAGGTACTCCTCGCCCTGCGCGTTGTCGGTGCCGACCAGCGACAGCGCGTGCGCCAGCAGCTTGGCGTCGAACGCGAACACCCCGGAGTTGATCTCGCGGATCTCCAGCTGCTCGGCGCTCGCGTCCTTGTGCTCGACGATCGCGGCGACCGCGCCGTCCGCGCCGCGCAGGATCCGGCCGTAGCCGGTGGCGTCCGGGACCAGCGCGGTCAGCACGGTGACGCCGTTGCCCTGCTCGGCGTGCGCGGCGGCCAGCGCGGACAGCGTGCCGCCGGTGAGCAGCGGGGCGTCGCCGGTGGTGACCAGCACGGTGCCGTCCAGCTCCACGCCGTCGGCGGCCAGCGCCTGGAGCGCGGTGCGCACGGCGTGGCCGGTGCCGTTCTGCTCGGCCTGGACGACCGGGCGGGCCGCCGGGTAGTGCTCGGCCAGGTGCGCCTGCACCAGTTCGCGCAGGTGGCCGATCACCACGAGCAGCTGACCGGGCGTCAGTTCCTGGGCGGCGGACACCGCGTGGCCCACCAGGGAGCGGCCGCAGATCTCGTGCAGCACCTTCGGCAGGGCCTTGGACTTCATCCGGGTTCCGCCCCCGGCGGCGAGCACGATCACGGCTGCGGGCTGGTTTGCACTCACGCGGGGAGACTCCTCGGTCGATGCGGGGTGAGGGTGCACCGAGAATACCGAGGCGGGGTGGGCGGAAAACGACCGAAACGGTCGGAAGGGGCTCCGCCGCTAGGATTCGAACCCAGACAAAGGCCTCCAAAGGGCCCTGTGCTGCCATTACACCACGGCGGAAAAGCGCGGTGGCCGCGCCCAGCACAGCCTACGGGTTGACGGCCCGTAGCTCCACCACCTTCCGGCGAAGCACGCGGACGGCGCCCCGCCCCACGGCGGCCGTCCGCCGGGAAGCGGGCCGGCGAACTCCGCGACACGTCCGCGCACGGGCCTTCCGCTTGCCCCTGTCCGCTACCTACGATGCCGTAGGTTACGGAATCGTAGGTATCCGCTGGCACCACCCTCCTCCCCCGGGACGCGCCATGACCATCCAGGCCGGGCAGGCGCCGCCGAGCGCCGCCGAGGACCTCATCCCCCGACTGTCCGCCACCAGGGGCGGCGAGAAACAGGGCGCCCTGGAACGGGCCACCCTCGCCCTGTTCATCGCGGTGCCGTTCCTGGCGCTGCTGGCCGCCGTCCCGGTGGCCTGGGGCCGGGGGCTGTCCTGGCTGGACGCCGGCCTCGCCGTCGGCATGTACTTCCTCACCTGCCACGGCATCACCGTCGGCTACCACCGCTACTTCACCCACGGCGCGTTCAAGGCCAACCGGGCGCTGCGGCTGGGCCTCGCCGTGCTCGGCTCGCTCGCCGTCGAGGGCCCGCTGGTGCGCTGGGTCGCCGACCACCGCAAGCACCACCGGTTCTCCGACAAGGACGGCGACCCGCACTCCCCGTGGCGCTACGGCGAGTCCCTGCCCGCCCTGCTCAAGGGCCTGTGGTGGGCGCACATGGGCTGGATGTTCGACGAGGAGCAGACCCCGCAGCTCAAGTACGCGCCGGACCTGGTCCGCGACCCGGCCATAAGGCGCATCTCCCGGCTGTTCTGGCTGTGGACCACGCTGTCGCTGGGCCTGCCGCCGCTGATCGGCGGCCTGGCCACCTGGAGCTGGCAGGGTGCGCTGTCCGCCTTCTTCTGGGGCTCGCTGGTCCGGGTCGCACTGCTGCACCACGTCACCTGGTCGATCAACTCGATCTGTCACGCGGTCGGTTCACGCCCCTTCAGGTCCCGGGACAAGTCCGGCAACGTGTGGTGGCTGGCGGTGCTGTCCTGCGGCGAGTCCTGGCACAACCTGCACCACGCCGACCCGACCTCGGCCCGGCACGGCGTGCTGCGCGGCCAGGTCGACTCCTCGGCGCGGGTGATCCGCTGGTTCGAGCGGGCGGGCTGGGCCACCGACGTCCGCTGGCCGGGTGCGGAGCGGATCGCCGCCCGCCGCGCCGCATGAGGCAGCGCCTACAGCATGATGGAGGGGTGAACGGGACCAACGGAGACAGCGGCGGCCATCAGCAGCCTTCGCGGCGCGGCGGGGGCAAGACGAGCGGCCGGGTGCGGATGACCGGCAAGCAGCGGCGCGAGCAGCTGCTGGAGATCGGCCGGTCGGTCTTCGCCGAACGCGGCTACGACGGCACCTCGGTGGAGGAGATCGCCGAACGCGCCGGGGTCTCCAAGCCCGTCGTCTACGAGCACTTCGGCGGCAAGGAGGGCCTGTACGCGGTGGTCGTCGACCGCGAGATGCAGCTCCTGCTGGACATGGTCACCGGCGCGCTCACCGGCGGGCACTCCCGGGAGCTGCTGGAGCAGGCCGCGTTCGCGTTGATGGACTACATCGACACCTCCACCGACGGCTTCAAGATCCTGGTCCGGGACTCCCCGGTGGCCCAGTCCACCGGCTCGTTCGCCTCGCTGATCAGCGACATCGCCACCCAGGTCGAGGACATCCTCGGCCTGGAGTTCAAGTCCCGGGGCTTCGACGCCAGGCTGGCGCCGATGTACTCGCAGATGCTGGTCGGCATGGTGGCGCTGACCGGCCAGTGGTGGCTGGAAGTGCGCAAGCCCGCCAAGGCGGAGGTCGCCGCCCACCTGGTCAACCTCGCCTGGCACGGCCTGGAGGGCCTGGAGCGGCACCCGACGCTGGTCGGCGACCGCAAGAACTGACCGGCCCGGCCCCGCCACCGGGGCCACCGGGCCGACACGCACGACAGGGGAACCCGTTGGCGGTCTTCCTGCTGGCCCTCGGCGCGGCCTGCTGCCTCGGACTCGGCTTCGTCCTGCAGCAGCACGCCGCCCAGCGCGCCCCCAGCGGCGACCTGCTGCGCTGGCGGCTGCTGCTCGACCTGATGCGGATGCCCGACTGGCTGCTCGGCATCGGCTTCATGATCGCGGGTCAGGCGCTGTCCGCCCTGGCGCTCAGCCAGGGCGAGGTCACCCTGGTCGAACCGCTGCTGGCCACCAACCTGGTCTGGGCGATGCTGCTGGCCCGCCGGATCACCGGCACCCGGCTGGGCCGCTCCGGCTGGATCGGCGTCGCCATGATCGCCCTCGGCGTCACCGCGTTCATCGCCGCCGGGCAGCCGCAGGGCGGCGGCCCCGGCGCCGGACCGCTCCGGCACTGGCTGGTCTTCGGCACCGTCTCCGGCCTCGCCCTGCTGCTGGTCTCGGTGGCCCGCCACCTCCCGCTGTTCGAGGAGGCCACCCTGCTGGCACTGGCCGCCGGCCTGCTCTACGGGCTGCAGGACGCCCTGACCCGCGCCACCTTCGACCTGATCGACGAGGACGGCGTCACCGCCGCGTTCGTCTCCTGGCAGCCGTACACGGTGATCGGCATCGGCGTGGTCGGCCTGCTGCTGGTGCAGTCCGCGTTCGAGGCGGCGCCGCTGCGGATGTCCCTGCCCGCGCTCACCGCCGCCCAGCCGCTGGCCGGCATCGCCTGCGCGGTCGGCTTCCTCGGCGACCGGGTCCGGATCACCCCCGGCGCGCTGGCCTGGCAGGCCGCCGGGCTGGCCGCGATCGTCTTCGGCGTGGTGGTGCTCGGCCGCCACCCCGCCCTGCCGGGCGCCAAGTGACGCCGCATCAGTTCCTCCGTCCGGCGGCTCAGTTCCTGACGGCCACCGCGAAGACCCGCCGGAACGGGAACACCGTGCCGTGCTCCGTCGCCGGGTACGCCTCGCGCAGCAGCGCCCCGTAGTCCGCCAGGAACTCCCGCTGCTCGGCCGGGTCCGGCAGCCGCTCCAGCACCGGCCGCAGCGCGCTGCCCTTGACCCACTCCAGCACCGGGTCCGGGCCCTGGAGGACCGTCAGGTACGTGGTCTCCCAGACGTCCGCGGTGCAGCCTGCGGCCATCAGCGCCTCCAGGTACCGGGCCGGGGCGTGGCAGGACGCGTCCGGGCGGACGGTGCCCAGCCGCTCCCGCCAGCGGGCGCCGTGCCGCAGTTCGGCGAGCAGCGTGTGGCTGGGCGCCGCGAAGTTGCCGGGCAGCTGGAACGCGATCACCCCGCCGGGGCGCAGCGCCGCCGCCCAGCGCGGCAGCAGGGCGAGGTGGTCGGCGGTCGGGGTGTCCATCCAGTGCAGGGCGGCGTTGGAGGCGATCAGGTCGGGCCGCTCGGGCGCCGGGTCGTAGGCGGTGACGTCCTGCAGCCGGTACTCCGCGCGGGGCTCGCCGGTGGTGCGGGCGGTCTCCAGCAGGGCGGGCGAGGTGTCCAGGCCGAGCAGCCGGGCCTCCGGCCAGCGCCGGCGGAGCACGGCGGTGGAGTTGCCGGGGCCGCAGCCGAGGTCCAGCACGGTGGGCCGGGGCGGGAGTTCGGGCACCCGGGCGAGCAGTTCGTTGAGCGGCCGGATGCGCTCCTCGGCGTAGCGCAGGTACTGCTTGGCGTCCCAGTCGGCGGACATGGCGGACCTCCAGAGGTATCTCGACATCAAGATATCTTTCGGACGCCGAGCGTTCCTTTGTTATCTCTTGATGTCAAGAGACTTCACATCGACACAACCCCCGATACACTGATCGTCATGGAGGACGAGGTCGACCGCCTGGTCGCAGCATGGCGCCGAGAGCGCCCCGACCTCGACGTGGAACCCCTTGAGGTCCTCAGTCGGGTGAGCCGCCTCGCCCGCCACCTGGACCGCGCCCGCCGGATCGCCTTCGCCGAGCACGGCCTCGAACCCTGGGAATTCGACGTCCTCACCGCACTGCGCCGGGCGGGCGACCCCTACCAGCTCTCCCCCGGCCAGCTCCTCACCCAGACCCTGGTCACCTCGGGCACCATGACCAACCGGATCGACCGCCTCACCACAAAGGGCCTGGTCGTCCGCCTCCCCGACCCCGACGACCGCCGCGGCGTCCTGGTCCGGCTCACCGACGCCGGCCGCGACAAGGCCGACCAGGCCCTGGCCGGCCTCCTCGCCCACGAACGCGAGATCCTCGCCCAACTGGCCCCCGCCCAGCGCACCGAACTCGCCACCCTCCTCCGCCAGTTGGTCATCCCCTTCGACCGCGCCGGACAATAGGGGCTGGTGGTTTCCGGTCTCCCGGCACCTCAAGACGCCCGAAGCAGCACGACCGCATCGCAAGGTTCGACCGTCCCGCAGACCCGGCCTCGCCGTCCCCGAGCCCCCAGAGGCTAAAAACCGTCCGGGTAGGGCGTGGCGAGCGCCGGAGGCCGGTCCGGGGCGCTCTTGTAGCCGGGGAGCAGCGCCGCCAGGCAGTCGCGGACGACCGGATCCGCGTTCGTCGTCGCCGCCGTGTAGAGCGAGGTGAGCCCCCCGGCCAGGTCCTCGACGCCGGTCGCGTTCTCCGCGGCCGTCGCGTAGATCCGCGGGTGCGCCGTGGCCAGTCGTTCCTCCGCGTCGGAGAACAGCGCCTCGTTGAGCTTCTCCCCGGCCCGCAGCCCGGTGTACTTGATCTCGACCTCGTCCGCGTCCAGCTGGACCTGTTCGGCGAAGTTGTGGACCAGGTCCACGATCCGCACCGGTTCGCCCATGTCGAGGACGAAGACCTCGCCGCCCTCGGCCATCCGTCCGGCCTCCAGGACGAGGCCGACGGCCTCCTCGATGGTCATGAAGAAGCGGGTGACGTCGGGGTGGGTGACCGTCACGGGGCCGCCGCTGCGGAGTTGTTCCTCCAGCACGGAGAGCAGCGAGCCGCGCGAGCCGAGCACGTTGCCGAAGCGGACGGCCGCGAAGACGCCGGTGCCGAGGTTGCGGGCGTCCCGCGCGTTCGCCTGGACGATCAGCTCGGCGAGGCGCTTGCTCGCGCCGAGGACGGAGGTGGGGTCCGCGGCCTTGTCGGTGGAGATCAGGACGAAGCGTTCGACGCCGGTGGCGAGTGCGGCCTCGACCAGGTGGTCGGTGCCGAGGACGTTGGACTTGACGGCCTCGCTGGGGTGGCGCTCCAGCAGCGGCAGGTGCTTGTGCGCGGCGGCGTGGAAGACCACGTCGGGGCGCAGGTCGCGGAAGATCTGCTGGATCCGGGGGCGGTCCCGGATGTCGGCGATGACCAGGGACTCGTCGGTGAGCAGCGCCTCGCCCCAGATGTCGAGCTGGAGGCGGTGCAGGTTGGACTCGTCGTGGTCGAGCATGTAGAGCGCGGCCGGCCCGAACGCCTGGACCTGGCGGCAGAGTTCGCTGCCGATGGAGCCGCCGGCGCCGGTCACCAGGACCCGGCGGCCCTCGATCACGGTGCGGACGTCGGGCGACACGACGTGCACCTCGTGCCGGCCGATCAGCCGGTTGACGTCGAGGGTGCGCAGGTCGGAGCCGACCACCTCGCGGCGCAGCGCGGACAGGAAGGACGGCAGGTAGCGGACGGCCGCGCCGGCGGCGGCCGCGGCGGTGGCGAGTTCCCGGACCCGCTGGTGCGGCAGGCCGGGGATGGCGAGGACGACCACCTGGGCGCGGTGCGCCAGGGCGAGCGCGGTGAGCTCGGCGAGCGGACCGAGGACGGGGCTGCCGGAGACGTCCCGGCCGGCCTTGGCGGGGTCGTCGTCGAGCACCCCGACGGGGGTGAGCCCGAACTCCGGGGTCCGGTCCAGGTCGCGGACCAGCGCCGTGCCGGCCGCGCCGGCCCGACGACCAGGGTGCGCAGCCCGGACGGGTCGGGCCGCTGCTCGGGGATGCGGGCGCGGGCCGCCTGCGGGCGTGCGGAAGTGCGGTTCGGCGACATCAGACCTCCGGTCTCGCTGACTCACGGAGTGGACACCTGCGGGAAGGGCGGGGCTCGTTCAGCCCGCGCCGGGGCCTGCGGTCGAGGCGACGGTCGGCGGAGGGACGGGGGCGGGCACGGCGGGCGGCCCGGGTGGTTCCGAGGGGGTGATCCCGGCCCGTCGGGCGACCGCGACCGCCGCGAGGGTGGAGTGCACCCCCAACTTGCCGAGGACGTTCTGCATGTGGGTGCGGACGGTGTGCGGGGAGAGGAACAGCCGCTCGGCCACCGCCTGTCTGCCCAGGCCGGCGACCATGCAGCGGAGCACCTCCTCCTCGCGAGGGGTGAGCGCGGCGACCAGGCGTTCGCTCTCCGAGCGGTCCCGCCGGGCGGAGGTGAGTTCGCGGACCACACCGGTCAGCAGGGCGGGCGGCAGGTGGGTCTCGTCGCGGAGCACGCCGCGCACCACGGCCATCAGCGCGCCGAGCGAACTCTCCCTGGCCACCCAGCCGTTGGCGCCGGCCTGGAGGGCGCGGACGGCCCGCTGCGGGTCGTCGGCGGCGGCCAGCACCACGGCGCGCAGCGTCGGGTGGGTGCGGCAGGCCCGGCCGACCAGGGCGATGCCGTCGCCCGGCGGCCGGGCCCGTCGGCGGGCGGCCTGACTGCCGGCCCGAAGGCCTGCGGCGGCGTCAACTGCCCGACGGCGGGGCGAGGTTGGGCCGCGACGGGGGCGTGGCGGGGCTGCGGGACGCCGCTGCGGGCGGGCGTCGGCGGGACGGCGGGGAGGTCGGCGTCGACCAGCAGCACGTCGTACGGGCGGCGTTCGGCGGCCGCCCGGTCGAGTGCGCGTTCGGCCGCGGCGGCACTGCCGGCCGCCCCGACGTCGACGTCGGGCTCGGCGGCGAGTGCCGTGGCGAGCGCCTCGGCGAAAATGCGGTGGCCGTCGACCACCAGGACGCGTATCCGCCCCATCGTCCTGCCCCCCTGCTCGTGGCCCGACCCCCACCGGTGCCTCACTCAGCGTACGGGCGGCCGCCCGCACGGCGTGGGGATTTGGTGAAGTTCCTGTACGCAGGGACTTCGGGGGTCGGAGCCGGGCCCCGAGCGGGGCAGGTCAGGCGCGGTGGGCGAGGGTGAACTCCCAGGCGTCGGCGACGATCCGGTCGAGGTCGGAGTGCTGCGGCGTCCAGCCGAGGGCCTCCCGGGCGCGGTCGGCGGCGGCCACCAGCACCGCCGGGTCGCCGGGCCGGCGGCCGGCCAGCTGCACCGGGATCTCCCGGCCGGTGACCCGCTTGACCGACTCGATCACCTCGCGCACCGAGAAGCCGGTGCCGTTGCCGAGGTTGCAGATCAGGTGCTCGCCGGGCTTGGCGGCGTCCAGCGCGAGCAGGTGCGCGGCGGCCAGGTCGGCGATGTGGATGTAGTCGCGGATGCAGGTGCCGTCCGGCGTCGGGTAGTCCTCGCCGAACACCGCGATGTGCGGGCGCTGCCCGAGCGCCGCCTGGAACACCAGCGGGATCAGGTGCGACTCCGGCTCGTGCCGCTCGCCGTAACGGCCGTACGCCCCGGCCACGTTGAAGTACCGCAGGCTGACCGCGGCCAGGCCGTGGGCGATCGCCTCGGAGGTGATCAGGTGGTCCACGGCCAGCTTGGTGGCGCCGTAGGCGTTGGTCGGCGAGGTGCGCGCGGTCTCCTTGATCGGCACCTCCTCCGGCTCGCCGTACACCGCCGCGGTGGAGGAGAACACCAGCTTGCGGACGCCGGCCTTGCGCATCGCCGACACCAGTTCGAGCGAACCGGCGACGTTGTTGCGCCAGTACTTCTCCGGGTCCGCGACCGACTCGCCGACCTGCGAGGACGCCGCGAAGTGCAGCACCCCGTCGAAGGACGCGTCGAGCACGTCGGCGGCGTCCTGGATCCGGCCGCGGACGAACTCGGCGCCGTCCGGCACGCCCTCCGCGAAGCCCGTCGACAGGTCGTCCAGCACCGTCACCCGGTGGCCCGCCTCCAGCAGGTGCGCCGCCACCACGCTGCCCACGTAGCCGGCTCCGCCCGTGACCAGGTACTTGCTCATGCCCTAGACCTCCGCAACACTCGGGTGTTCCTCGCTCCGGAGCATAGGCCACCCGGGTCGGCCGCCCGGCCGGGCCGACCAGCGCGGGTCGCGGCGCTGAGCGCCGGCGCCGCCTCGAACGGGTCGTCCCCGGCGTGGGCGACCGGCTCCGCGAACATGCCCCTCGCCCGCCCGTCGGGCGCCATCCGCGCGGTCAGCGGCCCCACCGCCGCGACCGCCTCGGGCGCCGGCTCGTACGGCAGGCCGGCGGCCCGGCCAGGTCCCGGCCGTGCACCGTCAGGTCCGTCACGGCCGGCGCACCGACCGTCGCCGCGGGCATCGCCAGCCTTCACCCGCACCGTCGGCGTCCCGCCGTCCGCCTATGCCGCGCACTGAACGGCCGCGCCGCTCACGCCAGTTGGTCGAGCAGGCCGGTCCGGGCGGCCAGTGCGGCGGCCTCCAGGCGGGACCGCGCGCCGAGCTTGGTCAGCACCCGCTGGACGTGCGTCCGGGCCGTGGACGGGGCGATCCGCATCGCCGCGGCGATCGCGGCGGTGTCCTCGCCGTCGGCGATCCGCGACAGCACCTGCACCTCCCGGCGGGTCAGCAGCCGCAGCAGCCGCACCGCCTCGTCGTCGGGCTCCGCCACCGGCCACAGCAGGTGCTCGAACGCGGCGCGCAGCACGTCCACCGCCACCGCGGCCTCCCCGGCCCGGACCCGGGCGATCGCCCGGTCCACCACGTCGATCCGCTCGTCGCTGCGCACGTAGCCCGCCGCCCCGGCGGCGAACGCGGCGGCGACCCGCCCCGGCGCGCCCAGCGGCCCCAGCACCACCACGGCGATCTCCGGCCGCTCCCGGCGCAGCCGGCGCAGCGCGTCGAACGGGTCGTCCGGCCCGGCGGCCGTCCCGAGCAGGCAGACCTCCGGCCGGCGCCCGGCCACCAGGTCCAGCACCGCGCCGCACGGCGACCCCACGCCCAGCACCCGGTGCCCGCGCTGCTGCAGGGCGGTGCCCAGCGCCTCGGCCATCAGTCGGTGGTCGTCCGCCACCACGAGCCGTGCGCTCATCCCGCCCCCTCCCCCGGTCCGGCCGACAGACGCACCATCACAGCGCATTCGTGCGCGGGCCGCCAGGGTACGTACCGGGCCGGTGCGGGATTGGCGGAGAGTCGGCGGCCCCCGGGAACGCCGAAGGCCCCGCCGAGTGGCGGGGCCTTCGTCTGCTGAGCCCCCATGCGGAATCGAACCGCAGACCTTCTCCTTACCATGGAGACGCTCTACCGACTGAGCTATAGGGGCTTGTTGCTCCGGGTTCCTCGCGGTTCCCCTTGCGACGAGGAAGACATTACATGCTCCGCGGACCCCATGGGAAATCGGTCGTGCCCAGGTCCGGGGGCTAAACTGCCCGAGAAGACCCGATCTGCCGTGCAATGTCGCCCAGCAGCCGCGAACCTCTCGTGCAGCAAAGGCGCGTGATTCCGTGTCAGCCCCCGGCCGCAGTCGTGCTTCCGGTGACCGTTCCGCCTGGTGGGCGCTGGCCCTGCGGCCGGCCCGACCCCCGGTGCCGTGGCGGCAGACCGTGCGGGCCGCGGTCGGGATGGCCGTGCCGCTGCTCGCCGGACTGCTGTTCGGCCGGCTCGACCTGGGGGTGTTCGCCGCCCTCGGCGCGATGCACGCCACCATGAACGACCGGGTGGAGCCGCTGCGGCTGCGCGCCCCGCGGATCGCGCTGGCGCTCGCCGCCTCCACCACCGGCATGCTGATCGGCGCCGAACTCCAGTACCGGGGCGCCGGCGGCCTGGAGATCGGCCTGGCGCTGACCCTGGTCGGCTTCGTCGGCGGCGCGCTCTCCGCGACCGGCCCGCGCGGCTCGGCGGCCGGAATGCTGCTGCTGGTGTCGGCCTCGCTGGGCGGCGGCATGGCGCTGCCGCACCCGTGGTGGACGGCGCCCGCGATGATGCCGTGCGGCGCGGCCCTGGTCCTGCTGCTCGGCCTGCGCTACCGCACCGACGTCCGGACCGACCCGCGCACCGTCGCCCTCGCCGACGTCTACCGGGCGCTCGGCGGCATGCTCGCCGCACTCGGCACCCCGGACGGGGCGGCGGCCCGCCGGGTGCTGACCGGCCGCCTCAACCAGATGCAGGACCTGCTGCCGCCGTCCCGCCCCGGCCGCCCCGAGTCCGAGCGGCTGCGCTGGCTGCGCCGCTCCTACGAGGCCGCGCTCGGCACCACCGAGGCCGCCGCCGGGCTGCTCTGGGCGTGGCGTCCGGTGCCGCCCGAGGTCGCGGCGTTCCCGGCCGCGCTGGCCCGGCAGATCACCGGCGGCCCCGCCCCCGACTACCCGGGCTGGCAGCCGGACACCCCGTCCCGGACGGCCTTCGACACCGCGCTGCGGGCCGCCGCCGACACCGTCTCCGGCCGCTGGGCGCCGCTGGACACCGCCGCCCGCCGCCGCCCGACCCGTGGCGGCTGCGGGCCCGGCTGCTGTCGCGCGGCTCGGTGCGCTACGGCCTGCGGGTCGCGCTGTGCGTGGCGGTCGCCGAGGCGGCCGTCAACGGGCTGACGCTGAGCCGCAGTTACTGGGTGCCGATGACGGTCGCGTTCGTCCTGAAGCCGGATCTCGGCTCGGTGTTCCAGCGGGCCGTCAGCCGGGCCCTGGGCACCGTGCTCGGGATCGCCGTCACCGCCGTCCTGCTGGCCCTGACCACCGACGCCCGGGCGCTGAGCGTGGTGGTCTCGCTGTGCGTGGCGCTGCTGCCGTACTCGACGGCCGCGCACTACGGGCTGAACACCGCCGTGATGACGCCGGTCGCGCTGATCCTGGTGCAGCTCGGCGGGGAGAGCGGCGCCGCCGAGTTCTGGCCGCGGATGCTGGACACCACGCTGGCCAGCGCCATCGTGCTGGTCTTCGGCTACCTGCTGTGGCCGGAGCGCCCGCCGCACCGGATCGAGCCCGGCATCGTCACCGCCGCCACCACCGTCCGCGCCTACCTGGCCGCGGTGGTCCGCGTCGAGCCCGTCGCCGAGGTGTGGCTGCGCCGCACCGCGTACCGGGCCCTCGCCGACGCCCGCCGGCAGGTCGAACTCGGCCTCGCCGAGCCGCCGCCCGCCGACCGGCTCGCCGAGCAGTGGCTGCCCGCCACCGCCGCCCTGGAGCGGCTGTCCGGCGCGGTCGCCGCCTACGCCGCCCAACTCCGGTACGGCGGCCGGGAACCCGAGCCGGAGGTCATCGACCGCGTCCTGCGCTCCCTCGACCGCCTCACCGGAGCCGCCCGCGCCCACCGCCCCCCGTCCGGCCGCGCGCCCCGCCCCACCGGCCCGCACGACCCGACCCGCAGCGCCCTGGCCCGCGCCGCCGACGAACTCGACCAGCTGCTGGCGGACTGACGTCCGGTCAGACCTGCTCGGCCAGCTCCAGCCAGGACATCTCCAGCTCCTCCTTGTCCTCGCGGACCTTGCGCAGCTGGGCGTCCAGTTCGGCGACCTTGGAGAAGTCGGCGGCGTGCTCGGCCAGTTGGGCGTGCAGCTTGGACTCCTGCTGGTCGAGCTTGGCGATCTGGCGCTCCAGCTTCTGCATCTCCTTCTTGGCGGCCCGCAGGTCGCCGCCCGACAGGCCGGACGGCTCGGCGGCGGCCGGGACCTGCGCGGCGGCGGTCGCGGCGGCGGCCTCGGCCATCGCGGTGCGGCGCTCCAGGTACTCGTCGACGCCGTTCGGGAGCATCCGCATCCGGCGGTCGCCGAGCAGCGCGTACGCGGTGTCGGTGGTCCGCTCGATGAAGAACCGGTCGTGGCTGATGACGACCATCGAGCCGGGCCAGCCGTCGAGCAGGTCCTCCAGCTGGTTGAGGGTCTCGATGTCAAGGTCGTTGGTCGGCTCGTCGAGGAACAGCACGTTCGGCTCGTCCATCAGCAGCCGGAGCAGCTGCAGGCGGCGGCGCTCGCCGCCGGACAGGTCGCCGACCGGCGTCCACTGCTTGTCCTTGCCGAAGCCGAACTGCTCGCACAGCTGGCCGGCGCTCATCTCCCGGCCCTTGCCGAGGTCGACCCGGCCACGGACCTGCTCGACCGCCTGCAGCACCCGGGTCTCCGGGTCCAGCTCGGCGACCTCCTGCGACAGGTACGCCAGCCGCACCGTCTTGCCGACCTTGATCACGCCGCCGGCCGGCTGCACGTCCCCGTCGGTCGCGTACGCGGCCTGCATCGCCCGCAGCAGCGAGGTCTTGCCCGCGCCGTTGACGCCCAGCAGGCCGATCCGGTCGCCCGGGCCGAGCTGCCAGGTCAGCCCCTCCAGCAGGAGCTTCTCGCCGGCCTTGACGGTCACGTCCTCCAGGTCGAAGACGGTCCGGCCCAGGCGCGCGTTGGCGAACTTCATCAGCTCGGACTTGTCGCGCGGCTCCGGCACGTCCGCGATCAGCGCGTTCGCCGCCTCGATCCGGTACCGCGGCTTCGAGGTCCGGGCCGGGGCGCCGCGGCGCAGCCACGCCAGCTCCTTGCGGGCCAGGTTCTGCCGCTTCTGCTCCTCCGTGGCCTCGATCCGGGAGCGCTCGGCGCGGGCGAACACGTAGTCCGAGTAGCCGCCCTCGTACTCCCGCACCTCGCCGCGCTGCACGTCCCACATCCGGGTGCAGACCTGGTCCAGGAACCACCGGTCGTGGGTGACGCAGACCAGTCCGGAGCGGCGGCCCTGCAGGTGCTTCGCCAGCCAGGCGATGCCCTCCACGTCCAGGTGGTTGGTGGGCTCGTCCAGCACGATCAGGTCCCACTCGCCGAGCAGCAGCTTCGCCAGCGCGATGCGCCGGCGCTCACCGCCCGACAGCGGTCCGATCACGGTGTCCAGGCCGTTCGCGAACCCCGGCAGGTCCAGGCCGCCGAACAGGCCCTGGACGATGTCCCGGATCCGGGCGTCGCCCAGCCACTCGTGGTCGGCGCGGTCCGCGATCACCTCGTGGCGGATGGTCGCCTCCGGGTCCAGCGAGTCGTGCTGCGTCAGCACGGCCAACTGCAGGCCGCCCGACCAGGTGATCCGCCCGCTGTCCGGCTCCTCCAGCTTCGCCAGCATCCGGATCAGCGTCGTCTTGCCGTCCCCGTTCCGGCCCACCACACCGATCCGGTCGCCCTCGCTGACGCCGAGGCTCACCCCGTCCAGCAGGGCCCTGGTGCCGTACACCTTGGTGACGGACTCGATGGTGGCGAGGTTGACGGCCACGAAGCTGCACTCCTGTGAGGAAGGGGGTGGAACAGTCCCAGCCTAGTGCTGCCGGGCGACCACCCCGGGGCGCGGGAGGTACCCCCACGCGCCCCCGGTGGTCACTTGGCGGCGTCGAGGACCGCCCGCTGCTCCGCCGTCAGCTCCAGGTCCAGCGCCGCCAGGCTCTCGTCGAGCTGGGCCACCGAGGACGCCCCCACCAGCGGGATCACCGGCAGCTCCCCGCCCAGCAGCCACGCCAGCACGACCTGGTTGCGGGTCGCGCCGGTCTCCTTCGCCACCGCGTCGAGCGCCGCCAGCCGCGCCGGGGTGCCCGCGTGGTCGAAGGACGGCCCGAGCGGCTTGTCGTCCCGGACGTAGCCGCCGCCGAGCAGCGGCGAGTACGCGACCAGCGTGAGCTCGGGGCTCTCCTTCAGGTACGTGATCAGGTCGCCCTGGACGGCGGCCTGGTCGCCGTCCTTGCACAGCAGGCCGGGCAGGTCGCCGCGGCGGCGCAGGTAGGTGTGGCCGTACTGGAGCACCTCGTAGCCGGGCAGTCCGGCCTGCGCGGCCAGGTTGCGGGCCCGCTCCACCCGCCAGGACCAGTGGTTGGAGACGCCGAGCAGTCCGACCGTCCCCTCGTTCACCAGCTCGCCGAACGCCCGCACCGTCTCGCCGAGCGGCACCTCGGTGTCCTCGACGTGCGCGTACAGCAGGTCCAGCTTCTCGACGCCCAGCCGCTTCCGGCTCGCCTCGGACGAGGTCCGGATCACCTCGGCGGACAGCCCCTCGCCGTTCTCGACGAACCCGGTGCCCGGGGCCTTCGGACGGGCGCCGAGCTTGGTGGCGATGACCACCTCGTCCGTGATCCCCCGGCTCGCCCGCCAGCGCCCGAGCACCTCCTCGCTCGCCCCGCCCTGGCTGTCGTCCTGCCAGTACGCGTAGTTGTTGGAGGTGTCGATGAACGTCCCGCCGGCCTCCACGTAGCGGTCCAGCACGGCGAACGAGGTGGCCTCGTCGGTGAGCGTGCCGAACAGCATCGCGCCGAGGCTCAGCACGCTGACCTCACGGCGCGTCCGCGGGTCCGTTCCAATGGTGCGCTTGCGCATCCGGGTTCCCCTCGTCTTCCGCGGCCCGCCCGGTGCGGGCCACGGAGAGGAGTCTGGAACCCGGAGCGCGCTCCAGGTCAAGCAGAGGTCTGAACCACCTGCGCGCCGGGGACCGGGCCGTGCGTGGCGTGCGCGGTGCGGCAGGTGCCGGAGGCGCGGAGGGCGGCGGCGATGTGGGCGGCGGCGTCGGCGTCCTTGGCCAGGAAGGCGCAGGTCGGGCCGGAGCCGGAGACCAGGGCGGCGAGGGCGCCGGCCTCGGTGCCGGCGTGCAGGGTGTCGGCCAGGGAGGGGCGCAGCGAGACGGCGGCGGCCTGCAGGTCGTTGCCGAGGGCGGCGGCCAGCGCGACGGGGTCGCCGCCGGCGAGCGCGGCGAGCAGCGCGGGGTCGGCATCGGGTTCCGGCACATCGGCAGCGGAGGACCCGAGACCGGACTCCTCGCGCAACCGGTCGCACTCGCGGTAGACGGCCGGCGTCGAGAGCCCCCCGTCGGCGACCGCGAACACCCAGTGGAAGGTCCCGGAGACGGGCAGCGCCTCCAGGATCTCGCCGCGCCCGCGGCCGAGGGCGACGCCGCCGAGCAGCGCGAACGGGACGTCGGAGCCGAGCTCGGCGGCCAGGTCGAGCAGGGTGTCCAGCGGGGTGCCGAGGCCCCACAGCGTGTCGCAGGCGAGCAGGGCGGCGGCCCCGTCCGCGCTGCCGCCGGCCATGCCGCCGGCCACCGGGATGGCCTTGGCGATGTGCAGGTGGACGCCGGGGTCGGGCAGGCCGTGGTGGGCGGCGAGCAGGCGGGCGGCGCGGGCGGCCAGGTTGCTGTCGTCGAGCGGGACGGCGTCCGCGTCGGGGCCGGTGCAGGTCAGGGTGACGCCCTCGCCGGGGGTGGCGGTGACCTCGTCGCCGAGGGCGACGGCGAAGAACACGTTCGCCAGGTCGTGGTAGCCGTCGGGGCGGACCCCGCCGACGCCGAGCTGGACGTTGACCTTGGCGGGTACGCGGACGGTGACCATCTCTACTGTTCCTCGGACTTCGGCTTCGGCTTGTGCTCGGCGATCGCGGCGAACTGTTCCACGGTCAGCATCTCGCCGCGCAGCGTGTGGTCGATGCCGGCGCCCCGCAGGGCCTCCTCGGCGGCGGCGGGCGAGCCGGCCCAGGACGCGAGCGCGGCCCGCAGGGTCTTGCGGCGCTGCGCGAACGCGGCGTCGACGACGGCGAACACCTCGCGGCGGGTGGCGGTGGTGGACGGCGGGTCGCGGCGGATCAGCGAGACCAGCCCGGAGTCGACGTTCGGCGCGGGCCAGAAGACGTTCCGCCCGATCGCGCCGGCCCGCTTCACGTCCGCGTACCAGTTGGCCTTCACGGACGGCACGCCGTACACCTTGTTGCCGGGCTTGGCGGCGAGCCGGTCGGCGACCTCGCTCTGCACCATCACCAGGGTGCGCTCGATGCTGGGGAAGGTCTCCAGCATGTGCAGCAGCACCGGCACGGCGACGTTGTACGGCAGGTTCGCCACCAGCGCGGTCGGCTCGGGGCCGGGCAGTTCGGTGACGTCCATGGCGTCGCTGAGCACCAGGTCGAAGTTCTCGGCCTTGCCGGGCATCCGGCCCTTGACGGTGTCCGGCAGGTGCCGGGCCAGCAGCGGGTCGATCTCCACGGCCGTGACGTGCCGCGCCACCTCCAGCAGCGCCAGCGTCAGCGACCCGAGCCCCGGCCCGACCTCGACCACCGCGTCCTGCTCCGTCACCTCCGCCGCCCGCACGATCCGCCGCACGGTGTTCCCGTCGATGACGAAGTTCTGCCCGCGCTGCTTGGTCGGCTTCACGCCGAACGCCTCGGCCAGCGCACGGATGTCGGCAGCCCCCAGCAGGTGGCCGTCGGAGGTGGGTTCGGTGGTGCTCACCCGCCAAGGATACGGGCCGATCAGTAGCCGAACGCCCGTGCCGTGTTGGCGGCGATCGCCGTGGCGAGTTCGTCCTCGCCGAGGTCCAGGTGGGCCGCCATCGCGCGGAGGGTGACCGGGATCAGGTAGGGGGCGTTGGGGCGGCCGCGGTAGGGGTGGGGGGTGAGGAAGGGGGCGTCGGTCTCGATCAGGACGCGGTCGAGGGGGGTGGCGGTGAGGGCCTCGCGGAGGGGGTGGTTGGCCTTGTAGGTGACGGGGCCGGCGAAGGAGAGGTACCAGCCGTGTTCGGCGCAGGTCCTGGCCATGGCGGCGTCGCCGGAGTAGCAGTGGAAGACCGTCCGCTCGGGGGCGCCCTCTTCGAGGAGGACGGCGATGACGTCCTCGTGGGCCTCGCGGTCGTGGATGACGAGGGCCTTGCCGTGGCGCTTGGCGATCTCGATGTGCCGGCGGAAGGACTCCTTCTGCAGGTCGACGCCTTCGGGGCCGGTGCGGAAGTAGTCGAGTCCGGTCTCGCCGACGGCGAGGACCTGCGGGAGCGCGGCGAGCCGGTCGATCTCGGCGAGGGCCTCGTCGAGGGCGGTCCGCCCGCCGGGGGAGCGCCGCTGCCCGGACCATCCGTCGGGGTCGCCGAGGAAGATCCGCGGGGCCTCGTTGGGGTGCAGGGCGACGGCGGCGTGCACCTGCTCGTACTCGGCGGCGAGGTTCGCGGCCCACTGCGAACCGGGGACGTCGCAGCCGACCTGGACGACGGTGGTGACGCCGACGGACGCGGCGCGGGCCAGCCCTTCGGCGGGGGTGCCGGACTGCATGTCGAGGTGGGTGTGCGAGTCGGCGACCGGGACGGCGAGCGGCTCGGGGAGCGGCGGCGGGGTGGAGCGGTCGTCGTTCTTCTTGGCGGCCATCAGGAGGCGTTCTTCTCTTCCAGGCGGGGGAACAGGATGTCGCCCTTGGTGACGGCGGCGCCGGCGGGCAGGCGTCCCCAGTCGGCGACGTCGGCGAGGCGCTGGTCGGCGAGCGCGCCGAGGGCGGGTTCGGCGCCGAGGGAGTCCCAGAGTTTCGCGGCGGCGCCGGGCATGACGGGGTTGAGCAGGACGGCGGTGGCCCGGAGGGCTTCGGCGGCGGTGTACAGGACGGTGGCGAGCCGGGCCCGGGCCTCGTCGGTGTCGGTCTTCGCGGTCTTCCAGGGCTGCTGTTCGGTCAGGTAGCCGTTGACCGCCTTGACGAACTCGAAGACCGCGGCGAGGCCGCCGGCGAAGTCGAGTTCCTCGCCGATCCTCCGGTCGGCCTCGGCGGCGGCCCGGGCCAGCGCGTCGGCGACGGCCTGTTCGGCGGGGCCGTGGGCGGTGGCGGCGGGCAGCACCCCGCCGTGGTACTTGCCGATCATCGCGGCGACCCGGGAGGCCAGGTTGCCGAAGTCGTTGGCGAGTTCGGAGGTGTAGCGGGCGGTGAAGTCCTCCCAGGAGAACGAGCCGTCGGTGCCGTACGGGATGGCCCGCAGGAAGTAGTACCGGTACGCGTCGACGCCGAAGTGGGCGGTGAGGTCGGTGGGCGCGATGCCGGTCAGGTTGGACTTGGACATCTTCTCGCCGCCGACCATCAGCCAGCCGTTGGCGACGACCCGGCGGGGCAGCGGCAGTCCGGCGGCCATCAGCATGGCGGGCCAGATGACGGCATGGAAGCGCAGGATGTCCTTGCCGACCAGGTGCACGGAGGCGGGCCAGAGCCGGGCGAAGCGCTCGGGGTCGGCGCCGTAGCCGGCGGCGGTGATGTAGTTCTGCAGGGCGTCCACCCACACGTACAGCACGTGCTTGTCGTCCCAGGGCAGCGGGACGCCCCAGTCGAAGGTGGAGCGGGAGATCGACAGGTCCTTGAGGTCCTGCTCGACGAAGCGGAGCACCTCGTTGCGGGCGGCGGCGGGCTGGATGAAGTCCGGGTTGGCGGCGTAGAACTCCAGCAGCTTCGGCCGGTAGGAGGAGAGGCGGAAGAACCAGTTCTCCTCCTCCAGCCATTCGACGGGGCGCTTGTGGATCGGGCAGAGCTTCTCGTCCTCGGTGGCGCCGGGGAGCAGTTCGCCGGGGAGCTTGTACTCCTCGCAGCCGACGCAGTAGAGGCCGGTGTAGCTGCCCCGGTAGATCTCGCCCTTGTCGTGCAGGTCCTGGACGAACTCCTGGACCCGCGCGGTGTGCCGGGCCTCGGTGGTGCGGATGAAGTCGTCGTTGGCGATCCGCAGGTGCTCCCAGAGCGGCTTCCAGGCCTCTTCGACCAGCTTGTCGCACCACTCCTGCGGGGTGACGCCGTGCGCCTCGGCGGTGCGCAGGATCTTCTGGCCGTGCTCGTCGGTGCCGGTGAGGTACCAGACGTCCTCGCCGCGCTGGCGGTGCCAGCGGGTCAGCACGTCGCCGGCGACGGTGGTGTACGCGTGGCCGAGGTGGGGCCGGTCGTTGACGTAGTAGATCGGGGTGGTGACGTAGTACGCGCCGGTACGGGGGTGCTCTGCCAGGGCCGCCATAGCGGGGAATCCTAGTCGGAGCGCGGGGCCGCCCCGGGCCGCGGCGGCGGTCCGGGCCGGCCGGGCGCCGGGGCCGGTCAGCCGGCCCGGCGGAGGCGGAACGGCCAGCGGCCGCGCCGCGCGGCGGCGGTGACGGGCTGGACGGGGTCGGCCGGTTCGGCGGTGGGCGCGTAGCCGGGGGCGATGTTGGCGGCCACGCCGGCCACCCGCCCGGCCCGCATGATCCGGACCCGCTCGCCGCCGCAGCCGGGGCAGACCAGCTCGCGCAGCGGGGACGGGACGCGGACCCCGTTCGCCTTGTACTCGATCACGGTGCGGCCGTCGCGGCCGGTGTGGTGCTCGATGTCGTACGCCTGCTCCCAGCCGTAGCCGCAGTTGAGGCAGACGAAGGAGTAGGCCTCGCGGACCGTCTCCACGGGGATGCGCGCCCGGGTGGTCAGGCCGAGGCCGGTGGGTGCTCCGCCGTTCAGGGGGCTGTCGATCGTGTCGCTCATGCGCCACCTCGCTTCGCTCGGAGCCCGTCGCCGGACCTGGCGGCCCGGCGCGGGTCTTTCCATCCCAGGGAATGCCCGGGAGGGTCCGTCCGATGCCCGGCTTGCCAAGTCTTGGTTCCGAATTGGCCCTCCGCTGGGGTGCTCATTCCAACGTACGACCGTTTCCGGCCACGGGCACCCAACCGGTCAGCCGGCGTGCTTGGCGGCCACCACGGCGTCGAAGACGATCGACTTGCGCAGGCCCAGCTCGGCGGCGACCGCGGCGATCGCCTCCTTGCGGCGCTCGCCGGCCTCCTCGCGGACGGCCACGAGGCGGGCCAGCTCGGCGGGGCCGACCTCCTCGGGGGCGGCGGGCGGGGCGCCGGCCACCACGACGGTGATCTCGCCCTTGACGCCGTCGGCGGCCCAGGCGGCGAGCTCGGCGAGCGGGCCGCGCCTGACCTCCTCGTAGGTCTTGGTGAGTTCGCGGCAGACCGCGGCGGGCCGGTCGGCGCCGAAGGCGTCGGCCATCGCGGCGAGGGTCTCGGCGATCCGGTGCGGGGCCTCGAAGAAGACCATGGTGCGCGGCTCGGCGGCGATCTGGGCGAGCTGCCGGGAGCGGTCGCCGGCCTTGCGGGGCAGGAAGCCCTCGAAGGTGAACCGGTCGACCGGCAGCGCGGACAGCGCCAGCGCGGTGAGGACGGCGGACGGGCCGGGCACGGCGGTCACCTTGAGCCCGGCGGCGACCGCGGCGTCCACCAGCCGGTAGCCGGGGTCGGAGACCGAGGGCATGCCGGCGTCGGTGACCAGCAGCACCCGGGCGCCGCCCTGGAGCGCGGCGACCAGTTCGGGGGTGCGGGCGACCTCGTTGCCCTCGAAGTAGGACACCACCCGGCCGGTCGGCGTCACGCCGAGCGCCTGGGTCAGCCGGCGCAGCCGCCGGGTGTCCTCGGCCGCGATCACGTCCGCCTCGGCGAGTTCGGCGCGCAGTCGGGGCGGCGCGTCCTCGACGTCGCCGATGGGGGTACCTGCCAGTACGAGAACACCAGTCACGGGACCATCCTCCCCTACCGGCGGGGGTCCTCACCGGGACGGACGCGACACGGGGCGGCGCGGGCGGTGCGGGGACCCCTTGTGACTTCCGCCATTGCCCCTACGATGTGGCCCGTGAACGGCGACATGGACAGTGGTATGGACCACCCCGAGCGGGGCGGCGTGACCGTGCTGGAATCGGCCGATCCGGCCGCCGTTCCGGGGCCGCGCGCGGAGCCCGAACCGGCCTCCCGGTGGGCCCGGGCGCTGTCCGGCGCGGGCTACCGCGCCCCGCGGCGCACGCCGCTGGACGAGCAGCTGGTGCCCCCGATGCCGGACGGCCCGGGCGTCACCCCGGAGCTGGTCCCGCCGTCGCCGCTGCTGTCGCGGCTCGGCCTCCGGCTGCCGGACGCGCTCTGGTCCTGGCTGTGCCGCTGGTCGGGCTGGCTCGGCCCGGTCGCGGTCGCGGCCTTCGCCGGCGTGCTGCGCTTCGTCAACCTGGGCGGGCCGCACGCGCTGATCTTCGACGAGACGTACTACGCGAAGGACGCGTACGCGCTCTGGAGGACCGGCTACGAGACCAACTGGTCCGACGACGCCAACAACCTGATCACCGGGGCGGATCCGAGCGTCCCGTTCCGCACCGATCCGGCGTACATCGTGCACCCGCCGGTCGGCAAGTGGATCATCGGGCTGGGCGAGCAGCTGTACGGGATGAACCCGTTCGGCTGGCGGTTCATGATGGCGGTGCTCGGCACCCTGTCGGTGCTGATGCTGGCCCGGATCGGGCGGCGGCTGTTCCGCTCCACCCTGCTGGGCTGCGTGGCGGGCCTGCTGCTGTCGGTCGACGGCCTGCACTTCGTGCTGAGCCGCACCGCGATCCTCGACCTGATCGTCATGTTCTGGTTCCTCGCCGCGTTCGGCCTGCTGCTGATCGACCGGGACCGCACCCGGGCGCTGCTCGCGAAGCGGCTGGACGCCGGGCCGGGCGCCGGCTGGTGGCACCTCGGCTGGCGGCCGTACCGGCTGGCGGCGGGCGTCAGCCTCGGCCTGATGATGGGCACCAAGTGGAGCGGCGGCCCGGCGATCGCCGCGTTCGTGCTGCTCACCGCGTTCTGGGACTCCTCGGCGCGCCGGCTGGCCGGCCGGATGCGGACCGCCGACGGGCAGCCGCTGCGCGAGGGCGCGCGGGCGCTGCGGTACTGCTGGGACTTCGTCTGGTCCGGGCTCAGCATCGGCCTGACCGCGCTGGCCACCTACCTGGTCACCTGGACCGGCTGGCTGCTGTCCTCGACGGAGCCCGGCAAGGGCGGCTACTTCCGCGACTGGGCGGTGCAGAACCCGGGCGGCTTCGGGCCGGACTGGCTGCGCAGCCTGTGGCACTACCACTACACGATGTGGGACTTCCACACCCACCTGCACAGCCCGCACACCTACCAGTCCAACCCGTGGAGCTGGCTGGTCCTGGGCCGCCCGGTGTCGTTCTTCTACGAGTCGCCGAAGAACGGCCAGGCCGGCTGCACCACCGCCGACTGCGCCCGCGAGGTGCTGGCGATCGGCACCCCGCTGCTGTGGTGGGCGGGCATCGCGGCGCTGCTGTACTGCCTGTACCGCTGGGTGATGCGCCGCGACTGGCGGGCCGGGGCGCTGCTGAGCGGCGTGGTGGCCGGCTACCTGCCCTGGTTCATGTACCAGGAGCGGACGATCTTCCTGTTCTACGCGGTGTGCTTCGTGCCGTTCATGGTGCTGGCGGTGACGATGATGATCGGCGCGATGCTGGGCCCGGCCGACGCCTCGGCGGACCGGCGGCTGGCGGGGACCACGGCGGCGGGCCTGCTGGTCACGGCGATCATGTGGAACTTCCTGTACTTCTATCCGATCCTCACCGGCCAGACGATCCCGATGTCGGACTGGAACGGCCGGATGTGGCTCAGCACCTGGATCTGATCCGAACCGGGGAGCGTGTACCGGATCTGTCACAAACGGGCGGCGTGTCGTGAGTGCACGGATGGTATCTGCCTATGGTGTCGTGGCCGCTGGTTCCTGGCGGACACGACACCCACGGGGGGACTTCAGGTGAACAAGGGCGCGAAGATCGGCATCGCCTCGGTCGCCGCTGCAATGCTCCTGGCCGGCGGCTACGGCGCCTACGCCCTGGTCTCCGGCGACTCCGGGAGCAAGGAGGCGGCCAAGCCGCGCACCGTGGTCGCCGAGCCTCCCAGCCCGGAGCTGGCCGCGTCCGGCGCCAAGGCGTTCCTGGACGCCTGGGCCAAGGGCGACCTGTTCGCCGCCGCCAAGCTGACCGACGCCCCGGACAAGGCGCAGGCCGCGCTGCAGGCGTTCCAGGACAACGTGAAGCCCACGGCCGTCCACCTCACGGTCGGCGGCCCGACCACCGCGCCCAGCCCGGCCGCCTCCAAGTCGGCCGCCGCCGGCGCCTCGGCCTCCGCGTCGTCGACGGCGGCCCCGGCGCCCACCGGGGTGCTGGAGGGCTTCAAGGCCTCGCTGGAGTTCGCCGAGACCGGCACCCCGTGGAACTACGACGGCGTGCTCGGGGTGGTGAAGATGAGCGACGGCACCGCCGCCGTGCACTGGGCGCCCACCGTGATCCACCCGAAGCTGGACGCCAACGAGACCATCGGCGTCAAGCCGGTGTTCGCCGCGCCGGCCGCCGTCACCGACCGCAAGGGCAGGCCGCTGGCCGGGTACGCCTCGCTGACCGGCCTGCTCAACCAGCTGAAGGCCGCCGCCCCGCAGGGCGGCAGCCCGGAGGACGCGGGCAGTGCCGTGGTGGTCTCCCCGGCGTCCGGCAACGGGGCCGCCGAGAAGCTGTTCACGCTGAAGGAGCCCAAGCCGGTCGCGAACCTGAAGCTGACCCTGGACGCGGACCTGCAGGCGGCCGCCGAGGCCGCGGTCTCCGCCCAGGGAAAGCCGGGCTCGCTGGTGGCGATCGAGCCCAGCAGCGGCGGCATCCTGGCCTACGCCTTCTCCCCCTCGACCGGCCAGAACCGGGCGTTCTCCGGGGCGACCGCGCCCGGCTCCACCATGAAGGTGCTGACCGCCGCCGCGCTGCTGGAGGCCGGCGTCACGCCGAGCACCCCGATGCCCTGCCCGGAGACCACCATGGTCACCGGCAAGTCCATCGGCAACGACTTCAAGGGCGCGCACCCCGAGTACACGCTCACCGACGCGTTCATCAACTCCTGCAACACCTCGTTCATCGAGAAGGGCAAGGACGTCCTCAAGGCGAACAGCCTGCCCTCGCTCGCCAAGGACGTGTTCGGGCTCGGCCTGGTCTGGCAGACCGGCCTGTCGAACTTCGACACCGACATCCCGGTCGAGGGCAACATGGCGGGCGCGGCCAGCGAGTTCATCGGCCAGGGCAAGGTCCGGGCCAACCCGCTGGGCATGGCGTCGATCGCCGCGACCGTGCAGTCCGGGACGTTCCGGCAGCCGATCCTGGTGCCCGGCATGAAGCAGGTGAAGGCGGCCCGCTCGCTCTCCCCGCAGGTGCTGTCCAGCCTGCAGTCGCTGATGGTGCAGACGGTGAAGTCCGGCACCGCCGCGGCGGTCTCGCCGGCCCTGCCCGCCGGGTCCGGCGCGAAGACCGGCACCGCCGAGGTCGACAACACCACCGACGCGAACTCCTGGTTCACCGCCTACTCGGGCGACCTGGCGGTCGCCGCCGAGTTCCAGGGCGCCGGCCACGGCTCCGCGGCGGCCGGCCCGGCCGCGTCCAAGGTGCTGCGGGTCGGCAACCACTGACGCCCCCTCGGGAGCGGCGGGCCCCGCCCGCCGCTCCGTCCTACTGGGCGAAGCGGCGCAGCAGGTTCTCCGTCACCCGCCGGGTGAACGCGCCCGCCCGGCCGTCGATGCCGTGGATCGCGCTGCCGCCGGCCGGCCCGGTCGCCTCCAGGGACTCCACCCACCGCATGGTGCCGGTGGCGAACACCAGCGCGCCGCTGCCTGCCGTGTACAGCGCGGTGTCGGCGAACGAGTGCCGGCCGTCGCAGACCACCGGGGAGTGCGAGAGCACCTCGATGCCGTGCGGGGTCGGGTACGACGGGTTGACCCGGTCGTACTCCACGCCCACCAGGTGCGGGAAGCTGTCGCCGGCCTTCGCGCCGGTGCCCGCGAACAGCCAGTGGCCGGGATCGGTGACCACGTACGGGGCGTCCACCGGGTAGCCGTCGTAGATCACGCCGAGCAGCGAGGACTCCGGGTCGGCGCCGGGCGGGGAGCGGAAGTCGGTGGTCGCCGGGTGCCCGGCCCGGTAGCCGGGGTCGTCCTTCCAGGAGCCCTTCCAGCACACCACGGTGCGGTCGGGGCCGGTCGGCGACGGCTCGTAACGCACCCGCCGGAAGCAGCAGTTGGCGCCCAGGATGGCCAGGTGGGTGCCGGCGTCGCGGGCCGCGGTGATGTGCGCGCGCTGCTCGGGCGACCAGTACTCGTCGTGGCCGAGCGACAGCACTGCCTTCGCGCCGTGCAGCAGCTCCGGGTCGGCGGCGACGTCGATGCAGGTGGCGTACGACAGCGGGACGCCGAGCCGCTCGGCGAGCGCGACCAGCGGCGCCTCGTAGACCAGGAACAGGCCCGCCCCGTCGTCGTACTGGTACGGCCGGTCGAAGCTGACCTGCAGCGAGCGGGTCGGCAGGCCGCCGGTCGGGCCGTTGTACAGGTTGTAGCCGCCCCACTCGTTGTAGGCCTGCCAGGTGGCGACCGCGTTCACCACCACGACGGTGCCGGCGGTGCTGCGCGAACGCACCGTCAGCGGCACGTACCGCTGCCCGGCGCCGCCCTCCGCGTCCAGCCGCAGCAGGTAGCAGCCGGCCGGCCAGCCGGTGGTGTCCACGGCGGTGGTGCGCGGCCAGACGGTGATCACGGTGCGGGTGGGCTGCTCGACGGTGAACGGCTGCTGCCTGCTGCCGGGCACCCGCTCCGACTTCCACACCTGCCGGGCGCGCGCGCCGCCGTACCAGCCCATCCGGTAGGCGGTGACGGTGAAGCCCGGCGCGGTGGTGGAGACGTGCAGGCCGACCTGCTCGCCGGGCAGCACGCTGGTCCGGTCCGCCCAGCCCTCGATGGCGGCGGCCGGGCCGGCGTTGGTGATCGCCCAGTCGGCGTTGCCGGGCTTGGCGTTCTCGGCCGCGGTGGCCGACGGCGCGGGGCTCGGCGTGGCGGCCCCGCCGGTGCCGGGCGCGGGTGCGACGGCGCTGCCGGTGCCGGGGCGGCCCGGGCCGCAGGCGGTCAGCGAGGCGGCCGCGCCGGCGGCCAGGCCGAGGAACCGGCGTCGTCCGGTGGCGCCCAAGGTCACTCCCGTGTTCGTACGCTGTCCCCGGACACGATAGGCACTGCCGCGGGTCGACGGTGCGTCGGCCTCGGCGGCGGCACCGGAACCGGCCGTCCGGGCGCGGCCGCCAGCCGCGGCCACAGCACCAGCACCGCGGGCAGCGCCAGGTAGCCGAACCGGCCCGCGGGGGCCAGCGCGAACGCCACCGTCAGGCCCGCCGCCAGCAGGTCGCAGGCGGCGACGGCGGTGGCCGGCGGGTGCGCGAGCAGCCACAGCGCGACGGCCAGCGCGCCGACGCACAGCAGGGTCAGCGACAGCGTGCGGCCCAGCGGGCCGAACCCGGCCAGCACCGTGCCCGGCAGCGGGCTGCCGGCCGGCGTGCG
>NZ_KK853997.1:4423980-4758431 GCF_000696185.1 Kitasatospora cheerisanensis KCTC 2395 | reverse complement strand
GCCGGATGCCCCAGCAGCAGCACGGCACGCCGCCCCTGCCGGTCGCGCTGCGCCGGTACCCGCCCGCCGCCCCGGTCCGCCCCGAGCAACGCACGTCCGGCCGGGGGTCGGGTGCTCGCCATGGCTGGAAGGCTAGGCGGGACGCACACGCTCTGTCGCCACCCGCGGGCCGGTTTCCCCGCTTCCGCCCGGATTTCGACACCCCGGGCCCTACGGAGTGTCAGCTCCGGTCGGCCGGTTCCCGGGGGTCGGGGTGGCCAGGCGGGAGTGCTTGGCGCTGTAGGCGAAGTAGAGGACGGCGGCCAGCGCGAGGGCGATCGCGAAGGCGACGAAGGTGTCGCGGTGCAGTTTGGTGACCAGGTAGACGCAGAAGCCGGCGCTGAGCACGGGGGTGACCGGGTAGAACGGGACCTTGAAGCCGCGGGGCAGGTCGGGGCGGGTGCGGCGGAGCACGATGATGCCGACGGACACGGCGGTGAAGGCCACGAGGGTGCCCATCGAGGTCATGTCGGCGAGCAGCCGGAGCGGGAAGACGGCGGCCAGCAGGGCGACGGCGGCGCCGACCACGACGGTGTTCCAGACGGGGGTGCCGGTGCGCGGGGAGACGCGGGTGAAGGGACGCGGGAGCAGGCCGTCGCGGCCCATCGCGTAGAGGATCCGGGTCTGGCCGTAGATCACCACCAGCGTGATGGAGAAGATCGAGACGATCGCGCCGCCGGCGAACACCAGGGCGGGCCAGGACTGGCCGGTGACGTCCTGGAGGATCTGCGCGAGGCCGGCCTCCTGGCCCTCGAACCGCTGCCAGGGCTGGGCGCCGATCGCGGTGACGGCGACCGCGATGTACAGCAGGGTGACGACGGTGAGCGAGATCAGGATGGCCAGCGGCAGGGTGCGGCGCGGTTCCCGGACCTCCTCGCCGGCGGTGGAGACGGCGTCCAGGCCGATGAACGAGAAGAAGATGGTGGACGCGGCTGTCTGCACGCCTCCCCAGCCCTCGGGGGCGAACGGGGTGAAGTTGCCGGCGTGGAAGCCGGTCAGGCCGATGGCGACGAACAGCACCAGGATGACCAGCTTGATGGACACCATCACCGCGTTGACCTTGGCGGACTCGCCGACGCCACGGATCAGCAGCACGGTGACCAGGGCGACCAGCACCACGGCGGGCAGGTTGAAGATGCCGTCCTCGCCGGGCGGGGCGGTGAGCGCGGCGGGCAGGTGCAGGCCGAACGCCAGGTCGGCGAACTGGTTGAGGTACTGGCCCCAGGTGACGGCGATCGCGGACGCGGAGACGCCGTACTCCATCAGCAGGCAGATGCCGACGCCGAACGCGACGAGTTCGCCCATGGTGGCGTACGCGTACGAGTAGGAGGAGCCGGCCACCGGGATGGCGGAGGCGAGTTCGGCGTAGCAGAGCGCGGTGAGGCCGGCGGTGACGGCGGCGATCACGAAGGACAGCACCACGGCCGGCCCGGCTTCCGGAACGGAGGTGGTGAGCACGAAGAAGATGCCGGTGCCGACGGTGGCGCCGATGCCGATCGCGGAGAGCTGCCACAGGCCGATGGAGCGGCGCAGGTGTCCGGCTCCGGTTCCGCCCGCTTCGGCGATCAGGGTGTCCACGGGCTTGCGCCGCAGCAGGCGGGTGGTGCTCATCGGTGTCCTTCTGGTGGGGATCAGGCAGGGACTGTATCAAATGCGACGCTATGCATAGTTATGAGGGGCTTGCGGGTGAATGCGCTGGTCAACGGTCGAGGACGGACTGCATGACGGCCTTGGCGATCGGCGCGGCCAGCCCGCCGCCGGTGATGTCGCTCGCCTGGCTGTCGGCGACGACCACGGCGACGGCGACCGGCGGGGTGGCGGTGGAGCCGGCCGGGCGGGCCCAGGCGATGAACCAGGCGTAGGGGGTGCCGGTGTTGTCGACGCCGTGCTGGGCGGTGCCGGTCTTGCCGCCGACCTCGGCGCCGGGGATCCGCGCGTTGCCGCCGGTGCCGTTCTGCACCACGTCGACCATCAGCCGGCGGAGCTGCTGGGCGACGCCGGGCCCGAAGGCCTGCCGGTACAGCACGGGGTGCATCAGCCGGACCTGGCTGCCGTCGGCCTTGGTGAGCCTGTCCACAAGCTGTGGATACATCACCTGCCCGTCGGCGGCGGCCCCGGCGGCGACCATCGCCATGGTGAGCGGGGTGGCGGCGGTGTCGTACTGGCCGATCGAGGAGAGCGCCAGCTGCGAGGCGTTCATGGTGGTGTCGAAGTTGGAGCGGGCGGCGCGCACGGGGGTGTCGAGCTTGGCGTCGTTGAAGCCGAAGTTCTTGGCCATCGCGGTCATCCGGTCGAGGCCGGTCTGCACGCCGAGCCAGCCCATGACGCTGTTGCAGGACAGCGTCATCGCGTCGTCCAGCGACAGGCCCTCCTGGTTGCAGGCACTGGTGTCGTTGGTGAGCGGGGTGGTGGTGCCGGGCATCACGTACGGGTAGGGCGCGCCGGTCGGGGACTCGATGTCGGTGACCACGCCGGCGGCGAGGGCCGCGGCGGCGGTGACCACCTTGAAGGTGGAGCCCGGCGGGTAGATCTGCCGGAGCGCCCGGTTGAGCATCGGCTGGTCGGGGTCGGCCTGGAGCCGCTTCCAGGTGTCCTGGTCGGCGGTGCCGGTGCCGGCGATCGCGCCGGGGTCGTAGCTGGGGGTGGAGGCCAGGGCGAGGATCCGGCCGGTGGCGGGTTCGATGGCGGCGACGGCGCCCTTCTGGCTGCCGAGTCCCTGCATGGCGGCGCGCTGCACGGCCGGGTCGATGGTGGTGACCACGTCGCCGCCGGGCTGCTGCTGCCGGGTGATGGCGTCCCACACGGCCCAGCCGGCCAGCCGGGGGTCGGTGCCGGTGAGCAGGTCGTCGTAGACGCCTTCGAGCTGGGTGTTGCCGTACAGCTGGGACGAGTAGCCGGTGACGGCGGCGTACAGCGGGCCGTCGGTGTAGGTGCGCTGGTGGGCGAGGCGGCCGCCGGTGGCCTTGGAGCCGGTCAGCGGCTGACCGGCGATCAGGTTGCCGCGGGGCTGGGCGTAGCGCTGGATGACGGCGCGCTGGTTGGCGCTGTTGTGGTCGAGTTCCTGCTTCTGGAAGACCTGGACCCGGGTGGCCTGGACGGCGAGCGCGACGATCAGCAGCATGCAGAAGGTGCCGGCCCGGCGGCCGGTGGTGGAGATGCCGGGCAGGCCCTGCGGTCCGCCGTTGGTGCCCTCGGGGCGGGTGAGCCTCACGCCTCCTCCTGCGGGTCGGGGCGCCGGGCGAGGTCGCTCATCCGGACCAGCAGCGCCACGATGATCCAGTTGGTGACCACGGAGGAGCCGCCCTGGGCGATGAACGGCAGCGTCATGCCGGTCAGCGGGATCAGCGCGAGGACGCCGCCGGCCACCACGAACACCTGGATCGCGACCAGCGCGGCCAGCCCGATGGCGAGCAGCCGCCCGAACGGGTCGCGCAGCGCGATGCCGGTGCGGAAGCCCCGGGAGACCAGCACCGCGTACAGCAGGAAGACGGCGAGCAGTCCGGTCAGGCCGAGTTCCTCGCCGATGGTGGCGAGGATGAAGTCGGACTTGGTGGCGAAGCCGATCAGCGCGGAGTGGCCGAGTCCGAGGCCGGTGCCGAGCTGCCCGCCCCAGGCGAACGCGAACAGCGACTGGGCGATCTGGTTGGCGCCCTGCCCGGCCTCGATGGACGCCAGCGGGTGCAGCCAGTCGGTGACCCGGCCGTGCACGTGCGGCGACAGCCAGCCCACCCCGACCGCGGCGACGGCGGACAGCAGCAGGCCGATGACGATCCATCCGGTGCGGGCGGTGGCCACGTACAGCATCACCACGAACAGGCCGAAGAACAGCAGCGAGGTGCCGAGGTCGGTCTCCAGCACCAGCACGCCGACGAACGCCGCCCAGATCAGCAGCACCGGTCCGAGCACCCGGCCGAGCGGCAGCCGGAACCACAGCACCCGACGGCCCGTCAGGGCGAGCGCGTCGCGGTGCGCGGCCAGGTAGGCGGCGAAGAAGACCGCCAGCAGGACCTTGGCGAACTCGCCGGGCTGGAAGGACAGCGGGCCGAGCTGGATCCAGATCCGGGAGCCGTACACCGGCGGGAAGAACACCGGCAGCACCAGCAGGACGAGCGCCACGAACGCGCCGACGTACGCGTAGCGCTGGAGCCGGCGGTGGTCGCGCAGCAGGAACAGCACGGCGATGAACAGGCCCACCCCGAGGGTGGACCAGAGCAGTTGGGTGGGGGCGGCCTCGTGCTGCGGGGTGTTGCGGTCCAGCCGGTAGATGACGACCAGTCCGATGCCGTTCAGCAGGACCGCGATCGGCAGCAGCAGCGGGTCGGCCCACCTGGCCCGCCAGCGGACCGCGCCGTGCGCGACCAGCGCCAGCACGCCGAGCGCGGCGCCGTACTGGGCGGCGTCGGGCGGCGCCTTGCCGTCGATGTCGACGCCCACCTCGACGTACCCGAACACCGCCAGGCCCACCGCGGCCAGCACCAGCAGCAGTTCGGTCCACCGCCGGGGCCGCCGCGCGCCGGGCGTCCGGGCCGGGCGGGTCACCGATTCCGTGGCCACCAGCCGTCCTCGCCAGCTCGAATGGGCAGGGACGGCGGGACGCCGGGCACCGCGGCCCGGCGCCCCGCCGGCAAAACCTGGCGGAGCGTCAGAGCGTGGACGCCGGGTTCGCCGCCCGGGCGATCTCCCGCAGGTGCTCCTCCTCGTCGTGGCTGAGCGAGGTCTGGATCAGCTCGCCGCCGAACTGCGCGACGGCCGGGATCACCTTGTCCTTGGTGGCGGTGCGGACCAGCGCGAACACCGCGGCGCTGCCCGGGGCCAGCTTCTCGCCGACCTGCCGCATGAAGTTGTCGTCCACGCCGGTGTCGGTGGACGCGCCCACGGCCGCGCCGGTCGCGCCGCCGACGGCCGCGCCCAGGATCGGCATCAGGAACAGCAGGCCGATCACGCCGCCCCACAGCGCGCCGGAGGCCGCGCCCAGGCCGGTGTTGGAGACGGCCTGGTGGAGCTTGATCTTCCCGTCCTCGCGGCGCTCGACCACCACGACGTCCTCCAGGTCGATCAGCCGCTGCTTCTGCAGGCCGATCAGCTCGTCCCGGACCTTCTGCGCGGTGGCGACATCGGGGTAGGCGATCGCGAACAGGTTGCTCACAGCGGGCGTTCCTTCCAGCAGGCACTCGGCACGTACGTCCGCACCCTAGCCAGAATTCGCCATATTTAATCCCATCTACCGCGGTGTGTCCGCTTCCTGACGCTCACTCGCCCCGCCGGACCGCCACCGTGACCGCCGCCCACCCGGCGCCCGCCGCCAGCGCCGACGCGCCCGGCAGCGCCCACCACGGCACCGACAGCGCGCCGTGCCGGGCCCCCAGCACCAGCGCCCGCACCACCGCGTTCGCCGGCGAGCCCGGCACCAGCAGCACCAGCACGACCGCGGCCAGCCCCAGCGGCACCGCGTACTGCGCGCCCGCCACCACCGGGCGGTTGCACACCGCGCCCACCGCCGCGCCCGTCAGCACGCACACCACCGTCGCCAGCAGGCCCGCCGCGGCCGCCGCCCCGGAGCCGCCGCTGCCGACCGCCAGCACCGCGGCCAGCCCGAGCACGCCGAGCGCCAGGCCCGCCAGCGCCGCCGCCAGCAGCGCGGACAGGTGCACCCGCCGCCAGCCCGCCGCCGCCACCAGGCAGGCCCGGGACTGCGCGGGCTCCGCCGTCACCGCCGAACGCACCAGCCAGCCCGTCACCGGCACCAGCAGGCCCGCCGAGAACGCCGCCGCCGACAGCGCCTCGTCGCCGCCCGACACCCCGAGGCCCATCAGCAGCACGTACGCCAGCCCGGGCGGCAGCCAGCGCTGCGAGCGCACCAGCAGCTCCAGGTGATAGCGCGTCAGCATCCGTACGGTCATCACGCGTTGTCCTCCCGGACGGACCTGATGTGCACCGGCGGGTGCGCGGCCAGCAGGCGGCGCAGCAGCGCGTCCGCGTGCGCGGACGGCACGTCCAGCCGGGTGGCGCCGTCGGCGAGCGGCTTGCGCTCGGGCCGGCCGGGGAGCCACTCCGGCAGCGCCTCGGCCTCCACCACCACCGCGGTGCGCGGCCCGTCCGGCCCGGCCTGCGGCAGCGGGACCTCGTGCAGCACGCCGTCGGCGACCCGGTGGGCGCCGGTGGCGAGGCCCGCCAGCCGGGTCGGGTCGTGGTCGACGAAGACCACCAGGCCGCCGGCCGCCGCCCGTTCGGCGACCGCGCCGTCGAGCTCGCCCCGGGCCGACTGGTCCAGGCCCGTCCACGCCTCGTCCAGCAGCAGCAACTCGGCCTCGGCGAGCAGCGCCTGGGCCACCGCGACCTTCTGGCACGTCCCCTTGGAGAGCCGCCCGATCGGGGTGCCGGCGTAGCCGGTGATGCCGAACCGCTCCAGCCAGTGGTCGGCCCGGCGCCGCGCCTCCGCGGCAGACAGGCCGCGGATCCGGCCCAGGTGGCACAGGTACGCCCGGGCGTCGAACGGCAGCGCCGGCGGGAACCGCTCCGGCACGTACGCCCGGCCGGCGGGCGCCTCGACCGTGCCGCGCCCGGCGCGCTCGATGCCGGCCAGCAGCTTCAGCAGCGTCGACTTGCCGCTGCCGTTCGCGCCCTCGATCCGCACCAGCGAGCCCGGACGGAGCGTCAGCTCCACCTCCCGCAGCACCCACGGGCCGCGCCGGCCGTAGCGCTTTCCGACGCCCGCCAGACGCACCGTCATGTGCTCTCCCCGCCTGCTGTGCCGACCAGTTCAGGGTACGTCGCGCTCACCACCCGCATTGGGCGATTCGAACTGACGGTCCCTAGGATGCGGCGGTGATCACCCTTACCAGAACACGACGGACGGCCCGCGGAGCCGCCCTGCTCGGGGCGCTGACGATAGTCGCCGGCACCGTGCTCGGCGTCATGCCCGCGTACGCCGACGAGCCCGGGCCCCGCCCGCCGCTGTCGAAGCGCCCAAGGTCGACCTGGTCCTGGACGGGTCGGGCTCGATGCGGACCATCGACATCCAGGGCAAGAGCCGGATCGCGGTCGCCCAGCAGTCCATCAACGAGGTCATCGACGCACTGCCCGCCGAGACCGAGTTCGGCCTGCGCACCCTCGGCGCGACCTACCCGGGCAGCGACCAGAAGGAGGGCTGCAAGGACACCAAGCAGCTCTTCCCGGTCGGCCGGACCAACAAGGTCGAGGCCAAGACCGCCGTCGCCACCGTCCGGCCCACCGGCTGGACCCCGATCGGTGTGGCGCTGCGCGCCGCCGCCCAGGACCTCGGCACCGGCCCCACCACCCGCCGGATCGTGCTGATCACCGACGGCGAGGACACCTGCGCCCCGCCCGACCCCTGCGACGTGGCCCGCGAACTCGCCAGCCAGGGCATCCACCTGGTGATCGACACCCTCGGCCTGGCCCACGACGACAAGACCCGCCAGCAGCTGCTGTGCATCGCCAACGCGACCGGCGGCACCTTCACCGACGTCCGCACCCAGGACCAGCTGACCCAGCGCGTCAAGCAGCTCGTCGACCGCGCCCAGGACACCCACACCGTCACCCCGGCCAAGGTCACCGGCGCGGACCAGTGCACCAACGCGCCGATCCTCGCCCCCGGCGTGTACAGCGACCGCGAGAAGTTCTCCGAGCACCGGGTGTACCGGGTGCCCGTGAAGGCCGGCCAGGAACTCCGCGCCTCCGTCAGCGTCACCCCGGACCGGGCCGTCGCCCGCGACTACGGCGTACTGCTCCAGGCCACCGACAGCAGCGGACAGGAACTGGTCCGCGGCAGCGACGCCGGCTCCGGCCGCACCGACGTGGCGTCCACCGGCGTCCGCTGGTCCGCGCCCGGCACCGACAAGGCGTCCCCGTCGCCGAGCTCCGGCACCGCCGCGGCCACCGACCGGACCGTCTGCCTGATCGTCAGCAACTCCTTCGCCGGCCAGGCCGGCGTCCAGGCCGACCCCGGCCTGCCGCTGGAGCTGACCGTCGACGTCGCCGCCGCCTCCCCCTCGCCCGACGGCCCCGCCATGGGCCTCGGCCGCGGCTGGATCCTGCTCGGTGTGCTCACCCTGGCCGGCCTGCTCGCCGGTCTGATCTTCGGCTGGCTGGCACGCTGGCGGATCGCCGTCTGGCGGGAGAACTGACGATGCGCAAGCTCTTCACCCTCGCGGCCCCGGCCGCCGCGCTCACCGGCCTGCTCCTGCTGGCCCCGGCCGCCACGGCCGCGCCCTCGCCGTCCGCCTCGCCGACCGGCACCGCGAAGCCCGTCCTCCACTCGGTGGGCACCAGCTTCCTCACCGCGACGGCGCTCGCCGCCGGGCAGGACGCGGACGTCCCGGTCTCCACCGGCGACTACCTGTACTGGGCGTTCCCCGCCTCCGAGGGCCAGACCGCCACCGTCCAGGTCAACGTCACCCTCCCCGAGGCCGCCGACCGGCACGGCGCGCAGACCTGGACCGTCGAACTCTTCGACGGCCTGCGCCGCCGCCAGGCCTGCACCGCCGGGCCGCAGAACGGCACCGCCGAACAGAACGCGACCACGCTGGCGCTCAGCTGCACGCTCCGTCAGATCCGGTCCTGGGCCGAGCCCTGGTCCGGCGACCCGCTGCCCGGCACCTACTACATCCGGCTCTCCACCACCGACATCCCGCAGCAGGACCTCGGCCTCGCCTCCCAGGTGCGCGTCCACGTCGCCGCCAAGGGCGGCCTCGACGACGCCCAGCCCGAGGGCGGCTCGCTCAAGGCCCCGCTGGTGCCGCCGGTCAACGCCGGCGCGACGGCGAGCGGCGCCGCGGCGACGCCCGCGCCCAGCGCGAGCGCCGCGTACGCGACGGCTCCCGTCGAAGAAGAGACCCACTGGTACTCCGACCTCTTCTCCGGCTGGAACACCCGCTGGTGGTGGACCATCGCCGGCGGCATCCTCGCCGCCCTCGCCGGCGTGCTCGGCTACACCCTCACCCGCCACCCCCGCGGCCACCGGCCGCACCACCACCCGGCTGCGCCGCCCGCTCCCCCGCAGGGCAACTGGCAGTAGCCGAGGAGAGCCGGCGGGCGCGAAGACGGCGCTGCCCGTGTCTTCGCGCCCGCCGGCTCGTGCCCGTCATGACCTGAGGTCCGCGAGGATCCTGATCGCCGAGGTGCCCAGGTCCGACGGGAGGGTGAACTTCGGAGCGAAGTGCCGGGCCAGGACGTCCGGGGTGTAGCGGTGGCACTGCTGGTGCCAGTTGAGGACGGCGGCCATCCAGTCCTCCAGTTCCCGGATGTAGCCGTCGAGCGCGTCGGCCGCCTCCCCCTCGATGGCGAAGTCGTGCTTGAGGAGCGGGAGTTCCCCGTCGACGACGTGCTGGAACTGGCTGAGGCGGGAGGCCATCAGGTCGGCGACGATGTCCACGGCGACGGGGTAGTCGCAGGAGAAGAAGTTCTCCACCACCCGGACCAGGTTGTGGAACTCGCCCTCGTACTCGACCTCCTTCTGGTACGAGTGCAGGTCGTTGACCAGGCAGCCGTAGTCCGCGACGGAGTTCTCGATCGCCCGCATGGTGCCGCTCAGGTAGACCTCGTCGGGGATCACCTCGCCGCGCCCGAGCCGGGACAGACTCATCGTCAGGTCGGAGCCGAAGGTGGCGCGCCGCATCTCGATGTAGTCGACCGGGTCGGGGATCCGGTTCTGGGCCTGGTTGGCGAGCTCCCACAGCCAGCTGTCGATCATGTCGCCGACGGCCTTGCGGAACTTCGCGCGGGCGGTGGTGGAGAAGGGTTCGCTGGTGCGCTGCCAGAGGTCGGCGAGGCCGGCTTCGAGCGCGTTGCGGGGCTCGAAGGGGAGGCTGCCGTCGAGCGTCATCAGGGCGTACAGGCGCTCGTTGACGGCCTTCGCGCCGGCGAGGTCGCGGGGGCGGCCGAAGACCACGGGGTAGTAGTCGTCGGCGTAGGTGCCCCAGGTGAGCCAGGCGGAGCTGAGGTCGAGTTCCTCGCGGGTGCCGTCGGGGTCGATGCCGGCGGCGCAGAGCGCGAAGTCGTAGTCGCGGAGCTTCTGTTCGGTCCAGATGTCGGAGGCGGGGACGCCCGGCTCCGGGTCGAGCAGGCCGAACCGGCGGGCCCAGTCGACCACGTACTCGCGGGAGCCGGCGAGGTGCGGGTTGAGGGTGAGGGGGTACGGCATCGGGAAGTCGGGCATCAGCGAGGGGCCGACGGTGCGGTGCGGGGTGTGGGCGAAGCTGCGCAGGCCGCGGATGCCCGCCGCGAGGCGGATGTTGGCGGCGGAGGTGCCGAGGCCCTTGGGGCCGAGGACGGGTGCGGCCGCGCCGCCGCCGTTCATGTAGCGGCTGGAGCGCATGTGCCACTCGTGGCCGCCGGACTGCCAGTCCTGCATGCCCTTGACGTAGGCGAGGACGCGGGCGATCTCCTCCGGGTTCAGCGCGTGCTCGGCGAACAGGCCGGGGAGTTCGGTGAGCGCGGTGTTCTCGAACTGCTGGAGGCGGGACGTCAGCAGGTCGTTGACGGCGTCCGCGGCCTGCTGGGTGGAGCAGCCGAGGAAGGTCTCCAGCACCAGGACGCCGTTGGAGAGTTCGCCCTCCTCGCCGATCTCGCGCTCGTAGGAGAACAGGTCGTTGCGCAGGTGGACGCCGTCGGAGAAGGCGTCCCGCAGGACGCGCAGCGGGCGGGAGTACGCGACCGCCTCCGGGACCTCGGCCTGCGCGGCGTACTCGATCAGGCCGGCCGACCAGGGGGCGCCGCCGACCTTGCGGCGCATCTCGATGTACTCGACGGGGTTGGAGACCCGGCCCTCGTTGATGTTCGAGAGCTCCCAGAGGGACTCGTTCAGCAGGTTCCGGGTGGATTCGGCGAACCGGGACCGCCAGTCCGCCGACATGTGCGGGACGGTGCGCTGCCACAGGTCGGCGAGGCCGGCCTCGACCGGGTTGGTCGCCTCGGGGTACCCGTCGGCGAGGTCCATCGGCATGAAGGCGGGCAGCCGGTCCAGGTACGCCTTGCCGCCCTCGCGGTCGAGGGTGCGCTTGAAGATCTCCAGGAAGTGGTCGTCGAAGAAGAAGACCCAGGTGTACCAGTCGGTGACGAGGTCGAGCGCCTCGCTGTCGCAGTCGGGGTGGGTGTAGGAGCAGAGCAGCGCGTAGTCGTGCGAGTCGAGATCATGCTCCTCCCAGATGCCCGACCCCTCCAGCATCCCGAAGGCCCGTGCCCACTCCCTGGTGTGCACCCGCGCCTTCTCGTAGTGCGGGTTGATCCGCGCCGGGTACGGCACGTAGAAGTCCGGCAGTTCGAACGGCTGAGCCACTGGGTCCCGCCCCTTGAGTCGACGACAGAGATCGGCGCGATGCCTAACGAGCCCTCCGACCCTCGGTCACCACCACCCTCCCCTGCCGCCCGCGCGCCGCAATCCACTCGTACGAGTGAACTATCCGCCGTTGCACGGTGATCGGGCGTTGTCGTACCCGTCCGGCAGACTGCCCCTGCCCGATCCCTGCGCCCGAGGAGACCCCGGATGGCCTTCATCGACGAGACCTGGTGGCTGCGGCGCGGTGAGGAGTCGGTCGGCGAGATCCGCGTCACCGAGGCCGACTTCCCGTGGCCGCACGGCGACTTCCTGCGCGGCCCGGGCCGGCCGGCGGCCGAACCCGGGTTCACCGGGAGCCGCCGGCCGACCCGCTCCGAGGAGTGGGAGCAGTGGGACCGGGCCTGGACCGCGCTGGAGGAGGAGCACACCCTGCACTCCCCGGAGGGCCCGGTCGCCGAGTTCCTGCTGCCCGTCGAACCGCCCCACGCCTGGTTCCGCTTCAGCGAGGAGCCGTTCGACCTCGGCTGAGCTCAGCCCGTCCGCAGCGGGACCAGGTGGGCCTCGGCGGTGGTGCTCGCCTGCCAGTCGACCTGCCAGCCGCGCCGGGCGGCGAGCGCCGCGAGTCCTTCCAGGCCGATGCCCCGGTAGTAGCGGCGGCGGACGGAGGTCCTGGGCACCATGTCGCTGCCCTTGTACTGGTAGCGGTGGTTCGCGTTGAACTCCTGCTTCGACCGCACCGTGGCGAGGCCGCGCTCGATGCCCCGGTCCAGGGCCCGCGCCGCCCAGGCCTCCCACTCCTCCCGGGTGCCGCTGCGCTCCAGGCGGTAACGGCTCGGCGTGAGGACGAACTTGGAGCGGCCGGGCTCGGCGTTGCCGTCCGACGGCGTCTCCGAGGAGAGGAAGTCCCAGGTCGTCCGGAACGGCAGCCACAGCCACTGCAGGCCGAACTGGAGTCCCAGGCCGAGCGCGGACCGCCGGGGCAGCGGGCCGGTGTGCAGGCCGGGCGGGGCCGGCGGGTGCCAGGTGCTCATCCGAATGCCTCCAGGAGCCTCGTGTCGTCCGGCCCGGCCTGGCCGGTGGCGGCGGCCCGGGTGCCGGGGGTGTCGTACTCGACGGTCTCGACCAGCGCGGCGAGCATCGTGACGTACTCGGGGAAGTCGACCAGGGTGGGCGTGCTGATGGTCATGGTGACCAGGGTGTCGGCGCCCTGCACGGGGATGTACGCGGAGGCCTGGGCGAGTTCGAGCTTGGCGGTGTTGCCCTCGTCGTCGGTCACTTCGGCGAGCGAGCCGGAGAGGGCGACCACGACGGGCCCGACGGGGGCCTCGGTGCGGAAGGTCTCGTTGGCCGGGTCCAGGGAGAGCATGTCCAGGATCGCGGCGGAGACCGTCTCGGCGTCCGCGGTGTCGGCCTCGTCGGCCTGGATGACCAGGGTGGCGACGGTGACCCGGTCGTCCTCGGTGCCGGCCAGCAGGAAGCCGGAGTAGACCGCGCCGTCCTCGGCGGCGGTGGCCGCGATGTCGTTGTACCAGGTGGCGACGGTGTCGCGCTGGTACTGGGTGCCGCCGCACCACACCTCGGCGGACACCTCGGCGATGTGCGCCTCGCGCTCCTGCTCGGGGAGGTCGACGCCGAGCGAGTGGAACTGGGCGGGCAGCACCCAGCGGATGTCGAGCGGCTCGTCGGGGAAGATCTCGGCCGGTTCGGGCTGAGGGGTCGTCACGAGGTGACCTCCTGGTACAGGGTGGGGGCGTTCTTGATCAGGCCGCCGCCCTTCATGCCGATCTGGGTGCCCCGGGACCACCAGGAGGTGACGGGCAGCGAGAAGACCTTCTCACCGGCCTCGCCGATGGAGCCGATGCCGGGCAGGTTCTTCAGCGGGGTCTTGGTGAAGACCGGGGTGAGGATCTTGTTGTGCAGCAGGCCGCCCTCCATGTGGGTGCGGGTGATGGCCCGTCCGGCCTCGGCGACCTTGGAGCCGCCGGCCACCAGGCCCTCGCCCTTGGCGATGGCCTTGACGCCGCCGGCCACGCCCTTGACGCCCTTGGCCGCGCCGCCGACGAACGGCACGACGCCGACGCCGTCGAGTGCGATGGTCGCCCAACTGACGTCCGCGCCGCCGAGCTTGGCGAGTCCGTGGGCGCCGAGCGCGACCGCGGACGCGCCGCTGGAGGCGACGCCGAGGGCGGCGGACAGCGGCGGGCACCACATGGTGGCGAGGGAGGCGATGCCGAGCACCGCCGAGACGCCGCCCGCGATGTCGCCGATCTTCTTGAGCAGGTCGGCGTGCTTGGTCGCCCAGCCCTTGATCTTCTTGCCGACGCTCTTGAAGCCGTTGCCGATCTTCTCCCAGGCGCTGATCTCGGGAGCGTTCTGGTTGGCCCGGCGGAGCGCCCTCGCGGTCCGGTCGGCGTCGTCCTGGTGGTGCTCCAGCAGTTCCTTCGCCTGCTTGACGATCGCTTCCAGCTCGTCCTTGATGCCCCGCAGTTCGCGGTTGGCGGTCTCCAGCTGGCGTTCGGCGGCGCTGTACTCGGCGCTCGCCGCGTCGATCCGGCGCTGGGCGTCGGCGAGTTGGGCGTCGTCGTCGAAGCGCTTGCCGATGAGCCCGAACGCCGGGGAGTCCGCCGCCACGTCGAAGCGCTCGACGGCGTTCTCCTTGACGTTCTCGGCGATCTCCAGGCGGCGCTTGGCCTCGGCGGCCTCGGCCTCGTAGCGCCGGGCGACGTCCTGGTACGAGGAGAGCTGGTTCTTCCAGTTGTCGAGCTGGCTGGAGGCCTGCCGCATCGCGTCGACGCTGTCGCTGAGGTAGCGCGGGAGTTCGCCGACCTTGCCGGCGAAGGCCTTGGCGGCGTCGCCCTCCCAGACGCTGCCGCCCTGGCCGACGGCGACCAGGGTGCGGTGGGCGCTCTCCATCGCACCGGAGGCGCGGTTGAGCTTGGCGACCAGGCCGTCGACGTTCTCGGGGTTGCCGGGCGCGGGGTCGAAGCCCAGGGTGGGGAAGTCCGCCTTGCTGCTCATGCGGACGCTCCGCTGAACATGTCGCGGATGGCCTCGTCGGTCTCCGAGTAGCTCTTGCAGGTCTCCTTGAGCTTGCCCTCCAGGGCCTCGACGCCCTGGGATATCCGGGTGATGGCGTCCTGCCAGCTGTCGTTGAAGTCGTCGCAGGCGTGGTCCAGGTTCTTGCTCCCGGTGGTCTTCGGCCCGGTTTCGTGCATCGCGCGCAGGGCCTCGCGCATGTCCTGCTGACTGTCGTTCAGCTGCTTCACCAGCCGGTCGAGTTCGCTCACCTCGACACGGAAGTAGTCCCCCATGCTGCGCTGATCCCCTCTGGGCCCGGGCGGCGCCCGGCGCCCACTGCCGTGGGCGCATGGACGTTCCGCGAGGACGCCTTTGCCGTTCCTTCACATGAGGCGTCCGAGCGGCCGACGCCCCGCGCCCGGACCGCCGTCGACCTGCACCTGTGGGATGCGCGGCCGCCGGGCACGCGGTGGCGGTCTTTTGCCGAACCGCAGTTCGATGCTTCGAACACCAAGCGCAGGGTACCTTCCGCCCCCGGCACCCCCACCCGGCGGGGCGTCGGCGCGGGGCGCCACAGCAGCGGGTCGGGACGGCGCGTCAGGACCGCGCGTCAGGGCAGCACGCCAGGACGGCGCGTCAGGGCAGCGCGAGCGCGAGCGGGCGCTCGGGGCTGCGCGGGTCGAGCCGGTGGCTCCAGTCGGCGGGCACCAGCAGGCACTGGGCGGCGCGCAGCCGCAGCGTGCTGCGCCGGCCGGCGGAGCCCGGGGGCGGGCTGAGCTGCACCTCGGTGCCGCCGCGCCGCTGGACCAGCAGCACCGCGTCCGGGCCCCACTGCCACGTCCCGGCGGGACGCTCGGGGACGGGCCGCACGGGGCGGGCCAACTCCCGCTCCAGGGCGGCGGCCAGGGCCTCGGCGGAGCCGTGCGCGTCCGGCTCGGGTTCCTGCTCGCACCAGAGCAGGGCGGGCGTGGTCCGGCCGGCGCCGTCCCGCAGGAAGGCCGCCAACTCGGCGACCCGTCCGCTGTGTTCCGGGTGCGGCCGGTCCGCCCCGTCGTGCCACTGCACGGGATCCCCTCTCCGAAGCGGCTGCCGCACCGTTCCGGCCGCCGCTCGCGTCGCGCACCATCCTGCGCCGCGCGGCGGCTGACGGTAAGTCACGGGATCCCGTGACACGGGCCCGGCGCCGGACGGGTGCGCGGGGGGCGGTCCGCAAGGCCGGAAGGCCGGTGCGCGGGGCCGGGGAGCGGGTCCGATCGCGGCGTTGCGCCCGGCTTGGTCCCGTTTCGCCCCCCGGTCACTTTGCTGCAAGCGCAGTTGATGAGGTGGGTGGACGGTGGTCCGGGGGTGGTCGGCCCGGACATGCTGGATGCAGGCCGAACAGCACCGGGCGGGCCGCCCGGCCGGCCGGTCCCCACCCCGCAACCAGCCCTCGGAGGCCTCCATGAAGCGCGCCCTCGCCCTCGTCGCCCTGACTGCCGCGGCCCTGCTCGCGACCGCCCCGCTGGCCTCCGCCGACACCGCCGCCGACCCGGCCGCGGGCACCTCCACCACGCAGCCGGCGCCGTTCGAGGTGCCGCCCACCCCGTTCAACGGTGACACCTCGTGGGGCGGCGCCTGCGAGACGCCCGAGTGCAACCCCGTGTACTGACCCCCGCCGCCGCCCCTCGCCCCCGGGAGTTACCCATGCGCACGTCCACCGTCCAGCACCCCGCCGCCACCGTCGAGTTCAGCCGCCGCGAGCTCCAGGTCCTGCACCTGGTCGGCGAGGGCGCCAGCTACGCGATGATCGCCCGCCGGCTCGGTCTCAGCCCGCACACCGTCGACACCTACCTGCGCCGGATCCGCGCCAAGTCCGGCGTCACCTCGCAGGTCCAGCTCGCCCTGCTGGCCTCCCGGCTGCCCGCGCCGCCCGCCCACGCCTCCGCTGCTGCTGCGGCCTGACGGCCCGGCAGGGGGTACAGCTGGGTGCACCCCTGCCGGGCAGGTGGATGCATGGGCGCGGGGCGCCGCGCACGGAATCGTCATCGGTGGCAACGACGTACCCACCGAGAGGCGAACCACCGTGGCACGCAGGCGAACCACCAGAAGCACCCGGAGCGGGAAGGGGACCGGCTGGCTCGGCCCGACCCTGCTCTTCCTCGCCGTGGCCTTTCCCGCCGCCGGCCTGCTGGGCGCACTCCAGCCGCTCACCGGACTGCCCGACGAGGTGCTCCAACTGACCCAGTTCGGCCCGGCGCTGGGCGTGGCCGCGGTCGCCCTGTTCCGGCCGTCGCTGGTGCGGGGCCTGCTGGCGGGCGGCGGGGCGCGCGGTCCGCGCGGAGTGCTGCTGCTCAGCGCCCCGGCCATCACCGCGCTGGCGGTGGCCGGCACCTTCCTGCTGCACGGCCGCGTGCCGATCCACGACCCGGGTTCGCTCGCCGCGCCGTTCGGGGTGGTGGCGGCGGCCCAACTGCTCGGCGCCTGCGGGGAGGAGATCGGCTGGCGCTGCCTGCTCCAGCCGCTGCTGCGCACCCGGTTCGGGCCGCTCGGCTCCTCCGCGGCGGTCGGGCTGATCTGGGGCTGCTGGCACGTGCAGGTGTTCACCCGGGCTCCGGCGTACGCGGCCGGGTTCCTGGCCGCGGCGGTCGCCATGTCGGTGCTGCTGGGCCTGGCCTGGGAGCAGGTCGGCGCCCACCGGCTGCTGCTGGCCGGCGGCTTCCACACCCTGGTGAACCTGGGCATGCTGCTCTTCCTGGACGAGGAGTCCGGCGCGGTGGAGCCGATGGTGCTGTTCGGCGTGGCGGGCGTGCTGGTCGCGCTGCCCTGGGTCCTGGCCGGCCGCCGTCCGGCCCGCACGGATAGGCTCGCCACGACATGACGGACCGACAGAAACGTTTCCGGGAGCGGCTGGTCGCCTACTGGCGCTGCCAGAAGCTGTCGCTGGCCTCCCTGGTGACGTGCCTGCGCTCGCTCGCGGCGCTCGGCACGCTGGCGCTGCTGCCGGTCGGCGCGGGCCTGCCGCTGGTGCCGCGCGCGGCCCGCATGCTGCGCCGCGGCAGCGACCGCGAACGCGACCGCACCGCCCGCTGGACGGGCACCGTGATCGACCCGCCCGACCCGCTGCCCACCGGCCCGACCGTCACCGCACGCGCGGTCGCGGTGCTCGGCTCTCCCCCGTTCTGGCGCGACCTCGCCTGGTGCTGCTTCGGCCCGTGGAGCGCCGGCCTGCTGGCCGCCGTCCCGCCGACGCTGGTGGTCCACGGCCTGTTCGGCGTCCTCGTCCAGCCGTTCGTCTGGCGGCACCTGGGCCCGGACAACTGGTACGCCTTCGTGCCGGTGGAGTCCACCGGCACCATGCTCGCCGCCGCCGGGCTCGGCGTGGGCTTCGTCGCGGCCGGCCTGTGGCTGTCCGCCCCGGTGCTGGCCCGCTACGGCGAGTGGACCGGCCGGCTGCTGGGCGCCCCGTACGCGACCCGGCTGGAGCGCCGGATCGGGCAGCTGACGGACAGCCGGGCCGACGCGCTGGACACCCAGGCCGCCGAGCTGCGCCGGATCGAACGCGACCTGCACGACGGCGCGCAGGCCCGGCTGGTCTCCCTCGGGCTGACCCTCGACCAGGCCGACCGGCTGGTGGAGAGCGACCCGGCGACCGCCCGCCGGCTGCTCGGCGAGGTCCGGGCCAGCTCCGAGCGGGCCCTGCAGGAGCTGCGCGACCTGGTCCACGGCATCCTGCCGCCGGTGCTCGCCGACCGCGGCCTGCCCGACGCCGTCCGCTCGCTCGCCCTGGACTCCTTCCTGGACGTCGAGGTGGACGCCGAGCTGGCCGGCCGGCTGCCCGCCGCCGTCGAGGGCGCCGCCTACTTCGCCGTCGCCGAGCTGCTGGCCAACGCCGGCAAGCACTCCGGCGGCAGCACCGTCCGGATCCACCTGCGCCGCGCGGACGGCCTGTTGCGGGTCACCGTCACCGACGACGGCCGCGGCGGCGCCGACCTGTCCCGCGGCACCGGCCTGGCCGGGGTGCGCCGCCGACTGGCCGCCTTCGACGGCACCCTCGCCCTGGTCAGCCCGCCGGGCGGACCGACCACCGCGACCCTGGAGCTCCCGTGCGCGTCGTCCTCGCCGAAGACCTCTTCCTCCTCCGCGACGGCCTGAGCCGCACCCTCGCCGAGCACGGCTTCGAGGTGGTGGCCGCCGTCGAGACCGGCCCGGAACTGCTGCGCGCGCTCCGCGAGTTGCACCCCGACGTGGCCGTGGTCGACATCCGCCTGCCGCCCACCCACACCGACGAGGGCCTCCAGGCCGCCCTGACCGTACGCCGCGAACGCCCCGCCCTGCCGGTCCTGGTGCTCTCCCAGTACGTGGAGCAGCTGTACGCGCAGGAGCTGCTGGCGGACGGCCTGGGCGCGGTCGGCTACCTGCTCAAGGACCGCGTCACCCACACCGCGCAGTTCGTCGACGCGGTCCGCACCGTCGCCTCCGGCGGCACCGTGATGGACCCGCAGGTGATCGCCCGCCTGATGGCCCGCTCGACCGCCCGCGGCACCACCGCCGACCTGACGCCCCGTGAGCTCGACGTCCTGCGCCTGATGGCGGAGGGCCGCTCCAACGCCGCCGTGATGGCCGAACTGCACATCGGCGAGAGCGCGGTGGCCAAGCACACCGCCTCGATCTTCGCCAAGCTCCGGATCGACAACACCCCGGACGCCAACCGCCGGGTGCTGGCCGTGCTCGCCTACCTGAAGCGGTAGCCGGCGAACACCGGTGTGATGCCTGCCACAGCGGCGGAGTCGCGGCGCCCGGGAGGTGACGCCCCGTCCGCCCCGCACAAAGCAGAAGTCCCGCCCGGGTGACCCGGGCGGGACTTCTGTCGGGTGGAGCTGAGGGGATTCGAACCCCTGACCCCCTCGATGCGAACGAGGTGCGCTACCGGACTGCGCCACAGCCCCAACAAGAAAGAACTCTATCACCCCTGGCGGGGTACTCGTGACCATGGTCGGCGGGGCGCGGGCGGGGAGCGCGAACGCCCCGCACACCTGGGCGGTGGCGGGGCGTTCCGGGGGTGCGGGCCTATTCGTTGGCGGCGCGGGGGCGGTACTCGGGGGCGGCCTGCTGCGGGCCGGGTTCGCCGTACTGGTCGAAGAGCGGGGTGACGGGCCGGCCGGAGTCCCAGGTGTTGGGGGCCGACAGGTCGAGGCCGCGGTTGACCCGGGGGGCGACGGGGGCGGTGACGTAGGTGGGGAGCGGGACGGGGACGGGCTCCCAGGAGTCGGGGCCGGCGGCGGCCCGGGCGCGGACGCCGTCGGCCCACTCCTCGTGCTCGGTGGCCTCGGCGAGGGCGCTGGCCCGGGTCGCGGGTTCGGCCGCCGCCCCGGTGGGCTGCGGTGCGGTCACGGGGGCTCGGCGGCCCGGCCCGCTCGCGTTCGCGCAGCCGCTCGGCGGCCTGCGCGGCCCGGACCCGGTCGAACTTGACCTCGTAGCGCTGGCGTTCGAGCCGGCGCAGGTGCCCGATGTACAGGGTGAGCAGGATGCCGGGCACGGCGGGCACCCAGAGGAAGGCGAAGCCGGCCACGGCGGCGACGACCGCGCCGAGCGCGAAGGCGACGAAGAGCAGGGTGACCATGCGGCGGCGCCGGGCGAGCAGTCGGGCCCGCCGCTCGGCGGAGCGCCGTCCGTCCTGCTCGCCGTGGTCCCGGTCGCGTTCGCCGCGGGTCCGCACCCGGTCCTCCTCGGGCGCGGCCGGTTCGGCCGCCGGTTCGGCGGACGGTTCGGCGGACGGTTCGGGCCGGGCGGGCGCCTCGGGGGCCGGACCGGCCTCGGGCCCGGGCTCCGGGGCGGCGGAGGCGGGCTCGCCCCCGTCCCACGCGGCGGGCCGGGTGGGGACGTCCGCGGGGTCGGCTGCGGCCCCGTCCGGGTCTCCGGCGGGGTGCTGCTGTTCGGCGGTCTGTTCGCCGAGGGCTCGGGCCGCGCGCCGTTCCATGGCCGATCGTCCGGCCAGCAGGCGGATCGCGGTACTGAAGCGTTCCGTCGGACGCGACTCGTTGAGCTCGTCCTGCCTGCGGAGCCACATCGGCACCAGATAGGCGGCCCAGGCCCCTACGATGACCGCGTAGATAAGGCCGCTACTGCTCACGTTTCACACGGTACGGGCGCAGGGTAAGGCGCTGCAGCAATTTGGGACGGCGTGTCGTCCGATCAAGCTGATTCTCAGACTATTTTGCCGGTATTTGTGACGGCTCGCCCCGGCCCCGGCGGGCCGCCGATGCCATATCGATATCTACTATTCGAACAGATATTCAATTACCTTGCGCGGGGCCGCTCCTGAGGGAGTGCCAGCGGTTGAGCAGCCCGTCGGCGGCCTCGTCGGCGGTGAGCGCATAGACCAGGTGGTCACGCCAGTCGCCGTCGATGTGCAGATAGCGCGGCCGCATTCCCTCGGCGCGGAAGCCGAGTTTCTCCACCACCCGGCGGCTGGGCCGGTTCTCGGGGCGGATGCACACCTCGACCCGGTGCAGTCCCAGGTCCCGGAAGCAGTGGTCGACGGCGAGCGCGACCGCCGTGGGCATGATGCCGCGGCCGGCCACCGCCTCGTCCACCCAGTAGCCGACGTTGGCGGAGCACATCGAGCCCCAGGTGATCCCGCCGACGGTCAACTGGCCGACCAGGCGGCCCCGGTAGAGCACCACGAAGGGCAGCATCCGGCCCGCGGCGGCCTCCGCGCGCAGGTAGCGGACCATCTGCCGGAAGGTCGGCCGGGGCAGCGGCGCACGGCCGGGCGGGGCGGGCGGCACGGTGGCCTCCCAGCGCCGCAACCAGTCCCGGTTGCGCCGGCTCACCTCCTGCCACTCGGCCTGGTCGCGGCGGCGGATGGGCCGCAGCACCACGTCCCCCTCGGCCAGTTCGACCGGCCGGGCCGCGTTCAGTGCGCACCGCCCGCGGGGCGCGGGTGGTCGCCGCCGGCCAACTGGTCGACGGCGTGCGGCAGCAGCGGGGCGAGCACCGCGAGGCCGTCGCGGACGCCGCCGGTGGAGCCGGGCAGGTTGACGATCAGGGTGCGCCCGGCGAGGCCGGCCAGGCCCCGGGAGAGCGCCGCGGTGGGGACCTTCTCCCGGCCGTGCGCGCGGATCGCCTCCGGGATGCCGGGGATCCGACGGTCGATCACCCGGGCGGTCATCTCGGGCGTGAGGTCCTGCGGCGAGATGCCGGTGCCGCCGGTGGTGAGCACCACGTCGTACCCGGCGGCGACGGCTTCGCGCAGCACCGCCTCGACGGGGTCGCCGTCGGGGACGACCGTCGGGCCGTCGGCCTCGAAGCCCATCTCCCGCAGGCCGGCGACCAGCAGCGGGCCGCCCCGGTCCTCGTACACGCCGGCGGCGGCCCGGTTGGAGACGGTGACGGCGAGGGCCCTCACTGCTCGCCCTCCCCCGCCGTGTCCGGCCGGTGCCAGTCGCCGCTCTTGCCGCCGGTCTTGCTGAGCACCCGGACGTCCTCGATGGCGGCGGCCTTGTCGACGGCCTTGACCATGTCGATGACGGTGAGCGCGGCGGTGGCGACGGCGGTGAGTGCCTCCATCTCGACGCCGGTGCGGTCGGCGGTGCGGACGGTGGCGGTGATCTCCACGGCGGTGTCGGTGACCGTCAGGTCGACGGCGGTGCCGGTGAGCGCGATGGGGTGGCAGAGCGGGATCAGGTCGGGCGTCCGCTTGGCGCCCATGATGCCGGCGATCCGGGCGACGGCGAGGGCGTCGCCCTTGGGAACGCCTTCGCCGCGCAGCAGTTCGACCACCCGGGGGGCGACCCGGACGCGGCCGGCCGCCACCGCGACCCGGGTGGTGGCGGCCTTCTCGGAGACGTCGACCATCCGGGCGGCGCCGGTGTGGTCGACGTGCGTGAGGCGGTCGCCGGGGGGTGTGTCGGTCACGAGTGGGCTCCAGTAACACGGTGCGAATCTCGCGCTACCGTACAGCCCCGCCCGGGTCAGTCCGTGAGAAGGACCACATCGACGGCGCTTCCGGCCGGCACCGCGGTGGTGTCCTCGGGCACCGTGATCAGGCAGTCCGCCTTCGCCAACGCGCCGACCAGGTGCGAACCTTCACCACCCACGGGGCTGACGGTGCCGTCCGCCGGGTGGTACCGGCCGCGCAGGAACTGCCGCCGCCCGGCCGGGGAGCGCAGCGCCGCGGTGGTCGCCGCGCGCACCACGGGGCGGTGCACGTCGGGGGCGCCGAGCATGGTCCGGATGACGGGGCGGACGAACAGCTCGAAGGAGATGTACGCGCTGACCGGGTTGCCGGGCAGCGCGAGCAGCGGCACGCCCTGGTCGCCGCCGATCCGGCCGTAGCCCTGCGGCTTGCCGGGCTGCATCCGCAGCCGCCGGAAGTCGACGCCGGCGTAGTCGGCGAAGACCTCCTTGACCACGTCGTACGCGCCCACCGAGACGCCGCCGCTGGTGACGATCAGGTCGGCCCGGCCGAGCTGGTCCTCCAACACCGCGCGCAGGGTGGACGCCTCGTCCGGGACGCCGCCGACCCGGTACGCGACCGCGCCGGCCGCCGTCGCGGCGGCGGTCAGGGTGAAGGAGTTGGAGTCGTGGATCCGGCCGGGGCCGGTCTCCTCGCCGGGCTGGACGAGTTCGCTGCCGGTGGAGAGCACCACCACCCGGGGCCGGGGGCGGACCCGGACGGTGGCCCGGCCGATCGCGGCCAGCAGGCCGAGCTGGGCGGGGCCGAGCAGCGCGCCGGACTCCAGCACGGTGTCGCCGGCGGTGACGTCGCTGCCGCGGCGGCGGATGAACGCGCCCTCGGCGACCGGGCGCAGCACCCGCACCTCCGCGCCCTCGCCGCCGGCGCCCATCGCGTCGGCGGCCTGCCCGGTGCCGGTGCCGCCGTCGGTCCACTCGACCGGGGCGACGGCCTCGGCGCCGGGCGGGACGGGGGCGCCGGTCATGATCCGGGCGGCCTGGCCGGGGCCGACCTTGGGCAGCTCGCCGGCGCCGGCGGCGATGTCGCCGACCACGGCGAGCACCGACGGGTACTCGTCGGTGGCCCGCACGGTGTCGGCGGTGCGCAGCGCGTAGCCGTCCATCGAGCTGTTGTCGAACGGCGGCAGGTCGGCGGTGGCGTGCACGTCCTCGGCGAGCCGCAGGCCCTGGGCCTCCAGCAGGCGGAGCTCGATGGGCGGCAGCGGCGCCGCGGCGAACAGCACGTCGGCGAGGTGCTCGTCGACGCTCCACAGGCGCGGCGACGCCGGGGAGCCGGCGCCCTCGTCGCAGGGGTCGTGCTTCCCGGTCATCGCCTCACACTCGCCTTCGTGGTGGGTCAGCCCTGCATCTCGACGGCGACGAACTGCCGCAGCCAGGTCCGGAATTCGGGGCCGAGGTCGTCGCGCTCGGCGGCCAGCCGGACGATCGCCCGCAGGTAGTCGGCGCGGTCGCCGGTGTCGTAGCGGCGGCCCTTGAACAGCACGCCGTAGACCGGGCCGCCGGAGTTCTCGTCGCGGGTGGCCAGCTCGCGCAGCGCGTCGGTCAGCTGGATCTCGCCGCCACGGCCGGGCGGGGTCTCGCGCAGCACGTCGAAGACGGTCGGGTCGAGCACGTAGCGGCCGATGACCGCGTAGTTGGACGGGGCGTCGGCGGTGTCCGGCTTCTCGACCAGGTCGGTCACCTGGAAGACGTCCTCGCCGAAGCCGTTGGGCTTGACGGCGGCGCAGCCGTACAGGTGGATCTGCGCGGGGTCGACCTCCATCAACGCGACCACGGAGCCGCCGAGTTCCTGCTGCACCTCGATCATGCGGGCCAGCAGCGGGTCGCGCGGGTCGATCAGGTCGTCACCGAGCAGGACGGCGAACGGCTGGCCGGCGACGTGCTGTTCGGCGACCGAGACGGCGTGGCCGAGGCCCTTCGGGTCGCCCTGCCGGACGTAGTGCATGTTGGCCAGCTGCACCGACTCCTGGACGCGCCGCAGGCGGTCGTGGTCGCCCTTGCGGGTGAGCAGCTCCTCCAGCTCGTAGGCGCGGTCGAAGTGGTCTTCCAGAGCACGCTTGTTGCGACCGGTGACCATCAGTATGTCGGACAGGCCCGCCGAGGCGGCCTCCTCCACCACGTACTGGATCGCCGGCTTGTCCACCACCGGAAGCATTTCCTTCGGGGTGGCCTTGGTGGCGGGGAGGAACCGGGTTCCGAGACCGGCAGCGGGGACGACTGCCTTGGTAACCGGGGTGCGGGCGTGCTCGTTCGTCATGCGTCGACCTTACTAAGCCGGGGATTCCACCCTGCTGAGAGGCGGGTGAATCGGTTCTTAAGGCCTGTCACCGGTCGCGCGGGGGCCGCCGGTGGTCGCGTGCGGGGTGAGGGTGTCCTCGCCGGGGCCGGGAGACACCTTACCCGGCAGTGGTGAAGCGTCCGGTCCGGCCGGGGCCTCCGGCGCCGGCCCCCCGGGCGGGACGGCGCGCCAGCAGTCGCCCCCGGCGGCGCGGGCCTCGGCGAGCGCGCGATCGGCGGCGCGCAGCAGGACGGCGGCGTGCCCGCCGTCCCTCGGCAGCACCGCCAGGCCGATCGCGGCGGTCAGCCCGCTGCGCTCCTCCGGGTCGGCGGCCTCGCCCGGGTGACGGTCCGTCAGGCGGTGGCGGCGCACCGTCCAGCACAGCCGCTCGGCGACCTGGGCGGCGCCGTCGGGGGCGGTGTCGGGCAGCAGCACCAGGAACTCCTCGCCGCCGTACCGGCCCAGGGTGTCGCAGCTGCGGATCTCCACCGCCAGGCGCTGCGCGAGGTCCCGCAGCATGGCGTTGGCGCGGGCCCGGCCGTGCTCGGCGACCAGGGCGTCGAAGCCGACGAGCTCCACCATCAGCACCGACAGCGGCCGCGGGTCCACGGTGCTGGCCTCGGCCCGGCGGGCCCGCTCGATCTCCTGGTCCAGGGTGAGCTGGAGGTGACGGTAGTTCCACACCCCGGTGAGCGGGTCGCACGAGGCGGTGCGGCGCAACTCGTCCCGTTCCGCCGTCAGTTCCGCGATCTTCGCCAGAAGTTCCGCCTCCCGGCCGCCGAGCGCAGCCCCCGCCCGGCGGCGGCGCAGCGCCGTGACGCCGGCGGCGGCCGGGGCAGCCGCGCCGAGCACGGCCAGGGCCTGGAGCAGGAGCGGGGTGGACATGCGGCGGCCTCTCCGTGTCAGGCTCGTGTCACTGTGAATGACAGAGCTGGAGGGATACGGGTGGTGTCTGCGGATCGGTTGTCCAACGACAAGACGGCGCTGAGGTCACGGCTGCTCGCCGAACGGCGCGCCCTGACCGCGGACCAGCGCGCCGCGGCGGCCGAGGCGCTGGCGGCCCGCGCGACGGCGCTGGTGCCGCCGGGCGGCACCGTCGCCGCGTACGTCTCGGTCGGCGCGGAGCCGGGCACCCGCCCGCTGCTGGCCGCGCTGGCGGCCGCCGGGGCCCGCGTCCTGCTGCCGGTCCTGCTGCCGGACAACGACCTCGACTGGGCGCCCTACGAGAGCGAGGCCCGGCTCGCACCCGCCGGCCGGGGCCTGCTCGAACCCCTCGCCGACCGCCTCGGCCCCGACGCGGTCTGCGCCGCCGACGTGGTCCTCCTGCCCGGCCTCGCCGTCGACCCCCGCGGCATCCGCCTCGGCCGCGGCGGCGGCTCCTACGACCGCGTCCTGGCCCGCCTCGCCCGGGCCGGCTCCCGCCCCCTGCTGGCCACCCTCCTCTACCCCCACGAACTCCTCCCCGCCCTCCCCGCCGAACCCCACGACCTCCCCGTCCACGCCGCCGTCACCCCCACCGGCATCACCCGCTTCATCTGACGGCGCGCAAGAAACCCGCCGACCGGAACGGGAGTCGGACGGCGGACGGCGGACGCAACGGGGGACGACGGGAGCCGGGCAGCACGGGGCGGCGGAGCCGCAGCCGCTCGACGGCGGACGGTGGGAGTCGCTTCCGGCGAAGGTGCCGACACGCGGCGGCGCACCCGCAACCGGGCGACGGCGAACGGGGGAGCCGAAGCAGCCGGGACCACGAAGCCCCACCCCGGCCTGCCGGCCGTGACCGGCTCGGCCCTGGCCGGGGCCGCACCCGACGCCCGCCCGTCTCCCGGCAGACCGCCGCGTCTTCTCTGCGTGGCCCGGAGACGCCGGAGGCGGATCCCCGGGGTGGGGATCCGCCTCCGGCGGTGGTCTCCGGCCGTCAGTTGGCCGTGAGGGTCAGGGTGTTCTTGCCGTTCTTGGTGACGGCGTCCTTGCTGTAGGTCCAGGGGAGGAGTTCGCCCTTGGCCCAGAGCTCGGTCTGGTCGTTGTAGTTGGGGTGGTAGGCGTGGCCGGAGGCGCCGCCGACGTTGATCCAGCGGGAGGAGTCGAAGTCGCTGAGGTCGACGACCATCCGCATGGAGGGGATCCAGTCGACGTCGTAGCCGGCGGCGGCGTTCCAGCCGGTGGCGTCGACGGCGGCGCTGCCGCCGGAGAGCTTGTAGGGGCCCCGGTTGAGCAGCTTGTGGATGGCGCCGGAGGCGATCGAGGAGTCGTCGCTGCCGAGCGTGGGCTCCTGCAGGGTCAGCTGGTGGAGGCGGCCCCAGCTCCAGGTGGAGATGTCCTTGCTGAGGCGCGCGGTGAGGTCCTGGCGGGCGTCCTTGAGGGCCTCGGCGAGCAGCTTGTCGAGGCCGTGCTGCGGCTGGTGGTTGGAGTCGATGTAGTCCCACCACGGCGACGAGGGGTCGGCGAGCTGGGCGCGGACGACCTCCATCCACCGGTCGCCGCCGTCGGGCTGGGCCTGCGAGGCCTTGCGGGTGCCGCACTCGGTGACGGCCTGCGCGGCGCCGCCGAGCGCGTCGTCGGGCAGGGTGTTGTCGCGCTTCTGACGGACCAGCAGGCAGTCGCCCTCGACCCGCAGGTCCGCGGGGAACTTCTGACCGAAGGCGAGCGTGAGCAGGGCCCGCCAGACGCCGTTGTAGTAGGCGGCGGCGGCGGAGTCGGCGTCCTGGTGGTAGTTCCAGTCCTTGAGCAGGTCCTGGGCCTCGCGGACGTAGGGGTCGTCGATCTTGACCTTGAGGAGCAGCGGGACGAGTTCCTTGGCGAGCACGCTGGTGTTGTCCAGTTGCATGGACTGCATGTCGTCGAGGGAGATCTTGCCGCCGTTCTTCAGCTTGGCCTGGATCTGGTCGGTGATCTCCTTGGCGCGGGTGCCGTACTCCCAGTCCTTGGTGAGCATCGGCTTGTAGGTGTCGTCGACGACGGCCTGGTTGGCCGTCACGATGTAGCCCTCGGGCGGGTTGTACGCGTAGGGCAGCGACTTGAACGGCAGGTAGGTGGCGTTCCAGGCGTAGGCGGGGTCCCAGCCGGGGGCGGGGTAGCGGCCGTCGCCCTTGCCGCGGACCGGGATCGTGCCGGGGGCCTGGTAGCCGATGTTGCCCTTGGTGTCGGCGTAGATGAGGTTCTGCGCGGGCACCGCGAAGTCCTGGGCGGCGGACCGGAAGCTGGTGAAGTCGGTGGCCTTGTCGAGCTTGAAGACGGCGTCCATGGTCTTGCCGGGGACGAGCGCGGTCCAGCGCAGTGCGACGCCGTAGCCGGCCGCCCGGTCGGGGGCGGCGTTGCCGGCGGGCGCGTACTTGCCGACGTTCTGGTCCTCGGAGGACTGGTCCGAGATCAGCGGCATGCCGTCCTGCGTGGTGCGGACGGTGATGGTGCGGTCGGCGCCGCCGGCGACCTTGATGGTCTCCTTGCGGACGGTGAACTTCACGTCCTTGCCGTCGACCAGGTAGGTGTCGGGGCCGGTGACCTTCTCCAGGTACAGGTCGGTGACGTCGGCGCCGAGGTTGGTGAAGCCCCAGGCGATGTCCTTGTTGTGGCCGATGACGACGCCGGGCATGCCGGCGAAGGTGTAGCCGGCCACGTCGTAGGTGCAGGTGCTGGAGGCGTTCCGGCAGTGCAGGCCCATCTGGTACCAGATGGACGGCATGCCGGGGCCGAGGTGCGGGTCGTTGGCCAGCATCGGCTTGCCGGTGGTGGTGTTGGCGCCGGAGACGACCCAGGAGTTGGAGCCGATGCCCTGGCCGTTGGGGCCGAGCAGTTGCGGCAGCGCGTCCATCTTGCCGGAGACGCTGCTCAGCAGCTGCTGGGTGGCGGCGCGGGCCTGCGAGCTGGCGGCCGGCCCGGTGCCGCCGGGCTGGGCGGGGAGGGTGGTGCCCTCGCCGGGGGTGTAGGTGCCGTCCGCGGCGACCTTGCCGGTCTTCACGATGGTGCCGTTGCGGTCGTACGGGTAGTCCGGGTAGAGCTGGGCGATCTGCTCGGTGCTGAAGTTCTGCGTCAGCAGCGAGCGGTCGATCTCCTCCTGCATGTTGCCGGACAGGCTCCAGGCCATCGCCTTCAGCCAGGCCACCGAGTCGACCGGGTCCCACTTCTCGGGCGTGTAGCCGGAGTTGACGGCGCCGAGCAGGGCGTACTCGACCGAGGCGCCGGCCCCGCCGGGGTGCTCGGCCAGCCAGGCGTTGACGCCCTCGGTGTAGGCGGTCAGGTTGCGCTTGGTCTCCTCGGAGAGGACGGTGTCCCACTCCTTCTGGGCGACCTGGCGCCAGCCCATGGTGCGCAGGAAGGAGTCGTTCTCGACGGCGCTGGAGCCGAACATCTCGGCCAGCCGGCCGGAGGTGATGTGCCGTCGGACGTCCATCTCCCAGAACCGGTCCTGGGCCTGCACGAAGCCCTGGGCGCGGAACAGGTCGGCGTCGGTGTCGGCGTACAGCTGCGGGATGCCCTTGTCGTCGCGCACCACGTCCACCGGCGCGGACATGCCGGCCACCTTGACGGTGCCGCTGACCTGCGGGAACGAGGAGCGGACGGTGTCCACCGCCCACCAGCCGCCGCCGGCCAGACCCGCCACCAGCAGCACGGCCAGCAGGATCACGATCAGACGTGCGCGCCGGAACTTCTTCGAGCGGGGCATCCGAGTCCTTGTATGAGGGAGCGTTCGGCCGTGACAGGTCACCACATTAGGGCGACGGCACCGGCAGCCGTGCACGGGGGACACCGGCTGGGCCTCGGCGGCGCCGTTCGGACCTTACCGGGCCGGGAGGAAAGTGGGGACTAGCGTAAAGATCAAGTAAAATGTTAGACTGAGTAACGATCCGTCAGCCGCCCCTTCCTGCCCGAGGTGCCCCTGCGTGACCGTTGACCACCTGAACGAGCTGCTTCTCGAGTCCGCCGTCATCCTGCTCGTCGCCGTCGGTGCCGTCCGGATCTCCACCCGCTCGGGGCTGCCGTCCCTGCTGATCTATCTCGGCATCGGCGTCGCCCTGGGCCAGAACGGCATCGGCATAAGCTTCAACAACGCCGAACTCACCCAGGTCCTCGGCTACGCGGCCCTGGTGGTCATCCTCGCCGAGGGCGGACTCAAGACCAGCTGGAAGGCGATCAAACCGGTCGTGCCCGCCGCCGCGGTGCTCGCCACCGTCGGCGTCGCCGTCTCGGTGTTCGTCACCGCCGCCGGCGCGCACTGGCTGGTCGGCCTGGAGTGGCGCACCGCGCTGCTGCTCGGCGCGATCGTCTCCTCCACCGACGCCGCCGCGGTCTTCTCGGTGCTGCGCACCGTCCCGCTGCCCAAGCGCCTCACCGGCCTGCTGGAGGCCGAGTCCGGCTTCAACGACGCGCCCGTGGTGATCCTGGTGGTCGCCTTCGCCACCGCCGGCGAACTCGACCCCTGGTACGTGCTGATCGGCACCATCGTGGTCGAGCTGGTGATCGGCGCGGCCGTCGGCTTCGCGGTCGGCAAGCTCGGCGCGTACGCCATGCGCCGGGTCGCGCTGCCCTCCTCCGGCCTGTACCCGATCGCGGTGCTGGCGCTGATCGTGTTCGCCTACGCCGGCGGCGCGCTGCTGCACGCCTCCGGCTTCCTGGCCGCGTACATCGCCTCGGTGATCCTCGGCAACTCCAAGCTGCCGCACGGCCCCGCGGTCCGCGGCTTCGCCGACGGCCTGGCCTGGATCGGCCAGATCGGCATGTTCGTGGTGCTCGGCCTGCTGGTCACCCCCGCGACCATGGGCTCGGCGATAGTGCCGGGCCTGGTGGCCGGCACCGTGCTGGTGTTCGTCGCCCGCCCGCTGTCGGTGCTGGTCAGCATGACGCCGTTCCGGATCCCCTGGCGCGAGCAGGCCCTGCTCTCCTGGGCGGGCCTGCGCGGCGCGGTGCCCATCGTGCTCGCCACCATCCCGCTGGTCACCGGCGCGACCGACGCCCAGCAGCTGTTCAACGTGGTGTTCATCCTGGTCGTGGTCTTCACCCTGCTCCAGGGCCCGACCCTGCCGCTGGTCGCCCGCTGGCTGAAGATCGGCGAGGGCGACATGGGCCAGGACCTCGGCATCGAGTCCGCCCCGCTGGAGAAGCTGCACGGCCACCTGCTGTCCGTGCAGCTGTCCCCCGGCTCCCGGATGTCCGGCGTCGAGGTCTCCGAGCTGCGCCTGCCCAAGGGCGCCGCGGTCACCCTGGTGGTCCGCGAGGGCTCCAGCTTCGTGCCGGACCGGATGACGGTGCTGCGCGAGGGCGACGAACTCCTGGTGGTCACCACCGACGACGTCTCGGAGGCCGCGGAACGCCGCCTGCGGGCCGTCGACCAGGGCGGCAAGCTGGCCGGCTGGCTGCACAACGCGGAGGCATCACCTTCCGTTTCCAGGAAGAAGGCGGTCTGAACCGCTAGGCTGAAGGCAGAAACTCCGATTTTTTTGCATCTGCCTGATGCAGAGTCGGCGCGACCGCTCGGCGGCCGGGCCCCCGGGGCACTCAGCCCGGGCCCGGTAACAACCCCGGTCGACGCGCGAGAGGACGACTCTCGGCGCCGGTCCGGTCCCACCTGTTGCCCGGTCCGCGCTACCAGGCAGCAGAGAGGACCGACCGTGGCGGCTCGCCGACCGGTCGACGACACCACCCGCACCGGCTACGGGCGCTGCTGCGCACCCCCCGCGCCTGGACCTTCCTGCTCCCCGCCCTGGTCGCCCGCCTGCCGTACGCCATGCTCGGCCTCGGCATCGTGCTGCTGGTGCGCGACACCACCGGCTCCTACGGCCTGGCCGGCGGCGTCGCCGCGGTCGCCGCGGTCGCGCAGGCCCTGATCGGCCCGCAGACCGGCCGGCTCGCCGACCGGCACGGCCAGGCCGCCGTGCTGGTCCCCGCCGTCCTGGTGCACGCCGCCGCGGTCGCCGCGCTGATCGCGCTGGCCCACGGCGGCGCCCCGGACTGGACGCTGTTCCTCGCCGCCGCCCCGCCGGCGCGTCCGTGCCGCAGATCGGCGCCATGGTCCGGGCCCGCTGGGTGAACCGCCTGAACGAGCAGCCCGCGCTGCTGAACACCGCCTTCGCCTTCGAGTCCGTCACCGACGAGTTCACCTTCGTGGTCGGCCCGGTGCTGGCCACCGGCATCGCCACCGCGGTCAACCCGTCCGTCGGCCTGATCGCCGAGGCCACCCTGACCCTGCTCGGCGGCCTGGCCTTCGCCGCCCGCCGCGGCACCTCCCCCACCCCGACCGGCCCCGACGCCCCGGCCTGCGCCGCGCCTCCGCGCTGGCCTCCCCCGGCGTCCGCCTGCTGGCCGGCGGCTTCCTCGGCCTCGGCTCCGTCTTCGGCGCCCTGCAGGTCTCCATCACCGCCTTCGCCGAGGACGCCGGCTCCCCCGGCCTCAGCGGCCCGGTCTACGGCCTGTTCGCGGCCGGCTCGATGGTGGCCGGCGTGCTCTACGGCCTGATCCCGTGGCGCAGCTCGGCCCGGCAGCGGATGCTCGCCTGCTACGCGCTGCTGGTGCTCGGCTGCTCCACCCTGTGGGCGATGCCGAACCTGGTCTCGCTGGCGATCGCCGGCCTGTTCTGCGGCCTGGCCATCGCCCCGACCCTGATCACCGGCTACACCCTGGTGGAGACGCTGGTCGCGGACGGCGCCAAGACCGAGGCGTTCACCTGGCTGACCGGCGCGATCGGCCTGGGCCTGGCGCTCGGCTCCACCGCGGCCGGGCAGCTGATCGACCACTCCGGGCCCTCGCTGGGCTTCACCGTCGCGCTGATCGGATCCGGCCTCGGCCTGGTGGCGCTCGTCACGATGCGCGACCTGCTGCTCTCCCGGGGCCCTTCGAGCCGTACCGTGGCCGGGGGCGCCGCCGTCTCCCGGGAGCCGGCCGAGGCGGCCCGCCGCGGCTGAGCCGCTGGACTCCACCAGCGGAATGCCGCATCATGGACCGTCGTTAGCACTCATAGCGTGAGAGTGCCAGGGGGAGTGCAGGAGGAAGCGGAAAGTGCCCACGTACCAGTACCAGTGCACCGAGTGCGGCAACGGCCTCGAGGCGGTGCAGAAGTTCAGCGACGACGCGCTGACCACGTGCCCCGACTGCCAGGGGAAGCTCCGCAAGGTCTTCTCGGCCGTGGGCGTGGTCTTCAAGGGCTCCGGCTTCTACCGCACCGACAGCCGGTCCAGCTCCAGCAGCTCGGTGGGCTCGTCCTCCTCCGGCTCGTCCACGACCTCGTCGACGTCCTCGACGTCCTCGACGTCCTCGACGTCCTCGTCCTCGACGAAGAGCACCAGCTCGGCCCCGGCCGCGGGCTGACGCACCCGACTCCACGCAGCAGGCCCCGCCCGGTCCGTCCGGGCGGGGCCTGCTGCGCGTCCGGGGCCGGTTACGCGGATTCCTCCGGACGGTGGGGCGGGGCCGTTCCCGGGGGTGCTCCCGAACGGCGCAGCGGCTCACCCCGGCGGGTGAAGGCGGTTTTCCACAGGGCGGGGTTGTCCACAGGCTGCGGAAATCCGCGGGCCCGGGGCCCGGGGCGGTCGCAGGATGGCCGGCGGGGCCCCGGCCGGGGCCGCCGTTCCCGAGGAAGGGCCTGCCGCCATGACCGCCTTCGTGCTCCCTCCGCTGCCCGCCGTCGCGGTGCCCCCGCGCCGCGAGGTGCCCGATTTTCCGCCGATCCGGGGCACCGCCCGGGGCCGCCACCGCTTGCGGCAGGCCCTTCGCCGCCGTCCGGGCGCGTGCGCGGCGGGCTTCCTCGCGCTGGCCGCGGCCCTCGCCTCGGGCCCGCTGCGGCCGGCCCCGCCGCCCGGCTCCGGGGCCACCGAGTGCCCCCGGGCGTCAACCGGAGGGCCGTGGATTCACCCGTGACCTTTGCGTGCTGACGCCGTTCGACGCGGCATGAAAGGCTTCAAGGAATTCCTGCTCCGCGGCAACGTGGTCGACCTGGCCGTCGCCGTCGTCATCGGCGCCGCGTTCTCCAACATCATCAACGCGTTCGTCAAGGGCGTGATCAACCCGCTGGTCGGCCTGTTCGGCACCAAGGACCTGTCGTCCTACAAGTCGTGCCTCAAGGGCCCCTGCGCGATGGACTCCTCGGGGAACGTCACCGAGGGCATCTTCATCCTGTGGGGCTCGGTGCTCAGCGCCGTGCTCAGCTTCCTGATCACCGCCGCCGTCGTGTACTTCCTGCTGATCCTGCCGATGAACCACTACACGAAGAAGCGCAAGACGCTGGACGAGGAGGCGCTGGAGGCCGAGATCAAGGAGGTCCAGCTGCTCACCGAGATCCGGGACGCGCTGGTCCGCCGCTGACGGCTACTTCTCGCCGTGGTGCGGGGGCCGCTGGTCCAGGTACCAGTCCAGTCCCCGCCCGTTCCGGGACTCCCCCCAGCCGCGGTCGGTGTCGTCACTGGTCTGCTGCTCGAACGGGTCCTTGAAGACCAGTCGGGCCTCGGGCTTGTTCTCGTCCTGCTCGGTCATCCGTCCACTGTAGAACCGCCGGGCGCCCCCGCGGGGGCGCCCGGACGACCCGCCCGGCCCGTCGGGGCCGGTCACGCGGCCTCGAAGCCGGCGTGGTCGGCGATCTTCTTGAGCTCGGCCAGCGCGTGCTTCTCGATCTGGCGGATCCGCTCGCGCGTCAGGCCGTGCTGCTTGCCGACCTCGGTCAGCGTCCGCTCGCGGCCGTCCTCCATGCCGTAGCGGCTGCGGATGATCGACGCGGTGCGGTCGTCGAGGCGGCCGATCAGGTCGTCCAGCTCCTCGCGGCGGAGCATCACCATCACCGCGTCCTCCGGGGAGACCGCGCCGGTGTCCTCCACCAGGTCGCCGAACTGGGTCTCGCCCTCGTCGTCGACCGCCATGTTCAGGCTGACCGGGTCGCGCGCCCAGTCCAGCACGTCCTTGATCCGCTGCTCGGTGGTGTCCAGCTCGGCGGCGATCTCGGACGGCTCGGCCTCGCGGCCCAGCTCCTTGGACTTCTCGCGCTGCACCCGGCGGATCCGGCCGAGCTCCTCCACCAGGTGGACGGGCAGCCGGATGGTGCGGGACTGGTCGGCGATGGAGCGGGTGATCGCCTGGCGGATCCACCACGTCGCGTAGGTGGAGAACTTGAAGCCCTTGGAGTAGTCGAACTTCTCCACCGCGCGGACCAGGCCGGCGTTGCCCTCCTGGATGAGGTCCAGCAGCGGGAGGCCGCTGCGCGGGTAGCGGCGGGCAACCGCGACCACCAGGCGCAGGTTGGAGCGGATGAAGACGTCCTTGGCGCGCTCGGCGTCGTCGGCTATCGCACGGAGCTCCTCCGTGCTGACGCCGTCGAGCTGCTCCTCCTCGTCCAGCAGGTGCTGGGCGAAGACCCCGGCTTCGATGCGCAGGGACAGCTCGACCTCCTCGGCGGCGTCGAGCAGGGGCGTCCTGGCGATTTCGTCGAGGTACATGCCGACCAGGTCGCGGTCGGCTTCGAGGTTGGTCGGGCGGGCGGTGCGAGTCCGATCGGCCCTGTCGCGTACGACGGCACGGGTGGCCATGCTTGCTCCCTCACTGACGCTGCCGGTGGCGCTCCGTTCCGCCGCCTGGCACAGGCGTGTGGGCCAGTTCCCGGCTCACACGTAACGATCCAACGCACAGAAATCGGACAACATTCCCAAGTGGCTCAGTTTTTCGTGGGCCATGCAGTATCCTGCCGATTTTCATCCGATCGATACACGCAGCGTGACGCGGTTCGCACACCGCGCGTCCATCCGCCGCCACCGAATCGGTGCGGAGCCTTCGCGGTACGTCCGCACAACCGATGCCGAATCGCTATCGCCGGACCGCCGGTTCGCCTCCTGCCACTGGGAAGGTGTCTGTCATGCACCAGTCCACCGATGGCCCGCGGGCGGCCGGCGAGCCCCCGGACGGCGCCCGCGGCAGCCGCCGCTCTCCGGTTCAACGCCGGACGCTGCTCCGTTGTGCCTGGATCGGACCGGCGTCCGTCCTGCTGTTCGCGGTGCTGCTGGTGCTGGTGGAGACCGGCTGGCCGCCGCTGGCCCGGCTCGACCAGGACTGCGTGGCGGCGCTGCACCGGTACGCGGTGCAGCACCCGGTGTGGACGGCGGCCATGCAGACGCTGGCCGACCTGGGCGCGCCGTGGACGATGCGCGCGCTGCTGGCCGCCGCCGCGCTCTGGCTGTGGTGCGTCCGGGCCCGGGCGCTGGCCGCCTGGGTGGTCGTGCAGGGCCTGCTGGGCTGGGCGGCCAGCGCGATCGGCCGGGCGGTGATCGGCCGGCCCCGGCCGTCCTTCGCCGACCCGGTGGCGGTCGGCTCCGGCGCGGGCTTCCCGTCCGGGCACGCAATCGCCTCGGCGGTGGCCTGCGGGGTGCTGCTGATGCTGGTGTGGCCGCGCGCCGACCGGGCGGTGCGGGCGGTGGCGGGCACCGGCGCGGTGCTCACCGTGCTGGGCGTCGGCTGGACCAGGCTGGCGCTGGGCGTGCACTACCCCAGCGACGTGCTGGCCGGCTGGGCGGCGGCGGCCGCGGTGCTGGCCGCGGTCACGCTGGCGGCGGAGGTCTGGCTGCCGGGCCGGCTCGGCCGGGACGTCCGGCGGCTGCACTGGCGGCAGCGGCCCCGGGTGCAGCGGGTGCTGGCCCCGCCGCTGCCGGCGGAACCCGCCGGGAACCATGACCCGGGCCGTTCCTGACGGTTCGTGAGCAACGTCACACACCGCATTCGGGTCCTCCTGGGGAGGGAACGGACGCGGGCGGCAATCCGCGTGTTTCCGGGCGGAAACGGCGCTCGGCGCCCGGTGTCCCAAGGCCCCCGGGCACCTGCGGCGACGGGCCGGGAGGGCCGCCGAGCGGCACCCGACTCCCCATCGGGTGCCGTCTTGCGGCAGACTTCTGCGGCTGGATGCACCCTGCAACCGGCGAGCGGGGCCCGGCCCGGACCGATCTCCCGCACTTCCCACGCAACGCCGGACGGGCACCGATCGACGGGGGGTCCGATGACCATGCACACCGCGGACGGCCCGAACGACCCGTACGCCCGGCAGAACGGCCCGAGCGACCCTTACGACCCGTACGCCCGGCAGGGCGGCCCGTACGTCCCGGCGGACCCGCCGACCGTGCAGCTCGGCCGGATCCCCGCCCAGTTCGACCAGGCCGGCCACCCGCCGCCGCCCCGCTGCCGCCGGCCCCGCCGGTGCCCGCGCCGCGGGCGGGCGAGCAGCAGGAGCCGGCGAAGCCCGCCGCCAAGCCCGCCGCGTCCACCGGCCGCAACGGGCTGATCATGGCGCTGGGCTCGCTGGCGTCCCGTGCGCTGGGCTTCGTGCGCAGCGCGGTGATCGTGGCGGCGCTGACCACCGGCCCGGCCGGCGAGGCCTTCAACGTGGCGAACTCGCTGCCGAACATCGTCTACATGATGCTGATCGGCGGTGTGCTGGCCTCGGTGTTCGTGCCGGAGCTGGTGCACGCGATGCAGACCCACAAGGACGGCGGCCAGGCGTACACCGACCGGCTGCTGACCCTGTGCGGCGTGATCCTGGTGGTGCTGACGCTGGCCGCCTGGCTGTTCGCGCCGCAGATCGTCGACGTCTACTCCGAGTTCAGCGGGGTGCAGCGCGAGCTGGCGATCACCTTCGCCCGGTACTGCCTGCCGCAGATCCTGTTCTACGGCGTGTTCACCCTGCTCGGGCAGGTGCTGAACGCCCGGGACCGGTTCGGCGCGATGATGTGGACGCCGGTGCTGAACAACGTGGTGGCGATCGGCATGTTCGGCGGCTACCTGGCGATGGGGCACCACGCCTACGCGGCCGAGGAGGTGAGCAGCGGCGACGCGCTGCTGCTGGGCCTCGGCTCGACGCTCGGCATCGTGGTGCAGGCGGCCGCGCTGCTGCCCTCGCTGCGCTCGGCCGGGTTCTCCTACCGTCCGCGCTTCGACTGGCGCGGCGCGGGCCTGGCCCGGCCGCTGCGCGCGGCGGGCTGGGCGCTGGCCCTGGTGGCGGCCACCCAGCTGTCCTTCGCGGTGATCACCAGTCTGAGCACCGGCGCGGGCCGGGCGGCGCACGACGCGGGCATCGCGGGCGGCCGCGGCTTCTCCGCCTACAACAACGCCTACGCGCTGTTCGTGGTCCCGCAGGGCGTGATCACGGTGTCGCTGGTGACGGCGCTGCTGCCGAGCATGGCGCGGTCCGCGACGGCGGGCGACTACCGGAAGATCGGCGAGGACCTGTCGGCGGTGCTGCGCTCCTCGGCGGCGATGGTGGTCACCGCCGCCGTGCTGTTCTTCGCGCTGGGCTCGCAGATCGCGATGGCCGCGTACGGCTACGGCTCCGGGACGACGGTGCACGACGACGCCATGGTGGTGGGCCAGCTGCTGATGGCCTTCGCCGTCGGCCTGCCGGCCTTCTGCGCCCAGTACGGCCTGGCCCGCGGCTTCTACGCGATGGGCGACGCCAGGACGCCGTTCTGGCTGACCCTGGTCTCCACCGGGACGAACGCCGCGCTGTGCTGGGTGGCGTACCAGGTGCTGCCGTTGCAGGACAAGGTGATCGGCATGGCGGTGGCGCACACCGCGGCCGCCACCCTGTCGGTGGTGGTGACCGGCGTCGCGCTGGGCCGCCGGCTGGCGAAGGGCGCCCCGCCGGCCGCGGCGCCCGCCGCGGAGCCGGAGCCGGACCTGGACTCGACCATGGTGCTGCGCACCGACGCCTTCGCGCCGGGTGCGAACGCCACCGTGGACCTGGGGGTGCGGCGCGGCCGGCGCGGCAGCGGGCTGGAGGGCTTCCGGCTGGTGACCCTGCACGTGGGCCTGGTGCTGGCCTGCCTGCCGGGTGCGCTGGCGGCGCACTGGCTGGCGGGGCGGTTCGGCGCGGGCCTGTTCGGCAGCCTGCTGGGGCTGGCCGCGGGTGCGCTGGCGGTGCTGCTGTCGCTGTTCGTGCTGGCGCGTCCGCTGGGCGTGGGCGCGTCGGTGGCGCCGTTCGCCCGCAAGCTGCGGATCCCGTACCCGGCGCCGGCGCCGGCCGCCGGGGGCAAGCACCGGCGGTAGCGGTCAGGCGGGGGCGTCCTCGGCGGCTTCCAGCCAGCCGAGGGCGGCGACCTGGATGCCGGCCTGGAAGCGGCTGCGGGCGTCCATCCGGACCATCAGGTCGGCCATCATCCGGCGGACGGTGCGCAGCGAGACGCCGAGGCGCTGGCCGGCCCGTTCGTCGGTGAGGCCGTCGGCGAGCAGGCGCAGCAGTTCGCGTTCCTGGCCGGTGAGGCCGTGCGGGTCGCGCTGGGTGGATTCGCCGAGCGGGCGGGCGTGGTCCCAGACCTGGTCGAAGAGGGCGCGCAGGGCGGCGACCACGCCGGGGCTCTGGAGCAGCACGGCGCCCTTGCGGGGGTCCTCGGGGTCGATCGGGACGATGGCGGTGGCGTTGTCGACGACGATCATGCGCAGCGGCAGGGTGGGCGCGGTGCGGACGGCGCCGCCGAGGCCGTGCAGCCAGCGGGCGTACTGCACGGTGGCGGGGTCGTTGCGGACGCTGTCCTGGTAGACGGTGCGCATCCGGACGCCGCGTTCCAGGGTCTCCTGGTCGAGGGTGCGGCTGGCCTCCATGACCTGGGCGGGCTGCGGGCCGCCGGGGGCGAAGGCGAGCACTTCGGCGGTGGCGTCGGAGGCGAGTTGGACGAGCCGGTCGCGGACCTGGTCGAGGCTGGAGAGCATCTCGATGCCGCGCTGTTCGCCGGGGGCGTGCAGGTTGGCGTACTCGGCGATCAGGCCGGCCATGGCGGCGCGGCTGCGTTCCATCTCGCGCTGGCGGCGGGCGGCCTCGGCCTCCTGGTGGGCGAGCAGGGCGGCGAGGCCGCGTTCGGGGTTGACGGCGCGCCAGCGGGTGCCGCAGCTGGCGGGGCGGGTGAGGGCGAGGTCGGCGAGGCGGTCGAGGGCTCCGAAGATCTCGCTCTCGGTGGTGTCGAGGTGGGCGGCGAGGCCGCCGGTGTCGAGGTCGGGGTGCAGCAGCATCGCCCGGTAGACGGCTTCGCCGAAGGCGTCGAGCCCGATCGGGCCGCCGGCGGTCAACGGTCGGTCTTCCGTGCGTCCCGTCCGCTGCCCGTCCGCGTCGCTCTGTTCATCTCGGCCCTCCCACGCGCGCCGGGTCGCGGCGCTCCACCCCGTGTTTCGTGCTGATCGGCCGTCAGGTTAGCGCCGTGGTGCCCGGGTTCAGAACAGCCTTGCGGAGATTCTGTCGGACAGGTGGCCGAATCGTGAAGGGTGTCGGGCAACTGTCATATTCGTGCCAGGCGGAGATGTGTCACCCGTGGCGCGGTCCGGCGGGGCTCCGGGTTTGTCACGCTGGGGGGGTGTACGCGATCCGTCTGGAGCTGATCCCGTCGCGGCCCCTGCTCGGCGGGCCGGGGACGGAGGCCGGGGCCGGTCCGGTGCGGGCCGCCCTGATGCGGCTGCCGCTGGACGGGGCCCGGATGTGTCACGCCCGGGTGCTGGCCGGTCCGGACGGGCTGGCGGCGGTGTGCTTCCTGACGGCGCCCTCGCTGCTGGCGGCGGAGCGCTCGCTGCGGGCCGGTGCGGGTGCGCTGGCGGAGCCGGGCGGGCCGCTGGCGGGCTGGACGACGGTGCGGTGCGAAGCGGATCCGTGGATCGCGCTGGGGATGCTGCAGGCCCGCGCCCGCAGTTGACCGCGGGTGGCCGGCCGGTGACGGGCTGGCCGCTCGGTGTCACGGCACTGTGGTGCCAGCCCGGGGTGCTGACACGGACGTGCCGCGGGGGCCACTCTCGTCATGTCGGCAGGACGGCGGTGCGGGACCGCGGGAGCAGCCCCCGGCGGGGGACGCGGATCGGACCGGACCTGACGGCAGTTCACACCACGCGGCCCCGGCGGCAGCCCGGGGACCGGCCGAATGCGAGAGGATCGGGCACTCCCATGACGCTGAACATCCGTTTTGTCACGCTTGCCGCTCTGGGTGCGATGCTGGTGGGCGGTGTCGCCACCGCCGCCGAACTGGCCGGGCCGGCCCGGCCCGGCGCGGTGGTCACGGCGGACGGCGCGGTCGCGGACGGGCCGCTGTCGCCGGCCGACGCAGCGGAGCAGGCGGAGCAGGCGATCGTGGTCGGTCCGAGCGTGCCGCCGGCCCCCTCGGGCAGCCCGACCTCCAGCACGCCGGCGCAGCTGGGCACCTGGGGCTGGGGCTGACCGGGCCGGGCCGGGGAGCTGGGGAGACGTCCGGATGACCACCGCACTGGAACGCCCGCTGGTGCAGCGGGCCCCGTCCCATCCGTTTCCGCTCGCCGTGGCGGCGAGCCCGACCAGGGTGCTGCTGGCCGACCGGCACCACCTGTTCCGATCGGGGCTGGGGGCCCTGCTGGACCGGGAGGACGACCTCGCGGTGGTCGCCGAGGCGGCCGGCGGCGAGGAGGCCGTGGCGGTCGCGGCGGGGCGCGCCCGGCGGTCGCGGTGATCGGGCTGGACCCGGAGCAGCCGGAGGCGACGGCGGACGCGCAGCGCCTGCAACTGGTCGCGCCGGGCACGGCGGTGCTGCTGCTGGTGCCGGCCCTGCCGCGCACGGCGCAGTCGCGGCGGGCGCTGGTGGAGGGCGCGGCCGGGGTACTGCTGAAGGACGTGCAGGCGCCGGCGCTGATCGCGGCGGTGCGCGAGCTGGCCCGCGGCGGCCGGGTGTACGACCCGCGGCTGGTGCTGGACGTGGTGCGCGCCGGGCAGTCCGGTCCGCTCAGCCGCCGGGAGCTGGCGGTGCTCGGCGAGATCGCCGAGGGCAGCACGGTGCAGGAGGCGGCGGCGGCGCTGTCCCTGTCGCCGGGGACGGTCCGCAACTACGTGTCGGCGGCGATCGCCAAGACCGGCGCGCGCAACCGGTGCGACGCGATCCGGATCGCTCGCGAGTGCGGCTGGCTGTAGTCCGGGAGGGGCGCAGGCTCGCCGACGACCCGTCAGGTTCCCGCTGACGGGTCGCAGGCGTGCGTGCGCGCGGTTCAGAAGTTCTCGCCGAAGCCCTCCCCGCCGCGGGCGGCCTCCACCACGTCGGCGAAGCCGTGCGCGGTGCGCGGGACGCCGGCGGGGCGGCTGCCGATCAGGAACTCGCCGACGGAGGACTCGGCGGTCCAGTCCAGGCCGAGCGCGCGGGCGGCGGCGTCGGTGTCGCCGGAGCCGAGGCCGCAGGGGGCCAGGCCCATGGCGGTGGCCACCAGGTAGAGCGTCTGGTAGAGCACGCCGACGTGCTTGAGGGTCAGCGCGTAGGCGATCTGGCTGTACTTCCAGGACAGCCGGCCGAACCGGCTGGTGACGGTGAGCAGCACCTGCGGGTCGACGGTGCAGGCGGTGGCCCGCCAGGCGGCGGTGACGAGTTCGCCGAACGCGGCCTCCTCGCCGGGGTGCTGGAACGGGCGGGGGCGCAGCCGGTGGGCGGCGGCGTCGTAGCGGTAGACGCCGGGTTCCAGGCCGACGCACTTGACCACCGAGAGGTAGACCTCGAGTTCGCCGGTGGCGCCGCCGGCCGGGTAGGGGCGTTCGACGCCGTCGTAGCCGTGCGGGTCGGCGGGGTCGCCGGGGATCACGCGGCGGACCCGGGCCACCCGGTAGAGCAGTTCGGCGAGCTGGTCGAGCGTCACCGGGGTCTCGGCGTAGGAGCGGACCGAGCGGCGGCCCTCCAGGACCTCGCTGAGCGCGGGGTCGCGGGCGACCACGGTGTCCCAGTCGGGGACGGGCAGGTCGATGCCCTCGCCCTCCTCGCGGGCGCCGGGGCCGGAGACGGCGGGGAGCTGCGGGACGTCCTGGTGGGCGAAGACGCCGCCGGTCGGGTAGTCGTGCCGGCCGGGGCGGCTGCGGGCGTGGAACAGCAGGTCGTGGAAGTCCCAGAGCGGGGCTTCGGCGCCCTGCCCGGCGTCCAGGAAGCCGCCGCCGGCGAGCAGTCCGGCGAGCGCCTCGCCCTCGCCGGTGGACAGGCCGGCGAGCAGGGCGGCCTGCTGGGCGGTGCGGGAGGTGGCGAGCGCGGTGACGAAGGCCCCGGCGGACGCCCGGTGCAGGATCAGCCGGAACGGGGCCATCGGCGATTCGAGCACGCAGGACTCGTCGGCGCCGTCCGGCAGGCGGCGCAGGTAGGCGAACCGGGAGAGCACCAACCGGCCGGTGGGGCGGGCGAATCCGGGCAGTGCGGCGGAGCGGGCGATCGGCACGGCGGTGGCCAGCGGGGTGCCGAGCGGGTCGGCGACGGTGGTGGTGACCAGGTACGGGAAGCGTTCCAGCAGCTTCAGCAGCCGGACCTGGTCGAGTGCGAGTTCGTCCAGGTCGGCATCGGTGCGGGTGAGTTCGGCGAGGGCGGCGACGGTGCGCTCGCCGAGGGCGTGGACGCGCTGGCGGCCCAGGGGTGGGCGAGTTCGACGTCGGCGCCCTGGGCGGTGACGTCGACCTCGGGGCGCAGCCGGAGCAGGCGGCGCAGCGGGCGGTGGCCCCCGGTGGCGGGGGCGGGCGGCAGGTGTTCGATGACGGTCATGGGTACCTCCCCGGGTGGGCGGGGCAGCCGGGCCGGGCTGCTCCGCGCGTCGGTCAGATGAAGACGGGGATCGGGTTGAGCTCGCTCTCCGGGGTCGGGGTGTCGAGCCAGCCGAGCCGGACCGGGACGTCGTAGAGCCGGCCGGGGGCGAAGCGGGCCCAGAAGTGCCGCATGCCGGGGACGATCACCCGGGCGACGGGCAGGCCGACGTCGGGCCGGGTCTGGTCGGCGACCAGGAATTCCATGCCGCGGTCCTCCACGATCCGCTGAACCAGCGTCAGGTCGTCGGCGAGGTCCGCCCCGGCGAGCGGGAGCCAGCTGGCGGGGGTGGAGCGCGGGGCGTGCGGGTCGGGCAGCAGGTAGGGCTGGTTGGCGACGGTGGCGGTGGTCCACCAGGCCTTCTGCTCGGGGTCGGCACCGGCGTAGTTGACCCGGCCGTGCTCGTCGCCGGCCACGGGGCCGAGGAACTGGTTCATCTCGGTGAGGGCGCGGGTGAGCGCGATGTGCGGGTCGAGGTGGGCGCCGAAGGCGATCAGCACGTCCTCGTTGGTGCCCGGGCCCGGCGTCGCGTCGAGTCGGCGGGAGAACGCGCCGACCACGGGGATGCCGAAGTCGGCGGTCAGGTCGAGCGCCCAGATCTCCCGGTGCAGGCCGCGGTAGACCTCGCGGAGCCGGTCGATGTACGGGTCGCCGAAGGAGTCCAGGTCGACGGCGGGGCGCTGCACGCGGTTGTACCACCAGAGCGCGACGGCGTCGCGTTCGACGAGTTCCAGGAAGCCCTGCAGGACGGCGTCCTCGAAGGAGGTGCCGGCGGCGCAGCCGTTGGAGTCGCCGGCGGCGTAGAACCGGCCGCGGTGCCGGTAGCCGTAGTACATGGCCTGGGTGGGCAGCCAGCGGTGGCGCTGTTCGGTCAGCGACCAGGCCGGGGACCATTCGATCGGGTCGTCGGTGCGGAACGGCTCGGGGACGACGTTGAACATCGACTGCTTGACGTTCCAGCGGTCGCGTTCGGCGTACTGCTTCGCCGAGTACAGCAGGGTGCGTTCGGGGTGGATCGCGGCGTCGCCGAGTTCGGCGAAGGTGGCGAGGCGGCGGGCCTCGTCGCCCTGGAAGACGCCGGAGAAGCGCTCCATGGCCTCGCCGAGCGCGGACGCCCTGGCCTGCACGTCGGTGCGGCCCTTGCCGCAGCTGACCGAGCGCAGGCCGGTGCGCAGCTGCTTGAGGTCGCCGCTCTGCCGGGACAGGTTCTGCCCGGAGACGTAGACCCGCAGGCCGGTGGGGGTGCGGGCGGCGGGGACCAGGGTGGTGACCACGCCGGTGACGGGGCTGAGCTGGGGGCGGTACTTCTCCAGCATGTCCTCGGGCGAGGCGGAGCGGTGGCCGCCGTCCGCGGTGAACGCCTTGGGGCGGGACTCGAAGCGGACCGGCTCCAGCTGACGGCGCGTCACCATGCTGCCGTCGCCGCAGGACGGGCACTGCGGGCGGCGGACCAGGACGTGCTTCTCGCTCTCCAGCAGCACGGTGTCCAGGGTGGTGACGGCGGGCTGCGCGGGGCGGGCGCCGGCCAGCCACTTGGCGGTCTCCAGGGCGGCGAGCTGGGTGCCGAGGGCGAGGGTGGCGGGCAGCTGGGCGACCGCGGTGGAGATCGGGCCGTCCTGGCCGAGGCGGTGCTGCAGGTAGCTGAGCGACTGCCGGTTGGCGGACAGCCGGTGCGCCAGGCACTCCCAGCAGCCGGAGCCGTCGGCTGTCCCGGCGTCCGGGCCGTCCGGGCTGAACACCGGGCCGACCCAGACGATCGAGCCGACCGGGCGGGCCAGCAGCCAGGGGCGGCCGTCGGCGAGGGCCTGCCGGTTGCGGTCGGCGAGGCCGGGGTGCAGGTAGTCCTCGGCGAGGGCGACGGTGAACGCGGCGTCCTGGTCGACCGTCACCCCGGCGGCGGCGAGCGCCGCCAGGAACGGGGCGGCGTCCAGGTCGCCGTACACCTCGACCCGGACGGTCGCGGCGCGCAGCGCGGCCACCGCGGTGTCGCCGTCCTGCCCGGCCATCTCGAAGAAGGCCGCGGCGGGCCGGTCGGTGGCCGGGTCGGCGGCGGTGACCCAGCCGCCGGCCCGGAGCTTGTCGACGCCCGCGCCGACCTTGTCGGCGGGGACGACGCCGTCCAGGGCGGCGCCGATCTGCTCGGCGGTGCGGGTGCCGTCCAGCAGCGGGGCGAGGGCCTGGGCGAGCCGGCCGTCGACCACCGAGACGCCGCGCTCGGAGACCAGGTAGACGGCCTCGCCGTCGACCACGTACGGGGTGAAGTGGCGTTTGAAGCCGATGAGTTCGGACATGGCGGGTACTCCTCGAAGCGGCGCGCGGTCAGCGCAGGGTGGCGAGCGGGGCGGCGGAGGCGTCGTGCCGGCGAAGCAGCAGCAGCCCGACGGCGACGGTGCCGTCCAGCGCGCCGAGGTTGACGGCGTCCCGCACGGCCCGGTCGGGGAACCAGGTGCCGTGCCGGCGGTGACGGGTGATCAGTTCGCGGATCATCAGGCCAGCCGCCTCGCGGCCGTCGTAGAACGGGCCGGGCAGCAGCGCCTCGGTCTCGTCGGGCAGGGTGTGGACGAGCCCGGCCTCGGCGGCGGTGAGGGCCTCGGTGGCGGCGGACAGCAGGGCCCGGCCGCCGAGCGCGGCCAGTTCGGGGCCGGTGACGGGCGGGGCGAGCGCACCCAGGTCGGCGCCGTCGACGGCGTCCGCGCCGAGCGAGACGGCGGTGTCCAGGCAGGCGAGGCGGCCGGCCCGGGTGCCGGTGGCGAAGCGGTGACCGCGCAGCCGGGCCCGGACGGCCCGGGGTCGGCGAGCAGCGCGGGGGCCTCGGCGAGGGTGCGGGCGAGCGCGGCGGCGATCGAGTCGGCGCCGCCGGGGACCAGCTCCCGGAAGTCGAACGGCGGGTTCTCCTCGCCGAGCCGGTCGAGGGCCCCGGCGGCGAGGGTGCGGATCGCCTCGTCGGTGTCGGGGTGGCCGGCGCCGGCGGCGCGGCGCAGCCGGAGCAGGTTGAGCAGCAGTCCGGCGGTGCCGAGCGGCACGTCGGCGTGCGGGTTCCTGGTCGGCCGGCCGGGCCGGCTGGAGGCGGATCCGGCGACCGACAGCGCGCCGGGGACGAGGGCCTGCGCGGCGGCCAGGAAGTCCGGTTCGCCGAGCAGCAGTCCGCCGCGGGCCAGGCCGTGGATCACCGCGCCGGGGCCGAAGAAGCCGCCGGGGACGGGCGCGCCGGAGGCCAGCCGGGAGTCGGCGGCGAACGCGAACGCCTTCGGCTCCCCCGGGTCGATGAGCGCGGCGGCCTCGGCCAGCAGGCCGTGGGCGGCGCGGTGGAAGCGCGGTTCGCCGGTGGCGGACCAGAGTTCGGCGAGCAGCAGGGCGATGCCGAGGGTGCCGGAGGCGAGGTCCGGGCCGAGCACCTCGACCTGGCGCAGGCCGGTGCCCGGGTACCAGCCCTGGGCGACCCAGCCGGTGCCGCGCCGGGCCGCCAGGATCCGGTCGCCGATCGCCACGGCCTCGGCCAGCAGCTCGCCGGAGCTGGGGAGTTCGGCGGTCGGCAGCGGCTTCGCGGGCCCGGCGGGGGCTCCTCGGTGCCGGCCCGGGCGGCGTCGATGCAGCCGGACAGCACGGCGACGTGGGTGTCCAGGTCGAAGCCGTCGAGTTCGGCGACCCGCTGCTGGAGGCGCTGCCAGCCGGTGGAGCGGAAGTGCCCGGGGATCTCCCGGCCGTCGGCGGTGAACACCGAGGAGGAGGTGGTCAGCGAGCGGAAGAACGGGATGTCCAGGGTGCGGAAGGAGTCGAGCTCGGCCAGCACCACCTCCAGCAGGTCGCCGCGGTCGGCGTCCCCGGAGCGGGCGGTGACCGCGCCGCGCAGCGCCCCGGCGATGACGGTCTCCCGGGTGGCGCCGTCGTCCAGTGCGAGCGGGCTGGTGGAGGCCCGCAGGATCTTGTAGCCGTCCCAGGTGTGGCGCCAGATGTAGCGCACCCAGACGCCCCGGAATCCGCTCAACGGGCCGCCAGGGTCGGCGAGTTCGCCGCGCAGGCGGTGCAGGGCGGCGTGCATCTCGCGGTAGCCGTCGACCACCTCGGCGGTGTACTGCCACGGGTCGGCGGGCTGCCCGTCGTGCACCGGCCGGTAGGCGGTGATGGGCAGCGCGGGCACGCCGGGGACGACCTCCAGGCTGCCGACCCGGGACAGGCAGCCGATGTCCAGGGCGTCGGTGCGGCCGGCCGGCGTCCAGGCCTGGAAGGCCATCGCGGTGCGCACCACGGTGGTCTCCAGCTCGTCCAGCAGCGCGTGCTGGGCCTCCTTCAGCACGGGCGGGTTCTGCACCCGCGGGTAGAGCAGGCACTCCAGGTCGATCAGCACCGGGTACTCGCCGTCGGCGAGCAGGTTGTCCGCCCACAGGTCGCGGCCCTCCAGCAGCTGGACCAGCCGGATCGTCATGCCGAGGCGGCGGTAGAACCGGGCGAAGCCCGCCGGGTCGTCGCAGGCGCGGGCGGGGACGAGCTCCTCCCAGCCGTAGTCGCCGGAGCAGTCGGTGCTCAGCGAGGCGGCGTGGCCGTCGTCGCCGCGGTCGGAGCGGACCAGCACGGTGCGCAGCGGCAGGTCCAGCGAGAGTTCGCGGTTGAGCCGTTCGACCAGGCCGAGGAAGGCGGTGGCGTGCCGCATGTCCTTGGGCTTGTAGACCACGCCCGCGCCGGACTCGAAGCGCAGCAGCGCCACCGAGCGGCCCTGGGCGTGCCGGTCGCCCGCGTCGCCGTGCACGGAGTCCAGCGCGCCCGGGTCGGCGCCGCCCCACATCTCGGCGACCAGGCCGGCCCGGTCGGCGGCGAGCCGGGCGAACATCTCGGTGTACATCTCCTGCCACTGCCGGCAGACCGTGCCGATCAGGTACGCGAGGGCGGGCAGCCGCTCCAGCCGGGACAGCCAGCCCGCGGTGGAGGCGTCCGGTCCGCCGTCGGCGTCCCAACTGGTGGCGCGGGGGCGGCCGGTGGCGAGCTGGAACTCCTGGCAGAGCGTCAGGTTGGCGACCTCCACCAGGCGGCCGGTCAGGGTGCCGGTCACGTCGGCGCGGCCCTTCGCGGTGACCGCGACGCCGAGCACGGTGCCGGGGCCGGTGGGCAGCAGCGCGTCGGCGGCGGCCCGGAAGCCGGCCGCGATCGCGCCCGGGCCGGTGGCCGGGGCGGCGCTCTGCGCGCGCAGGAACACGGCCAGCGGGTACGCCCAGGACGGCAGCCGGGCCGGGTCGGTGAGCCGGACCCGGCGCAGGCCCTCGCCGAGCGGGCGGCCGGTCTCGGCGAGGTGGTCCAGCAGCACGCCGGCCGACCGCTGGTCGCCGGCCGCGCGGCGCAGCCAGGTCTCCACGGCGGCGGCGCGGCTGCGCCGGTCCTCGTCCGGGTCGGGGGTGAACAGCGCCTGGCCGTCCGGGCGGGCGGCGGCGCGTTCCTCGAAGCTCGCGGCGGCGGCGATCACGGCGTGCAGCCGTTCGTCGGCGCCGGGGAGGCCGGGCAGCAGGGCGTTCGCCGGGTTCGGGTCGCCGGGGCTTCCGGCGGTGCGGAGCCAGGTCTGCACGTCGAGCGACATCTCACATCTCCTGGAAGCGGGCGAGGCGGGTGAACAGGGGGTCGGAGCCGAGCAGTTCGCGGTAGGTGCCCACGGCGGACACCCGTCCCCCGTCCAGCACGTGGATCCGGTCGGCGGTGCGGATGGTGCTCAGTCGGTGGGCGATCACCAGGCGGGTGCGGTCGAGGCCGGCGACGGCGTCGGCGACCCGCTGCTGGGTGGCGTTGTCGAGCGCGGAGGTGGCCTCGTCGAGCAGCAGCACGGCGGGGTCGCGGACCAGGGCGCGGGCCAGCAGCAGGCGCTGCACCTGGCCGCCGGAGAAGCCCTGCGCGTCCTCGCCGACCCGGGTGCCGAGGCCCATCGGGAGGGCGCGCAACTCCTCGGCGATGCCGGCGAGTTCGGCGGCCCGCCAGATCCGGTCCGGGTCGATGTCGGGGTCGGCGCCGGCCAGGTTCTCCAGCAGCGAGCCGCGCAGCATCCGGCCGTGCTGGAGCACCGAGCCGATCTGGCGGCGCACCAGCCGGGCGTCGAGGGCGGCCAGGTCGCGGCCGTCGTAGCGGACCGCGCCGGACTCCGGCCGTTCGAAGCCGAGCAGCAGCCGGATCAGGGTGGACTTGCCGGCGCCGGACGGGCCGACCACGGCGACGAACTCGCCGGGGCCGGCGTGCAGCGACACCCCGTCGAGGGCGGGCAGGGCGCTGCCCGGGTACCTGAACGTCACGTCGTCGAGGTCGAGACGGCCCTTCAGCCGGCCCGGGTCGGTGAGCTCTCCGGTGCGGTGGGACTCGGCGACGGCCGGCTCGGCGAGGATCGGTCGCAGCCGCTCCAGCACCGGGGCGACGCCGTAGGCGCTCGCCGCCGCGTGGGTGACCTGGCCGAGTGCCAGGGCGACCTGGCCGGCCGCGACGCCCGCCGCCATCAGGTGCCCGGCCTCGGCGGCCGGGCCGAACGTCGCGCCGGCCAGCAGCACGGCCAGCAGCAGCGGTTGGAGCGCCGTGGTGAGTGCCCCGGCGGCGGCGTCGGAGCGCATCGCGGCGGCGTCGGCGCGCTTCTGCCCGGCGAACGGGGTCGCCCAGCGGGCGAAGGCCTGGATCTCCCGGCCGGCGGTCTGGATCTTGTCGATGCCCAGCAGCAGCCCGTACAGCACCCCTTGGAGCTGTCCGTGCGCCTCGAACACCTGCGATTCGAACTTCTGGCGGCGACGGCCGAGCAGCAGCAGCACGGCCGTCACCGCCAGCACGGCGAGCAGCAGCAGCCCGCCGAGCCGCAGGTCCACCAGCAGCAGCACCGTCAGCCCGGTGACGGCGAACACCGCGCCGAGCACGGCGCCCACCAGCACCTCGGAGAGGGCCTGGCGGGCCTGCGCCACCGCGTTCGCCCGGTGCACCAGGTCGCCGGTGGTGAAGTCGCGGAAGAACCGCGCGTCCTGGACCAGCAGCCGGTCCCAGACGGCGGGTTCGAGCGCGTGCTGCACCCGGCCGGTGAGCCGGACGGCCGCGAGGTTGCGGACCAGCGTGAGCAGCCAGGACGCCACCACTGCGGAGCCCAGCAGCACGGCCAGCCAGCGCACCGGGTGCCGTTCGGCCAGCAGCAGGCCGGGCAGCAGCACTCCGGTGGACAGCGGGACGAGCAGGCCGAGCAGCGCCGAGACCAGTCCGGCCGCGGTCAGCACTCCCAGGTCCCGGCGGGCACCGGGCACCGAGAGGGCGAACCGCAGCAGGGCTCCCGGGGTCGGACTCCCCGGTGGCAGCGGCGGGTACAGCAGCAGCGCTTGGCGGCTCAACTCCGGCCGGGCCGAAGCCCGTTCGGAGGCCGGGTCGTGACGGCGGTGCCGTCCGGCCCGGGGTATCAGGGCGATCGGCCGGCCGTCGGCGGCGGCGAACGCCACCATCGGACCGGCCGTGCCGCGCTCGTCCCCGTCGGCGAGGGTGACGGGACGCCAGCGCACCCCGGCCCGGCGCAGCAGCGCGGTGACCGGATCGGCGGCGTCCCGCACGGCGGCGGGGATCTCCTCGGGAACGTCCACCCCCAGGGCCCGCAGCACCTCCCGCGCCTGGTCCGCGCGGTGGCGCGGCTCGGCCGGCGACTGCTCGCCGCGGTGCGGGAAGGTGTGCGGACGGGGGGTGGCGGCGGTTCCCAACTCGGCCAACGCGGCCGCGAGTGCGGTCCGGTTGGCGGCCGCGGTGGCGTCGGCCCGGGTCGCCGGGTCGCGCTCGGTGTCCGCCGCGGCGGTCTTCGTGCCGCCCGGGTGGGCGGCGGTGGCGGTGCTCATGCCTGCTCCTCCGTCCGGGCGGGCCGGTTCTCGTCGGTGGTCGGTACGGCGGCCTTCTCGCGCAGCAACTCCCGGTACGGGCCGTCCTGTTCGGCGAGTTCGGCGGGCGGGCCCTGCTGGACGATCCGGCCGGCCCGGATCACCACGACCCGGTCGGCGGCCTGGATGGTGCTGAGCCGGTGGGCCAGCACCAGGCAGCTGACGCCCCGTCGGCGCAGGTGCGCGTTGACGGCGGCCTCGGTGTGCGCGTCCAGCGCGCTGGTCGCCTCGTCGAGCACGACCAGTGCCGGGTCGAGGGCCAACGCCCGGGCGAGCTCCAGGCGTTGGCGTTCGCCGCCGGACCAGTTGCGGGCGTCCTCGTCGATCCGGGCGTCCAGTCCGCCGCGCCGACGGACGAGTTCGGCGGCCTCCGCGTCGGCCAGCGCCCGGTGCAGGGCGTCCTCGTCGGCGGCCGGGTCCCAGAGCGTCAGGTTCTCCCGGACGGTGCCCTCGAAGAGCCTCAACTGCTGTTCCACGTAGGCGACCTGACCGGTCACGACGGCCCGGTGCCAGTCGTCGCGGGGCCGGCCGTCGAGCAGCACCTCGCCCTTCCACGGGCGCAGTACGCCGGCGGCCAGCCGGGCCAGCGTGGACTTGCCGCTGCCGGAGCCGCCGACCACCGCCACCCACTCGCCGGGGGCGATCCGCAGCGAGATGCCGGACAGCGCGGGCGGGCGGTTCGGGTCGTAGCCGAACTCCAGGTCGCGCAGCTCCAGTTCGCCGCGCAGCCGGACCGGTTCGGCGGGGCCGTCGAGCACCGGAACCAGGTACGGGTCGACCTCGCTGGTCCCGACGTCCTCCAGCAGCGCGTTCTGGGCCCGCGCCGCCGTGAACTCGCTCCCGGTGCCGACCAGTTGGGACACCGGCAGGAGGAAGCCGTTGAGCAGCAGCAGGAACGCCAGCAGGGTGCCGAAGGACAGCGAGCCGGAGAGCAGCAGCGCCGTCCCGGCGACCACCGCGACGGCCGCGGCCGCCGAGTTGAGCGCGCCCGGCAGCGACAGCGGCACCAGCACGGCCTCCGCGATCCGCTGCCCGGTGTGCGCGGCGCGGGCCTGCCAGCCCGCCCAGGACCGGAACAGCGCGTCCTCGGCGCCCTCCGCCTTCACCGTCTCGATCGCCGACACCCCGGCGAACGCCACGCCGTCGCGCTTGTGGCCCTCGGCGTGCAGCCGGTGGATCATCCCGCCGCGCCGCCGGTCGGCGGACCGCAGCGCCAGCGCGTCCAGCGCGGCGACCGCCACCGGGATCGCGGCGAGCTCCGGCGCCAGCCGGGCCAGCGCCGCCAGGTGCACGACCGCAGCGGCCAGCGAGGACGCCGCGCCCGCGACCCGGTACGACAGCAGGTTCGCCAGGCCGTCGTTGAGCTGCACCCGGGTGACCAGGCCGCCCAGCTGCCGGCGGTGGAAGAACGCGCCGGGCAGCCGCAGCATCTTCCACAGGAAGGCGGCCGAGGAGCGCGCCGCCATCGCCTCCAGCACCCGGTTCACCAGTGCCGACCGCAGCCAGTTCCCGGCCAGCACCAGCCCGGCGACCGACAGGCCCGCGAGGGTGAGCGGCACCGCCCAGCCCTCCGCGCCGCCGTTCACCACGGCCGCCAGGTACGTCCGCAGCAGGAACGCGCCCGCCACGCCCGGCACCGTCATCAGCATGCCGACCAGCACCGCGGCCAGCAGCGGCCACGCGTACGGCCGCATCCGGGCGGAGAGCGCCCGCAGCAGCGGGAAGCGGCGGCCGCCGCGCTCGAAGTCCGGGCCCGGCTCGAAGCCGACGGCGATGCCCGCGAAGGAGTCCCAGAACTCCGCCGGGGTCGCCGAATAGGAGCCCAGCGACGGGTCGTTGAGGTGCACCCGGCCGCGCTTCACCCCCTCGAACACCGCGAAGTGCGGCCCCGTCACCAGCACCATCGACGGCACCGGCACCGCGCCGAGACCGGCCAGCCGGTCCTCCCCGCGCACCACCCGCCGCCCCCGCGCGACCAGCCCGTACCGCCCGGCCGCCCGGGCGACCGCCGCGGCACTCACGCCGTCCCGGCTCACCCCGCACGCCCGGGACGCCTCCTGCAGGGTCACCCGCCGCCCGAACGCCCCCAGCACCACGGCCAGGCACGCCGCCCCGCAGTCCTGCTCCTCCATCTGCGGCACGACGGGCGTGCGAAGGTACGTACGGCGCTTGGCCGTCGACCCCTCGGCGGCCGCGGGCGGGGCGGCCTTCGGCGGGCCGGGCGCCGGTTCGGGCCCGGTGCGACCGGCGGACCGATCGGTGGGAACGGTCGGGCGTTCCGCCGTTCCGAGCGGGCTGGGCCTCATCGCCCGGCCTCCTTTCCGAGCACGGCCTGGTACGGGTGGCGGCTGCCGAGGTCGACCCGGACGTCCAGGGCCAGCGGGCCGGCCACCCGGACGTCCTGCGGCAGCCGGGCGTACGCCACCCGGACGGGGGCGGAGCCGGCGGGCAGGCCGGGGACGGCCACCGGCAGGGTGCCGTCGAGGGTGTCGGCGCGGACGGGGAGCGGGTCGATCCGCTCGACCACCGCGTGCACCGCTCCCCCGCCGGGGGTCGGCACCAGCACGGACTGGCCGGGGGCCAGCCGCGCGGCGTCCGCCGGGTCGGCGAGCAGCAGCCGGACGGTGGCCGGCGCGTCGGCCGGGTCCAGGGCCAGCACCGGTGCGCCGGGCGCGAGTGGGGTGCCGGGCGCGGTCAGCAGGGCGCTGACGGTGCCGGCGGCGGGGGCGGTCAGCTCGGTGGTGCCGTCGGGGCCGGCCAGCTGCGCCAGCACCTGACCGGCCGTCACCGGCTCGCCCGGGCCACCCGGAACGCGAGCACGCTGCCGGCCCGCTCGGCGGAGACCCGTACCGGCGCGGGGCCGTGGGCGACGACGGCGTGCACCGTCATGGTGTTCGGCAGGGTGCCCCACACCGCCCAGCCCGCGCCCGCGCCGACGGCCAGCAGCAGCGCGGCGCCGGCCAGCCACAGCCGCGCGCCGAGCACCCGCACCGGCTGGTCGAGCCCGGGCTCCAGCACGGCGGCGGCCCGCGCGGCGGCGACGGCGACGGCCTGCGTCCGGCCGGCGCTCCCCGCGCCGTCCTGACGCTCCGTCATGTTGCTTGCCTCCGGCTCCCCCTCGGCGTCCTGCTCGGGTCCGGCCGCGTCCTCGCCGCCCTCCTCCGCGTCGTGGTCCTCCTGGCGCTCCGTCGGGCCGCTCTCCTCGCCGCCCTCCGGCCCGTCTTCGTCGCCCTGCGCCGGCTCGGCCGCGTCCTCCTCGCGCGTCTCCTCGTGCCGGCTCGGGTTCCAGCCGACGTCGGCCGTCGCGTCGCGGCCCGGGCCTGCCCGGTGCTCGGTCGTGGCGCTCATGCCGCGGCCCCCACGAGGGTGTGGCGCGGCGGGCAGTCGACCGGGAGTTCGCGGATGCCGCCGAAGGCGAACTGGTCGCGGTGGCGGGCGGTGGCCTCGGTCAGGGTGGTGCTCACGTGGCGTGCGGCGTCGGCCTCGGCGAGGCCGCGCAGGACGGCGGCGCCGGCGATCAGCGAGAGCGGGGCGCCGAGGCAGTGGTGCGGGCCGTGGCCGAAGGCGAGGTGCTGGCGCTCGGGGCGGTCGGGGTCGAAGCGGTCGGGGTCGGCGAAGCGCCGCGGGTCGCGGTTGGCGGCGGCGTACAGCAGCATGGCGACGCTGCCCGCCGGGACGGCCGTGTCGCCGAGGACGACCTCGCGGGTGAGTGCGCGGGCGCTGGCCCGGACGGGGCTGCCGAGGCGCTGGGCCTCGTCGAACACGGCCGCGGCCAGGGCGGGTTCGGTGCGGACGCGCGCGGCCAGGCCGGGAGTGCGGATCAACTCCCAGGCGGCGACGGCGAGTCCGGAGGTGAGCGTCTCCAGGCCGTTGGCCAGCAGCATGACCACGAAGGCGAGCAGCTCCTCGGTGTCGAGCCGGCCCTCGCCGCGGGCGGCGGTCAGCCGGGAGATCAGGTCGTCGCCGGGGCGGGCGGTCCGTTCCGCGCACAACTCCTCGACGTACCTGCGGAATTCGGCGAACTCGGCGTCGAGTGCGGCGGCTTCCGGCCCGTTGCCGAAGGGATCGAGCAGCGAGCGGGCGACCAGCGAGGCCCAGCCGGTGATCCGGTCGTGCTCCGCGTCGGGGACGTCCAGGACGGCGCAGGAGACCGCGACCGGCAGCGGCACGGCGAGGTCGGCGACCAGCTCGAACGAGCCGGCGGCGACCAGCGGGGCGAGCAGCCGGGCGGCGGTGGTCTCGATCCGCTCGCGCATCTGCTCCAGCCGGCGGTGGCTGAACGCGGCGGTGGCGAGCCGCTTGAGCCGGGTGTGGTCGGCGCCGTCGCGCATCGGCAGCATCCGGTTGACCACCTTGAGCAGGGCGGTGTTGCCGGCCCGGGGCAGTCCGACGGTGGTCGGGTCGACGGTGGTGCCGGGGTTCATCAGGACGGTGAGGATCTCCTGGTGCCCGGAGACCACGTACAGCGGGCCGAGGTCCAGGACGGGCGCCTCGGCCAGCAGCCTGCGGTAGAGCGCGGGTGGGTCCTGCTGCGCGGTGGGCTGCTGGATGAACCGCGTCAGCTCGTGCCGGAGGCTGTCCATGCCCGGCTCTCCTTCAATCCGACGGTGGGGCAACGGCGTTGGGGCCGGGTGGGGTGCGGGGGTGGGCCGCCGGAACGGACCACCCCCGCACAGGACCCGAATTACTCGGCCGCGACCTCGGCGACGGAGTTCGACACGGAGCTGAAGCTCGACACCGGGCAGGCGGCGGAGAGCAGCGAGGAGACGGAGACGCCGCCGTTGACGGTGTCCAGCTCCTCGACCTCGATGTCGAACTGCTCGTCCTTGTTGATCTGGTTCTCAGCCATGGGAATCTCCCTCGGTCTCGGGGCGCCGGCCCGCGGTTCGGGTCGGCCGCCTCGGTTCTCGCTCGCCTCCTGCTTTCCCGGTTTCGCTTTTCTCCGGTTCCGCTCTCGGCGATGTCTCAACTATGACCGGGTTCCGAATATCCGTGCAGTAGGAGATGTCAGTTCCGCCGGAGCGTAAATGTCATCGCCCCGGATGACATTTTGCACATACTCCGACCTGCGGCGATGTGCTGCTTGCAGATCCTCGCACGCACCCGTCACGCTGCATTCATGACACCTCTTTCCGAGAATTCCCCGGCCGTGGAGGTAGTGGATCTGCGGCGCAGTTACGGCGACTACGAGGCGGTGCGCGGCATCTCCTTCTCCCTCGCCCGCGGCGAACTCCTCGCCCTGCTCGGCACCAACGGTGCGGGCAAGACCACCACCCTGGAGGTGCTGGAGGGCTACCACCCGCCGACCTCCGGCAGCGTCCGGGTGTTCGGCCTGGACCCGTTCACGGCGGGCGCCCGGGTGCGCCGGCGGACCGGCACGATGCTCCAGGAGGGCGGGTTCTTCAAGGAGCTGACGGTCCGGGAGACGGTCGACTGCTGGCGGACCTTCACCAGCGGGGCCCGGCCCACCGCCGAGGTGCTGGCCCGGGTCGCCCTGGAGCCGAAGGCCGGCACCCGGGTCGGCCAGCTGTCCGGCGGCGAGCGCCGCCGGCTGGACCTGGCGCTGGCGGTGCTGAACGACCCGGAGCTGCTGTTCCTGGACGAGCCGACCACCGGCCTGGACCCGGAGGCCCGCCGGACCACCTGGCGGCTGGTCGAGGAGCTGCGCGCGGCCGGCACCGCGGTGGTGCTGACCACCCACTACCTGGAGGAGGCCCAGCAGTTGGCCGACCGGGTGGCCATCATGGACCGCGGCCTGATCGCCGCCGCCGGCACCGTCGGCGAGGTGCTGTCCGGCCGCGGCGACCTGATCACTCTGCCGCTGCCGCCCGGCCGCCCGCTCGCCGCCCTCCCCGAACTGACCGGCGCCGCCCCGTCCTTGGCCGACGGCCGGGCGGTGTACCGGGTGCCGCGCTCGGCGCCCGCGCTGGCCGCGCTGCACGCCTGGGCGGCGGCGCAGGGCATCGAACTGGACGGCCTGGAGGTGCGCTCCAGCTCGCTGGAGGACGTCTTCCTCGACCTGGCCGCCCACCACCGTGACCACACGGCCGAGCACGCCGACCGCGCCGTCGACTCCGACCGCGGGCACACCGAGCACACCGACCGCACCGGGCGCGCCGCCCGCGCCGTCCCCGAGGGAGCCTCCCGATGAGCTGGTTCAGGTACGCCAAGGGCCAGTTCGGCCTGTCCTGGAAGGTGTTCTGGCGCAACCGGCGCTCCACCTTCATCGGGTTCCTGCTGCCGGTGCTGCTCAACCTGGTGATCGCCGCGCCGCTGCGGAACCAGGAGATCGGCGGGGTGAACGCGGCCGGGTACGTGGCGGTGGGGCTGCTCGGGCTGGCACTGGTGACCTCGTTCGTCAACCTGCTGGGCAGCGTGGTGGCGCGCCGCGAGGAGCTGGTGCTGAAGCGGCTGCGCGGTACCGAGTGCCCGCCGAGTGCCGTCTTCGCGGGGCAGTTGGGCGTGGGCGCGGTGGTGGTGCTGATCCAGGCGCTGGTGCTGGGCGGGGTCGCGGTGGGCTGGTTCGGCGCGCCGCTGCCCGCCGATCCGGGCCTGCTGCTGCTCACCCTGCTGGGCGGCTACCTGCTGTTCTCGGTGCTGGCGGTGGCGCTGTCCGGGCTGACCCCGTCCGCCGAGACGGCGCCGCTGGTGGCGACCCCGGTGCTGGTGCTGTGCATGTTCGGGGCGGGCGTGTTCACCCCGGTCTCCGCGCTGCCCGGCTGGCTGCACGGCCCGTCCTCGGCGCTGCCGCTGTCGCCGGTGGTCCGGGGGCTGCGCACCGCCTGGTTCGGCCGCGAGTTCGGCGCGGAGAGCTGGGTCGGCGGCCCGCTGCCCGAGCTGGACCTGCTGCACGGCTGGGCGTCCGCCGCCCCGTCCCTGCTGCTGGTGGCCGCCTGGCTGGCCGCCGCCGCGGCCCTCTCCCGCCGCTTCCTCCGCTGGGAGCCCCGCCGCGGCTGACCCCCCCTCCTCCGACCGGCCCGCCCGCCCCGAAGTGCCCGCCCCGCGCGGGACTTCCGGCCGCGGCGGGCCGTCGCCGTTCGGAACGCAATGGGGGCTAGTAGTTGGGCTGCTTGTGCAGCAGTTCGGCGCGCTGCACGATCTCCGGCTGGTACACGCGCTCGTTCCACTGGTCCGGGTCGACGGGCTCCAGGGCGATGGAGACGGCGTCCTCGGTGCAGCCGAGGTTCTCCTGCAGGGCGGCGGTGATCGCGGCGACCAGGCGGGCCGACTGCTCGGCGTCGACCGGGGTCGGGAAGTGCTTGATGTTGACGTGCGGCACGGCGGTTCTCCTCAGCTGCGGTCGGTGATGGCGTCGGCGAGTTCGGCGACGCCGGGTTCGCGGAGCAACCCGTAGTGGTCGCCCGACAGTTGGCGGATCCTCGGCGGGGTGGTCGACCAGCCGGTGCTGCCCTCCAGGAAGGAGTAGTCGTCGCCGTCGGCCTTGAGGACGGTGACGGGCGCCCGGACGGTCCTGGTGCGCAGTTCGGCGAAGGTGTAGTTGAACTCGTAGGTCTCCCGGACCACGGCGGTGATCCGCTCGACCAGGTCGCGGTCCAGGCCGTCGACGTGCTCGACCAGGTGCGCGACGAAGCTCTCCTCGTCGGTGGTGGCGCGCAGGCAGGCCTCCAGTTCGGGACCGGTGACGGTGCCGGTGAAGACCGAGAACAGGATGGTCAGGTAGGACGGGTCGTCGTACGAGGCCAGGCCGGTGGTGGGGGTGCGCAGCTTCGGCGAGCCGGGGGCGATCAGCAGCAGCTGGTCGACCTGGTGGCCGGCGGCCTCCAGCTGGTGGGCGGTCTCGAAGGCGACCCGGGCGCCGAAGGAGTAGCCCCACAGCGTGTAGGGGCCTTCGGGCTGGCGGGCGGTGATGGCCTTGACGTCCTCGGCGGCCATCTCGGCGATGGTGGCGTACGGCTGCTCGCCGGCGTTGATGCCGTGTGCCTGGACGCCGAGGTAGGGGCGGTCGCCGTCCAGCCGGCGGGCCAGCGGGCGGAGGTTCATCGGGTAGCCGCCGAGGCCGGGCCAGCAGTAGACGGGGCGGCCGGTGCGGGCGGCGCCGAGCGGGACCAGCCGGGAGGAGGAGGCGCCGCGCTGCCCGTCGACCCGGGCGGCCAGCTCCTCGACGGTCGGGCACTCGAACAGCACCTGGAGCGGCAGGGCGCAGCCGAACTCCCGGTTGATCCGGTGCACCAGGCCGACGGCGATCAGCGAGTTGCCGCCGGACTCGAAGAAGTCGTCCTGCACGGAGGCGGACTGACGTCCCATCATGGTCTGCCAGAGTTCGCGGACCAGGCGTTCGGTGGTGGTGCGGGGGCGACGAACGGGCGCTCGGCGGCGGTGAAGTCGGTCTCCGGGGAGGCTTCCAGGGCCCGCAGGTCGACCTTGCCGTTGGCGGTCAGCGGCAGCCGGTCCAGCACCACCAGCCGGTTGGGCACCATGTAGTCGGGCAGCAGCTCGACCAGGTCGGCGCGGATCATCTCGGCCGGCCCCTGCATGTGGACGCTGTCCTCGTACATGCCTTCGTGGGCGAGCTGCTCCTCGCTGACCCGGCCGCCGACGAAGAAGTACGAGGGCCCGACGGGCTGCCCGGCGGCGCCCAGCACGGCGGCCATCCGCTTGGCGGCGGGCAGGTCGTTGCCGGTCTTCGAGCTGTAGCCGGAGGCCATGAAGCCGAAGCCGAGGCCGTTCAGCTGGAGTTGCTGGAGCTTGCGGCCGAGGTCCAGGTACGAGCGCCAGGTCTCGGGTTCGCGGCCGACCACGGTGATGCCGAACGCGGCGCGTTCGTACACCCGCTGGTTGATGGCGATGACGTGGCGCTTGAGCACCAGTTCGTCGGCGATCCGCTCCAGTGCGCCGTCCTGGTACCGGTACTGACCGGCGATCAGACCGGGTATTCGGCCGGGGTGGACCTGGAGGTACAGGTCGACCGGGATCTCGGGCCGGGCGGGGTCGAACGGGACCAGGTCGAAGGCGCCCAGGTAGTGGTCGTCCTCGGCGGCGTGCAGCAGCCGGGCCGTCTCGGGGCGGAAGGGGGCGGGGGCGACGTCCAGGCCGTGGCCGGGCAGCACCTCCTCCAGCAGGCCGACCATGTGGCCGGCCTCGATCTCCAGCACTTCCTGGACGTTGTTGCGGTACACCGGCTCGATGGCCTGCCGGTGGCCGAGGAAGTGGAACCGGATGCCGGGGCCGCTGCCGCGCCCGTCGGCGGCCTCGATCAGGTACAGCCGGTGCTCGACCGGGTGGTAGTACCAGTGGCCGGGGGCGAGGCCCGCGCAGCCGTCCGGGCCGCCGACCTCCAGGTACAGCTGGGTGGCGTACAGCGAGCCGGGCGAGGCGTAGCCGTACTTGGGCAGCAGCCGCTCCTCGCTGCCGTACTGGCCGAACCAGCGCAGCAGCAGGCCGAGTTCGGCGGCGTCCAGCTGTTCGGGGCGGCGCGGGGCGGCGCCCGGGGTGCGGGCGGCGAGCAGCGCGAGCAGGTCCTCGGGGCGGGTCTCGCCGCCCTCGTAGAAGCGGTAGGTCTTGCGGGCGAACACGCGTCGGCGCTGCTCGGCGGTGGGGGTGGCGCCGGGCAGGTCGACGCGGCGGCGGCCGGCCAGGTCGGCGGTGGGGCGACAGCCGGCGTCGGACAGCTGGGCGCGGACCTGGAACCGGCCGGCCTTCGAGACGTGGTGCCGGTCGTGGTTGCCCTGGTCCATCAACGCGGCTTCGCGCGGGCTGAGTTCGATGCAGGCGACCAGGTTCTGGTAGCCGGTCGCCGGGTCGTCCTTGACCAGCACGGCGGCGTTGCGGACCCAGTCGTGGGCCTCGACGGCGAGCCGGATCTCGTCGAGTTCGACCCGGTAGCCGCGCAGCTTGACCTGCCGGTCCACCCGGCCGGCGAACCGGTAGCCGCCGTCGGCCTGCACGACCAGGTCGCCGGTGCGGTAGAGCACGGCGTGCGCCGGGTCGGTGGAGAACGGGTTGGGCAGGAAGCGCTCGGCGGTCAGGTCGGGGCGGTGCAGGTAGCCGCGGGCCACCTGGATGCCGCTGACGTACAGTTCGCCGGCGGTGCCGGGGGCGACCGGCGCCAGCTGCTCGTCGAGCAGGTGGAAGGCGGTGCCGTCGACGGGGCTGCCGATCGGCACTCCTGACGGGCCGTCGGCGACCGAGGACGGGTCGACGGTGCAGGCGGAGGCGTTGATGGTGCACTCGGTGGGCCCGTACAGGTTGACCAGTTCGCACTTCGGCAGGGTCTCCACGAAGCGCTGGGCGAGCCGGCGGGGCAGCGCCTCGCCGCCGCAGAACACCTGGCTGAGCGCCTTCGCCTCGGGCAGCCGGTCGGTGTCCAGCAGGGCCTGGAGCAGCGTCGGCACGCACTGCAGGGCCGTCACCTCGTGGCGGGCCAGGGTGTCGACCAGGGTCTCCGGGTCGCGGTAGGCGCCGGGCGCGGCCAGCACGATGCGGGCGCCGACGCAGGGCGCGAGGATCTCCCACTGGGCGGCGTCGAAGCTCATCGGCGTCTTCTGCAGCACGGTGGTCGCCGGGCCCAGGCCGTACGTCCGGGCCAGCCAGCGCATCTGGTGGACGATGCTGCGGTGCTCGACCATGACGCCCTTGGGCCGGCCGGTGCTGCCCGAGGTGTAGATGACGTACGCCAGGTCGCCGCCCCGCGGTTCGGCGGGGTCGAGGCAGGGTCCGTCGCCGGTGTCGGCCGGGGTGAGGATCGTGCTGCCGGGCGGGGCGAGGGCGGCGAGCCGGTCGCGCAGCGCCCCGGTGGTGAGCAGCACGGGGGCGCGGGAGTCCTCGGCCATGGTGCGGATTCGCTCGTCGGGGTAGTCCGGCGACAGCGGCAGGTAGGCGGCACCGGCGAACAGCACGCCCCAGACGGCGACCGGCAGCTCGGCGGAGGGCTCCAGGAAGACGCCGACGCAGTCGTCGCGGCCGACCCCGAGCGCGCGCAGGCGGCCCGCGAGGGCGCGGGCCCGCTCGGCGAGCCCGGCGAAGGTCAGGGTGCCGCCCCGGTACTCGACGGCTATTTCGTCGGGTCGGATCCGCGCCTGCTCGACGAGCAGGTCGGTGAGGCACGGAACTTCGTCCGTCCCGCGTTTCGGAGTATCCGGACCGCCCGCGGTCAGGATTTCCATGACGTCCCCCGTTCGAATGGATCCGCATTCGCCAGACAGTCCGAAACTATGAGTTCAGGTCGGCGTTTTTGGCAAGGGACCGGATGGACGGATGTTCGACACTACGGTCCGGTAGCCCGGCCGAGTCGGCCGAACCCGAAACCATCTGTCCCGTTTCGTCCTGTTGTGCACCCCTGAGTTTCGCGCACTGCGGCGATCCGAACCATCGCGGCCATGGCCCCGGGCAGGGCCGGGCGGCAGAGTCGTCGCCGTGAGCGGGGCGCCGAGGGAGATAGTTCCGGCGCTTTCGATTAGGGGCGGCAAGCGGGGGAGGTAAGCCCATGCCGGACATTCCGGCCGATGCTGGACTCGAATCGCTGCGGGCAAAGCTCGACAGCATTGACGTACGTTTTCTCGAAGAACTGCGGGCCCGCATCGAAACCTGTGTGGAAATCGCGCACTACAAGCGCGAGAACGACGTCAGCATGATGCAGCCGCACCGGATCAGGATCGTCCAGGACCGCGCCGCCCGTTTCGGCGAGGAGCACGGCATCAGCCAGGACTTCCTGCGCGAGCTCTACGACCTGATCATCAAGGAGACCTGCCGGGTGGAGGACATGGTCATCGGGAGCGCCCCGTGAGAACCCTGCTGATCGACAACTACGACTCGTTCACCTACAACCTCTACCAGCTGCTCGGCGAGGTGAACGGCCGGCCGCCGACGGTGGTGAAGAACGGCGCCGACTTCTCCGAGCTCCGCTTCGAGGACTTCGACGCGATCGTGATCTCCCCCGGGCCCGGCCGGCCCGACCGGGAGCGGGACTTCGGCATCAGCCGCCGCGCGATCCTGGAGAGCGGCCTGCCGGTGCTCGGCGTCTGCCTCGGCCACCAGGGCATCTGCCACCTGTTCGGCGGCGAGGTCGTCCACGCGCCGGAGCCGATGCACGGCCGGATCTGGCCGGTGCGCCACACCGGCGCCGACATCTTCGCCGGCCTGCCCAGCCCGTACGACGTGGTCCGCTACCACTCGCTGGCCGCCGGGCGGCTGCCCGACGTGCTGGAGGCCATCGCCTGGACCGAGGACGGCGTCGTGATGGGCGTGCGGCACCGCACCCTGCCGATCTGGGGCGTCCAGTTCCACCCCGAGTCCATCAGCAGCCAGTACGGCCGCGAACTGCTCGCCAACTTCCGCGACCTGGCGCTGGCCCACCACGCCGGGACCGCCGCCGGCGCGACCGCGGAGACCGCCGAGACCTCCGGGCGCTACACCGTGCACGTCCGCCGCCTGGCCGTCGAGCCGGACGCCGAGGCCGCCTACCGCGAGCTGTTCGCGGACGGCCCCACCCCGTTCTGGCTGGACAGCAGCAGCGTCATCGACGGCCTGTCCCGGTTCAGCTTCCTCGGCGACGGCTCCGGCCCGCTGGCCGAGTACGTCACCTACCGGGTGCCGGACGGCGCCGTCCGGATCAGCCGGCCCGGCCGGCCCGGCGAGGGCGACGAGCTGGTCCAGCAGGGCTTCTTCGACTACCTGGACGAGCAGCTGCGGCTGCGCGCCGTGCCCGCTCCGGACGGCCTGCCGTTCGAGTTCAACCTGGGCTACGTCGGCTACCTGGGCTACGAGTTGAAGGCCGAGGCCGGCGCGCAGGCCGCGCACAAGGCGGAGACCCCGGACGCCGCGGTGCTGTTCGCCGACCGGCTGCTCGCCCTCGACCACGCCGAGGGCACGGCCTGGCTGCTGGCGCTCTCCGAGGGCCCGGACGACGCCGCCGCGCTGTCCTGGCTGGACCGCACCGAGGCCGCCGTCCGGGCGCTGCCCCGGGCCGGCGACGGGCCGGACGACGACGGCACGGGCTTCCGCGGCGTCGGCATGACCGACCCGGACGCCGCCCCGATCGTCGACCAGCGCTTCGACAAGCAGGCCTACCTCGACCGGATCACCGAGAGCCTGGAGGAGATCCGCAACGGCGAGACCTACGAGGTCTGCCTGACCAACGCGGTCACCCTGAAAGCCACCGTCGATCCGCTGCGCACCTACGCCCACCTGCGGAAGATCTCGCCGGTGCCGTACGGCGCCCTGCTGGACTTCCCCGGCGTCGCGGTGCTGAGCGCCTCGCCGGAGCGGTTCATGACGATCGGCACCGACCGGGTCGCCGAGTCCAAGCCGATCAAGGGCACCCGCCCGCGCGGGGCCACCCCGGCGGAGGACGCGGCGCTGCGCGAGGACCTGCTCTCCCAGGAGAAGGACCGCGCCGAGAACCTGATGATCGTCGACCTGATCCGCAACGACCTGAACGTGGTCTGCGAGGTCGGCTCGGTGCACGTGCCCGCGCTGTTCCACGTGGAGACGTACGCGCCGGTACACCAGCTGGTGTCGACGATCCGCGGCACCCTGCGCGAGGGCGAGTCGGCGGTGTCCTGCGTGCGGGCGGCGTTCCCCGGCGGTTCGATGACCGGCGCGCCGAAGCTGCGCACCATGGAGATCATCGACCGGCTGGAGGAGGGCGCGCGCGGCGTGTACTCCGGCTCCATCGGCTGGTTCTCGCTGAGCGGCGCGGCCGACCTGAACATCGTCATCCGCACCCTGGTGGCGACCGAGGACCGGGTCAGCTTCGGCGTCGGCGGCGCGATCATCGCGCTGTCCGACCCGGAGGAGGAGTACACCGAGACGGCCGTGAAGTCCCGGGCCGTGGTCTCCGCGGTGCTCGCCACCGCGCTGGAGCCCGCCGGAGGTCCCGCGTGATCCGGCGCTGCGTGGTGGTCGGCGGCGCCGGCGCGGTCGGGCGGCTGTTCGCCGAGCGGCTGCTGGCCGACGGCGCCCGGGTCGCGGTGATCGACACCGTCGAGCCGGGCGCGGAGCCGGCCGGCACCCACTACGTCCGCGGCGACATCACCGACCTGGGCTTCCGGGCGGCCGCCGACCTCGGCCACGCCGACCTGGTGGTGCTGGCGGTGCCCGACGCGGTCGCGCTGGCCGCCGTGCCCGGCCTGGCCGGGACCCTGCGCCCGGACGCCCTGCTGGTGGACACGCTGTCCGTGAAGCAGCCGGTCACCGCCGCGGTCCGGACCCACCTGCCCGGGGTGCAGGCGGTCGGCCTGAACCCGATGTTCGCGCCCTCGCTGGGCTTCGAGGGCCGGCCGGTGGCCGCCGTCGTGGTCAACGACGGGCCGCGGGTCGGGGCGCTGCTGGACCTGGTGGCCGGCTGGGGCGCCCGCGTGGTGCGCCTGGACGAGGCGGAGCACGACCGGCTGGCGGGCACCTCGCAGGCGCTCACCCACGCCGCGGTGCTCGGCTTCGGCGCGGCGCTGGTCCGGCTCGACGCCGACCTGGGGAAGATCCGCGAGATCGCCCCTCCCCCGCACAACGCGCTGCTCGCGCTGCTCGCCCGGATCACCTCGGGCGCCCCGGCCGTGTACTGGGACGTCCAGGCCGCCAATCCGGAGGCGGCGGCGGTGCGCAAGGAACTGGCCGACGGCGTGCGCCGGGTCGCCGACCTGGTGGAACACGGATCCGAGCACGAATTCGCCGCCCTGCTGGGCGAGTTGGATGCGCAGCTCGGCGAGCACGCCCCGCACTACCGCGAGCTGTGCGCGCGGATGTTCACGTCTCTCTGACTCGGAAGGTGCCCCACATGGCAACGTTCGCCGCGACTGTCCTGACGCCGGAGCAGCGTGCGGAACTGGCCGCCGACACCACCGTCGGCGGCGGCAACCTGGTGCGGTCGGCCATCGCCGCCAACCCGCACCCGGAGCTGCCGTTCGTCCACTCGTACCGGGCGGTCACCCTGACCTCGGGCGAGGAGACCCACGACCTGAGCCTGAACGACATCGACGACCTGGCGCAGTCCTGGTCGGCGTACTACCTGGCGCAGGGCGTGCAGCGCGGCGACCGGGTCGCGGTCTGGTTCGAGGACTCCTTCGCGTACTCGGTGCACTACTACGCGATCGCCCAGATCGGCGCCGTCGCGGTGCTGATCAACTCCAACGCGACCCAGCCCATCGCCCACTCGCTGCTGGAGCAGACCGCCCCGGTCGGCCTGTACGCCGACGCGGAGCGCCTGGCGCTGCTGGACCTGGCGCAGCTGCCGTCCATCGCCTGGACCCGCACCGTCGAGGAGCTGCCGGCGCCGCCGGCCGCGAAGCTCGCCGAGGGCCAGTTCTGGAACCACCACGCCGACGACCCGGTGGTGATCCTGCACTCCTCCGGCACCACCGGCCGCCCGAAGCCGACCATCCACACCCACAGCACCATCGTGGCCGGCCCGAAGTTCCGTCTGGTGGACCACACCGAGACCCCGGGCGCGCTGATGATGACCGCGCTGCCGCAGTCCCACCTGGGCTGCGTCGCGTACACCACGTACGCGGTGCTGGGCGGCACCCCGATCGTCGCGCTCAGCGACCGCAAGGGCGACGAACTGGCCGCCGCGGTGGAGAAGTTCAAGCCGACCTCGGTGATGTCGTTCTCGCACGGCTACGCCGAGCTGGCGTCGGCCGAGCTGAAGCCGGGTCAGCTGGACTCGGTGCACGTGTGGGTGTCGATCGGCGACGCCGTGCACCGCGCGCACATCGACAAGGTGCTGTCGAACCGCAGCGCCGAGCTGCCGCCGTCGGCGTTCTACGACCGGCTCGGCACCACCGAGCTGGGCTGGGGCTGCCTGCTGCAGATCCACACCCTGGACACCAAGCCGGCCAACCGCTGCGCGGGCAAGCCGGTCGGCGTCGCCGAGGTGGCGATCCTGCGCAACGACGGCACCCTGGCCGACGCGAACGAGGTCGGCCACCTGGCCGCCCGCGGCCCGGCCGTGACCCCCGGCTACTGGGGCGACTCGGCGACCACCTACTCGTTCAAGCTGGCCGGCTACTGGATGCCCGGCGACATGGCGTACCGGGACGAGAACGGCGACTTCTACCTGGTGGACCGGGCGGCGGACGCCATCCACACCACCCACGGCACCGGCTACTCGGTCTTCATGGAGGAGGTCGTGCTGCTGGAGGTCCCCGAGGTCGAGGACGTCGCGGTGGTGGCCGGCCGGGACGGCGAGACCGTGGTGCCGGTCGCGGTGGTGACCGCCGCCGGGGACGCCGAGCCGGCGAAGCTGCTGGTCCGGGCGAACGAGGCGCTGCGCGCCGCCGGGCACCCCGAGCTGGGCTTCCTGGAGATCGCCTCCTCCGACGCGGACTTCCCGGTGGGAGTTACCGGAAAGGTCCTGAAGCGGCAGCTGCGCGAGAAGTACGCTTCGCTGTCCGACTACCGTCAGACGGCAGAAGGCAAGTCCTTCGCCGCAGTTGAGACCGGAGACGCCGCGTGAGCACCACCGCGAAGGTCGACTTCTACTTCGACCCCGCCTGCCCCTTCGCCTGGATCACCTCCCGCTGGATCCTCGAGGTCCAGCAGCTCCGGGACCTGGACCTCAGGTTCCGCGTGATGAGCCTGTACGTGCTGAACGAGAACCGCGAACTCCCGGACTGGTACCGGGACCTGGTGGACCGTTCGCTGTCCCTCACCCGGATCTGCACCGCCGCGGCGGCGCAGCACGGCGAGGAGGTGCTCCCGGCGCTGTACACGGCCATGGGCACCCGCATCCACAAGGACGGCAACAAGGACTTCCCGGTCGTCGCCGCCGAGTCCCTCGCCGAGGTCGGCCTGCCCGCGGAGCTGCTGGCCGCGGGCGACAGCGACCAGTGGGACGAGGCGCTGCGCAAGAGCCACCACGAGGGCATGGACCCGGTCGGCGAGGACGTCGGCACGCCGACCATCCACATCGACGGGGTGGCGTTCTTCGGGCCGGTCCTGAACTCGATCCCGCGCGGCGAGCAGGCCGCCGCCATCTTCGACGGAGCCCGGGCGCTCGCCAACTACCCGGACTTCTTCGAGCTGAAGCGCACCCGCACCGGGAAGCTCAACTTCGACTGAGCCCACCCGCGGCACCCCTGTTGAAAACGGACCGCTCCCGCCTGCCCGGCGGGAGCGGTTCGCACCCATGCGGACGGACGGACACACACTCTGATGGACACTCAGCCGGCTCCGGGGCAACGTCCGGACGCTTTCATCCTCACCGGGTCGTTCCTGGTGGTCTGCCGGGCGCCGCTCTACTTGGAGGAGCTGGCCCGCCGCGGCCTCAAGATCCTGCTGATCACCCCCTCGTACTGGCGCGAGGACGCGCTGGCCGCCGCCGAGGACCCGAGCCACCCCGCGTACGTGATCGACGACGTGGCGTTCGTGGACGGCGACGTGAGCCGCGAGAACTCGTACCTGCCGGGCGTGATCTCGGCCGCCCGCCGCTGGCGCGAGCAGTACCGGATCGTCGGCGCGTACGCGGTCGGCGAGACCCAGGTGGAGCCGACCGGCCTGCTCACCGACGCGCTCGGCCTGCGCACCCCCGGCCTGCGGGCCACCCGGGCCTGCCGCAGCAAGTACCTCCAGCGCTGGTACCTGCCGGAGTTCAGCCCGGTGTCGGTGACCGTCCCCGCCGACGCCCGCGAGGACTTCGACCCGGCCGCCGTCCGCTACCCCGTCGTGGTCAAGCCGGCCAGCCGGCACTCGAGTTCGGGCGTGGAGACGGTCACCGGGCCGGAGCCGCTGCTGGAGCTGCTGCGCTCCTACCCGGAGCACGAGACGGTGCTGGTCGAGGAGAAGGTCGAGGGCCAGGAGTACTCGGTCGAGAGCCTGGTGCAGGGCGGCCGGATCGTGTTCGCCTCCGCCACCCGCAAGGCCACCACCGACGCGCACGCCAACACCTTCGTCGAGCTGTCGCACACCGTCCCCAGCGACCGCCCCGACGCCGACCCGGTGCTGCTGGACGCCAACCGGCGGATGCTGGAGGCCCTCGACTTCCAGGACGGCGTCGCGCACGCCGAGTGGCGGATCGGCCCCGACGGCCGCGCCTACCTGATGGAGGTCGCCGCCCGTACCCCAGGCGACGGCCTGTGCACCCTGTACGAACTCGCCACCGGCGCGCCGCTGGAGCCGGAGATCGTCCGGGTCGCGCTCGGCGAGCCCGCCTCCTACCCGACGCCGTCCCGGGTGGCCCGCCAGGTCTACCTGGAGCACGCCCCCGGCGTGCTGGCCGACGTGCGGGTGCGGGGCTTCGACGTGGAGCCCGCGTGGATCGGCGAGGGCGGCCTGTGGCCCGCGCTCAAGCCGTCCGCGCCCGCCGACCCGCCGACCCTGCGCGCCGTCCTGGTGCACCACGACCGGGGCACCGAACTCGGCCCGCTGCGCAGCTCCGAGGACCGCGCCGTCTCGTTCTTCATCGACGCCCCGACCGTCGCCGAACTGGACGCGCTGGAGGCCCGGGTGCGCCGCGCCGTCACCGTGCACACGGTGCCCGCCGTGCCCGACAGCGTCACCCACGTGCTGGTCGGCTACAGCCCCGTCATGCTGGCCAAGCTCGACGAGCAGCTGCCCGCCGACTCGGTGCTGGTGCTGGAGGAGCCCGCCGTCATCGAGGCCCGCGGCATCACCGCGCTCGCCGAGCGCCACCGCTGCGTGGCCGCGCTGTTCCCGGCACCCAGCCAGGACGAGGCCGGCGCCGACCGGATCGCCGAGGCGGTGCCCCGCCCGCCGGCGGTGCGCGCCGTCGTCCCGGTGGTCGAGTACGGCGTGGTGGTCGCCGCCGCGCTCGCCGAGGCCTGGGGCCTGCCCGGCGCCGGCCCGCCGCCGCCCGGGTGCTGCGCGACAAGGGCGAGCTGCGCACCGCCGTGGCCGGCAGCGGCATCGCCCAGCCCGAGTGGGCGGTGGTCGAGTCCGCCGAGCAGGTCGCCGCGTTCCGCGCCGCGCACGGCGGCAGCTGCGTGCTCAAGCCCGCCAACCGGCAGGCCAGCCTGGGCGTCCGGCTGCTCGGCCCGGCCGACGACGTCGACGCGGCGTGGGCGCACACCACCGCCGCCGACGAGCCCGCGCTGCGCGCCGAGTACGCCGACACCGCCCGGTTCCTGGTGGAGCAGCGGCTGACCGGCCCCGAGGTGAGCGTGGAGGCCGTCGTCCACGAGGGCGAGGTCGGCTTCACCAACATCACCGCCAAGCTGGTGCAGGACACCGGCCACCCGGTGGAGACCGGCCACACCGTGCCCGCCGACCTGCCGGCCGCGACCGCGGACGCGCTGCGCGAGGCGATCGCCCGGCTGGCCGCCGCCGTCGGCTTCCGCTCCGGCGTGCTGCACTCGGAGTGGATCCTGGTCGACGGCGTCCCGCACCTGGTCGAGTGCGCCGGCCGGCTGCCCGGCGGCGGCATCACCATCCTGATCGACCTGACCTACGACACCGACATCCTGGCCAACCTGCTGCGGGTGCTCACCGGCGAGGGCCCGGTCGGCCCGCTGACCGCCCGACGGGGCTCCGCGGTGAGGTTCCTGATCGCCCGTCCGGGCGTGGTGGAGTCCGTCACCGGCGCCGAGCGGGCCGAGGCCGCGCCGGGCGTCGCCGAGCTGCACCTGTCGGTCGCGCCGGGCGCCACCGTCCGCACCACCGTCAGCTCCTGGGAGCGGGCCGGACTGGTCGTCACCACCGGTGCGGACGCCGCCGAGGCGGGCCGCCGCGCCGAGCACGCGCTGTCGCTGATCGACATACGCACCGCCGGGGGCGAGCGGTGAAGCTGCCCTCGCCGAAGGAGTACGTGCCGGCCACCCCGGCCGGCCGGTCCTTCGCCGTCACCTCGCTGATCAACGCGGTCGGCACCGGCCTGTACCTGGCCGGCTCGGCGGTGTTCTTCGTCCGCTCGGTCGGCCTGACGAACGCCCAGGTCGGCCTGGGCCTGGCGATCTCCGGCGTGGTCGGCTTCCTCACCACGGTGCCGATCGGCGCGCTCGCCGACCGCTTCGGCGCCAAGCCGACCCTGGTGCTGCTGCAGCTGTGGCGGGCCGGCGGCTTCGTGGCGCTGGCCTTCGCCCAGGGCATGCTGAGCTTCACCCTGGTCTCCTGCTGCCTGGCGGCGGCGGAGGCCGCCACCCAGCCGATGACCCAGGCGGTCGCCTCGGCGACCACCGAGGGCACCGACCGCACCCGCACCATGGCGATCGTCCGCACGGTGCGCAACTTCGGCTTCTCGCTGGGCGCGCTGCTGGCCGCCCCGCTGCTGGCCGCCGACCGGGTGTGGACCTACCGGGGCATCGTGCTGGGCACCGCCGCCGCGTTCGTGCTGTCCGCCGCGATGCTGTCGCGGGTGCGGACCGCCACCGCCGCGACCGTGCAGAAGAAGGTCGGCCCGCTGACGGCGCTGCGCGACTTCCGCGACTGGCGCTACCTGCTGCTGACCGCCGTCAACGGCGTGCTCAACCTGCACACCACCATCCTGTCGGTCGGCCTCTCGCTGTGGGCGCTGCAGGCCACCCACGTCTCCGCCGGGTTCCTGCCGGTGCTGATCCTGGTCAACACCGTCATGTCGATCGTGCTTCAGGTGCCGATCTCCCGGCTGGTGGACCGCGAGGGCGGCGCCGAACGGGCGCTGCTGCTCGGCGGGTTGGCGCTCACCGCGTGCTGCCTGGCGCTGGCCCTGGCGAAGGCGCCGTCCTCGGCGCCGGTCGCCGGGGCGGTGCTGCTGGCGGCGTGCGTGCTGCTGACCTTCGGCGAGATGTGGCAGGCCGTCGGCGGCTGGGAGCTCAGCTACGAGTTCGCGCCCGAGGACAGCAAGGGCGTGCACCTGTCGGTGTTCAGCCTCGGCGGCACCGGTCAGCGGATCGTCGGCCCGGCCCTGCTCACCTCCGTGGTGATCGCGGCCGGGCCCGCCGGGTGGATCGGGCTGGCGGTGGTGTTCGCCGCCGCCGGCCTGCTGGTCGCACCCGTCACCCGGATGCTGCGGCACCAGTCCGCGCCCGTTCCCGTGGAGGAGGTGGCGTCGTGAGCGCCCCCAAGGACCTGTTGGTGGTCGGCGTCGGCGTGATGGGCCGGCCCTACCTGGAGGCGGCGGCCCGGCTCGGCCTGCGGGTGCGCGCCGTGGAGGCCGCGGCCGGCTGGGACTCCCGGCCGACCGACCTCGCCGAGACCTTCTACCGGGTCGACGGACACCAGGAGGAGGACTGGGCGGCCGCCGTCGCGCAGGCCGTCGCCGAGCGCGTCCCGGACGGCCTGGTGGCGTTCGCCGAGCCGCACGTGCTGGCCGGCGCGCTCGCCCAGGACCGGCTGGGCCTGCCCGGCCCGTCGCTGCACGCCGCGGTGATCTCCCGCAACAAGGCGCTGCAGCGCGCCACCTTCGCCGCGCACGGCGTCCGCCAGCCCGAGCACCTGCTGGTGCCGGACGTCGCCGAGGCCCGCGACTGGATGCTGGAGCGGCTGCCCGTGGTGGTCAAGCCGCTCACCCGGGCCGGCAGCGAGGGCGTCGAGCTGGTCCGCACGGCCGAGGAGGCCGCCGAGCTGGTCGCCCGGCGCACCGGCGAGGGCAAGGTGCTGGTCGAGGAGGCCATCCAGGGCCCGGAGTTCAGCTGGGAGGCGCTGGTCCGCGACGGCGAGGTGCTGTTCGAGAACGTCACCGCCAAGGAGACCACCGCCCCGCCGTACTTCGTCGAACTCGCCCACCGCTGCGCCCACCTCTTCGAGGACGAGGAACTCGCCGCTCAGGTCCACGAGTTGACCCGCGGCGTGCTGGCCGCGGTGGGCATGCGGACCGGCCTGGTGCACCTGGAGTTCAAGGTGGACGGCAACGGCCCCGCACTGATGGAGATCGCCGTCCGCACCCCGGGCGACTACCTGCCCGACGCGATCGGCCTGGCCTACGGCTTCGACCTGTACGAGGCCGTGGTCCGGCTCGCCCTCGGCATGCCGGTGGACGAGCTGGTCCGCCGCGAGCCGGTCGGCTGGTCGGCCACCGTCTTCCCGACCACCGCACCCGGCGTCATCACCGGGATCGGCGGCGTCGAGCAGACCGCGGCCCACCCGTCGGTGGTCCGGGTCCGGCTCCGCAAGAAGGCCGGCGACACCGTCCGCCCGCTGACCTCCTCCTCGCAGCGGATGGGGCACGTGCTGGTGAACGCCCCCTCCCCCACCGAGCGGGAGGACGCGCTGAAGCACGTCCGCGAGACCCTCTCCATCGTCACCGAGCAGGCGGAAGGCACCCGATGAGCGACCGACAGCCCGCAGGGATCGCCTCCTCCTTCGAGGACCTGGTCGGCAACACCCCCCTGCTGCGCCTCGCCCTGGACGGCCTGCCGGCGGAGGCCACCGTGCTGGCCAAGCTGGAGGCCGCCAACCCGCTGTCCAGCATCAAGGACCGGCCGGCGCTGCACATGTTCCGGGCCGCCGTGGAGTCCGGCGAACTGCTGCCGGGGGCGACCGTCATCGAGTCGACGTCCGGCAACACCGGCATCGCGCTGGCCGCGATCTGCGCCGCCCGCCGGCACCCCTGTCTGATCGTGCTGCCCGAGAACGCCTCCCGGGAGCGGGTCCTGACGCTGCGGATGCTCGGTGCGACGGTCGAGTTCACCGACCCGGCGCTGGGCTTCACCGGCTGCGTGGAGCGCGCCGAGAAGCTGCACGCCGAGATCCCCGGCTCCTGGTACGCCCGGCAGCACGAGAACCCGGCCAACGTCCGCGCCCACTACGAGACCACCGGCCCGGAGATCTGGCGGGACACCGGCGGGAAGGTCGACGTGCTGGTGTGCGGCGTCGGCACCGGCGGCACCCTCACCGGCATCGCGCACTACCTGCGCGAGCGGAACCCGGCGCTGCACGTGGTCGCGGTCGAGCCGGAGGGCTCGCCGCTGCTGTCCGGCGGCGCGCCCGGCCCGCACCGGATCCCCGGCCTGAACGGCGGCTTCATCAGCCCCGTCACCGACCGCGAGTGCATCGACGAGGTGGTCGTGGTGTCCGACGCGGACGCCGCCGCCGCCACCCGGGAGATCGCCGCCGCCACCGGCCTGCTGGTCGGCGTCTCGGCCGGCGCCGCCGCCCACGGCTGCCGCGAACTCGCCCGCCGGCGCGACCTGTCCGGCGCCACCGTGGTCACCGTCTTCCCCGACAGCGGCGAGCGCTACCTCAGCTGGTGGCCGGAGGAGGAGGGGTGAACTTCCGTGCGCTGCACCGGAACCTGAAGCTGCGCATCGGGGTCGGCTTCTTCCAGCGGTTCTTCGACATCATGCTCGTCCCGCTGATGGTCATCCACTTCTCCCGGCTGTACGGGGCGGCCACCGCCGGCCTGATGACGCTGGTCGTCGCGGTCGCCACGGTGGCCTGCAACCTGGTCGGCGGCCACCTGTCCGACGTGTACGGCCGCCGCCGGGTGCTGATGACCGGCGAGGTCGGCGTCTGCCTGTCGTACATCGGCCTGGCGCTGGTCAACTCGCCCCTGCTGCACTCCGGTTGGGCGACCTACCTGCTGTACCTGAGCGCCACCTGCATGGCCGGTGTCGCGCTGCCCGCCAACGAGGCGATGATCGTCGACGTCGCCACCCCGGAGAGCCGCACCGCCGTCTACACGATCAACTACTGGGTGATCAACGTCGCCTTCATGCTCGGCTCGCTGGTCGGCGGCTTCCTGTACAACGACTACTTCTTCCAGCTGCTGGCCGCCGCCGCGGTCGCCACCGGCGGCATCTTCCTGGTGACCTTCCTGGCGCTGTCGGAGACCGCGCCGCCGGAGGCCGCGCAGAACCCGCGCGGGATCCGGCCGGCGCTGCTCGGCTACCTGTCGGTGGCCCGCGACCGGGTGTTCCTGCGGCTGGTGCTGGCGGCGCTGCTGGTGTGGTGCGTGGAGGTGCAGATCTCCTCGTACCTGGCGGTCCGGCTGGGCTCCGACTTCCCCCGCCAGCAGCTGCTGTCCTGGGGCTCCTGGCAGGTCACCGTGGACGGCGTGAACGTGCTGGGCATCCTGCGCGCCGTCAACACCCTGCTGGTGGTGGTCTGCGGGCTGTGGGTCGGCAAGCTGCTCGGCCGGCTCGGCGACCGGCTGCGGCTGATCGCCGGCGTGGTGGTCTTCACCGCCGGGTACGTCGCCTGGGCGCTGGGCGACAACGCCTGGCTGATGATCGGCGCGGCCGTGGTGGTCACCCTCGGCGAGCTGATGAACCAGCCGGTCAACCAGTCCCTGGTGGCGGCCCTGGTGCCCGCCGAGTCCCGCACCAAGTACATGGCCGCGTACGGGCTGCACGTCCGGCTCGGCTACCTGGTCGGCTCGCTGTCGGTGATCCTCGGCTCGGTCGTCGACTCCTGGGTGATGGCCCTGCTGTACGCCGCGTTCGGCGCCACCGCGATCCAGCTGTACCGGTACCTGTTCCGGGTGCAGGACGCCCGGGCCGCCGCCGCGCCGGCCGGGGAGCCGGCCGGGGCCGCCGCATGACACCGCGCGGGCCGCTGCCCCGGCTGCGCGCCGCGCTGCGCGGGGTCCGCGAGACGCTGGACGTGGTGGTGGCCCGCGACCCGTCGGTGCACAGCCGCGGCGAGGCGCTGCTGCACCCCACCGCGCTGACCCTGGCCGGCCACCGGCTCGCCCACGCGCTGTACCTGCGGCGGCACCGGATCGCGGCGCGGCTGGTGTCCGCGGTCGCCAAGGTGCTCACCGGCGGCATCGAGATCCACCCGGGCGCCACCATCGGCCGGCGCTTCTTCATCGACCACGGCAGCGGCACCGTGATCGGCGAGACCGCGCTGATCGGCGACGACGTCTCGCTGTTCCACCAGGTCACGCTGGGCTCGCTCGGCTGGTGGCACGACCGGGCCAGGGCCGACCGGGGCGCGCGCCGCCACCCGCGGCTCGGCGACGGCGTGACCGTCGGCGCGGGCGCCACCCTGCTCGGGCCGATCAGCGTCGGCGACGGCGCGCTGATCGGCGCCCGCGCCCTGGTGATGGACGACGTGCCCAAGGGCGGCCGGGCCCTCGCCGTCCGCTCCTGCGCCGACGGCCCCACCCCCGCCGGGCCGTCCGCCCGGCCCACCGACGACTCCCCCGCCCCGAACGCCACGAAAGGGATGGCCCGCCGTGATTGAGCGAGCAGCGCCGGCGAACAATCGGCTGCTGATGGTGCAGCCGTACACGCAGTTCGTAGAGAAAGCGGTCTCCCTCGGTTTCGAGGTGTGGTCGATCTGGGATCCGACGCTGCAGCCGGCCTCCTATCTCGCGGGCGTCGAGAAAGCCTCGACGGCGATGCTGTGGACGGATTTCTCCGACCTGGACGGGCTGCGCCGGCTGGTCCGGGAGACCGCGATCGCGCACGAGGTCGGCTGCGTCCTGCACCTCGGCGAGGAGGCCACCATGGTCGCCGTCGCCGAGGAGGCGGAGGCCCTCGGGCTGGCCGTGAACCCGCCGCGGGCGCTGCGGCTGCTGAACGACAAGGCGGCGCTGCGCGAACTGCTCGCCGAGCACGGCCTGTCGCCGGTGCGCACCGCGCTCGCCGCCGGCCCGGACGAGGTGCCGGCCGTGCTGGAGGCGTTCGGCCTGCCCGCCGTGGTGAAGCCGACCCGCCTGCAGGGCAGCGCGGCCGTCCGGCTGGTCGCCGGGCCGGACGACCTGGCGCAGTGGCAGCAGGAGGTCGCCGCGTTCTCCTACCGGGGCCCGGTGCTGGTCGAGGAGTTCCTCGACGGCCCGGAGTTCAGCGTGGAGACGCTCAGCTGCGAGGGCAGCCACCTGGTGGTCGGCATCACCGCCAAGCGCAAGACGCCCGCGCCGTCGTTCGTGGAGACCGGGCACGTCTTCCCCGCGCCGCTGCCGGCCGCCGACGCCGCGGCGATCGGCGGGCTGGTCACCGCGCTGCTGGACGCCTCCGGCTACCGGTTCGGCCCGGCGCACACCGAGGTGATCCTGACCGCGGACGGGCCGCGCGTGGTGGAGTCGCAGGCCCGCCTCGGCGGCGACCGGATCCCGGCGCTGATCCGGATCGCCACCGGCTTCGACATCGAGGGCGCGATCTTCGACCTGCTGGTGGGCGGCCGGGCCGAGCCCGCCGAGCCGACCCGGGCCGCCGCCGTCTCGTACTTCGCCCTGGAGCCGGGCGTGATCACCCGGGTGGACGGCCTGGAGCGGCTCGCCGCGCTGGAGCACGTGCACGAGGTGCGGTTCCCGTTCGCGGTCGGCGACGTGCTGCCGCGCACCCGGCACTCCAGCACCCGGCACGGCCACCTGATCGTGGCCGCCGGCACTGCCGAGGAGGCCGAACAACTGGCTGCCGAGACGAAGGAGTTGCTGCACGTGGAGACCGGTTCCGACGTCCTGAACGCGGTGCACGCCGCGCCCGCCGCGCCGATGCGCCCGGAGCGCACCCTGCTGCTGATCGGCCATCAGACCGAGCCGGTCCGGATCGCCAAGGACCTCGGCCTGAACGTGGTGCTGATCCAGCACAAGGAGAAGTTCCAGCCGGAGCAGGCCGAGCTCGCCGACGTCACGCTGATCGCCGACTTCACCGACTGGTCGGTGCTGGAGCCGCTGGCCCGGGCCGCCCACGCCATCTGGAACTTCTCCGCCGCGCTGTCGCTGACCGAGCCCGGCCTGGAGCCGGCCGGCCGGATCAACGACCTGTTCGGCCTCGGCGGCACCGGCCACGAGCCGGCCCGGCTGCTGCGCGACAAGCTCGCCATGCGCCGCCACCTGGCGGCCGTCGGCGCGCCCACGGTGGCCGCCGAGCCGCTCACCGACCGGGGTTCGCTGGCCGCGTTCGGCGAGGCCCACGGCTACCCGTTCGTGGTGAAGCCGGTCGACCTGACGGCCGGCTTCGCGCTGTTCATGGTGTCCGGCCCGGAGGACGTCGACGGCGTGTGGGAGCGGATCGGCGCGGCCCGCCGCACCGGCATGGACCGCGGCTCCACGATGTACGCCGTCACCGAGTTCCTGATGGAGCAGTACATCGACGGCCCCGAGTTCAGCATCGAGGGCTTCAGCTTCGACGGGCACCACACGGTGGTCGCGATCACCGAGAAGCTCACCGGCGGCGACCACTTCGTGGAGCTCGGCCACGCCCAGCCGGCCCGGCTGGACGCCGTCGACGAGGAACGGATCACCGCGGCCGTCGCCGAGTTCCTGGACGCCGTCGGCATCAAGGACGGCCCCAGCCACACCGAGCTGCGGCTCAGCTCGCGCGGCCCGCTGATCATCGAGGGCCACAACCGGCTCGGCGGCGACCACATCCCCGACCTGGTGCAGGCCTCGTACGGCATCGACCTGACCCGGTACGCGCTGGCCTGGCCGTTCGGCCTGGTCGAGCCGCTGACGGAGCGTCCGAAGGCGGTCGGCGCGGGCTGCGTGCGCGGCATCGTCGGCCGCCCCGGCCGGGTCGCCGAGATCTCCGGCGCGGACGAGCTCCGCGCCCACCCGGCGGTGCTGGCCCTCGACCTGGCGGCCCGGCCCGGCTCGGTGATCCGCCCGATCCAGGACAACTGGGACCGGCTCGGCCTGCTGGCCGTCTCCGCCGCCGACACCGACGCCGCGGTCGCGCTCTGCGAGGAGCTGCTCCGGGACGTGCTGACGGTGCGGATCGAGGACGTGGCCCGATGACGCTGGTCGTACTCGACCCGGACGGCCGGTACGCGGCCGACTGCCCCGCCGCGCTGGCCGACGCCGGCCAGGACCTGTGGCTGGTCACCGGCGCCGCCGGGCCCCGCCCGGGCTTCGCGCAGGTGACGGTGGTGGAGCGGTACGAGCACGGCGCCGCCGTCGAGCTGGCGGTGCTGGACGCCGCCGCCCGCACCGAGGTCCGGGCGCTGATCGCGCTCGACCCGGTGGACCAGGTCCGGGCGGCCGGCCTGCGCGAGCACCTCGGCCTGCCGGGCCAGCGCCCGGCCGCGGCGCAGGCGCTGGCCGACCCGATCACGGCCGGCGAGCTGCTGGCCGCGGCCGGGATCGCCACCACCCCGCGCGAGGAGGTCCGGCGGATCGCCGACCTGTACCTGTGGGCGCACCGCTGGGGCTACCCGCTGACGGTCCGCCGGCGCCTGGCCGCCGGGCACCCGGTGCTGGTCGAGCTCGCCGACGAGGCGGCGCTGCGGGCCGCGGTGGCGGGCGGCCTGCTGCCCTACGACCCGGCGCAGGTGGCGGCGCTGACCGTGGAGCCGCCGCCGGCCGGCCCGGTGGAGGTCGCGGACGGCGAGCCGCTGGCCGGCGTGCTGCCCGCCGACCCGGGCCACCCGTACACGGTGGAGACCGTCCGCGCCCCGGACGGCGGCCGTCCGGTGCACGCCGTCCACTACCGCCCTGCGGCCCGTCCGGTGCGCGAACTGCTGCGCGCGCAGGCCGGGTTGGATCTTCTGGAGGTGTCCCGATGACCGTGCTGGTGCTGCACCACCGGGGTTCGCTGGCCGGCACCCCGTACCACGAGTGGCTGGCGGACCACCCGGGCGACGTGCTGCTGATCGCCTCCCGGGAGCACCTGGCGCTGGTCTCCGAGCAGCTGCCGCCGGAGGGCGGGGCGTACCTGCGCACCGCGGCCGTGGAGGACTACGAGACCGGCGGCCACCTGGAGGCGCAGGCCCTGGACTGGGCGCGCGAGCTCCCGGTCACGCACGTGATCGCCTGTCAGGAGCGGGACCTGGAGCGGGCCGCCGAGCTGCGCGAGGTGCTCGGCCTGCCGGGCCAGCGGATGGACACCGTGCTGCCGTACCGCGACAAGGCGGTGATGAAGCGGCTGGCCCGGGCGGCGGGCCTGGCCGTCGCCCCGTACACCGAGGCGCGCTGCGCGACCGACCTGCTGGCCTTCGCCGAGCGGCACGGCTTCCCGCTGGTGCTGAAGCCGAAGGACAGCGCCGGCTCGGTCGGCCTGCACATCCTGGACTCCCGCGCGGAGCTGGACGCCTACCTGGCCGACGGCTACGACCTGTACGGCCCGAACCTGCCGAACGTGCTGGCCGAGGCGTTCGTGCCGGGGAAGATGTGCCACGTCGACGGCCTGGTGGTGGACGGGCGGACGGTGTTCGCCTGGCCCTCGCAGTACCAGTACGCGCTGGCCTCGTTCCAGACCGACACCGGCGGCCGGCTGGACCTGACGCTGGACGTGGACGACCCGCTGACCGGCCGGCTGCTGGAGTTCACCGAGCGGACCCTGGCGGCGCTCGGCGGCCCGGAGAGCTTCGCCTTCCACCTGGAGGTGTTCCACACCCCGGACGACGAGCTGGTGCTGTGCGAGATCGCCTGCCGCACCGGCGGCGCGGCGATCCGCGACATCGTCCGGCTGATGTTCGGCGTGGACCCGAGCGAGGCGTGGGTGCGCGCCCAGCTGGGGCTTCCGCTGCCGGAGTGGCTGGGCGCGGAGAAGCGCACGCCGGAGCGGATGGTGGGCCAGCTGGTGCTGATGAAGCGCCCCGGCCGGGTGGTGCGGGTGCCGGACGGGCCGCCGGACTTCCCCTGGGTGGAGAAGTTCCAGGTGTTCGTGGAGCCCGGGCAGACCATGTCGACGGCCGCGTTCTCCTCGGACTTCCTGGTCACCGCCCTGGTGTCGGGCGCGGACCGGGCCGAGTGCGAGGCCCGGCTGCGGGTTCTGGAGGGGTGGTTCCTGGGCGAACTGGAGCTGGCTCCCGCAGAGGAGCCGCGGGAGGCCTGAGCCGTCCTCTCCCCACGGGCGCGCGGCCCGGTCGGCGCTGGATGCCGACCGGGCCGCGTCCGTGGGCTGCCCGGTCGTCAGGCCGGGCTGCAGCCGCTCTCGCGGGCCAGTGCGCAGCGTTCCTGGAGGCCCATCAGGTAGCCGAGCTGGAGCCGGTGCTCGGCGCCGTGCTCCTCCTTGAGCCGGGCGACGTGTGCCTGCAGGGATCGCAGGCTGAGCCCGAGTCTTCGGGCGATCTCCTTGTCGGAGCGGCCCTCGATCAGCAGTTTCTGGATCGAGCCGCGGATCGCCGGGATGACCTCCGGCGCCGCGTCGGCCGCGCGGACCGGCAGAAACGGATAGGACTCCGCCCGGTCCCAGGCCCGTTCGAAGATGTCGGTGAGAAACTGCACCACCGCCAAATTCGTGATCTTCACCGCGGAGGTGCGGGCCGCATTCGCCGGGATGAACGCCGTCCGCCGGTCGACGATAATCATCCGCTCGAAGAACTCGGCCAGCGTGCGCACCTGCGCGCCGTACGAGGTGACCGCGCGGACGTACTCCTTGGTGGGCTCGTCGAAACGCGTGCTGTGCTGGTAGAGGGTGCGCATCGAGATGCCGGCGGAGATCTGCGCGCGGACCGCGTCGAGCGCGTCGTCGAGCACCACGCTGGGGCGGGGGCCGTCCGGCTGGGCGGTCAGGATCTCGAAGGTGACGCCGTCCAGCATGTCCTGGATCGCGGCGTTGATCTCGGGAAGTCCGTCAATGGTCTCGAAGCCCTCGCCGCGCGTCGGAGCCACCGGTTCGGCGCTCCGCACGACCGGGGTCGAGTTGTCGGCGGCGCGGGCGGCGATCGCCCGGGAGAGGTCGCCCAGGGCGTCGCCGACCTTCACGAGCGCATCGCGGCAGGCGAGGTCGTCGGGCGGCAGGGTGATCGTCAGGGCGCCGTCCGCGGTGTCGACAGCGGACAGCGCCACTAAATCCATCTTGTCCGACTTGCTCCATTTTATTTGCATTTACATCCCTCGCTTCCCGGCAGTGCGCCTACCCGAAGTATCGGCGATCTTGTCCGTTCGGTCGAGCGACTTGCATAGTTGTTTCCAAGGAGCGCCGGATACGGCATGCCCGCATTCATTCCCAGTTCATTGCACGCACGCCACATCGGTTGCTCGAAGAACTCGCCGACAAATTCACGGCGATTCCACTGGGGGAACAAATAATGATGCACAGCGAAATGCCCTGCAATTCGTACCGCACCTTTCCGTCCACCGTTTCCGTGCACCACTGGGGCGAGTGGGGCGACGGCGAGGACGTCGGCTGGAACGCGGTCCCCGTCGGCCGCCCGGTCTGACCCGAGGGGCCGATAACTGATGACGAACCACACCGCTGCCGTCACCGGCGCGCCGGCCGCGCAGCAGCCCGAGTGGCCCGATCCCGACGCGCTGCGCGCGGTCGCCGACGACCTGTCCGGCCGGCCCGCGCTGGTCCGCGCCGAGGACTGCGACCGACTGCGCGAGCAGCTGGCCGCGGTGGCCCGCGGCGAGGCCCTGCTGCTGCAGGGCGGTGACTGCGCCGAGACCCTCGCCGAGGCCGGCCCGGCCACCACCTCGGGCAAGTACCGCACGCTGGCCCTGATGGCCGCCGTGATCTCCGAGGCCGCCGACCTCCCGGTGGTCCGCCTCGGGCGGATCGCCGGCCAGTTCGCCAAGCCCCGCTCCAGCGGCACCGAGACCCGCGACGGGGTCGAACTGCCCTCCTACCGCGGCGACATGGTCAACGGCCCGGCCTTCACCGCGGCCGACCGCACCCCCGACCCGGACCGGCTGCGGCAGGTCTACCGGGCGTCCGCCGACACCCTCGCCCAGCTGGGTGAACTCTCGGTCCAGGGCGGCGAGTTCTGGACCAGTCACGAGGCCCTGGTGCTGGAGTACGAGCGGGCGCTGACCCGCGAGACCCCGGCCGGCCGCTACGCGCTCTCCGGCCACCTGCTCTGGATCGGCGAGCGCACCCGCCAACTCGACGGCGCGCACGTCGAGTTCGCCTCCCAGGTGCGCAACCCGGTGGCGGTCAAGCTCGGCCCGACCAGCACCACGGACGACGCGCTGCGGCTGATCGACCGGCTGGACCCGGACCGGGAGCCCGGCCGGCTGACCTTCATCAGCCGCATGGGGGCGCGCGCGGTCCGCGACACGCTGCCCGACCTGGTGGCGAAAGTGGCCGCCTCCGGGGCCGAGGTGGTCTGGATCTGCGATCCTATGCACGGCAACACCGTGTCGTCCCCGTCCGGCCACAAGACCCGTCGCCTCGACGACGTGCTGGACGAGATCAGGGGGTTCCTGGAGGTCCACCGCTCTCTCGGCACCCACCCCGGCGGCGTGCACCTGGAGCTGACGGGCGATCACGTCACCGAGTGCGTGGGCGGCACCTACGAGATCCGTCCCGAGGACCTGCCGACCCGCTACGAGACCACCTGCGACCCGCGGCTGAACCTCGGTCAGGCGCTGGACGTCGCGTTCGAGCTCGCGGCCATGTACGCCGTCTCCCCGCTCGCTGCCCGCGGGACCTCCTGGGCGACGGCGTGATCCGGGCCGCATCACCCACCCGCATCGACGAGGAGAAGGAGACCGCCTGATGGTCGCCACCATGACGGCCGGGGAGTTCCTGGCCCTGCACGACCGCACCGAGCCCTCGGACCCGCTGGTCCTGCCCAATGTCTGGGACGCGGTCAGCGCACGGGCGTTCGCCGAGGCGGGCTTCCCCGTGCTGGCGACCTCCAGCGCGGCGGTCGCCGCCGTGCTCGGCTACCGCGACGGCGGGGACACCCCGCCCGACGAGATGTTCGGCGCGCTCAAGCGGATCGTCCGCTCGGTGGACGTCCCGGTGACCGCCGACATCGAGAACGGCTACGGCCTCGCGCCGGTCGAGATCGTCGAGCGGCTGCTCGACGCCGGGGTGATCGGCTGCAACCTGGAGGACTCCGACGCCGCCACCAAGCAGCTCAACGACCCGGTGCAGCACGCCGAGTGGCTGTCCGAGGTGAGCGTGGCGGCCGGCGACCGGCTGGTGCTGAACGCCCGCGTCGACACCTTCCTGTTCGGCGACCACTCGGTGGAGTCCGCCGCCAAGCGGGCCGGCCTGTACATCGACGCCGGCGCGGACGTGATCTACCCGATCCTGGCGCCCGAGGAGCTGCTGCCCGACCTGGCGAACAGCATCCGCCGCCCGCTGAACGCGCTGCACCTGCCCGGCACCGCCTCCCCCAGCCGCCTCGGCAGCCTGGGCGCGGCCCGGGTCACCTTCGGCGGCGGCCTGCAGAAGCAGTCCTCCGACGACATCACCGAGCTGGCCCGCAAGATCGGCCGGGCGTACGGCGCGCAGAACTGACACGCCGCACGCCCCGGCGGGCGGTGCCGAACCGCGGCTACTCCTTGGTGGCCATCAGCAGGTACTCGTGCGACCGGTTGGTCAGCATCGGGTCGTCACCGTCCGCCGGCCGCTCGTACAGGTGGATCCGCTCGTCGCCCAGGGTCAGGTGACGGCCCAGCACCCGCGCCGCGTCCCAGGCCAGCGGGACGAAACGGCCGGCCAGGCGGCGGTTCTGCACGGCGATCACGGCCCGGGCGCCCGGGCGCATGGTGCGGGCGATCGCGCCGAACGCCTCGTCCAGGGCACCCAGGTAGGCGTCGTAGTCGCGCAGCGCGTAGAACTGGGCCCCGTCGGTGGCGTCCACGTCCAGGTTGGTGCCGAAGTACGGCAGGTCGCACATCACCAGGTCGACGGTGCCGTCCTCCAGCGGGGGCCGGCGGGCGTCGCCGCACACCATCTCCTGGCCCGGGTAGGGCGCAAGCCGCTTGCGGGCGTCCTCGGCGCGGTCCTCGTTCACCTCGATGCCGAACCCGCGCCGGCCCTCCACCGAGGCCGCGACCAGGGTGGTCCCCCAGCCCGCGAACGGGTCGAACACCAGCTCCCCGGGCGCGCTCAGCTCACGGATCAGCGGCCGCAACTGACTGACCAGCCCGGACTGTCCCGCCGCCTCCGGCAGCGCGTGCTCCGCGTCCTCGCCGCCGAGCACCAGCCAACTGGAAACCCCCACCGGAATCACGCGTCCTCTCGTGTCCTCGGCCGCGGGCGGATCGCCGCACGGCACACGGGAGGGCATGCTAATCCGCCAGTATGCCGATACGGAACGGCTTTTGACACATTGTCATCAAAGCTTCCTCCGCGCCTCACCCGCCCCAGCGGCCCCGTCGGCCCCGCCCGCCACGCGAAAGGCCCTCCCGGCGACTGCCGGGAGGGCCTTTCGTGAGGTGCTGCACTGTGCCCCAGACAGGAATCGAACCTGCGACACCGGCTTTAGGAGAGCCGTGCTCTATCCCCTGAGCTACTGAGGCGGGGGCCGGCGGGAATCCCGATCGACCCGTCACAGCGTAGCGGATCCGCTCCGCCGGGCGGCCGGCCGTTGCGTCCGGCCGCCCGGCGGCGGGATCAGCCGCGCGGACGGAGGCCGTCGAGCAGGGTGTCCACCAGCCGCTCGGCGAGGTCGTTCTCCAGCGGCTGGTCGGGGCGCTGGACCGCACGGGTCAGCAGCGGCCCGGCGACCATGTCGACCAGGAGTTCCACGTCGTCGGCGAGGTCCGCCCGGATCTCGCCGTTGGCGAGGCCCCGCTCCATGATCTGGGCGAGGACCTTGCGCCGGGTGACTATGAAGGTGTCGTAGTAGCGCTGCCACAGCTCGGGACTGCTCTGTATCTGCATCTGCATGTTCCGCATCAGGGCCGATTCTCGTTTGGCCAGGCTGCGCTGCCTGATCCACTCCACGGCGAGGACCAGGTCCTCGTGCAGCGTACGACCCGTCGGTTCGGGGGCCGGCTCCTCGATGGTGGCGAGGACGTCCAGCAGCAGGGCGTCCTTGCCCGACCAGCGGCGGTAGACGGTGTTCTTGCCCACCCCGGCGGCCCGTGCGATGCCCTCCATGGACAGCTCCGCGAAGCTGCTGCCCTCGGTCAGGAGCCGCAGGACGGTGTCGATGACCGCCCGGTCGACGGCCGGGCTGCGGGGTCGTCCGCGCCGCTCGGCCGTCGGTCCGGACGCATCAGTCACTTTTCGGCTCCCACCTTCTGCGGACTCGGCGCGTCGCCCGCGGGGGACTCCGGCTTGGGCTGCGGGGGCAGACCGATGAGGACGACCACGGTGCCGATGAGGGACACGATAGCCGCACCGAAGGCGGTCCAGTGCATGGCGTCGACGAACGCGCTGTTCGCCGCGTGGACCAGGTCCTGGCCGCCGGCGCCCAGCCGCTCGGCCGCACCGAGGGTCGCCGCGATCGACTCGCCCGCCGCGTGCCGGACCGACTCCGGCAGCACCGACAGGTGGTCCTGCACGCCGTTCCGGTACACGGTCGAGAGCAGCGAGCCGAGCACCGCGATGCCGACCGCGCCGCCGACCTGGCGGAACACGTTGTTGACGGCGGAGCCCGCGCCGGCCTTCTCACGCGGCAGCGAGGTCATGATCATCACGGTGACCGGCGGCATGATGTGCGCGAACGCGACGCCCATCAGCGCGAACAGCACCTCCAGCACCCAGATCGGCGTGGACTCGCCGAGCAGCATGAAGCCGAAGAAGGTGACCGCGCTCAGCGTCAGGCCGGCGGCGCAGACCGCGCGGGCGCCGAACTTCTGCACCACGTGCCGGGCCCGGGGGGCGAAGTACATCTGCGCGGCGGCCAGCGGCAGCAGCAGCAGACCGGTCTGCAGGGCGCTGTAGCCGCGCACCGACTGGGTGTAGAAGACCACGAAGAAGGTGACGCCCAGCAGGCCGAACGAGACCAGCGCGATCGCCACCACGGAGGCCGAGAAGCGGCGGTCCTTGAAGTAGGACATGTCGAACGCGGGGTGGTCGATGCGCTTCTCCCACCACACGAACGCGGCCATGATCACCAGGCCGCCGAGGATGGTGCCCCAGGCGTCCGGGCGGGACAGGTCGCCGTACTGGCCAGCCTTGATGATGCCGAAGATCAGCAGGACCATGCCGGCGATGGACAGCACCACGCCGAACGGGTCGAGGCGGCCGGCCCGGGTGTCCTTGGACTCCGGCACCAGCGCGATCATGGCGACCACCGCGATGATCACGATCGGGACGTTGACCAGGAAGACCGAGCCCCACCAGAACGCTTCCAGCAGCGCGCCGCCGGTGATCGGGCCGAGGGCGATGGCCAGGCCCACGACGCCGGTCCAGATGCCGATCGCGCGGGGCTGCTCCTCGCGCTCGAAGACCTGGGTGACGATCGCCAGCGTGGCCGGCGGGATGAACGCGCTGCCGAAGCCCATCAGGCCGCGGAAGGCGATGAGTTCGCCCGGCGATCCGGAGAACGCCGACAGGCCGGAGGCCAGGCCGAACACGATCATGCCGAAGATCAGGATCTTCTTGCGGCCGAGGCGGTCACCGAGCAGGCCGCCGGTGAACAGCAGGCCCGCGAAGACCAGCGTGTAGGAGTTGATCGCCCATTCGAGCTGGCTCTGGCTGGCGCCGAGCCCCTCGGGCGAGGGCTGGGCGATGGTCTTCATCGCCACGTTGAGGATCGAGTTGTCCAGCACGACGACGAGGACGCTGAACAGCAGGATGGCCAGAATCAGCCAGCGCCGGCGGTGGATCGCCGCCGGAATCGTGGATTCCTGGGGTGAGGTCATGCGATCAGACTAGGGGACTTCCGATACGGGTAGTACCCGTATCGGAAAACTTGGCGAGAACACATTGCGACGCGCGGTGCGGGCCCGGCCCGGGCCCGCACCGCGCCGCCGTCACGCGCCGATCGCCTGCCCGAACGAGAAGGCCCGGTACGGGTCGTAGCTCTGCTTGATCCGCACCAGGCGGGCGTAGTTGGCGCCGTAGTACGCCTGCCGCCAGTCCGTCAGCGCCGCGTCGGTGAAGTTCTGGTAGGTGGCGCCGCTGGACTCCGGATCGATGACCGCGAACCCGGCGTCGGCGAACCGCTTGGCCGCCGCGCAGCCCGCCGCGTCCGCCGCCGCCGCGGTCCGGATCGCCGCCAGGAAGCTGATGCTGAGCAGCGTGCTGCGGTGCACGAACGCGGTGTCGGACGGGGCCGCGTCCTGCGCCGCGCCGTTGAACGGCCAGATCTCCAGCGCCCGGGTGTGCCCGGCCAGCCGCTCGGTCTCGAACAGCGCCACCACCTGCGCCCACATCGCGCGCGACGGCGGGGCGCCGAACATCCGGCTGCGCACCATCCCGAACTCCTGGCGCGGGAGCATCCCGCCGGTGGTGTTGTCGGACCGGTGGCACTGGTCGGTGGTGTAGGCCGCGCAGCCGTACAGCGCCATCATCGCGGTCCGGTACGGCATCATCGCCGCGGCCGGCCGGGACTGCGGCGCGGAGCCGACCATCGCGATCAACCGGGCCGCCTCGGCGTCGAGTTCGGTCGCGGTGCCGGTGGACAGCAGGTAGACCGCGGGGACCGGCGCGTTCCCCGGGGCGGCGTCCGGCAGCTCGACCAGCAGCGCGGCGCCGACCGTGCGGGGCGCGTCCACCAACCAGTGCGCGAAGCCGTCGAGCACGTCGACGGCCTTGTCCCAGGCCCACGGCAGCCGGACGAAGCCCAGCTGGGTGACCGGCGAGGGCTCCAGCTCGTACGAGGTGACCACGCCGAAGTTGCCGCCGCCGCCGCCGCGCAGCGCCCAGAACAGGTCGCTGTGGCAGTTCGGCGAGGCGGTGACGCTGCGCCCGTCGGCCAGCACCACCTGCGCGGAGACCAGCCGGTCCGAGCCGAGGCCGACCGAGCGGGTCAGCGCGCCCATGCCGCCGCCCTGGTAGTAGCCGCCGACGCCGACCGTCGGGCAGTAGCCGCCGGGCACCGCGAGCCCGTACGGGGCGAGGGCGTTGACCACGTCGACGCCCTGGGCGCCGCCGCCGACCGTCACGGTGCCGGTCCCGACGGCGACCTGATCGAGGCCGGTCACGTCGACCACCAGGCCGGTGGAGGTGGAGTACCCGGCGCCGCTGTGCCCGCCGGCCCGCACCGCGAACGGCAGGCCGGCGGCCTGCGCGAACCGCAGGCAGGCGGCGACGTCGGCGGGGTTCGCGCAGTAGGCGACGGCCTGCGGGTTCGCGGCGTCGAACTGGCCGAGGTCCAGCTGCCGGGCCAGCGCGTACTCCGGCTGGGACGGCAGCACCAGCCGGCCCTGCATGGCGTCGTCCAGCCGGCTCCAGGGGACGGCGCCGGCGGTCCGCGGCCGGCGCGGGGCCGCCGCCTGTCCCGGGGTGACCGACAGGCCGGTCAGGGCGGCCGCGCCCGCTCCGGCGAGCAGGACGTTCCTTCGACTGATCATGGCTCGACTCGCTTTCTGCGTGCGCCGCGCGGCGCACGCCGGTGCTGCTTCGAGGACGTGGATCGGGACACGCGAGCGGGGCGGGCGGAGGCCCGCGGGCATGGCCGGGCCGCCGGTCCGGACGGGTCCGGCCGGCCGTGCGGGGGCACGCGCACCGAGGAACGTAACCTCGGCGGCGGCCGGGCAGGACGGGATTCCTTAAGTCACCGGGGGCCTGACGGAAAGTCACCCGCGCCCCTTCCGCCCCGGGAAGCGCCCCCGTCGCAGCACCGGGCGGTTCCCGGGCCAGGCCGGGGCCCGTCGGTTTTGAGCCAACCCTCGGCCGCGGCCCGTCCGAGCCTTCCCATTCCCGGCCGGGGCTGAGTAGCGTGCCAACCACTTGATCCAAGGCAAGCGCCTGTTTCCCGTCCGGCCGGCCACCGCCGCCGGGCCCCTCCGCCCCGCGTGCTGGTCGCCACCGCAGCACCGCGCCTCGCTCCCGGAAGGGCCTGCCCCCATGACGACCTCAGCACGCACCGACAGCGGGAGCGCGGACCGCGCCGACGCCCTGGCCTTCCCCGCTCCGAAGTCCGCGAAGTGCCCGTTCGACCCGCCGCCGGCCGTCGACCGGGCCCGCGCCGCCCACCCGGTCGTCCGGGCCACCCTCTGGGACGGCACCTCCGCCTGGCTGATCACCGAGCACGAGCACGTCCGGCAGGTGCTCGGCGACAAGCGGTTCAGCGCCGAGGGCACCAGGGACGGCTTCCCCTACCTGGTCGCCGGCGTCCGCGAACTGGTCCGCACCATGAAGCCCACGTTCTTCCGCCAGGACGACCCCGAGCACGCCCGGCTGCGCCGCATGCTGACCGCCGACTTCATGGTCAAGCGGGTGGAGGCGATGCGCCCGGAGATCCAGCAGCTCACCGACGAACTGCTGGACCGGATGATCGAGAACGGCCCGGAGGCCGACCTGGTCGCCGACTTCGCGCTGCCGCTGCCCAGCGTGGTGATCTGCCTGCTGCTCGGCGTCCCCTACGAGGACCACCGGTTCTTCCAGGAGCGCGCCGCCGCGCTGTTCAGCCTGCAGGCCACCGCCGAGGAGGTCCGCCGCTCCCAGCAGGAGCTGCTCACCTACCTGGCCGGGATCGCCGAGCGCAAGCAGCGCGAGCCGGACGGCAGCATCATCAGCCGCCTGGTCGCGCAGGGCGAGCTCGACTTCGACGAGATCGCCAGCACCGGCCGGCTGCTGCTGGTGGCCGGCCACGAGACCACCGCCAACATGATCGCGCTCTCCGCCCTGGTGCTGATGCGCAACCCGGACCAGCTGGCCCGGCTGCGCGCCGAACCGGCCCTGGTCAAGGGCGCCGTGGAGGAGCTGCTGCGCTACCTGACCATCGTCCACAACGGCATCCCGCGGGTCGCCGCCGAGGACGTCGCGGTCGGCGGCGTGACGGTGCGGGCCGGCGAGGGCGTGCTCTGCCTGGTCAACACCGCCAACCGGGACGAGCGGGTGTTCCCCGGCGGCGACACCCTCGACCTCGGCCGGGACGCCAACCGGCACGTCGCGTTCGGATTCGGCGTCCACCAGTGCCTCGGCCAGCCGCTGGCCCGCGCCGAGCTGCAGATCGCCCTGGAGACGCTGTTCCGCCGGCTGCCCGGCCTGCGGCCGGCGATCCCCTTCGAGGACGTCCCGTTCCGCCACGACCAGGCGATCTACGGGCTGGGCGCCCTCCCGGTCACCTGGTGACCCGGGGCGCCCGACCCGCCCGCCGCCGGCCCGGCGGCAGCACCCCACGCCCCGCCGGCCCGCCCGGGCCGGCCCACGACCCAGGGAGCAGGCATGCTCGTCCAGATCGACCAGGAACTCTGCTGCGGCGCCGGCAGCTGCGTGCGCACCGCGCCCGAGGTGTTCGACCAGCGCGACGAGGACGGCCTGGTGCTCGTCATCGACGAGAAGCCGCCGGCCCACCTGCACGACGCGGTCCGCGAGGCCGCCGACATCTGCCCGGCCGCCGCGATCCTCCTCGACGAGCAGGACGCCTGAGCGCCCCCGCGCACCCCGCCCTTCCCCGGCCCGCGCATCCCCCCACGGACGAAGGAAGCCCCCCATGACGATCAAACTGGGCCTCGGCCTGCCGCAGATGAAGCAGTACGACCTCGCCCGTGACGTGACGGCCGTGGCGAAGGCCGCGGAGGCGGTCGGCTACGACAGCCTCTGGGTGTTCGAGGTCATCATGTTCCCCACCCCGATGACCCAGGGCTTCCACGGCGTGCCCGGCCTGCCCTGGCCGGAGTACTTCCGCAGCTGCGCCGACCCGCTGGTGACGCTGTCCCTCGCCGCGGCCGTCACCGAGCGGGCCCGGCTCGGCACCAGCGTGCTGGTCGCCCCGCTGCACCAGCCGTTCCCGCTGGCCCGCGCGCTGGCCTCGCTGGACGCGGCCAGCGGCGGCCGGCTCACCGCGGGCTTCGGCACCGGCTGGTCCACCGACCAGACGCAGGCGGCCGCGGTCACCCCGTTCGAGCGGCGCGGGGAGCTGCTGGACGAGCTGCTGGACGTCTGCGCCGCCGTGTGGGGGCCCGATCCGGTGTCGTACCGGGGGCGGTTCACCACCATCGCCCCGTCCGAGGTGGGCCCGAAGCCGGCCGGCCCGATCCCGATCCTGCTGCCCGGCCTCGGCCCGCGCTCCAAGCGGCGGCTGGTCGACCGGGCGGACGCCTGGATGCCGGTGGCCGGCGGCGTCGACAAGCTGGTCCAGGAGCACAAGGCGATCTTCGACCTGGCGGCCGAGCGCGGGCGGGAGCGCCCGCTGGGCATCACCGTCCGGGTCACCGCCGAGTGGACCCGCGAGCCGATCGGGGGGCCCGACCGCCAACTGTTCCACGGCAGCGTCGCCCAGATCACCGAGGACATCGCCGCGCACGCGGAGGCCGTCGAGGGCATCGACGAGTTCGTCGTCGAGCTGCAGATCACCCCCCGGGACGCCGCGGAACTGATCGACGTGGCGGCCGAGACGCACGCGTCGCTGCGGGCAGCCGGAATCTGACACTCCGTCACTTCCCGCGGAAAACGGGGTTATTGTCTGCTGGGCCCCCGGACGGCGACGCCGCCGCCCGCCCGCCTGTCCCGCCGACCGCGTCCGCGGGTGGCCGACACCCGCGCGTGGCCGCACCGAACCCGTACCGCCACCGGAAGGCAGCAGCATGCTCCCGATCGACCAGCAGACGATCCTCCTCACCGGCGCCACCGACGGCCTCGGCCGCGCCCTCGCCCACGAACTCGCCGCCCGCGGGGCGACCCTCGTCCTGCACGGCCGCAGCAAGGAGAAGGGCGAGGCGCTGCTCGCCGAACTGCGGCCGCTCACCGACCCCGACAAACTCAGCTACGTGCTGGCCGACTTCGCCCGGATGTCCGACGTGCACCGGATGGTCGAGCAGGTGGCCGGCCTGGACCGGCTGGACGCGCTGGTGAACAACGCCGGCGTCGGCCTGCTGCACCGCGAGGAGAGCGAGGACGGCCACGAACTGACCTTCCAGGTCAACTACCTGGCCGGCTACGTGCTGGCCGCCGGGCTGGCCCCGCTGCTCGTCCGCTCGGGCCCGTCCCGGATCGTCAACGTCACCTCCTTCGGCCAGGCGCCGATCGACTTCGACGACCCGATGCTCACCCGCACCCCCGACGGCATCCAGGCGTACTGCCAGTCCAAGCTGGCCCAGGTCATGCACGCCATCGACCTCACCGAGGCGCTGCGCGGGCAGGGCGTGACGGCCGACGCGGTACACCCGGCGCCGTACATGCCGACCAACATGGTGCGCGGCCGGTTCGCGCCCCAGGCCACCATCGCGCAGGGCATGTCGAACGTCCTGCGGGTGATCGTCGACCCCGAACTGGCCACCGGCGGCGGCCGGTTCTTCAACCAGCGCTCCGACGAACGGGCCAACTGGCAGGCCTACGACGCCGGCGCGCGGGCGCAGCTGCGGGCGCTGAGCGAGCAGCTGACCGGCCTCCCGTTCCCCGGGGCCCTGGCGAACTGACCACCGCGGCGGGCGCCCCGATCCGGGCGCGCCCGCCGCCCCGAGCCGGCCCGCGGCACGCCCGCCGCGGGCCGTTGGCATGCCCGGACGCCGTCCCCCGCTCCCCGGGGCCGGCCCGGGCCCGGCCTGCCCGACCGGCGTGCCCGACCGGGGTACCCGATCGGGCAGGCCGGGGGCGGACGTTCGGACGCCCCGATCGCACCTGTGCGCCGCGGCCGCCCCGGGAGAGCCTGGAGGAGGTCGGCCGAGGGCCGCAGCAGTCCTCATCACACCGCATCAGGAATGGACGACACCGTGACAGACAAGGGAAGTTCCGTGACCCGGCCGGCCGACGACTGCTACGCCCTGGCCATCCTGGCGGCCCTGGCCGCCGACCCGGACCGCACCGCCGTGCACTGGCGCGGGCAGGACGTCCCGGCCGGCCGGCTGGCCCGCCGGGTGGCCGACACCGTCCACGCGCTGCGCAAGCTGGGCGTCGGCCCGGGCAGCACGGTGGCGGTCCTGGTCTCCCCGAACAGCCCGGTGATGCTGACCGTCCGGTACGCCGCGCACCTGCTCGGCGGCGCCGTCACCTACGTGCGGGGCACCAACCCGGGTTCCACCGCGTACGTGCTGTCGCCGGACGCGCAGCTGCGGATCCTGTTCGACTCCGCGGCGCAGGTGCTGTTCACCGACGCCGAGAACCTGGACCGGGCCCGGCAGTTGGCCGACCGCGCGCCGGGCCGCTTCGTCCTCGCCGAGGACGGGCCGATCTCCGACGACGGGGCGGCGCCGCTCGCCGCGGACCGGGCCGGCCTCCTCGCCGAACTGGGCGAACTCCCGGTCCGCGACCCGGAGGAGCTCGCCCTGCTGTCGTTCAGCAGCGGCAGCACCGGCAAGCCGAAGGGCGTCTGCGTCACTACCCGGGTGTGGGAGGGCACCGTCCTCGGCACCCTGCCGCTGGTCGGCGAGCCCGACCCGCGGGTGCTGGTCGCCACCCCGCTGAGCTTCGTGGTCGGCCCGGTCGCCGACGCGGTGCTGCGGCTGGGCGGGCTGGTCGTGCTGCACGAGGGCTTCGACGCCGCGCAGGCGGTCGACGCGATCGCCCGGCACGGCATCACCCGGACCTTCATGGCCACCCCGCACCTGTACCGGACCATGGAGGTGGTGAAGGCCGGCGGCACCGACCTGTCCACCCTGAAGGCGCTGATCTACACCGGCGTGATGGCCGCCCCGGCCAAGCTGGAGGAGGCCGCGGCGCTGCTCGGCCCGGTGCTGCTGCAGGCGTACGGCAGCGCCGAGGCCGGCCGGATCTCCATCCTGCTGCCGCACGAGCACGACGACCCGCGGCTGCGCACCACCGTCGGCCGGCCGTTCCCGGAGGTCGAACTCCGCGTCGTCGACCAGGAGTCGGGCGGCGAGCTGCCGGCCGGCGAGGTCGGCGAGGTGTGGGTGCGCTCGCCCAACCTGATGGCCGGCTACCTGGGCGACCCGGCGCTCACCTCCCAGGTGCTGCAAGGGGGTTGGTACCGCACCGGCGACATCGGGCACCTCGACGAGCAGGGCTACCTGTCGCTGGTGGACCGGGTCGCCGACGTGGTGAAGACCGACGGCGTCAAGATCTACCCGGCCGTGGTGGAGCGGGAGATCGCCACCCTGCCCGGTGTCGCCGACGTCGCCGTCTACGGCATCCGGGACCGCGACAACCTGGAGCACGTGCACGCCGCCGTGGTGCTCGCGCCCGGCGCGCAGCGCGACGCCGCGGCGATCCGCGCCCGGATCGGCTCGGTGCTCACCCCCGTGCACGCCCCCGAGGAGATCCGCTTCCTCGACGAACTGCCGCTCGGCGTCTCCGGCAAGCCGGACAAGAACGTGCTGCGCGAGCGGTACCCGCTCGACTGATCGATCGACCGACCATTCCTCGGCCGGTCCGGCCCCGCGCGCGAGCGGGGGCCGGACCGGGCCCGGCAGAGAGCGAGTTGACCACGATGACCCAGCACCTGGACTTCTTCACCGCCGAGCTGGAGCAGCTCGGCCAGGCCAAGCGGTCCTTCCTGGAGATCGGCCGGCGGGCCGGCCGGTTCCCCAGCGCCACCGCCCGCACCGGCGCTCCCGGCGGCGACCGGGAGATCAGCGTCTGGTGCAGCAACGACTACCTCGGCATGGGCCAGAACCCGTCCGTGCTCGAAGCCATGAAGAACACCGTCGACGCGTTCGGCGCCGGCTCCGGCGGCTCCCGCAACATCGGCGGCACGAACTACTACCACGTCCTGCTGGAGCAGGAGCTCGCCGCGCTGCACCAGAAGGAGGCGGCGCTGATCTTCAGCTCGGGCTACACCGCGAACGACGGCGCGCTGACCGTGCTGGCCGGCCGGATGCCCGGCACCCTGGTGTTCTCCGACGCGCTGAACCACGCCTCGATCATCGACGGCCTGCGGCACAGCGGCGCCGAGAAGCTGATCTTCCGTCACAACGACACCGCCCACCTGGAGGAGCTGCTCGCCGCCGCCGACCCGGAGCGGCCGAAGCTGATCGTGCTGGAGTCGGTGTACTCGATGTCCGGCGACGTGGCGCCGCTGGCGGAGTTCGCCGAACTGGCCCGCCGCTACGGGGCGACCACCTTCATCGACGAGGTCCACGCGGTCGGCATGTACGGCCCGGAGGGCGCCGGCATCGCCGCCCGGGAGGGCATCGCGGACGGCTTCGACGTGGTGATGGGCACCCTGGCGAAGGGCTTCGGCACCGCGGGCGGCTACATCGCCGGCCCGGCCGCGCTGGTGGAGGCGGTCCGCTCCTTCTCCCGCCCGTTCATCTTCACCACCTCGCTGCCGCCGGCGATGGCCGCGGGCGCGCTCGCCGCCGTCCAGCACCTGCGCTCCAGCGACACCGAGCGCGAACGCCTCGCCGCCAACGCCCGGTTGCTGCACCGGCTGCTGAACGGCCACGGCATCCCGTTCGTCTCGCCGCAGTCGCACATCGTCTCGGTGCTGGTCCGCGACGACCTGCAGTGCCAGCGGGCGTCGGCGCTGCTGCTGGACCGGCACGGCATCTACGTGCAGGCGATCAACGCGCCCAGCGTGCGGGCCGGCGAGGAGATCCTCCGGGTCGCGCCGTCCGCCACGCACACCACCTCGGACGTGGAGAAGTTCGCCGAGGCGCTGGACGGGATCTGGACCGAGCTGGGCCTCCCCCGCGAGCCGGCCGCGGTCGCCCGCTGACCACCCGGCCCACTGCCCCCGGCCCGCCGGGCGGCGGCCGTCCGTCCGTCCGTCCGACGAGAGGAGTCCCCATGTCCCTGTCCCTGGCGGCGGTGCTGGCCGAGTCCGCGGCCGGCGCCCCGACCACCCGGCGGTGGTGCTCGGCGCCGAGGCCGTCGGCTACCGGGAGCTGTGGCTGCGGGCCCGCCGGTTCGCGGCCGCGCTGGCCGGCGCCGGCATCCGGCCCGACGACCGGGTGGCGCTGCTGATCGGCAACGAACTCGCCTTTCCCGCGGCCTACTTCGGCGCGCTGGCGGCCGGCGCCGCGGTGGTGCCGGTGCACGCCCTGCTGAAGGCCGAGGAGATCGGGTACGTCCTGCGGGACGCCGGCTGCGCCGCCCTGGTGTGCGCCGACGCCCTGCTCGGCGAGGGCGCCCCGGCCGCGGCGGCGGCCGGCGTCCCGCTGCTGACCGTCGGCTCGCCCGCGGAGCGGCCCGGCGCGGTCCGGCTCGACGTGCTCGCCGAGCGCGCCGAGCCGGTCCGCGCGGCGGTCCCGCGGGAGCCCGGGGACGTGGCGCTGGTGCTGTACACCTCCGGCACCACGGGCCGCCCGAAGGGCGCGATGCTGACCCACCTGAACCTCACCATGAACGTCACCGTCGGCATGGAGTCGCCGTTCGACTTCCGCCCGGAGGACGTGCTGCTGGGCTGCCTGCCGCTGTTCCACTCCTTCGGGCAGATCTGCGGCATGGCGACCTGCTTCCGGGCCGGCGCCACCATGGTGCTGATGGAGCGCTTCGACGCGGCCCGGGCGCTGGCGCTGATGGCGGAGCACCGGTGCACGGTGCTGATGGGCGTGCCGACGATGTACCTGGCGCTGCTCGACGCGGCCCGGCTGGACCCGCGCCGGCCCCCGCTGGACCGGGTGTACAGCGGCGGGTCGGCGCTGCCGGTGAGCGTCCTGGAGGAGTTCCAGGAGGTGTTCGGCTGCCCGATCTACGAGGGCTACGGGCTGACCGAGACCGCCACCTCGGTGGCCTACAACCAGCGGGCCTGGCCGACCCGGCCGGGCACCGTCGGCCGGCCGCTGTGGGGCATGGAGGCGGAGATCGCCCGCGCCGACCTGGACGACCGGATCGAGCTGCTGCCGGCCGGCGAGGTCGGCGAGATCGTGATCCGCGGCCACAGCGTGATGGCCGGCTACCTGGGCCGCCCGGACGCCACCGCCGAGGTGCTGGTGGACGGCTGGTTCCGCTCCGGGGACCTCGGCGTCAAGGACGAGGACGGCTACCTGTCGGTGGTCGACCGGAAGAAGGACATGGTCCTGCGGGGCGGCTACAACGTGTACCCGCGCGAGGTGGAGGAGCTGCTGATGCGCCACCCCGCCGTCGCCGAGGTCGCCGTGGTCGGCCTGCCGCACGGCCGGCTGGGCGAGGAGGTGTGCGCGGTGGTGCGGACCGCGGCGGGCGCCCGGCCCGGGCCGGAGCTGGGGCGGAGCTGGTCGCCTGGTGCCGCGAGCGGATCGCCGCGCACAAGTACCCGCGGCTGGTCGAGTTCGTGGACGCCTTCCCGCTCGGCCCCAGCGGCAAGGTCCTGAAGCGGGAGCTGGTCGCCGCCCTGACCGGCTGACGGCACGACGGAGGGGCGGGCGGCGCGGTCCTCGCGCCACCCGCCCCTCCGCCCGTCGCGGTCAGACCGCCAGCAGGCCGTCGTCCATCGCCCGGACCACCGCGAGCGTGCGGTTCGGGCAGTTCAGCTTGGCCAGCACGTTCCCGACCAGCCGTTTCACCCCGTGCTCGGAGATCAGCAGCCGGCGGGACACCTGCTTGTTGCTCAGGCCGTCCGCGAGCAGCCGCAGCACCTCCAGCTCCCGCGGGGTCAGCGCGGGACGGCCGGGCCGCGCTGCGGCGCTCCCGGCGCGGCGGTGCGGCCGCCGGTGAGGAAGCGCTGGGCGAGGGCCGCCGACACGAAGAACTTGCCGGCCAGCACGTCCGCCATCGCGTCGGCGAGCGTCCACGGTTCCAGGTCCGTCGAGTCGAGGAAGCCCCGCGCGCCGCAGCTGGCCAGCCACGGCGCGTCGCAGGCGTCGGGGCCGTCGACCAGCAGCAGCAGGCCGGGACCGTCGGCGCACAGCGCGCGGACCGCCTCGCGCAGCGGTTCGAGGTCCAGGTCGGCCGCGGCGGCGAGCACCAGGTCGAGCCGCTCGCCCCGGTAGCCGCGCACGTCCTCGCCGCCGAAGCCCAGCCGGCGCACGGTGTGCGTGGCGGCGCCGGTGGCGGCCCGGATCATGCCCTCAATGCCGTAGCGGTGGATCTGGTTCCGGACGACCAGGGCGATCTGCCGCCCGGCCTGGTCGGGGTGGACTGTCACTGTGACGCTCCTTCGGGGGCGAGGCACCGCCCCGGTCCCGGGCGGCCTCGGGGCCTTCGGGGCCTCGGGGGCCTCAGGGGTACGGGGTGAGCTCGATCCGCCCTTCGGCGAGCTCCGCGCCGAACTGGTGCAGGCCCAGCCGGACCTCGACCCGGCCGTCCGGGCCGGCCGTCGGCTCGGCCGAGTACTCCAGCGGCGCCTCGAACTCGCCGAAGTCGGCGAAGGTCGTGGTCAGCGCGGTGAACGCGGCGACCGGGGAGGGCAGCAGCCCGGCCCGGACGGCGGCGAGCAGCCCGGCCTGCCGGAAGCCCTCCACGATGAACGGGCCCGGCACGTGGTCGTAGTCGTGGTCGAAGTAGGAGGGGTGGCTGCGGTCGATCACCAGCGGGCAGCGCCCCTGCGCGGTCTGTTCGCCGACCACGATGTTGCGGGCGTCGCGCCGCCCGACCAGCTCGGGCGGGACGGCCGCGGCCGGCGTCCAGGGCGCGATGTCGGCGAGCGGCTTGCGGGCCCGCTGGAAGGCCCGCAGGGTGTCGTAGTCGCCGCGCGGCAGGAACACGACGTCGCCGCCGATGGTCATCACGGGGGTGCCGTCGACGGACAGTTCGCCGTCGAGGGTCATGCTGCCGAGGTCGCCGCCGCGCGGTTCGCGGACGGTGCGGTAGCGCAGCAGGCCCTGCAGCGGGGCTCGTTGGCCGTCCCGCAGCGGGGCCAGGCCGGAGACCACCCGGAAGCTGAACCGCTGGAGGCTGAACGGCAGGTCGAGCGGGATGCCGAGGTGGCGGTGGACCACCACGAAGCAGGCCTGCCGGGCGGCCTCGGCGATCGCGAACGGGTCGTGGAAGGGCACGGTGCGGTCGCCCCACAGGCTGTGTGCCCGGGGGATCTGCCAGGCCAGCAGGAACTCGTCCTCGCCGAGCGCGGCGGAGTCGGTGACGAAGACCTCGCCGACGGCCCGCCGGTGGGCGATGGCGCGCGGCACGGTCCGGTCGAAGGTCAGGGTGGTCGGCGGTGCGCTGGTCATGAGCTCCTGCTTCCTCGCTCGGTCGGCCCGGTGCCGCTGCCGGCCCGGGTCCGCCGGCCGGCGTCGGCCGGCTCGGCGGGCGGTTCGAAGACCGGTCGGCTGCTGCGCCGCCGCCGGCGGACCTCCTCGCGCAGGGTGGCGCCCAGCTCGCGGACGAACGCGCCGCGGCCGCTCTCGGGGCTGGCGAGCCGGCGGGCGGTCGCGGCGAGCACCCGGCCCGGCGAGATCGCCTGCGACGGGCCGGCCCGGTGGCTGAACAGGTCGAGGAACGCGCCTATCTCGCCCTTGGCGTACAGGTTCGCGGCGACCTCGGCGACGATCGGCGGCAGGTCGCCCTCCCGGCCGAGGTCGGTGGCCAGCCAGTAGTACTCGGCGTACTGGCGGTCCCGCCAGCGGCCGAACGCGGCCGTCGCCCGGTCGAGTTCGGAGTCGGGGCCGCGCAGCGCCCGGACGATCGCGGGCGCCAGGTGTTCGGCCTGGTGGAAGGCGTCGGCGATGCCGCGGCCGGCGGCCGGGTCCTTGAAGTGCCCGGAGTCGCCGAGCAGCACCCAGCCGGGGCCGGAGGGCTCCCGGAAGTAGCCGTCGAAGCGGAGGATGCCGTAGATCTTGTCGGCGACCTTGGCCTCGGCGAGGGCCTCGGCGACCGGCTCGCAGCTGCGCACGTGGTCCAGCAGGGACTCCTGCCGGTCGGCGCGGAACGCCGCCTTCTCGCCCTTCTGCGGCGACACCCCGACGATGTACAGGCCGTTGTCGGCGGGCCCGGCGAAGATGTGCCGGTCGTCCCAGCGGTGGAAGACGAAGGTCGACGCCGCGGCCGGGTCGGCGCCCTCGAAGTAGGTCCAGTAGTACCAGCGTTCGTTGCGGGTGACGTTGTACCGGCGGGCGCCGGTGTGCTTGGCGACCAGCGACTCCCGGCCGTCGGCGCCGACCACCAGCCGGGCCCGGATCCGGGACTCGGTGCCGCGGTGCACGAACCGGACCCCGGCGACCCGGCCGTGCTCCTCCAGCAGGCCGGTCACCTTGGCGCCCATCCGGACGTCCGCGCCGGCCTCGACCGCGGTGTCGGCGAGGATCGGGTCCAGCACCTGGCGGCGGATGCAGGCCGCGCCGCCGACGGAGCCCGGGAAGGTCGGGAAGTCCGCGACGAACCGGAAGTCGCCGAGGCGGGTGTCGGTCCGCGTCATGAACGGGGCGCCGGTGGCCCGGATCCGGTCGAGGACGCCGAGGCGGGCGAAGAACGCCAGCGCGTCGGCCTGGAGCATGTGGGAGGAGAGCGTGGGCTGCGGGAAGGTCGCCTGCTCCAGCACGGCGACCTTCACTCCGCGCCGGGCGAGCAAGGCGGCCAGCGGGGAGCCCGCCACCCGTGCGCCCACCACGACCACGTCGAACTGCTCTGCCAAGACAACTCCTTGAGGGGTGCGGAGGGCGCGGCGCGGCTAGGGAAGCCGGACCACCTGGGCGGCGTAGGCCAGGCCCGCGCCGAAGCCGATCAGCAGCGCGAGGTCGCCGGACTCGGCCGACCCCTCGCTGCGCAGCCGGTCGAGGGCCAGCGGGACGGAGGCGGCGGAGGTGTTGCCGGACTCGGCGACGTCGCGGGCCACCACCGCGTCCTCGCGCAGGTCCAGGGACTTGGCGAGCGCGTCGACGATCCGCCGGTTGGCCTGGTGCGGGACGAACACGTCGATGTCGGCCATGGTCAGGCCGGCGTTCTTGACGGCCTGCCGGCCGACGTCGCCCATCTCGGAGATCGCCCAGCGGTACACGGTGGGGCCCTGCATCCGCAGCGCGGGCGCGGTCCCGCTCTGCTCCTGCCCGGCCGGGGCGCCGGCGTGGGACATCCGGATCACGTCGCCCTGCGTGCCGTCGGAGCCCCAGACCACCGGCCCGATGCCGGGCGTCCCGGACGGGCCGACGACGACCGCGCCGGCGCCGTCCGCGAACAGGAAGGCCGCGGTGCGGTCGGCGGGGTCGACGATGTCGGTCATCCGCTCGGCGCCGATCAGCAGGACGTGGTCGGCGCTGCCGGCCCGGACCAGGTCGCCGGCCAGTGCCGTGCCGTAGCAGAAGCCGGAGCAGGCGGCGCTGATGTCCAGCGCGCCGGGCGAGTCGACGCCCAGCCGGGAGGCGACCTCGGCCGCCACCGACGGGGTGCCGAGGCGGTGCGACATGGTGGCGACGATGACGCTGTCCACCTCGGCGGCGGTCAGGCCGGCGTCGGCGAGGGCCGCCGCGCCGGCGGCGGCGGCCATCACGGCGAGGGTCTCGTCGGGGGCGGCGAAGCGGCGGGTGCGGATGCCCGAGCGGGCGAGGATCCACTCCTCGCTGGAGTCGATGTGTTCGCAGATCTCGGCGTTGCCGACCACCCGGGGCGGGCGGAACGAGCCGGTCCCCATGATGCGGCTGTGGCGCAGTTCGGGGTGGTGCCCCAGTTCTGCGGTCATGGTGTCCCCTGTCCTCATCGGTCGTTACCGGGCGGCGCCCAGGCGCCGGCGGACGACCGCCAGCACCTGTTCCTCGTGGTCGCCGAGGCAGAAGTGCCCGCCGTCCAGACGGTGGATCTCACAGTCGGCGGCGGTGTGGCCGTGCCAGCCGGCGAGTGCGGCGGCCGGCACCGTGCGGTCGCGGTCGCCGGCGAACGCGGTGACCGGGCAGCCGAGCGGCGGCCCGGCCGCGTACCGGTGGGCGGCGGCCAGTTCGAGGTCGGCGCGCAGCGGCGGCAGGAAGTGGGCGAGCAGGTCCGGTTCGGCCCGCACGGCGGCCGGGATCCCGGCGTAGTGGCGCTCGACGGTGCGGATCAGCTCCTGGTCGTCGGCGGGCACCTCGACGGGCAGCCGGTCGTCGGGGGCGGCGCTCGCCGCGGTGATCAGGTGGACGGGCGGCGCCCCGCGGCGCTGGAGTTCGCGGGCCACCTCGAAGGCGACCATGGCGCCCAGGCTCTGCCCGAACAGGGCGTACGGGCCGCCGACGCGGGCCTGCACGGCGTCGGCGAACTCGGTGACCAGCGGCTCCCAGCGGGTGGCGAACGGCTCGGCGGCGCGGCCGGCCCGGCCGGGCAGCACGGCGTGCCACACCTCGATGTCGGGGCCGACGGCCTGGGCCCAGCGCGGCGCGGCCGGTGCGGCGCCGGAGTGCGGGAAGCAGATCAGCCGGAGCCGGGCGCCGGGCACCGGACGGGTGCGGCCGAGCGGTTCCGCGGTGACCCGGCGCAGGTCGTCGGGGGCGATGGGCATCGGGGTCTCACTCTCCGGTGGTCGGGTCGTCGTCGGGCCCGGGGCCGGCCGCGGAGGCGGCGTCGGCGGCCAGGCTCTTGGCGACGGTGCGGGCCAGGGCCAGCGGGGTGCCCTCCTCCAGCAGTGCCTGGAGCGGCACGGCGACGGCGAAGTCCCGTTCGATCCGGTTCTTCAGCTCGACGATGGCCAGCGAGCCGAGGCCGAGGACGTCCAGCGGCCGGTCGACGGGGATGTCGGCGTCGGCGTCGAGTCCGAGCGCGGCGGCGACCCGGGCGCACACGTAGCGCACCAGGGTCTCCTCCAGTTCGGCGGGCGAGCGGTCGGCCAACTGCCGGGCGGTCGGCGCGGCGTCCGCGGTGTCCGCGGCGTCCGGCCGGGCGGCGGGCCGCGGCCCGGCCGGGGCGGTCCCGACGACGGGGTGCGGCTCGAACCAGTGGCGGCGGCGCTGCCACGGGTAGGGCGGCAGCGGGACGTGCCGGGCGGGCGGCGGGAGCACCGCGTCCCAGCGCAGCGCCAGGCCGGCCCGGTACAGCTCGCCGAGGGCCTCGCCGAGCGCGTCGCGGGCGGGGGCGGCGCGGCGCAGGCTGCCGACCACGGTGTGCCGGTCCTCGCGGCCCTCCAGCACCGCGCCCATGTCGCGCTGCAGGACGGGGTGCGGGCCGATCTCCACGAAGACGGTGACGCCGTCGCGGGCCATCGCGTCGACGGCGCCGGCGAACAGCACCGGCTCGCGCAGGTTGCGCCCCCAGTGCGCGGGGCCGAGGTCGGCGGCGCGGACCCGGTCGCCGGTGACGGTGGAGTACTGCGGCAGGCCGCCGACCCGCGGCGTGAGCTGCCACATCCGGTCGGCGAGGACGGTGTCGCAGCCGTCCAGCAGCGGGCTGTGGAAGGCGTACTCGACGGGCAGCCGCCGGGTGCGGGCGCCGCGTTCGGCGGCGGCGGCCTCGACCAGGGTGACCTTGTCGGGGTCGCCGGCGACGACGGTGGAGCGCGGCCCGTTGACGGCGGCCACGGCGATCCGGCCGCCGGCCTCGGCGACCAGCGGGGCGACCTCGGCGACCGGCAGCGCGATGCCGCTCATCGCCCCGCCACGCGCGCCGGCCTCGGTGATCCGGGCCCGGGCGATCATCAGCTCGAAGGCCTGCCGGCGGTCGAGCGCGCCGGCCGCGCAGGCGGCGACGATCTCGCCCATGCTGTGCCCGGCGACGGCGTCGGGCTCGACGCCCCAGGAGCGCCAGAGCGCGGCCAGGCCGAGTTGCAGGACGGCGATGCAGACCTGCGCGATCTCGGTCTCGTGCATGCGGCTGAGCGGTTCGGGCTTGGCGAGTTCGTCCAGCACCGACCAGCCGGCCAGTTCGCGGACCACGGCGTCGCAGCGCTCCGCCTCGGCGCGGACCACCGGCTCGTGCTCCAGCAGGTCGCGGCCCATGCCGGCCCACTGGGTGCCCTGGCCGCTGAACACGAACGCGACCCGGTGCCCGGCGGGGTGCGGGCGCAGGAACTCGGGCCACACGGCGGCGAGTTCGGCGGCCAGCGCGGCCGCGTCGGCGCCGGCCGGCGCGATCCGGTAGGCGTGGTGGCTGCGGCCGTGGACGGCGGCGGCGCAGAGTTCGGCCGCCGCCGCGTCGTCCAGGCCGGCCAGCCGTTCGGCGTACGCGGCGGCCAGCCGGCCGAGCGCGGGCGCGCTGCGCGCCGACAGCGGCAGCAGCAGCCGGCCGGGCGGGGCGGGCGGCGGCTCCGGCGGGGCGGCGGGCCCGGGCGGGCCTTCGAGGATGACGTGCGCGTTGGTGCCGCCGAAGCCGAAGGAGCTGACGGCGGCCAGCCGTCCGGGCCGTTCGGGCAGGGCGGTCGGCACCGTCGGCACGGTGAGCCGGCTGCCGTCGAGGTCGATCTCGGGGTTGAGCCGCTCCAGGTGCAGGTGCGGCGGGACCTGGCCGCGGTCGAGCACCAGCAGGGCCTTGAGCAGGCCGATGATGCCCGCGGCGGCCTCCTGGTGACCGAAGTTGGTCTTCACCGAGCCGATCGCGCACGGCTGTTCGCCGGCGCCGTACACCTCGCGCAGCGCCTCCACCTCGATCGGGTCGCCGAGCCTGGTGCCGGTGCCGTGCGCCTCCACGTACAGCACGTCGGCGGCGTCGGCGGCGGCGTCGTCGAGGGCGCGGCGCAGCAGTTCGCCCTGGGCGCGGGGGCTGGGCGCGGTGAGGCCGTTGGCGCGGCCGTTGTGGTTGACGGCGGTGCCGCGGACCACGCCGCGGACGCGCCGGCCGTGGGCGCGCGCGTCGGACAGCCGTTCCAGCAGCAGGATGCCGCAGCCCTCGGAGCGGACGATGCCGTCGGCGGCGGCGTCGAAGGTGCGGCAGCGTCCGCCGGTGGCCAGCGGCAGCACCTTGCCGGTGGCGTTCATCATCGACTCGGCGAGGACCAGGTTGACCCCGCCGACCAGGGCGAAGTCGCACTCGCCGGCGCGCAGCGCGCGGGCCGCCAGGTGCAGGGCGACCAGCGAGGAGGAGCAGGCGGTGTCCACGGCCAGGCTGGGGCCGTGCAGGTCGAGCAGGTAGGAGAGCCGGTTGGCGGCGATGCTGTGGGCGCCGCCGGGGGCGGTCCAGGCGGTGATGTCGGCCTGGCCGGCGAGCTGGGCGTTCAGGTAGTCGGCGCCGTACAGGCCGAGGAAGACGCCGGTGCTGCGTTCGCGGAGGCGTTCCACGGGCAGTCCGGCGTCCTCGACGGCCTCCCAGGCGGCCTCCAGCACCAGGCGCTGCTGGGGGTCCATCCGGTCGGCCTCCTCGGAGCCGATGCCGAAGAAGGCGGCGTCGAAGCCGTCGACGCGGGCCAGTTGACCGGACATCAGGCCGGTCGGGCGGCCGGTGCCGTCGCGGCGGCCTGCCGGGTCGTCGAGCCACGGGGTGACGGCGTCGGTGCCGGCGTCGAGCAGCCGCCACAGCGCGTCGAGGTCCTCGACGCCGCCGGGGCGCGGACGGCCGCGCCGACCACGGCGAGCGGTTCGGTGCGGCGCTGCTCGGCCGCGGCGAGCCGGGCCCGCGCGTCCTGCAGTTTGATCAACGCCTGTTCCAGCAGCCGCCGTTGGCCGGCGGCGGTGGGTGCGGTCATATCTCCCCCTCCGCTTCGAACGCATCCAGCTCGGCCGCGAGCAGGGCCGCGACCTGTGCGTCGTCCAGGCCGGCCAGGTCGGCCGGGGTGGTGGGCGGCCCGGCCGGCGCCCGGGTGCCGCGGGCGCCGCGGCGGCGGGTGCGGCGGCCGGGCCGGCGGGCGGCTCCAGTCGGGCGAGCAGTTGCTCGGTGAGCGCCTCGACGGTGGGGTACGCGTACACCAGCGTCGCGGAGAGCCGCAGGCCGAGCGCCGTCTCCAGGCGGCCGCGGAGTTCGATCGCCATCAGCGAGTCGAAGCCGAGGTTCTGGAACGGCACGTCCGCGGCGACCTGGCCGGGCCGGGCCCGCAGGACCTGCCGCACCTGCTCGGTGAGGTGCTCGGCGAGGACCCGGGAGCGCTGCGCCGGGGTGTCGGCGGCCAGCAGTTCCTCGCGCACGGCCGGGCGGCGCCGCGGCCGCCGTCGGCGCCGCCCTGCGGCAGCAGCGGGGCGAGCAGCTCGCGGGCGGCGGGCCAGACGCCGGCCGCGGCCAGCCGGTCGGGGACGAGGGCGAAGACGGCAGTCTGCGGGTGCCGGCCGCCGACGGCCTCGTCCATCAGCCGGATCGCGGTGTCCGGGTCGAGCGGGGGCACGCCGCGGGCGGCGAGCCGGTCGGTGCCGCCGCCGGTGGCGGCGAGGGTGTCGCCGGCCCAGGTGCCCCAGGCGATGCTGCGGCCGGGCAGGCCGAGGGCGGCCCGGTGCGCGGCGAGGGCGTCCAGGAAGGTGTTGGCGGCGGCGTAGGCGCCCTGGCCGGGCGAGCCGATCAGGCCGGCCAGCGAGGAGAACAGCACGAAGGTCTCGACCGGGTGGTCGCGGGTCAGCTCGTGCAGGTGCCAGGCGCCGGCCGCCTTGCCGGCCAGGACGCGGGTCAGCGCGGGCCCGGTGACGTCGGCCAGCAGCGCGTCGTCGAGGACGCCGGCCAGGTGGACCACGCCGCCGACCGGCGGCAGGCCGTCGGTGCCGTCCGCGCCGTCCGTGCCGGGCAGGGCGGCGCGCAGCGCCTCCCGGTCGGCGACGTCGACGGCGGCGGTCCGGGCCCGGCAGCCGTCGGCGGCCAGTTCGGCGATCCGCCGCCGGGCCTGCTCGGAGGGCTCGCCGCGGCCGAGCAGCAGCAGGTGCCGGGCGCCGCGGTCGGCCAGCCGGCGGGCCACCCGCAGGCCGAGCGCGCCGAGGCCGCCGGTGATCACGTACGTGCGGTCGGGGCGCAGCGGTCCGCCGCCGGCCGTCCCGGTGCGGGCGGCGTCGGCGAGCACCGGGGCGAGCAGTGCCCCGGCGTGCACGGCGGCCTGGACCGGGGGTTCGGCCGCCAGCAGCGCGGTGGCGGCGGCGTCGAGGTCGGCGGGGCCGGCGGCGGACGGCAGGTCGAGCAGTGAGCAGCCGCTGTCGGGGTGCTCGTTGTGGATGGTCCGGCCGAGGCCCCACAGGGCGGCGCCGGTGGGCGCGCCGTCCTCGGGGCGGGCGTTCGGGGCCTGGGTGCCGGCGGTGAGCAGCCAGAGCCGGGGCGGGGCGCCGGTGCTCCACTCCCGGCCGGTGAGCTGCTGGGCGAGGTGCAGGGCGGCGGCCGTCCGGGTGTGCAGGGCGGCGGCCGGCTCGTCGGCGGCGGGTGCGGCGGCGCGGGTGTCGACGACGCCGCGCAGCGGTCCGCCGGCGTCGACGGCGGCGAGCACGGCGGCGGTGCCGGGGTCGGCGGCGCCACCCGGGTGCGGGCGCCGTCGCGTTCCAGCCGGGCGGCGAGGGCGCGGGCGAGCGGCCGGGAGGCGTCGTCGGCGAGCAGCAGCCAGCGGCCGGGGTCGGCGGCGGCCCGGGCCCGTAGGGCTGCCAGCGGGTCTCGTGGACCCGGCCGTCCTCGGGGCGGCGCGGTGCGGCGAGGCGCAGCCGGAAGCCGGTGGCGGACCAGACGGGGGTGCCGTCGGGGGCGAGCACGGCGACGTCGGCGGTGATCTCGCGGCCGTCGGCGTGCCGGACCACGGCGTGGCACCAGGCTTCGCGCAGGGCCGTTCCGTCCTGCCGGGAGCGGACCAGGTCGGCGCCGACGGGCAGCGGCAGGGCGCCGTCGCGGGCGGCGTCGGCGCCGGCCGCGGCCACGGTGTGCAGGCAGGCGTCGAGCAGCGCCGGGTGCAGCGGGGGCGGGCCGGCGGCGAGTCCGGCGGGCAGCCGGACCAGGGCGAGCGCCTCGCCGTCGCCGACGGTGAGCCGTTCGACGGCGCGGAAGCGCGGGCCGTAGCGCAGTCCGGCGGCGGCCAGCCGCTCGTACAGGGTGTCGACGGGCAGGTCCTCGGGGCAGCGCCGGGCGAGGTCCTCGGGGGTGCCGGGGGCGGTGGGCGGTTCGGTGTCGGCGGTGGTGCCGAGGGTGCCGGTGGCGTGGGTGACGGGGCTTCCGGCGGGCGGGCAGGAGGTGACGGCGAAGTGCTGCCGCCCGTCCGGGCCGGGCCGGACGCTCAGCTGGAGCACGGGGTTGCCGTCCTCCTCGCCGAGCGGGCAGGGCTGGGCGAAGGCGACCTCGCGCAGTACCGCCGGCGCACCGCCGGTGGTGGCCGCGGCGGCCCGGGCGGCGGCGGTGAGCCAGTAGGCGCCGGCCACCAGCGGGACGTCCTCGACCAGGTGGTCGGCGAGTTCGGGTGCGGTGTCGAGGCCGATCGGCAGCTCCCAGAGCCGCAGGCCGGGGTCGACGCCGACCGGGATCCGTGCGCCGAGCAGGCCGCCGTCGGCGCTCCGGCCGGGGGCGCCGCGGCCGGGGCGGGCGAGCGGGAACGGCCGGCGCTGCCAGCCGTGCCGGGGCAGCGGGGTGTGGGCGGGGGTGCCGGGGTGCAGGGCCTGCCAGTCGACGGGGCAGCCGGCGGTGTGCAGGGCGCCGAGCGCGCCGAGCAGCGCGGCGGGTTCGTCCTGGTCGCGGCGGAGTGCGGAGACCACCAGCGCGTCGGTCCGGCCGGCGTCCTCCAGGTGGTCGAGGACGGGGCGGGCCAGCACCGGGTGCGGGGTGATCTCGACGAAGGCGGTGTAGCCGTCGGCGAGCAGCCGGCCGAGCGCGGGCCCGAAGCGGACGGGCGCGCGGACGTTGGTCACCCAGTACTCGGGGCCGAGCTCGCGCCCGTCGACGGGCCCGCCGGTGACGGTCGAGTACAGCTCGACCTCGGCGGGGCCGGGCCGCAGCCCGTCCAGGGCGCGGCGCAGCCGGGGCTGCAGGGGTTCGACCTGGGGGCTGTGGGCGGCGAACTCGACGGCGATCCGGCGGGCGAACACGCCGCGGCCGGCGAGCTGCGCGAGCACGTCCTCCAGCGCGGGCACGGTGCCGGACAGCACGGTGGCCCGGGGTCCGTTGAGCGCGGCCACGGACAGTTCGTGCTCGCGGCCGGCGACCAGCCGGGCGGCGTCGTCCGCGCCGAGCTCGACCAGGGCGAGGCCGCCCTGTCCGGAGATCTCGGTGAGCAGCCGGCTGCGTTCGCAGACGAGTTGCGCGGCGTCGGCGAGCGGGAGCGCCCCGGAGACCTGGGCGGCGGCGATCTCGCCCATGCTGTGGCCGATCACGCCGGCCGGGGCCAGGCCCCAGGAGCGCAGGGTGGCGGCCAGCGCGACCTGGGTGGCGAACAGGGCGGGCTGCACCTCGGCGGTGCCGGAGACGACCAGCCCGTCGGCGTCGCTCCACAGCGAGCGGCCCAGGTGGCGGGCGATCGCGGCGTCGGCCTCCCGGATGGCGTCGCGGAAGGCGGGGACGGCGGCGGCCAGCCGGCGGCCCATGCCGGGCCGCTGCGCGCCCTGGCCGGGGAAGACCAGCGCCACCTTGGGTTCCTGGCGGGCCACCGGGCGCGGCCCGGCGACGCCCGCGGCGGGCGCGCCGGCGGCGACGGCGGCCAGGCCGTCGGCGAGCCCGGCCGGGTCGGCGGCGACCACGGTGGCGCGGTGCGGGCCGTGGTCGGTGCGCAGCGCGGCGGCCGCGGCGGCGCGGGCCGTCCAGTGCGGGTCCCCGGCGTGGGCGCGGGCCTCCGCGGACCAGGCGGCGGCGCGGCGGCGCAGCGCCTCGGCGGAGCGCGCGGAGACGGGGACGAGCAGCGGCGCGGCCTCGCCGTCCGGCCCCGGTCCGGGGTCGGGGTCGGCGGCGGGCGGGGCGGCGGTGAGCACCAGGTGGGCGTTGGTGCCGCCGAAGCCGAAGGAGGACACGCCGGCGGGGGCGGGCCGCCCGTCGTCCAGCGCGGGCCACGGCTCGTTGTCGGCGACCACGGCGACCGGGACGGCGTCCAGGCCGAGCATCGGGTTGGGCTTCTCGTAGTGGACGGTCGGCGGGAGCTGCCGGTGGTGGACGGCCAGCGCGGTCTTGATCAGGCCGGTGATCCCGGCGGCGGCCTCCAGGTGGCCGACGTTGGACTTGACGGAGCCGATCCGCAGCGGCCGTCCGGCGGGCCGGCCGTCGCCGAGCACGGCGGCCAGCGCGGCGACCTCGATCGGGTCGCCGACGGCGGTGCCGGTGCCGTGCGCCTCGACGTAGCCGATGTCGGCGACGGGCAGGGCGGCGGCCCGGTAGGCGTCCCGGAGGACGGCCCGCTGGGAGGGCCCGTTGGGTGCGGTGAGGCCGTTGGTGCGGCCGTCCTGGTTGACGGCGCCGCCGCGGATCACCGCGTAGATCCGGTCGCCGTCGGCCAGTGCCCGGGGCAGCGGCTTGAGGACGACGATGCCGGCGCCCTCGCTGCGCACGTAGCCGTCGGCGCGGTGGTCGAAGGGCTTGCAGCGGCCGTCGGCGGCCATCAGTCCGCTCCGGCTGAAGCTGAGCGCGATCCGCGGGCTGGTGATGACGTTGACGCCGCCGGCCAGGGCGAGGTCGGCCTCGCCAGTGCGCAGGGCCTGGCAGGCGAGGTGGACGGCGACCAGCGAGGACGAGCAGGCGGTGTCGACGACCAGGCTGGGGCCCTGCAGGTTGAGGCCGTAGGAGATCCGGTTGGCGATGATGCTGAGCGCGCCGCCGGTGCCGTCGTAGGGCTGGATGCCTTCGAAGGAGCTCCACAGCGCGGTGCCGTGGTCGAAGGTGGAGACGCCCATGAACACGCCGGTGCGGGTGCCGGCCAGCCGGCCGGCGGGGATGCCGGCGTCCTCCAGGGCCTCCCAGGCGGTGTCGAGGGCGAGCCGCTGCTGCGGGTCCATCCGTTCGGCCTCGCGGGAGGAGATGCCGTGGAACTCGGCGTCGAAGCCCTCGATGTCGTCGAGGAAGCCGCCCCACTTGGTGTTCATCCGGCCGGGCACGGTGATGTCGGGGTCGTAGAGGGCGTCGGCGTCCCAGCGGTCGGCGGGGACTTCGCGGACGGCGTCGACGCCGCCGGTCAGCAGCCGCCAGAACTCCTCGGGGCCGTCCGCGCCGGGCAGCCGGCAGCCGATCCCGACCACGGCGACCGGCACCGGCCCGGCCGCCTCGGCGGCGGCCTCGGCGGGGCGGGGCGGCCGCGGCGGAGGCGGCGGGTTGGTCGGCGCCGAGCGCGGCGATGTGCGCGGCGATGTCGTCGACGGCCGGGTAGTCGTAGGCGACGGTGGGGCTGAGCTCGACGCCCGCCCACAACTGGAGCCGCTCGGAGAGTTCGACCGTCTCGATCGAGGACAGGCCGAGGGCGGTGAACGGGACGTCGGTCGGCACCTGCTCGGGCGGCAGGTCCAGCAGGGCGGCGAGGGACTCGACCAGCCACTGGACGATGCGGCGCTGATCGGTCATCAGGAGATCTCCTCCAGCACCTGGCCGCCGGGCTCCGGCGCGGACTTGAGTTCGCCGGCCTCGTAGGCGGCCCGGCAGGTGCTGCGCTGGATCTTGCCGCTGGAGGTCTTGGGCGCGGAGGCGACCGGCACCAGCAGGACGTCGTCCAGCCGGATGCCGTGCTGGTCGCTGACGGCGGCGAGGATCTTCCGGCGGATCTCGGCGAGGGTGGGCAGCGGCGCCTTGGCGGCCTCGCTGCCGGTGCGCCGGCTGCCGAGCGGCCGCAGGATCTCGGCGACCAGGACCACCTGTTCGCGGCCGTCGCGTTCCAGTGCGAAGGCGCAGCCGAATCCGGGCCGCACCCACGGGTGGGCGGACTCGGCGGTCTCCTCCAGGTCCTGCGGGTAGTGGTTCTGGCCGCCGACGATGATGACGTCCTTGAGCCGGCCGGTGATGTACAGCTCGTCCTGGTGCAGCACGCCGAGGTCGCCGGTGCGCAGGAACGGGCCCTCGCCGGTGTCGGCGATGCGGGCCTGGAAGGTCTCCAGGGTCGCTTCCGGGTTGCCCCAGTAGCCGGGCGGGACGTCGTCGCCGGCCAGCCAGATCTCGCCGACGGTTCCCTGCTCGCGGGCCAGTTTGGTGACCGGGTCGACGATGGCGATCCGGCGGCTCAGCCGGGCCTTGCCGACGCTGATCATGGTGTAGTCGCCGCCCGGCACCACCTGGCCCTTGCGCAGCGCGTCGTGGTCGACGTCGGTGGTGATCGGGGCCTCGCCGCGGACGCCGCCGGAGGCGATCAGGGTGACCTCGGCCAGCCCGTACGCGGTCTGCATGGTCTCGGGGGCGAGGCCGTACGGGGCGTAGGCCTTGGCGAAGGCGTCGAAGGTGGCGGGGCGGATCGGCTCGGCGCCGCTGAAGGCGACCTTCCAACTGGAGAGGTCGAACTCGGCGCGGTCCTGCTCGGCGATCCGGCTGACGCACATGTCGTAGGCGAAGTTGGGCGCGCCGGCCATCGTGCCGCGGTACTTGGTGATGGCGCGCAGCCAGCGGGCCGGGCGCTGGACGAACGCCGCCGGGGGCATCAGCACCAGGTGGGTGCCCAGGTAGGAGGCCTGCAGCACCTTGCCGATCAGGCCCATGTCGTGGAACAGCGGCAGCCAGGAGACGATCACGTCCTCGGCGGTGAGGCCCATGATCGCGGCGAACATCTCCTCGTTGGCCAGCAGCGCCCGGTGACTGACCATCACGCCCTTGGGGAGCGCGGTGGAGCCGGAGGTGTACTGCAGGAAGGAGATGTCCTCGGCGTCGATCCGCGGCGCCCGGAAGTCGGCGGCGGCCGTCACCGGCACGGTGTCGACGTCGATCCACTCCAGTTCGGCGAGGTCGGGGGCGAAGGTGCGGACCGGCTCGCGCAGTTGGGTGGTGCTGCCGGTGAGCACGATCCGCGCGCCCGAGTCGGCGGCGATCGCGCGCATCGTCGCGGCCTTGCGGGGGTTGCGCAGCGGCAGCGGCGGGGCGATCGGGACGGCGATCACGCCGGCGTGCTGGCAGGCCATGAAGGCGCGGATGAAGTGGGCGTTGTCGGTGGCCAGGACGAGCGCCCGGTCGCCGGGCCGCGCCGACTGCTGGAGGCGCGCGGCGATCGCCCGGGCCTCCAGGTCGAGCGAGGCGTGGGTCATCACGTCGGACTCGTCGTGCCCGTCGTTGAGGATGGTGAAGGCCCGCTCGTCCGCGCGCTGCTGCGCGTTCTCCGACAGCAGCGCCGAGATGGTCGAAACCTGCCCTGGAGTTCCCAATGTCTCGCTCCCTGTGGTGACGACGACGACCCGCGGCGTGCATCGAGCGCTGCGTCGGGTGGTGGGTTGCGGGGCGATCCGCCGCACGGCGGCGCCGGCGCCCGGGTCGGCTGCGCGGGGAGGGACCGGTTCACCGTTTTCCGGTGCTCGACGGAGTTCCCCGCCCGACGGCCGGGCGAATACTCCGCACACGCTAGCTGGCCCGTCCGGCGCGGGTCAACGATTTACCGGGCGGCCCGGTTAAATCACCGGGACGCCCCGGAGAACGGCATGCCGAAATCCGCCACCGACTCTTTCCCGATTGTCGGCGACGGAATGCGCCGGCCCGTCCAGGCCGAATTGTGCAGTGGTTTGTCAGCGCATCAGAGATTCCGGTTCTTGGCGAGATTGCGGATCGCGCAGTAGACCAGCAGGTAGCCCCAGAGTTCCTGTTCCATCATTTCCGGCGAGCGCGAGCGCATCGCCTTCTTCGGGGTGCGCCGGAACGCGTCGAGCTGCTCGGCGGCCTCCTCGAAGCGCCAGCGCGCCTCGTAGACGCCGCGCAGCTCGGCCCGGGTGGCCTGGGCCGGGTCGAGCAGGGTGGTGACCAGCCGCTCGGCGCACTTGGCGCCGGTGACCACCCGCACCACGGGGCGGCCGCGGACCGGGTCGTCCGGCCAGCTGGCCGGCACCGACAGGTAGGAGCCGTCGTCGAGGGTCTCGGTGACCGGCAGGCCGGTGGACTGCGGCACGCTCCACAGCAGGTCGGCGCCGGTGGCGAGGGCGGCGCCGGCCAGTTCGGGGCCGGCGAACTCGGCCTGGGCGACCAGCAGGTCGCCGGGTCCGAGCAGCCGGAACAGCTCGTCGGCGGACTTCGAGGGGTCGCCGGACAGGGGTTCGACCTGGGCGCCGATCAGCATGCCGGTGCCGTGTTCGGCGACCACCGCGATCCGCATCCGGGGGGTGCCCGGCGCGCCGCCCTGGGCCGCGTGGTCGGGGAGGTTGACGGTGCCGCCGGTCAGCGTCCACAGGCGCGAGCGGCGGAAGCGGGGGGCGCCCTCGACGGGCGGGCGGACGGCGGTCTGCGCGAACAGCTCTCTAAGCGGCTGGATGCCGAGGCGCATCCGGGCCCGGGAGATCGCGGCGGTGGAGGGCACGCAGCTGAGGCTGAGCACGCCGGTCGGGTCGGACAGGGCGAGGCCCTCGGCGAGCAGCCGGGCGAGTTCCTCGTACGGCTTGTACGGGAACAGGCACATCGCCAGCACGTAGTAGACGGTGATCAGCGGCGGTAAGAGCCGGGTCCGTATTCCGGCCCGGCCGCTGGCGCGAATGGCGCCGTCGACCCGGTCGGGCGGGAACGCCCAGATGAGAATGCCAATGGCGAGCCGGTCGGAGAGCCTCTCCTCGGCGGTTGATTTCATCGATTCCCCCCAGTGGTTCGGGCGGGAATGCCCGGGCGGTCGGCTTCCTCTTCCGCCCGCGGATTCCCCCGCAATGTTCCTGCGCCGCACGCCCCACTGCCCGGCGGCACCGCCGGCGATGATTCTCCCGTTCATTCTCCGGCGCGTTCTCTCCGGGCGGCCGCGGCGGCCGACGGGTCGGGCCGCGGCGGGACGGGACACCGGTCCGGTGGGGCGGACCGGCGTCCCGTGGTCCGTGGCGTCAGTCGGGGCGGCCCCCGCTCCGCCGACGGTCACGGCGCACCGCCGTGGGACTTCGGGCTGCGCATCCTGGGCAGCACGACGGTGCGCAGCAGCAGGAAGGTCAGGCCGTGCGGCACGTGCCGGCCGGCCAGGCCCTGCAGTTTGGCCATCGGGCCGGGCACCGACACCCGCCGGCCCCAGCGGGCGGCCCGCAGGCCGGCCTTGGCGACCGTCTCGGGCGTCTGCCAGGCGAACCAGCGGCGCTCCTCGAGCTCCTGGGCGCCGCCGACGGCCATGAACTCGCTGCGCACCGGCCCGGGTGCGAGCAGGGTGCAGCTGACGCCGGTGCCGCGCAGTTCGCCGTGCAGCGATTCGGCGAAGGTGTTCACGAACGCCTTGGTCGCCGCGTAGGTGGCGGCGGTCGGCACCGGCTGCATGCCGGCGGTGGAGCCGGTGAACAGGATCCGGCCGCTGCGCCGGGCCAGCATGCCGGGCAGCACGGCGAGGGTGAGTTCGTGCACCGCGACGGCGTTGACCTCGACCTCCTGGGCCTCGCGGCGGGCGTCTCCGCCGGCCAGCGGGCCGCAGGTGGTGAAGCCCGCGTTGTTGGCCAGGATCGCGATCTCCAGGCCGGCGAGGTGTTCGCAGAGGGCGGCGCGCTCGGCCCGATCGGCGAGGTCGCACTCGCGGACCTCGACGGCGACCCGGTGGCGTTGGCGCAGTTCCTGGGCGAGCCGCTCCAGGCGGTCCTTGCGGCGGGCGACGAGCTGCAGGCGGTGGCCGCGGCCGGCGAGCTGGTGGGCGAGCGCCTCACCGATGCCGGAGGACGCCCCGGTGACCACGGCCCAGCCGTCGCGGCGGCGGGCGCGGCCGAACGGCAGGCCGGTCACCGTCCCACCGCCGGGGCGAGCGCGAGGTGGTCGACCAGCCGGTCGCCGGCGGCGTTGCCGGCCCGGGTGCAGGCCTCGATGGAGACGCCCCACAGGTAGTCGCCGGAGAGTTCGAGTCCGGGCAGGCTCTGCACGGACCGGTGCACCTCGTTCAGGAAGTCGCCGTGGTACGGCAGGTAGGCGCTGTACGCGGCGGGCCAGATCTTGCCGACCGAGCGGACCGGCTTGGCCCGGGTGACGCCCAGGTAGCGGGTGAGCCGCTGTTCGGCCTGGCCGACCCAGGTGTCCAGCTGTTCGGGCGACAGTTCGGCGTTCTTGGCGCCGGCGCCGCTGAAGGTGTAGCGGACGATGTGCCGGTCGTTCATGCCGTAGGAGCCGGCGTTGCTGCAGGGGCCGCCGTCGTGGATGGCGAGCGCCCGGACCTCGGCGCTGAACACCGGCCGGTCGTACTCGACGAGCATGACGCTGGACGGGTTGTAGCGGACCTCGGAGAGCCGCTTGGCGAGGCCGGGCAGTTCGTCGCGGACGATGTCGGCGGCGGCGTAGGCGGGGACGGCGACGATCACGCCGGCGTAGTCGACCTCCTCGACGGGGCCGCCCTGTTCGGACAGCCGCACGCCGGTGATCCGGCCGTCGCGGACCACCAGGCTCTCCACGGTGGTGTTCAGCCGGACCGTGACCCGGCGGGAGAACGCCTCCAGGGCGGGCTGAATGCTGTGCACCAGCTGGTCGTAGTGGTCGAGCATCAGTGCCAGGTTGGTGCCGAAGGTGCCGAGGTAGACCTCGTCGGGTTCGGCGCCGTTCATCCGGACGGTCATCGGCCGCAGCAGCACGTTGGCGGTGGCCTCGCCGAAGTGGGCGCTGAGCGGCTGGTGGTCGTGGCGGCGGGACAGTTCGGTGAAGTACGCCGAGCCGAGGAACTTGTTCGACTCGTCGAGGCGGATCCGGGCGGCCATGGCGGCGAGCCGGGCGAGGTCGCGCGGCGAGCTCATCCGGCGGATGTTGGCCAGCGAGCGGCCCCGGCGGGTGCTGTCCAGGGTCAGCACCTCGTCCTCCTTCATGAAGGAGGTGTTGATGCCGAAGGACTCCCACTGGTAGTGGCCGATGGCGTCGAGCCAGGCGCGGAACGCGTGGTAGCGCCGGCCGATGTTCTTGCCGCCCATCATCACCGGGCGGTCTCCCAGGTTGCCGACGCCGAACCGGCCGCCGAGCCGGTCCTCGCGTTCGATGAGGTCGACCTCGAACCCGGCCCGTTCCAGGCGCAGTGCCGCGGACAGGCCCGAGATGCCGCTGCCGACGACCGCGACGCGCGTTCCGTTTCCGACCAGCTTTCCCAGCATGGTGCACACTCTCCCAACGTTAAGCGTGGGCATGACGAGGTATCAGATATTTTTTGCGGCCCGTGGGTCGGCCGTCCCGCTCAGGAACGGTCGGCCGCCGCGGTGCCGGCCTGCCAGGCGGGCAGGAAGTCGCCCGCGAAGGCCGCGGGGTCACCGCCGTGCTCGCGCCGGTGGGCCCGGACGTCCTCCAGGTAGCGGCGCAGCGCGGCGTGCGTGCTCGGCCGGCTGGCGAGGGCCAGGAAGCGGGCCCGTTCGACGGCGAAGCCGCGGCCGAACCGGCCCGAACCGGCATAGTGGACGGCCTGCTTGACGGACCGTACGGAGCCGGGGGCGCGACGGGCGAGCCGGGCGGCGGTCTCCGCGGCCTCGGCGCGCACCTCGTCGTGGTCGACCACCCGGTGCACGATGCCGGCCTCCAGGGCGGCGGCCGGGCCGAACAGCCGTCCTTCCAGGAGCTGTTCGACGGCGCGGCCGGCGCCGAGGGTCTCGGCGAGCAGCTGGCTGCCGCCGCCGCCGGGCAGCAGGCCGAAGGCGATCTCCATCAGGCCGACCCGGTAGGGGCCGTCGCCCATGATCCGCACGTCGCAGGCGAGGGCGAGTTCGAAGCCGCCGCCCAGTGCGAGGCCGTCGACGGCCGCGACGTGGACCATGTCGCTGTTGCGGATCCGCCGGACCACCTCGTGGAAGGCCAGCAGGGCCTGCATGCCGGCCACCGGGGTGCGGTCGAGCAGGCCGCGCATGCCGGGGACCTTGCCGAGCGCGGCGACCAGGCGCAGCGGGGCGGGGGCGAGCCGGGAGGAGATCTCCATGCCGCCGGCCTCGGCGCCGGCCAGCAGCTCCTCGATGTCGTAGTGGCCGAGGAAGACGCCGGGCACGGCGCTGGCGAGCACCACCGCCCGGACGGTCGGGTCGCGCTCGGCCCTGGCCAGGGTGTCGGCGAGTTCGGCCAGCAGCGCGCCGGTCAGGAAGTTGAAGGGTTCGTTGCGCAGGCGCACGGTCAGTACCGCACCGTGCCGTTCCGTCTCCAAGCGGTTCATCGCAGTCTCCTGGGGTCAGGGCCGGGTCGAGCCCGCCGACGGGTCGTCACGCGGGTTGGACGGCCGCCTCGCCGATCGCGGCGAGCACCTCGGCCGCGGCGCGTTCGCCGGAGGTCACGGCGCCCTCCATGCCTCCGTAGTCCTTGAGGACGGTCTCCGAGCCGGCCCAGTGCACCGGGCCGTGGGGTTCGGCGAGGGTGCGGACCGCGCCGGTCATCGTGCCGAGGGCGGGCAGGCCGAAGTAGCCGCCGCGCGACCAGGGGTCGGCCGCCCAGTCCTTCTCGACGTACAGCCCGGGTGTGCCGGCCTGCGGGCCGAACAGCCGGACCAGGCTGTCGAGCACCGCCCGCCGGCGGTCGTCCTCGGGGAGGGCGGCCAGCTCGCGGGCCCGGGTGCCGGGCACGAAGCCCACCAGCACGCCCGGACTGCCGTCGCCGGGGGCCGAGTTGTCGAACACGGCGGTGAGCGGTCCGCGTCCGGTGAGCGCCTTGCCGCTCAGGCCGCGCTCGCGCCAGAACGGCCGGTCGTACAGTGCGGACACCTTGGTGACGGCGCCCATCGGGACGCTGCGCAGCGCGGTGGCGCGGTCGTGCGGCAGGCCGGGTTCGAAGCGGATGTCGGCGGCCAGTTGCGGCGGCACGGCGATCACGGCCCGGCGGGCCCGGACGGCGCCCTGCGCGGACTCCGCCTCGACGCCGCCGGCGGTGAGCCGGATCGCGGTGACCGGGGCCTCCAGCAGCACGCGTTCGCCGAGGCCGTCGGCGAGGAACCGGGCGACGCCGGCGGCGCCGCCGGTGATCCGGTCCTGGATCTTGGTGGTGGTGAGGTTGTCGAACTTGCCGGTGCTGCCGATGTACGCGAGCGCCTGGAGCAGGTTGAGCCGGTGCGGCTCGGCGCCCCACATGGTGGTGAAGGCCAGGTCGAGCAGGGCGCGGCCCTCCCGGCTGCGGGTGTGGCGGTCCAGCCAGTCGCCGATGCTGGTGTCGTCCAGCCGGGCGGCGTCGGGCGCGTGCCAGGGGGTGCGCACCGGCACGGCGGCGACCAGGCGGTCCAGCCGGAACCGGGCGAGGGCGACGTCGAGCAGCGCGAGCGGCTTCAACGGCGGTACGGCGCCGCGCTGGTGGCGCAGTTCGCCGGACATCTCCAGCAGGTCGGCGCCCTCGTCGTGGTTGCGGAAGAGCGTCGCGCCGGCCTCGCGGGCGAGCCGGCCCATCCGCTCGTTGCCGTCGGCCAGCCACTGGCCGCCGAGTTCCAGCACGGTGCCGTCGTCGGCGGTGCGGCCGAGGGTGCGGCCGCCGACCCGGTCGCGGGCCTCCAGGACCAGCGGCTCCAGGCCCGCGCGCAGCAGTTCGCGTGCGGCGGTCAGGCCGGCCAGGCCGGCGCCCACCACGACCACGTCGGCCTCGCGGGGGCCGCCGTCCTGCGCTTCCGCTCCGCTGCCATGCCGTCAGCCTTCCTGCTCGTCGGTGGTGGAGCCGGCCGCCGGGCGGCCGGCGGTGAAGTCGTGGTCGACCTTGACGGCCTCGGCGGTGGCCTCCCACAGGCGGACGGCGGTGGCGCCGTCCCGGGCGCGCCGGTGCGGCACGGCGACGCCGGGGGTGCCGCGGTAGCCGCCCAGGCTGCGCGGGCCGACCAGGACGCCGCCGGGCAGGCCGGGCAGGGTGGCGGCGCACAGCGTGGGCAGCGCGCCGGGCAGCGCCGCGGTCGCGAACAGCGCGTTGCCGACGCCCATGACGGCGCGCATCAGCGGTCCCTGGCCCGCGAGTTGGAGGTTGGTGGCGGCGTAGCCGGGGTGCGCGGCGTAGGCCCGCAGCCGGGTGCCGGCGGCGACGGCGCGCCGGTCGAGTTCGGCGGTGTACAGCAGGTTGGCCAGCTTGGAGCGGCCGTACGCACCGTAGCGGGAGTAGCGGCGTTCGCTGTGCAGGTCGTCGAAGTCGATCGTGCCGAACGCGTGAAAGGTGCTGCTGACTGTCACCACGCGGGCCGCGGGTGCGGCGAGCAGGGCGGGCAGCAGCAGTCCGGTCAGTGCGAAGTGGCCGAAATGATTGGTTCCCAGCTGGAGTTCGAATCCGTCGGCGGTGGTGCGCCGGGGCGGGGCCATCACGCCGGCGTTGTTGATCAGCAGGTCGAGTGTGCCGCGCTCCTCGGCGAACCGGTCCGCGAAGGCGCGGACGGAGGCCAGGTCGGCGAGGTCCAGCCGGCGGACCGCGGTCCGGGCGCCGGGCTGGCCGCGCTGATTCCGGCCGCCGCGGCGGCGCCCCTGGCGGGGTCCCGGACGGCGAGCACCACCTCCGCACCGGCCCGGGCGAGTTCGCGGGCGGTGACCAGGCCGATGCCGCTGTTCGCGCCGGTGACCACGGCCAGTTTCCCGGTCAGGTCGGGGATCCGGTCGACGCCCCAGTTCCGCGGGATGTCGTGGGTGGCGCCGAAGAGCGGTGCGCCGGGGCTGGGCAGCGGCATGGAGGGCCTCCAGGGCGAAGTTCCGTCGTTCTGCGGTTCCTGCGCCGCGAGGTGCGCGGGTCGGTTCGACCGGCTCACGGGCTCGGGTTCGGCGGTGACCGGCGGGCTCACTGGGCGGGCCGGGCCTGCGGGGGATGTCCCTCGACTGTCGTCACCGGGTGGGTGTTTCCACTGTCTGGCGGTGCGTCAACTCCATAGACACTCGCCTACCGGACGATGACTGTCAAGCGCTTGATTATCGCCAAGCAGCTCACTCTCTCCGCCCCCGGAACCCCACCGGACCCCCGGCGCAACCGACCCCGGAGACCCGGATCCGGACATGCGAAAACCCGCCGGGGCGACACTCCGACCCCCGACGGGTCAAGTACCGGCAAAACCGCGAACGGCGCCTATTTAGGCACGAGTTGACACACCGTCACCGCACCGGGCGGACCCGGCTGCGGCCCTCCAGGCCGACCGCCAGCTCCTCCAGCAGCCGGCGCAGCCGCTCCGCCTCGTCGACGCCGACGATCCGGGCGATCTCCCGCTCCAGCTCGATCATCGCGGCGTCGGCCTTGGCCAGCAGGTCGTCCCCGGTGGGCGTGATCCACAGCTCGACCACGTTGCGGTGCCGGGTGTTGGGCTGACGCTCGATCAGGCCGCGCTGCTCCAGCCGGACCGTCAGCCCGGCGATGTTCTGCGGGGTGACCCCCAGCTCGCGGGCCAGCTCGGCGCCGGTGGCGCCGGGGTTGGCGGAGACCGCGGCCAGCAACGAGTAGTGCGCGGAGGGCAGTTCGAGCGGCCGCAGGCGCTGCTCCTTGGCGGCGCTCAGTGCGCGGTCGCAGCGCCGTTCCGCCCAGATCACGCGGTTGAACCCCTCGTTGGTCATGGCCCCTAAGGTAGCCCACCGAGCACATGTAAAGCACTTGACGTACGTCATGCGCTTGAGGAAGCTGGGAGCGGCGGGACCGCCGCCGCCCCGTGGCAGCCGCCGTCCCCCTGGCAGAACCATGGCGCGCGTCCGAGGCGATTTCCATCCTCCGCGCACACCCTTCTGTCACCGGCCCACCGGTTCCAGCCGATCCACCCTGCCCGTCCCGCCCGCAGTGCCCCGCGCACTCCACCGATCCCGGGGGAGGATCCATGACGGATTCGACCGCACCACGCCCGCCGACCGGCGACCACCAGGTCCCGCTCGAACTGCAGGTCAACGGCCGCACCGCCCGCCTGAGCGCCGACATCCGCACCACCCTGCTGGACGCGCTGCGCGACGGCCTCGGCCTGACCGGCAGCAAGAAGGGGTGCGACCGCGGGCAGTGCGGCGCCTGCACCGTGCACGTCGACGGCCGCCGGGTGCTGTCCTGCCTCACCCTCGCCGTCGGCGCCCAGGGCAAGCAGGTCACCACCATCGAGGGCGTCGCCGAGGGCGACCGGCTCAGCCCGGTCCAGCAGGCCTTCCTCGACCACGACGGCTTCCAGTGCGGCTTCTGCACACCCGGCCAGATCATGTCGGCGATCTGCGCGATCCGGGACGGCGACACCGGCTCCGACGCCGCCGTCCGCGAGGCCATGTCCGGAAACATCTGCCGCTGCGGCGCGTACGAGGGCATCCTGCGGGCGGTGCGCAGCGCCGCCGAACGGACCGCCCGGCAGGAGGGGACCGGCTGATGCGCCCCTTCGACTACGCCGCGCCGCGCACCGTCGAGGAGGCCCTCGCCCAGCACGCCGACGGCGCGGCCTACCTGGCCGGCGGGACGTCCCTGGTGGACCTGATGAAGCTCGACGTGGCACGCCCGCACCGGGTGGTGGACGTCAACTCCCTTCCGCTGCACGGCGTCACCACCGATGAGCGGGGCCTGCACCTGAGCGCCCTGGAGCGCCTCGGCGACCTCGCCCGGCACCCCGCGGTGGCCGACGGCCACCCGGTGCTGCGCCAGGCGCTGCTGGCCAGCGCCTCCCCGCAACTGCGCAACATGGCCACCATCGGCGGCAACCTGCTCCAGCGCACCCGCTGCGGCTACTTCCGGGACACCGCCGCCGCCTGCAACAAGCGCGAACCCGGCAGCGGCTGCGCCGCCCGCACCGGCGACAACCGCGGCCACGCGGTGCTCGGCGCCGGCCCGTCCTGCGTCGCCACCCACCCCAGCGACCCGGCCGTGGCGCTGTCCGCGCTCGACGCGCTGCTGGAACTGCACGGCGCCGACGGGGTGCGCGAAGTCCCGCTGAACTCCTTCTACCGGCTGCCCGGCGAGACCCCGCAGACCGAGACGGTGCTGCGCCCCGGCGAGCTGATCACCCGGGTCACCGTGCCGCCGCTGCCGGGCGCGGACCGCTCGGTGTACGTCAAGGTGCGCGACCGGCGCTCCTACGAGTTCGCGCTGGTGTCCGCCGCCGTCGCGGTCGACCTGCACGACGGCGAGGTCCGCGGCGTGCGGATCGCCCTCGGCGGCGTCGCGCCCCGGCCCTGGCGCGCCCACGCGGCCGAACAGGCCCTGACCGGGCGGGAGTTCACCCGCGCGAACGCCCTGGAGGCGGCCGCCGCGGCGGCCGACGGGGCCGAGCCGCTGAGCGGCAACGCCTTCAAGATCGAGCTGGTCCGACGGACCGTCGGCCACGCCCTCACCCGGCTGGGAGGCCGCTGACATGGCCAAGCCCCTGATCGGCACCGCGACCGCCCGGGTCGACGGCACGGCCAAGGTCACCGGCCGGGCCGACTACGCCGCCGACCGGACCGAACCCGGCCTCGCCCACGGCCACCTGGTGCTGAGCACCGCCGGGCGCGGCACCCTGCGGTCGATGGACGTCACCGCGGCGGAGGCCGCCGAGGGCGTCCTCGCGGTCTACTCGCCGTTCAACCCGCTCAAGCTGCACCGGATCAAGACCACCCCCGACGTCTGCTTCGTCGGCCAGTTCTGGCTGCCGCTGCAGGACCAGGAGATCCGCCACTACGGCCAGATCATCGGCCTGGTCGTCGCGGAGACCTTCGAGCAGGCCCGGCACGCGGCCTCGCTGATCCGCGCCGAGTACGACCTGCTGCCGGTGCGCGCGGACTTCGCCGGCCGGATCGCCCACGCGGTGCCGCCGCCGGTCGCCATCAACCACGAGGACCCCCAGGTCGACCTGCTGGCCGAGGAGTTCGGCACCGTGGACGAGGCGCTGGCCGCCGGCCCGGTGCAGGTCCGCGCCACCTACACGCAGCCGCCGGAGGCCCCGCTCGCGCTGGAGCCGCACGCCTGCCTGGCGTCCTGGTCGGAGGGCGTGCTGACCCTCCGGGTCGGCTCGCAGAGCCCGGTGGGCGGCGCGCTCGCCGCCGCCGAGACCCTCGGCATCGGCCTGGACCAGGTCCGGGTGCTCAGCCCGTACGTCGGCGGCGCGTTCGGCGGCAAGCTGTACATCTGGCCGCACCCGCTGCTGACCGCCGCCGCCGCCCGGGAGCTGGGCCGGCCGGTGCGCACCGTGCTGACCCAGGAGCAGGTCTTCACCACGGTCGGGCACCGCTCCGCCGTCTCGCAGACCCTCGCCCTCGGGGCGGAGCGGGACGGCACCCTGGTGGCCGTCAAGCACGACGCGGTGTCGAGCCTCTCGCTGTCCGGGGTGATCTACGAGACGGCGGCCCACACCACCTCGCGCTACACCTACAAGTCGCCCAGCCTGCACGTCGGGCAGCGCATCGTCCCGCTGGACAGCCCGCCCACCACCTGGGTCCGGGCGCCCGGCGAGGCCCCCGGGGCGTTCGCGCTGGAGAGCGCGATGGACGAGCTGGCGACGGAACTGGCGCTCGACCCGGTCGAGCTGCGGATGCGCAACTACGCCACCGTCTTCCCCGGCCGCGGCGTCCGGTGGTCCGGCAAGCACCTCGACGAGTGCTACCGGGTCGGCGCGGAGCGCTTCGGCTGGCAGCCGCGCACCGCGCCCCGGCCGCAGCCCGCCGAGGACTCCGACCAGGTGTGGCTGACCGGCACCGGCATGGCCGGCGCCACCTACCCGGGCAACCTGCTGCCGACCACGCTGGCGAACGTCCGGCTGCGGGCCGACGGCACGGCGACCGTGGCCACCGCCACCTCCGACCCCGGCACCGGGATGCGGACCGTGCTCGCCATGGTCTGCGCCGACGACCTGGGCATCCCGGTGGAACGGGTCGAGGCGCTGGTCGGCGACTCCGCCCTGCCGCTGAACTACGGCGCGTTCGCCTCGATGGGGACGTCCAGTTCGGCCGGCGCGGTGCGCTCGGCGACCACCGCCCTCAAGCAGCGCCTGCTCGACCTGGCGGCCGGCGACGCCCGTTCGCCCTTCCACGGCCTGGCCGCCGAGGCGCTGGCGTACCGCGACGGCCGGGTGGTCGGCGGCGGGCACAGCCTCACCTTCGCCGAACTGCTCGCCGCCACCGGCCTCTCCGAGCTCGACTCCCCCGGCGCCTCGGCCCCGGGCGCCGAGCGGCTGCGGTTCGCGGTCCACTCCTTCGGCGCGCACTTCTGCGAGCTGCGGGTCAACCGCTGGACCGGCGAGGTCCGGCTGGACCGGTGGACCAGCGTCATCGACGGCGGCACCATCATCAACCCGCGGACGGCGCGCGCCCAGATCGTCGGCGGCATCCTGTTCGGCATCGGCCAGGCCCTGCTGGAGGGGATCCGGGTGGAGCCGGACACCGGCCGCTTCGCCAACGGCAACCTCGCCGACTACCTGGTGCCGGTGCACGCCGACATGCCGGACTTCGACATCCACTTCCTCGACCACCCGGACACCGACTTCACCCCGCTCGGCGCCCGCGGGATCGGCGAGCTGGGCGTGGTCGGCACGGCCGCGGCCATCGCCAACGCGGTGCACGACGCCACCGGCCGCCGGGTGCGCGACCTGCCCATCACCGTCGACAAGCTGCTCTGACCGCACGCGGACGTGCGAGAACGCCGTACGCCCGGCAGGAATCCGCCGGGCGTACGGCAGTTCAGCCGCCGTTCGCGAGGATGTCGTCCATCGCGCGCTCGGCGAGGCCGGCGATCAGCAGCGAGGGGTTGGCCCCGCCGGCGTTGCCGGGGACCAGCGAGCCGTCCACCGCGTACAGGCCCCGGTAGCCGGCCACCCGGCCGTAGAGGTCGGTCGCGGCGCCGATCGGACAGCCGCCGAGCGGGTGCGCGGTGCCGCCGGTCGGCGGCAGCACCGGGGACGGCGCGGCCATCCCCCGGCCGATGACCAGCTGGCTGAACGCGGCGGCGGCGGCCTCCGGGGCGGCGTTCTTCTCCGGCCCCCAGTCGAGCATCTTGACCTGGTCGGAGGCCCGGTCGTACGTCCAGGTGCCGCGGTTGTCCATGTCCACCGCGACGCTGAACTGCGACAGGTAGGGCTCGCCGCCGAACGCCAGCGCGTACCAGTTCTCCACCCGCATCGGCATCCCGAAGCCGTCGTCGACGAAGACCGCCGACGCGCAGGGCGCGCCCTGGCTGGCGCCGGTCGCGCCGTCGAAGCCGCGGTAGACGAAGGCGTCGCCGTTGCCGCCCCAGTTGGTGCCGACGTGCTCGTTGAGCTCCGGCAGCTCGCCGGTGTCCCGGGCCCGGACCAGCAGGCGGGTGGTGTTCACCGAACCCGCCGCCAGGAACAGCAGCTCGCAGTGGAGCTCGCGGCTCGCGACCACTCCGCCGCCCGGCGCGTGCTGCACGACGCGGACCGTGTAGCCGCGCCCGCCGGGGCCGGTGGTGATGGAGGTGACCTCGGTCAGCTGGCTGATCCGGACGTTCCCGGTGGCCAGCGCGGCCGGCAGGTAGTTCTGCGTCAGGTCGTTCTTCGCGCCGTTGCTGTTGCCGAACGAGGACTCGCCGATCACCGAGGACGGCCGCAGCCGCCCGGCCAGTTCGCCGCGCACCCGGCTCCAGTTGAACGTGGTGCGGATCGGCGTGGTCGGGAACCCGGCGCGCTTGAGCTGCGCGTCGAACGCCCGCGAGTGGGTGAACGGGTCGGCCGCGTAGATGTCGTCCGGCATGTACGAGGCGGAGAGCATCTCCCGGACCCGGGGGAAGTGCACCCGGTCCAGTTCGTCGTACCGGACGCCGGCCGGGAAGAGCGCCTCGAAGTAGCGGCGGCGCGGCTGCACCGTCACGCCGGCGTAGACCACCGACCCGCCGCCCACGCAGGCCGCCGCGCCGATCTGGATCCCGCCGGCGAGCACCACCTCCATCAGGCCGGGCATCCGGTCGATCAGGGTGGGCTGCATGGTGAGCCAGACGGCGAAGTCGTGCTGCCAGAACATCTCGCTGACGGGTGTGAGCTCGTTGCCGAAGACCTGCTCGGTGGCGCTGTACTCCCAGTGCCGGCCGCGTTCCAGGACCAGCGTCGACACGCCGGCCTCGCCGAGCCGCAGCGCGGCGACCGCCCCGCCGAATCCTGATCCGATGACAATCGCCCGGTGCGTTTCGGAGATCCCCTGAATTTCGCCGTCCGGGTCGAGATGGAGTGCGCCTCCCCGTTTCACCGTGGCCACACGACGCTCCTTCCGATGAATAGTGCGGTCTTCGCCGGGGGCATTGAATCAAGCACACACCAGTTCGGATGACCTGGCAAGGACAAAATTCTGAACCGGCTATTCCGCTTTCCCGTCCGGTGACTTAAGCGGTCCGGGCCGGTGCCCGCCTCCCCCGCGGGGCCTTCCGGCCGGCCGGCCGCCGCACGCGCGACGTGGCTTTTCCCTTGTGGGAGGCGGCCCGCGAGCCGCCCCGAGCAGCGCCGCGGCCGACCGTCCCACATGGCGGGCGGCCCGCCGAGCGCCCCCGGCGCGGGCGCCGGTCTTAAGTCAGCACACCATCGAGAACCGGGGATGAGGACAGTTGACCGGCACACCTCATCGGCTATTCTTGGCAAGGCCGCGAAGGGTGGGAGCGGTGTCGGAATTGCCGGGGCACCACATTGCACCGGCCTTTTCGGGGAGCCGCAGTCGCCCCCTTCCGGCGATCGCCGCACCGCCCCCATTTCGCATCCCCAGACCCCGACGACGCATTGAAAAAAGGGGACGGCAATGCTGGACATCGCCGCAGAACTCGTCGAATGGTGCGGGCAGGACCGCGAGTTCGCCGTCGCCACGCTCGTCACCGTCGACGGCAGCGCCCCCCGGCAGCCCGGGGCCGCCCTCGCCGTCGACCGCGACGGAACCGCGATCGGCAGCGTCTCCGGCGGCTGCGTCGAGGGCGCGGTCTACGAACTCTGCCGGGAGGCCCTGGCGAGCGGCGAACCCGCCCTCGCCCGGTTCGGGCCGGGCACCGACGACCCGTTCGCCGCGCAGCTCACCTGCGGCGGCACCGTCGAGCTGCTGGTCACCCCGGTGACCGCCGGGGCCCGCCCGCCGGTCGCCGCAGCCCTGGCCGAGGCCGCCGCCGGCCGCCCCGTCGCCCTCGCGTACGCCGTCGACGGCCCGCCCGGGGTGCTCGGCCGGCCGCTGCTGGTCCACCCGGACGGCAGCCGCCTGGGCACCCTGGGCGGCGGGCCCGCCCTGGACCGGGCGTCGGCCGCCCTGGCCCGCGCCCTGCCCGGCGCCGGGCGGCGCGCGGCCCGGATCGTCGTCGACCCGCGCGAGTCCGGCTGCCCCCTACCGGTCACGCTGTTCGTCGAGTGCGGCGTGCCCGCGCCGCGCCTGCTGGTGTTCGGGGCGATCGACTTCGCGGCGGCGCTGACCCGGGTCGGCGCGTTCCTCGGCTACCGCGTCACGGTCTGCGACGCCCGCCCGGTGTTCGCCACCGCCGCCCGCTTCCCGGACGCCGACGAGGTCGTGGTCGACTGGCCGCACCGCTACCTGCGCTCCACCGAGGTCGACGGGCGCACCGCGATCTGCGTGCTCACCCACGACCCGAAGTTCGACCTGCCGCTGCTCGAACACGCGCTGACCCTGCCGGTCGCCTACGTCGGCGCGATGGGCAGCCGCCGCACCCACGCCGAGCGCCGGCAGCGGCTGCTGGCGGCCGGCGTCGACGAGCGGCTGCTCGCCCGGCTGCGCAGCCCGATCGGGCTCGACCTGGGCGCCCGCACGCCCGAGGAGACGGCGCTGTCGATCGGCGCGGAGATCGTCGCCGCCCGGCACGGCGGCACCGGCCGCCCGCTCTCCCGGACCACTGCCCCGATCCACAAGGACGGCCCCGCGGCGGACGCCTGCTCCGCCTTCGACACGCCCGGGCCGCCCTCCCCGAGCCGCGTCGCCTGACCCTCCGCCGGCTCGCCCGCGCGGCGTGCCGGGACGCGCCGCGACCGGCTCGTTCGAACAGGAACGGCCCAGCTGGGACAGCCCTTCGGCGGTTCGGGGATCGCCTATTCTGGCGCCAAGGATCCGAGCGGGAATCCGTCGCGGCCCCGCACTCCGGCGCACGGCCGGCCGCGGGCGCCGTCCGCTCGGCACCGCCGAAGCGAAAGGCACCGAGCAGTGACCTCCCTCCCTGAGACCCCGTTCGCCGGTCTCGGCACGATCCTGGTGATCATTCCGACCTACAACGAGGCCGAGAACGTCGAACGGATCGTCGGCCGGGTCCGCGCCGCCGTCCCCGAGGCCCACGTGCTGGTCGCCGACGACAACAGCCCCGACGGCACCGGCAAGCTCGCCGACGGCCTCGCCGCGGCCGACGAGCAGGTGCGGGTGCTGCACCGCAAGGGCAAGGAGGGGCTCGGCGCGGCCTACCTGGCCGGGTTCCGCTGGGGCCTGGAGAACGGCTACGACGTCCTGGTCGAGATGGACGCGGACGGCTCGCACCAGCCGGAGGAGCTGCCCCGGCTGCTCACCGCGCTGCGCAGCGCCGACCTGGTGCTGGGCTCGCGCTGGGTGCCGGGCGGCGCGGTGGTGAACTGGCCGAAGTCGCGGCTGCTGCTGTCCAAGGGCGGCTCGACCTACTCGCGGCTGATGCTGAACGTGCCGATCCGGGACGTCACCGGCGGCTACCGGGCGTTCCGCAAGGAGACCCTGCTCGGCCTCGGCATGGACCAGGTCGCCTCGCAGGGCTACTGCTTCCAGGTCGACCTGGCCTGGCGGGCCGTCAAGGCGGGCTTCAAGGTCGCCGAAGTGCCGATCACCTTCGTGGAGCGCGAGCACGGCGCGTCCAAGATGAACCGCGGCATCGTCGCCGAGGCGCTCTGGCGGGTCACCGCCTGGGGCGTCTCCGACCGGGTCGCCCGGCTCACCGGGAAGCGCTGAGGCGCCGGAAAGAGCCGCCGCGGGCCCGGGAGACAGGATCTCCCGGGCCCGCGGCGGCAGTTGCGGTACGTCCCCGCCCGTCAGCCGAGGCGCAGCAGGCGCGCGGTGATGGACGGCGGCGCCAGGTCCTTCTGCAGGGTGACCGGGACCTCGATCCGGCCGTCGCCGTCGCCCGCCGACAGCGTGCCGACCTGGGTGCCGGCCGGCAGGGTGTGCGCGATCCGGCCGATCGGGGTCAGCGTCAGGTGCGCGGTGATGCCGGACCAGCCCGCCACCGTCAGGTCCTTGGCGGCCACCACGGACACCTTGCCGCCCACGCCGTCGTCCACGTAACCGACCACGTCGCCCTGCTTGGCGAGGGTCTGCCCGGTCAGCGCGGACTGCGCGGCCACGTTGATCTTCTGGCTGACCGGCTGGGCCGCGTTCACCAGGCTCGGCTCCTCCTTGGTGGCCGGCTGGCCCAGGGTGACGCCGACCAGGGTCCGCTTGACGCCGCCGATCTCCTTGACCGCCGCCCACATGAAGCAGGACTGCGCCGGGGTGGACGACCCGGTCTTGCCGCCGATCATGCCGTTCTTCCCGAGCACCTTGTTGGTGTTGTAGACCCGCTGGCCGTTGAACTTGGTGTCGGGCTCGGCGATGACCTGCCGGAAGATCTCGTCCTTCATCACCTGCTCGGCCAGCTTCAGCTGGTCCTTCGCGGTGGACTTGGTGTCGTTGTTGTAGCCGGCCGGGTCGGCGTAGGTGGTGTTGGTCATGCCGAACTGCTTGGCGGTGTCGTTCATCTTCTTGACGAACGCCTCCTCGCTTCCGGCGTCCCAACGCGCCAGCAGCCGGGCCACGTTGTTCGCGGACGGCAGCATCAGCATCTCCAGCGCCTCGTACTGGCTGAGCTGCTGACCCTCCGTCAGGGTCACCTTCGACTCGTCGGCGTTCGACGACTCCTGCGCGGCCTGCTTGTCGACCGTCAGCATCGGGCCGCTCTGGCCCTTCTTCAACGGGTGCGCCTGCAGGATCAGGTACGCGTTCATCACCTTGGTGACGGACGCGATCGGCACCGGCGTCTCCTCGCCGGACGCGCCGAGGCCGCCCACCCCGACCACCTCGGCCGCGGCCTGCCCCTTGGCCGGCCACGGAATGCTCAACTGCTCGCCCTGGAAGGTGAACGAGTCCGCCAGCCCGAGCTTCGCCTTCGGCGCGGGCAGCGGGCGCAGCAGCTGCACCGACGCCAGCACGCCGAGCACCACGGCCAGGAACACGCCCCAGATCAGCACCCGCTTCATCGCCCGCCGGAACGGCGTCATCGGCCGGGCGCTCAGCGCCTTCAGCACCTCCAGCGCCTCGATGGTGCTCTCCGGCCCGGGCGCGACGGCCACCGGCGCGGCAGCCGCCGCCGCAGCGGCGGGAGCGGGCACCGGAGCGGCCTTCGGCGCGGGAACGGCCTTCGGCGCCGGGGCGGGAGCGGGCTTCGCGGCGGGCGCCGACGCGGGCTTCTTCGGGGCGGCCTCGGGGTCGGCCTTCGGCGCGGGCTCGTCCTTGGGCAGCCGCAGCATGACGGTCTGCTCGGACTTGGCGACCGCGGGAGCCGGCTTCTCCTCTTCTTCCGGCTCCTCCTCCTTGGCCTTCGCCGCGTCGATGCGCAGCGTCATGGTCGGCTCGGGCGCGGCGGGAGCGGGCTTCTCCCCCTCCTCCTCCACCTTCTCGATGCGCAGCGTCATCGTCGGCTCGGCGACCGCGGGAGCCGGCTTCTCCTTCTCCTCCGGCTCCGCCGCCTTCCCGATGCGCAGCGTCATGGTCGGCTCGGGCGCGGCGGGAGCGGGCTTCTCCCCCTCCTCCTCCACCTTCTCGATGCGCAGCGTCATCGTCGGCTCGGCGACCGCGGGAGCCGGCTTCTCCTTCTCCTCCGGCTCCGCCGCCTTCCCGACGCGCAGCGTCATCGTCGGCTCGGGCGCGGCGGGAGCGGACTCCTCCTCAGCGGCCTCGGCGGGGGACTCCTCGGGCGCCTCCGACTCCTCCTCCGGCTCCTCCTCGGGCTGCTCCGCCTCGTCTTCCTTCTTCTTCTCCTCGTCCTTCGGCTTGGCCGCGGACACCCGGCCGAGCTTCAGGGCCGGGGCGCCGGTGAGGGCGGCGTCGGCCTCGGGGAGGTCGAGGTCGGTGTCCGTCGCGGGTTCGTCCTCGTCGCGGACGCGGAGGTGGACGGTGGAGCCGCCCTCGCGAGGGCGTCGCGGGTTCTCCTCGGCCTCGGCCGGCCGCGTCTCGCCGTTGCGCGGCTCGCTCTGCGGGGACTCGCCCACGTAACCCACTCCTCCTCGTCCGCCCCGGCGTTCGCCGGTCCGATCACACAAGCTGGTTTTTTCGGGCGGGTTCTCGACCCGTCCGAGTACCTGTACAGTCTCCGGCACCGAGGACGCGATGGCCCGCCGCACCCCGCCCGACCGGCGGTTTTTCCTGCCCGTACGGGCCGTTGCCGGGTCAGACGCGGGGGCGTCGGACGGTGGTTCCAGCTTGCCCGGGCAAGGTCACGATTCGGAGGCGTACTCGACAAGCCTGTGTGAGAGGCGTCACCCTGTCATTCATCCACGCGGGGAGGCTTGGATGGGCAGGAGCCGCAGAACTATTCCCGAGGAGCTGTTGCTGCTCGCACTGGACCCGGCCACGGGTACCACCGCGCAGCCGCAGACCCTCGACCTCGGACTTGCCGGGGCGCAGCTCGTCGAGCTGTCCCTGGCCGGAAGGATAGTCCCGGACGGGGACCGGATCGCCGTGGTGGTGCCACGGCCGACCGGTGACCCGACCCTGGACCATGCGCTGGAGCTGTTGCGCAGGCGTGGCAGTCCGGTGCGCGCCGCGCACTGGATCGGCGGGCCGCGCCTGGGCCTGAGGCAGACGTACCTGGCGCACCTGGAGCGGTGCGGCATGGTGACGGCGGTGCCGGGCCAGGTGTGCGGCGTGCTGCCGACGACCCGTTACCAGGCGTCGGACGACTGCACCAACGCCGCGATCAAGCAGCGGCTGGACACCGCGATCCGCACCGGCGTGCCGCCGGACCCGCGGACGGCGGCGCTGGCGGCGCTGGCGCACGCGGTGGGTCTGGGCAAGCACCTGTACCCGGGCAACGAGGGGCGTTCCTCGCGCTCCCGGCTGCGCGACCTGATCAGGTACGACCCGCTGGGCGGGATGGTGGCCCACGCGGTGATGGACGTGCAGAACGGCCTGCCGGCCCAGCAGGGCCGGTCGGCGGCGCCTGCGGGTTCGCGTGGTCCGGCCGGTCGGCCTGCCCCTGCGGGGCGAGGTGTGGCCAGCCGGGTGGGCGCGCGCTGAGCGGCGCACGCCGTTGGGTGTTCTGCGGTTCGAGGGCGGTCGGCCCGGTGCGATGCACCGGGCCGACCGCCTTTTCGGCCCTCGCCGCGGCATCCGACGTCCCGTCAGGTGCCGTGGGGGCGCGCGGAATGCCCATTAGCGTGCGGGGCGTGCGCTCCGCAAGAGCCGCGGTCCCGATTGAGCTATTTTCCGATGATCTGTTCTACTGCGCTGCCGCGATTCCCGGGCATGGACGGCAGTTGAGGTGGCATGCTGCTCAGCGTCAGGGGGGTTGGTACCAATTACCGCACTGTTGCCAGAAGTAGGGCCGGAGGTCGATGTGTCCGCCAGCGTGAATCCGACGGTCCGCCGTCGCAGGCTCGGCGCCGAGCTCCGGCGGCTGCGCGAACTCAGGGGAATGACCGCCGAAGAGGTGGCGGGCCGCCTGATGGTGTCCCAGTCGAAGATCAGCCGGCTGGAGAACGGCCGCCGCTCGATCAGCCAGCGGGACGTGCGGGACCTGTGCGACGTCTACGAGGTCGAGGACGAGCGGGTCCGCACCGGGCTGATGGAGATGGCCAAGGAGTCGCGCCAGCGCGGCTGGTGGCACGAGTTCGGGGACATCCCGTACAGCGTGTACATCGGCCTGGAGGCGGAGGCCTCGTCGATCCGGGCGTACGAATCCTCGTTCGTGCCGGGCCTGTTGCAGACCCGGGAGTACGCCGAGGCGGTGGTGGCCGGCACGCAGCCGGACACCGACCCGACGGCGATCCGGCGCCGGGTGGACGTGCGGCTCAAGCGCCAGCACCGGATACACGGCGAGGACCAGCTCGGCAGCCTGTGGGTGGTGATCGACGAGGCGGTGCTGCGCCGGCAGGTCGGCGGGCGGCAGGTGATGGCCGAGCAGCTGTTCCAGCTGGTCGAGCTCGGCGAGCGGCCGAACATCAACCTCCAGGTCATACCGTTCGAGCGCGGCGCCCACCCCGGCATGACCGGGACATTTTCCCTGCTGGAGTTCCCCGAGTCCGCGGATTCCACGGTCGTCTACTTCGAAGGAGTGACGAGCGATCTCTACCTCGAGAAGGAAGCCGACGTCCGCCGCTATACCAATCTCTACGACCATCTGCGCGCCGCGGCGATGAGTGTCGCGGAGAGCCGGTCGATGATCACCCATTTGGCAGAGGAGTTCATGAAATGAGCAAGGCCACCGAGACCCTGACCTGGCGCAAGAGCAGCTACAGCGGCGGCAACGGCGCATGCGTCGAGATCGCCGTGCCGGGTTCTGCCTCGATCGCGGTCCGGGACTCCAAGGATCCGCAGGGCCCGCAGCTGCGCTTCTCCCGCGCGAGCTGGGCGGCGTTCGCGGCCGCGGCCGGTGCGGGCGCCTTCGGCACGGTCTGACCCGCCGGCTCACCACGCGTTCCTTCCGGTGCCCGCCGCTTCCCGCGCGGCGGGCACCGTCGCGTCCGCGGAGGGCCCGTCAGACGCCGACCGGGTAGCGGGTGTTCCAGCCCTCGGTGCCGTGCAGCTCGGGGCCGTGCAGCAGTTCCAGCACCAGGTCGTCGGCGAGTTCCAGGATCGCGCCGCGGCCCTCGAGTTCGGCGAGCAGCTCGGGCGGCAGGGCGGTCTCGCCGTGCAGGGCGCCGAGCAGGTTGCCGCAGATCGAGCCGGTGGAGTCGCTGTCCCCGGAGTGGTTGACGGCCAGCAGCAGGCCGCTGCGGACGTCCTCGGCGACCAGCGCGCAGTACAGGCCGATGGCGAGCGACTCCTCGGCGGTCCAGCCCTCGCCGAGCTCCTCGACCCGCTCGGCGGACGGCACGCCGGCCCGGACGGCGTCCAGGGCGGCGCGCAGCGCGGCGGTGGTCTCCTCGTGGCCGGGCCGTTCGGACAGCAGCGCCAGGGCGAGGTGGACGCCCTCCTCCAGGGTGCCGCCGCGGGCCACCGCGTGGACGATCACCGCGAACGCGCCGGCGGACAGGTAGCCGGTGGGGTGGCCGTGGGTCAGCACCGAGCACTCGACGGCGAGTTGGAACACCAGGGCGGGTTCCCAGGCGGTGAGCAGGCCGAACGGGGCGGCGCGCATCACGGTGCCGCAGCCCTTGGAGTTCGGGTTGCGCGGCTCCTCGACGGTGGGCAGCGGCCCGGCCCCGGTGCCGGCCAGGCCGGTCAGGCAGGCGTTGCCGGGGGCGCGGCGCTCGTACAGCCACTCCTCGCGGCCGAGCCAGCCGAGGTCCTTGCGGCGCTCGTCGGGGCCCCAGTCCTGCTGGGTGGCGTACCAGCGCAGGTAGGCGCGGTGCACGTCGGACGGCGGGTGCCAGGCGCCGGTGTCGCGGCTGATGTGGGCGCGGATCAGGCCGTCGACGGTGAACATGCTGAGCTGGGTGTCGTCGGTGACGGTGCCGCGCCGCCCGTAGGCGGGCACGTACCCGGTGACGCCGGCCTCGCCGTGGGCGGCGCGGATCTGCTCCAGCTGTTCGAACTCGATGCCGGCGCCGAGGGCGTCGCCGATCGCGCCGCCGAGCAGGCAGCCCCGCACCCGGCTGCGGAAGTCCTGCTGCTGGGCGCGTGACCACAGGGGCATCACGGGTGGGGGCCTTTCGGTCGGCGGCGTCGGACAGCAGACGCACTGTATTCGAAGAGCTGGGCGAATCCGCCGGCTCCACCGAACATCCATCCACCCGCCGCCGGGCCGTGCGTCACTCCAGCACGGGGAGCAGCCGGGGCAGGTGGCCGTCCGAGGCGAGGGCGGCGGCGCGGCGTTCCGCGGACACCGGGCCGTAGGCGGTGGTGCGCTGCCGGGCGGGCGGCCGGCCAGGGCGGCGATCGCCTCCAGGTCGCGGACCGACTTGTAGGAACCCCAGGAGGAGCCCGCCATCCGGGAGATGGTCTCCTCCATCAGCGTGCCGCCGAGGTCGTTCGCGCCGCTGCGGAGCATCTCGGCGGCGCCCTCCGCGCCGAGCTTCACCCAGCTGGTCTGGATGTTGGGGATGTGCGGGTGCAGCAGCAGCCGGGCCATCGCGGTGACCGCCCGGTTGTCGCGGGCGGTGGGGCCGGGCCGGGCGATGCCGGCCAGGTAGACGGGGGCGTTGGTGTGCACGAACGGCAGGGTGACGAATTCGGTGAACCCGCCGGTGCGCTGCTGGAGTTCGGCCAGCAGCCGGAGGTGGCCGAGCCAGTGCTTCGGGGTGTCGACGTGCCCGTACATCATGGTGGAGGAGGAGCGCAGGCCGAGTTCGTGGGCGGCGGTGACGACCTCGACCCAGGTCGCGGCGGGCAGCTTGCCCTTGGTGAGGACCCAGCGGACCTCGTCGTCGAGGATCTCCGCGGCGGTGCCGGGGATGGAGTCCAGGCCGGCCTCCTTGGCGCGGGCCAGCCAGTCGCGGATCGACAGCCCGGTGCGGGTGGCGCCGTTGACGACCTCCATCGGGGAGAACGCGTGCACGTGGATGCCCGGCACCCGTTCCTTCACGGCCCGGGCGATGTCGAAGTAGGCGGTGCCGGGCAGGTCCGGGTGGATGCCGCCCTGCATGCACACCTCGGTCGCGCCGACCTGCCAGGCCTGTTCGGCCCGCTCGGCGACCTGGTCGAGCGACAGGGTGTAGGCGTCGGCGTCGGTGCGGCGCTGCGCGAAGGCGCAGAACCGGCAGCCGGTGTAGCAGACGTTGGTGAAGTTGATGTTCCGGGTGACGCAGTACGTCACCTCCTCGCCGACGGTGTCGCGGCGCAGTTCGTCGGCGATCCGGGTGAGCGCGTCCAGGGCGTCGCCGTCCGCCTGGAACAGGGCGAGGGCCTGGTCGTCCGTCAGTTTCGTCGGGTCGTCGGCGGCGGTGGACAGGGCGGCCCGGACCTCGGCGTCGAGGCGGCGCGGGGCGGGGACGGCGACCCGTTCGCGCAGCGCGTCCCAGTCGCCGTAGACCTCGTCGAAGTCGGAGCGGCGGTCGCCGGTGCGGCCCTCGGTGTCGACGGTGCGGAACAGGTCGGTGCGGCCGCCGCCGGTCATCGGCTCCTCGGGCTCCTGCCAGGGCAGGCCGGTGGGGCGGCGGCCCTCCACGGCGAGGCCGGTGGCGGGGTCGGCGAGGGCGCGGACGTGCGGCAGCAGCCGGGGGTCGAGCCAGGGTTCGCCGCGCTTCAGGTACTCGGGGTAGACGGTGAGCCGCTCGCGCAGCGCGAAGCCGGCCTCGGCGGTGCGTTCGGCCAGGTCTTCGATGTGTGGCCAGGGGCGTTCCGGGTTGACGTGGTCGGGGGTGAGCGGCGAGATGCCGCCCCAGTCGTCGATGCCGGCGCCGATCAGCAGCGCGAACTCGGCGTCCACCAGGTTCGGCGGGGCCTGGATCCGGGCGGCGGGGCCGAGCACCAGCCGGGCCACCGCCACCGCGGCGGCCAGGTCGGACAGTTCGGCGTCCGGCATGGCGCGCATCGCGGTGTCCGGCTTGGCCCGGAAGTTCTGCACGATCACTTCCTGCACGCCCTGGTAGGCGCGGGCCACCTTGCGGATCGCCAGCAGCGACTCGGCCCGCTCCAGGTAGGTCTCGCCGATGCCGATCAGCACGCCGGTGGTGAACGGGACGGCGCTGCGCCCGGCGTCCTCCAGCACCCGCAGCCGGACGGCGGGCTCCTTGTCCGGGGAGCCGTGGTGCGGGCCGCCGGCCTCGGACCACAGGCGGGTGGCGGTGGTCTCCAGCATCATGCCCATCGACGGGGCGACCGGCTTGAGGCGCTGGAAGTCCGTCCAGGACAGCACGCCGGGGTTGAGGTGCGGCAGCAGGCCGGTCTCCTCCAGCACCCGGACGGCCATCGCCCGCACGTACGCCAGGGTGTCGTCGTAGCCGTGCGCGTCGAGCCACTCGCGGGCCTCCGGCCAGCGGTCCTCGGGGCGGTCGCCGAGCGTGAACAGGGCTTCCTTGCAGCCGAGTTCGGCGCCGCGGCGGGCGATCTCCAGCACCTCGTCCGGGGACAGGTACAGGCCGTGGCCGTCCTTGCGGAGCTTGCCGGGCACGGTGACGAAGGTGCAGTAGTGGCAGCGGTCCCGGCAGAGCCGGGTCAGCGGGACGAACACCTTGCGGGAGTACGTGATGACCCCGGGGCGGCCGGCCTGCTCCAGGCCGGCGTCGCGGATCCGGGCGGCGGTGGCGCACAGCTGCTCCAGGTCGGCGCCGCGGGCCTGGAGCAGCACCGCCGCCTCCGCCGCGTCCAGCGCCACCCCGTCCCGGGCCCGGCGCAGCGCGCGCCGCATCGCAGTGGTGGTGGGGGGCGCGGCGGGGTCCGCCGGGGGCAGCGCGTTCATGGGGCGACCCTACGCGAGCCGTACGCCTGCGGGACTACACAACCCTGACGGCGTCTCAGGGTCGACATACTCCGGATACAACGGGAGACGTAGCGGGATCTGCTGCCGCCGGGCGACGCGTGCGCGGGGGCCGCGCGGCTTCAATGGACAGTGACAGCAGACGAGCTCGAACAAGGGGGCCGCAGTGGACCAGGAATCCACGGCAGCACAGGACACGACGGCGACTCGGGCCGGCCGTCGCCGCACCGCCGTCCGGATCGGCGTGCCGGTGGCGATCGCCGCCGCCGTCGCCACCGGCATCGGCCTGGTGCCCGCGCTGGCCAGCGACGAGTCGCCGAACCTGCCCGCGATCAGTGCCCAGGACCTGATCGCCAAGGCGCTCTCGGCGAACACCGACACTTTCAGCGGCACCGTCCGGGTCAACGCCGACCTGGGCCTGCCCACCGCGCTGACCGACGCGATGTCGGGGTCGGGCCCGCTCGGTGAGATCGCCCGCAGCGCGGGCGCGCAGACCGGCGGCGCCGACCCGCAGCTGAAGGCCGTCGAACTGCTCGGCGGCTCGCACACCCTGTCGGTCGCCACCGACGGCCCGGACCGCCAGCGGGTCACCCTGTCCGGCCAGAAGTCCGGCTACGAGCTGGTCCACAACGGCGACCAGGTGTGGGCGTACGACCGCGGCTCGCAGCAGGCGCTGCACCTGACCGGCACGGACGGCCACCGCCCCGACGGGAAGGGCGGCATCGCCTCGGTCAACCCGCAGGACATCGCCAAGCAGCTGCTGGAGCACTCCGCCGCCACCACCTCGGTGACGGTGGACGGCACCGAGCGGGTCGCCGGGCACGCCGCGTACAAGCTCAGCATCAAGCCCAAGCAGGCCGGCTCCACGATCGCCGAGATCCGGGTCTCGGTGGACGCCGAGAAGGGCATGCCGCTGGCCGTCCAGCTGCGCACCGTGGACGGCGCGACCGCGTTCGACGTGCGCTTCGGCACCCTGTCGTACGCCAAGCCGGACGCCAAGACCTTCCAGTTCAGCGCGCCGAAGGGCGCGAAGGTGGTGGAGCGGTCCGGCGGCGGCCTGTCCGAGAACCGGCTGCCGTCCGTCCCGGGCCTGCCCCAGCTGCCGGCCGGCGGCGGGGCCGAGGGCGCCGGCGGGGTCATCGGCGAGGGCTGGACGGCGATCGCCCACGCCGACGCGGGCGCCGAGGCCGCGAAGGGCCTGGCCAAGTTCACCGGCCGTCAGGTCAAGGGCGGCACCCTGGTGTCGACCCGCATCGTCAACGCCCTGATCACCACCGACGGCAAGGTCTACGTGGGCGCCGTCACCCCGGAGACGCTGCAGGCCGCGGCCGGCAAGTAGTCCGGTCACCGTGCGGGGCCCCGGAGCCGCCCGCTCCGGGGCCCCGTGCCGTGCTCAGCGCCGGCGGGTGGACGCGGCGGCCAGCGCCAGCGCCGCCAGCCGCGAGGGCGGCACCAGGAACAGCGGCGACCAGTCCGCCGACACCAGCCGGACCCCGGCGGTCAGCCCGTGCAGCCGGGCCCGGTCCGAGCCGCGCAGCTCCACCCGGTCCAGCCGGTAGGGCGGCAGCAGGTCCACCGGGTCGCCGTCCCGGGGCAGCCAGCGGATGGCGGCCGGACGGCCCGCGCACCGCGTGATCGCCAGCTCCCCGCGCTGCGCCGCGCCCGCCTCCCGCCGAACCGCGGGGACCCTGCCGCCCTGGAGCATCGGACATCCTCCCGCGCGCCGGGACTGCCGCGGGCCGGGTCGCGCAGCACGGACGTTAGCAGTCCGGACGTCCGCTTGAGGAGATCCCGAGGAGGCGTTCTTCCCCGCCCCGGGACGCGCCGCGGCTCTTGACGCGGACTCGGGCGAACCGGTGGGATGGTGGGCCGCCGCGGACCGTTCGTCCGTTGTTCGTCCGCCCGTTCGTCCGCCCGCTGGGAGCACCGTGCCGATCCGCCGCCGTTCGGTCCTGCTGGGCGGGATCGCGGTCGCCTGCGCCACGGCGCTGACCCGCTGCGGACCCGCCGAGGCGGACTCCGGCGCCGCCCCCGCCGGGCTGCTGGAGGTCGCGGCCGGCTGGACCTCCGGCGCCGACCGCAACGGGCTGCAGGCGCTGCTCGCCGCGCTCAAGGGCCACGCCCCGGACGTCACCTTCGTGGCCGGCGACGGCTCCAGCGAGACCGACCCGGCCGTCCTGCTGGCCGGCGGCCGGCCCCCGGACGCCGTCCGCTGCTCCGGCGGCGCCGAACTCGCCGCGCTCGCCCCGCACCTGGAGCCGCTCGACGCCCTCGCCCGGACCCGCCGCTGGTCCGCCGGCCTGCCCGCCGCGCTGCGCCCCCGGCTGCGCGCCGGGACCACGCTGTACGGCGTCCCGGCGGGCGTCCGCCGCACCAACCTGCTGTGGTCGCACCCGCAGGCGCTGGCCGACGCCGGCGCCGACCCGGCCCCCGCGGACCCCGGCCTGCTGCTCGCCCAGTTGCAGCGGGTCACCGCCACCGGCCGCACCGGGCTGGCCGTCGGCGGCCCCGCCGAGGTGCTGCACCTGGCCGAGACGGTGTTGCTCGCCGCCCACGGCCCCGACGCGTTCACCGCCCTCTGGCAGCCCGGCGGCCCGTGGCGCACCCCGGCCACCGCCGGCGCGCTGCGCGTCCTGGACGCCCTGCTCGCCCACGCCGCGCCCGTCGCCCCGGACGCCGACTGGACGGACGCCGCCCGGCTGCTCGGCACCGGCAGGGCCGGGTACCTGCTCACCGGCGACTGGGCGGACGGCTGGCTGCGCGAGGACCTCGGGCTGCGGGCCGGCGCCGACTACCGGTGGGCCGCCGCCCCCGGCACCGCGGCCGTGTTCCAGTCCCGCGCGGACGTGTTCGTCCTCCCGCGCGGCGCCCGGCACCGGGCCGCCGCCCTGGCCTGGCTGGACGTGTGCGCGAGCCTGGACGGCCAGGTCGCCCTGAACGGGGCCCGCGCCGCCGTCCCCGCCCGCACCGACCTGCCCGACCCGACCCGCGCCCTGTTCGGCCCGTACCCGCGCTGGTCGCTGGACCAGTGGCGCAGCGCCCGGCCGCTGGACTCGCTCACCCACGGCGGGCTGCTCGGCACCCGCCGCCGGGCCGCCGCGCTCGCCGCCGCGGCGGCGTTCACCGCCCACCGCGACGGCACCCGGCTGGCCCGCGACCTCGCGGCGGCCTGACCGGCCGTCAGCCCGCGACGGGCTCCGCGGGCACCGGCACCGCGACCGGCCGCCGGTCCGCGCGCACCCGGCGCAGCGCGTCCGCGCTCAGCACCAGCAGCGCCACCCAGACCAGTGCGAAGCCCGCCCAGCGGGCCGGCTCCATCGACTCGTGGAAGACCGTCACGCCGATCAGGAACTGGAACACCGGCGCCAGGTACTGGAGCAGTCCCAGCGTGGTCAGCGGCACCCGCAGCGCGGCCGCGCCGAAGCACATCAGCGGCACCGCGGTGATCACCCCGCTGGCCACCAGCAGCGCGGTGTGGCCCCAGCCGTAGTGGCCGAGGCTGCCCTCGCCGCGCACCCCCAGGTAGATCAGGAAGCCGAGCGCGAACGGGAACATCACGGCGCTCTCCACCGCCAGGCTCTCCGGCCCGCCCAGCGCGACCTTCTTCTTCAGCAGCCCGTAGGTGGCGAACGAGAACGCCAGCGTCAGCGCGATCCACGGCAGCCGGCCGTACGCCACCGTGAGCACCGCGACGGCGGCGACGCCCACGCCGACGGCGGCCCACTGCGCGGTCCGCAGGCGCTCGCGCAGGACCAGCACGCCGAACGCGATCGTCACCAGCGGGTTGATGAAGTACCCGAGGCTGGTCTCCACCACGTGGCCGGAGTTCACGCCCCAGATGTAGACGCCCCAGTTCACCGAGACCGTCGCCGCGGCGACCGCCAGCAGGGCGAGCCTGCGCGGCTGCCGCAGCAGCGGGCGTATCCACCCCCAGCGCCGGCGGACCAGCAGCATCGCCGCGACCGCGACCAGCGACCACACCATCCGGTTCGCCAGGATGTCCGCGGCCCCGGCCGGCTCCAGCAGCGGCCAGAACAGCGGGAACAGGCCCCACATCCCGTACGCCGCAAAGCCGTTCCACAGTCCGACCCTGGCCTCCCGCGCACTCTCCGCCATGGCCTGCCCTTCACCCGCGCACGAAACGTCCTACGAAAGGTAGCGGCACGCGGGTGAAGGTGTCATCCCCAAACAGAACTTTTGCTCCTGTCGTCTCGCTAGTCGGACACCGTCCAGGTGCTCGGCCCCGCCAGCAGCGCCCCCAGCTCCCCGCGCCCCCGCTGCTCCTCCGCCAGCGCCAGCTGGTCGGCCATCTGCGTGTCGTACACGTCCCGCCGCACGTCCCGCAGGACGCCGATCGGCGTGTGGTGCAGGGCGTCCGCCTCGGCCAGCCGGGTCAGCGCGAACGCCGTGGTCGGACTGGCCGCGTGCGCGTCGTGCACCACCGCCTCGCCCTCGCTCCGCGGCGCGATCCGCAGTTCGCCGTCCGCGCCCCGCACCACGTGCCGGTCCGCGCCGGCCAGGATCGGCTGCCCGTGCTCCAGCCGGATCAGCGCCTCGTCCCGGGTGCCGGGCTCCTTGAGGACCTCGAACGCGCCGTCGTTGAAGATGTTGCAGTTCTGGTAGATCTCCACCAGCGCGGTGCCCTCGTGCTGCGCGGCGGCCCGCAGCACGGACTGCAGGTGCTGCCGGTCGGAGTCGATGGTCCGGGCCACGAACGAGGCCTCGGCGCCGATCGCCAGCGACAGCGGGTTGAACGGCGCGTCCAGCGAGCCCATCGGCGTCGACTTGGTGATCTTGCCGACCTCGCTGGTCGGCGAGTACTGACCCTTCGTCAGTCCGTAGATCCGGTTGTTGAACAGCAGGATCTTCAGATTGACGTTCCGCCGCAGCGCGTGGATCAGGTGGTTGCCGCCGATCGACAGCGCGTCGCCGTCGCCCGTCACCACCCACACCGACAGGTCGGGGCGGGACGCGGCCAGGCCGGTGGCGATCGCCGGGGCGCGGCCGTGGATCGAGTGCATGCCGTACGTGTTCATGTAGTACGGGAAGCGCGAGGAGCAGCCGATGCCGGAGACGAAGACGGTGTTCTCCCGGCGGATGCCGAGCTCCGGCATGAAGGACTGGACGGCCGCCAGGATCGCGTAGTCGCCGCAGCCGGGGCACCAGCGCACTTCCTGGTCGGTCTTGAAGTCCTTCGCCGACTGCGGGCCGTCGGCCCTGGGGACGAGCCGCAGGGCGGGGAAGTCGGTCATCGGGTCTCCTCCGCGTCGAGCGTGCCGATCGCCGCGTGCAGCACGTCGGCGAGCTGGGCGGCCTTGAACGGCAGGCCGCGCACCTGGTTGTAGGACTGCGCGTCGACGAGGTACTTGGCGCGCAGCAGCAGGGCGAGCTGCCCGAGGTTCATCTCGGGGACGATCACCCGCTCGTACCGGCGCAGCACCGCGCCGAGGTTCGCCGGGAACGGGTTGAGGTGGCGCAGGTGGGCCTGGGCGACCCGGCCGCCGTCTGCCCGGACCCGGCGCACCGCGGCGGTGATCGGGCCGTAGGTGGAGCCCCAGCCGAGCACCAGGACGCGGGCCTCGCCGCTCGGGTCGTCGACCTCGGCGTCCGGGACCTCGATGCCGTCGACCTTGGCCTGCCGGGTGCGGACCATGAAGTCGTGGTTGGCCGGGTCGTACGAGATGTTGCCGGTGCCGTCCTGCTTCTCGATGCCGCCGATCCGGTGCTCCAGGCCGGGCGTGCCGGGGACCGCCCACGGGCGGGCCAGCGTGTGCGGGTCGCGCTGGTAGGGGCGGAAGGAGCCGTCGGCGCCGTTCGGCTCGGTGGCGAACTCGACGCGCAGGTCCGGGAGTTCGTCGACCTCGGGGATCCGCCACGGCTCGGAGCCGTTGGCCAGGTAGCCGTCCGAGAGCAGGAACACCGGGGTGCGGTAGGTGAGCGCGATCCGGGCCGCGTCGAGCGCGGCGTCGAAGCACTCGGCGGGCGTCGCGGGGGCGACGATCGGCACCGGGGCCTCGCCGTTGCGGCCGAACATCGCCTGCAGCAGGTCCGCCTGTTCGGTCTTGGTCGGCAGGCCGGTGGACGGGCCGCCGCGCTGGATGTCGACCACCAGCAGCGGCAGTTCGAGCGACACCGCCAGGCCGATCGTCTCCGACTTCAGCGCCACGCCGGGGCCGGACGTGGTGGTCACGCCCAGCGCGCCGCCGAACGCCGCGCCGAGCGCCGCGCCGATGCCGGCGATCTCGTCCTCCGCCTGGAAGGTCCGCACGCCGAAGTTCTTGTGCCGGGACAGCTCGTGCAGGATGTCCGAGGCCGGCGTGATCGGGTACGAGCCGAGGAACACCGGCAGCCCGGACCGCTCCCCCGCCGCGACCAGGCCGTACGACAGCGCCAGGTTCCCGGAGATGTTGCGGTACGTGCCGGCCGGCAGCTTGGCCGGCGGCACCTCGTAGGACACCGCGAAGTCCTCGGTGGTCTCGCCGAAGTTCCAGCCCGCCCGGAACGCCGCCACGTTCGCCTCGGCGATCTGCGGCTTCTTCGCGAACTTCTGACGGAGGAACAGCTCCGTTCCGTGGGTGGGCCGGTGGTACATCCACGACAGCAGGCCCAGCGCGAACATGTTCTTCGCCCGCTCGGCGTCCTTGCGGGCCAGCCCGCTGTCCTTCAGCGCCTCCAGGGTCAGCGTGGTCAGCGGCACCGGGTGCAGCCGGAACGCCTCCAGCGAGCCGTCCGCGAGCGGGTCCGCGGCGTAGCCGACCTTCGCCAGCGCCCGCTTGGTGAACTCGTCGGTGTTGACGATGATCTCGGCGCCGGCCGGCAGGTCCGGCAGGTTCGCCTTCAGCGCCGCCGGATTCATCGCCACCAGCACGTCGGGGGCGTCGCCCGGAGTCAGGATGTCGTGGTCGGCGAAGTGCAACTGGAAGCTGGACACGCCCGGCAGGGTGCCTGCGGGGGCCCGGATCTCGGCCGGGAAGTTCGGCAGCGTGGACAGGTCGTTCCCGAACGCCGCCGTCTCCGAGGTGAACCGGTCGCCGGTGAGCTGCATGCCGTCGCCCGAGTCGCCGGCGAACCGGATGATCACCCGGTCCAGCCGCCGGATCGGCTTGGCCGGCCGCCCGGCCGCGCCCTGCGGGCCCGACCGGGGCGAGGCCGGACCCGTCCGGCGCTCGCCGTCCGGGCCGTCCACTGCCTCTGACTGATCGACCTGACTGGTCACTGCCGCGGACCTCCTCGAAAGGGAGCCAGCAGCGGGCGTGAGCCGTGTGCCCCGTCCGCCTGGCGCACCAAGGGAATCCTAAGCGGGCAGGGCACCGCGGGAAGGGAACTCGCGCACACCGCCCCGTCGGGTCACCCGCCGGTCACGACTCCAGGTACGCCAGCACCGCGAGAACCCGCCGGTGATCCTCCTGGCTCTGTCCCAAACCCAGTTTCTGGAAGATGTTCGACACATGCTTCTCGACCGCACCGTCCGACACCACCAGTTGCTTGGCGATCGCGGCGTTCGTCCGGCCCTCCGCCATCAGCCCCAGCACCTCGCGCTCACGGGGCGTCAGCTTCACCAGCGTGTCCACCTGCCGGCTGCGGCTCAGCAACTGCTGCACCACCTCCGGGTCCAGCGCCGTCCCGCCCTGCGCGACCCGGGTCACCGCGTCGGCGAACTCCCGCACCTCCGCGACCCGGTCCTTCAGCAGGTAGCCCACCCCGCGGGTCGAACCCGCCAGCAGCTCGCCCGCGTACTGCTCCTCCACGTGCTGCGACAGCACCAGCACACCCAGCTGCGGATACCGCTTGCGCAGCTCCACGCACGCCCGCACCCCCTCGTCGGTGTGCGTCGGAGGCATCCGCACGTCCGCCACCACCACGTCCGGCAACGAGCCCTCCCCGTGCAGCCCGTCCACCGCCCGCAGCAGTGCGTCCCCGTCACCGACCCCCGCCACGACCTCCATCCCCCGGTCCGTCAGCAACCGCGTCAACCCCTCCCGGAGCAGCACGGAATCCTCGGCGATCACCACACGCAACATGGGACGAACACTAACGCGAACAGGCGCACGGACAGGGGCGCGCGGGGCACCTGGTTCCGTACCCGCCTGCGCGCCCGGGGGTCACATCGTGCGGATGGCCACCGTGTCGCACAGCTCCTGGAGCGCCGCCTTCGCCGGGCACTCCGGCAGCGGGTCGAGCAGCGCACGCGCTTCCTCGGCGTAGCGCAGCGTCTCCCGCCGGGCCCGCTCCAGCGCCGGGTGCCGGCGCAGCAGCCGGAGGGCCTCCGCGTGCCCGGCGTCGTCGGACGCCAGGTCGGTGTCGAGGAGCTCGCGCAGCCTCGCGTCCTCGGGGTCGGCGGGGTCGACCGGCATCTGACGCAGCAGCAGGACCGGCAGCGTCGGGACGCCTTCGCGGAGGTCGGTGCCGGGGGTCTTGCCGGACTCGTGGCCGTCGCTGGCGATGTCGAGGACGTCGTCGGCGAGCTGGAACGCGGTGCCGATGCGCTCGCCGTACTGGGTGAGCAGGTCGACGATCCACGGTTCGGCGCCGGCCATCATCGCGCCGAAGCGACAGGAGACGGCGATCAGCGAGCCGGTCTTCCCGGAGAGGACGTCGAGGTAGTGGCGCAGCGGGTCGTCCTCGGGGCGGGGCCCGACGGTCTCCAGGATCTGGCCGGTGACGAGTCGTTCGAACGCGTCGGCCTGGACCCGGACGGCCTCGGGGCCGAGGTCGGAGAGCACCTGGGAGGCGCGGGAGAACAGGAAGTCGCCGGTGAGGATGGCGACGGAGTTGTCCCAGCGGCTGTTGGCGCTGGGCGCGCCGCGCCGCACGGGGGCCTCGTCCATCACGTCGTCGTGGTAGAGCGTTGCCAGGTGGGTCAGTTCGACCACCACGGCGGACGGCACCACCCCGGGCGCGCCCGGGTCGCCGAACTGGGCGGCGAGCATCACCAGCAGCGGCCTGAACCGCTTCCCCCCGGCCTCGATGAGGTGGCTGGCGGTCACCGTGATGAAGGGCACGTCGCACTTGACGGCCTCGATCAGGGCGGCCTCCACGGCCTCCATCCCGGCCTGGACGTCGCGGGTCAGATCGCGGTCCTGCACGCTCAGCCCGAAGGGCCCCACGACGGTCACGCTGACCACTCCTGTCCCTGGTCGATCCAGCGGGCCGGTCCCTCAGCACCGCCGATGCACATACAAGGCAGCGTATCCGGTCCCGAGTGGATCACTGCACGGGCCTGGGCCTTCCTCCCCTGGTGGCGGGAGGTGCCCGGAACGGGCCGGCCCCCGCCGGGGTGGGCGGGGGCCGGGCGGGGGGACGGTCAGCGGATGAACAGCGAGGCCTTGGAGGCCAGGTCGAGGAAGTACTGCGGCAGCAGGCCCAGGCCCAGGGTGACCAGCACGCCGAAGGCGATGGTGGTGGCGGTGAGGGCGCTGGGGACGGCGACCGCGGGGCCGGCGGGCTGCGGGTCGGAGAAGAACATCAGGACGATGACCCGGATGTAGAAGAACGCGGCGATCGCGGAGGAGAGCACACCGACGATCACCAGCGGGGTGGCGCCGCCGCCGGCCGCGGCCTGGAAGACCGCGAACTTGCCGGTGAAGCCGGAGGTGAGCGGGATGCCCGCGAAGGCCAGCAGGAAGAGCGCGAACACCGCGGCGAGCAGCGGGGAGCGCCGTCCGAGGCCGGCCCAGTTGGACAGGTGGGTGGCCTCGCCCTTGGAGTCGCGCACCAGGGTCACCACGGCGAACGCGCCGAGGGTGACGAAGGAGTAGGCGAGCAGGTAGAAGAGGACGGCGGCGACGCCGCGCCGGTCGGTGGCGATCAGGCCGGTGAGGATGAACCCGGCGTGGGCGACCGAGGAGTAGGCGAGCAGCCGCTTCACGTCCTGCTGGGTGACGGCGAGGATCGAGCCGACCACCATGGTGAGGATCGCCACGCCCCACATGACGGGCCGCCAGTCCCAGCGCAGGCCGGGGAAGGCGACGTAGAACAGCCGCAGCATGGCGCCGAACGCGGCGGTCTTGGTGGCGGCGGCCATGAACCCGCTGACGGGGGTGGGCGCGCCCTGGTAGACGTCCGGGGTCCAGGAGTGGAACGGCACCGCGCCGACCTTGAAGAGCAGGCCGACGGCGAGCATCGCCAGACCGATCAGCAGCAGCGCGTCGTTCTGGGTGGTGACGGCGAGCGCCGGGGTGACGGGGGCGGTGCCGGCGACCACGTCGGCGATCTCGCCGAGCCGGACGGTGCCCGCGTAGCCGTACAGCAGGGCGGTGCCGAACAGGAAGAACGCCGAGGCGAACGCGCCGAGCAGGAAGTACTTGACGGCGGCCTCCTGCGAGAGCAGGCGGCGGCGCCGGGCGAGGGCGCACATCAGGTACAGCGGCAGGGACAGCACTTCGAGCGCCACGAACATGGTCAGCAGGTCGTTCGAGGCGGGGAAGAGCAGCATGCCGCCGACCGCGAACAGCGTGAGCGGGTAGATCTCGGTGGTGCGCAGGCCCTCGCGGGTGGCGGTGCGCTCCTGTTCGCCGCCGGGGACGGCGGCGGCCTGGGCGGCGAACGCGTCGATCCGGTGGCCGTTGATGCGCGGCTCCAGCCGGCCCTCGGCGTAGGTGAGGACGGCGAGGACGGCGGTCAGCAGGATGACGCCCTGGAGGAACAGCGCGGGCCCGTCGATGGCGACCGAGCCCATCGCCAGCAGTCCGGCCCTGGTGGTGGCGTGGCCCTGGGCGGCGAGCACCACGACGGCGACGAATCCGCCGACCAGGCCGGCCAGCGAGATGCCGAGCTGGGTGGCGGCGCGCAGCCGGCGGGGCAGGAACGCCTCGGCCAGGATGCCGACCAGGGCGGCGCCGAACACCACGAGCATCGGCGAGAGCTGGCCGTACTCGACGTGCGGGGCGGGGATGCTCGGGCTGTTTCCGCCGGCGGCGGCCAGCGCGTGGATGGGGCTCACTTCTGCTCACCTCCGTTGGCGGCGACCGGGTGGACCGGCGCGGGGTCGGTCCGGTGGACCTGGCTGAGGGTGTCGTCGACGGCCGGGTTCACCATCCGGGTGAGCGGCTGCGGGTAGACGCCGAGCAGCAGGGTGAGGGCCACCAGCGGGGCGACGACGGCGAGTTCACGGGCCTTCAGGTCCGGCATGCCGGTGACGGACTCCTTGACCGGTCCGGTCATGGTGCGCTGGTACAGCATCAGCGCGTACAGCGCGGCCAGCACGATGCCGAAGGTGGCGATGACGCCGATCACCGGGTAGCGGGTGAACGTGCCGACCAGGACCAGGAATTCGCTGACGAACGGGGCCAGGCCGGGCAGCGACAGGGTGGCCAGGCCGCCGATCAGGAAGGTGCCGGCCAGCACCGGGGCGACCTTCTGCACGCCGCCGTAGTCGGCGATCAGGCGGGAGCCGCGGCGGGAGATCAGGAAGCCGGCGACCAGCATCCACGCGGCGGTGGAGATGCCGTGGTTGACCATGTAGAGGGTGGCGCCGGACTGGCCCTGGCTGGTCATCGCGAAGATGCCCATGATGATGAACCCGAAGTGCGAGATGGACGCGTAGGCGACCAGCCGCTTGATGTCCTTCTGGCCGATGGCGACCAGTGCGCCGTAGACGATGCCGATCAGCGACAGCACCAGGATCGCCGGGGCGAAGGTCTTCGACGCGTCCGGGAACAGGCCGAGGCAGAACCGCAGCATCGCGAAGGTGCCGACCTTGTCGACGACCGCGGTGATCAGCACGGCGGTTCCGGCGGTGGACTCGCCCATCGCGTTCGGCAGCCAGGTGTGCAGCGGCCACATCGGGGCCTTCACCGCGAACGCGAAGAAGAAGCCGAGGAACAGCGCGCGCTGCGCGGTCGGGTCGATCACCAGCTTGCCGGAGGAGATCGCGTCGGTCAGCGCGGGCAGGCCGAAGGTGGCCTGTCCCTGGTCGGCGGCCACCACGTACAGGCCGATCACGGCGGCCAGCATGACGAGTCCGCCGAGCAGGTTGTACAGCAGGAACTTGACGGCCGCGTAGGAGCGTTGGCGGGCCGCGTCGGGTCCGCCGGCCCGGTCGCCGAAGCCGCCGATCAGGAAGTACATCGGGATCAGCATGGCTTCGAAGAACACGTAGAACACGAACACGTCGGTGGCCAGGAAGGACACCAGCACCATCGCCTCGACGGCGAGGATCAGGGCGAAGAAGCCCTGGGTGCGGCGCTTGGACTCGAAGGAGCCCTCCGCGGCGGCGGGGTCGGCGTCGTGCCAGCCGGCCAGCATCACCAGCGGCACCAGGACGGCGGTGAGCAGCACCAGGGCGGTGCCGATGCCGTCGGCGCCGAGCGCGAAGTCGATGCCGAAGGACCGGATCCAGCTGTAGGACTCGGTCAACTGGTAGCGGGCGCCGCCGGGTTCGAAGGACGCGGCGACGGCCGCGGCCAGGCCCAGGGTGGCCACCGAGACCGCCAGGGCGACCGCCTTGGTGGTGCGCCGCCGGGCCTCGCCGGTGCCGGCCGGGAGGGCAGCGGTGACCACTGCCCCGACGGCCGGGACGGCGCAGGTGGCGGAGAGGAGGTAGCTCATCAGACCGACCTCATCAGGAGAGTGGAGGCGACCAGCACCAGCGTGCCGCCGAACATGGAGAGCGCGTACGTCCGGACGTAGCCGGTCTGGATCCGGCGCAGCCGGCCGGAGAGGCCGCCGATGGCGGCGGCCAGGCCGTTGACGAAGCCGTCGAGGCCCTTGCTGTCGAAGAACACCAGGGTGGCGGCGAGCGCCGAGCCGGGCCGGACCAGGACGGCGTGGTTGAAGTCGTCCTGGAGCAGGTCGCGGCGGGCGGCCCGGGTGAGCAGCGAGCCGCGCGGGGCCTGCACCGGGACGGGCTTGCGGCCGTACTTCAGCCAGGCCAGGCCGACGCCGGCCGCCATGCAGACGGTGGCGATGGCGCTGACGGCGAAGGCGCTCAGCGGGGCGTGGCCCTCCTCGTGGCCGGTGACCGGCTCCAGGAAGTGCAGGAAGGAGTCGCCGAGGCTGAACAGGCCGCCGGCGAACAGCGAGCCGAAGGTCAGCACGACCATCGGGATCACCATGGTCCGCGGGGACTCGTGCGGGTGCGGCCGGTGTCCCTCGGCGTCCGGCTGCCAGCGCTTCTCGCCGAAGAAGGTGAGCAGCACCACCCGGGTCATGTAGAAGGCGGTGACGGCGGCGCCGACCAGCGCGCAGGTGCCGAGGATCCAGCCCTCGGTGCCGCCCTTGGCGAGGGCCGCTTCGATGATCTTGTCCTTGGAGAAGAAGCCGGACAGGAACGGGAAGCCGATGATCGCCAGGTAGCCGGCCATGAAGGTGGCGAAGGTCCACGGCATGTACTTGCGCAGGCCGCCGTAGTGACGCATGTTCACCTCGTCGTTCATGCCGTGCATGACCGATCCGGCGCCGAGGAACAGCCCGGCCTTGAAGAAGCCGTGGGTGACCAGGTGCATGATCGCGAAGGCGTAGCCGATCGGGCCGAGGCCGGCCGCCATGATCATGTAGCCGATCTGCGACATGGTCGAGCCGGCCAGCGCCTTCTTGATGTCGTCCTTGGCGCAACCGACGATCGCACCGAACAGCAGCGTCACCGCGCCGACCACCACGACGGCGGTCTGCGCGTCGGGGGCCAGGTTGAAGATCGACGCGGAGCGGGTGATCAGGTAGACGCCGGCGGTGACCATGGTGGCCGCGTGGATCAGCGCGGAGACCGGGGTCGGGCCCTCCATCGCGTCGCCCAGCCAGGACTGCAGCGGCACCTGCGCGGACTTGCCGCAGGCGGCGAGCAGCAGCATCAGGGCGATCGCGGTGAGCTTGCCCTCGCTCGCGTCGCCCGCCGCCGAGAACACCGGCCGGAAGGCGAAGGAGCCGAACTCGGCGAACATCAGCATGATCGCGATGGACAGGCCCATGTCGCCGACGCGGTTGACGATGAACGCCTTCTTGGCGGCCGTCGCGGCGCTCGGCTTGTGCTGCCAGAAGCCGATCAGCAGGTAGGACGCGAGGCCCACGCCCTCCCAGCCGACGTACAGCAGCAGGTAGTTGTCGGCCAGCACCAGGATCAGCATGGCGGCCAGGAACAGGTTCAGGTAGGCGAAGAACCGGCGGCGGCGTTCGTCGTGCGCCATGTAGCCCACCGAGTACAGGTGGATCAGGGTGCCGACGCCGGTGATCAGCAGCACGAAGACGATGGACAGTTGGTCGAGCTGGAAGGAGACGTCGGCCCGGAAGCCGCCGACCGGGATCCAGCTGAACAGCCGCTCGGTGACGGCGCGGTGCTCGGTGTCGCGGCCCAGCATGTCGAAGAACAGGACCAGGCCGAAGGCACAGGACAGCGCCGCGAGCGCGGTGGCGATCCAGTGCCCGAACCGGTCCAGGGCCCGTCCGCCGAGCAGCAGCAGGGCAGCGCCGGCCAGCGGCGCCGCGACCAGCAGCGGAATGAGAGAGTTCACTGAAGGGCCCTCCGCCTACAGCTTCATCAGGTTGCTGTCGTCGACCGAAGCGGAGTGCCTGGTCCGGAAGATGGAGACGATGATGGCGAGGCCGACCACGACCTCGGCCGCCGCGACCACCATGGTGAAGAACGCGAGGATCTGGCCGTCCAGGTTGCCGTGCATCCGGGAGAAGGTGACCAGCGCCAGGTTCGAGGCGTTCAGCATCAGCTCCACGCACATGAACAGCACGATCGCGTTGCGCCGGATCAGCACCCCGGAGGCGCCGATGGTGAACAGCAGCGCGGCGAGGTACAGGTAGTTGACCGGGTTCACTCCGCCTCCTCCTTGGTCGGCACGGTCTCCAGGGCCTGGCGGGGCGCGGCGACCTGCGGGCGGGCGGAGGACGGGCGGCCCAGCCAGTCGGCGGTGCTCTCCTCCAGTTCGGCCATCCGCCGGAGCATCTCCTGGCTGACGTCGCGGATCTGGCCGCGCTCGCGCAGGGTGCCCATCACCGAGTCCTCGGCGACGGTGCCGTCGGGCAGCAGCGCCGGGATGTCCACCGCGTTGTGCCGGGCGTACACGCCGGGCGCGGGCATCGGCGGGACCTGGATGTTGTCCTTGACCCGCTGGGCGGCGAGTTGACGCTGGGTCAGCCGCTCGTGGACCCGCTCGCGGTGGGTCAGCACCATCGCGCCGATCGCCGCGGTGATCAGCAGCGCGCCGGTCACCTCGAACGCCCACACGTACTTGGTGAAGATCAGCTTCGCCAGGCCCTGCACGTTGCCCTCGGCGTTCGCCTCGGACAGGCCGGTGAAGTGCGACAGCCGGGCGTTCGCCAGGCCGGCGATCAGCAGCACGCCGAAGCCGACACCGCAGAGCACCGCGGCGATCCGCTGGCCCTTCAGCTGCTCCTTCAGCGAGTCCGCCGAGGAGACGCCGACCAGCATCACCACGAACAGGAACAGCATCATGATCGCGCCGGTGTAGACGACGATCTGCACCACGCCCAGGAACACCGCGCCCTGCGCCAGGTAGCAGACCGCCAGCGACAGCATGGTGGCGGCCAGGCAGAGCGCCGAGTGGACCGCCTTCCTCATCAGCAGCATGCCGAGGGCGCCGCCGACCGCGATCACGGCCAGCACCCAGAACTGCACGGCCTCGCCGGTGGAGGTCATGACTGCGCCTCCTTGTCGCGCGCGTGCTTCTCCTGCTGCACGGTGCCCGGCGCGGCGCCGGTGATCTCGCCCCGGTAGTAGGCGCCCTCGTCGGCGCCGGGGAAGATCGCGTGCGGCGAGTCGACCATGCCCTCGGTCAGCCCGACCAGCAGCTGCTCCTTGGTGAAGATCAGGTCCTGCCGGGAGTCGTCGGCGAGCTCGTACTCGTTGGTCATGGTGAGCGCCCGGGTCGGGCAGGCCTCGATGCACAGCCCGCACAGGATGCAGCGGGCGTAGTTGATCTGGTAGACGGCGCCGTACCGCTCGCCGGGCGAGTAGCGCTCCTCGTCGCGGTTGTCGGCGCCCTCGACGTAGATCGCGTCGGCGGGGCAGGCCCAGGCGCACAGCTCGCAGCCGACGCACTTCTCCAGGCCGTCCGGGTGCCGGTTCAGCTGGTGGCGGCCGTGGAAGCGCGGAGCGGTGGGCTTCTTGTACTCCGGGTACTGCTCGGTGAGCCGCTTCTTGAACATGGCCTTGAAGGTCACGCCGAAGCCGGCGGCCGGGCCGAGGATCGACTTCTCCGAAGATTCGTCAGACATGGCGGCGCTCAGCTCCCTTCGGAATGGTCGGCCCCGTTGAGGGCGTCCTGGAGTTGCGGGGTCCGGCGACGGCGGCGCGGGACGGGCGGCATTTCCTGGCCCGGCAGCGGCGGCACCGGGTAGCCGCCGGCCATCGGGTCGAAGGCGGCGGGCGGGGCAGCGGCGGGCTGCGGCTCCTCGGGCTTCCGGCGCACCACGTCCGCCACCAGGGCGACCAGCAGGACCACCGCCAGCGGGGCGCCCACGTACAGCAGCACCTTGCTGAAGTCGTAGCCCTCGTTGCGCAGCGCGCGCACCGCGGAGACCATCACCAGCCACACCAGGGAGACCGGGATGAGCACCTTCCAGCCGAGCTTCATGAACTGGTCGTAGCGGAGCCGGGGCAGCGTGCCGCGCAGCCAGATGAAGAAGAACAGCAGCAGCTGGATCTTCAGGACGATCCACAGCATCGGCCACCAGCCGTGGTTGGCGCCCTCCCAGAAGGTGGAGATCGGCCAGGGGGCGCGCCAGCCGCCGAGGAACAGCGTCGAGGCGACCGCGGAGACGGTGACCATGTTGACGTACTCGGCGAGCATGAACATCGCGAACTTCAGCGAGGAGTACTCGGTGTTGAAGCCGCCGACCAGCTCGCCCTCGGCCTCCGGGAGGTCGAACGGGGCGCGGTTGGTCTCGCCGACCATCGCCACGATGTAGACGATGAACGACACCGGCAGCAGCACCGCGAACCAGGTCGGCTGCTGCGAGGCGACGATCTCCGAGGTCGACATCGAGCCGGAGTAGATGAACACCGCCGCGAACGACAGGCCCATCGCGATCTCGTAGCTGATCATCTGGGCGGAGGACCGGATGCCGCCGAGCAGCGGGTAGGTCGAGCCGGACGACCAGCCGGCCAGCACGATGCCGTAGATGCCCACCGAGGCGGTGGCCAGGATGTACAGCAGCGCGATCGGAAGGTCCGTCAGCTGGAGCGGGGTGCGGGTGCCGAAGATCGACACCTCGTTGCCGGCCGGGCCGAACGGGATCACCGCGAACGCCATGAACGCGGGGATCGCGGCGACGATCGGCGCCAGGATGTAGACCGCCTTGTCGGCGCCCTTCACCACCAGGTCTTCCTTCAGCGCCAGCTTCACGCCGTCGGCCAGCGACTGCAGCAGGCCCCACGGGCCGTGCCGGTTCGGGCCGATCCGCAGCTGCATCCAGGCGACGACCTTGCGCTCCCAGACGATGGCGATCAGCACCGTCAGCACCAGGAACGCGAAGCAGAACACCGCCTTCAGCAGCACCAGCCACCACGGGTCGCGCCCGAAGTAGCCGAGGGTCTCGTAGGCAGCAGAGAGGTTCACGATTCCTCCGCCGGGGCGATGGTGACCAGGTGGCCGAGCGTGGTGCCGAGCGTGCGGTGCACTCCGCCGGGCGTGGAGTTGAGCGGCAGCCAGACGGTGCGGTCGGGCATCGCGTCGGTGATCTCCAGCGGCAGGGTCAGCGACCCGGCCGGGCCGGAGACCCGCAGCGCGCCGGCGGCGCCGATCTCGGCGGCGGTGGCGGCGGACAGCCGGGCGACCACCGGGTGCCGGGTGCCGGCCAGGTGCTCGTCGCCGTCCTGCAGCGAGCCGTTGTCGAGCAGCATCCGGTGCCCGGCCAGCACGGCCTGCCCGGACACCGGGCGGGGCAGCGCGCCGGGGTGCGCGGCGGGCGCGGCCGGGCGGTCGCCCAGCCACGGGGTGAAACGGTCCAGCTCCAGCCGGGCCGCCCGGACGTCGGGCAGGCCGATCGGCCGGTCCAGCGCGTCGGCGACCATCGACAGCACCCGGACGTCCGAGTGCAGGTGACGGCTCATCAGCTGGTCGGGCTTGATCGCGGGCTCGAACAGCCGGACCCGGCCCTCCCAGTCCAGGAAGGTGCCGGCCTTCTCGGCGACCGCGGCGACCGGCAGCACCACGTCGGCGTGCGCGGTGACCGCGGACGGGCGCAGCTCCAGCGAGAGCACGAACCCGGCCCGCTCCAGGGCCTGTTCGGCGAGCGCCGGGTCGGCCAGGTCGTCCAGGCCGACGCCGCCGACCACCAGCGCGTCCAGCTCGCCGGCGGCGGCGTCCGCCAGGATCCGGTCGGTGTCGCGGCCGGCCGCGGCGGGCAGTTCGGCGACGCCCCAGTGCGCGGCGGCCTCGGCGCGGGCGGCGGGCACCTCGACGGCGCGGCCGCCGGGCAGCAGCCCGGGCAGCGCGCCTGCCTCGACGGCGCCGCGCTCGCCGGCCCGGCGCGGCACCCAGGCGAGCTTCGCCCCGGTGGTGTGCGCGAGGCGCAGCGCGGCGGTGAGGCCGCCGGCGGTCTGGGCGAGGCGTTCGCCGACCAGGATCACCGCGCCCGGGGAGCGCAGCGCGTCCGCGCAGCGGCCCGCGTCGTCGGCGAGCACCTCGTCGCCGGCGAGGGCGCCGAGCCACTCGGCCTCGGTGCCGGGGGCGGCGGGCAGCAGCGCGCCGTGCAGCTTGCCGAGGCCGCGGGAGGCGTGCGAGGCGATCGCGAACACCCGCAGGCCGGACGCCCGGTTGGCCTTGCGCAGCCGCAGGAAGACGATCGGGGCCTCTTCCTCGGCCTCCAGCCCGACCAGCAGCACGGCCGGTGCGGCTTCGAGCTGACGGTACGTCACTCCGGCGCCGTCCAGGTCGGTGCCGTGTCCGGCGACGGCGGCGGCCAGGAACTCGGCCTCCTCGCCGCTGTGCGGGCGGGCCCGGAAGTCGACGTCGTTGGTGCCGAGCGCGAGGCGCGCGAACTTGGCCCAGGCGTAGGCGTCCTCGACGGTGACGCGGCCGCCGGCCAGGGCCGCGGCGCGCTTGCCGCGCAGGCCCTCGGCGACCCGGGCGAGCGCCTCCGGCCAGGACGCGGCGGCGAGTTCGCCGTCCTCCCGGCGGATCATCGGGGAGGTGAACCGGTCGCGCTGCTGGGCGTAGCGGAACGCGAACCGGCCCTTGTCGCAGTTCCACTCCTCGTTGATCTCCGGCTCGTTGCCCGCCAGCCGGCGCATCACCTTGCCGCGCCGGTGGTCGGTGCGCTGCCCGCAGCCGGCCGAGCAGTGCTCGCACACGGACGGGGAGGACACCAGGTCGAACGGGCGGGAGCGGAACCGGTAGGCGGCGGAGGTGAGCGCGCCGACCGGGCAGATCTGGATGGTGTTGCCGGAGAAGTACGAGTCCAGCGGCTGGTCGACGCCGGTGCCGACCTGCTGGAGCGCGCCGCGCTCGACCAGGTCGATGAACGGGTCGCCGGCGATCTGCTGCGAGAAGCGGGTGCAGCGGGCGCACAGCACGCAGCGTTCGCGGTCCAGCAGCACCTGGGTGGAGAGCGGGACCGGCTTCTCGTACGTCCGCTTGACGCCCTCGAACCGGGAGTCGGCGGCGCCGTTGGTCATCGCCTGGTTCTGCAGCGGGCATTCGCCGCCCTTGTCGCAGACCGGGCAGTCCAGCGGGTGGTTGATCAGCAGCAGTTCCATCACGCCGCGCTGCGCCTTCTCGGCGACCGGCGAGGACAGCTGGGTGCGCACCACCATGCCCTCGGCGACCGGGATCGTGCAGGAGGCGACCGGCTTGCGCTGGCCCTCGATCTCCACGATGCACTGGCGGCACGCCCCGGCGGGGTCGAGCAGCGGGTGGTCGCAGAAGCGCGGGACCTGGGTGCCGATCTGCTCGGCGGCGCGGATCACCAGCGTGCCCTTGGGGACGCTGACTTCGACGCCGTCGATGGTGAGCGTGACCAGCTCGGTCTGGGTGGAAGGCTCGGTGACCGTCACGCGTGCACCTCCCTCTCGGTGGCGGACTCGTGGACGGAGGCCCGGTCGGCCCAGACGGTGGAGGCCGCCGGGTCGAACGGGCAGCGGTGTTCGTCGATGTGCTGCTGGTACTCGGCGCGGAAGTGCTGCAGCGAGGAGACGATCGGGCTGGCCGCGCCGTCGCCCAGCGCGCAGAACGACTTGCCGTTGATGTTGTCGGCGATGTCGAGCAGCTTCTCCAGGTCGCCGGGCGCGCCCTGGCCGGCCTCGATCCGCTTGAGCAACTGGACCAGCCAGTAGGTGCCTTCGCGGCACGGGGTGCACTTGCCGCAGGACTCGTGGGCGTAGAACTCGGTCCACCGGGTGACGGCTCGCACCACGCAGGTGGTCTCGTCGAACACCTGCAGGGCCTTGGTGCCGAGCATCGAGCCGGCCGCTCCGACGCCCTCGTAGTCGAGCGGCACGTCGAGGTGCTCGTCGGTGAACATCGGGGTGGAACTGCCGCCCGGCGTCCAGAACTTGAGGCGGTGCCCGGCCCGGACGCCGCCGGAGATCTCCAGCAGCTGGCGGAGCGTGATGCCGAGCGGGGCCTCGTACTGGCCGGGGTTGGTGACGTGCCCGGACAGCGAGTACAGGGTGAAGCCGGGCGACTTCTCGGTGCCCAGCGACTTGAACCAGTCCTTGCCGCGGGCCAGGATCGGCGGCACCGAGGCGATCGACTCGACGTTGTTGACCACCGTCGGGCAGGCGTACAGGCCGGCGATCGCCGGGAACGGCGGGCGCAGCCGGGGCTGGCCGCGGCGGCCCTCCAGCGAGTCCAGCAGCGCGGTCTCCTCGCCGCAGATGTACGCGCCGGCGCCGGCGTGCACGGTGATGTCCAGGTCGGTCCCGGAGCCGAGCACGTTCTTGCCGAGGTAGCCGGCCTGGTACGCCTCGGCGACGGCGGCCTGCAGGCGGCGCAGCACCGGGACGACCTCGCCGCGCAGGTAGATGAAGGCGTGGTTGCAGCGGATCGCGTAGGAGGCGATCACCATGCCCTCGATCAGCGAGTGCGGGTTGGCGAACAGCAGCGGGATGTCCTTGCAGGTGCCCGGCTCGGACTCGTCGGCGTTGACCACCAGGTAGTGCGGCTTGCCGTCGTTCTGCGGGATGAACTGCCACTTCATGCCGGTGGGGAAGCCGGCGCCGCCGCGGCCGCGCAGACCGGAGTCCTTGACCAGGGCGATCACCTCGTCCGGGGCCATGGCGAGGGCGGCGCGCAGCCCGTCGTAGCCGCCGTGCCGGCGGTAGGTGTCGAGGGCCCAGGGGCGGTGGTCGTCCCAGGACGCGGAGAGGACCGGGGAGAGCAGCTTCTCGGCCGGCTCGGCGGAGGTCATCACGCTTCCGTCCCTTCTTGCCGGGGGGAGACCACCTTGGCGCCCGGAGTGCCGGGCAGCGCCTCGCCCTTGGCCAGGCGCAGGCCGGCCAGCGAGGGTGCGCCGCCGGCCCCGGACTCGTCGACCGCGCCCTCGCGCGGGTCGGCGAAGCCGGCCAGGATCCGGGAGGTCTCCTTGAACGAGCAGAGCTTCGCGCCGCGGGTCGGCCGTACCTCTTCGCCCGCGCGCAGCCGGTCGACCAGCTCCCGGGCGGACTCCGGGGTCTGGTTGTCGAAGAACTCCCAGTTGACCATCACGACGGGCGCGTAGTCGCAGGCCGCGTTGCACTCGATCCGCTCGATCGAGATCGCGCCGTCCTCGGTGGTCCGGTTGTTCTCGATCTCCAGGTGCTGCTTGAGCTCGTCGAAGATCTGGTCGCCGCCGAGCACCGCGCACAAGGTGTTGGTGCACACCCCGACGTGGTACTCGCCGGCCGGGCGGCGCCGGTACATGGTGTAGAAGGTGGCGACCGCGGTGACCTCGGCGGTGGTGAGGTCCAACTGCTCGGCGCAGAACCGGATCCCGGTCGCCGAGACGTGGCCCTCCTCGGCCTGCACCAGGTGCAGCAGCGGCAGCAGCGCCGAGCGCGAGTGCGGGTAACGGGCGATCAGTTCGGCCGCGTCGGCGGCCAGTCGGCGCTCGACCTCCGGCGGGTAGGGCTTGGCCGGCAGCGCCGGCAGGCCGAGTTCTGTGCTGCTCACCGGTCCACGCCTCCCATCACCGGGTCGATCCCGGCCACTGCCACGATCACGTCGGCCACCTGGCCGCCCTCGCACATCGCCGCCATCGTCTGCAGGTTGGTGAACGACGGGTCGCGGAAGTGCACCCGGTAGGGCCGGGTTCCGCCGTCGCTGACCACGTGCACGCCGAGTTCGCCCTTGGGGGACTCGACGGCCGCGTACGCCTGCCCGACCGGGACCTTGAAGCCCTCGGTGACCAGCTTGAAGTGGTGGATCAGGGCCTCCATCGAGGTGCCCATGATCTTCCGGATGTGGTCCAGCGAGTTGCCCATGCCGTCGGGGCCGACGGCGAGTTGGGCGGGCCAGGCGATCTTCTTGTCGGCCACCATCACCGGTCCGGGCTTCAGCCGGTCCAGGCACTGCTCGACGATCCGCAGCGACTGCTTCATCTCCTCCAGGCGGATCACGAACCGCCCGTAGGAGTCGCAGCTGTCGGCCACCGCGACGTCGAACTCGTAGTTCTCGTACCCGCAGTACGGGTCGGTCTTGCGCAGGTCGTGCGGCAGCCCGGTGGAGCGCAGGATCGGGCCGGTCGCGCCGAGCGCCAGGCAGCCGGGCAGGTCGAGGAAGCCCACGTCGACCAGGCGGGCCTTGAACACCGGGTTGTCGGTGGCGAGTTTGTCGTACTCGTGCATCCGGGAGCGGAGCAGCTTGACGCCCTCGCGGATCTTGTCGACCGCGCCGGGGGGCAGGTCCTGGGCGAGCCCGCCGGGGCGGACGTAGGCGTGGTTCATCCGTAGGCCGGTGACCAGCTCGAAGATGTCCAGGACGGTCTCGCGGTCCCGGAAGCCGTAGATCATCAGGGTGGTGGAGCCGATCTCCATGCCGCCGGTGGCGAGCGCCACCAGGTGCGAGGAGATCCGGTTCAGCTCCATCATCAGCACCCGGATCACGGACGCCCGGTCGGGGATGTCGGCGGTGATGCCGAGGAGCTTCTCGACGGCCAGGCAGTAGGCGGTCTCGTTGTACAGCGGAGTGAGGTAGTCCATCCGCGTCACGAACGTGGTGCCCTGCACCCAGTTGCGGAACTCCATGTTCTTCTCGATGCCGGTGTGCAGGTAGCCGATGCCGCACCGGGCCTCGGTGACCGTCTCGCCGTCGATCTCCAGGATCAGCCGCAGCACGCCGTGGGTGGACGGGTGCTGCGGGCCCATGTTGACGATGATCCGCTCGTCGTCGGCTCCCGCGACGGCCTCGGCGACCTCGCCCCAGTCGCCGCCGGTGACGGTGAACACCCGTCCCTCGGTGGTCTCCCGGGCTCCTGCTTCGTAGTGGGTGCTGCTCATCAGCTGTACGACCTCCGCTGGTCGGGAGCCGGGATCTGGGCGCCCTTGTACTCGACGGGGATGCCGCCGAGCGGGTAGTCCTTGCGCTGCGGGTGGCCCAGCCAGTCGTCCGGCATCATGATCCGGGTGAGCGCCGGGTGGCCCTCGAAGACCAGTCCGAAGAAGTCGTAGGTCTCCCGCTCGTGCCAGTCGTTGGTCGGGTAGACGCTGACCACGGACGGGATGCGCGGGTCCGCGTCGGGCGCGGTCACCTCCAGCCGGATCAGCCGGCCGTGGGTGATCGAGCGCAGGTGGTAGACCGCGTGCAGCTCCCGGCCCGGCTCGGACGGGTAGTGCACGCCGCTGACGCCCAGGCAGAGTTCGAAGCGCAGCGCCGGGTCGTCGCGGAGGATCCGCACCGCCTTCAGCAGGTGCTCGCGGGCGACGTGGAAGGTCAGTTCGCCGCGGTCCACGACGGTCTTCTCGATCACCTCGTCCACGTCGAGGCCCTGCTCCTCGAGCGCGCCCTCGAACTCGTCGGCCACCTCGTCGAAGTAGCCGCCGTAGGGGCGCTCGCTCGGGCCGGGCAGCACGATCGGGGCGTGCAGGCCGCCGAAGCCGGAGGTGTCGCCGGTGCCGCGGGCGCCGAACATGCCCTGCCGGGTGCCGACCACCTCGACCGGGATCTCCCGCCTGGTGGAGGGGAGTTCGGGCGTCTCGTCGGCCGGCGTCTGGTGGTCGCTCATCGCAGCAGCCCCCGCATCTCACTGGTCGGGGTGGCCTGCAGCGCGAGGCGCTCGGCCTCCTCCTCGGCCCGGCGGCGGTTCACGCCGAGCTTCTCGTGCTGGATCTTGTCGTGCAGCTTGAGGATCGCGTCGAGCAGCATCTCCGGGCGGGGCGGGCAGCCCGGCAGGTAGATGTCGACCGGGACGATGTGGTCGACGCCCTGGACGATCGCGTAGTTGTTGAACATGCCGCCGGAGGAGGCGCACACGCCCATCGAGATGACCCACTTGGGGTTCGGCATCTGGTCGTAGACCTGGCGCAGCACCGGGGCCATCTTCTGGCTGACCCGGCCGGCCACGATCATCAGGTCGGCCTGCCGCGGCGAGCCGCGGAACACCTCCATGCCGAACCGGGCCAGGTCGTAGCGGCCGGCGCCGGTGGTCATCATCTCGATCGCGCAGCAGGCGAGCCCGAAGGTGGCCGGGAAGACCGAAGCCTTCCGCACCCAGCCCGCGGCGGCCTCCACGCTGGTGAGCAGAAAGCCGCTCGGCAGCTTCTCCTCGATACCCATCAGTTCCCTCTCAATGCCTTCGAGTCCGGTGGCTTGTCCGCCAGCTCACAAACAACGCAGCGCGGGCGTCGCAGCTCGGGCGACGCAGCGCGGCGGCGGATCGGGCGTCAGTCCCACTCCAGGCCGCCGCGACGCCAGACGTAGGCGTAGGCGACGAACACGGTGGCGATGAACAGGAGCATCTCGACCAGCCCGAAGATCCCCAGGGCGTCGAAGCTGACCGCCCAGGGGTAGAGGAAGACGATCTCGATGTCGAAGACGATGAACAGCATCGCCGTCAGGTAGTACTTGATCGGGAACCGACCGCCGCCCGTGGGCTGCGGGGTCGGTTCGATGCCGCACTCGTACGCCTCCAACTTGGCCCGGTTGTAGCGCTTCGGGCCGGTGAGCGAGGCCATCACGACGGAGCCGACCGCGAACGCCGCGGCGATGGCACCGAGTACGAGGATCGGCGCGTAGGCATTCATAGCCCCCGCTCCCTCCGTCCAGTCGTCCTTGACTGCAGATCGGAACCACCAGGTCACCAGCGGTGAACCGATGATCCACTTCGTGGGATCCGGCTCCATGTGAGGCAGTTCACAAAGCCAGGTTGGAGCGCATCCTATGCCTGTCTGCTTGTGATCTGCGACACGCAGTTCCCGACGATCTTTGTGATCTTCGCCACCCGACGAAGCCGCCCGGAGCGGGAGGGGTCACCACTGTTCTACCCGGAGCAGGCAATTGGCCACATACAGTCGCAACTCACCGCGAAACGGCTGCCGTTTGGCCACGGCCTATATCAATTCTGCGGCGGAACAGGCAAATTTCGGAGCGATCGGGTTTACGTGATAGGGGAACTCACCCGCGCGACGGACCCCGGTCGGCAGCCGCTTGACCCTTCGTTCACAAGCTCTCGAAGGAGGGCGCGCGGCGCCGCCCCCACTCGGTTCCGGCCAGCACCGCCAGCGCCCCCAGCAGCGCCAGGGGGCCCGGCCGGTCGCCCGCCAGTGCGACCCCGAACACCGCCGCCCAGAGCGGCTCGGTGCCCAGCAGCAGGCTCACCCGCGACGGCGAGCCGGTCCGCACCGCCCACAGCTGCACGAAGAACGCGAACAGCGTGCACAGCAGCGACAGGTACAGCAGCAGTCCCCAGCGCCGCCCGTCGAAGGACGCCGCCACCGCCCACGGCGAGGGCCCGGCCCACGGCGAGGCCGCCGCGAACACCAGGGTGGCGAACGCCAGTTGGACCCAGGTCAGGGCCAGCGGGGGCACCCCGCGCACGGCCCGCAGCCGGGCCGTCGCCAGCACGTTCACGGTCCGTGCGACCGCCGCGCCCAGCACCAGCAGATCGCCCGCGGACGGCGCCCGCAGGCCGCCGTCCCCGGTCAGCAGCGCCACCCCCAGCACCGACAGGCCGGCCGCCGCCAGGAACGCGCCGGACGGGGCGCTGCGGCGCAGCGCGGCCTCGGCGAACGGGGTGAACACCATCGTCAGGCTGATCACCAGCCCCGCGTTGGTCGCCGAGGTGTGCACCGCCCCGTACGTCTCCAGCAGGAACACCGCGCCGAGCACCAGGCCCAGCAGCGCCCCGCCGGCCCACTGACGGGCCGTCAGGGCGCGCAGCTGCCGCCGGGCGGCCAGGCCGAGCACCGGCAGCACCAGGCCGAAGCGCAGCGCCAGCACGGCCACCACGGTGTCCGGCTCGGCGACCCGCTTCACCACCAGGAAGCTCGAACCCCACACCACCGCCACCGCCAGCAGCGGCAGGTCGCGCGCGGCGCGGGGGCGGGCATCGAGGGACGCAACGGCCATGGCAGGACTCCCGGGGAACACCGCAGGGGCCCGTGCGCCGTCGGACGGACAAGATCGCCGCACACTGTCCCGCACGCGAAGGGCGGCGGGCAAGCGGATTCCGCCTGCCCGCCGCCGCTGTCCGGCCGCCGTCCCCCGGTCAGGCCCGGGGCGCGACCTTCGCGAGGCCGTTGATGATCCGGTCCGCGGCGTCGCCGCCGGTCGGGTCGGTGAGGTTGGCCAGCAGCTTGAGGACGAACTTCATCAGCACGGGGTGGGTGAGGCCGCGCTCGGCGGCGATCCGCATCACCCGGTCGTTGCCGATCAGCTTCACGAACGCCCGGCCGAGCGTGTAGTAGCCGCCGTAGGTGTCCTTCAGGATCTGCGGGTAGCGGGCCAGCGCCCGCTCCCGGCCCTCGGGGGTGATCCGGGCCATCGCCTGCACGATGACGCCCGCGGCGAGCTGGCCGGATTCCATCGCATAGGCGATGCCCTCGCCGTTGAACGGGTTGACCATGCCGCCGGCGTCGCCGACCAGCAGCAGGCCGCGGGTGTAGTGCGGCTGCCGGTTGAACGCCATCGGCAGGGCCGCGCCGCGGATCGGCTCGGTCATGTTCTCCGGCGTGTAGCCCCACTCCTCGGGCATGCCGGCGCACCAGCTCTTCAGCACCTCGCGCCAGTTCAGGTCGCCGAACGCGGGCGAGGAGTTGAGGATGCCGAGGCCGACGTTCGAGGTGCCGTCGCCCATGCCGAAGATCCAGCCGTAGCCGGGCAGCAGCTTCTTCTGCCCGCCGCGGGTGTCCCACAGCTCCAGCCACGACTCCAGGTAGTCGTCGTCGTGCCGGGGCGAGGTGAAGTACGTCCGGTAGGCGACGCCCATCGGCCGGGACTCGATCCGGTGCAGGCCCATCGCCAGCGACAGCCGGGTCGAGTTGCCGTCCGCCGCGACCACCAGCGGGGCGTGGAAGGCGACTTCGCGCTTCTCCGGGCCCAGCTTGGCGGTGACGCCGGTGATCCGGCCGGTGCGGTCCTGGATCGGGCCGCTCACGTTGCAGTTCTCGTACAGCCGGGCGCCGGCCTTCTGCGCCTGACGGGCCAGCAGCTCGTCGAAGTCGGCGCGCTTGCGCACCAGTCCGTAGTCGGGGAAGGACGCCAGCTCCGGCCAGTCCAGCTCCAGCCGGACGCCGCCGCCGATGATCCGCAGGCCCTTGTTCGGCAGCCAGCCGGCCTCGGCGGACACGTCGATGCCCATGTCCACCAGCTGCTTGACGGCCCGCGGGGTCAGACCGTCGCCGCACACCTTCTCGCGCGGGAACTCGGTCTTCTCCAGCAGCAGCACGTCCAGGCCCGCCTGGGCCAGCCAGTACGCGGTGGTGGAGCCGGCCGGACCGGCGCCGACCACGATGACGTCGGCGGTGGACTCCACGGCGGTCTCGGTCATTCGGCTCTCTCCTGAGCGCGTCGGGGTCACGGTGGTCGGGTCCGACCCTCCGTCAACGGAACGGTACGGAGCGCCGAACCCTCGCAGTCTACGGGGCCTTGAAGCCGCGGTGGAGGGCGACGATGCCGCCGGTCAGGTTGCGCCAGGCCACCTTCGTCCAGCCGGCCTGCTGCAACTCCGCGGCCAGCGCGGGCTGGTCGGGCCAGGACCGGATCGACTCGGCGAGGTAGACGTACGCCTCCGGGTTCGAGGACACCTTCGTCGCCACCGGCGGCAGCGCCCGCATCAGGTACTCGGTGTACACGGTGCGGAACGGCGTCCACGTCGGGGTGGAGAACTCGCAGATCACCACCTTGCCGCCGGGCTTGGTCACCCGGAGCATCTCGCGCATCGCCGCCTCGTGGTCCTGCACGTTGCGCAGCGCGAAGGAGATCGTCACCGCGTCGAACGACTCGTCCGCGAACGGCAGTCGGGTCGCGTCGCCGGCGGTCAGCGCGAGCTCGGGGTGCCGGTTCTTGCCCTCGGTCAGCATCCCGATCGAGAAGTCGCACGGCACGACGTCCGCGCCGGCCTCCAGGAACGGCAGCGAGGAGGTGCCGGTGCCCGCGCCGAGGTCCAGGATGCGCTGGCCCGCCACGGCCCCCACCGCATCGGCCACCGCGCGGCGCCACAGCCGGGCCTGGCCCAGCGAGAGCACGTCGTTGGTGCGGTCGTACTTGGCCGCGACATCGTCGAACATGGCGGCGACGTCCTGCGGCTGCTTGTCCAGATGGGCTCGGGTCACGCCCCCATTGTTCACCTTGCGGTCCGGACGGCCGCCACCAGGGCTCACCGCAGCGCGCGCCGACCCCCCTTGCGGCGCCGGCGCGTCCGCTTGCCCTGGGTGATCGCGGGCATCCCCTCGGCCGCGAACGCCACCGTGAACCCGGGCGTCCCCTCCCGCCCGGCCACCGGGTGCGCCCGCCGGAAGTGCCGGATCCGCAGCAGGCAGCCCAGGCACAGCAGCACCGCCAGCGGCACCGTGGTCTGCGCCAGTCCCACGCCCACCGGCTGCGGGTAGCGCTTCCCGCACACCCGCACCGCGCCCGCGTCGTCCGCCGCGTGCTCCAGGCAGATCCGGTCGCCGACCTTCGCCTCCGCGGGCAGCCACAGGTCCGCGGCGGTCAGCTTCCGCCCGTCCGCCGCGTACGCGACCTGGCTGTACGTCCCGCTGCCGCCCGGCAGTTGGGTCACGGTGCCCTCGATCCGCACCGGGTGCGCGTTGATCCGGTCCGCCTGGTCGGCCTGCCGCCACCCCAGCAGGCACATCGTGACGGCCACCACCGCGCTCAGCACCGCCCCGACGTACCACCCCCGGCCGGGCCTGGTCCGCGGACGATCAGGTGTGGCGGCTCGCATGCGTCCTGTTCCTGGCTCGGCGGAAGTACTGAACCGGGATCGTAGCCGCTGGTGGACCCTCAGGTCACGGGGAGTCAGAACTCTTGCCTGAACACGACGATGCCCCGCGCCCCCGCCCGTCCGCTACCTCCGCCGGTGGAGCAGCCGTCCGCCCAGGACCGTCGCCAGGCAGCCCGCCCCGGGCCCCGGCTCGTCGAACACCGCGAAGTCCGCCGCTCCCCCGACGGCCAGCGGCCGGTGCACCGCGGCCGGGAGCGCCTGCCCGTCCAGCGGGTCGAGGCTTCCTGACGCGCCGTCACCCGGGAGCACGTGCAGCCCGGAGCGGGCCACCGCCGTGCGGACCGAGGGACGGTCGAACGGGCCCGTCAGGGCCGTCGCGCCGTGGCCGAGCATCCGCTGGAGCCCGCGCCGCGCGCTGCCGCCCCACCGCTCCTCGGTCAGCTCCGCGGGCGGCGGCAGCGGCCGGTCGCCCGACTCCTCCCGCGGGTCCGGGTGGTAGGCGCTCTCCAGCAGCCACCGCCCGTGCCGGTTGACCAGCCCGGGCACCAGGACGCCGTCCCAGGCGCGGACCCTCGCCCCGCGCCCGGCCAGCTCCGCGAACGGCCCGATCGCGGCGACGACCGCGCCGTCGACCAGCACCGCCCCGTCGGTGACCGGCGGGGCGGCGGGGTCGGCCAGCACCAGGCGGGCCCGGTGCAGCGTCAGCACCCGGGGCTCAGTTCGTGGCCAGGATGGTGAGTTCGGGGTGCGCGGTGCCGCCCTCGATCGCGGTGGAGGCGATGTGCGAGGCGACCCGCGGGTCCACCGGGTCGTTGGCCGGGTCGTCGAGGACCCGCAGGTGCTCGTACGTGGTGGAGCGCTGCGCGGGGACGCGGCCCGCGGTGCGGATCAGGTGGATCAGCTCGTGCAGGTTGGACCGGTGCTTGGCGCCGGCCGCGGAGACCACGTTCTCCTCCAGCATCACCGAGCCGAGGTCGTCCGCGCCGTAGTGCAGCGACAGCTGGCCGGCCTCCTTGCCGGTGGTCAGCCAGGAGCCCTGGATGTGGGCGACGTTGTCGAGGAACAGGCGGGCGATGGCGATCATCCGCAGGTACTCGAACACGGTGGCCTGGGTCGAGCCCTTCAGGTGGTTGTTCTGCGGCTGGTAGGTGTAGGGGATGAACGCCCGGAAGCCGCCGGTGCGGTCCTGCACGTCGCGGATCATCCGCAGGTGCTCGATCCGCTCGGCGTTGGTCTCGCCGGTGCCCATCAGCATGGTGGAGGTGGACTCGACGCCCAGCCGGTGCGCGGTCTCCATGATCTCCAGCCAGCGCTCGCCGGACTCCTTCAGCGGGGCGATCGCCTTGCGCGGCCGCTCCGGCAGCAGCTCGGCGCCGGCACCCGCGAACGAGTCCAGGCCGGCGGCGTGGATCCGGGTGATGGCCTCCTCTACGGAGACGCCGGAGATCTTCGCCATGTGCTCGACCTCGGAGGCGCCCAGCGAGTGGATCACCAGCTCGGGGAAGCGCTCCTTGATCGCGGAGAAGTTCTTCTCGTAGTACTCCACGCCGTACTCGGGGTGGTGCCCGCCCTGGAACATGATCTGGGTGCCGCCCAGTTCGACGGTCTCCGCGCAGCGGCGCAGCACCTCGTCGAGCTCCCGCGACCAGCCCTTGTCGCTCTTCGGCGGGACGTAGAACGCGCAGAACTTGCACGCGGTCACGCAGACGTTGGTGTAGTTGATGTTCCGTTCGATGATGTACGTGGCGATGTGCTCCACGCCCGCGTACCGGCGCCGGCGCACCGCGTCGGCGGCCGCGCCGAGCGCGTGCAGCGGGGCCGAACGGTACAGCTCCAGCGCCTCGTCGGCGGTGATCCGGCCGCCCTCGGCCGCACGGTCCAGAACGGCCTGCAGCTGGGCGGCGGAAAGGTTCTGCTCGGACACCTGGCGGGCCTGCTTTCGTCGTCGGAGGGGCGTCCCGCCCAGCCTACGCCAGCGTAATTTCGCCCCTGCCCAGCCCCGCTACTGCTTCGCCAGGTCCCCCTCCGGGTCGGTGCCGAGCTGCGCCCCGGTGACCGCCACGTGCAGGCGGGCGCCGCCGTCCAGCACGGTGTACGTCTGCTTCTCCCGCGCCTCGCTGCACCCGGCCTGCGGGCCCTCCGGCCGCTCCTGCAGGGTGACCGTCCCCGCCTCGACCGACAGCAGGGTGAGCACGCCGCGGCAGACCGTGCTGCTGAACGCGGAGGCGTTGCTGGTCCGACCGACGTCCTCGCCGATCCTCCCCGCCGTGAAGGTGGCGGTGAAGGTGGACGGCAGCGGCACCACCTTGGTGGTGATGGTGCCCCGCCAGGTGCCGAGGAAGGCCTGCGGCAGCGCCTCCCCGTCCGCCGCCGTCCCCTTCCCGGGCGCCCCGTCCTGCCAGGGCAGCTTCCCGGCCGCCGCCAGCCCGCCGAACGCCGCGCCGAGCAGCACCGCCGCGGCCGCCACCGAGGCCCGCACCCGGCCCCGGCCGCGCTTCCGACGGGCCGTCACCGGGCCGTCCAGCTCGGTGGGCGCCCGGTCCGCGACGGCGGGCACGGTCGGGCGGGTGGCGGGGGCGCCGTCGGCCTCCAGGTCGAGCAGTTCGACGGCGGCCCGGCCGACGGCGGCGGCGAGCGGGCCGGGCAGCCAGGTCTCGGGGCCGACGGCGGTCGCGCCGGGGCGAGCCGGGCGCGCAGCTCGGCGGGGGTCGGGCGGTCGGCCGGGTCCTTGGCCAGGCAGGCCGTCACGATCGCGCGCAGTCCGCCGTCCAGGCCGCGCAGTTCGGGTTCCTCGTGGAGCACCCGGTAGAGCAGGACGGCGGCGCTGACGCCCTCGCCGAACGGGGCGGTGCCGGTGGCGGCGAAGGCCAGCACGGCGCCCAGTGCGAAGACGTCTCCGGCCGGGCCGACGGGCGAACCGGCGGCCTGCTCGGGCGACATGAAGCCGGGCGAGCCGACCACGTACCCGCTGTGGGTGAGGGTGGCGGCGGCATCCAGCGCCCGGGCCACCCCAAAGTCGATCAGCCGGGGGCCGTCCAGGGTGAGCAGCACGTTGGACGGTTTGACGTCCCGGTGCACCAGGCCGAGCGCGTGCACCTGTTCCAGGGCCTCGGCGAGCCAGCTGCCGAGGGCGTGCACCGAGGCGGCGGGCAGCGGGCCGCCGGTGTGCACGGCGGCGCCGAGCGAGGGGCCGGCGACGTAGCCGGTGGCCACCCAGGGGCGGGGGCCGTCGGTGTCGGCGTCCAGCACGGGCGCGGTCCACCGGCCGCCCACCCGGCGGGCGGCGGACACCTCCTGCCGGAACCGGGCCCGGAACTCCGGGTCGTCGGCGAGTTCGGGGCGCACCGCCTTGACGGCGACGGTCCGCCCGCCCGCCGTCCGGCCCAGGTAGACCCGCCCCATGCCGCCGGCCCCGAGCCGCCGCAGCAGCCGGTAGTCGCCGATCGTCGACGGGTCGTCAGCCGTCAGCAGCTCCATGACCGTTCCCCTCCGCCCCCGGCTGCCGCCGCTCGGCGTCGGCGTCCCCCACCAGGACCGGTCCGATCATCCCAAAACGACCACCGGCCGGGAACCGTTCACGCCCCGACCGCCGGTGAACCGTCAGGCCGGCACGACCGACCCGGCCGGCTCGGACTCCAGCAGCCGGATCGCCACGTCCGGGGCGAAGCCGCTGTCGTGGGCGACCCGGCGGGCGAACTCGGCCAGGCCGGCCAGCTGCCGCCCGCCCAGCGAGAAGTCCAGCGCCTCGCTGAAGTAGGTCTCCAGCAGCGGCGCGTCGAACGCCTCCCAGCGGGCGGCCTGTTCGGCGACCTTGGCGGCCTCGGCCAGCGAGAGGTCGCGGGACTCCAGGAACGCCCGGTGCACGGCGGCGGTCAGTTCGGGCTGCTGCTCGGCGTACTCGCGGCGGGCGGCCCAGACGGCGAAGACGAACGGCAGGCCGGTCCACTCCTTCCACATCGCGCCGAGGTCGTGCACGGCCAGCCCCTGCCGGGGCGCCTGCTCCAGCGAGGCGCGCAGCGCGGGGTCGCCGATCAGCACGGCGGCGTCGGCCTCGGCGAGCATCGCGTCCAGGTCGGGCGGGCAGCCGAAGTACTCGGGCCGCACCCCTTCGCGCTCCTCCAGCAGCAGCCGGGCCAGCCGGACGGAGGTGCGGCTGGTCGAGCCGAGCGCGACCCGGCGGCCGTCCAGCCGGTCCAGCGGGAGCTTGCTGACGATCACGCAGGACATCACCGGGCCGTCGCTGCCCACCGCGATGTCGGGGAGCACCACCAGCCGGTCGGCGTTGCGCAGGTACTCCACGCAGGTGATCGGGCCGATGTCGAGGTCGCCGGCCACCAGGCGGTCGCTGAGCTTCTCCGGGGTGTCCTTGGTGAGGTCGAGGTCGAGCAGGTTCCCCGTGCGCGCCAGCCCCCAGTAGAGGGGCAGGCAGTTGAGGAACTGGATGTGTCCGACCCGCGGCCTGACCGCGGTCGCCGGCCGTTCGGCGTCCCGACTGCTCACCGTGTACTCCCTTGCCGTTGGTGCTCTTCCGGCAGGGTATGCCTGCCGCTCGGGAGGGTCCGCATCCGGTGCCCGACACACCGTTCGGGGGCGCTCCGACCCGCGCTCCGACACGCTCTCCGACACCCTCGTCGGCCCCTGGTCGGGGCCGCCACCGCGTGCTACCGTTCACTTCAGTTGCAGTTTGATTCCCCTTGCAGTACTTGGAGCCTGCGGAGCGTGTAACCGCAGGCTTTTTGTAATTTTTCAGCAGTATCAGGCATCAATTGAGCTTTGATTGAGCACTGTGCGAAAAACTCCGGGCTCGTCCGGAGGCAGGGCGATCAGCGCAGCGGACCCGGGCGCCACAAGGTGTGGTGTCCACTACGTCCCTTGCAAGGAGAACGGTATGGCGACCGGAACCGTCAAGTGGTTCAACGCCGAGAAGGGCTTCGGCTTCATCGCCCAGGAGGGCGGCGGCCCCGACGTCTTCGTCCACTACTCCGCCATCAACGCGAGCGGCTTCCGCTCGCTGGAGGAGAACCAGGCGGTCAGCTTCGACGTCACCCAGGGCCCGAAGGGCCCGCAGGCCGAGAACGTCGTCGCTATCTGACATCTCTTCACATCTGATCGCTCACGGCCCCTCGGGTCCGTATGAGTAGCAGTTCCCAAGGGGGCCCGCCCGGCGGCGGGCCCCCTGCCTTTTTGCCCGCGCTTTTTCTCCGCGCCACCGCCCGTCCGCATTCCGGACGCAATTCCGGGAATTCCCGGCCGGCCCGGTCCCCCGCCCCGTGCCCCCACCCCGCTCCCGGCGCCGCGGCCCGCGCGGGGGATCATCGAGGCATGCACCGCCTCCGATCCGCCCACCGCGCCCTCGACCGCACGCTGCGCCGGATCGGCGTCGACACCTACCTCCTGCTGCTGCTCGGCACCGTCCTGCTGGCCACCGTGCTGCCCGCCCGTGGGGTCGCCGCGAGCGCCGTCACCGGCGGCGTGCACCTGGCCGTCGGCCTGCTGTTCTTCCTGTACGGCGCCCGGCTCTCCCCGCAGGAGGCGGTGGCCGGCGCCCGGCACTGGCGGCTGCACCTGCTGATCCTGGGCTGCACCTTCGTGCTGTTCCCGCTGCTCGGCGAGGCCACCCGGCTGCTGCCGGACGCGGTGCTGCCGCCGGAGCTGTTCACCGGCGTGCTGTTCCTCACCCTGCTGCCGTCCACCGTGCAGTCCTCGATCGCGTTCACCTCGATCGCCCGCGGCAACGTGGCCGCCGCGATCTGCGCCGCGACCTTCTCCAGCCTGCTGGGCATCGTACTGACCCCGCTGCTGGCGGCCTGGCTGCTGTCCGGCGGGTCCGGGGTCGCGGTGGACGGCGGGCAGGTGCTGGACGTGGTGCTGCAACTGCTGGTGCCGTTCGCCGCCGGGCAGCTGCTGCGCCGCCGGGTCGGGCCGTGGATCGGCCGGCACCGGCTGGTGACCCAGGTGGTGGACCGGGGCTCGATCCTGCTGATCGTCTACAGCGCATTCGGCGAGGGCGTCCGCGAGGGCATCTGGGGCCGGGTCACGGTGGGCCAGCTGCTGGCCCTGGTGGCGATCTCCTCGGTGCTGCTGGGCACGGTGCTGGGCTTCACCCACGTGGTGTCCGGCCGGCTCGGCTTCTCCCGCCCGGACCGGATCACCATCCAGTTCTGCGGCTCCAAGAAGTCCCTGGCCAACGGCCTGCCGCTGGCCGCCATCCTGTTCCCGGCCGGCGCGGTCGGGCTGGCGGTGCTGCCGCTGATGCTGTTCCACCAGATCCAGCTGATGGTCTGTACCGTGCTCGCCCAGCACTGGGCCCGGCAGTCCCCTGACGAAGCGTCAACGGCTAGGCTGCCCGGGTGACTTCACTTCCGGACGGCCCGCACATCCGGGTCGGCGCGGCCGAACGCGACGCCGCCGCCGACCGCCTCCAACAGGCCTACGCCGAGGAACGGATCTCCCGGGAGGAGATGGAGCAGCGCCTCCAGCAGGCGCTCACCGCCGCCACCCGCGCCGAACTCGATCTGGTCACCGCGGACCTGCCCGCCGGCCGCCCGGCCGAGGACGACTCCGCCGCCACCATCGCGACGGCCGGCGGCCGGATCGTCCGCCGCGGCCCCTGGCGGGTGCCCCGCAAGCTGACGGTGGCCTCCGCGTTCGGCAAGGTCCGGCTCGACCTCTCGCACGCGATCATCGACCACCCGGTGGTCGACATCGAGCTCGGCCTGGGCTTCGGCCGGGCCACCATCACCGTCCCGCACAACGCCACCGTCGACGTGGACGGCGTCCAGGGCGGCTGGCAGGACGTCCGCTACCGCCCGCCGCGCTACCCCGCCCCGGCGGCCCGCTCATCCGGATCACCGGCGCCCCCGGCTTCGGCCGCCTCCGCGTCCGCCACGCGCGCGCCCGCTGAGCGGCCTCAGAGCCCCGAGGTGTCCAGCCGGAGTCCGAAGGGCTCCGGCAGGTCGACCGGCGTGCCGAACGGCAGCGGGCCGAGGGTACGGGCGTAGCCGGACGGGCCGGGTTCGGCGAACAGCGTGCACGTCCCGTACCGGCGGTCGACCAGCAGGTAGAGCGGCGCCCCGTACTCGGCGTACCGGCGGGGCTTCACCACCCGGTCGGTGTCGCCGTCCGCCTCGGAGGTCACCTCGACCACCAGCAGGGTCTGTTCGGGGAGCAGCGCGCCGCCGTCCCTGGTGAGCGGGGCGGGCACCACCGCCACGTCCGGGACGAACCAGTTGCTGGAGCCGGGGAGGTCGAGGTCTCCCGCCCCCATCACGCAGTCCAGGGCCCGGACCCGGTCGTTGAGCTGGCTGCGCAGCCGGCTGGCGGCCGCCTCGTCGTCCCAGCCGGACGCGAGCGGCTCGACGATGCCTTCGACGATCTGGACCCGCTCGCTGACGTGGTGCTGGATCGCGTACTTGAGGGCCTGTTCCGGATCGACAGAGTCGTAGGGCAGAGCAGTCATCGACCCCTCCTTCGTCGGCCCCACGCTACTGATCCGCCCAGCCCGGCCCAAGGAGTCTCACTCCAACGAGCGACGGCCCGCACCCCCTGCGGGGTGCGGGCCGTCGGTGCGGGCGGGCGTCAGGCGGCGGCGACGACCGCGACCGGACGGTCCTCGGCGAGCAGGTCGCCGGTGGGGTTGTTGTACGCGGTGAGGTCGAGGGTCTTCTCGCGGGCCGAGACCAGGATCGGGACGACGACCTGACCGGCCACGTTGGTGGCGGTGCGCATCATGTCGAGGATCGGGTCGATGGCCAGCAGCAGGCCGACGCCCTCCAGCGGCAGGCCCAGGGTGGAGAGGGTCAGGGTGAGCATCACGATCGCGCCGGTGAGGCCGGCGGTGGCCGCGGAGCCGATCACCGAGACGAAGGCGATCAGCAGGTAGTCGCCGATGCCGAGGTCGATGCCGTAGACCTGGGCGACGAAGATCGCGGCCAGCGACGGGTAGATCGCGGCGCAGCCGTCCATCTTGGTGGTCGCGCCGAACGGGACGGCGAACGAGGCGTACTCGGACGGGACGCCGAGGCGCTCGGTGACCCGGCGGGTGACCGGCAGGGTGCCGACCGAGGAGCGGGAGACGAAGGCCAGCTGGATCGCGGGCCAGGCGCCCTTGAAGAAGTTCAGCGGGTTGAGGCCGCCGACGAAGCGCAGCAGCAGCGAGTAGACGCCGAACAGGACCAGCGCGCAGCCGACGTAGACGTCGACGGTCAGCGTGGTGAAGGGCTTGAGCAGGTCCCAGCCGTAGACCGCGACGGACTTGCCGATCAGGCCGAGGGTGCCGAGCGGGGCGAGCCGGATGACCCACCACAGGGCGGTCTGGACGAGTTCGAGGACGGACTCGGAGAGCTTGGCGACCGGGGCGGCCTTCTCGCCGATCTTCAGGATCGCGGCGCCGACCACCACGCCGAGGAAGACGATCTGGAGGACGTTCACCTTCAGGAAGGCGTCCGCGATGTTGGTTGGGATGATGCCGGTCAGGAAGTCGACCCAGGTGCCGCCCTTCTCCACGCCCTTGAGGCCCTGGGTGGAGAGGTGGGCGCCCTTGCCGGGGTCGGTGAGCAGGCCGAGGCCCAGGCCGATGGCGACGGCGATCAGCGAGGTGGCGAGGAACCAGAACAGCGTGCGGGCGGCCAGCCGGGCGGCGTTGGTGACGTTCCGCAGGTTGGCGACCGAGACGACGATCGCGGTGAAGACCAGCGGCGGGACGGCCAGCTTGAGCAGCTGGACGAAGGTCTTGCCGATGGTGTCGAGCGTGGTGGTGAGCCACGAGACGTCGCCGGCTCGGGCGATCCAGCCGAACAGCAGGCCGAGGACCAGGCCGGCGACGATCTGGGCCCAGAACGGGGTGCGGCGGATGCGTCCCAGCAGTGTGGGTGCGGGCGCGGGCGCGGTGGACATGGGTGTGCGACTCCGGTGAGGTGCAGGGGTGGGGTGGGGGCGGAGGCGGCGGCACGGGGGACGCGGGCCGGGTAAGGAGACCCGGGGGCCGGCAGCGGGAGCTGCCGGGGCGTCAGCGGCGTGCCGCCCGCATACAGCCGCCGGAGCGACAGCGGCACGGGCCGTCCACGGCACCGGGCAGACGCGGGCAGCGGGACACGAGCGGGGTGCTCGTCCCGTCCTGGCGCGCGGCGTCTGCGGTGGTCATGGTCGGTAGATTAGCAACAAACCTTTGAGATGTTCAAAGTACTTGTTTGAGGTCGTCCCCGAACGACCCTTTCCTGACTGTCCATCAGCTCGAACGGCCCATTCCGGGCAGCTTTGACGCCCATCCGGTTATACGTATAACTTGAGGTGCTCCCCCAGACCACGCCGGAAGGACGCCCATGGGCTACGCCGCACTGCTCCGCGCCCCGCACGTCACCCGGCTGCTGGTCGGCACCCTGGTCGGACGGCTGCCCGCCGGCATGACCGCCCTGGTCATCGCCCTCGCCCTGCGCGAGGCCGGCACCCCGTACAGCCGGATCGGCCTGGCCACCGCCGCCTACGCGATCGCCGCCGCGGTCGGCGGGCCGGTGCTCGGCCGGATCGTCGACCTCACCGGCCAGCCCCGCGTGCTGCTCGCCTCCGCCGTCGCCGCCGGCGGCGGCTACGCGCTGCTCGCCCTCGCCCCCGGCTCCCCCGTCGCCGCCCCGCTCGGCGCGGCGGTCGCCGGCCTGTGCATGCCGCCGCTGGAGCCCTGCCTGCGCTCGCTCTGGCCGGACGTCGTCGAGGAGGAGCAGCTCGACACCGCGTACGCCTTCGACTCCGCCTCCCAGCAGGTGCTGTACGTGGCCGGGCCGCTCGCCGTCGCCGGGATCGCCGCCGCGTTCTCGCCGTCCACAGCCCTGTGGACGGCGGCCGCGCTCGGCCTGGTCGGCGCGCTGGTGGTCGCCACCGCCGCCCCCGCCCGCAACTGGCAGGCCCCGCCGCGCGCGGCCTCCGCCGGGCTGCTCGGCCCGCTGCGCTCCCCCGGCCTGGTCCTGCTGCTGCTCGGGCTGAGCGGCGCCGGCTGGACGGTCGGCGCGCAGGCCGTGCTGTTCATCGCCTACGCCGAGCAGCACCCCGGCGGCCTTCCCGGCGGCGGCGGCACCCTGCTGGCGATGGCCGCGCTGGCCGGCCTGCTCGGCGCGCTCGCCTACGGCGCGGCCTCCTGGAAGGCCGACACCGCCACCCGCACCTGGATCCTCGCGCTGGTGATGGCGGCCGGCTCGCTGCCGCTGCTGCTCCTGCCCGGCCCGCTGCCGATGGCCGCCCTGGCCTTCGTCTCCGGCCTCGGCCTGGCCCCGCTGCTGGCCGCCGCGTTCGTCCTGGTCGCCGAGCTCGCGCCGGCCGGCACCGTCACCGAGGCGTTCGCCTGGCTGGTCACCCTGTTCGCCACCGGCAACGCGGCCGGCTCGGCGACCTCCGGCCTGCTGGTCGACACCTCGCTGCAGGCCGTCGCGCTGTGCTCGGTCGCCGGCATCGCCCTCGGCGGCCTGCTGCTGCTCGCCGCCCGCGCCCGGCTCCGTCCCGTCCCGGTCGCACTGGCCGCCTGAACAAACCGCTCGCCCGCACCGCCCGCGGCCTGCTTGGATGCGCCGCATGACGAGCATCCGGCTGCCCGCGGGCTACACCGTGTCCACCGATCCGACCCTCCTCGACCGCGAGTCGGTGCACCGCTGGCTCTCCGAGGACTCCTACTGGGCGCTCGGCCGGCCCCGCGAGAAGCAGGACCGGGCGATCGACCACTCGCTCAACTTCGGCCTGTACGAGGACGCGTCCGGCGCCCAGGTCGGCTACGCCCGGGTGGTCACCGACCACGCCACCTTCGCCTGGCTGTGCGACGTGTACATCGCCCGGGAGGCCCGCGGCCGCGGCCTGGGCACCGCGCTGACCGCCGCGGTCCGCGACGGGCTGGCCGAACTCGGGCTGCGCCGCCTGCTGCTGGCCACCCGGGACGCCCACGAGGTGTACGCCAAGGTCGGCTTCGCCCCGCTCGCGCTACCCGAGAAGTGGATGCTGCTCGGCGAGCAGTGACGGCCCCTCAGCCCGCCGCGGTGGACCGCCGCACCACCAGCGTGGTCGCCAACGGCCCGGCCGGCGGCGGCAGTTCGCCGCCCAGCAGGGCGACCAGGGTGGCCAGGCCGGTCCGGCCGAGCTGCTCGCCCGGCAGGTCGACGGTGGTCAGCGGCGGGCTGAGCAGCTCCGCCACCGGGATGTTGTCCATGCCGACCACCGACAGGTCGCCGGGGATCCTGAGCCCCAGCTCGTTCGCCGCCTGGTACAGCCCCGAGGCCACCACGTCGTCGTCGCACACCACCGCCCGCGGCCGGTCCGGCCCGGCCAGCAGCTCCCGCGCGGCCCGGGCCGCCTCCCGGCTGCCCTCGTTCAGGCTGACCGCCCGCTCCTGCACCTCCAGCTGCGCGGACGCCGCGGCGAACGCGGCCTGCCGGACCCGGAAGGTGTACGCGGAGTGCACCGAGCGCAGGTACCCGATCCGCCGGTGGCCGAGCGCCGCCAGGTGGTCGACGGCGGCGCGCATGCCCGCCGTCAGGTCCAGCTCGACGGTGGGGCGGCCGGGGTTGGCCGCCGGGTCGGCGTCCAGGAACACCGCCGCGGTGTCGGCGGGCAGCGCGCCGAGCTGCTTGTCGTCGGGGGAGCAGACCAGCATGCCGTCGAACCGCCCGGCGGCGGCCGCCTCGGCGAGCGTCGCCGCGTCCCAGCCGCTGGAGACCACCACCGACAGGCCGTGCCGGGCCGCCTCCTCGTGGACGCCGGTCAGCACCCGGCCGAAGAACGGGCCGAGCAGGTTCGGCACCGCCAGCAGCACCATGCCGCTGCGGCCCAGCCGCAGCTGCCGGCCGGCCGCCTGCGGGCGGTAGCCGAGCTCCCGGGCGGCGGCGTGGATCCGCTCCCGGGTGGCGTCCGAGACCCGGTGCCCGGCGCTGCCGGAGAACACCAGCGAGACGGTGGCCTGCGACACCCCGGCCAGCCGGGCCACGTCCCGCCCGGTCGGCCGTCGCCGCGCCCCCTCGCCGGACCCGGAGTCCGACACGCCGTCAGCCGGCCTGGGCCTGCCGGGCGGCGGCCCGGGCCGCGTCGTCCGCCTCGTCCTCCGCGGAGTCCCGGACGGCCGCGCGCGCCTTGCGGGCCTCGACCCGGGCGGCGATCTGCGCCGACATCTCGTCGCGCTGCTTGCTCAACACCACGTAGCTGATCGCCGAGGACGCCACCATCGCCAGTGCGAACAGGATGATCAGACCGAGGTCGCCGACCACCGGGATCACCTTGAAGTGGCCCAGCAGCAGGGCGACCAGCAGACACGCCAGGAAGATGCTCGCCCGCAGCGAGGTGTAGCGGAGCGTCGCGTTGATCTTGCTGCTCACCGGGGATCGTCCTTCACTGCCGGGTCGCGCCGCGGGGCGCGCGGGGGTAATGGCCCTCCCAGTGAAGCACGACCTCACACCGCTCCGGCGCGCAGGTCGAGCCACATCGTCACGTCGTCGCGGTCGTCCCCCGGGGCCACCCGGATGGCGCCCGGCACCCGGCCGACCTCGACGTAGCCGCTGCGGCCGTAGAACTCCTCCAGGCCGTGCCCGCCGCGCAGGGTGAGCCGCAGGCCGGCCAGTCCCCAGCCGCGGGCCACCCGCTCGGCCTCGGCGAGCAGCTCCGCGCCGTAGCCCAGGCCCTGGAAGTCGGGGTGAACCATCACCCGCTTCAGCATCCGCCAGTGGTCCATCAGCCCGAACCGCATGTCCTCCACGAACAGCACCGCCGCCAGCCGGCCGCCGGGCTCGTACCCGACCAGCAGCCGGTCCGTCCCCAGCTCGGCGAAGTGCCGCTCGGCGACCGCTCCGACCTCCGCCGCCGTCACCGGCGGCACGAACCCGACCGCGCCCCCGGCGTTCGAGACGTCCGTCCACAGCGCGACGATGTCGGCACGCAGCTCAGGGGTCGGGGCGGGGTCGAGAACGAAACGCAGTGTCATGGTCAATCAGGGTACGCGACCATTACACGGCGGGGGCGAGGGGAGCCCCGCCACGGGTCCGCGAGGCGCCCTTCAGCGCCAGGCAGCACCCCACCGCGACGGCGCACAGCGCCCCCGCCGCGTACCAGGTCGCGTCGTAGTCGCCGAACCGGTCGCGGGCCACGCCCGCCAGCCCCGCGACGATCGCCGCACCCACCTGGTGGGCCGCCAGCACCCACCCGAAGACGATCGGCGCGTCCGCCCCGAAGTGCCGCCGGCAGAGCGCCACCGTCGGCGGGACGGTGGCGACCCAGTCCAGGCCGTAGAAGACCACGAAGGCGAGGATCGGCGGCCGCAGGCTCTCCCCGAACAGCGAGGGCAGCAGGAGCAGCGAGAGCCCGCGCAGCCCGTAGTAGGTGATCAGCAGCCGGGTGGAGTCGAAGCGGTCGGTGAACCAGCCGGAGGCGATCGTGCCGGCCACGTCGAAGACGCCGATCAGGGCGAGCAGCGAGGCGCCGGTGGTGACGGGCATGCCGTGGTCGTGCGCGGCGGGGATGAAGTGGGTGCCGACCAGGCCGGCGGTGGTCGCGCCGCAGATCGCGAAGGACGCGGCGAGCAGCCAGAACGCCCGGCTGCGGGCGGCGTCGCGCAGCACCCGCAGCGAGCGGGCGATCGCCGAGCCGTCGACGACCGGCGGGGCGGGCGCCTCGGTCGCGCCGTAGGGCAGCAGCCCGAGGTCGGCGGGGCGCTCCCGCATCAGCAGCAGCACCGGGACGGCGACGGCGGTCGCGGCGAGCGAGATGACGACGACGGCGGTCCGCCACCCCTGGTGCTCGACCAGCGCGGCCATCACCGGCATGAAGATCAGGTTCCCGGCGGCGCCCGCGGCGGTCAGCACGCCGGTGACCAGCCCCTGCCGGGCCTGGAACCAGCGTCCGGAGATGGTGGTGGCGAAGGCGCCGGCCATCGAGCCGCTGCCGAGTCCGACCAGCACGCCCCAGCAGAGGATCAGCTGCCAGGCGGAGGTCATCAGGATGGTCAGGCCGGAGCCGGTGGCGATGGTGAGCAGCGCGCAGACCACCACCAGGCGGACGCCGAAGCGGTCCATCAGGGCGGCGGCGAACGGGGCGGTGAGGCCGTACAGGGTGAGGTTGACCGAGACGGCGCTGGAGATGGTGGCGTGCGACCAGCCGAACTCGTTGTGCAGGGCGTCCATCATCAGGCCGGGCGCGGAGCGGAAGCCGGCCGAGCCGACCAGGACGACCAGCGAGACGGCGGCGACGATCCAGCCGTAGTGCAGGCGGGGGGCGGGCCGGGGCGGGGCCGGGTCCGCGACGGGCGTACCGGTGAGTTCGTTCACCCGCCGAGTCTGCGTTCCCGGGCCCCGCCCGCACGACGGGGTTTGCTGCCATCCACCGTCGAGATCCGGACGTCCGTCCGGTCAGTGCCCGCCGGCCACCGGCCCGCCGTCGGGGACCCGGCGCAGGCCGCGGATGGGCGGGCTGAGCAGCAGCGCGGCGGCGGTCAGCACGGTGACGACGCCGCCGAGCACCAGCACCCGCTGCGCGCCGAACGCCTCCATGGCGGGGCCGGCCAGCGCGGAGCCGAGCGGGAACATGCAGACGGAGCCGGCCACCTCGTACGCGTGGATGCGGTTGAGGACCTCGCCGGGCACCTGGGTCTGCACGCTGGTGGCCCACATGACGCCCCAGAAGCTGATGCCGATTCCGGAGATCAGCTGGGCGGCGCCGAGCACCGGCCAGGGCAGGTCGAAGGCGAGCGCGAACTGCTGGACGGGGAAGGCGAGGACGGCGATCGCGCCGGCGGCGAGCGGCCGGGCGGGCTTGAGCCGGATCGCGATCAGGCCGCCGACCACGGTGCCGGCGCCGAACATGCCGTTCAGGACGCCGAACACGGTGCCGCCGTGCTCGGGCACCACCAGCGAGCCGAACAGCGGGGTGAGGGGGCCCCAGGAGAGCACCGTGAAGATCATCCAGATCAGGATGACGCCCCACATCCAGCTGCGGGCGCGGAACTCGTGCCAGCCCTCGACGAGGTTGCGCCACAGGCTGTCGCCGGGCGGCGGGGCGGGGACCGGGCCGAGCCGCAGGGCGAGCAGCGCGGTGGCGCTGACCGCGTACATGGTGCCGGCGATGACCATCACCCAGCCGGTGGAGGCGGCGGCCAGCAGGCCGGCCAGCGGCGGGCCGGCCAGCGTGGTGAGCGCCTCGGAGATGCGCAGCACGCCGTTGGCGCCCTGCACGTCGCGGGCCACCAGCGGGACGGTGGAGGCGGCGCCGGGCTGGAACATGGCGGCGGCGGTGCCGGCCAGCGCGAGCAGCAGGTACAGCTGCCAGAGCTGGTCGATGCCGCGGAAGAACAGCACCGCGAGCAGCACCCGGGTGGTGAGGTTGAGCAGGTCGGCGAAGATCATCAGCCGGCGGGCGGTGAACCGGTCCGCGAGGACGCCGCCGACCAGCACCAGGCCGGCGAACGGGGCGAGCAGGAAGGCCATCGCGTAGCCGACGGTGGAGGCGGTGTGGCCGGTGGTGAGGAGTCCGGTGGTGACGGCCACCGGGAGCATCGCGTCGCTCAGCAGGCCGGCCGAGCGGGCGGTGAAGTAGAGCCGGAAGTTGCCCGACCAGATGGCGGGGCCGACGGGGGTGCTGACGCGCGCGGTGGGGGCGGTGTGGAGTTCTGGGGCGGTCACGTCCCACAGTTTTGGTCCAGACCACCTGAGGTTTCCAGTGGTTTTGGGTCACGATGCGGCGACTGCCCGGCAACTGACCGGACGACGGCCGGCCGTGCGCACCCCGAGCACGGCACGGCGGGCCGCCGTCCAGGTCGGCGTCCGGGCCCTGAAGCCGTGACGCCCGGCGTTCCGATCTCGCCGAGGTTCCGGGCGGATGCGGCCAACGACCCCCTGAGTGTCGGCACCGCCCGGGCTCCCTCGGCGTCCCCTCGCAACGGAGCGCCGCACCCAAGAGTGATCAGTCGGATACGTCACGTCAATGGGTTGTCCGAAATTCAGATGGATCACCCGGAGCGCGGAGAGCGCACGCGTGGCGCGTCCCGACCCGCCGACGGGCGCTCAGCGCGCCGAGGCGACCGGCTGCGCCGCCCGCTCGTACACCGCCACGGCGGGACCGATCTCGCACCACACCCGCTTGCCGGTGCCGTCCGGGTACCAGCCCCAGCGCTCGCACAGCATCTCCACCAGCTCCAGGCCGCGCCCGTTGGTGGCCTCCGCGTCCGCGCCCGCGTGCCGGGGGCCGGGGCGGCGCAGCTGGCGTCGGCGACCTCCACCCGGACCCCGGGCGGGGCGTCCGGGCCGGACGGCAGCAGCAGCCGCAGCACCGCCGGACAGCCGGTGTGCACCACCGCGTTGGTGACCAGCTCGGAGACCACCAGCACCAGCGTCTCGGCGACCGGCGAGTCCGGGTCGAGACCGCCGGCCTGCAGCCGGGCCCGCACCCAGCGCCGGGCCCGTGAGACCTCGGCCGGGTCCGCCTGGACCGCCAGCTGTACCTGAAGTACCTGCACCGTTCCACCACCCGCACTCGGTATTCGGCCCGCTTGATCCCGCCGGTCCGGTCGGCCGCGCCTCGGGGAGGCCGCCGATCCGTACTGCCCATGGCATCGACACGAATACGCCCCAGAATGATTCCGGGACCGGGTCGCAGCAAGAGCTTCGGGCATATTCCAGCGTTCGGGGGATGCCTCGGTGCATACTGTCCCGCTCACCCTGCCGGGGTTCGCACGACCGGTCGGCCCACCGCCCCCGCGGGTACCTCCGACCGTACTCCTCACGCCCCGTCAGCACCGGGCCGCCACGAGCGAACCACCCTTCCTACAAATGTCCAGCGGCGCTCGAACACCGCCGCCGGACCCCCGCTGACCTGCCGTCAGGCGAACACCACGGTCCGGGTGCCGTTCAGCAGCACCCGCCGCTCGCTGTGCCACTTCACCGCGCGCGCCAGCGCCTGGCACTCGACGTCCCGGCCGAGCGCCACCAGCTGGGCCGGGGTCACGTCGTGGGTGACCCGGGCGACCTCCTGCTCGATGATCGGGCCCTCGTCCAGGTCCGCGGTGACGTAGTGCGCGGTCGCACCGATCAGCTTCACGCCGCGCGCGTGCGCCTGGTGGTAGGGCCGGGCGCCCTTGAAGCTCGGCAGGAACGAGTGGTGGATGTTGATCACCCGGCCGGACAGCTCCTTGCACAGCCGGTCCGACAGCACCTGCATGTACCGGGCCAGCACCACCAGGTCGATCCGCTCCCGCGCGACCAGGTCGAGCAGCTGCTGCTCCGCCTGCTCCTTGGTGTCCTTGGTCACCGGCAGGTGGTGGAACGGGATGCCGTACGACTCGGTCAGCTCCCGGAAGTCGGTGTGGTTGGACACCACTCCGACGATCTCCACCGGCAGCGCCCCGATCCGGGTGCGGAACAGCAGGTCGTTCAGGCAGTGCCCGAACTTGGAGACCATCAGCAGCACCCGCATCCGCTCCGCGGACTCGTGGATCTGCCACTCCATCCGGAACGACGCGCCGATCGCGGCGAACGACGCCCGCAGCTTCTCCGCGGTCACCGGTTCCTCGGCCGAGAAGTGCACCCGCATGAAGAACAGCCCGGTGCCGGCGTCGCCGAACTGCTGGCTGTCGATGATGTTGCAACCCGTCATGAACAGGTAGCTGGAGACCGCGTGCACGATGCCCTGCTTGTCGGGGCAGGACAGCGTCAGAACGTACTGGGAGGGGGCGGTCTCTTCCATGTCGCGGAATCCCGTTTCTCGGCTCTGGGTGCGGACGGACCGCCCAGCCTGGCACAAATCCACCGGCGGCGCGGCCACCGCCCGCCACCCGAGACCGCGCGGGGCCCCGGCCGGTCAGCCGCGTGCGGTCAGCTGCCGCAACTCGTCCAGCGTGGACGGCGGGAGGTCCGGGTCGGTGCCGTCGTTGGCGGCCAGCCGGTGGTGCGCCTCGCGGGCCGCCCGCACCGCCTCCGGCCAGTCCGGGTGCCCCAGGTAGGCCGCCGCCGGGGCGTCCTCGCCGACCTGGTGCACGATCCGCAGCACCCGCAGCACCGCGGCGTCCACCGCGACCGCCTCCGCCGAGTCCCGGAACACCGAGCCCACGTACTTCTCCGCCGACCAGCGGTCCAGCCAGCTGTCCTCGACCAGCCGGTACACCGCGTCGGTCAGGTCGCCGTAGCCGCCCTGACCCTCCAGCCAGGCCGCGCGCTGGAAGCCGGGGTCGGAGAGCATGTGCAGCGCCGAACGGATCCGGGCGCGCCAGCGCCACCAGGGCAGGTCAGTCAGGGGCATGACGCCCATCGTGCTGGAGCGGCCGCCCGTTCGAGAAGAGTTTCGGGCAGAACGGTACGGAGAATCCATGCTGTCGGACACGGGAGTCGATCGTACGTTCCCGGACCGGTCGCCCTCTACACGCGTCATCACACGCCCGCGCCCCGAGTTCCTCCCCCGTTGGCGGACCGTTCACATCGCGTCCCTCTCGGCGTGCCCGGCCCGCACCACCCTTGACCCGCCGAACCTGCGCAACGGAGCACGGGTCGCCCCCGCAGCATGTCCAGGGAGGAACTGAGCACCATGACGCGGACCGGAATCCCCCACCCGCTGCCCGCCGTCAGCGGACGCCGCCACCGCACCGCCGCCGCCCTCGCCGCCGGCGCGGTCCTGCCCGCCCTGCTCTCCGCCACCGCCTGCGGCGGCCCGGCCGCCGCCGACGCCACCGGCCAGGACGTCACCGTGATGACCTTCGCCCCGTCCGGCACCGGCGCCGCCGACCGCCCCGGCATGACCGCGCTCGCCGACGCCATCGGCCGCGACCTGAACGCGCACGGCGGCCTGAACGGCCGCAAGGTCCGCATCCTCACCTGCAACGAGCACGACACCACCGACGGCGCCACCGCCTGCGCCGACCAGGCCGTCGAGGCGCACGCCGTCGCCGTGGTCGGCTCCGCCAGCCAGTACGGCAGCAACTTCATGCCCGTCCTGGAAGCCGCCGGCATCCCGTTCATCGGCGGCTACGGCCTCTCCAGCCCCGAGTTCAGCAGCCCGCTGTCCTACCCCGTCAACGGCGGCACGCCCGCCCTGGTCGCGGGCAGCGGACGCCAGTTGATCGAGGCCGGCTGCAAGCAGATCGCGCTGATCCGCCCCGACAGCCGGTCCGGCGACGCCCTGGTCAGCTACCTCTCCACCGCCGTCAAGCAGACCGGCATCAAGGTCATCGACGTCAAGGCCCCGGAGAAGTCCAACGACTACTCCCCCTACACCAGGCGCGCCATCGGCGACGACCGGCCCGGCAACTGCGTGCTCTCCGCGCTCGGCGCCGAACCCACCGGCAACCTGCTCGACCCCTACCGCCGGGCCAACCCGAAGAACACCCAACTCGCCTCGGTCATCGGCTCCTTCCAGCAGTCCGTGGTCGACTCCACCGGCGGCGACAACGGCCCGCTGCGCGGCGCGTACGCCACCGGCTGGTTCCCCGCCGAGAGTTCGCCGGTCTGGGACAACCTGCGCGCCACCGCCCGCACCTACGGCAACGGCGCCACCATCGACGTCACCGACCCCGGCGTCCAGACCACCTGGGTCGCCTACGCCGTCCTCCAGCAGGCCGCCGGGCGGGTCGACCGCGAGCGGCCGCTCACCGCGAAGGCCCTGCAGTCCGTCCTCGACAGCGGCGACCCCATCGACACCGCCGGCACCACCCCGCCGCTCAGCTGGGGCGTCACCAACATGCTCCCCACCGCGGACTCCCCGCGCCTGGTGAACACCTCCGTCACCTTCCAGCAGGTCCGCAACGGCCGCCTGGTCGAACAGCACCAGGGCTTCACCGACGTCCGCACCGTCCTGGCGGGGTGAGAAACCAGGGGCGCGAGGGGCACCTCCCGGCCCGCCCCCCGCGTCCGGCTGCTACAGCTCGCTCGCGCCCTTGTTCGGGAGCCCCGTCTTCGACGCGATCGCCCCCCACAGCCCCGAGGCCTGCTCCTTGGCCGTCGTGGCGGAGCCGCTCGCGGTGTTGCCGTTGCGGTAGTGGTCGTTGTCCTTCGCCTTGCCCGCGTCGCACCCGGCGACCATGTCGCCGGCCCACAGGGCGTACTCGGAGTCCGCGGTGGAGGACGCCTGCCACGCCTTCTGCAACTGCTCCACCAGCTTGCCACCCTCGGTGAGCTGATCGACCTTCAGCTCGCCGAGCTTCTTCAGCAGGTCCTGCCGCTGCGCGGCGGCCGCGGTCAGTGCGGCCTGCGCGTCCGGCAGGCCCTGGCACTTGCCGACGGCGGTGACCGCGTTGACCACCGAGGTGCGGCTCGCGCTCGCGGTGCCGAGCAGGTCGGACATCGCCTGCGCCTGGGCCTTCATCTCCGGGCCGACGGCGCCGTTCCCGCCGCCGGCCGGCGCGGAGGCCTGCTGGCTGGTGGAACTCTTGGTCTTGGCCTGGTCCTTGGCGGTGTCGTCGCCGCCGCTGGCGAGCACGCCGATGAGCACCGCGATCAGCGCGACGCCGGCCACGCCCGCCCCGATCAGCAGCTTCGGGTCGGGCTTGCGGCGGCCGCCGCCGTCCGCGGCGAAGGCGGGTTCGGGCGCGGCGGCCTGGTAGGCGGGCTGCTGGGGCGGCACGGCGCCGTACGCCCCGCCGTAGCTCTGCTGCCCGGGCGCGGCCGCGGGCGCCGGCGCGGCGTACTGCTGCTGGCCGCCGAACGTGCCGCCGGCGTAGCCCTGTTGCGGGAAGCCGGCCTGGGTGGGCGCGCCGCCGACGGCCGGGTCCCCGGCGGGGTAGGGCGGGAGGTACTGCGTGGCTCCGGCGTCGCCCTGCGGTTCGACCGGCGCGGCCTGCTGCGGTGCGGTGCCCCAGTACTCGGGGCTGCCGCTCTGGCCGAGCGGAGGGGCGGACTGCTGCTGCGGGACGGGGGCTTGCGGCTGCGGCTGGGCGTACGGGGGCTGCGCGGCCTGCGCCGGGTTGCCCTGACCGTCTGCGGCGGGCTCCGGCCGGAACAGGTCGTCCAGATTGAAGTCGCCGGAGTTGGGATACGAGCGGCGCTGGCTCAACGCGATTCCTCACCTGTGCACGGCACCGGGATCCCGGGCCTCTCGGTTGCCCCGCCGGGTAGCTGACGGCGGACCACAACTGCGAGCCCACGCTACCGGTTCACCGGCACAGGTGACTACGCGGGCCGGTGTTCTGTGCTATTGCTTCACGAGCTCCTGCGACCGTCCGGGCACCCGGAGTCACCGCCCGGCCGCCCGCGGCCCCGGACGGCCGCGGCGGGCGCCCGTGCGGCACGGGCGCCCGCCGCTCCGTCAGTTCCCTTGCGCGGCACGCCTAGGCGGCCTCGCCGTCCATCCGGGCGTGGAACTCGCGCACCGCGCGGTGGCCCCGGTACGGCTCCAGCCGGCTGCGGAAGTCGTCCAGGTACTCGACGCCGCGGTTGGAGCGCAGCCCGCTGAGCAGCCGGACGGCCTCGGTGCCGGTCTCGCAGGCGCGTTCGAGGTCGCGCTGCTGGAGTTGGGCGGTGGCCAGCAGGACCAGGTCGACGGCGCGCCGGCGGACCCGGTGGGCGGGGTGCAGGTCGAGCGCGGTGCGGGCGTAGTGCTCGGCCCGCTCGCCCTGCTGGAGGTCGCGGTGGCAGTGCGCCAACTCGTCGGCGAGGTAGGCCTCGTCGAAGTGGACGATCCAGTCCGGGTCGTCGGCCGGGTTGCGGCGCTCCATCGAGGCGAGCGCCTTCGCGGCGACCGCCTCGCACGAGTAGGCGTCGCCGAGCAGCGCGTGGCCGCGCGCCTCGGCGGCGTAGAACATCGCCATCGCGGTGGGGGTGGCGACGGTGCGGGCGCCTTCCTGGGCGGCGCGGGCGAGTTGGGCGATCTCCCGGGGGTTGCCGAGGGTCGCGGCGAGGTGGCTCATCGAGGCGGCGAGCACGTAGCCGCCGTAGCCGCGGTCGTCGGCGGCCTGGGCGAGGCGCAGCGCCTGGATGTAGTAGCGCTGAGCGAGGCCGGGCTGGCCGGTGTCGACGGCCATGTAGCCGGCGAGTTCGGTCAGTCGTGCGACGGCGCCGAAGAGTTGACGGCCCGTCTCGTCGCGGTAGGAGCCGCCGAGGAAGCCGGAGACCACGCTGTTCAGGTAGTGCACCACGACGGGGCGGACGTGGCCGCTGCCGAACCGGTGGTCGAGGTCGACCAGCATCTGAGTGGTGGCCCGGATCGCGGCCACGTCGGCGAGGCCGACGCGGGTGCCGCCGGTGCGGGCGACCACCGGGTCGGGCGGGGTGATCAGCCAGTCCCGGCTGGGTTCGACCAGGGCGGAGGCGGCGACGGTGGCGCCGGCCAGGAAGTCGCGCTTGCCGACGTCGCTGCGCCACAGTTCGCAGATCTGCTCCAGCGCGGTGGCCAGGCTGGGCGCGAACTGGAGTCCGACGGCGGAGCTGAGGCTCTTGCCGTCGGCCATGCCGATCTCGTCCACGGTGACGCCGCGGCCGAGCTTGCGGCCGAGGGCCTCGGCGATGACGGCGGGCGCCTGCCCGCGTGGTTGTTGCCCGCGCAGCCAGCGGGCGACGGACGTTTTGTCGTATCGCAGGTCGAGTCCGTGCTCTGCGCCGCAGAGGTTGACCCGGCGGGCCAGGCCCGCGTTGGAGCAGCCCGCCTCCTGGATCAGCTGCTGCAGACGCTCGTTCGGCTCTCGTGCGACGAGTGGTCTCGCGGCCATGGGATTTTTCCGCCTCCCCAACGCCGTCCGGACCCGACCGGAGGGCGACGACTGTGCAACACCATGCGGAATACCCACGGTGACGTACCCACTCCCCACGCGCCCTGGTGAATGCCCCTGTGCGCCCCCACTGCGCCCGTTACCGCCCCTGCTGGGACGGGGGGTTCCGACCAGGATCACCGTCCCGGGTGACAACGCGCGCCCCGTTCGAATCGTTCGTCGGCGGCCCGTAACCCCCACTCACGGACCGTAGTTGTGCTGCACGTGGACAATTCCTCGCTATCCCCCGAACCGGATCCGCCGCCGCTGCTGCTGGAAGCCGTCCGCTGTGCCGAGGAACGCCACTGGGAGGTGGTCCCGGGGGCGTGGCTGGTCGAGGGCGGCGGACCGGCGCGCTGCTCCTGCGGCGATCCGCGCTGTGCGCTCCCCGGCGCACACCCCGTCTGCGCGGACTGGGGGCAGCTGGCCAGCGTCGGGGCGGAGACGGTCCGCGCGTGGTGGACGGAGACCCCGGAAGCATCGATTCTGCTGCCCACCGGCCGGGCTTTCGACGTGCTGGACGTGCCCGAGGTCGCGGGCTGCCTGGCGCTGGCCCGGATGGAGCGGATGGGGCTGCAGCTCGGCCCGGTGGTGGCGGTGCCGGCCGCCCGGGGCCGCGGCGGGCGGCGGCTGCACTTCCTGGTGCTGCCCGGCGCGGTCGCCAAGCTGCCGGACCTGCTGCGGCAGATCGGCTGCACCCCCGGCGGGCTGGACCTGGTGGCGCGCGGCGAGGGCGACTGGGTGGTGGCCCCGCCGTCCCGCTTCGTCGGGCACGCCGCGGCGCTGTGGGCCCGGCCGCCGACGCTGATGAACCGCTGGCTGCCGGACGCGATGGAGCTGGTCAGTCCGCTGGCGTACGCCTGCCGGCGCGAGCCGTCGACGCCGCCCCCGGTGCAGCGGGCCCCCGCCGCGGTGCACTGAGGCCCCGGGCCGTACGGAGCGCGATCTTCCGGAAACGAGTCGTCATACCCGCAGGTCAGCGCGGGAAAGCCCATCGATCGGGTGACACCGCCCCAGGGTTGGCCGCGGTGGCCGGGGGGATCATCCTCAGCGTCGGCGCGGGGTCGGTGGAGCGGAGCGGAAGGAGCGGCGGGTCGGAGAGCGTGGGGGGCTGCCGGGAGGGCGTTCGGTCGGGGAAGCCGAATGCGGCGGCGGGCGGGAAGCCGGGGCCGGGGAGGGACCGGAGGGGAGCAGGGGGAGGGAGGGAACGCGCGGGGCCCGGTGCGGGGACACCGGGCCCCGAGGCGCGTCCCGATCCGCCTGCGGTCGCGGTTACGGCTGGGCGACGAAGACGTGCGCCGCGATCTCCTTGCCGAGCTCGGCCGCGCCGTCGCCGGTGCCGACCAGCACGCCGCCGGCCGCCGGGCCACCCGCACCGTCGCCCCGGGGCGGACGCCCGCGCGGCGCAGGGTGCGCATCAGCTCGCCGTCGGTCTGGATCGGCTCGCCGATCCGGCGCACCACCACGTCCGCGCCGTCCTTGCCGGCCACCGACTCCAGCGTGACCAGGCCGGCGTCGAAGCCCTCGCCCTCGGCCTTGGTGTCGCCCAGCTCGTCCAGGCCCGGGATCGGGTTGCCGTACGGGGACTGGGTGGGGTGACCGAGCATGGCGAGCACCTTGCGCTCGACCGTCTCGCTCATCACGTGCTCCCAGCGGCAGGCCTCCTCGTGGACCTGCTCCCACTCGAGGCCGATCACGTCCACCAGCAGGCACTCGGCGATGCGGTGCTTGCGCATCACCCGCACCGCCAGCCGGCGGCCCTCCTCGGTGAGTTCGAGGTGGCGGTCCTCGGCGACCTGGAGCAGGCCGTCGCGCTCCATCCGACCCACCGTCTGGCTCACCGTCGGGCCGGACTGCTCCAGCCGCTCGGCGATCCGGGCGCGCATCGGGGTGATGCCTTCCTCCTCCAGCTCCAGGATGGTGCGGAGGTACATCTCAGTGGTGTCGATCAGCCCTGACATCGCCCCTGGCTCCGTTCTTCGGTGTCCTCACCGCCAATTCTGACGTACTGAGGTGACAACCCGGTGCGCTCCTCGGTTGTGCCCCGGTCCGCGCAGCCCTGCGAGCGCCCCGCGCGACGGTTGACAGCCGGGCGCGGCACGGGACACCGTGCACGCCGTAGCCTTCTCCCCCCACCGCGGCCCGGGCCACCGGACCGCCCGCGCTCGGACGGAGCACGACATGACCGAACTGGTCGGCCGGTACCTGGACGCCGCCGTGGCCCACCTGGAGCGGATCCGCGCCGAGGAGGGCGAGCACATCGACGCCGCCGCCGAACTGCTGGCGGAGGCCGTCGAGCACGGCCGGCGGATCTTCGCCTTCGGCGCCGGGCACTCCTCGCTGGCCGCCCAGGACGTGGTCTACCGGGCCGGCGGCCTGGTCGTGATGAACCTGCTCAACGTGCCCGGCATGACCGGCGTGAACGTGATGCCCGCACACCTGGGCAGCGCCCTGGAGCGGGTCTCCGGCCTAGCCACCACCACCCTCGACCTGACGCCCGCGCGCAGCGGCGACCTGCTGTTCCTGATCTCGCTGTCCGGCCGCCAGGTGATGCCGGTCGAGCTCGCCCGGCACGCCCGCGACCGCGGCATGAAGGTGATCGGCGTGACCTCGCTGGCCTATCCGGCGGCGGTGACCTCCAACCACCCCTCCGGCACCTACCTCAAGGACAACTGCGACCTGGTGCTGGACAGCAAGATCGCCCCCGGCGACGGCGAGCTCGACCACCCCGGCGCGGGCGCCCCGTTCGGCTCGGTCTCCACCATCGTCACCAGCGCCCTGATGCAGTCCGTGATGGCCTCCGCGACCGCCAAGCTCGCCGACCGCGGCATCACCCCGCCGCTGTTCCGCTCCGGGAACGTGGACGGCGGCACCGAGTGGAACAACAAGGTGATCGCCGACAACGCGGAGCGCATCTTCTACGCCTGGTGACCGCCCCGCGCTCCCGGCGCAACCCCGCCCATTCGGCCAACTCCAGTGCCGCTCGCGTAAGTTCGTCCGGCACTGGGAAGGACTCCCGAGACCGGTGAGACGGCGCTGCGGGGGCGGGAATGGCGGCTGGGGCAGGGCGTTCGATCGGCTTCGTGCGGGAGCAGGACCTGCTGCCGCGACTGTTCTGGGCCGCCGACGGTGCGTCCCTGCAGGGCCAGACCCGCGCGGTCGCGCTCTCCCGCTGGGAGCTGCTGCTGCTGGTCGGCGCGGCCTTCGCGGGCTCCGCCGACGGCGCGCTGTGGGCCTGGCTCGCGGCGATCGCCTACCTCGGCGCGCTGTTCATCGCCGTCACCGTGGCCTGGCAGAACCCGCAGCGGCTCTGGTACGACGGCCGGGCGGTCGCCGAGTCGGTCAAGACCCTGGTGTGGAAGTACGCGGTGCGGGCCGACTCCTATCAGCCGCCGCCCCGCAAGCTGCCCGACGCCGAACGCCTCTACGACATCCAACTTGCGGGCATCCTCGGCGAGTTCGACACCGACCGGGTCACCCCGGGGGTCGCCGAGGAGCTGCGCACCTGGCGGGCCCCGGCCCGGCATCCGCAGATCACCGAGACCATGGAGCGGCTGCGCGACCAGCCGCTGCCGGTCCGCCGCGAGATCTACCTGCGCGAGCGGGTGCACAGCCAGCGCGAGTGGTACCAGGCCAAGGCCATCCAGTGCCGCAACGCCACCCGCCGGGTCGGCCGGCTCGCCATCGTGCTGCCCGCGGCCGGCCTGCTGCTCGCCGTGCTGCGCGCCCTCGGCCAGTTCGGCTTCGACGCGCTCGGTGCGATCTCCGCCGTGGCCGCCTCGATCTCCGCCTGGGCCCAGCTCCGCCAGTACCGCCCGCAGGCCGCCGCCTACACCCTGGCGGCGGCCGAACTCTCCAAGGTCGAGGCCCAGTTGGCGGCCGTCGACCTGACCGCCCCGGACGCCGAGGAGAACTGGGCCCGGCTCGCCCGGGACGCCGAGGACGCCATCTCCCGGGAGCACACCACCTGGCAGGCGCGCCGCGAGGTGCGCAGCCTCGACATCCCCAGCTGACCAGGAGGCACCGCGTGGCCACCCGCAGGATCGACACACCGGACGGGGGCATCCTCGCGGTGGAGACGTCCGGAGACCCCTCCGGCAGGCCGGTGTTCCTGCTCCACGGCACCCCCGGCAGCCGGGTCGGCCCCGCCCCGCGCAGCGCCGTGCTGGCCCGGATGCGGGTCCGGCTGATCTCCTTCGACCGCCCCGGCTACGGCGACTCCACCCGGCTGCCCGGCCGCCGGGTCCGCAGCGCCGCGGACGACGTCGCGACCATCGCCGACGCCCTCGGCCTCGACCGCTTCGCCGTGGTCGGCCGCTCCGGCGGCGGCCCGCACGCGCTCGCCTGCGCGGCCCTGCTCCCCGACCGGGTGATCCGGACCGCCACCCAGGTCTGCCTGGCCCCGCGCGACGCGGAGGGCCTCGACTGGTTCGTCGGCATGACGCCCTCCAACGAACGCGCCTTCCGCCAGGCGGAGTTGGGCCAGGTCCGGATCGCCGGCCCGTTCCAGGTCCGCTCCCAGGTGATCCGTCGCGACCCGGCCCAGCTGATCCGCAACCTGGTCCCCGAACTCACCCAGCCGGACCGCACCGTGGTCGCCGACATCGGCATCCGCCGGATGCTCCAGTCCACCTACCGGCAGGCCTTCCGCTATGGCGCCGACGGCTGGATCGACGACGTCCTCGCCTTCATCGCCGAGTGGGGCTTCGCCGTCGAGTCCATCCGCGTGCCCGTCCGGATCTGGCACGGCGCGGACGACAAGTTCTCCCCGGTCGGCCACTCCGCCTGGCTCGCCGACCACATCCCCACCGCCCAGCTCTACCTCGAACCCGGCGCGGCCCACTTCGGCTCCCTCAAGGAGATGACGGACGCCATCCGCTGGGCCGCGAGCGAGTAGCGGGCGCGAGACCGGGTCGAGCACCGCCAGGGGCGCGGGGAACTGCGCGAGCAGGGAGTGAACGCCGGCCAGGCCGCGATCACGTGCGAGTCGTCGCCCTCGTCGCGACCTCGCGGCCGGACGCCTCCCGCTTCGCGCGGTTCTCCTCCCGGCCCTGGCGGGCCGGGAGGAACCCCCGCGTGCCCCGGCTACAGCGGCTGCGGCTCCAGGTCCCTGTTGCTGCGCTGCCAGCTCCGTGCCGCGACCACCGACGGGTGCTCCTCGCCGAAGAGTTCGACGAGCGCCGCGACCGCCTGCATCCGCAGGCTCTCCGCCTCGCTGCGCCGCCCGGCGCCGCGGAGCGTGATGGCGAGGTTGGCCTGGCAGACCAGCGTGTCGGGGTGGTTGGCCCCGTACCTCGCGGCGAGGCCGTCGTACGCGCTGCGGCCGAGCTGTTCGGCCTCGTCGAGCTGCCGGTTCTCGGCGAGCGCGTTGGCGAGGTTGATGACGGCGTTGAGGGTGAACGGGTGGTCCGCGCCGAGGACCTGGGTGAGTCCGCCGACCGCGGAGCGCCCGTGTTCGACGGCGCCTTCGAGGTCGCCGGAGCCGCGCAGGTAGATGCCGAGGTTGTTCTCGCAGGCGAAGGTGAACGGGTGGTCGTCGCCGAGGAGCCGGCGGTGGCCCTCGTAGGCGTCGGTGGCGATGTCGCGGGCGGTCTCCTTGTCACCGGCGGCGCTGAAGTCCGCGGCGAGGTTGAGCCGGCAGGCGAGCGCGTCGGGGAACTCGGGGCCGTACAGGTCGACGTAGCGCTCGTAGGTGCGTTCGGTGAGTTCGCGGGCTTCGGCGTACTGGCCGGCGCGGCGCAGCGAGACGGCGAGCGACTTGGCGTTGCGGAGTTCCTCGGGCAGGCCGGAGGCGTCGACCGCGGCGAAGGTCTCGGTGACTTCGCGGAGCAGTTCGGCGGAGCCCTTGTAGTCGCCCATCTCGCGCAGGTCGCGGGCCAGGTTGGACTTGGAGCTGAGGGTGTAGGGGTGGCGGGCGCCGAGGACGGCGGAGCGGCGTTCGACGGTGTCCTGGTCGAGGTCGCGGGCGGCGACGCTGTTGCCGACCAGCCGGTGGTCGATGGCGAGGTTGTTGGCGACCGAGAGGGTGCGCGGGTCGTCCTCGCCGAACAGTTCGATGAACTGGTTGTAGGTGTCCTGGTCGAGGGTGAGGGCTTCCTGGAAGCGGTTGAGGTACCGCAGGTCGGCGGCCATCGAGTTGGCGGTCATCAGGGCGTACGGGTGGTGTTCGCCGAGGAGTTCGCGCTGGCCGTCGAGGGTCTCCTGGTTGAGCGCCAGGGAGTCGTTGTAGAAGCCCTGGGAGCGCAGCACGTTGGCGACCTGGAAGCGCAGGCTGTAGATCTGGCGGCGCCACAGCCGCTTCTCGCCGAGGTCGGACTCGGCCTCGGCGCGGGCGGCCCAGCTGGCGTCGAGCTGGCGGCCGAGTTGCAGGGCCTGGTCGAGGTCGACGCGCTTCCACAGGTAGCGGACGCGGTCGATGAGCATCTCGCGGACGTCCTTCTCGTCGCAGTCCTGCGCGCGGGACGGCGTGAGGTGGGGCCAGATCGCTTCCAGAGTGGGCCAGTTGGCGGGATCGTCGGTGTCGCCGCGGGAGGGCCGGGCGTTCACCAGGATGCGGTGGACCTGGTGCATGGCGGTGTTGCGCTCGGCCTCGTTCATGCCGCTGCGGACGACGGCCTGGACCAGGCGGTGCACCTGGAAGGAGTCGGAGCCGGCGTCGGTCTTGGCGAGGGCGTAGCGGCTGACGGCGCGCAGCACCTTGCCGAGCAGGAAGGTGTCGGTGAGTTCCTCGTCGTACGGGTAGAGCGCGAGGCGCATCTGCTCGGAGAAGAAGAACTGCTTGAGGGAGATCGGCTCGGGTGCGAAGAAAGCGCACAGTTCGAGCAGCCGGACGGCGGCGGGCGACTGTTCGCGCAACCGGGTGATGGAGACGTTCCAGGTGAGGCCGACGGGGGTGGGGTAGTCGACCGGGGTCTCGCCGGCGGCGAGGACCTTGGTGGCCTCGGCCTTGAGCTGGTTGACGTAGGTGTCGACGGGGGTGCGGGTGGTCTCCAGCCAGGCGGCGGCGACCTCGACGGCGAGCGGGAGGTCGCCGACGGCCTCGGCGACCCGGTCGGCGTCGGTGCGGGTGAGGCCGCGGACCCGGCGGGTGAGGTGGTCGACGGACTCGGTGCGGTCGAAGACGTCGACGTTGAGCACGCCGGCCTGCCCGGACCAGCCCTGGTTGCGGGATGTGACGAGGATGTGGCCGGGGCCGTCGGGGAAGAACCGGCGGATCTCGGCGGGTTCGTCGGCGTTGTCGAAGATCAGCAGCCAGTTGGGGGTGGGAAGGCCCTGGCGGAGCGCGTCGCGGGCGGACTGGGCGGCCTCGTTGACGTTCTCGCCGACGCGCAGGCCGAGCCGTCCGGCGAGTTCGGCGAGGCCGACGGCGACGTTCTCGCTCTGCTCGGCGTCGATCCACCAGACCAGGTCGTAGTGCGACATGTAGCGGTGCGCGTACTCCAGCGCGACCTGGGTCTTGCCGACGCCGCCGAGGCCGTACAGGGTCTGCGGCGGCGGCAGCACGGCGGTGGTGCCGCCGGCGAGTTGGGCGCGCAGGTCGTCGAGGACCTTGACCCGGCCGGTGAACGAGTGGTTGCGCTGCGGGACTTCCCAGTAGGTGGGCTTGGTGCCGGGGAAGCGGGGCGCGCCGGGGGTGCGGTCGGGCAGTTCGGTCTCGGTGCGGCCGAGGGCGCGCAGCAGGACGGTGGCGGCGGCCTGTTCGTCGCGGCCGATCAGGTCGACCGGGTTGCGGCTGTTGTAGGGCGCGTTGAGGCGCACGTCGGAGACCCGGACGGGGATGAGCTGGCGGCGGGCGCCGGCCGGGTCGGCGAGCACGGTGCGGTCCCACAGCGCCTGGGCCTGCGGGGACTGCAGGTAGGCGGCGGACAGCAGGGCAACGGTGCGGTACGCGGAGTCGATGCCGCGGCCGGTGGCCTCGCGCGGGTTGGCGCCGGCGCCGAGGTCGCGCGGCACGACGCGGTAGCCGGCGTCGGCGAGCAGCGCGGAGATCCAGTCCGCCCAGGCGCGGTCCTCGGGCACGTAGCTGAGGTACAGGTCGGCGGGGGCGGTGGGCCGGCGGCGGGCGAAGCCGTCGAGGTGACGGAGCCTCAGGTCCTCGGCCATCGGCGGGAGTCCGGCGACCCGGCCCTGGGTGATCTCGCGGGTGAGGCGTTCGTTGGCGGCGAGCATGGAGCCGGGCAGGCCGGGCTGGTCGCCGAACGGGGCGAGGATCTCCTCGTAGGCGTAGAACGGCCGGTAGGGGATCTCGACGCCGGCCCAGTAGCGGGCCAGGTCGGGTTCGCCGAAGCCGGCGGGCAGGCCGGCGAACTTGATCCGGGCGAGCGCGCGGCCGGCGTCGGCCTTCTCCTTCTCGCCCTCGTCGATGCGCATCGGGACGGGCAGGATGCGGATGTCGCGGTCGCCGTAGCGGTCCTCGATGACCCGGGCGATCCGGGAGGCGCCGTCGATGGACTGGTCGCTGAGGGTGAAGCAGACCACCAGGTCGTCGGGCATCTCGACGGTGCAGATGTCGGCGGTGTCGGTGAGGCCGGTGCGGCTGTCGATCAGCACGTAGTCGTAGCGGCGCTTCATGTCGGCGCGCAGCGACTGGATGAAGCGGCGGCCCTGGTAGCGCTCGTAGAGCAGGTCCCAGTCGAGGCGGGCGACGGAGTAGTCGCGGTTCTGCTGGCCGGCCGGGACGAGGTCGATGCGGCCGCCGCCGGGGAAGTGCGGCCAGGCCAGCGAGAGCGCGTGGGACTGGATCCGGGCGAAGTCCTCGATCCAGTCCGGGTCGCGGTCGACGGGGCGCCGGGCCTCTTCGAGGTAGTCGCCGAACAGGTCCATGATGCCGGTGGTGGCGCCGACGATCTCCGGGTTGAGGAAGGGCCGGAAGAACTGGCTCAGGCCGGGGGCTTCGAGGTCCCAGTCGACGACCAGCACCCGGTAGCCGTTGGCGGCCATGATCCAGGCCGTGTTGGCCAGGGCCATGGTGCGGCCGGTGCCGCCCTTGTAGGAGTAGAAGGTGACGATCCGTCCGTGCCGGTTCTCCACGGTGGCGTCGCGGCGGCGCGCCTGGATCTGCGGGCCCTTCGCCGGCCTCTCGGTCATGACGTTCCCTCCCCCGGGCCCTTGGTGCCCGTCGTGTTCCCGCACGCCGTGCCGCCGGACGGAGTCCCGACCGTCCGGCGTCCTGCTGGTCGCCCGCCCCGCCCCCTGGGGGCGGGGCGGGTCTAGGGTCCGATGCTGGGTCTGCGGTCCTCGGGCGGCTCGGTCGGCCGGTCCCGGTGGTGCTGTTCGTGGGCGGTGCAGGCGCGCATCACGGCGCGTTCCATCTCGCCGCGGAACTCCTCCAGGCTGCCGGGCGCGCCGCCGGCGGCGTCGTCGCGCAGGCTGGGCTTCTGGAGGGCGCCGCGGCTGACGGCGAGCACGCTGTCGCCGAGGTCGTTGAGCATCCGCTCGTGGTCGCGGCTCTGCTGGTCCTCGCGGTTCCAGGGTTCGATGATGGCGACCGAGCCGAGGTTGCGCCGGTCGAGCCGGCGGACCGCCTCGACCCGCCGCCCGTCCAGGAACGCCCACCGGTCGACCAGCAGGACGCACGGCGCGGACGGGCGTTCGCCGGTCAGCAGGTACTCCGACTCCTCCTCGAACTCCCGTACGGTGGGCTGGAATCCCATGTTCCGGGCGACGTCGGCGGCGTCCTGGGCGAGCGGCCGGCCGGAGTCCGGGCGGAACGGCTGCCAGTCGGTGCGCTGTTCGCCGTACCAGGCGCCGCTGCGGTTGGGCGGGAGTTCGGGCTGCCGGTAGGAGTACACCGAGATCCGGACCTTGTCGGCGACGTCCGGCGGGTCGAACGCGGACGGCTGGGACTCGAAGTCGAGGACCTGGCCGGCCGGGATGACGGTCTGTTCGGCGACGTCGACGATCCGCTGGGCGAGCCGCCAGACCGCCGTGTGGTACTGCGAGCTGAAGGCGGCGATCTTCATCAGCGCGTACAGGCCCTCGGCGGCGTAGTCACCGCCGAAACTGTCGTGGTTGAACTGGAGTTCACCGGCCACCCGGGGCAGCGGGTAGTGGTCCATCGGCACCCACAGCGCCGGCACTATCCCGGTCATCCGCTCCGAGGTGGGGCGGCGCTGGTAGACCGAGCGGCGGGTGAACAGGTGCCACTCCCGGCCGCACGCCTCGGACTTGAAGTAGCGCGGCGAGTACAGCGGCACGAACACCCGGCAGCCGGCGAGCTCCCTGGACAGCCGTTCGGCCCACTTCTGGCCCTGGTGCATGGAGCGGTCCATGAACCCGATCGGGTGCCCGGCCGGCAGGTCGGTGATCTGGAGGATCGCCTCGCACAGGTCCTGGTAGAGCTTCGCCACCCAGAGGTTCGGGTCCGCCGCGCCGCGGGAGTTCACCCGCGGCGTGTGCGCGTAGCTGAGGAAGAAGTACGGCCTCGGTGCTTCCTTCCCCCGGCCCGCTGGGCTGTTCACACGCGCCTCCCCCGAGCCCGCCTGTCACCTGTTCCCCGAAAGGGACTCAAGTGTAGGAAGGGCGGCCGTCCGAATGGAATAGGGCCTTGATCCGATGGTGCGTCAACTCTGCCTGCCGCGGAACCACTTGTCAGCGAGATCGACAGCTTCGCGGATCGGCATCAGGTAGCAGTGGGCGTCGCCGAGCGGCCCGGACTCCAGCGTCTCGCCGAGGCCGGCGGCCAGCACCTCGCCCATCGCGGGGAAGTGCTCGTCCTGCAGCCGCACCCCGGTGAAGGACCGCCAGCGCCGCGCGCCGCCCGGGGTGCGCACCACGCACCGGTACTGCTGCGGCTGCCGGTCGGGCTGCCAGTACTCCAGCAGGTGGAGCGGGGTGCAGCACCACACCGGGACGCCGATCATCAGGCACCGTGCGCCGTCCCGGTAGAGCCGCCCGGCGGGCGACTCCTCGCCGAGGTGGCTGCGCCACGGGTGACGTGCCGTCAGCTGCTCGGCGCGGGGGCCGATCGCGGTGAACGAGGTCTGCGGGTGGCGGCTGCGCAGCGCCCCGGGCAGCAGCCGCACCTCCTCGGCGAGCCGCCCCATGGTGGGCGAGGCGGGGGTGGCGGCGGCGTCCCAGGCGGGCATCCGGGCGTGGTGTCTGCGCAGTTCGGCGGGGGTGAGGCCGGCGGTGGCGGCCCGGTAGTAGGAGGAGGTCCGGGAGTTCTCGGGTGTAGCGGTGTACACGACCAGCGTGCCCTCCGCCCCGAGCGCCTCCCGGAGCGCCCGTACCACCCCGGGTGCGCCGTCCACGACCGGTCCGATCGCCCGCAGCGAGGCCTGGACCAGCAAGGTCTCCCCCGGCCGGACGCCGAGCTTGTCGAGATCCGTGACGAGCTCCGCAACGGAGTACAACGGGGCCTCCCACAGCCGCGGGTCGAAGCCTCCAACCCTATCGGCCGCGGCGGCGAACTCCGGTTCCGGAGCTCGCCGTTCGGCTTGTGGTGGTGCGTCGTTCCACTGGTTTTGAACAAAGGTTCGCCGAGCCGCCGCTCAGCGCGGTGCGGCGGCCGCGCGGGCCTGCCACTGGGCGAGGTTCTCGGCGGCGGCCTCCCGCGCCGCGGCCTCGGCGGCCCGGCCGACCGGGACGGCCAGCCAGGGCTCGACGGCGGTGCGCATCCGCTCGGCGAAGCGGACGCCGAGCGGGGTGAGCGCACCGGAGCCGGCGAGCGTGGCGATCGACGCGGCGGTGTGCGCCCGCCAGGTCGCCAGCTGCACCCGGGCGTGCTGGGCGGGGCCGTTGCGCAGCCCGTCGTAGGCCCGCACCCGGGTGGTCCAGAACTCGGTGACCGCCAGGTGCGCGTAGGTGCCCTGGAACAGGCCCTCCAGCGGGCGCGGGTCGGGCCGCCACGGCGCGTGGAACAGCCGCTCGTCGGCCCGGTCGTACAGGTCGTGGAAGTCCAGTACCGCGCCCAGCTTGACGTGCTGGAACTCGTGCGCGATCAGCAGCGCCAGGGTGGGCGCGGTGGCGGGCCGGGCGATGCCGACGGCGCCGAAGGCCTGCCGGGCGGCGGCGGACACGTCCCGGCCGGCCGGCCCGGGCCGCAGCGGGGTGAGGGTGGACAGGCCGGCCCGGATGCCGGGGGCGTGGCCGGGCAGGTCCCGGCCGATCAGCTCCCAGGCCTCGCGCAGCGCCCCGGCCCAGGCCAGGTACTCGTCGTCCGGCAGCCGGTCGGCGACCGGCCACTGGTGGCTGTCGCGCTGCGGGTCGGTGTCCTCCAGGGCGGGCGTCCAGCCGTCGGCGAGCGCGGTGCGCCGCACCGGCTGCCAGTGCGCGTCCGCGGGGGTGTCCCAGCCGATCCGGCGGCCGCCGACGGCGAACCCCTCGGCGTCGCCGGTCAGCACGGTCTCGCCGGAGCCGCCGACCAGGACCCGGCCCAGGGTGGGCAGGTGGACGGCGCCGGAGCGGACCGGCAGCGCCAGTTCGAAGCTCCGGCCGGCCCGCAGCGCGGCGGCGGCGGCCAGTTCGGCCATCCCGCCGAGGTCGGCGCCGGGCTCGCCCTGCAGGCAGCGCACCGCCCAGGCCCGGGTGTACGGGTGGGCGAGCACCGCGTCCAGCGCGGCGGTGTCGGCGCCGTCCAGCGAGGTGACCAGCGGCCAGGCCGGGGAGGCGGTCCCGACGGCGGCCACCAGCCGCCGGGTGAGCCCGAGTTGGGCGCGGGCCAGGGCCCGGACGGTGTCGGCGCCGCCGTGCCCGGCGGCGAGCTCGTCCAGCTGACTGTCGGTCAGCACGGCCCCGGGCGCGTCCTGGGCGGGCACGGCCGCGACGGGGGCGATCCGGTCGCGGATGGTGGTGATCAGTCGCATCAGGTCCCCGCAGTAGACGGAGGGGTTGCGGAAACCGGAGCCGTCGCCCCGGTAGCGGTGGGCGTACAGGCCGCCGCCGCAGGAGCGGACCACGGGGCAGCCGCGGCACTGCTCGGCGAGGCCATCCAGTCCGGACTGCCGTTCGACCATGCCGGGGTGCGCGGCGACCTGGTCCAGGGTGTGCTCGAACACCGTGAAGCCGGTCTCGGGCGCGCCGTCGTAGGCGGTCTTCAGGCTGTCGGCCTGCTCGAAGGAGCCGTCGGTCTCCACCACCACCAGGTCGGCGGGGTCCAGGCCGAGCGACTCGGTGAGGCTGGAGCGGCCGCGCAGGGTGCGGTGCACCGAGTCGAAGGTGCGCACCGGGACGGGCCGGCCGAGCTCCTCCCAGCGCCGGTAGACGGCCAGCAGCCAGTCCGCGTACGGGGTGTCGCCCATGCCGGCGGGGCGCTTCGGCGGCTGGTCCCAGGTGGCGTGCGGGAGCAGGAAGTCCACCCGGGGCGGTTCCAGCGCGACCAGCGCGTCCAGTACGGCGACCGGGTCGTTCTCCACGTCGATGGTGCACAGCAGCCCGGCGTACAGGTGCCGGTACGCGGGCCTGCGCAGCAGTTCGACGGCGGCGAGCACCTTGGCGTGGCTGCTGCGGCCGTCGGCGAAGCGGCGGTGCCGGTCGTTGGCGGCCCGGTCGCCGTCGAGCGAGATGCCGACCTTGATGCCGTGGGCGGCGAACAGGTCGAGGAAGCGCGGCGAGAGCAGCACGCCGTTGGTGTGGATGCGCAGGTCGAGGGCGCAGTCGGCGGGCAGGGCGGCGCGCAGCAGTTCGGCGGCGCGGCCGAGCAGGGCGGGCCCGGCGAGGAGCGGTTCGCCACCGTGCAGCACCGCGTGGACGGCGGTCAGCCGGTGGGCGCGGGCGTGTTCGGCGATCCGTTCGGCGGTGCGGGCCAGCACCGCCTCGGTCGAGGCACGGGTTTTGCCGCGCCAGCTGGTGTCGGCGTGTTCGTAGACGTAGCAGTGGTCGCAGGCAAGATCGCAGCGTGCGTGCATCTTGATCACGTACTGCGAGAACGGCACCAGCGGGCGCGGCACGGGGATCGGGGGTGACGTCGCGTCGGTTGCGCTCGGTCGGCCGGTCAGATGGAGGAGTTGAACGCGGCGACGGCCACCTGGCCGGAGTCACCGCCGGGGAGGGCTCGGTAGAGCTCGGCGGTGAGCTCTTCTGCACCGAGGGAGGCCAGAGCTGCCAGCGAAGGAGCGGACTCCTCGACGCGCGCGCTGTCGGCGGGCTTGGTGGCGGCGACCATGATGACTCGTTTCTGCGCCTGCCGGCGCGAGACAGGCCTCGGCGTCCTGTGCCGAGAATTTCACCCAGACCGCAGCGTACCCGCGCTACCCGCGTCAGCCGAAGCTAAACCACCGAATCTTGACCCATCCGTGGCGGCCGGACTCTCAGTGACCGGCGGGTAGTTGACGATCAGTCAGAGTGGATCTTCGACTGTCCGCCGAAACGTCAGGGGCAGAGCCGCTCGACCCGCCAGCCGCCGCCCTCGCCGGGCTCCGCGACGAACCGCAGCCGGTCGTGCAGGCGGTTCTCCCGGCCCTGCCAGAACTCGACGGTGCGCGGGACCACCCGGTAGCCGCCCCAGAACGGCGGCACCGGCACGCCGCCCTCGCCCTCCGGGTAGCGGGCGGCCAGGTCGGCGTAGCGCTGCTCCAGCACCTCGCGCCCGGCCACCGGGCTGGACTGCTCGCTGGCCCACGCACCGAGCTGGGAGCCGTGCGGGCGGGTGCGGAAGTAGGCGGCGGTCTCGTCCCGGCCGACCTTCTCGACCCGGCCGCCGATCACCACCTGGCGGGCCAGCGCGATCCACGGGAACAGCAGCGAGGCGTTCGGGTTGGCGGCCAGGTCGGTGCCCTTGCGGGAGCCGTAGTTGGTGAAGAACACGAAGCCGCGCGGGTCGTAGCCCTTGAGCAGCACGGTGCGCGAGGAGGGCACGCCGTCGCCGTCGGCGGTGGAGACCACCATGGCGTTGGGCTCGACCACGCCGGCCTCGACCGCCTCGTGGAACCAGCGGGCGAACTGCCGGAACGGGTCCTCGGCGAGCTGGTCCTCGGACAGGCCTTCGTGCTGGTAATGCTTGCGCATCACCGTCAGGTCCGGCCCGGGTCGCTCCTCGGCGGGCGTGGACAGGGCGCTCGGGTGGCTGTGGCGTTCCGCGGTAGGCACGCCGACATCATCCCGTACGACAAGCGCCGAGCGCCGCTGCGTCCGGGCAAACTCCCGGGGTTAGGGTGACTCGCCACCGCAACCCGACCCGCTGCCCGGGGAATCGTCCGGTTTTCACCGGAGCGCCCCGGAAAATCCGCCGACGATGCCGGAGACGACAGGGGTTCGAGCGGCCCGTGGGGGAAACATCACCGTCGTGGTGTATGGCGCAATGCACTCCGTGCCTGCCACTCTGGCACCGAGTGCCAACCACCATCGGTCACCGGCGTGCCGCCCCACCACGGCCGCACGTCGTGTCGGATCACTGAAGGAGCCGTTCTGATGTCGGACTTCGTACCCGGCCTTGAGGGTGTCGTCGCCTTCGAGAGCGAGATCGCCGAACCCGATCGCGAGGGCGGCGCGCTGCGCTACCGCGGGGTGGACATCGAGGACCTGGTCGGCCAGGTCTCCTTCGGGCACGTGTGGGGCCTGCTGGTGGACGGCAAGTTCGCCCCGGGCCTGCCCGCCGCCGAGCCGTTCCCGATCCCGGTCCACTCCGGCGACATCCGGGTCGACGTGCAGTCCGCCCTCGCCATGCTCGCCCCGGTCTGGGGCCTCAAGCCGCTGCTGGACATCTCCGCCGAGCAGGCCCGCGACGACCTCGCCCGGGCCGCCGTGATGGCGCTGTCCTACGTCGCCCAGTCCGCCCGCGGCCAGGGCCTGCCGATGGTCCCGCAGAGCGAGATCGACAAGGCCGAGACCATCGTCGAGCGGTTCATGATCCGCTGGCGCGGCGAGCCGGACCCGAAGCACGTCAAGGCCGTCGACGCCTACTGGACGTCCGCCGCCGAGCACGGCATGAACGCCTCCACCTTCACTGCCCGCGTCATCGCCTCCACCGGCGCCGACGTCGCCGCGGCGCTGTCCGGCGCGGTCGGCGCGATGTCCGGCCCGCTGCACGGCGGCGCCCCGTCCCGGGTGCTCGGCATGATCGAGGAGATCGAGCGCACCGGCGACGCGGTCGGCTACGTGAAGAAGGCCCTCGACAAGGGCGAGCGCCTGATGGGCTTCGGCCACCGCGTCTACCGCGCCGAGGACCCGCGCGCCCGCGTGCTGCGCCGCACCGCCAAGGAGCTCGGCGCGCCGCGCTTCGAGATCGCCGAGGCGCTGGAGAAGGCCGCGCTGGAGGAGCTGCACAACCGCCGCCCCGACCGCGTGCTGGCCACCAACGTCGAGTTCTGGGCCGCCATCATGCTGGACTTCGCCGAGGTCCCGGCGCACATGTTCACCTCGATGTTCACCTGCGCCCGCACCGCCGGCTGGTCGGCCCACATCCTGGAGCAGAAGCGCACCGGCCGGCTTGTCCGCCCGGCCGCCCGCTACATCGGCCCCGGCACCCGCAAGCCGGAGGAGATCGAGGGCTGGGACCAGATCGCGCACTGACACCCGATCAGGTGAACAACTGACGGACCGTCAGCCCCCCTGACCCCGCCGCCGGGCACGCGCACAGCCCCTGACCAGGGGCGGCGCGTGCTCCGGTGAGTGCTGTCCGGTGCCGGGAAGATCACGTCTCAGCGGCCGGACGGCCCGTACGGCGGGGCAATCCGGGGCGATAGGGTGCGGGGGTGGCTCAGATTCAGATCCCCGCCGACAATCTGCCCAACGACGGCCGCTTCGGCTGCGGCCCCTCCAAGGTGCGCCCCGAGGCCCTGAGTGCCCTCGCCGCCACCGGAACCTCCCTGCTGGGCACCTCCCACCGTCAGGCCCCGGTCAAGAACGTCGTGAAGCGCGTCCGCCAGGGCGTCGCCGACCTGTTCTCGCTGCCCGAGGGCTACCAGGTGGTGCTCGGCAACGGCGGCTCCACCGCGTTCTGGGACATCGCCGCGTTCGGGCTGGTGCGCGAGAAGTCGCAGCACCTGAACTTCGGTGAGTTCTCCTCCAAGTTCGCGTCCTCCGTGAAGGCCGCCCCGTGGCTGGCCGAGCCGACCGTCATCAAGACCGAGCCGGGCACCCACCCGCTGCCGGTCGCCGAGGCGGGCGTCGACGTCTACGCGCTCACCCACAACGAGACCTCCACCGGTGTCGCCATGCCGATCCGCCGCCCCGAGGGCGCGGACGCGGGCTCGCTGGTGCTGGTCGACGCCACCTCCGGCGCCGGCGGCCTGCCCGTCGACATCCGCGAGACGGACGTCTACTACTTCGCCCCGCAGAAGTCCTTCGCCTCCGAGGGCGGCCTGTGGCTGGCCACCTTCTCCCCGGCCGCCCTGGAGCGCGCCGCCGAGATCGCCGCCTCCGGCCGGTACATCCCGCCGTTCTTCGACCTGCCGACCGCGATCGACAACTCCTCGAAGGACCAGACGTACAACACCCCGGCCATCTCCACCCTCTTCCTGCTGGCCGACCAGCTGGAGTGGATGAACGGCCAGGGCGGTCTGGACTGGGCGGTCGCCCGCACCGCCGAGTCCTCCTCGATCCTGTACGCGTGGGCCGAGAAGTCCCCCTACGCGCAGCCGTTCGTCGCCAAGGCGGAGGAGCGCTCGCAGGTCGTCGGCACCATCGACTTCGACGAGTCGGTGGACGCCGCGGCGGTCGCCAAGGCACTGCGTGCCAACGGCATCGTGGACACCGAGCCGTACCGCAAGCTGGGCCGCAACCAGCTGCGCATCGCGATGTTCCCGGCGATCGACCCGGCGGACGTCGAGAAGCTCACCGGCGCGATCGACTACGTGGTCGAGCACCTGAACGACTGACACCCGTCCCTCGAAGGCCCCGGTCCGCGGACCGGGGCCTTCGTCGTTCCCGCGGCTCAGGCCGCGTGCGGGCCGAACTGCTCGACCATCCGCGCGGTGAACAGGTCGGTGCCCTTGAACTCGGCGATCATCGCGGCCGGCGCCGCGAACGGACCGTCCGGCGAAGGCAGTTGGCCGACCCCGCCGGTGCTGCCCAGCGGCAGCATGACCATCGGGTGGCCGAGCGGACGGTAGACCTCGGTGGGCTGCTCGCCGCGCAGCTGGGCGGAGATGTTCTTCGCCACCACCTCGGCGTGCTGCATCGCGAAGCCGGCCATGTCGGCCTCCGGCAGGTCCGCCAGGTCGCCGATCGCGTACACGTGCTCGTGGCCCTCGACGTTGAGCCGCCCGGTCACCGCGACCTTGCCGCGCGCGGTGCGCTCCGTCAGCTTGCCGTCGGCCAGGTAGTCGCCGTTGACGGCGGCGCCGTACGCCCGGTACCAGAGGTCGGCGGTCAGCCGCTCGCCCGCGGTGGTGGTGACGGTGAACTCCCCCGCGCGCCCGGGTTCGCCGGCCGGCGGCTCGGCCAGGGCGGCGCCGAGCCGCAGTTCGACGCCGAGCGCGTCCAGCTGCCGGTGCAGGTCCTCGACCACCTCGGGCAGGAAGCCGGGCAGCAGTGTCTCGCCGGGGTCGACCAGCACCACCCGCTTGTCCGGCCAGACCTCCTTGATCTCCCCGGCCAGCTCCAGGCCGACCGGCCCGGCGCCGAGGATCAGCACCCGCCGCGCGCCGGCGAGTTCGCCGTGCGAGGCGCGGACGGCCTCGATCGCCTCGGCCGTGCCGTCGGCGGCCGGGTGCGCCGGGTGGCTGTGCCGGGAGCCGGTGGCCAGCACCAGGTAGTCGGCGGGCAGGTGCTCGCCGGAGGCGAGCGTCACGCCGCCCGGGTCGACCGAGACGGCCCGGTCGCGGACCACCCGGCCCCCGGTCAGCAGCGTCTCGTACGGGAAGAACATGCTGCCCGCCCAGTCGGGCCGGACCAGTGCCCGCAGCGAGCCGGCCACGTTGACGAACGCGTCCCGCGGGTCGACCAGCACCACCTCGGCCTCGCCCTGCAGCGCCTTGGCGACCGACGCGCCCCCGTAGCCCCCACCGATCACCACGACGGTACGACTCATGACTGCCCACCCCTTCAGCGGCCCCCGCGAACGCCTTCCGTTCGCACCACGAACATAGTTGTTCGCAGCACGAATTACCAGCGGATGCGAAAAAGAACTTCGCCCAGCGAACTACCTGCCTTGGTACGCTCGCCGAATGGCGAAACCCGAAGCCGGTCCGATGAGCCTGGTCACCGCCCTGGTGCGGTCCTCCTTCCTGGTGGACGCCGCCTACACGCAGGCCGGCCGCACCCACGGCCTGACCCCGCAACAGGGCCAGCTGCTCTGCGTCCTGATGGCCCGTCCGTACGGCATGGGCGAACTCTCCGGCGCCCTGGGCCTGGCCAAGTCCTCACTCACCGGACTGGTCGACCGCACCGCCCAGCACGGCCTGGTCCGCCGCGAGGACGACCCGCGCGACAGCCGGGCCGTCCGGGTCGCCCTCACCCCCGAGGGCACCGAACTCGCCGAACGCTTCTACGCCGACGCCTGCCGCCGGATCGACGCCCTGGGCGACGGCCTGGACGCCGAGCAGCGCGGAGCACTGGCCGCGCTGCTCGGCCGGGTGGTGCTGGACAACGAGGCCCCGGTGGTCTTCGTCGAGCCCGGCCGGGCCTGAGCCGCCACCCCTCGGTAGGGCCTGAGCCACCCCCGGCCGAGGCTTGGGCGCCCGCCCCGACCGCTACCAGGCGTAGGCCTCCGGCGCGGGGCCGCCGCCGTTCGGGCCGGGCGGCGGGAACAGCCGGTCCAGCTCGGCCAGCAGGTCGGCGTCCAGCTCCAGGTCGAGGGCGGGCAGCGAACCGTCCAGCTGCGCCACCGTGCGCGGGCCGATGATCGGACCGGTCACGCCCTCCTGTGCGAGCAGCCAGGCCAGGCCCACGTGCGCCGGATCGGCCCCGGCCCGGGCGCACAGCTTCTCGTACGCCTCGATGGTGTCGCCGTGCTCGGCCAGCGCCGCCGCCGAGTGGCCGCTGCCGCCGCGCGCCGCGGTGCCCTCGCGCCGCTTGCGCAGCACGCCGCCGAGCAGACCGCTGTTCAGCGGGCCCCACGGGATCACGCCGATCCCGTAGTGCCGGGCCGCCGGCAGCACCTCCAGCTCCGCCCAGCGGGTCATCAGGTTGTAGCGGGACTGCTCGGCGACCAGCCCGAGGAAGTGCCGCTCGCGGGCCGCCTCCTGGGCCTGCGCAAGGTGCCAGCCGGCGAAGTTCGAGGAGCCGAAGTACAGCACCTTGCCCTGCTGCCGCAGGACGGCGAACGCCTCCCAGATCTCGTCCCACGGCGTGTGCCGGTCGATGTGGTGCATCTGGTACAGGTCGATGTGGTCGGTGCCGAGCCGGCGCAGCGAGTCCTCGCAGGCCCGCCGGATGTGCAGGGCGCTCAGCCCGCCCTCGTTGGGGCGGGCGCCGGTCGGGATGAACACCTTGGTCGCCAGCACCGTCCGGTCCCGGCGCTCGGCGGAGCCGGCGAACCAGCGGCCGATGATCTCCTCAGTGGAGGTCTCCCCGGGCCGGGTGCCGTAGACGTTCGCGGTGTCGAAGAAGTTGATGCCGTGCTCGTGCGCCCGCTCCATGACCGCGTGGCTGTCCTGCTCGGAGGTCTCGGTGCCGAAGTTCATCGTGCCGAGCACCAGCCGGGACACCGTCAGCCCGCTGCGGCCGAGCCTGGTGTACTCCATGGAAATCCGCCCCCATGCGTCGCGGCGGGCCCCACGGTCGGGCCCGCGTCGCGCCTCACCCTACGGATCGGCCGCCCGCGAACCGGTCCGTTCGCGGAAACGGCCGGGGCTACTTCTGTACGAGCGCGCTGATGATCACCACGGCGAGCAGCAGGACGAACGCGCCGGTCACGATCCGCATACGGGTCTTCGGGTCCACCCCACGAGATTAGACGGTCGCCCGGCCTACCCCTGCTCCGGGTCCGCCGGACCGTCCCGCTCCGGGACGGCGCCGCCGCGGAACTCGCGCTGCCGGAACACCGTCGGCGCGACCCCGACCCGGCGGGTGAACAGGCGGGTGAAGTACGCCGGGTCCTGGTAGCCGACCCGGCGGGCCACCGTGGAGACCGGCAGCTCGCTGGCCGCCAGCAGGTGCTTGGCCTCGCTCAGCCGGACCGTCAGCAGGTACTCCTTCGGACCGGCCGCGCCCTGCGCCCGCACCGCGCGGCGCAGCTCCTCCACGCCCATGCCGACCCGCCGGGCGTGCTCGGCCACCGACAGCGGCAGGCAGGCGTCCCGGCGCAGCACCTCCATCACCGGCGCGCCCTCCGCGCCCAGGTCGGCCCGGTGCCGGTGCAGTTCCACCAGCAGTTCGTGCACCGCCGCGGACGCCTCCGCGCCCGCCGTCGGCCCGCCCCGGCGGCAGGTCGCGGCGATCCGGGCGATCACCCGCTGCGCGGCCTCCGCGGAGTCCAGCGGCACCACCTCGGCCTCCGGCAGCAGGCCCAGCTCGGCGTACCCGGCGATGCCCGCGCCGGTGAAGTCCACGAAGGACTCGGCCCAGCCGTCCGCGTCCGGCCCGTAGTGGTGCGGCACCCCCGGCCGCAGCCACAGCACCGCCGGGGCCGTCACCGGCAGCCGCCGGCCGCCCGGCAGCGCGTACCAGCCGCGGCCCGCCCCGACCACCACGGCCACCCAGCGGTCCAGCACCCGCGGCCCGACCACCGGCAGCCGTCCGCGCTGCAGGCCCACGCCCAGGCACGCCAGGCCGGTGGCCAGCTGCGCCGGACCGGGCGTCAGGTAGTGCCACCAGCGCTCCATCGTCCTCCGTCCGCGGGTTCTTCCGGGACAAGTCCAACACGCCGCCGGGCTTTGTCCATGGTGGGGGCCGGTGCCTTCTTGCAGGCTAGGACGCATGCTCACCTACGACTCGACCGGTTTCCGCCTCGACGGCAGCCCGCTGCGCATCCTCTCCGGCGCGATGCACTACTTCCGCACCCGCCCCGAGCAGTGGCCCGCCCGCCTCGCCGCCCTGCGCGCGATGGGCCTGAACACCGTCGAGACGTACGTGCCGTGGAACCTGCACGAGCCCGCCCCCCGCCGCTTCGAGCGGCTGGACGAGCTCGGCGCGTTCCTGGACGAGGCGCACCGCCAGGGCCTGTGGACGATCGTCCGCCCCGGCCCGTACATCTGCGCCGAGTGGGACAACGGCGGCCTGCCGGCCTGGCTCACCGCGAAGGTCGGCCGCCGCGCCCGCACCAGCGACCCCGAGTACCTGGCCGCCGTCGACGCCTTCTTCGACGTGCTGCTGCCGCAGGTCGTCGACCGCCAGTGGGGGCGGCCGGGCGGCACCGTGCTGATGGTCCAGGTCGAGAACGAGTACGGCTCGCACGGCAGCGACAAGGTGTACCTCCAGCACCTGGCCGACGGCCTGCGCGCCCGCGGCGTCACCGTCCCGCTGTTCACCTCGGACGGCCCCGAGGACCACATGCTCGGCGGCGGCACCCTCCCCGGCATCCTCGCCACCGTCAACTTCGGCTCCGACCCGGAGACCGCGTTCGAGACGCTGCACCGCCACCGCCCCGAGGACCCGCCGTTCTGCATGGAGTTCTGGAACGGCTGGTTCGACCACTGGGCCAAGCCGCACCACACCCGCGACGCCGCCGACGCGGCCGACGCGCTGCGCCGCATCCTCGCCGCCGGCGGCTCCGTCAACCTGTACATGGCCCACGGCGGCACCAACTTCGGCACCACCGCCGGCGCCAACCACGAGGACGCCCCCTTCAACTCCACCGACTGGACGCACTCCCCGTACCAGCCGACCACCACCTCCTACGACTACGACGCCGCCCTCGACGAACGCGGCCTGCCCAGCCCGAAGTTCGACGCCTTCCGTCAGGTCATCGCCGACTTCGCCGCCGAGAACCCGTCGCTGGTGCGCTACTTGGACGGTCGCACCGCCGAACTGCCCGACCCCGCACCGGTGCTGACCGCCCGTGAGGTCGCGCTGACCGAGTTCGCCGAGCTGCCGTTCGGGGACGCCGTCGCCTCCCCCGTGCCGCCGCTGTTCGAGGAACTCGGCCTGGAGCACGGCCTGGTCCGCTACACCACGACGGTGCCCGCGATCAGCGACAGCCGGCCGCTCACCGTCGAGGGCCTGCGCGACCGCGCCTCCGTCCAGGTCGCCGGCAAGCACGCCGCCGCGCTCGAACGCGGCGTCGCCGCCGAGCCCGTCACCGCGGCCGGCGGCGACCGGGTCACCCTGCTCGTCGAATCGCTCGGCCGGGTCAACTACGGCCCCCTGGTCGGCGAGACCAAGGGCATCACCGGCGTCCGCCACGAACGCCAGTACCTGCACGGCTGGCACGCCCAGCCGCTCGCCCTCGACCCGCTGCCCGCCGCGGCCTACGCCCCCGGCGAGCCCGCCCCGGAGACGCTCGCCCGCGGCACCTTCGAACTCGACACCACCGGCGACGCCTTCCTCGCCGTCCCCGACGGCGACCACGGCTACCTCTGGGTCAACGGCTTCCTCCTCGGCCGCTACGACCGCCGCGGCCCCCAGGTCACCCTGTACTGCCCGCAGCCCCTCCTCCACGAGGGCACCAACACCCTCACCCTCCTGGAACTCGGCCGGGCGACCCCGTCCCGCATCGAGCTCCGCGAGGCCCCCGAACTGGGATGAACCAACAAGGGCGCGGGGACCTGCGCGAGACGGGAGACACCCGTCAGGAGGATCGCGACGCAGGACGATGGCCTGCACGCGTTCGCGACCTCACGGACGTGGTGTGCGCTCGTCGCGCAGTTCCCCGCGCCCCTGTGCTCGCAGCCGCCAGCCGTCGACCACGCTGTAGCGGGCCGGCCCGAAGCCGGTCTCGCTGCGCATCAGACGGATCTCCCCCGCCTCCCACTCCACCCCGCGGAAGCCCGCCATCGCGTCGGCCATCGCCCGCATCCCGCGGTCCCCGAACCGGCTGCGGGCCAGCGTCAGGTGCGGGTGGAAGCGATGGTCGTCCGTGACGTCCAGCGCGTCCCGGACGTCCTCGGCGAGCCGCCGCAGCGCAGCCGTCGCGCCCGCCACCCCGCACCAGAGCACCCGGTCGCCGAACGTCCCTCCGCCGCCCAGCCGCAGCCGGAACCCGGCGTGCTCCGCCGCCACGCCGGCCAACTTCCGCGAGATCTCCGGCACTTCGTCGGCGGGCACGTCCCCGAGGAAGGCCAGCGTCAGGTGCCACCCGGCGCTCTCGCTCCAGCGCAGCCGGTCCGCCCCGGGCAGGTCGCGCAGGCGGGACGCCGCAGCGGCGAGTTCCTGGACGGCGCGGGCCGGCGGGTTCACGGCGACGAAGAGCCTCATCCCGTCATCCTGCCCTACCGTCCGGTGGCCGCCACCGGATAGAAAAGACGCCATGCGTATCCGTACCGGAGGTCCCGACTCCGCCCCCGACCTGCTCAGGCTCATCGACGGCGCGGTGGCCTGGCTGGCCGCGCAGGGCCGTACCGGACAGTGGGGTTCGGTGCCGTGGTCGCAGCGCCCGGAGTCGGTGGCGCGGGCCGAGCAGGCGTGCCGCGAGCAGCTGGTCCGGGTCGCCGAGCGGGCGGCCGGCGGGGGCGACGCGCTCGGCGTGTGCGTCCTGGCCGAGGACGCCCCGTCGTACGCCCCGCCGGTGCCGGAGCGGGAGTTGTACGTGCGCTGGCTGGTCACCGACCGCGTGCACAGCGGGTCCGGCATCGGGGCCGCGCTGGTCGCGGACGCCCTGCGGGTGGCGCGCGGGCGCGGCATCGGTCTGCTGCGGGTGGACTGCTACGCGGGCGGCGACGGCCGGCTGGTCGAGCAGTACGAGCGGCTCGGGTTCACCCGGACCGCCACGTTCACCGTCGACCGGCCGACCGGCCCGTGGCCGGGGCAGGTGCTGGAGCAGCGCGTGGGCGCGGACTCCGACTAGCGGACACCGACCGACCGGGCCGACCAGCCGGACCGCCTGCGGGCCCGACCCGCCAGCCCACCTGCCGGGCCGACCGGCCGGACCGCCTGCGGGCCCGACCGGCCGGACCGCCTAGCAGGCGGTCGCCAGGTCGCCCTTCTGCACCACCGAGAACACCCGGCCGCGGGCCCGCACCGGGTGCAGGTCGAGTCGCACCCGCAGGCCGCTGATCCGGCCGAGCACCAGGGCGACCACGCCGGCGGCCGCGGCGGAGACCAGGCCGCAGGCGAGCAGGCCGAGGCGCGGGCCGTACTGGGCGGTGATCCAGCCGACCAGCGGGGCGCCGATCGGGGTGCCACCGGTGAAGACCAGCACCAGCAGGCCCATCACCCGGCCGCGCATCTCGGGGTCGGTGCCGAGCTGGAGCGCCGAGTTGACCGAGGTGTTGAAGGTCAGGCCGAAGACGCCGATCAGCGTCAGCAGCAGCGCGAACGTCCAGTAGCCGGGCGCGAACGCGGCCATGATCTCCAGTGCGCCGAACGCCAGCGCCGCGAAGACCAGGCGGCGCAGCCGGGGCGCGCCGCGGCGGGCGGCGAGCAGCGCGCCGGTGAGCGAGCCGACCGCCATCGCGGTGTTGAGCAGGCCGTACGCGCCGGCGCCGACGTGGAAGGTGTCCTTGGCGAAGCCGGCCAGCAGGGTCGGGAAGTTGAACCCGAAGGTGCCGATGAAGCCGGCCAGCACCATCGGCCACAGCAGTTCGGGCCGTTCCCGGACGTAGCGCAGGCCCTCGCGGAGCTGTCCGCGTTGGCGGGCGATCCGTTCGACGGGGCGCAGTTCGCTGCTGCGCATGGCGAGCAGTCCGCCGATGACCGCGGCGAAGGACAGCGCGTTGACGCCGAACGCCCAGCCGCTGCCGACCGCGGCGATCAGCGCGCCGGCGACGGCGGGGCCGACCAGCCGGGCGGTCTGGAAGTTGGCGGCGTTCAGGCTGACCGCGTTGGCCAGGTCCTTGGCGGGCACCATCTCGCTGACGAAGGCCTGCCGGGTCGGGTTGTCGACCACGGTGACCAAGCCGAGCAGCAGCGCGAACAGGTAGACCGCGACGGGCGTGACGAGGCCGGTGACGGTGAGCACGGCGAGGCCGGCGGCGAGCAGGCCCATCGCGCCCTGGGTGGCGATCAGCAGGCGGCGCTTGGGCAGCCGGTCGGCGAGGACGCCGCCCCACAGGCCGAACAGCAGCATGGGCAGGAACTGCATGGCGGTGGTGATGCCGACCGCGAAGGGGCTGCCGGTGAGGCTGAGGACCAGCCAGTCCTGGGCGATGCGCTGCATCCAGGTGCCGGTGTTGGAGACGACCTGGCCGGCGAAGTAGTACCGGTAGTTGCGGATGCGCAGGGACGAGAACATCCCTCCCGGGCGGGTGAACCGGCCCGGCGAAGCGGCGGGGGTCTCCGCCGCGGTGCGTTCCTCGGGGTCGTCGTCGCCGCTGCCCGGCTGGCCCGCGGGTGCGGGCGCCTGGCTCTGCGCGGCGGGTGCGCCGGCGGGCGCGGGTTCGGTGGCGGCCGTTTCGTCGGTGAACGGCTCGTCGGTGCGCTGCCCGGCGGGGCGGGTGATGCGTCGGGGGTCGGTGCGGAAGTCGGTGCGGATGGTCGCGGTGCGGATCGCGGCGGCGCGGGCGGCCGGCGGTGTCACAGTGTTCTCCCCTCGACGCGCCGCGACCGTTCGAACGGTCGCGGCGCGGTGTGTGGCGCTGGTGGGTGCTGCGGTGATGCGGTTCTCCTTCGTTCGCCCTGAGGGGTCCTTGCGAGCGGTTACAGGTGGGCCAGTTTGTAGAGCACGGGTGCGGCTGCCTTCAGCCGTTCCCACTCGTCCTCGTCGAGGCCCTCGGCGAGCTCCGCCAGCCAGGCGTTGCGCCGCCGGCGGGACTCGTTGAGGATCTGCTCCGCCTCTTCGGTGCTGCTGACGACCACCTGCCGGCGGTCCTCGGGGTGCGGCTCCCGCCGCACCAGGCCTTTCTCCTCCAGCATCGCGATGATCCTGGTCATGGACGGCGGCTGGACGTGCTCCTTGCGGGCCAGCTCGCCGGGCGTCGCCTTGCCGCACCGGGCAAGCGTGCCGAGCACCCCCATCTCGGTGGGGCTCAGCGACTCCTCGACCCGCTGGTGTCGCAACCGCCGGGCCAAACGCATCGCGGACGACCGCAGCTGGCTTACCGCCACCAGGTCGTCCTCGGACATCTCGGGCATGTCCTTAGCCTACGTCATTACCAAGGCTAAGGAAAATTGATTTCGATCACGCCCGGCACCGGGCGGTCGAGGGGTCAGTCCGCGCTGAGGTGGAAGCCGAGGCGGCCGAAGCGGAGCCGGTCGCCGGGGCGCACCACGGTGCCGCCGGCGACCCGGCGGTCGTTGACGAAGGTGCCGTTGCTGGAGCCGAGGTCGTAGAGCACCCAGTCGCCGTCCTCGTGCCGCAGCTCGGCGTGCCGGCGGGAGACGGTCGCGTCGCCGAGCCGCAGGCCGGAGCCGGTCATCCGGCCGATCAGGAGGCGGCCGACGGCGGGGTCGGGCAGGCGCAGCAGGGTGAGCTGTTCGGCGTGCCAGGTCTGCCGCAGGCGGACGTTCAGCGCGGAGACCTTGGCGACGGTGCGCAGCAGCAGCCGGGAGACCGGGCCGTAGGTGCGCAGGTCGCCGACCACCTCGGCGAGTTCGGCGCGGCTGCGGGCGGTGAGGACGAGTTCCATCCGGCGGATGAAGGTGTCGTGGGAGAGCCGGCCGCTGCCGACGCCGTCCCGCAGCACTTCCAGCGCGCTGTCCCGCTCGGCCTGCGAGGGGCGGGCCAGTCGGGTGCCGAACTCCTGAGCGCTCATGGCGCGATTGTCGGCCGGGCGGGGCGCGGCTGTCCAGCGTGCGGCGTACGCCCGGCCTGCGGGGTTGCCCGGAAGCGCTCCCGCGGTGGGCTCTTCGGCGAATTGGCCGTCAAGTCGCCCGGCCGGGGCGGGAGTCCTGGCAGGATCCGGCGCAGCACGTTCCACCGCACGAAGGAGCTCCGCCATGCCCGTGTTCGCCGTCACCGGGCATCTGGACCTCACCGCCGACACCGCCCGCGCGGTGCGCGCCGCCCTCGACGAGCTTCTCGCGCCGTTCCCCGCAGCGGAGTTGACGGGCGTCTCGTGTCTGGCGCCGGGCGCGGACACGCTGTTCGCGGAGGCCGTGCTGGCCCGCGGCGCCCGCCTGGTCGCGGTGCTGCCCGGCCCCGGCTGTCCGGGCCCGCAGGCCACGCCCGCCGAACTCGCCGACTTCGTCCGGCTGCGCGCCGCCGCCCACCGCACGCTGGTGCTGCCCGCGACGGTGCTCGACGACGCAGCCTACGTCGCCGCCAACGCCGAACTGCTCGCCCTGGCAGACGAGTTGGTCGCGGTCTGGGACGGCGGCCCGGGCAACGGCCCGGGCGGGACGGCCGACATGGTGGCCGCCGCCCGAACCGCAGGGGTGCCGGTGCGCGTGTTGTGGCCGGCCGGCGCGGCCCGCACCGGCCGCTGAACTCGCCTGTGCCTCACGGCTCCAGGCGGTTCGGGCCGCGGAACAGGAAGACCGCGTCGCGGATCGACGGCAGCCCGAGGGCCAGCATCAGCACCCGGCCGAGGCCCAGGCCGAGGCCGCCGTGCGGGGGCATGCCGTAGCGGAAGCAGTCCAGGTAGCGGCCGAGCGGGCCTTCGGGGCTCGCGTCCATGCCCTTCTCCCGGGCCTGCGCGACGAGCCGCTCGTGCCGGTGCTCGCGCTGCGCGCCGGTGGTGATCTCCACGCCCTTCCACAGCAGGTCGAAGGAGTCGGTGACGGTCGGGTCGTCGGCGGCCCGCAGGTGGTAGAACGGCCGTACCGAGGCGGGAAACCGGGTGAGGAACACGAACTCGTGCCCGGTCTCCTCGGCGACCAGCGCGCTGAGCAGCCGCTCGCCCTCCGGGTCGAGGTCCTCCCGGACGCCTTCCCGGTCCCAGCCGGCGGCCCGCAGTTTCGCGGTGGCCTCGGCCATCGTCAGCCGGGGGAAGGGGAGTTCGGGCACCACGACGCGGGTGCCCCAGTGCCGCTCGATCTGTTCGCCGTGCCGTTCGGCGACCCGCTCCAGCACCCGGTGCAGCATCCGCTCCTCGAAGGACATCACGTCCTCGACCGAGTCGATCCACGCCAACTCGACGTCCACGCCGGTGAATTCGGTGGCGTGCCGGGAGGTGAAGGACGGTTCGGCGCGGAACACCGGGCCGATCTCGAAGACCCGGTCGATGCCCGCGGCGATCGCCATCTGCTTGTAGAACTGCGGCGATTGGGCGAGGTACGCCGTGCGCTCGAAGTAGCCGACCTCGAACACCTCGGCCCCGGACTCGGAGGCGGTGCCCATCAGCTTCGGCGTGTGCAGTTCGATGCAGCCCTCCTCGGCGGCGACCTCCCGCATCGCCTGCTCGACGGTGGTCTGCACCTCGAAGACCAGCCGCCGCTCGGGGCGCCGCAGGTCCAGGAAGCGCCAGTTGAGCCGCTGCTCCGGCCCGGTCTCCGCGGTGATCGGCAGGCCGGGCTCGGCGGCCGACACCACCTCGACCCGCTCCGGCACGATCTCCAGCCCGCCGAGCTTGACCACCGGGTTGGCGACCACCTTGCCGGTGACCTCCACCGCCGACTCCGGCGTCAGCCCCCGCAGGATCTCGTCGAGCCGGTCCCCGTCGCCCCCGCGCCGGTGCGTCACCTGCACCGTGCCGGTGTGGTCCCGCACGACCACGAACTGCATCGTGCTCTGCAGCCGCAGCGTGTTCACCCACCCCTTGACCGTCACCGTCGCGTCCACCGCGGACGCCAGCTCACCGACGAGGGTACGAACCATGACCAGCAACTCCCTGGGTTGCGGGCGCGTTGCTCGCGCCACGAACAGAGCGGTAAACAGCCGCCCGAGGACGCGCCCACGCTAGCCGCCCGCCCACCCCCGGCACCTCCGGTTTTCCGCCGCGCCGCGGCCCGGGGCCCTACGATGGCCCGACTCGACCGCAGCCGACCCGGTCTGACGGTCCGTCACGCATGCGCACCCGGGGAGGTCGTCCGGATGGACGGGGACGCGTGGGACCGGCCGGTGGTGCGGCCGCAGTCCCTGGAGGAACTGCTCGACCTGGTCGGCCCGCTGATCGAGACCGCCACGCTGCCGCGGGCCCAGGCGCCCGTCCGGCAGTTGGTGGTGTTCGACCCGCTCGACCGTCCGGCCGGCCGCGGCGACCTGCTGGTCGGCGTCGGCGTCGACCCGCAGGGCGCGGCCGCCGAGGCACTGCTGCGCGCCGCCGGGGAGGCCGAGGTGGCGGGCGTGGTGCTGCGCGAGGCCCGCGACGGCCGGCGCAAGCAGGAGCTGCGGGCGGTCGCCGAACAGGCCGGCACGGCACTGCTGTTCCGCACCGCCTGGGTGGACTGGCCGCGGGTGATCACCACCCTGCGGGCCGCCAACGCCACCGGCCCCGCCCCGGGCAGCGCCAACGTGCCGCTCGGCGACCTGGGCGGCCTGGCCCGGCTGATCGCCGTCCAGGTGCAGGGCGCAGTGACCATCGAGGACCCGGACTCCCGGGTGCTCGCGCACTACGCCGAGAGCGCCGAACTCGACCCGATCCGGATCCTCACCATCTCCACCGGGCAGGTCCCCGAGGAGCGCCGCCGGGCGATGACCGAGGGCGGCTTCTTCAAGGAACTCTGGTCCACCGACCGGGTGCTGCACCGCCGCGCCGAGGGCGACATCCCCGAGCGGATGGCGGTCGCCGTGCAGGCCGGCGGCGAACGCCTCGGCTCGATCTGGGTGGCCGCGCTCTCCGGCGGCCGGCTCCAGGACAGCGCCGCCGAGGCCCTGCAGGTCGCCGCCCGGCTGGCCGCCGCGCACCTGCTGCACCACCGCTCCCGGCACCACGGCCGCAGCGAACTGCTCGCCGAGGCCGCCCGCTCGGTGCTGGACGGCCGCGGCTCCGGCGCCCTGCTCGCCCGGCACAGCGGCATACCGGCCGACCGCCCCTGCGCCGTGCTGTCCGTCGGCCCGGCCGGCCCGGTCGACGACGACCTGCGGGTCCGGCTGGAGCGGCTGGCCGGCTGGCACCCGGCCGGCCCGGGCCGCAGCTCCCTGGTGCTCCCCGCCGAGCACGGCGTGCTGATCCTGCTGGCCGGCCTGGCGGCCGACCCGCCCACCGCCGAACTCCAGGTCGCCGACTTCGGCCGCCGCCTGGCCGCCGACCTCTCGGCCCGGCTGCGCACCCCGGTGCTGGCCGGCCTCGGCCCGGTCCAAGGCCGGCTGGACCACGCCTCCCGCTCCCGCGAGTCCGCCGACCTGGCCCTGAGCGGGCTCCGGTTCGGCCGCGCCGAGCTGGGCTGCGCCACCGTCGACGAGGTCGCCGACGCGGTGGCCCTGCGGCACGTCCTGGAGACCCTCCGCGACCTGCCGCTGCCGGTCCGCACCTCGGTGTCCCGGCTGGTCGCGCACGCCGAGCGGGGCGGCGACCGCAGCCTGCTGGACGCCCTGCGCGCCTACCTCGACCACTCCCGCGAACTCGGCCGCGCCGCCGACTCCCTGGGCGTGGCCCGCACCACCTTCGCCGGCCGCTTCCACAACAAGGTCCTGAAGGTCTCCGGCCTGGACGTCGACAACCCCGACGCCCGGCTGCTCGCCCACCTCCAGCTGCGGCTGCTCGACCACGGGGACCCGGGCGTGTCCTGACACCGCTCCGGGCCGCCGAACCGGTGTCCGGACACCGCCCCGCCGCCGTACCGGCCGCCGCCCGCCGTCCCGCACCCGTCCGGCCCGCCCGTCCCGTCCTCCCGCACCGGACGCCGCCGCCCGCCCGCGCCCCGCCGTGCGCGCGCACCGCCGCGCCCGCCGAAACCCGGCGCGGCGGGCACAGACACGGCGGCACCCCGAACCGCACGCTGGAGGCCCGGCCCGGCACCCGCACCGGGCCCGGTCCCCCGTCCTGCCGACACCGCGCGGAGCGTGCCCCATGACCGACCACCAGCCCCTGATCGGCCCCGAACGCCGCGAACTCCTCCTCCGCGCCGCCGTCCGCGACGGCCTGCTCGACCCGGAGGAGACCCCGCTCGCCGCCTTCCTCGACCTGGACGCCGTCACCGAGACCGTCGCCGCCCTGCACGCCGCGTTCCCCGCCCGGCTCGACGTGCTGCACGCCTTCGCGGCCAAGGCCAACCCGCTCGGGCCGGTGCTGCGCCGGCTGCGCGGCCTCGGCATGGGCTGCGAGGTGGCCAGCCCCGGCGAGTTCGCGCAGGCCCTCGCGGCCGGCTTCGCGCCCGACCGGATCGTGCTCGACTCCCCCGCCAAGACCCGCCGCGAACTCGCCCTCGCGCTCGACCTCGGCGTCGCCGTCAACATCGACAACTGGCAGGAGCTCGCCCGCGTCGACGACCTGCTGAACGGCCGCCCCACCGCCTCCCGGATCGGCGTCCGGGTCAACCCGCAGGTCGGCGGCGGCAGCATCGCGGCGATGAGCACCGCCACCGCCACTTCCAAGTTCGGCATCCCGCTCGCCGACCCCGGCTACGCGGACCGCCTGGTCGACGCCTTCCGCGCCCGCCCCTGGCTCAGCGGGCTGCACTGCCACGTCGGCTCGCAGGGCGTCGATCTGTCCCTGATGGCGGCCGGCGTCGGCGCGACCGTCGACCTCGCCGAACGGATCAACCACGAGCTCGGCCGCCGCCAGGTCACCGGCATCGACCTCGGCGGCGGCCTGCCCGTCAACTTCGCCGACGACCGGATCGCCCCCGGCTTCGACGCCTATGTGGAGCAGCTCCGCCGGCACGCCCCCGCGCTGTTCGACGGCGGCTACCGGCTGGTCACCGAGTTCGGCCGCTCCGTCCTCGCCAAGGCCGGCTTCACCGCCTCCTACGTCGAGTACACCAAGCAGGCCGGCGGCCGGGCCATCGCCGTCGGCCACGCCGGCGCCCAGGTCGCCACCCGCACCGTCTTCATGCCCGACAGCTGGCCGCTGCGCGTCACCGCCCACCACCCGACCGGCGCCGCCAAGCACGGCGACCCCGTCCCGCAGGACATCGCCGGCCCCTGCTGCTTCGCCGGCGACCTGGTCGCCCGCGACCGCCCGCTCCCCCTCCTGGACCCCGGCGACCTGGTCTGCCTGCTCGACACCGGCGCCTACTACGCCTCCCACCACTTCAGCTACAACTCCCTCCCCGAACCCCCCGTCCACGGCGCCCGCACCGACCCCGACGGCACCGTCCGCTTCGAACTCCTCCGCCCCGCCCAGACCATCGACGACCTGGTCGCCCGCACCACCGCCTGACCCGCAGCAACGCGAACGGCCCTCCCCCGCGAACGCGGGGGAGGGCCGTCGGGCGACCTGGGGTCAGAGCAGGCCGAGGGCCGGCATCAGGTAGTAGAACGCGAAGACCGCGGCGACCGCGTACATCGGGATCGGGACGGTGCGGGCCCGGCCGGCGACGACGCGCAGCAGGCAGAAGGCGATGAAGCCGAAGCCGATGCCGTTGGTGATGGAGTAGGTGAACGGCATCATCACGATGGTGAGGAAGGCCGGCATCGCGATGGTGTAGTCGGACCAGTCGATCTCCTTGATGGAGTTCGCCAGGATCAGGAAGCCGACGGTGACCAGGGCGGGGGTGGCGGCCTGCGCGGGGACCATGGTCGCCAGCGGGGTGAGGAAGAGCGCCACCAGGAAGAGCGCGCCGGTCACGATGGAGGCGAAGCCGGTGCGGGCGCCCTCGCCGACGCCGGCGGTGGACTCGACGAAGCAGGTGTTGGCGGACGAGGAGGTCGCGCCGCCGGCCGCGGTGGCGATGCCGTCGATCATCAGGACCTTGTTGATGCCGGGCAGGTCGCCCTTCTCGTCGAGCAGGTGGGCCTCGTCGGCGACGCCGAGGATGGTGCCCATCGCGTCGAAGAAGCAGCTCATCAGCACGGTGAAGACGAACAGGATGCCGGTCAGCAGGCCGACCTTGGAGAAGCCGCCGAACAGGCTGACCTGGCCGACCAGGCCGAAGTCCGGGGTGGCGACGGGGTTGCCGGGCCAGGCCGGGACGGTGAGGCCCCAGTTCTCCGGGGCGAGGTCCGCGAAGTTCTGGATGATCACGGCGGCGACGGTCATCACGGCGATCGAGATCAGGATCGCGCCGGGAACCTTGCGCACGACCAGCGCCATGGTGAGCAGCAGGCCGAGGATGAAGATCAGGACGGGCCAGCCGTGCAGGTGGCCGCCGGCGCCGAGCTGCAGCGGGACGGTGGTGTGGGCGACGTCCGGGATGCGGGAGACGAAGCCGGAGTCGACCAGGCCGACCAGCGCGATGAACAGGCCGATACCGATGGCGATGGCCTTGCGGAGCCCGAGCGGGACGGCGTTCATGACGCGCTCGCGGAGGCCGGTGGCGACCAGCAGCATGATCGCGAAGCCGGCCAGCACGACCATGCCCATGGCGTCGGGCCAGGTCATCTTGGGGGCGAGCTGGAGCGCCACGATGGTGTTGACGCCGAGTCCCGCGGCCAGGCCGATCGGGACGTTGCCGATGACGCCCATCAGCAGGGTGGTCAGACCGGCGGTGAGCGCGGTCGCGGTGACCAGCTGGGCGCTGCTGAGGTGGGCGCCGTTCATGTCCGTGGCGGAGGCCAGGATGATCGGGTTGAGCACCAGGATGTACGCCATCGTGAAGAACGTGGCGACACCACCGCGGATCTCGCGCGGCAGCGTGGAGCCGCGCTCGGAGATCCGGAAGAAGCGGTCCAGGGCGCCGGACGGGGGCTGCGGCGCGTTCTGGGAGGGCTCGGGCGACGCGGTGGTCGACTGGGCCTGAGACATTCGGGCGTCCTCGATCGGGTGAGGCAGAGGTGGGGGAGACTTTCAGTATGGCGATGCCCGTCGTGCACGCGCCATCTTCGCGCGTAGAGCGAGGCCCTTACGATCATGATCGATCGTCTTCGGCCGACCGACCGTCCCTCCCGGCCCGCCGGGGGCGCCCCGTACGCTAGGCGCATGCCCAAGACCGCGCTGCGCTCCGCTCCCCCGCCGCTAGAGGCGAACGACGTCGCCATCGTCGGCACCGGCACGGTGCTGTGGTTCGTCGGCTTCGTGGTGCTGCTGCCGTTCCAGGGCCGGCTGTCCGACCACGGCCACGGCAGCTGGCCGTGGATCTGCCTGTCCGGCGGCCTGCTCGGCCTGATCGGCCTGAAGTACTGCCGGGCCCGCCGGGATGCGATCCGACGCGCCCGGGCCGCGGAGGCGGCCGAGACCTCCGACGCGGTCCAGTAGCGCCCGGGCGGCCCGCCACTCGTCCGGCCCGAATCCGACCGGGGTGGGACGCAACGCCCAAATCGCCCACCTAGAGTCGGTGCCATGACGCACCCAGCGGAAGGCACGGCCCCGGCGAGCCCAGGCTCGCACCCCTCCGGCGCGGGCGGGGCGTACCGACCCGGGCTGACCGCCGCCGAGGTCGCGGAGCGGGTCGCCCGCGGGCAGGTCAACGACGTCCCGGTGCGTTCCAGCCGGTCGGTGCGGGAGATCGTCCGCGCCAACGTGTTCACCCGGTTCAACGCGATCATCGGCGTGATGTTCGGCATCATCCTGGTCGTCGGCCCGATCCAGGACGGCCTGTTCGGCCTCGTCATCGTCGCCAACACGGCGATCGGCATCGTGCAGGAGATGCGCGCCAAGAAGACCCTGGACAGCCTGGCGCTGATCGGCGAGGCCCGCCCGCAGGTCCGCCGGGACGGCGCCGCCGTCCAGGTCGGCACCGGCGAGATCGTGCTCGACGACACCGTGCTGCTCGGCATCGGCGACAAGGCCGTGGTGGACGGCACCGTCACCGAGGCGGACGGCCTGGAGATCGACGAGTCGCTGCTGACCGGCGAGCCGGACCCGGTGCTCAAGCACCCGGGCGACCACGTGATGTCGGGCTCGTTCGTGGTGGCCGGCGCGGGCGCGTTCACCGCGACCAAGGTCGGCCGGGAGGCGTACGCCGCCAAGCTCGCCGAGGAGGCCAGCCGGTTCACCCTGGTCAAGTCGGAGCTGCGCAGCGGCATCGACCAGATCCTGCGGATCATCACCTACCTGCTGGTCCCGACCGCGCTGGGCCTGATCGTCAGCCAGCTCGCGGTGCAGCGCAACGACTGGAAGGAGGCCGTCCGGCGGATGGTCGCCGGGATCGTGCCGATGGTCCCGGAGGGCCTGGTGCTGCTGACCTCGGTGGCCTTCGCGATCGGCGTGATCCGGCTGGGCCGCAAGCAGTGCCTGGTGCAGGAGCTGCCCGCGATCGAGGGCCTGGCCCGGGTCGACACGGTCTGCCTGGACAAGACCGGCACCCTCACCGAGGGCGGCATGGACCTGGTCGACCTGCGCCCGCTGACCGACGAGGACGGCGCGCGGGCCCGGCTCGCCGAGGCGCTCGGCGCGATCGGCGCGGCCGACACCCGCCCGAACCCCAGCATGCAGGCCGTCATCGACGCGTACGGGCCGCCGGAGGAGGGCCGCTGGCGAGTGCTGGAGGCGATCCCGTTCTCCTCGGCGCGCAAGTGGAGCGGCGTCCAGCTGCTGGAGCCCGGCGGCGGCGAGGGCAGCTGGCTGCTCGGCGCCCCGGACGTGCTGCTGCCCGCCGGGCACCCGGCGCTGGCCGAGGTCGACGAGCTCGGCGCGAAGGGCCTGCGGGTGCTGCTGCTGGGCCGCAGCCCGCTGCCGCTGGACGGCCCCGACCCGGCGTCCGAGCTGGAGCCGCTGGCCCTGCTGGTGCTTCAGCAGCGGCTGCGCGAGGACGCGGCGGACACCCTGCGCTACTTCCGTTCGCAGCACGTCCGGGCGAAGGTGATCTCCGGTGACAGCGCGGTGTCGGTCGGCGCGGTCGCCGCCCACCTGGGCCTGCCCGGCGCGGAGACCGCGACCGACGCCCGCACGCTGCCCACCGCCCCGGAGCAGCTCGCCGAGGCCGCCGACCGCACCGCCGTGTTCGGCCGGGTCACCCCGCAGCAGAAGCGCGCCCTGGTGGGGGCGCTGCAGTCCAGGGGCCACACGGTGGCGATGACCGGCGACGGCGTGAACGACGTGCTGGCGCTGAAGGACGCCGACATCGGCGTGGCGATGGGCACCGGCTCGGACGCGACCCGGGCGGTCGCGCAGATCGTGCTGCTGGACGACCGGTTCGCCACCCTGCCGTCGGTGGTCGCCGAGGGCCGCCGGGTGATCGGCAACATCGAGCGGGTGGCCGGGCTGTTCCTGGTGAAGACCGTCTACTCGGTGCTGCTGGCGCTGCTGGTGGTGTTCACGCAGGTCCCGTACCCGTTCCTGCCCCGGCACTCGACGGTGCTGTCCTCGCTGACCATCGGCATCCCGGCGTTCTTCCTGGCGCTGGCGCCGAACAACGAGCGGGCCCGGACCGGCTTCGTGCGGCGGGTGCTGCGGCTGGCGGTGCCGGGCGGGATCATCTGCGGCACCGCGACCTTCGTCGCCTACGCGCTGGCCCGCAGCGACAGCGGGACGGCGCTGAAGGCGGACACCTCGGTCGCCACCCTGACGCTGTTCATCGTGGCGATCTGGGTGCTGGCGATCGTCGCCCGGCCGTACACCTGGTGGCGGCTGCTGCTGATCGGCGCCATGTCCGGCGCGTTCGCGCTGGTGCTGGTGGTGCCGTGGCTGTCGGACTTCTTCCAGCTCCAGCTGGTCGGCTGGCGCGACCCGCTGACCGGCGTGGCGATCGCCGCCGTCGCGGGGTGCCTGCTGGAGGTCACCTCGCGGGTGTTCGTCGAGAAGAAGGAGCCCGACGCCGCGTAGGCCCTCCCGCCGGGCGGGCGGGCGGGCCTGCGCGGACGTCACTCGTAGTCGCGCGCCGCCAGCAGCTCGTACGCCCGGTCGGGCTCGGTGAGCGCGGCGAGGATCTCGAAGCGGCGGTGCCACTGCTGCACCGACCAGGCGAGGCCGGCCGCCAGGCCCTCGGGGGTGGCGGCGTGCAGCAGGCCGGGGACGGGCGGCACCTCGAACTCGTCGTCCTCGTCGGCCTCGTCCGCGTCCTCGGGGTCGTAGGGCTGCTCGGGCGCGGTGGCGGCGGGGTCCCAGCGCCAGTCCACCCGGGCGTCCTCGCCGTCGGGGCCGACGACCAGCAGCTCCTCGTGCTCCTCGTAGACGGCGGGACAGCCGGGGAGCAGTTCGCGGACCACGGCGGGGGTGCGGTGCAGGGTGCCCTCGGACAGCACCCGGCCGCCGGCCACCTCGCTGGCGAGCGAGACGTGCAGCCGCTCGGCCAGCGCGGGGGCGAGCGCCGGGTGGACCGGCAGCACCGGGTGGTCGTGCAGCAGCTCGACCAGGTCGGGGGCGTCGGCGACGACCGCGGCGGTGGCGTCGACGATCACCGTGGCGTCGTCCCGGCGGCCGGTGCGGTCGTCCAGCGGGGCCAGTGCCCGCACCACGTCCAGCGGCTCCACCCGCTCGGCCGGCAGTGCGGCCAACGCGCTGTAGATGCCGTGCAGTTGACGGTGGGTCACGACGGAGAGCGGGTCGGTCAGGCGGTCGATCAGCTCCTCGGGGCCGTGCGGCTCGGCGAGCAGCGCGGCCAGCGTGGTGCGGACGCCGAGCGCGTGCAGGAACTGCGGGTCCAGGCTGGTCCGGGCCTCGTCGTACAGGCCGCGCAGCAGCGGGTCGGCGCCGGCCGCGCGCAGGCCGGCGGGCTCCTTGCCGTCCAGCACCGGGTGGTCGCGCAGCCACCAGGCGGTGTACGGCGGCAGGTCGGTGTAGGTGCCGTCGGGCAGCAGGGTGCGGACGGGCGTCACCACCGCGTCCCGGTACGGGGGGCGGGCGAGCAGCGCGAGGGCCTCCGGCCAGGCGTCGTCGGCGACCAGGTCGAGGTCGCGGACGGCGAGCAGTTCGGCGGCCACCGGCGGGACGCCCAACTCGGCCGCGTCGTCGGCGTGCAGGGACTCCAGGGCGTCCTCGCACCAGTCGGCGAGGCCGTCGGGGGCCTCGTCGATCAGGCCGGTGGGGGTGCCGCCGGCGGCGCGGTCGGCGGAGGCGGTGGGGTCGAGGCGCTCCAGGTCGTCGGGGTCGAGCACCACGTCCTCGGCGCGGACCAGCGTGAACCCGGTGAGCGCGCCGGCCGCGGCCAGCACCTCGGGGCCCCAGCGCTCCAGCAGGTCCTCGTCCACGAACGCGACCTCGTCCTCGCCCGCCAGGTGCGCCAACGGGCTGTCGGGGAGCAGCAGTTCGCCGGCGCGGGCGAGTTCGCCCTCGTCGTCGGGCAGCGCCAGCCGGGCCAGCCACGGGTGCTCGCCGGGGGCGGGGGCGGCGGCCTTCACCAGCGCCAGGACGGCGTCCGCGAGGTCCACCGCGGCGTCGTAGTCGTCCTCGCCGAGTTCCAGCGAACGGGCGACCGCGGCGCGCAGTTCGGGGGTCTCCAGCAGGCCGGCGGGGGTGGCGGTGACGGCGCCGAGCCGGCCCAGCAGCGGGTGCGCGGCGTCCGGGTGGGCCAGCCGCAGGTCGAGCAGGTCGAGGGCCTCGGCCAGCGACTCGGGGTAGCCCTCGAAGCCGGCCCAGTCGGCCGGGTCGGACGGCAGCAGGACCCGGCGCGGGCCGGTCACCGTGCGGCCGTCGGCGAGCGGCACGGGCAGCGCGCCGAGCGCCTCCGGGTCGGCGCCCTCCAGTGCCGCGTACAGGCCGCGCCACCAGGCGGGTTCGCGCTCCAGGCCGCCCAGCTGGTCGACCACCTCGGCCAGCGGGACGCGGCGCACCCGCAGCGTGCGCAGTTCGGTGCGGCGCTCCAGGCCGGCCGGCAGCAGGCCGGGGAAGATCGGGGCGAGCGCCTCCACCACCGAGTGGTCGGCGCCCTCCAGCACCACCGCGTCGCGCGGCCGCAGCGCCGGGGTGCCCTCCTCGGTGCCGCGCGGGTGCGGCAGGAACGGGGTGCCGGGCAGCCGGTCCAGGATCGCGGTGCGCAGCGCGTTGTCGAGTGCGCCGGTGCCGAGCGGGGACGGCACCAGGTCCAGCGAGTGCACGTCGGCGCCGCGGGTGCGGAGCAGGTCCGCGTACGCGTCGGCAGCGCGCTCGACCAGGAAGTCGGTGAGCGGTCCGGGTGCGACGTGCCGGCGGGTCGGGTCCAGCGGGAAGGAGGCGATCAGCAGCGCGGGCACCCCGAGCGGCTCCTCGCTGGGCGTCGGCGCGTGCACCACGGCGGCGGTGGCGGGCCGCTGCGGGCGGCCCTGCTCGTCCACCGGCACGGCCCAGGTCAGCGTCCACTGCGGGCGGGCCCGCTCCTCGGTGGTGCGGTCGGCGAGCAGTTCGGCGGCGGCGGTCCCGGACGCGCCGACGGTCTGCCAGGTGGTGCTGCGCGTCCCGTCGGTGACGGTGACGGTGGGCAGTTGCTCGGGCTGCGGCGGGTTCTCGGCGCGGGTCAGGGTGCGAACGTCCTCGGCGGTCTCCACCACCACCTCGGCCAGGCCCGGCAGGGTCAGCAGCAGCGCGTCGTCGACGGCGGCGAGCAGCCGGCCCGTCAGGTCCTCGGCGGCGCGGTCGCGCAGCGGCAGCACCACGACGGTGTCGTAGCCCTCCGGGGCCCGGCCCTCCGCCGGGAACGGCAGCCGCAGCAGCGGCACGTGGCCCTCACGGCGCGTCAACTCCTCGCCCAGTTCGGGCCGTTCGGCGACCAGCGCCCGCGCGTCGGTGAGCGACCAGCGCACCCCGCCCGGGTGGCTCAGCACGGCCGGCTCGTCGCTGACGGCCAGCACCGCGGAGAACCCCACGCCGAACCGGCCGACCACCGCCTGCTCGTCCCCGCGCTTCGCGGACGCCCGCAGCGTGGACAGCGACTCCACGGCCTCCGCGTCCAGCGGCGCACCGGTGTTCGCGGCCGCCAGCACGCCGTCCCGCAGGGTCAGCCGGAGGCGGCCGGTGACCCCCGCGCGGGCGGCCGCGTCGGCGGCGTTCTGCGCGAGCTCGACGATCAGCCGGTCCCGGTAGCCTCCGAGCGCGAGCTCCTCCTCGGCGTTCGCGTCCTCCCGGAACCGCGAGGGCGCCGCCGCCCACGCCTCCAGCACCGTCCGCCGCAGCCGGCCCGTGTCGAAGACGTCCGGGCCCTCGGGGGACGCCGCGCTGCCGATGATCCGAGACTCCACGTGCCGAGCCGCCCTTCGCGTGGTCTGCGTACGAGTCGGCATTCTGCCAGGGGCTTTGGCGGCAGGAGGCGCACCGACCGGGGCGCGGGGAACCGCGCGGGCAATGAGCGCACGTCAGCAAGGCCGCGATCACGTGCAAGTCGTCGCCCCGCGCTCCGACCCCGCGGTCGGGTGCCTCCCGCCGCGCGCGGATCCCCGCGGTGCCGCTACGAGTGCCCGAGCTCCTCCGCCGGCGCGTCCGGCTCGACGGAGCCGGAGGTGCGGTCGGGGTGGATGTGGAGCGGTTCGACGACGGTCTCGTCGAGGATCAGCTCGGACGGGACCGGCGGGGCCGGCAGGACCGCGGCCTCGGAGTGCGCGCCGCAGCCGTACGCGAGCGAGACCACCTGGCCGTCCGCGGGACCGAACTCGTTGCCGCAGACGCCGAACGCCTGCCCGAGCGACCCGCCGATCGGGACCAGGAAGCCGCAGGTGTTGCACGAGGCGGGGGCCGACTGCGCCATCGGCGTCTGCGGCCCGTACGCGGTCTCCCAGCGTTCGGCGGCCTGGTGCAGACCCCTCCGGGAGAGCACGCGGGGGCGGCCGAGGCCCAGCTCGTCGGCCACGGCGCCGATCTCGGCGCGGGCCGGCGGCGGCTGGATGCCGGGTTCGGCGATCACCAGGTCGTCCTCGGCGGCTTCGGCCAGCACCGAGTTGGGGGCGGGCTCGTCCTCGCCGGTCCAGCCGGGCTCCAGGCGGAGGTCGTCGGCGCCGGTGGGCAGCAGGTCGCCGGGGCCGAGGTCGCCGGGCCGCAGGCGCTCGCTCCACGGCACCCACTGCGGGGCGAGGACGGCGTCGGGGCCGGGCAGCAGCGCGACCTCGTCGAGGGTGACGTTCTTGGCGCGCGGGGCGCGGGCGACGGTCACCGCCCAGTGCCAGCCCCGGTAGGCGGGGTCGAGGCACTCGAAGGTGTGGGTGACGACCCGCTCGGCGTCCGCGTTCGCCTTCACGTGGGGGCCGACGAAGGTCTCTCCGACGCTCTCCACGACTGCCTGGCGGGCGAGATCGACGGCCTCGGCACAGAGCCGGTCAGGGGTACGGCTTCGCATCGCAGCACTCACGGCGTCGGTTCTCTCCCAGTCCTGTCATCCTGCGGTCTGTCCCGAGACGGCCCCCGCTGGGCGGGCTCGCACCGGTTGCTGCCACGTCACCGGAGCAACCCCCGCCGACGCGGGACCGATCCATTCTGCTCGACCGGGGACCGCTCCGTGGCCGGGCCGCGCCGCCCCGGTCCGCCACCCCCTTGCGCAGGCCGGGCAGGCGCGTAGTGCAGGCTACCCGCCGGTCGGCGGTGGAGCACAGTCCGGGGCCGTGGGCGCGGGCGCGCCGTGCCGCGGGCAATCACTCGTACGGCGTGTGTTTGTCGGGCAGGATGGGCTTGTGGCGGAGGAGAACCCGCCGCAGCACGGACTGCGCCCCGGGCAGGAGGAGAGCCGGCCGGAGCCGTCAGCCGCGCCGCGGCAGCATCCCGCGGCCCCCGGCGAGCCGGAGGCGGATGAGCCGCGTCCGACGGCCGGTCAGGACGGCGCGGGGGCGCCGACGGTGAAGCCGCGCGGGGTGTGGGCGCGGGCGCGTCGGCGGCCGGGGTGCGCACGGGGCGGGTGGTGCACGGCACGGGCCGGCGGATCCGCCGGGCGACCTCGGCGGAGGGCGCGGGCGAATCGGGCCTGGCGAAGCTGATCGAGCTGCACGCGCTGAACTCGTTCGGCGACATGCTGATCACGGTGGCGCTGGCGTCGACCATCTTCTTCTCGGTGCCGACCGGCGAGGCCCGCGGCCGGGTGGCGCTCTACCTGGTGATCACGATGGCGCCGTTCGCGGTGCTGGCCCCGGTGATCGGGCCGCTGCTGGACCGGCTGCCGAACGGCCGGCGGTCGGCGGTGGCGATGGCGATGCTGGCCCGGGCGGTGCTGGCGTGGGTGATGGCGGGTCTGGTGCCGGGCGGCGGGCTGGCGTTGTACCCGGCGGCGCTGGGCGTGCTGGTGTCCTCGAAGGCGTACGGGGTGGTGCGCAGCGTGGTGGTGCCGCGGCTGCTGCCGTCCCAGTTGTCGCTGGTGAAGGCGAACTCGCGGGTGACGCTGGCGGGTCTGGTGGCGACCCTGGTGGCGGGCGGGGTGGGCGGGCTGCTGCACCTGCTCGGGCCGGCCTGGCCGCTGCGCGGGGCGTTCGTGGTGTTCGTGATCGGCACCCTGATGGCCTTTCACCTGCCGCACCAGGTGGACTCGGCGAAGGGCGAGCAGCGGGCGGAGCTGCACGCGGAGCCGTCCGAGCCGCGGCCGAAGGGAGTGCTGCGGGCGGTCGGGCCGTCGGTGGTGATGGCGCTGCGCGGGGTGGCGGCGCTGCGCTGGCTGGTCGGGTTCCTGGTGATGTTCCTGGCGTTCCTGATCCGCCAGCACCCGCCGGGCGGGCTGCCGGAGACGGTGGCGCTGGGCGTGGTCGCGGCGGCGGCGGGCCTGGGCAACGCGCTGGGCTCGGTGCTGGGTTCGTGGCTGCGGACCCGCGGCTCGGAGGTGACGGTCACGGTGATGCTGCTGCTGGCGACGCTGGCGGCGGCCGCGGCGGCGCTCTGGTACGGCATCGTGACGGTGACGGTGGTGGCGGCGACCTCGGGCATGGCGGCCTCGCTGGCGAAGCTGGCGCTGGACGCGCTGATCCAGCGGGACGTGCCGGAGGCGGTGCGGACCTCGGCGTTCGCCCGGTCGGAGACGGCCCTGCAGCTGAGCTGGGTGGTGGGCGGCGTGGTGGGCATCTCGCTGCCGCTGAACCCGGTGCTCGGTCTGTGGGTGGCGGCGGGGGTGACGGCGCTGATGCTGCTGTGGACGTTCCGGTCGCTGCTGCGGGTCGGGCCGCGCCGGTCGTCGGCGCGTCCGCGCGTGGCGTAACCTCGCGCGACTCGGGCACCCCGGCGTCGTGTGATCACGGAAGGCGAGTAGCCTCTTGCCCATGAGCCTCAGCACCCCCGTCACCGCCGGACTCGCCGCCGCCGTCGTCGTCGGCGCCGGTCTTGCCGGTTTCGGCATCTACACGGCCGTGGACAACGGCAAGCCCGCCAAGAACGAGGCCACGCTGGTCGTCGGGACCTCGACGGTCCGCGCCGAGCCGGCCTGCTTCAACGGCGGCAAGGCGATCTCCGACGCGGACCTCACCAAGTGCGCCCAGCAGGCGGCGAAGGACTCCGAGGCGAAGAAGCTCACCAGCCTCGACGTGCGCGCGAGCGACCGGGTCGGCGTGGGTGTGCCGAAGGACCTGGCGGAGAAGGGCTGGTACGCCTTCACCGGCTCCGGCCAGAACCGCATGCCGATCATGCAGGGCGCCACCGGGCTGACCTACTCGGGCTCGGTCTCGGCGACCACCCTGATGACCAGTGACGACCGGACCATGGTGACGGTCGCCGCGGTCGACCAGCAGACCAACGAGTACTACGCGGTCTGGTTCTTCAACCTGAACAACCAGAAGAGCTGAACCTCCGGTCGATGACCGCTGAGCTCCGTCCCGAGCAGTCCGGCCCCGCCGCCGGGCTGCTCGTCGTCGTCGCCGTGCCCGCGGAGGCCGAGGCGGTGCGCCGGGGGCTCGGCGAGGACCCCCGGGTCGAGGTGCTGGCGGCGGGCGTCGGCCCGGCCGCGGCGGCGGCCGGCACCGCGGTGGCGCTGTCCCGCGGCGGGTTCCGGCTGGTGCTGTCGGCGGGCATCGCGGGCGGTTTCGCGCCCGCCGCGCCGATCGGGTCGCTGGTGGTCGCGGACGCCCTGGTGGCGGCCGACCTGGGCGCGGAGACGCCGGACGGCTTCGCGGACGTCACCGAGCTGGGCTTCGGCACGGCCCGGTACGCGGTGCCGGACGAGCTGGCGAAGCTGCTCGCGGGGGCGACCGGCGGGGCGGTCGGCGAGGTGCTGACGGTCTCCACGGCGACGGGTTCGGCGCGGCGCGCCGAGCGGCTGAGGGAGCGTCACCCGCGGGCGCTGGCCGAGGCGATGGAGGGGTTCGGGGTGGCCGAGGCGGCCGCCCGTTTCGGCCTCGCGGCGGGGGAGCTGCGGACCGTGTCCAATGCCGTCGGGCCGCGCGACCGCGCGGCCTGGCGGATCGGCGAGGCGCTGGCGGCCCTGGAGCGGGCCTTCGCGGCGCTGCCGGTGTCCCGTCTGCTCCAGGAGGTCCCGCCATGGCCGAGCCGCTGAGTGTCGCCTACTCCCCCTGCCCGAACGACACGTTCGTGTTCCACGCCTGGGCGCACGGCCTGGTCGCGGGCGCGGACGCGCCCGAGGTCCGGTTCGCGGACATCGACGTCACCAACGGGCTGGCCGAGCGCGGCGAACTGGACGTCCTGAAGATCTCCTACGGCCAACTGCCGTGGGTGCTGGACGAGTACGCGCTGCTGCCGTGCGGCGGGGCGCTGGGCCGGGGCTGCGGGCCGCTGGTGCTGACCGCCGCGCCGCTCGACGCGGCCGAGCTGGCTGGGCGGCGGGTGGCCGTGCCGAGCGAGCGCTCCACCGCGTACCTGCTGTTCCGGCTGTGGGCGGCGGAGGCGGTGCCGGGCGGGTTCGGCGAGATCGTGGTGCTGCCGTTCCACGAGATCATGCCGGCCGTGCGGGACGGCCGGGTGGACGCCGGCCTGGTGATCCACGAGGCCCGGTTCACGTACGGGCAGTACGGGCTGCACTGCCTGGCCGACATGGGCGAGGCGTGGGAGGCGGCGACCGGGCTGCCGATCCCGCTGGGCGCGATCGTGGCCCGGCGCTCGCTGGGCGCCGAGCGGCTGCGCGGACTCGCCGACACCGTGCGGGCCTCGGTGCGGCAGGCCTGGGCGGACCCGGCGGCCTCCCGGGAGTACGTGCTGGCGCACGCCCAGGAGATGGACCCGGCCGTCGCCGAGCAGCACATCGGGCTGTACGTCAACGAGTTCACCGCCGACCTCGGCGAGGACGGCTACGCCGCGGTGCGCGGCCTGCTCACCCGGGCCGCCGAGCAGGGACTCGTCCCCGCCGTCGACCCGGGCGCGCTGGCGTTCCCCTGAGCCAGGGTCAGGCCCTGGGCAGGGGCCGGACCCTGAGCCGGGGTCAGACGTCGAACTGGTCGGCGATCGCGCGCAGCACCATGGCGATCTTCTGGCCCTCCGGCTTGCTCGGGTAGCGGCCGCGCTGCAGGCCGGGGAGGACGCTGTCCAGCTTGGTGATCAGGTCCTGCACGATCGGGGCCATGTCGTCGGCGCTCTTGCGCTGGTTCGCCGCCACCGACGGCAGCGCGTCCAGCAGCGTCACGCTCATCGCCTGGTCGCCGCGGTGGCCCGCGGCGATGCCGAACTCGACGCGCTGCCCGGGCCTCAGGGTGGTGACGCCCGCGGGCAGCGCCTTGGTGTGGACGAAGACCTCGCCCCCGTCGTCGCGCGACAGGAAGCCGTAGCCCTTCGTCTCGTTGAACCACTTGACCTGGCCGGTGGGCATCTCGAAAAGTCCTCGGTGTCGGGTGCGAGCGACCCCGTCGGGTCGCGGATGGATGTGCGGCTCGGCCGCCGGGAACGGGCGGCCTGGTCACTCAGTGGGGCAATGATCCCTCAGCGTGCGCCGGAACGGCGACGGGATTCCGGGCCGGGGTGTGGCCGTGCCTCGCGCCTGCTGCGCCGTCCATCGGCCCACACCTCCCGTCGGCTCGGGGCGGGCATCTCGTGGACCAGCCGCTGGTCCGCCCGCGCGATGGCTGCATACCCGGGGTCGGCGCGGGTCGAAACTCTTTGCGCGCACCGAGTTGCGCGCAGTGACGCGGGGCCGGTCAGGAGGGGTCGGAGAGGTGCCCGCCGAGCCAGCCGAGCGAGGCCGGGAGCATCCGCGACCAGGTGTTGAAGTTGTGCCCGCCGGTGTCGAGGGTGATCGCCGAGACGGTGGTCGCGGTGCCCTTGGCGGCGGCCCGGAACCGCTCGGTCTCGGCGAAGTAGTCGCCGTCGCCCTCCCGGCTGCCGCCGACCAGCAGCGCGGTGCCCGGGGCCGGCAGGTGTCCGAGGCGCCAGGTCAGGTCGGCCTCGTCGCGGCGCTGCTGGTCGCCGCCGAACAGGTCGCCGGTGGTCGGGTCCTCGGCGGCCTTGTAGTAGCCGGACAGCGACACCGCGGCGGAGAACACGTCCGGGTGACGCATCGCCAGCTTCAGCGCGCAGTACCCGCCGGTGGAGTTGCCGATCACGCCGAGGCTGCCCGGCCCGCCGGCGATCCGGTACGAGGAGCGCAGCGCGGCCGGCACGTCGGCGCTGAAGTAGCGGTCGGACTGCGGGCCGCCCGGCACGTCCTCGCACTCGGTGTCGCGGGGCATCGCCGGCGACGGGCGCATCAGCACCAGGACGGTCGGCTTGGCCTTGCCCTCGGTGCTGAGCTTCAGCTGCACCGCCGGGTAGTTCAGCTTGGTGATCAGGTTCTTGGCGTCGCCGGGGAAGCCGGTGATGACGATCGCTGCCGGGAAGTGCTTGTCCTTGAAGCCGGGCTGGAAGTACTGCGGCGGCAGGTAGACGTAGCCCTCGGTGGACAGGCCGGTGGCCGCGCCGGGCAGCCGGACCTTCTCCAGCCGGCCGACCTGGCCCGGGTCGCGGCCCATCGCGCCGGTGTCGCGGACGTTCTCCGCGCTGATCCGCTCCACGCCGCGGGTGCGGCCGAGCAGCTGGTTCTGGATGGTCACCGGGCCGTCGTCGCCGGTGCCCAGCAGGTCGGCCCAACTGCTGTAGAACGCGAAGTAGTTGTTGGCCAGCAGGCCCAGCGTGCACATCACCGCGAGCTGGGTGCCGACGATGGTGCCCAGCCGGCCGAGCACCGCCCGCCAGCTCTGCCGGGCCAGCCGGGGCCACAGCCAGACCGTGCCGGCCACCATCAGCGCCGAGACCAGTGCCGACAGTGCCAGCACCTTGTGACTGGTCAGACCCATGCCGCCGCGCGCCCTCGTTCCCTGCCGATTTCCCCGAAGGATTCAGCATGCCTGAGAGCTTCCTGGGAATCCTGAGCGTTCAGGTGGAATGCGCGCGCCCGTGCCCCCGCCGATCGGCGGGGACACACGTGGGAAACTGGCACAAAGCCCGCGCGAAGGAGTGCAGCAGTGACTGGTCGGTCCCGCGATCTCGGTGAGAACCTGGTCCGCGTCGGCGGCGTGGTGTTCGTTCTCGGCACCCTCGCCACCATCGCCACCGTGGTGCCGTACCTCCTCGACCTGCCGCGGCTGCCGTCGATCGCGTGGGGGCTGTCCATGATGATGCCGCTCGGGCTGCTGGTGGCGCTGGTCGGCCTGTTCGCCACCGCCCGCGCCGAGTCCCGCCGCCGGCGCGCCGCCCGGGAGGCCGCGGCCGCCTCCTGAGCGGCCGTCAGGCCAGGTGCGCGGCCAGCCAGTCGGGGAACTCGGTGAGGTCGCGCAGCACCGCGTCCGCGCCCGCCGCGGCCAGTTCGGCGGCGCTGTACGGGCCGGTGGCCACGCCGACCGCGACGGCCTCGGCGGCCCGCGCGCCCCGGATGTCGCCCAGGTGGTCGCCGACGTACACGTGCGCACCGTGCTCGCGCAGCGCGTCGCCCTTGGTCTCCGCCCACAGGTCGCCGACCAGCGCGTCCACCTCCAGCCCGATGGCGTCCAGGTGGCGGCGGGCGTTCGGCTCCCACTTGCCGGTGATCACCAGCACCCGGCCGCCGACCGCCCGCACCGCCGCGACCGCCGCCAGTGCGCCGGGCAGCTCCAGCGAGCCGGACACCGCGTGCTCCACGTACAGCTCCCGGTACCGGTCGGCGACCGCGTCCACCCGCTCGGCCGGGAACCAGTGGGCCAGCTCGTGCACCAGCGGCGGCCCCAGCCGGCTGACCGCCAGCTCGGAGTCGATGAACGTCCCGGTCTCGGCGGCCAGCGCGTCGTAGGTGGTCCTGATGCCCGGACGGGTGTCGAGCAGCGTCATGTCGAGGTCGAAGCCGACGGTGAGAGCCATGCCGCCAGCCTAGTCAGGGCGGATTCGCCCGGAAAAGCCGGACGGAGGACCGCATTACGGACATACTGCTGGAGTCCGACCGTGCCACCGGAGCCGCCGGAGGTCCCAGGTGCCGCCCCCGCTCTCGCGCCGTGCCGCCCTCGCCGGGCTCGGCGCCGTCCTGCTGGCCGGCTGCGGCCCGCACGAACTGCCCGCCGCCCCGCCGCTGCCGGGGACGGCCGGCGGCTCGCCGCCGCCCTCGCCCTCGCCCAGCCCCAGCCCGACACCCAGCGTCACCGTCGACGGCGCGGACGGGCCGGTCGCCGTGCCCGGCGGGGCGACCCGGGTGATCACCCTGGACACCGCCGAACTGGACTCCGCGATCACCCTCGGCATCCCGCCGGTCGGCGCCGCCAAGGCGCCCCTGGCCCCGGGCCTGCCCGACTACTGGCCGGCCTCCTGGCTGGCCCGGATCGCCGTGGTCGGCGACATCGGCGACCCGCCCGACCCGGTGGCGATCGCCAGCCTGCGCCCGCAGCTGATCCTCTCCAACCGGACCCGGGACGCCGCCCACCTGAACCTCCTGCGCGGCCTCGCCCCGACCGTGCTCACGCAGACCACCGGCGCCCCCTGGAAGGAGAACTTCCACCTGCACGCCGAGGCCCTGGACCGCCGCGAGCAGGCGGCCGCCGTGGTCGCCGCCTACGCCCGCCACCTCGACCAGTCCGGCCGGGCCCTCGCCGCCGCCGGCCTCACCGGGCAGCACGTCAGCCTGGTCCGGTTCGTCGAGGGCTCCCCCACCGTCCGCCTGTACGCCCGGCAGAACTTCCCCGGCAGCGTCCTCGCCGACCTCGGACTGCCCCGGCCCGACCCGCAGAACACCGACCAGTTCGCCGTCGAGACCGCCCCCGACCAGCTCGCCCGCGCCGACGGCGACGTGCTGTTCTACGCCGGGTACGGCGACCCCGACCGCAACGGCCTCAACGCCGCGCTCGCCTCCCCCGCCTGGCGCACCCTCGGCGCGGTCCGCGCCCACCGCGCCTTCCCCGTCGACGACCGCCTCTGGTTCCAGGGCATCGGCTACACCGGCGCGCACTTCCTGATCGCCGACCTGCTGCACATCCTCGGCGCGGGCTGAACCCGCCCGGCTACGAGCGGCGCCGGCGCAGCGTCACCGCCAGCAGGAACAGCGCCGTCAGGCCCGCCGCGATCCGCAGCACGCCCGGCGCGGCCGCCCAGGTGGCGTGGCCCGCATCGGTGCCCGGGGCCAGCGCGGCGCCCCAGCGGCCCTTCTCCCGGCCCCAGTTCCACAGCGTCAGGCCGGACACCGTGAGCAGCGGGATGCCCAGCACGGCGAACTTCTTCATCAGGTCGGACAGCCCGCTCGACAGGTACGCCAGGCCCCAGCCCAGCAGCATCACCAGCAGGTTGCCGACCACCGCGCCGCCGACCAGCAGCAGCGCGCCGAGCAGCAGCAGCGGCGCGGGCCGCCGCGCCCCGCCGCCCGCCGGGCCGCGGGCGGGGCTTCCGGCGCGGCCTCGGGGGCCGGTTGCGGCTTGCCGAACAGCAGGCGCAGGACCTGCCTGCCGAGGCCGGGGCGCGGCTCGGCGGGGGTTCCGGCTCGGGCACGGGCTCGGGTTCCGGCTCCGGCTCGGGGCCGCCGTCGGCTCCGGCTCCTCCGTCGGCAGGTCGAAGTACACCTCGGTCCAGCCGGGGAACACCGAGGTGACGTCGGCCCGGCCGCGCCCCTCCGCCCACCGCGCGGCCCGGTCCACCTCGTCCGGGGACGGCCCGGGCGGCAGCAGGTCGGCCGGCGGCAGGCGCGGCTTGTCGAACCCGACCGGCGGCGCCGCCGGCTGCGGCGGCACCGTCGGCGGCGGCGGGACGGCCGGGGCCGGCGGCGGCGGCGCCTGCGCGGGCACGTACACGCTCTCCCCGCTGTCCGCGCCGTCCGCCGACCCGTCCTCGCGCCACCACGAGCCGCCCGCCATCGCCCCGCCACCCGCCCTCACGTCGCACATCCCGCCGCACCGAGACGGTACCCATCCGCACCCGCCCGAAGCGAGCCCCGGCCGGCCGTCCCCGACGCCCCGTCGGGCCCGGGCCGGCGCCCGGATTCGCCGGGAGTTCGCCCACCGTTCTGGGCCTCGGCCGGGGTGTTGACTAATCTGGAGCGGATGACCGCACCGCAGAGCGCGCCGCGCGCCACCCGCACAGGCGCCCCCGGACGCTGGCCGAGGAACTCCGCGGCCGGGAGGACGAGGCTGTCGCCGCGCTGCTCCGGGCCCGCCCCGACCTGCTGAACCCGGTGCCCACCGACCTCACCCAGCTGTCCGCCCGGCTCTCCGGCCGGGCGTCCGTGCTGCGTGCCCTGGAACGGCTGGACCGCTTCACGCTGCAGACCGCCGAGGCGCTGGCCGCCGCGCCCGAGGGCGCGTCCGACACCGTGGTCCGCAACCTGCTGGCCGGGCCCGCCCGGGTCAAGCCGCACCCCGGCGCCGACCCGGTCGACCGGGCCGCCGTCACCGCCGCGCTCCCGGCCGCGCTCGCCCGGCTGCGCGAACAGGCCCTGGTCTGGGGGCCGGACTCGGCGCTGCGCCTGGTCCTCGCCGTCCGCGAGGCGCTCGCCCCCAGCGCGCTCAACCCCGGCCGCACCGGCCTCGGCCCGACCCTGGCCGAGGCCACCGTCGGCATGTCGCCCGCCCGCCTCCAGCAGCTGCTGGCCGGCGCCGGGCTGCCGCCCACCCCCGACCCGGTCACCGCCGTCGCCGCGCTCACCGCGCTGCTCGGCGACCGCAAGCGGCTGGCCGCGCTGCTCGACCAGGCCCCGCCCGCCGCCGCCGGCCTGCTGGAGCGCCTGGTCTGGGGGCCGCCGACCGGCACCGTCCCGGACGCCGCCCGGCAGGTGACCGCCGCGGACGCGCACAGCCCCGTCGAGTGGCTGCTGGCCCGCGGCCTGCTGCTGCCGTCCAGCCCGACCTCGGTGGTGCTGCCCCGCGAACTCGCCCTGCACCTGCGCGGCGGCCGCACCCACCGCACCGTCGAGCCCGCCCCGCCCGCCGTGGAACCCGTCGTCGGACGCGACCCGGCCGTGGTAGACCGCACCGCCGCCGGGCAGGCCGCCACCGCCGTCCGCGTCCTCGAAGAGCTGCTGGAGGCCTGGGGCGTCACCCCGCCGCCCACCCTGCGGGCCGGCGGCCTCGGCGTCCGCGACCTCAAGCGCGCCGCCGCGCTGCTGGAGAGCTCCGAGGCCGACGCCGCGTTCTGGCTCGAACTCGCGTACACCGCGGGGCTGGTCGCCCCCGACGGCGAGATCGACGAAGTGTGGGCGCCGACCCCCGCGTACGACCAGTGGCGGCAGCAGGACACCGCCGACCGCTGGACGCTGCTCGCCCGCGCCTGGCTCGCCGCCACCCGAGTCGGCCGGCTCACCGGCACCCCCGACGGCAAGGGCCGGCCGCGCGCCGCCCTCGGGCCGGAACTCGACCGCACCCTGGCCCCGTCCGTCCGCCGCGCCGCCCTCACCCGGCTCGCCGAGCTGCCCGCCGGCACCGCCGCCGGCGCGGACGCCCTGCTGCCCGCGCTGCGCTGGCACCGCCCGCTGCGCGGCGGCCCCACCGGGCCCGACGGCCACGAGCTGCGCGACCGGCTCACCGAGTGGACCCTGCACGAGGCCGAACTGCTCGGCGTCACCGGCCGCGGCGCGCTCGCCGCCCCCGCCCGCGCCCTGCTCGACGGCGCCGACCCGACGCCCGTCCTCGCCCCGCTGCTGCCCGAACCCCTCGACCACGTCATCCTGCAGCCCGACCTCACCGCGATCGCGCCCGGCCCGCTGCTCACCCCGCTCGCACAGGCCCTCGCCCTCTGCGCCGACATCGAGTCCAAGGGCGGCGCGACCGTCTACCGCTTCACCCCCGACTCGGTCCGCCGCGCCCTGGACGCCGGCCGCACCGCCGTCGACCTGCAAGGGTTCCTCGCCCAGCACTCCCGCACGCCCGTCCCGCAGCCGCTCGCCTACCTGATCGACGACGTCGCCCGCCGGCACGGCATCCTGCGCGTCGGCGCCGCGAGCTCCTACCTGCGCTGCGACGACCCCCGGCTGCTCGGCGAGGTCCTCGCCGACCGGCGCGCCGCCGAGCTGCGGCTGCGGCTGCTCGCGCCGACCGTGCTCGCCGCGCAGGCCCCGCCGGACATCCTGCTCACCGTGCTCCGCACGATGGGATACGCGCCCGCCGCGGAGTCCGCCGAGGGCGATGTCGTGATCACCCGCCCCGATGCCCGCCGCACCCCGCCGCGCACCGCCCCCACCCCCGTCCCGGACGGGCCGGCCCGGCCCGACGACACCCTGCTCACCGCCGCCGTCCGCGCCATCCGGGCCGGCGACCGGGCCGCGACCGCGCCCCGCAAGGAGGCCGTCGCCGGCCCGGCGGGCGCGGCCGTTCCGCGCACCGCCGCCGCCGACACGCTCGCCTCGCTGCAGACCGCCGTCCTGCTCGGCGAGCGCATGTGGATCGGCTACATCAACGCGGAGGGCCTGTCCTCGCAGCGCGTCATCGACCCGGTGAAGGTCGAGGGCGGCTTCGTCACCGCCTACGACCACCTCTCCGACGAGGTCCGCACCTTCGCCCTGCACCGCATCACGGGCGTGGCCGAGGTCGACGACTAGGGACTAGTAGGCCGGCGGGCCGGCTCCCGGCCTTCGCCCCCGCTACTTGCCCGCGGCGTGCTGCTTGGCTTCCTCGTCCGCCTTCTGCTTCTTCGCCTCTTCGACGATCGTCTTCGGGTCCGGGATCTTCGGTTCGACGCCGGTGAGGAGGCCGGTGCCGGTGAAGGCGAGGGTGCCGATGAGGCCGCCGGGCTGGCCGATGTCGGCGACCTGGTCGAGGGCGGGGCCCTCGCTCGCGTGGGCGGGGGCCGCCCCGAGGGTGGTGGCAAGGGCGGCGCCGGACAGCGCGAGGCCGGCCAGGAATCGGTTGCGCATGGTCATGGCCTGCCCAACGAGCCGGCGGCCCCGGGGTCACTGCTGCGGGGGCCCGGGTTCCGCTTGCCGTTCCGCCGGAGGGGGCCCGGGGCGGCGGTTAGACTGCGGAACGACCGCCGGACCGGGCCCTTGTCGGCCCCCGACAGGACCGAATCCGTGACCACTTCCCCCGCTGTGCAGACGCCGGTCGTCCGGGCGACGGACCGCGCGTCCGGGGTCCGGCTCACCCGTCGGCGCCGTACCGTCCTGCTGACCCTGCTGAGCTTCGCGGCGTGTCTGGCGCTGGGCCTGCAGCAGTGGACGTCGCTCCAGCTGGGCGGGTTCGACCTGGGCATCTTCGACCAGGGGGTGCGCGGCTACGCGCACTTCAGGCTGCCGGTGTCGACGCTGAAGAGCGTGCACCACGAGTTCCCGCCGGGCTTCTCGCTGCTGGGCGACCACTTCTCGCCGGTGCTGGCGCTGCTCGCCCCGCTGTACTGGGTGTGGGACGACCCGCGGATGCTGCTGGTGGGCCAGGCGGCGCTGTTCGCGGCGGGTGTCCCGCTGGTGCGCCGGATCGCGAGCCGGGCGTTCGCGGGCGCCGACGCGCGGGTCCGGACGCGGGTGCTGGACGTCGCGGCACTGGTGTACGGGCTGGGCTGGCCGCTGCTGATCTCCTCGCGCGGCGGGTTCCACGAGGTGGGGTTCGCCGTTCCGCTGTTCCTGCTGCTGTTCGAGCGGGCGGGGCGCGGCGCTGGGGGCGGCGGCGCTGGCGGCGCTGCTGCTGTGCGCGACCAAGGAGGACCTGGGGCTCGCGGTCGGCGCGTTCGGCGCGGTGGTGCTGTGGCGGGAGCGCGGCGGTCCGGACCGCCGGGCGAAGGTGTTCGGCTGGTTGCTGCTGGCGGGCGGTCCGCTGGCCAGCGCGGTGGAGATCGGCTACCTGATACCGGCGATGGGCGGGGTGCCCGGCTACTACTGGAACTACACGCAGCTGGGCGCGGACGGCGGCGAGGCGCTGCGGAACGTGCTGGGCGATCCGTGGCTGCTGGTGGAGTCGGCGTTCTCCAGCCCGTTGAAGCCGATCCTGCTCGGCTGGCTGGTGCTCACCACGGCCGCGCTGCCGTTCCGTTCGGCGACCTCGCTGGTGGCGCTGCCGCTGCTGGCGGAGCGGATCCTGTCCGACAATCCGAACCACTGGTCGATCGCCCGGCACTACGACGCGTTCCTGTGGCCGATCCTGGTCACCGCCGCGATCGAGGCCCTGGGCGTGCTGTGGGCGGGCGGCCGGCGCCGGCGGGCCCGCCGCCTGGGCGCCACCGCCGCCGTGCTGTCGCTGGCCGCCGCGGCGGGGCTCGGCCTGTACCACCTGGCCGTGCCGTACGAGTGGCAGCCGAAGGCGCCGACGGCGGCGCTGGCCCGGGCGGCGGAGCTGATCCCGGACGGGGCGACGGTGGAGGCCGACAACCAGGTCGCGCCGCGCCTGACCAACCGCACGCGGGTGATGCTGGCCGACGGCACGCCGCGCGGCCAGGAGTACGTGATCCTCCGTTACACCCAGCGCGCCTTCCCGTTCCAGCGCGACCCGGACCAGGCCGCGTACCGCGCGTTCCTGCTGGCCCACGGCTACCAGGAGCTCTTCGACCAGGACGGCGTCACCCTGCTCCGGCACACCGGCACCGAGCCGGTCCCCGGCACCCACCTGCCCGGCCCTGACTCGACCCCGTACCAGGAGAAGATCCCGCCGGACGTCGGCCACAACTTCTTCCTGGGCTGACCTCCGGCAGGCCCGCGCGTGACGGCGGGTCCGGCTGCCAACTGGGCCGCCCGGCCGCCTATTTCGGCGCCCGATCCGGGTGCCCGGCCTACCCGGAGCGCGGTCGGGCGCGTGCTATCTTGCAGCGTGTCAACGACAGATCGCATAACAGGCCCGGCCCCTGAGTCGCACGGCGCTCCGCTGCCGCAGCAGGCCTCGGCGGGGGGCTCTGCCAAGACCGCCCGGCCGGTCTCGCTGCCCTCGCTGACGGGCCTGCGGTGGACCGCCGCACTCATGGTCTTCCTGTTCCACGTGTGCATCGTCGAGTACTTCGGCGGGCGGACCGGCGGCATGCTGGGCTACGCGTTCGGCGTCGGCAACACCGGGGTGTCGTTCTTCTTCATCCTCTCCGGCTTCGTGCTGGCCTGGTCGACGCCGCCGGGCAGCCGCGGCGTGGTCCGGTTCTGGCGGCGCCGCCTGGCGCGGGTCTACCCGCTGCACCTCGCGACGGCGCTGATCGCGCTGGCGATGGCGTACTTCCTCGCCGCGGGGACGATCCCGGAGCGGCGGCAGCTGCTGGCGAACCTGTTCCTGGTGCAGTCGTGGGTCCACGACGGGAGCTTCTACCAGAGCGCGAACCCGGTCAGCTGGTCGCTCGCCTGCGAGGCGTTCTTCTACTTCCTGTTCCCGCTGATCATCCGGCCGCTGCGGGCCACCGGCTGGCGCGGCAGCGTGGCCATCGGCGCCGTTTCGCTGGCCCTGGTGGTGGCGATGCCGACGCTGGTCGACCGCTTCGCGGAGCCGATGCACGCGGACTGGGCGATCTACTACTTCCCGCTCGCCCGGGTGCCGGAGTTCCTGCTCGGCATCGTGCTGGCCGAGCTCGTCCGGGAGAACCGGTGGCGCGGCCCCGGGCTGACCGTGGCGTTCGGCCTGACCATGTTCGGCTACTTCATGGCCTCGCAGGCGGACTTCCCGTACCGCTACGCGGCCTGCACGGTGGTCGGTTTCGCCTCGCTGATCGCGGCCGCCGCGGTGGCCGACCTGCGGGACGAGCCCTCGCCGTGGCGCGGGCGGATCAGCGTGAAGCTGGGCGAGATCTCCTTCGCCTTCTACATGGTGCACATCCTGGTCATCCGCACCGGCGAGCACCTGTACCGCTCGCACCCGAAGGACCCCTGGCCGACCGGCCTGCTGGTGGCCGGCGCCGCCTTCACGATCTCGCTGAGCGCGGCCTGGCTGCTGCACACCTACGTCGAGAACCCCGGGCGCAGGCTGCTGCTGCGCAACCGGTCCGGGGGCGCCCGCGCGGCGCGGTAGCACCGGCCTTCGGCGACGGCCGTCGCAGCCTCCTCCGGGATGCGCTGCGGCGGCCGTCCGCCGTCGGCCCGCCGATGCGGCACACTGGAGGTTTGGCCCGCGCGGAAGGGGATGCACAGGCGTGAACGGACCGCTGATCGTGCAGAGCGACAAGACGCTGCTGTTGGAGATCGACCATCCGCAGGCGGCGGAGTGCCGGCGGGTGATCGCGCCGTTCGCCGAGCTGGAGCGGGCGCCGGAGCACATCCACACCTACCGGGTGACGCCGCTGGGCCTGTGGAACGCCCGCGCGGCGGGGCACGACGCCGAGCAGGTGGTCGACGCGCTGGTGACGTACTCGCGGTACCCGGTGCCGCACGCGCTGCTGGTCGACGTCGCGGACACCATGGCCCGGTACGGGCGGCTGCAGTTGCAGAAGCACCCGGTGCACGGGCTGGTGCTGTCGACCACCGACCGGCCGGTGCTGGAGGAGGTGCTGCGGTCGAAGAAGATCGCGCCGCTGGTCGGGGCCCGGGTGGACCCGGACACCGTGGTGGTGCACCCGTCGGAGCGCGGGCAGATCAAGCAGGTGCTGCTGAAGCTGGGCTGGCCGGCCGAGGACCACGCCGGGTACGTGGACGGCGAGTCGCACCCGATCCACCTGGAGGAGGACGGCTGGGAGCTGCGCCCGTACCAGCGGCACGCGGTGGACGGCTTCTGGCACGGCGGCTCCGGCGTCGTGGTGCTGCCGTGCGGCGCCGGCAAGACGCTGGTGGGCGCGGCGGCGATGGCGGAGGCCAAGGCGACCACGCTGATCCTGGTGACCAACACCGTCTCGGCGCGGCAGTGGAAGCACGAGCTGGTCAAGCGGACCTCGCTGACCGAGGACGAGATCGGCGAGTACAGCGGCACCCGCAAGGAGATCCGCCCGGTGACCATCGCCACCTACCAGGTGATGACCACCAAGCGGAAGGGCGTGTACCCGCACCTGGAGCTGTTCGACGCCCGCAACTGGGGCCTGGTGGTGTACGACGAGGTGCACCTGCTGCCCGCGCCGGTGTTCAAGTTCACCGCCGACCTGCAGGCCCGCCGCCGGCTCGGCCTGACCGCGACGCTGGTGCGCGAGGACGGCCGGGAGGGCGACGTGTTCTCGCTGATCGGCCCGAAGCGCTTCGACGCCCCGTGGAAGGAGATCGAGGCGCAGGGCTACATCGCGCCCGCCGACTGCTGCGAGGTGCGGGTGACGCTGTCCGACTCGGAGCGGCTGATGTACGCCACCGCCGAGCCGGAGGAGAAGTACCGGTTCTGCTCCACCACGGCGACCAAGCGCCGGGTGGTGGAGCGGCTGGTGGAGAAGCACAAGGGCGACCAGACCCTGGTCATCGGCCAGTACATCGACCAGCTGGACGAGTTGGGCGAGGCGCTGAACGCCCCGGTGATCAAGGGCGAGACCACGAACGCGCAGCGCGAGAAGCTGTTCGACGCGTTCCGGACGAAGGAGATCAGCGTGCTGGTGGTCTCCAAGGTCGCGAACTTCTCGATCGACCTGCCGGAGGCCACCGTGGCCATCCAGGTGTCGGGGACCTTCGGCTCCCGCCAGGAGGAGGCGCAGCGCCTGGGCCGGGTGCTGCGGCCGAAGGCGGACGGGCACGCGGCGCACTTCTACTCGGTGGTCGCCCGGGACACCGTCGACCAGGACTTCGCGGCGCACCGCCAGCGCTTCCTGGCCGAGCAGGGCTACGCCTACCGGATCGTCGACGCGGACGACCTGTAGGCGGCGGCTACATCTTGACGCCGTCGCGGCCCAGGAAGAGCACGCGCGCGGCGGTGTCGAGCACGATGCCGACGTTGCGGACGGCGTTGGCCACCGGGTTGCGGCGGCGCGCGGAGCTGCTGTGCGCGCCGTTGACCTGCGGGTTCATTCGTTCGGTCGTCATGGGTCCACGGTAGGTCCGCCGACCTGCCGCGGGCATCGCCCGAAAGGCCGTACCTGGCGGGCGCCCGGTCGTCCTGGAGGCGTACCGACCCCTACTCCGTTCCGGGGGTGATCCCCGGGACCGGGGTAGGGGAAAACGATTCGCACCCGCGCGGTCGCGGGTCTAGGATCGTCCGTCTGCCCCTCCCGAACCGTGGTGCCGCGTCGGCAGCCGTGGGAGGTACCGGCCGCTCGGAAACCGGCCGGTGTCCTTCACCGTGAGCCAAGACGAGTCCGCCGCCCGTGGATGCCGGGCGGCCGGGAAGGTCCGCCGTGCACTCCCCCACTTCCACCGACACGCTCGCCGCCGACGCCGATCCGCTCGGCCGCGAACGTTCCCACCTGGCCGCGTCCCGGGCCGCCCTGACGGCGATGCGGGAGGACGTCGAGGCGCTCGACCTGCGCGACGTCACCGGCACCTGGGTGTCCGCGCTGGTGCTGCAGAAGCAGATCGACGAGCGCATCAAGGCGCTCGCCGACCTGGCGCACACCCCGCTGTTCTTCGGCCGCCTGGACTACCTGCACGCGATCAGCGAGGCCGACTCCGAGGGCAGCGGCGGCGAGCAGTTCTACATCGGCCGCCGGCACGTCCACGACGCCGACGGCGACCCGATGGTGATCGACTGGCGCGCCCCGGTCTCCCAGCCGTTCTACCGGGCCAGCCGCAAGGACCCGATGGACGTCGCCAAGCGCCGCCGCTTCGGCTACACCGGCGGCGAGTTGACGGCCTACGAGGACGAGAACCTGTCCGACCCGGACGAGGGCGACACGCGCTCGGCGCTGCTCGCCGCGGAGATCGAGAAGCCCCGCGTCGGCCCGATGCGCGACATCGTCGCCACCATCCAGCCCGAGCAGGACGAGATCGTCCGCGCCGACATCTCCGGCACCGTCTGCGTGCAGGGCGCCCCCGGCACCGGGAAGACCGCCGTCGGCCTGCACCGTGTCGCCTACCTGCTGTACGCGCACCGCGAGCGGCTCGCCCGCACCGGCACCCTGGTGGTCGGCCCGAACCGGTCCTTCCTCCAGTACATCGAGCAGGTGCTGCCCGCCCTCGGCGAGCTGGACGTCGCCCAGGCCACCGTGCAGGAGCTCGTCGGCCACGTCGAGGTCCGCGGCGCCGACTCCGCCGAAGCCGCCCGGATCAAGGGCGACGCCCGGATGGCCCGGGTGCTGCGCAACGCCGTCCGGGCCGGCATCACGCTGCCGACCGAGCCCTGCGTGGTGGTCCGCGGCTCCCGCCGCTGGCGCGTGCCCGCGTACGAACTCGAGGAGATCGTCCGCGAGTTGATGGCCCGCGAGATCCGCTACGGGGCCGCCGCCGAGGCCCTCCCGCAGCGGATCGCGCACGCCGTGCTGGTGAAGATGGAGCACGGCGGCGAGGCCCCGACGACCGGGTGCAGGACGCGGTGGCCCGGAACGCCGCCGTGAAGGCCGTGGTCAAGGCCTGCTGGCCGGCCGTCGACCCGGTCAAGCTGGTGCACCGCCTGCTGACCGACGCCGAGTTCCTGGCCGCCGCCGCGGACGGCGTCCTGGACGCCGAGGAGCAGGCCGCCATCCGGTGGGCCAAGGCGCCGCGCTCCGCCCGCACCGCGCCGTGGTCCGCCGCCGACGCCGTGCTGATCGACGAGACCGCCGACCTGGTGCACCGCACCCCGTCGCTCGGCCACGTGGTCGTCGACGAGGCCCAGGACCTCTCCCCCATGCAGTACCGCGCCGTCGGCCGCCGCTGCACCACCGGCTCCGCGACCGTCCTCGGCGACCTCGCCCAGGGCACCACCCCGTGGGCCACCGGCAGCTGGCAGGAGGCGCTGCACCACCTCGGCAAGGACGGCGCGCACATCGAGGAGCTCACCCAGGGCTTCCGCGTCCCCGGCGAGGTGATCGCCTACGCGTCCCGGCTGCTCCCCACGATCGCCCCCGGCCTGGCCCCCGCGACCTCCGTCCGCGACACCCCCGGCTCGCTGACCGTCCGTCACGTCCCGGACGGCCGCGACGGGGCCGTCCTCGCCGCCTGCCGCGACGCCCTCCGCCACGAGGGCTCGGTCGGCCTGATCGCGGCCGACGCCCGGATCCCGGTCCTCGCGGAGGCGCTCGCCGCCGCCGGGCTCCCGCACCTCGAACCCGGCACCGAGACCACCGCCGACGCCCGGCTGACGCTGGTCCCCGCCTCGCTCGCCAAGGGCCTCGAGTACGACTACGTGGTCCTCGACGAACCCGCCGCGATCGTCACCGGCGAACCCGACCGCCGCACCGGCCTGCGCCGCCTCTACGTCTCCCTGACCCGAGCCGTCTCCGGGCTGACGGTGCTTCACACCGAGCCGCTGCCGGAGGAGTTGGGCTGACGCAGGGGCAGGCGGGCCGGGCCTTCGCTGCTACGTTCCGATGAGCTCGCGCCACTGCGCGACCTTCGCCGCGTCGACCGCCCCGGCCCAGCCGCCCTCGCGGGCCGCGCCGCCGATGTGGAAGGCGTCGAAGCCGGCGGCGCGGAGGTCCGGGACGTGTTCGGCGCGGAGGCCGCCGCCGACCAGGATCCGCTGGCGGTAGCCGGGTTCGCCGGACTTGGCGAGTTCGCCGAGCAGGACTTCCTGCCCGGCGTCGATGCCGGCCGCGGCGCCGGAGGTGAGGAAGGTGTCGAGCCCGGGCAGGTCCGCGACGGCGGCGCGGACCTCGGAGCGGTCGGCGCTGTGGTCGATGGCCCGGTGGAAGGTCCAGCGGCAGCCGGCGACGGCGTCGGCGACGGCGCGGGTCGCGTCGAGGTCGATCGCGCCGTCGGGGGTGAGGAAGCCGAAGACGAACTCCTCGGCGCCCTCGGCGCGCAGCGCGGCGGCCCGGGCGAGCAGCTCGTCGAGGTCGCCGGGGGTGAAGCCGTCGCGGATGCGGAGCATGACCCGCAGCGGCAGCGAGACGGCGGCGCGGATCCCGGCGAAGTCCCGGACGCCGGGGGTGAGCCCGTCGGCGGCCATGTCGGTGACCAGTTCGAGGCGGTCCGCTCCGCCCGACTCGGCGGCCCTCGCGTCCTGGGCGGTCAGCGCGATCACTTCGAACATTGGTCTAGACATATCCGATAGCCTGCCACATCGGTCCGCCCCGAGCGACCCCCCTCGGCCGTTCGGCCCCGCGCCCTCCTCCGTTCGCGCCCCACTGGTGTCCCGTTCGCCCGCCGGCGTCCCGTTCGTGCGTCCGGTCAGCCCGCCCGGGACGTGAACCGACGCCGGGTCGGACGGCCGAGCAGCCGCGCGGCCGGCACCAGGACCAGGGCGACGACGGCCACCCCGGGGGCGAGCCGCCAGATGCCGCCGACCTGCTCCCAGAGCGAGAACAGGCTGAACGCGGCGGTCAGCGGCAGCACGGCGAGACCGAGCGCGGCGGGCAGCAGCCGGTCGCGGGCGGCGAACAGCACCAGCAGCAGCGGGAGGAGCAGCAGGGCGACCGGCCACCAGCCGTCCATCAGGTTGCGGGTGTCGTAGCCGCCCTGGGCGCGGGTGACGGCGAATCCGGTGGCCGCGCCGGCCAGCACCAGCAGGCGGTCGGCCCGGCCGCGGGAGTCGACCGGGCCGGTCGGGGCGACGGCCAGCAGCAGGCCGCCCAGCAGGTGGGGCACCAGGGCGGTGACCTCGTAGCCGAAGAACCAGCCGCTCCACTCCCCGCCGGACGGCTGGTGGAACGCGGCGTACCAGATCCGGGCGACGCCGAGCAGCGCGACGACCGCGCCGAGCGACCGGGCGGCGCGCCAGGCGCCGAGGGCGGCGGCGACGGCCAGCAGCAGCGGGACGACGACGAGGCCGAGCACGGCGAGGTTCTCGACCAGCAGGCTCCCGGACACGTCCGTCCCGGCGCGGGCGGCGTCGGTGACCCGGAAGGCCCGCCAGTCGCCGGTGCCGGGGAACACGCCGACGCCCAGCAGGGTGCCGGCCAGCAGCGGGGCGGCGGCGACCAGCAGGCGGCCGCCGATCGCGGTGTCGGTGAGGCCGGTGCGCAGCCGCAGGCCGTACGCGGCGAGGTCGAGCGCCTCGCGGGCGGTGGCGAGCCGGCCGGAGCCGGCGGTGCTGTCCGCGAACACCTCGGCGAGTTCGGCGCCCCGGTCGCGGCGGTAGCAGGCGGGGTAGAGCGCGAGCGCGGTGCGCAGGGCGACGCCCGCGCGGCCGGCGCCCGGCGGCAGGGCGACGCTCATGCGGTGGCCCCCCGGGGACGGACCGCGCCGCCGAGGCGGCGCTGCGCCTCGGCGGCGACGGTGCGCAGCCGTTCGGCCTCGGTGGCCAGGACGTCCCGGCCGGAGCCGGTGAGGGCGTAGGTGCGGCGGGCCCGGCCGTCGACGATCTCCTCGGCGGCGACCTCGATCAGGCCCTGCTGGAGCAGCCGGTCGAGGGCGCCGTACAGGGTGCCGGTGCGCAGCTTCACCCGCCCCCCGGAGATCGCGTCGACTTCCTGGATGAGCGCGTATCCGTGCCGGGGGGCGTCCGCGAGGGCGGTGAGCAGCAGCAGGGTGGGTTCCTGCATGGCGCGTTCAGTCATACGACTACATATATCGCCGACCGTCCTATCCGCGCCATCCCGCGCCGTCGGGACCGCTCCGTCGGGACCGCACCCTCGGGACCGCGCCGTCGGGTTCCGGTCGTCAGGCCTGCCCGCGCCAGCCGGCCAGGTCGTCCCGGCGCAGCGCGCCGAGCAGTCCGGCCAGCAGCGGCAGCGCCACCGCGAGCAGCACGACCGTCCCCCACGGCACGTCGCCGGGGTTCAGCACCGGCGGCGCGCCGATCTCCCCGGCCACCCGGGAGCGCAGCAGGGCGTACGCGGGAACGAAGCCGCTGATCGTGCCGAGGACGGCGCCGAGCAGGGCGATCAGGGCGGCCTGCAGCCCGGAGACGGTGCGCCGGGTCCGGGGCGGGCGCCGATCGCGGCGAGCAGGGCGCGTTCGCGGCGGGCGTCGGCGGCGGCCAGCGCGGTGGAGACCACGGCCGCGCCGAGCACCACCAGGGCGGCGAAGCCGCTGAGGGCGACCCGCACCACGCTGTCCTGCGGCCGGTAGCCGCGCTCCACCCCGAACTCGGAGTGCGGGGCGAGCCGGGCGACGGTGGCGGCGGCCCGCTGCTCGGCCTTGTCGGGGACGGGCCCGGTGGACAGCCAGATCGCCCCGGTCGGCGCGACCTGCAGGCCGAGCCGGCGGATCGTCTCGGGCGCGACCACCAGCGGCGCGTAGCGCTGCCCGGCGGGGCGCTCGACCAGGACGGCGTCGACGGCGACCTTCCGCACCTCCTGGCCGTTGCCCTGCATCCGCAGCACCGCCTTGCCGTCGTGCAGGTAGGACGGGTCGGTGACCACGGCCTTCCCGTCGAGCAGCGCCGCCTCGGCGGTGCGGTCGCGCAGCGCCAGCAGGTTGCGCAGCACCGGGGCCTCGCCGACCACGGCCGGGTGGGCGACGGCCTCGCCGTAGCGCTGCCCGCCCTCGGCGTACACCACGCCCAGGCAGCCCTCGCAGAACACGTACTGCGCCTCGTACAGGTCGGCGCGTTCGCCGAGGTCGGGGAGGTCCTGGAGGACGGCGGTGCGCAGTTGCGGCAGGGTGCCGGCGTCGCCGTGCAGGGTGATCCGGACGGCGCCGACGGGCTGTTCCAGCCGGTAGGCGGCGCGGTCCTGGGCCTCGGCGCCGGCGGTGTGCACGCCGACCGCGACGGCTCCGGCGACGGCGGCGAGCACCGCGGCGACCGCGGGCCGGTGCGGGAGCGGTGCCGGGCGGCGTCGCGCAGCGCGAGGCGCGGGCCGACCGGCAGCAGGCGGGCGAGCCGGCCGAGCAGGGCCAGCAGCGCCGGGGTGAACAGCAGCAGGCCGAGTTCGGCGAGGGTCGCGCCGGTCAGCACCGACAGGGTGCGGGTGGACAGTCCGGCGAGCACCGGCATCCCGCCGGTCGGGGCGAGCACTGCCCCGTACAGCGCGAGGGCGGCACCGGCCAGCACGGCGGCCAGGCCGAGCAGCGGCGTCCAGCGGCCGGACCGGCGCACCGGGTCACGGTCCGTCAGGCCGTCGAGCACCTCGCGGCGGCCGGCCTGCAGGGCGGGCAGCAGCGCCGCCAGCAGCGCGGTGACCACGCCGACCGCGAGGATCGCCGCCAGGTCGGACGGGCGGAGCGTGAGCTGCCCGAACCGGCTGCCGCCCCACTCCTCGATCGGGGTGCGCAGCACGGCGACCAGCCCGGCGCCGAGCGCCGCGCCGAGGGCCGCGCCCGCCGCGCCGAGCACCAGGCCGCCGCCGAGCACCACGGCCCGGACGTGCCCGGGACGGCCGCCGACCGCGCCGAGCAGCGCGAGCTGGCGGCGGGCCCGGCGGGCGCCGACGGCGAACGCCGGACCGGCCAGCAGGGCGACCTCCAGCAGCGCCATCGCGGCGGTGGTGGCGACGGTCATCAGCCGGCGTTCGCGGGCGTCGGCCGAGCCGACGGCCTCCTGCCGGGCCATCGCGTCGGCCGGCGGGTGGGCCGCGACCTGACGGCTCGCCAGGGTGTAGCCGTGGCGGTTGAGTTCGCGGACCTGCTCCCAGCCGAGGCTCGCCCCGGCGGGCAGCCGGACCAGCCAGGCGGCCTTCCTGGCGGCGGCCTGCTCGGCGCTCGGGGTCTGCGGGGCGAGCCCGGCGACGACCTGCGCCGCGTCCAGCTGCTGGTACAACTCGCCGGGGCGGGCGACCAGTTCGGACCTGTTCAGGTCGCCGGGGTGCTCCACCGTGCCGGTCAGCGTGAACGGGGCGGACTCCAGGCCGCGGACGGTGACCCGGTCGCCGACCCGCAGGCCGGTGGCGTCCAGGAACGCCCGGGTGGCGGCGGCCTCGTGGGCGGCGGCGGGGCCCGGCCGGAGACCAGGTCCAGCCGGCCCTGCCACAGTCCGCCGGTCAGGTCGGCCTCGAAGGTGTCGACGGGGGCCAGGCCGTCGCGGGTCTGCACGGCGGCGACCGGGCCGGTGCGGGCCGGCACCAGGGTGCTTCCCGGCGGGAGCAGCTCGCCGAGCAGCGCGGTCGGTTCGGTCGCGGCGGCGCGCTGCTGCTCGGGCGTCCGCGCGTCGGGGCGCTGCGGCAGGGTGCGGACGCCGTCGGCCGGGAACACGGCCTGCTCGATCGTCCGGCCCGGGTCGTAGGCGCCGATCAGTGCGTCGGCGCGGCCCATCAGCCGGTCGGAGCGCTCGGCGGCGGTGAGCTGGCCGCTGCGGTGCACCACGTCGACGCCGGTCGCGCCGAGCACCGGCAGCGCGATCATCGCGACCACCAGCGCGCTGCGGCCCTTGGCCCGCCAGGCGTCGCGGCGTGCGATCCGCAGCACCGCCCGCCAGGCGCTCATCGGGCCGCTCCCGCGTGCTGGGCCGCCCGGTCGACGATCCGGCCGTCGTGCAGGAAGACCACCCGGTCCGCCCAGGCCGCGTGGGTCGCGTCGTGGGTCACCATCATGGCGGCGGCGCCGGCGTCGCAGCGGGCGCGCAGCACCTGAAGGACGGCTTCGCCGGTGGCCGAGTCGAGGGCGCCGGTCGGCTCGTCGGCGAGCACCAGGCGGCGCTCGCCGGCCAGCGCCCGGCCGATCGCGACCCGCTGCTGCTGGCCGCCGGACATGTCCTCCGGGAAGCGGTCGGCGAGCTGACGGATGCCCAGCTCCTCCAGTGCGGCGAGCGCCTCGGCGCGGGCGGTGCGGGCGGAGACTCCGTCCAGTTCCCTCGGCAGCGCGATGTTCTCCGCCGCCGTCAGCGACGGGATCAGGTTGTACGACTGGAACACGTAGCCGACCGAGCGGCGGCGCACGTCGGCCAGCCGGGCCCGGCTCAGGCCCTCCAGCGGCGTGCCCTCGACCAGCACCCGGCCGGCGCTGGGGCGGTCCAGGCCGCCGGCCAGCGCGAGCAGCGTGGACTTCCCGGAGCCCGACGGCCCCATCACGGCCAGGAACTCCCCGGCGCGCACCTCCAGGTCGATCGGGTGCAGGGCGTGCACCTCGGCCTCGCCCCGGCCGTGCACCCGGGCGACTCCTTCCAGGCGCAGCACGGCGTGCGCGGTCGATCCGGTCATGGCTCCCCCTCGGAACAGCGGAACGTCTTGCATACCGAGTATGTATAGCCTTCGCGCGACGACTACTCAAGTCTGCGTCATAAGTCGGTGAACTACCTATAGGCTGGATCACATCACGCCGGTGCCGGACCGCGCCACCACGACCCGAGGCAGGGAGCAGAATGACCGTCATGACCGCATCGCTGACCGAGCGCTGGCACGCCCTGCTCACCCGCTGCGGCACCACCGCAGACCCGGAGCCGTACGCCCGCGACCTGCTCGACCGCTGGGCCGAACCGCAGCGCCGCTACCACACCACCGACCACCTGCGGGCCGTCCTCGACCGCATCGACGAACTCGCCGACCACGCCGACGACCCGGACGCCGTCCGCCTGGCCGCCTGGTTCCACGACGCCGTCTACCGGCCCGACCGCTCCGAGAACGAGGAGCGCAGCGCCGCCCTCGCCTGCCGCGCGCTGCGCGAGGCCGGCCTTCCCGAGCCGCTGGTCCACGAGGTCGCCCGGCTGGTCCGCCTCACCGTCACCCACCACCCGGCCCCCGGCGACCACAACGGCGAAGTCCTCTGCGACGCCGACCTCGCCGTCCTCGGCTCACCCCCCGAGCAGTACGCCGCCTACACCGCCGCCATCCGCGACGAATACTCCTTCGTCCCCCCGGACGCCTTCCGCGAGGGCCGCGCGGCGATCCTCCACCACCTGCTCGCCCTCCCCGCCCTCTACCGGACCCCGGAGGCCCACGCCCGCTACGACGCGCAGGCGCGGGCCAACATGCAGGCGGAGATCGGGAAGCTGGCCGGGTGACGGACCGGGGCCCTCAGGAGAGCCCGCCCACCGGCGCCACCACCACGCCCTTCTTGCCGCACACCCAGTGCGGGTCCGCCCCCAACTCCGGCTCCACGCCGAGCGCGTGCGGGTCGTCCTCCGCCGCGCAGGCGGAACAGAGCGGCCACCGGCCGTAGGACTCCAGCAGCGCGTCCTGCACGTCCTGCGCGATCAGGCCGAGGACGAACTCGCAGCCGTCGGGCCACTGTTCGAGCCACCACCGGCGATGGGTGACGGCGTCCTCGACCAGCGAGACGATCGGAGCGTCGGCGACGTCCCGCGCCGTGAGGTCGGCGAGGATCAGCGCGCGGGCGTTGTGCAGGGCGGTTTCGATCTGGGGGCTGGCCATCCGTCCATTGTCCCAAAGAACGCCGCAAGGGCGGCCTCCCGAAGGAGGCCGCCCTCAGCGTGAGAACGACGGACCCGATCAGAAACCGGATCAGAAGTCCATGTCACCGCCCGGCATGCCGCCGCCGGCGGCCGCGGCGGCCTTCTCCGGCTTGTCGGCGATGACGGCCTCGGTGGTGAGGAACAGCGCCGCGATGGAGGCGGCGTTCTGCAGGGCGGAGCGGGTGACCTTGGCGGGGTCGATGATGCCGGAGGCGATCAGGTCGACGTACTCGTTGGTCGCGGCGTTCAGGCCGTGGCCGGCGGGCAGGTTGCGGACCTTCTCGACCACGACGCCGCCCTCGAGGCCGGCGTTGGTGGCGATCTGCTTGATCGGGGCCTCCAGCGCCACGCGGACGATGTTGGCACCGGTGGCCTCGTCGCCGTCCAGCTCCAGCTTGTCGAACGCGACACCGGCCTGCAGCAGGGCGACGCCACCACCGGCGACGATGCCCTCCTCGACGGCGGCCTTGGCGTTGCGCACCGCGTCCTCGATGCGGTGCTTGCGCTCCTTGAGCTCGACCTCGGTGGCCGCGCCGGCCTTGATGACGGCCACGCCGCCGGCCAGCTTGGCGAGGCGCTCCTGGAGCTTCTCGCGGTCGTAGTCCGAGTCCGAGTTCTCGATCTCGGCGCGGATCTGGTTGACCCGACCGGCGACCTGGTCGCTGTCGCCGCCGCCGTCGACGATGGTGGTCTCGTCCTTGGTGATGACGACCTTGCGGGCGGTGCCCAGCAGGTCCAGGCCGGCGTTCTCGAGCTTGAGGCCGACCTCCTCGGAGATCACGGTGCCGCCGGTCAGGATGGCGATGTCGCCCAGCATGGCCTTGCGGCGGTCGCCGAAGCCCGGGGCCTTGACGGCGACGGACTTGAAGGTGCCGCGGATCTTGTTCACGACCAGGGTCGACAGGGCCTCGCCCTCGACGTCCTCGGCGATGATGACGAGCGGCTTGCCGCTCTGCATGACCTTCTCCAGCAGCGGGAGCAGGTCCTTGACCGAGGAGATCTTGGAGTTGGCGATGAGGATGTACGGGTCCTCGAAGCTCGCCTCCATGCGCTCCAGGTCGGTGGCGAAGTAGGCGGAGATGTAGCCCTTGTCGAAGCGCATGCCCTCGGTGAGCTCGAGCTCCAGGCCGAAGGTGTTGCTCTCCTCGACGGTGATGACGCCTTCCTTGCCGACCTTGTCCATGGCCTCGGCGATGAGCTCGCCGATCTGGGTGTCGGCGGCCGAGATGGAGGCGGTGGAGGCGATCTGCTCCTTGGTCTCCACGTCCTTGGCCTGGGCCAGCAGCTGGTCGGAGACGGCGGCGACGGCCTTCTCGATGCCGCGCTTCAGGGCCATCGGGTTGGCGCCGGCGGCGACGTTGCGCAGACCCTCGCGGACGAGCGCCTGGGCGAGCACGGTGGCGGTGGTGGTGCCGTCACCCGCGACGTCGTCGGTCTTCTTCGCGACCTCCTTGACGAGCTCGGCGCCGATCTTCTCGTACGGGTCCTCGAGCTCGATCTCCTTGGCGATGGAGACACCGTCGTTGGTGATCGTGGGGGCGCCCCACTTCTTCTCCAGGACGACGTTGCGACCCTTGGGGCCGAGCGTCACCTTCACGGCGTCGGCAAGCTGGTTCATGCCACGCTCAAGGCCGCGGCGGGCTTCCTCGTCAAAGGCGATGATCTTGGCCATCAGAAGTGGTCCTCCGGGACACGGTCGACTGCTCGGACCAAGGGGTGCCCGCGACGGACGGCCCAGGAGAGCGGGGGTCCTGTCCCCTACCGCTTCCGGGGCCTCACCGGCCCGGTCCGTTGTCACTCTCACGCTGTGAGTGCTAACGCCAATGATTAGCACTCAGGGGTGTCGAGTGCAAGCCCATTCGGCACGCTCCGGCGGCCCTCCCGGGAAACCCGCAGGCCGGGCCGGAGAACGCCGACAGGCCCGCCCCGGACGCGTCGCGCCGGGGACGGACCTGCCGTCTGAATCTGCGTGTGTGCGGTCTACCGGAGCCGTCAGGCGCCGGCGGCCCGGACCATGTCGGCCTGCGGACCCTTCTGACCCTGCGAGATCTCGAACTCGACCCGCTGGCCCTCTTCCAGGGTGCGGTAGCCGTCCATCTGGATCGCGCTGTAGTGGACGAACACGTCCGCTCCACCGTCGACCGCGATGAAGCCGTAGCCCTTCTCGGCGTTGAACCACTTGACGGTGCCCTGAGCCATTCCGAACTCCCCTTGTGCTGTGCTGGCCCTTCAGAGATCCGCGGGACGCGGACCCGGAGGTCTGGAAGGCCGGCCTGTGGGGACTCCCCCCCGTACGGCGCAGCCTCTGTCGCGGCTGAATGTATCCGGATATGCGCCCTCTGCAACAGGCCCCAATTTCACGGAAAGGCCGGGCCCCGCAGGGGATATGACGGGGCGAAAGGTATGGGGCGCGACAATTGCCACCGGACATAACGGACGCATCACCGCAAATTGCCGGAAGAATTCTGACGGCGGCCTGACAGGACGGGCGGTAAGCGGTCCGGCGCATGTCTCGGAGCGCGGGACGGAACGGGGCCTGCGCGAGGTGCGGTGCGGTGAAAAACGAGGATTGGAACGGCCGTTGGAGGGGAACGGCCCGCTCGGCACTCTACTCCCCCGCAGGTGCCGGAATTCCAGCGACCCGCCGGGCCGGAAACCGCAGGTGTCCGGCCCCGCAAAGGGCTTGCGCGGGGGCCCGGCGGGGGCCGGCGCGCCGAACCGCCGCCAGGCGGGCCGGAAATCCGAATTCCGGGCCTGGCGGCGGCGGGGCGAATGCGCGGGGCGGCGTCAGCAGCCGCCGGCCACCGCCGGAATGATCGACACCGAGGCGCCGTCCTTGATCTCCGTCTCCAGGCCGTCGGCGAAGCGCACGTCGTCGTCGTTCACGTACACGTTGACGAAGCGGCGCAGCTTGCCGGTGTCGTCCAGCAGGCGGGCGGCGATGCCGGCGTGGTTGGCCTCCAGGTCCGCGATCACGGCGGACAGGGTGGAGCCCTCGGCGGTCACCTCGGCGGCGCCGCCGGTGTAGGTGCGGAGGATGGTGGGGATGCGGACGGTGGCGCTCATGGGGTGACTCCTCGGGCGTGGCGTGGGGGGAGGTTTCAGGCGGAGACGAGGCCGGCGGCGCGGAAGGACTCCAGCGTCGGGCGGATCACGGCGGTCATGCCGGAGTCGGCGACCGCGTCGAGGGTCTTCAGGCCGTCGCCGGTGTTGATCGCGACGGTCTCCTTGCTCGGGTCGAGCCGGCCGGTCTCGACCAGCTTCTTCAGCACGCCGACGGTGACGCCGCCGGCCGTCTCGGCGAAGATGCCCTCGGTGCGGGCCAGCAGCTTGATCGCCTCGACCACCTGGGCGTCGGTGACGTCCTCGACGGCGCCGCCGGTGCGGCGGGCGATGTCGAGCACGTACGGGCCGTCGGCCGGGTTGCCGATCGCCAGCGACTTGGCGATGGTGTCCGGCTTGACCGGCTTGATCACGTCGCGGCCGGCCTTGAAGGCGGCGGAGACCGGGGAGCAGCCCTCGGCCTGGGCGCCGAAGATCTTGTACGGGCGGTCCTCGACCAGGCCGAGCTTGATCAGCTCCTGAAGACCCTTGTCGATCTTGGTGAGCTGGGAGCCGGAGGCGATCGGGATGACGATCTGCTCGGGCAGCCGCCAGCCGAGCTGCTCGCAGATCTCGAACGCCAGGGTCTTGGAGCCCTCGCCGTAGTACGGGCGCAGGTTGACGTTGACGAAGCCCCAGCCCTCGCCGGCCGGGTCGCCGATCAGCTCCGAGCAGAACCGGTTCACGTCGTCGTAGTTGCCGTCGATGCCGACCAGCTCGCCGCCGTACACCCCGGCCATCACGACCTTGCCCTGCTCCAGGTCGTGCGGGATGAACACGCAGGACTTGAAGCCGGCCCGGGCCGCCGCGGCGCCCACCGCGCCGGCCAGGTTGCCGGTGGACGAGCAGGACAGCGTGGTGAAGTCGAACGCGCGGGCGGCCTCGATCGCGCAGGCCACCACCCGGTCCTTGAACGAGTGGGTGGGGTTGCCGGAGTCGTCCTTGATGTGCAGCTGCGCGGTGAAGCCCAGCTCGCGGCCCAGGTTGTCGGCCTTCACCAGCGGGGTCCAGCCCGGGTTCAGGTTCGGCTTGCCGGCCACGTCGGCGGGGACGGGCAGCAGCGGGGCGTAGCGCCAGATCGACGCCGGGCCGGCCTCGATGCGCTTGCGCAGCTCCTCGGCGTCGTAGCCCGCGTAGTCGTAGGCGATCTCCAGCGGGCCGAAGCACTCCAGGCAGGCGAAGCTCGGGCCGAGCGGGAAGCGGGTGCCGCACTCGCGACAGGACAGCGCGGTGGCCGGACCGAGGTCGACGGCGGCAGGTGCGGGGGTGTCAACAGCCATGGTGGCGAGGCCCTTTCTCCTCATCTTCCCCGGGTCGCGGTCGCGCCCGGGACGGAATTGGCACCTGTCCCGCCGGGCCTGCGAGGCCGCGCGGGAGGGTTGCCGGGACTTCAACGGGCCGTTCCCTCAGTCCCTCTGGATGAGCTCTGTGAAGTTGTGGTCGTACGCTGCGAGCGACCCCGGCGTGCGAAGGTCCGAGCGCAGTACGAAGACTGTAACCGAAGGCCCGTGCCGTCCAACCCGACCGTCCGACACCCGAGACGAACCGAGACAGGGAGCGAGATCTTGGCCGACCAGCCCGAGCCCGGGGTCCTGCCGGAGGTGGCCGACTGGCTGCGCCGCCGGTCCTGGACGGCCGCCGACCGGCCCCTCGACCTGCTGCTCGCCGCCAAGCGCGCCGCCGGCCCGGCCGGCACCGTCAGCGTGGTGCTGCCCGCCCTGGACGAGGAGCCCACCGTCGGCGAGATCGTGGCCGCGATCCGCACCGAACTGATGGAGCGCGTCCCGCTGGTCGACGAGCTGCTGGTGATCGACTCCGGCTCGGTGGACGGCACCGCCGCCGCCGCGTCCGCCGCCGGCGCCCGGGTGGTGCACCGGGACGCCATCCTGCCCCGGCTGCCCGCCGCCCCCGGCAAGGGCGAGGTGCTGTGGCGCGCGCTGCTCGCCAGCAGCGGCGCGATCGTCTGCTACGTCGACGCCGACCTGCGCGAGTTCGACCCGGCGTTCGTCTCCGGCATCGTCGGCCCGCTGCTCACCGACCCGGCGCTGCACCTGGTCAAGGCCATGTACGACCGCCCGTTCGAGGCCGACGGGGCGATCGTCCCGGCCGGCGGCGGCCGGGTCACCGAACTGGTCGCCCGCCCGCTGCTCAACCTGCACTGGCCGCAGCTGGCCGGCTTCGTCCAGCCCCTCGGCGGCGAGTACGCGGCCCGCCGCAGCCTGCTGGAGCGGCTGCCCTTCCCGACCGGCTACGGCGTCGAACTCGGCCTGCTGGTCGACGCGTTGGAGCTGGTCGGACTGGACGCGCTGGCCCAGGTGGACGTCGGCGTGCGGCACCACCGGCACCAGGACGGCCAGGCCCTCGGCCGGATGGCCGCCACCATCTACCGCACCGCGCTGGAACGCCTCGACCGCGCCCACCGCCTGAAGGCGGACGCCGACCTGGTCCGCCCGCTGCTCACCCAGTACACCCGCGCCGCCGCCGGCTTCGCCCCCGCACCCACCCCGTCCCGCCACCGAGCGCCCCCCGATGGTCACCGTCCCGGAGTACCGCCACCGCTGACTCGCGGCCCGCGGGGCGGTGGTCGAGGACACCTGGTCCGACCGCCTCGGCGCGGCCCGACCGGTCGCCCCCGACCTGCCCGCGAAGTGCCCGGACGGCCGCCCGGCCCGGCTGCCCTGCGCCGTCCCCGTCCGCCGCTCCGGCCCGCCGAACGGGGGCCGGAGCGGCGGCCGACCCCGACTGTTCACCCGGCACGGGCCGCGCCGGGTGGTTTGGTCCGCTGATCACACGGCAAGGTTGGCTGTATGGCCGATCACGCGTCCGAACGCCCCACGCAGTCCGGAGCCGCCCCGATCCTGGTGGCCTCCAACCGCGGCCCGGTGTCCTTCCGCACGGAGGACGACGGCACGCTGAGCCTCCGCAGAGGCGGCGGCGGCCTGGTCTCCGGGCTCTCCGCGATCGACGATCCGAACGCCGTCTGGGTCTGCGCCGCCCTCTCCGACGCCGACCGCACCGCCGCCCGGCAGGCCCCGAGGGCCGCCTCGACCGGGCCGGCCACGACGTCGGCGGGCAGGCCGTCCGGATGCTGGACATCGATCCGGAGACCTTCGCCCGGGCCTACAACGGCGTCGCCAACTCCACCCTGTGGTTCGTCCACCACCTGCTGTACCAGACCCCGGTGCAGCCCGCCTTCGACGCGGACTTCCGCACCGAGTGGGCCGCCTACCGCGCCTACAACACCGCCTTCGCCGAGGCCCTCGCCGCCGAGGCCGCCCCCGGCGCCGCCGTCCTGGTGCAGGACTACCACCTGTCGCTGGCCCCGCGCTGCTCCGGGAGCTCCGCCCCGACCTGCGCATCGGACACTTCTCGCACACCCCCTGGGCCCCGCCCGACTACTACCGGCTGCTGCCCGACGACGTCGCCGCCGACGTCCTCGAAGGCATCCTCGGCGCCGACCGGGCCGCCTTCCTCACCCGCCGCTGGGCGCTCGCCTTCGCCGACTGCTGCGAGGCCGTCCTCGGCGCCGAGGTCGACCGCGAGGCCCTCACCGTCACGCACGCCGGCCGCACCACCCGGCTCGGCGTCCACGGCCTCGGCGCCGACGCCGACTTCCTGCGCGAACGCGCCCACCGGCCCGACGTCGACGAACGCCTCGCCGCCCTGCGCGAGGCCGTCGGCGACCGCCGCACCGTCGTCCGGGTCGACCGCACCGAACTCAGCAAGAACATCGTCCGCGGCCTGCTCGCCTACCGGCACCTGCTCCGCACCCGCCCCGAGTGGCTCGACAAGGTCGTCCACATCGCCTTCGCCTACCCCTCGCGCACCGACCTCGCCGAGTACCGCGAGTACACCGCCGCGGTGCAGCGGATCGCCGAGGAGATCAACGCCGAGTTCGCCACCCCCGACTGGCAGCCGGTCCTGCTGCACGTCAACGACGACTTCCCGCGTTCCCTCGCCGCGTACCGGCTCGCCGACGTCGCCCTGGTCAACCCGATCCGCGACGGCATGAACCTGGTGGCGAAGGAAGTCCCCGTCGTCTCCGACCACGGCTGCGCCCTGGTCCTCTCCCGCGAGGCCGGCGCCCACGAGGAGCTCGCCGAGGACGCGATCACCGTCAACCCCTTCGACGTCGTCGCCACCGCGGACGCCCTCGCCCGGGCCCTCGCCATGCCCCCCGCCGAACGCGCCGACCGGAACAAGCGGCTCGCCGCCGCGGCGACGGCGCTGCCGCCCCAGCAGTGGTTCCTCGACCAGCTCGACGCGCTGTAGGAGCACCACCAGGGGGCGCGGGGAACCGCGCGAAGCGGCGGGCACCGAACCGCAAGGTCGCGACGCAGGGCCACGACCTGCACGCGATCGCGACCTTGCGGACATGCCCTGCGCCTGTCGCGCGGTTCTCCCCAGCCCCCGGCGCGCCGCTACGCGCCCAGCCGCTCCGCCAGCTCGTTCAGCACGTCCACCACCCCCGCCGGCCCGGCCACCACCAGGTCGGCCCGGTCGGCGAGTTCGCGTACGGGGGCTCGCCGGTGACCGGCCCGCTGCACACCAGGAGGCCGGGGTGGCCGGCCTCCCGCCGGGAGGCGATCTCCTCGTAGGCGGCGATGTCCCCGAGGTCGTCGCCGGCGAACAGCACCGCCCCGGCGTCGCGTTCCGCCAGGAACTTCCGCAGGGCGACGCCCTTGTCGACGCCCGGCGGCCGCAGTTCGAGGACCATCCGCCCGGGTTCGACCACCAGCCCGTGCCGCCGGGCCAGTTCGCCGAGCGGCGCCCGCAGTCGTGCCAACTCCCCGTCGGGGTCCGGCGCCCGCCGGGTGTGCACGGCGAGGGCCCGCTCCTTGTCCTCCACGAAGACGCCCTCCGCGGCCTTCGACTCGGCCAGCAGCGAAGGGAGTTCGCTCCGGACCGCGGCCACCCCCGGCGCCACCGGCGCAGCCGTCACGCCGTCCCGCGCGCTCCATCGCTCCGCGCCGTAGTGCCCGAGGATCGTGAGGTGCTCCAGCCCGGGGGCGGCGGCGAAGCCGCCGTACGCGGCGGCGGTCGCGGCGGGCCGCCCGGTGACGATGACGACCGAGCCGACCAGCGGGGCGAGCGCGGTGAGGGCGGGGAGGACGCCGGGGTGGGCGCGGGCCTGTTCGGGGTCGGCGACGATCGGGGCGAGCGTGCCGTCGAAGTCGAGTCCCACGACCGCGGAGCGCGGGTCGGCGAGCAGGCCCGCCAGTCCGGTCCGACCTGCCTGGGACGTGATCTGCTCAGCAATTCCCATGTCCCAGACGCTACCTGGCGCCGGCCGCCCGCGGGCGCGTCTCACTGCCGGGCGTCGCGTCGCGTCTGCCGGATCCGGCGCAGCCGGTTGACCAGGACGGGGTCGTGGGCGAGCGCCTCGGGCCGGTCGAGCAGGGCGTTGAGGAGCTGGTAGTAGCGGGTGGCGGAGATGCCGAGTTCCTGCCGGATCGCCTGCTCCTTGGCGCCGGCGGTCCGCCACCCGCGTGCTTCCAGTTCGAGTACCGCCCGGTCGCGGTCGGTCAGTTCGGCCATGCGTCCAGGCTAGCCGCGGGGGCCGTCAGCCCTTGCGGGCGCGGGAGGCCTCGGCGGCCGCGGCGGCCTGGAGTTCGCCGAGGACGTTCTCGCCGCCGGGCTTCACGGCCTCGCCCATGCGCTGCTTGAGCATGCTGGAGACCTTGTCCCAGGAGGGGTCGCCGAGCGGGTAGAAGTTGGCGTTCGGCAGCGCGTTGAGGAACTCGGTGAGGTCCTTGTGGGCGGGGTTGGCGGACATCTCGTCGAGGGTGTCCTGGGTGACGGGCAGCATGTTGTACTGCTCGTCGAACTTGAGGGTGTTCTCCTTCTTGTACACGAAGTTGAGGAACTTCTTGATCTCGGCGCGGTGGTCGTTCGCCTTGAACGCCATCATCCAGTCGGCGACGCCGAGGGTGGCGGGCTTGACGGCCTTGTCCTTGCGCGGGATCGCGGCGGTGCCGTACTTGACGTTGCCGGCGACGGCCTTGCTGACCAAGCCGGGGTGGCCGTTGAGCATGGCGACCTTGCCGGCGGCGAAGTCCGCGAAGGCGGTCTTGCGGTCGACCTTGGCGGGGTCGTCGTAGGTGAGGTGCTTCTCGACCAGGCTGGTGCGCAGCCAGTTGAAGGTGGAACGGTTCTGCGGGCTGTCGATGGTGTAGTTGCCGGCGTTGTCGGAGAGGCCGCCGCCGCCGCTCATGGTCCAGATCATCGACTCGCCCTGGGCCTCCTCGGGGCCGAGCGGCAGCGCGTACGGGGTGACGCCGGGGACCTTGCTCCTGATCAGTTCGGCGTCCCGGCGCAGTTCCTCCCAGGTGGTGGGCGGGGCGGTGATGCCGGCCTTGTCGAAGATGTCCTTGTTGTAGAAGAACACCCGGCTGGAGGAGATGAACGGGATGCCGTACTGGCTGCCGAGCACCTGTCCGGCCTTGGCGAAGGAGTCGAGGATGTTGACCTGGGTGTCGATGGAGAGCACGTCGCCGGCCGGGTAGAGCCGGTCGGCGGCGACCTGGTCGGCGTAGCCGCCGGTCTGCACCACGTCGGGGGTCCTGCCCTTGGCGATCAGGTCGGCGACGTGCTTGTCGATGTCGGTCCAACTGACCACGTCGACACGGACCTTGATGTCGGGGTTGGCGGCCTCGAAACGGCGGGCGAGGTCGTTCCAGTAGATCGAGCTGGAGTTGGTCTCGTTGTCTCCGTAGTCGGCTGCGACCAGGTTGAGCGTGACACCCCCCGACATGTCCAGGACGCCGCAGCCGGTGAGCAGCAGGGATCCGACGATGGGCAGGGGGAGCAGCGCTGATCGCTTCACGGATGGACCGCCTTCAGGAGGGTGACAGCGTGACCCTGACAGCCGCCCGAGGTGGTGGTCCATACCTGTGGTGACGGAGTTATCGAAGTGTCAGTTCGAGTTTCGCTCAGCGTGACGATCCATCAACAACTGTCCGGTAATGGGACGTTCACGCTTTCAGGACGGCCACCCCGGCGTCCGCGAAGGCGGCTGCCAGCTCCTCGGTGACCTGGTCGTCGGTGACCAGGGTGTCCACCCGGTCCAGACCGCAGATCCGGGCGAAGGCGCGGTTGCCGAGCTTGGAGGAGTCGGCGGCCACCACCACCCGGCGGGCCCGCTCGGCGAGCAGCCGGTTGACCGCCGCCTCGCCCTCGTGGTGGGCCGTGGCGCCGTGTCCGGCGTCGATCGCGTCCACGCCCAGGACCGTGGTGTCCAGGGTGAGTTCGCCGAGCACCTGGGCGGCCAGCGGGCCGATCAGCTCGTAGGACTGCGGGCGGGCGACGCCGCCGGTGACGACGATCTTCACCTGCGGGCGGACCGTCAGCTCGTTGGCGATGTTGAGCGCGTTGGTGACCACGGTGAGGCTCTGGCCGTTCTCGGGGTGCTCGGCCAGGTCGGGGCGGACCGCGAGGGCGCGGGCCACCTCGGTGGTGGTGGTGCCGCCGTTGAGGCCGACCACTTCGCCGGGGGCGATCAGGCCGGCCACCAGGGCGCCGATCCGCTGCTTGGCGTCGGCGTTGCGGGCGGTCTTGTAGCGCAGCGGCAGATCGTAGGAGACGCTGTGCGCCACCGCACCGCCCCGGGTGCGGGTGACCATCTGCTGGCGGGCCAGCTGGTCGAGGTCGCGCCGGATGGTGGCGGCCGAGACGTCCAGCGCGCCGGCCGCCTCCTCGACGTCCAACTTGCCGTGCTCGGCCAGCAGTTCCAGCAGTGCGTTCCACCGCTCGTACCTGGACATCGTTCCGCTCCTCCCGCGCTCGCCACCGCGCGCCCCGCGGCCGGTCGGGACAGCTTCGCACAACCGGGTCTGCGCCAGTGCATTGCGCAGTGATGCGCGAAACGGCTATAAATCAATCAGATTTGCGCACACTTCCTGTGTCGCCGCCCGGATACCGCCGAAGGAGTCCGCACCCATGCCGCACCCGTCCCTGACCGGCGAGGAGATCGCCACCCAGCCCGAGAACTGGCGCACCGCCGCGGCGCTGGCGGCGAGCGGCCCGGCCGGCCTGCCGCAGCGCGGCGAGCGCGTGGCCGTGGTCGGCTGCGGCACCTCCTGGTTCATGGCGCAGGCGTACGCCGCGCTGCGCGAGTCCGGCGGCCACGGCGAGACCGACGCCTTCGCCGCGTCCGAGTTCCCGCACGGCCGCCGCTACGACCGGGTCCTGGCGATCACCCGCTCCGGCACCACCACCGAGGTGCTGCGGCTGCTCGCCGACACCGACCTGCCGAGCACCGCGATCACCGCCTGCACCGACCAGCCGGTGGCCGCCTCGGCCGGCCACCTGATCGACCTGGGCTTCGCCGACGAGAGCTCGGTGGTGCAGACCCGCTTCGCCACCACGGTGCTCGCCCTGCTCCGCGCCCACCTGGAGCTGGAGGAGGCCCGCCCCGCCGGGGTGGCCACCGTCGCCGAGGCCGCCGAGGACGCCGAGCGCGCGGTCGCCTGGGACGTGCCGCGGGAGCTGGTCGAGCTGGAGCAGATCTCCTTCCTCGGCGCGGGCTGGACCAACGGCCTGGCCCAGGAGGCCGGGCTGAAGATGCGCGAGGCGGCGCTCGCCTGGACCGAGGCGTACCCGGCGATGGAGTACCGGCACGGCCCGATCTCGATCACCGCTCCGGGCCGCGCCGCCTGGGCCTTCGGCGCGCTGCCGGCCGGCCTGGCGGACGAGGTGGCGGCGGTCGGCGGCCGGCTGGTGGCCGACTCCGGCGCGGGCGGCCTGGACCCGCTGGCCGACCTGGTGCGGGTGCACAAGCTGGCCGTCGCGCTGGCCGCGCACCGCGGCCTGAACCCGGACGAGCCGCGTAACCTGACCCGTTCGATCATCCTGTCCTGACCGCCCGCCCCGGCCCGGCAAAAACCCCAGGAGTCGGCAAAGAGCGATAAACCTCACCTCTCAGGACCAGACCAATCGAGCAACTGGACTAGACCTCTTCGACCTGGCCAAGGGAAACTGTCCCCCGTGAAGCACGTCATCGCACTCGATGTAGGCGGCACCGGCATGAAGGCCGCGCTGGTCGCCCAGGACGGCTCCGTGCTGTACGAAGCACGCCGACCGACCGGGCGGGAGCACGGCACGGATGCCGTCGTCGCCACCATCCTCGACTTCGCCGCCGACCTGGCGCAGGAGGGCCGCACCCGGTTCGGTGCCGCCCCCCTCGCGGCAGGCGTCGCCGTGCCGGGAACGATCGACGAGAAGAACGGGATCGCGGTCTTCTCCGCCAACCTCGGCTGGCGGGACCTGCCGATGCGCAAGCTGCTCGGCGAGCGCCTCGGCAACATCCCGGTCGCCCTCGGCCACGACGTCCGCTCCGGCGGCCTCGCCGAGGGCCGGATCGGGGCCGGCCGGGGAGTCGACCGGTTCCTGTTCATCGCGCTCGGCACCGGCATCGCCGGCGCGATCGGCATCGGCGGGGCCATCGAGGCCGGCGCCCACGGCTACGGCGGCGAGATCGGGCACGTGGTGGTCCGCCCCGGCGGCCCGCTGTGCGGCTGCGGCGCCCGCGGCTGCCTGGAGACCCTGGCCTCCGCCTCCGCGGTGTCCCGGGCCTGGGCCGCGGCCACCGGCGACCCGGACGCCGACGCCGCCGCCTGCGCGCTGGCCGTCGACGCCGGCGACCCGGCGGCCGTCGAGGTCTGGCAGAACGCGGTGGACGCCCTCGCCGACGGCATCGTGCTGGCGCAGAGCCTGCTCGACCCGTCGACGGTGATCGTCGGCGGTGGGCTGGCCGAGGCCGGTGACACCCTCTTCACGCCGCTGCGCGCCGCGGTGACCGAGCGGTTGACCTTCCAGATGCCCCCGAAGGTCGTTCCGGCCATGCTCAAAGACACCGCCGCGTCCCTGGGCGCCGGCTTGCTCGCCTGGGATCTGCTCTCCATGGAGGTGACCGCGTGACCGCGGACCGAACTGCACTGGCCGGAGCCCGACTTGTCCTGCCCGGCGGGGTGATCGAAGGCGGCCGGCTCACGGTCGAGGGGGCGCGCATCGCGGACCTCGGCGGCGAGGCCGCGGCCGGCGACCTCGACCTGGCCGGGTACACCGTCGTCCCCGGCTTCGTCGACCTGCACGTGCACGGCGGCGGCGGCGCCAGCTACGCGTCCGGGATCGCCGAGGAGGCGCTCACCGCCGCCCGCACGCACCTGGAGCACGGCACCACCACGACGATGGCCTCCACCGTCACCGGCGAGATCGACGAGGTCTGCCGCCAGGCGGCCGTCCTCTCCGAGCTCGTCGAGGACGGCGTGCTGGCCGGCATCCACTTCGAGGGCCCGTTCATCTCGCACAACCGGTGCGGCGCCCACCGCCCCGACCTGCTGCGCGACCCGGACCCGGCGCTGGTGCGCAAGCTCGCCGACGCCGCCCGCGGCCACGCGAAGATGTTCACCCTGGCCCCGGAGCTGCCCGGCGGCCTGGAGTCCGTCCGGATGCTCGCCGACCAGGGCATCATCGCCGCCGTCGGCCACACCGACTCCGACTACGCGGTCACCCTGGAGGCGATCGACGCCGGAGCCACCGTCGCCACCCACCTGTTCAACGCGATGCCGGGCATCCAGCACCGCGCCCCGGGCCCGATCGTCGCGCTGCTGGAGGACGAGCGGGTCACCGTCGAGCTGATCAACGACGGCATCCACCTGCACCCCTCGGTGCTCGAACTCGCCTACGGCACGGCCGGCGCCGAGCGCGTCGCGCTGATCACCGACGCGATGGGCGCGGCCGGCATGGGCGACGGCCTGTACCCGCTCGGCCCGCTCCAGGTCCGGGTCGAGGACGGCGTCGCCCGCCTCGTCGAGGGCGGCTCGATCGCCGGCTCCACCCTCACCCTGGACGTCGCCTTCCGGCGCGCCGTCACCGTGCTCGGCCTCTCCCTGAACCAGGCCGTCACCTCGCTGTCCACCGTCCCGGCCCGGCTGCTGGGCCTGGCCGACACCCTCGGAACCCTGGAGGCAGGCAAGAACGCCGACCTGGTCGTCCTCGACTCCGACACCTTCGAGCTCGCCGCGGTGATGCGCCGCGGCGAGTGGATCGTCGGCGCGGACCGCTTCACCAGGGCCGGCAACCCGGCCTGACCCGGCCGGGGGCCTCCCCCGACCGCTCCCGCACGGGGGTGAGCAGCGGAACCTGCGCCTCGTTGCTCACCCCAACCGGGAGACCCCCTTGCCGCTCGTCCCCACCTCCGACCTGCTCGCGTCCGCCGCCGCCGACCGGCGCGGACTGCCCGCCTTCAACGTGATCACGCTGGAGCACGCCGAGGCGATCGCCGCCGGCGCCGAAGCCGTCGGCACGCCCGTCGTGCTCCAGCTCAGCCAGAACGCGGTCGCCTACCGCGGCGGCCGCCTGCTGCCGATCGCCCGCGCCTGTGCGGAGATCGCCGCCGCCGCCCGGGTGCCGGTCTCGCTCCACCTCGACCACGTCGAGGACTTCGACCTGCTGCGCGCGGCCCCCGCCGCCGGGTTCTCCTCCGCGATGTTCGACGCCTCCGCGCTGCCGCACGACGAGAACGTCAAGGCCACCGCCGAGGCCGCCGCCTGGGCGCACCGCCACGGCCTGCACCTGGAGGCCGAGCTCGGCCGGGTCGGCGGCAAGGACGGCGAGCCGCCGCTGTCCGCGCACGCCCCCGGCGCCCGCACCGACCCGGCGGAGGCGGCCCGCTACGTCGCCGACACCGCCGTGGACGCGCTCGCCGTCGCCGTCGGCTCCTCGCACGCGATGACCTCGCGCACCGCCGACCTCGACCTCGCGCTGATCGGCGAGCTGGCCGCCGCCGTCCCCGTCCCGCTGGTGCTGCACGGCAGTTCGGGCGTCCCCGACGGGCAGCTGGCCGCGGCCGTCGCGGCCGGCATGGTGAAGATCAACATCGGTACGGCCCTCAACCTGGCCTACACCCCGGCCGTCCGCGAGCACCTGACGGCCCGTCCGGACACCACCGACCCGCGCCCGTACCTCACCGCCGCCCGGGACGCCATGACCCGCACCGTCGAGCACCTGGCCCGGGTGGTCGCCGCGGCCCGCTGACCTGCCGACGGGGCGCCGGGGAGGTTCCCGGCGCCCCGTCGCGGTGCGTCACTTGGTGGGGTAGCTGCCGACCGACATCGGCGTCAGCGCGACCTGGTCGACCAGGACGGGGCTGGCGGCGCCGGCCGGCAGGGTGACGGTCAGGGTGTTGGGCCCGGCCTGCAGGACGGGCCATATGTTGGTGCTGTACCAGGACTGGTTCGGGTCCTGGGTGCCGCCCTTGGAGTAGTTCTTGAAGGTCACCCCGCCCGGGTGCTCCTTGCCGTTCACGGTGACCTGCGCGGGCTGGTCGGCGCCGGTGTTGTTGAAGTGCAGCCAGAACTTGGTCTGCCCGCCGGTGTCCGAGTTGACCGTCCAGGTGAACGACGAACCGCCCTGCAGCGCAAGGTAGTTGCCGTCCGCGGAGATCGCGCCCTTGACGGCGGAGCCGGTGCTCGCGCCCTGCGCCTGCAGCTTGGAGGCGTCACCGAGCGGCTCGGTCGCGGCGCTGGGGCTCGGCGCGGCGCTGGAGGGGCCGCGCTCTCGGGGCCGCCGGGGCGGTCGGGCTGTGCGTGGTGGCGGCCTGGTTCTTGCCGCCGTCCGGGTCGCCGGTGGAGAGCGCGACGCCCGCGCCGACGGCGATCGCCGCGACCACCGCGACGGCGCCGATCACGGCGGCCTTGCCGCGGCCGGCCGGCCTGTCCTCGCCGGGCCGGGGTCGGGAGCGCTCGGCGTACCGGGACTGCTGCGGCAGCGCGGCGGTCTCCTGGCCGGGCGCGACGCCGGGCGCGGCGCCGGGGCCGGCGGGCGGCGGGGTCTGCGGGTAGGCGGGCCGCTCGCCGTAGTTGGCGCGGCCGACCTCCATCGGGCGGCTGTAGCCTGCGCGGGGCCGCTCGGGTGCGGGCTGCTCGCCCTCGGCGGGGCGGTACAGGTACGCGAAGGGGTCGTCCTCGCCCGCGCCGTCGGGCGCGCCGCCGTTGCTGCCGGCCGTGGTCACGGTCAACTCCCCAGTACTGGATGCTCTCGTACCCAGGGCACCCTACCTGCCGTCACCGAGGACGGAACAAACGGTTCAGCCCGCCCGACGGTGCGAGCGATCGCCGCGCGAGCCGCGGGCCGCGCCGCCCCGGGTGCGCTTCTCGTCGTACATCCGCTCGTCCGCGGAGTGCAGGACCTCGTCGATGCTCATCCCGCAGCCGGCCCAGCCGATACCGAGGCTGACGCCGACCCGGACCACCCGGTTGTCGATCCGCATCGGCGGGAGGATCGCGCTGCGCAGCCGCCCGGCGAGCTCCTTCGCCTCCTCGCGGCCGATCGCGTCGGCCAGCACCACGAACTCGTCGCCGCTCATCCGGGCCACCGTGTCGCCCTCCCGGACGACCTGCAGGAGCCGGCGGGCGATCTCGATCAGCACGGCGTCGCCGGCGTTGTGGCCGTAGCGGTCGTTGACCAGCTTGAAGCCGTCGAGGTCGCAGTAGAGGACGGCGAGCCCCTTGTCGGCGCCGGCCCGGCGCTGGCCGTGCCAGAGCTCGCCGTGCGCCGGGTCGGCGGGGACGACGGCGTGCACGTGGTGCGCGGGGGTGCCGTCGTGGCGGAGCACCTCGCCCGCGGCGAAGGCCTCGCGGTCGCGTTCCAGGGCCTCGTCCGGGGCCGCGTAGCCGTGCGCGAGGGCGGCGGGGGCTGCGGGGCCGCCGGGCCGTCCTGGGCGGCGTGGGGCGGCTGGTGCGCGGCGCCGGGCGGCAGCGCCTGGCCGGGCAGTCCGGGGCGGGAACAGAGGCGGCGGGCCAGCCGGGCCCGCAGTTCGGCGCCGTTGGGCAGGCCGGTGAGGGCGTCGTGGCTGGCCCGGTGGGCGAGCTGGAACTCGTGCCGCTTGCGTTCCTCGATGTCCTCGACGTGGGTGAGCAGGAAGCTCGGCCCCTCGGTGGCGTCGGCGACCACCGAGTTGCGCAGGCACACCCACTGGTAGCCGCCGTCCCGGCGGGAGAGTCTCAGCTCTGCCCGGCCGCCCTCGGCGCTGGTGCGCCGCAGCAGCTCCAGGTCGTCGGGGTGGACCAGGTCGACGAAGCGCTGCTGGCGCAGGGTGGCCCGGGGCCGGCCGAGCAGCCGGCAGAGCGCGTCGTTGACGCGGGTGAGCTGGCCGCAGCCGTCGCCGTGCAGTTCGGTGATGGCCATGCCGCTGGGGGCGTACTCGAAGGCCTGCCGGAAGGACTCCTCGCTGGCCCGCAGCGCCTGCTGCTCCTTCTCCAGGCGGGCCAGGGCGCGCTGCATCTCGGCGCGCAGCCGGGCGTTGCCGATGGCGATGGAGGCCTGCAGGGAGAACATCTCCAGGGCTTCGCGGGTCCACGCGCCGGGGCGCTTGCCGCTGCGCGGGCGGTCCACCGAGAGGATGCCGAGCAGGTCGCCGCCGGCGCTGTACATCGGGGCGAGCAGGACGTCGGCGGGGTGCCAGTCGTTGTCGTAGACGGGCAGCGGGCCGTCGCCGGTCCAGGCAGGGATGTCGGTGCCGATGGCCCAGCCGCGGTCGTGCGGGAGGAAGCGCAGGGTGCCCCAGTGGTCGGCGACCTGGAGCATCCGGTCCCAGGACTCGCGGGAGCCGACCTGGCCGAGCAGCACGGCGGGGCCGCCGAAGGCGGTCTCCTCGATCTCCCAGACGGCGGCGATCACCAGGTCGCCGTCGGGGCGGACCAGGCTGACCGCGGCGGCGTCGAATCCGAGCCCGTGGACCGCGCCCTCGACGACCGCCTGCAGGGTTCCCGCCAGGCTCCGGGCAGCGTTGAGGTCCGCCACGACCCGGTGCAAGGTGCGGAGGGTCGCGAGGCGGACGTAGGGCTCCGACTCGGCTTCCATGCGGGGGCTCCCCGGCTGCTTCGGATAGTTCTTGAAAGGTTGTCGTCCGATTGCCAGAAGAACTGAATCACAGCGAGCACTCCGATAGGCACGCTCGGTCAGCAATAGCCTGTGAGTGTGACTCAAATCACATAATGATCAAGTGATGATCGTATTCGGAATCGCCGGTGAACGCCAGGACGCCCACCGGGCGACTTCCGCCGCGTCACCGCCCGCCCGCTCGGCCGAGCGACCGATCCGGCCTACGACCAGGGCCCGATACCGGCGCGCCCGACCGGGGACTACCGTGCGGTACGTGTACAGCGCCCCGCAGCCCCCCACGTCCCCCGCCGCTCCCGCCCCGGTCGCGGAGGCCGGCGCCACTCCCGAGGAGTTCCGCGCCGCCCTCGGCCAACTGGCGGCCGGCGTCTCGCTGGTGACCGTGCACGACCCGGAGGACGGCGAGGACGCCGGCATGACCGCCACCTCGTTCCTGTCGGTGTCGCTGGAGCCGCCGCTGGTGCTGGTCTCGGTCCGCGAGGACTCCCGGATGGACGAGCTGCTGGCCCGCGCCGAGACCTGGGCGGTCTCGCTGCTCGCCGAGGAGCACCGCACCCTGGCCTCGCGCTTCGCGATGAAGGGCCGGCTCTCCGACCGCCTGCTGTTCGCCGACACCGCCTGGCACCGCGGCCCGCACTCCGGCGCCCCGCTGATCGACGGCGCGCTCGCCACCGTGGAGTGCCGCACCGAGCAGCGCATCCCGGCGGGCGACCACACCCTGGTGCTCGGCCGGGTGCTCGCCGCGCAGGTGCCCGCCCCGGCCGGCCGGCCGCTGGTGTACCTCCGGGCCGGCTACCGCCAGCTCGGCTGACGGGCCGTCACTCCGGCTTGATCCGGCCGCGCCCCTGCTTCAGCGAGGCGCGGTGCCGCTTGTTCTCCAGCCGGCGCTCGACCATGCCGCGGCTGGGCTTGGTGGCCCGCCGGGCCTTCGGCGGCGGCGCCGTCGCCTCGCCGAGCAGGGAGGCCAGCCGGGCGGCCGCGACCTCGCGGTTGCGCCACTGCGAGCGGTGCTCGGAGGCGCGCACCGTCAGCACCCCGTCGACCAGCCGGGAGGCCAGCCGCTCCAGGGCGCGCTCCTTCCACACCGGCGGCAGCGCCTCGGAGGCCGCCAAGTCCCAGCGCAGCTCGACCTTGCTGTCGGAGGTGTTGACGTGCTGGCCGCCGGGGCCGGAGGAACGGGAGAAGCGCCAGACGAGCTCGGCATCGGGGACGATCACCGAACCCCGTACGCGCACGGGCTCTGTCATGCGGCCATCATCCCGCCCGGGCACGGCCGCCGTCACCTGGTTAACCCGGCACAATGGCGGGCGTGATCGAGCTCGGCTACTCCCTCTCCAACCGCTTCCCCGACCCCCCGCAGACCGACTACCGCACGGCCCAGGTCCGCGCGCTGCGGCACGACCTGTTCGCCGGCGACGTCTACCTGGAGACCGACGAGGGCGCCGGCGTGGAGACCCGCTGGGGCTGGGTGCCGGTGCTGGACTTCGCCTGGGCGCTGTGCGACGTCGTCGAACGCCTGGACGACGACCCGCGCGGCAGCCGGGAGGCCCGGGTCCGCACCGAGGACCTCGACTTCACCCAGAACACCGAACTGCTGCGCTTCGCCCGCCGGTTCGGCTGGGTGGAGATCACCGCCACCTGGCGGCCCGAGGACGAACCGCTGGTGGTCCGGCACGCGGAACTGCGGCGGGAGGCCCGGGACTTCCTCCAGGACGTGCTGGCCGACCTGACGGAGCTCCACGAGGACCTGGCCGACAATCCGAACATCTGGACCGTGCAGGGCCGGTACCCCAGAATCTGACCCGGCGTCGGGCGCGGCCGGACGGGGGAAAGAACCGTCCGTCCACCGAGCGGTGGAACCAAAGGCCGCCCGTCCCGCGTTCTCTGGGCAAAACCGACCGAAGGGACACCACAGACCATGCCCGTGAGCCTCTCCAAGGGTGGCAACGTCTCGCTGACCAAGGAGGCCCCCGGCCTGACCGCGGTCACCGTCGGCCTCGGCTGGGACGTCCGCACCACCACCGGCACCGAGTTCGACCTGGACGCCAGCGCGATCGTCCTCAACGGCGAGGGCAAGGTCTACTCGGACCGCCACTTCGTCTTCTTCAACAACACCAGCACCCCGGACAGCACCGTCGTCCACACCGGCGACAACCGCACCGGCGAGGGCGACGGCGACGACGAGCAGGTCAACGTCAACCTGGCCGCGCTGCCCGCCGACGTCACCCGGATCACCTTCCCGGTGTCGATCTACGACGGCAACAACCGCGGCCAGAGCTTCGGCCAGGTCCGCAACGCCTACATCCGGGTGCTCAACCAGGCCGGCGGCGCCGAGATCGCCCGCTACGACCTCTCCGAGGACGCGGCCACCGAGACCGCGATGATCTTCGGCGAGCTGTACCGCAACGGCGCCGAGTGGAAGTTCCGCGCCATCGGCCAGGGCTACGCCTCCGGCCTGGTCGGCATCGCCCAGGACTTCGGCGTCAACGTCTGAGCCCCCGGCACCACGTGAAAGGGCCCCCGCTCCGGCCGGAGCGGGGGCCCTTTCACGTCGTCACGGCCGGCCGGCCCGCAGCTCGGGCAGCTCCAGCAGCTCGGTCTCGTCGTGCGCGGTCAGGTCGACCACCTCGGGCTCGGTGTCGGACTCCGCGTGCTGGTGGCTCGGCGCCTGCTCCACCGCGCGGTGCGCGGGCTGCCCGGCGTCCACCGGCGCGGTCTCCAGCACCGCGTAGCGCTCGCTGTCGGCCACCGCCTCGTCGCCCACCACGTCCGCCAGGTCGCCGACCGCCGGGCCGGCGCGGCCGCCCGCAGCGCGGCCCGGGCGCTGCCCGGCCGGCCGAAGAAGCTGAACGCCGCCGCCCGCGGCCGCTGCGGGGCCGCCGGGCCGCCTGCTCGCCGTCCTGCGGGCGCGGGACGGGCAGCGCCGGGCCGACCGGGCGCAGCGCCGCCGAACCGGTGGCCTGCACCGGCTCCGGCATCTTCGGCCGCAGCTCGACCTGGGCCCGCTCGTCCACCGCGCGGCTCGCCTCGGCGGCCGCCGCCTGCCGCTCCAGGTGCCGCATCGCGGCCTGGGCGCGGACGTACGCGGCGGGCGTGACGGGGTGCTTGGGGCGGGACGCCTCCAGCGCCTGCCGGGCCGCCTCCGCCTCCTTCAGCGCCTGCTCGGCGACCAGCACGGCGCGCTCGCGCAGCAGCCGGGCGATCTCGGTCTCCGCCTTCGCAAGCCGGGACTTCTCCGCGGTCAGCCGCCGCCCGAAGCGGGTGGCCCGCTCCTCGGCGACCTCGGCCGCGTACTCGGCCTCGGCGATCTGCTCCTCGTAGCGCTCCTCGGCGCGCAGCCGGCGCTCCATGGCGACCTCGGCGGCGGTCCGGGCGGCCCGGTCGCGCTGCCGCAGCACCAGCGCCAGGCCGACCACCGCGACGACCGCGGCGACCCCGACCGAGCGGGCCACGATCTGGTCCGGACTGGCCACCAGCGCGGCCACCGCCGCGAGCACGAGCACACCTGAGGCGACCGGCGGCAGCGACCGGCCCAGGACGGAGGAATGACGGTGGCGTCCGCGAGACATGGCTAGAAACTAGCGTGCGAATCGCGGCCCTGTCAGCCTCGCCCCCCATTCCGCCCTTGACACGCCGACAGAAACACGTGCCGCATCCGCCCGGCCACCCGCGGTGACCGGTTCCGGCGGGGCGGTCAACGCGGCGAGGCGGCGGTGCCGCGCGGGTGGTCGGGGTCGTCGTGGTCCTCGGGGAGCCGGCAGATGTGCTGCAGCCACAGCGCCACCGCGATCACCGCCGCGCCGGCCAGCACCGCGAACAGCGCGGTCGCGGCCTGCGAGCGGCGGGCGGGGACGTCCAGCGAGCCGAGCAGGAACACCCCGACGCCGCCGTAGACGCCGGTCACCACCGCGGAGACCAGCGCACTGGCCTGCCCCAGCACCAGCGCCCGCGCGGCGTGCAGCGGATCGACCCGCTTCGCGCCGGGCTGCCGCTCCCGGATCGCCTTCAGCCGCGACCGCAGCGAGATCGCCGCGGCCAGCAGCACCACGGCGATCGCGGCCAGCACGAACGGCGCGTACGCGGGCACCCCGGGCAGCGTGCCCAGCGAGTCCCACAGCCGGGCGCCGCCCCAGGACAGCACCCCCGTGATCGCGGCGATGCCGAGCAGCAGGCGGAGACGGAGCGGCTTCACGCGGACGGGCTTCCTTCCCAGTGGTTCGACCCGGTCTCGGACGGCCCCGGGCTTCGACGGGGCACGGCGATCAGCCCACCGTACCGGCCGGGCCGCACCCGCAGGGAGCTACGCCTGCGCCCCGTCGGAAGTTCCCGGACGGCTCACTCCGGCAGGCGCAGCTGCAGGTCCGCGCGCAGCCGCACGCCCTGCGCCTCGGGGCCGCCGAGGCCGGCCAGCAGTTCGGAGACCGGGCCGTGGCCGGGCAGCTCGGCCTGCGGGTCGGCGTCCTGCCAGGGGGCGAGCACGAACGCCCGCTCGTGGGCGCGCGGGTGCGGCAGGGTCAGCTGCGGGTCGTCGCTGCGGACGCCCTCGTAGGCGAGGATGTCGACGTCCAGGGTGCGGGCGCCCCAGCGGACGGTGCGTACCCGGCCGAAGGCGTCCTCCACCGCGTTGGCCCGCTCCAGCAGGTCCTGCGGCGGCAGCGAGGTGCGCAGTACCGCGACGGCGTTGAAGTAGCTCGGCTGGTCGGCGGGGCCGCCGACGGCGTCGGTCTCGTACACCGCGGACAGCGAGGTCACCCGCACGCCCGGGGTGTCCTCCAGCGCGTCGACGGCGCCCTGCAGGGTCTCCAGGCGGTTGCCCAGGTTGCTGCCGAGCGCGACCGCGGCGGTCCGTGACTCGTGCAGGGTGGATTCCACGCGGTCCACCTTGCCCTGCAGGTCGAACGTGGTCGGCGTGGCGGTCGGGTCTGTGGTGGCCATGGGAGTTCCCTCCACTCGGGCTCCACCGGGCGCCATCAGGCGCGGCTCCGGCGGATCGTGATGGTGACGTCGTCGAACGGGACGGTGATCGGGGCGTCGGGCTTGTGCACGACGACCTCGACCTCCTCGACCACCTCGTGCCGCAGGCACTGGTCGGCGATCCGCTGGGCCAGCGTCTCGATCAGGTCGACCGGGTCGCCCGCGATCACCGCGGTGACCTCCTCCGCGATCACGCCGTAGTGCGCGGTGCGGGTCAGGTCGTCACTCGCGGCGGCCGGCCGGGTGTCCAGGAACAGCGTCAGGTCGACGACGAAGGTCTGACCCTCGATCCGCTCCCGTTCGAAGACGCCGTGGTGGCCGCGGGCACGGAGCCCACGCAGGGTGACGCGGTCCAGCACAAGAATCACTGCTCCCAGCTGACGGCCCCGCCGGAGCGGGGACCGGCGGGCACCGTCGCCCGCCGCCCCTCGAATCTACCTTCGAGCACCGACCGGCCCGGACCGCCTCCCCGGCCGCCCACCCGATCGGACCGGCCACCGCGGCCCTTGACGGACGGCGGCTCAGTCCTCCTCGTCGTCCTCGTCGTCGCCGCTGGTGAGCACCGGCGATCCGTGGTGCGACCACAGCTTCCAGCCGTCCGGAGTGCGCCGGAACACGTTCGTCGACACGACCTTCCCGCCCACCAGCGGCCCCAGTTCGCCCTCCTCCTCGGGCTCGCCGCCGGACAGGATGTTCTCCGTGCAGGTGACGAGCGCCACATCGCCGTGGACGTCCACCTCCACGTCCGTCAGGAAGAACTGGATGTACTCGGTGTTCGCCATGATCAGCATGTACGACCTGGTCACCTGGGCCCGGCCCACCAGCGCCGGCCAGCCCGGGTGCACGCAGAACACCCCGCCCTTGTCGTCCGCCTCGCCCGGCCCCAGCCAGATCGACTCGACGGCCTCCAGGTCGCCGTTCTCCAGTGCCTCGTACAGCGCCTGATTGGCCGCCAGCACGGCTTCCTCGTCCGGTTCCAGCGCCGCCGCCCGGTCGTTTCCGCTCACTGCCTCCGCCACGCCTACCCCCTCTGCGCCGCCTGCTCCCAGGCCGCGACGACTCGTACGGCGTCAGCCGTGCCGGACACGTCATGGACCCGTACCGCCCAGGCACCCGCCTTCGCCGACAGCACCGAGACCGCCGCCGTCGCGTCGTCCCGCTGCCGCGCCGGGCGCAGCTCCCCGGTTTCCGGGTTGGCCAGCAGCGTACCCAGGAAGCGCTTGCGCGAAGCCGCGACCAGCACCGGCCGTCCCAGCGCCGTCAGCGCGTCCAGCCGGCCCAGCAGCGCCCAGTTGTGCTCGCTCGTCTTGGCGAAGCCCAGGCCCGGGTCCAGGATCAGCTGATCCTCCTTCACCCCGGCCGCCAGCAGGTCCTCGACCCGGTCGGTCAGCTCCCGCACCACGTCCGCGACCACGTCCTCGTACACCGCCTGCGCGTACATGTCCGCCGACTGCCCGCGCCAGTGCATCACCACGAACGGCGCGCCGGTCTCGGCGACGACGGCCGCCATCGCCGGGTCCGCGAGTCCTCCGGACACGTCGTTGACGATCTTCGCGCCCGCCCGCACCGCGGCCCGCGCCACGGCCGCCCGCATGGTGTCCACCGAGACCACCACCCCGGCCCGGGCCAGCTCGGTCACCACCGGCACCACCCGGCGCAGCTCCTCCTCCTCCGTCACCCGGACCGCGCCCGGCCGGGTCGACTCCCCGCCCACGTCGACCAGGTCCGCCCCCCGCGCCACCAGGTCCAGCCCGTGCGCGACGGCCTTCGCCGGATCCAGCCACATCCCGCCGTCCGAGAACGAGTCCGGCGTGACGTTCACCACCCCCATCACCGCACAACGGTCGAGGACGGGCAGACCAGGGAGGTTTTCGCTCATACGACCCATTATCCGCGGTGGGGACGAGGGCAAGCGGGCGCGGGAACGGGGGCGCGGGGAACTGCGCGAGCAAGGAGCGCACGTCGGCAAGGTCGCGATCAACGGCGAGTCGCCGTCCGAGATCGCGATCTTGCGCTGGTCGCCTCCCGCTTCGCGCGGTTCCCCGCGCCCCTGGTTCCGCCTACGCCGCCTTGCCCAGCTGCACCGGCGTCTCCGGCATCAGCCCCTGCCGCTGGCGCTTGCGCCCGAACCGCGGCATGCCCAGCGTGATGAACGCCTCCGCCTGCATCGCGGCGAAGCCGATCCGCGGGAGGTCCCGGGTGTGCTGGTAGACCAGGAAGCGGGGCTCCCAGGTGGGCTGGAACTTCGCGTTGAACTTGTACAGCGACTCGATCTGGAACCAGCGCGACAGGAAGACCAGCAGTCCGCGCCAGGCGCGCAGCACCGGCCCGGCGCCGATCCGCTCGCCGCGGGCGAGCGCCGAGCGGAACATCGCGAAGTTCAGCGAGACCCGCCGGATGCCCATCGCGCCGACCTCCTGGAGGGCGGCGACGATCAGCAGTTCGTTGAGGCCGGGGTCGGCCTCGCGGTCGCGGCGCATCAGTTCCAGCGAGATGCCGTCCTCGCCCCAGGGGACGAAGTGCAGCACCGCCTTCAGGTCGTCGCCGGAGTCGGTCTCCCCCTCCTCGGGCGCCTTGTGCGCCGTGACGACCACGCAGTCGTCGTCGCCGGCGTCGCCGAACCGGCCGAGGGCCATCGAGAAGCCGCGTTCGGTGTCGGTGCCGCGCCAGCGGGCCGCGGCGTCGGCGATCCGGCGCTTCTCGTCCTGGGTGAGGTCGCCGACCCGGCGGACCTTGCAGGAGTAGCCGTTGCGCTCGATCCGCTTGACCATCTGGCGGACGTTGCGCATGGCGCGGCCGGAGAGCGAGAAGGTGGCGGTGTCGACGATGGCCTCGTCGCCGAGTTCGAGCGCGTCCAGCTGGGCCTCGCGGGTCCAGACCTCGCCGCCGACCTCGGAGCAGCCCATGACGGCGGGCACCCAGGCGTGTTCGCGGGCGGTGGTCATGAAGACCTTGATCGCGCCGGGCCAGGCCTCGACGTCGCCGACCGGGTCGCCGGAGGCGAGCATCACGCCGGAGACCACCCGGTAGGAGATCGCGGCCTTGCCGGTGGGCGAGAACAGCACGCTCTTGTCGCGGCGCAGCGCGAAGTAGCCGAGCGAGTCGCGCTTGCCGTGCCGGGCGAGCAGTTCGCGGACCTTGAGCTCGTCCTCGGGGGTGAGCTCGGGTTCGGGCTTCTCGGGGCGCAGCGCCAGGTACGCGGTGGTGAGGGCGGTGACCAGGCCGAGCGCGCCGAGCGAGTAGCCGACCAGGTCGCTGATCCGGTCGGTGGTGTAGTGGATCGGTCCCTCGAAGCCGAACAGGCCGTAGCCGACGTGCTCCAGGCGCTGGAACAGCGACGGGTCGCCGACCTCGGCCTTCCAGCGGACCGAGACGATGACCAGGCCGAGCAGCACCGAGACGGCGCCGAGCACGACGAAGTTCAGCACCGCGCGCCAGCGGGTGCGCGGGTCGGCCTTGGCGTAGAACTCGCGCTGGTGGACGAGCATCACCGCGAGCAGCGCCAGCGAGATCGCGGCCTGGCCGAACTGGTGCCAGCGCAGCAGGTGCAGCGCGGCGCCGACCGGCAGCAGCACGCAGACGGCGCGCCAGGCGCGCCGCTTGCGGCGGCGCAGCGCGTGCGCGAGCAGCACCAGCAGCATGCCGACCATCAGGGTGCCGGCGGCGGCCAAGGTGGTGGTGCCGCCGGGCAGTTGGCCGGCCCACACGTGCATCCGGGTGAGCCGGAGCCGGGGGAAGACCGCACACGCGATGTCGATCAGTCCGATGACCAGGCAGGCGTAGCCGACGACGCCCGGAAGCCATCGCCGTGGCACGGCGGACGCCTGGGACCGAAGCGCCTGCAGCCCCCGCCGTCGGGGCTGGTCGGTCGTGGTCTCAGCGGACACGGGAGCGCTCATGGGAACCCAGCCTAGAGGCACCCGGGCGCTGCGCGCGCACCCCGGGCGCCGGGTTGTGATGAACCTTCATGACTGTTCCTTTTTCTGGCAATCCGCACGTCAAGAGGGGTCCATGGGACGGAGGAGCCCGTCCGTCCGGGGCCCGGTTCGAGCGGTCCCGCTCGCCGGACCGGGGGATGCGGCGGGTACCACCGATGCCGCACCCGTGGCCGCCGGCACGGCGGTTCGGCGCGATTCCAACCGGTGGACGCCGCATTCTAGGGCGACGGTTCCCGTTCGCGCAGTCATCCGGTCGTACTGGTTTCCGACGCTCGGTCAGACTACCCCCACGCGCTTCCGACGGACCGTCAGACCACGATGGCGGAGCGGGAGTCGAGAGGATCGGAAGGCATGGAGCTGACCAGCCGGACACTGGTGTACGCGCTGATCGCGGTGGCCGTGGGGGCCCTGATCGCCACTCTCTGGCTGTGGCCGCGGCTGTCGGCGCAGCGCCCGCTGCCGGTGCTCGGCCGGCTCGGCCTGCTGACGGTCACTCAATCGGCGGCGCTGTCGGTGCTGTTGCTGTCGGTGAACAACGCGTACGGCTTCTACACCTCCTGGAACGACCTGCTGCGCCCCGGCGCGGCCGCCCCGCTCGCGCTGACCTCGGCGCGCACCCCCGGCGCCGTGCCGGACGGCGACAAGCTGGTCCAGCCGACCGACGAGGGCGGGCTGGAGACGGTCAAGGACGTGCTGCCGGCCGGCAAGCCCGAGGAGGTCGGCCGGATCGACTCGGTGCGGCTGACCGGCACCGAGTCGGGGCTGTCGGACCAGGTGTTCGTCTACCTGCCGCCCGAGTACTTCAATCCGCGCTACGGCCGCGAGCACTTCCCGGTGCTGGTCGCGCTGGCCGGCTACCCGGGTCCGACGCTGAACCTGGTGGACAGCCTGCAGCTGCCGCAGACCGCCGCCGAGCTGCAGCGCTCCGGCCAGATGGCGCCGACGGTGATCGTGATGGCCCGCCCCACCGTCGTCCCGCCGCGGGACACCGAGTGCGTGGACGTCCCCGGCGGGCCGAAGACCGAGACCTGGTTCGTCAAGGACGTGCCGGCCGCGCTGCGCTCGGCGTACCGGCTGGGCCGCGGGGCGGAGTCCTGGGGCGTGTTCGGCTACTCGACCGGCGGGTCCTGCGCGCTGCGGCTGGCGATGCGCCACCCGGACGCGTACCACAACGCGGCCGGGATGCACCCGGACTACACGGTGCCGAACGACCGGTGGACGGACGGCGACCTGTTCCGGGGCGACGCGGACGCGGCGAGACAGTCGGACCTGAACTGGCGGCTGAAGAACCTGCCCGCGCCGGCCGCGTCCCTGCTGGTGGTCTCCACCCACGCGGAGGACGACTACCAGGCCACCCAGAAGTTCCTCGCCACCGCGAAGCAGGCCGCCGAGAACCACCCCGAGTTCCTGGTGGACTCGCTGATGCTGCCGGACGGCGGCCACTCCTTCGAGACCTGGCGCCGCGAACTCCCGGCCACCCTGGAGTGGCTCAGCGACCACCTGGCGCGCCCGCAGGACCGCGAACCGCGGCCCTGACGGGGCGCCGGACGGCCACCCGGCAGTGCCTCATCGCCCGATGATGAGGCTCATCGCCTCGGCCCGGGTGGCCGGGTCCCGCAGCTGGCCGCGCACCGCCGAGGTGACGGTGGTGGCGCCGGGCTTGCGGATGCCGCGCATCGACATGCACATGTGCTCGCACTCGATCACCACGATGGCGCCGCGCGGCTCCAGGATCCGCATCAGCGCGTCCGCGACCTGGCTGGTGAGGCGCTCCTGCACCTGCGGGCGGCGGGCGTACACGTCGACCAGCCGGGCCAGCTTGGACAGGCCGGTGATCTTGCCGCTCACGGACGGGATGTAGCCGACGTGCGCGACGCCGCGGAACGGGACCAGGTGGTGCTCGCAGGTGGAGTACACCTCGATGTCCTTGACCAGCACCATCTCGTCGTGGCCGAGGTCGAAGGTGGTGGTGAGCACGTCCTCCGGCTGCTGCCACAGGCCCGCGAATATCTCGCGGTAGGCGCGCGCGACCCGGGCCGGGGTCTCCAGCAGGCCCTCGCGGTCCGGGTCCTCGCCGACGGCGATGAGCAGCTCGCGGACGGCGTTCTCGGCCCGCTTCTGGTCGAACTCGCCGACGGGGGGCTCACCGTCGAGCGTCACCGGATCGATCATGCGTGCCTCGCTGCTCGTCAGAGGGAAAGGTTCCGTGCAGCACGAATGCCGCGCCTCCAGGGTACAAACCCCGGAAACGCGGCATCCATTCCGAACAGGTGTCCGGTCGATCAGCCCTCGACCTGGCCGCCGTCGGCCGGCGGCAGCTTCACGACGTCGACCGGGCTGTCGGTGCCGGAGACGGCGCCGTTGGTCAGCGCCAGCTCCTTCGGCGACTGCACCGGCGGCCGGGTGGACGGGGTGCGGCGGGACGAGCCGGTCCACGCCGGACGCGGGGGACGCTTGATGACCGGAGCGAAGACCTCGGCGATCTGCTCCTTGTTCAGCGTCTCCTTCTCCAGCAGTTCGAGGACCAGGTTGTCGAGCACGTCGCGGTTCTCGACCAGGATCTCCCAGGCCTCGTTGTGCGCGGTCTCGATCAGCTTCTTGACCTCCTCGTCCACCAGCCCGGCGACCTCTTCCGAGTAGTCGCGCTGGTGGGCCATCTCGCGGCCCAGGAAGGGCTCGGAGTCGGAGGAGCCGAACTTGATCGCGCCGAGGCGCTCGCTCATGCCGTACTGGGTGACCATGGCCCGCGCGGTGGCGGTGGCCTTCTCGATGTCGTTCGAGGCGCCGGTGGTCGGGTCGTGGAAGACCAGTTCCTCCGCCGCCCGGCCGCCCAGCATGTAGGCGAGCTGGTCGAGCATCTCGTTACGGGTGGTCGAGTACTTGTCCTCGTCCGGCAGCACCATGGTGTAGCCGAGCGCGCGGCCCCGGGACAGGATGGTGATCTTGTGCACCGGGTCGGAGTAGTTGCAGGCCGCCGCGACCAGGGCGTGACCGCCCTCGTGGTACGCGGTGATCTTCTTCTCCTTGTCGGACATGATCCGCGAACGCTTCTGCGGACCGGCCACGACGCGGTCGATCGCCTCGTCCAGCACCTGGTTGTCGATCAGCTTCTTGTCGGTGCGCGCGGTGAGCAGCGCCGCCTCGTTCAGCACGTTCGACAGGTCCGCGCCGGTGAAGCCGGGGGTGCGCTTGGCGACGGCCGACAGGTCGACGTCCGGCGCGATCGGCTTGCCCTTCTGGTGCACCTTGAGGATGTCCAGCCGGCCCTGGAGGTCCGGGCGGTCGACGGCGATCTGCCGGTCGAAGCGGCCGGGGCGCAGCAGCGCCGGGTCCAGGATGTCGGGGCGGTTGGTGGCGGCGATCAGGATGACGCCGCCCTTGACGTCGAAGCCGTCCATCTCGACCAGCAGCTGGTTGAGGGTCTGCTCGCGCTCGTCGTGGCCGCCGCCGAGGCCCGCACCGCGGTGCCGGCCGACGGCGTCGATCTCGTCGACGAAGATGATCGCCGGGGCGTTGGCCTTGGCCTGCTCGAACAGGTCGCGGACGCGGCTGGCGCCGACGCCGACGAACATCTCGACGAAGTCGGAGCCGGAGATCGAGTAGAACGGGACGCCCGCCTCGCCCGCGACGGCGCGGGCCAGCAGGGTCTTGCCGGTGCCGGGCGGGCCGTACAGCAGCACGCCCTTGGGGATCTTGGCGCCGACGGCCTGGAACTTGGCCGGCTCCTGCAGGAACTCCTTGATCTCGTGGAGCTCCTCGACGGCCTCGTCCGCGCCCGCGACGTCGGAGAAGGTGGTCTTCGGGGTGTCCTTGGTGAGCAGCTTGGCCTTGGACTTGCCGAACTGCATGACCCTGGAGCCGCCGCCCTGCATCTGATTCATCAGGAACAGGAAGACCACCACGATGATCACGATCGGCAGCATCGAGAAGAGCAGGCTGACGAAGGTCGACTGCTTCTCGGGGCTGACGGTGTAACCGTCGGCGATCTGACCGGCGGAGTACCGGTCCTGGAGCTTCTTGGCCAGGTCGGCGGCCTGCTGGTCGCCGGTGTAGGAGGCCTGGAACCGGGTGCCGGACGGCGACTTGCCGTTGGCGCCCGCCTTCAGCTTCTGGCCGTCCTGCAGCTGGATCTTGATGAGGTTCGAGTCACCGGTGGTGAGCTGCGCCGACTTCACCTGGTTGTTGTCGATCGCGCTGATGATCTGACCGGTGTCCGCTGTCTTGTAGCCGCTCGAGTCCGAGACGAGCTCCATCAACGCGAACACGGCGAGGGCGGCCAGCACGACCCACATGATCGGCGCACGGAAGTATCGCTTGACGTCCATCCATGCGGGGCGTCACCGCCCCGTCCCTCCTGCCATTCAACGGGCGCTGGTCGGCCGTCGGCCGCGGCGCTTCCGATATGTGCTCGTCAGACGAGCGGTTGATTGGACCGTACCGCAGCGCCCCCCGCTCACGACGGGATCACACCACGGTGCGGCCTATTTTCCTACCCCCGCACAACGGGTGGGAACAGTGCCCTGTTCCCACCCGTCGCCCGAACGGTTCAGCCCCCGTAGACGTGCGGCGCCAGCGTGCCGATGAACGGCAGGTTGCGCAGCTTCTCCGCGTAGTCCAGGCCGTAGCCGACCACGAACTCGTTGGGGATGTCGAAGCCCACGTACTCGACGTCGATCTCGACCTTGGCGGCGTCCGGCTTGCGCAGCAGGGTGCACACCTTCAGCGAGGCCGGGCCGCGCGAACCGAGGTTGCCGAGCAGCCAGGACAGGGTCAGGCCGGAGTCGATGATGTCCTCGACGATCAGCACGTCACGGCCGGCGATGTCGGTGTCCAGGTCCTTCAGGATGCGCACCACGCCCGAGGACTTGGTGCCCATGCCGTACGAGGACACGGCCATCCAGTCCATGGTCACCTGGCTGTGCAGGGCCCGGGCCAGGTCGGCCATCACCATCACGGCGCCCTTGAGGACGCCGACCAGCAGGAGGTCCTTCCCCGCGTAGTCCTGGTCGATCCGCGCGGCCAGCTCCACCAGCTTGGCGTCGATCTCGTCCTTGCTGATGAGCACCTTCGCGAGGTCTGCGCCCATGTCGTTCTGGTCCACCGGGGATACGTCCTCAAACGTTCGGGGTCTGGGTTCGGCGGCGGCGGTACGACTGGTTCGTGCTCAGTCGCCCTGCCGCCGAAACACCAGCGTGCCACACCGGCGCACGGCTTCGACGCCCCCGGGTAGGTGCAGCGGGCCCTGGCCGCGCCAGCCGGTGACCAGCGAGTCCACGGTTTCCAGGTGCCGGGCGAACAGGTCGCCGGCCGGGGAGCCCGCGCGCAGGGCGGCGCGGCGGAGCACCCGGCGGCGCACGGCGGGGGGCAGTTCGGAGAGCTTGCCCACGTCGAGCGCGCCGTCGGGGGCGCGCAGGTCGCGCTCGGCGAGGGCGGCCCACTGGTCGAGCGCGTCGGCGTCGTCGCGGAACAGCCGGGCGGTGCGGGCCAGCGCCTCGACCACGCCGCCGCCGAGGTGCTTCTCCAGCACCGGCAGCACCTCGTGGCGGACCCGGGAGCGGGTGTAGGCCGGATCGGTGTTGTGCGGGTCGTCCCAGACCGGGATGGACTGCGCGGTGCAGGCCTGCCGGGTGGCGGCGCGGTCGAGCTCCAGCAGCGGGCGGCGGTAGCGGCCCTTCTGCGCGGGCATCCCGGCCAGCGAGCGGGCGCCGGAGCCGCGGGCCAGGCCGAGCAGCACGGTCTCCGCCTGGTCGTCGCGGGTGTGGCCGAGCAGCACGGCGAGCGCGCGGTGCCGTTCGGCGGCGGAGTCCAGCGCGGCGTAGCGGGCCTCCCGGGCGGCGTTCTCCGGGCCGCCCTCGCGGCCGACCCGGACGGCGACCGCCTCGACCGGGTCCAGGCCGAGCTCGCGCAGCCGGACGGCGACCTGTTCGGCGCGTTCGGCGGAGCCGTCCTGCAGGCCGTGGTCGACGGTGACGGCGCCGACCCGCAGGCCGAGCTTGGGGGCCTCGAAGGCGGTGGCGGTGGCCAGCGCCATCGAGTCGGCGCCGCCGGAGACCGCGACCAGCACCAGCGGGAGCCGGGGGCGGCCGGGGTGCGGGGCAGGCCGGAGGGGTGGCGGCGGGCGTTGCCGATCAGCGTGCCCGGCACCGTGGCGGTGGTGGCCAGCGCGGGCAGCGGGGAGGCCTGGGCGGGGGTCCGGTGCGGGCGCGGACCGGGCCGCCGGGACTGACGCCGGCCTCGGCGGCGAGCTCGGCGAGGGTACGGCGGACGGCGAGGCGTATCGCCGCGACAGCGGGGTGTGGGCCCATGGTTGGCACTCCTTGGCGGAGGGGGGTACGGGACCGCCTGTCAGCTCTCTGTCACCAGGCGCTCACAGATGGTCGCAGAATCCGGCCACCGCCCACGCCACCCGCGCCAACGGCGGATCCACGGTCCCACGTACGGGTGAATGGTGAAACGTTACGGCTGCCGCCAGGTGTACGACTCGCGCGGTTGACCGTCCACCGGGGTCCGCGAACGACGCCCGCCCGGTGTCCGGGCTCAGCCGACCACCCGGGCCACCCAGGACGCCGGGTCGTGGATCTCCTCCTTGGTGGGCAGCGTGTTCGGCGACGTCCACACCCGGTTGAAGCCGTCCATCCCGGCCCGCTCCACCACGCCGCGGACGAACACCGCGCCGTCCTGGTACTGGCGCAGCTTGGCGTCCATGCCGAGCATCCGGCGCAGCACCAGGTCGAGCCGGCCGCTGCCGCGGTCGCGGCGGCGCTGGAACTTCTCCCGGATCTCCGCCACCGACGGCACCACGGCCGGGCCGACGCCGTCCATCACCACGTCGGCGTGGCCCTCCAGCAGCGACATCACGGCGGTCAGCCGGGACAGGATCTCCCGCTGCGCCGGCGTCTGCACCAGGTCGGTGAGGCTGCCCGCGGCAGAGCCGTTGCCGCGGCCGCCGAAGCCCGGCAGGCCGCCGAGCGCCTCGCGCAGCCGGTCCAGCAGCGCCGACGGGTCGACGTCGGTCTGCGCCAGGAACTCCTGCACCTCGGACTGGATGTGGTCGCGCAGCCAGGGCACGGCGGTGAACTGGGTCCGGTGGGTCTCCTCGTGCAGGCACACCCAGAGCCGGAAGTCGTGCGGGGCGACGTCGAGTTCGCGCTCCACCTGGACGATGTTCGGCGCCACCAGCAGCAGCCGCCCGGGCACCGCGGTCAGGCCGCGGCGCGGCTGGTCGAACAGGCCCTCGGGGCTGTCCGGGGCGGTGGGCAGCTGGGCCGGGGCGAAGGTCTCGTACTGGCCCAGCACCTTCGCCGACAGGAACGCCAGCACCGCGCCGACCTCCACGCCGGTGGCCTTGGCGCCCATCGAGCCGACCGCCGCCGAGCCGGGGCCGTCCGGGCGGCGGGCCGCCAGCCGGTCCGTCAGCGGGCGGACCACGGTGCGGAAGCCCGCCACGTTGGCCCGCACCCAGCCGGGCCGGTCGACCACCAGGACGGGGGTGCCGGGGGTGTCCTCGCCGGTCCCCATCCGGGTGAACTCGCGCACGTGCCGCTCGGCCTCGACGGCGTGCCGGCGGAGCTCGGAGACCACCGTCCGGGCCTCCTCGCGGCCGATCCGGGGCCCGGGCCGGGCGAGGCGCACCGCGGTCGCCGCCGCGAGATCCCAGTCGACCATCTCCGCACCGCTGTTCGCGCTCGTCATGCCCTCACGGTACGTGCTCGCCCCCGCCCGGGGGGAGACGGGCGCAGCGGCCCGCCCGCCCCCGGTCGGCCCGTTGACGCCCGGTCAGCGGGCCGACGCGGAGTCAGCAGCCGCAGGCGGCGATCTTCGCGACGATCCGGTCGACGGCGGCGCGGGCCGTGTCGGGGAGCGCGCCGGTGCGGCTCATCAGGGCGAACACCAGTACCCGGCCGTCGGCGTCGACCACGGTGCCGGCCAGCGTGTTGACGTTCGACAGCGAGCCGGTCTTGGCGCGCACGATGCCGGCCGCCTCGCCGGCCCCGGACCTGGCGCCGTACCGGCCGGCCAGGGTGCCGGTGAAGCCCGCGATCGGCAGGCCGGTGATCACCGGGCGCAGTTCCGGGTGCTGCGGGGAGCCGGCCGCGGACAGCAGCTTCACCAGGGTGACCGGCGGGATCAGGTTGGCCGAGGCCAGGCCGCTGCCGTCGGTGAGCACCACCCCGGCGGTCGGCAGCCCGAGCTTCGTGAGTTCGGCGGTGACGGCGGCGGCCGCGCCGTCGAAGCTCGCGGGCTGCTTGGCGGCGAGCGCGACCTGGCGGGCGACCGCCTCGGCGAGCTGGTTGTCGGAGGTGGTGAGCATCCGCTCCACCAGCCGTCCGATCTCCGGCGACTCCACCCGGGCCAGCTCGGTCGCCCCGGCGGGGGCGCCGGCCTGGCCGGCCTTCTGCGGGACGGTGACGCCCTCGGCCTTCAGGAGGGCCGTGAAGGCCTCGGCGGCCTGCCCGGCCGGGTCGGGCACCCGGTCCGGGGCCTCCTTCGCGGACCGCGGGTCGACCCGGCCCTCGTCGACCATCAGCGGGGTGATCGCGGCGATGTTCGTCCCGTCGTGCTCCCTGTGCAGCACCGGGCCGCCGTACAGCGAGGTGTCGTACGAGAGCTTGACGGTGGTGGTGCCGGCGGCCTTCAGCGCGGCGGCGGTGCGCCGGGCCAGGTCGATCAGCGAGGCGGGTGCGCTCTCCTGGTCCACCGGGGCGCCGCCGATCCGGACCTGGTCGACCGGCAGCCCCGTCAGCGTGGGGTCGCCGCCGCCGACCAGGGTGATCTCGCCGGGGGCGCCCTGCACCACCGTGGTGGCGATCCGGTGGCCGGCCGGCAGCAGGGCCAGCGCGGCGACGGCGGTGGCCAGCTTGGTGGTGGAGGCGGGCGTGGCCGGGGTGTTCTCGTTCGCCCCGGCCAGGAGCTCGCCGGTGGCGGCGTCCGCGACCGCGTAGTTCAGCGTGCCCAGCGACCTGTCCTGCACGGTGGTGCCGAGTGCGGTGCGCAGCCCGTTGCCGGTCGGCACCCGGCTGTCCGCGGCGCCGCCGGCCGGCAGCACCGGGCCCTTGACCGGCACCGCGCGGTGCCGGTTGCCGCGGCGGTCCTGCTGGCCGGCCTTGCCGTGTTCGTCCTGGCCCTGCCCGTCACCCCCCGGGTGGTGTCCGTCGTCGGCGCGCCTGCCGTGCCCGTCCGAGCGGCTGGCTCCCGGCGACGGCTGCGCCAGCGCCGGATCGGCGACCGTCAGCACCCCCGCTGCCAGCGCCACCCCCAGGACCCCGACGAGCGCCGTTCTGCGCCCGCGCCCCACCCCTGTCCCTGATCTCACCGACCGGCCCCTTTCCCGAGCACTCACTGTCGTAGGAGACACTTGGATTCTGTCAGTCCGAACCTTGGAGGAACCGTTGGAGTTCGACGTCCTGATCGAGATCCCGAAGGGCTCGCGCAACAAGTACGAGGTCGACCATGAGTCCGGTCGCCTCCGCCTGGACCGCATGCTCTTCACCTCGACCCGCTACCCGGCCGACTACGGCTACGTCGAGGGCACCCTCGCGGACGACGGCGACCCGCTGGACGCCCTGGTCATCCTGGACGAGCCGACCTTCCCCGGCTGCCTGATCAAGTGCCGCGCCATCGGCATGTTCCACATGACCGACGAGGCCGGCGGCGACGACAAGCTGCTGTGCGTCCCGGCGACCGACCCGCGCTGGTCGCACCTGCAGGACCTGCAGGACGTGTCGGAGTTCGACCGCCTGGAGATCCAGCACTTCTTCGAGGTCTACAAGGACCTGGAGCCCGGCAAGTCCGTCCAGGGCGCCGACTGGGTCGGCCGCGCCGAGGCCGAGGCCGAGATCACCGCCTCGATCAAGCGCCTCCAGGAGCAGGGCGGCCACTGAGCCGCCGCGCCCCGCGGGGCGTCGCCGAAGCACCCGTGCGAGGGGCGGGAGTCCGATCCGGACTCCCGCCCCTCGCACGTTCCCGGCGGCCGGTCAGCCGCCGTTGCCGTTGTCGTCGAGCCGGAAGCCGACCTTCAGGCCGACCTGGAAGTGCTTGACCGCCCCGTCCTCGATGTGGCCGCGGACCTGGACCACCTCGAACCAGTCCAGGTTCCGCAGCGTGCGGTCGGCGCGGGCGATGCCGTTGCGGATGGCGGCGTCGACGCCCTCGTGCGAGGAGCCGACGATCTCGGTGACCCGGTAGGTGTGGTCGGTCATGGCAAGTACTCCCTGGTGCGGCGGTGGCGGGCGCTCCCCCGCCGTCCACCGTGCACCAGCGGGCCGGGGCGGGCATCCCGGCATCGCCCGACGGGGCGTCAGAACGCCGCGCGGACCTCGCCGACCACCTGGCCGCCGCCGTGCAGCGGGGCGGCCGCGATCCGGTCCAGCACCGGGTCCTCGACGCCCAGCCGGCGCAGCGCGGCGGCCAGCACCGGGCCGCGGGCGCGCTCCGCGCCGTCCTCGATCTTGAAGGCCAGGGCCCGGCCGTCGGGCAGCGCGACCACCTGGACGGCCTCGGCGCCCATCTTGGACAGCGCCCCGGGCACCGCCCGCATCAGCCAGGTGTCGGCCCGGCGGGTGCCGGCCACGTACTCGGGGTGGGCGCGCATCGCGTCGGCGACCCGGCGCTGCTCGGTGCCCGGCCCGGCCAGCACCAGGGCGCGGTAGCCGCGGGCCAGGCCGGTCAGCGAGACGGCCAGCAGCGGGGCGCCGCAGCCGTCGGTGCCGGTGTGCGCGGCGCGCTCGCCGGTGCCCTCCTCCAGCGCGGTGCGGGCCAGGCGCTGGATCGGGTGCTCGGGGTCGAGGTAGCTCTCCAGGTCCCAGCCGTTGGCGGCGCAGGCGGCCAGCCAGCCGGCGTGCTTGCCGGAGCAGTCCATCAGGATCGGCTCCCGCTGCCCGCCGGAGCGCAGCAGCTCCTCCGCCTCGACCTCGTCCAGCGGCAGGTCGGCGGGGGTGCGCAGGGCGGCCTCGGTGAGGCCGGCGTCGGTGAGGATCCGGCGGACCGCGGCCCGGTGGAAGGGCTCGGCGGAGTGGCTGGAGGCGGCCAGGGCGAGCTGCTCGCCGTGCAGCTCCAGGCCGGCCCGGAGGGTGGCGACCGCCTGGAACGGCTTGGCGGTGGAACGCGGAAAGACCGGCTGCTCGGGGGCGCCGAGCGCGAACGCGACGGCGCCGTCGGCGTCGAGCAGGACCAGCGAACCGCGGTGGCGGCCCTCGGTGAAGCCGGAGCGTATGACCTCGGCGAGGGCGGGCAGGGCGGACTGCGACACGGGTGGGTCTCCAGGGCGTGCGGTGAGGGTGGGCGGGCCCCGACCGCGTTCCGCCCGCTCAGCTGCCGCCGAGCAGGTCCTCGACCCGGGCCTCCCCCTCACGGTACCTGCGGGTGATCTCCGCCCCGCAGTCGTCCGCGGTGCGCTGCAGGGCCTGGCGGCGGCCGGACACCTCGCGCTCGTGCTCGGCCAGCCGTTCGGCGGCGGCCAGCAGGTCGGCGGTGGCGTGCGCGCCGAGGTCGGCCAGCTGGACGTCGCCCATCAGGGCGTCCGCCTCCAGCCGGTAGCGCTCGCCGCGCGGCGGGCCGAGGGTCAGGTGCCGGGCCGGGCGGCGGGTGGCGGACGGGGTGTCCGCCAGGATCGCGGGCAGCCGGTCGAGCAGCTCGCCCTGCGCCTCGCCGGCGACCGCCAGCGGGATCTCCCGGCGCTGCAGTTCGGCCCGCAGGATGTCCAGCCGGCCGTGCAGCAGGCGGCGCAGGTACGACAGGTCGGCCTCCTGCTCCAGGGCGTCCCGGCGCAGCACCCGCAGCTCCTCCAGGGCCAGGCCGGCCAGCCCGTCGAGCGCGCTCACGTCCATCAATCCGACCACCTGCCGTAGTACCAGGGCCCGCCGATCGCACGGGCCGCCCGCCACCAGGGTTCCCGGCGTCGGGCGGTGCCACTCGTGCGGGTGACGCGGTTCGCCGGGACGGCGGAGCCCCCTCGGGCCCGGATGGCCCCGGGCCGTCGGACAGCGTGCCACCCCGGGCCCCGGGCCCGCACGCCCGAGTACCCGAACGGCCCCCTGGCGAACACCCCTGGCTAGTACGAAGAATCCGCGCCATGGGCTCACCTGCACCGATCGGGGCGCATCACGTGCGACCCCGGCGTGCAACCCGAGGGCACGCGCCCCCCAGGTGGACGTGCGGGCACAATGGGCGGCATGCGAGCAGTGGTGCAACGGGTCGCCGAGGCGGCCGTGACGGTGGACGGCGAGACGGTCGGCGCGATCGAGGGCCCCGGCCTGTGCGTCCTGGTCGGCGCCACCCACGAGGACACTCCGGCGCAGGCCGCCCAGCTGGCCCGCAAGCTGTGGACGCTGCGGCTGTTCCCGGGCAGCCCCGAGCAGTCCTGCTCGGAGCTCGGCGCCCCGCTGCTGGTGATCAGCCAGTTCACCCTGTACGGCGACGCCCGCAAGGGCCGCCGCCCCACCTGGAACGCCGCCGCCCCCGGCCCGGTCGCCGAACCGCTGGTGGACGCCGTGGTGGCCGAACTCCGCGCGCTGGGCGCGAAGGTCGAGACCGGGCGGTTCGGCGCCGACATGAAGGTGTCGCTGGTGAACGACGGGCCGTTCACCGTGCTGCTGGAGGTCTGAGCGGGCCTCAGGCCGGGACGATCACGTCCTGGCTGCCGGGCACGCCGTCGGCCAGCAGCACCGCGTCCACCGGGGTGTTCCGCTTGACCAGGGCCAGCGCGACCGGGCCCAGCTCGTGGTGGCGGGCCGCGGAGGTGACGAAGCCGACCGGCCGATCCTGGCCCTCGACCCGGACCTCGGCGCCGTGCGCGGGCAGCTTCTCCTCGGTGCCGTCCAGGTGCAGGAAGACCAGGCGGCGCGGCGGGCGGCCCAGGTTGTGCACCCGGGCGACCGTCTCCTGGCCGCGGTAGCAGCCCTTGTTCAGGTGCACCGCGCTGCCCAGCCAGTCCACCTCGTGCGGGATGGTGCGGTGGTCGGTCTCGAAGCCGAGGCGCGGCCGGTGCCCCTCGATCCGCAGCGCCTCGTACGCCCACACGCCGGCGGCGGGGCCGAACTCCGCGACGGCCTCGGCGAGTTCCGCGCGCGGCACGAACAGGTCGCGGCCCCACGGGAGTTCGCGGACGGCGGCGGCCCGGTCGGCGGGGGTGGTGGAGCCGGCCGGCAGGAACACCACCGCGTAGTCGGCGGTGGCGTCGGCGACCTCGGCCCGGTTCCAGAACTTCATCGACTCCAGGTACGCCACCAGCGCGGGCGCGGTGCCGGGCTCCACGTGGATCCAGGTCGTCTCCCCGTCGTCGACCAGGTAGAGCGCGTGCTCGACGTGCCCGTGCGGGGACAGCACCAGCGCCTCGGTGGCCTGCTGCGGCGGCAGTTCGCTGACGTGCTGGGTGAGCAGCAGGTGCAGCCAGCTCAGCCGGTCCGGGCCGGTGACGGTGACCACGCCGCGGTGCGACAGGTCGGTGAAGCCGCGCCCCGCGGCCAGCTCCCGCTGCTCGCGGAACAGGTCGCCGTAGTGGGCGGCGACCCCCTCGTCGGGACCTTCGGCGGCGACGGCGCCGGGCAGCGCAAGCAGCGGGCTCTTCATACCGGCCAGCTTACGACCGGCCGTCCTCCGACTCGGCGGTGCAGTCCGCGCAGCGGCCGAAGATGGCGAAGTGCTTCAGGTCGGTGTCGAAGCCGTGCTGGGCGCGCAGGCTGTCGATCAGCGGCGCGGCGATCGCGGTGTCGGTCTCGGTGACCCGGTCGCAGTCCCGGCAGACCAGGTGCAGGTGGGTGTGCCGGCCCGCCAGGTGGTAGGTGGGCGCGCCGTGCCCGAGGTGGGCGTGCGAGACCAGGCCGAGCTCCTCCAGGAGCTCCAGCGTCCGGTACACGGTGGAGATGTTGACGCCGCTGGCGGTGCGCCGGACCTGCGCCAGGATCTCGTCCGGAGTGGCGTGGTCGAGCACGTCGACGGCCTCCAGCACCAGCTGGCGCTGCGGGGTCAGCCGGTAGCCGCGCTCGCGCAGGTCGGCCTTCCAGTCGGTGGTCTCGGTGTTCGCCACTGGTGTCCCTGCCCGTTGAGAGGTCGTGCCGACCAGTGTAGGGACCGACCGCCGGGTCGGTCCCCCACTCGCACCGGGCTCAGCGGAAGAACGCGATCCCGTCGTCCGGGAGGTCGTTGACGTCCTTGATCAGCTGCGCCGGGTTGAGCACCTTCTTCAGCTGCGCCGACATGTACGGCCGCAGCGGCACCTGCGGGGCGGCCTTCTCGCCGACCCACAGCAGCTCGTCCTTGACCAGGCCGAACAGCCGCTTGCCGCCGCTGTACGGGGCCGCGCCCTCGATCCGGGCGACCGCGTCGGTGGCCAGGTCGATCTGCGGCTTGCCGTCGTGCAGCTTGCCGTACCAGATCTCCACGGTGCCGTCGTCGCGCACCGAGGAGACCTCGATCTCGCGCTCGCCGCTGGTCCCGTGCTGGTTGCTGGTCACCCGCCAGAAGGCGTGCTCCATCTCCAGCGGGCGGACCTTCTCGCCCTGCTCGTCCAGCACCCAGGTACGGGAGCGGAACTCCAGGAAAGGCCGTCCGTCGTGGCGGAAGACGATCTCCTGGCCGAAGTTGCACTTCTCGCTGCCGGGGAAGTCATGGACGCCCGCGCCCTCCCAGGTACCGAGGAGGAAGGCGAGCGGGACGACGTCCCGGTGGAGGTCGGAAGGAATCTCGATCATGGTCCTGGCTGCTGTCGTCGGACGGTTACCGGATCAACCGTACGGCAGGCTCAGCGCTGGCCCTGGTAGAGCTTCATGACGGAGAAGATGGCGAACCAGGTGATCAGCACGGCCATCAGAGCCAGCAGGCTGTCGAAGAAGATCTCAAGACCGGACACGGTGCGCTCCCAGGGGCGGGTTCGACGGACGTACGGGGCTTTCCACTACGGCCGGGAGTCTATCGGGCGGCCCCCGCGCCCGTAGTCTCTGGGGCATGTCGAAGAACCTGGTCATCAAGGTCACCGCCGGTGCGGACGCGCCGGAGCGCTGCTCGCAGGCCTTCACGGTCGCCTCGGTCGCGGTCGCCAGCGGGGTGCCGGTCTCGCTGTGGCTGACCGGCGAGTCCGCGTGGTTCGCGCTGCCCGGGAAGGCCGCCGAGTTCGAACTGCCGCACTCCGCGCCGCTGCCGGACCTGCTGGAGGCGATCCTCGCCGCGGGCACCGTCACCCTGTGCACCCAGTGCGCGGCGCGCCGGGGCATCGCGCAGGCGGACGTCATCGAGGGCGTGCGGATCGCCGGCGCGCAGGTGTTCCTGTCCGAGGTGATGGCGGACGACGCCAAGGCGCTCGTCTACTGAGCCGCCGGCCGCTAGCGGTCCTCGGGCGGCTCGTGGTCCGGCCGGTCCCGGTCGTGGCCGCGCTGCTCCCAGTGCGGGTCGTCCCAGCGCGGGTCGTTCCACCAGTCGTCGTCCTTGTCCCGCCGGTTGGCGAGGACGGCGGCCAGCGGCGGGATCACCATCGCCACCAGGCACAGGCCGATCGCGGCGCCGACCGAGAAGAACCGCACCACGCCCCAGGCGAGGACGAACAGCCCCAGGCAGACGCCCATCATCACGAAGTAGCGCACGTGCCGCCGGTGTGCCTGCACGGTTCCAGGGTAGGCCGAGGGCCCCGGCCGTCGTAAGACGTCCGGGGCCCTCCGTGCGGTCCTCAGACCGCGATCGCGACCTCGGTGAACTCGCCCTGGGTGGCGACCACCTGGCGGTCCACGGTGGCGCCGGGCACCAGGGCCCGGAGGGTCCACTTGCCCGGGCGGGCGAAGAACCGGAACTGCCCGGTCGCCGAGGTCGGGACCTCGGCGGTGAACTCGCCGTTCTCGTCGAGCAGCCGCACGTAGCCGTTGACCGGCTCCTCGTTGCGGGTCACCGAACCCTGGATGATCGTCTCGTTCGCCACGTCAACTCCTGCCAGGTCCGGGCCGCCGGCCTTCGCACCGCACATGTCTGTTCTCCCTCTTCCTTGCTTCGCGCGAGCCGGAGCTCAGTTGCCGAGCTCGATCGGCACGCCGACCAGGCTGCCGTACTCGGTCCACGAGCCGTCGTAGTTCTTGACGTTCTGCTGGCCGAGCAGCTCGTGCAGGACGAACCAGGTGAGCGCGGAGCGCTCGCCGATCCGGCAGTAGGCGATGGTGTCGGTGGCCAGGTCGACGCCCTCGGCCTCGTACAGCGCCTTCAGCTCGTCGTCGCTCTTGAAGGTGCCGTCGTCGTTGGCGTTCTTCGCCCACGGGACGTTCTTGGCGCTCGGCACGTGGCCGGGGCGCTGCGACTGCTCCTGCGGGAGGTGGGCCGGGGCGAGCAGCTTGCCGGAGAACTCGTCGGGCGAGCGGACGTCGACCAGGTTCAGGGTGCCGATCGCGTTGATCACGTCGTCGCGGAAGGCGCGGATCGAGGAGTCGGCCGGCTGCGCGGTGTACTGGGTGGCGGCGCGCTCGGGCTGCTCGACGACCAGCTCGCGGGAGTCCAGCTCCCACTTCTTGCGGCCGCCGTCCAGCAGGCGGACGTCGCCGTGGCCGTACAGCTTGAAGTACCAGTAGGCGTAGCTGGCGAACCAGTTGTTGTTGCCGCCGTACAGCACCACGGTGTCGTCGTTGGCGATGCCCTTGGCGGACAGCAGCGCCTCGAAGCCGGCCTGGTCGATGAAGTCGCGGCGGACCGGGTCCTGCAGGTCCTTCTTCCAGTCGATCCGGACCGCGTTGCGGATGTGGTTCTTGTCGTAGGCGGCGGTGTCTTCGTCGACCTCGACGACGACCACCTTCGGGTCGTCCAGGTGGGCCTGGACCCAGTCGGCATCGACCAGTACGTCGCTGCGGCTCATGTGCTGTTTCTCCATCCGGGGGCGGTTGGCGGAAGGCTGCTGGAGGGTGTCCCGGGCCGCGTTGTCCGCACACCTGTCCGCATGCTGGGACGGCGTGAGGTGCGGCTGAGCCGGGAGGGGTGAATCGGAGAGGTGCTCGTCGTTCCCGACGCACCGGTGCGAAACTGCTACCGGTTCGCGGCGTCGGAACGGGGCGGGCGTGCCGTGACTGGGGTCAGGACCGCCCGGTCAGCGCATTCGACACAGGCAGCTCGACACGCGGCAGTGGTCTACCGCCCGCCGCTTCGTGAGGTCCGCCTGTCGCTTCATGACGACGATGCTAGGGACTCCGAAGGGGCGCTGTCATCATCGTGTCGAATAGTGAGACCCGATCACTCGAATCCTGAGATTTGCCGATTTTCCATCGCGTCCCGCCGGGCCCGGGCCCCGTGCGGGGACCGGGCGAACCGGCGGTGCGACGGATTCTCCGGACGGCGCTGGACAGCGCGTCTCGCCCAGCGGACGGTCGGACGGTCCGCTCAGTGCCCCAGCGTGGTGCCCGCGGCGACGGTGAAGCGCAGCCGCACCCCGCCGGGCTCGGGGGTGGCCTCGGCCAGCGAGAGGCCCTTCGGCAGGCCGGTCAGGCGGAACCGCTGGGGCTTCAGCCGGTCGCCCGCCAGGCCCTTCAACGCCGAGGCAGCGCCGGTGAGTTGGAGGTTGTCCACGACCACGTCGTTGCCGTCGGCGTGCAGCTTGCCCTCGATCCCGCCGCCGGGCATCGCGGCCTTCACCTGGCCCGGGCCGGCGTACTCCAGGCCGAGCAGTCCGCCGCCGGCCAGGAACTTGGACAGGTCCTTGTAGTCGACCACGCCCTGGCCGTCGCCGTGCCCGACCGTCACGCCCCGGTAGGAGTCGGTGAACTTCACCCGGGACAGGCTGGCCCGGAAGGCGTGCACCGTCACCCGGTCCTTGCCGTCGGTCAGCGTCATCCCGTCCGAGGTCAGGTCGACCTCGTCCAGCTCGCCGGCCACCGCGCTGGTCAGGAAGGGGATGTCGCCGATCTCGACGTCCGGCTTGGTGGTCATCCAGCCGGAGGAGACCGCGGCGTCGGCGGCCTGGTCCTCCGCCACCCCGACGGCCACCCGGTCGGCGGCGACCAGCAGGCCGCCCACCACGCCGAGGCCGATCAGCAGTTTCACCGCGCCACGCATCGCACTCCCCCTGAGACGGTCCGGCGGGCCGCTCCGTCGACGGACCTGCCCCGGACATGAGGACGATCGCACGGACACCCGGGTTCCGGTGCCGCTCTCCGCAGAACCCTCGCTCAGCCTCCGGCGAACGGCGGCAGCACCTCCACCGTGCCGCCCTCGGACAGCGCCACCGCGGCGTGCTCGCGGGTGCCCACCGGGTCGCCGTCCACCAGGAACGAGCACATCCCCAGCACCCGCAGCAGCTCCGGCCGTCCGGCGTGCGCGGCGCGCACCGCGGCCAGCGCCTCGGCCAGCGTGGCGGCCAGGTACGGCTCCTCGGCGCGGCCCGCTGCGGCCTTGGCGGCGGCCCAGAACCGGACCGTCCCGCTGACCCGCACGGGTGAATCCGGCCCGGAACGGGCATCGGCGGTCGCGGTCACGGCTACCCCTCTCGACGGTCCTCGCCCGGAGCGGCGGCCGGCCCGGTGCGGACCCCATCATCGCCCCCGGTCCCCGCGACCGGGCAAACACACCAGGTCACCCCGGGGGCGCAAGGTGTCGTACTTCACCCCTCCCGGGCCCGCCCGAGGGACAGTGCGCCGCTCGCGCCTCTCCCGGGCGCGCGGGCGGTCGGCTATTCTCGATTCCGTAAGGGATCCGGGCAGAGTCGCCCCCGGGTCCTTTTGTGCTTTCAGGACGCCAGTTAGGACGTTCTTGCGAACGGTGCCCCACCCGCACCCGCCGCCGGACCGGCCCCGCCGCCGGCCGCACGACGACGTGCCGGCCCCGGCGGACAGAGCGGAGGGTACGCCGATGGACGAGGCACCAGCGGGACGCCGGGGGTTGCGGGACCCCGGCCGGCCACCGCCGCCCCGTCCGCCGCCGCCCCCTCCGGACTGTCGGCGCTCCCCCACCCTGTTCCGCGTCCGCCGTTCCCCTCGGCGGCCGCGACCGCGACGACCCGGAAAGGGGACTAACCGGGTATGAGTTCACTGCTCCTGCTGACCAACGCCCTGCAACCCTCCGCCGAGGTGCTGCCCGCCCTCGGACTGCTGCTGCACAGCGTCCGGGTGGCCCCCGCCGAGGGGTCCGCCCTGGTCGACACCCCGAGCGCCGACGTGATCCTGGTCGACGGGCGCCGCGACCTGCCGCAGATCCGCAGCCTGTGCCAGCTGCTGCGCTCCACCGGCATCGGCAGCCCGCTGATCCTGGTCGTCACCGAGGGCGGCCTGGCCGCCGTCAGCGCCGACTGGGGCATCGACGACGTGCTGCTGGACACCGCCGGCCCGGCCGAGGTCGAGGCCCGGCTGCGGCTCGCCCTCGGCCGGCTCCAGGTCGCCGCCGACGACTCCCCGATGGAGATCCGCAACGGCGACCTGTCGGTCGACGAGGCCACCTACTCCGCCAAGCTCAAGGGCCGCGTCCTCGACCTCACCTTCAAGGAGTTCGAGCTGCTCAAGTACCTGGCCCAGCACCCGGGGCGGGTCTTCACCCGGGCCCAGCTGCTCCAGGAGGTGTGGGGCTACGACTACTTCGGCGGCACCCGCACCGTGGACGTCCACGTGCGCCGGCTGCGGGCCAAACTCGGCGTCGAGAACGAGCAGTTGATCGGCACCGTGCGGAACGTCGGCTACCGCTTCGTGGTCCCCGAGCGGGGCGACAAGGGCGGCGACAAGGCCGAGCCGAGCAGAGCCGCTGCGACCCGCGAGCGCTGATGCCCCGTCGGGCGGAGCCGGGCGCCGCGGACCCGCGCCCGGCTTTGCCCGGATCGGTCCCGTTCGGTCCCGGAAACGCCCCGTCCCACCGGGCGCGACCCCGGGCCGAAGCGCCGAGCCACCCGCGTAGACTCCCCCCGTGGCCAAGGTGACGCGCGACGATGTAGCCCGACTGGCTGGGACCTCGACCGCGGTCGTCAGCTATGTGATCAACAACGGTCCCCGGCCGGTCGCCCCGGCCACCAGGGAGAAGGTGCTCGCCGCGATCGAGCAGCTCGGGTACCGCCCGAACTCGGTCGCCCAGGCGATGGCCTCCCGGCGGACCAACCTGATCGGCATGGTCGTCCCCGACGCCCGGCAGCCGTTCTTCGCGGAGATGGCGCACGCCGTGGAACGCGCCGCCTCCGAGCGCGGCAAGCTCGTGCTGATCGGCAACTCCGACTACGTCGACGACCGCGAGGTGCACTACGTCCGCGCCTTCCTCGGCATGCGGGTCTCCGGCCTGATCCTGGTCAGCCAGGGCCCCTCGCAGCGCGCCGCCGAGGAGTTCGCCGCCATGGAGGGCGCCAAGGTGGTGCTGCTGCACCGCCGCCCCGAGGCGATCGACGACGTCGCGGTGGTCACCGACGACGTCGGCGGCTCCGAACTGGTCGTCCGTCACCTGCTCGAAGTGCACGGTCACCCGTACGTGGCGTGTTTCGGCGGACCGGTCGAGTCGCCCGCCCCCGGCGACCCGGTCATCGACCACGTGGCCGGCTGGGAACTCGCCATGACCGCGCACGGCCTGCCCACCGAGCCGTACCTGATCGACGCCCCGTTCCACCGCTACGGCGCCTACCAGGTCGCGCTGGAGCTGCTCGCCTCCGACCGGCGGCCGCCGGCGATCTTCTGCTCCACCGACGACCAGGCCATCGGCGTGCTGCGGGCCGCCCGCGAACTCGGCCTGAAGGTCGGCACGGACCTCGCGGTGGCCGGCTTCGACGACATCCCGGAGGCCGGGTTCGCCGACCCGCCGCTCACCACCGTCGCCTCCGACCGGGACGCGATGGCCCGGGCCGCCGTCGACCTGGTCCTCGACGACTCGCTGATGGTGCCCGGCAGCGACACCGAACGGGTCCGCAAGTTCCCGTCGCGCCTGGTCGTACGGCGTTCCTGCGGCTGCACCGGCGAGGACGGCCGATCCCCGGCCTGACCAGGCTTTATGAGAAGCTGACACGCTTCTGGGGGAACTCGTACCGCCCTCTCATCGAACGTTCATGAAGCGGGCGGACCGTCGTCTCCATGAGCGACCAGCACCGCAGCACCCACGAGCCCCACCCCCAGGACGGCGGCGCGGGCTGGCTCCCGCCGACGCCGCCCACCGCCTTCGCCGCCCCCGACCCGGGCCCGACCTGCCGCAGCCCGCCGGCCACCGCGCCCGCCGCGGCCTGCTGAGGACCCGGCTCGCCCTGGTCACCGCCGTCGCCGCGACGGCCGCGCTGCTCGGCGGCGTCACCGGCGGCGTCCTGGCGGGCGACCGCGACGGCTCCTCCTCCGCCGCGGGCAGCACCCTGGTCCGCCCGGTCGCGGCGAACGCCAACGGCAGCGCGAACGTGTCGGCGATCGCCGCCGCGCTCTCCCCCGCCGTCGTCCAGATCACCGTCAAGACCGGCAGCGGAACCGCCACCGGCACCGGCGTGATCCTCACCGCCGACGGACAGATCCTCACCAACTACCACGTCGTCTCCGGCGCGGTGAACGGCGGCCGGGCGACCGTCACCTTCCACGACGGCAGGACCGCCTCCGCCACCGTCACCGGCACCGACAAGTCCCTGGACACCGCCGTCATCACCGCCACCGGCGTCAGCGGTCTGACCACCGCCGTGCTCGGCGACTCCGACGCCACGGCCGTCGGCGACTCCGTGGTCGCCATCGGCAACCCCGAGGGCCTCACCGGCACCGTCACCTCCGGCATCGTCTCGGCGAAGAACCGCACCGTGTCCGTGCAGGTCGACGAGGGCACCACCAGCGGCAACGGCGGCTTCGGCTTCCCCCAACTGCCCGGCACGAGCGGCTCCACCGCCGGCGGCGACACCGCCACCTACCAGGCCCTGCAGACCGACGCCGCGCTCAACCCCGGCAACTCCGGCGGCCCGCTGATCAACGCCGCCGGCCAGGTCATCGGCATCAACTCGGCCATGTACTCGGCCGACTCCGGCTCCACCGGCAGCACCGCGGCGGGCAGCGTCGGCCTCGGCTTCGCCATCCCGATCAACAGCGTCAAGCAGGTGCTGCCGCAGATGCAGGCCGGCAAGAACCTCTGACACCCGCCGGATCCGTCCCACCCGACGGACAATGGCCACGACCGCACCGGATCCAGAAAGGGCCCACGCGCCGATGACTCCCCCCGCCGACGACCGCACTTCTGCCGAGGCCCCGGGCGGCGGCGCCCGCGTCCTCGTGGTCGACGACGAACCCGCCCTGCGCGACGCGCTGGAATCCAGCCTCGCCTTCGAGGGCTACCAGGTCACCACCGCCACCGACGGCTACGAGGCGCTGACCGCCGTCGAACGCGAACACCCCGACCTGGTCCTGCTCGACATCATGATGCCCCGGATGGACGGCCTCACCGCCGTCCGCCGGATGCGCTCGCGCGGCGACACCGTCCCCGTCCTGATGCTCACCGCGCGGGACGCCGTCGGCGACCGCGTCACCGGACTCGACGTCGGCGCCGACGACTACCTCGCCAAGCCCTTCGAACTCGACGAGCTGTTGGCCCGGGTCCGCGCCCTGCTCCGCCGCAACGCGCTCGCCGCGGAGGCCGCCGCCCGCACCGCCGCCGACGAGGACGGCAGCGAGGTGCTGGCCTTCGCCGACCTGCGGATGAACACCGCCACCCGCGAGGTCACCCGCGACGGCACCCCGATCGAACTCACCCGCACCGAGTTCATGCTGCTGGAGATGTTCCTCTCGCACCCGCGCCAGGTGCTGACCCGCGAACAGATCCTGAAGGCCGTCTGGGGTTTCGACTTCGAGCCCTCCTCCAACTCCCTCGACGTGTACGTGATGTACCTGCGCCGCAAGACCGAGCAGCACGGCATGCCCCGCATCATCCAGACCGTCCGCGGCGTCGGCTACGCCCTGCGCACCGTTCCCACCGGCGCGGCGGCGTGAAGCCTCTCGCCCGGCTCACGGGGTGGTTCCGCGGCAGGTCGCTGCGGAGCCGGCTGGCCATGCTCACCGCTGCGGCGGTGGCGGTGGCCATCGCGGTGGTGGCGGTCTCCTGCTGGCTGCTGGTCCGGAACACGCTGTACGGGCAGGTCCGGGAGTCGCTGAAGAACGCGGACCCGCCCGGCGCGCCGAACCAGTTCCGGGTCGCCTGCGACACCTCGGCGGCCTCCGCGCTGGCCGCGGTCGTCGCGCAGACCGACGGCCGGCAGCCGTTCCACCAGAACAAGTACGACAACCAGTTCATCTCAGCGAGCGGAATGGTGTGCTTCCCGCTCCAGTCGACCCGGGCCATCCAGTACACCCAGGACGACCTCACCGCCTCCACCAACAACCGGCCGGTCTACCGCTCGGGCGAGTACGCCGACGGCACCCCCGCGATGGTGCGGATCTGGTCCACGCCCGCCACCATCAACGGCGAGCACGTCGTGCTGCTCACCGCCGTCTCCACCCGGGAGGTCCAGGACTCGCTCAACTCCCTCGCCCTGCTGATCACCGGCGTCGCCGGCCTCGGCGTCATCGGGGCCGGGTCGCCGGGCGGGTGGTGGCCCGGTCCGCGCTCAAGCCGGTGGACCAGCTGACCGACGCCGTCGAGCACATCGCGCGCACGGAGGAGGTGGGCACCACGATCCCAGTGAACGGCAGCGACGAGATCGCCCGGCTCTCCACCTCGTTCAACTCGATGTCGACCGCGCTCGCCAACTCCCGGGAGCGGCAGACCCGGCTGATAGCCGACGCCGGGCACGAGCTCCGCACCCCGCTGACCTCCCTGCGCACCAACGTCGACCTGCTGATCCGCTCCGACGCGCAGGGGCGGGCGCTCCCGCCGGAGACCCGGGCCCGGATGCTGGGCAACATGAAGGCGCAGATGCAGGAGCTGACCGTGCTGATCGGCGACCTGCTGCAGCTCTCCCGTCCGGACACCCCGAACCCGGAGGCGGTGCGCACCGTGGTGCCCTTCCACGAGACGGTGGAGCGGGCGCTCGAACGCGGGCGGCTGCGCGGCCCGGGGATGACCTTCGTGACCGAGGTGAACCCCTGGTACGTGCACGGCGATCCGGCCGCGCTGGAACGGGCGGTGATCAACCTGCTGGACAACGCGGTGAAGTACTCGCCGCCGTCCGGCACGGTCGAAGTGCGGCTGCGGGCCGGGCGGTTGACGGTCCGCGACCACGGGCCGGGCATTCCGGCGGAGGAACTGCCGTACGTCTTCGACCGGTTCTGGCGCTCCCCGTCGTCCCGTCAGCTGCCGGGCTCCGGCCTGGGGCTGTCGATCGTGGCGCAGACCGTGCACGACAGCGGCGGGCAGATCGCGCTCGGCCCGGCGTCGGACGGCGGGCCGGGGACGCAGGCGGTGATGGTGCTGCCGGGGCAGCCGGACGATCCGCGCTGAGGCAGCCGGAAGGGCGGGGCACCGGGGCGCCCCGCCCTTCCTGACGGGTACTGCGTCAGCTGGCGTCCTGGCCGACGCCGATGACCTTGATCCGGTTCTGGACCGGCGGGGCGATCGGGGCGGTGGCGGTGCTGTGGCCGCTCAGGTACGCGTTGAACAGGTCCAGGTCGGAGGCGCCGACGAGCTTGTCGGTGCCGGCCGCGAAGGCCGGGAAGCCGTCGCCGCCGCCGGCCAGGAACTCGTTGGCGGCGACCCGGTAGGAGGCGGCCGGGTCGACGGGGGCGCCGTTCAGGCGGACCGAGTCGACCAGCACGCGGGCCGCGCCGGCCTTGTTCAGGTCCAGCGTGTAGGCGAGGTTGCCGGAGATCTGCAGGATCTTCGGGGCGGCCTCGTTGGAACCGGAGACCTGCTGCTGCAGGACCTGGATCAGCTGGGCACCGGTCAGGGTCTTGACCTGCATCATGTTGGTGAACGGCTGGACGGTGAACGCCTCGCCGTAGGTCACCACGCCGTCGCCCTCACTGCCGGACGCCTTGTAGACCAGGTCCGAGCGGATGCCGCCGGGGTTCATGAACGCCACCTGCGCGCCGCCCTTGTCGGCGGGCGCGAGGCCGGCCAGCTGCGCGTCGGCGATCAGGTCGCCGAGCGGCTTCTCCAGGTCGGTGGAGCCGCGGCCGTTGATGTCGGCGGTGATGTAGCCGACGGCCCGGTTGGCGATCGGGGCGGACAGCTGCCGGTACCGGTCGATCAGGGTGGTCATGTCCGGCGCCTTGGCGACGTCGCGGCGCACGATGTGGTTCGCGGCGGTGACCGACGGGCGGACGATGCTGCCGGTGCGCTTGTCCAGCTTGAGGTCGATCTCGGTGTACAGGCGGCCGAACGAGGCGGCGCTGGTGACCGAGCGGGGCACGCCGTTCGGGTCCGGGATCATGCAGGCGTACGAGTTGTGGGTGTGGCCGGTGACGATCGCGCCGACCGCCGGGTCGAGGCGCTTGGCGATGTCCACGATCGGGCCGGAGATGCCGGAGCCGCCCGCGCCGCAGTCGTAGTTGTAGACGTTGCTGGCCGGCAGGCCGCCCTCGTGGATCAGCGCGACCACCGAGTTGACGCCCTGTCGCTTCAGCTCGGCGGTGTACTTGTTGATCGTCTCGACCTCGTTGCCGAACTTGAGGCCCTGCACGCCGGCGGCGGTGACGATGTTCGGGGTGCCCTCCAGGGTCACGCCGATGAAGCCGACCTTCACGCCGCGGACGTTCTTCACCCAGTAGGGCTTGAGCAGCGGCTTGCCGGTCTTCTCGTTGGTGACGTTGGCCGCCAGGTACGGGAACTCGGCGCCCTCGAAGGTGCGGCCCTCCTCGTAGCAGCCGTCGGTCGGGTGGCAGCCGCCCTTCTGCATGCGCAGCAGCTCGGCCGAGCCCTCGTCGAACTCGTGGTTGCCCACCGAGGTGACGTCGAGGCCGATCTTGTTCATCGCCTCGATGGTCGGCTCGTCGTGGAACAGGCCGGAGATCAGCGGGCTGGCGCCGATGATGTCGCCGGCCGCGACGGTGACGCTGTTCGGGTGGCCCTTGCGGGCGTCGCGCAGCGAGGTGGCCAGGTACTCGACGCCGCCCGCGGGGGTGGCGACGACCTTGCCGGTGGCCGGGTCGATCTCGTTGACGGCGCCGGACGAGCCCGCCGGCGGCTCCAGGTTGCCGTGCAGGTCGTTGATGGCGAGGAGCTGCAGGTCCTCGTACTTGGGCTTGTCCTGGCCGTGCCCGTGGGCCTCGGCCGTGGCCGGGAGGGCCATCGAGCCGAAGAGGGCGGCGGCCGCGGCGACCGCGAGCGCGGTCCTGCGGCGGCCGGTGGAACCGGAAATGGGCATGAGGGTCCCCTGCACCGTCGGGGCCGCGACGGACGGCGGCCTGGCGTTGTATCGGGGAGCAGCCTAGGGTCAACGCGCGTAGCTGTCAGGAACCCTGAAGTAACGAGCTGGTATCCGAACGCTGACGACTTCTCCGCTGACCGACGGTCAGCACCCCGCCGCCGGTCAGATCCTCGGCTGGGACGCCAGCTGCTGCTCGGCGCGCTCCCGCTCGGCCACCGCGTCCTCGGTCATCGCGCGGTCGGTGTACACCAGCGGGCGCTCGGCCTCGGTGATGATGTGCTTGACCACCTGCACGTTGCCGTTGACGTCCCACACCGCGATGCCGGGCGACAGCGTCGGGATGATCTCCACCGCCCAGCGCGGCAGGCCCAGCACCCGGCCGGTGGCTCTCGCCTCCTCGGCCTTCTGCATGTAGATGGTGCGGGTCGAGGCCATCTTCAGGATCGCCGAGGCCTCCTTCGCCGCCGCCCCGTCCACCACGTCCGACAGGTGGTGCACGACCGCGACGAAGGACAGGCCCAGCCGGCGTCCGAACTTCAGCAGCCGCTGGAACAGCTGCGCCACGAACGGGCTGTTGATGATGTGCCAGGCCTCCTCGACCAGGAAGATCCGCTTCACCCGGTCCGGCCGCAGCCAGGTGTGCTCCAGCCACACCCCGACGATCGCCATCAGGATCGGCATCGCGATCGAGTTCCGGTCGATGTGCGACAGGTCGAAGACGATCAGCGGGGCGTCCAGGTCGATGCCCGCCGAAGTCGGGCCGTCGAACATGCCCCGCAGGTCGCCGTCGACCAGCCGGTCCAGCACCAGCGCCACGTCCAGGCCCCAGGACTGCACCTCGCCGGTCTCCACGCCCAGCGACTCCACCGCCGACAGGTCGGGGCTGCGCAGCGTGTCGATGATGTCGTTCAGCACCGGCTGACGGTCCTTCACCGTGGCGTGCACGTAGGCGTGCGCGGCCTTCAGCGCGAAGCCGGCCCGCTCCTCCAGCTGGCGGCCCATCGCCACCTCGATGATGGTGCGCAGCAGCGACAGCTGGCCGGTGGTGGTGATCGCCGGGTCCAGCGGGTTGAGCTTCACCCCGCCGTCCCGGGCCGCCAGCGGGTCCAGCCGGATCGACTTTATCCCCAGCGCGTTGGCGATCAGGTTCCACTCGCCGACGCCGTCCTCGCCCTGCGCGTCCAGCACCACCACCTGGCGGTCGCGGAACCTCAACTGCCGCAGCACGTACGTCTTCTCCAGCGCCGACTTGCCGTTGCCGGACTCCCCCAGCACCAGCCAGTGCGGGGCCGGCAGCTGCTGGCCGTACAGCTGGAACGGGTCGTAGACGTAGCCCTTGCCGCTGTACACCTCGCGCCCGATGATCACCCCGGAGTCGCCCAGGCCGGGCGCCGCCGTCGGCAGGTACACCGCCTGCGCCTGACCGCTGGAGGTGCGCACCGGCAGCCGGGTGGTCTCCACCCGGCCGAACAGTGCGCTGGCGAAGGAGTCGGTGAGCTTTCCGATCATCTGGGTGCTCCGGTGGTCAGCGGCGGATGCCGGTGGCGAACGGCAGGGTGTTGGCGAACGCCCGGTGGTGCTCGCGGTCGCACCACTCCAGCTTCAGGTAGCTCTTGCCGGCCGAAGCCCGGATGGTCCGCTTGTCCCGGGCCAGCGCCTCCGGGCTGCGCGAGGACACCGTCAGGTAGCCCACCAGGTTCACCCCGGCCGCGCCGGACGCCAGGTCGTCGCCGCGCTGGTCCACCCGGCCGGTGTGCGCGAGGTCGCGCGGGTCGACCGTGCGGTTCATCTTCGCCGCCCGGCTGGCCTCCGCCTCGTCGTTGGTCTTCTCGGTGAGCATCCGCTCGATCGCCACGTCGGTCGGTTCCAGGTCCATGGTGACCGCGACCGTCCGGATCACGTCCGGGGTGTGCACCAGCAGCGGCGCCAGGAAGTTCACCCCGACCGGGGTCAGCGGCCACTCCTTGATCCACGCGGTGGCGTGGCACCACGGCTCCCGGGTCGCCGACTCGCGGGTCTTCGCGGTCAGGTACTGCGGGTGCGTGGCGTCCAGCTCGGCCGGCCAGGCGTTGCGCCGGCTCATCGCCTGGATGTGGTCGATCGGGTGGTCCGGGTCGTACATCGAGTGGATCAGCGACGCCAGCCGGGCCTGCCCCAGCGGCTGCCGCACCCGGATGTCCGCCTCCGCCAACCGGGCGCAGATGTCCGTCAGTTCACGCGCCATCACGGTCGCCAGGCCGTCGTCCCCGCGGTCCCCCTTGCCGCCCTCCCGCCCGTACGCGGTCCGCCCCATCGCGTGCGCCTCGGACGCCAGGTCCCGGGTGTACTGCATGCACGCCACCAGGTACGCCCGGTGCTGCTCCGAGGAGGTCGACACCATCGACTGCAGCTGGTCGTAGCTCTCCTGCAGCCAGCGCGGCGCCGAGTGGTCGCCCCGCCGCTCCACGTCCTTGGCGTGCGCGTCCGGGTCGGCCGGCAGCGTCCGGGCCAGGATCTGCAGGCGCGTCACGAAGCCGTCGCCGTTGGCCACGTGCTTCAGCAGCGTGCCGAACCGGTCGACCAGCGCCTCCTGGTCCTCCGAGTCGCGCAGGCCCACGCCCGGGCCCTCGATCTCGATCGCCGCGGTCACCGTGCGCCGCTCCAGGTGCATCAGCACCGCGACCTCGTCCGGCCCGAACGGCGCGGCCAGCCAGCGCAGCCGCCCGACCCCCGGCGGCGGGCCGACCTCCACCTCGCGCCCGTCCAGCCGCGTCCCGGCCTCGTGCACGTCCGGCTTCCACACCGCCCGGCCGCTGCGCACGGTGCGCCGGTACGTCCGGTTGATCTCCACCCACTTGTAGAACGTCCGCCGCCGGTACGGCACGTACACCGCCATGATCGCCAGCAGCGGGAAGCCCACCAGGCCGGCCAGCCGCAGCGGCAGGATCGGCACCCCCAGGCCCCACAGCATGCCGATGCCCGCACCGGCGATGATCAGCACGATCTCGCCGGTCTCCCGGTTCCGCCCGATCGGCGCGTTGGGCCGCGCCTTTCCGATCAGGTAGCTGCGGCGCTGATGGGCATACGGCTGGGCGTACTGGGTGCCGTACTGGCCGAACTGTTCGCTGCTCATCTACCCGTCACCCTCCCTTCGGGTTGTTGGCCGGGGCCTGGGACTGCGCGGGCGGACCGGCCTGCCGGCCGGGGTTCGCGGGCCGGGACGCGTGCGCGGCGATGCCCGGGGCCACCCCGCCGCCGCCCGCACCCGGGGACGAGGCGTTCCCGGCCTGCGGGCCGCCACGCGAACCGTGCGTCGAGATGCCCTGCTTCACGAAGTTCGCCGGGCCGTTGATCATCGCGCTGCCGGCCTGCACCGCACTCGCCCGCGCCGACTTCATCGCCAGCAGCTCGTCGCCGAAGCCCGGCACGAACCGGTACACCGCGGCGCTCGCGAAGATCGACAGGAACAGGATCGCCAGCCCGCTCAGCACCCGCGCGAAGTCGTCGTCCGCACCCGCGCCGGTCGCCACCGCGCCCGCCAGGCCCAGGATGATCACGATGATCGGCTTCGCCAGATCGATCGCCAGCATCATCGCGGCCCACCGGCGCACGTGCTTCCACAGCTGCTTGTCCACCAGGCCCGCGTACACCGCCGTCCCCAGCAGCGCGCCCACGTAGAGCATCGCCGCCCGGATCACCAGCTCGATCCACAGCACCGCCGCGGCCAGCACCGCCACCAGCGACACGATGATCAGGATCAGCGGGCCGCCGCCCATGCTGCCCTTCTCCAGGGTGTCCGCGAACCCGCCCAGGTACGTCCCGGTGTCCGACTTCGTCCCCACCGCGATCGCGTCCGTCAACCCGTCGGTGACCGTCACCACCGTGTACAGGATCAGCGGCGTGAACGCCGAGGCGATCACCGTCAACCACAGGAACCCGACCGCCTCGCCGAACGCCTGCCCCAGCGCCGCACCGCGGACCGCCCGCTTCGTCACCGCCAGCAGCCACAGCACCAGCGTGACCACCGTCGACACCGCGAACACCACCGCGTACTGCTGCAGGAACGCCGCGTTCGTGAAGTCGACCTTCGTCGTCCCGTCGATCGCCCCCGAGAGCTGCCGCACCACCCACGCCGCCGCCTGCGCGCACCCCTTCGCCAACGACCCCAACGGATCCGTCACCGAAGAAACCGAATCCCCCCCGGGGATCACGGTGGCGCCGTCGGGCGCGCAGAGCTTGTCGGCGCCGAGGACGGTGGCGTCCTGGCCGGCGCACTTGGACGCACTTGAGGACGGTGCCGGCGACGGGTCCGCGGCGACCCGCTGCGCGACCGCCAGTGCGGTGAGTTGAAGGCTGCTCAGGGCCGCGCCGAGCACGCCGGCCCGGCCCAGGAAGCGCAGTCTGGACGCGTCAGCGGGCATAGCGGAACCCTCCGAACTGCTGGACGGCATCGGCGATCTCTTTCGCGGTGGCCGCCTGCTGGTCGCCCGGCAGGGGGCGGGGCCCGCGGCGCGGGAGTAGTCGGTGAGCTTCCAGTCGCTGCCGGTCCAGCGCATGGTGACGGTCAGGGTGTACCAGTCCTGGCTGACCGGGTTGGTGGAGTCCTCGCCCGCCAGGCCGTAGAGGCCGGTGCACCAGACGTCGACCTTGGTGGCGGTGTCGGCGCCGTTGGTGGTGCGGGTGCCCACGGGGACGATCCGGCTGACGAAGGTCTGCCCCTTCGGCGGGCGGCCCTGCGCGTCCAGGCCGAACCGGGCCACCGTCTCCGCGGAGAACGCCTGGTCCAGGCGGGTCTGGAGGGTGGGGAGGCTGGTGGGGTCGGCGAGGGTGGTGAGGACGGCGTGGCGGGTGTCGGTGCGGAACATGTCGGTGGAGCCGAGTGCGACGGCGTAGTTCGCGGCGGCCGACTGCGCCCCCTGGTCGGTGTGGGGGTAGCCGGTGGCGATGCCGTTGACGGTGCTGGTGACGGGCTGTTGGCCGGTGGCGGCGGTGCGGTCGGCGGCGGGGGCGGTGGCGCCGTTGGCGCGGTCGCCGGAGGTGCTGCCGGGGTTGCGGCCGGGGACGGCCTTGTCGCGGTTGGCGATGGAGACGGCGACCACGAGCAGGGCGACGATGCCGAGGATGGTCAGGAGGGTGCGCAGGGGCCGGGCCTGACGGCCCGTCCCGGGGGCGCTCTGTTCGGCGACCGGTAGCCGCGTGCGGGTGTGCGGCTGGTCGTCGGACGATGGCACGGGTGCCCTCCTGTTGGGGCGCCACCGCGCGGGGCGCGGTGGCGTGACGGTTGTTCTCGGTGGCGGCCGCGCCGGACGTGGATCGGCGCGGACGGAGCGGAAGTTGTCCGATCGTCAGGTCGTCAGATGGCCATGCCGTACACAATGGTGAACAGGGTGCCGAGCGAACCGATGATGAACACGCCGGTCAGGCCGGCGATGATCAGCCCCTTGCCCTGTTCGGCGCTGAAGGTGTCGCGCATCGCGGTGGCGCCGATCCGCTGCTTGGCGGCGCCCCAGATCGCGATGCCGAGGCAGACCAGGATGGCGACGGCCATGATGACCTGGACCATGACGCGGGCCGAGGAGCCGAGCGACGCGAACGGGCCCCAGTCGGGGGCGATGCCGCCGATGATGGTGTCGATGTTGGCCTTCTTCGGCGGGTCCTCCGCCAGGTACCGGATCGCACTGCTGTCCACGTTCAGGTTCATCCCATCTCACCGCCCGATCAGGAAAATTCAAGGCCCCGGACCACGGTCGAGCGAAGGGGCAGGTCCTATTCTTGGCCAGATCTGACGTCGACTTGGCTGCTTCTCGCGGATTGCTCGTGGTGGCCGGACGCTTCCGCCAGGATGTCCGATGGTTCGAGGATACTGCCCGCGCTTGGTATCTGTGATGATTGCACCGGGCAATAACGCGACAGGACATGGCTGCTGACGATCCGTCGGGATGGTGCGGGATGGCGCTCGGGAAGGCTCGGCTCGCAGGTGCCGCGAGCGTGGTGGTGGCCATCGGGTTCGTCGGGGTGGTGACGCTGGGGACGTACGCGGCCAGCGGGGCTCCGGAGCGCTCCGGTGAACTGTCGCTCTCCAGCGGGACGGTGCCGGCGCAGTACCGGCAGCAGATCCAGAAGTGGGGCTCGTACTGCCCGGAGATCTCGGCGCCGATGCTGGCCGCGCAGCTGTACCAGGAGAGCGGTTTCGACCCGTCGGCGAAGAGCCCGGCGAAGGCGTACGGGATGGCCCAGTTCCTGGAGGGGACGTGGGCGACGTACGGGACGGACGGCGACGGCGACGGCAAGCGGGACATCTGGAACGCCTTCGACGCGATCGCCTCCGCCGCCGCCTACGACTGCGCGCTGGCCAAGGACGTCGCCCAGGTGCCCGGCGACCGGCAGGCCAACATGCTGGCCGCGTACAACGCCGGCCCGTACGCGGTGATCAGCCACGGCGGGGTGCCGCCGTACAGCGAGACCCGCGGGTACGTGAAGAACATCCAGTCGCTGGCCAAGTCCTTCACCGCGCCGCCGAACCCGGGCGTGCAGCTGGCGCTGTCCAAGGAGGCGGCGGGGGCGATCTACTTCGCGCAGAGCAAGCTCGGCATCGACTACATGTGGGGCGGCACCGGCCAGACCTGGGAGGACGGGCGGTTCGACTGCTCGGGCCTGACCCAGGCGGCGTTCCGCAGCGTGGGGATCGAGCTGCCCCGGGTGGCCAACGACCAGTGGTACAGCGGGCCGCACCCGTCGCGGGACCAACTCCGGCCCGGCGACCTGGTGTTCTTCGCCAACGACCTGGAGGACCCGCGCACCATCCACCACGTCGGCCTGTACGTCGGCGGCGGCTACATGATCGACGCTCCGCACACCGGCGCCAAGGTCCGCTACGACACCATCAACCAGCGGGACTACATCGGGGCGACCCGGGTGACCCCGGACGGCGCCGCCGCGCTGCCGGTCCGGAACAAGAACGACGGCACCATCACGGCGAGTCAAAAGCCGGCAAAGAGCTGACGGACCGTCTGCTCGGCATGTGCATGCGGGGTGGACGGTGAGTCAAGTTTCCATAACAGCGTGTTTCAGTGGAAACCGCGGCGGCCTTGATCGCGTTGACTCAGGAGGCTGCCGGTCGTCCGCACCCGGCCGCACCGGACCGGGAACCACTGCGGAGAGCGGACAGGAGGTGCGGCGTGCCGACGCTGCTCGCCGATGCGGGAACCGGTTCGGGCGATCCTGACCTCGGACTGCTCAAGGCCGTCAACGGCCTGGCCTCCGACGCGCCCGGCTGGCTGGACTCGCTCGTCGCCTGGACCGCCGAGTACGGCATCCTGCTGGGCCTGGCCGCGATCGGCCTGACCGCCTGGCTGAGCGCCCGCCGCCGCCCGGACGCGCCGGTCGCCGTCGCGGGGGTGCTGTGGGCGCCGGTCGCGGTGGCGATCGCCGAACTCGCCAACCTGCCGATCTCGGCCATGGTCGACCGGCCGCGCCCGTTCGTCGACCACCCCGAGATCGACGTGCTGGTCCCCGGCAAGGAGGACACCCTGTCCTTCGTCAGCGACCACTCCGCGATGTCGATGGGCATCGCCGTCGCGCTGTTCCTGGTCAACCGGAAGCTCGGCGCGGCCGCCGGCGCGCTCGCCCTGCTGCAGGGCTTCTGCCGGATGTACGTGGGCGTGCACTACCCGACCGACGTGATCGGCGGCTACGCGCTGGCGACCGCCGTGGTGCTGCTGCTCGCCCCGATCGCGATGGCCGTGCTGGTGCCGCTGTGCCACGCGCTGTCCCGCACGGCGCTGCGCCCGCTGGTGATGGCGAAGGCCCCGGCGGCGGCGTCCGGCCGGCGCCGTTCGGCGGCCGCGTCCGGCGGCCGTGCGGCCCGCTCGGGCCGGCGCGCGGACCGCGACCGGGAGTCCGACCTGGCGGCCTGACGGTCCGTCCGGTCCGGGGGCCCGGGGCTCAGTCGGCCCGGTCCGGGTCGTCCTGGTGTTCGGCGGCGTCCCGCCGGGCCTTGTCGCGGGAGCGCCGCCCGGGGGCGAACCAGCCGCAACTGCACTGGGCGAAGCAGAAGGAGCCGCGCTCCGCCACCTCGGTCCGATGGTCGGTCCGCGCTGCCACGCCGGTGGTCTCCGGCCGCTGGTCTGCCACGTCCCTCACGGTAACCCGCCCGGGTGGCGCGGCGGTACGCGCGTCCACGGGTCGGGCGCGTAACCTTCCCCGCCCCAACTCGTTTGCCGGGCAGGCGCGCTGTCCATCCGGGGCGGCTGCTTGCCGGGTCGTCCGGGGCCCAGGGGGTTGTCGAACGTGAAGATGCTCAACCGGGCCGCCGCCGCGGCCGTGCTCGTCACCGTGCTGTCCGCCTGCGGTGCCGGCGGGCAGTCCCAGGACGGCTCGGCCGACCAGCTGTCGGCGGACCCGCTGACCGCGGTGCGGTCCGCCGCCGACATCACCGGCCGCACCGGTTCGGCGCACGCCGCCACCGAGCTGACCACCGAGTCCGCGGAGAAGAAGACGGTGTTCCACGGCACCGGCGGCTACGACTACGTGAAGCGGCTGGGCCGGCTGGAGATCGACGTCCCGGCGGGCACCGCCACCCCGGGGAAGATCACCGAGGTGCTCCTGCCCGGCACGGTCTACCTGCAGAACAGCGCCGCCAAGATCCCCGAGGGCAAGTGGGTCAAGCTGGACGTCCGCCAGCTCCCGGACGGCAACCTGGTGAGCACCGGGGCCACCGACCCGGCGTCCGCCGCGGGCGCGCTGCGCGGCGCGCAGACCGCCGAGCTGGTCGGCTCCGAGACGGTGAACGGCGTGGAGCTGAAGCACTACAAGGGCGTCCTGGACCTCGCCAAGGCCGCCGACGCGACCGGCGGCCGAGGCGCGGACGGCCTGCGGACGGCCGCGCAGACCTTCACCGTCAAGGAGGTCCCGTACGAGGCCTGGCTGGACGCGCGGGGCCGGCTGCACAAGGTGGTGGAGAACTTCGCCTTCGCCGGGGTGGCCGGCTCCACCGCCGCGAAGGACCAGGTGAAGGTGGTCTCCGTCCTGTCGCTGACCGACTTCGGCAAGCCGGTGGAGGTCGCCGAGCCGGCCGCCGCGGACCTGTACTCGATGAAGGCCTCACCCTCCCCGCAGTGACCGTCCCACCCGTTTCGGACACCAGAGATGGCCCGTCCGTGCCATGTGGCCGGGCCCCCCGCTGCCTACGCTGGTACGGGGGCGGGGCAGGCGGGCCGGGGCACGGACGGGGCGCGGAAGGGGTGGAGGCCACATGGCAACCGGGGAGAGCGGCACCGGCGGCCACGACAGAACCGCGCTGGACGAGATCGACCTGGCCGGCGAGCTGATGATCGCCGCCTCGGCCAGCCACGCCGAGCGGCTGGCCGCAGAGCAGATCGACGAGGTGCTGCTGCGCGGGGACGACGATCAGCCGCCCGGGACGGGCGGCTGATCGGACGTCAGGAAGGGCCGGCGGTCAGGTGCGCAGCAGCCGCGCGATGGCCGCGCTGGCCTCGGCGACCTTGGCGTTCAGCTCCTCGCCGCCGTCCTCCGCGGCGGCGGCCGCGGCGACGCAGTGCCGCAGGTGCTCCTCCAGCAGGGCCAGCGCGAAGGACTGCAGGGCCTTGGTGGAGGCGGAGACCTGGGTGAGGATGTCGATGCAGTAGACGTCCTCGTCGACCATCCGCTGCAGGCCGCGGATCTGACCCTCGATCCGGCGCAGGCGCTTCAGGTGCGCTTCCTTGTCGCCGCTGTAGCCGTGCGGGCCGTCGCCGTGCGCCGAGCCGTGGCACGCCGCTGCGGCGTCGGTGCTGGGGGTGTCGATGGTGGTCATCAGGTCCGCCCTCTTGGTTTCGGTCTCGGCCCTCCCCCGGCCTTCGGCCGGGAGGTGCCCCCAGTTTCCAACATCCGGCACCGGTGTGGTGTTCCGCCGTCCGGGCGTCAGCTCAGAGATCCCCGTGCAGAGCGGGAGCAAACCGGAGTGTCGTGGGACACACTTAGGGCGCGCGTCGGCAACCCCGTGCCCGGGCACGAGGGACGTGCGCCTAGCATCGTCAAGTACCGACCCCGCACATCGGAGATTTCCGTGCGTTTTAGCCTGACCCCGAAGGAGACGAGCTTCTACGACATGTTCGCCGCCGCGGCGGAGAACCTGGTCGTCGGATCGAAGCTCCTGCTGGAACTACTGGGCTCGGACGTGTCCGCCCGCGCGGAGATCGTCGAGCGCATGCGCGCCGCCGAGCACGCCGGGGACGACACCACCCATGCGATCTTCCACCAGCTGAACTCCTCGTTCATCACCCCGTTCGACCGGGAGGACATCTACACGCTGGCCTCCTCGCTGGACGACATCATGGACTTCATGGAGGAGGCCGTCGACCTGGTCGTGCTGTACGACATCGAGACCCTCCCCAAGGGCATCGAGCAGCAGATCGAGGTGCTGGCCCGGGCCGCCGAGCTGACCGCCGAGGCGATGCCGAACCTGCGGTCGATGTCGAACCTCACCGAGTACTGGATCGAGGTCAACCGGCTGGAGAACCAGGCGGACCAGATCCACCGCAAGCTGCTGGCCCACCTGTTCTCGGGCCAGTACGAGGCGATCGAGGTGCTGAAGCTCAAGCAGGTGGTGGACGTCCTCGAAGAGGCCGCCGACGCGTTCGAGCACGTGGCCAACACGGTGGAGACCATCGCCGTCAAGGAGTCCTGAGCTCCGTGGACATGGCAGCACTGATCGTCGTCATCGGCGTCGCTTTCTTCTTCACGTACACGAACGGGTTCCACGACTCCGCCAACGCGATCGCCACCTCGGTCTCCACCCGGGCGCTGACCCCGCGGGCGGCGCTGGCGATGGCCGCGGTGATGAACCTGGCGGGCGCCTTCCTCGGCAGCGGGGTGGCGAAGACCGTCTCCGAGGGGATCATCGAGACCCCGACCGGCAGCAAGGGCATGGCGATCCTGTTCGCGGCCCTGGTCGGGGCGATCGCCTGGAACCTGGTGACCTGGTACTTCGGCCTGCCGTCCTCCTCCTCGCACGCGCTGTTCGGCGGCATGGTGGGCGCGGCGCTGGCCGGCGGCACCGACGTGGTCTGGCACGGCGTGGTCGAGAAGATCATCATCCCGATGATCGTCTCGCCGGTGGTCGGCCTGGTCGGCGGTTTCCTGGTGATGCTGGCGATCCTGTGGATCTTCCGGCGGACCAACCCGCACAAGGCCAAGCGCAACTTCCGGGTGGCGCAGACCGCTTCGGCGGCCGCGATGGCGCTGGCGCACGGCCTGCAGGACGCCCAGAAGACCATGGGCATCGTGGTGATGGCGCTGACCATCTCCGGCCACCAGTCCGGCACCGGCATCCCGATCTGGGTGAAGATCTCCTGCGCGATGATGCTCTCGCTGGGCACCTACGCGGGCGGCTGGCGGATCATGCGCACCCTCGGCCGCAAGATCATCGAGCTGGACCCGCCGCAGGGCTTCGCCGCCGAGGCGACGGCGTCCGCGGTCATGTACGTCACCTCGTTCGTCTACGCGGCGCCGATCTCCACCACTCACGTGATCACCTCGGCGATCATGGGCGTGGGCGCCACCAAGCGGGTCCGCGCGGTCCGCTGGGGGGTGGCGAAGAACATCGTGATGGGCTGGTTCATCACCATGCCGGCGGCCGCGATCGTGGCGGCGGCGATGTTCGGCATCGTCAATCTGATCGTGCTCTGACCCGCACGCGTTCACGGCACGACGGCGGAAGGGCCCGCCCCCACAGCACGGGGGCGGGCCCTTCGTCGGCTCCGCGGCGGCACCGCCATGCAGCACCGCGAAGCAGCTCGTGCGCTCCGCGCCGGGAGGCGGGGCCTCCCGGCGCGGGGCCCGGTCAGCCGAAGCGGCCGGAGATGTAGTCCTCGGTGGCCTGCACCGAGGGGTTGGAGAAGATCCGCTGGGTGTCGTCCAGCTCGATCAGCTTGCCGGGCTGGCCGACGCCCGCCAGGTTGAAGAACGCGGTCCGGTCCGAGACGCGCGCCGCCTGCTGCATGTTGTGGGTCACGATCACGATGGTGAACTGCGACTTCAGTTCGCCGATCAGGTCCTCGATGGCGAGGGTGGAGATCGGGTCGAGGGCCGAGCAGGGCTCGTCCATCAGCAGCACCTCGGGCTCGACGGCGATCGCCCGGGCGATGCACAGTCGCTGCTGCTGGCCGCCGGACAGGCCCGCGCCGGGCTTGTTCAGGCGGTCCTTGACCTCGTTCCACAGGTTGGCGCCCTGCAGGGACTTCTCCACCACGCCGTCCAGGACGGACTTCTTCTTCACCCCGGCCAGCTTCAGGCCGGCCACCACGTTGTCGTAGATCGACATGGTGGGGAACGGGTTGGGCCGCTGGAACACCATGCCGACCGAGCGGCGGACGGCGACTGGGTCGACGTTCGCGCCGTACAGGTTCTCGTCGTCGAGCATCACCTTGCCCTCGACGCGGGCGCCGGGGATCACCTCGTGCATCCGGTTGAGGGTGCGCAGGAAGGTGGACTTGCCGCAGCCGGAGGGGCCGATGAAGGCGGTCACGGAGCGGGGCTCGATGGTCATCGAGATGTCCTCGATGGCGCGGGTGGAGCCGTAGTAGGCGGACAGTCCGCTGACGTCGATGCGCTTGGCCATGATCTTTCGTCTTCTCTCGTCTGTTCGTACGTCAGTCGGTGTCAGCGTCCGCCCTTGGGCGAGCGCCAGCGCGCGATGCCCCGGGCGATGAGGTTGAGCCCCATCACGAAGGCGATCAGCACCAGTGCCGCGCCCCAGGCGCGCGAGTAGCCGAACTCGTTGTTGACCTGCGAGTACTGCTGCCAGATGTAGAGCGGCAGCGACTGCTGCGGTCCGTTGAACGGGTCGCTGTTGATGAAGTCGGCGCCGAACACCAGCATCATCACGGGGGCGGTCTCGCCGGTGATGCGGGCGACCGCCAGCATCACACCGGTGGTGATTCCGCCGATGGCCGTCGGGAGGACGATCCGCAGGATGGTCTTCCAGCGCGGCACGCCGAGCGCGTACGACGCCTCGCGCAGCTCGTTCGGGACGAGCTTGAGCATCTCCTCGGTCGAGCGGACCACGACCGGCATCATCAGGATCGCCAGTGCGAGGCTGCCGGAGAAGCCGGAGTACTCGAAGCCGAGCAAGATGTTCCAGAGCGAGAGGATGAACAGACCGGCGACGACCGACGGGATGCCCGTCATCACGTCGACGAAGAAGGTGACCGCCTTGGCGAGCCGGCCGCGGCCGTACTCCACCAGGTAGACGGCGGTGAGCAGGCCGATCGGCGCGGCGATCAGGGTGGCCAGCAGGACCTGCTCGATGGTGCCGATGATGGCGTGGTAGATGCCGCCGTCCGGGCTCAGGGTGCCGACGACGCCCTTCATCGAGTGGCTGAGGAACTCGGGGCTGATCGCTCCGAGGCCCTGCTGCACGGTGTAGAAGGTCAGCGAGACCAGCGGCACCACGGCGCAGATGAAGGCGACCCACACCAGCGAGGTGGCGAAGCGGTCCTTGGCCTGCCGGCGGCCCTCGACGGTGGCCGAGGCGGTGTAGCTGGCGACCAGGAAGACCAGGGCGGAGATCAGGCCCCACTGGAGGTGGCTCTCGAGTCCGGCGACGGCGCCGACGGCGCAGCCGACGGCGATCGAGCCGACGGTGATCGCGGCGGGGGCCCAGCGGGGCAGCCGGGCCGCGGTCAGCCGCCGGCTGAGCTGCGGGGCTGCGGCGACGGTGTCGATGGCGGTCACGCGGCGGCCCCCGAGTACTCCTTGCGGCGGGCGATGATGACGCGGGCGGCACCGTTCACCAGCAGGGTGATCACGAACAGGACGAGGCCGGAGGCCATCAGGGCGTCCCGGCCGAGCGGCTGGGCCTCGTTGAACTTGAGGGCGATGTTCTCGGCGAAGGTGCCGCCGCCCGGGTCGAGCAGGTGCAGCGTCAGCTTGCTGTTGGTGGAGAGCACGGTGGCGACCGCGATGGTCTCGCCGAGCGCGCGGCCCAGGCCGAGCATCGACGCGGAGATGATGCCGGGGCGGCCGAACGGCAGCACCGCGGTGCGGATCATCTCCCAGCGGGTCGCGCCGAGGGCGAGCGCCGCCTCCTCGTGCATCCGCGGGACCTGCCGGAACACCTCGCGGGTGACCGCGGTGATGATCGGCAGCACCATGATCGCCAGCAGGATGCCGACGGTGAACAGGTTGCGCGGCGGGACGCCGGAGCTGGACTGGCTGAAGATGTACGTCCAGCCGAGGTACTGGTCCATCCAGCTGGTCAGGCCGCCCATGTGCGGGACCAGGAACAGCACGCCCCACAGGCCGTAGACGATCGACGGGACGGCGGCCAGCAGGTCCACCAGGTAGGCGAACGGCTGGGCGATCCGGCGCGGCGCGTAGTGCGAGATGAACAGCGCGATGCCGACCGCGATCGGGACCGCGATGATCATCGCGATGAGCGCGCTGACCAGGGTGCCGAAAGTGAGCACGGCGATGCCGAACACCGGCTTCGCGGCGTCCGGCGTCCACTCGAAGGTGGTGAGGAAGTTGCCCTCGTTCTTGCCCAGGGCGAGGGCGGAGCGGTAGGTCAGGAAGCCTGCGATGGCGGCCATGACGACCAGCAGCAGGACGCCCGCTCCGCGGGAGAGGTTGAAGAAAATGCTGTCGCCGCGGCGGCTGTCGCGGCGTCGTGGGGTGCGTCCCCGCGCGTCGGCGGGGGAGGCAGAAGTCATGATCGTTTACTCCGGTCTGGCGGCGCTGCCCCGCGGAGGGCGGCACCATGGCGGCGGTGCCCCGGACGTTCTGGTGGTGGGTGGTGCGGGTGGTGCGGTCGACGCGTGGCCCGGGCGGGCGGCCCCTCCCCCCTCCTTCGGGGCCGCCCGGCCGGTCGTCGCTCAGCCTCAGGCGAGGGCGTCGATCTGGGTCTTGACCTTGCCCGCGAGCTCCTTCGGCAGCGGCACGTAGCCGACCGCACCGATGGCCTGCTGGCCCTCGTCGCTCACGGTGTAGGTCAGGAAGGACTTGAGGGCCGGCAGGGTGTCGGCCTTGTTGCCCTTGTCGCAGACGATCTCGTAGGTGACCAGGGTGAGCGGGTAGGCGCCCTCGGCCTTGGTCGCGTAGTCGATGTCCAGCGCCAGGTCCGCGCCCTTGCCGACGATCTTGGCGTTGGCCAGCGTGGTGGCACCGTTGGCGGCGGTGGCCTCGACCGGCTTGGAGGCGCCGGTGGCGATGGCGGCGCTGTTCAGCTTGTTGCTCTGGGCGTAGGAGAGCTCGACGTAGGAGATCGAGTTCTTGGTCTGCTTGACCAGGGCCGCGACACCGGCGGAGCCGTTGGCGGACTGGCCGCCCTGGCCGGACCAGGACTTGGCGGCCGGGTACTTCCAGGCGCCGCCGCCGGCCTTGCCGAGGTAGGCGGTCAGGTTCTGGGTGGTGCCGGAGTCCTCCGAGCGGTGGATCGCCTGGATGTCGGCGGCCGGGAGGTTCACGCCCGGGTTCAGCGCGGCGATCTCCGGGGCGTTCCACTTGGTGATCTGCGAGTCGAAGATCTTCGCCAGGGTCGGACCGTCCACGACCAGCTTGTCGACGCCCTCGACGTTGAACACGATCGAGATCAGGCCGCCGACCATCGGCAGGTCGATGCCCTGGCCGCCGGTGCAGACCGTCTTCGAGGTGTCGATCTCGGACTGCTTCAGGGCGCCGTCGGAGCCCGCGAAGGCGACCTTGCCCTGGTTGAACTGGGTGACACCGGCGCCGGAGCCGCCACCGCTGTAGGTCAGGCTGGTGCCGGTGCAGGCGTTGCCGTAGGCGGCCTTCCAGACCTCGATCGCCGGGGTCTGCGCGGTCGAACCGGCCGCCAGCAGCTGGCCGCCCTTGTCGGCACAGGCGATCTTGGCAGCCGGGGCCGCGCCGGAGGACGAGCCGCCCGACGGGGTGTTGTCGTCCGTGCCGCAGGCAGACAGCGACAGCGTGGAGACGAGCGCGACGGCACCGATGGCGAGGGCCTTGGAGCGGCCGTTCCGCAGGTTCACAGGGTGTCCCTTTCTGAGGCAATACCGGTCTCCGAACGACCGGATTTGCTGTGGTCCGGGGCCCTGGCGGCCCTCCGGTAAACCCGAAGTTAGGCAGGACAGGTGACGCGTCAGCCCGTCGCAAATGAACGGGGAGTGAACCTCGGACGGATGTCAGGAAACCTGGGCCGGTAGTAACGGTTGCGTCACGGGACGGGCGCGGACGGATCACCCGACCGGAGCGGTGCGAACCACCCCCGCCGGCGCGCGGCCGGGTGCTCAGCCGAGCAGCAGCTCCAGCAGCGCGTCGATCAGCATCCGGTCGCGGGGGTGCGTCAGCCGATCCTTGGCCCGCCGCGGCGGCAGCCACTCCAGCCGGTCCACCTCCCGGTTCGGCCGGAACTCGCCGCCGATCGGCACCGCCGCCCAGTACCGGACCTCCTTCGGACGGCCCTGCGCCAGGTAGTGCTGGGTGGGCAGCTCCGCGCCCAGCACGCAGCGCATCCCGGTCTCCTCCCGCACCTCGCGCAGCGCCGCCGCCCGCCAGCCCTCGCCGGGGTCGAGCTTCCCCTTCGGCAGGCTCCAGTCGTCGTACTTGGGGCGGTGCACCAGCGCCATCCTGGGCTTCTTCCGGCTGCCGTCCTTGCGCAGCGGCCCCGGCACCCACAGCACGGCGCCGGCCGCGAGCACCGTCGAGCGGGGCCCGGCCGCCGGGCGGCGGTCGGTGCGGGCGCCGCCCGACCGGGAGCGGTCACGGTCGGGCGGGAACGGGCGGTCGGGCATCTGCGGTACGCGGTCCATCCGGGCGGAGGTACGGGGGTTCAGTCCGACGCCACCGCCGCCGGGCCGACCAGCCCGGGCGCCACCACCGGCCACTGGCGCCCGAAATCGTACCGGGCCGCCTCCACGTCGAGCCGCTGATCGGCGTGCACCACGCCCAGCACGTACGCGGTCGCCGGGGTGATCCGGGGCGTGCGGGCCGCGGTGGCCACCGTCGCCGCCGAGTCGGACGCCTCCTGGTGGCGGCCCAGCACCCGGTCCAGCTCCAGCAGTTCGCCGTCCGGCGCGCTGCACACCTCCAGCGCGTAGCGGGCCCGCTTCACCAGGATCCGGGCGCGCAGCCACGGCGCGTCGTCGGCGGCCAGCGCCGCGTCCGCCGTGTCGGCGGCCGATGGCCCGGTGCGGGGCGGCGGCACCGTGCCCGGCTCGGCCGGGGCCGCGCCCAGCCGGTGCAGCCCGGCCCCGCCGTACGCCTGCGCGGCGCGCTGCCAGGGCAGCCGCTCGGCCGCCGCGGCGAGCGCGCCGAGCGCCGCCGCGGTCTGCGGCAGCAGCGACACGGCGGGCGCGGCGGCGGCCTCCGGCACCAGCGGGACCTCGCCGGCCAGCAGCGTCATCCGGTCGGCCAGGGCGTGCAGCCGGGCCGAGCGGAGTTCCTGCAGCAGCGCGGTGTGCGCCCGGGTGCGGGCCAGCGTCAGCTGGCGTTCCAGCAGTGCCGGGCCTTGGGCGCGCCGACGTGGCCGGCCAGCATGCCGGGCCCGTCGGGGGTGGTGTCGGCCAGCGAGTCGAGGGCGCCGAGCAGCCGGTCGGCGCGGCGCCGGTAGCCGGGTTCCTGGGCGAGCAGGTCGATCAGCCAGCGCAGTTCGTTCCGGGTCTCCTGCGCCCACACCGGGTCGAAGACGGCGGCGAAGGTGTGCAGCGCCCCGCCGATCCGGCGCACCGCGCGCAGCAGGTCGTCCGCGGCCTGCGCCGACGCCGGGAGTGCGCCCGGTCTGGACCCCGCCTCGCCGACCGCCTGCGGGAGGGCGCGCAGGAACGCGCCCGCCTGGGCGGTCAGGTGGCCGGCAAGGACCTCCCCGGCGGTCGCGGCACGCGCCACCGGGACCGTCGTCGGCGCATCGGTCATGGCTGTGGCTCTCCCCGATTTCCTCCCCGGGCCTGCCCCGGGGCTGCATGCCGCCCGCGCCGGGAGGGCTCCCGGCGCGGGCGGGGTGCCGCTCAGCGTGCGGCGGCGGAGCCGCGGTTGCGGCGGCGTGAGTCGATCAGCAGGTCCTGGACGTGCCGCAACGGCCGGCCCTCGGCGTCCTGGGCGTGGCGGATCCAGGTGCCGTCCGGGCCGAGGTGCCAGGAGTCGGTCTCGTCGGAGATGCCGAGGTCCAGCAGCCCGTTGAGTTCGGCCCGGTGCGCCGGGTCGGTGACCCGGACCAGCGCCTCGATCCGGCGGTCCAGGTTGCGGTGCATCATGTCGGCGCTGCCGATCCACACCTCCGGGTCGCCGCCGTTGCCGAACACGAACACCCGGGAGTGCTCCAGGAACCGGCCCAGGATGGACCGCACCCGGACGTTCTCGCTCAGCCCCGGCACGCCCGGCCGGATCGCGCAGATGCCGCGCACCCAAACGTCCACCGGCACGCCGGCCTGGGAGGCCCGGTACAGCGCGTCGATGACGACCTCGTCGACGATCGAGTTGACCTTGAGCTTGACGAAGGCCGGGCGGCCGGCCCGGTGGTGGGCGATCTCGCCGTTGATCCGGGCGACCAGGCCGTCCCGCAGCCCGCGCGGCGCGGTCAGCAGCCGGCGGTAGGACTCGCGGCGCGAGTAGCCGGACAGCCGGTTGAACAGGTCGGACAGGTCCGCGCCGACCTGCGGGTCCGAGGTCAGCAGCCCCAGGTCCTCGTACAGCCGGGCGGTCTTCGGGTGGTAGTTGCCGGTGCCGACGTGCGAGTACCGGCGGAGCGTGTCGCCCTCCTGGCGGACCACCAGCGACAGCTTGCAGTGCGTCTTCAGCCCGATCAGGCCGTAGACCACGTGGCAGCCGGCCTCCTCCAGCTTGCGGGCCCACTTGATGTTGGCCTGCTCGTCGAAGCGCGCCTTGATCTCCACCAGGACCAGGACCTGCTTGCCGGACTCCGCGGCGTCTGTCAGCGCGTCCACGATCGGCGAGTCGCCGGAGGTGCGGTACAGCGTCTGCTTGATCGCCAGCACGTGCGGGTCGGCGGCGGCCTGCTCCAGGAACGCCTGCACGGAGGTCGAGAACGAGTCGTACGGGTGGTGCAGCAGCACGTCGCGTTCGCGCATGGCGGCGAAGATGTCCGGCTGCGAGGCGGACTCGACGTCGATCAGGCCGCGCGCGGTGCCCGCCACGAACTTCGGGTAGCGCAGCTCGGGCCGGTCCAGGTCGGCGATGCCGAACAGGCCGGTCAGGTCGAGCGGGCCGGGCAGCGGGAAGACCTCCGCCTCGGTGATGTTCAGCTCCCGGACCAGCAGGTCCAGGATGTAGGGGTCGATCGACTCCTCGACCTCCAGGCGCACCGGCGGGCCGAAGCGGCGCCGCATCAGCTCCTTCTCCAGCGCCTTCAGGATGTTCTCGGTGTCGTCCTCCTCCACCTCCAGGTCCTCGTTGCGGGTGACCCGGAACGCGTGGTGGGCGAGCACCTCCATCCCCGGGAACAGCTCCTCGAGGTGCGCGCCCATCACGTCCTCCAGCGGCACGTACCGCTGCGGCGAGGCCTCCAGGAAGCGCGTCAGCAGCTGCGGCACCTTCACCCGGGCGAAGTGCTTGTGGCCCGACACCGGGTTGCGCACCACCACGGCCAGGTTCAGCGACAGTCCCGATATGTACGGGAACGGGTGCGCCGGGTCGACCGCCAGCGGCGTCAGGACGGGGAAGATCTGCTGCCGGAACAGCGTGTGCAGCCGGGCCTGCTCGGTCTCCGCCAGGTCCGCCCAGCGCACCACCTCGATGCCCTCGGCGGCCAGGTCCGGCAGCACCTCCTGCTGGAAGGTGGCCGCGTGACGGGCCATCAGCTCCCGCGACCGGCGCCAGATCAGGTCCAGCACCTCGCGCGGCTGCAGCCCGGACGCGGACCGCTGGGCGACGCCGGTGGCGATCCGGCGCTTCAGGCCGGCCACCCGCACCATGAAGAACTCGTCCAGGTTCGAGGCGAAGATCGCCAGGAACTTGGTGCGCTCCAGCAGCGGGATGTTCGGGTCCTCGGCGAGTTCGAGCACCCGCTCGTTGAACGCCAGCCAGCTGCGCTCGCGGTCCAGGAACCGGCCCTGCGGCAGCTCCGCCTCCTCCGCGCCGCGCCCGTCCGGGCCGCCCGTGCCGAACGCCGAGGCCACGGTGGCGGGCAGCGCGGTCGCCGCCCGCACCACGGGCGGTTCGGCCGCCGGCTCCGGCTCGGCCGACCGGGCCTTGGCGCGCGGCTTCGACTCCCTCGCCGGATCCTTGGCCGCGGCCCTGCCGCCGGCCCGGGTCCGGGTCTTCCCACCGGACCGGACGGCCGGCTTCTGCTCGGTGCTGGACTCGGCCTCGGCGTCAGCCTCGGCCGAATCGGAGACGCGGGGGATGCTCATCGGTTCCAGCTCCTCCTGCAGGACGCGGTCCCGGCGGGACGAAGGGCACGCCTCCGCCCGCTGCTCGTCCTCGTCGACCCACGGCCACCCGCCCGGCGCAGCCGGAACCGGCCCGGCCGGGCGGCGGGTGGAGCGGTGACGCGGACGGGGCAATACGGACGACATTCTGTGATCTTCGCGGCGCCAATTGAATCCACGGTAAACACCGCATGGCCAGGAGGAAAGCTGAGTCCGTCACCCCCGTGGCCGTTACCGGACGGCCCGGTCCGCCCGCCGTCCGCCCTCCCCGCCCGGCCCCGGCTCAGCGACCGGTCGACGGCGACCAGCGGTACATCAGGTCGACCTCGTGGATGGTGAAGCCCAGGCGCTCGTACACCCGGACGGCCGCCGCATTGTCCGCGTCCACGTACAGCATGACGGTCGGCAGCCCGCGCTCCAGGATCAGGTGCCGCAGGCCCGCCGCGGTCAGCGCCTTGCCCAGGCCGCCGCCCTGCTCCGCCGGGTCCACGCCGACCACGTACACCTCGCCCAGCCCGTCCGGCTGGGTCTTCGTCCAGTGGAAGCCGACCAGCCGGCCGTCCCGCTCCGCCAGGAAGAAGCCCTTCGGGTCGAACCAGGGCTCGGCCATCCGCTCCGCCAGGTCCTGCTCCGTCCAGGAACCCTGCTCCGGGTGGTACGCGAAGGCCAGCGCGTTGAGCGCCAGCCACGCCTGCTCGTCCCGGCCCGGCTCGAAGGTCCGCAGCTCGACGCCAGCCGGCACCGGCACCGCGTCCGGCGCCTCGGCGGTGCGCCGCATCTGCCGCAACTCCCGCACCAGCTCCGCGCGGTGGACCTCGGCCAGGTGCCGGGCGGCGGGCAGGCCGCCGTGCGCCCAGAAGTCCAGCTCGCCTTCGGCGCCGTCCAGCACCGCGTGCACCAGTGCCCCGCCCAGCCCGCGGCCGCGGTCGGCCGGCGCCACCGTCAGCTCGACCGTCCCCGGGTGCTCGCCCTCGGCCTGGGCGTACCCCGTCACCCGGCCGTCCGCCGTCTGCACCAGGTGGCGCACCCCCGGGCGGGGGCTGTCGGGGCGGATGCGCAGCCGGCCCGCCTCGGAGACCGCCTCCCGGCCGTCCGTCCGGGCCGCCTCCGCGAGCAGGCCCGGACCGCCTCGGCCTGCTCCGCCGTCAGCGCCTCGACGCGCTCGACCCGGCCCCCACCTGACGTGCTCTCAGAAGTCCGCATACCGCCGAGCGTACGTCCTCCGGGCCGCTTTCCGGAGGCCGGACCCGTGGTCAGCCGACCGGGCCGGCCGGCCAGGCCAGCATGGCCAGTTCGGCCGTCGCCGTCAGCTCCGCGGTGTCGGCGCCGTCCCTGGACCGCTGCGACATGCCCTGCAGGACCGCGCCGAAGTAGCGGGCCAGCGCGGCCGGGTCCGCGGTCGGCGGCAGCTCGCCGAGCCGCTTCGCGGTGGACAGCCGCTCCTCGAAGACCGCCAGGTTCGCCGCCCGCAGCTCGCGCAGGAAGGCCGCCACCTCGTCGTCCTGGGCGGCCACGTTGGCGGCCGCGCTGATCACCATGCAGCCGGCCGGGTGCTCCGGGTCGGCGTAGATCCGCGCCGCGTCGCGCAGGATCCGGGCGAACGCGGCCCGGGCCGTCGGCTCCTCGGCGAACGCCAGCCCCACGAACTGCCCCGCCGGGGACTGCTGGTAGCCCTGCACCACCTCGCGGAACAGCGACTCCTTGTCGCCGAACGCCGCGTACAGGCTGCCCGGCTTGATCCCCATCGCCCCGGTCAGCTCGCCCACCGACGTCGCCTGGTAGCCGCGTTCCCAGAACAGCCTGGTCGCCGCCGCCAGCACCGCCGCCCGGTCGAAGGCCGGCGGGCGGCCGCGTCTGGTCCCTGTGCTCGTCATGCCCACCATTTTAGAGCGGTCACTCAAAAAATGCTCCGGGCCGTGCTACGGTCCTTCTTGAACGGTCACTCAAGAATTGAGAGATGGGGCAACCACCGTGTCTGCACGCGCACTTGACGGCAAGATCGCCCTGGTCACCGGCGCCTCCCGGGGCATCGGACGCGGCATCGCCGAACGCCTCGCCCAGGACGGGGCCACCGTCGCCATCGGCTACGCCCGCGACCACGAGGCCGCCACCACCGTCCTCGACAAGATCCGCGCCGACGGCGGCCGGGCCTTCCTGGTCCACGCCCCGCTCGGCGGCCACGGCGACGCCGCCCGCCTCTGGGAGGCCTTCGACCGCGCCGGCCGGGAGCACGCCCCCGACGGCAGGCTCGACATCCTCGTCAACAACGCCGGCATAGGCCGCAGCTCCGCCCTGGCCGAGCTCACCGAGGACGAGTTCGACGAGGTCTTCGCGGTCAACGTCCGCGCCCCGTTCTTCATCACCCAGCAGGCCCTGCCCCGGCTCCGCGACGGCGGCCGCATCATCAACATCTCCAGCGGCGTCGCCCGCATCGCGATGCCCGAGATCATCGCCTACAACGCCACCAAGGGCGCCCTCGACAACTTCACCCTCAACCTCGCCGCCCAGCTCGGCCCCCGCGGCATCACCGCCAACTCCGTCCGCCCCGGCATCATCGACACCGACACCAACGCCCCCTGGCTCCGCGGCAACCCCGAGGCCCAGGCCCGGGCCGCCGCCCTCTCCGCCCTCGGCCGGGTCGGCGAACCCGCCGACGTCGCGGACATCGTCGCCTTCCTCGCCACCCCCGACGCCCGCTGGATCACCGGCCAGACCATCGACGCAACCGGCGGCTCACACCTCTGACGCCAGTT
>NZ_KK853997.1:3886409-4418909 GCF_000696185.1 Kitasatospora cheerisanensis KCTC 2395 | reverse complement strand
TTCGACTTGCATGTGTTAAGCACGCCGCCAGCGTTCGTCCTGAGCCAGGATCAAACTCTCCGTGAATGTCTCCACGGGGAGCGGCACAGCAACCACCGGAATAGGGCGGTCCTGCGCACTGCGTCCTCGCTAGTGTTACTTCATAAAGGAATCTCCAACCGATCATCAAGACCGGCCGGGGATGTCAACATATCTGGCGTTGACTTTTGGCACGCTGTTGAGTTCTCAAGGAACGGACGCTTCCTTCGAGCCGCATTCCTGCGAACCCTCCGGGCGCTTCGTTCTTTTCGTGTTCCCAGCTTATCAGATGTTTTCCGCTCCGTTTTCCGGAGTTTCGATCCGACTCGCTGTTGTCTTCTGCGACCTGACGGCCCGTCCGACGTTTCAAACTCTAGCCGATCCCCGCTCCGAAAAGCGAATCCGCCGCAATCTCCGAAAACGCGCACAGCAAATACGAACGGAGACGCGAAAAGGACGCGACCCGTCACGGATCAGCTACTTGGTTCTCAGGGATTGGCCGCCCCGGGACCGTCCACGCAGACGCGTGCTCGGTGCTCCCTGTCAGGCAACTCGAAGAACTCTACACACGGACGGGCTCGGGATCAAGTGCCACCTGGAAGACCAGCACGGCCACGTCGTCGTCGTGCTCGGCGGTGACGCCGAGGGCGCGCAGGAGGCGGGAGCAGACGATGTCGGGGGTGGCGACTGGGCCGGTGAGAGTGTGGGCGAGGTGGTCGATGCCCTGGTCGATGTCCTGGTCGCGGCGCTCGACCAGGCCGTCGGTGTAGAGGACGCCGGTGGTGCCGGGGAGCAGGCGGAGGGTGTGGGAGAGGTGGCCGGCGCCGCCGGTGCCGAGGGGTGGGCCGTTCTGTTCCTCGCCGCGCAGGACGGTGCCGTCGGGGGCGCGGAGCAGGAGGGGGAGGTGGCCGGCGGAGGCGTAGACGAGGGTGGTGGTGGCCGGGTCCCACACGGCGTAGGTGCAGGTGGCGATCTGGTTGGCGTCGATCTCCATGGCGAGGCCGTCGAGGAGGGTCATCACCTCGTGCGGGGGGAGGTCGAGGCGGGCGTAGGCGCGGACGGCGGTGCGGAGCTGGCCCATGACGGCGGCGGCGCGCAGGCCGCGGCCCATGACGTCGCCGATGACGAGGGCGGTGCGTCCGCCGCCGAGGCCGATGACGTCGTACCAGTCGCCGCCCACGGCGGCGTCGGCTCCGCCGGGTTGGTAGGTGGCGGCGACGTGGAGGTCGGCGGGCTGTTCGAGTTTCTGCGGGAGGAGGCTGTGCTGGAGGGTGACGGCGGCTTCGCGCTGGCGGCGTTCGGCGTCGCGGAGGCGGCCGGCGGCCTGGACCTGGTCGGTGACCTCGGTGGCGAAGACGAGGACGCCGGTGGGGGTGGTCCGGTCGTCGGGGCCGAGCGGGACGCAGGCGATGTTGTAGTAGCGGTTGCCGCCGAGGCCGAGGATGCAGCGGGACTTGACGCTTCGCGGGCGGCCGCTGCGCAGGACCTGGTCGAGCAGCGGGAGCACGCCGAGGGCGTTGAGCTCGGGGAGGGACTCGGCGGCGGGGCGGCCGGGCGTGCGGGCGCCGAACAGGTCGCGGTAGGCGCGGTTGGCGTAGCCGAGCAGGTGCTGGGGGCCGTGGGTGAGGGCGACGGGGGCGGGCAGCCGGCGCAGGACGTCGCGGAGGTCGTAGAGCTGCTCGGGGTCGCGGAGGTCGGGGCCGGTGGTGGCGGGGTCGCGCTGGCCGGGGACGGTGACGGTTTCGTCCGCGGTGGCGGGGCGGTGGCCCGCCAGGGGGCTCCGGCGAGCCGGGCGCTCCAGCGCATGAGGTTCAACGTCGGCCGCTTCCTCGGGTTCTGATGTGGGCGGTTCCTGCGGGTCGTTCCGGTGTGATCATCACCTTGCGTGCCTGGTGCAACACTCGGTGTGATGACCCGGCGGGGACGATCCTGTCAGGCTCCGGTGTGATTCCGGAAGTCGAGCCCCCGGTACGGCGCATTCCGGCAGGTGTGCGCCGGGGGTGTGCTTCCGCGCGGCCGTGGTGCGGCGTGGTGCGGCGGCCGACGGAAGAACGGTCGACAGCAGGACGGCCGGCAGCAGGACGGCAGGCAGGAGCAGCGGCGGCGACAGGGCGGGTAGCGCCCGGGGTCAGCTGCCCGGGCCCGAACCGCGCCCGCCGGAGCTGAACCCGGACTCGAATTCGGCGCGCGGGTGCTCGATGGTGCCGAGCGAGACCACTTCGCGCGGGAACAGGCCGCCGAACAGCCAGTCCATCAGCACCCGGACCCGGCGCTCCCGGCTGGGCAGCCGGCGCAGCTGGCGCGCGCGGTGCAGCCACCAGGCCCGTCGGCCGGTGAGGCGGGTGCCGCGGCTGGTGTGGGCGACGGCGCGGCGCAGGCCGAGGGAGGTGGAGCAGGCGGGGCCGCCCGGCCGGTAGTCGGTGAGGGGCTGGCCGGCCAGGTCGGCGGCGAGGTTCTCGGCGAGCAGTCTGGCCTGGGCGAGGGCGTGTTGGGCGTTGGGGGCGCAGGGTTCGCCGTCCAGGCCGGGGACGGCGGCGCAGTCGCCGGCGGCCCAGGCGTCGGCGACGGGGGCGCCGTCGGGGCCGGCGATCCGCAGGGTGGGCAGGCAGGTGATCCGGCCGGCGCGGTCGAGCGGGAGGTCGGTGAGGGCGAGGACGGGGGCGGGGCGGATGCCGGCCGTCCAGACCAGGGTGCGGGCGGCGAAGCGGCTGCCGTCGGAGAGGGCCATGACCTGGTCGACGGCGGATTCGAGGGTGGTGGAGAGCCTGATGTCGATGTTGCGTTCGCGCAGTTCGGCGAGGGTGTGGGTGGCGAGTTCGGGGGTTTCCTCGCTGAGGATGCGGTCGGTGGCCTCGACCAGCACCCAGCGCAGGTCCTCGGGGGCGAGGTTGTGGAAGCCCTTGGTGGCGGTGCGGGCCATGTCCTCGAGTTCGGCGAGGGCGCCGACGCCCGCGTAGCCGGCGCCGACGAAGACGAAGGTGAGGGCGGCCTGGCGGAGGGCGGGGTCGCGGGTGGAGGAGGCGAGGTCGAGCTGTTCGAGGACGTGGTTGCGCAGCGCGACGGCTTCGCCGACGGTGGCGAACCCCATGCCGTGGTCGGCGAGGCCGGGGACGGGGGCGGTGCGGGAGATCGAGCCGGGGGCCATCACCAGGACGTCGTAGGGGACTTCGGTGGGCAGCCGGAGTTCGCCGCGCGGGGCGGCGTCCACCCGGGCGGTGCGGGTGGCGTGGTCGATGCCGGTGACGCGGGCGGTGAGCACCCGGCAGTCGGGGAGCGCGGTGCGCAGCGGGACGACGACGTGGCGCGGGTCGATGGAGCCGGCGGCGACCTCGGCCAGCAGGGGCTGGAAGGTGAGGTACGGCTGGGGTTCGACGATCGTGAGTTCGACCCGACGGTCCCTCAACTGCGGTCGCAGCAGCTGCTGGAGGCGCAGCGCGGTGCTCAGTCCGGCGCAGCCGCCGCCGATGATCAGGATCCGAATGGGGCACCTCCGGCCGGCCCTCGGGCTGTGACCCGTTTCACGTTCCCCCTATGACGCACCCGGTGGAGGGTTCTTGTCCACAGTCCGGGCCGGATCGGTCCGAATCCGGTCCGGGGAAGGGCTGTTCGAGGGTGGGTCGGGCGGGTGCGGCGGCGTGGGCAGTAGGGGTTTTGTCCGGAGTCGGGGCAGGATCGGTCCGTTCGCGACGACGAGTGGTCCACTTCTGCGGCGAACTTCCTTGAACTATGGTCGGATTGTGCTTCGGACCGCCGATGGTGCCGGTCCTTGCACCTGCGACCCGGTGGCATCGGTGCGACTGCCCGGGAGCCATCCGGGGAAGGTAGTGCGCGGACGTCGGACCGACCGGTGTCGGCAGCGCGCGCCAGGGGGCGCAGTGACCGTTCGGGTGCCCGGGACGGGGCGCCTCGGGGGAGGTTGGCATGTCTGAGCAGGAACAGTTGGCCGGGCGGGCGCCGAGCACCGCTGTCGCGCGCGCCGCGGTGGACGTGGTGCCGGAGCAGCGCGGCCCGGGTGAGCGGGAGCGGTTCGCGTTCCCGCAGGGCGAGCGTCCGGGCGAGGCGGGGCGGGGCGCGGGTTCGCGGCTGCGGGTGGATGCCCGGCGGAACCTGGAGAGCGTGCTGCGGGCCGCCCGTGAGGTGTTCGGCGAACTCGGGTACGGGGCGCCGATGGAGGAGGTGGCGCGGCGGGCCGGCGTGGGTGTCGGCACCGTGTACCGGCGCTTCCCCAGCAAGGAGGTGCTGGTCCAGCGGATCGCCGCCGAGGAGGTGTCCTGGCTGACGGCGCAGGCCCGGGAGTCGCTGTACGGCGGGCTGAACGGTCCGTGGGACGCGCTGGCCGGGTTCCTGCAGCGGGCGGCCGCCTCGGGTGCGGGCCGGCTGCTGCCGCCGGAGGCGTTCCGGTACGCGGAGGAGATCGGCCGGGTGCCGGAGCAGCGCGGCGCGGAGCTGCGGGCGTTCGCCGGGGCGCCGGTGGCGGAGGGCGAGCAGAGTGCGGATCCGCGGCTGCTGCTGCAGTTGCTGGCGGCGCTGGTGGCCCGGGCGGGTGCGGCGGGCGAGCTGCGGCAGGGTGTGACGGTGGCCGATGTGGTGCTGGTGCTGACCGCGGCGGTGCCGGTGCACGCGTCGGCGGCGGTCGCGGCGCGGGACGGCGAGGCCGAGGGCGGTGCCGGCGGCCGGCTGCTGCAGATCCTGTTGCAGGGACTGCGCGCGGCCTGATTCCGTTCGGGGGTCGTGGAGTTGACGCACCGTGCGGGAGGCCGGCCCGGTCCGGGCGGTGCCGCGGCGCGCCGTTCGGGTGACGGGGAGCCGCCGGGCGCACCGTCCGGGGCGGGCGGCGCTCGGGACCGTCCGGGTACGCGCGGTGCCTGCGCCGCCGGTTCCCGAACACCTCCGCGAGCGGCGGCACGGAAGAGTGGGTCGTGGCCGGTGCGGCTTCCGGCGGGCGCGGCGCTATGCCATTCTTTGCCCGTGGTTGGAGCCATTGTCCCGTTGCGCACCGTGATCGCCGTCGAGTTCGAGGGGCGGCCCGTCCGGCATGCCGGGCGACCGGACGGTGCCCGGTGAGTCCGGAGGAGCAGGCCGAGGGTGCGCCCGGGCACGTCCCGGACCAGGCGGGCAGTCCGGCGCTGGAGTCGCTGGTGGGCCGGGTGCCGGGTCAGGCGGCCGCCGGGCAGGGCGGGGTGACGCCGGAGGCGTTCATCGCCGAGGAGCTCGCGGTGCGGGCCACGGTGCCGCCGCCGGCCGATCCGGTGGACGGTGAACGCCCGGCTTCCGACGCCGAGTTGACGGCGCTGGTGCGGGCCGGTGACGACTCCGCGTACGAGGAGATCTACCGCCGGCACGCGGACGCGGTGCGGCGCTACGCGCGGACGTGCTGCCGGGACAGCTTCACCGCGGAGGACCTGGCGGGCGAGGTGTTCGCCCGTACCCTGCAGGCGTTGAAGGCGGGCAAGGGGCCGGAGTTCGCGGTCCGTGCCTACCTGCTGACGGCGGTGCGCAACGTGGCGGCGGCCTGGGCCCGTTCGGACCGGCGCGAGCAACTGGTGGACGACTTCTCGACGTTCGCGGAGACGTCCGCCGCCACCGTCGAGTTCGACCTGGCCGACCCGGGCGCGGACGCCTGGGCGCTGGCGCTGGCGGACCGGCGCATGGTGATGCGGGCCTACGCCGAACTGCCGGAGGACGACCGGGTGGTGCTCTGGCACACCGAGGTCGAGCGGGAGTCGCCGAAGACGGTCGCGGTGATGCTGGGCAAGACCGCGAACGCGACGGCGGTGCAGGCCCACCGGGCCCGCGACCGGCTGGCCGCGGCGTTCCTGCAGGCGCACGTGTCGGGCAGTCAGGAGTCGGGCTGCGCCGCCTACGCGAACCGGCTGGGCGCGTACGCCCGGGGTTCGCTGCGCAAGCGGGCCTCGGCGGAGGTCGGCAAGCACGTCCAGGACTGCACCCGGTGCACGGCCGCGTACCTGGAGCTGGCGGACATCAACCACAGTCTGCGGGCGGTGCTGCCCGGGGGCGCGCTGCTCTGGATCGGCACCGGCTGGTTCACGGCCGCGGCGGCCGCGGTCGGCACCGGGGTCGCGGTCACGGGTGCGGTCACCGGCGGCACGGTCGCGGCCGGCGGCACGGCGGCGACCACGACGGCCGGCGGCTCGTCCGGCGGCGGGGCGGCGGCCGCGGCCGGGGAGGGGATCGGCACGGCCGCGAAGGCCGGCATCGCCGCGGGCATCGCGGTGGCGGCCGCGGCGGTCGCCGCGTTCGCGCTCACCGGCTCGCCGGAGCCGAGGCCGCCGGTGGCCGCGCCGGCGCCGGTCAGTGCGGCTCCGGAGGTCCCGGCGGCGGCGCCGGCGGCGCCCGCTCCCGCGCCGGTTCCGACGCCGTCGCCGAAGCCCTCGCAGTCGCCGTCGCCGAAGCCGGCTCCGTCCGCGAAGCCGACACCGACCCCCACGCCGTCGCCGACGCCCACGCCGGAGCCCCGGCGGCGCCCGCTCCGGCTCCGGCCCCCACCCCTACGCCGACCCCCACTCCGACACCGACGCCCACGCCGACGCCGAGCCCGACGGTCACCGCGGTCAGCCAGTTCTGGCTGGACGAGCTGCCGTTGAACCGGGGTCACCGCACCCCGGGCACGCCGGCGATCCGCGGCTCCGGGTACGCCATGCAGCTGCCCGGCACGTGGATGCGCGGGAACTTCTACCGGCACGTGCTGGCGGCCCCGGTGCCGTCCCGGGTGACCATCGACCTGAACCGGAGCTGCCGGTCCTTCGACGCCGTCGCCGGGCTGGACGACTTCGGGGCCTCGTACGGGCGGGTGGTTTTCACGGTCCAGGGCGACGACGGTGAAGTGCTGTGGTCCTCGGGCGAGTTGGCGGCGAACGCGGAGCCGGTCCCGGTGCACGCGCCGCTGGCCGGACAGAAGTCGGTCCGGCTGGTGGTCACCATGGCCCGCGGGTCGGCGTCGGTGATCGACCTGGCGGACTGGGCGCAGGCCCGCCTGACCTGCTGACGGTCCGGCGGGCCCGGCGGCTCAGATCCGGCAGCTGCCGTCCTCGCAGGTGTCCCCGGCCGGGGCGATCGGGGTGATCTTCCGGGCGGTCTCGGCCTCGACCTGGCGCAGGACCTGCAGGAAGGTGTCGGCCTCCTGGCCGCCCTGGACGGCCCACTGTCCCTCGAAGACGAAGGTGGGGACGGCGGTGACGCCGATGGCGCGGGCCTCGGCGAGCGCGGCGCGGGTCTCGGCCTCGCCCTCGTCGCCGGCCAGGTAGGCGGCGGCGCGCTCGCGGTCGATGCCGGTCTCGGCGGCGAGGCCGGCCAGCGCCTCGGGGTCGCCGACGTCGACGCCCTCGGAGAAGTGGGCCTTCAGCAGGCGCTCCTTGAGGGCGGCCTGGACCGCGGGCCCGTACTCGGTCTCGGCGAGGTGCAGCAGGCGGTGGGCGCGGAGGGTGTTGACCTCCAGCGCGTTGTCGAAGTCGTAGTCGATGCCGACGGACTTGCCGACCTCGGTGATCCGGGCGTCCATGGCGAGGGCCTGCGGGCCGTAGCGCTCGGCGAGCCACTCGCGGTGCGGGCGGGCCTGCTCGGGGGCGTCGGGGACCAGCTGGTAGGGGCGGTAGACCACCTCGACGCCGTCCTTGCCCTCGAAGCGCTCCAGGGCCTGCTCGAAGCGCCGCTTGCCGACGTAGCACCAGGGACAGGCGATGTCCGAGTAGATTTCGACCTTCATGGCGGGGCGGGCTCCTGTCGGGTGGTTCTCGGCGGCCGGGCGGCCTCCAACAGGAAGATGAACGCTCAACCATTCGCCGTCATTCCAGCTCAGGCGTCCTCGGGCGCGCTCAGGCGTCCTCGGCCGGCGCGGGCACCACCAGCACGGGGCAGCTCGCGTGGTGCACGGCGGCGGTGGAGACCGAGCCGAGCAGCAGCCGGGCGAAGCCGCCGTTGCCGCGGGTGCCGATCACCAGGGTGTGCCGCCCGTCGGCGGCCTGGAGCAGCACGTCCACCACGTTGCCGAGCACCACGTGCAGGGTGAGCTGCCCGCCGTACGGGCGGGCGCGGGCGGCCTGGACGGTGGCGACGGCGCGGCGCAGGCCGTCCGACATGCTGTCGACGAGGCGCTGGACGCTCTCCTGCACCAGGTCGGCCATGCCCGGCGGGTAGCCGGTGGGCGAGGGGTTGACCACAGCGAGCACGTGCAGCGGCAGGTGGTGGGCCTCGGCCTCGGTCATCGCCCGGTCCAGGGCCCAGAGCGAGGCGTCGGAGCCGTCGCAGGCGTTCAGGATCGCGGTGCCGGGCGGCGGGGCGTCGGGGCTGACGGGGAGGGCGGCGGCGGTCATGGCGCGACGCTATCCGCCGGGGCGGCCCGGGTCGGGAAGGCGCACCTGGCGGCCGGTCAGGTCGCCAGGGCGGTGCGGCGCGGCGCGGGCAGGCCGGTCCAGGCGGAGCCGGGGCGGCGGGCGGTCAGGCGGCGCAGCCAGAGTTCGACGGCGAGCAGCTCGGCGAGGGCGGCGAGGGCGGCGGGCGGGGCGTCCTGCGCGGGGTCGGCGGCGGCGGCCAGGGTCTTGCGGACGGCGGGGGTGTCGATCAGTCCGGCCTCGCCGAGCAGCGGACGGTCGAGCAGTGCGGCGAGCGCGGGGGCGGCGGCCCGGAGGCCCTCGCGGGCGGGGCGTGGCGGTCGGCGCCGGTGGTGCGGCCCCATTCGGCGGGCAGGTCGGTGCGGCCGGCGCCGGCCAGGACGGCGGCGAGCAGGGCGGGCCGGGCGCCGGGCTGCAGGCGGACGTCGTCGGGGAGCAGCCGGGCGGCGCGGACCACCTGGTTGTCGAGGAACGGCGCGTGCAGGCGCTGGCCGTGCTGTTCGGCGGCCTGCACCAGGGTGCGGTAGTGGGCGGCGTGCCGGTGCAGGGCGAGGCGGGCGCGGCGGGCGCCGGGCGGTTCGGTGCTGGTGCCGTCGCGGGCGGCGGTGCGCAGGTGCTGGGCGAGCGCGGCGAGGGGTTCGTCGGCCAGCAGGTGGGCGGCCGGCCCGGGCCGGAGCCAGCTGAGGTCGGCGGCCAGCGCGCGGCCCATGGTGCGGTTCTCGGCGCGGGCCTGGCGGAGCGTCAGGCGCAGGGCGAGCTCGTCCAGGGCGTCGGCGTACGGGGTGCGGGCGAGGCGGCGGGCGGCGCGGAGCACGGTGACGGGGGTGTGCAGGGTGCCGGTGAGGGTGCCGGCGGTGGCGCGGTCGGCGCCGGCCAGGGCGGCGATCGGGGCGAGCAGGTCGAGCGGGCGGCCGGCCCGGATCAGGTCGGCGAGCCGGGCGGGGTGGCCGTCGAGGACCTGCCGGGCGCCGTGGCCGGTGAGGTGGTCGGCGCCGCCGGCCCGGTGGACGGCCGCGTACCGGGCGGCGCAGAGCAGCGCGGGGCCGGGTTCGTCGGTGAGCGGGCCGTCGAGCGGGTCGTCGAGGCCGGCGTACGGGAGGACGGGGGGACGACCAGGTGGCGGAGCCGGGGGCGTGCACGGCGAGGGCGAGGCCGGTGGCGTCGCCGAGGGTGACGGCGGGCAGCGTCTCGGGTCCGGGCCGGTCGCCGCCGCGGGCCCAGGAGCCCTTGACGGCGCCGGTGCGGGCGGGCGGCCGTTCGGGTCCGGGGCCGGGCGGGGCGCCGGAGGGCAGCGGGACGGCGGCGGCGAGCAGGGCGACGGTGGCGGACGCGGTGCCGTAGGACAGGTCGACGCCGAGCCGGGGCCGGTCGGCAGGGCCGGTGGCGCGGACCCGGCAGCGGACGGCTTCCAGCAGGGCGCGGGTGAGTTCCCGGACGGCGGGGGCCTCGGCCCTGGCCGCGGCGGGCCCCTCGGGGTGGGCGGTGTGGTGGGCGCGGCCGCCGCGGATGCCGAGGGCGTGGCCGGGCGGCACCCGGCGCACGCCCCGGTACGGGGTGCGGTCACCGAGCGTCTCGGGGGTCTCGGGGTGGCGAGGCGGGCGGCCAGGTGGCCGGCGTCCACCGGGGCGCCGACCAGGTCGGCCAGCGGGAGGGCGGCGGTGGCCCAGGCGGTGCCGCCGGCGAACGGGGTGTGGAAGACCGGCTGGGCGCCGGCCAGGTCGGTGAGCAGCACGGTGGAGCTGGTGCCGGTGCGCAGCACCACGGTGTAGCTGCCGGGCCAGCGGGTGAGGTGGCGCAGGGCGCCGCCGCGGGCGGCGGCCAGGCCGTCGGCGAGTTCGCGGTCGGTGGCGCCGCAGCGGCCGGCGACGGCGAGGCGCAGGGTGGCGGGGGTGTCGTGGTCGGTGGTGTCGGCGGGGTCGCGCGGGTCGAGTCCGCCGCGGACGGCGGCGGGGCCGCCGGGGCGGAGGACGGCGAGGCGCAGTTCGTCGGGCCGCCAGTCGCCGACCGCCCAGAGCGGGTTGGGGCCGCCCCAGAGCAGGGTGCCGGCGATCGGGCGGACCGCGGCGAGCGCCGGGTCGGCGGCGGCCAGGCCGCTCCAGCCGGTGAGCCACCGCATCGCGCCTCCACCTGTGGTGCTGCGGGTGCGCGGCGAACGTTCGGTCACCTGCCGGGAATTGGCGCACCGTCAGGAGCCATCGTGCCACCGGGGCGGTGCCGGAGCGCCATGGTTTCGGCCGGTGGGTCGCACGGGCCGGGCCACCCCCTCCGGGGCCCGGGCCGTGCGGGTCCTCGAACTCCCGTCCGGGGCACGGCCGGTGGCCGGGCGGCACGGCGCGGGAGTCGTCCGTGGACGCCGCGCTGCGACCGATTTTGGCCGAAAGGCGTCGCACGGCCCGGGAGGGCATCCGCATGCCCTCCCGGACGCGCCGCTGCCCGCGGGGATTGAGGCAGCGTCATCCCCCGGCCCGCCGGGTCCTCGGCGGCGGGCCGATCCACAGCCACCAGCGAATCGCCCACCTGCCGCTGCGGCCAGGGAGCACGGATGGCGCACGCGGGCACGGGCCGGGAGCACGGGCGTCCGGCAGGTGCCCGCGGGGCGGTCCGCGGGCCCGCGACCGCCCGCCGTGGACGCAGCGCGTTCCCGCCAACCGGAATGCGGCCTCTTAACCGTGGGAACGCGGGCGACTACGCTAGGTGCAAGCAGTCCGGTGGCGTACCGCTGCCGTCGCGACTCGCCGCCATCCGCGCACGACGTCGCCAGGGGGTGCCACCGCCACCATGACCGTCAGCTCACGAGGGCCGAACGACCGGCTCGGCGCCCTTCTCGCGCTCGCCCAGATCAGCAACGCCGGGCTCGCCCGCCGGGTCAACGACCTGGGCGCGCAGCGCGGCCTGACCCTCCGCTACGACAAGACCTCGGTGGCCCGCTGGGTGACCAAGGGCATGGTGCCGCAGCGCCCGGTGCCGCACCTGATCGCCACCGCGCTCGGCAACAAGCTGGGCCGCCCGGTGCCGCTGGAGGAGATCGGCCTCGCCGACTCGCACCCCACGCCCGAACTCGGCCTGGAGTTCCCGCGCGAGGTGCCGGAGGCGGTGCGTTCCGCGACCGAGCTGTGGCGGGTCGACCTGGACCTGCGGCGCGGCCCGGCGGCGGCCGGTGGAGCGACAGCCTGGCCGGCACCTTCTCGGTCGCCGCGTACGCCACGCCCGTCTCCCGCTGGCTGATCACCCCCGCCGACGGTTCGGTGGCCCGCGAGAGCGTCCCCGACCTGTCCGGCTACCGGGTCGGGCACGCGGACGCGGCGAAGCTCCGCGAGGCCGCCCAGGAGGCCCGCCGCTGGGACTCCAAGTACGGCGGCGGCGACTGGCGTTCCTCGATGGTGCCGGAGTGCCTGCGGGTGGAGGCCGCTCCGCTGCTGCTCGCCTCGTACAGCGACGCGGTCGGCCGGGCGCTGTTCGGCGCCACCGCCGAACTGACCAGGCTGGCGGGCTGGATGGCGTTCGACACCGGCCAGCACGAGGCCGCCCAGCGCTACTACATCCAGGCGCTGCGGCTCGCCCGGGCCGCCGGGGACGTGCCGCTCGGCGGGTACGTGCTCGCCTCGATGAGCCTGCAGGCGTCCTACCGCTCCTTCCCGGACGAGGCCGTCGACCTCGCGCAGGCCGCGCTGGAGCGCAACCGGGGCCTGGCCACCGCCCGCACCATGAGCTTCTTCCACCTGGTGGAGGCCCGCGCCCACGCCAAGGCCGGCAACGCGCCCGCCTGCGGCACCGCGCTGTCCGCCGCCGAGGCCGCCCTCGACCGGGCCCGGCCGGGCGACGCCGACCCGACCTGGATCGACTTCTACGCCTACGACCGGCTCGCCGCCGACGCCGCCGAGTGCTTCCGCGACCTCGGAGTCCCGTCCAAGGTCCGGCAGTTCACCCGCGAGGCGCTGGCCCGCCCGACCGAGGGCTTCGTCCGCTCGCACGGCCTGCGGCTGGTGGTCTCCGCGATGGCCGAGGCCGAGGCCGGCGACCTGGACGCGGCGGTCGCCGCCGGCGAGCGCGCCGTCGAGGTCGCCGGGCGGATCTCCTCGCACCGCAGCCGCGAGTACGTGATCGAGCTGCTGCGCCGCCTGGAGCCCTACCAGAACGAGCAGCGGGTCAAGGAGCTCACCGAGCGCGCCCGCCTGGTCCTCACCACCGGCTGAAGGGCGGGTAGTTGAAGCACGACGTCCGGGTCCTGGTGGTCGGCGGCGGCATCGTCGGCCTGTCCACCGCGTACGCGCTGACCCTGGGCGGCCCGGGCGTCTCCGTCACCGTGCTGGAGAAGGAGAGCGCCCTCGCCACCCACCAGACGGGGCGCAACAGCGGGGTGATCCACAGCGGCGTCTACTACCGGCCGGGCTCGCTGAAGGCCCGGTACGCGACCGGGGGCGCCCGCGAGATGGTCGAGTTCTGCCGCGACCAGGGCATCGCCCACGAGGTCACCGGCAAGCTCGTCGTCGCCACCGAGCGCTCCGAACTGCCCCGCCTCGCCGCGCTCGCCGAACGCGGCCGGGCCAACGGCATCCCGCTGCTCGAACTCGACCCGGCCGGCATCCGCGACCACGAGCCCGAGGTCACCGGCCTGGCCGGCCTGCACCTCGCCACCACCGGCATCTGCGACTACACCGCCGTGGCCCACCGCTACGCCGCGCTGGCCGGCGAGCGCGGTGCCGAACTGCGGCTCTCCACCCCCGTCCTGGACATCGCCCGGCGCGCCGACGGGGTCACCGTCACCACCCCCTTCGGCGAGATCCGCTGCGCGGTGCTGGTCAACTGCGCCGGCCTGCACAGCGACCGGATCGCCCGGCTGGCCGGCGACGACCCCGGCGTGCGGATCGTCCCCTTCCGCGGCGAGTACTACGAACTCGCGCCCGCCCGCCGCTCCTTGGTCCGCGGCCTGGTCTACCCCGTCCCCGACCCGGCGTTCCCGTTCCTCGGCGTCCACCTCACCCGCGGCATCCACGGCGACGTCCACGTCGGCCCGAACGCCGTCCCCGCGCTGGCCCGCGAGGGCTACGACTGGCGCACCGTCAACGTCCGCGACCTCGCCGAGACGGTCCGCTTCCCCGGCGCCTGGACGATCGCCCGCCGGCACTGGCGCTACGAGCTCGGCGAGCTCCACCGCTCGCTCTCCAAACGGGCCTTCACCGCCGCCGTCCGCCGCCTCCTCCCCGCCGTCACCGAGGACGACCTCCTCCCCACCGCCGCCGGCGTCCGCGCCCAGGCCGTCGCCCGCGACGGCACCCTCCTCGACGACTTCGCCTTCGCCGGCACCGGCCGCGTGATCCACGTCCTCAACGCCCCCTCCCCCGCCGCAACGGCCTCCCTCGCCATCGGCCGCGAGGTCGCCCGACGAGCCCTCGCGATCGAGTAGACCGGGCCGCGAGGAACCGGGCGCGGCGGACGTGCCCGTGGTCGCGCCCCGGCGGACGGATTCGCGCTTGTCGCCCGCAGCTCCCCACCCCGGAAGTGATCCCCCCGGGGCTCGAATCCTTGCTCCCGTAGACTGGTGCGATTGTGACTTCCTCCGCCCCCAGCCCCCAGTTGCCCGCCTCGGCCCGGCTGTCTGCCGCGCCGGCGGCGTACCCCGCGCCGATGTACCCGCACAAGGCCACCGAGGCCCAGCACCGTGAGCAGCGGATCCGCAGTTTCCAGCCGCGTCGTGGTCGGATGACCAAGGCGCAGGCGGGTGCGCTGGACCGTGGCTGGGAGCGTTTCGGCCATGCCATCGACGGCACCCCGATGGACCTGCCGGCGATGTTCGACGGCCGGCCGGTGACGTTGGAGATCGGTTTCGGGATGGGCGACACCACGGCCGCGATGGCGGCGGCCGACCCGTCCTCGGGGATCCTCGCGGCGGACGTGCACACCCCGGGCCACGGCAACCTGCTGCAGTTCCTGGAGCGCGACGGTTCGGAGAACGTCCGCCTCGCCGCGGGCGACGCGGTGATCCTGCTGCGCGACATGCTGCCGGACGCGTCGCTGGCGGGTCTGCGGGTGTACTTCCCGGACCCGTGGCCGAAGCCGAAGCACCACAAGCGCCGGCTGATCCAGGAGTCGTTCCTGGAGCTGGTGCTGCCGCGGCTGGCGCCCGGCGCGCTGGTGCACTGCGCGACCGACTGGGAGCCGTACGCCGAGCAGATGCTGGCGGTGCTGGAGGCGTCGCCGGAGCTGGAGAACCTGCACCCGGAGGGCGACGGTTCGCCGTGGCTGGAGCCGGCGGAGCACCCGGCGGGCAGTGTGCCGGGCTACGCGCCGCGCCCGGAGTGGCGTCCGGTGACGAAGTTCGAACGGGCCGGCCTGGCCAAGGGCCACGTGGTGCACGACCTGCTGTTCCGCCGGCGCTAGGCCTTCTCGCGGCCCGCTGAATCGTCCCTGCGCGGGACGGCGGCGGTGCCGCGTTCGCGGATCTCCTCGACCAGCCATGCCTGGTAGTCGCGGAGTTCGTCGAGGGTGTCGAAGCCGCGCGCGAACCGGTGCGGCCGGGGCGTGTGGACGGTGACCGTGATGCCGTACCGGCGCCGGCCGCGGCCGGTCCGGACCAGGAAGGCGACGAAGACGCCGACGGCGACCAGCAGGTAGAGCACCGCGCCGGCGACCGCGCCGGCCGGATCGCCGGAGGCGAGGCCGCCGGGGCCGAAGTCGACCTTGCCGAGGCCCCTGACCGTCATCTCGACCCGGACGCCGTCCGGCCCGGTGACGTCCCGGTAGCCGGGGCGTTCGGACGCCTGTGCGTTCTCCCCCATGGCGTTCAGGGTAGGAGCAACGGGGAAGCGGCGTCCGCCGTTTCGCCTTGCTGACGGTCTGTCACCCCAGGAGTACGGATTGTTGTCTCCTCTCCCCTCGGAGCGGAACATTCGCCTACGCTTCTGCGCGTGAGCAGTCCGCCCGGCGGCAAGGCCTCCCCCAGCCTGCCCGTAGGGGCCGCCGCCATGGCCGCCGATCCGCCGTCCCCCACCGGTGCTCGACCGTTCCCGGAGCCGAGGGTGCCCCGGTCCGGCGGGCTGCTCCGGGTGCGGCTGCGCCCGGTGGCGGCAGGGCGGATCCCCGGTCAGCGCGGCGCCCGGATGGTGCGGGCCGCGCCTTCGCTGGTGCGCCGGCTGTGGCCGTTGCGGCGGCCGGCGCTGCCGTCGGCGGTGGCCGCGCTGGCGCTGGCCGGGTCGGGGGTGCTGATCCTGCACCTGGTGCAGCGTCAGACCGGGACGACGGGGCTGCTGGTGGGCCTGGGGCTGTCGCTGCTGCCGCTGCCGTTCGTGCTGGGGGCGCTGGCGTGGCTGAACCAGACCGCGCGGGTGCCGATCCGGCACACGCTGTTCTGCCTGGCGTGGGGGGCGTGCGCGGCGACCACGGTGGCGATCCTGGCGAACGGCTGGACCAGCGACTTCCTGATGGCGCACCAGGGGGCGCGCGGGGAGTCCCTGGGCGCGGAGTTCGCGACGCCGCTGATCGAGGAGGTGGCGAAGGGCTCGGCGCTGCTGATGCTGCTGCTGCCGTTGCGGCGGCGGCACCGCTGCGAGGAGGGCCGCCCGTGCGGCCGGCTGCGCCGCCTGCTGTGGCACCGGCACCGCGACGGGGAGGGCCCGGTGGCGCACTTCCGGCCCGCGCCGGCCGGGCAGCAGCGGGCCCGGTCGCGGCCGCGCACGCTGGCGGCGGGGGCGGTGCTGGGCGGGGTGACGGCCTGCGGGTTCGCGTTCACCGAGAACGTGCTCTACCTGGGCCGGGCGTTCACCGCCGACCGGCAGGCCCGGCTGGACGCGATCGGCCTGGGCCGGACGCCGAGCCTGCGGGACTTCGACGGGACGGTGCACACCTTCGTGCTGCGGGCGCTGCTGTCGCCCTTCGCGCACCCGCTGTTCACCGCGCTGGCCGGCATCGGCCTCGCGGTCACCCTGACCACCGGCCGCCGCTGGGCGGCCCGGCTGGGCGCCCCGGCGGGCCTGGTACTGGCGATGGGCCTGCACGGCGTGTGGAACGCGGCGGCCGGGCTGGGCACGGACGGGTTCCTGCTGGTGTACGGACTGGTGATGGTGCCGTGCTTCGCCGCGCTGGTCTGCTTCGCGGTGTGGGCGCAGACCCGCCGCGCCCGGCAGTCGGCACGACCCGGCTGACCTGCCCGGACGGGCCGACGGGAATCGGATTTCCCTTTCTCGCGGGGTTCCCGTAGAGTCGTGTTCACCGACGCGGGGTGGAGCAGCTCGGTAGCTCGCTGGGCTCATAACCCAGAGGTCGCAGGTTCAAATCCTGTCCCCGCTACTCAGTAGCACGAAGGCCCGGAGGCATCGCCTCCGGGCCTTCGCCGTGTCCGGCGCGGGTTCCGGCGAATAAATCCGTTGCCCGGCCCGGGGGGCGGTGCCTACGCTGGCAGCACACTGAAAGGAGGTGATCCTGAGTTATGAGTTCCTTCAGGATGCGTGAGGTGGCTGCTCGCTAGAGCCGCCCCTGCCTGTGGCAGTGACGGGGCCCACGGCCTCGGCCTCCGGCTCAGGCGAATCCCAAGCAGTCACCCGGCCCGTGGGCTCACCGGTACATCCCCGGTGCCTCGACCGCCGTCCCCGCCCAGCGGGGCCCGGCCCGAGGAGCAGCCCACGGGCCGTCTGCATGTCCGGCTCCGGGTGCCCGTCAGCGGCTGCCTGCGGCCGATCACGGCCGGTCACGGCCGCTTCGGCGGGAAGCCGTGGCGGCGGGCCAGAGCGACGACGGCGAGGACGGGCAGCAGCAGGGCGAGGGCGAAGCCGGGGAAGGCTCCGGGCCCGGCCAGGTCGAGCAGGAGTCCGCCGACGGCGCCGCCGAGCCCCATCGCGGTGTTCCAGGTGGCGACCAGCAGGGTCTGGCCGCGGTCGCCGCCCGCGTCGGCGACGGCGGTCTGGAACAGCGGGGCGACGGCGCCCCAGCCGAGGCCCCAGAGCGCGGCGGCGAGCAGCACCAGCGGCGCGGCGGGCGCGGGCAGCAGCAGGACGCCGACGGCGGCGAGGACGGCGGCGGTGGCGGCGAGCGTGAGGTGCCGCAGCCGCCGGTCGACCAGCGCGCCGGTGGCGGCGAGTCCGGCGACCGAGGCGATGCCGAGGACGAGCAGCACCAGGTCGCGGCGGCCGGCCATGCCGTAGTGGTCGAGCAGGGCGGCGATGTACGTGTAGAGCACGTTGTGGGCGAGGACGAACGCGGCGACGACGAACAGCACGGGCCGGACGCCGGGCAGCCGCAGCGCGCCGGTGAGGGTCTCGGTGCGGTCGGGCCGGCGGCCGGGGGCGTCGGGGACGGCGGCGGCGATCCACAGCAGCAGGACGGTGGCGAGCAGGGCGACCAGTGCGAAGGTGGGCCGCCAGCCGATCAGCCGGCCGGACCAGGCGCCCAGCGGGATGCCGAGGGAGAGGGCGAGCGGGACGCCGATGCCGGTGACGGCGATCGCCCGGCCGTGCAGCTGCGGGGGCGTCAGGCGGCGTGCGTAGCCGACGAGTTCGGCCCAGATCGCGGCGACGGCGACGCCGCCGGCGATCCGGGCGGCCATGGTGAGCGGGTAGGACGGGGAGAGCGCGGTGACGGCGTTGGCGACCAGCAGGACGGCGACGGCGGCGAGCACCAGGCGCTTGCGGGACCAGCGGGCGGTGGCCCGGGCGAGCGGGACGGCGGAGAGTCCGGTGGCGAGGGCGTAGCCGGTCAGCGACTGGCCCATGGCGGCTTCGCCGACCCGCAGGTCGCGGGCCATCTCGGGGAGCACCCCGGCGGGCAGCGCCTCGGTGACGATGCCGAGGAAGGCGGCGGTGGCGAGGGCCAGCAGCGGGGACCAGCGGAGGGTCGTGGCACGGGCGGCGGGGGCGCGGAGTTCGGTGTGGGCGGTGGCCATGCCGGTATCCTCGAACCCTCACATCGGTGTGAAGGTCAAGTCCTTTCCGGCGGACGGGAGACGCGGATGCGGATCGGCGAACTGGCGGACCGGGCGGGGGCGTCGCCCCGCCTGCTGCGCTACTACGAGGAGCAGGGCCTGCTGAAGCCGGGGCGTTCGGCGAACGGCTACCGGGAGTACGACGAGGCGCTGGTGGAGCGGGTCCGGCAGATCCGTTCGCTGCTGGAGTCGGGCCTGTCGACCCGCACCATCCGGGAGGTGCTGCCGTGCCTGGTCGACGGCCAGTACCACGTCCGGGGCGCCACGCCGGAGACGCTGGCCGCGCTGGAGCAGGAGCACCGGCAGCTCGCCGACCGGGTGGAGTGCCTCTCCCGCAGCCGGGACGCGGTGGGCGCGTACCTGCGGGCGGTGCGCGAGCTGCGGGACGCTCCCGCGCCGGCCGGGGCCTGCTGACGGGGCGTCAGCGGCGGGGCCGAGTGCCAGGACGCGGTGGCCCGGGGCGGTGGTCAGCACCCGGCTGGCGATCCGGTGGTGGCGGAGGGCGGCGCGGAGTTCCGGCAGGTGCGGGCAGGGGCTGCCGACGTGGTCGTACAGCGGGAAGACCCGGACCTCGCCGTCGGGGGCGGTGACCCGGGCGAGCTCGCGCAGCGCGCGGAACTGGTCGGCGGGGGTGAACAGCGCCGGGTAGGCGAACAGCAGGTAGGAGCTGAGGGTGAGCGCGAAGCTGCCGTCGGCGAACGGGAGCCGGGGCAGCGCGGCGGCGAGGTAGTGGCCGGGGTGGGCGGCGGCGTCGGCGGCGAACAGGCCGCGGGCGCGGTCCCAGCTGCGCAGGTACTTGTCGGGGCGGCGGCGGCCGTGGTGGGCGCGGGGGAGGTGGCGGGCGGGGTCGCGGCGGATGGCGCCGGCCATGGTGTCGCGGCCGTCGGCGGCGAGTTCGGCGAGGCGGCGCGGGCCGAGCGCGTAGCCGGGGTCGACGGCGACCACCCGGCAGCCCAGCTCGCGGGCCTCGGCGGCGAACGCGGCGGCGCCGCCGGGGCAGTCCAGCAGCGGACCGTCCAGGCGGCGCAGTTCGGCGCGGGTGAGGCCGAAGTGGGCGGTGTACTCGTCGAGCGGCCGGGAGGTGACCAGCACCGGCGGGGCGGCGGGGGTCCGCCGGCCGGCGGGGCGGGCGCTGCTGACCTGGCTCATCGTCAGGGGCCTCCGGGCGTTCGGCGGGCCCGGGGTGCGGCCCGGCCCGGGGTCATCCGACCACGGGCCCGGGGGCGGCGCACGTTCAGCGGCCGGCCAGCAGGGCGCGGGCGGCGAGGCGGTTGGCGCCGGTGAGGCCGTGGATCAGCAGCGGGGTGAGCAGCACGAAGCCGAAGCCGAGCAGGCTGACGGCGCCGATCTGGAACGGCGAGTTCAGCTCGTAGACGTGGTGGACGCCGTGCGAGTCCGTCCAGTCGGCGACCCGGTAGCCGTCCCAGGCCGTCCAGCGGCGGAACACCCACTGGTAGGCGGGGAACAGGACCAGGCCCCAGCCGACGCTGAAGAACACGGTGGAGAGCACGAAGCTGAGCACCGCCCAGGGGAACATGACGAACTGGTACAGCGCGCCCTTCCAGCCGACCGGGTCGGCGAGGCGGGCGGTGATCGCGCCCCAGACGCCCTCCCGACGGGCCGTCACCTCGCCCGGCTCGGGCAGATCGAGGTCGAGCAGGGTGCGGATCCGGTGGCGTTCGGCGGCGCCGAAGCCGCGGCCGGTGATGGTCAGCAGGGCGAGCACGGGCAGGCCGAGCGCGGTCACGAAGAGGCCGAGGCCGGCGCTGAACAGGCTGATGACGAGGGAGAAGCCGAGCACGGCGACGGGGAGGCCGCTGAGCGCGAAGCCGAACTCGCGGAAGGTGTACCGGGAGAACGGGGCGCGCCAGAACCCGGGCCGGGCGGAGGGGTCGGCGGTGGCGGCACGGTACGCAGCGGTGGACATCCGCGGTCCTTCGGGTGGTCGGTGGCGCCGCCGGTCGGCGGCGTCGGGCACCCTTCCAAGGTGCCGGACCGGCGCGGGGCGCCGGAATGATGCCTGCTGCCCGATCGGGGGTGGGGTTAACCCCCGGTCCGCCACTCGGGGGCGAGCAGCGAGTACTGGAGGGCGTCGTGCCAGCCGCCGTCCCGGTGGGACTCGGCGCGGATCCGGCCCTCGTACCGGAAGCCGGCCCGGGTCAGCACCCGGGCGGCGGCCGGGTTGTCGGGGTCGGTGCGGGCGTACAGCCGGTGCAGGCCGAGGGTGTCGAAGCCGAGGGCGCAGAGCAGCGCGGTGACCTCGCCGGCGTGGCCGCGGCCCCAGGTGTCGCGGCGCAGCACGCAGCCGAGTTGGGCGGCGTGCCCGCCCTCGCGGGTCAGGGCGGCCTGGCCGATCGTCCGGCCGTCGGCGTCGTCGACGGCGAGCCGGTAGTGCACCCGGGGTTCCTGTTCGAGCTCGTCGAGGTAGAGCGCGATCTGGTCGGCGCAGTCCTCGAAGTCGGCGGCGTCGAACGGGAGATGGCGGACGGTCTCGGGGTCGCCGTGGACGGCGTGCAGGGCGGCGACGTCCTCCGGGGTGTGGCCGTACTCCCGGAGGGTGAGCCGGGGGCCGGCGAGCCGGACGGTCTCCATGACGCCGACCCTACCGGGCGGCCCCGCGCGGACCGGCTAACGTACCGGGGTGGACGACGAAGACCTGCACCTGCTCCCCCGCACCCGAGCCGCCGACCTGCTGGAGTGGGCGGCCGAGGAGGGCCTGGAGGCGGTACCCGAGCCGGCGGTGCGGACCGTCCTGACCCTGCTGGAGCTGGGCGGCGCCCGGCTGCACGACGGCTTCCCGGAGCTGTCCTCGCCGGTGCTGGAGCACCTGCTGTACGAGCAGCTGCACCTGTACGTCCAGCCGGACGGCGACGCCCGGGCCTACCCGGCGGCGGTGCGGCTGCTGATCGAGCGTCAGCGGGCGGCGCGGCGGCTGAACGCCAAGCGGCTGGAGAAGCTGCGCGCGGAGGCGGACTGGCAGGGCGAGGTGCTGGCCTCGCTGCTGCGCCGGGCCGACCTGGTGACCTGGCCGCGGCTGTACACGGCGCTGCTGCGCGCGGACGGGGTGCCGACCGGCGAGCCGGAGCAGGTGCGGGCCTGGCTGGAGGCGTTCCGCGAACTGCCGGAGGAGGAGCGGTTCGCGGCCTTCGAGCAGGCGCCGGGGCTGGACGGGGACGGCGGCTGGGGGCCGGGCCGGGCGCTGCTGGTCGGGGTGTCCACGGACGGGGCGCGGCGGCTGCTGGAGCAGGGCCTGATGCGCCGCAGCTACCGCAACCTGGCCGAGCTGAACGCCCGCGGCCTGCCGATGCCGGCCGAACTGGCCGGGGAGTTCGAGGAGTTCGAGGAGGCGGTGGCGCAGGCGGCGATCGACCTGTGCGGCGAGTGGACCGTCCCGGGGCTGTCACGGCTGCTCCTGGAGGAGTTCCCGGACCTCGCCCCCGAGACGTACTGAGCATCCGGACGGCCCGCGGGCGGCTCTCCTGATGACTCCCGCGGCCGCCACGGCCGGTCTGCGCCACCCGCTCCGCCGGGCCGCCGGCTCCTGGCGGAGCGCGGCGGCCGGGGGTGAGCGCGGTGGGGCTACGGCTGCAGGCCGAGCTGCTCCAGCCAGGGCAGCGGGTCGATCGGGGCGCCGCCGCCGGGGCGGACCTCCAGGTGCAGGTGCGGGCCGGTGACGTTGCCGGTGGCGCCGACGGCGCCGAGCAGCGTGCCGGGGGCGACCGGGCCGGCGGCGGTGGCGATCCGGGACAGGTGGCAGTACCAGAGCTCGGTGCCGTCGGGCAGGGTCTGGATGACCCGGTAGCCGTAGGGGCCGGACCAGCCCGCCGAGGTGACGGTGCCTCCGGCGACGGCGACCACGGGGGTGCCGGTGCGGGCGGCGAAGTCCAGGCCGGTGTGCAGGTGCGCCCAGTGCGCGCCGGACTGCGCGAAGTGCGCGGTCAGCTGGTAGCCGGCCACCGGGAGGGTGTGCGCGGCCCGCTCGGCCTCGGCCTGCTGGGCGGCGCGCTTGGCCTCGGCCTCCTGGGCGGCGGCCAGCCGGGCGGTCTCGTCGGCGGCGGTGCGCTGGCCGTCGGCCTGCTGCTGGATGCGGGCGGCGAGGGCGAGCCCGGGGTCGGCGGCGAGCAGCCCGTCGGAGGCCTCGTCGGCGGCGGTGACGGGCGCCGGGGCGGCGGCCTGGGCGGGGGCGGCGGCGAGTGCGGTGGCGCCGAGCGCGGCGGTCATCGCGGTGACGCCCAGCAGGGGCGCGCCGGTGCGGGACTGCCGGGGCAGCCGGTGCCGGGCGGCTTCCGGCTCGACCGGGGGGTCGAGCAGCTGGGTGCCGAAAGCATCGGTGTAGGTCGACGCCACTGGGGCGTGCTCCTTCCTTCCCTGTCGCCGACCGGGTTAGCTGACGGGTTCGGAGGTGGAAGGTCTCCTACGGTCGGGCCCAGGGCCGTCCCGATTCACCCCGGTGGAACGTGGTTCCCCGGCTCCTGGGACGCCCCCGAGGGGGTGCCCACGTGGATTAGGCGTGGCGCACGGTGCCGCATGGTTACGGCGTTGCCGACCGCGCTGCGTTATCAAACGTTAATCCTATGGACCCCATGATTCCAAGCTCCTCCCGGGAGACAGCCAAACTTTCCTGACGACCTATGGGCGATTTGTGACGATTCACCAGGTAGCCCCCGGTGGAGCATGACGGATGGTGACAGCGCGGTTGAGTATTCGTACTCACGACCCGCCCGCGGCCCGGCGGGAGCCTGTTCCCATGACCGCACCCGTGTCGCACCGGACCACCTCCGCCTACTACCTGCAGGCCGTCGCCTCGTTCGCGCTGGCCGCCGGCTCGCTCGCCCTCGGGATCGCCTACCTGCCGGTGAGCGCCTGGGTCCGCGCCTTCCTCGCCCTCGGACTGCTGTACGCGATCACCTCCGCCTTCACGCTGGCCAAGGTGATCCGGGACCGCCAGGAGGAGGGCGCGATCACCAGCCGGGTCGACCAGGCCCGGCTGGAGAAGCTGCTGGCCGAGCACGACCCGTTCAAGGTGGACGGGATCTGAGCCCGGGCCGCCCCGGGTTGACGGCTAAGGCTATTAGCCTTAGCTTTATGGCTATCGGCAGTCGGCCGGGCCTCCAGCGCCCGGCACGCCGCAACGCCCGCCCAGGAGGCCCGCCATGAACAGCACCCTCGGCACCACCCGGTACCTCGACGTCACCGGCGGCCGGATCGCCTACGACGACGCCCCCGGCACCGGCGTCCCGGTGGTCCTGCTGCCCGGCATGCTCGACAAGCGCGCCGTCTACCGGCACCTCGCACCGCTGCTGAGCGCCGCCGGGCACCGGGTGATCACCATGGACCTGCGCGGCCTGGGCGAGTCCTCCACCGGCTTCACCGACTACACCCCGGCCGCCGTCGCCGAGGACCTGGTCGCCCTGCTGGCCCACCTCGACCTGCACGGCGCCGTCCTGGTCGGCAACTCCTACACCGGCGCCACCGTGGTCCGGGCGGCCACGCTCGCCCCGGAGCGCACCGGCGGCATCGTGCTGATCGACGCCTTCATCGAGAACCTCCCGCTGAACGCCTTCCAGAAGGCGCTGTTCGCGGCGGCCGGCCCGCTGGTGGCGCGCTTCCCGGGCCTGTGGGGCGCGATGCAGAAGTTCTACTACCCGACCGAGCGGCCCGCCGACTTCGACGCCTACCGGGCCGGCCTCGCCGCGATGCTGCGCGAGCCCGAGCGCCGGGCCGCGCTGCGCGGCTACCTCGCGGGCGACTCCGCGCCGGTCGGCTGGTGCGCGGCCGTCGACACCCCGGCGCTGGTGCTGATGGGCTCCAAGGACCCCGACTTCCCGGACCCCGAGCTGATCGCCGACCGGCAGGCCGCCGCGCTGCGCGGCCGTAAGGTGATGATCGAGAACGGCGGCCACTACCCGATGGCCGGCCACCCGCGGGCGGTCGCCGACGCCCTGCTCCCCTTCCTGAACGAGGTCGCCCGCTGATGGCTCGCGCCGGACTCTCCCCCACCGCGGTGGTCGACCACGCCCTCGACCTGATCGACGCCCAGGGGGCCGAGGCGCTCACCCTGGCCGCCGTCGCCGCCCGGGCCGGGGTCGCCACCCCCTCGCTGTACAAGCACGTCGCCGGCGGCCTGCCGGAGCTGCGCCGCCTGGTCGCCGTCCGCACCGTGGACGACCTCACCGACCACCTCGCCGCCGCCGTCCTCGGCCACTCCCGGGACGGTGCGGTCGCCGCGCTGCTCGCCGCCTACGCCGAGTACGCCACCCGCTTCCCGCGGCGCTACGCCGCGCTGCCGCAGGCGCCCGACCCGGACCCGGAGCTGACGGCGGCCGGCGAGCGGCTGGTGAACGTGCTGTTCGCGGTGCTGCGCGGGTACGGCCTGGAGGGCTCCGAGGCGGTGCACGCCGCACGGACGCTGCGCGCGACGGCCCACGGATTCGCCTCGTTGACCACGGCGGGGGCGTTCCAGCTCGCCGAGGACACGGACCTGACGCTGGAGCGGCTGACCCGGGTGCTGGTGGACGGCCTGGCCGGCTGGCCGGGTGCGCGCGGGGCGTGACCTGAGGGGGGCCTGCCGCGTTCTACCCGGTATGAAGAAGCGCAGCCTGCTCGCCTTTGCCTCGCTCGCCGTCGGCGTGGTCGCCTCGCTCACCGCGCCCAGCGCGCACGCCGCCCACGAGGACGCGGGCGGCACCGCCCCGCACACCGACACCCTCTCCGCCCCGGACCGGCCGTTCGCCGAGAACGTGCAGGAGGACGGCTCGCCGGCCTGACAGCGGCGCCCACCTGCGCACATCTGCCGCGGCGCGCCCCTCCTCACCGTTTCGCAACCTGTCCCCCACCTTTCTGTCACCACCGGTGCGTAACACTGTCCTCCGGTCGGGAAGTCATACCGCGTAGAGACCTTCCACGGGTGTGACCGACAAGCACGGAGGACAGCACATGCCGCAGGCGACGCAGCACATCCAGCCCGGCACGGGACTGATCCCCGCCCCCCGGACGGCCCCGACGGGGCCGCCGCGACCCCGCGGGCCGACGCGCCGCGGCCGGAGGGATGGGGCTCGGCGCTCGCGCGCTGCTTCGCCGTGGCCCGGAGCCTGCGCTCGCTGCAGCCGGTGGCGGCGAAGCAGCCGCAGCCTTACGGCGAGGTGGACGGCCAGTAGCGGCCGCCCGGCCCGGGCGCGGGTGACGACCCCCCGCGCCAACCGCCACTGACGGTGGTGAACATGACGGAGCGTGAGATCCGGTGGGGCGACGCGGCGTTGCCTCCGCTCCACCGGAGCGCCACGGAACGGACGTCCGGCTCCGCCGGTTCTGTCCAGTATTGACGCGCTCTGAACAGCAATGCTTCGATCAGTTCATACGTCAGTAGGAATACCACCCTAGAATTCGCGCGTGACGACCACTCAATGGTGCTTGGCAGCAGCCGCATTGCTCGCTCTTCTCGCTCTCGCGGCCACCGCTCGGTCCCGCGCCGTCACCCGCACCCTGCGTGGCCGGCTGGCCGACGCCGAGGCCGAGCTCGCCGGAGTCCGCGAGCGGCTGGCCGCCGAACTGGCGGACCGTCAGGCGGGTGCCGAGACGGCGCTGCGCGAGCAGGAGATGAACGCGGCCACCCGCCGCGCCTTCCTCAGCGTGGCCCGCCGCATCCTGGTGATGGCCCACGACCAGCAGGCCGGCCTGGACGAGATGGAACGCACCCACGACGACCCGGTGCTGCTCGAAGGACTGCTGAGGGCCGACCACGCGGCCGCCCAGCAGGCCCGCCTCGCGCAGACCCTGGCCGTGCTGTGCGGCTCCCGGGCCGGCCGGCACTGGCCGGAGCCGGTCGCGCTGGAGGACGTGGTGCGCGGCGCCCAGTCGCGCATCCTGCCGTTCCAGCGGGTGATCGTGAACAGCCGGGTGGACACCGCCGTCCTCGGCGCCGCCGCGGAGGCGCTGATCCACGCGGTGGCCGAACTGCTGGACAACGCCACCCGCTACTCGCCGCCCAGCTCGCAGGTCTACGTCACGCTCATGCCGGTCCACAACGGCGCGGTCATCGAGATCGACGACTGCGGCGTCGGCATGACCGAGGTGACGGTCGCCAAGGCGGCCGCCGCGCTGGCCGGCGGCGGCTCGCTGGAGGTGTCCCGGATCGGCGAGGTCCCGCAGCTCGGCCTGGCCGCCGTCGGCCGCCTCGCCGAGCAGTACGGCTTCCGGGTCACCATCAACTCCGCACCCTCGCCGTACGGCGGGGTGCGGGTGGTCGTGCTGCTGCCGTCCGCGCTGCTCACCGATTCGCTGCCGGGGCCCGCGAGCAGCGCCCCGCGCACCGAGCCGGTGGCCGTCCGCACGGCGTCGGCGGCCCCCCGGCCGTCCGTCGCCGCGGACGCCGCGCGGCCGGCCGTTCCCCCGCAGGGCGGCACCCTGCCGCGGCGGGTCAACCGCCGGGGCAGCGCCCCGCAGCAGACCGGGTCCCGGGCCCCGGAGCAGCCCGCGCCGCCGCCGCGCTGTGCGCGCGAGGCGCAGACGTTCATGTCGCTGTTCCAGGCCGGGACCGCCAGCGGCCGTTCGGCCGCCCAGCAGGACCGGCGGCCCGAGCAGGGCCGCCACGACGCATTCCCCGCTTCCCCTCAACTTCCCCAGCGCTCGGGAGACTCCCATGACCACAACCCCTGATCTCGGCTGGCTGCTGACCGACATCGTCACCGTCCCTGAGGTCCAGCACGCCGTCGTGGTGTCCAACGACGGCCTGGAGATGGGCCGCAGCCCGAAGATCGGCCGGGACGACGCCGAGCGGCTGGCCGCCGCCTGCTCCGGGCTGCAGTCGCTGTCCCGGGGTGTGGCGCAGGGCTTCGGCGACGGGCCGACCCGGCAGATCATCATCGAGTTCGGCGGCGGGTACCTGTTCGTGGTCGCCGCCGGCGCCGGGACGCACCTGGCGGTGCTGGCCACCGAGGCGGTGGACGCGGGCCTGGTGGCCTATCAGATGCAGACGCTGGTCGAGCGGATCGGCAGCCACCTGACCGCCGCACCGCGGCAGGAGCACGCCGCCGCCGGGGACCTGCGGTGAGGCGGGGGCCGGTTCGGCCTTACGTGATCACCGGCGGACGCAGCCGGGCCAGCCGCAACGTGCTGGAGTTCGAGAGCCTGGTGCGGACCGTGCCGGGGGCCGCGGTCGACCCGACGGCGTTGAACCGCGAACAGCAGGCGATCCTGGCGCTCTGCCGGGAACTGCTGTCGATAGCCGAGGTGGCCGCCCACCTCGGCCTGCCGATCAGTGTGCTGAAGGTGCTGGTCGGCGATCTCTTGGACCTCGGGGCCGTTCAGGTCCTGCCGCCGGTGCGGCAGGCCGAGCAGGTCCCGCTCTCACTGCTCGAGGAGGTGCTGGTTGGCCTCCGTCAGCTCCGTTGAGCCGACCTATCTGCCGTCCACCGTCCAGGGTGCGGTCAAGATCCTGGTCACCGGCCCGTTCGGGGTCGGCAAGACCACACTGGTCGGTGCGCTGAGCGAGATCGCTCCGCTGCGCACCGAGGAGACCATGACCACGGCCGGCGCCGCGGTGGACGACCTGACGGGCCGTCCGGAGAAGACCACCACCACCGTGGCGCTGGACTTCGGCCGGATCACCCTCAACCAGCACCTGGCGCTGTACCTGTTCGGCACGCCCGGGCAGCAGCGGTTCTGGCCGCTGTGGGAGGACCTGTCGCGCGGCGCGCTCGGCGCGATCGCGCTGGTGGACTCGCGCCGGATCGAGGAGTGCTTCGACGTCCTCGGCCTGCTGGAGGAGCAGGGCATCCCGTTCGTGGTGGCGGTCAACGTCTTCCCCGACACCCCCGCCTACCCGGACGAGGAACTGCGGGCCGCCCTGGACCTGCTGCCCGGGGTGCCGATCCTGACCTGCGACGTCCGCGACCCGGACGCCGCGCACCAGTTGCTGATCGCCTTCGTCGACCACCTGCGGGCCGCCGCCGAGGAGCTGCCGTGACCGTCCCCGACCACCGGGAGGCCCCCGGCTGCCCGTACACCCGCGCGCAGGGCTCGCCCCTGTACGGGGCGGCGGTCGCCGAGAACCCGCACAGCCTGTACGCCCGGCTGCGCGCCCAGCACGGGCCGGTCGCGCCGATCGAGCTGGAGCCCGGGGTGGAGGCCTGGCTGGTCCTCGGCTACCCGGAGATGCTCGAACTGACCCGCAACGAGCAGCTGTTCTCGAAGGACTCGCGGCGCTGGCGGGTGCAGCAGGAGGGCCGGCTGCGCGCCGACTCGCACCTGATCCCGATGACCACCTGGCGCCCCACCCTGCAGAGCATGGACGGCGCCGCCCACCAGCGGCTGAGCACCGCCGTCGCGGACACCCTGGCGCGGATCGACCACCACCTGCTCCGCGCCACCACCGAGGACGCGGCGCTCCGGCTGATCGAGAGCTGGGGCCCGGACGGCACCGCCGACCTGATCAGCCAGTTCACCAAGCGGCTGCCGCTGCTGGTGTTCACCCGGCTGCTCGGCCTGCCCGCGGAGGACGGCCCGCACCTGGTCGGCCTGATCACCGACCTGGTCGACAGCAGCAAGGACTCGCAGCGCGCCGCCGCCGAGTTCTTCGGCCTGCTCACCGACCTGGTGCTCAGCCGCCGTGAGCGGCCCGGCGCCGACCTGGCGTCCTGGCTGCTCACCCACCCCGTCGGGCTCAGCGACGAGGAGGTGGTGCACCACCTGATGGTGATCCTGGTGGCGGGCAACGAGCCCTGCATCAACTGGATCGGCAACACCGTCCGGCTGCTGCTCACCGACCGCCGCTTCCGCACCACCCTGACCGGCGGCCGGGCGACCGTCGCGGACGCCCTCGACGAGGTGCTGTGGCGCGACCCGCCGGTGCAGAACTTCCCCGGCCGGTGGGCGGTCTCGGACACCGTGCTGGGCGGCCAGTACATCAGCGCCGGCGACATGCTGGTGCTCGGCCTGGCCGGCGCCAACGACGACCCGGCCGCGCACGGGCCGGACGGCATCGCGGGCAACCGGGCGCACCTCGCCTGGGGCGCGGGCCGGCACGTCTGCCCCGCCCAGGACCCGGCCCGGCTGATCGTCGAGACCGCGATCGAGACCCTGCTGCACTGCCTGCCGGACCTTCAGCTCGCCGTTCCCGCACACGAGTTGACGTGGCGTCCGTCGCCCTGGTCGCGCGCCCTGGTCAGCCTGCCGGTGCTGTACAGCGCCTTCGTCCCGCCCCGCCCCGCACCGCCCGAGGAGACCGCATGGACACCACCGCCGACCAGCTACGGCCCGTCGGGCTCGACCCCGTCGGGTCCGACCAGCACGCCGAGAACCAGCGGCTCCGCGCCAACGGTCCGGCCACGCTGGTGGAGCTCCCTGGCGGGGTGGTGGTCTGGGCGATAACCCACCACGACACCCTGCAGGAGCTGCTCGCCGACCCGCGGGTCGCCAAGAACGCCAAGCACTGGAACCTGTACCGGGAGGGCCGGCTCCCCGAGGGCTGGCCGCTGATGACCTTCATCACCGTGCCCGGCATGACCACCTCGGACGGCGCCGACCACCGCCGCCTGCGCGGCCTGGTCTCGCAGGCGCTCACCCCGCGCCGGATCGCCGCGCTGGCCCCCGCCATCGAACAGCGGGTCGCCCGCCTGCTCGACGGCGTCGCCGCCCTGGACGGCGACTTCGACCTGCGCACCCACTTCGCGCTGCCGCTGCCGATGCAGGTGATCGGCGAACTCCTCGGCCTCGCCGAGGAGCAGGCCGACCTGCTGCACGAGCTGTCCAACACCCTGGTCAGCTCCTCCGCGACCCCCGGCGCCGGGGCCACCGCCGCGCTCAACCTCGGCGGGCTGCTGGCCCGGGTCGCCGCCGCGAAGCGGGCCGAGCCCGCGGACGACCTCACCACCGCGCTGATCGCCGCCCGCGAGGAGCAGGACCGGCTCAGCGAGGAGGAGCTCATCGGCATCCTGATGCAGCTCGTCGTGGCCGGCCACGAGACCACCCTGAACCTGATCTGCAACGCGGTGCGCGCCCTGCTCGCCCACCCCGACCAGCTGGCGCTGGTGCTGAACGGCGAGGTCGGCTGGTCCGCGGTGGTCGAGGAGACGCTGCGCTACGACGGCCCGGTCGGCCAGTTCCCGATGCGCTACGCCCTGGAGGACATCCGGGTCGGCGACGTGCTCATCCGCCGCGGCGAGGCGATGCTCGCCTCCTACGCCGCCGCCGGGCGCGACGACCGCCACTACGCCGACGCGGACCGCTTCGACCTGACCCGCACCGGCAACCGGCACCTCTCCCTCGGGCACGGACCGCACTTCTGCATCGGCTCCTCGCTGGCCCGCCTGGAGGCCGAGACGGCGCTGCGCGAGCTCTTCACCCGCTTCCCCGGCCTCCGGCTCGCGGACGGCGCGGACCCGAAGCCGATCGCCTCGTTCGTCAGCAACAGCGTCAGCACGCTGATGGTGCGCACCTCCTGACGTCGCGTCGGGCCGCCGCCCCCGCCGGGTCAATGCACGTGACCGGGTGGGGGCGGTTCTCGTTGCACCGTCCATGAAGAAGCTCACCGCACTCGGCGCCCTCTCCCTGACCGGACTCGCCCTCGCCGCGGCCCCGCGAACGCCACCCCGATCGTCCAGACCGGCAGCCTCTCCCAAGCCCACGGCGTCGAGACCGGCTACCACGGCGAGATGCCCTCCACCACGGAGCTGTGCCACCGCGACCTCGCCCAGTACCCGATCGTGGGCCCGCTCGCCGACGAGGCGACGGGCACCTGCGAGGCGCTCGGAACCACTCTCGACGGCAACGGGTGAGGAGCAGGCGCCGGCAGGGTCGCGGACAGGTGCGGGCCGCCGGGCCGCGTCGCGGTCCTGCCGGCGGGCGCCTTCCGACTCGCGCGGTGCCTCGCACCCTCGCCTCCCCCCTCCCGATATGGTGCCGAATGTCCGTTTCCTAGTGGCATGAGGTGATCCCCGTGGGCAGCGTGGCCGACCAGATGGTGGAAGTGCTCCAGCAGGCGGGGGTCGAGCGGGTCTACGGGGTGGTGGGGGACAGTCTCAATCCGGTGGTGGACGCGATCCGGCGGGCCGAGGGGATCTCCTGGGTGCACGTCAGGAACGAGGAGGCGGGGGCGTTCGCCGCGGCGGCGGAGGCCGAGCTGACGGGGCGGCTGGCGGTGTGCGCGGGCAGCTGCGGCCCGGGCAACACGCATCTGATCCAGGGCCTGTACGACGCGCACCGCAGCGGCGTCCCGGTGCTGGCGCTGGCCTCGCACATCCCGTCGGCGCAGATCGGCACCGGGTTCTTCCAGGAGACGCACCCGGAGCGGGTGTTCACCGATTGCAGCGGCTGGTGCGAACTGCTGTCGAACCCGGCGCAGTTGCCGCGGCTGCTGCGGGTGGGGATCCAGCACGCGCTGGGCGCCCGCGGCGTCTCGGTGCTGGCGTTCCCGGGCGACATCGCGGCGTTGAGCGCCCCGTCGCCGACCGGCCGGTCGACCTTCCTGACCGAGCAGGCGGTGGCCGCGCCTCCCTGGTCGCAGGTGCAGGCGCTCGCCGAGGCGCTGAACGCGGCGCGGACGGTGACGGTGTTCGCGGGCGCGGGGGTCCGGGGCGCGCACGAGGAGGTGATGAAGCTCGCGGGGGTGCTGCAGTCGCCCGTGGGGCATTCGCTGCGCGGCAAGGAGTGGATCCAGTTCGACAACCCGTACGACGTCGGGATGAGCGGGCTGCTCGGCTACGGAGCGTGCCACGAGGCCCTGCACGAGGCCGAGTTGGTGCTGCTGCTGGGGACGGACTTCCCGTACGACTCGTTCCTGCCGCAGGCCCGGACGGTGCAGGTGGACCACGACGCGACCCGGCTGGGCCGGCGGACCGCGCTGGAGCTGGCGGTGCACGGGGACGTGGCGGCGACGCTGCGGGCGGTGCTGCCGCTGCTGGAGCAGAAGACCGACCGGTCGTTCCTGGACGGTCTGCTGACCCGGCACTACCGGGCCCTGGAGACGGTGGTGGGGGCGTACACCAAGGGGATCGAGAAGCACCGGCCGATCCACCCGGAGTACGTGGCCTCGGTGCTGGACGAGGTGGCCGCGCAGGACGCGGTGTTCACCGTGGACACCGGCATGTGCAACGTCTGGGCGGCCCGCTACCTGACCCCGAACGGGCGGCGGCGGGTGATCGGCTCGTTCCTGCACGGGTCGATGGCGAACGCGCTGCCGCACGCGATCGGCGCCCAACTGGCCTTCCCGGGGCGGCAGGTGGTGTCGATGTCGGGCGACGGCGGGCTGGGCATGCTGCTGGGCGAGCTGCTGACGGTGGCCAAGCACCGGCTGCCGGTGAAGACGGTGGTGTTCAACAACGGGGCACTCGGCATGATCAAGCTGGAGATGCTGGTCTCCGGCTATCCGGAGTGGGAGATCGACAACGGCGACGTGGACTACGCGGCGATCGCCCGGGCCTGCGGGATCCCGGCGAAGCGGGTGACCGATCCGGCGAAGGTCCGGGAGGTGCTGTCCGATGCGCTGGAGCGGCCCGGCCCGGCGCTGGTGGACGTGGTGACCGATCCGAACGCGCTGTCCATCCCGCCCCGGATCACCGCCACCCAGCTCAAGGGCTTCGCGCTGGCGGCCGGGCGGACGGTGCTGTCCGGCGGCGTCGGCAAGATGGTCGACCTGGCCCGGTCGAACCTGCGCAACGTGCCCCGCCCCTGAGCTTTTGCCTGTGGGGCAAGTTTGTTGCCCGTGAGGCACGAAGGGTGTGGACTGGAGTCATGACAGACAGTCCGTTCGGCGACGACCAGGAGGTCGCGGGCCTCGGCGCGCGGCTCCGGGAGCAGCGGGTCTCCAGCAGGCTCACGCTGGAGGCCGCGGCGGCCCGGGTCGGCCTGTCCCCAGCCTACTTGTCGCGCCTGGAGACCGGGAGGCGGCAGCCCTCGCTGCCGGTGCTGCTCGGCCTGGCCCGGGCGTACGGGACCAGCGTGTCCGGGCTGCTCGGCGAGCAGGCGGCCGAGCCGGATCCGGTGATCCGCGGCGGCGTGGTCGAACCCGGCCGGGCCGGCGGCTGGGGGTACCGGCGGGCCGGTGCGCCGGGCCGTGCCATGCAGGCCCTGCGGGTGCACGTCCCGCCGGGTTCGCAGGACGCCGTGGTGCGGGTGCATCCCGGCGAGGAGTGGCTGTACGTCACCAAGGGCCGGATGAGGCTCACCCTGGGAGACCGGGTGCACCTGCTCGGCGAGGGCGACTCGGCGCACTTCGACTCGCTGACCCCGCACTGCATCGCCGCGGACTCCGAGGCCGGTCTCGACCTGATCTTCGTCCACACCCTGCTGCAGAGCCCCGCCGGCGACCTGTGCCTCGGCGACGCCCCGCGCCTGTAGCCCCCGAACCCGTCCGCCACCACCGTCAGGAGACTGCCATGGCCGACACCGCCAAACCCGCCCACCCCGCCGTTCCGCAGTACAAGGAGACCGTCGACGCGGGCTACCGCGCCTCCAACCGGGTGTGGATCCGGGTGTGGATCTACATCGTGTCGGGCCACGGCTTCGTGGGCTTCCTGTTCCTGCTGTTCTACGTCGGCCGGCACGGCCACTGACGGCCCGTCAGGATTCGAGCAGGGCGCAGAGCGCGTCCAGGGCGGCCTCGAAGGCGTGGTCGGGCGGCGTGCCGTAGCCGATCACCAGCGCCGGGGGCCGCTCCGGCGGCCGGTCGTCGCCCCCGGCCCGGCTCCAGCCCAGGGTGTGCACCCGCAGGCCGGAACGGAGCGCGCGGGACCGGAGTTCGTCCTCGCCCGGGGAGCCCTCGGGCAGTTCCAGGACGGCGTGCAGGCCCGCGCTGATCCCCGTCACCCGCACCCGCGGGGCGCGTTCGGCGAGCACCTCGACCAGCCGGTCGCGGCGCCGGCGCAGCAGTTGGCGGCTGCGCCGGACGTGCCGGTCGTAGCCGCCGGAGTCGATCAGCTCGGCGAGGGTCAGCTGCTCCAGGGCGCCGCTCTGCCCGTCCGCGAGCCGCTTGTGCCGCATCACCGGCCCGACCAGGGCGGCCGGCAGCGCCAGCCAGCCCAGCCGCACGCCCGAGGCCAGCGACTTGGACGCGGTGCCCGCGTACACCACCCGGTCCGGGTCGAGGGCCTGCATCGCGCCGATCGCGTGCCGGTCGTAGCGGAACTCGCCGTCGTAGTCGTCCTCCAGCAGGTAGCCGCCGACCTGCCGCGCCCAGTCCACCGCCTCCACCCGCCGGCCGGCCCGCAGCGGCATCCCGAGCGGGTACTGGTGGGCCGGTGTCAGCAGCGCCAACCCGAAGCACTTCTCGGAGACCGAACTCGCCCACCTGATCGGCCTGATCGCGGCCATCAACGCGCTCAACCGGGTGGGTGTCACCACGCGCATGTCCCCGGCCCCGCGGTAGCGGACCGGGAGGCGCTCCACCGGGCGCCGCCGCGCGGCCCCCGGTGGAGCGGCCGGCGTCCTATCCGCGGAAGGCCGCGACGCCGGCCGGGGTGCCGAGGCCGGTCGGGCCGTCGTAGCCGGGCTCGGCCGTGCAGAGGTAGGCCGGGTTGCAGGTGGCGGTGGACCCGACCGTCACGTCGTTGAGCGCGGCGGGGTTCGCGTACGGGAAGCTCGCCGGGCTGCTGCCGCTCGACGGGGCCCCGGCCAGGGCGTAGGTCGCGGCGATGATCGGGGCGGAGGCGGAGGTGCCGCCGTAGACATACCAGCCGTTGCCGCCGTAGGTCTGGTAGACGGCGACGCCGGTCGCGGGGTCGGCGACGGCGGCCACGTCGGCGACGGTGCGGCGGGGACAGCCGCTGTCGGTCTGCCAGCCCGGCTTGGGGAGCCGGCCGGAGCAGCCGCTCGCGCTGCCCTCGGTGGAGTTGGTGGACCAGACGGTCTCGCCCCAGCCGCGGGCCGAGCTGTCGCGGCGCAGCGTGGTGCCGCCGACGGCGGTGACGTGCGGGGAGGAGGCGGGGAAGTTGACGCCGTACCCGGCGTCGCCGGAGGCGACCGCGATGACCACGCCGGGGTGGTTGAAGTAGCGGCTGTCGTAGGTGGCGGCGTTGGAGTTCTCGGGTGCGCCCCAGCTGATCGAGACGTACTTGGCGCCGAGCGAGACGGCGGTGTTGACGGCGGTGCCGAGGTCGCTGACGGAGGCGCTGTCGGCCTCGACCAGGATCAGCTTGGCGCGCGGGGCGACCGCGGAGACCATGGCGAGGTCGAGCGCCGTCTCGCCGGCCCAGGAGGTGTCGCCGCGCGGGATCGCGGTGCCGCCGCGCTGGTCGACCTTGCGGAAGCAGCCGCTCGCGGTGGTGCAGGCGGGCAGGCCGTAGTGGCTGCGGTAGACGCCGAGGTCGGCCTCGGCCTTCGGGTTGTCGTAGGCGTCGACGACGGCGATGGTCGTGCCCGCGCCGCCGTCGGCGGGCAGGCCGTACGCGGAGCGCAGGTCGGCGGGGCCGTAGCCCTGCTGGGCGGCGAAGGCGCCGGCGGCGCCGCCGACCACCCGCAGGGCGTTGCAGCTGGCGGTGTCGGCCTGGCTGGGCGCGGCGCAGCTGTGCACCCAGCGGGTGCTGTCGGCGTGCACGGGGGTGGCGGCGACGAGGGGGGTGAGCAGGGCGGCGGCGGTGAGGGCGAGGGTGCGCAAGAGCGGGCCTCCGGTCGGGACGGCTGGCCGGAGGCGACGAGTGGAACCCCTGCACCGCCGGTCACGGTTCGTGCAGGGAGTGTTGACGCTGCGTCAGCTTTTTATGCGTGCTCTCACTCGGCCGGCAGATGGTCGACGCCGCCGACCTGAACGCCGGCCTGGCTGTGCCGGCGGGCGGGTTCGCGGCCGGGCGGCTGGGTGGGCCGTTCGGTGGGGGCGGTGATCCTGGCGGTGGGCCGGGCGACGGACTTGCCGGCCTCGATCCGCAGCAGTTCGTCGTCGTGCAGGACCTGCAGCACGCTGCCGCGGCGGAGGGTGTAGGTGGTGGTGGCGTGGGTGATGTCGACCCGCAGCAGGTGTTCGCGCACGCTCATGGAGAAGCACAGGCGCTGCAGTCCGGCGGGCAGCCGGGGCCGGAAGGACAGCTGGTCGCCGTGGTCGCGCAGGCCGCCGAAGCCGGCGACCAGGGCGATGCAGGCGCCGGCCAGCGAGGCCATGTGCAGGCCGTCGCGGGTGTTGCCGCCGAGGTCGTGCAGGTCCATCAGGGCGGCTTCGGCGGTGTAGTCGTAGGCCAGGTCGAGGTGGCCGACCTCGGCGGCGATGACGGCCTGGGTGCAGGCGGACAGCGAGGAGTCGCGGACCGTCAGGCGTTCGTAGTAGGAGAAGTTGCGGGCCTTCTGCTCGGCGGTGAAGACGTCGCCGCGGGTCTGCATGGCGAGCACCAGGTCGGCCTGTTTGACGACCTGCTTCCGGTACAGGTCGAAGTACGGGTAGTGCAGCAGCAGCGGGTACTTCTCGGGCGGGGTGGCGTCGAAGTCCCAGAGCTGGTGGTCGGTGAAGCCGTCGGCCTGCGGGTGCACGCCGAGCTGTTCGTCGTAGGGGACGAACATCTTGTCGGCGGCGTCGCGCCAGGCGGCGGCCTCCTCGGTGTCCACGCCGAGGAGGGAGGCCTCGTGCAGGTGCCGGAGCGCGGTGTCGGCGGCGTTCCACAGGTTGGACTGCGCCATCAGGTTGGTGAAGACGTTGTTGTCGGCGACCGCGCTGTACTCGTCGGGCCCGGTGACGCCCTCGATCCGGAAGTTGCCCTTGGCATCGTGGTGGCCGAGCGAGCGCCACATCCGGGCGGTCTCCACCAGCAGTTCCAGGCCGTGGGTGCGCTCGAACTCGGTGTCCCCGGTGGCGCGGACGTAGCGGACCACGGCGGCGGCGATGTCCGCGCCGATGTGGAAGGCGGCGGTGCCGGCCGGCCAGTAGCCGGAGCACTCCTCGCCGCGGATCGTCCGCCACGGGAACACCGCGCCGGCCAGGCCGAGTTGGGCGGCGCGCTCGCGGGCCATCGGGAGGGTGGTGTGCCGCCAGCGCAGCGCCTGTTTGACGGCCTCGGGCAGGCAGTAGGTGAGCACCGGGAGCACGAAGGTCTCGGTGTCCCAGAACGAGTGGCCGTCGTAGCCGGGGCCGGTCAGCCCCTTGGCGGGGATGGCCCGTTCCTCGCTGCGGGCGCCGGCCTGCAGGACGTGGAACAGCGCGAACCGGACGGCCTGCTGGAGTTCGACGTCGCCCTCGATGGCGACGTCGTTCTCGCCCCAGAACCGGCCGAGGAACTCCTTCTGCTCGGCGACCAGGCCGTCCCAGCCGGTGTACCGGGCGGCGGTCAGCGCGGCCTCGACCTGGTCGCGGACGGCGGGCAGCGAGCGGGTCGCCGACCAGCCGTACGCCACGAACTTGACCAGGCGCAGTTTCTGACCGGCGTTCAGCACGGTGGTGACGGTGATCCGGGCCTGGTCGTCGGAGGACTCGGCGGCGGTGTCGATCCGCTCCGGCCCGTCGATCACGTGGTCGATCCCGGCGGCGACCCGCAGGCCGGAGAACCGGGTGCGGTGCACCAGCACGCCCTTCGTGCCGTCGGCGTGCCGCAGTTCGGCCGTCAGCGGGGCCTCCAGCACGGCCGCCGCCCGCGGGTCGCCGTCGCCGCCGCCCGGCAGCTGCTCGTTGGCGACCAGTTCCGACTGGAGCACGATCCGGACCGGGCCGTCCACGGCCTCCACCGTGTAGTGGATCGCGCACACCGCCCGCTGGGTCAGCGACACCAGGCGGCGGGAGCTGACCCGGACCGTGCGGCCGGCCGGCGAGGTCCACTCGGCCTCCCGGTGCAGCAGGCCGTCCCGGAAGTCCAGGCTGCGGCGGTGGCTGCGGAGTTCGCCGTAGCGCAGGTCGAAGGGCTCGTCGTCGACCAGCAGCCGGATCAGCTTGCCGTTGGTGACGTTGATGACGCTCTGCCCGGACTCCGGGAAGCCGTAGCCGCTCTCCGCGTAGGGCAGCGGGCGCAGCTCGAACACGCCGTTCAGGTAGGTGCCGGGCAGGCCGTGCGGCTCGCCCTCGTCGAGGTTGCCGCGCAGCCCGATGTGGCCGTTGGACAGCGCGAACACCGACTCGGCGCGGGCCTGCCCGGGCAGGTCGAGTCCGTGTTCGCTGATTCCCCACGGGTCGACGGTGAACGCCTCGGACGGGCTCATCCGCGCTCCCCGAGCAGCTCGGCCAGGTCGTCGACCACCAGGTCCGCGCCGTGCTCGCGCAGCGCCTCGGCCTGCCCGGTGCGGTTGACCCCGACGACGGCGCCGAACCCGCCGGCCCGGCCGGCGGCGACGCCCGCCAGCGCGTCCTCGAACACGGCGGCGTGCCCGGGGGCGGTGTCCAGCTGCTTCGCGGCGGCCAGGAAGGTGTCCGGGGCGGGCTTGCCCGCCAGGTGGTCGCGGGCCGCGGTGACGCCGTCCACCACCACGTCGAACAGGTCGTCGATGCCGGCGGCCCGCAGCACGTCCCGGCAGTTCGCGCTGGACGAGACCACGGCGCGCGGCATTCCGAGCTCCCGCAGGCGGTGCAGGTACGCCACCGAGCCCGGGTACGGCTGGACGCCCTGCTCGTGGATCATCCGCAGCACGGTGTCGTTCTTCGCCGCGGACAGCCCGTTGACCGTCCGGGTGCCGGGCGGGTCCTGCGGGGCGCCCTCCGGCAGGTCGATGCCGCGGGAGGAGAGGAACTGCCGGGTGCCGTCCAGCCGGGGCCGGCCGTCCACGTACCGGTCGTAGTCGGCGACCGGGTCGAAGGGGACGAACTCCCCTCCGGTGCGCGCCGCTTCGGACCGGAGGAAGGCGTCGAACATGTCCTTCCACGCGGCCGCGTGCACCTTCGCGGTCTGGGTCAGCACCCCGTCCAGGTCGAACAGGAAGGCCTTGATGCGGTCCGGAACTCCCAACATGACGTCAGTCTGACCCGCCGCCGCCGCTCCATGCCGGTCATCGCGGGAAACGGCGCGTCGCGGGTCCCGCGCGCTGGGCCCTCTCTTTCGGATCTTGCCGGGCGCGCGACGCCGGATCATCCCGCCTGGACGCACCGGCCAAACATCCAAGTACGTCCAGTACGAGGACGTTCGGCCGGCACGCCCAGCCGGGCGCCCGACGCCGCACGCTGATCCGACAAGATCCGAAAGAGAGGGCCTAGTCTGCCGCGGCGTGCACCCCCGGGTGCGGGTGGGGGGTGGGGACGTACAGCGGCTGCGGGCGGCCGCTCTGCGCGTAGTCCTTCAGCCGGACGATCGCCTCCGCCCAGCCGCCCGCCGCGGCCGGCACCGAGGCCGCGGCGTCCGCCGCCCAGCCGAGGTGGCGCAGCAGCAGGAGGGTGTGCCGGGGCCCGTCGGGATGGTCGAACAGGTCCCAGGTCACGGTGGTGCCCTGCCAGGACGGCGGGTACACCCCGACGCTGCGCCACGCCACCCGGTCCTGGTCGGCCCGCTCCCGGCGCAGCCGCAGCGGTTGCGGAGCGTCCGGGACGGTGACCAGCAGGTCCTCGCCGTCCCGGTCGATCCCGGTGCTCCACCACGATGTCAGCCCCGCCCGGCTGTCCAACGCCGCCAGCAGGCGGGCCCGGGACGCCGCGACGTCGATCTGCAGGGCGATCTCGGCCATCGCACTCACCTCAACCCCACGATCCCGCCCGCCCGGGGCCCGGGCAACCGTCGGGGGTGAGGGCTACCGGTCGTGCCACTCCGTGCTGAGGACGCCCATCTGGACCTGATCGTGCCAGCTGCCGGCCCGGAAGACGGCTTCGCGGCGGCGGCCCTCCTCGGTGAAGCCGGCCCGGCGGTACGCGGCGAGGGCGCGGGTGTTGTAGCTGTTGACGGTGAGTTCTATGCGGTGGAGGCCGAGTTCCTCGAAGCCGTAGCGGATGGTGGTGCGCAGGACGTCGGTGCCGAGGCCGCGGTCCTGGTGGGGCGGGCCGATGATGATGGCGAGGGTGGCGCAGCGGTCCTTGGGGGTGGCGCCGTAGAGGGTGACGTGTCCGGCGAGGTCGCCGCCGTCGAGGGTCTCGACGGCGAGGCCGAGGTCGGTGCCGGTGTTCTGGCTCCAGGAGCGGAACATCTCGGCGAGCCGCGCGTCGGGCTGCGGGTGGACGGGGCCGGTGAGCTGCTGGATGGCGAGGCCGGGTTCGCGCCACCAGGCGGTGAGGCGGGGGAGGTCGGTCTCGCGGAGTTCTCTGAGCCGGACGAGTCTGCCGGTGAGCGGGTCGTGGTCGAGGGTCATGGGGGAACTCCCGTGCGGGTGGCGAACGGCGGTGCCGTTCCATCCTTCCAGCGGGCGGGGCCGCGGGAGCCGTCCGTTACCGGACAGGGTCCGGAACGCTCCCGAAGTCGGATGAAACATCCTGGACCTGCTGGACCGTCATAGGGCGGATTCGGCGAGGGGAGCGGAAACGTGGCCACAGCTCGACGGCGGGCGGCCCTGGAGGAGGAGTTCGTCGCGTTCGCGGCGGCCCGGTCCGGGCAGCTCTACCGCTCGGCGTACTTCCTCACCGGCGGCGACGCGCACCTGTCCGAGGACCTGGTGCAGGAGACGCTCGGTCAGATGTACGCCCAGTGGCACCGCCTGCACCGCCCGAGCTGGGCGGGCCGGATCGACAATCCGGCGGGGTACGCGCAGACGGTGCTGGTGCGGGCGTACCTGACGCACCAGCGGCGGCGCAGCAGCAGCGAGCGGCCGAGCCGGGCGCTGCCGGAGGTGGCGGAGCAGGCGCCGGACTCGGCGCTGCGGCTGACGCTGGTCGACGCGCTGAGCCAACTGCCGCCGCGGGACCGGGCGGTGGTGGTGCTGCGGTACTGGGAGGACCGCAGCGTGGAGGAGACCGCGGCGATGGTGAAGGACAGTTCGGCGGCCGTCCGGACCAGGTGTTCGCGGGCGCTGGCCAAGCTGCGGGTGCTGCTGGGGGCGGAGTTGGCGGAGCTGGTGGCGCGGTGAGCGGGAATCTCGGGCGAGGGAGTGGCGGCGTGGACGACGGGGACGGGGAGTTCGAGGTGCAGTTGGGGGCGGCCTTCGGGCAGGCGGGTGGCGGGCCGGGTCCGGAGGTGACGGCCCGGCTGGTGGACGGCGGTCTGGCGATCGGCCGCCGCCGACGGGCCCGGCGGCGGCGCGCGGTGCTGCTGGCGAGTGCGCTGACGGCCGCGGTGGTGGTCGGCGCGGGGGCGCTGACGGTGCCGCACGGCGTGCCGGGGCAGCGGTCGGACGTGCTGGACGCGGCGCATTCGGCGTCGCCGCCGCCCCCGCAGCCGCTGGAGAAGGGCGTGACGGTGCTGCTGGTGGGGCTGGACTCCACCGTCGACGCGAAGGGCCGGCCGGCGCCGCCCGAGCTGGTGCACGGCGACCTGCACGCCGCGGTGCTGGAGCGGAACACCACCGACACCCTGATGCTGGTGCGGATCCCGGCCGGGGGCGGCGAGGTCCGGCAGCTGTCGATCCCCCGGGACGTGCTGGTCCCGGACGGGCACGGCGGGCAGGTGACGATCAACTCGGTGTACCCGACGGCGGAGACGGCCGAGCGGGACCGGCTGCGCCAGGAGGGCCTGCCCGAGTCCGAGCTGCTGGAACGCGGCCGGGGCGCGGGGCGGATCGCGCTGCTGAGGGCGGTGGAGCAGCTCTCCGAGGTGCCGGTCGACCACTACGCGGAACTGTCGATGGCCGGCTTCTACCGGGCCGCGCAGGCCCTGGGCGGGGTGCCGGTCTGCCTGAACCGCCCCGCGCGGGACGACTGGAGCGGGACCGACCTGCCCGCCGGGCGCCAGGAGCTGGACCCGGCGCAGGCCCTGGCGTTCGTCCGGCAGCGGCACGGGGTCGGCGACGGTTCCGACATCCAGCGGACCGTCCGGGCGCAGGCGCTGCTGGCCGGGGTGGTGGCGAAGCTGCGGTCCGGCGGGCTGCTGTCGGATCCGCAGCGGCTGGGCCGGCTGTACGACGCGCTCTCCGACCAGCTGGTGGTCGATCAGGGCTGGAGCCCGGTGGACTTCCTCCGCCAGGTGCCGGCACTGGCGGCCGGCGGGGGCACCGCCGTGACCCTGCCGGTGACCCTCGACGGGATCCGGCCGCGGGCCGTACCGGGGGCGGCGAAGCAGCTGCTGACCGGTCCGGCGCCGACCGCCGCGGTCTCGTCGGCGCCGCTCGGGGAACGGCGGCCGGGGGCGACCGTGACGCTGCAGCCCGCGCCGCTCGTCTGGGACGGGGTGCCCTGCGTGAACTGACCGGGTGTCAGTCGATCGCGGTCCACCGCCAGGGCCGCGGTCCGTGCTCGCCGCGCAGGCAGGCCAGCCGGTAGTGGGCCTGCGCGCGGTGGCGGACGGGGTCGGCGGCGGCCTGCTGCAGGGCGTAGCAGGCGACCCGGAGTTCGCGGATGGCCCGGTACACGGGGTAGCCGGGCCACTCGGTGACGTCCGCGCCGTAGGCGGCGCAGAAGGCCGCGTAGCCGGGGGCGGCGAGGGTGCCGAAGGACTGGTGGGCGACGGCGGTGGAGGTGAGGTCCCAGGCGGGCGGGCCGAGGGCGGTCCGCTCGAAGTCCAGCAGGTGCGCGGCGGTGGCGGTGACGGCCAGGTTGCCGCCCCAGGCGTCGCCGTGCACCACGGTGGAGGGGGCGGGCGCTCCGTCGAGTTCGTGCCAGGCGGTGCGCAGTTCGGCGAGCCGGTCGTGCAGCCAGTGGCGCTGCGGGGCGCCGAGGGTGGCGGCGCCGTCGATCCGGGCGGGGAGCCGGACGAACGGGTCGATCGGGGCCAACCCGGCTTCCGGGGGCGGCAGTCGGTGCAGCCGGCGGAGGGCGGCCGCGAGTTCGGGGGCGGTCGCGTGCCGGTGCGGGGGCAGTTCGTGCCAGAAGGTGACGGGCCGGCCGCGGACCTCGATCGGGCCGGCCGGTTCGGCGAGCGGGCGGACGGCCGGGACGCGGTGCCGGTGCAGCCAGCGGGCGACCGTCAACTCGCGGACGGCGACGGCGGTCTGGCCGGGGCGGCCGACCCGGGCGACGACCTTGCCGGGCAGCCGCCACAGGGTGTTCTCGCCGGCCCGGATGAGTTCCGCGCCGGCGCTCGGGCGGCCGGCGGCGGCGCAGGCTTCGGCCAGCAGGCCGGCGGGGTTGCGGCAGTCCACGTCCGGGGCCTTCCCTTCTGTCCGGGGCCGTGGCCAGCTTGCCGCAGCGCGCCGAAGCGCCCCAAGGGCGCACGGAAGCAGACTCCACGCCGCTTGCCCGGTAAGGGACTTCGGGCCGGCGGCGGTGCGCCCCTCGCGCATGGTCCAGACCACCCTTGCCTTTGGTCCAGACCTATTGACGCGTCTTGCCAGCGCTTTTACGATCCGGTCGCACAGCCCCACCTGTCCCCCACCTCACCCAGAGCCGGGCGTCACGCCCCCACGCGCATGGCCACGCCCATGTCGCCCGGCGGGAAGGGAGCACCACATGTTCCGTCGGAGGTCGCGTTCCCCACGCCCGCAGCAGGCGGCCGTGGCACGCGCCGTGCACCTGCACCGCCCGCAGTCCGGCCCGACCGTGCTGAAGCGCTCCCTCGCCGGGGTGTGCGCGGCCGCCGTGGTCGGCACCGGCCTCGCCGTGGCCGGCTCGGTCACGGCCGGCGCCGCCACCACCAACCTGGTGGCCAACTCCGGCTTCGAGGACGGCCTTTCCGGCTGGACCTGTACCGGCGGCTCCGGCTCGGCCGTCAGCAGCCCCGTGCACGCGGGCAGTTCCGCGCTCAAGGCCACCCCCACCGGCCAGGACACCGCGCAGTGCAGCCAGACCGTCAGCGTGCAGCCCAACTCCCAGTACACGCTGAGCGCCTTCGTCCAGGGCAGCTACGTCTACCTGGGCGCGACCGGCACCGGCCTGACCACCGCCCCGTCCACCTGGACGGCCGGCAACGCCTCGTACGGCCAGCTCAGCGTCTCCTTCACCACCGGCGCGAGCACCACCTCGGTGACGGTCTACGTGCACGGCTGGTACGGCCAGCCCGCCTACTACGCGGACGACGTCTCGCTGGCCGGCCCCGGCGGCAGCAGCCCCTCGCCGAGCAGCAGCCCGTCCGGCAGCGCGTCGAGCAGCCCCTCGTCGAGCCCGTCCTCCAGCCCGTCGTCGAGCGCCTCGTCGAGCCCGTCGAGCAGCGCCTCGTCCAGCCCGTCCGGCAGCCCGACCTCCGGTGACGCCACCTGCCCGACCAAGCCCCGGCCGGCCGGCAAGGTGCTGCAGGGCTACTGGGAGAACTGGGACGGCGCCTCCAACGGCGTGCACCCGGGCATGGGCTGGACCCCGATCACGGACAGCCGGATGGCCGCGCACGGCTACAACGTCATCAACGCCGCGTTCCCGGTGATCCTCTCCGACGGCACCGTGCTCTGGCAGGACGGCATGGACGCCGGCGTCAAGGTCTCCACCCCGGCCGAGATGTGCCAGGCCAAGGCGAACGGCGCGACCATCCTGATGTCGATCGGCGGCGCCGCCGCGGGCATCGACCTGAGCTCCAGCGCGGTCGCCGACCGGTTCGTGGCGACCGTGGTGCCGATCCTGAAGAAGTACAACTTCGACGGCATCGACATCGACATCGAGACCGGCCTGTCCGGCAGCGGCAGCATCGGCACGCTGTCCGCCTCGCAGTCCAACCTGATCCGCATCATCGACGGCGTGCTGGCCCAGATGCCGGCCGGCTTCGGCCTGACCATGGCGCCCGAGACCGCGTACGTCACCGGCGGCAGCGTCACCTACGGCTCGATCTGGGGCGCGTACCTGCCGATCATCAAGAAGTACGTGGACAACGGCCGGCTGTGGTGGCTGAACATGCAGTACTACAACGGCTCGATGTACGGCTGCTCCGGCGACTCCTACTCGGCCGGCACCGTGCAGGGCTTCACCGCGCAGACCACCTGCCTGAACAACGGCCTGACCATCCAGGGCACCACCATCAAGGTCCCCTACGACAAGCAGGTCCCGGGCCTGCCCGCCCAGCCCGGCGCGGGCGGCGGCTACATGGCCCCCGGCCTGGTCAGCCAGTCCTGGAACGCCTTCAACGGCCAGCTGAAGGGCCTGATGGACTGGTCCATCAACTGGGACGGTTCGAAGGGCTGGAGCTTCGGCGACAACGTCAAGGCCCTCCAGGGCCGCTGACCCTCCGCCGGAGACGTTGTCCACAGCCCTGTGGACAGTGAACGGCGGCCGGGCCCCGGGAGCGCACCCCGCTCCCGGGCCCGTTGCCGTCTCCGGCCGCCGGTCCCCCTGCGCCCCGGCCTGCCCTCGGCCCGCGACCGGGCCCGCGTTCCGGCCACCGGCGGACGGGCGCACGGCGGGCGGCGCGAACGCGTAGATTCGCGCCGGAGGAGGACACCACACCCATGACGCCCCGAGCCCAGCAGACCGTCCGCGACCTGCGCCGCGCCAGCCGCTCGACCCTGCTGCGCCACCTGTACTTCCACGGCCCGCTCAGCCGGCAGGAACTCGGGTGCGCCACCCGGCTCAGCGCCGGGTCGATCACCAACGTGACGGGGGACCTGCTCGCCGACGGGCTGATCGAGGAGTGCGGCTCCGTCGAGTCGGACGGCAAGCGGCCGCGGATCCTGCTCCGGGTCGCCCCCGGCCGGGCCCACCTGGTCGGCATCGACGTCGGCGAGACCCAGGTCCGGGTCACCCTGTTCGACCTCGCGCTCACCGAACTCGCCTCCGCCGACCGGCCGTTGGACGACGCTCCGGACCCGGGCCGGGTGGTCCGGCTGATCGCCGCCGGCCTCGCGCACGTCCTCGACGCGGCGGGCGTCCCGGCCCGCAGCGTGCTCGGCGTCGGCCTCGGCGTGCCCGGCATCGTCGAGCAGGGCGCCGGCCCCGACCCCGGCGCGGACGCCGTCGTGCACGGCCCGACCTTCGGCTGGGACGCCGTCCCGCTCGGCCGCCTGCTGCGCGCCCACACCCCGTTGCCGCTGCACATCGACAACGGCGCCAAGACCCTCGGCCAGGCCGAGATGTGGTTCGGTGCGGGCCGCGGCTGCCGGGACGCCGTGGTCGCGCTGTTCGGCTCCGGCATCGGCGCGTGCGTGGTCGCGGACGGCCGCCGCTTCCGCGGCGCGAGCAGCTCGGCCGGCGAGTGGGCCACACCAAGGTGCACGTCGGCGGCCGCCCCTGCCGCTGCGGCGCCCGCGGCTGCCTGGAGGCCTACGTCGGCGCCGCGGCGCTGGTCGAGCGCTGGGACGGCGCCCTCCCCGGCGTCGGCGAGAAGGCGGGCCTGGCCGCCCTGCTGGCCGCCGCGGAGGCCGGCCGGCCCGGCGCGGTCGCGCTGCTGGACGAGGCCGCCGAGCTGCTCGGCGCGGCCGTCGCCGACCTGGTCAACCTGTTCGCGCCCGAGCGGGTCGTCATCGGCGGCTGGGCCGGCCTGCTGCTCGGCCCCCGCCTGCTGCCCGCGATCGAGGAGTCCGCGACCCGTCACGCCCTGGCCTTCCCGCGCTCCCGCACCGCCCTCGCGCTCAGCGAGCTGGGCCCGGACGCGGTGACGCTGGGCGCGGCGACGCTGCCGCTCTGCCAGTTCCTGGAGAGCGGCGGCACCGGGGCGCGCTGAGCGACCGGGCACCGGGGCGTCCCGCGATCTTCCCGCAGTTTTCACCTGCCTTCTCCTGGTCGGTTTATGACATGGCATAAAGCGACCAGCGCGAAATCGTTCGGGCACCTAATGGCGGAGCCCACTATGGAAGCATGTATCTGGTTCATGCGAGGCTTCGCGCACCGGCCGGCGGGGGCGTTCCGCCCGACCTGGCGGAATTGGTTCGTTCTCATGCGGAGGACCGGGACGCGGTGGAGCACGTGAGCGTCCACCCGACCGGGTCGGAGGAGGTCACGGTGGGGGTGTTCGTCCTGGCCGAGAGCCTGGCGGAGGCGGAGGGGCGGGCCGCCCGGGTGCTCTTACGGGCGGTGGAGGCGGAGCCCGGCCTGGCCGGTTTCGCCGTGCTGAGCGTGGGGGCGGCCCTGGTTCCGGGGCCCTGGTGGGGGTTCGAGTAGGCGGACCGTGGACGGCTTAGGACAGTGCATGTTCCGTCCAGCCGACACCTGTTCCCTCCGGGCCGCGGGTGCAGCACAGTAGTGGTGTCGGCGGGAGCAGCCGCCGGCCGGAACTCCGGGAAACCACCCCGGAGAAACCCACCACAATCCTTCAGGAGAATTCCCGTGATGGTCACCCGCGTCTCCAAGTTGGTCGCTTTCTCGGTCGCCGCAATCGCAGCCGTGGCCATTTCGGCGACGTCGGTGGAATACTCCGGGAATGTCGCCGGCGACGTCACCTGGGGCCAGAGCCCCGTCGACCCCGACCTGGCCGTGAAGGCCGCCGCGGGCGGCGCGAACCTGATCGTCGGCCCGAACGGGGACGTCACCTGGGGCCAGTCCCCGGCCAACCCCGCGGCGGCCGGACTGACCGTCGCGGACGGCGCGAGCGCGGTCGTCGGCCCGAACGGCGACGTCACCTGGGGCGGCTGAGCCCCGCGAAGCACATCCGAACCGTCCGACCGATCGCACTCACGGGGGTGAAGACGATGGAATTCCTGGTCCTGGGCGCGCTGGAGACGCGCCAGGGCGGCGTCCTGGTGGACGTCCGGGGCATGCGGCAGCAGAGACTCCTGGCGCTGCTGCTCCTGAACGCCGGCCGGGTGGTGCCGATGGACTTTCTGGTGGACGAGCTGTGGGAGGACCCGCCGCCGTCGGCCAGACCGCAGGTGCACAACGCGATCCGCGACCTGAGACGGGTGCTGGCCGTCGGCGAGCACCGGCTGGTGACGGTGGACGTCGGGTACCGGCTGGTGGTGCCCGAGGACGCGGTGGACGCGCACCGGTTCACCCGCAAGGTGCGCGAGGCGCGGGCCGCCGAACGGGACGGGCGGTTCCCGGAGGCGATCCGGCTGCTGCAGTCCGCGGTGGACCTGTGGCGCGGCGAGGCCTTCGCCGGCATCCACTGCCCGGCGGTGACCAGCGCGGCCGTGAAACTGCACGAGCAGCGGCTGACCGCGCTCGAGGACCTGATGGCGCTGCGCCTGAGGGTCGGTGAGACCTCCTCGCTGGTGGGCGAGTTGACGGCGCTGCTGGCCGAGTACCCGCTGCGCGACTCGCTGCGGCGGAGCCTGATGACGGCGCTGTGCCGCAGCGGCCGGCAGGCGCACGCGCTGGCGGTGTACGAGGAGGGCCGCCGCTACCTGGCGGACGAGCTCGGCCTGGAGCCCAGCCCCCAACTGCGCGCGCTCCAGGCGGAGATCCTCGCCGACGCGCCCGGCGTGCACGACGCGCCCGGCCCGGTGGAGGTGCGTCCGCCGGCCGCCGAGGAGGCGGCGCCGGGCCCGCACCCGAACTGCCTGCCGCACGACCTGGCGGACTTCACCGGCCGGATCGCCGAACTGGCGCTGCTTCAGGAGGCGGTGGCCCGTCGGGCGGCCGGATCGCCGCTGATGCTGGCGATCGACGGCATGGGCGGCGTCGGCAAGACCACGCTGGCGGTGCGGCTGGCGCACCGGGCGACCGCGGACTTCCCGGACGGCCAGTTCTTCGCCGCCCTCGACGGCTTCGACGAGTCCCGGCCGCCGGTGTCGCCGCTGCGGGCGCTGGCCGCGCTGCTGCGCGCCGACGGCCTGCCGCAGGACCGGATCCCCGCCTCGCTGGAGGAGCGCTCCGCGCTGTGGCGCTCCCGGCTGGCCGGCCGGCGCTGCCTGCTGGTGCTGGACGACGCGGCCGACAGCGCCCAGGTGCGCCCGCTGCTCCCGGGCGCCGGCGAGACGCTGGTGCTGGTGACCAGCCGCCGCAAGCTGAGCGCGCTGGACGGCTCGGTGGCGCTGCCGCTGGACGTGCTGCCGCCGGGCGACGCGGTGGAACTGTTCGCCCGGGTGGCCGGCGAGCGCCGGGTCGGCCGGGAGCCGGCCCGGGCGGCGGAGGCGGTGGCGCTCTGCGGCTACCTGCCGCTGGCGGTGCGGATCGCCGCGACCCGGCTGCGGGACCGTCCGGCCTGGACGGTGGCGGACCTGGTGGAGCGGCTGGCCGATCCGGAGCGCCGGGCCCGCTGCCTGCGCACCGCGGACCGCGACCTGATGGCGCTGCTCCGCGCCTCGTACCAGTACCTGGACCTGGCACAGCAGCGGTTCAGCCGCCTGATGTGCTGTCAGCCCGCGGGCTCCTTCGACGTGGACCGGGCGGCGGCGGTGACCGGGCTGAGCGCGGACGAGGTGGAGTGCTGCCTCGACGCGCTGTTCGAGAACAACCTGGTCCGGCAGGAGGCGGCGGCGCTGTTCTCGTTCCACAGCCTGGTCCGGGACTGCTCCCGGCTGCTGCCGGAGCAGCCCGACCCGGCTGTCATGACGGGCAGTCAACTGCTGGTCACAGCAGCCGTCTGACGGTGCTTCCGAACGTTTCACCGGTCGTGTCCGGGCCGCCGTTGTCCTGACATCTCGCCGGAAGGCAAGGGCCGGTATGTGGTTGCCGTGTGTCAGTAAGCTCAGGAAATGATGTAGACCTCATCTACTGGCGCTGATCGAAACGGGGACCGATCCATGCTGGACGTTCTGGGGCTCGATGCGGAGGCCGAGTCCATCTACCGCCGGATGCTGGCCGACCCGCAGGCCGGGGTGGCCGCGCTCGCGAGAGCCCTGGGGCTGAGCGAGGACAGAGTCCGCACCGGACTCGACCGGCTCAGCGAACTGGCCCTGATCCAGCCGTCGGCCCGGGAGGGCATCGGGTTCCGGGCGGTCGGCCCGGAGACGGCGATGGAGGTCCTGCTGGCCCGCCAGCAGGCGGAACTGGCCGCCCAGCAGCTGCGGGTGGAGGCCTCCCGGGCCGCGGCGGCCCAGCTGATCGCGGAGTGCTCGGCGTTCCGACCGACCGCCACCGACGCCTCCTCCGAGCAGCTGGCCGGACCGGAGATGATCCGCGAGCGGCTGGCCGAACTGGCCGGCTCGGTGCGCCAGGAGGTGGCGACCTTCGCCCCCGGCGGCGCCCACAGCGAGGAGGACCTGCGGGCCAGCCGGCAGCCGAACGCGGCGCTGCTGGAGCGCGGCGTGCAGATGCGCACCGTCTACCTGGACAGCGTCCGCAACCACCGGCCGACCCTGGACCACGTGACCTGGCTGAACCTGCAGGGCGGCCAGGTCCGCACGGTGCCGGAGCTCCCCATCCGCATGATCATCTTCGACCGGCAGCAGGCGGTGCTGCCGATCGACACCGAGGACGCCCGGGCCGGCGCGGTGGTGCTGCGCGGCGCGGGCACGGTGGCCGCGCTGTGCGCCCTGTTCGAGGGCGTCTGGGCGAGCGCGATCCCGGTCGGCGACGCGCCCCGCTGCTGCGACGAGAACGAGATGCCGCCGCACGAGCTGGCGGTGCTGAAGATGCTCGCCCAGGGCCACACCGACGAGGCGATCGCCAAGCGGATGGGCGTCTCCCCGCGCACCGCCCGCCGGTTCGCCGCCAACCTGATGGAACGCCTGGACGCCCGCAGCCGCTTCGAGGCCGGAGTGCACGCCGTCCAGGACGGCTGGCTCCCCGCCACGCGCTGACCGCGGGCGTCCGCCGACGTTCCGTCAGACCGCCTGCCGGCGCTTCTCCCGACGATCCGCCAGGAGCAGCGCCAGGGCGGGCAGCAGGGTCAGTCCGTAGACCCCCAGCAGCCACCCGAAGGAGTGCGCGAACGCCTCCGGCACCATGCCGTGGTGGCTGCGGGCCGAGTCGGTGAGCACCACGGTGACCACCGCGATGGCCAGCGCGCCGCCGATCCGCTGGGTCAGGTTGAGCTGCGAGGAGGCGTCCGGGATGGACTCCTGACGGATCGACTGGAACGCCCGGGTCATGGTCGGCACGATGGTCAGGCCGGTGCCCAGGCCGCGGATCACCAGGCTGCCGCAGATCAGCGGGTAGGCGGTGGCGCCGGTCAGGCCGGTCATCGGCACGGTGGCGATCATCGTCAGGCAGATGCCGATCAGCACGGTCGCGCCGCCGCCGATCTTCCGGAGCAGCACCCGGGACAGCCAGGCGGCGGTCACCACGCCCAGGCCGCCGGTGGACATCAGCAGGCCGGTGGTCACCGCGGACTCGCCGCGGGCGTCCTCGAAGTACAGCGGGATCAGCATCATCGGCGAGTACAGGACGAAGCCCAGGCAGAAGATGTTCACCACCGCGGCCGCGTACACCGGGATCCGGAACAGCCGCAGGTCGAGCAGCGGGTACTTCGCCTTCAGCTCGCGCACCACGAACACCGCCGCGCCCAGCACGGCCAGGCCGAGCGGCACCAGCAGCGCGGCGCCGGCGTCGGCGCCCCGCTCGGCGTAGGCGTGGATGGCCAGCACCGCGCAGACGGTGGCGGTGGCCGAGGAGACCAGGCCCAGCAGGTCCAGCGGCTTGGCCCCGCCGGCCGGCGGGGCGTCCTTGCGGACGAAGCGCACCGTGACGGCCAGCAGGGCCGCGCAGAACGGGATGTTGACCACGTACACCGCCGACCAGCCGCCCCAGGCGACCAGCAGTCCGCCGATGGTCGGCCCGAGCAGCGGGCTGATCAGCATCACCGAGCCGTTCAGGCCCTGCACCTTGGCCAGGTGCTCGCGCGGCACGCCGCGGGTCAGCAGGATCGTCGAGGCCGGGGTCAGGATGCCGGCCGCCGCACCGGACAGGCCGCGGGCGGCGATCAGCTGGTCCAGCGACTGGGCGGCGGCGCAGCCCAGCGAGCCCAGCGCGAACAGGGCGGTCGCCGCGGCGAACACCCGCTTGGTGCCGAACCGGGTGGCCAGCCAGCCGGTGGCGGGCATGGTCGCGGCCAGCGCCAGCAGGTAGGCCGTCACCACCCACTGCACCTGGTTGATGCCGCCGAACCGGGCGGTGGTCTCCTGCATGGAGACGTTGACGATGGTGGTGTCGAGCAGCGCCACGAACCCGCCGGCGATGGCGGCGGCCATGGTGATCAGCGCGGCCTTCGACGGGGCGTCCTGCGGCGGGCGGCCCTCGCCGGCCGGCTCCTCGGCCGCGGGGGCGGCGGGCGCCTCCGCGGCTCCGGCCGCTCCGGTGGTGTCGGCCGCTTCGGCCGCTTCGGTCGCTTCCGGCTCGGCGACGGCGACGGCGACGGCCGCGGGCTCGGTCGGCTCGGTGGTCTTCGGCTCGGTGGTCTTCGGCTCGGTGGTCTTCGGGCGGCGGGCTTCTTCGTGGTGGCGGCGGGCTTCGCGGCGGCGGGCTTCGCGGCGGGCGTGCGCGCCGGGCCCGGCTTGCGGCGGGCCTTGCCCTTGACCGCGTTCACCGTGGTGCGGGCGGGCTGCTTGGTGGGCATCTTCGCAGGTCCTTCATCGGCGGGGAGGAGGGGTCGGCCGGGTCACTCGGCCGCGAGCAGGGCGCGTTCGACCTCGTCCAGGACGGCCTCGGCGGCCGGGCGGGCGTCGGGCCGGTTGCGGCAGGAGAGGGTGAGCTCGGTGCGGCCGTCGAGCTGACAGGTGCTCAGGAACATCTCGGCGTACGGGACGAGCATCGGCAGCGTGCAGTACTCGGTGGGGCGGAAGTGCGCGGTGCGGAACAGCTCGGTGTCGATCCGGCCGTGGTCGGTGAGGATCGCGGTGCAGGGGAAGCGGGTGCCGTCCAGCTCCTGGGCCTCCCGCAGCGAGTTCGCGAACGGGTTGTTGCGGAGGAAGTCCCGTTCCAGGGAGGCCACTTCGCGCTTGCGGAGCATCGCGGCCAGCAGCTGGCTGTGCAGCCGGTTCCAGCGGTCCTCGCGGTGCAGGTCGAGCACCAGCTGGGAGGTCAGGTTGGCGGTGGAGCGCACCGCGCGGTCGTGCCGGCGCAGGTCCACCGGGATGATCAGCCGGCCGCTGTCGGCGGTCAGCAGCCGGGACACGGCCGCGCCGATCCGGGCGGTGACGGCGGACGGGGTCGCCGCGACGGAGCGGCGCAGCCACAGCGCGGTGCCGTCGGCCGGTCCCTGTCCGAGGATCGCCGGGAACCCTTCCGCCCGGGCCGGGACGGGGGCGGCCGGGACGGGGGCGGCGGCGGCGCGGAAGTGCGTGTCGTCGACGGTGGAGTCGGCGCCGGCCAGGGGCTCGCCGCGCAGCGCGCGGAACAGGTCCTCGATCCAGTACCGCAGCCCGCGGCCGTCGGTGACGATGTGGCTGGCCCGGACCACCAGGCGGCTGGTGGACGGCCCGTTGGCGAGGCCGAGTTCGCAGACCGGGCCGGTCACCACGTCCAGGTCGCGGTGGAAGAACGGGTGCGCGAAGCCGGCGTCGGCGGGCAGTTCGGTGATCGGCGGGAGGGCGTCCCCGGCCCGCCAGTTGGGGCCCTTGCGGCGGACCGCGAGGCCGGGGTTGGCGGCGGTGGCCCGCCGGACCGCGTCGGCGAGGGCGTCCGGGTCGATGCGCCCCTCGCCGTCGATCACCATCTGGATCAGCTGCGGGGTGCCGGTGGCGTTGGCGTTCAGGTAGCCGCGCTCGATCTGCGAGATCCGCCGGGTGTAGGCCCGGGCCGGGGCGGCGGTGGCGGTGGCGGTCATGCGGCGAGCTCCAGGGTCGGGGCGGGGAGGTCCGGGGCGGGGGCGCCGGGTCCGGCCGAGCGGTCCCGCCCCCGGCGGGCGCCGGGCGCGGCGGTGGTCATGCGACGGCCTCCACGGTGAGCGCCTCGGTGCGGACGGCCGGGGCGGACGGCTGCGGCTGCCACCACCAGCGGACGGCGGCGGGGGCGTCGGTGGCCAGGGCCAGGTGCAGGCCGTGGCCGAGGTCGGCGGAGCGCACCAGGTGGCCGGTGTTGGTGGGGCGCCAGCCCGGCCGCCAGTCGGGCAGCCGGACGCCGGCGAAGGTCTCCTTGCGCAGGTGCGAGGTCTTGATCAGCGCCTCGCACTCGGCGAAGTCCCGCATGGTGGCGGGCTCGCCGTCCGGCCGGCCGAGCAGCGCGCCCAGCCACTGCATGGCGTACGGGCGGTCGCGGTGGTCCTGGAGGTCCACGCCGACGGTCTGGCCGGACACCAGCGCCACCGTCGAGTACGCGGCGCAGTGCGCGACCGAGGCGGTCAGGCCGAGCTCCGGCACGCTCCACCGCCGGTGCTCGTCGCGGGCCAGTTCGCGGGGGCTCGGCCGGACCCCGTACAGGCTCGCCACGGCCTCGGTGATCAGCCACCGGCCGGCGTCGTTCAGCCGGTGGCCCATCCGGTCGCGCGGCAGGTGCGGGTGCCGGGTGACGAGGCAGTCGATGGCCGCCTCCTCGTCCGGACCGCCGTGCCGGGCCGCGGTGGTGAGCGGCTCGGGGCGGGCGGGCGACAAGTCGGCCGCCGGGCGGCGGGCGGGCCGGGCGGGGCGGGACAGCGCCTGCGCCGCCGCCCGACGCACCGTCAGTCCGACTGCCGCCCGGCTGGGCTGACGGTGGGTCGGCGTGGGTGCCGGGCCGCCGCCCGGCACCCGGCCGGAGTCCGGGCCCCGCCGGGCACCGGCTCCGGCGCCCGGGACGGCGCGAGCGCCGTCGCCCCGGGTCCGGGGAGCTCCACCAGGTCGGTCTCCGGGCGCTGCTCCTCCAGCCAGTTCCCGGCGGCCCGCGGGCGGTGCGCGCCGGGCCGTGGCCCGGTCGGCGGCCGGCCCGGCCGCGGCGAGCACCGGGCCCAGCTGGCGGGCCCAGGGCAGCGGGTCGGCCGGCGTGCCGCCGTCCAGCCAGCTCCCCGCGGCCCGCAGGGCCTCTCGTACGGCGCCCATCACGGCCTCGCGTCGAGCACCGCGGCAGCGTAGGAGCCGCCGTAGGCGAAGCTGGACAGCAGCAGGCGTCCGGCGGGGCGTCGCCGGCCAGGGCGGCGACCAGGCCGAGGGCGCCGGCCGAGCCGTAGGTCTCGCCGATCAGCGCCTTGGGGGTGGCGGTGGGGCGGTCGGCGAGGCCGGCCAGGGCGAGGGCGCGGGACTGGGCGACGTCGACCAGGCGGTAGCCGGAGGCGGCGGAGACCACGGTGTCGATCTGCCCGGGCGCGGAGTCGGCCTCGGCGAGGGCGGCGCGCAGGGCGCGGGCCCAGGCCTCGCCGTCGCGGCCGATCCGTCCGATGCCGGCCGGTTCGCCGGAGGCGCCGAAGCCCCGTACGTCGGCGAGGACGTGCGCGCCGCGGGCGGCGGCGGAGGCCTCGGACTCCAGCAGGATGGCGGCCGCGCCCTCGGAGAGCACGGTGCCGGTGCCGCCGCCGGGGACGACGTGCGGGGTCTTGGCGTATCCGGGCAGCCGGGCCTGGGTGGCCAGGGCCTGCTCGGGGAACTCGTCGGCGACCACGACCATGATCCGGTCGGCCATGCCGCGGGCGATCACCCGGGCGGCCAGCTGGAGGGCGAGGACGGACGAGGTGCCGCCGTTGGCGATGGTGGCGGTGTAGCCGCGGTAGCGGTGCAGCATCGCGACGTGTCCGGCGGCCGCGTTGACCACGGTGTTGGCGAAGGTCGCCGGGTTGGCGCCGGTGATGCCCTTGGTGAGGACGCCGCGGTGGAAGTCCAGCACCGAGGTGACCGGGCCGTAGCCGGTGGCGAAGACGATGCCGGTGCCCTCGGCCTCGGCGCGGGACGGCTTGCCGTACCGCTCGTACAGGTCGCCGACGGCGCCGGCGGCGAGCACGCCCAGCGGGTCCATCCGGCGGGCCTTGCTGGGGTTGAGCTTCTTGGCGACGGCCCTGACGTCGATCCGGCCGATCGGGCGCTCGCCGAGGCCGGCGACCTGCTCCAGGGTGTCGAAGCCGACCCGTCCCTCGGCGAGGGCGGCGGTCAGTTCGGCGGTGGAGCCGGCCGAGCCGGCCAGGCCGGCCACGCCGGTGACCACGACGTGGTGCACGGGCTGCGTGTGCCGGGCCGAACGGGCGGGCCGTCCGGGCTTGTTGAGGACGACGGTGGCGTTGTTGCCGCCGAACGCGAAGGAGTTGGAGGCGACCACTTCGAGCGGGGCGGGCCGGCCGGTGTTGGGGACGATGTCCAGCCCGAACGGGGAGTCGACGCCGCGGGTGCTGACGGTCGGCGGGATGACGCCCCGGTCGATCGCCATGGTGGAGACGATCGCCTCCACCGCGCCGGCCGCGCCCAGGGTGTGACCGAGCATCGACTTGGTGGAGCTGGCGGGCGGCACCTCGGCGCCGAACAGCAGCTTCACGGCCTTCGGCTCGGACACGTCGTTGGCGGGGGTGCCGGTGCCGTGCAGGTTGACGTAGTCGACGTCCTCCGGCGCGAGTCCGGCGGTGCGCAGGGCCTGGGCCATCGCGGCGGCGGCGCCCTTGCCGCTGGGGTCGGGGGCGGTCTGGTGGTAGCCGTCGCAGGAGAGGCCGTAGCCGCCGAGTTCGGCGAGCGGCGCGGCGCCGCGTTCGGCGGCCCGCTCGGCGGACTCCAGCACCATGAAGCCGGCGCCCTCGCCGAGGGTGAGCCCGGTGGAGGCGGACATCGGCGCGCACGGCTCGGGGTCGAGCGCGCCGAGGGCGGAGAAGCCGTACGCGGAGAGCTGGGCCAGCGGGTCGACGCCGCCGCAGATGACGTAGTCGACCTCGCCCTTCCAGAGCAGTTCGGCCGCGTAGCCGAGGGCGACGGCGCTGGCCGCGCAGGCGTTGGAGAGCACCACGCGGGGGCCGCGCAGGTCGAACTCGGCGGCGATGTAGTCGCCCACGCACGGGAGTTGGGAGCCGGCGGCCTGGACGGCGTCGAGCACGCCGTCGTTGACCAGGCCGCTGTGCACGGTCTCCAGGGTGGGCATCGCGCCGAGGCTGGAGCCGACCACCACGGCGACCCGGTCGCGGTCCACGGTGTCCAGGTCGAGGCCGGAGTTGCGCAGGGCCTCGCGGATCGCGGTGGCCGCCAGGGCGTAGCAGCGGTCCAGGTCGGCGGGCTGCTCGGCGGTGACCATGCCGGCCCAGTCGGTGAGCAGCTCGGTGGTGTCGAAGAGGGTGTTGGTCCGGATGCCGGAGACGCCCTGGGAGATGGCGGCCCAGCTCTTCTCGACGTCGTCCCCGGCGCCGGTGATCAGGCCCAGGCCGGTGAGGGCGATGCGTTCGGTCGTCTTGGTCATCAGTGGATCCGGGTGGTCAGCGAGCGGGCGATGACGCGGGGCTGGGTGACGGTGCGCACCGGGGTGGCGGCGCCGTCCTGGTTGTCGGCGGCGAGCTCCAGGCCGGGCACCCAGAACGGGGCGTCGAGCAGGGCGACGACCAGTTCCTCGTCGGCGTTGGCGGACGGGGCCTGCCAGATCACGGTGCCGACCTGCTGTCCGCCGGCGGTGACGGGGGTGCCGGCGGTGAAGGCGGCGCCGACCGGGGCGGCGAGGGCGGTGATGCGGGCGGTCTCGGCGGTGGGCTTGACCAGTTCCTCGGAGCCGAGGAACTCGCCGATCCGGTTCCAGTCGACCATCCAGGCCAGGTCGGCCTCGTGCACCGGCAGGCCGGCGAAGCCCGCGGCGTAGACGGCCATCCCGGCCTCGGCCTGGACCCGGGCCAGGCCCTCGGGGCCGACCTCGGCGCCGTCCTGGGCGAGCACCGCCTCGACGGCGGCGCGGTGGCCGGCCTCGGGGTCGTTGGACAGCAGCAGGTAGCCGTACTCGCCGGTGGTGCCGACCCGGGCGAGGTGGGCGAGCGCGGCGTCGGCCTCCGGGACGACGGCCTCGGTGACGCCGTGCAGGGTCAGGCCGGAGATGTCGAACTCGACGAACGCGGCGGCCGCGGCCCAGGCCTGCGGGCCTTCGAAGGCGGTGGCGCCCCAGCCCTCGGGGGCGATCTCGACGGTGACGTCGGACGGCGCGTCGAGCGCCGCCAGGTAGCCGGTCAGCGCCTCGGTGGAGACCGGGGTGCGGGGCAGCAGCCAGGAGTCGTCGCCGATCTCGAAGTGCAGCACGATCGCGAACGGCGAGCCGTCCTGGTTCAGCGCCAGCGCCTCGCGGACGGTGTCCGGCTCGACGTACTCGCTGGACTTGGCCAGGAACAGGTCGAGGAACTCGTAGCGGTCGCCGCCGGAGATCCGGACCAGCGGGGCGGTGATCGGGTAGACGCCCACGGTGGTGCGGACGGTGGTGTAGTCGTCCTGCGCGGTGCGCACGGCAACGGTGGTGGTCATGGCTTCGGTGGTCCTTTCGAGGGTGATGACGGGGTGTCAGATCGCGGGTTCGGGGTGGACGGACAGCTGCCAGGCGGCCTCGCCGGCGGCGGTGGCGCAGCCGATCAGCAGCCCGGAGGAGGTGGTGCGCAGGACGATCTCGGGCGCGCCGGGCGCGTCGGGGTCGGCGGGCGCGAGGTGCAGCCAGTGGCCGCTGCCGAGGCGGATCGCGGCGGTGGACGCCCAGACCTGCCGGAAGGCGGCGGAGTCGAGCCGGTGGCGCTCGCCGGCGGAGCGCAGCACCACGGGGGTGTCGGCGGGGGTGTCCGGGGTGAGCCAGAGCACCGTCTCCTCGTCCGCGCCGGGGCGTGGACGTCGATCCGGACCGGCTCGGCGGCCTGCTCGGGGCGGTGACCTCCCAGCTGATCCGCTCCTGCGGGGCGGCCAGGCCGAGCGGGTGCTTCTGCTCCCACTCGCGGGCGGTCGGGACGCCCCAGCCGAGGCCGGTGGCGAGCGAGTGCCGGTGGTGCTCCAGGGTGACCCAGGCGCCGGCGCTCCACCGCGGGTTGCAGCCGAAGGCGCGGCTGCGGGGGCGGGGCTGCGCAGGACCTTCTTGCCGTCCTCGGTCCAGCCGGTGATTCCGCCGGCGGTGGCCTTGACGGTCAGCTTCCGCTCGCCGGTGGCGGCTTGCGGGGCGGTGGTGGTGCCGGTGGTGCGGTCCTGGTCGGCGCCGGTGCGGAGTTCGGTGCGCAGCCGGGCGGTGCCGTCGGCGTCGGGCTCCAGGTGGCGTTCGACCAGGGTGGTGTGGATCAGCCGGACCGGGCGGCCGGCCGGGAGGGTGATCCGGGTGGTGCCGTCGGTCCAGGCGAGGGTGCTGCCGGCGGGGCGGTCTGCGCCGCGGCGACCACCTCGGAGGTGTCGCGGACGCCGATGCCGGTGCCGATCAGGTGCTGGACGGTGGTGGTGTCGGGGCCGGTCAGGGCGAAGTGGCCCTGGCGGAGTCCGACGGTCTGGAAGATCCGGCCGGGCCGGGTGGTGTACGTGAACTGCTGTTCCAGCACGCCCCGGTGGAGCGTGAGGGTGCCGGTGACCCGGTTGCCGCCGGTGGTCTCGCTGACCCGGACGCCGTGCTCGACGGGGTGGATCTCCAGGTCCCGGGCCTGGCCTTCGCGCCAGCCGGCCGAGCGGTCGGCCTCGGCGCTGGGCCAGGTGGAGACGAACACCGGCCCGTGGTGGCCCTCGGCGTGCACGGTGAGGGTGCCTTCGGCGGCGTCCAGCTCGGCGGTGAGGCCGCTGTCGCCGAAGCGGTGCGGCTCGACCGGCGCCTGGATCCGGACCTCGTAGGGCGGTTCGGCGATCCGCAGCGGCCGGGTGGCGCCGTCCGGGGTGGTGAGCGCCGCGTCCAGCATCAGGCCGCGGTCCACGTCGACGGTGGCGGTGAGCTTGAACTCGCCGAGGGCCAGAGCGTAGGCGACGGTCCGGATTCCGTCCACCACCCGTACGTCGGAACGGAGTTCGTCGTCCCGGCCGCCGGCGACGTTGCCGAAGCTGCTGAGCTGGCCGAGCGCCGCCAGTGCCTCGGGGTCGAGGTCGTGGAAGACGCTGCGCAGGATCAGCGGGATGTAGTTGTGCAGCTCGACGTTGCCGTCCTCGCCGGGGACGGTCTCGCCGACGGAGACGCAGCCGACCCGCCGGTAGAGCTTGAAGGCGACGGTGTTGGCCGGGTTGACGGTCAGTCGGAGCACCAGGCAGCCGCAGCGCATCATCCATTCGACGGCTTCGGTGAAGAGCCGTCCGGTGATGACGCCGTTGCGGTACGCCGGGGCGACGAAGAACATGTCGGCGATCAGTTCGCCGGCCCGGGCGGAGCGCCGTCCGGTGCTGTGGAACAGCCCGAAGGTGCCCACCACCCGGCCGTCGTCGACGGCGATCAGGAACGTCGCGGTGTCGCGTTCGGCGAGTTCGCGTTCGAGCTCGTCGCCGGTGATTCCGCCCGCCACCGGGTTGGGGTTGTCGCGGTGACGGTTGTAGAGCTCGGCGATGTCATGCGCGTCGCCCTCCTGGTACGGGCGGATCGTGATGGACATTCCACACCTCCTTGTCTGCTCTGGTCGTGGGGACGGGAGGGCTGCTCAGCCCTTGCGTTCGGTGGTGACGATCAGCGAGCCGGCGGCGGCGAGTTCGGTGCCGACGGAGGCGCGGACCGAGACGGAGCGCAGGCCGCCGAGCTTCTGGCCGAGCTTGGCCTCCAGGGTGAGCTGGTCGCCGGGGACGACCAGCCGGGAGAACTTCATCGAGCTGATCGAGCCGAGGTAGCCGACGCTGCCCGAGGGGTCTCCCTCGGCCGGGGTCGGGGCCTCCAGGAGTTCGGCCACGTAGACCACGGCGACCAGCTGGGCCATCGCCTCGACGATCATCACGCCGGGCATGATCGAGTGGTCGGGGTAGTGGCCGGCGAAGAACGGCTCGTTCACCGAGACGCTCTTGACGCCGCGTCCGGAGACGCCGGGGACCACGTCGTAGGCGCGGTCGATCATCAGCATCGGCCAGCGGTGCGGCAGCATCCGCTTGATGTCGTCGGAGGAGTAGGCGAAGGTCTTCGGCTTCTCCTTGCCGGCGGCGGCCCGGGCGGGGGCGATCGCGGTGGTCATGGTCAGACCTCGCGGGCTTCGATGAAGTCGACCAGGGCGTTGATGGAGCCGAAGGCCTCGAAGTCGTCGTCGCTGATCAGCACGTCGTACTCGTTGTTGATCATGACGACGATCTCCAGGGTGTCCAGCGAGTCCATCTCCAGGCCGCGGCCGAACAGCGGCTGGTTGTCGGAGACGACCTCGGCCTCGGCGTCCAGGCCCAGGCGGTCGATGATCATCGACTTGATCTTGAGGTTCTTCTCCAGGCGCTGCTCGGCCTGGGTCCGGACGTCCTCGAAGGTGGCGGTGGACATGGTGTGCCTTTCCGTTGGGAGTTGATGGAACGTCAGTTCGATTGGGGGGCGGTCAGCTGTAGAGCATCCCGCCGTCGACCGTGAGCACCTTGGCGGTGATGTACGAGGCCGCCGGGCTGGCCAGGAAGACCGCCGCCTGGGCGACCTCCTCCGGGGTGCCCATCCGGCCCAGCGGGATCGCCGCCGCGGCCTCCTTCAGCTGGGCGCGGGGCACCTTCTTCACCATGTCGGTGTCGATGAAGCCCGGCGCCACCACGTTGACCCGGATCCCCTTGGGCGCGCCCTCGTAGGCCAGGGTCTTCGCCATCGCGATCACCCCGCCCTTGGAGGCGGCGTAGTTGGCCTGGCCGACCCGGCCGGCGATGCCCGAGGTGGACGCGATGAAGACGATCGACCCGCCGCTCGCGTACATCTGCTTGGTGGCCTCACGGGCCGTCAGGAACGCGCCGGTCAGATTGGTGGAGATCACCTCCTGCCACTTGGCGGCGCTCATCGCCGCGAAGTGGCCGTCGGCGGTGATGCCCGAGTTGAGGACCGCGACGTCCACGCCGCCCCAGGCGGTGCGGATCTCCTTGTACATCGCGGCGACCTGCGCCTCGTCGGACACGTCGGCCCGCACCAGCAGCGCCTTGCGGCCGAGGCCCTCGATCTTCTCCGCCAGCTGCTCGGCCTTACCGGCGCTGGAGCGGTAGTTGAGCGCGACGTCGCAGCCGTGCTCGGCCAGGTGCAGCGCGATCGCCGCGCCGATGCCCCGGGAGGCCCCGGTGACGACGGCCCTGGTGCCTTCGGTGAACAGCTGCTGGCTCATGCCGCGCTCCCGGCGAGGTTGGAGGTGACCTTGTGGCTGCCCGGGTCGAAGCCGTCGACCTCGGTGCCCAGGCCGTGCTTCTCGGCGTGGTTCAGCACCGCCTCGGCGACCGCGAGGTCCAGCACGCCCAGCCCGAACGGGGAGAACACCACGGTGCGGGCGTCGGGCAGTTCGGCGGTGCCGTCGAGCAGCGCGCCGATCTCGGCGGTGACGAAGCGGCGGTGCCCGGCCTGCTGCTCGGCCTTGTGCAGCGAGGTCTGCTCGCGGATCGCGTGGTCGGCGTCGTCGACCACGTTGACCGCGCCCAGCACCGAGGCCACCGACAGGTCGCGCAGCGACAGGTGCAGGATCACCTGCCCGTCCGGGCGGTTCGGGTGGTCGGCCAGGTCCAGCCAGTACGAGGAGTCGGTGGTGGCGATCGACACCGTGTCGGCGGTCAGCGCCTGACCCAGCGTCACCGCCCGGAACTCGACGTCCGGGTACGCGGCGGCGAGCTCCGCGGCGAACACCTTGGCCCGCTCCGGGAAGGCGTCCTGCAGCAGGACGGTGCGCAGGCCCTCGTGCACCTGGACGAGGAAGTGCACCACCTGGCTGTTGATGGTGCCGCAGCCGACCAGGCCGACCGTGCGGACCTCGCGTCCGGCGTTCAGCAGCCCGGAGCCGAGCGCCGCGCCGGCCGCGGTGCGGACCGCGGAGATCTGGCTGCCCTCCATCAGGGCGAGCGGGTAGCCGGACTCCAGGTCGTTCAGGATGCACAGGCAACTGGCCCGCTGCATGCCCCGGTTGGTGTTCTCCGGGAAGGACGAGATCCACTTCAGGCCCATCACCGGGGCCGGTCCGCCGAGGTAGGCGGGCAGCGCGATGATCCGCGAGTCGGAGCGGTGCAGCGGGCGCAGGAAGGTGGAGAACGGGAGGTCGGACTTGCCCTGGCTGTGCAGCACGTAGGCGTTGCGGACCAGGTCGACGACGGTGGAGTCGAGGTCCGCGAGCGCGGCCCGGACGTCCTCGCGGCCGAGGATCCTCATGACTGGCTCCTTTCTTGGTCGGTCTGCGGCAGGTACTGCCGGAGGTAGGACTCCACCCACTGGTCGTCGTAGATGGTGTCGAGGTAGCGGTCCCCGCCGTCCGGGAGCACGGCCACGCAGGTGGTGCCGGGTTCGATCCAGGACGCGGACTGGGTCAGCGCGGCGATCACCGCGCCGGAGGAGCCGCCGGCCAGGATCGACTCCTCGGCCAGCAGGCGGCGGCAGCCGCGGATGCACTCCGAGTCGGTCACCTTGACCACCCGGTCCGCGAGGCCCGGGCGCAGCAGGGCGGGGACGACCGCCGCGCCGTGGCCGGGGATGGTGCGCTTGTGGGAGGACTCCCAGGGCTCCGGCGGGCCGAAGATCACGCTGCCGACGGCGTCCACGGCGACCACCCGGGTGGGCAGGGCCTGGTCCTGGATGAACTCGGCGCAGCCGCGCAGCGTGCCGGTGGTGCCGGCGGCCAGGAACAGGTAGTCGGGGGGCTCGGGGAGGGCCTCGACGATCTCCCGCATGGTGGCGCGGTGGGCGCGCGAATTGTCCTCGTTGGCGTACTGGTTGGGCCACCAGGCGTCGGGGACGGTCTCCAGCAGGTGCTTGACCCGGGCGATCCGGGCGGGCAGGAACTCGCCGGTGGCGGGGTCGCGGTGCTCGACCACCTCCACCCGGGCGCCGTAGGCCCGCATGATGGCGAGGTTCTGCGGGGTGGTGCGCGGGTCGACCACGATGACCAGGCCGAGCCGGTAGAAGTTGCACAGCTGGGCGAGCGCGATGCCCAGGTTCCCGGAGGAGGACTCCACCACGGTGGACACCCCGGGGACGATCCGCCCGGTGGCGATGGCCTGTTCGACCATCGACTTGGCGGCGCGGTCCTTGATGGAGCCGCCGGGGTTGAACCGCTCGCACTTGGCGTACACCTGGAAGCGGGCGGGCGGGAAGAGTCGGTCCAGCGCCACCAGCGGCGTGCCGCCGATCGTGGCGACGATGTCGGGGTCCGACGGGCGGTGCGGGCGGACCCGCACCTCGGCGCCGTCGGGGACGAGCACGGTCATTCCGGCACCTCTCGGCTGATCTGGAGCCGAAGCTCACTGACGTAGTGCTCGCCGTCGGCGTCGGGCAGCCAGGACTCCTCGGGGGCCGGCAGCGGTTCGCTGACGGTCACCCTGGCGTCGGGGTCCGACTGCACCGCCCGGCGGACGAGGTTGGCGAAGGAGAGCACCAGCGTGGGGCTGGTGAAGTCGACCAGGGAGGGCTTCGTCTCCTCGGGGAACTTGACGAAGGCCCGGTCGGGCAGGGCGTTGTCGGTGACCCAGCGGCGCACCGCCAGGTAGTCGCGGTGCCGGTCGGCCTTGGGCGCGAGGGCCACGCCGGCGGCGGGCAGCCGCCAGGTCTCCCGGAACAGCACCAGGTCGTCGAGGGTGACCCGGGGGGCGTGCGGGCGGTCCAGGCCGATCTTGAACGCGTCGCAGGCGATGATCGAGATCAGCACCGCGAGCAGTTCGGAGAGGGTCCGGGTGCGGCCGTCGGAGGTGGTCGCGGTGAGCGTGCCGTCGGTCTCGGTGAGGGTGATGGCGACGGCGGGCTCGATCCGGTCCCGCTGGTCGAACGGGGCGCGGGTGAAGCCGATCAGCCGGTCGCCGGCGCCGATCGGGGCGGGCACCATGCGGCCGCTGTTGCGCTTCCAGCCGACCGGCAGCAGCGGCACCAGCCGCTCGCCGCCGATCGCCCGGTTGACCTTGTCGCGGAGCGTGCCGCGGTCGGCGGTCCAGTCCAGGAACGGCAGGTCGAGGGTGGCCAGGCAGGCGTGCAGCTCGCCGAGCACCACCAGGTGGTCGCCGGCGTTGACGGCGTCCGCGGAGCGGGCCACGATCTGGAGGTCGGGGCTGTGCACCGCGAGGTGCGGGGAGCGCACCGGTCCGGTGGCGAACACCTCCCGCGCCTGCCGGGCGATCCGGTCGACGCTCAGGTCGACCCGGGTGGCGCCCTCCGGCACCTCGCCGATGACCTGACGCCACTTCAGCGCCAGCTCGTGGACGGCCTGCTGGACGGGGTGGTTGTGCTCGCCCCAGAACAGCGCCAGGGTCTGCGGCCAGACGTCGGCCAGCGTGACGGCGGTGCCGGGGCGCAGCCGGGCGGCGGCCTTGCGGACCAGCTCGACGACCTCGGCCTCGACCAGTTCGGCGAGCCGGTTGCCGAACCAGTCGGCGGCGTCGGCGACCAGGGCGAGCGGGCGGGCGATGCCGTCCAGGAAGTCCCGGCCGAGCTCCATCCGGCAGTCCCGCAGGGTGTCCTGGTAGAGCAGGGTGCGGCCGGCGTAGGCCTTGCCCTCCTCGCGGGAGGCGGCCTGGCCGGTGGTCCCGACGAAGTACGCGTCCAGCGCGTCCAGCGCCTCGACCAGCTGCTCGGCGGTCTCCGCCCGGTCGATCTCGCCCTTGTGGCGGGCGAGTTCGGCGAGCACCGCGTCGTAGCGGACGAACAGTTCGGGGTCGCCGATGGCGTCGACGCGGCGGCGCAGCACCTCCTCGGCGCGGACGTCGACCGGGATGTTGGCGTCCCAGCCGAGCACCCGCTGCCGGAGCAGGCGGTTGAGCACCTTGTCGACGGCGCCGCGGGCGTCCGCGGCGTCCCAGCCGTGCTCGGCGACCAGCAGGTCGGCGATCTGCTCGGCGTTGCGGTCGCCGTCGGCGAGCCGCAGCACCTGGCCGTCCTCGGGGCGGAGGCGGACGGTCTTGCGGTTGGCGAGCACCAGCTGCTCGCCGTCGAGGTGGACGTCGGGGCGGAGCATCGGCGGGAACCACCAGCGGGCGCCGGGCTGTTCGGCCATCCAGTCGGCGATCGCGGCGACCGTCCAGCGTTCCAGCGAGGTGCGGGCGGCGGCGACCAGGGCGGGGCCGTGGTCGATGCCGATGGCCTGCTGGGTGCGGCCGACGCCGATCCAGGCGCCGGGGCCGAAGAAGCCGATGGTCTCGGCCTTGGCGCAGTAGCGCAGCCAGTACATGGCGAGGGTGCGTTCGCGCTGGCGGCGCTTGGTCTCCTTGCCGCCGGGGGCGGCGAGCGAGTCGAGGATGCGGAAGACCGTGCGGTTCTGCCAGGCGATGGCGAGGCGGAGCTTGGGGTCGGTGGCGAGGGCGGCGAGCCGGGCGGCCTCGGCGTCCACGTCGGCGCGGTAGGCGAGGGCGAAGTCCTCGTCGGTGCCGTCGCCGGCGGCGAGCCGGGCGGCGGCGGCCGGGCGCGGGTGCCGCCGATCAGGTCGAGGCCGGAGACCGGGAAGCCGGCGTTGCGGAGCAGTCCGACGCCCCAGACCTGCCAGTCGGAGCCGGCCAGCGGGTGGCGCGGGCCGAAGTCCGCCCAGTCCACGGCGCGGGCGGCCTCGACGGCGGGCGCGGTCATCCCGACACCTCCGCCAACTCGCGGGCGACGGCGGGGGTTTCGGTCAGGGCGGCGGCGAGCCGGGTGACGGCTTCGGTGATCTTCTTGCGGGGCACGTTGCTGAAGCACAGCCGGAGGCCGTCGTTGTGCTCGCCGTCGATCGAGAAGTGGCCGCCGGGGACGAAGGAGACGCCGTGCGCGGCGGCGGCCTGCGCGTAGCGGGTGGCGTCGGCGCCGTCGCGGTGGCGCAGCCAGAGGTAGAAGCCGCCGCCGGGGCGCTGCCAGGTCCAGGGGCTGTCGGCGCCGAGCTCGGCGTCCAGCGCGTCGGCCATCAGGGTGCAGCGTTCGCGGTAGCTGTCCCGGTAGCGGTCGATCAGCTCGGTCCAGCCGGAGCGGGAGTAGTAGGCGGCGAGGGCGCCCTGGGCGAGGGCGGACGGGGACAGCGAGATGATCTCGGCGACCCGGGCGAGGTCGTACCGCAGGTGTTCGGGGGCGGCGATCCAGCCGGAGCGGAGGCCGGGGGCGAAGATCTTGGAGAAGGTGCCGAGGTAGACCACCTGCTGCGGGTCGAGGGCCTGGAACAGCGTGGTGGTGGTGCCGTCGAAGCCGAGCAGGCCGTACGGGTTGTCCTCGATCAGCAGCAGGTCGAGTTCGCGGCAGGCGGTGAGGATCTCGGCGCGGCGCGGGACGGAGAGGGTGGCGCCGGTCGGGTTCTGGAAGGTCGGGTTGACGTACAGCAGCCGGACGGTGCGGCCGGCGGCCCGCAACTCGCGGACGGTGGTGCGCAGTTGCTGCGGGCAGAGGCCGTCGGCGTCCTCGCCGGCGGCGTGCAGGTCGAGGCCGGCGGTGCGGAAGGCGGCGGTGGCGCCGGGGTAGGCGGGGGTCTGCACCAGGATGGTGTCGCCGGGGGTGCCGAGGGCGAGGGCGACGGCGGTGAGGCCCATCTGGGAGCCGCTGGTGGGGATCAGGTTGCCGGCGTCGGCGTGGCCGTCCTCACGGGCCATCAGGTCGGCGACGGCGGGGACGAGGGCCTTGGCGACGTGCGGGGTGGTGTACTGCAGGGCGAGCTTCCCGCCGAGCCGGACGAGCCGGGCGAGCTGCTGGGAGATGTCGCCCAGCGGGAGGACGTCCAGGTCGGGCAGTCCGCCCGCCAGGGATATGACGTCCGCGCCCTTCTCGAACAGCCGGGGCAGTTCGGCCGCGGGTCTGGTGTCGGTCCACATGGCTGGTGTTCCCTCAGACTCGGGCCGGGGCGGCGTCGGCGGCCCAGGCCTGCACGTAGCGGAACAGTCCGGCCGGGGAGGCCAGCGCCGGGTCGGCGAGGGCGTCGGGGTCGACCTCGATGCCGAACTCCTCCTCGACGGCCATCACCAGGGCGATGGTGTGCAGGGAGTCCACGCCCAGGTCGACGAGCGGGGTCTCGGAGTCGGTGACCTGCACGGAGCAGATCCGCTCGACGAGCTGGTCAAACTGCGACTGGTTCATGGCTGCTCCTCGGGGATGCGGTGGTGGTCCGGGTGCTTCGGTGGTGGTCGGCCGCCGGGGCGGACGCCGCGGCGGCGGCGTCGACCAGGCGCTTGGCGGCGGCCCGGTCCGGCTTGCCGTTGGCGGTCAGCGGGACGGTGTCCAGCGGGACGACCCGGTCGGGCATCCGGCTGTGGTCGAGCCGGCCGGCCAGGGCGGCCCGGACCTGCTCCGGCGGGAGGGTGCCGTGCACGGCCAGCAGCAGCGGACCGTCCTCGGGCTCGGGGCGGAGCGCGACGGCGGCGGTGACGCCGGGGAGGCGCTCGGCGGCGTCCTCGATCTCGGTGAGGGCGACCCGCATGCCGCGGCGCTTGATCACGTCGTCGTCGCGGCCGACGAAGTACAGCCGTCCGGCTTCGTCGAGCCAGCCGCGGTCGCCGGTGTGGAGTTCCAGGGAGCCGTCGGGGCGGCGGACGAAACGGTTCTGCGCCTCCAGCGGGATCCGCCAGTAGCCGGCCATCACGGTCGGGCCGCTGACCACGATCTCGCCGGTCTCGCGCGGGCCGAGCTCGGCGCCGTCGGCGGCGAGGATCCGGACCCGGTCGCCGGGGATCGGCGGGCCGACCGAGTCGGGGTGCTCGGCGTACTCGGCGGGGTCGAGGATGGAGATCCGCTTGCACTCGGTCATGCCGTACATCGAGGCGAACTCGGAGCCGGGGAAGACCTCCAGCAGCTCCGCCATCACGGCCCGGCCGGGGCGGGCGCCGGTGTTGGTGAACAGCCGGACCCGGGTGGGCCGGTGCAGCTTGCCCTGCAGCAGGGTCAGCATCTGGGCCAGCGAGGGCACCAGCGGGACGACGGTGACGCCGGTGCGTTCGATCAGCCGGAGCAGGCCGACGTCCTCGCTGCGGCGGGCCAGCACCAGGGTGCCGCCGACCAGGGCGGACATCAGGGCCTGGTAGAGGCCGTAGTCGAAGGAGAGCGGCAGCCGGCACAGCACCACGTCGTCCTCGTCGTAGCCGAGGCAGGCGTGGATCGCGTCCAGCGCGGCGAGCATCTGGCGGTGCGGGCAGACCACGCCCTTCGGGCGGCCGGTGGTGCCGGAGGTGTAGATCAGCATCGCCACCTCGTCCTCGTCGAGGTCGGCGCGGAAGCCGTCCTCGGCGGTGGCGAGGACCTGCTGCCAGGCCTCCTCCACGTCGACGGTGCGGGCGGCGCGGCGGCCGGCCGCGGGGCGGCAGACGGCGAGGGCGGCCTCGGAGTCGGCCACGATGTGGTCGATCTGGTGGTCCGTCAGGTCGGGGTGGACCGGGACGAAGATCGCCCCGATCCGCAGGGTGGCCCAGAACAGGGCCAGGAAGGAGCGGTCGTTGCCGCCGGAGTACACCACCCGCTCGCCGGCGGTGAGGCCCTGGCCGCGCAGCCAGCCGACGGCGCGGTCCACGGCGGTGCCGAGCTGGCGGTAGGTCAGGGTGCCGTCGGCGTCGATCACGGCGGGGTGGTCGGCCCGCTCGGTGAGCGGGTGGTCGAGGAGGTCAGACACCGGCATGGACGGCCACTCCCTCGCGGACGGGGGCGGCGAGCCGCTCCTGGGCCCGGGCGACGTCCCGGGCGGTGTTCACGGACAGCACGTCGAGCGCGGGGTGGCGGCGCTTGAGCAGGTTGGCGAGCGTCTTGGCGGGCGGCAGCGAGACGGTCACGTCCGGCGACAGCTCGCCGAGCCGGTCCAGGCACAGGTCCCAGCGGACCGGGCTGACCACCTGCTGCACCAGCCGGCGGCGGATCTCCGCCGGGTCGTCGACCGGTGCGCCGTCGCTGTTCGACAGCAGCAGCTGGGTGGGCGGGGCGAACGGCACCGCCTCGGCGGCGGCGGCGAAGGTCCGCCGGGCCGACTCCATGTACGGGGTGTGGAAGGCGCCGACCACGCTGAGCGGCTTGACGGTGGCCCCGGCGGGCGGGGCGGCGGCCAGCTGCTCCAGGGCGTCGACCGCGCCGGCCGCGACGATCTGGCCGGGGCCGTTGAAGGTCGCCGCGGTGAGCTCCAACTCGGCGATGCGGAGGAGGACTTCGTCCTGCTCGCCGCCGACCACGGCGGCCATCGAGGTGGCGGCCTCGGCGCAGGCCTCGGCCATCGCCCGGCCGCGGATCGCGGCCAGCCGCACCGCGTCGGCGGGCTCCAGCACGCCGGCGTAGGCGGCGGCGGTGAGTTCGCCGACCGAGTGGCCGGCCGCCACCGCGCCGCCCGGCCGGACGGCGCCGGCCAGGGCGTGGTGGGCGAGCAGTCCGGCGGCCACCAGCAGCGGCTGGGTGTGTTCGGTGCGGGCGATCTCGGCGGCCGGGGCCTTGGTGCCGAGGTGGACCAGGTCGAGGTCGGCGGCCTGGGACCAGGCCCGCACCCGCTCGGCGGTGGCCGGGTCGCGCAGCCAGGGGGCCAGCATGCCCGGGGTCTGGGAGCCCTGGCCCGGCGCAATGAATGCGAACATTAGTTCGAACCTCCTTTCGAGTGGGGCCTGCGCCCGGGCGGGGAACCGCCCCGCCGCGGGCGTTCGGTGCGGCCGGTTACGGGCGGCCGGTGGACTTGCGGAAGCGGCGGATCGCCAGGAACGAGAAGCCGGCGAACCAGGCCAGCAGGTTGAACACCGCGCCGGCCACGCTGGAGTGCTCCCCGTGGAACGAGAAGCCGTCGTTCAGCGGGTACCGGGCCAGCGTCGCCACCCCGTACATCGGGGTGTAGCGGGAGACCTCCAGCATCACGCCGCTGAGCGGGATGAACAGGTTGCCCAGGAAGGCGAGCGCGGTCATGGTCAGGCCCGGCATGTGCATCACCACGTCGGGCTTCATCGCCAGGCCCATGCCGATGCCGAGCGCGGCGAACACCGCGGCGCCGATCCAGGCCACCAGCAGCGAGACCACCCACACGTTCGCGTCGGCCTGAGCACCCGTCAGCGCACCCAGCGCTCCCACGATGGCGACCGGCACGCCGGCCATCAGCACCGAGCAGAGCACCTTGACCAGCAGATAGCCGGGCGGGGTGAGCGGGCTCATCGCGATGGTCCGCATCCAGCCGACGGACTTCTCCACCGAGATGGTGGCGGCCGAGCTGACGGCCGCGGTGGCCGCGCCGTACACCGCCTGACCGATCATCATCCAGGCGGCGAAGTTGCCGTGCGGCAGGCTCGCCCCGCCGGACGGGGCGGTGCGGAACAGCGCCAGGTACAGCACCGCGGGCAGCAGGACCGTGAAGATCGTGGTCTGCCGGTTGAACCGGCGGCGCAGCTCGTGGCGGACGAAGGTCGGGTTCACCCCGTTGAAGACCGAGGTACGGGCGGCGGCGGGCGCCGTGACGGCGGCCATCAGACGTTCTCCTTAAGGGCGTTGGCGGCGCTCTCGGCGCGGCCGGCGTTCTCGGTGATGGCCATGAAGGCCTCCTCCAGGCTGCGCGGCGCCACCTCGATGTCCCGCGCCTGCGTCTCGCCGACCAGCACCCGCAGCAGCGCGTCCGAGTCGGTGCAGGTGAAGAAGGTGCGGTCGCCGCGGACGGCGGTGGAGCGCACGCCCGGCGTCCGGGACACCACGCCCGCCTCGTACGGGCTGAGCACCGCCGAGACGGTCCGGCCGCTGGTCGCGGCGCGGATCGAGGAGGCCGAGCCGTCGGCCACCACCGCGCCCTTGTTGATCATCACCACCCGGTCGGCGAACTGGTCCGCCTCCTCCATGTAGTGGGTGGCGAACATGACCGTCATGCCGCGCGCCGCGTCCTCCCGGACGGCCGCCCAGAAGTCCCGTCGCGCCACCACGTCCATGCCGGCCGTCGGCTCGTCCAGCACCAGGAAGTCCGGCCGGGACAGCAGCGCCAGCGCGAACCGCAGCCGCTGCTGCTCACCGCCCGAGCAGGCCGCCACCCGGCGGGCCCGCAGCTCGGTGATGTTCGCCCGCGCCATGCACCGCTCGGGATCGGCCCCGGGGTGCAGCGAGGCCAGCATGTGCACGGTCGCCTCGACCGTCAGGTCCGGCAGCAGGCCGCCGGACTGCAGCACCGCCGCCACCCGCCCGGCCCGCACAGCCTGCTCGGGGCTCACCCCGAACAGCCGCACCTCGCCCTCGTCCGGCCGGGTCAGCCCCAGCAGCATGTCGATCGAGGTGGTCTTGCCGGCGCCGTTCGGCCCGAGGAACGCCACCACCTCGCCCCGCCGAATCCGCAGATCCAGCCCGTTGACGGCGGTGAACACCTCGCCCTTGGCGTTGGTGAACCGCTTGACCACACTGGAGAGTTCAGCCGCCAGGGGCGACGTCGTCCCCCTCGACGCCGTACGGTTCTGGTAATCGATCATCATCCGAGTCCTCACGATTCGGCGGAGGTTCGCCTCTTGTGAGCTCAACTCTCCCGGCTGCCTCTATCGCCCCGAACCGACCCGGCTATCGGACCCCTATCCGGCCCCGACGCGCCGGGGGCACCGCCCCTCACCTGTGCGTTCGGCGCGCTCCGCGGCCTGCGTGGCCGTTCGCCGGGCGGACAGGATGTTCTCGGAGGTGAGGTCGTCCGCCACGACGGTGCCCACCCGGCGGGCCGGGTGGCGGTGGACCGCGACGGCGTGCCGGTCGAACATCCCGCCGAAGCGGTCCGGCTCGGCCGGCGAGGCCCCGATGACCGGCCACGTCGTCCGAACCCTCCCGCGCGGGCGCGGCCGCTCTCCATCGCCGTGCCGCCGGGGGCGGGCATGCCGATCCCCGTGGTGGGAACGGCCGTTGGAGCTCGTGGTCAGGGTGCGGAGACCGGTATCTCCTTGCTGCGGGCGAAGGCCTGGATCGGGGTCATGCTGCCGAGGCCGGGCAGGCTGACGGTCTTGTCGTGGCTGACCTGGGTGCAGTTCCCGTCATTGTCGGCGGTGACGGCGTCGGCGCCCTTGAGCGCGGCTGCGGGGTCGGCGGGGGCGGCCGGGCGCCGCCGTTCGCGCCGGCGGGGTAGCTGGTGCCCTGCTTCCAGTCGGCGCCGACGACCAGCTCGATCGCGCTGCCGGTACCGGCCTGGACGGCGCTCTCGGGCACGCCGAGGGCGGCGGCCACCTGCTTGGCGTCGGCCTCCTTCCCGGCCGGGTAGCGGACCTCGGTGTGCTCGGCGGTGGTGTTGTTGCCGGTGGAGGTCTCACGGGAGAATCCGGCCGATTTCAGCGCGTCCGCCAGCGCGGTGGCGCGGTGCGCCGCACCGCTTCCGTTCCGCACCACGACGGCGATGTTCTTGCGCGGCGTCGCGTCCGCGGGCGGCGCGGCCGGCGCGCTGGAGGACGGCGCGACGGGCGGCGGCGAGGAGGGCGCGGTGGCCGCGCCGGACTGGCCGGCGCTCAGCGACTGGTCGTTCTTGATCGACGTGAACAGCTTCTTCGCGTCCGGGCCGGCCACCAGCCGGTTCTCGTCCTTCGGGTCGGCGTCGGTCTGCATGGTGGTGAAGGTGACCCGGGCCGGCGGCACCTTGTTGAGGTCGTCGGCCAGGCCGACCAGCTTGGTGATCCCGTCCAGGCCGGGGTCCACGGTGAGCGCCTTGGTGGCGGCGTCGGCCAGCGACAGCACCTTGCCCGGGTCGGTGAGCGTCCCGGCGCTCTTCAGCTGACGGATCATCGACCCGAGGAAGGCGTGCTGGGCACCAGCCCGCCCGAGGTCGCCGCCGTCCCCGAAACCGTGCCGGGTGCGGACGAACTGCAGCGCCGCCATGCCCTTCAGGGTGTGCGAGCCCTTGGCCAGCTTGAGGTGCGAGTATGGGTCGTACACGTCGTCGCTGACGCACACCGGGACGCCGCCCACCGCGTCCGACATCTTGATCACGCCGACGAAGTCCACCTTGATGAAGTGGTCGATCGGGATGTCGGTGAGCTGGTGCACGGCCGCCACGGTGCAGCCGGGGCCGTACTGCAGCGTGGAGTTGATCTGCCCGCGGCCCGCCTTGGACGAGGTCTTGTGCTCCTTGTCCACGCAGCCCGGCAGGTTGGTCATCAGGTCGCGCGGGATGCTCATCACGGTGGCGTTCGAGCGGTCCGCCGAGACGTGCAGCAGCAGTTGGACGTCGGCGTTGGCGCCGGTGCCGCACTCGCTGCCGCCGATCTCGCAGTCCTCCGGGTTGTCGCGCCCGTCGGAGCCGATCACCAGCACGTTGATCGGGGTGCGCCCGAACTCGTCCGGCACCTCGTGCCCGGCGTCACCGCTCTCCCCCGCGTACAGCGGCGCGGACTTGATGTTCCCGTTGTACCGGACGTACAGGTACCCGCCCGTCCCGACCGTCACCACCACCAGCCCGGCCACGCTCCAGGCGGCGATCTTCAACCCCCGCCGCCGGCGCCCCGCCCGCGCTTCGCCGCCCGCCGCGCGGCCGCCCGTCCCCCGTCCCCCTCCCGCGGCCCGGGCACGGCGCCCTCGGACCCGTCCGCCGCCGCCTCGACGCCCCCGGCCTGTCCGCGTATCACATCGCACCCCCGTCGCCCGGCCCTTCCGAGCTTTCTTCCCCCTAATAGATGCACAGAAGGCGTCAGGTGTTTCACCCGGGGTGCGGAGCCCGGTCCTCCGCGGGACCGCACCCGGGCTACCGGCCGGGCGCGTCCCAGCGAGGTGCGGCGGCACGGACCGGCCGACCGACAACCGGCTTGCGCAGCCTGGCTGCTGAGCCGCTGTCGTGCGGCTTGTGCGGACGCTGCGGGAGCGGTGTCCGGGAGCCCGCGTCGACCAGGAACACCGTGTCGGCGTCGATGCCCGGCCCGGCGAACAGCTCGGGCAGGTACCGCTCGTCGGCGCCCAGGAGTTCGACCTCCGCGCAGGCCCGCCGATGGGACCGGCCGACCGAGTGCCCGCAGCCGAGGTTCCGGTACAGCGCGTACGAGTAGCTGATCGCGTCCTGGTCCGGGATCGGCCCGGAGGTCCCGATCACACAGCCGACGGCCTCCGACAGCGCCTCGGCCAGGGCGACCGTCCAGCAGGCGTTGAGGACCACCAGCCCGAGCCCGTCCGCCGTGTACTCGGCGAGCAGCTTGCACAGCGCCGGGATCGAGGTGGGCGCCTCGGAGCCGTCGTCGGTGACGAAGCGCAGGCCGCTGTTCGGGGTGCCCCGCCCGGAGAAGTGCATCACCATCGGGACCTCGCGGGCGAGGTGCTCGGGCAGGTCCCTGGCCCGGGCCGCCTGCAGGGTGCGGATCCCGAAGATGTCGCCGTAGGTGCTCCGGTTCAGTGCCATCGAGATCTGCCGGTGCTCCTCGTCCAGTGCGACCGATCGGTCGGCCGCGGCCTGGACGAGCAGGATCGTGGGGGGCGGGGCATCCGTCACGGCCGGCTCGCCGTGCGGTCCGAGGGTTGCCGGCGAGGCCGGGGCACCGTCACCGGCGCGCCCTCCGCCAGCACCAGGTCGAGCAGCCGGCCGAGCTCGTCGGCGAGCTCCGGCCTCCGGCGCCGCAACTCGGCGATCTCGGCGGCGGTCCGGTTCCGGGTGGTGTCGTCCACCGGGGCGTCCGACTCCGCCCGGAGCGCCCACGGGCGCCGTTCCAGGACGGCGGCCGCCGACTCGTGCACGGCGCCCGCGAACTCGTCCTGGAACACGAAGCGTTCGAGCACCGCGCAGGCGGCCAGCAGCTCCGCGTCCGCACCGCGGAGCGTGTGCTGCACCTGGCGGTGCAGTGCCGCCCGGTCCTCCACGCACGCGTACGCGCCGGGGACGCCCAGTGCACCGGCAAGCCGCAGCAGCGCCAGGTGGACGAGGACCTCGGGCTCGGTGCTGTCCCCCAGCGCGGCGGCGGCGTCGGGGTGCAGCAGCCGGTCGGCGTGCTCGGCGAGGAAGCCTCCGGACCGCCGCCAGTCCGGTGCCGCCATCCAGTCCGCGGCGAGTTCGCCCAGCACGAAGGGCCGGAACGCCTCCTCGGCGCCGCGCTCGGCCGCCCGGTCCAGGAGCACCCGGTGCAGGTCGACCAGATCCGGTTCCAGCAGGGCGCGTTCACCGAGCGCGGCCTGTACCCGGGCGGTCCGCAGGGCGGTCTCGTGGGCTTCCCAGAACGCCTGCGAGTCGGTCCAGGTGGGGCAGGCCATCCAGGCGTCGACGAGCGCCAGCGACTCCTCGTCGATCCGCAGCCAGCCGGGCTCGGGGCCGTGACCGGCCCGGGCCCAGGCCGCGGAGACCAGTCGGGCGCCCTCCGGCGAGCCCGTCGCGAGCGTGCGCAGCGCCGAGCGGCACAGCTGCCGGGTGTACGCGTCCGCGGCCTCGGCCGGCTCGGCCGACAGCAGCGGGATCAGCTCCTCGGCGCCGGCGCCCGGCTCGCCGGTCCGGATCCGGAAGGCGGCCCGTTCGTAGCCGAGGCGGCGGGCCTCCGCGGCGGCGCGCCCCAGGGACCGCTCCACCGCGTCGTACACGGCGAGGGCCTGCCCGGCGCCGGCCTCGCCGTGCAGCCGTTCCGCGAGGTGGTTCACGCCGGCGACCAGTCGGCCGAGCGAGACCTCGCGTTCGGTGTCGGGCAACTCGCCGTGCAGGGCGGCGGCTTCGGTGAGGGCGTCGAGGGCGGCCCGGTGCTCGCCGACCCGGGCCAGCCGGTCGCCCAGGTCGTTCAGGGTGCGGGCAAGTTCGGCCAGGAAGGCGTTCGGGTTCGCCTCGGCCAGCCGCCGGCGCAGCGCGGTCGCCTCCTGCGTGGCGTCGAGGGCGGCCCGGTGCTCGCCGACCCGGGCCAGCCGATTGCCCAGGTTGCTCAGCGCCCCGGCGAGGCTCGGCAGGAACGCGTCCGGGCCGCTGTCCACCAACTGCCGGTAGATCAGGGCGGCTTCGGTGGTGGCGTCGAGGGCGGCCCGGTGCTCGCCGACCCGGGACAGCCGGTTGCCCAGGTTGTTCAGGGTGCGGGCGAGTTCGGGCAGGAACGCGTTCGGGTTCCGCTCGGCCAGCACCTGGCGGAGCCGCCCCGCCTCCCGGACGGCGTCGAGGGCGGCCCGGTGCTCGCCGACCCGGGCCAGCCGGTTGCCCAGGTTGTTCAGCGCCCCGGCGAGGGTCGGCAGGAACGCGTCCGGGTCCGTCTCCGCCAGTCTTCGGCACAGCCCGGTCGCCTCCCGGGCGGTGTCGAGGGCCACCTGGTGCTCGCCGACCCGGGCCAGCGCGTTGCCGAGGTTGTTCAGCACGCCCGCGAGTTCGGGGAGGAAGGCGTCGGGGTGGCTCGCGGCGAGCTCCCGGTACAGCACGGCGGCCTCCTGGACGGTGGCCAGCGCGCCCTCGCGGTCGCCGACCTGCGCCTGCCGGACCGCCAGGCTGTTGAGCGTGCGGGCGAGTTCGGGGAGGAAGGCGTCCGGGTGGCTCGCGGCGAGTTCCCGGTACAGCACGGCGGCCTCCTGGACGGTGGCCAGCGCGCCCTCGCGGTCGCCGACCTGCGCCTGCCGGACCGCCAGGCTGTCGAGGATGCCGGCGAGGTCCGGCCGGAAGGTCTCCCGGTCGGAGTCGGCCAGTCCGCGCATCAGCGCGGCCGCCTCGGTCGTCGCGGCCAGCGCCTGCGCCCGGTCGCCGTTCAGGGCGAGCACGCTGCCGAGCGTGCTGAGGCGCCCGGCGAGGTCCGGCAGGAACCGCGCCGGTTCCTCCTGGGCCAGACCGCGGAGCAGCTCGACCGATTCCCGGGCGGGGGCCAGCGCCGAGAGCCGCTCCCCCGCTTTGCTCCGGCAGGTCGCCAGGTTGCCGAGCGCGTGCGCGAGGCCGGGCAGGAATCCCCGGCCCTCGGCGGCGACCACCTCCCGGTACAGCGCGGCGGCCCGGGTGGCGGTGGCCAGTGCGGAGCGCCTGTCGCCGGCGTCGGCCTGGCGGACCGAGAGGTTGTTCAGGGCGCCGGCCAGCGTGGGCCGGTAGGCGGTCGGGTTGGCCGCGTTGAGCTCCCGCAGCAGGTCGACGGACTCGGTGGCCGAGCTCAGCGCGCTGGCCCGGTCCCCCATCTCGGCCTGACGCTCCGCCAGGGTCCTGAGCGCCGCGGCGAGTTCCGCCAGGAAGGCCGCCGGGTCGGCCGCCGCCAGCCCGCGCCGGACGGACACCGCCTCGGAGGCCGCCAGCAGGGCCCCGAACCGGTCCCCGGCGCCGGCCTGGACGTCCGCCAGCACGACCAGCGAGTCGGCGAGTTCGCGCACCGCGTCCGGGGTGTACGTCCCGGCGAGGATCCGGCGCAGGGCCACCGCCTCGTCGGCGGGGGCGACCGCGGACCACCGCTCCCCGCGGTGCGACAGTCGGACGGCGAAGCGCTCCAGCGCGGACGCGAGCACCGGCCGGAAGACGGCGGGCGCGGTCTCGGCGGCCGCCCGGAGCAGCGAGACGCCGGCCGTTCCGGCGTCGGCGGCGTGGTCCGCGAGGTGGTCGGCGACGTAGCGGTGCACCGGCGCCGGCGGCTGCTGCCCGGCGCAGCGGTCGAGGGTCAGGTCGGCGAGGGCCCGGGTGATCGCCAGGGCGGGCGGTTCGCCGTCCCGGGCCGGCGGGTTCCATGTCCGGTCCAGCAGGTGCCGGGCGAGCACCTCGTGGGAGAGCCGGTGGACGGTGCCGGAAGCGTCCGTCGTCGAGACCAGCAGGTGCCCGTGGTGCTCGACCACGAGCCGGACGTCCTCGACGGACCAGGTCCGGCCGGTCTCCTCCAGCGCGGTGGCCATCGCCGCCCAGACCTCGTCGGCGGGCAGGCCGGCGCCGCGGCTCCAGGCCAGCGCGGTGAGCGGGGTGCGGAGCGCTCCGGGCGGCCGGGTGCCGTCGGGCCGCCGCGGCGGGCGGGCGTCGAGCATCCGGGCGAACGCCGCCTCCACGGAGTCCGGCCGACCGGCGGGCCTGCCGTCCTCCGGCTCCGCGGTGGCCAGCGTGCTCAGCAGGTGGGCGAACAGGAAGCCGCCACCGCTGCCGACGCACAGCCCGGCCAACGAGCGTGCGGCCTCGTCCGCGTCGGCCGCGGTCCGGCCCGCCGCGGTCAGCCGCAGGCGGAGGTACCGCGCGAGGTCGGCCTCGGTCTCCGGGTCCTGGTCGAGGTCGAGCAGCCGCGCCTTCCGGAGGACGGACTGGGCGGCCGTCTCGGGGGTCGCCGCAGAGAGCCTGCGGAGCAGGTCGGAGCGCAGCCCCACCACCACGGTCGCCAGCCGGCTCAGCGGGTCGAGCAGTTCCTCGACCAGCCGTTCGGGAGCCTCGGCTGCCTCGTCCAGACCGTCCAGCAGCAGCACCGGCGGGCGGCCGGGCCGGTGCCGGCCGGCGGCCAGCAGGGCGAGGGCCTCGGCGGGGGTGCGGGGTTCGGGGAGGGCGAGCCGGGCGGCGAGCGCGGCGGCGACCTGGCGGTTCGTCAGCCCGCGCAGCGGCACCAGGGCGTCGACGCCCCGCTCGCCCGGGTCCGGGTCGCCCGCCCGCAGCTCGCCGCGGGCGATCAGCCGCGCTCGGGCGCCCGGGTCCGCGAGGCGGTCCAGGCGGCCGAGCAGCGCCGACTTTCCGCACCCCGGGCCGCCGGTCAGCAGGAAGAGTCCCTCCTCGCCGCGCCCGAGCCACCCGACGAGCTCCGCCAGCGCCCGGCGCCGGCCGACGAACAGCTCGTCCCCGGTGTCCTGCCGAGCGGTCACGCGTCCCGTCCGATCACCAGCAGCAGCGCGGTCACCGCGCTCTCCCGCCGGCCGACCGCTTCCACCACCGCCCGGTACGCTCCGGGCCCCAGGCCGGTGACGGCCGTCCGGTGGCGCCCGCCGCCCAGCCGTTCGAGGGTGCGCGTCGTCCCGGTCGCGGCCGGGCCCGCGCCGCGGACGGTGAGCCGGAGCGCGGGCCCCGCGTCGCCGCCGCCCGCCGCTTCCGGCACCGAGACGAGCATCTCGTAGGGCTCGCCCTCGGTCAGCAGCTCCGGCGCGCGGACGCTCAGCGTCAACTCCTCGTCGCCGTCGCCCCGGTGGTACGGGGGCTCCGGGGCGAGCGCGCCCCAGACGATGTCGCGGACGCCCCGGTTGTTCTGCAGCGAGCCGTGCTGCTCGGTCACGGTGCGCAGGGCGAGGTCGGCCCCCCGGGCGAGCGGCGAGCGGGACGACAGCCGCGGCACCCGGCCGTCGCCGCCCTCGTCCAGCCCCTCGATGGTGTCGAGCGGCCGGAGCCCGTCGCCCTCCACCACGGCGGTGGTCGGCGTCGGCTGCCGCACCCCGGACACCGGCACGAACAGGTGGCGGGCCTCGGTCCGGGCCTGCGCCGCCTCCCGGATCTCCTGGTGGAACCGGCGGCCGTCGCGCAGCAACTCGTGGTCCGCGCCGGGCAGTCCGGCCAGCTCGCCGGGGTGGAGCAGCGCCCCGTCGGAGAGCAGGCAGGCGTAGTCGGGAACCAGCTGGTGCAGCGACGGAAGGCTCCGGGCGAACCCGCCCAGGTCCAGCGGGCCGAACCGGAGACCACGGGTCAGCGTCAACAGGGCGTCCAGCGAGCCCCGGTGCGGCGTGCCCAGGGTGATCAGCCGACGGGTCACCTCGTCCCCGCCCCGGCACTCGACGAAGTGACGGGCTATCAGGCCGCCCATCGAGTGGCAGATCAGCACCACGCGCGCCTCGCGGCGCTCCGGGGCCGACTCCTGCCAGCGGGCCAGTTCCTCGTCGACCGTCCGCTTCAGCCGCAGCGAGTTGTAGCGGCAGGACAGCCGCCAGTCGTACCCGAACTCGACCAGGTTGACGGCCGTGGCGGCGGGCTCGTCGGGCAGTCGGCGGCGCAGCGTGAAGTTCTGCTCCAGCCAGTCGAGCAGTCCGCTGTACCCGTCCACCACCGACCAGATCCCCGGCAGGGCGTGCAGGTCGGGCAGCGTGCCCCGGGCCGTCACACCGTCGCCGGGATGCTCGTCCCCCAGGTCCGCCGGCAGCTCCAGCTGCCGGACCGAGCCGCCGAACGTCCTGATTCCCCGCCAGAGCGCCCGCCCGGACAGCCCCCAGACCTCACGGCCGTCGGAGTCGAACGCCGGCTGCCGAGGATCCCCGGCACCACCACCACCAGATCGGTCACCCGCTCGCGCGCCACTGTGCCCGCTTCCCACTCGGCCGAACTCCGACACCTCGTGGCCGATCACGCTATCGGTGCCCGCTCACCCGCGTCCCGGAAAGCCGCCGCTCCGCCGACGGGGCCGTGTGCCCCGGATCCACTCGACCCGCCTCGGCCGCCTCGGACCGGTCGTCGGTGCCGGGCCCGTCAGCCGCCCGACGACCCGACATTCCCCCCAAGACGGTAAAGACAACACCCAAAGCAGGCAATAGGAGTCTCATGCGAAAGAAGGTCCTACAGCCCACATTGCAACACAATCCCCGATGCAGCCGGACAATAAGGCGGAGTTCTAGATTCGCACACACTCTCCACTTCTTCCGTGTTACTGTTTTCAACGGGGGCAGGGGATTCCGTTGAATCGATTTCCAGGTACCTCTTGACGGCGCCCCGAACAATGCACCCCAGTCATAGCAAGTCCCGTTCAAACTCACGGAACGAGGCACAGATGACCATCAAGAAGACCATCGGTCGCATCGCGGCCGGAGCCATCGCGACCCTGGCGATAGCCGGCGCGGCGGCCCCCGCCTTCGCACACTCCGCCAACCAGGGCGGAGCCAGCTCCTGGAACAGCGGACGGACCTTCTACGTCAAGGACACCGACGCCGACAGCCACTCCGTCTACGGCAACTGGGCCGTTTCGGGCGGCAGCGGAAACGACGGCCGCCTCGACAACTCCAGCGGCTACAACACCACGGTCTCCAAGGACGTCAACGGCGACATCATCTCCGTTCGCGCGTGCGTGAACATCCAGTGGGGCACCGACGACTGCAGCGGCTGGTACTGATGCAACCCGGGCGGCGCGGCAGGAATCCCCTGCCGCGCCGCCCGGCGTTTCGCCGCTCCGGCGCTTTTCCCGACACCGGACACATGCCATTCGATCCGCGGACCGACAGTCCATTTTCACCGACCGGCCGGAAATGGATTCAAAAATGCAATTCCTGCGGAATCGGAAACCATCCGGCCGAATATCGCCCCCCAGTGGCCGAAAATCTTCGCCCATCACGGCACGTTGACACCGGAGTTTCCAGTAAATTTGCCGAACATCCAGTCCATCACTCACGTGCAGCGAGTCCCCGAGCAGAGGTGGCGAATTGTCCGTCCCGCACGCAACACGTAATCCCGACCAGCGCGCGGCCATCGATGTGAGTGGCCTGCACTATTCCCTGGGCGATCGCCACCTCCTGCAGGACCTCGACCTGAGGGTCGACGCCGGAGAGTCCGTCGCCGTCGTCGGACCCAGCGGCTCCGGCAAGAGCACCCTGCTCTCGTGCCTTCTGGGGCTGCTGCGCCCCTCCTCCGGCACGGTCGTCGTCGACGGGGTGGACCTCCGGACGCTCCGTGGCCGCGCCATGGCCCGGCACCGGCAGCGCTCCATCGGCATGGTCTTCCAGTTCGGGGAACTGCTGCCGGAGCTGACTCCGCGGGACAACGTGGCGCTGGCGGCCCTGCTGGGCCGGCAGGAGCGTTCCACCGCCTACCAGCGCGCCTCGGCCCTCCTGGACGAGCTCGGTGTGCCGCAGGACGTCCGGACCGACCGGCTCTCCGGCGGCGAGCGCCAGCGCACCGCGGTCGCCCGCGCACTGATCAACACGCCTCGCCTGCTGCTGGCCGACGAGCCCACCGGCGCCCTCGACGAGGACACCCGTGATCACGTGGCCGACATCCTGTTCGCGCTGCCCGAACAGCACAGGTGCGGCCTCCTGGTGGTCACCCACGATCACGACATCGCCGCCCGCGCGGACCGTGTCCTCCGTCTGGTCGGCGGCTCCCTCCACCCCGCCGCGGCGGTGGTCCGTGACTGACCGACGCCTTGCGGTCCAACTCCTGCGGGTGGGGCACCGCGCCGGGCTGAACGCCGAATCGGGGCGCGTCCGATTCACCGCGCTGCTGCTCGCGGCCTTCGCCGCGATCGTCGCCTGCCTCACGCTGACCATCGGTCATGTGACCTACGACCAGCGCGAGACACGGAACGCCGCCCGCGCACCCCACTTCCGCCTCGCCCCGGGGGAGCAGGCCACAGCCCTGTGGCACGCCGGCTTCGACTCGGTCGGCGGCCGCCAGTTCATGGTCATCGAAATCTCGCCGCTGGTCGACGACGCCCCTCTGCCGCCCGGCGTGACGGCCTGGCCGGCCCCCGGACAGGCCGTCCTGTCTCCGGCGCTGCTCCGCGCGGGCCGGGACGAGGGGATCACCGATCGCTACGGCGCCGTGGCCGGCACCATCGAGCGCACCGGGCTGGAGACCGTGGGCGAGAAGCTGGTCTACGTGCGACCGGCCGTCCCGCTCGGCCCCGACGACGAGGGGGTGCTGCCGATCGCCGGCTACGGCGCCCCGGTCGGCATCGCCACCCCGACCGGCGACAAGCTCATGGCCAAGCCGGAGTGGCAGTTTCAGTCCCTGATCGTGGGTCTGCTCCTACTGCCCGCCCTCGTCCTGATGTTCACCGCGGTCCGCACCGGGTCCCGGGGGCGCGACCGTCGCACCGCGCTCACCTCCGTGCTGGGGGCCGAACCACGCGACCGGGCCCTGATCAACCTGGGTGAGGCCGCCGTCCCGGTCACTCTGGGTTCACTGGCCGGCCTCGGCGCGCTCGCAGCCCTGCTCAGTACGGACCTGACCCTCCCGGTCGTCGACTACGCCGTGTCCGCGGCCGACCTGCGCACCCATGTCGTCGCCCTGCTCCTCGCCTGGGGTGTCGGTGTCGTCCTCTCGCTCACCGGACTGGTGGCCCTGGATCGTGCGGAGACCGCCCGCCACCGTCGTCCCCGGCCGTTGGGGCAGCGTCGCTCGCCGCTCCGCACGGCCGTGGCCTGCCCGGTCATGATCCTCGTCGCAGTCCGCGGCCCCGACTTCTTCACCCTCGAAAGCGCCGGACACACCCTCGTCAACTACGTCGGCGTCCTCGGCACCCTGGCCACGCTGCCGGCGGCGATCGGCATGGTCACCGCTGCGGCCGGTACCGGCCTCGCCCGGATCGGCCGAGCCCTCCGCCGGCCGGCTCCCGTCATCTCCGGCCGGTGGATGGCCGCCCACCCCGGAGTCATCGCCCGGGTCGTCACCGGACTGGTCGCCGGCATCATCCTCATGATCCAGCTGCAGGTCTGGTTCTCCACCCTCAACGCGACGGTCTACAACGCGAAATCGATCAACCAGTCGGTCGGCAGCAGCGTGCTGGAAGTTCAGTTCTCCACCACCGACCGCGCGGCCATGGACCGCTTCGCCGGCGCCCTGCCCGCGCACACGCTTCTCGTCCGGGCCGTCGTCGGGACCCGCCCCGCGCACATGCAACTCAACGCCGACTGCCCCGCGTTGGAGGCCCTCAAGGTCCAGTGCGGCGACGGCGGCCCGACCGCCGTCGGCAGTGGCGCCGATCCTCGTCTCGCTGCCATCGCCGCGTGGATGGGTGCGGAGCCGCAGAGCACGAAGGCGAGCAGCGTCGGCCCACTGGCCGCCACGCCCGAGGACCAGATGTCCCAACTCCTCGTCCTCGCCCCGGACCCGGGACAGGGCCTGTCCGCCGCGGAGATCAAGGCCGTCGCCTACCGGACCCTCCCGGGCAGCATCAGCGTCGAACCCCTCGGCGGCGGCTGGCTGGTCGGCGCCAACCTCACTGCCGACCAGGGCCGTTGGATCGTCCTGCTGGGAATCGCGGGCGTCGCCGTGCTTGCGCTCTCCTTCGGCGTCAGCGGACTGACGGAATTCGTCCGGTGGAGCCGCACGATGGCGCCCATCGGCAGCCTGACCGGGAATCATCGCGTTCTCGTCGGCAGCGCCGCCTGGAGCGTCCTGCTCCCGGTCGTTGTCGCCAACGGCCTGGGCATTCTGATCGGCGTGTGGCTCGCCACTCCCGTCACGGCCCAGCACCACAGTTCCGTCTCCGGCACCCTCGTCACCGCATCCGGCGTCGCAGTCGGCGTCCTGGGCATCCTGCTGTGGTGCTGGGCCGTGACCACCGCCCTCCGCCAGACGGCCCGGTGGCTCCCGGGCTCCGCGGACTGATCCTGCAACGGCGCTCGTCGCGACGAGGCTTCAGTTCCGGTGCTGGAGCCTCGTCGCCACCGTGCCGGTCCGGGCCAGAAACGCGCAAGGCCAGGTCGGACGGTGTCCGACCTGGCCTTCGTGCGGTGGGCCGCCAGGGGTTCGAACCCTGAACCTACGGATTAAAAGTCCGCAAGCGCGCGTGTTGTCCCATATCGCTCTGTGTCAATTTGTGTGAATCTGTGCTGGCAGCAGCCGTATTGACATGCTGCCCGATCCGCCCAGTGTCGCCAAATGTCGGCGAGTTCCAGAGCGTTCGGGCCAGCAGCGGGCCAGCAGAAGAGCCCTGCCGACCTGGGGTTTCGACCTGGTCGTCAGGGCTCCGGTGAAGCTCTCCGTGCTACCTCCAGGCTACCCCTCTGGAGCCTCCGGGAACCGCTCGCCGCTGTCCTCGGCGTCCGGGCCCGAGGTCTCGGCAGGCGGCCGGCGCCGAGCCCGGGGCACCGCCGCCGCGGCGCGCTCGGCCACCTCCAGGTCGACCTCCTTGAGGAGCGAGGTGTAGGTGTCCGAGGCCAACTTGATCGTGCTGTGGCGGAGCACTTCCTTGATGACGTGGACGTCGCCGCCGCCGCCGTGGATCACCGTGGCGGCGACGTGGCGGATGTCCCGCAGGTTGATCGGCGGCAAGCCCGCTGCCTCCCGGATCTTCTCGAACTCGTCGCTGACCTGCTGGGGGTGTAGCCAGCCGCCGTCCGGCGCGACGAACTCCTTCCCACTGTCGATCCAGACCGGGGCCGTTGCAGGGTCGCCGCCGGCCTCCAGGTACTCGGCCCGGGCCTGCAGCACGGCGGCGCGCTCCGCCGCCTTCCGCGCCCGGTGCTCGCGCAGCACCTGCACGGTGACGCTGTCGAGGCCGATCGTCGCGGCGCTGCCGTCCGTCTTAGGCTCGGTCTCGATCGGGGTCCAGCCGTCCTGCACGATCTCCTTGGCCACCGTGAGCTCGGCGAGGTCCAGGTCGACGTCGCGCTCGTTCTGTCCGACGGCCTCGCCGCGCCGCAGGCCGCGGAATCCCATCAGGTGGTAGAGGGCGTACAGCCTGTGGTCTTCGGCGGCGTCGAGGAACTCGCCGAACTGCGGGAGGGTCCAGACCATCACCGCCGAGGGCGTCTCGCCCGTCTTGCGCCAGTGCTCGACGTGCTGGGCGGTCCACAGCACAGCCTTCGGCCTCTTTCCAGAGGCCATCTCCAGGTGCTTGGCCGGGTTGTGGGTGATGAGCCGGCGGACGATCGCCGCGTTCAGCGCGGCTCGGAGGGTGGAGCGGATTCGCTGCCGGGTGGCCGGGCCGGTGATCCGGCGGAACGGCTTCATCTCGGCGAGCCTGGCGCGCTCGGCCGCGAGCTGCGCGGCCTCCTCTGCCGTCGGCGCTCCCGGCCGGCTGGCCCGGGTCCGGAGAACCTGTTCGCGGCGGGCTTGGTTCTCCGCTGCGATGACCTCGTTCTGGTCGGTGATGGCGTCGAACATCGCCTGCACGTGGCCGGAGTTGAGGCGGTCGAGGCGCAGGTGTCCGAGGTGCGGCTTTAGGTGGACGCGGATGTGGGTCTCGTAGCCGTTGTTGGTGGTCGTGCGAGTCTTCTTGCTGGCAAACCAGGTGTCGAGCCAGTCGGCCACGGTCATCGCGCCGTCGAGGGGGACACCGACGCCCAGGCGGAGCTTAACCTCTTCGGGCTTCGGGATCGGCGCGCGGCGCTTCGCCACGTCCGCCAGGAGATCGCCGACGCGGCGCTGTGCGTCGGCATCGTCCTCGTCAGCCAGGGCGAGGACGGCTCGGACGGCATCGAGCGTTGTCTGTGCGTCTTTCACACTCTCGAATCCTGTGCGCCGGAATGTACGCCGCTTCCCCTCGGAAGATGCCGGAAGCTCCTGCCTGACAGCTGGCGAGCCGTGGTTCTTCCGAGGCAGCTGCGGACATGCCGAGCCGAGGAGCTTTCCACTCTCCCCCCGGCACTCGCAGCGCTTGTACACGCCACCACCGCGACGCACCCCAGCCATGAATCACTCCTCCCGATCGACAATATTGACAGGTTCGACAAATTTGCCGCGAATGAATTCCTCATCTTGCAACATGGAGTCGAGATCCGAAAATGCCGCCAGGACAGCATCCGGCAAATTGGGAAGATCGACACCGAGCAATTCGATGCGCCTCCTGATGGAGTTCAGCGCGAAGCGCTGGTCCCTCATGGCTAGAAGATTTGACTCCAAAATCCATCGCGGATAGTCAACATCCCTCCTAGTCTCTTCGATATATTTGATCGACTGTCGAATTTCAGAAATCTTCTTGGTCGCTTCCCGAAATTCCTCAATCATCGAGATTACAGCAGGAGCATCATCGCTGTAGCCCTTGAGTTCAGCTTGGCTCAAGCCGATCACGAGGGATGAACTTCGGTTCTCAAGGTTCTCCAGCTGCCCCCTAAGGTCACGCTCTCGACTCTCGGTAGCCCGAGAATCATTGGCCTCGGCAAGGAGTCTTGCCAGCTGCCGACGAGCCTCCTCGACCCTACGCGCCAACACCTGGATATGGTCGACTTTAGCTTCATGTTCGCGATAAAGGAACATCTGGTGGTCTTTATATTCTTCGGCATCGACGCCGAGAGGGGCAGCCGATCCCGTTAGATATCTGATCGCACTCATAGGTTCGACATTTACGCCAGGGAGCATTTCAATCGCACCAGAATGACCGACAGGGAAGATTAGAGAAACCGGAGGAACTTCAAGGGCCCTGGCGAGAATAATCAATTCTGGCACCGAAATTGTCAGTCGCCTCTTGCTTTCAAAATTTGCAATCACCGAACGGGGAATTGCCAGGCCCAAATCTTCACACTTCTCGGAAAGCTGCTGTGCACTCACTCCCCTGCGCTTCCTCAGTCGCTTAACCTCATCGGCGATCATGCCTGCCAGTCGGGACGCCCAGTCGGACGGTTCAGCACCAGTTGTCATGGGAGCAACGTTCCCACGCATCCTGTGCTTGTACAAGACAGCACGGCTTGACAGCGAAGGTGGCCGAGATCAGACTCAGGGGACGCTCCAGCAGCACTGCATCCAGGGAGATTGACATCCAGTGACACAGAAGACCCTCAGTGTCCGCGACCTGCGCAGATGGCCGCCGACCGTTGATGTCGAGAGCGGCGGCCGTGCCTTCGGACTCGGTCGCAGCACCTCATACGCCCTCGCCCGCGCCGGGCAGTTTCCCTGCCGCGTGATCCGGGCAGGGCGGACCTACCGCGTCATCACCGCCGACCTGCTCCGAGTCCTCGAAATCAGTTCGGACAGCAGCGACGGCGCCGGGGCTGCCACCCCGACGCCGTCCGAGACACCCCGCTCCACCAGCGCGAACTAGCAAGAGAAGGCACATCTCATGAGCGATGCTCCCACAGCACCCAGTACGTCGCATCGAGGGACGGCCGTGTACACGCCGACTCCCGAATCGGACGCGGCAGTTCCGGCCACCAAGCTGATCCCGACGATCCGGCAGGGCCAGCCTCCGATCGCACCGCGCCGGCGGCCCGACGGCGGCTACACCGTCGAATACGACAAGCGCCGATTCGGCCCGGACGAGATCAACGAGATCATGCACGCACTCGGCATCCCGCCGGCGCGACCGATCTCGGCCGTCTACTCCGACGCGACCGCGGCCGCCCAGGTGCTCGCCGACGCGGAGATCGCCGCACACCCCGGCTGCGCGGTGGTCGAGGCCCCGGTCTGGGGCGACGGCATCCTCACGATCCGCGAGCCCCGCTGGTGCACCCGGCCCCACGTCGCCCAGGACGGTGTCGGCGAGCACCCCCAGGACGTCTACCACTCCACCGAGGAGCGCTTCGCCACCGTCAGCAGGGCGAACGGGGATCGGGAGGACCTGATCTCCGCGTGGCTGTCGGAGTCGCCGTTCCTGAAGGACCCGGCCGACCGATCGCCGTGTGCGTCCGTCTGCTTCGCCAGCGGCGACTGCGAGGAGTACGACGAGGCTGGCCTCGACCGCCTCGCCCACGAGCTGCGTGCCGCCGCCGCCATGATCGACGGCATCCGCGCCCAGTTGCACGAGATGCTGGCGGGTCCGCGATGACCATCACCGCGTCGTCCCTCAGCAACGTGCTGGCCGAGCTCGCGCTGCTGCAGCACCAGGTGACCGAGGCCCGGACCGGGCTCGCCGCCCTCAAGGGCGAGCCCGGCGCGACCTCGTGACCTCGCACATCCCCGGGCAGTGGCCAGAGGCCCTGCGCACCTCCCCTACACGGGAGTTGATCCGGCAGGCCCAGCTCCGCGCCGCCGAGGAGGCGTGGACAGCGGCGGTCCTCGCCGGGCCGCCGCGCACCTGGCAGTGCTCTCCACCCCGGCCGAGGTGCGCGCGGCCGCCGGCCGTATCGCCGCGCAGGTCACGGCGCTCGCCGAGACCATCCTTCAGCAGGCCGACGCCCTGCAGCAGTAGCGCCGTCCCGCGCCGGGGCGAGGGCAACCAGCCCGCGCCCTCCCCGGCTGCCGCGCTCACCTTCACCAGCTCCAACGAAGAGAGCTTCCCCCGTGCCCACCACCACCTTGCGCGATGCCGCGCGTGAACTCCACGACGCCCGCCTGTGCGTCATCCCCATCCGGGCGAACGGCGAGAAGGCCCCCGCCCTCAAGTGGACCCCGTACAAGGTCAACCGCTCCACCCCCGAGGAACACGACGCCTGGTTCCGCGCCGGACGTGACGCCGGGATCGCCGTCGTCTACGGCGAGGTCTCCGGCGCGGTCGAGATGATCGAGTTCGAGGGTCTCGCCGTCCGCGAAGGCGTCCTCGACGAGGTCACCGAGATCATGCAAGCCTCCGGCCTCGGCGACGTCTGGGCAGCGATCCAGACCGGATGGGCCACCGAGACACCGTCCGGCGGAGTCCACTACCGCGTCCGCCTCGACGGTGCTCCGGTCCCGCCGAACACCAAGCTCGCCGTCCGCCTGGCGCGCGAGGACGAATACACCCCGGAGGAGCGCCAGCGCGTCGCCGAGAAGCCGGCCTGCCGGATCGTGCGCGTGCTCATCGAGACGCGGGGCGAGGGGGGGTACGGACTCGTGGAGCCGTCCGGCGGCACCGTACACCCCTCCGGTCGGCCGTATGTGCGGATCGCCGGGGGACCGGACAGCATCCCCACCATCGCCGCCGAGTACATGGAGGCTGTCCGCGAGGTCTGCCGGATGGTCGACGCTGTGCCGCGGCCCGAGACGGCAGCCTCCGCACCGAAGAACAGCAAGCCACTCCCCGGCGGAGGGCTGCGCCCTGGCGAGGACTTCGAGCACCGCGCGTCCTGGGAGGAGATCCTCTCCGGCATCTTCCGGCCGATCCGGACCGCCGGCAGCACCACCTACTGGGGGTGGGCCGACGGGACCCGCGGGGCGAAGGCGACGACCGGCCGCGACCCGGCCGCCGACCGCCTGTACGTCTTCACGACCAGCAGCGACTTCATCCCCGAGGTGCCCTACACGAAGTTCGGCGCCTGGGCGCTGCTCAACCACGGCGGCGACTACCAGGCCGCCGCCCGGGCCCTGCGCGCCCAGGGGTACGGCGATCCCACACCCCACCGCGGCCTCGCCCCGGTCTCCCACCTGCCCGTCCAGCGCGCGTCCCCGCCGACCGACGGCGCGCTCGCCATCCAGTACGACCCGGCGCAGGAGCCCGACCTCCCCGAGGACCCGGGACCCGCAGCGCTGCCCGAGGTCGACATCACCAACGAAGCGGACGGCCTCGACGGGCTGCTCGCGGTGATGGCCGCCAACCAGCTTCCCGACCTCTACAAGCGGTCCGGCGGTCCGTGCTGGGTGACCACCGACGACCAGGGCGACCCGCAACTAGTGCAGCTCGGTGCCGACAACCTCCGGGCGTACCTCGCCGACCACGTCCAGACCTACACCGTCACCGACGACAAAGAGACTGGCGGCACCAAGGCGGTCCGGGCGCTCGTCAACCCGCGGACCTGCTCCACCATCCTCGGTCGGCGCGACTGGCCGCTGCGGAAGATCACGGGGGTGGTCACCTCCCCGGTGCTCCGCCGCGACGGTTCGCTGATCACCGCACCGGGCTACGACCCGGCCACCGGCCTGTTTCTCCACCCGCGGGTGAAGGTTCGCCGCCTGGCCTCCGAACTCACACCGGAGAGCCTGGCCCGGGCCAAGGACATCGTCCTCGGCCAGATGCTCGCCGACTTCCCGTGGCAGACCCCAGCCGACCGCGCGAACTTCCTCGGCGCACTGCTCACCCCGATCATCCGTCCCTACTTCGACGGCACCACGCCGATGTTCGTCATCACGGCGACCGCAGCCGGCAGCGGCAAGAGCCTGCTGAAAGACATCTTCCAGTACTGCTACGGCACCGCGTCGACCCCCTGGCCGGAGAACGACGCCGAGCTGCGCAAGGCGATCACGGCCCAGCTCTACACCACCGGCCAGCCCGTCGTCGCCCTCGACAACCTCCCCAACGGGCACGTCATCAAGTCGCCGATCCTGTCCGCCCTGCTGACCGAGGAGATCTGGCGGGACCGGGTACTCGGCGTCACCGCGACGGTCAGCATGCCGAACGACCGCCTGTGGGTCGCCACCGGCAACAGCCTCCGGGCCGGCGGAGACAACGGGCGCCGCATCTGGTGGGTCCGGCTCGATCCGAACTGCCCCGACCCGGACCAGCGCGACGGCTACAAGGTCGGCGACCTCAGGCCATGGCTCCGGGCGAACGCGTCCACGGTGGTGGCCGCGCTGGTTACGTTGGTGCGCTCCTGGGCCGCCGCCGGCGCGCCGACCGTCCGGGTCCGCAAGGGCGACTACTCGGAATGGGCCAGCCTCATCGCCGGCATCCTCGACCACCTCGGAGTGCTCGGCTGGATGGCCGACCAGGACGACGCCAGGGCGCTCGACGACGAGTCCGAGGACTGGAGGATGTTCCTGGAAGCGTGGCGCGACGCGTTCGGCGACCGCGCGATCGCAACCGGGGAAGCGCTCGGCGCGCTCAAGGAGTACGTCCCGACGACCAGGGACGACCCGCCGACCGCGAAGCAGCTCGGCCACTGGCTGAAGAGCCGTCAGGGCCGCTACTACGGCACCCACAAGCTGACGATGGTGCCCGACACCCACCGCAAGCAGAACCTCTGGCGCGTCGACGTGCACGGTGCCCGATGAGGGCCCGGCAGCTGTACCTGCGGGGATCTGCGGGGATCACATCCCCGCAGACGGCGGGATTCCCGCAGCGCTCGATTACTGCTCCCACCAGCACTGATGCGGGGATGCGGGGATCTGCGGGGAACTCCGGGGCCCGCTTCTACAGGCACCCGCGTACTACATCCCCTCTTCTCCCGGCACGTAGCCAGGGTGATTCAGATCCACCTCTGCTCTTCACGCCACGGCCTGAAGAACATTCCGCAGATACCCGCAAAGCCCGCAAAGCAGCAGCTCAGAAGCACTCCGGCCACCGCCGTAGATTCCCGCAGAGATACCCGCAGCCCACCCTCACATCCCCGCACCGAGCCAGGAAGGCGACCCCGTGACCGGCACCCTGACCCTCCGCCCGTACCAGAGCGAGGCCATCGACCGCCTGATCAGCGGCTGGCGCAACAGCACGGACAACCGCCTCGCCGTCGTGCTGCCCACCGGCGCTGGCAAGACCGTGGTGCTCTCCCACCTCATCGCCCGCTTCGGCCGCCGCGCTCTCGTCATCGCCCACCGCGAGGAGCTGATCCAGCAGGCCGCCGCGAAGATCCGGGCCGTCGCCCCACACCTCAAGGTCGGCATCGTCAAGGCCGGCCAGAACGAGCACCGCGGCGTGGACGTCGTGGTCGCCAGCATCCAGACCCTGGCCAGCCTCCGGCGCCGCGCCCCGATCACCGGCATCGGCCTGATCGTCGTGGACGAGTGCCACCACGCCGCCGCCGACACCTACCTCACCGTGCTCGACCACTTCGGTGCCTGGGATGGAGTGCCGGTGGCCGGCTTCACCGCCACGATGACCCGCACCGAGGGCGGCCTCGGCGACGTCTGGCAGGCGGTCGCGTTCCAGCTCGACGTCCTGGACCTCATGAGGACCGGCCACCTGGTCGACGTCCGCGGCAAGCGCGTCATCGTCGACGGCCTCGACCTCGACGCGGTGAAGACCCGCGGGGGCGACCTCCAGGACGGCCAGCTCGGCCAGGCGATGGAGGACGCCGGCGCGGCCCTGGTCGTCGCGGACGCCTACGCCGAGCACGCCGCCGACCGATCCGGCGTCGTCTTCACCCCCACCGTGGCCACCGCCCGCAGCATGGCCGACGTCCTCACTGGCCGCGGCATCCCGGCCGCTGCGGTGTGGGGCGACATGGCCGCCGAGGACCGGCAGACCGTTCTGCAGCAGTACAAGGACGGCACCCTCCAGGTGCTGACGAACTGCATGGTCCTGACCGAGGGCTGGGACGCGCCCTGGGCGTCGTGCGCGGTCATCGCCCGACCCACCAAGTCGGCCGGGCTGTACGTGCAGATGGTCGGCCGCGTACTGCGCCCCGCCCCGGGCAAGGGCGACGCCCTGGTCCTCGACGTCGTCGGCTCCAGCACTCGCCACAAGCTGGCCTCGATCGTCGACCTGACCGGCCACGCCGTCACCGAGATGCGCCCTGACCAGAGCCTCATCGAGGCCGTCGACGCTGAGACCGAGGCGCCCGCCGCGGCCGGCCGGGCCCTGGCCGTTCGCTGGGAGGACATCGACCTGTTCCACACCTCCCGGATCCGGTGGCTGCGCACCGTCGGCGGCGCCTGGTTCATCCCGGCCGGCACCGCCTACTACTTCCTGATCCCCGGCGCGGTGCCGGGGCGCTTCCGCATCCGCCGTTGGGCGACGGGCACCGGCCCAACGCCTCCGGCCCGGGACATCGAAGTACCGCAGCACGAAGCGATGCGGTGGGCAGAGATCGGCGCGACGCGCATCGACGGCCGCGCCCTGACCATGAAGGGCTCTGCCTGGCGCAGTCGACCGGCGTCCGCCCGCCAGCTGGGCATGGCGCGCCATCGTGGACTCCGTGTCGCTCCCGGCTCTACGGCCGGCGAGGTGTCCGATGCGCTCGATGTCGCCGAGGCTTCGGCCTTGCTGGACCCCTGGATGGCTAGCTCCCCCGTATCGACCGCTGCCTGACCACCTGCACCTGGAGAGCCTCATGACGATCCCGCTGTACGGTCAGCCGCTGGAGCCGCGCGAGGTCGAGATCCTCGCCCGCCTCGCCCGCGGCCACCGGTACGCCGACATCGCCCTCGACGTCTACGGCGGTCTCAACTCCGTCAAGACCTCGCTTCACCGCACCTTCCTCAAACTCGGTGCAGTGTCCGGCCCGCACGCTGTTGCGCTCGCCATCGCGACCGGCGCTCTGCCGGCCGACGTCGCCCAGCACCACGACCACGAGGAGGAGGCATGACGATCTGCCTGGCCTGCGAGCAGCAGACCACCGGCAAGTACCTGTGCGCGCGCTGCACCACCCGGCTGGACGGGCAGTTGAGCCTGATGCCGGCGCTGTACGACGCGTTGGAGGCTCACCTCCGGCCGTCGTCGCAGGTGTCCACTGCCGTCGGGTCGGGCTGCCCCCGCCCGGATGCGCCGCTGCCGGTGGCCGAGCCGGCGCTCGACATGCGCGGCCCGGGGGGCATGGTGACCGTGTTGGAGACGTGGCGCCAGGCTGTGCACGAGGACGCCGGGCAGCACTGGCCGTCCCCGTTCGGGGACTACCGGGGCCGGGTTCGCCGGGCGTCCGCCGGGCTGCGCGGCCTGCTTCCGTACATCACCAGGGAGTGGCAGCAGGCCGGCACCTTCGCCGAGGAGATCCGCGACTTGCACGCCTCGGCCCGCTCGATCATCGCCCCGCAGGAGCGGCCACTGCGGGCGGGCACCTGCACCTGGACGGACGAGGCTGGGGAAGTGTGCGGCGCGGTGCTGCTCGCGACGCCCGGTCGGCCGGTGGTCTGCCGGTGGTGCCGGGCGTCCTACCCGGCTTCGTCCTGGCTCGACCTGGCGGCCGAGGTGGCCAAGGCGGCTTGACCAGAACCCTAGCGTTCTAGTAATCTGACGTCGTGCCAGAAACCACATGGCGCGATCGGGTTGAAGCCGAAGATCGGCTACAGCGCGATCTGCTGGCAGAGATGTCGGCGAGCGCCGCGAGGAGGGCCCAGGCCCTGGTTGACGGCGTCGCACAGCTCGGCAGCAAGAGTGCTGTAGCCCGCGAACTCGGAATCACACCGACCGCGGTACGCAAGGCAATCCGGGAGAACCGGGCGACTGCAACGCCCGAACCCAACCCGGCCCCGACAACTGAATAGGCCCACACGCGCAAGAGGGCCCCCGGTGAGGCGACTGCAACGCCGACCGGGGACCACTTGCCCACTCAGGAGATCGGACCTCCGTCATGAGCCACCAGAACCTTAGCGTGCCCACCGGGCCCGCTCCCGCCCGCGCCCAGTTCGAGGCGATCTACCGTGACCACTCCCGGCAGATCACCCTGTACATCGCCGCGCACCTGCACCGCACCGACCGCCACCTCGCCGAGGACCTCACCAGCGAGACCTTCCTGCGCCTCTGGCGCTCCCTGGTCGGCGGCCTGGTCGTCGAGCGCCCCCGGGGCATCCTCAACGCCATCGCCAGCCACGTGATCACCGATCACTTCCGGCTCGCCAGCAGCCACGAGCAGCCCACCGACTTCGCGTTCGGCAACCACACAGAGATCCCCAGCGCCGCCACCGACACCCCCCACCTCGCCAGCCTGCTGGCCGACCTGGAGGTCGCGAAGGAGCGCCTCGCGCAGGCCGCCGACGACTACCGGACGATGGACCGCCGCCACCGAATCGCCCTGCTGGCCGTCCGCAATTCCACCCGCCCGGACTCCGTCCGCCGCACCCAGCTCCGCGCAGGCCGACTCGGCATCCTGCGCGATGCCGCCCTGAACGACTTCCGGGTGGCCGGAGAGCAGGTCGCGCTGGCCCGCGCCGCGTGGAACGACGGGGCGGTGTCGCTCCACAGCGACCCCGACCCGCTGCCGCAGCGCAACCCGGGCGAGACGTTCCGCAAGCCGCCCGCCACCGTCGGCCGGCCGAAGCCCGTCCCCCCGCCGGCACAGCAGGCCGCCTGATGGACACCATCACCGTCATGCACAAGGACGTCCCCGGCGCCGCCGCCTGCATCGCCGCGATCGCCGACGAGGCCCTCAGCCGCGGCTACACCAGCGTCGAGACCGCGTACGAGCCGCCCACCGGCCTTTACGTCGTCAAGGGCGAGCCCACCCCCGGTCAGTAGGCCCCACCTCCCCAGCGGAAGTGCCAGCGCACCGCACCGCGCCGCGGTCACCGCTGCATCAACCGCCCGGGCCGAAGTGACCAAGCCCTCGGCCCGGGCCACCACACCACCTTCAAGGGGACACCCATGTCCGACCGCGCCCAACTGATCAACGGCATCCGCCAGTTCGCCGACTGGCTGGAGGCCAACCCCGACGTGGCCGCCCCGTCGAACCCCCGCTTCCTTCTGCCGCTCAGCACCAACTCGGCGGTCGCCGTCTTCGCTGCCGAGCACAGTCTCACCACCACCTCCGACGCGGAGGGCAACCTGTCCGCCGTCCTCACCTTCGGGCCCCTGAGCTACGAGGCCTACGGCTACGTCGACTTCGAGGAGCACCGCGCCGCCCTCGAAGAGAAGAACGCCCGCGACTGGGCGGCCAAGAACGGGCTGCGGATCACCACCGGCACCTGCGCCCGCTGCAAGCGGCCGTTCGACGCCTCCGACACCCGCTGGGACGGCCACGACCGCTACAAGCAGACCGACTACTGCCGGAACTGCGTCGACCGCTGCCACGACAGCGAGATCGCCGACCACCGCTGCGTCATCTGCGCCTGACCCGCCCACCGCCCAGCCCGGGCCGAGGCGGCACCCTTCCTCGACCCGGGCTTCACTCCCCGGAGCCCACGACCCATGAGCCTGCTCACGCGCAACGTCACGCGCACCCGCCTCACCCCCTTTGCCCCCTTCCCCGGCGCGCCGGTCGAACTGGTGGAGGAGGAGTACACCGTCGCGGTCCCCCGCGACTGGGATCGCGCCGTCCTCGGCGGCGTCGCCGCCGGCACCGGCGTCCTCCTCGCGCTCGCCGTCACCTGGTCCACCGACAGCATCGGTTCGCTGCTCGCCCTCAGCGGCGTCCTGCCGCCCGTCGCGTACGGCGTCGCCGCCACCTTCGACGCCGCCTGGATCATCTGCATGGCCCTGGAGTGGCTCGCCCGCCACGACCCCCGACGGGCCACGGCCCCCCGGATCGGCGGGTTCCTCGCTCTCGGCATCTCCATGGCGGCCATCGCCGCGAACGGCTTCCGGGCCGGCGGCAAGACCGGCCTCGCCGTCGGCGTGATCGGGGCCCTGGTGTCCCTGATCGCCAAGGGCGTGTGGACGCTCGCCATCAGGGCGACCGCCCGTGAACTCTCCCCGGTCGCGCAGCAGTACGTCGCCCGCCGCCAGGCCGCGGCCGGCGCCGAACTCGCCCTCGCGGTCGTCGAGCGGCAGCTGGAGCGCTCGCGCGGCCACCTCGCCGCGTACCGGGAGGCCTACGGCACCACGGCCCCGGAGACCGTGACCGTCGACCGCCCCCTGCCCGACCCGGACAAGCCGTCCGGACAGCCGGGCCGGGCGTCCGCCACTGTCCGGTCCGCTGTCCGCGCCGCCCTCGCAACGACCCCTGACGCCGACGCCGAGGAGCTCGTCGAGGCGCTGGCCCGGATCGGCATCGACACCGACGCGGACACTGTCCGATCCCTGTCCGGACAGCAGCCGGACAGCCCGGACAGCAGGTCAGCGCAGGTGCTCGCCCTCGCCCCGCATGCCCCGAACGACACCATCACCGACACCGTCCGATCCGCTGTCCGGACAGTCGGAAACGACCTCGACGCCGTCCTCGCAGCCGTCCGCCGCGTCCACGGCACCAGCATCAAGCGCGAGACCGTCCGCCGTCTCCTCTCCCGCTCCGCCGGTTGAAGGGGATCTGATGAGCGACACGACGAGCTGGTGGGAGCGCAACGCCCACCGCCAGGGCGCCGGCGACGCCGACGGCTTCTACGCCAACGCCCACCGCCAGGCCACCGCGGCCGCCGAGCCGACCAGCGACGCCCGCACCGGCGCGGTCCACGACCGTGACTCCGGCCCCGCCGTCGGCTACCCGTTCGGCCGCCCCACCTCCTCCTGAACACCCAGGTGCGCACCCCTGCACACCTGGGGTGCGCACCTCCCCTGACCTGGAGACACGCACATGGACCTGCTCAGCCTGCTGCTGTGGCTGGGGGACGCCGCGCTCTTCTTCGGCCTCTCCGCCGCGTTCGTCGTCGGCACCCGCCGCAGCCGGAGCCGGAGGAACGCCCGGTGAACACCCCGCCCGCGCCGCCGAGTTACCCGCCGAACACCGCCACCACCGGCACCTGGCCCTACCTCCCGCACACCCAGGCCCCGGCCCCGGTCCCGGTTCAGCCGGCCTACCACCACCAGCTGCCGCAGCCCGTGATCCCGGTCCTGCCCCCGGACCACCACCACACCGTCGACTGGGCCAAGGTCCGGCGCACCGTCAAGGCGGTCGTCCGCCCGTCCACCGTGACTGGCGCGGCCCTGTCGCCCTTCTACGCGCACTGGGCGCTGCCGCTCGCTGTTCAGCACGGCCCCTACGCCCTCGGCGGACTCGCCTTCATCCTCACCATCTACGCCGCTGTCGGCGGCCAGATCGGCCGCTGGATCGTCGTCGTCGTCCTGGTCGCCGCCGGCCTCGGAACGCTCCTGCTCGCCCCCGCCACCCTCGCCCACCACCTGATGGGGATCTGACCAGCCATGACGTACTTCGAACTCACCCACGCCGTCACCCGCGCCGGAGCTGCGTTCGGGTTCTCCGTCGCCGCCGTCACCGCGATGATCCTGTACTTCTCCAGGGGCCGGAGCCTGTCTGTGCTCAAGGACCGTGCGGTGTGGCTGCCGTGGACGATGTGCGCGGTGACGATGATCCTGGCCTCCGCGGTGACCGGCGGCTTCATCGGCCAGCTCTCCGGCACCGTCACCGGCGCTGGCAACTCCGCCGGCCAGCAGATCGGACACGCCGCCGTCGGCCAGGACGGCGCCGGAGCGGTGAAGATCTCCACCGGGGAGGTCCTGTCCTACCCCGGCTGCTGGCTTGTCCTCGTGATGATCATCGGCGTCGGCCTGTTCCTGTACCACTCCAAGGGCTGGGGCGAGCGACTGCTCGGCCTGTCCGGCGCGGTCACCGGCGCAACCTGGGGCATCGCCTCCTCGGTCGGCGGCTGGGCCGCCGCCGTCGGCGTCCCGCTGGTCTCCTGGCTCGCCGAGCTGGTGATCGGCTGATGGCCACCACCGCCCCCACCCCCAAGCCCACCGCGAGCCCCCGGCCGCAGAGCCAGCTCCCGCCCACCCAGACCAGGATCATCGCCGGAGCCCGACACCTCACCACCGCCATCGGCCACTGGGCCGGCGGCCACACCATCAGCGCCGAGGAACTCACCCGACGCATCGTCAAGGCCCGCACCGACGCCCACGGCCGCACCCTCGCGGAACACGCCCGCCTCGCCCAGCAGGCACACAACCGCGCGACCAAGCTCCGCCGGCGCGCCGAGCAGAACGGCGGCCTGGTCCCCGCCGACCAGACCGCGCTCGCCGCCGCCGAGCACACCGGCGCCCGGCACGACGCCGCGCTCGCCGCGCTCGCTGACTTCGACGTCACCGCGCTCGACCCCGGCCAAGTGCTGCACCGCCGCCACCTCATCGCCGCCGCCCGCTACGGCCTCCTCTCCCTCCCCGCCTTCGGCATGCTGGCCGCCGCCTGGCTGTGGGACGGCAGCGTGGTCCTGGTCGTCGCCGTCGCGGCCGCCGCCGCCGCCCTGATCCGCGGCGACCACCCGATCCACCTGACCGTCCGTCCGGTGCCGGCCGACCTCATCGCCGCCACCCCACTCGTCCCGGCCGCCGAACCGGCCGCCCCCGCCCCCGAGCCGGCCGTCGAGACGCCGTCCGGCGAGTGGCGCGAGCAGCTCCTCCGCTACGTCGAGTACGCGGTCTCCCACGCCCGCCAGAACGCGACCAACGGCGTCCACGCCCGCGATCTGCTGGGCCGCCTCCAGGCCGAAGGCCGGTTCCTTGACTACACCACCGAGACGTTCCCCGCCGTGCTCCGCAGCGCCGGCGTGCCCCTGAAGGTCGTCAAGATCAAGGGCGACGGACAGCTCGGCGTCCACTACGACCACCTCACCAAGGCCCTCGGCAGACTCCCCAGACTGGCCCGGGCCAAGGACTACACCGAACGCCCGGAGCAGGAGCAGGCGTCGGGGGAGTAGCCCCGGACCTCCCCTCCCCCACCGACCGGGCCCCGCCGGTAAACGGGTAAACGGGCAGGTCAACCGTTCACCGTTTACCCGTTTACCGCTTCGCCCGCCCCTCCCGAGAGGGGATCTCGATCAAGGAGCGCGGCCCCGGCCGCCCCCTTCCCGTCGCACACCAATCCACTGAGGAGACACGTCATGCCCAAGGGACTGTTGGACCCCCTGATCTTCGTCGTCACCCGCAGTGTCGAAGCGTTCCACCGAGGCGGGCCCATCTGCTCCGGGACCGTCACGCCCGACACGATCACCTGGCGGCAGCTCGGCGACATCGCCGACCACGTCGTCCACAAGATGGTCATCCCCGAGCTGCGCAAGCACCGCATCACCACCCCGTACGGCTACTGGCTGTGGCTCTGGCCCCAGAGCGCCACCCCCGGCTGGACCACGGCGCAGCCCGCTCCCGCGATCCACATCGCCGCGCGCGGCTTCGGCTACTTCGACAACGGCATCCACGCCAACAGCTGGTGGCACCCCGGTGGCAACCCGAAGCTCAAGTACTGACCGCCGCCGCCCGACCTACCGACCAGAGGAGTACCACCCCATGCCCCGGTACCGATACCAGCAGGCCCCCGGCGAGCGGATCCACGCCGCCACGTTCCGCGGCACCCCCGAGGAGTTCGCCGCCGAACTCGCCCGCGACTGGCGCGCCGGCGGGCGCACCCCGGACGTCCGCGTCTGGACGGGCCCGATCACCGAACCCCCGGCCGCCACCGCCCGTTAACCGAGACCGCTGATCGACCGTCAACTGCTGCCGCTCACGCTCGCCAGCGTGAGCGGCAGCAGCACGTGCAGACTGGCCCCATGCAGTACATATCCCTGCCCCCCGGCTACCTCACCACCGCCCAGGCCGCCCAGGCCGCCGACGTCACCCCGGCCGTCATCCGCGGCTGGGTCCGCCGAGGCCACCTCGCCCGGTGCGGCGGCAGCCCCCACCACCCGATCTACCGCGTCGCCGACGTCATCGCCGCCCGCGACATCGCGGCCGCCAACAAGGCCGCTTGACACAGGCCCTGACCAGGGCGCACGATCTTGGGAGATCCGCATGCCCGAAAACAGGCGGATCGTCAGACCACACGAGAGCCCCGCAAGCGAGCAGCTGCGGGGCTCTCGTCTTGCCCGGCAGCGCGCCGGCCGCCAACTCCCCACCGCCGCATAGACCGCGGCCCGCCAAACGTCCCCCGCGGCGGGCCGCTCCACCTTCCGGCCCTGACCCCGAGGAGGCGCCCGATGGCCTGGTCGACGAGCACCCGCCGGGACCGGCTCCCGGTCGACTGGCCGGCCATCCGGCAGCGCATCCTCCGCCGGGACCGGCACACCTGCTACCGCTGCGGCGGCCGCGCACGCGAGGTCGACCACGTCCAGCGCGGCGACGACCACCGCGACAGCAACCTCCGCGCCATCTGCACCCCCTGCCACCGCGTCAAGTCGTCCAGCGAGGGCGGCTCGGCCACCCGCCGGGCCTACCGGCCCACCCGCCGGCGGCCCCCTGAGCGCCATCCCGGGCTGACCTGACCCTCCCGAGGGTGGGGGAGGCCCCTCCCCCGGGCCCCCGCCTCGCTACGCGTATAGGCGCTGGCCCTGTGTACGGGTCTGGGGATCTCGACCCCCTGGCCCGCGAGGAGGTGAGCGCCGATGGCCGGCACCGGCCCCGCCCCGAAGGACCCGTCCCGCCGCGCCCGCCGCAACAAGGACCAGGCCGCCCAGACCATCCTGCGCTTCGAGCAGGCCGAGGCGCCCGAGCTGCCCGACTTCCGGATCAACGCCGGCGAGGACGGCCTGGTCGAGTTCGTCTGGCCGGAGCGCACCCGCGAGTGGTGGGACACCTGGCGCGCGTCGCCGCAGGCCGAGCACTTCAGCTCGACCGACTGGGAGTTCCTCCTCGACACCGCGCTGATCCACGCGAAGGTGTGGTCCGGCGACGCCTCGGCGGCACCCGAACTCCGGCTCCGCGTAGCCAAGTTCGGCGCCACGATGGAGGACCGGGCCCGCTTGCGGATGCAGTTCGCCCAGGCCGACCAGGCCGACGCCGGCCGCGGCTCCTCCGGGGCCCAGGCCGCGCGCGAGCGGTACGGCAACCTGCGGGTGCTGCCATCTTCCGGTGACGGCAAGGGGCCTGCAGCCGGGGGGCCCTGATGCCGTGGCGGGGGCCGTCCTACCCGGGCGAACTGCCGACCCTGGGCTGGCAGGTCCTCGACTGGATGATGGCCTACCTGGCGGCGCCGGACCGGCCGGAGTACGAGCCGTTCATCCCGACCCGCGAGCAGGCCGAGTTCGTCCTGCGCTACTACGAGCTGCACCCGGGCACCGGCAAGCGCGCGGTTCGGCGCGGGGTGCTGTCCCGACCGAGAGGCTGGGGCAAGTCCCCGTTCCTGGCGGCGATCGCCTGCGCCGAGGCCCTGGGCCCGGTCGTGCCGGACGGCTGGGACGCGGCCGGCGAGCCGGTCGGCATGGGCTGGGAACGGGTCCGCACCCCGCTGGTGCAGGTCGCTGCGGTGTCCGAGGACCAGACCCGTAACACCTGGGTTCCGCTGCTGGAGATGCTCCGCGAAGGACCGGCGTGCGACGAGTACCCGGGCCTGGAGCCGCTCGATTCGTTCGTGAACCTGCCCCGGGGCCGGGTCGAGCAGGTGACCAGCTCGGCCACCAGCCGCAAGGGCAACCCGGGGGTGTTCGTCGTCATGGACCAGACCGAGGAGTGGATGCGCGCCAACGGCGGCATCCGCCTGGCCCAGGTCCTGCGATCGAACGCCGCGAAGATCGGCGGCTCCACCCTGGAGTCCCCGAACGCTTACATCCCCGGCATGGGCAGCGTGGCCGAGGAGTCGTTCGCGTTCTGGAAGGCGATCCAGGAGGGCCGCACTCGCGGCGACGGCCTGCTGGTCGACCACCGCGAAGCTCCGCCGGAGACCGACCCGACCGACCGCGAGTCCCTCGTGGCCGGCCTGCGGGTGGCTTACGGCGACTCCTCGGACCACGAGGACGGGTGCGTGCTGCACGACCCGCCGTGCGCCCCGGGCTGGTCGCCGATCAACCGCCTGGTCGGCGACTTCTGGGACACCAGCAACGACCCGCAGACGCTCCGCTCGGACTTCCTGAACCAGATCACCCACGCCACCGACAGCTGGATCAGCCAGCCCGAGTGGGCCGGGTGCGCGGCGCCGGACACCGTGGTCGGCCCGGGCGAGCAGATCGTCCTGGGCTTCGACGGCTCCCGCCGCCGCAACCGAGGTATCACCGACGCGACCGCCCTGATTGGCTGCCGCGTGAGCGACGGGCACCTTTTCGAGATCCGCGTGTGGGAACAGCCGTCGGGTCCGGCCGGGAAGAACTGGGAGGTCCCGGTCCCGGAGGTGCTGGCCGAGGTCGACGCCGCGTTCGCCCGCTGGAAGGTGATCGGCATGTACGCCGACCCGGCGAAGTGGGAGTCGCACGTGCGGGGCTGGGAGGCCAAGTACGGCCGCCAGTTGAAGGTCAAGTCCACCGGCAGCCATCCGATCGAGTGGTGGATGACCGGCGGCCGGGCGTCGCTGATCGTCCGGGCCCTGCGCGCGTTCCACGACGCCGTGGTCGACCGGGAGCTGACGCACACCGGGCCGGCGCTGACCCGGCACGTCCTCAACGCGCGCCGCTCCGAGTCCCGCAGCGGCCTGCAGATCCGCAAGGAACACCCGGACAGCGCCCGGAAGATCGACGCCGCCGTGGCCGCGACCCTGGCCTGGCAGTGCCGCCTGGACGCCCTGTCGAAGAACGTCACCCGCCGCACCGTGCTGGTGCTCCGCTGAGACCGAGAGGAGGCCGTCGTGGCGACTCCTCTCCTGCTGCCGGACCAGCTGACCGCGGACGAGCAGCAGTTGCTGGACCGGCTGTGGATGCGGCTCCAGCAGGACCGCAACGCGCCCGCCAGCCAGGGCGGCCTGGACGTGCTGCAGCGCTACTACGACGCCGACCGGTACATGCGCTCGATCGGCCTGAACGTCCCGCCCGGGTGGGAGCCGCTGACCACGGTGATCGCCTGGCCCGCGCAGGCCGTCGACACGGTCGAGGAGAGGTTGGACGTCGAGGGGTTCCGGGCGTCCACCTCCGACGCGCCGTCGGACGACCTGTGGAACTTCTGGCAGGCCAACGGCCTGGACGAGGAGTCCCAGATGGGCCACCTGGATGCGCTGGCCCTGGGCCGCTCCTACGTGGTCGTCGGCGCCGACGCGCTCGGGGATCCGGTGATCACCGTCGAGGGCCCGCAGTGGATGATCCACGAACGCTCGCCCGCCACCCGCCGGGTGACGGCCGCGGCCCGGTTCGTCCAGGACCCGCGGCAGGTCGACCGGCCGGAGTTCCAGCGCTTCAGCCAGGCCTCTGCCGCGACGCTCTGGCCGAGGCCCGGGCTGACGATCCAGCTGGTCCGCATGCAGGACGGCCGCTGGACCGTCGTGGACCGCAGCTACTCGGACATGCCGGAGATTCCGGTGGTCCCGCTGATCAACCGGCCGCGGACCTCGTACCGGGCCGGCCGCTCCGAGATGCTGCGGGTGATCCCGGTCGCGGACGCCTGCTGCCGGGCCCTGACGAACATGCAGGTCGCCAGCGAGTTCCAGGCCGTCCCGCAGCGCTACGTCCTCGGCGCGAGCCAGGAGGACTTCCAGGACGCCAACGGCAACCAGGTCCCGGCATGGGAGTCCTACCTCGGCAAGGTGTGGGCGCTCGCCAACGAGCAGGCCAAGGCCGGGCAGTTCCAGGCCGCCGAGCTGCGGAACTTCGAGACGGCGATCCTCACCTACGGCAAGCTGGCCGCCTCCCTCCAGGGCGTGCCGCTCTCCTACTTCGCGGCCGGCGCGGACAACCCCTCCAGCGCGGACGCGATCCGGGCGGAGGAGGCCCGGCTGGTGAAGAACTGCGAGCGCCGCCAGCGGAGTTTCAGCGGGGCGTGGGAGCAGGTGATGCGCCTGGCGCTGTGGATCGCCACCAAGGGCCGCCTGCCGGCCGGCCTGGAGCGCCTGGCCACCGTGTGGCGGGATCCGGCGACGCCGACGATGGCCGCGAAAGCGGACTACGTGCAGAAGATGGTCGCGAGCAAGGTATTCCCGCCCGCGTACGGGCCGGAGGCGCTCGGCCTGCCGGTATCCGAGCAGGAGCGCATCGCCGAGCTGTGGCAGGAGACGGACCCGTCCGCGCGCCTGGCTGCCTCGCTCGACCGCCTCCAGACCGCCCCGGACCGGGGGAGGTGGGCATCGGTGCCGGCGGATGAGGCTGCCGCGCTGACCGACTCCCACCGCACCGCACAGGCTCGCCTCGGCGCGCGGGTGGCCGCCGGGGTGATGGCGGACTGGCAGAAGATGGTGCGCCCCGGCGCGCCGGCCGCGTCCGCCGGGCGGTGGGTGGACGCGTCGCTGGGCCGGATCCGTCCGGCCCGCGGCGCGTCCGAGCAACTCGCCGTCTCCTACACCCGCCTGCACCGCGCGCTGGAGACCGGGCACACCCTGCCGCCGATCGGCCCGGGCCCGCACCCGCGCCGCACCACGGTCGGCGCCCTGCGACGCGACTGGGCGCACATGTCCGGCGACCGCTACCGCGCCACCCCGGCCGACCAACGGCCGGTGCCGGTGGACGACTTCGAGTGGCCGGACCTGGACGAGGAGTCCATGGACGAGGCCGCGCGCACCAGCCTGTGGGTGACCGGCCCGGTCCACGCCGAGCGGCGCCTGAACACCGCCGAGGAGGACCACGCCCGCGGCCGCCTGGACGACGCGGAGTTCCTCGCCGAGCTCGACGACCTGATGCTGGACTCGTCCGTCACCGCCGCCGGCGCCGCCGACCGCGAGGTGCTGCGCGCCGGCCGGGACATGGCCGAGCAGTCCGGCCGCCGCGACACCCGGGTGATCGGCTGGGCCCGCGTCACCGACAGCAGCCCGTGCGCCTTCTGCGCGATGCTCGCCAGCCGCGGCGCGGTCTACAAGAGCCGCGACAGCGCGGGCCTGGCCGGCGGCCCGCCGGTCTCGCTCGACGACCTGACGAAGTACCACGACCTGTGCCACTGCCAGATCGTGCCCGTGTACTCCCGCGCCGACCACATGCCCGACGGGTCGCAGGTCTGGCGCGACCTGTGGGCCGAGGCCACCGACGGGCTGAGCGGCGCCGAGGCCACCCGGGCGTTCAACCGCGCGGTCGCCGCCCGCCGCCGCACCGTGCGCCGCCGCGGCCTGCCCACCAACCGCCGCTCCTGAGGAGGCCCCTGTGTCCACCCCGCCCACGCCCGACCCGAACACCCCGCCGCCGCCCGCCACACCGTCCGGGCCGCCGACGGCCGAGCAGCTCGCCGAGCTGCCCGACTGGGCGCGGGCCCACCTCGACGGGCTGACCGGCCAGCTGACGGCCGCCCAGCAGGCGGCGAGCACCAGCGCCGCCGAACTCGCCGCCGCGGCCGCGAAGCTTGCCGCCGCTCCGGACCCGGCCGCCGCCCAGCAGGCCCTCCAGGCCGCAGCCGACCGGGCCGCCGCCGCGGAGCTCGCCGCCACGCGGGAGCGCCTGGGCCGCCAGTACGGCCTGCCGGACGCACTGGTCGCCCGCCTCCAGGGAGCCGACCAGGCCGCGATGGAGACCGACGCGAAGGCGCTCGCCGCGCTGCTGCCCGCACCGGGCCCGCGCATGCCCTCCCCCGACCCGCTCCAGGGCGGCGGAACCCCTGCCCCGGGCGACCCCGCCCAGCAGTTCGCCCAGCTCATCAACTCCGCCCTCTCCTAGGGCCCAACGCCCGAGGAGGGCACCATGGCTGACGCACCCGTCAAGCTGAGCAACGTCAACTCCACGCTGCTGCCGCCGACCATCACCGCACCCATCTTCAACCGGGTCGCGGAGACCAGCGCGGTGATGCAGCGCGCCCGCCGCATCCCGCTGTCGATGACCGCGTCGACCGCGATCCCGGTCAGCATGGACATCCCGAACGCGGGATGGGTCAACGAGGGCGGCTCGAAGCCGACCGGAACCGAGTCCATGACCGTCAAGACCATGGCCGGCAAGAAGGTCGCAGTGTTGGTCCCGGTCTCGGAGGAGGTCGCGCGGTCCAACGCCGCCGGCCTGTACTCGCAGATCCAGCAGGACCTGCCCGTCGCCCTGTCCCGGGCGTTCGACCTCGCCGCGATCCACGGCAAGACGCCGTCCGGTGCGGCCGGCCCGTTCGACGACCACCTCGCCGAGACCACGAACTCCATCACCCTCGGCACCGCCACCAAGACCAACGGCGGCATCTGGAAGGACATCGTCGACGGCGAGGCGCTCGTCATCGACGACAACTACGACGTCACCGGCTGGGTCGCCGACCCGCGCCTGCGCCCGCAGCTGCTGAACGCCGTCGACAACAACGGCCGCCCGCTGTTCGTCGACACGACCTCGGCCCTCGGCCCCGGCGCGGCCGGCGCGGGCTCCCTGCTCGGCCTGCCGCTGGACTACTCCCGGGGCATCTCCGGCAAGCTGGTCCGCGCCTCGGGCACCTCCGACACCGGCCTGCGGATGATCGGCGGCGACTGGTCGCAGTGCGCCTACGGCGTCGGCATGGACATCACCATGAAGCTGTCCACCGAGGCCAACTACAAGGACGCCGACGGCAACTGGCACAGCGCGTTCCAGGAGAACCTGGTCCTGCTGCTGTGCGAGGCCCACTTCGGGTTCGTCATCGGCGACGAGAACGCGTTCGTCAAGTACGTCGCCGCCGGCGGCGGCAGCTGATGGGCCGCCCGCTGCGGGTCGTCGCGCGGGTGCACGGCTACCCGCCGGACCACAACGCGGGCGCCGAGTGGATGCTGCACACCATGCTCCGCGCGCTCGCCGCGCGCGGCCACGACGTCCAGGTCCACCTCCACCGGTACGGCGCCGGCCTGCCCGGCCGGTACGAGATCGACGGCGTCCAGGTGTTCCCGCTCCAGGCGTCGTACTTCCCGCTCGCCGGCCAGGGCGCGGACGTCCTGGTCGGGCACCTGGACGGCGTGCCGGCGCTCGCCGCCTACGGCCGCGCCTGGGATGTCCCGACCGTCGCGCTCGTCCACAACACCCACGCGCCCTCCTTCGCGGGCGCCGCCGCGTGCGACCTGGCGGTGTACAACGCCGCCTGGACAGCCGAGGCGGCAGCCGACTTCTACGGCGCCCACCGCCTGGTCCCGCCCGCGGACCTGACGGTCCGGCCGCCCGTGGTCGCCGAGGACTACGCGACCACTCCCGCCGGCGACCGGGTCACCCTGGTGAACCTGTGCGAGGCGAAGGGCGGCCCGCTGCTGTGGGAGCTCGCCGAGCGGATGCCCGACGTCGGCTTCCTCGCGGTGCAGGGCTCGTACGGCGAGCAGGTGGTGCCCGCGGTCGTGCCCGACAACGTCGAGGTGCTGCCGTCGGTGCCCGGGGCGCTGATGCGGGACCGGGTGTACGCCCGGACCCGGGTCGTGCTGATGCCCAGCTCGTACGAGTCGTGGGGCCGGGTCGGGGTGGAGGCCATGGCGTCCGGGATCCCCGTGGTCGCGCACCCCACGCCGGGCCTGACCGAGTCCCTCGGCCCGGCCGGCGTGTTCGTCGACCGCGGCGACGTGGACGCGTGGGAGGCGGAGATCCGCCGCCTGCTCGCCCCGAAGGCGTGGGCGGCGGCGTCGAAGAAGGCGCTGAATCGTTCCGCCGAGCTGGACCCGGCCGCCGACCTGGCGGCCTGGTGCGACGCCGTCGAGGCCCTCGCCGACCGGAAGGAGTGACCCGGTGACCGCGACCGTCGCACAGGTCAAGGCGCTGTGCCCGCAGGGGACTCCGCTGACCGACGAGCAGATCGAGGCCCTGATCGTCCAGGCCGAGGCCTACCTGTTCGGCCTCCATCCGGACGTGCTGGCCCGGGTCGCGGCGGGGACGCTCGCGCAGGAGACCGTCGACTACGTCGAGGCCAGCATGGTGGCCCGGATCGCCCGCAACCCCGAGGGCCTGCGGATGGAGATGGACGGCGACTACCAGTACCAACTTGCCGCCGCGGCCGCGTCCGGCTACCTGACCCTGTTGCCCGACGAGGAGCGGATGCTGACCCGCGGCAAGGGCGCGTTCACCATCACCCCGTACAATCCGCGCGCCACCACGGTAGTGGGCGGCGACCCGAGTTGGTGGTGAGCGGTGTCGCTGCTCGACGGCGGGCCCGACACCGTCACCGTCTACCCGGCCGGCCCGGTGCAGCCGGACGGCACCCGCGGCCCCGAGGGGCCGCCCGTCACCGTCCGGTGCAGGGTGCAGCCGTCGTCGTCGGAGGAGGCCGGGCAGCTGGGCTATGTCGACGTGACCCTCTACCGGGTGATCGCCCGTCAGCTCCCGGCCGGGCCGTGGTCGCGGGCGGTGTGGCGGGGCCGCGACTGGACGGTGGTGGGCGAGCCCAAACGGCACGGCGGATCCGCCCGGACCCGGCACGACACCGCCATGATCCGCAGGAGGTGACGATGGCCAGCCTCGACCCGAACCTCGCCGCCCGCCTCGCGCACCTGCCGTCGGTCCGCGCCGCGGTCGCCGCCGAACTCCGCACTCGCGCCCAACGGGTGGAGGCCGTCGTCGCCGCGCACACCCGCACCGGCGCGCTCGCCTCCTCCCTTCAGGTCGTCGTCGACCGCGTCGACTCCACCGTCTCCATCTCCGACCCGGCGATCCTCGCCATCAACTACGGCCACCGCGCGCCGGACGGCCGGTGGGTGGAGGGCATCCACGCCATCGAGGCAGGCCTGTGACCGCGCTCCCGCCCGACGTCGACGCCCTCGTACGCGGTGCCCTCGCTGCCGAACTCGGGCCCGGCGTCACGGTGATGACCCTGATGCCCGACGACTGGGCGGCGCGCCTGCCGCTGGTCGTCGCCCGGGCCCTGCCCGCTGCGGCCGTCGACCCGCGCGGTGTGATCGCCGCCGTGGTCGACCTCCAGGCGCTCGCCGCCGACCGCACCGAGGCCTCCGCGCTGGCCCGCCGCGCCTGGCGGGGCCTGTACGACGCGTGCGTCCGCCAGCACGCCGAGTCGGACGCCGGCGGCTACCTGTCGCACTTCGGCGCCGGCGGCAGTTCGCCGGCCGAGCTCCGCACCGGCACCCCGGGCCCGGACGCGCAGTCCTTCAGATTCCAGGCGACGGTCCGGCTCACCGCCCGCCCCACACCTACCCCCTGACCAGGAGGCACACATGTCGCTCGACGCGACGACCGCGATCGTCCCCGGCACGGGGTACATCTACCTCGGCAACCCCGACACCGCGAAGCCCGCTCTCATCACCGACCCGCTCGCTCCCGGCGCCGGCTGGTCGAACCTCGGCCACACCAGCCGCGACAGCATGCCGAGCCTCACCCGCGACGGCTCCGACCCGACCACGCTCGGCAGCTGGCAGAACTCCAAGCTCCGCCAGACCAGCCCGGACATCACCTACGGCATCACCTTCAGCAGCATCCAGGCCGACAAGACGGCGCTGCAGCTGTACTTCGGTGCGGGCCCGTCCGCGATGCAGTCCGACGGGTCGATCCGCATCCCCGCCGCGCCCGTGCCGCAGATCAAGGCCCTGCTGGTGATCCTCGTCGACGGCTCGAACTTCGTGCCGCTGTGGCACCCGCGGGTGTCCCTGCTCGGATCCGACGCCGTCAAGCTCGACGCCGAGAACTGGTTCGAGCTGCCGATCAAGGGCACGTTCCTGGCCTCGACGCTGATCGACGGCGCGATCGGCGAGTGGGCCGCGCTCCTCGGCACCGCGTCCTGACCTGCCCTCAACTCCTGTGCCGCCGGCCACCGGTCCCGTCCGGCGGCACAGGACCATCCCGGGACCGGACACCGAAGGGACCGACACCATGGCTGCTGCCCCCGTCAGCCTCGCAGGCCTCATGGCCGAGGCCACCACCGTCTACACCGGCCTGCCGATCGAACTCCGCGCCGGCGGCACCGCGACCCTCCTCAACCCGGTCATGCTCGACGACGAGCACCGCGACGAGGCCGTCGAGAAGATGGCCGCCCTGGACCTCGCCGACGGCATGCCGGTGGCCGAGCAGCTCGCCGCCGTCCGGGACGCGCTGACCTCCGTCGCCGACGACCGGGACGCGGTCGCCGCCGAAATCGCCGACTGGCCGGCCCCCGCCCTGCTGCTCGTCTTCGAGCACTACACCAAGGCGTGCCAGCTGGGGGAAGCCTCCAGCTCGTCCAGCTGATCCAGGTCAGCGGTCTGGGCGGGGAGCTGCGGGCGGACCTCCAGCAGTACTACGGCCTCGACCTGGCCGACCTGCCGCGCGGCACGCTCGCCCCCCGCCGGATCCTCCAGCTGGTCGAGCACCTCCCCTACGACTGCGCGCTGATGGCTGCCCTGCGTGGCGGGCCCGTGCACCGCCAGTGGGACACCCGCACCCACCTGCTCGCGTCGATCGTCGACGCGGTGCAGGCGGGCACCTGGACCGCCGTGCAGCTCGCCTCCCACCGGCGGGTGCCCGAGCCGGAGCCGCTCCCGCGCCCCGGGACCAGAGCGGCGGCCGCCGCCCCGGCGCGCCGGCCGCTGGACCTGTCCCGGCACCCGGACGCCCGCCCGCTGCCCGCCAAGTACCGGGCGGCACCCGACAACTGAACACCCGGGGGTGAGCCGTGGCCGGTGGATCCCCCGGCGGACGCGAGGTCGACCGGCTCGCCATCAGGGTGCTGCCGGACACCTCGGGTTTCGCGACCGCGCTGCAGCGCTACCTCGACCGCATCGAGGCCCGCGCCCAGCTCAAGATCCGGCTCACCCCGGACACCACCGGGTTCGCGCAGGCGATCCGCACCGAGATCGCCCGGACACGACCCGAGGCCCAGGTACGGGCGGTCCTGGACACGAGCCGTCTCGCCGCCCAGGCCCGCACCGCAGTGGCCCGGATCCGCCCGGACCTGCCCGTCCAGGCGAAGATCGACACCACCGGCTTCCCGGAGGAGGTCCGCGCCCAGCTGGAGCGGGTCCGCGCCGACCTGACGGTCAAGCTCAAGCTGGACGCGGCCGGCGTCGACGGGCAGATCAACCGGGCCCTGTCCCGGTCCGTCCGGACCCGGGACGTCACCCTCAAGCCGCAGATCGACCGGCTGGCGTTCCGCACCGCCGAGGAGCAGCTGCGGATCCTGACCGATCCGTGGAAGGTCCGGATCGAGCCGTACGTCGCGACGGGCGCGGCGGCCGAGGTCCGGGCCGAACTGGACGACTGGCTGGCCGACGGCATTGACGTCGACGTACGGCCCGTCGTCGACCCGGACACCCTCCTGCGCCTGGAGGGGCGGCTCGACCGGCTCGCGCAGAACCGCACCGCGCGGATCGACGTCCGGACCGACGACGAGCAGCTGCGGCGCGCCAACTCCGCGGCCAGCCGCCTGGGCGCCACCCTCGGCGCGGGCCTGGGCCGGGTCCTGACCCTGCGCAGTGCGCTGGTGTCGCTCGGCGTCAGCTCGCTGCCGCAGATCGCGTCGCTGACCGTCGGCCTCGCCCAGATCGCCCCCGCGGCTCTGGTCGCGGTCCCCGCGGTGATGGCGCTGGGGCAGGCGTTCGCCACGATCGGCGTGGGCGTCACCGGGATCGGCGATGCCTTCAAGGCCGCCTTCGCCCCCGCCAAGTCCGGGGGCGGCGGGGCGGCGGTCGACACCGCCAAGCAGGTCGCCGCCGCACAGCGGGCCGTCGCGGACGCCAAGGACGCCCTGGCGCGCACCACGGAGGACTCCGCGGCGCGCATCGTCCGCGCCGACCGGGACGTCTCCGACGCCGAGCGGGCGCTCTCCGACGCGCAGGGCAAGGCCCTGCGCGCCCAGCAGGCCCTGGACGACGCCCGCCGGCAGGCGGCCCTCGACGCCGAGGACCTGGCCGACCGGGTGACGTCCGGCCGCCTTGCCGAGCGCGACGCGGTCCTGCGGGTCGCCGACGCCACCGACGCGCTCGCGGCCGCCCAGGCCAACCCGGGGGCGGTCCGGAACCTGGAGAAGGCCCAACTCGCCTACGACGAGGCCGTCCAGGCGCTGCGGGAGCAGCGGAAGGAGAACGGTCGGCTCGCTGTCGAGCAGGCCAAGGCCGCGCAGGTCGGCGTCGAGGGCTCCGCGCGGGTCGTTGCCGCGCAGGAGAACCTGGCGTCCGCGACCCGTGACGTCTCCGACGCGGAGCGGGACGTGGCCGACGCCCGGCAGGAGGCGGCGAAGACCGCCCGGGACGCGGCCAAGCAGGTCGCGGACGCCCAGCGGGCCGTCACGGACGCCACCGTGGCGCTTGCCGACGCCGGCAGGCAGGCCGGGGCCGGTGCGGGGGGTGTCGACGCCTACGCCGAGGCGATGGCGAAGCTGTCGCCGAACGCGCGCTCGTTCGTCCGTGCCGTCCAGGAACTGGCTCCGGCGTGGCGGGAGGTCCAGCAGGCCGTCCAGGACCGGCTGTTCGCCGGCCTCGACACCGAGCTGACCGCCACCTCCAGCGCGGTCCTGCCGATCTTCCGGCGCGAACTGGTCGCCACCGCGGGGACGTTGAACGGCATGGCCGTCGGCGTCGCCGAGGCGGCCCGCGACCTGGCCGCGAACGGGATCCTCGGCCGCGCGATGGCCGGCGCGTCCCAGGGTCTGGCCAACCTGCGAGGCCTGCCCGGGCAGGTCGTCACCGCGCTGACCACGATCGGTGCCGCCGCGGCTCCGGCCCTCGACCGGGTCACCTCCGCTCTTGCCGACGCGGCCACGCGCTGGTCGGACCGGCTGCAGAAGGGATTCGCCTCCGGCGGTCTCGAGAAGGCGATCGACACGGCGCTGGACCTGGCGGGCCAGCTTGCCGGAGTCCTCGGCAACGTCAGCAAGACCCTCGTCAACATCTTCGCGCCGGCGGTGGCGACCGGCGGCAACTTCATCGGTGTCCTCCAGCAGGTCACCGGCGAGATTGCCAGGGTCACCGCCACAGCGGAGGTCCAGCAGGGACTGCGGGACCTGTTCGACACCTTCGCCCTGATCGGCAGGACGGCGGCGCCGCTGCTTGGCCAGGCGCTCCGCGAGGTGTTCCCCGTCCTGTCCGCGCTCGCCCCTGGGGCAGAGGCCCTGGTCACAGCCTTGGGGGACGGGCTTCGGCCCGTGATCACCGCGCTCGGTCCGCTGCTGGTCGCCGCCGGGCAGGCGGTGTCCCAGCTCGCCATCGCGGCCAGCCCCCTGCTGGTCGTCGCCGGGCAGCTCGCCGCCCAGATCGGCCCGATCCTGACCCCGATCGTCCAGGCCCTGGCCTTGAACATCGGCCAACTCGCCCCGGTCGTCCAGGCCGTGGCGGTCGGCGTGTCCCAGCTGCTGTCCCCGGCGCTGGCCCAACTGCCGGGCCTGATGCAGCCGTTCCTGGCCGCGAGCACCCAGCTCGCGGCCACGCTCCTGCCGCAACTCGCCGACCTGATCACCCAGCTGCCGCTCCAGGAGCTCGGGCAGTCGTTCGCGGAGATCTCGATCGCGCTGGCCCCGCTGCTCGTGCAGCTGTCCCAGCTGATCGTCTCCGGCCTCCAGGCCATGGCCCCGCTCCTGCCGCCGCTGATCACCCTGACGGCCCGGCTCGCGCAGATCCTCGCCGGCGAACTGGCCCGGCAGATCCAGCAGATCGTCGTCCCCGCCCTCCAGGTCGTGGTGCGGCTTCTCAACGGCGACCTGACCGGTGCCGTCCAGGCCGCCGGGGACCTCTTCTCCGGCCTGGCCAGCACCGTGTACCGGGCGTTCGTCGAGCTGCCGGGCCAAGTGTTCAGCGCCCTGGGGGACTTCGGGCGGCAGCTGTGGAACTCGGGCCGGGCGATCACCCAGTCCCTGATCGACGGCATCCTCTCCAAGGCCGTCGACCTGAAGAACAGCATGTCGGGGATGCTGTCGGACGTCCGCCGCCTGCTGCCGTTCAGCCCCGCGAAGGAAGGCCCCTTCAGCGGCAAGGGCTGGACGCTGCACTCCGGACAGTCCATCAGCGCCGCCCTCGCCGAAGGCGTCCTGGACGGCCACGACCAGGTCTACGCGGCGACCGCTGCCGTCGCCGCGACCGCGCAGGCCAACCTGTCCGGCCTCGGTGCCGGAACAGTCGCCACCTCCCGCGCCCAGGCCGGAACGAACCCGGCCTCGGCCGCCTCCGGCGGCGGACTCGCCCTGAACATCGGCGAGTTCCACGCCTACGACCAGGCCCCCGACGCCATCGGCCGGGCCCTGTACCGCGAGTACAAGTCCAGGGGGTGAGCCGTGGCCGGTGAACTCATCACCACCGACGGCCAGATCGAGTGGCGCGGCCTGCTCCTCGGGGAGCGATCCCCGTACGCGGGCCGCGTCCTGACCGGCTGGGACGACCTTCCGGCCCTGGACGACGGCACCGCGCTGCGAGCCCAGCAGCCCGGCGCCTGGCCCGGGCAGCTCCTCGCCCGCACCCGCGTGCTCACCTGGGACGCCCAGCTGATCCCCGAGACCCCCGACGACGACGCGCACTGGCCGCAGTACCTCGCGGCCCTGCGCGCCGTCACCGGCATCCGCCAGGACGAACAGCCCCTGATCGTCCAACTCGCCGGGGTCCGGCGGCTGATGATGGCCCGCATCACGGCCCGGCAGATCCCCGCCGACCAGCAGTACACGTGGGGCTACCCGAAGCTCGGCCTCGAATGGACCTGCTCCGACCCGCGCCGGTACGACGTCACGGAGCAGGCCGCCACCACCGCACTGCCCTCGGGCGAGGCCGGCCTGTCCTGGGGCAACCCCGAGACCGCGAGCGGCCTGTCCTGGGGCAACCCCGAGGCCGCGGGCGGCCTGTCCTGGGGCGCGCCGGGCAGCACCGGCGACATCACCGCCGCCAACCAAGGTGACGCCGACAGCCACCCGATCATCGAGATCCGAGGCCCCGTCACCAACCCGAGGATCTCCGTGCCCGGCACCGACCTGCTCCTCGAGTACGCGATCACCCTCGCCGCCACCGACACCCTGACCGTCGACACCTGGGCCGGAACGGTCACCCTCGCCGGCCAGGACCGGCTCGGCACCGCCACCGCCCGCTCCATCCCCGAGGGCGCGTTCGTGCTGCCCGCCGAGGACGTCACCACCATCTCGTTCCGCTCGGCGGACGCCGCGCCCACCGCCGCCAGCTGCACCGTGCGCTGGCGCAACGCCTACTGGTAGGAGGCCACCCGACATGACCGTACGCTCCGCGTGGCTCCTCAACCGCGATGTCGCCACCCCCGGCCAGAACCGCCAGGACACCCGGCTGTCCCCGCTCGGCACCATGACCCCGGCCGCCGCCGACCCGCTCACCAGCATCGGCGGCCTCATCCCCGGCCCCAACCCGTGCAACCTGACCATGTCCGGCATGAACTGGACCATCGGGATCGGCCGCGGCATCGCCCAGGGCACCAGCGCGCAGGGCGCCTACCCGATCGTCGTCACCGCCGGCGACACCGGCACCATCGCCCCCGGCCACGCCAGCCTCACCCGGATCGACACCCTGTGGCTGATCGCCCTGGACACCCTCGTCGACAGCAGCGGCAGCACCCTCGCCCGGATCGAGTACACCCAGGGCACCCCCGGCACCGGCAGCGCACCGACCGCCCCGGCCGCCGGCACCGCCTACCTGCGCCTGTGGGACATCAGCGTCCCCGCCGGAGCCAGCGCCGGCAGCCCGCCGAACTGGACCGGCCTCGGCCTGCTGACCGACCGCCGGACCTACACCGTCGGCGTCGGCGGCATCGGCGTCGGTGCCAACGGGTCGGGGGCATACCCCGGGCAGTACCGGGACAACGGCGGCCTCCAGCGCTGGGACGGCTCCTCCTGGCTCGACCGCCTGGTGCTCAACTCCGCCGGCCGGATCGTCATCGGCGGCGACACCGAGTGGTACCGCGACGCGCCCAACAGCATGCGGACGCCGGACCAGCTGACGGTCGACGGCAACCTCAACGTCGCCGGCGTCGGCCAGCGGCGGCGCGGCCGCGTTCCCTCCGACCAGTCCGTCCCGAGCACGACGATGATCGACGCCACCAACATGTCGTGGTCGGTCGTCGCGAACGCCGAGTACATCGTCACCGGTCTGATCGGCGGTGCAGGAACCACAAACGCCGACCTCAAGATCGGATGGTCCGCCCCGACCGGCGCGGACTTCGACTGGACCCCGACCATGCAGCCGAGCAGCGGCGCCGCGACCGTCGGAACAGTCATCACCGACCGCTCCACCATCGCGCAGACCCAACAGCTCGGCACCATCGGCACCGGCACCACGATGACCGCCATCATCAACGGATCTCTCCTCGTCAAGGCGACAGCCGGAACCTTCAAGATGCAGGTGGGGCAGGGCACTTCGGACGCGACCGCGTCCATCCTCAAAGCCGGCAGCTTCATCATGGTCGAGCGGGTCGCATGACGCAGTACTCGCTTCGACTGCACGAACTGCGCACCGACAAGCTCCTCGGGTACCTGCCGATCAGCGGCGTCACCTACGACGACTACATCGGCAAGAGCGGCTCGCTCTCCGGCACCATCCCCGCGCCGAACGCGACGATGGCCGCCACGGTCCAGAACATCCTCCAGGAGGGCCGCACCCTCGTGGACCTCCTCCGCGGCGGGCAGGTCGTCTGGTCCGGGATCGTGTGGACCGCGACCCCGACCGCCGACGAGCGGGACACCTACACCTGCCCGATCCAGGCCGCCACGATCGAGTCCTACTACCGCGACCACCTGCAACTGCGCGACGCCGACCTGACGTACACCAGCATCGACCAGCTGGCCATCGCCCGCGCCCTGATCGGCTACGCCGCGACCCGCACCGGCGGCGACCTCGGCATCGAAATGGACACCTCGCAGACCTCCGGAGTCCTGCGCGACCGGACCTACAGCCGCTACGACCAGCCCTACGTCGGCCGCATGCTCGACGACCTGGCCGCCGTCGACGGCGGCTTCGAGTGGCGCATCACCCGCTACCAGGACGCGGCCGGCGCCCGGCACCGGGTGCTCCGCCTCGGGTACCCGAGGATCAGCATCGGCACCACCGACCTACCGCTGAAGAAGCCCGGCTTGCTCTCGGCGCACTCGATCCCGCGCGACGCGACCGCGATGGCCACCTGCTGGCAGTCCCGCGGGTCGAGCAGCAACTCGAACCAGGCCGCCGCCACGGTGCCGCTGCTGTCGACCACCCTCACCGACACCGCGGCCATCGCCGCCGGCTGGCCCCTCCTCGACGGCTCGTCCGACTACCCGACCGTCACCGACCCCGCCACGCTCAGCGCCCACGCCCAGGCCGACCTGGCCCGCTTCTCCCGCCCCGTGGCAATCCCTCAGATCAGCGTGCTCACCGGATCGATCTCCCAGCCCGAGCTGGGCAGCTACATCCGCGTGAGCATCCGGGACGCCTGGTACCCGACCGGCTACAACGCCCGCTACCGCGTCATCGGCCTGCGGTGCACGCCGGCCGAGCGCGGCCGCCCCGACATGACCCAGCTGTTCCTGGAGGCCGCCTGATGCCCAACGTCCCCGAGGACATCGGCGACGTCCTGCGCACGATGCAGGCCCAGATCCGAGAGCTCCAGGGCCGGGTCAACACGCGGCCGGCGCTGAACACGGTGACGGGCGGCGGGGTGACGATCACTCAGGGCGGCACGCTGTCCGTGATCACGCCGGCGGCCAGACGGTGCTGTACGTCGGCGCGATCGGCCCGAGCCATCCGGACGGGACTCCGCAGTACGGTGTGGTGTTCCGGCGCGAGGACGGGTCCGCCGCGCTGGCCATCTGGGACGGCGCGGGAGCGTCCCCCCAGCCGATCGCGGTCTGGGACCGCGCCGGGAACACGATCATCGCGGACGACAGGGTCAGCGGACAGGGCCTCGCCCGGCCGTACTTGTCGACCGACGCCTGGTTCGGCGCGACCGAGGTCCCGGCGTTCACGACCAGCAGCACCTCGTTCACCACGCTCCAGCACATGGTCTGGTACAAGCAGCACCCGCGGGTGGAGGCGAACTTTCTGGTGCGCTGCTCGGACGCCACCACCTCCGGACAGATCCAGCTGATCGACGACAACAACGTGGTCGTCGCCGGGCCGGTGAACGTGGCGGCCGGCGCGTACTACTGGGACGCCGTCACCGGCACCGTGGCCGGCGGGCACGAGGCCAGGTTCAACCTGCACTGGCAAGCCCGGGTCACCCCGGGCAGCACCGGCAACATCGGCGTCAAGGGGCTGAGCACCTTCGGCATCCAGTCCTAGTGCTGGGCGTACGGGTCCTCGGTCGCACCGTTCGACGGCGGCGGCGCCATCGACGGGTAGGGGCCGTTGTCGACGCTGCCCGTGCCGCCGTTGTTCTGGCCGGCGGTCGCGGCCGGGGGCGGCGGGGTGGTCGGGTCCGGCTCGGTCGGCGTCGTGGGTGTGCTCATCGTGCTGCCCTTCTTCGTCGTGCTGGGTGTCGGGGCCGCGGTGGTGGCCGGCGCGGTGGTCGCGGCCGGCGGGTCGCTCGGGACGGAACTGGCGGACGCCGACGGGCTGCTGCTCGGGCTCTCGCTCGCACCGGGGCTCGGGCTGCCGGTGACCACGACGTCGGCAGTCTGCACCTGCTGGGTGCTGCTGCTGTCCCCGCCGGTCCCCAGCGCCCAGGCCCCGCCGCCGATGCCGAGCACCGCCACCACCGACGCCGCGATCGCCGCTGTCTGCCTGCTGATCCGGATCGCCATCTCGTAGACCCCCCTTGGCCGTTGGTGCCCACCACGGTACCGCCGCGACCGACACATCTCCCTTACACCACCCGAGTTGGCGACGAATTCGCACGCTCGCATTCCGATTGGAGGACTACATGATCGACCCCCGACCGACGGAGCCCGACGCGGGCGACATCCCGATGCTGCTCGTAGACACCGGCAATGGCCCCACCAACCCCGCGGAGGGCCAGCTGCTCGCCGAGCTGTTCGGGCCACCCAACGCGCAGGGCGTGTACGGCGCCCCGACCTTCGAGGGGAGCACGCAGTGACCGTCGACAGCATGATCCGGTCCGCCGAAGCCTGGCTCGGCACCGGTGAGCCGAACACCATCCAGTCCTGGTACCGGGACCGCAACGGGGCCGAGTACAGCGGCAACTTCGCCTGGTGCGACGCCGCGATCACCCGCTGGTCGGCGGACGCCGGCGAGTGGCAGGCGGTCTGCCTCGGCGAGGACCGGCCGTACACCCCGGCGCATGCGCAGGCGTTCGCCGACGCTGGCCAGTGGACATACAGCACCGGTGGGATCCGACGCGGCGACATCGTGTTCTTCGACTGGTCGATGAGCGCGCCGTGGTCCGGACGCATCGGGAACATCGATCACGTCGGCATCGTCACCGACGTGCTGCCCGGCGGCCAGGTCGCGACGATTGAGGGCAACACGGCGGACGTGTGCGCCCGCCGGATCCGCGGACCGGAGGTCATCGTCGGCTACGGCCGCCCCGCCTACACCCGGCCGCGCAACCCCCGCCCCGCCACAGCGCTCCGCGCCGGCACCGTCCGGCCCGCGTTCCCCGGCCGCCTGCTCCGCTCACCTCGCCGATGCTGCACGGGGACGACGTTCGCCAGTGGCAGCAGCGGATGCGGGACCGCGGCTGGAGCATCGCCGTCGACGGCTGGTACGGCCCGGCGAGCGCCACGGTCGCGCTCCGATTCCAGGCCGAGAAGGGCCTCGCCGCGGACGCCATCGTCGGCCCGCACCTGGGACGCCGCCTGGAACGCACCCATCACCCACTGATCGAAGGGAAGTTGACGATGCAGGACTCGACCCGCCGCACCATCCGCACCACCGTCCAGACCGCGATCACCGTCGCCGCCCTGCTGCCGCTGATCGTGGACGCCGCCCGGATCCCCGCGACGCTCCCGTGGGTGGCCGGCGCGCTGACCGGCGCTGCCGCCCTCACCAGAGTGATGGCGCTCCCCGCCGTCAACCGACTGCTGCCGAGCTGGCTGCGCCTGGCCGCCGACCCCGACGCCAAGGCGCTGCGCCAGGCGGTGCGCGAGTGACCGCCCCGCCGGACCCCGGAGTCGCTGTGGCCCTGGAACTCGCGGAACTTCGCCGGTCGGTGGACGTCGGCAACGCGACCACGCAGGGGCAGCTCGCGCTCCTGGTGCAGCGCACCGACCAGACCGATCGGAAGATCGACGACCACGAAACCAGGATCGACCAGTTGGAGCGCAAGGCCTGGATCGCCACCGGTGCGGGCAGCGTGCTCGGCACGATCGGTGGGTACCTCGCCTCGTACTTCCTCGGCCGCTGAACATCCCCGCCCCGCCCGGCTTCGTGCCGGGCAGGGGCGGTTTCGTCGTTCTCGGCGTGGCGGCCCTCGGTGCCGCGAGGATGGCGCCATGGACATCACGCCTGCGGATCCCCGGGATCAGCACATCGCCCAGCTGCGGGCCGCGCTGGAGCGCGCCGTTCCCGAGCTTGCTTTCGCCGCCGGCCAACTGGCAGCCGACGATGAGGCCCAGGCGGAACGCCTGCTGGCAGCGGCCGACCACCTGACGGCCACCCTGGAACGCACTGCGCCCCCTCAAGCCTGATCGGCTGTCAGCCCCGCTCGGCTTCGGCCGGCGGGGCGGTTTCGTCATGTCGGGGTGCTGACCGTTCGGTGCGGACGGCAGTCAGCGCACGACGGGAATCCGGCCGGACCGCCAGTCGGTGATCCGCTTGCGGATGCTCGACACCATCGGCAACTCGTCGGTCTCCTCTGGTGCGAACCACGCCACCTCGAACGACTCATCGGAAACGCGGAGGTCGCCGCCACCGACCGGCCGGCCGAGCAGACAGATGCTGAACTCCTGGCGGACCTCGCCGTCGTCGTAGGCGAAGACGTGGCCGGGGTTGGTGTAGGTGCCGACAATGCCGACGATCTCGATGTCGAGGCCGGTCTCCTCGCGGGTCTCGCGGATCCCGCAGTCGGCCAGGGATTCACCGAGGTCCATCTTGCCGCCGGGCAGGGCCCACATGCCGTTGTCGGTGCGGCGTTGCAGCAGAACGCGGCCGCGCTCGTCGACGACCACCACCGAGGCGGCCGGCACCAGCGAGTTGGGCTTGGGGGCGTTCGGGTCGTCCTCGTAGTCACGCCTGGGCATCGGCCACCTCCGTCGTCGGGATCGTCCACACATCGCGCCCCTTCGCCCACAGGTCTTCAACGTGGCCGGCGAAGCGGTCGAACACACCGTCGTCCTGGGCCCGCCGCAGGTGCATCATCGGGGCGTCATGGCCGATCCTGCCGGGCAGCAGAGGCGTGACGATCATGTCGTCGTCGAACCGGAACACCGACAGCGAGACGTGTCCGGTCTCGTAGCGGGCCTCGATGTCCGTGCCCCGCAGCTTGGCCAGCTCGGACAACGTCACCTCGATCCGGGTCGACAGCGTGAGCGGCACGTCCTCCTCCAGCTCTCGTTGGCGGGTCACGGGAGAGGACGGGTCGCCGATGATGAAACGGACCCTGCATCCTCGCTCGGCCTTCCTGCGGAGGAGTTCACCGAACTGCGCTTGCTCCAGCCACAGGAAGTAGTTGGTGTAGCCGGCGAACGTCAGCTCCCGCTCCGCCCCGGCGATCAACTGCCGCCACAGCGAGGTGGGCGCCGCGGACCGGTACGGGTACAGCTGGACGAGTTCACGGTCGGGGCCGCTCTTGACGAGCTGCTGCACGGACGGCCAGAGCACGGTCTCCTCCTCGTCGAGGGCCCGGCTCACCGCAGCACGGTGGCGGGCGTGAGGCACGCGCGAGGCGTTGCCGATCCACCGACTGACCGTCTTCGGGTCCACTCCGCACGCGCGCGCGATCTGGGACTCCGTCATATTCGCACGGGCCATAGCCTGCCGCAGGACCTCGTTCACGGGTTCGCCTCTCTGGTCTGCAAGGACGAGTCAAGGTGTACCAGTCGAACGTCCCAAACGTCCCTGAAACGTGGTGTGTTCGTCCCGACGACTGGCCGACCATCGTCATGCCGGGGCACTGTCCGGCACGGAACGATCGGCAGGGAGTCGAACATGAGCAAAACACTTCAGCGAGGCGTTCGACCCCGGGCGGGCGCCCGGACGAGGCTGGCGAAGGCAGGCCGTACGTCCCGTGCCGAGGCTGCGACCGATGCCTCACCGGTACCGGCCGCGACGTCGACCCTGCCGCCTCCGACTGCTGGGCCGCCCACCTCGACGCGGCCACCCGGAGGCGGGCATGAGCAACCAGGACGCCACCGGCTACTACCGCGTCGACCTACTCCGTGCGCTTACGGACGGCACACCGATCTGGGGCGTGCGCCGGCCGGACGGCACCTGGCGGACCGAGATGGGGGCCGAAGAGATGCACGTCCGCCGGGACCACGCGGAGCACTCGGCCGCGCAGCTGAACCAGATCAACGGGCTCGCGCCCGCTCAGCCGTAGAACAGCCGCCAAGTCTCAACTCTCAACGCCCGCGCCAGGGCAGACAGGTCATCGACGGTAGGCGGGGTGACCGCACGCTCCCACTGGCCCACCGTCTGCCGATCACGGCCGATCGCCTCAGCCAGACGCTCCTGAGTAAGCCCTCGCTGGTGTCGCAGGTAGCGAAGCCGCTCCGCGACCTCGCGACGTTCCTGCAGTTGACGGGCATCTGGCTGAGGCTGCACCCCTTGACGCTCACGCGCCGATGGTCGAAAGTCTGTATACCAAACCCACCGCTAGCTCGAACTCCAGTTCGATGACGCGGCCGAAGGGCTGCCACCCCGACGCCGTCCGAGACACCCCGCTCCACCAGCGCGACGCACGACCGCAAACCCGCCTCCGAGACCCGTCGGGCCAGCAGGGGGCCAGCAAAGGCCCCAGTGACCCTCCCTCTCACCTCGCGTGAAAGCCCCTCACCTACCGAATGCGGCTGGTGAGGGGCTTTCATGTTCCGGTGGGCCGCCAGGGGCTCGAACCCTGAACCTACGGATTAAAAGTCCGCAGCTCTGCCAATTGAGCTAGCGGCCCGCGGCAGGCGTGGGCCTCGTGGGACAGCGCCTGCCGGGGTGATCCTACCTGGTGCCCGGCGGGAGATGGCCAGCGGATTACCGGGCGGGTCGCGGGGACGCGGGCGGCAGTCGACGGGCAGTCAGGCGGCGGGCAGGTGGGCGGCGCGGACCCGGCGGAGCCAACTCTCGACCGGGCGTTCGTCGGGCTCGGCCGGCAGCACGCCGGGGCGGTCGAAGCGGGTCTCGGCGTCGGCGAGCAGCGCGATCGCGTCCTCGGGCCGCCGGGCGTAGCGCTCGCCGAGGGCGCGCACCTCGTCCGGGTCGGCGAGCCGGATCTCCAGGCGCCCGGTCTCGTGCAGGGCGACGCCCTGGCGGACCAGCCGGACCAGGTGCCGGGCCTGCTTGGCCGCGCGGGCGAGGCCCGCGGTGTCGCCGCGGTCGCGGGAGCTGAGCTTGCGGAACTGCTGCCGGGCGTAGCCGAGGTACGCGCCGCGCACCGCGGGCCCGCTCAGGAAGGACTCCCGGAGACCGATCAGCTCCTCGCCCAGCGGCGTCCGGACCTCGTACAACTCCTCGGGCAACCAGACCAGTTCGGAGGCGGTGGGGTTGCCGGAGAGGGCCAGCCGGCACCACTTCGCCGCCTCGTGCAGGGTGCGGTCCGGCGCGGTGGTGACGTGCGACTCGACGGGCCGGTGCAGGCCGTGGAAGGCGACGGTCGGCGCGGCGAACAGCCCGAGCCGGTCGAGGTCGGAGCCGGCGTGCGCCAGGCCGTACGCGGTGGAGCCGACGATGCCGGAGAGCAGGACGTGCACGGTGGGGTCACCTCCTTGGAGCGGTCCCCGCAGTCTCGCCCCGAACGACCCGTACACGCGAACGAATTCCGGCCGGTCCGGAGCGGTTCCGAGCAGTCCGGAGCGGTTCCGAGCAGTCCGGAGCGGTCCGAGCGGTCCGAGCGGTCCGGAGCAGTCGGCGCGGGTGACAGAACCCGGCGTACAGGCCCTCCGACACGGCCACGCCGCCGGTGCTCGGCCGGGCCGCCCGCCGCGCCGATACTGACGGCATGGCGAACGGCGAGATCCCGGCGGCGAAGCTCCGGGCCTGGTGGGCGCACCGGCAGTGGCTGGACGGCGGTGCGCACCGGGGCGCGTCCCCGGCGCAGGTGCTGGCGGCGACGGGCTGGGCGCGTTCGGTGGGCGGCGCGGCGCCGTACCTGGGGCTGTTCGCGCGGGCGGGGCTGGGCCGGGCGACGGTGGACGCGGCGGTCGCCGCCGTGGAGGTGCAGGAGCTGCCCGCCGCCCGCGGCTGTACGTACGTGCTGCCGGCGGAGGACTTCGCGCTGGGCCTGGCGGCGGGCGCGGGCGTCGCGGAGGCGGAGATCGCGGCGGCGGTGCGCCACCTCGGGGTGACCCGGGACGAGGTCGAGCAGCTCTGCCTGACGGTCTCCGAACTGCTGTCCGCCACCGAGCCGTTGGAGCCGCAGCGGATCCGCGCGCTGGCCGGTCCGGCGGCCCGTCCGCTGGGCGAGGCGGGCCGCCGGCGGGGCGTGTCGACCACGCTGCCACTGGCCCTGGGGCTGCTGCAGGCGCGCGGGCTGATCCGCCGGGTGCCGGTCAACGGCCGCCTGGACCAGCAGCGTTACGGCTATCTGCGGTGGGACCGGGCGGTGCACGGGGAGGCCGCCGACCTGGCCCGGCGCTACTTCTCCTGGGCGGCGCCCGCCTCGGTGCGGCACTTCCGCTGGTTCTCCGGCTTCAACGCGGCCACCGCGAAGGCCGCACTGGCCCCGCTGGACCTGGTGCGGCTTCCCGGCGCCGACCTGCTGCTGCCCGCCGAACTGGCCGAGGAATTCGACCGGTTCACCGTTCCGGCGGAGCCCGCGTACGCCCTGGTGGCGGCCGTCTACGGCCTGCACCTGCTGCACCGGGACCTGGCCCGGCTGATCGACCCGCAGGACGCCGACCGCTCCGTCCCGGCCTCCCGGACGGGTCGGAGCTTCGGCAGCGAGGCCGACCCGCCGACCCACCTGGTGGTGGACCGCGGCCGGATCGTCGGCCTCTGGGAGTACGACCCCGAACAGCGGGAGCTGGTGCACCAGTTGTTCGTGCCGATAAACGCCGCGCTGCGGGCCGCGATCGAGGCCACGGAGGTCTTCGTCCGCGAGGAGCTGGGCGACGCCCGGGCCTTCGGCCTGGACTCGCCGAAGAGCCGCGCCCCGAAGCTCGCGGCCCTGCGCACCGCCAACCGCTATGCCGCGCCCGGGAGTTCCGACGGCAGGTAGTCGAACCCGACGCCTCCGGGCCGGGCCCGGCGCAGGCCCTCCAGCAGCACCGGCGGCGTGGCCGCGTACACGGTCGGGTAGTGGTGCTCGCCGAGCGCCGGGTCGTTGGCCCAGGCGGGCTGCTCGCTGGCCGGGGTGGTGGCGAACTGCCCGTCCGCGCCGTTCCGGTTGCCCCGGCCGTCCAGCCGCACCCACCACGAACTTCCGGGCAGCAGCACGCCGTTGAGGCCGTGCAGCACCTCCAGCCGCTGGTAGCACAGGCCGGCCGGGATGCCGTTGGCGCGCAGCAGGGCGGCCAGCAGGTGCGACTTGCCGTGGCAGATCGCGTTGCCGGCGGCCAGCACGTCGGAGGCCCGGTAGGCGGCGGACCAGTGGCCGACGTCCGCCGAGTGGTCGATCCGGTCGCGGACGAAGCCGAACACCGTCTCGGCGGTCGCCACCGGGTCGGCCTGCCGCAGCGCGGCGGCGCGCTCCACCACGGCGGGGTGCAGGTGGTCGATGACCTCGTCGGCGGCCAGGTACGCGTCGAGGTCCGGCTGGTCGGCCCGGAGCGGGCCGTACGGGGAGACGGAAGGGTCCATGCCGGTGATGCTGCGCCGCCGACTCGTCCCCGGGCAAAGGCATTTCACCCCATGGACTACCGTCGGCGGCACGGGGATCCGTGGACGAAGGGACGGACGGCATGACGCAGGACGAGGTGCTGGTGGTCACCGGCGGCGGGCGCGGCATCGGGGCGGCCACCGCCCTGCTCGCGGCCGGGCGCGGCTACCGGGTGTGCGTCAACTACCGGGCCGACCAGGCCTCGGCCGACGGCGTGGTGGAGCGGATCCGGGCGGCGGGCGGCACCGCCGTCGCGGTGCGGGCGGACGTCAGCACCACCGCCGAGGTGGAGCGCCTGTTCGACACCGCGGAACGCGAACTCGGGCCGCTGACCGCGCTGGTGAACAACGCCGGCACGCTGGAGAAGCAGTGCCGGCTGGACGAGCTGGACGAGGCCCGGCTGACCCGGATCTGGGCGGCCAACATCACCGGCCCGTTCCTGTGCGCGGCCGCGGCGGTCCGCCGGATGTCCACCCGCTACGGCGGGCGCGGCGGGGCGATCGTCAACGTCGGCTCGGCGGCGTCCCGGCTCGGCTCGCCGGGCGAGTACGTGGACTACGCGGCGTCCAAGGGCGCGCTGGACTCGATGACCCGCGGGCTCGCGCTGGAGGTCGCGGCCGAGGGCATCCGGGTCAACGCCGTCCGGCCCGGGCTGATCCACACCGACATCCACGCCCTCGGCGGCGAACCCGGCCGGGTCGACCGGATCGGCCCGCACCTCCCGATGGGACGCGGCGGGCAGCCCGAGGAGGTCGCCGAGGCGATCCTGTACCTGCTCTCCCCCGGCGCCTCGTACATCACCGGCTCCTTCCTGGAGGCGGCCGGCGGACGCTGACCTGCCGACCACCGGCGATCGGCTCCCGGCGATCGGACACACAGACGGTCGGACGGGCGGACGTGAACATCGCGCGGTGCGCCGATACCGGTTCGGTCAACGCCCCGGCGTGCCGCCGTCCGCCGCGCCTACCGTGGGCGGCATGACCGAGACCGAAATCGCCGCCGCGCCGTTCCTCGACATCCCCGACGTGCTCAACCTCCGCGACGCCGGAGCGGGCGTCTACCGCCCCGGGCTGCTCTACCGGTCGGCGAGCCTCAACCGGCTCACCGACGAGGGCGCGGAGCGGCTCGCGGCACTCGGCATCCGGACGGTCCTCGACCTGCGCAGCAACGCGGAGATCGAGTTCTGGCCGGACCGTCCGGCCGGCCCGGACGTCCAGTACCTGCACCTGCCGATGCTGCCGGACCCGGCCACCACGGACCGGGTCTGGCCGGAGGACCAGGCGGCCCTCTACCCGTTCATGGCGGAGACCGGCGGCGTCGCCGTCGCCGCCGCCGTGCGCGCGCTGGCCACCGGCGCCCCGGTGCTGGTGCACTGCGCGGTCGGCAAGGACCGCACCGGCCTGACCATCGCCGTCCTGCAGACCCTGGCCGGTCTCCCGGAGGCCGCCGTCACCGCCGACTTCCTCCGCTCCAACCTGGGCCTCGGCCTGGACCGGGGGCCCGTCCCGTACCTGGACCAGGCCGGGGTGGAGCGCCTCTCCCGCCCGGTCGAGGCGGCGCACCTCACCACCGCGCTGGCCCGCATCGTGGAGCTCCACGGCACTCTCGACGCCTACCTGCTCAACCACGGCGCGACCGCGGAGGAGCTCGCCGCGCTCCGCGCGCTGCGCCCGGAGTGACCGGGGCCGGACGCCGTTCCCTGCCGCCGGTCCGGTCCGTCGGGCGGGTTACCGTGGGCGGTGCCCACCGGCCGGCCCGTACCGGCCGCCAGCCGTCCCGAGGAGTCCGTCCCATGGCCCGCTTCCCCGCCACTGCCGCCGTCGCCGCCGCCGGTCTGATCGGCGGTTACGCCACCGCCCGGTTCAGCGGGCGGCGCGAGCTGGGCGGCGCCGTCCTGGCCGCGGCCGGGACGACGGCCGCCGTGCGCTGGCACCGCCGCGCGGGTGCGCCGGCCGCGGCCGGCCTGACCGCGCTGTACCTGGCGGCGTTCGGCGGCTCGCATCCGCTGGCGAAGAAGATCGGCGCCTGGCCGGCCGTCCTCGCCGTCACGGGCGTGGTGGCCGCCGCCTCGGCGCTGGCCACCGGCGAGTAAGCACCCGTCAGGAGGCGAACCGTGCCTCGAAGGCGGCCCGGTTCGCGGAGGGGACGCTGCGGTCCCAGACCCCGAACACCACCCGGTCGAAGGCCGCGCCCCACCCGTCCAGGGCCTCGGCGAACGCGTCCGCGACCTCCGCCGGGTCGTTGCGGAACACTCCGCAGCCCCAGGCGCCCAGCACCAGTTCGCGCACCCCGTGCCGGGCGGCGACCGCCAGCACCCGGGCGGCCCGTTCGGCCAGCACCGGCCGCAGGTCCGGCGGTGTGCCGGGCGAACGCAGCGCCAGCTGGCCCGCGTTGGGGGCCGGCGAGGTGAGGAAGCCGACCCGGTGCGGGCGGGCCAGCAGCTCCCCGCGCCCGTCCCGGATCACCGGTACCCCGGGCGACCAGATCACCCGGTGGCTGTAGTGCAGGTCGGTGGAGGCGCGGTGCGCCTCGTAGTAGTCGGGGGCCTCCAGCAGGCAGCGGTACAGCAGCGCGGTGCGGCAGACGTCCTCCTCCTGGGCCTTGGCGCCGCGCAGGTACCCGCCGCCGGGGTTGCGCGCGGATGCGAAGTTCAGCACCGCGACGCTCTTCCCGCCGTCCTCGACCAGCCGCCGGGCGGCCTCCATGCTGCCCTCGCCGGTCACCTCGGCCGCGACGCCGAGCGGCCCGGGCCCGGCCCCGAACTCGGCCTCCGGCGGGTAGGACACCGTCCCGGCGCGGGCCTCGGCCAGGTCCTCGGCGATCCGCACCGCCGTCCCGTCGGTGCACCGGTACTCGCCCCGGTCGGCGATCTCCTCGTTCTGCGTGGCGAGTGCCCGCTGCCTGTTGCTCATGTCCGGCACGCTAGCGCCGACTCCCGCCCCCACCAACGGATTTACCCGCCCGCGCGAACGGGCCCGCCCCACCGAAGTGGAGCGGGCCCGGTCAGTGCGTCACTGCCGCAGCGTCAGTTCTTCCAACGCGGCTTGCGGTCGCCGCCACCGTTGTAGCCGCCGCGGTCCTCGCGGTTGAAGCCACCGCGGTCACGGTCACCGAAGGAACGGCCACCGCGGTCGTCGCGGTTGAAGCCACCACCCTGCGGACGGTTGCCGCGGTCACGGTCACCGAACGAACGGCCACCGCGGTCGTCACGGTTGAAGCCACCGCGCTCGCGGTCACCGAAGGAACGGCCGCCACGGTCGTCACGGTTGAAGCCGCCACGCTCGCGGTCACCGAAGGAACGGCCACCGCGGTCGTCACGGTTGAAGCCGCCACCCTGCGGACGGTTGCCGAAGGAACGGCCGCCACGGTCGTCACGGTTGAAGCCACCGCGCTCGCGGTCACCGAACGAACGGCCGCCCCGCTCCTCGCGGTTGAAGCCGCCACGCTCGCGGTCACCGAAGGAACGGCCACCGCGGTCGTCACGGTTGAAGCCACCACGCTCGCGGTCACCGAACGAACGGCCGCCCCGCTCCTCGCGGTTGAAGCCGCCACGCTCACGGTCACCGAAGGAACGGCCACCGCGGTCGTCACGGTTGAAGCCACCACGGCCGCCGCGGTCGTCGCGGTCACGGTCCCGGTTGTAGGCGGGGCGCTCGGTACGCGCCTCGCGGTAGGACGGGGTGCGCTCCTCGGTCGCCGGCGCGGCCTCGGCGGCCGGCTGCTCGGCGGTCTCGGCACCGGCCTCGGCGGTCGCCTCGTCCGTCTCGGGCTCGTCCTCGATTCCCAGCTCGGCACGCTCGCGGGCGGCGCGGGCGGCCAGGCGGTCGGCCTCCTCGCGCAGCTCGTTGGCGCGGCGCTGGGCGCGCTCCAGCTCACGGGTGAGCTCGGCGACCTCGCGCTCGGCGGCGCCGGCGATGCCGGACGCGCTCTCGGCCTGGACCTCGACCAGCGAGCGGGCGCCGGTGATCCGGGCCACCTCGGCGTCGAAGGCGTGGTCGAGGATGTGGCGCGAGGCGTCCACGCCCGCGTCCTCCATCAGGCGGAACACGCCGCGGCGCTGGTGCGGCAGCACCAGGGTGACGACGGTGCCGGAGCGGCCGGCCCGGGCGGTGCGGCCGGAGCGGTGCAGGTAGTCCTTGTGGTCACCCGCCGGGTCGACGTTCAGCACCAGGTCGATGCCGTCGACGTGGATGCCGCGGGCGGCGACGTCAGTGGCGACGACCACGTTCAGGTAGCCGTCCTTGAAGTCGCCGAGGACGCGGGTACGGGCGCCCTGGGTCATGCCGCCGTGCAGCGCGTCGGCCTTCACCCCGGCCTCCAGCAGCTGCTGGGCGACCCGGTCCGCGCCCATCTGGGTGCGGACGAAGATGATGGTGCGGCCCTTGCGGGCGGCGATCGCGTTGGTGATCGGTGCCTTGTCCTTGGGCTTCACGACCAGGATGTGGTGGGTCATGGTGGTCACCGCGCCGGCCGACGGGTCGACCTCGTGGGTGACCGGGCTCTTCAGGTAGCGCTTGACCAGGGTGTCGATCTCGTTCTCCAGGGTGGCGGAGAACAGCAGGCGCTGGCCGCCGGCCGGCACCAGGTCGAGGATCTCGGTGACCTCGGGCAGGAAGCCCATGTCGGCCATCTGGTCGGCCTCGTCGAGGACGGCGATCTCGACCTCGTCCATCTTCGCGGAGCCGCGGTTGATCAGGTCGCGCAGACGGCCGGGGGTGGCCACCAGCACATCCACGCCGCGCTCCAGGGCGTAGATCTGGTTCGACATCGAGGTGCCGCCGCAGACCACCTTCAGGCGCAGGCCGAGCACCGAGCCGAACGGCTCCAGGGCGTCGGCGACCTGCATGGCCAGCTCGCGGGTCGGGACCAGGATCAGGCCGCGCGGGTGCTTCGCCTTGGTGCGCTCGCCGCCCGCCAGGCGGGTCAGCAGCGGCAGGCCGAAGCTCAGGGTCTTGCCGGAGCCGGTGCGGCCGCGGCCGAGGACGTCCTTGCCGGCCAGCGCGTCCGGGATGGTCGCGGCCTGGATCGGGAACGGGGTGGTGACGCCGCGCTTGGCGAGCGCCCGGACGACCTCGTCGTGCAGGCCCAGGTCACCGAAGGTGATGGTGGGCTCGGCGTCCTCGGCGGCCTCGGCGGTCGCGTCGGCGTCGGTGTCGGTGGCGCCTTCGGTGAGCTCGGCGAGCTCCGCGTCCAGCGTGTCGGTGTCGAGGGAGTCGGTGTCGGCGGCGTCGGACCCGTTCGCGGGCATGGCGAAGCGGGCGTCGTCAACGAGAGACATGCAAAACCTTCCGGAAGTGGCACGCGCCAAAGTCCGGGGGTCTGTTGGAAATACCGCCTCTATGCGGTCAGCCACGGATCGCCGGAACGCGCCAAGGGCGCTCAAAGGTGTGAGGAGCGCCAGCCAAATAGGATCAAACGAACGATCTACCACCATAGGGGAGCCTGCGGATCAGAGGCAAATCCCCTGGCCAGCGCCCTCGAATCAAGGCTCCCCGGCTCCCTCCGGGCCGGGCTCCTCCCGGCGTCAGTGCGCGGACGTCGACTCGTGCGGCTCCGCGGACGTCCCGCTGGGCGCCGGCGAGGGCTTCACCGAGTGCGAGGGCGCGGGGCTGCTCGGCTGCGGCGCCGGCGAGGACGCGGGCCGCCGCCGGTCGGGGTGGCCGCCGGCGTGTCCGGGCCGGCAGGCGTGCCGGCCGGCGTGGGAGTGCCGACCACCGACCCCGGCACCTGCACCGGGGTGCCCGGGACGACGGCGGCCGGCGGCGTGGGACCGGGCGCGTGCCCGCCCGGGGAGGGCGCGGCGCCGGGTGACGCACCGTCAACGCCCGGCGTGCCGCCGTGCTCTCCGCGCGACCCGCCCTGGTGGCCGCCGGTGCCGACCCCGGCCTTGAGGGTGGTCGCCGTGGCGGCGCCGCTCGGCTTCACCTCGTCCGCCCCGTCGGGCGACTGCGCGCCCACCGACATGCAGCCGCTCAGTCCGAGCAGGGCGATCGCCGCCAATGCCGCCCTCGCCGCCACCCGCCGCTGCGCCGACCCAACCGCCATCACCGAGCCACCTCCCGCACGGCCCGCCAGGACCGCCACATCGTTCTCGGGTGCCCAACGCGCGTCCGCCCCGCCGGGACACGGGTGCCCGCCCACCATCAGCCTCGCCGCCTCCCGCCCGGCGAACCGGCCGGGATGACCTGGCGTCCCGTCAGCGGACCTCCGACAATGGGCGGGTGGAGATGACCAGGGACGAGTTCGAGGTGCTGGTGTCCGACGCGCTGGACCGGATTCCGCCGAAGCTGGCCGCGATGATGGACAACGTGGCGATCTTCGTCGAGGACGAACCCGACCCCGCCACGCCCGACCTCTTCGGCCTGTACGAGGGCATTCCGCTCACCGAGCGCGGCGAGTGGTACGCCGGCGTCCTGCCGGACCGCATCCTGATCTACATGGGCCCGACCCTCCGGCACTGCGACACCCGCGAGGAAGCCGTCGAGGAGGTCCGCATCACGGTGATCCACGAGGTCGCCCACCACTTCGGCTTCAACGACGACGAACTCCACGAGCTCGGCTGGTCCTGACCCCCGCCGCGCCCACCTCCGGAAACCGTTTTGGTGTTCCCGCCCGGCATCCCATATGCTTCTCGACGTCCCCGAACGCCGGATGATCCGGCCGGAAGGGCCGCAAGCCCTCATCGTCTAGTGGCCCAGGACGCCGCCCTTTCAAGGCGGTAGCACGGGTTCGAATCCCGTTGGGGGCACGCAGTACCGTAGTAAGGTCCTGTGCGGAGCAATCCGCATGAGGTCCCGTGGAGCAGTTGGTTAGCTCGCCACCCTGTCAAGGTGGAGGTCGCGGGTTCAAGTCCCGTCGGGATCGCTCGTCTCGCAAGAGACGGTGCAGTACGGCCAGGTAGCTCAGTTGGTACGAGCGTCCGCCTGAAAAGCGGAAGGTCGCCGGTTCGACCCCGGCCCTGGCCACCGCACAGAGAGAGCCCCCGAGCGCGAAGCGCTCGGGGGCTCTCTCGTGTTCACGGGGTGCGGCGGAGGGCCTTGCGGGTGTTGCGGACGCGGCGGTGGGCGCGTTGGACGGTGGAGAGGGTGTGGAGGCGGCCGGCGACGGTGAGGCGGTACTTGAGGCGGAGGACCGGGGGGAGGGTGGCGAGGCGGTCGGGGCCGATGGCGCTGAGCAGGCGGGTGACGTGGCGGTGGTAGGCGTGCCGGTAGTCGCGGTCGCCGTCGGGGACGGTCCAGAAGAACATCGGGATCTCCTCGACCAGGGTGTTGTGGTCGTAGGCCCGCAGGTGTTCGCGGAAGGCCGGGTCGGCCTGGTCGAGCAGCCAGCCGCGGACGAGTTCGATGGAGCGGACCCGGTCGGCCAGGCCGCGCGGGTCGGTGCGCCGCTGGGTGATGGACCGTTCGCCGTCCTCGCGGATCCGCCAGTGGTAGACGGGTTCGGAGAGCACGTCGACGTGCTCGGCGAGGAAGTGGTGCGGGACGCTGACGGGCGCGTCCTCGTAGAGCATGCCTTCGGGGTACTCGAGGCCGGCCGCGGTCCAGAAGGCGCGGCGGTAGACCTTGTTCCAGGCGGTGCGGTCGGTGACCAGGGCGGGCAGTTCGGAGACGTGGGTGCGCAGCCGGGTCTCGGCGAACGGCCGGCGGTGGGCGTGCGAGGGTTCGAGGCCGGTGGTGCGCAGCCGGAGGGCGTTGCCGGCGGCGAAGTCGGAGCCGGTGTCGTCCAGGGTGGAGATCATCAGCCGGTAGGCGTGCGGGGGGAGGGTGTCGTCGCTGTCGACGAAGGCGAGGTACTCGGTGGCGTCGGCGAGGTGGCGCACGCCGGTGTTGCGGGCGGCGCCGAGTCCGCGGTTGGGCTGGCGGACCAGGCGGAAGCGCGGGTCGCGGGCGCAGTACTGCTCGGCGATGTCGGCGCTGGTGTCGGTGGAGCCGTCGTCCACCAGGACGCATTCGAAGTCGGTGAAGCTCTGGGCGGCGATCGAGTCCAGGCATTCGGCGAGGTACCGCTCGACGTTGTACACCGGGACGACGACGGAGAGTCGGGGGGCCATCGGCTGCGCGGCCTTTCGGGCGGGGCGCGCCCGAGTGGTGCTGGCGGACGGGCGCCGGGCGAGGTCGCGGGAAACGTACCGACGCGGAACGGCCGCTCCGGAAACGGAAAGTGACGCCCCGGCAGCGCGGTGGCGACGTCCGCTTCGTGGGGGGAGCGCGCCCGGGGAGTTCGTGCGCCGGGCGCACGGCGTGGAAGCAACCACACGCCTCGGCCCGCCAGGTCCGTCCGGGCGGAGGCACGCGCACGCCACCGCCCGCCCCGGGGCGGGAGTGAACGAGCGCCGCTGCCCACCCCCGTGGGGCAACGGCGCCCGAGCATCAGGATGCCGATCCTGCCGACCCCGGCCACGGTGTGTCAACTATCGTGGATTCAAGAGTGACGATCGGGCGCACGGAGTGGCCCTCCCCCACGATTTCGGCACGAATTCCCCAACGATCGTGCAGAACGGGGCGATCGAGGGATACGCCCAGGGGTACGGACCATCTATGATCCGGCACATGCCCACGGAATCCTCCCGCGCCGAAGCACCGGACTTCGCCAGTCGCTTCCGGCGCCTGATAGCGGTGATCTACCCGAAGGACCTCGGCCGGCCCTGGCGGGACTCCGAGATCGCCGAAGGCACCGGGCTGAGCGGCACGTACATCGGCAACCTGCGCAAGGGCACCCAGAAGCCGAGCCTGGAGAACGCCGTCCGGATCGCCAAGTTCTTCGGCGTCCCGCTGGACTACTTCTCCGACTCGGAGACCGCCTGCGCGGTCGAACGCGACCTGCGCAAGATCGAGGCGCTGCGCGACGCACGGGTGGAGCGGATCGCCATGCGGGCGGCCGGGCTGCCGCCGGAGATGCAGGACGCCGCACTCACTATTGTGGAGCAGTTGCGGCGGGCGGTCGGCCTGCCCGCCGGCCAGCCGGACGAGGCCGGCCCGGTGACGTGACGGAGCGCCAGCAGGTGCCGCTGGGACACTGGCGGCTTCCGGAGGGGGTCGACGTGCGGGGTGTGGGAAGCGGGCTCGGTCGGACCCGCCGCCGGATGCGGGCAGTTGCGCGCGAGCTGCGTCTGCCGCCGCTGAGCACCGTGGAGGAGCTGTGCGGGGCGGTCTCCGCGCACCTGGACCGGCCGATCCGGATCGCCCCGCGCCGGATGCGGGTGGGCGAGCCGTCCGGTTTCGTGGAGCGGCTGCCCGCCGAGGACGTGATCCACGTGGAGCAGGAGACCTCCGGGCTGCACCGCGCGCACATCGTCTGCCACGAGCTGGCGCACCTGCTGTGCGGGCACCTGAGCGAGCCGGCCCGGGCGGACGAGGACCCTTCGCTGGTCGAACTGCCCACCATCGACCCGGAGATGCTCCGCCTGGTGCTGGGCCGCTCGCACTACGACGACATCGCCGAGGAGGAGGCGGAGGTGCTCGGCGCCGAGCTGATGCGCATCCTGGTGCTCGCGCCGGGCGCCGGCACCACCTCGCAGCTCGCCCCCGCGCTGGAGCACCGCAAGGGGCAGCATGTCTGAACTGCCGTACAACCTGGTCTATTTGGGTATCGGCAGCGCCGCCTGGGTGGTCGCGGGGCTGAAGCTGCGGGCCTGGCGGCGCGACCCGTCCTTCGGTCTGCTGGTGGTCGCGCTGGCGATCGCCTCCCCGTCCACCGCGTTCCTGCTGGCCTCGCCGCTGGTGTACCGGGCGGTCGGCCACGTCACCGGTGTCGGCAACCTGGCGACGCTGTTCGTCTACCTGGGCATCGTCGGGTTCTCCGCGGCCGCGGTGGTGCTCGCGCTGGTCTGGACGCCGCCGGAGGAGCGGGTCGGCGCCGAGCGGTGGGCGCCGCTGGACGACCGGCTGCGGCAGCGGGTGCGCCGCCGCACCGCGGTGTTCGCCGCGCTGGTGCCGGTGCTGGCGGCGCTGTTCCTGGCGGGCGGCCCGTACCGGCCGGAGACGCCGCTGACCTTCGACACCACCTTCGCGCCGCGGGCGGCCACCGCCCTGTTCCTGATGCTGTACCAGGGCCTGTTCGCCTACGCGCTGATCGACATCGGCCGGGTCTGCCTCGGCCACGCCGCCCGGCTCCCGGCGGGCTGGCTGCGCCGCGGCATCCGGCTGCTGGCCGCCGGGGCGCTCACCGCCTGCGGCTACGTGGTGTGCAAGCTGGCCGCGATCGCGCTGGCGTACTTCGGCCTCGGCGGCGCCGAGTGGCTGAGCACGGCGCTCGGCCCGGCGTTCGCCGCGCTCGGCGCGGTCGGCATCACCCTCGGCTTCGCCGGCCCGGCGGTCGCCGCCTGGACCCGCCGCCGCAGCGACTTCCGGGCGCTGCGCCCGCTGTGGGACTTGGTGTACCGGGCGGACCGGCGGCTCGCCCTGGAGGGCCCGCCGTCCCCCGCCTGGCGCGAGCGCGCCGCGCTGCGCGACCTGGAGTGGCGCACCACCCGGCGCGGACTGGAGATCCGCGACGGGCAGTTGACGCTCCGTCCGTGGATCGACCCGGCCGCGGTCGGCCGTGCGGAGCGGTTCGCCGAGCGAGCCTCGCTCGCGCCGGGCGAGCGGGACGCGCTGGTGGTCGCGGCCGCGCTGCGCTCCGCGGTCGACGGGCTGACGGCGGGGGCGGTGCCGAGGCCGCGCGAGGAGCAGCCGGTGCTGCCGGGGCTGGACACCGATCCGGCCGAGGAGCGTGCGCACCTGGTGCGGGTCGCGTCGTTCCTGCGGTCGCCGTTGCTGGAGCGGGCGTTGGCCGAGCGGTCGTGACCGTCGAGCCGCCCCGGGACGCGTTCGCCGCGCTGGTGCTGCACCGGGCCCCGCAGCGGGCCCGGGTCGGGCTGACGCTCGGTTTCGTGCGCACCTTCGCCGTCCCGGAGATCGCCGGGGTGCTGGCCGGCACCGGGAGGCTGGCGTCCGCGCCGAAGGCCCGGGCGAAGGCCACCGGCGCGATGATGTTCGCCCTGATCGGGCACGGGGTGGACAGCGAGCCGGGCCGGGCGATCGTCGCCGAGCTCGCCGCGATGCACCGACTGCCGGGTGTGGAAGCCGAGTTGATGCGCTACGTGCTGGCCTGTTTCACGGTCTGCCCGGTGGAGTTCACGGCCCGCAACGGCGGGGTGTCGCCGGCCGAGCGGGCCGCCGCGTTCGCCTTCCAGGCGGCGCTGGCCGACGCCCTGGGGCTGCCGGCGCTGCCCGGTCCGGGGCTGGATTCGATCGCGGCCTGGATGCGGGAGTTCGAGGCCGCCCGGTTCGCTCCGAGCCCGGCCGGCCGGGCCCTCTGGGAGGCCGTCTCCGGCCTGTTCGCGGCCCGGTTGCCGGGCCCGCTGGCGCGGCACGCCCCGGCGTTCGCCACGGCCCTGCTGGACGCCCCGCTGCGGGCCGCCTTCGACGTCCCCCGGCCCGCCTGGCCGCTGCGCGCGGCGGCCGCCGCCGTGTTCCGGCTGGCCCGTTGACGGGCCGTCACCTCCGAGCGGAGCGGGGCGGGTTCAGCGTCCGCCGTGCACCCGGCGGTGGCTCCAGATCAGCAGGGCGAACAGGATCAGGCCGGACAGCACCAGGCTGAGCCCGGTCGCCCAGCCCGCCAGCGGCAGGCTGGGCACCAGGAAGGCGACCACGCCCGCGCCGATCAGTCCGAGGCCGGCCAGCACCGAGCCGGCGATCCGCCAGCGGGAGGCGACGCTCGCCTCGGCGCCCTGCATCGCCTTGAGCCGGACCGGTTCGACGAAGCGGGAGAACGCGGGGATCGCCCGGGCCAGCAGCACCATTCCGGCCAGCAGGAGCAGCATGCCGGGCCCGGGCAGCACCAGCAGCACGATGCCGACGCCGATCAGCGTCACCCCGGCCACTCCGAGAACCACCCTGGCCACCGGGTGGACGTTGCCCGGGTCCGCTTCGAAGTCCGGCCGCTGCTGCTCGCTCATCGCTCCACCCTAACCGGGTCGCCGAGCGAACCGGCGGCAGCGCTCAGGGCCTGGTGAGCGCCTCGATGCTGTGCCCGTCCGGGTCCTTGACGTAGACGCCGCGGCCGCCGTTCCAGTGGTTGATCCGGCCGGGCTGCTGGAAGAACGGGTCGGCCCAGTGCGGCAGTCCGCCGGCGGTGATCCGGCCGAGGACGGCGTCGAACTCGTCCTCGGAGACCAGGAAGGCGTAGTGCTGCGGGGTGATCGGGCCGGGCGCGGTCATCACGTCGAGCGTCACCCGGTTTCCCAACTGCACGGCGAGGAAGGGCTCGTGAACCTCGGCCTCGGGCAGGCCGAGCAGCTCGGTCAGGAAGGCGGCGGTGGCCTGCCGGTCCTTGGCGGCCACGATGGTGTGGTTGAGCTCGACGGGCATGGTGCACTGCCTCTCGTTCCGGGGCGGGGTGACCTTTCTCGTCCCGACGGTAGGACCTCAAGCGCGCTTGAGGTCAAGGCCGCCCCGGGCGGTGGGCGATCCCCGGGCGGTGGGCGGCCCCGGCGGCCGGGCCGGGGGACCGCCCGCCGGGTCACATCCCGTTCTTGCGGATCGCGGTGTAGCCGGACAGCTTCGACATCGCCACCTCGTGCGAGATGCAGCCGTTGCTGCCGGAGTCCTCCAGGATGATCGCCTTGGTGTGCGCGGCGTCCGCCCAGCCGCCGAACAGCACCACGTGCTGGTTGTTGTCGCCGCCCTCGTGGTGGATGACCAGGGCGTCGCCGGGCATCAGGTCGCTCTTGTTGATGTGGTGCGCGATGCCGGCGCTCTCGCTGATCAGCGGGCCGGTCGAGGTGCCGCCGCCCGAGGTGGACAGGCCCCAGGCCGCGGAGACGAAGCCGGAACAGTCGACCCGGTAGCCGTTGGTGACGGCGCCCTGGCTGTAGCCGAGCTTGCGCTCGACCCGCTCCATCGCCCGCTCGACCATCGCCCGGCGCTCGTCGGAGACGCCGTCCAGGTTCGGCCGGTCCACCACGCCGACGCCGCCGCCGTTGCGCGGGTGCCACTTGTGGGTGGGCGACCAGTCGTCCCAGCCCCGCCCGTTGATCATCGTGGTCTTCCAGTCTCCGCTGGACCGGTCCTTGATCTTCGGGCCGTCGTGCAGGCCGCCGGGCCGGGTGGAGATCCCGGAGCCGTCGTTGCCGCTGGTGTCGCTGCCGCCGGTGTTCGGCGAGGAGGGCTGCGGCGCGTGGCTGCCTCCGCCGCCCGAACCGCTGCCGCCGCCGGAACCGCTGCCGCCGCCACTTCCGCTGCCGCCACCGGTGCTGTCGATACCGGTGCTCGGCGACTTGGGCTGCGGCTTGTCCTCGCCCTTGGGCTTGTTCAGGTCGTCGGCGATCTGCTTCTCCACCGCGGCGTACCGCTCGATGAGCTGCTTGATCTTCGCCGCGTCCTGGCCGAGCTCCTGGGTGAGCTTCTCCTTGGTCTTCATCAGCGCGTCCGCCCGGCTGCTGATGTCGGCGACGTCCCGGTGGACCTGCGCCAGCACCGCACCCGCTCCGACGATCCCCAGGATCGAGCCGGAGAACACGTCGGTTGCGGCGGCCTTGGCGACCGTCTCCTTGATGTGCGCGGCCTGCTTGGTCATCTCTTCCATGCGCTGGTTGATCTGCTCGAAGTCGCGCTGGATCTTCAGCAGTTCTTCCGGATGGAAGCCGAACTGGTTGCCTGCCATCGTGTTTCGCCCCCCTTGTCGACCCACGGCCCCCCTGGCCGGTCGTCCCAAGAATATTTCAAGACTGCTCCGACGAACGGACGAAGGGCCCGGGCCGGGGTGCTCAACCCCGGCCCGGGCCCTTCCCCGTGACCGTTCGTCAGTCGACGCCGTTGCGGCGGTACGGCTGGTAGGCGGAGCCGCCGTGGAAGTACGGGTAGGGGATCTCCCGGGAGACCATGCCCGCGTCGCCGCTGTCCTCGATGCCGATGTAGCGGGTGTGGGCGGCGTCCGCCCAGCCCGCGAACAGCACCGTGTGGTCGTTCGAGATCATCGCGTCGCCCGGCTGCAGGTCGCCCTTGCCGATGTGGTGCGACACGTTGTGCTGCATCAGGCCGATGGTGTTCAGGCCGGGGCCGGGCAGGCCCCAGGCGCAGGACACCAGGCCGGAGCAGTCGACCCGGTAGCCGTTGGTGACGGCGCCCTGGCTGTAGCCGAGCTTGTGCTCGGCGCGCTCCAGGGCGCGCTCGACCATGGCCCGGCGCTCCGGCGACAGCCCTTCCAGCTTGGGCCGCGCCTTCACGCCGAGGCCCTCGCCGTTGCGCTTGTGGCGGTGGTCGGACCAGGAGTCCCAGCCACTGCCGTTGATGATCTTGGTCTTCCAGTCGCCGGTCGAGTGGTCCTTGAGCTTCGGCCCGTCGTGCTTCCCGCCGGGCCCGCCCGAGGGCGTGCCGGTGCCGCCGTCGCCGCCACCGCCGCCGGTGCTGTCCGTCCCGGTGTGCGGGGACTTCGGCTGCGGCGTGTGGCTCCCGCCGCCGCCCGAACCACTGCCGCCGCCACTGCCGCTGCCGCCGCCGGTGCTGTCGATCCCGGTGTGCGGGGACTTCGGCTGCGGCTTGCCCTCGCCCTTGGGCTTGTTCAGCTCCTCGGCGATCTTCTTCTCGGCCGCCGCGTACCGGGCGATGACCTGCTTGATCTTCGCCGCGTCCTGGCCGAGCTCCTGGGTGAGCTTCTCCTTGGTCTTCATCAGCGCCTCGGCCCGGTGGCTGATGTCGGCGACGTCCCGGTGGACCTCCGCCAGCACCGCGCCGGCCCCGAGGACCCCGAGGATCGAGCCGGAGAACACATCGGTGGCGGCGGCCTTGGCGACCGTCGCCCTGATGTGCCCGACCTGCTTGGTCATCTCCTCCATGCGCTGGTTGATCTGCTCGAAGTCGCGCTGGATCTTCAGCAGTTCGTCCGGATGGAAGCCGAACTGGTTCCCCGTCATCGAAGGACGTCCCCTCGTTCTCCGCCCGCGGCCGGGCACGGCACGCTCTTCACCGTCCGGCCCCGGGTCACAGCACGTTGGCGAGGCGCTTCACCGAGTCGCCGAGCTGGCCGAGCTCGTCCGCGACCCCGTTCAGCTCCCGCACCCGGCCCTGCGCGTGCGCGGTGAACGCGTCGGCCGCCGCACCGTGCCAGGACATGTTCGACAGGACCGAGTTCACCTCGCCGCCCAGCTGCTCGACCTGCTTGGCCATCTCGGCCAGCTCCTGCGCGATCTTGTTCAGCTCGGCGTCGGCGTCCCCGAACATCTTGCTGAGCGCCCAGTGGGCGATCTCGGCGGGCGCCATGACGATGTCCTTGCCGACCTCGACCACGTCGCCGACCACGTGCCCGACGTCGCTGATCAGGTGGCCCACGCCGTCCAGAAGACCCATCAGAACTCCCCCTGTTCCCCGTTAAAGCGTTCCCCCCAGGCTAGTCAGTACGACGTTCGAGCGAAACGGGCGGGTGGCCGTCAATACCTTCCTTTGACCGTCCCGGGCGGCTGTTCGCGGTCGGCCCGCCGGGCCTGTGACACTGGAAGCTCGCAACAAAAACCGAGGTGCGCCCCGGCCCCGCCTTTATGCAACCTAGAGGGATGCCCGCAGTGAGTTCTCCCGTAGCCCCGCAGCCCGCCCCCACGCTCGCGGAGCTGGCCGCCCGGCTGCCCGGCCTGATGCTGCGCGACGCGCAGCGCCTGGGCCGCCGCCTGGAGGGCACCCGCAAGGTCCGGTCGGCCGAGGCCCGGCAGAAGATCCTGGCCGAACTGGCCGCCGACTTCGACCGTTCCGAATTGCGGGTGGCCGGCCGCCGCGCGGCCGTTCCCGAGATCCGCTACCCGCAGGAACTGCCGGTGGCGCAGAAGAAGGACGACATCCTGGCCGCCGTCCGCGACCACCAGGTGGTGATCGTGGCGGGCGAGACCGGCTCCGGAAAGACCACCCAGATCCCGAAGATCTGCCTGGAGCTGGGCCGCGGCGTGCGCGGCCTGATCGGCCACACCCAGCCCCGCCGGATCGCCGCCCGCACGGTCGCCGAGCGCGTCGCCGAGGAGCTGGACACCCCGCTCGGCGAGGCCGTCGGCTGGAAGGTCCGGTTCACCGACCAGGCCGGCCAGGACACCCTGGTGAAGCTGATGACGGACGGCATCCTGCTGGCCGAGATCCAGACCGACCGGGACCTGTACCAGTACGACACCCTGATCATCGACGAGGCGCACGAGCGCAGCCTGAACATCGACTTCCTGCTCGGCTACCTCAAGCAGTTGCTCCCCCGCCGCCCCGACCTCAAGGTGATCATCACCTCGGCCACCATCGACCCGGAGCGCTTCGCCGAGCACTTCGACGACGCCCCGATCATCGAGGTCTCCGGCCGGACGTACCCGGTCGAGGTCCGCTACCGCCCGATCCTCGACGACGACGCCGACGAGGAGGAGCTGGACCGCGACCGCGACCAGGTCCAGGCGATCTGCGACGCGGTGGAGGAGCTCCAGGCCGAGGGCCCGGGCGACGTCCTGGTCTTCCTCTCCGGCGAGCGCGAGATCCGCGACACCGCGGACGCACTGACGAAGCTGAAGCTGAAGTCCACCGAGGTCCTGCCGCTGTACGCCCGGCTGTCCTCCGCCGAGCAGCACCGGGTCTTCCAGCGCTCCTCGCAGCGCCGCGTGGTGCTGGCCACCAACGTCGCCGAGACCTCGCTGACCGTCCCCGGCATCAAGTACGTGATCGACCCGGGCACCGCCCGGATCTCCCGCTACAGCCACCGCACGAAGGTCCAGCGGCTGCCGATCGAGGCGATCAGCCAGGCCAGCGCCAACCAGCGCAAGGGCCGCTGCGGCCGTACCTCGGACGGCATCTGCATCCGGCTGTACTCGGAGGAGGACTTCCTCTCCCGCCCCGAGTTCACCGACGCGGAGATCCTCCGCACCAACCTGGCCTCCGTCATCCTGCAGATGACCGCGGCGGGCCTCGGCGACATCGCGGCGTTCCCGTTCCTCGACCCGCCGGACTCCCGCAACATCAAGGACGGCGTCAACCTGCTGCACGAGCTGGGCGCGCTCGACCCGGCCGAGAAGGACCACCGCAAGCGGCTGACCCCGCTGGGCCGCAAGCTCGCCCAGCTCCCGGTCGACCCGCGGATGGCCCGCATGGTGCTGGAGGCCGACCGCCTGGGCTGCGTCCGCGACGTGATGGTGATCGCCGCCGCGCTGTCCATCCAGGACCCGCGCGAACGCCCGGCCGAGAAGCGCCAGGCCGCCGACGAGCGGCACCGCCGCTTCCACTCGGAGACCTCCGACTTCCTCTCCTACCTGGCGATGTGGCGGTACGTCAGGGAGCAGCAGAAGGAGCTGTCCTCCTCGGCGTTCCGCCGGATGTGCAAGTCCGAGTTCCTCAACTACCTGCGGATACGGGAGTGGCAGGACGTCTACGTCCAGCTGCGCACCATCGCCAAGCAGCTCGGCGTGACCATCGACGAGCCGCACGACGACGCCGAGCCGGACGCCGACCGGATCCACCAGGCGCTGCTGTCCGGCCTGCTCTCCCACCTGGGCCTGTTCGACGTGGAGAAGCGCGAGTACGCGGGCGCGCGCGGCGCCCGGTTCGCGGTGTTCCCGGGTTCGGGGCTGTTCAAGAAGCCGCCGCGCTGGGTGATGTCGGCCGAGCTGGTGGAGACCTCCCGGCTGTGGGCCCGGATCAACGCGAAGATCGAGCCGGAGTGGGTGGAGCCGCTCGCCCCGCACCTGATCAAGCGCGCCTACAGCGAGCCGCACTGGGAGAAGAAGGCCGGCGCGGTGCTGGCCTACGAGAAGGTGACGCTGTACGGCCTGCCGATCGTCGCCCAGCGGAAGGTCAACTACGGCCGGGTCGAACCCGAGCTGTGCCGCGAGCTGTTCATCCGCTCCGCCCTGGTGGAGGGCGACTGGGAGACCCACCACCGGTTCTTCGCGGAGAACCGCAAGCTGCTCGACGAGGTCGAGGAGCTGGAGAACCGGGCCCGCCGCCGCGACATCCTGGTGGACGACCAGACCCTGTTCGACTTCTACGACGCCCGCCTGCCGGAGGACGTCGTCTCCGCCCGGCACTTCGACGCCTGGTGGAAGAAGACCCGCCGCGACCAGCCCGACCTGCTCAACTTCGAGAAGTCGATGCTGATCAACGACTCGGCGGACGGCGTCACCGAGGCCGACTACCCGGACGTCTGGCAGCAGGGCAAGCTCCGCTTCCCGCTGACGTACCAGTTCGAGCCGGGCAGCGATGCGGACGGCGTGACGGTGCACATCCCGCTCGCGGTGCTCAACCAGGTGGTCGCGGACGGCTTCGACTGGCAGATCCCGGGCCTGCGCGAGGAGCTGGTGACGGCCTGGATCCGCTCGCTGCCGAAGGCGGTCCGCCGCAACTTCGTGCCCGCCCCGGACTACGCCCGGGCGGCGATGCGCGAGCTGACGGACCGCCAGGAGCCGCTGCTGCCGACCCTGGAGCGGGTGCTGCACCGGATGTCGGGCCTGCCGATCCCGCCGGAGGCGTGGGACGAGGAGCGGATCCCCGACCACCTGAAGGTCACCTTCCGGGTGGTGGACGGGAAGCGGAAGCTCGCCGAGTCCAAGGACCTGGAGGAGCTGCGCCAGGGCCTGCGCCCGAAGCTGTCCGAGACGCTGTCCAGCGCGGCGTCCGGCCGCGGCATCGAGCGGACCGGCCTGACCGCCTGGCCGGCCGATCTGCCGGTCCTGCAGCGCACGTTCGAGCAGCGCACCCGCGGCCACTCGCTGCGCGCCTACCCGGCGCTGGTGGACGAGGGCGCCACGGTCGGCATCAAGCTGTTCGACACCCCGGAGGCCCAGCAGCGCGCCATGTGGGCGGGCACCCGCCGGCTGCTGATGCTGCAGATCAACTCGCCCGCCAAGTCGATCCAGGGCCGGCTGGGCAACCAGGCGAAGCTGGCGCTGTCCTACAACCCGCACGGCTCGATCCCGGCCCTGTTCGAGGACGTGGTGGCGGCCGCCACCGACCGGCTGATGACGCTGGCGGGCGGCGTCGCCTGGGACGCGGAGGCGTTCACGGCGCTGTACGACAAGGTCCGGGCGGACCTCTACGAGCTGTCGGCGGACACCACCTTGAAGACGGCGGCGGCGCTGATCGCCTTCCACAAGGCGTCGAACCGGCTGAAGTCCGTCTCCAGCCCGGTGCTGCTGTCCGCGGTGAACGACGTCCGCCTGCACCTGGCGTCGCTGGTGCACCCGGGCTTCGTCACGGGCACCGGCTGGCAGCGCCTGGGCGATCTGAAGCGCTATCTGATCGCGGTGGACCGCCGCCTGGAGGCGCTGCCCGACCATCCGCAGCGCGACCTGCAGAACCTGCAGAAGGTGCAGGCGGTGCAGCAGGCGTACGGCGAGCTGCTGGCGAAGGTGCCTGCCGGCCGGGAGCCGTCGCCGGAGATCGCGGCGGTCCGCTGGATGATCGAGGAGCTGCGGGTGAGCTTCTTCGCGCAGGGCCTCGGCACCCCGAGCCCGGTGTCGGAGAAGCGGATCCTGAAGGCGATGGAGGCCGCCGCGGCGACCCTCTGAGGCCGGTCCGGAGCCGGTTCGACCTGGGGGGTCGCGATGCAGTACGATCTGTCTTGTTCGCAGGCGAGAGCAGGCGGGCAAGGATCAGATCACTGGTCCCGTGGAGCAGTTGGTTAGCTCGCCACCCTGTCAAGGTGGAGGTCGCGGGTTCAAGTCCCGTCGGGATCGCAGGAGCGCAGGGCCCGGAACTTCGAGTTCCGGGCCCTATCGCATTTCCCGACCGGGCCACAAGATAACGGTGCTGTGATCACCGTCACTGACGCCCTTTCGGGAGAGCACTTCCGGAGCATCGCGGCAAAGCACCCTTATTTAATATGTAAAATTGTACTGCCATTCCCTGAAATTCCCCCCTCCCCCACGGGCCCCACGAGGAATCCCGCATTCCGGGTCCGGACATGCCGAAGGGCCGCCTCCCCGACCCGGCGGAGTCGGGGAGGCGGCCCTTCGGACCTGTCGGACGCGGTCCCGACCCGGCGGAGTCGGGGGGCGGTCCGGGGAAGTGCGGGAATCAGACCTCGGTGCGCTGGGCCGGAATACCGGCCAGCAGGGCGCGCACCTCCGCCTCGCGGTAGCGGCGGTGGCCGCCGAGGGTCCGAATCGACGTGAGCTTGCCGGCCTTGGCCCAGCGGGTCACCGTCTTCGGGTCCACGCGGAACATGGTGGCGACCTCTGCCGGCGTCAGCAGGGGCTCGGCGTCAGGGGTACGAGCGGTCATGAGCGGCCTCCTCGGGAGAACCGAACCAGGGCGGTTCTATCCTTCAAATTCTGCACCTTGACCCGCGATGCCCGAAATGGCACGGACGGGCCGAGTCGGTTATAGGACGAACGGCTTGTCCTGGTGTCTACAACTACACCATCCGTCCAGCCCTATCGGCCAAACCGTCAAAATTGACCCCTCACGGGTTCAAGGGCGACGGATGGCCATGGACCACCCCATAGCGGACAGTCACACAGTGGTGACGTCCGGTCACGGTGCGGCACGCCTGAGTGAGCTTGGGCTGGTTGTCCCATTTTGGCACATAGGTCTGAGTTCGCGTCAACGGTGAGTAGTGTCACGTTCCTCGGCTATTGACCCGATCCGGGACCATGGTCCCAAAAACTGTCCCAATGGTATGGACCATCCTCTCCTGTCGCACCGGTTTTCGACCAGGGGGCATTTTCTGACAACCCCTCAGCCCCCTGAGCCTCCCCCGTCCCCGGGCCGATCACGCTCAGGACGCGTGCCGGAGTGCCAGCACCCGCCGCCAGCGCGCCGCCAGGTCCTCGTACATGCGCAGCGCGGCCGTCGCCTCCCCGGCCCGCAAGGCCGCCAGGCCGTCGGCGAGTTGGCCCACCGACCGCTCCTCGGCCAGCGCCCGCGGGCCGAGCAGCTGCACCAGGCCGCCGTAGTCCAGCTCCACCAGGGAGCGCGGATGGAACTCCTCCAGCCAGCGCCCGACCTCCTCCGCGCCCTCCGCGAGCGCCGCGCCCGCCGCCCGCTCGCGCAGCGCCCGGTAGGCCCGGGCGATCCGGCGGCGGGCCTGCACCATCGGCGTCAGGTAGAACAGCGCGGCCGGCTCCGGCCGTTCGCCGTCCCCGGCGGAGCCGTACTCGCCGGCCGGCTGGTGGTGGCGGTCCTCCTCGCCGAACGCCAGGAACCAGTGCAGCGGCACCTCCCAGCGGCTGGCCAGGATCCACGGCCGGGCGTCGGGGTGGTCCTGCTGCCACTGCGCGCGGTCGGCCTCGGCGGCGGCCCGCAGGGCGGGCGGCAGCACGGTGTCGACCAGGTGCGCGGGCAGCGTCCGGCGCAGCTCCTGCAGGGCCAGCCAGGCGCGCAGCCGGGTCGTCCACGGACAGACGTAGGTGACGCCGTCCGCGACCCGCACGTAGGCCTGCCCGTCCTCCTGGTCGGGCAGCGGACGGGGCGTCAGGGCGGCCAGCGCGGCCAGTGCGGCGCGCTGCTCGGCGAGCGCGGCGCCGGTCACCGGCCGGCCCGGCCCGTCGGCGTCGGGGCCGTTCGCGGCGGCGTAGGCCTGCCAGCGCGCCCGGTCCGGTTCGGGGTAGGCGGCCAGGGGCTCGTAGACCCGCAACTGGGCGGTGTACGGGGGGAGCACGGAGGTGTGCGGCACGGTCACGCTCCGCATGTTCGCATGCGCCTCAGGGACGCGTCAGGGTGTCGTGAAGACGGCTTCGATCGTTATCCCCCGGGGGCCGCCCGAGGGCAGATTCGAAGGCAGGTCCAGAGCTAGGCTTCGACCAGTCGCCCGCACCACCGTCGCGGGCCATTCATTGCTGGAGTCACCACCGTGACCGACGTACACACCACGCACCCCGCACCAGGCGTGCTGGGCCGAGTCTTCGGCACCGGCCAGGAGGGCGAAGGGCACGAGCAGGTCGTCCTCTGCCACGACCGTTCCACCGGCCTCAAGGCGATCATCGCCATCCACTCCACCGCCCTCGGCCCGGCCCTCGGCGGCACCCGGTTCTTCGCGTACGCGAGCGAGGAGGAGGCGCTGACCGACGCGCTGAACCTCTCCCGCGGAATGAGCTACAAGAACGCCCTCGCCGGGCTCGACCTCGGCGGCGGCAAGGCCGTGATCATCGGCGACCCGAACAAGGTCAAGAACGAGGCGATGCTGCGCGCCTACGGGCGCTTCGTGCAGTCCCTGCGCGGCCGCTACATCACCGCCTGCGACGTCGGCACCTACGTCCAGGACATGGACGTGATCGCCCGCGAGACCGAGTTCGTCACCGGCCGCTCCCCCGAGCAGGGCGGCGCCGGCGACTCCTCCGTCCTCACCTCCTTCGGCGTCTTCCAGGGCATGCGCGCCTCCGCGCAGGCCCGCTGGGGCCAGCCGACCCTGCGCGGCAAGCGGGTCGGCGTGGCGGGCGTCGGCAAGGTCGGCCACTACCTGGTCGGCCACCTGGTCGCGGACGGCGCCACCGTGGTGATCACGGACGTCTCCGAGGCCGCCGTGAACCGGGTCCGGGCCGCCCACCCCGAGGTCGAGGTGGTGGCCGACACCGCCGCCCTGCTCGCCTCCGACCTGGACGTGTACGCCCCGTGCGCGCTCGGCGGCGCGCTCACCGACGAGACGGTGGGGGCGCTCGGCGCGGCCGGCACCTCGATCGTCTGCGGCGCGGCCAACAACCAGCTCGCCCACCCGGGCGTGGAGAAGGACCTCGCCGACCGCGGCATCCTGTACGCGCCCGACTACCTGGTGAACTCCGGTGGCGTGATCCAGGTCGCCGACGAGATCGACGGCTTCAACTTCGACCGGGCCAAGAACAAGGCCACGAAGATCTTCGACACCACGCTGGAGATCTTCACCCGGGCCGCCGCCGACGGCATCCCGCCGGCGGTCGCCGCCGACCGGCTCGCCGAGAAGCGCATGCGGGAGATCAGCGCGCTGCGCTCGGTCCTGCTGCCGGCCGCCCGCCGGGGCTGACCGCCACCGATCGTGATGCGCGGGGCCGGCGCCGCCCGGCCCCGCGCATCACGATGTGGAACCGGATTCTCAGTCTGTCCCCCGATCGGGCGATACCGCGCCTCCTTCGGGGGATAATCTCTGCAGGAACGACGGAACCGGCCCCGCGCCGGACACCCTGCAAAAGCCCCGAAATTCCCCTCTGACCTGGGCGGACCTGGTTCGAGGGGGCTTGGGTGCGCGCCACGTCACACGGGCGACGTACCGTCCGGCGGCGGAAACAGGTACCGTTAATGCTCCAAGGGACGGTTTCCCACTTCGGGCAGGCCGGACCTGATCATCAACACGTGTCAGACTCGGGGCCGTGAGCCCCACCGTTGAGGGGGTCGACCCATGGGGCGCGGCCGGGCCAAGGCCAAGCAGACGAAGGTCGCCCGCGAGCTGAAGTACAACAGCGGCGGGTTCGACGCTAACCGTCTGTCTCACGAGCTGGGTGTATCTCCGTCCACCGCGATCGAGCCTGAGCCGATCGAGGACGACGACGAGGACGACCCCTACGCGGCGTACGCGGACATGTACAACGACGACGATGACGACGACGAGGACACCCCTCCGGCTCGTCGCCGCGCGTAACGTTCTTCGACCGGACCGGTCCGGGCGCTCCCCGTGGGCGCCGGGCCGGTTTTCGGCGTACCTGTTCCGCTCCTCCTGCCGCTGTGCGCCGGGCCGCTGCTGACGCGGCGGGCCGCGCACGGGAAAGGCCCCGCCGAGGCGGGGCCCTTCGGCGTGCCGTGGATCAGAACGCCTCGTAGGCGTTGTACAGCGCCGCGCCGCCGTCGTGCTCCGCGTCGCGGTCGACCACGTCGCCGAGCAGCCACGCCTCGACGCCGCGGTCCTCCAGCACCGACAGCACCACGTCGACCGACTCCGGCGGGACGACGGCGACCATGCCGACGCCCATGTTGAGGGTCTTCTCGATCTCCAGGGTCTGCATCGCGCCGACCTTGGCGACGGTCTGGAACACCGGCAGCGGGGTCCAGGTGCCGCGGTCCAGGCGGGCGTGCAGGTGGTCCGGAATGACGCGGGCCAGGTTGGCGGCCAGGCCGCCGCCGGTGACGTGCGAGAAGGCGTGGATCTCGGTGGCGCGGGTCAGCGCCAGGCAGTCCAGCGAGTAGATCCGGGTCGGCTCCAGCAGCTCCTCGCCGAGGGTGCGGCCGAACTCCTCGACCTTGCGGTCGAGCTTCCAGCCGGCCTGGTTCAGCAGCACGTGCCGGACCAGCGAGTAGCCGTTGGAGTGCAGGCCGGACGCGGCCATCGCGATCACCACGTCGCCGGCCCGGACCCGGTCCGCGCCGAGCAGCGCGTCGGCCTCGACCACGCCGGTGCCGGCGCCCGCCACGTCGTACTCGTCGGGCCGAGCAGGCCCGGGTGCTCGGCGGTCTCGCCGCCGATCAGCGCGCAGCCGGCCAGCGTGCAGCCCTCGGCGATGCCCTTGACGATGGCGGCGACCCGCTCCGGGACGACCTTGCCGACGCAGATGTAGTCGGTCATGAACAGCGGCTCGGCGCCGCAGACCACCAGGTCGTCGACGACCATGCCGACCAGGTCGTGGCCGATGGTGTCGTGCTTGTCCATGGCCTGGGCGATGGCGACCTTGGTGCCCACGCCGTCGGTGGCGGAGGCCAGCAGCGGGCGCTCGTAGCGCTTGAAGGCGGAGGCGTCGAACAGTCCGGCGAAGCCGCCCAGGCCGCCCAGCACCTCGGGACGGTTGGTCTTCTTCACCCACTGCTTCATCAGCTCGACGGCACGGTCGCCGGCCTCGATGTCGACACCCGCGGCGGCGTAGGTCGCCCCGGTCTCGTTGCTGGTCACCTGGTGTGGCCCTTTCGAAGTGGTGGTGCCGGCCGCCGCCCCCGGCCCGTGCCGGGGGCGGTTCGGTCGGTTACGGGCGTCGCAGCGCGTCCGCCGCGCCGGCGCCGCCCAGCAGCGACTGCACGCCGTCGAGGTCGCTGGTCTGCTTGCCGCGGACCGGCTGCTTGGCCTGGCCGCCGGCGATCTCCGCCTCCAGCAGCAGCTTGCCGAGCAGTGCCGGGTCCGGCAGCTCCATCGGGTACTCGCCGTCGAAGCAGGCCCGGCAGAGCTTGTCCTTCGGCTGCTTGGTGGCCTCGATCATCCCGTCGATGGAGATGTAGGCCAGCGAGTCGGCGCCCAGCGAGCGGCCGATCTCGTCGACCGACAGGCCGTTGGCGATCAGCTCGGCGCGGGTGGCGAAGTCGATGCCGAAGAAGCACGGCCACTTCACCGGCGGCGAGGAGATCCGGATGTGGACCTCGGCCGCCCCGGCCTCGCGGAGCATCCGCACCAGGGCGCGCTGGGTGTTGCCGCGGACGATCGAGTCGTCCACGACCACCAGGCGCTTGCCCCGGATGACCTCGCGCAGCGGGTTCAGCTTGAGCCGGATGCCCAGCTGGCGGATGGTCTGGTTGGGCTGGATGAAGGTGCGGCCGACGTAGGCGTTCTTCACCAGGCCGGCGCCGAACGGGATGCCGCTGGCCTCGGCGTAGCCGATCGCGGCGGGGGTGCCGGACTCGGGGGTCGCTATCACCAGGTCGGCCTCGACCGGCGCCTCGGCGGCCAGCTTGCGGCCCATCTCCACCCGGGAGAGGTGCACGTTGCGGCCGGCGATGGTGGTGTCCGGGCGGGCCAGGTACACGTACTCGAAGACGCAGCCCTTGGGCTTGGCCTCGGCGAAGCGCGAGGTGCGCATGCCGTTCTCGTCGATGGCGATCAGCTCGCCGGGCTCCACCTCGCGGATGAAGCTGGCGCCGACGATGTCGAGGGCGGAGGTCTCGGAGGCGACCACCCAGCCGCGCTCGATCCGGCCGAGCACCAGCGGGCGGATGCCCTGCGGGTCGCGGGCGGCGTAGAGCGTGTGCTCGTCCATGAAGACCAGCGAGAACGCGCCCTTGACGCCCGGCAGCACCTGCTGCGCGGCTTCCTCGATGGTCAGCTCGGGGTGGCCGGCCAGCAGGGCGGTCAGCAGGTCGGTGTCGTTGGTCGCCGCGGTCCGCCCGGAGCGGGAGACGTGCTCCTCGCCGGGCAGTTCGGCGACCATCGCCGCGAGTTCGGCGGTGTTGACCAGGTTTCCGTTGTGGCCGAGGGCCAGCGATCCGTTGGCGGTCGCCCGGAAGGTCGGCTGGGCGTTCTCCCAGACCGAGGACCCGGTGGTCGAGTAGCGGGCATGTCCGACGGCGATATGCCCGTGCAGCGACCCCAGGGAGGTCTCGTCGAAGACCTGGGACACGAGTCCCATGTCCTTGAAGACGAGAATCTGGGAGCCGTTGCTCACTGCGATGCCCGCGGATTCCTGTCCGCGGTGCTGCAGGGCATAGAGGCCGAAGTACGTGAGCTTTGCGACCTCCTCGCCGGGAGCCCAGACACCGAAGACGCCGCAAGCGTCCTGGGGGCCTTTCTCGCCGGGAAGAAGATCGTGGTTGAGTCGTCCGTCACCACGTGGCACGTCTTCGAGTCTAGGGCAGTTGGCGGGAACGCCCTGATGGCAGGCCCGCGGTACGCGCGTAGACCCCGCCCCTTACCAGTTTTTGCCCCGGTCGGCGACCGCCTTCACGCCCTTGTCATCAGGCCTTCGCACGGTGGACGGGCGGCCCGGGCGGGGGCGTGTTGTGAGCCTGCTCACCCGGCGGGCAGCAGCAGCCGCCAGGAGTCCGGCCGGACCGTCCAGGTGCGGTGGCGGACCGGGCCGACCGGGCAGCCGTCGGCCTCGTAGCCGAAGCCGCGCCCGGCCACGGTGAGCCGGCCGGCCCGGTGGCGCTGCGGGCTGCCGTCCAGGTCGAGGACGAGTTCCATGGCGCCGTCGACCATGGCGACCCGCAGGTGGCGGACCCGCTGGTGGACGTCGACCAGCAGGCGGCCGTCGGCCTCGATGCGCAGTTCCTCGGATCCGGTGGGGCTCGCCTGCTCGGCCGCAGCCAGTTTCGCCCATAGCGAACGCCAGCCACCCGTTCGGCCCTGCCGGGGGCCGGTGAACCGGACCTCCGAGAGCACCACTCCGCCGCCGTCGTCGAGCAGCATGCCGAGCCGCCGGGCGCTGCCCGCCAGCACCGTCCGGGCGGCCGCGACCGGCTCCGGCGGCACCCCGAGCAGCCGGGCGGTCGCGGTGGCCACCGGACCGCCCACCGGGACCAGTCCGACCGGGTCGGTGTCCAGTTCCCGTTGCCGGTGCAGGGCCTGCAACACCCGCTGCAGCGCCTGGTCCGAGCCGATCACCACCGCGCGGCGCTTCCCGCGGTGCGCGAGCACCCGGTCGAGCTCGGACGGACTCTCCGGCAGGGTGACCTTCACGTCGGCGCCGCCGCACAGGACGTCCTTGGCGATTCGCACCGATTCGCCGTCCGCCTCCCTGGCCGACGGGTCGAGCAACACCAGGAGCGGCCCGGCCCCCTCGGCGTCCGGGGGCGGGATACGGGCGTGGACAGCGACGACACGACCGGTCCTTCCTCAGGTAATCTCTCGGTGCAAGAGCCCCTTGCGCCATTGCGCCAGGGGCTTCGTCCATCTCGGGGCAGACTGCGGTCTTCGCAGGATGCCCCAACCGGAAGGGGTGTACGCCTGTGCCGGCACTCGTGCTCGTTGGTGCCCAGTGGGGAGACGAGGGCAAGGGGAAGGCCACCGACCTGCTCGGAGGCTCCGTCGACTACGTCGTCCGCTACCAGGGCGGCAACAACGCCGGTCACACGGTGGTCATCGGCGACCAGAAGTACGCCCTCCACCTGCTGCCTTCCGGCATCCTCAGCCCGAACGTGGTGCCGGTGATCGGCAACGGCGTGGTGATCGACCCGGGCGTGCTGCTCTCCGAGCTGCAGGGCCTGAACGACCGCGGCATCGACACGTCCAAGCTGCTGATCTCGGGCAACGCCCACCTGATCACCCCGTACCACCGGACGCTGGACAAGGTCACCGAGCGCTTCCTCGGCAAGCGCCGGATCGGGACCACCGGCCGCGGCATCGGCCCGGCCTACGCGGACAAGATCAACCGCGTCGGCATCCGGGTCCAGGACCTGTTCGACGAGTCGATCCTGCGCCAGAAGATCGAGGCGGCGCTGCACGACAAGAACCAGCTGCTGGTCAAGCTGTACAACCGCCGCGCGATCCCGGCCGACCTGGTGCTCGAGGAGTACCTGGGCTACGCCGACAAGATCAAGCCGTACCTGGCGGACACCACGCTCGTCCTGGACGAGGCGCTGAAGGCCGGCAAGGTCGTGCTGCTGGAGGGCGGCCAGGGCACCCTGCTGGACGTGGACCACGGCACGTACCCGTTCGTCACCTCGTCGAACCCGACTTCGGGCGGCGCCTGCACCGGCTCCGGCATCGGTCCCACCAAGATCGACCGGGTGATCGGCATCCTCAAGGCCTACACCACCCGCGTCGGCTCGGGCCCGTTCCCGACCGAGCTGCTGGACGCGGACGGCGAGGCGCTGCGGCGGATCGGTGGCGAGCGCGGTGTGACCACCGGCCGCGACCGGCGCTGCGGCTGGTTCGACGCGGTGATCGCCCGCTACGCGACCCGGGTCAACGGCCTGACCGACTTCTTCCTGACCAAGCTGGACGTGCTGACCGGCTGGGAGCAGATCCCGGTCTGCGTGGCGTACGAGATCGACGGGCAGCGGGTCGAGGAACTCCCGTACAACCAGTCGGACTTCCACCACGCGAAGCCGATCTACGAGAACCTGCCGGGCTGGAGCGAGGACATCTCGAAGGCGAAGACCTTCGCGGACCTGCCGAAGAACGCGCAGGCGTACGTGAAGGCGCTCGAGGAGATGTCGGGCGCCCCGATCTCCGCGATCGGCGTCGGCCCCGGCCGGACCGAGACCATCGAGATCAACTCCTTCCTGTAGGACTCCGCGAGGCCCGGCGCCCCTGATCACGGGGGTGCCGGGCCTTTCGCATGCGCCGGAATGTTTGCACTAGTGCAGATATGGCTTGCGCCTAGTGCAAAGCTGGCCCTACGGTGTGCGCATGACCGCGAAGCTGCCCGCCCCCGTTGTCCTGACCGGCCGTCACCTCCGTCTGGAGCCGCTGACCCGCGCCCACGTCCCCGACCTGTTCGCCGCCGGCGGCGGCGACGAGGAGCTGTGGCGCTGGGTGCCGGTCCCGCTGCCGCGCACGCTGGAGGACATGGAGCGGACCATCGACGACCGGCTGGCCGACCCGCTCTGCGAGCCGTACGCGGTGATCTCGCTCGCCGACGGGCGGGCGATCGGCGTGACCTGCTACTTCGACGCCAGCGCGGCCGAGGAGCAGGTGGAGATCGGCGGCACCTGGTACGCGCGCTCCGCGTGGCGGACGGCGGTGAACACCGAGGCGAAGCTGCTGCTGCTCACGCACGCCTTCGAGGACCTCGGCATGGGCCGGGTCACCTGGCGCACCGACATCCGCAACGAGCGCTCGCAGAAAGCGATCCGCCGGCTCGGCGCGTCCTACGAGGGAACGTTCCGGCGCAACAAGCAGCGCCCGGACGGCAGCTGGCGGGACACCGTGTACTTCTCGATGCTGGCCGACGAGTGGCCCGCGGCGAAGGCCCGGCTGACCGAGCGGCTGGCGGCGGGCTGACGCGGGAGCGCTGATGGCCCGTCAGTAGATGGCGGCGGAGACGATCGCCGCGACGGCCAGGTTGGTGGCGGCGGTCACCCAGACCGCCGGGTGCGGCTCGGGGTCGACCAGCAGTTCGCCCAGCCTGCCGGGCGTGACCAGGTCGAGCACCCAGAACGAGACCGCCATCAGCAGCAGCCCGAACAGGCCGAAGACGGCGGCGGCGGCCAGGCCCTTGCCGAACTCCTGGTAGGTGGAGATGACGGCGGTGAACACGATCGCGCCCACCGACAGCAGCGCGGAGCTGAGCACCACCGCCGCGTTGCGGTTGCGCTCGATCCATATCTGGTGGCGCAGCCGACCGGGCGTCAGGACGTCCACCAGGACGACGCCGAGCAGCAGCAGGACCAGGCCGACGCCGCCGTACGCCGCCGCGTAGCCCAGCTGGTGAAGGATGTCGCTCATCGGTCCCGCCCCCTTCTGTCCGCCTGCCGGCCCCGTGCCGAGGACCGGCACAACATAGCGCACGGGGCGGGCGGCGGTACCGGGGCGAGCCTCAGTCGTTGTGCTCGACCAGGCGGTCCAGGCAGACCGCGACGGCGATCATCAGCGGGACGTCGGCGCCGTCCTCGATCTCCACGCCGTACGCGTCGCGGATGCTGAACCACTTGCGGGAGACCTCGCCGAGCCGGTGCCCGTCGCTCTTGACGGTGTACTCCTTGTCGATCAGGTCTCCGTGGATCTCCCACTCGCCGCCGTTCTCCAGTTCCACGTGGTACTTGTCGTGGAACGGGGTGAACAGCTTCTTGCGGACGGTGGCGACCACGTCCCCGTCGGCGTTCTCGATCTTCATCGCGTCGCGGACGGTCAGCACCTTCTCCCGGATGGTGGCGACCGTGTTGCCGTCGGTGTCCTGCAGTTCGAAGGTGTCGCGCATGCGCAGCACCTTGCCGTCCACCAGGAAGCACTTCTCGCCGTGCTCGTCCTCGACCCAGTAGTCGTCGCCGACCGCGAACAGGCGTTCCTTGACCACGAACTTGCGACCCATGACCCGACTCCTCGTCTGCTTGCCGGCCCGCCGTCGGGCGGCCTTCGCCATGGTGCCAGCCGGCGCTACGTGAGGTCCCACAACAGGCGGTAGTACGCGAGACGTTCACGGTCCTCGTCGACCCCGTACGCCTCCAGCAGGGGACGCTCCCAGCCCGGGCCGTAGTTCCACACCGTGCTCCAGCTCGCCACCGCGAGGTCCGCCCAGCGGTCGGCCGTGCCGAGCGCGCCCAGGTCGACGTGGCCGAGGGCGCGGCCGTCCGCGCCGACCAGGGTGTTGGGTGCGCAGGCGTCGCCGTGGCAGACCACCTCGACGTCCACCGGCGGCCGGTCGGCGAGCAGCGCGAGGGCCCGGTCCACGGTGCCGAGGTGGTGGTGGTCCGGGTGCCAGGTCGCCGGGTCGCGGCGCTGGGCGGCGGCGCGGCCGATCCGCTCCTGCGCGGACCAGGTGTACGGGCAGCCGGCGACCGGCAGTGCCTCGTGCAGGGCGCGCAGCCCCTCGCCGATCGCGCGGACGGCGACCGCCGGGGTCGTCAGCAGCTCCGGGTCGACGGCGGAGCGGCCGGGCAGACCCGCCGTCAGCATCCAGCGCCCGGTCTCGTCACCGCCCGTCCCCAGCACCTCGGGGACGGTGGTGAACGCGCCCGCCCAGCGCAGCCGTTCGGCCTCCGCGTGGAGGTCCGCCCCGCTGCCGGCCGGCGCCCACTTCACGAACCGCCGCCCCGGGCCGTCCTCCAGCCGGAACGTCGTCCCGCCCAGGTTGTTGCGCCACACCGGGACCAGCGGCACGCCGCGCGCCAGTTCGGCGACGGCGGGCGGAACGGCGACGACGTCCTCGGGGGCGTAGGCACTCATCCGCCCAGTGTCGCGCACCGGCCGGCCGCTCCTCCTCCGGTTTTCCGGCCGCCCCCGGCCGCCCCGGCCGGCGGCACGCCTCGGACGCACAACGATCCTCCGGTTCCCCTCCCCGGGAGGCACCCGGGGCGCTAGTTTCTGCTCGCATGGAGATCGGCGAACTGATCGGGACCGGCCGCACCGCGGACGTCTGGGCACTGGGCGACGGGCGGGTCCTGCGCCGCTACCGGGACGGGCTGAGCGCCGGCGGCGAGGCCGAGGTGATGATGCACCTCGCCGAGCACGGCTACCCGGTGCCCGCGGTGTGGGCCGCCGAACGGCCCGGCGACCTGATCATGGAGCGGCTCGGCGGCCCGACCATGCTGCAGTCACTGGTGTCCGGCGCGATCAGCCCCGCCGCGGCCGGCGAACTGCTCGCCGAACTGCTGCGCCGCCTGCACGAGATCCCGCCGCGCGCCGCCGCCCGGCCCGGCGACCGGGTGCTCCACCTCGACCTGCACCCCGACAACGTCCTGCTGACCGCGCACGGCCCGGTCGTCATCGACTGGTCCACCGCCGCCGAGGGCGAGCCCGGTCTCGACGACGCGATGAGCGCCGTCATCCTCGCCCAGGCCCTGCTCGGCCGCCCGGGCGGCGCCGAGGCCGCGCCCGCGATCCTCGTCCCGCTGCTCCGCGGCCTCCCCCCGATCGCCGACCACCACCTCGCCGAGGCCTGCGCCCGCCGCACCGCCAACCCGACCATGGCACCCGACGAGATCGCCCTGCTCGACGAGGCCGTCACCCTGATCCGCTCCTGCGCGACGCGCTGACCGGCCGTCACGGCCGGGCGGGCCGGCGCCGCGCGGAATGGCGGCCCGGCCCGATGGGGTTGACTGGGTTCATGACTTCTCGTGCACGTGTCCGCGCCCCCGAACTGGTCGGCAAGGGCGGATGGCTGAACACCGGCGGCAAGGACCTGTCGCTGGCGGACTTCCGCGGCAAGATCGTGATCGCCGACTTCTGGACCTTCTGCTGCATCAACTGTCTCCATGTCCTGGACGAGCTGCGGGAGTTGGAGGAGAAGCACCGGGACACCGTGGTGATCGTCGGTGTGCACTCGCCGAAGTTCGTGCACGAGGCCGACCACCGCGCGGTGGTCGACGCGGTGGCCCGGTACGAGGTGCACCACCCGGTGCTGGACGATCCGGAGCTGGCGACCTGGAAGCAGTACGCGGTGCGGGCCTGGCCGACGCTGGTGGTGATCGACCCGGAGGGGTACGTGGTCGCCCAGCACGCGGGCGAGGGGCACGCGCACGCGATCGGGAAGCTGGTCGAGGAGCTGGAGGCAGAGCACGCAGCGAAGGGCACGCTGCGGCGCGGCGACGGCCCGTACGTGGCGCCCGAGCCGGAGGCCGGTGACCTTCGCTTCCCCGGGAAGGCGGTGCGGCTGCCGAACGGCCACTACCTGGTCGCGGACTCGGGGCACCACGCGCTGGTGGAGCTCGCCGAGGACGGCGAGCGGGTGGTGCGCCGGATCGGCGACGGGGTGCGCGGCCTGGTGGACGGCGCCGAGCCGCGGTTCAGCGAGCCGCAGGGCCTGGCGCTGGTCCCGGCGGGGCTGGACCTGGGCTACGACGTGGTGGTGGCGGACACCGTCAACCACGCGCTGCGCGGGGTGCGGCTCGCCGACGGCTCGGTGACCACGCTGGCCGGCACCGGCCGGCAGTGGTGGCAGGGCTCGCCGACCTCCGGCGCGGCCACCGGGGTCGACCTCTCCTCGCCGTGGGACGTCGCGTTCTTCGACGGCCGGGTGTGGATCGCGATGGCGGGCGTGCACCAGCTGTGGTCGTTCGACCCGGCGGCGGGCACGGTCGGGGTCGCGGCGGGCACCACCAACGAGGGCCTGGTCGACGGGCCGGCCGCGGAGGCGTGGTTCGCCCAGCCGTCGGGCCTGGCGGTCTCCGCGGACGGCGAGCGGCTGTGGGTCGCCGACTCGGAGACCTCCGCGCTGCGCTGGGTCTCCCGTGGCACCCACGAGGTGCACACCGCCGTCGGCACCGGCCTGTTCGACTTCGGGCACCGCGACGGGGCGGCCGAACAGGCCCTGTTCCAGCACCCGTTGGGCGTCACCGTGCTCCCGGACGGCTCGGTCGCGGTCAGCGACACCTACAACCACGCGCTGCGCCGCTTCGACCCGGCGACCGGCGAGGTCTCGACGCTGGCCACCGATCTGCGCGAGCCGTCCGGCGCGGTGGTGGTGGACGGCGACATCGTGGTGGTGGAGTCCGCCCGGCACCGGCTGACCCGGCTGCGGCTGCCCGAGGAGGCGGTCCGGGTCGAGGCGGTCGCGCACCGCACCCGGCGGGCCGCGACCGAGGTCGCCCCGGGCACGCTGGACCTGGACGTGGTGTTCTCCGCGCCGACCGGCCAGAAGCTCGACGAGCGCTACGGCCCGTCCACCCGGCTGCTGGTCAGCTCCACCCCGCCGGAGCTGCTCGTCTCGGGCGCGGGTGCGGACACCGCGCTGCACCGGGAGCTGGTGCTGTCGGACGAGGTGACGGAGGGCGTGCTGCACGTGTCGGCGATGGCCGCGTCCTGCGACGACGACCCGGCGATCGAGTACCCGGCCTGCCACGTGCACCAGCAGGACTGGGGCGTGCCGGTGAAGGTGGTGCCGGGCGGTGCGGTCCGGCTTCCGCTGGTGCTGGCCGGAATGGAGTGACGCTCGGTCAGGGTGTGGGCCCCGCCCACACCCTGAGGCCCCCTCAGCCCTCCAGGAACGCCTTGATGGCGCCGGCCAGGTAGTGCGGGTCCTCGGCGCCGCACAGCTCGCGCGCGGAGTGCATGGACAGCGCCGCGATGCCGCAGTCGACGGTGGTGATGCCGAGGCGGGCGGCGGTGATCGGGCCGATGGTGGTGCCGCAGGGCATCGCGTTGTTGGAGACGAAGGTCTGCCACGGCACGCCGGCCTTCTCGCAGGCGGCGGTGAACACGGCCCGGCCGACGCCGTCGGTGGCGTACCGGTTGTTGACGTTGACCTTGAGGATGGGGCCGCCGTTGGGCAGCGGGTGGTGGCCGGGCTCGTGCCGCTCGCTGTAGTTGGGGTGGACGGCGTGCCCCATGTCGGAGGAGAGGCAGACGGTGCCGGCCAGCGCGCGGGCGCGGTCCTCGGCGGTGCCGCCGCGGGCGTAGCAGGAGCGCTCCAGCACGTTGCCGAGCAGCGGGCTCTGCGCGCCGGTGTCGGACTCGCTGCCGGTCTCCTCGTGGTCGAACGCGGCGAGCACCGGGATGTACGGCAGCTCGCCGCCGGCCTCGGCGACGGCGGCGAGCGCGGCGGTGGCGGCGTGCACGGACAGCTGGTTGTCCAGGCGCGGGCCGGCCAGCAGTTCGCGGTCGCGGCCGAGGTAGGCGGGCGGCTGGACGTCGTGGGCCATCAGGTCCCAGCCGGTGACGTCGGCGGCGGCGAGGCCGGCCTTCTCGGCGACGTAGTCGAGCAGGGCGCCCTCGGTGGTGTCGCCGAGTCCCCAGATCGGCGTCAGGTGGCGCTGCCGGTCGAGCTTGAGGCCGTCGTTGACGCCGCGGTCGAGGTGGATGGCGAGCTGCGGGACGCGCAGCAGCGGCTCGTCGAGGTGGACCAGGCGGGTGGAGCCGTCGCGGAGCGCGAGCCGGCCGGACAGGCCGAGGTCGCGGTCGAGCCAGGTGTTGAGCGGGACGCCGCCGTAGATCTCGACGGCGATCTGCCGCCAGCCGGCCGAGCCGGTGTCGGGGACGGGCTTGACCCGCAGGTTCGGCGAGTCGGTGTGGGTGCCGACCACGCGGTAGGGGGTGGCCGGTCCGGCGCCCTCGGGGACGTACCAGGCCATCAGGGCGCCGCCGCGCACCAGGTAGCGGCCGCCGCTGCCGCCGTCCCAGGCATCCGTCTCACGGACCCGTCGGAAGCCGACCCGCTCCAGCCGCTCGGCCGCACTCTGCACCGCGTGGTACGGGGAGGGGGAGGCGGCGAGGAAGGCGATCAGGTCGTCCGTGTGCTTCCGGTCGAAGTGGGCCGTGCGGGCGGCGGTCGACATTTTGCTCCTGGGTTGAGGGCGGCCGGGCCTGATGGGGGTTACGGGCCCGCCCCCTGAGCATATGCCCGTACACGGACAGGGCCGTGTGAAGTCCGCAACGGTGACACAACAGTGAGCGGGGCGCGACACAACGCCGCGGGGCCCGGTGATGAACCGGGCCCCGCGGTGTGAGGGTGGGTCAGGCAGTCGATCGGGCGGCCGGTCCGGGGCCGCGTCGGTCAGTGCCGGATCAGAACGCCTCCTCGGCGAGGTCCATCAGCTCGTTGTCGACGGCCTCGGCGATCTGGCGCTGCGGAGCGGTGGTCGGCAGCACGGTGCGGGCGAAGTGCTTCGCCGCGGCGACCTTGCCCTGGTAGAAGGGGACGTCCTTCTCGGAGGCGCCGGCCTCCAGCTTGGCCAGCGCGACCGCGGCCTGGCGGAGCAGCAGCCAGCCGACCACCACGTCGCCGGAGACCATGAGCAGGCGGGTGGTGTTCTGGCCCACCTTGTACATGTTCTTGACGTCCTGCTCGACGGCCGTCAGGTCGGCGATCAGCTTGCCGACGATGGCCTCCAGGTCGCCGGCGGCCTTGGCGAGCAGCTCGCGCTCGGCGGCCAGCGCCTCGCCGCCCTCGTTCGAGGCGAGGAACTTCTGGATCTGCTCGTTGACCGCGGTCAGCGCCTGGCCGCCGTCCTTGACGATCTTCCGGAAGAAGAAGTCCTGGCCCTGGATGGCGGTGGTGCCCTCGTACAGGGTGTCGATCTTGGCGTCCCGGATGTACTGCTCGATCGGGTACTCCTGCAGGTAGCCGGAGCCGCCGAAGGTCTGCAGCGACTGGGCGAGCTGCTCGTAGGACTTCTCCGAGCCGTAGCCCTTGACGATCGGCAGCAGCAGGTCGTTCAGGCGCTCGGCGGCGGCGTCGTGCTCACCGCGCAGGCGGGCGGCCAGCATGTCGTCCTGCACCGAGGCGGTGTAGAGGACGAGGGCGCGCATGCCCTCGGCGTACGCCTTCTGGGTCAGCAGCGAGCGGCGCACGTCCGGGTGGTGGGTGATGGTGACGCGCGGCGCGGTCTTGTCCATGAACTGCGAGATGTCGGCGCCCTGCACGCGCTCCTTGGCGTACTCCAGCGCGTTCAGGTAGCCGGTGGACAGGGTGGCGATGGCCTTCGTGCCGACCATCATCCGGGCGAACTCGATGATCTTGAACATCTGGCGGATGCCGTCGACCTTCTCGCCGAGCAGCCAGCCCTTGGCGGGGTGCTTGGCGCCGAAGGTCATCTCGCACGTGTTGGAGGCCTTGAGGCCCATCTTGTGCTCGACGTTGGTGGCGTAGGCGCCGTTGCGCTCGCCGATCTCGCCGGTCTCCCAGTCGAAGTCGTACTTCGGGACGATGTACAGACCGAGGCCCTTGGTGCCCGGCTTGCCGCCCTCGGGGCGGGCCAGCACCAGGTGGATGATGTTCTCGGACATGTCGTGCTCGCCCGAGGTGATGAAGCGCTTGACGCCCTCGATGTGCCAGGAGCCGTCCTCCTGCTTGATCGCCTTGGTGCGGCCGGCGCCCACGTCGGAGCCCGCGTCGGGCTCGGTCAGCACCATGGTGGCGCCCCACAGGCCCTCGACCATGCGCTCGGCGACCTTCTGCTGCTCCTCGGTGCCCTCGTCGTAGACGACGCCGGCGAAGGCCGGGCCGGAGGAGTACATCCAGATCGCGGGGTTGGAGCCGAGCACCTGCTCCGCATACGCCCAGACCAGGGAGTTCGGGGTGACCTGGCCGCCGATGCCCTCCGGGATGCCCAGGCGCCACCACTCGGCGTCCATGAACGTCTGGTAGCTCTTCTTGAAGGTCTCCGGGATCGGAGCGGTGTTGGTCTCCGGGTCGAACACCGGCGGGTTGCGGTCGGTGTCGGTGAAGGAGGCGGCGAGGTCGTTCTCGGCCAGCCGGGAGATCTCGCTGAGGATGTTCTTCGCGGTGTCGACGTCCATGTCGGCGAACGGACCGGTGCCGTACACCTGGTCGCGGCCGAACACCTCGAAGAGGTTGAACTCCACGTCCCGCAGGTTGGACTTGTAGTGACCCATGACCGTTTCTCCGGTTCGTCTTCCACGGGCGAGCCGCTTACGGCGCACCGCTTACCCACCAGTACGCCCCATGATGCTACCCGTTGGTAACTTGTTCAACCCCTCCGACGTGAAGCAGCTATGAACGTGGTCACGTCCCACAATGGGGCCCACCGCCGGATTGTGCGGATCACCCGCCCCCAAGCGGGGTCCGGCCCGATAGCCTTGTCCCGTGTACGGCTACGAGCAGAGCGCCTACCAGGACCCCTATCAGCAGCAGATGCAGCAGGGGATGCCCGGCATGCCCGGCCCCGGGTACGGCGACCCGCAGGCCGCCCAGCAGTCGCTCTACCCCGAGCCCTCGCCGCCCTCGCTGGCGGACGCGGTGCGCGCCTTCACCACCGGCGCGATGCCGGTGGAGGACTTCCAGGCCATCTTCATCACCTCGAAGGTGTACTGCCCGCGCGGCGACCGCCCCGGCTTCCTGGCGCTGCACAACACCCCGACGCCGGTGATCCCGATGTTCAGCTCGCTCAAGGAGCTGAAGCGGTACGCCGGCAAGGAGTCCAAGCACTTCTCGGTGACCGGCGCCGAGGTGCTCGACCTGCTGCCGACCGGCTACGGCTTCGCGCTGGACATGGAGGGCGAGCACCGGATGGTGTTCGACGCCCGCGCGGTCGAGCAGATGGTGGACTTCACCATGCGCCGGATGTACGGCTGACCCCTTTTCCCCACCCCCTCCCGGCGGGAATGCCCCCACATAGTTCAACGTTCAACCTTGCGAGTGGTTGAGAGTTGAACTACTGTGGTGGACGTAGGCCACAGACCCGCCGAAGGAGGCCGACATGCCCGCCGTGACCGTCGAGAACCCGCTGACCCTGCCGCGCGTCACCACGCCGGACCCGGTGCACAGCACCGCCCGGCCGGTCCTGACCGTGGCCACCGCACCCGAGGGCTACGAGGGCGAGGGCTTCCCCGTCCGCCGCGCCTTCGCGAAGATCAACCAGAAGTTCCTCGACCCGTTCATCATGATGGACCAGATGGGCGAGGTGGACTACGCGGCCGGCGAGCCGAAGGGGACCCCTTGGCATCCCCACCGCGGCTTCGAGACCGTCACCTACATCATCGACGGCACCTTCATCCACCGTGACTCGCACGGCGGCGGCGGCACCATCACCGACGGCGACACCCAGTGGATGACGGCCGGCTCGGGCCTGCTGCACATCGAGACCCCGCCGGAGTCGCTGGTGAAGTCGGGCGGCCTCTTCCACGGCCTGCAGCTCTGGGTCAACCTGCCGGCCTCGGACAAGATGATCGCCCCGAAGTACCAGGACATCCGCGGCGGCAACGTCAAGCTCCTCAGCACCCCGGACGGCGGCGCGCTGCTGCGCGTCATCGCCGGCGAGCTGGACGGCCACCAGGGCCCCGGCGCCACCCACACCCCGATCACCATGATCCACGCGTCGATCAACCCCGGCGCCCAGATCACCCTGCCCTGGCGCTCCGACTTCAACGCCCTCGCCTACGGCCTCGCCGGCAACGGCTCGGCCGGCGCCGAGCAGCGCCCCTTCCACCGGGGCCAGGCGGTCGTCTTCGGCGACGGCGACTCGATCACCCTGCGCGCCGACGAGAAGCAGGACTCCCGCGACAACAACTTCGAGGTCGTCCTCCTCGGCGGCCTCCCGATCCGCGAACCCGTCGCCCACTACGGCCCGTTCGTGATGAACAGCCACCGCGAACTCCAGCAGGCCATGGAGGACTTCCAGGCCGGCCGCCTCGGCACCGTCCCCGCCGACGGCCACTGACCGACGCCTCCGCCGGAACCGCCCGCGTGCGCCCGCCCCGACCGGGGCGGCCACGCGGGCGGTTCCGTTTCGACCACCGGCCGCCCCGATCCGTACGCCGCCGGGCTCCCGTCTCCACCGGCCCCCTACTCGGACCGCGGCCCGGGCGCCGGCTCCTGGCAGGTGCTGCCCGGCTGACCGGGGAAATTTACTGACGTTCCGTCACCGTTCGAACCCGCGTGCCCCGTCCCCGGACGGGGCACGCGGGTTTTCCGCGTTCCGGGGCTCAACCTTTCGCCGGGCTCGCGCATTGAGGACGGGTGAGAGACGCGAGCCAGGCGGAGGGGCGGGATGCGCGGACACGGCACGTTGAACTTCGAGGAGTACGCGGCGGCGCGGGGGCAGCGGCTGTACCGGACGGCGTACCTGCTGTGCGGGGACGCGCACCGGGCCGAGGACCTGGCCCAGGCCACGCTGGCCAAGCTGTTCGCGCACTGGCGGCGGGCGTCCCGGATGGAGAACCTCGACGCCTACGCCCGCACCGTGCTGACCCGCACCTTCCTGGCGGAGCAGCGCCGGCGGTCGGTGGCGCAGCGGATCGGGGTGCTGGCGAGCACCCCGGCGGCGGCCGCCCACGGCGACGCCGACCTGCGGGTGACGCTGCTGAGCGCGCTGGCCGAACTCCCGGCACGGGCCCGGGCGATGGTCGTCCTGCGGTACTGGGAGGACCTCAGCGTGGAGACGGTGGCCGACCTCCTCGGCTGCAGCACCGGCACCGTCAAGAGCCAGTGCTCGCGGGCCCTGGCCCGGCTCCGCGAGCAGCTCGGCGAGCCCAGCCCGTACGCGTCCGCGTGAGGACGCGCCATGAATCGGACCGAGACCGTGAAGGAGCATGACGTGCAGGAGCGGGCGCCGGAGGCGCTGTTCGTGAGAGAGGCGATGGACCGGGTCACGGACGGCCTGGCCGAGCCGCTCGGGCTGACCGCCCGGGCGGTGCGGGACGGGCGGCGCCGGCGGCTGCGGTCGCGGGTGGCGGTCGGCGGGGCGGCGGCGTGCACGGCCGCGCTGGCGGTGACGGGGATCGGCGCGCTGCCCGGCACCGGGGGCGGTCCGGGTCCGGTCGGGGTGCAGGCGGGGAACACGACGGTGCCGCGGGTCTTCCCGACGGTGACGTTCACGCCCACCGCCTCGCCGGCCGCACCGCCGGCCCCGCTGCCGGAGGCCGAGCGGCAGCGGATCGACGCGTTCCGCCAGGCGACGGCCCGCACGCTGCAGGACCTGCTGCCGCCGGCGGTCGGCGACATCCGGCTGGTCGCCGACGACGTGAGCAGCTACCTGGCGGAGTCCCCGCTGGGCAGCCACTTCGTCCGGTTCTCGGTGCGGCCCGCCCCCGGCGCCGCGACGGAGCGGACCTGCACCCCCGGCCCGGTCGACAAGCTCGGCACCTGCCGGGTGGTGCGGCTGTCGGACGGCACGCCGGTCGCCGTCCGGGTCGTCCCCGAGGGCAACGGCTCGGTGACGCTCACCATGGCCTCCTTCCACGTCGGCGGCAGTGACGTGTCCGTCTCCGTCAGCCCCGACGGTCGCACGAACACGTCGGCGCCGGTGACGGCCGATCAGATGGCGGCGTTCGTCGGGTCCCCGCAGGTCCTGGACCTGGTCCGGGAGGCCGACCTGCACCCGGTGGAGGAACCCCAGGTGTCCCACAACGAAGGAGAGAACCGATGAAGCGACGCACCGCCCTGACCACCCTGCTGCTGACCGGGACGCTACTGGCGACGGCCGCGCCGGCCGGCGCGCAGGACGTCGGCGCCGACCGTCCGGGGGCGCGGGCCTGGACCGTGAACGCCTTCCCGGCCGGCAACGCGAACATCCAGGACGCAGGCCCGACCGCCAACGGCCGCACCGCGTGGGCGGTGGGCTTCCGGCAGTTCGGGAAGGGCCGGGAGACCAGCACCGCGCCGGTGGCGTTCGCCCGCGACGGGGCCCGCGGGGACTGGACCGAACTCGCCCTCCCCGACGGCCTGAGCGCCCGTTCGGTCGAGGCCGACGGCGCCGGTGCCACCTGGGCGACCGGCCTCAAGTACGGCACCGCGACCGGCATTCCGACCGCCCGCTACCAGGGCGGACGCTGGCAGGTGCAGGACGCGCCCGCCCCGGCGCGCTCGCTGGCGGCCGGGATCAACGGCATCGCCGCGGCCGGCGGCCCCGACGACGTGTGGGCGGCCGGCTACTACCAGCCGGACGACATCCTGACCTTCCTCGGCCTGATCGAGCACTGGAACGGCACGTCCTGGGAGCAGGTCGAGGGTCCCAGGATCGACAGCGACTACTGGACGCTCCGCGACGTGGTCGCCACCGGCCCCTCCGACGTCTGGGCCGTCGGCGAGATCGGCACCCCGGAGGGCTGGCCGCGCCCGCTGCTGCTGCACTACGACGGCCGCAGCTGGAACCGGGTCGCCGTGCCGGACCTGGACTCGCGCTTCGGCGAGCTGACCCAGCTGGTCGCGGTGGGCCCGAACGACATCTGGGCGTCCGGCACCGACACCGGCATGTCCCGCACCGACGACCACGCCCTGGTCGTCCACTACGACGGCCGCGGCTGGAGCAGCCAGGAGACCGGCATCGGGGCGGGCCAGTTGAACGGCCTGACCCGCGTCGCGGGCGGCGTCGCCGTCGTGGGCGCGGCCAAGGAGGGCGGCCGGTTCCGGCCGGTCGGCGCCCGGTTGACGGCGCACGGCTGGCAGCCGCTGGACATCCCGCAGGGCACCGCCCCGCAGGGCCGCATCCCGCGCGCCGTCATGGAGCTCGGCGGCCGGCTGACGGTCGTCGGCAGCGACCTGCTCGGCAAGGACGAGAACGGCGAGCCGCTGCCGTCGATGCCCTTCTCCGTCACCCGCTGAGCGGTCGCCCGCCGGTCCGGCAGCCGTCGGTCCGGCCGGAGCGCCGCCGTCCCGCCCGGGCAACTGCCCGGGCGGGACGGCGGGTTGGGGACGTCAGGCGAGCGCGAGGCTGATCTGCTCGTTGAAGACCACCCAATGCTGGCCCGGGTCGGAGGTGTCGCAGGGCTTGGTGGAGACGGTCGCCGTCCCCCAGGCGTTGGCCAGGCAGTAGGCCGGGGCGAAGGTGAGCGAGATCTGCTGGCCGGCGACCGTCCAGTACTGGCCCTGGTCGCCGGGGGCGCACGCCTTGCTGGAGATGTCCGTGGCGTTCCAGGTGTTGGCGAGACAGTAGGCGGGCGCGTTGGAGAGCGCGATCTGCTGGCCGGAGAGCTTCCAGTGCTGGCCCTTGTCGGAGCCGTCGCACGGCTTGCTGGAGATGCCCGTCGTCCCCCAGGCGTTGGCCAGGCAGTAGAGGCCGGGGGTGCGGGTGCTCGCGCGGCCGGTGTCGGCGGCCCCGGCGCCGACGGTCGGCAGGACGGAGGCGGTCAGGCCCAGCGTGGCGATGGCGAGCGCCCTGCGGAAAGCGATGGCCATGAGGCGGATTCCGTTCTCGCTGAGGGCCGGGAGACCTGCCCGCGCGGCCCTGGAGTGCGGCTCTGATCCGAGCGCAGGGAATTTCTAGCATCGGCCGTGGACGAACCAGTGCTGCTGCGCGCCGGATTCATCCGAACCGCGCATCCGTCGGGTGATCCCACCGCGACCGCCCCCGGCGGGCCGGTTCAGTCCTCCGCGGGGCGGTCGGAGCGGAGTTGTTCGAGTTCGGCGAGGGCGGCGGCGCCGGCCTCGGACTTGGCGGCCTCCGGGTCGGCGGCGCGCAGCCGGCGGAGGGCCTCGGTGAGGCGTTCGGCGGCGCCGCGGAGCTGGGCGGCGTGCTCGGCGTGCACGCCCGTCATCGGGTCGTCGATCACGGTGACGGGAATGCCGCGGCGGCGGGCCTCGGCGAGGATGCTGTCGCCCGCCGCGGGGACCAGGGTGAGCGCCGAGGCCGCGAACAGGCCGCCGGCCACGCTCTTCGGACGGCCGATCAGGTTCTTGACGACGAGCTCGCAGGGCAGCGAGCGCTCCTCGCGCTCGGCCGCGGCGGTGGCGGCCAGGGCGAGCGTCAGCAGTCCTTCGGCGGCCTTGGTGACCAGCCACTTGCGGCCGGGGACGGGCGGCAGGAACTCGCGGATCCGGTCGACCTCGCGCTCCACCACGACGTCCGGCAGCAGGTCGACGGTGCTGTGGCAGCGGATCTCCAGCACCTTGCCCCAGGCCACCGCCTCGCCGTCGAAGCCGACCTCGTCCGGTCCGACCGCGACCTGGCCCAGCCCGTCCAGCAGGTGCAGGAGCCGCACCGCCGGGCCCGGCACGTGCGGGAGCCGGCCGATCAGGCCGGCCAGCGAGATCTCCCAGGGCGCGGTGAGCGGGTCCTCCGGCTTCGGGTGGTTCTCCACCGCGCGGCGCACCCAGTCGCCGCCCGCCTTCTCCCGCGCCGAGGCGACGGTGCCCGCCACCGCGCCCGCCACCGCGCCCGTCACCGCTCCGAGCGCCGCCCCGGCCCGCCGGCCGGCGCTCCCGCCCAACTGCCTGATACCCACGGCCGTTTCCCCCTTCTGTGCCTTCCGGCACGCTACCGGTCGAACGGTTCGTAGGCTGGCCCACACAGGAACACCCGCGCGAGGAGGAGACCGAGGACATGGCGACGATCCATCAGACCACGATGACCCCGGGCAAGTTGGAGCTGCTGGCCGACTGGCTGCCGAAGCAGGACTGGTTCCGGCCCGGCCACGGCGAGCTGGTGCGGGCCGGCGGCTTCCGGCTGGACGACCCGGCGGGCGAGGTCGGCATCGAGCTGATGGTGGTGGCCGACGACCGGACCGCCTACCTGGTGCCGCTGGCGTACCGCGGCGCCCCGCTGGACGGCGCCCCGGAGGGCGCGCTGATCGGCACCGCCGAGCACGGCGTGCTGGGCACCCGCTGGTTCTACGACGGCGCGCAGGACCCGGTGGTCCTGGCGCAGCTGGCCGCCCTGCTGCGCGGGCAGGCGGTGCCGCAGATGCAGAGCGTCAGCGACACGGTGGACGAGACCGTGGCGGTGGCGCCCGTCGACGGCGAGCCGGCCGTGGCGCTGCGCCGCGAGCTGGAGCCGGGCGGCGAGCCGGCCCCGGGCGAGGTGGTCGCCGGGTACACGGCGCCGGACGGGTCGGCGGTCCGCGCGGTGTTCCTGACGGCAGGCCGGTGAACCGGGCGGCCGTCGACGCGGACGCTCAGAGCCGGGCGTAGAGCGCCGCGGCGTCGTCGTGCGCCTTGCCGCGGGGCCACCGGACGCAGTCGGCGTCGGTGCGCTCCGCGGTGCGGACCTGGGCGATCAGTTCGGCCGGTCCGGTCTCGGCGAGCAGCCGGACGGCGTCGGCCCAACTGCCCAGGCCGAGGCGCTCGGTGAAGCGGGCGGCGCCGTCCGAGAGGGCGGCCACCCCGTGCAGGGCGGCGCGGGCGACCACGCCGGTCTCGGCGTGGGCGGCGGCGTGCGGGGTGGCGGCGGCGATCCACGGGCCGTGGCCGGTGTTGCGGGCGGCGCGGACGGCGATCGCGTACCGCAGGTAGAGGTCGGCGCGTTCGGCGGTGCCGGGGACGGTGGACCAGATCTGGCGGCGCAGTTCCTCGCCGCCGGGGAAGCGCTGGTTGTCGCCGATCACCCGGGGCGGGCCGGCCTTGGGGTGCAGCACCAGCAGGGAGTCGCCGAGCACCAGGTACTCCAGGGCCTCGCCGCGCAGCCGGGCGGCGACCACCATCGCGGCGGGCGTGTTGGGGTTGGCCAGGTCGCAGCCGTCGCCGTGCAGGGCGGCGGTGTCGGCTATGGCGTCGGCCAGGCAGTCGGCGACGGCCCGGTCGGGGTGGTCGGTGAGCCGGGCGACCAGGTGGGCGCCGAGGCGGCGCACGTACCAGGGGATGCCGTGCGCGCAGCCGGAGTCCAGGGTGTCCGGGGCGCTGGAGCCGTCCAGCAGCACCAGGACCTCCGGGGTGGCCACCACGAAGTCCTCGCAGGCCCGGTCCGGGCGGCGCGCGTCGACTGCCAGCTGTACCCGCATGCCCCTCAGTCTGCGACGACCATACGCCGTTCGAACAGGGGCGGGGTCCGGTCCGCCGCACGGCGATTCGGACATAATGGAACGAAGTATGTCAATTAGCCATGGTTTCACGACAGGAGCGCCCCATGGTCTGGCAGTTCTTCGTACTGGTGATCGCCTCGATCGGCTTCCCGACCCTCGCCCTGCTGTTCATGATGGGCGGCCTGCAGTACCGCGACGAGCGGCACCACCACCACGCGCCCGCCGAGCGGGGCTGACCCGGCCCGGTGTCGGCCGACAGCACCCCCGGTCGGCATGGGAGGGTGTGCTCCAGTACCCGCTCCCGTCCAGGAGGTCCCCAATGAGCAGCGAAACCGCCCCAGCAGCCGAGCCCGCGCCGGACGCCACCGCCGACGCCGGTGCCGACACCGCCGCCGAGGCGCCCGGGCAGGACGACCAGAAGGCCAAGTTCCTGGCCGCGCTGCAGCGCAAGGGCGGCAACAACCGGGGCGCCGGCGGCGGCCCGGCGGCGACTCGAAGATCCACGGCACCGCCGGCGCGGCCGGCGGCAAGCGCACCTTCCGCCGCAAGAGCGGCGGCTGAGCAGCCGTCAGCACCTGACGCGAACGGCCGGCCCCGCCCCGGGGCCGGCCGTTCGGCGTCTCCCGACCTGTCGTCAGATCCCGGCCGTGGCCGCCTCGGTGGGGCTCACGGCAGGAGCGAGTGGCCCGAGCGGCGCGGGCGACGCGACCGGCGCGGCCGGGAGCGGCTCGGCGAGGAAGGCGAGCACGTTGTCGACCACCGTCGGCTCGGACAGCACCCGGCGGTGCCCGAGGCCGCGGGTGGTGAGCAGCCGCAGCTGCGGCTCGCCGTACGCCGCGCGCAGCAGGTGGGCCTGCCGGAGCGGGACCACCCGGTCCTGCTCGTCGTGGACCACCAGGATCGGCGCGGTGACCAGCTCCGGGCGGTGGGTGGCATCGAAGCGCCGGCCGATCGGCCCGGCGCCGGGGAGCAGGTTCCGGTCGATCCGCCGGGCCAGGTCGTCCTTGAGCCGGTCGTTCAGGCCCAGGGTGGCGGCGAACCCCTCGACCAGGAAGCCGAATTCGGCGACCCCGGCGACCGCGACCAGGCGGCGGGCGGGCACTCCCTCGGCCAGGGCGAGGAAGGCGCAGCAGACGCCGAAGGAGTGCGCGACCACGGCCTCGAAGGGGCCGTTCCGGTCGGCGAGCCGGCCGATGAGTTCGCGGTACTCCAGGATCGTGGTTTCCCGGCCGGCCGAGTCGCCGTGCCCGGGGGCGTCGAAGCCGACCGGGCTCATCCCGAGGTCCAGCAGCCCGCGCACGTACGGGGTGAACCGGGAGGCCCGGGACCGCCAGCCGTGCACCAGCAGCACCGGCCGGCGGCCGTCGCCCCAGCGGTAGACCCGTACCCGCTTGCCGTTCACCGTCAGCTCCTCGGTGGCGGCCTGCTCGTGCAGTTCGCGTTCCGAACTGCGCACCCGGCTGCGGCGGACGGGGTGCCGGAAGAGCTCGAAGGCCACCCGGCCCGGCGGGGCGGTGGCGACGTGGGAGGCGGCGTTCAGCGCGAGGCGCACGAGGGCGGCGGTGGGTGCCATGGGCGGGATATTAGCACGACCGTTCGTGCAACTTCTGGGCTGGACCGAACGGTGGGAAAGCGGCTTCCCGTTGGGTCCCGGAGGCCGCGTCAGGTCAGGACGGGCGAGCGGGAAAGCGATTTCCAGTTGGATCCCGGACGCCGCGTCAGGCCGGAACGACGAGTGGGGAAGCGGTTTCCCGTTGGGTTCCGGAGGCCGCGTCAGGCCGGGGCGACGCCGAGCAGGCGGCGGATGGTGCGCATCGTCCGGTCGTAGCGCTGCGGGTCGTCGTGCAGCACCGCGTGGCCGTTCGCACTGTCCATCAGGCTGGTGAGCAGCAGCGCCAGTTCGTCCGGGTCGGAGCCGGCGGGCAGGTCGTCGGCCGCGCGGAGCACAGCGGTGATCTGCTCCTCCCACTCCCGCGAGGCGGCCGCCAGGGCCTCCCGGACCGGGCCGGGCTGGGCGTCGAACTCGGCCGACACCGAGTAGAAGAAGCAGCCGCCGTCGAACACCCGGCCGCGCGAGTAGTCCATCCAGTGCTCGCACAGCGCCAGCACCTGGGCGGCGCCCGGCGGCAGGTCGGCCACGGGGGCCACCACCCGGTCGTAGAAGATCCGCCGGGCGGCCCGGACGGTCGCCAGCTGCAGCTCCTCCTTGGACCCGAAGCCGGCGAACACCCCGCTCTTGCTCAGCCCCAGGTCGGTCGCCAGCCGGCCGATCGACAGGGCGCCCAGGCCCTCGACGGAGGCGATCTGGACGGCACGGCCGAGCACGGCACGACGGGTCTCGTTGCCGCGCCGGACCCGGCCGTCCGTGGAGGACTCGACGACCACGGGACACCTCCGGGGGCGGGAACGGGACACCGGCAAGAGTACGCCGAGGGGCCGCCGGGAACGGTCCCGGCGGCCCCTCGGCGCTCCGCCGCTCAGCCGGTGTGCTCGCCCGGCAGGTACGGGGTCTCGCGGAGGTACAGCGCTCCGCAGGTGTGGCAGTTGTGGTCGGGGTCGAGGGTCCAGCGGGTGGCGTCCTGGACCGGGGCGGCGGGGGAGAGCTCCTTGCCGCACAGGGCGGTCAGGTCCGCGTTGCGGACGATGTGCCAGCTGACCACGGAGTCCGGGTCGCCGGCGGCGGGGGCGGTCTCGGCGCGCATCTGATGCATCATGATCACCATCGTCCGCCGCCGGGACGAACCCGGCAATTCGCACGCCGGTCAGGGCTGCGCCGGGGGCTCCGCCAGCACCTCGCGGACCTCGATCGGCATGTTCATCGGCCGGCCGTCGTGGCCCGGCGCGGCGGACAGCATGGCGGCGATCTCCAGCACCCGTTCGTCGGTGGCGCAGTTGACGATCCACCAGCCGAACAGGAACTCCTTGTCGTCCGGGAACGGCCCCGCGGTGACGGACGGCCCGTCCTCGCCGGCCCGGACGATCCGCGCGGAGTCGGGCAGCGCCAGCCCCTGCGCCTCCACCAGCTCGCCGGCGGCGGTCAGCTCGGCGACGGCGGTGCGCATGAAGGCGATGTGCGCGGCGGTCGCTGCCGGATCCCAGGTCGGGATCGGCGCGATGCCGGCGTCCGTCTGGCTGAAGTGCATCTGCAGCATGTGCGTCACGGCGGACGGCTCCTCTCGGTGCGTTCGGTCTCATGCCGGGGACGGAGCCGCACCGCGGTTCTCGACATCCCCCCGGACAGGTTCTCAGTCCCGGGGCCGCAGCGCCCGCCACGCGGCCGCGGTGGCCAGCAGCAGCGCCGTGCCGGCCAGCGCGAACCCGGTCCGGGCGCCGACGTGCTGCGCCACGAACGTGACGCCGAGGCCGGTGAACGGGAGGGTGCCGGTCATCGCGCTGCCCCACAGCGACATCACCCGGCCGCGCATCTCCGGCGCGGAGCGCAGCTGGGCCAGCGTGTTCGCGGTGGCGATGAACCAGATCGAGGTGACGCCGACGGCCGCCATCCCGGCCACCGCCAGGAAGGCGTTCGGCGCCAGCGCGGTGGCGAGCACCGCGACCGAGGTGGCCACCGCCAGGGTGCGGACCCGGCGCGGCGTCGGCGCGGGCGCGGCGGCCGCGAGCAGCGCGCCCGGCAGTCCGCCGAGGCCGAACGCGGCCATCAGCAGGCCGTACCCGCCGGGGCCGAGGTGCAGCGCGCGGTCGACCAGCGGCGGGACGGTCAGGTTCATCGCGAAGATCAGGCCGCTGGCGGCGGACATCGGCAGCAGGCCGCGGATGATCGGCGAGCGGCGGGCGTACGCCAGGCCGCCGCGGGCGTCGGCCCGGGGAGGGCGGTCGGCGGTGCGGTCGACGGGGGCGGCCGGGCGGAGCCTGGTGAGGGCGAGCAGCGGCGCGAGGTAGCCGAGGGCGTTGAAGGCGAACGCCCAGGAGGGCCCGCCGAAGTTCAGCAGCGCGCCGGCCGCGCCGGGGCCGATCACCCGGGAGGCGTTGAGCGCCACCTCCCACAGGCCGACGGCGCTGGCCACCGCCCCGGTGCCGACCAGGTCGACCACGAAGACCTGGCGGGCCGGGGCGTCCACGGTGGCGACCAGTCCGGTGCCGGTGGCGAGCACCAGCAGCAGCCACAGGTGCGGGCCGAACAGGGCGGTGGTGACGGCCAGGGCGAGGCCGAGCAGCATCATCAGGGCCTGGGTGACCATCAGCAGCCGGCGCCGGTCGGAGCGGTCCACCAGGGCGCCGGCCCACGGCCCGAGGAGCAGCGTGGGGCCCCAGGTGCAGGCGGTCAGCACGGTCAGCCAGACCGCGTCCCCGGTGAGCCGGTAGACCATCCAGGACAGCACCACGCCCTGCGCGAGCGCTCCGGACGCGGACATCAGCTGGCCGGCGAACCAGATGCGGAAGTCCCGTCCGCGCAGCGCCTGCCCCATCCGGGCGAGCGAACGACGGGGGGCGGAGAGCGGCTCCGCGGCGGTGGTGGTCATGGTCCCCTCCGGTGATTGGACTAGACCATAACCGGAGTACCCGGCCCGTCGACCAGGGGGTTTCGTACCGTGGGACCGCCCGGTGACCGGCCGGAGCGGTCAGGACGCGGTGCGCGTCGGCGGCGGGGCCGAGCGGCCGTCAGGACGCGGTGCGCAGCAGCGGCGCGGTGAGGATCTTGTCGAAGCTGACGGTCGCGCCGCGCTGCGGGTGGGTGCGCAACTGGACGTGGTCGGCGAGCGCGTGGATCAGGAACAGGCCGCGGCCGGACTCGGCGGTCGGCTCGGGCAGCAGGTCCGCGCCGGCCTCGGCGGCGGGCAGGGCCGGGCGCAGCGCGGGCAGCACGTGGGTGTCGTAGGGCGCGGGCCGGTCGGCGGCGGGGCGGCGGGCGGCCAGCACCCGGACCGGGACGGAGGCGCGGCCGCGGCGGGTGCGGCAGCGCGGGGCGGGCCGGTCGGGGCGGGGCGGCGGCGCGGGCCGGGCGGGACGCGGCGGGCGAGGACGGGGTGCTGGTGTTGGCGACCTCGATCCGCAGGCGGTCGCCGCTGAGGGCGGCGGTGACCTGGAAGGTGTCGCCGAGGCGGGCGGGCCCGGCGTGCTCGACCGCGTTGGCGCAGGCCTCCGTGAGGGCGAGGCCGAGGTCGAAGGCGACCTGCGGGTCGACTCCGGCGGAGTCCATGGCGCCGAGCAGGATGCGGCGGGCGAGCGGCACGCTGGCCGGGTCGCGCTTGAGGTGCAGAGTCCACCAGATGTCCACGGGAGATCCCTCCTGGCTGCGGCTCCACATACAACTAGCTATCTCCTCGGCCGCGCGCGGTGAACCGTCCGCACTCGCCGGTACCGCCCGTTCGGCGGATGGACTGCCCCCGTCGGGTGTGCCGATCAGCGCGTGGGCGGGTGCGTGCGCCGGTCGGGTTCGCGCCATTCGGGCGGGTTTCGGGGCCTGCCCCGGGAGCGGGTGTAGGCGGTGAGATGATGGGCCGGCCATGACTGAGCCGACCGCCGCCGCCCGCCGGGGCGCCGCCCTGCCCGCCGCGCGGGCCACGGCGGCCGCCTGGGATCTGCGGGTGCTGCGTGCAGTGCCGTTCGCGCTGGTGTGCACGCTGGTGGCGGCCTTCGGGCACGCCCGGGCGGGCGGCGCGGTGGCGCCCGACACGCTGGCGGCGGGCTTCGCCGCGGTGTGCGCGGCGGCGGCGCTGCTGGGCCGGCGGGAGCGCTCGCTGGGGGCGATCGCGGCGGCGCTGGCCGCCGGGCAGCTGGGTCTGCACCTGCTGTTCCACCGGTTCGGCGAGGGGCTGGGCGGCGGTGCCGGGATGGCGCACGCCGCGATGGCCGGAAACGGCGCCTCCGACCCGCTGGTGTCCGCCGCGGGCCGGCTGCTGTGCAACGACACTCCGGGCGACGGGCTGACGGTCGTCCCGTTGGACACCACGCCGGAGCAGGTGGTGAGCGCCGCGGGTCTGGACCCGCAGGCGTACGCGGCGGCGGCGCCGCACGCGGCGGGCTGGCTGGGGCTGACGCCCGGCATGGTGGCGGCCCACCTGGCGGCGGCGCTGGTCGCGGGCTGGTGGCTGCGGCGCGGCGAGGCCGCGCTGTGGCGGCTGGTGCGGGCGGCGGCGCTGACCGCCCGGGAGTGGGCGGCTCCGCTGCGGACGGCGGTGGCGCTGCTGGTGGCGCTGCTGCTGGGCGGGTCGCGCCCGGCGCCGGCGCGCCGGGGTGCGCGGCCGGAGGACTGGCGGCTGCCGGTGGCGGCGGCGCTGCGGCACAGCGTGCTGCGCCGGGGACCGCCCGTGGTGGCGTTCGCGCGCTGAGCCGGGGCCGGAGGGCCGGGGCTCGGGCGCGCACTGCTGCCGCCGTGCCCGTGTCGTGAGCGGGCCGGTCGGGTTCCCCTTCCTCCCCTTCTGTCGCGCGGTGTCCGCGCGGCCCCTTTCCTCAGGAGTCCCCTGATGCGTTCGCTTTCCGCCCGTCGTTCCGTCGGCGCGCTCGTGGTGGCGGCCGGTGCCCTGCTGGCGTCCGCCGTTCCCGCCTTCGCGCACGTCTCCGTCCAGCCGGGCACCGCCCAGCAGGGCGGGTACACCGCGGTGGCGTTCCGGGTGCCGAACGAGAGCGACACCGCCTCCACCGTGAAGCTGGAGGTCAGCCTGCCGCTGGACCACCCGATGGCGTCGGTGCGCACCCAGCCGCTGCCGGGCTGGACGGCCAGCCTGGAGAAGTCGAAGCTCGACAAGCCGCTGGACTCGCACGGGCAGCAGATCACCGAGGCCGTCTCCAAGATCACCTGGACCGCCGACGCCGGCACCAAGATCGCCCCCGGCCAGTTCCAGGAGTTCAAGGTCTCGCTGGGCGCGCTGCCCACCGACACCGACAAGCTCACCTTCAAGGCGCTGCAGACCTACGACAACGGCGACGTGGTCCGCTGGATCGAGGAGAGCAAGGACGGGCAGCCGGAGCCGGCCAAGCCCGCCCCGGTGCTCGCCCTGAGCAAGGCCGACGCGGCCGGCGACCACCACTCGGCGGACACCGCCGCCGCGAAGCAGCAGGACGCGGCTCCGGCCGCGAAGTCCTCCGACTCGGCCGCCCGCACCCTCGGTGTGGTCGGCATCGTGGTCGGCGTGATCGGCGCGGCGCTCGGCGTGGCCGGGCTGCGCCGCCGCTCCGCGCAGTCCTGACCCCCTCGGGCGGGGCCGCGCGTGCGGCCCCGCCCGGCGTCCCTCCCCGCACCGCCCTTTCGTACGGAACGGAAAGTCCCTTGGCATCCCTCCGCAGCACCCGTCCCCGGCTGATGACGGCCGCCGCCCTGGTCCTCGGCGCCTCGCTCGCGCTGTCCGCCTGCTCGTCCTCGGGCGGCGGCGGCGAGGACTCCGGGGCGGCGAAGGTCAGCAAGCAGGCCTCGACCAGCCAGTACCGGGGCACGGTGCTCAGCAAGCACTTCGACAAGCCCGACCTGGTGCTGAACGACACCTCCGGGCAGCCGTACGACCTGAAGGCCCGCACCGCGGGGCGGACCGTGCTGCTGTTCTTCGGCTACACCAGCTGCCCGGACGTCTGCCCGACCACCATGGGCGACATCGGCGTGGCGATGTCCAAGCTGGCGCCGGAGCAGCGGCAGAAGCTCGACGTGGTGTTCGTCTCCACCGACCCGGAGCGCGACACCCCGCAGGTGCTGCGGACCTGGCTGGACTCGATGGGCAAGGACTTCGTCGGGCTGACCGGCGACCTGGCGAAGGTGAAGGCCGCCGCGAAGCCGCTGGGCATCCTGGTGGAGGACCCGGTGGTCGCCGCGAACGGCTCGGTGACCTCCACGCACGGCGCGCAGGTGCTGGCGTTCCTGCCGGGCGACGACAAGGCGCACCTGCTGTACATGGCCGGGACCACCGTCGAGACCTACGCGCACGACCTGCAGCTGCTCGCCCAGGGGGTGGCGGTGTGAGCCGCGCGTTCCGGCGCAGTGCGCTGATCGGGGCCGGGCTGGCGACCGCGCTGGCCGCGGGCACCGCGGTGGTGGCCTGCCAGTCCTCGGACGGCGGCGGGTCCGCCGCGCCGAAGCTGTCGGTGGCCGACCCGTACATACCGCTGCCCGCCACCCCCGGCGGGATGGGTGCGGGCTACCTGACGGTGCGCAACGACGGCGGCGCGGACCGGCTGGTGAAGGTGACCAGTCCGGCGGCCGGGTCGGTGACCATGCACCGGTCCACCGAGAAGTCCATGGAGGAGGTCGGCGAGCTGGCGGTGCCCGCGCACGGCAGCCTCGACCTGGCCCGCGGCGGCACCCATCTGATGATCATGGAGTGGGCGAAGCAGCCGGCCCTCGGCGACGAACTGGAGCTGGACCTGGAGTTCGCCAAGGCGGGCACCGTGGTGGTCAAGGTTCCGGTGAAGCCCCTGACGTACCGTCCGGGAAGTTAGGGTCCCGGCGATGGCAGCAGACCGCGTGGCGACGAGAAGAGGCGCACAGGTGATGACGGCGGTGGGACGGAGACGGCTGGGTTCGCTGCTGGCGGTGCTGGTGGCGGCGCTCGCCCTGGTGCTCGGCGGGGCGACGGCGGCGTCCGCGCACGCCACCCTGGAGGGCACCGACCCGGCGCAGGGCTCGGTGGTGCCGACCGCGCCCGCCGCGGTCACGCTGACCTTCAGCGAGGGCGTGTCGCTGGCCGCCGACTCGGTGCGGGTACTCGACCCGAAGGGCAACGCCGTCGACGACGGCCGGCCCGAGCACGTCGACGGCAAGGCCGCGACCGCCCGGGTGGCGCTCCGTCAGGGCCTGGAGAACGGCACCTACACGGTGGCGTGGCGGGCCGTCTCGGAGGACTCCCACCCGATCGGCGGCGCGTTCGTCTTCTCCATCGGCGCGCCCTCCGACACCACCGTGAACGCCTCCGCCGTGCAGGGCGCCAAGGCCGACGGCGCGGTGGCGTTCGCCTACGGCACCGCCCGGACCGTCGCCTACGGGGCGTTCGCGCTGCTGGCCGGCGCCGCCGCGTTCGTGATCGTGGTCTGGCCGGGCGGCGCGGCCGTGCGCGGCGTGCAGCGGCTGCTGATGACCGGCTGGGTCGCGCTGCTGCTGTCCACCGTCGCCGTGCTGATGCTGCGCGGCCCGTACGAGCGCGGCACCGGGCTGGGGCAGGCGCTCGACCTGTCGCTGGTGCGCGCCACCCTGGACGAGCGGATCGGCACCGCGCTGGCCGCCCGCCTGCTGCTGCTGGCCGCGGCCGGCGTGTTCCTGTCGCTGCTGGTCGGCCAGTTGGGGTTGCAGCAGAAGCCGACCGCCGCCACCGACGCGGACACCGACGGGGAGCTCGACGAGGAGGAGGCCGAGCTGCGCCGGCTGGAGCGGGCCGCCGCCGAGCGCCCGCAGCGCGACACCCGGCTCGGGCTGGGCCTGGCCGGGCTGGCGCTGGCCATCGCACTGTCCGCGACCTGGGTCGGCGCCGACCACTCCTCGGTGGGCATCCAGGTCCCGCTGGCGCTGCCGCTGGCCGCGCTGCACCTGCTCGCCATGGCCGGCTGGCTCGGCGGCCTCGCCGTGCTGGTGGCCGGCCTGCGCCACGGCCTGCCCGCGGCCGCCGTCGACCGCTTCTCCCGGCTGGCGTTCTGGCTGGTCGCGGTGCTCGCCGCGACCGGCGTCTACCAGTCCTGGCGCGGCCTGGGCAGCTGGGGCGCGCTGGTGGACACCGAGTACGGGCGGCTGCTGCTGATCAAGATCGGCTGCGTGGCGGCGATGCTCGGCGTCGCCTGGATCTCCCGCGCCTGGACCGCCCGGCTGCGCACCGCGGACGAGCCGGCCGCGGTCGCCGTCCCGGCCGGGGCGGTCACCGTTCCCGCCACCACCGGGAACGCCCCGGCCGAGGAGACCGAGGCCGAGGAGACCGGGGCCGGGGAGACCGGGCCGGGGACGCCGACCCGGAGCGGGCCGCGCAGCTCGCCCGCCAGCGGGCGGTGCGGGCCCGGGCGCACGAGCGGCGCGCCGTCGAGGGCTCGCCGACCCGGGCCGGGCTGCGGCGCAGCGTGCTGGTCGAGACGACGGTCGCCGCGCTGGTGCTGGTCGTCACCACGATGCTCACCAACTCCCCGCCCGGGCGGGTCGCGCAGGCGATCGCCGCGCAGCCCGGCGCGGGCGGCGCGGCCCCGGCGGCGGGGCCTCCCAGGTGCCGGGCCGGACGCAGGAGCTGAAGCTGCCGTACGACACCGGCGGGCGCACGCCCAACGCCAAGGGCACCGCCGTCGTCACCGTCAACCCGGTCGGCACCGGGCCGAACGCGGTCACCCTCAAGCTGACCGACGCGGCCGGGCAGCCGGTCGAGGTGCCCGAGGTGCAGTTGGCCTTCACCCTGCCGGACCGGGACCTGGGGCCGCTGCCGACCACCCTGGAGGCGCAGGGCACCGGGTCGTGGAGCGGCACCGCGCAGTTGCCGCTGGCGGGCGTGTGGGTGGTGTCGGTGACCGTCAGGTCCTCCGACATCGACCAGGTGACGGCCACCCAGCAGTTGAAGGTCGGCCAGTGACGGGGATACCCGCGGTCTCCCGCCGGGCGGTGCTCGGCGGGGCCGGGCCGGCCTGGTGGTGGGGGCGGCCGGCGGCGCGTGGGGCGGGCGGGCGTCCGCGCGGCAGCGGACGGAGCTGCTGGGCGAGGGCCGGGTGGCGTTCCACGGGGCCCGGCAGGCCGGGATCGTGGAGCCCGCGCAGGCTCGCGTCGAGTGGGCGGCGTTCGACCTGCTCGCCGGGACGGGGCGGGACCGGGCCGCCGGCCTGCTGCGGGACTGGTCGGCGGCCGCGGCCCGGCTGGCCGCCGGCGAGCCGGCCGGGGACGGCGGCGGCGGTATCGCGCTGGATGCCGGGCCCAGCTCGCTGACCGTCACCTTCGGCTTCGGCGCGAGCCTGTTCGACAAGCTGGGCCTGGCCGACCGCCGCCCGCCGGCGCTGGCCGCGCTGCCCGCGTTCCCCGGGGACGCGCTGGATCCGGCCCGCTCGGACGGCGACCTGTGGGTGCAGCTCGGCGCGGACGACGCGCTGGTCGCGGTGCACGCGCTGCGGGTGCTGCGCCGGCTGGCGGCGGGGGTGGCGGCGCCGCGCTGGCAGATGTCGGGGTTCGCCCGCACCCCGGGCGCGACGCCGCGGCCGATGACCGGCCGCAACCTGATGGGCCAGGTCGACGGCACCAACAACCCGCGCCCGCAGGACCCGGACTTCGCCGCGAAGGTGTTCGCCACCGGCCCCGACTGGATGGCCGGCGGCAGCTACGCGGTGCTGCGCCGGATCCGGATGCTGCTGGACGACTGGGAGTCGCTGCCGACGGACCGGCAGGAACGCCTGGTGGGGCGCCGCAAGAGCGACGGGGCCCCGCTGTCGGGCGGCCCGGACGCGGGCGAGCGCACCCCCGTCGACCTGGCCGCGGCGAACCCGGACGGGACGCTGGCGATCGCCCCGGACGCGCACGTCCGGGTGGCCGCGCCGGCCTCCAACGGCGGGGCGGCGATGCTCCGGCGCGGGTTCTCGTTCCACGACGGCCTGCTGGCCGACGGCGCGCCGGACGCGGGCCTGCTGTTCGCCGCGTTCCAGGCCGACCCGGCGCGCGGCTTCGTCCCGGTCCAGCAGCGGCTGGCCCGCGGCGACGGCCTGTCGCGGTTCCTGCGGCACGAGGCGGGCGCGCTGTTCGCGGTGCCGCCGGGTGCGCCGGAGGGCGGGTACGTCGGGCAGCCGCTGCTGGAGGGGTAGGCCCGTCGCCCGGCGGGAGGGCGGCGTTCGACGGCCGGACGGCGGCACGGCGGGGCCGACGGAGTGACTAAGGTGACCGGGGCGCCGTTGTGCAGACTCGGAGTAGGCACGGCGGCTGGGGACGCAGACGCCAGGTCTGCGTGATGCATACGCGCTGTTCGTTCGGAGGCGGTCATGTCGGCGACCCGTTACACCTATCTCGGGCCCGCGGGCACCTTCACGGAGGCCGCGCTGCGCACCCTGCCGGAGGCGGGGACGCGGGAGTTGACGCCGGTGGCGTCGGTGTCGGCGGCGCTGGACGCGGTGCGGGCGGGCAACGCCGCGGGCGCGATGGTGGCGATCGAGAACTCGGTGGACGGCGCGGTCACCACCACCAGCGACGAGCTGATCAACGGCAGCGCGCTGATGATCTACCGCGAGGTGCTGCTGCCGATCTCGTTCGCGCTGCTGGTCCGCCCGGGCACCGCGCTGGGCGACGTGAAGACCGTGACCGGGCACCCGGTGGCGCAGCCGCAGGTGCGGCACTGGCTGGCCTCGAACCTGCCGGACGCGCAGTGGGAGTCGGCGGCGTCGAACGCGGAGGGCGCCCGGCTGGTCCAGGACGGCCGCTACGACGCGGCGGTGGCGGGGGCGTTCGCCGCCGAGCTGTACGGGCTGGAGGTGCTGTCGGACGAGATCCAGGACGCAGCGGCGGCGACCACCCGGTTCGTGCTGGTCGGCCGGCCGGGGCGGGTGTCCTCGGCGACCGGCTGGGACAAGACCTCGATGGTGGTGTGGCTGCCGGACGACCACCCGGGCGCGCTGCTGGAGCTGCTCCAGGAGTTCGCGGTGCGCGGGATCAACCTGATGCGGATCGAGTCCCGGCCGACCGGCGAGGGCATGGGCAACTACTGCTTCCTGATCGACTGCGAGGGGCACCTGAGCGAGCGGCGGGTCAGCGAGGCGCTGATGGGCCTGAAGCGGATGTGCCCGCAGGTGCGTTTCCTCGGCTCGTACCCGCGGGCGGACCGGGGCACCGCTTTCCCGCTCCGGCAGGGCACCTCGGAGCTGGATTTCGCGAACGCCGCGGACTGGCTGTCGCGCTGCCTGGACGGCCGCGGCGAACTCTGACGCGGGGCTTCCGCAAGAACGCCTTTCCGGCCGGGGCGGGGCGGGGCCGGTCCTGCCCCGTTCATTTTCGACACGCCCGGACGTCACCTGCCCGGCCGACCGGCGTTCACCGGCAGCGTCGTGCGGGCCCTGCCGGGCAGGTCGGGGACGGGGCGGTTCATCCACAGGGCGGGGCCCGGCATCCACAGGGGCCGTTGTCCCCAGCTTCGGCGAAGTTATCCACAGGAGGGGCCGGAGTCGACAAACCGGCAAAGACACCCGCAGGCCCGGGCAGATCATCAGCTAGGGCCATAGGAAGGACTAATCGGACCAGAGTCACCTCTGCGCCGACAAATCACCTGTGCGAGCGAGCGAATTCCCTCACTCGAGAAGCCGTATCGAGGTTTGAAACCTGGAATTGCCGGTTCGAAGGCCCGTGGACCATGGGTTTTCTCCTGTCCACAGGCCCCCGCGCGAACCTGTGGATAACCGCCCCCCGAAAGCCTTGTCCACCGGGGTTATCCACAGGGCGGGGGGAGTTATCCCCAGCCCCGGGCGGCTTTCCCACACCCCTCGGGCCGGCGGCCGGGCACAGGATGCCAGATTTCCGGACAGAAGGCGACATACTGGCCCAAGTCCCGCAGTGGCCGGAACCCGGCCCGTCGGAGCCGCCCCGGCCCGCCCGCCGGCGGCCCGGAACGCTCCCGCGCCACCGGTAGGCTGGATCCGTGATCGACCTTCGCCTGCTCCGTGACGACCCGGACCGCGTACGTACCTCGCAGCGCTCCCGTGGTGAGGACGTCGACCTGGTCGACGCCCTGCTCTCCGCCGACGAACGCCGCCGCGCGGCCGGCACCCGCTTCGACGAACTGCGCAGCGAGCAGAAGCAGCTCGGCAAGCAGGTCGCCGCCGCCAAGGGCGAGGAGAAGGCCGCCCTGCTGGCCCGCACCAAGGAGCTGGCCGCCGAGGTGAAGGCCGCCGACGCCGCGCAGAGCGAGGCGAAGGAGGAGGCCGAGCGGCTGCAGCGCTCGCTGGCGAACCTGATCGACCCGGCCGCCCCGGTCGGCGGCGAGGAGGACTTCGTCACCCTCGAGGAGATCGGCACCCCGCGCGACTTCGCCGCCGAGGGCTTCGAGCCCCGCGACCACGTCGAGCTCGGCCAGCTGCTCGGCGCGATCGACACCGAGCGCGGCGCGAAGGTGGCCGGCGCCCGCTCCTACTACCTGACCGGCCCGGGCGCGCTGCTCGAACTCGCCCTGGTCAACATGGCGATGGCGCAGGCCACCGCGGCCGGCTTCGTCCCGATGATCACCCCGGCGCTGGTCCGCCCGGCCGCGATGGACGGCACCGGCTTCCTCGGCCAGGCCGCCGAGAACGTGTACTACCTAGAGGACGACGACCGCTACCTGGTCGGCACCAGCGAAGTCCCGCTGGCCGCCTACCACATGGACGAGATCCTGGACGCCGACAAGCTGCCGCTGCGCTACGCCGGCTTCTCCTCCTGCTTCCGCCGCGAGGCCGGCACCTACGGCAAGGACACCCGCGGCATCATCCGCGTCCACCAGTTCGAGAAGGTGGAGATGTTCGTCTACACCGCGCCCGAGGACGCCGAGGCCGAGCACCGCCGCCTGCTCCAGTGGGAGAAGGACTTCCTGAACGCGCTGGAGCTGCCCTACCGGGTGATCGACGTCGCCTCCGGCGACCTCGGCGCGTCCGCCGCCCGCAAGTTCGACATCGAGGCGTGGATCCCCACCCAGGGCAAGTACCGCGAGGTCACCTCGACCTCCAACACCACCGAGTACCAGGCCCGCCGCCTGTCGATCCGGATGCGCGACCAGGACGGCGTCCGTCCGCTCGCCACCCTCAACGGCACCCTGGTGGCCGTGCCCCGGGTCATCGTCGCGCTGCTGGAGAACCACCAGCAGGCCGACGGCTCGGTGGTGCTGCCCGAGGCGCTGCGTCCCTTCCTGGGCGGGAAGGCCGTCCTGGAGCCCGCGGCCCGGTAGCCGCCCGCCGTTCCCGTCGTCCCGGAGCACCTGGAGCACTTCGCGCATGAGCACCGCCGCCCTGCCCTACCGGCTGGTCGCCACCGACCTCGACGGGACGCTGCTCACCAGCGCCGAGAACGTCTCCGCCCGCACCCGCGAGGCCCTGGGCGCCGTCACGGCGCTCGGGGCGCAGCACATCATCGTCACCGGCCGCTCGGCCGGCTGGACGAAGCCGGTGCTGGACGAGATCGGCTACACCGGGATAGCGGTCTGCGGGCAGGGCGCGCAGGTCTACGACGCGGGCGCGCACAAGCTGCTCACCTCGGTGACCCTGGACCGGCAGCTGGCCGCGCTGGCACTCGCCAAGATCGAGGCCGAGGTCGGCCCGCTGGCGGTCGCCGCCAACCAGGACGGCCTGGACGGCGAGGTCGTCGCGGGCCCCGGCTACCGGCTGCGGATCGCGACCGGCCTGCCAGTGCGCGAGGTCGCCCCGGAGCAGCTGCTGGCCGCGCCGGTCAGCAAGCTGTACATCCAGCACCCGGAGCTGACGGACGATCAACTGGCCGACGCGGCCCGGGCGGTGGCCGGTCAGCTGGTCGGCGTGGTGATGGCCGGCGACAGCATCGTCGAGCTGCTCCCGCTGGGCCTGACCAAGGCCACCGGCCTGTCGCTGGCCTCGCGCCGGCTGGGCGTCACCGCGGCCGAGACCATCGCGTTCGGCGACATGCCCAACGACATTCCGATGTTCCGCTGGGCCGGGTATGGCGTGGCGATGGGCAACGCCCACGAGCAGCTGCGGGCGGTGGCCGACGAGGTGACGGTCGGCAACGACGAGGACGGCGTGGCCGTGGTGCTGGACCGGGTGTTCGGCCTCGGCGGGCAGTAGCGGCAGGAACGGCGAAAGCGCCGCCGGCCCGGGGCCGGCGGCGCTTTCGCGTGTGCTGCGGTCCGGTCAGCTGCCGTAGCTGACGTTGGAGCAGACGTCGTCGTCCGCGGAGCGGGCGTCGTTGGCGACGCTGGTGGAGACCGGGCCCGGGTCGGCGGCGCCGCCGCCCGTCGCGGTGCCGCCGGCGGTCGCGGCGTAGTCCTTGCCGAGCACCAGCGAGATGCCGGCGGCGGAGCCGGCCTCGATGGTGGCGCCGGGGAACAGCGCGGCGACGGCCTGCGCGTTGGCCTTCTGGCCGCTGCCGTACTGGACCACGGTGGTGGCGTGGTTCTGGTTGGCGGCGTTGGCGGTCATGGTGACGGTGAAGTTCGCGGCCTTGAGCGTCGCGGAGGCCTTGGTGCCGAGGCCGCCGGTGGTGGTGCCGTTGTAGACGCCGACCTTGATGCCGGCCCCGTTGGCGGCCGGGGCGGCCGGCGGCCGGAGGAGGGCGCGGCGGCTCGCTCGGGCGGGGCTGGCGCCGCCGCCGCTGGCGTCCTGGCCGTCGAGGGTGCGGTCGGCCTTGAGGGCGGCCCAGAGCTGGTCGACCTCGGGGTGGTTGAGGCCGATCCGTTCCTTCTCGTAGTGCCAGGGGGTGGTGAGGAACTTGATGTCGTGCAGGTCGATGTCCTTGAGCGACATGCCCAGGTCGAGCAGCTTGTCGACGCCGGCCAGGTCGGGGTCGACGGTGAGCGACTTGGTGGCGGCGTCGGCCAGCGGCAGCAGGTTGGTCGGGCTCATGCCCTTGGTCTTGACCGACTTGATCAGCGAGGACAGGAAGGCCTGCTGGCGCTGCATGCGGCCGACGTCGGAGTTGTCGCCGATGCCGTGCCGCAGCCGGACGTAGTCGAGGGCGGCCTGGCCCTCGACCTTCTGCACGCCCTTGGGGTAGATCTCCTTGCCCTTCTTGGGCAGGTTGGGGTTGAGGTCCTTCTCGTAGATGGCGTTGGGCAGGCAGACCTCGACGCCGCCGACGGCCTTGGTCATCGCGGCGAAGCCCTCGAAGTTGACCACCATGGTGTGGTCGACGCGGAGGCCGGTGAGGGCCTCGACGGTGTTCTGGGTGCACGCCGGGTTGCCCTGCTCGCTGTTGCCGACCGAGAACGCGCTGTTGAACATCACGTTGGTCTGCGGCTTGGTCCAATTCTTGTTCGGCAGCATGCACTTGGGGATGTTGACCAGTGCGTCGCGGGGGAACGAGACGCCGACGGCGTGCTTGTGGTCGGCGTAGACGTGCAACAGGATCGTGGTGTCGGAGCGGGCGCCGCCCTCCTCGCCGCCGCCGAGGTCCTTGTTGGCGCCGTCGCGCGAGTCGGAGCCGATCAGCAGGATGTTCATCGGGCGGCGGCCCTGGGCGTCGGCCTCGGCGGCCGCCGGGCGGTCCTTGCTGATGCCGTCGCGGTCGAAGGAGGAGATGTTGGCGTTCAGTCGCCAGTAGAAGTAGCCGCCGGTGCCGACCACGGCGACGCTGGCGCCGACCAGCGACCAGATGATGATCTTCTTGGTGCCGCGGGGCTTGCGGCGCCCCTGGGCGGCGCGGCGGGCTTCGGCCCGGCCGCCGCCGCCCGCTCCGGCGCCCGCGGTCTCGGGCTCGGGGCGGCGCGGCGTCCGGAGCGGCCCTGCGCGGCGGCGCCGCGGCCCTGGGCGGCGCGGCGGGCCTCACTGCGGCTGCCGGGGCGGGGGCGTCGTCGTGGCCGGCCGCCCGGCGACGGGGCACGCCGGGGGGCGGCGCGTCGTCGCGACGGGGCGCGTCCTGCCGGTAGGGGTCGCCCTGTGGCGGGACGTTCTCCCACCAGCCGGCGTCCGCGTCGGACGCCCCCGCCCTCTGGCCTGCCATACGTACACCCTTCACCGGAGGCGGCCGTCGGGCCCCTCAGCAACCGCTCCGTCTGCTGGGCGGACGGATGAAGCTATGAGAGCGGAGCATATAAAGGGATCATTGCCGAGTCACGGCCCGGGGCTCCACTCCGAGCTCAGCAACGACGCGTACGGACCGCCGGTTCCCGTTCTCCCGTGTGAGACACGCGACTTCGGCGTTCGCACCGCTCTCCTCCGCCCGCTTCCGGGCACCGTTCGGCCCGCCGGTTGTCTCCGCGTTCCCGCACGCCAGAGCGGTTGTAGGATGACCGGGCAAAGCAGTTGTAGGATGACCGACATCGGACCGCGCACGTGAAGGGAGCCCGGCGTGGAGGGACTGCAGGCGGCCGGGCGGCGTTCGCTGGTGGACGAGGCGATCGAGCAGCTGCGGGAGCAACTGGCGGGCGGGGCGTGGCCGGTGGGGTCGCGGATCCCGACCGAGCACGAGCTCGCCGAGCGGCTGCGAGTGGGGCGCAACACCGTCCGGGAGGCGATCCGGGTGCTGGTGCACGCCGGCATGCTGGTCTCCCGGCAGGGCGAGGGGACCTTCGTCCGCTCGACCAGCGACCCGGCGTCGGTGCTGCGCGGGGTGCAGCGCTCGGGGGTGCGGGACGTGCTGGAGGTGCGTGCCGCGCTGGAGACCGAGGCGGCCCGGCTGGCCGCCGAGCGGCACACCCCGGACGACCTGGCCCGGATGCGGGCGGCGCTGGCCCGGGAGGCCGAAGTGATGGCCGCGCACCCGGAGCGGGCCGGCCGGGAGGCCACCGTCGAGCACGACCTGGAGTTCCACACGGCGGTGGTGGAGGCGGCGCACAATCCGGCGCTGACCGAGGTGTACCGCTACTTCGGGGCCTCGGTGCGGGAGTCGATGCGCGCGGCGTTCGGCGACCACGACATGCCCGAGGTGGCGATCGGCACCCACGCGGCGCTGGTCGACGCGATCGAGAGCGGTGACCCGGAGCGCGCCGAGGCGGCCTGTCGGGCCCTGCTGGCGGAGCCGACGGCGGCGGTGGAGCAGTTGCTCGCCGAGATCGCCGCGCGCAAGTAACGCGCCGTCAACCCTCCGGTCCCCCTTCTTCGTTCACCCGCACAGAGAGTCAGCCCCGCCATGTCGGTCACCCGTGCCGTGCAGCCCGTCCTCGACCCGAAGGTCGGTACCCGAACCGCCAAGTTCGCCCACCCCGCCCTGCTGCTGGCGGGCATCGTGCTGGTGGCCCTGAACATGCGGGCCTGCCTGGCGGCGGTCTCGCCGATGGTGGCGGAGATCCAGCACACCTTCGGCCTGTCCGCGGCGGCGAGCGGCCTGATCACCACCGTGCCGGTGCTGTTCCAGGGCGTGGGCGCGCCGCTGACGCCGCGGCTGACCCGCCGGTTCGGCACCGAGCGGGTGGTGCTGGGCGCGGTGCTGGCGCTGGGCGCGGGCGTGCTGCTGCGGGTGCTGCCGTCGGTGGCGACGCTGTACCTGGGCTGCGTGGTGATCGGCGTGGCCATCGCGGTGCTGAACGTGTCGATGCCGGGCCTGGTGAAGCGCGAGTTCCCGCACCGGGCGGCGATGATGACCGGCGTCTACTCGACCACCATGCTGGTCGGCGCGACCATGGCCGCCGCGCTGTCGGTGCCGCTGGAGCACGCCCTGGGCGGCGGCTGGCAGGCCTCGCTGGGCGCCTGGTCGGTGCTGGCGCTGGTCGCCGGACTGGCGTGGCTGCCGCAGGTGCTGAAGGCCCGTCAGGAGGCCACCGTGCCGGTGCGGGTGGCGCCGGCGGCGGTGCCGCAGCGGCCCGCGGTCAGTCCGTGGAAGTCTCCGCTGGCCTGGCAGATCAGCGCGTTCATGGGCATCTCCTCGCTGCTGGTGTACACCCTGGTGGCGTGGATGCCGACCATCCTGGCCGACCACGGGATGCCGCGCGGCGAAGCCGGCCTGGTGTTCGCGTTCAGCAACCTGGTGCAGGTGGTCGGCGCGTTCCTGGTGCCGCTGGCGGCGGGCCGGATGACCCGGCAGCGCGGGCTGGCGCTGGCCATGGCCGGGCTGAACGCGGCGGGCATCGCCTGGCTGCTGCTGGCCCCGGTGTCGGGCGCGTGGGCCTCGGCGACGGTGCTTGGCCTGGCGCAGGGCGGCTCGCTGGGCCTGGGCCTGGCGTTCATCGTGCTGCGCACCGACAGCGTGCTGGGCGCGGCCCGGCTGGGCGGGATGAGCCAGGCGGTGGGCTACCTGGTGGCGGCGGCCGGCCCGGTCGGCGGCGGCGCGCTGCACCAGCTGACCGGCGGCTGGGACGCCACGCTGGTCGTGATGCTGGCGCTGTCCGCGGTGGCGGCGGTGGCCGGCTGGGGCGCGGGCCGCGACCGGACGGTCTGACGGACCACGCGGAACGGCGGGGACGGCATGTGCCGTCCCCGCCGTTCCGCGTCTCCGGGAGGGTTGCTCCTCGCCGTCGGGGGCTACTCCTCGCCGTTGAGGGTGAGCCCGGCCAGCTTGACCGAGGCCAGCGCGGTGGCGCCGACCGCGGCGACGATCAGCAGCCAGACCGCGGTGCTCAGTCCGACCGGGGCGGTGACGGTGCCGTCGGCGGCGACCGCCTGGGTCAGCGACAGGCCCCACTGCTGGACGGACAGGGTGCGGGCGCCCTCGACGTAGTTGCCGATCAGGCTCTCCCAGATCAGCGCGTAGGCGAGGCCGGCGATCACCGCGTGTCGGGTGACCACGCCGAGCAGCAGGAACAGTGCGCTGTAGGCGGCGCCGGCGACCAGCGTGCCGACGGCGTAGCCGGCCGCGATGCCGTCCGCGGAGCCGTAGAGGATCAGGCCGGCCAGGTAGGTCGGCAGCGCGGACAGCAGCCAGGCGGCGCCGACGGCGACGGCCAGCTTGGTGGTGACGATCTGCCAGCGCGGCAGCGGCTTGGCCAGCAGGTAGACGATCGAGCCGTCCTCGATCTCGGTGGCGATCACGCCGGTGCCGACGATCAGGCCGGTGATCGGGACGAGGGTGCCCAGGGCGAGGTTGCCGAGGATGCTGTGGGCGAGTTCCAGCTTGTCCAGGGTGCTGTTGCGGGCGATCACGGCGATGACCAGCAGCAGGACCGGGACGGCCAGCAGGATCAGGATCCGGCGGCGGCCGAACAGGCCGCGGGCGGTGAGCCTGGCGACGGTGGTGTTCATCGGTGGCCCTTCAGGACGAGACCAGGTACGAGAAGACGCTTTCCAGCGACTCGTCGGCCGGGGAGACGGTGTACAGCCGGATGCCGGCCTCGCGGGCGACCTTGGGCAGCAGGGTGGTGAAGCCCTGGAAGTTGATCGCCTGGATGCGCAGCGCCTTCTCGGCGGTGTCGAGTTCGATGCCGGCGGTGGAGCCGTCCGCGATCAGCGCGGCGGCCAGCCGGCGGTCGTCGCTGGAGCGCACCAGGTAGCGGTGCGGGCGGTCGGTCATCAGGCGGCGGATCTCGCGGAAGTCGCCCGAGGCGGCGTGCCGTCCGGCGACCACCACCTCGATGTGGCGGGCGAGTTGCTCGACCTCTTCGAGGATGTGCGAGGAGAACAGCACGGTGCGCCCGTCGGCGCCGAACCGGCGCAGCAGTTCCATGAGGTGGAGGCGCTGGCGGGGGTCCATGCCGTTGAACGGCTCGTCGAGGAGCAGCACCGCCGGGTCGTGGACCAGGGCGGAGGCCATCTTGACGCGCTGCTTCATGCCCTTGGAGTAGGTGCCGGTCTGGCGTTCCTGGGCGTACTCCATCTCGACCAGAGCGATGGCCCGCTTCGCGGCGGCGCCGGGGTCGGCGAGGCCGTGCAGTTCGGCGTTGGCGAGGACGAACTCCCAGCCCGTCAGGTAGTCGTACATCGACTCCTTTTCGGGGACCAGGCCGATCTGCCGGTACACCTGCTGGTTGCGCCAGATCTGGGCGCCGTCCAGGGTGACCGCGCCGGAGGAGGGGGCGAGGAAGCCGCTCATCATGTGGATGAGGGTGGACTTTCCGGCGCCGTTGGGGCCGAGCAGGCCCGTGATGCCCGGTCCGATGGTCATGGTGACGTCGTTGACGGCGACCACGTTGCCGAACCAGCGGGAGACCTTGTCGATGGTGATGACGGCCATGGCTGCCTCTCAGACGTTCCGGTAGCGGCGCAGCATCAGCGCGTAGCTGCCGGCCGTGACGAGGGCGATCACCGCGGCGAACACCAGTGCGCCGAGGGAGCCGGGGGCGTGCAGCTTGTCGGGGCCGTCGCCGCCGATCCCGAAGAGCTGGTTGACCAGGCCCTCGACGGTGCCGCTGGGCGAGATCAGCTCGGCCCAGTACGCGGACTCCCGCGGGACCGGGTCGTAGCCGCCGGTGAGGCCGCGGACGATCGCGGCGATCGCGCCGGTGATCATCAGGGTGCCCATGATGGCGGCCACGCCGAAGCCGCGGCGCGGGGTGGCGGCGGCGATCAGCAGGCCGAGCGCGGAGTACAGCAGCGCGTACAGGACGGCGGCGACCAGGCCGTACAGCAGGTGGACCAGGTTGTCGCCGAACGGGAACTTGGCCAGCAGCGAGCCGACGAACAGCACCAGCAGCGGGAGCGACAGCATGATCATCAGGGCGCTGAACATGGCGGCGAACTTGGCGGCCACGTAGTCGCCGCGCCCGGCCGGCCGGGAGAAGTACAGCGGCACGACGTGGTGGCGCAGGTCGCGGGACATCAGCACGGGGGCCTGCGCGGCCAGGAAGATCTGCGTCAGCACCGAGAAGTTGGACAGGTACTGGGCGTAGTCCAGCGGCATCTGCTTCAGGTTGGCGAACACCGCGATGGCGAGCATCGCCAGCGCCGGCGCGGTCAGGCCGCCGAGCAGCAGGAACGGCAGCACCTTCGACTTGCCGGACCGGCCGAGGCCGAACGCGGCGCGCAGGCTCTGCACGTACAGCGAACGGGTGGCGTAGCCGCGGCCCAACCGGGGCCCGGTGTACGGGCGGTAGCCGATGTCGTGGATGACGCCGCTGTGGGTCTGGGCGGGGGTGGTCATGCCTGCTCGCCTCCTGCCGGCACGGCCGCGGCCTGCTCGTCGTGCGACTCGTGCGACTCGTGCGACTCCTGCGCCTGCTGCGGCTGGTGCTCCGCGGGCACGCCGGGGTCGGCGCTGAAGATCTCGGCGACCCGGTGGCGGCGCTGCTCCAGCCGGATCAGGCCGAGGCCGAGGTCGTCCACGGTGTCGCGGACGGTGTCGTACGTCCCGTCGCCGGCGAGTTCCACCAGCAGGATGCGGCTGCCGTCGGGGCGCACCGTCAGCCCGGCGGCGGTCAGGCGCTCGCGCAGCACCGCCTCGGCGTCGAAGTCGCGGTCGGTCGGGTGGTCGGTGACCTCGACCGCGAGCAGCTGGGTGGCCTCGGTGAACGAGGCGGTGGAGGAGGACCGCAGCAGCTTGCCGCCGTCGATCACCACCAGGTGGTCGCAGGTGCGCTCCAGCTCGCCCAGCAGGTGGGTGGTGACCAGCACCGAGATGCCGAAGTCGGTGTGGACGCGCCGGATCAGGCCCAGCATCTCGTCCCGGCCGACCGGGTCGAGGCCGTTGGTCGGCTCGTCCAGCAGCACCAACTGCGGGTCGTGGACGAGCGCCTGGGCCAGTTTCACGCGCTGCTTCATGCCGGTCGAGTAGCCGCCCATCGGGCGGTAGCGCTCCTCGTACAGGCCGACGTGGCGGAGCGTGTCGGCGGTGCGCTCGCGGGCCGCGGAGGCCGGCAGGCCGGACATCCGGGCCATGTGGACCACGAACTCGGTGGCGGAGACGTCCGGCGGCAGGCAGTCGTGCTCGGGCATGTAGCCGACGCGCTCGCGGATCTCCGCACCCTGGGTGGCGATGTCCAGGCCGAGCACCTGGCCGGTGCCTTCGGTGGCCGGGGACAGCCCGAGGAGGATCTTGATGAGTGTGGACTTGCCCGCGCCGTTCGCTCCGACCAGTCCGACCACGCCGGGCTGCACCTCCACGGTGAGCCGGTCGAGCGCGGTGACCCGGGGGAACCTCTTGGTGAGGCCGTCCGTCTTGATGACTGTGGACACGGTCATCAACGTAGTCCTCGTCACACCCCGGGAACATGCGCTGGGCGGCCGAGCCTTCATCCGCCCACGGGATGACACTCCGCGCCCGCCCCCTAGGGGTTCGGGGGGCGGGCGGGAGCCGCTTCACCACTGACGCCGCGTCAGCCGCCGTTCCGGGCGGCCTTCCGGCGCTCCTCCGGCACGTGCCGACGTTCTTGCGGCGCGTACCGGGTCGCGGCGGGTCGCGGCGGGTCGCCGCAGGTCAGGCCATCAGGCTGCTCTGCAGCAGCAGCACCTGCCGGAACGCCTGCTCCGGGACGCCCTGCGGATTGGTCATCTGGATCAGCGCGACCGTGTCGCCGCACGCCACCCAGCCGATCCGGCCGGTCGGCAGGTCCCCCGCCTTCGCGTCCGAGAGCCGGACGTTCGACTGGCCCAGCGCCACCTTGTAGGAGCCGTCGACGTCCAGGTGCGAGGACTCGATGTCCTTGGTCGCGCCCATCAGGTTGGCGCCGTTGAAGAAGTCGTTCGCCTCGTCCTGCGAACCGAACCGGATCAGCCGCAGCTCGGTGCGGGTGCCGTCCTTGGCGCTCCAGCCCTGGGCGGCCGCGCCGCGGCAGGCGTCGCTGGTCAGCCGCTGCGCGTACTTGTCCTCCTTGGCCAGCATCATGTCCCGGTCGCACGGCACCCAGCGGCCGGCCACCGGCGGCAGCGCGGCCGCGCCCGCCGAGGCGGAGGCACTGGCGGACGCGCTCGGTGCGGCGCTCGCGGACGCGGACGCCGAGGCGCTCGGGCTCGGCGCCGCGGACGGGCCGGTGCCGACCGCGCCCTTGGGCAGCGGCAGCAGCAGCCCCCGCAGGTCCGCGGCGTGCGTCTTGAGCTTGTAGTCGGACGGGGCCGAGGCGCCCACCGGCAGCGGCGGCAGCGCCAACTCCGGGAACACGTACCGGCCGTCGTTCGGCGTGGCCAGACCGGGCAGGTCGGTGCGGTCCGGCAGCGTCATCAGGACGGCGCTCCCGGAGCCGAGCGCCACGGTCAGCAGCAGCGCGCCGCCGACCTGCCACCTCCGCTTCCGGTCGGCCTTCGGACGCTCGGGGAACGGCCCGGCGAAGGGGTTGGCCTCCGCCGCGTCGGCGTCCGGGGCGGTGCTCTCCGCGCCCGACGGGGCCGCCCACTCGGCCTGCACGGCCGGCTCGGCCTGCACGGCCGGCTCGGCCTGCACGGCCGGCTCGGCCTGCACGGTCGGCTCGGGCTTGGACGGTTCGGACGGCTCGGACGGCCCGGTGCTCGGGGTGGTGTCGGTGCTCATGCGGTGGCTCCCGGGATGGCCAGTCGGTCGAGTTGCTGACGGAACAGGTCGATGACCTTGTTCTGGTCGAGGGGCGCGGTCCCGGCGACCTCCAGCTGCACCAGCAGGTCGCCGACGCCGGCGTAGCACTGCAGGTAGTCGAGCTGGTCGCCCGCCTTCAGCATCGGCAGCGCGCAGTGCGCCTCCGCGTGGCCGGCGACGCCCGGGCCCACCCGGTACAGCTCGTTGTCCGTGTACCACTTGCCGTACGAGTTGTTCTCCGCGGCCACCGCCTGCTGGTTGTACTGGCTCAGCACCAGCGTCACCATCGTCGAGTTGTCCGTGGAGGCCAGGGTGCGCGCCCCGATGCCCTGGATGTGCAGCGAGGACAGGGCGTTCTCGGCGTCCTTCCGGTACTTCTCCGGAACGTCCGCGAGGGTCTCCTTCAGCACCTTGTCCAGGTCGGTGTCACGGATCTCGTGGTCGTTGCCGATCGACTTGTAGTCCGGGCCCAGCCGCCAGCCGGACGGCACCGGCAGCATCAGGTCGCGCAGGCTCCCGAAGTGGTTGCCGTTGGACTTCGCGCCCCACGCCTGGGTCGGGCTCGCCGAGGGGGCGGCGGGCGCCGCGGCCGCGGGCGCCGGTTCGTCGCTGTAGTGGACCTTGATGATCGCTTCGCCGATGCCGACGCCGACCAGCGCCGCCGCGACCACCGCGGCGACCGCCTTCAGCGCGGTACGCCGGGGCTTCGCCGGAGCAGGGGCCTCCTGCTCGGCCAACTCCGGTGCGGCGGGGGCGGGTTCGGCATCCGGCTCGACCGCCGGCTTGGTCGGCGACGGCACGGTGGGCTCGGCGACCGGCTCGGGGGATTCGATGTCGGTCACGCGATTCGCTCCCACTGTCGCTTGGCGACGTCCGCCAGCTGGACCCGGTCCACCGGGTTCTTGCCGTAGACCTGAATGTCCATCAGCACGGTGCCCTTCCGGGCCAGTGCCTCGCCGTAGTAGTACTTCTCGGTGCTGCGGGCGTAGGTGTACTCCACCTTGGAGGTCATGATCAGGCTGTCGTCATTGCCCGCGATCTGCGACAGGTCCATGTCCGTGGTGCTGCGGGGCATCATGCCGAGCATCACCTTGTTCACCGCCTCGGGCGTGTACTGCATCAGCTTCACCCGGTACTTGACGTCACCGGAGGACCAGCTGACCGACGCCGTCCGGCGGAGGCCGTCGGCCAGCAGGTCCGTGAACTCTCGGGCGCTGTCGCCGCGGTACTCCGCCAGGTCCGCGACGGTCAGCCAGCCGTCGCCGTCGCCGTCGGTCTCGTCCTGGCTGCCGTCCGGACGCTTGATCAGCAGGTCGCGCAGGTCGCCGTCGATGTTCAGCGGCTGCGGGCCGGCCGCGGCCAGCGCCTTGGCGTCGACCCGCTCGGCCGGGTAGCTGAGCTTCGGCGCCTCCAGCGCCGGCAGCGGCGTCGCCGGGCGGGCCGCCTGGATGCCGTAGCCGACGCCGACGCCGATCAGCGGCCCGGCCACCACGGCGGTCAGGAACAGCGCGCCGACTCCGAACTTCCGCTTCCTGCGGGCGGGTTCGACACCCTCAGCGACCGGCTCGGCCGGCTCGCCCTGCTCGTTCGGCTCGTCCTGCTCGGCCGGCCCGTCCTGCGGCACTTCGGACGGGCCGTCGGACGGGGCGTCAGCCGCGGCGGGCGGCGCCACTTCGGTCTCGGCGGCGTTCTCGGTGGGGTTCTCGGTGGCGGTCTCGGCGGGCGGGGTTGCCGCCGGGGGTTCGGACGGCACGGCGGCGGCCGCCCCGGGCTCCGCGGCGCCCGTGGACTCGGTGCTCAACTGGTGCTCCTGGAAGAAGAGTTCGGGACGGCCGTCAGCCGTTGGTGAGGCGGTCGCGCTCGCGCTTCATGGCGTCGAAGAGCAGCGCCTTGTCGGGGTCGCCCTGCACCTCGACGGTGATCTCGTAGACCACGTCGCCGACCACGCCGATGCCGATCAGGGCGCCGGTGTACGCCTGCTCCTTGGGCTTGAAGATGTAGCCCTTGGCGTTGGACACGCCGTCGATGTCGAAGGAGTTGTCGCCGTAGCCCGAGTGGTCGGCGAAGCCCTGCGCGCGGTCGGTGCGGCCGAAGCGCTTGAGTTCGGAGCGGATCTCGGTCTTGCCGTCACGGAGGCGGTAGGTGCGGCCGGCGGCGTCCTTGAAGCCCCAGGAGTCCAGCACCTCCTTGATGTCGACGCTGTCGCTGTACTGCGCCTGGAGGTCCTCCGTGGTCAGCATCGCGCCGTCCGGCGAGCCGTACGGGTCGGCGTTGTCCGGCACCGGCAGCAGGAAGTAGCGCAGGTCGCCGCTGTGCTTGCCGCCGGAGACGCTGCCCTGCAGGGTGCTGGCCGGGCGCGGCGCCACGGTCGCGGCGGGGGTGGGGTCGGCGTCGGGCTGGGCGAGGCGCTGGCGCTCGCACTGGCCGAGGCGCTCGCGGTGGCCGCCGGGGCGGCGGCCACCCGCTTGGCCGGGTCGGGCCGGCCGACCACGACGGTGACGGCCGCGCTGGTCGCGGTCACGGCGAGCAGCGCGGCCACCGTCAGCGCCACGCCCGCCGCCCGGGGCAGTCCGCGCCCCGCGGCAGCGGGCTGCGGGGCGTCGGACGGCACGGCCCCGGCGTTCTCCGGGTCGGGCGCGGTCGGGGCGAACGGGTTGGACTCGGTGACCGGCGGCTGCTCGGCAGGCGTGGCGGCCGGCACCTGACCAGGGGTCGGTTCGGAAACGGACAAGGGTCTCCCCCCAGAGTGCACATGGATGACCGCACGGCAGCGGCGAGCCGTCCCCCGGGCCGACTCGGACACCGGCTTCACATGCGGTGCACGAATTATGGGAGCCCTGTGCAGTCGTCAACAACACGATTGGGCGGGCGAATGCCGTAATCCCGCGTCAATCGGGCAGTCCGTGATCGAAACGCAACCCGGCCCGGATCAGCCCGCGTCCGAGTCATCCTTCGTAGACGGAGCAGATGCGTCCGACGGAGCGTCAGCAGGCGTGCCGGGCTGGGCCGGCAGCACCGGCGGGGCGTCGGCCGGCGGGGCCTTCGGAGCCTCGGCGGGCGGGGCGACCGGAGCTGCCGGAGCCTTGGCGGGCGGGGCTGCCGGAGCCTCGGCGGGCGGCGCGGGCTGGGCCGGCGGCGCAGGCTGGGCCGCCGGGGCGGGCTGGGCGGACGGGGCCGGCGGCGTGGGCTGGGCGGGCGGGGCGGCGTACCCGGTGGGGTCGCCCAGCCGGATGCCGGCGGCCTCCGCCAGGGCGACGTCCAGGCGCTCCTTGCGGATCCGGCGGTCGATGTACATCACGCCGTTGGCGAGCGGCGTCAGCGGGGCGGTCGCCGCGACGACCAGCAGCACGAACAGCAGGCCGATCACCACCACGGTGGTCAGCGCACCGGTGCCGGGCAGCGCGGCGGTCGGCGGCGTGTCGTAGTCGTAGACGTAGGGGTCGGTGTTCGGCATCACCGCGGAGAGGACGATGCCGAACGGGTAGCTGACGATGTTGGACGCGAGGCGGCCGATCAGCCACACCACGAAGGACAGCAGCAGGCTGCGCCACCAGTTGCCCTCGTTGAGCCGCCAGGCCCGGCGGATCGCGCCGACCGCGGTGGTCTCCTCCAGCACCAGCACCGGCACCTGCAGGACCAGGCGGATGTTGACGAAGACGGCGGCCACCACCGCGGCCGGGACCATCACCAAGGCGAACAGCCCGATCAGCGGGTTGTCGGCGGCCACCGCCCAGGCGATCGGACCCACGATCGCGAGGACGGCCAGCAGCATCACCGGCACAATGACCAGCGCCTGCGACAGCAGTGCGGGCCACACCCGGGGCATGGCCTCGCGCCAGGCCTGACGGGCCGTCATCGGGCGTCCGAGGGCGGCCGCGCGCAGCACGATCGTGGAGACCGGGCCGGCGACCGCGTACTGGGCGAGCAGCACCAGCAGGAACACCAGGCCCAGCACCAGCATCGGGCCGAACACGTCCCACACCTGCCGGCCGGTCGCCGAACCGTCGTCCGGCAGCCGGTCGAGGGCGTCGCGCAGGTTGCCCGTGAAGAGCACCGCGAGCACCACCACCGGCACCGCGCCGATGCCGGTGACGGCCAGCAGCGGCAGGAACAGCGCCTTGAAGTACCGGCGGACGGTGTCGAACACGGCGCTGAACATCTCGCCGAACGACAGCGGCCGCAGCGGGACGACGCCCGGCTTCGGGGCGAGCGGCGTGGTCCCCCACGGACCGTGCCCCCACCCGCCGGGGGCTCCCGCTCCCCAGCCCGTGTGCCCGTAACCCGGGCCGTGGCCCTGGCCGTAGGGCTGTCCGTAGCCCCACTGGCCGCCGGGCTGCTGCCCGGGACCGCCGCTGTCCCCGCTCATCCTTACCCCTCCTGAGGCTCTCGTCCCGTGCGTGCGCCGGGATGCGACGAGCCTAGGACTCCCCGGCGACCTTTTCTGCGGCGGCCCCTGGCCGGTCCCGGGCCCGGGGCCGCCGTCCGGTCCGACGGCGCGTCAGCCGAGTTGACGCAGGCCGTCGGTGGCGATCCGCTCGAAGACGTCGAGGTCGTTGGCGAAGATCGAGTCCGGCACCGGCCAGTGGACCACCAGTTCGGTGATGCCGAGTTCGCGGTACGTCCCGGCCCAGTCGACGAAGGCGTCCACCGACTGCAGCGGCTGCTCGGCGGTCGAGCCCTGCAGCAGCAGCTTCTCCAACTCGCCGACGTTCCGGCCGCGTTGCTCGCAGGCCGCGGTCAGCTTCTCGACCTGCCGGGCGATCACCGCGGGCGCCTGCGCGACCGGCACCTCGGCGGGCCCCTTCGGGTCGCCGTAGGTCACCCAGCCCTGCCCGTGCTCGGCCGCCAGCCGCAGGCCGCGCGGCCCGGTCGCCGCGACGTAGAACGGCAGCCGCGGGCGCTGCACGCAGCCCGGGATGTTCCGCGCCTCCACCGCCGAGTAGTACGCGCCCTCCCGGGTGGTCGTCCCGTTGGTCAGCAACTCCTCCAGCAGCGGCAGGAATTCGCCGAACCGGTCGGCCCGCTCCTTGGGCGACCAGGCCTGCTGTCCGAGGGCGGTCGCGTCGAAGCCCGTTCCGCCGGCGCCGATGCCCAGCGAGATCCGGCCGCCGGACACGTCGTCCAGCGTGATCAGTTCCTTCGCCAGCGTCACCGGGTGCCGGAAGTTCGGCGAGCTCACCAGCGTCCCCAACCGGATCCGCTCGGTCGCGCACGCCGCCGCCGTCAGCGTCGGCACCGACCCGAACCACGGCTCGTCCCGGAAGCTCCGCCAGCTCAGGTGGTCGTAGGTGTAGGCCGCGTGGAACCCCAGCTCCTCGGCCCGCCGCCAGATCTTCTGCCCCTCGCTCCACCGGTGGATGGGGAGGATCACCGTACTCAGTCGCATGCTGCCGACCCTACGCGCGAGCTTGCCGGCGTGAGGGCCGGCAACGCGGAGCGAAGGAGTCGGGGCGATCGCTAACGTGGTGCCGTGGACGCTGACGCACGCTTGTTTGCCAACCTGATCGATCGCAGTGCCGAGTTGAAGGGTGAGTTGGTCGCCTTCGGGCAGAGCGCGCGCTTCGACCGGTGGTTGACGCCGCTGCTGCTGGAGGCGGCCGGCCCCGAGCGGTGGTTGGACGAAGCCGAGGCGATCCGGATCATCGACCACTTCCTCCTGCGGTACCGCCTGCCGGACGGTTCGACGGTGGTGGACCGGTTCGTCGCCGGGCGGCGGGACCTGACCGGGGCCGAACGGGAGATGCTGCTCAGCTGGCGCGAGCCGGTCGAAGGGGTCTTCGAGGTGCGGCGCAAGGACGGCGAAGCCGTCGTCCTGCTGAACCTGGTCGACGATCTGGAGTACCGCACGTACTCGACCCTCGGGCGGGGCGCGTTCCGCGGCGTGTCCAAGGGAGGGTTCCTCCTCGTCTGCCTGGTGCCCCTCCAGCCGGACGGGGGGACGTGGCTGATCTCGGGGGCGATGGAGCACCACCCCAGGTCCAGCGCCGCCGAAATCGCCCGGGCCGCGCTCCACCTGGCAGTCAGCCGGCCCGAACTGGTCTTCCGCAACCCCGAGAAGGTCGAGCAGGGCTGGCAGCAGATGCGGGAGGACCGGGCCGCCTTCGTCGAGTTCTCCGGCACCGACGAACTCGTCCTCCCCCCGGCCGAGGCCGCGGACCTGCTCACCGCCTACTACCGGCAGCGGCAGGAGTCCACCGCGGCCGCACACCCCGGCCGGGGCCGAGGAGAGCGGCTTCCCCACCCGGATCTCCCGACCGTCGAACTCTCGCCCGAACTCGCGGAGGCGGAAACCGTCGGCGTCATCTACGACGAGGTCGAGGGGCTCAACCTCTATGCGGACTACGGGATGCTGCGGGACCTGTTCACCGCCCCTGAGCTGGCGGGCCGCCGGAAGCACCAGAACCTGCTGCGCACCTACCTGCGCGAGGAATCGATCACGCCCCTGCCGATCCGCCGACTGGTCGCCACCCATCCAGGGACGGCCGACGCGGTCTTCCGGAAACTCCTGCGGCAGCCCGGATTCAGCTGGGCCGAGCACGGCGAGGAACTGCTGCGCCGGCGCAAGCCCTGGTACTACGCGCGGGAGCCCAGGCCCGGCGTCTCGGTGATCGGCGATCGCCTCGCCGAACTCGCCGCCGGTCGACGGTAGTACCGGGCGGAGCGCTGCCGTCGACAGCACCCGAACCTCCGGAATCCGGAGCGTCGGCGCACAGGAGTACCAAGTGATGTACGACAGACGGTGATGGGTGAACGAGGCTCGACCGAGGTCACCAGCTTTCCCGAGCCGGATCCGCTCGGTCGCACAGGCTGCTGCCGTCGGCGTCGGCACCGACCCGGCGGACTCCAACTCCCCGGCCAGCCGCCAGGTCTTCCGTCCCTCGCTCCACCGGTGGATGGGAGGATCACCGGGACCGGAGGGCGCGCCCGATTCCGGCGGCCGTCCGGGCCGGTTCGGGAGGGGGCTCAACGGTCGTGGCCGGTGGGGGAATTGCGTTCTCTGTTCGTACCGGATTCGACTACGCTGCGTCCGCGCGCAGGGGGGACCTCGCGCCGCCGCGGTCGAGCCGCGGCCATTCGACTTCGAGGAAGACAGAGATGCGCATGGCCAGAAGTGCCTCACGCCGCAGGCTGAGTGCCGGGATCGCGGTCGCCGCGCTCGGCGCCGGGACGACCCTCGCCTTCGCCGGGGCGGCCCAGGCGGACCCGCAGCCCGTGACGTTCCAGCTCAAGGACCTCGTGCTCCAACCGGGCGAGTACAGCCGCCCGTTGGCGCCCGGAAGCGTGTACGGCATCGCGGACGGCACCTGGGTCTACGCCGTGAGCGCGAAGCCGCTGACCGACGCCGCCGCCCCGCTCCAGCTCCCGGCCGGGATCAGCGTCGACCTGAGCACCCGGTTCGAGAACTCGACCTGTGCGACGGTGACCGGCACCGCGGGCGTCTACACCTGCGACTCCGCCCCGCCCAACATCTTCGCCTCGCCGCTGATCGCCGTCGGCGACTCCGTGCCGGACGGGACGGTCGCCTACTACGGCGCGGTCTTCGTGCCGCGGGGCGGGAACGTCGCGGACGCCGTGGCCGAGGTGAAGACGGCGGGCAGCAGCCCGGCCGGCGGCCCCGCGAGCAAGGCGGCCGCGAAGGTCACCGTGGAGACGCCCGGGCACGTGGCCCGGAACACCGTCAAGCTGACGGCCCCGGACCTGCCGGCGGGCACGTCGGTCACCCAGCAGGTGACGGTGCACGCGGTGGACCCAGGCAAGCTCCAGCTCCACTTCAACAGCGCCGCGGGTCAGCCCACTTGGCCCTACTTCCCGACCCCGATCGGCGTGAAGGTCACCGACGCGACGGCGTCCCCCGCGGGCTCCTGCAACCACGTGACGAGCGAGCTCAACTCTCCGACAACGATCATCTGGTGCGACCTCCCCGCCGGTGACACCACCGTCTCCTACACCCTGGCCGCCCAGCCGGAGCTGGTGAGCTGGAAGGTGGACGTCCGGGCCGAGTACCAGATCCTCACCTGGGGCGCCGGCAACCCGGAGGCGCACCGCACCTTCGCCTTCCTGGGCACCACCCCGGCGCCGACCCTTCCCCGGCGCCGACCCCGACCCCGACCCCGGAGCCGACCGACCCGGCGACCTCCCCGGCCCCCACCTCCCCGGCCCCGAGCAGCCCTGCACCGAGCGCCACGGAGACCCCGGCCCCGTCGCCGACCCCGACCCCGACCGGTTCCCCGGCCGCGACGACGAGCGCCCCGGTCGTCACCGGCACCACCCCCGGCACCACCACCTCCGGCACGCTGGCCAGCACCGGCGCGGACGGCCTGGTCCCCGCGGTGGGCGGCGGCCTCGCCCTGGTGGCCGGCGGCGCCGCGACCCTGGTCGCCCTCCGCCGTCGCCGGGGTGCGCACAGCTGACCTTGCGTCACAACAGCCGGCCGGCTGCGTTCACTTGTGGTGTTGGACCGGTGCCCGTTCAACAGGCGGTACGGGCACCGGGGTCGGCAGAGGCCTCCGACCTGGCTCATTCACCGGGTCGCGGCCAGGGAACCGGCTCGGGGCGGCGCTGCCACCACCAGCCGCGCAGCGCGAGCTCGAGACGCGGCAGACCCGTTGCTTCGGCGAGAGCCGTGCCCCTGTCCTCGACGGTCCGAACGCGGAAAGCGTCGTCGACCAGGGCAAGGGCCTCGGCGAAGCGAACCGCGCTCTCCCCGTCGAGTTGGGTGGCCGTCTGCGTCAGGTCGTCCCGCAGTGCCAGGTCCTCCTGGTAGAAGGCGACGGGGTACCAGCCGTCGGGCGGCCACCCTGTCGACATACGGGTGACGAGGGACTCCCAAGCGCCCAGCCGGGTCCGGGCGTACCACTCGCCCTCTGTCTGCTCGCCGCCCGATGCGGCGTTCCCGGTCCTGCGTTCGGCGACCCAGGCACTGAACGCATCGCTGACGGGAGTGGCGACCCGGTGCTCCCGGATCACTTCGGACTGCGGCTCCACCGGTACGTTCGGGAGTCCGGGCACCGCGCGGCCGACCGCGTCGATGGTGAACCCGGCTTCTTCCTCGTCCGACTCGTACAGCCGGGCCCGGGTCAGCAGGCCGTGCGGCGCCGCCAGCCAGTAGGCACTCGGCAGCTGCTCCGCCGCGGGGAACAGGACCGGCTGCCCCAGCGCCTCGGCCAGCGCCGCCGCCAGTTCGGCCTCGGCCGGGCGATCCGGGTGTCCGTCGGGTACGTAGATGTCGAGTGCCCAGGAGACGTCGCCGTGGACCGGCTCGTAGGTGCAACTGACGGTCGCGTCCCAGTTCCGGTGGTCGTAGTCGTCCGCGCCTGCGACATCGACCTCGTCCAGCGGCTGCCGGAACAGCTCCGCGAGGACGGCGGCGACGCGGTCTCGCGACAGCATGCTGGTGAGGAGCACGTTGTACGTCATTTGTGTTTCCCGTGGTAGACGGCGTGGGCCTTGGTGATCACGTGCGGATTGTCGCGGAACCGGGGATCCCTGGTGAATGCCGGCACCTTCGACGGGTCTCCGTCGGCCTTGGCCAGCTCCTTCAGCGCCGCGTACTCGTTCCGGTCCATGTTGACGATTCCGACACCGGAGTCCGGGAACACGGTTCCGTGCGGCTCGACGCCGTAGCTCCGGCCGTTGATCTCGTAGCGCTGGGTCTGCGCGTTCCAGTGCGCGCGGCCGGCCGCGATCTGCGCGACGTCGTCGTGCACGTCCTTCTCGTATCCACGCAGGATGACACTGTTCTCCGCCTTGACCTGACCGCCCTTCACCCCTGCCAGCGTGTGCCTCCGGTGGGGCGGGTTCAGGCTCTTTCCCCGCGCCGCGCCCGCGACACCGTCGACCACGGGCCAGGGCGGCCCGGCCGGACTCGCTCCGTGGCCGGGCGCGTGTCCCTTGCCGGACAGCGCGACCGGGCGGGCGTCCGTCTTTCCGTCCTCGAGGATCTTCTTGAGTTCGGCCGCGTGCTTCTCCTCGACCTCCGCGGTGTTCTTGGCGACCTTCCGGAGGTTCGCCCCGGTCTCCTGGTAGAGCTTCGACACGGCCTTGCCGGCATCCTCGGCGAGGGCTTTGCCGAGCTTCTCCGCCCCGTCTTCCAGGGCCTTCACGATCCGATTGGTCACGCGAAGCTCACCGCTCCGGCCTTGGCCCCGAACGCCTGCGCGTGGCCTGCGACTGCCTCGGCATGGTCGTGCATCATGCGGGCGTGCGTCTCCAGTGCGGCCGGGTCGATCCGAAAGCCGGTGCCGCCCCCGCCACCGGACGACACCCCCAGCGCCGCCTCCGCCGCCTGGAACACCATCCCCTGCACCGCGTTCGCCACCGTGTCCACCAGCGGACCGATCGCCGCCTCCACCACCTGCGCGATGATGTACTGCTCCAACTGCTGTTCCAGATAATTGATCAGACGCTTCGCGGTCTCCTCAATCAGGATCACCGCCGCCTCCGCCGCACCGAACGTCGCCACCGCCGCCGCCTGGTCCGCCACGAACGCCGCCGCCAACGCGATCAGCTCACCGATCGTCTCCACCTTCATCGCCACGATCACGTCCGCCGCGACGTCCAGCGCCTGCGCCACCACATGGCACGCCTGCACCAACTCGTTCAGGTGACTGTCCGACAGCGACGCCCACTTCGCCAGCAACGCCTCGTACGACGCCCCCTCGTACGCCTGCCCCAACTGCTGGATCGTCGACGTCGACTGCTGGTGCACCGACTCCACGTTCTGCGCGAACTCCCGCACATGGGACGCGAACTCGCGCACCTTGTCCTCGTTCACCGTGGGCCAGTTGATCCCGATGAACGACAGGAACTCCACCACTTCACCGGGCAGCTCGATCGCCATGCCACGCCCTCCCCCGACGGCATCCACATATCCGTTCGAACGTAGATCCGAGACGGCCCGGGAAGAGCGGACTTTCCGAAACCATGACCATCCGGGGGAGGACGGTCGGAGTGATGCGGGCCGCAGGCGACGTCGCGGCCGGGCCGGCGGGGATCGTTCATCCGCGTTCTCCGGGACGCCATGGCGGGGTTACCGCGTGTTGGCCGGCCGCTGCGACGCTCACGGGCACATTCAGCCATGCTTCGCAGGGAGTGTCATGCGATTCCGAGTCCCGTCCGCGGTACCGCTGTTGGCGGTCGGCGCGGCCCTGGTCACTGTTGCCGCCACGGCGCCGAGCGCGGTGGCCGCGCCCGGCGCCCCGGGGCAGCGTCCGTCGTTCTGCGGGCACGACAACCGGCACACGCCGTTCGCCGGGTACCTGTGCGCCGAGCCCGGGGAGCTGCTGGACGTGCGGATCGGCGACGTCCACCCGACGCAGCCCTCGCTCGGGTACGACGAGGTGTACTACAAGCTCGGCCGGTACACGCTCGGCAAGGACGCGGTCAACAAGAAGTTCAGCGACTGGTGCGAGGCGGACGGCCGGATCGAGGCGGTCGCGGTGCAGCCGGGCGCGCGGCTGGACGACCCGTCCTCGTTCACCTGCACGCTGCCGGTCGGCGGGGAGACCGCGGACAGCGAGGCCGCGATGAAGACCGTGGTGATCGGCCCCGGCGGCGAGCCGTTCCTGACGGACGGCCACCACACGCTGACCGCCTTCTACGAGACCCCGGACGGCGGCGCGGACCTGCACGTGCGGCTGCGGGTGCTGGCGAACCTGAGCACCCTCACCCAGAAGGACTTCTGGGCGCGGATGCAGGCCAACAAGTGGGTGTACCTGAGCGACCCGCAGGGCAACCCGGTGAAGATCAACAAGCTGCCGACCTCGGTCGGGCTGGCCAACTTCCAGGACGACAAGTACCGCAGCCTGCTCTACTTCGGCCGCGACATCGGCTACACCCAGAACTCGGTGCCGTTCCAGGAGTTCTACTGGGGCAGCTGGATCCGGGACGCCGCCCCGGTCGACCTGTCCGGGTGGAACCGGTCGGACCTGACCGGCTACCTGGCCGCCGTGAAGGCCACCACCCAGGCGATGACCGCGCTGCCGAAGAGCACCGTGGTCGGCTCCGGCTTCACCGCCGGCGACCTGGCCGCGCTGGACCAGTGGAACGCCGGGAAGGCCGCCAACAAGGGCGAGTTCGACAAGCTGAGCAAGCCGTACTCGGACGCCAAGCCGGGCAAGCTGGCGTACGCGCTCGAGTACAAGAAGGTCAACGGCCTGGGCTGAGGCCCGCGAGGGCGCACGGAAGGGGGCCGGCGGCGATCCGCCGGCCCCCTTCCGTGCGCCCGGGCTCAGGATCCGAGCAGGTTCGCCGCCGGGGCCTCGCCGGGCTTCCCGGTGGCCGCCTTGGAGACCTGATCGGCCGTCAGCGCCTTCTTCCACACCTGGACGTCGGTGATCGAGCCGTTCCAGGCGTCCGCCCAGGCCGACTTGTAACGGGCCCGGCCGAGCTCCAGCGGGCCGGTGCCGGTCACGATCGAGGGCGCGGGGGTGGTCTGGGCGAGGGTGCCGTCCACGTACAGCGAGATGGTCTTCGCCTTGGCGTTGTAGACGCCGGTCAGGGTGGTCCAGCGCCCGGTGGCGGCGGCCGCGGTGGACAGCGCCGTCGCGGTCTTGCCGGTCTCGTTGGCGGTCTGCACCTTGAAGACCCAGCGGTTCTTGTTGGCGCCGGCGTCCTCGCGGCCCAGGTAGAAGGAGAAGAACTGCTCGCCGTTCTGCGACACCGCCGCCTTGGACGCGCTGGCCGCGTCGTTGCGGACCACGGCGGAGACGGTGAAGTCCTTCGTGGTGTCCACGGACGCGCCGGCGGCCTCCGCGAACCCGTCGCCGGTGCCGGTCAGTTGCAGCGCCTTGCCGTCGCGGCCGTCGGCGGCGCCGACCTTCGCGGCGCTGCCGAGCTTGAGGCCGGGCACCGCGTCGGAGCCGCCCGCGCCGGCGTCCTCGTGGCCGGCCTGGCCGGTCTGACCGTCCTGGCCGCCCTGGCCGTTCTTCCCGCCCGCGCTCGCGGAGGGCTTGGCGGTCGGGGACGCGGTGGCACCGGCCGCGGCGGTCCTGGGTGTTGACGGGCCGTCGGCGGAGTCCTGCACCATTACGGCGACCGCGACCATCGCGCCGACCGCCACCAGTCCGGTGGCCAGCGCGGTGATGCCGAGGGTCCGCTTGCGGCGGGCCTCCCGCTCGTCCGCCTCCGTCATGGCCCGCCAGTACGCCGCTTCCGCGCCCCCGACCGCCGGGTCTCTCATCGCGTCCGCACTGCCTGCCGCCCGCCTGCCCGCCACGTTCTCCCCGATCCGTCCGCTTGCTTCGTCGGCGGAACTCTAGGCGGACCGGTTCGAACACGCGAACCGGAATGCCCTGCGGCCCTTCGCCCCGAACACCGCAACGGGCTTCGCGGCAAAGGGAGTTGACCTGATTTCGGTCAGCCGCGGTGGGCCGCCCGACGGCGGGCCGCCAACGCGACGCCGCCGGCGCCGAGCAGCACGAGGACGGTGCCGCCGATCAGCATCGGGGTCGAGCCGGAGCCGCCGCCGGTGGAGGCGAGGTTCCCGGCGCCGACCGGGGTGGAGGACGGGGTCGGCGAGCCGGCCGCGGTCAGGGCGGCCGGCACGGCGGCCGGAACGGCCGCCTCCTTCCCGCCCGCGGTCCGCGTCGGGCCGGCCGGCGTCGACGGGGTGGCGGCCGGGGCGCTCGGGGCCTCGGTGGTGGCGGTTTGCACGGGGCGGCGGGGGGCGGCGGGGTGGACGATCGGCACGGTGAAGTGCGGGACCGCGGGCAGGTGGTTGACCAGGCCGCTCTGAACACCGACCCGGACGTCGACTCGGTGATTCGTCATCGAACGGGAACAGCCGGTCATACCCGTACCGTGCCTGGCGGCCGTGACGTCTGACGTCTCGTCAACTGTCGGCGGCGCCCCCGCGGGTTCTTACCCTCCACAGATACGGGGTGGGGGTATCGTTTCCCGGATGCGGCGGACCGGGCGGGCGACGGCTCCCGCCGGGCGGACGGGCGCCCGGTGGGCGGTGCTGTGCGCCCTGCTGCTCGGGCTGTTCCTGATGCACGGGAGCCCGGCGAGCGCCGCCGGCTGCCACCGGGCCGAGGACGCCGAGGTGATGACGCATCGGGGGGCGCACGCCGAGGAGACGGGCGGGCGGGTTACCGCGGGTGCGCCGGGCGCGCACGGGCGGTCCTCCGCCGACTGCGTCTCCACCCAGGCCCGCGACCGCTCGTCGCTGACCGGACCGCCGGCCGCCGCCGCGCCGTGGACCCACCCGCAGCCGCCCGCCGTCGCCGGGCCGCTGCGGAGCTGCGGGGCGCAGAGCGGCCGGTCGCCGCCGGACGGCGGGCGGGAGTTGCTGACCCTGGTCTGCGTCACCCGCAGGTGAGGGCGCCACCCGGCCGTCCCCTCGGGGCCGCCGGGCGCCGCGTCCTGTCCGCGAACGCGCACCGCCGGTGCGCGCGCACCCTGGAGCGAACTCCGATGACCCGCACCACCACGACCACCCGCCGCGCCCTCCTGGCGGGCGCGGCAGCCGCCGCGCTCGCCCTGACGCTGACCGCCTGCGGCAGCGACCCGATGCCCGGCATGGACCACGGCGCCGCGCCGTCCGCCACCGGTTCTCCCGCCGGGCACGACATGCCGGGCATGAGCCACGGCCCGGACGGCATGGCGGGTATGCCCGGCACGGGCCACGGCGCCGACGGGCTGGCCGCCGAGCAGGGCGGCTACCGCCTGGACGGCGCGCTCGCCGGCTCCGAGTACCGGTTCACCGTGACCGGCCCGGACGGCAAGGTGCTGACCGACTACCAGCCCGAGCAGACCAAGGAGATGCACTTCTACGCGATCCGCTCCGACCTGTCCGGCTTCCAGCACCTGCACCCGGTGCGCGGCGCCGACGGCGCCTGGACGGCCCCGCTGGCCGCCCTGCAGCCCGGCGAGTGGCGGATGTACGCCTCGTTCGTCCCCGGCGCGGGCAGCGGCAGGGGCACCGGCCTGGTGCTCAGCCGCACGGCCACCGTGGCCGGGCAGGCCGTCGCGGTGCCGCTGCCGGCGGCCGCCGCGAGCACCACCGTCGACGGGTACACCGTGGCGGTGGCGGGCACGCCGAAGGCCGGCGCGGCCGGGGAGCTGACCGTCACCGTCAGCAAGGACGGGAAGCCGGTCACCGACCTGCAGCCCTACCTGGAGACGTACGCGCACCTGACCGCCTTCCACGCCGGCGACCAGGCGTTCGCGCACCTGCACCCGGAGGACCCGGCGACCGCCGGGGCGGGCGGCGGCCCGAGCCTGTCCTTCCACGCCGAACTGCCGCAGGCCGGCGACTGGCGGCTGTTCCTGCAGTTCCAGACCGGCGGCACGCTGCACACCGCGGCGCTCACCCTGAACGTCGCCGGCTGACCGCCCGGGCCCGCCCCGGTCCGGGGCGGGCCCGGTTCTCGCACGAGTGCGCGAAGATGGACGGGTGACCATCTCCCCTCGCCCCCGCCTGATCGCCACCGACCTCGACGGCACCCTGCTGTGCCCCGGGGGGACGGTCTCCGCCCGGACGGCCGCCGCGCTGGCCGCCGCCGAGGCCGCCGGGGTGCAGGTGGTCTTCGTCACCGGCCGCCCGCCGCGCTGGATGCGGCACCTCGGCCCGCACATCGGCGGCCACGGCGTGGCGATCTGCTCCAACGGCGGCGCGGTGGTCGACGTCCGGCGCGGCGAACTGCTGGAGAGCTGCCCGCTGGAGGTGTCCGCCACGCTCACCGTCGTCGACCGGCTGCGCGCCGAACTGCCGGGCACCGCCTTCGCGTTCGAGTTCCCGGGCGGGTTCGCCCGGGAGGCGGAGTACACCGTCTTCCACGGGGAGTCCGAGACGGACCATCCGGTGGGGCCGGCCGCCGAACTGCTCGCCTCCGGCCAGGTCGACGGCCTGTTCAAGCTGCTCGGCAAGCACCCCGACCTGTCCCCCGACGAGTTCCTCGACCGCGCCCGCGCCGTCGTCGGCCCGCTCGCCGAGGTCACCCGCTCCAGCCCCATCCCGCTGATCGAGATCAGCGCCCCCGGCGTCACCAAGGCCACCAGCCTGGCCCGCTGGTGCACCCGCCACGGCATCGACGCCACCGAGGTCGTCGCCTTCGGCGACATGCCCAACGACCTCGAAATGCTCGCCTGGGCCGGCCAGTCCTACGCCGTCGCCAACGCCCACCCCCTGGTCCTCGCCTCGGTCGCCCGGCACACCGTCAGCAACGAGCACGACGGCGTCGCCGCCGTCATCGAGACCCTGCTCTGACGCGTCGTCACCCACCGGAGCGCGGCCCGACGGTCCGGGGCCTTCGCCGGCGGGTCGTCAGAGGCGGGCCGTCCAGCGGACGCGGGTGCCCTTGGCGTGGGGGCCGGGTTCGTGCCAGGCGTCGCCGCCGAGGGCTTCGGCGCGGCGGGTGAGGTTGCGGAGGCCGGAGCGGCGGCCGCCGTCGGGGATGCCGACGCCGTCGTCGGTGACGGTGAGGAGGACGCCGGGCAGGCCCGGGCAGGTGGGGTCGGGGGCGACGGGGCGGCCGTCGGGGCCGAGGTGGACGGTGGCGTCGAGTTCGACGGCGACCCGGGAGGCGCGGGCGTGCCGGGCGGTGTTGGAGAGCATCTCCCGCAGCGCGGCGAGCAGTTGGCGGGAGGCCTGCTCGCCGACCAGGCTCTCGACCGGTCCGGTGAAGGTGATGGTGGGCCGGAAGCCGAGTGCGGCGGCGGCCTGGCTGCCCTCGCGCAGGACCCGGGTGCGGAGGGTGTCGGGTTCGTCGTCGGTGTCGCCGTGCTGGAGGGCGTAGATGGTGGTGCGGACTTCCTGGATGGTGGCGTCGAGTTCGTCGACGGCCTGCCCGATGCGTTCCTGGACCTCGGGGACGACGGCCCGGCGGGCGGCGCTCTCCAGCATCATGCCGGTGGCGAACAGCCGTTGGATGACCAGGTCGTGCAGGTCGCGGGCGATCCGGTCGCGGTCCTGGAAGACGGCCAGGCGCTGCTGGTTGCGCTGGTACTCGGCGAGGCGCAGGGCGAGTGCGGCCTGTGAGGCGAAGGTCTCGGCGAGTTGGCGTTCGGTGTCGGTGAACGGCGCGGTGCCGGCCTGCCGCCACACGCACAGGGCGCCCAGCACCCGTCCGGCGGAGACCATGGGCACGGCCATGGCGGGCCCGAACCCCCGGGCCAGGCGGTCGAACTGGTCGTCGGAGGCGGCCTCGGGGGCGGCGGCGAGGTCGTCCAGGAAGACGGCTTCGCCGGCCAGCAGCCGGGGGGCGAGGCCGTGTTCGGGGAGCAGTTCGCCGGTGAGGTAGTCGGCGCGTTCGCCGGAGGCGTGGGCGACCCGCATGCGGTCCTCGCCGGCGGGCAGCAGGACCATGCCGAGGGCGCCCTCGGCGAGTTCGCGGACCTGTTCGGCGGCGACGGTGAGCGCGATCTGCGCCTCGTCGGTGGAGAGCAGCGAGGTGGTGACGGCGGCCGCGCCGGTGATCCAGCGTTCCCGGCGCCTGCCCTCCTCGTACAGCCGGGAGTTCTCGATGGCGACGCCCGCGGCGGCGGCCAGGGCCAGCACCACCTGCTCGTCCTCGGGGGTGAAGGAGCCGCCGCCCTGCTTCTCGGTCAGGTAGAGGTTGCCGAAGACCTCGCCGCGGACCCGGATCGGCACCCCGAGGAAGGACACCATCGGCGGATGTGCGGCCGGGAAGCCGACCGAACGGGGGTCGGTGGACAGGTCGGTGAGCCGCAGCGGCCGGGGGTCGTCGATCAGGGCGCCGAGGATGCCGCGTCCGGTCGGCAGGTGGCCGATCCGGCGGGCGGTCTCGTCGTCGACGCCGATGTGGATGAAGTCGGACAGGCCGCTGCCGTGCGGATTGACCACGCCGAGCGCGGCGTACCGGGCGTCGACGAGTTCGGCCGCGCCGGAGGCGATCCGCTGCAGAGTGGCGTGCGGGTCGAGTCCGGCGCCGACCGAGACCACGGCCTCCAGCAGCCGCTGCATCCGGTCGGTGACGACGGCGGCGGACTGCAGGCGCTCGGAGACCTCGGTGACGAGGGTGTCCAGCCCGAGCGAGGAGATCTCGGGAATGCGCGGTGGACCGCTCTCGGCGGCCGGGTGATCCATGTCACCAGTGTGCCTGTTCGTCCGGGTTCGTCCGGACTTCGGGGCCCGGCGACACCGCTTCGAACGGCGTCTCCGGGGGAGCGCCGTCGGAGGAACCGCCCCGGGCTCAGGCGGCGACCGCTCGGGCCTCTCCCGCGCGTTCCCGGGCGATCATCGCGGCGAGCCGCCCGCCGGGCCGGTCCGCCAGCTGCGACCAGCGGCCGCGCTCGACCACCCGGCCGTCGTCGAGCACCAGCACCTCGTCCACGCTGCTGTCGTCCAGGCCGGCCAGCCGGTGGGTGATCAGCAGGGTGGTGCGGCCCTCGGTGGCGGCGAGCAGGTCGGCGGTGAGGGCGTCGGCGGTGGCCGTGTCGAGGTGTTCGGCGGGTTCGTCGAGGATCAGCACGGGGAAGTCGGCGAGCAGGGCGCGGGCCAGCGCGAGGCGCTGGCGCTGGCCGCCGGAGAGCCGGGCGCCGTGTTCGCCGACCATGGTGTCGAGGCCCTCGGGCAGGCCGTCGACCCAGTCGAGCAGGCGGGCCCGGGCGAGGGCGGCGCGCAGTCGCGGCTCGTCGGCGTCGGGGCGGGCCAGGCGCAGGTTCTCCCGGACGGAGCTGTCGAAGACGTGCGCGTCCTGCGCGCACAGGCCGATCACCCGGCGGACGTCCTCGCCGGCGAGTTCGCGGGTGTCGACGGTGCCGGCCAGCCGCACGCTGCCGGCGGACGGCTCGACGAAGCGCAGCAGGACGTGCGCGAGGGTGGTCTTGCCGGAGCCGGACGGGCCGACCACGGCGACCCGCCGGCCGGGCCGCAGTTCGAGGTCGACGCCGCGCAGCGCGTCGTGCGCGGCGCCGGGCCAACGGGCGGTCAGTCCGCTGATGACGACCGGGAGTTGGGCGGCGGGCAGCGGCTCGGGCGCGGCCGGTTCGGTGACCGGGAGCGGCGAGGCCAGGACTTCGGCGAGGCGTTCCTGCGCGGCGCGGGCGCGCTCCCGGAAGCGCACCGCGGTGGGCATCGCGGCGACGGCCTCGAACGCGGCCAGCGGGGTGAGCACCACGACGGCCAGGCAGACGCCGGGCAGCGCCCCGGAGGCGACGCCGCGCACGCCGACCGCGGCGGCGGCGACCACCGTCAGGCCGGTCACCAGGGCGACCAGGCCGGCGGAGAGCGCGCCGGAGGCGGCGGAGCGCCCGGCCAGCCGGGTCAGCGCGGCGTCGGCGGTGCGGGTGGCGCGCAGCCGGGCGGGGAGGGCGCCGGCGACGGTCAGTTCGGCGGTGCCGGTGAGGGTGTCGAGGACGGCGGTGGCCAGTTCGCCCCGGGCGGGGGCGTGCCGGCGTTCGGTGCGGCCGGAGATCCGGCGTTCCAGGGCGGGGACGCCGGCGCCGGCGAGCAGCAGGCCGAGGGCGAGGACGAGTCCGGCGAGCGGGAGGAACGCGGCGAGGGCGGCGGAGGCGGCCAGTGAGACCACGGCGGCGACGGCGGCGGGCAGCCGCCAGCGCAGGTGGAAGTCCTGGACCGCGTCGACGTCGGCGACCAGCCGGGACAGCAGGTCGCCGCGCCGGAACTGGGGGAGTCCGGCGGGGGCGAGCTGTTCCAGGCGGCGGTAGACGGCGGTGCGGATCCCGCCGAGGGCCTTGAGCACGGCGTCGTGCGAGACCAGCCGCTCGGCGTAGCGGAACACGCTGCGGCCGATGCCGAACGCCCGGACCGAGGTGACGGCCACCATCAGGTACAGCACGGGCGGCATCTGCGAGGCGCGGGAGATCAGCCATCCGGAGGTGCCCATCAGCGCGACGGCGCAGCCGAGGGCGAGCGAGCCGAGCAGCACGGCGAGCCACATCCGGGGCACCCGGGTCGACGCGGCGGGCGCCGGTTCGTCCCGGTGCGCGGGCCGGGGTTCGGCCAGCGCGGCGGCCGGGGCCGGGGCGGGGATCGCGGCGGCGGGTGCGGGGCGGGGGTGCCGGGCAGTCGGACGTGGTGGTCGGCGAGGGCGACCAGCGCGGGCCGGTGGGTGATCAGCAGGACGGTGCGGTCGATCCGGCCGAGGGTGTCCAGCAGGGCGGCCTCGGTGACGGGGTCGAGGTGCGCGGTGGGTTCGTCGAGGACGAGCAGCGGGCGGTCGGCGAGCAGGGCGCGGGCCAGCGCGAGGCGCTGGCGCTGGCCGGCGGAGAGGCCGTGGCCGTTCTCGGCGAGCCGGGTGTCGGGGCCGGCGAAGTCGACGTGGGCGGCGGCGAGGGCGGCGGCGAGCTGGGCGTCGGTGGCGTCGGGGCGGGCCAGGCGGACGTTCTCGGCGACGGTGCCGGCGAACAGGTGGGGGTGCTGCGGGACCCAGGCGAGCTGGGCGTGCCAGCTCGCCAGGTCGGTGTCGGCGAGCGGCTGGTCGCCGATGAGGACGCGGCCGGCGTCGGGGCGGACGAAGCCGAGCAGGACGTTCACCAGGGTGGTCTTGCCGGCCCCGCTGGGTCCGGTGAGGACGGTGGTGCGGCCGGCCGGCAGCAGCAGCGAGACCTCGTGCAGGGCGTCCTGGGCGCGGCCGGGGTGACGGACCGTCAGGCCGTCGATCCGGATGTCGGTACCGGCCACCGGCGGGGCGGGGCGGCGGCCGGGCTCGGGCAGCGGGGTCTCCAGGACCTCGAAGATCTTCCCGGCGGCGGCCAGGCCCTCGGCGCTGGAGTGGTAGAGCGCGCCGACCTGGCGCAGCGGCAGGTAGACCTCGGGGGCGAGGACCAGTACCAGCAGGCCGGTCTCCAGGTCGAGGGTGCCGTCGACCAGGCGGAAGCCGATGGAGACGGCGACCAGGGCGACGGAGAGGGTGGAGAGCAGTTCCAGCGCGAAGGAGGAGACGAAGGCGAGCCGCAGGGTGCGCAGGGTGGCGCGGCGGTAGTCCTCGGTGATCCGGCCGATCGCGGCGGCCTGGGCCTTGGCGCGGCCGAAGACCTTGAGGGTGGGCAGGCCGGCGACCACGTCGAGGAAGTGGTGGGAGAGCCGGGACAGGCCGGCGAACTGACGGTCCGTCCGGGCCTGGGTGGCCCAGCCGATCAGGATCATGAACAGCGGGATCAGCGGCAGCGTCCCGCAGATGATCGCGGCGGACGCCCAGTCGGCGCCGAGGATCCGGGCCAGGACGACCACCGGGACGACCACGGCGAGCGCCAGTTGCGGCAGGTAGCGGGCGAAGTAGTCGTCGAGGGCGTCGACGCCGCGGGTGGCGAGGGTGGCGAGGTCGCCGCTGCGCCGGCCGGCCAGGAAGCCGGGGCCGAGCGCGGTGGCGTGGTCGAGCAGCCGTCGCCGCAGCGTGGACTTCACGGTGGCGACCGAGCGGTGCGCGGTGAGTTCGGTGAGCCAGGCGACCAGGGCCCGGCCGAGCGTCACCGCGGCGAGGCCGAGCAGCGGCCCCCACAGCGGCGACTGGCCGCGCTGGAACGCCCGGACCACCAGGTCGGCGATCAGCGCGGCCTGCGCGACCAGCAGGGCCGCGCCGACCCCGCCGAGCAGGACGGAGCCGGCGAGGAAGGCGCGGGTGGTGCGGGCGTACGCCAGCAGCCGGGGGTCGATCGGACGCATCCGCTGCCGGCTGTCCATCGGTCGGTGCTCCTGCTCAGTGGTGGGCGGTGGCGGGGATGTGCTGGACGCCGATCCGGCGGCGGAAGACCCAGTACGTCCAGCCCTGGTAGAGCAGCACGAGCGGGGTGAAGACCACCGCGACGACGGTCATCACCTTGAGCGTGTAGCCCGAGGAGGAGGAGTTGCTGACGGTCAGCGACCAGTCGGGGTTCAGGGTGGACGGCATCACGTCGGGGAACAGTGACAGGAAGAGCATGCCGACGGCGGCGACGATGGTCAGTCCGCTGAAGCCGAACGCCCAGCCCTCGCGGCCCGCCTGGTTGGCGCCGAGGGCGCCGAGCAGGGCGAGCACGGCGACGATCGTGGCGGCCAGGCTCCAGTGGTTGCCGGAGTCGATCTGGGTCCAGATCAGGAAGGCCAGCGCGAGCGCGGCGGTGATCAGTCCGAGCACGGTGGCCTGGACGCGGGCCCGGAGCCGGATCTCGCCGGTGGTCTTCAGGGCGGCGAACACCGCGCCGTGGAAAGTGAACAGCACCAGGGTGGTGAGTCCGCCGAGCAGGGCGTACGGGTTGAGCAGGTCCCAGAGGGTGCCGACGTAGTTCTTGTCCTGGTCGATCTCGACGCCGCGGACGATGTTGCCGAAGGCGACGCCCCACAGGAAGGCGGGCAGCAGGGAGGTCCAGAAGATGGCCAGCTCCCAGTTGCGCTGCCAGCGTTCGCCGCTGCGCTGGTGCCGGTACTCGAAGGAGACGCCGCGGACGATCAGGCAGACCAGGATGACCAGCAGCGGGACGAAGAACCCGCTGAACAGGGTGGCGTACCAGTCGGGGAAGGCCGCGAAGGTGGCGCCGCCGGCGGTGAGCAGCCACACCTCGTTGCCGTCCCAGACCGGGCCGATGGTGTTGATCAGGACGCGGCGTTCGGCGGTGTTGCGGGCCAGCAGCCGGGTGAGGATCCCGATGCCGAAGTCGAAGCCCTCCAGGAAGAAGTAGCCGATCCACAGGACGGCGATCAGGATGAACCAGAGGTCGTGCAGGTGCATGTGATCCGTCCTCAGTACGCGAAGGCGAGGGGCTTGTCGGCGTCCTCGTCGTCGGAGGGGCCGCGCAGCGTCGGGTCCTTGGCGGGCGGCTTCTCGTCGGTGTCGGGGCCGGCGGCGGCGTACTTGGCGAGCAGCTTGACCTCGATCACGGCGAGGATCGCGTACAGCGCGGTCAGCGTGCAGAGGCCGAGCACCTGGGTGCCGACGCTGACGTTGGGGGAGACCGCGTCGCGGGTGCGCATCAGGCCGAACACCACCCAGGGCTGGCGGCCCATCTCGGTGAAGATCCAGCCGAAGCTGTTGGCGATCAGCGGGAAGCCCATGGTGAGGATGCCGATCCGCCAGCTCCACCGGGTGAAGAAGACGTTCATCTCCCGGTTCTTCGTGAGCATCAGCTTCGGCGGCTCGTCCTCGCCGGTGCGGTGCTCGGGGGCCAGCCAGAACTTCCGGCGGGTGGTCCACAGGCCGATCAGCGCGGCGACGAAGGACGTCATGCCGAAGCCGATCATCAGCCGGAATCCCCAGTAGGTGACGAAGATGTTGGGGATGTAGTCGGTGGGCTGTCCGCCGTGCTGGGCGGCCTCGGCGGCGGCGATGTCGTTGATGCCGGGGACTTCGGACGAGAAGTCGTTGTGGGCGAGGAAGGACAGTATTCCGGGGATCTCCAGGGCGACCGAGTTGTGGCCCTTGGAGACGTCGCCGACGGCGAACACCGAGAACGGGGCGGGGGCCTGGGTGTCCCAGAGCGCCTCGGCGGCGGCCATCTTCATCGGCTGCTGTTCGAACATCACCTTGCCGAGGGTGTCGCCGCTGATCGCGGTGCCCAGGCCGGCGACCACGGCGATGGCCAGGCCGAAGCGCAGCGAGGTGCGCATCGCGGCGGTCTTCCGCTTGTCGGGCTGCTTGCCCTGCTTGGCGCGCCACAGGTGGAAGCTGGCGATGCCGACCACGAACGCGGCGCCGGTGAGGAAGGCGGCGGTCAGGGTGTGGAAGACCTGCACCAGGGTGGTGTTCTGGGTCAGCACCCGGACGATGTCGGTGAGTTGGGCCTTGCCGGTGGCCGGGTCGATCCGGTAGCCGACCGGGTGCTGCATCCAGGAGTTGGCGGCCAGGATGAAGTACGCGGACAGCGCGGTGCCGATGGCGACCATCCAGATGCAGGCCAGGTGGATCTTCTTCGGGAGCTTGTCCCAGCCGAAGATCCAGAGCCCGATGAAGGTGGACTCGAAGAAGAAGGCGATCAGCGCCTCCATCGCCAGCGGGGCGCCGAACACGTCGCCGACGAAGCGGGAGTAGTCGGACCAGTTCATGCCGAACTGGAACTCCTGGACGATGCCGGTGACCACGCCCATGGCGATGTTGATCAGGAAGAGCTTGCCCCAGAACTTGGTGGCGTGGAAGTACTTCTCCTTGCCGGTGCGCACCCACGCGGTCTGCAGGCAGGCGACGATCGACGCCAGGCTGATGGTGAGTGGGACGAAGAGGAAGTGGTAGACGGTGGTGATGCCGAACTGCCATCGCGAGATGGTCTCGTGAGCGACTGCTAGGTCCACTGCGCCCTCTCTCACAGGATGTGCATACCGGACAAAAAGCATATTTAGCACGCGAGGGTGCCGAACCTGCCCAAGCTTGTCCGCTTGTGAACGTGAACACGTTCACAAGAGCAGTATCCATGATGCTTATCAGTGCATTCGCACGGGGGTGGGTGTTTTCCGACAGTCCGATGATCCGCTGCCCGCTCGGCCACTCACAAGCAGCCGCCGGGCACCGCCGCTGTACCGAACGGCGCTTGACACCGTTCGCACTGACGGAGCATCAGCGCAGGTCAGCCTGCGGGCGGGGCGGGCCCGGATCAGGACTGGTGCGGCAGGACCACCCGGAAGGCCGCGCCGTCGCCCGGCGCGGTGCGCAGCGACAGCTCGCCGCCGTGCGCGGCCACCAGCGCCGAGGCGATCGCCAGCCCCAGGCCCGCTCCCCCGCCCTCGCCGGCCCGGCGCGCCCGGGAGCCGTCCACCCGGTAGAAGCGCTCGAACACCAGCGCCGCCTGATCCTCCGTCATGCCCGGGCCCCGGTCCGCCACTTCCAGCAGGCAGCTGCCGTCGGTCCGGCCCACCCCGATCCGCACCGCGGTGCCCGGCGGGGTGTGCTTCACCGCGTTGCCCACCAGGTTGGTCACCACCTGGCGCAGCCGGGCCTCGTCGCCGAGCACCGGCGCGGGCTGCGGGGCGCCCTCGCCGCGCGGGCCGGTCAGCGACACCGGGCGGCCCGGGTCCAGCGCGGTCAGGTCGTGCAGGGCGTCGGCGGCCAGCGTGCGCAGGTCCATCGGGGCCAGGTTCAGCGGGCGCTCCTCGTCGAGCCGGGCCAGCATCAGCAGGTCCTCGACCAGACCGCCCATCCGCACCGCCTCCGACTCGATCCGGTCCATCGCCCGGTCGACGTCCTCCAGCGCGCCCATCCGGTGCAGCTCGGCGAAGCCGCGGATGCCGGCCAGCGGGGTGCGCAGCTCGTGCGAGGCGTCGGCGACGAAGCGGCGCATCCGGCGCTCGGACGCGGCCCGGTCGGCGAACGCCGTCTCGATGTCGGTGAGCATCCGGTTCAGTGCCGCCGACAGCCGGCCGACCTCGGTGCGGGCGGGCAGTTCGGGCATCCGGTGCGAGAGGTCGCCGTCGGCTATCCGCTGGGCGCCCGCCTCCAGCTGGCGCAGCGGCCGCAGCCCGGCCCGGACCGCGAGCGCGCCCAGCCCGGCCAGGCCGACCAGGACCGCGCCGCCGATGGTGAAGAAGGTGGTGCGCAGGTGCTTGATGGTGGACTGCACGTCGTCCAGCGGCACCGCGACCTGCACGAACCGCGGGGAGCTGAAGTCGCCGCCGGTGGTGCGCTGCAGCGGCAGCACCAGCGAGCGCCACTCGCTGCCGCGCGGCACCTTCTCGGTGAACGGCGCGCCCTCCCGGCGGGTCAGCCCGGCGGCGGTCAGCGCGGGCAGCTGCGGGGCGGGCTCGGAGTCGGTCAGCGGCTGGCGCAGCACCGACAGCACCGTGCCGTCCGCGGACAGGTAGCGGACCACGTACTCGCTGGGCAGGGTCTGGCCGGTGCGGCGGCTGACCGACTGCGGGCTGAACACCGACACCGGGGTCTGCTGCCGGGTCGGCGCGCGCCGCGAGAGGGGTTCGGCGTACCGCTCCAACTGCTGGTCGGCGCGCTCCACCAGCTGGCCGCGGACCACCCCGAGCACCAGCGTGTCGCTCACCACCAGGCCGGTGGTGACCAGCAGCAGCGACAGCACCAGCAGCCGGACCCGCAGCGAGAAGCGGGCCATCTCAGCTGTTCGGCGGGCGGCGCAGCGCGTAGCCGATGCCGCGCACCGTGTGGATCAGCTTGGGGCCGTGCGCCGGGCCGGAGTCGAGCTTGCGGCGCAGGTAGGAGATGTACGACTCGACGATGGAGAGGTCGCCGCCGAAGTCGTACGCCCACACGTGGTCGAGGATCTGCGCCTTGGAGACCACCCGGCCGACGTTGGCCATCAGGTAGTGCAGGAGCTTGAACTCGGTGGGGGAGAGCGACACCGGGACGCCGCCCCGGGTGACCTCGTGCGCGGTCGGGTCGAGGGTGAGGTCGGCCACCACCAGGCGGCCGTCGTCGGCGGGGCCGCCGGCCCGGCGCAGGATCGCCCGGATCCGGGCGATCAGCTCCTCCAGGCTGAACGGCTTGGTGACGTAGTCATCGGCGCCGACGGCCAGGCCCTGGACCTTGTCGCCGGTGCCGTCCTTCGCGGTGAGGAACAGCACCGGGACGTGCTCGGGGCTCTGCGGCCACTGGGTCTGGTCGCGCAGCCGCTGGACGACGGTGAAGCCGTCCAGGTCGGGCAGCATCACGTCGAGCACCACCAGGTCGGGGCGCTCGGCGGCGACCGCGTCCAGCGCCTCCTGGCCGGTGGCGGCGGAGGCCACCCGGAAGCCGGAGAACCGCAGGCTGGCGGAGAGCAGTTCGCGGATGTTGGGCTCGTCGTCCACCACCAGCAGGAACGGCTCGCCGCCGCCCGGGGTCGCCGCGACGGGGCTCGACTGCACTGCTCCGGACACGATCTGCTCCGCCTCCCGGGCCGGGACCGATGGGGCCGCCCCGGGCGGTTCCGGGGCGGTCCGAGGTGTTCTGCCGGGCCTGCCCGGCCGAACACCGTCAGACAGACCCTAGCCCGGGCAGGCTACGCAAAGTGAATGAAGAAGGGATTAGTCATCCGGTCGTACTCGAACCGGTACCGGAGCCGGTCCCGCCCTGGCCGCCCGCTCCGGCCTGGCCGCCGCGGCCGCCGAAGCCGCCCGCGCCGCCCTCGGTGAGCTGGGTCGCGCTGTAGGAGCCGTCCGCGCCCTTGCTGCCCATCACGGTGACGCTCTGGCCGGGCTGCAGGTCGCCGACCTTGCCCTCCTTGGTCGTGGTGACCTTGGTGGAGTCGCCGGTGGTGACCTTGACGGTGTTCCCGTTCGCGTCGGTCAGGTAGACGGTGGTGCCGTCCACCGACTTGACGGTGCCGCGGGTGAAGCCGCCCGCCGCGCCGCCGGGGAACTGGCCGCCGCCCTGCCCGGCCTGGCCGTTCTGGCCGCCGCCGTAGCCCCCGTAGCCGCCCTGGCCGGTGCCGCGGCGGGCGCCGTTCTGGCCGCCGGGGGCCTGGTTGCCGGAGGCCCGGGCGCCGCTGCCGGTGCCGCTCCCGTTGTCCTTCTGGTACCAGACGCCGCCCGCGAAGGACAGCACGGCGATCAGGCCGCCGGCCAGCGCCAGGGTGGGCCAGGGGAGCTTGCGGCGCGGCGGCGCGGCCAGCTCGGCGGTGATGTCGCGGGTGTCCGGCGCGGTGGCCAGCAGCTCCTGCTCGTCCGACATGGGTGGGCTCCTTCTACTCGTGCCGGAGGGCGTCGATGGGGCGCAGCGAGGCGGCCCGGTTGGCGGGGTAGCTGCCGAAGAACAGGCCGATGGCGACGGCGATGGCGAACGCGCCGAGCACCGATTCGGGGATCACCACCGGCTTGATGCCGACCACCGAGAAGTGCGAGCCGACGATCCCGGCGAGCACGCCGAGGCCGGCGCCGATCATCGACAGCAGGGTGGACTCGGCGAGGAACTGGCCGAGGATGACCGCGCGGGGTGCGCCGAGCGCCTTGCGGATGCCGATCTCCCGGGTCCGTTCGGTGACGGTGACCAGCATGATGTTGGTGATGCCGATGCCGCCGACCAGCAGCGAGATCGCGGCGACCGCGCCGAGCAGCACCGTGAAGGTCTTGGTGGTGGACTCGCGGGCGCTCAGCAGCGAGGTCTGGTTGCTGATCCGGAAGTCGACCTTGGTGGCGTCCTTCAGGGCGTGGGTGCCCATCAGGATCCGGGTGATGTCGGCCTGCGCCTCGGTGGTGGTGTCGGCGGAGGACGCCTGGACCAGGATCTGGTTGACCGAGCCGAAGCCGGTGAAGGCGTTCTGCACGGTCGGCAGCGGGGCGATCACCACGTCGTCGGGGTCGTTGAAGCCGGTGGAGCCCTTGGCGGCGAGCACGCCGGTCACGGTGAACGGGGTGCCGCCGATGGTGATCCTCTTGCCGATCGGGTCCTCGGCGGCGAACAGTTCCTTCGCGGTGGTCGAGCCGAGCACCGCGACCTTGCGGGAGTTCAGCACGTCGTCGGCGGAGAAGTAGTCGCCCTTGGCGACCTTCTGGTTGGCGGTCTCGAAGTACGCCGGGTAAGTGCCGACGATCTGGCCGGGCTGGTACGAGATGTTGCCGTACAGCGCGGTTCCGGTGGTGGTGACCACCGGGGCGACCGACTTGACGGCGGGGGCGTCGGTGGCCGAGGCGAGCGCCTTGGCGTCCTCGACGGTGAGCTTCTTGGCGGCGGTGGCGGAGCCGCGGGAGGCCGCGGAGGAGACGGTCAGCGAGTTGGTGCCGAGCGAGGTGATGGACTCCTTCACCGCCACCGAGGAGCCGTTGCCGACCGCGAGCAGCAGGATCACCGAGGCCACGCCGATCAGCACGCCGAGCATGGTGAGGGCGGAGCGGACCTTGTTGGCGGCCAGGCCGCCGACCGCGAAGCGGACCATCTGCCAGACGATCACGCGACCACCCCCGCCGCCAGCGCCGGCGGCGGGCCGTCGACGGGGCCTGCCGGACGTCGGAGACGATCGCGCCGTCGACCAGCCGGACGACGCGCTTGGCGTGCCGGGCCACCTCGTCCTCGTGGGTGATGGTGACGACGGTGCGGCCGCGCGCGTTGAGGCCGTCGATGATGCCCAGCACCTCCTCGGTGGAGCGGCTGTCGAGGTTGCCGGTGGGCTCGTCGGCGAGCAGCATCGCGGGCGCGGTGACCAGCGCCCGGGCCACCGCGACGCGCTGCTGCTGGCCGCCGGAGAGCTGGTTGGGCTTGTGGCCGGCCCGGTCGGCGAGGCCGACCAGGGTGAGCGCGGCCATCGCCCGGCGGCGGCGCTCGGCGGCCCGCACGCCCGCGTAGGCGAGCGGCAGTTCGACCTGGGCCAGCGCGGTGGTGCGCGGCACCAGGTTGAACGACTGGAACACGAAGCCGATCTTGCGGTTGCGCACCAGCGCGAGCTGGCCCTCGTCGAGGTGGCCGACGTCGGTGCCGTCCAGCAGGTAGCGGCCGGCGGTGGGCACGTCCAGGCAGCCCAGGATGTTCATCAGGGTGGACTTGCCGGAGCCGGACGAGCCCATCACCGCGACGTAGTCGCCCTCGGCGACGTCCAGGTCGACGCCGAGCGGTTCGCCGTCCGGGCCGAGCGGGCCGCGCAGGGCGTGCACGACGGCGTCGCCGTGGCCGTAGGACTTGGTGACCCGGCGGACCTGGATCACCGGGGGCTTGCCGGTGCTCATCAGCGCGAGCCCCCGGTGCCGCCGCCGCGGGTGCCGCCGCCGGTCCCGCCGGTCCCGCCGCCGAAGCCGCCGGCGCCGCCGCCGAAGCCGCCGCCGTTCAGGCCGGGGAAGCTGCCGGACGGGAAGCCGTTGCCGGTGCCCGCGGTGGTGGCGGTCAGTTCGACCTTCTCGCCCGCGGTGAGGCCGTCGACGACCTGCACGGTGGTGTCGCCCTCGATGCCGACGCCGACCTGCACCCGCTCGGTGCTGCCGTCGTCGTGGACCACGGTCGCGGTGCGGGTGGCGCCGGTGCCCTGGAGGGCCGCGGTGGGCACCGACAGGGCGTTCTCGGCGGAGCCGGTGACCACCGAGATGGTGGCGCTCAGGCCGGTGCGCAGGGTGGAGGTGTCACCGGTGATCTGCAGCACCGCGCCGTACTGCACGGCGCCGTTGGTGGAGCTGGAGGGCAGCGAGCTGACCGACAGCACGCTCGCCGCCAGCTTGGTGTCGGACTGCGCGTTCAGGGTGACGGTGGCGCTCTGGCCCTTCTTCAGCTTCAGCGAGTCCAGTTCGGAGAAGTTCGCGGTGACCTCCATCCCGGACGGGTTGGTGAGCACGATGAAGCCGCTCGGGGTGGTGCTCGAACTGCCGCTGCCGGTCGAGGTCTTGGTGCCCGTGGAGGAGCTGCCGGAGGAGCCGGAGGAGGAGGACCCGGTGCCGGAGACGGTCTCGCCGACCTTGCCGGAGACCGAGGCGACGGTGCCGTCGGTGGTGGCGGTCAGCGTGGTGCCGGCCAGCGCGGTCTTCGCGTTGGTCAGGGTGGTCTGCGCGTTGTCGACCTGCTGCTGGGCCTGGGCGATCTGCGCCTGGTCGATCTTCACGGTGGTCGTGGTGGTCGGCTGCGGAGTGGTCGCGGCCGTGCCGGAGCCCGACGCGCCGGTGCCGCTGCGGCCGGACGAGCCCGCGGAGCCGCCCGAGCCCGAGCCCGACCCGCCGGTGCCGGGGACGGTGGTGGTCACCGTCTCGCCGGCCTCGGCCTTGGTCAGGTTGGCCTCGGCGGCGGTCAGCGCGGACTGCGCCTGGTCGACCTGCTGCTGGGCGGCGGTGGTGTCGACGGTGGCCAGCACCTGGCCCTTCTTCACCGCGTCGCCGACCGAGACCTTCACCGCGGTCAGCCGGCCGCCGGTGGTGAAGTCCTGACCGGCGTCGGAGGGCGAGAACAGCGTGCCCGATCCGGACACGGTGGCCTGGACCGTGCCCTGGGTGACCGTGGCGGTCCGGACCTTGGCGCCGGTGGCGGCCTTGCTGGTCCCGCTGTCCAGGGTGGTGTACGCCAGCGCGGCCCCGCCCAGCAGGGCCACGCCGAGCGCGGAGTTGACGAGGACGGCACCACGCCGTCGCGGAAGCACCTTCATGGCGCAGAAGCATCGTCCTGTGCTCTTTCGCCGCCCTGTGCGGATCCTGGGCGCCGGCTGGGACCATCGATCCGGACGAATCGCCGCGCATCACCCGCCGGCGGGCCGTCGGCCTACCGGCGGACCACCAGCTCTTGACCGGTCTCCCAGAAACCTCCCAGCGAAGTCCCGTCCCCGGTTCACCCGCCGGCGGCCGCTCAGTCGGTCAGCTTCCCGGCGAAGTGGTCGAGGTAGGCCTGCATGTCGAAGTGCCCGTGCCCGGACAGCGCGAACACGATCGCCCGCGGCTCGCCGGACTCCCGGCAGGCCAGCGCCTCGTCGATCGCCACCCGCACGGCGTGGGTGGACTCCGGGGCCGGGACGACGCCCTCGGCGCGGGCGAACGCCACCCCGGCCTCGAAGCAGGCGGTCTGCGGCACGGCCACGGCCTCCACCAGGCCGAGCTCCTTGAGGTGGCTGACGATCGGTGACATGCCGTGGTAGCGCAGCCCGCCGGCGTGGATGGCGGGCGGGGTGAAGGCGTGCCCGAGGGTGTGCATCTTCATCAGCGGGGTGGTGCCGGCGCTGTCGCCGAAGTCGTAGTCGTAGCGGCCGCGGGTCAGCGTGGGGCAGGACGCGGGCTCCACGGCGACCGCCCGCACGGCGCGGCGGCCCGCCAACTGCTCGCCGAGGAACGGGAAGGCGAGCCCGCCGAAGTTGGAGCCGCCGCCGGCCGCGCCGATCACTACGTCCGGGTAGTCGTCGAGTTCGGCGAACTGGGCGAGCGCCTCCTGCCCGATCACCGTCTGGTGCAGCAGCACGTGGTTGAGCACCGAGCCGAGCGCGTACTTGGCGCGTCCGCCGGCCGCCGCCACCGACTCGACCGCCTCGGCGATGGCCAGGCCGAGGCTGCCGGTGGCGGCCGGGTCCTCGGCGAGCGCGGCCCGGCCGGCCGCGGTCAGTTCGGAGGGGCTGGCGTGCACCCGGGCGCCGTAGGTCTCCATCAGGGCCCGCCGGTAGGGCTTCTGGTCGTAGGAGACCCGGACCATGAAGACCTCGCAGTCCAGCTCCAGGAAGGAGCAGGCGAGGCCGAGCGCGCTGCCCCACTGCCCGGCGCCGGTCTCGGTGACCAGCCGGGTCACCCCGGCCCGCTTGTTGTAGTACGCCTGCGCGAGGGCGGTGTTGAGCTTGTGCGAGCCGGTCGGGTTGCCGCCCTCGTACTTGTAGTAGATCCGGGCGGGGGTGCGCAGGGCCCGTTCCAGGCGTTCGGCGCGGAGCAGCGGGGCGGGCCGCCAGCGGCGGTACAGGTCGAGGACGGGGCCGGGGATGTCGACCTCGCGGGGGCCGCCGAGTTCCTGGGCGGCGAGTTCGGCCGGGAACAGCGGGGCGAGGTCGTCGGCGGTGACCGGTTCCTTGGTGCCGGGGTGGAGCATCGGCGGGACCGGCTCGGGCAGGTCCGGGAGGATGTTGTACCAGGTGGTGGGCGTGGGATCGGTGTGCTGCCGGCTCATCCGGGGCCTCCCTGCGGTGCGTTCGCTTGCCGCCGGGAGTCCTTCCACGCCGACGGGGCGGGCAACCGCGTTGCCCGCCCCACCTTCTGACGTTCGATCAGACGTTCGGTCAGATCTCCTTGCGGAACGCCTCCGCGGCGGTCAGGAACAGGTCGTTGCCCTCGACCTCGCCGATCGAGATCCGGACGCCCTCGCCGGGGAACGGGCGGACCACCACGCCGGCCTCGCCGCAGGCGGCGGCGAAGTCGAGGGTGCGCTCGCCGAGCCGCAGCCAGACGAAGTTGGCCTCGGAGTCGCCGACCGTCCAGCCCTGGGCGCGCAGCGCCGCGGTGACCCGGGTGCGCTCGGCGACCAGCGCCTCGACCCGCTCCAGCAGGGCGTCCTCGGCGCGCAGCGAGGCGACCGCGGCGTCCTGGGCGAGCTGGCTGACGCCGAACGGGACGGCGGTCTTGCGCAGCGCGGTGGCGACCTGCTCGTGGCCGATCGCGAAGCCGACCCGCAGGCCGGCCAGGCCGTACGCCTTGGAGAAGGTGCGCAGCACGCAGACGTTGGGGCGGTCGCGGTAGAGCTCGATGCCGTCCGGGACGTCCTCGTCGCGGATGAACTCGCGGTAGGCCTCGTCGAGGACGACCAGGATGTGCGCGGGCACGGCGTCCAGGAAGCGGACCAGTTCCTCGCGGTGCAGGGCGGCGCCGGTCGGGTTGTTGGGGTTGCAGACGAAGATCAGCCGGGTGCGGTCGGTGATCGCCGCGAGCATCGCGTCGAGGTCGTGGCCCTCGTCGGCGGTGAGCGGGACGGGCACCGGGGTGGCGCCGGCGATCTGCGTGATGATCGGGTAGGCCTCGAACGAGCGCCAGGCGAACATGACTTCGTCGCCCTCGGCGGCGGTGGCGAGCACCAGCGACTGCGCGACGCCGACCGAGCCGGTGCCGGTGGCGACGTGCTCGACGGGGACGCCGAAGCGCTGGGCGATCTCCGCGGTGAGCGCGCCGACGCCCATGTCGGGGTAGCGGTTGAAGTCGCCGGCGGCGGCGACCGCGGCCTCCAGCACGCCCGGCAGCGGCGGGTAGGGGTTCTCGTTGGAGGACAGCTTGAAGGAGTCGACGCCCGCGGGCTTTCCGGGCTTGTAACTGGGAATGCCGTCCAGGCTCGGCCGCAGGCGGGGGCCGTGCTCGCGCTGAACCACGGGGTTCTCCGTTTCTCTCCATCGGCGGTGGTGCCGATCAGTCCCCGGTCGGGTGCCGTGAACGATACCGACCGCCTCTCACCCGTGCGGGTGAGATGCTCGTCCGGGTTACGGGTGCAGATCAGCCATTCTGCCGGGTTCCTTTGGCACATGTCAGAGGTATCCGAGGCGAAAAACCGCAGCTATCGAAGGGCGCACCCCGGGGGTGCTCATGGAGAAACGGTTCTTCGACGTCCCGTAGCGAACCGGTCACAGAACGCCGCGATGCGCCATACGATCGGTCCGCCATGACAGCAGCAGCCAATCAGAACGGTCGCCGAGCCACCGCCTCACGGCGCCTGGAACGGGCAGGCATCCGGGACGTCGCGGCGGCCGCCGGAGTCTCCATCACCACGGTCTCGGACGCGCTCAACGGAAAGGGCCGCCTCCCCGACGAGACCCGCAGCCGGGTCCGCGAGGTCGCCGAGCGCCTCGGCTACCGGCCCTCCGCCGCCGCCCGGACCCTGCGCACCGGCCGGTCCGGCCTGATCGGACTGACCGTCACCACCTACGGCGAAGAGCCGTTCACCTTCACCGAGTTCGCCTACTTCGCGGAGATGGCGCGGGCCGCCACCAGCGCCGCGCTCGGCCGCGGCTACGCCCTGGTGGTGCTGCCCGCGTCCTCCCGGCACGACGTGTGGAGCAACATCGCGCTGGACGGCACGGTGGTGATCGACCCGCCCGACCAGGACCCGCTGGTCACCGAGCTGTACCGGTCCGGCGTGCCGGTGGTCTCCGACGGCAAGCCCGGCAACTGCCCGGTCACCGCCTGGGTGGACAACGACCACGAGGCCGCCGTGCTCGGCATCCTGGAGCACCTGAGCGAGGCCGGCGCCCGCCGGATCGGCCTGCTCACCGGCACCTCCACCGACACCTACACCCGGCTGTCCACCGAGGCGTACCTCGCCTGGTGCGACCGGGTCGGCCAGGAGCCGGTGTACGAGGCGTACCCGGCGCACGACCCGGCCGCCGGCGCGGTCGCCGCCGACCGGCTGCTGGCCCGCCCGGACCGCCCGGACGCGGTGTACGGCCTGTTCGACCCGAACGGCACCGACCTGCTGGCCGCCGCCCGCCGCTACGGCCTGCGGGTGCCGGACGACCTGCTGCTGGTGTGCTGCTCGGAGTCCGACGTCTACGCCAACACCGAACCGCCGATCACCACGCTGTCGCTGAAACCCCGTCGGATCGGCACCACCGTGGTCAACCTGCTGATCGACGCGATCGAAGGAGTCGACGCGGGTTCCGGAGCGGTCCCCGGCCGGCTGTTCCCGCCGCGCTACCGGACCGCCGGGACGGGTCCGCCGCCCGGCACGCTGATGCCGACCGAGCTGATCGTGCGGGCCTCCTCGCAGCGCCGCTGCCCGCGTACCACGGTCAGTCCGCCCCGCCCGCCGGGCGAGGTGTGAGGGTGCGCCGCCCGCGCCCGCCAGTGGTCCGGACCACCTCGGACCGGGGCAGACCGGGCGGCCGGTCCGCCGTCCGACGGGTCAACGGGGAAAACGGATACCGACCAGGTGAGGACGGCGGGAGAGTGCGCTTTCTATGATGGGCGAATGACACCCGAGGACCTCTTCCGCGAACCCGAGCACCCGCACTCGGGCATCCGCTCCCGCCAGGACCTCGACGTGCTCCCCCAAGGCTCCTGGTTCGAGCCGGCCGAACCGGCCGGCTACCAGTACGAGGACACCCACAGCACCTACGGCGGCGCCCACTACCTGGAGCAGCACTGGGCGCCCGCCGGGCAGTTCGGCGACAGCGCGCCCGTGCCCGGGCACTACGCCCCCACCGGGGCGGCCCCGCACGAGGACCCGCCGACCATCGAGCTCGGCCCGCCGATCGAGGCGGCGCCCGCCGTCGAGGTGCACTTCCCGTACCCGCAGCCCGAGCCCGGCGAGGGCCCCGGTCCGCTGTTCGTGATCGGCGACGTGCACGGCTACCTCGACGAACTGCTCGCCGCGCTGCACCAGCAGGGCCTGATCGACGCCGAGGGCCACTGGTCGGCCGGGCGTTCGCGGGTCTGGTTCCTCGGCGACTTCACCGACCGCGGCCCGGACGGCATCGGCGTCATCGACCTGGTGATGCAGCTGGCCGCCGAGGCGGCCGCGGCCGGCGGCTACTGCCGCGCTCTGATGGGCAATCACGAACTGCTGTTCCTGGGCGCCGCCCGCTACGCCGACGAGGCCGTCCAGTCCACCGCCGGCACCGCCTCCTTCCTGGCCGCCTGGCGGCTCAACGGCGGCCAGCAGCACGACCTGGAGCGCCTGCAGCCGCACCACATCAGCTGGCTGTCCCGGCTGCCCGCGATGGCGCTGGAGGACGGCCACCTGCTGCTGCACTCCGACACCACCGCGTACCTGGAGTACGGCGAGACCATCGCCGACGTCAACGACGCCGTGCACGCGCTGCTCGCCGACGAGGGCATCGACGAATGGTGGGACGCCTTCCGCAAGTTCACCAAGCGGTTCGCGTTCCGCGGCCAGGCCGGCACCATGGCCGCGCAGGAGCTGCTCGCCATGTACGGCGGCTACCGGGTGGTGCACGGCCACAGCCCGATCCCGTACCTGACCGGCGAGCACCCGGAGGACGGCACCCCGCCGCACGTGCCCGGCCCGTACATCTACGCCGACGAGCTGGCCATCGCGATGGACGGCGGCGTCACCATGGACGGTCGCCTGCTGGTCGCCCGGCTGCCACTGAACTGACCCCCGGCGGGCCGCCCCCGAACTGAACAACTGTACGGCCGCGCAAGGGAACTGAGCGCACTGAAGTTCCGGAAAGAGCCTGTCGGCGCGCTCCCGCGCACCCCTACCATCGAGGCCTGCGACCTTCCGTCCACCTCGCGGAACGGGGTACCCATGAGCCACCCGCCGCGCCTGCTCGCCGAGGACCGCGCCGACTTCGCGCGCCTGCTCGACGAAGCGCTGCGCGACCCCACCGTCCGGCAGGCCCTGGCCGCGCCAGGCACGCACCTCACCGCCGAACAGCTGCACACCAAGGCGCTCGCGGACGCCGACGCCGTCGCCGCGCCCGCCGCCGCCGAGTACGCGCACTACTTGGCGCTGCGCACCGCCCTCGCCGAGCGGCCGGACGGCGCGCCGCCCGCCGGGGCCGGGCTGTTCCCGGTGCTGACGGTGCTGACGCCGGTGCTGGCCGGCGGGGCCGGGCTGGTCCTGCTGTTGCTCGGCTGGCTGCTGCGGGCCGCCGCGCCCGGGCTGGCGCTCGGCCGTTCCACCGTGACGGCCGGCCTGCTGGCGCTGGCCGTCGCCGCCGCCGCGCTGCTGATCGGCGGCGCGGGGCTGGTCCTCACCGCGCTGCGCGACGCCTCCGGCGGCCCCGACGCGGATCCGCAGCAGCACGCCGAGCTGGCCGAGGCCCGGGCCGCCTGGCACGCCGCGCTGCGCGAACGCGCCCTGCTGCCCTGGCTGCTCGACCACCACTCCGCCGGGCTCGCCGCCGTCCCGCGCCCCCGCACCGCCCCGCCCGACCTGCACCGCCCCGGCTTCAGCCGGGCCGCGTACGCCAGCCCCGACTTCACCAGCCCGGGCCGCGAGGGGCTGACGGACGATCAGGGCGGGCCGCGCCCGGCCGGGTTCACCGGGCCTGGGCACCACAGCCCGGACTTCACCAGCCCCGGCCCCGCGGCCTCACCGACGACCAGGGCCGCCGCCGCACCGAAGGCCCCCACTTCACCAGCCCCGGACCCGAACAACTCACCGACGCCGACGGCCGACCCGACCCCGACCGCCTCGGCTACACCCCACCCGACTTCACCAGCCCCGGCCCCGAAGGACTGACGGACGACCAGGGCAGGCCGCGCCTTGCCGGGTTCACCCCACCCGACCACCACAGCCCGGACTTCACCAGCCCCGGCCCCCGCGGCCTCACCGACGACCAGGGCCGCCGCCGCACCGAAGGCCCCCACTTCACCAGCCCCGGACCCGAACAACTCACCGACGCCGACGGCCGACCCGACCCCGACCGCCTCGGCTACACCCCACCCGACTTCACCAGCCCCGGCCCCGAAGGACTGACGGACGACCAGGGCAGGCCGCGCCTTGCCGGGTTCACCCCACCCGACCACCACAGCCCGGACTTCACCAGCCCCGGCCCCCGCGGCCTCACCGACGACCAGGGCCGCCGCCGCACCGAAGGCCCCCACTTCACCAGCCCCGGACCCGAACAACTCACCGACGCCGACGGCCGACCCGACCCCGACCGCCTCGGCTACACCCCACCCGACTTCACCAGCCCCGGACCCGAGGGCCTCACCGACGAGGAGGGCCGGCCGCGCCGGGACGGCGACTGAGCGGAGCGGTCGCGTCGTCCAGGGTAGGGCGCGGCGCACATCAACGGCGAGTCGATCCGGATCGACGGCGGGGCCGCCCGCGCGCTGTGACTCCGGCCGTTCAGCCGCCCGTCCGCCCCAGGGCCAGCGCGGCCAGCAGCGCCGCCGCGTCGCCGAGCACGGCGTCGTCGAACCGGGCCTGCGCGGAGTGGTTGTAGGGCGCGGCGGCCGGGTCGGCGCCGGGCGGGCAGGCGCCGAACACCAGGTAGGCGGCGGGGACGTGCGCGGCCAGCAGCCCGAAGTCCTCCGAGCCGGCCAGCGGCCGGGGCAGCTCCAGGTACCGCTCCGCGCCGATCAGCCGACGGGCCGTCAGGGCCGCGTACGCCGCCTCGCCCGGGTCGTTGACCGTCACCGGGTAGCCGGGCTCGACCGCCGCGTCGACCCGGCAGCCGTGCGCCTCGCCGATGCCGCGCACCACCCGGACGGCCTGCTCCAGCACCGCCTCCCGGGCGGCGGGCGAGAACGAGCGGACGGTGGCGGCGAATTCGGCCCGGTCGGGGATGACGTTGTCGACGGTGCCCGCGTGGAAGCTGCCGACGGTCAGCACCACCGGGTCGAAGGCGTCGAACCGCCGGGTGACCATGCTCTGCAGCGCCAGCACCGCCTCGCAGGCCGCCGGGACGGGGTCCAGCGCCAGGTGCGGGCTCGACCCGTGCCCGCCGCGGCCGACCACCGCGACCCGCAGCCGGTCGGCGGCGGCCATGATCGGGCCGGGCCGGCCGGCCACCTGCCCGGCGGGCAGCAGCGCGGCGGCCACGTGCAGCGCGTAGGCGGCGACGACCCGCTCCCCGGCCGCGTCCAGCACGCCCTCCTCGATCATCAGGCCCGCCCCGCCGTCCCCCTCCTCGCCCGGCTGGAACATGAACACCACGCTGCCGCACAGCAGTTCGCGGCACCCGGCGAGCAGCCGGGCCGCCCCGACCAGCGCGGCGGCGTGCAGGTCGTGCCCGCAGGCGTGCATCGCGCCGGGCACCGCGGAGGCGTGCGGCAGGCCGGTGTCCTCCTGGACGGGCAGCGCGTCCAGGTCGGCCCGCAGCAGCACCGCCGGGCCCGGCCGGGCGCCGCGCAGCACGGCGGTGACGGAGGTCAGCCGCTCGCCGAGGGTGATCTCCAGCGGGAGGCCGTCCAGCGCGGCGAGGATCCGGGCCTGGGTGCGCGGCAGGTCGAGTCCGATCTCGGGGTGGCGGTGCAGCTCCCGCCGGAGGGCGACCAGTTCGGGCCGGAGCGCGGCGGCCGCGCGGCGCAGCCCGTCGAGGGCGGGGTCGGGTTCGGGCCCGGGGTGGACGTCGGCCGGCATGGTGCGCCTCCTGGCTGGGCGGTAGCGGACGGTCCCTCACATCCTGTCCCCGGAATGGCGTTCCGGGCCCGTACGCGCACGGATCAGGCGGCCGCGGCGGGCTCCGGCGCCGGGGCCGCCAGCAGCGCGGCGGCGATCGACCGGGCCTCGGCGGCGGGTGCGGCGCTGCCCTCGCGCAGCGCGGTGACGATCGCGCCGTCCATCGGCAGGACCAGCCGGCGGGCGGGTTCGGCGCCACCGGCGCCACCGTCAACCGCGCCGCCGGCGCCGACCACGCCCTCGAAGGCGGCTTCGCCCACCTCCGCCTGCCCGGCGTCGACACCGTCCAGGTGGTCTCGGCACCGGCCGCGCAGCGGCTCACCCACCGGGGTCGAACTCCGCCAACTCCCTTGATTTTCCGGCTGGTTGAACTTCCCTTTACCCGCCCGCACCACCCGTCCGGCTGCCACAATGGCTGCCATGACGCCACCGATCCGCGCCCGCGCCCTGGTCTCCCTGGCCGCCCTGCTCGCCGCCGGACTCGCCGTCACCGGGTGCGGCTCCGACGGCCCGAAGCGGACGGCGGTGAACTTCGCCGCGGACCGTCCGATGTCCGTCGAGGAACTCCGGCATGCCGCCGAGCAGCTTCGCCACCGCGCCGAGTTGCTCGGCCTCAAGAACCCCCGGGTCAGCACCGAGGGCGGCACCCTCTCCCTCTCCGCCGCCGGCCCGGTCGCCGACCACGTCGACGCCCTCACCCATCAACTGGTCGTGGAGTTCCGCCCGGTCCTCGCCTCCGGTCTCCCCGACAGCCCCACCCCGCCCAACGGTCTCCCGCCCGAACTGGTCGCGCAGTACCAGGCGTTGAACTGTTCGGCCCCGGCCCGGCCCGCCGACCCCGCCGCTCCGGCCGTCGTCTGCAGCACCGCCGGCTCCGCCCAGCAGCCCGCCACGAAGTTCGCGCTCGGACCGGCCGCGCTCAAGGGCGCCGACATCGCCGCGAGCACCGCCCGCTACGAGACCCAGTGGCTGATCAACCTCACCTTCACCCCCGCCGGCGCGACCGCCTTCACCGCCCTCACCACCCGGCTGGCCCCCAGCCCGACCCGGCCAACCAGTTCGCCATCGTCATCGACGGCGCCGTGGTCTCCAGCCCCGCCGTCCGCGAGCCCATCAGCGGCGGCGATGCCGTCATCAGCGGCAGCTTCACCCGCACCCAGGCCGAGACCCTCGCCGCCCAACTCGCCACCACCGACCTCCCGGCCGGCCTCCACCCCACCACCTGACCGACGGCGCCGAAGCGCCGAACGCCCCGTCAGAGCTCCTTGCGCATCAGGGTGCACATCGTCTCGTAGCGGCGGATCGAGCCGTCCTCCGCCACCACGTTCCAGGAGTCCGGCTCGCGGCCGAACGGCCGGTAGCCGAGCCGTTCGTAGAGGGCGCGGGCGCGGGGGTTGTCGTCCTCGACGCCGAGTTCGGCGCGGGTCAGGCCGCGGGCGGTGATCCGCTGCTCCGCGGTGCGGATCAGGAAGGTGCCGATCCCGCAGGACTGGAGTGCGGGGTGGACGCCGAGCTGCCAGATCGTTCCGGCGCCCGGGCTCGCCGTGTAGTCGATGCCGCCGAGCGCCACCGGTAGGTCCGCGGGGGTGCACGCGGCCAGGTAGTCGATCTCGCCGGCCGCCATCCGCCGTAGCTGGGCCGCGAGTTGGCGCACGTGCATGGCGTCCCCGGACCAGCCGCAGGACGGCAGGTCCGCCTCGGTCAACGCCCGTACCGCCAGGCCGATTCTGATCTCGGTCATCACCGCACCACCCCCGTCAGGAGATTCCAGTATCCGCGCCGTACCCGTCGCGGGGGAGGCCCGCCGAACGGCTCTCCCGCGCGGTCAGACGGAGCAGTCAGGCGGAGCCGTCACCGCCGTGCGGGCAGGTCTCGGCGGGCGAGAAGGTCCGGCGGACCGGCCAGGGCGGGAACTCCTCGGACGGCGTGCCCTGGGCGAGCAGGTTCCAGCGGTCGACCCAGGGGCGGGTGACCTCGGGACAGCACCACACGCGGTTCCAGCTCCAGTAGTTCCTGCCCTTCGCGCGCTGCACCGCGGGGCTGTACAGCGGCTTGATCCGGAAGTTCTCCAGGTGCCGCCGGAAGACGATCATGTTGATGTGGCGCGCCCCGCGCCCGCGGTGGACGCCGACCACCTGGAGCCGCTCGTCGTCACCCTGGTACCGGGGCGGGAACACCCAGAGCCTGGCCCCCGGCGCGAAGTGCTTGAGCCCGGCCCGGACGTCCTCGCCGCCCGGCCCGTGGACGGTGAGGCTCGCCACGTTGGCCGCCACGCACCACTCCAGCGGCTCGGCGGGCAGTTCCTCACGCTCTGTCATGTCGAGCAGTCTGCACCGCCCCGGCGGCCGTACGCGAACGAATTCCGGCCACCCCCGGACCCGGTTGACCATGTCCGAAACCCGCCGGTCCGGGAGCCCGCGTCCGCCTAGCCTCGCGTCCATGCCATCCCACAGCCGCGACCTCGTCCAGCACGCATGGAAGGAGTTCGCCAGCCACGACGCCGACCGGATCGCCGCCGTCTTCACCGAGGACGCCGAGTGGCTGGCCCCGCCCGGCAACGCCACGGCCCTCGCCCTGGACTGCCCCAGCCACCTGATCGGCCGGCAGGCCATCGCCCGCTTCCTCGCCGAGGACTTCCCCCGCCTGTTCGTCCGCGACGTCACCGTCACCTTCCACGGCTTCCACGCCGACGGCGACCGGGTCGTCGTCGAGGAGACCATGACCGCGACCCTCGCCGACGGCAAGCACTACGCCAACGACTACTGCCTGGTCTTCCACCTCCGCGACGGCCTGATCCACCGCGTCCGCGAGTACCTGGACACCGCCCGCGGCCACCACATGATCTTCGGCTCCACCGCCTGACCACCCGTCAGCACGGCGGTGGGCACGACACAACCGAGGTCCGGGCTGCTGCCACGTCCGAGGCCGGCGGCCCGAGGGCGGTGGCGGCCCCGCGATGCCGAGGTCGGGTCGCGCGCAGGCGTAGAACACGTCCCGCGCCCGGCTGATCTGCCCCGCCGCCCGCGACCAGCCGACGGCATCCTCCCGGAGTCCGCGCGCGCACAGCTCGGCTCCGCTGGCGGCGCGACAACGAGAGGCGGGAGAACAGGACCCGCACCGAAGCGGGACCAGGCAGCAACGGTCACACGTGACGCAGGTTCAAGGCCGATGGCTGAGGGCCGTACGTCCGGACTGGTCCCCCGTAGCTCCCGCGCAGGCTCCGTACCAGCGCACACGGCGTCTTCCCTGAGGCAAAAGGCCCGTTGAGTGGCGGTTGACCAGGTGCAATTACGCCGGAACCGGGGGAAGCTCTCGACCTCATGGAGGGCAGGACCTCGGACCGCGCCAGAAAGGCGATTGGTTCGATTCGCCCTCAGTTGGCGATCTACCGTAGACGCGGCGTCCCAGGGGCCATTGACCTGGAACGCCGCGCACGCGAGGCACTGACCTGACAGCCGCACCGCCGGAAGGGACCGAAGTACGTGGCCCAGACAACCGCCGACCAGTCCACCGCGCTCAAGCCCGCCACGGAGTCGATGACACTGCTGGTCGCCGCCGTGATCGTCCATGACCGCGCGACGCAGCGGGTGGCTCTCCTGCGACGCGGCCCCAAGGCCAAGTTCGCCCGAGGCATGTGGGACCTGCCCGTCGGCAAGAGCGAGCCAGGCGAGCCCATCACCCAGACTGCCGTGCGCGAGCTCAACGAGGAAACCGGACTCGTAGTCGCCCCCGATGACTTGCAGTTGGTGCACGTCATCCACGGCGCCCGAGGCGTCGAGGCGCCCAACGGCTTCCTGACCGTAGTGTTCGCCGCGCACGAGTGGTCGGGCACCCTCAGCAATGGGGAGCCCGAGAAGCACTCGGAAGTCTCATGGGTGAGCACCGACGCCATTCCGCCGGAGTTCGTCTCCACGACTGGCACTGCCCTTGCCAGCTACCTCCAGAACGGGCCGAGCGTCTCACTCGACTCCTGGCGAGAGTAGGCGCCCGCCAGCGCCGACCACTCCGCCTCGCCGACTTGCCCGTGTCGCAGTGAGCTTGGCAGCACGGGCTCGGCAGGTCTTGCTGACGGCTTCCCCCTCGCAGTCTCCAGGGGCTACCTCTTGATCACGGGCACCACGGCGCCGCTCCGGGAGGCCCCCTCTTCCTCCCGGGGCGGCGGTGCCGGTGTGGTGGTCGTCAGTCGGCCAGCGGCAGGTAGACGCGGTTGCCGTGGGCCGCGAACTCGGCGGACTTCTCGGCCATGCCGGCCAGCACGGCCTGCTCGGCCTCGCCGCCGTGTTCGTCGCGGATCTGGTGGCTGATCTTCATCGAGCAGAACTTGGGGCCGCACATGGAGCAGAAGTGCGCGGTCTTGGCGGGTTCGGCGGGGAGGGTCTCGTCGTGGAAGGCGCGGGCCGTCTCGGGGTCGAGGGCCAGGTTGAACTGGTCCTCCCAGCGGAACTCGAACCGGGCGTCGGAGAGGGCGTCGTCCCAGGCCTGGGCGCCGGGGTGGCCCTTGGCGAGGTCGGCGGCGTGCGCGGCGATCTTGTAGGTGATGACGCCGGTCTTGACGTCGTCCCGGTTGGGCAGGCCCAGGTGTTCCTTGGGGGTGACGTAGCAGAGCATCGCGGTGCCCCACCAGGCGATCATCGCGGCGCCGATGCCGGAGGTGATGTGGTCGTAGCCGGGCGCGACGTCGGTGGTGAGGGGGCCGAGCGTGTAGAACGGGGCCTCGTCGCAGATCTCCTTCTGGAGGTCCATGTTCTCGCGGATCTTGTGCATCGGGACGTGCCCGGGGCCCTCGATCATCACCTGGACGTCCTTGGCCCGGGCGATCCGCCCGAGCTCGCCGAGGGTGGTGAGCTCGGCGAACTGCGCCTCGTCGTTGGCGTCGGCGATGGAGCCGGGCCGCAGGCCGTCGCCGAGCGAGAAGGTGACGTCGTAGGCGCGCAGTAGGTCGCAGAGCTCCTCGAAGTGGGTGTACAGGAAGTTCTCCTGATGGTGCGCCAGGCACCAGGCGGCCATGATCGAGCCGCCGCGCGAGACGATGCCGGTCTTGCGGCGGGCGGTGAGCGGGACGTACCGCAGCAGCACGCCGGCGTGCACGGTCATGTAGTCGACGCCCTGCTCGCACTGCTCGACGACGGTGTCCCGGTACACCTCCCAGCTGAGCTCCTCGGCCCGGCCGTCGACCTTCTCCAGCGCCTGGTAGAGCGGGACGGTGCCGATCGGGACGGGCGAGTTGCGCAGGATCCACTCGCGGGTGGTGTGGATGTTGCGACCGGTGGAGAGGTCCATGACGGTGTCGGCGCCCCAGCGGGTGGCCCAGGTCATCTTCTCCACCTCCTCCTCGATGGAGGAGGTGACGGCCGAGTTGCCGATGTTGGCGTTGATCTTCACCAGGAAGTCGGTGCCGATGATGGCCGGTTCGATCTCGGGGTGGTTCACGTTGACCGGGATGACGGCCCGTCCGCGCGCCACCTGCTCGCGCACGAACTCCGGCTCCAGGCCTTCCCGGAGGGCCACGAACTCCATCTCGGGCGTGATCAACCCGCGCTTGGCGTAGGCGAGTTGGGTGACGGCGACGCCGTCGCGGGCGCGCAGCGGGCGGCGCGGACGGCCGGGGAAGACGGCGTCCAGGTTGCGCAGGTCGCCGCCGCGCGGGGCCGTGTGCTTGATGCCGTCGTCCTCGGGCCGGGACTGCCGGCCCTCGTACTCCTCGACGTCGCCGCGCTGCCGGATCCACGCGTCGCGCAGCGCGGGCAGTCCGCGCCGGACGTCGGTGGCGTGGGACGGGTCGGTGTACGGGCCGGAGGTGTCGTACAGCGGGACGGTGCGGCCGTCGGTCAGTTCGACCTCGCGGTAGGGGACCCGCAGGTCGGGGCGGCTGCCCTGGCGGTAGGCCTTGCGCCAGGCCGGGGTGGGATAGCCCGCCGCGGCGGTGGACTCGCGGGCAGACGTGTGCTCAGAAAATTCGGTCATCGGACCTTCAACTCCCTACGCCGGCATTACCCGGTCAGGTTCCTGCGGTCGGCGCAGCAGGTGGTCCGCGGGTCCGCGTACCGTCAGCGCCCTCTCAGCCCGGTGCTCCGAGCTCCCGTTCCGCGCGGGCGTCGTCCGCCTGCGTTCGGTTCCTCACCGTAGGGCACCGGGCGGCCCCGGTCCAGGGCGCGTCACCGGGGCCGGATCGCGCCCGGCGGGCAACTCCCGCGCGGGGCGGAGCTGTTCACGCCCCGTCCGGGGTGGGAGAATTGTCCGGGTGATCGGACTGGTGGGACGGGTGACGGGGCGGATCGGCGCGGGGCTGGTCGGCGAGGTGATGGTGAACGTTCCCGAACGGCTGGGCAGCGAGGCGTTCCTGGCGTACCGGGCCACCCCGGGCGAGCCCCTGCAGCCGGGCACCATGGTGGTCGTGGTCGAATACCAGCCACCGCGGACCGTCTACGTCGAGCCCTTCTGATTGCACGTCAGGGCAGCTCCGCAAACCTGTCGCAACAGTTTCGGGACAGTGAGAGTTCCCACCGTCCCGGCTCTTCCCCCGTGATCGGTTCCGGCGGAGAATGCGGCTGCCACCGGGTTCCGCGCCAGATCTGCACAACCCAAGCGCAGCACGGAGCCGGTGTGCCCTGAAGGGGGAGATTGCCGATGCTGATCGGCATCGTTGGAGCCGCCGTCGGCGGCGTCGTTCTTCTGATCGTCCTGTTCAAGCTCATGTGGCGGGTCGCCGAGCCGAACGAGGCCCTGGTCATCTCGGGTTCCAAGCACGGTGAGGGGCTCGGCTTCCGCGTGGTCACCGGTCGGGGGACCTTCGTGGTGCCGGGTGTCCAGGCGGTCCGCCGGCTGTCGCTGGACCTGAACGAGGCCGCGCTGGACGTGGAGTGTGTGACGTCGCAGGGAATTCCCGTGCACGTCAAGGGGGTTGTGATCTTCAAGGTGGGCGACGACCCGGCGTCGATCGCCAACGCCGCCCGGCGTTTCCTGGACCAGCAGAAGATGATGGGCCAGCGGGTGCACAACGTGTTCGCCGGCCACCTGCGCTCCATCGTCGGCGGGCTGACCGTCGAGGACATGATCCGGGACCGCGAGCGGCTCACCGGTGAGACCCGCTCCGCCTCGGGCATCGAGATGGAGAAGCTCGGTCTGATCATCGACTCGCTGCAGATCCAGGAGATCCTGGACCCGACCGGCTACATCACCAACCTGGCCGCGCCGCACGCCGCGGCGGTCCAGCGCGACGCCCGCATCGCCGCCGCCGAGGCCGACCGCCGGGCCACCGAGGCCGAGCAGGAGGCCTTCGCCCGCAAGGCCGAGGCGACCCGCAACTCCGGTATCCAGCAGGCCGGTTACCAGGCCGAGATGGACACCGCCGCGGCCCGCGCACTGCAGGCCGGCCCGCTCGCGCAGGCCGCCGCCCGGCAGGAGGTCGTGGTCCAGGAGACCAAGGTCGCCGAGCTGGAGGCGCACCGCAAGGAGCAGCAGCTCCAGGCGGACGTCCGCAAGCCCGCCGACGCCCGCGCGTACGAGACCCGCACCAAGGCCGAGGCCGACCGTGACGCCCGGATCTCCGCCGCCGAGGCGCTCGCCCGGGAGACCGAGCTGAAGACCGCCGCCGAGGCGAACCGGGTCAAGGTCGCCGCCGCCGCGGAGGCCGAGGCCACCAGGGCGCGCGGTCTGGCCGCGGCCGAGGCCACCCGGGCCACCGGTGAGGCGCAGGCCGCCGCCGAGGCCGCCAAGGGCCTGGCCGAGGCGGAGGCGGCCCGGGCGAAGGGTCTCGCCGAGGCGGAGGCCACCCGGGCGCAGGGCCTGGCCGAGGCCGAGGGCATCAAGGCCCGCGCCGCGGCGCTGGCCGAGAACCAGGAGGCGGTCGTCGCCCAGCAGTTGGCCGAGAACTGGCCGGCGATCGTCCGGGCCGGCGCGGACGCGTTCGGCAACGTCGAGCACATGGTGCTGCTGAACGGCGCCGAGGGCATGTCCGAGATGTTCGCCAAGGCGCTCACCATGGGCGGCACCGGCCTCGGGCTGGCCCGGCAGCTGCTGACCGCGATGTCCCCGGTCGCCGGGGACGCCGAGAACGCCGCGGCCGGCAAGGCCGCCGCCGCCCCGGCGCAGGTCATCCCGATCCAGGCCGACGCCGAGTAACTCCGGTACGGCTCCGGCACGTCCTGTCAGTGTCCGCCCGGGCGAGGGGCTTCCCTCCCCGGGCGGACCCAGGTCCGGCCTCCGTACTCCCCGGCCCGGCGTGAGTACCCGTACTCACGCCCCCGCGGCGGGCCCGCGCCAGCATCGAGCCATGGACCTCCTGCCTCGCGTCGGGATCACCGCGACCGGCTCGCACCTGCCCGAACAGACCGTCACCTCCCGCCAGTTGCAGGACGAGGTGGCGGCCGGCGCCCGGTTGCCGCTGCCCGACGGCATGTTCGAGAAGGCGACCGGCATCCGCACCCGGCGCTTCGCCCGGCCCGACGAGTACGCCTCCACGCTCGGCCTGGGCGCGGCCCGCCGGGCGCTCGCGGCGCGCGGGATCGGGCCGGACGAGATCGACCTGCTGCTGTTCGCGTCCGCCTCGCGGGACGTCTGCGAGCCCGCCACCGCGCACCTGGTGCAGGCCGAACTCGGGTCGCGCGCCCACGCGTTCGACCTGTCCAACGCCTGCAACAGCTTCCTGAACGGCATCGACACCGCCCGCGCGATGATCCTGGCCGGGCGGGCCCGCCGGGCGCTGGTGGTGACGGGCGAGACGCCGAGCCGGGCGATGCGCCGCGACCCGTCCGGGCTCGCCGAGTTCCGCGACGGCTTCGCCGGCTACACCTTCGGCGACGGCGGCGCGGCGGTGGTCGTGGAGCGGGTGGAGCGCGGCGGCATCCTCGACGTCGAGACCGAGACGGCGTCCGAGCACTGGGAGGTCGGCGGCATCCCGGGCGGCGGTTCCCGGCATCCGCGCGGCGACGAGTGGAGCTACTTCCGCGGCGGCGGCAAGGAGTTGCGCGGGGTGTTCGAACAGATCGGCGCGGACATCCTGACCCGGGTCGCCCGCCGCACCGGCCTCGGCTGGGACGCCTACGCCCGGGTGCTGGTGCACCAGGTCACGCTGCCGTACCTGGAGCGGTTCGTGGAGCTGACCGGGGTGCCCGACGACAAGCTGGTGGTCACCGTGCCCGAGCTCGGCAACCTGGCCTCCGCCACCATCGGCATCCAACTCGACCGAATATGCGGCGACTTGGAGCCGGGCGAGCGGGTGCTGATGGTCGGCCTCGGCGGCGGGGTGAGCCTGATGACGATGGTCTGGGAGAAGTCGTGACCGCGCTGTGGGTGATCGTCCCCGCCTACCAGGAGGAGGCCCGGATCGGTGCCACGCTGCGTGCCCTGGCCGGGCAGCACGACCGCGACTTCACCCTGCTGGTGATCGACAACGGCTCCACCGACACCACCCGCGAGCAGGTCCTCGCCTTCGCCGACCGGGCCCCGTTCCCGGTGGAGCTGCTGGTCGAACCGCAGAAGGGCGTCGGCTGCGCCGTCGACACCGGCTTCCGGCACGCCATCGACCACGGCGCCACCCTGCTGGCCCGCACCGACGCCGACTGCCTGCCCGAACCCGGCTGGACCGCCGCCGCCCGGGCCGGGATGCTCGCCTGCGGCGGGCTGGTCTGCGGCCGGGTCACCGCCCGGCGCGACGAGCACGGCCCGATCGGACGCACCGTGTTCCGCGTCTTGGTCGCCCTCGGCGCGTTCTTCGGCCGGATCCGCCCCGCGCACCGCCGCCGGCACGGCTACCTGACGCCCTACCGGATGCACGCCGGCAACAACATGGCCATCACCGCCGACCTGTACCTCGACTCCGGCGGCATGCCGCGCCGGCCCTCCCCCACCGACCGCGCCTTCATCAACCAGATCCGCCTGATCAGCACCGCGATCGTGCACCGCCGCGACATGGTGGTCCAGAACTCCACCCGCCGCATCCGCGCCTACGGCCTGCGCGGCACCGCCCGCTGGTACCTGGAACGCGGCGCCGGCCACCGCTCCGTCGACGTCCGCTGAACCCGCCCCCTCCCAAGGAGTCCCGACCGTGCTCGACCAGCTCGACCGCACCCTGCGCGAAGGCGGCTCGCGCCCGGCCCTGCTCGGCAGCACCCGCTCCGGCACCCCGCGCGTCCTCGCCCGCTGCGCCGAACTCACCGACCGGGCCGACCGGTTCGCCGCCGCCCTGCACCACCGGCACGGCCTGCGACCGGGCGACACCCTCGGCATCGCCGTCCGGCCCGGCCCCCGGGCACTCGCCGTCCTGCTCGCCGCGCACCGCCTCGGACTGCGCACCGCCGTCCTCGACCCGGCCGCCGGACCGGACGTGCTGCGCGCCCGGCTCGCCCTCGCCCCGCCCGCCCTGATCCTCGCCGACGCCGCCGCCCAGGCCGTCGCCGGCTGGGCCCGCCCACTGACCCGCCGCGCCCACCTCGAACTGCCGCCGCTGCACACCCTCGCCCCGTCGCCACCGTCGGCCCGCGCCACCCCGGCTGCGCCCGCGCCCTCGGCGACCACCCGGCCGCGCCGCCCGCCCCGTACGACGGCGACGGCGACGCGGTGATCGTCTTCACCTCCGGCACCACCTCCGCCCCGCGCGCCGTCGTCCACACCCGGGCCTCGCTCGCCGCCGGCATGCGCGCCGTGGACGCCCTGGTCCGGCCCCGCCCCGGCCGCACCGTGCTCGGCGGCACCACCTTCGTCCTCGTCCCGGCCCTCGCCGCCGGCGCCACCGTCGCCCTGCCGGCCCGCCGCAGCCGCACCCTGCAACGCCAGATCGACCGCCTCACCCCGGACGAGACCTACCTGACGCCCCCTCAACTCCGCCCCCTGACCCGCCTGACCGGCCGGGTCTGGACCGGCTCCGCCCCCGCAGACGCCACCCTGCTCCGCCGGGCGAAGGCCGCCGGCGCGACGGAGGCCTGGGGCGTGTACGCGCTCACCGAGCTCTTTCCCGCCGCCGCCGTCGAAGAGGCCGACAAGAGCGCCCACCAGGGCCCCGGCGACCTCCTCGGCCACCCCCTGCCGGGCGTGCGCACCCGGCTCACCGCCGACGGCGAACTCCTGCTCGCCGCACCCGCCGCCCGCGACCGCTACCTCGGCGAATCCCCCGACCCGTGGGTCCGCACCGGCGACCGCGCCCGCCTCGACCCCGACGGCCGGATCGTGCTGGCCGGCCGCCTCAAGGACATGGTGCTGCGCCGCGCCGAGAACATCTACCCCGGCCTGTACGAGCCCTCCCTGCACCTGCCGGACGTCGAACTCGCCGTCCTGGTCGGCGTCCCCGCCCCCGACGGCGACGAACAGCTCGTCGCCCTCGTCCAGCCCCGCCCCGGCGCCGACCCCCACCGCCTCCGCGCTGCCCTCCGCACCCCCCTCGCCCGGATGGGCTCCGCCCGCCCCGACGCGCTCCTCCTCGGCCCCGTCCCCTCACCGGCCGTTCCCACAAACCCGACCGCCCGGCCGCCGCCCACTACTGCGCCCGACAACTCGCCAAGTCCCGCTGACGCCCCCGGCCCCGGCGGAGGCGAAGCCCCCAGGGCCCGGGGAACGGCGGCGCCGGGCCGCTGGCGACCAGCGGGGCGCGATGCGGCCACGACGTTTCCGGTCCCCGCCCTGACCCCGCCCCCACCACTCCGATCCCGTCCCCCACCCCCGGAGCCCGAAGTGACCGCCCGCACCGCCGACCGCACGGTCTACCTCCGCAGCCACCCCGTGCTGTTCGCCCTGCTCGCGGCCACCCGCCACCGCCCGCTCCTCCGTCTCGGCCGGACCGTCCTCGTCCACCACCCCGACGCGTACCGCGAGATCCTCACCCGCCTCCCCCTCGACCGGACCGCCGAGCACACCACCGGCGGCACCGCCGCCCGGCTCACCGGCGGCGGCCTGCTCTTCGACCAGTCCGGCCCCGAACACCGGGGTGCGCGCCGCGAGTTGACGTCCCTCCTGGGCTCCGCAGGAATCGCCGAGCTGCGCCCGCACTGGCACCGGATCCTCTCTGACGGCCTCTCCGTCCCGCTCGGCTCCGGCCCCGTCGACCTGGTCCCCGTGGTCCGCCGGCTGGCCGGCGCCACCGCCGCCGCCCTCACCGCCAGCACCGCCGACCCGGTCGCTCTCGCCCGTGCCGCCGAACACGCCGCCGCCACCACCGCCCGCACCCACCTGCCGTCCCTGCTGCCCCGCCCGGGCGCCGACCGCCGGCCCGCCGGGCCGCCGACCGCCTGACGGCGCTGCTGCCCGACCCCCGGGACGCGATGCTCGCGGTCGCCGCCGTCAACACCACGCTGGCCGCGCTGCCCCGCGCCGTCGCCTGGTGCGCCCGCGCCGGGCGGTGGGAGCAGGCCCGCACGGACCCCGAGGCGCTGGCCGCCGAGCTGCTCCGGCTGACGGCCGCCTCCCCGGTGCTGCCCCGCGTGGCCGCCGCCGACGCCACCGTCCTCGGCCACCGGATCCGCCGCGGCGACCGCCTGCTGCTGGTGGCCCGGCACGCAGCCGAGGCCCACCGCGACACCCCGTCCGGCGACCCGGGCCTCGCCACCCAGGCGCCCTTCGGCCTGGGCCGGCACGCCTGCCCGGGCGCCTCCCTCGCCCGCGCCCAACTCGCCGAGCTGCTGCGGGCCTTGGCCCCGCTCCGCCCCCGCGTCCTGCGCACCGTGCCCGACCCCCGCAGCGCCCTCCCCTCCTACCGCCACTGCCTCCTCACGCCCTGACCCCGCACCATCGGAGCCGCCCCGTGCCCCTGCCGACTCTCGCCCTGACCGGTGCCACCGGCTTCTGCGGCAGCCACCTGGCCGCCCTCGCCACCGCCCGCGGCCATCGCGTGCTCGCCCTCGGCCGCCGCCCGTCCCGGCACGGCACCCACCTGCCCTGGGACGCCACCGCCCCGGACGTCCCCGACCTGTCCGGGGCCGACGCGGTGATCCACTGCGCGGCGGCCGTCGGCGACCACCCGCCGGGCTCCCCGCAGGAGCGGATCCAACGCGCCGTCAACGTCGAGGCGACCCGGCACCTGCTGGCCGCGGCCGGCGACCGCCCGTTCGTCTTCGTGAGCAGCGCCAGCGTCTACGACCCGCGCCCCGACCGCTCGTCGGTGACCGAGCAGCACCCGACGGCCGGCGGCCACCTGAACGCGTACGGGCGGACGAAGGCGGAGGCGGACCGGCTCGCCGTGGCCGCCGGCGCCGTCGTGCTGCGCCCGCGCGCGGTCTACGGTCCGGGCGATCCGCACCTGGTGCCCCGCCTGCTGGCGTCGGTCCGCCGCGGGGTGCTCGCCCTGCCGGGCGGCGACGTGCCGCTGAGCCTGACGGCGGTGGAGAACCTGGCCGCGGCCTGCCTGGCGGCGCTCGACTGGGAGCCGGGCGCGTACAACCTCGCCGACCGGGCCCCGTACCGGCGGGACGCGGCGCTGCGCGCGGTGCTGGCGGCGCACGGCGTCCGCGCCCGGCTGCTCCATGTGCCGTACCGGCTGGCCGGGTTGGCGGTGGGGCGGCGCGAGGGCGTGACCCGGTACGCGCTGGACCAGCTGGCCCGGCCGGTGGTACTGGACACCACGAAGTCCCGGCTCCAGGGGTTCACCCCGGACCGGGACCTCGGTCAGCACCTCGCCCACCTGGCCGGGCAACTGCCCGGCGGGGCCTAGCTCTTGGCGGCCTTCTTGATCAGGATCACCACGGCGGCGGCGATGCCGACCAGCACCAGGATGTTGATCGCGAAGCCGACCAGGCTGAACACCGCGCCGACGACGGCCCAGAAGACCTTCCACGCGATCACCAGCAGGACGATCGGGACGACGATGTTGCGCACCCACGAGGGCAGCGACTTCCAGAGCTCGGCCATGTCCGTACCTTCTCCCCTCGGGGTCGGTGCCGGTGGTTCCGGCTGCGTTCCCGCTCCCTCGATCTCGACACTTCGATCGTAGGCGGGCCGGAAGGCCGAATCGAGGGCTCCCGGCCCGGAGAGAACCCGGAGATCCGCCCCTGAGCCGGGGCCGGGAGAACCCTCAGGGCCGGCTCACACCGGCCAGGTCTCGCCCTGCCAGGCGGCGTCCCAGAACATCCACTCGTAGCGCGAGGTGGTGGTGAAGTGCTCGACCACCCGCCGCCGTTCGGCCGCCGAGAGCTCCTCGCCGATCCGGTCGGTGAGGTCGAGGACGCGGCGCACCACGGCCTGGAACTCGTCCCCGCCGTAGGCGGCGATCCACTTCGCGTACAGCGGGTCGGGGGAGGAGCGGCGCAGCAGTTCCTCGCCGACCCGGGCGTAGATCCAGTAGCAGGGCAGGACCGCGCCGAGCGCCTCCGCGAAGGAGCCGCCGTACGCGGTGGCCAGCAGGTAGCTGGTGTAGGCGCGGGTGGTGGGGAGGACGGGTTCGGCGGCGGCCGCGGCGGCGTCCTCGCCGAAGGCGTGCAGGAAGTCGGCGTGCATCTCCTGCTCGGCGGCGATCGCGCCGACCGCGTCGTTGGCGAAGGCCAGCACCTCGTCCTCGCCGGGGGCCTTGGCGGCGCAGACCGCGAGGGCCCGGGCGTAGTCCCGCAGGTAGTGCGAGTCCTGGACGACGAAGTGCCGGAACGCGGCGCGTGGCAGGGTGCCGTCGGTGAGGCCGGCCAGGAACGGGTGGTCGAGTATCCGGGCGTGGACGGGCTCGATGGCGGCCCAGAGTTCGTCGGTGAGTTTCACTGGCTCTGCTCTCCTGCTTGCGAGTTCGATGCGGCGCGGTCAGTCCTCCGGTGGGGAGAACACGACCAGCACCCGCAGTTCCTCGGTGATGTGGTGGAAGCGGTGCTCCGTCCCGGCGGGGACGAACACCACGCTGCCGCGGGCGACGGTCGCGGTCTCCCGGCCGACGGTCAGTTCGGCCCGGCCGCTGACCACCAGGTAGATCTCGTCCTGGTCGTGCGGGGTCTGCGGGTCGGTGTCGCCGGGGGAGAGCGCGTACAGCCCGGCGGACATCGTCGGCTGCTTCAGGAAGCGCAGGTACGCGCCGTCGCCGGCGGCGCGTTCGGCGTCCAGTTCGTCCAGCCGGAACAGCTTCATCTGGGCACGGCTCCTCTCCCGGTCCCGGCCCATTCAACAGCACGGCACAACACGAGGGTTCCGGGGAGCTTCCCCGCACCGGGGCGGGCCTGTCACCATCCGCAGCATGAAGAATTTCGTGATCAAAACGCTCATCAACGCGGTGGCGATCTGGATCGCCGCCTGGATCGTCAATGGGATCACGCTGTCGGGGGACGACTGGCAGCACAAGACGATCACCGTGCTGGCGGTGGCGCTCGTCTTCGGTGTGGTCAACTTCGCCATCAAGCCGCTGGTGAAGCTGTTCTCGCTGCCGCTGTTCATCCTGACGCTGGGCCTGATCACCTTCGTGATCAACGCCCTGATGCTCTGGCTGACGTCCTGGGCGTCGGACAAGCTCAGCCTGGACTTCCACGTCGAGGGCTTCTGGTCGGCGCTGCTCGGCTCGCTGATCATCAGCGTGGTGTCCTGGGGCCTGCACCTGGCCATCGGCGACGACTGAGCCGGCCGGTCCCGGGCCACGGTCGACCGGCCACCGGACAGCGCCCCGAGGCTGTCCGACGGCCGGTCGCCTCGTTCCGGTCGCGGTGCCGGTCAGCCCGCGCTCTCGTGCCCGGTGGTGGACAGGATGCTGGCCAGTTCCTGGTCGAGTTCGCCGCCGGCTGTCTCCTGGCCCATCGGCACCACCCGGTCGGTGCGGGCGAGGAAGGCGAGCAGCGGTGTGGCGGCGGCGCGCATCCGCGCGTCGCCCTCGGGGGAGCGCAGCACCAGGTCGACCTCGGACAGCTCCTCGCCGACGGGGTGGATGTGCACGTCGCCCTCGCCGCTGGCGCGGCTGAGGCCGTCGACCAGCAGTTCGCGCGCGAAGACCCAGGTGACGGGCTGGTCGCCGGGCAGGTGGAACGTGAACCGCACGGCGAACGGGTCGTCGCCGTCGTAGTCCAGGTCGACCACGATGCGGAAGGAGAGCTCGCTCGACACCACGAGGTGCATCGCCATCTGGGCTTGGACCGTGCTGTGCATGCGCCAGTACCTCTCGTTCTGCCCGCCCGTTGCGCCGAGGGTCGAGCGGTGGGGTCGGGCATCTATCGGTTAGCTGTCGGTTCTTTGTCCCCTGATTCCCCGTTCGGTCCTCATCGTCCAGGTTTGGCGGCGATGTGGACAAGGTGTGCTTTTTCAAATGGTGAACGAAGCACACCGGGCGGGTCAGCGCACGAAGGCCGGGAACATCGCCCCCACCAGGGAGCGCAGCCGGGCCGCGGCCGGGCCGAGTCGGTCGCCCTGCTCGACGGGCAGGGATATCGCCACCGTGGCGACCACCGAGCCGACGGTGATCGGCACCGCCGCGCAGACCGTGCCGAGCGCGTACTCCTGCCGCTCCAGCACCGGCATGGTGGGCCGGACGGCGTCGAGCCGGCGCAGCACCGCCCGCAGGTCTCCGGAGGTGGACGGGGTGATGGCGCTCGGCCGGTGCCGGGAGAGGTGGTCGAGCCGTTCCTCCGCGCCGAGTTGGGAGAGCAGGCAGAGTCCGACGGCGTGCGCGTGCGCGGTGCTGCGGAAGTCCGCCCACTCCTCGACCGGCGGCTGGCCGGGGCCGGAGACGACGTCCATCATCCGCACCTCGCCGTCCTGGTAGACCGCGTGGTAGACGGCGGCGCCGAGTTCGTCGCGCAGCCGTTCCATCCGGCCGCGCAGGTCGGCGTGCTCGGACTGCCGGGTGTCGGCGCGGCGGATGCCGTCCACCGAGGCGCCGAAGTAGAACCGGCCGTCGTCGCGCCGCAGGTAGCCCTCGTGGGTGAGGGTGCGCAGCAGGTGGTAGGTGGTGCCGAGCGGGAGGCCGGCGGAGCGGGCCAGCTGTTTGGCGGTGGCGCCCTGCGTGTGGGTGCCGACCGCTTCGAGCAGTCGCAGGGCGCGCTGCACGGAGCCGATCAGTGTGGGCGCGCGTATGCCTTTGGTGGGCGGCGCGGTGGGTTCCCCGGTCCGGTGCATGGTCATCCCCATCCCCCGGGCGCTGAGGGGCATTCGGAGACGTCCGCTCCGAATCCGCCCGGCAGTCGGACATTGCAGCACAGGGCGGGCATCCCCGCAATCATTATGGAGAACGCACCGGGCGATTCGCCTTCGATTCCAAGGTCGCCCTCTGTCGCGATCACCTCCTCGCAAGGCCCCGACCAGCCCGAACGGGTGAATCGAAGATCCACAGCCGGTGCACCCATCGCCACCCCGCGACGCACCCGGGCATGCCGTTCCACCCGAACGGCGGAACAGATCCCTCCGATTCGCTCCCGTGTACGAGTTTCGCGGCCACCGGCGCGCGGGAGACTCCCGCACAACCCTCGTGCCACGGAGGTGACAGTCATGCCGGGCCCGGTCCGTCCTGTCGTCAAGCGCACCGCCCGCGCGATCCTGCTGGAGTTCGATCCGGCCGACCCGCACGCCCCCGCCTCCCTGGTGCTGATCCGCCGGGTCCGCCCCGGCTCCCCGCACCCGTACTGGATCACCCCCGGCGGCGGCGTCGAGTCCTCCGACCCGAGCGTGGTCGCCGCGCTGCACCGCGAGATCGACGAGGAGCTCGGCGGGAAGATCACCGACGTGGTGCCCGCCTTCGTGGACACCGTCGCGCACTCCCACCACGACGACGGCACCCCCGCCCACCCGCACGGCGTCAAGGTGCAGCACTTCTTCGTCTGCCGGCTCACCGGCCTCGACCCGGCCCGCCGGCACGGCCCCGAGGTGGAGCAGCCCAACGGCGAGTACGCGATCGTCCGGGTGCCGTTCACCCGCGAGGGCGTCACCTCGGTCAACGTCGTCCCTCCCAGCCTCCGCGCCTACCTCGCCGCCAACATCGAGGGCGTCCGCGCCCTGCTCGCGGACGACCTGGGCTGAGCGGCCGTCAGACCTGCTGCTCCGCCAGGTCGTGCCGGATCGCCCCGGGCGGCAGCCCACACCGGCGCAGCACCGCCGCCCCGGCCCGCACCATCGGAGCCGGGCCGCTCAGGTACGCCGCGAAGCCGTGCCACGGCGCCTGCCGGGCCACCGCCTCCGGCAGCTCCCCGGCCGGCGGGCAGCCGGCCGGGCCCTGCTCGGACAGCACCGGACGCACCGTCAGCCAGCGGTGCCGCGCGGCGAGTTCGCGCAGCTCGGCCAGCCGGTACAGGCCCGCCTCCCGGCGCGCCCCGTAGAACACCTCCACCCGGCGGCCCGCCGCGCCGTGCTCGGCGACCTCCTCGACCAGCGCGCCGATCGGCCCGATCCCGGTGCCGCCGCCCAGGCACAGCAGGTCCTGCCCCGACGCGTGGTCCACCGTCATGCCGCCCTCCGCCGCGCCCAGCCGCAGCACGTCGCCGGCCCGCGCCCGGTGCACCAGCGCGTTGCTCACCCAGCCCGCCGGCACCGCCTTCACGTGCAGCGTCAGCAGCCCGTCCGCCCGCGGCGCCGACCCGAACGAGTAGGGCCGCCACACCCGCGGCCACCAGGGCGTCTCCACCTCCGCGTACTGCCCGGCCCGGAACGGGTACGGCTGGTCCGGACGGAGCGTCAGCACCGCGACGCCCTCGGCCGCCTGCCGGTGCGCCACCACCTCGGCCTGCCACCACGGCGGGGTGGCGCGCGCGTCCTCCTCCGCGGCCTCGACCAGCAGCCGCGCCACCGGCGCCAGCAGCCGCCGCCAGGCCGCCTCGGCCCGCTCGTCCCACCCGCTGCCGTACCGGGCCAGCGCCTCCACCAGGCAGTCCGCGGCGGAGGCGTAGTGCCCGCTCAGCACCCCGTACTTGCGGCAGCGGCGGGCCAGCGGGCCCAGCCGGTCGCGCAGCGCCGCCGGGTCGTCGCCGTGCCGCACGCACTCCCGCAGCACCCGGAGCAGCTGCTCGCGCGGCCCGTCCATGGCGGCGGGGAACACCGCCCGCAGCTCCGGGTGGCGCAGGAACATCAGCGCGAAGAAGTGCGCCATCGCCCGGTCCGCGACCGGCCGCAGCGCCGCCAGCACGGCTCCGGCCAGCGCCAGGTCCGCCGCGTCCGGCGGCTGCCCCGGCCGGCCGCCCGCTCCACCGCGACCGGCTGCGCCCCGGCGCCGTGCACGCCCCAGGCCAGCGCCCACCGGTCGTCCGGGCCGACCCGGTTGAGCGTCGGCGGGTACAGCCCGGCGGGCACGGTCGGCGGCCGGGTGGGCTTCGCCGGGAGGACCGGTACGAGTGCGAGCTGACGAGTAGTCAAGGGAATCGTTCCGCTTCCGGTCGACCGAGCTGCTGACGCCCCAGCACAGTGGCACCGGCAGCCCGTCCGTTCCGACGAATCCGGCGAATCCCGGACATCCGGCCGGTCGACCCGCTACCCTCCCCACCCCCGGCCCGGGCGCGTCCTCGCGCACCGGGCCGGGGCGGGCCCGGCTCAGAGTCCGCGCAGCAGCATCCCCGGGCGCTCGACGCAGTCCGCGACGAACCGCAGGAAGCCGCCCGCGGTGCCCCCGTCGCAGACCCGGTGGTCGAAGGTGAAGGACAGCTGGGTGACCTGACGGACCGCCAGCTCGCCCTCGTGCACCCACGGCTTCGGGGTGATCCGGCCCACCCCGAGCATCGCCGCCTCCGGGTGGTTGAGGATCGGCGTGGAGCCGTCCACCCCGAACACCCCGTAGTTGTTCAGCGTGAACGTCCCACCGGTCAGCTCCGCCGGGCCGAGCGACCCGGCCCGGGCCGCCTCGGTCAGCCGGGCCAGCTCCACCGACAGCCGTTCGGTGCCCAGCAGTTGTGCGTCCCGCACCACCGGCACCAGCAGCCCGCGCTGCCCCTGCGCCGCGAAGCCCAGGTGGACGGCGCGGTGCCGGCGGACGGCGTCGCCCTCCACGCTGGAGTTGAGCTTGGGGAAGCGCTCCAGTCCGGCCAGGCAGATCCGCGCCAGCAGCGCCAGCACGCTCACCTTCGGGCCCGGCACCTGGTTCAACTGGGCACGCAGCGCCATCAGTTCGGTGGCGTCGGCGTCCACCCAGCAGGTCGCCGCCGGGATCTCCCGGTGGCTGCGGGTCAGCTTCTCGGCCACGGTGCGGCGCAGCCCGCGCAGCGGCACCAGTTCCTCGTCCGTTCCACGTGGAACCTCGACGGGGGCGGTCTGCGCCTGCTGGATCGCCCGTTCCACGTCCCGGCGGGTGATCAGCCCCTCCGGGCCGCTGCCGGCCACCTGCGCCAGGTCGATCCCGTGCTCGCGGGCGATCCGGCGCACCAGCGGCGAGATCACTGCGAGCACGGCCGGGGCGCGCACCGCGGCGGGCGGCGCCACCACCACCGGGGCGACCGGCAGCGCGGGCGCGGCGGCGGGCGCGGCACCGCCCGGCGCGACCCGGCGGCGGCCGGCCCGGCGGGTCTCGGCGACGCCGAACCCGACCAGCGGCCGTTCCGCCTCGGGGGCGGCGGGCTCGACGTCCTCGGGCACCGGCCCGGGCGCGACGGCCACGGTGACCAGCGGCGCGCCGACCGGCACCTCCTGCCCGACCTCGCCGAACCGGGCGGTGACCACCCCGCCGTACGGGCAGGGCACCTCGACCACCGCCTTGGCGGTCTCCACCTCCACCACCGGCTGGTCGACGGCGATCACCTCGCCGACCTCGACCATCCAGCGCACCACCTCGGCCCCGGTGAGTCCCTCACCGAGGTCGGGCAGCGTGAACTCGCGGACCACCGGCATCGCCATCACTCCTCCCATTGGAGCCGGGCGACGGCGTCCAGGATCCGGTCCACCCCGGGCAGGTGGTGGTGCTCCAGCATCGGCGGCGGGTACGGGATGTCGAACCCGGTGACCCGCAGCACCGGCGCGGCCAGGTGGTGGAAGCACTTCTCGGTCAGCCGGGCGGCGATCTCCGCCCCGGCCCCGCCGAAGCCGCTCGCCTCGTGCACCACCACGGCGCGGCCCAGCGAGCGGACCACCTCGCAGGCGGTGGCCTCGTCGAACGGCACCAGCGAGCGCAGGTCCAGCACGGCCAGGTCCCAGCCCTCGGCCTTCGCGGCCTCGGCGGCCTCCAGGCAGACCGGCAGCGACGGGCCGTAGGTGACCAGCACCGCCGAGGTCCCGGGCCGGCGCAGCACCGCCTTCCCGATCGGTTCGACGCCGGCCGCCGGATCCCACTCGGCCTTGCCCCAGTACAGGCGCTTGGGCTCCAGGAACACCACGGGGTCGTCGGAGGCGATCGCCTCCCGCAGCAGCCCGTACGCGTCGGCGACAGTGGCGGGGGTGACCACGTGCAGGCCGGGGGTGTGCGCGTAGTACGCCTCGGAGGCGTCGCTGTGGTGCTCGACGCCGCCGATGCCGCCGCCGTACGGGACGCGGACGGTGATCGGCAGCGGGAGCTTCCCGGCGGTGCGGTTGCGCATCTTGGCGACGTGCGAGACGAGTTGCTCCATCGCCGGGTAGGCGAAGGCGTCGAACTGCATCTCCACCACGGGGCGCAGCCCGTACATGGCCATGCCGACGGCGGTGCCGAGGATGCCGGCCTCGGCGAGCGGGGTGTCGAGGCAGCGGTCGGCGCCGAACTCGGCGGTCAGGCCGTCGGTGATCCGGAAGACGCCGCCGAGGGCGCCGACGTCCTCGCCGAGCACGTGCACGGACTTGTCGGCGCGCATCGCGTCGCGCAGCGCGGCGTTCAGGGCCTGCGCCATGGTGCCGGTGCGCAGGCCGGACTGTTCACGGGTGGCGGTGGTCATCGGGCGTGCACCTCGGCCTCCGCGGCCAGCTCGGCGGCCAGCTGCGCGGCCTGTTCGCGCAGCTGCTGGGTGGGTTCGGCGTAGACGTGCGCGAACAGCGACATCGGGTCGAGGTCGGGGTCGGCGTGGAACTCGGCGCGCATCCGGGCGGCCATCGCCTCGGCCTCGTCGGCGGCCTCGGCGACCAGCTGCTCGTCGAGCAGGCCGCGCTCGCGCAGGGCGTCCTCCAGCAGCCGGATCGGGTCGTGCGCCTGCCAGGCGGTGACCTCCTCGGCGTGCCGGTAGCGGGTGGCGTCGTCGGCGTTGGTGTGCGCCTCGACCCGGTAGGTGAGGGCCTCCACCAGGGTCGGGCCGCCGCCGGTGCGGGCCCGCTCGACGGCCTCGGTGAGCACCTGGTGCACGGCCGCGGCGTCGTTGCCGTCGACCAGCCGGCCGGGGATGCCGTAGCCGACCGCCTTGTGGGCGAGGGTCGGCGCGGCGGACTGCCGGGTCAGCGGGACGGAGATCGCGTAGCCGTTGTTCTGCACCAGGAACACCACGGGGGCGTGCAGCACGGCCGCGAAGTTCAGGCCCTCGTGGAAGTCGCCCTCGCTGGTGCCGCCGTCGCCGAGCAGCGCCAGGGCGACGGTGTCGTCCCCGGCCAGCCGGGCGGCGTGGGCGAGGCCGACCGCGTGCGGGACCTGGGTGGCCAGCGGGGTGCACAGCGGGGCGGTGCGGGTGGCGCGCGGGTCGTAGCCGGTGTGGGCGCTGCCGCGCAGCAGGGTCAGCGCCTGCAGCGGGTCGACGCCGCGGGCGACCACGGCGAGGGTGTCGCGGTAGGAGGGGAACATCCAGTCGTCGGCGCGCAGCGCGAGTGCCGCTGCGACCTGGCAGGCCTCCTGGCCGGTGGACGCCGGGTAGACGGCGAGTCGGCCCTGCTTGGTGAGGGTGGTGGCCTGCTGGTTGTAGCGGCGGCCGGCGACCAGCCGGCGGTACAGCTCCCGCAGCAGGCCGGGGTCGGCCTTGTCCGCGGCGGGGGTGCCCAGGACGCGGAACGGTTCGGCGTCCGGCAGCAGCGGGGCGGGGTCGGTGCGGGGCGCGGTGGCGCCGGGCAGCCAGCCGGGCACGACGGCCGGGTCGGACTGGTCCCTGTGGTCCATGACGGTCATGTCGGGGCACCTCCGGGGTGATGGGGGCTCCCTACCGATTGTTCGGTCGTCTGTTCATCTTGACCATATCCCCGTCAAGACGGTGGACAGTCGGCCGAAAGGGCGGTCTGCTGGGGGCAGCACGTCCAATTGCGAGGGATGGGGGGCCATGTCGGCTGAACAGGTGTCCAGACTCGACCGTGTCGACCGGTCGATCCTGCGGCTGCTGCGGCAGGACGGTCGCGCCTCGATCCGCTCGGTCGCCGAGCGGGTGCACGTGTCCCGGGCGAACGCCTACGCCCGGATATCCAGGATGGTCGAGGACGGGGTGATCCGCGGCTTCACGGCCCGCATCGACCACGAGCGGGCCGGGCAGGCCGCGTCCGCGTACGTCACGCTGCGGATCGTCCAGAACTCCTGGCGCACCGTCCGCGAGCAGCTGCTGCAGCTGCCCGGGGTCGCGCACATCGCGCTGGTCGGCGGCGACTACGACGTGCTGATGCTGGTGCACACCGCCGACAACCGGGAGCTGCGCGAACTCGTCCTGGGCAGCATCCAGTCCATCCCCCAGGTGCTCGGCACCCGCACCATGCTGGTGTTCGAGGAGACCGACCACATTCCGTCGGACGCCCCGTGATCCGCGGCTAGCGCGCCCGCAGGCCGTCGAACGCCAGCTGGACGACGGCCTCCGGCAGGCCCTCGGTGCCGCCCTGGCCGGGGCGGTACCACTCCACCACCGAGTTGATCATGCCGAACAGCAGCCGGGTGGCCAGCCGGGGCTCCACGTCGGCCCGCAGCTCGCCCGCGGTGACGGCCTCCTGGAGGAGTTCGGCGACCCGGTGGTCGAAGTCGCGCCGCCGCTCCAGCGCCCACTGCTCGGTCGCGGTGTTCCCGCGGACCCTCAGCAGCAGCGTCACGTACGGCAGTTCGGCCAGCAGCACCTCGGCGGTGCGGCGCACCACGTGCTCCAGCCGGTCCACCGGCCGGCCCTCGACCGCCTTCGGCTCCTCCAGCGTCGCGAACAGCGCGTCCAGCGCCCGCCCGACGGCCAGCCGCAGCAGTTCCTCCTTGCCGCGCACGTGGTGGTAGATCGAGGACTTGGAGATCCCGGCGGCCCGGGACAGGTCCTCCATCGAGGTGCCGTCGTATCCGCGCTCGTTGAAGACCCGCACCGTGACGGCGAGCAGCGACTCGACCGTGTAGGAGGCGCGCGTGAGGTTTTCGGCCATGGCAACGAGTATCTCCCCGCCGCATCCGTCCCGTCAGCCGGGGTGCCGTTCCCGGCCGCCCGGCGAAACGCCCGGCCCGGGCGTTCCGATTGCCCGACATCGGCGCAAAAGATCGGGAATGCCCGGCCGGATCCCGCGAATTCGGCAAAGCGCGCACGCCTTTTTCCGCCCGGCCCGTGCGGGGAATTCCCCCGGGGCAAACGCCCGTCCGTTTCGCCGCGGCCGCCGCCGGCCGGGCGCCACGCCGAACGCGCCCGCCGGGAACGGGCCGTGCCCGGGCCTCCCGGTGCGGGCGCCGCCGACGGCCGGACGCCGTGCGGCGGACCGGCGCCGGCAGCGCCGAGCGGCAGCTGCGGCGGCCGCCCGCGGAGCGGAGCGGCCGGCCGCGGCACCGGCGCCCGCCCCGGCGGCGGCGGCCGGGCGCCTCCGGGGGCGCGAACGCGATCCCGCGGGACCGCCGCGGCGGCGCCGATCCGCTCTGGTACGACCGAGACCAGGAGTGGTTCCGGCCCGGCGGCGCTCCCGTCGCGACCGGCCCGACGCACCGCCCTCGTGCCCCCTGTGATCAGGCCTGGAGCGGCCTTACACTGTCGGCACCGCCGCGCCCGGCGGCCCGAAATGGCACAGGATGGAGGCGGCCCGTGGGTGTCGTCCGGCAAGGGATGGCGGGTCGTCCACCGACCACCGCCGCGAGCGCGACCGCGACCGAGGACGAGGTCCCCGTCGAGGCCGACCTTCCGGAGCCGGAGGAGGCGGCCGGGCCGGAACCCGGCTCCTCGGTGGCCGTCGGAATCCGCCGGCTCGCGGAGCGGTTCGGACCGGCGCTCGCCCTGTACGGCGCGGTGAAACTCGCCGGATTCGCCGCATTCATGTGGCTGCTGGAAACCAACGGGCACTATCTGACGAACGACCCGCGTTTCGGCGGCGGCGCGCACCCGTGGGACGTGCTGGGAAGTTGGGACGGCCTCTGGTACCAGCGGGTCGCGCACGAGGGTTACGACCCCCAGCTGATTCCGGAGCAGGGATTCTTCAGCATCAAGCAGAATTCCGCGGCGTTCTTCCCGCTGTATCCGGGGCTGATCCGCCTGGTGTCGAACCTGGGCCTCGGCCTGTACGGCTCCGGCATGCTGGTGTCGATCCTCGCCTCGTTCCTCGCCGCGGCCGGCATCTTCGCCGTGGTGTCCAAGCTCTACGGCCGCCGGGCCGGCGTGATCGCGGCCGGCCTGTGGGCGGCGTTCCCGGGCTCGGGCGTGGAGTGGGCGGTCTACTCGGAGTCGGTGTTCGTCGCGCTGGCCGCCTGGGCCTGCTACTTCGTCGTCGACCGCAACTGGCTGAGCGCCGCCGTGGTGACCTTCATGGCGGGCCTGGCCCGGCCGAGCTCGGTGCCGCTGATCGCGGGTGTGGCGCTGGCCGCCGCGATCGCGCTGTGGAAGCGCTCGGACGGCGTGGCGGGGCCGCTCACCGCGATCCTGCTGCCGCCGGTCGGCTGCCTGGGCTACCTGGCCTGGGTCGGCTACCGGATGGGGCACCTGGACGGCTACATCACCCTGCAGCGCGGCGGCTGGCTGCACTTCTTCGACTGGGGCCGCTACACCCTGCGGGCGGCCACCAACGTGCTGCGCGGCGAGACCAACTACCTGTTCACGTACCCGACCGAGGACCTGATCGCGGTCCTGGTGCTGCTCGCCCTGCCGATCCTGCTGGTGGCGCTGCTGTCCAAGCGCCCGCCGCTGGTGCTGACGGTGTACACGGTGGGGACGCTGGTGATGGTGCTCGGCAGCCAGCAGATGTTCGGCACACTGTCCCGCTTCGTGCTGCCGATCTTCCCGCTGCTGATCCCGCTCGCGGTGGCGCTGGCCCGGGTCCGGCTGCGGAACCTGGCCACCGTGCTCGGCGTGGCCGCGCTGTCCTCCGGCTGGTACGCCGGCTACGTCATCTTCCAGCTCGGCATCCCGTAACCGGCGCCGCTCCTGCTCCGACCCGATGGGTGCGCTCCCGCGCCCGACAGGACCGCGGGCAGGAGCGCCCGTTCGCGCTCGTCCGGCCTGCCCGGGAACGCCCTCCCGGGGCCGTTCCCGGGCAGGCCTGCTTCCGCCGCCGGAGCGCAGCGGCGAGGATGCTCCCACAGCGCTGCGACGACCGGCTTCCGGGTAACCCTTGCACCGACCGATCGTTCGGTTACGCTGAGCCGTGTCCCGCCTGCCCCCGTGAGGAGCGCACCATGGCCGCTGCGACCCCCCTGCCGGTCGCCGAACTGATCGCCCGCCACCAGGACACCCTCGACCGCGCCGTGGCCGCGGCCGAGTCCCGCGACTACTGGTCGCCGTACCCGGAGTTCCCGAAGGCGTACGGCGAGAACGCCGCCGCCGACGGCAAGGCCGCCTTCGACGCCCTGCTGGGCCAGGTGTTCGAGCTGCCGGGCCACCCCGACGGCGGCGAGCCGGTGACCGGCGAAGCCTCGCCGTACGGCATCGAGCTGGGCATCGGCTACCCGCACGCCGAGCCGGACGCGCTGCTGGCCGCGCTGGAGGCGGCCCGCCCCGCGTGGGCGAAGGCCGGCCCGGCCGCCCGCGCCGCGGTCTGCCTGGAGATCCTGGCCCGGATCAACGCCCGCTCGCACGAGTTCGCGCAGGCGGTGATGCACACCACCGGCCAGGCGTACGGCATGGCCTTCCAGGCCGGCGGCCCGCACGCCCAGGACCGCGGCGTCGAGGCGGTGGCGTACGCGTACGCCGAGCAGACCCGGCTGCCGCGCTCCGCGCAGTGGACCAAGCCGCAGGGCAAGCGCGACCCGCTGGTGCTCACCAAGGAGTTCACCGCCGTGCCGCGCGGCACCGCGCTGCTGATCGGCTGCAACACCTTCCCCACCTGGAACGGCTTCCCGGGCCTGTTCGCCTCGCTGGCCACCGGCAACGGCGTGCTGGTCAAGCCGCACCCGCGGGCCGTGCTGCCGCTGGCGCTGACCGTGCGGATCGCCCGCGAGGTGCTCGCCGAGGCCGGCTTCGACCCGAACCTGATCTGCCTGGCCGCCGAGCGCGAGGGCTCCTCGATCGCCCAGGTGCTGGCGGTGCGCCCCGAGGTCAAGCTGATCGACTACACCGGCTCCACCGGCTTCGGCGACTGGCTGGAGGACAACGCCCGCCAGGCGCAGGTGTACACCGAGAAGGCCGGCGTCAACACGGTCGTGCTGGACTCGACCGACAACTACCGCGGCATGCTGGACAACCTGGCGTTCTCGCTCAGCCTGTACAGCGGCCAGATGTGCACCACCCCGCAGAACCTGCTGATCCCGCGCACCGGCATCCGCACCGAGGACGGCGAGCGCTCCTACGAGCAGGTGGTGGCCGACCTGGCCGCCGCCGTCGAGGGCCTGCTCGGCGACGACGCCCGGGCCGCCGCGATCCTCGGCGCCGTGGTCAACCCCGGGGTGCTGCAGCGCAGCGCCGCCGCGGCCGGCGGGGAGTTCGGCGAACTCGCCCTCGCCCCGCGGGTGGTGGCCTCGCCGGAGTTCCCCGGCGCGACCATCCGCACGCCCGCCCTGGTGAAGGCCGACGCCGACAAGCCCGACGACCGCTCGCGCTTCCTGACCGAGTGCTTCGGCCCGGTCGCGTTCGCCGTCGCGGTGGAGTCCACCGCCGCCGCCGTCGAACTGCTGCGCCGCACCACGATCGACCACGGCGCGATGACGGCCGGCGCCTACACCACCGACGCCGAGGTCGAGTCGGCCCTGATCGAGGCCTGCCTGGACGCCGGCGTCTCGCTGTCGCTGAACCTCACCGGCGGCGTGTACGTCAACCAGACCGCGGCCTTCTCCGACCTGCACGGCACCGGCGCCAACCCGGCCGCCAACTCGGCGTACTGCGACGCCGCGTTCGTCGCCAACCGGTTCCGCACCGTCGAGATCCGCAAGTAGCCCGTCGGGCGGCACAGCGGGCCCGGACGCGTGTCCGGGCCCGCTTTCCCTGTCCCGGGGGGGGAGAGGACAGGGGGTCAGGGAGTCCTGCCGCGGCGCGGGTTGAACACCCACGCCCGCAGCAGCACGAACCGCACCAGGGTGGCCGCGGCGTTCGCCGCCACCAGCACGGCCAGCTCCACGCCGTGCCCGGCGTGCGGGGAGGCCGCGTGCAGCACCGCCACCGCACCGCTGGTCAGCGCCAGCCCCACCAGGAACGCCAGGCCGCCCTCCAGCTGGTGCTTGAGGGCGTCCCGCCGGCCCGTTATCCCGAAGGTGAAGCGCCGGTTCGCGGCGGTGTTGAACACGGCGGTCACGCCGAGCGCCAGCGCGTTGGCGGCCAGCGCGGGCACCAGTTGACGCAGCGCCAGGAACAGCAGCATGTAGGCGACGGTGCACAGCACCCCGATCACCGCGAAGCTGACGGCCTGCCAGCCCAACCCGACCGGCACCCGGGCCTGCCGGACCCGGCTCGGCAGCTCCACCGCGCCCTTGCCGGCCAGAGTGCGCCGGGCCACCCGCAGCATGCCCTTCAGGTCGTCCAGCGCGGTGCGGACGATGTCCACCCGGCTGTCCGGGTCGTCCACCCAGTCCACCGGCACCTCGTGGATCCGCAGCCCGGACGCCTCGGCGAGCAGCAGCAGTTCGGTGTCGAAGAACCAGGCGTTGTCCTCCACCCGGTCCAGCAGCCGCTTGACCACCTCGGTGCGGCCCGCCTTGAACCCGCACTGGGCGTCCGAGAACTTCGCGGCCATGGTGGCCCGCAGCAGGAAGTTGTAGGTGCGCGAGATGAACTCCCGCTTGGGGCCGCGCACCACCGCCGAACCCCGGTGCAGCCGGCTGCCGATCGCCAGGTCGCTGTGCCCGGACAGCAGCGGCGCGACCAGCGGCAGGAACGCCTCCAGGCCGGTGGACAGGTCGACGTCCATGTACGCCACCACGTCCGCCTCGCTCTCCCCCCACACCTGCCGCAGCGCCCGGCCGCGCCCCTTCAGGTCCAGGTGCACCGCCCGGACCTGCGGGATCCGCTCGGCGAGGCCGGCGGCGACCTCCCAGGTGCCGTCCACCGAGGCGTTGTCGGCCACCGTGATCAGGTAGTCGTAGGGGAAGGTCTCCGACAGGTAGGCGTGCAGCTCCTCGACGCAGCGCTCCAGCGAGTGCTGCTCGTTGTACACCGGGACGACGATCTCCACGAGCCGCGTCCGGACCACGTCCCCGGCCGGGGACCGGCCGTCGGCCGCCGGAACGGGACGCAGGGTCCGACGCATCGCTGGCTGAGTCATGGAAAGGAGGTTCACAGCCTCGGATGGGGCCGCGATGATGGCAGTCTGAGAGCGCGCTGAGAACCCGAAAGCCGTGGGACTCCGGTCCGTTGACCACCGGCCGACGAGGGATGACGACGGGAGATGACGGCATGTCCGAGACCGAGTTCACCGCCGACGTACTGGTGGTCGGAGCCGGCCCGACCGGCCTGCTGCTGGCCGGCGACCTGGCCGCGGCCGGACTGCGGGTCACCGTGGTCGACAGGCGCGCCGAGGAGTCCAACCTGACCAGGGCGTTCGCCGTGCACGCCCGCACCCTGGAACTCCTGGACGCCCGCGGCCTCGCCGACGAACTGATCGCCACCGGCCGCACCATGCCCTCCCTGCAGGCCTTCGGCCGGCTCCGGATCGACCTCGCCGCCCTGCCCACCCGCTTCCCCTTCGTCCTGGTCACCCCGCAGTCGAACACCGAGCGGGTGCTGCGCGACCGCGCCGTCAAGGCGGGCGCGGACCTGCGCCGCGGCGCCGAACTGACCGGCCTCCGGCAGGACGCCGAGGGCGTCACCCTGACCGTCCGCACCGCCGACGGCGAGCAGCGGCTGCGGGCCCGCTACGCGGTCGGCGCGGACGGCGTCCACTCGGCCGTGCGCGACCTGCTCGGCATCCCGTTCCCCGGCGAGTCCGTGGTGCGCTCGGTGATGCTCGCCGACGTCCGCCTGGAGCAGCAGCCCGACCAGCCGCTGACCGCCGGCGCCGGCGAACGCGGCTTCGCCTTCCTCGCCTCGTACGGCGACGGCTGGCACCGGGTGATCGGCTGGGACCGCGACCGCCAGGTCCCCGACTCCGACCCGGTGGTGCTGTCCGAACTCGCCGACCTGGTGCGCGAGGTGATGGGCCGTGACCTCCGCCTCACCGAGGCCCGCTGGACCTCCCGCTTCCACAGCGACGAACGCCAGGCCACCAGCTACCGCTCCGGCCGGGTGTTCCTGGCCGGAGACGCCGCGCACTGCCACTCCCCGGCCGGCGGCCAGGGCATGAACACCGGCCTCCAGGACGCCGCCAACCTGAGCTGGAAGCTGGTCGCCGCCGTCCGCGGCTGGGGCCCCGACGCCCTGCTGGACACCTACCAGACCGAGCGGCACCCGGTCGGCCGGGCGGTGCTGCGCAGCTCCGGCGCCCTGGTCCGGCTCGCCCTCGGCCGGCACGCCTCCACCCGGGCGCTGCGCTCGGCGATCGGCGCCGCCGCCGGCCACCTCGGCCCGCTGGCCGAGCTGGGCGCCAAGCAGATCTCCGGCATCGGCTTCGGCTACCCCGCCGAGAAGGGCGCCCACCCGCTGGCCGGCCGCCGCGTCCCGGACCTGCGCCTGGCGGTGGACGTGCCCGGCGGCCCGTCCCGGCTGCACGAGGCGCTGCGCGCCGGGAAGGCCGTGCTGATCAGCAACGACGAGCTCTCGGTGGCGGACTCCTGGTCGGAGCGGGTGGTCACCGCCGCCCCCGCCGACCCGCACGGGAAGCTGCGGGACACCGTGCTGCTGGTCCGTCCCGACGGCTACGCGGCCTGGGCCTGCGCCGACCCGACCAGGGGCGAGCTGCGGGCGGCGCTCAGCCAGTGGCTGGGCCGGCCCTGATATTCACTGAATTCACCGGTGGCAATTCAGTTCATTCACTGAAATGCCGCCGGTTCCACAGTTGACTGTTTTTTAGTAAGCAATTGCTTGGGCATGGGCCAATTCGCGGGCCCGCTCTGAAAGATTTCTGGCGAGCGTTTTCGAAAACCGGAACGCCCCCAGATTTCCGGAGGAGCCCGTGCGACCCCGCTCGCTCGCCCTTGCCGCAGCCCTGGCTGTCCTTCCCCTCACCGCCGTCTCGTTGGGCGTCGGCACCGCCCAGGCGGCGCCGACCCCGAACGCCAGCGCCCGGGTGGCGCTGCCGCAGACCGTCACTCCGGCGGTGGCGCGCTCCCACAAGCAGGGAGACGTGCCGGCCGACCGGCAGATATCCGTCGCGGTCAGCCTGAAACTGCGCAACACCGCCGAGCTGGACCGCTTCCTTTCCGCGGTCTCCACTCCCGGCGCCACGGAATTCGGGCACTACCTGACTCCGGCACAGTTCAACGAGCGTTTCGGCCCGACCCAGGCCGACGTGGACCAGGTCCGCGCATTCCTGACCGCGCAGGGCCTGAAGGTCGCCTCGGTGAGCGAGAACCGCCAGGTGGTGAACGCCACCGGCTCCGCCTCCGCGGTCGCCGCCGCGTTCGGCACCCACGAGTCGACGTACAGCGACCCGCAGCAGGGCAACCGGACCTTCTTCGCCAACGACGCCGCCGCCTCGGTGCCGGCCTCGCTGGCCGGCGTGGTCGAGGGCGTCAGCGGCCTCAACGACCACACCGTGCGCACCACCCGGATCGCCAAGCCCGGCGCGGCCACCCCGCACGCCACCCCGAGCGGCTTCGGCCCGTCCACCTACGACGGCGCCTACCGCCTCAACCAGCTGGGCGCGGACGGCACCGGCTCCACCGTCGCCCTCTGGGAGTTCGACGGCTACAAGTCGACCAACCTGACCACCTACGACAGCCAGTTCGGCCTGTCCGGTCCGGCGGTCTCCACCGTGTCGGTGGACGGCGCCAACTACGACTCGAAGCCCGGCGACGGCCAGGGCGAGGTCGAGCTGGACTCGGAGATCGTGCGCGGCGTCGCCCCCAAGGCCACCCAGCTGGTCTACGAGGCGCCCAACAGCGACCAGGGCGAGATCGACATGGCCGCCAAGATCGTCTCGGACAACCGGGTCTCGGTCATCTCCATCTCCTGGGGCTCCTGCGAGCCGGACACCACCGCCTCCTCGATGACCGCGGTGAACAACTCCTTCAAGCAGGCCGCCGCCCAGGGCATCTCGATCTTCTCGGCGTCCGGCGACGACGGCTCCCGGGACTGCACCCGCTCCACCTCGGGCTCCACCGTGAAGGCCGTGGACTTCCCCGCCTCCAGCCCGTACAACACCGGCGTCGGCGGCACCAACCTCAAGGTGTCCGGCACCACGTACAGCTCGGAGAGCGCCTGGAGCACCGCCGGCGGCGGCGTCTCCACCCAGTTCGCCAAGCCGACCTGGCAGACCGGCACCAACGTCACCGGCACCATGCGCACCGTGCCCGACATCGCCTCCAACGCCGACCCGAACTCCGGCTTCGCGATCTACACCCAGGGCACCAGCAGCGCCGGCTGGCAGGTCTACGGCGGCACCTCCGCGGCCGCCCCGCTGTGGTCCGGCTACGCCGCGCTGTACAACCAGAAGGCCAAGGCCGCCTCCAAGCCCAACCTGGGCGAGGCCAACCCGAAGCTGTACGCGGTCGCCAACAGCAGCTCCTACGGCACGTCCTTCCACGACGTGACCAGCGGCTCGAACCAGGACTTCGGCACCAAGACCGGCTACGACCAGGTCACCGGCTGGGGCACCCCGATCGCGGACGGCCTCACCAACGCCCTGCTCGGCACCGGCGGCACCACCCCGCCGCCCACCGGCGGCTGCACCGCCGCCCAGCTGCTCGGCAACCCCGGCTTCGAGACCGGCACCGCCGCCCCGTGGACCACCTCCACCGGCGTGGTCGACAACTCCACCTCCGAGGCCGCCCACAGCGGTTCCTGGAAGGCCTGGCTGGACGGCTACGGCTCCGCCCACACCGACACCGTCTCCCAGTCGGTGGCCGTCCCGGCCGGCTGCAAGGCGAGCTTCAGCTTCTGGCTGCACGTCGACACCGCCGAGACCGGCACCACCGCGTACGACAAGCTGACCCTCTCGGTCAACGGCACCTCGGTGGCGACGTACTCCAACCTCGACAAGAGCACCGGGTACGTCCAGAAGACCGTCGACCTGTCCGCCTACGCCGGACAGACCGTCACCGTGAAGTTCACCGGCGTCGAGGACTCCTCGCTGCAGACCAGCTTCGTGATCGACGACACCGCGCTCAACGTCTCCTGACCGCAGCTCAGCAGGGGTGCCGGGAGGGCCTTTCACGGGCTCTCCCGGCACCTGTGTGTCAGGAGTGTTTCCTGTTCGGTCCGCCTGCGAAATACTTGTCGTGACCACTGTCATATGTCCTGATTGATGACGTAGCCTCTCAACCCTGCATAGGGTTCCCACACACTCGGCGGCGCACCTCCGACGCACCGCGGAGCCGGGGCGAACCCACCGAATCCGCCGGGTGGGGAAGGTGTCGCATGGGCTCACAGCAACCACAGCCTGCCGGCCGGCTCCGTCTGGTCGGGCAGCGCGAGCACGGCGGCGACCGGCCACCGGCCGGACCGGCCGCACCGGCGGGGCCCCCGGCCGTTCGCGGCTCCGCCGTCCCGGCCGCCGCCCCGCGCAGGCCGCCGCCGTCCCGGCCGTCGCGCCCGCCGCCGCGGTCGCCCCCGTCGCGGCCGTCACCGCGCAGGCCGGCTTCGCCGAGGTCCTGAACGCCGCCATCGAGCACAGCGGGCTCAGCCTCGACCGGATCCGCGCCGCGCTCGCCAAACAGGGCGTCAGGGTCAGCGTCACCACGCTCAGTTACTGGCGCCGCGGCCGCAGCCAGCCCGAACGGGCCACCTCGCTGCGCGCCGTCCACCTGCTCGAAGAGCTCCTCGGGCTGCGCCACGCCGCCCTCACCTCGCTGCTCGGCCCGCCCCGCCCGCGCGGCCGCTGGGTCGCCCAGGGCCCGGCCCCCGACGGCCTGCGGGTCGAACAGGTCTGGCCCGGCCAGACCGAGCTCGGCGAGGTCTTCGCCGAGCTCGACGCCCCGCCCGCCGGCCAGCTCGAACGGCAGTCCATCCACGACGCCTACTACGTCGACGCCTCTCGCCGCGGCCACCTGCTGCGGATGCGTCAGGTGGTCCGCGCCACCGTCGACGGCGTCACCCGCCACGTCGTGGTCCACAAGGCCGACGAGAGCAGCGACGTCTGCCCCGAGATCACCAACGTCCGGCACGCCCGCCTCGGCCGGGTCCGCCGCCGCCCGCACATCGGCCTGCTGGTCGCCGAGCTCCTCCTCGACCGGCCGCTCGCCCTCGGCGACTCCACCGTCCTCGAGTACGAGGTGCAGATCCCCGACTCCGGCCCCACCACCGACTACGGACGGTTCTTCGCCGGCCCCGTGCGGGAATACGTCCTGCAGGTCCACTTCGACCCCGCCGCCGTCCCCGTCCAGTGCGAACGCTTCGACCGCACCCCCGGCGCCGAGACCGACCGCCACCGCGAACCCCTCTGGATCGGCGCCTCCGCCAGCGCCCACGTCCTCACCGCCGACCAACAACCCGGCCAGGTGGGCATCCGCTGGCAGTGGGAATAACCCTCCCTGACACCCCCTCACCCCCGGCGCCGCCTTCGACCCACCCCCGTCCCCGGCCGTGCCCACCCCGGGCACCACCCCGACCCACCCCACGTCCACGGCCAGTGCCCCACCCACTCCCTCGGCAACGCCGCCGAGCCCCCACGGCGACGACCCCCGCCCGTCCTGCCCTCCCCTCCCGACCCACCCGGCGCAGCCGACTGCCCGTCAACCCCGGCGCGGAAGCCCGCTGTTCACCCGGTCGACCAGCGCCCGCCCACCCGCCAGGTGGCCCGTGCTGCCACCTCCGCGCCCCCATCCCCCACGCCCCCGGCCCGGCGCAGCCGACCCTCCGTCACTCCCTCTCCGCCCGCGCGTCGTTCACCCGGTCGACCAGTGCCCGGCCGCCCGCCAGGTGGCCCGTGCTGCCACCTCCGCGCCCTTACCCCCTCGCCCCCGGCCCGGCGCAGCCGACCCTCCGTCACTCTCTTTCCGCCCGCGCGTCGTTCACCCGATTGCCCCGTCCGGCCGCCCATCAGGTGGTCCGTGCTGTTACCTCCGTGGAAGGTGAGTCCACTCAACGAGGAAAGGCGGTCCCTCCCGTGCTGATGGAGTTCAGCGAGGTCGAGCCGGACGAGGCCTGTGTCTGCGGCGGGTGCAGTGCGCGCCGCCGGGCGCGGCATCTGGCGGTCCGGTCGGGTCATGGCGCCTCCGCGCAGGCCCGTGGTGCGCGGCGGGCGGCGGTGCTGCTCGCCGCCGTCGGGAGTGTGCTGGGCGGTGGCGGGGTGGCGTCGATAGCCTCCGCCGCGCCGCGGACCGACAGCAGCCCGCTGGCGGCGGATTCGCCGCAGGGCGAGGTCGCGGGCCTGTTCGGCGAGCCGGTGGAGGCCCGCCGTTCGCTGGCGCCGCAGGCGGCCACCTCGCGGGCGGAGATCCTGCGGCGGGCGCAGGGCTGGGTGGACCAGAAGGTGCCGTACAGCATGACGAAGTACTGGTCGGACGGTTACCGCCAGGACTGTTCGGGGTTCGTGTCGATGGCGTGGGGTCTGGGCAGCAGTCAGACCACCTGGACGCTGCCGGACTTCGCCGACCGGATCTCGAAGGACGATCTCCAGCCGGGCGACGCGCTGATCTACAACAACGCGAAGGACCCGCAGGGCGGCTCGCACACGGTGCTGTTCGGCGGCTGGGTGGACGCGGCGCACACCAAGTACACGGCGCTGGAGCAGACCCGTCCGGGCACGACCGAGCGCAGCACCCCGTACGCGTACTGGAGCAACTCGGGCAAGTACGTGCCGTACCGGTACAAGGGGTTGAGCCAGCCGATGCCCGCGCCGGACGGGGACGCGTTCCCGGGGGCGGATCGGTTCGGGCCGGGGAAGGTGAACGACTACGTGACCCGGCTGGGGAAGCTGCTGGTGGAGCGGGGCGGCGGCCGGTTCTACCGGGAGGGGCCGAGCCCGGACTGGGGCGAGGCGGACCGGAAGGCCACCGAGGCGTTCCAGTTGGCGCAGGGCTGGCGGGGCGCGGAGGCGGACGGCTACCCGGGCAAGGACACCTGGGACTTCCTGGTGCACCACAAGGGGAAGGACATCCCGCCGGCGGCGGGCGTCCCGTCCCCTCCGCCGCCGCCCCCGCAGTCCGCTCCGCCGTTCCCGGGCGCGGACAAGTTCGGGCCCGGGAAGGTGAACGACTACGTGACGCAGTTGGGCCGGCAGCTGGTGCAGAAGGGCTTCGGCAGCTTCTACCAGGAGGGCCCGAGCGCGGACTGGGGCGAGGCGGACCGCCGCAACGTGGAGGCGTTCCAGCGCGCCCAGGGCTGGTCGGGCTCCGAGGCGGACGGCTACCCGGGGCCGCACACCTGGAGGCTGCTCTTCTCCTGACCGGTGGTCAGTCCTGCGGGAGCGCGTCGATCGCGGCGTGCTCCCGCACCCATGCGTGCATGGCGATCGCGGCGGCCGCCCCGGCGTTGATGGAGCGGGTGGAGCCGAACTGGGCGATGGAGCAGACCGCCGTCGAGTGCTTCCAGGCCTCCTCGGTCAGCCCGGGACCCTCCTGGCCGAACAGCAGCACGCAGCGTTCGGGCAGCGGGTAGGTCTCCAGCGGCACGGCGCCCGGCAGGTTGTCGATGCCGATGATCGGCAGGCCGCGTTCGGCGGCGTACGCGGCGAGCGAGGCCACCGAGTCGTGGTGGCGGACGTGCTGGTAGCGGTCGGTGACCATGGCGCCGCGCCGGTTCCAGCGGCGCCGGCCGACGATGTGCACCTCACCGGCGAGGAAGGCGTTGGCGGTGCGCACCACGGAGCCGATGTTGAAGTCGTGCTGCCAGTTCTCGACGGCGACGTGGAAGCCGTGCCGCCGGGTGTCCAGGTCGGCGACGATCGCCTCGTGCCGCCAGTAGCGGTACTGGTCGGTGACGTTGCGCCGGTCGCCGGCAGCGAGCAGTCCGGGGTCGAGCCGGGGGTCGTCGGGCCACGGTTCGGGGTGCGGGCCGACGCCGATCTCGCGGTCGTCGGCGAGGTGCCCGTCGTCGTACTGCTCGCCCAGCTGGGGTACCGAGGTGTCGCTCACGCACTCGAGGGTACGGGCTCCTCGCGTGCGGTCTGCGGGCGCGTCCGGACGGCCTTCTCCAGCTCGGTGAGCGCCTGCATGACGAGTCGGGCGCCGGCCCGGGTGACGTCGATCCGGTCGTCGCGGGGGAGCGCGGCCAGCAGGTAGTCCCAGGTGCGGTGGGCGTCGCGCAGCATGGTGAAGTCGACGTCCTGGCCGAGCAGGATCGCGGCGGCGGCGATCGCGGTGGCGTCCCGGAGCTCCTCGCCGAACGCGGCGGCGCCGGGCAGCAGCAGGGAGTCCTCGCCGGGCAGGTGGGCCTCCAGCAGGACGGTGGAGCGGTCCAGCATGCCGACCGCGGAGCGGGCCCGGTCGAACTGCTTGCGGCTCAGTTCCGGCACCTTGGCGAAGTGCCGCACCGGCTCCACCTCGGCCCGGTCCAGCGCGGCGAGCATCTCGCTGCGGGTCTCCCGGACGTCCAGCAGCGCGGCCCGCACGTTCTCCTCGGCGCGCCCGCCGGCCGGCTCGCCGTACGCGGTGAACACGGCCGCCGCGTACCGCCCGGCGGCGGCCAGCCACTCGGCGAGCCGCTCCGGCAGCCGGGCGGTCTGCCAGGTCGGGAACAGCGCGTACGCGCCGAGCGCGACCGCGCCGCCGAGCAGCGTCATGGCGACCCGGTCGACGGCCAGCTGCACCGGCTCGCCCGGCTGCAGGCCGAGCAGGAACACCACGTAGGAGGAGATCGCGGCGGTCAGCAGCGCGTACCCGGTGCTGAGCATCATGTACGAGAGGCCCATCGAGACCACGGCGAGCGCGGCCAGCACCCAGTCGTCGGGGTTGAACACCTGCACGATGGCGGTGGACACCAGCACGCCGACGGCGGTGCCGGCGATCCGGGCGACGCCGCGGCTGAAGGTCTGCGCGAAGTCGGGGCGCATCACCATGGCGGAGGCCATCGGCGCCCAGTAGCCGTGCTCGATGCCCAGCAGGCGGGCCGCCAGGTAGGCGGAGGTGACCACGGCGGACATCCGCACCGCGTGGTGGAAGATCGCCGAGTGCTGGTGCAGCTGCCGGCCGATGGTGGCGAGCGCGCCGGGCACCACCTTGACCAGCGGGGGGCGGTGCAGGCCGGTGCCGGTCCGGGCCGGGACGGTGCCGCGGTCCTGCCGGTCGAGCCGGTCGGCGGCCCGGCCGAGCAGGCCGGACAGTCGGCGGGCGGAGCGGCGGGCGCCGCCGCGCAGCAGGTCCTCGCCGGTGCCGGGGCGGGCCAGGGCCAAGCCGGGGGTGTCCATCGGCAGCCGGACCGCCTCGCCGGTGCGGATCGCCCGGGCCAGCGCGTCCAGTACGTCGGCGGCGGCAGCCAGCACCTCGCGGGCCCGGTCCCGTTCGGGGCCCTCCGCGGCGGCGCCGACCCGCGGGTCGGCGAGCGCGGCCAGCGCGGGGCGGACCTGTTCGGCGATGGTGCGCAGGCCGCGCAGTTCGGGCGGGCGGCGGCGGGCCTGCCGGGCGGTCAGCCGGGCGGCCTGCCGGGCGACGATGAACGGCTCCGGGTCGACGTGCGCGACCGGGTCCTGGCGCAGGTTGCGGGCGTAGTCGCCGAGTCCGGCGTAGATGTCGGCGAGCGCGTCGCGCTGCGCCCGCCAGCTGTCGATCGGCCACAGGGTGACCACCAGCGCCTGCACGCCGCCGCCGACCGAGCAGAGCAGGGCGTGGCCGAGCGCGGCGGACACCGAGACCGGCAGCTGCACCACCACCATCATCACGGCCAGCGTGTTGGCGGCGACCACGCCGGCGGTCGGGCTGACCGCCCAGGCCATGCCCGCCCCGAACGCCCAGAGCGCGAGCAGCACCGGGAACGCCCCGGGGATGCCGACGGCGACGTAGCCGAGGAAGGTCGACGCGCCCAGTCCGGCACCCGCCACCAGAGCCAGCGAGGCGCGCGGCCGGAACGAGCGCTGGAAGGTGGCGACGCCGGCGATGAACGCGCCCATCGCGGCGGACGCGGCGTGCGCGGGGCCGTAGATCGCCATGGTCGGGAAGATCACCAGGGCGGCGGCGACGGCGGCGCGCAGCGAGCGGCGCGGGTTGGTGAGCGAGAAGTCCACGGTCAGCCCGGTCTTCGCGGTGTCGCGCAGGGCCGCAAACCAGGACATGTCGGGAGCTTATCGACTTTTCCGCCGCCGGCCCGTCAACGCGCGCTGCACCGCCACCAGTGCCCCGGTGGGCCAGAACACCGCGTCGGCCGAGAGCATCGCCAGCGAGAAGAACGGCAGCCCGAGCAGCACCGCGATCGCCAGGTGCTCGGCGCCCATCAGCACCAGCAGCACGTTCTTCAGCCGCCGGTTCAGCAGCGCGAACGGGAAGCCGACCTGGGCGATCACCGTGCCGTAGGTGAGCAGGAAGGTCACCAGCAGGCTGCCGCCGAGCAGCGCCGACAGGCCCGGCCAGGGCGTGAACCAGCCCAGGTGCAGCGGGTAGTGGACGGCGGTGCCGTCCTGCCAGCGCGAGCCCTGCACCTTGTACCAGCCGGCCGCGGCGTACACCAGCACCACCTGGGCGGCGATCACCAGCATCGCGCAGTTGTGCAGCATCGCGGCCAGCGCGTCGGCCAGCGCCCGGGGTTCGCTCCAGGCCGCCCGGTCGGGGCCGGGCGGCGGGCGCGGCGGCGGGCGTCCAGCGACCAGACCGTGCCGCAGCGGGTGAACACCAGGTAGATCGCCATCAGGTGGACCAGGTTGTCGCCGCCGTCGCCGACCAGCACGTTGCGGTTCTGCAGCGACAGCACGGTCAGCGCGAACGCGGCCGCGCTGACCCGGGTGCGCCAGCCGAGCGCGAGGGCCGCCGCCGAGGCCAGCGCCAGCAGGTACACCGCCTCGAACCACCAGCGGCCGCCGCTCCAGGACAGCACGGTGAAGGCGTGGGTGTCGGCGAGCAGCCGGTCGTTCAGCTCGGCCGACCAGGGCGAGCGGTCCCCGTACAGCAGCCGCCGGTTCGGCCACTCGCGCAGCAGGAAGGCGCCCCAGGTGCCGGCCGTACCGATCCGCACGGCCGCGGCCTGGTACGGGGCGAGGGTGGTCAGCAGGCGCGGCAGCGCGGCCCGGACGGCGCCGCCAGGTATCACTCGAGGCCCCGCCAGTCCTCGTCCTGCACCGGCCACCAGGGCAGCTCGCGGGAGTGCACGGAGGTGTCGACCTGCTCCTGGCTCCAGGCGGGCGGGGCGAGGGTCGCGGTGTCGACCCGCAACTGCACCTGCAGCACCCGTTCGCCGGCCCGGCCGATCCGCTGCAGGGCGATCCGCTTCAGGTACTGCTCGGCGATCCGGCCGCGCGAGCCGGCGGGGCTCGGGCCGTCGCCGTCGGGGTGGGTGGACGCGTAGAGGTCCCAGGCGCGGCGCAGCAGGTTCTGGTCGAGGTGGCTGGGCGCCGGGTCGTGCCGGACCGCCGCGAGGTCCTGGGCGCTCAGCGGGTGCCAGTCGCGGGTGGTGACCCGGCCGTCGTCGGCGACGGTCTGCACCCGGGCGGAGACGGTGACCTCGCGCTGCAGCGGGTCCGGCGCGAACAGCTGCCAGTTCTGCTCGAACTCCGGGTAGACCACGGCGTTCAGCTGCGCGCGGTACTCCCGGGACACCGAGTTCTCCGGGGCCACGTGCAGGAACAGCGCGGCGAGGAACGCCAGGGTGCAGGCCGCGAGCCCCGCCCCGGCGACCGCCAGCACCGCCCGGGCGGGCTTCGACCAGACGCGCACGGCGGCCATCCTGCCGCACCGCGCACGCGTTCGAACAGAGGCGGGAGGGGCCGCTGTTACAGGACGAAGGGGTCCTGGCCGCCGCTGCTCACCATCGGACGGCCGGCGGCCTCCCAGGCGAACATGCCGCCGTCCACGTTCACCGCGTCCCGGCCGCCCGCGACCAGGTACTGCACCACCTGCGCGGACCGGCCGCCGACCCGGCACAGCACGTACAGCCGGCCGTCGGGCAGCTCGTCGAGGCGGGCGACCACCTGGCCGATCGGGATGTGCAGCGCACCGTCCACGTGGCCGGCGTCCCACTCGTCCTGCTCGCGGACGTCGAGGAGCACGGCGTCGGCGGGCACCGAGGCGGCGTCGGTGGTGGGCAGCTGAGCGAACATCTGGGGGGTCTCCTGGGGTCGGGACGGATCGTTCGGGCCATTGTCGGGCAGCAGCGCGGCCAGCTTGGCCTGCCGGTCGGCGGCCGTGGCCAGCAGCTGCTCGGCGAGGTCCTCCAGCAGGCGCTCCGGCTCGTCGGGGCGGAGCAGCAGCAGCTCGCCCATCGGGGTGCGCTCCAGCCGGACGCGTTCGGTGGCCAGCGCGGTGATCCGGCCGGTCAGCCACTCCAGGCGCTGGCGCAGCCAGGCCAGCCGATCGGGGGAGTCCACGGCGGGCGCGGACTCCGGGTCGGTGGACCACTCCTCGGCGAGCCGTTCCAGCGCTTCGGTGTCGGCCAGCGCGTACGCCTCGTTGACCCGGGCGATGAACGCCGAGCGGCGCTGCTGCTCGGCCGGGTCGGTCGTCAGGTCGGGGTGGGCGCGGCGGGCCAGTTCGCGGTAGACCCGCTGGGCGTCCTTGTCGGGCCGCACCCGGCGGGCCTCCGGCTCGCCCTCGCGGGGCCGCGCTCCTCGGCGGGCTCGACCCGCTCCCGGCCTCGCGGGCCCGCCGCAGGTCCTCCGGGTCGCCGCTGAGCGCCGCCACCGACTCGGCGATCAGCGCGTCCAGCTCGTCCAGTTCGGCGTACAGCGGGCCGAGCAGCTGGTGGTGGGCGAGTGCGAAGTTGTCGATCTCCACCCGCAGGGTGGCCACGTCCACGTCCAGGGTCAGCCAGGCCAGCTCGGCCGCCGCGACCCGCTCCTCCAGCTCCTGCCGCTCCGGATCCGCCCACACCTCGACGCTCGGTACGCTCACCCGGGCAACCCTACCGGGGCCGCCGCGCCGCCCGACCGGGTGACGGTGGTGCACGCCGGGGGCGCGCCGTCAACGACACGCAACTGATACGGACGAATCTGCCCGATTAACTACCTCCCATTGGCATCTCCATGCTTCATTGGAGGACGCACGCAAGGACGCGCGCACCGGCCAGGAGGAGCAGCAAGAACCACAAAGGGGCAGACCGATATCCATGGTGGACCAGCCCATCTCCGCACCCGACCGGGCGGACCCCCCGGGCGGCCGCCCCGCCGGGGTGGTGGCGCTGCTGCGGGTCGCCGCCGTGCTGGTCGACCCGGACGGCCGGATCGCGGTGTGGAACCGCACCGCCGAGGAACTGTTCGGCCACCGCGCCGCCGTCACCGCCGGCCGCACCGCGCACGGCCTGCTGCCCGCCGTCTGCCCCCGCCACTCCCCGGACTCCCCCGCGCACCGCTGCGACGCCTTCGACACCCTCGACGACCTCGCCGCGGACGGCCCGTGGGCCGGCGCGATGACGGTGCACGACCGCGAGGAACGGCAGCGCGACATCCTGTGGTGGGTCTACCCGCTCGCCGAACCGGCCGGCCGCTCGCTGCTCGCGCTGGCCGCCGACGCCCGCCCGCTGCGCGCCTCCGGCCCCCGGATCGCCCTCGGCGAGCGCCTCGTCCCGTACGCCGCCGCGCCCGCCGGGGCCCGCCCGCAGCAGGTCGCCGCCGCCCTCGCGCCGCCCGCCGGGCAGGCCGCCGACGCGCTGGCCGCCCTGCTGCCCACCTGCTCCGCGGAGCGCCGCGGCCGGCTGCTGTCCGCGCTGACCGCCGCCGGCCCGCCCGCACTGCGGGTGGACGACGCGACGCTGCTGCCGGTGCTGCCGTACCAGTCCTCGCCGGGCGGGCCGTCCGGCACCGCCCGGGTCGCCGCCGGGATCGGCCGCCGCTACCCCACCCCGCAGCAGCGGGCCGCCCAGCAGCGCGAGCGCACCGCCCGCCGCCCCGCGGAGCCGCAGCGCGGCACGGGTGCCCGCGGCCCGCTCGGGGTACGGATACAGGCTGCCGGACCCGCAGCCGGCGCCACCGTCCCCGCCCCACGCGAACCCGCCGCCCACGGCCCGACCCCGGGAGGCCCCGCCATCGACCCCGCCGCCCGCCCGAACCGGCCCCGACCGCCACCGTCCTGCCCGGCCCGCCAGGGCCGCCGGCGGCGGCGTCGAGGTGGTCCGCGGCCTGCCCGACGACGGCGACCTCGCCCTGCTGGCCTCGGTCGGCAGCCAGGTCGGCACCACCCTCGACCTGGACACCACCGCCCGCGAACTGTGCCGGGTGCTGGTCCCCCGGGTCGCCGACTTCGCCTGCGTGGACCTGCTCGACGGCCTGCTCTCGGACGGCGAACTGCCCGCCGACCCGCCGGACGACCGCACCGTGCTGCGCCGCGTCGCCCGCACCTTCAACGCCTCCTCGCCGCGCTGGAGCCACGTCCTGGACGAGGGCGCGCTGCTGGCGATGCCGCGCTCCACCCCGCCCGGCCTGGCCCTGCAGGAGAACCAGCCGGTGCTGGTGCCGCTGATCTCCGCGGACGTCGCGGTCGACTACGCGGCCTCGCTGGGCGGCCCCGAGCTGGAGCCGGCCGTGGTGGGCCGCTCCATGCTGGTGCTGCCGCTGTCCGCGCGCGGCGCGGTGCTCGGCATCCTCAAGCTGCTGCGGCTGTCCGACCGGGCGCCGTTCACCCGCGCCGACGCCGACACCCTGAAGGAGATCGCCGCCCGCGCCGCACTGTCGCTGGACAACGCCCGGCTGCACCGCGCCGAGTCCAAGGTCGCCACCACCCTGCAGCGCTCGATGATCCCGTCCCGCCCGCCGAAGATCCCCGGCGTGCAGATCGCCCACCGCTACATGCCGGGCGACCGGAAGGCCGAGGTCGGCGGCGACTGGTTCGACGCCATCCAGCTGCCCGGCAGCCGGGTCGCCCTGGTGGTCGGCGACGTGATGGGCCACGGCCTGCACTCGGCCGCCGCGATGGGCCGCTTCCGCACCGCCATGCAGACCCTCGCCGCCCTGGACCTGCCACCGGGCCAGCTGCTGCGGCACCTCGACAACCTGGCCCACAAGCTCGGCGACGACCACCTCGCCACCTGCCTGTACGCCGTCTACGACCCGATCAACCGCACCTGCGAACTCGCCTCCGCCGGCCACGTCCCGCCGGTGCTGGTCCACCCCGACGGCCGCGGCGAGCTCCTCGACCTGCCCTCGGGCGCGCCGATCGGCGTCGGCGGGGTGCCGTTCGTCGCCAAGCGGATCGACGTCTCGGACGGCTCGATGCTGGTGATGTGCACCGACGGCCTGGTCGAGGTCCGCGGCGGCGACATAGGAGAGGGCCTGGCCGCGCTGTGCGGCAACCTGATCGACCCCAAGCAGACCCCGGACGAGGCCTGCGACACCGTCCTGAACACCCTGCACTCCGACGACCGGCAGGACGACATCGCGCTGCTGGTGGCCCGCTTCGACGGCGTCCCGCCGACCGAGGTCGCCACCTGGCAGCTGGGCGTCACCGAGCTGGAGGTCGGCCGGGCCCGCCGCCTGGTCCGCGACCAGCTCGCCGCCTGGCAGCTGACGGCGCTGTCCGAGACGGTCGAGCTGCTGGTGTCCGAACTGGTCACCAACGCCGTCCGGGTGGCCCGCTCGGAGGTGCAGTTGCAGCTGATCCGGGTCGACAAGCTGCTGGTCGAGGTCAGCGACGACAACCACAACCTGCCGTCGCTGGAGCCCGCCGACTCGCTCTCCGAACACGGCCGCGGCCTCAACCTGGTCAGCAAGCTCGCCGAGAAGTGGGGCACCGCCCGCAAGGCGGTCGGCAAGGTCGTCTACTTCGAGATGCCCCTGCCGAGGGAGCGGGGCTAGACGCCGACCGCCCGGGTCCGGCCCTGGGCGGTCACCGAGGCGGCCGCGCCGACCCCGGACAGCACCCGCGGCCAGTAGTCGCCGAACACCTCGATCCACACGGCGATCAGCACCGCGGTGCTGATCGCCACCAGGTGCTCCAGGCCCGCCAGGTTCGGCAGCAGCGCCGCCTCCACCACCATCGCGCCGATCACGGCGCCGCCCGTCCACCAGGCCCGGCAGCGGAACGCCACCACCACGGCCAGCGCCACCACGGCCGCCGACGGGCCGGTGTCGCGCACGTGCGCCACCCAGCGCGGGAAGCCCAGCAGGTGGTGCGGGCCGAGCGCGACCGCGATCCGGGCGAACAGCGTGCCGGCCAGCGTGCAGACGTACGCGACGACCAGGGTCAGCCGCCGGCCCAGCACGATCTCCGCCACCCCGAACACCAGGAACACCTGGGCCAGCGCCCCCCACACCGGCAGGTCCAGGGCCGGCACGTACAGCGACAGCGGGGTGCGCAGCAGCGACACGTCCAGCGGCAGCGCCGCCTTCACCACCCCGATGTCGGCGACGAACCGGTCCCCGCCCGGCAGGTGCTGAACGATCGAGAACAGCAGGACCAGTGCGGTCGCCGCCGTCGCCAGCGGCACCGCGGCGAATTTCCGGCGGAGCACCCGTTCCTTCACGGCGCCGAACAGCGCCCCCCACTCGGCGGTCGCGGCCCGGCGGATTACCGCCCCGGGCCCCGACCGCACGCCCCCCGCGTGGGTGATCCGTTTCACGACCCGGTGCTCCCGTCCCGACGACGTTCGGACTTTCCGACGTCCGTCCTGTTCTTCCGTGCCTCTTCTTCTACGCCTCGTCTTCGACACTACGCATCGGATTCCCCAGTGGCATCAGCTTGGAAGACCATGCGTGTCATACCGGGGTCTGATGTTCCGGCCCACTCCGCCCCCCGGCGGAGGGACCACCGTCCCGGGCCCACCGGGCCGGGAAGTTCGTGCTCAGCCCTGGTGCCGGCGGCGGAACAGCGCGGGCATGCTCGGCACCGTGATGAAGCCCTCCGCACGGGCCGAGGCGATACCGATCCGGGGAATCTCGCTGCTCTTCTCGAAGAGCAGATAACGCGGCTCCCAGATCGGGCGGTATTTCGCATTCGCGCGGTAGAGCGACTCGATCTGCCACCACCGCGAGAAGAACCCCAGCACCGAACGCCACAGCCGCAGCACCGGACCGGCGCCGAGCTTCGAACCGCGCTCGAAAACCGACCGGAACATCGCGAAGTTCAACGACACCCGCTCCAGCTCGACCTCCTTCGCGCGCTGCAGGAGTTCGATCACCATGAACTCCATCAGGCCGTTCTCGCTGTCCCGGTCGCGCCGCATCAGGTCCAGCGACAGGCCGTGCGCGCCCCACGGCACGAAGCTCAGCAGCGCCCGGAGCTCGCCGTCCCCGTCGAAGCACTCCAGCATCACGCAGCGCCCGTCGCCCGGGTCGCCGAGCCGGCCCAGCGCCATCGAGAAGCCGCGCTCGGTCGCGCCGTCCCGCCAGTGGTCGGCCTTCGCCACCAGCTCGGCCATCTCGCACTCGGGGATGTCCTCGTGGCGGCGGATCCGCACCGTGTACCCGGCCCGCTTGACCCGGTTGTAGGCCTGCCGGACCACCCGCATCGCCCGGCCGTCCAGCGAGAACTCGTCCAGTTCGACGATCGCCTCGTCGCCCAGCTCCAGCGCGTCCAGGCCGTGCCGGGCGTAGATCACGCCGGCCTCCTCGGAGGCGCCCATCACGGCCGGCACCCAGGCGTGCTCGCGGGCCTCGGCCAGCCAGGCGTCGATCGCGCCCGGCCAGGCCTCCGGGTCGCCGATCGGGTCGCCGGACGCCAGCGTCACGCCGCCGACCACCCGGTAGGCGATCGCCGCCTTCCCGCTCGGCGAGAAGACCACCGCCTTGTCCCGGCGCAGCGCGAAGTAGCCCAGCGAGTCCCGCTCGCCCTGCCGGTCCAGCAGCTCGCGGAGCTTCCGCTCGTCCTCGTCGGTCTGCAGCTCCTCGCCGCGCGGCGAGCGGAACGCGACGTACAGCACGGCCAGGAACAGCACCGCGCTCATCGCGTTGATCGCCGCGTTCACCCAGGTCGGCACGTCGATCACGTCGGCCACCTTCGCCGACGGGGTCAGCGTGATCATGCGGTGCACGGAGTAGCTGAACCGGGTGCCGAAGCCCGCGCCGGCGATGGTGTTGGTCAGCTGCACCAGCACCGAGCCGATCAGGCCGCCCAGCACCAGGCCGCCGACGGCCGCGGCCACCGCGGTCTTCGGGTTGGACCGGTCGCCCTTGGAGGTGAACTCGCGGCGGGAGACCAGCAGCGCCACCAGGAACAGGCCGGTCAGCACCACCGAGAAGAAGTTCCACGGGTGGGAGGCGAAGTGCTGGCCCCAGACCAGCAGCATCAGGTAGCCGACGAAGGTCAGCGCGGCCAGGCCGGTGTTGAAGATCCACGCCGCCCGCTTGCGGCGGCGCATCGCCACCGCGAGGAACAGCGCCAGTGCCACCGAGGTCAGGCCGACGGTCATCAGGTAGGGAGTGAAGAACTCCCCCTCGTTGTGCCGCTCCACCTGGTTGCGGAACGGCACGGACAGCACCGCCACCAGGTTCAGCAGCGCGACCAGCCGCAGGTACCAGACCGTTGACGTGGCGGCCCGCTTGCGCCATCGCGCCTGCGGGCCCGGGCCCTCGCCCCGGGCGGGGGACACTGCCGAGGCAGCCGTCTTCACTGTGGACACAGCAACCATTCCAGACGATCGAACATCGGGACGCATCCGCGCGCGGTCTGCGCGCTCCACCCCGGATTTCCATGGTTGCCCAGCGAAGATGAGAATTGCGTGAATCCGGTAGCGGATTCCCACCCCCGCCGATCGGCGGGGGTGACGGGCCGCTCCCGGGACCGAACCCCACCCCACGAGGGAGAGACATGCCGCCGACCCGGGTCCTGATCGTGGACGACGAGGTGCTGGTCCGCTCCGGGCTCGGCCTGATCGTCGGCTCCGCACCCGACCTGGAGGTGGTCGGCGGCTGCTCCGGCGGCCAGGCCGAGCAGCAGACCCGGGCGCTCGACCCGGACGTGGTGCTGCTCGACGTCCGGATGCCCGACCTGGACGGCATCAGCGTGCTGCGCCGGCTGCGCGCCCTGCCCGACCCGCCGGCCGTCGCCATGCTCACCACCTTCGACACCGACGAGTACATCGGCACCGCGCTGCGGGCCGGCGCCGCCGGGTTCCTGCTGAAGGACACCGCCCCCGAGCAGCTGGTGCACGCCGTCCGGGTGCTCGCCGCGGGCGGCAGCGTGCTCTCCCCGACCGTCGCCCGCACCGTGATCTCCGGCTACGTGGACGGCGGCGGCCCCGACCTCACCGCCACCGCCCTCACCCACCGGCTCACCGGCCGCGAACTCGACGTGCTGGCCCTGCTCGGCGAGGGCCTCTCCAACGCCGAGATAGCGGACCGCCTGTTCCTCGGCACCGGCACCGTCAAGGACCACATCAGCGCCATCCTGGCCAAGCTCGGCGCCGCCAACCGGGTCCAGGCCGCCGTCATCGCGCACCGCGCCGGGCTGGTCCGCGACCGGCGGGACGAGGAGTGACCGACGCCCCCCACCGCTGGGCCTGGCTGCGCTCCCCCCGCACCACCCTGCTGGTCCCGGTGGCGGCCGCCGCGCTCGACTCCGCGCTGGTCGCGAAGGGCTCCGCGCCCTGGCAGCTCGCGCTGTCCGCGCTGTCCGTGGTCGCCCTGTTCGGCCGCCGCCGGTACCCGCTGACGGTGGCGCTGCTCACCCTGCCAGGGGCGTTCTTCAACGAGATCTGGCTGGCCCCGCTCACCGCCGTGTACTCGGTCGCCGCCGCCTGCCCCAAGCCCCGGATCCCGGTCGCCTGCGCCGTCTCCTTCGCCCTGGTGGAGTTCTTCCACTGGCCGTTCGACCCCGAGCTGTTCGCCCTCAGCCGGGACAACGCGCTGTACGCCATCCAGTCCGCGATGCTCGGCGCCGGACCGGCCGCGCTCGGCATGCTCGCCCGCACCCGCCGCGAACTCGGCGAACGCGTGGTCGAGCTCACCGAGGGCCGGCAGCGCGAGAGCCGGCTGATCGCCGAGAAGGTGCTGGCCGCCGAACGCGCCCGGCTGGCCCGCGAGATGCACGACGTGGTCTCCCACCAGGTCAGCCTGATCTCCGTCCAGGCCGGGGCGATCCAGGTCGCCAGCACCGACCCGGCCTCCCGGGACGGCGCCCGCACCATCCGCGAACTCTCCGTCCGCACCCTGGACGAGCTGCGGCAGATGGTCGGCGTGCTGCGCGCCGCCGGCGTCGGCAACGGCACCCCGCTCGCCCCCCAGCCCACCCTCGCCGACCTGCCCCGGCTGATCGACGGCAGCGGCCTGCCCGTCACCCGCCGGCTCGACCCCGGCCGCCGCGACTGGCCCGAGGCCGTCGAACGGGCCGCCTACCGGACGGTGCAGGAGGGGCTCACCAACATCAGCAAGCACGCCCCCGGCGCCGAGGTCACCGTCCGGGTCGCCGCCCGCGGCGGGAAGCTCCACGTCGAGGTCCGCAACGGGCCGCCCACCGGCCGCCCCGCCGCGCCGCTGCCCGGCGGCGGCCACGGCCTGATCGGGCTGCGCGAACGGGCGGCCCTGCTCGGCGGCACCTTCACCGCCGGCCCCACCCCCGACGGCGGGTTCAGCCTGCACGCCGTTCTGCCCGCCTGAGCACGACGGACGCGCCGGGGCGGGAAGCGAAACGCCCGGGAAATGGACGGGGACGACAAAAAACCCCGCAGATCCTGAGATCTGCGGGGCTTCGCTGTGCGCGAGGGGGGAGTTGAACCCCCACGCCCTTTCGGGCACTGGAACCTGAATCCAGCGCGTCTGCCTATTCCGCCACCCGCGCATGGGTGTTGTCTTCGGGAGCTTGTCGCTCTTTCGACTCTCCGAGAAGCTTAGCGCATCTCTTCGGGTCTTCCGTTCGGCTCCCTTGCGGGCGCCCCTTCCGACATGGAAAACATTAGCACGGCCGGAGCCCCACCTGCGAATCCTTTCCCCGGGGCCCCCGGCACGGGTCCGGCCGGGCCGCAACCCGGGGCCGGTGCGAACGGGTGAGCGGACCGCCCAGTGGGTACCCTCCGGGCGCGACCTGGCCGGGGAACCGTACGGAAGGGCCGGGCGTGGATACGATCAGTACGGAAGTACCGCTTTCCAGCCGACGAGCCGGCCCGACCGACGCCCTGAGAGGGGGTGCCCCGTGGGAGTCCTGAAGAAGTTCGAGCAGCGACTCGAAGGTCTCGTGAACGGCACCTTCGCGAAGGTGTTCAAGTCCGAGGTCCAACCGGTGGAGATCGCCGGCGCCCTCCAGCGCGAGTGCGACAACAACGCCACCATCTGGAACCGGGACCGCACGGTCGTCCCGAACGACTTCATCGTCGAGCTCAGCCCGCACGACCACGAGCGCCTCAGCCCCTACGCCACCCAGCTCGGCAACGAACTGGCCGGCATGGTCCGCGAGTACGCCGAGGCCCAGCGGTACACCTTCATGGGGCCGCTCCAGGTCGCCCTGGAGAAGGCCGACGACCTGGACACCGGCCTGTACCGGGTGCGCAGCCGCACGCTGGCCGCCGAGGAGCCGCCGCGGCCGCCCGCGCCGCCCGCCGGCCCGCCCGGCTACGGCCGCCCGCCGACCCCGCCGGCCCCGGCGCGCCCTGGCACCAGGCCCCCGCCGCCCCGTACGGCGCCCCGCCGCCGCCCTCCGCCCCGCCCGCGATGCCGCCCGCTCCGCCGGCCCCCGGCAACAACGTGCGGCCGTTCCCCGGCGCGGGCCACGGCGGCGCCGGCACCCGGCGCTGGATCGAGGTGAACGGCGCCCGGCACCAGATCAGCCAGAACGCGGTCGTGCTGGGCCGGTCCACCGAGGCCGACATCCGGATCGACGACCCGGGAGTGTCCCGCAAGCACGCCGAGATCCGCCCCGGGACGCCCGCGATGGTCATGGACCTGGGCTCCACCAACGGCATCGTGGTGGACGGGCAGCACACTCAGCGCGCTACGCTCCGCGACGGCTCCCGGATCGTCCTGGGGTCGACCACCATCGTCTACCGACAGGTCGAAGGGTAGAAGCGGGCCGGTATGTCTGATCTGACCCTCACGGTCATGCGGCTGGGCTTCCTCGCCGTGCTCTGGCTGTTCGTCATCGTCGCCGTGCAGGTGATCCGCAGCGACCTGTTCACCACCAAGGGCGCCACCCGGTCCTCCGGGCAGCGGGGCGCGTCCGCCGCGCCGGCCGCGTCCGGGGCGGGGCGGGCGCCGCAGGGGCAGCCGGGGGCCACCGCCCAGCAGCAGTCCCGGCAGCGCCGCGGGCAGCCCACCCACCTGGTGGTCACCCAGGGCTCACTGGCCGGGACCACCGTCGCGCTGCACGGCCAGACCGTCACGCTGGGCCGGGCGCACGACTCCACGATCGTCCTGGACGACGACTACGCGTCCTCCCGTCACGCCAGGATCTACCCCGATCAGGCTGGGCAGTGGACCGTCGAGGATCTAGGCTCCACCAACGGCACCTATCTGGACCGACAGCGGCTCACCACGCCGACGCCGCTCCAGATCGGCGTGCCGATCCGAATCGGCCGGACCGTCATCGAACTGCGGAAGTAGTCAGCGCATGAGGACCAGCTCCACCCGAAGGAGGGCCCGGACAGCATGAGTCTCGTGCTGCGCTTCGCCGCCGGCTCGCACAAGGGCCTGATCCGCGAGGGGAACGAGGACTCCGGCTACGCCGGGCCCCGCCTGCTCGCGGTGGCCGACGGCATGGGCGGGGCGGCGGCCGGTGAGGTCGCCTCCTCCGAGGTGCTCGGGTCGATCGTCCGCCTCGACGAGGAACAGCCCGGCGCCGACCTGCTGACGCTGCTCAACGACGCGGTGCAGACCGCCAACGACCGGCTCCGGCACATGGTCGAGCAGGACCCGCAGCTCGAAGGCATGGGCTGCACCCTCACCGCGCTGCTGTGGGACGGCCACCGGATGGGCCAGGTGCACATCGGCGACTCCCGCGCCTACCTGCTGCGGGACGGCCGGCTCGACCAGATCACCCAGGACCACACCTGGGTGCAGCGGCTGGTCGACGAGGGCCGGATCACCGCCGAGGAGGCCGAGACCCACCCGCAGCGCTCGCTGCTGATGCGCGCCCTGGACGGCCGCGGCCAGGTCGAGCCCGACCTGTCGATCCGCGAGGTCCGGGCCGGCGACCGCTACCTGATCTGCTCCGACGGCCTGTCCGGCCCGGTCAGCCACCAGACCCTGGAGGAGACGCTCGGCAGCTACTACGCGCCGCAGCAGACCGTCCAGGAGCTGATCCAGCTGGCGCTGCGCGGCGGCGGCCCGGACAACATCACTTGCATCGTCGCGGACGTGATCGACGTCGGCGCCACCGACACCCTCAGCGGCCAGGTCACGCAGGCGCCGGAGGTGGTCGGCGCGGTCGCCGACACCCAGCCGCACCCGATGCACGACCCGCACCTGCTGGACACCCCCGCCGGGCGGGCGGCCGGCCTCGGCCGCACCCCGCAGCCCCCGCAGGGCGCCTTCGGGCCCGCCGAGGGCTACCAGGGCGGCTACGAGCAGCAGCCCGGCTACGGCGCCCCCGCCGGCGACTTCGGCCCCGCCGAGGGCTACCAGGACGGCTACGACCCGTCCGGCGGCTACGGCGACCCGGCCGGCTTCCCGCCCGGCGAGGGCGGCGAGTACGGCGGCCCCGCCGAGCCGTACGAGGGCGAGGCCCCGCCGAGCCGGCGCAAGAAGAAGCGCGGCCTGAAGCTCACCCTGATCGGGGTGCTGGTGCTCGCGGTGCTCGGTGCCGGCGGCTGGTTCGCCTGGCAGTGGAACCAGAAGCAGTACTACGTCGGCACCGACAACGGCCACGTCGCCGTCTTCCGGGGCCTCGACCAGAACCTGGCCGGGCTGAAGCTCAGCTCGGTCTACCAGCAGTTCGGCGACGTCGAACTGCAGTACCTGCCCGCGTTCCAGCGCGACCAGGTCGCCAAGAACATCCAGGCGAGCAGCCTGGACGACGCCCGGAAGCAGGTCGACGCGCTGCGCGCGCAGGCCGCCGTCTGCAAGAAGGTCGCCGATTCCAAGGCCGCCCCGGCCACCGGGGACGCCGCGCCGTCCGCCCCGCCGCTGACCGAGCAGGAGCAGCAGCTCGCCGTGTCCTGCTCGGCGCAGTAGGCCGCGGGCGATCCCGGGGGTTTCCACAGGCATGAGCACATTCGACGTGAGCAGCGGCCGCACGCCCACCACCGGGCGGCGCCGCGCCGTCGGCCGGTCCTCGGCGGGCGACGCCCCGAACCGGCGCAACACCGAACTCCTGATGCTGGGCTTCGCCGTCCTCGTCCCGATCCTGGCGTACGCCAACGTCGGCCTGGCGATGGACGGCAGCCTGCCCGCGGGCATGCTGTCGTACGGGCTGGGCCTGGGCGCGCTCGCGCTGGTCGCCCACCTGGCGGTGCGGCGGTTCGCGCCGTACGCCGATCCGCTGCTGCTGCCGCTGGCGACGCTGCTGAACGGGCTCGGCCTGGTGATGATCTGGCGGCTCGACAAGGCCGGCAAGCTGCTGATCAAGAACTTCCCCGCGGCCGCGAACCAGCTGATGTGGTCCGGGATCGGCCTGGCGGTGTTCATCGGCGTGGTGTGGCTGCTGAAGGACCACCGGATCCTGCAGCGCTACACCTACATCTCGATGGTGGTGGCGCTGGTGCTGCTGGCCGCGCCGGCCTTCTTCCCGTCCCGGAAGGAGGACTTCGGCGCGAAGATCTGGATCCGCATCGGCTCGTTCTCGGTCCAGCCCGGCGAGTTCGCCAAGATCATCCTGACGGTGTTCTTCGCGGGCTTCCTGATGGTCAAGAAGGACGCCCTGGCGCTGGCCAGCCGCAAGTTCATGGGCCTGTACCTGCCGCGCGGACGCGACCTCGGCCCGATCGTGGTGGTCTGGCTGCTGTCGATCCTGATCCTGGTGTTCGAGACCGACCTGGGCTCCTCGTTCCTGTTCTTCGGCCTGTTCGTGGTGATGCTGTACGTCGCCACCGAGCGGACCAGCTGGATCGTCTTCGGTCTGGTGATGTCGCTCGGCGGCGCGGCCGTGGTGGCCTCCACCGAGTCGCACGTGAAGACCCGCATCAACGCCTGGCTGGACCCGATGGCGGCGTTCGCGCCGAAACCGCCCCCGCAGTCCTCCGAGCAGATCGGGCAGACCCTGATGTCGCTCGGCTCGGGCGGCACCGTCGGAACCGGGCTCGGGCAGGGCCGCAGCTGGCTGATCCAGTTCGCGGCGAAGAGCGACTTCATCCTCGGCTCGTTCGGCGAGGAGCTGGGCCTGACCGGTCTGATGGCGCTGTTCATGGTCTACGGCCTGGTGGTGCAGCGCGGCCTGCGCACCGCGCTGGCGGCCCGCGACCCGTTCGGCAAGCTGCTGGCGGTCGGCCTGAGCTCGGCCTTCGCGCTGCAGGTGTTCGTGGTCGCGGGCGGCGTCACCGGCCTGATCCCGCTGACCGGTATGACCATGCCGTTCCTGGCCCAGGGCGGATCCTCGGTGGTCGCGAACTGGGCGCTGATCGCCATCCTGTTGAAGATCAGCGACACCGCCCGCCGCCCGGCCGTCGAACCGGCCGCCGCCATCCCGGAACCGGCCGGACCGGAGCGGTACGGACCCGGCAGCGGCGCACCGGACCAGAGCAGGGGAGCGTCCTCGTGAACAAGCCGATCCGCCGGGTGTCGATCTTCTGCCTGGTCCTGATCCTCGCCCTGATGCTGCGGGTGAACTGGGTGCAGGGCGTGCAGGCCTCGGACTGGGCCAACAACCCGCACAACGACCGCGCCAAGTACGACCGGTACGCCTACCCGCGCGGCAACATCATCGTCGGCGGCCAGGCCGTCACCAAGTCCGACTTCGTCAACGGCCTGCGCTACAAGTACAAGCGCTCCTGGGTGGACGGGCCGATGTACGCGCCGGTCACCGGCTACTCCTCGCAGACCTACGACGCCAGCCAGCTGGAGAAGCTGGAGGACGGCATCCTCTCCGGCACCGACTCCCGGCTGTTCTTCCGCAACACCCTGGACATGCTGACCGGCAAGCCCAAGCAGGGCGGCGACGTGGTCACCACGATCGACCCCAAGGTGCAGAAGGCCGGCTTCGAGGGCCTCGGCGACAAGAAGGGCGCCGCGGTCGCCATCGACCCGCGCACCGGGGCGATCCTGGGCCTGGTCTCCACCCCGTCCTACGACCCGAGCACCTTCGCGGGCGGCACCGACGAGGACGGCAAGGCCTGGACGGCGCTCAACAACGACCCGAACAAGCCGATGCTGAACCGGGCGCTGCGCGAGACCTACCCGCCCGGCTCGACCTTCAAGCTGGTCACCGCGGCGACCGCGTTCGAGACCGGCAAGTACCAGAAGCCGACGGACGCCACCGACACCCCGGACCAGTACATCCTGCCCGGCACCAGCACCCCGCTGATCAACGCCAGCCCCACCGAGGACTGCGGGGACGCCACGGTGCAGCACGCGATGGACCTGTCCTGCAACACCGTGTTCGGCAAGATGGGCGCCGAGCTGGGCGGCGACGCGCTGCGCGCGCAGGCCGAGAAGTTCGGCTTCAACAAGGAGGTGAACATCCCGGTCCGGGCCGACGCCAGCCACTTCCCGTCGAACTCCAAGCCCGACGGCACCGCGATGGACGCCATCGGCCAGCACGACACCCGGGCCACCCCCCTGCAGATGGCCATGGTGGCCGCGGCGATCGCCAACAACGGCTCGCTGATGGAGCCGTACCTGGTCGCCCAGGAGGGCTCGGCCGGGAACGTGATCTCCACCCACACCGAGCGGCAGCTGTCGCAGGCGGTCACGCCGGCCACCGCGCAGAAGCTCCAGCAGCTGATGGAGTCGGTGGTCCAGAACGGCACCGGCAAGAACGCGCGGATCCCGGGCGTGACGGTCGGCGGCAAGACCGGCACCGCCCAGCACGGCCAGGACAACTCGGGGCTGCCGTTCGCCTGGTTCGTCTCCTACGCCAAGGGCCAGGACGGCAAGCAGGTCGCCGTCGCGGTGGTGGTCGAGGACGGCGCCGGCGAGTCCCGCGAGATCTCCGGCGGTTCGCTGGCCGCGCCGATCGCCAAGGCGATGATGCAGGCGGCGCTCGGCAAGTAGGTCGGTCGTATCCGTCACATTCCGGCCGTCGATCCTCGATCGGTGGCCGGAATTGTCACAATGGGACGGTCCGGGTCGATACCGGTCTGGTCTCAGCTGGCAGCCTGCAACAGGCGGGTCAGGTTCGCCCGGTAGCGTATCCGCCAGCAGCGGGTGTACCCGCAGCCAGTCCGCGGCCTACACCGCGGACGCCGGCACCGTGAAACCACTGCGGCGGCGGCCGCGTCACAACAGAGCGTGCGGGGACACTACGTCACATCCTCACCGGCCGGTGGGGGAGAGGGTCGGAGATATGGAAGAGCCTCGTCGCCTAGGCGGCAGGTACGAGCTCGGCGGCGTCCTCGGGCGCGGTGGCATGGCCGAGGTGTACCTCGCCCACGACACCCGGCTCGGCCGCCAGGTCGCCGTGAAGACCCTCCGCACCGACATGGCCCGCGATCCCTCGTTCCAGGCCCGCTTCCGCCGCGAGGCGCAGTCCGCGGCCTCGCTGAACCACCCCGCCATCGTCGCGGTCTACGACACCGGCGAGGACTACATCGACGGGATCTCCATCCCGTACATCGTGATGGAGTACGTCGAGGGCTCCACCCTCCGCGAGCTGCTGCACACCGGGCGGCGGCTGCTGCCCGAGCGGGCGCTGGAGATGACCATCGGCATCCTGCAGGCGCTGGAGTACTCGCACCGCGCCGGCATCGTGCACCGTGACATCAAGCCCGCCAACGTGATGCTGACCCGGCAGGGCAACGTCAAGGTGATGGACTTCGGCATCGCCCGTGCGATGGGCGACGCCGGCATGACGATGACCCAGACCTCCGCGGTCATCGGCACCGCCCAGTACCTCTCCCCCGAGCAGGCCAAGGGCGAGACCGTCGACGCCCGCTCCGACCTGTACTCGACCGGCTGCCTGCTGTACGAGCTGCTCACCGTCCGCCCGCCGTTCGTCGGCGACTCCCCCGTCGCGGTGGCCTACCAGCACGTGCGCGAGGAGCCCGCCCCGCCGTCCGCGTACGACCCCGAGGTCCGCCCGGAGATCGACGCGATCGTGCTGAAGGCGCTCGCCAAGGAGCGCGACTACCGCTACCAGTCCGCCGACGAGATGCGCGACGACATCGAGCGCTTCCTCGACGGCCTGCCGGTCGCCGCCGCCCAGCAGGCCGCCTACGGCATGGGCGCGGCCGGCTACGGCTACGACCAGGGCAACGGGCAGTACGACCCGTACGGCCAGACCAACGTGCTGCCCCAGCAGGGCGGTCCGACCACCATGCTGCCGCCGGCCGGCAACCAGCAGCCCGCGCCGTACGGCGGGTACCAGGACGGCGGCTACGGCAACGGTGGCGGCGGCTACGACGACGACGGCTACGAGGGCCGCGGCAGCCGGCGGCGCGAGGAGCAGCCGAAGAAGAACAACACCTCCTGGATCATCCTGGCCGTCGCGGCGGTGCTGGTCCTGGTCGGCGCGTTCTTCGTGGTGCAGGCGATGGTGAAGACCGGCGGGGGCACGGCCAAGACCAGCGTCCCGAACCTGGTCGGCAAGACCCTCGCCGACGCGGAGACGGCGGCGAAGTCGCAGAACCCGAAGCTCGGCGTGACCGCGGGCGACCCGGTCGCCTGCCCCGACACCAAGATCCAGAAGGACCAGGTCTGCACCCAGGAGCAGGCCGCGGGCACCGAGGTCGCCGTCGACAGCAAGATCGTCGTGCACCTGTCCTCCGGCCCGGCCCAGGTCGACGTCCCCGACGTCACCAACCAGACCAAGGACGCCGCCAGCGCGGCCCTGGCCGCCAAGGGCTTCCAGGTCACCATCAACTACAGCACCGACGACAAGGTCGACCAGGACAAGGTCGTCTCGCAGTCGGTGACCGGCAAGGCCGCGACCGGGACCAACATCACCCTGGTGGTCTCCTCCGGCTCGCAGAAGGTCACCGTGCCGAACCTGGTCGGGCAGTCCCAGGACAACGCGTCCCAGGCGCTCACCGAGCTCAACCTGACGGCGAACGTCGTCACCAAGACCGTCACCGACCAGACCCGGGTCGGCCAGGTCATCGACCAGTCGGTGCCGAAAAACACCCAGGTCAAGAAGGGCACCCAGGTCACCCTGACGGTGGGCAAGCTGGCCGACAAGGTCACCATGCCGCCGCTGCAGAACCTGAAGGTCAGCGAGGCCACCGCCAAGCTCACCGAGCTCGGCCTGCGCTACCAGCTGGCCGGCCCGCAGGACGTCAACGCCGTGGTGGTCAGCTCCAACGTGACGGCCGGCACCCAGCTGAACCCCGGCGACCAGGTGATCCTGGTCGTGCGGGCGGCGGAGAAGCCGTCCCAGCCCTGACCGGGCCCGCACCCGCCGAAGGGCCGCACCGTCCTCGGACGGTGCGGCCCTTCGGCGTTGACTGCCCGTCAGCGCAGCTCGGGCGGCGGCGTCCGGCGGGCGTCCACCGGATCCACCCGGACCAGCTTCGCCCACACCGCCATCCGGTAGCGCGAGGTGTACACCGGCGTGCAGGTGGTCAGCGTCAGGTACCGGCCCGGTCCGGTGAACGGCGACCCCTCGGGGACGGGCGCCACCACGCCCACGTTGTACTTGGAGGTCTGCGGCAGCGTCCCGGCGACCTGGTACACGTACCAGTCGTCCCGGGTCTCCACCACCACCGCGTCGCCGTCGACCAGCCGGTCCAGGTCGTGGAACTTCGCGCCGTGCCCGTCCCGGTGCGCCGCCAGCGCGAAGTTGCCCTCCTGGTCCCAGGGCATCGCCGAACGGTACGGCTCCTCGTACACCCCGGCCACGCCCTCGTTGAGCACCTCGGCGGTGGTGCCCATCCGGATCAGCGTCTGGTCGTCCTTGCCGAACGCCGGCACGTGCAGGAAGCCGATGCCGTCACCCGCCGCGTACTCCGGGGCCGGTGACGCCTCGTCACCCGGGCCGGGCGAGGCCGGGGCGCTCCAGGTCTGCCGCAGCCGGTCCCCCTGCCGGTCCGCGGCCCGCTGGGCCATCACGTCCGTCCACCACAGCGAGTACCCGACGAACAGGGCCAGCACCAGGCCGAGGGTGATCAGCAGCTCCCCCGCCAGCCCCAGGGCCGAAGCCACCCGTCCGCGCCGCTGCCCGCTCCGAATGGCTGTGCCCATGGTGCCGTGCCTCGCTGCTCAGTGTTGCCCGGTCAGCGCCTCCGGCTGCCCCTGGCTCCTCGGCCGTTCCTCGACCATCTTGCCAAACACGATCAGCCTTCCCCGGGCACTGAACTCCGGCGTGCATGTCGTCATCGTCAGATAGCGGCCCGGAGCGGTGAACGGCGAACCCTTGGGCACCGGCTGAATCACCGACACATTGCTCGGCGGGGTCTCCGGGATGCCGCCCGCCACCTCGTACGTGTAGTACGAGGTCGCGGTCTCCACCACGATCTTGTCGCCCGGCGCCAGCTGGCCGATCTTCCGGAACGGCTGGCCGTGCGTGGTGCGGTGCGCCGCGACCGCGAAGTTGCCGGCCTGGTCGGACGGCATCGCGGTGCCCGTGTAGTGGCCGACCAGACCCTTGTCGAGCACCTGCTGCTTGTTGGTGCCCTCGGCGATCGGGTACGTCAGGTCCAGCTTCGGGATGTGGATGATCGCGAAGCCCTTGCCGGGCTCGAACGCGGTCTGCGGCGGCGGCGTCGCACCGCCGGGCTGCGGGGCGGCCGGCTGCGCCCACTGCTGCTCCAGCTTCCTGCCCGCGGCGTCGGCGGCGTTGTCCGCCACCACGTTGGTCCACCACAGCTGGTAGGAGACGAACAGCAGCATCACCACGCCGAGGGTGATGAACACCTCGCCCACCACCCGGGCCAGCACCACCCGCTTGCGCTCCTTGGGACGCGGCGGGCGCGGCCCCGCGGCCCGCCCGGCGGCCCGGCGCCGTCCGGTGCCCGGGCGCAGCCCCACCGGCCCCTGGGCGCGCCTGCGCCCGGCCCGGCCGTCCTCCCCCGGTATCGCCTCGCGGTCCGGCCCGTCGGCCGGCAGGCGCAGCTGCAGGGTCTGCTCCGGGGCGGGCTCGTAGACGCCCCAGCCGTCCGGCTCGTCGTGGTCTTCGGGAACGCCCCGCTCCGGGCGCACGGCGGTCATCCGGTCAGCTCCGGCCGATGACCGGCGCGAGGCCCGCGGAGCGCCCCACCGCCTCCGGGAAGCCGCACTCGGCCAGCCAGTTGGCGAGCATCCGGTGCCCGCCCTCGGTGAGCACCGACTCGGGGTGGAACTGCACGCCCTCGACCAGCAGTTCACGGTGCCGCAGGCCCATGATCACGCCGCTCTCGGTGCGCGAGGTGACCACCAGCTCGGCGGGCACCGTCTCCGGCTCGACCGCCAGCGAGTGGTAGCGGGTGGCGGTCAGCGGCGAGGGCAGGCCCTCGAACACCCCGCCGTCCTCGTGCACCACCGTCGAGGTCTTGCCGTGCAGCAGCTCCGGCGCCCGGCCGACCACCGCGCCGTACGCCACGGCGATCGACTGCAGGCCCAGGCAGACCCCGAACAGCGGCAGCCCGAGCTTCGCGCAGTGGTGCACCATCTCGACGCACACCCCGGCCTCCTCGGGCGTCCCGGGCCCGGGGGACAGCAGCACCCCGTCGTAGCCCTCCGCGCCCTCCCGGGGCCGGGCGTGAGCCACCGTCAGCTCGTCGTTGCGGACCACCTCGCAGACCGCACCCAGCTGGTACAGGTACTGCACGATGTTGAAGACGAAGCTGTCGTAGTTGTCGACCACGAGGATCCGGGGCGGGTGGCCGGCGGAGGTCATCGCTACTCCTGGGGTGTGCGAGCGTCGAGGGGCGGACGGGGCCGGGACGGCGCCCGGTTCAACCGCCGGCGCCCTGATCCACCGTCACGTTCCCGAAGGGGAGCAGCGGCTCGGCCCACGGGAAGACGTACTGGAACAGGACGTAGACCACCCCGAGGACGAGCAGCAGCGCGATCAGCGCACGCACCGGCGCGGGGCCCGGAAGATGCCGCCAGATCCAGCCGTACATGGTGCTCCTCGATGGTCGGGTCGGCACAAGCGTAGACGCCCGTCCGCCCGGCCCAGGCCGGTATCCGCGCAACGGGACCGGCGCGGCGGACTACTGGGCCGAGGCGGCCCGCAGGTCGATCGATCCGGCGTACCCTGGCAGGCTCAACTCGCCGCTCTCCTGCACCTTCCAGCCCAGTCCGTAGGCGGCCACGTAGCCCAGGTAGTTGCGGATCGTCGGGTCGGCGTCGATCGCCGCGTGCAGCGCCTCGGTCCTCCCGACCGCGCGGATCACGTACGGCGGGGAGTACACCCGGCCCTGCAGCAGCAGGGTGTTGCCGACGCAGCGCACCGCGCTGGTGGCGATCAGCCGCTGGTCCATCACCTGGATGCCCTCGGCGCCGCCGCGCCACAGCGCGTTCACCACGGCCTGGATGTCCTGCTGGTGGATCACCAGGTCGTTCACGCCGGGCTCGGGGACGCCGGGGATCCGGGCAGTGGCGTTCGGCGGGGCGTCGTCCAGCGTGACGGTCAGCCCGGGTCCGCGCAGCGGGTCCAGCCCGGCGGCCTGCTGCAGCGCGGCCAGCTTCGCGGTGTCGTCCGGGCTCTGCCCCTGCTCCCGGGCCAGCCGGTCGGCGCGCTCCTGATCGGCGGCGACCTGCTCCTGGAGCTGCTGGTTCTGGGTGGAGCGCTGCTGGATGACGTCGCTCAGCTTGAGCAGCGAGTTGTCGGTGCGCAGATCGGTGCCGTGGGCGGTCTGCGCGCTGACGTAGAAGAGCAGTCCGGCGAGCGCGAAGACGGTGCAGGTCAGGGCACGTCCGACAATTCGGCCTCGGCGCGGGCGCGCGGCCGGGCTCGGCGAAGAAATCGTGGAATCAGGCACCGTACCCTTATCTCCCTCAGACCCGGCGAGCCACTACGCTAACGGACGCCGGTGGCATGTGCGGAGCTCCGGTCGTACTGACCGGTTCCCCGTGTGCCACCCCAGCCCCCACTGACCACCTGCGCGGTCACAGCGCATCGACAGGAGAGCCCCTCGTGCCGAAGTCTCGACTCCGCAAGAAGGCCGACTACACGCCGCCGCCGTCCTCCGCGACCGCCGTGAAGATCAGTTCCGGCCGGAGCTGGGTGGCACCGCTGATGCTGGTGCTGTTCCTGATCGGTCTGGCCTGGATCGTCAGCTACTACGTGACCAGCGGCACCTGGCCGATCCGCAGCTGGGGCAACTGGAACATCCTGGCGGGCTTCGGCTTCATCGCGGCGGGATTCGGCGTCTCCACGCAGTGGAAGTGAGGCCGGCGCCGCCCGCCGGGCGGCGTCTGGTCCGACCGCTCACCACACCGCTCCGGCCCCCGGCCGGAGCGGTGGTCGGCGTGTCCGCGCGGCGGTCGACCACGGAGCGTCCGAACGTTTATCCACAGGGTTGTCCACACTGGGGAAAACTTCGCCGATCCTGTGGATAACTCGCAACGCAGCAGGATAACGCGCGTAGACGCGGGAAATCCAATCGTCCGTCCCGCTCCGCCGTCCACCGCCTGTGCACAGCGCGGCCCCGGCCCGGTCAGCCCGGCAGCCGCGCCATCCCGGCCAGCACCAGGCCGAGGCTCGCCGCCAGCACCGCGACCGTCGTCAACCCCTGCACCAGGTTCCGGTGCGCCCGTGGGGCGTACATCATGCCCGCGCCGATGACGACGCCCGCCGCCAGCCCGCCGAGGTGCGCCCGCCAGTCGATCCCGCTCAGCGAGAAGGTGATCACCAGGTTCACCACCAGCAGCACGATCACCGGCTGGAGCGGCACCCGGTTCACCCGGAACAGCACGCCGGTCGCCCCCAGCAGTCCGAAGATCGCACCGGACGCGCCGACCGTGAACAGCTGGTCCGGCCCGGCCGTCAGCAGGAACGACAGCGCGTTGCCCGCGATGCCCGCCGCCAGGTACAGCGCCAGGAACCGCACCCGGCCCAGCACCCGCTCCAACTGGGGGCCGAGCACCCAGAGCGAGAACATGTTGGTCGCGATGTGCAGCAGGCCGCCGTGCACGAACATCGCGGTCACCAGCCGGTACCACTCCTCCGGCCCGGCGGCCATCCCATAGCGCAGCCCGGGCAGCGGCGCCCAGCTCACCAGGCCGAGCTTGACCTGCCACTCCTTGGAGACGTACTCGGTCAGCAGGAAGACCAGCAGGTTCAGGCCGATCAGCACCTTGGTGACCAGCGCCCCGTCGCCGAGCGCCAGCACCCCGCCGAAGGTCGTCCGCGGCCGCGGCTGCCGGTCGGCGGCGCCGTGCACGCACTCCGGGCACTGGAAGCCCACCGAGGCGGGCACCATGCACTCCGGGCAGACCGGCCGGCCGCAGCGGGCGCAGGACACCCCGGTCTCCCGCTCGGGGTGCCGGTGGCACCGGGGCAGCCCGGCTCCGTGGCCGTCCACAGGCGTCGGCCGCACGGGCTCGTCCGGAAGCATCGGCGCAGTCCCTCCTCAACGAAACGGTCCCGGCGCCGCCGCCGCGTGGAACGGGGCACCGCCGGGACCGTCCAGGCTACTGCGCGCCGCGGCGCGCGGGCCGCCCCGCGGGGCGGCAAGGGCCCGAATCAGCCGCGCGAGACGACGACCGACTCGATCACCACGTCCTGGACCGGGCGGTCGTAGGGCTTGGTGGTGGCGGTGGTGGCGATCGCGTCGACGACCTTCTGGCTGGCCGCGTCCACGACCTCGCCGAAGATGCTGTGCTTGCGGTTCAGCCAGGTGGTCGGGGCCACCGTGATGAAGAACTGCGAGCCGTTGGTGCCCGGGCCGGCGTTGGCCATCGCCAGCAGGTACGGGCGGTCGAACGACAGGTCCGGGTGGAACTCGTCGCCGAACTTGTAGCCCGGGCCGCCGGTGCCGTTGCCCAGCGGGTCGCCGCCCTGGATCATGAAGCCGTCGATGACCCGGTGGAACACGGTGCCGTCGTACAGCGGCTTGGCAGCCAGCTCGCCGGTCTCCGGGTTCTTCCACTCGCGGGTGCCCTCGGCCAGCTCGACGAAGTTGGCCACGGTCTTCGGAGCGTGGTTCGGGAAGAGCTTGACCACGATGTCGCCGCGGTTGGTCTTCAGAGTGGCGGTGAGTTCCTCGGCCACGGGAGTACCTTCCTGTCTTTTAGCTGACTATCCGGGGAATCATCCCATGGGCGCCGCAGACGGCTCAGCCGAAGGTGCTCGGCAGATAAGCAGGATGCATGATCTCCTATCAGGTGGAAAGGTGCATATCCGGACAACGCCGGACACCCGCCGAGAAGGAGAAGCCCGTGAGCCGTACGGACACCGCGCGCGAGACCGCCGGACGGGCGAGGGACGCCGTCGCGCCCTACGCCGCGACCGCCAAGGAGACCGCCCTGCACTACGCCGAGGAGGCCAGGCAGGTGCTCGGCCCCCGGCTGGAGGCGCTCGGCCCGAAGGCCGCGGCCGCCGGAGCACAGGCCCGAAACGGGGCCGGCCAGGCCGCCCACGCCGCCCGCGTGCAGTACGCCAAGCACCTCGCCCCGCACCTGGAGCACGCCTTCTCCAGCCTTCCCCCGGACACCCAGAAGGGCGCCCTGAAGGCGTTCCACCGGGCCCAGGAGGCCGCGCTCGCCGCCAAGCTGTCGGCCGGTCAGGCCGCCGGCCAGGCCCGCGCGACCGTCGCGCCCAAGGTCGCCGAGACCTTCCAGGCCGCCCGGGAGAGCGTCACGCCGCTCGCCCACGAGGCGCAGACCCGCGGCGCCGCCGCGATCACCGCGCTGCAGGGCAACGTCACCGCCGCCGAGATCAGCGGCCTGGCCGCCAAGAACGCCAGGAAGAAGCGCTGCAACGGCTGGGCGACCGGCCTCGCCGTCGCGGGCGCGATCGCCATCGGCACCGGCGTGGCGGCCTGGCAGTGGTACCGCAAGCAGAACAGCCCCGAGTGGCTGACCGAGCCCCCGGAGCCCGCCTCCGCCCCCCTCACCCCGGGCACCCCGGACTCCGCGCCCGAGCCGGGCACCGCCGCCGGTGCGCCCGTCGGCGGGACAGTCGTGAACGGCTCCGTCCCGCACGAGGACCTGGCGGCCGCGGAGGCCGCCCCGAAGCCGACCGCGCCGCCGGCCGACCGGCCCGCCGCCGACGACGAGGACCGGCCCAAGCCGCACGACCCGCGCAAGCCGCACTGAACCCGCACCGCGGCCCGGGCGAGCCCCGGGCCCACGCAGAACGGCCCCCGACCTGTACCCAGGTCGGGGGCCGTTCGACGACTGTGGAGCCTAGGGGAGTCGAACCCCTGACATCTGCCATGCAAAGACAGCGCTCTACCAACTGAGCTAAGGCCCCGAGCAACGGGCACTAGCCTACCCGCTCCCGGGCAAGGCCCAACGCGGGTTTCGGACCGGCCCCGGCGTGTGCTCCGCGGGCCGGTCCGAGGAAGACTCGTCCGTCGGCTCAGCGGCCGGCCGGGACCGGGTCGGTGGCCTCGGTCCACAGGTCCTGCTCGGCGCGGTCCGCCTGGACCTGACGGTAGACAAAGAAGCCGCCGAGGGCGACCAGGGCGACCAGGAGGAGCTTCTTCACCGCGGGACCTCGTCCTTCTTGCTTGCTTGGATGGAGGGGCACGAACCAGCGGTCAGGCTGAAGACCGCCCTGGGGCCGATGATACACACCGGTAACCGGTTCAGAAGCGGCCCCCGCCATCGCCAACCGGCCGATCTGCAAGCGCCTTTGACGCTCCCCCAACCAGTACGGTCATCGGACCGCGGGCTCGCTCCCCGCCATTACCGACGCGCCCGGGCGCGCCGCCGGTTCCGAACCGACGGCGCACCCTTCGCCCGCTTTGCCCGACCGGGGCGGCTACCCCCGCCGCCGCCTGCGCAGGTGCGCGACGTCCCGCCGGATCGCCCGGACGTCCTCGCCCAGCGCGTCCAGCCGCGCGCCGTGGGCGTCCAGCCGGGACTCCTGCCGGGAGATCCGCTCACCGATCGCGGTGATCACCATCCCCTGCGCGTCCAGCCGCCGGTCGACCGAGCCGAGCGCCTCGGCCAGCTCGGAGACCACGCCCGGCAGGTCCTCCGCCGCGAAGCCGTACTCCCCCGCCGCCGGCCCCTGCGCCGGGGCCGGCGGGCCGGGCTCGAACGGATCCAGCCCGTCGATCCGTCGCCGCCAGGCCGCGACGGCCGGATCCCGCCGCTCCGCCTCGTGCTCGTCCCACCGCAGCTCGTTCCACCGCTTCCACGGCCGGGCCCGGAACAGGTGCACGGCCGGCGGCTCCGGCACCGGCCGGGCGGCCGTCTCGATCAGGTCGAGCAGCCGGCTGCGGACCCGGCGGGCGACCTCGCTGTCCCGCAGCAGCATCGCGACGTTCAGCACGGCCCGGCGCGAGTACAGCGCCACGCCGTTCCCGCCGCCCTGGGGGCGCTGCGTGCCGCCCCAGGAGTCGTCCGCAGGGCCGCTGACCTGCCTGAGGGACTCTTTGTCCCTCTGGTCCGCGGAGTTGTCCACAGCCCTGCGGACGGTGAATCCGTTGCTCTCCAGCTCCGGCCGGTGCCGACGGACCATCTTGCGGACGGTGTACTCACTGACCCCGAAGTAGTCGGCGACCATCCGCGTGGTGACGTGCAGCCCGTCGGGCAGCAGGACGAGGGCCTTGACCTCGTCGAGGACTTCGGTGCGCTCGCACAGGCCGCTTCGGAGCGTCCTGGATTCGAGCAGCGCGGCTTCCATGGACATGGGGATGCCTCACAGGGTGGAAGAAGACATGACGTGGGAACCGCCCAGTCGCCCGGGGCAGGCGGGGCCGGTCGTCCACCGGCCGGAGCAGAGGTCGCGCTACGTCCCACGTCACCCAATGACCGGGTCTGTCGCCCGGCTATCCCCGACTTCACATCAGTTTCGAGTCAGCTCACCCTGTGTTGCCTCTGCGCGCCGGGTTCAACGAGCGGGCGCGAACGGGGTCACGGCCGAATGCGGGGGAGAACGTCGAAGGCCCCGATCACCAGGTGATCGGGGCCTTCGCGCCGGTGGGCCTAACAGGACTTGAACCTGTGGCCTCTTCCTTATCAGGGAAGCGCTCTAACCGTCTGAGCTATAGGCCCTTGCCGCACTGAAAGATTAGCGGACCGATGGCCGATCTCCCAAATCCGTATCCCCGACCCCCCTCGGACGGTGCAGTTCAGCGGCCTCGGCAAGCCACTGGGCGCGGGTCGCGGGGAGGTGGGAGGCGCCCGTGACGGTGGGGCGGACGGCGAGGACCTGGTTGATGCCGATGCGGTTCTGCTCGAAGGCGAGGGCGCTGGCGGCCATGTAGAGCCGCCAGACCCGGGCCCGGCCGCGGCCGGCCAGCGAGACGGCGTCGGGCCAGTGGGCCTCCAGGTTGGCGACCCACTCGCGGAGGGTGCGGCCGTAGTGCTCGCGCAGCGCCTCGACGTCGCGGACCTCGAAGCCGGCCTCCTCCAGCCGGGAGACGGTGGCGCCGATGGGGGAGAGCTCGCCGTCGGGGAAGACGTAGTGGTCGATGAAGGGGGAGAGCCGGTACTTCTCGCCGGGGTGCAGCGGGCGGCGGGCGATCTGGTGGTTGAGCAGGCGGCCGCCGGGGGCGAGCAGCTCGTACAGTCGGCCGGCGTAGACCAGGTACTGGTCGGAGCCGACGTGTTCGGCCATGCCGACGCTGGAGATGGCGTCGAAGGGCCCGTCGGGGATCTCCCGGTAGTCCTGGAGCCGGATCTCGATCCGCTCGGCCAGGCCGGCCTCGGCGACCCGTCGGCGGGCCAGCGCGACCTGTTCGGTGGAGATGGAGACGCCGACGGCCTCGACGCCGTAGTGGCGGGCGGCGTGCAGGACCAGCGAGCCCCAGCCGCAGCCGACGTCCAGCAGGCGCATGCCGGGGCGCAGGCCGAGCTTGCGGCAGATCAGGTCGAGCTTGGCCTCCTGGGCGTCCTCCAGGCTCTTGGCCTCGGGCGTCCAGTAGGCGCAGGAGTAGACCATGCTGGAGCCCAGGACGAGCCGGTAGAAGTCGTTGCCGACGTCGTAGTGGTGGCTGATCGCGGCGCGGTCGCGGCGGCGGCTGTGCAGGCTGCCGCGGCGGTGCCGGACCTCCTCGGGCGGGGGAGCGGGCTGCGGGCCGATCGCGCCCTGGCGCAGGGCCGTGCCGAGCAGGCGGCGGCCGGGGGCGCCGAGGAGCTGGCGGGGGCCGAGCCGCAGGGTGCGGATCTCCGGGTCCTCGGCGAACGCGGCGACGGCGTCCAGCACCTCGTACAGGTCGGTGCCGGGGTCGAGTTCGAGGTCGCCGGAGACGTAGGCGCGGGCCAGGCCGAGTTCGCCGGGGGCCCAGACCAGGCGGCGCAGGGCCCTGCGGTTGCGCAGGACGACGGTCGGGGCGTCCGGCGGGCCGGCCTGGGAGCCGTCCCAGGCGCGTACTCGCAGGGGGATCCGACGGCCGATCAGGCCTTCGAGTGCTCGGACCAGTTGCTGTGCGTTCTCCGCCATGACGGACCTCTCGACCGGCCGTACCCGTCCGGGCCGCCGGGTGACCGCTGTCGCGGCCGGTCGGCCCCGTGCTCGTTGGTGTCTCTTCATTTGTCCACGCGGGGGCGGTGCGACCGCCCTGGCGCGCCGGGGCGGTCACCCGATTGCCGCCGGAGACGGCGCGGGCCCCGAAGGCTTCAACAGCCTTCGGGGCCCGGGGAATTCCGTCGGACTGACGCGGAATCAGTCTTCTTCGGCCAGGGTCAGCTCGATGCCGCCGGTGAAGCCGGCCGCGGTGTTGTAGATGAACGCGGCGAGGGTGGACAGCGCGGTCATCAGGACCACGTCGACCACCGCGATCAGGGTGGTGAACATCATGACCTTGCCGAACCCGATGTAGTCCATCAGGTTGAAGGCGCCGGAGCTGTCGCTGCCGGTGACGTCCTTGAGGGTGCTGGTCAGCGAGTCGAAGACGCCGAGGCCGTCCAGGGTCATCCAGAGCACCGCGGCGGCCACGATGATGATCACGCCGACGGCGAGCGAGAGCAGGAAGCTGACCTTCATGACCGACCAGGGGTCGGCCTTGGTGATCCGCAGCCGGGCCTTGCGGACCCGCCCAGTGCCGCCGGAGGAGGCCGGGCCGGGGGTGCCGGGGCGCCGGGCCTGGCCGCCGCCCTGGCCGCCGGAGGTGCCCTGGCCGCCGCCGGTGCGGGTGCCGCGCGGCGGGGTGGGCTGGCCCTTGGCGTACGTGGTGGGCTGGGAGAAGCCGCCCGCCGGCGGGGCGCTGGGGGGCGGCGGCGGGGTCTGGCCGCCGTAGCCGGGCTGGGCGCCGCCCTGGCCGACCGAAGGCATCACCGAGGTGGACGCGGCGGGGTGCTCGGGGCGCTGGGGTGCGCCGTACGGTGTCCCGCCCTGTCCGCCCGACAGGCCGCCCGTGGCACCTCCAGTACCCGTGGCTCCGCTCACCGTGGTCCTCCCGAACCGTCCGCCAGGCCGATCGAACCGCCCTGGTCCGTGTTGTGCTCGTGCTCCGCCTGCCCGGTTGGCCTGCGGTCAACCCGTGGTGCCCGCCCCGCCTGGAGCGGGACGGGCACCACGGTCGCGGTCGTGCGTCAGCCCTGGTCGGGCGTGCCGTCCGCCTCGTGCTCGGTGGCGGTCGCGGTCTCGGTCGCCTCGGCGTCCAGGTCCGCGCCCTCCTCCTCGTCGGCCTCCGCGTTGCGGGCCATGCCCACCACCGCGTCGCGCTTTCCGAGGTTGATCAGTTGGACGCCCATGGTGTCACGTCCGGTTTCACGTACTTCGGAAACCCTGGTCCGGATCACGCCGCCGGAGAGCGTGATGGCCATGATCTCGTCGGTCTCCTCGACCACCAGGGCGCCGACCAGCGAGCCCCGGCCCTCGACGATCTTCGCCGCCTTGATGCCGAACCCGCCGCGTCCCTGCACACGGTACTCGTCGACCGAGGTCCGCTTGGCGTACCCGCCGTCGGTGGCGGTGAAGACGTACGTCCCGGGACGGACCACGTTCATCGAGAGCAGTTCGTCGTCCTCGCGGAACGACATGCCCTTGACGCCGGAGGTGGCCCGGCTCATCGGGCGGAGCGCCTCGTCGGTGGCCTTGAAGCGGATCGACTGGGCCTTCCGGGAGATCAGCAGCAGGTCGTCGTCGGCGGAGACCAGCTCGGCGCCGATCAGCTCGTCGTCCCGGCCCTCCTCGTCCTGGCGCAGGTTGATCGCGATCAGGCCGCCGGAGCGCGGGGAGTCGTAGTCCTTGAGCGGGGACTTCTTGACCAGGCCGCCGCGGGTGGCGAGCACCAGGTACGGCTTGTCCTCGTAGGTGCGGACTGCCATCACCTGGGTGATGTGCTCCTCCGGCTGGAAGGCCAGCAGGTTGGCGACGTGCTGGCCGCGGGCGTCGCGGCCGGCATCCGGCAGCTCGTAGCCCTTGGCGCGGTAGACCCGGCCCTTGTTGGTGAAGAACAGGATCCAGTTGTGGGTGGTGGTGACGAAGAAGTGGTCGACGATGTCGTCCTGCTTCAGCTGCGCACCGCGCACGCCCTTGCCGCCGCGCTTCTGCGAGCGGTAGAGGTCGGAGCGGGTGCGCTTGACGTAGCCGCCGCGGGTGATGGTGACGACGATGTCCTCCTCGGCGATGAGGTCCTCGATGGAGAGGTCGCCGTCGGAGGGGATCAGGGTGGAGCGCCGCTCGTCGCCGTACTTCTCGACGATCGCGGTGAGCTCCTCGGAGACGATCTCGCGCTGCCGGGCGGGCGAGGCGAGGATCGCGTTGTACTCGTTGATCTTGGCCTGGAGCTCGTCGTGCTCGCTGAGGATGCGGGCGCTCTCCAGGGCGGCCAGCCGGCGCAGCTGCATCTCGAGGATGGCGTTGGCCTGGAGCTCGTCGATCTCCAGCAGCTGCATCAGGCCGGTGCGGGCGGCGTCGGCGCTCTCCGAGGCGCGGATCAGCGCGATCACCGCGTCGATCTGGTCGAGGGCCTTGAGCAGCGCGCGCAGGATGTGGGCGCGCTCCTCGGCCTTGCGCAGCCGGAAGGTGGTCCGGCGGACGATGACCTCGATCTGGTGGGCGACCCAGTGCCGGATGAAGGCGTCCAGCGACAGGGTGCGCGGCACGCCGTCGACCAGGGCCAGCATGTTGGCGCCGAAGTTGGTCTGCAGGTCGGTGTGCTTGTACAGGTTGTTGAGCACGACCTTGGCGACCGCGTCGCGCTTGAGCACGATGACCAGGCGCTGGCCCGTGCGCGAGGAGGACTCGTCGCGGACGTCGGCGATGCCGGCGATCCGGCCGTCCTTGACCAGGTCGGCGATCTTCAGCGCGAGGTTGTCCGGGTTGACCTGGAACGGCAGCTCGGTGATCACCAGGCACTGGCGGCCCTGGATCTCCTCGACCTCGACCACGGCGCGCATGGTGATCGAGCCGCGGCCGGTGCGGTACGCGTCGTCGATGCCGCGGCGGCCGACGATCAGCGCGCCGGTGGGGAAGTCGGGGCCCTTGATCCGCTCGATCAGGGCGTCCAGCAGCTCCTCGTTGGACGCCTCGGGGTGCTCCAGCGCCCAGAGCGCGCCGGACGCGACCTCGCGCAGGTTGTGCGGCGGGATGTTGGTGGCCATGCCGACCGCGATGCCGGTGGCGCCGTTGACCAGCAGGTTGGGGATGCGCGAGGGCAGGACGGTGGGTTCCTGCTGGCGGCCGTCGTAGTTGGCGGCGAAGTCGACGGTCTCCTCGTCGATGTCGCGCATCATCTCCATCGCCAGCGGCATCATCTTGCACTCGGTGTAGCGCATCGCCGCGGCCGGGTCGTTGCCCGGGGAGCCGAAGTTGCCGTTGCCGTCGACCAGCGGCATCCGCATCGACCAGGGCTGGGCGAGGCGGACCAGGGTGTCGTAGATCGAGGTGTCGCCGTGCGGGTGGTAGTTGCCCATCACGTCGCCGACCACGCGGGCGCACTTGTAGTAGCCCTTCTCGGGCCGGTAGCCGCCGTCGTACATCGCGTAGAGCACGCGTCGGTGCACCGGCTTGAGGCCGTCGCGGACCTCGGGGAGGGCGCGCGACACGATGACGCTCATCGCGTAGTCGAGGTAGGAGCGCTGCATCTCGGTCTCGAGCTCGATGAGCTCGACCCGGTGACCGCTCTGGGCAGGGGTGGTGCTGTCCTCGGGCTGCTCGCCGCCGTCCGGACGGTTGTCGTCGACCACTGGTGGTCAGTTTCCTTTCAACGATCCTGGGCGGACGTCAGACGTCCAGGAAGCGGACGTCCTTCGCGTTGCGCTGGATGAAGGAGCGGCGGGCCTCGACGTCCTCGCCCATCAGGACGGAGAACAGGTCGTCGGCGCGGGCGGCGTCCTCCAGGGTGACCTGGAGCAGCAGGCGGTGGGCGGCGTCCATGGTGGTGACGCGCAGCTCCTCGGCGTTCATCTCGCCGAGGCCCTTGAAGCGCTGGATGGCGTCGTCCTTCGGGAGTCGGCGGCCGGCCTCGACGCCGGCGGCGATCAGCGCGTCGCGCTCGCGGTCGGAGTAGGCGTACTCGAACTCGTCGCGGCCCCACTTGATCTTGTACAGCGGGGGCATCGCCAGGTAGACGTACCCGGCCTCGACCAGCGGTCGCATGAAGCGGAACAGCAGGGTCAGCAGCAGGGTGCGGATGTGCTGTCCGTCGACGTCGGCGTCGGCCATCAGCACGATCTTGTGATAGCGGAGCTTCTCGGCGTCGTAGTCCTCCTGGATGCCGCAGCCGAAGGCCGAGATCAGCGCCTGGACCTCGGTGTTCTGCAGCACCTTGTCGATCCGGGCCTTCTCGACGTTCAGGATCTTGCCGCGGATCGGGAGGATCGCCTGGGTGCGCGGGTCGCGGCCCTGCTTGGCGGAGCCGCCGGCCGAGTCGCCCTCGACGATGAAGATCTCGCACTCGGCCGGGTCCTTGGACTGGCAGTCCGAGAGCTTGCCGGGCAGCGAGGCGGACTCCAGCAGGCCCTTGCGGCGGGTCAGGTCGCGGGCCTTGCGGGCGGCGACCCGGGCGCTGGCGGCCTGGATGGACTTGCGGATGATGTCCGCGGCCTCGTTGGGGTTGCGGTCCAGCCAGTCGGCCAGGTGCTCGTTGACCACCTTCTGTACGAAGGTCTTGGCCTCGGTGTTGCCGAGCTTGTCCTTGGTCTGGCCCTCGAACTGCGGCTCGCCGAGCTTGACCGAGATGATCGCGGTCAGGCCCTCGCGGATGTCCTCGCCGGAGAGGTTGTCGTCCTTGTCGCGGAGCAGCTTCTTGTCGCGCGCGTAACGGTTCATCAGACCGGTCAGCGCGGAGCGGAAGCCCTCCTCGTGGGTGCCGCCGCCGTGGGTGTGGATGGTGTTCGCGAACGAGTACACGCCCTCGGTGTAGGACGAGTTCCACTGCATCGCGACCTCGGCGGAGATCCGCCGGTCCTTGTCCTCCGCCTCGAAGTCGATCACCGAGGGGTGGATCACCTCGCCCTTGCGGGAGTTGAGGTGGGCGACGAAGTCGGCGATGCCGCCGTCGTACTTGTACCGGACGGCGAGCGGCTTGCCCTCCTCGTCCGCGTGCTCGGGGCGCTCGTCGGTCAGCGAGATAGTCAGGCCCTTGTTGAGGAAGGCCATCTCCTGGAAGCGCCGGGAGAGCGTCTCGAACGAGTAGACGGTGGTCTCGAAGATGTCCGGGTCGGCCCAGAAGGTGACCGTGGTGCCGGTCTCCTCGGTGGCCTCGTGCTTCGCCAGCGGGGCGGTCGGGGTGCCGGACTTGTACTCCTGGGTCCAGCGGGCGCCGTCGGTGAGGATCTCCACCGCGAGGCGGGTGGAGAGCGCGTTCACCACGGAGACGCCGACGCCGTGCAGACCGCCGGAGACCGCGTAGCCGCCGCCGCCGAACTTGCCGCCCGCGTGCAGCACGGTCAGGACGACCTCGACGGCGGGCTTGTCCTGGCCGGGCATGATGCCGACCGGGATGCCGCGGCCGTTGTCGACCACCCGCACGCCGCCGTCGGCCAGGATCGTCACGTCGATGGTGTCGGCGTGGCCGGCCAGCGCCTCGTCGACCGAGTTGTCCACGATCTCGTACACCAGGTGGTGCAGGCCGCGCTCGCCGGTCGAGCCGATGTACATGCCGGGGCGCTTGCGGACGGCGTCGAGGCCCTCCAGCACCTGGATCGCGCTGGCGTCGTACGCCTTGTTGTCGGACGGGTCTGGGGTCTGGCTGGGGTTGCCGGAATCGGCCACGAAGCGCCCTCTCTGGCACAGCGCGGGCCGCGCCCCTTCCCGCTTGCCCGGGCAGGTGTGCGACCACGGCGTTTCGACTCGGTTGCTGCACGCAACGGTGTTTGCGCTTCAGTCTACCGGTACGAGTGACAGAGAGGGGCGTTTGGCAGCCTCTGAGGGCAGATGTGCCGCCCTGAATCCCCTCTGCACATGTCCCGATACTCGGCAGGGGGGCTCAGAGCGCCTGGACGGGCTGCCAGCGATTCCGGAGGATCGCGATCCGCTCCGCCGGGCTCAGCCCCAGGTGTCCCCGGGGCCCTTGCTCCCGGGGGCCCGCAACCGCCCGTAACCGCGCACCGGGGCGTCCGGCCCCAGCACCTTGATGACGCGGACCGTGCCGTGCCCCAGCTCGTGGTTCAGACGGGCCACCAACTGTCGCGCCAGCAGCCGGAGTTGGGTCGCCCACGCGGTGGAGTCGCACTGCACGGTGAGGACCGCCTCGGCCTCCGCGTACGACTTGGGTTCACAGTGCGCAGCGATGTCCGGCCCCACGATCTGCGACCAGCGGCCCATCACGCCGCCCACCGCGGCCGGCGCCTCCCAGCCGCGCTCGGTGATCAGCCGGTTCAGCGCCGCCCCCAGCGGCACCGGGTCGCGGCCGTCCGCGCGGGCGCCGCTGCGCAGTCCGGTGCGCTTCGCCTCCCGGCGCTCGCGGACCTGCTCGCCGCGCTGCCGGGCCTGCTCCTTGGCGGCGCGCAGCGCCACCCGGGCCAGGTCGATCCCCGAAAGCTCCGAGCTCTCCGCCATCACGCTCCATCCCCAGGCTGTGGACAACTGCACCGACGAGCGGTCCAGGGTACGGGGTCGCCGGACCTCACGGCGTGAGCCGGGTCACGGCGCCCTCCGAGACGCCGTACCGGGCCCCGCTGAGCGCCTTCGGGACGTCCTCCGCGACCGCCGCGGTGACCAGCACCTGCTCGCCGCCGGCCACCAGCTCGGCCAGCCGGTCCCGCCGGCGGGCGTCCAGCTCGGCGAACACGTCGTCCAGGATCAGCACCGGCTCCCCGCCCTCGGAGCGCAGCAGCTCGTACGAGGCCAGCCGGAGCGCCAGCGCGTACGACCAGGACTCGCCGTGGCTGGCGTAGCCCTTGGCGGGCAGCGGGCCGAGCCGCAGCAGCAGCTCGTCGCGGTGCGGGCCGACCAGGGTCAGGCCGCGGTCGATCTCCTGCTTGCGCATGGCTTGCAGGGCGTCCAGCAGTTGCTGCTCGGCCTGTTCGCGGCTGGTCGGCAGCTCGCCCTCGAAGGAGGAGCGGTACTCCAGCACGGTCTCCCCGGCGCCGGGCGCGAGCTGGCGGTAGGCCTCGGCGACCAGCGGCTGGAGCGCGGCCACCAGCTGGATCCGAAAGGCCGTCAGCTCGGCCCCGGTGCGGGCCAGGTGGCCGTCCCAGACCTCCAGGGTGGCCAGGTCGGCGGCCTTGCCGCCACCGGCCCGGCGGGCCGTCGCGGCGGTCTTCAGCAGGGCGTTGCGCTGCTTGAGGACGCGCTCGTAGTCGGAGCGCACGCCGGCCAGCCGGGGCGCGCGGGCGGTCAGCAGCTCGTCCAGGAAGCGGCGGCGCTCGCCGGGGTCGCCCTTGACCAGCGTCAGGTCCTCGGGGGCGAACAGCACGGTGCGCAGCACGCCCAGCACGTCGCGCGGGCGGATGTTGTCGGAGCGGTTCAGCCGGGCCCGGTTGGCCTTGCCGGGGGTGATCTCCAGCTCGACCAGGGTGGTCCGGCCGCCCTGCGCCACCACGCTGGCCCGGACCACCGCCCGCTCGGCGCCGAGGCGGACCAGCGGGGCGTCGGTGGCGACCCGGTGGCTGCCCAGGGTGGCGACGTAGCCGATCGCCTCGACCAGGTTGGTCTTGCCCTGCCCGTTCGGGCCCACGAACGCGGTGACGCCCGGGTCGAGCGGAACCTCGACCCGGGCGTAGGAACGGAAGTCGGCGAGCGACAGGTGCGCGACGTGCATGACGGTGGACTGCGCTCGCCTTCTGGCCGTGGGTGCTTACTTGGACTCGACCGCGTGGCCGCCGAACTGGTTGCGCAGCGCCGCGATCATCTTCATCTGCGGGGAGTCGTCCTGGCGGGACGCGAAGCGGGCGAACAGCGAGGCGGTGATGGCCGGCAGCGGGACCGCGTGGTCGATCGCGGCCTCGACCGTCCAGCGGCCCTCGCCGGAGTCGGCGGCCCAGCCCTTGAGCTTGGCCAGGTGCTCGTCGTCGTCCAGCGCCCGGACCGCGAGGTCGAGCAGCCAGGAGCGGATGACGGTGCCCTCCTGCCAGCTGCGGAAGACCTCGCGCACGTCGGTGACCTCGGGGGCCGCCTCCAGCAGCTCCCAGCCCTCGGCGAAGGCCTGCATCATCGCGTACTCGATGCCGTTGTGGACCATCTTGGCGAAGTGGCCGGCGCCGACCTTGCCGGCGTGCACCGAGCCGAACTCGCCCTCGGGCTTGAGCGCGTCGAAGACCGGCTGGACCTTCGCGACGTGCGCGGCGTCGCCGCCGTACATCAGCGCGTAGCCGTTCTCCAGGCCCCAGACGCCGCCGGAGACGCCGCAGTCGACGAAGCCGATGCCCTTGGCGGCCAGCAGCTCGGCGTGCTGGATGTCGTCGGTCCAGCGGGAGTTGCCGCCGTCCACCACCACGTCGCCGGGGGAGAGCAGTTCGGCCAGGTGCTCGACGGTCTCCTGGGTGGCGGCGCCGGCGGGGACCATCACCCACACCACGCGGGGGGCCTCCAGGGTGGCGACCAGCTGCTCCACGCTGTCGACGTCGGCGAGGTCGGGGTTGCGGTCGTAGCCGATGACGGTGTGGCCGGCGCGGCGGATGCGCTCGCGCATGTTGCCGCCCATCTTGCCGAGACCGATGAGGCCGAGCTCCATGACAAGTCCTTCACTGTGGTTCCGTGCCTGACGGCGGCGCCGTTGCCGCGCTCCCCGAGCCTACGCCGCCGATCGGGCACGTCCGGGCAGCCACAGGGGCGCGGAGGCCGGTGCCCCTCGCGCCCCTGGTGACTTGACGCCGCGTCAGCCGGACAGGCGGACCGGCATGATCAGGTACTGGTAGGCCTCGTCCGGTTCGGCGTCCACCGCGGGCTTGCCGGTGAGCAGCGCCGGCTTGGTCGGAGTGGTGAAGCTCAGCTGCGCGTACGCGGCGTCGATCGCCTTGAGCCCCTCCTCCAGGTAGCCGGGGTTGAACGCGATCGAGATGTCGTCGCCCTCGAGGTCCGCCTCGACCCGCTCGGAGGCCTGGGCGTCGTCGCCCGAGCCGGCCTCCAGGGTGAGCACGCCCTGCTCGAAGTTCAGCCGGACCGGGGTGTTGCGCTCGGCCACCAGCGAGACGCGCTTGAGCGCCTCCAGGAACGGCTGGGTCTGCACCGCGGCGACCGCCGAGAACTCGGTCGGGAAGATCGACCGGAACTTCGGGAACTCGCCCTCCAGCAGGCGGGTGGTGGTCCGCCGGCCGGCGCCCTCGAAGCCGATCAGGCCCTCGCCGGCGCCGCCGGTGGACAGCGCGATCGACACGTGGTCGCCGCTGCCCAGCGACTTGGCGATGTCCTGCAGCGTCTTGGCCGGGACGAGCGCGACGGCGTTGATGTCGTCCTGCTCGGGCTTCCACAGCAGCTCGCGGACGGCGAACCGGTACCGGTCGGTGGCGGCCAGGGTGATCCCGCTGCCGTTGATCTCGACCCGGACGCCGGTGAGCACCGGCAGGGTGTCGTCGCGGCCGGCGGCGACCGCGGCCTGGCTGACCGCCGAGGCGAACACGTCGCCCGGGACGGTGCCGGTGGCGGTCGGCATCTGCGGCAGCGCCGGGTACTCGTCGACCGGCAGCGTCGGCAGGGTGAACCGCGAGCTGCCGCAGACCACGCTGACCCGCATGCCGTCGGTGGAGATCTCCACCGGGCGGTTCGGCAGGTTGCGCGAGATGTCGTTGAGCAGGCGGCCGGAGACCAGGACGGTGCCGGCCTCCTCGACGTCCGCCTCCAGCTCGACCCGGGCCGAGACCTCGTAGTCGAACCCGGACAGTGCCAGCGAGCCGTCCTGCGCGGTCAACAGCAGGCCGGCCAGCACCGGCACCGGCGGCCGCGCGGGGAGGCTGCGGGCGGCCCAGGCCACCGCCTCCGCGAGGACATCACGCTCCACCCGGAACTTCACCGGTAACCGCCTCCTGGCTGCTGTCGCCGCGCCGTCGGCCCGTACTGCCGACCGGCGCTGTTGATCGTCTTCCGGCTCCCCGCCGACCGGACTCGCTCCGCTCGGCTTCCAGGTGCCGAAGGACAGTCTGACGTACTCGGCCGACAGTCGGGGCAGATGGGCGGAAGCAAGCCGAACAGATGTCGGGGCGCGGTTGTCCACAGATTCGGGCCACCCCCACTGTTGATCAAGTCTCGAGCTCTCTAGGTGTAGCAGTAGTAGTAGGGCCTGTGGATACCGTGGATAACCCCGTTTCCGCAGGTCAGAGGCCAGATTTTGTCCACAGTCCCTGTGGACGGCGACTGTGGACAAGCAGGGCCCGCTGTGGACAACGGAGCGTAATCCACAGGCCACGCTCGGTATCCACAGGTTATCCCCAGGCTCGTCCACAGAAATCCGCCGAGTTATCCACGACGCCGGATCAACATCACGTGACGCCTTTCACACCCAGGCCTGACAAGCGAGTTGATGTTGTCGAACTGTGGACGCCGTTGTGGAAAACCTGGGGAAAACTCGGCTTTCCCTGTGGACGACCTGGGGACAACTCCGACGGCCCACTGACGGGCACTCAGTTCTCCACAGGCTGTGGACAACGGTTGTGCACAAGTCCACAGGGGTCTGACCTGCGCCGAAGAGCGTAGCGGCGATCCGCCTGTGGAGGAACCTCTGGATAACTCGGGCCTGTGGAGCCTGTGGACGGGGAAAACCCACCCGTTCTGTGGACAACTCCGTTGCGCACCCGAACCGTTCGAATAGCTGCGCAGACGTTCGAGCGGGCGGCGAGCCGATCGCCCGGGCCGTCGCGGGGATTCCTGCCCCGCCGTACCCGCCGCCACACCTGCCGGCCGCCGGGATTCGCCCGACCGGCCCGTCGCGGGCACGCCGAAGGGGCGCCGGACCTGCTCGGCCCGGCGCCCCTTCGGACGGGTCAACTGCGGTGCTGCGGCTAGCTCTTGATGCGGTTGGTGAGCTCGGTGACCTGGTTGTAGATGGACCGCCGCTCGGCCATCAGCGAGCGGATCTTCCGGTCCGCGTGCATCACGGTCGTGTGGTCGCGGCCGCCGAACTGCGCACCGATCTTCGGCAGCGACAGGTCGGTCAGCTCCCGGCACAGGTACATGGCGATCTGACGCGCCGTCACCAGCACCCGGCTGCGCGAGGATCCGCACAGGTCCTCCACGCCCAGCCCGAAGTACGCGGCCGTCTGCTGCATGATCACCTGCGCGGTGATCTCCGGCCCGGCGTCCTCGTCCCCGCCCGGGATCAGGTCCTTCAGGACGATCCCGGCCAGCTCCAGGTCCACCGGCGCCCGGTTCAGGTTGGCGAACGCGGTGACCCGGATCAGCGCGCCCTCCAACTCCCGGATGTTCCGGGTGATCCGGGACGCGATGAACTCCAACACGTCGGCGGGGGCGTTGAGTTGCTCCTGGATCGCCTTCTTGCGGAGGATCGCGATCCGGGTCTCCAGCTCCGGCGGGGTGACGTCGGTGATCAGGCCCCACTCGAAGCGGTTGCGCAGCCGGTCCTCCAGCGTGATCAGCTGCTTGGGCGGCCGGTCCGAGGAGAGCACGATCTGCTTGTTCGCGTTGTGCAGGGTGTTGAAGGTGTGGAAGAACTCCTCCTGCGTCGACTCCTTGCTGGCCAGGAACTGGATGTCGTCGACCAGCAGGATGTCGATGTCCCGGTAGCGCTTGCGGAACGCGTCCGCCTTGCCGTCCCGGATCGAGTTGATGAACTCGTTGGTGAATTCCTCCGAACTCACGTACCGCACCCGGGTGCCCGGGAACAGGCTGCGCGAATAGTGCCCGATGGCGTGCAGCAGGTGGGTCTTGCCGAGCCCGGACTCGCCGTAGATGAACAGCGGGTTGTACGCCTTCGCCGGGGCCTCGGCGACCGCCACCGCAGCGGCGTGCGCGAAGCGGTTGCTGGCACCGATCACGAAAGTGTCGAACAGGTACTTGGGATTCAGCCGGGCGTTCGGCTCGTCCTTGCGGGAGCCGCCCGCCGGGGGAGCGCCGGGTGGGGCCGGGACGCCGGGCGCGGGCGTGCGCTCGACCGGGCGGGCCGGGCGCGGCCCGCCGGGAGCCGCCGTGCCGCGGCCGGTCCTCGTCGGGGGAGCCGAGCGCCCCGCCGAACAGGTCGCCCTGGGCGGAGTCCGCGGCCGGCCGGCTGGCCCGCCGCGGGGCCGGCTCCGGCCGCCGCTCGGGCGCCGCCTGCGGCTCCCAACTCCCGCCGGACTGCTCCCGGTACGGGTCCTGCGGCGCCCCGTAGGGCTCGGCCGGCGGGTAGCCCTGCGGGTACCCGGGCCGCTGGTAGTCGTCGGCCGGACGGCCGGGCCAGGCGCCGGGCTGCGGCTGCTGCGAGGGGTGGGCGGGGCCCGGCTGCTGGTAGCCCTGCTCGGGCGGGTAGCCCGGCTCGGACTGGTAGCCGTGGTCGGCCCGCGGGTGCGGCCACTCCTGGACGTCCTCCGGCTCCGGCTCCGGTTCGGCCTCCGGGCCGGCGGGCGGGGCGGCGTTGGCGTCCACCATCACGGCGATCCGCACCTGGCGGCCGAACTCGTGCGAGATGGCCTCGGTCAGCTGCGGCAGCAGCCGGCCCTCCAGCACCTGCTTGGCGAACTCGTTGGGCGCCGCGAGCAGGGCGGTGTCGTGCATCATCCACATCGGCTGGGTCCGGCGGACCCAGTTCTTGTCCTTCTCCACGACATCGCTGTCGCTGACCAGTCGCTCGACGACCCTCGACCACATCAGGACGAGATCGCTGTTGACATCAGCCACTGGTACACGCTTTCTCGTTCCCCGGGCAGGGGCAGTCAGGCAAGGTCGGGAGAGGTCTGGGTGGGCGCGGGGCGGAAGCGGCCGCGAGCACAGAACAAAAGAGACAAGTCCTGCAACGGTAGTCAGCGCGCAGAGCTGATTCAAGTCGTTGTCCACAGGCTGTGGGCAACGGGCCGGCGGCCACCTGGTTTGACCCTCCGACCCGCTGCCGCGTACCGTAACCAGGTCGAGTTGTCGATGGCCGCTGCCGCATGTCCGCGGGTCCGCCCGCTTCCATGACGCGCGCAGCACGGGCGCCGTGGTGTTCCTCAACCCAGCAGATCTGGGTCCGGGACCGGATTTCCCAAGTGCAAGGGGAGATCGCGCGGACGCACGGTGACGGCCAAGCGACTCCCCGTCATCCTACGATTCACCCCAGGAGCCCCCGAGTGAGCAAGCGCACCTTCCAGCCGAACAACCGTCGTCGCGCCAAGACCCACGGCTTCCGGCTGCGCATGCGTACCCGCGCCGGCCGCGCCATCCTGGCGAACCGCCGTGCCAAGGGCCGCACCGCCCTGTCCGCCTGATCCGCGTAGAGGGTCTGCAGTGCTGCCCACCGAGAATCGGCTGCGGCGGCGCCAGGACTTCGCGACCGCGGTGAAACGCGGCCGCCGCGCCGGTCGGCCCCTGTTGGTGGTCCACCTCCACAGAGAGGTGGCAGCCGACGAGGGCGCCGGCCGGAACAGCGACTCCAGCCCGCACGTCGCCGAGGGGCTTCCTTCGGCGCGTGCGGGTTTCGTCGTGAGCAAGGCCGTGGGGCCTGCCGTGGTCCGGAACGCCGTGAAGCGTCGGCTGCGTCACCTGGTCCGTGAGCGCCTGTCCCGGTTGCCCGCAGGTAGCCTGATAGTGGTACGGGCGCTGCCTGCTGCGGCGACGGCCTCGTACCCAGACCTCGGGCACGACCTGGACGCGGCGCTCCGCCGCCTGCTCAGGTCGGAACCGGCCGGCAGTGCCCCGACGGGAACAGGGCGATGAAGTACCTGCTGATGGGCCTGATCAGGCTCTACCAGTGGACCATCAGTCCGCTGCTCGGCCCGGTGTGCCGTTACTACCCCTCGTGCTCCCGCTACGGGTACGAGGCGGTGCGCGTCCATGGGGCGATCAAGGGAGGCGGGCTGACCGTCTGGCGCATCCTGCGCTGCAACCCCTGGTCTCCCGGTGGGGTCGACCATGTTCCGCCGCGAAAGCATCCGGTGTGGCACCGCCGGCTGCGCAATCTGCTGACCCCCACGAGCGGGACCGCCGAGCCGGAGCCGGTGGCGAAGCCCGATGTCCAAGGAGTCTGACCGGTGACCTTCGGTTTTCTGAGTCCCCTCTACTACGCGGTGTCCTGGATCATCGTCCAGTTCCACTCGCTGTTCAGCCACGTCTTCGACCCGGACGGCGGCTGGGCCTGGGGCCTGTCCATCGTGATGATGGTGGTCGTCATCCGGATCTGCCTGATCCCGCTCTTCGTGAAGCAGATCAAGGCGACCCGGGCCATGCAGGCGATCCAGCCGAAGATGAAGGCCATCCAGGAGCGCTACAAGAACGACAAGCAGCGCCAGTCCGAAGAGATGATGAAGCTGTACAAGGAGGCGGGTACCAACCCGTTCTCCTCGTGCCTTCCGATCCTCGTGCAGGCGCCGTTCTTCACTGCCCTCTACGGTGTGCTGGCCTCGGTCGCCAATGACAAGCAGATCGGTGTCATCGACCAGACCCTGCTGGAGAGCGCCAAGCAGGCGCACATCTTCGGTGCCCCGCTGTCGGCGAAGTTCGTCGGCGCGGACAGCGTGCAGGTGCAGATCGTCGTCGCGATCATGATCGTGCTGATGTCGCTGTCGCAGTTCATCACGCAGCGCCAGCTGATGACCAAGAACATGGACCTGACGGTCAAGACGCCGTTCATGCAGCAGCAGAAGATGCTGATGTACGTCTTCCCGATCATGTTCGCCGTGATGGGCATCAACTTCCCGGTCGGTGTGCTGGTCTACTGGCTCACCACCAACGTCTGGTCGATGGGCCAGCAGCTGATCGTCATCCGCAACAACCCGACGCCGGGCAGCCAGGCCTGGAACGAGCGTCAGGCCCGTCTGAAGAAGCAGGGCCGGATCAACCCGGACGGCTCGATCAAGAAGGTCGGCCTGCTGGCCTCGCTGACCGGCGGCTCCAAGAGCGGCGCGGCGGCCGACGCCCAGGCGGCGGTCGAGGACAGCGTGCAGGTCCGCCGGCAGCAGCCGCGCAAGCAGACCAAGGCGCAGCGGCAGGCCACGGCGGCGCACCAGGCGCACGCGGAGGACCAGAGCCCGGCGGCGGACGAGTCGGAGGCAGAGCCGGCCGGAGCGGCCGGGAAGTCCGGTGCGAAGGCGGGCGGGGCGAAGCCGGCGGACCGGCAGGGTCAGCGCCAGCAGCCGCGGCGCGGCGGCCAGGGCCAGCGTCCGAAGAAGAAGTAGTCCCGACCCCCTCGTTCTCGGCCCCACCCGAGGGCCCCATTCCTGAAGGAGTCCACCTGTGACGGATGGCACCACCTCCGCCGTCGACACCGCGCCGGCCGGTGAGAGCGCCCTCGCCCGTCTGGAGCGCGAGGGTGACATCGCCGCCGACTACCTGGAGGGTCTGCTGGACATCGCGGACCTGGACGGCGACATCGACATGGACGTCGAGGGGGACCGGGCGCTGGTCTCCATCGTCGGCGAGGGCGACGACCGGACGCTGCAGCGGCTGGTGGGCCAGGACGGCGAGGTGCTGGAGGCGCTCCAGGAGCTGACCCGGCTGGCCGTGCACCGGGAGACCGGCGAGCGCAGTCGGCTGATGCTGGACGTCGCGGGCTTCCGGGCGCGCAAGCGGGCCGAGCTCGCCGAGCTGGGCGCGGACGCGGCCGAGCGGGTCAAGAGCACCGGCGAGCAGGTCAAGCTGCGGCCGATGACCCCGTTCGAGCGCAAGGTGGTGCACGACGCGGTGGCCGCCGCGGGGCTGCGCAGCGAGTCGGAGGGCGAGGAGCCCCAGCGCTGTGTGGTCGTGCTGCCGGCTTGATGCCGGTGGTGCCGCCGGAAAGCGTCCGACCCCGCCCGCCTCTCGCGGGCGGGGTCGTTGCCTTTGCGGTGGACTGATGTTTCACGTGGAACAGTGCTGGGACGGGCGGGTGGATTCGACGGTGAGCGGAGAGGCAGAGATGGACAGGGACGGCACGGAGCCCGAGGCGCCGCTGGAGGGGCTGGCCGAAGCGCCGGAGGCAGCGGGGCGGATCTTCGGCGATCGGCTGCCGCAGGCCGTGCGCTACACCGAGCTGCTGGCGACCGCCGGGGTGCAGCGCGGACTGATCGGCCCGCGCGAGGTGCCCCGGCTGTGGGACCGGCACGTGCTCAACTGCGCGGTGCTGGCCGAACTGCTGCCCGCCGAGGTCTCGCTGTGCGACGTCGGCTCGGGGGCCGGGCTGCCGGGCATCCCGGTGGCGCTGGCCCGACCGGACGTCTCGGTGACCCTGCTGGAGCCGCTGCTGCGGCGCACCACCTTCCTGGAGGAGGTGGTCCGCGAGCTCGGTCTGGACAACGTCACGGTGCTGCGCGGTCGCGCCGAGGAGACGGTCGGCAAGCTGGCCGTGGACGTGGTGACCGCCCGCGCGGTGGCGCCGCTGGACCGGCTGGCCGGCTGGGGCATGCCGCTGCTGCGGCCCTACGGGCAGATGCTGGCACTGAAGGGCGACACCGCCGAGCAGGAGCTGACCGAGTCGCGGGCGGCGCTGACCCGGCTGGGTGCGGTGAAGTGGTCGGTGATCGGCGTCGGCGAGGGCGTGCTGGAGACTCCGACCCGGGTGGTCCGGGTGGAGGCGGGGGAGAGCCCCGGCGGCGTCAAGGCGGCCACCCGGCGGGCCAAGGCGGCCCGGGCCGGTCGTGGCGGCAAGGGCGCCGAGGGTGCGGGCCGGCGTGGTGGCGGCGGCCGCGGGCGGCGCTGAGACGCAGTGGCGGTGCGGCGGGGCGGGTGGCGATCGGGTCACCCGCCCCGTTCGCTTGTCGGCGCCCCGGAGTGTCGGGCCGTCGGACCCGGACATTCCGGGCATCGTGTTTCACGTGAAACGTCGCTTCCTGCTTACCGGCGTACTCGGCCAAGAGCTGAACCGGACCCCCGAACGGGAGCCGGCAGTGACTGTCGCGGCTCCGGTTTCACGTGAAACACTGACCTCCATGCAGGAGTCGGAGATCGTCGATCAGGTGGATGACACCCCCGTCGCACGTACCGCGCACGCCGCCGTCCCGGTCACCGGGTATGCCGGGGAGGGGCTTCCCCGACCTGCTGCCACCCGGGTCATGGTGGTGGCCAACCAGAAGGGTGGGGTCGGCAAGACCACCACCACCGTCAACCTCGCCGCCTCGCTCGCCATGCACGGCCTGCGGGTGCTGGTGATCGACCTCGATCCGCAGGGCAACGCCTCGACCGCCCTCGGCATCGACCACCACGCCGAGGTGCCGTCCATCTACGACGTGCTGGTCGAGGGCAAGCCGCTGGCCGACGTGGTGCAGCCGGTGGTGGACGTGGAGGGGCTGTTCTGCTGCCCGGCCACCATCGACCTGGCCGGCGCGGAGATCGAACTGGTCTCGCTGGTGGCCCGGGAGAGCCGGCTGCACCGGGCCATCGCGGCCTACGAGCAGCCGCTCGACTACGTGCTGATCGACTGTCCGCCCTCGCTCGGGCTGCTGACGGTCAACGCCCTGGTGGCCGGCCAGGAGGTGCTGATCCCGATCCAGTGCGAGTACTACGCGCTGGAGGGCCTGGGGCAGCTGCTGCGCAACGTGGAGCTGGTGCGGGCGCACCTGAACCCGGCGCTGCACGTGTCGACCATCCTGCTCACCATGTACGACGCCCGGACCCGACTGGCCGCGCAGGTCGCCGAGGAGGTGCGGACGCACTTCGAGAACGAGGTGCTGGCCACCGCCATCCCGCGGTCGGTGCGCATCTCCGAGGCCCCCAGCTACGGGCAGACCGTGCTCACCTACGACCCCGGTTCCAGCGGTGCGCTCTCCTACCTGGAGGCCGGCCGCGAGTTGGCGCTGCGGGCGGTCGTGAAGGCGGGCGACGGGCGGCACCGGGCAGGCGCGGCGGTCGTTCCGCCGCGCAGCGGCGCGGAGCCGTCCGCGCCGACCGCACAGCACAGTTCGATGGAGGGCAACCGGTGAGTGGCACGCGCAGGGGTCTGGGCAGGGGTCTGGGAGCGCTGATCCCGGCGACCCAGCCGGCGGCCGGGGGAGCGGCCGCACCGGCCGACCCGCCGGCGCCGGTGGTTCCCACCGACCGCGGCACGGTGGCCGCCAAGGCCGCCGCGGAGAGCCTGCGGGAGCTGGCGGGCGATCAGCGCCGCAGCGTCCTGGAGGCGGCGCTGTCCCCGGTGGACGGCGCCCGGTTCGCCGAGCTGCCGCTGGACGCGATCAGCCCGAACCCGCGCCAGCCGCGCGAGGTGTTCGACGAGGAGAAGCTCGCCGAACTGGTCGCCTCGATCAAGGAGGTCGGCCTGCTGCAGCCCGTGGTGGTCCGTCAGACCGGGGCCGAGCGCTACGAGCTGATCATGGGTGAGCGCCGCTGGCGGGCCTCCCGGGAGGCCGGTCTCGACGTCATCCCGGCGATCGTCCGGGCCACCGAGGACGACAAGCTGCTGCTGGACGCGCTGCTGGAGAACCTGCACCGGGCCGAGCTGAACGCGCTGGAGGAGGCCGCGGCCTACGACCAGCTGCTGCGCGACTTCGCCTGCACGCACGACCAGTTGGCGCGCCGGGTGGGCAAGTCCCGTTCGCATGTGTCGAACACGCTGCGGCTGATGAACCTGCCGGTGTCGGTGCAGCTGAAGGTCGCGGCGGGGACGGTCAGCGCCGGGTGCGCGAAGGCGATCCTGATGGTGCCGGACGCCGAGCGCCAGGAGCAGCTGGCGGAGCGGGTGGTGGCCGAGCAGCTGACGGTGCGGGCCACCGAGGAGATCGCCGGGCTGATGGCCGGTGAGACCCCGAAGGCGAAGAAGGCCACGCCGCGGGCCGGGCGGCTCAACTCGCCGGCCTTCAACGAGCTGGCGGGCCGTCTCTCGGACCGCTTCGACACCCGGGTGAAGGTCGAGGTCTCGCAGCGCGACGGCCGGATCGGCAAGGGCAAGGTGGTGCTGGAGTTCGGCTCGGTCGAGGACCTGAACCGGATCCTGGACAGCCTGGCGCCGGGCGAGCAGGGACTGCGGCTGTCCTGACCTCGGTGACCGCGAACGGCGAACAACGGGTGCATGTTTCACGTGAAACGTGCACCCGTTTCGTTGGGCGGCGCAGACTGGAGTCCTGGGCCGGATTCCGTGTGGAGGAGGAGGTGCGGGCGTGGGGCGAAGGGTCGTTCCGCTGACGCTGGACAACCTCTCGGAGCTGCCGAACCCCTGTCGTTCCTGCGTGTTCTGGGAGCTCGACCCGGTCAGCGGTCGGGCCGCGCAGGACGCCGGGAAGGGGGAGTTGGAGAAGGAGGGCTGGATCTCCGCGGTACTGCTGGAATGGGGGTCCTGCGGCAGAGTCGCCTACGTGGACGACCGCCCGGCCGGGTTCGTGCTCTACGCCCCGCCCGCGTACGTGCCGCGCGGGCAGTCGTTCCCGACCAGTCCGATCTCCCCGGACGCGGTGCAGCTGATGGTCTCCCGGGTGCTGCCGGAGTTTCAGGGCCAGGGCCTGGGGCGGGTGTTGGTGCAGTCGGTCGCCAAGGACCTGATCCGGCGCGGCTTCCGGGCGATCGAGGCGTTCGGTGCGCAGGGGCGGGAGATCCCCAGCTGCGTGCTGCCGGCCGACCACCTGCTGGCGGTCGGCTTCAAGACGGTGCGGCCGCACCATCGGTACCCGCGGCTGCGGTTGGAGGCGCGCTCCACGCTCTCCTGGAAGGGCGACATGGAGGGCGCGCTGGAGCGCCTGCTCGGCGGGCGGCGCAAGGAACCGGCGCTGCGGCCGTTCTGAGAGCGGCATCCTCCGCGCGGGGGCGGTCGGCGCGGGGCGGAGCGCCGGGCACCGAGGGCTTCCTGACGAAGCCTCACCGGGACGCGGAAACGCCGAGGCGGCCCGTACGGGGACTCCCCGTGCGGGCCGCCTCGGCGACGGCGTCCGGAACGGACTACAGGTACTCGGCCAGCTCGCGGAGCAGCGCGGCCTTCGGGCGGGCACCGGTGATGGTCTTCACCAGCTCGCCGCCCTTGTAGACGTTCAGGGTCGGGATGGAGATCACGTTGTACGCCGCGGCGGTCTCCTGGTTGGCGTCCACGTCGAGCTTGACGATCGACAGCTTGTCGCCGTGCTCGGCCGCGATGTCCTCCAGGACGGGGGCGACCTGGCGGCACGGGCCGCACCAGGTGGCCCAGAAGTCGACCAGAACGGGCTTGTCGCTCTTGAGGACCTCGGCGTCGAAGGTGGCGTCGGTTACTTCCTTGGTGGCGCCGGCCACGGGAACTCCTTGGGGTCGGAGGGGAGGTGCGTCAGGGATAACAACGGCCGGGGCGGTTCTGTTTCGGTGCGGAAACGGTGGCCGCCCCCGGCCGGTGGGCTGCTCGGCCTTGGGTGGGGTCAGACCGCGACGGCGGCGGTCTCGGCCTCGGAGTCGGTCAGCGCGGCGAGGTAGCGCTCGGCGTCCAGCGCGGCGGAGCAGCCGGTGCCGGCGGCGGTGATCGCCTGGCGGTAGGTGTGGTCGACCACGTCACCGGCGGCGAAGACGCCGGGGATGTTGGTGCGGGTGGAGGGGGCGTCCACCTTCAGGTAGCCCTCGGCGTCCAGGTCCAGCTGGCCCTTGAACAGGTCGGTGCGCGGGTCGTGGCCGATCGCGATGAACAGGCCGGTGACGGGCAGCTCGCGCAGGTCCCCAGTGTTGGTGTCGCGCAGGGTCACGCCGGACAGCTTCGGGTCGCCGTGGATCTCCTCGACCGCGCTGTCCCAGGCGAAGCTGATCTTCGGGTCGGCGAAGGCGCGCTCCTGCATCGCCTTGGAGGCGCGCAGGCTGTTGCGGCGGTGGACCACGGTGACGCTGCGGGCGAACCGGGACAGGAAGGTGGCCTCCTCCAGGGCGGTGTCGCCGCCGCCGACGACCGCGATGTCCTGGTCGCGGAAGAAGAAGCCGTCGCAGGTCGCGCACCAGGAGACGCCGCGGCCGGAGAGCTTGTCCTCGTTCGGCAGGCCGAGCTTGCGGTGCTGCGAGCCGGTGGTGACGATCACGGCGCGGGCGCGGTGCACGGTGCCCTCGGAGTCGGTGACGGTCTTGATGTCGCCCGTGAGGTCGACGGCGACGATGTCGTCCGGGACCAGCTCGGCGCCGAAGCGCTCGGCCTGGGCGCGCATGTTGTCCATCAGCTCGGGGCCCATGATGCCGTCGCGGAAGCCCGGGAAGTTCTCCACCTCGGTGGTGTTCATCAGCGCGCCGCCGGCGGTGACCGCGCCCTCGAACACCAGCGGCTGGAGGGAGGCACGCGCGGTGTACAGCGCAGCGGTGTACCCGGACGGGCCGGAACCGATGATGATCACGTTACGGACGTCGCTCACTGCATCTCCTGGTTCGCATGGCGTCCCGCTCGCGCGGGGGAGGGCGGTTGCTCCGCCGCCCCGGACAACGACTTACCAGTCTCCCGCATTCCCAGGCCCGGCCGCACCAGGTGCCCGCAGTCCGGGCGCAGTCGGCCCGGAACGGCGAGGAATCAGGGGGCCGGAACGGTGCTGTGCAGCAGGATCGTCGAACCGGGGCACTCGGGGGTGGCCAGGTAGACGTCCAGCGGGCCGCTGCCGCCGGCCGGCCGGAACACCAGGGCCAGCACCGTGCGGCCCTGGTAGCGGCCCGGCCCGGTGCCCAGCGGCTGCTCGTCCGGGTGCCCGGCCGCGGTCAGCACGCAGGCCGGGACGGACGCGGCGGGGCTGTCGGCCGAGCCGAGCTGGGCGGTGGGCCTGGCGGCCAGCAGTTGGCGGACCTGGGCGGGCAGTTGCTCGGCGGTGAACTCCGGCCCCTGCTCGCCGCCGACGGCCTTCGGCTGGGTGGCGGAGCCGGCGCCGGCCGGGCTGGGGGCGGCGGCCGCGTCGGCGCCGCCGCGGGCGGAGGAGACGGCGCTCTCGGGCGCGTTCCGGGCGAGCAGCACGCCGCCCAGGGTGGCGGCGACGGCCACGGCGGCGGTGGCGAGCAGCAGGCCCGCGGTGCGACGGCGGCGCCGCGCGGGCCGGCCCGGGCCAGTGGCGGCGTGCGGGGCCCCGGCGGGGCTCCCGGTGCGGGCGGGCCCGCGGGGGCGGCGGAGGGCTCGGTACGGGCCTTCCGGGAGTCTTCCGGACGGGCTTCCGTGCGGGCCGCGGACTCGGCCGCGAGGGCGGCCGTCAGCCGGTCGGCGACGTCCTGCGGCATCGGCGGGGCGGCGGAGTCCGCCAGCAGTTCGGGGAGGCCGCGGAGGGCGGCGTAGTCCTCGGCGCAGGTCGGGCAGGCGGCCAGGTGGCGGTGGAGCGGTTCGGCCTGCTCGGGCGGCAGCAGTTCCTCGGCGAGGTCGGCCAGCGCGTCCAGGTCGGGGTGCTCGGAAGGCGGGTGCGGCGTCATCGCGGGGTCGCATCTCCTTCCAGCGCGGTGGCGGGATCCGTGGGTGGGACGGGGGAGGGCCGGTTCGGGTTCCCGGCCCGGGGAGCGGGCGGTGTTCCACGTGGAACATCCACGGCCTCCGGCTCCCGCGGGGCGGGTGCGGCGGTGCGTGTTCCACGTGGAACACGCGGGCGGTCGGCTTCCGGCGGCACGCGGGCGGGGTCGGTTCCACGTGGAACACCGCCCGGCCCGAGGTGGCGCAGCAGCGGCAGCAGGCGGGCCCGGCCGCGGGCGCAGCGGCTCTTCACGGTGCCGATGGGGACGCCGAGCACCTCGGCGGCCTCGGCGACGGGGTAGCCCTGCATGTCGACCAGGACCAGGGCGGCCCGCTGCTCGGCGGGCAGTGCGGCCAGGGCGTCGGCCACCTCGCGGCGGGTCTCGGCGCGCACCGCGTGGGTCTCCGCGCCCTCGCTGGTGCCGAGCGCGGCCTCCGGCGGGCCGCCCGGGTGCTGGTCGAGCGACTCGGCCCGGCGGACGGCGCCGCGGCGGGCGCGGTCCAGGCAGGCGTTGACCACGATCCGGTGCAGCCAGGTGGTGACCGCGGAGCGGCCCTGGAAGCCGGCCGCGGCCCGGAACGCGGAGACCAGGGCGTCCTGGAGCGCGTCGGCGGCCTCCTCGCGGTCGCCGAGGGTGCGCACCGCGACCGCCCACAGGCGGTCGCGGTGGCGGTGCACCAGTTGCCCGAAGGCGTCCGGGTCGCCCGCCGTGTGCCGGGCGAGCAGTTCGGCGTCGGTGGGCTCCTCGGCCATCCGCCCCCTCCTCGCGGTCCGGCCGCCGCTCCGGCGGCCGTGGGTCACATCGTTGGGGATCCGGCGGGGCGGATCAAGAGGCGTGGCGCACCGGTTGCCGCCCGGACGGGAGGTGCCTAGCCGTTGACCTGGATCTCGGCGACCTTGCCGCGGTAGCCGCCGTCGTCGGTGGGCACGTTGGTGAGCCAGAGCAGCAGGTACCGGGTGGTGACCGGGGCTGCGGGCTTCAGTGTGACCTTGGAGCCGGACCCGGAGGCGACCGGGGCGCCGAAGCTGCGGAAGCCGTTCTCGTCGACGTTCGGCGCGCTCGCGGTGCCGGCGGGGGCGGCCTTCAGCTCGACCTTGGTGTCGCCGATGAACTGGACGTCCACCGAGCCGACGGGCCGGGCCGAGCCGAGGTCGATCAGCAGGCCGGTGCCGGGGCGGTAGGCCCCGAACTGGTCGTTGTAGCGCTGGGTGGTCCAGGCGGTCGCCGGGTTGCCGTCGGTGGCGTTGGGGATCTCGCTGCTGTGCTCGTCCTTGTTGTCGCCGTACGCGTTGAACGGGGAGATGGACGAGATGGCGAACTTCTCGCCGGTGACGGCGGGGGCGCCGCCGGTCGGGGCGGGTGCGGGGGCGGTGTGGTCGCTGGTGGCGGTGTCCTTGTGGTTGACGTACTCGACCAGCTGCCAGGAACCGACCGTGACGGCCGACAGCGCCACCAGGGAGGCCGCCCACCGGGCCGCCCGGCGCAGGCCGCGGCGGCGGCGCGGGGCGGGGCGTCCGGCGGGCCGGGGCCGGCCGGGGCGGGGCGGGCTCGGTCAACGGGATCGCCTGGGTGGGCGCGGCGGGGAGTAGCGCGGCCGGGCGTTGTTGGGCAGGGCGCGCAGCACCGGCGGGGCGGGCTGCTCCGGCGGGCGGATCTTCGGCAGTGCGGCGACCGCGGCGGCCAGCTCGGCGGGAGTGGTGATCGGCTCGGTGTGGTGCGGCGGCTGCTCGCACAGGATCCGCGCGGCGAGTTCCGACAGGCCCTTGTGGACACCCGCCCGGACTTGGTCCGGGGGCACGCAGCCGAGGTCCTTGGGCAGCCCCTGGAGGTCGTAGCGGTCCTCCGGGTAGGGCCAGCGGTGGGTGAGCGAGGCGTACAGCAGTGCGCCGATCGCACGGACGTCGGTCAGTTCGGCGTCCTCGGTGGGCAGGCCGCGCAGGGCGGCGTCCACCGCGATGCCGTTGATCCGGTACTGGCCGCCGTCGGTGCGCAGCACGCACTTCGGGGTGAGCCGCAGGTGGGCCTGGCCGCGCTGGTGGGCGGCGGCGATGGCGTCGGTGACCTGGCGGACCATCTGGTAGGCGTCGTACGGCTCCAGCGGGCCGTCCGCCAGCAGTTCGCCGAGGTCCCGGGCGCCGGGCAGCCACTCGCGGACGACGTACACCAGCTCGCCCTCCTGCACGGCGTCCAGCACCTGGACGAAGCGCGGGTCGCCGAGCAGGGCGGCGCTGCGGGCGGCGGTGAGGACCGACTTGGCGCGGCGGTGGCCGGCCGAGAGCAGGTGGACGCCGACGGCGCGGCGGAGCTTCTCGTCGACGGCGCGCCAGCTGGTGAAGGTCTCCGACTCGGAGATGCACTCCTCCAGCCGGTAGCGGCCGCCGATCTTGTCGCCGCTGTGCCGCTGCGGGGCGGGCAGGACGGCGGGCAGCGTGGCGGTGTCGGCGTCCAGCGTCTCGGTGCTGGTGGGCGGGGCGGGCTCGGACGGCTCGACCGGGGCAGCGGGCGGCGGACCCCGCGGCTGCGGGACGGGCGCTCGGTGCGGGCGCCCTGGGCGGACAGCTCGGCGTCGATCTCCTGCGCGGACAGCGGGGCGGTGGCGTCGGCGGGCGGCTTCGCCTCCTCGGCGGCGGCCGGCTCCGGTGCGGCGGGCCGCAGCGGGGTGGTCGGGGTGTCCTTGGCGGCGCCCTTCGGGGAGCCGTTCGCGGAGCTCTTCGCCGGGCTCTTCGGGGAGCCGTTCGCGGTGCTCTTCGCCGCGCCGTCGGCGGAGCCCTTCGCGGCGCGGCCGAGGGCGGCGTCGCGGTCGGAGCCGGCGTCGCGCTGCGAGGTTCCGGGCGCGGCCTCGGTCGCCGCCCCGTCCGTCTCGGACGTGTCGACGATCGCTTTGGTGCCGTCAGCCACCGTGGTCCTGCCTCCCCTTGTGTCGTCCCGGGCCCAGCCAGGACGGTCGACGAGCCGCTGCCGGAGTGGTCGGCCGTGCTGCAAGGTCAATTGTGCCCACTCCCGGCCCCCTGGTACGACCGCTGAGAGCGCCCGGAGGTTGCCCGTGCGGCTGGTTCCGGGCGAAGAACAGACGGATGGGCCGGAATCGGGGCCTCGCCCCGACTCCGGCCCACCGTAAGCGGCCTGAGTCACCGACGGATCGTCAGCGCTCCGGTTGACGCGTCGTCAACCCGTGAATCCGTCCCGCGGTCAGCGGCCGAGCCGCCGGCGGACCATTCCGGTGAGCGCGTTGAGCTCCTCGATGCGCATCCGGCGGGCCAGCAGCAGGAACACCGCGACCTGGACGGCCGCCGCGGCCAGCAGCGTCAGGACGTTGCCGAACCACCCGCTCAGCACCTGCAGCGCGAGCAGCTCGACGCCCAGGCCGACGACCGCGGCCGGCAGCGAGGCGATCGCCAGCCGGACGTAGGTCTTGGTGATCCGGGCGGTGTCCAGGCCGCCGATCCGGGCCTTCAGCTTGGGCACCGCGACGAACACGCCGACCGCGTAGGAGAGGCCGTAGCCCAGCGCCATGCCGGTGACCGCCCACTGCGCGGGCAGCACCAGCCAGCACAGCACCGCGGTGCCGGCCTGGGTGAGCGCGACCCAGACGGTGTTCGAGAACGGGGTGCGGGTGTCCTCGTACGCGTAGAAGCCGCGCAGCAGGACGTACTGCACCGAGTACGGGATCAGGCCGAGGGCGAAGGCGGAGAGCATGTAGCCGACCGCGGTGGTGCCGTGGGCGACCGCGCCGCCGTTGCCCAGGCCGTAGATCGAGGAGCCGATCACCGGGCCGAGCGACAGGAACAGGAACGCCGCCGGGACGATCGCCACCGCCGAGGTGCGCAGGCCGTAGGAGAGGTCGTCGCGGACCGCGCCGGCGTCCTGGTCGGCGGCCGCCCGGGACAGCCGGGGGAGCACCGCGCTCATCACCGAGACGGTGATGACGGCCATCGGCAGCTGCCAGATCAGCAGCGCGTTGGAGTACGCGGCCAGGCCGACGCCGAGGTGGCCGTCCTGCTCGGCGGCCTTGCCGGAGGCGGTGGCGAGCTGGGTGACCACCAGGAAGCCCGCCTGGTTGGCCAGCACGAACAGGAAGGTCCACTTGGCCAGCCGGGCCGCCTTGCCCAGGCCGTGGCCGCGCCAGTCGAACCGCGGCCGGAACGCGAAGCCCGCCGCCCGCAGGTACGGGATCATCGACAGCGCCTGCACCGCGAGGCCCAGCATGGTGCCGATGCCGAGCAGCCGGACGCCCTCGGGGGAGATGTTCTGCGGGGTGACCTCGGTGTGCTGGAAGGTGCCGTACACGCCGATGTACATCGCGAAGGTGAAGATCACCACGAGGTTGTTCAGGACCGGCGTCCACATCATCGCGCCGAACCGGCCGCGGGCGTTGAGGATCTGGCCCATCACCACGTGCACGCCCATGAAGAAGATGGTCGGCAGGCAGTAGCGGGCCAGCGCGACCGTGGTGTCGGCGCTCTGCTGGTCCCGCATCAGGGCGTGCGAGATCAGCTGCACCAGCACCGGCGCGGCCAGCACCGCGACGAACACCACGCCCGCCAGGCCGGTCACCACCAGGGTGAGCAGCCGGTTCGCGTAGGCGGTGCCGCCGTCCTCGTCGTTCTTCATGCTGCGCACCAGCTGCGGCACGAACACCGCGTTCAGCGCGCCGCCGCCGATCAGGATGTACAGCAGGGTGGGCAGCGTGTTGGCGGCGTTGTACGAGTCGCCCATGGAGGCCACGCCGATCGCGGCGGCGATCACCATGGTGCGCAGGAAGCCGGTGCCGCGGGAGACCAGGGTGCCGGCCGCCATGATGGCGCTGGAGTTCAGCAGCCCGGCGACCCGGCCGGCGCCGCCACCGCCTTCGCCCGGTTCTGCCGGAGGGGCCGGGGCGGGGCCCGGGGCGGGCGGTGCGGCGGCGGCGTTGGCCTCCAGCACGGCCGCGTCGGCCCGCATCACCGCCTCCTCCTCGGACAGCGGCGGGTCGAACTCGATCGGCGGCACGTACGGGTGGCGTTCCGCCGCGGGGGCCGGCTCCGGACGGAGGGCCTTCGCGGGCTCCGGGGCGGCCTCCGCGGGCTCCTCGGCGCCGCCGGGCACCGAGGCGTCCTCGACGCCGCCCGGCGCGTGCTGCGGGGCCGCCGGGGCCTGTTCCGCGGCCGACAGCAGGGTCTCCACGTCGACGTATTCGGTGGTCTCGGTGTCCCGGCCCGGTGCGGCGGCCGGCCGGGCCGCCTCCGCGGCGACCTCGGCGGCGATCGACGCCCAGCGCGGTGCGGGCGCGGTCAGCTGCAGGGTGGGCTCGGGCTCACGGCTCGGCTGGCCGGGGACGGCGGCCGCCGCGCTCTCCGGGTCGTCCGCCGGGTCGGCGCCGTCCTCGGTGTCCGGCGCGTCCGGCCCGGCGGCCGGCAGGTCGATCTCGCCGTACGGGTCCGTGCCGCCGTACGCCTCGGCGGCGTACGGGTCACGGGCGTAGGTGTCGGCGACGTACCAGTCGGCGGTCGGGTCGGCGGGGGCGGCGGCGGACCGTGGGCCGCCCGCGCGGTCCTGGGGCCGACCTCCGCCCTGGTCCTGGGTTGCTCGCTCGCTCCGCTCGTTCATGCCACCAATCCACGTCAGAGAGGGGGGATGGGCGTCCGGGGGTGGGACGGCCTAGTGATCCACCTTCTCATCACCGGCCACCCGATCCGTGTCATCGCGGTCGGAGGACGGCTCCGCGTCGGCCTGCCCGCGCCCGGTCCCCGGCTTCTCGCCGCCGGCGTCCGGCCGGTCGTCGTCCCCGCCGCCGTCCGTCAGCGGGCGGTTTGGGTCCTCGTCGACCTCGCCGGCCGCCTTGCGCTTCTTGCGCTGCAGGTAGAACCGCACGCCCGCGAGGATCATCAGCACGGTGCCGCCGGCGATCACGTACATCACGCCGCTGGCCACCGAGGTGACGTCGACGGTGAACGCCACCGGGTCGCCGTAGCGCTGCGGGTTCGGGCCGGTGGTCCACAGCTCCGCGGTCACCTGGACCTGGCCGTTGACCTGCGCCTCGGCGGGGAAGCGGAAGGTGCGGGCGGTCGTGGCGTCCAGCACCACCGCCTGCTTCTCGCCCACGTTGAGGCGGTTCGGCTGGGTCGAGTAGAGCCGCAGCTCCAGGTTGCCGACCGCCTGGGTGAGGTCGTTCTTCACGCTGATCAGCAGCGTCGCGTTGTCGCCCGGCAGCGTCACCACGCTCTTCTTGGGCACCCGGACGGCCGACTTCAGGTTGTCCAGGTAGTGCTGCACGCCGGCCCGGTAGTCCATGCCGGCCTTCGGCTGCTCGCGCCAGCTGGTGGACATCGAGCGGACCATGGCCGCGCTGAACGGCCCGCGCACCCGCTCCGGCTGGGTGAGGATCATCATCAGCTGGTCGACGCCGTCCTGGATGCCCATGGTGGCGGCCAGCTCGGCGCCGGTCAGCTCCCCGGCCGCCGACTCGCTCCGGTAGTCGGCCGGGACGCCGGTGTTGGCCGCCGGGTCGGCGGGCATGTCGACGATCTTCTGCAGCGACACCGGCGACACCCAGCCGCCGCTGCCGGACGCCCCCAGCATCGCGTCGTGCAGCGCCTGCGCGGTGCCGACGGTCAGCGAACGGGTCGGCAGCACCAGCACGCCGCGCGGGTGCTCCGGCTCCTGGTGCGCGATCGCCAGGGTCTCGGCCAGGAAGCGCTGCTGGGCCGCGGTGCGGTCCTGGGGGGTGCTCAGGTCCTTCTGGAACAGCGAGGCGAGCACCGCGTCGGAGACCACCGCGGTCTGCCCGTTGCCGATCGGCCGGGCCGCGCCCGGCGTGTACGTCAGCTTCTCCGACTCCGGCATCGACGCGCCGTTGACCAGCACCACCCGGCCGCCCGCCGCGCCCGCCACCGCGGCCGTGCGCTGGTCCAGCTGGCCCTGGTACGGCCAGGCGACGTCCGAGTGGGCGTCCACCGAGAGCCGCGCCTCGGTGGTGACCTGACCGGCCGTCATGGCCTTGCGGAGCGCGGCGTCCATGCCGTTCAGGCCCGCGCCGTTGTGCGCGATCGACGCCAGGTCGGGGTCGGCGTACGGCAGCGACACCACCTCGGAGTTCTGCGCCGACACCGCCGCCCGCAGCTTCGCCAGCCAGGCCGTCGCCGCGTCGCGGCCGGTGCCCGGCACGGTGTTGTCGTCGCGCGCGGACTCGCCGGAGGTGCCGGGCTTCTGCACCCGGTACTGCTTGGTCATCGCGAGCACGGTGTCCAGCAGGTCCGGGTCGATCGCCCAGGTCAGACCGGGCATGGTGGCGCCGATCTCGACCAGCTTGTTCAGCCGCCCGTCACCGGTCAGCTCGCCGACCAGGCTGTCGTCCCGCAGCACCGGCGTCTGGTCCTGGTCCGGCATGGTCTGCGCGACCAGCATCGGGGCGTGGGTCAGCGGCCACACCACCGCGACCGGCGAGGCCTGGGCGGTGGCGTGCCCCTGGTACGGCAGGAAGGTGCGGGCGATGCCCAGCGTGTGGGTCCGCTCGTCGCCGGTGCTGCCCCAGAGGTCCACCGCCAGCTCGTAGCTGCCGGTGTCCTTGACCTTCAGCGCGGACACCGGCAGCGGCAGGGTGAAGTCCTTGCTCTGCCCCGGGCCCAGGTCGCCGAACTCCTGCGACGGGCTGTCCAGCGCGGTGCCGTCCTGACCGCTCGGCGTGTTCATCGAGGCGACCAGGCCGATGTCGCTGCGGGTCGCCAGCATCGGCTTGCCCGGGTTCGGCAGCCGCACCTTCACGGACGACGCCTTCAGCGTCTCCGCACCGGAGTTGGTGACCTTGCCGGTGATCGTCACGGTGTCGTTCTCGTGCGCGATCTTCGGCGTCGCCGCGCCGCCGACCTGCACCGCGTCGATCTGCACCGTCGCCGGATACTTGCCGTCCGCGGTCACCAGCGTGCCGGGCCCCGCCGCCGCCGGGGCGGCGGCGACGGCCGCGACCAGCCCGCCCGCCAGCAGGGCGGCGGTGCTCCTGGCCAACCGGCCCGTCCACCGTCCGCGGTGCCCGGCCCCTGCCGCGCCCAGCCCGGTCCGCTCGTCCACGCGTCCTCGCCGTTCCTGATCGTCCCGATCGACCCACGCACCGACGCGGCCCCCGCCCGACCCCGGCGGTCTCCGACTAGGAGCGTTCACCCGGCATGGTAACGACGCTGCGCGGCCCGCAGTGTTTCGGGCCGGAAGCTGGCCGGACCGGCCGGGGGAGGGAAACGGGAGGGCGGCGGAGCAGGGCGGGCACGTACCCTTGTGAGCCGTGTCCACTGCCAATGCGTCCAGCGCCAATCATTCCAGCTCCGTCGACCGGGTCGCCCTGCCGGGGCTGACCGAGGCGCAGACCCTCGGCCTGCAGGAGTTGCTGCGGGTCTCCCCGGTCGCCGACGAGATCGCCCGCCGCTTCCAGGACGCCGGCCACCGGCTGTCGCTGGTCGGCGGCTCGGTCCGGGACGCCCTGCTCGGCCGGCTCGGCAACGACCTCGACTTCACCACCGACGCCCGCCCGCAGCAGATCCTCAAGCTGGTCAAGGGCTGGGCCGACGCGGTCTGGGACGTCGGCATCGCCTTCGGCACCGTCGGCGCGCGCAAGGACACCGCGGAGGGCTCGTTCCTGATCGAGATCACCACCTACCGCAGCGAGGCCTACGACCGCAGCTCCCGCAAGCCCGAGGTCAGCTACGGCGACTCCATCGAGCAGGACCTGGTCCGCCGCGACTTCACCGTCAACGCGATGGCCGTCGACCTGCCCGGCCGCGGCTTCGTCGACCCGCACCGCGGCCTCGACGACCTGGAGGCCCGGGTGCTGCGCACCCCCGCCACCCCCGAGGAGTCCTTCTCCGACGACCCGCTGCGGATGATGCGGGCCGCCCGCTTCGCCGCCCAGCTCGACTTCGAGCCGGCGCCCGAGGTGGTCGCCGCGATGACCGCGATGGCCGAGCGGATCACCATCGTCTCCGCCGAGCGCGTCCAGGCCGAGCTCAACAAGCTGCTGCTCGCCGACCACCCGGTCAAGGGCCTGCGGCTGCTGGTCGACACCGGCCTCGCCGACTTCGTGCTGCCCGAACTCCCGGCGCTGCGCCTGGAGAGCGACGAGCACCACCGCCACAAGGACGTCTACGAGCACTCGCTGACCGTCCTGGAGCAGGCCATCGCGCTGGAGACCGAGGGCCCCGACCTGGTGCTCCGGCTCGCCGCGCTGCTGCACGACATCGGCAAGCCGCGCACCCGCCGCTTCGAGTCCGACGGCCGGGTCTCGTTCCACCACCACGAGGTGGTCGGCGCGAAGATGACCCGCAAGCGGATGCGCGAGCTCAAGTACTCGAACGAGCTGGTCAACGAGGTGTCCAAGCTGGTCGAGCTGCACCTGCGCTTCCACGGCTACGGCGGCGGCGAGTGGACCGACTCCGCGGTGCGCCGCTACGTCACCGACGCCGGCCCGCTGCTGGAGCGCCTGCACAAGCTGACCCGCTCCGACTGCACCACCCGCAACAAGCGCAAGGCCGCCGCGCTGGCCCGCACCTACGACTCGCTGGAGGAGCGGATCGGCGCCCTCCAGGCGCAGGAGGAGCTGGACTCGATCCGGCCCGCGCTGGACGGCAACGAGATCATGCAGCTGCTCGGCCTGCGCCCCGGCCCCGCGGTCGGCCGCGCCTACAAGCACCTGCTCGAACTGCGCCTGGAGCACGGCCCGATGGAGCACGACGCGGCGGTCGCCGCCCTGCACGAGTGGTGGGCGGCGCAGCCGCAGGACTGACGTCCCGTCACTTCTTGGTGGTGGTCCCGGTGGTCGCGCCCTTCGCGGGGCCGAGGCAGAGCCGGTACTTCTTGCTCTTGCCGCTCTTCCGGTACCGGCCGTCGTACGCCACCGAGCCCGGGTAGCTCTTGGCGCAGTCGATCCGGCCCAGGGTGGTGCTGTAGTTGTCGCGCTGCAGCACCTTCCAGGTGGCGTTCTGCGCGGTGCAGGACACCTTGGAGTGCTTGCTGTCCAGGCAGTCGCCGGTGTTCGGGCCCTTGTCGGGCTTGAACACCGCGTACAGCGCGAACAGCGCGCCGACCAGCACCACCACGATCGAGAGCCGCCACAGGCAGCCGGCCTTGCGCACGTTCTTCTCGGTGACCACCGGCTGCGGCGGCGCCTGGCCCCAGGCCGGCATCTGCTGCCCCTGCGGCTCCCCGGCCGGCGGCTGACCGTACGCCGGAGCCGGCTGGCCGTACGCGGGGGCCGGCTGCGCGTACCCGGAGGGCTGCTCGCCGTACGCCGGGGGCTGCTGCCCGTAGGCCGGCGGCTGCCCGTACCCGGAGGGCTGGCCGTACGCCGGGGGCTGCCCGTAGCCGGACGGCTGGCCGTACGCGGGAGGCTGCTGGCCGGGCTGCTGGCCGTACGGGCCGGGCTGGCCGTACGGACCCGGTGGCGGCGGAGTGCTCATTCGGTTCTTCCCCCTGGGCGACGAGATCGGTGCCGTACGCCCACGACCCTAGCGGCAGAAGGCCCGTCAGGTCCGGCGTGCGGCACGGAAGTACAGCACCGCGCCGAGCGCGTACAGCGCCGCGAGACCCAGCACCACCGACGCCGAGCGGCCGTTCAGCGGCAGGACCAGCGCGGTCACGCCGGCCGCCGCGACGAACGAGACGTTCACCAGCACGTCGTAGATCGCGAACACCCGGCCGCGGAACTCGTCCTCCACCGACTCCTGCACCAGGGTGTCCGCGCAGATCTTGGTGCCCTGGGTGACCACCCCCAGCAGCAGCGCCGCGGCCATCGCCGGGGCCTCGCGGAAGGTCAGTCCGAGCGCCGGGACGAACACCGCCGCGCTCCCCAGGCACACCGTCATCCACCCGGTCAGGCCCAGCCGCCGGGTGCACCACGGGCTGACCACCGCGGCCAGCCCGAAGCCCGCCGCGGACACCCCGACCGCCACGCCCAGGGTGGCCAGGCCGCCCGCGTTGTCCTCGGCGCTGTTGAAGGTGTACCGGGACAGCATCAGCACCATGACGGTCAGCATGCCGTAGCAGAACCGCGCCAGGGTGACCGCGGCCAGCGCGTGCACGGCCGGACGGCAGTCCCGCACCAGGTGCCGCAGGCCGGCCAGCAGGTCGTTCCACGCGGCCGCCAACGCCTCGCGCAGCGAAGGGAGTTCGCCGTGCACCTCGGGGCCGAGCGCGTCCGGGGCGATCCGCTGCGCGGCGAACGCGGCCGACAGGTAGAGCAGCGCCGCCAGCGTCACCAGGACCGCGTCGGCGGACCGGCCGGGCGCCAGCACCTGGTGCACCAGGAAGCCGACGCCGCCGCCGGCGGCCGCCGCCACCGTGCCCAGGGTCGGCGAGATCGCGTTCGCGGTGACCAGGTCGGAGGGGGCCACCACCCGGGGGAGCGCCGCCGACAGGCCGGCCAGGATGAACCGGTTGAGCGCCGTCACCAGCAGCGCCGCGGCGAAGAACATCCAGTCCGGTGCCCGCCCGAGCAGCAGTGCCGCCGTCACCAGGCCGAGCCCGAACCGGGCCAGATTGCCCGTCAGCAGCACCTGGCGGCGCCGCCAGCGGTCCAGCAGCACCCCCGCGAACGGGCCGATCACCGAGAACGGCAGCAGCATCACCGCCAGCACGGCGGCGATGTCGGCGGGGGAGGACTGGTGCTCGGGCGAGAAGATCACGTAGGCGGCCAGCGAGACCTGGAACACCCCGTCCGACAACTGCGAGAGCAGACGCACCGTCAGCAGCCGCCGGAAACCGCGGCCGCGGAGCAGCCCGCGCAGAGTGGCCTCCCGCGGGGGCCGTTCGGTGATCACCCGCCAAGGGTGCCACGAGGCCGACGGCGTTTCACGTGAAACATCCACCAACTTCGAGCGACGCACGCCCCCCGCGCGCTCCCGCACTACCGGTGACCGCGCCCCCGAGGACGTCGTTCGGCACTCACGGGGGAAGAACCACCTCGGAACGACGGGAGGCTCCCATGCGAGACGAGTTCACCGCCCTGCTGCTCGGCCAGGTCGGCCAGCACGAGGGCCGGAGTGCCGACGGAACCTGGAACAACCGCCAGCGTTACAGCGAGGAAACCCCCGGCCTGGAGTGGTCCGACGGCCAACCCTGGTGCGCCACCTTCGAGGCCTGGGCCGCCCACCGCATGGGCATGGACAACCTGTGGCCGATGACCGCGTCCTGCCTCGCCGCCGTCGACTGGTGGCGCCGCCAGAACCGCTGGACCCCCTACCCCGTCCTCGGCGGCCCCTTCTACCTCGGCCCCGACGGCGGCGACCACACCGGCGTCGTCTACGCCTACGACGCCGACACCATCTACACGGTGGAGGGGAACGCCCTCCCGCTGCACGCCGGCGTCCTGACCCCCACCGGCTACCGCAGGATGGGCGAACTCAAGGTCGGCGACCCGGTCGTCGACCCGCAGGGGCAGCCCTCCCGGATCACCGGCGTGTACCCGAAGGGCGTCCGCCCGGTCCACCGGATCACGCTCCAGGACGGCTCCTGCGCCGAGGCCTGCAACGAGCACCTCTGGCAGGTCGAGATCGACGGCCGGGTCGACGCGCGCGTGGTCACCACGCTGGAACTCGCCGAGCTGGTCGCGCGCCCCGGCCTCCGGGTCCGCGTCCCGCTCCTCGAACCCGTCGAGTACCAGCAGACCGCCGAACCGCTCCCGATCGAGCCCTACCTGCTCGGGCTGCTGATCGGCGACGGCGGCATGAGCGGCGGCGGCCTGCACTTCACCAACATCGAGCCGGAGATCCTCGCCGCCGTGGAGGACACCCTGCCGGCGGACCACCGGCTGGTTCCGCACATCGCCAACGAGCGCGCGGTGCCCGGGAACTGGCGCATCGTCGGAACCGGCGTGCGCGGCGGGAACCGCCTGATCGAGGAGCTCAGGGCACTCGGCCTCTGGGGATCCACCGCCGAACGGAAGTTCCTGCCGGCCCGCTACCTGACGGCGGGCATCAAGGACCGGCTGGCGCTCCTGCAAGGCCTGATGGACGCCGACGGATCCGTCGACGCGGACGGCCGGATCGAGTTCAGCTCGGTCTCCGGGCGGCTCGCCCGCGACGTCCAGGAACTCGTCCGCTCGCTCGGCGGCCGGGCGGCGGTGAACGCGAAGGCGGGCGTCCACTACACCTCGCCGCAGCAGCCGAACCGCACGCCCGCCAGGGACGCCCACCGCGTGCAGAACATCAACATGCCCCACTTCAACCCGTTCCGGCTGAGCCGCAAGGCCGAGCGGTACGTCCCGCGGAACGCGGCCTGGGCCCGCAAGGTCGTCTCCGTCGAGTACCTGCGGGACGAAGAGGTGCAGTGCATCGCGGTGTCGGCGCCCTCCCGGCTGTTCGTCACCGACGACTTCATCCCGACCCACAACACCAACGACACCGGGTCCACCGAGGGCGACGGGGTCTACCGGAAGGCGCGGGCGCGGCGGGGGCCCGGGTCGCCGTACGGGTACGGGGTGCCGGCGTACCCGGAGGGGACGGTGTCGGCGGATCCGGCGCTCGGGGGGATCCCGGCGGCGCGGACGTCCGGGCAGGCGACCACTCCGGCGCCCGGGGTGCCGCGGTGGCCGGGGCGGTACCTGCGGGTGCAGACGCCGATGCTGCACGGGGACGACGTGCTGATGTGGCAGCAGCGGATGGCCTGGCGCGGCTGGGCGATCACCGCGGACGGCTGGTACGGGCCGGCCTCGGCGCAGATCTGCCGGGCGTTCCAGCAGCGGCACGGCCTCTCGGTGGACGGCGTGGTCGGCCCGGTCACCTGGAACGCCGCCTGGTCCTGAGAAACGCCGGAGGGCCGCCCCGCGCGAATGCGGGACGGCCCTCCGGTCGAGCCTGACGAAACGTCAATGCTCAGGAGCAATGAGCCAGAGGCTCAAGCTCAGCGCTCGATGTCTGACAGCGAGCAGGCTTCGCAAGCTCAGCGCTCGACCTCGCCGCGGATGAACTTCTCGACGTTCTCCTTGGCCTCGTCGTCGAAGTACTGGACCGGCGGGGACTTCATGAAGTACGAGGACGCGGAGAGGATCGGGCCGCCGATGCCGCGGTCCTTGGCGATCTTCGCGGCGCGGACGGCGTCGATGATGACACCGGCCGAGTTCGGGGAGTCCCAGACCTCGAGCTTGTACTCGAGGTTCAGCGGGACGTCGCCGAAGGCGCGGCCCTCGAGGCGGACGTACGCCCACTTGCGGTCGTCGAGCCACGCGACGTAGTCGGACGGGCCGATGTGGACGTTCTTGGCGCCCAGCTCACGGTCGCGGATCTGCGAGGTGACGGCCTGGGTCTTGGAGATCTTCTTGGACTCCAGGCGCTCGCGCTCGAGCATGTTCTTGAAGTCCATGTTGCCGCCGACGTTCAGCTGCATGGTGCGCTCGAGGATGACACCGCGGTCCTCGAACAGCTTGGCCATCACGCGGTGCGTGATGGTCGCGCCGACCTGGGACTTGATGTCGTCGCCGACGATCGGGACACCGGCCTCGGTGAACTTGTCGGCCCACTCCTTGGTGCCGGCGATGAACACCGGGAGGGCGTTCACGAAGGCGACCTTGGCGTCGATGGCGCACTGGGCGTAGAACTTCGCGGCGTCCTCGGAGCCCACCGGCAGGTAGCAGACCAGGACGTCGACCTGGCGGTCCTTCAGGATCTGGACGACGTCGACCGGGGTCTCGTCGGACTCCTCGATGGTCTGGCGGTAGTACTTGCCCAGGCCGTCGAGGGTGTGGCCGCGCTGGACGGTGACGCCGGTCGGCGGCACGTCGCAGATCTTGATGGTGTTGTTCTCGCTGTTGCCGATGGCGTCGGCCAGGTCGAAGCCGACCTTCTTGGCGTCCACGTCGAAGGCGGCGACGAACTCGACGTCCTTGACGTGGTAGTCGCCGAACTGGACGTGCATCAGGCCGGGGACCTTACCGGCCGGGTCGGCGTCCTTGTAGTACTCGACACCCTGCACCAGCGAGGCGGCGCAGTTGCCCACGCCGACGATGGCTACGCGAACCGAACCCATTCCGGTTGCTCCCTGAATCTCATGAGGGTCGCCGTGGTGTGGCGGCACCTCGTTCCACATCTGTTCTGACTGTCTGACGGGCGCGCGGGGCGCCCACGCCTCGCCGCGAGCGGCGAGGCCGGCGCGGTGCTGCACAGCGCTCCGGTCAGGAGCGCCCCGGGCGGTCGTACGGTGGTCCGGGCGGGTCCGAGGACCCGGCGGCCGGACCACGGCCGTCCGAAGTTGGGGGGGACGCGGCGTTGCGTCCGTTCCTGGTGGCCCGCTCGGTCTCGATCAGCTCGTTGAGCCACCGGACCTCGCGTTCCACGGACTCCAGGCCGTGGCGCTGGAGTTCGAGGGTGTAGTCGTCGAACCGCTCGCGGGTGCGCGCGATCGAGCTGCGCATCCGTTCCAACCGCTCCTCCAGCCGGCTGCGGCGGCCTTCCAGCACGCGCATCCGGACGGCCCGGTCGGTCTGGCCGAAGAAGGCGAAGCGGACACCGAAGTGCTCGTCCTCCCAGGCGTCCGGCCCGGAGTCGGCGAGCAGCTCCTCGAAGCGCTCCTTGCCCTCGGGCGAGAGCCGGTAGACGATCTTCGACCGCTTGCCGTTGAGCGCGGTGGCCGGGACGTACTCGACGTCCGGGTTGTCCTCGACCAGGAAACCCTGGGCGACCAGGCTCTTCAGGCAGGGGTAGAGCGTTCCGTAGGAGAAGGCGCGGAACGAGCCCAGCAGGACGTTGAGCCGCTTGCGCAGCTCGTACCCGTGCATGGGCGCGTCGTGGAGCAGGCCGAGGACGGCGAATTCGAGGACGCCGGAGCGTCGGCTCATACCGCCTTCCTCCTTCCGTTGCGGGGTCCTGCTCGTCGGATGCGTGCGGCTCGGCCCGCAGAGTATGCCGGGCCGATGTGTCGCGCCGATGTATCGGCTCGATATATCGGCAACAGTAACCCTGGGTCACGAAAGGAGCAAGGGGGGCACGCGTAACCGCGATCACAAGGCCTTTGGGCAACGGGCGTGTAATGAATCCCGGTCGGTTCGTCCGGGTTGGCTGCCAATGCCCGATTGGAGACCTTTCAGAGGGCCGTACTCTTTCGCCTGTGCACCCTGACCGAGGAGCTGCGGAGAGATGAGCGAACACCGGCGTAGGTCGGCCAACCCCGGGGGCGAGCAGCCGCCCTCCAGGCGGGCGTCCGCCGGGCGCCCGTATGCCTACGGCAGCCCCGTCGAGGGCGCACCCGACTACGCGCGCGAGGGCGCGGACGGGCCCGGCCGTCCCGGCCCGGGCGCGGGCGGCCCCGGCGGCCGCCGTCCGGCCCGGGAGACGGCGCAGCAGCCCCGGCTGACCCGGGCGGAGATGCGCAAGCAGTCCCGCAAGGGCGGTGGCGGTGGCGGCGGCGAGGGCCCGCCGAACGGCCGGAGCGCCGGCCGCAACGGCAAGCCGGGCAAGAAGCGGCTGATCGACTACCCGCGTTTCGGCAAGTCCGGCTTCAAGCGCTGGATGCCGTCCTGGAAGCAGGTGCTGAGCCTGTTCCTGATCTTCTTCGGCGGCGGCGTGGCCGCGGTGGGAACCGCGTACGCCCTGGTGCAGGTGCCGGACGCGAAGTCCACCCTCCGGTTGCAGAACAACATCTACTACTGGGCCGACGGCACCGAGATGGCCCGCAAGGGCGACACCAACAAGCAGTGGGTGGAGCTCTCGCAGATAAGCCGGCCGGCCCAGGACGCGGTGATCGCGGCCGAGAACGAGACCTTCCGCACCGACAGCGGCATCGACCCGAAGGGCATGGCCCGCGCCGTCTACAACATGGCGACCGGTGGCGAGGTCCAGGGCGGTTCGACCATCACCCAGCAGTACGTGAAGAACGTCTACCTGTCGCAGGAGCAGACCCTCAGCCGCAAGGCCAAGGAGTTCTTCATCACGCTGAAGATCGCCGACGACAAGGACACGATCCTCACCGGCTACCTGAACACCAGCTGGTACGGCCGCGGCGCGACCGGCATCCAGGCCGCCGCCCAGGCGTACTACGGGGTGGACGCGGCGAAGCTGGACATCTGTCAGGGCGCCATGCTGGCGGGCCTGTTGAAGGGCGCGGCGCTCTACGACCCGACCCTGAACCAGGGCAACCACGACCGCATGCAGGAGCGCTGGGAGTACGTCCTCGGCCGGATGGTGGCCACCAAGGCCATCACGCCCGAGGAGCGCACCAAGTGCGGGCCGAAGTTCCCGGAGCCGGTCGAGGTGAAGGCCCCGGCGAGCATGAACGGCGAGGTCTCCTACCTGGTCGACACCGCCACGCAGTTCATCATGGCCAAGGACAAGACGATCACCGAGGCCAAGCTGGCCCGTGGCGGCTACCAGATCTACACCACCTTCCAGAAGGACAAGGTGGACGCCCTGAAGACGGCCGTGGACCAGGTCAAGTCCGAGTCGCTGGACCCGAGCAAGCGCGAGGCGGACAAGTTCGTGCAGGTCGGCGCCGCCTCGGTGGTGCCCGGTGACGGCGCGATCGTGGCGATCTACGGCGGCGACGGCATCGAGAACGGCCACTACAGCAACAACGCGGACTCCAAGGTCCCGGTCGGCTCGACCTTCAAGCCGTTCGTGCTCGCCACCGCGATGCAGACCGGCGTGCTGACCAAGACCGGCGCGAACGGCCAGCCGACCCAGATCAACCAGGACTCGCTGTACCTGGCGGACAACCTGTCGCCGATCTACTCCAAGGACGGCAAGCCGCTGATGGGCGACGACGGCAAGCCGTACAAGCAGCGCAACGACAGCCCGGGCAAGCCCGGCTACGTGACGCTGAAGAAGGCCATGCAGTGGTCGTACAACGTCCCGTTCGTGCAGCTCGGCCAGGACGTGGGCGGCAAGAACGTGGAGAACATGGTCACCGCGATGGGTCTGCTGCCGAGCAGCCTGGAGCCGTCCTCGACCATCACCTTCCCGCTGGGCACCTCGCACCCGAGCTCGATCCGGATGGCCTCGGCCTACTCAGTGTTCGCGGCCCGCGGTCAGCAGAACGACCCGTACTCGGTGGCGAAGCTGGTCTACAACGGCACCGAGCAGCCGAACTTCACCAAGAGCCAGCCGAAGAAGGTGCTGGAGCAGGCGGTCGCCGACAACATCACCGACGTGCTGGAGAACGTGGCCAAGAACGGCACCGGCAACAAGACCAACGCGCTGGGACGGCCGGTGGCCGGCAAGACCGGCACCACCGACGCCGGCACCTCGGCCTGGTGGGTGGGGTACACCCCGCAGCTGTCCACCGCGGTCGGCATGTGGCGCGAGGAGGCCGGCAACCCCAAGCTGCTGTCGCTGAACGGCACCGCGAACCACGAGTCCGTGCACGGTGGTGACTTCCCGACCGACATCTTCACCCGCTACATGAAGGCGGCGCTGAAGGACACCCCGGTGCAGGACTTCCCGAACCCGGAGCCGTGGGGCCAGGAGGTCGACTCCTCCGGTGCGCCGATCAGCCCGTCCGCGTCGGCCTCGGCCTCGGCCTCGGCGGAGCAGCCGAGTGCGCCGGCCGAGCCCACCGCCTCGAAGTCCCCGGAGGGTCCGGCCTCGCCGCACCCGAGCACCAGCTCGACCTGCATCTTCAACTACTGCGGGCCGAGCAAGAGTCCGGGCCGGCCGAGCAAGAGCCCGAGCGAGAGCGCGAGCGGCAGCCCGGGCACGGGCGGCGGCGGAGGCGGTGGCGGGGGCGGCGGCAACCTGGCCGGGGTCACCGGCCAGTAGCCCGCACCGACCGAATCCCGGCGGAATCACCACAGAGGGGCGCGCGATCGCGAAGGCGATCTCGTGCCCCTCTTCGGTTGGGGCCGAGGGTGCGGCAGTATGTGCGCCATGACGTCCAGCCTGCGTGACGAGACCTCTCCGCCCGGTCCGGCCCCGGCGCCCGGTCCGCTGCCGAACACCGTGGTGGTGCCCGCGGACGAGGACCCGGTCTCGGAGGCCGGCAGCGAGCTGCTGGGCGGTCCGCCCGGGCGGCGGGCGCTGCTCGGGGTGTCCTGGTGGACGCCGGCCAAGTTCCTGGCGCTGGTCGTCATCGCCACGTACCTGGTGGGCCTGTTCCAGAAGGCGCCGTGCTACGCCGACGGCTGGTTCCACGGGGCCACCACCCAGTACACGAAGGCCTGTTACAGCGACATCCCGCACCTGTTCTCGGGTCGCGGCTTCGCGGACGGCGGCCGCCCGTACCTGGATCCGATTCCGCAGGGCTCGCCGGACATGCAGTACCTGGAGTACCCGGTGCTGACCGGTCTGTTCATGCAGATCGCGGCCTGGCTGACCACCCACAACGGCGACCTGATGAGCCGTGAGCAGTGGTTCTGGCTGGTCAACGCCGGAATGCTGATGATCTGCGCGGTGATCGCGGTGGTCGCCACCTCGCGCGCCCAGCGCAGGCGCCCGTGGGACGCGCTGCTGTTCGCCCTCGCGCCCTGCCTGGCGCTGAACGCCACCATCAACTGGGACCTGCTGGCGGTGGCGCTGACCGCGGTGGCGATGGCGTACTGGTCGGGTTCCCGGCCGGTCTGGGCGGGTGTGTTCATCGGACTGGCCACCGCCGCCAAGCTGTACCCGGTGCTGTTGCTCGGCCCGCTGCTGGTGCTGTGCCTGCGGGCCGGCAAGTGGCGGGAGCTCGGGATGGTGTTCGGCGGCACGGCCGGCGCCTGGCTGGTGGTCAACGTGCCGATCATGCTGGCCAACTGGAAGGGCTGGCTGACCTTCTACAGCTTCAGCCAGGTCCGCACCGAGGACTACGGCTCGTTCTGGCTGATCCTGATGCAGGCCGTCCGCAACGGGCAGCACCTGGAGTCCCTGAACACCTGGATCGCCTTCCTGCTGGTGGGCTGCTGCCTGGCGGTCGGCTGGCTGGCGATCAGCGCCCCGCGCCGCCCGCGCTTCGCGCAGCTGGCCTTCCTGGTGGTCGCCGCGTTCGTGCTGACCAACAAGGTGTACTCGCCGCAGTACGTGCTCTGGCTGATCCCGCTGGCGGTGCTGGCCCGGCCGCGCTGGCGGGACTTCCTGATCTGGCAGGCCTGCGAGGTGCTGTACTTCCTCGGCGTCTGGTCGTACCTGGCCAACATCAGCGACGGCAAGCACCACGGCATCGACCAGCAGTGGTACCACTTCGCGATCGCCCTGCACCTGGTCGGCACCCTGTACATCTGCTACCTGGTGGTCCGCGACATCCTCTACCCGGACCGCGACCCGGTGCGCTGGGACGGAAGTGACGACCCGTCGGGCGGCGTGCTGGACGGCGCCCCGGACCGGTTCGTGCTCGGCTCCGCCCGCGGCCTGCGCGAGGACGCCGGCTACGCCGAGTACGCCCCGCACAGCGAGGTCGACTGGCTGGCGCCCGACCCCGATCCCGAGCCCGAGGCGCACCCGCAGGCCAAGTAGCCAGCCCCGCCCCGCGAACGGCGAAGCCCGCCCACCTCTCCGGTGGTCGGGCTTCGCCGTTCAACGGCGGCGCCTCAGCGTTCCACCACCCGGTCGAAGTGGGTGGTGGTGTGACGGACCGTCAGCGGGAGCTCGTCGCCGACCGCGGGCGGCTTGAGCTCGCCGGGCAGGAACAGGATCGACACCTGCATGTGCGGCGGCTCGGCGAACCAGAGCTGCTTGCCCTGCCAGGAGTACGGGGAGAGGGTCCGGTTCACGGTGGCCAGGCCGGCCCGGGCCAGCCCCTTGGCGCGCGGCAGTATCCCGTGCACGTACTTGGGGGCCTCCAGGCCGACGCCGTGCGCGGTGCCGCCGGTGACCACCAGCAGGTGGCCGTCGGACGGGGCCTTGTGCTGCCGGTAGCCGTAGCGCTCGCCGCGGCCGATCGGGGTGACGTCCAGGACGGTGGCCCGGGAGGACAGCGCCGCCACGTCGCCGAGCCACAGCCGGGTGCCGATCCGGGAGCGGAACTCGGTGCCGGGGTGGCGCCCGCCCAGCCGCAGCACGTCCTTGGCGGCCAGGTGGCTGAGGTAGACGGTGCGGTCCGGGTGCCCGGCCGCGCCGATCGCCCGGACCCAATCGGACACCTCGTCCACCGGGTCGGAGCCGTCCGGCCGGTCCAGCGGCAGGTGCAGCGCGAAGCCCTCCAGCTCCAGGTGGCCGACCGGCAGTTCGGGCAGGTCGACGGCCCGGATGCCGTGCCGCCGCATGCTGGTCATGCACTCCACCACCACCCGGGTGCCGGCCGGCAGCGCGGCCAGCGCCTCGGGGTGGGCGACGGTGCGGACCACCCGGCCGGCCGGCAGCTCGACCTCGGGCTCGCCGACCCGGCACGGGGTGAGCACCAGCAGGTCGCCGGGGAAGGCGTCGGCCACCGCCGCCGCCTCGTCCACGGTGCCGACGGCCAGCAGCGGGCTGCCCAGCCGGTCGGCCTCCTCGGCGAGCCGACGGTTCCCGAAGCCGTAGCCGTTGCCCTTGGCGACCGGGACCAGCCCGGGGAACTCGGCCAGCAGCCCGCGCTGGTGCGCCCGCCAGCGGCCGCCGTCCACGTACATCGTCAAGGTCATCGCGTTCTCCCCGTAAGAGTTCCGACGTGTGCTCAGCGGCGCGACATGTAGAGGTCGAGTGCCTTGTGCAGCAGCTTGTTGAGCGGGTAGTCCCACTCGCCGAGGTACTCCGCGGCCTGTCCGCCGGTGCCGACCTTGAACTGGATCAGGCCGAACAGGTGGTCGTCCTCGTCGAGGGTGTCGCTGATGCCGCGCAGGTCGTAGACGCTGGCGCCGAGCGCGTAGGAGTCCCGGATCATCCGCCACTGGACGGCGTTGGACGGCTTCACCTCGCGCTTGTGGTTGGCGGAGGCGCCGTAGGAGTACCAGACGTGCTCACCGACGGTGAGCATCGTGGTGGCGGCCAGCGCCTCGCCCTCGTGGTACGCGATGTACAGCCGCATCCGGTTGGGGTCCTCGGCGGTGAGCGCCTTCCACATCCGCTGGAAGTAGGACAGCGGCCGGGGGGTGAAGTGGTCGCGCTCGGCGGTGACCACGTACAGCTTGTGGAAGACCGCGAGGTCCTCGTAGCTGCCCTGGACGACCTCGACGCCGCTCTTCTCGGCCTTCTTGATGTTGCGCCGCCACAGCTGGTTGAAGCCGCGCTGCACGTCGTCCAGCGAGCGGCCGCCGAGCGGGACCTGGAACACGTAGCGGGGCTGGACGTCGCCGAAGCCGGCGCCGCCGTCCTCGCCCTGCAGCCAGCCGGAGCGGCGCAGGCGCTCGGCGGCCTCCAGGGCGCGCGGCTCGGACCAGTCGGGTTCGACGTCGCGCAGCCGCTTGGCCTCCTTGGAGGCGATCGCCTCCTTGATGGTGGAGGCCTCCCAGCGGCGGACCACCACCGGCGGGCCCATCTTCACCGAGAACGCGCCCTGCGACTTCAGGTGCGCCAGCATCGGCTTCAGCCAGCGGTCCAGGTCCGGGTCGAACCAGTCGATGACCGGTCCCTCCGGCAGGTACGCCAGGTAGCGCTTCACCTTGGGCAGCTGGCGGTAGAGCACCAGCCCGGCGCCGACCAGCTCGCCGGAGGCGTCGAACCAGCCCAGGCTCTCGGCGCGCCACTCCGCCTTGACGTCCGCCCAGGACGGCACCTGCATGTGGCTGGCCGACGGCCGGCTCTGCACGAAGGCCAGGTGTTCCTCACGCGTGATCGTCCGCAGACGCAGGCTCATGCTCCGTGCTCCTCCTCGTCAGACTTACCCAGGGTGACCCTATCGCCCGAATGGTCCGATTCGGCCGGGACGCGGTCCGACATGGTGATGCCCTCCCGATCGGACCTGCTGACACAGGTGCTGACCGGGAGGGCGGCGGAGGTGGTGCGTTCGCGGGCGGGCTCACCCGACCCCGCGCGCGGGGGTCACCACACGCCCCCGAAGAGCCCGCCGTGCGCCACTCCCAGGAAGAGGCCGAACGCGGCGGCGCCGGTGCCGATCACCACCAGGAAGCGCTCGGCGGTGGTCACCGAGACGAACAGGCCGATCATTCCGGTGATGATCCCGGCCAGTCCGGTCCAGGAGCTGAGCAGGTGCAGGTGGTAGAAGAACGAGGTGACGAAGGCGATCGCGCCGAGGATGCAGGTCACACCGACGAGGGCGTTCTCCCGCGGGTGCGGATTGCCGTCGGTGTTGAGGGTGAACTGCGGCCGGTGGACGTTCTGCGCCATAGGACCCACCTCCCGTGGTGGAGGGAACGTTCGTTCTGTCCAGATTGCGACCGATGTGACCGAAGTGACAACCCCGGAATCCCGGTGTTTTGTCCGTCGGTCGGCTCACCCGGTAGGCTGGCCCCTCTGCACTGGTGTAGGGGCGTGTTCGCAGTGCCCTGACCCGCCGGTGCTGACGCGCACAACCCTCCTGCCACGGAGAGACCGTGGCCGTTGAGTCCAAAGGAGGTGGGTTACACATGCGTCACTACGAACTGATGGTGATCCTGGACCCGTCGGTCGAGGAGCGCGCTGTCGCCCCCCTGATCGAAGGTTTCCTCAACGTCGTCCGCACCGGCGGCGGCAAGGTTGAGAAGATCGACACCTGGGGCCGTCGTCGCCTGGCGTACGAGATCAACAAGCAGTCCGAGGGCATCTACTCGGTCATCGACCTCAAGGCCACGCCCGAGGTCGTCAAGGAGCTCGACCGCCAGCTCAGCCTGAGCGAGTCGGTTCTGCGGACCAAGGTCCTGCGCCCGGACACCCACTGAGCCCACTTCCGGCGTCCGCGCCGGAGGGCTCGCGTCCGGTGTTCCACGTGGAACACCGCTGACGAGCACCGCAGAACTTCTTTCCGAGAGGTCATCACCACATGGCAGGCGAGACCGTCATCACCCTCGTCGGCAACCTCGTCGACGACCCCGAGCTGCGCTTCACCCCGTCGGGTGCCGCGGTGGCCAAGTTCCGCATCGCGTCCACCCCGCGCACCTTCGACCGTCAGACGAACGAGTGGAAGGACGGCGAGAGCCTCTTCCTCACGTGCAACGTCTGGCGTCAGCCGGCGGAGAACGTGGCCGAGTCGCTGCAGCGCGGCATGCGCGTCATCGTGCAGGGCCGACTGCGCCAGCGGTCTTACGAGACCAAGGAAGGCGAGAAGCGGACGGTCTTCGAGGTCGAGGTCGATGAGGTCGGCCCGAGCCTCCGTTCGGCGACCGCCAAGGTCACCCGCGCCAACCGCTCCGGCGGTCCCGGCGGCGGCGGTGGCTTCGGTGGCGGCCAGCAGGGCGGCGGGTACGGCGGCGGCCAGCAGGGCGGCGGCAACTGGGGTGGCAACTCCGGTGGCGGCCAGTCCGGCCCGTCCGACGACCCGTGGGCGTCCAGCGCCCCGTCCGGCGGCCAGCAGGGCGGCGGCTGGGGTGCCCCGTCCGGTGGCGGCTACTCGGAAGAGCCCCCGTTCTAAGCGGTGCTTGCCGGGCCCGTCGAGGGTCCGGCAACGCTGACAGATCTCGTACTTAACGGAGCACACAATGGCGAAGCCGCCTGCTCGCAAGCCGAAGAAGAAGGTTTGCGTCTTCTGCAAGGACAAGGCCACTTACGTGGACTACAAGGACACGAACCTGCTGCGGAAGTTCATTTCCGACCGCGGCAAGATCCGTGCCCGCCGGGTCACCGGCAACTGCACCCAGCACCAGCGTGACGTCGCCACGGCCGTGAAGAACAGCCGTGAGATGGCCCTGCTGCCCTACACCTCCACCACGCGCTAAGAGAGGGTGACCGAAGAATGAAGATCATCCTCACTCACGAGGTCCCCGGTCTCGGCAGCGCCGGCGAGGTCGTCGAGGTCAAGGACGGGTACGCCCGCAACTTCCTGGTCCCGCGTGGCTTCGCCATCCGCTGGACCAAGGGCGGTCAGAAGGACGTCGACGCCATCCGTCGCGCCCGGAAGATCCACGCCATCCAGACCCTCGAGGCCGCCAACGAGGTCAAGGCCAAGCTCGAGGGCCTGCAGGTCAAGCTGGCCGTTCGCTCCGGCGACGCCGGCCGCCTGTTCGGCTCCGTGACCCAGGCCGACGTCGTGGAGGCCATCAAGGCCGCCAACGGCCCGGCCGTGGACAAGCGCGCCGTTGCGATCGCCTCGCCGATCAAGACCGTGGGCACCCACAAGGTCTCGGTCAAGCTGCACTCGGACGTCCAGGCCAACCTCGACGTCGCCGTCGTCGCTGCCTGAGCGAAGCCGCTGAGCTGACGAAGGGGCCGGACTCCACTCGGAGTCCGGCCCCTTCGCCGTGCGCCCGCGGGTCAGGCCCGGACGGCGCCGGTCACCATCCAGCGGCCGGTGCGCACCCGGCCGGCCAGGAACGCGGCCCGGGTCAGCATGAACAGGTTCATCGCCCACCACAGCCCGGCCAGGCCGAGGCCCAGCGCGGGCACCGCGAGGGCGGCCGGGGCGAACACCAGCAGGGTGGCCAGCATCGCCCAGGCCAGGTAGCCGCCGTCGCCCGCGCCCATCAGCACGCCGTCCAGCACGAACACCAGGCCGCCGATCGGCTGGGTCAGCGCGGCCAGCAGCAGCACCGTGGACAACTGGCCCCGGACCGACGGGTCGGTGGTGAACAGCGGGACGTACAGCGGCCGGGCCAGCACCATCAGCAGGCCGAGCAGCACGCCCGCGCCGATGCCCCACTCGATCATCCGGCGGGTTGCCGCCCGGGTGCCCGGGAGGTCGCCGGCGCCCAGGTAGCGGCCGATGATGGCCTGCCCGGCGATCGCCACGGCGTCCAGCGCGAAGGCCATGAACGACCAGATGGTCATGGTGATCTGATGGGCCGCCACCTCGGCGTCGCCCAGGTGGGCGGCGACCGCGGTGGCGATCAGCAGGGCGGCGCGCAGGCTCAGGGTGCGCACCACCAGCGGGCCGCCGGCCCGGGCGGAGGCCTTGATCCCGGGGAGGTCGGGCCGCAGGCCGGCGCCCTCCCGGCGGGCGCCGCGGACCACCACGGCCACGTACACGGCGGCCATCGCGTTCTGCGCGATCACGGTGCCCCAGGCGGAGCCGGCCACCCCGAGGCCGGCCCCGTACACCAGGCCCAGGTTGAGCAGCAGGTTGGCGGTGAACCCGCCGATCGCGACCAGCAGCGGGGTGCGGGTGTCCTGGAAGCCGCGGAGCACGCCGGTGGCGGCCAGCACCAGCAGCATCGCGGGTATGCCGAAGGCGCTGATCCGCAGGTAGGTGATCGCGTACGGGGCGGCGGTGGCGGAGGCGCCGAGCAGTCGGGCGGCCTGCGGGGCGAGGGCCAGGGTGAGCGCGACCATGCCGGCGGACAGGATCAGGGCCAGCCAGATCCCGTCGATTCCCTGCTGGACGGCGGCCCGGCGGTCGCCGGCGCCGATCCGGCGGGCGACCGCGGCGGTGGTGGCGTAGGCGAGGAAGACGAACACGCCGGCGGCGGTGGTGAGCGCGGCGGAGGCGATGCCCAGGCCGGCCAGTTGGGCGGTGCCGAGGTGGCCGACGATCGCGGAGTCGGCCATCAGGAAGAGCGGTTCGGCGACCAGGGCGCCGAACGCCGGGACGGCCAGCGCGAGGATCTCGCGGTCGTGGCGGCGGCGTTCGGCGGCGGTGGCGGATCTGGCGGGCATGGGGTCCACCCTACTCATCCACAGGTAATGAGCGCTAGGCCATTTCAGCACTTACTCGACCTGTGGATGGACGGTGGGTCGAACGGCCGATCGAACAGCTGAACGACCTCGCTCGCGGCTGTGTGAAGAATTTCTCATGCACAGGCAGTGGAAGGGGTAATCCCAGGTCAGCGAGTTGACACCAGGGCGATCGTGTGGTTATCCACAGCGGTGTCCACAGGGTTGTGCACAGCTTTCCGGGGGTTCTCCACAGCCTTCGGACACTTATCCACACCGCCTGTGGATAACCGTCTTGGAGGAACCGCCCGCCCCCCCGTACCGTGGCTGCGGACCCGACCCCGGTGGCCGCGCGACACCGCCCCGCACACGGCCGGAACTGTCGGCTCGGTGGCGTAAGAAAGACAGTGCGCCACCATCGGACAGGTCCGCTCCAACTCGCACCAACCGCTGATCGGGGAACACGCGTGACCGGCCCCCAGTACGACGACCACGACGCCCCTCCGCCCCCGGAGGACGACTGGCAGCCGTCCGACGACGCCTTCCCGCTCGACGCCTTCCCCGACGTCCCCGGCGACCGCCTTCCCGTCACCCGCCGTTCGAACAGCGCCGTCAACGGCTCCGGCGGCCAGGGCGGCGGCGGTGGCTTCCAGCGCCGCGAGGGCGGCAAGGGCGACCGCTTCCCCGCCAAGGGCGAGCGCCGCGACCGCGACGGCGAGACCGGCTTCGGCGGCGAGGGCTTCGAGCGCGTCCCCCCGCAGGACCTGGCGGCGGAGCAGTCCGTGCTCGGCGGCATGCTGCTGTCCAAGGACGCCATCGCCGACGTGGTCGAGGTGCTCAAGCCGGCCGACTACTACCGGCCCGCCCACGAGCTGATCCACGGCGCGATCCTCGACCTGTACGCCCGCGGCGAGCCGGCCGACCCGATCACCGTGGCCGGCGAGCTCACCAAGCGCGGCGAGCTGGTCCGGGTCGGCGGCGCCTCCTACCTGCACACCCTGGTCAACTCCGTTCCCACCGCGGCCAACGCCGAGTACTACGCGGAGATCGTCCACGAGCGGGCCGTGCTGCGCCGCCTGGTGGAGGCCGGGACCCGGATCGCCGGCATGGGCTACGCCGCCGAGGGCGACGTCGACGACATCGTCAACCAGGCCCAGGCGGAGATCTACGCGGTCACCGAGCAGCGCACCAACGAGGACTACGCGCCGCTGGCCGACATCATGGAGGGCGCCCTCGACGAGATCGAGGCGATCGGCTCCCGCTCCGGCCAGATGTCCGGCGTCCCCACCGGCTTCGCCGACTTCGACGCCCTCACCAACGGCCTGCACCCCGGCCAGATGATCGTCATCGCGGCCCGTCCCGCGATGGGTAAGTCCACCCTGGCGCTGGACTTCGCGCGGGCCTGCTCGATCCACAACAACCTGCCGAGCGTGATCTTCTCGCTCGAAATGGGCCGCAACGAGATCGCCATGCGCCTGCTGTCGGCCGAGGCCCGGGTGGCGCTGCACCACATGCGCTCCGGCAGCATGACCGACGACGACTGGACGCGGGTGGCCCGGCGGATGCCCGAGGTCAGTGCCGCGCCGCTGTACATCGACGACTCGCCGAACCTGTCGATGATGGAGATCCGCGCCAAGTGCCGCCGCCTGAAGCAGCGCAACGACCTGCGGCTGGTGGTCATCGACTACCTCCAGCTGATGCAGGCCGGCGGCTCGCGGCGGGCCGAGAGCCGGCAGCAGGAGGTCTCGGACATGTCCCGTAACCTCAAGCTGCTGGCGAAGGAGCTGGAGATCCCGGTGATCGCGCTCTCCCAGCTGAACCGTGGCCCCGAGCAGCGCACCGACAAGAAGCCGATGGTCTCCGACCTGCGCGAGTCCGGCTCGATCGAGCAGGACGCCGACATGGTCATCCTGCTGCACCGCGAGGACGCCTACGAGAAGGAGTCCCCGCGCGCCGGCGAGGCGGACCTGATCGTCGCCAAGCACCGTAACGGCCCGACCGCCACCATCACCGTCGCCTTCCAGGGCCACTACTCGCGCTTCGTGGACATGACCCGCGACGTGACCTGACGGCGCCAGGGGTCGCCTCAGCGCCTCGTCCCGTACCTGGTCAGCAGCACGCCGCCGGGGAACGGCCGGGTCTCCAGCAGCTCCAGCTCCACCCGGTCGTCCAGCGCGGTGAAGAACGGCGTGCCGCCGCCCACCAGGACGGGCGCGGTGGCCAGCAGGTACTCGTCGACCAGCCCGGCGCGCACGGCGGCCCCGGCCAGGGTCGCGCCGCCGATGACCATCGGGCCGCCGTCCTCGGCCTTGAGCCGGGCGATCTCGGCGACGGCGTCGCCGCGGACCAGGCGGGTGTTCCAGTCGACCTCGTCGACGGTCGAGGAGAACACCACCTTGGACATGGCCCGCCAGCGCCGCGCGTACTCGATGTCGGCCGGGGTCGCGCCGGGCTGCCGGTCGGCGGTCGGCCAGTGGGAGCTCATCGTCCGCCACAGCTTGCGGCCGTACAGCGAGACGCCGGTCTCCGCCAGCAGGTCGGACCAGAACCGGAACAGCTCCTCGCTCGGCACGCTCCAGCCGAGGTCGTCGCCGGGCGCGGCGATGTAGCCGTCCAGGGACACGTTCATGCCGTAGATCAGTCTCCGCATGGTGCCAGCCTTCCGTGCGCCGGCGCCACGCGGACGGACCGCCGCGGCGCGGGGTGACGTGCCGTCAGAACCAGTGCAGGCAGTGCGGTTCGCGCTCGGAGCGGAACATCGCGTCGGCGCGGGCCGCCGCGTCCGGCCGGTGCGCCCGGATGTGGCCGGCCCGGACCAGGGTGCTGGGGGCGGTGCCGCCCAGGTAGACGGAGCCGAGGTCGCTGACGTCCAGCGACAGGTCGGGCTCGCGGTCGGTGGGGGTGCACTCGGCGCGGCCGTCGCGGACGGTCAGCAGGTGGCGGGTGCGCTCGCCGAGGAACGGGTCGTCGACGTCCAGCACCAGCTCGCCGTCCGCGGACCAGCTGCGCGAGGTGAGGGCGCGCGGGATGTCCAGCAGCCGCACCCAGAGCCAGTCGGTCTCGCCGGTGAGCGAGCCGGCGTTGAAGTCGGCCAGCTGCCAGCGCAGCGGGTTGCCGGTCGGGAAGTGCCGGAAGGCGATCTCGGTGACCAGGTCGTGGCCGAGCAGGTAGCGGGCCAGCGCGGTGTACGCGGCGTCGTCGAGGCTGACGATCTCGTCGACCAGCATGGCGAGGGAGTCGTCGAGGGAGTAGCAGGCGTACCCGGTCGGGGTGCTGTCGGCGTCCCGGTGGAGGGCGATGTACCGCTGGGTGGGGGCGGTCGGGGGGTGCCCGGCCTGTCGGGTCCACCAGAGCGGCGGGCGGGAGATCGCGCCGGGCTGGGCGCGGCGGTAGCGGTCGTAGAGCTGCTCGACCAGGTCGCGGCAGTCGCTGAGCCGGAGCAACTCGACCGAGCCGGTGGGTTCCTGGCCGGCCCGCGGCGGGGTGAGCGCGGCGCGGTGCCGGGGGACGGTGAGGCGCCGGGTGTAGGTGGCGGGGCCGTAGCCGAAGCGCCGGTAGATGACCGCCTCGGAGGCCAGCAGCACCGCCATGATCTCCCCGCGCTCGCGCAGGTCGGCGAGTTGACGGCGCATCATCGCGGTGAGCACGCCCTGCCGCCGGTGCGAGGGCAGCACGCCGACGCAGCTGATCCCGGGCACCGGGACGGTCGCCCCGCCGGGCAGGGTGAGTTCGAACGAGTACGCGCACGCGGTGCCGATCGGCCGCCCCTGGTCGCTGACGGCGAGCAGGCCGCGCTCGGGTTCGAGTGCCGACCACCAGACGCCGCTGCCGTCCTCGTCCGGCGGCGTCGGGTGCTTCCCGAAGGCGGCGAACACGGTGTCGACGAAGACGTCGAGGTCCTTCTCGCTGGTGGAACGTATCTCCATGGCTGTGCTGTCTCCCCGCAGTCGCCGACCCGTTTGCCGCCCAGTGCAATCGGCGGCCCGCCGCCGGGTCAAGCGATTTTGCGGCCGCCGCCCACCGCCCGCCGTGGCCGATCGGGACGACCGTCGACTCGGCCTGCTGCCGGACGAAGTGACGCTGCTGCTGCGCGAGTCGGCGCCGGCGAGCGGCGGGCGGTGACACGGTGGCGGAGGAGCGCCCGGCCCACCGGGCGCTCCTCCGCCCGATCGGCTAGGAGAGGGTGACGGTGCTGCGGAAGACGGTCGCCCCGGGGCCGGTCAGCGCCGTCCCGGCGCCGTTCGCCGGCAGGAACGCCGACTCGCCCTGCCGGAGCGTCAACGTCTCGCCTTCGGAGGCGAGTTCGACGGTTCCGGCGGTGCACAGCAGGATCTGCGGGGCGTCGCCCGGCAGCGCCACGGACTGCTCGGCGAGGTCGTAGCGGGAGAGCCGGAACTCGTCGATCGGCACCGGGTAGAGCCGCTCGCCGTCCGCGCCGGCCTCGGGGCGCAGGATCTCCGGGCTGCCCCCGTGGAAGCCCACCACCTTCAGCAGCTCCGGGACGTCCACGTGCTTCGGGGTGAACCCGCAGCGCAGCACGTTGTCGGAGTTGGCCATGATCTCCACGCCGGTGCCGCGCAGGTAGGCGTGCGGCAGGCCGGCGCCGAGGTAGAGCGCCTCGCCGGGCTGCAGGCGGACGAAGTTGAGCAGCAGGGCGGCGACCAGGCCGGGGTCGCCGGGGTACTCGGCGGCGGCGAAGGCGTACCCGGCCAGCGCGCCGCTCGGGTCGGACGGGGCGGCGGCGGTGACGGCGCGGGCCACCGCGTCCACGGTGGCGCGGCCCTCTTCGCCGGTCAGGGCGAGCGCCTCGGCGAGCGCACCGGACAGCGCCTCGGCCTCCGGCTTGGAGCGCAGCAGGTCGATCAGCGGCTGCAGGCCGGGCACCTCCAGGGAGGCCATCAGGTCGGCCGCGTCGGCGGGCGCCCGGAAGCCGCAGAGGCCCTCGAACTCGCTGAGCGCGCAGATCAGTTCGGGCTTGTGGTTGTCGTCCTTGTAGTTGCGGTGCGGGGCGTCGACCGGGATGCCGCGCCGTTCCTCGTCGGCGAAGCCGGCCCGGGCCTCGGCGCGGGTGGGGTGGGCCTGGATGGACAGCGGGGTGGCGGCGGCCAGCACCTTGACCAGGAACGGCAGCGCCGGCCCGAACTGCTCGACGGCGGCGGCGCCCAGTTCGGCCGCGGGGTCGGCGGCGATCACCCGGTCGAGCGGGACCGGGCCCTCGCCGCGGTCGACCAGCGACGGCGCGCCGGGGTGGGCTCCCATCCACAGCTCGGCCTGCGGCTCGCCGGTGGCGGTCCGGCCGAGCAACTCGGGGATGGCGGTGGCCGAACCCCAGGCATAGTCGCGGACGGTGTTGTCGAGCCGGTCCATCAAGTACTCCCAGAGGCGTGCGGGCATGCGTGCGCTGCGGTGGCCGGTGCGCGAGGACCACCGACAATAGCCGACGCACAAGGCGGCCCGACGGTGCCAGGTGATCACTCTCCTGGGCGTGCCTACCCGGCATCGGCGGGGTGTTCCGGCGAGGCTGGAGGGTGACCGCGGGCCGATCGGGCCCGCCACCGACACCGAGCAGGGGAGCAGCCGTGACCGCGTCACCGCCCGACGAGAGCGCCGAGGGCCGTGGGGCGGGCGCCGCGCCGCCGTTCCGCCCGCTGGAGGTCGAGGTCTTCACCGGGCCGGAGAGCGCGTTCTTCGCCACGTCCAGCCTGATCATGGGCGAGCAGGCGGCGATCCTGGTGGACGCCCAGCTGACCCGCAGCGCCGGCCGGGAGCTCGCCGAGTGGATCGCGGGCAAGGGCCGGCAGCTGCTGGCCATCGTGGTCACCCACCAGCACCCGGACCACTACTTCGGCGCCGAGGAGGTGCTGCGGCTGTTCCCGGGCGCGCGGCTGCTGGCCGCGCCGCCGGTGGTGGAGGGCATCTCGCGGACCGCGGCGGCGAAGGTGGCGCAGTGGAAGCCGGTGTACGGCGACGACATCCCGGACCAGCCGCTGCTGCCCGCCCCGCTGCTGCCGCAGCCGCTGATGGTCGACAACCAGCTGATCCGGGTGCTGCCGCTCGGCCAGGCCGACTGCGCCGGTTCGACGGTGGTCCACCTGCCGACCGTCCGCACCGTGGTCGCGGGCGACTTCGTCTACAACGGCACCCACGTGTGGACGGCCGACACCGACCCGCCCGCCCGCCGGCAGTGGTCGCACAACCTGAGCCGGATCGCCGACCTCGGCGTGGACCGGGTGATCGCCGGCCACCGCGCCCCCGGCATGGACGACGCCGCGCACCGGGTACTGGGCTTCACCGCCGAGTACCTGCGGGACTTCGACGAGGCGCTCGCCGACCACCCGCAGGACGCCGAGGCGCTGGCCACCGCGGTGAACGAGCGCTACGGCGGCCTGACCCTGCCGGCCATCCTGGAACTCGGCGCCGCCGCGAACGTCGCCCGCCAGGAGGTCCCGCAGCAGGAGGACAACGGCATCATCGACGCGGAGATCGTCGACGACCGGGACGACGAGCGGGACGAGCGGTGAGCCCCCGCGAGCGGTGATACTGCGCGGATGACGCAGTACGACGCGGTGGTGGCGGCCGGCGGTGCGGGCCGGCGGCTCGGCGGGGCCGACAAGCCCGCCCTGACGGTCGGTGGGCGGCCGCTGCTGGACCGGGTGCTGACGGCCTGTGCGGGCGCCCGCCGCGTCCTGGTGGTCGGCCCGCGGCGGCCCACCGGGCATCCCGGAGTGCACTGGCTGCGCGAGGACCCGCCCGGCGGCGGCCCGCTGGCGGCGGTGGCCGCCGCGCTGCCCCAGGTGTCGGCGCCGCTGGTGCTGCTGCTGGCCGCCGACCTGCCGTTCCTGGACGCCGCGACGGTGGCCCGGCTGGTGGCCCGGGTCGGCGACGCGGACGGGGCGCTGCTGGTGGACGCCGAGGGCCGTGACCAGCCGCTGGCCGCCGCGTACCGCACCGCCGCGCTGCGCACCGCGCTCGCCGCCCTGCCCGCCCCGGCCGGCCGGCCGCTGCGGGCCCTCACCGCCGGTCTCCGCCTGGTCCGGGTGCCGGATCCGGCGGGCGCGTCCTTCGACTGCGACACCCCGGAGGAGCTGGCGGCGGCCCGGCGGCGGGCGGCGGGGGAGCGCTGAGGGAGCGGCGCGGATCCTCCGGCGCCTCACCGGGGCGGGCGGGCCGCGGTGAGGGAATCGACGCGTGGCGCTCATCGCGGAAGCGGCCCGGGGCGGCCCGGATCGGGCAGCATGGGCGTCATGGAGCGCACATTGGACGAGTGGATGGCCGCGGCCGCTGCCGAACTGGGGCTGGACCTGGCGGTGGACGTCCGGGGGTTGCTGGACATGACCCGGGTGGTGGCGCACGGGGTGGAGCGCCCGGCGGCGCCGCTGACGGCTTTCCTGGTCGGGTACGCGGCGGCCGCGAACGGGGGCGGGGCGGAGGCGGTGGCCGAGGCGACCGCGAAGGCGACCGCGCTGGCGGAGCGCTGGGCCGCCGAGGCGGACGGCGCGGCCGGGCAGTGAGTGGCGGGGCGGGCATGGGAACGGTGGATCCGTCCGGCGAGGTGCGGCTGACTCCGGGCGCCGCCGCGCCGCGCGGCTGTCCGTGGCCGCTGGCCCGGCGGACCGCGCGGGCGGCGGCGGGCCGCTGCCGGTGGAGCGGGTGCCGTTGGCGGCCGCCGCGGGGCGGACCCTGGCGGAGCCGCTGGTCGCGCTCACCGACCTGCCCGCCTTCGACACGTCGGCGATGGACGGTTGGGCGGTGGCCGGGCCGGGGCCGTGGCGGCTGTCCGGGCGGGTGCTGGCGGGCCGGCGGAGCGGGCCGCTGGCGGACGGTGCGGCGGTGGAGATCGCCACCGGCGCCGAACTGCCGCCGGGAGCCACCGGGGTGCTCCGCCGCGAACACGGCCGCTCGGCCGAACTGCCGGACGGCGCTTTTCAGTTGCATGGCGAGGTCGGTCCGGGGCAGGACGTCAGGCCGCGCGGGCAGGAGTGCGGGCGGGGCGAGGAACTGCTGCCCGCCGGCCTGCCGGTGACGCCCGCAGTGCTCGGCCTGGCGGCCGCGGCCGGGCACGACCTGCTGGCGGTGCACCGCCGGCCGACCGTCGAACTGCTGCTGCTGGGCGACGAGTTGCTCACCTCGGGGCGGCCCGGGCCGGGGCTGGTGCGGGACGCGCTGGGCCCGCTGCTGCCGCCGTGGCTGGCCGCCGCCGGGGCCGAGCTGATCGGCAGCCGGCACGTCCGGGACGACTTCGGGCTGCTGCGGGACGCGATCCGGCACTCGCCCGCCGACCTGGTGCTCACCACCGGCGGCACCGCCGCCGGCCCGGTGGACCACCTGCACGCCGCCCTGGACGCCACCGGCGGCCACCGGCTGGTGGACGGGGTGGCGGTACGGCCCGGGCATCCGATGCTGCTGGCCGCGCTGCCCGGCGGGCGGCACCTGGTGGGCCTGCCGGGCAATCCGCTGGCGGCGGTGGCGGGCGTCGTCACGCTCGCCCTGCCGCTGCTGCACGCGCTGTCCGGGCGGGCCGCCGAGGCCGCCGGGCCGGCCGGGGCGCTGGCCGCCGCACTGCCGGGGCATCCGGCGGACACCCGGCTGCACCCGGTGCGCCGCACCGCCGCCGGGCTCGTCCCGCTGCCGCACGACGGCCCGGCGATGCTGCGCGGCCTGGCCCGTGCGGAGGCGCTGGCCGTGGTGCCGCCCGGCGGCCTGGCGGCGGGGGAGCGTGCCGAGGTGCTGCCGCTGCCCTGACCGGCCGGGCGGATGTTCCACGTGGAACAGCGGGACGCCGGGACGGCCGGTCAGTGGGCGATCGGCGTGCCCGGCTTGATGACGATCAGCCGGTCGGTGAGCTGGAGCACCGCCGCCTCCGGCTCGGTGTAGTTGAGCACCCGCCGGCCGCGCACCACGGCCACCACCAGGTCGGGCAGTTCGCGCGGGTTCAGTCCGGCCTCGGCCTTGGTGACGGGCCGTTCGGCGACGTCCAGGCCGTTGCCGTAGGTCAGCAAGTCCTCCATCACGGCGCCCGCGTTGGGGCTGAGCATCGACATGCCGAGCAGGCGGCCGGCCGAGCTGGAGGAGGTGACGACCACGTCGGCGCCGCTCTGCCGCAGCAGCGGGGCGTTCTCGTCCTCGCGGACGGCGGCGACCACGGTGGCGCCCCGGTTGAGCTGACGGGCCGTCAGGGTGATCAGGGCGGCGGTGTCGTCCCGTTCGGGGGCGACCACCACCTGGGCGGCGCGCGGCAGTTCGGCGCGCATCAGGGTCGCGGTGCGGGTGGCGTCGCCGAGCACGCCGACCAGTCCGTCGTGGGTGGCCTGGTCGATGGCCCGGGCCTGCGGGTCGACGACCACGATGGAGTCCTTCGGGACGCCCTGGCCGAGCAGGGTGTCGACGGCGCTGCGGCCCTTGGTGCCGTAGCCGATGACGACGGTGTGGTCCCGCACGGTGTGCCTCCAGCGTTCGATCCGCCACTGCAGGCGGGTGCGTTCGGTGAGCACTTCGAGAGTCGTGCCGACCAGGATGATCAGGAAGACCACGCGCAGCGGCGTGATCACGAAGATGTTCACCAGCCGGGCGCTGTCGCTCACCGGGGTGATGTCGCCGTACCCGGTGGTGGAGAGGGTGACGGTGGCGTAGTACGCCGCGTCGAGGAAGCTGACCGAGGTGTCCGCGTTGTCGTTGTAGCCCGCCGCATCGGCGTACACGATCAGCGTGGTCGCCACCAGCACGCCGAGGGCCAGCAGCAGCCGGCGGGCGACCTGGCGCGTGGGTGGACGGGTCCGCCGGGCGGGCAGCGCGATCCGGCGGGCGGGGTCGGTGTCTTCGGTGCCGGAGTCCCGGAAGCGACTGAGCGTCAGACGGGACGGCCGGGCACCCGTGTCGTCGGGCGGATTGGAGTTCGGCACAGGCACAAGGATGGGGGGTCGACCGGTCGCCGTCCGACCCCGGGGGCGGAGTGTCGCCACCCTGTTCGGTGGAGGCGGCCGGCGCTGACGGACTGTCTGTTGACGGCGGGTGGCACGGGTGTCCGGTGGGCGGGGGCGTAGCGTGGCGGCCATGCGAGCCATCACGATTCCCGAGCCCGGCGGCCCCGAGCGGCTGGTCTGGGCCGAGGTTCCCGATCCCGTTCCGGCGGCCGGCGAAGTGCTGGTCGAGGTCGCCGCGACCGCGGTCAACCGCGCCGATCTGCTCCAGCGTCAGGGCTTCTACGACCCGCCGCCCGGCAGTTCGCCCTATCCCGGTCTGGAGTGCGCGGGCCGGATCGTCGCGCTCGGCCCGGGCGTGGCGGGCTGGGCGGTGGGCGACGAGGTGTGCGCGCTGCTCGCGGGCGGCGGCTACGCCGAGCGGGTCGCCGTGCCGGCCGGGCAACTGCTCCCGGTGCCGAAGGGGCTGACACCGGCCCAGGCGGCGGCGCTGCCCGAGGTGGCGTGCACGGTGTGGTCGAACGTCTTCCAGGTCGCGCACCTGCACCCCGGCGAGACGGTGCTGCTGCACGGCGGGGCGAGCGGCATCGGGACCATGGCGATCCAGCTGGCGAAGGCGGTCGGCGCCCGGGTGGTGGTCACCGCGGGCAGCCCGGAGAAGCTCGCCCGCTGCGCCGAGCTCGGCGCGGACGTGCTGATCGACTACCGGCAGCAGGACTTCGTCACCGAGGTCGCCGCGCTCGGCGGGGCGGACGTCATCCTCGACATCGTCGGCGCCAAGTACCTGCAGCGGAACGTGGACGCCCTCGCGGTCAACGGCCGGCTGGTGGTGATCGGCATGCAGGGCGGCAGCAAGGCGGAGCTCAACCTGGCCACGCTGCTCACCAAGCGTGCCGCGCTGGTCGCCACCAACCTGCGCGGGCGACCGCTCGCGGAGAAGGCCGCGATCGTCGCCGCGGTGCGCGAGCACGTGTGGCCGCTGGTCGAGGCCGGGGTGGTCCGGCCGGTGGTCGACCGGGTGCTGCCGCTCGCGGACGCCGCCGAGGCGCACCGGGTGGTCGAGGCCGGGGCCCAGGTCGGGAAGGTCGTCCTGGAGGTCTGAGGGGTGGGCGCCGGGCGGCGGAAATGCCCGGAGTGTCCGGGTATGTGAGGCTGGTCACAAGCTGTTCCGCCTCCGTCCGCACCTGGTGCGGACGGCCGTCGGGAGGACCTGCTTTCCATGGACGCTCGCCGCCGCCCCGTGCCCCGGCCCCGCGCCGCACCTCCACCGCCCACCCGTCCGCGCTGCTCCGCAGGGCCGCGCTGGCCGGTGTGGCGCTGCCGCTGCTGCTGACCGCCCCCGTCTTCGCCGTCGATCCGGCGTCCGGGGCCCGCCAGCAGGCCCAGGCGCAGCTGGACGCCGCCCGGCAGCAGGCGCAGCAGGAGATCGACGCGGCGCGCGAGCGGGCGGCCGAGCTGTTCGCCGGCGCGGCGGCGGCCCTGCCGACCGACGGCGCGATATCCGCGAGCGCCCGGGCCACCCCGACCGTTCCCGCGGCCGTCCCGGTGCCGGTGCCGGTGCCGGTGCCCGTGCCCGCCTCGCCGAGCGCGGCCGGGGCCTCCGTCTTCCCGAGCGCCTCCCCGGTCGGCGGGCCCTCGCCGTCCGGCACACCGACGCCCTCCCCTTCGCCGTCCGCCTCGCCCGCCGCCTCGGCCGCGCCGTCCGCCGGGGCCGTCGTCACCGCGGGGCCGTCGCCGTCCGCCGAGGCCTCGGCGTCCCCGAGCGGCGGACCGTCGGGGGCGCAGGACCGGCCCGCGCACCCGCGTCCGCACCACCAGCAGCAGCCGGTGGTGCCGCCCGCCCCGGCCCGGCCGCGCCGTCGGCGGACACCGGCGGCCGCCACGGCGGGCAGCAGTCGGCGCCGGACGCGGCGGTACCGGAGGCCGGGGGCGACGAGGACGCGGTCGAGCCCGCGCCGGACCAGGACGACTCGACGGTGGCGGCGGGCGTGCCGGTGGCCGGCCCGGTGCTGCCGGCGGGGCCGCTGCACCTGGACGACCCGTCGGCGATGCAGCTGCCGTTGGGCGTCGGACTGGGCATGATCGGACTGGGCCTCGGCCTGGTCGGAATGAAGCTCCGCCGGCGGTGAGACCGCAGGATGCGGGTAGCCGCGGGGTGGGACGATCCGGGTACCAGGTTCGTTGACCTCCGCGGTGGACGAAGCATATGAAGGAGCTATGACCAACCCGATGAACGAGCGGTCGCAGCAGGAGCCTTTCCAGGCGTCACAGGCGTCGAGCGGGAAGGGCGAGGACAGCCCGAAGGTGCTGATCGTCGGACCGGACGGGATGGCGGTGGGCACCGCCCCGGTCGGCGGGCTCGGCCGCGGCGCGGACGACGGCGACGAGCCGCGCGAGCTGCCGGTGACCGAGATGGTCGAGCAGCCGGCCAAGGTGATGCGGATCGGCAGCATGATCAAGCAGCTGCTGGAGGAAGTGCGGGCGGCGCCTCTGGACGAGGCCAGCCGGGCCCGGTTGAAGGAGATCCACGCCAGTTCGATCAAGGAGCTGGAGCTGGGCCTGGCGCCCGAGCTGGTCGAGGAGCTGGAGCGGCTGTCGCTGCCGTTCGCCGAGGACGTGATCCCGACCGAGGCCGAACTGCGGATCGCGCAGGCGCAGTTGGTGGGCTGGCTGGAGGGCCTGTTCCACGGCATCCAGACCGCGCTGTTCGCGCAGCAGATGGCGGCGCGGGCGCAGCTGGAGCAGATGCGGCGGGCGCTGCCCCCGGGCCTGCACGGCATGGAGGGCGACGCGGAGGAGCCGGGTCCGGGCCGCGGCCTGCGGTCCGGACCGTACCTGTAGTCCGGCCCGACCGGTCCCCGGACGGTGCCGCGGGGGCCGCGCTGCGGCGCGGCCCCGAACCGCTACCCTGACCCCTGTCCGGAAGTACCGCGCGCCGAGGGGGAGCTGGGACCATGACAGAGGGCACCACCGAGGGCCACTCGCTGGGCCACGGCCGGTACGTGCTGCAGCGGCTGCTGGGGCAGGGCGGGATGGCGGCCGTCCACCTGGCGTACGACACGGTGCTGGACCGTCAGGTCGCGGTGAAGACGCTGCACACCGAGCTGGGCCGGGAGGCCTCGTTCAAGGAGCGGTTCCGGCGCGAGGCGCAGGCGGTGGCCCGGCTGCAGCACACCAACATCGTCTCGGTGTTCGACTCCGGCGAGGACGTCGGGCCGGACGGGACGGCGACGCCGTACATCGTCATGGAGTTCGTCGAGGGCCGTTCGCTGAAGGACGTGCTGGACGAGCAGGTGACCACCCGCGGCGCGATGCCGACCGAGCAGGCGCTGAAGATCACCGCCGCGGTGCTGTCGGCGCTGGAGGCCTCGCACGACCAGGGGCTGGTGCACCGCGACATCAAGCCGGCCAACGTGATGGTGTCCACCAAGGGCGTCGTCAAGGTGATGGACTTCGGCATCGCGCGGGCCCTGCAGTCCGGGGTGACCTCGATGACGCAGACCGGCATGGTGGTCGGCACCCCGCAGTACCTGTCGCCGGAGCAGGCGCTCGGCAAGAGCGTCGACGCCCGGTCCGACCTGTACTCGGTGGGCTGCATGCTGTTCGAACTGCTCAGCGGACAGCTGCCGTTCGACGGCGACTCGGCGTTCTCGATCGCGTACAAGCACGTGCAGGAGACCCCGCCGGCGCCGTCCACGCTGAACGCGGCGGTCACCCCGGCGGTGGACGCGCTGGTGGCGCAGGCGCTGCGCAAGGACCCGGCGCACCGGTTCCCGACCGCGGAGGCGATGCGCGAGGAGGTCGAGCGGGTCGCGGCGGGGGAGCAGGGCAACACTCCGCTGCAGGCGTCCACCCCGCTGGTGATCGGCGAGGGGCCGCGCTCGGTGCACGCCGCGCCGTCGCTGACCAACTTCCCGCCGGTGAGCGGCACCCTGGGCACCCCGCCGCCGCAGGTGCAGCCGCAGCCGTACCCGCCGGCCCGGGGCCGCAGACCCCGCCGCCGTACGCGCAGACGCCGCCGCCGTTCCCGCAGGCGCCGCAGACCCCGCAGCCGTTCCCGCAGCCGCAGTTCCAGCAGCAGGGCTTCCCGCAGAGCACGCCGCCGCCGTTCCCGCAGCAGCCGCACCCGCCGATGCCGGGGCCGCCGACGATGGCGTACTCGCCGGCGCCGGCCAGCAGCGGCAACGGCTGTTCGACCGCGCTGATCGTGTTCGGCGTGATCGCCGGTGTGATCATTCTTGCGATCATCATCGTGGCCATCGCGGCGGTCGGCTCGACCTCGAGCTCGTCCTACGGGGCCCCGGTCCTGCAGTCCGTGCTCGAACTCGGCCACGGGGCAGGCTCGCAGAGCTCGCTGTGAGCCCCACGCGCGCCGTCCCGTGCCACGTCCGAGGGCGCGAGACGGTAGCGTTCTGACGACGGAACCGACAGGGCGAACGCGCGCCGAGCGAATGCCCGGGGCGAGGAGCGATGGGTCAGAGCGAACGACCGGACGACGGCGGGGCGGACCAGCGGGACGTACCCGCGCAGCACGGCCGGAACGAGGACGACGGCCGGACCCCCGAGGTCACCGGGCCCACCGAGGTGCTCCCGGTCGGGGCGGCAACTCCCGGGCGGGGCAGCGCGGTTCCCTTCCCCACCATCGGCGACGGCCGGTACCGGCTGACCGGCCGGCTGGGCCGCGGCGGCATGGCCGAGGTCTTCGCCGCCCAGGACATCCGGCTGGGCCGCACCGTGGCGGTCAAGCTGCTGCGCTCCGAGCTCGCCGAGGACGACACCGCCAGGCTGCGCTTCACCCGCGAGGCGCACTCGGTCGCGGCGCTCAACCACCACTCGATCGTCGCGGTCTACGACACCGGCGAGGAGCAGCACGGCGCGGAGTCCACCCCGTACATCGTCATGGAGCTGGTCGAGGGCCGGACGGTGCGCGAGCTGCTGGTGGACGAGGAGGCGCCGCCGGTCGACCAGGCGCTGATCATCACCGCCGGGGTGCTGGAGGCGCTGGCCTACAGCCACCAGCACGGGATCGTGCACCGGGACATCAAGCCCGCCAACGTGATCATCACCAACGGCGGCGCGGTCAAGGTGATGGACTTCGGCATCGCCCGGGCGCTGACCGGCGCGGCCACCACCATGACGCAGACCGGCATGGTGATGGGCACCCCGCAGTACCTGTCGCCGGAGCAGGCCCTCGGCAAGGCCGTCGACCACCGCTCCGACCTGTACGCGGCCGGCTGCATGCTGTACGAACTGCTCACCCTGCGGCCGCCGTTCGTCGGCGAGACCCCGCTCGCCGTGGTGTACCAGCACGTGCAGGACGCGCCGGTGCCGCCGTCGCAGGTGAACGACCGGGTGCCGCCGCAGCTGGACGCGCTGGTGCTGCGGGCGCTGGAGAAGAACCCGGACGACCGGTTCCAGAGCGCCGACGAGTTCCGCGCCCACGTGCAGCACGCGCTGCGGCAGATGCACGGCGCGGTCGGCGCGGGCCACCCGGCCGCGGTCGCGGGCCTGGCGGCCGGCGCGGCCGGCGGCTGGGAGGGCGGCCCGGCGAGCGGCTCCACCGCGCTGACCGAGCCGCTGGGCGCGGTCGCCGACGGGACCGGCCGGACCGAGGCCCTGCCGTACCCGATGGCTTCGGGCTACCAGACGCCCGCCCGCCCCTACCCGGGCGTCGGCGGGGAGGGCGGCGACGACGGAGAGGACCCGGAGGAGCGGCCGCGCCGCAACCCGTGGGGCTGGGTGCTGGGCGCGGTCGCGCTGGTGCTGGCCGCCACGGTCGGCGTGGCGCTGGCGCTGACGGCCAACCAGGACCACAAGACCAACGACCCGCACCCGAAGGCGCCGGTGCACAGCACCGGCAGCCCGAGCGCCGGCCCGGAGGAGGAGCGGCCCACCAGCGCCGCGCCCTCGCGCAGCCAGAGCACCAACCATCAGACCGAGGCGCCGAACTGGACGCCCTCGCCCAGCGCGTCCGCCTCCGCCAGCCCGTCCGCGTCCGCCTCGGCCAGCGCCTCGCGCTCGGCGAAGCCGTCCGCCCCGGCCAGTCCGACCGGCGAGAAGAGCCCGACGAAGCCCACCCCGTCGGACAACGCCAGCGGCGGGGCGACCAAGCCGCCGACGCCCAGCGGCGACGCGGTGGCGCCGCCGGCGGGCCACTGAGCTCCGGGGGCTACGGGCAGGTCAGTTGGCGAACGCGTCCATGACCTGCTCGTAGTCCTGGCACCACCAGGTGAGCTGCCCGGCGGAGGCCGGGAACAGCGGGTCGGCCCGGTGGTCGTGGCGCTGGTAGTGCCACTGGAGCATCCACAGGTCGTTCAGCCGCTCCCACCACACCCGGTGCACGGCGGCGGCGACCTGCTCGGCGCTCGCGGCTCCGGTGGCCCGGTAGGCGCGCGCCCAGTGCCGGACCCGGACCAGGTCCAGGACACCGCTGGTGCGGTCGTTGAACAGCAGCGTGGCGGCCCGTACGGCCTCCTCGGCGACCGGGTGCGGGGCGAGCTTGTCCCAGTCCAGGACGGCGCTGACGGCCTCGCCCCGGTAGAGCACGTTCAGGCCGTGGAAGTCGCCGTGGGTCCAGCCGGTCGGCGGGGCGTCGGCCGGGCCGGGGCGGCGGTGGCGGTGCGCGGCGAGCAGGTCCAGCCGCTCGGTCAGGCGCTGCTCGGCGAGCCGGTCGAACGGCCCGTAGGGGCGGTGCGCGCGGGCCCGGGCGCGGAGTTCGGCGACGATCCGCCCGGTCTCCTCGACCTCGGCGCTGAGCACCCCGTCCGGCTGCCGCAGCGGGGCGCACACTTCGCGGAGCGCGCCGTGCAATGACCCCAGCAGGGTGCCGAGTTCGCCGCACCGGGCGGGGTCGAGCTCGGTGCCGTGCCGGTGGCTTCCGGGCACCCACGGGTACAGCGCGAACAGTCGGCCGCCGTACGCGGTGACCGTCCGGCCGTCCCGGTCGGCGATCGGCGGCGGCACCGGCAGGCCGAGGCCGGCCAGCGCGGCGGTCGCGCGGTGCTGCCGCAGGATCGCCGACCGGTTGGCGGTGGCCGGGTCGACGTAGCACTTCAGGAAGTACCTGGCGCCGTCGGAGGCGGCGATCCGGTAGCCGCGGTTGAGCAGCCCTTCGGCGACCGGCACCACCTCGTCGGGCGGTGCGGTGCGGTACGCGCGCAGCACCCCGGCCACGGCGGCGTGCGCGACCGGGGGGCTGAGGGTGCCTACGGGGGGAGCGGTGGCGTCCGGGCGGGCCGGCGCGAGGGAGATGGTCTGACCGTCCGTCACGGAGCAGAGCGTATTACTCGGCGTGATGGTGACTTGACAGAGCGTGCCCGAGGTGATCTCAGTGATGCTGGTCGGCCTGACGGCGGGCCACGTACGCGGCGACCTGGGTCCGGCGCGCCATTCCCATCTTCGCCAACAGGCTGCTGACGTAGTTTTTTACGGTTTTTTCAGCCAGGTGCAGCTCATTGCCGATCTGCCGATTCGTCATCCCCTCGCCGATCAGATCGAGGATGCGGCGCTCCTGTTTCGTCAACTCCGCGATCCGCTCGTCCTCCTTCTCGCCCCCGTCGCGCAGCCGTGCGAGCACCCGACTGGTGGCGACCGGGTCGAGCAGCGATTTACCGGCGGCGACGTCGCGCACCGCGGAGAGCAGGTCGGTGCCGCGGATCGCTTTCAGGACATATCCGGAGGCCCCCGCCATGATCGAGTCGAACAGCGCCTCGTCGTCCGAGAAGGAGGTGAGCATCAGGCATTTCACCGACGGGTGGTGGGAGCGGATCTCCCGGCACACCTCGACCCCGTTCCCGTCGGGCAGTCGGACGTCCAGCACCGCCACGTCCGGGTGGACCGCGGGGATCCGGGTCAGTGCCTCGGCGGCCGTTCCGGCCTCTCCGACCACCTCGATGTCGCCCTCCGTCGAGAGCAGGTCGTGCACGCCCCGACGGACCACTTCGTGATCATCGAGGAGAAACACCCGGATATGTCCGTTATCTGTCATTTGCAAAGCCTCGCACAAATCGATGGGCGTTACCCCCTTTCGCAGCGGGCCGCGCCCGGATACCGTGCGCTGGTGTCCTGACGGGAAGGTAAGCCGCGTCACATCGTCGGTTTCCCCACCGGAGAACAACTAGGACGTCCTAGCGCAAGAGCGCCAAGGGGTGTCGCTGGGTAACGTTCTCGTGAGGGACGCCGTCGGAAAGGGAACACCGCCTGCCGCGACTGGCGCGCACACCCACGCGCGCGAGCCGGGAGGCGACCGGACCGGCCACCGGCGACCCCGGGCGGCCGGACAGACCGAGGAGTGAACGTGACCGTCAAAAGCACGACGAGGGCGCGCAAGAAGGCCGCCCCCGGCGTCCCTGACAAAACCAGCGCCGGCTCCGCCGCGCCGGAGCTCGTACAGCTGCTCACTCCGGAGGGCGACCGGGTCGAGCACCCGGACTTCCCGCTCACCGTGACGCCCGAGGAGCTGCGCGCGCTCTACCGCGACCTGGTGCTGGTCCGCCGCTTCGACGCGGAGGCCACGTCTCTCCAGCGTCAGGGCGAACTCGGCCTGTGGGCCTCGCTGCTGGGCCAGGAGGCCGCCCAGGTCGGCTCCGGCCGGGCGATGCGCCCGGGCGACTACGCCTTCCCCACCTACCGCGAGCACGGCGTCGCCTGGTGCCGTGACGTCGACCCGCTGAACCTGCTCGGCATGTTCCGCGGCGTGAACAACGGCGGCTGGGACCCGAACGAGAAGAACTTCCACCTCTACACCATCGTGATCGGCGCGCAGACCCTGCACGCCACCGGCTACGCGATGGGCATCACCAAGGACGGCGCGGACGACGCGGTGATCGCCTACTTCGGCGACGGCGCCTCCAGCCAGGGCGACGTCAACGAGGCCTTCACCTTCGCCTCGGTCTACAACTCGCCGGTGGTGTTCTTCTGCCAGAACAACCAGTGGGCGATCTCCGAGCCCACCACCGTCCAGACCCGCATCCCGCTGTTCCGCCGCGCCTCCGGCTTCGGCTTCCCCGGCGTCCGGGTCGACGGCAACGACGTGCTGGCCTGCCTCGCGGTCACCCGCTGGGCGCTGGACCACGCCCGTACCGGCCAGGGCCCGGTGCTGGTGGAGGCGTTCACCTACCGGATGGGCGCGCACACCACCTCCGACGACCCGACCCGCTACCGGCAGACCGAGGAGACCGAGGCCTGGAAGGCCAAGGACCCGATCCTGCGGCTGAAGGCGCACCTGGAGAAGGAGGGCCTCGCCGACGAGGCGTTCTTCGCCGAGGTCGAGGCCGAGAGCGAGAAGCTGGGCCTGCGCGTCCGCGAGGGCGTCCGGTCGATGCCCGACCCCGACCCGACCCTGATCTTCGACCACGTCTACACCGAGCCGCACCCGCTGGTGGACGAGGAACGCGCCGAGTACGAGGCGTACGCCGCCTCCTTCGAGGGGGAGCAGCACTGATGGCCGGCCAGCTCAGCATCGCCAAGGCGCTCAACGAAGCGCTGCGCAAGTCGCTGGAGAACGACCCGAAGACCGTCCTGATGGGCGAGGACATCGGCAAGCTCGGCGGCGTCTTCCGGATCACCGACGGCCTTCAGAAGGACTTCGGCGACGACCGGGTCATCGACACCCCGCTCGCCGAGTCCGGCATCATGGGCACCGCGATCGGCCTCGCGCTGCGCGGCTACCGCCCGGTGGTGGAGATCCAGTTCGACGGCTTCGTGTACCCGGCCTTCGACCAGATCGTCTCCCAGCTCGCCAAGATGCACGCCCGCGCGCTCGGCCACGTCAAGATGCCGGTCACCGTCCGCATCCCGTTCGGCGGCGGCATCGGCGCGGTGGAGCACCACAGCGAGTCGCACGAGGCGTACTTCGCGCACACCGCCGGCCTGCGGGTGGTCAGCCCGTCCAACGCGCACGACGCGCACTGGATGCTGCGCCAGGCCATCGAGTCGGACGACCCGGTGATCTTCCTGGAGCCCAAGCGCCGCTACTGGGACAAGGGCGAGGTCGGCGAGGACCCGATGCTGCCGCTGCACTCGGCGCGCATCGTCCGGCCCGGCACCGACGCCACGCTGATCGCCTACGGGCCGATGGTGAAGGTCTGCCAGGAGGCCGCCAAGGCCGCCGAGGAGGACGGCCGCCGGCTGGAGGTGGTCGACCTGCGCTCGCTGTCGCCGATCGACTTCATCACCCTGGAGGAGTCCGTCAAGCGCACCGGCCGCGGCATCGTGGTGCACGAGGCCCCGGTCTTCCTCGGCCTGGGCGCGGAGCTCGCCGCCCGGCTCACCGAGCGCTGCTTCTACCACCTGGAGGCGCCGATCCTGCGGGTCGGCGGCTACCACGCCCCGTACCCGCCGTCGCGGGTCGAGGAGACCTACCTGCCCGACCTCGACCGTGTGCTCGACGCTGTCGACCGCGCGCTCGCGTACTGAGCGGGGACGAACATGAGCAACGGAACGCTCCGCGAGTTCAAGATGCCCGACGTGGGCGAGGGACTCACCGAGGCCGAGATCCTCACCTGGTACGTCAAGCCGGGCGACACCGTCACCGACGGGCAGGTGGTCTGCGAGGTGGAGACCGCCAAGGCCGCGGTCGAGCTGCCGATCCCGTTCACCGGCGTGGTCGAGGCGCTGCACTTCCCGGCGGGCACCACCGTCGACGTGGGCACCGCGATCATCGCGGTGGCCGTCGAGGGCGCCGCGCCGGCCGAGGCCGCCCCGGCCCCGGCCGCCGCTCCGGCGGCCGCGCCCGCCGCGGCGGAGACCGAGCCGGAGCGCCGCGAGGTGCTGGTCGGCTACGGCCCGCGCACCGGCTCGGTGCAGCGCCGGGCCCGCCGCACCAACGGCGCGGCCCGGCGGCCCCGGTCGCGCCCGCCGCGCCGGTCGCCCAGCCCGCTCCGGTCGCTCCGGTCGCCCAGGCCGCGCCGGTCGTCGTCGCGGAGGGGGAGCGCCCGCTGGCCAAGCCGCCGGTGCGCAAGCTCGCCAAGGACCTCGGCATCGACCTGCGCACCGTGCTGCCGACCGGCCCGAACGGCGTGATCACCCGCGAGGACGTGCACGCCGCGGCGGCCACCGCCGCCGAGGCCGTCGTCGAGCCGGCCGCCGCGCCGGTCGCCCCGCAGGCCGCCGCCCCGGTGGCCGAGCAGCCCGCGCTGCCGGCGACGACCGCGGCCGGGGACGTCCGGGTGCCGGTCAAGGGCGTCCGGAAGGCCACCGCGCAGGCGATGGTGGCCTCGGCGTTCACCGCGCCGCACGTCACCGAGTTCGTCCAGGTCGACGTGACCCGGACGATGAAGCTGGTGCGCAAGCTCAAGGAGAGCGGCGAACTGGGCGCCGGGGTGCGGGTCAGCCCGCTGCTGCTGGTCGCCAAGGCGCTGCTGACCGCGATCAAGCGGCACCCGGAGATCAACGCGAGCTGGGACGAGGGCGCCCAGGAGATCGTCATCAGGGGCGCGGTGAACCTCGGCATCGCCGCGGCCACCCCGCGCGGGCTGATCGTCCCGAACATCAAGGACGCCGGCTCCAAGACGCTCTCCCAGCTGGCCGTCTCGCTCGGCGAGCTGGTGGAGACCGCGCGGCAGGGCAAGACCTCCCCGGCGGACATGTCCGGCGGCAGCGTCACCATCACCAACGTCGGCGTGTTCGGCGTCGACACCGGCACCCCGATCCTCAACCCCGGCGAGGCCGCCATCCTGGCCTTCGGCGCGGTGCGGGAGCTGCCCTGGGTGCACAAGGGCAAGGTGGTGCCGCGGCAGGTCACCACGCTGGCGCTGTCCTTCGACCACCGGCTGGTCGACGGCGAGCTCGGCTCCAAGGTGCTGGCGGACGTCGCCGCGATCCTGGAGTTCCCGAAGCGCCTGATCACCTGGGGCTGACCGGCCCCGGCCCGCCGGGCCCGCTCCTCCGCGGAGCGGGCCCGGCGCGTTCCCGCGACGGGTCAGCCGCGGGCGGTCCGCCAGGCGGCGTGGGCCAGGGCGTGGAAGCCCTCGGTGCCGGGCCGGTCCAGGCCGAGCGCGCCGGCCAGCAGTGCGGCGGTGGCCGGGCGCGGGCCGGCCGTGCCGCGTTCCAGGTCGGACAGCGTGCGGATGCCCAGGCCCGCCTTGTGGGCGAGTTCCTGCTGGGTCAGCCGGGCCCCCTGCCGCAGTGTTCGCAGGGCCTGTCCGAATGCCCTGCGCGGGTCCGTCTCCGGCCCGTTCTCCATGTCAGCCGCCTTTCCCCCCTGGTGATTCACGTCCGGCAGGGTATCCCGCCGGGCGGCGGCCCGTTCGCCGTTCCAACTGCATTGCGGGCATTCGGAATTGGCAGCGCCGGTCGGTCCGGGCCGGTGATTGTCGACGCCTTCGGCGGGCGCGCCGCGCATTGCGCCGCCCGAGGGAGTTTCGGGCCGGCCCCGCCGCTCCCGGGACGGCGATGGGTACGTCTGTGCGACCAGCCACCCGCGCAGCCAGGCCGGGTGTCGTCGCAGCGAGGACCCCGCGTATGCCGCCTGGTGCTCCCGGCCCCGTGATGCGCTCCGCGGCCGCTCTGCTGCTGGCCGCCGCCGCCGTGCTGCCCGCCGTGGTGGAGCTGGCCTCGCCCTCGCCGTCCACCGCGATAGGACCGCCGCTGCCGGGGCCGGACCGGGCCGCGCCGCCCGCCTCCCGGCCGGACCTGCGGGCCCCGGGGCGCCCGCCGTCGACCTGCGGATGACCGGCGACCCGGCCAACCGGATCACCCTGGTGCTGCTGGGCGACGGCTACACCGCCGACCAGCAGCAGCTGTTCCGGGAGCAGGCGGACCGGGCCTGGCACGCGCTGCTGGAGATCGAGCCGTTCCGCACCTACCAGGGGCTGTTCAACATACGGCGGGTGGACGTGGTCTCCCCGGTGCCGGGGATCGCCGAGAGCGAGAGCGCCGGCCGGTCGCTCTCCACCCCGCTGGGCATGCACTTCTGGTGCGAGGGCACCGCCCGCCTGCTGTGCGCGGACGAGGCCGCCACCGCCCGCTGGGCCGGGCAGGGCGAGGGCCCGCAGTACCTGATCGCGCTGGCCAACTCGACCGAGTACGGCGGGGCCGGCGGCACCGGGGTGACCACGCTGGCCGGCGGCAGCCCGGACGCCGGGCGGATCATCCAGCACGAGATCGGCCACACCGTGGGCGCGCTCGGCGACGAGTACGACAGCGCCCCCGGCGACCCGGACTACCCGAACCTGTCCGCGGTGGACGCCGAGGAGATGGCGCGGGACAAGGTCAAGTGGTGGCGCTGGCTGGGCGCCGTCTCCCCGGACGGCGGCGGCCCGGTGGGCGCGTACCGCAGCGCCAACGGGCTGTACCGGCCGACCGAGGACTCGGTGATGCGGACCCTCGGCGGGACGTACAACCTGCCGTCCCGGGAGGCGATCGTCGAGCAGCTGTACCGCCAGGTGAGGCCCGCGGACGAGCCCGAGCCGGCTCCCGGGCAGGTGGCGGGCCGGCCCAAGCTGCACGTGCGCCCGCTGGCGCTGACCGGGGCGCGCCAGCTGCGGATCGAGTGGACGGTGGACGGCCGGCCGGTGGAGGCCGGCACCGCGGACGGCACCTGGCTGGACACCGCCGCGCTCGCGCTGGCGCCCGGCCGCCGGCACACCGTGACCGCGACCGTCCAGGACACCACCGACTGGGTGCGCGACGAGGCCTTCCGGGCCCAGTACATGACCCGGACGGCGAGCTGGACGATCAGCGGCTGAGGCGGTCCGGCACCCTGGCGGAAAGATCAGGTCATGGGATGACTAGCCTGGTTCCACTATGAGCGTGGACCCCGCCCCCGCAGCACCGTCCCTGTCCGTACCCGCTCCCCGCGCCGCCGCCGGGCTCCGCACCGCCGAGCTCCGGGCCGCCGTCCCGCACCCGCCCGGCGGGCGGGCCGCCTGGTTCGCCTGGGCGGTCGGCGTCAGCGTCTACGTCCTCGCCGTGGTGCACCGCACCAGCCTCGGGGTGGCCGGGCTGGACGCCGCCGCCCGGTTCGGGATCGGCGCGTCCGCGCTGTCCACCTTCTCGATCCTGCAGGTCCTGGTGTACGCCGGGATGCAGATCCCGGTCGGCCTGCTGGTCGACCGGATCGGCCCGCGCCGGGTGCTGCTGCTGGGCGTGGCCCTGATGAGCGCGGGGCAGCTGGCGTTCGCGTTCTCCACCGCGTTCGCGCCCGCGCTGGCGTCCCGGGCGGTGCTCGGCTGCGGCGACGCGATGACCTTCATCAGCGTGCTGCGGATCGCCGCCCGCTGGTTCCCGGCCGCCCGCAACCCGTTCGTCGCCCAGCTCACCGGCCTGGTCGGCACCGGCGGCAACCTGTTCACCACCGTGGTCCTCGCGCAGGCCCTGCACACGGCCGGGTGGAGCACCACCTTCGGCGCCATCGCGGCCACCGGCGTGCTGGTGTTCGTCGCCGTGCTGGCGCTGCTGCGGGAGGCCCCGCCCGGGGCGCCCGCGTCCGTGCCGGTGCCGCCGCAGGGCGGCCGGCTGCCGGTGGGGCGGCAGATCCGCGCCGCCTGGTCCGAGCCCGGCACCCGGCTCGGCATGTGGGTGCACTTCACCACGGCGTTCCCGGCGTCCGCGTTCGGACTGCTGTGGGGGCTGCCCTACCTGGTCGAGGGCCAGGGCATGTCCCGGGCCGGCGCGGGCGGGCTGCTCAGCCTGCTGGTGCTCAGCAGCATGGCGTTCGGCCTGCTGTTCGGCCGGCTGATCTCCCGCTCGGCCGCGCTGCGGCTGCCGGTCACCTTCACCGTGCTGGCCGCCACCGCGCTCTGCTGGACCGTCACCCTGGCCTGGCCGCAGGGCCGTCCGCCGCTGTGGCTGCTGGTGGTGCTGGTGCTGGTGATGGGCAGCAACGGCCCGGCCTCGCTGATCGGCCTCGACTACGCCCGTGCCCACAACCCGGCCGAGCGGATGGGCACCGCGTCCGGCATCGCCAACATGGGCGGCTTCATCGGCGCGATGATCACCCTGCTCGGCATCGGCGTCCTGCTGGACGCGCTGGCCGACCCGGGCAGCGACAGCTACGGCGCGCACGCCTACCAGTTGGCGTTCTGCTTCCAGTTGCTGCCGCTGCTGCTCGGGACGGCGATGATCCTCCGGCTGCGGCGGAAGGTGGCCGCGGCCGGCGGCTGACGGGGCGTCAGGGGGTGCTGGACAGGTGGGCGAGCACCCGGAGGCCGAGCTCCTGGTCGCCGACCACGTTCACCAGCGCGGTCTCCGGGTGGACCCGGCCGCAGCACAGCCGGACGAAGGTCTGCCAGTCCATCGACAGCTTCACGTCCGGGTCCGCCGCCGCCGACTCGTCCATGCTGCCGGTGCCGTCCGCGCCGATCCGGACGGTGCGCTCGAACGGCAGCGCGCCGGACACGTCGAACACCACGGTGCTGCCGATCGGCGCGCCCGCCTCCTTGGCGACCTGCTGCGGCAGCGACTTGATCAGCCAGTCCCTGGTCACCACCGCGGCCGGCGAGTCCAGGTTGCCCGGCTCCTGCAGCGCCCGCCGCAGGTCCTGCTCGTGCACCCAGACGTCGAAGGCCCGGAGCAGCAGCAGTGTGGCGTACGGGACCTCCCGGGAGAGCGGGCCGGCCGGCCAGCGCACCAGGTCGGTCGGGCCGTAGCGGGCGTTGCGCAGCGCCCGGGAGCGCCGGATGACCGTGTACTCCAGCTCGCTGGTCAGCTCGATCGGGGTGTGGCAGCGGCGCTTGTCCACCGGCAGTTCCATGTACCGGGTGAACTCGTTGGTGACGTGCCGCAGGTCGCGCGGCAGGGCGTGGATCGGCCGGGGGTCGCCCAGCAGCTCCGACTCGACGCCGATGATGTGCGACACCACGTCGCGCACCGACCAGCCCGGGCACTCGGTGGCCCGGTTCCACGCGTCGGTCGGCAACGGGGCGAGCAGCTCGGATATGGACTCGATCGACTGCGTCCACGCATCGGTGTACGCCTGCACGGTCTGGTTGTCCGTCACGGGTATCTCCGGCCCTCCGTCAGCTTGCGTCCCACGCCGCCCGAGCTGCCAAGACCTCCGCACGGACGCGCATACGGCACGTTACGCTGCCGGGTGAGAGCAGGGCAGCGCTTTCGGGTGACGATCGTAGGACTCTTGTCGTGGACGGTGGTACTGTGCGCGCTTCATTGATCCAACTCGCGGTCTCGGACTCCGAGCCGGCCGCCGAGCGGCGGGCCAGGGCCGCGGCGCTGGTCCGCGCCCAGAACGGCGCCGACCTGGTGGTGCTGCCCGAGCTGTGGCCGGTCGGCGGCTTCGCCTACGACGCCTGGTCGGACGGCGCCGAACCGCTCGACGGGCCGACCGCCGAGACGATGTCGGCCGCCGCCCGCGCGGTCGGCTGCTGGCTGCACGCCGGTTCGATCGTCGAACGCGATCCCGACGGGCCGATCTACAACACCTCGCTGCTGTTCGCGCCCGACGGCGAACTCGTCCGCACCTACCGGAAGATCCACCGCTTCGGCTTCGACACCGGCGAGGCCGTCGTGATGGGCGCCGGCCAGGAGATCGTCACCGCAGACGCCGGCTCCGCCACCCTGGGCCTGGCCACCTGCTACGACCTGCGCTTCCCCGAGCTGTTCCGGGCCCTGCTGGACGCCGGCGCCGAACTGCTGGTTGTCCCGGCCGCCTGGCCGGCCCGGCGGGCCGAGCACTGGAACCTGCTGGCCCGCGCCCGCGCCGTCGAGGAGCAGGCGTTCGTGCTGGCCTGCAACACCGCCGGCACCCACGGCGGGGTGGAGCAGGCCGGCCGCAGCCTGGTCGTCGACCCGTGGGGGCGGGTGCTCGCCGAGGCCGGGCCGGACGAGCAGGTGCTCACCGTCGAGTTCGACCCGGCCGAGGTCGCCAAGTGCCGGGCCGAGTTCCCGGTCCACCGGGACCGGCTGCTGGGCATCCCGGCACCGGTCCAGCGCTGACATTTGGCCGACCTCGCCGTACCTTGGTCCGGATTGACCATTCCGGGGTACTCTGTGCGCGTTTCGGGAGCTGGGACCGGCCGACAACGGCACGGCCCGGAGAGGGGGGCGGCGATGAACGCTGCGGGAGCCGGGAGCGGGCGCGCCCTGATCCGCCGCAACAGCCTCCGCGAACAGATCTCCGACGCCCTGCGCGACGAGATGATGGCCGGCCGGCTGCCCGCCGGCCGCAACTTCACCGTCAAGGAGATCGCCGAGATCTACGGCGTCTCCGCCACCCCCGCCCGGGAGGCCCTGGTCGACCTCGCCGCCCAGGGCCTGCTGGTCAGCGAACCCCACCGCGGCTTCACCGTCCCCGAGTTCACCTGGGACGACTTCCTGGAGATCTTCGAGGCCCGGGCCCTGCTCACCGACAACGCGCTGCGGCACCTCGGCAACCGGGTCCACCCGTACGACTGGTCCCGGACGGCCTCGCTGCGCCGCCGCGGCGACGCCGCCACCCGCGCCGCCCGGGCCGGGCACCTCGACGTGCTGGTCGGCTGCGACCTGCGGTTCTGGCAGGAGGCCGCGGCCATCCTGTGCAACGAGCGGATCGCCGACTACCTCGGCTGGCTGCGCGTCCAGTCCTGGATGTTCGCCGCCCCGCACCTGCGGGCCGCCGGCGAACTCGGCGGCACCTGCTGGGACCGGCACGGCGAACTCGTCGACCGGATCGAGGCCCGCGACCACGACGGCGCCCGACGGGTCGTCAACCACTACAACCTGTTCACCGTCGAGCTCCTCGCCGGCCTGCTCGGCCGTTCCCTCGACGGGCTCTCCATCCTGCGACTGCTGCGCGAGGACCAGCCCGAACCTGACGCACCGTCGGCCGGTCCCCCCGCGCCCGCCGACCGGGGCGCGGCCCAACAGCAGCCCGCCGCCGTCGGGTTGGGACGGGTGCCGCTGCCCAGGTTCGTGCCGCCCGGCCGCTTCACCCGGTCGTTCCGGCCGGGGCGCGGGGAGCCCGCCACGGGCCGGTAGGGTTGGGGCCCGTTGCCCCGCCCACCCGAGAGGATGAGCCGGCCCATGGCCTGCGACCTCTGGCTCGTCCCGCTCGTGGACGTGCTCGCCCACAGCCCCGAGAACCCGTTCCGGGACGACCTCGACCGCTACAACGGGGTGCTCGCCCAGTACGGGCTGCCGCCCGTCCCGGTCAACCCCTACGTCCCCGGCTTCTCCGGCGACGTCGAGACGATAGCCGCGTTCGACTACGACTCGCTCCACTTCCTGCGCCGCGCCTACCTGTTGGGCCTCACCGGCTTCGAGGTGACGCCGGTGGACGCGCTCGGCAGCGACTACGAACAGCTCCTGGAGATGTTCGAGGCCACCGCCGAACAGTCGCACCTGGTCTGGCACTTCGACCACGCCGGGGCCTACGTGCCGGTGGACTTCGCGGTGCCGCTGGTCGCCGACGAACTGCTCGCCGCGGGCGGGCCGTTGGGCTCCTCGCAGGGCCTGCTCCGCGAACTCCAGGCGGTGGCACCGCTGTTGGGCATCGACCCGCTCAACCCGCCCGCCCCCACCCGCCCGCTCGGCCCCACCCCGCTGGAACAGCCCTTCGGTCCCCCGATCGACGACTTCCAGCACCCCTACGCGAGGGAGCGCCACGCCTGGGCCGGCCTCTACTCGGCGGCCACCCGCAGCGTCACCCAGAGCTCGATGATCGTCTTCGCGTAGCGGGAGCTGCCGCCGGGGGCGCGGGGAGCGGGCCGGGAGGCGCCCTCCACGCGCCCCTGTTCGCGCGGGCCCTCAGCGCAGCGGGCCCTCCGGGGGACGCTGGCGCGGCATGGTCGGCCGCGTCCCCGGCGGGGGGAGGATGCGGACCTGCGCCCCGGTGCCGCCCTCGCTGCGGCCGCCCCAGATCCCCGGTGCCTGGGTGGGGAGTTGGCTCATCCCGGCGCGGAACTCGAGCATCCACTCGGAGGTCTCGGCGCGGACCAGGTCGGAGACGTCCTCGCAGAAGCGCCGCAGCACGCCGAGGCAGCGTTCGGCGGCCTCGCCGGCGGTGCCCTCGGTGGGGCCCAGGACCTCCCGGACGCACTCCGAGGCCCAGTCGAACTGGAAGGCCTCCAGGCGGCGTTGGAGCGCCTGCGAGGTGGAGACGTCGCGCATCCAGCCGGAGGTGAGCCCGAAGGCGCGGTCGGCGACGAGCGAGGCGGCGGCCAGGGCGAGTCCGGCGTAACCCCATTCCAGGGCGTGCGGGAGCAGGTCGGTGAGGGAGACGATCGGGGCGGTGGCGCCGCCGACGGCGAACACGCCGGCGGTGAACCGGAGCAGGCGGGCCCAGCGGCGCTTCCAGACCCGGTCGCGGCGGTACCACTCGATGGCCTCGACGGCGCGCTCCTCCGACCAGCGGTAGAGCTCTTCGAGGCGTTCGGCGGGCTCTCCCCAGTCGCCGAGCGGGAATTGACGGGCGCTCAGGTCGGTGCGGCGGCGGGTGTGGATCCGCCCGCCGGAGCCGGGGACGGGCTGGTCGTCATCGGCGACCTCTTTGCCCCAAGGACTCTCCTCGGGCTGCATTTCCGGCTGGCTCACCTGTGGCGCTCCCTGTGGCGGGGTGACTGCGGAGGCCCGGCGGGGTACCGGGACTGACGGTACGGACTTCGGTCGGTGCGGGCGGGGCGGAGCCGCCCATGCTGCCGTGCCCGGCGAGCGGCCGGGTCCTTGTCCAACAGCACTTCTTACCGCCAAATGGCTGACCGTGGGGGCGCTTCCGCAGTGATCGTTATGTGATTTCACCTCCGGAAGCCGAGGTGGGAAGGGTTGCCCCGCCCGGCCGGATTTCACCCGTCCGAGCGAAGTGCACAGGGGCGGTCGGCATGACCGCGCGGACGGCCGGGAAAGGCCCTGTGCATTCCCATGAACGGGGGCCCCGGATCGGCCCGGCGCCTGGAGCTTCGCACGGAGCCGCCGACGGTCCGGGAGCGGCCACCGACTAGGCTGCCGGTCGTGAAGGTCCTCGTCATCGGCGGCGGCGCCCGCGAACACGCCCTGTGCCGCTCCCTGTCCCAAGATCCCGCTGTCACCGAGCTGCACTGCGCCCCGGGCAACGCCGGGATCGCGCGGGTGGCCGCCCTGCACCCGGTCGACCAGTTGGACGGCGCGGCGGTCACCGCGCTGGCCCGGGAACTGGCCGCCGACCTGGTCGTGGTCGGCCCGGAGGCCCCGCTGGTGGCCGGCGTCGCCGAGCCGCTGCGGGCGGCCGGCTTCCCGGTGTTCGGCCCCGGGGTGGAGGCCGCGCAGCTGGAGGGCTCCAAGGCCTTCGCGAAGGACGTGATGGCCGCGGCCGGCGTCCCGACCGCGCGGTCCTACGTGTGCACCGGCGAGCAGGAGGCCGCCGAGGCGCTCGACGCGTTCGGCGCCCCTTACGTGGTGAAGGACGACGGCCTGGCGGCCGGCAAGGGCGTGGTGGTCACCGAGGACCGCGCCGTCGCGCTGGAGCACGCCAAGGCGTGCGAGCGGGTGGTGATCGAGGAGTACCTGGACGGCCCGGAGGTGTCGCTGTTCGCGATCACCGACGGCACCACGGTGCTGCCGCTGGTCCCCGCGCAGGACTTCAAGCGTGCGCTGGACGGCGACCAGGGCCCCAACACCGGCGGCATGGGCGCCTACACCCCGCTGCCGTGGGCCCCCGAGGGCCTGGTCGACGAGGTGCTGGCCACCGTCCTGCAGCCGACCGTCGACGAGCTGCGCCGCCGCGGCACCCCGTTCTCCGGCCTGCTGTACGCGGGCCTGGCGCTGACCTCGCGCGGCACCCGGGTGATCGAGTTCAACGCCCGGTTCGGCGACCCGGAGACCCAGGTCGTGCTGGCCCGCCTGCTGACCCCGCTGGCCGGCGTCCTGCTGGCCGCCGCCAACGGCACGCTGGCCGAGCTGGAGCCGCTGCGCTGGTCCGAGCAGGCCGCGGTCACCGTGGTGATGGCCTCCGAGGGCTACCCGGCGAACCCGCGCACCGGCGACCCGATCGACGGCCTGGACGCGGCGGAGGCCGACGGCACCGCGTTCGTGCTGCACGCCGGCACCAAGGAGGGCGCGGACGGCGAGGTGCTGACCGCGGGCGGCCGGGTGCTGTCCGTCACCGCCACCGGCGCGGACCTCGCCGAGGCCCGGAGCAAGGCGTACGCGGGCGTCGCGAAGATCTCCTTCAAGGGCGCCCAGCACCGCACCGACATCGCCGCGAAGGCCGCGCAGTAGCGGACCGCGTCCCCACGGGGCGCTGCGACCGGACCGACCCGTCCGGACGCAGCGCCCCGTGGCGTTTCCCGAGGTCGCGGCTGCGGGGGCGGTAGGTCGGAAAACCAGTCCTTCGGGTGATCTGTTGGTCATCCTGCTGACGGGGCGCGAGCCCGCGCCGTAGGGTGCGCTGCATCGTGCAGGGGCGGGGGCGCCGGCGCGGGCGCGGCTCGTCGCCACCGACGCGCCCGGGGGATGCTGGCTGCGGAGGCGCGCCCGCCGCGGTGTCACCAGGACGGGTGGAATCCCCGGGGTTCCGGAACACCCGCCCGTACCGGGGCGTCGAGACTGGCAGGAAAGCGCCACGCGAGTCGCACCACCGGGTTCGGCACCCGCCGCTTCCCGTACCGGAATTGATCGAGTCGAGTCGGCTGCGAAGGGGGTGCCGCGGCGATGGCTGCAGTGGACACCGCACGCGCACGAGCCCGGGCCGTCCTGCGTCTTCGCGGGCGGGCCGTGGCCGCCGCCGCGCTGCCCGCCGCCTGTGCGGCGGTGCTGCTGGTCGGGCGGTTCACCGGACGGATAGGCGCCGCCGGGTCACCGGACGCCCCGCTCTGGGACGGCATCCGCTGGGCGGTCGGCGCGGTCGCCGCGCTGACGCTGCTGCTGGCCGCGCTGGTGGCCCGCTCGCACCGCCGGGCCGTCCCGCCCGTCACCCCCGCCGTGCCGCTGACCAGGGCGGACGCGCCGGAGCTGTACCGCCTGATCGAGGAGCTCGCCGACCGGCTGGAGGTCCCGGCGCCCGCCGCGATCGCGCTCACGCCGGACTGCGACAGCTGGCTGGAGGAGCCGCACCGCCGCGGGCGCGCCGAGCCCGGCGCGCCGGTGCTGGTGATCGGCTCCCCGTTCCTGTGGTGGATGCGCGCCGGTGAACTGCGCGCCCTGCTGGCCCCCGTGGTGGCCGGCACCGCGGCCGCGGCCGATCCGGAGATCGCCGCCGCCCGCCGCTGGATCCGCACCCTGGACGCGGCGCTCGGCGACCGGCACCGCGGCCCCGCCGCGCTGGTCGACCGGGTCAACCGGCGGCTGCTCGGCGGCTGCCGGGAGCACTCGGCGGAGCTGGAGCACGCCGTCGCCGCGTGGGCCTCCGAGCAGGCCAAGGCCGTCGACTACGGGCTGCGGATCGCCGCCCAGCAGCAGGTCGGCCTGGCCTACGCCGGCTGGGACCGGCTGCTCACCCGGGTCGCGCTGCCCGCCTGGCGGCTCGGCCGGCACCCCTCGCACCTGAACGCGGGCGTGGTCGCCGCGCTCACCGAGCTCTCCCGCCGCGACCGGCTGGCCGACGGCTACGAGAACCGGCTGGGCGACCGTCCCGCCTGCGACCTGCTGGAGGAGCCCGGCCTGATCGACACCCGGGTGTCGCTGCTGGCCGCCGAGCTGCTGCACGAGGAGCCGGCCGGCGGCTGGCAGCAGCTGGACTGGGAGGACTACCCGGAGCAGGTGGTCGACCGGGGCTGGCGGGAGAGCGCCGCCGCCCTGCAGGCCGCCCTCGGCGACGACCGCCCGCACACCGGCCCGGCGCTGGACAAGCTGCTGGCCAGGCTGGCGGCGGGGGAGGCGGAGGCCCTGGCGGCCGCCCTGGCGGGGAGGGTGGCGCGCGCCGCCGAGGTCGCGCCCCCTCTGCCCCCAGTGCGCGGCGGACGCGACCTGCTGGTCGAGCACCTCACGGCCACCGTCTGCTGCGCCGCGGTGGACGCGGGCACCGCGAGCCCCGGCCTGGACTGGCTGGACGGCCCGGTCCTGCTGTCCCGCGCGGCGCCCCGCGCGGAGCTGGCCCCGGCGGTGGCGGCGGCCGCCGAGGCCGGGCAGGACGGCCCGCTGCGGGCCTGGCTGGAACGGGCGGGCGCGCGGCTGGAACGCCCGGTGCGGCTTTCCGGCTGAATTTCCGAAAGATCCCGGGAAACCCGGTTTCTCCGGTACCAATTGCTACGGTGGGGTCACACTGCGCCAGCAGACTGTGGTGTGCTGGCTTGCACGCACATCCGCATGGCAAATGCCAGGCTCGGCGGATGGGCTCGGGTGGGGAGGGCGTGTGGGGACGGAATCCAACCGCCGGTGGGAGTCCGGCACGCTGGCGCACGGGGCAGCGGACCCGTTCGGCCAGGGCCCGCTGCCGTGGCTGCGCAGCCCGGACCACTACCTGGCGGACGGCGAGGGCGCGGTGCCCTGGTACGTCAGCGTGGACGCGCCCGGGCAGCAGCCGCTGGAAGGGGCGGCACGGCCGCCGCGGCCCGAGGTGAGCGGGCCGAGCAACGCCGACGACGTGCGCCGGCAGATCAAGGGGTTCGCCTCGGGCGGCGTCGTGCGGCCCGGCGGGTCGGTGGACTTCCGGGTGACCGTCCACCCGCCGCAGGAGTTCCAGGTCGACGTGTACCGGATCGGCCACGACGGCGGCGACGGCGCCCGCCAGGTCTCCTCCAGTCCGCTGATCGCCGGGCTCGCCCAGGCCGCCCCGATGGTCGCCGACCGGACCGTCTCCTGCCACCACTGGTGGCAGTCCTGGCGGCTGCAGATCCCGAACGACTGGCGGCCCGGCGCGTACGTGGCGGTGCTGACCACCGCCGACGGCGGCCACCGCAGCCACATCCCGTTCACCGTCCGGGGCTTCGACCCGGCGGACCTGCTGCTGGTGCTGCCGGACGTGACCTGGCAGGCGTACAACCTGTTCCCGGAGGACGGGCACGTCGGGGCCAGCCTGTACCACGCGTGGGACGCGGCGGGGCGGCTGGTCGGCGAGGAGGAGGCGGCGGTCACCGTCTCCTTCGACCGGCCGCACGCCGGGGCCGGGCTGCCGCTGCACGTCGGGCACGCGTACGACTTCATCCGGTGGGCCGAGCGGTACGGCTACGACCTGGGCTACGCCACCGCGACCGACCTGCACGCCGGGCTGGTCGACTCGGCGAAGTACAAGGCGCTGGTGTTCCCCGGGCACGACGAGTACTGGTCGGAGCCGATGCGGCGGGCCGTGGAGCGGGCCCGGGACGGCGGCACCTCGCTGGTGTTCCTGTCCGCGAACTCGCTGTACTGGCGGGTCGAGCTGACCGCCGGGGCGAACGGCGAGCCGTCCCGGATGCTGAACTGCCGCAAGCGGCAGAAGGTCGCCGCCGACCACCCGGCCGCCGGGGTGCCGGGCGCGGCCAGCGCGCTGTGGCGGGACGCGGGGGAGCCGGAGCAGCACCTGCTGGGCATCCAGTACGCGGGCAGCGTGCCCGCGCCGGTGCCGCTGGTGGCCCGGAACACCGCGCACTGGCTGTGGCAGGGGACGGGCCTCGCCGAGGGCGAGGAACTGCCCGGCCTGGTGGCCGGCGAGGCCGACCGCTACTACCCGAAGGTTGCGCTGCCGGTCCACACCGAGCGCACCCTGCTGGCGCACTCGCCGTACCGGGACGCCCTGGGCCGGCTCACCCACCAGGAGACCTCGCTGTACCGGGCGCCCAGCGGCGCGTACGTGTTCGCGGCCGGGACGTTCGCCTGGTCGCCCGCGCTGGACCGGCCCGGGCACACCGACGAGCGGATCCAGCGGGCCACCGCCAACCTGCTCGACCAGCTGTGCAAGGAGGGGCGCACCGGCCCCTGACCGGCGGCTCGTGAAAGACTCCCCGCAGCAGAGCCCCCCAGCTGTGAGGACGTTACGACCGTGAGCGGATTCGTCACCAAGCCCGAGCCGGTCCAGGTGCCCGGCCTGGTCCACCTGCACACCGGCAAGGTGCGCGACCTGTACCGGGACGGCAACGGCAACCTGGTGATGGTGGCCAGCGACCGGACCTCCGCCTACGACTGGGTGCTGCCCAACGAGATCCCCGACAAGGGCCGGATCCTCACCCAGCTGTCGCTGTGGTGGTTCGAGCGGATCGCGGACCTGGTGCCCAACCACGTGATCTCCACCGAGCTGCCCGAGGGCGCCCCCGCCGACTGGGCCGGCCGCACCCTGATCTGCCGCAGCCTGGAGATGGCGCCGGTGGAGTGCGTGGCCCGCGGCTACCTGGCCGGCTCCGGCCTGGAGGAGTACCGGGCGGCCCGCACGGTGTGCGGCATCGCGCTGCCGGAGGGCCTGGACAACGGCTCCGAGCTGCCCGCGCCGATCTACACCCCGGCGCTGAAGGCCGAGGTCGGCGAGCACGACGAGAACGTCCCCTACGAGGAGACCGCCCGCCGGATCGGCGCCGAGCTCGCCGCGACGCTGCGCCAGACCACCCTCGCCGTGTACACCCGGGCCCGCGAGATCGCCCGCGAGCGCGGCCTGATCCTCGCCGACACCAAGTTCGAGTTCGGCCTGCTGGACGGCGAACTGGTCATCGGCGACGAGGTGCTGACCCCCGACTCGTCCCGCTACTGGCCGGCCGACGAGTGGCAGCCCGGCCGCGACCAGCCGTCCTTCGACAAGCAGATCATCCGCGACTGGCTGACCTCGCCCGCCTCCGGCTGGGACCGCAAGAGCGAGAACCCGCCGCCGCCGCTGCCCGCCGAGATCGTCGAGCACACCCGGCAGCGCTACATCGACGCGTACGAGAAGCTCACCGGTCTCGCCTGGAAGTGACGCCGCGCCGCGGCCGGCTGTGACGGGCCGTCACAGCCAGCCGTGCTCGCGGGCGATCCGCACCGCCGCGTGGCGGTTCTCCGCGCCGAGCTTGCCCGCCGCCGAGGACAGGTAGTTGCGCACGGTGCCCTGGGACAGCGAGGCCCGGTCGGCTATCTCCGCGATCGAGGAGCCGTCCGCGGCGAGTTCCAGCACGTCCGTCTCGCGCGGGGTCAGCGGGGAGTCGCCGGCGCTGATCGCCTCTGCGGCGAGCTCCGGGTCCACGTAGCGGCCGCCGGCCCGGACGGTGCGGATGATCCCGGCCAGGTCGGAGGCCGACACCGTCTTCGGCAGGAAGCCGCGCACCCCGACCTCCAGGGCCCGCTTCAGGTAGCCGGGCCGGCCGTGGCCGGTCACGATCATCACCCGGCAGTCCGGCAGCCGGTGCCGCAGTTCGGCGGCCACCTCCAGGCCGTCCAGGCCCGGCATCTGCAGGTCCAGCACCGCCACGTCCGGGCGGTGCGCGGCGGCCATCGCCAGCGCCTCCGGGCCGGACGCCGCCTCGGCGACCACCGTCAGGTCGTCCTCCAGGGCGAGCAGCGCGGCCAGCGCCCCCCGGATCAGATGCTCGTCGTCGGCGAGCAGTACCCGCACCCGGTCCGTCACGCCACTGACTCCCTTGCTGCCATCGGTAGTTCGGCGGTCACCCGGAACCGCCCGGGGCCGGGACCGGCCGCCGTCAGGGTGCCGCCGTGGGCGGCGAGTCGCTCGCGCAGGCCGCGCAGGCCGCTGCCCGCGCCCTCGGTGCGGGCCGGCGGGACGGCGGGCACCCCGTCGTTCTCCACCTCCAGCACCGCGGCGCCGCCGGACACCCGCAGCCGGAACGTGCAGTTGGCGGCCTCGGAGTGCCGCAGCACGTTGGTCGCGGCCTCCCGCACCACCCAGCCGAGCACCGACTGCGCCTCGGCGGGCAGCGCGTCGGCGCCGGACAGCTCGGTCCGGCAGTCGACGTTCGCGGCGCGCAGCACCGAGGCCGCGCCGATCAGTTCGGTGTGCAGCTCGACGGTGCGGTAGCCGCGCACCACCTCGCGGACCTCGCGCTGCGAGTCCTGCGCGATCCGCTGGACCTCGGTCATCTGGTCGACCGCCTCCGGGCGCTGACGGCGCGCCAGCTGCACCGCCAGCTCGCTCTTCAGCGCGATGGTGGCGAGGTTGCGGCCGAGCACGTCGTGCAGGTCGCGGGAGAACCGCAGCCGCTCCTCGGCGACCGCGAGCCGGGCCTGCGCCTCCCGGGCCCGGTCCAGTTCCCAGACGACCTTCGCCATCCAGGCCGAGCAGCGGGCGGCGGCCGCGGCCATCGCCGAGCCGACCACGCTGCCGACGGCGATGCCGACCACCGCCGCCGCCGGGGAGCCCGCCAGGGTCGGCAGCACCGTCAGCGCGGCCACCAGCGCGACCCCGCCGGACAGCGCGTACCGGGTCGGCAGGGCGATCGCCGCGGCGGTGATCCAGCAGGTCGCCGACATGGTGGCCATGACGCCGGGGGCGGCCGCGGCGGCCGGGGCGTCCGGCGCGTTCGGGGGGCCCATCAGCACCGCGGCCAGCGTCAGGCCCACCGACAGCGCCGCCGACAGCGCCGCCCAGCCGTACGGGTGCGGGCGGCGGCCGAGGTACGCGGCCAGGCCGGTGCGGAACAGCACGATGTTCAGCGCGCCCGCCACCAGCATGCCGAGCACCACCAGCCGGAAGCCGGCCGGCAGTTCGTCCTGCTGGGCGGCGGCGGCCACCGAGCCGAGCGCCAGCAGCGGCTGGGCCACCGCCACGATGTACAGCGACCACCGCACGTACAGCTCGATGCGCTGCGGTTTGGACATCGCCTGCCAGCGGCGGATCGGTCGTGGCCTGCTCACCCGCACGGCGTGGTTCCCTCTTTCCCGAGCTTCTCGACGACGTCGCCGAATCTATCGGCGCGGCTCCCAGCGGAACCAACGGCGGGCGGCCCAGACCGCGACGGCCGTCCACACCGCGGCCAGCAGCAGCGGCACCGCGCCCTGGCCCCACGTCCCGGCGAAGCCCTCGGACGGGGCGGAGCCGTCGGTGCCGAACCAGCCGATCCGCAGCAGCTGCAGCGCCGGGGTGGTCGGCAGCAGCCGGCAGACGTCCGCCACCGAGTCCGGCAGCGACTCCAGCGGGACCATCAGGCCGGAGCCGAGCTGGGCGACGAGCAGCAGCGGCAGGGTGGTGATGCCGGCGCTCTCCACGGTCTTGGTGACGGCGCTGGACACGGCGGCCAGCGCGGCCAGCAGAGCCGTCGTCAGGACCACGCCCAGCAGCATCAGCAGCGGGTTGACCGGCACCGGCAGGTCGAGCAGCAGCGCGCCGCCGACGCCCAGCAGCAGGCACTGGACGAGGGCCAGCGCGATCGACGGGGCGGCGGTGCCGATCAGGATCTCGGTGTCGGTGGCCTCGCCGGTGCGCAGCCGCTTCAGCACCAGTTCGCTGCGCCGGGCGGTGTAGGCGGTGGTCAGGTTGCAGTAGACGACGATCAGCAGCACCACGCCCATCGAGCCGGCGATCAGGTTGGCGTCCACGTCCAGGCCCGGGGTGCGTTCGGCGGCCTGGTCGAGGATCGAGCTGAGGGCGCCGACCAGCACCAGCGGCAGGGCCAGCGCCATGAACATCGCGGTGCGGTTGCGGCGCAGCAGGGTGGCCTCGGCGCGGCCGAGGGCGAGCAGGCGCCCGGCGGGGGTGGTCGCGGCGGTCATGCGGCACGTCCGATCTGCGGCAGGGTGGCCGCGTCGGACGCGGCGATGGCGAGGAAGGCCTCTTCGAGGGAGGCGCTGCGGGCGTCCAGCCGGCCCAGCGCGACCCGGTGGCGGGCGGCCCAGCCGAGCAGTTCGGTGAGGGTGCCCTGCAGGTCGGAGGTGCGCAGGGTGATCCGGCGGCCGTCGATCCGCGGGTCGGCGCCGGGCAGCGCGGGCAGGTCGAGCGCGGCGTGCGGGCCGGTGCGCTCGGGCAGTTCGAAGCTGATCCGGGCGGGGTGGTCGGCGAGCACCTCGTCGACGGTGCCGCCGGCCACCACCCGGCCGCCGTGCATGATGGCGAGCCGGTCGGCGAGCTCCTCGGCCTCCTCCAGGTAGTGCGTGGTGAGCAGCACGGTGGTGCCGGCCGCGCGCAGGTCGCGGATCAGCCGCCACACCGAGGCACGGGCCTCCGGGTCCAGGCCGGTGGACGGCTCGTCGAGGAACAGCACCTCGGGGCGGCCGAGCAGGGCCATCGCCAGGTCGAGGCGGCGGCGCTCGCCGCCGGAGAGCTGCTTGACCCGGACGGTGCGCTTGGGCAGCAGGCCGACCAGGTCGAGGGCCTCGTCGACGGTGCGGGCGTCGCTGGTCAGGCCGGCCCAGCAGCGGCCGGTCTCGGCGAGGGTCAGTTCGCCGGGGAAGCCGCCCTCCTGGAGCATGATGCCGATCCGCGGCCGGAGCGCGGCCCGGTCGCGGGCCGGGTCCAGACCGAGCACCCGGACCTCGCCGGCGGTGGGCGCGGCCAGGCCCTCCAGCACCTCCAGGGTGGAGGTCTTGCCGGCGCCGTTGGTGCCCAGCAGCGCGAACAGCTCGCCGCGGGCGACGGTCAGGTCCAGGCCGCGCACGGCCTCGAAGCCGGACGGGCCGGACGGTCCGTAGCGGCGGTGCAGGCCGCGGGCCTCGACGGCGGGGTGGGAACGGCTGGTGTCGGTCATGGCTCCAGCCTTCCGCCGGGCCGGGCCGTCCAGTAGTGCGGGCCGTCATCGGGCGCCGGTGGAGTTCCACGGGTCGGCGGTGACAAATGTCATCGGCGGCCGGGCGGGGCCGGAAACGCCGAAGGCCCCCTCGGTCGAGGGGGCCTTCGGAACTGGAGCGGACGACGAGATTCGAACTCGCGACCCTCACCTTGGCAAGGTGATGCTCTACCAACTGAGCCACGTCCGCATGATATTGAGTTGTGACAGCTGTTAACGCTAGCTGCGAGCGGACGACGAGATTCGAACTCGCGACCCTCACCTTGGCAAGGTGATGCTCTACCAACTGAGCCACGTCCGCACGGTGCTTGCGCACCGGCCGCCCCGCTCGGGTTGTTCCCCCGGTTGCGGCGACGAGAAATACTCTACAACATCAATCGGCCTGCTCGCCCCACCCTTCCCCGGCGGCGTGGCCGGGGAAGGGTGGGCGGCCCGCAACGGGCCGCCGGGGAGCGTCAGTTGCTCTCGGAGAACGCCTCGTAGACGTGCTTGGGGATGCGGCCGCGGGCGGGCAGCTCCATGCCGTTCGACTGCGCCCAGGCGCGCACCGCGGCCGGGTCGGGGGTGAGTGCGGTGCGGCGGAAGGACTTTCCGCTGCGGCTCTGCCGGCGGCCGGCGGCGACGAACGGCGCGAGGGCCTCCCGAAGCTTTTCCGCGTTGTCGGCGGACAGGTCGATCTCGTACGACTTCCCGTCCACGCCGAAGTGGACGGTTTCCGCGGCGGCGCCGCCGTCCAGGTCGTCGGAGAGCGTGACGACTACACGCTGAGCCATGGGTGTCAATCCTCTCGGGCAATTCGGCCGGCAGGGGTCTCGGATGCCCCGTCGGTCCGCTGGGCCGGGATCACGGCATCCGTCGGCGGGCAGGGAGAGCCCACGCCGAGATGCGGCGCGTTCGGCTGCCGGTCGCCCTATTCTGCACCCGGAAGCAGTCGAAATCGAAGAGTTCGGGATTCCTTTTTTCCGGATATTCACGGGGTTCCCTCCGATGCCGATACCGCCTCGTTACAGACGGGATTAAACCGACGAAATCGGATGCCGGGGGCCCGGCCGCGGGGGCCCGGAACCCTTGTTGCGTAAGGGGCATGGGTCTACGCGCGTTGCCGCAGGTGGGCCGCAAGAAGGCCTTCCGGCACAGGTAGGCTGAAGGTCCCCCGCCTTCACGCAATCACCACCGGGAGTGCCAGTGGCACGCGTCGTAGTCGACGTCATGCTCAAGCCGGAGATCCTCGACCCGCAGGGACAGGCGGTGCAGCGTGCACTGCCACGTCTCGGATTCGCCGGGATCGCCGACGTCCGCCAGGGCAAGCGTTTCGAGCTGGAGCTGGAGGGGCCGGTCGACGACGCCGCGCTCGCCCGCATCCGCGAGGCCGCCGAGACCTTCCTCGCCAACACCGTGATCGAGGACTTCACCGTCCGCGTCGAGGAGGAGGGGAAGTGACCACCCGAGTCGGCGTCGTCACTTTCCCCGGTTCCCTCGACGACCGCGACGCCCAGCGCGCGGTCCGCCTGGCCGGCGCCGAGCCGGTCGCCCTCTGGCACCGTGACAAGGATCTCCACCAGGTCGACGCCGTCGTCCTGCCGGGCGGATTCTCTTACGGCGACTATCTGCGCTGCGGTGCCATCTCCCGCTTCTCGCCGGTGATGGACACCATCATCGAGCAGGCGAAGCTCGGAATGCCGGTCCTCGGTATCTGCAACGGCTTCCAGGTGCTGTGCGAATCGCACCTGCTGCCCGGCGCGCTCACCCGGAACGACTCGCTGCACTTCATCTGCCGCGACCAGAAGCTCCGCATCGAGAACGCCGACACCGCCTGGACCCGGGATTACTCGGCCGGCCAGGAAATCGTCGTTCCGCTGAAGAACGGCGAAGGCCGGTTCGTGGCCGACGAGCACGTCCTGGACGAACTCGAGGGCGAGGGCCGCATCGTGGCCCGCTACCTCGATGTGAACCCGAACGGTTCGTACCGCGACATCGCCGGCATCACCAACGCCGCCGGCAATGTCGTCGGCCTGATGCCGCACCCGGAGCACGCCGTGGAGCCGCTCACCGGTCCGACCACCGAGGGCCTGGGCTTCTTCACTTCCGTCCTGAAGCAGCTGGTGAACGCCTGATGAGCCTCGACACCGTCAAGAACGCCGAGCAGACCCCGGACGCCGCCCAGCCCTGGGCCGAACTCGGCCTCAAGGAGGACGAGTACGCCCGGATCCGGGAGATCCTCGGCCGCCGCCCGACCGGCGCCGAGCTCGCCATGTACTCGGTGATGTGGTCGGAGCACTGCTCGTACAAGAGCTCCAAGATCCACCTCAAGCAGTTCGGCGAGAAGGCCCCGAAGAACGACGCGATGCTCGTCGGCATCGGCGAGAACGCCGGTGTGGTCGACGTCGGCCAGGGCTACGCGGTCACCTTCAAGGTCGAGTCGCACAACCACCCGTCGTACATCGAGCCCTACCAGGGCGCGGCCACCGGCATCGGCGGCATCGTGCGCGACATCCTGGCGATGGGCGCCCGCCCGGTCGCCGTGATGGACCCGCTGCGCTTCGGTGCGGCCGACCACCCCGACACCCGGCGCGTGCTGCCCGGGATCGTCGCGGGCATCGGCGGCTACGGCAACTGCCTGGGCCTGCCGAACATCGGCGGCGAGGTCGTCTTCGACTCCTGCTACCAGGGCAACCCGCTGGTCAACGCGCTGTGCGTCGGCGTGATGAAGCACGAGGACATCCACCTCGCGAAGGCCTCCGGCCCCGGCAACAAGGTCATCCTGTACGGCGCCCGCACCGGCGGCGACGGCATCGGCGGCGTCTCCGTGCTCGCCTCGGAGACCTTCGACGCGACCGGCCCGGCCAAGCGCCCCGCCGTCCAGGTCGGCGACCCGTTCCAGGAGAAGCTCCTCATCGAGTGCACCCTGGAGATCTTCAAGGAAGACCTCGTCGCGGGCATCCAGGACCTCGGCGGCGCCGGCCTGTCCTGCGCCACCTCGGAGCTGGCCTCGGCCGGCACCGGCGGCATGAAGATCGAGCTGGACACCGTCCCGCTGCGCGACCACACGCTCTCGCCCGAGGAAATCCTCATGAGCGAGTCGCAGGAGCGCATGTGCGCCATCGTCGAGCCCGGCAAGGTCGAGCGCTTCCTCGAGATCTGCGAGAAGTGGGACGTCATCGCCACCGTCATCGGTGAGGTGACCGACGGCGAGCGCCTGGAGATCTTCTGGCACGGCGAGCTGGTGGTCGACGTGCCGCCGCGCACCGTCGCCCACGAGGGCCCGACCTACCAGCGCCCGTACGCCCGCCCGTCCTGGCAGGACGCCCTGCAGGCCGACGCCCCGACCGCCGAGCGGCTCGCCCGCCCGGCCACCGGCGCCGAGCTGAAGGACGCGCTGCTGAAGGTCGCCGGCTCGCCGAACCAGGCCTCCAAGGCGTGGATCACCGACCAGTACGACCGCTACGTGCTGGGCAACACGGTGCTCGCCAGCCCCGAGGACTCCGGCATGATCCGGATCGACGAGGAGACCAACCTCGGCGTCTCGGTCGCCACCGACGGCAACGGCCGCTACGCCAAGCTGGACCCGTACACCGGCGCCCAGCTGGCCCTGGCCGAGGCCTACCGGAACGTCGCGGCCGGCGGCGCCAAGCCGCTCGCGGTCTCCGACTGCCTCAACTTCGGCTCCCCCGAGGACCCGGACGTGATGTGGCAGTTCGCCGAGGCCACCCGCGGCCTGGCCGACGCCTGCCAGGTGCTCGGCACCCCGGTCACCGGCGGCAACGTCTCGCTGTACAACCAGACCGGCGAGGTCGCCATCCACCCGACCCCCGTGGTCGCGGTGCTCGGCGTCATCGACGACGTCACCCGGCGCACCCCGGTCGCGTTCGCCGAAGAGGGCCAGCTGCTCTACCTGCTCGGCGACACCGCCGACGAGCTGGGCGGCTCCGCCTGGTCGCAGGTCGTGCACGACCACCTCGGCGGCCTGCCGCCCAAGGTGGACCTGCAGCGCGAGAAGCTGCTGGGCGACATCCTGATCGCCGCCTCCCGCGACGGCATGATCGACGCCGCCCACGACCTCTCCGACGGCGGCCTCGCGCAGGCCCTGGTGGAGAGCTGCCTCAAGGGCGGCAACGGCGCCCGCGTGGTCGTCCCCGAGGGCCTCGACCCGTTCGTGTTCCTGTTCTCCGAGTCCGCCGGTCGCGCCGTGGTGGCCGTCCCGCGCAGCGAGGAGCTCCGGTTCAACGACATGTGCGGCGCCCGCGGCCTGCCCGCCACCCGCATCGGCGTCGTCGACGGCGACGCGCTGGAGGTCCAGGGCCAGTTCACCGTCACCCTGGCCGAGCTGCGCGACGCCCACACCGGCGTCATCGAGGCGCTGCTCGCCTGACGCGGCCTCACCCGGCGGGCGGTCGGTTCGGAGTTTCCGGACCGGCCGCCCGCCGGCTTTTGTACGCTGCGGGCATGCCCACCGCGAAGACCCGAACCTACGACCCGGTGAAGGTGCGTACCGCGCTCACCGGGCAGCTCGACGCGATCTCCGCCGCCGTCCGCTCGCTGGACGACGAGCAGCTCGCCCTGCCGACCCGGCTGGGGGGCTGGCGGGTGCGCGAACTCGTCGCCCACCTCGGCATGGTGGCCAGCTGGGTGCCGCTGCACCTGCACGACCCGCTGCCGCCGCAGGCCCCGATCACGCCGCTGTACTGGGCCTCGAAGACCCGCACCGCGGCCGCCGCGATCAACTCCACCGCGGTGGAGCTGGTGGCCGAGCAGTTCGCCGGGGACGCCGCCCAGGTGTCCGGCGAACTCGACCGCCAGATCGGCGAGTTGTGGCGCGCCCTGGACAGCGAGGCCGGGCAGCGGCCGGGCGCCGTGCTCCCGATGCGCTTCGGGCCGATGCTGCTGGCCGACTTCCTGGTCACCCGGCTGGTGGAGACCGTCGTGCACGCCGACGACCTGGCCGACGCGCTGGGCCTCGCCGACTTCCCGCACGACACGTTCGCGCTGGCCTCCGCCGCACGGCTGCTGGCCGACGCCTTCGCCGCCCAAGTGCCGGGCGGCGCCGTCGAGTTGCGGATCCCGCCGTACGCGGTGGTGCAGGCCGTGGAGGGTCCGCGGCACACCCGGGGCACCCCGCCGAACGTGGTCGAGACCGACCCGCTGACCTGGATCCGGCTGGCCACCGGCCGGCTCGCCTGGGCCGACGCGGTGGACGCCGCGCTCACCGCGAGCGGCGAGCGCAGCGACCTGTCCGGTTACCTGCCGGTGCTGGGCTGAGGGTCACTCGCCGGCGGCCAGCGCGGCGGCCAACTCCCGGATGCCCGCGTCGCGTTCGGCCGCCGTGTCGCCGTAGTCGTGGCTGTGGGTGAACTCGGCGTTCGGGAACGCCCGGGCCATCCACAGCGCGCAGTAGTGACCGGGCATGGTGCAGGCCTGCAGTTCGGTGTAGACCTCGACCACCTCGTCCGGGTCGAGGCCCGCCGCCGACAGGCGCTCCCGGAGCGCCTCCTCGGGGTGCAGGGCGAGCGAGCCGTCGGCGGTGAGGATCTGCGGCTCGCCGTCCCGGCCGCGGATCTTGAACGCCGCGTAGCCCGGCACGCCCCGGGTGTGCCGGACGTCCTCCAGCACCCGGGGCCACCACTGCTCGTCGCTCTCGAAGGCGCGCAGGTCGGTGCCGCGCATCCGGCTCTCCGCCGCCGAGAACAGCCGGAACACCTCGTCCGGCTGCTCGGCGGCGGCCAGCGCCCGCAGGTTCTCGTCCAGCGTGCACAGGTTGTCGAGGAACGCGTCGAGCGAGTCGTCGACCGGGACGGACGGCCCGCGGAAGGCGAGGTACACCGCGCGGACCCGGCCGTCTCCGTCCACGCACAGTTCGGCGCCGCGGTCGCTGCCCAGCCGCAGCCAGCCGGCCTCGGGCCGGCCGTCGGCGGACAGCCCGGCCGTGCGGGCCCAGTCGGCGAGCCGGAGCGGCTGCCCGGGGTTGGCGGCGAAGTACGGGCCGACCTGCAGCGGCAGGCCGGCGGCGGCGAGCAGCGCCGCCGTCCGGGCGGGGGCCGCGGTGCCGGAGAGGGCGGCCGGGTCGGGGCGGTACAGGCCGGCCGGGCCGAAGCGGTCGTGCAGGCGCTGGGTGAGTTCGGTGGTCATGGTGCTCCGTCGGTCGGTTCAGTAGCCGTAGCGGAAGTGCTGGAGGATCGACTCCCAGCCCGGGTGGCGCAGCAGCTCGGGCTCGATCCGCCGCAGCTTGTCGGAGAGGTGGGCGAGCACCTGGTCGGGGTCCGGTGCATCGGAGTCCGGCTCGTCGTCGGCCGGGTACCCGTCCTCGTCCGGATCCTCGACGGGGAACAGTTCGGCGAAGCCGGGGACGTGCTCGCGGCACCAGTCGGCGGTGTCCGGGTCCATCAGGTCGCCGAGCAGGTTCAGTTCGGCTGCGCCGAAGGCGAGTTGGCAGCGGATCAGGGAGTGCAGGTCGCGGTGCGCGGGCCGGCCGTCGACGGTGGCCGGCTGGTGGGGCAGCAGGGCGTACACCTCGCCGGTGGCGCCGTCCAGGGCGAACACCGTGCCCCAGGAGCCGAGCACGACCAGTGCGGCGCCGCCGTCCGGCAGGTCGGGCCAGAGCGCGGCGGCGTCGGGGTACTGCGAGGTCAGCGGCGGCAGCGGCGGTTTCGCGGGGCCGATGAAGGCGCTGGGGGCGTCGGGCAGGCCGGTGCCGGTGAGGAAGGCGCGGGCGGCGGGGTCGGTGACCGTGCCGGGCAGGTCGGCGGCGGGCACCCGGAGGAGGCGGTCCGGCCCGTAGACCTGCTCCAACTCGGTGCGGCCGACCCGGTGGAGCGGCGACTGCGGTGCTGCGGGGGCCATGTCGTTCAGCCTAGCCGGGAGAAGAGGGGAGTCCGGGACCGCCTGCCATCGGGAATCAGGGGACGGACGGGCCGCTCAGGTAGCTGCCGTCGGCGTCGTACGGCCAGGCGTTGGCGGTGCAGCCCTTGAGGCCGTAGATCTGCTGCATCATCGCGGGCGCGGGCTTGCCGGGGCCCGGGCAGCCCTCGTGGCCGTGGCCTATGCGGTGGCCGACCTCGTGGTTGACGATCAGTGCCCGGTAGTCGTCCAGGGTGCCGTCGAACTGCGGCGAACCGGTCAGCCAGCGCTTGGAGTTGACCACCACCTGCTTGCCGACGTCGCAGTTCACCTCGCCCTGGGTGTTCAGCCCGCCCGCGCCGCAGAGCCGGTCGGTGGTGTCGGGGGAGGCGATCTTGACGGTGAAGTCGTAGGCGCCGGAGGAGACCAGCTGGAAGCTGTCGCGCTTGTCGGCGGTCCAGCTGCGCTTGTCGGCCAGCACGGCCTGGACCGCGGCGGCGGCGTCCTTCGGGTCGATGCCGATGCCGTTCTCCACCTCGACCCGGTAGCGGCGCAGGGTGCCGCCGGTGCCGACCGCGCCGCCGGAGGCGCCGGCGGTGGTGAAGGTGCCGCTGCCGCGCTGCACGATCTGCGCGGCGGCCGGCGGGGCGGTCTGCGGCGGCGCGCTGCTCGCGGGCGGGGCGACCGGGGTGTCAGACCCGGTGTCGGGGGTGGGGAGTCGGAGATCGGGGGGACGATCCGGGCCTGGGTGGTGGCGCCGGCGTCCTGCGGCTGCGCGCCGCCCAGGTCGATGCGGGTGAGCCCGGCCACCGCGAGCACGGCCACGGCCGCGGTGCCGCCCAGCGTCAGGGCCAGCCGTCGGCGGCGCAGCCTGGCGCGGCGCCGGGCGGACCTGCCGGTGGACCTGCGGGCTGGGGGCATGTGGTGTTCCCTCGGGACGGCGACATGGCGTTCCGTGCGACGCCGGGCGGCCCGGTTCGCACGAATGTGCTGCACCGTGAACATACGCGGTATGGCCCCGAATGGTTCCGCGAGCGGCGGGTCCGGACGCGAAGACGCCCCGGTACTGTGCCCGGCGGGGCCGGGGCCCTCCTCGTCCGAGCAGGCGGCCGGGACTGGCCGAGTGCGGACGGCGCGCCGGGCCGTGGGCGTGCCCCGCAGGGAGGTCGGTGGTCCTTCGGGTGGCCGCCCGCGCCGGGGGAGGCGCGGGCGGCCCGGTGGTCACTGCTTGAGTTCGGCGTACGCCTCGGCGCTGCTGTCCTTCAGGAACTGCCAGCAGCGGGACTCCTCCTCGGTCTCGCCGATCGAGCCGGCGGCCCGGGCCAGCGCGGCCAGGCAGCGCAGGAAGCCGCGGTTGCCGCGGTGCTCCCACGGCACCGGGCCGTGGCCGCGCCAGCCGCTGCGGCGCAGTGCGTCCAGGCCGCGGTGGTAGCCGGTGCGGGCGTAGGCGTACGACTCGACCGTGCGGCCGGCCGCGAAGGAGTCGTCCGCGAGCATCGCCCAGGCCAGGCAGAACGCCGGGTACTCGGCCGCCACCTGGGTCGGGGAGGCGGACTCCTCGGCCAGCATCCGGTACGGCTGCTCCTCCTCGGGCAGGAGGGTCGGCTCCGGTCCGTCGAGCAGGTTCTTGTGCATCTCCATGGTGTGCCAGTCTGCCACCCGGACGGCCGCGGTCCCCGGTCCCCGGGGAGAACGACGGCGCCCCCGTACCCGGGCGGGGTACGGGGGCGCCGTGCGGAGCGCCGTTACTTCATGCGCTTGCCGGCCGAGCGCAGCTGCTGCGCGGCCTCCAGCACGCGGGCGGCCATGCCGGCCTCGGCCAGCTTGCCCCAGGTGCGGGGGTCGTAGGTGTTCTTCTTGCCGACCTCGCCGTCGACCTTCAGCACGCCGTCGTAGTTGCGGAACATGTGGTCCACGACGGGGCGGGTGAAGGCGTACTGGGTGTCGGTGTCGAGGTTCATCTTCACGACGCCGTTCTCCAGCGCGGTGGCGATCTCCTCCGCGGTGGAGCCGGAGCCGCCGTGGAAGACGAAGTCGAACGGGTCCTTCTTGCCGTACTGCTTGCCGATCTCGTCCTGCAGGTCGCGGAGCAGCTCGGGGCGGAGCACGACGTTGCCCGGCTTGTACACGCCGTGCACGTTGCCGAAGGAGGCGGCCAGCAGGTAGCGGCCCTTCTCGCCCAGGCCGAGGGCCTCGGCGGTGCGCACCGCGTCGTTCACGGTGGTGTACAGCTCGTCGTTGATCTCGTGCGAGACGCCGTCCTCCTCGCCGCCGGTCGGGGTGATCTCGACCTCGAGGATGATCCGGGCGGCGGCGGCCTGGGCCAGCAGCTCCTGGCCGATGGCCAGGTTGTCGGCCAGGGTCTCGGCGGAGCCGTCCCACATGTGCGACTGGAACAGCGGGTTCTCGCCGCGGGCGACGCGCTCGGCGGAGACCGCCAGCAGCGGGCGGACGTAGCCGTCCAGCTTGTCCTTGGGACAGTGGTCGGTGTGCAGGGCGACGGTGATGTCGTACTTGGCCGCGACGATGTGCGCGAACTCGGCCAGCGCGACGGCGCCGGTCACCATGTCCTTGTTGTGCTGGCCGCCCAGGAACTCCGCACCACCGGTGGAGATCTGGATGATGCCGTCGCTCTCGGCCTCGGCGAAACCGCGCAGCGCGGCGTGCAGGGTTTGCGACGAGGTGACGTTGATGGCCGGGTAGGCGAACTTGCCCGCCTTGGCCCGGTCGAGCATCTCGTTGTAGGCCTCGGGAGTTGCGATGGGCATGCGAATCCGCTCCTGTCGGTGTGGGGCGATCGGACGACGCTGTCCGAAGGCTCGATACGCCTGTGGTTCACGACGGATGCGATACGAGCGACGAGGGTGGTTGCTCGACCGCGGGCCGGACACCTCGGTCATCTTCCCAGACTCGTCCCCCGGACACACCCAGCGGCCCGCCACTTGGGACGGCCGCCCCGGCGGGCCCTCCGGCGAACGGTTCGCGGGCCGCCGGTTGAGGCTTTGCGAAGGGAGTCGGGCTATCCTGCGCGCGTGGAACACATCCAGCTCGCCGTCAACGTCCTTGACGCCAAATCGCTCGTCGCCTCCGTCGGCGCCATCGGGATCCTGGCGATCATCTTCGCCGAGACCGGCCTGCTGGTCGGGTTCTTCTTCCCCGGTGACTCCATGCTCATCCTGGCCGGTGTCGCCGCCTCCAGTGCCGCCCCCGCGGTGCTCGGAGACGGTGCCCAGATGAACATCGCCCTGCTGCTGATCGGCGCACCGCTCTGCGCGATCGCCGGGGCCCAGCTCGGACACCTGCTCGGCCGGAAGGTCGGCCCGAAGATGTTCGACAAGCCGAACTCGAAGATCTTCCGGCCCGAGTACGTGGAGAAGGCCGAGGAGTACTTCGAGAAGTTCGGTCCGGCCAAGGCCGTGGTGCTGGCCCGCTTCATCCCGATCGTGCGGACCTTCCTCAACCCGGTCGCCGGCACCCTGCAGATGCCCGCCAGGACCTTCCTGCTCTGGAACGTCGTCGGCGGCGTGCTCTGGACCGAGTCCATGCTGCTGATCGGTTACTTCACCGGCGCCCAGCTCGCACCGGTGATCGACAAGTTCCTGCTGCCCGCGATGGCGCTGATCATCCTGGTCTCGATCTCGCCGATCATCGTCGAGGTGGTGCGCGAGCGGAAGAAGAAGAAGGCCGCCGCCGCCCTCGGCGCCGTCGAGGCCCCGGCCGCCGACCCGGTCGCCGGCGGTCGCCACCGCAAGAGCTGAGCCCGCGGGACGCGAGAGGCTCCGGCCGCCTTCGGGCGGCCGGGGCCTCTCGCTGTTCCACGTGGAACCGGCGCCGTTCCCGGACCGGTCCCGGGGCTCACAGGCCCAGGTCGTCCAGGGTGTACGCGGTGATGTACGGCAGGCCGGTCTCCGCGATCGCCGGGGCGGCGCCGCGCTCCACGATCACCGCGACGCCGACCACCTCGGCACCAGCCTCGCGCAGCGCCTCCACCGCGGTCAGCACCGAACCGCCGGTGGTCGAGGTGTCCTCCACCGCCAGCACCCGGCGGCCCTTCACGTCCGGGCCCTCGATCCGGCGCTGCAGGCCGTGCGCCTTGCCCGCCTTGCGGACCACGAAGGCGTCCAGCTTGCGGCCGCGGGCCGCCGCCGCGTGCAGCATCGCCGCCGCCACCGGGTCGGCGCCCAGGGTCAGGCCGCCCACCGCGTCGAACTCCAGGTCCGCCGCCGCGTCCAGCATCACCTTGCCGACCAGCGGGGCCGCCTCCGCGTCCAGGGTGATCCGGCGCAGGTCGACGTAGTAGTCGGCCTCCAGGCCCGAGGAGAGGGTGACCTTGCCGTGCACGACGGCCTTGTCCTTGATCTGCGCCAGCAGGGCGTCCCGGTCGTTGCTCATGGTCAGCGATTTTACGGGCCGCCCGGGCGGCTCAGCGCCGCCGCAGCGCCCGGACCAGCACCACCGCGCCGCCGAGCAGCGCCACGCTGCCGCCGATCACCCACGGCAGGGCGTTCCGCTCGCCGCCGCCGCCCGGCAGCAGGGCCGGCTCGGCGCCGCCCCAGCGGGTGGCGGCCCGGGCCCGGGCGCTGTGCGCGGGCGGGGCGGGCGCGTACCGGCCGTGCGGCGGGGCGTGGTCGACCTCCTCGGCGGAGCGGCCGACGATGCTGCGCCGCACCGGCGCGCTCTCCTGCTCGTACGCCGCCTCGGGGCGGGGCACCGGCACCGGCTCGGGCAGGTCGTCCTCGCTGAACGCGATCAGGTCGGACAGGTCGTCGTCCAGGTCGGCGCCCTGGGCGCGCTCGTCCAGGAACACCACGGTCGCGCCGTCCGCCGGGTCGTCCTCGGCGTCCTCGGCGGGACCGGACAGCTCGGCCACCAGGGCCGCCACCGCGCGGTCGATCAGCCGGCGGCCGGTCGTCTCCAGCACCGGGTCGTCGAAGCCCGCGAGCCGGCCGGAGGCGGTCAGCTCGGTCGCGAAGCGCAGGGCGGTCTCGCCCCGGCGCTCCTCCAGGGTGACCCGCAGCGCGGCGGTCACCGGGGCGGCACCGCGGATCTCCTCGCCGGTCAGCCGCAGTTCCAGCGTGCCGTCCTGCCAGCCGTCCACGGACAGCCGGCCGGCGAAGGTGATGGTGGAGCCGGCGATCCGGATCCTGAGCCGGCTGTCCGCCGCCGAGGGCGCGGACGTGGACGCGACCGCGCTCAGCCCCGGCACGCAGCGGGCCACCAGTTCGCGGTCCACCAGCGCTTCCCGGACCACCTCGGCGGGCACCGGGACGACAACCTCATGCTCCATACCGGCGAGCCTACCGACCGGCTGCCGCCGTGCCGAGCCCCGCACCGCAAGCCGGGCCGGGCGTGCCGCGAACGGGCGTACGGCGGAAGGCGGTTCGCCGCCGCCGCGGCGGCCCGGGCGGCGGCCCGTCACGGGCCGATCAGCGAGTGCGGCGGGGCGTCGGCGAGGGCCGGCGGGCGGACAGCCGGGACGCCGTGCCGCGCAGCGCGGCGACGGTGAGCGAGCGCGGCGCGGGCGCGTCCGGGGCCAGCGCCAGCGCGGGGCGGTGCGGGCGGCCAGCAGGTACGTCGGGGCGGACCCGGCCCGCCCGCAGTGCTCGACGGCCGGCGCGCCGCCCTGGTACGGCACGGCGTCCAGCCCGACCGAGCCGAGGCCGGCCTCGGCGCTCCACAGCGCGCCGTCCGGGGCGCCGCCGCGCACCGCCAGCCGACCGCCGGGGGCGAGCCGCCGGGCGGCCAGGCCGTAGAACTCGCGGGAGCGGTACTTGCCGTGCGCGGCCTGGTCGTCCAGGTCGGAGACGATCACGTCGAACTGGGCGCCGTCCCCGCGCAGCCAGCCCAGCGGCTCGGCGGTCACCAGGCGCACCCGCGGGTCGTCCCAGGCGTGCTCGACGAGGGTGCCGTAGGCGGCGTCGCGGTGGGCCAGGGCGGGGAGCTCGGGGTCGCGTTCGACCACCAGCACGCTCTGCACCGCCCGGTGGCGCAGCACCTCGCGCAGTGCGAGGCCGTCCCCGCCGAGCAGCAGCACCCGGCCGCTGGGGCCCTCGGCGAGGGCGGGGTGCACCAGCGCCTCGTGGTCGAGGTACTCGTCGGGGCCGCAGACGGCGAGCCGACCGTCCAGGAAGAGTTCCAGCGGCTGCGGGGCGCGCGGCGCGGGGATGTCGGCGGCGACCGGGCCGCCGGCCAGCACGATCTCCTGGTAGCGGCTCTGCGCGGCGAACCGGATCGGCCCGCCGTACAGGGCGTGCCGGGCGGCGCGTTCGATCGCGCCGGTGCAGGCGGCGGCCAGCGCGAGGACGGTGAGCACCAGGCCGCAGCCGGTCCACAGCAGCAGGCGGGTGCGCGGGGCGGCTTCGGCGCGGAACAGCCACAGCACCACCACGGCCCCGGCGACCGCGTTGACCGCGCCGGTCAGCAGCGCCCGGCGGCCTGCCCGAAGGCGGGCAGCAGGACGAACGGGAAGGCCAGGCCGCCGATCAGCGCGCCCACGTAGTCGGCGGCGAACAGGTCGGCGACGGCCCGGCCGGCGTGCTGCCGCCGGATCCGCTGGATCAGCGTCATCAGCAGCGGGATCTCCGCGCCGATCAGCAGCCCGATCAGCACGGTGGCGGCGATCAGCGCGACCAGCGTGGCGTGCGGCTGGCGCAGCCAGGCCCAGCCGCAGTACAGGGCGAGCGCGGAGAGGCCTCCGGTCAGCGACAGCGCGTACTCGACCAGGGCGAAGGAGGTGGCGGGGCGGCGGGTGAGGCCCTTGGCGAGCAGCGAGCCGATGCCCATCGCGAAGACCATCACGGACAGCACCACGGAGGTCTGGGTCACGGAGTCGCCCAGCAGGTAGCCGCCGAGGGCGACCAGTTCGAGTTCGTACACCAGGCCGCAGGCCGCGCAGACGAACGCGGCCAGCAGCACCAGGATCCGGGCCGGACGCGCGGGCAGGGCCAGCGGTATGGCGCCGCCGGCCCGGACCGCGCCGCCGCGGCCCGCGGTGCGGGGGCGGTGGGCCGGAGTTCGGGCGGGGGGCGGGGCGTCCGGACCCGGCTGCGCGGACCGTCCGACCGGATGGTTGATCATGAATGAACGCTAGGCGAGAGCCCGGGTGAATGGCTGCGCCCAATCGGGGGACTGCAGGCCGCTCCCGGTTGACGGCCGGTCACCATCCGGCCTGCGGTTCCGGCCGCCCGTCGCCGCCCGGCCGGTCGTCGCGGGGCGGGGCGGCGGCGCCGCGCAGCGAGAGGGAGGAGCGGGTGCACACCAGCCGGCCCTCCTGCGGGTAGGCGTGCCAGGTGCGCCAGTGCACGCGGCGCTCCTCGCAGTGGGCGACCAGCGCGGTGAAGGCGCTCGGGTCGCCGGGGAAGATCCCGGCCAGCGCCCGCGGGTGCCCCTCGACCAGGGCGAGCAGTTCCTGCGCGCGGGCCGCGAACACGTGGGACGGCAGTTCCTCGATCCGGGCGGCGAACTCGTACTCCCAGCCGGCCACCTGCTCGGCGACCCGGGCGGGCAGCGGGGTGCGGCGGCCGGGCAGGCAGGCCACGGTCTCCAGGCAGTCGCCCGGGCCGGCGGCCAGGATCACCTGGTGCGAGGCGCCCAGCAGGCGCAGTTGGAGGGTGCCGCCGAGGGCGCCGGACCGGCCGGTTCCGTCGTCGAGTCTGAGGTCACGGACGGCAAGTGCGGGCAGCGGCTCGCCGCCCAGCTGCCAGGCCAGGTCGCCGGCGCGGGTGTCCGTGTAGGAGGTCTGCAGGGTGGTGAGCATGCTCGGCTCCGCGTTTCAGCTCCGTGCGCGCCCCTTCGGTCGGAGTCCACTCCTCGTGCGTGAGGTTGTTCGAGACTGTCCGATCCAGGGCACGGCCGACCGTGGAAGGAAGGATTCCGGCTGGAGATTCAGCAGCAGAGAAGCACGAATTCTCCGTGTCCGTCGGGGATTTACCCATGTTTGGCACTCATTCACCGTTCTGAGGCCTGTGTCCGACTGGGTGTGATCGGTCCCGGGATGCACTCTGTCCGTCGAGCGCCCGTACGCCGGTATCGTGCGCCGTGCACTCCGGGAGTGCACGTGGAGTGCACGGCGTCCGGACATGGCGGGACGCCCGGCAGCGATCCACTGCCACCGGGCGTCCGTCGGCCCCTGCCGCTACAGGCGGCGCAGCCGCTCGACGGCCTCCCGCAGCACCGACTCCCGCTTGCAGAAGGCGAACCGCACCTGGCTGAGGCCGAGCTCGGTGCGGTCGTAGAAGACCGCGTTGGGGATGGCCACCACGCCGCAGCGCCCGGGCAGCGCGCGGCAGAACTCGACGCCGTCCTTCTCGCCGAGCGGCGTGATGTCGGTGGTGACGAAGTACGTGCCCTGCGGCTCGAACACCCGGAAGCCCGCCTCGGCCAGCCCCTCGGTCAGCAGGTCGCGCTTGCGCCGCAGGTCGGCGCGGAAGTCCGCGTAGTACGCGTCGGGCAGCCGCAGCGCCTCGGCGACCGCGTACTGGAACGGGCCGGCCGAGACGTAGGTCAGGTACTGCTTGGCGGTGCGGACGGCGGCGACCAGTTCGGGGGCGCCGGTGACCCAGCCGACCTTCCAGCCGGTGAAGGAGAAGGTCTTGCCGGCCGAGGAGATCGCCACGGTGCGTTCGCGCATGCCCGGCAGGGCGGCCAGCGGGTGGTGCGCGCCGGTGAACACCAGGTGCTCGTAGACCTCGTCGGTGACCACCAACAGGTCGTGCTCGCAAGCGAGTTCGGCGATGGCGGCGAGTTCCTCGGGGGTGAGGACGGTGCCGGTCGGGTTGTGCGGGGTGTTGATCAGCAGCAGCCGGGTGCGCGGGGTGATCAGCGAGCGCAGCTCGTCCAGGTCCGGCCGGAACGCCGGGGCGCGCAGCGTGAGCGGGACGCGGACGGCGCCGGCCATCGCGATGCAGGCGGCGTACGAGTCGTAGAACGGCTCGAACGCGATCACCTCGTCGCCGGGCTCCAGCAGCGCGAGCAGCGCGGCGGCGATCGCCTCGGTTGCGCCCGCGGTGACCAGCACCTCGGTGTCCGGATCGACCGTCAGGCCGTAGAAGCGGTACTGGTGTTCGGCGATCGCCAGCCGCAGTTCGGGCACGCCCGGCCCCGGCGGGTACTGGTTGCCGCGGCCCTCGCGCAGCGCCCGCACCGCCGCCTCGCGGACCTCCTCCGGGCCGTCGGTGTCCGGGAAGCCCTGTCCGAGGTTGATCGAACCGGTGGCGGCGGCCAGCGCCGACATCTCGGCGAAGATCGTCGTTCCCATGCCTGCCAGGCTGCGGTTCAGCAGCGGCCTTGCGCCCATTGCGGCTCCTCCGAGTGGTGTTCGGCCCATCCTCCGACGGGGCGCGGCCGCGGACAAGGATCCGCCCGGCCGGAGCGCGGTGGTCCCGATGGCGGAGCCGGTTCCGGGCCGGGTTGCGGGGGCGGACCGCTCTGGATTGTCTGACGGTGCATCACTTCGGCAGGTCCGTATCGGGGGCTACTCCAGGAGACATCGTGCGCGTTCGAGTTCTTTCCGTCGCGGCCGCGGCCGCCGCTCTCGTCCTCGTCGGGCCGGGCCTCGCGGCCGGCGCCGACGACCCGAGCACCACCGTCACCTTCGTCGTCACCTCCGGCGCCCTGACGATGACGGTGCCGGTGGCCGCCGCCCTTGGCTCGGGGCGCCGGGCACGTCGATCGGCGCCCCGATCGGTCCCTGCACCGTCGTCGACGCGCGGGCCCTGCTGTCGGCGTCCTGGACGGTGACCGCAGCGGAGACGGACTTCGTCAACGGCCCGTCGACGATCCCCGCCACCGACGCCGACTACGCGGTGGGCTCGGTGACCACCACCGGCGTCATCACCGTCACGCCGACCGACGTGACGCTGTCCAACTCCTCGCAGACGGTGCTCACCGGCTCGGCCGGGGTCGGGGACAACACGGCGACCTGGGATCCGACCGTCACCGTCCACGTGCCCGCGAGCGCCGTCGGCGGGGTCTACACCGGAACGCTGACCCAGTCCGTTGCCTGACATGACGAGGAGGGCGCGCCGCTCCTGGGTCCCGCTGCTGGTGCTGGCCGTCGTGCAGGCGGTCGGGGCGGGGCCGGTGGCGGCAGACGGGATGCCCACGCCGGCGGCGGGCAGCGCGGCGCCGGGCCAGCCGGGCACGGGGAGCGCGGGGAGCGCCCCGCGGAGGCGGGCGCCGGGCAGCGGTCCATCGGCATCAAGCTGCTCGACGCCCCGGAGAACCGCCGGGACGACCCCCGGGCGCAGGCGTACATCGTCGACCACCTCGCGCCCGGCTCGACCATCGAGCGGCGGGTGGAGGTCAGCAACGAGTCGTCCGCGCCGGTGCACGTCGACCTGTACGCGGCGGCGGCCTCCGTCACCAAGGGGCAGTTCGCCTTCGCGGCGGAGCGCACCCCCAACGAGCTGACCGGGTGGACCTCGCTCGACGCGTCCGGCCTCGACCTGGCGGCGCACGAGGCGGCGCAGGTGCGCACCACGATCCGGGTGCCGGGGAACGCCTCGGCCGGCGAGCGGTACGGCGTCATCTGGGCGCAGACCGGCGCGGCGGCGGACCGGGCGCACAGTCTGGCGATCGTGGGCCGGGTGGGCGTCCGGATGTACCTGGACGTCGGGGCGGGCGGCGAGCCGGTCTCGGACTTCGAGATCGAGCGGCTGACGCCCGGCCGGGGCGCGGACGGGCGGGCGGAGCTGCGCGCCCGGATCCACAACACCGGGGGCCGCGCGCTGGACATCAGCGGGGCGCTGTCGCTGTCGGACGGGCCGGGCGGGCTGCGCGCCGGGCCGTTCCCGGCCAGGACCGGCACCACGCTGGCCCCGGGCGAGCGGGCGGAGGCGGTGGTCCCGCTGGACGCCCGGCTGCCGGAGGGTCCGTGGTCGGTGGAGCTGAAGCTCGGGAGCGGTTCGGTCGAGCACGCCGCGGGCGCCACGGTCACCTTCCCGACGGCTCCCGGCGGGGCGGGGGCGGTCACCGCGTCGGCCGCCGGGGCGGACGACGGTCCGACCCCGGTGGTGGCCGGCTTCGCGGCCCTCGCCCTCGCGGCCGGGTACCTGCTGTTCCTCAGGATCCGCCGCCGCCGGGGCCGCCGCTGACCCGGCCGGAGCGGAGACGCGGAAGGGCCCGTCCACCGATCGGTGGACGGGCCCTTCCGCGACGGGTGACGGGGGATCAGGCCTCGTCGGCCGGGCCGTCCTCGCCGTCGGTGGCGTCCTTGTCGTCCTCGACCTGCTCCTGCAGGCCCAGGCGCTCGACCATCCACTGCTCGAAGCCGACCGCGGCCTGGGTCCAGTTGGCGGTGGTGCCGACGAAGTACTCCAGGCTGACGCCGTTGCCGACGATCATCTGGGACTCGCCGATCAGGCGGACCACGCCGTCCTCGTGGGTGTGGGTGTAGACCTTGGGCCACAGGGTCTCGCGGTTCCACTCGTCGATCAGGTCGAGGATTTCGCCCTTCTTCTCGAGCGGGAACGCCCGGTCGTAGAAGGCGCGGACCGCGAACAGCTCCTTGTGGTCGCCGCGGAACATGTAGTAGACGCGGAAGTTCTCCCAGGGGGCGGTGAGGTCGCCCTCCTCGTCCACCACGTGCTTGAGCTGCATCTGGTCGAGCAGCTGGGCGACCAGGTTCTGGTCCGGGACGATCACCGGCGGCGGCCCGGCCGGAGCGCCACCGGGCTGTCCGCCCTGCGGCGGCTGCGGCAGGCCGAAGGACGGGATGGACGACGGGTCGATGCTCACGGGGGTGTCCCTTTCACGGTGCACAAGGTCGGCTGCCGATTGGGGGCCGCCTTCTCCTGCCCCCATCCTGCCGCATTCGGGGCCCGTGGCACAGAGCGGCACCGCGGCGTGATCGCCTGGTCCCGGCGGGTGTGCACGCGCGCCGGCGGGCGGAGCCGCGAGGGCTCCGCCCGCCGGGCGGGAGGTCACTTCACCAGCGAGGGCTTCGGGCCGACGCTGAGCCGGTCGCCGGTCTCGTCCCGGTCGACCAGGACGGTGTCCCCGTCGTGGACCCGGCCGGAGAGGATCTCCTTGGCCAGCTGGTCGCCGATCGCGGACTGCACCAGGCGGCGCAGCGGGCGGGCGCCGTACGCCGGGTCGTAGCCGGTCAGCGAGAGCCAGTCCCGGGCGGCCGGGGTGACGTCCAGCGTGAGCCGGCGCTCGTGCAGGCGGCGGGCCAGCGCGGCGACCTGGAGATCGACGATCCGGCTGAGCTCGGCGGTGCCCAGCGGCTCGAACACCACGATGTCGTCGAGCCGGTTGAGGAACTCCGGCTTGAACGCCTGCCGGACGGTCTCCAGCACCAGCTCCTTCTTCCGCTCCTCCGGGGTGGCCGGGTCGACCAGGAAGGCCGAGCCGAGGTTGGAGGTGAGGATCAGGATGGTGTTGCGGAAGTCGACCGTGCGGCCCTGGCCGTCGGTGAGGCGGCCGTCGTCCAGCACCTGGAGCAGGACGTCGAACACCTCCGGGTGGGCCTTCTCCACCTCGTCCAGCAGCACCACGCTGTACGGGCGGCGGCGGACCGCCTCGGTGAGCTGGCCGCCCTCCTCGTAGCCGACGTACCCGGGCGGGGCGCCGACCAGGCGGGAGACCGAGTGCTTCTCGCCGTACTCGCTCATGTCGATCCGGACCATCGCCCGCTCGTCGTCGAACAGGAAGTCGGCGAGCGCCTTGGCGAGCTCGGTCTTGCCGACGCCGGTCGGGCCGAGGAACAGGAACGAGCCGGTCGGGCGGTCCGGGTCGGCGATGCCGGAGCGGGTGCGGCGCACCGCGTCGGACACCGCCTGGACGGCCTCCCGCTGGCCGATCAGGCGCTTGCCCAACTCGTCCTCCATGCGCAGGAGTTTGGCGCTCTCGCCCTCCAGCAGGCGGCCGGCCGGGATGCCCGTCCAGGAGGAGACCACGTCGGCCACGTCGTCCGGGCCGACCTGCTCCTTGACCATGGTGGTGTTCGGCTCGTCCGCCGCGCGGTCCTGGGCCTCCGTCAGTTCGCGCTCGGCGGCCGGGATCTCGGCGTACATCAGCTTGGAGGCGCGCTCGAAGTCGCCGTCGCGCTGGGCGCGGTCCAGCGCGCCGCGCAGGTCGTCGAGGCGCTCCTTGAGCTCGCCGACCCGGTTCAGGGACTTCTTCTCCTGCTCCCAGCGGGCGTTGAGGGTGCTCAGCTGCTCCTGCTTGTCGGCGAGGTCGCGGCGGAGCCGGCCGAGGCGCTCGACGGAGGCCGGGTCGGACTCCTTCTCCAGCGCGAGCTCCTCCATCCGCAGCCGGTCGACGGCGCGCTGGAGTTCGTCGATCTCCACCGGGGAGGAGTCGATCTCCATCCGCAGCCGGGACGCCGACTCGTCGACCAGGTCGATCGCCTTGTCCGGCAGGAAGCGGGAGGTGATGTACCGGTTGGACAGCGTGGCGGCGGCGACCAGCGCGGCGTCGGTGATCTCCACCTTGTGGTGCGCCTCGTAGCGGCCCTTCAGGCCGCGCAGGATGGCGATGGTGTCCTCGACGGTGGGCTCGCCGACCAGCACCTGCTGGAAGCGGCGCTCCAGGGCCGGGTCCTTCTCGATCCGCTCGCGGTACTCGTCCAGCGTGGTGGCGCCTACCATGCGCAGTTCGCCGCGGGCCAGCATCGGCTTGAGCATGTTGCCCGCGTCCATCGCGGAGTCGCCGCCGGCGCCCGCGCCGACCATGGTGTGCAGCTCGTCGATGAAGGTGATGACCTGGCCGTCGGAGTCCTTGATGTCGTTCAGGACAGCCTTCAGGCGCTCCTCGAACTCGCCGCGGAACTTGGCGCCGGCGACCATCGCCGCCAGGTCGAGCGCGACCAGGCGCTTGCCGCGCAGCGACTCCGGCACGTCGCCGGCGACGATGCGCTGGGCCAGGCCCTCGACGACGGCGGTCTTGCCGACGCCGGGCTCGCCGATCAGCACCGGGTTGTTCTTGGTGCGGCGGGACAGCACCTGGACGACCCGGCGGATCTCCTGGTCGCGGCCGATCACCGGGTCGAGCTTGCCGTCCCGGGCGGCCTGGGTGAGGTCGGAGCCGTACTTCTCCAGCGCCTTGTAGGTGCCCTCCGGGTCGGCGGAGGTGACCCGGGCGCTGCCCCGGACGTCCTTGAACGCGGCGAGCAGGGCCTTCGGGGTGGCGCCGTGCTGCTTCAGCAGCTCGGCGACCGGGCCGCCCTCGGCGGCCAGGCCGACCAGCAGGTGCTCGGTGGAGACGTACTGGTCGTCCAGGTCGGCGGCGCGCTTTCCGGCCTCCTCCAGCACCGCGAGGGTGTCCCGCGAGAGCTGCGGGGCGGCGACCGTGGAGCCCTGGGCGGCGGGCAGCGCGGCGGATTGCTGGCGGGCGGCGAGGGCGATCGGCGCGGCGTCCGCCCCGACGGCCTTCAGCAGCGGGCGGGCCAGGCCCTCGGGCTGGTCGAGCAGGGCCAGCAGGATGTGCACCGGCTTGACGTCCGGGTTTCCCGCGGCGCCTGCCTGCCGGATGGCGGAGGACAGGGCCTCCTGCGTCTTGCTGGTGAACTTACTGGCGTCCACTGCGGGCATACCCCTCTCGTCTTCGGGACATCTCAACTCTGCTGACTACAGCATGCACTAAGTTGAGTCTATTCCGCTCAACTTTTTCGAACCGGCTGGGCGGGGGTGCTGCCCCGGGTCAGTCCGAGCAGCACCCGGGCCGGGCCCGCCGGGCGCTGGCCGGCCGGCCAGACCGCGCGCAGCGGGCGCTGCAGCTCCAGGCCCGCCAGCGGGACGGCCACCAGCCGGCGGGTCGCCAGCTCCTCGGTGACCGCCAGCTCGCTGAGGCAGACCGGGCCGGCGCCGGTCATCGCGGCGGCCTTCAGCGCCGTCGAGGAGGCCAGCTCCAGCCGGGGCGCGGACGGCCCGCCGTACGGGGCGAGCGCCTCCTCCAGCACCTCCCGGGTGCCGGAGCCGACCTCGCGCAGCACCAGCGGGGTGGCGGCCAGCTCGGCGCCGGTGACCGGGGCGCGCCGGCGGGCCCAGCGGTGGTCGGGGGAGACCACCACCACCAGCCGGTCCGCGGCGACCACCGCGCCGGACAGCCCGGGCGGGGTGGAGGTGCCCTCGACGAAGCCGAGGTCGGCCTCGCCGGCCAGCACCCGGGCGGCGACGTCGGCGGAGTTCGCGGTGCGCAGCGTGACGGCCGTGCCCGGGCTGGCCTCGTTCAGGGCGAGCAGCCAGCCGGGCATCAGGTACTCGGCGACGGTCAGGCTGGCCACCACCCGCAGCCGGGCGTCCCGGCGTTCGCGCAGCGCGTCGATCCCGGCGTCCAGCGCCTGCGCGGCCTCCACCACCTGCCGGGCCCACTCGACCACCAGCCGGCCCGCCTCGGTGGGGCGGGAGCCGCGCGGGGAGCGCTCCAGCAGGGCCACCCCGATCTGCCGTTCCATGCCCTTGATCCGGGCGCTGGCGGCGGGCTGGCTGACGCCCAGTTCGGCCGCGGCCCGGCCGACGCTGCCCAGCCGGGCCACCGCGAGCAGCAGCTCCAGGGCGCCGATTTCCGGGACGTGCGGGGAGAGAGCCATAGGCCCAGGCTATGTCCTCATAGCGGACGCCTCGCTACCGCCGTCCCGCCCGCCCGCCGAGGGTGGGAACCATGGCAACCCTCCTCGCCCCCCGCACCGGCCTGCGCACCCTCGACCTGTCCCGGCTCGGCCCCAACTGGTACGCCGCCGTGATGGGCACCGCGATCACCGGCAACGGCGCCGCCGCGCTGCCGGTCGACGTGCCGGGCCGGCTCGCCCTCGCCGAGGCGGTGTGGACGCTGTCGCTGCTGCTGCTCGCCGCGCTGTCGGCGGCCCGCGCGGTGCACCTGCTGCGCCACCGCGAGCAGGCCCGCCGCACGCTGCTGGACGACCCGGCCGCCGCGGTGTTCTACGGCTGCCCGCCGATGGCGCTGCTGGCGGTCGGCTACGGCGCGCTGGCGGTCGGCGGCCCGGTGGTCGGCGAGCGGGCCGGCCTGGCGCTGTACGCGGTGCTGTGGGGCGCCGGGACGCTGTACGCGCTCGTGGTGGCCGCCGGGCTGCCGTACCTGATGATCACCCGGCACCGGCTGTCCGCGCTGGAGGCCAACCCGACCTGGCTGCTGCCGGTGGTGGCCCCGATGGTGGCCGCCGCGCTCGGCCCGGCGCTGGTGCCGCACCTGCCGGAGGGGGCGGCCCGGCAGGCGCTGCTGTACGGGTGCGCGGCGATGTTCGGGGCCAGCCTGCTGGCGACCCTGGTGCTGCTGCCGGTGGTGTTCGGCGGGCTGGTGCACAGCAAGCTGCCCGCGGTGGTGCTGACGCCGTCGCTGTTCCTGGTGCTCGGCCCGCTGGGCCAGTCCACCACCGCCGTCCACCAGTTCGCCGACGCGGTGCCGTCGGCGCTGCCCGGCGCCGGGCGTACGGGTGCGGAGGTGGCGCGCGGGCTGGCCGAGGTCTACGGGGTGGCGGTGATGGGCTTCGCGCTGCTGTGGCTGGCGGTGGCGCTGGTCGCGAACGGGCGGGCGCTGCGTGCCGGGATGCCGTTCGCGATGACCTGGTGGGCGTTCACCTTCCCGGTCGGCACCCTGGTCACCGGTGCGGCGGCGCTGGCCCGGCACACCGGGTTCGGCGGATTCACGGCGCTGGCGGCCGGGTTGTGGCTGCTGCTGTTCACCGCCTGGGCGGTGGCTTCGGCGCACACCGTGGCCGGACTGCGGGCGGGGCGGCTGCTGTAGCGGGCGCGCCGGTCCGCATTCGCCGGGCGCGGAATCGGACCGGCCGATTCGGGGCGGGCGGTTCCGGATCGGTGGATTCGGCGAAGATTGCGGAATTCCCGGCGACGGCAGTGACATTCCGGCAGGCCGCGACGCTACCGGCCGCGGGTGCCGAATGCCTGTTCGGGGAGGGGGGAAATGCTTCGAAATCCGGGATTCCGGTCACTCGGGCGAGCGGTTTGCTGCAGGTTCCTGCACTTGCGGGAACCTGCAGTCGGAGAGCACTTGTTCGGCGTTCGCCGCGCTGTGAAGGTGTAGACACGTCAAGTCGTCCCGGGCCGCCGCAGCCCGAGTCGGCGACTTGCTCTTCGCGTGGGGGCGACAGGTGCGTTCGTATCTGCGCAACGGGGGGAAGAGCACCGACCCGGACGCCATGTGTGGTGATGGCTGCCGGGCCCGGTATCGGTGAGGCGTTGCTGCTCCGCCTCGCCGAAAGCGCCTTGACGCTTGGCGTGACACGAGCGGGTCCTCCGGGAGCCGGACGCTTCGGCGTCCGCCCCGGGGGACACGCCCGTCCGCGGGGGCTCCCGCCGTCGAGCCGGACGGCCCTGCTGAGATCATCGTCCGCAACGGAGGAACACGGCAGGGAGAGCTCGACGTGGCTGCGGACCACCCGAAGTCCGACCCGGACGACACGCTGCCGGAGGACGACGCCGCCAGGCTGTACCTGGCCATCCTGACCGCCGGCGGCCGGATCCCGCTGGAGAACCCGGCGCTGCCCGGCACCGACCTCGCACCGGAGCGCCAACAGGCCCTGCTGGAACAGCTGGTGGCCGTCGGACTGGTGCTGCCCAACCGGATCGACGGCTGCTACGTCGCGGTCAGCCCGCGCGCGGTCGCCGAGCGCCTCGGCGCCGACATGCGCGCCCAGGCCACCCGCCTGCTGCTGGACGCCGACCGGCTGCCCGCCGCCCTCGACCCGCTGGCCCGCGCCTACGACGCCGTCCCCCGGCCCGCCGACCGGGCCCGGCAGGCGGTCTACGTGGACGGTCAGGAGAGCATCCGGCTCCGGATCGCCCAGCTGGTCTCCGACTGCCGGCTCGAACTGCTCAGCGCCCAGCCCGGTCTCCGCCCGCCCGGGGTGCTCGAACTCGCGCACACCCAGGACCAGTTGATGCTCCGTCGGGGCGGCACCATGCGCACCCTCTACCAGCCGGTCGCGCTCACCGAGGACAGCGCCGTCCGGCACGCCACCGCGATGGCCGAACAGGGCGCCCAACTCCGCGTCCTGGACGAGCCGTTCCTGCGCATGATCGTCATCGACCGGCGGATCGCGGTGATCCCCGCCGCCGACGACCACAGCCGCGCCGCGTTCGTCGAGGACCCCGCGGCCATCGCCTACCTGGTGGCCGGCTTCGAACGCGACTGGGCGCGCGCCGACCAGGTCCACTGGCACAGCCTGGACGGCCGCACCCTCACCCGCACCGTCACCCACCGGGTCGGCCGGATGCTCGCCCAGGGCCTCACCCAGCGCGCCGTCGCCACCCGGCTCGGCCTGTCCGAGCGCACCGTCGCCGGCCACATCTCCCGGCTGCGCGAACTGCACAACGCCCAGACCCTGTTCCAGCTCGGCTGGCTGATGAGAGGCGGCGGACGTGGCTGACCCCGCCCCCGTGCCCGCGCCGGTCGACGACCCGGCGCAGCGCCTCTACCTGGACGTCCTGGAGGCCGGCGGCCGGATCGCCGCCGACCTGGTCGCCGACCGGCAGGCCGCCCTCGCCGAACTGCTCCGCACCGGCCTGCTGGTCTCCGACGGCCTCGACGGCGCCTACCTGGCCGTCGACCCGCGCTTCGTGGCCGAGACCCTCGGCGCCGAGATGAACACCGAGGCCGCCCGCCTGCTCAACCGCGCCGAGCGGCTGCCCGCCCACCTCGAACCGCTGATCACCGCGTACGAGAGCGTCCCCCGGCCGATCGAGCCGGTCAGCTGCGACGTCCAGATGGTCGGCCTCGAACACATCCGCCAGCGGATCGCCCAACTCGGCGCCGACTGCCGCGAGGAGGCGCTCACCGCGCACCCCGGGTCGCTCGCCCCCGCAGCCCTGGAGACCTCGCTCCACCAGGAACTGCCGGTGCTGCGGCGCGGCTGCCGGATCCGCACCCTGTACCGGCCCGGCGTGCTCGCCGAGCCCGCCGCGATCCGCTACTCCGCGGCGCTCACCGCGGCCGGCGGCGAGGTCCGGCTGCTCGACGAGCCGTTCCAGCGCGCCCTGGTCTTCGACCGCACCACCGCCGTGGTCCCGGCCGCCGAGGACCACGCCCGGGCCGCGCTGATCCTCGACCCCGCCACCGTCGCGATGATCGTGGCCGGCTTCGAACGCGACTGGGCGCGCGCCGAACGCGTCCGCTGGGACCTGCTGATCGACACCGCCCCCACCCGCGCCGCCGCCGACCAGATCGGCCGCCTGCTCGCCCAGGGCCTCACCCAGCGCGCCGTCGCCGCCCGCCTCGGCCTGTCCGAGCGCACCGTCGCCGCCCACATCTCCCGGCTGCGCGACCAGCACGGCGCCGAGACGCTGTTCCAGCTCGGCTGGCTGATGCGCGGAGGCGAGGGCGGTGACTGAACCGGACGTCGCCCCGCCGACCGAGACCGAGAAGGCCCTCTTCCACGCCGTCCTGCGGGCCGGCCGGGTCTCGCTCCGCGAGGTGATGGAACAGGACGCCGCCGCGGCCGCCCGGCTGCTCGAACTCGGCCTGCTGGTGCACTACCAGGTGGACGGCTGGGTGGCGGCCGTCAACCCGCGCACCGTCGGCGCCCGGCTCGGCGCCACCCTGCGCGAGCACGCCACCGGCCTGCTCGCCCGGGCCGACCGGGTGGCCGGCGACCTCGGCGAGCTGGCCGAGTCCTACGACTCCGCACAGCGCCGCGCCCGCCCCGGCCCCGGGATCACCCACGTGGCCAGCCTCGAACAGATCCAGCACCGCCTGCTGGTGATCGAGGACGAGTACCGGGAGGAGGGCCTGGCCGCCCAACCCGGGCCGCGCCCACCGGAGTTCCTCGACGACGACTCCCGGATGCGCAAGGCGCTGGCCCGCGGCGTCACCGCCGACGTCCTCTACCAGCCGGTCTCCCGGGACACCGCGCACACCGCCTGCTACGCCGCCGCGGCCACCGATTGGGGCGTGCGGGTGCGGGTCCTGGACGAGCCGTTCACCCGGATGCTGATCTTCGACCGCAGGGTCGCGGTCATCCCGGCGGCCGCCGACAACGCCGTCGCCGCCTTCGTCGAGGACCCCGTCGTCGTCGACCACCTGGTCGCCGTCTTCCAGCGCGACTTCGCCCGCGCCGCCCGCGTCCCGTGGCACGACCTGACGGGCCGCCAACTGCCCGAGACGGCACGCCGGATCGGCGAACTGCTCGCCACCGGCCTGACCCAGCGCGCCGTCGCCACCCGGCTGGGCCTGTCGGAGCGCACCGTCGCCGCCCACATCGCCCGGCTGCGCGAGCGCTACGGCGCCGAGACGCTGTTCCAGCTCGGCTGGCTGATGCGGGACGGTGCGCGGTGACCGCTCCGGTGCCCGGCCCGCCGTCGCACGCCGAGAAGGCGATGTACCTGGCCGTGCTGCGGGCCGGCGGCCAGGTCCTGGTGCGGGAGGCGATGGAGCAGGACCCGGCGGCCACCGCGCGGCTGCTCGCCCTCGGGCTGCTCGTCCACCACGACGAGAGCGAACGGCTCACCGCGGTGAACCCGCGCTCGGTCGGCGCCCGGCTCGGCCGGGAACTCCGCACGGCCGGCACCCGGCTGTTCGACCAGGCCGAGCAACTCCCTGCCGAACTGGGCGCGTTGACCGACGCCTACGACCGCGCCGCCCGGCCGGACGACAACTCCCGGGCGATCACCCACGTGCTGGACGTGGACCGGATCCGGCACCGGCTGCTCCAGATCGAGGCCGACTTCCGCGAGGAGGTCCTGGCCGCCCAGCCCGGCCGGCGCCCCAGCGTCTACCTGGAGAAGAGCGCCCGCACCGAGCAGGCCCTGGCGGCCGGCGCCCGGATGGACATCCTCTACCAGCCGGTCGGCAGCACCGACCCCGCGGTGATCGACTACGCGGTGCGCGCCACCGGCTGGGGCATGCGGCTGCGCTCGCTGGACGAGGACTTCACCCGAATGCTGATCTTCGACCGCAAGGTGGCCGTCATCTCGGCGTCCGCCGACAACCGCACCGCCGCGTTCATCGAGGACCCCGCGGTGGTCGGCCACCTGGTGGCCCTGTTCCTGCGCGACTGGGAGCGGGCCGAACGCGTCCGCTGGCACGACCTCGCCGGCGGCGCCGTCCCCGAGGCGGCCGACCGGATCGCCCGGCTGCTCGCCCAGGGCCTCACCCAGCGCGCCGTCGCCTCCCGCCTCGGCGTCTCCGAGCGCACCGTCGCCGAACACATCGCCCGGCTGCGCGAGCGCTACGACGCCGGGACGCTGTTCCAGCTCGGCTGGCTGATGCGGGACGGTGCGCGGTGACGGACCGGCTGCCGAGCGAGGCCGAGCGGGCGCTGTACCGCCAAGTGCTGGAGCAGGGCGGCCGGGTGATGTTCCGTGAGGCGATGCAGCAGGACCCCGAGGCCACCCTGCGGCTGATCGAGATCGGCCTGCTGATCCACCACGCCGTCGACGAGTCGCTCAGCGCCGTCAACCCCCGCGCGGTGGCCGACCGGCTGAGCGCCGACCTGCGCGAGGCGGCGATCCGCAAGCTGGCGAACTCCCAGCGGACCTCGGCCCAGCTGGAGGACCTGGTGCACGCCTACGACCTGGCGCCGCGCCGCCCCGACCGGGCGCACGCGGTGGAGCGGGTGAACGACCGTCAGCAGATCCGGCACCGCATCATGCAGATCGAGTCCGAGATGCACGAGGAGACCCTCGCCGCGCAGCCCGGCGGCGCCCGCCCGATCGGCCAGATGCGGCAGGCGCTGCAGCGCTCGCTCGACTTCCTCGACCGCGGCATCGCCCTGCGCACCCTCTACCAGCCGGGCGCCCTCGCCGACCCGCCCACCGTCGACTACGCCGCGACGGTCTCGGCCGGCGGCGAGCGGATCCGGGTCCTGGACGAGCCGTTCCGGCGGATGCTGGTCTTCGACCGGCGGATCGCGATCATCTCCGCCTCGCCGGACGACAACCACGCGGCCTTCGTCGAGGACCCGGCCGTGCTGGCCGCCCTGATCGACCTGTTCGAACGCGACTGGGCGCGCGCCGCCCGGATCGACTGGCACGCGCTGGCCGGCCGCCCGCGCGACACCGGCGTCCCGAAGGAGGTCGGCGCGCTGCTCGCGCAGGGCCTCACCCAGCGCGCCATCGCCTCCCGGCTGGGCCTGTCGGAGCGGACCGTGGCCGCCCACATCGCCCGCCTGCGGGAGCTCTACGATGCGGAGACCCTGTTCCAGCTCGGCTGGCAGCTGCGCGGAGCACCGGATTGACGATCGGAACCGACCGCCGGGGCCCGCCCGGGGCCGGCCCGGAAGGAGTGGGAGCTGTGAGCGAGTCGAACGGAGCCGCCCTGCCGAGCGCCTCGGAACGCCGGCTGTACCAGCGGATCCTGGACCAGGGCGGCCGGGTGGCGTTCCGCGAGGCGGTCGAACAGGACCCGGCGGGGGTGCTGCGGCTGCTGGAGCTCGGGCTGCTGGTGCACGACGGCGCCGACCAGTCGCTGACGGCGGTCAACCCGCGCACGGTCGGCGACCGGATCAGCGCCGAACTCCGCGCCGAGGGCACCCGGATGCTGCTGCGCGCCGAGGAGATGCCGGCGCTGCTGGAGGAGCTCACCCACGCCTACGACGCCACCCCGCGCCGCGCCGACCGCTCCAGCGTGGTGCAGCACGTCGAGCGGACCGACCGGATCCGGGAGCGGGTGCGGCAGTTGGAGAGCACGGCGACCGAGGAGATCCTCGCCATGCGGCCGGGCCGGATCTGCCGGGGCGACTTCCAGGCCGACTCGCTGGAGCGCACCCGCGACTTCCTGGCGGCCGGGGCCTCGCTGCACACCGTCTACGAGCCGGCCGCGCTGCTGGACGAGCCGACGGTGCGGTGGGCGGAGTCGGTCACCGCGTGGGGAGGCCGGTTCCGCACGCTGAGCGAGCCGTTCGGCCGGATGCTGGTCTTCGACCGGCGGGTCGCCGTCGTCCCGGCGTCGGCGGACAACTCCAGTGCCGCGGTGGTGGAGGACCCGGCCGTGGTGGGGTTCCTGGTCGCCGCGTTCGAGCGGGACTGGGAGCGGGCCGAGCGGGTCCAGTGGCGCACGGCCGACGACGGCGGCGAGAGCGTCGTCCCGGTCCACGAGCAGGTCGGCCGCCTGCTCGCCCAGGGGCTGACGCAGCGTTCGATCGCCACCCGCCTCGGCCTGTCCGAACGGACCGTGGCGGGCCACATCTCCCGGCTGCGCGAACTGCACGACGCGGAGACCCTGTTCCAGCTGGGCTGGCAGATGCGGGGGGCCGAGCACCCGCCCGGGGCCGGCGCGTCGGACTGACCGGGCGTCAGCCGGTGGCGATCTCCGGGGACCAGAAGCCGTACGGGCCGGTGTGCTCGCGGCGCGGGCGCGGGAACTGCTCGCCGGGCGCGGTCCAGAAGCCGCTGCGCAGCGACAGCGCCATGCCGGCCCAGTCCAGCGCGGTCTCCACGGTGTGGTGCAGGGCCTCCTGCGACCAGGTGTCGTCGAACACCAGCGGCAGCACGGGGGAGACCTGCTCGATGGTGGCGATCAGCGGGTTGTGGGTGATCGCCTCGTCGACGAGCAGCACGATCGGCTTGCGCAGCGCCGACGCCCAGCCGAGCTCCAGGCTCACGCCGGCCGACAGCGGGGCGCCGATGTAGGCGAAGACCAGGTCGGCGCTCTGCATCGCCCGGAAGTCCGAGGGGACCCGCGGCTCGGGGGCCCGCCCGGCCACCGTCCACGCGTCGCTGTGGTGGGCGCTGTACACCGCGGCGCCGCTGCGCAGCAGGGTGCTCCGCAGGGTGGTCAGCCTGGTCCGGCTGGCCAGCGTCACCACGCTGTCGGCCGGCCCGGTCAGCCGCATCAGGGGCGCGGCCAGGAACACCCGTGCCCGTCGGCCTTCACTGCTGCTGACCGTCTGGTGACGCAGATCTGGCTCACTCATTTCGACTCCGGGGGAAAGGCCTGGTCCGGGTGTGGTCCGGTCAGGCATTCGTTGTTTGGGAATGCTGCTGAGCATCCGCTATCGTCTCGACAAAATTGGCGCGCCCATGCCATCTGCGGTTCCCCCGTGCACGGGACTTGCCGTTGCCGATCGATGGTGGACTGATCGTCTCGGTAGGGGGGCCCGGCCGTCCACTGGTGCCCAGTGTCATCTCCCTGCCTGGCAGCGAGATGACACTGGGCAACACTTGGGCAAGGACCCGGCGGTCTGCGAGAGTTGTCGACGGTGAATTGGTAGGAGTCAAGGTGTGCTTGACTGACCGTCGTACTCTGGACGCTGATATGACTGGTCGCCGGAGCAGGCCCGACTCGTCGGACCGGCTTGGGGGAAGGAGAGTCCCAATGCGCAGGACGCGCCACTTCGTGGCATCGGCCGCACTAGTGCTGACAGCGGTGGTGTTCGGGGCTGCCCCGGCCCACGCGGTCGACATCATCTGGACCGGTTCGAAGCCGGACCCGGTCTCGGCGGAGGCCGCCTCGGCGCCACTGCCGCTGCCGAAGGTCCAGTCCCTCACTTCCGACATCATTTGGACGTGATGATCGCCGGACGTCGCTAGTCGAGGGCTCCCTCGGCATCCATCGCATCCATCATCGGCTTGCTGCGGTGGCCCTCGGCCAGCTTCCAGCCCAGCTGAAACAGCGTCTCCGCGTCGTATTCCTCGCGCAGTTCGGCGATGTGCCGTGCCAGCGTCCGTTCGCTGAGGCCCAGGTTTCGGGCTATCACGCGGTGACCCACGCCCTGCAGCAGCATTCTGATGATGTTCTGTCGGAGCAGGGAGACGACCTCCACCGGCACGTCGTTTCCGTCGAGGAACGGAATCGCGCGCTCCCAGCAGAGCTCGAATGTGTTGACCAGATAGGCGATCACCGGTTCGTCCCGCACGACCGCCGCCCGTTCGTTGTCGTCGGCGAACGGAATGATGGCGATTCTGCGGTCGATGACGATCAGTCTGGTGAACGGCTCACCGAGCGTGCGCACTTCACCGCCCGCCCTGGTCACCGCCGCGACGTATTCGCGGACCGGCGCCGAATAGCGGGTGCTCGGCTGGTAGATCGTCCGCCGGGCGACGCCCCGGCGGAGCATTCCGGTGTCCAGCGCGATCGCCGTGGCCGGCGGGAACGAGCGCGCACCGCCGCCGGGCTGCGCGCTGAGCACCTCGTGGTTGGCCGACTGGCCGAATTCGGCCAACCGCCGGTTGATCTCGGCCTTTCCGGAGATGTGTTCGACGATGCCGCCCGTCTTGTCGGCGGCCAGCCCGCCGCCGTACGCCTGGCTCAGCTCCTGGAGGTCCGCGGGGAGGCTCGCGGCCCTGGTCAGGAGCTCCAGGGCGCTGCGCTGCCAGGAGGCGCTCAGCCCGGCGGCCAGTTGCTGCGGGTCGACCGCCATCAGCACCTTGGGGTCGTTGACGTCCGGGACCAGCAGGCCGATGTCCAGCAGTTCCTGGAGCGGCGCGGGGCGCTGGTCCTCCGGTCGGGCGGGGCACGAGCGGCCGGCGGTCCCGAGGATCGATTTGTAGAGTTCGCGGGCCTCGGCAGACACGACACCGAGGCCCGCGGTGGTGAGACCTGGCACTTCAGCCCTGTCCATCTGTTGCCCCTGCCCCTAGCTCGAACGGCGCCACGATCCTCTTGTGGGGGTGATCCTAGGCGGCGATCACCCGAGACGGTCCGCCGTGCCACCGGGGGAACCACCGACGGATCGCCAGACGCACTCTCTCATCATGGCAAAGCCGCCGATACCCCCCGGTGGGCAGGGATGTCGGCGGCTCTCGGCCTCAGCGCTTCGGGCGCCACACCACCAGCGCACTGGACTGCTGGACCTGCTGGTACGGCACCAGGTCCCGGCGGTAGGAGGCGTGCACGGCGGCCTCGCGCTGCTGGAGGGTGGCGGCGGCGCCCTCCAGGGCGTCCACCAGCTCGGACACCCGGGACTGCAGGGCGGCGACCTGGTTCTCCAGTTCGATGATCCGCTTGATGCCGGCCAGGTTGATGCCCTCGTCCTGGGAGAGCCGCTGGACCTCCCGCAGCTGCTGGATGTCCCGGGCGGAGTAGCGGCGGCCGCGGCCGGCGGTGCGGTCGGGGCTTACCAGGCCGAGCCGGTCGTACTGGCGGAGGGTCTGCGGGTGCAGCCCGGACAGTTCGGCGGCGACCGAGATCACGTAGACCGGGGTGTCCTCGGTCAGCACGTACGTCGGCGGGCCGGCGGGGCGGCCGCGGCCGGAGCCGGGCAGGCCCTCGCCGATGCCGGCGCCGATCCGGCCCTCGGTGCCGTGCGGGCTGTCGGGGTGTGGACTCATCGGGATCTCACGCTCCCTCCGCCGCCTTGAAGAGGGCGGCTCGCGGGTCGTCCGAGGCGGTGGCCTCGCGGTACTGCTCCAGTGCGCTCAGTGCGTCGCCGCTGACGACTTTCGGCACGGCGACCTCGACGGTGACCAGCAGGTCGCCGCGGGTGCCGTCCTTGCGGGTGGCGCCCTTGCCGCGGGCCCGCATGGTCAGGCCGTTGGCGCTGCCCGGGGGCAGCTTGAGCTTCACGGCCGGGCCGTTCAGGGTCGGCACCTCGATGGTGCCGCCGAGCGCGGCCTCGGGGAAGCTGACCGGCACCGTCACGGTGAGGTTGTCGCCCTTGCGCCCGAACACCGGGTGCGGGTCGACGTGCACGGTGACGTACAGGTCGCCGGGCTGGCCGCCGCGCTCGCCCTGGGCGCCCTTGCCCTTGAGCCGGATCCGCTGGCTGTCCTGCACACCGGCGGGGATGCGGACCTGCATGGTGCGGGCCGAGGCGGCCCGGCCGCTGCCGTGGCAGACGGTGCACGGGTCGTCGACGATCATGCCGCGGCCCTTGCAGTCCCGGCACGGCTCGGAGAGCGCGAACGCGCCCTGGCCGCGGCTGACGGTGCCGGCGCCGACGCAGGTCGGGCAGACCCGGGGGGTGGTGCCGGCCTTGGCGCCGGTGCCGGCGCAGGCGCGGCAGGCGGCCTGGGAGGTCATCCGCAGCGGCACGGTCGCGCCGTCCACGGCCTCCTCGAAGTTCAGGGTGACCTCGGTCTCGACGTCCGCGCCGCGGCGCGGCTGCGCGGTCTGCCGGCCGCCGCGGTTGAACAGGCCGCCGAACACGTCGCCGAGCCCGCCGCCGCCGGTCGCGCCGCCGCCGCTGAACAGGTCGCCGAAGTCGAATCCGCCGGCGCCGCCCGCGCCGCCGGGCCGGAAGCCGCCGCCCGCGAACAGCGAGCGGGCCTCGTCGTACTCCTTGCGGCGCTTCTCGTCGGAGAGGACGTCGTACGCCTCGGAGATGTCCTTGAACCGCTCCTCGGCCTTGGTGTCGCCCTTGTTGGCGTCCGGGTGGAACTCGCGTGCCAGCTTCCGGTACGTCTTCTTGATCTCGGCGGCGGTGGCGTCCTTGGGCACGCCGAGGACCTTGTAGTAGTCCTTCTCCACGTAGTCCTTAGCGCTCATGGCCTTTGACCGCCACCTCCCGTAATCCTGAAGTCTGTTGGTGATGAGGGCTGTTGTGAAGAGCCCGGGATACGGCGCTGCGGAGCCGGCCGTCGTACTGGACGACGTACGACTCCGCAGCGCACGGGAACTCCACTCAGCTGTCGGACGAGCCGTCAGCCTTGTCGCCGTCCGGTTCGCCGGTGGTCTGGGTGCCCGGCTGGGGCTCCGCGACCGCGACCATCGCCGGGCGGATGATCCGCTCGCCGATCCGGTACCCGGGCTGGAGGATCTGCACGCAGGTGTCCTCCGTGACGTCCGACGAGTAGCTGTGCATCAGCGCCTCGTGGATGGTCGGGTCGAAGGGCTCGCCCTCCTTGCCGAACTGCTGCAGCCCGAGCTTGGCGACGACCGTCTCCAGCGACTCGGCGACGGACTTGAAGCCGCCCGTCACCTCGCCGTGCTCGCGGGCGCGGCCGATGTCGTCCAGCACCGGGATCAGCGACTCCACGATGTTGGAGACCGCGATCTCGCGGACGGTGGCCCGGTCGCGCTCGACCCGCTTGCGGTAGTTCTGGTACTCCGCCTGGAGGCGCTGCAGGTCGGCGGTGCGCTCGCCGGCCTCGCGCTTGGCGGCGGCCAGCTCGTCGGCACCCGCGCCCGAGACAGCCTCTTCGGCGGCCTTCAGCACGGCTTCCTCGGCGGCGGAGTCGTCGCCGGGCTGCTCGCCCTGCGGCTTCTCCGTCATGCCGCACCGCCCTTGGGCTTCTCGTCGTCGACGATCTCGGCGTCGACCACGTCGTCGTCCTTGGCGCCGGCCTCGCCGGCACCGGCCGCACCGGTGGCCGCGCCCGCGCCGTCGGCCTGCGCGTACAGCGCCGCGCCGAGCTTCTGGGCGGTGGTGGAGACCTTCTCGGTGGCGGTGCGGATGGCCGCGATGTCCTCGCCCTTGAGGGCTTCCTTGAGCTCGCCGATGGCGGTCTCGACCTCGGTCTTGACGTCGGCCGGGAGCTTGTCGGCGTTGTCGGCGATGAACTTCTCGGTCGAGTAGACGAGCTGCTCGCCCTGGTTGCGGGTCTCCACGGCCTCGCGGCGCTTGGTGTCCTCCTCCGCGTAGCGCTCGGCCTCCTCGCGCATGCGGTTGACCTCGTCCTTCGGCAGCGAGGAGCCGCCGGTGACGGTCATCTTCTGCTCCTTGCCGGTGCCGAGGTCCTTCGCGGCCACGTGCATGATGCCGTTGGCGTCGATGTCGAAGGTGACCTCGATCTGCGGCAGGCCGCGGGGGGCCGGCGGCAGGCCGGTCAGCTCGAACATGCCGAGCTTCTTGTTGTACGCCGCGATCTCGCGCTCGCCCTGGTAGACCTGGATCTGCACGGAGGGCTGGTTGTCCTCGGCGGTGGTGAAGATCTCGGAGCGCTTGGTCGGGATCGTGGTGTTGCGCTCGATGAGCTTCGTCATGATGCCGCCCTTGGTCTCGATGCCCAGGGACAGCGGGGTGACGTCGAGCAGCAGGACGTCCTTGACCTCGCCCTTCAGCACACCGGCCTGCAGGGAGGCGCCGATGGCGACGACCTCGTCCGGGTTGACGCCCTTGTTGGCGTCCTTGCCGCCGGTCAGCTCCTTGACGAGCTCGGCGACGGCCGGCATGCGGGTCGAGCCGCCGACCAGGACCACGTGGTCGATCTCGGACAGCTGGATGCCGGCGTCCTTGATGACGTTGTGGAACGGGACCTTGCAGCGGTCCAGCAGGTCGGCGGTGAGCTGCTGGAACTGCGAGCGGGTGAGCTTCTCGTCCAGGTGCAGCGGGCCCTCGGCGGAGGCCGTGATGTAGGGCAGGTTGATCGAGGTCTCCGAGGAGGAGGACAGCTCGATCTTGGCCTTCTCGGCGGCCTCGCGGAGGCGCTGGACGGCCATCTTGTCCTTGGACAGGTCGACGCCGTGGCCGGCCTGGAAGACCTTCACCAGGTGGTCGACGACGCGCTGGTCCCAGTCGTCGCCGCCGAGGTGGTTGTCGCCGTTGGTGGCCTTGACCTCGACCACGCCGTCGCCGATCTCCAGCAGGGAGACGTCGAAGGTGCCGCCACCGAGGTCGAAGACCAGGATGGTCTGGTCGTCCTTGTCCAGGCCGTAGGCCAGGGCGGCGGCGGTCGGCTCGTTGACGATGCGCAGGACGTTCAGGCCCGCGATCTCGCCGGCCTCCTTGGTGGCCTGGCGCTCGGAGTCGTTGAAGTACGCCGGGACGGTGATGACGGCGTCGGTGACCGTCTCGCCCAGGTAGGCCTCGGCGTCCCGCTTGAGCTTCTGCAGGACGAAGGCGGAGATCTGCTGCGGCGTGAAGTCCTTGCCGTCGATGCCGATCTTCCAGTCGGTGCCCATGTGGCGCTTGACCGAACGGATGGTCCGGTCGACGTTGGTGACCGCCTGGCGCTTGGCGACCTCGCCGACGAGCACCTCGCCGTTCTTGGCGAAGGCGACGACGGACGGCGTGGTCCGAGCGCCCTCGGCGTTGGTGATGACCGTGGGCTCACCGCCCTCAAGAACACTGACGACGGAGTTCGTCGTACCGAGGTCGATGCCGACCGCGCGTGCCATCGTGAATACCTCCGGGGAGAAGTTGAGCAGTACAGGCTCAAGGATGCATGACCGACCGGGAAGCGTCAACACCTTTGAGTCTGCCTCGCTCAACTTTACTGAGCCCTTATGTCGCCCGGCCGTTCCGAGCGGGGTCAGGGGGTGCTCCGGGCGGGTGAGTCTGGGCTTAGTGACTGCCGCCATACCTTGAACATCTTCTGGCTGGGTGTTAACGCGCGGTAATGTCCGGCGCGTCGACCCTGAAAGTTACCGACCAGTACACTCTGGGGAAGACTTCGGACCAAAGCCGCTGGAGACGGAGAGCCGATGCAGCTAGCAGCGATCGTCATCTCGCTGGTCACCTTTGTGATCGGCACCGCGCTCGCCGCCCGGGCGGCGCTGTACATCTACAAGGTGGTGCGCACCGGCTCCGCCGACAGCACCCGATTCGGGCAGCCCGCGCAGCGCGTGGCCACCGTGGCCAAGGAGTTCCTCGGCCACACCCGGATGAACCGGTGGGGCGTGGTCGGCGTCGCGCACTGGTTCGTCGCGGTCGGCTTCTTCTCGCTGGTGCTCACCCTGGTCAACGCGTTCGGCCAGCTCTTCGACGCCGAGTTCGCGCTGCCGATCATCGGCCACTGGCTGGTGTGGAACGTCTTCGTCGAGCTGATCGGCACCCTGACCACGCTGGGCATCGCCGTCCTGATCGTGATCCGGCTGCTCAGCCTGCCCTCCCGGGCCGGCCGCAAGTCCCGGTTCGCCGGCTCGATCGCCTGGCAGGCGTTCTACGTCGAGTACACGATCCTCGGCATCGGCATCTGCATCATGATGCTGCGCGGCCTGGAGGGCGCCCTCGAAGGCGTCACCTCCTACGACCCGACGTACCTGATCTCGTACCCGATCGTCGCCGCGTTCGAGGGCACCGCCCACGGCACCCTGGTCAACCTGATCTACCTGTTCGCGATGCTGAAGATCTGCATCTCGTTCGCGTGGGCCATCACCATCGGCGTCAACCCGTCGATGGGTGTCGCCTGGCACCGCTTCCTGGGCTTCTTCAACATCTACTTCAAGCGCGAGGAGGACGGCGGCACCGCGCTGGGCGCCCTGCGCCCGATGACCAGCAACGGCGCCCCGATCGACTTCGAGGACCCGGCCGACGACGCGGTGTTCGGCGTCTCGCAGGTCGAGCACTTCTCCTGGAAGGGCATCCTCGACTTCTCCACCTGCACCGAGTGCGGCCGCTGCCAGTCGCAGTGCCCCGCGTGGAACACCGGCAAGCCGCTGTCGCCCAAGCTGCTGATCATGAGCCTGCGCGAGCACGCCTTCGCCAAGGCCCCGTACCTGCTCGCCGGCGGCGGCAAGGACATGGAGGGCGAGGAGAAGGCGACCTCCGAGCAGCTCAAGGACGTCCCCGCCGCGGCCCTCGCCGAGGCCGAGCGCCCGCTGATCGGCACCGCCGAAGAGGGCGGCGTCATCGACCCGGACGTGCTGTGGTCCTGCACCACCTGCGGCGCCTGCGTCGAGCAGTGCCCGGTGGACATCGAGCACATCGACCACATCGTCGACATGCGCCGCTACCAGGTGATGATCGAGAGCAACTTCCCGACCGAGGCCGGGACGATGCTCAAGAACCTGGAGAACAAGGGCAACCCGTGGGGCCTGGCCACCAAGGCGCGCCTGGACTGGGTCAAGGAGCTGAAGAAGGAGACCGGCATCGAGGTGCCGGTGATCGGCGAGGACATCGACCCCGCCGAGGTCGAGTACCTGTACTGGGTCGGCTGCGCCGGCGCCCTGGAGGACCGGGCGAAGAAGACCACCAAGGCCTTCGCCGAGCTGCTGCACACCGCGGGCGTCAAGTTCGCGATCCTCGGCAAGGAGGAGACCTGCACCGGTGACTCCCCGCGCCGCCTCGGCAACGAGTTCCTGTTCCAGATGCTCGGCGCGCAGAACGTCGAGACCCTGAACGCCGCGCTGGAGGACGCGCCGACCAAGCGGATCGTCGCCACCTGCCCGCACTGCTTCAACACCATCGCCAACGAGTACCCGCAGCTCGGCGGGCACTTCGAGGTCATCCACCACACCCAGCTGCTGCAGCACCTGATCGACGAGGGCAAGCTGCTGCCGGTCAACCCGGTGGAAGGCCTGATCACCTACCACGACCCGTGCTACCTCGGCCGCCACAACAAGGTCTACACCCCGCCGCGCGAGATCATCGGCAAGGTGCCCGGCCTGCGCAACGAGGAGATGCACCGCCACAAGGAGCGCGGCTTCTGCTGCGGCGCCGGCGGCGCGCGGATGTGGATGGAGGAGCGGATCGGCAAGCGGATCAACAACGAGCGCGTCGACGAGGCGCTGTCCCTCAACCCGGACATCGTCTCCACCGCGTGCCCGTTCTGCCTGGTGATGCTCTCCGACTCGGTCAACGGCCGGAAGAACGAGGGCGCCGCCAAGGAGCACCTGAAGGTCGTCGACGTCGCCCAGCTGCTGCTGGAGTCCGTCAAGGCCGTGCCCGCGGAGGACGCGGAGCCGGTCCAGGCCTGACGCCCACAGCTCCCCGGACCCCGGACGCCCGTTGCGGCTCCGGGGTCCGGGCGCTTCCGGCCGCACACCTGCCCGACCAGGGGCGGTGGGTTTGACACGCTGTTCGAGCAAATAGAGTATGCGGCGGGACCGGGTAAAGAACCGGTTCCGTCGTTGGCCACCTGATGCTGGCCCGACACAGTCACCGAGCGAGCGCACCGGACCCTGTCGAGCCGGGCCGCCGGAATCTGACCAGGGGAGATAGGACATGACCGAGGCGATCATGTTGGTCGGCGGCAAGGGCACCCGGCTGCGCCCGTTGACCACGCACACGCCGAAGCCCATGCTGCCCGTGGCCGGTGTTCCGTTCATCGCGCACCAGCTGGCCCGTGCCGCCGCGGCCGGCGTCACCCGGGTGGTCCTCGCCACCTCGTACCTGGCCGACGTGTTCGTCGACCACTTCAAGGACGGCAGCCCCTACGGCCTCGAACTGGTCTACCTCACCGAGGACGAGCCGCTGGGCACCGGCGGCGCCATCCGCAACGCCGCCGCCGGCCTGACCTGCGGCCCGGAGGAGCCGGTGCTGATCTTCAACGGCGACATCCTGTCCGGCCTGGACATCGCCGCGCTGCGCGACGAGCACACCGCCTCCGGCGCCGACGTCACCCTGCACCTCACCCGGGTGGCCGACCCGCGCGCCTTCGGTCTGGTCCCGACCGACGAGGACGGCCGGGTGCTGGCGTTCCTGGAGAAGCCCGAGACGCCCGAGCAGATCGTCACCGACCAGATCAACGCCGGCTGCTACGTCTTCACCCGTTCGGTGATCGACCGCATCCCGACCGGCCGCGAGGTCTCCGTCGAGCGCGAGACCTTCCCCGAGCTGCTCGCCACCGGCGCCCTGCTGCGCGGCGTCGTCGACACCTCGTACTGGCTGGACCTCGGCACCCCCGCCGCGTTCGTCCGCGGCTCCGCCGACCTGGTGCTCGGCAAGGTCGACTCCCCGGCCGTCCCCGGCCCGACCGGCGAGGCCCTGCTGCTGGCCGGCTCGCACGTCGACCAGGCCGCCGTGCTGGGCTCCGGCACCGTGGTCGCCGCGGACGCCGAGATCGCCGCCGGCGCCATCGTCGAGGGCAGCGTGGTGCTCCAGGGCGCCCGGATCAAGGCCGGCGCGTACGTGAAGGACTCCATCGTCGGCGCCTTCGCCGAGATCGGTGAGCGCTGCTCGCTGGACGGCGTGGTGATCGGCGACGGCGCCGTGCTGGAGGCCGAGAACGAGCTCTCCAACGGCCTGCGGATCGCCTGCGGCACCCGCCTGCCGGTCGGCGCGGTGCGCCTGTCCGCCGGCCCCGGCGGCTGCGAGGCCGGCCTGACCAACGCCGCCGCGGTGCACGCGCCCGGCACCCGCGTCATCGGCTGACCGACCCTCCGGGCGGCCGCGTCACAGGACGGCTGCAATCCGGTCCCGCCATCATGATCACCCGACGAGGGGTCAGCCCTTGCGGGTACCGTCGAGGCGTGGCTGGCAATCGACACGACGACGGACGGGGTGCCGACCCCCGGCACGGCTGGACGGCACCCCGACCGGGCACCCCCCAGGGCGACCCGTACCGCGGCACGCCCACCGGCGCCCCCGAGTACTTCACCGCCCCGACGCCCGGCTACCCGGCCCCGCCGGCGCACCCCGGCGACCGCTACGGCGACCAGCCCGGTCACACCAAGGCCTTCGCGGTCGGCGAGCAGCCGTACGGGGAGGAGCCGTACCCGGGCGCGCCCTACGAGGGCGGGGCCTACGGCGAGCCGTACGCGGGCGGCGACGGCTACTACCCGCCGCAGTACGAGCAGGACGGCCACCCCGGGCCCGGCTACCCGGCCGAGGACAACGTCGCCGTCTACCGGGCCGGCGGGCAGGCCGCGCCGCACCTCGGCGGGCCCCGGCTGCCCTGGCGGGAGCTGCTCACCGGGATCTACCGCAGCCCCAGCGCCACCTTCGACCGGATGCGCGACCACCAGGTCTGGCTGCCCGCGCTGTGCGTGTCGCTGCTGTACGGCGTGCTCGCGGTGTTCGCCCTCGACAGCACCTACGACCAGGTGGTGCACTCCACCTTCGCGGTCGCGCTGTGGGCGATCGCCGGGGCCGCGATCGGCTTCACGGTGGCCGGCGGCGTCCTGAGCGCCGTCACCCACGTGCTGGCCCGGCAGTTCGGCGGCGACGGCCCGTGGCGGTCGACGGTCGGTCTGGCCGTGCTGGTCAGCTGGACCACCGACGCCCCGCGGCTGCTGCTCGCGCTGTTCCTGCCCGCCGACAACCTGGTGGTGCAGGCCGTCGGCTGGGCGACCTGGGTGGGCTGCGCGGTGCTGCTGACCATCCTGGTGCGGCGCGTCCACGACCTGCCGTGGGGCAAGGCGGCCGGTGCGGCGGCGGTGCAGCTGCTCGCGCTGCTGGTGCTGATCAAGCTGCCCACGCTGGGCTGACGCGCAAGCGGCCCACGCCGGGCCGATGTGGCAGAGGCCGGGCTCCGGGCGTCCGCATGGTGGGATTTTTGTAGGGTGGGGTGTTCGGCCCACCCTCAGATCCCGTCCGGAGTCCGCGCATGAGCCTGCCCACCACCCACGTCAGCTTCCCGGCCGGGGCGGTGACCGGCGCTTCGCCGATCCTCGCCGTGCACGCCCTGCCGGACGGGCGCACCGCCGTGGTCACCGGGGCCACTCCGTTCCACCCCGTCGACCACACCTGGCCCGACCAGCCCGCCGACCTCGGCACCCTGACCGTGGACGGCGTCGCGCACCCCGTCGTCGACTGCCTCACCGGCGCGCAGGGCCCGGACGGCGAGTTCGCGGCCGGGGCGGACATCCCGGTCCGGCGCGGCGACGAGGACTGGGCCTGGCTGGTGCTGCACGTGCTGCCCGCCGGCGCGCTCGGGGCGGAGGCCGTCGGCCGCACCGCCGAGCTGGCCGTCGACGCCGACCGCCGCGGCCTGCTGTCCGCCGCGCACACCGGCTGCCACCTGCTGGCGCTCGCCCTGAACGCGGCGCTCGCCCCGCGCTGGCGCAAGGACCCGGGCCGCGCCGACGCCTTCGGCCACCCCGACTTCGACAGCCTCGCCATGGACACCTCGGTGATGGACACCGAGGCCAGCACCGACACCTACCGGATCGGCAAGTCGCTGAAGAAGAAGGGCTTCACGGTCGACGCCACCGAGGAGTACCCGGCCCTCGCCGAGGCGCTGCCCGCCCTCACCGAGGACGTCAACGCCCGCCTCGCCGCCTGGGTCGCCGCCGACGCGGCCGTCCGGATCGACGTCCCCGGCCCGGAGCTGACCGCCCGCCGCCGCTGGCACGCCGAACTGCCGGACGGCGCCGCGGAGATCCCCTGCGGCGGCACCCACCTCCACCGGCTGGGCGAACTCGCCGAGCTCCGCACCGAGTTGACGCTCTCCGAGGACGGCACCGTGCTGGTCGCCCGGACCAGCCCCAAGCGCGCCTGAGGCCCGAGCCCGGGCGGAGTTCGGGCGGTCAGGGGATGAAGACAGCCCGGGCATGAAGAAGGGCCGGCCCCGTCCTGCGGGGCCGGCCCTCGTGGTGTCCGTGCGCTCCGTGCGCCCTGCCGAGGCGGATCAGACCTGGGTGCGGTGGAAGTTCAGGAACGAGCGGGACGGCGTCGGGCCGCGCTGGCCCTGGTAGCGGGAGCCGTAGCGCTCGGAGCCGTACGGGTGCTCGGACGGCGAGGAGAGCCGGAACAGGCACAGCTGGCCGATCTTCATGCCCGGGTAGAGCTTGATCGGCAGCGTCGCCACGTTCGACAGCTCCAGCGTCACGTGGCCGCTGAAGCCGGGGTCGATGAAGCCGGCCGTCGAGTGCGTCAGCAGGCCGAGCCGGCCCAGGCTGGACTTGCCCTCCAGGCGCGAGGCCACGTCGTCCGGGAGCGTGATCACCTCGTAGGTGGAGGCCAGCACGAACTCGCCCGGGTGCAGGATGAACGCGTCGTCGCCCTCCGGCTCGACCAGCCGGGTCAGGTCCGGCTGCTCCTCGGAGGGGTCGATGTGCGGGTAGCGGTGGTTCTCGAAGACCCGGAAGAACCGGTCCAGTCGGACGTCGATGCTCGACGGCTGAACCATCGACGGATCGAACGGGTCGATGACGACCCGCCCCTTGTCGATCTCGGCGCGGATGTCGTTGTCAGAGAGCAGCACGCCCCCGAGGGTACGTGCCGAGGGGCGGGCGCCCAAAAGCGCCCGCCCCTCGGACCAGGCCGATCACCCGCGCGGGCGGGCGGCCGGGCCTGCTACCGCCGCGACTCGCGGGCCGGTCGGGAGGCCGAGAGCTCCGACAGCTCCGCCGGCACCGAACTCCGCAACCGCCCGCACCCGGGGCACCTCAACAACCGCCCCGGCCCCAGCCGCCCCGCCTGCAACTGCTGCATCGGAAACGCCGCCGTACTGAACACATGCCCCTCGGCACAACGAACCACGGTGCGCTGCTCCATCGGTCCCCTTCCCACAGTTCCGCCGACAGCGTCACATTAGGGGATCTACCGGACACCACCCGGAGAGGCTCGCCGCCCCCCGAAACCCTGCACCTCGCGCCCCACCCGATGGGGTACAGTGGTCCTTGATCGAGCCGTCCCTGACGGCCCGTCAGCTGCGGGCGTAGTTTAATGGTAGAACATGAGCTTCCCAAGCTTAGAGCGCGAGTTCGATTCTCGTCGCCCGCTCCAGCAGAAAGCCCCAGGTCACTGACCTGGGGCTTTTTCGTGCTTCCCGTCAGAGTGTGGAGAGCGGGAGCAGGGGGGCTCCGGTGGCGAGGTGGGTGGCGAGGAGTTCCTCGGCGGGGTGCGGGGCGAGGAGGGAGCGGGTTCGTCGAGGAGGGGGAGGAGGCGGAGCAGGAGGGCGCGGAGGGCGGCGTGCAGGCGGAGCGGGTCGGGGGCAGCAGGGTGAGGCAGGCGGCGGTGGCGTAGAGGGTCTCGTAGGCGGCGGCGAGGCGGCGGGCGCTCGGGCCGGTGGGGAACTCGGCGATGCGGCGGTGGAGTTCGTCGGCGGCGGCCAGGGCGGACTTGGCGAGCTGCTGGACCTCCGGATCGGCGGTGGTGAGGACCGGGTCGGTGACCAGCCGGGGGAGTGTCCGCAGGGGGTTGCCGGGGTGCGGGGCGAATCCGCTGACCAGTCGCGAGAATTGGGCGACCAGGGTGGCGCGGAGGCGTTCCGTGCGCGGGGCGGGGGCGACGGGGTGGCCGAGGGCGGCGGTCGCTTCGGCGGCCAGGCCCGGGACCAGGGCGGAGACCACGGCGAGGGTGGTGCCGGACCCGGCGTCGCGGGCGGCGAGGACGGTGGCGGCCTCGGCGGCCGTCAGCAGGGCGGCGGCGCGGCCGACCGTCCGCGGGTCGGTCGCGGTGGCGGCGCTGTCGCGGAGGGCGCGTTCGGCGGCGTCCAGGCTCCGGGCCCAGCCGAGGAGGTGGAGGGTGAGCGGGCCGGCGGCCGGGCCCGGGGTAAGCAGGGCGTGGAGGCCGCGGGCGGTGCGGGGGGCGGACGGCGCCGGCGGGGTGGGCGCGGAACTGCTGGCCATCGCCGGCTCCTTCGGGGAACGGGGCATTGTTGCTCGACTCTGCACGAAGGATCTCTACGCCGCTCGACCCGGCACCGGATCGCGGAGATCCGTCTCCGGTCCCGGAGGGACGCGCGCGGGCGTCCCTCCGGGGGTTCGGGGTGGGTCAGTTGACGGTGAAGTAGTAGTACGCCGGGGGCGTCTGCAGGCCGTCCTTGGTGGTGCCGTGGACTTCGAGGGCGTACCAGCCGCTCTCGGTCGGGGTCCAGGAGATCTTCGCCTCGCCGCGGCCGCCGGCCGGGACGGTGGTCTCCGCACTCCAGTTGAAGGAGTAGGTGTAGCTGACGGCGCCCTTGAGCTTCGGGGCGAAGGTGAAGGTGCCGGGCACGCCCACGCCGCCGCCCGCGGCGTCCTCGGGGTAGACGTCGGAGGTGACGGTCGGCGCGGCGGCGTCGCCGTCGGTGCGCCACCACTCCTGCTGGCTGACCCAGCCGTTGGCGCTGGTGGAGGTGACGAGCAGGGACTCGCCGTACGGGCTGTTCAGGGTGACCTTCAGCTCGGCGATGCCGGCGGCCGAGGCCGGGACGGTGGTCTCCGTCTGGGTCTGGCCGAGGTGGCGGACGGTGTAGCTGACGACCGGGCTCACGGCCTGCACGCCCGGGTCGGGGGTGAGCTTGAAGGTCGCGTCCTTGCCGTACTGCGGCGAGTTGGAGACCTTGGTGACGGTCGGGGCGTCCCGCTTGACCGAGATGTAGTAGGTGGTGGCCGGGCCCATGTTGAGCGAGCGGTCCAGGCCGGCCACCCGCAGCATCAGGAAGCCGCTGTTGTTCGGCGGGATCACGCTGACGGTGGCCGGGCCGCCGAGCGAGGTCGCCCGGACGAAGTAGTTCGGGCTGGTCTCGAACGGGTCGTGGTAGACCGGGATGCCGTGGTCGCCGATGGTCGCGCCGCCGGCGATCGGGAACGAGCCGGACCAGGTGAACGCGTAGCCGGCGAGGTCGCTCACGCCGTTGGCGCCGAAGTTCAGGGTGATCGGGGCGCCGCCCTGGTTGGCCTGCCCCGCCGGGTAGTTGGGCGAGCTGACGGTCGGCTCGGCGTCGGGGAAGGTGTCGTCGGTGGCGACGTAGCAGGGGGCCGTCCAGTCGGAGGCGGCGCCGCCGGCCGGGTCGAGGGTCCGTGCCTGCCAGGCGTAGGTCTCGCCGTCGCGCAGCGGGTTGTTGTAGCCGCCGATGGTGGCGACCGCCTCGTTGCCGACGGTCGAGTACGGGCGCTCGGCGGTGACGACCTGGGTCGGGTCGGAGAGCGGCCAGGCGCGGTACTGCGCGGTGACCCACTGGACACCGGAGTCGGTGTGGCCCGGGATTCCTTCGACGGTGATCCCCGCGCGGCCGGTGCCGTAGTACGGCCGGGCCTGGTCGGTGGAGCACGCCTGGTAGTCGTTGTACAGGTCGGTCGGCGTCGTCGGGGCGCCGCCGGCCGCGTGCGCGGGCGTGGCGACGGTGAGCAGGGCGAGGCCGGCCGTGACGGCCGAGGCGAGGGCCGCACGGATGCGTGCGGCCGGAGTTCTGTTCAACGTGGTGATCTCCCCTTGGAGCCCCCGGCGGCGTTCCGGACGAACGCCGCCCGGTGGGCGCGGGGAATGCTAGTGGACGCGTACGAACACTTGCACGGGGGTATTCGCCCGGCGGTGACGGGAGGTCAGCACCGGTCTCGAACACAGGCGTTCAGCCGGTCAGCCAGCTGAGGAACTGGCTCCACCGGCCGGGCTTCCCGGCGGGCGCGGACGGGACTTCCGGCGTCGCGGGCGCGGTGGCCACGGTGGGTGCGGCGGGGGCCGGGGCGGCGCTGGGTGAGGCCGGGGTGAAGCGGGCCGGGAGGGCGACCAGGGCGCGGTTGAACGGGCCCGGCCGCCAGCTCAACGAGGCTTCGGGAACGGCCAGTTCGAGGTCGGGCAGCTGCTGGAAGAGGTTGTCCAGCGCGGTCATGGTGATGTGCAGCGCCGGGTCCTTGGACGGGCAGGCGTGCGGTCCGGCGCTCCACGACAGGTAGGCGCGGCTGCCGGCCTGGCGGCGGGCGCGCAGTTCGGGGCCGGTGTTGGCGGCGGCGAAGCCGACCAGCACCAGCTCGCCGGCCCGGACCCGCTGCCCGCCGAGGTTCAGGTCGGTGACGGGGTAGTGCGGTGCCAGGTTGGTGATCGGCGGGTTGTCCCACAGGGTGTCGTCGATCGCCTCGTCGGTGAGGCCGCCGGCCTTGAGGTAGGCGTCGTCGGTGAGCCGGCGGTGCAGGGTGTTGCCGATCAGGTTGCCGAGCGGCTCGGCCCCGGCGCCCAGCAGCAGGGCCAGCTGGTGGACCATCTCCTCGTCGTTCAACCGCTGATGATGGGCCATCAGCCAGGAGGTGACGTCGTCGCCGGGCCGGGACCGCTTGAGGGCGACGAGTTCGCCGACGGCGCCGAACAGCACCTGGGCGGCCTGTTCGGCGTTCACCCCGTCGAACATGCCGGAGATGCCGAACAGCACCCGGTCGCCGATCTCGGCGGTGCAGCCGAACAGTTCGTTGAAGACGAACAGTGGCAGCTGCCGGGCGTAGGCGGCCAGCAGGTCGGCGGAGCCCTGCTCGGCGAACCGGGAGATCAGGAAGTCGGAGACCTGCCGGGTGGTGCGGGCGAGGCGGCGCGGGTCGATCCGGGCCATGCAGTCGGTGACCGCGCGGCGCAGCCGCAGGTGCTCGGCGCCGTCGGTGAACATGCAGTTGGGGCGCGGGCCGAGCAGCGGCAGCACCGGGCTGTCGGCGGGGATCCGGCCCTCGGACAGGGCCCGCCAGCGGCGCGGGTCCTTGCGGAAGGTCGCCGGGTCCTGGAGCAGGCGCAGCGCGGTGGCGTAGTCGGTGACCAGGGTGGCCTCGACGCCGGGCGCGAGCTCCACCGGTGCGGCCGGCCCGAAGGTCCGCAGGTGGGCGTAGTAGGCCTGCGGGTCGGCGGCGAACTCGGGCCCGTACAGCGGCACCCGGGCGCCGTGGGCGGGGCAGCCCGCGGGCGGCGCGGGGGTGGGGAGTCGTACGTCCATCGTCCGGGCTTTCTCCTCGCGGGCACAGGGTCCGGTCGGCCGTGCGGCGGCCGACCGGGCATGCTACCGGCGCACCCGGCAGCCGATCGAAGTGGAACTAACCGGTCCGGGAGCGGAGTTGATGGAGCGTCAGGCGTCGCGCCCGGCGTCGGCCGCGTGCAGCCCGGCGAGCAGGAACGGGACCAGGCCGCGGTGCAGCAGGGCGGTGCGCCAGGCGGTGCGGGCGGCGGCCAGGTCCTGGGCGTGCTGCGGGTCGCCGGGCGGGGCGGTGCGCTGGCGGGCGGCGCTGAACAGCAGGCCGAGCAGGCCGATCAGCGCGCTGGCGACGGCCGCGGCGACGGTGGACCAGGCGGCGGTGCGCAGCGCGTCGGCGAGGGCGTGGTGCGGTCGGGACGGGCCGATGACGGCGCCGAGCAGGAAGAACACGGCGGCGGCGCTGCCGGTGACGATCGGCACCACCAGCGCCAGCGCGCCGAACCAGCCGGACAGCCGGTCGTCGGGGCGGCGGCGGGGAGCTGCCGGTCGGGTGCGGCGTCGCGGAGCCGGCGGTACGTCAGGTACTCGGGTTCGGCGGCGGCGAGGATCTCCGCGGTGTGCTGCCGGGCCAGCGCGCGCAGCCGGGCGGCCTGCGGGGCGTCGCCGGCCAGGGCGGCGCGTACGGCGGGGTCGGCGAGGGCCCGGCCGAGGGCGTACTCGAAGTCGGCGCGGTCCTGCTGGGTGGGGCCGTGGCCGGAGAGCGGGTGCATCGCTGCTGTCCCCCGTGGTGGTCGAGTGCCGGTCAGCCGTAGGTGAGGTCGGCGCAGGCGTCGTCGTCGGCGGAGCGGGCCTGGCTGACGCTGGTGGGGAGCGGGCCGGTGGGCAGCGGCGGGGCGGCGGTGGTGCCGTTGCCGGCCGCGTAGTCGGCGCCGAGGGTGAGGTTGATGCCGGCGCGGCTGCCGGCCTGCAGGGTGGCGCCGGGGAACAGCGCGGCGACCTTCTCGGCCTTGGCCTTCTCGCCGGGCCCGTACTCGACGAGGGTGGTGGCGTGGGTGCGGGAGGCGGCGTTGGCGCGGCCGGCGACGGTGAAGCCGGAGGCCTCCAGCGCTTCGGCGGCCCGGGCGGTCAGTCCGGCGGCGTCGGTGCCGTTGTAGACGGTGACCCGGACGCCGGTGCCGTCGACCTTGGCGGGGGCCTGGCTGGTGGTCGGGGCGGCGGTGGCGGAGGGCGTGGGGGCGGCGGCGCCGGCGGTGTCCTGGCCGTCGAGGGTGCGGTCGGCCTTGAGGGCGGCCCACAGCTGGTCGGCGTCGGGGTGCACCAGGGCGACCCGTTCGCCCTGGTAGCGCCACGGCACGGTGAGGAACTTGATGTCGTGCAGGTCGATGTCCTTGAGGGACATCGCGAAGTCGACGAGCTTCTGCGCGGAGCCGAGGCCCTCGTCGACGGTGAGCGACTTGGTGAGGGCGTCGGCCAGCGGCAGCAGCGTCACCGGGTTCATGCCCTGCGCCTTGACCTCCTTGATCAGCGAGGAGAGGAAGGCCTGCTGGCGCTTGGTGCGCCCGATGTCGGAGCCGTCGCCGAGGCCGTGCCGGATCCGGACGTAGTCCAGGGCGGCCTGGCCGGAGATCTTCTGGTGGCCCTGGTTGAAGAGGACCTTGCCGCGGTGCCCGAGGTTGGGGTCGAGGTCGCCCTCGTAGACCGGCTTGGGCAGGCAGACGTCGACGCCGCCGACGGCCTTGGTCATGTCGGCGAAGCCCTGGAAGTTGATCACCATGGTGTGGTCGACGCGCAGTCCGGTGAGCTTCTCGACGGTGTTCTGGGTGCAGGCCGGGTTGCCCTGGTCGGTGTCGCCGACCGAGAAGGCGCTGTTGAACATGGCGGAGGCCTGCGGCTTGGTCCAGGTCTTGTTCGGCAGCATGCAGGGCGGGACGGCGACCAGCGAGTCGCGCGGGACGGAGACGCCGACGGCGTGCTTGTGGTCGGCGTAGACGTGCAGCAGGATCGCGGTGTCCGAGCGGGCGCCGCCGTCCTGGCCGCCGCCGAGGTCCTTGTTGGCGCCGGCCCGCGAGTCGGAGCCGATCAGCAGCAGGTTGACCGGGACGCGGCCCTGGGCGTCGGCGCCGGCGGCGTCCGGGCGGTCCTTGCTGACGCCGGAGCTGTCGAAGGTGCTCAGGTTGCCGTTGAGGCGGTAGTAGACCAGGCCGCCGGCGGTGACGGAGAGGGCGGCGACGCCGGCGGTGGTCCACAGGGCGATCCGCCGGATCCGGCGGCCGCGCCCGGCTCCGGTGCTGTGGGCCCCCGCCCTGCGTGCAGACATGACGCACCCTTCCCGGTTGCGGTCGGCTCGGGCGCCGACTCGAACTTCTACAGTGCTGTAGAGGGTCAGCGAAGCATACAAATTCGGTCGGGTGAAGTCACACCCCTGTTCCGGGCGGCCGGTGCCGGTGCCGGGCGGGCGGGGAGGGCGGGGCGGAAAACGCGATCCCCCGGCGGCCGGCGGGCCGTCGGGGGATCGGGGGCGCGTGGACTCAGTGCGTGCGCAGCAGGCCGAGGTGGACCACGGTGACCTGGGCCAGGTCCAGGGCGGCGTCGCGGCGGTGGCGGCGGGCCTCGGCCGACTCGGCGCGTTCGATGGCGGCCCGGCGGGCGTCGTCCTCGGCGGCGGCGTCCACGATGAACAGGTGGCGGCCGGAGCGGACCTCGTTGGCGTGCGGAATCTCGACGCACCAGCGATGGCGGCTCTGGATGGCGTTCATCGGCCTTTCCTCTCCCGGCGCGTTCCCGTACCGGCACATGAGGTGCTGCTGCTCCCCGGACGACGGGCAGTTGACCTCGACCATAGGTATAGGCCAATTCCTCCGTCAAGAGGACAAGTCGTCTGTCAAATAATCCGTTCAACGGTGTATATCCGGTCGCGGTCCGCTACCGTTCCCCGCATGACCGCCCCCGCCAACCCGGCTCCCTCGGCCCGCCGCCTGCGCACCCGGGCCACCCTGCTCGCCGTCCTCGGCGAGCACGGCACGCTCAGCCGCGCCGAGATCAGCCGGCTCACCGGGCTCTCCCGCTCCGCCGTCAGCAGCGCCGTCACCGACCTGCTCGACGAAGGACTCGCCGGCGAAACCACCGCCACCACCGCCACCGGACGCGGCCGCCGGGCCGCCGCCGTCACCCTGCGCCGCGCCCACGCCCTCGTGCTGGCCTTCGACTTCGGGCACACCCACGTCACCGCCGCCGTCGCCGACACCACCGGCGCCCTGCTCGGCGAGGCCACCGCCCACCTCGACGTCGACAACCACCCGCGCGAGGTCCTGGACGCCGCCCGCACCCTCGCCGACCGGGCGCTGGCCGCCGCCGGGCACACCCTCGACGCGATCACCGCCGTCGCCGCCGGCATCCCCGGCGCCCTCGACACCCGCACCAACGTGGTCCGCGCCCCCTCCACCCTCTCCCAGTGGATCGGCATGGACCCCGCCGCCGAACTCGGCCGGCTCTTCGGCCGTCCCGTCACGGTCGGCAACGACGCCGAGATGGGCGCCCGCGGCGAACGCGCCCACAGCGACGGGCAGGCCGTCAACGACCTGATCTACGTGAAGGCGTCCACCGGCATCGGCGCCGGGCTGCTGCTCGACGGCCGGATCTACCGCGGCGCGAGCGGCATCTCCGGCGAGATCGGCCACATCCAGCTCCCCGACACCGGCACCTGGTGCCGCTGCGGCAACCGCGGCTGCCTGGAGTCGGTCGCCTCCATCGTCGAGGTCCGCCGCCGGCTGGCCCACGTGCTCAGCCCAGGCGCCCGCGAGTCGGTGGAACTGCCCCCGCTGGGCGAGCTCGCGGCCGTCCCCGCGGCGGCCCGGGTCATCGGCGAGGCGGGCCGCACCATCGGCCGCGTCCTCGCCGACCTGGTCAACTGCCTCAACCCCGCCGCCATCGTCATCGGCGGCGAACTCGGCCTGGCCGGCGCGCCGTTGATCCACGGCATCCGGGAGTCCGTCGACCGCTACGCCCAGCCGGCCGTCGCCGAGGCGGTCGAGATCCGGGCCAGCCGGCTCGGCCTGCGCTCCGAGCTGTACGGGGCCGTCGACGCCGCGGTGGCTGCGGCCGTCGCCGGCTAGGAGGTGCGCCGGGCGCGGTCCGCGAGGTAGCGGCGCTCCGGCAGGCTGGGCGCCAGGGCGGACGCCCGGCGGAAGGCCTCCGCCGCGCCGGCCGGGTCGCCGCGGCGGGCCAGCAGTTCGGCGCGCACCGCGAGGAAGCGGTGGTGGCGGCCCAACGCGGGCTCCAGCACGTCGAGTTCCTTCAGCGCGAGCTCCGGTCCGGTCACCTCCGCCAGCGCCACCGCCCGGCCCAGCTCCGGCATCGGGCCGGGGGCGACCCGCACCAGCAGGTCGTACAGGGCGAGGATCTGCGGCCAGTCGGTGTCCGCCACGCTCGGCGCCTCGTCGTGCAGCGCCGCGATCGCCGCCTGCAACTGGTACGGGCCGACCCGGCCGTGCGGCAGCGCGCGTTCGACCAGCGCGACGCCCTCGGCGATCGCCGCGCCGTCCCAGCGCGAGCGGTCCTGCTCGGCCAGCGGCACCAGTTCGCCGCCCGGGCCGGTGCGGGCGGGGCGGCGGGCGTCGGTGAGCAGCATCAGCGCGAGCAGGCCCATCACCTCGGCGTCCGCGGGCAGCAGGCGGTGCAGCAGCCTGGTCAGCCGGATCGCCTCGTCCGACAGGTGAGGGGTCGTCAGGTCGTCGCCGGAGGTGGCCGTGTAGCCCTCGTTGAAGACCAGGTAGAGCACCTGCAGCACCTCGCGCAGCCGCTCCACCGTCTCGCCCGGGCCGGGCAGCGCGAACCGCAGCCCGGAGGAGCGGATGGTCTGCTTGGCGCGGCTGATCCGCTGCGCCATGGTGGCCTCCGGCACCAGGAAGGCGGCGGCGATCTGGGCCGTGGTCAGGCCGCCGACGGCGCGCAGGGTCAGCGCGATCCGGCTCGGCGCGGTCAGCGCCGGGTGGCAGCACAGGAACAGCAGCGCCAGCGAGTCGTCGCCGTCCGCCTCGGGGCCGGCGTCCGCCGGGCGGCCCAGCAGTTCGGACTGCGGGGTGGCGAGGAACAGCCGCTCCTCTCGTTCGCGCCGGGCCCGGTCGGCGCGCACCAGGTCGACCAGCCGGCGGGACGCCACCGTGACCAGCCAGCCGCGCGGGTTGTCCGGCCGGCCCTGGTCGGGCCACTGCAAGGCGGCGGCGAGCAGGGCCTCCTGCACCGCGTCCTCGCAGCTGTCGAACGCGCCGGGGTGGCGGCGCAGCAGCACGGCCAGGACCTGCGGCGCGAGGGTGCGCAGCAGGTCCTGGTCGGCGGCGGTCGGTCCGGTCACGCGGCCGGGTCCGCCATCGGGGTCTCGTGCAGGATCGGCCACAGTTCGACCGGCTCCTGGTCGGCCCAGGGCATGTCGGCGGCGATCTCCAGGGCCCGCTGCTCGTTCTCGCAGTCCAGCAGGTAGAAGCTCGCCATGTACTCCTTGGTCTCCAGGTACGGGCCGTCGCTCACCGCGGGCAGTCCGTCCTGCCGGCGCACCAGCCGGGCGGCGGCGGCGTCGCCGAGGCCGTAGGCGCCGATCAGTTCGCCGGTCCCGCGGTAGCGCTCGTTGAACGCGTCCTGCTTGGCGATCGCTTCCGGCCACTCCTCGGCGGAGATCGACGCCCACTTCTCCTGGTTGCCGTAGGTCATCAGCAGGTACTTCACGGGGACCACGTCCTCTGTGCTCGGTGGGTGCTTGCGTGCAGTGGTCGGAGCGGGCGGGGGCTTCTCTACATGCTGGCGGAGATTCTCCGGAAATCGCCGGGACGGGGGCGTCTTGGCAGGTCGGGCGGGGTGTCAGATGGTGGGCGGGGTCCAGACGTACGGGGTGGTGGTGGTGACGGCGTGCATGCCGAGGCGGCGCAGGATGGGGGCGCTGTCGGGGGAGGCGTCGACCTGGAGGTAGCGGATGCCGCGGTCGAGGGCCCAGCGGGCGCGGTGGGCGACCAGCGAGCGGTAGATGCCGCGGCCGCGCCAGGCGGCGAGGGTGGAGCCGCCCCACAGGCCGGCGAACTCGGTGCCGGGGGTGCGCATCAGCCAGGCGGCGGAGACCACCTCGGGGGTGCGGGTGTCGGTCTCGGCGGCCACGACGAGGAAGCCGTCGGGGTCGGCGGCGGCGCGGTCGGCCAGGTCGTCGGCCAGCCAGCTCCAGTCCTCGCCCCAGACCTCGCTCTCCATCGCGGCGATCCGCCGCATGTCGGCGGGCGCGGTGACGGGGCGCAGCACGATGCCCTCGGGGACCGGGGTGGGGGTGGCGAGTTCGGCGGTCAGGCCGATCAGGACGGTCTCCGGGGCCTCGGCGACGAAGCCGGCGGCGGTGAGCCGCTCGGGGAGGTCGGCGGGCAGGTCGTGGCCGCGGGTCTTCCACTCGACGGCCTCGCCGCGGGCGGCGAAGAAGTCGCGCTGACGGGTGATCAGCTCGTCGAGTTCGGCGCCGCGCAGGCCGAGGTCGGCGGTGGGGGAGGTGATGAAGCCGCGGAAGCCGCCGTGCTTGCGGAGCAGCGGTCCGTCGCTCTGCTGGGTCTCGCCGTCGCGGGCGGCGCCGAGGCCGCGCATGTGCTCGTCGTAGGCCGCGAGCAGGGCCGTCGTCAGGTCGGTCACCCGGTGAGGGTAGAGGATCTCGGCAAGCGCTTTCCGGGCTTTTCCCGAGGCGGGTTCCGGGCGGGCGGCTGGCGTTGACGCCGGGGTGAAGGTCTAGCGTCGTGGCATGCGGATCGGCGAGCTGGCGCAGCGGGCGGGGACCACCACCAGGGCGCTGCGGTACTACGAGTCGCGGGGGCTGCTGCCCGCGCGGCGCGGCGGCAACGGGTACCGGGCGTACGACGAGGAGGACCTGCGGCTGCTGCGGCAGATCCGGGTGCTGCAGGACTTCGGGTTCGTGCTGGAGGAGACCCGGCCGTTCGTGGAGTGCCTGCGGGCCGGGCATCCGGCGGGCGACTCCTGCCCGGCCTCGCTGGAGGTGTACCGGGCGAAGCTCGCCGAACTGGACGCCATGGTGGCCCGGTTGAGCGAGATCCGGGACCAGGTGGCGGCGCAGCTGGGGCAGGCCGAGGCGGCGCGCGACGCGCTGGCCGCGGCGGACGCCCAGCCGCGCTGCGAGCTGGTGCGCAGGGACGAGTGAGCGACGAGAGGGGATCCGATGAGTGGCGTGCAGGTGGTGACGGACCAGGACTTCGCGGACGAGGTGCTGGCGGAGAAGGGCCCGGTGCTGGTGAAGTTCACCGCCGACTGGTGCCCGCCGTGCCGGATGATCGCGCCGGTGCTGGCGGAGATGGCGGTGGAGCAGGCGGGCCGGTTGAAGATCGTCCAGCTGGACGTGGACCGGAACCCGGAGACCCAGGCCGCGTACGGCGTGCTGTCGATGCCGACGCTGATGGTGTTCCAGGGGGGTGAGCCGGTCCGCTCGATCGTCGGGGCGCGGGCCAAGGCCCGGCTGCTGCGGGAGCTGGACGACCTGCTGTAGCGCGGTGGGGCGGGTCACAGGGACGGCGGAAGGGTGGATACGAAGCATCCTGGCGTTGTAAAGTGCAACGAGTTAGTTGCATTTACCAACTCTGGAGTCGTGATGTCCTCGCTGCCAGCGGCCCCCCGCCCCGCCCTGCGGCACGTCCTCACCCACCTGGTCACACCGCTGCTGATGTGCCTCGGCATGGGGATCGCGTACCTGTCCGCCTTCCACGCCCCCGCCCCGCACCGGCTGCCGGTCGCCGTGGTCGGCCAGGGCCCGCAGGCCCAGGCGCTCGCGCGGACCGTCCAGGACAGGGCCGGCGACGCGCTGGACGTCACCACCCTGGCCGACACCGACGCGGCCCGGACCGGGCTGCTCGACCGGGAGCTGGTCGCCGCCTACGTCCCCGACGCCGGCACGCCGACCCTCCTGGTGGCCACCGCGAACTCGGAGACCTCGGCGAGCGCCGCCGAGAAGGTGTTCACCCGGGTCGCCGCCCAGCAGGACAAGCCGCTGGCCGTCCAGGAACTGACCCCGATGCCGGCCGGCGACCCGACCGGACAGGGTCTGTTCTTCTTGCTGGTGGCGCTGAGCATCGGCTCCTACGGCTCGGTCGCGGTGCTCGGCGCGGCCGGCGCGGCCCTGACCGTGCGGGCACGCGCCCTGCTCGGGCTCGGCGTGGCGCTCGTGGTCAGCCTGTTCGGAGCGGCGCTGGCCGGGCCGGTGTTCCACCTGGTCGACCACGGCCTGTTCGGCGTCTGGGCGATGAGCTGGCTGTACTCGGCGGGCATCATCGCGATCGGCACCGCCCTGCACACCTTCCTCGGCCGCTGGACCACGTTGACCATGATGGCGCTGTTCGTGATGCTCAACTTCACCAGCTCCGGCGGCGTCTTCCAGCCCGAGCTGCAGAACGGCTTCTACGCCGCGCTGCACTCCTTCTGGAACGGCGCGGGCTTCCTGGAGGGCGTCCGCGACCACGCCCACTTCGGCGGCCGGGCCGGGCTCGGCGGCCACGTCGCCACCCTGTTCGGCTGGCTCGCGGCCGGCGCGGCGCTGCTCCTCCTGGCCGCCCGCACCGAGCGCCGCCGGGGCCTCGCCGCAGCCCCGGCGCCGACCGCCGGGGAGCCCGCGGAGGAGGAGATGGAGGAGGCGGTCGGCGTCTGAGTGCGGCTGCCCCTACCGTGGGTCGCAACACCGCACGACGAAGGAGTCACCGCCATGCCCGACCGCGACGCCGCGCTGGACACCATTCAGCGCGAGCTCACCGCGTTCGCCCGCCGGGCCCGCCACAAGGCAGCCCAGCTGCACCCCGAGCTCTCGCTGGTCACGTACAGCATGCTCGACCTGGTCAAGGAACGCGGCTCCTGCCGGGGCGCGGACCTGGCGGCGCACTTCATGCTCGACAAGTCCACCGTGAGCCGGCAGGTCGGGGCGCTGGAGCGGCTCGGCCTGCTCGGCCGGCAGGCCGACCCGGACGACCAGCGCGGCCAGTTGCTGCACCTGACCGAGGCGGGCGAGCAGCTGCTGGCGGAGGCCTACGAGCAGCGGCGGCGGGCCTTCACCGACCGCTTCACCTCCTGGGACGACGAGGACCTGGAGCGCTTCGCCGGCTACCTGGTCCGCTACGGCGAGTCCGAATGACCGTCCCCGCGTTCCGGCTTGACCCTCACGCGACGTGAGGCCGGAGGCTGGTTCGCAGCGGGAGGGAAGGAGGACGCGATGAGCGGGTACACGGTCGGGCAGCTCGCCCGGCTCGCCGGAGTGACGGTGCGCACCCTGCACCACTACGACGAGGTCGGGCTGCTGTCGCCCGGCGGCCGCACCCGGGCCGGCTACCGGCGGTACGACGACGCCGAGCTGGACCGGCTGCAGCAGATCCTGTTCTACCGCGAACTCGGCTTCCCGCTGGAGGAGATCGCGGCGATCCTGGACGACCGCTCGGTCAGCCCGACCGAGCACCTGCGCCGGCAGCGCGAGCTGATCGGCGATCGGATCAGGAAGCTGGAAGACCTCGCCGCGGCGGTCGAACGAGCGATGGAGGCAAGGACGTTGGGAATTCAGCTGACCCCTGAGGAGAAGTTCGAGGTGTTCGGCAAGGACTACCAGGAGAACTGGGAGGACGAGGCCGAGCAGCGCTGGGGCGACACCGACGCGTGGAAGCAGTCCCAGGCGAAGACCTCGACGTACACCAAGGCGGACTGGGAGCGGATCAAGGCGGAGACCGACGCCGTCAACGACGCCCTGGTGGCCGCGTTCACGGCCGGTGCGGCGCCGGACAGCCCGGAGGCGATGGACGCCGCCGAGCAGCACCGCGGGCACATCGGCCTGAACTTCTACGAGTGCGCCCCGCAGATGCACCGCTGCCTCGGCGACATGTACGTCGCCGACGAGCGGTTCACCGCCACCTACGAGCAGCTCGCCCCGGGCCTCGCCGGGTGGCTGCGGGACGCGATCCACGCCAACGCGGACCGGCAGGAGCAGTCCTGACGCCGCGTCGGCCGGCCCCGGCCGGGCGGAACGCGCGGCCGGACGGGCCGCGCCGGACGCCCGGCCGGCCGGTGCCGGCCGGGGCGCTCAGGCGGCCCGGCCGAAGGTGCGCCGGTAGGCGGACGGCGAGGTGCGCATGGTGCGGCCGAAGTGGTGGCGGAAGGTCGCCGCCGACTCGAAGCCGACCGCCGCGGCGATCTCCTCGACGCTGCCCTCCGGCGACTCCAGCAGCGGCAGGCTGGCCGCGATCCGCTGGATCGCCACCCACCGCATCGGGCTGACCCCGTTGCGGGCGGTGAAGTGCCGCAGGTACGAGCGGTCCGACATGGCGGCCGCCCGGGCCAGCAGCGGCACGGTCAGCGGCCGGGCGAGGTGGTCCAGCGCCCAGCGCATGGAGCGGGTCACGCCGTCCTCGGGCTCGTCCACCGGCCGCACCGCGGCCTCGACGAACTGCGCCTGCCCGCCGTCGCGGTGGGGCGGGGCGACGAAGCGGCGGGCGACCGTGTTGGCGACCTTCGCGCCGTGGTCCTGCCGGACCAGGTGCAGGCACAGGTCGATGCCGGCGGCGCTGCCGGCGCTGGTCAGCACCTGGCCGTTGTCCACGTACAGCACGTCCGGGTCGACCCGGACCTCCGGGTGGCGGCGGCGCAGTTCCTCGGCCCACCGCCAGTGGGTGGTGGCGGGCAGGCCGTCCAGCAGGCCGGCGGCGGCCAGCGCGAAGGCGCCGGAGCAGATCGACACCACCCGGGCGCCGCGGGCGTGCGCGGTGCGCAGCGCGGCGACCACGGCGGGCGGCACCTGGCCGTACGGGTCGGGGACGCCGACCACCACGGCGGTGTCGGCGGCGGCGAGTTCCTCCAGGCCGTGACGGGGCGTCAGGGTGAAGCCGCCGACCGCCTCCAGCGGGTGCCCGGGGCGCTCGGCGCACACCCGGACGTCGTACCAGGGGGCGGCCAGCAGGCCGGCGAGTTCGGGCCGGGCGAGGGCGAACACCTCGACCACCACGCCCAGTTCGAAGGGGGCCATGCCCGCGAAGGCGTACACCGCGACGGTGTGCACGGGCGCCGGGCGCTTTCCGATGACGACGGGTACGGGCTCGGCCATGTGGTGCTCCTGGTGCGGCCGGTGGCGGGTTCGCGGCGAGTGTAGCGGCCCGCGCCCCCGGGGTCCGGGTGCGACCCCGGGGCGGACCGGGTGCGCACGGGCCGTGCCGGAGGCTGATCGGGCGGGGGCGGAAAACCTTTGGAACTGACCTGCAACCGCCCGGGAGGATGGGGGCGTCAGCGGGGGCAGCGGGAGCGCCGCCCGCGGCCGTCCACCACACCCTTTTCCCGGAGAGCAGCCATGTTCACGCCCGTCCGTGCCCGTTTCGAGAAGAATGTCGTGACCGTCGCCGTCCGCTCCGGATGGGGCCGGCGGCACTGAGCGCACCGAAGCCCCCGCGCCGGCGGACCGGACGGGGGCTTCGGGGCGATGCCGCGGCGGGGTCAGCCCGTCAGCGAGGCCATCCAGGCCTCCACCTCGTCGGCCTGCCGGGGCAGGCCGATCGACAGGTTCTCGTTGCCGTCGGCGGTGACCAGGATGTCGTCCTCGATCCGGACGCCGATCCCGCGGTACTCCTCGGGGACGGTCAGGTCGTCGGCCTGGAAGTACAGGCCGGGCTCGACGGTCAGCACCATGCCGGGCTCCAGCACCGCGTCCACGTAGTTCTCGCGGCGGGCGTGCGCGCAGTCGTGGACGTCCAGGCCGAGCATGTGACCGGTGCCGTGCAGGGTCCAGCGGCGCTGCAGGCCGAGCTCCAGGACCTTGTCCACGTCGTACACCGAGGCGTCGATCAGGCCCCACTCCAGCAGGCGCTCGGCGAGCACCCGCTGCGCGGCGTCGTGGAAGTCGCGGAAGTTGCCGCCCGGCTTGACCGCGGCGATGCCCGCCTCCTGGGCGTCGTACACCGCGTCGTAGATCTTGCGCTGCAGCGGCGTGAAGGCGCCGTTGATCGGCAGCGTGCGGGTGACGTCGGCGGTGTAGAGGGTGCTGGTCTCCACGCCGGCGTCGAGCAGCAGCAGTTCGCCGGGGCGGACGTCGCCGTCGTTGCGGACCCAGTGCAGGGTGGTGGCGTGCGGGCCGGCGGCGGCGATGGTGCCGTAGCCGACGTCGTTGCCCTCGACCCGGGCGCGGCGCCAGAAGGTGCCCTCGATCCAGCGCTCGGAGGTGGCGACGGCCTGGCCGAGCTCGCGCACCACGTCGGTGAAGCCGTTGACGGTCGAGGTGCAGGCGGCGCGCAGTTCGCCGATCTCCCAGGCGTCCTTCACCAGGCGCAGCCCGGACAGGAACACCTTCAGCTCGTCGTCCTTCTCCTCGTCGAGCTGCTCGGCGAGGGCGGCCTCCAGGCCGGCGTCGTAGCCGCGCACCAGGCGGGTCGGGACGGTGACGGCGGCCAGCTCCTCGGCGGCCTTGCGGACGTCGCGGACGGGCAGGCCGTACAGCTGGGACGCCTCGGTGAGGGAGTTGCGGCGGCCCACCCACAGCTCGCCCTGGCCGCTGAGCCAGAACTCGCCGTTCTCCCGGTCGGAGCGCGGCAGCAGGTAGAGCGCGAACTCGTGGCCGCCGTCGACCGGCTCGCCGACCAGCACCGCGTCCTCGGTCTGGTTGCCGGTCAGGTGCACGTACTCGCTGGCGGCGCGGAACGCGTACTCGGTGTCGTTGGAGCGGGTGCGCAGGTTGCCCGCCGGGACGACCAGCCGCTCGCCGGGGAAGGCGGCGGACAGCTTGGCGCGGCGCTCGGCCGCGTACGGGGCCTGGGCGACCGGCTGCAGGCCGTGCAGCTCGGTGTCGGCCCAGCCGGAGCGCATGGAGGCGGTGAGCTCCTCGGAGATCTCGCCGTACAGGCCGTTCTTGCGGCTCTTGATCGGCTTGTCCTCCTCCTCGCCGTCGGCGGTCCCTTCGGGGTTCTCGGACACCGCCGGGCTGCGGTCCTCGGTCACTGCGTCGCCTCCTTGCGCGTGGTACCGCCCCGCACTCCCCGGGTCGCGGGGCGCGAGGGCGGACGTCGCCCCCATGGTACGTAGGCCCGTTCGAGTGGAGAAAGCCCCTTCGAGCAGCGACGGACCTTACTCGAAGCGGGCGGCCAGCAGCACCAGGTCGTCCTCGCCGGGCTCCTCGCCGCCGGCCTCGGCCAGCAGGTGGTCGCAGAGCCGGTCCGGGTCGAGGCGGACGTCCCTGGGGGCGTCGGCGGCGACCCGGCGCAGCGCGCTCTGCCCGGCGTGCAGGTTGGCGCCGAAGCGGCGGGCCAGGCCCTCGGTGTAGAGCACCAGCACGTCGCCGCGCTCCGCGGTGAGCTCCACCCCCGGGGCCTCCCAGCAGCTGAGCATGCCGAGCGGCGCGGACAGCGAGGTCTCGACGAAGTTCGCGCCGTGCTGGGTGAGCAGCACCGGCGGGCAGTTCGCCGCCCCGGCCAGCGCGATCCGCCGCTCGGCCGGGTCGACGTTGGCGAACACGGCGGTCGCGGAACGGGTCGGCTCGGTGGTCTTCAGCAGCAGTTCCAGGTCGCCGAGCACCGACACCGGGTCCTCGCCCTCCAGCACCGCGTAGGCGCGCAGCGCCGCCCGCACCCGGCCCATCGCGGCGGCCGCGCCGGCCCCGCGCCCGGCCCGGCGCTGGGGCCGCCGCCGAGCACGCTGCCGACGGTCAGCGCCACCGTGTCGTCCGGCAGCGCGACCGCGTCGTACCAGTCGCTGCCCGCGGAGCGCTCCAGCGCGGCGGGCACGCAGCGGGCGGCGGTCCGCAGCCCGGGCCGGCTCGGCAGGTGGTCGGGAAGCAGCGAGCGGCGCAGCGCGGCGGTGGCGCGCACCGCCCGGTCGGCCTCCAGCTGGCGGGCGAGCAGCGGGGCGGCGAACTCGCAGTAGCGGCGGGCCAGGTGTTCGCGGCGCTCGTCGGGGCTGCCGGGCTCGTCGTAGAACCAGACGGCGGCGCCGAGCGCGCCCTCGCGTTCGGTGGCCAGCGGCAGCGCGTAGCAGGCGCCGAGGCCGAGCTGGGCGGCGAGCTCGCGGAACCGGGGGCCGACGGACGGGTCGGTGGCCAGGTCGGAGATCAGCAGCCGGCCGGTGCCGCCCGGCCGGCCGAGCAGGTCTGCGAACGGGCCGTGCTCGGCGGGCAGGGTCTCCAGCGCGCCGAGCACCGACCGGTCCAGGCCGAGGCCGACCGGCCGGGCCAGGGTGCGGGCCGGTCCCGGCCGCAGGGTGACCACCAGGCCGCGGCGGGCGCCGAGCAGCGCCGCGCCGGAGTCCAGCAGCGCGTCGAGGGTGCCGGGCAGCCCGTCCGCCCTGGCCAGCAGCTCCAGGTGCTCCTGGAGGCTGGTGAAATCGGACAGCCATCCGGCCAAACGGTCCTGCAGATCGGCCGAGGCCGGCTCGCCGAGTTCCGGCAGCAGCACCGGCTCGGACGTCAGGGCCTCGGACGTCAGCGGCTGGACGTCGGTCATGTCGCAACTCCCCACAATCCGGAACGTGTCACGCAGGACCCCCGAGACCGACCGAAAACGATGTCTTTACTCACTACTCGGCACGATTCCCCCACTTGTACACAGGCCGATCGGGGCATGTCCAGGAGTGCGACGGCCGGAACGTGCCAGGGATCGTACGGCGGGGCCTCCCGCATGCCACCCGGGGCGTCGCGCACTCACTCGTACGGTGGAACCGCTGTCGGCCGGCCCGCGTCCATCCGGACGTATGGGGGATTCTCGTTCCAGCGGCGGGTAACCGAAGCGCACGCGTACCGCCCGCCAGTCCCCGACCCACGCCGTCCGACGCGGAGAGGAACGAGTCGCCATGCGCCCACACCGCCGAGAGCTGCTGTCCGAGCGGGTCGGCCAGTGGTGGCCGGGACGCCGCGGCCGGACCCTGGCGCTGGCCGCCGCGCTGCACGCGGCCGTCGGGTGCGGCTGGCCGGTGGTGCCCGGCGCGCGGGTGCTGCGCGGCCCGGCCGGCCCCTGCTCCTGCCCGGACCGGCTCTGCCCGATGCCCGGCGCGCACCCGTCCGACCCGCCGCTGGAGGCGGCCACCACCGATCCGCGGATGGTCCGCCACTGGTGGGAGCGGCGCGCGCCCGGCGCGCCGGTGCTGGCGGCCACCGGGCGGGCGCTGTGCGCGGTGAGCCTGCCCCGCCCGGCCGGCCCGTGGCTGCTGCGGCACCTGGACGAGATCGGCGTCCCGTACGGCCCGGTGCTCGGCACGCCGGGCCGGTTCGTGCTGCTGACGGCGCCGTACACGCTGCCGGAGCTCGGCGGGCTGCTGTCCGAACGGCCGTGGGTGCCGGGCGCGCTGCGCTACCACGGGCCGGGCGGCTACCTGGTGCTGCCGCCCTCGCGGACGGGCGCCGGGCCGGTGCACTGGGTGTGCCGCCCCGGACCGGGGCGCCCCTGGCTGCCGGAGGTCGGCACGCTGCTGGGCGGGCTGATCACCGCCACGGCCGTCGCCCGGCCGAGCGGCTGACGCTTCGTCAGCCCGCTTGCGGGGTAGGGCCGGAGACAGAAAAGGCCCGACCGCTGGCGACGGGGGATGCACCAGCGGTCGGACTGTTCAAACAGTAACAAAGATCCGGCTCCGCGCCAATTTGTCCACGCCGAAAGGCCCTTGGGATTTTCGGCGGCCGGACGGCGGTGTGACGCCGGTCACCTGCGGCTAGTTCAGAGTGATCTGACGGTTCACCAGGTTGGCCCGGGAGCGGCGCTCCTCGGCGGTCAGCGGCGCGGGCGCGGCCAGCACCTCGGCCAGCTTCGCGGCGAACTCCACGGCCGGCTTCTCCACGTCGGCGGCGGTCATCTCCAGCGGCAGGTCCCAGACCGGCACGGTCAGGCCGTGCGCGCGGAACGAGCCGACCAGCTTGGTGCCCTCGCCGAGCGAGCTCTCGCCGGCCGCGGTCAGCCGGGCCAGCGCGTCCAGCAGCTGCTCCTCGGGGACGGTCATCACCCAGCGCAGGTGGTTCTTGTCCGGGGTGCCGCACCAGTAGGCGGAGTCCACGCCGGCCAGCTTCTCGGTCGGGATCGCCGACGCGTTCGCCCGCTCCAGCGAGGCCGCGACCTCGCCGGTCGCCGACTCGGCGTCCTCCAGCCAGAACTCGAAGCCGGTGTGCACGGCGGGCACGAACTCGGCCGTCACGTCCAGCAGTTCCTGCAGGCGGCGGCCGCCCGGGCTGGTCCGGCGGGCCGGTACCGGAGTGCCCGGCTCGGTGGCCAGCGCCAGCTCCAGCGCGTCCGCCAGGTCACGGCTCAGGTCGCCCGAGGACGACTGGGTCTGCAGGCCCAGCAGGATCGACCCGTCCGCCCGGCGCAGCGCCGGCCAGGCCAGCGGCAGCACCGTCGCCAGCGTCACCGACGGGACCTCGCCGACGGCCTCCTCGGCCACCCCGGCGGCCAGCGTCAGCGGCACCGTGGCGGCCGGCACCAGCTCGCGCAGGGCCACCCAGTCCGCCTCGCCCGGCAGGCCCTCGAACGGCCGGTGCACCAACTCCTGCACCGCGTGCGCCGCCTCGCGGCCGTGGCAGGCCTTGTACCGGCGGCCGGAGCCGCACGGGCACGCCTCGCGGGCTCCGACGACCGGGACCTCGCCCTCGACGACGGTGGACTGGCTGGGCTGCTTCTTCGCGGCCTTCTTGGCCATGGTGCGGCTCTCCCGGGGACGGCGGACTTTGCACCGGGCAGCCTACTTCGCCCGCGCCGCCCCGTTCAGGCGCTGCGCCGCTCCCGGCCGCCCGCCACCTGCTCGAACGCCGGCAGGTCCGCCCACACCGTCACCTGACCGGGTGCGTGCCGCACGCCCCAGTCCTTGGCCAGCTTGCCGACGATGCTCAGGCCCCGGCCGCCGTGCGCCGTCACCGACGGGCTGGCCGGCACCGGCCGGGTGGTCGCCCCGCCGTCCGTCACCTCCAGGGTCAGCAGACCGTCCGCGCGCATCCGCCAACTCACCAGCACCGTACCGATCTCCGCGTCGTCGCCGGGTTCGTCCGCTGCGTCCGGATCATCGGCCGGCAGCGGTCTGGCATGACGACAGGAATTGCTGAGCAGTTCGGAGAGGATCAACACCGCGTCGTCAATCACCGCATCCGGTATCGAGCGATCACCGAGATCGCTGCGCAGCCTGCGCCGTGCTGTCGAGACACTGGCCGGACCGTGCGGAACGGCCATGGCCGATGAGGTCGACCCGGCCTGAACTGGCACAGCTCGCGCCACCATCAACGCCACCCCCGGACCTCCTTCAGCTTCTGCCGAGGGATGGATGCCCGCCGTTAATGCCTCGGAAACGGACGTTCGACGATCCGATCGCGGCATTAACGACATCTGCACGGCCGAAGGCCGAAAGGTGAGCTGGGTCTCACCTTCCGCGCGGACCGCGGGCTTGTCCGAATGAGCAACGGGAAATACCCCGTTCGGTATTTATGTCACGCGATTGGGGCCCGCGTGCCACCCGCTCCGGACCGGCCGTCAGCGCCCCAACTGGGCCAGCACGTCGGCCGGGCGGTTGGTGATCAGCGCCTCCACCCCGAGCTCCAGGCAGAGCTCGACGTCCTCCGGCCGGTCCACCGTCCACACGTGCACCCGGTGCCCGGCCCGGCGCAGCGCCTTCACCACGCCCGGGTCGCGGCGCACCAGCGAGATGCCCGGGCCGGCGATCGACGCGCCGCCCGGCAGCGCCCTGGTCCGGCCCAGCAGCGGCACCGGACGCTCCCACAGGTACACCCGGGGCACCGCCGGGGCGGCCCGGCGGACCCGGTGCAGGGCCAGCTCGGAGAAGCTCATGATCCGCACCGTGGACTCCTCCGGCGCGGCCGGCAGCAGGCCGAACCGGTCCAGCATCCGCAGCAGTTCGGACTCCACCCGGCCCGCGTACCGCACCGGGTGCTTGGTCTCGATGGCCAGCTCGACCCGCCGGCCGGCGTCCGCGACCAGCTCCAGCAGCCGCTCCAGCGTCAGCACCGAGCTGCGGTGCGGCTGCTCGGGGTGCTTCCACGAACCGAAGTCCAGCTCGGACAGCTGAGCCAGCGTCATGGTCGACACCACGCCCCGGCCGTCGGAGACGCGGCGCACCGTGCGGTCGTGCACGCACACCAACTGCCCGTCGGCGGTGACCCGGACGTCGCACTCCAGCCCGTCCGCGCCCTCCTCCAGCGCCCGCCGGTACGCCTCCTCGGTGTGCTCCGGCAGGGCCGCCGAGGACCCGCGGTGGGCGATCACCTTGACCGCCGAGCGGTCGATCGGGGCGGAGGACGAGGCCGAGGCGCTGTGCTGGGTGTTCACGTCAACCACCCTACGCGGCACCGGATGACGGCTCGCTTCCGGCACGGCAACGTCCCGGTGAACACGGCTCACCGGGACGTCGCAGACGGGGTGACGCGGCGTCAGGCCCGCGGGCGCTCCAGGGCCGTCACCGCGCCGGTCGCCAGCGCCGCGACCAGGAAGGAGAACAGCGAGGCCGAGCTCCACGCCTGCGGGGTGAAGTGCACCGCCTCCTGCGCCTTCGTCCACAGCTCGGTCCACCAGCCGGCCACCGCCGTCGGCGCCAGGAACTGGTACACCGCGAAGCCCAGCACCCACGGCAGCAGCATCACCCAGCGGGCCGGGGCGTCCTGCGTCAGGTTCCAGCCGCGCCGGCCGGCGCCCAGGAAGTAGTCCACCGCCAGGACCGCGAACAGCGGCACGAACACCGACCCGATCAGGCCGAGGAACGCGTAGTACGAGTCGGTGAACTCCTTGATCCGCAGCGCCAGCACCGTCACCAGCACGCCGATGCCGCCGGTCAGCACCCGCCGGTCGACCTTCGGCCACAGGTTGTGGATCGACATCGCGGTCGAGTACACGTTCGCGAACGACTGGTCGGACTCGCGCAGCACCAGCACCAGCAGGAACGCCCAGCCCGCGGCCACGCCGGTGAACGAGCCCAGGATCCGGTCCGGGTCGCCGCCGGACTGCAGCAGCGCCACCACGCCCAGCACGTAGCACCACACCTGGGCCACCGTGTAGCCGGAGAAGGTGCCCCAGAACGCCTTGGCCGAGCTGCGCGCGTGCCGGGTGTAGTCCGCGGCCAGCGGCACGAAGGAGATCGACACCGCGATCACCGCGTCCGTCGCCGACAGGAAGCCGTCCCAGTTGCCCGCGCCCGGGTCCGGGAAGCCCTGCCGGGCGAACTGGACGGTGAAGTAGACCATCGCCAGGCCGACCGCCACCGCCACGTACTTGCGCAGCACCGCGATCGCGCCCAGCGGCCAGATCGTCAGCACCGTCGTCAGCACGCCCGCCAGCAGCACGAACAGCCAGCGCCAGCCCTCGGTGCCGGCCACCGTCTGGGCGCCCCAGGCGATCACCGTCAGCTCGTACACGCCCCAGCCGACGCACTGCAGGATGTTCAGCACCGTCGGCACGTACGAGAGCCGGGTGCCGAACAGGCCGCGCAGCACCGCCATGGCCGGCGCACCGGTGCGGGCGCCGACCAGGGCGGCCACCGCGAGCATCGCGGTGCCGATCGCGGTGCCCGCCACGATCGCCGTCACGGCCGCGGTGAAGCCCAGCTCGTGGCCCTGCTTGCCGAGCACCGTCGCGGCGCTGGTGAAGCCGATCAGGCTCACCCCGAGGTTGGCCCAGAGCGCGAACAGCGCCCGGAAGTCGAGGGTGCGCGGGGGCGCGGTGTCGAGGGTCAGCGGGGCCTCGGCCCGCGCGGCCGTCTCAAGATCGGAAATTTGGGCAGACGGAACAGCCGTCATGGCCGATACTCCCTACGCCGGCATTACCCGGACAGGTTCCGGCGGTCAGCGCCCCCTCGCCCGCGATGGCGTCACCGCCATGCCCTACGGTCGATCCGGCGCACTCTCAGCCTGGCTGGTCCAAGCTCCCGCGACGTTCTTCGTTGACAGGAGCGAAAGGCTAGCCGCCGGGCGGAGGAACGCCAAGGCCGGGGGGAACGGCGTCCGCATCGCGGAACCACTGACGGGCATGTCGGAGAGGCTTAAGGCTTCTCATGATTTCTTCAGGGGGCCGCTTACGGTGTCCGAATCCGGCATAGGAAAAACTGTGCTCCGAGGCTGTGGCCGCCCCGCCCGTGCGGCCCGGAGCACAGCCCAAGGTTCTGTCAGCGATGGAGGTCGTCCGTGAGCACCGAGCACGCGAGTGGTACCACCCCGCCGGAGAAGGCCCCCGAGGCCGCCGGCACCGAGGCGGGCGCCGCCTCCTCCGCTCCCGCGTACCTCGATGCGCCGCCGCCGGTGCTGCCGGCCGCGCCCGCCGCCCCCGAGGCGGACCACACCATTCAACTGGGGAAGGTCCCGGCGGCGCCCGCGGCCGCCCCGGCCCCCGCCGTCGACGCGCCGCCGCCGTTCCAGAACCCGTACGGCAGCGTCACCGACCCGAACAGCCCGTACGCGCGGCCCGCCGTCGAGGCGCCGACCGCGGTCGTTCCGGCCGTCCCGCCCGCGCCGTACGCGCAGGACGGGGCGCCCGGGGCGTACGCGCAGGACGGGGCGTCGGCGGCCGGGGCTCCCGGGGAGGCGCAGCACCCGTTCGGCGCCGGTCACCCGGTCGGCGGGTGGGCCCAGCCGTCCGGCGGCGCGGCCGGCGGACCGGGTGAACCCGGCTCGCCGTGGGCCGGGCCGCAGCCGCCCGCGCCGGCCGGAAAGAACAAGCGCGGCTCGCTGGTCGCGCTGGTCGCCGCGGTCGCGCTGGTCGCCGGCCTGGTCGGCGGCGCGATCGGGGCGTCCGTCTCCGACAACGGCGGCGGCAGCAGCAACAGCGGCAGCAGCCACAGCAGCACCACCGTCGCCGTCGGCAACACCCACCAGAACCTGGACCGGGCGCCCGAGTCCGTCGCCGGGATCGCCGCCAAGGCGCTGCCGTCCACCGTCACCATCAAGGCCTCGGGCTCCAGCGAGTCCGGCACCGGCACCGGGTTCGTCTTCGACACCGAGGGCCACATCCTGACCAACAACCACGTGGTCGCGCCCGCCGCCAAGGGCGGCAAGCTCAGCGTCAAGTTCTCCGACGGCTCCAGCTACGACGCCTCCGTGGTCGGCCGCGCCGAGGGCTACGACGTCGCGGTGATCCGCCTCGACAACCCGCCCAAGGACAAGCTCAACCCGCTGCCGCTCGGCGACTCCGACAAGGTCGCCATCGGCGACGCCACCATCGCCATCGGCGCGCCCTACGGCCTCGAAGGCACCGTCACCACCGGCATCATCTCGGCCAAGGACCGCCCGGTCGCCTCCGGCGACGAGACCGGCGCCAACTCCTCGTACATGAACGCCCTGCAGACCGACGCCTCGATCAACCCGGGCAACTCCGGCGGTCCGCTGCTGGACGGCTCCGGCTCGGTCATCGGCATCAACTCGGCGATCCAGTCCAACACCAGCGGCACCGGCCGGGCCGGCTCCATCGGCCTCGGCTTCGCCATCCCGATCAACCAGGCCAAGTGGGTCGCCCAGACCCTGATCAAGGACGGCACCCCCGTCTACGCGATCCTCGGCGTCCTGCGCAACGACGACTACCGCGGCGACGGCGCGCAGATCGCCACCGCCCCCGTCCGCGACACCCCCGCCGTCACCCCGGGCGGCCCCGCCGACCAGGCCGGCCTGAAGGCCGGCGACGTCATCACCAAGCTCGGCGGCATCTCCATCGACAGCGGCCCGACCCTGGTCAGCGAGATCTGGACCCACAAGCCCGGCGAGAAGGTCGAGGTCGAGTACACCCGCGACGGCAAGGCCGCCAAGACCACCGTCACCCTCGGCGAACGCAAGGGCGACAACTGACCCACCCCACCGAAACGGTGTGCACCGAACCCGCCCCGACCCGTTAGGCTGGCCTCCGCCCAGGAGGGTTGCCCGAGCGGCCTAAGGGACCAGTCTTGAAAACTGTCGTGGCTTCGCGCCACCGTGGGTTCAAATCCCACACCCTCCGCGCCTGACAACGGCCCCTGACCAGTGCTTCTGGTCAGGGGCCGTCGCCGTGTCCGGCGACTGTGACGATGCGTCAGGGACGGCTGCCGGCCGCATCGTCAGGGGAGGCGGCCGTGGGCCCGGGCGAGGGTGAGGGCGGCGAGGGTCATGCCGTCGTCGAGGTGGCCGGTGGTGATCCAGCGCGGGAGGTCGGGGAGGGGGAGCCAGCGGGTTCCGGTGACTTCGTCGAGGTCGAGGGGCGCGGAGCCGGGGAGGGCGGGGACGGCGGCGTGGACGACGGCGACGGTGGTGCCGAGCAGGCTGGAGTCGGGGGTCATGGTGCCGAGGAGGTGGAACTCGGCGTCGGGGACGCCGAGTTCTTCGTGCAGTTCGGCCCGTGCGGTGACCAGCGGGTCGGGGCTCTGGGAGAAGCCGCGGGGCAGGCCCCACTGGGGCCGGCCGAGCGGGTAGCGGTAGGTGCGGACCAGTCCGACGAACTGGTCGTGGACGGGGACGATCACCACGCCGAGCCCCTCGTCGCGGGCCTGGATCCGCAGGTAGTTCCCGGCGGACCCGCTCGGGAAGGCGACTTCGTCGTCGTAGACGTCGATGTAGCGGTTGCGGTACGCGAGGACCTCCCGGGTGCGGCGGATGGCGTCCGGGTGCTCGGGGTCGGTCATGGTCAGCTCCTCACATCGACGATTCGTCCCAGCGCGCAGGCCAGCCGTCGGGTGGAGAGCCGGCGCGCCACACTGTCCTTCCCCTTGCGGTACAGGACATTGCCGACCGCGCCGGCCGCCATCGCCGGGTAGCCGACCAGGCCGGGCAGTTTCCACACCTCGGTGGCCAGGGCGGGTCCGACCGCGCCGGTCGCGGTCAGCACCAGTTCGACGGCCAGCCCGCCGATGGGGGCCAGCCCCGTGCGGTCGCCGAGGACGGCGGCGACCCGGGCCAGGTGGGCGTCCAGCGCCTTGCGGGCGGAGAGCGGGTCCTCGGCGGTGTGCAGCCGCTCCAGGCCCTGCCAGAACGGGGACTTGGCGGCGCGGCCGCGTTCGGCGCGGGCCTGCAGCAGAGCGCCGACCGCGTCGGTGGCGGCGGTGCGCAGGGCGGCCATCCGGGCCTGGACCCGCTCGTCGGCGAGACCGACCGCCGCGTCGACCTTCACCTCGAACAGCGGCTCGGTGCCGGTGTCGCCCACGGCGGGCGCGATCCGTTCGGCGGGGTGGGCGCGGGTGCGGTACTGGGCGAGGGCGAGTTCCTGGGCGAGGGCGCGGGCGGCGAGGCGGTCGCTGTCGCGGCCGAGGCCGGTGCTGAGCGTGGTGTCGGCGATTCCTATCGAGTCCGCCACGGTCAGGTTGTAGAGGGTGTCGACGAACTCCACCAGCAGGCCGAGGGGCTCCGGCCCGCCGGCGATCTCCTCGGGGGTGCGGCCGGCGGGGTCGCCCGGCCAGGGCAGGGGGAGCCGCAGCCGGCTGCGGTGGTGGAAGGCCTGCGGCCGGTCGGTGCCGAGGCGGCGGATCGCGGCGGCCAGGGTGGCGTGCACCTCGCGGTACGGCTCGGGCAGGTCCGCCACGGCGCGTCCCATCGGGGAGGTCTCGTCGACGGCGGAGACCACCAGCTCGCCGAGGCTGTACAGCCGGGCCGGCGGCCGGGCCGCGACCCGGGGGAGGTGCCGGAACTCGTCGCGGACCAGGGCGAGTCCGTCGGCCCGCTCCGGCCCGAGCCATTCGGCGTTCAGCAGCCGGTCGAAGTCGGCGGCCTGCTCCCGCACGTCGCCGGGGTCGAGGCCGTACGCCGCGGGGTCGTTGAGTTCGGGCAGCAGGCAGCTCAGGAACGGGTTCGCCGGGTCGACGGTCCGGGCGAGGATGCCGGCCACCGCCTCCTCGTACGAGTGCGCTCCGAACAGGTGGGGCCGGAACGGGTGTTCGCCCGCGGTGGCGCTGTCCCTGGCCCGCAGGACGGCGGCCGCGACCCGCTGGAACCCGAACGAGTCGAAGGCGTACGACTGGGGGACGACGACGTCGCGGCCGAGCGCCAGCGTCATCAGCACCTCGGTGAAGATCTGCAGTTCCTCGGCCGGGCCCTCGCCGCGCCGCCCCGGTCCGGCCCATGCCGTTCGGGTCGAGTCGATCGACTCCAGGTACTGGAACCGCGTGCCGTCGTACGCCATGTCGTGCCCCCCCAGGACGAACCGTCGCCCCGGGACGCTACCGGTGGCGTCCCGGAGTGAACAGTCCTGACCTGGCGGGGCGTCAGAACAGCGTCGGCGGCCCGTCCGGGGCGGGGAGGCCCGGGAGGGTGTCCTGCCAGAGGGTGGCTTCGGCGAGGGGGAGTTGGCGCATGCTGCCGTCGCAGAGGACGAGGGAGCGGCGGTCGCGCTTGTGGTCGTGGATGACGCCGTAGCCGGTGCGGCGGGTGGGCATGAGGGCCACCGGGCGGTCGCAGGCGGGGCAGTGGATGCGGGGTGCGCGCATGGGTACCAGGGTGCCGGAGCGGGCCGACAACGCGGTGGCGGTTGCCCGGCGCGGGGTGGGGGAGGAGAGTGCGGGCGGGACGAGTGGAGGTTGTCGTGGGTGAGTTGGTGGAGCGGCTGCAGCGGGGCCTGCCGGACGGCGCGGTCGCGGTGGACCCGGACGTCACGGGCGCGTACGCGCGCGACATGGCGGGGTTCTGCGACGCGGGCGAGCCGGCGGTACTGGTGTTCCCGGAGACGGTCGAGCAGGTGCAGTTCGTGATGCGGACCGCGACCGAGCTGCGGATCCCGGTGGTGCCGCAGGGCGCGCGCACCGGCCTGTCGGGCGGTGCGAACGCCGTCGACGGCTGCATCCTGCTCTCGATGACCCGGATGAACCGGATCCTGCACCTCGACCCGGTCGAACGGATCGCGGTGGTGCAGCCGGGCGTGGTCAACGCCGAACTGTCACGCGCCGCCGAGGCCCAGCAGCTGGCCTACCCGCCGGACCCGTCGAGCTGGGAGTCCTGCACCATCGGCGGCAACATCGGCACCGGCGCCGGCGGCCTGTGCTGCGTGAAGTACGGGGTGACCAGCGAGTACGTGCTCGGCCTGGACGTGGTGCTGGCCGACGGCCGGCTGCTGCGCACCGGCCGCCGCACCGCCAAGGGCGTGGCCGGCTACGACCTGACCCGGCTGCTGGTCGGCTCGGAGGGCACGCTCGGCGTGGTGGTGGAGGCGGTGCTCGCGCTGCGTCCCGCGCCGGGCCCGCAGCTGGTGCTGGCGGCGGAGTTCGACTCGGTGGACGCCGCCGGGCGGGCGGTGTGCGAGGTGATGGCCGCCGGGTTCACGCCCTCGCTGATGGAGCTGATGGACGCCACCACCGTCCGCGCGGTCAACGAGATGACGCGGATGGGCCTGCCGGAGTCGACCCGGGCGCTGCTGCTGGTGGCCTTCGACGGGCCGGACCAGCACGACCGGCTGGCCGCGGTCGGCGAGCTGTGCACGGCCGCCGGGGCGACCGGGGTGGTGCCGGCCGAGGACCGCGCGGAGTCCGAACTGCTGCTCCAGGCGCGCCGGCTGGCGCTGCCCGCGCTGGAGCGCATGGGCACCACGATGATCGACGACGTGGCGGTGCCGCGCAGTGCGCTGGCCGCGATGCTGAACGGTGTCGCGGAGATCTCCGACCGGCACGGCCTGACCATCGGCGTGGTCGCGCACGCGGGCGACGGCAACACCCACCCCGTGGTGATCTTCGACGCCCAGGATCCGGAGCAGGTCGAGCGGGCCCGGGTCTCCTTCGACGAGATCATGGCGCTCGGTCTGGAGCTGGGCGGCACGGTGACGGGCGAGCACGGCATCGGGCTGTTGAAGCGCGAGTGGCTGGCCCGCGAGCTGGGGCCGGTCGGGCTGGAGCTGCAGCGGCAGATCAAGGCGGTGTTCGACCCGCTGGGCCTGCTCAATCCGGGAAAGATGATCTGAGGATCGTTCCGGATTCCGATCGGATTTCCGCCCTTTCCGGCAGTGGCCGGAAATCGACATTCGAACGGCTTCCTGTCGGGCGGTGGCCCGACCCGCCGGAATCCGAGGGCCCGCGGAGGGTGCCGGATTTCGCCTGAAAGGCCAGGTCAGAGGCGGCGATCGGGTCGCGGGGCGGGGTCGTGGGAACGGGCCGGGATGTCACGCGAATGGGGGAAATGGCCCGGCGGCGCTGGTGCTTTGTCGATTTGTTGCGGAATTCTGTTCCTCGGCAGCGCAGCCCCGGTCCCCGTCCGGCCGGACGTCGGAAATTCATCAGTGGAAACCAGCAGCACGGAGGAGACTATGGCGCGCTTGCGCACCCCCCGCCCGGCCGCGGACAGCGGTGCGGCTGCCGGGGCCGGTGCGTGGAACCGGAACCACACGCTCGGCACGGCGGACAGCGCCGGTACCGTCCGCGCCGACCGGACCGGCGGCAACGTCGACGTCGGCCTCGCGCCGGTCCACCGCTGCTGACCTCGCGGCGGGAGGTACGGACGGACCGGCGGGGGCGCCGGACCGTCCGGGCAGGACCGCCGGGGCGCCCGGGAGTGGAAAGGGTCACCCACCTCGGGGCGCACGGACGGACAGAACCCCTCGGGGGCGCGGCGGCCGCAACGCCACCGCGCCCCCGAGGCGTGTCGCAGGCCGGCTAGCGCCGCGCGGTGAGGGTGGCCCCGACGCTGGCGGCGACCACGCAGCAGATGCCGAAGAGCTGCGGCAGGCCCAGCACCTGGCCGAGCACCACCAGTCCGACCAGTGCGCTGACCGCCGGGTCCAGGCTGACGATCACGCTGAACACCCGCTGGGACATCCGGCGCAGCGCGACCATCTCCAGCGCGTACGGGAGCACCGGGAAGAGCAGGGCGACGCCGGCGACGGCGAGCAGCAGCAGGGCGGGGGAGGACGAGCCGGCCAGGCCGTGCAGCGCCTCGGCGGCGCCGAACGGGGCGAGCACCACGGTGCCGACGGTGAAGGAGACCGCCAGGCCCTCGAAGCCGCGGAAGGCCGCGCCGACCTTGTCGGTGAACAGGATGTAGCCGGAGTAGCAGGCGGCCGCGCCGAACGCGCAGGCCAGACCGACCGGGTCCAGTCCGGCGCCGGACTCGCCGTGGCCGAACAGGGTCAGCAGGACGACGCCGCCGGCGGCCAGCATCGCCCACAGCACGTGTCCGGCGCGCCGGGCGAAGACCAGTGCGACGGCGAGCGGGCCGAGGAACTCGATGGTGGCGGCGGTGCCCATCGGGAGCCGGTCGACGGCGGCGGCGAACAGCAGGGTCATGCCGGCCGAGGCGACGCCGAGCAGTCCGGCCATCGCCAGGTCGCGCCGGCTGCGGCCGCGCAGCCGGGGGCGGGTGAAGGCGAGCAGGACGACGGCGGCGAAGGAGATCCGCAGGAAGGTCGCGCCGGCCACTCCCAGCACCCCGAACAGCGGCTTGGACGCCGCCACGCCGAGCTGCACCGCCAGCATCGACACCACGCACAGCACCGGTGCCGGCACGCCGCCCAGCCGTCGTCGCATTCCGCTGGCCCGCGCCCGACCGGAGCCGCTCTGGACCTTGGAAACCGAGGCGATGGCGGGGAGTTCAGTGGTGCTTTCGACGGTGAGGGAGGTGCCTGGCATGAGATCGAGTGTGTCGTAAGGAGTGTGGTTGGTCAAAGACGGTTACCGCCCGGGCGTGGACGCGGCGCGGGACCGCCGACCGTCCGGCGGCCGAGGGCAAGCGCTTTCCGCGGGCCCTCGTCGGCGGCCCCGGGTCGCGGTTTTCGGCCACCCGCCGAACATGGACGGACACGCGGCGGATCGCCTCGGTCTCATCTCGGTTGCGGCTACTGACAGCGCGGGGGCACCGGGGAAACAATCGAGGACATCGCCTACTACCTGCGGGTAACAATCCGCCGGTCGGTCAAGGAGGACCCCTGGTGTACAGCACGATGCAGGACGTTCCGCTCACCGTCGCCCGGATTCTGCAGCACGGGTCCACCATTCACGGGCGGTCGACCGTCACCACCTGGACCGAGGACGGCCCGGTCGTCCGGACCTTCGCCGAGATCGGCGCCCGCGCCGCGCAGCTCGCGCACGCGCTGCGCGAGGAGTTCGGCGTCGCCCAGGGCGAGGCCGTCGGCACCCTGATGTGGAACAACACGGAGCACCAGGAGGCGTACCTGGCGATACCGTCCATGGGTGCGGTGCTGCACACGCTGAACCTGCGGCTGCCCGCCCACCAGCTGGCCTACATCGTGAAGCACGCCGCCGACCGCGTGGTGATCGTCAACGGCTCGGTGCTGCCGCTGCTCGCCGCCGTCCTGCCGCAGCTGGCCGACACCGTCCGGCACATCGTGGTGGCCGGCCCGTACGACCCGGCCGCGCTGGCCGGTTTCGGCGGGACGGTGCACGACTACGAGACGCTGATCGCGGGCCGCCCGACCGACTACCCGTGGCAGACCGACATCGACGAGAAGCAGGCCGCCGCGCTCTGCTACACCTCCGGCACCACCGGCGACCCCAAGGGCGTGGTGTACAGCCACCGGTCGATCTACCTGCACTCGATGCAGATCATCGCCGCCTCCAGCTTCGGCCTCACCGCCCGTGACACCGTGCTGCCGGTCGTCCCGATGTTCCACGTGAACGCCTGGGGCATCCCGCACGCGGCGTTCATGACCGGCGCGAGCCTGCTGATGCCGGACCGCTTCCTCCAGCCCAAGCCGCTGGCCACGATGATCGACCGGATCAAGCCGACCTTCGGCGCCGCCGTCCCGACCATCTGGACCGGCCTGCTGGACGAGCTGGACGCCGGCGACTACGACACCTCCACGCTGGAGACCGTGGTGATCGGCGGCTCGGCCTGCCCGCCCTCGCTGATGAAGGCCTTCGAGGAGCGGCACGGCATCCGGGTCATCCACGCCTGGGGCATGACCGAGACCTCCCCGCTCGGCACCGTCGCCCACCCGCCGGCCGGCGTCACCGGCGAGGACGAGTGGGTCTACCGCGTCACCCAGGGCGTCTTCCCCGCCTCCGTGCAGGCCCGGCTGATCGGCCCCGGCGGCGAGGCGATGCCGCACGACGGCGTCGCCGAGGGCGAGCTGGAGGTGCGCGGCCCGTGGATCGCCGCGGCCTACTTCGGCGGCGCGAACGCCGAGGCGGAGCGCCCCGAGGACAAGTTCAGCCCCGACGGCTGGCTGCGCACCGGCGACGTCGGCACCATCACCGCCGACGGCTACCTGACCCTCACCGACCGGGCCAAGGACGTCATCAAGTCCGGTGGGGAGTGGATCAGTTCGGTGGCCCTGGAGAACATCCTGATGGCCCACCCCGAGGTGGCCGAGGCCGCCGTGGTCGCCGTCCCGGACGAGAAGTGGGGCGAGCGCCCGCTGGCCACCGTGGTGCTGCGGCCCGGCGCCACCGCCGGCCTGCCCGAGCTGCGGGCCTTCCTGGCCGAGCGGGTCGCCTCCTGGCAGCTGCCGGAGCGCTGGGCGCTGATCGAGTCGGTGCCGAAGACCTCGGTGGGCAAGTTCGACAAGAAGGTGATCCGGGCCGACTACGCCGCCGAGCGGCTGGATGTGACGGTGCTCGGCAAGGGGTGACCGCGGCGGCCCCTCCGCTCCGGAGTGAAGGTCCGAAAAGCCTGGGGGAATACCCATAGGGGGTATAGCGTTCAGGCTTGCCGGAACGCACCGGACCAGGGAGGGGCCACCATGGAGCCGCACACCGAGCACTCCGGCCACGAGGGACACCAGGGTCACGAGGGTCACGAGAGCCACCAGCACCACGGACACCACGACCACACCGCCCACCGCACGGCCCACGAGCAGCACGGCTCGCACGACCAGCACGCGTCGCACGACGAGCACGCGTCGCACGACGAGCACGCACAGCACACCGGGCACCACGAGCAGCACGCCGGGCACCAGCACGGCGCACACCACGGCCACCACAGCCACGGTGGCGGCAGCAGTTGGCGCACCGCCGCCCAGGCGACCCTGCACTGCCTCACCGGCTGTGCCATCGGCGAGGTGCTCGGCCAGGTCATCGGCGTCGGCTTCGGCCTGCACAACGGCGCGACCGTGGCACTGTCGATCGCCCTGGCGTTCGTCTTCGGCTACGCGCTGACCGCGCGCGGCGTGCTGAAGGCGGGCCTGAGCGTCGGCGCCGCGCTGAAGGTCGCGCTGGCCGCCGACACCGTGTCGATCCTGGTGATGGAGCTGATCGACAACGGCGTGATGGTCGCCGTCCCGGGCGCGATGAACGCCGGGCTGGGCCAGTTGCTGTTCTGGGTGTCGCTGGCGGCCTCGCTGGTGCTGGCGTTCGTCGTGACCGTGCCGGTCAACCGCTGGCTGATCGGCCGCGGCCTCGGCCACGCCGTCGTGCACGCCTACCACTGACCCGGATCCGTACCGGAGCAACGAGACACTGGAAGGGCCCCGCCGCGACTGCGCGGCGGGGCCCTTCCGGTGCCGGACGGTCAGCGGCCGTTCGTGGTGTTGCCGGTGATCGAGCCGTCGGTGCCGTCCACCGTCACCAGGTGGCGCACCCCGTCGGCGCCGAGCACCTCGACGGCCCAGGAGCTGCCGCCGCCCTGCCGGCCGACCACCGAGAGGGCGTCGACCTTGCCGCCGGGCACCGCGCCCACGGCCTTGGCCAGCGCCTGGTCGGCCGGGACGGAGGGCACCGGGCCGGCGCGAGTGCCCCGCTGCCGGGCAGCGCGTCCGTGCCGCCCTCGGCCCGCGGTGCCCGGCCTTCCCGCCGGCCCGCTGCCCGCCGTCCCCGTGGCGGTCCTTCCGGCCGTCGGGCGCACCGGGTACGCCGGGCGCCCAGGGCGCGTCCGGGGCGCGCCCGGCGAACGTCCGGGCGAACGGCGGCCGCTCCCGGTCCGGGTGGTGCGCGGCCACCGCACCGGCACCGGCGGCGACTCCCACCACCAGGACGGCGGCGGCGCCCAGCAACCACCGGCGGCCCGACCGCTCAGGCAGCCGGACGTAGCGCTGACGGAACGTCGGGGCGGTCACCTTCTCGGCCCCGGGCTCGAACGGCTCGCGCTTGAAGGCCGCGGGCTCGGACGCCCCGGGCGAGGACGCCCCAGGCTCGGACGGCTCCGGCGACTGCGGTTCGGACATCTGCACAACTCCCCTCGACGGCCCGGCCGGGATCCTCCCGCCGGCCGGGCGCCCAGCTTGCCGCGCCCCGCCTGAAGCCAGGCTGAAGCCGCCCCGCCGCCGGGCGCGACGCCTGCCACGCTGGTCCCATGCGCGTACTGGTGGTCGAGGACGAACGGCGGCTCGCCGCCGCCCTGCAACGCGGGCTGCGGGCCGAGGGGTTCGCGGTCGACCTGGCCCACGACGGCGAGGAAGGCCTCTGGCTGGCCACCGAGCACGACTACGACGTGATCGTGCTCGACATCATGCTGCCGCTCCTGAACGGCTACCGGGTCTGCGCCCGGCTGCGGGCCGCGGGCGACGACACCCCGATCCTGATGCTCACCGCGAAGGACGGCGAGCTCGACGAGGCCGAGGCGCTGGACACCGGCGCGGACGACTTCCTGTCCAAGCCGTTCTCGTACGTGGTGCTGGTGGCCAGGCTGCGCGCCCTGGTCCGCCGGACCGGCCGGCGGCTGCCTCAGACCCTGGAGTTCGGCGACCTGGCGATCGACCCGGCCCGCCGCACCTGCACCCGCGCGGGTGCCGAAGTGCGGCTGACCACCCGGGAGTTCGCCGTGCTGGAGTGCCTGGCCCGGGCGTCCGGCGGGGTGGTCTCCAAGCGGGAGATCCTGGAGCGGGTCTGGGACTCGGCGTACGACGGAGACCCGAACATCGTCGAGGTCCACATCAGCGCGCTGCGCCGCAAGATCGACGCCCCGTTCGGCCGCGCCGCCGTCGGCACCGTCCGCGGCGCGGGCTACCGGCTGGCGGTGGACGGTGGCTGACCTGCGCCGCCACCTGCGCCACCTGCACCACCTGCGCAAGGTGCGCCACCTGCGCCGCCTGCCCCCGCCCGGGCCCGGCCGCCTGCACCGCCTGCTGCCGAAGGAGCCCCGGCGGCTGGTGCCGCGTTCGGTCCGGGCCCGCGCCACCTTCGCCGCCACCGCCGTGGTGACGCTGGCGCTGGGCGGCAGTTCGGTCGCGCTGCTCGCGGTGCTGCACGCCAACCTGCTCCGCACCGCGCAGCAGGCCGCGGTCGAGCAGGCGAGCAAGGTCGTCGAGTCGGCGGCCGTCGAGCACCTGCCGCCGGTCCTCGCGCCGCACGGCGGGACGTCCGTCTGGGTGGTGGACGCGCACGGGCACCTGGTCGCCGCCACCCCGGACCTGTTGCCGCGCCCGGCCGAGCCGCCCGTTCCGCACCTCCCGGGCCCCGCCGTCCCCGGCCCGGACGTCCCCGGCCCGGACGTCCCCGCGCCGGACGTCCCGGCTCCGACCGTTCCGGGGGCCGAGCGGCATCCGTTCCAACGTGCGCCCGGCGACCGGTCGTTGGTGGCCGGCGTGCGGGGCCAGGGGCACGAGGAGCGAATGATCACCATGAGCGTGACCGGTCCGGACGGGCCGCTCACCGTCCACGCCAGTGCCTCGCTGCGCGACGTGGACGCGGCCCGGGACACCACCGCCGCCGCGCTGGCGGTCGGCGTTCCGGGGCTGGTGGTGCTGGTCGCGGCCGTCACCTGCCGGGTCACCGGCCGGGCGCTGCGTCCGGTGGAGGCGATCCGCGCCGAGGTCGCCGAGATCACCGGGCACGACCTGCACCGCCGGGTGCCCGTCCCGCGCACGGGGGACGAGGTGGCGCGGCTGGCCGTCACCGTGAACGCCACCCTGGACCGGCTGGAGGACGCGGGCCTGCGGCAGCGCCGTTTCATCGCCGACGCCTCGCACGAACTGCGCAGCCCCATCGCGGTGTTGCGCACCCAGCTGGAGGTGGCGCTGGCGCATCCCGATCCGGAGCTGTGGCCCGAACTGCTCGCCGACGCGCTGGAGGACACCGTCCGGCTGCAGGACCTGGCGGCGGATCTGCTGCTGCTCGCCCGGCTGGACGCCGCGGATCCGGTCGCGGTCGAACTCCTCGACCTGGAGGCCCTGTTCGCCGCCGCCCTGGCCGCCCGGACCGCCGACCGGGTGCCGGTCGCGGCCCGACTCGCCGCCGGGGTGACGGTGTCGGGCAATCGCACCTGGCTGACCCGGCTGCTCACCAACCTGGTCGACAACGCCCAGCGCTTCGCGGCGGGCCGGGTGGAGGTCGAACTGGCCGTCCGCGGCGGCCTGGTGGTGCTGGAGGTGCGCGACGACGGGCCGGGCATCCCGGCGGGCGACCGGGAGCGGGTGTTCGAGCGGTTCACCCGGCTCGACGATGCGCGCAGCCGCGAACTCGGCGGCGCCGGGCTCGGGTTGGCGATAGCCCGGGACCTCGCCGGGCACCACGGCGGCACCCTGACCGTCGAGCCGTCCCCGGTCGGCGCCCGCCTGGTGGCCCGCTTGCCGCGGGCCGGTCAGGCGGAGGGCGCCGGAGCCTGACGGGAGGTCAGAACGAGGCGGCCGTGGCGACCTGCCCCAACGAGCCGACCCGGGCCAGCAGTTCGACGATCCGGCCCTGGACGTCGTCGGTGGTGGAGCGCTCGGCGAGGAACAGCACGTTCGCGCCGGTGCGGAGTCCGGCGCGGGCCTGCGGGTCCAGGTCGGCGGAGGTGTACACCACCAGCGGGGTGCGGTGCAGGCGGTCGTTGGCGCGCAGCCAGTCCAGCAGGCCGTGGTTGCGCTGTTCGATCCGCTGGAGGTCCAGCACCACCAGGTTCGGCTGGATGCTGCTGGCCCGGGCCACCGCCTCGTTCTCGTCGGCGGCGTGCTCGACCTGCATGCCGCGCCGTTCCAGGCTGGCGACCAGGGCGGCGGCCACCTCCGGGTCGGACTCCACCAGCAGCACCCGGGCGGCGTGGTTCTCGCCGTCGCGGGGGGCCAGGGCGCGCAGCAGGACGGCGGGGTCGGCCCCGTAGGCGGCGTCCCGGGTGGCCTGGCCGAGTCCGGCGGCCAGCAGGACGGGGATCCGTCCGGCCAGCGCGGCGGTGCGCAGCGACTGCAGGGCGGTGCGGGTGATCGGTCCGGTCAGCGGGTCGACGAACAGCGCGGCGGGCGTCTGCGGCACCTGCGCGTCGACCTCCTCGCGGGAGGCCACGACGACCGGGCGGAAGCCCCGGTTCTCCAGCGCGCCGCGGGTGGACGGGTCGGGTTCGGGCCACACCAGCAGCGGCCGGGGGCCGTCGAACTCCCTGGCCGGGGCGGGGGCGAGTTCGGCGATCGGCCGGGGCGGTGTGCGGCCCTCGACGGCGCCGGCCCCGGCGGGCAGCGCCGGGGCGCCGCCGTTCTCGCCCGAACCGGCGGGCACGGGCTGCCCGTTGGCGGCCGGGCTCTGGGCGGCGGGCAGTTCGGCCTGCTGCGGCGTTCCGGGCGGCGGGAACGCGCCCGGGAAGGCGGCCTGGAAGCCGCCCATCGGGCGCGGCGGGACGAGTTCGCCAAGTCCACTGCCGACCGGCTGCGGCTGGCCCCCGTCGGGCCCGGCCGGCGGCGCGGGCGGCATCGGGGGGACGGCGGGCGCGGCGGGCCGGGCGACGGCCAGCGCGGTGGACGGTTCGGGCTCGGCGGCGGGGACGGGCGGCAGCACCGTCGTCACCTCTTCCGCGCTCTCCGCGGTGTCGGCGGGCAGGGCCAGCCGGCGGCGCCGCCCGGTGGGCTGCGCGGCGGGGGCGACGGGTTCGGGCGGGGTGGCGGGGAGCGCGTTCTCCAGGCCGGGGTAGACGGGCGTGCCCGCGTCCGGGACGCCCGGCAGGTGCAGGGCCGGCGAGCTGTCCTGCTGCGCGGCGGCCCGGCGGGCGCGCCGGCCGGTGGGGGCGGGCGGCTCGGCGGTCCGGCGTTCGCTGTCGCCGTCGGCGGTCTCGCCGGCGGACGGCCCGGGTCCGAGTGCGATCGGCGTGCCGGGGGCGGGCCGGCCGCCCGCGGTGTCGTCCTCGCGGGCGGGGCGGGCCCGGCGGCGGCCGGAGCCCTGGGTGTCGTCGGCCCGCGCGGTGGCGGGGCCGGCCTCCTTGACGGGCTCGGGCTCTGACGCCGTGTCGGCGTCCGGCCGCGATGCGGCCGCGGCGGGCTGCCCGGGGAGGTCGGGCAGCATCGCGGTGTCGGAGTCCTTGGGGACGTGCTGCTGCTTGTCGGGGGTGCCGCCGTCGCCGCCGTCGGGGTCGATCGGCAGTTCCACCACGTAGGTGGCGCCGGCGCCGCCGGGCAGGTCGTGCCGCTGCAGGACGCCGCCGTGCCGCTGGACGGCGGCGCGGGCGATCGGCAGGTGGACGGCGCTGGAGCTGCGGGCGGGGCCGCGCACCTCGATCCGGGCGACCTGGCCGCGCTGGGCGGCGGCCAGCACCACCATCGGCGGCTGCGCGCCGTCGGGCGCGGGCTCGCCGAACGCCCCGCCGACGGGGGCGGGTTCGCCCTCGGCGTGGGCGGGTTCGGGCACGGGGGTGACGCCGCTGACGTCGGCGACCAAGTGGCCGAGCGCCTGGGCGAGGCGTTCGCGGTCGGCGAGCACCTTCACGGCGGCGGCGTGCACCGAGTAGCGGACCCGGCCGGGGCCGACCAGGTCGCCGGCCCGCTCGACGGCCAGTTGCACGACCTCGTCCAGGCCGATCCGTTCGCGGTCCAGCGCGGCCTTGCCGCGGTCGGCGGCGGCCTCGAAGCGCTGGTGTTCGAGCACGCCCTCGATGAGCCGGCCGAAGCGGCGGCACTCGTCGGCGAGCCGGCGCAGCGTCCAGTTGGCCTCGGGCCAGAGCTGTCCGGCGGGGTCGGCGGCGAGCTGGTCGATCCGGCGGTGCAGCGCGCCGAGCGCGCCGCCGAGTTCGGACTCCAGGACGGCGGTGAGGTGCTCGTTGCGTGCGGTGAGGGCGAGTTCGTGGGTGCGGTCGGTGAACGTCATGACCGCGCCGACGAGTTGTTCGCCGTCCCGGACCGGGGCGGTGGTCAGGTCGACGGTGACGGGGCTGCCGTCCTTGCGCCACAGCACGGTGTTGCGGATCCGGTGCTTGCGGCCGGAGTGCAGGGTGTCCATCAGCGCCGAGCTCTCGGCGGCCAGCGGGCTGCCGTCGGGCTGGGAGTGCTGGATCAGCGGGTGCAGTTCGCGGCCGCCGAGCTCGCTGGCCCGGAAGTCGAGGATGTGCGCGGCGGCCGGGTTGACCAGCACCACGCGGCCCTCCAGGTCGACGCCGAGGACACCTTCGGCGGCGGCCCGCAGGATCATCTCGGTCTGCTTGTGCTGGCGCCGCAGTTCGGACTCCACGCCGAGGCGCGTCGACAGGTCGCGGACCAGGAGCAGCAGCAGGTCCTGGTCGGTGGTGGCGAAGGACAGGAAGCCGTGCGCCTCCCCGCCGCCCTCGTCCTTGAAGTCGTTCCCGGACACCTCGACGGCGAAGGTGGTGCCGTCGGTGCGCCGGGCGGTCATCCGGACCGGTGGTAGTTCCAGGCTTTCGGTCTCGCTCGCCGGGGGCCGCATCGAACCGGGGATTCGGCTGGGGTCGAACTCCGGCAGCAGGTCCAGCACTCCCCGTCCGACCAGCGAGGTGCCGGGCGCCTGCAGGCTCTCCACGGCCGCCTTGTTGGCGTCGACCACGGTGCCGTTGGAGTTCACCAGCAGCAGTGGGTCGGGCAGTGCGTCGAGTATCGCGGCGAGGCGAGCAGCGCCTCGGGTCGGCCTGCTGCTCACGTCGACAGGTCTCCTCACGCCTTCGGGCCGCCGCTTCGACGGGCGGCTCTGGCTCTCCTCGGAGACTGGAGTATCTCATTCTTCTTTGCGCCGTGGACGACCCGGCCAGTATCGTTGTGGTGGTTGGTGCCGGAGCCTTCGGCTGTGGCATCATCGCAGTCGCACGGATTGCGCCGGAGTCCCGGTCGCGGTCCGGGTGTTGGAGGCGTCGCCTAGTCCGGTCTATGGCGCCGCACTGCTAATGCGGTTTGGGCTTTATCGTCCATCGAGGGTTCAAATCCCTCCGCCTCCGCTCTGCCGGGAGCCCCGTCGGTCACTGACCGACGGGGCTTCTGCGTTGTCGGGCACTGTTCGCCCGATGGCCGTCGCGGCGGCCTTGACGGGGCCGCCGGCAATCGATTTCGTCCCAGGTCGCCGGTCATGTAATGTTGTCCCCGCACCGCCCAAGAGGCCAAGGCCGACGGGGCGAGCGCTCATAGCTCAACGGATAGAGCACTTGACTACGGATCAAGAGGTTGCAGGTTCGAATCCTGCTGAGCGCACCAAATCTCCGCTCGCGGTTCCGCAAGGGGCCGTCCGAGCGCTCATAGCTCAACGGATAGAGCACTTGACTACGGATCAAGAGGTTGCAGGTTCGAATCCTGCTGAGCGCACCAGCCGAAGGCCCCGGGTTTCCACCCGGGGCCTTCGTCGTTCCCGGGCGCGGGCCGGTCGGGCCGCGCCGCCGATCGGGAGCAGCCCGCGCACCGGATGCGCCGGGCGTGGGCGCCGGGAGCGGGGCGTGCGCCCGGGCGGCCCCGCCGACCCGGTGGAGGAGCGCATCGGTTCGCGCACGGGGGCAAGCCTGACGATCGGTCAACTATGTGACCTTAGCGTCCGATTGATGCCTGCTTGGGCGGGTTGACAGGGGTCCCGGCGGGTATCCCCCTGCTGCCGACGAGTGGCCGCCGATCGGGTGGTGTCAGCCGAAGTCCCAGGTGTCGCGGTATGACCGAAACCAGATCGTGATTCCCTTTTGTCCGATCGTCACGACCATTCGGGCATGGCGTCGGGCCGCGATTTCGGCGGACGACGACACCGAGAGGAGAGCCGGATGTGCCGACAGTTCCTCCACCGGGCTCCGGCCCCCGCCGCCCGCCCGGCCGACCGTGACCGGCCCGGGCCCCGGATCGGGCGGGGCACCGCCGTCCTGATCGCCACCGGACTGCTCACCGGCGTCGCCGCACCGGCCGCCGCCCAGCAGGCACCCGACGGCTGGACCGCCGAGGGCCGCGCGCAGCTCCCCTCGGGGCTCGCCGTCCGCCTCGACTTCGCGGCCGCCCCCGAGGTGACGGTCGAGGCCGCGCCCGGGAAGCTGGCCGAACGCCCGGGCGGCGGCAGCGTCTACGCCGACGGGATCCGCCCCGGCGATCCCGCCGAAACGTTCCGGGCCGCCGAGCGGCGGCCCCGTGCGGACGGCACGTGGCACACCCTGGGCACCCTGCGGCTGTCCTTCTCCCGCCCCGTGCGCGATCCCCGCCTGCACGTCAGCGGCCTGACCGGGCCGGCCACCGGCACCCGGCTGACCGTCATCGGCGGCGCCCCCGCCGCCCCCGCGCTGGTCGGCCGCACCGGCTGGAGCGGCTGGACGGTCGGCGCCGACTCGCTCGCCCCGACTGCGCGGGACGGCGCCGCCGACGACGCGGGCACCCTCGAACTCTCCGGCACCGTCAGCACCGTCGAACTGCGGGTGGACCGGCGCTCCACCGCCCGGGCCGGCTCCACCACCACGGCGGTGACGCCCCGTCAGGCCTGGACGGTCACCCTGGACGAGGACCTGGGCAGCGCCCCGCCGGACTACGGCACGGCCTCCCATCTGGTCTCCGACCTGTTCCTCGGGCAGGACGCCGCCCGGGTCCGGCCCGCCGTGGCCCAGTCCGTCGAGAAGCCGCTGCTGCCCGGCCCGACGGCGGGCGCGCCGCCGCCCGTCCGTACGGCCGGCCGGCTCGCGCCCGAGGTGCGGGCGGACGACGGGGAGGGCCGCCGCAGCCCGTGGGCCAATCCGCCGGCGGACCGGCTCCGGCCCGGCCGGGCCGAGTACCGGGGGGCCGACCCGTCCCTCGCCTTCCCGGCCGAGGCCGCCCCCGGCCGGGCCTACCGGCTGGACGTCCCGGTCAGTTCCGGGGCAGGGCCGGCCGTGCTGGCCGGCTGGATCGACTTCGACCACAACGGGCGCTTCGACCAGCGGGAGCGGGTGCAGGCCGACGTCCCCGCCGGGGCGGGCAGCGCCACGCTGGAGTGGCAGGTCCCGGCCGGCGCCGCCGGCGGCGACACCTGGGTGCGGCTGCGGCTGGCCCACAACGGCGCCCAGCTCGTCACCCCCGACGGCTTCGCCGACTCCGGGCAGGTCGTCGACCAGCAGATCGCGCTGGCGCTCGGCGCCGGCCGGCCGGAGATCGGGCTGCCCGTCCCCGGCTCCGTCACGGCCGAGGTCCGCCCCGAGTTCCGCGGCGACGGCGCACCCCCGGGGGCGGGCATCGCCGTCGAGGAGGGCGGCAGCACGCTGTGCGCCGCCCGGCCCGGCGGCGACGGCAGTTGGAGCTGCCGCCCCGAGAGCGCGCTCGCCGAGGGCGCGCACACCCTGACGGTGGCGACGACCGGCTACGGCGGCACGGCGCTGCGCGGCGACCCGTTCCGACTGACCGTCAAGACCACGCCGCCGACCGCCCCGGTGCTCACCCTGCCGGCCTTCAGCAACGATCCGGGGCTGCTGGTCACCGGCCTCGGCGAGCCCGGCTCGACCGTCACCGTGGGCGCGGACGAGGGCCCGGACGGCGCCGACCTGTGCTCCATCGGCGTCGCCGCGGACGGGAGTTGGTCCTGCCTGCCGGTGGAGAACCTCGCCGACGGCCGCCACCTGCTCACCCCGCACGCCCTCGACGCGGCCGGCAACCACGCCGACGGCAAGCCCGTCGCGCTCACCGTGGACACCGCCGCGCCCGACCGGCCGCAGCTCGCCTCGCCGTCGGCCGGTGCCCTCCTGCACTCCGCCCGGCCCGAACTCGCCGGGCGCGCTGAACCGGGCAGCACCGTCACGGTCACGGCCCGCCACGGCGAGGGCGAACGCGTCACGGTGTGCAGCGCCGTGGCCGCCGCCGACGGGGCCTGGTCCTGCACCGCCGCCCGCGACCTGGCGGCCGGTGACCTCACGCTGGTCCCCACCGCCACCGACCCGGCGGGCAACGGCACTCCGGGCGAGGCGGTGACGGTCCGGGCACCCGCCGCCCCGGCGCCGGCCCCCGCGTCGGCCCGCGCGTCGGCCGGGCCCGCACCCTCAAGTGCCACGCCGTCCGCCCCGGTTGCGACCCGCCCGGCCACCGCGGCGCAGTCGTCACCGCTCGGCAGCCGGCCCCCGTCCGCGTCCCCGGAGCGCCAGCTCCCCGCCGCGACGGCCACCACCCCGCCCCGGCCGACCCCGCCCGCGACCACGCCGCCACCGGGCACCTCACCTGCGACCACGCCACCGGCGGGCACACCACCGGTGGGGACGCCGCCGGTGGGCACACCACCGGTGGGGACGCCGACGTCGCTGCCGACCGAGTCCGCACCGGCAAGGGCTGATGACGTGCCGTCAGCAGCGGCCGAGGCGCCGGACGAACCGTTCTCCGTCGGCGAGCAGGACGGCCCCGGGCCGGTGCGGGCGCTGGCCGCTCCGCCGCCGGACGCGATGGCGGCCGAGCACCGGGCGGCGGCCACCGGGTGGCGCGGCTTGGCCTGCGGGGCGCTGCTGATCGCGGCGGGCCTGGGGCTGCTGGCGCGCCGGGTGTTCGGTTCTCGCCACCGCTGACTGCCTTCCGCGGCAGGCGCGTTGGGCGATCGAGCGGCCCGTTCGTGCAGGTCGCGGCGGCATTGCCCGGTTCCTGCGAGTTTGCCGAGATAACGACACACCGCTTGGTAAATGTCGCATTTGATGACTAATCAGCCTAGCCTGAGTCTGGCACTGCCCGTCAGATCCGGGCCGCCCGTTGCGCGACACTCTGACCCTTAGGACACGTGCATGGACGTCACCCGCGACTCGTCGCCGCGACCCAACTCCTGGCCCTCGGCCACCGAGCCTCCTGCCGACCCCGTCGGCGCGACCCAACTGACCAAGGCCGTCGCCCGAGCGGCGGGCAACCCGCTGATCAGGACCGCGGCACCGGACGGGGAACACCCCGACCGGGGCGAGCCGACCGCGCAGCTCCCGGCCGTCGAACCGGCGTTGGTGCCGGTCGGCGCGGACGAACCGGCCGCGATCCCGCCCGGCCCGCGGGCCACGCCCGAACCCTTCGCCGGCGGCGGACTGCGCCCGCTCGGCAAGGGCCCGGACCGCTCCGAGACCGGCGCGCACCCGACGGTGGCGGACGGCTCCGCGCACCGGCGGCCGCCGCGCGCCGACCAGTCGCTGCGCGAGCGCCGGGCGTTCGCGCTGCCGGGCTGGGTGCCGCTGCTGGTGCTGCTGCTCGGCGCGGCCGGGGTGGTGCTGGTGCTGGCCCGGGTCGGCGTGATCCCGCACCTGTCCGGCCTGCCGGACCTGCGGGACGCGGCCGCGAAGGCCGACGGGGCGCAGGTCGGCGACCGCACCGTCGTCTCGGTCAGCGCGATCGGGCTGGCGATGCTGGTCGCGCTGGCCGGGCTGCTGTCCAACCCGGGCGGTGAGACCCGGGTGCTGACCCGCTGGGGCCGCTACCGGGGCACGGTGCGCCGCACCGGCCTGCTGTGGGTCAACCCGCTGGTGCGCCGCCGCCGGGTGGACGTCCGGCTGCGGCACTGGCGCAGCGAGCCGGTGCAGGTCACCGACCGGACCGGGACCCCGCTGCTGGTGCGGGTGTTGATCGTGTGGCGGGTCAAGGACACCGCCCGCGTCACGCTGGGCATCGCCGAGCACGAGACGTATCTGCGGGAGCAGGTGCAGGCCGTCCTCACTCGGATCGCCTCGACGCTGCCGTGCGACTCCAACTCCGCCCCCGGGCCGGCGCTGCGCGACGGCCACTGGTTCGCCGACGAGTTGACCCGGTCGCTGGCGGCGGAGACCGCCCCGGCTGGCATCGAGGTGTACTCGGTGCAGCCGCTGGCCCTGGAGTACGCGCCGGAGGTCGCCGAGTCGATGCGCCGCCGCCGGCTGGCCGACCTGGACGCGGGGCTGCGGACCGTCCTGGTGGACGACGCGGTGGAGGCCGCCGCGCTCGCGGTGCGCCGCCTGGAGCGCGCCACCGCCCACGAGTTGGACGACGCCGCGCGCAGCGCCCTGATGGAGCAGCTGCTGGTCGCGTTCGTCGCCCCGGCGGGGGTCACCGCCTCGGTGCCCGCCCCGGCCGCCCGGCCGAACCGCAAGGAAGGGAAACCCGCGTGAAGCCAGCGCTCGCCTCGATATCCACCGACCCCACAGATCTGCCCGACCGGTCGGACGGCCCGCTGCTGGGCTTCGCCGAATCCGACGGTGCGTCAGCCTGCCGGTGCCCGGAGTGCGCCCGGCCGGCGGTCCGCACCGCCGGGTCCGGAGCTGCCGAGCGCGCGGGGCGCATCCATCGCGCGGTGCGTTCGACCTGTCTGGCCACCACCGTGCTGGCCGGCGCGGGTGCGGTCGGTCTGGGCCTGGGCGCGACCACCGCGCACGCCATGCCCGCACCGTCCGGCCCCGGCTGGGACGGTCACGTCTACTGGTTCAAGAACGCGGCCGGCGAGTGGCGCTACACCAAGTGGCAGAGCGTCTACCTGGAGCGCACCGGCGGCTCCAAGGGCCAGTCGCAGCAGCAGGGTTCCGGCTCCGCGCAGCCCTCGGGCGGCGGGATCCGGCAGGGCTGGGACGGCCGCGTCTACTGGTTCAGGAACGCGGCCGGCGAGTGGCGGTACACCAGCCACTACGACGTGTACGTCTCGCGCACCGGCGGGGGCGGCTCCACCGCCCAGCAGTCGAAGCCGGCCGCGCCCGCGGCGAGCGGCGTCGAGGCGGCGGTGTCGTACGCGCTGGCGCAAGTCGGCAAGCCGTACGTGTGGGGCGGCAACGGGCCGAACGGCTTCGACTGCTCGGGGCTGGTCCAGCAGGCGTTCCGCCGGGCCGGGGTCTCCACCCCGCGGGTCGCCGACGACCAGTACCGGGCGGCCACCCCGATCACGTCGAAGCAGCTCCAGCGCGGCGACCTGGTCTTCTGGTCGAGCAACGGCCGGGTCTCCGGCATCCACCACGTCGCGATCTACCTCGGGGACGGGACGTACGTGGAGGCGCCGCGGCCCGGCAAGAACGTCCGGGTCTCCCATCTGAACAGCGGGTACTACCCGGACTTCTTCGGCCGCCCCTGACCGGCCCGGCAACGGCGACGGCGCCCCTCCCGCAGCCGCGGGAGGGGCGCCGTCGCACGGTGACGCGGCGTCAGTCGGAGGCGCCGTCGAGCAGCTTCAGCTCGGCCTCGGTCAGTCGCAGCGTCAGGGCGGCCAGCAGCGGCGGCAGCTGCTCGACGGTGCGGGCGCTGGCCAGCGGCGCGGCGACGGTGGGCCGGGAGGCCAGCCAGGCCAGCGCGGCGGTGGCGACCTCGACGCCGTGCGCGGCGGCGACCTCGTCCAGCGCGGCCAGCACCCGCAGGCCGCGGGGCTCGTCGAGGTACCGCCCGGCGCCCTGGGCGCGGGCGCTGTCGACCTGCGCGCCGGGGCGGTACTTGCCGGTCAGGAAGCCGGAGGCGAGCGCGTAGTACGGCACCGCGGACAGGCCGTGCGCGGCGGCGGTCTCGGCCAGCGGGCCCTCGTAGGTGTCGCGGGAGACCAGGTTGTAGTGCGGCTGCACGGCCACGTACCGGGCCAGGCCCTCGCGGGCGGCGAACTCCAGCGAGGCGGCCAGCCGCTCCGCGCCGATGTTGGACGCGGCGACCTCCCGCACCTTGCCCTCGCGGACCAGCTCGTCCAGCGTCGTGACGATCTCCTCGACCGGGGTGTCCGGGTCGTCCCGGTGGGTGTAGAACAGGTCGATCCGTTCGACGCCGAGCCGGCGCAGCGAGCCGTCGACGGCGCGGCGCACGGTGTCGCGCCGGAGGTTGTCCAGGCCGGGGGCCATGCCGGCCTTGGTGGCGATCACGATCTGCTCGCGGTTGCCGCGGCTTCGCAGCCAGTTGCCGATCACCGTCTCGGACTCGCCGCCGGAGTTGCCCGGCGCCCACGCGGAGTAGACGTCGGCGGTGTCGACGAAGTTGCCGCCGGTTGCGGCGTACGCGTCGAGCACGGCGAAGGACTGCGCCTCGTCGGCCGTCCAGCCGAACACGTTGCCGCCGAGGGACAGCGGGGAGACGGAGAGGTCGGAGGGGCCGAGGGTCACCCGCGGGGCGTCACTGGTCGTCATGCACGGGGACAACCCGTTCGGGTCCTGCTTGATTCCGGTGCGACCGGATGTTCACCCGGGCGTCCGCCGAGGTGAGGGCTCCGTGCAGAGTGGGCCCGCAGTGGGGTCCGGGGTGTCGGCGGGCCGTCGGGGTTGGCTAGAGTCCCGTTCCATGGCTGACAACGACTACGACCCCGCCGGCTCCACCCAGATGTTCCGGGCGTTCGTCGACGAGGCCCCGGCCGCGCAGGCCCCGGGCACCGTCACCACCTACGGCAGCAGCTCCTCGTCGAGCCGCACCCCGCTGATCGTCGTCGGGGCCGTGGTGGCCCTGGCGGTCGTGGTCGGCGTGATCTGGCTGGCCGTCAAGTAGCGGACGCGGCGGGCCCGCCCGGGGCCGACCGGACACCCCGGGCGGCCCCGCGGGTCGGCGTGCCTACACTGGCCGCAACCGCCGCAGCCCGCCAGGAGGCCCCGTGTCCGCGCCGTCCACCGAGACCGCCCGCAGCCTCGGCCTGGCCTCCGCCGTCAACGCCCGCGACCTGGGCGGATACGGCACCGCGGACGGGCGGCGGGTCCGCCCCGGCCTGCTGCTGCGCACCGAGGCGCTGAGCCGGCTCGGCGAACGCGACCGCGAACTGCTCGGCGCGCTCGCCCTGCGGCACGTCGTCGACCTGCGCAGCCTGGACGAGGTCCGCCACCTGGGCGCCGACCTGGTCCCGGGCCTGCCGGCGGCCGTGCTGCCGGTGGACGCCGCCGCGACGCTGAGCGTGCCCTCCCCGGACGGGCTCGGCCCGGCGCTGCACCACCTGCCGGTGTTCTCCGCCGACTTCGACCTCTACGTCGACCTGCGCCGCGCCCTCGGCAGCGGGGAGCCGGACGCGATGCACGCCGTCCTCGGCGACGGGCGGGGCACCGCGATGATGACCTCGATGTACCGCTGGTTCGTCACCGACCCGCTGGCCCGCTCGCGCTTCGCCACCGTCCTGCGGCTGATCGCCGAGGCGGACGGCGCCCCGGTGCTGTTCCACTGCACCGCCGGCAAGGACCGCACCGGCTGGACGGCCGCCCTCCTCCTCACCGCCCTCGGCGTCCCCCGCGAGGCCGTCCTCGCCGACTACCTGCTCACCAACGAGCGCGCCGCCGCCCGGATCGCCAAGGTGGACCCGCTGATGCGCCCGCTGGCCCGCGCCGAAACGGTGTACCTCGACGCGGCCTTCGAGGAACTCGCCCTCGGCTGGCCCACCTTCGAGGACTTCTGGCACGACGGCCTCGGCCTGTCGGACGACCACCTCGCCGCGCTCCGAGCAGCCTGCACCGCCTAGGGTCCGTCCCTGACCCGCCCGCCGGAGCCCTACTCGGCCGTCAGGCCTTCGCGGAGGTGCGCGAGGGTCTTGGTGAGGAGCCGGGAGACGTGCATCTGGGAGATGCCGATCTCGTCGCCGATCTGGGACTGCGTCAGGTTGCCGAAGAACCGCAGCATGATGATGCGGCGCTCGCGCGGCGGGAGCTTGGCCAGCAGCGGCTTCAGCGACTCGCGGTACTCGACGCCTTCGAGGGCGAGGTCCTCGTAGCCCAGGCGGTCGGCGAGCGGGCCGTCGCCGCCGTCGTCCTCCGCGGGGGTGGAGTCGAGGGAGCTCGCGGTGTACGCGTTGCCGACGGCGAGGCCCTCGACCACGTCGTCCTCGGAGACGCCGAGGTAGGCGGCGAGTTCGGGGACGGTGGGGGAGCGGTCGAGCCGCTGGGAGAGCTCGTCGCCGGCCTTGGTGAGGGCGAGGCGCAGCTCCTGGAGGCGGCGCGGGACGCGCACCGACCAGCTGGTGTCGCGGAAGAAGCGCTTGATCTCGCCGACCACGGTGGGCATGGCGAAGGTCGGGAACTCGACGCCGCGTTCGGGATCGAAGCGGTCGATGGCCTTGATCAGGCCGATGGTGCCGACCTGGACGATGTCCTCCATCGGCTCGTTGCGGCTGCGGAAGCGCGCGGACGCGTACCGGACCAGCGGCAGGTTGAGCTCGATCAGGGTGTCGCGGACGTAGCCGTGCTCGGCGCTGCCGGGTTCCAGCGCGGCGAGTCTGTGGAACAGCGAGCGGGACAGCGTGCGGGTGTCGAGGGCCCGGTCGGGGGCCTCGGCGGGCCCGGCCTGGGCCGGGATCGGTACCGCGACGGATTCGATGACCGCACTGCCCTGTTCTGTGAACACGCGCCCACCCCTTTGCGACTGCCTGTCGAACGGGTTCCACCCGTACGGCGGTTCCCGACTGACGTGTCCTTCTGCTCAATACCGGATCACCGGGCCCGGCAAACCCGATCGCGGCGAGTCGTCGCGCGGGGTCCGGAGCGGGGCCCGGCGCGGGCGGTTCACTCCTCCCAGGAGTTGCCGGTGCGCAGCCGGGTGAGGATGCGGGAGAGCAGCCGGGAGACGTGCATCTGGGACATGCCGAGTTCGGTGGAGATCTGCGACTGGGTGAGGTTGGCGAAGAACCGCAGCATGATGATCCGCCGTTCCCGTTCGGGGAGTTGGACCAGCAGGTGGCGGACCATGTCGCGGTGTTCGACGTCGGTGAGGGCGGAGTCCTCGTAGCCGAGGCGGTCCAGCAGGGCGAGTCCGCCCTCGTGTTCCTGGGCGGCTTCCAGGGAGGCGGCGTTGTAGGCGCGGCCGGCGTCCAGGCAGGCGCGCACGTCCTCCTCGGGGATGCGCAGGTTGGCGGCGATCTCGGGGACCTTGGGGGCCCGGCCGTGAGTGACCGTCAGCTCCTCCATGGCGCCGCTGACCTGGACCCACAGCTCCTGGAGCCGGCGCGGCACGTGCATGGTGCGGACGTTGTCGCGGAAGTAGCGCTTGATCTCGCCGAGGATGGTGGGCAGGGCGTAGGTGGGGAACTGGACGCCGCGGGTGGGGTCGAAGCGGTCGATGGCGTTGATCAGGCCGATGGTGCCGACCTGGACGATGTCCTCCATCGGCTCGCTGCGGCTGCGGAAGCGGGTGGCGGCGTAGCGGACCAGAGGGATGTTGATCTCGATCAGGGCGGCCCGGACCCGGGTGCGCTCGGGGGCGCCGGGCGGGAGTTCGGCGAGCCGCTCGAACAGCACCCGGGTGAGGGTGCGGACGTCGACCGCGCCGCGCCCCCCGGAGCGGCGGGCGGCCAGCTCGACCGGGTCCGGCAGGTCGTCGATCCGGTCCTCCGGCGCGCTGTTGCCCTGCGTCCGCACGGACACGTCACCCCTCCCTTGTGAACCACCTCGCCAATTTCCGGCAAAACCGGTCATAGCATCACAAGTCGCTCTGCGGCCGGGCAAGCACCCGACAGAGGCGTGTTGACGGACTGTCCAGCATTCGGCGGAGCGCGCCGCGACCCCCGGTCCGCCGAGCGGGCCGGGGGTCGCGGTGGTCGTGCGTGTGCGACGGGGGGTCAGACCTCCAGGTCGGCGATCACCCAGGTGGCGAAGGCCCGCCACTGTCCGGCGGCCGCCTGATGGGCCGGGTGGCCGAGGTAGGAGGCCAGCGCCTCGCGGTCCTCGACCAGGCTGTTGATCGCGAAGTCGTGGGCGATGTCCCGGTCGGTGATGTTCCAGCCGCACTCCCACTCGCGCAGCTCCGGGATCAGCGCGCCGAGCTCCTCGAACGCCTTGGCGCCCGCCAGGGCCCGCGGGTCGTCCTTGGTGACGCCCTCGTTGAGCTTGAACAGGACCAGGTGCCGGATCACGATGCCGCTCCTCGCGGATCAGGGAGGGCACGCCCCGGCGGGGGAGCGCCCCCGAAGGACGAACCCCGCAAACGGTACTAGGGCCCGTCTTCAAACCCGCGTCGCAGGCCCGCGGCGTCCGGTGCGTGCTCTCGGCGTGCCGGGTGGAAGGCCTCGTACTGGATGTACTTGGTCTTTCGCCCGGTGCGGCGAGAGTGCGTGCCGGGCGTCGTGGGGCAGGCGGGGGTTTGAAGACGGGCCCTAGCGGACCAGTCCGGTCATGAAAGCGCCGACCGCCTTCGCCGCGTCCGAGATGCCGACGAAGCCGGACTGCACCAGCTCGGCGGCGCGCACCGGCGAGGTGATGATCGTGTAGATGACGAAGATGACCACGATCCACATGGCCACCTTCTTCGCCTGAGCCATCGAACGGGCCTGCCTCCCTGAGTCGGGCCGCCGTCCTCTCCCCGAACGGCCCTGCCACCCGCAGCTTATCCACCGGACGGCGCAAGGGGTGAGGGCCTTGTTCACCCGGCAGGACGAAGGTCCTGTCCGGACAGGGCTTTCTCCGGATGTGCCCGCCCCGGGGGCGCGGCAGGATGGTTGATGTACCGAGGATCTGGCAGGAATCCCCGGTACGGCGATCCGGAGGTCCCCGCTGTGGGACCGGGTGCCGCGGCTTTCCCCCCGACGCGGCCCCGGTTGTGGGACCTCCGCCCGGGGCAGCAGCTCGTCCCCCCGGAGCTGCTGCCCCCACCGCGGACCGAGAGGTTCGTCCCGGCTCCGCACTCCCCGAGGCATGGTGGTCAACCGCCCGGGAGTGCGGGGCCGTTCGCCGTCCACGGGGTGTCGGCCGCACGCAGCGCCTCGCCCAGCCGGGCCGCCTCCACCGCCACCGCCGGCGTCCGCTCGGAGCGGGCCCGGCCGGCCAGCAGCTCCACCGTCTCCGGGCCGGGGAAGGCGAACGCCAGCGCCCGCAGCGCCGCGATCCGCGCCTCGTCGTCGCAGTCCGCCACCGCCCGCAGCCGCAGGAAGTCCGCCGCCGCCGGGTCGGCGACCAGGGCCCGCAGCGCCACCCGGCGCGGCAGCGGGTCGGCGTCCGCCACCGCCCGTTCGCGCAGCAGCTCCACCGGCCGGCGGGCCCGGTCGCGGGACAGCGCGTGCAGGGCGATCGCCCGGATCGGCGCCGAGGAGTCGGCGACCGCCCGCTCCCGCAGCAGCGCCCGCACCGCCGGGTCGTCCGGCCGGTGCGCCAGCAGGGCCCGCAGCACCGACAGCCGCACCGCCGCGTCGCGCAAGTGCGCGGCCCGGGCCAGCAGCAGCACCCCGGCCCGCTCCTCGCCGTCGAAGCAGCGCACCACGGCCTCCAGCGCCAGGTCCCGGGTGCGCGGGTCGGGGTCGGCGACCGCCCGCTCCAGGAACAGCGCGCGGGCCTGCGCGCTCGGCGAGCGGCGGTCCGCGAGCGCGGTCAGCACGGCGCCGCGCACCAGCGGGTCGGGCGAGTGCACGGCCTCCTCGCGGACGAACGCGTCCAGCGCCGGGTCGTCCGCGAAGTGCGCGGCCAGTTCGCCGGTCGCCTGGGCCCGGCCGTGGCCGTCCGCCGCGCGGGCCCGTTCGAACAGGAACTCGGCGACCTCCGGGTCGCCCGCCCAGCCCTGACCGAGCAGGGTCAGCGCGAAAGCCCGGACCTCGGGCAGGCCGTCGCCGGCCACGAAGCCGCGCAGCTGGGCGGCCACCCGCCGGTCGCCCGCCCAGCGGTGGGCGAGCACGGCGAGGGTCCGGCGGCGCACCATCGGGTCCGGGTCCTGGGCGACCCGCTGCCGCAGGAAGTCCGCCACCTCCGGGTCGCCGGCCCAGCCGCGGGCCAGGCCGGCGAGCGCCGCCACCCGCACCCGCGGGTCCTTGTCGGCGCCGGCCAGCAGCCGCAGGAACGGGGCGTTGCGCGGGTCCTCGGCCGGCTGCAGGCAGATCGCCTGCAGGGCCATGCCGCGCACTCCCGGGTCGCGGTCGAGGCGCACCCGCTCGCGCAGGAATTCGGCGAGCGGGCCGCCGACCCGCTCGTTGACGGTCAGCGCGAACACCGCCAGCCCGCGCAGCTCGGGCTGCCCGTCGGCGGCCGCGATCTCCCGCAGCAGCAGTTGCGCCGGCTCGTCGCCGGACCAGCCCTTGCCGAGCGCGAGCATCTCGTTCAGCCGGTTCTCGCCGCGGGCGCCCGCCACCCGGGCGCGCAGGAACGCGCCGCTGGCGGCCTCGCCCGCCCAGCCGTCGGCGAGCGCCGCCACCGCGGCCTCCCGGGTCAGCGGGTCGGCGTCCTCCTCGACCCGGCGGCGGACGAACGCGCCCACCCGCCGGTCGCCGGCCCAGCCCTCGGCGAGCGCGCCGAACGCCGCCGCCCGCTGGGCCGGCGACCAGCCGTGCTCGGCCCAGGCGCGCAGCAGCGCGGGGCCGCGCGGGTCGTTCAGCAGGAGCGCGCACGCCAGTCGCGCGGTCACCGCGCCCACCTCGGCGGGCAGCGGCGACTCCCGCTGGGCGTGGTGCCCGTACACCAGGTACCAGCGCAGGAACCGCTCCCGGCCGACCCAGTGCGGGCCGAGACCGGTCAGGACGGCCCGCAGGCCGTCCAGGGCCTCCACGGTGTCGCCGGGCAGGACGGTGGAGCCCTCGGCCGCGTACGCCTCGAACAGCGCCACCAGGGCGTCCACGACGGCCTCGCTCTGCGCGGTCACCAGGCCGAGCTTGCGGACCTCGCCGAGGCAGCGCACCGCCAGCACCAGCCACTCCGGCACCGGGTCGGCGGCGCCGGGCAGGGCGGGTGCCGCGGCCAGCAGCCGGGAGACCGCCTCGCCGACGAAGCGCTCGTCCAGTTCGCCGGCCAGCAGGAGCAGCACCTCGCGCCAGGCCGGGTCGCGCCAGCGGGCCGCGAACACCCCGTCCAGCAGCTGGTCCTCGGTCAGCGAGCGCTCCCGGTTGAAGCGGTAGGCGATGTCGGAGGCCGCCAGGTACTCGAGGAACGCCCGGTGCACGAAGCCGTACACCTCGCCGCCGAACCGGCTCAGGATGAAGTTCCGCTCCCGGAACTGCTGGAGCATCGCCCGGGCCACCGGCGCCGCCCGGTCGGCGGGCAGTTCGTAGCGCTCCCGCAGGTAGCCCTCGAAGGACGCCAGCAGGACCCGCCCCGGTATGTGGTTGCCGGCGATGCCGTCGCCGCCCTCCTGCATCCGCCGGGCGACCAGCCGCAGCAGCTCCAGCCGGTCCTCGGACGCCAGGTAGGGCATGCCGCCGTCCACCCGCCGGTCCTGCAGGTACTTGCTGGGGTCCCAGTGCTCGACCAGCACCGCGACGGCGTGCTCGTACACGGTGCGGCGGTCCCGGGGCAGCTCCCGGCGGCGGCCGATGATCGCCAGGATGGTCAGGATCAGCGGGTTGCCGGCCAGGTCCCGCACCGGCACGGAGGACGCCACGGCGGCCGTCACCCGGCGGTGCAGCCGCTGCGCCTCGACCGGGTCGCCCGGGCAGGCGGTGGCGTACCAGCGGGCCGCGAAGGTGTCGATCTGCCGGTCGTCCAGGTCCTGCAGCATGTAGTGCCCGAAGCCGGCGGCGTCCAGCGGCTCCCGCCGGTAGCCGATCACCCGGGACGTCACCACCACCCGCACCTGCGGGTAGCGGGCCGCGAACGCGGCGATCCGCCGGCTCGCGGTCTCCCGCACCTGCGGGTCGAACAGCTCGTCGAGGCCGTCGAACACCACCAGGGTGGCCGCCGGGTGCTCGGTCAGCTGGCGTTCCAGCAGTGGGGCGGGCAGGCCCAGGCCCTCGGTGCCGTGCAGGTGGGCGAGGAAGTCCTCGAAGGTCCGCTCCCGCCACTCCGGGTCGGCGTAGCGGCGCAGTTCGACGATCAGCGGCAGCCGGCCGGCCAGCGCCGCGACCTCCTCCGGGAGGGGCGCGCCGGGGTGCACCAGCGGTTCGGTCAGCGCCAGGCCGAGGAACCGGGCCAGCGTGGACTTCCCCGACCCGGGGTCGCCGAGCAGCACGGCCCGGTGCCCGTCCGGCCCGGCGAGCAGCGGCAGCACCGGGACGGCGGGGCGGCGGCGGTAGGCCTCCCGGACCCGGCGCACGGTCTCCCGCTCGATGCCCGGCGGGAGCCGGCCCGGGTCGAGCTCGCCGGTCTCGGTGAGCCGTTTCAGCAGCTCGCGGGGCAGTTCCACGGGCGGCGGGTCGGCGCGCACCAGCTGCGGGACGAACACCTCCCGCAGGTGGACCGCCGGGTGCTCGTCCTGTTCGGAGAGCGGGGTCAGCACCTCCAGGTCGAGGCGGTGGTAGCGCTCGCGCAGCCGCACCGCGTGGCGGCGGCGGGCCTCGTCCAGGTCGCCGGGCGGGGGCGGCTCCGCGCCGATGGTGATCCGCACGGTCTGCGCGTGCTGGATCATCGTCAGGTCGCCGCCGACCTCGGCCCGTTCCGCGGACTGGCCGCCGCCGGCGCCGTCCTCCGCGCCGAACAGCCGGCGCCAGAATCCGCTCACGGCTGCTGCTCGCCGAAACGCACCGAGCCGTCCACGCCGTCGACCAGCTCCACGTCCCCGCCGGCCCGCACGCCCCGGGCCGACTGCCCGTCACCTGCCGTGTCGGTCACGGGAGTCGAGGCCTGGTCCGGGACGGGGCCGGGCGCCGCGGAGGTGCGGCCGATCACCACGTCGCCCTTGACCCCGCGCACCATCCGGACCGAGCCGCCGGCCGCCGCGCCGTCCGCGGACTGGCCGCCGCCGCGGCCGCGCACGCCGCCCGTCACGGAGGCCAGCAGGCCCACGAGGCCGACGAACAGGCCCAGCACGCCCGCCCATTGGTTCGCCCGGTCCAGTCCCTCCCCCCACAGGAACAACGCCAGCCCCACCACCGATATCCCGGCCCCGACCCACACCAACCAGCGCCACCGCGTGCTGCCCATGCGGGCATCATCCCCTCAACTTCGGCTCCGGCAACCGGAAATGGGCCGTCAGTGCGGCGCCGTCCGGGAAACCCGCCGGTCGGCTTTCCACTCCGAAGGCTCCCGGCGACTGGACCGGCCGGGTGCTTACCGCCGGTCGTATGCGTGTCCGGTCCTCGATTCCCCGTTCGCCCGGGGTCGACTGCGAGACGTCGAGAGCAGACCGCGGGCGAACGCGACGGGGCAGTGGCCCGGCGGAGCGCCGCAGGAAGGCGGAACCCGAAGTGCTGACCACCCACCGGACCTCCCGGGCCGGCCGCAGGCTACTGGCGGGGGCGGTCTGCGCCCTGGCCGTCCTGGGCCCGGCCGCGCTGCCGCAGGCCGCGGCCGCCCGACCGTGCCCCGGGCCGGCGCCGGCTCCCTGCTGGTGTCCGAGAGCTTCACCGGAGCGACCGCCGACCCGGCGTTCGTCGCGACCGAGGGCGCCTGCCTGACCGGCGCCGCCCGGCCCCGCCGCCGGTCGGCCAGCCGCACCCGCTGACCGGCTGCCCGGCCGACCCGGTCGGCCCCGTCCCGCCGAACAGCGCCGCCCCGCACGGCTACCTGCGGATGACCGACGCGGGCCACGACCGCACCGCCGCGGTGCTGTACGAGCGGCCGCTGCCCGCCAACGAGGGCATCCAGGTGTCGTTCGAGCAGTGGCAGTACGGCGGCGACCCCGCGCTGCCGTCGCCCGCCGACGGCATCGCGTTCTTCCTGGTCGACGGCGCCGCCCCGCTGAGCCGGCCCGGCGCGTACGGCGGCAGCCTCGGGTACGCGCAGAAGCTGCCCGACGACAACCCGGCCAACCCGTTCCTGCCGGGCGTCGAGGACGGCTACCTCGGCGTCGGACTCGACGTGCTCGGCAACTACTTCGGCGACTGGGAGCGCCGCGGCAACGGCTGCGCCACCCGCTCCCCGGCCGGCACCGGCTTCCACGTGCCCGCGCCCGGACCCAACATGGTCACGCTGCGCGGGCCCGGCAACGGCACCGACGGCTACTGCTTCCTCGGCGCGACCACCAGCAACCTCACCACCACCGGACCGTGGCCCTCCACGTTGCCCGGCCAACTGCAGGGCCCGGCCACCGCCGCCGACCTGCCGCCCGGCATCACCCCGGAGCAGGCCGAGGCCGCGCTCGTCCCCAGCCGGCGGACCGTCACGGTCACCGTGACGCCCACCCCGGACCCGCAGGTCGAGGTGGACGTCGACTTCGGGGCCGGCCCGGTCCGGGTGCTCAGCCAGGCCGCGCCGCAACCGGTGCCCGCCACCTACAAGTTCGGCTTCGCCTCCTCCACCGGCGACTTCACCGACGTGCACCTGCTGCGCAACGTGGTCGCCCGGAGCGTCAACCCGCTGCCGGAGCTGAACCTGGTCAAGCAGATCGACCGCACCACGCCGCTGCCCGACCCGGTCACCGCCGGCACCGTGGTGCCCTACCAGTTCGTGGTCACCAACGCGGGCGGCGCCGCGATCCGCGACCTGGTGGTGACCGACCCGCTGGTCGGCGCGATCACCTGTCCGACCACCGACCTCGCCGTCGGCGAGACCACCACCTGCACCGGCACGTACACGGTGACTGCGGCGGACGTGCAGCGCGGCTTCATCACCAACCTGGCCGTCGCCAACGGCGACTCCGACAGCGGCCCGGTCACCTCCCCGGAGGCCGACCACACCCTGCCGCTGAACGACAACTACGGCCTGCTGCTGGAGAAGCACGTCGACGAGCCGCGGGTGTACCTGGCCGGTGAGACCGCGACCTACACGTACACCGTCACCAACACCACGGACCTGACCGTCACCGACCTCGCCGTGCTCGACGACCGGCTGACCGGGGTGCAGTGCGAGTCCACCGCGCTCGCCCCGCGCAACGCCCCCGGGTCGGTCACCACCTGCACCGGCTCGTACACCGTCACCGAGGCGGACGCGGAGGCCGGCACGGTCCGCAACACCGCGCACGCCACCGGCACCGCGCCCGAACGGACCGTCACCTCGCCGCCCGCCCAGGAGGAGATCGCCGTCCGGGCCGAGGAGCCGAGCCCCAGCCCCTCGCCGTGCCCGACCCCGTCGCCGTCCCCCTCGCCGACGCCGTCGCCGTGCCCCTCGCACTCCAAGCACCCCTCGGAGCGCCCGTCCGAGCACCCGTCGGAGCGGCCGACCCACCCGGGCGAGCTGCCCAAGACCGGCGGTGACGGCTCCCCGGTGCTGCCGCTGCTGATCTCGGCCGGACTCGGCGTGGCCGGCCTGTTCACCATCCGCTGGGCACGCCGCCGCAGCTGACCGCCCCCCAGGACCGCGGCAGCACAACGCGAAGGGCCCCGACCTGACGGTCGGGGCCCTTCGGAAGAGCGGTAGCGGTGGGATTCGAACCCACGGTGGAGTTGCCCCCACACACGCTTTCGAGGCGTGCTCCTTTGGCCGCTCGGACACGCTACCGAGGGGAACTCTACCGGATCGGCGGGAGCGGACGAAATCCGTATCCGCGGGCCGTTCAGCGCTGGGTGTCGAAGAAGGCCCGGAGCTGGGCGGTGCACTCCTCGGCGAGGACGCCGGAGATCACCTCGGGGCGGTGGTTGAGGCGGTTGTCGCGCAGCACGTCGAAGAGCGAGCCGGCCGCGCCGGCCTTCGGGTCGAGGGCGCCGTAGACCACCCGGTCCAGCCGGGACAGCACGATCGCGCCCGCGCACATGGTGCACGGCTCCAGGGTCACGACCAGCGTGCAGCCGCTGAGCCGCCACTCTCCGACGGCGCTCGCCGCCTGACGGATCGCCACCACCTCGGCGTGCCCGGTCGGGTCGCCGACCGCCTCGCGCACGTTGTGGCCGCGCCCGAGCACCGTCCCGTCCGGACCGAGGACGAACGCCCCGACCGGGACGTCACCGGTCGCGGTGGCCAGAGCCGCCTCGTCGATGGCGAGGCGCATCCGGTCCCGCCACCGGTCGCGGACCGGGTCGGGGCGCTCGGGGGCGGGCAGCGGGGCGATCCGCGGCCGTTCGCCCAGGGTGCTGATGGGGGAGGGGACGGGCTGCATGGTTCCCAGTGTCGGGCACCGGGACCGCCGCTACCGAACGGCCTCCAGGACCTCGCCGCAGCCGAGCGCCTCGGCGATCTCGCCGAGCGCGTCGCCGGGGGCCGCGCCCTCGCCGGCCAGTTCGAGCAGGGCGCTCGCGCCCATGCCGAACTCGCTCAGCAGCTCGGAGTCCCCGATCGGCCCGATCGGGGTCGCGCCCCGCCCGCCGGCCGGCTCGTCGTCGTCCTCGTCCGCGTCGTCGGCCTCGGCGCTCGCCTCGGCGTCCTCGTCGAGTTCGGCCACCAGGCCGTCGAGGTCGTCGAAGTCGGCCTCCCCGTCCTGTTCGATCAGCTCGTCGGTGAGGACCGAGCCGTACGAACTGCGCGCCGCGGCGGCCGCGTCCGAGACGAAGATCCGCGGGTCGTCCTCACCGTCGATGCGCAGGACGGCGAACCAGGCGTCCTCCTGCTCGATGAAGACCAGCACGGTGTCGTCGTCCTCGGCCGTTTCGCGGGCCAGGTCGGTCAGGTCGGCCAGGGTCTCTACGTCGTCGAGTTCGGTCTCGCTCACATCCCACCCGGCACCGGTGCGAGCAAGCACTGCAGCGAAGTACGCCACCAGGGACACTCCCAAGATTGGTCTCGGCTGTCGGCGATCTCGGGCGGGTGCGGTCCGGCCGCCCCCGCGCCAGAAGGCGGCCCGCTGTTCGGACCGTCCCACCGCATCGTGACAGAAAGCCCGCCGCTGCGGGGGGTGTTCGGCAGCGCGTCTTCGCAGGTCGTGTCGGAATGGCCGGCTTCCGGCCGGTCGGGGCGTGGATCTTGCCCCTCGAACGCCCCCGGGCGGGGGGCGGACGGGGGCTCACGGGGCGCAACTCCGGTGCGGGGCGCGGCCCCGGGCGGCTCAGATCCGGAAGGTTCGCATCCGCAACGCCTCGCGCATGCGCCGTTCCTTGGTGCGTCTCGGCTGCACCCGGGCGCGCAGTTCGCGGGCCTCGGCCAGCTCACGGAGGAACACGGCCCGGCGCTTGCGCCGCTCCGCGTCCGTCTCCTCGGTCGTGGCCGCCGTCTCCTCGGCGGCCGCTGACTCCGGACGGGCCTCGTCTGTCGAGCCGGACCCGCCCGCGCCGGCGGTCGATGCCCGCGTCGGGTTGCTCTTCATAGGTTCCGACTTTCCCAGATGTCACCCTCCGATACCACAGCAGCGGCCGGGAATCCCTGATTCCACAGGACTCCGGCCTGGTCACGGCGGGTCCCCGCGAACCGTGCGAAGTCGTACACATGTGCCGATGGCCGTTATCGTCGTTGTCATGCGTCTCCACGTCGTCGACCACCCGCTGGTCGCCCACAAGCTGTCCACCCTGCGCGACGAGCGCACGGACTCGCCGACCTTCCGGCGGCTCACCGACGAGCTGGTGACCCTGCTCGCGTACGAGGCGACCAGGGACGTCCGCACCGAAACGGTCGAGATCACCACCCCGGTCGCCGTCACCCGGGGCACCCGGCTGTCCTACCCGCGTCCGCTGGTGGTCCCGATCCTGCGGGCCGGCCTCGGCATGCTCGACGGCATGACCCGGCTGCTGCCCACCGCCGAGGTCGGCTTCCTCGGCATGGTCCGCAACGAGGAGACCCTGGAGGCCTCCACCTACGCGACCCGGATGCCGGACGACCTCTCCGGCCGGCAGGTCTACGTCCTCGACCCGATGCTCGCCACCGGCGGCACCCTGGTCGCGGCGATCCGGATGCTGATCGACCGGGGCGCCACCGACGTCACCGCCGTGGTGCTGCTCGCCTCGCCGGAGGGCGTCGCCGTGATGGAGCGCGAGCTCGCCGGCCAGCCCGTCACCGTGGTGACCGCCGCCGTGGACGAGCGCCTCAACGAGCACGGCTACATCGTCCCGGGCCTCGGCGACGCGGGCGACCGCCTGTACGGCACCGCCGGCTGAGCGCCCTCCGCACGGTTCCAAACGTAGAGATCCGGCCGGAAACGGAAGCCCCGTCTCCGGCCGGATCTCTTTCCGTCGTTCGTGCGGGCGGGCCGCTCAGCAGTGGCCGGGCTCCGGGCTGGGCGACGGCTTGGTGAGCTCGGCCAGCGCGGCGGCGGCCTGGGTCGGGTCGGCCAGCGCGGTGAAGGCGTCGCCGATGACGAAGTCCACGGAGCCGTCGGTGCGGGCGTCCTCGGAGCTGGTGGCGGACGCCACCTGGGAGACCAGCAGGGTGGCCGCGCCCAGCCCGCCCGGACCGCTCAGCACCTGCGCGGTGCCCGGGACCTTCTTGTCCAGCGCGGACGGCGCGTTGCCGACCGTGCCCACCTGGAAGCCGCGCTTGCGCAGCTCGTCGGCGGTGTGGGCGGCCAGGCCGCTCTTGCCGGTGGCGTTGAGCACGTTCACCGTCACGGCGGCCGGCTGCGGCACGGCCGTGTTGCGCGCGGCCGCCGCGGGCCCGCCCGCGGCGGGGGAGCCGGCGGCCGCGGGGGACGCGGAGCCCTCCGGCGCGGCCAGCGGCTTGCCGGACGGGGTGGCACAGGCCTGCGCGGCGGCGTGGTTGTCCTTGCCGGTGAACACCCCGTAGAGCTGGACCCCGCCGACCGAGACCAGGCCGAGGGCGAGGACGCCGCCGACGGCGACGGCGACCTTGCGGCCGCGGCGCGACGGGCGCCCGAGGCGGGGGTAGCTGTTGCCGGTGATCCGGTACTGCTTCCCCTTCAACCCCCGGGGAGTCAACATGCTCATGATCTGTCTCCCCATAGGTGCCAGGGTGGGGTGCCGGTGACCGCAGCGCGGCCGTGGAAGAGGGCCGCGTGCACCGCGGTAGTCAGCAGACTAATCCGACAACAGCGACACAGGTACTGGATGATCATCATCCGGGGGACGACGGCACTCGAAAGGACGTACCGACACCGACCATCGGTTGCAGCCGACGGCGGATGACGATCCGTCAGTCCATCTCCAGCACGCGGGCGTGCAGGACCTGCCGCTGCTGGAGGGCGGCCCGCACGGCGCGGTGCAGCCCGTCCTCCAGGTACAGGTCTCCGCGCCACTTCACCACGTGGGCGAAGAGGTCCCCGTAGAAGGTGGAGTCCTCCGCGAGGAGGGTCTCCAGGTCCAACTGGCCCTTGGTGGTCACCAACTGGTCGAGCCGCACCGGACGCGGCGCGACGTCCGCCCACTGGCGGGTGCTGGTCCGGCCGTGATCCGGGTACGGCCGCCCGTTACCGATGCGCTTGAAGATCACACGGAAAGCCTACCGTTTGGGGCATGGCGGGCGCAGCAAGCGGGACCAACGGTGCGTTGACCGGGCGCGGGGCAATGCGGGCTATTTCATGGGAAATGTTGTCATTTCACCGTTCAGTCGGGGAGATCCGAGACATGACCGCTGACACCGAACCCGCCGCCCTGCCCGAACCGGTCGCCCGGATCGCCGCCGGATACGCCTTCACCGGACCGGCCCTCGACCTCGGCGCGGTCCTCCAGGACGGCACCGCCTACCCCGCCGCGCAGGTGCGCATCCCGCTGGGCGTGCTGAACCGGCACGGGCTGGTCGCCGGGGCGACCGGCACCGGGAAGACCAAGACCCTCCAGCTGATCGCCGAACAGCTCTCCGCCGCCGGGGTGCCGGTCTTCCTCGCCGACATCAAGGGCGACGTGTCCGGGATCGCCGCGCCCGGCCGGGGCGGCGAGAAGCTCACCGCGCGGGCCGCCGAGGTCGGGCAGGACTGGACGGCGGCCGGCTGCCCGGCCGAGTTCCTCTCGCTCGGCGGCCAGGGCGCCGGCACCCCCGTGCGGGCCACCGTCACCAGCTTCGGGCCGCTGCTGCTGGCCAAGGTGCTGGAGCTGAACGAGACCCAGGAGGCCTCGCTCTCGCTGGTGTTCTCCTACGCGGACCGGCACGGCCTGGAGCTGTACGACCTGAAGGACCTGAGCGCCGTCATCTCCTTCCTCACCTCGCCGGAGGGCAAGGAGGAGCTGAAGGGCATCGGCGGGCTGTCCGCCGCCACCGCCGGGGTGATCCTGCGCTCGCTGACCCTGCTGGAGAACCAGGGCGCCGCGGCGTTCTTCGGCGAGCCCGAGTTCGACACCTCCGACCTGCTGCGCACCGCGGACGACGGGCGCGGCCTGGTGTCGGTGCTCGAACTCCCGGCGGTGCAGGACCGGCCGCGACTGTTCTCCACCTTCCTGATGTGGCTGCTCGCCGACCTGTACCAGCACCTGCCGGAGGTCGGCGACCTCGACCGGCCGAAGCTGGTGTTCTTCTTCGACGAGGCGCACCTGCTGTTCAAGGGCGCCTCGAAGGCCTTCCAGGAGGCGATCACCCAGACCGTCCGGCTGATCCGCTCCAAGGGCGTCGGCATCTTCTTCGTCACCCAGACCCCGAAGGACGTCCCCGCGGACGTGCTGGCGCAGCTCGGCAACCGGGTCCAGCACGCGCTGCGGGCGTACACGCCGGACGACGCGAAGGCGCTGAAGGCGACGGTGTCGACCTTCCCCCGCTCCGAGTACGACCTGGCGGCCGTGCTCACCGGGCTGGGCACCGGGGAGGCGGTGGTGACGGTGCTCTCGGAGAAGGGCGCGCCGACGCCGGTCGCGGCGACCCGGCTGCGGGCACCGCGGTCGTTGATGGGGCCGCTGCCGGAGGGGGAACTGGCGGCGGCGGTGGGGGCTTCGGGGCTGAACGCGAAGTACCGGGACGCGGTCGACCGGGAGTCCGCCTACGAGAAGCTCGCGGCCGCACGGCCGGAGCCGCCCGCCCCCGCTCCCGCTCCGGCTCCCGCGCCCGAGCCGGAGAAGCCGCAGCGGAGGGAGAAGGAGGAGGACGGGATGCTGGGGTCGTTGCTGAACAGCGCGGCGTTGAAGTCGTTCGCGCGGTCGGCGGGGACGCAGTTGGGGCGGGAGATCAGCCGGAGCCTGTTCGGGACGGCGAAGCGGCGGCGTTGAGCTCGTCCGGTCAGCGCAGCGCAGCGCCGATGCGGTCGAGGGAGCTGAGCCGCATGAGGCCGTAGTTGTAGAACTCGACCTCGGGGACGCCGAGTTCGCGGAGGGTGGTGATCTTGGCGGCGAGGTTGGCGGGGCCGTCGCAGTCGGAGGACATGGGGCGCAGGATGACGGCCATGTTCTCGGGGCGGACGCCGTGCAGGGCGAAGGCGGCGACCTTCTCGCGGACCTCCTCGGGGGTCTTCGCGTAGCCGAGGGTCTCGATCCGGTGGGCGGCGGTGGCGAGGGCGGGGAGGTCGATGCCGGAGAGCCAGCCGGTGCCGGGGCCGCCGCCGTCCATGAAGGTGAGGCGCATGCCGTGGGCGGCGGCGGTGGCGGCGAGTTCGGCGGTGAGGGTGGTGACGGTGCGGGCGGCGGCGTCGAGGTAGGCGGCGAGGGCGCCGCCGGCGAGCTGGTCGAGGGGGGCGGGGGCGAGGGCGCGGGTCTCGTCGGCGAGGCGGGCGCGCAGTTCGGCGCGGACGGTGTCGCGGACGTGTTCGGCGGGGACGCCCGCGGCGGTGGCGGCGGCCAGGCAGTACGGGCAGAAGCAGACGGAGAGCAGCGCCTCGGTGACGGGGCCGAGCTGTTCGAAGTAGCGCTCGTGGTGGTAGCCGTGGGCCAGGCCGTGGAAGTGCAGGGACTCGGCGCGGATCGCGTCGACGCCGTAGCGGGCGAGTTCCTCGACCAGGGTGTGGCAGTACTCGCGGACCTCGGGGTTGGCGGGGCAGAGCTCGGTGAGGTGGCGGTCGCCGAAGGCGTTCGCGGGGGCGCAGTCGGGGTGGACGAAGCCGAGCCGGTCGTTGTGGCAGAAGACCGTCCAGGCGTGGAGCTTGAGGCCGCGGCGGCGGGTCTCCTCGGCGGCCTCGGCGAACGGGTCGCGGGTGCCGATGGCGGTGGAGGGGAGCGGGGTGAGGCGGCGGCCGGACCAGCGGGCGGGGTCGGGACGGAAGTAGGCGGCGCCGGGTTCGAGGTAGCGCAGCACGCGGTGCGGGTTGTGCGGGAAGACGTCGCGGGCCTCGTGGTAGACGGAGGCGAGCGTGACACCGCCGACTCCGGCCCGGTCGGTAAGGTTGCCGAAGAAGGTGTCGGCCCCTTCGTCGAGCAGGTCGGTGGCGAAGGCGAGGACGGACGTCTCCACGGGGCAACTCCGGAGAAGGAAGTACGGGGAGTGACCACGCTAACCGCGGCTTCCCGTATTGGTCTATACCTGGTTGGGTGAGGGAGCGGCGTGATGGCGGTCTACCGGGGCTTCGACCAGCGGGAACTCGATCGGGAGTACTCGCCGAGCAGCCGGGTGGAGGATTTCGACGCGGAGCTCGCCGCGTACGCCCGGGAGAGCGGGCGGGCCTACCGGGAGCTGCCCGGGCAGCGGGAGCTGCGGTACGGGGCGCACGGGCCGGAACTGATCGACTTCTTCCCGGCCGGGCCGGGCGCGCCGCTGCACGTCTTCGTGCACGGCGGCTTCTGGCAGGAGCTCGGCAAGGAGGACTCGGTCTTCCCCGCGCTGGACTTCGTGGCCCGGGGCACCGCGTACGCCGCCGTGGGCTACGGGCTGGCGCCCGGGTGGACGGTGGAGCAGATCGCCGGGCAGGTCACCGAGGCGGTGGTGTGGCTGGTCGAGCACGCCGCCGAGCTGGGCGTGGACCCCGAGCGGATCGTGCTGAGCGGCAGCTCGGCGGGCGCGCACCTGGCCGCCACCGCGCTGCTGGACGGGCGGCTGAAGGGGCGGATCGCCGGGGCGGCGCTGCTCAGCGGGGTGTACGACCTGGAGCCGGTGGCGCTGAGCTACGTCAACCAGCCGCTCGGGCTGGACGAGGAGCGGGCCCGCCGGCTCAGCCCGCTGTTCGCCGACCTTGCGGGGCTGCCGCCGCTGGTGATGGCACTGGGCGAGTACGAGACCGACGAGTTCGCCCGCCAGCAGGCGGAGTTCGCGCACGCGGCCCGGGACGCCGGGGTGGCGGTGCGGGAACTGCTGATCGGCGGCCGCAACCACTTCGACCTGGTCTTCGACCTGGGCCGGACCGACACGGTGCTCGGCGCGGCCGTCGAGGCGCTGGGCCGCGGCTGACGCTCCGTAGACTGCCCGGCGTACCCCATCCGCCCTGTGAGAGGACACCGATGACCGGTCGCATCCCGCTCCCGTACGACTTCCTGCCGCCGGTGGCGAGGTTCCAGCTGCGCAGCGACGACCTGGTGGACGGCGCGACCATGCCGGACGCGCACGTGCACGCGGCGGGGAACGAGTCGCCGCAGCTGTCCTGGTCCGGGTTCCCGGCGGGCACCCGGTCGTTCGCGGTGACCTGCTACGACCCCGACGCGCCGACCGCGGCCGGCTGGTGGCACTGGCTGGCCGTCGACCTGCCGGCCACCACCACCGAACTGCCGCGCGGCGCCGGGTCGGACGACGGCGGGCTGCCCGGCGGGGCGTTCCACGTCCGCACCGACTTCCCCGGCCACCGGTACGACGGCGCGGCCCCGCCGCCCGGGCCGGCCCACCGGTACGTGTTCGTGGTGCACGCGCTGGACGTGGAGCACCTCGGCGTCGACCGCGACACCCCCGCCGCGCAGGTCGGCTTCCACCTGACCGCGCACGCGCTGGGCCGGGCGCTGCTCACCGTGGAGTACCAGTCCGCTCCGTGACGGGACGTCAGGCCAGGACCTGGCGGAGGAAGGACTCCAGGTTGGCGACCGTCCGGGCGATCTGGTCCTCCAGCGGGAGGGACTCGTTCGGGCGGCTGACCGTGGCCGGGCGGCGGATGCCGCGCACGTACAGCGAGCAGGCCAGGTCGGCGCAGAGGTAGGTGCCGACCGAGTTGCCCTCCCGGCCGCGGGCGCCGGCCCGGGGAGCGGTGAGCAGCGAGACGCCGCTGCCCTGGTGGGCGGTGATGCACACCGAGCAGACGTTGGTGCGGGTCAGGCTGCGCCGGACGTTCGGCGACCGGAGCACCACCCCGACCAGGGCGTCGTCGAGCTCGGCGACCAGGTACGCCCGGTCGGGGGCGCCGAGGTCGCGCCAGCCGAGGAAGTCCAGGTCGTCCCAGCGCTGTTCGGCGAGTTCGCGCGGGACGGGAAGCCGTTTGGCCTCGCCCTTCGAGCAGTTGACGAAGGACGCGCGGATCTCGGGCTCGGTCAGGGCACGCATGCCTTCGACGCTAGCGGGGCGGCGGACGGGTGTCGTCCGATTTTTCCGGCGATGTCAGCCCTTGGCCTTGGCGGCGCGCTTGGCCTCCTGCTTGGTGGCGCGGACCTTCAGCAGCGACTCCGGGCCGGTGATGTCGGCGACCGAGCGGTGGCAGCCCTCCTCGCCGTACGCGCCGGCCGCCTCCCGCCAGCCGGTCGGGCGGACGCCGTACTGCTTGCCGAGCAGGGCGAGGAAGATCTGCGCCTTCTGCACGCCGAAACCGGGCAGCGCCTTCAGCCGGGCCAGCAGGTCCTTGCCGGAGGGGGCGTCGCGCCAGACCGCCTCGGCGTCGCCGTCGTAGTGCTCGACCAGGTAGGCGCACAACTGCTGGACGCGCTTGGCCATCGAGCCGGGGAAGCGGTGCACGGCGGGCTTCTCGGCGAACAGCGCGGCGAAGGCCTCCGGGTCGGCGGCGGCGATGGCGTGCGCGTCCAGGTCGTCGGCGCCCATGCGCTGCGCGATGACCAGCGGGCCGCTGAACGCCTTCTCCATCGGCACCTGCTGGTCCAGCAGCATGCCGGTGAGCGCGGCCAGCGGGCTGCGGCCGAGCAGTGCGTCGGCGTCGTCCTGCTGGGCGAGGTGGACGGTGACAGCCATGGCGGCCTCCAGAGGTCGGGATGCCCATCCTGGCAGCCGCGGTTCGGCGGCGCGTCCCGCAACACACTATTGGTCGGGCGGGCCACACTGGAGCAATGACCCAACAGCGGCGGTTGATCGTGCTGCGGCACGCCAAGGCGGACTGGCCGGACGTTCCGGACGAGCTGCGCCCGCTGGCCGAGCGCGGCCGGGCCGACGCGGCGGCGGCGGGGCGGTGGCTGGCCGCGCACGGGCTGGTGCCGGACCGGGTGCTGTGCTCGACGGCGGTGCGCACCCGGCAGACCTGGGAGTTGGCGGAGCAGGAGCTCGGCGGTGCGCCCGATCTCGTCCTGGAGCCCCGGGCGTACCGCGCCGGGCCGGACGAACTGGTGGGCCTGTTGCGGGAGTTGCCGCCGATGGTGCACACCGCGATGCTGGTCGGGCACCGGCCGGAGGTGCAGGAGCTGGTGCTGGCACTGGCCGGGGGCCGGGAGAGCGAGCCCTTGGAGCGGCTGCGGGAGAAGTTCGCCACCGCCGGGATCGCGGTGCTGGACGTGCCCGGCGAGTGGAGCCAACTCGTTCCGCGTTGTGCCGAGTTGACCGACTATGCGGTGCCGCGCGGCTGAGCCGCGGGGCGTGATAGGCATGGGGCATGCGTTTCGACTCCGTGCCCAAGCCGCCCGCCGTGGCCGTCCGTCCGCGTGACGAGCGCGGCTATCCGGTGCCCGCGATCACGCCGTGGGAGGACGGGCACCCGCAGTTCGGCCTGACCGACTACGAGCGGTCCGCGGCCTGTGCGCGCGAGCGGCTGTGCTCGGTGTGCAACACGCTGATGCCGCGCGGGCCGGTGTGGCGGGTGGTCGGCGGGGAGGAGGCGGCCGCGATCGGCGAGGCGCTGGCGGCCGGCCGGCCGTACCGGAACATGGCGCCGACCATGGAGGCTCCGGGCCACCGGGCGTGCATGCTGTACGCGACGATGGTCTGCCCGTACCTGGGCCGCCCGAACGCCCGGCGGCACCTGACGGCCGATCAGGAGGGCGCCCCGGACGACCTGACCGCGCACGTGGTGCGCGGGGCCGCCCGGGGCGAGCTGGGCGCCGTGGTGGGCTTCGTCGACTACGAGTTCGCGATCACTCCCAGCCGGGTGCTGTTCCGCTTCATCGAGCCGATGGAGTGGCTGCCGCACGACCTGGCGGACCAGCAACTCCCGAATCTCCAGGAGGAGTTGGCCCGGCTGGCTCAGGAGCGGTAGGCGGGCAGCCCGACGGTGTCGGTGATCTTGTCGGGCTTTCCGCCCTTGGCGGGGACGATGTAGATGCCGTCCGGGCCGCGGAACGCGACGGTCTTGCCGTCGTGCGAGATCACCGGCTCGGTGTAGTCGACCGAGGCGTCCGGCGTCAGGTCGGTCTCCTTGCTGCCCTGCTCGGACGCCTTGGCGAAGATGTGGGCGTGGCCGCTGACCGAGCGGACGAACACCACCTCGCCGTCGTCGGAGATCGCCGGCTGCGAACCCTTGGTGATCACGCCGCCGTTGGTCCGGCTGATCACGTCGTGGAAGTAGACCTGTCCGTCGTTCTTGTTGGCGTACACCGTCATGCCCGCCGGGCCGGCCGAGTTCGGCCACTGGTTGCCGGTGTCCGGCAGCGGCTTCTCGGCCTCGGAGTCGCCGACGTGCAGCGGTTCGGGCTTGGCGTTGGCCTTCGCCTCGACCGACAGCAGCTTCAGCGCCTTCTTGTCGTCGGCGGTGAACAGCAGGTAGGTGCCGGCGCCGTGCGGCTCGTCCGGGCCGTAGACCTGCCAGGTCGGGTGGGACCAGGTGGTGCCGGTGGGGGCCTTGGCGATGACGGTCTTGTGGCTGCCGTCGGGGTCGGAGGTCTGCAGGTTGCCGCTGCCGTCGATGAAGGCGGCGTGCTTGCCGTCGGGGGACCAGGCGAGGTCGCGGACGACGGTGCCGAAGTCCACGGACTTGCCGTCCATCAGGACGGTGTTGGTGCCGGTGCTGACGGTCAGCTTGGTGCCCGCGGTCTTGTTCAGCGTGCCGCCGCCCTTGGCGGGCGAGGACTGCCCGGCCGGGCTGCTCGGCTTGTCGGCGGCCGGGCTGTCGGCGGCCTTGCTCGGCGCGGCGGTCCCGGTGTCGCCCTCCGGGTCGCAGGCGGTCAGCAGCAGGGCGGACCCGGTGGTGACCAGGGCCACCAGCAGGGCGGCGGCGGACCGGCGCAGACGGATGCGTTCGCTCATCAAACATTCCCCCATGAACGGATCACTGTGCGGCCGCGACCCGGGCGGTGCCGGGTCGGCGGTGCCAGGCAGATGCCTCGTCAAGATTTTGTCAGCAACCGCCAACAGCCCGGACGGCGGGGGCCGTTCGAGCCGGCGGTGCGTCAGGTCCGGTCCACGGCGGCCGAATGCGCGGACCGGCGCGGTGCGGGCGTCAGGAGCGGAAGGCGGGCAGGCCGACCGTGTCGGTGATCCGCTCCGGCTTCCCGCCCTTGGAGGGGACGGTGTAGATGCCGTCCGGGCCGCGGAAGGCGACGGTCCTGCCGTCGTGCGAGATCACCGGCTCGGTGTAGTCGACCGAGGCGTCCGGGGTGAGGTCGCGCTCCTGGTGGCTGTCGTCGTTGGTGCGCTCGAAGATGTGGTCGTGCCCGCCGACCGAGCGGACGAACACCAGGTCGCCCTCGTCGTCCGCGGCCGGCTGCGAGCCCTTCGTGGTGACGCCGCCCTGCTGCCGCAGGTAGTCGTCCCGGTGGTACACCTGGCCGTCGTCCTTGTTCGCGTAGACGATCGAGCCGTGCGCGCCGGTCGAGCCGGGCCACTGGTTGCCGGTCTGCGGCGGCAGCTTCGGGTGGTCGTCGCTGTACGGGTTCAGGCTGAGCACGGCCGGGGTGCCGCCGGCCTTCGCGGGGACGGACAGCAGGCGCAGCGTGCCCTTGTCGTCGGCGGCGAAGACGATGTTGGTGCGGCCCTTGTCGTACTGGTCGGGGGTGGTGACCTGCCAGGTCGGGTGGGACCAGGTGACGCCGGTGGGGGCCTTGGCGATGACGGTCTTGTGGCTGCCGTCGGGGTCGGAGGTCTGCAGGTTGCCGGCGCCGTCGATGAAGGCGGCGTGCTTGCCGTCGGGGGACCAGGCGAGGTCGCGGACGACGGTGCCGAAGTCCACGGACCTGCCGTCCATCAGGACGGTGCTGGTACCGGTGCTGACGGTCAGTCCGGTGCCGCCGGTCCTGTTCAGGGCGCCGCCGCTCCTGCCGGGCGCGGAGGCGGCCTCGGAGGGCTTGGCGGTGCTGCCGGAGGAGGCGGACGCGGTGGCGGCGGGGGAGCCGGTGGCGCCGGCGGCGCTGTCGGCGCCGTCCGGGTCGCAGGCGGTCAGCAGCAGGGCGGAGCCGGCGGTGACGGCGCTGACCAGGGCGGTGGCGGCGGAACGGCGGAGGCGGGCGCGCGCGGACATGAATGGTTCCCCCTGGAACGGTGGACGGGGCGGGCGGCCCCCCGGGCGATGACTCCAGCCTGGCAGGCGCACGTCCGTACCGGGTGCGTGCGCTGTCACCGCCGTGCAACAGGCCTCCCGGGCGTGCTGCGTGGGCGAACTGACGGCCCGACAGCAGCGCGGCCCGCCCGGCGGGTGCCGGACGGGCTGCGGGGGCCGGTGGTGCGCAGGGGCGTCAGGAGCGGAAGGCGGGCAGGCCGACGGTGTCGGAGACCTTCTGCGGCTTCCCGCCCTCGGTCGGGGCGGTGTAGATGCCGTCCGGGCCGCGGAAGGCGACGGTCCTGCCGTCGTGCGAGATGACCGGCTCGGTGAAGTCCAGGACGGAGCCGGGGGTCAGGTCCTGCTCGTCCGGCTCCACCTGGTTGAGCCGGGAGGCGAAGATGTGGTCGTGCCCGTCGACGGAGCGGACGAACACCAGCTCGCCCTCGTCGGCGGCGGCCGGCTGCGAGCCCTTGAGGACGGGGCCGCCGTTCTGCCGCAGGTAGTCGTCGCGCAGGTAGACCTGGCCGTCGTCCGTGTTGGCGTAGACGATCCGGCCGTGCGCGCCCGACGAGTTCGGCCACAGGTTGCCGGTCGTCGGCGGCAGCTTCGGGTGGTCGTCGCTGTACGGGTTCAGGCTGAGCACGTCCGGGGTGGCACCGGCCCGGGCCGGGAGGCGGAGCAGGCGCAGCGTGCCGTGGTCGTCGGCGGTGAAGATCAGGTTGGTGCGGCCCTTGTCGTACTGGTCGGGGGTGGTGACCTGCCAGGTCGGGTGGGACCAGGTGACGCCGGTGGGGGCCTTGGCGATCAGCACCTTGTGGCTGCCGTCCGGGTCGGAGGTCTGCAGGTTGCCGGCGCCGTCGATGAAGGCGGCGTGCTTGCCGTCGGGGGACCAGGCGAGGTCGCGGACCACGGTGCCGAAGTCGACCACCTTGCCGTCCATCACCACGTACTGGGTGCCGTTGCTGATGGTCAGCCCGGTGCCGGCGGTGAGGTTCACCGCGGCCCTGCTCGGGGCGGCCGGCGCGGAGGCGGAGCCGCTCGGGCGGGCCGGGGAGGACGCGGGCGCGGACGGGGTGGCGGCGGTGCTCGCGGACGCCGAGGGCGAGGCGGAGCCGGGGGCGGACGGGGTGCCGGCGGCGCCGGTCGGCGCGGAGCTCGCGGGCTTCGCGGCGGTCGCCTCGGCCGACGGGTCGCAGGCGGTGAGCAGCAGGGCCGAGCCGGCGGTGATCGCGGAGACGAGGGCGACGGCGGAGGAGCGGCGGAGGCGGGCGCGCACGGACATGGAAGGTTCCCCCCTGGAACGGTGGTCGGTGTGGTCTCGGCCCGGCTCGTGCTCCGCGCTGTCGTTCGGGCGCTGTCGTTCGGGCGATGACCAAAGCTTCGCAGCCGGATGACCTCGATCCGTGCGTGCACTGTCACTGCCGTGCAACAGGCGTCCGACCTGCTGTTCCACGGCTGCTGACGGTGCGTCGGACGGTGGCCGCGCGCGTCGCCGGGCAACTGTCACGGTCGGTGGTTAGCGTGGCAGGCGTACGCGGTTCTGTCCGGGCCCGGCCCGGACCCCCGACAGCGGACGGAGATGCACCATGGCTGCGCAACCCGAAGGCACCCCGGTCTGGGCGGACGCGATGTTCACCGACCTGGAGGGCGCCAAGTCCTTCTACGGCGAGGTGCTGGGCTGGACGTTCGGCGAATCCTCGACCGAGTACGGCGACTACACGCAGGCCTACCGGGACGGGAAGGCGGTGGCGGCGATCGTCCCGCCGATGCCCGGGCAGGGACCGGGCCAGTCCGCCTGGGTGCTCTACCTGGCCTCGGTGGACGTCAACGCCACCGCGGCGCGGATCCGGGAGGCCGGCGGCGCGCTGCTGCTGGAGCCGATGCAGGTCGGCACGTTCGGCTCGATGGCGATCGCCAAGGACCCGGCCGGCGTGGTGTTCGGCATCTGGCAGGGCGGCGACCACGCGGGCTTCGAACTGCGCGACGCGCCCGGCAGCTACGGCTGGGCGGAGGTGTTCACCCGGGACACCGCCGCCGCCAACGCCTTCTTCCCGAAGGTGTTCCCGTACAAGGTGCGGAAGCTGGTGGACGACAACGTCGACTACAGCATCTTCCACCTCGCGGACACACCGGTGCTCGGCTCGATGGGCATGACGCCCCAGGTGCCCGCGGAGGTGTCGTCGTTCATCAGCGTGTACTTCGTGGTGGACGGCTGCGACGCCGCGGCCGAGCGGGTCGCCAAGGCCGGCGGGCAGCTGGTGTTCGGGCCGATCACCACCCCGTTCGGGCGGTTCGCGTCCTTCGTGGACCCGCAGGGCGCGGCGTTCTCGCTGATCGACCCGGCCGCGGCGGAGGGCGAGCCGCCGGCCACGGTGGAGGTGGCCTGAGCCGATGGTCACCCCGCTCCCCGAGCTGACCGGCGAACGCGCCGACCTGCTGGCCGCGTTGGACAAGCACCGCGGCTTCCTGCGCTACACCGTGCGCGGCCTGACGGACAATCAGGCCGCGGAGCACCCCACCGTCAGCGCGCTCACCCTCGGCGGGCTGATCAAGCACGTCGCCGGCGTCGAGGAGCGCTGGATGCGGTTCGCCGTCGGCGGCGCGGAGGCGATGCGCGCCGAGGGCGCGCCCGAGGACGCCGAGGCCTGGGCGAACCAGTTCCGGATGCTGCCCGGCGAGACCCTGGACGTCCTGCTGGAGCGCTACCGGGCGGTCGCCGAGCACACCGACAACCTGGTCGCCACGCTCGACCTGGACGCCGCCCACGCGCTGCCGTCCGCGCCCTGGTTCGAACCCGGCGCGAGCTGGACGGTGCGCCGGGTCCTGCTGCACGTCATCGCGGAGACCTCGCAGCACGCCGGGCACGCCGACATCCTCCGCGAGACCCTGGACGGCCAGCGCACCATGGGCTGAGCCCGTCCGGCCGGGGCTCAGCCGGCGATCCGGAGCACCAACTTGCCCTGCAGGTGGCCCTGTTCGGCGCGGCGGTGGGCGGCGGCGGCCTCGGCGAGCGGGAACACCTCGGCGACGGCGACCCGGACGGCGCCGGAGGCCGCCAGGGTGTCGAGCGCGGCCAGGTCGGCCCCGCTGGAGCGGACCTGCCAGGGGCGGTCCTCGACGGCCAGGCCGAGTTCGGCGGCCCGTTCCGGGCGGTAGTCGCCGAGGAAGACCGGGGCGACCCGGCCGCCGGGGCGCAGGGCGGGGAGCAGCCGGTGGGCGTCCGGGCCGCCGACGGTGTCGAGCAGCAGGTCGACGTCCCGGACGGCGTCCTCGACCCGGGTGGCGGTGTAGTCGACGAACCGGTCGACGCCGAGGCCGCGCAGGAACGGCTCGTGCCGGCCGGAGGCGACCGCGACCACCCGGACGCCGCCGGCCCGGAGCAGCTGCACCGCCAGGTGGCCGACGCCGCCGGCCGCGCCGACGACCAGTGCGGTGCTGCCGGGGGCGGGGCGCAGGCGGGCGAGGTACTGGTGGGCGGTCAGTCCGGCCATCGGCAGGGCCGCGCCGGCGAGGTGGTCGAGCGCGTCGGGCAGCCGGGCCAGGTGGCCGGCCGGGGCGACCGCGTACTCGGCGTAACCCGAGGCCCGGCCGGGGAAGTTGACCAGTCCGTGGACGCGGTCGCCGACCTGCCAGGCCGGCCTGGCGGGGCTCGCCGTCGCGCCCTCGGGCGAGCCGTCCGGGGACGGGCCGAGGGCGGCGACGGTGCCGGAGATGTCGCTGCCGGGGATCAGCGGGAGGGTCAGCCGGGGCCGCAACTCGGCCGGAATCGTGGGGAAGTTGCGCCGGGCGTACCAGTCGGGCGGGTTGACGCCCGCCGCGTGCACCCGGACCAGCACCTCGCCGGGCCCGGGCACCGGGCGCGGCACCCGTTCCCGGACCAGCACCTCCGGGTCGCCGAAGGCGTGCATGCGCACCGCCCACATCGTCGTGTCGTCCACCGAGTCTCCCCTCCACAGGCCGGACGGCGCTCCCGTAGAATGCGGAGCGCTGCTCCGGAAAGTTAAACGGAGCGCTGCTCCGAATGTCAACGACGGGAATCGCCATGGCCGTTGAGCCGACCGCGCGGGCGCCGCGCGCGGACGCCCTGCGCAACCGGGACCGACTGCTGGAGACCGCCGCCGAGGTGGTCGCCGAACAGGGCGCGCAGGCCTCGCTGCGCGACGTCGCCCGCCGGGCCGGGGTCGGACTCGGCACGCTCTACCGGCACTTCCCGAACCGGGAAGCGCTGCTGGAGGCCCTGCTCGGCCGACGCTTCGGCCAACTGGCCGAGCGCGCTCAAGAGTTGGCGGGCGGTGGCGATCCGGATGCGGCGCTGACCGGGTGGCTGCGGGAGTTCTGCCAGGGCGCCGGCGCCTACCAGGGCCTGCCCGAGACGCTGATGGCCACGCTGCGCGACCCGGCCTCGCCGCTGCACGCCAGCTGCACGGCGATGCGGGAGGCCGGGGCCGGCCTGCTGGCCGCCGCGCAGCGGGCCGGACGGATCCGGCCGGACGTCACCGGCACCGACCTGTTCGCGCTGGCGAACGCCGTCAGCTGGATCGCCGACCAGGCGCCCTCGCTCGCCGGGCGGCGCGAGCACCTGTTCCGGCTGGTGATGGACGGACTGCGGGTCTGACCGGGAATCAGGCTGTACGTCGGGGCGTCAGTCGGCCGCCAGCACGCTGCGGTAGTAGTCGATCTTGTCGCGCAGGTGGGCGCGCTGGCGCTCCAGCAGGGCGATCCGGTCGTTGACCGCGGTGTCGTGCTTCTCCAGCAGGGCGATCCGGTCGAGCAGGCTCTCCGGGCCCTCGGCGCGGGCGAGTTCGGCGTAGCGGCGCATGTCGGCGATGGGCATGCCGGTGTCGCGCAGGCAGCGCAGGATGCCCAGCCAGACCAGGTCGTCCGGGGTGAAGCGGCGGTGGCCGCTGGTGGCGCGGGTGATGGCGGTGAGCAGGCCGATGCGCTCGTAGTAGCGCAGGGTGTCCAGGGTGAAGCCCGAACGTTCGGCGGCCTCGGCGGGGGTGAGCAGCTGCTGAGTCGTCACGACGCCGATTCTGCCCGCTGGTTGGGCGCGGTGCAGCGGCTGAACCGCTCACCCCAGGTGGCCAGCAGGGCGGCGAGTTCGGGCGGGGAGACGATCCGGAAGTCGGCTTCCAGCGAACCGAAGGCCATCGCGGGCCAGTCCAGCGAGTCGGAGTTCATCAGCACCCGGGTGCGGTCCGCGTCGACCTCCTCGATCTCCGCCCAGGCGCCGATCCGCTGCCGGACCGTCGCGGCGGGCGCGTCGACCAGCACCTCGACCCGGTACTGCCGGGACGGGCCGGACAGTCCGGCCCGGACGAACTCGGCGGCGTCCTCGGCCGGCAGGGTGCGCGGCAGGAAGCGGGCACCGGTCGGCACGGGGGAGGAGAGGCGGTCCAGCCGGAAGGTCCGCCAGTCCTGCCGGGTGAGGTCGTACGCCACCAGGTACCAGCGGCGGCCGAGCCGGACCAGGTGGTGCGGCTCGGTGTGGCGCTCGCCGGCCCGGCCGTCCGCGGTGCCGTACTGGAAGCGCAGCCGCTCGGTGTCGCGGCAGGCCAGCGCGACGGCGGTGAGGACGTCCGGGTCGATCCGGGGCCCGGAGTCGGCCCGCCAGCTCGCGGGCACGGTCACGGTGCGCAGCGCGTCCACCCGGCGGCGCAGCCGGGCCGGCATCACCTGCACCACCTTGGCCAGCGCCCGCACCGACGCCTCGGCGATGCCCTCCACCGCACCGTCGGCCGCCGCCTGCAGGCCGACGGCCAGGGCGACCGCCTCCTCGTCGTCGATCACCAGCGGGGGCAGCGCGGCGCCCGCGGCGAGCTGGTAGCCGCCGTCCACGCCGCGCCGCGCCTCGACCGGGTAGCCGAGCTCGCGCAGCCGGTCGACGTCGCGCCGCAGGGTGCGGGCGGAGACGCCGAGCCGCCCGGAGAGCTCCTCGCCGGGCCAGAAGCGGTGGGACTGGAGCAGGGTGAGCAGCCGCAGGGTGCGGGCACTGGTGTCGGCCATGAATCCGATCCTCCTCCCATTGCGGCCGGAAACTGGCCGCAATGGTCCCTAGTGTGGAACACGAGCGAGGAGGACGACCGCGAAGCGGTGAAGAACTCCTCTGCGAAGCACCGCAGTTGACGCACCCTGGAGAGGCGAGACGATGACCGAGACCACCGAGACCCCCGTCGGCCAGTACCCCGGCTCCCTCACGGACGACCGGCTCAGCGGCGAGCAGGCCGACCTGCTGGCGACGCTGCGCGCGGCCCGGCACTTCCTGCGGCTGACCGCCCGCGACCTGGACGACGAGCAGGCCGGGCGCCGCACCACCGTCAGCGAGCTGTGCATCGGCGGCCTGATCAAGCACGTCACCTCGGTGGAGCGGACCTGGGCCGCGTTCATCGAACTCGGCCCGGCCGCGCTGCCGGACTTCAACAGCTTCACCGAGGCCGACTACCAGCAGCGCGCCGACGAGTTCCGGCTGCTCCCCGGCGAGACCCTGGCCGGCGTCCTCGCCGCGTACGAGGCGGTGGCCACCGCCACCGACGAGCTGATCGCCGGCCTCACCGACCTGAACGCGAGCCACCCGCTGCCGCCGGCCCCGTGGTTCAACCGCAACGAGAGCTGGTCCGCCCGCCGCACCCTGATCCACATCGTCGCCGAGACCAACCAGCACGCCGGCCACGCCGACATCATCCGGGAGTCCCTGGACGGGGCGAAGAGCATGGGCTGACGCCCGACAAGCGCCGAGGGGCGCCGAGGGGCCCGCACGACCGACGGACGGTCGGTCGTGCGGGCCCCTCGGTGCTGTCGGGCCCTCGGCGTTCGCGCGGTCGTTCGTGCGGGCGGGCGGTCGTGCGGGCGGGCGGGCCCGCGGCGTTCGCGGAGAATTTCCGGCGACCGTGTCACACCCGGTGCGCGCTGCCACTCTCGGGATGCAGCCGTGAGAGGAGAACGCGATGACCGACCACCCGCCCCCCGCACCACCGGACAAGGCGACGGAGGTGTTCACCCGCCACCGGGAGCTGCTGTTCTCGATGGTCTACAACCTGCTGGGCACCGTCGCCGACACCGAGGACGTGCTGCAGGAGACCTGGTTGGCCTGGTCCGGCCGGTACCGCTCCACCGACGCCGGGCCGGTCGTCCACCCGCGGGCCTACCTGGTGCGCACCGCCGTCAACACCGCGCTCGCCCGGCGCGCGGAGATCAGCCGGCGGCGGGAGAGCTACTTCGGACCCTGGCTGCCCGAACCACTGGTCGCCGCCGCCGAGTTGGAGGAGACCGGCGAACGGGCCGAGGCGGTGTCGATCGCCCTGCTGGTGGTGCTGGAGACCCTCACCCCGCTGGAGCGGGCCGTGTTCGTGCTGCACGAGGTGTTCGGCTACAGCCACCCGGAGACCGCCGGGATCCTCGGCCGCAGCCCCGCCGCCGTCCGCCAACTCGCCCACCGCGCCCGCGAACACGTCCAGGCCCGCCGCCCGCGCTTCCGCGCCGACCCGGCCGTGCGCCGCCAGGTCACCGAGCGCTTCACCACCGCCGTCGGCGGCGGCGACCTCGACGCGCTGCTGCACCTGCTCGCCCCCGAGGTCACCCTGTGGGCGGACGGCGGCGGCAAGGCCGCCGCGGCGGGCTCCCGCACCGTGCACGGGCGCGACAAGGTCGCCCGGCTGCTGGTCGGCAACGCCGCCCGCGCCCCGCACGACCTGCGGGTGCGGTGGGCCACCGCCAACGGCGACCCGTCGGCCGTCCTGCTCGTCGGCGGCGCGCCGTTCGCCGTGCTGGTCCTCGACCTGGCGCCGGACGGCGAGCAGGTCACCGCCATCTACTTCGTCACCAACCCGGACAAGCTCGCCCGGGCCGGAGCCGTGGCGTGAGGTCAACTCCCATTGCCGTGCACGGAATCGAGATCAGGGGAGAGCGATGAAACTGACCGTACTGGCCGCCACCGGCGGCATCGGCCGGCACCTGCTGGAGCAGGCGCTGGAGGCCGGGCACGAGGTCACGGCGGTGGTGCGCAACCCCGCCAAGCTGAGCGAGCAGCACTGGGCCCGGGTGGTCCGGGCGGACCTGGCGAGCGCCGGGCCCGCGGAGCTGCGGGACGCGGTGGAGGGCGCCGACGCGGTGCTGTCCGGGCTCGGCGCCGTCGGCAAGGCCGGGATCGGGGTGGCCGAGCACGGCACCCGGGCCGTCGTCGACGCGATGCGGCAGGCGGGCGTGCGGCGGCTGGTCGTGGTCAGCGCCGCACCGATCGGCACCGTGCCGTCCCCGGCCCGGCCGCACCCGCCGCGCCACGACCCCGGCGAGGGGCCGGTGATGCGGTACGTGCTGACCCCCGTGGTGAAGCGGGTGCTGCGCGCGCACTACGCCGACCTGGCCCGGATGGAGGACGTGGTGCTGGGCAGCGGCCTGGACTGGACGGTGGTCCGCCCGCCCCGTCTCACCGACAAGCCGCTCACCCGCGACTACCGGACCGCCTACGGGCAGAACCTGCGCGGCGGCGGCACCGTCTCCCGCGCCGATGTCGCGCACTGCATGCTGCGCAGCCTGAAGGAGCCGGAGACGGTGGGGCGGATCCTCGGCGTCGCGGACTGAGCATCCGTCAGGTCGGGGTGCCGGTGACCCGCTTCCTGCCTCCTGCTTTCCGGGTTCTGCACTCTGGTTCCTGCGTCCGGTGGCCGGCGGCGTGCGGTGGCTCCTGATCGGGGGGCGTCCGGCACGGGGCACCTAGGCTGAGGGGATGTCTGTTCCTCGTCTGCGCCGGGTGGCCGTGCTGGTCCTGGACGGCGCCAAGCCGCTCGACGTCGGGATCCCGGCGCAGGTGTTCTCGACCCGCGCGAGCATGCCGTACGAGGTCCGGGTGTGCGGGGCCGCACCCGGACTGGTCGCCGGCGGGGACGGGCTGTCGTACCACGTGGCGCACGGGCTGGAGGCGTTGGAGTGGGCGGAGTCGGTGTTCGTGCCCGGCTACCGGCACCCCGACCGGGAGGACCCGCCGGCCGCCGTGGTGGAGGCGCTGCGCGCGGCGCACGCGCGCGGGGCGCGGCTGGCGGCGATCTCCACCGGGGCGTTCGCGCTGGCCGCCACCGGACTGCTGGACGGCCGCCGGGCCACCACGCACTGGCACTACACGCGGGCACTGGCCGCCAAGTACCCGCGGGTGCGGGTGGACGAGAACGTGCTGTTCGTCGACGAGGGCAGCGTGCTCACCTCCGCCGGCGCGGCGTCCGGCATCGACCTGTGCCTGCACGTGCTGCGCCGCGACCTCGGGGTGGCGGCGTCCAACCACACCGCGCGGCGGCTGGTGGCCGCGCCGTACCGGAGCGGCGGCCAGGCGCAGTACGTGCCGCGCAGCGTGCCGGAGCCGATCGGCGAGCGGTTCGCCGCGACCCGGGAGTGGGCGCTGCACCGGCTGGACGAGCCGCTGACGGTCCGGGCGCTGGCCCGGCATGCGGCGGTCTCGCCGCGGACCTTCTCCCGGCGGTTCGTCGAGGACACCGGCTACACGCCGATGCAGTGGGTGCTGCGGGCCCGCGTCGACCTGGCCCGTGAACTGCTGGAACGCTCCGAGCGGAGCGTCGAGCGGATCGCCGCCGAGACCGGCCTCGGCACCGGCGCGAACCTGCGCACGCACTTCCAGCAGATCCTCGGGACGACGCCCAGCGACTACCGGCGGACCTTCGCCAAGGGGGAGTGAAAGCGCTTTCCGGGCGCGGCGGGTAAGCGCTTTCCAGGGGTGTCGGGCAAGCGCTTTCCGGGATGGCGCGCAGGCGCTCCTCGGAGCGCCTGGTAAGCGCTTTCCGGCTGGTCGCCGGGGTTGGCACGATCCTTGCGAACCATGGCACGGACGCCACTGCTACCGGCCCCGCCTGCGAGCGAAAGTGGAGGAGTCCACCCCGCACAGAAGGGCACCACCCATGACCCGCATCGCCGTCAACGGATTCGGCCGCATCGGACGCAACGTGCTGCGCGCCCTGCTGGAACGCGACAGCAAGCTGGAGGTCGTCGCCGTCAACGACCTGACCGAGCCCACCGCGCTGGGCCGGCTGCTGGCGTACGACACCACCTCGGGCCGGCTCGGCCGCCCGGTGACCGTCGAGGGCGACACGCTGGTGGTCGACGGCCGCCGGATCAAGGTCCTCGCCGAGCGCAACCCGGCCGACCTGCCGTGGGCCGAACTCGGCGTCGACATCGTGCTGGAGGCCACCGGCCGGTTCACCTCCGCGGAGGCGGCCCGCGCCCACCTCGCGGCCGGTGCGAAGAAGGTCCTGGTGTCCGCGCCGTCCGACGGCGCCGACGTCACCCTCGCCTACGGCGTCAACACCGAGGCGTACGACCCGGCCGCGCACACCATCGTCTCCAACGCGTCCTGCACCACCAACGCGCTGGCCCCGCTGGCCGCCGTGCTGGACGACCTGGCCGGCATCGAGCACGGGTTCATGACCACCGTGCACGCCTACACCCAGGAGCAGAACCTCCAGGACGGCCCGCACCGCGACCCGCGCCGGGCCCGCGCCGCCGCCGTCAACATCGTGCCGACCACCACGGGCGCCGCGAAGGCGATCGGCCTGGTGCTGCCGCAGCTGGACGGCAAGCTGGCCGGCGACTCGATCCGGGTGCCCGTCCCGGTCGGCTCGATCGTCGAGCTGAACACCACGGTCTCCCGGGACGTCACCCGCGAGGAGGTGCTGGCCGCCTACCGCGAGGCTGCCGCCGGCAAGCTGGCGGGCGTGCTGGAGTACTCCGAGGACCCGCTGGTCTCCTCGGACATCACCGGCAACCCGGCCTCCTCGATCTTCGACTCGGAGCTGACCCGGGTCGACGGCCGCCACATCAAGGTGGTCGCCTGGTACGACAACGAGTGGGGCTTCTCCAACCGGGTCATCGACACCCTGGAGTTGCTCGCCGCGAGCTGACGCCACCCGCCGGGGCCCGCACCGTCCGACGGTGCGGGCCCCGGCGTGTTTCGCCGGGTGCGGTGCTCAACCTTCGGCGGTGCGAGGCGAGTTCCGCCCGGCGTACAGGGCGCCGGCGGCCAGCAGGGCGAGCCCGCCCGCCAACGGGGTGAGGTACCAGGGGACTTCGTCGGTGCCGTACGAGGAGCCGTCGGCCAGGACGCAGGAGAATCCGAGCGGGAGCAGGTTGATCCGGTAGTCGACCACCCGCTCGACCGGCTGCCCCGGGATCCGGCAGGGAATCAACGGCGAGGAGCCGGAGCCGCCCTGCTCCGCCGCCGAGACGGCCCCCATCAGGGCCAGCGCCGCCAGGCCCAGCACCACGGCGGTGGCGCCGCAGCTCACCATCCCGAGCGCACGCAGCCAGGCCCGCCGGAGCGCCGCCCGGACGGCCTGGAACAGCATCGCGACGACGATCGCCAGCACGGTCGGCACGACCAGGACCAGGGTGAGGAACAGCACGGGCGCGGCCTCCGGATCGACGGGGAACAACGGAGTCGGGGCGGGCACGAGGTGCCGCACCTTCCTCAACAGGAGCCCCCGGCACCGTCGTTCGGTTCCGCACGGCGCTCCGCTACTTCTGCCCGGCGGTCCACTTCATGCCGAACCGGTAGGCCCGGAGACGGTTCTGGCGGCTGATCAGGGCGATGGTGCGGGAGCGGGCCTGCAGCGGGCGCTCGTCGAGACGGAGTTCGAACCGCTCGCCGCGTCGGTCGCGCCGAAGGCGTGGATCGACGGGACGGCGACGGTACCGGAGCGGGGTGCGGTTCGCGTACCGGTCGAGCTCAGGTCGGGGGGCGGGTCATCAGGTGGTTCTCCCAGGCCCAGGCGGCGATCTCCACGCGGTTGCGGGCGCCGAGCTTCTGCTGGACGGCGGTCAGGTGGCTCTTCACGGTGCTGAGGGTGATGAAGAGGTCGGCGGCGATCTCCTGGTTGGTGCGGCCGCGGGCGATGGCGCGGACGACCTCGGACTCGTGGGCGGAGAGCGGGCGTTCGGACGGGGTGCGGGCGGGTGCGACGGGGGTGAGGCCGCGCAGCAGCCGGAGGGTCAGGGACGGGGAGATCAGCGCGTCGCCGGCGTGCGCGGCCCGGACGGCCTCGATCAGCAGGGCGGGCGCGGCCCCCTTGAGGACGAAGCCGACCGCGCCGGCCCGCAGCGCGCCGTGGACGTACTCGTCGAGGTCGAAGGTGGTCACCACGACCACCCGCAGCGGGTCGGGCTCGCCGGGCCCGGCGAGCGCGCGGGTGACGTCGATGCCGTCCAGGCCGGGCATTCGGATGTCGACCAGGCAGACGTCCGGCCGGAGCCGGCGGGCGAGTTCGACGGCCGCGGGTCCGTCGGCGGCCTCGCCGACCACGGTGATGTCGTCCTGGTCCTCCAGGATCAGTCGCAGTCCGCCGCGGATCATCGCCTGGTCGTCGGCCAGCAGGACACGGATGGTCATCGGGAGACGCTTTCGGGGACGGGCAGTTCGGCGTGGACGGTCCAGCCGCCGGCGGGGCCGGGGCCGGCGGAGAAGGTGCCGCCGAGGGCTTCGACGCGTTCGCGCATGCCGAGCAGGCCGAAGCCGACGGGGCGCAGGTGGCGGGCGTGGCCGGGCGGTGGGGCGTCATCGGTGACGGTGACGGTGAGGGTGCCGGGCGGGTGCGCGACGGCGACTTCGGCGGTGCGGGCGTGCGCGGCATGCCGGGCGATGTTGGTCAGCGACTCCTGGACGATCCGGTGCACGGTGGTGGCGATCTCGGGCGGCCAGGGCGCGGCGTCCCGGTCCGGCAGGTGCAGCCGGACGGTCGGCCCGTGGCCGTCGAACCGTCGTACCAGCTGGGTGAGTTCGGCCGTCCCGGGGGTGGCGGGCGCGGTGCCGGGGGTGTCGTCGGCGGCGCGCAGCAGGCCCACCACGCGGCGCATCGCGGAGAGCGCGTCCGCGCCCGCCGTCTCGATCCCGGCGAGGGTGTCGTCGAGCTGCTCGGGGCGCTTGCGGGCGACGATCCGGGCGGCCTGCGCCTGCACCACCACGCCGGTGATGTGGTGGGCCACCAGGTCGTGCAACTCCCGTGCCAGCGCGAGCCGTTCGTCCCGGCGGGCGGCCTCGGCGGCGGACCGGCGGCGGTGGTCGAGCAGCCGCAGGCCGAGGCCGGCGGCGAGCGCGAGCGCCCACACCTCGATGCCGACCCGGAACGGGGTGGAGGGGGCCGGCCCGGCCAGCAGGCCGGTCGCCATCAGGGCCAGCCCGGCCCCGGCGATCACGGCCGCCCGCCGCCACGGCAGCGCTCGCACCGCGGACCCGCCCAGCACCAGCAGCCCCAACACGGCCGCCGCGCCCGGCTCTCCGGGCAGTCCGGCGGCCCGGGCCACGAGAGCGGCGACGCCCGCCACGGCCAGCCCGAGAGCTGCCGCCGCACCCCGGCTGCGGGCCCGGCCCACCGCCAGCGCGCACACCACCGCGCCGGTCGCCACGTCCAGCGCCCACACCCGGCCCTGCGCCGCGTACTGCGCCGCCATCACCAGCAGCGCCAGCGCGAACCCCGCCCCCAGCACCGCGTTCCCCACCACCCACGTCCGTCTCACGCAGCCACGCTAGGCGAATCCGCACCCGCGGCGAACCGGCCGAAAGTACGACGCCACGCCGCCCCGGCCACGGGGGGCTTGCCGCAGGCGGGGAACGTTGTGGCGGACGTGGCGTGAAGTGAGCTGGCTGCGCGGCGGTTTGGGGAGCTCAGGGAGTGCCCGAGCTGCCGTGCCGGTGTCCGGCCCGATGCTGGGAAGCGCGACGGCGAGCCGACGGCGGGCCGGCCGGGAAGGTGATGCCGCGGCGGACGGAGCCGGTGGCGGACGGTGTGGCGTGAAGTGACCTGGCAGCGCCGGGCGTTGCGCCGGAGGCCACGAGCCGGCCGAAGGTGCGCCGTCGCGCTGCCGTGCCGTTCAGGCGGTGTCGATGCGCGGATCGGTGTTGACACCTTCGGCGCGAAGTCGGCTGGTAGCGCCGGGCGTTGCGTTGCCGGGCCGCCGGTGCTGACCGGCCGAAAGTACGACGCCGCACCGTGAGGACCGTACCTTCGGCCGCTGTGACGGGGGCGGGGTGGGCGGGAGCGTGGGGGCATGGATGTGAATGTGAAGGGTGCCGTGCTGGCGGCGGTGGCCGAGAGGACCGAGCGCAGTCCGCTGCTGTACGCGTGGTGGGCGGTTCAGTTGGGGATGTTGGTCGCTCTCGGATGGGGTGCGTACCGGTTGGTGCGGGGTTGGCGGGCCCGGCGGGCGGAGCGGGACGCGGAGGACGGGCAGTGGTGACGCCGGTGCTGGAGGCCGTGGGTCTCGGCAAGCGGTTCGGTCGCCGATGGGCGCTGTCCGGTGTGGAGTTGAGCGTTCCGGCGGGTCGGGTGGTCGGGCTGGTCGGGCCGAACGGGGCCGGGAAGTCGACCTTGATGCAGCTCGCCTGCGGGCTGGTCGCGCCCACCGAGGGGCGGATCCGGGTGCACGGCTCCGAGCCCGGTACCCGGCCGGAGCAGCTGGCCCGGGTCGGGTACGTCGCCCAGGACACCCCGGTCTATCCGGACCTGACCGTCGCCGAGCACCTGCGGCTCGGTGCCCGGCTCAACCCGCGCTGGGACGCGGCGCTCGCCGACCGGCGGCTGGAACGTGCCGAGTTGGATCCCCGGCAGAAGGCCGGCCGGCTGTCGGGCGGGCAGCGTGCCCAGCTCGCCCTGACGGTGGCGGCGGCCAAGCGTCCGGACCTGCTGATCCTCGACGAGCCGGCCGCCGCGCTGGACCCGCTCGCCCGGCACGCGTTCCTCGACCACCTGATGGAGTCCGTCACCGAACTCGGCGCGACGGCCGTGCTCTCCTCGCACGCCCTGCCCGATGTCGCCCGGGTCTGCGACCACCTGGTGGTGCTCGCCCGGGGCCGGGTCCAACTGTGCGGCGACGTCGAGCCGTTGATCGCCCAGCACGTCCGCGTGACGGGCCGCCCCGCCGACTTCGACGCGCTGCCGTCCGAGGCCGTGGTGCTCGCCCGCACCGAGCAGGGCGACGGCCGGGCCACTGCGCTGGTGCGCACCGTGCGGCCGCTGCCCGCCGACGGGCCGTGGAGCGTCGCCGCGCCCGACCTGGAAGAACTCGTCCTCGCCCATCTCGCCTGCGCCGAACGCCCGGGCGGCAAGGGCCGATCGTCCGCCCGACCGGAGGCCCGTCGATGATCTGGCTGACCTGGCGTCAGTTCCGCACCCAGGCCCTGATCGGCCTGGCCGCCCTGCTCGTGCTGGCCGGCTACCTGCTGCTGCTCGGCCTCGACGTCCACCAGGCGCACCGGGACACCCTCGCGCACTGTGCGGCCCGGCCCGACTGCTCCGGGGCGCTGGCGGCGTTCGCCGACCGCTACCGGCTGCGCGCGGACCTGCTCGGCTACCTGCTGCTGGTGCTGCCCGCCGTGCTGGGCGTGTTCTGCGGGGCGCCGCTGCTCGCCCGCGAGTTCGAGGCCGGCACGCACCGGCTGGTGTGGAACCAGAGCGTCACCCGTCGTCGCTGGCTGGCGGTGAAGCTGGCGGTGGTGGGCGGGAGTTGCACGCTGGCGACGCTGCTGGCCGCGCTGCTGCTGGGCTGGGCCACCGGGCCGGTCGCGGCCGTCCAGGGGGCGCGCTTCGAGCCCGTCGCGTTCGCCTCGCACGGGCCCGCGCCCGCCGTGTACGCCGCTTTCGCGGCCGTGCTCGGTGCGACGCTCGGCCTGCACCTGCGCCGTGCCGTTCCCGCGATGGCCGCGACGCTGGCGGTCTTCACCGTCGTCCAGTTGGCCGTTCCGGCGCTGGTCCGGCCGCACTACCGGGCACCGGAGCGGACCAGCGTGCAGTTGACCGAGCCGATCGTCGCCAACCTCACCAAGATCGGTACGTACGGGGACATCGGCGGCCTGCGCGTCCCGGGCGGGCCGTGGGTGATCGACACCAGTCCGATCCTCGACCGCGGCGGCGCGCCGGTCGGGCGCACCGACTGGTTCCAGGACTGCATGGACCACAGTTCGCCCGCCGACCTGCCCCGCTGCCTGGCCGGGCACGGCGTCCACGTCGACGTCACTCAGCAGCCCGCCGACCGGTACTGGACCTTCCAGGCCGTGGAGAGCGCCCTGTTCGCCCTGCTCACGGCCGTCACCGCCGCGCTCGCGTTCCGGCGGCTGCGCACCCGCGCCGACTGACCGGCGGTCGGGCGGGGCCGGTCCGGAATCCCGTTCGGAAACCGGTCGGAGAACCTGACAACCTTTCACCGTGCTCGGGCGTGTGGTCGGTGTGAGTCGAGAAACCGAGGACGACGCTTACGCAGCCTTCGTCGCGGCTGCCTGGCCCCGCCACCTGCGGACGGCCACCCTGATCGCGGGGGACCGGCACCGCGGCGAGGAGCTGCTCCAGGACTGCCTGGTCAAGCTGTACGTCCGCTGGCGCCGGGTGGCCACCGACGATCCGAACGCGTACCTGCGGCGGATGCTGGTCAACGGCCATGTCAGCTGGTGGCGCCGGCGACGCCGGGAGACACCCACCGCGGACCTGCCGGACCGCCCGGGGCCGACCGGCGTCGAGTACGGGGAGACGGACGAACTCCACCGCGCACTGCTCTCGCTGCCCGCCAGGCAGCGGGCCGTGGTGGTGCTGCGGCACTTGGAGGACCTGTCCGAGAAGGAGACCGCCACCGTCCTCGGCTGCTCGGTCGGCACCGTCAAGAGTCAGCACTCGCGGGCGCTGGCCCGGCTGCGCTCGGCTCTTCCGAAGAACCGGTTGAAGAACGAGGAGGCTGTCAGCCCGTGAGCACCAACGACCACGAGGACCTGTCGCACGCGCTGGAGGTGCTGGCGGACCGTCAGCTTCCGCCGGGGTCTGCCCCGACGGCGGAGCTGCTGCGCCGGGGCCGCAACCGCAGGCGGCTGCGTGCCGCCGCCATGACGGGCACGGCTGCCGCGGTGGCCGGGATGACGATGGGGACGCTCTTCATCGGTGGCCCGGTGCCGAGCTCCGCCGTCGGGCCGGCGGCCGCCGCCGCGTCCGACCTGCCGTCCGACAAGCCCACGGGGTCGGCGAAGCCGTCCGGTACCCCGTCGGGCAAGCCGTCGGGCTCTCCCTCGGGCAAGCCGTCCGGCACCCCGTCGGGGAAGCCGTCGGGAACGCCGTCGACCAAGACCAGCAACAGCCCCGTCCTCAATCCGACGGTGGAGGACCTGCTCGCGGCCCGGAACCCGGCCGGGTACCGGATCGTCAACCGGTACAACGACCCGGATCCGACGCCCGGTTCGGGCCTGCGGTACCGGGTGGCGACGACCGAGTTCCTGGCCCAGGAGGGGGACTGGCCGGACCCGAACCACCCGCCGCGGACCGGTGACCTCGGCATCGAGATCACCCACGTGAAGGGGATGGCGCCCGGGACGACGTACCAGCCGAACCCCGACTGCGAGGGGACGCCGAACTGCACAATCACGCACCGGCCCGACGGCAGTGTGCTGATGGTCAAGCTGCCGCCGGCGGCGGGCGACCTCTACACGTGGCAGGCCACGCTGTACGGCACCGACGGCAGCATCGTCAGCGCCACCGAGGACAACTCCCCGATGATGGGGCAGAACCCGGTCCTCTTGCCGCTGCTCGACGGCGACCGGCTCACGGCCCTGGTGCTGGACCCGGTGTGGAAGCAGGTCGTCTCCAGCCTGGAGACCCAGTTCCCGCACTGAGCGCGCCGCGGCTCGGGACCGCGGCGGTGACGGTGCAGTGGGGGCAGGGGTGCCGCCGACACCGGTGAACGCCGATGGAGCTGACCTGGCGTCAGCTCCATCGGCGTTGCTTTCCGCTACTTGGGCTCGCGGTCGAACTGGGCGCGGGACCAGGCGTAGCCGAGCACGGTCAGGGCGGCGCACCAGAGCAGGGCGATCCACCAGTTGTTGCCGATGTGGGTGCCGAGCAGCAGACCGCGCAGGGTCTCGATGGCGGGGGTGAAGGGCTGGTACTGGGCGATCGGCTGGAACCAGCCGGGCATCGAGTGCAGCGGGACGAAGGCGCTGGAGATCAGCGGCAGCACGATCAGCGGGAGCGCGCTGTTGCTGGCGGCCTCCGCGTTGGGGCTGCCCAGGCCCATGCCGACGGCGATCCAGGTGAGGGCGAGCGCGACCAGCACCAGCAGGCCGAACGCGGCCAGCCACTCCAGCACGGTGGCGTGGTGCGAGCGGAAGCCGATGGCGACGCCGACCGCGCCGACCAGGACCACGCTCAGCACCGACTGCAGCACGCTGCCGATCACCCGGCCGAACAGCACCGAGCCGCGGTGGATCGCCATGGTGCGGAAGCGGGCGACGATGCCCTCGTTCATGTCGGTGGCCATCGAGACGGCGGTGCCGATCACGGTGGAGCCGATGGTCATCATCAGGATGCCCGGCACCAGGTAGGCCACGTACGCGGAGCGGCCTGCCCCGCCGCTCATCGCGTCGCCGAAGATGTAGACGAACAGCAGGAGCAGCATCACCGGGGTGAGCAGCAGGTTCAGGGTGAGCGACGGGTAGCGCCGGGCGTGCAGCAGGTTGCGCCGCAGCATGGTGGACGAGTCGCGGACGGCGAGTGCGAACGGGCTCATCGGACGGTCTCCTCGGACGGGGCGGCGGGCTGGGCGGGGACGGCGGGCGCGCCGGTCAGCGCGAAGAACACGTCGTCGAGGTCGGGGGTGTGCACGGTCAGCGACTCGGCCTCGACGCCGACGGCGTCCAGCCGGTCGAGGACGGCGCGCAGCGCGCGCTGGCTGCCGTCGCTCGGGACGAGCAGGGTCAGCGAGTCGTCGTCGCGGGCGCTCTCGGTGAGCGCGTCGGCGGCGGACCGGTAGCCGGCCGGGTCGGTGAAGCGGAGCCGGACGTGGCCGCCCGGGACGAGGCGCTTCAACTCCTCGGCGGTGCCCTCGGCGGCGATCACGCCGTTGTTCAGCACCGCGATGCGGTCGGCGAGTTCGTCGGCCTCCTCCAGGTACTGGGTGGTGAGGAAGACGGTGACGCCGCCGGTGACGAGTTCCCTGATGATCTGCCACATGCCGTGCCGGCTGCGGGGGTCGAGCCCGGTGGTCGGCTCGTCCAGGAAGATGATCCGCGGGTCGCCGACCAGGGTCATCGCGATGTCGAGGCGGCGCTTCATGCCGCCGGAGTAGGTGGAGGCGGGCTTCTGCGCGGCCTCGGTGAGGTCGAAGCGGGCCAGCAGGTCGGCGGCGACCCGGCGGCCCTCGGCCTTGGAGAGGTGGTGCAGGTCGGCCATCAGCAGCATGTTCTCCTCGCCGGTGATCAGGCCGTCGACGGCGGAGAACTGGCCGGTGACGCCGATCGCGGCGCGCACCGCCTGCGGGTCGGCGGCCAGGTCGTGTCCGCCGATCCGGATCGGCCCGCTGCCGGGGCCGGCGGAGATCAGGGTGGAGAGGATCTTGACGGCGGTGGTCTTGCCGGCCCCGTTCGGGCCGAGCAGGGCGAAGACGGTCCCTTCCGGGACGGACAGGTCGACGCCGTCGAGGACGGTCTTGTCGCCGTAGGACTTGCGCAGCCCCTGCGCGGCGATGGCCAGGCGGGTCATGGGTGAGCTCCTTCTGCTGCGGGGTGCGGGGTGGTGCCTGGTGGGGTGTCGCCGGAGCCGGCGACCGGGGTGCTGCCGGGCCCGGCCGCCGCGCGGGCGGCGGCCGGGGGGCGGGGCGGCGGTCAGACGGTGTGGGCGGTGATGTCGCCGTTGGCGGTGGTGGCGCGGATGTTCAGCGCGGTCACGTCGTCGGCGTTGCGCAGTGCGTTGTGGATGCGGCCGTGGCCGGTGCCGGCGTCCAGCGAGGCGGAGATGCCGCGGGCGGCGCCGACGGTGATCGATCCGGACTGGGTGGTGAGCTCCAGTTCGCCGCGGGTGGCCTCGGTGACGGTGAGGTCGCCGCGCTGGGTGTCGAGCCGGGCGGACCCGGTGAGGCGGCCGACCTCGATGCTGCCGTCCTGCAGGACCAGGCGGCCGCCGGCGCTCTCGTCGAGCTTGACCGCGCCGCGGGCGCTCTCGAACGAGACCTCGCCGAGGCGTCCGACGCCGCGCAGTTCGACGTCGGCGGTGTTCGCCTCGACCCGCGAGCCGGCGGGCAGTTGGACGGTGACCTCCAGCGCACCGCTCGGGCCGAGCAGGCGGTTCTTCGCGGCGGTGGCGATCCGCAGCACGCCGTCGGTGAGGGTGACCTCGGTGGACTCGGCGGCCTGCGCGTCGCGGTTCTTCTCCGGGTTGGCCGGCCGCACCTCGACGAGGGTGTCGGTGCGGTCGCTGGCGATCAGGTTGAGGCGGCCGGCCGGGATCTCGACGACGGCGGTGATCGCGGTGGTGGTGTCGAACTTCTGCATGGTGTTGTCCCCCTGTGCGCTTCGTTTCTGACATTGGAAACGCTACGTTGCGTTCAAGGATCCGGCAACGCTGTTGTTGCAATCGAACTGCAAAAGCGCAGGTAGAGCCGCATATTTCGTTGCAACAGTACGCGAGGTAACGCAACATCAGACAGGGGTGCGTTGCAATAGACTGAGGGTGAACGCTATGCTGGTGCCGTCCAGGACACCGACCGAGGGAGACCGTGATGCCGGGAGGCAGGCTCACCCAGCAGGAACGCCAGCAGATCGCGCTGGGACTGGCCGATGACCTCGCCTACGCCGAGATCGCCCGCCGCCTCGACCGCCCGACCTCGACCGTCACCCGCGAGGTCATGCGCAACGGCGGCCCGAACGGCTACCGCGCCGACCTCGCCCACCGCGCCACCGAGCAGCGCGCCCAGCGCCGCCAGTCGCTGCCCCGCGGCCCGTACGCGGACCGGCCCGCCGACGGGCGCGACCCGGACGCCCTGCAGGCCTACGAAGAGGCCGTCACCACCGTCTTCATGCAGTCCGGCATGAGCCGGATGCCGTCCCGGGTGCTGGCCGCCCTGCTGCTCACCGACGACGGCCACCTCACCGCGGCCCAGCTCGCCCAGCGCCTCCAGGTCAGCCCCGCGTCCATCTCCAAGGCGGTCACCTACCTGGACGAGCAGACCATGATCCGCCGCGAGCGGGACGAGCGCCGTCGCGAGCGCTACGCGCTGGACGAGGACATCTGGTACCAGGCCACCATCGCCAGCGCCCGCGCCAACGCCGCCGTGGTCGCCACCGCCCGCCAGGGCGTCTCCGTCCTCGGCCCCGGCACCCCGGCCGCCACCCGGCTGGAGAACATCGCGCGGTTCCTCGACTTCGTCTCCGAGAGCCTGGTCCGGGTGGCCGACCAGGCCCGCGACGTCCTGTTCGCCAAGCCCGCGTCGGACGGCGAGAACGCCGGGGCCGCCGCCGGAAGCAGCGCCGGCGGCGACGACAAGGACGGTGCCGGCGGCCGGAGTTGAGCGCTTCCGTCCGCCGTCCGGTCAGGCCCGGGCCCGACCGGACGGCCCAGCCGGGCGGCGACCGCGCCGGCGCCGGCCAGCAGCGCGAGGCCGGCCACCAGCAGCGCGAGCCGGGTGCCGTCGCCGTCCGGGGCCGCGTCGGCCGTCGTGCCGAGGACGGCGACGCCGAGCACCGCGCCGGTCTGCCGGGCCGAGTTCAACGCGCCCGAGGCGATCCCGGCCTGCTCCTTGGCGACCGCGCCGACCACCGCCGTCATCAGCGACGGGATCGCGAACGACAGCCCGAAGCCCAGCACCAGCAGGCCGCCCGCCATCGCCGCCCGCGCGGCCGTCGAACCGCCCGTCGCCGCGGCGGCCACCAGCACCCCGGCGCCCATCAGCAGGAACCCGCCGACCGCCGGGCGGCGCGCGCCGATCCGCCCCACCAGGCGCCCGGTGAAGACCGGGTTGAACGCGGTCGGCAGCATCAGCGGCAGGAACGCGAGGCCCGCGCCGAGCGCGCTCAGGCCGTCCGCCCGCTGGAAGTGCAGGGACAGCACGAACAGCACGCCCGACAGCCCGAAGTTCACCAGCAGCCCGGCGCACAGGCCGGTGGCCAGCGTCCGGTCCCGCAGCAGGCCGAGCGGCAGCATCGGTGCGCGGCGGGCGGCCTCCCGGCGGCGCTCGACCCGCACGAACAGGCCGCCCGCCGCCGCGAACACCGCGAAGCCGCCGAGCACCGGCAGCGAGGTCCAGCCCGCCGGCCCGCCCTCGATCAGCGCGCAGGTCAGCCCGGTCAGCGCCAGCACCGCGCACACCTGGCCCGGCAGGTCGACGCCCCGGGCCGGCCCGGGCCGTTCGACCGGGGCGTGACGCACCGTCAGGACCACCGCGGCCAGCGCGACCGGCACGTTGACCAGGAAGACCGCCCGCCAGCCGAACCGGTCGGTGAGCAGCCCGCCCACCAGCGGCCCGGCCGCCAGCGCGCTGCCGCTGATCGCCGCCCACACGCCCATCGCCCGGGCGCGGACCGCCGGCTCGGTCCAGGCGTGCGCGATCACCGCCAGCGAGGCCGGCAGCAGCAGCGCGCCCGCCACGCCGAGCAGCGCCCGCAGCGCGATCAGCGCCCCGATCGAGCCGGCCGGCGCGCTCGCCGCGGAGCAGGCGGCGAACAGCCACAGCCCGGCCAGGAACACCCGGCGCCCGCCGTAGCGGTCCGCCAGCGCACCGGCGGTGAGCAGCAGCGCGGCGAAGGTGAGGGTGTAGCCGTTCGACACCCACTGCAGGCCGCTGAGCGAACCCGACAGGTCCGTGCCGATCGCGGGCAGCGCCACGGTCACCACCGTGGTGTCCAGCATCACCATGAAGTAGCCGAGCGACAGGCCGAGCAGCAGGAGGCCGTTGCCGCGCCGGGACGCGGTCTGCAGAGCGGGCATGGCTGTCCCCCCGAGGGTGCGAAAGAGCTGCGGGTGCGGAAGGGCGCCGGACGACGGCGGCGCCGCGGTTCGCCGGGCCGGTTGTGAGCGGCGGGCGATCACTGAAATTCTGGCCGCGCCGGGGTGGTTGAGGAAGCGGGCGCTTCCGATGGCGCCCATCGCCGGAGCCGATGGCACCGCCGGGGCCGAGCATCGAGGACGAGGAGCGGACGCCGTGGAACTGCGCCACCTGCGGACCTTCCGCACCGTCGCCCGGACGCTCAACTTCACCAGGGCGGCGGCCGAGTTGAACTACGCGCAGTCCAGCGTCACCGAGCAGGTCCAGGCACTGGAGGCGGAGCTCGGCGCGAAGCTGTTCGACCGCGGCGGCCGCCGGTTGACCCTCACCCCCGCCGGCGAGCGGCTGGTCGAGTACGCGGACCGGATGCTGCTGCTCGCCGAGGAGGCCCGGTTGGCGGTCGAGGAGGAGGACCGGCAGCCCGGCGGCCGGCTGGTCGTCGGCGGGCTGGAGACGCTGTGCTCCCACCGCCTCCCCGCGGTACTCGCCCCGTACCGGCGGGAGTTCCCCCGGGTGCAGGTGACGGTCCGTCAGGGAAGCCGCGGCGAGCTGTACGACTGGGTCCGGCGGGGCGAGATCGACGTCGCGCTGACCTTCGGGCCGGCCCCCCGCGACGAGGCGGTCGCGTCCGAGACGCTGGCCGGCGAGCGGCTGGTGGTGGTCACCCCGGTCGGGCACCGCCTGTCCGGGTACCCGCAGCTCGGCGGGCCGGAGTTGCGCGGCGAGCCGTTCCTGGCGACCCCGCCCGGCTGCGGCTTCCGGGAGATGCTGGACGCCCTGATCGACAGCCTCGGCCCGGACGCGCCGGTGATCGACACCGAGCTCGCCGGCATCGCGGCACTGTGCCAGTGCGCCGCCGCCGGCCTGGGCTGCGCCCTGCTGCCCGAGCTCGCGGCGACCGGTCCGGCGGGGCGCGGCGAGGTCGCCGCCGTCCCGCTGACCGGCGACGCCGCCTGGACCACGGTCACCATGAC